>NZ_WXVU01000010.1 GCF_009900745.1 Chryseobacterium sp. c4a | reverse complement strand
GGAAGAGATAAGCACTGAAAGCATATAAGTGCGAAACTCGCCTCAAGATGAGACATCTTTTAAGGGTCGTTGTAGATGACGACGTTGATAGGCTATAGGTGTAAAGACAGTAATGTCATAGCCAAGTAGTACTAATTACCCGTAGATTTATAGCCTATGGTTGCTATATCTAAAATTATAATATAAATAGACAAGTACTTTATGCGCAGTAAAGGTTTTGTCTTTGTGAAAGTTTTTATCGCTTAAAACGCAATTGGCATAAAGCAGTTAGCGATTGGCAAAAGAGCCAAAAGCTAGCAGCAAATAGCCAGATGCTATATACAACCTTTAGGGTGGTTTTAGCGGTGGGGCTCACCTGTTCCCATTCCGAACACAGAAGTTAAGCCCACCAGCGCCGATGGTACTGCTAACGCGGGAGAGTAGGCCGCCGCCAGTTTTTATTTTATTTTTAAAAATCCTTTATCGAAAGATAGAGGATTTTTTTTTTGCTTTATACCCAAGGAGTACATCACCATCTATTCCTTATCATTATTCTATTATCGTTATTCCCCGTATCTTGTTATCCTGTAATGATCTCAACAGGAGTATGGAAATCAGTGAATAGTATTTACTAAGCTCTATTCTTTCTTTGTATTATAGGTTTTGGCTAAAGCCATTGGATTGCTTGTGAATGATAAAGTGGGCTAAAGCCCACTTCTATTGAATCGAGAGAACACTGTAGAAATATACCAGCCAGGGCTAACATTGTCGAGATTCCTGCGGGATAATAAAGAGAGTTGATAAGCAGGAATACTTCTTATTTTAGACAGTTCTTTTTTATATCATCAGTGAATGATGCTTACTAAGCTCTATTCATTCTTTCATTCTTTCATTCTTTGTATTATAGGTTGTGGCTAAAGCCATTGGATTTTTTGTGAATGATAAAGCGGGCTAAAGCCCACTTCTATTGAATCGAGTGAACACTGTAGAAATATACCAGCCAAGGCTAATGTTGCCTAGATCCTTGCGGGATGACAAAAATGGTGGATAATGCTACTTTATTACTACTACCATGCTATACTAAAAAAATGAAATATCCTTTTTGAAGTTTGTAATTGATTATTGTTGTGATCCATTACTCATTACTGATTATCCATTACTCATAAATAAATGGATATCCATTATTGCGTAGGCATTCATTTTTTAACTATTTTCTCCCCATTCAATGATTTCCTCGAATAAAATCAATAAGTTTGTATCAGTTTTCCAAAAAGAATTATAATGTCAGGAAACATTCTGATCATCGATGATGAGATCAAGCTCCTTAAGTTATTAGGAATGATCCTTTCCCAAGAGAATTTTAATGTAAAAGAAGCTTCCACTGCACGATCTGCTATGACAATGTTGGAGCAATATGATTTTGATGTTGTTTTGAGCGATGTCCGGCTCCCTGATGCTTTTGGGGTAGAGCTGGTAAGGTCTATTAAAACAAAATATCCACATCTGGAAATTATCCTGATGACTGCTTTCGGAAATATAACCGATGCTGTACAGGCCATGAAGAATGGAGCGTATGATTATCTGGTAAAAGGGGATGATAATGAAAAGATTATTCCTTTGGTATATAAAGCTCTTGATAAGGTAAAGGATAATAAAACAAGAATAGTTCAGCCAACCAATCTATTAAAAGGTTTTGAGCGTATTATTGGAAATTCTCCATTAATTTTGCACGCTAAGAAATTAGCGGAAAAAGTAGCACTTACTGATGCTGCTGTACTTTTAACGGGAGAAACAGGTACAGGAAAAGAAGTCTTTGCCAATGCCATTCATGAAGGGAGTGAGCGAAAGAAGAATAATTTTGTAGCGATTAATTGCTCTGCTTTTAGTAAAGAGATTCTGGAGAGTGAACTTTTCGGACATAAGCAAGGAGCTTTTACAGGAGCATTGAAGGATAAGAAAGGGCTGATTGAAGAAGCCAATAGCGGAACTTTATTCTTAGATGAAATTGGAGAAATGCCTATTGAGCTTCAAGCAAAGTTGCTTAGGGTTTTGGAAACCGGAGAATTTATCAAAATGGGTGAAACCAAAGTTTCTAAATCTGATTTTAGGCTAATTGCCGCTACCAATAGAAACCTGGAAGAAGAGATAAGACAAGGAAATTTCAGAGAAGATCTGTATTTTAGATTGAATGTTTTTGAAATTACACTTCCGTCTTTAAGGGAAAGAAAAGAGGATCTCAAAATGCTTACTAAGAATTTTATTGATCTATTCTCTCATAAATTGCATTTGTCATCTATTCAGGTAAGTCCGGATTATTACAAGATGCTGGAGAAGAATGACTGGAAAGGAAATATCAGAGAATTGAGAAATGCTATTGAACGAAGCCTTATCTTAATGAATGATAATATTCTGGATGCAGAAAGCCTACCACATTATTCAGAAAAAGCGGTTCAGGAAAGTGACTCGCTAAGCATGCGCTCCCTTGAAAAAATTCATATCCAAAAAGTATTGCAGTACACAAAGGGAAATAAGGCAGAAGCCGCCAGACTCCTGGAAATTGGAATTGCTACGCTATATCGTAAACTCGAAGAATACGGATTAAAATAAACATTTTATCATTTTAATAAAGAGCCTATCATTTTGATAGGTTTTTTTGTTTTTATTCATTTGTGTTTTTATTGTAACTTTATGTTATACAGTGTTTTATTCTATTTGTTTCATGATTGGACTTTCTTTTGGCATATAGTCATTGAATAAAATATTTAAAAATGACAATTTCAAGAAAAACGTTTAAAAAACGGGAGCATTCTACTTTTAGTTTGCTGATTGTATCGTACGTATTGTTTACTCTCTTAACATTAATAATAAAGATATGATGCTTATAAGTTTAATTCTGCTCTTCGCAGTATTGTTTTGGCTTTTATATAAATCAGTTGAATTTTTTGATAGAATATAAAATTATGTGGAGTTTATTTTTCCTTTCAATACTTGCCTTTGTGTACATCTGTTATGTTTTAATGAAACCTGAAAAATTTTAGAGATCATGAATACAGAAATTTTAGGCATTATAGCCATGTTTGCTATCACATTAGTTATCGGAATATTTTTAGGTAAATATATAGCTAATGTCTATGGATACAAAAAAACTTTTCTTGATCCGCTTTTTAGCCCCATTGAAAAGTTAATTTATAAAATATCGGGTATCAATCCCAACCGTCAGATGAACTGGAAACAGAATATGTATGCGATGCTGGCGATTAATCTGGTTTGGTTTATTATAGGTTTTATCCTTCTTCTGACTCAGGCCTGGCTGCCTCTGAATCCTGATGGAAATCCCAATATGTCTCCTGATCTGGCTTTCAATACAACCATTTCGTTTTTAGTGAACTGTAACTTACAGCATTATTCAGGAGAAACGGGAGTAAGCTATCTGAGCCAGCTTTATCTGATGTTTTTACAGTTTGTAACAGCTGCAACAGGAATGGCTGCGATGGCTGTTCTGTTTAAAGCTTTTAAAGAAAAAACAGCTACAGAACTGGGAAATTTTTATGATTACTTCACCAAATCAATGATTAGAATTTTACTTCCAATCAGTGTAATAGTAGCTTTAATTCTTTCTATCAACGGAAGTCCGATGACTTTTGAAGGAAAAGACCATATTACAACATTGGAAGGACAAAAAGCAGATGTTTCCAGAGGCCCGGTTGCTGCGTTTGTAGCAATCAAACACTTGGGAACCAATGGTGGTGGTTTCTTTGGAGCCAATTCTGCCCATCCTCTTGAAAACCCTAATTATACAACGAATATGACAGAGATGGTCACTCAGATGATCATTCCTTTTGCATTGGTTTTTGCGTTAGGCTTCTATTTAAATAAAAGAAAACTGTCATGGGTAATTTTTACAGTAATGACGGTAGGTTTTCTTGCTCTTGCCGTTCCTAATATTGTCAACGAAACAGGTGGTAACCCTTTGATTACAAAAATGGGTGCGGATAGCAGTCTTGGGGCGATGGAAGGTAAAGAAATCCGTTTTGGAAGCGCTGCATCAGGGTATTGGAGTATTGCTACAACAGTGATTTCTACAGGTTCAGTGAACTCAATGCATGACAGCACTATGCCTCTTTCAGGGATGAATGAACTTCTTGCGATGATGATCAACTGTTTCTATGGCGGTTGTGGAGTAGGAATTCTGAACTATTTTATCTTCATCATTCTCGCTGTATTCATCAGTGGATTGATGGTAGGAAGAACGCCAGAATTCATGGGGAAAAAGATCGAAGCCAAGGAAATGAAAATTGCTATGATTGTAGCCTTATTCCATCCATTTTTAATTCTTGTAGGAACTGCTTTAACGGCTTATCTGCCTGAATTTGGAGCCAAAACCTTAAATAATCCGGGATTTCATGGATTCAGTGAAATGCTGTACGAATTTACTTCTTCATCGGCGAATAACGGGTCAGGATTTGAAGGATTAGGTGATAATACACCATGGTGGAATATTTCAACAGGAATTGTACTGCTATTATCAAGGTTTATCCCAATCATAGGCCCTGTAGCTATTGCAGGTCTATTAGCTCAGAAAAAGTTTATCCCGGAAAGCTCAGGTACTTTGAAGACAGATACGGCGACCTTTGGTTTCATGACATTAGCGGTCATCTTACTTATTGCTGCCTTATCATTCTTCCCGGCACTTACTTTGGGGCCTATTGCAGAGCAGATACAGTATTTCTCTAAATAAATTTGAACATTAAAAATTAAAATCAATATTCAACCATTAAGGAAGCTGAATAGTTTAGGGAACTAGTCTAAAACTTACCGAAACGTTCACTACATAATATTATCCATTCCTATTCCTTATAACTGGTTTACCTTGATGGTTATTATTGATTTAATGATATAAACTCTTTCAAGAAAATGAAAAATCAATCACAAACATTGTTTCAAAGAGATTTGGTAAACGAAGCGATTAAACAGTCTTTTGTAAAACTGAATCCGAAAATTATGTTTAAAAATCCAGTGATGTTCCTGGTGGAGATCGGAACAGTGGTCATGTTTATCGTAAGCATGTTCAGTTTAGCTGGTGATAAAACACAGGGAAGCTTCTCTTATAATTTCTTAGTATTCATTATCCTGTTCTTTACAGTGCTGTTTGCCAATTTTGCGGAAGCCATTGCGGAAGCCAGAGGAAAAGCACAGGCTGATACTTTGAGAAAAACCCGAGAAGAAACTCCTGCTAAATTAGTTATAGATAATAAACCAGGATTTCAAGTTGAAACCAGTTTAAAAATGTCAGCCGAAATGAAGCTTGGTGATATCTTTCTTTGTGAAGCCGGAGATCAGATTCCGATGGATGGAGAGATCATCGAAGGATTAGCAACCATTGATGAATCTGCTATTACAGGAGAAAGTGCACCGGTCATCCGTGAAGCAGGTGGAGATAAAAGTTCGGTAACAGGAGGAACCAAAGTGCTTTCAGACAGAATTAAAGTAAAAGTTACCACAAAACCGGGAGAATCTTTCCTGGATAAAATGATTGCTCTTGTGGAAGGTGCTTCAAGACAAAAAACACCAAACGAAATCGCATTAACTATATTATTAGCCGGGTTTACTCTAACTTTTATCATTGTAACCCTCACTTTGAAACCTTTTGCAGACTATGCACAGACTCCCATTACCATCGCAGCATTTATTTCACTTTTCGTATGTCTTATTCCGACAACAATTGGTGGGCTGCTTTCTGCCATCGGAATTGCAGGAATGGATAGAGCGCTGAGAGCGAATGTCATCACAAAAAGTGGAAAAGCTGTAGAAACAGCAGGGGATATTGATGTATTACTGCTTGATAAAACCGGAACAATCACCATCGGAAACCGTAAGGCAACTCAGTTCCATCCTGCAAATGGAATTAAGCTCGAAGATTTTATTAAAGCTTCTGCATTGAGTTCTGTTGCTGATGAAACTCCGGAAGGCAAATCTATCATTGAACTAAGTGCTCTGAAATCTGAAGATTTACTGGTTCCTAATCCTACGTACATCGACTTTACTGCTGAGACCAGAACTTCAGGAATTGATTTTGAAGAGACGAAAATCAGAAAAGGAGCTTACGATACTATAAAAAAACTGACTGAAAAAGCCGGGAATCTTTTCCCACAGGAAACCCAGGATGCTGTTACTAAAATTTCTGAAAATGGAGGAACTCCTTTGGTTGTTGTCGTTAATGAAAAAGTATGGGGAGTTATCGAACTTCAGGATATTATTAAAACAGGCATCCAGGAACGTTTCCAAAGACTGAGAAAAATGGGCGTAAAAACGGTAATGGTAACCGGAGATAATCCTTTAACAGCTAAGTTCATTGCGGAAAAAGCCGGGGTAGACGATTTTATTGCTGAAGCCAAACCTGAAGATAAAATGAACTATATCAAAAAGGAACAGCAAGAAGGAAAGCTGGTCGCCATGATGGGAGATGGTACAAATGATGCTCCGGCATTGGCACAGGCCGATGTGGGGGTAGCAATGAACAGTGGTACTCAGGCAGCGAAAGAAGCAGGAAATATGGTAGATCTTGATAATGACCCTACCAAACTGATTGAGATTGTAGAAATTGGAAAACAGCTGCTGATGACTCGTGGAACATTGACGACGTTTAGTATTGCGAATGACGTTGCTAAGTATTTTGCCATTATTCCGGCACTGTTTATCACTTTTATTCCATCCCTTCAGAAGCTGAATATCATGAATCTTCACAGCCCGGAAACAGCCATCTTATCAGCGGTTATTTTCAATGCAGTGATTATTCCTTTCCTTATTCCATTAGCTTTAAAGGGAGTGGCTTACAAACCGATTGGTGCCAGTGCTTTATTGAGACGAAACCTATTGATCTATGGTTTAGGAGGTGTGATTGTTCCATTCATCGGAATTAAGATCATTGATGTCCTGATTAGTTTATTCTATTAAAAATTAAAAAAAATGAAAAATCATATTGTTTCAGCATTCAGATTAACTCTTGTCATGCTGATGGTTGTAGGAATCTATCTGATCATTGTATATGGAGGTTCAAAAGTATTACCTACCCATGGAAATGCAGAGATCATAAATTATAAAGGGCAGAAGTTCTATGCTAATATTGGTCAGGAATTTAAATCTGAAAAGTATTTTCACGGCCGTCCTTCTTCTGTAAATTATAATGCAGCAGGAAGTGGGGGAAGTAATAAAGGGCCAAGTAATAAAGAATATCTTGAAATGGTTCAGAAAAGGATAGATACATTGAAATTGCAAAACCCTGAAATGGAAAATACTAAAGTACCCGTAGAATTGGTGACTGCGAGCGGAAGTGGTTTGGATCCTGATATTTCAGAAGAAGGAGCATTGTATCAGGCCATGAGAATTGCTAAGATGAGAAGCCTTCCTGTTGAACAGATCAATACACTCATAAAAAATCAAACTCAAAGCCCGTTTTTAGGACTATTCGGGCCATCGAAAGTGAATGTTTTAAAGCTTAACATCGCTTTGGATCAATTAAAGTAACTAACTATTAACCATGTCAAGGTTTTAGACCTTGATATGGTTACCATTCTCTAAATTAACGTGAAAAAATATCTATTTATAGGTGCCATGTTGGGAACATTCTTTTCCAAGGCACAATCATCAGATTCAATAAAAACAGGTAATAAACTTACATTTTCAGCGTATGCAGAACTTTTTTATACCTATGATTTTAATGAACCGGGAAATCATCTTCGTCAAAATTTTTTATACAGCTATAACAGGCATAATGAATTGAATCTTAATCTGGGACTTATAAAAGCCAATTATCAGAGTGAAAATCTCAGAGCTAATCTCGCTTTAATGGGCGGAACTTACGCACAGGATAATATGGCAGCAGAACAAGGAGCTTTACGGTACATCAACGAAGCAAACATAGGAATCAAAATTTCAAAAAATAAAAACTTATGGATTGATGCGGGAATTATGCCTTCTCATATTGGTTGGGAAAGCGCTATAGGGAAAGATAATCTCAATCTGACAAGAAGTTTTGCGGCAGAAAATTCGCCTTACTTTGAAACAGGAGCCAAAATTTCGTATACTTCAGACAACGGGAAATGGTTTCTAAGTGGATTGGTTCTGAATGGTTGGCAGCGTATTGCTAAACCGGAAGGCAATCAGAGTATTTCTTTCGGACATCAGGTGACTTACAAACCTAATGATAAAATTACACTAAACAGCAGCTCATTTATTGGAAATGATAAAACAAAGCATGAAAAAAGAATGCGCTATTTCCATGATTTGTATGGAAGTTTTCAGTTGACGGATCAGTTTTCTGCATTATTGGGATTTGATATAGGAGCAGAACAGAAATCAAAGGGAAGTGAGCAGTACAATATCTGGTATAGTCCTAATATACAGGCAAAATATCAGATTGATCCTAAATGGGCGCTAGCAGGCAGATTAGAATATTATAATGATAAAAATGGAGTGATTATCAGTACCGGGACTCCAAATGGTTTTCAAACCTTTGGATATTCATTGAATGTAGATTATGCTGTTTTCAAAAATGTTGTTTTCCGTACTGAAGCAAGAGGATTTACTTCTAAGGATGCCATTTTTGTGAAAAATGATGGCTTAAAACAAGGGAACTTCTTTGTGACAACAAGTTTAGCGGTTTGGTTTTAATCAAAATGGAGCTAAAAGCTAAAACGTAGAAAATACAAAAGTCATAAAAGATTGTAAAACACTTTAGATCACTTAAGTAATTTGATAAAGTTGCTTTTATAAGCACACAGAAGATGAAATTCTTGCATTTTAAATAACTTAGGTGATCTTATAAAGAAGTTAGTAGTAACTTAGAATGACTAAGTGTTTAAAAATAATAATAACATAATACTGAAAAGTAATCATCAATGTCATCAGCGAAACATTTTTTAGAACTGATCCAGAAATCCCGGAAAGGGAAATTCAAAATTTATATCGGGATGAGTGCAGGTGTCGGAAAAACTTTCCGAATGCTACAGGAAGCACATGCTCTTTTACGAAATGGTATTGATGTAAAGATCGGTTATATAGAAACTCACGATCGTGAAGAAACGGTAGCTCTTGTGGAAGGAATTCCGGAAATAGAAAGAAAATCGGTCTTTTATAAAGGTAAAAACCTGGAGGAAATGGATCTTCAGGCAATTATCAATGAACATCCTGAAGTGGTACTTGTGGATGAACTGGCTCATACCAATGTAGAAGGTTCAAAAAATAAAAAAAGATGGCAGGATGTGTTGGAGATTCTGGATAGCGGGATCAATGTCATCAGTGCGATGAATATTCAGCATATTGAAAGCTTAAATGAAGAAGTTAAAAAAATAACCGGAGTTGAAGTCGCCGAAAGAGTTCCGGATAAAATTCTGGCACTTGCTGATGAAGTTGTTAATATAGATCTTACTGCAGATGAGCTTCTCACCCGATTGAAAGAAGGGAAGATCTATAAAAAAGAGAAAATTCAGACGGCACTTAGTAATTTCTTCCAAAGTGGTCATATTCTGCAACTTCGTGAGCTGGCTTTAAAAGAAGTAGCCACCCACGTGGAAAGAAAGGTGGAAACTGAAATCAAGACCGAGAATTTTAAGCCTATAAAATTCCTTGCCTGTATCAGCAGTAATGAGAAAATTGCAAAAACTATCATCAGGAAAACAGCCCGATTGGCCAGTTATTACAATAGTCCATGGACGGTTCTCTACATTCAAAAACCTTCAGAAACCCCTGAAAAAATAGCGTTAGACAAGCAGCGGTATTTGATTAATAATTTTAATTTAGCACAGGAATTGGGAGCAAAGGTCGTCAGAATAAAAGAAAGCAGTGTTCACAACGGAATTCTTGAATATGTGATTGCCCATAATATCACCACGGTCTGTATCGGAAAACCCCATGCAAAACTTTGGCAGCGTCTGTTCGGATACAGCTGGATTTATAGTCTTATGAACAGGCTGAATGAAAGACAGATAGATATTATTATTTTATCTTAGAAGTAATGAGTCGCAATGATTTGGAAATACAAACACAGATAAAGATGACGCGATTGCACAGGTCTTTTAAAAAACAATAAGTTCTTCGTATGAAACTTAAAACAAAACTCACCTTAGGCGTTGGCCTTTTATTTTTACTGATTGTTCTGCTTTCAGTGATAGGTTCTATATATATAAATAAACTGAAATCGGATACTGAAAAGATTCTTACGGCCAATTATAACAGCCTTGAATTCTCTAAAAATATGCTTCTGGCGCTGGATCATATTGATACAGACAGTGCCGTTGCGGTAGCAGATTTTCAGAAAAATAACAGACTTCAGGAGAAGAACCTTACAGAATTTGGAGAAAAGGAAGCTACCCAGAATCTGAATCTGCATTTCAATAGTTATTTAAAAGAACCTACCTTCAATAAGGAGAAGCTGATCCGGGAAGATCTTGCCAAGATTATGTCTTTGAATATGAAAGGCATTGAACGGAAGAGCGATATTGCGATCATTACGGCAGGAAATGCAACCTTCTGGATCGTAAGTCTTGGAACGGTCTGTTTTCTGATTGCCTTTATTTTACTTTTCAATCTGCCACAAACGATTGCTGAGCCTATTAATCAGCTTACGTTCAGTATCCGGCAGATTGCTGATAAGAATTATAATGAAAGAGTTCATTTTAAAGGAAGTGAAGAATTCAACAGTCTTGCAGACTCTTTTAATGTGATGGCAGAAAAGCTTCAGGAATATGAAAGCAGTAATCTGTCTAAACAACTGATGGAGAAAAAACGGATCGAAACACTGGTGAACAATATGCACGATGCAGTGATTGGTCTGGATGAAAACCATTTTATCTACATGATCAACGATGAAGCATTGAAGATTACGAATCTTCATAAAGAGGAAATTATAGGTAAGACGGCTCATGAAGTGGCTATTAATAACGATTTGATGCGGGAACTGCTGAAAAACATTGATCATCCGGTAAAAGAACCCATTAAAATTGTTCGTGAGAATAAAGAAAATTATTTTGAACAGGATATTGTTCCGATCAATATTGTGAAAACAGGGGAGAAGGAGAAGAAATATATTGGTAAGGTGATTTTATTAAGAAATATTACGCCTTTCAAAGAATTGGATTTTGCTAAAACCAATTTTATTGCTACCATTTCCCATGAACTGAAAACGCCGATTTCTGCTATTAAAATGGGAGTACAGCTACTTGGAAACCAAAAGTTTGGTGAGCTGAATGAACAACAACAGGAATTATTAAAAAGCATCAATGAAGACGGGCAGCGCCTATTGGATATTACAGGTGAGCTCCTTAATCTTTCACAGGTGGAATCAGGGAATATCAGATTAACAGTTGAAAAATGTTCGCCTAAGGAAATTGTACAAACTGCTGTGAAAAACGTTGAAAAGCTGGCCGAGCAGAAAAATATCTCCATTCGTACAGAATATTTGCTGATGGATACTGATTTTGTGGCGGCTGATTTTGACAAAACCGTATGGGTGATGAATAATTTCCTCACCAATGCTGTAAAACATTCTTTTCAGGATGAAGAAATTCAGATTATGGTGGAAAAAGTAGAGTCATTCATTCAGTTCAATATTATAGATACAGGAAGCGGAATTGATGAAAAGTATCACAGACAGATCTTTGATCGTTACTTTCAGGTTCCGGGTGAACACCAGAATGGAACAGGTCTTGGGCTGGCGATCTCAAAGAATTTTATAGAGAAACAAAATGGTGAAATCGGAGTAAAAAGTGCTCTGAATAATGGAAGTACTTTCTTCTTCAGATTGCCGGTTTTATAAGGATTATTGTTATATATTTGACCGCTAAAATATTCGATTTATTCTCTATTAAAACTTTCAATGCCCACAGATTTTTTTTTCTATTTTATTATAGCCGTTCCCGTATTTTTTATTGGCTCAGGAATTTTCTTTTTTATACAGAAAGGGAAGATTATTGAAAAGTATAAACAACCGGATGCGGTAATGATAAAAAATATCACCGGAACTATAAGTACTGTAACAAAAGGGAGTTTGCAATATAAAAAAAGCTTCCAATGGGCTAGTTTTGATATTCTTTTGAATCAGAACTCCATGTTTTTGTTCCCTCGGAGCTTTTATATTCTTCCGCAGAATTGCATTAATCTGAGATTTAAAATGGATACAAGGAATACAAAAAATCCAACGGTTCTCAGAGAGTTTCAAATGAATGCAACTTCTCTTGAACTTATCTGCTATCCCAATCATCTGCTTAATGCAAAACGTACAATTTCTTTGAATGATCTGAGCCGCGAACAAATTTTACTTTTTGAAAAAGCTTTGAACAAACAAGTGTACGTTGAGAAGTAAAAATATTACTTATTGATCTATGATCACTATTGTCTAAAGTTTTCTATATTTGAACTTTACCAAGATATACAAGATAATATGAAAGAGCATCATTTTTATTCCAGCAAGATTAAAAGTCTGATACTGCTTATCATTTCGTGTATTTTTACGATAGGTCTTTCTTATATTGATTTCGGAGACAAAAATCTAATTATCATTGTGATGCTTTCCCTTGGAATTACTCTTTTTTCCTTTGGAATATTGTATTCAATCCTGCTGTTGGTACGTACCGAACCTTTACTGACGGTAACTGATAAGCAGATTATTGTTTATAGTATATTAAGAAAGCCTACATTCATCCGTTTTGATGATGTAGCTTTATTTTTTATATCAGATATGCGGCATCATGGGATTAAAACCTCAGAATACATTTGTGTTATCATGAAGAAGCCGAAGGAAAACCCAAATGTCATAGATAAGGTTTCTTCAGCAGTATTTCCTCAGTTAGAAGGAATTCGTTACAGTATTCAGACTGATATCCTGAATGTGAAAGCAAAGGTTTTACTGGAGCTGTTGAATAGTAGAATAAGGCCATATAGTTTGTTGGATAAAAATGTCAACTTTTAGCCTATGGTTTTTATTTTATATTTGTCCACAAATTAACGAAATGAAAAAAAATATAAGTTTACTAACTATATTATTCTGTATAATTTCAAGCGTTTCGCTTTCTGCTCAAGCTTTTACCTTAGAGCAATTCGCATCATTCAATAAATTAGGAATGGGTGATTTTAAAAAGGAAATGAAAAACCTTAACTATAAGTTTTATGACAAAACAGAAGGATTAGGTTTTGTATTGGCTGAATATGAAGCTCCGGATTACAAATCCAAGATCGGAAAGTTTGAGTATGAAGACAAATCTGGTGACAGAATTGAATATGAATTTACAAGTAAAAAAGAATACGATCAGTACGTTAGAATAATTTTAGATTCAGGATATAAAGAGACTGAGAAAGGAAAAACCATTACTAAAGATTCTTATGTAGATTATTTTAAGAATAAAGAACATCTCAGAATGGTAAGCCCTAAAGATGTGAAGAATAATCGTTATGCAATTCTAGTTTTTAAATAGAATATCGTCAAAATATAAAGGCTGCGAACTATTCGCAGCCTTTATTATAGAGTTGTTTTATAAGGCTATTTTTTAATGAATTTCTGTACAAAAACTTTATCTTTTAAGAATAGCTTAATCAGATAGCTTCCTTTTATCAGATCAGAAACATTCACCGAGTTTTCTTTTACATTTTTAGAATTAATAATTCTTCCTGCCAGATCATAAATTTCGATTTTGTTGATGGTCTCTTTAGTTTTTATGTTGAGAATATCTTTTACCGGATTTGGATAGATGATGAACTGATCGATTTTTCCATTCGTTTCAGATGTTGCGAGAATTTCTTTATTCTGAACACTTGTAGTGAAAGTATTGGTAATGATCGGGTGATTATAATCAAAGTAAATATTTGCCGTATTACTGAAACTATCGCCAAGAGTCAGAGTAGATTTGGTTTTAATTTTAAATGACACATATCCGTCATTATTAGCATCATCAGAAGGAAGCTGAATATTTTCAAAAATAAACTCGGCAATGTTAGGTTGAGTAATTCTGGTTACAAAATCATGACTTCCATTTAATGCTACCAGGGAAGAGATATCAAATTTTGTGGTGTCTATCTTATCTTTTACTACAATATTTCGGGCATTGGCTGTTCCGGTGTTTTCAAATCTGATCAGGTAATGTACGTAATCTCCTACTTTAGACTGTACAATAGTAGCCCCTTCCAGACATGTTTTATCATTAGGATCAAAAGAATTGACAACGGTTTGATTGAGCGTAAAATTGTTATCAGCTGGGGTTTCATCTGTTGCCCCACTTATCTGTGCAGTATAATGCAGAATATCACCACTATTAAGAGCAGGAGTCTGTGTTGGGGTATTTAATTTTAAAGTAACTGTGATTTGTTTTGTTTCAAAAGGTAAAAGATTGGTGAAATTCCAGCCGATTGCTCCACCTGATTGGGTGCTGGGAGCTACTGTTGCAGTTTGATAGATCATCAGGCTGTTATTAAAACTAAAATCAATATTCCCGGATTGTGGCTCTGTTCCCTTATTTTTATAAACAATTTTATATTGGGTATCAAACCCGGGAACTGCAGCTTCTACAGGAATGACCACAACTTCCAGATCATTGTGAGTTCCATTGGCTGTATAGCAGAAATCTTGTATCAACGGGCTTGCCTGATTAGGAAATGTTACATTTACAGATGAAGGAGTGATGGTGAAATAAGAAGGATTTTCTACAACAGGAGTAATGGTATGAGTCCCTGCCTGTAATGGTATAAGGTAGTTTCCTGAAGAATTTCCAATGCTGCTTCCGGAAATACTTCCGTTGCTGATATTAAATTTCTGAGATGCTTTATTCAGGTCATTTATATCACAACCGTTATTGTTGCTGTCATATTTGGTACTTCCCTTAACAGCATAGTTGATTCCTCCCGGAGCAAAAGAACAATAGTCGTTAATTACCACATTATTCTGTCCATAAGCAAGTAACATGTTGGAAAATTTATTTATTTTATTGGTATCACAACATACATAAGCCAGATTTGGAGTTAATGATTTCGGACTTGCAGTGAAGTCCAGATTGGGTTTTCCATTTTTAACATTCACAGTCGTAATAGCATTACCGGCTACACTCAGAGAGCTTAAGTTTGTATTTTGGCTTACATCAATGCTGGTAAGGAAATCTTCACCCAATGAGAGAAATATAAGACCTGTAACCGATGAAACATCGAGAGACGTAATTTTATTACCTCCCAATGATACACTGAATATTTTAGGTGATCCCGTAAGATTTAACGAGGATACACCTGTGCTGGATAAGGTTAATCCCAGTAATTTTGGTTTATCCTGAACACTTATAGAAGAAAGTAATGGTGAATTTTGAATACGAACATATTCCAGATTGGTATTATTCTGAATCATGAGTGTATTCAGTAATGAATTTTTTTCGAGAGTAAGATCACTAAGTTTGGGGATATTGGTAAGATCCAGAGAAGGTATTTGTGTTCTGTTGATTGTGATATCTTCAAGTAGACTTAATGTGTTGAAAGTAAGAGATGTAAGGTTAGGTTTGTCAATATGGATTTTCTTCAGATTGATGTTGTTGGATAAGTCTAGACTTGTAAAGCTCAGGTTAGTACTTTCCCCAATAAAAAGATCTTCCAATCCTGTAAGATGAGAAAGATCTGCGCTGGCCAATTGTGTATTTTTCATCATGACAAGCTTTTTCAAAGAAGGGTTTTGTAAAAAACTAAGATTCGAAATAGAACCACTATTGCCACTAAAAGAGAAGCTTTCAAGTTGGTTACATCCTTGTGTATTGATTGCATTTAAGGCATTGGTGAAAAGAGCTACCTCTTTTAGATTGGTCATATTACTCACATTTACTGTTGTAAGCAATGGATTTCCTGATGCATTAAGAGAGGTAAGGTTGGTAAAGCTCTGTATTCCCGTAATATCAGTAATAGAAGTGCTACTAAATGATAGCTTTGAGATGTTTTGAGCCTCGCTTACCTGAATTTCTCCGTCGTTGTTGGTATCTATGGCAGTTGATGATCCATTGAGATTATAAGCAACATAATTTGCCGGAGTTGCTGAGACGAGTTTTGCTTTGAATGCAGGATCGGGAAAATTAATGATTTGCGCAGTAGCAGATGCTTGTGCTAGTAAGAGCACAAAAAAATAAATATTTTTCATGGTTTAGTGATGTTGGTTAATGTAAATGTATGAATAATTTACTCATTTTTAATGTTTTAAATTGAAATTATTCTATTTTATTTGTTTTTAATGTAATGTTTAAGTCTTATTATTGCTAATTAAGTGTATTTGTTTTTAAAAAGTATAAGTCAATTATATGCAATTACAGAAAGTATGGATAGGGTAGTAATAACTAAAAAAGCCGTGAAAATTCACAGCTTTTAATATTGAATAAATAACGATTTTTAAATGGTTACTCTTTAATGAATTTTTCTACAGAAACTTTATCTTTTAAGAATAGTTTAATCACATAATTTCCTTTAGGAAGCTCTGAAATATTTACAGCGTTTTCTTTTGTACCCATAGAGGTAATCACTCTTCCCGCAGCATCATAGATTACAACTTTATTGACTTCAGTAGATGAATTGATATGCAGGATATCTTTAGCCGGATTAGGATAAACACTCACTACATTCTTCTCATTTTTGATCTCAGAAGTAGCCAATGTGCTTGTTACAGACGTTGTAAAAGTATTGGTAATGATAGGAGCATTGTAATCAAAGTAAATATTGGCTGTATTACTAAAACTGTCTCCAACATTCAAAGTGGATTTTGTCTTTATTTTAAAGGCAACATATCCATCATTATGATCATTATCAAATGGAAGTTGAATGTTTTCAAAAATAAATTCTATAGTATTGGGATTTGTTACTCTTGTGGCATAGCTGTGGCTTCCGTTTAATGAAACTAAAGAAGAGATATCAAACTTTGAAGTGTCAATTTCATCCTTTACTACAATATTTCTGGCATTGGCTGTTCCTGTATTTTCAAATCGGATCAGGTAATGAACATAATCTCCAACCTGAGTTTTTGCAATAGAAGTTCCTTCAAGACAGGTTTTATCGTTTGGATCAAAAGAATTGACAACGGTTTGGTTTAAGGTGAAATTATTATCAGCCGGTGTTTCATCTGTTGCTCCGTTGATTTGTGCTGTATAATGTAGAATATCACCGCCATTTAAAGCCGGAGTTTGTATTGGAGTATTTAATTTTACAGTCACAGTGAACTCTTTTGTTTCAAAAGGAAGAAGGTTGGTGAAATTCCAGTTCAGTGTTCCGGAAGATTGAGAGGATGGGGCAAGCGTTGCACTCATATAATCCATTACACTATCATTATAATTAAATACCAGGGTACCTGATTGTATTGTATTCCCTTTGTTTTTGTAAATGATTTTATATTTTGATTCAAAGCCTGGTGAAGCCTCTGTAACAGGTACAATTACTGTTTCTAAATCATTATGAACACCATTCGGAGTTATACAGAAATTTTGAATAAATGGACTTATCTGCTGAGGAAAGCTAGCTGTAAAGCTTGTAGGAGAAATATTGAAGTATGTCGGGTTTTCAAGTACCGGAGTCACAGTATGACTGCCTGGCTGTACTGAAAGAGAAAAATCTCCGGATGCATTGGCAATCATAGTTCCTGTAATTCCACCTCCTGTTATGCTGAACTTTTGGAAAGCTTTGTTGGCATCATTGGAATCACAGCCATTATTATTGGCATCTACTTTTGTATTCCCCTGAATGTTGTAAAATGTACCTCCAGGGGTAAATGAACAGTATGAGTTGACAACACACGTATTTGCAGATGGTAATAAAGAAATAATGTTAGAAATTTCAAAATCATCAGCACAGATGTAAACAAGGCTTGGAGTATCTGTGAAGCTTGAAGTATCAGTAGAACCGAAATTTTGAATTCCATTTTTAATGAACAATGATTTAAGAAAAGGATTCTGATCACAATAGAAGCTTGTAAGGTTTTTATTTTGTGACAAATCAAGGGTGGTAAATTTGTTGAAACGTACGCCTAAGGCTTCTAATTTGGGAAAACTACTGAAATCAAGTGTGCTGATTTTGTTTTGTGTAAGGGTCAGAAATTTTAAATTAGGAGTTTGATTTACAGGTATTGTCTGCAGATTATTTATTATTAAGGCTAAGGAGTTGAGATTCGTATTATTATTCAAATAGATGTTTTCAAGTTGACATCGCGACATATTTACATCGTATAAGTTTGTTAGTCCGGACAAATTAATGGAAGGTATCTTACTGGCAAAGACATTCATAGTATGTAGCTGGCTGCACCCTTGAACGTTTAATGATGAAAGTACATAGCATCTGCTAACATCCAGTTTATATAATTCTGTATTACTACTCAAATCTAAGGTCTGTAATAATAGAAGACCATCTATATCAAGAGAAGTCAGATTGGTAAAGCTTTGTATTCCTTCCATTGAAACGAGATTGTCAAACAGTTGAGAATAATTAGCCGGAAAATAAGTTACTCGGATGTTTAGTTTTGAAATATTGGCTGCCTCAGATAATTGAATTTCTCCATCATGGTTTTTATCAATGATAGTAGGACTATTCATAAGATCATAAGCTAAAAAAGCATTAGGTACATTAGATACCAGAATACTTTTGAAATTGGCATCAGGAATATTGACAATCTGTGCCCGCAGAGCAGAAAACATAGTCATGAGAAGGACTAAGTAAATTTTTTTCATGGATTAGTTTAATTTTCAACAAATGTAAACTTTTAAAGAATTACTTTGATATTTTTTTAACCACTGTTTACTGTTTGATTGTGAGTGTCTTGTAGGTTTTAAAAAACAAAAAATCTGCAAAATATTTTGCAGATTTTTATTATCAGTACATGAAATTTTTATTGTTTCTCAATCAGATCCAGAAACTGTTGCTCATCCAGAATTTCAATAGTTCCGATATCTTGAGCTTTTTTAAGTTTACTTCCTGCCTTTTCTCCAACTACAAGATAGTTGAGGTTTTTTGAAACCGCAGAAATATTCTTTCCACCATGTTTTTCTACCATTTCCTCAGCAGATTCTCTGGTGAAAAGCGATAATTTTCCTGTGAAAAGGAATGTTTTTCCTTCCAAAACGTTAGATAAAACTTCATTGGTACTTTCGCCTTTTTCAAGCTGAACTCCGTAAGTCTTCAAACGTTCAATCATCAATAGGTTTTCGGAATTCTGGAAGAAATCTACAATACTTACCGCAATTTTTGCTCCGATATCTTCTACCTGGCAAAGCTCTTCAGCAGTAGCCGCTTTTAATTCCTCAATAGTAGGGAAGTTTTTCACCAGTTTTTTAGCAACCGTTTCCCCTACATGCTTGATTCCGATTCCGTATAATACCTTTTCAAACGGTATTTCCTTTGATTTTTCTATTCCGGTAATGATATTTTGAGCAGATTTTTCTGCCATCCTTTCCAGTGGAAGAAGTTGTTCTTTCGTTAAAACATAGAAATCAGCAGGATTTTCAATCAGTTTTTCTCTGTAAAGCTGTTCAATCGTTTCACTTCCCAGATTATCAATGTTTAATGCTTTTCTTGAAACATAGTGAATCATTCTTCCCACAACTTGTGGTGGGCAGTGAAGTTCGTTCGGGCAGAAATGAATAGCCTGGTCTTCAATTTTTACCAGTTCAGTTCCACATTCCGGACAATGTTTGATATATTCTATTGCTCTGCTTTCGTCAGTTCTCTTATCCGCATTTACCCCAACGATCTTTGGAATAATTTCACCCCCTTTTTCTACATATACAAAGTCATTTTCATGCAGGTCAAGCTTTTTGATGATATCTTCATTATGCAAAGAGGCTCTTTTTACGATCGTTCCGGCTAATAAAACAGGCTTTAAGTTGGCCACAGGAGTAATCGCTCCGGTTCTTCCTACCTGATAAGAAACACTCTGAAGTTCAGTTTCTACCTTTTCGGCTTTAAACTTATAGGCCATAGCCCAACGTGGAGATTTGGCAGTATATCCAAGCTGTCTTTGCTGCTGTAAAGAATTAACTTTTAAAACAATTCCATCAATTTCGAAGGGAAGGTTGTGGCGCTCCGTATCCCAGAATGTGATAAATTCTTTTACCTCATCCAATGTTTTGCAAAGCTTTGCCTGTTGAGAAGTTTTGAATCCCCAACCTTGTGCTTTTTGAAGCAGTTCCCAGTGAGTTTCTGCAGGAATATCTTCAGAAATAAACTGATATAATACCGAAGAAAGTCCACGTTTTCTTACCTCAGCACTGTCTTGCATTTTTAAACTTCCACTTGCTGTATTTCTAGGATTCATGAATGGATCCAAGCCTTCTTCTTCACGCAGTTTATTAAGTTTGTCAAAGTTCTTTCTTGTTAAATAAATTTCACCACGCATAAAGAATTGCGAAGGAAAATCACCTTTTAATGTCAACGGAATATCAGAAATCGTACGTACATTCGGAGTGATCTCATCTCCCTGAAAACCATCGCCACGAGTTACAGCCTGTGTAAGCTTTCCGTTTTCATACAGAATGGAAATAGAGGCTCCATCATACTTTAGTTCGGCTACAAACTCTACAGGTTCATCAATGGTTTTGATAATCCTTTTTTCCCAATCTTCAAGATCATCAAAATCATAAGAATTATCCAGAGAATACATTCTGAATTTATGTTGAATTGTAGGGAATACCTTGGTGATACCTCCACCTACACGCATCGTAGGCGAGTTTTCATCATAAAACTCAGGATGCTTAGCTTCCAGATCCTGAAGTTCCTCCAATAACATATCAAATTCATAATCTGTAACGGTAGGAGTATCCAGTAGGTAATAGTTTTCGTTATGCTGGTGCAGCTCTTTACGAAGCTGTTCTATTTTTTGTTGAATGTTTTCAGACATCGGATTTATATCTTTTGAGCAAAAATAACTAAAGTAATTTCATTTAAAAAATAATAGAATTAAATAGTAGAGGAAAATTAATAATCCGTAACATGCTTCAATCAATTGGTTCTGTAATAAATAAAACACGTGTTTAAAATAATTTAACATATCGTTTTAATTTAATTAAAAAAATGTTAAAACTCCCTTAAACAGATGCCTCTCAAAGTAAAAATACCTTTGCACATCTAATTTGAAGAAATGAAAAAAGTAAAGATTGTACTGGGGTTGTTGTTTTTAGGACTTGGAACCATTGCGTATGCACAGACTACGCAGGCTTCCATTGTTGGAAAAGTAACCGGGCCGGGAAGTTCCGCTCAGGAAAAAGTGAAAGTTACCATTGTGAACGAATCTACAGGGTTCAGAACGGAAACAGAAACGAACTCAAAAGGAGAGTATATCTTTAAAGAAATTCCTTTAGGAGGGCCTTATACGGTGATTGTAAATGAAGATAAAAGAGAAGGCTATAATGTAAACTTCGGAGATCAGGTGACCGTAAACGTAGACCTTGGCAGTGAAAAGCATATCGAAGAAGTGAAACTTACCGGAAACCTAAAGAATAAAATTGGTAACCTGGGAGCTGCTACAGCAATCTCAGCAAAGAACATCGGAATCCTTCCGGTAAACGGAAGAAACTTTACCAATCTTACGGAGCTATCTCCTTTAAGTGGAAAAGGAGGAAATCTTTCCGGGCAGTTGGGCTCTTCTACAAACTTTACTATTGATGGGATGACGGCTAAAAACCCAACATCAGCAGGATCTACTACCAGCCGAAGTGGAGCTCCTTTTTCTATCTCAATTGAAGCTGTACGTGAATTTAAAATCACCACCAACCAATATGATGTCACACTGGGAAGAAGTGGTGGGGGAACAGTAAGTGCCGTAACCAAATCCGGGACAAACAAATTTTCAGGAAGTGCCTGGGAATATTTGAGAGCCAATTGGCTTTCCAGCCCTTATGACATCAGAGGGAATAAAAGAGAAAATGATTTCTCTACTTCCCAGTTCGGATTTTCATTAGGTGGGCCTATCATTAAAAATAAATTACACTTTTTCGTTGCTTGGGATCATCAGTTAGATTCAAGACCATTGCAGATTGCTGATATCAAATCGGCAGATGATGAGAAGAGGCTGAACATCAATACCCAAATTCTGAACAACTTTCTGGATATTGCAAGATCTAAATATGGAGTAGGAAACGGGCCTCAGTTCGGAAGCTTTGATAAAGTAAGGAATTCTGATGCCGCATTTTTACGTTTAGATTGGCAGATTAATGAAAAGCACTTGTTGACACTAAGAAATAACTTTACTTACGATCTTAATAAAAACGGATTGGGAGATAATACCAACATCAACTTCTTTGAATCTTACGGAAATGACAAGAACCTTGATAACAGCTTATTGTTGACATTACGCTCCAACTTACAGCCGAACTTAACGAATGAACTGAAGGCTCAGTATTTATATACTTTCCAGGATAGTTATCAAAACAGCGAATTGGGAAGACCGGTTCCAAGAGCAGTTGTTGAAAGTGTTGCAACTCCTGGACTGGGAACTACCAGTATTCAGATCGGAGGACATCGTTTTGCACAGGAAAGTTTTAAAAATAATGTATTCCAGATTGTAGACAATGTATATTATAATACAGATAAGGTAAAATATACTTTCGGTGCTGATCTCATGTATACATCAGCAAAATCAGTATATGGAAGTGAGGTAAACGGAAGATTTTATTTCCAGGGAATTGACAATTTTAATGCAATGACTCCTTACAGATTCTACAGAGAAGTTCCTTTGATGGATGACCCTTCAGTAAGATCTAATATCTGGAATGTAGGAGTTTACGGGCAGTTCCAGACTAAGATTGCTAAAGGTCTTGATTTGATGGCTGGCCTTAGATTCGATTACGGAGGCTATCCGAAAGCAGAATTCAATCAGAAATTATATGATGAAATGGGAATCAGAACAGATAACAAGATCAAATCATTTGTTATCCAGCCAAGATTCCAATTTGAATGGAATATGAATGAGCAGAATAAGGACTTCCTGAAGTTTGGAGCCGGAATATTCTCTTCAGACATTAATAACTACATGATCATCAATAATCTTGTATTCGATGGAAGACATCTGGCCACAGTGGATGTAACGGGTAAAGATGTTCCATATCCTGATTTCAACAGCTATAGAAATGATTACAGTACGGTTCCTTCCCTTTCTCAGAAGCAGGTTCCTACCATCAACTATACTGGTAAAGATGCCAGAATTCCGGTTGTTTATAAAGCCAATATTTCATATACCCATTTCTTTAATGAAAGATTCAGAGCAGGAATTGCTGCTTATATGGCATTGGGTAGAAACAATTACTTCTATTATGACCGTAACATGGCAGCCAATCCATTCTTCACGCTGGATAATGAAGGCGGAAGAGGTGTTTTCATCCCAACTGACGGTATTACGAATAATGATAAAAGTAAGACGGTAAGTTTTGACTGGAAGAAAGGACGAATCAATGATAATTTCGGAAGAGTACTTGAACTTGTAAGTGATGGTAAAGTAAATCAGTTCTCTTTTGTAGTAGATACGAGTTACCGCTACTGGAAAGATGGGGAGATCACAGCCAGCTATACATGGTCTGATATCAAAGATAACACATCTTATAACGGAAATGTGGCCAACTCGGCAACACTGTTTACAATGGTTCAGAGTGATCCAAGAAACCTTAGAATGTCTTATTCTGATAATCAGTTCCGTAACAAAGTAGTGATTTATGGTAATTCACCTACCATTGCAGGCTTTACTTTAGGAATAAGATATTCAGGAATCGGAGGAACACGTTTCTCTGTAACAGCGGGTGGAAACATCAATGGAGACTTTGTGGATGGCAATGACCTTGCTTATATTTTCCCTGATCTGACCCAGCCTTTACTGAATGATCCTGAAGTAGGAAAAGCATTGAAAAATTATATCACCGACTATAATAATAAAATAGCTGAACGTAATGGAGGTAAAAACGGATTTTATGGTGTTTGGGATGTACGTGTAGCGAAGAAAATTAAATTTGATAAAGTAGGCGCATTTGAACTATCTGTAGATATTTTTAATGTAGCCAACTTACTGAATAAAGAATGGGGAGTAAATAAATCCTATGGAAATATGTCGTTGTATAAAGTAACAAAATTCAATCCGGTTACCAAACAGTTTGAATACATTAAAAATACCAGTGGTTTAGAACCTTTATCCGGTAATCCATATCAAATTCAGATTGGAGCGAAATACAGTTTTTAATCAATAGTAATAGTTCGTAGCCACAAAAGATAGATTTTTAAGCAGCAGTATTCTAAAATACATAGTCAAGATCTTTCTTTTGTGGTTTTATATTTCTCAATAAGTCCTAATAATAATTACCTTTATCAAAAGTTTCAGGACTTTGTTTTAATTATCTAAATTATATTATGAAAAATTTTATCTTAGGGTTAGCAGTTTTAAGTACAGTTTTGATGAAAGCACAAACTCAGATTATCGCACATAGAGGATATTTCCAGGCTCAGCCTCCTACAACGGAAAATTCCATTAAATCATTGGAAAATGCACAAAAATTAAAGGTTTACGGATCTGAATTTGATGTGAGAATGACAAAAGATGGTGTATTGGTGATCAACCATGACGAGCACCACGGAAATATGGAAATTTCTGAAGTTTCTTTCAAAGAATTAGAAGCGGTGAAATTATCAAATGGAGAGAAGTTTCCTACTTTGAAAGATTATTTAAAGCAAGGTAAGAAAGATAGCTCTGTAAAATTAATCGTTGAGATCAAACCTGCTAAAACTCCTGAAATCGAAAATGAAATCACTCAGAAGACGATCAAGATGATTAAGGATATGAAACTTGAATCTCAAAGTGAGTTTATCTCTTTCAGTCTGAATATCTGTAAAGAAATTAAAAAACTGGCACCTGCATTCAAAGTGCAGTATTTGAACGGAGAATTGTCACCGGAGCAGATCAAAAAAGAAGGACTTGACGGTATGGATTATCACTACAGTGTTTTCCAGAAAAATCCAACATGGATTGCTGAAGCGAAAACTTTAGGACTTATTACCAATTCATGGACAGTAAATGATGCTGCAGTATATGATGAATTAAAAAAACAAGGAATCGGTTTTGTAACGACAAACATTCCTGAACAACTGAAAAATAAGTAATAGTAGCTAAAACAACAACCAATAATTTTCCAAAGTCTGTCCTTGTAAGGATGGGCTTTTGTTTTTACAGTAACTCTGGTATAAAACTTCATCCATATTTATCGTAATTTTATTCTCATTGCTTACAACATAAACGTTATGGATACAAAGTTCAACATAGGAGATAAAGTTAGCTGGAACTCAGAGGCTGGAAGAGTGTCCGGAACCATCATCAGAATTCATACAAAAGATTTTAATTACAAAGGATATACCCATCATGCCACAGAAGAGAGTCCTCAGTATGAAATCAAAAGTGATAAATCAGATCATATTGCTGCTCATAAAGGATCTGCACTTACTAAAATTAATTAGGTAATTCCTTCTTATTATCTCAGAGCAAGACAATAAAGATACACAAATAAACAAGACCTGGAAATAGTGTTAAAAAATCTTAATTTCTTAAATATTTATTAATCAACGTCTTGTGTAATGTTGTTAAGGAATACTTAATATATTATTCAATAAACCTTTAATAAACGTTAAAAGGTTGTTAAAATCATACTCATAATGTCGGTTTAATTTTGCGCAAACAAAAAAGGATATGCGTAAAGAGACACAAAAGTTGTTGGTTTTGTCGCTGTTAGGATTATTCAGCGTTAATCTGACAGCTCAGCAGAAAGCTAAAAAAGACACAATTAAAGGACTTGATGAAGTAGTGGTGACTGCTTTGGGAATCAAAAGGCACGACAAGTCTTTAGGGTACTCTACTCAGACTATTAATTCTGATGAGGTTTTAAGGACTCAGAATAATAACTGGGCACAGGCTTTAGAAGGTAAAGTGGCTGGCTTAAAGATTCAAACAGCTGGAGCAGGGCCTTTAGGTACAAGCCGTATCACGCTTCGTGGAGACATCTCTATGAGCATGGGGAATAATGATGCTCTGATTGTTGTGGATGGTGTTCCTTTGAGTGGAAGAAAAACAGGAACCGGAACAGCAGCTTATGGAGCCGGTTCTGGAGGTGATTTACCCATTGATTATGGAGATAGCTTCAATAGCATAAACCCGGATGATATTGAATCCATTTCTATTCTAAAAGGGCCTACTGCATCAGCATTGTACGGCTCCAGAGGTTCCAGAGGAGCTATCATGATTACCACCAAATCAGGGAAAAGTAAAAAAGGACAAGTTCAGGTTGCTTTTAATTCTTATTCAAGCTATGATTCAGTGCTGAAATGGCCGGATTATCAGTATGAATATGGGCAAGGAACTCAACAAAAAGATAAGAACGGAAACTACTATTACTCTTATGGCGCTTCTGCAGATGGTGTAAATACAGGTTCTACTAGTAGTGCCTTTGGGC
The DNA here is from genome assembly GCF_009900745.1 of Chryseobacterium sp. c4a. Lineage (GTDB taxonomy): Bacteria > Bacteroidota > Bacteroidia > Flavobacteriales > Weeksellaceae > Chryseobacterium. The sequence goes on along the minus strand of NZ_WXVU01000010.1, from coordinate 174,210 downwards.
CAAAGTTTGCAGGACAATACTATTTCCAATATGATCCAACTGTAGAAGGACAAAGCTTGGAAAGACAGCTTTGGAGACCTTACAAAAATAATATTAAAGACTTTTGGCAGGTAGGATCCAACTATTCAAATAGTTTATCCATAGAACATTCCGATGAAACAACAGCTTTCAGAACGTCACTTACCTATCTGAAAAATGAATGGATGATGCCAAATACAGGTTTAGACCGATTAAGTGCAGCGTTATCCTTAGATCATAAACTAAGCAGCAGATTGAAAATAGGAACTAAGGTCAATTTTAGTCAGACAAAAAGCGATAATCTTCCTGCAACGGGTTACAACAACCAATCGATCTCTTATTTCATGATTTTCCAGAATCCAAACGTAGATCTTGCTTGGTATAGACCTATCTGGAAGAAAGGACAGGATCAGGTAGATCAGATTCATCCTTTCAGTTCTTATATAGACAATCCTTACCTGATTGCTTATGAAAACCTGAATAGTACCAATAAAAAAACAATTACAGGAAATATTAACCTTAGTTATCAACTGGCAAAGAATCTTGATGTAGCCTATAAAACAGGAATGGAATGGAATGGAATAATGAATTCCGTACCCAAAGAAGACCGTGGAGTTCTGCCAATTATGCTAAGGGATATTATAGAGAACAGTATATCCGATATATGGATCTGAATAATGATATTCTATTCACCTATAAAAATAAATTCGGAGAATTTGGGGTAACAGCCTCTGCTGGAGGAAATATAAGGTATCATGAATATACAATGAATGATTACAGAGGAAATGGACTTAATAAAGCAGGGCTCTATCAGCTTTCTAATGCCACCCAGGTAGAATACAGGCTGCCAAAACCTAATGATAATCAAGTGAACAGTGTATATGCATTGGCCAATTTCAGCTATAAAGATATGATCTTCCTTGATGTGACAGCCAGAAATGACTGGAGTAGTACACTTCCTGCTCATAACAGATCTTATTTCTATCCATCCCTGTCATCATCTTTTATATTATCGGATATCTTTAAATTAAAATCAAATAATTTAAATTTCTGGAAACTAAGATTATCATGGTCTAAAGTGGGGAACGATACCTATACCTATATGCTTGACAAGTATTATGAAAATAGCGGTTTTGTAGGATCTGTAGAATCTCCGTTACTATACCCGAATCCTAATTTGAAGCCGGAAATGATTACCAATATTGAAGGAGGTATGGATTTTACCCTTCTTAAAAACAGATTGACATTCAATTTTACAGCTTATCAGAATAATTCTAAGAATCAATCCATCATTATACCCATGTTGTATGAAACAGGATATAATAAGAGAATTATCAATGCCGGTGAGTTGAGGAACAGAGGGATTGAGATGACTTTAAATGCTTACCCGATCAAGAATAAAGATTTCTCATGGAATATAAGTGCTAACTGGTCTATGAACCGAAACAAGATCCTTTCCCTTCCGGAAGAATATCAAGGAAAACCTTATACAATGGCAAGTGTAGGAAGTGTAGTCTTCTATGATGCTGTAGTAGGAGGTTCTCTTGGAGATATGTATGGAGCAGGGCTATTGTATTCACCGGATGGACAGGTAATTTATGATGCTAAAGACGGATTAACGGCTAAGTCAACAGAAATGAAGAAGATAGGAAATGCTTATCCAAAGTGGAGAGCAGGTCTTCAGAATGAATTCAGATATAAAAATATTACAGTGAGCTTCTCATTTGATGGACAGTACAAAGGAATAGCTTACTCTCATTCACATCACAAAATGTCGGAACAAGGGAAGCTTACTCATACCCTTGCGGGAAGAGACAATCCTGGAGGATTAATTGTTGGCCAAGGAGTTGTTCAGAATCCTGACGGAACCTTTTCTCCTAATACAAAAGGAATTCCGGTCGCTACCTATTATGGAGATTATTATAGAAGAGCAAACGTAGAAACCAATTCATTTGATACTTCATTCCTGAAGTTGAGAGATGCCAGAATTTCTTACTCTTTCCCGAAATCAATTGTGGAACCTTTAAAAGTTACAGATATTACCCTTGCGGTATTCGGGAGAAACCTTTGGATGTGGACGAAATTCCCATTATTTGATCCGGAGGCAGCTACTTTAGATGATTCTACAATCACACCAGGAATTGAGATGGGGCAGATGCCTCAGGCCGGAACTATTGGCTTCCAGGTAAATGTTAAATTTTAAAATCAGAAAAAATGAAAAAGTTAATCTATATATGTTCATTTCTAGCTCTTGTAGGGAGCACCGTTTCTTGTGATAGAAGTCTTGATGAGATCAATAAAGATACCAGTAGAATTAATGTGCCTGTTGCCAGCGCCTTGTTGGTTCCCATCCAATATAATATGGCAGCTGTTGGATACAATAGAGCAAATGATTTTACTTTTGATATCATGCAGGTTTCTTTAGACTTTCCCAACGAAGGGAACTCATTGAGCCGCTATTATTTAACAGAAAAAACAGGAAATGGTTTCTGGGATAATTCCTATCGATGGCTCAAGCAGGTAGATGATCTAAAGAAAGCTGCAATGTCGGAAGGAGATAAAAATTATCAGGCCATCTCGATGGTATTAAATGCCTGGATCTATTCCAATCTTACCGATACTTATGGAGATGTTCCATTTTCTGAAGCATCACAATTGGATGATAAGATTATGTATCCGAAGTTCGATAGACAAAAAGATATTTATATTAAATTATTGGATGATTTAAAGGCTGCCAATGCTCTTTTTATTACGAATAAGACACTTAGCGGAGGAGATCTATTCTTTAAAGCAGATTCAGATCCTAATGGAATTATTGGCTGGAAAAAATTCTGTAATGCTCTATCTTTGAGACTTTTGATGAGAATCTTAAATAAAGATGGAGAAGTAAATGTTAGAGAAAGAATTCAGGAAATTATCAATAACCCAACAACGTATCCTATTTTCCAGAATAATGCAGAAGGAGCAAAAGTTGATCTTACCGGAATCTTCCCATTGATGCCGCCTATTGCAAGACCTCAGGATTTCACAACCGGTAGAGCCGCTTCAGAATTCTTTGTAGAAACATTGAAGGCCAATAACGATCCACGTATGGCATTGTTTTTCTCACAGGCAAAAGATCCAAAAACAAATGCTAACTTAGGATATTTAGGAGCACCATCAGGATATGCACAAGGAACTGTATTTACCTATCAGCCATCAAACCTTAACCAAAACCTGGCGAAGGCACCTCTGAAAATTTTAGTATACCCATACGCAGAGCTTCAGTTTACATTAGCAGAATTGGCATTCAAAGGAATAATCCAGGGAAGTGCTAAGACGTTTTATGAAAATGGAGTAAAAGCAGCCATCGAACAATGGGGAGCTGTAGTTCCTGCCAATTATTTTGATAATCCTGTAGTAGCATTTGGAACAGGAGATATGAAGAAAATTATGCTTCAGAAATATGTGGTCTTATTTTTTGTAGACCATCAGCAATGGTTTGAAAAGAGAAGAACAGGGTTACCGGTACTTCCTAATAATGGAGGACTCTTAAATGGAGGAAATCTTCCTCAAAGATTGATGTATCCGCCTAATACCAGAGTTTTGAATAAAGAAAACTATCAGGCAGCAGTTCAGCAGATGGGTGGTGATGACATCAATGTAAAAGTATGGTGGAGTAAATAATTTTAAATAAAAAATAAAGATGAGTATCAATATAAAACTTTTAGTGCCTTGTATGCTGGTTTCAGCAATGGCTTTTTCCCAGTCTTCAGTTTCAGGATATGTATATGAAGACAGTAACAAAAATCAGAAGAAAGAGAACCGCGAAAAAGGAATTGAAGGAGTTGCTGTTTCTAATGGGGCTCAGGTAGTCTTAACTGATAAAAATGGTCGTTATAGTTTGCCTGTTCAGGAAGATCAGACAATTTTTGTCATCAAACCATCAGGATATCAGACTGCTTTAAATAGCAACAATTTACCCCAGTTTTATTACCATTATAAACCCAAAGGATCTCCTGCAGACTTTAAATATAAAGGAGTGGCTCCAACAGGTGAACTTCCAAAAGAACTGAACTTCCCGCTTTACCAACAGAATGAAAACAAAAACTTTGATATTCTGGTTTTTGGGGATCCGCAGCCTTATACAGAGAAAGAGCTGGATTACTTCAAAAGAGGAATCGTTAATGAAGTGAAAAATACTAAGAAAAATGCAGTACTTGGAATCAGTTTGGGAGATTTGGTAGGAGATAATCTAAGCTTACAGAAACCCTATGCAGACGTAATGAAGGAAGTGGGATTGCCCTGGTATAACGTTATGGGAAATCATGACATGAATTATGATGCTAAAGAAGATAAACTTTCAGACGAAACCTTTGAATCCAATTTTGGCCCTGCCAATTATTCTTTCAATTACGGAAATGTACACTTCATTATCCTTGATGATATTCTGTACCCCGATCCACGAGACGGAAAAGGCTATTGGGGTGGATTCCGTGAGGATCAACTTCAGTTCATTGAAAACGATCTGAAATTGGTTGATAAAAGCAAACTAATCGTGGTTTCTTTCCATATTCCGTTGGAGCATAATAATGAGGATAGTTTCAGAAATGCAGACCGACAGAAGTTATTCGACTTCCTGAATCCTTTCCAGAATGTATTGCTTTTATCAGCCCATACCCACATTCAGCAGCAGATTTTCTATGGTAAAAAAGCGGGTTGGAATGGTATAAAAGAACTTCATGAATATAACGTTGGAACCACTTGTGGCGACTGGTATTCCGGAACAGCTGATGAAGAAGGACTTCCTACTTCAACAATGAGAGATGGAACAGCAAAAGGTTATTCTTTTATCAGCTTTACCGATAATCAATACAAAGTAAAATACAAGACTGCCGGAAAACCGGAGGATTATCAGATCAAATTATATGTTCCGAAAGTGATTCCATTCCCGTCAAAAACCTCTGCAAAAGTATTGGCCAACTTCTTTATGGGAAGTAAAAAAGACAAAGTAGAGTACAGAATAGATAATGGAAAATGGGAAGAAATGGAATATGATGAAACCATAGATCCAAACTTTGCACTTTCCGTTTTTAAATGGGATACAACCGAGAAAATTCTACCAGGAAGAAGACCTTCCAATCCTGAAATGTCAAAACATATCTGGGAAGCAGATTTTCCTAAGAAACTGACATTAGGAAAACATAAAGTGGAGGTTAGAACAACAGATATGTATGGAACCCAGTTTTCTGCTTCAGAAGAATTTGAAGTCCAGAACGCGATCCAGATTCCTTAAGCTTTTCATTTTTTACTATACTTTTTTTAGATTTAAAAAACCGGTTCTTCATGAGCCGGTTTAATTTTTTGTTGAGGGTGAATAATTTAAATCACAAAAAGATTGTTTTGCTGCTTTAGAAACTTAAAACTTTGTACGATTTTACATAAAGGCTTAAGTGCTCTTCTCAACCACATTCATGATCGCTTTTCGGGTTATCTAAAACCATTAAAAAACTATTAAATCTCCTTTCTTTCCATTCCATAAAAATGATCTTTCGTAACTTTGTCTTACGAAAAGTATTACACTATGAATATAAATGGAAAAAATGCCATCGTAACTGGTGGTGGAAGAGGATTAGGGAAGGCTGTAGCATTAGCTTTGGCGAATGAAGGAGTGAATGTTGCCATTACAGGAAGAAACGAAGAAAATCTTAAAAATACAGTTGACGAGATCCAACAATTAGGAGTAAAATCTGCCTATGCAGTATTTACGATTGATGATGAAGCGGCTGTAAAAGCAGGAATTGAAACTTTAGCTGAAAAATTAGGCGGAGTTGATATTCTTGTCAATAATGCAGGAATCGGAGATTTCGGAACAATTGAAGAGATGCCGTCTGAAACTTGGGAACAAGTAATCAAAACCAATTTATTTGGAGTGTACTATGCGGCTAAAGCAGTACATCCATTTATGAAAGCGAAAGGAGAAGGAGATATCGTAAATGTTGCTTCTACTGCAGGATTAAAAGGTGGCCCCAATATGTCAGCTTACGCAGCTTCGAAAGCAGCAGTAGTTTCTTTATCTCAGTCAATGATGGCAGAATGGAGAAAACAAAACATCCGTGTGATTACTCTTACACCAAGCACCATTGCTTCTGATATGAGTATCCAGGGTGGACTTACAGACGGAAATCCTGACAAAGTTTTACAACCTGAAGACTTCGCAGAATGGGTAAGAGATATTCTGAAAATGAACAGAAGAGCATTAATTGCTAATGGTTCTATTTTCTCTACAAATCCATAAGAAGTTTAAAATTCAAAGGTTAAAGTTGTCGTAAAACAACTCATCCAATTTTATTTTAAATGATTCATAAAGAAAATCAATAGAAGCGGGCTTTAGCCCGCTTTCTTTATGATATCAAATTCGAATGGCTTTAGCCAAAACCTATAGCTTCTAATCTGCGTTATCAGCATAATCTGCGAGAGAAAAAAAATAATAGAAACGAACTTTATTCAAAACTTACCTTTTCCATTTTTTTAACCGTAATAACATTAGTATTTTTGCAGCAAATTATTCACATGCAAAATTATTTAGAATTCAATTTCAAGATTTCTCCACTGCAACCTTGGAACGAGATATTAATGGCAGAGCTTATTGAAATAGGTTTTGACAGTTTCACAGAAGAAATTCACGGAATTTTAGGATATATCCAAACCGATTTATTTAATGAAGATCAGCTTAAAGCACTTCCAATCTTTGAAAATGAAAATGTAAAAATCGAGTATTCCTTTGAAGAAATGCCGAATATCAACTGGAACGAAGAATGGGAAAAGAACTTTTCACCCATCAATATTGATGATAAAGTAATGATCAGAGCAGAATTCCATGAGTCGGTACCAGGAATGCATGAAATTATCATTCAGCCTAAAATGTCATTCGGAACAGGGCATCATCCTACAACACACCTGATGATTCAGCAGATGATGGATATTGATTTCAATGGCAAAAAAGTGCTGGATATGGGATGTGGAACCTCTGTATTGGCAATTTATGCAAAACAGCAGGGAGCTGGTGATACAAAAGCGATCGATATTGATGAATGGTCTGTAGAAAACTCAAAAGAAAATGCAGTAAGAAACAATGTTGAGTTGGAAATTGAGCAAGGAACAGCAGATAATTTAGGGAGTGAAAACTTCGACATTATTTTAGCCAATATCAATAGAAACATTCTGATTTCAGATATTCCAACTTATGTTTCCGTATTGAACGATGGTGGGAAATTATTGCTTTCAGGGCTTTGTTTCTTTGATGTGGATGATATCCTTGAAGTATGTAAAGAAAGTGGTCTTACCTTAAAAAAACAGCTGCAGAGAGAAGAATGGGTGAGCTTATTGCTTGAAAAATAAAAAAACGAAATACAAATATGAAAACCTTATTGACGGCTTTATTTTTACTGACATTGCAATTCTTTACAGCGCAGGAAAATGAAGTATATGCAGATGGTGTTTTCAACTTTACAGAAAACAAAAGCCAGAAGATTTTTACAGACTGGACAAGAGTAAGAAAGGAACCGGGTGTTAATGCCCAAATTCTGGATTCACTGCAGAGCAATCAGCAGATAATGATTCTTAAAAAAGAAGAAACGTTACCCGTCTTACAGTTGGGAGAAAGAAGAGCCCATTGGTATAAAATTTCTTATCAAAAAGGAGAAATGATAACTGAAGGGTATATTTGGGGCGGAAATCTATGTGTAGGATACCGCAATAAAAACGGATACGATTTTCTTTTCGGGCTTTCAAAAACTGTGGATAGAAAAAACAAATCTTTGAATGAAACCGAGAAACAGAATATTGCCGGAATAAAAGTAATGGAAGGCAATACTCTTATTGATGAGGTCTATTTTGATACCGGAAGAGGAGAGGAGCTGAGTACAGCTTCCTTTAATATGGAAAGCAATCACAAATTACAGGATGTAGAATTTACCTTAAAGGCAATGGTATCCGGTGAAGCTTGTGGTATTGCAACTTATGATCAATACGTCCTTTATAAGGATAAAAAACTTATTACATTACCACAACTGATGAATGTAGGGGATGCAGGAGTATATTATCACAGTGAAGAATATGTTTTTCCTAATGATAAAGGAGGAATTTCTAATGCAATTATCCTGAAGGTAGAAGATATGGAAACCGATGATAAAGATAGAGAGAAGAAAAAACATTCTTCCAAAACGTATCTTTGGAACGGAAGTTCTTATAAGCTTAAATAAGTTTTTTGTTTACAATAAATAAAAACCGTTGTTATTACAGCGGTTTTTTTGTTCAGAAAACCTATTTCTCAATTGAAAAAAATCAAATACATTTAACCATAGAAAAAACAAAGCCAATGAATTTGTTAGATAATATCCTTCCCATTTTGTTTTCAGTAGTTGTAGGAGGTATAATTGGGATTGAAAGAGAATATCAATTGAAGTCAGCAGGGTTGAGAACCATGATATTAGTGACCTTGGGTGCTTGTATCTTTACCATGCTTTCTATGAATCTGGGGGAATCAGGAAGTCCGGATCGTATTGCGGCCAATATCATCACTGGAATAGGTTTTGTGGGAGCAGGGGTCATCTTTAAAGAAGATAACAGAGTTTCTGGACTTACAACGGCTGTTACGATATGGATCTGTGCTGCATTAGGAATGACAATAGGAGCCGGATATTATGAAGAAGCCACCATTGGCTCTGTAGTTGTGTTTTTACTGCTTATTATGTTCAAATATATCCAGGATATTATTGACAGGATCAGTACCCGATATATCTATCAGATTACACTTTCTTATGAAGAAGGAGTGATAGAAAAATATGAAACCCTTTTTAAAGAAAATGGTTTAAAATCCATCAGAGGAAAGCAAATGAAAAGTGGGGAAAAATATACAGCAATCTGGAGAGTACAGGGAGCTGCCAGAAATCATGAGATTTGTACAAAAATACTATTGAATGATTCTGCCATAGACGAATTTAAGTTTTAAAAAATAAAAAGAACCTTTACATCCTGTAAGGGCTCTGTTTTTGGATGAATACAAGGTTTGCAAAACAAAAATAGGATTGGAATAAACCAATCCTACCCAAACATGATTAAGTGTATAGTTTAGCCATAAGTGGCTACAAGGAATAATTTGCACAAAAAAGATTTTTATTGATACTTAATCAATGTTTCCTTAATAATAATTAAAACTAACTTTTATAACGGCTTCCCGATTAAAGCTTATCCCTGTAAAAATAGTGTGAATTGTAATCTGTCTTAGGAAAAGTTAAACTGATCCTGCGAAATCAGCCGATGAAACGGAATTTTTATGATGTGAAGCGTAGCTTTTATTCTTATAAAAGTAGGATAGGCTAAAGGGGAAGAATCAGATTGGATAATTGCCAAAGAATAAGAGTAATACCTATGTTTATAAAAAGAATAATCCACCAGAGCGGGTTACGTCTTTGGAGAATAATAGCTACTATAGACGAAATATAGGAGAGTAATAAACAAAGTACTTCCACCAAAAAATGAGTATTTTTAATAATTCCAAAAAAGGTAATAATAAACATTCCCAAGCTGAGAATTGCCGTATTACCAAATGCAGTAGCTGTTTTATGCCGGTTTAGTTGGTTCATTTTATGTAAGTTGTTTTCGGAAAATTAATAAAAATCCTCACAGTAAAAGCTGTGAGGGTTTTTTCTGAAAGAATATGATAAATATATCAGATCAGTTTATATTAAGGAGTTGCCTTTACAGCATTGTACATTAAAGAGTCTTTTTTCGAAGGAGTGTAATCATATTTGTAATTGTAAAATGAAGCCTCCCAGTCTCCATATCCTACATTAGGAATAATAATGAATTTTTTACCAAATTCATTGGCAGAGTTTTTCACTGCTGCAGATCGCTCAGTTTCAGATTTTTTATCAAATAAATTAGAGAAATCAGCAAGATTATCACCTAATAATAAAACAATATTATAGTTTTTAGCGATATCAAGTCGACGGTTTTCTTTACTGCTTTCTTTAGATCGAACAATAAGATGATTCTCGTTTTGAATAGGAAAATTGTATTTTTTCAAATTGTTCAAAGTTCCTGTGCGCTCCTGCTCCAAACGGTTGGTCACATAGAAAACCTGTATTCCTTTACTTGCTGCATACTGATAGAATTCCTGAGAGCCGGTCAATGGCTTGGCAATACCTTTAGCCGTCCATTCTTCCCATGTTTTTTGATCATAATCTTTTCCCACCTTAGCACGTTCAACTGCATAATATGAATTATCTAAAAAGGTTTCATCAATATCCGAGATAATGGCCAAAGGCTTCTCAGATTTTTGAGCCAAAGCTTCATCCAAACGAAGTTTAGCAATATTATAAGCTTGTAAGCAAAGAGCTTCATATTCCGCAGAACGCTGTTGGTAAAATGCAGCATATATTTTCCCATCACGTCCAAGGTTTTGATAAGGGGTATTCTGAGTTGATGTATTGGCAACTGGAGTCGCTGTTTTACATGACAAAGTCAAAGCAAAGGCACAGCTTGCGATAATGAACTTGAAATTTTTCATTGAATTAAAATAGAGAAGACAAAATTATAACAATTTGATTTTTATCACAACTATTTCGAACGCAGATTGTCGCACTATTTCTACCTTGAGTTTTTTTACAAAAAAATGATTCATTCTTTTTGGCAAAATTCAAAGAGCTATATCCTCAATTCGTATTGAAACTCTTAGAGATTAACCCTAATCTTGAAAATACAGAGATTATATTTTGTGCTAGCTCAAATTACATTTTTCTTTCAAAGAAATTGTACAGAATTCGGTAATACAGTCTACCTCTGTTCAAAAAAGAAAAAACAGGATAAGAAAAAAATTAGGTATACCCGGTGATGTAGATATTTATGATTATTTTGATCGGGTGTCTTAGACGTAAAATGTACCAAGTTTTCTGCAATCCTTAAACGGTGGATTTTTCCAAAATGGAAGGATCCACCGTTTATTTTTTTCTAAGTATAAATAAAAATATCTTAAAATATGAACAAAAACAAATAGGAAAAAAAACTATTAAGAATCCAATAATCAATAGGTTGAGATAAGAGTAACACCTGTGTCATATGTTATTTTATCGGCGGTAGTACATTTGTCATATCATGATATTACACCTGTATTACATAATAAAATGAGATTTGCCTAACATTAATGAATGGTAAAAATACCGGAAAAAGATAAAATGAAAAATAAACACAAAATAAATCAAAATGAAAACTTTTATAATGCCCCAAGGCTCTGTTTTTATACCATTTTATTACTAGCAATAAGAATGCCCTTTACCTTTATAAACTGAACGGCAGGCGGTATATTTTAAGATGAATTCAAAACAATAATCTAAATCTTTTTCGACTTATGTGGTTCTTAATTTCAATTAATAGCTACAATAAAAAGTAAAAAAATGCAGCTAAGGTTAGCCACCGTTGGGCAAAATAAGACTTTTGTATTGCCAAAAACAAAATAATATAACTTTTATATTATAAAAACAAAAATATATGAAAAAATTAGAAATTTTATTTTTTTTAACTATTGCAACATTTTCATATTCCCAGGTCGGAATTAATACACCATCACCAAAAGCGACTTTGGATATTATTGCTCAGCCTGCAGGTACTGCTGCTGATGGAATTATTGCACCTAGAATTTCAGGGGACAATTTGAGGACAAAATCACCTGTATATACAGCGGCTGATCATACAGGCGCAATAGTGTATGTAACACAGGCAGACTCTGCCCCTGCAGGAAAAACGGTAAATGTTACAAGTGCAGGATATTATTATTTTGACGGAACCGTATGGGTTCTTTTTAACACAGTCACTAATAATCCTTTAGAAGGAAGTTCTGTTGTAAAAATGAGATTAACAAACTCTTCTAGTGCTAATGTATTAACTACAAAATCGGGAACCTATTCTTTTAGATATAATGGTACCGGGATTAATAATTGGTGGGAAATGAAATCAAATACGGGAAGTAATAGACCTATATCTGTTTTTGTAAGTGAAAATTGGGCTCCTTCATCACAATCATCAAGTGTATCACCCAATAACAGTAATGCTACTACTGCATGGAGTAGAATCCCGGGATCCACAATCGTGGGAGCTACTAATGAGCTGAATGTTTTTAGAATTTATGATTTAACGGATGGTAAGGAGATCATTTTAGAAGGAAATTTAATTGATGTTGGAGGTACAATAAAACAAGCTATGATAGCTACCGAATATTAATTTTCTTATTTATCGTAATATTTTATTGCTTGTATATTTTATAATCTAATAAAAAAGGGAACTAAGTCTATCCTGGAGTAATGATTTGACTATAACTTCGTAAGGGATAAAAAGTGACTTGAAAAATAAAAGAAAGAGTGCCAGTTTTGTAGAGTTCAAAATCACAAAATATGCGCACTCTTTCAATACAAGTCAGCGAGAATGAACTGAAGCAATTAAGTTATGAACGTTTTGCCTATCCGTATTCAATAGAAAAAAACATCTCTTGTAAATCATTTTTTAGAAGTACTTTTCCTTTTTATACTAGTCCTGATAAAATGGAGATTCAGATATGAACAGTTCATATCAGTCTTTTATTATCTGCTTTTCACCATAGCGAAGTTTGATTAATGCAAGCTCACAATAAATGGAATCAGGTAAAGTATATGATTTTCTAGGGAGTCTTTTAGATCAAAATAAGAGAATAAAAATCAATAGGGTAAATTCAGCACTGTTACGGCTCAACAATGGTGTGCCGATTGATTTGGAAAAAAAATGTTGGAACTTAAAGGAAGATTGTCTGTTTTGGTAAAAGAACAAGCAGCAAAGGAATTAAGTGTTATAATTAAATTATTATTTTATCAACTTTATTTTTACAAAGAGGATAAATAGCTAATAGCGTAGCCTCCAAAAGTTTTGCATCATATATATTTATATTTTTTTTATATTTACTGCTAATACAAAGCCATTTCAGCTCTAATACAAAACCATGACCAGGTTCATCTATTCATTTTATTTATTTTTCCTTTTATATTCATGCACTAATTCATCACAGGAGGCATTCAATCAAAATTTCAATTATCCGCTGCAAAAGGAAATAGAGCATTTTCCGATAGAAGATTATAAAGCTTATAATGCAATCAATAATAAATATCTTAAAATAGCAGAAGAAAAGGGCTATAATGACGGGAAAGCGCACTGTTATATTAATACGGCTTCGGATGAAATTAATAAGGGTAATTTTATCCCAGCTACTGAGTTACTGCAGAAAGCGGAAGTTATTCTTATCCAATCGGACAATAATGCATTAAAGGCTTATTTTTATAATACACTGGCATTTCTTAACTACAGAGTAAATATTACCGATCATTTCGCTTTGGCTTATAACAACAAAGCATTGTACTACATGAAAAAATGTAATCCGGAAGAGCAGAAGATGTATCAGATGGATAAGATATATCAGGTAAGGGCTTATTTTTTAGCGACTACTCTTAAAACGGATTCGGCTGCAATTTATTTCCATAAGGCATTGAACAATTCAAGTACTGCTCTCAATAAGGTAAATACTCTTGCTTCTTTGGCAGAAATGCAATTGGTTTCCAATAAGTTGGATTCAGCAGCTACTTATGTTGAAAAAACGTTAAACACTGTAAAAGATGTAAAAGGAGATAAAGAAATTCAAGCCTATGCATATTATATTGCGGCACGTTATTATACGGCGATGAAGCAATTCAGTAATGCTGAAATGCTGTTGAATAAAGCTCTCAACATTAATAATTCAATCTCATCGATTCATCTTACTCCGTTTTTATATGATAGCCTGTACAATTTTTATAAAGAGAAGGGAGATAAGCAGAAGGAAATATATTATTCGGAATTATCTCAAAAAGCACGGGATCAGATGTTTAACAATAGAAGCATAGGCATTAATACCGTCAATAGAAAACTGATTGCGGATACAAAACAACAAGAACATCAGGAACTCAGTAATACCCGTATTCTTATAGGTCTGTTGATGGTTGTGGTAATCATTGCCGGTATATTCATTTACCTATGGACAAGAAAGCTTAAGGTAAATAAAATGGCTTTGAAAACCGAAGCAGAGATACTGAAAGATAAGCTGGAGGATAAGAGCGGCGAAGAATTGATTAAACTTGCCCAAAAAAATGATTCATACTTTTTGGCGAAATTCAAAGAGGTATATCCTCAATTCGTATTGAAACTCTTGGAGATTAACCCTAATCTTGAAAATACAGAGATTGTATTTTGTGCTATGCTCAAATTGCATTTTTCTTCCAAAGAAATTGCACAGAACTTGGTCATACAGCATGCTTCTGTTCAAAAAAGAAAAAACAGGATAAGAAAAAAATTAGGTATATCCAGCAATGTAGATATTTATGATTATTTTGATCAGATGTCTTAGATGTAAAATGTACTAAGTTTTCTGCAATCCGTAAACGGTGGATTTTTCCAAAATGGAAGGTTCACCGTTTATTTTTTTCTAAGTATAAATAAAAATATCTTAAAATATCAACAAAAACAAAAAAGCATATAAAAACTATTAAGAAGGTAATAATCAATATATTAATAAGGAAGTAATACCTGTGTCATATATGATTTTTATGAAGGGTAGTATCTTTGTCATAGTGTGATATTACACTTGTATTGCATAATAAAATGAGATTTGCTGAAGTAATTCGGATGTGAAAATTGAAGATTACAACAAACACATTTTATTAAACGATACACATATGAAAAAAAATTTTTTCGCCTTCACTTTTTTCGCCTTTTTTTCTTTTAACCAAGCTCAGGTTGGTATAAATACCTCATCACCTAACGCTACCCTAGATATAAAGGGAAACAATATTGCAGTACCGGATGGCATTGTTGCACCACGTCTTACAGGTCAGCAATTGAGGGCTAAAACATATACTCCTGTACAAGAAGGTGCATTAGTATATGTGACTGTCGCAGATTCTGCACCAGCAGGACAGACAATTAATGTTACCGATGTTGGATACTTCTATTTCAATGGAACCCAGTGGATCTCTTTTAAAACCTTAAGCAATACAACAACCAATGCTACAAGATATCTGGGAGGGACTATTTTCGTCAGGTTTAATACTACTACAGCAGGTACTACAACAATTCCAAATAATAGAGTAATTGGTGGCGCCGTAGGAACTATCTACAATGTAGGAACAGTTACAGGGCAATCGTCGTCCAAAGGAGGAATCACTCAAATTTATGGAAGCGGATATACCGTATCAAATCCTGGACAAGGAATCTATGATATTAAATTTGATGTGCCATTAAAAACCATCTACGGTGCTTCGCTGAATGTTTTTGATGCTTATGGTCAGGGAACCCCAGGTGTTATTACATTAGGTAAAGACCCAACAACCTCATCACCTGGAAATATCTTACTAACAACCGATAACAGTCAGATATCCTTTATCGATAATACCATTCTTCGTGTAAAGACAGGAGATGGTTCCGGAAACTATTCTAACAGACCTTTTACCTTTTTAATCACAGGGCAATAAAATTTTGGATAAATTATGAAAAAAAATAAACTTATACTGCTTGTTTCAATATTTTCAATTATGCATATGTATGGGCAGGCAGGTATTAAAACAGTAATGCCCCGAGTTACCCTAGACGTTATGGGAGATGCGGCTACTTCCTCCTCTTTGGATGGTATTATCCCTCCGAAAATAACAGGGGATGTCTTGAAGTCATTAGATGGAGCTTACGGCACCAACCAGGCAGGTGCCATTGTATATGTTACCACAGTTCCCACTAATCCTATTACGGCAAAAACGGCAAATATTAAAAATCCTGGCTACTACTATTATGATGCTCCTAATACGATTTGGGTAGAGTTCCAATCTGCCGGACAAACCACTGCGAATGATGCTACCCGTTTTCTGGGAGGAACGGTTTATGCAAGGTTTAGCAACCAAAGCAACGGTACTCTTACCAATAGTAAATTAATATCCGGTAACTATAGTTTGGGACAGCTTACCAACCAAACTCCAAATAAAGGAGGTATCAACTCGGTGGCAGGAAATGGCTATACGGTATCTAATCCTGCACAAGGTATTTTTGATATTAAATTTGATACACCCTTTACACAGCTCTATGGAGTTGTATTAAATATTGAGGATGTCTATGGCTATAATTCTGATAGCAGTAACTCCACAGTATCTGATATTAATCCTAATCCTTCCACTCCTGGCAGTCATTTAAGACTGAAAGATAACACACAGGTTGCTTATTTATCCAATAGTATTATTAGGGTAAAAACAGGAGACAATAACGGAGCATTATCTAACAGAACCTTCTCTTTCATTATTACGGGAAAATAAAATACAATATAACGATGAAAGTTATTACAATAACAACGCTGATAATGTTTAGTACAACCTGCATTAACGGCCAAGTGGGTATTAATACAAATCAACCCAATGCAACATTGGATGTACGCACCCCTACCAATCCTACCAGTGCGGTAGGTATCATAGCGCCAAGCATTACTGGAGATAATCTAACAGCTCAAGATGCTGCCTATACAGTAAATCAGACAGGCGCTTTTGTATATGTAAGTCAAAAAGCAACCACACCCTCTGTAAAAACGGCAGCTGTGAATGTCCCAGGATATTATTACTTTGACGGTGCGATTTGGAATCCTTTGAAAGCCGTTGCGTCTGCTACCGATGCCTCTCGGTATATAGGAGGTGCAGTATATGTCAGATTTGACAGCACAGCTAATTCAGTGAATGCGGACACCTATATTCCTAATAACAGAATTATTACCAATAATACAAATGGTCAATATTCTGTAGGTAGTCTTCAAGTTCAGGCCACAAGAGGGGGGATAGATTCCATTACAGGTACTGGCTATAAAATATCAAACCCGGGAAATGGCATATTTGATATACAGTTTGAGACTCCATTTACAGAAATCTACGGCTTTAGTAGTAACATATTGGATGCTTACGGGAATTCGGGGGGATCTATACCTAATGGTGGATATCCTGATTCCCGATTTCCCGGAACCAGGCTTCTGACCAATGATAACACCCAGCTTACCTTTATATCCAATACTATTCTTCGCATTAAAACAGGAAATAGTAATGGAGGATTATCCAATAGGCCCTTTACGTTTGTGGTTACAGGAAGATAAACCTATTCATAAAATATAGAGAAGAGGCAGGAGTAATGATGGCGGACTGAAAGTAGATGATAATGGAGATCTAGAAAGAGTCCTATCCTAAATCTTGATTATGAAGATTATTGAAAAAAACAATATTACAAATGAAAACAAAAATTATTTCGGCCGCTATTGCCTCTTTAGGGTGGATGGGAGTTTGCGGTCAGATAGGTGTAAACACTCCGACACCTCAAACTACAATGGATATTAGTGCAAAAAGAGATGCCTCCGGGAATATTACGGATAATACCCAGTTGATTGGATTACAGGCACCCCATGTTACCAGGGCAGAACTGAGCGCAAATACAGCACCATATGGTTCTGGTCAGGAAGGAGCTTTAGTGTATATTACCGATATATCCGGTGGTAATACGAATAGTCCGAGGACTAATATTACAACTATAGGTTATTATTACTTTGATGGAACTTTATGGCAGAAGATTAATATGTCGGCTTCGGATAATTGGCGCACTATGGGAAATTCTGGGACACAGGTAGGTACTAATTTTATTGGTACTACTGATGCACAAGAGCTGATGTTTAAAATAAACAATGTGCAGAGTGGATATATGGATTACCTGAATACAAAACAGAATACTGCTTTCGGATATAATGCACTGGTAGCGGGACCCGCTTATAATAGTGCCAATTCGGTTACCACAAACAACAACAATACAGCAATAGGTTATGAGGCAATGAGCTCACTTGGTACGGTTTCCGGTTCGTTTCAGACGGCAAACGTAGCAGTTGGTGCCGGTGCCATGAAAAATCTGGTTGGAGGTGCTTGGAATACTGCGGTGGGAGTTAATGCGATGGGAAGTGCTACCGGTAATCCTAACACATTGTCAACAATGAGGAACAATACTGCGTTAGGAATCAGTGCTTTGTCGCAATTAAACAAAGGAGCATTTAATATTGCTATCGGACCTAATGCAATGTCCCAGTCTAAGACATCTGCAGGCACGGATGTACTTTCTGGTAATATAGCAATGGGACTTACCACATTAGACCTCCTGAATAACGGGACAGACAATATTGCATTAGGCTCTTATACGGGGAATGGCTTAAAAAGTGGCAGTCAGAATGTATTTATAGGGGTATCGGCTGCAAGTAATGTCACAAGCGGAGATCATAATATATTTATAGGTCATTACGCTACAGGTACCACCCCAACTTCCAGCGGGGAGATCAATATAGGAAACATTATTACGGGAACCGGTGTAACTAATAATTCAGCAGCGGCAGTAACAAAAAAAATAGGAATCAATACGGGGAGTACTTTACCTAATTCCACATTACAAGTTGGCGGATCCATATCACTTCCCATTAAAGCTGTTACAGCAGATTATACAATTACAGATACTGATTATAAGATATTGACGCGGCACACAGGAGTTGCAGAGGCTGCCCTTACGTTACCTGATCCAGCAACTTGTGCAGGAAGGATATATATAATTCAAAATATGGAGGATAATGGTGGTGTAAAATTTAACTATGATATTGAAATAGGGGGCGGCTACGTTTGGACGCACGGAAATGCCGCATTAAAAGTTAAGGGTGTGAGTATAAGTAGTAATGGAACCTATTATAGCGTAACAGGAACATCAATCACTTTACAAAGTGATGGTACAGAGTGGACAGGTATTACCCAATAAAAGAAAAAATCAATATCAATTATTTAATAAAAAAACAATATCACAAAATGAAAACAATGTTTATTTCTTCTGTCATTGCCCTGAGAAGATTGAACAGCTAATGATTTAATCATAATAGAATAAAAAAAAACTAAACACAATGAATCAACCCAGCCATTCTAACTACATGAAAAAAATGCTTGGAATACTGTTTCTGTTGATCGGTTGTTTTCTCTTTGCAAGCAACTTTAATCAATCAGTTACTACTACTGCCGAAACCTGTGCAGGAAACGGGGCTATCAGCATTAACATTACAGGGGCCAATGCCGGCACAAGCCAGTTTACCTTCAAGATCTATAACGGAACTTCGGGTAATATTTTTACCACCAACCTCAGTGGCGGAAACCCGCAGAACACCACTGCTGCTACTGCCAATTTCAATTGGGCGATTTCAGGCTTTACTGCAGGTACCTACCGCGTGGAAACCACCGAAACAGACGGCAGCAATACAAAAATAGTAACCACAACTTTTACCATTGGCGACCAGAAGAGAAACATGGTAGTATCCGTTGCTGCGGATCAGTGTGCAGAAAAAACGCTTACCGCCACGCTCACACAAAGCAGCTATGGCCCATACACCTATACATTACTGGACTCTAACAGCAATGTGTTGGAAACCAGCCCTTCCACCAATGCCACATCCTACAGCTTTAGCACGGTTCTGCCTAACGGCAGCTATACGGTAAGTGTGAAAGATTTGTGCGGAAACCAGCAAATTGGGACGTATGTGATAAATGCACCTGCCTATACCTATGATCTTTGGATAAAAACAGGAACCCGCTTAGTCAGCTGTACTACGAAAAGACTTAATTTACAGCTTCGATTATTTAAAAATGGAAACCTGGTAAGTATATCGAATGCCCGTTACCCAATAACGGTTAAAATTCAGCTGAACAATTTCCCCGATTCTCAGACGGTTGTCCTTCATAATGCCACAGAAGCAGGAGATTTTTTTGTAGATATACCATTTTATACAGGGCAGGATAATAGCTTTACGATGACCGTAACGGATAGCTGCCCGTTTATTTTTACCAAAAATTTCCAGTCGAATTACGGATTGAATTTCCCTTATTTCGATCTTGGCTTATTGCCGATTGCCAATACCTGCAAAACTCAGTTTAACCTGAGTATTAGTAGAATTGAAGCATTCTATCCGGGAACTAACGGGTACAAGGTAACAATTACTTCAAATGTTCCGGGATTTGATGCTTCCCAGTACAATTCTAATTTCAACTCGGCGGGTGAAGGATATTTCAGTGATTTTAACAACATCCAGCTTCCGAATGTACCGGCAGGGCTATATACTGTTACAATTACAGACGAATGTGGGCATACCGTAACAAAAACAACCCAACAGACACCACCAGACTGGCAATTACAAAAATTAGCAGATTGGGGAGCCTGTACACCGGGAAGCTCAACTGTATCATTCGGTGTTTTTGATGGTGCCCCCGCAGCCAATATTAAAAGTAAACTTACTTCTTTCAGTATTATTGCTGCTCCACAAGTATTTATGACGATGTATAATACCACATTGCCTTACAATGCAGACAGCTGGATATACAACGGCACATTTACAGATAATATAGGAAGGGTGTATGCCAATGCACTCCCTGCGGGAACCTATACCTTCCAGTATACTGACGCATGCGAGGGCAATACCATAAAAACGGCAACCCTTACGGTAACGGGTACTATCCTACAAAATTATGCAACAAATAAAACACTTACCTGCAACGGAGTAAGCCTGAATTCTACTATTACCTCAAATTACAATACACCTGTACTGTATCTTCAGCAGTATTTTCCGGCAACCGGGAAATGGGGGTATCCGCAAGACCCCACACGTCTGTATACAAACGGTACAGAAATTTTTGGTACTGATAAGGCACTTGCACTCACTCCTGTACCCGGAAATGTTGGATCCGGTGTAAATACTTTTTCTTCAACCGGCAATATAGCGGTAACCGGAAGCGGGCATTACCGCGTGATTTTGGAACACAGATCGTGGCTGAACGGTATAGAAAACGGCTTCCCGATTATTATAACAGCTCCTTACCAAGCCTGCCAGACAGTAATGGAGGAGTTTGACGTGAATGCTGCTGATATTACCGTAAACAATTTCATTGTAATTACCTGTATCGACGGTACAAACAATCTGATAATAGACGCAGCCGGAGTAAATCTTTCTTATCAAATTATCGAGAAAGATGGTGTTGCCTTTGTAAGCCCGGCATCACCACAGTCCAGTCCTGTATTTACAAGTCTGCAGCCCGGCAAATATAAGGTAAGGATTTCAGATAGCTGTGGTCGCCAGAAAGTAGTGACATTCTTCGTCGTAGCACTGGAGAAATTGCCTGTAATACAGGGAACATCATTTTGTGCGGGTCAGCCGGGTAAATTGTATATTGAGGGGTATAACTTTCTCACCTATCAGTGGTACAAAAACGGTGTTGCCATTCCGGGAGCTAATGGAACAGGCTACAACACGCTCAATTTTCCTTCTTATGACCCGACAACCGAAGCGGGAATTTACAGTGTGAAAGTTTCACTGCCGGGAACCTGTTTAGATA
This sequence comes from Chryseobacterium sp. c4a, assembly GCF_009900745.1. Classification (GTDB taxonomy): domain Bacteria; phylum Bacteroidota; class Bacteroidia; order Flavobacteriales; family Weeksellaceae; genus Chryseobacterium. The sequence goes on along the minus strand of NZ_WXVU01000010.1, from coordinate 152,692 downwards.
AAACTTTATATTATACGATAAAACCAGATGGCACTCCACCAAATGCTGGAACTGGGCAAACCGTAACAATAGACATCAGTACCATTACAGCACCCATTAATTTATTCAATTATTTAACGGGGCCATATGATAATTCAGGAATTTGGACGGAAACCACCATTCCCGCCAGTGGGCAGCTTTCCGATTATATCTGGAACGCACAAAATGTGCTGAGTGGGACTTATACCTTTAATTATACGGTAAATTCAACCTGTACCGGTGCACCTTCAGTAGCAACAGTAACCATCAATATAACAGGGCATTGTACAAAACCGGGAGATTTCACCTCCATGGGTTCACCTACCAAGGTCGGGATTACAAACCTTCAAAAGCAGAGTGGATGGCCGGAGAACATTCCCAATGGCTTTATCGCTTTAGAATCTAAAACTTCCGGCTTTGTGATTACCAGGGTGCAGAATGCCTCAATGATTACAGATCCTAAAGAAGGGATGCTTATCTATGACATCGATGCAGATTGTGTAAGTCTGTACAACGGTACAGTTTGGAGATGTATCCGAAGAGGATGTAATGATTAGCGGAAGACTTTCATACAAGAGCCCCGGAATACTAATAAAATAAATTAAACCCGGCAGATTTCAGAAATTTTGTCGGGTTTAAAAAGACAATCAATAATTATAAGTAAGTAAAACAATGAAAAACGTAATACTAATAATAACACTTTGTATGACATCTTTCGCTGCGGCACAGGTTTCCATAGGGGGAAAGCAAAGTGTAGAAGGCACCACTACCGTTCTTGATTTTAATACTACGCCAACCAGTACCAACGGAATTATCCTTCCCGCAGTAGACAATGTTACCAATGCATTAGCATCAACAACTACCAATAATAATGGGACTTTCCTGTTCGACAAATCGGACAAGAAGGTTAAGATGTATGAGAAAAATTCATGGGTTGCCCTTTCAGACATGGGATATTCTTCCAAAATCATGGCCAACACCTCGGCAGAGAGCGGAAACGGAGTAATCATAGGAGCTTCTTCTACTACTGCAAAAGGTGTATTGGTGCTGGAATCTGCGAATAAGGCAATGATACTTCCCAAAATAGCCAATCCGCATACCACTGTGAAAAGTCCATATCCGGGAATGATATGTTACGACACCGTAAGCAAGAGCTTAGCAGTATTTGATGGTCAGCTGTGGAGTTATTGGAAGTAATTTTTACAAGTAAAGCTACATTATTTTGGGTACTGGCCGATTACATGATCGTTTATACTAAAAGATGGTACTCTCAAAATATATTACAAAAGGAGGGGAGGGGTAGGAGATACCAGTGAATAGTTAATGTCAGGGATGAAGAATATGCCTCAAATTTTTAAATCTCCTATCTCAAATTTCCCATCTAAAATAGTTAATATAATGAATTTTAAAAACATCCACATAGGGGAAATGATAGAAACTCTGGTTACAGAACGCAGGATAGAGCTACCTCGTATTTGTAATTTTTTTAAATCCTCCGAAGAAGATATAGAAAAAATGTACAAGGCAAAAAGTATGGATACTGAAGCATTGTTGAAATGGAGTAAGCTACTGGAATATGACTTCTTCAGAATTTATTCCCAGCACATGATATTGTACGCACCACATAGTCCCTCGGAAACCCAACAGGGCTCAAAGAAAATTTCATTGCCACAGTTTCGTAAAAATATTTACACACAAGAGATTATTGACTTCATATTGGAACAGGTACATAAGGGAGAAATGTCCCGAATTGAGATTATGAAACGTTACAGAATACCTAAAACCACTTTATACAAATGGATAAACAAATACAATACAGAGGAAAATTAACCCCCGATTATAAACAAATCTATATGGATATTCTGGAATTGAAATTTCCAGAAAAAATGGATAGGTGCAAATCCCTGTTGAATAAAAATCACCTGAGTGCTCTGGATGTTCAGAAGCTGAACCAAATGGTTTTTGGCACTTCAAATAAAGAATTAACCGGAAATGGAAAACATCGTTCCTATTCAAAATCTGATATTCTTCAGATGTTAGGTTACCAGAAAAAACACAATCTTAATAACAGCCAATTGGCAGAGAAATTCAACCTTAGTAGGAATTCAATTACAAAGTGGAAGAGGATATTTGTATGTCTATAATAGTTTTTTCAACTATATGAGAGAACCATTAGTTAAACTAGTCAATACTTAACCATACAAAGATGTTGATGATTTACATACTAATTATTCCATCATCGTCTTAATCGTTCTGATATAATTGTTTTTTTTAGACGTGTCTCCTGCATTTTGTATTCACTACTACTGCAAGGTACAGAAATGCAAGGTACGGGCTTTCTGTTATTCTTTTGTATAGAAGTAAGGATGCTGCTGCACTCCTTCATGCCAAGCGAGCAGCTTCCAAACTAAGTCTTCATCAGCCATCATAGCTTCATGCACCCGTTTTCAGAATATATTTCCTGCTAATTTTTTTATACAGGTTTTTTTAGCATTAGACCTATACAGGCAACCCCGGATTCGTAAAATCTAATAACCTCGAATGATAGGTTACTTGCCTTGGGTTTCGTTCCAAACTTGGGTGAGCACACCAGTGAAATATTCAGGTGGCTGTGCTCCGGAGGCAGAGTAGCGATTATCGAAAATGAAGAACGGTACACCGGTTGCACCATGTTCAGCAGCGGCTTTCTCGTCTTTGCGAACAGCATCAGCGTATTCATTTGAGCTGAGTACCTCCTTTACTTTATCAGTAGGAAGCCCCACCTGGTCTGCAATCTTTGTAAGCGCCGCCCTGTCATTCATAGCCTCACCTTCGGCAAAATAGCCTTTCATAAGTGCGTGGCTTAGTTGTTCTTCTTTGCCATATTGAGCTGCGAAGTGAATGAGCCTGTGTGCGTCGAATGTGTTGCCGGTACGCATTTGGGTGTGGTCAAATGGCAGACCTGCTGACTTTGCGTGTTCACCTATATTACGATAGGTTTCAGAGGCTTTCGCTTCGGTAGTGCCATAGCGTTTGGCAATTACTTGTGGAGTGGGTTGTGCCTCTCCTGAAAGCTGAGGCGCTAACTCGAAGCTGTGCAAGTGTACCTCAACTTCGTTACGATGCGGAAATTCTTCTAGGCCTTTGCGGAAATTCTCCTGGCCAATGTAGCAGTACGGGCAGATAACGTCGTACCAAATGTCAACTCTCATATATTTATGTTTTTCTTAAAGTTACAAAAAAATCAAAATATACAAACATCTTTCAAAAAGAATATAAGACAAAATTGACAATAGTTTCAGGCTTTTTGGAGGATGAAATTCTTTCCTCATTTGAATGGTTTTCAGACACAAGTTTCCAATAAAAACCAATACTTAAACCATCTGCTGTAATCTGGATTTGCATTGGCCTCCTAACATAAATACAAAATATTAAATTGATTAATAAGAAGCTGTACCAAAAAAAAAGGGACAAAGTTAGATTTTTCTACTTTATCCCCTCAAGTGAGCGCGAAAGGATTCGAACCTTTGACCGTCTGCTTAGAAGGCAGATGCTCTATCCAGCTGAGCTACGCACCCTTGAAATTTTTAAAAGTCGGGGCGGCAGGATTCGAACCTGCGACCTCCTGGTCCCAAACCAGGCGCGATGACCGGACTACGCTACGCCCCGAGATGTCATCCTTAGTGAATTTTACTTCATAATTCAAATTTTAAAAAGCCTTCAAAATTTGAATAAATAGTCTCACTTTAAAAGTGTTACTTTTGTGAGCGCGAAAGGATTCGAACCTTTGACCGTCTGCTTAGAAGGCAGATGCTCTATCCAGCTGAGCTACGCACCCTTGAAATTCTTAAAAGTCGGGGCGGCAGGATTCGAACCTGCGACCTCCTGGTCCCAAACCAGGCGCGATGACCGGACTACGCTACGCCCCGATTAAAGGTCATCATCAACGAATTTTATTTCGTTTTTGCGGTTGCAAAGGTACAATACTTTTTGAAATAAAAAAATAAATTCTAGGATAATTTTTAATTAAATTTTCGGGAAACTTTTTTGTTAACTTTACTTGATTAATAACCATGGATTTAGGTTGTCTGAAAATTTTTACATTTTTTTAGGGCTTTGTGACTTGTTCGCGAATTTTAACCTTACAATTTTTTTTAATTAGAAATATGAAAACTCAGGATTTTTATAAAATATATCTTCCCGCTTTGGAAAAAGCGTTTCAAAATGATGAGGTCAACAACGAATTTTATGTAAAAGGGCCGGAAGAATATATTGATCCTATCTTCTTAGATGAAGTGACTTCATATTTAGAAAAGAATGAAGATGAGTTTTTAGAAAAAGTAGCTTATTATTTCGATGCAAGATCACACAATTTTCCATCCATTCAAGGAATTGCCATAGATGCTTATAAAGAGCAATTGAAAAGTTATATTTTGAATTTAAAATACTAATATTATCAATCAATTCTAGAGAGTGGGAATATCTTGATAAAACTTTTAGGAGAAAATATAAAAATTTTATTTTTGTAATAATGCAGATATTTGTAAAGCTGCCTCATGCTTTATTTAAATAATTGATCCCTTTTCAATAAAATAAATACTATGAATTACTTTGTATATGCACTGGAGCATATTTATACCGATGAAACGCATACCGCTTGTAAATTTCTTGGGTATTTTGATGATATGGAACTGCTTGAAAAAGCAAAAGAAAAAGCGTTAACTCTCCCAGGATTTAGAACTTATCCTGAAGGAGTTATTGTAAGGAAATATGAATTAAATAAAATTCATTGGCAAAATGGATTTAATAGTATTGTAGGAGAAATTGGAAGGGATTATTTAAACAAAGAAGATGTAATTAGTGAGAGCAGTAAATCAATAAAAGAATTGAACTTACAATATATTTTTCAAGTGAGTCATACCTATACTATTCATACTTTTTTAGACGATGAGAGGATTGTTGGAGTCTTTTTAGATGAACATCGGGCAAATGAGGTTGTTGATCATTGTAAAAAGAAAGATGGATTTAAAAATTATCCCAATGATTTTATAGTGGATAGGTTTGTTGTAAATAATTTATTGTGGATTACAGGGTTTGGTTAAAAAATAATAGCATTAGAATCTTTGATTTGTTATTTTAATACATTTAATCCTACGTAATAAAAACAGGAGAATAGGTTTGAACTTTATTTTCAGGGTTCATTAACTTTCTGCTTCCATCCTCCAGCTTCCTTTATTTCTCCTTAATCCCTATATTTGCGGCATGAAACGATTAATGTTGATGAGCTTGCTTTTTCCGGCAATCCTGTTTTCACAAACAAGCGGAAAAGTAATCAAAATTTCAGATGGAGATACCATTACAGTGCTTTTAAAAGGCAATATACAAAAGAAACTAAGATTGGCAGAAGTAGATTGTCCGGAAAGTGGGCAGGCCTTCGGAAAAAATGCCAAACAATTCACATCCAGTCAAGTGTTTGGGAAAACAGTAAAATTTACTGAAACCAGTACAGATCGCTATGGACGTTCCATTGCTAAGGTGTATTATGATAAAGATAAATACCTCTCAAAAGAGCTGATAAAACAAGGAATGGGATGGTGGTACTTTTCCTATTCTAAGGATGATTCTTTAGGGAAACTGCAGGAGAAAGCTCAGCAGAATAAGATTGGACTTTGGCAGGATATTCATGCTGTTGCTCCCTGGGAATACCGCAAAATGAAAAGGGAAGAATCGAAAAATAAAAAAGAGGCAGCTTCTAAAACTCAGATGAAAATAAAAGGAGTAGCTTAAAATAATAGAGGTCTTGAAATAATATTTTCAAGACTTTTTTTATGCAGAGTTTGCTAAGGAATCTAAATGGCTATATTTGTAATGTTCACATTCTCTACTTCTTATTTGTTGTTGATCGTTTAAGATAGATATGAAAAATGGATGCTGATAAACTATTTAATCATGAAGAAATCCACTATTTTACTATTGTTGTTTGTGTTGTTTATTCAAAATATAAACGGACAAAAAAATAAAATTTCTTACGATAGTATTTCTGTTTATTTTAATGAAATAAAGACTGCATCTACGAAGAATATTGAACTTTGGGATCAGGACTTGTATGGAGCAATGATCTTAATTGATCCTAAAACCAGAGAGTTCTTCACTAATGAATCCGATAAAATGGAGGTTCTTCCTAATGATATTAATATGGCCAATACAGCCCTGAATTGGAATGGGAAAAAATGGGCAATGATTATGCTTCCGCTTCCTCAAAATAAATATGATAGGATTGGTTTGTTGGCTCATGAATCATTTCATCGTTTACAGCCATTGTTAGGCTTTGAATTAAACAATGTAGAGAGTAGTCATCTTGATCAGAAAGAAGGAAGAATTTATCTTCGTTTAGAGCTGGAAGCTTTGAAAAAAGCAGTAAAATCAGATTCGGAAAAGGAGTTGAAAAAACATCTTACCAATGCACTTACCTTTAGAAAATACCGCCATAGTATTTACAAAGGCTCTGCTTCCCATGAAAATCTTCTGGAACTTAATGAAGGGATTGCAGAGTTTACTGGAGTTATAGTGAGTGGTAGAAATAAAGCCCAGACAGTTACTTTTTTAGCCAACGGGATTGATGACTTTTTTAATAATGCAACATTTGTACGGTCATTTGCCTATCATACCGTTCCTGTTTATGGGTATTTGCTCCATAATAAGGATAGAAACTGGAATAAAAAAAATACGGCAAAAACAGACCTGACTGATTATTTTATCAAAGGATTCAATATTATTATTCCTAATAATGTAAATGCTGTTGTAAAAGAGATATCGGATCATTACAAAGGAAATACAATCATTGAAGAAGAAGTTCAGAGAGAAGAGAAAACAAAAAAGATTATTGCTGAATACAAACTCAAATTTATAGAGAGCCCTCATTTTGAAATAAAATTTGAAAAGATGAATGTTTCTTTTGATCCAAGGAATATAGTACCTATTGAAAATAAAGGAACAGTATATCCTACTATCAGAGTTACGGATAAATGGGGAGTCTTGACCGTTGAAAATGGGGCATTAATGAGTTCAAATTGGGATAAGATTTCAATATCTAACCCTGTTCAAATGGAAGGGAAAAAAATATCAGGTGATGGTTGGGTTCTTGAACTGGCTGAGGGGTATGTAATAAAGAAAAATGAAACTACTGGTAATTATACATTGTTTAAATAATGGGACTTGTTTATAAGTCAGAATAATGATTGATTGTATGTAATGAGTAAGGACAGATCTGTTACGATCAGATTTGTCCTTACTGAGATGTTTACAGGGGGTATTCAAGCTCTTTTTATGGTTCGAGTCCGAGATCACCACATGATTTATAGGGAACACAGGTTAATTTGTCATTTACAAAACATAATCTGATACAATTCCCACCTCCAACAATGGCTTTTAATTCTGCTTTTTGAAGTTTTTTTAAATTTTTCATGTCAATAATATTTTATGTTGTAGTACAAATTTGAAATTAATTATTACACTACAATTAAAATTAACAAATTTTAACCGCCTTAGATGATGAAAAGAATAGCTATAATAAAAAGGTAATTTAAGGCTTAAAATGATATTTGAAATTTATTATACTCCAATTTTTATTTTAGAGGTAAATCCTTTGTGGTTTGATAGGTGCTTTCTGAGCCTTTCCTGCAAATCTTCACAAGAATGCCCAATATAATATTTATCAATCGTTTCAGAATAAAGTATATAGCAATAGCACATCGAGCTAATATATGAAAACTATTGTTTGTTGTAGTGTAGTAATAAACAAAAAACCTCACCATAAAAATGATGAGGTTTTTTGTGAGCGCGAAAGGATTCGAACCTTTGACCGTCTGCTTAGAAGGCAGATGCTCTATCCAGCTGAGCTACGCACCCTTAGAAGTTGATTTTTGCTTAGTAATAAGCACATTAAAAAAGTCGGGGCGGCAGGATTCGAACCTGCGACCTCCTGGTCCCAAACCAGGCGCGATGACCGGACTACGCTACGCCCCGAATATATAAGAGAGCGGAGGGTAAGGGATTCGAACCCTTGCGACACTTTCGCGTCGACAGTTTAGCAAACTGCTCCGTTAACCACTCCGGCAACCCTCCTTTTTGTTTATTTTTTAATGATCGTTGTTCCGTTATTGCGAGTGCAAATATAGAACAGATTTCTTTATTTACCAAATAAATTTCAAGAAATTTTTGTGTATTTTTGAAGTAATAAATTGATAAAAAACCAAACTGATGCGTAAGACATTATATATCATCGGATTAAGCACTTTAGTTTTTTCATGTACTTCCCAAAAAAATGTGAAAAAAAATACGTACCAACCGAAAACCCCAGTGGCACAGCCAAAAACTGCAGTGAAGACTCCCGCTCCGGAAGTTTCAAAACCAAAAGTTGTAAGTGATCATGGAGTAGACTTTTTTACTACTAATATAGCAGACCCGGCAAAAAATGATAACACGGCAAGTTATGGTTCTATAGTATCTGCTAAACCTATAGGGTATAAAGTAGTGAAGACTTATTTTCCAGCCATGGCTCAAAACTTCAGACAACGTTATCTGATTATGCATTATACAGTGCTTCCTGATGACAAGTCTATCACTGTTCTTACTCAACCCGGTGTAAGTGCTCATTATTTGGTTAACAATACCGGAGATAATGAAATCTATCAATTGGTAGATGAAAATAAGAGAGCGTATCATGCCGGAGTAAGTTCGTGGAGAGCAGATAAGAATATTAATGATACTTCTATAGGAATTGAAATTGTAAATCCCGGGTTTACTACTGATGCTACCGGAAAAAGAGTTTTCGTTCCTTTTAGTGATGCACAGATAAGAAAAGTAGCAGCATTAGCAAAAGATATTGTTACCAGATATCAGATTCCTGCAACCAACGTAATTGGACATGCAGATATTGCTCCTACAAGAAAGCAAGATCCGGGGCCTATGTTTCCATGGAAAAGGCTGTATGATGAATACCAAATAGGAATGTGGTATGACGAATCGGCAAAACAAAATTATTTTGACCTTGCACAAACTGAGCTTCCTGCAAAATACAGTGATACAACCTTTATTTTTACAATACAGACTGCATTGCAAAAATTTGGTTACGGAATAGAACTGAGCGGAAAATGGGATGATGCTACCAAGAAGACTATTGAAGCTCTTCAGTATCATTTCCGTCCTCAAAATTATGACGGAATTATGGATGCCGAAACATGGGCAATACTGCAAGCTTTGAACTTAAAATATTCAGTAAAATAATTCAAATTAAAACGCATCGATTCGATGCGTTTTTGCTATCTTTAAACGATCAAAAACAGTAAAATATCTGTAATGGAAAATTTCAGAAAAGAGAGTGATCTATTAGGCGAATTAAACGTGCCATTAGACGCTTATTATGGAGTGCAGACACAACGAGCAATCAACAACTTCAAGATTTCGGGACAGCTATTGTCTTCATACCCGGATTTTATTAAAGGACTGGCTTTCGTAAAAAAAGCCGCCGCAAAAACCAATTATGAATTAGGACTTCTTGATGAGACCCTATATTTCAAGATAGCAGAAGCATGCGATGAGATTGTAGCAGGGAAATACCATGAGCAATTTCCGGTAGATATGATCCAGGGCGGAGCAGGAACTTCAATCAACATGAATGCAAATGAAGTAATTGCTAATATCGTACTGGAGAAACTAGGAAAAAATAAAGGCGAATACGAATTCTGTTCACCAAATGACCATATTAACCTTTCGCAATCAACCAATGATGCTTATCCTACAGCCATCAAAATGGGATTATTGCATATGAACATCGGATTGGTAGAAAGATTAAAGAAAATTATTGAAGCTTTCCGTGCGAAAGGGCAGGAGTTCCAGGATGTCATCAAAATGGGACGTACACAGCTTCAAGATGCTGTTCCTATGACATTAGGCCAGGAATTCGAGGCTTATGCAGCTACATTGGAAGAAGATATCTCTAAGCTAGATAATAATGCCAGCCTTTTTGTGGAAGTAAATATGGGAGCAACAGCTATTGGAACGGGACTGAATGCTCCGGTTGGATATGCAACCCTTTGTGCTAAAAATCTGGCTCAGATTACAGGATTTCCTATTATTTCGGCACCAGACCTTGTAGAAGCTACACCGGATACAGGATCTTATGTGATCTATTCTTCAGCAATGAAACGTCTTGCTGTAAAATTATCAAAAATATGTAATGATTTAAGATTACTTTCATCAGGGCCAAGAGCTGGGCTTTTTGAAATCAATCTTCCGCCAATGCAGCCGGGATCATCTATTATGCCAGGGAAAGTAAATCCTGTTATTCCTGAGGTGGTTAACCAGGTTTGTTTTAAGGTAATCGGAAATGATTTAACGGTAACTTTTGCTGCAGAAGCAGGGCAATTACAACTTAATGTGATGGAACCGGTACTTTCTCATGCTATTATGGAAAATATCAACTTCCTTTGCAATGCATTAGATACTCTTCGTGATAAATGTGTAGTAGGTATTACAGCCAATAAAGAAGTTTGTCTGAATATGGTAAAGCACAGCATCGGAATTGTGACAGCATTGAACCCTTATATCGGTTACAAACAATCGACACAGATTGCAAAAGATGCATTAGAAACAGGAAAAAGCGTATACAATCTTGTTTTAGAAAGAGGAATTCTTTCACAAGAAAAACTGGATGAAATCCTTGATCCTAAAAATATGCTTAAACCGCATAATAAATAAAATAAAACAATAAGTGGTAAGCCATGTTTTTCATTGCTTATCACTTATTATTCATTACTTATACATTACTCCGTGAGGTTTTTAATTATTATTCCTGCGCATAACGAAGAGCAGAACCTCTCATTCACTCTCGATTCCTTACAGCGGCAAACTGATAAGGGTTTTAAAGTGGTCGTCGTTAATGACGGGTCCACAGATCGTACTCCTGAAGTGATCAGAAAATATACAGAGACTGATTCCCGTTTTGAAACGATAAATCTTCAAAAGTCAGAACATCAGCCTGGCTCAAAGGTGGTGCATGCCTTTAAAAATGGTTTACAGACACAATCTGTAGGTGATTTTGATATCATCTGTAAATTTGATGCAGATATTATCCTCCCTGAAAATTATCTGGAAACCGTAGAACGAGCGTTTGTCCATAATCCTGAATATGGATTGGTTGGAGGATTGCTTTATGTGGAAAAAGAAGGAAATTGGGTGTATGAAGGAAATTCCAATAAACACCATGTCAGAGGGCCTATGAAAGCCTACCGAAAAGAATGTTTTGTTCAGATGGGAGGTTTAAGAGAAACATTAGGATGGGATAATATTGATTCTATTTTGTTGGAACATTTAGGATGGAAGGAGATTGTTTTACCTGAACTTCATGTAAAGCTTATCAAAGTAAAAGGAGCTGATTATACCATAAGACCGGCAGATTATTACGGCCGTTATTTCTATTTTTTAGGATTAAGCAGATTCTTGGCTTATATTGCTGCCTCAAAGGAAGCGATGAAGAGTAAATCCCCATCATTTTTCTTTGATATTATAAAGTCCTATGAAGGCTGTAAATCCCAAAAATTAGAACTTAAAATTACAAAAGAAGAGCAAAAAGCAGTCAATGATCAACGTTGGAAAATGTTGAAAAAGAAATGGCTGAAAATATAATGATGTAAACGAATATAAACATTAATAGAAACGGACTTTAGTCCGTTTGATACAAAATAAAAATTCAATCGGCTTTAGCCGAAATCTAAAAACAATCCCAATAGGTCAGTGAAAAAAATTGCCTACATCGAAATAGATACCCACGCAGAAATAGCACAAGCTTTCATGAATATCATGGAAGGTTCACAACATTTCAGTGTAGATTATTATTTTTCAAAAAGGATCAAAGATCAGGTGAATGAAATAGGAGCGAATGTTTTCCTGTCTGACAGTTCTATGATTTTAGATCAATTGAAGGCTGAACAATATGACCTTGTTATTATTGGAACAGTTCATCGTTTTTTCAATACATTCTTAGCCATAACAAGTAGGTATAATACTACTGTTATTACTCATAATCTCAATTTTACCAAAGCTTCAAAATTAAACTTAATAAAGAGTGTATTCAAAGGTGATATTATTTACCGAATGAAATTGTGGTGGAAGGAAGGATTGTTATATGCAACAAAAGTATATCAGAATTCAAAAGCTCTTGTTGTATTGGATGAGGCATTGGTTTCCGATCAATATCAATTTTTACCTCTCTTTTATACAAGGGATTTTGATAAAGATAAAAATGAAAATTTAATCATTGTGATTCCAGGAGGAGTTTCACAGAAGAGGAGGGATTATGATCATATTTTCAAAACGATTAAGGAGATTAAAACAGATCAAAAATCTGAATTTGTTTTTCTTGGAAAAGCGAAGGATAATGAATTAAGACAACTTGAACATTTATTTTCAAACTTACCGGAAAATATTTCCATTACTTATTTTCCTGAAAGAGTTTCTGTCGGAGATTTTGAGAAATGGATGCAAAAAGCAGATGTTCTTTGGTGCCCGATTCAGCAGGAAACCGAATTTTTCAGTATAAAAGAAACCTATGGGAAAACTAAAATGACCGGAAATCTAGGAGATTCTATTGCTTATGGAAAACTGGCTGTTTTTCCTGAAAATTATCCATCAAAACTTAGCTTTATCCTGTCGGAAAAAGAAAATATTTTTGAACAGTTAAACGAGGCTTCACAGATTCACTTTGATTTTCAAAATCAATATAGTAAAACTAGCGTACAAAGAAGACTGGAAGAGCTGCTTAACAGTCTTGTCTTTATTCAGACGTAAAAACTTTATCTTTAGTAATCCTAAAATTGCTTATTTAATTTTAAAAACACTCTTAATAAACCTCATATTCAGATAATCCTCTATTGGGAAAATCTTGGTAAAATAATTTCCAACGAAGATCAATGCCAGCACTACAGCAGGCTTGTAAATAAGATTGATAAAGTTGCTTTCAAAATTAGGCAATACAATGGCTACAGTAATTGCTAAGGTACAGATAATAGAAACAAAGATCATTTCAATCGTTAAAGGGGATACCTTAAATACAATATAATTGAAGGCGATTTTAATAACATTAAAGACGATCAGGGAGATTGCTGTTGACATGGCAATTCCGATAAGTTTCAGAGAAGTATTTTTGATGAAATAATAATTCAGTCCAATCGTTAATCCTGCTAATAGAAGCATAACGATAATATTGAATCTGTAATATTTTGAAAGAGAAATAATATTCCCGTTAAATCCGGTTGCTAGATCAATTAAAACTGCAGATCCCCAGATCCATACTACAGGTTCATATTCTCTGAGCATTGTTCCGTTTTTCGGCATAAATTGCGTAAGATAAGGGAATCCTACCATGATACATGAGAACAGGACGGCTCCCAGAAAATATAAAGTTAGTGATGTTTTTTTATGGAACTTGTCAAGTCCTTCAATATCACCATCAGCAAGGTGTTTGCTAATGATAGGAGCAGAAATATTAAATAACCCTAATTGTGGAATAGAAATCAAAGAAATAAGAGCATACAAAACGGAATAAATACCGTTTTCCTCCATTCCCATAAATTCTCCAATCATAAAGCTGTTGATGGCCAGGTAATTTCCAAATGTTCCTAAGAACCCAAAAAAGCTATAGTTTAGAAACTCTTTCCAGAAGTTGTTTTTCTTGAAATAATCTGTGCTGATATCAAAATGGATCTTCTCAAGCTTATTGGTGTAATAAATATACCCAAACAGCATTAAAGCAAATATTCCGAAGAAGAAGGCGAGGGCGATATTTTGTGACAGAGAGAAGTAAAAGAAAAGACAAAAAGCTCCTAAGTTGGCTATTTTAGGCAGTAGGTTGTCAAAGATATTAGACACCACAATTCTTTTATAATTGGAAGTGTATTTATTGAAAATAGCACAAAGGGATAAGACTAAAATAAGAGGTAAGATAATTCCTTTAATTTTCCAGGCTTCCGAATGAATGAACTTTGGATAAAAGTAAGGAAGAATAAAAAAGACGACAGAAAATATAAGAAAGTTGATGAGAACAGTAACAAGCGATAGCGAAAGCATATTCTGATTTTTACCATCTTTTTGTAAAGAATGAAAAAACTTTACATTCGCATAAGAAATTCCAAAAACCACAAAAGGGACAAGCATTTCTGCAGTTTGCATACTATAGCGGAGTTTTCCATAAAATTCAAAATCATTAGGGAAAATGAATATTGCGGAAACTGTGCCCAGCAAAAAACCAATATAGCCAATAATGGAATATTTGAAGCCTTGTCTCGCTACTACACTCATAAAGTTGTTTTAAGGGTTTTTAGGTATAAAAATAATATTGTTAATGTACTGAGTTTTATTTTTTTCGTCGTTTGTATTTTGTAAAAGAATATCCTCTGTAAGGCTTTCTAGAGTGAAGCTGTTCCTGTTTAGGTACTTTACTTCATATCCCCAGCTTTGTACTTCAGAGATGTCATTCCATATCGGTGTTTGGTGGTGCCTTTGTTCCATCTCAACCATTAAGGTCGGAAGAAACTGTTTAATGGTTTCTTTGGCACCTGCAAGAGTCTTTATTTCGTTACCTTCAACATCAATTTTGATGAAATCCAGTCTGGTGAAATGTTCCAGAGCAGCCCATTCGTCCAGTTTGATAACCTTTACTTTCTCAGTATAGCTTTTCTCTTCGCCTTTTTCTTTGTAAGTAGTGTTTAAGGTTCCACGGGAAGCAATGGTTTTTCCGTTGATAATAGGAACTTTGAATTCCGCTATCGCATTTTCGTCAGAAAGAGCCAAAGGAAGTACCCTCATTGTAGGGAATAGTCTTTTTAGCCTGGTGTAAAGCTTCTTATTAGGTTCGAAAGCATAGATATGCTCATGATCCAATTTATTTTCCAATTGATAGAGGAAAGTTCCTACATTGGCACCGATGTCCAGTATTACAGCATTTTTAGGAAGGTATTCCTTGATCCATACCAGTTCCGGTTCTACATTGCGCTCCGAGAAATTATCTTTATTAAGATTGTTTAAGTTCTTAAAATATCTTTTTTTATAAAAATTCGGACTTATATATTGTAGTTTTTCTGCAATTTTTTGGTATAAAGACATCCTTAGCTTTTTGACGAACAGCAAAGATAAGGAAAAATGTAAAACTTATCTTAAAAAATGTTAAATATAATAGATTGATTTTCAATTGATAGACTTTGTTGTCTGTTTTATAAGAAGCTGAATCATAATGAATTTTGAATTTGTCACAGAAACGCCTTGTAAGATAGAATGTTGTAAGGCTGTCAGGTATTTCTTTATTGCCCTTACTCTTTGTTTTGCTAAAAAATCCGGAAGAATACAGGAAAATTTTGATAAAGGATTATCTTTGTTATCAGCTAATACAATATGGAAAACTCGGACTCTGAAACAATCATTCAGCTATTACAATACTATCAATCTCTTGAAGATACTTTTAACCGTAAAAAAATAGAAGGAATTGAATTCAATTCTTTTTACCTTATCCATTCAATTTTTGGTATTTCCGAAACAAAGCACACTCAACTTTTAGCATTTTTTCTTAATCCTGAAGAATCCCATGGACAAGGAAAGTTGTTTTTAAAGAAATTTTTAGAAAAGATAAATGGGCTGCAACTTAATGATCCTATTGACCAATACAAATGGAGAGTGACTACAGAAGATCGAAATGCAGATATTGTTATTAAGGCCATCAGTATCATCGGTTCTGAAAAAATCAGTATTGTCATTGAAAATAAATCTAATGAAGCTATAGATCAAGATAGCCAGCTGTATAGATATTGGTATGAACATATCTATGGTTTTTTTGATCGTGATCTGGAGAAATCGCAAGATCGGTCAAAATGCAGGATCATTTACCTTACAAGTGGTTATACAGATAAGTTTGTTTGTGAAATTTCGATTCGAAAACCTGACTTTATCAATCTTGACTATTCGATCCTCAACAAAGAAAAAGGGTTCATTACAAACTGGACTTATTTTGAGGATATAAAAAGTTGGCTTAGAGACTGTATCAACGCAGAATCCTTACATGAAAAGCATCGATTGAAACTTTATATTGAGGATTATTTACAATTTTGGGATAACACCCGTTTTAAAAACGAATTTTTTATGGAAGGACTTAAAGAAGAGTTCAATAACAATGAAGAAAAATGGAATAGCTTTATAGAAATGTGCCAATATAAAGATGGTTTGATTAAAGATTGGAGTGATCGTTTTGCAGAGAATCTTAGGAAATTGGCAGCTGATTCAGGCTGGCATTTTTATAGAGCTAATAATGATGATCTAAGGTTTAATCTTAATAATGGCTGGAATGATATTGCCTTAGTCTATGAATGGAAAATTGGCTTGACAATATGGAAAGGAGCAGGTGGTAAAATTAAAAAACAGTACAAGAAAAAGTTTTGTGACCTTCTACAGAAACATTTTAATTTTATAGACGGCCCATTGGGGAGAAATGATAACTATATCATGGAATATGTTCAAAATTCAGAAATGAAGTTTAAGACGTATGAAGAATTTATCTGGAAAGCAAATAACGAAGAAACAATACTAAAAAACATACGGGAGGTCTTTGAAGCATTAAAAAATGATCAAGTAGAAAGCTTTTTTAAAGAGATAGATCGTGATCACCCTGTTTGATAATTGAACTGGGTATGATCTTAGTGACTTGTTTTTTTAGAATTAGTGAAAAGGAGTATTCAGGAAATCATTAAACGGTTTCATAAATTTAAAAATCTTACTCATATTCTTCACTGCATTTTTATCTAAAATTTCTTCATCTTTGAGGGAATATACTACAATAAAGTTCTTGAGCTTTAAATACTCAGCCATAGAGTCTTCTTTTTCAAAACCTTGAGGTACCTTTTTTAATTTGTCTTCCTGATCCAGTTCTGGGAAATGTTTCTTGAAATCTTTATTGTTTAAAATTTTAAGAAACTCATCGCCATACAGAGAAATTTCCTTTCGAACCTCTTTCAATACGGAAGATTCAGGCATATAGATTCCTCCTGCAAGAAAAGATTTTCCTGGTTCAATATGAAGATAATATCCCCCTTTCTGGTTTCCTTTTCCCATCCCAAGAGAAGCCCCGAAATTGGTTTTATAAGGTGATTTATCCTTTGAAAATCGAGTATCTCTGTAAATTCTGAACAATGATTTTTTACTGTCGATTTTAGCAAGTTCTTCATCAAATTCAGACATCTCCTTGATCAGCTCATCTAAAAACGCAATGACATTTTCCTGAGATTCTGTATACAGGTTTTTATTCTCGTTGAACCATTCCCGATTGTTGTTTTTATTTAGTTTCTTTAGGAAATCAAAAGTTTTGGAAGAAATACTGGTTGACATATAGTGTTGGTGTTTGTTAATTTTTACTGGTTGTTAGTTGCGCTATTTCAAATTTTGTATCTCATTATCCTGAAACTCGAAACCCGAATCTACTACCAGTAAGGTTATCCAAATTTACATAAAACTATTCATATCTCAATGCCTCAATAGGATCCAGTTTTGATGCTTTCAGGGCAGGGTAGTATCCGAAAAATACTCCGGTAACAGCGCAAACAATGAAGGAAATAATGATCGAAGATTCTGTAATGAAAGTAGGCCATGATAAAAAGAAAGTGACCAGTTCTGAAGTAAGAATTCCTAGGATAACCCCGAGAATTCCTCCCGTAATACTGATGAGTACTGCCTCAATTAGAAATTGATACAAAATATCTTTCCCTCTGGCACCAATAGACATTCTTAACCCAATTTCCTTAGTTCTTTCAGTGACCGATACATACATGATATTCATAATCCCAATTCCACCTACAATAAGTGAAATTCCGGCAATCGCCGAAAGCAATACAGTAAGAAGCTGGCTGGTAGAACTCATCGTAGAAATAAGTTCTGCCTGAGTTCTTACACTGAAATCATCATTGCTGCCGTCAACGGGCAATTTGTGTTGTTTCCTTAACACCTCTGAGACTTGATCCGTAGCCTGCTGTGAAGTGTTTGCATTGGTAGAAGCTGCATAAATAGTCTGAACATAAGTAATTCCTAAAAATCTTCGCTGAACAGTATTAAAGGGAGCAATAATCACATCATCCTGATCCTGTCCGAAAGCATTAGAGCCTTTTGGGGCAAGAATTCCAATAATTTTCATAGGAACCTTGTTGAATCTTATGATGCTTCCTATAGGATCTTCCCCATTAGGAAATAGATTAGTATAAACGGTTTGTCCTAAAAGGCATACTTTATTGGAGGAAGTGACATCTTTTTTGGAGAAAAGATTACCACTTGATATATTCCAATCTCTGATCTGAAAGTATTCTTCATTCACTCCTTGTAATTGTGTGGGCCAGTTATTGGGGCCATTGATGGATTGTCCATTGGTTTGTACAGCAGGGGAAACATATGAAACATCAGGAGCTCCCTTGGAGATTGCTTCTGCATCCTGAGGTTTTAGGGTTTGTAGTCCGGTAGCACCTATTCTTGCTCCTCCTGAAACATTCACATTGCTTGAAGGACGGATGGTGATCATATTGGATCCCATTGAAGAAAGCTGGTCGCTGATGCTTTTTTTAGAACCTTCTCCAATCGCTGTCATGGCAATTACCGAAGCAACACCAATAATAATCCCGAGCATCGTTAAAAATGCACGAAGTTTATTTCTTAAAAGAGCTTTCCAGGCAATTCTGAAGAGGTTTGAGAGGTTCATTGCAATAGGGTTTTAGTTGAACTATTGATAATCATCATTGACAGGGAGGTTATCCAGGGCTTCTCTGGCAGATTTGATATTGTCATTTTTAATATCCTTAATTACTTTTCCGTCTCGCAGTGTTACTGTTCTGCTGCTGAAAGTAGCAATATCCGGTTCGTGGGTTACAAAGACAATAGTACGCCCCTGTTTGTGTAAATCCTGCATGAGTGCCATGATCTCATACGATGTTCTGGTATCAAGATTTCCGGTGGCTTCATCTGCAAGAATCATGACCGGTTCATTTACCAAAGCACGGGCAATGGCGACTCTTTGTTGTTGACCTCCGGACATTTGATTGGGAAGATGGTCAACCCTGCTTTCCAGTTTTACAGCAGCCAACGCTTCCAATGATCGTTTATGGCGCTCCTCAGTGGAAACTTTAGAATTATACAGAAGAGGAAGTTCTACATTTTCTCTTGCAGTCGTTCTGGGAAGAAGATTATAGGCTTGAAATACAAAACCTATTTTTTGATTTCGTAATACTGCCAGTTCATCACGATCCAACTCTTTAATATTTACACCATCCAGAATATAATCTCCGCTGGATGGTTTATCCAAACATCCCAGAACATTAAGCAGGGTAGATTTTCCTGAACCACTACTTCCCATAATGGTTACGAATTCTCCTCTTTCTACAGAAAAAGTTACCCCTTTTAATGCATGTACAATTTCTTCGCCCATCCTGAATTCTCTTTTCAGATCCATGATATCAAGAATTTTTTCTGCCATGACTTTCTGTTTTTGCTGGTTGTTTTATTAGCTTAAATGATGGATTGGATATTTCTATTGTCTAGGGCCACCGCCACCGCCGCCTTTATTATTTCCGCCACCTCTCCTTTGAGGCATGAATGGACTTTTTGCCTGTCCACCAGATGTTTTTTTAGATAAGACTTTATAACCAGTGATGATATTGTCATTTTTATCCAATCCGGAAATTACTTGTATTTCAGTGTTATTATCCATTCCTGTTTTGATTTTTTTACGGGATATGGTACTATCTTTAGCAATAACCCATACTCCAGCTTCACTTTTCTTGTCTGCTCCTTTCATGCCTTGCTTTTTCCATTGTCCTTTTTCGTGTTTTTTTCCATTGGCAAACGGAGAATTGACCTTGTATTTTTGGATAACCAGACTATCTGGTCTAAAGCTCGTTGCAGCTGCTGGGATCTTCATTACATTATTCAAAACTTGCGTATAAATTGTAATATTTGCTGTCATTCCTGGCTTTAATTTTAAACCAGAATTATCAGCATTAATAATCGTTGTATAATTCACGACATTAGACGAAACGGTAGGATGGAGTCGAACTTCAGAAACTTCACCATCAAATGTTTCATCAGGGAAAGCATCTACCGTAAAGGTGGCTTTCTGTCCCACTTTTACATTTCCAATATCTGCTTCATCTACAGAAGCCCGAACTCTCATTTTTGTCAGATCTTTTGCAATACTGAATAGAGTAGGAGTACTGAAGCTTGAGGCTACCGTTTGTCCTTCACTCACATTCCTGTTGAGAACCGTACCATCTATCGGAGAATAAATATTCGTAAGCGAAAGATTTTTATTTGCAGTAGAAAGCTGAGCGGTTACTGTACCTACTTGTGCTTTTGCTATTTTGTATTGATTGGTAGCATTGTCATAGTCGGCTTTGCTGATGGCTCCTACTTTATAAAGCTGTGATTGTCTATTGATATTAATTTCGTTATACGCAAGGTTACTTTTTGCATTTTGTAGATTGGCCTGGTATTGCTCAGATTGAAATTTGAGTAGGTCAGGATCCAAAGTAGCCAAAAGCTGCCCCTTTTTCACGGTAGAATTGAAATCTACATAAATGTTTTTAATGATTCCTGAAACCTGAGTACCTACAGCAACAGTATCTACTGGCTGAATAGTTCCCGTAGCGGTAATGGAATTGGATATTTCTCCCATTTCAGGTTTCACTGTTTCCAGTTGGATTTTTATTTCTTTCTCTCTGATGAAGAAAAACCAGACTGCACCGATGGCAATGATGCCGCCCACAACCCAATACAACCATTTTTTATTCTTTGTTTTCATAGTTTATTTTAGATTTATAGGGTTACCTGCATAGAATTCGTAAATCTGTTTATTGAGAACTGCAGTGTATTTGGCCTGCAGATAATTTTGAATAGACTGGATATAGAGCAATCGCTGTTGTTGAAGCTGTACGTAATCAATACTGCCTATTTTCATCTGTGCATTCACGATGTCGTAGCTCTGTTTGCTGATGTCCATTTGCTTAGTGGCAGAATCATATTGTGCCAGAGCGTTCTGGAGATTAACGTAGGATTGCTCGATCTGTTGATTAAGAGCCGTTTTAGTGTTTTGAAGATCGAGATTAGCTTGTTCAATAGCAATCTTTGATTTTTCTATCTGGGTCTTGTAAATCCTGTTATTATAAATGGGAATACCAAGGCTTAGGCCGATAGGCATATAAAAATTGTTCCCTAGTTGATTGAAATAATTTCCATTTCCGTTAGAATAATTGGTTGAGATATTTCCCACGACACTCAATGTAGGTTGGATAGAAGCCTGAGCCATTTTAAGATTGGTGTTGGAGTTTTCTACATTCAATTCTCCGTATTTGACTTCCGGGCGTAGGGTTTCAGCGAGATTTTGAACATCCTGTAGAGGTTTTAATTGATCATCAACAATAATGCTATCCGGTTTTACAATTTGGAAATCATATTGAGTAGGCAATTGGAGGATTTGCTTTAGATTAATAATATTAGTTCGTAATGTATTTTGAGCTGAGGTTAAATTATATTGATCCTGAGCAACCTGTGATTGAATTTGAAGATAATTAAGTTTGGAAAGACTTCCTGCTGTATAAAGCTGATTGCCCTGTTTTAATTGGGTTTGGGTTGTTTTTAAAACATTTTCCAGAGAAACGATATTTTCTTCATTCATCAGAATATTCAGATAAGCCTGTGTGATGCTTAGCGTAATATTATTTTCAGACTCCTTTACAGATAAATCAGCCATTTGAACCAACAGATTTTTTGATGCCTCGTTATTGTTAATATAATTAGCGTGGTAAATTGTCATAGAAGAATTAGCGCCGAGACTTTGAGATTGTGCTCCGGTTATGTTAAGTCCATTATTACCGTTTACTGCGAAAAGACCTTGAGACACGGTTCCGTTAAGGTTGGGGTATCTTGCATCTTTGGCCTGAAGCAGATCTTGTTGGGCTGAATTTTTTGAAAGTCTTAATGAATTGATAGAAATATTATTTTCCTTTGCATATTCAATACAATTATCCAATGTCCAACGAGTAGGATAATTAGGGGTTTGAGCAAATATTTCAATTGTTACCAATGAGAATATCAAAAAGAAAAATCTGGGTTTCATAGTTTTATTTTTGAAAATTCATAAATAATAAAGAAAAAATCAATCCAATTTAATAAAAAAAAGCAATGGTTAATAATTTTTTAACTTATAGTGTGTTTTTTTGTGTTTATTTTTTCGAATATTAAAAAAGTATTAAAAGATTCTGAATTTAAGTTTGTATATTTAAAACTTTATTCAAAAACAAGTCAAATATTTATTGTATCTTTGCAAAAATTTTAAAATAGTTAATGAATTTATTTACGGAAACCAATTTAAGTCCTGATATCCTTAAGGCAATTGGCGAACTGGGTTACGAAAGCCCAACAGAAATCCAAAAACAGACTATCCCTTTTATTCTTTCAGATATTCGCGACTTGATCGCACTTGCGCAGACAGGGACAGGCAAAACAGCAGCGTTTTCGCTTCCGATTTTGGATATGATTGACGATACGAGTCGCAAAATCCAATTATTGGTGCTTTGTCCGACACGGGAATTATGTCTTCAGATTTCGAAGGACATAAAGAATTACTCTAAGTATATGAAAGACATCAAAACTACTGCGGTTTATGGTGGAAGTAGTATTGTAGAGCAAATGAGATCTTTGAAGGATAAACCACAAATTATTGTGGGAACTCCAGGTAGAGTAATTGATCTTATCAACAGAAAAGCATTAGATTTTTCTGCCATTCATTGGTTAGTATTAGACGAAGCTGATGAAATGCTTTCAATGGGATTCAAAGACGAATTGGAAACCATTCTAAGCGAAACTCCGGAAACGAAACAAACTTTCTTATTCTCGGCTACGATGAATAAAGAAGTGGAAAGAATTTCCAAAAACTATCTTACAAAGCCACACCGTATTTCAGTAGGTTCTATCAACGAAGTGAAGAAGAACATTACTCACGAATATTATGTGGTAGGATACCGTCAGAAAAAAGAAGCATTAAAAAGATTAATTGATGCTAACCCGAACCAGTATTCCATCATCTTCTGTAGAACAAGAATGGAAACTCAGGAGGTTGCAGACTTCTTAATGCAGAACGGTTATGCAGCTGATGCTCTTCACGGAGATCTTTCTCAAGCGCAGAGAGATACGGTAATGAAGAAATTCAGATTGAAGAACATTGATATCCTTGTAGCGACAGACGTTGCAGCAAGAGGACTGGATGTAAACTCTCTGACTCACGTTATCCACTTCTCTTTACCTGATGATCCTGAAGTATTTGTTCACAGAAGTGGAAGAACAGGTAGAGCTGGTAAAGATGGTATTTCTATGGCTTTAATTAAGCCTGAGGAAAGCAGAAAATTGAAGCAAATCAAATCTGCTACTAAAATTGAAATTAACGAAAGATTTATTCCTACAGGAGAAGATATTATCAAAGCTCAGGTGGGAGGTGTTTTCGAAAAACTATTCACAGAGCACGAAGATTTATTCGAGTTTGATGACAGCTTAATCCCTGATCTAAGCAACTTCACAAAAGAAGAATTGGTACACCAGTTGTTACAGTTCCAATTGAAAGATCTTGCTTTATATTACAAAGACAAACACGATCTTGTTGAGCAGAAATTGAGCAACAGAGATGATGATTACTCAAGAAGAGACCGTGGACGTGATAGAGACAGAGATAGAGGTCGCGACAGAGACAGAGGAGAGCGTGGAAGAGACAGAGACCGTGGTGGAAAACCAAGAAGAAAAGATGAAAACATGGTAAGATTCTTCTTCAACCTTGGTAAAAAAGACCACTTGAAGAAACTTGATGTTTTAGATATTATCAACAAAGCTACTGCTGGTGGAAAAACTAAGAAAAGAGCTGAAATTGGAGATATCGAGATCCTTGAGAAATTCTCTTTCTTCGAAGTTGAAAAATCATTCAAAGACAATGTTTTAAGCAACATTCAATCGATGAAATTTAAAGGAAAAGATATGAGAGCTGAAGTAGCTAACTAATCCCTTTTTATACTATACAAAACCGGCAGTAATGCCGGTTTTTTTATTTGATAATCAGTTGGTAAGCGAATGTTAACAAAACTTAATGTTATATAGTTTCATGGGCGATCCTTTTTTAAGAAATTTGCACTCGAATTATAAATACTAAAAAATGGGAATTGGTAATATTTTCCACGCTTTTCAACCAAAAGATAAAATCTTCTTTGTACTTTTTGAAAAGGTAACTGAAAACCTAGTTGCAATGTCTGAAGAATTCAACGCTGGAATCAAGGATTTCGATCTTAATGATGATTCAATGTTGAAAAAAATGAGTGATTTCGAACATAAGAATGACGAGCTTACTCACGAAATCTTCGTAGAACTAGGAAAAAACTTCATTACTCCTTTTGATCGTGAGGATATCCACACATTGGCAACAGGACTAGATGATATCGCTGATTATATCTACGCTTCTACAAAATATATCTTCTTATACAAATCTCCTGAGATGAAAGCTTATTCAGATTTCTCTCTATTGATTCACAAAGCATGTCTTGAAATCCAGAATGCAATGAAAAACCTTAAAGGATTCAAGAACATGGAGCAGGTGAAAGAAGCTTGTATTAAAGTAAACTCTATTGAGAATATCGCAGATGATTTGCTTTCAAACTCAATGGTAGAATTATTCGAAACTAATGATGCTATCAACATTATTAAAGTTTCATCTGTATTGAACTATCTTGAAATCGTAACGGATAAAGCAGAAGATGTTGCCAATACAATTGAGAACATCATGATTAAATACGCCTAAACGATAACAATACATAGCAAAAAATGGAATTTCCGATTTTACTTGTAGTTATTATTGCGTTGGCATTAATCTTTGATTATATCAATGGTTTCCATGATGCAGCCAACTCGATTGCAACTATCGTATCTACAAAAGTTTTAACTCCATTCCAGGCTGTACTTTGGGCGGCACTTTGGAACTTTGCAGCTTTCTTTATTGCTGCTTATATCATTGGAGAATTCAAAATTGGTAATACAATTGCCAAAACAGTTAACGAGAATTTTATCACCCTTGAAGTTATATTTTCCGGCTTGGTAGCAGCTATTGCCTGGAACCTTCTGACATGGTGGTTTGGAATTCCTTCCTCATCATCACATACATTGATCGGAGGATTCCTTGGAGCAGCTTTGATGCACGCTTTCATGATGGATTACCATGATGTGGCAGCAGCACAACCAGGACTTGGATTCTGGGATACTGCTAAAGAAGCAATGAGCCAGGTTACTCACCAGAGTGTTGTAAAGTTTGATAAAGTAATTCCTATTTTCCTGTTCATTTTCATGGCACCGATCATAGGGATGATTATCTCGATCATTATTACATTAATTATTGTTCACCTTTATAAAAAATCAAACCCGCACAAAGCAGATCAGTCTTTCAAAAGATTGCAGTTGGCTTCTTCAGCTTTATTCAGCTTAGGTCACGGTTTGAACGATGCCCAGAAAGTAATGGGGATCATTGGTGCAGCTTTAATCTATTACCATGTGGAGATGCTTCACGATCCAATTTATCTGGATATTCCTGCTGCGGGACGTTTCGATTACTTTGCTCAGCATTACCTTTGGGTTCCTTTGGTTTCTTTCTTAGCAATCGGTTTAGGAACAATGAGCGGTGGTTGGAAGATTATCAAAACAATGGGAACAAAGATCACTAAAGTAACTTCATTAGAAGGAGTAAGTGCAGAAACTGCAGGTGCGATTACTTTATTCATTACAGACCACTTTGGTATTCCTGTATCTACAACGCATACGATCACAGGTTCTATCATCGGGGTAGGATTAACAAAGAGAATTTCAGCAGTAAGATGGGGAATTACGGTAAGCTTACTTTGGGCTTGGGTATTAACTATTCCGATCTCAGCGATAGTAGCTGGTATCACTTATCTGATTGTAACTTTCTTTTCTTAAGTTAAAAATCACAGTTATCATATAAACTTTGTCCATTTGGGCAAAGTTTTTTGTTTTATAAAGCCCCGAAAAATCGTATTTTTGTTCAAATTATAAGATTTTATGGAATTTTTAGACAGATACCAGCAGATTGTTGGGGACGCCATCAATAAGTATACTTTTAAAGATAAACCTACGGAGCTGTATGAGCCGATGAACTATATTATTTCCCATGGTGGAAAACGTCTTCGTCCCATTATGGTGCTGATGGCTTGTGATCTGTTTGGTGGAGACCTGAAGCAGGCTATAAAACCGGCTTTAGCGATCGAGTTTTTCCATAACTTTACCCTGATCCATGATGATATTATGGATGAGGCTCCATTAAGAAGAAATAAACCTACGATCCACACTTTGCACGGGATCAATGTGGGGATTCTTTCAGGAGATGGATTAATGCTTAAAGCGTATAAATTCTTTGAAGATCTTGAGCCTGAAATTTTCAAGGCTTGTATCAGAATCTTTACCCATACAGGACTTCTTTTATGCGAAGGCCAGCAGTATGATATCAATTTCGAGACTCAGGAAAATGTAACTTTTGATGATTATATCAGAATGATTACCTACAAAACCGGAGTATTGAGTGCTTCTTCTTTTGAGATCGGAGCTTTAATTGCTAAAGCTGATTTTAAAGATGCAAAAGCCATTTTCAATTTCGGAAAACACATCGGAATAGCATTCCAAATCATGGATGATTATCTGGATGTATTCGGAGATCAGGCACAGTTTGGTAAAAAACATGCCGGAGATATCTATGAGAACAAGAAGACTGTTCTTTATCTGTTAGCAAGAGAACATGCTACGGAGGAAGAAAGAAAAGAGCTTGATTATTGGTATTCTAAAAAGACAGATAACGTTGATAAGATCTACGGAGTTGAGAAAATTTTCAGAAGAACAAAAGTAGACGAGAAAGCACTTCGTTTAATCGAAAAACATAATGAGATCGGTCAAAGTTATCTTCAGAAAATTGATATTCCGGAAGAGAAGAAAAAGCCGTTCATTGAGCTTGCAAACTATCTTTTAAGAAGAGAAAGCTAAAATAAGGTTACAAATGATAGGGAGTAGGTATCAGAATTGCCTGCCACCTATCATCTGCCGCCTGATATCTGTTATTATGAAATTCAGAACAGAAGTAGATATTCCAACATCAGAGAAAAAGATTGAAATTGAAGATAGAATATTTTCAATAGGTTCATGTTTTGCCTCTGAAATGACAGAATTGCTTAAAAATGGGCAACTTCAGACTCTTAATAATCCTTTTGGAACTATTTTTAACCCTTTTTCAATCAATAACGCGGTAAAAAGGCTTCATGATTCTGATTTCTATGTGGAAGAGGAACTGATTACCTATAATGAAGAATACATCTCTCTGGATCATCATACCAGTTTTGATACAAGATATATTCATCAAACACTGGATAAGATCAACGGGGAAATTGAAGAGGGAAATGCTTTTCTTCAGGAAGCTGACTGGATTATTATCACTTACGGATCTTCCTTCATCTATGAGTTTATTCCCAAGAATAAGTTAGTTGCCAATTGTCATAAAATTCCCCAGAAGTTCTTTGAGAAGAGATTGTTGTCTCATCAGGAACTTACAGGCTCCATTTACAATACCATTCTGGAACTTAAAGATATCTGCAAAGAAGGTGTTCAGATCTTATTTTCTGTTTCTCCGGTAAGACATACAAAAGATGGAATGGTAGAGAATCAGCTAAGTAAATCCAAATTGATTACAGCAATTCATGAATCCATATCTCTGTTTGAAGACTGCCATTATTTACCTGTTTACGAGATTTTAATGGATGATCTTCGGGATTATCGTTTTTATAAAGAAGATATGATCCATCCGAGCACTCAAGCCGTTAATTATATTTTTGATAAGTTTGGTGACTCTTATTTTTCAGAAGAAACAAAAGGCTTCATTAAAGAAAACTTTAAGATCATGAGAGCTTTAGAACATAGAACGAATGATACAAAAGATCCGAAATTTATTGAATTCAGAGAAAAATTAGATCAGAGAATTGACCTTCAACGTAAAAAGGTAAAACATAAAATATTTTAAATGCCTGATTTCACCAGAATCGACTATCTGAAAAATGGAAATGAAAGACAAAGAAGAGCTTACGAAGTTCTTTCAAAGCATCATATTTTTGAAAAATTAAAAGAATATTCACCCATTTTAGCAGGTACGATTCCTATTGGAATTGATATAGAAGGAAGTGATCTGGATCTTATTTTTGAGGTGGACTTAAGATTTGAAGAAGACTTCCTGGACGATTTAATGTTTAGCCGGTTTATTCCCCACGATGTAGACGTGAAATATCCCATGGTAAATGGTGAAAAATGCATTACATTGAATTTTATGTTAGAAGAATTTCCCATTGAAATTTTCGGACAAAATAGACCTACTACCCAGCAAAACGCCTATCTTCACATGGTTGCTGAGCACAAAATATTACAGGAAAAAGGAGAAGAGTTTAAACAAGAAATAATAGAGCTTAAAAAACAGGGAATCAAAACAGAACCGGCATTTGGAATACTGCTGGGACTTGAAAACCCTTATGAAGATCTATTGAAATTTTAAATAAAATGATTGATACACATACCCATTTATACGCAGAAGAATTTGATGAAGATAGAAAAGAAGCTATTCAGAGAGCTTTAGATAAAGGAATTTCTGAATTTTATCTACCCGCAATAGATTCTGAATCCCATGAGAAGATGCTGCAACTGGAAACCGAATATCCTGGACAGATTTTTTCAATGATGGGACTTCATCCTTGTTATGTAAAACCGGAATCTTGGGAAAAGGAATTAGAGATTGTTAAAAATTATCTTGACCAAAGACAGTTTCCGGCCATAGGAGAGATCGGAATCGATTTGTATTGGGATAAAACAACATTGGATATTCAGGTAAAAGCTTTTGAACAGCAAATCGACTGGGCAATAGAAAAAGACCTGCCAATTGTGATTCATACCAGAGAAAGTTTTGATGAAACGTTCGAAGTACTGGAAAGAAAGAAACATCCGAAATTGAGAGGGATTTTCCATTGCTTTTCCGGAAATCTGGAACAGGCTCAGCATGCGATTGATCTGAACTTTATTTTAGGAATTGGTGGAGTAGTGACCTTTAAAAATGGAAAAATAGACCAGTTCCTGGGCGAAATCCCTTTAGATAAAATCGTGTTGGAAACAGATTCACCTTATTTAGCACCAGTTCCACACAGAGGAAAAAGAAATGAAAGTTCATATCTTGACCTTGTTGCCGGAAAGCTGGTGGATATCTATGGTAAGGATTTCTCTGAAATAGATAGAATGACCACTGAAAATGCCAGGAGTCTTTTTAAAACCGACTTATAATGAATGGAATTCTAAAGTTTGTAAAAGGTAACCAGCTTAATAGCATTCTTCTGTTCACTGTTTATTTTGTTGTGAATCTTTTATTCCTGACAAAATATGGGATCAGGCAATCTTTCGTTCCACTCAGCATTTTGGTTGTTGTTTTTTCTGTAGCTAATGTATTTTTGTTTTCTGCAGGAAAATGGGAGAGGCTAAAGAAAATTATATCAGGGAAGTTTGTATACATTCTGATAGCAGGAATAGCTTTGGTTTATATTGCACTATGCCATGTCATGAAAGATCCTTACAAAATGAATATAGATCGATGGCAGACTTTAGAATTTTCATTGGAATATTGGATCAAAGGAAAGTACATTTATGATACCCCAAACTTTATGGGAAATCTGTCTTCCTATCTTCCCGGGCAGTTATTATTGTCCAGTATATTTTATTTCATAGGAAATGTAGGATACCTTCAGGTCGCTGCATTTTTACTATTTGCATATACTATCTGTCTTGAATTTAAAAGCAATTTCATCCGGTTTATAGGCATATTGATGCTGGGAATATCGTTGGCATACATTTATGATGTAGTCTGTAAGAGTGATTTTATTGCTTCTTTTATTGCTGTTGCAGCATTTATGCTTTTCTGGCATAGTAAATTTAAACATGATTATTTTCAAAAACCTATTCTGTTGGGAATATCTATAGGGGTTCTGTGCCTTACCAGAAGTGTGGTCATCATACCGTTGATTATTTTCTTATTAAGACCTTTTTTGAACACAGGCTGGGAAAAGAAAATTAAATTTGGACTAAGCCTTCTTCTCACTGCAGGAATCTTATTAGCTAGTGTTTTTCTACCCGCTAAAAATCTGGATCACCTGTTACAATATAACCCTCTAACTCTTCAGGGGCAAAGCAACAAATATGTAATGCTTTTCTTTATTGTATTGGCTATCATGGCATCATTTTATGCTAAAAGAATAGAAAGCGTATTTTCTTTTTCTGCCTATATTACATTTTTAGTAATGGTGAGTTTTGTTACTGAGAAGTACTTGATCCTTGGTTTTGATTTTCAGAGTAATTTCTTTTCTACTACTTATTTAGCAGCTTGTTTACCTTTCTGCATTATTGGGTATTGTTATACCAAACGAAAAGAATGAGATAGAAATTAATAAGTGACAATAAAAAATAAACCCCTTTCAAAATGAGAGGGGTTTTCTTTTATTTTTTTCTGGTGAAATTCTTATTCTTAGGCTTTTTAAAACCTGTAGAAGGAGTTTCAGAAGATCTTGGCTTCTTTTTATTTCTGTTATTGTTAGGTCTTGAGTTGTTACTAGGTCTTTGTGGTCTCTCACCTCCTGCAGCAACAGGTTTGTTATTAGAATCTCTTTTCTGTGCTACAAGATCATCCGTATGGAACGGGTGGTTCTTGATAACAGGAATTTTCTTTCCGATTAGTTTTTCCGTATTTTTCAGATTAAGAAGATCCAATCCGTCTACAAAAGAAATAGAAGTTCCTTCTGCTCCGGCTCTTCCTGTTCTTCCAATTCTGTGTACATAGGTTTCAGAAACGTCAGAGAGCTCAAAGTTGATTACAAATTTTAATTCATCAATATCAATTCCTCTTGCAGCAATATCTGTCGCTACAAGAACTCTGGTTTTACCTGATTTGAAATTATTAAGGGCATTCTGTCTCGCATTTTGAGATTTGTTCCCGTGAATTGCTTCTGCAGAGATATTGTCTTTTTGAAGCTTTCTGGCGATTTTATCGGCACCATGTTTTGTTCTCGCAAATACCAATACTGAATCTGAAATGTCATTTTGAAGAATATGAGATAAAAGATTCAGCTTGTTTTCTTTTTCTACAAAGTAAACAGATTGTTTAATAGTATCTGCTGTAGAAGAAACAGGAGTAACTTCTACCTTTACAGGATTGTTCAGGATAGAATTAGCCAGTTTCTGAATTTCTCCCGGCATCGTTGCAGAGAAGAATAAGGTCTGTCTTTTCTGTGGTAAAAGTTTGATGATTCTTTTTACATCATGCACAAATCCCATATCAAGCATTCTGTCAGCTTCATCTAGAACAAATATTTCAAGATTTTTCAAGCTGATAATTCCCTGAGCAATAAAATCAAGAAGTCTTCCTGGTGTAGCCACCAAAATATCAATCCCTTTTTTTAGAGCAGCTTCCTGGTTTCCTTGTTTCACTCCTCCGAAAATAACAAGTTCTTTTAGGGGAAGATATTTACCGTAAGCGTGAATGTTCTCTTCAATCTGAATAGCCAATTCTCTGGTAGGCGTAAGGATTAAAGCTTTAATATTTTTGTTAGGTATCTTATTTTTAGATAAGTTTTGTAAAATAGGAATAGCAAATGCAGCTGTTTTTCCCGTACCGGTCTGTGCACAGCCTAAAAAGTCTCTGCCTTGTAAAATTTCAGGAATAGATCTTTCCTGAATGGGTGTTGGAGTCGTATATCCCTGTTCCTGGATTGCCTTGGCAATAGGTTCTATTAAGTTTAAGTCTGTAAAATTCAAATGAATTATTTTAAAATTTAAATAAAAATTCCCTCTGTCTGAAAGAATTACATCCTGCAAAGGTAGTCTAAAAAAATAAGAATTTGATTTTAAGCTTCAATAACCTGTTTTTGGAAAGAGTTAAGTTGATCGATAGACAAAAAAAGACTGTTCCCAAATGGAAACAGCCATATACTATTGAAAATGTAAGTTTTATTTAAAACGATATCCTACACCAGCTTGTAGAAAACCAACTTTTGTAGGAACAGTATTACTTTTATTCATTTCAAAGAAATTGAAATTGTATCGGGCATCTACAAAGAACTTTTCAGTAATTTTATATTCTGCACCAAGGAAAGGGAAGAGGTTTACTGTTTTTAAGCCCTCAGATTCTCCGGTATCCTCGCCAAACATAGTACTGATTTTTGTTTTTGATGAAATATTAAATCCGATGTTCATTCCCACAGAAGCAGAAAATTTTGGTATAAAATAATATTTTGCAGAAATAGGAACCTGTATCTGATTAATTTTGTAATCAAATTTCATGTCACCTACATCTACAATTTCATTCCCTACCAGTTGAGTCCATGGATATGAAGCACTGCCTCCTAATTGAGTATATACTGCCTCTGCCTGTACACTGAATTGAGAAGAAATTGGTTTTTCAGCAACTATACCAGCATAGAAATAAGATTTTGAATCCAGTTTTTCTCCGTAAAATTTCATGCTGGATAAGGTATAACCTCCTTTTACTCCAAAGCTTATTTCTGATTTTTGTGCACTGACAAGCGTTGAAATAGCAAATAATAGAACGAGTGAAATGTTCTTTTTCATGGTTGTTTTTGAGTTAAATAATTATAGTTTTTATAAACTACAATTCCCTCTTTAACAGAAGGAATTGTAGCATACAAATATAATTTAAAAATTTATTTTAGTCCATTTTTTTAAACTTCAATTAAATGATTATATATTTCATTGAGCCATTTCAAAACATCTTCATTATTTTCAAAATATATATTAGATAGGTGAGATATATACTTATAATCGATTATTTTTTTTATTAAAACTTCTTTAAATTCTAATTGTAACAAGTGTATTTCTTCGCTCTTTGTTACCTTTTTATAATTTTTTATTACCTCCTTATAGGTGATATCTTCATAATCTAAATCACTAAACCATGCACCAAGTAATTGATACATTCGAGGGAAATTATTTTCAAAATTATTTATCATTTATAAATCACTTCAAACTTTCCATTTTCCACCTCGAACATAACTTAAAAAATCATCCATATTAGTAGTAGGTTCATTTTTAAATTTTACAATAGAATCAGGTGAACAATATCCTGTGATTATTGTTTGCAACTCACCTAAATAATCAAATTGATCTTGTAATTTGAAATTTTTTTGAATCATACTTTCTTCCATCAAAAAAATTTCATTTAAAGATTGATAAACTTCATTTCTCGTCCCTCCTTCATTAATATAGTCAGTTAGTACATTATCAATATCTTCATCACTGCCATTATTTTCTAATAGCTGAATTATTTTATTTTTAAAATTTAATATACTCATCTTTGCTTCCCATCAATTGAGATCAACAACATTTATCCCTTTACTGAAACGGGCTCGCCTCACTCCTTATATTCAGTTTTCTATATTAGTTGACTCTTATAAAGCTAAATTAAACCTCAAAATACCATTCTAGGAAATCATTAAATGATTCCCACTTTTTAATAACAACCACTCCATTTTCAGAGTAACCAATTATTTCGACACTATTTTTCTCTTTATTATAAAAATATGCCCTTTCCCCCTCAAACTCTGAAATTACATAATAGTTATCATTTAAATTCAAATCTCTTCTTAAACGATTATTAATAACGCTGTAATCACTATTTTCATACATCCAGCATATCTGCCATAATTCAAATTTTTTCGAAGAAAAACCTCCTGGATTTTCCTCTGCATGGGTATAGAAAATGCCAAAATCAGAGCTAGTATTCAAATTTAAATCACTCAGAATTTCTCTATACCTTTCACAGTCGATATCTACATCTTCAAACCAAGCCTCTTTTTGCTTCAAATAATTAATTACTTTTAAACTTAACATAATTTCACCTTTATATAAGGACAGATACTATTAGTATTCTATTTTAGAATATTTTGGATTTTCTTTCTGAGAATTACAGGAAAATAAAAATATAAACTTTCACTAGTTATTCCAAAGAGCTTTGTGGTATCTTTTCCCAGTTTTGATTAAATCTTAAATCAAACAAAATAGTATAAAGAATTTTAAGTCCATATGTTCCTACCAGGCCGTAGTCATAGATCTTCTTTGTCTTTTTTATTTTTCCAGTATTGTAGACAATCGTGAGGGTAGAGGACGGATTATCAGTTGCCGAGATTGAATAACTGTTATTGAGGTTTGGAAAGTCAATATAATTCAATATTTCTTCGATATTAGCAAAGTCTGAAGGCTTTATCTGGCTCTTAAAAACACCTTCGTTTTTGCCTTTATTTAAATTTCCAATTGCATTAGCTGCAGTTTCTGAATCATAATGATCCATGAAATTAAAAGCAAGTGCTGTAAATTTAGACATCTTATTTTTATTGAGTTCCAACTTAAACATTGGGCAAGTTCCGTAGCATGGCCCTGCTTCATAAGAAATTTTTTTAATAGAATATTTTCCCGGATGAGGATTGTATTCTATAAAATTATCAAATTTATAGGTCAGTGTTTTAGAGAATATTTTTTCGGGTGCCGTGGAAAACAGGCTGTTTTCTTCATATTCATAGTAGATGTTAATATAATCCATTCCATCAATTTTGATAACTTTTGGGATGATGAAATTATTATACCGGCGCATCACATCTTTAAGTACATATCCTGATTCTAAGTCGAAGATTACATTGACACTGACATCGCATGAAGTCTCTTCTTTGGAGTCTGGAGACATTTGTATACAGGTTTTATCATCACCTATGAAAAGAAGATCCGTTCTGCCGTCATGATTGAAATCCCCTTTGTAAAAACTTTTGTTGATTCCTAAGGCTTTTGCCTTTTTCTTCATCTTTGAAGAAATGAGGTAAGTATTAAAATCCTTAATCGTTTTCAGGGTGAATTTTGAGAGTTTATCGTCCTTACTTTTAGCACAAGACCTTATAAAAGACTCAACCTCGGGGATTGTCCCGAGGCTGTCTATTTTTGAAGTGTTACTTTGTGAGAAGTAATATTGATGAATTACAAAAAGTAAAACTGTAATTATTTTCTTATCCATGCAGTTGTTTCCAGATAGCATCTTTTAGTTCTACAAGACCTTCTCCGGTAACCCCGGAAAAGAATAGAGGTTGTTTGTTCTCCGGGAATTCAGCAGAAATTTCTTTTTTCAGTTCATCATCCAAAAGGTCAGATTTTGAAACGGAAATAATGAAATCTTTATCTAAAAGCTCAGGGTTATATTCCTTCAATTCATTTTCCAGAATTTTAAATTCCTGGAAGTGATCTTCAGCATCTGCAGGAATTAAAAACAACAGGATAGAGTTTCTTTCGATATGTCTAAGGAATCTGTGTCCTAAACCTTTTCCTTCAGCTGCACCTTCAATGATTCCAGGAATATCAGCCATTACAAATGATTTGTAATTTCTGTAATCCACGATTCCAAGGTTTGGAGTCAGGGTTGTAAAAGCGTAGTTGGCAATCTTAGGTTTTGCTGCAGAAACAGAAGCTAGTAGTGTAGATTTTCCGGCATTCGGAAACCCAACCAATCCTACATCGGCCAAAATTTTAAGTTCAAAGACAATATATCCTTCCTGCCCATCCATTCCGGGTTGAGCATATCTTGGGGTTTGATTGGTAGAAGATTTGAAGAATTCGTTTCCTCTTCCTCCTTTTCCTCCTTCCATCAAGATGATTTCCTGTTTGTCTTCAAGGATTTCACCGATAATTTCTCCTTCTTCATTTTTAGCGATCGTTCCAATAGGAACATCGATATAAATATCAGAACCGTCAGCACCGGTAAGCTGGTTTTTTGCTCCGTTTTCACCACGTTCTGCTTTAATGTGACGAGTGTATCGAAGCGGAAGTAAAGTCCATTCCTGAGCATTTCCTCTCATAATGACGTGTCCACCACGACCTCCGTCACCTCCATCAGGGCCACCTTTAGGAATATACTTTTCACGGCGAAGGTGGGCAGAACCAGCACCTCCGTGTCCGCTTTTACAATGGATCTTTACGTAATCTACAAAGTTAGACATATAGTATTTGTTACGAGTTGCGAGCTACGGGACGAAAATACGTATCCCGTATCCCGAACCTCGATTATTTAATTTTTTCTACCTCAGCGAAAAGTTTTTGGGAAATCTCATCAATTTCACCTACACCGTTTACTTCAACATATTTACCTTGTTGCTTGTAAAGTTCAGCTACTTCTGCTGTTTTAGCATAATATTCTTTAATTCTGTTTTCGATGATCTCTACATTGCTGTCGTCTGATCTCCCGCTGGTTTCTCCTCTTTTCAGAAGTCTTTCCACCAAAATTTTATCCTCTACAATTAATGAAAGACAGATGTCAATTTCATCATTCAGCTCTTCTTTAACGATTTTTTCCAAAGCTTCTGTCTGAGCAGTAGTTCTTGGATATCCATCAAAGATAAAACCATTAGTATCGGTTGGTTTTTTGATTTCGTCAATCAGCATATCTGTTGTTACCTGATCTGGAACCAATTCTCCCTTATCGATATAAGACTTAGCCAGTTTTCCAAGTTCAGTGTCATTTTTCATGTTGTATCTGAAAAGATCACCTGTTGAAACCTGCTTTAAATTGAATTTCTCGATTAGATTCTGAGCTTGTGTTCCTTTTCCACTTCCTGGAGGGCCGAACAGAACGATGTTTATCATAATGTTGTTTCGCTTCGGGCAATTGGCAGCTGCTTCTTGCTTTTAGCTTTATTTAGTTAATATTTTACTTTATTTCGATTGAATATTTAAAGCTAAAAGCCAGTAGCTAATAGCTAGAGGCATATTAATGATTGATTTGTCCGTCTTCTAATTGGTACAAATTAGGTAGGTTTCTTCCTAATTCATCATAATCCAATCCATATCCAAGGACAAATTTATTTGGAATCTCTTTTCCAATATAGTCCAGTTTGAAATCTTTCTTGTAAATCTCAGGTTTCAATAAGAAACTTGCCAATTTTACAGATTTAGGACGTTGTGTCTCCTGGAAATATTTGAAAAGACTCTCAACTGTATTTCCTGTATCAACGATGTCTTCCACAAGAATAATGTGACGATCTTTTACATCCTTTGTAAGTTCCATTTTTTGGTAAACAATCCCTGTAGATTCTGTTCCTACATAAGAGCTCATTTGAAGAAAAGCGATTTCGCATTCCCCAGGATAATATTTTAAAAGATCTGAGAAGAACATGATTACCCCATTCAGAACACCAATGAAAACAGGAACTTCGTCTTTGTAATCTTCATAAATTCTTAGCGCTGTCTCTTTTACAATTTCCTGAATTTCGGCATCCTTTAAATAAGGAACGAAAGTTTTGTCGTGAACTTTAATACTTTCCATAAAAATTTTTAGTAGGCGGCAAAGTTACGGATTTTTGATTTTTCATTAAAATCTTTTTGTGTTTAATCACAGATTTGTCCTATATTTGTTCTTTCAAAACCCATAAATACAGACATGTAGGATATAATTTCTTTCAGATTCAATGAAGCGGTGACCAATGAGTTGCCGGTGTTTAACCTTTATTAAGAAAGAAATCATGATTTTACTGCAAAATATATCCTTTGGGTTTCCGGGAGGAGATCTCCTTTTTAATTCTATCAATTTAACAATACCATTTCATACCAAATCAGCTTTGGTAGGAAGTAATGGCATGGGAAAATCTACCCTGCTGAAAATTATATCAAATGAAATACAGCCATTAAGTGGCACCATAAACGTACAAGGCGAAATTTTCTATGTCCCTCAAATGTTCGGAAATTGTAATCATTTAACCATTGCACAATGCCTGAATATAGATCAAAAGCTTTCTGCTCTTGAAAAAATTACCAATGGAGAAGTAGATGAACAATATTTTGAAACTCTGAATGACGATTGGGACATTGAAGAACGTTGTCAAAGCGCATTACAATATTGGAATCTTCAGGATTTTGATTTAAACCAAAAACTAGAAGATCTGAGCGGTGGTCAAAAGACCAAGGTTTTCCTGGCCGGAATTCAGATCAATCAACCCGATATTATTGTTTTGGATGAACCTACCAATCATCTTGATTTAGAGGGACGAAAGCTGCTATATGATCTTATTGAAAAAGTGAATGCAACCGTTTTGATGGTGAGCCACGACAGAACATTGCTGAATCTTGTAGATACAATTTTCGAACTAAGTAATCAAGGGATTGCTGCATACGGGGGAAACTATGATTTCTATGCAGAACAGAAAGAAGTGGAAGATGAAGCTTTACAAAACGATATTCATGCCAAGGAAAGAGCATTAAAAAAGGCAAAAGAAAAAGAACGAGAAACCATTGAACGTAAGCAAAAGCTTGATGCCAGAGGCAAACAGAAGCAGGAGAAGTCCGGTGTGGCCAGGATTATGATGAATACACTTCGGAACAATGCGGAGAAAAACACTTCAAAACTGAAGAGTGTGCATACTGAAAAGATCACTGGTATTTCAGGAGATCTGAGAGAATTGCGTTCTGCTGTAAGAAATTCCGACCAGATGAAGGTTAACTTTAATGATTCCGGGTTGCATTTAGGAAAAGTTTTAATAACAGCAGAGAACATCAACTTTAGCTATGGCGCAGAAAGGCTCTGGAAAGAAAATCTTGATCTTGAAGTACGAAGTGGCGACCGAATTTCCATTAAAGGAGCAAATGGATCAGGAAAAACAACTTTGATAAAAATGCTGTTGGGAAGTATCAATACGACTATTGGAGATGTCAATAGAACTGAATTTAATAGTATTTATATCGATCAGGAGTACTCCTTGATCAATAATGATCTGACAGTTTATGACTTTGTACAAACCTTTAATGACAGTGCGTTACAGGAATCGGAAGTGAAGACATTACTCTCACGATTTTTGTTCAGCAAGGATACATGGGATAAAAAATGTGGAGTTTTAAGTGGTGGAGAACGTTTAAGGTTACTTCTGTGCGGACTTTCCGTAAGCAATAAAGCTCCGGATATGATCATCCTTGATGAACCTACCAATAATCTGGACTTGCAGAATGTGGAAATTCTCACAAACTCTATTAAAGATTATAAAGGAACACTGTTGGTGATTTCACATGATGAAATTTTCCTTGAAGAGATCGGAATTGGTAGATATTTAATGTTGGAATGATTTATTTCTCGCAGATCACACAGATTTTGCAGATGTTTACGGATAAATTTTATCTGCTGGATCTACAGAATCTGTGAGAGATAATATTGGATATATATATAAATTCAATAGGAGCGGGCTTTAGCCCGCTTTACAATAAAAAATCAAAATTCAATGGGCTTTAGCCCAAACCTAAAAAATAAACTCCTGGAGATTGCTTCCAGGAGTTTTAAGTTTATAATTTTCAATAATTATTTCTTTGTTTTCTTAATCGCATCCAGATAAATCTTCTTGATGCTGTTTTTCTCTTCTTTTTCACTAATGTTCTCAAGGGCTGGAAGAAGAGTTTTATTATGAGGTGTTTGTAATTTCAGAATTTCTCCCAATGCAAAAGCAGCACTCCAACGAACAACGGTTCCTTCGTGTTCCGTGTTTGCGATGAGATTGGTAATGGCCAGATCCAGATGAGCTGGAAATAGCTGAGCCGTATTACCAATCACTTTGGCACTTTCCCATTTTATTCTAGGAGCTTTCTCGGTAAGAGTATTGGTAACAAATGTGAATACGGTTTCGTCTGCCAGGTGAGGATTTTGCTTGGTAGCATATTCCATAGCCTCTATACAGGTTCCTTTTACCGGATCTTTGGCTTTCTCGGCAAAGGCAATCAGTTCATCTGTTGGTAATGAAGTATCAATAATCCATTGGCTGATAATTGCTGTTTTTTCCTTGGCTTTGGTGGCTTTGTCTTTAAAAAGTTCTTCTATAGTCATGGTATTTGATTTTAATTTTTCCAGCGTTCTAATTTAGGAATTCCTTTTGAAAATAAGCCGGCCAGAAAACCAGGAAAGCCCATATCTTTCATTTTGTTTTTTACAAACTCCTGCATCTCTTTTGATGTAATGTCTGACTGTTTGAATTGTCCTTTTTCATAACAATAATCACAATACATTGTACTGATAGAACCGTCACTATTGGTTCCGCCTCCATTAGGTGATTTTTTCAGAGGCATCCCGCAGCTCTGGCAATTTTTGTATACTTTATCCATGTTATATTATATTTTAGACAAAAGTAAATGAGGCAACTGTCAACCCTATGTCAGTCTGTTTTTTTATTTAAAAGTTAGGAAGCTGGGGGCTGGGAGAGGGAAGTTATGGTTGTCGGGAAGGTTTTTTGCAGTTTATTGATTAATTTTTTAAGGATATAAAAATAAAAATAGCAATTTAGAATGATTTTCAGAAGTAATTGGCCTTAGAGAAACTTCCAGCATCCCTCTTCCAGCTTCCAACCCTCTACGTCAAAGAATTAATATATTCCTCAAGCGTAAAATGTACTTCTTTTTTAAATGGCTGAGCAGTATTCCTTAAATCCTGAATCTGTAAAACTTTAAAATCCCGGTATTCCTTTCTTTTCCAGCACCAGGCGATCAGATGCCATTGGTTGGTATAAAAGCTCATTCCGATAGGTTCGATTTCCCTTTCACTGACTTCATTGGAATTGTTGAGATAATTTATTTTTAAAATCTGCTTATTAACAATGGTATGTTGTATAATGGTCAGATAATCTTTACTGTGATCTGTTTCAGGGGAAACATAGATGCCAATTTTCTCCTGTAGCTGATCCGCTTTTTCCTTTTCGCCATATCGTAAGACCGATTTTATCTTGTCTATGGCATTGGAAACATTCTTCTGGGTCGTTTTGTCTGTATACCGCTCAGAAAGTTTGGATATCATAATTAAAGCATTGGCTTCATCACTTGTTAAAAGAACAGGGGGAAGGAAGAAACCCTGTAAAACGGTATAGCCTTTCTGAGGTTCATAATCAATAGGAACTCCAATTTCACCTAACGCTTTAATATCTCTGTAAACGGTTCTGATACTGATCTCATATTTATCAGCAATATAGTCAGCAGTTACAAACTTTTTAGATTGCAAAGTAGTAAGCACGGAAATCAGTCGGTCAATTCTGTTCATTGTTCTAAAACATGAGTCTCAAAAATATAAAATTATTAGGAATGTGACAGCCATTGCGAGTGAAGCGAAGCGAACTCAACATAGAAAAGCTCTCACAGATACTTTTCGTATAATTTTGAATCTGCTTAATCCGCAAAATCAGCGAAAGCTTATTAACAAATATCTATAGAGGGGAAAATAAGAATTTGAAAGAACTTTCACCCCATTGAATTATTTAAAGTTCTATCATTACAGCTGCAAACCTAGCTGTTTTATCTTATCTAAAATAGCTTTGATTTTATCCGGAACAGTATAATCACCTGAGATCTCAAGCAAAGGAATGTCAGTATTGGAGAGCCATTCCAGATGAGCTTTCAACGTTCTGTTGGCAATACCTGTATTATGATCATAATCTTTAGACCAATTCATAAATTCCTCAAATTTCTTTGCTCTTTCAGGATTGAGAATAATTTCGTCACCATATCTTTCATATTCTCTTTTCTTCAGTCTTTCCAATCGTATTTCTGAGGGTAAATAGAGAAATACAATCAGATCGAATTTCGGAAATACATCATCACCCCAATGAATGATGGAGCCTCCGAAAACCCAGTTTTGGGTTTGGTGAAGAATATCAGATGCTTTTTGATTCCTGATTTCTGGGTTTTGCTTTTCTGTAAAAGGAATAGAGGTTTTAAGCCAGAAAAAATCATCACTATCAAAATAATCGAGATTGAGTTGTTGAGATAATGCTTTTCCTAATGTAGTTACTCCAGAACCTGATGCCCCGAAAATATGTATCCTCATTCTTTAAAAATTAACTGTAAGAGAGTAATGAAACCTATTTGGAGTGTATTGATATCCATTCGTCAATATCTTTCAACACTTCCTCGCGTATCTCTTCATTTAAAATCTCATGACGCATTTCCGGATAAATATTGGTATCCACATCCTGAAATCCATCAGCCTTTAAATTATTGACCGTCACCATTACTCCCTTACTGAAATCACCAATCGGATCATTTTGACCGCTTACAAACAGAAAAGGAAATGAAGTAGAAATAGAAGTAGCCCAATTTCTTGAAGTTGCTCTTTTATAAACTGTAAATAAAGTATAAAAAGCATTGTGAGTAAAAGGAATTCCACACAATTCATCATGTTCAAAAGCTGTTCTGTTTTTAGGATTAATGCTGAGCCAGCTTGTATCACCAAAATCTTTATCCTTCTTAAAATGCTTATTATTCACCTTAGTAAAAACAGAATTTAAAAAAGTACGATGTCGTGGTGCGATCATATTAGCTAATGATAGATAACCTCTTAGTATATCAATTCCAGGCAGAGGCCCGCCAGTTCCGGTAATGATAGCTCCTGTAAATTTTTTACTGGCTTTCTGAAGCAAACAACGGGTAATAAAAGATCCCATAGAATGCCCCAAAATAAAATGAGGAACATCCGGATATTTTTCTGCAAGATGATCTGCCATCATTTCCGCGTCAGCAATCAATCTTTCATCCGGTTTCTCAAGTTGAAAGAAACCTATATCCTTTTTCTCTTTTACAGATTTTCCATGTCCAAGATGGTCATAGGTCAGTACTGCAATGCCGTGGTTTGCAAAATACTCAGCGATTTCAGCATATCTTCCGCTGTGTTCCTGCATGCCGTGAACGATGAGAAGGGTAGCTTTTGCGGTTTGTGGAGAGAATAAGGTGTGGAAAAGCTGGGATTTGCTGTTTGTATTCGATGGCAGGAATGCTGATTTTTGAGATGTAGTCATTAGATGTGTTTATATTTTATACTATTTTATCTTGATATCAGGAAGTTTGTAACTTCCTGCAGCTTCAATCAATTGATTAGGATTCGCTTTCAGGTTTTTGAAAAATTGATCCATATTTTCTTTATATGCTCTTTGACTTATTGCGAAAAGTAAAAGCCCATTGGTTGTACTATTGGTAATAAGTTTATAACGATAAACATTTCTTTCAGCAATTAATATTTCCTTTCCATCTTTTGAATTTTCACTAATCAGAAAATCTAAAATATATTCTCCATTATTTTCAAGAACTTGATAATTAACTATCGGATTAATTTTTTTCATTTCATCAAGCTCAGCTATTTTGTGGTCAATTACTTCTTTAAGTTTAAAATCCCCTTTTATAAAGTCAATCAAGACCATGCTGTTATATTTGTTCACGTTTTCCTTGGGTTCAATATATTCTTGTTTGAAGTAGACATCATTGGGATGTGAACTCCAAACCAAATTATAAGTCTTTTGTCCTATATTAATAGGGCCAGGTATTCCTAAATATTCTTCTACTTTATTCTTGCTTTGTGCTTTTAAATAAAACATAGGAGTGATCAGAAATAAAAATAGAATTTGAAACTTCATGTATATAAATTTATGGTATAGTAAATATAGACCATTTGGAACAAACATAAAAAAGGAATTTATCTTCTGAATGAATAATTCTGTGTTAACTGCGAGTTATCTATACTTATTTCAGGTTTCCAACTCCATGATTTTCACCCAACCCAAAAATAAGTTTCCATATAATTTGGCTGTCATTTTTTTTAAAAGTAATTTTGCACGAATCTTAAAACAAAAGTAAAATATGTCAACTTATGTAGTTGTAGGTCTTCAGTATGGAGATGAAGGTAAAGGTAAAATCACGGATGTTTTATCTGCAAAATCAGACTATGTAGTGCGTTTCCAAGGAGGAGACAACGCAGGTCACACGGTTTATGTTGGTGAAGAAAAATTCGTTCTACACCTTCTTCCTTCAGGAGTTCTTCAATGCAAAGGGAAATGTATCATTGCGAACGGAGTAGTGGTAAACCCTAAGTCTTTTATTAGAGAAGTTGGTCAGATCGAGAGCAAAAACTTGAGAACAGATCACATTTTTATCAGCAGAAGAGCGCATGTTATCATGCCTTACCACATCCTTTTGGATACTTACCGTGAAGAGGAACACGGCGGAACTCAGATCGGAACAACCAAAAAAGGAATCGGACCTTGTTATGAAGATAAAATCGCAAGAGTCGGAATCAGAATGGTTGACCTATTAAACCCTGAGATTTT
The DNA here is from genome assembly GCF_009900745.1 of Chryseobacterium sp. c4a. GTDB lineage: Bacteria > Bacteroidota > Bacteroidia > Flavobacteriales > Weeksellaceae > Chryseobacterium. The sequence continues at coordinate 108,365 of NZ_WXVU01000010.1, read as the reverse complement.
AAGAGATAAAATTGAGAAAAACTTAAAAGTTAAAAACTCTCTTTTTGAAAAATATTACGGAAAACCAGCTTTAGATGTTGAAGAAATCTATAACGAATACTTAGAAATCGGAAAACAACTTCAGGATAGAATCGTTGATACTGAATTAGAGTTAAACGAAGCGATCAGAGACGGTAAAAACGTATTGTTTGAAGGAGCGCAAGCTTTAATGCTTGATATCGATTTTGGTACTTATCCATATGTAACTTCATCTTCTCCATCTACAGGAGGTGTTTGTTCAGGAGCAGGAGTTCCTCCAACATCACTTCAGAACTTGATCGGTGTAGCAAAAGCATACTGTACAAGAGTAGGAAATGGGCCTTTCCCATCTGAATTAGATAATGAATTAGGCGAGAAAATCAGACAGATTGGAGGTGAATTCGGTGCTACTACAGGAAGACCAAGAAGAACAGGTTGGTTAGATCTTGTTTCTTTAAAGCATGCTTGTATGATCAATGGAATCAACAATCTTGTTATTACTAAACTTGACGTTCTTACAGGAATTGAAAACCTTAAAATTGTTACACACTACAAAACTGAAGACGGAAAAATTATCGATTACTTTACTTCGTCAACAGAAAAGTTATACAACTATGAGCCAATCTACCAGGATTTACCAGGTTGGACGGAAGATATCACAAAAGCTAGAAGCTATGATGAACTTCCAGATAACGCTCAGAAATACATCGAATTTATCGAAAAATACTTGGGAATTAATGTATACTTAGTTTCTGTAGGTCCTGAAAGAAGTCAGAACATCATCAGAAAAGAATTATTCTAATATTCTTAGAACATACATATAAAGAGACTGTCAGTTTTGATGGTCTCTTTTTTTGTCTAAATATTGACATGGATGATAGTATGCTCTTAAAATGTTGGTATTATTGAAATCCTTATCTTTAATTTTTAATTTTGAATCAGATGGAAAAGAATAAAGAGCCCCAGCGTTTTCTAGACAATATTGTAATTAGCTTATACTGTACCATTGCATATGCTGTTTTACTAGGTGTTTATTTAGGCTTTCCAATAAATATCCATAGTGATTTTCTGCTGATGTTATTTGTTGTTTGTAGTTTGCTGTTGAGTGTTGCTGCAATATATTTTGCTGCTAAAAGCTATAAGGAGGTGAAGATTAGCTCAATCATTCTCATGCTGATCAATGCACTGGGATTATTAATACCATTGATAATGTTACTGATGATTTTTACGTAATCGAATACTTCTGTGGATTTTAGATGTATATTTTCAATAGTTAAAATGTTAAATTTTAAACATTTTCATAAAATTTTATAATATTATGTTGTTTTGCTAAAATTCTGGCAGATCTTTTGATATTGAAACATTGCTTATCGATAAGAACTAATAAAACTAATAATCATATTTTTTAACAGTTTAAATAGTAATAGTGATGAAACACCAGAATCAAAACCAGGAATTTCGTTTTAACGAAGTTCTTTTTGAGCACCGCAATAAAGAATACGGTGCCTATGTATTAAGAAACGAATCAGATAGAATATTAACCAAAGCACTTTTTATAGGAGTAAGCCTAATGGCTGCAGTTTCTATTACACCAGCTGTAATTTCTGCATTTAAATCAGACGTACCTGTCCAGAGAACCGGTGATGACGGAAAAAGAATCTTTCATGTGGTTGATGTACCAGAGAAAGATCCACCTGTAACCATTACACCTGTAAAACCAGCTACCGCTCCTGATACAAAAACATTTGACAGTACAGTGCCAACACCATCAAGAGATGCTCAGGATAATGTAAAGAATGATCCCATTCCAGATGACGCTGTAGCTGGCTTTAAAAATGATTTTAAAGGCGATGTAGTACCTCAAAATACCTATGTACCAACAACAGCACCTACTGGGCCGGTAATCAATACTCCACCGCCAGCCATTCAGGATCCTGTAGATAAAACTAAGATTGTAGACGCAGGCGATCTTGGAGTAGAAGCCAGCTTTAAAGGAGGTATAGACTCTTTCAGAAACAAAGTGATGAACAACTTCGATGGTTCAAGTATTGAATCAGAAGAACTAATAAAAACTACGGTTACATTCATTGTAGAAATGGATGGAACTATCTCAGGGGTAAAAGCTAACGGAACCAATGCCGATTTTAACAATGAGGCAATCAGAACAGTGAAGGCAATTTCAAACAAAGGAATCTGGATTCCTGCCAAAAATAAAAAAGGTGAATTTGTGAGAAGTTACTTCAAGTTTCCAATCTCCATGAAGTTTGATAATTAATATCAAAAATCAATTTTTAATAGTTATCCACAAAGAATTTTTTTTGTGGATAATTTTTTTTATAGTTAAATTGCTTATTAACAATATTTTAACTCAATTTTGATTTTCCCCATCTATCGGGAGCAAAGAAAAAAGTGTATTTTTGAAACTTAAAGTTCTAATAATGGCAAAAATCATAGGTATTGCTAATCAAAAAGGTGGGGTAGGAAAAACTACTACCGCTGTAAACTTAGCAGCAGCATTAGGAGTATTGGAAAAGAAAATATTGATCATTGACGCTGACCCTCAGGCCAATGCTACATCTGGCTTGGGAGTAGAAGATGTTCAGTATTCCACATATAATCTACTGGAGCATAGTGCAGATACAAGAGCTTGTATCAAAAGAACGGCAACGCCGAATTTGGATATTATTCCATCACATATTGACCTGGTAGCAGCAGAGATCGAATTGGTAGACAAAGAAGATCGTGAATATATGCTGAAAAAAGCTTTAGCCAGTGTAAGAGATGATTATGACTATATCATCATAGACTGTGCACCGAGTTTAGGTTTGATTACAGTAAATGCACTTACAGCAGCAGATTCTGTGATTATTCCGATTCAGTGTGAGTACTTTGCATTAGAAGGACTTGGGAAACTTTTGAATACTGTTAAAAATGTTCAGAAGATCCATAACAAAGATCTTGGAATAGAAGGTCTTCTTCTTACCATGTATGATAGCAGATTAAGGCTGTCTAATCAGGTAGTGGAAGAAGTAAATCTTCACTTCCCGGAAATGGTTTTTGAAACCATCATCAGCAGAAACGTAAGATTGAGTGAAGCTCCGAGCTTCGGAGAAAGTATCCTGAACTATGATGCAGAAAGTAAAGGAGCAGTTCAGTATATTCAGTTAGCTGAAGAAGTTCTTTTAAAGAACGAAAACTTAGTAAAGAATTAAATTAATAATAAATGGCCAATGAGTGATTGCTAGCCATCACTTACCAAACATCATTTATCAATTATATCTATGAAGGACAAAAAAAGAGCTATGGGACGCGGCTTGGGCGCCATTTTAAGTGCAGAATCCAAAGCAACTGTCAACTCCGCTACAGATGAAGGAGCAGATAAGTTTGTGGGAAATATCGTAGAAGTTGCGCTTGAAGATATATATCCGAACCCGACGCAGCCGAGAACTTATTTTGATGAAAAAGCATTAGAGGAATTAGCACAGTCTATTAAAAACTTAGGGATCATTCAACCGATTACCCTTAGAAAAGACGGTGAAAAATTCGAGATCATATCCGGGGAAAGACGTTACAGGGCAAGTAAAATTGCCGGTTTAACGACGGTTCCTGCGTACATCCGTTTGGTGAATGATCAGGAGCTTCTTGAGATGGCCCTGGTTGAAAATATCCAAAGAGAAGATCTTGATGCCATCGAAATTGCCCTTACGTATCACAGGCTTTTAGAAGAAATAGGTCTTACTCAGGAAAATCTGAGCCAGAGAATAGGGAAAGATAGAAGTACCATTACCAATTCAATCCGATTGTTAAGATTGAATCCGGATATTCAAAATGCAATCAGAAGCGGTGAAATTTCTGCAGGACATGGTAGAGCAATCATCAGTCTTGAAAGTGAAGAAAACCAACAGATTTTATTCGATCTGATCATTAAAGAAAAATTGAATGTGCGTCAGGCTGAACAAGCTGCTGCTGCATTAAAAAATCCAAAATCTCCGGCAGCTAAAAAAGCAAACGCCGAGTTATCCAATAACTATAAAAGAGCTCAGAAGACCATTGCAGACATCCTGGATGTAAAAGTGGAGATCAAAGCTTCTGGAAATGGAAAAAAAGGTAAAATTGTTCTGGACTTCAAAAATGAAGAAGAGCTGGAATATATTTTATCCCATATTAAATAAATGAAGAAAATATTTTTCACATTTTTCTTGTGTATCGCTGTATTGGCTTATTCACAAGTTGCACCTATTGACACTGTTCGGGTACAGACACCTCCGAAAGAGGAACTCCGTTTGATTAAACCAACCAAAACAGAAGCAAAGATCATTGAAGATCTGGAAAAAGCCAATGGGCCTACTAAAAAAACGATAAAACTTAATCCTACCAGAGCAGGGTTGTATTCCGCTGTATTTCCGGGATTAGGGCAGTTCTACAATAAGAAATACTGGAAAATTCCCATTGTTTGGGGTGCAGTAGGAGCCGGAGTAGGAATTGCTGTATGGAACGATAATCAGTACAAGAAATACCGCGAATATTACGTAGCCAAACTGAATGGTACTCCTAATGAATTTGTGGATGCTCGTCCTTGGTTAGATAAGAAAGCATTAGGGAATGCGCAAGACAGGGCAAAAAGACAAAGAGATTATGCCATTGCGATTACAGGATTGATTTATATTCTAAATATTGTAGACGCAGTAGTGGACGCTCATCTTTATGAAAGCCGTCATGACCCTGACCTGACTTTTAAGCCGTCTGTAATTCAGGATCAATATGGTTTTGATTCTCCAAAAACAGGATTCGCTTTAAGTTATAGATTTTAATAGATAATACATACAGAGAACCGAAAGGTTGAATGTAACAATAAATAAAAAAGATTACATGAAAATAGCATTAGTTGGTTACGGTAAAATGGGTAAGATCATTGATGAGATCGCACAGAAAAGAGGTCACGAAGTTGTAGCCCGCCTGAAGGAAACCCCAACTGCTGAAAATCTTAACAATCCTGATGTTGTGATTGAATTTTCTCTGCCGGAAGTTGCATACGACAATATCAAAGCTTGTCTTGAAAATAAAATCCCTGTAATTTGCGGAACTACAGGATGGCTGGAGAAAAAAGCTGAAATAGAAAAGCTGGCGGTAGATCATGACACTGCATTTTTATATGGCTCAAATTTTAGTTTAGGCGTGAACTTATTTTTTGCTTTAAACGAAAAATTGGCTGATCTGATGAAGAATGTAAATGAATACTCTTGCCAGCTGGAAGAAATTCACCATATCCACAAAAAAGATGCTCCAAGTGGAACTGCCATCTCTATCGCAGAAGGAATCATTAATAACAATCCGAAATTTGATGCCTGGAAACTGGAAGAGACGGAAGGAACTCAACTTGGAATTTTCGCAGTTCGTGAAGATGAAGTTCCTGGAACCCACAGTGTTTTCTATAGAAGTGAAGTGGATGAAATTGAGATCAAACATACCGCATTCAACAGAAATGGCTTTGCATTAGGAGCTGTAGTTGCTGCCGAATGGATCAAAGGCAAAAAAGGAAACTTCGGAATGAAGGACGTTTTAGGGCTTTAATTGTAACAAATTCTGTAAATTGCAGACCAATAACAGAAAAATGATGAATAGTAAATTGTAAATAGCACGCCGCTGTAATCATTTATTACTCATCATTTATCATTTATATCATAAGAATAGGCACAAAAAAAATTATGAATTATTTTTTAACGTATACAGTGTATGTCCTCATTTTATCAATATTAATGGGGATTTCAACATGGAAGTTGTTTAAAAAAATGGGGTATAGTCCTTTATTTGCATTTATACCTTTCTATAACTATTTCATTATCCTAAAAGAAACAAAACATCCGAAATGGTGGGCAATCCTTTCCTATCTTCCGATTGTAGGGCCAATCATGATGTCAGTTTTCCATCTTTATTTAGTGAAGAAGTTCGGAAAAACACTTTTCAAAGATCAGATCCTTACTGTGATTCTTCCATTTATCTACATGGCAACGATCAATTATGCTAAAGATGTAGAGCTGGAAGATGAAAATGCAAATGACCTGTATCTTACTGATGAAGAAAAAGAAGCTAAAAAGAAAGATACATTTTTGGGATCTATTACTTTCGCAGTTGTATTTGCAACCATTATTCACGTTTTTGTAACACAGCCTTTCGGGATTCCTACAGGTTCCATGGAAAGAACATTATTGGTAGGGGATTTCCTTTTCGTAAATAAATGGAGCTATGGTTACAGACTTCCAATGCGTCCTTTAGCAATACCTTTCCTTCAGGGAACGATTATGGATACAGGACAGAAAGGAAATCCAAAAGATGACCCAAAATCTTATGTAGACGGAGTAAAATTACCTTATACAAGAATTTTACAATTCAGTAAACCAGAGAAAAATGATGTAGTTGTTTTCAACTATCCGCAGGATTCAGTTCATACAGCTATTGATAGAAAAGATCCTTATGTGAAAAGATGTGTGGCTACAGCTGGAGATACTTTTGAAATGAGAGCTGGAAGACTTTTCGTGAACGGAAAACCGGAAACGGTTTTAGGAGATCAGGAAGTACAACATAGGTATATTGTAACGACTGACAGCCAGTTAGACATTCCTACGCTATATAAAGCTTACGGATTTTTACCAGTACAGGAAGTACAGCAGAATAACGGAGGGTTTATTTATGGCTTCCAAGGTCTAACAGACAAAATTGCTAAAGATATCAAAGAACTTCCTCATGTAATTGACATGAAAGAAGATGTTTCCGTGAAAGGAGAAGCAGCAATCGCCTATAGAGATGAAGCCAGAACAAAAATTGATACAACCCAGTCTATATTTCCTGTCAATAAACCATGGAATCAGGATTGGTATGGCCCAGTAAGAATTCCTAAGAAAGGAGACGTAGTAGCCATCAACAATGAGACACTTCCAATGTTCCAGTGGATTATTTCTGAATATGAGCATAACAGTTTAGAAAAGAAGAACGGGAAAATCTTTATCAACGGAAAAGAAGCTAACCAATATACTATTCAACAAGACTATTACATGATGGTAGGGGATAACAGAGATGCTTCTTTAGATGCAAGATTCTTTGGTTTCGTTCCGGAAGAAAATATCGTAGGAAAACCAATGTTTACATGGATGAGTCTTCAGGGAGCTTTTGCGGACAGCAGTTCTACGTATCAAGCGCCATTCAAAATCCGTTGGGATAGAATGTTTAAGGCAACAAACACAGGAGAAGCTAATAAAACTTCATACTGGTGGATTGCCGCAATGATTTTAATATTATTCTTCGGTTGGGAGTATTTTGTGAAATTATTCAAAAAGAAAAAAACAGAAGACGAGTTATAAATAAAATTAAACTTAAAATAGAATGAAGTATTTGAAAAAATACTTCATTTTTGTATTATGAATATGAAGAATGTTTTATTGCCGGTTTTTTATATGCCACCGGTTTCATGGTTTTCAGTGTTTTTAGATGCTGAAAACGAAGTTGTATTTGAGCAGTTTGAAAACTTTCCAAAGCAAACCTATAGAAACAGAGCGAATATCTATGGAGCTAATGGAAAATTGTCTTTGATTATTCCTATTAATCATAATGGGAAAAGAGAATTTAAAGATATTGAGATTTCTTACAGAGAAGATTGGAGAACACTTCACTGGAAATCCATTCAAACAGCTTATCAGAGTTCGCCTTATTTCGAATATTATGAAGATAAGCTCAGGAAGATCTTTGATTTGAAAGAAAAGTTTCTTTTAGATTTTAACCTTAAAGGGCTAGAAGTAATCCAACAGATACTGAAAACAGAAAAGGCACACTCTTTGAATGAAGAATATATCAAAAATCCTGAGGGAATCAATTTCAGAGAGAAATTTTCTGCAAAACATCCTTCAGAATTTGAAATGGAAAGCTATTATCAGACTTTCTCAGACAAATTAGGGTTTTTGGAAGATTTATCGATTCTGGATCTTATTTGTAACAAAGGCCCGGAATCACTTGTTTACATAAAAAATATAAAACATTAATATAGAATCGTCACTATTAGAATTTCATTGTAAATAAAACAGCTGACGATTGTATATGACTTTAAAACAAATATCAGTATATGAAAAAGGTATTATTAGCTGCAGTTTTTTTGACCGGTTTTGGATTCTCCTTTGCACAGGAGTCAAAAGCTAAAAGTATTGACCCCAATGAAGATAAAAATCTGATGATGTGGTATCACAAAGATTTTGCTACTTCAAAAATTTATGGAGTTAATACTGAAAATGCATATAAATATTTAGAGTCAAAAGGATTAAAACCTAAAACAGTAATCGTTGGAGTTTTAGATAGTGGCGTACAGGTAGATCACCCGGGATTGGTGAAAAATATGTGGACTAACCATAATGAAATACCTGGAAATGGAAAAGATGATGATGGAAACGGATATATCGATGATATTCACGGATGGAACTTTATAGGCGGTAAAAACGGTGATATAGACATCGATAATATGGAAGTAACAAGAGTTGTTGCTAAATATAAACCTCTCTTTGAAGGTGATGATTCTACAAAGAACAAAGCCAATCAAGCTAAAATGCCCGAAGAGTTTGCTATGTATATGAAGGCTAAAGATCTTTTCACAAAGAAAAGTATTGAAGCTCAGCAAAACTTCAGAACCTATTCTATGATCAATGAACTGATCCCAAGTATGGTAAAACTATTAGGAGGGAAGCCGGTGACAGCTGAAAATCTTGCCGTGATTAAGAAACCCGCAGATCAAAAAGAGGCCATCGCTTTGGAGGTTTTAGGACAGGTTTCCCAAAGTCCGGATTTTAAAGGAGTATCTGCTGCAGACTTCGAGAAAAAAATGAAAAAGGACATGAAAGAAGCTATCGATCATTATGCACCGGCAGCAAAGCAATATGACCTTTCATATGATCCGAGAAAAGAAATTGTAGGAGATAACTACGATGACTATTCTGAAAAAAATTATGGGAATAACCACTACGAAGGGCCCGATGCAGAACACGGAACTCACGTTGCCGGAATTATTGCCGGACTTCCACAAGGAAAGGAGATCCAGCATGGTATTGCTTCAAGAGTAGCTAAAATCATGACGGTAAGAGCAGTTCCTAACGGCGATGAAAGAGATAAAGATGTTGCCAATGCCATCAGATATGCAGTAGATAATGGTGCTAAAATTCTGAATATGAGTTTTGGTAAACCCGTTTCTCCAGGTAAGAATGTAGTTTGGGATGCCTTCAAATATGCAGAGGATAAAGGTGTGCTTTTAGTGAAAGCAGCCGGTAATGAAAATGAAGATGTAGCAGAACATCTTGCTTATCCTACCAACTATAAAAATGTGAACGATGAAAAACCATTCGTGAACAACGTAGTAGTAGTGGGAGCAAGTACAAATAATAACAATGCGCTTAGAGCAAGCTTTTCCAACTTCAATAAGAAAATGGTAGATGTTTTTGCTCCGGGAGAAAGAATCTATTCAACAGTGAAAGGAAGTAAGTATGAGTATTTAGATGGAACATCCATGGCTTCTCCGGTAGTATCTGGAGCCGCAGCAGTTCTATTAGCTTATATGCCTGAGCTAAAACCGGATCAGATTATTGAGTCATTGAAGAAATCAAGCAATTTAAGTACGGCTAACGGTTTTACAGACTTTTCTGCAGCCGGAGGAGTGATTGATGTAAAAAAAGCAGCAGAATACGCTTATAATAACTTTTATAAAGGAAGCAAAACCACCGTTGTAAAAAAAGCAATTAAAGCTGTTAAAAAATAATTATTCATAAATGATTATGATATCCATTTTATAAATGAATGATAAAGTGTTCTAGGGGATAAAATGCGATAAGATACTGTTTTATTATCTTCAAAGAAACAGTTAAAATATTCATTTTTAAATAGCTAATAAAAAAGTCCGAAATTTTTCGGACTTTTTTATTTTTTAAATACAATTTTGGCACGGTTTTTTGTAACTTTATTGTAACAAAATAATAAACAACAAAATGAAAAAGTTACTACTTGCAGGGATGTTAGGAACATCACTTTTTGCAGTGTCTTGTTCCTCTGTGAATAACGCAGCTACATCTCAAAATCAAAGAGCCGATTTTCTTAAATTAAAAGGAGACTGGCAGATTGTGAGCATAGACTACGACAAAGGGTATAAAATTAAGCCTTTTGATGAAGGTGCAGATGCACAATGTTTCGTGGGAAGTCATTGGAGATTAATTCCTAACAACTGGACAGGAGCTTATACTCTGAACGGAGGTGGAAGCTGTCCAGCAATTACACAACCTATCAAGTTTGAAATAAAAAACGGTGATACATTTATGTTTAAGAAAGTTCTTGCAGGAACAAAAGCAAAACAGAATGTTGCTGGATATACTTTATCAGTAATCAACCAAAGCACAGATCAGTTTTCGCTTCAGCAAGACGTTCCATTTGAAGGCGGAAGTGTAAAAGTTGTTTACAATTTCGAAAGAACTGGAATGAAATAATTAAATAACATAAAAGATAAAAAAATGAAATTTACAAAAACATACGTAGGAGCTCTTTTCTTGTCATCAGCATTATTATTGACAAGTTGTGAAGCCGTTCAAAATTCAAATCACCAACAAAGAGGTACAGCTGTAGGAGTAGCTTCAGGAGCTGTATTAGGAGGAATCCTTGGGAATAATGTAGGAAGAGGTGGAAACGGTGCTATCGGTGCTGTATTAGGTGGTATTATCGGTGGTGTTGCAGGTAATGTTATCGGTAACAAAATGGATAAGCAGGCAAGAGATATTAAAGAAACTTTACCAGGTGCTCAGGTAGAAAGAGTAGGAGACGGTATTAAAGTTACGATGAATGAAAGTATCGTAAACTTTGCTTTCGATTCATCAAACCTTACTTCTGTTGCACAGAGTAATTTAGATAAATTAGCTAAAGTATTAACTGATAACCCGGATACTAATATCAATATCTACGGTCACACAGACAGCGTAGGTAAAGATGCATACAATATGGCGCTTTCTCAAAGAAGAGCTGATGCTGTAAAAGCATATTTAGTGAAAAGCGGAATTGCAGGAAGCAGAATGTTCACTAAAGGTGAAGGTAAAAATATGCCGGTTGCCAGCAACGATACAGACGAAGGTAGAGCTAAAAACAGAAGAGTTGAATTCGCTATTACTGCCAATGAAAAAATGATTAACGATGCCAAGCAAGGGCAGTAATTAATTTAACATATAAATATTTTCGTAAAAGACCGCCCCGGCGGTTTTTTTTGTATTTTTATGCCTGTCAATTTTTAATTTATTATTTTTGTAATCGAAATAACGTAAATGAAGAAATATTTAAAACTGCTTCGTGTGGAGCAATGGGTAAAAAACCTTTTTGTATTTGTCCCTCTATTTTTCTCTGGTAATATCACCAATCTGGATCTACTTACCAAAAGTATCTTTGCTTTTATCATTTTCTCGTTTGCAGCAAGTGTTGTTTATATTCTTAATGATTATAATGATATTGAGGCAGATAGGCAGCATCCTGAAAAAAGAAAACGCCCTCTGGCAAGTGGAGCTATATCAAAATCTACAGCGATAGGAATTCTTATAGGACTTGTGATTGCAGATATTGCTTTTGTAGGTTTTGCTCAGGTGTATTTTCAGCAGCCACTATGGAAATTTGCTACTATTATTGCTTTTTATGTGGTAATGAATCTTGCGTATACATTTAGACTGAAGCATGTTCCGATTATTGATATTTTTATCATTGCCATAGGATTTGTACTGCGTGTTTTAGCAGGTGGTTACATTACAGGAATCAGTATTTCACAATGGGCAATTTTGCTGACTTTTGTTCTGGCATTAGTGTTAGCTATCGGAAAAAGAAGAGGTGAGCTTATCAATGCTCAGGTTTCAGGAAAAACAAGAAAAGCTTTAGATGGGTATAATGTACAGTTTGCAGATATTGCCTTATCTATTTCTATTACATTGGCTATTGTTTGTTATCTGATGTTTACCCTTTCACCGGAAGTTCAGGCAAGATTCCATGAAAGAGTATTTTATACAGTAGTTTTCGTTGTATTTGCTCTTTTAAGATATCTTCAGCAGACATTGGTGTACAACAGAACAGAATCTCCCACAAAAATTGTGTACAGAGACCGTTATATACAGGTTACTTTATTACTTTGGGTGGCCGCATTTTTAATTCAAATTTACTTTAAGAAATGAAGCCGAATTTCACACAGAAAGTTACAAACTGGGGTAATTACCCGGTTGTAGAAAAAGAAATGAGATCTGAAGACAGCTTCAAAAACATAAAAGAATTCGTACTCAATCACAATGAAGTTATTGCAAGAGGAAACGGAAGATGTTATGGAGATGCTTCATTGGGAGAATCGATATTTTCTACCAAGAAATTAAATAAATTCATCAGTTTTGACCGTTTGAACGGGATTATAGAATGTGAATCCGGAGTATTGCTTTCGGAGGTACTTGAAGTGTCAGTTCCGCAAGGGTACTTTTTGTATGTCACTCCGGGAACAAAATTTGTTTCCATTGGAGGAGCTATTGCTTCCGATGTACATGGAAAAAATCACCATGCAGAAGGTTGTTTCTCAGAATATGTGATAGAATTTAAACTGATGATTGAAAACGGGGAAATTATAACCTGTTCAAGAGAAGAAAATTCAGATAAGTTTTGGGCTACCATTGGTGGAATGGGACTTACAGGAATTATTCTTACTGCAAAATTTAAACTTAAAAATATAGAATCTGCTTATATCCGCCAGGAAAGTATCAAAGCAGAGAATCTTGATGAAATCTTTAAACTGTTTGACGAAAGTGAAAGCTGGACGTATACCGTTGCATGGATCGATTGTCTTCAGAAAGGGAAGAATATCGGAAGAAGTATTCTAATGAGAGGAGAGCATGCTTTCCAGCACGAATTGCCTCAGAATATGGCTAAATCTCCTTTAAGATTAAAAGGGAAATTACAACCGACAGTTCCTTTTTATTTTCCAGGATTCGTATTGAATGCCCTTACAGTAAAGATTTTCAACTGGCTGTATTATAAAAAGCAATCCAAAAAAGAAGTCAAAAACTTTATTGATTACGAAACATTTTTCTATCCTTTGGATGCCATTAATGAGTGGAATAAAATCTATGGAAAATCCGGTTTTATCCAATATCAGATGGTGATTCCAAAAGAATCAGGAAAAGAAGGGATGAAAAGAATTCTGGAAACCATTGCCAATAGTGGAAACGGCTCATTCTTAGCCGTATTAAAATTGTTCGGAAAGCATAATCCGGAAGCTTACAACTCTTTCCCTGTAGAAGGGTACACACTGGCATTAGATTTTAAAGTAAATTCAAAACTGAAAAAGCTGGTAGATCAGTTAGATAGTATTGTTCAGGAATTTGGAGGAAGAATTTATCTTACCAAAGACAGTATGAGCAGATCCTCACTGACCAATTACCTGAAAAATATTAGAAGTCCTAAATTTGTGTCTTTACAGCACAAAAGAATCTTAAACAACAACTCATAATGATAGTTCTGGGAAGTACATCTGAAGTGGCACAGGCTTTTGTGGAAAAAGCACTTCAGGAAGGAGAAAAATTTGAAAAAATCTATCTTTTTACCTCAAATAAAGAAACCACAGAAAGGTTTGCAAGACATATTGATGTGAAATTTCTACAACAATCTGAAGTGATAGAATTGGATCTGATGAAAGAAATAGATTACAACAGATTTGATTATATCAATTCAAATGTATTATTTTGCGCCGTAGGATACTTGGGTGAAGGAACAGAGGAAGGATTGTATGACAATAAAAATACCGAGCGTATTATCAATATCAATTATTCTAAGCTGATTCCGGTAATGAATTATTTTGCTCATAAATTTGAAAGCAGAAGATCGGGAACGATTATTGGTCTTTCATCAGTAGCGGGAGACCGTGGAAGACAGAGCAATTTTATTTACGGAAGTGCAAAAGCTGCTTTTACTGCGTATCTGAGTGGACTCAGAAACTATCTTTTCAGTAAAAAAGTACATGTACTAACAGTAAAACCTGGATTTATGGCGACTAAAATGACAGAAGGTCTGCCTTTAAACCCTAAACTAACAGCAACTCCTAAGCAGGCTGCAGCTTGTATTTATAAAGCGTTCAAAAAACAAAAGAACGTGGCATATGTTTTGCCGATTTGGAGTATTATTATGATGATTATCAGGAATATCCCTGAATTTATATTTAAAAAGTTAAAGCTTTAAAAAATGAAAAAATTGTATTGTTTTGATTTTGACGGAACCCTTACGTATAAAGATACTATGTTTATGTATCTCAAATTCTACGACTCTACAAAATATAGAATACAATTTTTAAAACATGTACCGCTTTTCATTTTGCTCAAGCTGAAACTGGCAGAAACAGAAAAAGTAAAGAAAAGTTTTATCGGTTCCATTCTAAAAGGACAGAGTCAGGAAAAAATAGAATTGAAGTCTAAACAGTTCTTTGAATTACATTACCCTAAAATTGTAAGGGAAAATGCGCTGGATTTTATTCAAAATATCGATAGGAATAATACACAAAGTTTATTGGTAACTGCTTCTTTGGATATCTGGGTAAAACCTTTTGCTGAGGTACTGAAAATGCAACTCGTTTCTACAAGAGCCGAGTTCAAGAACGGTGTTTTCACAGGAAACTTCATTGGAAAAAATTGCAATGGAAAAGAAAAACTGGTGAGAATAAAGGAAGAAATCCACGATTCCAGGTATGATAAAATTATCGCATTTGGGGATACTTCCGGGGATAAGCCGATGTTGAAATGGGCAAATGAGGGACATTACCAATTTTTTCACTAATTTTGGGTGATAAAAGTGTAAAAAATGAAAAGTTTGTTAATGGCATGTACAGCTATCCTGATGAGCTGCGCAAGTACAACATCTTCCTCACAAAAAATGCCTGATATGCAGCAAAAAGCAGAACTTCTTGTATCCAATTCTCAAGGAGGTACTGAACTTCCCGGCTTTAGGATCATTAAAGATGAGAAAGAATATCTTGCTCTGGGAAAAGGAAGTTTTGAACTTGTGGAAGAGGGAAAAGCCCCAATAGCTAACTATCCGAAGTTTCCAAAAGACAAAAAGGTTGTTCTATACAACCTCGGAGGTTTCAGATCAGGCAGTCACACCATTAATGAAATTAAAGGAGTATCTGTAAAGAACAATATTCTGTATGTAGAAGTCCCGGATAGAATGTCTACTCCTGGCGGTATGGAAATTCAGGTTCTTTCCAATCCTTGGTTTATTTTTACCGTTCCCACAGATTACCAGTTTACCTCCGTAGAATTAAAATATTCAAAATAACAATGGACAAAATATATTTAGATAATGCCGCAACCACTCCGCTTGCAGAAGAAGTTATAGACGCAATGGTTGGTACGATGAAGATGACCTTCGGAAACCCATCTTCCACTCATAGCTTTGGACAGGAAGCGAAAATCCTTATTGAAAATGTAAGAAGACAGGTGGCAGACTATCTTCATGTAACTCCTGCTGAAATCATTTTCACTTCTTGTGGAACAGAATCCAATAATATGATTATCAAATCCTCGGTAGAACACCTTGGAGTAGAAAGAATCATCAGTTCACCTTTGGAGCATAAATGTGTTTCTGAAAGTATTCTGGATATGAAAGCAAGAAAAGGGGTAGAAGTAAGCTATATTCGCCCTAATGAAAAAGGAGATATTGATCTTAATAAACTAGAGGAATTATTACAATCTTCAGATAAAAAAACATTGGTAAGCTTAATGCATGCCAACAACGAGATAGGAAACCTTATAGATCTTAAAAAGGTAGCTGAGCTTTGTAAGAAGCATAATGCTCTTTTCCATTCGGATACAGTACAGACGATGGCTCATATGCAGCTTGATTTATCAGACATTCCTGTAGATTTTGCATCTTGCAGTGCGCACAAATTTCATGGGCCTAAAGGAGCCGGTTTTGCTTTCATCAGAAAAGCAACAGGTTTGAAGGGAATCATTACGGGAGGGCCTCAGGAAAGAAGCCTGAGAGCAGGAACTGAGAATGTTTGTGGTATTGTAGGTCTTGGAAAAGCATTGGAACTTGCTCTGAATAATATAGAGGAGTATACCAACTATATGCAGGATATTAAAGACTATGCTATTGAAAGGTTATCAGCTGAAATTGAAGGGATAAAATTCAATGGAAGAAGTGCTGAAAAGGAAAATAGTCTTTACACTGTATTAAGTGCTTTATTACCTTATAAAAACCCATTGATTGGTCTTCAGTTGGATATGAAAGGAATTGCCATTTCTCAGGGAAGCGCATGTTCTTCTGGAGCATCTAAACCTTCAATGGTAATGATGATGGTACTTTCTGAGGACGAAATGGATCATTGTACGCCATTACGTATTTCTTTCAGCCATATGACTGCCAAAGCTGATATAGACGCATTAGTGGAGGCTTTAAAAGAGATTTCAAAGGATTATACTATAGAAAAAACTAATGTTGAGCATAGATAGTCTTATGATGTAAAAGTTGTAATTTTGAACACTCAATAGAATTGAAAAAGAAAAATAATATTAATTAAAATAAAAGAAACAAAATGGCTTTAGAAATTACAGACAGCTCATTCCAGGATACCGTATTAAAATCAGACAAACCAGTTTTGGTAGATTTCTGGGCAGTATGGTGTGGACCTTGCAGAACTTTAGGACCAATCATCGAAGAAGTTGCATCAGATTTTGAAGGAAAGGCAGTAGTAGGGAAAGTGGATGTAGACAACAACCAAGAGATTTCAATGCAGTATGGTATTAGAAATATCCCTACAGTTCTTATTTTTAAGAACGGAGAAGTAGTAGATAAATTAGTAGGTGTAGCTCCAAAAGAGGTAATCGCTGAAAAATTAAGCGCGCACTTGTAAAAAAATAAGTTTGATAATGAATGCCTTCCATGATTGGGAGGCATTTTTTTTCAAAATAATTTGCAGGTAATAAAAAAAGGTGTAATTTTGCAACCACGAAAAAGAAACGACGTTCTTTCACAAAAAACAATGATCCGGTAGTTCAGCTGGTTAGAATGCCGCCCTGTCACGGCGGAGGTCGCGGGTTCGAGTCCCGTCCGGATCGCAAAAGTTTTTCAATTACTTTTAAAATAAAATTGATCCGGTAGTTCAGCTGGTTAGAATGCCGCCCTGTCACGGCGGAGGTCGCGGGTTCGAGTCCCGTCCGGATCGCAGAAGTTTTCTCAATTTCTTTTTAAAAAAATTGATCCGGTAGTTCAGCTGGTTAGAATGCCGCCCTGTCACGGCGGAGGTCGCGGGTTCGAGTCCCGTCCGGATCGCAGAAGTTTTCTCAATTTACTTTAAAAAAATTGATCCGGTAGTTCAGCTGGTTAGAATGCCGCCCTGTCACGGCGGAGGTCGCGGGTTCGAGTCCCGTCCGGATCGCAACTATTCAATCAAAATAGTACAAAAAGCTTTAAAACAGATGTTTTAAAGCTTTTTTTGTTTTGTGCCTGTTCCAAAAGGAGCTAAAAAATCACAATATGAAAGTGACCTATTCAGTGACCTGTTGAAAAGGTAGAATAGAGGTCACTAAAAAGTAAGAAAAAAGCTTGTTCATGGGCTTATTCAGAAATTGAACATCTTGTGGAACGTTTTTAAAGAGTTTAAGTTTAAAATTTTTAAAAGCAGCATAAAATGAATAAGACATTCAATCTACTTTTTTATCTCAAAAAAGCTAAAGCCAACACTAAGGGAGAAGTACCTATCTATATGAGAATTACTATTGATGGCAAAATTTCTGAGCTAAGTACAAAACGAACCATATTACCTTCGAAATGGAACTCTCAAGCTCAAAGTGTGAAAGGATCTTCAGAAGAATGTAAATCTCTTAATTTCTATCTTAAAACGTTTGAACAGAAAGTTTATGATACCTATCACAAAATGATAAGGGATGGAGAGTTAGTAAGCAGCGAGCTCCTTAAGAACAAACTATTGGGAAAAGATCAAAAGAATAGGATGCTGGTTACTATATTTCAAAATCATAATGATAGAATGGAGAAGTTAGTGGGGAAGGAGTATGCTAAAGGAACATTAACTCGTTATAAAACTTGCTTAAGCCATACCAAAGAATTTTTAGATTGGAAGTATAATATTTCTGATATTGATATTAGAAATATTAACTATGCTTTTCTCAATGATTTTGAATTTTTTCTACGAACTGAAAAATCTTGTAGTAATAATACGGCTGTAAAGTATATTAAGAATTTTGGAAAGATTATAAGGATTTGTTTGGCACACGGTTGGGTGGAAAAAGACCCATTTATAAATTATGATTCAAAATTTGATGAAGTAACAAGAATATTTCTTAATGATCAAGATCTTGAAAAGGTTTTCGTTAAAGATTTCAAAAATGATCGGTTATCATTAGTTAGAGATATTTTTTTATTCAGTTGCTTTACAGGGTTGGCATATATTGATACAAGACAGTTAACTATCAACAATATCAATATTGGACTCGATGGAGCTCGATGGATTTTTACCAAACGACAAAAAACGAAAACAACCTCTAACATTCCATTGCTTGCTCAAGCCGATTACATTATTGAAAAATATATAAATCATCCGTCTTGTATAAATAGTGGAAGGCTACTTCCTGTTCTCAGTAATCAAAAAATGAATGCCTATTTGAAAGAAATTGCTGATCTATGTAGTATCAACAAAGAATTAACCTATCATATAGCACGCCATACTTTTGCCACAACAGTTACCTTGTCAAATGGAGTTTCTATTGAGAGTGTGAGTAAAATGCTTGGTCACAAAAATATAAGAACAACTCAGCATTATGCCAAAATTCTGGATAAGAAAGTAAGTGAGGATATGATATTATTAAAACAGAAATTTATTAAGAAAGGATGTTAAATTGTAAGTATTATATAGATACTTTCAATTTCTTAAATCCATTTGATAATCTTGGATCTGAATGCGTTCCTGAAGAGGATTATACAAATATTCTACTTCATCAGAGAAAGGAATCTTATTACTCAGTTCAGAAATTATATCTATCTGTGTTTTCCCCTTTAAAGAGCTATGAGGCCTCTCCCAATTATAAAAATGCTGCCAATAGCCCAATTCTTCCCTAAGATTGATTTTTTTTAATCGTGATCGGCATAAAATTCCTGTAAATCATTTTTTGTACTCTTTCCACTTTTCCATTCAAATGGTGAGAACGAGGTTTATTAGGTCCGAATTTAATACAATATTCCATTAACTTTTGAACCTTTACAGCAAATAATTCATCCCCTCTATCGGCTTGTATTCGTTGAATAGGAAAATGCATTTTCTCTATTATACTTTATCAATAAACTTCAATGTATTAGTAGATGTTCTTCGGGGATAAATATTTATAACTTGATAGCGGGAACAATCATCAATGGCTGCATATTGATAAATACCGGGAGCTATTTTGCACGTATCAAACTGGACTCGGTCTATTGTATATGTTGAAAATTTTAATGTAAATCTATAGGGAGTGAAAAAAAAAGACTTTTTTTTCACTCCCTATAGATTTAATTCTTATATTTACAAACGTGGATTAGTTGAGTAACTACTGCAAGAAGAAATGAGAATAGCTAAATGTGATTCGCAGTGGCGGAGCCCTATTCTTTGTAAAAGAAATAGCCTCAGGTATTAGTTTGGCAAAACTATTGAATACCTTGTTAATACCTTAAATTTGAGATGTCTTTTATGAAGCATTTTGAATAAACTATTCACATCATTCTACACTTGTAACAGTTTCAAAGGCGTTAGGTGTTAAATGTTAAGAAATTTATATTTTGAATTAATTTAAAATATATTATATATGGCACACTCGTATCTAGGATGGTATGTTTTGTATGTGAAATTTCAGCACGAGAAAAAAATAAACCACCTACTAAGGGAAATGAATTTTGATTCTTTTTTACCGACATTTGAAGTTTCACAAAGATGGTCAGATCGTAAAAAGATAGTTAATAAGCCACTATTTCCTTCATACGTGTTTCTCAATGTGCGTACGAAAAATGAATTTTTTAAAGCTCTCGAAATAGATGGAGTATTTAATTATATCAGTTTTGGTGGTAAGTATGCGAAAATACGTGATAGTGAGATATTAACTATCAAAAAATTTATAACAGATAGTGGTATTTCGAACGTAGAGACCTCTGTTAATCTTCCAAAAGTTGGTGAATTAGTTAAAATTAACTCTGGGGCTCTTGAAGGTTTAACATGTGAAGTAATAAAGATTGAAAACGAAAGAAGGATTTTTGTATACATTGAATCTTTGAAACTAAATATTAGTGCTATTGTTCCTTCAAATTATCTTATCTAAGAAATTGAGATAATAGTAACATTTATCCAGCATTTTTGTAGGAAAAATGTATTAAAGCTTGTGATTTTCCCATTTAGATCCCGCGGTTTATCAAAATCATTTTAGTAGTCTTATTTCTGTATTCTTTAAGATTACTATATTTGCATTAAGTAGTCTTTTTATAATGAAATGTATTAATTTTATTTATGCATTACAAGTTTGATTTTGAATAGTTTAATATGATAATATGAAAAGTAAGAGTTTAATTAATAAAGAAATTGATGATTTTTATTCGAAAACTTCTGAAGAAACTAGGCTTCAGATAGGACTTGGACCGCTCGAGTTCGAAAGAAACAAAAATCTAATTAGTCGATTTATTTCTCAAAAGCCATCTATTGTTTTGGATGTTGGCGGCGGACCTGGTATCTACTCGGAGTGGATGGCAAAAAATGGACATTCGGTTTATTTAGTAGAGCCTGTATTAAAGCATATTCGGCAAGCTCAAAAAAGAGCCAAAAAAGCGAAGTTTGAATGCATTCAAGGCGAGGCGGGAAACTTAAAATTTGAAAATAATTTTGCTGATATAGTTATTTTGCATGGGCCATTGTATCATCTTCAAGATGAAAAGAAGCGCAATGACTGTTTAAAAGAAGCTAGGCGTGTATTGAAACCTGGGGGGATTCTTCTTGGATTTGCAATAAACTACACAGCCTCGACCATTGCTGCCTTAATACAAGGAGTGATTGGACATGACGAGTTTTTCAGCATGTGCCGAGAAGAGTTAACCAGTGGTATTCACGATGCTCCTAAAAATATACCAGGAATGCTACCTCATGGTTACTATTATAAACAAGAGGATTTGATAAAAGAAGTAAAAGAATGCAGTTTTGAATTTTTGGATATTTTTGCCGTTGAAGGTTTTATCTGGTTAGATAAAAATTATTTCGAATCTCAGGCGAATCCTTCAAAACGAAAAATTCTAATGGAGCTACTTAAACTAACGGAGAACGATAAAAATCTTATTTCCTTTAGTCCCCATATGATGATTGCTGCCAAAAAATAGATTTAATGTAAATCATCATATTGTTGATAGATATAAATTCCCAATTTTGAAATGATACATGAACAGTTATTCACAAACCTTGAAATACAACATTTTGTAGAAAAAGTTGTATTGCTGTTAGAAAATTGTTTTAAGATATAATGATAAGACGACAACCGCTTTGTTTTTAAATTTTAAGTTTTAAATAATATGAAAACAGTCCTTATTACAGGAACATGTAGAGGAATTGGGCTTGAAGCAGCCTTAAAGTTCAGCCGAGGAGGATATAAAGTATTTGCTACCATGCTCAACCTTGAATCAGCTTCAGCGTTGAAGAAAAAGATTGATGATGAATCTTTGGATGTAACCATTTTAGAAATGGATGTTGATTCCGATGTTTCCGTTAAGCAATGTATGAACTCCGTTATTAAGCAGTGTGGTTCGCTGGATGTTCTTGTTAATAATGCTGGAATTGAGCGACATGGATCAATTGAAGAATTGGAAATTGCCGATTTTCAAGCAATAATGAATACGAATTATTTGGGAGTATTACGGTGTATTAAAGCCGTATTGCCCCAAATGAGGAAAAGCAAGAAGGGCAATATCATAAACATTTCATCTGTGGCGGGTCGTATGGCGAATAGTCCATTAGGAGCCTATGGAGCAAGCAAGCATGCTTTGGAAGCTATTAGCGAAGTTTTAGCACAAGAGCTAAACCCCTTTAATGTTAAGGTCTCGATTATTGAACCCGGTATTATTGATACGCAAATGGCTCGCAATCTGACTATACATAAAGAGTCCATTTATCCACATTCGAAACGTGTTTCGATATTTTACAACGAATCACTAAAAAAACCAACGCCTCCCTGTCTTGTAGCAGATAAGATTTTTGAAGTTGCTGAGAGTGACGATTGGAAATTAAGACATCCGGTAGGTGACGAAGTAGAACAGTCTATTTCCTGGCGGAATGCTATGAGTGATGAGCAATGGGTAGAATGGAATGCCATTGACGATGAAGGCTGGTACAAGAGGATGGAAGTATATTTTGGAGCCAATGCAATGAAGCAAGATAAGTAACGATTTAATTTCGTTGGTTTTATACAAGCACAATGCACTCAGACTATAAATGAGCAATAACTAAAACCGAATAGCCATATTATTATAGCATACGATTCGTTTTTTAGAACTTTTTTAAGTCTTTCTTCTAACGGAAAAGACATCGCATGAAAATAATAGCGCTCTCTGTAAAAAATGGTATTTCTAAAGCCATATATACTGAATTTATCCAGTTAATTACAGCGGAAAAGAAAGAATCCTTGACCAATTTTCTTTTTAAACGAGATGCTGAACGGACATTGATTGCTGAATTATTGGTTAGATTAGTAGTTATTGAAAATTTCGGAATTAAAAACCCAGACATCCAATTTGGTTATGGGGTATTTAGAAAGCCATTCATCATAGGGCTACCCGATTTTCATTTTAATTTATCACATTCCGGAGATTGGGTAATTTGTGCTTACGGCAATGAGGAGATTGGCATTGATGTGGAGTTAATTAACGATAAGTCAGAAAGCTTTATTGAATATTGCTTTTCCAATAACGAATATCAAAAATATCTGGATAGCAATGAATCGGATCGGTTGCTTTTTTTCTATAAAATTTGGACCTTGAAAGAAAGTTATTTGAAGCTTACTGGCAAGGGGTTTTATCATGATTTAAAACTGAAAGATATCTCTTTTATATCAAATAGTTTTGAATTTCAGTTACATAATAATTTTGAAAATGTGAACGTTTTTTCAAAAACACTCTTGTTCAATGAGTACTACACTTTGGGGGTTTCTTCTTATTCAGAAATTAAAATCGATATCTGGGAAGTTATTGATTTAGAAGAGCTTTATAGTCGGATAGTATAAATCGTAAAGATTCCCAGAGATACTAAGTAATACCTTTGAGCCTGAAGGTATATTGCCCCAATACTCAATTCGATATAGGTAATGCTATCGTGATGGTTATTTCATTGCTTTTGGGTTACTGAAAACTAAATAAAATTCAAAAATAAGTTGTCTGTGTAGTTTATAAATCTAAGCTAAATAAAATGGAAGAATATTTTATAGAGGAGTATAATCCTTTGGAAAAAGATAATTTTTGGTTGTATTTGAAAAATAATAAAACAAAACTAAGCCATTTAGTGGTTGAGGATGTTTTTTTTAATGGTTTAAATCTTCAAAAAGTAGAGTCATCTGATGGTTCTGTCGTCTTGTTAGAATATAAAAACGGGTTGAGTACGCATGTCATTAAAAAGAAAGCCGGTAAAATGGTTTATAATCCCCCCTTAACTCTTTCGCCCAAGGTAGTAGCAATAGGGGGAGTATATGGTTACACCTCAAAAGTGATATTTTCTATTTTCAATCTCAATTTTAATTTCGGTGAGATAAATGGAAGTAGTACATTACTTGGTTTCGAAGATGTAGAAG
The DNA here is from genome assembly GCF_009900745.1 of Chryseobacterium sp. c4a. Classification (GTDB taxonomy): domain Bacteria; phylum Bacteroidota; class Bacteroidia; order Flavobacteriales; family Weeksellaceae; genus Chryseobacterium. The sequence continues at coordinate 84,480 of NZ_WXVU01000010.1, read as the reverse complement.
TGCCCGCCGGTACTTTTAAACAATGTCTAAAGATAAAATCAACAGCCAGTAAAAAGGGCTTGTTCCCAATCAATCACAGCTTAATAATTTGGTTTGCTAAAGGAGTAGGTGAAGTGAAATGCGAGTTCAGCACAAAAATCGCCGGTGTGAATACCCATGTTAAGAAAGAACTATTAGAGGCAGTAGTTGCTGGAAAGAAGTTCCCGCTTATTTAATTGATGCCGCTACTAAATACGTGTAAATAGTTTCTGTTTCTACTGGAACTAGTTTGCTAGCTGAAAATTCTGCTTGTTGGTATATCGTGTATTATTACTGCCAATAAGGAATTTGAACTGTTTTGATAGGTATACACGGCTGTCCGCTTTTGAATAAAGGTTAATAATTGATATAGTTAATTTAAAAATAGTATGGAAACAAACAATGAAGAAAAAGGTAAATGTCCATTTGGAAAAGATGTTCAGGTACCCAAAGTTGATTTCACTAATCCCGAATTTATACAGAACCCTTTTCCTGTTTATGCTTATATGCGAGAAAGATCACCGATTAAAAAGGTCAGTTTTGGGAACGGTCAAGCCTTTTGGATGGTAACTAAATATGAGGATGCCATACAAATATTTAGGAATCCGATTTTTGTTAAAGACATACGTAAAGTAACGCCGCAAGAAGGCAAGGAGTCTGCAATGAACAGTAGCATGCTGTTCAGTCACCATTTACTTAACATGGATCCACCTGAACATACAAAAATGAAACGGCTGATTCAAAAAGCATTTACTCCTAAACTAGTGGAAAAGATGCGGCCTCAGATTCAGAAGATGGCCAATGATCTGATCGATGTTAAGGTAGCTACCGCTAATAGCATGGATATTATCAGTGAATATGCCTTACCCTTACCAATAAGCATAATTTCGGAATTATTAGGGATACCTTCGAAAGATAAGGAGTTGTTCAGACGATGGGCAAATATTATATTGAATATTGATTCAAACGTTTCAGCAGAAGAACGCATGGCACTAATTCCAAGTGCTATTCAGGGCTTTACAGAATATCTTCATCAAATTTTAGATGAACGACGTAAGCAGCCAAAAGAAGATCTGATAACGGCCTTGTTACAGGCGCAAGAAGAAGACGAAAACCTAAACGAACAGGAATTATTGTCGACTATCTTTTTGCTATTTGCTGCGGGATATGAGACCTCTGTGAATCTGATCGGAAATGGAATTTTGTTGCTTATTGAAAATCCTAGCCAATTAGATAAGTTACGACAAAATCCTACTTTAATTCACAGCGCTATTGAGGAAATGCTTAGAAAAGATCCCCCTGTATTATTGGCGAGCGAACGATATCCAATAGAAGACACAGAAATAAATGGTACATTAATTCCTAAAGGGGAGCTTGTGCTGATTTGTATTGGTTCTGCAAATCACGACGAATGTAAATTTATGGAGCCTGATAAATTTGACATTGAAAGAAAGGATAATAAACATTTATCGTTCGGAAGTGGAATTCATTTTTGTACAGGTGCATCGCTTGGTAAAGTTGAGGCAGAAATAGCCATTTGTACTCTTTTGGAACGCTTTCCCCATTTCTCCTTAGCTGAAAATACAGTGTTAAAATTTAAAATGAATAGTATCATGCGTGGTTTGGAGAAACTACCAATAGTGTTTACTACAGCCGATCATTCAGTTTTAGAAGTTTAGGTTATCCTCCTTTGGAATAACAGGGATATTTAACAAATAACTTACCATAAATTGTCATATTAAATATTTAATAAAGTACTTTGTGTATTGAGGAAAAGATAGTACTGCTGCAAATAAAATGAATATGGCATTTAATAGGAAATATGATCGGATGAATACAATCACATATGTTTTTAGAATGTCGTTCGGTTCCATCGTCAATTATTCTTATATAATTCAATTCAAGGGAACCAAGGAGATACTTCTAATCGACCCTTCCTGGGAAATTAGTGTGCTGAAAGATTTTGTACAGTCTCATAATTTTGAAGTTGAAGGAATTTTGCTCACGCATTCGCACTTTGATCATACAAATCTGGCTGATGAATTAGCGAAATTCTACAATTGTAGCATTTACATCACAGCTGTTGAAGCACAAACCTATAATTTTACTTGCAGTAACCTTATTTATATCCATACAGAAGATGAGCTGGCAATTGGAAGTTTTCTGGTTAAACCCGTTTTTTCTCCAGGGCACACGAAAGGCAGTTGTTGTTACTTAATAGATCATTCCTTCTTTTCGGGAGATACTTTGTTTATTGAAGGGTGTGGAATTTGTACCGAAAGAGGAGCAGATCCGGTAGAAATGTATTTCAGTCTTCGGAAGATTAAGTTAATGTTGCATGCAAACGATAGGATATACCCGGGGCATAGATTTAAAAAGGAGGTAGGTTTACTTTTTTCGGAAGTGTTAAAAAACAACATCTATTTGCAAATTGACGATTTAAAATACTTTGTGGATTTTAGAATGAGACCGAATCAACCTGGACTTTTTAATTTTTCTTGACTTTAAATTGAAAACTTCGTAGTAAATACTGAAAATTCTTAACATTTTCACTGTTATTAATAAGACGATTTATTTTATTATTTGTCAAAATAGGTGTACTATTTTCAGGTTATTCCGCATTATTCTTTTATTCGAACATGATTTTCTGATTAGTGTGTTCAGAAGTTTGTTTTTGTTTGTCGGGATTTCTGAATTCAGATGAATGAATCTATGGTTTGTAATTACTTTAATGTTAAAAACATCCAATAAATAATCAATTAGTTGTTGCTTTTTTGCGTGAATTAAATTGGATTTTCAATCTAAAGAGTGAAGGCTAGGATTGCAAATCCTGGCCAACAAAGAACCCTTTAAGTAAGTTTTTGCCTCATGTCCGGAAGGCGTAAAGCAATCTAATATGCGAGGTAAAATGGTTCGTTTCAAAGCAGGTAATATAGATTCGGACGTGCCTCCTTGCAATGATGAAGTATATCTTAATTTTTCCTTTTCAAGTTCAATCAATATGCTAGTGATGCGATGAATAATGAAATAGTATTTATGTATTCAGGTCAGGGTTCGCAATATTATCATGCAGCGAGCGACTTGTTTGTTGAAAATCAGGCCTTCAAAAAATGTATGCTGCAACTAGACACAATGGCGCAGGATTATGGTATACCATCGGTTGTAAAAGAATTGTATAATCCGCAGAAGAAGATAAGTGATCCATTTGATAAACTTCAAATTACGCATCCTGCAATTTTTATGCTGGGCTATTCAATGACCCAAGTTTTAATCGAGAAGGGAATCGAGGCCAATTATTATTTAGGATCAAGTTTAGGTGAATACATCGCATTGGTAACATCAGGACGGTGTTCGGAAGATAAAATGCTGCACATGTTGATCGAAACCGCGAATTTAATTGAAAAAGAAAAGTTGGAAGGCGCTATGCTGGCAGTATTGGATAAGCGAAGCTTATTTGATGAAGAGCCAAGCATATTTGAGGATTGCGAATTTGCTGCTGAAAGTTTTGAAAATCACTTTGTAGTTTCAGGTGATAGGAAGGCTATTTTGAAGCTCGAAAAGGAACTACAGATAAGAGGGAAAAATTTCCATCGTCTTCCAGTAAATACAGCATTTCATTCATCGTTAATCGATCGTTTTGAACAGTCGATAAAAAAACTGTTAAACCAAATACCTCTCAATAATAGTAACAATGTACTTGTTTCATGCGCACATAAAACAATCAATCCAAAAGTGACTGTGGATTATCTCTGGGATATTGTGAGACGTCCGATTTGTTTTAAGAAAACAGTGACGATGCTGGAGGAAATAGGTAGTTATACGTACATAGATCTGGGCGCAAGTGGTACCCTATCTAGTTTTGTAAGCAATTGTTTAAGCAAGCAATCTCTTTCCAAAAATTACACAACCATTACTCATTTCGGAGAAAATCAAAATAAGATTGATAATCTGATTCATAAGTTGTCGCACACAAAAAAGCAATACACTACGAACTCAATAAAAAGTAAAACAATGAAAGCGTTTATTTTTCCTGGGCAAGGATCCCAGAAGGTTGGAATGGGAAAGGGGCTTTTTGAAGAATTTCCAGATATTATGGAGAAAGCCGATGAAATATTAGGTTATTCAATTAAAGAATTATGTCTGGTTGATCCGCATGGAGAACTTGTTCAAACGCAAAACGCACAAGTGGCTTTATTTGTGGTTAATACTATGCACTACTATAAACAATTGAATAAAACTCAGCCTCCTCATTTTCTTGCTGGACATAGTCTGGGAGAGTTTAATGCCTTACTTGCAGCAGGGGCTTTTGACTTTAATACCGGTTTAAAATTGGTGAAGAAGAGGGGAGAGCTTATGGCCAAAGCAAATGGTGGAGGAATGGCCGCTGTTATTGGTTTAAATAAAGAGGGGGTTGTTAAGGTACTAAAGGATAATGATTTACTTACATTGGATGTTGCCAATTACAATACGCCATCTCAAATTGTTATATCAGGGCCTAAAGCTGATGTATTGGCAGCCAAGCCAGTTTTTGAAAAATCAGGAGCTAGTTTATACATACCTCTTGCCGTTAGTGGGGCATTTCATTCTAGATATATGAAAGATAGTGCAGATGAATTTGGGCAGTTTTTGAACAAATTTCAATTCAACGATTTAAGCATTCCGGTAATATCGAATGTAACGGCTAGGTTGTATGAGGCGGACAAAATAAAGGAGTCATTGGAGCGTCAAATGGTTAGCTCTGTAAAATGGCAGGAATCTATCCAATATTTAATGGGAAAAGGGGTGGAAGAGTTTAATCAGGTCGATGGAGGTACGGTTCTTATGGACATGGTTAAAAAAATAAGGGTAGAGGCGGAAGTATTACTAATTGAAGAGAGTCGAGAGAATTCGGAACAAAAGGAAGTGCCAATAGTTCTGCCAAAATCAGACATCGATTTTCCTGAAAAACTTAATCCGACAGCTGCTGGGAAAACAATAATAAAAGCTATGGAGCTGGGTTCGGAATCTTATAGGAAGGCTTACCAAGTAAAATATGCGTATGCTTCCGGGGCAATGCATCATGGCATTTCATCCCCAAAAATGATTGTTCGCATGAATAAGGCAGGGATGATGAGTTATTATGCAACTTCAGGCCTTTCATTAAAAAAAATAGAAGAAGATATTTTAAAAATCAGGCAAGAATTGCAAGGGAGTGAATCTTTTGGGGTTAATATAGAATATGACCTCAATAAGCCTGATTTTGAAAAAGAGTGCCTTAGTTTATTACAGGCAAAAAAAGTTAAGAATATAGAGATTGCAAACTATTTTCAACCTACTGAAGCAATTGTAAGCTTTCGTGCGCAAGGATTGAAAAGAGATCATAGTGGTAAAATTGTTTCCGAGAATCGGATTCAGGTGAAAGTATCACGCTCTGAAATTGCAGAGCTGTTTTTGAGCCCGGCTTCGGATCAGCTTATACAATGTTTGTTAGAGGCTAACAAGATAACACCTCTTCAAGCCCAACTGCTTCAGTTTGTTCCTGTGGCTACTGATATATGTGTAGTGTCGGATGGAGGGGGAAATTCCGAAAATGCTGCATCGATCGTCCTACTTCCTTTGATGATTAGATTAAAGAAGCGATTGGCTGAAAAATACCATTACCAAGAAAATATCCACCTAGGTGCGGCTGGTGGTATAGGCACGCCAGAGGCTGCTGCCTGCTCGTTTTTTCAAGGAGCTGATTTTATTGTTACCGGCTCTATTAATCAATGTACTGTAGAAGCGCAAATTGGCGATACTGTTAAGGACATGATTGAAAAAATAGGGATTCACGATATGGCTTATGCTCCCTCTACCTATTTGTTTGAATTAGGATCTAAGGTACAGGTACTGAAAAAAGGGGTATTTTTTCCTGCCCGAGCGAATAAATTATTTGAGCTTTATAAGCAATGTAATTCTTTGGATGATCTTGATATTCAGTTGCGTAAAGAATTGGAGAATAAGTATTTCAAGAAATCGATAGAAGAGGTTATTTATGAATGCGAAAGAAAATGCAACAGCGAAGAGTTACAAAAAATAGCTGATCATCCTAAATTTAAAATGGCGATGGTATTTAAGTGGTATTTGGAGCAGGCTACCCAGGCAGCATTATCAGATAATGTTTCAAACAAAATTAATTACCAAGTGTATTGCGGTCCCTCGTTAGGAGCATTTAACGAATGGGTGAAAGGTACAGAACTTGAAAAATGGAATAATAGAAATGTAGATAATATAGGGATCCGTATTCTAGAAGCTGCAGCCGATTTTATAAATAAAAAATACTTCGGCTAAATCGATAGTACGCTCCTCAATCTTAAAGTAAAAACTATTGTTTTCTTGCGCATGACATGCGTTCTATTTGATCAATGTATCACTTGTTGAAAATCATCTTGTCAAAATTTATAAATAAGTTTGGTCATATAAAATGAAATCCGTATGGAAAATATTGTTAATCAAATCGGTAATACTAATGTGCCGAATGCACCTTGGACACTTTATGATGTCTCATTAAAACCATCTTTAAACCTTTCTGTTTTGAAAAATAATTCATTAAGCACTTTTCAGAAAGTAATGATGAAAACAGATGGGACCGTTACAGATCTTGTAGCCTTGTATACAGGAGATATAATTACAGTAAATGTACTCCGCCAGCAAAGAATAAGCGAAGTGCCCACCTTCCTTGATCTTTCTTCAGGAGATTCGGTACTGCGCAGGATTGTTTTATTGCAAGGCAAAGCGCATAATTATGTGTATGCTGAATCGCTGTTCGTGTTTAACCGATTATCGGATTATGTCCAACAAAAGCTTGTGGAAAGTGATTCGCCGATTGGACTCTTATGGAAGCAGGAGAAGTTTGAGTGTTATCGGGAAATATTGGATGTAACACTCGAACGGAATGATAGAGTTGCTAACTATTTTAATGAATCCAGCGACTCAGAGATATTGTCTAGGACCTATGCAATATACACGGGGAAGCGTATTTTGGGTATTATTACAGAGAAGTTTCCGATCTCAATCTTTAAATAAAGGAATATGAATGTTCAGGAAAATAATAAGATGTTTCTTTTAGATCATCTGCTTGAGGTCTGTAGAAAGAATAAGGAAAAGGAACTATTTCGTTTTGAAAGTAAAGAGGAAAGCGTAGTGCTGACCGGAGAAGACTTGCAAACGAAAATCCTAATAAGAGGAAGCCAATTGAAAAGCAGAATCTTACCTTCACAAAGAGCTATTCTCTGTTTACCTCAGGGCTCTGAATATTTACTTACTTTTTTAAGCTGCCTGTATGCAAATATAGTGGTCGTTCCTACACCAATACCCGAGTTATCTTCGCCCAAATTGATAATAGATAAACTTCAGTCGGTACTTTCAGATTCAGGAGCAACTACGATTCTTACCATTGGGGCATTTAAAGCACATTTTGCTTTGGAGGATGCCTTCCCGAATTGTCACATTATTTGTGTTGATAAATTGGGATATTCAGCGGTCGATATTCTAGTGGGTGAAGCGATTCAAGGTGACGATCTCGCTGTTTTACTCTATACATCTGGTTCGGTTTCAGTACCTAAAGGAGTAATGATTACCCATACTAATTTATTGACCCAAGCAAAAAATGGTGCAGAACAATGGGAGATGAATAATAAAAGTATCGTAGTATCTTGGATGCCTCAATTTCATAATTTTGGACTTTTTTTTAATTTACTCGCACCTTTATTGCAAGAAGCTACAAGTGTTGTTCTTTCCCCAGCTAGTTTTCTAAAAAAGCCGGAGATGTGGCTATCTAAATTGCATGAGCACCAAGCTACACATACAGCTGCACCTAATTTTGCTTTTGATTACCTATGTTCAAACGTTGATATCAGGTCTTTAACTTCATTTTCTCTTCATTCAATTACTAACATCGTTTGTGGAGGGGAACCCATTCGAAAGCAGACGTATGAGAATTTTGTTGGGAAATTTGAAGTTTTGGGTCTACGGAAAGACGTTTTTTGTCCGCATTACGGACTATCGGAAATAGGTTCGGTAACCACTTGGAAATCTGGAGCAGTCCCTCATTTTCTTTTATTAGACAGGTCCGCGTTCATTCAGAATGAAATAAAAATTATAGATGATGAACAAGACGGTAAAGCTGTAGTAAGTTGCGGACAACTGTTTGAAAAAAATCAGGTACGTATTGTCAATCCAAATTCTTTAATTCCCTGCAAGGATGGTGAAATGGGTGAGGTGTGGGTAAAATCATCCGCTGTTGCTGCCGGATATTTTGACCTGTTGAAAAATAATGATATCCGTTTTTTATCAACTTTAAATACAAGCGGAGAGGAAGGGTTTTTCAGAACGGGTGATTTAGGCTTTGTTGATCACGATAATTTATTTATATTGGGTAGAATTAAAGAGATTATCATTGTAAATGGTAAGAATTATCATCCTGTCGATATTGAATGCTGTATTCGAAGTAATTTTCCGAAATTAACTTTGCCGCTTACTGTTTTTTCAGAAGAGGTAGATACGTACGAAAGGATACACATTGTTCAGGAGATAAACGGAGTGCTCAGTGAAGAAGAATACTTAAAGGACAGTATTTCAATGGCCGAAGTTGTTTCCGAAAACCTCGGTTTACCTGTTTACGCAATTAACTGGGTTCAACCTGGAAGTATTCCCAAAACCAGCAGCGGTAAAATAAAGCGAATTGACTGTAAAAAGCTATATATAACTGGCAATTTATCCCTCGATTATCAATATATCCAATCGAGAGAAGGAAGGCTAAGAGATCCTACCCTCAGTCAAAATATTGAAGAAGAAAGTGTATTCAGTTTTCTGAAACATGAAATTTTCACAGATAATTTAGGAAGCTCGAAAGAGGCGATGTCCGATGAGTATATGCTTTCAATAGCAGGGTTTAATTCCATTGATTATGTTCGTTTTGCTGGGAAAATCGAGGAAAAATTTCAAATGGATTTTTCCCCGAGTCTGTTTTATAAATATCGGAATATTCACGAATTGGCTGCATACATTATGACCTTGGTGTCTGGTGTTTCTGCATCACATAAACCAGTTGAAGAGAACATAGATTACAGTACTTCTCAAAAAGGGAATGTTGCCATAATTGGAATGAGTTTTAATTTCCCGAATGAAGTTAGCAATGAGGATCAGCTTTGGGATATTTTAATGAATGGCAAATCTACCCTGAGTGATATTCCAAGGGATAGAGATGAATTTTATAAAGGAATTGGAAAGGATGAATCTTTTCCAAAGTTCGGTGGTTTTTTAAATAATATTTCTCATTTTGATGCTAATTTTTTTGGTATTACACCTCTTGAAGCAGAGTGTATGGATCCACAGCAAAGAAAGACATTAGAATTGACTTGGAATGTAATTGAAAATGCAGGATACAATCCGAAAGATTTAGCAGGAAAGTCTGTGGGCGTATTTATAGGAGTCCATAATAACGATTATGCAGAGATTATTTCTTCGAATCCGAAATTGTCTAATGTGTATGGTGGCTATTTAGATTCCGGCTTACATGTTAGTATGATTGCGAACAGGGTTTCAAACTGGTTCGATTTTCAAGGACCAAGTGAATCAATCAACACGGCTTGCTCCAGTTCTTTAGTTGCTTTGCATCATGCTATTGCTGCTATGGAACGGGGCGAATGTAAAATAGCTATTGCAGGAGGTATAAACCTAATTTTATCGCCTCGAGTACATATAGCGAGCTATAAAGCGGGCATGCTAGCGCCTGATGGTCTTTGTAAAACCTTTGATGAAACTGCGAATGGTTTTGTTAGGTCTGAAGGTTTTGGGGCAGTTATGCTTAAACCATTGGCAAATGCCATTGCAGATCAAGATACTATTTATGGTGTAGTTAAAGGAGTAGCTATTAACCACGGGGGCCGATCAAATTCCTTGAGGGCTCCAAATTTAAATGCTCAAAAGCAATTAATCAAGAACGCTTATCAGCAATCGGGAATACCACTTGAAACCATCGGCTATATAGAAACACATGGTACTGGTACAGCATTAGGTGATCCTATAGAAGTGCAAGCTTTAAAAGAGGCCTTTAATGAAATTAATCCGCAACTTCGTCCATACACCTGTGGTTTAGGAACTATTAAAACGAATATAGGGCATTGTGAATCTGCGGCAGGTATTGCCGGTTTTATTAAGGTATTGCTCTCTATGCAGTATAAAAAGCTTCCCGGTATCTTGCATTTTAAGAAAATCAACCCTTTTATCAACCTAGAAGAAAGTCCCTTTTACGTTGTGGATGAAAATCAAGAATGGAAGACTAAGCGGGATATCGATGGAAAAGAACTGCCAAGGAGAGCAGGAATAAGTTCTTTTGGTTTTGGAGGAACCAACGTACATTTAATTGTAGAAGAATATCTTCAAACTAATTTTCAGCCGACAAAACCGATTTCTGGAGTTCTAGTTCCTTTATCGGCTAGAACACCTGAGGCATTATATCGGTTAGCGGAACAACTTTGCCGATTTTTAGCAAGACACCAAGAAGACGATCAACTATTCATACAAGATATTGCCTATACCCTTCAAGTTGGGCGAGAAGCTTTCTTAACACGAATAGCATTTGTAGTTAAGAGTAAAGAGGATCTTTTGATTCAATTAAAGGAGTACATCCGAACGAATAATCTTATCGATAAGTCGTTGATAACCAAAGTGAATAAATTAGGTGGTATTATTGATGATGAGGATTTTCGTGTTTTGTACGCCAAATGGAAGAAGGAAGGCCGAACAGATAAATTGGCTAATTTCTGGATAAATGGAGGATCCATCAATTGGCGAGATTTTTATTTAAATGGAGAATGTAGACGTATTCCCTTACCTGGCTATTCCTTTGCTGAGGAGCACTTTTGGGTACAAGAGGAGTTTAACTCGCTCAGCCAAATTGGAATTAATGATAGCCCTACTTCTTTTCATCATCCCTTACTGCATACGAATACGTCAAACTTAAATGAACAAAGTTTCTCTTCTTCTTTTACTGGTACTGAATTCTTTTTTTCGGATCATCAGATTAACGGAAAGGCAATTTTACCTGCGGCAGCTTACCTAGAAATGATTCATGCAGCTATACTTTCGGCGCAGGTTGAAGAAGAAAATCAGAATAAAGTGGTGGTCATAAAAAATATTTATTGGATGGATCCACTAATGGCCACTAATCAAGGTTGCCAATTACATATCGTTCTTCAGCAATCTCAGGATAAAACAATTGTCTTTGATATTTACTCACTTAATGATGCTAATGAGATAGAAAATATCTATGCACAAGGGACGGCTTTATTGGAGAATAAAACTGATTCGCTCGGATGTACGATATCGGAACTATGCAATGCATATCAATCAAATGAAATAGATGCAGAACAATATTACGCTTATTTTAAAACGAAGGGAATAGAATATGGTCCCTCATTTAGATGTATCAATAAGATGTATGTATGCCAAGAGCGGGTGTTAGCTGAATTAGTTTTGCCAAATTCTTTACTGAACACGCTCCATCAATATACTATACATCCCAGTATTTTAGATGCTGCACTTCATGCTTCCATTGGATTGATGGATTTGGATGAAGGGGATAAATTAAAAATTCCTTTTTCACTGGACGAGGCCGTCCTCCTGCAAAGATGTCAACAACGAATGTTTGCGCATGTTAAAAAAATCAAAGAAGATGAAAAATCGCTCTATGTTGATATTGATCTTCTTGATGAAAACGGTCTGCTATGTGTTCAATTGAAAAAGCTGATGCTTCGGAGTATAAGCGGACAATTGTTTCAGGAGTCTCAAAATCAAGAGAATGAATTGTTGCTGTTTGCAGCAGATTGGAAGGCTCAATCGCTTGTAACACCTGTAGCCACCAAAACATATACAAGAAAAATAGCAATCCTCTGCGAACCAGAATCAGACATGTTCAGAGAGTTAGAGGGATTAGCAGATAATCAAGATTTACTAGTGCTGAATTTTGGTGGTGAGAGTTTGGAAAATAGGTATATAGCGTATTCGGAAGAACTGATTATATACATTCAGAAAATGATTAAAGCGGGTGTAAATGGAGATGTGCTATTTCAATTGGTTGTCTCGAATAAAAAGGAAAAGCAACTTTTTAAAGCTTTAGGGGCCTTGTTGAAAACAGCTTGTATAGAAAATCCATCATTTTATGTGCAGACTTTATTGGTAGATGATTTTAAGACGATTTGCGAACAAGTATCAAATCATCCTAAACCAATAATTACAGAGGATATTGTAGGACAAAATGTTGTGTGCGAGTGGAATAAATTAGATGTTAAGAGGAATAATCTAATTCCTTGGAAAGAGGATGGCGTTTATTTAATTACTGGAGGAATTGGCAATTTAGGGAAGTTGACGGCCCAAGAAATAACCAAGACTGCGCCATTGGCGACCATAATCTTAACAGGAAGGTCTGATGAAAAATTTGCTGAGGAAAAGTTGTCGGCATATTGGAACACGGACGATATGCGTATATTTTATCGGAAAAGTGAAATCACAACAGAAGATGGTGCACAAAATTTGATTAATGGAATCATCGATGATTTTGGAAAATTAAATGGAGTTATACACACTGCGGGCATTAAACGGGATAATTTCATCTTGAAAAAAAGTGCCGAAGAGGTTAGAGAGGTACTTGAGCCTAAAGTTTCTGGCTTATTCTATCTAGATGGTGCTACCAAGTTATTAAACTTAGATTTTTTCATTTGCTTTTCTTCAATCGCCGGAAGTTTTGGAAATATTGGTCAGGCTGACTATGCGGCTGCCAACGCATTTATGGACGAGTATATGCACTACAGAAACCAATTGGTGTTAGTTAACCAACGTTTTGGCCACTCATTGTCTATTAACTGGCCCTTATGGAAAGATGGAGGTATGACATTGGATGCCCATGCGCAACAGTCAGTTTGGGAAACGATGGGTATGGCCCCTATGACAAGCTCTAATGGCTTTTCAGCGCTTTACCAGTGTATGGAAAATAAGCAGGAGCAGGTGCTTGTTATTGAGGGAACTAAAAAGCGGATACTCGATTATATATCAAAAATTAATCATCAGGATCGTTTTTATTCTTTGAGTAAAGATAATATTGAAACGGAAATGCTTAATTTGGATTTCCAGGATGATAAGCGGCTTGCAGAGCTGAAAAGAATCGTTGCTTCGGTAACAAGACTTTCTGTAGATCGGATAGATGTGGATGCTCCCATGGATAAATACGGAATAGATTCGGTAATGATCATTGAGCTGACTGTTCAGTTGGAAAAGATATTTGGACCACTATCTAAAACCTTATTTTTTGAGCACCAAAACCTACGATCACTAAACCATTATTTGAGGAAAAAAAATCCTCGTTATTGGTCGGAGAGTCCTCAGCAAAAGTACAATGCCATTCAAACACCAATTAATAATGGGAGGTCCTTATCCTTGCTTACCAAGCAGAAAGCAACACCAAACCAGACGCAAACGGTATCAAATGAAAAGAGTGAATTAAATTCTTCTTCGAAGGATTCAATTGCCGTTATTGGCCTTTCGGGTAAGTATGCAAATTCCGATAACATTATAGAGTTGTGGAATAACTTAAAATCTGGCAACAATTGCATCACTGAGGTTCCTGAGGATCGTTGGGATTGGAAAGCAAATTACAGTACGCAGAGAGGTAAGAAAGGGAGCATTTACACGAAGTGGGGAGGGTTTATAAAAGACATCGATAAATTTGATCCTCTTTTTTTTCGAGTATCACCCGTGGATGCCGAAAAAATGGATCCTCAAGAACGGCTGTTTATAGAACAATCATATGTTGCTATTGAAGATGCGGGCTACACAACAACCAATGTATCAAAAAATAGAAAAGTTGGTGTATTTGTGGGGGTAATGCACGGACTTTACTCCACAGAGCCTAGATATTGGTCTATTGCTAACCGTGTTTCGTATTTGTTTAATTTTCATGGGCCAAGTATGGCTGTTGATACGGCCTGCTCTTCTTCCCTTACCGCGATTCATCTAGCGATGGAAAGTTTAAGGTCAGGAGAGAGTGAATGTGCTATAGCAGGAGGAGTAAATCTAATTGTAGATCAAAAACATTTCGTCGGATTATCTGAAATGACAATGGTTTCATCATCAAACCAATGTAGGTCGTTTGGGGAACATGCAGATGGGTTTGTAGATGCCGAAGGTGTTGGGGTAGTGTTATTAAAGCCCTTGCAGAAGGCTATTGCCGATAAAGACCATATTTATGGTGTACTCAAGGCTAGTTCAATAAATTCTGGTGGTAAAACCAATGGTTATACGGTGCCTAATCCAGTTTTGCAGGCTGAACTTGTAGCTAACACACTAGAAAAGGCCAATATTGATGCCCGTTCAATAAGTTATGTGGAAGCACATGGTACCGGTACTGCATTAGGCGATCCGTTAGAGATAGCAGGTTTGACACGTGCTTTTGAAAAAGATACGTTAGAAAGGCAATATTGTGCTATAGGGTCTGTAAAGTCAAATATAGGCCATTGCGAAAGTGCTGCAGGAATTGCAGGACTCACTAAAGTACTTTTGCAAATGAAGTATAAGCAGTTAGTGCCTTCCCTCCATGCAGAAACGTTAAACCCGAATATCGATTTTAGTAATTCTCCTTTTCGTGTTCAACGTAATTTAGAGCGATGGGAACAAGCCCGATTAGAAATTAATGGACAAGAGACCACAATTCCGCGTCGAGCGGCACTATCTTCTTTTGGAGCAGGTGGTGCCAATGCCCACCTCATTATAGAGGAGTATGTTCCTAATAGCGATGACTCAAATTCTGATGAATGGATCTCTCCTTATGCAATTCTTTTATCAGCGAAAGATGCCGATAGACTGGATGAATTAGTGGTTCAGTTTTTACTGGCGGTTGATGAACAAGAGTTCAATGAATTGAGGCTTCCAGCTGTCGCCTATACGCTCCAAACGGGCAGGGAGCACATGGAAGAACGATTGGCATTTGTTGCATCCTCTTTCGAGGAGTTGAAAGAGACATTAGTTTGTTTTCTAGGCAATGAACCAAGTAAGCTGTTTCATGGGAATATTCGAACTAAAAAAGATACTCTTATTGAATCGCAAGTAGATGAGCGAACGGATAAACAAAATATTGACCAACTAATAGAAACACGAAATTATTCAAAACTATGTGAACTATGGGTAGAAGGCCTTGAAATAGATTGGAGTCAGTTATACACGAATCACAAACCTGTAAAAGTAAGTTTGCCAACATATCCATTTGCGCAGAATAGATATTGGGCGCATTCTCAAATAGGAATGTTTGAAATCGAATAGTTTTTTGTTAATCGGGATTTCCGAATCCAGATTAATGAACCAAGGATTTTTAGTCCTTTAAGTAAATTATTGCCTTATATCCTGCGGGCCATCATGGTTTAGTAGAAACCTTTTAAGGTCATATATTTGTGTAGGAGGTGTGAAGCAATCTTTCATGCGAGGTAAAAAGGTTTTGCTTCAAATTAGGAAAAACTGTTTCGTTATGCCTCCTTGCAATGACGAAGTATATTTAGAACACCATAAGATTTCGAACACTCCAAATTCTCAAACCTTTCCAGTAAAGTTGAACTTCGCAAGGAAGGCGACTATAATCAGTAAGAACAGGCTGGCAAATTGAGGAGAAAATCGGTACAACTAGTGGCGGCCTAAATGAAATTAAATATTCACTTGATTAATAAGAATTCATGAAATGAAAGATTACTTGCAATACATTTTGGATGAAATTAAAGGAAAACGTATCAGCAAATCTGAGGGAATTGATTTGATGCGTAAATATAAATCGGATGATAAAAGTGCTACCCAACCGGTCGTTGCCATAGATGAATCTACAAAAGGTAATATAGCGAGCGATCAATTGACAATTACCGGATGTTGGCATATCATCGAACCAAGTGATGATACGTCTCGGCTTTCTATATCCGACAATGTGCTAGTCGTTTGCCCACCTGACAAGCAGTATAGTAATCTCCTAAATAAATTCAAAAAGCTTCAGTATCTTTTTATTAATCCTGGCGATACAATTTCGAGTATCCAACAAAAGCTTGAACAACTTAGCCCGATAGAGCACATCATTTGGATTGGTTCTAATAACCCTCTTTCCAAAGCAACAGATGAATTGATTATCACAGGGCAGGAAGAGGGAGTAATCGCGATATTCAAATTGATTAAAGCACTTCTGGAAATGTCATATGGGGGGAAGGCTTTAAATTGGACCGTAATCACGACCAATGCTTTAGCCGTTAATATAACCGATACAGTCAATCCAACCCATGCCTCTGTTCACGGATTTGCAGGTGTAATGTCCAAAGAATACCCGAATTGGCAGGTTCAATTGCTCGATCTTGAAAAAGAAAGTGACCTAGCGCATATCGATATTTTTAGTTTGCCACTGGATGGGGCAGGGCATGTGCTCGCGAATCGTCATCAGCGATGGTACAAACAAGAATATTATCCTTGTATGTATCAAAAAAATAACGACAATAATTTGTATGAACATCAAGGTGTTTATCTAGTTATCGGAGGTGCAGGCGGAATAGGCGAGGTATGGACTAAACACATGATTGAAAAATATACAGCACAGATTATATGGCTGGGGCGGCGAGACATTAATCAAGAAATTGAAGCACAAATAGATGGCTTAGAAAAACTTGGTCCAAAGCCCATATACTATAAAGCCGATGCTACAGATCTCACTCAATTGCAGTTCGTTGTTAACGATGTGAAACGCCAATTTAAAAGCATTAACGGTGTCGTACATTCTGCACTTGTTGTCTCGGATAGAAGCCTTGCAGATTTGAAGGAAGATGATTTAAGAAAAGGTCTTGCAGCAAAGATTGACATTAGTGTTCGACTCGCTCAGGTTTTTGTAGATGAGCCACTGGATTTTATGTTATTTTTTTCTTCAATGGCTTCTTTGACCTGCGAGCGAGGGCATAGTGTTTATTCGGCGGCCTGTGTTTTTAAAGATACTTTTGCACAATATTTTGCCAACTATTGTAAATACCCAATAAAAATTATTAATTGGGGGTATTGGTCATCCGTTGGAGCTGGAATGTTAGTGCCGGATTCTTTTAAAAAGCGATTAAATTTATCTGGTGTTGGATCTATTGAACCTTTAGAAGCTATGGTTGCGCTGGATACATTTTTAGCGTCTAACTTGCAACAGGTGGCCTTTACAAAGTCTATGAAGCCTAAAAATATTGAAGGATATCAAGACAAATATACTTTACAAGAATATTCTGAACAGATACCTTCCATAGTTTCAGAGATACCGAAGTCATTTCCCATGAAGGAGTCGCTTATGCGGCAAATTGATTCTGAAGTGGAGGATCCTATGAACCAAATGCTCCCATTGTTATGCAAATTACTTTTTGGGCAATTGCATAAAATAGGCTTCTTTCAGAGTCGGTATGTAGATGTTGAAAAAGAGAAACAGCAGGTTGGGCTAGTGAAAATGTACGATCGTTGGCTCAGCGAAAGTTTAAAAATTTTAACAAATGCCCATTTGTTAACACCGGATAAAAACGGATATAGAATCGAAAATAGGATGTCCATCGATATTAATAGTATTTGGCGAGAGTGGGAAGATAAAAAGACCGATTGGTTGGCTAATAATCAGATAAAAGATAAAGTTGCGATTCTGGAGATCTCCTTAAAAGCACTACCGGATGTATTACTAGGGAAAAAGCTTGCCACTGAAGTAATCTTCCCAAATTCATCTATGAAGCTGGTAGAAGGGATCTACAAATTTAACGTGGTTGCCGATTATTTTAATGAAATTCTTGCCAATGTTGTATTAGAATATGTAAAGAAGCGAGTTGAAGACGACAATTTTCAAGGAGTTAGAATTTTAGAGATAGGGGCCGGTACCGGTGGTACCAGTGATATGGTTTTTAAAAAATTAAGACCATACCAAAAGTATGTAAAAGAGTATTGTTATACCGATCTTTCTAAGGCGTTTCTAATACATGCAGAAAAGGAATTTGGTGCAGATAATCCTTATCTCATGTACAAAATATTTGATGTTAGTAAGCCCATAGAAAGCCAACTATTTGAGCATGATTATTTCGATTTGGTTATTGCTACCAATGTATTACACGCCACAAAAAATATACGACAGACGCTGAAAAACACGAAAGCCACGATGAAGAAAAATGGCTTGCTGTTGCTAAATGAGCTCAGTAGTAATAATATGGTTAATCATTTAGCATTTAGTTTATTGGAAGGTTGGTGGTTAAGTGAAGATGAAGAATTGAGAATCCCGGGATGCCCAGGCCTTTATCCTGAAATGTGGGAAGAAGCATTAAAAAATGAAGGGTTCAGTTCCAACTTTTTTCCTGCTGAAGACGCCCATCGTTTCGGTCAGCAGATTATTGTTTCGGAAAGTAACGGCTGTGTTATACGAAAAGTCGAGAGCGAATTAGAAAAGCCTTTAAAAAATATCAGTAACGTTCGTTACAAAACAGAAGCATCGGAGACTAGTCCTAAGGCTCAGAAGCATGAATTATTAGGTCAGATAAGGCATAGTATCATCCTAACATTGTCTAAGTCCTTAAAAGTAGAGGTAAATCAAATTGGAGTTGAGGAACCTTTCGCTGATTATGGTTTGGATTCTATAACCGGGGTGCACATGATGGAACTATTGAATGAGAAGTTAAAACTCACGCTACCGACAACCGATCTATTTGATTATACCTCTGTGAATAAGCTGGCTACCTATATTGTAGAGCAACACGCCAGTAAATTGGAAGATTTGTTTGCCGAAAATGAACATAGTTTACAAGAAGAATCTATCTCCATTTCGTCTCCCGAAAGTTCCGTGTCAAATTTGCTCTTAACTCAAGGAATAAACACAGAAAATAGTGCAATAGATAATTTCAAAGTTGGGAAGGAATCTATTGCAATAATAGGCATGAGTGGTAGATTTCCACAATCGGAGAATGTAGAAGCACTTTGGGATCACCTCAAACAAAGTCATGATTTAATAGAAGAAATAACACGTTGGAATGTTGCAGAAGATTTTAGAGAAAAGAAATATTGTACCCGAGGGGGATTTTTGAAAGATATTGACCGGTTCGATCCATATTTTTTTAATATTTCGGAATTAGAGGCTCGTTATATGGACCCACAACAACGAATTATATTAGAGGAGTGTTGGAAGTCTTTGGAAGATGCAGGCTATGCGGGTATTGATATAGATGGACATGCTTGTGGTGTGTATATTGGTTGTCATTCAGGCGATTATCAAGATTTAATCGATGATGTATTAGATGCTCCAGCACAATCGATGTGGGGAAACGCAAGCTCAATGCTGCCTGCACGTATTTCTTATTATTTAAATTTGAAAGGGCCGGCAATCGCAGTAGATACAGCCTGTTCAAGTTCCTTGACGGCCATTCATTTGGCTTGTCAGGGACTTTGGAACGGAGAGACTAAGATGGCGCTAGCGGGTGGGGTATTCGTGCAAAGCACTCCTAAGTTTTATATAGCGGCAAATAAGGCGAATATGCTGTCTGTTTCAGGAGCAGTTCATGCTTTTGATTATAGAGCAGACGGATTCATACCAAGTGAAGGAGCAGGCGTAATCGTATTGAAAAGATTATCGGAGGCTCTGGCAGATAGAGATCATATTTATGGAGTTATCAAAGGTCTGGGGGTTAATCAAGACGGTACCACTAACGGCATAACGGCACCAAGTGCAATTTCACAAGAAAGGCTAATACATCAAGTATACAGCACTTTTAATCTTAACCCAGAGAATATACAGTATATAGAAACACACGGAACGGGCACTGTTCTCGGTGACCCTATTGAATTTGCTGCCTTGACCAGAGCCTTTGGCAAGTTTACAAATAAAACCAATTATTGTGCCCTTGGTTCTATTAAAACAAATATAGGTCACACCTCGGCTGCGGCGGGAATTGCAAGTACGTTAAAAATATTGTTATCCCTTAAGAATAAGAAAATTCCGGCATCGCTGAATTATGAAAAAGCAAATCCCGCGATAAATTTTTTAAACGGTCCTTTTTATGTCAACACTGAACTCAAGGATTGGCAGGTACCCGAAGGAAGTAGGCGATGTGCTGCGGTGAGCTCTTTCGGATTTAGTGGAACAAATGCCCATATGGTTATCGAAGAAGCACCCGTATTGGAAAACCCTTCGGTAAAGATGCCTGCCTACCTAATCTTGCTCTCTGCAAGGACTAAAGAACAGCTGGAACAACAGGTTCAACAAATGCTCGTTTACGCAACTACTGCAACATGCGATCTCGGAGATTTCGCTTATACGTTGATTTTTGGTCGGAAACATTTCCGTCATAGGTTGGCGTGTGTTGCCCATAGTATGGAAGAATTAAGGGGTATTTTTCGAAGCTGGTTGATAGAAGGAGCGCATCTTCGGGCGGTGTCGGGAGAAATTGAAAGAAATACCGAGAAGGGGGATACTGACTTTATAAAACAAGGAAATGACTGTTTAGACCTATGTGAAAAAGAAACTTCTGAAAATTGCTTTAATCAGCACTTATTAACCATAGCAAATTTATTTGTCAAGGGTTATCAGCTCGATTTTAATAAGTTATATAGGAAAGGGGCTTTTTCTCGCTTGTCATTGCCTGTTTATCCTTTTGCATTTGAGCAGTATTGGATTACAGTGGGAAAAAAAAGAAATCAATCTGAGGACAAGAGCCAAGAGAATACCATATTAAAAAATATCAACCATCCTTTATTGCACAAAAAAATAGTTTCCTTTAAAGACTTTGAAATTCATACACAACTAACCGGTAAAGAATTGTTTATCTCCGATCATAAGGTGAATGGAATGTCTATATTACCCGGAGCGGTTTATCTGGAACTACTGTGTGCTTCCCTTGCCCAAAAAGCAGATTTAAATAACATTGATTTTCAATTACGTAACATTAATTGGCTGCGCCCTTTAGTGGTGGAAAGGAAAGTTTTAGTACATACCCGAATATTCACAGATGATAGAGGCAATCTGAGTTACGAAGTTTTTACGGAGTCAGAAGGGAATAAACTGATACACTGTATCGGAAATGTATCGAAAAAAAAATCAAAGGATGTAGATAAGTATGATATTGCTGAAATTATAAACACACCTTGGCAAAACGTTTTCTCTGCATCAGCCTGTTATAGTTTCTTTGAAAATAGTGGACTTCAGTATGGTCCCTCACATCGATGCATTGAAACGGTATATAAAACTTCTGATCGAGTGTTGGCGAAATTAGTTTTGCCGGAAACTGAATCTTGCCTATACGATGGATATAAGCTTAATCCCGGCTTACTGGATGCGGGTTTGCAATCGGCAATTGCCTTGGATAATGATTTGCTCAATCCTTTAGGAAACTCAGGAAAACTCATGCCATTTGCTTTAGATGGTTTCACTATGTTGAAGCCTACATCAACAAAAATGTGGGTCGTTATTCAACATAGTCCAGATAATGTTAAAGGCGGAAATGTAATAAAGCTAGACATTGATATCTGTAATGAGTATGGTGAAGTAGCGGTACGTTTGAATGGCTTTTCGGTGCGAAGACAAGAGCAAAATCAATCAACTGAAAGTGGATACACCGTTTCAATAGCGAATAACAATTCCCATTCAAACCAAGCGACTTCCATTAATTATAATATGTTGACACCAGTATGGAAAACGATTTCAATTAAAGAAGGTAAAATCGATAATATAACTACTGAAGACGTTGTTATTTTTTGCAAGGAACATATGGCGAATAATATGTTCAGTAAATATTTTGCACAAGCGAGAACTATATTTTTAGATAACAACTTTACTATTGACTTGATTGCGGAGAAGTTAACAGCCATAGGTAACATAAAGAATATCATTTGGTTGGTTCCAGATTTTGAGTTGGGTTCAGTAACAAGCAATGAAGTTATCGAAGAGCAATACACAGGCGTTGTACCGTTTTTTAGAGGGATAAAGGCCTTTTTACAAATAGGTTACGGCTCACAAGAACTAACATGGACAGTTATCACCAATAATTCTCAACCTATTTATCCAACCGATCAGGTGAATCCAACCCATGTGAGTATTCATGGCTTAGTGGGAACAATGGCTAAAGAATTTGCGCTATGGAAAGTACGATTAGTGGATATAGAAGAAAAGGCCGACCTATCTATACAGCAGATATTTCAAGTACCCTTTGATAGCAAAGGAGATGCTTGGATCTACAGAAGTGGACAATGGCATCAACGTGAATTGATTCCCTGTGAGATAGAGAAACAGAAAATACTTAATAAAAGAAGAGGAGTTTACGTGGTTTTAGGTGGAGCAGGGGGAATTGCAGAGGCTTGGAGCGAGTATATGATAGAAAATTTTGATGCACAAATTGTATGGATTGGACGTAGAGAAAAGAACGCCGAAATACAAGCCAAACTCGACCGATTAGCTACCAAAGGGAACGCTCCAATGTATCTATCTGCCAACGCTACCAATGTGGAAGCACTGGCGGGTGCATACGAGGAAATTAAAAGGCGATTTGGTAAAATAAACGGAATCGTACACGCTACAATCGTTTTGAAAGATAGAGGATTGATACGAATGAATGAAGACGATTTTATGGAAGGTCTTTCTGCAAAAGTAGATACGAGTGTATTAATGGCTCGAATTTTTAAAGCAGAATCTTTGGATTTTGTGCTTTTCTTTTCAGGAATAATGTCTTTTACAAAAACGGCAGGGCAAGGAAATTATGCTGCAGGTTGTGTTTTTGAGGATGCTTTTGCTCATCAGTTAAGACAGGAATGGAATTGTCCGGTTAAGGTGATGAACTGGGGATATTGGGGCAGCACAGGAATTGTGGCAAGTCCCGAATATCAAAGCAGAATGCAAAAAATGGGCATTGTTTCTATTGAACCTCAAGAAGGAATGCAGGCCTTAGAAAAGTTAATGTTCGGCCCCTTAGATCAAGTGGCTTTTGCTAAAACTACGCGAAAATTAGTCACCGACAACACCCGTTTAGATGAATACGTCGTTAGTTACCCTGAGAAACTGCCTTCGGTGTTTAACGACGGTATTTTAAATAATCAGGTGCAGGCCGGTGAATACGAAGATATTTTGCAGGAAATTATTGGAATTACCAGCCAAATATTGGAGGTAGACCCAAATGACCTGAATGCAGCGACAAACTTAATGGATTTTGGTCTGGATACATCCACACGTGAGCGCCTGCTAAAACAAATTGCTGTGCGCTTTGAAATGGAATTTCCGATTAGTTCCTTTTTGGAGTATGAATCGCTCGAGAAAATTACCGATTGGATTGCTTTAAACTATCGGATAATCAATAGAGCTACTGATTTTAAGAAAGGAAGCGATTTAAAGGCGCAAAAGATTCGAGCGGAAGTTTTACCGCAAATACTGGACATGGAAGCCTGGTTGGCAAAATTTGTTTTAGTAACGTTGAAATCTTTTGGTTCGTTTGAACAGACAATTTTTTCTATCAAGGATTGTTTAATCAATACAAATATCTCATCAAATTTTGAGCGATGGTTGGAAGAAAGCTGTCGGGCACTAACAGAGCATGGATACCTAAAATACGATGGAATTCGATATCGTGTAGAAGACCTTTTGTCGATTTCGCACAATGAACTTTGGAAAGAGTGGAGTACTAAAAAAACGAAATGGTTGGAGAACTCCACATTAAAACCCAGAGTTCTGCTGCTCGAAGAAACATTAAAGACCTTACCGGATATTTTAACCAATAAGATAGCGATTACATCGGTACTTTTTCCAAACTCTTCAATGGCAATGGTGGAAAGTATTTATAAAAATAATATGGTGGCCGAATACTTTAATGAAGTGTTGGCAGACGCTATTATTGGATACATTGATGCAAGAAATAAAATTAATCCGAATGAAAAGATCAGGATATTGGAGATTGGAGCAGGTACAGGTGGAACAAGCTATTCTATATTTAAGAAGCTTAAGGAGAAGGAAAGTTATATCGACGAATATTGTTATACCGATTTGTCTCATGCTTTTTTGCAGTACGCCGAGCAGGAGTATGGAAAATATGTTCCCTACTTATCGTATAAGATTTTTGATGTCGAGAAGTCGGTAGAAGAGCAAGGTATCCCTTCCGATTATTATGATATTGTAGTTGCAGCAAATGTTCTGCATGCAACACGCAATATACACGCAACGGTAAGGAATTTAAAACAGCTTTTGAAAAAAAATGGTATTATCGCATTAAATGAAATGTGTAATAATCGTCTGTTTGCACACCTAACATTTGGCTTATTAGAGGGTTGGTGGTTATATGAAGACGAGGCTTTACGAATACCTGGCTGCCCCGGTTTGGAGACACAAGAGTGGGAAAAAGTACTGGAAAGAGAGGGGTTTGAAAATACCTATTTCCCTGTCAGCGAATCTAAGGATTTAGATTTTCAAATTATTCTGGCAGAAAGCAATGGAGTGGTTAGAAAGAAAGTACAAGGTTTTAGTGATACTCGTTCCTTTGATAATGAGATCCCGACGATTATTAAAAGCGATAATTTGTCGATGCCAAAGAGCGTAGCACCCGAAATAACAAAAAGCCAGTTGATAGACTATTTGAAGAACCAAATTACTGAGAGTGTGGCAGAAGTTCTTCAATCATCTGTCGATAAGTTTAGAAATGATGAAAATTTTTCTAGTTACGGTATCGACTCCATTATTTCGGTCAACCTAATTAACCATATAAATAAGCGATGCCAATTGAATTTGCAAACGGCCGTATTATTCGATTATACCTCTGTAGATACATTAGCCGATTTCATATTTGATACCTACAAGAGTGATCTTTTCAAGGATTTAGAACAGGACGCTAACGATGTGGACTTTCAAGAAAGTGAAAGAATGGATAGCCACATACCAAAATCCACTTTATCGAATGAAAACGTTGCTGCTCAACTAACCGTGAATCACATTCGTTCAGTGGTTTATGCTTGTATTGCAGATATATTGGCCATGCCTGAGCAGAGAATTGAAGACGAAAAAAACTTTTCAGAGTACGGAGTAGATTCGCTAATTGCAGTCAGCTTAATCAATGCAATTAATAAAGAAACGAAGCTTAACCTCCAAACTTCAGTACTTTTTGATTACAATAATGTTAACCTATTATCCAATTATATTCTAAGTACTCAAGCTGCCTTTATCGAAGCAGAGTTGCAGATTTCTTCGAATAAAAAATCTCCGGAAATTTTAACCACTTCTGTTGTAATGCAACAACAAGATCAAGATGCTGCATACTATTCGCGGTATGTTATTGAAAGTTCCGGAACGATTGATGATTTGAAAAGGGTTCTGGAAAAAGTACCTGATATTGGAGCAGACGAAGTGCAAGTATCGGTGAAAGCTTTTTCACTAAATTTTTCAGATTTGCTTTGTGTTAAGGGCTTGTATCCCAATATGCCGCCGTATCCTTTTACGCCCGGTGTCGAAGCAAGCGGTATTGTCACGAATATTGGTGGGAAGGTAACTTCGGTTTCAATTGGCGATTCGGTAATGGTTACGATTGGCGAAACAATGGGTGCCCATGCTACCTGTATCACGTGTAAATCGAAGTATGTGCTTCCAATGCCTGAAAACCTAAGTTTTGAGCAAGCTTGCGCATTGCCCGCTTGTGCACTTACCATGATAGATGCTTTTGAAAAAGCACGGATAAAAAAGGGTGAAAGTATATTGATTCATACTGCTACGGGTGGTACCGGATTAATTGCGTTGCAACTCGCGAAAAAATATGGTGCAGAGATATACGCTACAGCAGGATCAGAAGCCAAGCTCGACTTTTTACGGGAATTAGGTGTTCGCCACTGTGTAAATTATAGAAGTACTGATTTTGAGATAAAAATCAATGAACTAACGCAAGGAAAAGGGGTAAATGTAATTATTAACACCTTGTCAGGGGAGGTTATTCAGAAAAATATGAGGTGTTTGGCGAATGGAGGGCGGTACATAGAATTGGCCATGACAGCGCTGAAATCAGCTAAAGCAATTGATCTATCCGTTCTTAATCAGAACCAAACTTTTTTTAGTGTCAATTTAGCACAATTGGCTATTGATGATCCGGAGTTAATGGACGGGTATAAGAAAAAAATGATTGAGCTAATGAAAGATGAAACCATTAGCGCTACTATTTATAAACAATTTAGTTTTAACCAATTAAAAGAGGCTTACCGATGCCTTGAAGATAGAAGTAATATCGGGAAAATAGTGGTAACTACCTCAGAAGAACACTTATCGATTGGATCAGGTGTAGATAATCAGGTTAAAACCAACGGGCTAAACGAAAAAACCAGTATAGAGCCAATTGCGGTTATAGGAATAAGCGGCAAATTTCCACAATCAGATAATTTGAAACAGTTTTGGCAACATTTGGCCGAAGGAAATGATTTAATAGTACCGGTTTCACGTTGGAAGAGCGAAACGTATTCCGCTACCAAAGCAGAAGGCAGCTATTGTAATAAAGGCGGATTTTTAAACGAAATTGATCTGTTTGACCCCTTATTTTTTAATATTTCGGGGGTAGAAGCTACCCATATGGATCCTCAACAGCGACTTTTTCTAGAAGAATCTTGGAAGGCTTTAGAAGATGCAGGTTACGCCGGAAATACCACAGAAGGTACCTCATGCGGCGTGTTTGTGGGTTGCCATGTAGGCGATTACCAAAGTTTGTTAAAAGACGATTCTCCGGCGCAAGCAATGTGGGGAAATGCAGGATCGGTTATTCCAGCACGTATTGCTTATTATTTGAATTTAAAAGGCCCTGCAGTAGCGATCGATACCGCATGCTCCAGTGCCTTGGTTGCCATTCACATGGCCTGTCAAAGTTTATGGACTGGCGAAATTGAGATGGCCATTGCCGGTGGCGTTTACATTCAAACCACGCCTTGGTTTTATCTTTCTGCGAACAAAGCCGATATGCTTTCTCCCAAAGGATATTGCCATAGTTTCGACGACGGAGCGGATGGATTTGTGCCAGGTGAGGGTGTGGGTGCTATCATTTTAAAACCACTATCTAAAGCAAAAGCCGATGGTGACCAAATTTATGGCGTTATAAAGGGTTCAGCAGTGAATCAAGATGGAGCAACCAACGGACTCACGGCGCCTAGTGCGGTATCCCAGGAAAAGCTCGAGTGCATGGTGTATGATAAGTTTAACATCAATCCAATTGATATTTCGATGGTGGAAGCACACGGTACAGGAACACGCTTGGGAGATCCTATCGAATTTAATGCGTTGACAAATGCATTTCGTAGATATACCGATAAGAAGCAATATTGTGCCCTAGGCTCAGTAAAAACCAATATGGGACATGCTGCGGCTGCGGCTGGAGTAGGTGGCTTGATAAAGGTTTTGCTATCGATGAAAAACAAGAAGATTCCGGCCTCCCTGCATTATGAAAAGGGGAATAGCAGCATAGATTTTGAAAACAGTCCATTTTATGTTAACACAACCTTACAAGATTGGGAGGTGCCAATAGGGAAGCGAAGATGCGCTGCCATTAGCTCGTTTGGCTTTAGTGGAACGAATGCACACCTCGTGCTCGAGGAAGTAATAGAAAATCGAAAACCTGCACCCATTCGCCCTGGCTATATGATTGTACTCTCCGGTAGAACATCAAATGAGCTTCGTCAACGTGTGGTCGATTTAGTAACCGCATTGGATGTTTCCGATATACCCGACTTGGCCGATATTAGCTATACGCTCTTGACAGGCCGAAAGCATTTATGGCATCGCTTAGCTTGTGTGGTGCGGAGTAAAGATGAATTGATCGTGTTTTTCCGAAAATGGTTAGAAAAGAAAAAAGTAGCACAATTGTATACTTCTGATTTGTCCGACACAGAAATTCGCGAGCAAACATTGTTAAAAAAGTATGGTAACGACTGCATTCAGCAATGTGCAACTACAGATGAGAGTAGTTTCTTTCTAGAGCATTTAGCCACCGTTGCCGAACTGTATGTACAAGGCTATAGCTTAAATTACGAACCATTATTTAAAGGTTGCTGCAAAGTTTCCTTACCAACTTATCCATTTGCAAGAGAACGGTATTGGGTAGAAGAAGACTCCAAATCAACTAGCTATTTGCAGAATAATGAAAAAGTATCGGTTATTCATCCGGTAGTACATCAGGATCATTCATCGCCGGAAGGACAGTTTTTTTCGACCACGTTTACCGGTAACGAATTTTTTCTGAAGGATCATCAAATACAAAAGGAAAAAATACTTCCGGGAGTGGTATATCTGGAAATGGCTAGAGCTGCTTTCGAATATACGAGTGGAGAAGGGGCAAGGGGAATAGAATTAACAGGTTGCACATGGTTAAAACCTACTAAAATAAACGGTAATCCAGTAAGCTTAACAACCGCGCTCACTCTTAAGCCTGATGGAAGTGTTTATTTTACTATTGGTGACCGTTCGGGGACTACTGAACACGATGGAGTAATCCACGCCGAAGGCCGTATCCAAAGAGAAATTCTACTTCCTACAGTAAAAAGTGACATTGAAGATCTGAAAAAACGTTGTGTAAACGATTTCATCGATTCAGAAGAATTTTACTCGATATATTCTGCTATGAATATAGACTACGGACCTTCACATCGAGCAATCAAAAACATTTATGTAGGCGACAACATAGCATTAGCGCAGATTGTATTGGATACCTATGTAAGCAATTCCCTTCATGATTTTGTGTTGCATCCTGCAATTATGGATGCTGCATTACAAGCTACCCTTTGTTTTGATCTGCGTTCAGCAAGTATTCCGTCCTCCTTACCATATGCCGTAGAAGAAGTACAAATATATAGCCCTTGTACAGAAAAGATGTGGGCGATTATAAAACCAACAACCGAACAAGTAGCCGAATCTAAAATAAAGACATTCAATATTGAAGTTTGCAACGAAACAGGTCAAGTTTGTATTAACATAAAAGGATTTGCAGTAAGAATGCTCGATCGGTCAGCAGAACAATTGCAAACCATCTTCTTTGAGCCGTATTGGGAGGAAGAAAAAGTAATTAGTACCCACGCGGCACACGCATATAATTCACATACTTTGGTGTTTTGCAATGTAGCTGAAACATTCGTTCAAAAATTATCTAGCCACATAGCACAAGCAGATATTCATATCATAAATCCTTTAGGCGATAATTTAGATGAGAAGATTATTTCTTGCTCGTTGCGTCTCTTCGAACTGGTGAAAGAGATACTTGCTGCAGGCGCAAAAAATAAAGTGCTTTTACAATTTTTCACTTCGGTTGATAAGGAATCCGCTCTCTATGTTGCCATGACGGCATTATTGAGGTCGGCGGAAATGGAAAACCCGATGTTGAAAGTTCAAGTAATCCAAACTGATAACGCCTTTCCTAGTTCGCAGATACTGCCCATAAGCCAATCAGAATATGTGAATGTTAAATACATGAAGAATAAACAATTGGTGTTAAAGTGGAGGGAGCTGGCAGTAAAGGTAGAAAACAACTCATTGCCTTGGCGGGATAATGGAGTTTATTTAATCAGCGGAGGAATCGGTGGAATAGCTTTACTTTTTGCAAATGAAATAGTAAAACAAGTTGATAAACCGGTGTTGATTTTATTTGGCCGCTCAGTCTTGAGTAGCGAAAAACAACATGAGATTGATCGCTTGATAGAACAAGGAGCTGTGGTAGAATACCACATGGTCGATATTACCGAAAAGTCTGGCGTACAACAATTAGTCAATCAGGTTGCATCAAGTTACGGCCAAATTAATGGGGTTTTGCATTGTGCGGGGATTGTAAAGGATGGTTTAATTCTTCATAAGAGCGATTTAACTTTTAGAGAAGTGTTAGAACCTAAAGTTAGCGGACTTGTTCATTTAGATGAAGCCACAAAATACCAAGCCTTAGATCTCTTTATCTGTTTTTCGTCGGTAGCCTCTATCATCGGGAACATTGGTCAAGCCGATTACGCTACGGCGAATGCCTTCATGGATGCCTATGCTGAATATAGAAATGCGCAATGTAAGTTAGGGGAAAAGAATGGCAGAACAATGTCCATTAGTTGGGCACTTTGGAAAGAAGGCGGTATGAAATTGGATAACAATACCCAAAAAGCAATACAATACAGCACCGGTATGGCAGCAATGTCGACACAAGAAGGGGTACAAGCATTTTATACCGCTTGGAACAGCAATCAAGATCACCTTTTGGTTGTAAATGGAGATAAAGAAAAATTACGCAATTCCATATTAGGTTCTTTACTGCCACGTTCAAATAAAATGCCTTCTGGTATGCATTCGCAGTGCTTAAACAACAAAATGCTGGAGGGGAAATCAACAGAAAAATCAATCGAAATTTTCTTAATAGGCGAATTATCCTCACTCATTAAAATTCCTCCACAACAAATTGTAGCCAGTGCTGCTTTCGAAAATTACGGTATGGACTCTTTAATGATTGTGCAGTTTACCAATCAGCTTGAACAATTTTTTGGTCCCCTTTCAAAGACCTTATTGTTTGAATGCCAGAATATTTTAGAACTGAGTACATTTTTTAGAGAGAATTATCCGGAGCAATTGGAAAAATTATTTGAAAAAAATGTTCAACAAGAAGAAAATAAAGTAAAATCATTTTCGGACCGTATACCAGAAGATAAGCCTATTCTAGAGCAGAGCCGTTACAAGGGTTCAGAAGAGGAAAAAGAACTGCCTGAATCAGCCTCCTCATGGCGAGAAGAGGATATCGCTATAATTGGCTTGTCTGGTACTTACCCCGGCGCAGAGAACGCGATGGAATACTGGAAAAATCTTTGCGAAGCGAAAGACTCAGTATCGGAAATTCCAGCGAATCGATGGGATCATTCCATATATTTTGATGAGGATAAAAATACCCCCGGAAAAACTTATGCTAAGTGGGGTGGATTTTTAGACGGAGTAGATAAGTTTGATCCTGCTTTTTTCAATATTTCACCCAGGGAAGCGGTGATAATGGACCCGCAGGAGCGACTATTCCTTCAATGTGTTTTTTCTACGTTCGAGGATGCAGGCTATACAAGAGCGCATGTATCAGAAGCGTATGCAAATGAAGTAGGGGTATTTGCCGGGGTTATGTATAGCGAATATCAGTTGTACGCACTATCCGAGGCTAAACAATCGACATTACTCCCCGGAAATTCGTCGTCAATCGCGAATAGGGTTTCCTATTTTTTCAATTTCAACGGGCCAAGCATGGTGGTTGATACCATGTGCTCTTCTTCACTAAGCACCCTACATTTAGCCTGCCAGAGTTTAAGGCAAGGAGAAAGTAAACTGGCTATAGCGGGCGGAGTAAACGTATCGGTACACCCAAATAAATTTTTAATGCTCGCTCAAGGGAACTTTGCTTCAACAAATGGTCGCT
This sequence comes from Chryseobacterium sp. c4a, assembly GCF_009900745.1. Taxonomy (GTDB): domain Bacteria; phylum Bacteroidota; class Bacteroidia; order Flavobacteriales; family Weeksellaceae; genus Chryseobacterium. The sequence continues at coordinate 53,035 of NZ_WXVU01000010.1, read as the reverse complement.
GTGTAAGCTTTGGAAGTGGAGGAGATGGCTATGTGCCTTCAGAGGGTGTAGGAGCGGTATTACTCAAGAAGCTGTCGCAAGCGGTAGCTGACAACGATCATATTTATGGGGTAATAAAAGGTTCTGCTATCAACCACGGAGGCAAAACAAACGGATTTACTGTGCCAAACCCTAAAGCGCAGGCCAACGTTATTAAAAAAGCGCTCGATAATGCAGGTGTATCGGCACGCGATATTAGTTATATTGAAGCACACGGCACCGGAACTTCTTTAGGCGATCCTATAGAAATAGCCGGGCTTATTAAAGCATTTAAGTTGTTTACAAAAGAGGAGCAATTTTGTGCTATAGGCTCAGTAAAGTCCAATATAGGGCATTGTGAAAGTGCCTCGGGAGTAGCCGGATTAACGAAAGTGCTCTTGCAATTTAAGTATGAGAAATTGGTGCCTTCTTTGCATTCAGAATCACTCAATCCAAATATAAACTTCAGTCAAACTCCTTTTAAAGTGCAACAACACTTAGAAGAATGGAAGAGTACTAAAAGAACGTTAAACGGTAAAACGAGCGTAGAAACAAGAAAAGCAGGTTTGTCATCTTTTGGTGCTGGTGGTTCAAATGCTCATGTCATTGTAGAAGAGTATATTCCCAAGCCAAAACCTTCAATGAATCACGATGATGTACCCCTGATAATCTTGTTATCGGCCAAGGATCATAGTCGTTTAAAAGAATGTGCTCAACAGTTGATTAGGTATATAGCAGAAGATGAATTAAAAGAAGAACAATTACTTGATATTGCCTTTACATTACAGACTGGACGTGAGGAAATGGAGGAACGCTTAGGCTTTGTCATTTTTTCACTTTCAGATCTGCAAGTCAAGCTTCAACAGTTTTTAGATAAAAATGAGTCATCAGATGGGTTGTTTGCAGGAAGAGTAACTGCTCTTGATAAGGAGGTAGTTCTTCCTCAGGGCTTTACCTCTCTTGAAGATTGGACACAAACATTAATACAAGAAAAGAAATTTGAAGCGCTTATTAAATTATGGATTCAAGGCGTTAAATTAAATTGGAACCTGCTGTATGGAGCAAATAAACCGATGCGCGTGAGTTTACCAACTTATCCATTTGCTCAAAAAACGTACTGGATTATTTCAAACAGGGAAGAGAACGATAAGAAAAGTTATAAATCATCGAATGGTGTCATCCAAGCATTGGATTCGACCAAAGGAATTCGACTGAGAGAACTTTCGGAACTAAGCGAAGAAAAATCGAAAACGCTTACCAAGAGAAGTCAATCTATAAACTTAACACCGTTAACCTTAAAACAAGAGCCGGAAGTTTTTGCAAGCCTTGAAGTTAAAGACGAACCTAAAGAGAAAGAGCTAAAGGAGAAATCAGAAACAAGTAAAGGACGAATACATTTAGCAGAAATTAGAAAGTACTTAAAGGAAAGTTTGGCAAAAGCGTTATTTATGAATGTTGATGAACTTCCGGATACTGCCGCATTTATAGAGCTGGGCCTCGATTCTATTGTAGGTGTAGAATGGATTAGCGATATAAATCAACATTTCAAATTGTCCATTCCGGCTACGAAGATATACGATACCCCTACATTGGCTGAATTTGCTCAATACATACAGACTGAACTACCGGAAAAGAGTTTAACGACTATACAAACGCCAAAAGTTGTACCCATAGAGGATAATAATAAAGAAGAAGAGATGCTTTTAACGTTAAAAAGAACCCTGGCAAAATCGTTGTTTATGTCGGAGGATGAACTCGACATACATAAAAACTTCGTTGAGCTCGGATTGGATTCAATCGTTGGAATTGAATGGGTAAATGAGATCAATGCTATTTATGGGATTTCCGTTACCGTTTCAAAACTTTACGATTACGCTACGCTCAAGGAATTAGCGAATTATTTCTATCAAACTGCAACCGTAACTGAGCCTGTTAAATCCGAAATGACCAAAATATCTCCAAAAATAGATTCACTCGACGAGCTGCTGCAACAGGTCAGTGATGGCGTATTAGATGTACAGAGCGCAGATCGAATTCTTAAAATAATGAACAATAGCTAAATATAAACAGATATGAATCAAGAAGAAATATTCCATTTAATAACCAAACATATAATAGAGGTAATACCTGAATTAGAAGACCATAATTTTAGCTACGAGGAAAGTTTAACAGATTTGGGGGCTAATTCGATGGATCGTGTCGAAATAGTTATTATGATTAAAGAAACCTTATCCATTGATATTCCTCAAACACAATTAATAAAAGTTAAAAATATCGGAGAATTAGCACAATTGTTTTATGAAAACTACCAAGCGTCATGAGATAGTAGTTACAGGAATAGGGATTACATCGGCCATTGGTCAAGGAAAATCGGCTTTTTTTGAAAACTTACTGCAAGGCCGCTCTGCCTTTCGTGTGATGGAGCGAGAGGGACGTCAAAAAGGAACTGCTTTTATTGGTGCAGAAATGCAGGAATTAATCCTTCCAGAACGCTTCTCAAAAAGGCTAATACGAAACACGTCATTGTCAGCAAAAGCAGCGCTCGTAACATTAGCAGAAGCTTGGGAAGAAGCAAATCTTCAAGACCTAGACCCCTATAACATTGGACTTGTAATAGGTGGATCGAATTTTCAACAAAGAGAACTCTTGCAAACCTTTGAGTCATTCAATAACAAACTACCATATTTAAAACCCAACTATGCACTTTCATTTATGGACACAGACGTTTGTGGAATGTGCACAGAACAGTTTGGTATAAAGGGTAGAGCTTATTCTGTTGGAGGAGCCTCCGCTAGTGGTCAAATGGCATTGATACAGGCGATTGAAGCAGTTCAGTCGGGTAGCCTGAAAGTTTGCATTGCAATTGGCGCATTGATGGACCTTTCCTATATGGAGCTGCAAGCTTTTAAAGTTGCGAATGCAATGGGATCAGAAGTATTTAAAAATGAACCACAAATGGCTTGTCGTCCTTTTGACAAGAAACACGATGGTTTTATTTACGGAGAATGCTGCGGTGCTATTGTAGTCGAATCCAAGGCGCATGCACAGGAAAGAAGCCAAGATTCCTACGCTCAATTTACCGGTTGGAGCATTGCGATGGACGCAAACAGAAACCCGAATCCCTCTTATGAAGGCGAATTGCATGTAATAAAAGATGCGCTAAAAATGGCAAAACTAAAAGCCGAAAACATCGATTATGTTAGTCCACACGGTACAGGATCTCCATTGGGCGATGAAACCGAACTTAAAGCGTTTATAGAGAGTGGTTTATCTGAGGCTTGTATCAATACCACAAAATCGATAATAGGCCACGGGCTTTCTGCCGCAGGGCTGGTAGAAATGATTGCCTTATTACTGCAAATGAAAGAAGGGCAACTACATCCCTCTTTGAATTTAGAGGACCCAATTAACACACATATGAAGTGGGTAAAAGAGAAGGCGATTCCCTGTTCAATTAAAAATGCCCTCAAGCTCAGTTATGGATTTGGCGGGATTAACACTGCGGTTTGCGTACAGAAAATAGAATCAAAAAAACTTAAAAGCTAATTAAAAGGCCTATAAATATGGGGTGTTCGAACCTTTTTTTCTATTAGTCGGGATTTTCGCTTCATAGCCAGCAAGCCTATTTTTAGCAGAAACCTCTAAATCGCTGTCATTGCGAACCGAAGGATTGGGCTTGTGGGAGGAAGTGAAGCAATCTATCATGCTATATTCATCTTTTATTTCTTAGTATGAAAGATTACTTCGTCGTGCCTCCTCGCAAAGACGGTATTTTTTTAAGCTCCGTAAGGTTTCGAACACTCCTACCTATAAATCTTAATCAGTTATCAATCGAGTATACCTAAAAATCAAAATCAAAATATGATCAATGTAGGAATAGAATCCATGAACGTTTATGCAGGGAGTGCTTTTTTAGATGTGAACAAGCTTGCCCTTCATAGACAGTTAGATACTAAAAGGTTCGTCAACTTAATGATGAAAGAGAAAGCAGTGGCAATGCCTTTCGAAGATCCCATATCGTTTGGGGTAAATGCGGCGAAGCCTATAGTGGATAAGTTATCCGAGGAAGAAAAACAAAAAATAGAATTGTTAATTACCTGTACTGAATCCGGAATCGATTTCGGTAAATCCGTCAGTACCTATATTCATAAATACCTAAACCTGAGTAAAAACTGTAGAATGATGGAGGTTAAACAAGCGTGTTATTCAGGTACGATTGGATTTCAAATGGCGGTTAACTTTATTCTCTCCAATACCTCGCCCGGTGCAAAGGCCTTGGTAATTGCCAGCGATATTTCCAGGTTTATGATTGTGCCGGGAATTTCTTTGGAAGAACAAGATTGGTCATTCGCCGAACCGAGTGGTGGAGCGGGAGCCGTAGCCATGTTGGTAAGTGATAGCCCTCATGTTTTTCAATTGGATCAAGGGGCTAGCGGATATTACGGCTATGAAATTATGGATACCTGTAGACCCGTTACCGATGGCGAAGCCGGCGATGTAGATATGTCGCTTTTGGCCTACTTAGATTGTTGTGAAAATGCATTTCTGGAATATCAAAAAAGAGTAATAGGAGCCTCGTATCGCGATAGCTTTCAATACCTGACTTTTCACACGCCATTTGGTGGAATGGTAAAGGGTGCACATAGAACCATGATGAGAAAGATGCTTAAAGCGGCGCCTTCCGATATAGAAAATGATTTCAACGAACGAGTGGTTCCGGGATTGAGCTATTGTCAACGCGTGGGAAATATTATGGGGGCCACGGTTTTTTTATCGCTATTGAGTACGATAGAAAAGGGAGCGTTTGAGCGTGCTAAACGTATTGGATGCTTTTCTTACGGCTCAGGTTGTTGTTCAGAATTTTATAGCGGCGTAGTTACATCCGCTGGCCAAAAACATGTTCAGCAGTATAACATTGAAAGGCAGCTCGATCAACGATATGAGCTATCCATGAGTGAATACGACGAGTTATTGAAGGGAAGCGATACGATAAAATTTGGAACACGCGATATTCAACTTAATTTAGATAGGGTACCTGAAATAATTTCAACCGACCAATCTGAACGTCTAATCTTAACAAATATAACGAACTTTCATCGCAATTATAAATGGATAACCTAAGGTATCAAACGCTCGAAGTTCAATTTCGCGGAACAATTTGCTTTATCAAATTTAATCGGCCGGAGGCAAAAAATACAATTGATGCAGTTATGGTGGATGAAATTGATCAGGTATTAGCCATATGCGAAGAAAAAAGTACAGTAGTTGTTTTCGAAGGAAGACCCGATATATTTTGTCTGGGTGCTGATTTAGATTCCATAGTATCAAATTTCGAGCAAATACCGATGTCGGATAAAATTCCCGATAAGCTATACTCAATTTGGCTAAAGTTAGCTACAGGACCTTACGTGTCTTTGGCACATGTAGAAGGAAGAGTAAATGCCGGAGGTTTAGGTTTTGTGGCCGCTTGTGATGTGGTACTAGCCAAAAATAGTGCTCAATTCGGTTTATCTGAGTTGTTATTTGGATTGTTTCCCGCTTGCGTGCTACCATTTCTTATTCGAAAAGTGGGTTACCAAAAATCGCACTATTTAACCTTAATGACCAAGTCCTTTTCGGCAGAAGTCGCTCAGCACTACGGCCTAGTGGATGCCTATGCGGCAGACAGCGATTCATTACTTAAAACACATATGCGTAGATTGGAAAAACTACCAAAAGAGGGAATTAGGAGATATAAAAAGTACAGAAAGGACTTAGATAATTTTCTTAGCGAGGTACAGGGATATGCCGTTAGCTCGAATCAAGCAATTTTCTCCGACCCCAAAATTCTGAGTGTTATTGCCGATTATATTCAAAATGAAAAGCTTCCATGGGAAAATAATTTAGGTAGTACGAGTTAATAACACCACGATATTTTAATACCGGAATATGGAAAAATCAGTGATTGAAACCTTAGAAATAACACCCAGCATTTTGCAGGTTGTGATGAAGGATGAAGAATATAAAAATGCATTTTCACCCGAATTAACGGATGCATTAGTCCGTGTATTTGAAAACATTGCTTCAAATGAGAAATACAAAGCCGTAATTCTTACCGGATATTCAAATTATTTTGCCTCAGGAGGGAGTATGCAGGGTCTGCTCGATATCTACGATAAGAAAATTAAATTTTCAGATTCCAATTTATACAGCCTGGCGCTTAATTGCCCCATTCCGGTAATATCGGCTATGCAAGGCCATGCCATTGGAGGAGGCTTTGTGATGGGGTTATTTGCCGATTTTGTTGTGTTAAGCAGAGAAAGTATATACACGACTAATTTTATGCGATACGGTTTCACTCCGGGTATGGGAGCCACCTATATTTTACCCAAAAAATTAGGATTAGCATTATCAGAGGAAATGCTCTTAAGCGGGAGCAACTTTCGAGGCGATGACCTCGAAAAAAGAGGAATTCCATTTAAGGTGTTGGCGAGAAGCGAGGTAGTGCCCTATGCACAACAACTCGCGAACCAACTCGCCGAGAAACCTCGATTGGCATTGGTAACCTTAAAGAATCATTTGGTGAAGCAAATACGCCAAGAACTTTCCAAAGTTATAGACGAAGAACTCACCATGCATGAAATAACTTTTCATCATCCCGAAGTGAAAGAACGAATTTTAAATTTTTTCGGAAAATAAAAACTATGAACGCACAGAACCTTAGAATATTAAAAGCTCTTCAATCTGGAAGCATTAGTGTAGAAGAGGCCAAACAACAGATCAGCAGCGCTGTAAACGTAAAAGCTTCGAGTAAAATAGAAGAAAAAAATAAAATCGCTATCATCGGCATGTCGGGTAGATATCCAGATGCGATGAATTTAGCGCAATACTGGGAGAACTTATCCGCAGGAAGAAATTCGATTAAAGAAGTACCTTCTTTCCGATGGAACATAGAAGACTATTACGATGCTACTCCATATAGAAAGGGAAAAACATATTGTAAGTGGTTAGGCGCAGTAGACGATATTGAGTATTTTGACCCATCCTTCTTTTCAATTCCGCCTGCCGAGGCAGAACTAATGGACCCTCAACACCGTTTATTTTTACAAGAAGCCTACAGCGCCTTTGAAGATGCCGGATATAACACGGAAACCCTTTCAAACAAGAAATGCGGCGTTTACCTCGGAATTATGAGTTTTGAATATGGGCTGATGCTTCACGGTAATAGTACCGGTATGTCGGCCACAATGGGCAATAGTTACTCCATTGCGGCAGCACGAATTGCCTACCATTTAAATTTAAAGGGGCCAGCCATTGCCTTAGATACCGCTTGTTCCTCTTCAATGGTCAGTATTCACCTGGCTTGTCAGGCTTTACTCAATAAGGAAACAGATATGGCATTGGCTGGCGGAGTGAGCTTGTACTTAACTCCAGATTCATACATAAGCATGTGTTCAGGAGGCATGTTGGCGAAAGATGGGCAATGCAAAACCCTGGATACCAGTGCTGATGGTTTTGTGCCCGGAGAAGGAGTGGGAGCGGTAGTACTAAAAAGGTTAAGCGATGCAATCAGGGATAAGGACAACATTCATGGGGTAATAATTGGCTCCGGAATTAATCAAGATGGAAGAACTAACGGCATTACTGCTCCAAGTGTTAAAAGCCAAACAGAACTTGAGCGCGATGTGTATTCGAGATTTAATATCCAACCCGAAAACATTCAATATGTAGAACTGCATGGAACGGGCACTAAATTAGGTGACCCAATTGAGTTGGAAGCCTTGTCTGCCGTATATACGGCCAATAGCCTGAAAAAGAATTATTGCGGTTTAGGTTCCGTGAAAAGCAATATCGGACATGCCTCAGCGGCGGCAGGTATAGCCGGTATACATAAAGTGTTGCTGTCAATGAAATACCGTAAAATAGCGCCAACACTTAATGTAGAAATCCCTACGCCGCATTTCGATTTTAAAGAATCACCTTTTTATATCAATAAAGAACTTAAAGATTGGAAAACAGATGATAACGTACCGATGAGAGCTGCCATTAGTTCTTTCGGGTTTAGTGGAACCAATGCCCATATGGTAATAGAAGCGTATGTGAATGGCAAGAAAAAAAATGATCAAGCCCAAAATTCGGAACTCATTATTTTATCGGCCAAAAGTTCAGCGCAATTGAATACACAGGCCCACAACATAGTAAGCTTTCTAAAAAAGGAAAATGAAATAGCGCTTCGCGATCTTGCCTATACCTTGCAAGTAGGAAGAGATGAAATGGAATATCGATTGGCATTTAATGCCCACACGATTAATGAAGTAGCTGAACATTTAACCTCATTTATACAAAATGATTCAGTAAGTCAGGTTAGTGTAGGAATGGTTGAATCGGCACTGAACGGACACGAAATCCTAGATGACAATTGGTATGCAAACATAGATAGACCCGATCGACTAGCAAAAATTGCGCAATTATGGCTGGAAGGCAAAAAAATAGATTGGTCACAATTGTATACCGATATTCCTCAGCGCATTAGTTTACCTACCTATCCCTTTGCACGAGAACGCTATTGGTTATCCACTGAAACGGCTAGTACCGTGCAAGAAAAGCCGTCAGTCAGTAGCACGAGGGAACCGAAATTTCTGGCCAAAAAATGGCTAGCCCTTGAAATGACCGAAAAGAACATAAAGGCGAACAAAGTGATTTTACTGTGTTCAACAGCAACCATGAGCTTGGCACAACAGATAGCCGAATATTTTAATGAAGCTGAAATTGTTGAATATAACCTTGCGGATGATTTTTGTACAAGTTGGAGCCGTTGGGTTGAATTTGATGGGTTGATTGATGTGCTAGGCTGCGGAGAAGAAAGAGATTATACATATAAACGGATACCCTTGATACAGCAATTAGTGGAGTTTGGTAAAAGGGAAGGACTAAAATTGATGGGCGTAACGCAAGGCTTAGAAGCTTTCGACGAAGCGTTTGGCTATTTTGCCGGAGCCGATACGGCCGCCTTATACCGAACCTTAGAACAGGAATACCGCCATTTAACCAGCCTTCATTTAGATGTAGCAGTAAACGAAGAAAGCTCCGTGTTGGCCAAGCAAATTGCGGATGAATTTTTTACTCCTAGCCATTCATCAGAAATAAGCATTCGCGAATCGATTCGTTACCAACCCATTTTAAAAGAGCAAAACATGGATATGGCTATCCGCAACATAACATTTTCTAGCGAGGATGTTTTGTGGATAACGGGAGGAACACGCGGGATAGGATTACAATGTGCATATCATTTTGTGAAGCACTCGGGATTGAAAAAAATAGTGTTAACAGGACGAGAAAAGATTCCACCTCGTACCGAATGGTCCTTGTATTTGAATGAAACTAGCTGTTTGTCCAATAAGTTGAAAGCAATTCAAGAATTGGAAGCCTTAGGAGCTCAAGTGCAGGTTGGCTCGGTACTGTTAACCGATAAGCAAGAGGTACAGAAGTTTCTAGTTGATGTGAAGCATACTTTGGGTAAAATCACTGCCTTTATTCATAGTGCAGGTGTAACCAATAAAAAGAATCCGGCATTTATTCGCAAGTCAAAACAAGAAATAGAAGAAATAACCAGCATAAAGACAATTGCCCTTGACACTGTATACGAATGTTTGAAAGAGGAAACGTTAAAATTCTTTATAATGTTTTCTTCGGTTGCCTCAGCCATACCTTCTTTGGGAACCGGACAAACCGATTACGCAATGGCCAACGCCTACATGGATTATTTTGCTACATCCTGCCAAGCTAAATTTCCGGTATTAAGCATACAATGGTCAAGTTGGCAAGAAACCGGATTTGGAGAAGTGAAAAGCAAGAGCTATTTACAAACGGGATTGCTTAGTCAAACAAATGAAGAAGGTCTTAAACTATTGGATATTTTACTTGCGAATAACATTCGTGGGGTAATTCTTCCGGCCATGGTGGATCGTTCATTATGGCATCCCGATAGCTTGTTAGAAAAATCGATCAAGTACCTTCCATTGACAATGGATAAAAATAGCTTGGTGCCTCCTTCTACCACAGCCCCATTTTCGAGTAAAACCTTAGAAGATGTTTTGGAGCTATTTGTCGATATATTATCACGAGAGCTAAAAATGGATAAGCTCAAGATTAAATTGGATACATCATTTCAACAACTCGGAATCGATTCCATTATACTGATACAACTGGTTGCCGAAATAGATAAAACCTTTGGTATAAGTTTAGATCCGACTACCTTTATAGAACAACCTACACCCCGCAGTTTTTGCGAGTATCTGGTTAAAACCCATTCAAAAGACATCGAGGAACAGTTTTTATCTTCAAAAGAAAAAGTGGAAGTTAAAACCTTTGCGAAAAAAGTGGCCATTGTTGGGATGGCTTGTCATTTTCCGGGAGCATCAAACATAACCGAGTTTTGGAACAACTTAAAAATTGGAAAAGATAGTATTAGTAAGGTGCCCGCAGGACGATGGAGCGAGGCCGAATTTTATCATCCTAGAGGGTATTTATCGGGGAAAAGTATATCCAATAGCGGAGGTTTTTTAGATAGAATCGAAGAATTTGATCCAGGCTATTTTAATATTCCGGAATCATTGGCTCCGTATATAGATCCGCTGCAACGACAATGGTTAGAGGTGAGTGTAGAGGCGCTAAACGATGCCGGTATAGAAAAAGAAACGTTGTCGGGAACAAGAGTAGGGGTATTTGCCGGAGCGAGAACATCGAATTTCGCAATGAAATATCCGGGAAGTGTAAAAGATCGAATCGTTGGAATTGGTCAGAATTTCATCACTGCACATTTAGCCCATATCTACAATTTTAAAGGGCCAAATATGGTTATCGATACAGCCTGTTCAAGCTCGCTAACAGCAATTCATCAAGCTGCCGCGAGTATTCTCAGTGGCGAGTCAGAAATAGCGCTTGCCGGAGGTGTCGATATCCTATTGGATGAAGGACTTTTTGTTGGCTTAAGCAATGCGAAAATTTTGTCTCCAGATGGTCGTTGCAAAACCTTCGATGCCGATGCAAATGGAATTGGAATTGGAGAAGGCTGTGGTGTGCTGGTTTTGAAGTCCTTAGAACAAGCTATTACAGACAATCAAAAAATCTATGCCCTTATAGATAGCTCGGTTATTAACAACGATGGAAATACCATGGGGGTAACCACCCCAAACCCCGAAGCTCAAACAGACTTGATTACGTCCGCAATCGAGAAAGCCAATATCAACCCTAAAACCATTACCTACGTGGAAACGCACGGTACCGGAACATTAATTGGCGATCCGATAGAATTGCGGGGCTTAACCAGGGCCTTAAACCACTCCGATTCAAAAGAACAATTTTGCGGTGTAGGAAGTGTAAAAAGTAATATCGGTCATTTATTATGCGCTGCAGGAGCAGCGAGTATTATCAAGGTCGCATTGTCTATAGTTAATCGGAATTTGCCGCCTACGTTGCATTGCGAAACTCCAAATCCCCGTTTCAATTTCAGTAACTCGCCGCTTTATCCTGTGCTCAAGTATCAGCCATGGGAGGCTGTAGAGGGCGTTTTAAGAGGAGGGATAAGTTCATTCGGTTTGGGAGGAAACAATGCGCATGTTATTATTAGCGACGAAGGGATACCGGAAACAAATCGAGCAGTAATGGATTCAAGAACTGAAACTGTGGTATTTAATAAACGATTTTTTTGGCCTTCATCTTCCAAAGAACAGCCTGCTTTAGATCTAGAGGCCAAGTCGTTAAAGACAACACAAGAAAATGATTTTATGCGATTTTTTATAATAGACGAAGATTAGCAATGATAAATTCAACTCAAAAAATTAAGAAATTTAAGCAATTAGTAACCCATACTAATTACATTGTTCGGGATCACCTTGTTTACGAAACGAGTACGCTTCCCGGAGTAACTTTTATAGATATTATTTACCGTTTGGCAATGAAATATCTGAATACTACCCAAATTGAACTGAGAGACATCCTGTTTAAAAAGCCCTTGATCACTTCTGTTGATTTTGACCAAATGCTAAGCATTACCATGATACTCGATGCAGCGCACTGGAGAGTTACGATTTCTAGCGAAAGAACCAAAAACGGACAGTCAATTTCTGAAGGATACGAAGAGAATATGGAGGCGCTAATTTATGTAAGCGACCATACAATCAGAACCAAGCAACTAGATATAAGCAACTTTATAGAAGAGAGCACGAACAAATCGGATGTGAGCAATTTGTACGCCATTGCCAAGCAAGGGGGGATTGAACATAAGGAATTCATGAAAACCCGAGGAGTGGTGTTTCATCAGGAAAAAGAGGTTTTAATGAATCTTCATTTAAGCGATCTTGCCGAAAAGCACCGAAATATGTTCCATGTGCACCCTGCCTTTTTGGATGGTTCTACACTCGCCGGTTTATCTTTTTATCATCAAGAAATGGAACAAGGGAACATTCAGGACGAGGCACCTTATATCCCCTTCATGATACGGAGAGTATGCGTATATCACCCATTGCCAGATTCCATTTATGTGCATAGCGTCAATGCTTTTTCCACTCAAGGAAACGTAAACCAAGATATTATTTATACCGATATCGATATTTACAACAAGGAAGGAGCGCTGTTGGTCGCTTTTGAACAGTTAACCGCCAAGCGAATTCGTCATCCAAAATTAATTACCCAACTGAAAGAAAGAACATCGGCAACACATAAAATACTCGGAACCGAAGGCAATGAACCTATTTCTCAAATCAATAAACTTGATTTGAACCAACGAGATGGGGATACAATGGCTACAGCAGATATTCTGACCGCAATTATTACCTATTTGCAAAACGAGTTGGGCAAAATTTTGCATAAGCAGCCTGCTGAAATAGTTGTTAACGATGGATTTTACAATCTTGGATTGGATTCTACAGATTTGATTACCATGGTCAATAAACTAGAGCAATATCTAAAAACAACATTATATCCAACACTATTATTCGAATATAGTACGATAAAATCGCTTGCCGAGTACATTAAAGAGAACTATTCCGCGAATTTTTTAGCGCAAGAACAGCGCCCTAAGAAAGCAGAAGCTGGTCAAGAAAAAAGTGCGTTAAATAATCAAATGGCAACCTTTCAGCCCCATTGGCAAGAGCAACCGTTCATTAAAATAACTGCTGAACAAAAAGAGATTACAAGATTGATAATCATGCTGAATGGCAGTGCCGGATTGAAGGATGCAATTCTAAATCATACGCCAGAGCAACAGTTTATTGCAATAGAATCTTCTCAAAATGAACTGGTAGAATGCTTTAAGGAGAATTTTATTGGCTTACTTTCCGAGGTGCAAAAGTTTGCAAAAGGGCCTGCATCTATCTTACTTCAAGTGCTGAGCGATTGTTCCGTAACCGGAAAATTTATTTTAGGTTATGCTGGATTACTAAAATCGGCATTTTTGGAACATCCCCATATTAACAGCCAAATTATCCAAATACAAACCGACGCATCCGTTTCCTTTTCTTTTTTGGCAGAACAACTGAACAAACAAGCAAAATGCTTTAAAACCGGGTATGAAGAAATAGTATTTACGGAGAATGGCCAAAGTAGATTCCTTAAAAAATTAAAGGAAGTATCCGTTGAAAGAGAAAATACTGGGTACTTTAAAAATAATTCGGTATATGTGATTACGGGTGGCTTCGGCGGTTTGGGCTATACCCTTGCACAGCACATTTCCAATTTGGCGAAGGTTACCTTAATATTGATAGGACGAAGCGCATTAAGCCCTGAAATGGAACTTCAAATAAAATCCATAGCAGAAAAAGGATGTACAGTACGCTACGTTTCAGTAAATATAAATAATGCAATAGCGGTTAAAGCTGCTTTAGACGATGTTAAAAAGGAATTTGGTTCTATCAATGGCATTATTCATTGTGCCGGGGTATTGCGAGATCAGTTTTTATTGCAAAAAGATCCGCAAGCTGTACACGAAGTTTTTGATCCTAAATTAAAAGGATTCATATCATTAGATGAAGCAACAAAAAATGAAATGCTTGATTTTTTTGTCTGTTTTTCGTCGCTTTCGGCCATTACAGGTAATTTGGCTCAGTCAGATTATTCAAGTGCGAATGCTTTTATGGATATTTTAGTTCAAGAAAGGCAGGAGAAGGTCGACTGTGGAGAGCGCTATGGAACTACTTTAACTATAAATTGGCCTTTATGGGAAAGCGGAGGTATGCAGATAAGCGAACAGCTAGCTAATTTAATGTTTGAAACATCCGGTTCAGCGCCGCTTCCTTCGAAACTTGGTTTAGAAACATTGGAGGCGCTGTTAGCTTCAAAAATGACGCAAGCGGTGGTTCTTTATGGATACAAACCCAAGCTGCATGCTAATTATAAATCTAATTTCGACTTTGATTCAGTCTCCATCCTTGATAATAAATTGGAAGTGCAGGGATCCGCTTTCTCCAATCAAAAGCAAGAAATGGATAGGGATGTGATAGACAAACAAGGTGATATAGCGATAATAGGTTTGGCGGGGCGTTATCCGAATTCAGCCTCGCTCGAAGAATTTTACGAAAACCTTAGCAAAGGATTGGATTGTATTGGCTCAATACCAATGGAGCGTTGGGAAGGCTACGATTTTTCGTATGATGTAGAAAAGTTATATAAGTATGGAGGCTTTATAGCCGATGTTGATAAATTTGATCCTTTGTTTTTCAATATCTCTCCTCATCAAGCCGAAATCATGGATCCTCAAGCAAGGCTTTTTTTAGAAATGTCTTGGAAGGCTTGTGAAGATGCTGGTTTCTATAACAATCGATCCGAACAATATTATGCTTCTTCGAGCCAACGAAGTGTAGGTGTTTTTGCTGGCGTATTTTGGAATCATTACGAGCTATTTGGTGCCGAATTAACCCAAACAGGCGATACTATTGCATTTGGTACCAGTGCATCGTCTATAGCGAACATGGTTTCGTATTGTTTAAATTTTCACGGTCCAAGTATGGCAATTGATACCATGTGTTCATCTGCCTTGACAAGTTTACATTTAGCGTGTGAAAGTATCCGAAAACAAGAATGTAGTTTCGCCATTGCTGGAGGTGTAAATGTGGTAACACACCCTCATAAATATTTATTTCTTAAAAAAGCTAAATTTTTGGCAGAGGATGGAAAGTGCAGAAGTTTTGGAGAAGGCGGCACCGGCTATGTGCCCAGTGAAGGAGTGGGGGTAGTATTGTTGACAAGTTTGGCCCGTGCCGAAAAAGAAGGCTATCCGATATATGGCGTAATTAAAGGCTCTTCAATTAACCATTCCGGCAAAACTTCTGGCGCCACTGTGCCCGACCCGAGGGCTCAAACCGAAGTGATAACAGAGGCGCTTAAACATGCAAATGTACATCCCCGTACCATAAGCTATGTAGAAGCACATGGAACTGGAACAGCATTAGGCGACCCTATTGAAATACAAGGATTAACCAGAGCTTATGAAAAATGGACAAGCGACAAGCAATATTGTGCGGTAGGTTCATCAAAATCTGCGATGGGGCATTCCGAAGCTGCGGCTGGCATTGCCGGATTAACCAAAATACTTTTACAATTTAAAAAGAAGGAAATTTTTCCTTCGCTTCATGCCGATACTATTAATCCTTTAATCCCATTTGAGCATACACCCTTTTATTTAGAACGTACGTTGAAAAAGTGGGAGGCAGCGGAAATTGAATTGAATGGAGAACAGGTAAAACCTCCATTAAGAGCAGGATTAAGTTCATTTGGAGCCAATGGAAGTAATGTACACATGATTATCGAGGAGTATGTAGTGAGCAGTGCCGGCACGAGAATTCCGAAAGAGAAAGTACCTAATTACTTTATCGTTCCACTGTCGGCCAAGAACCCAGAACGCTTGCAGACTTATGCCCTGGATGTATTGCGTTTTTTGAAAGAAGGAGAATCAATTTCTAATGTACATCTAGAGGAGGAAGAAAATAACCTCCTTCTGAATGAACTGATACCGTTGGTAGCAGAAGTGACCGGTTTTGATAGCAAGGACTTAGATCTGGAGCAAGATTTGAATGAACTCAATGTTGATGTAGTGGTGTTTAATAAGCTGCAAGTGCTTATCAAACAGAAAATGGGACATCAAGTCTTAGATATTCCTTTTCCGACTGAGCCCTTTAACATTAAATACTTAGCAGAAAAACTGAATAGATCGAATCAACAAAAGACAAACAGCATCCATGAATTAGATATTTTTAGCCTTGCATATACCCTGCAAGTAGGAAGAGAGCCGATGCCCGCGAGAGCAGCATTTGTGGTAAAAAACATTCAGGAACTGATAGAAAAATTAAGCGCTTTTGCCCAGAATGGACAATTGCTTGATGGCAGTTATTTTGGAACGGTTAATTCAAATCAAGAAATCATACTATCAAAAGACGATTACTTACCAACAAATAATCAACCTACAGAACAGGATAAAGCTAAGCAGTTGGCAGTAGTATGGGTAAAAGGGAAGGATATTGAATGGCAAAGCCTGTACGAAGAAATACAGCCAAAACGTATTCATTTGCCCACATATCCATTTTTGAAAGAACGGTATTGGGCCGCAACAAAAAATCAATTAAGTAATTTAAGTACCAAGGCAGCGAATGGATTAGAAAGTATGGCGCATAAGGAGGAACTATCGTTAATGACCTTTAGCGAAGAATGGGAAATAAAAGCGTTTCCAGAACTAAGCTCCTCTCAAAAGATAGAAACTATAGTTTGCTTTCTAAGTTCCGAGGAGCAACAGGCGTATATTTTAAAAGAAGTACAATCCAACTGTTCAGCTAGTACTCGAGTAATTTATATTTCTACTGCCGAAACGTATGAAAATACCTCAAAAGATAAGTATTTCATCAACCCTAAAAATAAAGAAGAGTATAGTCGCTTATTTTCAAGTCTTGTTCAGGATAAAATAGATGCCCTCTGGTATTTATGGCCTGTTGAAGATTCAACCTATCGGAAGGTATATGAACCGCTGTTATTTTTATTTCAAGCCATTCATGAGTCAACCATTAGTATTCCTAAAATAACGATTGGGGCCTGTTATGAAAATGATCATGAGCGCTGTTACGTTGAATCTTGGATTGGTTTTGAACGGTCATTAAAAGAAGTTTTTAGGAAAAGCTATATTCAGCTTATATTCCAAAAAACAGCCGAATTTTCGAATTGGATACATTCTTTGTTAAACGCACCAAGTACAGGCGATGGCCGTACGGTATTGTACAAGGAGGGTAAGAGTTTTGTTCCGGTGCTCAAAGGGCTTCCAGTTTCTGCCCAAAAGTCCTTATTAAGGGAGAAAGGAACTTATCTGATTACCGGAGGTTTAGGCGGCTTAGGCATACTAGTGGCTAAGTATCTGATTAAAAAGTATAAAGCCAATCTTATTTTAACCGGCCGTTCCGCGCTAAATTATGAGCAGGAAAACAAGCTAAAAGACTTGCAATTGTATGGTACCGAAGTGGTTTATATTTCCTGTAATGTTGCCGATGAGCAAAGTATGCAAAAGGCATTAAACAGTGTAGATAAGCTCGCTCAATCTGTAAAGGGTGTATTTCACTTGGCTGGAATACAGGAGTATACATCTTTTCAGAATAAAGAAATTGATCGATTTCTGGAAGTGCTTGCACCTAAAGTAGAAGGAACAGAGGTAATAGATCGAATATTCTCCAATCGGAGTTTAGATTTTATTTGCTTGTTTTCTTCCACTTCAGCCATATTAGGTGATTTTGGATTTTGTGATTATGCCGTTGGAAACCGGTATCAGCACGCCTATGCCAGTTGCAATGAATCGAGGGGTGGAACAAAAATTCGGACAATTTGTTGGCCATTATGGCGTGAAAGCCTAATGGGAGGGAAGGCCACTGAGGAGGTAGAAAATTATCTGGGAGTTACCGGACAAGGGTATTTGGAATCGACAAGGGGATTGGAATTAATGGAACAACTGATTTCGAGCACTTCCGCTTCAAGCTTGGTTATGGTAGGGAAAGCAACACGCATACATCAGATTTTGAAAATCGAAAATGAAGCACCCGAAATTTTACCACAGCATACTCAAGCCACTTCCGATTTTTATCAGGGTAGTGTTCCTTCTGAAATGGCAATGGAGAGGGTTTTAATAGACGATTTGAAGGAGCTAGTAAAAAGTATTTCTAAAATCGATACGAGCAAGTTAGAAACCGATGTAGCGCTTGCTGATTACGGATTTGATTCCGTAAGCCTATTAAATTTAGCCGACAGCATGACGGCCTGCTTTAAGGTAGAAATTAACCCCACTATGTTCTTTAGTCATGCAAACCTGTTTAAAATTAGTCGGTTTTTGATAGAAAATCATAAAGAAGCATTACAGAAAAAATACGACAGGCAAATTGTTCAAGAGTTAAGCAATCAGCACCTAAATAAACCGGTTTCGATTGAGGAAAAAGCAGCTATTCCGAAGCAAGAAGCAAATTTGATGGAAGCTTCCTTAGCGAACGAACCAATAGCCATTATTGGAATGAGCGGACGATTTCCGGGGGCTGATACTAAAGAAGACTTTTGGAACAATATACAAGCAGGTAAAAACACAATTACCGAAATTCCATTAAACAGATGGGATGTACACGAATATTACGAAACGGAGAATAATTCCACAGGAAAAAGCAATTGCAAATGGGGAGGCTTTATTTCAGGTGTGGATCAGTTTGACTCCTTGTTTTTCAATATATCCCCAAAAGAAGCGCGTTGCATGGACCCTAAACAGCGAATTTTTTTAGAAGAGGCTTGGCATGCGCTGGAAGACGCCGGGTATACTGGCAGTAAAATTAAGGGAAGTAAATGCGGGGTTTTTGTTGGAGTAGAAGAAAGCGAACATGGCTTTTTTAAGGATGAAAAAAACAACGTTATCAGCAATCAAAATGCCATATTATCGGCCCGTATTGCCTATTTATTAGACCTAAAGGGACCAAATATGTCCCTAACGGCCGCTTGTTCTTCGGGGCTTGTAGCGCTACATCAGGCCTGCTCAGCGCTTCGTAATGCTGAATGCGACGCTGCATTGGTGGCCGGAGTTAATTTACTATTATCTCCCTCTATTTATCAAGGATTAGGGAAAGTAGGAATGCTTTCTACGGATGGAAAATGTTCCGTTTTTGATCAGGAAGCTACCGGGATTGTACCCGCAGAATCGGTGGCGGTATTGCTACTCAAACCCTTGTCAAAAGCAATTAAGGACGGAGATTCTATTTACGCTAGTATTAAAGCCTCTGGGGTTAATTACGATGGAAAAACGAACGGTTTAACGAGCCCCGATCCAGTTAGTCAGGCAGAACTTATGGGAAGTATGTATGAAAAATATAACATCAACCCTGAAACAATTGGAATGGTTATGACGCACAGTACAGGTTCTAAGTTTGGCGATCCATTAGAAATACAAGCATTGAGTGCCGCTTTCAAAAACAAGACAACTAAAACTAATTTTTGTTCGCTCAGTTCTGTTAAACCTTTGGTAGGGCATACCTTTGCAGCTTCTGGCATTGTTAGCTTAATAGCAACTGTATTAGCGATAAAAAACAGAACGATACCGGGTGTTTCGCATCAATTTTTAAATGAGTACATTCAACTTAAAGATACTCCTTTTAACTTAAATACACGCAATATAGAATGGCAGGTAGCAGAGAATCAGCCGAGAATTGCTGTAGTAAGTACTTCAGGAATAAGCGGAACCAACGCTCATGCCGTAATAGAAGAGTATGTGCCTGCAGCGGATACGTTAATTGCTAAGACTTTACCGGTATTAATTATTTTGTCGGCAAAAACAAGCGATCAGCTAAAAGCAACTGCACAAAGGCTACAAGCATATATCTCAGAACATCGAGAGGTAAGTATAGAAGATTTGGCTTTTACACTCCAAACAGGGCGCGAAGAAATGGAAATCCGTATAGCTTTTGAGGTAAGTTCTACAGAAGAATGTTTAAAAGAACTTAATTTATTCCTTCAAAATAACGCGGCTAGTCATGAATACCAAGACAGCTTATACACGCAAAACCAAGCTAAGTTAATTTCAACTACTTCCTTGGGAGACTTGGCTAAACAATGGGTTATGGGAGCAGCTGTGGACTGGAGTAGTTTATACAACACCCAACCAAAAATACTTCATTTGCCCGGGTATCCATTCTCAACAGAAACCTATCCCGTGCCACTCGGAACCGGATTTGCTTCGCGTTTAGCTAAAGGAATTAAAGAAACGCTGCATCCTTTACTACATCAAAATTGCTCAACCCTGCATGAACAAAGGTTTACCACATCCCTAAACAGTACCGATTTTTTTCTTTCCGAGCATAAGATTAAAGGGAGAGGAGTGCTTCCTGCTGTAGCCTATTTGGAAATGGCACGAGTGGCTGCGATCGAATCGCTCCCACATTTGAAAGATACAACATCCTACCGATTACAGATTAAAAATGCGGTTTGGGCAAGGCCGGCAGAAGTTAAAAAAGAAAAATTGCTTTTGACAACAGAAATTAATCAAAACGACAAAGGAGAAATTTATTTTGAAATAAAAAGCAAAAGCGACGAAGATAACAGTTGGGTAGTCAATAGCCAAGGCAATATTTCAATACAAGAAAATAACGCGATTATTACAGATTTTAAGGCGGTGTTCGAGCGGCTTAGCCCATCCTCCGTTCCAGTTTCATTTTATTATACAACGTATGCGAAAATGGGGATCGAGTACGGGGATGTTTACCGCCTAATGAATGAAGTGTACCTAGCACCCAACGAAGTATTGGCAAAACTAGTTTTACCTCCTCATTTGGAGTATACACTGCAAGAATACAGCATACATCCGGGTTTAATGGATGCTGCATTACATGCATCTATTGGCCTTATGAATTTAGACGGTGATCATCAAGTTACCTTAACTTTGCCATTTGCTTTAGACGAGGTAGAGATTAGTAAGAAATGTACCCCTCACATGTGGTCATGGATCAGGTATGTAGACCCGAATTCGAACAAGGGAAATATCAAGAAACTGAATGTAGATTTGTACGACGATGCCGGTGAAATATGCATTCGCGTAAAAGGGCTGTCGATACGCGAGGTGGATAAAATGATTTCGGTTCAAAGCAACACTTCCGAAATACAATCCGTACAAGTAAACGAGTCTCCTTTAACGCAAAATAATCCTGAAGGAAAATTGGATAAAGTTTTGATGAAGAAAACGATTCTTTTTTTGAAGGAGCAAATTTCAAACGTAATAGATGTTCCTGTCAACCGTATAGATGCGGCCATGCCGATGGAAAAATACGGTATAGATTCGGTGATGGTGATGGAACTAACGAAAGAACTGGAACGGACTTTTGGTTCTTTGCCTAAAACACTTTTCTTTGAGTACCAAACCATTGCAGAATTAGCGGTACATTTTGTGGAGGCTTTTCCAGAGCTAATGCAGCAGGTAACTGGATATTCAGCCGATACAACCGCTCCAGCTGTAACTCGGATAGTGGAAATTAGAAATTCAAACATCCCTTATACTTCTAAGAAGGTTGTAAGGTCCGAAAATAATGGCAATTCAGAAGAAGATATAGCGGTAATAGGGCTTGCCGGAAAATATCCGGGCGCCGAAAACACAGATCTGTTTTGGCAGAACCTAAAAGAAGGAAAAGACAGCATTACCGAAGTACCCATAAATCGTTGGAATCATAGTTTGTATTATGACAAGGATAAAGAGGCAAAGAATAAAACGTATGCTAAATGGGGGGGATTTATCGAATCTGTAGATGAATTTGATCCTTTATTTTTTAACATCGTTCCTATAGAAGCAGAAATGATGGATCCTCAAGAACGATTATTTATGCAATGCGTCTACCATACTCTCGAAGATGCAGGGTACACACGCCAGTCAATCTCAAAAAAGTACAATGGAAACGTCGGGGTTTTTGCAGCTTCCATGTACAGCGAATATCAATTATACGGCATTTCAGAAACGCTTCAAGGTCGTCCGTTGGTGTTACCGGGAAATGCATCATCCATAGCAAATAGAATATCGTATTTCTGCAATTTCACCGGACCGAGCTTAACCATTGATACCATGTGTTCGTCTTCTCTAACGGCATTACACTTGGCTTGCCAAAGTATTCGCCAAGGCGATTGCCAACTGGCAATTGCGGGAGGTGTAAATGTATCCATTCATCCCAACAAATATTTTATTCTCGGTCAAGCCAGATTTGCCTCAAGCAAAGGGCGTTGTGAAACCTTTGGTAAAGATGGTGACGGATATGTTCCCGGAGAAGGAGTAGGTGCGGTATTGTTAAAGCCACTTTCACAGGCAATAGCAGACAAAGATCAGATATACGGCGTGATAAAAGCCACAGCAATTAATCACGGAGGAAAAACGAATGGATATACGGTGCCTAATCCGAAAGCACAGGCAGCGGTAATAAAGAAAGCGATCGAAAGATCGGGGATAGACCCTAGAACCATTAATTATATCGAAGCACATGGAACAGGTACCTCATTAGGCGACCCAATCGAGATTGCTGCCCTTACCATGATACTTAAAGAGTATACTACAGATTATCAATATTGTTCCATTGGTTCGGTAAAAACAAATATAGGCCATTGCGAAAGTGCGGCCGGTATAGCCGGATTGACCAAAGTGCTGCTTCAACTTAAACATAAACAATTAGTACCCTCTCTTCATTCTAAAATAGCAAATCCGAACATAGATTTTAGTCAAACACCTTTTCATGTACAACAGGAATTGGAGGACTGGAAATCTACCAGGACAGAAAAAAATGGAACGGCACAAATCCTTCCCAGAAGAGCAGGATTATCCGCTTTTGGAGCAGGAGGTTCTAATGGGCATGTAATTATCGAAGAATATATTCCTCCTGTAAACGAAAGGAGCGACTTGGCAACTGAGCCGGTTTTAATTGTTTTGTCGGCAAAAAATACAAAGCAGTTGAAAAAAAATGTAGAAAAACTGTTGCTGGCCATTAAAGCAGGATTAATTAAGGAGGATGAGCTAGTTTCTATGGCGTACACCTTGCAAACGGGTCGAGAAGAAATGGAGGAACGCTTAGGAATATTGGCTAAAACCCTCTCAGAATTAGAAGTGCAATTAGTGGCATTTTGTAAGGACGATAAAGCCGCAAATCAAGTATATACGGGACATGTTCAATTCAGAAAGGAAATGGAAACCTTATTGGATAAAGAGGAATTAAATGATTTAATCGTTAAATGGATTGGACAAAAAGAGTACGAGAAAGTATTAAAAATGTGGCTGAAGGGAGCATGGGTTGATTGGGAAAGTCTCTATAGGAACGAACGTCCATACAAGATGAGTTTGCCAGGCTATTCCTTTGCAACAGAGCGCTATTGGAAGCCTGAAAACACCCTTTATCATAAAATAGAGGATGTAAAAGAGAAGGGTAGCCAATCTTTGGAGCTTCATCCCTTGCTTCATACGAACATTTCAGATTTTTATTCGGTTAAATTTACTTCTTCCTTTACAGGAAAAGAGTTTTTTCTAGCAGACCATGTGGTCAATGACACAATCATATTGCCCGGCGTAGCGTACTTGGAGATGGTACTAGCAGGATTAAATCAAGCGTTTAGCTTAGAGAAAGACGAGTCTCCACTTGTTTGTTTTTCAAATGTATCCTGGCTTAGACCACTTGTGATTGAAGAAGGAGGACGAGAAACTTATTTAGAACTATCAGAAAATGAGGACGATGTTGTTAGCTTTGAAATTACGGGCAATAATGAAGCCGATAAAGTACTTCATGTACAAGGAAAAGTAACCATTTACGAGCCGGAAGCTCCGGTTATACTAGACCTTGAGCAGTTAAAGACGATTTGCAATAAGTCAAGCATTGATGGAGCGACTTGTTATACAGCATATCAGAATTTAGGAGTAAAGTATGGTCCTGCTTACCAAGCTATAGAGCGTGTATATAAAGGAGAAAATCAACTGCTGGTAAAATTAAAACTCCCCTCGTTTTTAAAGGAATCAATCAATGAATTTGCGCTGCATCCTTGTATGGTAGATGCAGCTGTACACGCTTCCCTAGCATTTACACTGAACGAATCGCTTAGCTCAACCAGAACAGGAGCTTTGCTATTTGGAATGGATAAAATGAAAATACATGGTAGCTGTAGCGAAGAAATGTGGGCGACTGTAAAATTTTCAAAGAATAGCAAAATAGAAGATAAAGTACAGAAGTTAGATATTGAAATTTGTACAAGCGAGGGGCTGCTGTGTGTAAGCATGCATGGCTTTTCATCTCGTTCATTGAATAACAACGAGGGTGCAAAATTGGATGCCGGACATTCCTCGGTTACTACAATCGAGGAACCTAGCCCCTTGAGCGGAGAGCCTAGGCTACTAAAGCCCATGTTAGAAAAGAGTAGAATTTCAGAAGGAACACTGTATCCCGAAGAAGATAAACAGGTGTTAATTGTTGGTGGAGCTGATGAAATCCAAGGAGTAGTTAAAGCGCAATACCCTTTGGCCAAAACCTTAAATATCAGAGTGGATGCCGAGATGGATGAAATGTTAGCTGAATTAAAAAAGATCGAGAAAATTGATCATATTGTATGGTTAACCCCAGAGAATTATCAAGATTTGACAGCACAAGACTCCATTATAAAGACGCAAAAGCGTATCGTAATGAGCTTCTTCAGGATGATTAAGGCACTTTTAGCCTTAAATTATGGAACATCGGAGCTGGGTTGGACAATTTTGACAGCTAAGGCTTATGCGTTGTTAAAAAATGAAGAGCTTAATCCGGCACATGCTTCTCTCCATGGGTTAATCGGTTCGCTGGCTAAAGAATATCCCAATTGGAAAATTAGGCTAATTGATTTGGCAAAAACCACAGAATTACCTCCTGGAAATCTATTTACCTTACCGGTTAATGCAATGGGCGATGCATGGGTATATCGACATAAGCAATGGTATCAGCCTAATCTAATACCCATTGAGCCACAAAGCCAGTCCGAAAACAGGTATAAAACCAATGGAGTATACGTGGTAATTGGCGGTGCTGGTGGGCTGGGCGAAGTCTGGACTAGCTACTTAATTAAACATTTTCAAGCGCAAGTGATTTGGATAGGACGACGACAAGAAGACGAACAGATAAGGCAAAAATGCGAAAATTTGAGCGTTCATGGGAAAGCTCCAATTTATATATCAGCCGATGCCACAAATATCGATGCGCTTCAGAAAGCGTATGAAAAAATAAAAGCTCAATACGAAACGATTAACGGGGTAATACATTCTGCAGTTGGTTCCTTAGACCGAAGTTTAGCCAAAATGGAAGAGGATCTTTTCAGCGAAGGTTTATCGGCAAATGTCGATATAAGCGTACATATTGCACAAGTATTTGGCAAGGAAAAGCTCGATTTTGTGCTCTTCTTTTCATCTATAGGTTCATTTGGCAAAGCTTTGGGTCAAAGCAGTTACGCAGCAGGTTGTACATTTAAAGATTCGTTTGCCATTAAGCTGGCAAATGAATGGACATGCCCGGTTAAAGTGATGAATTGGGGCTACTGGGGCAATATAGGTGTTGGGGGAGTGGTGCCCGAAGCATTTAAAACCCGATTGGCAAGATCAGGAATAGGTACCATTGAACCGAATGAAGCAATGGCCGCTTTAGATACCCTAATAATGTCGCCCCTAAATCAACTGGCACTGATAAAAGTAATTTCTCCTGCCAATTCTGGCACTTAGGAAAGAATAAAAGAATACATTTTCTCTAACCAATCTTTTAACCAATACGAACCGTCCCTCAATTACGAGAATTAAGCGGTCTGTCAGCTGCGATGTTTTATTTCCCAATCAACCTTTACAATTGGGGAATTTCCTTAACGAAAAATAGGACTATTCTTTTCAATTATATACAGAAATAGAACAGAGTGTTTGCAACAATTTAATAAATACAATTACTAGATATTAAACAATGAATATGAGTACGAACGTTGGAATAAATTTAAATACTAAAATAACAGTATATCCAGAACAAATACCCGGTATTATTCAGGAGATAAATGATTACTTGCCTTTCGATAGGTCTTACGTAGAAAATATGAAAGAAGAAGGTCAGGCGTATTCAAAACAACTGAACAAGTTATTGGTTCAAATGTTATGGTTGCAGTTGCGCTCAACAGGTATGTTTAGTCGAAAAAGCTTTACGCTAGCTGAGTTAAAGGCCGAGGTGATTTCTTTCAACGATTTTTATACACCCTGGTTAAATGAAACGATAGAGCTTTTTGTTAGAAGTAAATATTTAACTAGATCCGGGTACACCTATTCTGTTAATCAAGCCTCTATTCCAATCGAAGATCAGATACTATCGCGATGGGCTGACAAAAAAAAGCAATGGATTCAAGATCCAAATATGAATGCGCAAATTAACCTCGTGGAGAGCACATTATGGGCTCTTCCTGATTTAATAACCGGTAAACGAAGCGCTACAGAAGTAATTTTCCCCAATTCATCGATGAATCTAGTAGAAGGTATTTACAAAAACAATAAAGTAGCCGATTATTTTAATGAAGCGCTAGCCAATTTTGTGGTAGCGTATGTAGAAAAGCGGATTGAACTAGATTCGGAAGTCAAAATTAATATTTTTGAGGTCGGTGCAGGTACAGGGGGTACCAGCAATATTATTTTTAAAAAATTAGAGCCATTTCGTAAACATATAGGCGAATATTGTTATACCGATCTTTCGAGAGCATTTTTTTCGCTCGCAGAGCAGCAATACAGTACTCATTACGATTACATAACCTATAAAATTTTTGATGTAGAAAAACCGGTTTTAGCGCAAGGAATTAAAGCTGATAACTTTGACTTAGTTATTGCCGCAAATGTATTGCACGCCACAAGAGACATAAATACATCAATAGAAAATGTAAAAGCAATCTTGCGACACAATGGAGTTATATTGCTGAACGAAATTAGTCAAAATACCTTGTTTACCCACTTAACCTTTGGGCTACTCGAAGGTTGGTGGCTGGCACAAGATAGAGAACTGCGTATACCCGGCTCGCCAGGGCTTTTTCCAGATACCTGGAAGAATGTATTGGAAATAGAAGGATTCGAGCAAGTGAGCTTTCCAACGCATAGCGCACATGAACTAGGGCAGCAAATTGTATTAGCACAAAGCGATGGGATAGTGAAGCAAAAAGAGCAGTCTTCTCTTAAACCGATAGCGCCTAGCGCACCTAGAGCGAAAAAACAGCTAGAAACTGAAGAGAAATCGAGCCAAGCAAATCAGAATTTATTGCAAGCTAAAACTGTTGAATTTTTGACGCAGCTGATTAGCAGGACATTAAAAATTCCGGCCGATACGATAGATTCCTTTGAACCATTGGAAACCTACGGGATCGATTCTATTTTAATCATACAATTGAATAATGCATTTAACGAGATTTTTGAAGAGCTAAGCAACACGATTTTTTTCGAATATCAAACAATCGAAGCCCTGTCGAATTATTTTGTTGAAAACAGGGAAGAAGAATTGCGTAGGTTATTTAACAACAATGATTCCACAGAAAAATTAAACGGTAACCCCATCGCAACAACTAAAACAGAAGCATCGGGCCATTCAGTAAGTAAAAACAAACGTACCTTTAAAAAGAAGTCTTTTGAAAGTACGAACACGAATTCATTAACAGATGTAAACGAACCAATTGCAATTATTGGCATGTCAGGACGTTACCCCATGGCGGCTAATCTCGAAGAATTTTGGGATAACCTTAAGAATGGCAAAGATTGTGTAAGCGAAATACCAGCAGAGAGATGGTCTTTAGAAAATTTCTATTGTGAAAGTAAGCAAGAAGCATTAACAGAAGGGAAAAGCTATAGTAAATGGGGAGCATTCTTAGAAAATTTTGCGGAGTTTGATCCGCTGTTTTTTAATATATCGCCCAAAGAAGCAGTTAATATCGATCCCCAAGAACGACTTTTTATGCAAAGCTGTTGGGAAGTATTTGAAGATGCAGGCTATACGCGCCATCGATTATCAACCGATTTTAATAACCGGATAGGAATATTTACCGGGATTACCAGAACCGGATTTGAGCTATATGGCCCAGAGCTTTGGAAAAAAGGAATACCGCTTTTTCCTCATACCTCTTTCAGTTCGGTTGCCAATAGAGTGTCTTACTTCTTCAATCTTAAAGGCCCAAGCTTAGCCTTTGACACGATGTGTTCATCCTCTCTAACAGCCATTCACGAAGCCTGCCAACACTTACGACAAGGGGAATGTGAAATGGCGGTTGCAGGAGGGGTGAATCTGTACTTACATCCTTCAAGTTATAGGCTTTTTTCTTTGCAACAGATGTTATCCAGCGATGGCAAGTGCAAGAGTTTCGGAAAGGGAGGAAATGGCTTTGTGCCAGGAGAAGGAGTCGGCGCTATCCTCTTAAAGCCACTATCCAAGGCAATTAAAGACAACGATAACATATATGCCGTAATTCGTGCATCTTCCATAAATCACGGAGGAAAAACCAATGGATATACCGTTCCAAATCCGATGTCGCAGGGCGACCTCATTCGAGAAACCTTAGATAAAGCATCCATTAATGCAAGAACGGTAAGCTACATAGAAGCACACGGTACAGGCACAGAACTGGGAGATCCAATAGAAATTACAGGTCTTTCGCAAGCTTTTGAGAAGGATACTCTGGTAAAGCAGTTTTGCGCTATTGGATCGCTGAAATCCAACATTGGTCATTGCGAAGCCGCGGCAGGAATTGCAGGCTTAACCAAGGTGGTTCTTCAAATGAAGCATAAACAGCTTGTGCCCAGTTTACATACTGCTGAATTAAATCCAAATATCAATTTTGAAAAAACGCCATTTAAAGTACAGCAAAATTTGACTTCCTGGCTGGCTCCTTTAGAAGAAATCAACGACGAATCAAGAGAATTACCAAGAATAGCAGGAGTATCCTCATTCGGTGCGGGTGGAGCGAATGCGCATGTAATTCTCGAAGAATACGATGAAGAAGAACAACCTTCACTAACCGAACGTTCGCAGACGGTTGTTTTTGTATTATCGGCAAAAAATAAAGAAGCACTCAAAAAGTATGCTGAGGAAATGCTACGTGCTATCAATCAAAAGGGCTTAAATGACAGTCATTTGCAACGTATAATGTATACCTTGCTGCTACGACGTGAAGCCATGGAGGAGCGACTGGCAATAGTGCTGGATAACATCCTGGAATTAAAAGAAAAATTATCCACTTTTGTTAAGGACGAAAAAAACATAGCTAATCTTTATAGCGGTAGAGCAAATCGAAAAAAAGCAGCGGATGGCGAGGTAGCAATAAAGCTCAATGAGTATCTTTTTGAAGGAAAGCTTGATGATTTAGCCAAGTTTTGGTGTGAAGGGCAGGACATGGACTACGAAGAATTGTACCGGGATGCTATTCCTCGAAATATAAGCTTACCCACGTATCCTTTTGCTAATGAGTATTATTGGTTGCCTAATACCAACGATGAGGAGAAATTACCGGAGCTTTTCGAAGCTAAGAATACGGTAAATCAATTGATCGAAGCAAAAGTAGAAGAAATAGAGCCCTTAGAGGTGTTGTCGTTTACAGAGAGATGGAAGGAAGAAAGCTTGCCCAATGCCAAATCTGCTCATTTGAAAACTGTCTTATGTTTTGCAGATAATGCCTTAAGTCAGGAATTGATTGCGAATCAGTTTGCGAGTTGCACTGCCGAAGATAGGCCCAATCTACTATTTGTATCGCATCACAATCTGGGCACAGAAATAGATACTACTAACCACATTGGTATCGATAGAACATTAAAACAGGCTTATGAAAAGCTGTTTTCTGATCTTGAACATTTAACTCAAATAGATACAATTTGGTACTTATGGCCGCAAGAAGAAAGGATTTTGAGAAACCAGTATTCAGAAATTTTTCTACTATTTCAAGCGATCACCACCGCAAAATTAAAAGTAGACAGACTTCTAATAGCCGGCGCATACGACTCTTTTGAAGAATACTGTTATGTATCTTCTTGGATTGGTTTTGAGCGATCGATTAAACAAATAGTATCAAGAACCAAGGTGAAATTAGTGCTTCAGAAAGCCGGATCAATGTCGGAGTGGGTAGAGAAATTTTGGAAAGAACAAAACTTCGATACGAACCAAACAATCTGGTACAAAGAGAATACACGCCTAGTGTCGGTTATAGAACCCACTTTTCTAGCGAACCAAGCTTCTTCGGCAATTAAGCAGGACGGTTATTATGTAATTACAGGCGGGATGGGGAGTTTGGCGTTGGTATTTGCCGATTATCTCGCAAAGGTATACCAGGCAAACCTTATTTTAATTGGTCGCTCCCCATTGAATGAGAAAAATCAAACCGAACTTGAAAAATTAAAGCGCTATGAAACAAGTGTAACCTATTTTCAAGGAGATATAAGCAATTTAAATTCAATGCAAGAGCTATCAGCCAAATTAAAGCTTGAATCGATAAAAATAAATGGAATACTACACATGGCCGGAGTTCCAAGTCACACTGCTTTACAAAATAAAAATTTAGCCGATCTGCAAGAGGTTTTGTCGCCGAAAGTGAGAGGAACAGAAGTGTTGAACGAGACTTTTGTAAATGATGAATTGGACTTTTTTTGTGCTTTTTCTTCCTCATCGGCAATTCTAGGTGATTTTGGCTCTTGCGATTACGCTGTGGCCAATCGTTATCAGATGGATTATGCCACCTACCAAAATGAACAGCACAATAAAACAAAATTTATAGCCATTAACTGGCCGTTATGGCGATCAGGAGGGATGCATTTCGAGAGCAAACACGAAGAATCGTATCTAAAACTAAGCGGACAGGCGTATTTGGAGATTGATCAAGGGATAAAAGTATGGGAGCAATTATTGATGTCCGACGATTTGAGTCAGTTAATAATTGTTGGACAAAAAAATCGAGTACATCAGTTTTTAGGGATAGGGCAGTGGAGCAAGCCGCTTATTAATTTGGAGGAGCGTACGACCTATTCCGAGGAAAATAGAAGATTACCTATAATGAAAGGATGGGATTTAAAAGAATGCCTCCATTGGGAACTAAAAGAACAAATCAACCAATTATTAGGGATAGAGCGAGAGAGAATTAATAACGATGTTAATTTTATAGATTTTGGCTTTGACTCAATAGTGCTTACGCAATTTGCACAGGCATTGAGTACAATGTATACTATTGATGTAAGTCCAAGCGTATTTTTTGAACATACCACTATCGATGATTTCGCTAGTTATCTTTTAAACGAGTATCACGATACTTTAAGTAAATTTTATTCCGAAGAAAAAAATAAATCAGACAAAAAAGATGAATTATTCAGTGGTTCAGATACGAAACCAGTAGAAAATAACCAGAAAGATTCAGTAACGAATGCTGAAAATTTGTATGCAGCAGTCGATGAGCCAATCGCCATTATAGGTATGAGCGGTCGCTTTCCTAATGCTAGAAATATTCATCAAATGTGGGAAATCCTTGAAAAAGGAGAAAACGCGGTAACGGAGATTCCCATTGATCGATGGGATTGGAGACAATACTATAGTGAAACGAAGATTGAAGGGAAAATTAATTCAAAATGGATAGGACATATTCCTGGAATGAGAGAATTTGATCCGCTGTTTTTTGAGATATCGCCCTTAGAAGCCCAATACATGGACCCCAGACAGCGTTTACTACTGCAAGAAGCATGTGGCGCACTAGAAGATGCAGGTTATGGAGAAAAGCAACTTAAGGAAAATAAAATAGGTTTATTTGTGGGAGCTGAAGAAGGAGAATACCAGTTGGTTACAAGCGGAAGAGGGTCGATTACGTCCAATCATACGGCTATGCTTTCTGCCCGAATAGCTTATTTTCTCAATTTGAATGGCCCCAATTTAACAATCAATACAGCTTGTTCCTCAGGCTTGGTGGCGGCACATCAAGCATGTCAAAGTTTAATAAGCGGAGAATGCGATACCGCAATGGCGGCAGGTGTGAATCTTATTCTAACACCAATGGCCTACCTTCAAATGACGGAGGCGGGCATGCTTTCAACGAATGGCAAATGTGCCACCTTTGATGCCGATGCGAACGGAATTGTTCCCGGCGAAGCAGTAGTAGTGCTGGTATTAAAAAGGCTGTCAAAAGCACTAAAAGATGGAGATCCTGTTCATGCGGTAATCAAGGGTAGCGGAATTAATTACGATGGCAAAACAAATGGAATAACTGCACCAAGTGGAGCAGCGCAAGTTAATCTGCTTCAAAATATTTACGATCGTTATCAGATTAACCCACAAGATATAAAACATGTGGCAGCACATGGAACAGGTACAAAATTAGGAGACCCCATTGAAGTAAACGCACTTCGCCAGGCGTTTAAAAAATATACATCTGCAACGGCTTATTGTGCCTTAACGTCAAGTAAAACCAATTTCGGACATACTTTTGCTGCTTCGGGTTTAGTTAATTTAGTAGGATTGGTAAAAGGATTACAGCAGAATAAAATACCAGCAAGTTTGAATTGTAAAACAGAAAATGAGTTTATTAACTTAGATAACTCTCATTTTTATGTGAACAAAATAACGACTCCATGGCCCGAAGGAGTAAATAAAAAACGAATGGGAGCACTCAGTTCATTTGGGATGAGCGGAACAAATGCGCACATGGTGGTCGAAAACTATGACCTATTCAAGAGTTCAAAAAAACGAACAAAACCCTTCTATTTGTTGCTTCTTTCAGCAAAAACAGAAAATGCCCTGCTTGAAAGAGTGCAAGATATGATTCAATATCTTCAATCTTCGGATGCAAAGGATGCAGACTTGATGGAGATTAGTTATACCCTACAGGCGGGGCGTCAACACTTTTCGCATCGTTGTGCTATTGTAATTCAAGATGTGGAAAACGCTATTTCTGCATGGAAACATGTAGGTAAAAAAGATAAGTTACCGAATGTTTTTCAGCGTATATGTGCTCCAGATTTCGTAGAGCAAGTTTCTATTAATAAATATGCACATCACTTGATGCAAGAAATCGCTTTAAACGATGTAGAGGCAAGCACTTATAAAGAAGGATTGTTTGCATTAGCTGAGCTGTATTGTCAAGGATATGAATTTTCTTGGGCAGAACTATACGGTACGCAGCCCAGTCGTATTCACCTTCCTACGTATCCTTTTGAAAGAGAGGAATACTGGGCAAGTGCCGACGACTTACCAACAATTTCACCTAGCAAAAAAGGATCATCACTGTTGCATCCATTGCTGCAGCAAAATACATCCACATTAGAGGGAATATGTTTTGCGAGCACATTTAACGGAAATGAGCCATTTCTAAGCGATCATAAAGTTCAACAAGGAGCCGTACTTCCGGGGGTGGCATACCTTGAAATGGCTAGAACGGCCATAGAATACGCTGTTAAGGGGGATGAAGATGAAAACCAGAAAGAGTTGGCAATAAAACTCAACAATGTGGTATGGGTAAGACCTTGGTTAGTAGGTGTTTCTGCTCCTGAAATTCGAACGAAATTATTTCTAAACTATGAAGATCAAATAGACTTTGAAATGATTACCGACGAAAAGGAGGCCATCGTTCATTGTCAGGGAACAGCAAGCTTGTTGGAGAATCTAGAGGAGCGCTATATCACGATTCCAGAAGTAAAAGAACAATGCGCTCAAACCATTCTTTCAGGCAAGCAATGCTATGACGTTTTCGAAGAAATGGAAGTAAGCTACGGTGTTTCCCATAGATTGATAGAACAGGTTTACGTAGGAAATAACCAACTATTAGTGGAACTTTCATTGCCAGAATCATTAAAAGGGCAACTTAACGAGTATACATTGCACCCCGGAATATTGGACGCTGCACTACAAGGTGTTGTTGGTTTTTTATTAGCATCAGTAGATATATCCTTACCACAAAACCGAGCCATATTAAAACCAAAAGTACCTTTTGCACTTCGAGAACTCGTCATCCATCATAAGTGTAGTTCTAAGATGTTCGCCTTTGTTAGGTACTGCGAAGGAACAGACCAAAAACAAAACGTACAAAAATTTGATGTTGACATCTGCGACGAAAATGGAAAAGTATGTGTTCAATTTAAGGAATTTGCAACAAGGTCATTGGAAAACGAACTGGGAGCAACAAGCGCAGGAAGTAAACTAAATTCTTTATCAATCTTAGACAACAGCGGTAAAGTATACCTTAAACCGGTATGGGATACCTTTACAGGAGAAGAAGTTAACTACATAAAAGAATCAAAAGTATTGGTAGTCAGTATAGATGAAGTAGATAGAAAGGCAATCCAAAAGTATTATCCGGAAGCCCAATTCATTCAAATATCAAGCGAGAATACGGTAACTGAAATGGTAGATAAGTTCTCAGAATTTAAGGTGGAGGAGATAATTTACTGGAGTACAACAGAGCTGTTGAACTGCGAAGTTGCCACATCAGAAGAACAAATCAATCCGGTTATTACCTGCTTCCGCTTTATTAAAGCACTCTTGCAACACGGTTACGATACACAGCCTTTAGCTTGGACCATATTTACTAATCGGGCACAAGCAGTGCTTGATGATGAACAAGCTGATCCCGCACAAGCGGCAATTCATGGGCTTATCGGCTCAATGGCGAAGGAATATACCAATTGGAAAATCAGGTTGGTTGATGTAGAAAATATTCTTGAATGCCCACTGGAACAGGTGTTTAAGTTGCCATACGAAACACAAGGGAACGCCTATTTATATCGAAATCAACAATGGCTTTCTAGCCAGTTGGTGTCGTACAGACCTTCCGGATCAGTACCCAATTTACTTAAAATGAAAGGTGTTTATGTAATCATTGGGGGCGCAGGAGGTATAGGTGAAATTGTAAGCAAGTTTTTAATAACTACTTACCATGCACAGGTAATATGGATAGGACGTAGACAACTTGATGATGAAATACAGAACAAGATAGATACTTTAGGCAAACTGGGAACTAAACCAATCTATTTAGCAGCTGACGCGACAAACGAAAAACTACTACAAGAAGCCTATAAGAAGATTAAAAAGCAGTTTTCAGCCATAAATGCAGTCATTCATTCAGCAATAGATTTGTGCGATCAAAGGCTGGCTAAGATGGACGAAGCTACTTTCCGTGCAGGCTTAACCGCAAAAGCCGATGTGAGTATTAATATTGCGAAAATTTTTAAAAATGAACACCTGGATTTCGCTTTGTTCTTTTCGTCGATGACATCGTTTACAAAGGCCGCCGGACAAAGTAATTATGCAGCAGGATGTACATTTAAAGATAGCTACGCCCAACAACTTTTAAAGCAATGGACATGCCCGGTTAAAGTAATTAACTGGGGCTATTGGGGTAGCGTCGGAATTGTCGCTTCCGAACAATATAAAGAACGAATGGCAATGGCAGGATTCGCGTCAATTGAGCCAGAAGATGGTATAGAGGCCATAAAAGTGCTATTGGCTGAACCTGTAAATCAGCTAGCCTTTATCAAAATAAATAGGCCGATAGGAACAATGGGACTGAAAACAGATGAAGCAATTACAAGTTACCTGCCTTTAACCGAAACAGGCGGCTCACAAAGTCCAAATAGAGTGCCGTTAACGGGTAAACTAAAAGCTGCAATAGCCAATTTTCTAGCAGTAAGTATCGATGATATTGATGAATCAACAACCTGGAGCGAATATGGTTTAGATGGATCAAAGCAAATAGAATTTGAAGAATATCTACATAAGCAATTTGATACTGTAGATAAACCGTTCAATTTAATAGAATATACTTCATTAGGTTGTTTAACAGCATATTTAAGTCCTTCAAACTCAATGGAAGAAAAGGAAGCTACGGTTTTTATAGACCGCGATACCATTGCCTCCATAGAAACGAATCTGGTACCGCCAGCAATGGAAATGGACGAACTATTAGGGCGCCTGCTGTTTGCCGTTTTAAAGGAAAATGATTTTCTTAATCGTAATGAAGATGCTGTCGATGATCGATATAGTCATTGGATGGAGCATAGCATCAACCTGTTGGTAGAAAGAAATTACCTAAGTCCCACAGGAAAAGAATTGGAAGAGATAGAAAGCTCAAGTAAGATTTGGAATGACTGGGATTCAAAGAAAAAGGCCTGGCTATCAAATCCAAATTTAAAAGCTCAGGTAATTTTAGTAGAAACTACCTTAAAGGCACTTTCCGGTATAATGAAAGGAGAGCGTCTTGCAACAGACGTTATGTTTCCGGAATCATCCATGAAAATGGTCGAGGGAGTATATCGAGATAACTTAGTAGCCGACTATTTCAACGAAATTTTAGCAAATCAATTGCTCCTTTTAATAGAAGCGAAAATGGCTAAAGATCCGCGGGTAAAAATAAGAATACTAGAAATTGGTGCAGGAACCGGAGGGACGAGCATACTTGTTTTTGATAAGTTGAAAAAGTATCAAAACAACATAGAAGAGTATTGCTATACCGATATTTCAAAAGCTTTTCTACTCTATGCCGAAAAAACGTTTGAGGCAGGGCCTTCCTATATTAAGTATCGTTTATTTGATGTTGAAAAGCCGATAGCTTCACAAGGAATAGCCGCTAATAGCTACGATTTCGTAATTGCCACCAATGTGTTACACGCAACAAAAAACATACGCCAGTCTTTGCGAAATGCGAAGGCCGTATTACATTGTAAGGGACAATTACTATTGAATGAACTTGGTAGCAATACACTATTTTCGCACCTTACGTTTGGCTTGTTAGAAGGATGGTGGCGCTATGAAGACAATGAGCTGAGAATTTCAGGATCTCCGATATTGTCATCTAAAATGTGGAGTTTGGCAATGAAAAATGAAGGATTTTATGACATCGAGTTCCCGGCTTTAGTAGCTCAGCAATTGGGACAACAAATTGTGCTTGCAAAAAGCGATGGAATAATCAGACAGAAAGTGGTTGATAGTCAGTTTGTTAATGGTGAGGGTGTTTCGCTAGTGAAGGAGGTCGTAAAATCGCCTGTGGCAATTGCACAAAATACGGGAATAAATACGAATATCCCTGCTGGGGCAGTTAGACCGTATGAATTGAGAGAAAAAGGTATCTTATATTTTAAAGAACTTTTCTTTCGTGTTTTAAAAATACCCATTCATAGAATAGATGCGGTAACCTCGTTTGAATCATATGGTATAGATTCGATAATGGTGATTCAATTGAATAATGCTCTAGAAGAAGTGTTTGAAAATGTGAGCAGTACTTTATTTTTTGAGTATCAGACAATAGAGCAGCTTACCGATTATTTTATAGAGACTCAAAGAGATAATTTGGCTAAAATAGTCAATTTACAACCTGAGCAGAAAAGCACTAATTTGCCCAATTTAGCCGTAAATATTGATAATGCACGCTATAAGACAGTAAGCTTATCGAGGGGTTTAAATTTTAGCCGAGAAAAGGAGACTAAGACCTTAAATGAAGAAAAACATAGACCAGCTGACAGAGATTCGATAGCCATTATCGGGGTACAAGGTAAGTATGCTCAAGCTGATAATTTGATGCAGTTTTGGAACAATCTGAAGTCCGGAAAAAATTGCATTACCGAAATTCCGGAAGATCGATGGGATTGGAAAAAATACTTTAGCAATGAGAAGGGCGAATGGGGTACACATTATACTAAATGGGGTGGGTTTATTAAGGATATCGATAAATTTGATCCACTTTTTTTTAGAATTGCACCAACTGAAGTCGCCAGAATGGATCCACAAGAAAGGTTGTTTCTGGAAATTGCCTATACAGCTGTGCAAGATGCAGGTTATACCCCGCAGGAATTAAACGCGAAGAAGAAAGTGGGCGTTTTCGTTGGCGTAATGAACGGTAATTATCCTTCCGGAACCAGTTTCCATTCCATTGCCAATCGAGTGTCTTATGTTCTTGATTTTCAAGGGCCAAGTCTTGCGGTAGATACCGCCTGTTCATCTTCTTTAACAGCAATACATCTTGCAATCGAAAGTTTACGGGGAGGTTCATGTGAAGTGGCTATTGCGGGTGGTGTAAATCTTATCGTAGATCCAGTTCATTACAGTCGCCTTTGCGCTATGGGAATGTTGTCGGTTGACGATAAATGCAAAGCGTTTAGTAACGATGCCGATGGTTTCGTGGATGGAGAAGGAGTAGGAGCAGTAGTGCTGAAACCTTTATCAAAAGCTATTTTAGATAAAGATCATATTTACGGTGTTATTAAAGGCAGTGCAATTAATGCAGGAGGTAAAACGAATGGATACACCGTTCCGAATCCAAATGCGCAAGCAAGCGCAATTTCAGATGCCCTCGAAAGAGCAGGAGTAAAACCTGAACAACTTTCCTATGTAGAAACGCATGGAACAGGAACGGTTTTGGGAGACCCTATAGAAATGGCCGGGCTAAGTAAAGCATTTGCCAGAGCTACAACCGAAAAACAGTTTTGCGCAATTGGCTCAGTCAAATCCAACATCGGTCATTGCGAAAGCGCAGCAGGGATAGCAGGTTTAACTAAAATACTATTGCAAATGAAACACAAGCAATTAGTTCCTTCGTTAAACATAGCAGAATTGAATACCAAGATTAATTTTGGACAAACTCCGTTCAGCGTTCAACAAGAGCTTTCTGAATGGAACGTGCAGAAGTTTGATGGAAATACACAAGAAAAGATTCTACCAAGGATTGCGGGTATTTCATCGTTTGGAGCGGGAGGATCTAATGCACATTTAATTATTGAAGAGTATCCGATTAAAAACACACCGATTAACACGCTAGAGCAAAATATTGTGGTTCTATCGGCTAAAACCAAGGAAAGCCTTAAGGCCTACGCTCATCAGTTGTTGATTTATCTGGATGAAGAAATGCCTTCAGATGATATGCTTCCCTCAATAGCATTTACCTTGCAGGTCGGAAGAGAAGTGATGACCGAGCGAATGGCATTTATAGCCGATTCAATAGAGGAATTAACAATAAAGTTAAAAGGCTATTTAGAGGGTTTATTGGAGGAGATTTATGAAGGTAGTGCGGATAATATAGGGGAAACGATATCCTTATTTTCTACCGATGAAGAATTGCAACAAACGCTTTTAGAATGGCTGAAACGAAAAAAATACAACAAATTTCTCGATTTATGGGTAAGAGGTCTTGCCTTTGACTGGTGGAAAATCTATACCCAAGAAACTCCCCAGAGAATCAGTTTGCCTACATATTCCTTCTCAAAAGCCCGTTATTGGTTAGCCCCGCTAGAAACTACCCCCGATTTAGGTTCGTTTATTCAGGAAAGCGAGACAAAGGCGCATGGAATGCTTGTAGAGAATAAAGTAATTAATTTGACAGCCAGGTTGTTAGGTCTTCAAGAGGATGTGGTTTCACTAAGTATTTCCCTAAGCGAATATGGGATGGATTCGATTCTCTTTATGCAATTAGTGCAAAGACTGCAAGCGCATATATCACCAGCAATAACCGTACGACATTTGGAAAAATGCAACACCCTAAACGATATTGTGGAGGCTGTTAAAAATATTGAACCAATACTGCCGGCACAGAGCCCACAAGCAGAAGTTAATTTTGTGCCGAAAGCTTGGCCACAGTTTCCAGAACTCGTATTGCTTAATGAAGGTAAGCATGGCAGACCAGTTTTCTGGTTCCATGCAGGTGCGGGCGGTGTTGAAATTTACCAAGATTTGGCCCGATATTCTAGCCGCCCATTCTATGGTATTCAGGCTCGAGGCTATATGACCGAACGCGCTCCTTTAAATGGTATACAAGCAATGGCCGCGTATTATAGTCAAATTATTAAAGCGATTCAACCAAATGGTCCTTATGATTTAGGCGGTTATTCATTGGGTGGACTTACCGCCTATGAAGTTACCAGACAATTGCAAGAAATGGGAGACAAAGTAGAGTCAGTAGTTATGTTGGATACATTAATAGGACCGGAGCTTAAAAACGCAACCTTCAATAAGAAAGACGCATTGCTGCAAACCGTTAATATGCAGATTTTTACGAGCCTTCAATCGGATCCTGAAAAGTTATCCAATGAACTCATTCATTGCGAAGAACTGAATAAAAGACATTCTCCTGCGAATCTTTTAAAGCAGCTCATTAGTATAGCCAATAAACGAGGGTACATACGAGACAATGTGAAAGGTACGCAATGGATTGATAAAACGATACAAGTGCAAGAGGCATTCGAAGCTAGCTCTTATGTGGTCAAGCCACTCCTTAGACCTGAAGAGTTAACATGTTATTATTTTCGCAATCAGAGCGGACTATTTCTAGGAGAATTAAGACCTTATTTTTCTATAGA
The DNA here is from genome assembly GCF_009900745.1 of Chryseobacterium sp. c4a. Taxonomy (GTDB): domain Bacteria; phylum Bacteroidota; class Bacteroidia; order Flavobacteriales; family Weeksellaceae; genus Chryseobacterium. The sequence goes on along the minus strand of NZ_WXVU01000010.1, from coordinate 12,711 downwards.
TCCGAATAAAACTTATTTTGATCACGGTTTATATTGGCAAGAATGGGAACAACTATTTGTGAACTTCCAATTATACGAACTCGATACTCCGAATCATATGATGATACTGACCGACTTAAAATCGCTTGGTACAATCAAACATTTTTTTGGAACAATTTACGGTTAAAATTTTCGAAAATTCGATCCACTTGGGAATCAATATAGGTTTTGTAGATACTGAAAAACAAAAAGCCTGCAAACTTTCGCAGGATTAGGGTGGTCAATTTTGCAGGATTCTACATATTGCTAAGAAAACTACTGATGCTTTAGATAATGTTATTTCTTCTGAGAATGAAAGCGGTATTATTAACTTCTCTTATAATGCCGCGGGAGAGCAAATTAAAGCTCAGTATGGCAATATTATTGTAACCATCAAATACTTCTTTGGGGTAGAAAATCTGAATTCAATGACCCCTCAAACGGTGTGTACAAATATGAATATAATGGATTTGGTCAGGTAAAAAAAGAAATCAGTCCTAAAGGTTACAAGGAATATATTTATAATATCTAATGAATATGAGAACAAAAATAACTCTTCATGGAAAAAAATAAAAAGTTGTATTTCATATTAGATACTTCTAATAAGAGTGATTATAAAGAAATGAATTGTAAATAATTTAATAAAATGTTTCATATTTTGGGACTTCCATAAAAGTTGCATTTAAGTGAGGAAACAAACACTAAATTGTAATAAACCTACTTAATCAAATTAATGATTATTTAAAAGATATAGTTTATTACCAGAATTAAAAAGGTATATTCGTAAAATATAGAGAAGTAAAGATTTTCTAAACCTAAAACGATAATGAACCGAGCAATTTTTGAGAAAATTGCTCGGTTTTGATTTCCTTGGTATTGATTTTTCAAAAGTGAGATACTTTTTCGTGGAGAGGGAGCATAGTTTTCCCTATAATCGTTTTTGTATGTATCCGGATAGGATGAATTTCGTGTTATAAATAATGCTATGTAGGTACATTCGTAAAATACAGAGAAGTAAAGATTTTCTAAGCCTAAAAAGATAAAAAAACCGAGCAATTTTTTAAAAATTGCTCGGTTTTTTATTTCCTTGATACTGATTTCTCAAAATTGAGATAGTTTTCATGAAGTGAGAGCATAGCTTTTTGCGATACTAGTTTTATCTATATCAGTATGAGTTTTGCACTGTATTTAATTTAATTCTATGCAGCTTGTGCTTTCTGTATTCTTCTTCCAATTTCCAGGGCATTGGCGGTGTGGATACCAAAGAAAATCCAAAGTATTTCATTTTTTCTGGTTCGAGCCTTAATTTTTCTTAAGTGATAATGTTCCTTTTCTTTGCCAAAGCTCCCTTCCAGTCGTGAGGCCCGCTCCTTGGTGATAAGGGACTTTATCTTTCTCTCCTCCTTGTAATTTCTTGAAGCTCTGCCTTTGGGTTTAATTCATATCCCATATCCAATGCAACCACTCCGATATACAATAATAACATATTCAGAACAGATTCCCTGTTTTTGATAAGATAAAGTAATAAAGTGAGGGTGATAAGTGCTTGTAGTACAACTACCATAATGATGTATAGCATGATAACTGATATTTTGTCAAAATTATAGATAATATAAGCATGGTATCTTTAACAAATTATTAAATATCAGCCAGAAAAACAAAGAAGGAGGCTTTTGTGAAATTGAATAGTAATTATTATTTTAGCAAGTAAAGCCAAGTTGAATGTCAAAAAAGAAGTACATTTTATTATCAATTTTAAAGACGTGGTTAGTTTCAACAGTAGTTTCTATGATCCTTCTCATTATATTTATGAGCTGTACTAGGGAACCGGCGAGAGAACATCCAAGAAATTGCGATATGAGTGGTGTTGTGTATGGGCTTACTCTATTTTGGATAGTATTGATGAGTATGGTATCATTCAGTAGTTTGTTATCGCTTTTAAACCCATTTCAGACCAGAATGAAATCCGGTGTATGTTGGTTACTTCTTCCGATCCTTTCTTTGGGATATTATTTCTTTTTGGTGGCTGAATTGACCATTACGAGGGAGATGATTTTATTATTTTTGATTGTGAATTTGCCCTGGTTTGCCCTTTGGGTATTTTATTATTTTAAATTCAATACTCTTTACTTCAGTCAGAAAATGCAGCAATAACCTAGTCTGAAGTTGTATAATTAAATGTATAGAACAAAAAAATTACTGCCTTGTAGGACAGTAATAGTAAAAATCAGTGATATGGTGGTTGATCAGTTTGTAATTTAAAGCAGAGATTTATGCTGTTTAAAAGGCTGATCGTTTGGCGTTGCTTTTTAATTCGGTCAATTATTTAATATTTAGTCTGAATTAGGTGTCATTGTCTGAGTTATTTTACGATAAAAACTTGACGAATCAACTTTGTTTAGACCGAATTTTTGGCAACTTCTATATCATGGTTATTGATGACATTGTTGTGATAGCTTGTATGTAATGTTCTCCAAACCCTTTCTGGTAAAGTTTTTTTTGGAAAATGGTACAATCATGCAAATCATTTGCAAATGTATATCACAGCATTTTGAGAATTGCTACACTTTTGTGTAGATTTGTGGTATGAAAGCTAAAAACTATACTTTAGTGTAGTAGTGAAGAAAGCTTTAAAAGAATATGGAACAGATTAAAAGGTTTTTTAACGAACAAAATGATGTCAGTAAAGATGCTGACATTGATTTCAGCCAGGATGGAGATTATTTGGAAGCAGTGAAAGCTCTTGCCCGAACTACCTACCAGAGTTTGTATGTGATCAATTATCAGACTAAAGGTTTTGAATATGTTTCAGAAAACCCTCTTTTTTTATGTGGTAAAACCTCAGAAGAAGTAAAGAATCTTGGGTATGCTTTCTATTTTCAAAATGTGAAACCCGAAGATGTGGAAATGCTCATCAAGATCAACGAAGCAGGGTTTAAATTCTATGATAAAATTCCAATAGAAGATAGAAAGCTTTATTCTATTTCCTATGATTTCTATCTTATTAATAGTAAAAAAAATATGATTCTGGTGAATCATAAACTTGCTCCTATGTTTCTTACTGAAGACGGCCAGGTCTGGAAAGCTTTGTGTGCCGTTTCTCTTTCTAATAATACTTCTTCAGGAAATGTAGTACTCAGCAAGGAAGGTTCTAATGAAATCTGGAAATATGATCTTATAGAAGATAAATGGGAGAAAAAAGAAAAGATAAAATTATCTTCAAGAGAATATGAGATCCTAAGTTTGTATGCCAGTGGGCTGACTATCAGTGAAATTGCCGATAAACTTTTTATTACTGCAGATACTGTGAAATTTCATCGTAAAAAGCTTTTTGAAAAAATTGGAGTAAATAATATTGCAGAGGCTTTATCTTATGCTAAAACCAACAAATTGCTTTAAAAAAAACTAATGAAGCTCCGTTTTTTTACGGTATTTTTCAGAATGTCTTTTAGGATTCAATTTTAGGTCTGATATTTGTACTGGGTAGCCAAACTAAATGACCTGTTTTATTTATGAAGAACATATCTGTGAAAAAATCATTTCTATACGCCTGTTTATGTGCAGTGTCTCTTGTTTCCTGTAAAAAAGAAATAGAAAAGATAAGCGATACTTTTAAAGATACAGTTTCTGCCTCTGAAGCTCCTGAAGCAGAAAAAGATTCTATAAAAAAGGATTCTGTGCCTGTGGTTAAAAAAGAATCAGCTCCGCCCATGATGCAGGAGAATGGTTTTTATAATGCCTTTATCCTTCCAAAAGATAAAAAAATGAGGGATTCTGTATATGCAGAATTCAGCAAAAAATATGACGAGAAGGAACGTACTGCTATTTTAGCTTTAAACCGATTGGATTCTAAAAGCAAATGGAATGCAGACACCCTGGTGGTTCCTGCTAAAATAGATACTACTTTAATGGCCTACTCACCATTTCCTATGCAGCTTGATGTATTAAACGGGGTGAAAAAATTTGTCATCTTTTCCTACCCAATCCAGGCTTTTGCAGTTTATTCCAATGGAAGCCTTATTAAATGGGGGCCAACGAGTATGGGGAAAAAGACAGCGCAAACTACAAGAGGACTTACTTTTGCCAACTGGAAAAAGAAGCTGTCTATTTCAACAGTCAGCAGTGAGTGGAAACTTCCTTACAATTTTAATATTCACAATATTGGAGGGATTGGTTGGCATGAATATACTCTTCCCGGATACCCGGCTTCACATTCCTGTTTAAGATTATTGAGAAAAGATGCCCAATGGTTGTACTCTTATGCAGATACCTGGATTTTGAATCCGGGAGGTGCTACCACAAAAGCAAGAGGAACGGCAGTAATGGTATTTGGAGATTATAATTGGGGTGGAAGAAGACCATGGAAAAAACTTCTGGATGATCCGAATGCTAATAACATTTCTGTAGAAGAGCTAACGAAATTATTAGAAGGAGATGTCCCTAAGATGTTGAAAGAACAAGCTAACAGAGAAAAAGTAGCTGATTCTATCAAAACAGCAAGAGCAATGGCTACTCCCACTCAGAATGAAAGATCTAACGATACTTTGTCTAAGTAATTTTCTTCTCAAATTGTAAAGTAGATTCCTCCGCAAATTGTCTTAGCTTAAGCATTTCTTCTTTTCCTTTATGCTGGCCAAATCTCGCCGCAATATAAGTGAGAAGAATAAAAAATAACATAACAAAAGAAGCGCTCAGTGCCCAAGGGTATTCAGCGCTTTTTATTTGCTTTTCTACATAATACATGGTGAAGAAAGTCATCCAGAAAATAGAGAAGGAAAAGTAAAGGAACATAAAGAATGTCCACACTGCGGAGCTGGGGCCGAAGACTCCGCGTATTACGGTTTCGTCATCTTCTATTTCAACGCGTAAAGCAAGGCAGGGCTTCCAATAATTATCATCTTTTGTTTCCACCCAGATGGTAGCAACCTCTTTATTGATGTTGCCGGAAAATTCGCCTTTATGCTCAGCAAGATATTTTTTCAGATTTTCAGCATATTCTTCTTTGCTAAGATGAGTAAACATTTTAAATCTTGGCCGGGTTCTTATTCTGTCTAAGGTGGTTTCTTCAGTAGTCATAATAATATTTATTCTTGATAAGGGATAGGGTCTTCTAAATTAAATTGAAAAATCAAGTTGACTCCTTTTCGTTGAACAGTCATGGTAATGCTTTTTCCTTCAGACGACTTCATCATTTCTAAAATTCTTTCCAAGGTCATCTCTGATGTTTTACTTCCATTGATGCTGATTACTTTATCGTCTATTTTTAGACCTGCTTCATAAGCTGGTGAATCTTTTCTTACTCCTGCAATGGAAAAGATGGGTTTCAGATTGAACTTATATTGAAATGACTCCCCAAATACTTCATTTACTTTGCCTGTATTAATCATGGCCTGGGTTTCAATTCTTACCCTGTCTTCCTGCCATTCCAATCCATCTTGTTTGAAATCCAACCCACTCATATTAAAATGAAAGGGGTCATCAAAGTTTCTGTTTTTTTTCAAATATAGTTTATTGTTAGCATAATCAAAAATGAGCGAGAATCGTCTCATGATTTCTCCGCCTATAGAGCCTTTTCGATCTTTTACAAGATTAACATGCTGGATAGAGAATTCATCGGGCATTGCGGTAAGTGGTTTTTCAAACTTAAAATCACCCAAGTAAAAATTATGAATTCGACTTCTTTTACCATAAATATCTCCATTGAATCCACGACCCAGAAAATCATCAATATTGGGTCTGTTATAAACAAAGTCTTTAATAAGCGTAGGAAAGAGCCAGATAGGATCACTGTTTCCAAGATCAATCAAAAGTTTTGATTCTTTCTTTTCATTAGTCATTTCTACATAAGCATTGAGGTAAGGTTTGTCCTTTTCAATACTAATTGGAATTTCTTCATACCTTCTGATCTTATTTTTTAAGGCATCAATATTTTCATAGACTGTTAATTTTTTAGAAATATAGTCAATAGCAATAGGATAATCCTTAAAAAAATGATAACCAATAACACCATTTACAGGTATTCCCACATGGGAAGAGATATTGAACTCTTCATTAAGAATTACGTAAAGCGACATAGTAGAATTGATAATCTGATCTCCAATTTTACCAATATTACGATCCGACCTTAAACCATCAATACTTAAACTCCCTCCAAGGCCGGAAAATTTTATCTTCTGAACATTTCCCAATCTAATTTCCTTGTTGTCCAGACTGAATAAAATGGTTTCTGCTACTCCGGTATCCAGCATAAAAGTCAGTTCAGCTCCATTAATATTGATCGGGATAAAGATCAAATTGTTAATAAGCTTAAAAGGAATGACCGTTTTTTTAGTATTAATAAGCTGAAAAGAGTTCTGGGCATGAACAAAAATGCCTAATAATAAACTCAGTAAAAGAAGTTTTAGTTTCATTTACTGAATTTACTGAATTTATCTTTATTATAATAAAAAAACATCCCAAATACTGGAATGTTTGTATAAACTACAATGAAATGTAGGATTTTATTAAATTTAATTGATAGTGGATACTATTTGGAGAAAAATTCCATTAAGTCCATATAATTTTTCTGATTCACGCCATGTCCGCTCATATACTCTCTAAACGTAAAATAGCAGTTAAGGTCATAAAGCAGCTCAGCAGCTTTTCTTCCCCAATCAATTGGGATAACCGCATCATCGGTACCATGAGAAACAAAGAATCTTAATTTTTCCAGCTTCTTTTTATCTTTTATAATTCCGTCCAGAATTTTATCTTCCGTATAGGCACTTAAACAAGCAATTTTTGTAAACAGTTCAGGATATTTCAATGCCAGGGCATAGCATAATACTCCTCCCTGACTAAATCCGCATAAATGGACATTGCTTTCTGTGAGACCGTAATTATTAATGATTTTCAATATGCTTTCCAATGCAGCATTTAAAGACTCTTTAGCCTGAGGAACATCAATAAACTTTTCTGGATCATTGAAATCAATATCATACCATGAATACCCTTCAAATTGAGTGGCTCTTGGAGCTCTGAAACTGATGATGATCCAATCTTTCGGAAGTGTTTCTCTAAAGCTGAAAAGGTCTTGCTCATTGCTGCCATAGCCATGAAGCATAAAAAGTATAGGGGTAGTAGAGGTTATATTTTCTGGTTCTCTTACTATGTAATCTAAATTCATACAGCAAATATAACTAATAAATTACATTGTAAATTCTATCTTTTTTGATTCGTATAAGGGAATAGGATAATTTATTTTGCAGAAATATCTAAGGCTCATCATTACATAAGCATTATTGTTCGGTGTTTTTACTAAAGCTTTTATCAGTATTAAAATGATTTTGAATATAAAAGTGTTTTATGTTTAATAATTAATGGATTACATTGTATTATTAGATTTTTTAATGTAGTTTCTATTTTTATTAATTTGATATTTTTTGTAAAAAAATGTTGTAAAATTTTTATTAAAGATATTTTTATATTAATAAAAAACTTATATTTGAAACATTAAAAATCTATTTGGAGAAATGAAGCAATTTTACAATTTAAAAAGTCTGTTTAGGCTTTCTTCTTTATTCGTTTTATTATTTTCAGTGATTACTGTTGTAAATTCATGTAAAAAAGATGAGGATGAAGAATTTAAGGATCATGTGGTTCAATTCATAGCCAAAACCTCTACAGGAGGACAATTGATCTCTGTAGTAACTCAGGTAGGAACTGCTCAGAACATTATATATGATAAACCTACAGCACCTTTGAAGGAAAGTTGGACGAGTGGAGAGATGTGGGTGAATTCAAGCCAGGCACAGATCAATTTTGCAGCCAACGCGGTATTACCTCAAGATAATTCTGATCTTACCATTACGCTTTTGATAGATGGAGAAGTTGCCAGAACAATGAAGGTTACAGGTAAAGGAGATAACAAGGTTGCAAAAGTTGCTTACAGTTTCCTTGAACTATAATTAAAATATTTCATATAACATAAAAAAAACCGCTCTCAGAGCGGTTTTTTATTTTTCAATAAGGTTATATTCTATAGCTTGATTAACGAGTTCTGTAGAATTTTTAGCTTGAAATTTTTGAAGCAGATTTTTCCGATGGGTATCTACGGTAAGTGGACTTAAAAATAACTCTTCGGCAATTTTATTGCTTGTTTTACCTTGGGCTACCAGCTGTAGAATCTGTTTTTCCCTTTTAGTGAGCCTGGGAATGGGCAGATCATTTTGAGAAGGCTTACGGATGATCTGTTTGGTTTCATTGCAAAAAACAATATCTCCCAATAGAGCTCCTTTGATACAAATCACCAATTCATCAATAGAGGTGTTTTTAAGAATATACCCACTGGCTCCGTTTTGGATAGATTGCATGATAATGCTTCTCTCAGAGCGGTTACTGAACATAATTACAGAAGTATCAGGCGATATTTTTTTTATTTCTCTGCATAGTTCCGTGCCATTGGCATCAGGAAGTGTTATATCCAATAAAATGATATCTATCTTCTTGGAATCCATAAAAGCGATGATTTCTGAACCGGAGGTAAATGTTTCCGGAATATTGAAGGAAGGGTGGCTGTTCAGCATCGTTTTTAATCCTTCGATAACGATAGGGTGATCGTCAACGATGGCAATATTTATTCTTTCATTCTCCATCTATATTGAGTTCTATATTAATTGTTGTACCCTGGTTGTCTGAACTGATTTCCATATTTCCTTTCAGATAATCAACTCTGTTTTTTAAATTGCTAAGTCCCATGCTTTTGGTTTTTTGATGAATATCATTCTCAAAACCTTTACCATTATCTTCAATGGTGATGAAAAAGTCTTTTTCTGATTGAGAACATTGTAGTAAAATATTGCTGGCTTCAGCATGTTTGATTGCGTTGGCTAATAATTCCTGTACAATCCTGTAAATATTAAGTTGGATAGTAAGAGGGAGATTCTTTTCAATATTGATGGCTTGAAAATCTATTTCCAGATCTTTTCTGTTGTAGAATTCACAAAGGTCATTAAGGGCTGTTTCTAAACCGAAATTAAGCAGGGATTCAGGCATCAGGTTTCTTGCGACATGTCGAAGTTCACTTACGGAATTGTCTAATTGTCCCAAGATCTTATAAAATTCTTTATCCTTTTCAGAATCTAAATGGTTAGCAGACCATGTTGAAAAGTTGATTTTTACTCCAGCAAGCATTCCTCCCAAGCCATCATGAAGATCCCTGGCAATACGTTCTCTTTCTCTTTCTTCTCCATCAAGAATAGCTTTTGTTAAAGAGAGTTCTTCCTTTTGTTTTATTTCTTTTATTTTCTGTTCAGAAATCTTCTTATTCTTTCTAAAGATGATATAGAGGAAAATCAAAAGACTTATCACCAATAATAAAACCAGACTCAATCCCCATAAATAAGAGTTTTTCTTGTTGACTTCCAGTTCTTTTTGTTTCTTTTCTGTGTTTAACGTAGCTATTTTTCTTTCTTTTTCTGCAGTGTTAAATTTAGTTTCAATTTTATTGATTTCAAGTTTTACATTTTCAGTATTCAGACTGTCATTAAGATGAGAATATTTTTGTTCCCATGCCAAAGCTTCCTTGGGATTTCCCATTTCTTCACTTAAAGACGATAGCTGTTTATAAATGGTTTTTCTGTTATTAAGATCTATGGCGAGAGACTTTTCTGATAGAATAGCTTCCAAAGTACCTTTTGCCTCATTGTATTTCTTTAATTTTCTCAGAATATCATATTTATTGAAATAAAACATCTGAGCCAATAAATTTTGATTAAACCTTTTAGCATATAAAATCCCTTTATCGATCACCGATACGGCTTCTGAGTTTCTTTGTTGGGTAATATAATAAAGCGTTTTGCTGTAGTAATAAAAGGCATTTACGGAAGAATCGGGATAAGGACTGATGAGCATTTCTGCTTTGTCTAAAAACTTTTTAGCCTCTGTACTTTTGGCCTGATAACAGAAATTATTGGAAAAATTTAAATAATTGAAAAACAGTTCGGTAGAGTTTGGGTATTTCTTTTCAAGAATATTCAGTGCTTTTGTATTGTATTCCTCCGCTTTTTTAAATTCAGCATTATAAGTAAGAATTACAGCAAACTGGGTGTATAAAAAACCCAGATTTCTACTGCCTTCATATTTTTTAGCCAGTGGAATGCTTTTCTCAAGGATGATTTTTACCAAAAAAGGATATCCTTCCTTATCTTTTTGAGTCACTCCATAGCTGTACCATGCAGAAGCCTGAAGAAGATCAGATTCCTCATTTTTTATTTTGGATAGAGCTTTAATTGCTTTTTGATAGGAAGTCGCAGCCTTTGCTTTGTTGCGATCCAGATTATATTGTGCTGCATAGAAATCATATTTAGCAGAAAGAAAAGCATCTCCTTTAATGAGTAATTTGCCATTCTCTAAATATTTTTTACTTGAAAGAGAATCAATATTTCTGTAATAATTGGACAAAAGGAAGGCCGCATTGGCTTTTGCACTATGAGTTTCATTGCTTCTTATGATGCTTTGTAAACTGTCTAAATAAGGCTTCTCATTAAGAGGTATGATTTGTTGCGATTGTACACCAAAGGACAATAATATACTTAATAGGATCAGTAATCTCTTCATCAGATATCAGTTCGGTAGGATATATTTTTAATAAACGGACAATTTAATTAAAAATTTTAGCATAAAAAATACCTGAATTTAGGTAGAAAAAATCACACCATTTTCAGGATTGATAAAGTATGAAGACTCCAATAGCTTTGCAGATACAAATCACTAATCATAGAATATCATATAAAGTAACTAAAATTTAAACAAAAAGATTATGAAAAAAACGAGAATGAATCAACTTTTGAGAGGCACATTTGTGGTACTATTGGCAACCATGTTAATGGGATTTGTAGCTTCTTGCAGCAAAGATGATGATGATAATGTAAATGGTGCAAAAAAGAGTCATAAAGTAGTTTTTAAGGCAATTGCCTCTACAGGAACTAATATTGATGGGGCTGTATACGGAATTGATGGTAATCCTACAACGGCTACAAGTCTTAGTGGAACAACATGGTCAAGCCCTGAAGTAACATCAGAAGCGGGTGCTTACAATGCAAATGTGGTCGTAAACGCAATTGGAGTAGATGCTACTTCTACTTTAAAAGTTCAGATTTGGGTAGATGGTGAACTGAAAAAAGAAGGAACTTCCAGTGGTCAGTATTTATCTGCTTCCGCAAGTTATATATTTTAAAAAAACTAATACTTTCAAAATAAAATCCGGCGTTGAGACTTGTCTCAACGCCGGATTTGTTATGATAGCTAATTAATGAAAAATAAATCTATATTAATTTTTAGATAAATTTAATTTAAAATTTTTCACTTATGTGTGTGTTAATAATAAAAATTGTTATTTTTGATCATCAAATCACAATAAGATGAAACATCAGGAAACATCACGACAGATCAGAAAAGAGATTAATCAATCTTATCAACAGCTTAAAGAGGATTATCCGTTATTGAAAAGACAGGATAGTATTGGTTTTTTGATATTTTTATTTTCAATTATTGCCATTGTTGTAGTATCTTTAGCTTGGTATAAAGCTATTATTCCAACCTGGTTAATGATTATTATGAATGCCTTTTTTATGGGAGTTCTTCACGAGATTGAGCATGATCTTATTCATTGGCTTTATTTTAAAAAGCAAAAACCAGTACATCATTTTATGCTTTTAAGTGTCTGGATTTTGCGTCCATTAACAGTTAATCCCTGGATCAGACGTACCCTGCATTATCATCATCATAAATTTTCAGGAACATTGCATGATGTGGAGGAGCGTGCCGTAACGAATGGCGAACGCTGGTCCGTCAAACGATTGTTGACAATGGCTGATGTTGTTTTAGGAGGTCTTTTCCGTCTTCATCAGATGTTTAATGATATGGATAAGGAAGTGAAAAATGGAAACCTAAAAGAAGAAACGTCTACAACGTTGAAACGAATTACATTTTTAAGCTTAATCCCTCTAACGATCTTTGCGCATGTAATTTTATATTTCTTTTTTGCAGATTGGGTACTGGGTTTGATCAATATAGTATTTAAAACAGATATCAGTTTTCCTTCTTATATTGAAAATGTATTGAGTAGCTTAAACGTAGTTATTTATACAATTCTTCTCCCCAACTTGTTGCGTCAATTCTGTTTACATTTTATCACTTCCAATATGCATTATTTTGGTGATGTGGAGGAAGGAAATGTTATTGAACAGACACAAGTTTTGAATGTGTGGTGGACTTTTCCTATGCAGGTATTTTGTTTCTTTTTCGGATGGACACACAGTATTCATCATTTTGTAGTCAACGAAACATTTTATGTACGCCATATGGGAAGAAAACAGGCACATGAAGTATTGAGGAAATATGGGGTGAGGTTCAATGATCTGGGAACTTTTAGAAGAGCAAACCGTTTTCGGGAATTTTTAAAATCATGAGTCGTCCTAAAATAGGTTGACATAAATTAAACAATATTTAATCCGGAGAGATATTTTATTTCTTCGGATTTTTTATGCACTTTATCTGGCGTTTCCATATTAAGACTTAAATGTGGTCTTTTAGTATTATAAAGATAAATACTTTCTTTTACTAATAAGTTTAGATCTTGAMTATTCTTTGTTTTAGAAAAAAGGAATTCTTGTTTCAATATTCCATTAACCCTTTCTGCTAGCGCATTTTGAT
>NZ_WXVU01000009.1 GCF_009900745.1 Chryseobacterium sp. c4a | reverse complement strand
TGAAGTTTGGGTTTACTCCACTCTAAGTTACCATATCTTCGCAACCAAACCAAAACGGTACTCTTTCCCTGAATACCATACTCTTTTTGAGCCTGCTTGTAAGTGTAATCGCCGTTTTCTACTTGAGAAACAATTCTTAATTTAAAGGCTATACTATAGTCCTTTTGTGTACGCTTTTCTCTTGTTAATCCTTGATGTTTCATAAATAAGTCGATTAGTTGTCAACTTATTTCAGGACGGGACAAAATACTTAATATAGAAAGCCGGGAATCACCCGGCTTTTTTGTTTGACTTGGATGAGTTTTACAAAACAAAACTAAGCTTAAGCATTCTTCTCAATATTACATTTTTGATTGATAAGAATTAAAGTATTCGGAAATTTTTATGTATTTTGTGGTTTGATTTTATCCATGGATGTCAACAGAAGCTTTTATATAATTTACATGAATGGTCTAAAAGCTTTTGTAATTGATTCGCAAAATGTGTATTTTCGCAAAAGTTTATGAAAAAAATACTCTTCATATCAGCCTTAAGCTTGTTGAGCTGCAATAGAAATGCACCTACGGCTCATCCTCCTGTAGGAGGTGTTTTAAGTCAAAAAGATCTGGATGTTTCTAAGAACAGGATGAGAAATCTGAATACTTTGGAAAGAGAACAAATTCAGGACTGGATCAATGGACAAAACGTAAAGTTTTATCCTATGCAGCTTAATTATTGGGCTACAGTGGACGGTTTTGATCGTAGAGAAAAAAGAGCAGATAATTCTCTGATTTCCTATTCGTATGAACTGTATGATTTTGATCAGACCAAAATCTATGATCAGCCTTTTGAAAGAAAAGATGCTAAATTTGGACATTTTGATGAACTGAAAGCAGTGGAAAATGCCTTGCGTTTTATACATGATGGAGAAGAAGTGACGCTTTTGGTACCGTCTTCTTTGGCTTATGGAACTTTTGGAGACGAAAAGAAAATAGACAATGATATACCATTAATCATAAAATTAAAAGCTTTATAATACATGAAATTGTTTAACAAGAATATAATTCTGGCAGCGGCAAGTGTTTCGCTGATGAGTTGTACCCCAATTTATAAAAAAATGAACGTAGACAAAGAAACTTACGAAGGTCTTAATGACGGACTTTATGCTAATCTTCAAACCACAAAAGGTAACATGATTGTGAAGTTTGAAGACAAGAAAGCACCAGTAACTGTAGCCAACTTTATTGGTCTTGCAGAAGGGAAAATCGACAACAAAGCTAAAGCTAAGGGAGTTCCTTACTATGACGGAACTATTTTCCACAGAGTGATCAAAGATTTCATGATTCAGGGAGGTGATCCTCAAGGAACAGGAATGGGAGATCCTGGATATAAATTTGAAGATGAAAGAAACGATCTTAAACACACTGGAAAAGGGATTCTTTCTATGGCGAACTCTGGGCCTAATACAAACGGTTCTCAGTTCTTCATTACTGAAGTAGCTACTCCTTGGTTGGATGGAAGACACACGATCTTCGGAAAGGTTGTAAAAGGTAATGACGTAATCGACGCTATTGCTAATGTTGAAAAAGGAGCTCAGGATAAACCTAAAACAGATATCGTTCTAGAAAAAGTTTCTATCTTCGGTAAAGGTGACGAGTACAAAAACTACGATGCAGCTAAAACTTTTAACGAAGGAAAAGCTAAAATCGCTGAAAATAACAAAGCTTTCATCGCTAAAGAAGAAGCTGAGAAAAAGAAAAGAGAAGAAGAATTCAAAGCAAACCAGGAAAAATTAGTTGAAAACTTAAAAGCTGGAATGCAAAAAACTGAATCAGGTCTTTACTATAAAATTACTAAAACTGCTGACGGTAAAGCTCCAAAAGCAGGTGATAACGTTTCTGTACACTATGCAGGAAAATTAGTAGACGGAACTGAATTCGATTCTTCATTCAAAAGAAATGAGCCTATCGATATTCCAATCGGAATGGGTAGAGTAATCAAAGGATGGGATGAAGGTATCCTATTATTGAAAGAAGGAGAAACTGCTACTTTATTGATCCCGCCTGCAATGGCTTACGGAGAAAGAGGAGCGGGAGGAGTTATTCCACCAAACTCTTGGTTAGTTTTCGATGTTGAGCTTGTAAAAGTAAAATAATTGAATCTTTAAGATATGAAAGCCGTTCCGAAAGGAGCGGCTTTTTTGCTTTTTGGAAAAGTCCCGTAAAAATACGGGTATTGTGTGAAAACAAATTATTCCTATCTTTATCTCCAACCAATGAAATAAAAATAGAAAATATGTTTGATTTGAATTATGATTTAATAAAGCAGACTATTGAAGCTGAAGTATGTCCGGAACATAACTTACATCCTGAGTTTGTAAAAACAGATGATGGCTTTGGAATAAAAGCTTGTTGCCAGCCTTTTCATGCTGAATTAGTAGCAAAATCTGAAAAAATGGTAGAGGAGGAGACTACTCAATTCCTTGAGAAAATGATGAAAGATATCTTTAAAGAATAATTTGCGAAGTCGCAATGTATAAAAAAACCGCCCTTTTATTAAAGGGCGGTTTTTCAGTAAAAGAGTGAAATAAAAGTTATATTTTTCTATCTACCAGATCTTTTCTTCATTCCTGTTCCAGCAAGGGAACTGATGAATACAAGACCAAAGCCGATATAAGCGGCAAAGGCGGTAAGATATACCATTAAGCTATTTAAACTTGGTTTTGAACTGTATACCAGTACAGAAAAGGCAGCAAAACTCAATACCAAAAGCAAGCTCCAGATATGCATTTTCGCAGCATCTTCATTTCTCTTAAAAATCATTTCAAAAAAGGCTCTCATCATTACTAACATTTTAAGGGTTATACATTAATTAATTGAGAATAAGTCGGGTAGTGTTATCATAGTAAAAAAAGAAAGGCATATTTTTTACTAGGCTAAGATTTATGATAACTTGCCGTTTATTCAATATTATGATACCGGGCTCTAAAGTCCGGGAATTATAATCATTTTGAATCAATAAATGACTCATGGGTTTATTGATGATACCAGTTAGATACGGGGCATAAATCTGCTGTGAAAAATCAACCGAGGGCTAATCAATCACGTTCCCGTATCTTTTACGGCATCGTAGAAAAAAAAGGATTCATATACGAGATATGAACTTTGAATCAGTGGAAAACTGAAAATCCACAGAAAACCTTTTTTCTCATCCTTAGTGCTTTTTTTAATTTTTTCTCAAAATAGTACATGCTAATATCATGCCAAAGTGATTATTTCACGATTAACACTTTATTTTAAAGTAGTGTATGTTGTTGTTTTTTAGAGTGTTTTTGAGTTTATTTCCTCAAACAAAGAAAAAAGTTTTATTTTTAGATTCTAATTATTTAAAATGAATAGAATATATATAGGGTTTATTTTATTTTTGAGCAGCTTAGGATATGGACAGCAGCAGCTCTCAGAAGCAGAAAAAAAGATGTCTGAATTGGTGGGGACATGGAAAGCTGAAGTAAAAGGAAGTTCATTGACGTTACTCATAAATATGGAGAAAGATAAGAAGGAGCACTTTCAGGTTATATTAATTAATGTAAACGGAGCAAAATTTATAGTGAATGAAAGTACAGTTTTATCTTCAGCGCCATCTGAGTATCAACTGAAAGTCATTAAAGCAGCTTTTGAACAATATCAGGATTGTATTATCAAAGATGCAGTCATTGATCTTAAAAAGTTGGAGAATAATACAATTTCCTTTAGCTATCATTCTAAAGTTTCGGATTGTTCTTTGGGCGCAGATAATGGGTTGGAAATCCCTGATGTCGATGGATTGGTTTTTAAAAAAGAAAAAATAATTGATTATGAGTCTTAGAGGAAATCAATGGAGTTTTGTATCACTATATTTTACCATACTTATTGATCTGCTTTATTTAGATTCCTACAAAATGACAAAGACACGGTTGAAATGAATAATATAGATAGCTTAAAAGACAATATTGAGATTAGTATTGTTAATCTTCAACGATTGGCAAAGATGAGTTGCTGGAATATAATATCTCCTAATTTAGTTTTTATAGTATCTGACTTCAATGAATTTGAAGAAATAAATTTTTTTGAACAAAGGAAATCTAGAAATAAAGTAAATAAATCTAAAGCTACATTGTCTCTGGATTCTGCGATTGAGATTTTAAAGAATGATTATCAGGATCTTTATGATGTTACATTATATATTTTCAAAGCTGGTAAAAAAGAAACTGTAATTGAGATTCAATATTACAGGAAATCAAATTTTGAACCTGATTATTTTGCTGTAGTGAAAGATAATAGTCCTATGTTTCATTCTAAAATTTCAAAACCTTATTACGTGAGAGATCATAAAAAGTTTGATGTCAATTGGGAGTTAGGTGGATTAAGATACTTCTGTAATCATTTTATTAGCCAAATTAAGTACAGAATAAATACTTTTATATTGAAAGTTTAATTCTTTGATAAAACTTAGTTTGTCATTGACTACGTCGAATCTTCGATTTCTATAAGAATCTCAACAACCCTATTCAATAGCTTTATTTGGATTTCTACGAAATGACAAAGACACTGTTAGCGTCTTTTAGCTGTAGGTTCTTCTGATATTCTTTTCATGTCGTTACAGAGTGTCATTTGTGAAAGGATTTAAAAAGAAAAACCCATTACATCTTATAGCCAAGATGTAATGGGTTCTTTTTATATCAAACTTTATATTACCAGTTCTTATCAATCATATAAATAATATGGGTCATGGCTACTGCTCCTAATAAAAGTTCTCTTCGGTTTACTTTGTCAAAGGTATCTTCTTCAGTATGGTGAATGTCAAAGTAACGTTGAGAATCAGGCATCAATTCAGCTGCTGGAACTCCCATATCGTGAAGTGGGTAAAGATCTGTTCCTGAGAATTTTTCTTCAAAGTTATACACTCCGTAAGGAAGGAATAATCTCGACCAGCTTTGAATCTGTTTTCTTTTTGTATCATCCATATCCAGAGCAATACCTCTAGGGGCAAAACCTCCGGCATCTGATTCTATAGCAAAAAGATGTTTTTCATTCTTTTCTTTTACGGTTTTTCCATATTGAATACCGCCTTTCACTCCATTTTCTTCGTTGGCAAAGCAAACTACTCTGATGGTGTGATTATTCTGAATTCCTAATTTCTTGAATGTTCTTAACACTTCAATGCTCTGTACAATTCCAGCTCCGTCATCATGAGCACCTTCTCCTACGTCCCACGAATCAAGGTGGCCACCTACTACAATGACGCTTTGGTCTTTTTTACCTGTAATTTCACCAATAACGGAGTGGGAGAGTTTCTCACCTTTCATTCCGCAGTTGGAATTCAGTTTAGCCGTAATTTTCTGATTCTTTAATAAAGCTTCCAGTTCATCTGCGGTAGTACTTCCTATAGCTACAGCTGGTATTTTAGAAACATTCTCTTCATAACGCATGGCTCCTGTGTGAGGAACATCGTCAAAAGCTGATGAAAGAGAACGGATGATAGCAAATTTTCCACCTTTTTTAGCCGTTAAAGAGGCGGCGGTTGTTCTGTATTTGGAAGCATCCCCGTATCCTTTAAAGGTTTCTATAAAAGATTGTTTGAAAGCATAATTGAAGAATAAGATTTTGTCTTTTACCTGTTCCGGGGAGAGCTTATTGTATTCATCCATAGATTTTACCATGATGATCTCTCCTGAAACATCTTTTCCGCCTGTACCTTCAGAATTTCCAAGGGAAAGCATTTTAAGGCTTTTCCAGCTTCCGTTGGAAGTTTTGATGTGTAAGGATTCTTTTCCTCTTTCCCAGACCGGGATCATAACATCCTGAAGCCATACTTTGTCTGCACCGGCATCACGAAGTTTTTGTGCTGCCCATTGTACTGATTTTTCATAAGCTTCGGAACCACTCAAACGGTGGCCGATATTTTTAGTAAGTTCACGCAGATCGTTGTAGCCCTTTCCGTTATTTAAAACTTCAAGAGAGATCTTGCTAAATTGTATTGAATCTTCTTTGGTTTGGCCAAAAGCAGCCATTCCAAAAAGCAATAATGAGGTTCCTAATATCTTTTTCATTGTTACCAATTTTTATCAATCATATAAATAAGTTGTGTCATAACCGTTGAGCCTAAAAGTAATTCTCTACGGTTGACTTTTTCAAAAGTATCTTCTGCTGTATGGTGAATATCAAAATAACGTTGTGGTTCCGGAACAAGTTCTGCGGTTGGAACGCCCATCTCATGAAGCGGAGCAATATCCGATCCTGAATATTTTCCTTCAAAATTATAGACTCCATAAGGTAAAAACAGATGTCCCCAACTTTTGATCTGGTTTCTTTTTGCATCATCCATTTCCAGAGAAATTCCGCGGGGAGAAAAACCTCCGGCATCTGATTCTATGGCAAAAAGATGTTTTTCATCATGATCCTTTACTATTTTCCCGTATTGTTTTCCGCCTTTGGTTCCATTTTCTTCATTGGCAAAGCAAACAGCTCTGATGGTATGGTTATTTTGGAGTCCTAATTTTTTGAAGGTTCTTAACACTTCAATGCTCTGAACAATCCCGGAACCATCATCATGGGCACCTTCACCTACATCCCAGGAATCAAGATGTCCACCGACTACGATGACACTTTGATCTTTTTTACCTGTAATTTCACCAATAACAGAGTGGGAGAGTTTTTCGCCCTTCATTCCGCAATTGGAGTTGAGTTTTGCAATAACTTTTTGATTTTTTAATAAAACTTCCAGTTCATCGGCTGTTGTATTTCCAATGGTAACGGCAGGGATTTTAGCAATATTCTCTTCGTATCGCATGTTTCCAGTATGTGGAACATCGTCGAAAGCCGAAGAAAGAGACCTTATGATAGCGAATTTTCCGCCTTTCTTTGCGGTTAAAGATGCAGCAGTACGTCTGTAGGCTCCTGATTCTCTATAAGAAATAAATGTCTGTACATTTCCCTGATTGAAAGGATAATTAAAGAAAACAATCTTATCTTTTACCTGTTCCGGGGGAAGTTTATCATATTCTTCCAGAGATTTAACCATGATGATTTCTCCTGAAACATCTTTTCCGTTTGTTCCTTCGGAATTTCCCAGAGAGAGCATTTTAAGGTTTTTCCATTTTCCGTTTGAGGTTTGGATATGTAAGGATTCTTTTCCTCTAACCCAAACCGGAATCATGACTTCCTGAAGCCATACTTTGTCTGCACCGGCATCACGAAGTTTCTGAGCTGCCCATTGTACCGATTTTTCATAGGCTTCGGAGCCACTCAAACGGTGGCCTATATTTTTAGTCAGTTCCCGCAGCTCCTCATATCCTTTTCCATGATTAAGGATCTCTGTGGAGATTTTATTGAACTGTATCGAATCCTCTTTGGTTTGTCCTGATATAAAACTTATTCCTAAAGCTATTAATGATAGGGTTATACTTTTTTTCATATTACCAATTTTTATCAACCATAAAAATCATTTGTGTCATAGCAATTGCCCCAAGAAGAAGCTCTCTTTTATTTACTTTATCGAAAGTATCTTGTTCAGAATGGTGATAGTCGAAATATCTTTGAGTGTCTACCACAAGTTCAGCTAAAGGAATATCCAGTTTTTTTAAAGGTGAGATATCTTGGATAGCATCTGTCTGATCAAAGTCATAAACGCCATAAGGAAGGAAATATTCTTTCCAAGGAAATACCAGTCTTCTTCTTTGAGGGGACATATCTAAAGAGAACCCTCGTGGAGAATATCCTCCGGCATCTGTTCCTAAAGCAAATATGTGTTTTTCTTCTCTCTTTTTTACATAGGCTGCATACATTTCACGACCTTGGCCTCCGTTTTCACTGTTGGCGTATAAAACCACTCTGATGGTGTGGTTATTTTCATATCCCAATGCTTTCAAGGTTCTTAATACTTCAATACACTGAACGACTCCGGTTCCGTCATCAATCGCCCCTTCACCTATATCCCAGGAATCAAGCTGAGCTCCTAAAACAATCACTTTGGAGTCTTTTTTACCCTGAATTTCAGCAATGATATTAGGGTTGGTAGTGCTGCCTTTTGATTCAGCAGTCATATTGATTTTAGCAGTAACTTTTTGCTTTTTCAATGTTTTTTCTAATTCATCTGCTGATCTTACGCCAATTGATAGGGCTGGAATTTTAACTTTGTCATCAGCTTCATAGTAAATCATTTTAGCATGAGGTGTATCATCGTTAGCCGTTGTTAATGATCTTATAATTAACGCTTTTGCACCTGTCTTAGCAATAACAGAGGCTGAAATTAACTTTGATTTTGCTGTTTGTAAATAAGAATCGCTGGTATTAATGATTTTAGGATCCATAGGAACATTCACGAAGACTATTTTGTCTTTTAACTGACCTATCGACATAGCATTAAGTTCTGCAGTGGAATTAATTACAACAATTTCTCCCGTCAGATCTTTTCCTCCTGTTCCTTCAGAGTTTCCGAAAGAAAGCATTTTGATATTTTTCCAATCTCCATTTTCTACCTTTATCTGTAAAGATTCTTTCCCTCTGACCCAGATAGGCGCTTTGGCTTCCTGTCTCCAGATCATATTAATGCCCATTTCCTTGAGCTTTTTTTCAGCCCATTCAACGGCTTTTGTATAACCAGGAGTAGCGCTGAAACGTGGCCCTATCCCTTTTGTAAGTTCTCCAAGATTTTCATAAGCCCTGCCATTGGTCATGATCTCGTCTGAGATCTTTTTGAATTCATCGTGATAATTTAATTTTACAGGAATCGATGTTCTACCCGCGGGCTTTTTCTGGATTTTTTTTTGAGAAAATAAAAATCCACTCAAAAAGAGTGGAAGTATAATGAATATTTTTTTCATTTTTTATTTACCTTTCTTTTACCGATGATAAAATTAGGGAAAAAATAGGAATTTATTAAGGTTTCATGTCGTACATTACCAGTGCTGTAATTAATTTTGGCTCAATGAATGTACATTTTGGAGGCATGCTCAGTTTTAAGTCTGAAATTTTAATCATATCATTAAAACTTACAGGATAAATTCCGAAGCCTGCTTTTCCTTCTTTGTTATCTATTTTTTCTTTAAAAATATTGATCCCGTTGATATTGGATGTACCTTTTACATAAGAGATAAGATCAGAACTATCCGGATCATCTATTTTCAAAATACCTTTGAAGATATATTTGTCCAATAAATGGTGATCCAGGTTATCTAGAGACATTTCTTTAGAACGAAGATCATGTTTTACGTGAAGAGAATAGAATTTACCATCCAAATACATTGAAATGTGGAATTTCTGAGAAGGGTAGTATGGTGTTTCTCCTTTTTCGTGAATCAGGAAATATTGTTCAAGCTCTTTCAGGAACTGTTCAGTAGAAAGTCCGTTTAGATCGTGAAGTATTCTGTTGTAATCGTGGATCTTAATAGATTGGTTAGAAACAATAAAACTGTAAACAAAGTTATAAAGTTCTGTACCGTTATGTCTTTTGTTTTTCTCCTTGTGTTTTTTTGCATTTAATGCAGTAGAACCAATTCTGTGGTGACCGTCAGCAATGTAGAACGAATCGATTTGATCAATCACTTCTTTAAATTGCTGAAGCTTAAGGCGGTTGTCTATTCTCCAGATTTTATGTCTGATTCCGATAGTATCTACATGGTTGAAGATGGGAACATTTTTTTCCTCATGGTTCATTAGCAACTCAATTTTTGAGTTGGCAGGGTAGGTAAGAAGTACCGGTTCAGCCTGAAGGTTTACTTTTTCAAGGTAGTGAGCCAGTTTTTCTTTTTTCTGTGGAATGGTACTTTCGTGTCTTTTGATTTTTCCGTTCCAGAAATCTTCAATACTCGCCAGACCTAAAAGTCCTCTGAAAATTTGTTTATTAGGATATATTTGTTCGTAAAGATAATATGCAGAATTATCCTGAACGAGTTTCTTTTCGTCCAGAAGTTCTTCAAACGTAGAGCGAATCTTTCGCAGGTTCCGGTCAACATCTTTAGATTTACTTACAACATAAGGTTTTATCATGTTGATGTAAGTATTTTCAACTTGAGCTTTTTCTGCAATTTCTTCCTGGGTAAAATTATCCAGTGGATGGGTAGGGAAAGTATCCTCAAAATCTCTGTGAGGTCTTATTCCACGGAAAGGTTTAAAAACAGGCATATTTATCTTATAGTTTCTTTTTGTAGCTTAATAATTTGTTCTGCAAGTTCGACACCGATTTTCTCTTGCGCATCTACCGTGTTTCCACCTACATGAGGAGATAGTGATAGTGCCGGATTCATTAGTAAAGGAAGCTCAGGTGTAGGTTCGTTTTCAAATACATCCAATGCTGCTCCTGCTACTTTTCCTGAATCGATAAAATCAATTAGTGTTACTTCATTGATCACACCGCCTCTTGCAGTATTTACAATATAAACTCCATCCTTCATTTTTTCAAACTGTGGTGTGTCTATAATGTATTCATTCGTTCTTGGAGTATTGATGCTTATAAAATCTGCTTCTTTAAGAAATGCATCCATATCATTGGTGGATGTGATTTCAAAGTTCACCGATTGTCCGTCAAAGAAATTCAGGGTAAGAACTTCTGTTTTTGGACTTCTTGTGAGAACCTGAACTTTCATTCCCAAAGCGATTCCTATTTTTACGACTTCCTGGCCAATGCTTCCAAAGCCAATTACTCCTAACGTTTTTCCTGAAAGTTCATAAGCATTACTGAATGATTTTTTCATGGCATTGAAATGAGTTTCCCCTTCCAAAGGCATCAATCTGTTTGATTCGTGAAGGAATCTTGCTAATGAAAAAAAGTGCCCAAAAACCAATTCTGCAACGGATTTTGACGATGCTGTAGGAGTATTGATTATTTTAATTCCTTTGCTTTTTGCATACTCAACATCAATATTGTCCATCCCGATACCACCACGGCCTATGATTTTAAGCCCCGGACATGCATCAATCAGGTCTTGTCTTACTTTTGTTGCACTTCTTACAAGAAGAACGTCTACATTATTATCGTTTATAAAATTAATAACGTGATCCTGGGCCACTCTATTGTCCAGAATTTCAATTCCGGCTTCTTTTAGAGCCCGTTCTCCTGCTTTTGAGATTCCATCGTTTGCTAAAACTTTCATGTGTTATTTTGATTTAAAAATTGAAAGATTTAAAATATTTCAAAAATTTAAAACTGGGCTGCAAATTAATAAATTTAAATTAACTGCTTTTAAATCTTTCAATCTTTGAATTTTTTATGTTTTAATTATTTGATAGATTTCATTACATCTACCAATACTTGTACGCTTTCAATAGGTAGGGCGTTGTATAAGCTGGCTCTGTATCCACCAAGACTTCTGTGGCCGTTAAGTCCACTGATGCCTGCTGCTTTCCATGCACTATCAAACTCTTCTTTTTTGCTTTCGTCTGTAATTTTGAAAGAAACATTCATTAATGAACGGTCTTCTTCTACACAGAATGTCTCAAATAATGGGTTGCTGTCTATTTCATCATATAAAAGCTTAGCTTTAGCTTCATTTCTTTTTTCAGCCGCTGCAATTCCACCATTGTTTTCAAGGTGTTGTAACGTAAGTAAAGAGGCATAGATAGGGAATACTGGTGGAGTATTGTACATAGACTCTTTAGAAATATGTTGAGAATAATCTAGCATAGAAAGCATATTTTCTCTTCCTGTTTTTCCAAGGATTTCTTTTTTGATCACTACTAAAGTAACACCTGCAGGCCCCATGTTTTTCTGAGCTCCGGCATAGATTAAATCAAATTTTGAAAAATCAAGTTGTCTTGAGAAAATATCAGAACTCATATCACATACCATTAAAGTATCTACTTCAGGGAATGATTTCATTTGAGTTCCATAAATTGTATTGTTGGAAGTGCAGTGGAAATAATCGTATTCTGAACCTACGGTATAATTCTTAGGAATGAAAGAGTAGTTCTCTTCTTTTGAAGAACCTACTACATCTACAGTTCCCAGTTTTTTTGCTTCTTTAATAGCTCCCGCTGCCCATGTTCCTGTATCCAGATAAGCTGCTTTTCCGCCTACTTTCATCAGGTTGTAAGGAACCATAGCAAATTGCATACTGGCACCGCTTCCTAAATAAAGAACCTCATAATCGTCACCCAGGTTCATCAATCTTTTTACAATAGCACGTGCTTCGTCCATTACTGCAACGAAGTCTTTACTTCTGTGCGAAATTTCAAGAAGAGATAATCCGATACCGTTAAAGTCTAAGATTGCCTGTGCTGATTTTTCAAATACCTCTTGTGGTAAGATACATGGCCCTGCGCTGAAGTTGTGCTTTTTGTTCATATTTTTATTTTTTTGGTTGCCTTAGGAAGTGAAATCCTTTGGCTTAATTTTTTGTTTTATTGGATTTTTGGTTAAAAAAAGCCGCCTCACACATGATGAGACGGAATTTTTTTATTCGCCGTGTAGGAATGCTTTTTTGTTAAGCAGTGCCTCTTCTGATTCTACGTGATCTTCATCCGGAACACAGCAGTCTACAGGACATACTGCCGCACACTGTGGCTCTTCGTGGAATCCTTTACATTCTGTACATTTATCAGTTACAATGAAATAAACATCATCACTTACAGGCTCTTGCGCCGAATCTGCGTCTACAGTAAGTCCTGAAGGTAATGTAATCGTTCCTTGAAGACTAGTACCATCAGAAGCTTTCCAGTCTACAGCTCCTTCATATATTGCATTGTTTGGACATTCAGGTTCACAAGCCCCACAGTTAATGCATTCATCAGTTATTTTAATAGCCATCGCTAATTTTTTTTAAATTTGCACAAAATTACAAAATATTCCCCAATTTTAAAGTAATTATGAATACCGAAAATCAAGTTTTAGGACTTATTAAATTAAGTGATTATATAAAAGCGTTTTTAGCGAAGAAACCAGAAGATCACAATGAAGATGATGTAAATATTGAATTATTATTAAAGAAATCAGAAATAGAAAATCCGTGGTTTACTGTTGATAATCAGAAATTTGCTTTACAACAATGGTCAGACCTTCTTACTGAAGAAAATATTAAAAACTGGCTTAAAAATTATTCAATCTCGAAAATTTCCAAGAAAGTTGGACTTATTTTAGCTGGAAATATTCCTTTAGTAGGATTTCACGATGTAATTTCTGTTGTATTAAGTAATCACATTCCTTTAATTAAGCTATCATCTAAAGATAGATATCTAATTCCGTTTTTATTAAAGAAATGGAAAGAGTTTTCTGACGATCAGATACAGTTTGAATTTGTAGAAAAATTAGAGAATTTTGATGCCGTCATTGCGACTGGAAGTAATAATACAGCAAGATATCTGGAGTATTATTTTAAAAATTATTTAAGTATTATCCGCAAAAACAGAACTTCTGTAGCTGTTTTAAAAGGTGACGAAACTAATGAAGAGCTACAGCTTTTGGCAAAAGATATTTTCCAATATTTTGGATTAGGCTGCAGAAATGTGACAAGAATTTTTATTCCTAAGGATTTTGTAATCGACAGATTGTTTGAAAATTTCTTAGGGTTTCAAGATATTATTAATCATAATAAATATGCTAATAATTATGATTATAACAGAGCGGTTTATCTTTTGAATCAGGATAAATTTTGGGATAATAATTTTGTGATGCTGAAAGAGGATGACAAATTATTTAGCCCACTTTCAGTGATTAACTTTAGCCGATATGAATCTTTGGAGGAAGTAAAAAACTTTATTACTGAAAATGAGGAAAACATTCAGTGTGTGGTTGCTAAAGAAGTGTTGGGCTTAGATTCAATTGCCTTTGGTGATGCTCAAAATCCGGGGCTTGATACGTATGCTGATAATGTGGATACAATGAAATTTTTAGAACTGGTCTGATTTTCGTATCTTCCATGACCTATTTCACTAAATAATAAAACAAATACTATGAAAAAAATATTTTTAGGTTTAGCGATTATTGGCGCGCAGTTCATGTTTGCCCAGAAAGTCGTGGGAATGAAGGTTGAGAATAATCAAAAGAAAGAACAGCCTGCGACTATAAGTAAGGATAAAGTCAATATGTATAATGATAATTTCCAGAAATTTATCAAAGCGCTGCAGTCTTCAGACTACAAAGCAGCAGAAGAAGTGCTTTCTGATAAGGTAAAGGAAATTGTTACAGAAGATGTCCTTAAAAAGGTAAAAGATGGTATTGATATTAATAAAAAGCTCGATATTTTAAAAGTAGGCTATTATGTAACAATGGATGGTGTTAGTCATCCTAATATTAAATATAAATATGCAGGAGATTCCTCATCGAAAGAAGTGATAAGCGCTGTATTTGAGGATGACGGCAAGCTTCTTGGAGTATTGCCGGCTGGAATGAGTAAATAAATTTCGATTAATCAAAAAAAATATTAACTATGATGACAGATGTTTTAGTCGCTCATTCTTCGGAAGTGGAGAAAGCGAATTTTTACAAGAAGACGTATTTGCATGTTGCATTATCGATTCTTGCATTTATTGGAGTGGAGACTATTTTGTTGAAAACTATACCAGTAGAAATTATTGCGATGATGTTTCAGGGAAGATTTACCTGGTTGTTGATCATTGGAGTTTTCTGGCTGGCTTCTATTTTGGCTTCTAAATGGTCACTTTCGCAAAGTCAATCTACTCAGTATCTTGGTTTAGGTTTCTATGTTGTATTGGAAGCTGTAATCTTTTTACCATTACTTTATATCGCAACTAATGTTGCTGGCGGTGCTAATATTATCTTCCAGGCAGCTACTTTAACGGTTGCTATGTTTGCGGGTATTTCTGCAGTAGCTTTTACTTCTAAGAGAGATTTTTCTTTTTTAAGAAACATTATCATTATCGGAGGATTTGTTTCCATTGGATTAATCATTGGTGGAATGGCTTTTGGTTTTAATCTTGGATTATGGTTCTCTGTAGGAATGGTAATTCTGGCTTCTGCAACGATTTTATATCAAACCAGTAAACTTAAAGATTCTTATGCTACGAATCAGTATGTAGGAGCAGCATTACAACTTTTTGCTTCTATTATGCTTTTATTTTGGTATATCCTGAATATTTTGATGAGCAGAAGAAGCTAGTTTGAAAATCTATTTAACATTAAATACTAATCCTGGTGAGTTTTTCATCAGGATTTTTTAATTCCGAAATCTGATTTTGGAAGGTTTTTTATTCCTCTCGTAGATTTGCAGCTAGAGCGGATTTAGAAAGTATCCTTACTTTTTTGCTTCCGTTGAAATTTGCGGTTCTAATATCCTTGTCAAGGTTCTAAACCTTGACAAGGATATGTGTCTTCGTAGGATGGTACAAAAGAACCTGAAAAATTAACATTTAGATGAATGTGTTTAGCAGAATGTTATTCTGAAAGTAATGATGTAGAATGAACAATCTAAGTGAGGTTTGAAGTTCTCTTCCGTTGAAATGAGAAGAAGAAGAAGAAGAAGAAGAAGAAGAAGAAGAAGAAAATAGAGTGAGGTAATGATAATAAGCTGTGAACCCAAAAAATCCTGATGACATTTCACCGGGATTTTATTGGATATTCTTTAATTATTCTGTGCTGAATATAGCCTCAATAAGACTTTTGATGATCCTTGAAGTTTTATTTCAGATAAAAGTAGAGTATAGGTTAAAGAATAGGGAAGTATAGTGTTGAGGAAAACCTCAGATTTTTTCTTTTGCGTTTTTATAGAATATTAAATGATAAAAACTACTTATCAATAGATCCTAAAACCTTTTGTGCAAAAGAGTTTAGAGCATCTTTTTCGCTCATTCCGTTTTGTACATTAGCGTGAACTTCCAAAGCTCCGCAAATGTTCGTAATAAGTTCTCCGGCAACATTTAAGTCCTCTTCACTCGTTCCTCTGAATTCGCAAAAGCTTTCTAGTACTTCTAATGTTTTTTCTAGGTTCTCAGGAGTTTGATTCTGATAGAATTGTCTGATTACTGGTAATTTCATTATGCTAATTCGTTAAAAAGGTTAATTAAACTTTCAGCCTGGTTAGATTGAACCTGGTTTACCAATTCACCATTTTTAAAGATAGCGAATGTAGGTAAGTTGTCTACTTTTGCTAATTTTCTGCTTTCAGGAAGTTTTTCAGCATCTACATATAAGAAAGGAATAGAGTCATTCTCAGATGCTAATTTTTTGAATTTCGGCTTCATGATTCTGCAGTTTCCGCACCATGTTGCGCCATATTGAACAACTACTTTTTCGTTGTCGTTTACTATATTTTGTAATGTATCTTCGGTTAATTCTGTGTACATAAGTTTATTTTTTTTAAAATAAACAATGTAACAATCTAAAAATTTACCAATCTAACAATTCAAAAAACTTTTAAAATTGTTATACTGTTAGATTGTTACATTGTTATATTAAAATTAAGATATTAATTTTTTGCTAAGTATTCTGCTGTAGAAGTTCTGTCAGCTTTCATAGCATCTTTACCTTCTTCCCAGTTTGCAGGACATACTTCACCATGTTTCTGAACGTGAGTGTAAGCGTCGATTAATCTTAAGAATTCTTTTACGTTTCTACCTAGAGGCATATCGTTTACCGCTTCGTGGAAAATTTTTCCAGTTTCGTCGATAAGGTAAGTCGCTCTGTAAGTTACGTTAGAACCTGTGAAGATTTCTTCTCCTTCTTCATTGTATTCGAAATCCTGATCAACAATCCCTAAAGTATTAGCTAATTGTCTGTGAGTATCAGCTAAAAGTGGGTAAGTTACTCCTTCAATACCTCCGTTATCTTTTGGTGTGTTTAACCATGCGAAGTGTACTTCATTAGTATCACAAGAAGCACCGATTACTTTAGTGTTTCTTTTTTCGAATTCACCTAAAGCCTCCTGGAAAGCATGAAGCTCAGTAGGACATACGAAAGTGAAATCTTTAGGGTACCAAAACAAAAGAACTTTTTGTTGGTTTTTTGTAGCTTCTTCAAGGATGTTGATTCTTAAATCATCACCCATTTCAGACATTGCGTCGATTGTTAAATTCGGGAATTTTTTTCCTACTAAAGACATAATTTTCTGTTTTTATATTTAAATTTCTAATGCAAATATAGAAAAGTTTTATCTATCGAACAAATGATTTTTGATAAATAAAATCTATAATTGTTTTTGATGTGTTATTAAATGAAAAAGCCCTGAAACCAGGGCTTTTGTTTATTTTAGTAACCAAATATTTCTGTTAGATTGAGTTTTTTTACCTCTCCTAATTTCTGCATATCGGCTTCATTTACTTTATCTTGTGCAGCCACAATACAATAGGTGTAGTTCTTGTTTTTCATTTCGTTATCATGGAAAGTATTGATGTCTGCAAAAGACAATTTTGGTGCCTGTTCATAGACATTCTTTCTGATATCGAAGTTGTTTCCAAGCTTTTGAGATTTCAAGTAGGAGAAAATGATCCCATCCTGAGAAATTCTTTCGGATGCGATTGTTTTTTTCAATCCGCTTTTAGCTGTTTCAAATAATTGTTCAGACTTTGGTAGGGTCGTTAAGAGTTCATTCATTGCAGAAGATGCTTCATTGAATTTATCTGCCTGAGTTCCTACGTAGGCCATAATGCTATTCTTATCTTCTTTCTTGCTTGGAAGAGCAAAATAAGAATAGGTAGAATAGGCCAGTGCTTTAGACTCTCTGATGGTCTGGAACACAATAGATCCCATTCCGCCTCCAAAGTAATTGTTGAATAAACTTACTGTAGGGGTAATGGTGGAATTGTACTGATCGGCATTTCTGGCCCAGAAGATTTCTGCCTGTACCATATCGTAATGAGCGAATAATACTTTGTTTTTATCTGTTGGGATCTGTACAAATGTTTTAGTCTTTGGAAGTTCTTTAAGTGCTGCAGGCAGTTTGTGGATAGGTTTTAAAGAGGCTACTGCTTCAGTTCCTGTTTTTGGCCCATAATAAAGTACCTTATGCTTAAAGTTAAAAAGATCATGAAGGATGTTGACTAGATCTTCAGCTTTTAATGCATCGAGTTCAGCATCACTCAAAACATTGTTGAATGGGTTTTGTACCCCATATTGAGCATAGCTTCTTAGTCCGGCCATGATCGTTGCTTTATTCTGCTTTGCATTAGCTCTAGCTTTTTTAAGTCTTGCTTTGTAAGCATCTAATGCTGCCTGATCTGCCTTACAGTTTTTAATAAGATTTTCAAATAAAGCGATGGTTTTATCAAAGTTCTCATTTAAGCCTTCCAGTGATACGTAAGTTTCTTCGTTTCCTGCACTTACTTTAAAGCTTGATGCCAGTTTATAAAACTCTCTGCTGATGGTTTCAGAAGACTTATCATTGGTTCCAAGATATTGTAAGTATTCTGCGGCTAACGGAAGCATCTTGTTATTCCATTTTCCGGAATCGAAGTGATAATACATTCTGAATAGAGCATTATCTGTATTTTTTACAGAGAGTACATCTACCTCGCCCAATTTATTTTTAGCAATGTCCTTGTCATAATTTAACCATACCGGGGCAATTGCTTTCTCAGGCATCTCATCAATTTTCTTAAGAAAAGCAGATTGATCTTCTCTATTCACTGAAACAGGAGTGATGGTTGGTTTGTCAACCTTTACAATACTTTTGTCTTCGCCTTTTTTCTTGTAAACTGCAACGTAGTTATTGTTCTGAAGGTATTTGGAAACAAAATCCATGATATCTTTCTTGGTAAGCCTGGAAATTTCTTCAATATATTCCAGATTTGCCTTGTGGTCAACATCAGACGTAAACTCGTCCATCAGGATGCTTGCTCTTGAAGAATATTTTTCATCTTTTTGAATGGTATTCTTCTTTTCGTTGTTTACGATAGACTGGATAAGATCATCAGAAAATTCTCCTTTTCTCAATTTATCAATTTCCTGAAGAAGAAGACTTTTTACATCATCTAATGATTGTCCTTCGGTAGGCTTTCCTTCTAAAAGTAATACCGAATAGTCTTTAAGAGCATAAGGATATGCATAAGCGCCCAATAGCTTTTGTTTTTTTACCAAATCAAGGTCAATAAGTCCTGCTTGTCCGTTGGTAAGCATGCTTCCTACGAAGTTTAAAAGTCTTGCGTCTTTCGTAGAGGCACCCGGGAATCTGAAGCCAAGCATTACGCTTTCAGGATTAGGGCCTACAACTTCTTTGATAACAGGAGTAGTAATGGCTTTTTCCTGTCCTATGATGTATTCAGGGATAGGTTTTGATTTCATGTAAGAGAAAGCCTTGTCGATCTTAGCAATCACTTCATCGGGATTGAAGTCTCCGGACATGATGATTCCCATATTGTTGGGAACATAATAATTGTTGTAATATTCTCTGATCGCATGAAGAGATGGATTCTTCAAGTGTTCAATGGTACCGATAGTTGTCTGTTTTCCGTAATTGTTATTAGGGAAAAGGTTGGCAAACATGGTATCATATACTTTATCTCCATCATCATCAAGCGTTCTGTTTTTTTCTTCGTATACTGCTTCAAGCTCTGTATGGAATAATCTGAGAATAGGCTCTCTGAATCTTTCGGATTGCAGAGCCAGAAACTTATCAACCACATTAGATGGTATGTCTTCTGTGTAAACGGTCTGTTCAAAAGATGTGAAAGCGTTTGTTCCATCAGCTCCCATACCAGCCATCATTTTGTCATATTCGTTAGCAATCGCGTATTTGGCTGCTTCTCCGGAGACTTTGTCAATTTCTTTGTAGATCTCCTTTCTCTTAGCTTCATCTTTAGTTTGATTGTATTTTTCATAAAGAGCATCAATCTGGTCTAAAAGAGGTTTTTCTTTAGCCCAATCTTTAGATCCGAACTGATTGGTTCCTTTGAAAAGCATGTGCTCAAGATAATGAGCAAGACCTGTGTGATCGGCCGGATCGGTTTTGCTCCCTGCTTTGGTTGCAATATAGGTCTGTATTCTAGGCTCCTTGTTGGTTGGGCTTAGAATAACTGTTAATCCGTTTTTTAAGATGTAGTATCTTGCGGCAGTAGGATCATTAGTGACGTATTTGTACTTGTATCCGTTGGAGGTAGCTTCCTTCCATTGATAATCCTGTCCGAAAGCATGACCTGCAAAACTTGCTGCAGCGATACTTGTCGCGATTGTTAGCTTTTTTAACAAATTCATTGTAGTGGTTGTGTTTTATTTTTGTTTTTGAATTCTTAATTGAATTGGTCTAACAAATCTTTGATTCGTTTCATCGCTTCTCTTAGCTCTTCTTCAGACGCTGCATAAGAGAATCTGATGCATTCCGGGCTTCCGAAAGAAAATCCTCCAACACATCCAACATGAGCATTTTCCAATAAGAACATCGCGAAATCATCAGAGTTTTTAATTTCTGTTCCGTTCAGAGTTTTTCCAATATAATGCGAAATATCCGGGAAGAAATAGAATGCTGCTTTTGGAAGCAATACTTTAAATCCTGGAATTTCTTGGATCAGTTCGTATACAAGATCTCTTCTCTTTTTAAAAGCATCAATCATGTATCTGTATTCCGATGGATCCGTTTTTAAAGCAACAATAGAAGCTCTTTGAGCAACCGTGTTAGCGCCGCTTGTCATTTGTCCCTGTACTTTTTCACAAGCTTTAGCCAGCCATTCAGGACATGCGGAATACCCGATTCTCCATCCTGTCATTGCGAAAGCTTTTGACATTCCGTTGATTACGGCAGTCTGTTCGTAAACTTCAGGGAACTGGGCAATAGAAGTAGTTTTTGTCTCATAATTGATGAATTCATAGATTTCATCTGAAATGATTGTTACATGAGGGTATTTAGCAACTACTTTAGCGATAGATTTCAATTCGTCATAAGTATAATATCCTCCTGATGGATTACATGGAGAGCTGAAAAGGATGGCTTTTGTTTTGTCTGTAATCGCTTCTTCAAGTTGTTCAGCTGTTACTTTGAAATCTGTAACATAAGACGTAGGAAGCATTACTGAGGCTCCACCCATCATTTTTACCATTTCGTCATAGCTTACCCAGTAAGGAGCAGGAAGTAAAACTTCATCACCATCATTGATAATAGCAGCTAAAACATTTAAAATAGCCTGTTTTGCTCCATTAGAAACACAGATCTGTGTTGGTTTGTATTCCAGGTTGTTGTCTCTTTTTAATTTATAAGCAATAGCTTCACGAAGTTCAAGGAATCCCGGAACAGGAGAGTAGTGGCTATAGTTTTCATTGATAGCATCAAATGCAGCCTGTTTGATATTATCCGGCACATCAAAATCCGGTTCACCAAGGGTTAAGCTGATTACATCAATTCCGTTCGCCTTCATTTCCCTTGCCTTGTTAGACATTACAAAAGTCTGTGAGTATCCTAGTCTTTTTACTCTATCTGAAAGTTTGTCCATGTATTTTTTGAATTTTAACAAATATATAATAAAAAGGCCTTGCAGGAGAAATAAAAGGGGGATAGGTTTAAAGATTTTTATCAGGTTTAAAAGTATTCACTATATTTGGAGTTAATGTTCTTTTTTGATATAATTTGTTTTGAAAAGTCCTATTTAATCAAAAGCTTAATACTATGAAAAAAATCTATATTCTTTTATTTTTGGCATTAGTCTGCACTGTGTCTGCTCAGAATTACCGTTTTGTGTATGAATACAAAATGAAATCAGATATTGAAAATGAAGATTCTCAGGTTACGGATTATATGAATCTGGATTCTGACGGAAAGAAATCTTATTTTTATAATGCTGTGAAATATGAAAGAGATTCTATTTATCAGGCAGACAAAGATCTTAAGAGGTTATTTAAGAGTAAAAATTATGATAGAAACTTAGGGTATATCATTGAAAAAGATTATTCAAAAAGAGAAGCTAATTTATATGATAAATATAAAACTGCAAATCTTGTTGTTACGGATCACGAAGCTCCAAAATGGTCTGTACAGAAAGAGTTTTTAAAGGTCAATGGGATAGATTGCCAGAAAGCGGTTGCCCAATACAAAGGAAGAGAGTGGGAAGCATGGTTTTCCAAAGAATATCCTATCAGTGATGGCCCTTACAAATTCAACGGCCTTCCGGGGCTTGTGATAAGGGTGAAAGATATGGATAATCATCATGTTTTTAATATGATTCAGGTGAAAAAAGTGAATTCTATATTTAGTTTTGTTCCTAAAAACAATAAAAAGATGTCTGATCAGGAATATAGGAAACTTCTGAAAAATGAGACATTCAGTCCTGAAGATATTGAAAGTATCAACATAGATGGGCAAACCGGAAAGATGGGGGTGCAATTGAAAGATGGATATGCTACACAATTGGATATGGCGCAAATTAAGAAAGCGGGTAAGGGAAATGAAGATGCAGAATTGGCAAGGTTGCTTAAGAAAAGTAACAATCCTATTGAAAAAGAAAATTCAAAATAAAATTGTGTTATTTTTTGATATACTCTTTCGGAAAATTTGAATAAAGCCAATAAAAACTTATTTTTGCAGATTATAATAATTCACATGTCTACATCGTTACTATTAAAATATTTTCCGGATCTTACCGAGACACAGCTAGAACAGTTTGCAAAACTGGAAACTCTGTACAATGAATGGAATGAAAAGATCAACGTGATTTCCAGAAAAGATATGGAATCGTTGTATGAAAAGCATATTCTGCACTCATTAGGGATTGCGAAAGTAATGGAATTTGCTCCCGGAACGAAAGTTCTGGATATCGGAACCGGAGGAGGTTTTCCCGGGATTCCTTTAGCGATTCTATTTCCTGAAACCCAATTTACCCTGATTGATTCTATTGGAAAGAAAATTAGTGTGGTAAATGCTGTAGCGGAAGGAGTGGGACTTACAAACGTTACAGCCATTCACGGAAGAGCGGAAAAGCTAAAAGAAAAATTTCACTTTGTGGTCAGCAGAGCGGTAACTCAAATGCCGGAATTCTTACGATGGCTGAAAGGGAAATTTGAAAAAGAACAGTTTAACCCTAAACATAATGGAATTTTGTATTTAAAAGGTGGAGATCTTGCAGAAGAGCTTGCTGGACTTAAATGTGAAATTTTCAATCTGAAACATTATTTTGATGAAGAGTTTTTTGATACTAAAAAAGTGGTTTATGTATCAAAAGGTAATTTTAATTCCTAATTTTTCTTGATGGAGGAATAATTTTTGCTAAACATCTATTAATAATAAGAAAATTAAAGATTATGAAAAAGTTTCTAAATATTGGATTTTCGGCATTATTGTTTGGCTTAGCATTGGTTTCCTGTAATGACGATGATTATCAAACCATTGAATCTATTGGTAAAGTAAAGATAGACAGTGTAATCATTACAAAAGATACTATGGATGTTTTGGCGATACAGCATATAAAAACATATTCCACCTATTCATCTCAATGTCAGGGATTTTATGGATATGATTATATTTATAACGGTGATTTTGAAAGATCAGTAACCGCTTATAAATACATTAGCAATGGCTCTTGTGCTCAAAATAGTTATTCAGCAGTTAATCAGATTAATTTCAATCCACAGAAAAAAGGAAAATACACTTTTACATTTTGGAACGGCGGAAATAACTGGATTACAAAAACGATTGTAGTGAAATAATGAAATTGACCTTTGCATTGTGTCTGCTTGTCACTAATATTGTGTTTGGACAAAAAATTATCTGGCAGGAAGGACTGAAATTGAATTGGGATCATTTTAAAAGTCCTGTCAATAGAAAAAATAACCCGGATGTTGCCGCGTATACCAATTGTGGTTGGGAATATTCTGTAGTAAAATCTACCAATCCGAAGTCACCTGTAAAGATCGAGATCAAGACAATTTTCAACGAAGATAAATCATGGAAAGATGTCAATAAAATCAATGATTATATTTTGCTCCATGAGCAGAAACATTTTGATATTGCAGAGATTTTTGTGAGAAAATTCAGGAAGTCTATTGCTGAAAACATCAGAAATTCCGGTGATTACAATAGGTTATTTAAATCTATTTATAATACAATATCCACCGAATATAAAACCTTCCAGGGCGCTTATGACAGAGATACCCGCCACGGAATGAATAAAGAAAAACAGGCAGAATATAATGCCATTATTTCCGGTGAATTAGAAAACCTTAAAAGTTATCAAACCCCTTGAAATTCCTCAATAAGATCATTCACGAACTGTTAGCCCAAAACCCGGATCTTTCTGCGTTTAATATTATTCTGCCCGGAAAACGTCCGATTGTATTCATCAGAGAAATTTTAGAGGAGAATAACTATTCAGGGTTTCTTCCTAATTTTTTTACCATTGAGGAGCTTATCAATACTATTGCTGATAAACAAGTGATCCAGGGAATTCCTCTTTGGCTTTTTTCATTTGATGTCTACAGAAGTCTGAATCTGATTCCAAGAGATGATTTTTCAGATTTTTTAAAATGGTTCCCAACGTTGCAGAAGGACTGGGATGATATTCTGAAGTTTTCAGACAGTGATCAGGCCGTTTTACAGTATATGTTCGATGAAGAAAGAATCAAGGAATGGGCACAAAACCTTGGTGAAGATGATGATGTTCCCAGAAAAAAGTTTCTTAATTTCTGGCAAAATATGAATGTCTTTCTTCCTGAGTTAAAAAGCAGACTGCAGAATAAGAATTGGGCGACTTCAGGAATGATTCACGAGGCCGCTAAAGCGAGTATCTCAGATTTTGCGAAGAATACCACGGAGCATTTCGTTTTTTGCGGATTTAACGCCTTTACGCCGGTTGAAGAAAAACTGGTGAGAAGTCTTTTGCAGTGGAATAAGGCTCAATGCTTTTTTCAGGCAGACCGTTATTACTTTAATGACGAAAGACAGGAAGCTGGAAAGTTTCTCAGAAATCATAAAACTTGGAAGGAATTTGATGATAACAGAACTTTTCAATGGATAGAGGATGATTTTAGCCAACCTAAAAAGATTAAAGTATATGAGGTTTCCGGAAATGTGACCCAAACAAAGGTGTTGCCGGAGATTTTTAAGGAGATTGAAAATAAAACTTATTCCAATACGGCAGTTGTTTTGCTGGATGAAAATCTTCTGCCTGCGAGCCTGGATGTGATGCATGGAGTAGATAATCTGAATATTACGATGGGGTTCCCTTTGAAGAACCTGTCTTTTTCCAATGCGGTAAAACGATTGTTTTATCTGCAAAAACAGCTTGAAAAGAATAAGACCTCGTACTATTACAGAGATGTATTTCCTATTCTTGAAGAACTTCCTAAGTCAGCTAAGGATGAATTGGTCATCAATGATTTTAAAACGAAGATAGAGGAACGAAACATCGTTTATATTTCAAAGAAGCTCTTGAATGAACTTTTAGGAGAATTATCTTATTTTGGACTTCTGCAAAAAGCAGTCAGTACCCATGCTTATCTGGATACTCTTATTTCATTTTGTCATCAGGTGAAATGGCTGGAAATAGATGATATTCAATACGAAAACGTTTCTCACTTCGAGAATGCCTTTAGGGTGATCAAAAACCAGCTGACTCCGTATAATATTGAGATCAAAATGGAAACATTGGAGATTTTGATCAATCAGCATATCAATTCTGAGAGTATAGATTTTCAAGGAGAGCCTTTGCGTGGATTACAGATTATGGGACTGCTGGAAACCCGTCTTTTGAATTTTGAAAACGTAATTCTGCTTTCAGTTAACGAAGGAAAACTTCCATTGGGAAATTCACAGAATACTTATATCCCTTTTGATATCAGAAGATTTTTTGATCTTCATACATTTTTGGAGAATGACAGTATTTATGCTTATCACTTTTACAGATTGATTCAGGATGCCAAAAATGTTCATTTGCTCTATAATGCATTGAGTTCTGGGGTGAATACAGGAGAAAAAAGCCGTTTCATTACTCAGATCGAAATGGAAAGTTCTCATGAGATAGAACACTTGATTATTGAGAATTCTTCGGAGCCTATTATCTCAAAACCCATAGAGATTTCCAAGACGGAAATTGTGAGGGAGCAACTTCAAAAATGGAAGAAAAAAGTATCGGCTTCTCATCTTACGAGCTACCTCTATAATCCTATTGATTTTTATTTATCTAAGATTTTGAACACTTCCGAATCGGATGAAATTGAAGAAGAGCTATCAGTGAAAAACTACGGGAACTTAGTTCACTATTCACTTCAAGAGATTTATGAAATATTGAAGGGTAAAGTTTTAAAAGAAAGCGATTTAGAGGAGTCAATTAAAGCGATAGAATATTATATTAATATTGCGATTGAGAAGCTTAAACATCAGCCGGAATTTTATGAAAAGGGGATGAACTATATCCACAAAGCCATCGCGAAAAAGGTCATTGAAAATATTCTGAATCATGATCTTGATCTGATCAGAGAGGGAAATAAATTAGAAATTATTGATATAGAAAGAAAGTTCGAGAATGTGGAATTCTATCTTGATGACAATGATAAAATTTCCTTCTTAGGATTTATTGACAGAATCGATAAGTTGAATGGAACTTTAAGGATCATTGACTATAAAACGGCAAAGATTAAAAACCTCCATGTAAAAATTGATGAAGATAATGTAGATGGGTATTTTCATAATAGTGAAAGGAAACAGGCGTTGCAGCTTTGTATCTATCATTATGTCGTGCAGCATCTGCCTGAATTCTGGGGATATCCTATTGAAACAGGAATCTGGAGCTTTGCTGAAGCTAAAAAAGGGATGGTTTCTCTGGTATTTGACAAAGGAGATATTGATGATGCGATGAGATCTGTGAAAAGCCTTATTCTTGAAATTCTGAACCCGGATATCAACTTTGTAGAAACGATAAAGTCTTATTAAGCATGTGCCTTGTCTGGCAATCATTCTTGTGGTACCTTCATGTTGATTTTTTCATGTAGATTACGAAGATTCTTAAGTCTTACTTGTAATCATTTTCATTCCTTTGGAATCTAGCCTTAGATTTTAGGATGAGAATATTTAGATCCTTCCAGAATGACAGACTTTATGGTAAAGAAACGTTATTTTAATCTGTATAATTTGTGAGATCTGCGTGAGATTAAATCAATAACAAAACAAATCTATTTCCGATATTTTATTGTCCTAAGCAAGAAACAGTATTTTTGTTGGGAAGCTGTATAACTGCATAATGACCGGAAAGAATCATCTGATTTTGTGTCTGTTTTTATGGTATAATTGTATATTTACTGTAAAATTTTATACACATAAAAACACGCTATGTCATGAAAAAGCTCTTGATTTTGGGAACTCTCATTTTTTCTCTCTTTCTTAAATCTCAGCAAATCAACGATTCTCTGAATACCAGATTACAAAATGTAACGAAGGATACAAAATTCGGTTTAGCATTGAGTGGAGGTGGTGCAAAAGGATTTGCTCATATCGGTATTCTGAAAATGATAGATTCTCTTGGTATTAAGGTGGATTATATCACAGGAACAAGTATGGGTGGTATTTTAGGAGGGTTGTATGCCATGGGATATAATGCTGACGAGCTGAAGAAAACGATCTATAAAGTAGATTGGAATAGAATTCTAAGTAATAAAATCCCTTACAGTAAAGTTAATATCAGTGAAAAGGATGAGTATGATAAATATATTCTGGAGTTTCCGGTAGTAAAAGGAATTCCTACACTTCCCAGCTCTTATATTGAGGGACAATATATGGGTGAGGTGTTGAATACCCTTACTTTTAACGCAAAGCATATCAATGATTTTAGTAAATTAAGAATACCCGTTGAGCTTACCTCTTCAGACATTGAAAACGGAGGCTTGGTGATGCAGAAAAAAGGATCGCTACCGCTAGCTATCCGTTCTACTTTAGCAATTCCTGCTGCTTTTGCCCCGGTTTATATCGATGGTAAATTATTAGTAGATGGTGGTTTGGATCGAAATTATCCGGCTAATGAAGTTCGGCAGATGGGAGCTGATTTTGTGATTGGAGGCTATACCGGATTCAGGCTTTTTACTAAAAAAGAGATCGAAAATCCCATGAAAATGATCTATCAGACCCACGCCATTCGATCTGTGGAAGATTTTAAGCATCAGAAAGCTCTATCCAACGTTCTTGTAGACTTTGTAGACCCTTTGGGGGATATTACAACAAAAGACTTCGCAAAGT
This sequence comes from Chryseobacterium sp. c4a, assembly GCF_009900745.1. Classification (GTDB taxonomy): domain Bacteria; phylum Bacteroidota; class Bacteroidia; order Flavobacteriales; family Weeksellaceae; genus Chryseobacterium. The sequence continues at coordinate 174,486 of NZ_WXVU01000009.1, read as the reverse complement.
TCAGAAAGATCATTAAAATAGGGGAAATAGAAGCCAGAAAACATCTCCCTGAGTTTGTTGCCTTGGCAGAAGCCCAGAGGAAGCTAGGAATTAAGTATGAGCATCAGATGATTGAAGAAGTAAAGCTGCCTACTACAAAATTCACTTTTAGTGAAGAAAATGGAACTCCACTTACAGATGATGTGGAAATTGCTGTTATTAAAAAGGAGATGGGACTCATAGAAGGTAGGTATTATGATGTGAAAACAGTGAATGAAGCAATAGATCGAGTATTTGGGATGCGTCAATACGAAAAGGTGTATTATACTTATACCAATGAAGGTGATGGACTTGCGATGAATATTTTCGTAAAAAAGGTAAAAAAAGGAGCCTTTAAACTGGCTTTACACTATGATACGGAGCAATCGGTAGGAATTATTGTGAACTATACGTATAGAAATATCCTGGCCAACAGATCGAGATTCCTGGCTACTATTGATATATCAGAACGTTTTAAAGCAAGGCTGGCTTACCAGCGTTTTTTGGGTAGCGGTGATCACTGGTGGATTGATCTTGAGGCTAAAATGGTTCATCTTAAAAGTAATGATTTGATATTTAGAACTCTAGGTTATAATGGGGATTATACGGAAAAGTTTCCTAATCATATGTATCGAAATATTACCGGAAAAGTAGCATTGAATTATAATATCACTCCTAATGCTGTTATTTCCGTTGGAACGGAGTTTAGCACTGAAAGAATGTACAGCTTACTGGATAAGGTAGATCAGGCAAAATCCGATAACTATAGCAAAAAACTTTATAATCATAGTAATTTTAATGCCTTTTTAAAATTTGAACAGAATAATCTGAATAAAAGATACTTTTCTACCAGAGGAAACCATCTTCAAATCAGTACAAGAATGTATTTTGGTGATGAATATAAACTGTATGATCTTCAGGTAGTACAACCTCAGTTATATCCGATTTTAAATCCTAATACCCAGGGATATTTTTTACCCAAGAACCTGGTATCATTTACGCTGAACGAAAACTTTGCTCATCCTATTACAAGAAGGCTGGCTGCAAAAATTAACCTTTTTCTTGGAACTAGTTTTGGTTCCTATAGAAACGATACAGTGCCTTATTTCTTTTTGAATCAGAAATATAATTTAGGTGGAAGTGAATACAATTATGATCTAATGAATCCTGAGTTTAATGGCCTTCGACAGAAAGAACTTCCCATGAACTCTGTAGCAAAGGCAGGAGTATCACTTCAGTATAGAATTATGAAAAGATTATACCTAACACCTTCATTCAGCTATGGAAAAGCGAGTGAGGAATTCTCTCCTTTCAATAACAGTTATGAGATGTTTGGATATGGATTAAATCTTGGATATGAATCTCTTATTGGCCCAATCAACCTTAATGTTTCCAGAAATAATCAACTTGATTTTTCAAGAATCTATTTCAGTATTGGGTTTAAATTTTAAAAAGTAAGGAAGATGGAGGCTGGAAGATCTTGAAGTTAAGGATATAGCTATACCTCGATTTTATCAGTATCAAGTTATAGGCTAATAATAGATTAAAATGATTTCCAAAGCTGATTGGAGAAACAGTAACTTCCAGCCTCCCTCTTCCAGCCCAATATTTACTGCCTTGGAATTTCGGGACGTGGCATTTTGTAATAGCTGCCTGACATACTTTTTAAAAAAGCTACAATAGCATCTATTTCCTGATTATTAAGATGTAATGGCTGCATCCTTTGATCGGTTACCGGAAAATTGGGATCCGCCTTCTTTTCTTCAGGACTTGGGTTAATCATCTGCATTCCGCTATTGTATAGATTAACAACACCATGCAGGTCATCCATTAAACCATTGTGCATCCAGGGAGCAGTATAGTTCAGATCCCTTAATGATGGCGTTTTGAACTTGCCAACATCATTTGGATTAAGGGTGATATGATAAAGTCCAAGATCTTCATATTCACGTTTATAATAAGTTAGCCCTATATTATGAAATGATTCATCCGTTAGATTTTTACCGTAATGGCAGTTCATACATCTTGCCTTGGTGCGGAATAAGTGCATCCCATAGATTTCCTGATCGCTCATTGCTTTATAATCTCCTTTGATAAATTTATCCAGCTTACTGGGTTGGCTTTGAAGAGTGCGCTGAAATGTAGCTATTGCACTGGCAATTTGATTAAAAGTGATTTTGTCGGTATGGTATACCTCTTTAAAAAGCTGTTTGTATTCTTTGTATTTTGAGAGTTTTCCTGCCAGTTTCTCCGGTTTCATATTCATCTCATTATGAGCAGAAATAGGGCCTACCAATTGCTCTTCAAGAGTTTTCGCTCGTCCGTCCCAAAAGTAGGAAGTTCTGTCAGCGATATTGTAAAGAGACTGGGTATTTCTTTTCCCCATTAAATGATCATGACCTAAAGCGATTTCCTGCCCGTCGCTCCAGCCCAATTCAGGATTGTGGCAGCTGCTGCAAGAAACTTGACTGGATGAAGAAAGTTTAGGATCAAAGAATAATTTTTTTCCTAGCATCACTTCAGGAAGTTCCTGGGTTTCATAATAATTGGAATCCCATTCTATGGCTTCAAATTCTTTCCAGTCTACATCCGTATCAATAGAAGGTTTTGGCCAATATTGTTTGGGCTTTTTATATTGAGCGACAACTTCTCCATAATCTGTTGCATACGTTCGTAAGGTATGCTGCATGCAAAATAGAGCAATGATGCCTATCAGCAGTATTAATTTAATATCTGAAAATTTCATATTTTTTTGCTTAAAAAATGGCTCCTAGGGTTGCTGTGAAAAGCATATTGTTATCGTTTTTGAAATGGGTGTACACCATTTTACCTCCTACATAAGCATTCTTGATAACCGGAACATTGAAATGAAAATGAATATCAATTTTTGCCTGCCAAAAATCTGAAGACTGAAATTGGTAGTTTTCCTGTAACATCTTCTGAATAGCAGGTTTCCCGGAACTATTAAATGCTGCGTCTTTTTTATAGACATCCATTATAGAAACTCCTGTGGAAACGGAAAGAGCAAGCTTGTCACTAAATGTTTTTAACCATTGGTAGTCTGCACCATAAGAAAGCTTACTTAAATGAATAAATGAAAGCGGATTGTTGTATTTTTCATTTTCCTGAATTAATCCAAAATAAGGAATAAGTGATGATTTTGCACTTTTATGTTCCACCTCTAAAAAGCCTTTAAAAACAATATCAGTGACCCGATGACTGTATCGTTCTGCAGAACCAATCTCTATGTAATTCCTTGAATTATCATTAAGAAAAAGGTTCTCTGTTCCCTTTCTGTTGGTATGATTTCCTATTGCTGAAATTCCCCAAGAGATTGTACCGGTTTCAAAAGACTTTCCCAATGAAAAATTAAATTGTTGTTCCTCTATCTTGGAAGCAGTAAGATCTGCATATTCCGTCAAAAGTTTATCAAGATTAAACTTTTTCATTCCTGCAGTAAGATACCATGATCTGTTTTCTGCTTCATAGATCTGTAAACCACCTCCGTAAGACCAACCTTCATAATAGGCTTGTCGAAGTTTTCCGGAAAGAAGAGCATTGTAGTTTCCTAATCCGTTCATATTATAGATCATTGGAAATCCCTGATTGCTTACAAAGCTCAAATAATGCTTTTGGGTATACTTTTCGGCTTCCAGGTAAGCACCAATTTTAAACTGATTAAACATCAGTTTATTAGCACCCAAAGCCAATGAGAATTGAGCAGAAGTGTTCTTAGGTCTTGGATCAATATCACGATAGCTTAGACTGGCTTTATAACTTCCTGTAACACCTACTGTGAATGTATTGAGCTGTTTTGAATATCCTCCTGAAAATGCATAGTTTTCAAACTTCATATCACCTCCAACGCTATCGGCTGCTACGTAAGGATAGATGATGTCATAATCAGCATTTTCGTTCCATACTACCTGCTTGTGTTTTCCCTGCGAATAAGAAGCATTACCCCAAACTACAGTTTTTGGATCCAATATTTGGTGAGTGCGGGTTTCTGCACCCCAAAGATCTTTTCCCTTTCCTTTTTGTTGTATTTCATTGGGAGTATCATTGTTTTGAGTGAATATATTAAAAACTGTAATGCGATACTTCCTTGAATCTAACATATTGGCAGGATTGGTATTGATCCTGTTTTTGAGTATCCTTTCATAGCTGTACTCTTCACGAATTTTCTTCATGATAGAGTCGTTGTCCTGAGCATATACTTCAGAACCCAGAAAAAGTATGGGCAGGATAAGTATGGATTGAAAATGTTTCATTTTAATTGAATAATGAAGGTTTTACCCCATGGTCAAAATCCGCAGTGGAGTTGTTGGTGTCTTTTAAAATATCTTTACCCTCAGCAGTTTTACCAATAACTTTTCTGCGAACAGCTTTTCCAAAGCGGTTTTTATCACCATCAAAAGAAGTTACAGAAGTCCATCCCATATCCAAAGAAGGAGAAGTTACCAGCCATTGGAAAGAGTCCTGTACACTTAAATTAACTGCATCTTTGATCCATTGGTTCGGGATTTTAACAGCTGTTCCATCCATAGGATAAACCTCTCCGCCAAAAGTAAGATTATAGGTGTAAGTATATGAATTCTGGTTGATTAGTGATTCATTGGTAACTCCCGGTGGCATACGTGCTATAGCATACGCATAATATCCTTGCGTGTGAATAACCATTTTCTCAAATACATTGATCATTTTAGGGACTGTAGGATTATCAATATCGTCGGAATCTTCTTTGAAAATCTGGAAATTAGCTTGAGAAAGATTGATTGATGAAGGATTGAATTCTTTATGATTGATGGCATCTTCTGCAATGATAATCGATGAGCCAGGCAATACAGGATAAGTGGTTCCATTACCTGGAATTCTAATGATTGCTCCTGCAGAGAATGTCGTTCCCATAATATTGGGGCTGTAATCCTGCTTTTCATTGGTCATGAAAGCTGATTGTATCAATAACATTCCGTCAGCATATAATGTCTGGTCTGTATTATTGGTGATTTTAAAATACTGGTCTCCAAAATACATAGCTCCCTGTGGGGTTTGAGTACCTGTGAAGAATACTTCCTCAAGAATAAGATCGCCGCTTTCTGCTTTCAATGAGAGATCAATCGTTTTGCTTTGTTCAGTACCATTGATAACAACTCCAGTTTGAACTCCACCTACTTTTGACTCTATAAGCGTGAATTTATCTCCATATACAATACTTCCTTCAACAGTAATGTGATAAGTTCCCATAGGAAGAACTGTTTTCAGTAAATTGGTGTTTTTAAGCTCCTGAGTAACTGTAAATCCAGTGTTCAGCTCTTTGAATTTTACCGTAAGATACTTGTATTCTTGTACCTGGATGTTCTCCGGAACAACTCTCAGATCAAGGTTTAGAGTAGTCTGAGCTTGTACCTCTGGGGCATCGGAGTCAGACGAACAGGCTGCAAGACTTACTACAGCACACAATAATAATAGTGTTCTTACTAAATGTTTTAACATAATTTATTGGTTTGAAATTGTTATAAATTGAAATTGATCTCCATTCCGAAATAGGGATCTTGTGCTCCTTTTCGGTTGATGATAAATCCATTCACATTGTAGGGTGCATAATAACTGAAAAGCCTGTTAGCAAACATCGAAACGATCACTGTTTTGTTTCTGAAGCTTTTAGTTACTTTCAGGTTAAGATTAGCTTCTAAAGGTCTTCTTGTAGCATTATATCGGTCTTCATTCTGAACCATAATCAGTCTTTCGAGGATCGTTCCACGGGCTGTATCAGGATTGAATGGGAAAATATTACCATTTTGATCCACATAATGACTAGGGAGTCCGCTCATAGGTTCCACCTTTCTGCTGGAATACCATGAAAATTGGAATGAACTTGAAAATATCAGATCTAATTTGGGAATGTAGGTATCCATCATCAAGTTTGTATTCAGGATTTCATTTACAGAATTAGGTTCCATTCCATTATAAAGTCCGAGATAAGGATAAGGCCTGCCGTTGATCAATACATCAGGTCTCCTGTATACCGGAAGACTGTTGCCATATTGAGTGCGAAACCATGCTCCGCTTACGGTAAACCTTGTATTAATGATAGGAATTCTATTGGAAGAATACTGAAATTCCACACCTTCCTTGTCTATTTTACTTCCATTTCGTTGTGCTGAATACATGAAATTCTCCGTAATGCTTTGATAAGGAAGTGTATTGACATCAGGAGGTGAAGTAATCGCATCATGATTGAGTGCTGATGTATCGTATTTTTTATATTGATAAATTGCATATTCATTCATAGAGCGAAAAGCATTGTGCATCTTTTCTTTAAAAACAGTTACAGAGAGCTGATGGAACCCTAAACTAAAGTCTACTCTTGCCTCAAATTTTTCATTGGTAGCAGGTTCTATTTCCGGATTCTGAGGATTATAGATCATGGTTTTATAATTCACTTTTCTATAATTCGGATTAGAATGGAAATAGTTCAATTGCTGTACATCTTTATAGATCAATTCAGGATATAGCAGATTAAGATCTGGGAATAAGCTCTGCTTACCATAACCTAATGTTAATGCTAATTGAGCCTTTTTATTCATTAAATTAAATGTTGGTAGATCCCATTGAAGATTAGTTCTTGGATCCAGATACACCTTTCCGTTCATATTAAAATGAGCCGGCAGGTTCAACATCGAATTTCCTCTTACCCCTAATGCTAGTGTAAGTTTGTGTTTGCCAAGATCTGCTGTACTAATGGTTTCCAGAAATAAAGCAGCAGTAGAATAGGCTGGTACATCACGATAAGCACGAGGTCTGAAAGTGGCTTTAGGGTCTATTGGTTTATAAATATCAAATAGTTGCCCCTGACCCCAGTTTTTACTGAGTTGCCAATCAAATCCTGTATTGATCTCATTTTTAACGGTTTTGAAATCCCATTGAAAAGCATTTACCATTTTCACAAAAATATCAAGTGGCTTGCCATCTACACTATAGTCTGAAATATATTGAGCTGTAGGGTAGTAGCCATCATACTCACCGTCATTTCTGGATAGAGGAAAAGCGGTTGCATTCTCCAGCTGAATGAACTTGGTTTGCTTTATTTTGTCAAATCTTTGATTGATGGTAGCCTGAACCTCTGTTGATTTGTAAAATGAAGGCTCATTTTTGGTGTAATTAAACACATTGGAAAGACTCAAAAGGTGATTATTGACTTCATAAGAGTTTAATTGTGATAAATCTACATCCGGATCAGTCTTTGAGCCATCAAGAGAACCTGTGTAGCTAAGATGCGTTTGCCATCTGAAATTACCTTGACTACTTTGTTTTTCCTTTATGAGAGCAAAATTAGCTGTAATTCTTTTATAATTTTCAAGTTGATCTCTTGGATCAGATTTAGCATGCAAATAGTCGATTCCTGTATTGATTTTCAAGCCATGCTTTTTATCTTCAAAACCCTTACTGATGGCAAATAGTTTACTGTAGCCATCAGCTTTAAATCTTGATTTCCAATGAGTATATCCTGATTTGTTGGTGATTTTAACGATTCCGGACGTTAGATTTCCATAAATGACAGAAGGAATCCCACGCATAATTTCTACTTTTTCGATCTGATCAGTAGAAACACTTCGCATATCTACACCACTAGTGAGATTGAGTCGCCTTTTTAGTCCATTATTGTTTTTATCTAAAAAATCATAGGTATACTGAAGGTTAGCACCCGAGTTTAATGGAGCTCCATCTACTAAAAATGTGGTTCCCATAGCAGAAGTATTGTAGTCATTTCCTGGATTTCCAGTTTCACGAAGACTGATTTTATTAACTTGATTTAAAACAGGGTCTCCAGATCGGCCTCCGGGAAGAAGCTCCAGAAGATCGGTAAAACTAGAGGGCTGCAAATGCTGCATTGCACGCTGGGAAATCACAGAGGATGAAGTCAGACCTTTACTTTCCTTAGCAGTAATGGTTACTTCCTCTATAGATGTTATTTTGTCTGTAAGTGAAAATGTAAAGGTTTCAGATTGGGTAATTGATAACTTACCTGAATATCCGATCATCCCATTTTTACGAATCTCAATCACATACTGACCAGGAATTACTGATAGAGTAGCAATTCCTTTTTCATTAGTAGGTACAGTGTAGTTATTTGCACTGGATATGATTTTGATTTCTGAATCTCTGATAGGTTCAGCTTGTTTATTCTTTATTTCAAATAAAATGACCGCAGATCTGTCTTGTGCTTGAACTGTTGAATAGGTTGTGAAAAGAAATAAAAATGTAAAAACTTGTTTTTTAAAAGGGAATTTGGGATCGTTATGGATCATCTGACATTATTCTTCCGCAAAGGTAGGAGGCATTAGATAAGATTTATAATTTTATTTAGAATAATTTAAAATAGTTGACAAATGTCATTTGCACAAAAAAAATATTTATGAGGTTATGAGATCGCTTTGATCGTTTGTTTTAGATTGTATTGTGTTGTTTGTCAGTTGTTTGTTTTTGTGGTTTTTAGTTTTTATGATTTTTTATTTCTAATTTATATTATTGGAGTTATTTCTATTGAAAGACTATAGAATTGTGTGAGTAGGTTTTTAACCCCATAGAAACATAGTTTTATATTGAGTGAGAAAAGTGTGGGAATTTTAATCTGATATTTTATTTTCTGGTTTCCTTGCAATATAACAGGGGCATCCATCTTCTTTAGATACGAAAAATTGATGGTTTAAATTCTTGTAAACAGCTGCTTGATCAAAAAAGCACCCCATTGCTGGAGTGCCAAAATTAACTTGAAAATGATATATAAAAAGGATTGATGCTATAGTTTAACTTTTTTATTGATTGTTTTCCCATTAGAAAGGGTCATTTGTACCACATAGATTCCAGGTTCCATACTTTTTGATTCATATTGTTGAGAATTCACTTCCTGCTGAAGAATCAAAGCTCCGGAAATATGGTATACACTTATATTTTTAATGTCGTTATTGGATCTGGCCTTAATCTGTTTGTTTTGGCTAAAGATATCTGTACTGTTTTCCAACGTACGGTTTCCGATATTTTTACTGAATTGCAGATTATAATATGATGTAACTACTTCGAATGTATATTTCTGAGCATCCATATCCTGTAGGCTGATTCCGCCTTTTTCCTGATACTGATCTCTGGAAATGGTTGTAACCAGATTTTTATTTTCATCAAAAATATGTACCGCAGAAAGTTCGTTTTGATCAATCTTTAATTTTAAAATGGCATTGTTTTCAGATTGTACGATTTCATTTTCGGCTACTTCTTTAGGGGTGTTCTTAATGTATGGAAGCATCTTATTCTGATTGTTTTCTGATACTTTTAACAGATATACTCCATCTTTTAAGGAAGATAAAGTGCGGTCAGTAGCTGCTCTGCTTACTGCTTTTTCTTTATTAAAATCAGTGATTTCCTGTAGCTGCATATTCCCAAAATCAGGTTTTATCTGGGAGGAGAACAGAGGATAAATTTCCTGAGACTCTTTTGCCGATTGTTTTCCAAAAATAGAGCCTATGGCTGCCCATTCATTAAAAAGACCACCGCTTCTTAAGGTATTAAATTTAGCATTAGAAGCCAGAACAAACGGAACAATACCACCCACATGTCCGATAGGCCCCCAGTAAAAAGAATCTAATTTGTATTTGTTCAGATCCCACCATGCATAATAGCTACGTTGTACATCAATCGTTTTGGAGGTGTTTTCTGGTGGAATGGCTAAATCAACGGTAGAATGGCCTAGTGTCATTGGGGTTTTATTATACCAATCGTATACATCTTTGGGTTTCAGACATTGTCTGAATTTATGATTGGGATTATTGGTTACTTCATTTACAAAATTGGTTGTGAATAGTTTTCTCCAAAGGAAAGATCCCCATAATAATCCTCCATTATCCTGAACAACATGATAGTTATATCGATCAAGATATTCTGCAGAAATGACTTCTGAAATATTATTTGTGTACGTTTTAAATCCTGTATTATTACAGCTGTGAAGTACATTGGCTAAAAATGAGCTAAACGGGTAAATATCTTTTTCCAAAACACCTTTCTTTAAAGTGGTTTCAGACATGTCATAAGGCCCATCACCCATATAAGCATATTTGAATTTTAAATTGCTTGGATTTGAGATGCTTAACCGTTTTAATGTAGACATGGCAGCATGTGCACCTTGTGAATATCCTGCCAGGAAATATTCATCATATCGTTTTATGCCTAATTGTGCTAATGCTTTATTGGCTGCAGTAACAAAATCGATCGTTGCACCGGCTTCAGTAGCATAATCTACATAAGGATGTACACCATCTCCGGTTCCCATCCCTACATAGTCGGGAGCCATTAAAATATAACCATTAAGTACATAAGAAAGTTCTACTACGAATCCGGCAGTTAATGCACCCTTGAAATTAGATGGAACATTGTGCCTGCTATCGGTAGTACCATGATCTGAAACTACGGTGGAAAGCTTCATATTAACATTCGGATACATCAGAAGTCCCGTTGCTTTTACCAGTACATTATTTTCATTTTTGGTGTAATAGGTTATTTTATATCCTTTTAAACCTACATTGAAACCGTTCAGGTAACTCACAAAATCCGGAGCGTTTTGTTCACCAAGATTATTGGCTATGAAATTAACAACCCCTTGGGGAGTCAAGTCCAGCTTTTGTTCAGCACTGATAAGGTCTCCTGCCTGTTGGGCGAAATAAAAAGGCGCAGTGAGTCCTAACAAAAAAGTTGTTATTTTCTTCATATCGTGGATTTTTACTACTGTTAATGTAGTATTTTTATTAATTCCTCAAAAATATTAAGACATTAACAGTTATTCATCGAATATTAAATTCTCTAAAACGTGAGTAAAATAAAAGAGTCTGATCCAAAGACCAGACTCTTAATTCTATATTTTCCTTTCCTTAGAAAGCGTTGATACCTGTAATATCTAAACCGGTGATTAACAAATGAACGTCGTGAGTTCCTTCATAAGTAATTACAGACTCAAGATTGGCAGCATGTCTCATCATCGGGAATTCGCCCATGATACCCATCCCACCAAGAATCTGTCTTGATTCTCTTGCAATGTCAATTGCCATTTTAACGTTGTTACGTTTAGCCATCGAGATTTGTGCAGGAGTTGCTTTGTGAGCATTTTTAAGGTTTCCTAGCTGAAGACATAATAACTGAGCTTTTGTAATCTCCGTTAAGAATTCAGCCAATTTTTTCTGTTGAAGCTGATAAGAACCAATTGGTTTACCAAACTGCTTTCTCTCTTTAGAATACTGAACAGCAGTGCAATGGCAATCAATAGCTGCCCCGATTACTCCCCATGAAATTCCATATCGAGCAGAATTCAGACAAGATAATGGGCCTTTCAATCCTGTAACGCCAGGAAGGAGGTTTTCTTTCGGAACTTTTACATCGTTAAATACCAATTCTCCTGTTTTGGAAGCTCTTAAACTCCATTTATTGTGTGTTTCCGGAGTTGTGAATCCTTCCATTCCTCTTTCAACGATTAATCCCTGTACTTTTCCTTCTTCATTTTTTGCCCATACTACGGCAATATCGCAAAGAGGAGAGTTGGTAATCCACATTTTAGCACCATTCAAAAGATAGTGATCACCCATATCTTTAAAATAAGTTTCCATAGATCCTGGGTCAGAACCGTGGTTAGGCTCAGTTAATCCAAAAGAACCGATCATTTCTCCAGCAGCCAGTTTCGGAAGATATTTCATTTTTTGTTCTTCAGAACCGAACTCATTAATTGGAAACATTACCAAAGAGCTTTGTACTGAAGCCGCTGAGCGTACTGCTGAATCTCCTCTTTCCAACTCCTGCATAATAAGACCATAAGAAATCTGATCTAATCCGGAACCACCATACTCAACAGGAATATACGGGCCTAATGCTCCGATTTTTCCTAATTCTCTCATAAGGCCAGGAAGGTCAGTATGATTTTGTGCTGCCTGGTCAATCTGCGGCATTACATAACTTTCAACCCAGTCTCTTACAGATTGGCGGATCAGTTTGTGTTCTTCAGTAAGTAAAGCATCAATTCCATAATAATCAGGGATGCTTGTAAGAGGATAATATGACATGATTTTTTGATTTTGTTAAAAATAACATTTTTCGTGGTGTTTGAGAAATTTTTTTGAAAACTTATCTAAATGCTGGTTTTCAAACAGATAATGTAGATTTTTCCTATTTCAGGGATAAAATCTATATTTTAAGCCTCCTCATCATTGGAGATAGGATACTGATTGGTGGCATTGTGTACCTCGGTTTTGAATTTATACAGATAAGGAGCTTTGTTTGCAGACCCGTCATATAACTTTTCTAACCTGTCAAGGATATTAAGGCTTAATATTTTTCGCTGGAAATTATTCCTTCTGAATTTTTGTCCCAAAATTGTTTCATAAAGTGCCTGTAGATCCTTCATTGTAAATTTTTCAGGAAGTAAATTACTGGCTGCTACCTCAGTATTAATGTTCATTCGAAGGTATTCTAATCCGGTTTCTATAATTCTGTCATGGTCAAATGCCATCTTGGGAAGATTATTAACTTCAAACCATTCACAGCTTTCATTAAAAGCATCCGGAAAAGTATTGGTGAGTGAAAAATCAATAAGGCTGCAGTATCCTACAGTAATGAATCTCTGAAAGATCCAGTGATCTTCAGGAACTTCTATTCCTTTATTTCTAAGCAGGATCTGGTGAACATTATTTTCTGTACGGTCGATTCTTCCAAACGTATGGAACTGTTTTAAGAACAGATCTTTAAGATGCGTTCGTTCATACAAAACCCGCTCTGCAGCTTCCCGAAGATCTTCATCATTGAAAACAAAACCACCCGGAAGTGACCATAGATCCAGATCATGATACTTTAATAACAGGACTTTCAGAATGTTATTGTGAAAGCCAAATATCGTACAGTCTACAGAAATATGAGCAACAAAATCTTTGGTGTCGATCAGTTCCTGAAGCGTTTCTTTACTTTTTGTGTCTTTTATTTTCATGCTTGTAAAAATAAAACTATTTTCTATATTTTCTTTTTGAGACAGTAAAATATATGAAACTAATCACAAAAAGAAGAATTACAGAACATAAAATATATAAAGGATAAAAGCTTAACAGTTGGTTTCCAAAAAGTAAAGCCATAATAATGGAACTCACTGAACTTCCCAAAGAAGAGAAAATAACAATGAGTGAGGTAAAAAGATTTATTTTTTCTTTATCAACTACAGTAATCATTTTTGAATTGACAACAGGGTAGAGTGGTGAGAGAAATAATCCTATTACCGGAAATAAAAACAAAATTATTTTTGAATCCTCAGAATCAAAATATTGAATTCCTAAAATAATCAGGAGTAATACGATGATTAAAGAAATACATGTAATATAATATTTTGATAATGAAAATCTCCGGATGACATTAGCAGTAACAGTCCTTCCTGCATAAGAAAAAAGGGAAAGGAAGGAGGTGGCCTGAAGAGCAAAAAATGAATTAACTTTCAAATGATTCTTATAAAAAGAAGGAAGCCATGAATTAAAGCCTTGTTCTACAAAGACAATAAAGAAAACCACGGCAAGAAATAAAGCGACAACAGGTGTAGTAAATCCGGATAATTCTGAGAAAATGCTTTGGTTGTTTTGCGGCTTAGATTCTGTAATTTCGGTTTTTAAAAGTAAAAAAATCGTAATAGCAGATAATACGGCAATGAGTAAAAATCCGAATCGCCAAAATTCGGAGTACTGGCTGGAGATGAGCCATCCAAATCCTGTATTTACGACAAATATTCCGATCATAAAGGAAGCTTCTACACTATTCATCGTTTTTGCCAATGATTTTTCATCCGAAATATTGTTCCTGATAATTCCAAAAACACATATTTTACCAATGGCAAAGCAAGCTCCGATAATAGCAAACCATACTTTGTAGAACCAAAATTCTTCTATAAAAGGAAGCAGGCAAGAACAAAATCCTACAATAGCCAAAGCTGCTATCAATGCTCTTTTAGTTCCTGTTTTATTGATGAAGCTCACTGCAAATAAAGAGATAAACGCAATAGGCAGGTCTTTGAAAGATTCCAAAAATCCAAGTTCTCCATAGGTAATATTGGTATCTGCAAGTTGGAGTATAATAAGTCCCATACAGTTTAATACCATGGAGAAAATAAGAAAGGTCAATTTTAAAGGAAGAGAAATTTTGGAAAGCTTAACGGTCATTTTGGGTATTAACTTTATTGAATTTTTATCGCTTTTTGTGAATAATTGATGCGAAGATATGGCTTTTAACCCTTAATAATAAACGAAATATTAAAATATTTGTTAATCTAATGTTAATTAAGTGAAAAAAAATATATTTTTATTGTCTCAATTTGAGAATTAAAACAATGACTGTATATGAACATAAGAATATCAAGAAGTTTAGGAGTGGTTGCCGTCCTTTATTTCACGGCTAATTTTAGCGCCCAGACCAAGAAAGATTCGCTTTCTAAAGAGAATAAAATTGAGGAAATCGTTATGATTGGTTATGGAACTCAGAAAAAGAGTAATGTAACAGGAGCAATATCAAGCATTAAAGCATCTGATATCGAAGATGCTCCTACAGCAGGGAGACCAGAGCAAGTGCTTCAGGGAAGAGCTGCAGGTATTTCTGTAGTTTCGAATTCCGGACAACCGGGAACAGCCCCTACAGTACGTGTACGTGGTATTACCAGTTTTGGAGCCGGAAGTAATGATCCTTTATGGGTGGTGGATGGAATTGTGGTGGACAATATCGGCTGGCTAAATCAGTCTGATATTGAAAGCATGGAAATTCTTAAGGATGGAGCATCTGCTGCAATTTATGGAGTTTCTGCCGCAAAAGGGGTAATTTTGATTACAACCAAGAAAGGACGAAAGGGAAAGCTAAACCTTTCTTACAATGGTTTCTTTGGAGTAGGAAGCGCTTCCAAAAAGCTTGATTTATTAAATGGGACACAATATGCCACTATTATGAATGAAGCGTATAACAATGATGGATTGAAACCTTTCTTGGGTAATCCTTCATCTTATGGAGTCGGTACAGACTGGCAAAAGCAAATTTTCAACAGTGCACAACGTCAATCTCATGAGTTCAGTATTAATGGTGGAAATGATAAATCAACTTTTTACTCATCTTTTGGATATTATGATCAAGAAGGAATTGTATTAAGAGATATCTCAAATTATAAACGAATAAACGCCAGATTAAACTCTACCCACAAAGTATTTGACTTTTTGACGATCGGACAAACTTTTGCCTATACCCATACAAAATCCAGAGGAGTTAATGATAACGGAGAATTTGGAGGGCCTCTAAGCTCAGCGATTAATCTTGATCCGTTAACACCTGTAGTGGTAACCAATGGTATTAATAGCCAGCCTAATTTCAGTGATTATATCAATAATCCTAATTATGTAAGAGATCCTAATGGAAATCCATACGGAATTTCACCTTATGTAAGTAAGGAGATGACAAATCCATTGGCTTTCAGACAAACTCAGTTAGGAAGATTTAAATGGACTGATGACATTATAGCTAATGTATTTGCGGAGTTAAAGCTTGATAAACATATTAGTTTTAAATCGAGCATGAATGGGAAACTTTCTTATTGGGGGAATCAGGCATTTGTTCCGGTTAATTATCTGAGTACAGCTAATAAAAATGATTTTAACAGTTTATTCAGGCAAATTGACAAAAAGTTTGAATGGAGTACTGAAAATACATTATCCTATCAGAATAAATTTGGATTGCATAACCTGAACGTTTTGTTTGGGCAAGGGTATTACGAGTATAATATTTCGTCAGGACAAAGTACAACGTTTACCAATCTTCCTACCAATAACTGGGAAGATGCATCTTTTAACTTTGATATTTCTCCTGAAAATAGAAAAGGAAACGCATGGGATGGAAAACAAACTCATAAAGCTTCTTATTTCGCAAGAGTGGTTTATGACTATGATAACAGATACCTTTTTACCGGAACAATTCGTAGAGATGGTTCCTCCAAATTTGGAAGTAACAATCATTGGGGAAATTTTCCAGCAATGTCTTTAGGGTGGAATGTTTCTAATGAGAGCTTTTGGCCGGAGAATAAAGTGGTAAACAGCTTTAAACTGAGAGGTGGATATGGAGTGCTGGGTAATGATGCTATTGATGATTTCCAGTTTGCCAATTTCCTGATCGCTGGAAGTAACTATACTTTTGGAGACAATATTATTCGAGTAGGATATGCACCAAGTACTCTTGAAAATCCTGATTTGAAGTGGGAAAGAACCTCACAGTTCAATATTGCAGCAGATATGAAGCTTTTCAGAAACATTGATCTGAGCGTTGACCTCTATAGAAAAAAGAGTACTGATATTTTAAGAAAAGTTGAGCTTCCCGGTTACTTGGGATTAATCAATAATCCGTTCAGAAATATTGGGGATATGAACAATGATGGAGTGGAGGTAAACCTTGGATACAAAAAGAAATGGGGGGACTTTGGTTTTTCAGTTAATGGTAATTTAGCTTATTTAAAAAATGAAATTACCAGACTTGAAAATAACAGACCTTATGTAAATTTTGCTTCTTATCAAACATTAGGAGCTGTATCCAGACTTCAAGTGGGTGAGTCATATGGTTCTTTCTATGGTTATAAAAACTTAGGAATTTTTCAGAATCAGGCAGAAATTGATGCGTATCGAAATGCTAAAGGAGAATTAATTCAGCCTAAAGCAAAACCAGGGGATTTCAAAAGACTCGATGCGAATGGTGATGGAGTAATTGATGATAAAGACTATGTAAATCTGGGAAGCTCTGTACCAAAATACACATTTGGACTTACTGTTAATCTGAATTATAAGAATTTTGATTTGATGGTATTTGCACAAGGGCAGGCTGGGAATAAAATTTTCCAGGGGCTCAGAAGGCTGGATATCCTGGAAGCCAATTATCAGACTGCTATTATGGGACGTTGGACAGGAGAAGGAACTTCAAATACAATAGCTAGGCTTACCGTAAATGATGATAATCAAAACTATACAAGAATGTCTGATTATTATCTGCAGAACGGAGATTATTTACGTCTTAAATTGGTTCAGATAGGCTATACCTTACCGAGTGAAGCAGCCAAAACCATTGGTGCTTCAAAAATCCGATTCTATGTGACGGGGGAAAATCTTGTTACTTTTACCAAGTATACAGGATATGATCCTGAAATTGCAGGAACAGACACATTTGGTATAGATAGAGCTTTCTATCCACAAGCAAGAACTTTCATTTTCGGAGCTAGTGTTCAATTTTAAAGATTAAAAAAATGAAAAATAAAAGATTTATATATAAGAGTGTATCTGTTTTATTATTAACAGGTATTAGTTTTGGGGCTGTATCTTGTGATAAAGGAAACCTGGAGGATGTAAAGAATACAGGAACTTTTGATACAAGTAACTATTTTAAGAATGAAGAACAGGCTTTCGGAGGATTAATAGCTACTTATGATATGTTACGAAAGTATTCCGGTGGTTTCGAGAATATGGTGACTTTCTTTAACGGAGCTTCTGATGATTTCTATTCAGGTGGAGGGAATTCTTCGGATGGCGCTGGTATTCAAGGGTTCTCAAACTATTCAATCAACTCTATTATTATGCCTGCCAGTTATTGGAAAGACTATTATCAGGGTATTGCAAAGGCTAACCTTTTGTTGGAAAGAATTCCAAATGCCACAATGGATGATCAGATAAGAAAAAGATATATTGCGGAGGCCAAAGTGCTAAGATCATTATACTATTTTGAGCTATTGAGGATGTTCAAAAATATCCCTCTTATCCTAAAGCCGGTTGTGTTTACAGATGATTATTATAATATTCCGCAGGAAGACCCTAAAAAAATATACACACAAATAGAAACTGATATTGTTTCTGCTTTACCAGATCTTATGATGAAGGCATCCGGGCCTAGTGAGAAAGGGAGAATCACACAAGGCACAGCCCGTGCTATTCTTGGCAAAATTTATTTATATGATAAGAAGAATGTGGAAGCAGCAGCTCAATTTGAACAGGTAAATGGTACTCCGGGTAAGGAAAGCCAGTATGGATATAAATTAGTAAGCAATTTTGATGATCTATGGAAGGTAGATAATAAATTTACGACTGAATCTGTGCTTGAAGTAATGCATACTAATGTGAGTAATGCAGATTGGCCGTTTTGGGGTTCTGGTAAAGATGAAGGGAATTCAATCAACGTAATGCTAGGAATAAAATCTTATGGACGAGTTGCGAATGTCCCTAATAATGATGCTCCTGATCTTTATGCAAGTTGGGGATTTAATCCTGTTACAGATGATCTGTTTAATTTTATGCAAGGAGACCCCCGATTAAATGCTACGATATTTAATGCTAAAAAATTAAAAGAAGAAGGGAAAATTACTTATTCCCCAGGCTTTAGAGATACAGGATATTTCCTAAACAAATATTTACCAAGGAATGCCGATAAATCTAATCTGCCGGGGCCTACTGAGCTTAATTTCCGTCAAAACTATATTGCTATAAGATTGGCAGATACTTATCTTATGGAGGCTGAAGCATTGGGTGGTGCCGGTGGAAGAGCTCAGGCATTATTAGATGCTGTAAGGGGAAGAGTGGGACTTGCTCCGGTTCCGGTTTCTATGCAAGCTATTAAAGATGAAAGAAGAAGAGAATTAGCAGGAGAAGGGCACAGATGGTTTGATCTTGTCAGATGGGAAGAAGCCTCAGCGAGACTAGGAACAAGAGGGTTTAAAGCAGGTAAAAATGAAATTCTGCCCATTCCATTCAATGAATTGACCAATACTGCTTTAAAACAAAATCCCGGATACTAAAATATGAAGTTTCACAACTTATATAGTTTCTTTAAAGGTACTGCACTGCTTTGCGGTGTGGTACTTTTTCCTTTATCATGTGCCTCAGTGGCTATGAAAAATAATAATGAAGTTCAATATTGGCTTACCAAAGGAGACGAAAGCATCAAAATGCAATCCCAGGCTTCAACCAGATTTGTAAATACCTCCAATACTCTTCAAAATATTGAAATTGATGATACTCAAAAGTTTCAATATGTTGATGGTTTTGGATATACATTAACGGGCGGAAGTGTTGAGGTAATCAATCGTTTGTCTCCATCTAAAAGAAAGGCTTTGCTTCATGAACTTTTTGGAACAGGTGAAAATTCGATTTCCATCAGCTATCTGAGATTGAGTATCGGAGCTTCAGATCTTGATGGTGAAGTTTTTTCCTACGATGATCTTCCGGAGGGAGAGACGGATGTTTCCTTATCCAAGTTCAGTTTGGCAAAAGATAAAGACCTGATTGCAATGCTAAAAGAAATTTTAGCCATCAATCCTAAAATTAAAATCATTGCTGCACCATGGTCTGCACCAGTTTGGATGAAGGATAATGGAAAATCAAAAGGGGGGAGCCTAAAGCCGGAATTTTATGGAATATATGCCCGTTATTTTGTAAAATATATTCAGGGAATGAAGAAAGAAGGAATTAGCATTGATGCTATAACTCCTCAAAATGAACCTTTACATCCTGGAAATAACCCGAGTTTGTACATGCCCTCTAATCAGCAGAGAGACTTTATGAAAGGGTTTCTGGGGCCTGTTTTTAAAACCAATATGATCAAAACAAAGATCGTGGTATACGATCATAATTGCAATAAACCTGAATATGCATTAGATATTCTGAAAGATTCTGAAGCCTATCAGTATATTGATGGTTCAGCTTTTCATTTGTACGAAGGAGATATTTCTGCATTAAGCACAGTTCATGATGCTTTCCCTGATAAAAATCTATATTTTACTGAACAGTGGACAGGTTCAAAAGGGACTTTTAATGAAGATCTGAACTGGCATACAAAGAATGTGATCATCGGATCGATGAGAAATTGGAGTAAAATAGCCCTGGAATGGAATCTTGCCAATGATTCTAAATATAGCCCACATACAGAAGGTGGTTGTACAGAATGTAAAGGTGCCATTACCATTTCAGACAGTGAGAACTTTACCAGAAATGTAGCTTACTATATTGTAGCACATGCCTCTAAGTTTATACCGGCAGGTTCTCAGCGTATTGCTTCCACTCAGACCCAGTATCTATCGACAGTAGCATTCAAAACTCCCAACGGAAAAACAGTGTTGATTGTTCAGAACGATAATAAAGAAAATGAAAATTTTAATATTAAATTTGCCGGAAAGATCGCTACAGTAAACATTCCTGGGCAATCTGCCGCAACTTATATTTTTTAACCGAATAAGTATGAAGAGAGTTTATTTCTTATTGGCATTCTCAGCATTTGGAATGAGCGTCTACGGACAGAAAACAATAGATCAGAGAGTTGCAGATCTTTTATCTAAAATGACACTGGAAGAAAAAGTAGGACAGATGGTACAATACAGTGGATTTGAATATGCCACAGGACCTCAACATTCTAATTCAGCTGCAGTATTGGAAGAAATAAAAAAAGGAAAAGTTGGCTCTATGCTGAATGTTGCCGGAGCAGAAGAAACCAGAGCGTTTCAGAAACTGGCCATGCAATCCCGATTGAAGATTCCTTTATTATTTGGACAAGATGTTATTCATGGGTACAGAACTACTTTTCCTGTTAATATTGGACAAGCTGCAAGTTGGGATCTGGAAATGATAGAAAAATCCGAAAGAATTGCAGCTACAGAAGCATCTGCTTATGGTATTCACTGGACTTTTGCCCCAATGGTAGATATTGCCAGAGACCCGAGATGGGGAAGAGTGATGGAAGGTTCAGGAGAAGATACATACTTGGGAACTTATATCGGATTAGCAAGAATTAAAGGATTCCAAGGAAAAGGATTAGGAAGTCTGGATGCTGTTATGGCCTGTGCAAAGCATTTTGCAGCATATGGTGCAGCAGTAGGAGGTAGAGATTATAACTCTGTTGATATGAGTCTCAGACAATTGAACGAAACTTACCTTCCGCCCTTCAAAGCTGCTGCAGAAGCAGGAGTAGCTACATTCATGAATTCTTTCAATGATATCAACGGAATTCCCGCCACAGCCAATCAATATATCCAAAGAAATTTATTAAAAGAAAAATGGAATTATAAAGGTTTTGTGGTTTCAGATTGGGGAAGTATTGGAGAAATGATTCCTCACGGATATGCAAAAGATGGTGCAGAGGCTGCTGAAAAAGCGATACAGGGAGGCAGTGATATGGATATGGAAAGTAGAGTGTATATGGCAGAACTTCCGAAACTTGCTAAAGAAGGAAAAGTAGATGCTAAACTCGTGGATGATGCCACAGGAAGAATTTTAACCAAAAAATTCGAGATGGGGCTTTTCGACGATCCTTACCGATTCAGTAATGAAAAAAGACAGAAAAAACAATTTGATAACCAGGAAAATAGGAAATTCGGAAGGGCGTTCGGATCTAAAAGTATCGTTCTTCTTAAAAATAAAGACAATATTCTTCCGCTTTCAAAAACAATAAAGACAGTTGCTTTGATTGGGCCGTTTGGAAAGGAAACGGTAGCTAATCATGGATTTTGGTCTATTGCTTTTAAAGATGATACCCAAAGAATTGTTTCACAATTTGATGGAATTAAAAATCAACTCGATAAAAATTCTACCTTATTATATGCAAAAGGCTGTAATGTTGATGATCAGGACAAAACGATGTTTGCAGAGGCTGTAGAAACCGCCAAAAAAGCAGATGTGGTGATTATGACTTTAGGAGAAGGACATGCAATGAGTGGTGAAGCAAAAAGCCGAAGTAATATTGGCTTTTCCGGGGTGCAGGAAGATTTGTTAAAAGAAATTGCCAAAACAGGAAAACCGATTGTCCTTATGATTAATGCAGGGAGACCTTTGGTTTTTAACTGGGCGGCAGACCATATTCCAGCTATTATTTATACCTGGTGGCTAGGAACGGAAGCTGGAAACTCTATTGCCGATATTCTGTTTGGAACCGTAAACCCGGGTGGAAAGCTTCCAATGACTTTTCCAAGAACTGAAGGGCAGATCCCGGTGTATTATAATCACTACAATACGGGCAGACCTGCAAAAAATAATACAGACAGAAATTATGTTTCAGCATATATTGATCTTGACAATGATCCGAAATTCCCATTTGGATTTGGGTTAAGTTATACAAATTTTACCTATTCCAATATGATATTGAGTTCTGAAAACCTCAAAGGAAATCAGAGATTAGTCATCAATGTTACAGTTTCCAATACTGGAAAATATGATGGTGAGGAAGTGGTACAGCTTTATATAAGAGATCTTTTTGGGAAAGTAGTAAGACCTGTAAAAGACCTGAAAGGTTTTAAAAAAATAATTATTAAAAAAGGAGAAGCCAAAAAGGTAGAATTTACACTAACTCCGGAAGATTTGAAATTTTTTGATGACGAACTTAATTTTGACTGGGAAGCGGGTGAGTTTGATATTATGATAGGAACTAATTCTCAGGATGTACAAACCAAAAGAATTAATTGGACAAAATAAATTGAACAAGAGTGAGATTTAATCCTCTTCAATATCAAGATATTAAAAAAGACTTTAATAAAAATATAATGCCCATAAACATTGTATGAGTTTAAGACCCCAAAAAATAATTCAGCTTTGTATAGCTGCAATAGCCGTTTTATCAGTAATAAATTGTGTTTCTACTAAAGTTGATTCTGGTAAGAAGCTGATTTGGAGTGACGAATTTAATGGAAAAGGACTTCCTGATTCTTTAAAATGGAACTATGATACAGGAGGAAATGGATTTGGAAATGAAGAAGCACAGTTTTATACAAAAAGCAGACTGGAAAATGCCCGGATGGAAAATGGAAACCTTATCATTGAAGCCCGAAAAGAAAATTGGGAAAAAAATAAATATACTTCAGCAAGGCTCTTAACCAAAGGAAAATTTTCTTTTCAATATGGAACAGTAGAAGTACGGGCAAAGCTCCCGAAAGGTAAAGGAACCTGGCCAGCCATCTGGATGATGAGCGAAAATATGAAAAAATGGCCGGATGATGGAGAGCTTGATATTATGGAACATGTTGGATTTAATCAAGGATTTATTCACGCTTCAGTACACACAAAGAAATACAATCATATCCAGGGAAATCAAAAAACAGATACGCTGATTGTAAAAGATGTAAGTGAAAGATTCCATGTGTATAAAGCTGATTGGACACCCGAAAAAATTGATGTTTATATTGATGATAAGAAGTTCTTTACCTATGAAAACAGAGAAAAAACCAAAGAGGCATGGCCTTTTGACCAACCTTATTTTATCATTTTAAATCTTGCCGTTGGAGGTTTATGGGGTGGAAAAGAAGGAATAGATGACGGCATCTTTCCACAAAAGTATTATATAGACTATGTAAGAGTCTATCAAAATAGATAATGAAAAAGAGGACGTTTTAGTCCACAAACAAAAAAATCATGAGAAAACTAATCGTAAGTTGTTTTGTAATCGGTATTGCCATCAATGTCAATGCTCAGAATTATTGGAAAAAGCATGAAGGAAAAACAGCTAAGGTAATTTTGACCAATTCTAAGGTCAATGAAAGGATGGCAGACAAAGGGGCTGTAAAATTTGAGCAGTTTGGTCAGCCAAAAGAGACGGAAGCCTGTATTTTTGTTGCTCCTCATTTTAAATATCAAAAACTCATCGGAATTGGAGGGGCTATTACAGATGCTTCTGCAGAAACTTTCTACAAAATGCCAAAAAATAAACAGCAAGAAATTCTGGAAGCATATTTCGGAAAGAATGGGCTGGGCTACACTGTGGTTCGTACCAATATGAATTCCTGTGACTTCTCCAGTGATTCTTATACCTATGTAGCAGATAATGATATCTCTTTGAAAACATTCAATGTTGCTCACGATGAGAAGTATAAGATTCCACTGATTAAGGAAGCTCAAAAAGCAATTGGAAACAGTTTTACCTTTTATTTCTCTCCATGGAGTCCACCAGCCTGGATGAAATCAAACAAGAGTTTATATAAAGGCGGAAGATTGGAAAACCAATACTATCAGACCTGGGCAGATTATTATATTAAATTCATTAAAGAATACGAAAAGAGAGGAATTAATGTTTGGGGATTAACCGTTCAGAATGAACCTATGGCTACACAATCCTGGGAATCATGTATCTATACAGCGGAAGAAGAAGGAGAGTTCCTGAAGAATAATCTGGGGCCAACTTTATGGAAAAACGGCTATAAAGATAAAAAGGTAATGATCTGGGATCACAACAGAGACTTAATCTATCAAAGAGCTACAACCACACTTAGTGATCCGGAAACTTCTAAATATGCGAGTGGAATCGGTTATCACTGGTATGAAACCTGGAATAATAAAACCCAGCTGTTTGATAACCTGGCAGAAACGCATAGAGCTTTTCCAGATAAATTCCTTGCTTTTACAGAAGGCTGTAAAGAACAATTCACTATGGACAGAATCTATGATGTAAGCCTTGGTGAGCTATACAGTAAGAATATGTTGAACGATTTCAATAAAGGAAATGCTTTATGGACGGACTGGAATATTCTTCTGGATGAAACCGGAGGCCCTAACCATAAAGGAAACTTCTGTTTTGCACCAATTATTGCAGATACCAAAACAGGAGAGGTGTTTTATACTTATGAATATTACTATATCGGACACGTTTCAAAGTATATTAAACCTAATGCCCAAAGAATAGGTTCTTCTTCCAACAGAGCTGCTTTAACTTCTTCAGCTTTCATGAATGAAAACGGACAGCTGGTAACAGTAATCATGAATGATTCAGACAATGATATTGAAACCAATCTTTGGATTGAAGGGATGGCTGCCAAGCTGAATGCTCCGGCACACTCTATACAAACCGTAATTTTATAACATCATATTAACGTTATTTTAAAAAGAATCGGCGGCCTCGAAGAGGCCGCCGATTCTTTTTATCTTATACTAAATACTGTTATTATTCAGCATCATATTTACTAATCACTCTCTGAGTAACTCCTGAACTGCTGAAACCTCCATCGTGGAAAAGATTCTGCATTGTTACTTTTTTAGTAAGATCAGAGAATAGAGTTACACAATAGTCTGCACATTCAAGAGCTGTAGCATTTCCTAGTGGAGACATATCTTCAGCATAACCAAGGAATCCTCCGAAACCTTTTACACCACTACCTGCAGTAGTCATTGTTGGAGACTGAGAAACAGTGTTTACACGTACTTTTCTTTCCCCCCAATAGTTTCCG
Source organism: Chryseobacterium sp. c4a (assembly GCF_009900745.1). Lineage (GTDB taxonomy): Bacteria > Bacteroidota > Bacteroidia > Flavobacteriales > Weeksellaceae > Chryseobacterium. The sequence goes on along the minus strand of NZ_WXVU01000009.1, from coordinate 149,210 downwards.
AAAGTTCTTGCAATGCTTTCAAGATACGCTTTGTTGTCAGACATATCATTGTAGTCTGGGAATGTTCTTTGAGCTGCAATATAAGTAAGCGCCAAAATGCTTCCCCATTCATTCATACAATCTTTCTCCCAAGCCACACGCATTACTTTATGGAAAGAAACCGCTGAAATATCCCAGCCTTTTTCCAACCAATCGTAGTTCATTTCTGTATAATGTTTTCCTTTTCTTACATTGATAGACATTCCGATGGAATGAAGGATGAAGTCGATTTTACCAAATTTTGCAACCGCAGCATCAAAAAGTTTTTCAAGATCTTCAATAGAAGTAGCATCTGCACCTATAACTTCAGAACCTGTTTTTTCGGCTAAACCATTAAGTTCTCCCATTCTCAAAGCGATAGGAGCGTTAGATAAGATGAATTCTGCACCTTCCTCATGACATCTCTCAGCAACTTTCCATGCGATAGATTGTTCATTAAGGGCTCCAAATATAATTCCCTTTTTGCCTTTAAGTAAACCGTATGACATAATTTTTTAATGTTTATTGAAATACAAATGTAGCAATAATTGTGGTTATGACATAATAAAAATGGAGCCTTATCAATTATAAGACCCCATTTTCTTGAAAATATTTATATGACTGAAATTTTAATTGGTTTTCTTGTTCCATTCTGCCTTCACATCCTCTGCCGCATCCTTAGTTTTTTCCCAAGCTTCATCTGCTTTATCCTTAATGTCTTCCCATGCATCGGTTACATTAGCTTTTACCCTGTCTAGCCAGTCTTCCTGTTGGGCTTCTTCATCATTATTCCTCTTTTCATTAATATAGTCCTTGGCTCTGTCTGCCAATTCATTGATTTTCCATTTGGCTTTCTCCGTTGCATTCTGTAAAGAATTTTCTACATTGTTTACCGCATTTTCCGCTTTGTTATAATCTGAATTGTTCATAATACTATAAATTTGGTTTGGTAGTATTGAATAAACAATAACCATTCCTAAAATTATATGACTCTGTTAAACTTTTCATAATATTTTGTTATGATTTTGTAAATCAATCTTACCTTTATCTTACAAAATATGATAATTATGGAAAAAATACGTTGTGGATGGTGCGAAAAAGATGATCTCTATAGAAGATATCATGACGAAGAATGGGGAAGGCCTGTTTATGATGACGAAACGATCTTTGAATTTCTTATTCTTGAAAGCTTTCAGGCTGGTTTAAGCTGGTACACTATTCTTTCAAAAAGAGATAACTTCAGAAAAGCTTTTGATCATTTTGATTATAATAAAATAGCGGTTTATCCTGAACAAAAAATTGATGAGTTGATGAATAATCCCGGAATTATAAGGAATAAGCTTAAAATATTATCAACAATAACCAATGCTCAGAAATTTATAGAGGTTCAGAAAGAATTTGGAAGCTTTTCAAAATATATCTGGGGATTTATAGGTGGAGTTCCTATTGATAATAATCCTAAAGCATTATCTGAAGTACCGGCAACTACAGAAATCTCTGATACCATATCCAAAGATTTGAAAAAAAGAGGATTTAAATTCGTGGGTTCCACAGTGATTTATGCTCACATGCAGGCAACAGGAATGGTAAATGATCATATAGAAACTTGTTTCATTAGAAAGTGATGTGTTGTTTTTTATTCAATTTTTAGTGATGTTTTTTATTAATTATATAAGTTCTGATTATGAGTGTTGTATCCAATTAATTCACTAAATGCTAATGGATAAAGAAGTATTAATTGGTTGTTAATTAGATGATTTTTCATTTATATGTGAGTATAATAGCTTTTACTCACAATATTGTGTTTTAATTATTGTATTTTCAATAAAATTAGGTATTTGTTATAAAATTTGTATATTTGCACCTCCAAAAACATAGGTGATGCAAAGAAATTATAAATTAAGATTTAGTCTTCTCTTTTTACTGTTTGTTGTCTTTACATATGCGCAGATTGGGATTGGGTTACCAAGTCCGGATCCTTCTGCAATGCTCCATGTAAATGCTAAAGACAAAGGAGTGCTTCTTCCAAGCATTGCTCTGAACTCAGATACAGATGTAATTACAGTACCTTCTCCCGCAGATGGGCTGATTGTATGGAATAACGGAAAAGCTGGATTAACAGAAGCTGGATTTTATTATTGGTTTGCTTCTAAATGGAATAAACTTTCAACGTCTGCCAATACTAATAAAGGAAATGATGGCACCGGATGGAATACAATAGGTGAGAATGCCGGAACTTATAGTGGGGCCAATACTGCTTTATCATTAGGAACGAAAACAATGGATGACCTGATCTTCAAAGTAAATGCTGCTACAGCAGGAAGATTAGGAGTAGATAATTCTGTAAGCTTCGGATTAGGTGCTAATGCTGGTCAGAACGGAATTGCAATCGGAAGTTCAAGCTCTGCATTTCAGGGAATTTCAATTGGTAGTGCAGCAGCAGTTTCTGCAAATGATGCATTGGCCATTGGAAATAAATCAACGGCGGGAGCTTTTAAATCAACAGCCATTGGTTATAATGCTCAAACTAGTAAAAATGAATCCACAGCGATTGGAAATAATGCTTTAGCAGGAGGGTTTCAATCAATTGCTATAGGATATAATGCGAAGACAAATACAAATAGTGAAACAGCTTTAGGATATAATGCTGTTACCAATAAAGAAAACTCTACAGCAGTAGGTTCAGGAGCAAATGCTCTAGGGCAATTTTCTACTGCCATAGGATATGGAGCAACTACCTCACAAGCCAATGCTATAGTGCTGGGGAATAATAATGCGAATGTAGGCATTGGCACGGGGGCTCCCAATACATCTGCAAGATTAGATGTAAACGGACAGTATAAACTTGGTGAAAAAGGCAGTGTACAGAAAAACCAAATCAGTTTTGAAGTATGGCCTGGAATTTCCATCAATAATATACCTCCGGGAAAATCTACAACACTTGAAATTGCAGTTCCTTCCGGATATCAACCGGGTTCTACAAGAGCTGTAGTTGTAGTATCTCCGGCTGGAGATTTTGCTGGGAATTCAACATTTTCGATTTCTAATCCAAGAATGACTTCCACTTCCACTATTGTTATTAATCTTACCAATATCTCAGGAAGTGCCAATAGTCTGAACTCAGGCCACTTTTATGTGATGATTAATGAATTTTAAACGTGATAATAAGTTTTATTATAGTTGATATGGTGTTAGAGACCTCCAGTTTTGGAGGTCTTTTTTATTGTTGTGTATGTAAAATAGAAGCCGCAACGCCCCAAATAGATCTGAAAGATCATAAAGGAAACGGGAATCATCAGACTTCTTAGTAAAACTTTTTTGAGCCAGACTATCGAGACTTTATTTCGTTATAACCTCTATCTGACTTTTCCAGGTAATCAAGAAAATAGGAGGTATATCCTAAAAGTGTAGCGAATAGGTATTTAAACTTCCAAGTTGAATGAGTAATAATATTTGAAACAAAAATATTGTGCACAAAATAAAATGAGTATTTTTGCCTTTATAAAATAAACTATGATTGCTCTGTCGGAACATTTATGCTTTAAAACCTATGCGGTTTCAAGATATATTACAGGAATATATAAACCTTACCTGGATGAAATTTCATTAACCTATCCACAATATCTGGTAATGCTTGTACTATGGGAAAACGGTGAAATGAATATCGGAAAAATTGGAGAACATCTTTATCTGGATAACGGAACATTAACTCCTTTATTAAAACGAATGGAAAAAAACAATCTTGTCAACAGAATCCGAAGTAAGAATGATGAGAGAGTAGTCCTTATTAGTCTTACTGAAAATGGAAAAGCTCTTAAGGAGAAGGCAAAACATGTCCCGGGATCAGTTCAGCGTTGTTTTCATCTTGATATGAAAAAAAAGAAACAACTTATGTCCGGTCTGGATGAAATATTATCAACACAATCTAACTCCAAAATATGAAAAATATTGGGATCATAGGGTGTGGATGGCTGGGAACCAGAATTGCGGCTTCATTATCCGAAAAATATTCTCTATACGTTACAACCACTACCCAAGAAAAAGCAGAGGAATTGAAGGGGAAAGGAATTCAAACAGTAGTTGCCAGTTTTCCGGATTATCAACTTGCTGATCCGTATCCCCGATGGAATGTTTTGGAAAGCCTTGATGTTTTAATAATTACCATACCAATATCAGAGAAAAGCTGTTGTGTAAGTTCTTTGTACAATAGAATTCAGAATTTATGCTCTTTTATCGGAGATTTTAAAGGACAAATGTTTTTAATGAGCTCTACCGGCGTTTATCCGGATACAGAAAAAGAGTTTACCGAAATTGATGTTCCTGTTGAAAAAATTTCAGGGGAGAGAATGGTAAAAAATAAATATCCACAGGTGAATATCCTGAGACTGGGTGGCCTTATGGGAGACAACAGACTTCTTAAGAACTATAATGTCAGCAATCTTGATTTTGCTGTTAATCATATCCATTACAAGGATATTGCCGGTATTATCTTAAAAATGATCGAAAATGGAACGGAGAAGTGTCTGTATAATGTAACGACTTTATTACATCCGTCAAAAGCTCAGGTTATCAATGCTCAGAAAAATCTAGAAAATAGGGAAGAGCGAGAAGAAGTTAAGGGTAAGAAAATTTTATCTTCAAAATTGGTTGCAGAATTAGGCTATATTTTTCAATATCCTGATCCTAGGGAATTCCATTTGAACCAGTAAAAAATGTCTCATTAAGAAACTCAAATAGATCTTTAAGATAACATTTCTTCAAGTAAAGGTCTTCTTAATATGCTTACAACATTAATGTCAGCTTAATGGTTTAAAAAATCTGCATCATCAGCAAAATCTGCGTGACTGTTTTTTATTCATAGACAATAAAATCATCAATAGAGACGGGCTTTAGCCCGTCTTTTAAATTCATATCCAATCCATTGGCTTTAGCCAAAACCTATAAAAAAGCCTCTGGAAAAAATTCCAAAGGCTTTTTATAGAGATAGATTGTACTATTTATCTTATTTAATAATTCTGTCAAGAACCCAAGTAATCAGATTCTTTTCAGAATTGTGGTGGTCTGTAGAGAACTCTCCACGTCTTCTGTTAGCCACTACGTTATTTACGGTAATTGCTTTGTGACCTAGTAGTTTTGAAAATGCATAGATAGCAGATGTTTCCATTTCAAAGTTGGTAACCCCAAGGTCATTCAATGTTTCAAGGAACTTATCATCTACTGCTTTTAGACGAAGCTGTCTTCCCTGTGGAGCATAGAATCCTGGGAAAGTAGCTGTATTTCCATGGTATTTGGCATCTTTGTAATATTCACCCATTTCTTCTGCCCAGTCTGAGAAGTAAAGCATAGGCTTGATTTTCTCATAAGGGAATCTTTCCATGAAGCTTTTTGAAAACTCATTCTCAAAGTTATAGTCCTGATAGAAGTGCATTAAGCCATCTAATCCCACTACGTTTTGGGTAACAAGCATATTATCAACCTGTACATCAGGATTTACACTTCCACAAGTTCCCATACGGAATAATTCAAGCGCTTTGTGCTCAGTTTTGAACTCTTTATTTTTAAGATCAATGTTAACAAGAGCATCCAGTTCGTTCATTACGATATCGATGTTCTCAGTTCCGATACCAGTAGACATTACAGTGATTCTCTCCCCACGAAGAGTTCCTGTATGGGTGTAAAATTCTCTTTTGTTTTTTTTGATTTCTACGGTATCAAAGTATTTTGAAACCTTTGCCACTCTGTCCGGATCACCCACAAGGATGATTTTATCAGCAATATCTTCAGGTAAAAGATTCAAGTGGTATACACTTCCGTCTTCATTCAGAATAAGTTCTGAAGCAGCAAGTTTGTTTAGCATAATTTATATTTTTTGTTTTTTTAATTAATGAAAATTGCTTCTTTATAAGGCGAAGCCATAAGTTGATAAATAGAATCATATTCCTCAACAATCCTTTTCTGACCACCCATTACTTCATATACTGTAACAACTGTTTTTTCAAAATTATTAGGATCTTTTCTTTGTGAAGTGACCTCATAGAAATGATCATCTTTTTTAAGAACAGAAACCAGCTCTTCTTTGGTTGAGTTATTGGAAGACATCATTCCCGGAAATTCCATGACTACATCTTTAAGTTCTGCATAATTTTTATAGGGTTTGGTTACCCCATTGGAATATACATAAACATTAGGGACTGGTTTATCCTGTTCCAGGCGGATCAGATAATAATCATTTCCTTTTTTCTCTGCATATATAGCCATTTCCTGTTGTTTTACAGGTTGTGTTGCGGCCTTTTTCTTTTGTGAAAATGCTGTTAGCGAAAGGAAACTTGCCGTAACTGCAAACAATAATTTTGTTTTCATACTCCTATTTTAGTTTTGATGTATTGAATTTAATTAAAAAAATCCTCTCCCAATAACCTCTCGCCATTATTTTGCCGGTATTTAGAATAAACCGTTTTTAAGAATAATGAATCTGATTTCGGGGTTTAAAATTAGTAAAAATTATTGTATCAGAAATATAAACATTATTTAATCTGTTATTAAAATTGAGATAACATCATATTAATAGCTTTGCCGCTAAAAATCCATGAGATCTTATCCACTGCTTGTTGTCATCCTTTTGATAGGATTTGCAGTAATGTCTTTTAATCCTGTTTACAGAGGCAAAGAAAGTGAAAATACATTTATTAATAAAGGGTTAACTGATTTTAAGGGCAAGCTTGAGCAGTTGAAGTCGGATGTTCGAAAGTTTTCTGAAGGCCTTATTTCGCTTGAAGAATTACAAACATCATTGAAAAGTACAAGAAATTCATTTAAAGAAATAGAATTCTATATAGCTTATTATTATCCGGAATTTACCAAAACCGATCTCAATGCTGCTCCTTTATTTCATATTGAAGCTGCAGGAACATCAGCGTATACAATTCCTCCTAAAGGATTACAGGTTCTGGATGAATTGATATTTTCCGAAGAAGCTGAAGATGAAAAAGAAAAGATCAAAACCATTACCGATTTTTTATACAACAGCTATTCAAGCTTCTATCTCAGTGCTATGAAAAACGGATTAAGTAAAGGAAATAACAAGACTTTACCTTTGCGTATAGAATTAATCAGAATATATTCCCTAGGAGTAACAGGTTTTGATACCCCTGGTTCACTGAATATTTCTGAAGAAGCCAGCCATGCCTTTGCAGGGATGAAAAAATACATCAATGATGATCCTTATTTCAAAAACTATCATACCCAAAAGGCAGATCAGATCTTAGCGGAAGCTATCGGATATCTTTCGAAAAATAAAGACTTTGAAACCTTTGATCGTATTGAGTTTTATAAAAAATACATTCAGCCTTTGTATGAAGAGTTAGGAAAGTGGGATGGAAGAACTGATGATCTGAAAGAATTTTCAGGATGGAATGTCAATAATAAAACCCTTTTCAGTAGTGATTTTTTAGATCCCTATTTCTATACCTTACTGAAATCTTCAGAAGATAATCAAAATCTTCGGAATCTTGGAAAATCAATTTTCTATGATCAGAATTTAAGTGGTAACAAAAAGATGAGTTGTGCTAGCTGTCACCTTCAGGAAAATGCTTTCACAGACCTTAAAGCCAAATCCCAAAGTAATGTAGAAGGAAAAACAGTGCTGAGAAATTCACCCACCTTATATAATGCTGTTTTTGCAAAAAGATTTTTCTACGACTTGCGAGCTTTTTATCTTGAACAACAGGCCGAACACGTGATTTATAACGAAGATGAATTTAATACAAGTTACGAAAGCATTATCCAAAAGCTAAAAACAAAGCCAGAATATAAAAAAGCATTCCGTGTGGCTTTTAAAGATGGGAATATTAATAAAGAGAACTTTTCAAAAGCATTAAGTTCTTATGTTGCCTCCTTATATTCTTTCGATAGCGACTTTGATCGTTTTATGAGAAATGAAAAGAATGTTTCGGAAGACGTGAAAAAAGGTTTCAATTTGTTTATGGGAAAAGCCAATTGTGCAACCTGCCATTTTGCTCCGCATTTCTCAGGCTTAGTGCCGCCATTTTTTAATGAAAATGAATCTGAAGTACTTGGAGTTACTACAAAACCTATTAAACAGCTCCCTGTAGAACTTGATAAGGATCTTGGGAGAGGAAAGAGCCCGGTGAAAAAGGAAAAATCCTGGATTTATGACTATTCATTCAAAACAGTTACAGTTCGAAATATTGCTCTTACCAAACCATATTTCCATAATGGAGCTTTTAATACTTTAGAAGAAGTTTTGGATTTTTATAATGAAGGTGGTGGGGAAGGATTGGGATTAAAGATGAAAGACCAGACGCTGGCACCGGATAAATTAAATCTTACCCAGACAGAGATGAATCAGATTATTGCCTTTTTGAATGCTCTTACTGATGTGAGTAAAGCTAAGTAGGCGAGTTGCGGGATTCGTGGTTCGGGATTCGAGATTCGAGGTTCGTGGTGAACGGTTGAGGTAGGAATGACGTTTTTTTATTTAAGATGAGCGTTTTGGGATGTGAGGTTCGGGGTTCGGGATTCGAGGTTCGTGGTTCGTGGTGAACGGTTGAGGTTGGAATGACGTTTTTTTATTTAAGATGAGCGTTTTGGGATGTGAGGTTCGGGGTTCGGGATTCGAGATTCGTGGTGAGCGGTTGAGGTAGGAATGAAATTGTTTCATTTAAGATTAGAGTTTTGAGTTCTAGGATTTGAGTTGCGAGTTGCGAGATGAGCGGTTGAGGTAGGAATGATGTTTTTTTATTTGAGATTAGAGTTCTAGGATTTGAGTTACAAAGTCTCAAGATGTATGGGCTGAAAACAATTTATAATATTTCAGAAACAAATAATCTTCGATGATATTTTCGCACCCCGCACCCCGCATCTCGCACCTCGCACCTCGTACTCCGAATCCCGAATCCCGCACCCCGTACCGCATTTAACAAAAACTTAATCCCCTTAACATTAGGTTTTAAATTAATTAACATTCTTCTGTCCATATTTAAAGTCCTATTAACAGAAACATAGCCTTTTAAAAATAGTTTTGCAAGGTCTAATAAATCGAAATTGAAATGAAAAAACAACTACTAACAATTGGAGCTTTGGCTCTATTTGCCACTTCTGGCATCCATGCGCAGACCCTTATTTTTGATAAGGGTACATCTTGGAGTTATCAAGATCTTGATCAGGCACAACCTGATGCATGGAAAACTAAAAATTATGACATCTCTTCATGGCCTGTGGGTAATAGCCCATTGGGATATGGAGATCCTGTTGCCACTACAATCCACTCCGGAACCACTGGGTTGATTACAGCTTACTTTGCTAAAGATATTACTGTCAATTTAGCAACTCTTTCAGACAATGTAGAACTTGGAGTAATGAGAGACGACGGTATTGTAGTTTATCTTAACGGAGAGGAAGTCGTAAGAGATAATATGCCTGCAGGAACAATTACATTCAATACTTTAGCAAGTACAATCATTGATGGGCCAGCAGAAAATGTATATAATATTTTCTCTATTCCAAAATCAAAATTTGTAAACGGAGTGAATAGAATTTCTATTGAATTGCATAATAGAAGTGTAAGCAGTTCAGATCTTAGAATTGATGCCTATCTGAAAACAACAGGAAATACCACTCCAACACCTCTTGCATGTGATGGTACTCATATCAGTTGTTTTACCTCTATTGTTCCTACCGCACAGACAGGTAAACTAATCATCCCTGCAGAACACAAATATCAGCTTATTTTAAAAGAAGGTGATAATTATACTGAAGGTGGCGGCTTAGTAGGTGGCCAAAACGACTTTACGGGCTATGTTGCCAAATCCGGTAGCAGTACAAACGGCTATCTTTCCGTAAATCACGAAACGAATCCAGGAGGTGTTACCATGGCTGAGGTCAATTACAATGCTTCTACAAAACTTTGGCAGTTGACAAGATCAAGAGCGGTAAGTTTTTCTGATCCTAGCTTGGTACAAACAATCAGAAACTGTTCAGGAGGAATTACTCCATGGGGAACTGTAGTAACAGCAGAAGAATCGGTAACAGCTAACGACACGAATGGTGATGGATACAAAGATTATGGATGGCTTGTAGAAATTGACCCTGCAACAGCTCAGGTGATATCTAAAAATGCAGATGGTTCTAAAGGTAAACTTTGGCAGATGGGAATTATGAATCATGAAAATGTAGTCATTAATAATGCCGGAACTGTTGCTTATTATGGAGAAGATGGAGGAACTCACATGGTATATAAATATGTGATGGATGTACCTAATAACCTTTCTTCAGGAAATCTTTATGTATTGAAGTTAGACCAAGGATTAACTGCAGCTGGTGATCCGGCAGGAACAACAGCAACATGGATTCAGGTTCCGAATAAAACCCAGGCAGATCAGAACAATACCAATAATGCAGCTAAAACATTAGGGGGAACGAGATTTAATGGAATTGAGGATGTAGATATCAGTCCACTAGACGGTAAAATTTATTTTACCTCAAAAGGACTGGATAGAGTTTATCGTTTAAAAGATGATGGAACAACAGCCTCACAAGTAGAAACTTTCGTAGGTGGAGGATCTACAGTATATTCATTTGATACCCCTCAAGGAATGAAATCTGAAGCATGGGCAGATGGAAATGATAACCTTACCTTTGATGAGCTTGGAAACCTTTGGGTACTTCAGGATGGTGGTAAAAACTATATCTGGGTAATTGCTCCGGATCATACACAAGCAAATCCTAAAGTAAGACTATTTGCATCGATGCCGGCAGGATCTGAGCCTACAGGATTAACATTTACACCTGATCATAAATTTGGATTCTTCTCTATTCAGCACCCTGATGCTACCATTTCTACAGATGTTGATGCTACAGGAAATACGATTGACTACAGAGGAAAATCTGCTACAGTAGTTATTGCTCTTAAAGGAAACCTAGGAACACAAGGTTCTTTAGGGACAGGGGAAAATACAATAGCAGAAAATACAGTAACAGTAGCACCAAATCCTACTTCCGGAATTGTGAAGATCAATTCACCAAAAGGATTGAAAGATATTTCAGTAACGGCTTACAGTATGGATGGTAAAATTGTCTTTACCAAGAAGTTTAATGGCACTAACAAAGCTTTAGACCTAGACTTTACACAGCAATTGGAAGGATCTCGTGTTTTAATTCTTAATATTGAAGCAGAAGGAGGATTCCAGAAAACGGTAAAACTTTTAAAGAAATAAATTATTTATAATTCTTGTCTGCTGGTAGCTTTTTGTTGCTGGCAGACATTTTCTTTGATGAAATCGCTATCATTTGCAAATCAAAATGACGCGATTGTATATGACCAAAAAAACGATAAACATCTTCCTATGAAAAAGGTTATCCTATTTATCTCTGTTTTTTCATTAGCCCAGATCAATGCTCAAATTGATCCGGTTAAATATCCTACTTTTACGAATATCGAAGATGCCTTAAATAGTAAAAATACTGTTTATAGCATGAGTTTCAGAGAAAAAGGATTGTTCAATCTTCCCCCTCAGATTGTAAAATTGAATTCGATATTCTTTTTGAATATAATGGCCAATAAGCTAGAAAAGATGGATCAGGAATTATTTGCACTCAAAGAACTGGAATTTTTAAATGTAAATGAAAACAGCATCAAATATATTCCCGATGAAATAAGTGAGCTTAAAAAGCTGACAACATTTTCCATGAATTTAAATAGTCTGACTAACATCAATCCTAATGTTGCAAAACTTCAAAACCTTAAAGCTGTTCATTTTGATGCCAATAACCTGAATGTTTTTCCGGAAGCACTTATGGAAATTCCAGGATTGCAGGAGATTAACCTGGAAGGAAATCAGATTAGTTTTATTACAGACAGACTGTACCAGATCAAGAACTTAAAATTTTTAAATCTAGCCAATAACCAGATCAATGACATGGGGAACTTGTCATTTCCCAGGAATTTAAAATATCTTGAACTGCAGCAGAACGCAATGACCCAGCTTCCCAAAAACCTTTTTAAAGCCCAGGAGCTTGAATTTCTGAATGCCAGTGATAACAATATCACGGAGATTTCGCCAAGTATAAAAGGATTAAAGAAGGTTGTCAGCATGAATCTGGCCAACAATAGTTTGAAAGATATTCCTGTAGAAATCAGTCAGCTTAAAAATCTGAAAACCTTGATCCTTACAGGAAATCCTATAGAAAAATCTAAAATTGAAAAATTAAAAGCCTTACTGCCGGAGACCCAGGTTTATTTCTAGACCTACCCGCCAACTCGTTTGGTTTTATAACCCATATCTTTAAGGATAGCCATTATTTTATCACGGTTGTCTCCCTGAATGATAATCGTTCCATCCTTTTCAGAACCGCCTATTCCTAAGGTGGTTTTTATTTTCTTTGAGATTTTTTTTAGGTCTTCTTCACTACCTTCCCAGCCTTCAACAATCGTTACAGGCTTGCCATTTCTTCCTTTCTTCTCAAATTTGCATACCAAAGGCTCTTTCTGCTTGAATTCTTCTTCAGGCATTTCAAAATCCTGCTCTTCATGTTCAGGAAAAAGATTCTTCAATTGATCACGTAAGTCCATACCGCAAAATTAAAAAAGAATTATGGATTTATAGGGTAAAAATTTTCGAAATTATAATAAACCTTATTGAATTTACGTTTTTCATTTTTTGATATTTAACTTAAAAACTAATATGAAAACCAATCTTCTTGCAGCCTTACTTTTGGCTTTTGGGATTACAAATGCACAAACAGGTTTTTCCACAGACCCTTTAGGGGCTATTTTAGAAACAAAAGATGCACAGAACTTCTGGAAAGCCTTTGATAAAATGGAAACGTCATCTACCAATCCTTTTGTAGAATACATAGAAAACGGTTCACCGGGAGTGAAAAGTTTCATAAAGAATAGAATCATTAATGCAGATTCTCTATATGCAACAGTGAAAAAGAATAAGGAAGAATATCTTAAAACCAGAAATGTATTAAATGGAATCGGGGCAAAAGATAAAAAACTAAAGGCGAGTTACAGCGCTTTAAAATATTGGTACCCAAATGCTAAATTCTCAACCGTATATTTCGTTTATGGAAGAATGAATACAGGAGGGAATTCTTCCAATGAAGGAATTTCAATAGGAACTGAATTGTTTAAAAACCTGGATGGAGTAGTACCGCTTATTGTTCATGAAATGATCCATTTTCAGCAAAATAATAAAGGTGGAGAAACTTTATTAAAACAAGCTTTAACAGAAGGCGGAGCAGATTTTATCGCAGAATTTGTTTCAGGAGAACCAATGAATGTAAAAGCCTTTCAGTATGGTGAAGCCAATTCAGACAAACTCTACAAAGAATTCGTAACAAGATATAAAAGTGACGATTTGAGAGATTGGTTCTATTGGACTTCCAAAATAGATGACAGACCCAATGATTTGGGATATTGGATCGGATACAAAATATGTGAAGCCTATTTCAATAAACAAACTGATAAACATAAAGCAGTACACGATATTCTAAACATTGAAGATCCTTTTTTATTTTTAAAAGAAAGTGGTTTTCTGGATTCTTATATCAAAGCCTATGCAAAAGAAAAGAACTTAAAGTATGATGATTTTTTTCAGGAGTTTTCAGGAGAACCTTCAACGGTAACATTAGTAGTGAATGTTCCTGATAAAAATGATGAGGTTTATATTGCAGGAAACCAGAAGGGATTGGGGTACTGGAGTGCCTCTTCAATTAAAATGGAAAGGAAAAGTGATCTTGAAAGAACGCTTACCTTAAAAATATATGTACCGGCGCAATTGAAATTTACTAAAGGAAACTGGGATCAGGAAGCAGATGTAAAAGGCGTGGAAAAAGGACAGAATATCAAAATCGAAAATATGAAGTCAAAAAAGTTTACTTATAAGATTAATAGTTGGTTTAAAAATTATAATTAGTGTTAGATTAGAAGCTAAGGTCGCTGAAGTTTATAATTCTACATTTTAAAATCTGAGATATCAGCATCATCTGCGAGAATAATACAGTTCGCAGATGATGCTGATTTTTTCTTTTTACTCTGAATGAATAAAATTCAGAACTCCAAATTCTTCCATTCATTTCAAAATAAATAAATTTGTAGTATAAAAAGTTTATACAAAATGTCAAAAAAAGCAATATTAGCAATTCTTGACGGATGGGGATTGGGAACAAACCCGGACGTTTCTGCCATAGACAAAGCAAATACACCATTTATAGATAGCTGTTACCAAAAATTTCCACATACAACCCTTGAAGCAAGCGGTTTGGCTGTAGGTCTTCCTGCAGGACAGATGGGAAACTCTGAAGTAGGACACATGAACCTTGGAGCCGGAAGAGTTGTTTATCAAAATCTTGTAAAACTGAATATGGCGGTTGAAAATGGAACTCTTGGACAAGAAAAAGTGATCCAGGATGCCTTTGAATACGCTAAAAAAGAAAATAAGAAAGTACATTTCATCGGATTGGTTTCCAATGGAGGAGTACACTCACATATCAATCACCTTAAAGGATTATTGACTGCAGCTAAAGAATTTGGTCTGAATGAAAATGTCTTTGTACATGCATTTACAGACGGAAGAGACTGCGACCCACATTCCGGATTAGGCTTTATTGAAGAGCTTCAAAACCATATGGAAGCCACTACCGGAAAACTGGCTACCGTGGTGGGAAGATACTACGCAATGGACAGAGATAAAAGATGGGAGCGTGTAAAATTAGCTTATGATGCCCTTGTAGAAGGAGTAGGAGAACAGAGTACAGATGCATTGGCATCTATCCGTGTATCTTATGACAATAATGTAACGGATGAATTCCTGAAGCCTATCATCTTAATGAATACAACTGCGACAGGAAATATTGTTCCTGTGGCGAAAATTATTGAAGATGATGTAGTGATCTGTTTCAATTTCCGTACAGATAGAGGAAGAGAAATTACAGAAGTGCTTTCGCAGAAAGATTTCCCTGATTATGATATGCGTAAACTGAACCTTTATTACATTACGTTAACCAACTATGATAAAACATTCCAGAATGTTCAGGTTGTATTTGATGAAAATGTTTTAACGGAAACAATGGGGGAAGTTCTGGAAAAGAATGGAAAAACCCAAATCAGAATTGCCGAAACCGAAAAATATCCCCACGTTACATTCTTCTTCTCAGGTGGAAGAGAGGAAGAGTTTAAGGGGGAAAAAAGATTACTGTGCCCAAGTCCAAAAGACGTTCCTACCTACGATTTAAAGCCTGAGATGTCAGCATACGATATCACTAATGCTATTGTACCTGAATTAGAACAAGGAACAGCCGATTTTGTTTGTCTGAACTTTGCAAATACAGATATGGTAGGACATACAGGCGTTTTTGAAGCAGCGGTAAAAGCCGCAGAAACAGTAGATGCATGTATCGAAAAAGTAGCGACTGCAGCTTACGAAAACGGATATACTGTGTTTATTTTGGCTGACCACGGAAACTCAGATGTAATGCTGAATCCGGATGGAACACCTAATACTCAGCACTCAACGAATTTGGTGCCTTTTATTGTGATGGATAAAGACCATACTTGGAGCTTAAAGCCAGGAAAATTGGGCGATGTAGCCCCTACAATCCTTAATGTAATGGGTGTTGAAATACCAAATGCAATGACAGGTGATATTTTAGTTAAATAAAATTCAATAATATTGTTAAAAAAATGCCGTTATAGTTGTATATCGGCATTTTTTTATGATTTATGTCAGATAAGGTATGAGTTGCATACTTTATTATGCGTTAAATAATAAATAAATCATATCTTTGCTAATTAAAAACTGAATATAAAAATGTATCAAAAGCTTGTTAGGAAAGAAGTAATGGGAATATTGGAAAAGGAAGTAGGTTCTTTTCTTGATAAATTTTTAACGCCAATTGAAAAAATCTGGCAGCCTTCTGATTATTTACCAGATCCTTCAAGCGAAGAATTTAAGCATGATCTAGAAGAAATTCAGACATTCGCTCGCGAAATGCCTTATGACCTTTTTGTAACATTAATTGGAGATTGTATCACAGAAGAAGCACTTCCTTCATACGAGTCTTGGTTAATGGGAGTTGACGGAATTAATCAGGAAGAAAAAGTAGGCTGGGCAAACTGGGTAAGAGCTTGGACTGCAGAAGAGAACAGACACGGAGATCTATTAAATAAATATCTTTACCTATGCGGTAGAGTAAATATGAGAGAAGTGGAAATTACCACTCAATATCTGATCAACGATGGATTTGACTTGGGAACAAGTATGGATCCATACAGAAACTTCATTTACACAAGTTTCCAGGAAACAGCTACCAATATTTCTCACAGAAGAGTAGGAACATTGGCAAAGCAATCCGGAAACGGAAAATTAGCTAAAATGTGTGGTGTAATTGCAGCAGATGAAGCAAGACACGCAAAAGCTTACAAACATTTCGTAGCTAAGATCCTTGAAATAGATCCATCAGAAATGATTCTTGCATTTGAAGATATGATGCGTAAGAAAATCGTAATGCCGGCACACTTGATGAGACAATCAGGGCAGAAGGCAGGAGAACTTTGGGGACATTTCTCAGATGCGGCGCAAAGATGTATGGTTTACACAGGTCAGGATTATATCAATATCATGAAAGATCTGTTAGACGAATGGAAGATTGAGCACGTAAAAGGTCTTACAGAAAAAGCAGAAAAAGCTCAGGAATATCTGATGAAGCTTCCTGCAAGACTACAGAAGATCACAGACAGAGTATCTACTCCGGATCTTCAGTTCCAGTTTAACTGGGTTAAGAGCTAGTAGCCCATATTATTATTTTAAATTATAAAAGTATTGAGTGCCTTTCTTTTTGGCACTCTTTTTTATTTCTTATCTTTGCAAAGCTAAAAAAAGAACAAAATGTTAAATAATAAAAAGATTGCTGTTGACTTTGACGGAACCATTGTTGATGATGCTTATCCGGGAATTGGAAAGGCAAAGATCTTCGCTTTCGAGACCTTGAAAAGATTACAGGCAGAAGGATATAGGCTTATTCTTTGGACATACAGACACGGAAAAACGTTAGATGAAGCAGTAGAATTCTGCAAACAAAATGGAGTAGAATTTTATGCAGTGAACTCAAGCTTCGAAGGAGAAGTCTTTGATTCTGAAAATCAATCCAGAAAATTAGATGCAGACTGGTTCATTGATGATAGAAACTTAGGCGGATTCCCTGGATGGGGTGAAATTTACAATATTATTCAGGAAAGAATAGAATTTCGTGTAGAAGGAAAAGAAGTGTTGGCCTATTCAAAACTTAAAAAAGAAAAGAAAAAAGGACTTTTCTGGTAGAATTAAATATAATAAATTAACAACGTATCTATCGATCAATGAATGTGGATACGCTGATATAATAATACATTGGTAAATTAATACAATGATTCAATTAAAAACAATAGACGAACTTCGTCTGATGAAGGAGAGTGCCCGATTGGTTTCTAAAACATTGGGAATGCTAGCAAAAGAAATTAAGCCGGGAATTACGACTTTATATTTAGATAAATTAGCTCATGATTTTATCAAAGATCATGGGGCTGAACCTGCATTTTTAGGATATGGAGGTTTCCCGAACTCTTTGTGTATTTCTCCAAATGAGCAAGTAGTTCATGGTTTTCCAAATAATGAAGTAGTAAAAGAAGGAGACGTTCTTTCTGTAGACTGTGGTGTGGTTCTTAACGGATTTGTGGGAGACCACGCTTATACTTTTGAAATCGGTGAAGTAAAACCGGAAGTAAAAAAACTATTGAAAGTTGCTAAAGAATCTCTTTATAAAGGGATTGAACAATGTATCAGAGGAAAAAGAATCGGAGATATTTCTCATGCGATCCAGGCACATTGTGAAAAAGAAGGATATGGAGTGGTAAGAGAGCTTGTAGGACATGGTTTGGGAAGACAAATGCATGAAGATCCTCAAGTTCCTAATTATGGAAAAAAAGGAAGTGGAAAAGTAATCAAAGACGGTTTGGCTATTGCGATTGAACCGATGATTAACCTTGGAACTGAAAAAGTAAAATTCCATAACGATGGCTGGACGGTAACTACTTTAGATAATCTGCCTTCTGCACACTTTGAGCATGATGTGGCCGTTATCAACGGTAAACCGGTATTGCTTTCTACATTTGACTATGTATATGAAGCTTTAGGAATCGTAAGTGACGAAGAAAAGCCTTTCCAACTGGATTTTTAATGAAAAAGATAACTAAGCTTTTACTGAACAAAATTCCACGTCCAATGCTTATAAAAATGAGTATCTGGGCAAGACCGCTTATTTATCAGTTTTTCAAAGGAGATCAGTTTTATGATCCTATCGATGGAAGATCTTATCGTAAGTTTCTGCCTTATGGGTATGGAAAACAAAGAGAAAATGCTCTTTCTCCCGGGACTTTAAGCCTTGAGAGGCATCGTCAGATGTGGCTGTATCTTCAGAATGAAACAGATTTTTTCATTAAAAATTATAAAGTGCTGCATATTGCTCCCGAACAGGAATTTCTAAGGAAGTTCAAGAGAATGAGCAATCTGAATTATATTTCGGCAGATCTGTATTCGCCCATTGTGGACGTAAAGGCCGATATTCTGGATTTGCCTTTTGAAAATGACAGCTTTGACATTGTTTTTTGCAATCATGTGTTGGAACATATTGAAGACGATGCAAAAGCAATGAGCGAGTTGTACAGGGTAATGAAACCAGGAGGATGGGGAATTCTTCAGGTTCCGATGAAAAACTCATTGGAAAAGACTTATGAAGATTTTACTATCAAAGATCCGAAAGAACGTCAAAAACATTTTGGCCAGTACGATCACGTTCGCTGGTATGGAATGGATTACTTTGAGCGTTTAAAAAATGCAGGATTTGAAACAGATGTCAACTTCTATTCACAGAAATTTTCTGAAGAAGAAATAAAAAAATACGGGCTAAGAAGTAATGAAATCTTACCTGTAGTATATAAAAAATAATAAGTGTTTCATGACACTAGAAGTAAAAACCATCTTCATAACGAAGGTGGTTTTTGTTTCTTACAGAGTCTTCCATTCTCTGATTAGAAATAATAAAAGCCAACAATAGCTTGAAAAATAAAACCGCCCTCCATAAGAGAACGGTTTCATTAAATATAGATAGAAGTTTATTTGCTTTTTAGTGTGATGAAGATACCGCTTTTAAACCTACAACAGAACCGATAAGAGTTACAATAAAAAATACTCTCCAGAAGCTTACAGGATCTTTAAAGAAGATAATTCCCATTAAAGCTGTTCCTACAGCTCCGATTCCCGTCCATACAGCATAAGCCGTACCAATAGGTAATGTTTGTGTCGCTTTAATCAGAAGAAGCATACTAATGGTCATAGTAACCAAGAAACCTGCAAACCAATAATAAGATTCAGTTCCGGAAGTTTCCTTTGCCTTTCCTAAACATGATGCAAATGCCACTTCAAATAATCCGGCAATAATTAAGATGATCCAATTCATTTTGTTAAATTTTTCTGTTGCAAATTTCAGAATTTGAACGGAGAAAAAATTTTACAATTGTTAAAAAATGAGTTTTTAGTTAGGAAGCTGGAAGCTGGAGGCTGGAAGAGGGAAGTTGCGGGAGTTTGGACAAGGGCATTCTGTTGTTTTTACCAATGAGGTTATGTTAGCCAGGAGGCTGGAAGCTGGAAGAGGGAAGCTGTGGGAGTTTGGACAAGGGCATTCTGTTATTTTTACCAATGAGGTTATGTTAGCCAGGAGGCTGGAAGCTGGAAGAGGGAAGTTGCGGGAGTTTGGACAAGGACATTCTGTTATTTTTACCAATGAGGTTATGTTAGTAGGAAGCTGGAGGCTGGAAGAGGTAAGTTATGGGAGCTTGGACAAGGGCATTCTGTTATTTTTACCAATGAGGTTATGTTAGCCAGGAAGTTGGAAGCTGGAAGAGGGACGTTATGGGAGTCTGAATGAGAGGTATTCTGTTAGTTAGATAAATGAGTTTAGGGTAGTTTAAATGGGTCTGTTGTTTAATTAGAGTTTTTTAGGCGGAAAAGGGTTAACTACTTACTTTTCTTTGTATAAGTAATCATCAATATTACTATGATACACACTATAACATCAATAGGAGCGGGCTTTAGCCCGCTTTCAAAAATAAATTTCTATTCCATATGGCTTTAGCCAAAACTTAAAAAATATTTTATAGATACTGAACTTTAGTCGTTAAACAGAATAGTACTTCCATCCTCCATCTTCCCTCCATAAAACAGAAACTTACTTAATCTCCGCCCGGATTCTGCTCAAACTCACCTGTGTAATTCCAAGGTAAGAAGCAATGTGGCCAAGCTGAACTCTTTTAAGCAGATCGGGTTGATACTGGATGATATCTTTATACCTTTCCAGAGAAGTTTTGAATTGTCTTGAAATAATTAGTTCTTCAGATTTTATCATTTCCGCCTCAGCCAGTTTTCTTCCCCAATTGGCAATGTGAATATCTTCGTTGAAAAGCTTTTTGAGATGCTCCGTTTCAAGTCTGTACAGATCACAATCTTCTAATAATTCAATACTTTCATAGCCTGGTTTGTCCTCCACATAACTTTTCATGGAAAGTACACACTGGCCTTCACTTCCAAACCAAAACGTAATATCATTTTCTGAGGTGGAAGAATAGGCACGGGCAATTCCTTTACGGATAAAATAAACAAAGGGAATGACCTTGTCAGCTTCCATCAGACAGTAACCTTTGGGATGGGAAACTTCAGTAATATATGCTTTTAAGTTATTTTTAGAAGCTTCCGGGAGTATGTAAATTTGGTCAAGAATCTGGTCTATATTCATAAAAATGATGAATTCTAATATTCAAAAGTATTAGTTTTAGGTAATGCAATACAAAATTATTTTGTGGTTTTTGTGAGAAATTGGGCTGGAAGATCAGTCGTCCCATTAAATCTTGGCTTCTGTCCGCTTTCCAAAGAGAAAAATAGACAGTCATTTAATTGTAATATTTCTATTGGAACATTCATGAACATCTTGGATTTTCAAAACTTAAGTGTTCTTTTTTATAGTCTCCTCTTAAACTTACTAAAGTGAACGTAAGTGTTTAAAAATTTTTGTGACTTTGTGGTTCAGATATAGAAGTTTAAAAATCTTGGGCAAAAACTTCTTAAAAAATCTCTTTGAAATGGGCTTCAAAGACAAATAACTCGCTTTTTTCTTTTTAAATATTGAGATTAACGGTAAAGACCAATTTTGTTTTACTAACTTTGCAGTTCGTAATATTATTTTTATGCACAAAGCTGGATTTGTAAATATAGTTGGAAAGCCTAATGCCGGAAAATCAACACTACTTAACCAATTAATGGGAGAGAAGTTGGCGATTGTAACGCAGAAAGCTCAGACAACCCGTCACAGAATTTTTGGTATTTATAATGAGGAGGATCTTCAGATCGTATTTTCCGATACTCCGGGAGTATTGGATCCAAAATATGGTTTGCAGGAAAAGATGATGGATTTTGTAAAGGATTCTCTTCAGGATGCTGATGTATTCCTGTTCATTGTTGATGTAACAGATAAAGCGGAACCTTCAGAGTTCCTTATAGATAAATTAAATAAGATCCCTGTTCCTGTACTTTTATTATTAAACAAAGTAGATCAGACTGATCAGGCTGGTCTTGAAAAATTGGTAGAAGACTGGCACAATAGGATTCCAAAAGCGGAAATCCTTCCGATCTCCGCTCTTAATGCTTTTAATACGGAGGTTATTTTACCTAAATTAAAATCTTTACTGCCTGAAAACCCACCTTACTATGATAAGGATCAGTATACCGATAAGCCGGAAAGGTTTTTCGTAAATGAGGCTATTCGTGAGAAAATTCTTTTGAATTATGATAAAGAAATTCCATATTCTGTAGAAGTGGTAACTGAGCAATTCAAAGAAAAAGAAGGAATTATTTTCATCGACTCTATTATTTATGTAGAAAGAGATACCCAAAAAGGGATTATTATCGGACATAAAGGAGAGGCTATCAAAAAGGTAGGCACAGAAGCAAGATTAGACCTTGAGAAGTTCTTTTCCAAAAAGATTCACCTCAATCTATTTGTTAAGGTGAAAAAAGATTGGAGAAAGAATGACAGAGACCTTAAAAATTTTGGTTACAGATAGACTAAAAATGCTGTAAAGCCCTTTGTATTAAAAGATTTTCATTACCTTAGTCTAAATTTTTTAGTAAATGAACTATAATAATTCAAATTCGAGCTCAATACCTAAAGATGTTATTTTATTAGCGGTAAGAGTATTTGTTGGTTTTGCAATGCTTTCTCACGGATATCCAAAGCTCCAAATGTTATTGGCTGGTGGTAAAATCGAGTTTTTCGATTTTCTGGGAATGGGGCCGCAGATTACCCTGATTCTTACGGTTCTTGCTGAATTTGTTTGTTCAATTCTACTAATATTAGGACTTTTTACAAGAGTTTCTTTAGGCTTTTTGATCTTTACAATGATTATTGCAGGATTTGTAGTGCATGGAGCTGATCCCTTTGAGAAAAGAGAAATGAGTCTTATCTACCTTTCCGTCTATCTTCTTCTGATGGTTTTAGGAGCCGGAAAAGTCTCTGTAGACCATTTGATTGAAAGAAGAAAAAGAGCTTCAGACTGGTAGAATTTTTACAATATATAATGAAAAGAGCATCCGAGGATGCTCTTTTTTATTGGAGTTATTTTTTGCAAATGTCTTTGTTATTGGGATTTGTAGATGAATTTTTATACAGGAATTCTATTAAAAATCACTACATTCGTAGAAAATGAATCTATATGAAGATAAAACTGACAATCTGCCTTCTGGCATTTCTCAATTTTTATGATGCACAGGAGAATATTACTTATCAAAAACCCTCTGCCGAAATCCTGAAACTGGCAGATTATGAAAGACCACCAGCTGTTTTGATGAACAACAAAAAAGATTGGGTGGTTTTTACTTATCGTCCAACATATAAGACCTTGGAGGATCTTAATCAACAAGATATGAAGCTGGGTGGATTAAGAATAAATCCAGTCACTAATATAGCCAGCACGGTAGTTTATTTCAATAATCTTAAAGTAAGAAAGTTCAGTGATAAAAATGAAGTTCAGGTGAAAAATCTACCTGCAGGAGCAAAAATTGCTTATGTTCAGTTTTCACCGGATGAAAAAAAACTCACTTTTACCAATACAACCAACAAAGGAGTAGAATTATGGATGGTAGATATGGAAACAGCTACCGCCAAAAAACTTACAGGTGACATTCTGAATGCGAATTTAGGAACTCCGTATCTTTGGTATAATGACTCCCAAAGCCTTTTAATCAGAACACTTCCTCAAAACAGACCTGCTTTGATTGACTCAGGGAAAGACCTTCCAACAGGGCCAATTGTGTCTACAGCGGACGGGAAAGTTTCTCAAAACAGAACTTATCAGGATCTTTTAAAGAATCCACAGGATGAGAAGAACTTTGAAACATTAGTAACTTCGGAAGTATTTAATGTAGATCTGAATGGTACTCTTAAAAAGGTAATGAATCAGGATATGTATACAGGCTTGAGCTTTTCTCCTGACGGAAATTATCTGATGGCTTCGGTGATTAAAAAACCGTTTTCATATATTGTTCCTTTAAGCAGGTTTCCAATGACGACTACAGTATATGATACTAAAGGAAATACTGTGAAAGTTGTGAATGAAATTCCGTTGAATGAAATTATGCCTAAAGGATTCTCCTCTGTAAGAACTGGAAAGAGAGCAATGTCCTGGAGAAGCGATGTTCCTGCAACATTAGTCTTTACAGAAGCTCTTGATGGCGGAGATCAATATAAATCTTCGGAATACAGAGATGAAATCTTTACTTGGGAAGCTCCGTTTACTGCGGCTCCGAAATCATTCTTTAAGATCAAACAGAGATTTGAGGATGTAGAATGGACGAATGATCATTATGCTTTAGTTTCAGAAGAGTGGTACGATACGAGAAATACCAAAACTTTCCTGGTTGATCTTAATAATGGGGAATCAAAAGTGATTGATGATAGAAATTCTCAGGATGTGTATAGTGATCCGGGGAAATTCAATAAAGTGAAGAACCAATATGGTAAATCTGTGATCGATATCAAAGGCGGAAAAGCTTACCTGATGGGAGAAGGTTTTACAAAAGAGGGTCAACATCCGTTTATTGATGAAATGGATATTAAATCACTGAAGAAAAAAAGATTGTATACCTCTAGTCTTAAAGGGGCTAAAGAGAACATTGTAGATATCTTAAATCCTTCAAAGGGTGAGATTTTAACAACGCAGGAATCTTCAAGCCAATATCCAAACTATTTCAAAAAGAATATTAAGTCTAGTAAAGCAGAAGCGGTAACTCATTTCGTAAATCCGTTTGAAAGCATTAAAGACGTTTATAAAGAAGTAATTACGTATAAGAGAAATGATGGAGTTACATTAACAGGAACTCTTTATCTGCCTGCAAACTATGACAGAAATGCAAAGAAAGAAAAATTACCTTTATTGATCTGGGCTTATCCGAGAGAATTTAAAGATAAGAACACTGCAGGACAAAGCACTCAGAATGACAACGACTTTACCTTCCCGTATTACGGTTCTTTTGTGTACTGGGTGACTAAAGGATATGCTGTTTTAGATAACGCTGCGTTCCCGATCATTGGTGAAGGAAAAACAGAACCTAATGATACCTTTATTACTCAATTGGTAGCCGATGCTGATGCTGCAATTAATGCTGTAGATCAGTTGGGATATATTGATAAAAAGAAAGTTGCCGTTGGAGGTCACTCTTATGGAGCATTTATGACAGCTAACTTATTGACGCATTCTAATCTTTTTGCTTGTGGTATTGCAAGAAGTGGTGCTTATAACAGAACACTGACTCCGTTTGGATTCCAGAGTGAGCAAAGAAATTACTGGGATGTTCCGGAAATTTATAACACCATGTCTCCGTTTATGAATGCCGATAAAATGAAAACTCCATTACTGCTTATTCATGGTGATGCTGATAACAATCCGGGAACTTTTACATTGCAGACGGAAAGATATTTCCAGGCATTGAAAAACCTTGGAGCACCGGTAAGAATGGTTCTTCTTCCAAAAGAATCACACGGATATCAGGCAAAAGAGAATATATTCCACGTTTTATGGGAACAAGATCAGTTCCTTGATAAATGTCTGAAAAAATAATATGAAAAGGCTGTCTTACTTCAAGACAGCCTTTTTACTTTTAAGAAATGATAAGCTAATGGAAGATTAGTTACTGTACCAGAATAAGGAAATCTCATTATGGGTAAAAGCTTAACTTAATATTCTGAAGATCCTGATCATTAAAGAAATTTCAAGATCTCATTAATACTTTTCAATTCCATAAAATTTTCGTGTTCCAGATTGATCTCTTGCTGCTCATGGCTCCATGTAACATGATAAGGAATATGAGCTGCAGATCCTCCAATTTCCAATACCGGTAAAATATCTGACTTGATAGAATTTCCAAGCATGAGAAAATTTTCAGGCTGACAGTCAAGGTGTTTAAGCAATTTTTTATAATCGTATTCCTTTTTATCACTCATGATCTCAATATGATGGAAATATTCCTGTAATCCGGAGTTTTTCAGTTTACGCTCCTGATCAAGCAGATCTCCTTTTGTGGCTACAACAAGTCTGTATTTCCCTTTTAAACTTTCAAGGGTTTCTGTAACTCCCTCTAAAAGCTCAATCGGTTTCTGAAGAAGTTCCTGGCCTAGTTCAATCGCCTTATTTACAAGTTGGAGAGAGGCGGTATTATTAGAAACCTTTCCGATTGTTTCAATCATACAAAGCATAAATCCTTTTACTCCATATCCATATAAATGGAGATTATTCATTTCAGTTTTAAAAAGTTCTTGTGATACAGAATGCTGAGGAAGATAATCCTCAAGCAAAACACAAAATTCCTTTTCTGCTTCCTGAAAGTAGGGCTCATTGATCCAAAGAGTATCATCAGCATCAAAAGCTATCGTCGTAATATGATTATTCATTTTTGTTTTGTAAATTTCTGCCTGTAAAATTCATAATAAAAAATAGATCAGACAAGGACAATTGTCCCGGAGAAGTATGTTAAGAACGAATCAATCATTTTTAAGCCATCTCGAAGAACTTTATCATAAGAAGAATGGAGAAAATATTATATTGGAATCATTCTCCAAAGGGCAACAGCTATTGATTCAGGATCAATCTGTTTTGAAGGTTATGCTGATTAAAGATGGAATTACAAAATGCTATTTCGAAGAAGAAAACGGAAAAGAATATATTGTTGAATTCCTGGGAAGTGGTGAAATTCTTGGAGAAGTAGAATTGATTAAAAATATTCCCTGTTTGTGCGGTATTGAAGCATTAACAGAAGTGGTTGTGTATACCATAAGTCTGCCTTATTTTAATGAATTGATTCAACAGGATCTAATCCTTAATAATTTATTACTTAGTTCCTTTGCAGATCGCATTATCAATACTACAAGCAGAGCTTCATATCAGCAGCTTTATACCATAGAACATACTCTTACACAGTTGCTTAAAATGCAATCGAAGCAGAATATTCAGATTTCCAAAGAAGATATGGCAGCATATTTAGGAATCACGGTTAGAAGTTTAAATAGAATTCTGAAGGATCTAAAATAAAAGTCGTTGAAAAACACAAGAGAATCAAGAATTCTCAGCACGAAAAAAAATACCTTTCCACTACAATATTCTATGTTTCCTTTAGTTTGTAAACTTATTTCTTTTTATAAACTAAAGGAAACATAGGTTTTATACGCTGATAAATTATTCGTGCGTTCGCAACATTAGAATCAGCCTTCAATTTTATCGGAAATAAAATCCTTGAGTCTTTGTGCTTTCTAATAAGAAATATTTTTTTATTTTGTTTTTTTATAGGGGTGTTTGTGTTTTTTTTATTAAAATTGAAATAATTATTCTATTATGATGGGGTGTTATTGAAATTTATTATTTTTGCATTGTAAAAAGTTGAGCCCAATATCAATGGAAAATATAAAATTCAGAAATGCAGAATTAGCCGATTTAAATAAAATTGTAGCGATCTACAACTCAACCATTGCTTCCAGAATGGTAACGGCAGATGTAGAAGAAGTAGCTGTGGAAAGTAAAGTAAAATGGTTCAACGAACATAACCCGGAAACAAGACCGCTTTGGGTGGTAGAAAATATGGAAGGAGATATGGTAGGATGGGTGAGTTTTAGCTCTTTTCATGAAAGATCTGCTTATAGCGGAACTGTAGAAGTGAGTATTTATTTGGATGAAAGTTCCAGAGGAAAAGGATATGGTAAAACGATCCTTCAATATTGTATCGACAATGCAGGTAAATTTGGAGTGAATAATCTTGTTGCCCTTATCTTTCTTCATAATGAGCCAAGTTTGAAGCTATTTAGACATTTTGATTTTGAAGATTGGGGAACGCTTCCTGATGTGGCTATTCTGGATGGTATTGAACGAAGCCTGAAGATTTTAGGGAAAAGAATTAAGTAAAATATAGGAGGTTATTTCAAACGAAATAACCTTTTTTCTTATTGCTGTATTAAAAAACTCTCCCTGATTTAACAGATTAGGCAGATTATAAAATGCTTATGATTTGCTGAGTTTCATGAAAGTGATAATTGATCAATTAAAAATATTCACAAGCTTTTTTTTTGTTTGAATGTTTAGATGCTTATTGAATGGCGGTATTGTAGGTGATTTCCTTTTGTTAAATTCAATAGAAACGGGCTTTAGTCCGTTAAAAATAAACGATAATTCATTGGCTTTAGCCAAAACCTATATTTAGGATTTTGAAAATGATTTTATTGTTTGTTAAATATAATAGGATACAAGCATTGCATTATAAAAACCTGCCTGATCTTCAAAATCTGCGAGAAAATAAAAAGGCTGCTTCTATAGAAACAGCCTTTTAGTATTATGTATTCTGCTTAATTCTTTTCGCAGACATATTTAAAAATCGTTTGACCAGGAAAACGGCAGAAACCGTTAATCCTAACCCAAGAGCAATCCACATTCCGAAAGCTCCTTTTCCTAGCGTTACGCAGAAGAAATATCCTAGCGGGATAGTAATTACCCAATAGGCGATAAAAGTATAAATAGAAGGGATTTTCACGTCCTGTAAACCTCTCAGCATTCCTAAAGCTGTTACCTGAATACCATCAGAAAGCTGGAATAAAGCTGCAATAATCATTAGTTTTGATGCTAAAGTGATTACTTCAACCTCTTCTTTTTTCGTGAAGAAAGTTGGTAATATGTTTCTTCCCAAGATGAAAACCAATCCACAGATACACATAAAAATGAACGCGATCTTTAAATTGTTAATTCCGACTTTTCTCAATTCAACAAAGTTTTGTTCTCCCAATTTTCTTCCAATCATTACCGTAGAAGCCACACTAAATCCAACACAAAGGTTGAAGGTAAATGAAGCCATGCTCAAAGCAATTTGGTGAGAAGCAATATCATGCGCAGAAATTAGTCCACAGATGAATGCTGCTCCTGCGAAAGCGGTTACTTCAAAGAACATTTGTAAAGCCGTAGGTAATCCCAACTTTACCATTTTATCAAACATGGCCTTTGAGAAGTTTTGAATTTTTAATGAAAAATCCTTAATATAACGTCTCGTTCTTTTCTCCTTTAGCAATACAAAGTAAAGGAAAACCACCATAAATATTCTGGAAATTAAGGTTGCTAAAGCAGAACCTTGCACACCCATTGCAGGAATTCCCCAAAGTCCTTTGATAAATACATAGTTTAAGGCGATATTAATAATATTGGCAATGATCGTAGCCTTTGTTACTCCAATTGTGTAAGAAAGCCCTTCTGAAACCTCACGAAGCGTCTGAAATGCCATAAATGGAACCATACTGACCACCATGATGCTTAAAAAGCTTACCGTATCAGGAATAATCTTCGCAGGTTGCCCAGAATGATAGAGTAGAGGCATTCCTAATAAAAGAATAACCATCAGAAGAACTCCAACAGTCATATTGATTACAAAACCATGACTGAATACGGAATTGATCGTAGCATGGTCTTCTCTTGAATGTGCTTCCGAAACCAACGGAGGGATGGCAAAAGAGAAACCAAGTGCCAAGACAAATATGGAGAAGAATACTGCATTTCCTAATGAAACTGAAGCTAATGCATCTGCTCCTAATAGTTTTCCGACAATAATATTGTCAAATAAGTTTACTGAAACTTGCCCCACCTGAGTAAGCATTACAGGCAGAGCTAAAGTCAGGCATTCCTTTGTGTAGTTTTTGTCTAAAAATTTCATAATATTTTAAGATTCATATAGTTTATATTTCAAATAGTTCAAAAAAAAAATTTGCAGTAGTACTACTGCAAATTTTTATAATATTGTAATAATAGTTGTATTATTTCCTTACAAAACTTGCAACGTCACCTTCGGAAACAGTGTTTCCACCAAGAATAATTAACCTTTCCACAACGTTTCTTAATTCCCTGATATTTCCAGTCCATGAAAGAGCTTTTAAAGCATCAATAGCTTTATCATCAAACTTTTTCGTAGCTGTACCATGCTCATCAGCAATCATGCCAGAGAAATGTTCAACCAACAATTTGATATCATCTTTTCTGTCATCCAATGGTGGAACATAAATTTCAATTACAGAAAGTCTGTGGTAAAGGTCTTCTCTGAATTTCCCTTCCTCAATCTCTTTCTGCATGTTTTTATTGGTTGCTGCGATTACTCTCACATCAACTTTTATTTCCTTATCACTTCCTACAGGAGATACTTTGCTTTCCTGAAGTGCTCTCAATACCTTAGCCTGAGCGATAAGGCTCATGTCTCCAATCTCGTCAAGGAAGATAGTTCCTCCGTTAGCCTGTTCAAATTTTCCTTGCTTATCTTTAATAGCACCGGTAAAAGAACCTTTTACGTGTCCGAAAAGTTCAGATTCAATAAGTTCAGATGGGATAGCAGCACAGTTTACCTCTACCATAGGCCCTCTTGCACGATCACTTTGATTGTGAATAGCATGAGCTACCAATTCTTTTCCAGCACCATTAGGCCCTGTAATCAGAACTCTGGCATCAGAAACGGCTACCTTTTCGATCATATCCTGAATCTTCTGCAAAGCAGGAGAATTCCCGATCATCTGATATTTCTTATTTACTTTTCTTTTTAAAGTTTTATTTTCAGTCTGAAGATTTTTGTTTTCTTTCTTCAGTGTTTCTTTGGCTAAAGCATTCTTTACACTAGTGATCAATCTGTTGATGTCAATAGGCTTAGAAATAAAGTCGTATGCACCATCTTTTAAGCAGGAAACAGCAGAATCAATGTCTGCGTGACCTGAAATCATGATAAAAGTAGTTTCAGGTTTTAATAACAGACTCTGCTTCAAAAGCTCGGTTCCTGAAAGTTTAGGCATTTTGATATCGGAGATCACCAGAGCGAAATCTTCTTTTTCTACCTGTTTGTAACCTTCAAGGCCGTCTTCGGCGATAACAAATTCATAATCTGTAAGTTCGTCTGAAAGAATACTGTGAAGTACTCCTGAGATTGCTTTTTCGTCTTCTACTATAAGGATTTTTTGCATAGTCGCAAATTTAAATTTTTTGTTTCAATTATTAGCAAAAACCATACCTAAATATTCTATATAGAATAGTCTCTTCTTCCGAAAATTGCGGATCCTACCCTTACAGAGTTGGCACCACATTCAATCGCAACAGGGAAATCATCACTCATTCCCATTGATAAGGTTTTTAAAGGTTTTAGTTGATTTAATTCATCAAAAAGTGCCTTTAAAGTTAAAAATTCTTTTCTGATCTGTAGCTCATTATCTGTAAAAGTTGCCATTCCCATCAATCCGGTAATCTCAATATGAGGGAAAGTTCCTTCGGTATACTGTTGGAAAAGGGTTTTAGCTTCTGATATTTCAAGACCGAATTTACTCTCTTCTGCTGCAATCTTTACCTGAAGTAAAACTTTAATAGATCTGTTGTTTTTACTTGCTTCTTTGTTGATTTCAGCTAATAGTTTTTCTGAGTCCACACTTTGGATCGTATCTATGAATGGAGCTATATACTTTACTTTATTAGTTTGCAGATGCCCAATCAGATGCCATTGAATGTCTTCCGGCAGGAGAGGTGCTTTTTCCATTAGTTCCTGAACCTTGTTCTCCCCAAAAACTCTCTGCCCTAGATCATAAACCTCCTGAATTGCAGAAATCGGATGCGTTTTTGAAACAGCAACCAGTTCAATATCTGATGTAAGCTTATCTTGTATCGCTTTATAATTTTCCTTAATACTCATAAATGCAAATTTCTGAAATTTAGAGGAAGGTTCAAAGTTTAAAGTTGGAGAAAAACAGATTTTATCATAAAAGAATCTATTTTTCTCCAACTTTAATTTCTAAACTAGTTCAACACTTCATTGATCTTCGGATACTGAGAAATTTTTCTGAAAACAAATTTGTTGCTCTTTTGTAATTTCTCAATAAACAAATCTAGCTCATTGATAGAGTCTGTATCTCTCAAATATTGGTCGTGAGTAAGGAATACAAGGTGCCTTGATGTTTTTTCAAGGTCATTAAGGAAAATGCTGTCTACTTTTTTAAGCATAGCCTCATGGCTTCCTTTTAGAGTCATTTTATGAGTAGGTCTCCACTCAAGATCCCAGCCGATCACTTTGTAGCCAGCTCTTTTTAGGCCATCTGCAGCGGCAGTCGTGCTCTTAATATCAGTTACATTGATATTGTTAAGTCTCCAGATATTTCTTCCGGGAGTTCTTGCTATTTTATCATGAAGCTTCAGGCTGTCTTTAGCGATGTCAAAATCACGGACAACAGCATCTGCACTTTTATAAAAATCTGTATATTTATTGTGAGCATGGGTAAAACTATGATTAGCCAGTTCAATCAGTGGATTGTCTTTTAACAGTTTAAAATCATTTTTTTGTCTTGTACTGCCATACGCATGTTTTCCCACCAAGAAAGCCGTGGCACATACATTTCTTTTGTCAAGAATCTTTAAAAGATTTTCAGTTCCCTGGTTAGGGCCATCATCAAAGGTAAGGTAGATTACTCTTTTGTCCGGGTCTACGCTTTCGTCGTCCATTTTGGGTGCCGTTTCTGCGGTAGGATGTTCCTGTGAACTTAGTGTGTCGTTCACATCATTTTTAAAATTACAGCTGTTTAAAACTACTGAAGTTGCACTCATCAATGCAAACATCCCGAGAAAAGCCTTATTTTTTGACTTTCCCGCAAAAATTTTTCTCATAAAGGTAATGGAATTGTGTTGTTAAAAATCGTTAAAAATAACGTTTTAATGTTAACAAATTATATGCCATGTTTTTCTGTGTTTTTCCTTTTTAAGTTTATTTTAAGAACTTTATTTTAAAGGCTTTTTTTGTTAAAATACGTATTGTTTAGTTATGATTTTGTTTTTGGTTGGTCTTAACATTTATAAATGCTAAAACGATAGTCTTTTTCTATTTTTGTTGAGATAATAATATTCTTCCTTTGTTTGGGAATTATTTTATTTTAACAAATCACTTATCCTATTGCTCAATGAGTTTTCCTATTTTTCCTTCAAGTTAATTTATAAATCCTCTTCGTTCAGAATGATCACCTGTACTCAATAAAAAAGACGACCTGAAATAGATCGTCTTTTTGTTTTTGTAAAATATTATATTATTTGATATCCAGATCCACTGAGTTCAATCTCAATGAATTCAAAATTACGGATAAAGAACTTACACTCATTGCTGCTGCTGCAATCATTGGGGATAATAAAATTCCAAAGAATGGATACAATAATCCTGCTGCAACCGGAATTCCTAAAACATTATAAATAAAGGCGAAAAAGAGGTTTTCCTTGATGTTTTTAAGAAGTTTTTCACTTAATAATTTTGCTTTGGCTACTCCTAAAATGTCACCTTTTAATAAGGTAATTTCAGCGCTTTCAATAGCTACATCAGTTCCGGTTCCCATTGCAATTCCTATATCTGATTGGGCAAGGGCAGGAGAGTCATTGATTCCGTCTCCGGTCATGGCAACGATTTTACCCTGCTGCTGTAGTCTTTTTACCTCATTCAGTTTATCCTCAGGAAGACAATTGGCTTTGAAATGCTTGATCCCTAATTCTTCAGCAACAGCTTTTGCGGTATGCTCATTGTCTCCTGTCATCATAATGATGTCGATACCTTCACTCATCAATCGGTCTACGGCTTTTTTAGAGCTTGTTTTAATCTTATCTGTAAAACTGATAAACCCTAACACATTCTGATCCTGAGCAACGTAAGAAATAGTGTGAGCTTTTGATTGTACTTCTATAGCTTTTTGTTTTAATGCTGTTGGAATTTGAATCTTATGAGAAGTTAACAGGCTTTCATTTCCAAGATAAGCTGTTTTTCCTGAGATATTTCCTTTTACTCCTTTTCCTGAAATATTTTCAAACTGATCCACTTTTTCAGCAGTGATATTTTCATCCTTTGCTCTTTTAATAACTGCATTGGAGAGCGGGTGTTCGGAATTTTGATTCAGAGAAAATGCCAGTTTTAGAATCTGGTTTTTATCTTCGTTATTTACTGTTTCAATGTGTTCTACAGAAGGTTTTCCTTCCGTTAAAGTTCCTGTTTTATCAGTAATCAAGACATTAACTTTATTCATTTGTTCCAAAGCTTCCGCATTTTTAATCAGGATACCATTCTTAGCCCCTTTTCCAATTCCTACCATTAAGGACATTGGAGTAGCCAGACCTAAAGCACAGGGACATGCTACAATTAAAACGGCTACAGCATTTACAAAAGCAAATAAACTTCTTTTCCCTTCCGGCCCGAAGAACTGCCACAGAACAAAAGTAAGTACTGCGATAAGGATCACTACAGGAACAAATACCTTTGATACTTTATCTGTCAGTTTCTGAATAGGAGCGCGGCTTCGGCTGGCTTCATTTACCATTTTAATAATCTGTGAAAGTAAGGTTTCATCACCTACTTTTTCAGCTTTCATAATAAATACCTGATTTCCATTAATAGTTCCTGAAGAAACTTTATCATCAATCGTTTTTTCAACGGGAACGGGTTCTCCGGTAATCATGCTCTCATCTACAATAGAGCTTCCTTCCGTGATCTTTCCGTCAACAGGAATTTTTTCACCTGGTTTTACCTTTAGCAGATCTCCGATTTTTACCTGAGAAAGCAATACTCTTTTTTCTTCACCATTCACAATAAGGTTGGCTTCATCCGGAGACAGATTCATCAGTTCCTTGATGGCATTTCCTGTTTTTTTATGAGCAGCGGCTTCCATCAGTTGGCCCAGAATAACAAGGGTTAAAATAACACAGACTGCCTCAAAATACAATGGGATTTCATGGTTGTGCCCACGGATTTCATGCGGAATAATATCTGGGAAAGCTAATGCTGTAATACTGAAAATAAATGCTGCAGCTACTCCTAATGCGATTAAGCTGAACATATTAAGATTCCAGGTTTTGAATGAAACCCAGCCTCTTTTTAAAAGGAACCATCCGGAATAAAACATAACAGGTAGCGTTAATGCTAATTCAATGAAACCTTGAATCTGATGAGAGAATGGAAAATCAATAAACATTCCTCCCATTGATAAAATGAAAACCGGAACGGTAAAGGCTAATGAAATTAAAAATTTTCTTTTCAGAAGGGTATAGGTTTCATCCTCTTCATCGTTTCCGCTGTCTGGCATTCTTACAAGATCCATTCCGCAGATCGGGCAGCTTCCCGGTTCATCACTGATGATTTCTGGGTGCATCGGGCAAGTATATTTTGCTGTTTTCTTTTCCGGATATTTTACAAGATCCATTCCACACACCGGACATCCTACATTAGAATCATAGGTTTTGTCGCCTTCACAATACATAGGACAGTAGTATTTTCCAGCCATTTCATCAGTTACTTTAGGGGCTTCATGATGGTGGCTATGGTGATGGTGGGAATGAGAATGAGAATGAGAATGAGAATGGTGTGAACCTGCATCTTTAGCCATATCTTCAGAGATTTCCTCTAAATGCATGTGGCATACAGGGCAGTCACCTTTTTCATCATATACTTTATCTCCTTCACAGAACATCGGACAATAGTATTTTCCGATGCTGTCTTTAAAGTTTTCAGGAAGGTGAGTAGATGAATAAGCTGGTTTATGATTAGGATCTTTGGCGAGCTTCTCTTCAATAGGAACCAGATACATATTGCAAACCGGACATCTTTCTCCCTGTTTGAAATATACTTTCTCGCCTTCACATTCCATTGGGCAATAATATACTGAAGATGGAGATACCCGATCCTGAGGTTTTATAAACGCTTTTTCAGGGTTGTTGGGATCTTCCAGTCTATATTTTCCTATTTCCGCCAGGGAATCATTTAAAACGGAAAGTGCAACCGAATGATCAGAAGTGATGGTAGCGGTATTGTTTTCCAGATTGACATCGGCTGTAACACCGTCAATACTGTTCAGTTGATTGGATATCTTTTTCTGACAACCGGAACAGGTCATTCCGAGTATTTTATACTGTTGTTCCATGATTCTTAAATTTATACTGCAAATTTCCAAAATGAAAATCTAAGGCTGTTATAAATTTAAGGATAATAGTTATAGAATTTAGGTTTGAGAGTATTAGAGTGGCGGTTATGGGGCGATTGTTTATTATAATATTAAACTCTCTGACTTAAACCTTCAAACTCTAACACTCTCCAATTCTCCAACTCAATTAAAGGCTGTCAAGAGACTTTCTGTGATGATCTTTAAGTTTTTTAAACTCAGTAGGAGTGAACCCTGTCACATTACGAAATTGAGTGGAAAGATGCTGGACACTCTTGTAACCCAATTTTCCTGCAATTTCTGTAAGGTTAAATTCATTATATAAAAGGAGCTCTTTTACCTTTTCTATTTTTTGAAGAATGAAAAATTGTTCCAGAGTAATATTTTCATTCTGTGAGAATGTTTTTGACAGGGAGCTGTAATCTTTGTGAAGTTTTGAACTTAAAAATTCAGAAAGCAGAAAATCCTCATCAATATCAAGCTCACTGATTTTTACAATAACGAGGTTTTTAATTTTTTCAATAAGCTGATGAGAAGAATCCATAATTCTTTCGAATCCGGTTTCAAGTAGTTTCTCTTCGATAGACTGCATGATTACTGTAGGAACTTCTGTTTCTGTTTCTACTTCACCCAGAATAACGGAGCTGGTTTTTACATCTGCATTATTGAAAATGGTCTCTACGGCAGAAATGCATCGGCTGCAAACCATATTCTTTATGAAGACCTTCATAGTTCGCTGTTTAATCTGTCTTTTACAAATTCAATCTGAGTTTTACCATGTGGAGCAGGATTGCCGTCACTGTCCAGGTTAACCATTACAATTTTATCAACCGTAATAATGGTCTGGTGAGTCATTTTATTACGGACATCACATCTTAATGTTATAGAAGATGAGCCAAAATGAATAGCTTCAATTCCAATCTCTATAATGTCCCCTTGTTTTGCTGAGCTTACAAAATTGATCTCTGAAATGAATTTGGTAACGACTTTAGTATTTTCAAGCTGGATAATTGCATACAATGCTGCTTCTTCATCAATCCATTGTAAAAGTCTTCCTCCAAATAGTGAGTGATTGGGATTTAAATCTTCGGGTTTTACCCATTTTCTTGTATGGTAGTTCATGTTCTTAATAATTTGCAGTACAAATTTAGCGTTAAAAGCTGATGTTATCAAAAGAATAGTATTTATTGATCTAAAGAGAATTATTCATTTTCTCAATCATTTTCTTTTGGAGCGCATTGCTTTTGTCTTTGCGATGTTAGGGTCATTTAATAATTTCTGATATTCTTCACTCTCTATAGGGAAGAGAGCTACTTTACCTTCTTTATTATGATGAAATCCAAATCCATATCTTTTAGCAAGAGGAGAAGAGCGAAGGCAGGCTTGTCCTTTGGAGAAGAATTGGTCTCTTGCTTCTTGTTTTCCACTTTCAGGAATATCATTTTTAAAGGCATAGCAATCAAAAATAATGTCATCAGAAGAGTATTGGTAGGGGTGTTTACTGATCTTTTCATATTGAAGATTGGCTAAAGTCTTTTCTTTCTTTTCAGGAGGAATCTGTGCTTGGGAAGCA
This sequence comes from Chryseobacterium sp. c4a, assembly GCF_009900745.1. Lineage (GTDB taxonomy): Bacteria > Bacteroidota > Bacteroidia > Flavobacteriales > Weeksellaceae > Chryseobacterium. The sequence goes on along the minus strand of NZ_WXVU01000009.1, from coordinate 112,018 downwards.
GGGCAGTCTTCGGCAACTTCTATGAAAGTATTGATGTAATTGGTGGTATGCTGTTTCATAATACAATCCAAATTATAGGCTTTATGATATGATGTTTAAAAAGAAGTATAAATATACTACTATCCTTTATACTTTAGAAGCCTCTTTATTTTATTGTGGAGCCTCTCTATTTTTATTGTTTTATAATGATTCATAGAATAATTTATTATGTTAACTAACTTTAACTTTTTGGTTATTTTTGGGTTTATTTGATTGAAAAACAGTAGGTTGTGTTGTTGTTATTGAGAAAAGCAGAGTATGAATTCAAACTAAAGTGAGAAAGAGATAAAAAAAAGCTTTGATTTGAAATTTTTAATTGTATCTTGCATACGTTTATATTTGGAATCAATATTTGTTCATTAATTTATGTTGTTTTTCTTTTATATACCAAATTTTTATTAATTTTTTAATTTATTCAAAATGAACATTTTTGTTTCAAACATCAATTACGCAACTAAAGAGTATGAGTTGCACGATCTATTTGCAGAATTTGGTGATGTATCATCAGCTAAAATCGTAACAGACAGAGAAACTGGCCGTTCTAGAGGTTTTGGTTTCATTGAAATGGGTGATGAAGAAGGAAAGCAAGCTATTGAAGCTCTTAATCAGAAAGAATTCAACGGAAAAACATTAAACGTATCTGAAGCTAAGCCAAGAGAAGAGAAGCCAAGAAGAAGCTTCGATAACAACAGAGGCGGAGGTTACGGAGGTAACAACCGTGGAAATGGCGGTGGCTACGGCGGTGGAAATCGTGGTGGTAACGGCGGTGGAAATCGTTGGTAAAAATATAAAGCGGCTTAAAAGCCGCTTTTTTTATTTTCTATAATTTCTTTTTCTTCTTCTTTTTCTCTTTCTCTTTGTCCTTTTCTTTCTCTTTGCTGACTTTTACTTTTTTCTCTTTCTTCGGATTTAAGATTTCCTCAGCAACTTCAAATTTAGGTTCTTCAACTTTGGCAGGCTTAATCTCAATTTTAAGATCAAAATACCCTTTAAGATCGCTTTGTGTAAGTAGTTTTTCACTGAACAAAAATTCCAGGATCTCTTTTCCTGAATCATTGAAAAAATTGTGTGTAAGTTCTTTTAAAAGAAACTTCCTGTATTCTTCAGACGGAACAATGACTGTGTATTTGAAGATTCTTCCTTCCTTTACTGTAGATAAATAGCCCTTTTCAACCAATATTTTCAAATATGTGGAAACCGTATTTTGGTGGGGTTTGGGTTCCGGATGCTGCTCCATAACGTCCTTCAGATAGAAAGATTCCATTGTCCAAAACAGCTTCATAAAGTTTTCTTCTGCGGCGGTAAGATGATTGATTTTCATATATTCTTCTAATGTTGAAATTGTATATTGCAATAAAGATAAATAAAAGATACCATAAAAGCTATTCCAGCTCCCATAAATACTTCTTTTACCGTATGCCTTTTTAAAATAATTCTGGTGAGTCCTACCAGGCCGGCGATCCCAAGCCATAGAAGACCCATTTTCCAGTCTAAAGTGAAAAATAATGCAGCTACAAATATATTAAATGCAGTATGCATAGAACTTTTAATGAAAAAATTGCTGATTTGAAGAGCAAAAAGCAGGATTAAAATAAAAAGCATTACCAAATCAACATATCCGTTTTTCACATAATTGAAAATGAGATAAATAATAACACAGGCTGCAATAAAAATGTACAATGTCTTTCGCTGAACCCGGTTGGAAACATCCATATTGGTATACCGACCTGTTTTTACATTCCATACCAGCCATATAACAACTGGTGCAATAATCATTAATAGTAAAGGAAGGAAATAAAGAAGGGATTCCTTAAAAGTATACTCCCTAAAGCTCATGTACACAAAAAAAATAATCAGGGAAACCAGCGGATTGAAAAAATCAGAGATGATCTTTGAGATTTTGTGGAGAAGCGAAGCCTTTTTTTCTTCCATATAATAGTTTAAAAGTCAAATATAAGATTATAAGCCCAAAAAACAAATGAAGACTCATTAATGATGTGTTTTTTGAGATATGGAAAATGTAACTGAGCATTGATGTCCTTTAATATGTTAAAATTTTTCTTCTGTTTTGTTGGAAATAATATGGTTTATTTCTAAAAATATCTAATTTTAATGAGTTCTGTTTTTAAAGAGAAAGGAGCAATTTTCCTTTTATCATTTTTGAAATATCGTAGGAATAAAGGGATTCATAAACTAATCCTAATATTTAATATAATGAAACGGTTATTTATACTATGTCTGTTTGTTCTGGGAGTTTTATTTTCGGGCAAACTTATTCAAAAGACGTTTCATCATCAGTTCCTGTTCATCAGTTGAGAATTTATGAAATTCCAAAAGAAATAGACAAGTATTTTTAGATCGGTTCAGAGATCATGCTCTAAGGATTATGAAAAAATATGGATTCACCATTGTGCCAATCTGGGAATCAGAATTTGAAGGAAAAACGGAATTTATTTATTGGTTTGAATGGAAAAATGAAGAGGCAATGAAAATGGCCTGACAGGCTTTTATGGGCGATCCAGAAAAGAAAGAGATTAAGATGAAAACTGCAAAATTACATGGAGATTTTGTGAATAATATTGAAGACCGAACATTGAAACTTACAGAATTTTCACCCGAAAAGAAGTTGTTGAAATAACCAAAAGATATGTTAACAATAATTAAAGATGAAAGAAAAGAGAGGTGAATAAACCATGATTTTTGGCACCTTACCTCATTTGGATATTTCAGGGAAACTATATAGATAGGCCGATTTCATAGATATTATAACACGAAAAGAATAGGAAAAATGCTATTTTATGAGGGTTTCTATGGGTCGAAAATTAAGAATAATCCCCTCCGCCTGCAAGTAGATTTTAGAGAAAAAACGAAAAGTTACTTATGCATACAATAAAAACAAAGTTTTTTTCATAATTTTGCTCAACTATTTCATCATAAAAAAGCAAGAGCTAACACATGAAAGAATTTTCTAAAGAGGTATACCTGAAGTGGTATGAAGATATGACAATGTGGAGAAGGTTTGAAGACAAATGCCGTTCTCTTTACCTAAAACAAAAGATCAGAGGATTTTTACATTTGTATAATGGTCAGGAAGCTATTCCTGCTGGTTTTACACATGCAATGGATCTTACAAAAGACAGTATGATTACTGCTTACAGATGTCACATCCATCCAATGGCGATGGGAGTAGATCCTAAGAGAATCATGGCTGAACTTTGTGGTAAAGCTACAGGTACATCCGGAGGTATGGGTGGATCTATGCACATTTTCAGTAAAGAGCACCGTTTCTACGGAGGTCATGGTATTGTTGGAGGACAAATTCCATTGGGAGCAGGTATTGCTTTTGCAGATAAATATTTCGACAGAAAAGCTGTAAACATTTGTTTCTTCGGAGATGGTGCTGCAAGACAAGGTTCATTACATGAGACATTCAACATGGCAATGAACTGGAAGCTTCCTGTAGTATTTGTGGTAGAAAACAACCAATATGCAATGGGAACTTCTGTAAAAAGAACTGCTAACCACGAAGATATCTATAAATTAGGATTAGGGTACGAAATGCCTTGTCTTGCTGTAGATGCAATGGATCCGGTAAAAGTAGCTGAAGCTGCTTACGAAGCTATTGAAAGAGCAAGAAGAGGAGACGGGCCTACATTCATTGAAGCGAGAACATATCGTTATAGAGGTCACTCTATGTCTGATGCTGAGCCATATAGATCTAAAGAAGAAGTAGCTGTTCACAAGAATGATGACCCAATCGAATTGGTGAAACACAGAATTCTTGAAAACGGATGGGCTACTGAAGCTGAATTGGAAGCTATGGATAACAAGTCGAGAGACTTTGTTGAGGAGTGCATCGAGTTTATGGAAAATTCTCCATATCCAGATGCTGAGAAAATCTATGAGTATGTATACGCTCAGGAAGATTATCCATTCTTAGACAAATTAGAAAACTAAAAAGATAATGAGTTAATTTGACAATTTGAGAATTTGAAAATGTGATATAGTATGTCCTTTTTTAATTTTCAAATTTTCAGATTGCTAAATTTTCAAATTAAAATAAATTATGGCAGAAGTAATTACGATGCCCCGCCTTTCCGACACTATGACGGAGGGTAAAGTGGCAAAATGGCATAAAAAAGTAGGCGATAAAGTAAAGGAAGGAGATATTTTAGCTGAAATTGAAACTGACAAAGCAGTTCAGGATTTCGAATCTGAAGTAGAAGGTACCCTTTTATACATTGGTGTAGAAGAAGGTGCAGGAGCTGCTGTAGATTCTATTTTAGCAATTATCGGTAATGAAGGAGAAGATATTTCAGGATTAACAGGTGGAGCTGCTGCTCCGGCTGCAGGTACTGAAGAAACAAAATCACAAGAACAGCCTAAGGCAGAAACTGTGGAAACTGCTTCAGCGGAAATTCCGGCAGGAGTAGAAGTGATTACAATGCCAAGACTTTCTGATACAATGACGGAAGGTAAGGTTGCTAAATGGCACAAAAATATTGGCGATACAGTAAAAGAAGGTGATCTTCTTGCTGAAATCGAAACAGATAAAGCAGTACAAGACTTCGAATCTGAATTCAATGGAGTACTATTGAAGCAAGGAGTAGAAGAAGGTGGTGCAGCTCCGGTTGACACTGTATTGGCTATTATTGGCCCTGCAGGAACTGATGTTTCAGCGGTAGGAGCTCCTAAAGCTGCTTCTTCGGCATCAGAAAAACCAGCTGAACAGAAAGCAGAAGCTAAAACGGAAGAAAAAGCTGCTCCGGTTGCTAATACTTCATCTTCTGACAGAGTTGCAATTTCTCCATTGGCTAAGAAAATGGCTCAGGATAAAGGAGTTGACATCAATACTGTTCAGGGTTCAGGTGAAAACGGAAGAATCGTTAAAAAAGATATTGAAAACTATCAGCCAGCTGCAAAACCAGCAGCTTCAGCTCCGGCTGCAAGTGCTGCTGCTCAGGTTGCTGTAAGCTTTGTACAAGGAGAAGATACAGAAACTCCAAACTCACAAGTAAGAAACGTTATCGCAAAACGTCTTTCTGAAAGTAAGTTCTCTGCTCCACACTACTATCTGATGGTTGAAATCAACATGGATAAAGCGATCGAAGCTAGAAAAGAGATCAACTCTATTCCAGATACGAAGATTTCATTCAATGATATGATCATTAAAGCAACAGCTATTGCTTTAAGAAAACACCCACAGGTAAATTCAAGCTGGGCAGGAGATAAGATTATTCACAGAGGAAATATTAACGTTGGAGTGGCAGTAGCTATTCCTGACGGATTAGTAGTTCCTGTATTGAAGAATACAGATCAAATGTCTTACACTCAGATCTCTGCAGCTGTAAAAGATATGGCTTCAAGAGCTAAGAACAAAGGCCTTAAAGCTAACGAAATGGAAGGATCTACATTCTCTATTTCTAACCTTGGAATGTTCGGAATTGAAACATTTACAAGTATCATCAACCAACCAAATTCTGCGATCCTTTCAGTAGGAGCTATTATCGAGAAGCCAATCGTTAAGAATGGTCAGATTGTAGTAGGTAACACAATGAAGCTTTCATTAGCATGTGACCACAGAGTAGTAGATGGTGCTACAGGTGCACAATTCTTACAAACCTTAAGAACATATTTAGAAAATCCATTAACTTTGTTACTGTAATTTTCTGAATTGAAAATAATAAAGCCTCCCAATCGGGAGGCTTTTTGTTTTTGGGAGTTAAAGAAAAAAACTAAATAGAGAATAGATCAGTGAAACGTTTTGATATCACGCTTTTCTTCATAAAAAACATTATATTTAGGGAATGATTTTCGAGAAGTTATAAAATAAAAGACGATGAATAAGATAGGGGCTGTTTGTGTTATAATTGTGCTTGGTATATTAGGTTTATTTTTTTTAGCAAGTAATTCTGAATATGTTTTAGAATCGGAATCCGGAGAAAATACTATTTTTTCAGAAAATAATGTTTTTAGTTTAAGTCCAAGTTTGAGAAGCGAAGACGGTGATATTTATTACACAATTAATACCTTTTTATTTACTGATGATAAGAAAGAGAATAAACCTGAGCCCACAGTTGTTATTGATAAGATTAAAGTAACTCTGAGTTCAGAAGGAAAAGAAATTCCTTTGGATGTGGAGAACTTACAGAGCAGTAAAGGTATTCTCTTTAAACAATCTTCCAATGAAATCATTCATCATAGCGCTGCTGCAAGGTATTTTTATGTCAATTGTGATCATTCAGCTTATAATTTAAATCTAAAGCTTACGTATGTATTGGAAGGAAAATCTTATACTATAGATAAAGAATACCGCTATAGGAAAGTACTACATACAACAGACAAGAAGTTAATAAGATTATTTTGAATACTTTTCCATTGATTATTGGCTTTTAATAGCAGATGGAATTACTATATTTATAGTTACAATATTATTTTGTTCTATTTATATTTACTATTTTTGAATCATGATTAAAGCAAGAAATATCCATAAGTCTTATGGGAATTTAGAAGTACTGAAAGGAGTTGATATTCACATTAAAGTAGGGGAAGTGGTTTCTATTGTAGGAGAATCCGGAGCAGGTAAATCAACATTGCTACAGATTTTAGGAACATTGGATCATCCCACTCAATCCGGAAAGTATGATACTGAAATTGAGATCGCAGGCGAATCATTTATCAATATGAATGATAAGCAGTTATCAAAATTCAGAAATCAGAATATCGGTTTTGTATTTCAGTTTCATCAATTGCTTCCTGAATTTACTGCTTTGGAAAATGTTTTGCTTCCTACAAGAATTGCAGGTGCTAATGAAAGAGAGGCTATGGAAAAAGCGTATGCTTTGTTTGAGGATCTTAAAATCGAACAACGACTGAATCATAAACCCAACCAGCTTTCCGGTGGAGAAGCGCAAAGGGTAGCCGTTGCAAGAGCTTTAATCAATTCACCAAAAATTATCTTTGCTGATGAACCTACAGGTAACCTGGATTCAAAAAATGCGGATGATCTTCACAGGCTGTTTTTTGACCTTAGAGATAAGTATAACCAAACCTTTGTGATTGTTACCCATAACCCAAATCTGGCTGAAATTACCGACCGTAAGCTTGTCATGAAAGACGGAATGATTATAGAATAACCTTCTTATACAGATGATGAAACACTTTATTTTTCTTTTTATACTTTTAGTTTCGTGCTCAAAAGCTGAATCGCAGCAGGCTGCAGTGCCGAGCCTGCCTTCATCCAAAATTGAAGAAATTAAAAAATATATTAAAGATAAAGATTACAATCAGGAGCTGGCAGTTTTTATTAACTTTAAAATTCCATCCGGAAAATACCGTTACTTCATCTACGATCTGAAAAATAATAAAGTCATACAAAAAGCTATTGTAGCTCATGGTTCAGGATCTGTGATTTCAGGATCAAATGCTTTAAAGTTTAGTAATGTAGAAGGATCCTATCAATCTTCATTGGGTAAATATGCGATTGGAGGAAGTTATACAGGGCAATTTGGAAAAGCTTACCGTTTAAAAGGACTGGATTCTACCAACGATAATGCTATGCAGAGAGCCATTGTACTTCATTCCTTTAGCAGTGTTTCTGATGTAGAATCGGAGAAGCCTGCCGCTTTAAGTCTGGGATGTCCGATGCTTTCAATCAATGCTTTTAAAGAAACTGCAAAATATATTGACAAGTCGCAGAAGCCTATCATCTTATATGCATTCTATTAATTAATTATTCTATCTATCATTTAAACCGATTACCATGTCCTTAAAACTTTTGGCAGAAGACGACAGACCACGGGAGAAATTCTTACAAAAAGGTAAGGGTTCACTTTCCGATTCTGAACTTTTAGCGATTATTATGGGAAGTGGAAATAGAGAAGAAAGTGTGGTAGAACTGGCCAGAAAGATTTTAGCATCTGTCAACAATAATTGGCATCAGCTAAGCTTACTTTCTCTTAAAGATCTGATGAAGTTCAAAGGAATAGGAGAGGCTAAAGCCATATCCATCATTACCGCTTTAGAAATTGGAAGAAGAAGAGCCGGTCAGGAAATTCCTGAGCGAACAGTGATTGGAAATAGTAATGATGCCTATTCAATCCTCAAAAATAATTTGTCAGATTTAAGAACTGAAGAATTTTGGGCCATCTTTCTAAATAATAGCAATAAAGTGATCCATACTTCACAATTAACCCAAGGCGGAATCAGCCAGTCTATTGTAGATGTTAGAGTTCTTTTTAAAACAGCACTTGAACACTTCTCCACAGGAGTGATTATCGCTCACAATCATCCTTCAGGAAGCCTGAAGCCAAGCAAAGAAGATATGAACATTACCCAAAAAATAAAAGAAGGCGGGGCAATATTAAGCATTCAGCTTTTAGATCATATCATCATCACACAAAATTCATATTTTAGCTTTTCGGACGCAGGATTATTATGATTAGAAGATTGAAATATAATGAAATTGACTTTGTAAAATATTCTCAATGCTTACACCTTTCTAAGCAAAGAAAATACTCGGCAACAAAGGACTTTTTAGATATAACTACCCAAAAACAATGGGAAGTCCTTGTGTACAATGATTATGAAGCGGTAATGCCAATTCCTTTTGTAAGAAAGTATGGTGTTAAAATCGTTCATAATCCTAAACTTTGCCAGCAATTAGGAGTCTTTTCCACTAGCGATGATGTCAACCTTAATGAAAAATTTTTAGCCTTTCTGGAAGGGCATTATTTGATAAGAGCCTATCCTTTTAATGATAGCAATGAGCTTCGTTCAACATTCAGAATAAAGAAGAACTTTTTGATTTATCCTGATATTTATGAAGCGGTTTACGCCAGATATTCTCCTAAAAGAAAAAGAAAGTTAAGATTGGATGAAGAAGTTTTGAATCATTCCGAGATAAAATCCGTTTCTTATGATGAAGTGAAGTCTTTTATAGAAACCCATATCATAGGATTGAGTAAAGAAAGTGATTTATCCGGATTTTTGGAGTTGTATGAAACGTTTTATCGTCTGAAATATTTGAATTTCCTGGCCTTTTATTACCAGGGAAAAATAATTAATGCGATTGCTACCTATTCAGATTGTGATATGGTTGCTCTTTTGGGGAACTTCAGTGATAAAGAATATGTTAAATTATCCGGAGCATCCGTATTGATTGATCATGTTATTAAAGAAACTATTGAAACCAATATCTTTGATTTTGAAGGGGGAGATATTCCAAATATTGAAGAATTTTTCAGAGGATTTCGCCCGGAACTTAAACCTTACGGAATGATAGAACACTCTAAAAAAGATCTATTTAAAAAATTAGGCTCTTTAATGGTAAAAGGAAGGATTTTTTAATGATAAAAAGCATTGTTTAGATTGGTTCTAATCTAGTATTATTCCGTACCTTTATAAAACACATATTAATAACCGTTATGTTACAACAAATTCGTAATTATAAATTATCATATATGCTTTATAATTTCTTTAAAAAGAGCAAGTTAAAGCATAATATTCCATTATATAAAAAGTACGGAATCAACAAGAGTTATTTTTCAAGTATCTCAAGTAAAGATTTCGCTCATCTTCCTCAAACGGAAAGAAGTATTGGCGAGGGAAAACTTTCATCCACTGCTTTTTTTAAAAAATTATCAGAAGAGAATAAGGAAAGTGCCCTTCACTATGATGATAACGGCTACATGATCCTGAGGAACTTTATTAGCCCGGAAACCGCTGAAAATATCAATATTGAGATTGAGAAGCTTATGAAGGACGGAACTTTACAATTTCGATATGGCGGAAAACTGATGTTTGCGATTCACCATTCGGAAATCATCAGAAATATTGGAAGTGATAAAGAATTGTTGGAATTTTTGTCTGTTTTGCTTGATGGTAAAGCCAAATTATTTCAAAGCATCAACTTTATTAACGGTAGCCAGCAGAAAACCCATTCTGATAGTATTCACATGACAACATTCCCATTGGGCGGACTGTTAGGAGTATGGATTGCTCTGGAAGATGTAGATGAAACTAATGGTGCATTGCATTATATTCCCGGAAGCCACAAATTACCTTATTTTCTGAATTCAGACTATGATAATGAAGGTACAGCTTTGAAAATAGGGAAGAAGAGCTATAAAGCTTATGAAGAATTTTTGGAGAACAAGGTGAAAGAATTGGGACTGAAGAAAGAGATTTTCAGAGCTAAAAAAGGTGATATGCTGATCTGGCATGCCAATATTCTTCACGGCGGAGAACCTCATACCGATAAAAATAAAACCCGAAAAAGCCTGGTGTACCACTTTTTTGATGAAAACAGCGTATGCTACCATGAAGTTACACAAAGACCTGCATTATTTGAACTGTAATATCAGAAAATATTAGTAATTTTGCAGTCTAAAATTATGACGAGTCTTTCAGGATATTTACCCTATGCATTTGCATTGATTATTGCAATTCCTTTTTTGGTTTTGCTAAGACAATTTGTACACTCGTATATTACTCTTAAAAACCAGGAACTCAAATTACTTACCGTGAAGTCTAATTCGGAGAATAAAGCGCATTCTTATGAGAGAATGACCTTGTTTCTGGATAGAATAAAACCTTCTAACCTGATTCAGAGATTTGACAAAGGATTGGCAGTTCATGAGTTTATTTTCCTTACAGAAAAAGCAATCAATGAAGAGTTTGAATATAATTCCTCTCAACAGCTTTATGTAACGAAGAATTCATGGAAGAATATTGTAGATTCTAAAAATGCCATTATAGACCTTCTTCATAAGACCTACGATGGATTGAAAGGAGAAGTGAAACTTGATGAATTCAAAACGATTTTCATCATGAACTATATGGAAAGCAATGATTATGTTGCTGAAACAATAGAAGATTTAAGAAAAGAAATTTTAATAATAACTTAAAAAATAACAGATAAATAATGATTCCAAATTTTAAAGCACATCCATGGCACGGAATTTCTGCAGGAGAAGATGCGCCAAATGTTGTAAACGTATTTGTGGAAATTGTTCCTTCAGATACTATTAAATATGAAGTAGATAAAGAAACAGGATATTTAAAAGTAGACAGGCCTCAGAAATTTTCTAATATCATCCCGGCTTTATATGGTTTTGTTCCAAGAACATATTGTGATAAAGAAGTGATGAACCTTGCTATAGAAGCAGGAGCAACTGATGTGACAATGGGAGATCATGATCCACTTGATATTTGTGTTTTAAGTTCTCACAATATTCACGCTGGAGGTCTATTGATGGAAGCTATTCCAATTGGAGGTTTCAAAATGATTGACGGTGGAGAAGCAGATGACAAAATTGTAGCAGTAATGATCAATGACCATGCTTTCGGACACTTCAGAGATATTACTGAATTACCAGAAGCAGAAGTTAAAAGATTAATGCACTACTTCTTAACGTACAAAAACTTACCGGATGAGCCTGCAAAATGTAGAATCCAAGAAGTTTATGGTGCTGAGCATGCAAGAAAAGTGATCAAAGCATCTCAAACAGACTATGCAGATAAATTTGGAGGATAATATTCTCTGATGTACATCATACAAAAAGGATAAACGGGAAACTGTTTATCCTTTTTTTTGTAAAGTAAGGAAGCTGGAGGCCGGAGTAAGGAAGTTATTGAAGTGTTTAATATAAAAATCTGCCCCCCCTTTGAAATGTTTTTATTGTTTAAAGCGAAGCTTACCTTAATACTCTTAAAACCTTAATGTTTTAAAAATTAAAATCATTTTCAAGCCTGATTCCATAAGCTTTTGTAACAATTTTAAACCTGCAATATTTTCAGAAAAAGAATCAGTTACCTATAAGATTCTTTTGTGTAGTAATGAAAAGTCCGTGATTTTTTTAATGCTTTGATGGTAATTATTTATTATATTTATTTTTCTATTACCAAAAAAATATTAAACTATGGATCTATTTGTGTTAGTGCCAATTTTTGGTGTCTTAGCTTTGCTTTATACATTTCTTCAGAGCAACTGGGTAAATAAACAGAATGCAGGAAATGAAAAAATGAAAATAATCAGCGGACATATTGCTGATGGTGCGATGGCTTTCTTAAAAGCCGAATATAAAATCTTAACCTATTTTGTCGTCGTTGTAGCCATTCTCCTGGCAGTGATGGGATCTACTAATGCCAATTCACACTGGAGTATAGGTCTTGCTTTTGTGGTAGGCGCTATTTTTTCTGCTACAGCTGGATTTATAGGGATGAAAATTGCAACTAAAGCCAATGTAAGAACTGCAGAAGCAGCAAGAACGTCATTGTCCAAAGCCCTTAAAGTTTCTTTTACAGGAGGTTCTGTAATGGGAATGGGAGTAGCCGGACTTGCCGTATTGGGATTAGGAGCTTTGTTTTTGATTATTAAACAGATTTTTGCACCTGAAGCCACAGTAGATTCTCATGAAATGGAAAGAACCATAGAAATTCTTACCGGATTTTCTTTGGGGGCAGAGTCCATTGCTCTTTTTGCAAGAGTAGGTGGTGGTATTTATACAAAAGCGGCAGACGTAGGAGCTGATTTAGTAGGTAAAGTTGAAGCCGGAATTCCGGAGGATGATCCAAGAAATCCAGCAACTATTGCAGATAATGTGGGTGATAATGTTGGAGATGTAGCCGGGATGGGAGCAGACCTTTTCGGATCTTATGTCGCTACTGTATTGGCAACAATGGTATTGGGAAGAGAAACAGTTTCTGATGATTCGTTCGGAGGTTTTGCTCCGATTTTATTACCAATGCTGATTGCAGGAACAGGAATTATCTTTTCAATGATAGGAACTCTATTTGTGAAAATTAATGACAATGAAGGTTCTTCCACTTCCAGTGTCCAAAATGCATTGAATTTAGGAAACTGGGGCAGTATTGTGATTACTGCGATCGCTTCTTATTTTTTGGTTACTTATATTCTTCCTGAAAAAATGATTTTAAGAGGTCATGAATTTACTAAAATGGGAGTATTTGGAGCGATCATGGTAGGATTGGTTGTAGGAACCTTAATGAGCATTATTACTGAATATTATACAGCTATGGGAAAAAGACCTGTTTCCAGTATTGTAAGACAGTCTTCAACCGGACATGCTACTAATATTATTGGTGGGCTTTCTGTAGGAATGGAGTCTACTTTGCTTCCGATCATTGTATTGGCAGGAGGTATTTATGGATCTTATTTATGTGCCGGATTATATGGAGTGGCTATTGCAGCCGCCGGAATGATGGCTACTACTGCAATGCAGCTGGCTATTGATGCTTTTGGCCCGATAGCTGATAATGCGGGAGGTATTGCTGAGATGAGTGAGCTTCCTAAGGAAGTCCGTGAAAAAACAGATATTCTGGATGCTGTAGGAAATACAACTGCTGCTACAGGAAAAGGATTTGCGATTGCTTCAGCAGCATTAACAGCATTAGCCCTGTTTGCCGCTTTTGTAGGAATTGCAGGGATTGATGGGATTGATATCTATAGAGCTGATGTGCTGGCAGGATTGTTTGTGGGCGGTATGATTCCGTTTATATTTTCCTCATTAGCGATTACAGCAGTTGGGCAGGCTGCGATGGCCATGGTGGAAGAAGTGAGAAGACAGTTTCGTGAAATTCCGGGAATTCTGGAAGGAAAAGCCCAGCCTGAATATGAAAAGTGTGTTGCCATTTCTACTGATGCATCCATCCGCAAGATGATGTTACCGGGAGCTATTGCTATTATTTCACCTTTGTTGATCGGATTTATCTTTGGCCCTGAAGTGCTGGGAGGCTTTCTGGCAGGAGCTACAGTATGTGGTGTGTTGATGGGGATGTTCCAGAATAATGCCGGCGGTGCTTGGGATAATGCAAAAAAGTCATTTGAAAAAGGGGTTGATATCAATGGACAGACCTATTATAAAGGTTCTGAACCTCATAAAGCTTCTGTAACCGGAGATACAGTAGGAGATCCGTTTAAAGATACTTCGGGGCCATCAATGAATATTTTAATCAAGCTGATGTCAATTGTTTCATTGGTGATTGCACCTACTTTGGCAGTCTTGCATAAGGATAAAATTGAAGCGAACAGAAAGGCAAAAATTGAAAGCTTAACTGGAATTTCCGGAACTACGGGGATTTCCACAGATCTTAAAACTCCAATTGTTTCGGGGGAAGTGAAAGGACATCTTAATGAAAGCGGAGACTTTGTATACGAAACCGGAAACTTACAAAAAGTAAAACTGAAGGGCGGAAAAACAATAGAATTGGGTGAATCCAGTCAATTGTACCAGCTTTATAATGCCGTTAATCAAAAAGATAAATCAATTCTGGATCCTAATAAATGGTATACGATTGAAAACCTTTACTTTGAAACGGGATCAAGTGATTTAAAAGCAGGGTATGAAATGCAGTTGAATAATATTGCCGAAATTCTAAATGCATATCCTGACCTGAAAATAAAACTAGGAGGTTATACAGACAATAGCGGAAATGAGGAAAGTAATCAGCAGCTGTCTAACCTGAGAGCTCAAACAGCAAAACTAAAGTTGTTAGAATTAGGTGTATCTGCCGATAGGATAGAAGCTGAAGGATATGGTTCGCAGCATCCGGTTTGTGAAGCCAATGATACAGATGAATGTAAAGCCAAAAACAGAAGAATTGATGTAAGAGTTCTGGCTCTTTAATATCAACTTAAAGAATAATAGAAAAACACCGCTAAAATGCGGTGTTTTTTTGTATACTTAAAATATAAAGAATACTTGAAATCAAGAAGATTGATCTGCAATAAAATTAAATAGAAGAATATTAGTGGCTAATGCTCAATTATTTTTTTACCCATAGAATATGGAAATGTAAATGCTTTTTGTTGAAATAACTAAGATTTTCTTGCACCTTAAAATATGCTCATTTTATAACACCGTTTGTGTCTTCCAACCTAAGAAGCAGCTTTTTACTATTATAAATTTTTCTTAAGATATTCTAACGCATTAATAATAACTTCATCCTTTTTTGCAAAGCTAAATCTAATATAATCGGAATTTTGTCTGGAATTATAAAAGGCAGAAAGGGGAAGACAAGCCACTTTTTTATCAATTGTGAGCCATTTGGAGAACTCTATATCCGTCATTGTCTTAGATATATTTCTGAAATTCACTACCTGAAAAACACTTCCTTCAGCTTGTTTTTCAACATATAAAGGGGTTTCTTTAAGCAAATCATTGAAAATGTCTCGCTTTTTCTGCATAATAGATTGAGCTTCTAAAGGATCAAATACTTCCAGATATTTTGCCAGCGCATATTGAGCAGGAGCATTAGTACTATAAGAAATATATTGTTGATGACTTCTGAATAAGGCCGTTAGCTCTTCAGGTGCAAGCATGTAGCTCACTTTCCATCCTGAAGTGTGAAACATTTTACCAAATGAAAAAATACAAAACGTTCTATTCCTAAGCTCAGGATGAACAAAAGAACTGTAATGTTCTGCTCCATCAAAACAATAAGTATCATAGATTTCCTCAGAAATTAAATAGATTTCCCTGTTTTTTATCAACTCAAATAATTGGTTCCAGTCTTCCTTTTTCAAGATATTTCCGGTCGGATTTTGAGGAGAATTGATAATGATCGCTTTGGTTTTTTCTGAAATACAGGCACTGAACTTATCCCAATTTATGGCAAAATCTGTTTCCAGATCATAATATACAGGTATGCCTTCATTCATCACAACAGCAGGAGCGTAAGTGTAATAGGAAGGTTGAATAATAATAACTTCATCATCCTGATTTAAAATAGATTTAAGTGCAGTATATAAAGCAAAGGTTGCACAAGGAACAATGGTGATTTCATTTGTTTTTAATGAAATATTGTTTTTTCTTTCCGTGTTAAAATTGATGATATTCTGTATCAGTAAAGGGTTTCCGGAAAGAGGTTCATAATGATGCGTATTAAGATCTGCCGCTTCTTTCAAAAATGATTTTAGCCGATCATCAATATCAAAATCAGGTAATCCCAGTGAAAGATCAAAGCTACCATGCTTTATGGCCAGCTCAGACATTTCTGTAAAAAAGGAATAATGGGTAAACCCGTGAATTTCTTTCATTAATTTCGTATTTCTATCAAAAGTAATAAAAATTTGATAGTGTATAGGGTTTATATTTTTATATATGTTAATTTTAAGTTTATTTGTTCAATATTGGATATTCTGAATCCTGAAGATATTTTTATTTCTTCCTGAAGGCCTATAATAAGAGGGAAGATCTTTCATTATATAGTTCTGATTCAATAAAAATTGTTATTTTTAAGAAATTTATTCTGTATGAAAAAACTACTTATTCCATTATTTGCTCTTGCGCTGATGACAAGCTGCAAAACTACACAGGTTGCTGATGGTACAGCCCCAAACCATGTTTTTCAAAAACATGATAAAGCTTTTGCCAATGCTTATAAAAGTATCAAAGCCGAAAACCTAAAGAAGAATCTATATGTAATTGCTTCAGATGAGATGGAGGGTAGAGATACAGGAAGCAAAGGGCAGAAAAAAGCAGGAGAATACATGGTTAACTATTATAAAAGCCTCGAGATTTCTTATCCTAAAGCGTTAGGTTCTTACTATCAGAAAGTTCCTTCAGCATTTATGAAGAAAAGAGGAGGCGGAAATCTTCCGGATTCTGAAAATATCTTAGCTTTTATTGAAGGAAGTGAAAAACCCGAAGAAATAGTGGTGGTTTCTGCACATTATGACCATGTAGGAACAAAAAATGGAGTAGTGTATAATGGAGCTGATGATGACGGAAGCGGAACTGTTGCTGTAATGGAGATGGCTAAAGCCTTCCAGGAAGCTAAAAAAGCAGGTAATGGCCCAAAAAGATCTGTTTTATTTCTTCACGTAACAGGAGAAGAACATGGCTTGTTTGGTTCAGAATATTATACAGACAATCCTGTTTTCCCATTGGCGAATACCGTTGTAGATCTTAATATTGATATGATTGGGCGTGACGATCCGGACAACAGAGGAAAGCAATATGTGTATGTGATAGGTTCTGATATGCTAAGCTCGCAGCTTAAAGTAATTAATGAAGCAGCTAATAAGAAAACCAATAATTTGGAACTGAATTACAAGTATGATGATCTTAATGATCCTCAACAATTGTATTACCGTTCAGATCACTATAATTTTGCTAAACATAATGTTCCTGTAGCATTCTTCTTTGATGGAATTCATGAAGACTATCACAAGTCAACGGATGATCCTGATAAGATTGATTATAATCTGTTGGAGAAAAGAACTCAGTTGGTTTTCACTACTGCCTGGGATATTGCTAACAGACCTGAAAGAATTGTAGTAGACAGAAAGTAATCCTTACTTCGTTTATTTTAAAATACATTCAGAAAAAACAAAGGAATAAGGATTTTTTTATTTAAGATGATTAAATCCTTGATCCTTTGTAGATTCTGTTAACTTATGCAATAACTTTCATTTCCTTACTTTGAGGGTTGAAATAAATCAATACGATGATCTACGCATTTGATACCTATTATTATGAAGACTATGCCAATACTGTATGTATTGCATTTGAAGACTGGAAATCTGGCCGGGAAGTAGAAGTTTTTACAGAACAGACTCCCATCAGTTCAGAATATGAAAGCGGAGCCTTTTACAAAAGAGAATTGCCATGTATTCTGAGTTTATTGAATAAAATCGTTTTAAAAGAAAAAGATATTATCATTGTTGATGGATATGTGACTCTTGATAATGATGGTAAAATTGGATTAGGAGGATATCTTTACGAATCTTTACAAGGAAAATATCCCGTGGTAGGTATCGCTAAAAATGAGTTTACAACCCCTGATGCTCAAAGAAGAAGCGTATTGCGTGGAGATAGTAAAACACCTCTTTTTGTAACGGCTAAAGGGATAGATGTGGATCAAATCAAGCTGGATGTAGAGCAGATGCATGGCTCTTATAGAATGCCTACCTTACTGAAAAAGCTTGATCAATTGAGCAGAGCATAAAATAAATTGTCTTACTTTTTTATGAGTAGGACTTTTTTTTATTTGACAATATACCGATTGGTATATTTTGTATATTTGTGTGAAGACTTTTTTAAAAGCAAAATTTTTTAACCTAAAATATACCGATTAGTATATTTTTAAAATTAATAAAAACTATGAAAGAAGCATTTATCATGGCAGCCAAAAGAACTCCTATAGGAGGTTTTATGGGAAGTTTATCAAGTTTTACTGCTCCTCAGTTAGGAGCAATAGCTATACAGGATACTTATGAAAGTGTATCTGTCTCTCCCGCAAATATAGAGAGTGTATATATGGGAAATGTACTGAGCGCAGGAGTAGGACAATCACCAGCAAGACAAGCTGCTATTTTTTCGAAAATTCCGGTAGACAAAGATGCTACTACTGTCAATAAAGTATGTGCTTCCGGAATGAAAGCTGCCATGATCGGGGCGCAGCAGATTCAACTTGGATTGGAAAATCTTGTTATGACAGGTGGAATGGAAAGCATGAGTAATGTGCCTCATTACAATTATCTTCGCCAGGGGCGGAAATTAGGGGATACTACACTTGTTGACGGCTTAATTAAAGACGGTTTATGGGATGTGTATCATAATTTTCACATGGGAAGTGCTGCAGAATTAGGAGTGAAAAAGTATGGCTTAACAAGACAACATTTGGATGATTATGCATTGATATCTTATAAAAGAGCTCAGGAAGCAGCTTCCGGAAATAAATTTAACGAAGAATTAATTAGCATTACCATTGAAGGAAAGAAAGGAACTGTACTGGTAGATCGGGATGAAGACATAGATAAGCTGATTCCTGAAAAAATTTCTCTGTTGAAACCGGCTTTTGAAAATGATGGAGTTCTCACAGCAGCCAATTCGAGTAACCTGAATGATGGAGCGGCAGCAATATTGCTTGGATCTTCACAAGCGATACAAGAATATCATCTTAAACCATTGGCTCGAATTGTTGCCTACGCAGATGCCGCGCAATCTCCGGAATGGTTTACTACCTCTCCATCTGTTGCCATTCAAAAAATTCTGAAGAATACAGGATTGCGTTTGTCCAATATTGATTATTTTGAAATTAATGAAGCCTATTCTTCCGTGATCCTATCCAACCAGCAAATTCTGGGATATGATTTGAATAAAGTTAATATATATGGTGGTGCTGTTGCAATGGGACATCCGATTGGTGCTTCGGGAGCAAGAATTATTGCAACATTAGTCAATGTATTGCGCCAGGAAGGAGGTCGATATGGTATTGCTGCCATTTGTAATGGCGGTGGTGGAGCTTCGGCAATTCTTATTGAAAATCTGAATTAAAAAGCATAATCAGTACAGAAAAGACGGCTAAAAGGGTTTCATAAAAATAGTAAATATGGAAGCGGAAAGGCATGAATGATTTGGAAAATAATATGCACCCTTCATACGCCGTCTTTTACTGTTAATTAAAGAAACTTCTGATAAAAGAGTGACTCGTTTAAAGATGACATAAGTACTATTAAAACCGGAAAATGATCTTTATATACTTTCATCTGGAAGAAATAAATCTGGATTAATTGGGATGAGAGTTTATTCAATTAATAAATGAATTAAATAGGTTTAAATAATTAATATTTAGTTGTTTATTATAAAGATATTATACTTGTAAGTTTTCCTGCAAAAGCTAAATAATACATCCAGAAAATCATCACAAAGCTTTAATGTCAGGATTAAAACTTTGAAATACCTTCATAAGAATCGGAGTATTACGATAGAAACTTTTTTATGGAGGATCAGCTAAATTTGAAATTCTCAATAGCATGTTTTCTATTTGTATACTCCATTTGCTATTTTTAAGGTGGTTTTAAGCCTTTAAACCTTTTAAACAAGAAAAACCCAATAAATACTGTAACCTACTTAAAATACACCTTTAAAGCGTTTACAACAAAGCTCCATAAAGAAAGAACAACTGATAAAACTTAAACGATCAAGATACTTATCAAAACGCTGGGGAATACAGTTAAAATCTAGGACGCAATAAATATAAGTTTTCATTTAATCTCAATAAAGAAGTGAACTTATTGGTAATTATATAATTAACAGTTGTTTTATTATTTATTTGATAATTAAATCTTGATAAATCTCTATAAACTGACAAATATCATTACTTTCTTATTTTTATTGATTCTAAATAAATATAAATTTGCCTCAACAAAAAATAAGAACTCCATGAAAAAAATAACTACTCTTTCTGCGATCATTTTATACGGGCTCATAGATGCCCAATACTGCACTCCGGTTTTTCAATATGGTGCAGGCAGTAATATGATCAGCAATGTCACCTTTGGGAGTATCAATAATGCTTCATCAACAAATTCATCCAATACTCAGGAATACGAAGACTTTACTTCTTTGTCTACTGATTTGATGGCGGGAAGTTCCTATCCAATATCGGTAAAAGGGCCGTCAAGTACTTTCCCAAGTGATGTAATGGTGTATATTGATTTTAATGGAAATGGTAGTTTTGATGACGCAGGAGAAGGTTTTTACATAGGCAGGTTAGAGGCTGCTAATCCAGCAAATGCTTTTACCATCGATAGTTATATTGCTGTTCCTGCAAATGTATCAGGTGGAAGCAAGAGAATGAGAGTTCTTAAAAATACCAATGTACAGGCTTATTCAGATCCTAATGCTGAGAATTCCATTCATTCTGCTTGTGATTCCGGATTAAGAGCTGGTCAGACTGAAGATTATACAGTGAATATTCAAGGAAATAACCTAGGGTTTCCGTTTCCTTATTGTGGAGCTGAAAATGTAACCAGCCTTACAGTAAGCGAAATAAGCAAGATAGAATTTGCAGGAGTAGTGAATGATAGTCCAATTGATGGAAATTCTCCGGTTATAGAAGACTTTACAGGAACCACTTTCAATGTTAATCGCGGCAGTGGATATCCAATAACCGTTACGGGTGGAACGCATGGACAAACAACTGTTTCTGCTTATGCCTATATCGATTTTAACCATAATAATCAGTTTGATGCTGATGAAAAGTTTAATCTGGGATATCTGGATAGTTCCAACCCTGTTTCAGGACATGAGTCAGGAGTAACTTCTGAAACCATTACTATTCCTGTGAATGCGTCATTAGGAAATACCCGTTTTAGGTTAGTTAAAGCGTATGAATCCAGTTCATGGATGGGAACATTGGAAAATCTTGCCTGTCCTTCAGGTTGGTTTATCGGTCAAGTAGAAGATTATACCATCAATGTACAGCCAGAAAGCCTTTCTACGACAGAAGTTTCTAAAGGAAAACCTATAGAGGTCAAGCTATATCCAAATCCAACATCTGGAAATGCAGTCATCAAGATGAAAGAAGGACTGGAGAAGTATGAGGTTTATTCTATTTCAGGGCAAAAACTTTTGGAAGGAAATTCTGAAACTGTGAATATGAGCAGTTGTATTCCAGGAAACTATCTGATTAAAATACAGACGAAAGATAAAAAAATAATTACCCAAAAGATGATTAAAAAGTAAAAACACATATCTAATCATATCCATATCAATTTTTGTTTTTTACCGGCAGATTTTATCTGTCGGTTTTGTTTTTTTAGATATTTGATAATGTATTAGTTAGATTCCAAAATATCCAGAAGATCTTGTTTTGAAAGTCCCTGGAATTTTGTTCCATCTGTTTTGAGAAGGTTTTGAGCCAGTAATTTCTTCTTTTTCTGAAGAGTAAGGATTTTCTCCTCTACGGTATTGGAACAGATCATACGGACAGCAATAACGTTTTTAGTTTGTCCTATACGGTAACTTCGGTCTATAGCTTGATTTTCGGTAGCAGGATTCCACCAAGGGTCGATCAGGTAAATGTAATCGGCTTGGGTGAGATTAAGCCCTACACCGCCAGCTTTTAAACTTATTAAAAACACGCGGATGTCTTCATTTTCCTGAAAATTAGCCACTTTTTCACCCCTGTCTTTGGTCTGTCCGGTAAGATATTCGAAAGGAATTCCATGACGTTCCAGCTCCGGTTTCAATAAGTCGAGCATTCCGACAAACTGTGAGAATACCAGGATTTTATGATCTTTCGATTTTCCAAGGATTTGCTCCATCAAAATTTCAATCTTTACTGCATGCTCTCCGGAATACCCCTCTTTAATCAATACAGGAGAATTACAGATCTGTCTGAGCCTTGTAAGACCTGTGAGAACATGGATGCTGTTTTTGTTGAGATCATCGTCATCATTGGCCGCAATAAATTCCCGAAGTTCTTTTTCGTAGGCATCATAAATTCGGCGTTGTTCAGCATTCATTTCGCAATAAATAACAGTTTCCGTTTTTTCAGGAAGCTCTTTAGCTACTTGCTTTTTAGTTCTGCGAAGAATAAAAGGTTTTATTTTCTGTTGAAGCTCCATGGCTCGTTTACTGAACTCAAATTTATCAATAGGAATGGCGTAAATATCTTTGAAATACTGTTTGCTGCCCAATAATCCAGGACAAGCGAAAGAAAGCTGGCTATAAAGATCAAAAGTGCTGTTTTCAACAGGAGTACCTGTTAATACAATTCTATTTCTGGCCTGTAGAAGTCTTGCTGCTTTATATCTTTCTGAATTAGGGTTTTTAATCGTCTGAGACTCATCCAGAAAAATATAATTAAAGTTAAAAGTTTTCAGAAAACGAATATCGGAAAGCAGCATTCCATAGCTGGTTAAGACCACTTCATACTCTGGGAAATGGACTGTTGTCTTTTGTCGATCCGCCCCATAATGAACCAACACCTTTATGGAAGGAGCGAATTTATTAATTTCTTCTTGCCAGTTGAAAAGAAGTGAAGTAGGAACCACAATAAGATGGGTGGTGCTGCCTCGTTTTTCCCTTTGAGAAAGAATAAATGCAAGAATCTGAATGGTTTTTCCCAATCCCATATCATCAGCCAGGCATCCGCCAAAATTAAAGTCATCAAGGAAATTGAGCCAATTTAACCCATCATGCTGATAATCTCTTAATTCAGCATGTAATTCAGTGGGAATTTTGACCTTTGGAATAGTTTTAACGGTTGAAAATTGAGTGGAATAAGTGGTAAGCTCATTCTGAACTTCAGTACTCAGAACTTCTTTTTCAAAAAGAGAGGAGACTTCTGTAAAATTGATTTTCGGAATTTTTAGCAGCTCCTCATCAATTTCTCCGGCTTGAAAATAAGCGGCAATCTTATCCATCCATTCTTCAGGAAGAATTCCCATGCTCCCATCATCCAGCTGTACGAATTTACTTTTATTACGAATGGTTCTGTGCAGCTGTTTCAAAGTGGCTTCTTTCTGACCAAAACCTACTTTTAGTTTAGCATTAAACCAATCCAGTCCGCTGGTGATCTGAATATTGATTTTGGCGCGGTGCGGATTCAGTTTGTTGTTTTTTAATTCATTAAAACCTAAAATAATGACCCCTTCATTTCGCCATACTTCAAACGCATTTAAAAACCAATGATCATCAAGGAATTTATCTCTGTGCAGATAAAAATATTGGTAACCATCCATCTGTTCTTCAAAGTCAGGATGCTGTTGCATTACTAAGGAGGTGAAGCGTGCTTCTGCCGCATCGTTTCTTTCTATTTTGAAGGGATTTCCATTCTGATCAGTATCAAAAATTTGCTTTCTGGAATACACCGGAACTTCTACCTGTCCATATTTCATAACAGGGGTGATCCCGATATAATTTTCCTGTTGTCGAAGATAAATAACCTTTTCTATCTGAAAATCCTTTTCTTCAAGCTGTACTTTTGTTGCTTCTTGTATATAGCTGTAATTGATGTGTATACGTTCTTCTAGTGTGGAGAGTATTTGCTTCATAAAACCCTCATATTTTGAAGAATGAATCAACAAAATCTCATTATTTGCTTTGAAAAACCTGATGACTTTGAGCATGTCGGGCTGGTCTACAAAGCTGAAAGTGTTGTTGTTATATACAAAATATTCATTTCTGATGATCACATTTTTAAAAGGAACAGAAACGTCATTAAATAGTAATTCTCCTGTGATTTCATAAAATGGATCTTTCTTAAATACAGATAGTTGAAGCTCTGCATCTAAAGTGTTAATTTTAACGGCGATCAAAGACTTTGAAGAGATCGTTTCAGCGATTTCACGATCATGATAATAGACCTCCAGATCAAGAGGATTTTTTACAATAAGCTTTAACGCCTCCAGTTCTGCAGGGTTATAATCTTCATTATAATTGTTCTGAAAAGTAGAAATAGCGGTGTAGAATTTTATATCCAAAGGTTTCTCTGCTTTCCAAATCAACTGCATGGCATCTACAGAAGTAACAGGATTTTTAATCTTTCCGGTTTGTGTAATCTCTGCTTCCATAAGGGTAAATACCAAATGATTGTAGTAACGGTGTTTTCCGATCACTAGTATTTGTCTTTTGCCGGTTTCTAAAGCTGCTAATTCATCCAATTTTGATGAAAGTTGGGGCAGAAGATCTTTTTGAAGCATCAGTTCATCCATGGGAAATATTTCCTTGATCTTGGGCGAAATGTCAAGCTTTCCGTTTTTCAATTCCAATTGAAAATACTGATCCAGGTCTTGTTCGTTTTCTAGCCCATAGCTTTTGGCTTTAGATACTAATGTTTTTTTACGGAGTATATCGTCAAAGAAGATTCTGTAATTTTTCTCTTCCAGAATACAATGAATAATTTCCGTCTGATGAGCACAAAGCTGTACTTTAGAATGATCACAGGTACAACTGCAAAGCAATGAATTTCCGATTAAGCTTATAGTAACCATAGGGAAATCCTGCAATGAAGATTTTTTGGTAAAGATTCCCGTATTATTTTCAATGGCAACGGGATAAACATCATGAAAATCAGTGATTCCAATAAATGAACTTTCTGCAGTATGCTTTAGGAGGTCATATACGGAAAGTGTACTGATATTGATGTTTTCTAGAATATATTCTGCCATAAAAATTGATCATACAAACTTACAAAAAAACAGGAAAAAGAAGGATGCTTACAATAGACCCGTCTAGAAATCCTTTTTTATGAAACAAGGTATCAGAATCATGGGATCATCGATTGATCGTTTGTTGTGAGTATTAAATCCATTTTGGCTACAGCTTAGCCCGTTTTGGCAACTCTTATTGTTGTGATGATTCTGAACTTTGTCCTGTAATTTTAAACAAGAAAAAAATGAAAACAATTTTTATAACAGGAGCTTCTACAGGATTAGGAAGAGCAACTGCACAATTATTTCAACAAAAAGGATGGAAGGTAATTGCTACCATGAGAAACCCTGATGCAGGTTCAGATCTTGCGTCTCTGGATAATGTAACGGTACTTCCTTTGGATGTAACTCATCCGGAACAGATACAAGCTATTGTAAAGAAAACTCTAGAATTGGGAGATGTAGATGTGGTTTTTAATAATGCAGGATACGGTCTTATGGGGCCTTTGGAGGCATTGAGCGATGAACAGATTGTAAGACAAATGAATACTAATTTATTGGGGACTATCCGAGTTACTCAGGCATTTACCCCTTATTTTAGAGAAAAAGAGAAAGGAATCTTTATTACTACAACTTCTATTGGTGGATTGATGACTTTCCCTCTGAATTCAATTTACCATGCTACAAAATGGGCATTAGAAGGCTGGAGCGAAAGTATGGCTTTTGAATTGAATTCTTTCGGAATTGATATTAAAACGGTTTCTCCCGGAGGAATTAAGACTGATTTTGTAAGCCGTTCTTTGGATTCTGCATCAAGTCCTGCCTATGAAGACATTATAAACGCTCTATATTCCAAAATGGAAGGAATGATGGAAGTGGCTTCTACCGCAGAACAAATTGCAGAAGTAGTTTATGAGGCTGCGACAGACGGTAAAAAGCAATTAAGATATGTGGCAGGTGAAGATGCCAAAACCTTGTATACGCAACGTTTGGAAATAGGAGCGGAAGCATTCAGAGAGCAATTGGGTAAACAGTTTTTTTAAAGTGTTATAAAACAGTGTGATTGCTGTGTTTTTAATCTGATAATTTGTAAATTTATATCATGGAAAAGAAAGATCATATCCCTCGGAAAATTTCATCCATTTCAGAACTGCATACTCTTTTGCAGCTTCCTAAACCACTGCATCCGCTGGTAAGTCTTGTGGATAATACGAAAATGGTTGTCAATAAGGAATTGTTGAGCAGAAGTTTTATTTTTAATTTTTATAAAATCTCATATAAATATTCCAAAGTAGGAAAAATGGGATATGGGCAGGGGTATTATGATTTTAATGAAGGCGGAATGATGTTTACAGCCCCGGGACAAGTTCTTTCAACGGATGAAAGTACCGGGTATTGTGGATACACATTGTTGATTCATCCGGATTTTTTGAGAAGTTATCCTTTGGCTAGAAATATTAAAAATTTCGGATTCTTTTCCTACGATACTAATGAAGCACTGCATCTGTCTGATCAGGAAAAAAATATCATTACAGGGTTGCTGGACAGTATTATAAATGAACTTAATACAGCCATTGATGAAGTGAGTCAGGATGTTGTGGTTTCTTATATTGAAGTGCTTCTGAATTACAGCAACCGTTTTTATAAAAGACAGTTTATTACAAGAAAGGCCGTTAATAATGATCTGTTGACTAAAATGGATCTGATATTGGAAGATTATTTTACTCAGGAGAAGACATTGGCTCAAGGACTTCCCACTGTAGAGTTTCTGGCTTATGAACTGAACCTGTCGCCGCACTACCTTAGTGATATGCTAAGAAATCTTACGGGACAGAATGCTCAGCAGCATATTCACGAAAAGCTGATTGAAAAAGCGAAAGAATATCTTACAACAACCCGTTTTTCTGTCTCGGAAGTAGCCTATGCACTAGGGTTTGAGCATCCGCAGTCTTTTAATAAATTATTTAAAAAGAAAACAGATCAAACACCTTTAAGCTACAGACAATTGTTTAATTAAGTATAAGAGTATGCCCAGCCGGAATGGCTGGGTATTTTGTTGAGTGCAGTTGGTAGAATAAACATGGCTTTGGGTAGATAAAAATATAAGGTAAGAAATAATGGGTGTTATATTCATGAGGAAAATTATTAAGCAAACAACCTTAAATCAAAATATCATGAAAAAATTAAACTTTATTTTATTCCTAACTGCCGGAATAATGTCTTATGCGCAGCCATCGATAACACGGGCAGGAGTAGATCGTATTAATAGTACTATTAATTTGAAGTCTGGAGATGTAACAGGAACTTCCATTACTGCAGGTTCTTCCGGTGCCAATATTACCTGGGATTTTTCAGCGTATACAGGAGTTAACCCTGTTTCATTTGTGAATAGGGTATGTCCCGGGCAAACCAATTGTTTTCGATTTCCGGGAGCGAACAGAATTTCAATGTTGACTAATGTAGACACAAGTGATTTTAGTTCTATGACAGATACTGACGCTACGATGCTGGGATCTTATTCGGGGCCAGCATTGGGAGATGTTACAGTTACTTATGTAAACCCTTTAATTGAGTATAAATTTCCGATTACTTACCTGCAGCAGTTTGATGATACTTATGAGTTTAACAGTGTTTCCGCTGCTATTGGAAATGTAAATGAAACAGGGCAGGTGAGTGTTACTGTTGATGGCTATGGTACAGTGATTACTCCAAAAGGGACATATCCTAATGTATTGAGAATAAAAAGAATGAGAACGGCTACACAGGTCATTGCCAGTTCGCCTGCCCCTATTACTGCGACTTATACGAATGAGTCTTACCAATGGGTGAGTCAGACGGGCGGGATGGTTTTCAGTTTTGCTATTAATACTTCTGTACTGAATGGAGTTTCAAATACTTCTAAATCAGTGTCTTATATTGATTCTTCAGTGCTATCTACAGCTGATCTGGACAACAAAAAGGCAGAAATTATAGTATATCCTAATCCAAGCTCTGATTATATTACAGTAACCTCCAAAGAGGATCTTAAAAAGATTACAATTAATTCTTTAGAAGGAAAGACTGTTTTAACTGCTGAAAATTCCAGAAATATTAATGTTTCAAAACTGTCTAAAGGTATTTATATCCTTCAGGGGGAATTGAAGAATGGAACTATTATTTCAAAGAAAATAATCAAAAAGTAAGTGATTGTTGATAGATAATCAGGCGTAAAAATTTTATGTTTTACGCCTGATCTTTATATTTTTAGATCATTTTACCTTTCAAAAGCTTAAATTTTAGCTTTTCAATGAAGTTTCTTTTTCTCTGATCAGTGCTTCTATTTTTTGTCTTGCTGCTTCCCACTCATCATCCAGAATACTGTAATAGGCGGCGTTTCGGGTAGTACCATCATTTTGAATTTTGTCTTTACGTAAAATTCCTTCAAATACTCCGCCTATTTTTTCGATGGCTTTTCTGGATCTGATGTTATTGTCTTTTGTTTTCAGCTGTACCCGATTGGTCTTTAATACTTCAAAGCAGTAAGTGAGCAATAGTAATTTGCATTCTAAATTGATCGAAGTTCCCCAAAACTCTTTGGTAATCCAAGTCCAGCCGATTTCTAATTTTTTGTCTGAAGGATAAATTTCAAAAAATCTTGTGGAACCTATCAGTTTTTGAGTTTCCTTATGTCTTATAACGAAAGGATATTGTCTTTCTGTTTCACGTTCTGATAGGGCTAATTCGTAGTTTTGATAAAATATCGTTCTGTCTGTCCCGTCGGTAGGAATCAAGGCCCAAAGGTCTTTATCTGCAGCGGCAGCAAATAATTCTTCAAAATGCTCTTTTTCTAAAGGAATCAACTCTACATTTGTTCCTTCTAAAGTGGTAGGATGTGATATCCATTTCTCCTTCATATCATATTTTTTGGAGCAACTAAATTAATTAAAAACAAACAATTGTGGTATTTAATTAATTGAATTTTTGTTTTGTCTGAATAAAATTTATTGACTGATGTTTTCAATGGAATCAATTTGCCATTGATTACGATTGTTTTTGCTCAGGGTGTATTGATAAGTCATCCCAGAATTTTTTAAATGAAACTTTACACTACATGATTGAGGATTGTTCTGATTGGCAGTGAATTGTATCGATTTAATGTCTTGTAGGTCAGATTGATAATCATCCTGGGTTTTAAAAAAATAATCATAGTCAAAACCGTGTGGAGGGCCGTCATTAGCCGGATTCTTTTTAAAATACTCATCTCCTTCCACATAATTTTGTTTATAAGCGGAAAGAAACTTTTCAGATAAAAAATAGCTGCTTTTTAGAAAGGTTATTTCTTTATCCACCTGATTGAAGTCAACGGCATAGTCTGCAGCAGGCTCGTTTCCATCCTGAGAACCCCCTTTTATTGTGTTGAAGTGAGACAGATCATCTTCATGATCTCTATACCAGGTTACAAATGACTTTACGGTTTCAATGGCCGTATTATCCTGAAGTTTTGGGGTCGAATGTATAGTACTTTTTTGTTTGATAGTATCTTGTACAGCTTGCGGCTTCTGAATATCTTCTTTTTTGCAATGAATAAAAAGCAGACATGCTGCAGAAAGCAGCAATGGTTTTCCTGGCATAATTCGGTTTCTTTTTTTGTGGATGCTAAATTACAAAATACTTCCACTGGTTTATACATACCCTATGATTTCTTGTTATTCAGGAAATGGTTGTCATAATGAACGAGTTTTAGTGAGGAGGATGATCTAATTTATTTCTTAATTCGGTAATTTTCCCTGTAGGTATTGGCTGTAATGCCCGTACAACGTCTGAAATACCTGCAAAATAAAGAAGAATCTACAAATTGTAACTGATTGCTGATTTCTTTAATGGATAATGAAGTCGTTTTAAGAAGTTCTTCAGCCTGTTTGATGACTCTGTAGCTTATCCATTGTTTGATGGGCTTTCCGGTTTCCTTTTTGATTAAGCTGCTTAAATACTGCGGAGAAAGATGCAATTGGTCAGAATAAAATAAGACACTTCGTTCCAAATGCCCATGTTTGTTTAGCAATTCAAAAAAATGATCAATAATGCCTTGACTTCGGGTTTGTAAAAGGCTGTTGTTTTTAATTACCGGTAGATAAAGCTTTGAAATCAGTTCCAGAAGAGCGTAGAGTAGATATTGAACAGATTCCAGTGTGCTTTCTTCTTTTGTTTTGCTGTTGTATTCCTGAATGAGCTTTACGGTAGACCAAATGAGCTTTCTTGCTGAAGATTCTGTTTTTATTACCGGATTGAATTTAATTTCATCACTGGCTAGTAGAACAGTCAGAAAACTATAAGTGCTAATGAAATCCAGAGAGATGAAAAATACGGAGAGTTCAAGATCATTGCTGCCGGAAAAACTTCCCAGGTCAGTATCAGGCAATAACATGATGATAGAATTGGCCTGTATAGGAAAAGGAAGGGTATTGATTTGAAGATCCAATGTGCCATTTGATACAAAACAAAGCAGCAGTTTATTTAGATTTCCTGCCTTTCGATGGAATTCAGAGAGGTTATTTTGGGTGTATTTTTCAATACATAATCCTTCAAAATTGGGCTTTATCTCTATCATTGTACAGTTGGATTACTTCTTAGAATGGTTAATAATTTGAGGAACGATATTTCAGTGATCAAATGTAAGCAGTTAATTTTTCTTTTTAAAAGCATTGTTTAAAATGGAATATAAAATATCAAAAATGGAATGTATTTTATTGGAAGAGTGTTCCTAACTTCGCAAACGGAAATTTTAATCAAACACTGTTATAATGCAAGATAGAGAATCATTCAATGTGAAAATGCCTACGGCTTGTTTTTTACTTTTCTTTGCCCACGGACTTGTTTTCTCGTCATGGGCGAGCCGTATTCCCATTATTAAGGAGGCGCTTTCTATTAATGAAGCACAGCTGGGAACACTTTTACTGCTAATGCCGATAGGTCAGCTTTCTACGATGATGTTATCTGGAAAACTAATTAGTAAATACGGAAGCAGCAGAATCATTAAAACCTGTTTTTTGATCTACCCGGTATGTCTTTTATTAATTGGGCTTTCACCGTCTTATTGGATTCTGGCGGTGGTCTTGTTTTTCTTTGGTGTGAGTGGAAACTTATGTAATATAGCGATCAATACCCAGGCTATTGAAATAGAATCTATTACAAAAAGAACATTATTGTCTTCCTATCATGGGGCATGGTGTTTTGCCGGGCTGGTGGGAGCAGTATTAGGATTGCTTGCTATTAATCTGCACATAGAAACGTTTCATCATTTTGTACTGACCTTTGTTTTGGTGTCTTTACTTTGGCTGTATAGCAGAAATAATCTCACGAATATTATTCATAAAGCAGAGCCGCAAACACAATCTATTTTTAAATCTGTGAATCCTACCTTGGTGGGATTAGGGATTATTGGTTTTTTAAGTATGGCTATTGAAGGAGCTATGTTTGACTGGAGTGGGGTTTATTTTCAAACCATCGTAAAAGCGCCGGAAAACCTTGTTATATTGGGATATACGAGCTTTATCTTAATGATGACTTTAGGAAGGTTTGTTGGGAATAAAATCATTGAAAAATTGGGAAAACGCACTGTATTGCAGTTTTGCGGAGCCCTAATGAGTATTGGTCTTTTCCTGAGTGTTTTCTTTCCTGAACTATGGATCTGTATCATTGCATTTATGATTATCGGACTTGGAGCTTCTTTAAGTGTGCCGTCAGTTTATAGTACGATTGGAAAGGTGAACACCGTAGCACCAAGTATTGCTTTGTCTTTTGTATCCAGTATTTCCTTTTTAGGATTTCTGATTGGGCCACCTCTGATTGGATATATTGCAGAAGGCTTTGATCTCAGATATTCTTATGGTCTTTTTGCCTGCTTTGGAATTCTATTAAGCATTATGGCTGGAAAGATGAAGGTGTTTAGAAATGATAAATAATGCCATTGAAATATAAAAAAAACGGACTGTTTCATCAACAGTCCGTTTTTTTATATCCAGCTCTCTACGAGATGATACCATAATGCTTTTTCTTCATTGCAAAGAAAGACAGCTGAGCCTGTTCGTTGGTTTGCGATTCCCTCTGTTGTCTGAATTTCAATATAAGTAGCCAGGCCATGGTGTTCAGTTTGATGAATTTCTATGTTTTCAATCTGCACTTTTCGATCTGGAAATTTTCCAAAAACGCTTGGAAGCCAATCTGAAAACATAGCGAAGGTAATAGTGTTCCCGTCACCATTAATCATTTTGAATTCGGGAGAGAACCCTGAAAGTATCTTTTTGAATAGGAGATCCTTATTCTGAGCATTCCCTTGAAATAAGTTTTCAATATTTTCGCAGAAGTCTTTTAATTCGGTGTTAATTTTTTCTTTGTTGTTCATAGATTTAAAATTTATAATATTTTTTGTTTATAAAATCAAGCAGTGATATACTTTCGTAATCTACCATTACCCCACATTCCTATGATCTGAATAGCCCCGATCATACCAATAGCTACGGCAAAAGCCTCCGGAAATCCCAACACCTCAATCAGATTAAAAAATAGGGTTCCAATAACAGCGCCTCCCAATACACTCCCAACCTGAATTCCAATACTGATTAATCCTGAGGCCTGGCCAGCTTTATCCTTAGTTGTAAATGTAATAGCAGTCCGCATCATAACCGGCATAATGATACCATGACCTAGCCCTGCCATAAATAAAGTAATATGGGTGATCAAAGAAGGTTTTTGCTGAAAATAAAAGCATAATGCACTGAAAATAAATCCACCCATTAATAATCCCAAACCAATATAGATCATTGTATAAGAGGAAAGTTTTATTTTGGAAACCATCAACGGACCCAGAAAGAAAGCAATTCCATAAGGTACAATGGCTAGCCCTGTCTGCATAGAATCCTGATGTAAAAATTCCTGTAGATAATATGGGTAGCAAATAAACAAACCTGAGGTAAAATTGTAAAAGAAGAGGATCAAAAGGCTCAATGCAAAAGGTTGATGCTGTAATAATGTGGGATCTATCAGTACCGGACGATCATTTTTTAATAGATATGTTTCGTATCTAATGAAAGTGATTAATAAAGCTATTCCTGATATCATTATCATAAAGATCCACCATGCCCATTGATATTGCTGTCCAAAAATAAGTGGACAAATCAGCATAAGCAGGGCAATAATCAGCAATAATGCTCCCTTTAAATCAATACTTGAATTGGATTCTTGGTGGTTATTATCCATGGTAAAATGAACTCCCACAATGCATACAATAGTGATAGGGACATTCACAAGAAATACAAGCTCCCAGGAGAAATTTCCCCAATGCATACTGAGAAGTAATCCACCAAGCAATTGTCCAACGACAGAGGCTAACCCAAATACTGAACTAAAGAGACTTACTGCTTTGGGCTGTTCCTTACTGCTAAACAAAACTTTTATAGAAGCTAAAACCTGAGGGGCAAGTAATGAAGCTCCAACTCCTTGAAATAATCTGGCAATAATTAGCCATGTTACAGTAGGGGAAAAAGCGCAGGCCAGGGAAGACAACAAAAAGGTATACAATCCCAATGTGAAAATTTTCTTGCGCCCATAAAGATCGCCAAGTCTGCCGCCACAGACTACTAAGGCTCCATAAGTAAGCCCATAAATGGCAATAACCATTTGCAGCTGATGATCACTGGCTTTAAAAGCATTTTTTATGGAGGGCAATGCCATATTTACGATAAAATAATCCAGTGGTGAAAGAAAAGCTCCGACAATAAGGAAATTAAGTGCCTGCCATCGTTTCGGATAGGTGTTCATATTTTTTTATGCAAAAATAACCTCCTTGTGTTCTGGTAAAATTGTACTTTTGGAGGAAAATATAGTGTGGCATCATGAAAGGACTGCATCTTGAAGGAATTAAAGTGAAAGAAATAAAGCTTAAAGGAGAGACTGTTTTTAAAACTTCAACTTTTCTTTCATTTGTTTATATCGTAACAGGAAAAGGAAGTTTGCTGTATGATGAACGTTGTATTGATTTTACAGAAGGAAAACTATTTATTATTCCTCAGCAGGAATCCTATTGTTTCGAAAGTGAAAATGCTGATCTTATCAGTATTGAATGTCCGATTGAGTTTATTGATAAGATCCGTCTGGAAGCAGACCGCATTGAAAGTTGTGAAAACCTATATAAACTTCAATATATCAGCAATAATTATCATGCCCGTGCCGGATGTGTGTTCCGTAATAAAAATGATGAAGATTTTGCGGAAACTCTTATTCTGCAGATTGCAAATGAATTCAGGAATAAGGCAGAAGATTATCTGATCATCCGTAATTGTATCTCTATTTTACTTAATCTTATTGCCCGGAATATTATTCAAAGTGAAACATCAGACCTGCAGGAAAACAGAAAGGCTTTTTCCATCATGAAGATCATTACCTATATTCAAAAGCATATAAAAGATAGAGAAAAAACAGGTATACAAGCTATTGCAGAACATTTTGGGATCTCAGGGAACTACTTTGGAGAGTATTTTAAACAACAAACCGGAGTTTCTTATCAGGATTATTTATTGGATTATAGGCTTAAACTCGTAGAAACTTATTTGAAATACAGCAGTATAAGACTAAGTGAGATTGCTTATGAGCTGCAGTTCAGCGATGAGAGTCACCTTTCCAAAATTTTTAAAAAATACAGAGGCATTACACCAGGTGAATATCGAAAGAGGAATAAGTAAACAAGCAATAGCAGGACTTTTCTTGTTTTTTTGTAAACTCTTGATTCATTAGACTTTAAAACTTTTTCAAAAATTAACATAGTGAACTATATAGTTGACTATGTATTTGTATATATTTACATCAAATATTTTTCAAATGGATTTTGACTTTATTAAAGAATTGGGATATAAAGCATTAGATAGCAGATTAAAAAGAATCAGCGACCGGATGGCTCATGATGTAAGGAAATTCTACAAGGAGTTTGGAATTGATGTGGAGCCTAACTGGTATCTTGTGTTTATGCTCTTACAGCAAAGAGGTGTGATCTCGATTACGGATATTGCTGAGCCATTGGGATATTCTCATCCGTCTGTAGTAATTATTGTGAAGAAAATGACAGAAAAAGGATATCTGATCATTAAGAAAGACGCTACGGATAAACGAAAACAGATGATTTCACTGTCTCCTAAAGCTATTGAAATGCTTCCTCAATTGGAGCAAATTTGGGATAGTTGTGAAAAATCTATTTTACAATTACTTTCAGAGGATTTATCTATTTTTTCTTATCTGGATGCCATTGATCAGGAATTAAAAGAGGAGTCTTTCCACAATCGATTTAAAAAAGAATACTTAAAATCAATACAGCCATGAAAACACTTTTTCTTATTACCGCAATGCTTTTCTCTAACCTTATGATTTCAGCTGCTGAAACTAAAGTAATGATCAGGGCGAAAGCAAGAGATGCTAAATTTATTGGAAGCTCATTGGGTGGTGCCCATATTATTGTAAGGAATAAACTAAACCAAAAAATTCTAGCAGAAGGAAATACTACCGGAAGTACCGGAAACACAGATTTGATTATGAAAACTCCTAAAGTCAGGGGAAATTCAATTACTGATGATCAGACGGGAGGGTTTGTGGCAACAATTGACATTGAGGAACCTACATTTGTTACAATAGAAGTCATTTCACCTGTAAACAGCAGACAGGCGCAGGCAGTGGTAAATACTGAATTGTGGCTGATCCCTGGAAAAAATATACTGGGAGAAGGTATTATTCTTGAAATTCCCGGGTATATTATTGATATTTTAAAACCCAGAACCCATCAGTATATTGCCTTAAATACCATTAAAGATAAACCCTTTTTATTTCAGGCCAATATTGTTATGATGTGTGGATGTGTGATTGAAAAAGGAGGAGTTTGGAATTCTGATGAGATTGAAGTAAAAGGAATCCTTAAAAAAGACGGGAAATTTGTAAAGAATATTGATATGTCCTGGGTTTCTACCAATCTATTTGAAGGAAATCACCTCATTAATACTGCAGGAAATTATGAGCTTACATTGTATGCTTACCATGAGAAAACGGGGAATACGGGAGTAGATAAAGTAAACTATGTCGTTTTTGAATAGTGTAAGCAGCTAAGGGGTAGTATATTGATCGACTTTCTGAAGGGTAATTCCCCAGAAAAAGCCATCTGGAGGCAAAGAATCCCAATGATTGTAAGCGTGCCCGGAATCTGATTGATAGTGAAGCGTATATTTTCCTTCAGGGAGAATGATTACCTGATTTACTTTCTGATTTTTTAGAGCTCCTCCTGCATGAGAAGAAGGCTGATTTTGCATTTGCCATACCATTTTACCCGAACGATCTTCAATCCATCCATAATCACACCATGAAGTTCCATTTCCTGAACAGTTTTCTCCAGTACCCAATACTTTTATCGAAGTGGACTTTGGAAGAGTAAAAGAACGATTCAAATTCTTGTTAATTCCAACCTTTTGAATTTCTGCAATCATCTTTCCTCTTGGAATTATGGTCGTAGTAAACTTATTTTTTTTGCTGTATATTTCATAGAGCTTTTGTGCTTTTACGGTATCTCCATTCAGGAGAGCTATAGAGGCTTTGCTGATTAATTCTTTATTTTCCAGATCATGATCCGGATGTTTATTATGATCTATGAAGTAATGATAAAAAAGACTTCCAACTGGAGACATCATCAGATCTCCATCACCAAGTGGGAACGGCTGACTCAGTTTATCAGTATTACACATCACGGCTAAGGTTAGTTTCAGATAAGGCACCTTGACAAAGAGAGCAGATTCACCGTTGGTTTGTCCATAATGCCAATAATATTCTCTTCCTTTATAAGATTGTACAAACCATCCCAATCCATAAGGAATGAGTGAACCTGTATTTGTTTCGTTCGGGGTGAAAACCAATTTTTGAGATTTTTCAGAGATCAGCTGATGACGATCAATAGCATCTGAATACTTTAACAGATCCCCAACACTTGTAGCAAGTCCCCCAAATGCTCCAAATTCATTAAGATATTCTATTCGATTAATTTCCCTTGAAGAAGTGAGCTCATACGGTTTTGCAAGCCGGTCAAAAGTTGTAATGAAAAAGGGTAGAACTGCCGGGTTTATAGACGTGTATTCCTTCACTTGTTTTGGTGTGATGCAGGGCGCGGATGAGGTCATTGTAAGAGGAATCAGTATATTTTCTGTTAATAAGCGGTAAAAAGGAATACCCGACACTTTCTCTAAAATAGTCCCTAATAATCCAAACCGATATCCATTATACTGAAAGTGAGTTCCGGGAACTTCCTCAGAAGTATGAGTCAGTAAGTGTTTTACCGTAATTCTTGAATCGTTCAGATTGATTCCATATTTCTGTGCCGGATCATCCAATTTCAGTTTTCCTTGTTCTACCAATTGCATAACCAGAGTGGAGGTAAAAGTTTTGGTTACTGATGCTACACGAAAGGTAGTCTCGGGGGTAGCCGGAATATGTTTTTCTAGATCAGAGAATCCATACCCGCGTTGAAGTATTACCACATCATCCTGTTTTACAGCAACGGACATTCCTGGTATTTTTAATTGAGACCGAATAGAATCCAGCGCTGCACTGAATTGATCTACCTTTGCCTGTTGGGCGTGAAGTGCATTGACAATAATCAGAAACAAAAAAGTAAATTTTTTCATACGGCAAATCTGAACAGGTTAAAGAATACAATATTTGTCTAAATAAAACTAAACAGATTTTTCTTACTGCACAAGTGTAATGCATTGCTTTACAGTGAATAATAAAGGAGACCTTTTTTGGGGTCTCCTTTATATATTTTTCAGATTATATTCTATTCCCAGGTAAATGAATAGGTATATGTTTGTCCGTTGGAATGAGAATATTTTGCAGTAAGAGGGTAGTTCTTACTATCATATGTATACTCTATGTTGTATCCTGTTGCCGTACCATCTAAAAGATTATTACTTGATACAGATAATGTATTGTGCTCATGTTGGTAAACAAAAGGATCCAGTACCTTATCCCAAGCTATTGCATTATCTCTCATCCAGACAGAAACTTCTGTCTTTGTACCTGCAGCATTATAGACGGTTGAAATACTACTTCCATGAGCGTCCATATAGGTGATGTCACTTTTTGATACCAAATTTCCGATATTATCATAATACTGAACTCCAGTGAGATTATAGTTTGGCTTACCGGAATCGTTTGTATAATAGGTTCTTTGAACTAAAACTTCTTTTCCTGTAGACGGTTCTCTGGAATAGATTGATCTTTCAGAAATATATTTGCCGGAATAAGTGTAAGTATGGTAGTTGTAAAGTTTATTTTGTAGGTTATAAGTATTTCTTCTGGATTCAAAACCATTGGTATATTCTACTTTTGTAGTGCTGAAAAGACTACCATTACTGGAATAATTACCTATTTCGGAAATCTTATTATCACTGTTATAAGTAAATGTATATACCAGTCTATTGTCTTGTTTTACCGCAATAATTTTTTTTGATTGTACTGGTGGTTCAGGAACTACAGGCTTAGAAGCTGCTTCATCTGAACCTGAACTACAGGAAAAGAATAAGCCAACAGGCATTACCAGAAATAATATTTTTTTCATGTTTATAATTTTTGCAAAGAAAATACTTTTTTTCGAATTAACCTTCCCTGATCATGTATGAATCCATAATTTGTAACCAGGTTAGTATAAAAAATATTCTTATTTTTATCGGGCTCATAAAATAATTCTTTTGAAAGTGATTCTTCTTTTATTTAGTAATGAAATCTTTCTGTATTTAAAAAATGGAATGAGCAAAACAGCTTTTCTTAATGTATTGGTATGTATTCTGAAAAGAAACCTTCACTTTGGAGGTGTTATGTAAAGTGAAACTTATGAAAAAATATATTTTATTAGGGTTGATATTACCTTTGTTGGCTCATGCTGAGAAGAAAGCAGAATCTATTTTCTCTCATCAGTATATTTCTACAACCGTTAAAGACATTAAGTATTTAGAGAACGAATCTCGTTATGGGGTTTATGTCTATAATACGAACTGTTCTTTTGAAATTTTGATTAATGATATTCCTGTTATAAAATATAGTGATACTTCAGGGAGTGGTTTGGCTGGTTCTTATTTTCCGCTGAATGAAGGAATCAATAAAAAAGGGACTCAAAGAATCAGTATTAGAATGACTCCAGGATTTAATAAGGATCAAAATACCCTAAACACTCAGTTTTCTCCCGACTCAGGAATGAAGATGAAGATTGTAAAATCACTGAAAAATAAGACGGGTAGCTGGGAAGAAAGTGATGTACAAAGCTATTCCACTTTTAAAAAGAAAATGGCGGCTAACAATATATTTGAAGATAAATTTACCTTCTTTGCTGATATTCCTTACCATGTAGAAACGTTGGAAAATGCCGATGTTTTACAAACTACAGACCCGGATAAACTACAGACTATTGAACAAGAAGTTGTTGCTAAATATAATAAGATAAGAAATATTTATACAAGTGGCTCCTGGAGTGCACTGGCTAATATCTATTACAATAGAGAAAAGAGAATTGCAAAACAATTGTACCTGTTACCAGATGAGATAAAAGATCGATGGAATCATGAATATGTATTCAGAACAAACACGGATATTGCTTTTTTTGATGTGAAACCTATTGAAAATTATAAAATAACTTTTTATGCAGAAGGTAAAATCGTATGCTTACAGGAAATAAATGACGGAAAATCAGCACTTAGGGGTGATTTTAAAAGAAAAGGCAAGGATAATGTAACGAATACATACATTACCCTTTATCTTTATCGTCCTAAAGGTACTTCTTTACTGGAAGTATATTGAGACTGCTTTATAGCATCTACAATAGCCAATTCTTTAATCGTATCGAGCCATTCCGTTCTGTCTTTTTCACTTAATTCATATAAAGGGCCTATAAAGTGATTTTCAACAGAGGAAACGCCGCAGTATTCCAATATTCCCTTTTTGAGCTGGATAAGCCCGCTGGATTGATATTCTTCTTCATATATCTTGAGGGATAGATCGCCCGCTGTTGTAATAATCCTGGCTGATTTTGCGTTTAATAAACCTTCACTGCTGCCTTTTTTATTGCTTCTAAAAGTGATGCCCGGGAGAAATGCTCTGTCAAAGAATCCTTTCATGATGGCAGGCATTCCCAGCCACCAAACAGGATGTATCCATATCTGATGATCGCTCCACTGGATATCTTCCAGAGCCTTTATCAGATCAGGTTCCAATTCCATTCGCTGGCGATATCCAAATTGAAGATTAGGATTGAAATTCAGAGTTCCAAGGGCAATATATCGTACTTCTGCACCAGAAGCTATTGCAGAGCTTATATAAGAATCTGCGATGGCGGCATTAAAGCTTTTCTGATCCGGATGTCCGTTAATGACGACTATTTTTTTCATAATGTTTGATTTAAAATATGTTTGAATAACTCGATTTGTTGTTTGTAAAAAGAATCAGATAGTGCGCATGGAAAGAAATCAAAAGCATGTACAGCGCCTTTAATTTCCAAGAGATTCACAGACACTCCTGAATGCTGTAATTTTTTAGCATATTCTTTTCCTTCATCTTTTAAAGGATCAAGTTCACATACAATAAGTGTGGTATCAGGAAGGTTATTAAAGTTTTTTTCCTGTAATGGAACGGAATATTGCGGGGGATGGATCATTTCCTCTGGCAAATAATGCTTCCACATCCACTTAGTTGTATTTTTTGTCTGCATAGGAGCATGAGCAAGTTCATGCATGGATGAGGTTACTAACAGATGATCGGTAGGTGGGTATAATAAGTATTGATGACGGATTTTGATTGTTTTTTTGTCCCTTGCATAATGGGTTAATGACGCTGCAATTGTTGCTCCGGCACTGCTTCCGCCAACCATAATATTATTTTTATCACCACCTATCTGTTCTGCAAATTTAGATAGCCATAATAGAGCATCATAGCCATCTTCCATGGCAGCGGGGAATGGATGTTCAGGAGCTAGCCGATAATCAACGGAGACAATAACAGCATTAATGTCCAAAGCTAATGGAAAGAATATGAAATCATATTGTTCTGGTGTTCCATATATAAATGCGCCGCCGTGGAAATAAAGTAATATGGGTAGATTTTCTTTTTCTTTAGGTTTGTAAACTCTTAGTCTGATGCTTCTTTGGTCTTCAGAAGAAGAAATGTGGATATTTTCTACTGATAATGATTGTGGACTAGATAAAGGTTCATCTTCTATCATTACCTTCATTTCTTCTTCCCTGATTCTGGCGGGATCTTGTGCTAATAGTGCTTCGTAATCGATCTTGCTAAATGGGCTGTCTATCATGACTTTTAGTAAATCCGGATCTATTCTTTCTTGCATTGTTTTTATTTTGTAAGGCAAAAATAGACTGATAAACTAGGTGAAAACAGGTATATTTTAAGCTTATTTAGGTAACTTTGTTGTATGGCAAGAGAA
Organism: Chryseobacterium sp. c4a; assembly: GCF_009900745.1. Classification (GTDB taxonomy): domain Bacteria; phylum Bacteroidota; class Bacteroidia; order Flavobacteriales; family Weeksellaceae; genus Chryseobacterium. The sequence continues at coordinate 70,583 of NZ_WXVU01000009.1, read as the reverse complement.
AATATATACCAATCCCTTGAAGTTTTTTATGAAAAGATCGATCAATGCCCTTTAAAGGATAGACAGTTTAACTTTTTTGAGTTAGTGTATGTAATCTCCGGTATTGGAGATCATATTGTGAATGAAAATAAAATTGCTTTTTCTCCCGGAGATATGTTTTTGATTACCCCCAATGATTGTCATGGTTTTGATCTAAATGGAATTTGCGAATTTATGGTCGTTCGCTTCGGAGAAAATTATATCAAAGAATACCAATGGAAAAGTATAGACCACATCGAATGTCTTTTGTATTATGCTTCCCATTTATCCGGGTCTGTTCTTGTAAATAATGAGGATAAAAAAATGATCAGCCTGCTGATACAGAATTTAAGACAGGCCATAGAACATGATTCAGTATATAATGAGGATCTTACCCGCCATCTGGTGAATGCTATTATTGTGATTGCAGCCAGAAATATTGCAGTGATCAAACCGGAGAATCTTTCTTCCCATGCAGATGTCCGTATTCTTCAGATTCTGGATTATATTCAGGAACATATACGTCATCCCAAGCTATTAAAAGTAGAAACCATAGCCAATGAATTTGGACTATCATCTACTTATTTAGGGAGTTATTTCCGTAAACAATGTAATGAATCTATTCAACAATATATTTCTTCCTATAAAATCCGGCTGATAGAACATAGATTACGTTTCAGTGATAAAAGAGTTCACGAAATTGCCGATGAATTTGGATTTGCTGATGAAAGCCACATCAATAAATTTTTCAAAAGACATAAAGGGAAAAGCCTTAAAGCATATCGGCTTGAAGTGGCTTAGATTAAAGTGCATTAAACACTTCCATAATCGCCTCAATAAGTCCTTTTTCTATCTTTGATTCTGATGAGGTATCCTGTACCATAGCCCGCATATTGCCTTCGTCGTCCCGCTCAAAAACAACTTCGTTACCATTCACATCTACATAGAATTTATAACCATAAGTGAATGTAGCCAATTTTACATTGAAAAGTTCTTCTTTGCCTTTATAGGTTACAGGTAGTTCAAATTCCTCCATGAGTTCGGGTGCTATATATTTAATGGGGGCAAAGTTCGGAAATCTTGGGCTAAATTTATCATGTTTAAGGGCAAGTCTAGCTGCTGTTTTAGTAAGATGCTCATTATGAGTGGTATTACGAAGACTAATAGAAGAGAAAAAGATATTTTATATTACTGCTGAACCAGTTTTATCATTTTTTTAACATGATAATTATTTTTTAGGCATGGATATTGTTTATTTATATACCAATTACTAAAATATTATATTATGAATAATTCAGATTATAACAAAGCGGAAAATGCAGTAGATGAAACAAAAAAAACTTTAAAAAATGCAGCTGATGAGGCGAAGTGGAAGATCAATGAATTGGCAGATAAAGCTAAGGATTATATCAATGAAAAAAGAGATAGTGATCAGGAAGCAACTCAGGAAGGCTGGTTAGATAGAGTGAAATCAAATGTTTCCGATGCATGGGAAGATATTAAGGATAAAGCTGATGAAGCATGGGAAAAGACCAAAGATGCCGCCGAAGATGTGAAAGCAGAATGGAGAAAGAAAACCAATTAAGTTAGTTTAATAAAGGCCGGAATTGAAAAATTCCGGCCTTTTTTTATATGTTATTTAGTTTATTTATATCTTATTTTGGGCTGTTAGTGAGGCTATTCATTAGATATTGATTGATGTTTAATGATCATTCTGCATAAATACTGGTATATTAATATTCTTTTTATTTATTAAATAGTATATTTGTATTTTATTTTTTGAAACAAGCATACGACTTCTTTAAATAGATACATCATGAATAAAGTGAATGTTTTTTGGTTCAGAAGAGACCTTAGACTGGAGGATAATATGGGGCTTTATCATGCGCTTAATGCAGGGTTAAAGGTTATTCCGATTTTTATTTTTGATCAAGAGATACTCAATCGGCTTCAGAATAAACAGGACAGAAGGGTAGATTATATTCATCAGGCTTTACAACGAATTCATAATGACTTGAAGAAATATAACAGTGGACTTCATGTTTACTATGGAACTCCAATGGATGTTTTTAAAAAAATAACGGAAGATTTTACGGTTGATACAGTCTTTTCAAACAGAGATTACGAGCCACATGCCATACAGCGGGATCGGCAGATCGCTGATTTCCTGTTGATGCATCATATTCTATTCAGGAACTTTAAAGATCAGGTCATATTTGAAAAAAATAATATTTTGAAGAATGATCTTTCTCCATATACCGTTTTTACTCCATACTCAAAGAAATGGAAAGAAAACCTGAGCAGTATAGAATCGGTTGCTCCAAACATGGAGAATTTTGCAGACTATAATGGAACTTCAGAAATTATTTCACTGAAAGAAATTGGATTTGAGAAGACAGATCTTGACTTTGCAGAACCGGAACTTGACAAAAAGATAGTAGATTCTTACGGTGATTATAGAGACTTTCCTGCATTGGATCGTACGACTCATCTTGGTATTGCCCTTCGTTTTGGAACCATTTCCATAAGAAAATGCGTGCAATATGCTGTTAAACATAATGAAACATGGCTTAATGAGCTTATCTGGAGAGAGTTTTTTATGCAGATTCTGTACCATTTCCCAAGTGTTGTTCATCATTGTTTTAAAAAGAAATATGAGAATATAGTTTGGAGGAACAACGAAACAGAGTTTAAGGCATGGTGTGAAGGGCGAACGGGATATCCGATTGTAGATGCCGGAATGAGGCAGCTTAATGAAACCGGATTGATGCACAACAGAGTAAGGATGATTACAGCAAGTTTCCTTACCAAACATTTGCTCATTGATTGGCGGTGGGGAGAAGCCTATTTTGCTGAAAAACTCTTAGACTATGCTTATGAACAGACAAAAAAATTTGATAAAGATCTCCAATATATCAGAAAATGGCTTCCTGAAGAATATGCGGAAGAACCCATTGTAGAACATACAAAAGCCAGAGAGCGGGCATTGAAAGCTTATAAGGACGCATTGGCAGAATAACAGATGAGACTATTAATAAATAAAATACATAACATTGGCTAAAAAAGGAATTTTGTTGATCAATCTTGGGTCTCCGAGATCAACGGCGGTAGAAGATGTAAAAGAATATCTGGATGAATTCCTGATGGATGAAAAGGTAATTGATTATCGATGGATTTTTCGAGCACTTTTGGTTCGTGGAATTATTTTAAAAACCCGACCTGCAAAATCAGCGGAAGCTTATAAAACCGTATGGACAGAAGAAGGATCTCCTCTTATTGTTATCACAAAAAAGATACAGCAAAAACTGCAAAAGGTAGTTGATATACCAGTTGAGATCGGAATGAGATATGCGGAACCCAGTATTGAAACGGGAATCAGAAATCTTGTTGAAAAAGGAATCACGGAAATTGTTTTATTTCCCCTTTATCCGCAATATGCAATGAGCACCACAGAAACAGTGATTGAAAAAGCGGAAGAGGTAAGAAAGGCGAAGTTCCCTGGTATAAGAATCAATTATGTGCAGCCTTTTTATAATCGGGATGTATATACGGACTGTTTAGCAGAAAGTATCCGCGAGAAGCTTCCTGAAAATTTTGATGCCTTATTGTTTTCTTACCATGGTGTTCCTGAGCGGCATATTTATAAAACAGATCGAACAAAAACATGCAATATGAATGATTGCTGTCATAAAGATACCCATCCAAGTCATTCATTCTGTTATCGTCATCAATGCTTTAATGCCACAGATCGGGTCATCAAAAAACTTGAATTGCCAAAAGATAAAGTCATTGTTTCTTTTCAATCCAGATTAGGAAAAGACAAATGGATAGAGCCTTATACAGATCATACGCTAGAAACTATTCCCGAAAAAGGAATTAAAAATCTTGCGATTGTTTGTCCTGCATTTGTTTCCGACTGTCTTGAAACTCTGGAAGAAATTTCTGTTGAAGGAAAAGAGCAGTTTCTGGAAGCTGGGGGTGAGAATTTCACTTATATACCTTGTCTGAATGATGAAGATCGTTGGATTGAAGTGATAAAAACCCTATGTGAAGAACAGCTTAATCAATTCTATTTACTATAGTTTTGATGATATATTGCGTAGTTCTTTAAGGAATTAGGTATTTTTGTAAACTATTTAGCGGATATGAATTATACACTTATTAAAGATTTTGTAGACCTACTGCAAGAGTTTGAAACCGAAATCCAGGCATGTCCTGATTTATATCCAGAAAATATTCAGGGCTTTAAAGCATGGATTTCCAGTAAAGAAAATACTGAGCAAAAAAATAACTCAGAAGAACCCTATTGGGAAGGTAAGGAAAACGGAAGAACCCCGGAAAGTGCAATAAGTACATTACTTGTTCATCTTAACCGATATGCGAAAACCTATTCAAAATCAGCAATTTCAGATTCGGAATTTTCTACACAGGAAGACTTTATTTATTTGATTAATTTGAAAGCTTTTGGAGAAATGACCAAGATGGCTCTCATCAAGAAGAATATCCAGGACAAACCTGTAGGAATGCTTATTATTGCAAGACTTCTACGCCAGGGACTTATTGAGCAGATGGATTCTGATGTAGATAAACGCAGTAAATTAATCCGTATTTCTGAAAGAGGACTGATGATTTTGGAAAAACAAATGGATAAGATTCGCCAGGCTACCCATATTGTTGCAGGAAATCTTAATCACAGCGAAAAAATGGAGCTTATACGTATTCTTAATAAACTGGATCGTTTTCATTATCCTATTTTTTCACGAAATATCCATTCTGAAGAGCTTATCAATACAGTCTATGATGAATATTCATTTCAAGTGAAGTAGAAACATAAATTTCTCCTGAAGCCCAATTGTATTAAAAGACTTAATTAATTTTATTATATAAATCGCCAACTGGTAACAGTTGGCGATATTTTTTTGGAAAATAGGTATAAAATAAAATATGATTATTTCGCATTAATTATTGATTATATGTATAAACTCGGTATCATAAATTAGGTATAAATACTTAGTTTATATCTTTTTGAACCTATTATTTTTATCCCATCATATTAATCCATAAAAAAAACTAATAACTATGGGAAATTTTGCATCATCTAGAAACCTAGGCAATGGATATCCAACTCCGGGCCCTCAGCGTCCTGATATTCAGGATATCATGAATCACGCTTATTTCTTGACGGAAGGTCAATGGAAAGAAGCAAGAGAAAATAATTCTTATGATTATATCGTAATTGGCTCAGGCTTCTGTGGATATGCCTTCGCTAAAAGAATTTTAGAAAAAGACAAAGAAGCTACCATTCTAATGATTGAAAGGGGAGGATTCTTATTGCCAACTCATTTTCAGAATTTAGGGGCAAGCTATAAGAAACTGGTTGGGCCAATCTCTGAAACATTTCCTTGGAGCTTATCTCAATCTACAATGCTTGAAAAGGCACCTTATCGGGTAACCCAGCATGGGATGTTACCTTATTTTGGGGGGAGAAGTTTCTTGTGGAGTGCCTGGTGTCCGCAACCCGAAGCAGAGCAAGCTGAAAAATGGTCTCCGGAATTATTTAAATCTCTAACAGAAAAGAATGGTAAAACATCTTATTTTGATGATGCCATCGAGTTATTGCATGTTCATAAGTCTAATAGTTTACCTTTTGTGAAAAACTTAAAAAAATTAAAGGGACTGGATTTGGAAGACAATTTGAGTAAATTACAACTACCAGAATATGGGGCATTGCAAGATGCTATTTACAATAAATTTTATAATAATAGAGAAAATTTTAACTCGAATGTTGATAACGGAAATCGTACCGGAGCTCACCTGATGAAGGTTGAATACGCTTCTCTGGCTTGTGGTGATGGTGAGAATAAAGGGATTGATTTTAATAAGTTCTCTACTCCAACTGCGATTCTGAATTTGGTAGATAGTACTGCATTTGATACTAAAGATCCTGTTGCAGAGAAAAGACGAAAAGAAAGAAATAATATGTATCCAAACAGGTTGCATATTGTTACAGAATGTGTCGTAGAAGAGATTTTGAATGAAGATAATAAAGCTTATGGCTTATCAACAACAAGAGGGACAATAGCATTGAATGATGCGGAATTGATCGTAGCAACCGGAGCGCTGCCTCCTGCTACGCTGATTCAGAAATCATTCAACCATCAATTAGCGGGTCAGCATTTTACGGCTCATACGATTTCTGCAATAACGGCCAGAGTAGAGAAGTATAAGTTTTTGGCGCTTTTAGGACAAGATTCGATTTCAGAAAATGACAATTTACAGATGGGAGCTATCTACCTGCCATTCTTTGCGAAAAATAAGCAGCAGTTTCATATTCAATTGTCTATTATCCATGATCCTAACCCGAATAAGAATAGAGAACTTGCTATGCGCTATATGCCGGATGTTGTATCTACAGCCTCTCCTGAACAATTGGCAGACTCAGAAAACCATGTGATATTAGTGTGTGCTATTCTGGGAGAATTAGATATTCATAATAAAGAAGCCTATTTTCATGCTAATCATGATCATGATGTTACAACTGCTAGTGTTCTGCGATGCAATCCAAGCTCAATAGATAAAGAGACATGGGATGATATGGGGAAAGCAACCTATGATATTCTTGATTTCTTATTTGGTGATCCTGAATATTGGTATAGTGATTTGAACTATTATCAAGAGTCTCAATTAGGAAAGGATGTGGTCAAAGATTTGGAGGAACGCTCTAAAATGCAAAACTCTTGGGTAAATAAAGATAAACGTACGGCTTACCCACACGTTCCGGCAATGGTACACGAAGGTTCTACACTGCCTATAGTAAATAATAATGATATTGATCCTGTAGTAAATTTAGAGTATCAACTGATAAATAGAGGAACACCTGTATCCAATTTATTTATAACAGGAGCATCATTATGGGCACAAAGTGGTGCCTGGAATCCTACTTTGACTATGACGGCAATGGCATTACAATTAGCTGATAAACGAATTGCTGCGAAAAAAGCAGGTAAGGCAGTGGATGCTAAAAAAGAAAGTATCAATGGTGAAAAAAAACATATTAATGGTAATACTATTGGGTCTAATGAAGTTTTTTCTTTAATGGATCAATCTAAATTTTAAACATGATGGATAATATCGAAACTATTCTACCTGTAGAAATTGGTCTGGATTCAAGTCCTGTATTAAATATGGACGGTGTCTATACTTGTGTAAAAGATGTGGATTCCAGATTTGTATATTGTAATGAAAACTTTGCCCAATTAGTGGGAAGCTCTGTCTCTGCTATTATAGGGACGATTGATGACAGAGAGCAGCATGTAAAGGATGATGAAGCGGTAAGAAAGTCTGGAGTACCCTTATTGAATCATCGCGAATTGATAGAATTGCCAAACGGATCGCAACAGCCTATTCTTACACAAAAAGGGTTATGGCGATGCCCGACAAATGAATTCGAAATTTTAGGAACCACCGTTAACTTCGCATTGCAAAAAACTAAAGAAGCGTGGATTAAAGAATTGGGACTTAAATTGGTAGATCGTGTAGGTTATTTTGGCATTGATCATACTCATGAAGCAGACAAAGATAGTACCTATTCTTTGAATTTTATTCTGATAGATAACCATCCAAAGTTAAAATTGCATAAGCTTACGATGGACGAGCAATGGTTTTTTCATGATGGCTCAGCATTGCAAATTTATATTTTCGATTTGGAGAAAAAGACAGCAACGGTTAAAGTGATAGGCCGGAATACCAATAAAGGGGAAAAATTACAAGGTATTGCTCCCAAAAATACATGGTTTGGTGCCAAAGTCGTAAATGAAGATTTTAATTTAAGCAGTTGTAGCTTAGCACCAGGTTTTCATGAAGGCTGCAGTACATCTTTACCAGTAGATGACAAGGATCGCAAAACTTTTTTAGATCATTTAAAACAAGTTTTTCCAGAATACATTGCTATAATAGATGAACTCTCTTAAATAGTGAAAGTTTATTTCATTTTGAAAATAAATATGAGGAAGCCTGCCTGAAGGGAAGTATGGGTTGTGAACTCTATATTTCAGAAAGCAGGTTGAAAATAAAAAGAGAATCCGTTTCACTATTTGTGAGACGGATTTCATTTTTTATCATTATTATTTTCAGCTATCTTAAAAGATGGTTTCAAAAACTGATTTTTACATCTAAGTTTTATTTCAAAATCAAAACAGGTAAATTGGTGTTTTGATAAAGGCCTTCAGAAATACTTCGGTTTGCTAAATAATAAAGGAAACTATGTCTTCCCGGTAAAGCAATAATAAGATTCGTATTGTTTGAAACAGCAAAAGTTAAAATCCCGTTGATCACATTGTCATCATAGGAGTAATGGATACTGCTGGGAATTTCTGTTAAATGCTGATGAATATAGTCTTCAAGTTCTTGCTTCTTATCAGGGTTGATCTCTGTTTTTTCTTTAGTATTGATATTCAGAAATGATAAGTGTAGATCCTGTTTCTGAATAATTGACTTGTGCTGAAACAGTCTTTCAAGCTTTTTAACCCCATTCACATCACAAGGAATCACAATATTCTTAATATTGCTGTATTGATAGCTATTGGGAACTATCAGGGTTTTAACGGGACTTGTTCTTGCAATACTGATAATATTATCGGACACAAAGCTTTCGGTAGTGGAAGTAGAATCATCACTTCCTAAAATGATCATTTCAATGGATGGCTGATTTTTCAATACTTCATTGATACTTCTTGTCAGCGCCCAATCACTTAACAATCTGGAGACTTTTATCTCCGGTGAAATCTCTGTAACAATTTTAATTAGCTGATCAAATCGTAATTCTGTTCTCTCTAAAAGATTATTGACACTTTCTTCATTGACGAATGAGTGACCTTCTGCAATATGCAGATAATCAAATTCAGATTCTCCGGCAATTTTTAAAAGAATAATGTTTTGATAATTATAATTTTTTGCCCATTCTGCGGCTACTTTTACAGCATTTTCTGTAGTAGATGTAAAGTCAATAGGGACGAGGATTGTTCTCATGTTGTCTATTTTAAATCCTGATTATTCTAAATTGGCAGTCATTTTTTTTATTAAAAGAAGAGCTTTGTTAATTTCATCTTCATGAAGATCACCTGCCGCCTTTTTATACAGCTCCAGTGCCCATGGATACACTTTTTCTACAAGCTTTTTCCCTTTTAAAGTAAGGAAGATCTGCTTGTTTCTTTTGTCATTTTTATAAGCAACCCGTTCTACCAGTTCTCTTTTTACAAGGGCATTAATAAGATAGGTGATGCTTGATTTATCTTTACTTACTTTGTTGGCTATTTCCTGTTGATTGATCCCATCATTGCGGGATAGAAGTCCAAGGATTTCAACCAGCTCAACGGAAAGATCCGGATCATACTCATTCACGCAAGCCTGAATTTTTTGCCGTAAACGACTTTTCATTTCAGTCATTGCCCAGCCTAGTTCTAAGGCGAGTTCGGAAAGGTTATTTTGTTTCTCAGACATATCTTTTCTAATAAGGTGAAATTTCAGTTCCCAGAGTGATACTTCCTAACAAATGTACGGAAAATTAGTTTTAATTTCAACTAATTAGGTGTAAAATGTTAGTGAATAGGTTTTTAAATGAATAAAGAGATTTGTGGAATTGCTTGTGGTAGTCAATCAGGTTATTGTTGAAAAGAAAGATAGGAGTAAAAAATCCAGCCTTAGTTCAAAAGAAGGTTGAAAGAAAAGTAGGAGAGATAGGATAGAAGTGATGGCGAAATTAGTGGTGGAGTACGGAAAAATGTAGTAATGAGGTTTTAATAGCAAAGAGATCTTTTAAGTCATTTTTTATTTAGCAGCACGAGCAAGATGTTCGCGCTAGCGAGGAAATAGGGGTAATGGATGATATTTTTTATTTTTTAAAGAGTATTATTACAAATAGAAATTATATATGAGTTAAGGATTAATAAATATAAGAGTAAAACCCTAGCTAAATACATGGATTTTACTCTTATTATAATTTTTGTTATTAGAATTAGTTATCTCTCTTCATATTGTTTTAAAACTTTTCTTTTCATATCTTCACTTGGCCACAATTCAATTCTGTAGTAATCATTATCTGTTTCATTTACCAAGTCAGATTCTTTCACAGTAAGAAGGTTTGATGAATATATTCTTACTCTATATTTTCCTGGTTTAACAATTAATAGTAACTTTTTATGAATATGCGGGCAGTCCAATATTTTCAATTTTCCAGATTGAATATTAATTCCTCCTTCTACAATATGGTCATATTTATTATAATCAATGTTTGTATTGGAAGTTTCTAGAATTTCTATTTCTCCTTTTATATTACCATAACTTTGGGTAAAAATAACTAGAGAATTTTTTTCAATTTTCAACCTACTTTTATAGGAGCTAGAATCAAAATCTATTATGTTATTTAAAAAATCAGCATTATCACTACTAAGATAGAACTGGTTATATTCAGTATAAAATTTAAAATGTTTTATTTTCATTTTTTTTATATTCTTAAAAGAAAATATAAATAACCCTATTAGAATTAATATTAAAAGGTTCTTCATACTTACAAATAATTAAATTGCTACTCTAGTGCCAAAATAGGTTACAAATATTAGTATTCCTGCAGCCCCCATTACTGGCCAAAACTTCATGGGAACTGTTGGATGAGAAACATCAGGAAATCTAGGTATTGGTATTTGCTTTGGCGATGACTCTAATGCCTCTTGCTTTACATCTTCAGGTTCTCTATTTTTTGGTACAGGGATGACCATAAAAGCATCTCCTGTTTTTAATTTTCTATATAAGGGTGCTAATGCTAATAACCCTTGGCCAATTCTGTTTTCTTCAGAAGGAACATAAGCAATGTTTGCACCTTTTCCCCCTTCAAAAGTGGAAGCATAGGGATATTCATCTCTATCAAATCCCGGTTTAGTAGGATATCCAGAAGTTGCTTCCGTTCTTCTTTTTCTACTTCGTGTACGATCAGAATCATAATGTAATACATTTTGTTTCCCTTTTCTGAATGAATCTAAAGTGTGTCGATAAATATTAGGTGTTGTGGATTCCATAACAAAATGAAATCCTTTAATATGACTTCTTCCAGATGAAGACATATTTTGTTGTAGATAAGCAAACATTGTTTGCGCATCTTGCCCAGTAAATTGTACTCCTCCTGTAACATTCAGAATATCTTTTCCATCTGGATCAACATATTTTATAGGATTATTTATAGCATAATTATAAGGAGTCCAGCTTCTATACTTTTCAGTTCTTTCATCTAAGACAAACCAACGTCCTAAATCGGCCATATACTGGCGTGCACCATAATCATACATCCCAGTTTCCTGAAGCTCCTTTCCGTTATATCTGTATTGATATGAAGTGTTTAATAGAGATGAAGAATTATACCTTTCATGCTTTAATCCAAACGGATAATAATTGTTTTCCTCAATGATTTCTGCTCCTCCAGATGCTCCTTTGGTGTAACTTAATCGTACATTTCCCAGATGATCTGTATAGTTGTAAATATACTGGTTTTTTGTTAAATCAAAATAACCTTCAGAGGTAGGAATAAATTGTAAAATATTGTTTTCATACTGAAAGCCATTTAGGTAATCTACAGTTTTACTTCCGAAAACCTTTTTTAGCTTTTGTCCGCTGGCACTATAGATATACGATGTATTTCCAATTGATGATGTAATGTTATTAGGTATATTCAGGAAATTATAAGAAATATTGGAGATTCCTTTGTCTAACAGATCTTTCATATTTCCATTAGCATCGTAACTAATCGCATTTTGTAATGCATTATATCCTGAAGGATTATTAGCGATACCACCAGGAAGAGTAACTCTTTCAAGTTGATTACTCAACCCTCCGTTTTTATAATTATAGATGAGGTTGTCAATTTGCTCAGCAGTGGCTCCGAAAGATGGTCTTGAGTAACGGGCGAGGGTTTTTATATTTCCATTAAGGTCATAGGTCATCAATTCGTTATAATAATTATTCTCGATAATTGATGAACTTGGTTCTGTATAAATACCAGCAGAGAGTCTGCTTAGTGAATCATATGAATAGTTATATCTTCTTTGAATACCATCATTTGCTGTCTTCCAGTCAATTTCGGAGATATTGCCATTGTACTTTGCAGGAACAATGTTGGAATATTCAGGATTTTGATATTTAATGGCATATCCAAATAATTTTCCACTCAGCGCATAAGGGTCATTGATGAAGGTTAGCCAACCTCTGATGTTGTATAAATAATCAATGCTTTGCAGGTTGTTTCCAGTCTTCTTATTGGTAAGCTCTGATTTTTCATTATAGGTATTTTCAGCTAAAAGCTCTTGGGGTTGACTATTTATCTGGTGCCAGTGTTTTTTGATTCTATTTTGATGATCATATTCAAAGGTTTCGGTAATGATCTTTTCAGCATCAGAACTTAGCCTTTTATGGCTAGTAATAGTTTTTTTTGGAATTCCTGTAAAATCCAGATCCGTTTCTGTTTTGGTGTAGCCATTGAGGTGATTCACAGAATGAGTACCTATGATTTTTCCTTGGGTATTATACCAGATAAAATCGCGCGTCCAGTTGTCATCTTCTATGTTCTTTATAAAAGAAGCTACGGGTAAGCTTTTAGTTGACTTGGTGTTTTGACTATCTGTTAAAAGATTCTGTGCAAAAGTATTGGGGAAAGCTGGTGATCCGGCAGGATAAGTATCATAATAATTGATGCTTAATACTTTAAAATTTGTCGTTGGATAAGCATCAGTATTACTGTAAAATACATCCATCCCACTGTTGTTCCAGCTGGAAGTAGTTTGTGACTCTATGTTTAAGCCTGCTGCCTCTACAGCTGTTACTTGTTGATTTCTGCCTGCCGGACTGTCTAAGATACCAGTATAGATAGGGCGGGAAAATATATCATACTTGGTGAAAAACCATTTTCCCTGAGTACGAAGATTTGCATCCTGGGTTAAAACCAGTCTGTCAGCTTTGTCATACACCATATATTCCCAATCTTTTCCAGGAATTTTCTTTTCAACAAGTCTTTTCTGACCATCATACCTATATTGATAGCAAAGGTTGTTTAATGTTGCTTCGTCTGTTACAGAGGCAAGGGGCGGTATAACATAGGCTAATTGATTATATTCATTATATACATAATAAGTATCTGCCGTTTGAGATGTATTTAATTCTTTTCTTACAAGAATTGTTTGCCCCTGACCATTTTTGAATTCTACAGTTTTATTACCATCTTCATCCGTCACTATATTTTTGTATAATACTCCTGCGTTATAAGTTCCTGTCTGGCTGATAGCAGAATTGGAAGATCCATTTGACCAAGTTGTGGTAGTCACATATTTTTTTACTTCTCCTGTAGCATTAGCATCGTAATCATACTTTATCGGCTTACTGCTCCATGCATTTCCGACTTGTTTTTCCTCAAATATTCTGTCTAAAGGAGAATTTTCCAGAATTTTTTCTGAAAAGGCTTTTTCTCCTGTAAAAACCCCAGTAGGATCTCCAACAGGAAAGTCTACAAGGCTGTAGTTTTGATTGTATATTGTTCCATTAGAACTGGACTGTTGCGGTATAGGAAGGTAATCTCGTGTTTGTCTTCCAAACTGGTCATAAATAATAGGAGTAACAATATCTTTCCCTGTAGGGGAAGCTTTGATATTGATGACCTGTTTAGGTCTTCCCAGCCCATCAAAATACTGAATGGTTTCTGTCTTCTTGGTACAATTGGCATCCAGACATTGGGTAGCCAATATGTAATTTTCTCCGGGGCTCATTCCTGTAGACGGGGTAGGATCTATGGGAGTAACAGTGCCACCTCCTTGATTGGGACTTAAATAAGCATGAAATGTTCCTACATTACTTGCGGTCACTCTGAATCCGGACAGAAACCTAATGCTGGTAGGAGCAGTAATTACTTTGTTTTGTTCAGTAACTACCGTATTGAGACTTATCTGGGAAGGCCATAAAGAAATTCCCAACAGCCATACTATGAATTGAAGTATCTTTGTCATTATAATTAGTTTTTATAGTTGTACTTGAAGGTTTTCAATAGTTTACCGGTAGCAGAGTCCTGACGAATCTCTTTCAGTCGATTAGCTGAATCATAGATATATATTTCTCTGATTCCTGAAGGAGGAGTAATGCTTGTAACCCCAATTAAAGGATTATAGGAGTAAGTTGTAATCTGGTAATTTGACAAATTTGAATTACTTCTAAAAGCATCGAGAGCAGTGAGCAATGTCTGCTCAGAATCATCTGTCCCCTGTTGCCCATCTGTATCGGCTGCTGAAACAATTGTATTAATAAGAGACTGTGGAATATCTGAAATTTTTACTCCTTCTATTTTAGCAATGGGTTGGGATTGATTATATCCCCAAACAATTGTAACAGGCTTAAGCCCTTTTTCTGAATACTGAAGAATATTTCCTTTGTTATCATATTGGTCATAAGTAGCTTCGGTATTTAGTCTTGTTGGGTTTTCCAGGTCTATGCTTTTGACGAAATTGGGTAATGGTAATCCTGTGGTATTAGCATTAGCTTCTGATTGGTTGGAAGGATAATTAATGATTACATTAGATTGTATTTTTGTAATCCCGTTTTCTGTTTTAGTTACTTGAGTTTCTAAAGGAATACCTACCATATATTTATCAATTAAATATTGATTTCCCTTTTCAGTGGAATATTGATAATTTGTTTGTGAAGTAGAATGATCGGAAAAATAAGTAGTTTGAGTTTTTAGATTATTATATAATGTAATATCATTGTAATTTGATACTATTTCTTTACTTATTTTCTGCCCATTTTTTAAAACTAAAGTTTCCTTTCTTTTCTTAGTGTTAACCCATCTGTTAGGAAGTAAATATTCGCCCACAGAATAAGCATCTAAATTTTGATCATAATAATAATCATTTTGGAAAAATTCAGGTAAATAATCTCTTCTTGCTGTATAATTTTTGATGATTTTGTAGTCTTTGAATTCATATTCCAAATCCAAAAACCTTTTTACAAGGAATTGATTGGCGCTTACTTCTCCCTCATAGGTATGAAACATTAAGTTGGCAAACCAGTAATAATCAGAATTTGGGGTATAATAACTTAAATCTCCAAGAACGGTTTGAGTGGATCGGTCTTCTGTAGCCCAATATTCTTTTGTTGTAAATTTGGAGTTATTGATGAGTTCAGTAACATTTTCGTATGCGATAAAATCTCCTTGAAATGGTTGTGTTGTGTATCTTTTGTTAGAATTGATTTTATAGAATTGATCAATGTAAAAAGGTGCTATTCCATATTCCCCAACTGCGCAATTAGGATCATGTCCTGATTGATATACTGAAGTTACATGACCTCCAAAATTATCATCGTCAGAAAATAATGATGATACTTTTGCAAAATTAATTTTGTTTTCAATTGAGTCAAACTGTGCTTTATTATAGATATATTCTTTTGTAATTCTATCGGTATCATTACTCCATAGCTCAACTTTTTTTGTTCTTACTCCATAATAATTTGACTCTATTTGATTTTGAGGGTTTTTAATAATGGTATTAGGCTCATAAATGATACTTTCGTTGCCTCCTGTCGGATATTGGATGTTTGTTAATAGTCCATAGGAGGATTCAGGATAATGAGGAGCTCTGTTGGCTGATGGAATAGGAGGAATTTGCCAATCACCAGGGTACCAGATTGTGAATAATGCTTGTATTTTAGGGATAAATTCATCAGGAAAGAAGTTCGAATTATTTGTAATCCCATTATAAAGCCCCATAATGTCCTGGTTATAAGAAAAACGAGGTGGAAGTAATGCTTCGTTGTTGTATGTAAAGTAGTATTTTTGTTCTAATGTCTTTCCTACTGATACTTTTTGTAAAAAATATCTTATAGGAGTTCCAACATCATCCAAGCTTGTTATACTACTATTGTTTCCATATTTTGAATAATCAAATTTTATTTTATTAATAAGAATATTATTAGACCCTTTGATTTCAATATTGTCAAGAAGTTTATCAGATGTAATATCTTCCCTTGCTATATATGAATAATCAACTACAAAATCAGAAGATGTCACCTTAGTGAGATTTTTTGTTTGTGCTATCTTAATTCTTGTACAATTATTGTGATTGTAGACGCGTGGTATGATATGCCCATTACACGGGCGATCCTGTGAATAAGCCTTATTTTTAATTGTAAGTGTTTCACTTTTGTCTTCTATATATGAATTATAGATGTTTTCATAAGAAAAAGTAATGTTTTTTTGACCTGTTGCACTCTCCATTTTTGTTAAAAACCATGCTGTTTTTAGTTGAGGAGTTGCAGGACTTTCTTCCATACATAAAGTATTGAAAGCAGTATATTCAATATTATTATTGGTTCCATAATAATATTTTGTTCCATCTTGTAATGTGATTATAAAATGAGAAAAATCTGTTCCAATGTCTATTTTTAATTTTTCGTTATAATTGACTTGTTGAGCCTTTCCGTTAAGAATTACAAAGCTTCCTGTTAACCCAAAAATATTATAATAAAATAAATCAGATTCACCATCTATTCCTACTTCCTGGCTTAAATTTTCAATAGTGTGGTAATCATTTACCGTATAATGTCTGGGACTTCCTTGTAAACTTTCTAGTTTTGTACCAGTTTCATCAGGAAGTCCTCTGATTTGCCTGTATATTACAGAGGTAAAATTATTATTCCATAGTAAACCTATTCTGCTTCCCCAGTCATTTACTTTTAATCCGTTACTGGAATAGGAAATGTTCATGTTATATTTTAGATTTCCTGATGATAGACTAAAGAGCTTTATTGAGTTATTATATCGTCCCTTATTGTCTACGCCTGAATCATTTCCATACTTTCCTAAAGAAGCTACAGATGCAGTAGGTGTTATTGTTTTATCAACCAGTACACTTGTTAACTCAGAATTCTGCCCAAATAAATAATGAGTTGCTGTCATTGATAAAAGTGTTAATAATATTGTTTTCATTTATTTCTTTATCAGTTTAGCATTCGCAGTTTTATTCGTATCAGTCTTAATGACCACCAGATAAGCTCCCTGTACCAAAGCCTGAATATTAATTTTAGTCACTTTATTTTGGGTTTTCAGATTTTGGATTTGTCGTCCGCTCATGTCATAAAGCATGATGTCGGCTTCTTTGAAATCAAAACCGATTTCTACGTAAGCATAGTCTGAGACAGGATTGGGGTAAATTTTGATGTCGTAGGTAGCGATCATTTGTTTAATTTGCTGGTCGCCAAGTTTTACAATTTTCCAGTTTTCTTTTCCCAGTTCATCAGCACTGGTTCCTGCTACCAGGATAGAACCGTCTCGATTTAATTTCAGATCTGCAAGTCTTTCTTCTTTTTTTCGGGATTCACCTTTGACGTGTTTTCTCCATTGTTCATTGCCGTTATTGTCCAGATAGAGCATCCAGAAGGTTTCATCGTCTGTTTTTATTCTGCCTTCAGCCTGAGTATATCCTCCTAAAAGAATACCCGTAGAGGACTTATCATCTGCTGAATGAAGTACACTGATGCCCATAAGGATATCACGATTACCGAAGTTGTAGGATTTTTGCCACTGTTCGTCACCTCTTTCATTAAGGGATATCAACCAAAGATCAGTTCCTTCTTCAATGCTTACGGTTTTGTTTCCAGTTTTGTCTGATCGGGATTCACCACCGATGAGGTATCCGGAAGAGGTAAGGGCTAAAGTTCTGATATGGTCATCATCTTTTCCACCGAAATTTTTTTCCCATTCTACTTTTCCATTTTTGTCCAGTTTGACGATCCAGTAGTCGCCTTCACCGAAGTTGCTGCTTGCTTTTCCGGTTCGGGATATGGGGTTCGAGTTTTGAACGTTTGACGCGGATCCCGCATCTCGCGTCCCGGAACGTTTCTCAGATCCCGAATCACGAACCTCGGAACTCCTAGAATAAATCCCCAGAAGAGCTCCGCCGTCTTTCGTAGGAATCATTTTTTCCACCTCATCAAGACCTTTTCCTCCCAAAATCAATTGGGAAATTTCTTTTCCGTCTTTGTCTAACCTGATAATCAAAGCATCTTTTGAACCATACCCTTTGGATGAGTTTTGGGTATTGCCGGCTACAAAAAATCCTAAATCTGTCGTTTGGATAACAGCTTTAGCTTCTTCATCGGAAGAGCTTCCTAATGTTTTCTGCCATAGTTCGTCTCCAAATTCATTGATTCGGACTAGCCAGATATCTGAGCCCCCTTTTGAATCATCTTTTTTATCTAATCCTTTGCCTGAATAGGATGTTCCTGCCAGGAGAAAACCTCCCTCTTGTGTGGGAACAGAAGCGGACAGGTAATCATGATTTTGACCTGCGAAAGATTTTTCCCAAACCTGTTCTCCTTGTTGATTGAGTTTGATCACATGAAAATCATAGCCGTTATTTTGTTGTTTTCCAGCTTCCTGTTTTTCTTTTCCCGACTGAATATTACTTCCGGTAATGAGATACTGCTGATCGATGGTGGTGATAATTCCGCTCAAAAAATCCTGTGAATTGGATTTGATGTCCTTCTGCCATACAACATCCTGAGCGTACAGGCTGGCAATGGTGCACAGAATACATGTGCTGGTGTATAGTTTTTTCATAATCCGAATTTTAAATTCAAATATTTTTAGAGTTGAAATGAAGTTGTATCGTAATTATTTTAATTTGTTTTTTTTAAAGCATTAATTTCATCTTGCATTTTCTCCATGTTCTTTTGTTGTTGTTTAATGAGTTTGTTTTGTTCAATAGTATAAAGGGTGAGTTCTTCAATTTTTTGCAAAAGCTTAATCTGGAATTCGCCTATGTTTACACCTTCTTTCTGCATTGCTGTAGCAGATGCAATTTCCGGCAGATGCTTTTTATCTTTAATGTGTTTTTCTACACTTTCAAGAGTGGGAAGGTTATAGTTTTCTTCAAAGACAAAATCAGCAGTGGGAGTGTTGGTGACTTTAATTTCTCTGGCTTCAAATTTGCCATAGGTTGAAATGTTTCCATTATCACCAAGTATAAACTTGGCCCCGCTTGCACTGCCATCTGCGGAATAGCTCCAGAACTGTAGAGAGTTGCCATATCCTCCAGTCATGTTATAGATCCTCCATACGGAGGCACTAGCTCCTGTTTTACTTGGATTAAGCAGATCAATTGTTCCCCCTTCATTACTTGATATTGAAGACCGAATTATTCCTCCAACATCTAAAGTAGTATCAGGAGAGGTTGTTGCGATCCCCACATTTCCGTTCGAGTCAGCAATGACTAATTTTTTCCAACCTTCCCATTGCCCTTGAGGAAGTCCCATTCTATAGAAAATCCCACCATTATTAAAGTTAAGCTGATGATGCTTATCTCCACTATTGTCACTCCAGGGAGCTATCGTAAGCATTCCTGAATAATATCCTTCTCCGGGAGCTCCTACAACACCTCTGATTTTAAAATCAGCCTGTACCTGATGGCCAAAGTCTGATGGGGGATTGTTGATATCCCGGGTATTGTGAACTGCAATACCGGAAGCTAGTTGTCCAAATAAAGCTGCCGGAAGTAAAAGAGATAAGAGCTGAATACTTTTCATATTTTCTGTTTAATAATTTTCTTATGATTTGTTTTTTCCAGTTTGTGAAGACGTTGCTCCAGTGATTTATTAATCTGAATTTGCTGTTGAAGCTGTTCAGATTGTATTTTATTAAGCTTGTACTGTTCGATAGTATATAAAGTAAGCTCTTCGATTTTTTGCAATAGAAGTTTTTGATTCTCTCCAAGCAATAATCCGTTCTCCATGATCTCTTTTGTTGTCGGAATATTGGCTAAATGGCCTTTTTCATTAATATGTTTTTCAATCTCTTCAAGGCTTGGCAATGGATAGTCTTTTTGAAACACAAAATCAGCCCATCCAGACATATCTATTTTTACTTCTTTGGCATGGATGGTTCCGTTGACATCTAATTTGTTTTGAGGATTAGACATTCCGATTCCTACATTTCCGCCGTTTTTATTAAGAATAATATTGTTTCCGAGGGTATTGATAAATAAAGGTCTGCTGGCATGGCTTTGAATCCATGAATATTCGGGTGTATTACCAATTCTCATATTGGCATTGGCATCACCAACAAAAATATCACCCAATGAGCTTTCATTCTGTTTGCTTGTGGCAATATGTAGTTTAGCCAAAGGGTCTTCTACACCGATCCCGACATTTCCTTTTTCTTTATTGAGAATAGTATTATTTCCAAGTTTATTAATGAATAATGGTCTACCAGCATGACTCTGAATCCATGAATAATTGGGAGTATTCCCTAAGCGAAGGCTCAATTCAGTATTGCCTAAGTAAAGATCCCCAAATGAGCTTTCGTCCTGTTTGTTGGTTTCAATATGGAGTTTGGCTACCGGATTAATAGTTCCTATACCAATATTCCCATTTTTACCATAAATATTTGAGCTATAGGAGGGCAAGGTACTGCATACAATCCACCATTGGGTACCAGTGGATTTAAATTTATCAAATTCCTCCTGGCTGGTCACTACAGAACTATAGCCTGTAAAAGGAGTGTTATCAAAAGTCTGATCAAAGTATTCTCCTTTGACGGCTGCCTGTGCATGCCAGCTTGGGTTTATTTGACTATTGGCATTATTTTCAAGGCTATTTACACCATCCCAAGGGATCATGTAGATGGAAAAATCTACTCCCGGATTTTTGGCCGCTACAATGGCATATCCTGTAGCTCTCGCATTTTGTTTCTGGGTTTCAGATAATGCTTGTCCATTGATTATACATGCCCATAACAAAGGAACTAATATGAGTTTTTTCATTTTTTCTCTAGCTTTGAAAGACGTTGTTCTAATTTCTTATTGATTTCTGTTTGTTGCTTAAGTTGTTTATTCTGCTTAATAGAGTAGAGGGTAAGCTCCTCGATCTTTTGTAAAAGCTTGATTTGAAAGTCCCCGATATTGACCCCTTCTTTTTGCATTTCTTTAGCTGAAGCAACTTCTGGTAAGTGTTTCTTTTCTTTAATGTGCTTCTCTATGCTTTCAAGAGTAGGGAGGTTATAATTTTTCTCAAATACAAAATCTGCGGTGGGGGTATTGGTTATTTTGATTTCTTTGGCCTCCAGTTTACCATCGAGTATAGCATTAGTTCCTTTCACTAAAAAAGATTGCCCTAGCTGAGTTCCTCCAGTAAAATCATTCTCATAATTTAAGGTAAGTTTATTATTACCATCATGTACAATAGCTCTACCTCCGGTTCCTCTGGAAATGTCTTTAAGGAGAATATCTGCTGATCCGTTATAAATAAAGTAGCGCTCATCTGTTCCCGCTCTGAAGCTTCCATTAACATCCAGTTTTTCTTTCGGAGTAATGGTTCCGATTCCCACATTTCCGTTAGTCAGTTGTAATACATTATTGTAACCTCCTTCTGTTAATCTGATTCCTCCGTACCATTTTATTTCCAACCCGTCGGATCCAGGTACGTGATAATGTCCTAAATAGTAATTAACCCCATCATTATTTCCAATCAGTCGATCAAATTTTATCTCCTGAGAATTGAAGCTTATTGCCAGTAAAAAGGTTATGATTATACAATTCTTTTTCATTGTTATTTATTTTCTAATATATTAATCCGGTTTTCTAACTTTTGAATAAGTTCTAAGGTTTCTTTGTTAAGAGCTCTCTGTTGTTTTAGCTCTTTATCCTGTTCAATGGAGTAAAGAGTGAGCTCTTCTATTTTTTGCAACAACAATTTCTGATTTTCTCCCACTGACAGACCATTTTCTGTAATTTCTTTTGCGTTGGGTATATTGGGAAGATGTCCCTTTTCAATGATGTGCTTTTCTACTTCAGCAAGGGGAGGAAGGTGATAGTCTTTATGAAAAACAAAATCTGCCCATCCTGTCATATCTACTTTTACTTCCTTAGCATGGACAGTTCCGTTAACGTCTAATTTATTTTGTGGGTTAGGGGTTCCTATTCCTATGTTTCCATTATCACTAAGCTGTAAAGCAATATCACATATACCAGCACCACAACGATCCACAGCATCATATCTCATGAAACTAAGCCCTTTGGTAAAAGTATTGCCTTTCCATATAGCCCATTCTTTAATTTGGCCTGGTTGTGTATAGGAATCATCTATGAAGCGTAAGCCCGTTGGAATATAACCTCCATTACCTCTTATGATAGGGGAACTTCCATTTGCCCGGATATCAAGACTGGATTCAGGAGTTGTTGTACCGATTCCAATATTCCCATTGCTAGAATAAATATTCTGAGTATTGGTCATGGTGTTATTCAAACTTCGGGTATTGGCATTAATCTCCCAATCAGCAACATATACTCCTCTTGGAATATTAAACCCAGGTTCGGTAAGGGGTACGGCTGTAAGGTTTTTTTGTGTGCCTTCCTGTGCGGTATAAATGCCATCGTTTCTTTGAATGATTCCGTCTGTGTAATACGTTGTACCTCCTCTCACATATACTATAATTCCGGATTTGATCCATTCACAGAGAACTTTTCCGATATAGCTGTACCATTCACCGGTATTATCCGCATTTTTAATTCCATTGGTGAAATTCTCAAGTTTAATCATGGTATTTCCAGATCCCCAACCATAACCTATGCCATTAATAGTGGCTATTCCATAAGCCAACCATGTTCGGTCTTCATGAATACTAGCTCTGGAAATAGAAAAGGGTTTATTGGTAAAACCAAATACTACCGGTACGTATTGATCCTGAGTTCCCGCAGATGTAAATGTTTGAATAGCCTGTGCCTTTAAGGAATTAAGAAATCCTGTTGATAGTAAAATAAAAAGTAGAGTTATATTTTTCATGGTCTGTGTTTGTTTTTTCTCATGGTTTCTTTTAGAAGCCTATTTTCTTGTCTAAGGTTTCTGACTTCTTTGTTCAGTTGAATTTGGTAAAGAGTAAGTTCCTCAATCTTTTGAAGAAGACGTTTTTGATTTTCCCCCAGTGATAATCCGTTTTCAGTGACTTCTTTTGCGTTGGGTATATTGGGAAGATGTCCCTTTTCATTAATATATTTTTCGACTTCGTCAAGAGTAGGAAGTTGATAATCTTTTTGGAAGACAAAATCTGCCCATCCGGACATATCTACTTTTACTTCTTTGGCATGGATGGTTCCGTTAACGTCTAATTTGTTTTGTGGATTAGAAATTCCTATTCCTACATTTCCATTGTTGATTAAAGATATTTTGGGATTATTATCGGAACCTGAGAAATTCAAGCCTCCATTATCATCCGACCATATTCTTGCATTTTGTTTTCCTGTGTTTTGTTGAAAAATAAGGTCTCCGGCATCTGCTGTTGCCCCTTTTAAGGTAAGATCCCCCCCTCCATAAATTT
The DNA here is from genome assembly GCF_009900745.1 of Chryseobacterium sp. c4a. Classification (GTDB taxonomy): domain Bacteria; phylum Bacteroidota; class Bacteroidia; order Flavobacteriales; family Weeksellaceae; genus Chryseobacterium. The sequence continues at coordinate 47,176 of NZ_WXVU01000009.1, read as the reverse complement.
CTAATTTTGATTGTGGGTTGGTGGTTCCAATTCCTATAAGTCCACTGTTTGTAATAATTCCTCCTGGAAACCTTAATTCACCTACAGTATTTTTATATGGAACAGTAACCGTATTGGTGCCAGATAAAGATTCATCAGTGATACTCCAGTCGGAAAACCAGCTGGAATCTTCTCCCTTGTCTATAGCAAAAGCTCTGGCAGTAAATCTATTATAGTATTTTTTATCGTTGATGAAAATAATTACTTTTCCATTTTCCTGAGATAATTTTACTTCAGGAGTATATCCTCCAAATGATGATATTCCATAATTGATAAATTGATTGTCATATACATACCAATTCATAATAAGGCCTATAGAAGTTGAATCTGCATAATTATATCCTTCAATAATGATTGTAGGCATTCCCCAACTATGAACAAATGGAATGTTGGTCTTTATTTTGATCCCATTAGAAGGAGTGCCATTAAAATTATAATTAATAATAGGAGTATAGTTCTGAGCCTTTAATGACTTTAATGAAGAGACAAGAAGTCCTAAAATTATAAGGTATTTTAATGTTTTCATAATTTTATTTCTTTTGTGCTTTTATTTCTTTTTCCAGCTGTTCTATTCTCTTGTTTTGCTGTATTGAATAAAGCGTAAGCTCCTCAATCTTTTGCAGAAGTTTAATCTGGAACTCTCCTTGGCAAGCATTCACATCATAGCGATAAAAACCAAAACCTTTTGCCCAAGTATTCCCTTTCCAAAGAGCCCATTCTTTCACTTGACCAGGCTGCGTATATGAATCATCTATAAAACGTAAACCAGTGGGAATATAACCTCCATTTCCTCTGATAATGGGGATGTTTTCATCCGCACGGATATCGAGTTTACTCTGAGGATTTGTTGTACCAATTCCGATATTTCCGCTTCCAGAATTTATGGTGGCTTGAATTTGTCCGTTTGGGGATGCTATTTGTGCAAAACCAAGACTTGGAATAATTAGTAAGACTATGTAGAGCTTTTTCATGAATTATTATAATTTCGTTTTTAACATTTTTATCTCATTCTTCATTTGCTCAATCATTTTATTTTGTTCAATAGAGTAGAGTGTAAGCTCTTCAATTTTTTGCAGAAGTTTAATCTGTAACTCTCCAATATTGACTCCTTCTTTCCGCATTTCTGCAGCAGAAGCAATTTCAGGGAGATGCTTTTTTTCTTTGATGTGCTTTTCTACGTTTTCCAGCTTAGGGAGTTGATAAGTATCTTCAAAGACAAAATCGGCAGTAGGAGAGTTGGTTACTTTAATTTCTTTAGCTTCAAGCTTATTGGAGATGGAAACATTGCCATTGGCGGCTATCCACATTTTCTCTTTAAGTTGGCCTGCGTCTCTGGTAAAGAACCTCAATCCTCCACTTCCTCCATTTCCTGAATCCAGATAGAAAGAAGAAACTCTTCCCACTACATGTCCGGTACTTTTAATTTTATAGTCGAGATCAATTCGTGAATAATCACTGGCTCCATTATCATTCCCTGACAATGTCAGATGTCCCATGCTGGCTTCATTGTAAACTTCTAATTTTGTTGAAGGAATATGGGTTCCTATAGCCATATTTCCGTTGTCTACAATATTTACAGCGGTCTTGGCTTGTCCGCTTGAATTGATTAGATTGAAGTTAATAGAGTTATCAAGTAAACGTATATAAGATCCACCAAAATTCTCTACGAATCTGGATAAGCCTGGTGTATTAGTTTGGGGGTTAAAAAATCTGACGTTGTTTCCTATTCCCACACCATTGTAAGTAAGAGTTGGTTCAGAAGCCCATAGGTTTAAATAAGCAGGTACATCTGATCCGTTTCCTGAAGATTTTAATAATATTGTGGTATCCCCATGCATTCCTGTAACATTCAGTTTAGCTTCAGGTCTTGTGGTACCAATTCCAATGTTTCCAGTTTCCGGATTCACCGTTGCCTGAATCTGTCCTTGTGGAGTTGATAATTGTGCATAATAGAGCCCAGGAAGTATCAACAACAGAATATTGAGTTTTTTCATTGGTTTTTATAATTGTATTTAAAAGTTTTTATGATTTTACCAGTAGAAGAATCTTGCCTTACTTCTTTCAGACGATTGGCTGTGTCATAAATATATACCTCTCTGATTCCTGATGGAGGTGTGATGCTGGTTACTCCAACTAAAGGGTCATATGTGTATGTGGTAATCTGGTATCTAGAGAGGGCTAGATTCATTTTGAATCCGTCCAGAAGCATAATTAACTCTTGTTCCGAAGCATTGGTTCCCTCTTTGGCATCAATATTTGAGGCGGGAATAATTGCTCTTAAATAAGGAGTAAGTGGTGGGAATGTAGAACCTTCAACTTTAGCAATAGGCAAGGTATTGTTATATCCCCAGATGATAGCTGTAGTTTTTCCATCTTTTTCTGTGTATTGAAGGAGGTTACCATTATTATTGTACAAATCATAAGTAAATTCGGTCTGTGATGCATTAGGGTTTTGCAGATCAAAATTCAGTATGGATTTTGGGAGAGCAAGACCTCCTGTTGTATTATTGGCTTCTGTCTGTGTTGTTGGATAAATAGTTTCAGATTTGGAAATTATTTTTCCGGGATCAGTTAAACTTTGTTTTTGAATAGCCGTAGTAAGTAAAGGGATCCCTATTACATTTTTATCAATGAGGTATTGATTATTTTTATCATGGGCATATTGATAAGATGTTTCAGAGACAAGGCCATCAGCAGAAATTATTTTTTGTGTAGTAACATTACTGGTTAAGGGGTTAGCATATGTATAATTTGTATGTATAGTAATTGAGTCTTTATTAGGAAAATAATCAGTAACAATTTTGTCAGTCAGCTTACTGTTTCCTATTTCCAGGGTATAATTAGCATAATCAAAAAAAGACTCGACAGCATTACTAAAATATTCTGCTTCAGAAGTGGTATAACCTGTAGCAAATTTGTTAATGTGAAGCCCTTTATAAGATTTATAATTCTTGTGTTCATATTTATTTTCTTCTTTTTTTATAAGAGAAAAATTATTTGAATTGATAGGACTATTGGTATTTAAATTTTTATAATATAATGTTTTAGTAATACTGTTGTTAGAAAGTCCCAGACTAAAAAGTGGAATATGATATGAATCAAATTGTCTGTTAGGAGTAAAAGAAGAACAACCATTACTTTCTAAATCGTAATAACGATTCGAATAGTAAGGCGTAATATAAGGGATGTATGAATTGTTTTTAAAATAATATTCTATTTTACCACTATATTTTTCATTTTCGTCAGAATCATAAACTGTTACTTGTGGATAGTATATAGATCCTACTGATTCTAATTGACTTGCAAAGGGGTTTGTACTGGTGAGTGACACATACCTTCCTTTTTTTACAATGGAGGATACATTGGATAAAAGTTCAACTCCTTCTGATGCAAACCAAAAACTTCGAGCCATATCATCTACCACAATTCCTATATTTCCTTCATTTAAACCGTATTTGTATTGCTTGATTAAGGTATTTTTGTTCCCATCATAGGAAGTAATTTTTTTAATTCTGATTCCCATCGTTTTTCGTGTATGTGTTTTATTAAGTTCACTATACCCATTGTATTCATGGGGTTCATATTCAAATCTTCTGTAGCCCCCGGTAGGGAATTCTATTCTTTCCAGTAAATAATGATTAGAAAGTCCACTTTCACTTTTAAGAGCTGTATTGGCAATATTATTCAAGTCATTTTTATTATTCCAAAGACAGAAAAAAATATTATCTCCACCTTCATATTTTGGAAATGTTCCTGTAGAATAATCTGTATAATTGCCCCAATAGTCAGCTGAAAAAGGGCCTAAATCATCTTCTTTGTAGTATTTGAATCTATAGATCTGGGGAGATGATACATCTTTTCCTTTTATGGTTACAGATGTAAGCATATTTCTTTTGTACCCAAGAGTAACCAATTTAATGAGATGGCCAAATGGATCTCTTATCTCTATAGAGGAGGTTAACCCTTCTCTGTTAAAAGTTATTATTTCGTTCTTTGTGGTGATCTTTTGTATTCTTTTTGTAGAATAAGATGCTGATCGTCCTTGTGTAGAATTTATCACACTGGGGAAGTAAGGAGGTACAGCATCGCGAATATATAAGCCAGAAGAACTTTCATAAGATTCATTACCATCGATATAATCAAATTTTGCAGAGTTACCTGTGATATCTGTTATTTTAGAAACATACCATGCTGTAATGGCACTGCCTCCACCAAAGGGAAGAGAATAGTTGCTGTAGCAAAATAACTTTTCATCAGTATTTTTCTCCTTGCCCATTTCATATATGGCTCCTTTGTCATCAAAAATCTTGATATAATCTATTTTGTCATTAGTAATTTGATTGTATTCAATTTTAATATTCTGATCTGTAGACTGGATGGTTTTATTTTGTCTGTTTGTTATGATAAAAGATCCATAATTATTTCCCAGATTATAATTAAAAATGTCAAATTCGCTATCTTGATAAGGATAGTTTTTAACAGGTGGAAAAACACTTCCTCCACCAGAAAGCCCAACAAATGAACTAAGATAAGAGTCTATATCTTCTTTTCTTCCTAAGGCATTGATTGTATTAACATCAAGATCATTTGGCATTGGAAACATTTCATCCGGTCTTCCATTTACTGTTCTTGAAATATTAATGAGAGGAGACAACTGCCATCCTAAACCCACTTCACCAGATCCTTTACCATATTTCAAGGAAGATGTATAATAATTCAGGCTAATTGGAATATCTGTATTCCCTAATTTAATAGTGTATAATGGTATACTGTATTGAACTACCCCGTTTTGTAAACCGACATTATAGGTAGTATATTTTTCCATTTCATAGATTGACGGTGGTGGTGGTGTGAAGCTACGACCTGGATTTCCTGAGCTTTGGGCTGAAAAAAATGAGGTTGTTAAGCCTAATAACAGATAAAATTTTTTCATACTGTTTAATCATTTAGTATTAATTTGAAAACAATTTTTTAATTTCATTTGTAGGTCTCATCATATTTTTTAAGATCGTAGTAAATGTCTTTGAGCTTAATTTTGACCGGTTTCTCTCATTAGAAAGTTTATAGAAAATGGAATTAGGAAGAGTTTTTATAATCCATTGTACATTTGAAAAGAGAAGTCTCTATCATGGGTATGGAAGGCGTATATTAATTTTGAATTAAAATTACATTGCCATTTATAGATTTGAAAGAAATTACTCATCATATTTATAAATTTGAAGAACCGTTTTAATTTTTTTATTTTATTTTAAAATGTTAAAAATCTGGCATTTGTACAGTCTTTCTTCTATGTCTTTTGTTTTTAAATATTCACGAGATATTGGTTCTTAAAGATTGTGTAATTAATAAAAAAAAGAAGATTGTTAATTAAATTTTTCCCTCTTTTTTGAATTAAAACAGGTGATTTATTGGTTTATTTCGATTAATTTACACAAGAAAAAAAACTATGATTTCGGCAAAAAAAACACTGATTTTTCTAATTTTTTTATGCATTAATATTTATTCTCAGAATAATTTTAACCTTAAAGAGTCTAAAGAAATTGACAGCCTGATCAAGATGGATCGGTGGGATCTGGTACATTTCAAATTGAGTAATGAGGATACCCGATTTAAAAGACTCTCCAAATATGAACTTTTTTACCATTACCTTATTAAGCTTGATTCTGCTTCAGTATTGTACAAAAAAGAAAAGTATATCGAATCCAGACAAAGTATATTGGCTACTTTAAAACAGATTGATGAAAACAAAGAAAAACTCAACTATTCTCACCATGAAGAATTAAATTATATTGGAATAAGCCGTCTATTTTATATAGAAAAAAGACTCGGAAATATTGGACAGGGACTTCAATACCTTGAATTGTTTTCCAAAGGGATGAGGCCTATATACAAAAAGAAACAAAGTCTATTTATCGCAGTTACTTACAGAGAATTGGGGAATTACAGAAAGAGTATTGATATTCTTAATACCAGACTATATGATCTTCAAAATGATAAAAAAAACGAACTGTACAGCCCATTTTTGAAAAAGCATGAAATAGCAGCTGCTTTCAATAACAAAGCTGAAAGTTTCATCAAATGGTTTAGGGATGTTGGAGACGTTCGAATGCTGGATTCGGCTTATTATAATTATAAGAAAGCTAGTGTTTTAATGAGTGATTCTCCTCAGGTTTCTTCATTCTCCAAAACGTTGCACATAAGCAGAAAGGCAGAAATAGCAATGTTGAGAAAAAAATATTCAAAAGCTTTAATCCTTTTTAATCACTGCCAAAAAGATACAGCTTTTATGAAAAAAAGTTTTTCCAGGGAAGCCGTATTGCTGGGCAAAGCGGAGGCTTTTACGTTTATCAATAAACCGGATTCAGCATTTCTCTATATTGATCGTTTAAATAAAACGAATAGGCAGGTTACAAATACTCATGAAAACCGATTGAAAATATATCATTTGCTAAGTATCAACTATGAAAATATTAATGATAATAAGAAAGCCTATCAATTTGCAAAGCTTAGTCTTGCTGAAATAGCCAGAAAGAAACAATGGGACAATAATAGCAGTAATTTTCTCGGAAAGTACGAACAAAATGGAATAGAAACCGTATCTAAAGTAATGATTCAGGAGAATCAGAAGAATATAATATTTTTAATTGCTCTCGTTCTTTTGAGTTCATGTTCAGTGGTGTTGGGAATTTTTTATTGGCAGAATCAAAGGAAGAAAAGTTTTGTTTTGGCTATACCTTCTGAAATAAATACGATTGACCTCAATGAACATTGTCATGAAAAAAGTGAGAAGGGAGAACAACCTGTTTTAGATGATGAATTAATACATCGTATTCTTTATAAACTCGAAATGATGGAAGCTGCACAAAAATTTTTATCCAATAATTTTAAACTTTCTTACGTAGCCAAGCAATTAAATACGAACACAGCCTATCTATCACAAATTATTAATCATCATAAAGGGGTTACGTTCTCTGAATATAGTAATAATCTGAGGATAGATTATGTATTGAGGGAACTGCAGGAAAATTCAAAATTTAGAAAGTATACTATTCAAACTATAGCGGAAGAAGTAGGGTATAAAAGCTCGACGACCTTTATAAAAGCATTTAAAGACAGGGTTAACATGAAACCGTCAGATTATATCAAACAGCTCGATAATATATTGGAAAATGATATTAGATTAAGCGTATAATGTTACTTGTTTCTTTAATAATGATTTCTGAAACAGAGGAAATGCTTTTCTCGGAATATGGATGAAAAATAGCCTATTCTTGCCTTGTGACCTCACCAAGAATCGAACTTGGATCTAAAGTTTAGGAAACTTTTGTTCTATCCATTGAACTATAAGGCCTTAGAAAACTAAAATTACAAATTATTCTTCTATGTATTTTAAATCAATAGATTCGTTTTTTATCACAAATAACATAATACTTAAACGATTTTCGGAGATTGAGTGGGGTAGATGTTGGTGTGGATGAATGCCTTATAATAAAAGAATCTGCCCTTTAGAGGCAGATTCAGTAGATAAGACATCTCATTTTTTTAATTAGACAACAATAAAAAGCACAGCCGACAATGCTGTGCTTAAATTTTTATTTCAAATTTAATTGCAATTTCAAGAGTAGTAAGAAAAGCAAATAAAGTTTCCACTTCGATGTTTATTACATAGTAAATGTAGTGATATTTTTAATACGAAATATGAATTTAATGTTAAAATTCACAAGTTATCCACATTTTGTTGTGGATAAGTCTGATGTTATTCCACAAAGTTAGATAAGATATGCTTAATATTACTGTTCATTCAGGTATTTTAGTATAAAGGCATTCAAGATATTTTTCTCCTCATCACTGCCTTTATTATCCATGTGACTATGATTGATAGAGGTTGGCTGAATGGTTATATGGTATTTTTTTTGTTCATCTTCTGTAGGCAAAACACCTTCATCCGCCGGGTAATCATTGGAGCGGAGCGAATAGATTTTAGGAATGCTGGTTCTTGGCAGGAACATTCTTCGGTTATCCATGGTAATAATTTTATAGACCAGATTAGGATGCTGATTTCCAAACAATGCTACCATGTCCCCGCCGTTGGAATGTCCAATCAGGGTAAGATGTTTGTAATCTAGATTGGGATTTGTCTTTTTTAGTTCATTCAATACATATGTTATATTGTCAGAACCATTTTGCCAGAATGGTCTTCTTACCATTTGCAGATTTCCTTCTACAGGCAATGGTGCATCTGTGGTTTGTTCATGCTGAATACTCACAGTAAAATAACCTTTGGAAGCCAGTTTCTCCGTTAAATAAGAATACACGAAATAATCACCCCCTTTATTAAAACCATATCCATGATTAAAAATAATGACCTGTTGATTAGGTATTGTTCTTTTGACTTGTGGCTGATAAATCGCAATAGGAATTTTCCGGTTTCTGCTTTGATCCAATAACGTTAAAGTATCCAGTTTTATAGGATAATCTATATTGGAAACGATTTTTTTCTTTGCTGAACAGTTGATAAGGAAAGGAAGGCTGAGAAGAAGATATCCTGTTTTTCTATATTTCATGATGGGATGAGCTTAGTACAAAAATCTGAATTTTCTTTGAGACATAAAATTATTTATTGTTGGATTTTTATATCGTCATTGTTTTAACTAAAAAGAGCGACTAAAGCCGCTCTATAATGTATCTGACAAATGGATTATTAATAAACACAGCCACATCCTGTTTCCCATGGCATGCAATCACGCATTGGCTCGTGACAATTACCACCATCGGGGTTACCGCCACCGGAAGATCTGTAACAGATACCTCCGCTGCAATAATAGGAGCCCGGTACAGCAGGACATTGGCCTTCAATATCACAATCTGCATAAGGGAAATCTCCGCCGTTTATCAGGATAAGATGAGTTCTTTTTAATTTTTTTAAATTTTTCATAGTATTGATTTTTAGTTTGTTACATCAACTAAGATATGAAAAATATAATACTCCTACAAGTGATTTAAATGATCTGGTATTATAATAAAAAAACGAATTTTTATACCAAACATAATTCAGAATAGAGTATCTTTATTTCATTAAAATCTTGTTATAAATATTGCCTGATATCAAGCGCTATTCTAAAGCTTGAAAATGATGGTTCAGAACTTCTGAATCTACTATCATATTATCTAAATTTCAACCTAATTGTGAATCAACAAAACAGCTCATTGCTAAATTGGGGTGAATAGTATCAACTATATTTTAAATAAGATCATTATGAAAACAAATACAATCGCCGTTATTGGTGGATCCGGGAAATCTGGGAAATATCTGGTGCAAAACCTCCTTGAAAAAGAATATCCAATAAAGCTTTTATGGAGACATCCTGAAGAATTTGACATTCAAAATCCTTTAATTGAAATAATAAAAGGAGATGCAAGAGATGAGCAATCGATATGTTCATTGATTAAAGATTGTGATGTAGTAATAAGTACCCTGGGACAACCGAAAGGAGAAAAGTCGATATTCAGTGAGGCAACAACCCATATCATGAGAGCGATGTACAAACATGGAATCAAAAGATATATTGTAACCACTGGTTTAAGTGTAAATACAGAAAACGACCATAAAAATGAGCGGGTGCAAATGGCTACTGAATGGATGTATCAACATTATCCTGAAACTACTTCAGATAAGCAGAAAGAATATCAGCTTCTGTTGGAAAGTAGTTTGGACTGGACTTTAGTACGATTGCCACTCATTAATATGACAGATAAAAGTTTTAGTACGGAAACCAGTCTGATAGATTGTAAAGGGGAAAATATCAGTGCTACAGATCTTGCTGAGTTTTTGGTTTCCCAGATCGAAGACCCCAGTTATATTGGGAAAAGTCCATTTCTATACAATACTTAAAATACCCCATAGTATCAATATAAAAACAGAGAGCTCAATGGCTCTCTGTCTTTATTTATTTTTCAAGTTTTTCTTTGATGTATTTTGCGGTATATGACTTTTTATTTTTCGTAAGGTCTTCAGGAGTTCCTGCAAAAACCACTTCACCACCATGTTTACCTGCTTCCGGGCCAATATCAATAATATAGTCGGCACATTTGATAATGTCCGGCTGGTGCTCAATAACAATCACTGAATGTCCAAGATCAATAAGAGCCTGCAATGATTTCAACAACTTTTGAATATCGTGGAAATGAAGACCAGTAGAGGGTTCATCGAAGATAAATAATGTTTTATCTGTTGTAACTCCTTTTACCAGGAATGAAGCCAGTTTCACACGCTGTGCTTCACCACCGGAAAGGGTAGAAGAACTTTGTCCTAACTGTAGGTAGCCCAATCCAACTTCCTGTAATGGTCTTAGTTTGGTAACTATTTTTTCTTCATTATTATCTTTAAAGAATTCCAAAGCTTCATCCACGGTCATATGGAGAATATCGGAGATACTTTTCTCATCAAATTTTACTTCAAGGATTTCACTTTTGAATCGGGTTCCTTTACATACTTCACATTCCAGCTCAATGTCTGCCATAAACTGCATTGAAACATTGATAACTCCTTCACCTTTACATTCATCACATCTTCCGCCATCTACGTTGAAAGAGAAATGTTTTGGCTTGTAGCCCATCATTTTGGCTACTTTCTGCTTGGCAAAAAGATCACGAATATCATCGTAAGCTTTCAGATAGGTAACAGGGTTCGAACGGGAAGATTTTCCAATAGGATTCTGGTCAATCAGTTCAATATTTTTGATCAATTTTTTCGGGAATTCTACTGAATCATAATCTCCTTTTTTTCCTCCCATTCCCAACTGAATCTGAATATCGTTGGTAAGGATCTCCTTCATCAGGGTAGATTTTCCACTTCCTGAAACTCCTGAAATGACGGTGAGACTTTCCAAAGGAACGTCTACATCAATATTTTTAAGATTGTTCTGACGAGCTCCTTTGATATGAATCCATTCTTTTGCCTTTCTTCGTTTCTTAGGAACTTCTATTTCCAGTCTTCCTGTAAGGTATTCTGAAGTAAGGGTATTGGCTTTTTTCAGGTCTTTATAGTCTCCTGCGAAAACGAGCTCTCCACCAAGATAACCCGCTTCAGGGCCAATATCAATGATGTAATCGGCTGCATGCATAACGTCCTCATCATGTTCTACTACGATCACCGTATTTCCTAAGTCACGAAGGTTTTTCAAAACTTCAATAAGGTTTTCCGTATCCTTAGAGTGAAGACCAATAGAAGGTTCATCCAGTATATAAATAGAACCCACCAACGAACTTCCTAAGCTTGTTGCCAGGTTAATTCTTTGGCTTTCTCCTCCTGAAAGGGTATTCGAAGTTCTGTTTAATGTTAAATATCCTAAACCAACCTTTAATAAGAATTCAAGACGGGTTGTGATTTCATATAATAATCTTTTAGCAACTTCTTTATCATGATCTGATAATTGTAAGCTGTTGATCATTGGGGCAAGTTCATCCAAAGGAAGTTCAATCATCGATTGAATATTATGTCCATCTACTTTTACCCAGCTGGTTTCTTCACGCAATCTCAATCCTTCACACGTTGGACAAAGAGTTTTTCCTCTGTAACGGGAAAGCATTACTCTGTACTGAATTTTATAAAGGTTTTCTTCAAGCATTTTGAAGAAATTATTAATGCAAGGGAAATTGCTTTTGCCATCACCTTTCCAAAGGAAGTTTTTTTGTTCCTTGGTTAATTGATGATAAGGCTTATGAATAGGGAAGTCACCTGCTTTTTTGATGAAATCTTTTTTCCATTCGCTCATGGTTTCGCCTCTCCAGCAGACTACAGCATCTTCATAGATAGATAAGGTCTTATTGGGAACTACAAGATCTTCATCAATTCCTATTACTTTTCCATATCCTTCACAGGCCGGACAAGCTCCGTATGGATTATTGAAGCTGAAGAAATGAACATTGGGTTCAAGGAATTCCATTCCATCCAATTCAAATTTATTGGAGAATTCTTTTACCTTTTCAGTGTCAGTATTCTTTAATGAACAATGTCCGCGGCCTTCATAAAATGCCATTTGAATAGAATCTGCCAATCGCTGTAAAAAACTTTCATCTTCTTCATAAGAAAAACGGTCGATTACAAGATTGATCTTCATTCCTTTTTCCGGAACAAATCCAAAACTTTCAAGATCTTCAATCCCTGCAACATTTCCGTTGATTTCAAGTCTTGTAAAACCGGCAAGTTTTAAAATATTTAAAGTTTCTTTAAAGTTTTCTGGGTCATATTCCAAAGGTGCTGTTAATAAAAAGGACGTATCTTTTTTAGAAGCTTTAATAAAGTCAACCACATCAGAAACTGAATCCTTTTTTACTTCCTCTCCCGAAACAGGAGAAAAGGTTTTCCCAATTCTCGCAAACAACAGTTTCATATAATCATAGATCTCAGTAGAAGTACCTACTGTAGAGCGTGGATTAGAAGAAATTACTTTCTGTTGGATAGCAATGGATGGAGCAAGACCTTTAATGTCATCAACTTTAGGTTTTTCTAATTTCCCTAAGAACTGACGGGCATAAGAACTTAAACTTTCTACATACCTTCTCTGTCCTTCTGCATAAATTGTGTCAAAAGCCAGAGATGATTTTCCACTTCCTGATACTCCGGTAATAACAATCAGTTTATTTTTCGGAATCAGGACATCAATATGCTTCAGATTGTTAAGATGAGCATTCTTAACGAAAATCTGTTTTTTTATATCTATTTCTGTTATATCAGCCATATTTTGTTTATTCATAAAAGGAACTGTACCGTGTTGTAAGCGGTCAGTTTAATGGTGTTTTCCGGAATATTCCGGGTGTCATCAATTGAACTTTCAAATTATTTTCAAACTCAACCGATAAAGGCAACTTATTTCCAGAACGATGCCAAAATACAGTTAAAAAAGAATGTTTTTCGCCGTAAAATTAAGACCCACAAAATTACGAATTTTTTAGTGAAAATTATACGCTTCTCTTATGACTAAAATTGTAAATAAAAAATAAAAATGAGGGGGATGACGAACAAAAATGGGGATGCAAAAAAGAAGATTTGACATCGATTTTAGAGAATTATTTTTGCTTTAGTGTTTATTTTTATTGAATTTTAAATGCTTTCAGCGCATGTGGTATGTTTTTTTACCATGGTATTGTTTTATGTTTTAAAATTATTTAAAATTGTATTCATAAATATGTAATATAGAAATGAGAAAATTATTCAGAGATCTAGTTACACATTTAATGAGAAAAAGATAGAATTAGTCCCTCAAAAAAGTATAGACGCTGCATTCAATGCTGCGTCTTTTTTTATGACAAGTATCATTTGCCTGTCTTCATGAACTCCCTTACTTTTGACCCTGTTAAAAGAAACTACGGAAACGATTATGATCAAAAAGATAGGAAGTGCTTTTTTTCTGGGATCTCTGCTTTGGGTACATGCACAGGAAAAGACGACAGACATTGAAAGCGTTGAATTTCAGGGTAAATTTATCTCCACCCCTTACAAAAGTGCTAACCAAAATATTACGGTTATCACGAAAGAGGATATTGCCAATGCTCCATCTAAAAGTATTGATGAAATTCTTCAGCAGGTTCCAGGTATGGATATCAGAAGAAGAGGATCGAATGGAGTACAGAGTGATATTAGTTTCCGAGGAAGTTCTTTTGAACAGGTTTTGCTACTATTGAATGGAGTTCGAATTAATGATTCCCAAACAGGTCACAATTCCATGAATATCCCGGTGGATCTTGAGGATGTTGAAAAAATTGAGATCATTAAAGGACCTGCTGCCAGACGTTTCGGACAAAATGCTTATGCAGGAGTGATTAATGTGATTACCAAACCGGGAATAGGAAAAAAGGTGAAAATAAGTGCTGAAGGAGGTGATTATAGCTCTTACAGGCTGGGTTTTAATGCTCAGATGGGAAATGAGAAATTTTCTAACACTCTTCAGGCGAATACTTCAGGATCAGAAGGATACATGTATAATACCGACTATGAAATCAGAAATGTATTCTATCAGGGGAAACTGAACATTAAAAATGGAGATGTAAGACTTCAGGCGGGTTTTTCAGAAAAGAAATTCGGGGCCAATGGGTTTTATGCATCTAAAGCTGCTATAAATCAGTATGAGGAAATGCAGGCTTCCATTATAAGTATGGCTCATCAGCAAACTTTTGGAAAGTTGAAGCTTAACTCTAATGTCTATTGGAGAAGAGGACAGGATATGTATCTGTATACCAGACAAAATCCTAACGGATATAGAAATATGCATATTGGAAATAATGTAGGTGGTGAAGTGAACTCCAGCTATCAATGGGGATTAGGAACGACTGGAGTAGGAGTAGAGCTGAGAAAAGAGTTTTTGGTGAGCAGTAATCTAGGAAATCCGAATCGTTTTGTCTCCCAGATTTTCTTTGAACACCATTTTTCATTATTAGATAAAAAACTGAGCATTAGCCCAGGAATTTCATGGGCAAATTATTCCAAGGAAGGAAACTTTTTCTATCCGGGATTGGATGTGGGATATAATTTCAATCCTAACAGCAAGGTTTATGGAAATATTGCCAAAGTACATCGTATTCCTACCTTCACGGAACTGTATTATATTAGTCCTACTGAACATGGAAACCCTGATTTGCAACCTGAAAATGCCATTTCATCAGAAATAGGATATCAATATCAGAATAAGAAGATTTTGGCTAAGGTGAGTGGATTTTTAAGGGATTCAAAGAATTCAATTGATTGGGTTAAAAAGGATCCTAAGGATTTAACGTGGCTAGCTGCGAATGTTGGAGATATCAAGGTGAAAGGTGTAGAAGTAGAAGTTAGTTACAAAATAACAAATTGGTTGAAACCTACAGCAGGATATACCTATATTGACAGCAAATATCAAGAGCCTAATGAATGGACTTCAAGATATATCCTAGATAATCTGAAACATCAGATCATTGGTAAACTGGAAGTAAAATTCCTAAGAGGTTTCACGAATGAATTAGTCTACAGATACAATGAAAGACTGAATTTAGGAAGCTATCATCTGTTAGATAACAAACTAAGTTTTAATAAAAAAGACTATTCTGTATATGCTTTAGTGAATAATGTCACCAATACAAAATACACGGAAGCCTTTGGAGTAGAAATGCCGCAAAGATGGTTTCATATTGGGTTTTCTTATATAATTAATATGAAGTAAGTGTTAATTCAATATTAATTAAAGTTAATATTAAGAAATTGTTAAAAAATTTACATTTGCAAAAAATTTTTATGAAACGTTTTATAGGTTTAAGTTTACTTCTTAGTCTATCTTTCTTCAAAGCACAGGAACATATTTCCAGCTTCAATGCAGTGACTTTAACCTATAAATTTCATCCTAAATTTTTCCTCTATGGTGAAGGCCAGCTTCGAGGTAACGAAGAGTATTCTTATCCGGATTATTATGAAGTGAAAGGAGGATTAGGGTATAACCTTACCAAAAATCATAAACCATTCATCGGACTTGGAAGGTATGTGAACTATAAAGATCACAAGCTAAGCAAGGAAGAGTTCAGGGTATGGCTTCAGGATATTATTGATATCAAAAAGGGGATTGTGAAATTTGAAAACCGTTTCCGTGTGGAAAAAAGCTGGTTTTATGAGCCTCAAACTGATAATACTTCGCAAAGGATGCGTTACCGTTACCGTCTGAATATAAGCGTTCCGTTAAACTCTAAAACGATAGAAAAAGGAACTGTTTTTGCAAATGCTTATGATGAGATCTTTTTTGTATCCCCGATGAAGCCTACTTTTGCCAGAAATAGAGTTTATGGCGGTTTCGGCTATCAGATCGATGATTATTTTGGAATCGCAACAGGATACCTTTGGCAACGTGAATTTGAAGCGAAAGGGAATAAAAATCTACATTTTATTTATCTGGCTTTAAATATCAATATTGATGATACGGGGCACCATGTGAAGACCTACGATTTCCCTGGAGCGGATTAAGATACTTTCTCTAAATCTGACTGTAAATTTAATAGCTCCTGCTTCGTATTAAGGTAATAAGTAGTTAAAAGAGCCTGGTATTTTTCAATCAATAACATTACTGAATCCACTTCATTTTGAAGATATCGGTCATTATTGAAATAGATATACTCAGCATTTACATATTGCTGAAGAAGATCATTTTCTTCAGCAGTGATCAATTCTTTGTAAGCTGAACCTTCCAAAAGGTTGCTGATCTTTTGTTTAAAAGGTTTTTCTGCCTTCAAAAGCTGTGCTCTGTGTTTTCGGATTTCTTCAAAAGGTAATGTAGTCGCCATAAACTGTAAGTATCCGATAAAATCATTAAGGCTTTCCTGAAACACATCGAATTCTTTGTCTATAGCCTCCATTTTTTTGTATTGATTTATTAAAACCATCCGCTGGCTATCATTGCAGATGTGATAGTAGTATTGGAAGATGGATTTATCGTTTTCATGAAGTTCTGTTTTTACATTGATAAGCTCTTTTTCAAGTTGTGGAATAATGCTTCCTGCATCTTTTGACTTGTGTAGGATGCCATTATATCTGAATGTTTTTATTTCTTTTGGTTGGGAAGCTAAATATTTTAAAGTCTGAAGATCTTGTTCTATCCCTGCTTTTTCATACACAAGAGACACTTTTTTATCGCTGAACAAATCAGATTGAGGTTCAAATTCAGCATTCGGAATGATGACTTCGATATTTGCTAAAATAGGATGATGTCTTTGATAATAGCCGTTAAAGTGAGAATTCAGCTCCTGATGATTATTTTCCAGATAAAGTGTTGTGAATAAGTTACCATCAATGACTTCCCCAACATTTTTAATATTTAATAGAGTGAGGTATTTTGACGTTAGCGCTTCGCATATATTTTCATATCCTTTTATGAGTTCCCCGGCATGCTGGTGATCTTTGCTTGTATTTCGGGTTTCATTTTTTTTGATCCTTTCCACTCTTTTGGCAATATCGGGATGGGATGCCCATTGGTCTTCAATTTCAATTTTAGATTTGTTATATCGGGTAAGATCTTCCATATCTACCTTTGGAAGACCATTTACATAAGGATGATTATTTCTTTCACTGAAAATTTTCATTAAAGAAGTTTGGTTTTCATAGAGGTTTTTAGGAAGATATTTCTGATTGCTTTCCATATAAAAATGAAGTGCATAATGAAGTGCTGAATCACTTAATTCTAATCTTAATAAGGATGAGATCTGCTCCTCAGGATTGGTGATATATGTTGAGATAGCATCAGCATGATATTCCATTTCCCTTTGTAATGAAGCATGATTTTTAAAAAGAAAATTTGAAATACTTTTAAGAATATATTGAAATGCATTGATGAAGCTTACAGAGATAAGACCGAAAATTTTAAAAAAGGCATTGCCCCCTGAAAACTCTATGATGAAATTTTCATAATCTTTATTGTTGTAAACGGTTTCAAAAATAATTTTTTCAGCCTGATTTACATAGCCGCCAACTTTCATACTTCTTTGTGAAAAATGGCCAAATTCATGAGCAAGAATTGTTCTTAATTCTCCAGTACTTGTTGTATTAATGAGTCCCATGCCTATAGTAAGGTTTTTCTTTACAGGCAGAAACATACTCCAGAAAATAGAATTATAGCTTACACTGGCATTTACCTCGGGTGAAAGAAAAACTTTCTTAGGAGCCTGAACTTTTGTTTCTCTTACAATGTCGTCGATCATATTAAACAGTTCAGGCTGATGAGAGCGTGTTACTTCTATCAGATGGTGTGTATTGTAATTGTTTTTTCTGAAAATAAATCGGATAAGAAATATAAATACAAAAATTCCTATGCTAAATAGTCCTACAGCACCAAAAATAGTGAAATAGTTTACCTTAATCCTCAATAGCTGAATGCCGCCATAGCCTAATAGAAAAACCATTAGGAGAGAAGTGAGGATAAGTAGTAAATACATCAGAAAAAAAGCTGAGACCGATATAATAGCAGAAGTCAGCTTAGATTGATAAGCATGTGAAATTTTGGGCAGGTTATTAGTCATTTGTGTTTTTTTTATTAATATTTCTCTATCAAATAACGATAGGCTTTAAGATATTTATTGAATCTTTTAATGTCTTTAGGAGTAAGCTCTCGGTTTACCCTTCTAAGATCCATATTATCGCGAAGATCATTAATTTTTACTGCGACTGCAAGAAGGGATCTTTCTGTTCTTTTAATGAAATCATCATAGTCTTCTTCCGGATCGAATTTGGTAAGGCAGCTGATGGCAAAAATAATGTATTCGGGAAATCCTTCTGCTCTTAAATAATCAAGACTGAATTCCAGTGGGTGATCTTCTACAACATCATGCAGCACACCAACGATTTTTTCATCAATAGTTTTACCATATTCCATAACACGCATAACGTGGGCAATATAAGGTGCATGGTATTTATCAGTTTGTCCTTTATGAGCCTTATCGGCAATCTTTATCGCTTTATTGAGTAATTCTTCTTTTGTCATTTTTCTATGAAAATAGAGTACAAAAATAGAAAATGCCTTAAAAATATAAGACATTTTTATCGAGATTATTTAAGATTGTTCTACAAATTTATTTCATCCTCTACAGAGGCATTGGGAGCGTTGTTTTTTACGGATTCTATCCCATTTTCCATCCCGTTATCGGATTCATACATTTGGCTGGTTCCAATGATTTGTCCATTTCCGGCTTTAAGGTTAAAATAAGATCTGCCGTCTCTTGCCGTATTCCTTTCAAATTTGGCATCTTCCTGTGAATTGGTTTTTACAGAACTGATTCCGTTCTCACAAGAAGGTTTTGTACTATATCCTTGACTGGTTAAAATGACCTGACCGTTTCCGGCTTTAAGATTGAACTGAAACTCGCCGTTGGATCTTTTAGAAATAATAAATTTTCCCATGATAATAGTTTTTTGAGTTGTGGTTTGGTTATTATTTAAATAGAATTGCTTCTACTTTTAAATTAAAGATAAAAAAATAAAAAGTTATAACCAATAAACATTATTGATTAATTAAAATCAATTCCATACTTACATCTTACAGCTTGCCCACTTATTTTAGCAGGAATCCAGATTTCTTTAATGGGTAAAATGGCTCTTTTTATCTTCTCATTTTTTTCTTCATCCGTACCGGAAATTTTTACCCCTGAACATAGTCCATCTCTTTCTACTACGAAAGACATCGTAAATGGATAAGAATCTGCAAGAGACCCAATTTTGGACAAAATTATATTTTTAAAACTCTCAACCCCCTTTTGGTAAAAAGGTCTTTGTTCTACATTTTCGAATACTTCAAGGGTACTTACTTTTTTATTTCCAAAAAAATTATATTTGTCAGTAGTTCCTTTAGCTAATGGGGGGTTGCTATAGCTGATAGGTACACTTACATGATATCTTACTTTCCAATTGCCTGTCCCCGCAGCTATCCATTCGGTTTTCATTTTTTTAAATCCATTGATTACTTCTGCATTAAAATCTTTTTCATCACCTTCTGCTTTTATGGAACTTACAGAACCATTTTTTTCAATAATAAAGCTGAGCTCAGAAAAATAAAACGTATTGTTATTATTAAATTTTTTAAGATCTAGTTTTTCAAAAAGTAGTTTTTTGAACTCAGTAATTTCCCCTTTAAATTGCGGAAGGATATCTGCTTGTTCGTAAGGTTTTTTGTTGCCATAAATTTTTTCTTCAATTGAAGGATCTTTTCCGGCTGGTGGATGACTTGTCACCTGGCTTTTAACAAAAATAGAAGAAACTACAGTAAGGATCAGTAAAAACGTTTTCATGGGGATGCTTATATTAAATATCTCTGCAATGATAAAATAAAATTTTGATAATTGATTTTTAAAATAAAAAAAACGTCCCAAATGGGACGTTTTGAAATCAAATTTATGTTATAGAGACTAATAAGCTCCTTTTTCAATATAGTGAGCAGCCACTTTCTCAGTTAATGCTACCACATTCGGATGATTAGTATACTTAGTGAATCTTCTTAATCCTGAAAGCATCATTCTCTGTTCATCTCCTTCAGCGAAAGAAACAATTCCTTCTTTAGCCGCTACGATGATTTTTTCAACTGCTTTGTAAAGGTTCAATTGAGCCATTGCAGCTTCTACAGAATCAGGAGAGAAGTGTTTCTCTGCTCTTAATATTGCAGATTCTGCCATATAGATCTGGTTAAGGATCTCAGAAGCATTCAGTAATAAGTGTTGTTGCTTTTCAATATCCATCATATATTTTTGAAGAGCAGCTCCGGAAACCATAAGGAAAACTTTCTTAAGGTTAGCGATAATCGCTTTCTCTTCGCTCATGAATGCTGAATAATCAGGAACTTCGAATGAAGGAATACCCATCAATTCTTTGCTGATTGCCATTGCAGGAGATAAAAGGTCTAATTCTCCTTTCATTGCTCTCTTAATAAGCATTCCTACAGCTAATAATCTGTTGATTTCGTTAGTTCCTTCATAGATTCTTGAAATTCTTGAATCTCTCCATGCAGCTTCCATTGGAGTATCTTCAGAGAATCCCATACCTCCGTATACTTGGATTCCTTCATCAGCAGTGTGCTGTGCAAGGTCAGAAACGAATACTTTAAGGATTGAACATTCTACAGCGAATTCTTCAACACCTTTAAGTTCTGCTGCCTGGTGATCCATTCCACCTGCTACCAATTCATCAATTTTATCCTGAACGTTTTTCGCCGCTCTGTAAGAACCAGCCTCACTTACGAAAACTCCAGTTGCCATTTCAGCAAGCTTCTTTCTGATGGCTCCAAATGTAGCGATAGAAACTCCAAATTGTTTTCTTTCGTTAGAATATTGAAGAGAGTGGTTTAAAATTCTTCTTTGAGCATCCAAACAAGCAGCCGCTAATTTGATACGACCTACGTTCAATGCATTTAAAGCGATTTTGAAACCATTGTTTCTTTCTCCTAAAAGGTTCTCTACAGGAACTTTCATATCATTGAAGAATACCTGACGAGTAGAAGAGGCGCGGATACCTAATTTGTGCTCTTCTTCACCGAAAGTTAAGCTTTCAGGGTTTTCCAATTCAGATCTGTTGATTACAAAACCTGTAATATTCTTATCGTCATCAATTTTAGCAAATAATGTGAATGTATCTGCAAAACCTGCATTAGAGATCCACATTTTCTGACCGTTGATGATATAATGTTTTCCGTCTTCAGAAAGCTTAGCTCTTGTTTTTCCAGAGTTGGCATCAGAACCTGCATCAGGCTCAGTTAAGCAATAAGCCCCGAATTTTGTTCCAGTAGCTAAGTCCGGAAGGTATTTTTTCTTTTGCTCTTCAGTTCCGTAAAGAACGATTGGTAGCGTTCCGATTCCCGTGTGTGCTCCATAAGCTGTAGCCAATGATCCTGTCGTTCCGGAAATGTAATCACAAGCTAACATTGTTGTTACAAAGCCCATTCCAAGACCTCCGTACTCTTCAGGAACTGCGATTCCCAGCATTCCCATATCTCCAAGCTTACGCATTGTTTCTTCAGTGAAGGCATAATCTTTCTTTTCGAAACGCTCTCTTTGAGGGACAACTTCTCTATCTATAAATTCCTTCGCAGAATCACGAAGCATTTTTTGTTCTTCATTCAGTTCTTCAATACTGAAAATTTCGTTTGCAGGAATTTCCTTGATTAGGAATTCACCTCCTTTTAATGTAGCCATATATTATTTTGTTTTTTTTAGATTAAAGAACAAAGAGAAAAGAATAAAGACTTATAATGTTAAATTTTTTTGAAAGCCAGAAATCATTCTCTGTAGTTCTGTGATTTTATTTTCTATTATTTCTGTGCTGGAAATTTCAAGATAATTTCTGTTGCCCGAAATAATAATTTGGGTTTGTAATTCATAAAGAGAGCCAAGACTTATTTCTAAAAAACGATTAAAATCCTTGTTTGAACTTCTGCTTGAACCTTCTGCAATATTAGAGGCTACAGAAACTGTACATCGTCTAATTTGAGACTTAAGTCCAAATTCTTCGTTTTTTGGAAAACTATCTGTAATAACATAAATTTCATCAGCTAATTCAATGGACAGTTTCCAGATGTTAAGATGTTTGAAATTATGTTTCATTATAGTCTTTGCTCTTTATTCTTTACTCTTTTAGTCTATAACAGTTCAAAAATTGAAGCCGCTCCCTGTCCGGTACCTACGCACATAGAAACCATTCCGTATTTATTTCCGCGTCTTCTCATTTCATCAAGAAGCTGAACCGTTAGTTTCGTTCCTGTACATCCAAGCGGGTGACCAAGAGCGATAGCACCTCCGTTTACGTTTAAGATATCTGGATTTAGTCCTAATTCTTTTTTGATAGCCACTGATTGTGATGCGAAAGCTTCGTTTAACTCGATCAAGTCAATGTCTTTTAATTCAAGACCTGCTTGTTTCAATGCTTTTGGAATTGCATAGATTGGCCCCATACCCATGATTCTTGGTTCAAGACCTGCAGCAGCATACGCTACTAATCTTGCTTCCGGTTCAAGACCTAATTCTTTTACCATTTCTTCGCTCATTACCATTACGAAAGCGGCACCGTCACTCATTTGAGAAGAGTTTCCGGCAGTTACACTTCCTCCGTTAGCAAATACTGGTCTAAGCTTAGCTAAACCTGCCAGAGAAGTATCAGCTCTTGGCCCTTCATCCACAGAGAAATCGAACTTCTTAGTCTGTAATTTCTGGTTTTCATCAAGGAAGTTATATTCTACCGGGATCGGAACAATCTGATTAGCAAATTTACCTTCCTGATTGGCTTTTAAAGCTTTCATGTGAGATTCAAAGGCAAACTGATCCTGTTCTTCTCTTGAAATATTATATTGTTTTGCAACTTCTTCAGCAGTGTAACCCATTCCCCAGTAGTAGTCAGGGTTAGTTTTTGCGATATCCGTTTCAGGAACCGGCTTGTAACCACCCATCGGAATGTAAGACATAGATTCTGTACCTCCTGCAATGATGCAATCAGCCATTCCAGCCTGAATTTTTGCAGAAGCAATCGCAATCGCTTCACTTCCTGATGCACAGTATCTGTTTACCGTTACTCCAGGAACTTTATCAGTATTTAAACCCATTAGGGAGATCAATCGGGCTACGTTCAATCCTTGCTCTGCCTCAGGCATTGCATTTCCTACGATAAGGTCATCAATTCTGTTTTTATCTAATTGCGGAAGCTCAGCCATTAATTTTTCGATAACGGTAGCTGCCATTACGTCGGGACGAGTAAAGCGTAGAGAACCTTTTGGTGCTTTTCCTACTGCTGATCTGAATCCTTTTACGATGTATGCTGTTTTCATTTTTTTATAGTATTATGTACAATGTACAAAGTACAATGTACCCTGATTGTTATTTAAAATTATTGATTAATTTGACAAGCATATTTTGAATATGTTTTAATTCGTTAAAAACCAAATCGTAGTTTTCAGTTGAAATGTATTCTAAATTTTTTGCAACAATGAGTTGTGTTTCAAACTCAAACGAAGAAGCAAGAGCAATAGAAAGAAACTGAACAAATTGCTTATCGCTACCTCTTCCTGCTCCCTCAGCAATGTTTGAAGGTATTGAAACCATGCATCTCCTGGATTGTGATATTAAGCCAAAAAGCTCATCTTTAGGATATGACTTTGAAAATTTATAATAAAGAGTAGTTAAATCGATCGCTTTTTTCCAAACCTCCAACTCTCTAAAATTGTGCATAATTTGAACATTAAAACATTATTAAAATACTTTGTACATTATACTTTTTACATTGTACAAATTAATTTCTCAACGGTTTTCCATTTTGTAACATATACTGAATCCTCTCTAAGGTTTTTCTTTCACCGCAAAGCTGAAGGAAGGTTTCTCTTTCAAGATTCAATAAATATTGCTCTGTAACAACTGTTGGTTCAGATAAGTTTCCACCTACCATTACATTAGCTAGTTTGTCTGCAATTTTCTTATCATGTTCAGAAATATATTTTCCTGTTAACATCTGGTCTGTTCCTACATAGAACATTCCCAATGCGTCTTTACCAAGAACTTTTACTTTCTGTTCAATAGGCTGAGTATATCCTTGTTCTGCTAATAGTTTTGCCACTTTTTTAGCTTCAGCAATCTGTCTGTTTTTGCTTACGGAAACGATGTCTTTTCCTTTTTCAAGGATTCCCATGTCATAAGCTTCATAAGCGGAAGTAGCTACTTTACCCATAGCAATGTTCATGAAAGCGTCACGAAGTCTGTTGTTTTTAACATCATCATTATGGAATTCTCTGGAAGTTCTTAAAGCAAGTTCTTTAGTACCACCACCACCAGGGATTACACCCACTCCGGTTTCTACCAGTCCGATGTAAGTTTCTGCTGCTGCAACCACTCTGTCTGCGTGCATTGTCATTTCGCATCCACCACCTAAGGTCATTCCGTGAGGAGCAACAACTACAGGAATAGAGGAGTAGCGTACTCTCATCATCGATTTTTGGAAGTAAGCAATCGCCATATTCAAATCATCCCAATCTTGCTCAATAGCCATCATAAGAATCATGGCAAGGTTAGCTCCAACAGAGAAGTTTGCCCCTTGGTTTCCTACTACTAATCCGTCATATTCTTTTTCTGCTAAATCAATAGCTCTGTTTAATCCATCTAAAACTTCGCCACCAAGAGAGTTCATTTTAGAACGGATCTCGAAGTTGATGATACCATCACCTAAATCAAGAATAGCTGAACCTGAATTGCTCCAAAGTGTCTTGTTTTTTCTGATATTATCTAGGATAATGAAGGCATCCTGGCCAGGAATTTTGTTGTATTCTCCCGAGTTCTTATCTACATAGATGCTTTGTCCTTCATCATTAACTTTATAGAACGTTTCTACATTTTTAACCCAATCAGAAACTTGATATCCTGCATCCTGAGCTAATTCAATACCTTTTTGAACACCTACGGCATCCCAGATTTCAAATGGCCCATTTTCCCATCCGAAACCAGCTCTCATAGCATCATCTATTTTGTAAACTTCATCGGAAATTTCAGGAACTTTATGAGAAACATAGGCGAATAATGCTCCTAATGATTTTCTGTATAGTTCACCTGCTTTATCTTTACCTCCGATTAATACCTTGAATCTGTCAATTGGTTTATCGATAGATTTTGTTAATTCTAAAGTAGGGAATGAAGATTTTCCTTGAAGTTCATATTCTAAAGTATCAAGGTTTAATCCGTGAATTTCAGATTTACCTTCTGCATTTTTCACTTTTTTATAGAATCCTTGCTCAGTCTTAGAACCTAACCATTTATTATCCATCATTTTCTGGATATAGGCAGGAAGAGCAAATACATCATTAAAATCATTGGCTTCAGCACCGCTTTGACGAACGCCATTGGCTACCATTACCAACGTATCAAGACCTACAACATCTGCAGTTCTGAATGTTGCCGATTTTGGACGACCGATTACTGGGCCTGTTAATTTATCAACATCAGAAACGGTAAGTCCTAATTTTTGTACATTATGAAGAAGATCCATCATAGAGAATACCCCAATTCTGTTGGCAATAAATGCTGGAGTATCTTTAGCTAAAACGGTAGTCTTTCCTAAGAACTTAGCACCATAGTTCATGTAGAAGTCTATGATTTCAGGATCTGTATCGTTCGTTGGAATGATTTCAAGAAGAGGAAGATATCTCACCGGGTTAAAGAAGTGAGTTCCTGCAAAGTATTTTTTGAAATCTTCGCTTCTTCCTTCTGTCAGGAAGTGAATTGGAATCCCTGAAGTATTGGAAGAAATTAATGTTCCCGGTTTTCTGAATTGTTCTATTTTTTCGTAAACAGACTTTTTGATGTCAAGTCTTTCAACAACTACTTCAATAATCCAGTCTGTATTTTTTATTTTTGGTAAATCATCATCGAAATTTCCGACTTTGATTCTATCTGCAAACTTCGGGGAATAAAGAAGTGCAGGACTTGCTTTTTTTAGTTTTTCGAAGTTCTCGGTAGCAATTCTGTTTCTTACTACCTTATCTTCTTTAGTCAAACCTTTTTTCTGTTCTGCTTCATTTAATTCAAAAGGAACAATATCTAAAAGTGACACTTCCACACCAATATTGGCGAAGTGAGCTGCGATACCGCTACCCATAATTCCTGAACCAAGAACCGTTACATGTTTGATTCTTCTTTTCATATCTATTTTTTTATTATTTATAAGGTTATATGAACCGTGTAGTTCATGATAATTTACTTTCTGTTGTTGAGAAGTTCATTGGCAATTTTCATAATTTCAGTCATCACTTCTTTAAAAGTATCCATCTTTTCAGGAGTAATTTTTTCCATTACCCTTTTATTAAAGCTGACAACAACTTCCTTAGACATATTTCTGGAATTTAATCCTTTATCTGTAAGTTTAATAATCACCTCTCTTTTATCAGTGGTGGTCTTCTCCTTATAGATATAGCCGTTATCTTCCAGAAGTTTAATGATTCTTGTGAGGGAAGTGGGTTCTATGGCCATTTTAGGTCCAAGATTCGTACTTCGCGTTCCTTCTTTGGGATCAATTTTAAGAAGAGTAAGTGCTTGTACTGCCGTGGAATCATGTTCCTGAGCCAACTCTGTGTACATTTTAGAAACAGCCAACCAGGTCTGCTTTAAAATTAAATCTACGTTTTCTATTTTTTCCTTATTATTATCCATCATTTTTGCGCTAATGGTTTTACCCAAATTTAGTAAATATTATGCATGCATAGTATTTATTAACGTTAAATTTTGTTAATAAGCTGATAATAAATGTGTTAAATTGTATGATTTGCATAATACTATGCATGCATAGTATGTGAAATAATCAAAGAAAACTACTGATTAATAAATGTTTCCGATGAATTTTATGATTTCTTCAAAGGATTCGCATTGTTGTTTCTGAGAATCATTAGTAATTACCCAAAAGTTGTTCTGAAATTCAAAATTTAAGAAAGAAAGGTCTTTTGAGAAGTTTTTTTGAAGCAAAGAATAGAGCATTTCTTTGTGAACCTGCGGTGCAGTGATGTGCGGTGGGATAAAACTCTCGTTTACTTGAAATAAAGAAGCATTGGTAAGTTCACCATGCTGTAGTAATATATCTTCTACAATTCCAGCATGAAGCTGCCTATCTTTTACGTACCATATTTTGTCTGCAAACTCTTTGGCTAATCGCCAGTCATGGGAAGAAAAGAGGATAAGTTTATTCTGTTCTTTTGCTAATCTTCTTAGAGTTTTAAGAATGATGATTTTATTTTTTTCATCCAAGTGGGTAGTGGGTTCATCAAGAATAATAACAGGTGAGTTTTGGGTGATAGCTCGTCCAATAAATGCTTTCTGAAGATTTCCGTCCGAAAGGTTTTTAAGGAGTGTATATCTATATTGGGTAAGATCCAATTCTTCGATGATAT
Organism: Chryseobacterium sp. c4a; assembly: GCF_009900745.1. Classification (GTDB taxonomy): domain Bacteria; phylum Bacteroidota; class Bacteroidia; order Flavobacteriales; family Weeksellaceae; genus Chryseobacterium. The sequence goes on along the minus strand of NZ_WXVU01000009.1, from coordinate 19,745 downwards.
GAGCAACTTCTTCACGATCTTCCTTTTTTAATTCAAAATAAAATGGATAATAGATATATTTTCCCAACGAAATAAGATCCTCAACAGTATAATGCTGCGGAATCACCGATTTTGAAAAGACAATAGCTATGTTTTCCGCAATTTCCTTTACAGAAAACTTTTTTACATTTTTATTGTCAATTAAAACTTCACCATCTAATAATGGAATCTGATGTAGAATAGATTTGATTAAAGTTGTTTTCCCAACCCCGTTATTTCCAATCAGCAGGCAAACATCACCAAGTTTCAATTCTGCACTAGCATTTGAAATTAATGTTTTATTGTACCCGATATTAGCTTGTTTTATTTGTATATGCATGCTTGATGTTGGTTAAAAATGTAAAGTTGCAAAGTGTATTACAAAAATACTGTTTTAAGGCGCATGGAATTTGACTTTATCAAATTTTTATAGATTATTTACAATTCTTGAAACTCCATTTTTGAAAACATCAGATTGAAAATTGAGTAACATCCCCAGTTTACATTTTGTCATTTTTAAGTACGTTAACAGTTGAGCTTTATGAATTGGACTGATATAGTCAACTGTTTTTATTTCTAAAATAACTTTATTTTCTATGATTAGATCTAACCTGAATGCATTTTCAATTTTTAAATCCTCATAAATAATAGGAAGTAGTTTTTGCCTTTCCATTAAGAATCCTGATTTTGTTAGTTCATAGAACATACATTCCTCATAAACATGTTCAAATAATCCTGAACCAATCTTTTTATGGATTTTTAAACCAGCATCAAAAACAATTTTTGATAATTCATTTTCTGTCATTTGTTGTTTTTTAATTATAAATATAGGGATTGTTGGATAAACGCAAAGTCGCAAAGGTTTATCATGTATTGTGTATGTTTTAAGGCGCAAGAAAATCAAAGATTCTCAGCAAGAGAGGGGCTTACTTATGGGTATTCAATTTTATCGTAGATAAAATCTTTGCGCCTTAAAGCATTATGTAGGCAAATAATTTTGCGACTTTGCGTTTATCCAACAAAAAATCACACCTTATTTTGCTTCAAAAGCATCAATAAGATCACAGGAATCCCAAATATAGAACTTATCACATTCAAAGGAATTTGAGTTTTTTCTGCAATCACTGAAAAGAATAACATGATCAGCATTCCCAAAAACATATTTAAGATCCATTGCTGCCATAATTTGGAAGGATTGTAGATCAATCGACAAAAATGGGGAACGATTATTCCAATGAATAGAATAGGCCCTAAAAAGGCTGTAATAGAGGCGGAAAGTAGGGAAGAGGCAATAATTATTAAAAGCTTTAAGTGCTTCAGATTAACACCTAAACTCTGTGCATAGGAAGTTCCCAACGAATTCCCTATTAATGGTTTTATAGATTTGAAACAAAAGAACAACCCTATAAATACCAAAATAGATAAAACATAGATCTGATTTCTGGTGACCATATTATTCGCTCCAAACGACCATAAAATGTAGTTTTTCAGGCTTTGATTTTCAGCATAGAACTGCAATAATGAGACGATGGCTCCAGCAAAAGCAGATACTAAAAAACCAAAAATAATAAGATAAGATTTGTCCTGAAATTTATTGGACATGGACAGCAGGATCAACATCAATAATAAACTCCCACCAATAGCAGACAAACTTAGAAAACTGTTTTGTAGAAATTCCGGAAGCAAAATGGTATGGGAAAAGAAAATATAGAATGCTACCGATAAACTGGCAACAGAAGTGATGCCCAGAATGTCAGGCCCAGCCAATGGATTTTGGAAATATTCCTGCATCAGAAAACCAGAGGTTGGAATTGAAATCCCAGCCAATAGCATAACAAGAACTCTGTTAATACGTATTTCAGCAATTTGACTTTGAGCGGAATCCTGGAGAAAATCCTGAAGACTTAAAGTCAAAAATCCTGTGTTTAGATTAATGATTACCCCACCAATGATTGCAATGACCAACAGTAAACACAGGATCTTAAATCTTTTTGACATTATTCAGAAAGATGTATATTTTATTTTAGAAAAGTATTGATTTTAGAGTTCAATACTTCCTCGGTCATCATTCCCAGATACTCATCTGTCTGACTTCCTTTTCTCATGAAAGTAAAAGGAATCGAACCGCCATCCCATTGTTTAAAATTATGGGTAAAGAAATTTTGATCTAATTTTTGTCCATCCAATAAAATAACGTTGGCACCCAGATTATTTTCTATTACAAAATTTTTCACAGCCCCATCCCAATCTGCTTTATCATCAAGATTGACAAAGGTAAATTTTACAGGTTTGTCTTTTAGTTCCTGCATTTTATTTTTAAAACTTGGAATTTCTTTCATACAAGGCCCACACCATGTTGCAAAGAAATTTGTAATATATAAAGTATCATTGTTTTTAGCCAGATGTTGGCCAACATTCTCAGGAGAAAGTTCTTTGGGAACATACGTAGCTGGTTGACCTGTTGTATTTTGTGTTACAGAAAGAGAATCGGCAGTGATGTTGTTTTCTGTTTTTGAGGCTTCTTTTTTACAGCTGTAAAGAGCAGTCAGAATCAACGTGGATAAAATTATCTTCTTCATAAATTATTTTTTATCTATTTTTGAATTGAAGTATGGAACAACAAATCTATAAAGGGAAACTGATACAGTTTCGTCCGTTAAAAATAGCGAAAAAGGTAGAGCTGACCAAAAATACTTTTTCTCTGGAATTCGATATTCCGGAGAATTGGAAAGAAAACTTTGCGTTTGAAGCTGGGCAGTTCGTTAGTGTAAAATTTCAATCACATGGGGAAGAGGTTATTAATGATTATTCAATGACTTCAGCTCCTTATGAGGGCAAAATATGTTTAGGAATAAAAGTTAATTCACCTGATGGAGCTACTTCTCAGCTGTTTCAAAACTATAAGGAAGGAGATGAATTAATGGTAAGTGAACCTGCAGGTAGATTTACCATAGTTTCTAAGCCCAGCGAATTCAGAACCATTGTTGCTTTTGCTGCCGGTATTGGAATTACTCCTATATTAAGTCATTTTAAAAATATCCTCCATAACGAACCAAGAACAAGACTGTTTTTATTTTTTGGAAATAAAAGTTCAGAGGATCTGATATACAGAGATCAGCTGGACAATCTTGCCAGAACTTGTGGAGACAGACTTCAGATTTTTTACTTCTTTTCACAGGAAAAAACTGCTGATCAGTTCTTCTATGGCAGATTGGATGAAAAGAAACTCAACTTAATTATCAATCAGATTCTCCATTTAGATGATACAGACGAAGAATCTACGATTTGGGATGCTGTGGATGAAGTATTGATTTGCGGAAAGGGAGAGATGATTAAAACATTGGCAAATGCTTGTTATCACCACGGAATTCCAAAAAGAAATATTCATTTTGAACTTTTTGAAGAATATAATGATGATATTTATCCTGTAGAAAAAGAATTTCCACTTATTGAAAATATAGAAGTGGAATTTACAATGCTGGGAAAAAAATATACAACTCAACTTCCTGATAATAAGGATAAAATTCTGCAGCAACTTTTACTTCAGAAGTTTCCGGTTCCTTATTCGTGCAAATCAGGAATCTGCGGAAGTTGCGAATGTTCTTTAGAAGAAGGAGAAGTGGAACTGCTGGAGAATGAATACCTTACCGAAAAAGAGGAAGGACAAGGACATATATTAGCTTGCATGTCAATAGTGAAAAGTAAAAAAATAAAGCTTAACTTTGATCTTAGTTGAGAATTATTAGGAACATATTTAACTTAGGAAGAGTATCATTAGAATTAGGAATTTTAATGATATGTTTCTGTAATGTGTGGGTTTTTGGACTCACCAACGGACGAACCTATACCAAAATTTCAAAGATCCCACCAAGAGAGGTCGCTTTGGTGCTGGGAACTTCCCCAAAAATGCGATCAGGTCTTTCCAATCCTTATTTTACTAAGAGAATGGATGCGGCGGCTCTTCTTTATCACCATGGAAAAATTAAGAAAATTATTGTAAGTGGTGAAAAGAGCAAAGGGTACAATGAGCCGGCTGCCATGAAAAATTATCTGATCTATCAGGAAGGAGTTCCTGAAGATATTATCGTTGAAGATCCGAAAGGTTTTAATACCTACAAGAGTATTCTTCGTTGTAAAGATGTGTATAAGAAGAAAAATGTCATTATTGTTTCTCAGGGATACCACAACCTTCGCGCGTTGTTTTTTGCAAGAAATAATGATATGAATGCATTGGGATTTGATGCACAGGATGTAACAAAACCTGAAAGTTTCTACAGAAATCAGGCGAGGGAAATCCTCGCCCGTGTTATTGCTGTAGTATATTTTATTCTTGGAGTATCTCCGGATTAGAAAGGATATCCGAAAGCAAAATTAACCGTAGGTTTGAAAGGCTGTAATGTTTTGAATCTCCAACGGTCTCCCTCAGGTTTATTTGGATCGAAGATTTTATAAGCAAAATCTAATCTCAAGGTAATATATGCCACGTTGATTCTTAATCCGAATCCGCTACCAATCCCCATTTGTCCTAAGAATTTATTGAATCTGAACTGATCCTGGTGAGCGTCATTGTGATTACGAAGACTCCAGGTGTTTCCTATATCTGTGAATATAGCCCCTTCATACATATTATTAAAAGGGATTCTATATTCAATATTGGTGGTCAGCTTTATATCATTAGTCATGTAAGCACGAATTCTTTCGTCTACCTGAGAGTCGGCAGGGCCTAATCCTCCAAACGCTACCCAAGCTCTGATATCATTGGAACCACCATTGAAATAAGATTTAATAATAGGCATATCATCAGAATTCCCATAAGGAATACCAATCCCAATAAACTGGCGGAGAACTAAGGTTTGATTACCATTGAATTTGAAATATTTTCTAGTATCAATATCGAATTTTACGAATTGAGCATAAGGAATTCCGAAAATTGTTTTTTGCGGTCCCGAAACAACTCCTCCGTCATTGCTTTTCTTATTGAAAAGACTTAAAATATTACCGGCAAGCTCAACCTTTCCATTAAAATAAAAGGCATTAGGGTAATCTTTCTTTCCAATTTCATTATACACAAAATTGTAGATCATAGAAGAAATAAAGACATCCTGGGTTTGTCTTTCTTTATTGATAAGACTTCCTCTAAAGGTTGTCAGTAAATCTAATCCTTGTGAATCAAGTGCAGCACGGTAATCAACATTATCGATGATCTTTTGAGAGGCATCATCAATGCTAATTTGTCCAGAATTTACTTGTTGTTGAAGATCAACACCTGTTTTAGCGTAATAGTCTGCAAATATTGACTGTCTTACGACTTCATCATTGACGAAGTAATCGTAATAAGCATTTTTATTCTTTGTTAAACTGATCTGGGTATTGAATAAGGTAAGTTTATGATATACCTGTTCATTTACATTCGCCTGATAATTTAATCCGGTATTAAAGTTGACCCTTCCCAATCCAATGTTATTTTGTATGGAAGCACCTAACAGGATAGAGGAAGTAGGGGTGTATCTTTTAGGAATAAATTTATAATAATTAAAAGGCAATAAAAGTCTCGGAAAGTTCAGGGATGCCTGTGCTGATATTTCATAAGCTAATACTCTTTTATCTGTATTTTCTGTACTGGCAATAGATCCAAAAGTACCGGAAAGACTTGTAGAAAGGTTTTCCGCACCTTTGAAAACATTACGAGTCGTAAGATCTACAGACGGTGAGACTCCAAGATTCAGAATCTGGGAATAATTAAGGTCTGTTCCTACTTTCAGCTCATATTTAGGAAGAGGTTTCAATATATATAAAACATCTACAATGCTATCGTTAGGGGAAGTCATGCCTCCGCGTCTTAGTGAGTCTCTTGCTTTTACAATACTGAAATTGTTCATAGTCAAGAGATTCCTCTTGGTTACATCCAATTTTTGCTGATCGTAAAGTTGTTTACTATCTACAATAATGGTTCTCCATAGTGATGATGTTTTATATTTATCATTCATTTTATGGAATCTGATTCTTCTTAAACTGTCTTTCACAGTGTTCTTAGGGAAATCATTAGCATCATCTACGATAGCGACATCAATATTCCCAAAAGTAGCTTTCTTATAAGGACGGTCTAAGGAATCTTTATGAATTTCCAAGGTCAGAGGAACTTGTTTTTTGCTCTTTAATGAGTCTGCGACAAAATAAACTTCATCATTGTTACTATTAAATCTGTAATACCCGGATTCTTTCATTAAGTCTGTAATCCTGTTTACTTCTTTTTCAAGAACAGTCTGATCAAGGATTTTACCTGATCTTACAAGAGTTTTATTGAGATGATAATTATAGATTTGTTTTATTCCCGCATCAGGAATATTAAAGAAATAATCTTTAATATAGGTAGGTTCATTGTGTTTAACAAAATAGTTTACGGTTGCTTTTTTAGAAGCAGAGTCCATATTTTGTTTATATTTCACTTCTGCATCCCAAAACCCTCTGTATGTGAGTCTCTTTTTGATAGATTCTGCACTTTTTTCACTTCTTGTCTGATCCAAAATAACAGGTGGTGATCCCCAGCTATGCAATAGTCGGTCGAAAAAAAGATTTTTTCCAACACTGTTTTTCATATTGTATCTGATAAATAATGAATCTCTCAGTTTCTGATTTCTCATTTCACTCGGATACGTCATGTATTCATTAAGAATCGTGTCGTATTTTGGATTGGCCATATTATAGAACATAAGGCCTAATGGCATGAAAAGAAACTGTTTCTTGTTAGGTTTTTGTTGTACGTAATCCTTTAATTCCTCATCAAAAAATTCTTTCTTATCTTCGAACTCAAAGTTGTTCTTAGTAAGCAGATATTCACCATCTGGAACTTTTTTTGTGGTACTACAAGCATAAAGGAGACCAACAAATGTTGCAAATGAAATAATTTTATAATATTTTTGAGGAGAATTCTTATAATGCTTACAGCTCATACAATAAAAGTTTTACAATCTTTAGATAAAAAGAAGTTCAGACAAAAATACAATTTGTTTTTGGTTGAAGGTAATAAAATCATTTGTGAACTTTTCAATTCTAACTTTAAAGTTAAAGAAATATTATCAACTGATCCACAAAAATTGGATCATACTGATATCCCTATTACTCATATCTCTGAAAATGAGTTAAAAAAAATTAGTTTTCTTAAAACCCCAAAAGATTCTGTTGCCGTTTGCTATCTGGCTGAGGAAGAAAGATGGGAAGATAAGAAAATACAGCTTGTTTTGGATGGTATTCAGGATCCGGGAAATTTAGGAACCATTATCCGATTGGCAGATTGGTTTGGGATAGAACAGATCATTTGTAGTGAAGATACAGTAGATGTTTATAATCCAAAAGTTATTCAGGCGACTATGGGATCGTTTACAAGAGTTAATGTCGTGTATACAGATCTTGTGGAATATCTTTCTAACACTGAAAATGTAAATATCGGAACTGATATGGATGGAGAAAACATCTATACCTTTGAGAAACCTGAAAAAATCAATCTGATTCTTGGAAATGAAGGAAACGGAATGAGACCTGAAACAGAAAAACAACTGCAAAAATGCATCAGTATTCCAAGGTTTGGAAAATCCCAGTCTACAGAAAGCCTGAATGTATCAATGGCAGCCGGAATTATTTTAGGTCAGCTATTTTCTAAATAAATTTTAAACTTCAGATATCAGATTTCAGAGATTATTTGTGTGGGAAGATTGATTACCCAATTAATAGATCTGAAATCTGATATCTAACGTCTATAAAATCTTTTATATCAATTGTTCCATACTGGAAACGCTTTTGTTTTTTTGATATACTTCCAGTTTTTTTCTGACATATTTCAAGGCAATAGGAGCGAGGTAAATCAATGCAGCACCTACCAGTTTATTTTTCCAATTAGAACTTTTCATATTCTTTTTGGCGTAGTTGCCAACAATAGCAGTAACACCTAATTTAATAATACTGTCTGCGATATTTCCTTTAAAAGCTGTACTGGCAAGACCTACAGCCGTATTTTTACTGATCAGAAGATCTTTCACTTCTGAAGTAAGCTGCTTGGCAATAACGTCCTTTCGCAGGACAACTTTTTCATCACCGTCTTCGTCTACTTTTTCCTGAAGATACTGATCACTTAAACCATTGGTGAATGCACTAAGGCTTTCTTTGGTATTCTTAAAAGTAAGAAGGTTTTCCAGATCACTAATTTCACCTTTAAGCAGTTTTTTCTTTCTTCTTAATTCTTCTATACTTTCATATTTTCTACTCATGGCTTGAATGATTTAAAAATTTAATAACCTGATCTGCAACAGTATTCACAATCTTATTTTTGAATGAAATGACAAAAGCCATTACTAAAGCGTAAAACGCCGCTACAATTAAGAAACCGTAGGAATAATTATCCAGTGCTTTGCCAATAAGAAAAGCGATTCCAAAATTGAAAAGGATAATAAAAAAAGCAAAAGCAACAAGCAGTACTACAAAGTAGGTAATGAGCCCGGCAGAAAGAGACGACTTTTCTGTAGCTTCTATTTTCAGAAGATCGATTCTTTTTGAGGCGTATTCTTTAATAGTTTCTATCATTGTTTTTTTTTAAAGTTACAAAAAAAGGAACTTTCGCACAAAAGTTCCTTTCTGTAATTTACTTAAAAAAGATAAATTACTTATGATTTAAGATCATTCAGTTCAGCCTCTACATCTTTTACTACATCTGCAGTTTTAGAAACAATTTGATCTTTGTATTTGTCATATCCGTCTTTCACAGTATGTGCTACGTTATTAGCTGTTTCTTTAAAAGTAGAAGAAATATTTCCATATTGGTCTTTCACTTTTTCAGAAACCTCTCCGTATTTGTCTTTTGCCTGATCTTTCAGATCGTTGGCTTTATTTTTGATTTTTTTTCTAGTTTCTTTACCTTCTTCCGGTGCATATAACATTCCTAAGATTACACCTGCTGCAGCACCTGCAAGAAGTCCCGCCAATATACCTGCTGTATTTTTTCCGTTTTTAGACATTTTAAGTTTTTTAATAGTTAATAATAGATTAGTTTTTACACTAGTAAAACTTACAATTTGTATACCAAAGGAGGCTTTGTGCCTATTAAAAATTGTTAAATCTTTTCGATGTAAGAAAGAATCAGTTCTATGGTTTCTTCTTTAGTAAGCTCAGAGTTGTCGATTACTGTAGCGTCGTCAGCCTGCTTCAATGGGGCAATTTCACGTTCACTGTCAATTTTATCTCTTTCAATAAGATTCTGCTTTACCTGTTCCTTATCGGCCTCAATGCCCAGGCCTTTTAATTCAAGAAATCTTCTGTTGGTTCTTTCGTCAATACTGGCAGTAAGGAAGAATTTATAGTCCGCATTTGGCAGAACGACTGTCCCTATGTCACGTCCGTCCATAATAACACCGCCTTTTTCTGCTATAGAACGCTGAGATTGTAATAAGTAATCTCTCACTTCTTTTTGTTTTGCGACAAGACTTACATTATCAGAAACCTCATTGGTACGAATCTCCTTGGAAATATCTACATTATTAAGATAAAGAACAAGTGTTCCGTCATTATTTTTAAATTCAAGATGAATCTGATCTAAAGATGAAAATAAAATATTCAGATCAATTTTACCTTCTTCATTCAGGCAATTTTGTAGGGCAAACCAGGTAACTCCTCTGTAAAGTGCTCCTGTATCCATATGAATAAGTCCTAGCTTATCAGCAATGATTTTGGAGATAGAACTTTTTCCGGTAGACGAGTACCCATCGATAGCTATTACAGGTTTTTTCATACTGCAAATTTCAAGATTTTTTTTAGAAAATCAAGAACTAATAAGAAATTTTAAGAGGTATTTAAGAATTTTTCTATTCTCCTCTGTGGCTGGAAAGATCCATAGAGATACCTATCTGGTTGACGTTCGAAGCGTTATGGTATCTTATGTGGGCATAATCTATACGGAATCTTGAAACTTTAATTCCAAATCCGCCGGAAAGTCCTGAAAAGTTTCTCTGATCAGCTACAGCAAGTTCATTTCCTCTTTTTACATTATATCCCAATCTGATATTAAAGTTTTTTTCCGGGAATAATTCCGCTCCCAAAGAGAAGTGATCGGCAATTTTTCTTCCGGCATTCACTTTCTGGCCTTCTACATTATATTCGGATGAGATATTAAATTGTTGAAGATCGTGTGCTGTAATGGTAATAGCAAGAGGGAAGTTCTTTAATATTTTAGTATATCCTATGTCTATTCTAAATGGAAGATTCTCGCGAGTTCCGTTAAATGACTTTAGCTGGAAACCAAAGTTTCTTAATACTAGGGAAAGAACTTCTTTATTCTTTTTATTATGATAGGTAATTCCCGCAGTTCCTGAGATTGCGGAAGATGTATAGTTGTCTATTTTTGAGGTAACGAAATTCAATCCTCCGCCAATTGTCCAGTCTTCTTCAAACTGGTAAGCATATCCGGCACCAATGGCAACATCTGAAGCTTTATATTCTCCATCCTGAAAACCGCTTTCATCGGTTCTTGGAATACTTCCATAGCTCATATACCTTGCATTGATGGTAGCCATGTGACCGTTTTCAAAGTCTTTGGCATAGGCAATGGTTCCGTATTTGGAATCGGCAAGATAAGCAGTAGCGTTTACAGAAAGCTGTTTATCGGAATCTTTATTTAATAGGGCTGGGTTTGCAATAGCAAAGGAAACATCATAATCTCTTATCGAAATTGCATCTCCACCCAAGGCAGCCTGTCTTGCAGATACAGGTACATTTAAGAACGGATACACATTTGTTCCTGTTTGCGCATAAGAAACAATTCCTGATAGAAATAATGAAAAAATGATAATTTTCTTCAACTCAATTTATAATTAATGCAAAAATAATCCTTTTTCGTACTTTTCAAAATATTTCTTACATTATTTCTAATTAAATATTTTTCTTTTATCAATATTTTTAATGATTATATTTGCAAAATCAAATTTTTGGGAAACCAACTCAAGTAAAAAGTTTATTAAAAATAAAAGATGAAATATAAAAGAATCCTTCTGAAACTTAGTGGAGAGGCCTTAATGGGGAACAGACAATACGGTATTGACAACGAAAGACTGCAGGAATATGCTGCAGAGATTAAAAAAGTAGTTGAAAAAGGCTGTGAAGTAGCGATCGTCATTGGAGGAGGAAACATTTTCCGTGGTGTAGCAGGGGCAGCGAAAGGAATGGACAGAGTACAGGGTGACTACATGGGTATGTTAGCAACTGTAATCAACGGAATGGCATTACAAGGAGCATTGGAGGATGCTGGAATTAAAACAAGACTTCAGTCTGCAATAGAAATGGATAAGGTAGCTGAGCCTTTCATCAAAAGAAGAGCAGTAAGACACCTTGAAAAAGGAAGAGTAGTGATCTTTGGTGCAGGTACAGGAAACCCTTATTTTACAACAGATACAGCTGCTACATTAAGAGCTATTGAAATCGGAGCAGATGTAATCCTTAAAGGTACAAGAGTAGACGGAATCTACGACAGCGATCCTGAAAAAAATGCTGATGCTGTAAAATACAACTCATTATCTTTCGATGAAGTATTTGAGAAAAACCTTAAAGTAATGGATATGACTGCCTTTACTTTAAGCCACGAAAATAAATTACCTATCATTGTATTCGATATGAATAAAGACGGAAACTTAGTAAAAATAGTGGAAGGCGAAAATGTAGGTACTTTGGTTGATTTATAATCAACTTTGTAAAAAAATATAATAAACACCTGTTATGATAATGTACCATAACAGGTGTTTTTATTTTAATATTGTTTTTACATTTATTGATCTGCTTCAACGTTTTGTTTGGTGTTTTCTTTCTCAGTAAAAAGTATGGAATTAAAAATAACTTCTCATTAAGTGGAATAGCCAAAATATATTCTCAGTAATTATATTACCAGATCATTCTATCTTTTTTCATGTTGTGTAATTGATAATATCCAATGGAATGTTCAATAAAAATAGATAAGCTATGCTTCCTTATATCAAAAATCATTATTTTTGCACCACTGAATAGTAAAAAAAACAGTAAAAAACAGTTGGAAAACACTGGTTTTATAGGTGTTTTAAGTTGTTAAAATATTGATATTCAGTGAGATTTAATAATGTGTAATTTATCAAACTATACTATAATAATGGAAGAATTAGATTTAATATTAGAATCTGTAAAACAGGACATGGACGCTGCGGTAAAACACCTTGACCATGCATTTCAAAGAATCAGAGCAGGACGTGCTTCTACATCAATGGTTCAGGATGTAATGGTTGAATATTATGGAGCAATGACTCCCATCAACCAGGTTGCCAATGTTTCTATTCCAGATGCAATGACCATCTCTATTCAACCTTGGGACAGAACAGCGATTAACGCAATCGAAAAAGCGATCATTAATTCAAACTTAGGTTTTGCACCTTCTAACAATGGAGAAAACATTATTCTTAATGTACCACCTTTAACAGAGGAAAGAAGAAAAGAGTTAGCAAAACAGGCTAAAAGCGAAACTGAGCAGACAAAAATCGTAGTTAGAAATGCAAGACAAGACGGTTTGAAAGAGCTTAAAAGACTTGAGGGAGTTTCTGAAGACGTTGTGAAAGGTGTGGAAGAAGAAATCCAGACGTATACAGATAAGTATGTAAAGCTTTGCGATGAGCATCTTAAAACGAAAGAAGCTGAAATTATGAAAGTATAATTTTCAGTTTTGAAAATACAAAAAGAGGGTTCCGATTTTGGAGCCCTCTTTTTGTATAAGTAGTGGTATTTGTAAATTCATCAGAATTATCTTTTTGTTATACTATATTGATAAGTATTATCGTTATATTTATCGAATTATTCCTGAAGTACTATAAAAACAGGATGAACAACATAAAAAAGATGATGACCAGAATTATTGGAGTGGGGAACTATATCCCGTCAGAAACAATCACCAATTTATTTTTTGACAAGCATATTTTCCTCAATGAGAATGGAGCTTTATTAAAAGATAATAATGCCTTAATAACAGAGAAATTAAAAAAGATTACAGGTATTGAAGAAAGGCGATATGCTAAAAGTACACAAGTTACTTCAGATTTAGGGCTTAAAGCAGCCCAAGCTGCCATAGAAGCTGCAGGAATAGATCCTGAAACACTGGATTATATTATATTCGCTCACAATTTTGGAGATGTACGTTTTGGCACTGTCCAGTCTGATACAGTTCCCAGTCTTGCTGCCCGAGTGAAGCATTTATTGGGAATACGAAACAATTTCTGTGTTGCCTATGATGTTTTGTTTGGATGTCCAGGTTGGATTGAAGGAGTAATACAGGCCAATGCCTTTATTAAGGCAGGTATTGCCAAGCGTTGTCTGGTAATTGGAGCTGAAACATTATCCCGTGTGGTGGATATTCATGACAGAGATAGTATGATCTATGCTGACGGAGCGGGAGCTGCTGTTCTTGAAACTAATACAGATAATGAATCTGGAATAAAATCTCATTTATCAGCATCTTTCACCTTCACAGAAAAGGACTATTTATACTTTGGTAAATCCTATAATAATGAGAAATGTCCGGATACCAAATATATTAAAATGGATGGCCGGAAAATATATGAATTTGCTCTTCTGCATGTTCCGGAAGCAATGAAAAAATGTTTGGATGATAGTGGATACTCAATTGATGAATTGGACAAGATTATTATTCATCAGGCTAATGAGAAAATGGATGAAGCAATTGTTAACAGATTTTATCAACTGTATAATACTTCAACTCCTGAACACATTATGCCAATGGTTATCCATAAGTTGGGGAACAGCAGTGTAGCAACAATTCCGTCTTTGCTGGCCATGATTTTAAAAGGAGAGCTAGAAGATCATCAGCTTACAAAAGGTGATGTTGTATTGTTTGCTTCGGTAGGAGCAGGAATGAATATTAATGCTTTTATATATCAATTTTAATCTGTGACCAGACCGTAAAATTTGAATAATTTTCGTTTTTTTAATAGAAAAGACGATGCCTCCTACATTTGTGTGATCAGAAGTAGGAGGCTTTTTTTATTTAGAAAGTATTTAGACTTTATTATTCGAATCGTAGTTTTACTACAATTTTCAAAATTTAGCGTTAACCTTTACTTCTAAGTATTATATTTTATCTAAATTTAGTGAAATAAAAAACACAAACCCCAATGATGATTTATTACACTAAGTCAGGACAGACTCTTGCTGACCTCTGTAATGAGATACAGCTTGAAAATCCTGAGTATTTAAAAGAGTTTCATAACCGAAACTGTTCTTTGTCCGAACGTTTTGAGGGAGATATTGTTCAGGGAATGAAAATCTATATTCCATCATCAACTGAAATCTTTGAGCTCAACAAAAAAATCAGAGATCATAATCAAAGCTTTTATGATTTTCCGGCTAAAGGAAAATTCCCTTTTGACTTTAAGCTCTGGGAAGGTACTTATCAAATTACCCAGATCTCCTATTCCGATGATACAATCCTTGCGAAATATGAAAACAAAGTAAGATTAGATCTTGAAGGAATTAAAAATGGGCATTATCACTTTCTCTTCTCAGTATTTGATTTCAGAAAAAATGAGGATACTTCCGATACCAAAGTAGATACGCTTGCAAAAATGTGCATAGAGGTTATCTATCCGATTCGATATATTATAGATACTGAGGGGAAGCTTATTGATATAGTACTAACAAAGAAAACAGAAGATATTGTTTCTGAATTGGATTCCATAAAGAACTTTTTTCCAGATCAATATTCCTCTGATTATATTGAAAAGATGAAAGGTATTGTAGGAAGCTCCGAAATCATTTCACACAAGTTTAAAAATACATTATTTAACTCTTTTATGTTTAGTGAATTCTACAGAACTAAACTAGGAAGCTGGACGAATTCAAATGTTTACTATGATTTTTATCCCTGGATCTTTGATGTTCAGCCGATACGATTTGAATTTCAAAACATATTATCATCTAAAGATATTGTAGATGATGAAAGAGTAAGGATTTGGCAAAAAGGAATCTCTATTGATAATCGAAATCTGGAAGGATTACACTTTACAGATTCCAAGTTCGATGAGAAAACAGATATAGAAAAGAAACCTATAGATTGTGAACATTTTGCAGAATATCTTTTTAATCGAGAAAATTTATCATTGTATAAAATTGAAGCAAGATTTCAATATTTTGGGAATGAAAACATCAAAAGAGAAGTTTTTTTATTAGAAAGAATTACAGATAATTATTAGATTTGAAAACCACCAAAATCACAATACGATGTCAGAAAATTCATCCCCTCACGATGGTAAATATTTCGTGATTCAAAAAGGAAAAGCCCAATGCAATCAAGGGAATCAGTTTCCACAGTTTAAAGTAACCTCTCACCAGAAACATTATTGGAATAACAAAGAAGGACAAGCGGATTATTTAGCCGTTACAGAAGATGATCTACAATTCACACCATCTGGCCCCAGCTTTGGGCAGTGCAAGCTGAAACCAAGCTCAGGCGGTTATTTACCTTGTGCTTTTGCTCCTGCTGGAAAATGGCAGAAATCTTATGAGAAAGTAAAGGTTATGAACAAAAGTTGTATTACGGAACTTTCCGAATTGATGTGTACAACAGGAGGGAAAATTACCATAAAAGAACATGGCCAAACTGCGGAGGTTACCCAACAGAATGTTAGGAATGCAGATCCAAAACAGCAACAGAATATGAACCCGTTGCTTGACTATAAAGAATTTCAGGATGAACAGGAAGAAGATGTAAACATCTGCGAATAAACACAAACACAAATATGGGAAAATTAACAATCATTGGAAACGATAAACCCGTGATAGGAAAACAGGAAATGTATTCTGTTTCTACAATAAATGGCTGGCTGAATCCTTTACAACCTATTAAAAACCCTTTACAAGTACCCAAACCCCATTGGGAAGTGATGGTACAGACCAAAACAGGCTGGAGAAAAGGCGGAAGCGATAAAGAGGGTCAAATGGTTCCTTATATTTTCGGACAGAAGAGTTTATTTCATAAGGGAATAAAGATCATTGTACGTCAGGGCGAAGACTATGGAGAACTGATTGTACATCCACAAAGGGCTAAAGAAGCTAAAATAACCAGAGTGGAACTTCTGGATGCCAACTATAAACCTATTCCAAAAGGTAAGAAACTGAGCTATAAAGACACTATTATTGCAAGGGCATATTGTGTAGAAATGTTCGAGATGAATATTGCTTTTACCCTTTGGGAAGATGATGCTCAGGGAAAAGGGCACGATCCTTTAATCAATGCCTTCAACAAAATCAATCCTGTTCCTGTAATGGGTAGAGTGAATGAAAAAGGAATGGCAGAAGCTGTTTTCAGATTACCTTTTTACACAATGGCTGTAATGATTGCGAATGCACGCACTGCATCAGGTGATAAAAGCGAGGGAGCCACTCACGAATATTATGTAACGGCTGATGTAGTGAGTAAACATATACAAAAAGCAAGTCCTAACATCAATGTAGTTAACCCTACTCATAATCCAGAACCTCCAAGAAAAAGAGAGGTTCCTAAAGGGCATACTCCCTCACCAGCAAAGCCTAAAACAACTCCTGCTCCAGAAAAACCCAAACCTAAACCTGATGGGAATTCAGCGAAATTCCCAGTAACTACGGGCGGAAAAAAAAGTGATGATCCAGAAGGAAAGATCCTAAGTGCTGAATTTGTTGATGGAAACGGAAACAGGCTTCATTCTTCCAAAGTAGGAACTACTGTAAAAATAAAGATTACAGCAAAAGAGATGAAAGGCAAAAAAGTGAAGGTAAAAATATGGGAAGAAGATAATTTCACATGGAGTAATGATTTGATATATGAAAAGGATTGGGTATTGGCAGGTGATACTAGTTTTATAGGAGTACAGCTAACAAAACAAATGTTTGACAAAGCCAAAGAATTTGGAACTGATAGTAGCAGACAGGATTATTTTATAGAAGTGATACACAATGATACTTCTGTAAAATCTGCGGTGATGCCTGTGAGTGCTGATGCTACTCCTACAGAAGTACCAAGTGGGAGAAGTGCAACGATGGTGAAAGAACCGAAGCAAGGGAAAACTCCTTCTAGTTGTATTTGTAAAGAACAGTATAAAGACTTGATTTGGGGAGGAAAAGTGAGTTGTGAATTTAGAAAAAAGGTTGTACAAATAGCTAAAAGATTAGGTAAAGATCCTAATCTATTAATGGCAGGAATGGCGCTGGAAACAGGAAGAACATTTTCACCAACCGCAGGAAAAGGAAAAAATTACGTTGGATTAATACAATTTGGAGATTCTGCGGCAGAATCCGTTGGAACAACAAGAGCTGATTTATTAAAAATGACGGCAATACAGCAATTAGATTATGTTGAGAAATATTTAGCAAAAAAGAAAGATAAAATAAACACCCTTACAGATTTCTATTTATCAATATTAATGCCCGTTGATGTTGGAAGAGGAAATCAACCCAACCATGTTGTTTTTGATAATCAATACCCTTTGGTATATAATAAAAATGGGAAATTGACAGATTTAAGTAAATCCAGGCATTACGGCTACAGACAAAATCCATCTTTTTTATATGAAGGGAAAATCCATAAGAATATAAAAGTAAAAAAGAGTTCTGGTAAAGTACAAGCATTTAAAGAATTATATGATGAAATGAAAATATGGTATGAAAACGGTGAAAATAAATATGATGGTCCAGGTAAAACTTATATTTGGGAAATAGAGAAGAATATTACAAAATTTTATGAAGAAGGAAAATTAAATACTGCAAAAACGTTTGAGTGCGAAAAAGAAAAATCCGAGACAAAACCTATTTTGGATAAAGGAACTTGGAATATTATAATTACTGAACAGTACACAGGAAATAAGTGTACACATTTAGAAAAAACGAAAGTTAGATCTAATTGTAGAAGGGGAAAAATTTTTGTATATAATCATAATCAAGAAATTGTATTAACTATTAAAGATTGTCTATTAGAAGGAATAGCAGGTGAGGATCATATGAAAACTAATGCTGACGTTCCTTTCGGAGAATTTCAAATAAATGAGAGTACCCCATTTTATTCTTCTGATAAAGAGAACAGAGAATCTTATGGACCACATCCACGTTTAGTTTTTGAACCAATTCATGGTAATAATGATGAAGCAGCAAAAAGCAAAAGGAGTGCTATTAGGATTCATGGTGGGAGACAGGAAGGATATGAAATAAAACAGTTAAAAAGAACACAAGGATGTATAAGAGTTTGGGATAGTGATGCAAAAGCGTTATATGATTGGTGGGTGGGTTATAAAAAAAGTAATCCAAACGTTAAACCTGGAAAAGTAACAATAAAAAAATAGTATGAAAAAATATATTAAACTCTTTTTATTATTTTTTTTGCCTTTGATAGTAGGATGCAAAGACAAGAAAAATACAAGTATTGAAAAAAATAAAAAAATGGAAAAAATAGTACATATAGATGATAAGTTAAAAGATGGGATAAATATTTCTAAATCATTTATAGATGGTTTAGATTTTAATAAGTATAAATACAATGGAGAATATATAGAGCAAATAAGTATAAGTTCACTAGAAGATAAGACATTTAGAGAAGACTTTTTTAAATATCTAAGTAATCGAAATTTTGACAAAAACCAATATGAACAGATATTTTTCATTAAATTATTGTTAGTCAGAGTACAACAGCTTGATGACATAAGATCTTATAACCTCTTGTCACAAGTTTTTAATAATGAGAATTTAGGGTATTACCTAGAAAATTATGAATTATATTTATTTCAATTGTTTTTATATAAACCTTATTTTTTTATTAAAGGAGAATACAAATACAAACAAGATCAGCTTACTGAATATATTATTCAAAGTTTACCCTCTGCTTTCTTAACAAATGAAAAATACTTTAAAGACAATATAGTTGAAATTCAAATCAACGAGGACGCACTATTGATAAGTGAAAACTCTATAGACCGTTTTACAATTGAACAATTAAAAAAGCAAATAGAACAAAAATCAAGTAAAATTGAAGCTTTTTTTTCTCCCTCATACGATACAGAATGGAAGAGTAAAACAGTTGTTTATTATAATTTATATAATTACATGAATGAAATCACAATTACTAATCTTGATAAGAATGAACTTTTACTTTATAATGTGAAATATAAACCTTTTTTTAAAAGCTATATAATCAAGGTAGAAAAAGAATATTGGAAGATTCAAGATCCAGATGGTTATACCAATTTAAGAAAAGATAAAAATACTTCCTCAGAGGTTTTGCAAAAGGTAAAATCAGGAGAACATATTGAGGTTCTGAATAATACAGGTGATTGGTTTTTAGTGAAAACTAAAGAAGGAAAAGAAGGATATATTCATAAGAGCAGGATAAAATCAAAGTGATGTATTGAGTAAGAAACTATCAGTTATGAAATATTTAATCGGCCTATTAATTGTTTTGGTAAACTTCCCTGTTTTTCAGACAAATTAAAATTATTAAATTTAGTTTGTTAAACATTATGAAAAAGAGCAAATTTTCAGAACATCAGATTATCAATATTCTGAAAGAATATGAATCTGGGAAAGCGACAAAAGATATTTGTCGTGAGCATGGAATTTCAGCAGCTACTTTCTACCAGTGGAAGCAGAAATACGGAGGAATGGATGCACAACATCTTAAGGAACTTAAAGCGTTACAGGAA
>NZ_WXVU01000008.1 GCF_009900745.1 Chryseobacterium sp. c4a | reverse complement strand
ATCAAAATGCGCTAGCAGAAAGGGTTAATGGAATATTGAAACAAGAATTCCTTTTTTCTAAAACAAAGAATATTCAAGATCTAAACTTATTAGTAAAAGAAAGTATTTATCTTTATAATACTAAAAGACCACATTTAAGTCTTAATATGGAAACGCCAGATAAAGTGCATAAAAAATCCGAAGAAATAAAATATCTCTCCGGATTAAATATTGTTTAATTTATGTCAACCTATTTTAGGACGACTCATCTTCTTTCCTGCAGAAGAGAAATTATTAGTTAAAAACCTGATTTTCCTGTTCCTGAACTCGAATAAATGTAGTTCTTTTAGAAAGTTCTTTAAGCTTAGAGGCTCCTACATAAGTACAGGTAGAACGTACTCCTCCTAAAATATCTTTCACAGTTTCTGCAACCGGGCCTTTATACGCTACTTTTACCGTTTTACCTTCTGAAGCGCGGTATTCAGCAACTCCTCCGGAATGCTTATCCATAGCTGTTTTTGAACTCATACCGTAGAATAAACGGTATTTTTTGCCATTTTCTTCAATCATTTCACCTCCACTTTCATCGTGGCCGGCAAACATTCCACCCAGCATTACAAAATCGGCACCGCCACCAAATGCTTTGGCAACATCTCCCGGAACTTTACAGCCTCCATCTGCAATAATATGACCTCCCAAACCATGAGCAGCATCAGAACATTCAATAATAGCCGATAATTGTGGGTAACCCACTCCTGTTTTTACACGGGTGGTACATACTGAACCAGGCCCAATTCCAACTTTAATGATATCTGCTCCTACCAAAAGAAGCTCTTCTACCATTTCTCCAGTTACTACATTTCCAGCAATGATGATTTTATCAGGGAAATTAGCCCTTGCTGTCTTCACAAATTCAACGAAATGCTCTGAATATCCATTGGCAACATCTATACAGAGAAACTCAATTTTTGGATGCTTTTCGAGGATCAGTCTGATTTTTTCTTCATCTGCCTTTCCTGTGCCTGTACTTAAAGCGATATACTGATGAATACTTTCGGGCTGGCTTTGTAAAAATTCATCCCATTCCTCAGGAGTGTAATGTTTATGAATGGCCGTGATAATCTTTTCTTTAGCCAGTTCTACAGCCATTTCAAAAGTTCCCACGGTATCCATATTAGCTGCGATAACAGGAACGCCACTCCATTTTTTTTTAGTATGTTTAAAGATAAACTCCCTCTCCAAATCTACTTCTGATCGGGATTTTAAGGTAGAACGCTTAGGGCGGAACATTACATCCTTAAACCCTAATTTTATGTCATATTCTATACGCATTTTGTAATTATTTGTCAGAATAAAGGTAGTAAATAATCTGAAATAGATTATTTTTGGAACCATGGATTTTCCTGTAACATTTCATATTTTCGGTCAAACAATTCTTGCACATCCCCTTTTTGAGGCGGTTGGAATGTTCCTGGGTATGCGGTATTATTTTTATCTTAAAAGAAAATCTTCGGAAAAATTATCTTTTAATATTTCTGCTGCCGTTTTAATTGGAGCCACAGCCGGAGCATTATTGGGCTCCAAGCTCATTGGAAACCTGGAGAATCCTCATACTATGTTTGAAAACTTTAGCTTTCAGAAATTCTGGTCGAGTAATACGATTGTAGGAGGATTGGCTTTTGGATTATTGGGGGTAGAACTCGCTAAAAAAGTAGTGGGACACAAGGAAAGTACAGGAGATCTGATTGTTTTCCCTTTAATGCTGGCCATAATTATTGGAAGAGTCGGGTGCTTTCTTACAGGAATTTATGAGGAAACCTATGGCATTCCTACAGATTCTGTTTTTGGAATGCATTTGGGAGATCAATATCTCAGACACCCTGTTGCCTTATATGAAATTGGGTTTTTGATAGGACTTTGGGTTGTTTTGAAATATATTCAGAAACAGAAAAATTATCCTTCAGGATTTCTCTTTCAGATCTTTATGCTGAGTTATTTTATATTCAGATTCTTTTTAGACTTCATTAAACCAAGGGTTGAAATTGCAGGAAATTTAGGGACAATTCAACTTGTATGTATTTGTGTAATTATTTACTACATTTATACTATTAAAAATACCAAAATCACTTTAAAATATTCAAGATGAAATCATTAACTCTTTTAGAAGTTGGCGATCTTACGGGTCTGGTAGTTATGATTGTTGGAATGATCATTATAGGCGCTTTGTTTTTTTCCATTATTGTTACTTTTATTGTGAAGCTCATCTATGAAAGTAAGGATAACAGAAAATTCAGCAGAAAACAATTTATACAGACTTTTGTTATTTGTCTGTTGGTCTGCGGTTTAATCAGCGGATATATCTGTGGATAAACATTTAAAAATTAACTATGCCAGTAAGAAACTATACTTATTACGATTATACAATCAGTCTTTGCCCTGAGTGCCTGAAAAGGGTAGGAGCGAAAATTATTATAGAGGATGAGGCCGTTTTCATGACCAAAAGATGTCCTGATCATGGCTTTTTTAAAACGAAAATAGCTTCGGATGTTCATTACTATAAAAACATAAGAAACTATAACAAAGCTTCGGAAATGCCCCTCCATTTCGGAACAGATGTAGAATATGGATGTCCCTACGACTGTGGTCTTTGTGTAGATCATGAACAACATAGCTGTCTTTCCATTGTTGAAGTAACAGATCGATGTAATCTGACTTGCCCTACATGCTATGCGATGTCTTCTCCACATTACGGAAACCATAGAAGTCTGGAGGAAATTGAGGCTATGTTTGATGTAATTGTTAAAAATGAAGGCGAGCCGGATGTGGTTCAGATCAGTGGTGGTGAGCCTACCATTCATCCCGAATTTTTTAAAATTATGGATATTGCAAAGTCAAAACCTATTAAGCATTTGATGTTGAATACCAATGGGATAAGAATTGCCAATGATCCTGGATTTGCAGAAAAATTAGCTACCTATGCCCCTGAGTTTGAAGTTTATCTCCAGTTTGATTCCTTTAAACCGGAAGTGCTGGAAGATTTCAGAGGTAAAGATCTTACAGCTGTCAGGATGAAAGCTTTGGAAAAACTGAACGAACTTAATCTTTCCACAACTTTAGTAATTGTCCTTCAAAAAGATAAAAACATTGATGAGATCGGAAAAATCATTGAATTTGCTCTGAAACAGAAATGTGTGAGAGGAATTACCTTCCAGCCCGTAGAAATTGCGGGAAGAAACAGAGACGATTCTGCTCATGAGAAAATCACCTTAACGGAAGTAAGACAGGAAATCCTGAATCAGTTTCCTCTTTTAAATTCTGATGATATTATTCCAGTTCCATGTAACCCGGATGCTTTGGCAATGGGATATATTTTAAAACTTCAGGAAGAAATTATTCCTCTAACCCGATATATTAATCCTGCCGATCTTTTGAATAACGAATCCAAAAATACCATTGTTTACGAACAGGATACAGGTCTTCACATGCAGTTGCTGGATATTTTCAGTACAGGAATTTCCGTGGATAAAGTACAACCTAAAGTTAATCAGTTACTTTGCTGCCTTCCGGAAGTGAGTGCTCCGAATCTGGATTATGATAATCTGTTTAGAATTATCATTATGAATTTTATGGATGCCCATGATTTTGATGTAAGAGCTGTAAAAAAATCCTGTGTTCATATCGTCAATAAGGATTTGAAATTAATTCCATTTGAAACCATGAATCTTTTCTACCGTGATGATAAGAAAAACTATCTGGAAGAGCTAAGAAAAGAGGATAAGGTATTATTTTAAAAAATCTGCTGATTAAAAAAACAAAAAGCGTGAAGTTTGATTTCACGCTTTTTCGATATCTCAATAATAGTATTATTTGGCTTCCTTTACGGTGTCAAAAACCATTACTTCTTCTAATGTTTTCATATACTCATACGCAGTAAGGTCAAACTTCACAGGGACAATAGAAATATATCCATTAGCTAAAGCTGTTTCATCAGCATCTTCAGAATCATCCATATTATTAAAGTAACCTGTTAACCAATAATACTTTTTGCCATGTGGATTTACTCTTTCGTCAAAACTTTCTTCCCATTTAGCATTAGCTTGTTTACAAACTTTCACGCCTTTTATTTCAGATGCAGGAAGTTTTGGAATGTTTACATTTAAAACAATTCCTTTAGGCATTGGGTTTTCAAGAGTTCTTCTTACAATGTTTTGGATATACTCTTTCGCTTGGGTAAAATCTGCCTCCCAACTGAAATCCAGTAATGAGAAACCAATTGCAGGAATTCCTTCCACTCCAGCTTCTACAGCAGCAGACATTGTCCCTGAATAAATTACATTAATAGACGAGTTCGCTCCATGATTAATCCCGGAAACTACAATATCGGGTCTTCTTTTCAAAATTTTATCAAGAGCCATTTTTACACAGTCTACAGGAGTTCCACTACAAGAATAGTCTGTTTGCGGGCCATCAAGGGTAACTTCTTCGTAGCTTAGTGTAGAATTAATAGTGATAGCGTGTCCTTTACCACTTTGAGGAGAGTTAGGGGCTACTACAATTACTTCTCCAATTTCGTTCATAAAACTGATCAAATTTCTGATACCGGGAGCTGTAATTCCATCATCATTAGTAACCAGAATAAGCGGTCTTTCCATATATTATCTTAATTTTTTATACAAATACAGTACAATTTGTTCATTTGAGAATGGAACAAAAAGAATTTTTCAACACATCAAATGTAGTTAAAAATAAGACGCAATAAAACAACAGATTTATTATTCATTGATTTCATTTCAATACTAAACAACCTGTATCTTAATACGAAAAATAAGCCGGATGCTTGACAAGAAAAGCTTTCCAAGGGTTTAATAACCATTGAATTTTAGCACACAATTGTTATCTCTCAAAGAAGATGATTCATTGAAATTAGAAGGTATAATATCAAGGGTTGTTTGTATTATTCCAAAGGTTTTCTTCCTGTAATAATATTATAAAGAACAACAATAATGGCAATAACCAATAAAACATGAATTAAATAACCTGTACTGATTCCTGGGACGATTCCCAATATTCCTAATAGCCATACAACGATACAAATGACTGCGATTAACCATAATAAACTTCTCATGACATTACATTTTAAAGTTATATGCTTAATTATCAACATATTTTATGCCTTTATATGTTGAAAATAACTTTTGTGGTACTTATTTATGAGTTTTTATGAAACCTTTCAGTAAATAGTATATTGAAAAATAAATAGAAAATTGCTTATATACTTTATATTTAATGATCACAAAAGGTCTAAATAAATAACAGCTCTAATCACTTTTAATAAAAATCCTTAAAACTGTACGATATTTGTAAATAAGGTGTTAAATTTGATCTTTTGTAACAGATCGCAAATTATTGCTACTTATTACAATACTTATTTTTCTAAAAATTAATAAATAAAGACAGTTTATGTGGAAAAATTTCAAACTGAATAAATTTTTACTACTAATTCCATTAACCAGTCTAATGTTTTGCTTCAACTCGCCGAAGAACGATGATGAAAAGATGCAGACGATAATGGTGAGCGTAAAAAACACTCTTTCTTATCTGCATTATAGCCCGAAGCCTATTAATGATGCTTATTCAAAAGATGTTTATAAACACTATTTCGAGTTGGTAGATCCTGCAAAAAGATATTTCCTGCAGTCTGATATGGATGAATTCAGCAAGCATGAAACAAAGCTTGATGATTATATCAACCAAGGTGATCTTACCTTCTATAAGCTTACTATCGACAGACTTTACCAAAGAGTAGATGAGATCGATAAGATTACACAGGACATTTTCAGTAAGCCTATCAACCTTCAGGAAGATGAAACCCTTACCCTGGAGCCAAAGCTAAAAAAAGTACCCGCTAATAAGCAGGAACAGTATAACGAATGGAAAAAGTTCATCAAATACAACATCCTTCAGGAAGTTGAATCTATGAACAGTAAAGAAGAAGCTCAAAAAGAGAAAAAAGATTCTATTCAGAAGTACAAATTAAAAGATACCATTAAGCTTAAAGTTCTTACTCAGGATGAGAAGATCAAAAAAGCAACCGATGAAGTAAAAGATCTTGTAAAAGATACCTTTACAAGATTCAAAAAGAGAAAGAAAATGGATTGGTTTACGGTGTATATGAATGCATATACTGAAGTCTTCGATCCACATACCAACTACTATTCTCCAAAAGATAAAGAAGATTTTGATACTCAGTTTACAGGAAAAGTAATTGGTATTGGAGCATTGATCCAGGAGAAAAAAGGAAACCTTTACCTGGGGGCTCTTACCATTGGTGCTCCGGCATGGAAATCTAAGCAGCTTTCTGAAGGAGATAAAATCCTGAAAGTAAAGTCAAAACCAAAAGATGACGCTGTAAATGTAGTAGGAATGCTTTCCGATGAAGCCGTAAGGTTAATCAGAGGTGAAAAAGGAACTCCAGTTACTTTAACCGTTCAGAAAAAAGATGGTACTATTAAGGATGTAACGATGATCCGTGAAGAGGTAGCTATTGAAGACACTTTTGCAAGAAGTATTGTAGTGAATGCTCCGAATGGTAAAAAATACGGATTTATCAACCTTCCAAGCTTTAACGCTGATTTTGAAAATTCAAAAGGAAGAAATGCTTCTGATGACATCAAAAATGAGATTGTTAAACTTAAAGCTCAGAATATTGAAGGAATTGTTCTTGATCTTAGAAATAACGGAGGAGGATCATTAACGGAAGTAGGGGATATTATGGGACTTTTCATGGATGCCGGGCCTTATGTACAGGTAAAAGACGGAAATGGAAAAATCCAGACCTTAAAGAACAAATATGAAGCTCCAATCTGGACAGGGCCACTTGTTATCATGCAGAATGAACTTTCGGCTTCAGCTTCGGAAATTCTTGCAGGTGTAATGCAGGATTATGGAAGAGCAATGATTATAGGATCTCCACAGTCTTTTGGAAAAGGAACCGTTCAGACTTTTGTTGATCTGAACAGATTCTTGAATACTGAAGATGACTTCGGATCTTTAAAACTAACGATTCAGAAGTTCTATAGAATTACCGGAGAATCTACGCAGAGAAAAGGAATTGTTTCTGATATTCAGATGAAAGACTTCTTTACTTATGCTGAAGTAGGAGAGCGTTATGATGATTTTGCTTTAGCTTGGGATAAAATTCCGGCTACAAAATTTGAAAAACTGAACTACTTTAATATTCAGGCTCTTGAAAAAGCAAGTGCAGACAGAATGGCTAAAAACAAAAACTATCAGCTTCTGTTAGAATCCGCTCAATGGAGAGAAAAACTGGATAAAGAGGAGAATATTACTTTGAATATTGATAAATTCAACGAAGTGATGAAGCATAGAAAATCTCAGATTGAAAAATTCAAAGTACTGACTAAATTTGAGAACGGATTGCAGTTCATGATGTATCCAAGTGAGATTGAAAGAGAGAAAAAAGATGAAGCCTTCAAAAAGAAATCTGAAATGTGGATCAAGAATCTGAAAAAAGATCTTTACCTGCAGGAAGCAATGAATATTGTATCAGAAATGGGCATAAAATCATAAACATAAAAAAACCGATAATGAAAATTATCGGTTTTTTATTGAGTCAATGAATGATTACTTAATTTCTACACATCCCACTCTTCCTCCAGCATTCCCTGTAGGCTGAGTATGGAAATCGTCTGCTGCTGCATGTACAATAAGACCTTTTCCGATGATGTTTTTAGATTCATCTGTACAACCAAGACACCATTTATCAGTCTTGAAAGTTAATACTGCCGTTCCGTTCTGATCGGCTACCAAATTTCCAATATCTCCCATGTGGAAATGCTCAGCACCCCATTTTCCGTGATCGTTCTTGGATGGGTTCCAATGTCCGCCTGTAGAAGTTCCGTCTGCTGCAGAGCAGTCTCCTTTTTCATGAATGTGTACTGCATGGATTCCAGGAGTAAGGTTTGTTACGTTCAGTTTCATGATTACCTCATTTCCCTGTTGAGTAAACTTTGCCGTTCCACCTGTTTGAGTTCCGCTTTTGGCATTTACAGCGTACGTTTTTGTCGTTCCACATGAAGCAGCCAAAAATGCACATCCTGCCAATAATGCTAGTGTTTGTACTTTCATTTTTAAATGATTTATAGTGATATTTATGTTAAAATTAAAAAAGATTTTCCAAAACGCTTTATGATTTCAGTCTTTTTTCTGAACAGATGTCTTACGGCTCGTTATAATTTGATCCGTTTCACCTCAGAATGTGTAGGTTCAATATCTAAATAATTTGAACACAAAAGACCATTAAAATTGTTTATTTTTATCTTTTGGTAGGTGAATGTCACATCACATTTTAATAGTAATACAACACAATTGAAGAACATCAGTAATGATTATTCTATTTACATTTATCAGTGAAGAAAAGCATCAGTATATTTTAGACAGATATTTAAAATCTTTTCCGGAAGATTTTCAGCAAGATATTCTAAAATACAGGAGATGGCAGGATGCTCAGCTTTCTCTCTTGGGAAGGGTGCTTTTGCAAGAGGGACTAAAATCCCATTATCATATTGATGAAGTATGTATAGAACGATCTCCGGATCATAAACCTTATTTAAAAGGACATCCTCTTCATTTCAATATTTCTCATTCCAAAGAACTTGTCGTTTGTGCTATTGCAGAATTTCCTATAGGAATTGATGTTGAATTTATGGATCCTAAAATCAATTATCTGGACTTTCAGTTTCAGATGACAGAGCAAGAATTTGATAAAATTAACCGGTCTGAAGATCAAATAAGGGCATTTTTTTCCTACTGGACACAAAAAGAATCAGTAATGAAAGCGCATGGTGGAGGAATGATGATTCCTCTGGATTCTTTTGAAATTGTAAATAGTGAGTGTAAAATTGAGAGTAAAAAATTCTTTACAAAGGATATTTTTATTGATGAAAATTATCAGAGTTGCATAGCGTCAGGTGATAAAATCCTTGGAAACGTGGTACCACATTTTTTGCCTTTTTAAATTTGAGTTAATTGTGTTTTATACTTTACAAAATCCTTTATTTAAGTGAATTTCAATAGTTTAAATTTAGATATAAAATCATAGTTTGGTGATAAAAATTTTAATTTTTATTGGTTTTTTTTTGAAAATTCATTTTTAAAATATATCTTTACTGGGAGAAAAAATTATTTTAAACACTAAGACTTTTTACAAATGAAGAAAAATGTATTATTACTGATTACCTCTACTATCAGTGTGCTTTCCTTTGCACAGGTAGGTATCAAAGAAAAGAATCCGAATCTTAGCTCGGATCTTGAACTAGGCTCCGACAACAAGACACTTCTTTTAAACAGAGTTCTTAATACTGGTGTTATCACAACACCAACGAACGGGATGATGATCTATGATATATCTGAAGAATGTGTAAAAGCATTTCAGGCAGATAAATGGTCTAAATGTCTTGGAAAAGGACTGGTTGGAAAAAAAGCATTGATGAATCCCGTTTCCTTATCATGTAATTCAGCTACTGTATCTCCCAGTCCTATAGCCGGGCAGGTTTATAAAGGTGTGCTGATAATTCCCTATACAGGAGGAAATGGAGGTGTTTATGATGCTGCATCCATACGAGCTAATGGATTAACTGCTACTTTACCTGCCGGACAATTTGCTACAGGCAGCGGAAATTTACAGTATTCTATTACAGGAACTCCTGATCGAACAGGAAGTATCACATTTAATGTAAATGTGGCAGGAAATACCTGCTCTGTTGCTTCAAAATAAAGCAATAGGTATTTTCCGGTGATCAGTTCCGAACCATTGCAATATATTCTAAGTAATTTCTGCGAATTTCTTGAGGAGTAATTATAATTGTTTTTGATCAAATTTGAAAGCGATCGAAAAACAATTATTATCCTGAGTAAAACCAGAGTTTACCCATCTATTTTGTATCTATATGGTATTTACAGAATCTGTTTACGGGAATTTGCTATTCTTTATTTCATCGCGCCTCATAGAAGGATATTAAAAAGACAAATTTTATTAAACGACAAGAAAAATTCAACATGAAAAAAAAGTTATTATTACCTATTTGCATTAGTTTATGCTCTTTTTCCCTTGCACAGGTTGGGATTAATAAGGCTCAACCTCATCTAAGTGCAGATTTAGAATTGGGATCTGATAACAAAGCTTTATTACTGAACAGAATCAATAATACAGGAGTGATCAATAATCCTGTAAACGGTATGCTGATCTATGATAAAGCAGAGCAATGCGTGAAGGCTTTTCAAGGAGGAGCCTGGTCACAATGTTTTTGGAAAGAAAGCCCATTTGCTTTAGTATGTGCTTCTGCAGTATTTAATCCTACCTTTGCCACCCAAAATATACCATACAATGGGACTTTAACAATCCCTTATACAGGAGGTAACGGAAGTGCTTATGCTGCACAGACTTTTCAGTCTAATGGGTTAACGGCTACATTGAATGCCGGTACTTTTGCGACGGGAAATGGGAACTTAATGCTTAATGTCGCGGGTACTCCGGTTACTGCCAGCTCTGCTGTGTTTAACATTACGATCAATGGAAGTACTTGTCCTGCAATTACTCTTCAGGTAAATAATGGTACTCCTGTGGTTCCGCCTAATATTACCATCAATGAAGGAATATATTTTATAGGCTCAGTGTATGATAATGATTATGCTCCTTATACAGAGCCTACTGGGCCAGCAACAACTGCCAGACCTGTAGCTGCAGACGGTGTTCCGGATAAACTAGCAGATTATCAAGGTTTCATTCCTACATCAGGATTGGATATCTTTATTCCTGTTACCACTACAGGAAGTGGTTCCCTTACTGGATGGAGTTCAATAACAACAGTACCTGCTAACCTTACAGAAGACGGAATTTCCAGACAGCTTATGCTTTCGTGGCCAGCACAATCATATGACTCTAATACCAGATCCATCAAAGCAAAACTTACGGCGATAGGAGGTACTTTGAATGCCCGAAAATTGGATATTAATGCCGGAATAGGAAATGATTATCTTGGAGTATTAATGGCAAGATTCCAATTCCCATCCAATAACTCCGGAACATCTAAAAATTATGATGTTCGTATATTACCAGGTATTCCGGATAGAAGGTTTGGACAAACAGACAATGCAGGAGCTCTTAACCATAATTTCCTTTATTTACCAGTTCAGGCAGAAGATGGTTACACATGGTTGAATAATAACCTTGGAGCTGATTACACAAATACAGACAGTCCTAATTTTAGCATTGCCCAGCAGGCAACATCTGCACAGGATTATAGAGCATATGGATCATTATTCCAATGGGGAAGAAGACCAGATGGACATGAATTGGTTAGATGGACTGGTCCTTCAAGTGGAACCCCAGTTTACCCTGCTGTAACTTCTACTGCTAATGATAATCCAACGGATACAAGGTTTATTGGAACAGGAGGCGGATGGAGAGTCAATAATGACCCAACTTTATGGCAAAACAGTGCTAAACCAAACAACCCATGTCCTAAAGGATTTACGGTTCCTAATAGATCTCAACTCGATAACTATTTATTAGCGGCTAAAATGGGTAGTGGAATTAATGCTGCTGCTGCAAGTAAATTAGCAATCCCTGCTGCAGGAAATCGAGATTCATCATTTGGAACGATATCATCATCATATGCAGGAAGCAGTGGATTCTACTGGAGTGGTGAAGCAGGCGGCTCAAGCCCTTCAGCTTATATCTTCCAGGTTTCACAATTTGGAACGCATGGTGTTTCAAGTTCAGGAACAGCACAAGGAAGTTCAGTTCGTTGTATCAAAGAATAAGTGAAAATTGAAATAAATGATTATTTGATGGCTGCCAACATTTTGTTGGTGGCTATCAGGTAATTATTGACGTACTATTATAAAAAATCGTTTCTATAGATCAGCTTACTTCATATAAATCGTATGATGAAAACTCTGATAAAATTACACATCTACTTAAATAAAACATAATATTCTTTTACTAAACAAGAGAATACCTTTAAACCTATTGCAATTATTCTGCTCTTATCAATTCAATATTTTTTTTTGATCCTATTCATGAAAGAATAGATCGATGATGTCCGAAAGTATTTGAATGATAATATTTTGAGAATAATTAAAAAGATAAAAACGTACTTAACCCTAACCTACCTAATATCCTTATCTTATGGAAGCATTCCTTATGAAGCTAACCCCATACCAATCCATTTTTTTCAATGAATGGATGCTAAACCCTTCTCGAAGCGATTATAATATTATATTTGACCAGTCGATGTCTGGCATTATAGACATTCAGAGACTCAATATAAGCTTAGTAAGATTTGTTAATAATCAATTATTGCTCAATAGCAATGTGGTCAGTAAGTCAGGAGATTTATTCTGGAAAAGAAGAGCATTACTTCAGGAAAGCGACCAGATATTAACATTTATTCCTCAGGAGCCAAGTCCTGAAGAAATCCTGCAGCTGGCATTACAGCCTTTCGATCTGGAAAAAGATCAGCTTGCGAGATTTTATGCCATTAAGTTAAATAATGGCGGATATAGAATCATTCATATCTTTTCCCATATCCTTGTAGATGGATTGAGTGCCAACAGTATTTACACGGAACTGAGTACTTATTACAACCATCCGGATTATGAGAACCCAATTAATCTTACAGAACAGGAAAAATTATATGAAAACCTAAGAATCCAGCTTGAAGGAATATTGGAAAAAGGAAAATCTGAAATGTCAGAATTCTGGAGAACCAATCTGAAAGAGGTAGAAAATATTGGGTTTAAATTTTTAAAAAACAAATCTTCAGAATCAATCTCAGAAAACAATTCAGAATATCCTAAAAACCCGATAAGTGAACTTCGTTTCAGCTTTCCCGAATCTACTTTTTCTAAAGTAAGACAATTAACATCAAAATATAAACTTACCCCTTATACGTACGGGCAATTGGTGTTAGCTGTCTTATTGCACAAAATTTCAGGAGTAGATAATCTTGTGATTAACTATCCTGTTGGGATTACAGAAGGACAGGATTTTATCTTCGGAGCCCATATTAACACGGTTTTAAAAGGATATAGATTCAATAAAGACACTTCACTTCAGGATCTTATTGATCAGAATATAGAATACACCAATCAGCTAAAAATAAGCAAAGCAAGATACTTTCCGGTTGAGGATTTAATAAGCTATGCACCAACTTCCGATATTTTAGAATATGGATTTGTACAAACCAGTCTTAAAGATGTCGTGATCCATTATGAAGGCGCTAGTGATGTCATTATCAACAGTGATTTGAATGTGGATTTGGTAGGAAAACTATCATTCGAGCAGGAAGTAAGGAATGGACAGCTTAACTATAAAGTCCGATATGCGAATCAGGTATTAAGCCAAGAATTGGTATTCAATTTTACGGAGATTTATCAAAAACTGTTTATTGATATTCTTGAAGAATTACTGGAAGGAAAAACAGAAAATTTAATAACCCATTATCAGCTCTTAAAAGATGAAGCATTCCGGACAGTAATCAAAGATTGGAATAATACAGGTTCAGGTCATGTTTTGAGTGGTACAATCCATCAATTATTTGAAGAGCAGGTCGTAAAAACACCTGATCATACAGCCCTTGTATTTAACGAAACCAAACTTACTTACAACGAACTAAACGAAAGAGCAAACC
Source organism: Chryseobacterium sp. c4a (assembly GCF_009900745.1). GTDB lineage: Bacteria > Bacteroidota > Bacteroidia > Flavobacteriales > Weeksellaceae > Chryseobacterium. Next base: position 197,017 of record NZ_WXVU01000008.1, on the reverse strand, counting down.
AACTGGCCAACTATCTTATTCAGACTTATGATATTCAGTCTGAAGATTTGATTCCTTTATGTCTGGAGCGTTCAGAAAATATGCTGGTTGCTATTCTTGCTGTTTTAAAAACAGGAGCAGCTTATGTTCCGATGGATCCTTCATATCCTTCAGACAGAGTGGAACATATTCTTAGCGATACCGGAGCAAAAATAGTTTTAGCCCAATATTCAACGCGGGAAAAATTACAAACATTTGAGACTGATACTATTATATTGGATGATTCAGCTTTTCAAAATGTAATAACCGGAATGGATTCCGGTAACCTTTCTAAGCAGGTAAGTCCGGAGAATATGGCCTACGTGATCTACACCAGCGGAACTACAGGGGTTCCTAAAGGGGTAATGGTAGAGCACAGAAATGTGGTAAACCTGGTAGATCAGGTACAGGAAGCTTATGGTTACAGTAAAGGAGAAAAGATAACAGCCTATACTTCTTATGTATTTGATGTATCGGTATCCGAGTTTTTCAATGCTTTATTCTATGGGAATGAGCTGCATATATTGGGTGAAGAGATCAAGAAAGATGCAGATTCTATCAGCAGATATTTACTTTCCAACGAAATAACATATGCTTATCTGCCTCCTGTAATGCTTTCCGTATTACCAAGAGTGGAATATCCATCTTTAAAAGGGCTATTGTATGCTGGTGAACCCTGTGATTATGAAACAGGAAAATACTGGTCTGAGTATACAAAGCTTTACAACCTTTATGGGCCCACGGAAGCAACGATTTATGCAGTGTACAAACAGGTACACCATGGAGACGTACATCTTATCGGGCGACCTGTAGGAAATACAACGGCCTATGTTCTGGACAAATACCTTCAGCCTGCACCTGTTGGCGCTGTTGGTGAATTGTATCTTGGCGGAGCAGGCATTGCAAGAGGTTATCTTAACAGAGCAGATCTGACTGCAGAACGTTTTATAGAAAGCCCTTTTCAAGAGGAAGAAGGAAAACTATATAAAACGGGAGATCTTGTACGTTGGCTTCCGGATGGAAATATAGAATATATCGGGCGTAATGACTTTCAGGTAAAAATCAGAGGATACAGAATTGAGCTGGAAGAAATAGAAAATAAACTTCACCAGTATCCAGGTGTAAAACAGGCCGTTGTCTTAGTAAAAGAAAACAAGACCGGAATGAAATATCTTGCCGGATATTATGTCTCTGAGGGAGAATTGAATGCTGAAGATCTTACAGTATTCCTTTCCGGATCTCTTCCGGAATATATGATTCCCGGAGCCTTTGTACATCTTACGGAACTTCCGCTTACAGTTAACGGAAAACTGGACAGAAAGCAACTTCCAGAGCCTGAATTTACAGGAAACAGAGAATACACAGCGCCACAAAATGAATTACAAGCCAGAGTTTGCCAGATTTATGGTGAAATACTGGGATTAAATAGTGAAACCATCAGTATCTATGATGACTTTTTCCGTCTGGGAGGAAACAGTATCATGGCAATAAAACTGATCAGCAAAATACAATATGAATTGAAACTACAGGCTAATGTAGCAATGGTTTTCAGTCATAAAACAGTTGTTTCTCTTGCTGAGGTGCTAAGCGGCGAAAATAATATTGAAAAACAGGAAAAAATTACCCCTGTACTGGTGGCTTCTGTAGAAGAACAGCGTTTATCCTTTGCTCAGGAAAGACTTTGGTTTATTGAAAAATATGAGGAAGGAAGCAATGCTTACAATATTCCTATGGTATTTCAGCTTGGCAATCATATTCAGGCAGAGCTTCTTCAGGAATCTTTCGAATTATTGATTCAGCGTCACGAAGTACTACGCAGTATCATTCGTTCAACAGAAGATGGGATAGGATATCAGGTAGTTACAGAACAAAATATTCAGCTTTCTGTACAGGATGTTCAGACCAGAGAAGAGCTTGATGAGGTGATCAATATTGCCAATAATAAAGTTTTCCGTTTAGAAGAAGAACTTCCACTGAATGTTTCCCTTTTCACGCTAAAAGATCAGAAATATTTATCCGTTGTAGTGCATCACATTGCTTTTGATGGCTGGTCTACGGATATTTTTATCAAAGAGTTAAGCAGTATTTATAATAGTTTAGCAGAAGGAAAAACACCGGAGCTTAAAGCTTTACCTATTCAATATCGGGATTTTGCTTTATGGCAGAGAAATTATCTTACAGGAGACACACTCGATCAGCAAATAGAGTACTGGAAAGATAAACTTGAAGGATTCCAGACGCTGGATCTCCCATTAGATTTTAAAAGACCGGCACAAACTTCTTACCAGGGAGCTACAGAATATTTCAATATACCAACTGATCTTGTAACAGACCTGAGAGCGCTTTCAAAAGATTTAGGAGTAAGTTTATACAGTGTAATGTTAAGCGGATATTCCTTGATGTTGTCAGCCTATTCCGGACAAGATGATATCATTGTGGGAAGTCCTGTAGCGAATCGTCATCATGCCGGATTGGAGGATATCATTGGATTCTTTGTCAATACACTTGCATTAAGAGAGAAAATTGACCCGGAACAGGATCTCAAAGACTTCATTTTACAGGTTTCCCAATCGGTGATGGAAGCTCAGTCTCATCAGGATCTTCCATTTGAAAAGCTGGTAGAAGAACTCAGAATAGATCAGGATATGTCCCGTCACCCGATTTTCCAGGTGATGTTTGGGCTTCAGAGTTTTGAAGGCGGAATATATACAGGCAATGCTGATGAAGCAGTATTACTTCCTTTTGATGGTGATATTGATTATCAGACTGCGAAGTTTGATCTGACCATGATGATCGATGACAATGGAGAAACCGTACGTGGAATATTCAATTATGCAGTATCCCTTTTCAACAGAGATACGATTCTGCGTATGAAAGATACTTATGTGCTCCTTCTTGAACAGTTTGTAAATCTTAGACATCAAAAAGAAGAAAACATTACAATCAATAGTCTTCATTGGATGGCTAAAGAAGATTATAAAAAGATCATTGAAGATCAGAACTCATTAGAAATAGAATATCCGGAGTCAAGTACCCTTCACAGATTATTTGAAGATCAGGTGCAGAGAACCCCGGATCGTACAGCATTAGTATATCAAAATGTAAAGCTGTCTTATCAGGAGCTGAATGCCAAAGCGAACCGTCTTGCCCACTACCTTATAGAAACCTATAATCCTCAGTCTGAGGATATGATTCCTTTATTCCTGGAACGGTCAGAAGATATGATTGTGGCTATTCTTGCTGTTTTGAAAACCGGAGCAGCCTATGTTCCGATGGATCCGTCCTATCCGGCAGACAGAATAAGACATATTTTGGATGATACTGATACGGAAATCATTCTTACTCAGGAAAAAATAGCTGAAAAAATTCAGGATGTAGACCTTTCAAAGAGCATTATTGCGCTGGATGAGGTTTCATTCAGAGAACTCATTGAAAAGAGCAACCCTGAAAATCCAGTGACTGAAACCACTTCAGATCATCTTGCTTATGTGATCTATACCAGCGGAACTACAGGCGTTCCTAAAGGGGTAATGATAGAACACAAAAGTGTTGTAAATGTAGTAACACAGGTAAGAGATGCTTATGGATTCAGTGAAAATGAGAAGATAACGGCTTATACCTCTTATGTATTTGACGTTTCAGTATCAGAATTTTTTAATGCTTTATTGTATGGAAATGAACTGCATATATTGGATGAAACCATTAAAAAAGATGCAGATTCCATAAGCAGATATCTGCTTGAACATCAGATAGAATATGCTTATTTACCTCCGGTAATGTTGTCCGTATTGCCTCGTATTGAATATCCAAACCTCAAAGGACTACTGTATGCCGGAGAGCCTTGTGATTATGAAACCGGAAAATACTGGTCGGAATATATCACTCTTTATAACCTTTACGGGCCTACGGAAGCTACAATTTATGCCACTTACAAAAAAGTAGAGCATGGAGACGTTCATTTAATCGGACACGCTGTAGGAAATACTTCAGTATACGTACTGGACGCTCTTCACCGTCCGGTTCCGGTAGGAGCTGTTGGAGAACTTTATCTTGGTGGAGCCGGAATTGCGAGAGGATATCTGAACAGACCGGAACTTACCTCAGAACGATTTATTCCCAATCCTTTTCAGACAGAAGAGCAGAAGGGGCAGGGTAAAAACGGGAAACTTTATAAAACAGGGGATTTAGTAAAATACCATGCCGATGGAGAAATAGAATATATCGGACGTAATGACTTCCAGGTAAAGATCCGAGGCTATAGAATTGAGCTTGGAGAAATTGAAAATAAATTACAGAGCAATCCATCAATCCGCCAATCTGTAGTACTGGCTAAAACCAATAAAGCAGGGTTGAAGTATCTTGCCGGATATTATGTATCTGATTCTGCATTAGAATCTCATGAAATTTCTGAATTCCTGGGAGAAACCTTACCGGAATATATGATTCCTAGTGTGTATGTTCATCTTGAACAGCTTCCATTGACCATCAATGGAAAACTAGACAGAAAACAATTACCAGAACCGGAATTTACCATCAGTAGGGCATATACAGCTCCTGAAAATGAATTGCAGGAAAAACTATGTCAGATTTATGCAGATGTGCTGGGGCTGGAAGCTTCAGTCATTGGAATTCATGAAGATTTCTTCCGTCTCGGAGGAAACAGTATCATGGCTATAAGACTGATCAGCAGCATCAAAAAAGCTTTAGACATATCAATAGGAGTAGCAGTTGTATTTACTCATAAAACCGTAGCAACTCTTTCTCATATTATTGAAAATGAGTCTGGCATAGATGCTCAGGTAAAGATTGTTCCAATAGAAATCTCTTCTCCGGAGGAACAGCGATTATCTTTTGCCCAGGAAAGACTATGGTTTATTGAAAATTTTGAAGGCGGAAGCAATGCCTATAATGTTCCAATGGTCTTCGGACTAGGTAAAGATATACAACTTGACGTTCTTCAAAGAGCGTTAGAGACTGTAGTAATGCGCCACGAAGTGCTTCGTTCAGTAATCCGTACTGCGGAAAATGGAATAGGTTATCAGGTGGTTACAGGCCTTGTTCCTGAGTTTAAATATACAGAAGTTAACTCCAAAGAAGAATTGGAGAGAAATATTGATCAGTGTGCCCATAAAATATTTAATCTGGAAGAAGAGATTCCGGTGGAAGCGGTCATTTTCAAAGAGGAAGGGGATTATTATCTATCCGTTGTGGTTCATCACATCGCATTTGACGGATGGTCTGCAGATCTCTTCTTAAAAGAAATACAAACCATATACAATGCCTTTATTAAAGGTGAAAACCCTCAGCTTCCGGAATTAAAAATTCAATACAAAGACTTTGCTCTATGGCAGAGAAGTTATCTTACAGGAGAGACACTGAAAAAGCAGATCAGTTATTGGAAAAATACCCTTGAAGGCTTTGAGGCACTTAATCTGCCTTTAGATTTTAAACGACCGGCTAATATCTCTTATGACGGAGCTAGTGCTCACTTCGCCCTTTCTACAGAAGTAGGCTCAGGATTGAGAAACCTTTCCAAAGAATGGGGAGTAAGCCTTTATAGCCTGATGCTGGGTGGATATTATTTGATGCTTTCTGCCTATTCCGGTCAGGATGATATTGTCGTAGGAAGCCCGATTGCCAACCGTCATCATGAAGGTCTTGAAGATATGATCGGTTTCTTTGTAAATACACTGGCACTGAGAGAAAAGATCAGTGCAGAGCAGGATTTTAAAGACTTTATTCTTCAGATCTCAAAATCGGTAACAGAAGCACAGTCTTATCAGGAACTGCCATTTGAAAAGTTGGTAGAAGAGCTGGATATAGAACAGGATACTTCAAAACACCCTGTTTTCCAGGTGATGTTTGGGGTTCAAAGTTTTGGAGTGAATACTGATATTGAAGCTATATTTACTCCTTTACATCATGAGATCAACTATCAGGCAGCGAAGTTCGACCTGACGACGATGATTGATGATGGAGAAGAAACGATCAGAGGAATATTCAATTACGCGACCTCACTTTTCAAAGAAGAAACAATTCTGAGAATGCAGAGCACTTATATTCTGCTTTTGGATCAATTAGCTAAAATAGGAGAGAGTAGCGATAAAAATATAAAAATCAATGAATTCCGTCTGCTGGAAGATTCAAATTACAATAAGATCACCAAAGATTGGAATCAAACAAATTCTGATTATGCTTCTGATAAAACAATCCATCAATTATTCGAGGATCAGGTGGACAAAACACCTGATGTTACAGCCTTAGTATATCAGGATATTGAATGGTCATATCAGGAACTGAATGAAAAATCAAACCGCCTGGCAAACTATCTGATCAATACCTATAATATTCAGCCGGATGATTTGATCCCTTTATGCCTGGAACGTTCCGAAAACATGCTGATGGCAATGTTGGCTATATTAAAAGCTGGTGCAGGATATGTTCCAATGGATCCTTCCTATCCAGCCGAAAGAATACAACACATTCTTCAGGATACGAAAGCCAGGGTTATTTTAGGGCAGGAAAGTACCGTGAAACAGCTGGAAAATAAGGCCGTTGATGTTATTGATCTGGATGAGGTTACCTTTAAAGAAATACTTGAAACCTTTGATGTTAATAATCCAGTTACCAAGACTAAGGAAAATAATTTAGCTTATGTTATTTACACCAGTGGAACTACCGGAATGCCTAAAGGTGTATTGATAGAACATCAAGGAGTAGCCAACCTGATACAGCAGCACGCTAAAGAATACGGGTTCACTTCTGAGCAGCCTGTTTCGCAGAAGAATTGTCTTTGGTATGCCAACTATGTATTTGATGCCCACGTAGCTGAGTTGTATCCGGCACTTGTACATGGACAAACGATTCATCTTTTGAATAAAGAGACACAGACAGATCTGATTGGATTACAGCAGTATATCATAGAAAATAATATCAAAGTTGCCACCATTCCTCCGGTTTTATTAACCAAAGAATATATCCTTCCTTTAGAGACGCTTTTAGTTGCCGGTGATATTACCAATCCGCAGGTTATGGCTCTGTATAAAAAGCATGGAGTAGACTTAGTCAATGCTTATGGGCCAACAGAAAGTACCGTATGTGCGACTCTGCATCATTATAATGAGGATGAAAATCCATTAAATATAGGTGGCCCAATCGGGAATGTGAATGTTTATGTCTTAGATCAACATTTAAGACCCGTTCAGGTAGGAGGAGTGGGAGAATTGTATGTCGGCGGAGCAGGAATTGCAAGAGGTTACCTGAACAGACCTGATCTTACAGAAGAACGTTTTATCACTAATCCTTTCCAGACATCAGATCAGAAGGTAAAAGGAGAGAACAAAAGATTATATAAAACCGGAGACTTGGTTCGCTGGCTGTCAAATGGTGAACTGGAATATATCGGAAGAAATGATTTCCAGGTAAAAATTCGCGGTTATAGAATTGAATTAGGCGAAATTGAAAATAAGCTGTTAACCTATCCGGGAATTCGTCAGTCAGCAGTATTGGCTAAAGAAAATAAAGCAGGTTTAAAATACCTTGCAGGCTATTATGTTGCTGAAAACGCGATAGATTCAGCATTACTTTCAGAATATTTATCCGAATCATTACCAGAATATATGATTCCGGGAGCATTTGTTCATTTAACCTCTTTACCCTTGACAATCAATGGAAAACTGGATAGAAGAGCGCTTCCTGAACCTGATTTTACAGGAAATAAAGAATATACAGCTCCGGAAACAGAGCTGCAGAAGAAACTATGTCAGATCTATGGAGAAGTTTTAGGACTTTCTTCAGACAGTATAAGCATTCATGATGATTTCTTCAGATTAGGCGGGGACAGTATTATCAGCATTCAGTTGGTGGGAAGAATCCGTCAACGATTAGATGTTAGATTAACTGTTAAAGAAGTTTTTGCTGCCCGTACTACAGCCTCTCTAGCCGTACTGATAGAGAATAAAAAGAAAGAAGAAGAGACACACATTATTGCAGAACAGGGATTATTGAAGGGAGATGTTCCGCTTTTACCAATCCAGGATTGGTTCTTTGATCAGATAAAATCAGGGTATTTAGAAGAGTTCAACCATTGGAATCAGGCTTTCCTGATTCAGGTTCCTGAACTGGATAAAGAACTGCTGGAACTATCTGTAAATTATCTGATCGAAAGACATGATGCCCTGAGACTTCAGTATCAAAATGAGCATGGAAAATATATTCAGCAGTATGGTGAAGGAAAAACGACTTCTATCCATTATCTCAATATTTCTGATCTGAATCAGGAAGAGTTATCATCGATTTTTACCGATTGGCAGTCTCATTTTAATATTGAAAGTGGTTTGTTATATAATATCGGATATGTTGATGGATATCAGGATGGTAGTGCCAGAATTTATTTTGCCTTCCATCACCTGATTATTGATGCAGTAAGCTGGAGAATTATTACAGAAGACTTAAAAAATATTTACCAGTCTCTCGAAAAAGGAGATACAAAAGCCGTTACTTCTCATACCAAAGGAAGCAGTTACCGCCAATGGGTAGAAGCTGTAAAAATATACAGCTCAGAATCTCAGGAAAAGGAACACTCACTTTGGAATACGATTGCAGATACGGTTGAAGAGAATAATAGAAATCTGGAACATTTCATAGGTAAAGACTATCAGCAGAGTCAATTGATAGTTTCTGAAGAAATAACCCAAAAGTTGATCAGAGGAGTTCATCAGGTTTACAATACACAGATTAATGATGTACTGCTTTCTGCATTATCCCTAGCACTTTCAGAATTAACCGGACATGAAAATCATTCTGTTGTACTGGAAAGCCATGGCCGTGAAGAAATATTCAATCATCTTGATATTACGGAAACGGTAGGCTGGTTTACTTCTATGTATCCGGTGATTTTAAAGCAAAGCGAGGATTGGGCAGATACTTTGGCTGGAACTAAAGAATCTCTGAGAAGTATTCCTCATAACGGTATCGGCTATGGCAGCTTGATAGGTTATACAGAACGAGAACTTCCTAAAATCAGTTTCAATTATCTGGGACAACTGGATCAGGAAACCGGAGAAAAAAGCTGGTTTATTGCAGCAGAAGACAGTGGCTTAAGCATCGGAAATAAAAATAAAGACAGCTATTGTATCAGCATCAATGGAGCTGTAATAGATGGTAAACTTCAATTTAAAGTTTCTGGTTATCTGAAGGATGGCCAGATGAGTCTGTTCTCAGAATCATTTAAAACAAAAATAGAAGAAATTGTTGACAAACTTTTACAAGTCGACAGAAGCTTCCTTACTCCATCTGATGTAGATTATATTGTGGAAGAAGTTCAACTTGCAGATATTCAGAAAGATGGTGAGATAGAAGGTGTTTATCTTGCTAATAGTTTGCAGGAAGGGTTTGTATATCATGCTTTAAATCAGGGAGAAACAGATGATGCCTATAGAGTACAATTGATTTGGGATTATTTTGCCGAAATCAGTCCTGAAAACCTGAAAAAAGCATGGGAGTTTACTCAAAAACGTTATCCTGCATTAAGAATAAGATTTAACTGGAATGGAGAGATCGTTCAGGTTATTGATAAAAAAGGAAATCTGGATTGGAGATACCAGGACATCAGTGGAATCAATGAAGAGGCTCAGAAGAATCTGATTGAAGAAATCGTACAAAAAGACCGTTTTGAGATTCACGATTTATCCAAAGGCAATCTGTTTAGGGTTTACCTTTTCAAAAGAGGAGAGAACCAGTATAGCTGTTTGTTAAGCAACCACCATGCAATCCTGGATGGATGGAGCCTGCCTGTTATTCTGAACAGTGTGCATGAAGCTTATCTTCAACTGAACAAAGATCACCAGCCTGAGCTTATTGTAGATACAGCATATACAGATACTCAGAAATACCTTCAGGAGAATAAAGAGATCAGCAGCAGCTTCTGGAAAAGCTATATGGATCAGATTGAAGATCAGGAAGATCTGACTAATCTGTTAAAAGAAAGTCAAAGACATACAGATCTGGGAATTTATAAACATATTAAAGACCATCAGGATGTAGAATTTTTGATAGAAGGAGAGAAGTATCAGCAATTAAAAGAATTTACTCAGACAAATGGATTTACTGTGAATGCTGTTCTGCAGTATTTGTGGCATAATCAGCTGAAAATCTACAGCAACTCTGAAGTAACTGTAGTAGGAACTACCATATCAGGAAGAAACCTTCCTGTGGATGGAATAGAATCTTCTGCAGGATTATACATCAATACTTTACCGCTTATTGTAAACCATAAAGAAGGTAAAATCAAAGATCATATTGCAAAAATACAGGAGAATATCAGCGAGCTTAATAGCCATAGCGATGTTAATCTGGCAAATCTTCAGCGTGACGGGCGCAGGATTTTCAGCAGCTTATTTGTCTACGAAAACTATCCTGTGCCTCAGGGAGAAAATAACAATGAATTAGGATTTGTATTCAGGGATGCAATAGAAAGATTGGATTATCCGTTGGGAGTAACCGCTTTTGAACGTGATGAAAAAGTTTCTTTGGTGCTAAGCTATGAAGGACATCTGTTTGAAAACAGGATGATGAACCAGTTGCTTGAAGGAATGAAAACCATTCTGAATCAGCTATTGAAAAATCCTGAAATGACTTCTGAAAATCTGTCTTATATCACCTCAGAAGATCAGAAAAAAATAATCCTGGATTGGAATAATACCTGGACTGAATTTCCAGCAGGTAAAACAATCCAAAGCATGTTTGATGCTCAGGTGGCTAAAACACCAGATCGTATCGCATTGGTATATCAGGATGTAACCTTATCCTATAAAGAGCTTAATGAACGCGCAAACCGTCTTGCCAACTATCTGAACGATACTTATAATCTTCAGCCGGATGATCTTGTTCCTTTATGTTTGGAGCGTTCAGAGAACATGTTGATTGCCATTTTAGCGGTATTAAAATCCGGAGCAGCGTATGTTCCTATGGATCCCACCTATCCAACAGATAGGATGGAACATATTCTTCAGGATACACAAGCGAAAATAGTGATCACCGAGAAAAGCACTGACGCAAAATTCAATGAAATTCACTCGGAAACAGCAGAAATTCTGCTGTTAGATGATGAAAAACTGATAAAAAAGCTTGAAAACAGCAGTATTGATAATCCGTTTACCCAAGCTCAGGCAGATGATCTGGCGTATGTAATCTACACCAGTGGAACAACAGGAATGCCTAAAGGAGTAATGATAGAGCATACAGGAGTGATCAATCTGGTGAGTGATCTTTACACCCGCTACGATCTGAATGAATCCGAAATCATTCTTCAGTTTGCCAACTATGTATTTGATGCTTCGGTAGAACAGATTTTCTTAGGTTTATTGAACGGATGTCAACTCTTGTTCATAGACAACCAGGAAATGCTGAATGAAGAAGAATACATCAGAAAATTAAAGGATCATAAAGTAACCTATCTGCCTTTTACCCCTTCCGTATTGCAAAATATCGATGTTACAACGGTAGAAAGTGTACGGACATTAGATTCCGGAGGAGAAGCTTTGCCTGAAGATCTTTATAACAAACTGAAGAAAGGAAACTTCCTCTTTGTCAACTCTTATGGGCCTACAGAAGTTACCATTACTTCCCTTGTCAATACCAATCGGGAGATCAATTGCATTGGTCGTCCGCTCAATAACACAAGCGTATATGTTCTGGATCAGTTTTATCGTCCGGTTCCTGTAGGTGCTGTAGGCGAGCTTTATATTGGAGGAATAGGCGTTGCCCGTGGATATCTGAACAAACCGGAACTTACAGAAGAACGATTTGTCCATAATCCTTTCCAGACAGAAGAACAGAAAATAAAGGGTGAAAACAGCAGGATTTATAAAACCGGAGACCTTGTACGTTGGCTTCCGGATGGAAATATTGATTATATCGGAAGAAATGACTTCCAGGTAAAAATCAGAGGATTCCGTATAGAACTGGGAGAAATCGAAAACAGATTACTTCATTATCCGGGAATTCGCCAGGGAACCGTTTTGGTGAAAGAAAATCAGGCAGGACTGAAATATCTTGTGGGTTACTATGTAGCAGATGAAGGAATAGATACTCGTCTGATTTCAAAATTTATGTCAGAAACCCTTCCTGAATACATGATTCCTGCTGCGTTTGTGCATTTAACAGCATTACCGCTGACAATCAATGGTAAGCTTGACAGAAAACAGCTTCCTGAACCTGAATTTACCGAAAATAAAGAATATACAGCTCCTCAGAATGACCTCCAGAAAAAGCTTGTAGAGATTTATGGAGAAGTACTGGGATTACATGCTGAAAACATAAGTATTCATGATGATTTCTTCAGATTAGGAGGAAACAGTATCATGGCCATTAAACTGATCAGTAAAATCAAGCAAAATATTGATCTTCAGGTAAATGTTGCTAAAATATTCAGTAATAAAACAGTAGCTACCCTTGAAAAAGCACTGATGGATGACAATAATCCAACAGAGCAGCTAAGTTTAAAACCTATTCAAGTTAATACTCCGGAAGAGTATAGATTATCTTTTGCTCAGGAAAGACTTTGGTTTATAGAAGCTTATGAGAAAGGAAGTAATGCTTATAATATTCCAATGGCGGCTGTTCTGGACGCAAAAACTGATATTGATGCTTTATGTACTGCCTTAAAAACAGTCGTAAACCGTCATGAAGTACTTCGTTCTGTGATCAGAACGACTGAAGAAGGAATAGGATATCAGGTGGTTACAGACTTACTTCCGGAAATTAAAACTACAAAAATAAGTACCAGAGAAGAGCTTGATCAACGTATCAATCAATGTGCTAATAAAGTATTTAGCCTTGATGAAGAAATTCCGGTGCATATAGAGTTGTTTGTGTTTGAAAATCAGACTTATATATCCATTGTCATCCATCATATTGCTTTTGACGGATGGTCTACCGATATATTCCTGAACGAAGTACAGACCATTTATAATAATCTGGTTAAAGGAGTATCTGCTGAGCTTCCTACATTGAAAATTCAGTATAAGGATTTCGCTTTATGGCAAAGAGATTATCTTACAGGAACCCGTTTAGAACAACAGATTGGTTACTGGAAAAATCAGCTTGAGGACTTCCAGAATCTTGATCTTCCGACAGATTTCCGAAGACCTTCGCAGATATCATACGAAGGAGAGAACTTATACTTCAATTTGACTAAAGATCAGGGTGAAAAACTCCGAAATCTATCCAAAGATCTTGGAGTAAGCTTGTACAGCGTAATGCTTGGAGGGTATTATCTGATGCTTTCCGCTTATTCCGGACAGGATGATATTGTAGTAGGAAGCCCAATTGCCAACCGTCACCATGCCGGATTGGAGGATATCATCGGATTCTTTGTCAATACCCTTGCTTTAAGAGAAAAAATAGATCCGAAACAAAGCCTTAAAGACTTCATACTTCAGGTATCAAAATCCGTTACAGAAGCACAGTCTCACCAGGATCTTCCATTTGAAAAACTGGTAGATGAACTGGGAATCGAGCAGGATACTTCAAGGCATCCGGTTTTCCAGGTGATGTTCGGATTACAGAATGAAACAGTATTGATTAAGAATGATGAGGCTCTATTTTATCCGTTTGACGGTGAACAGGGCTATCAGGTCGCAAAATTTGATCTCACTACGATGATTGACGACAATGGAGAAAATATCCATGGAATGTTCAATTATGCTAAAGCTATATTTTCAAGGGAAACGATTCAGAATATGATCGATTCTTACCTGTTTTTGATTGATCAGATTGCAGAAACGGATGACTATGAAAAAATAGAGCTTTCCGGATTACAGTTTGTTTCGCAGGAAAACTATAAAAAGGTTACTGAAAGCTGGAATGCCACCCGCAAGGAATATCCGTCAGAAATGACCATTCATGAGCTGTTTGAGCATCAGGTTGACAAAACTCCGGATCATACGGCATTAGTATATCAGAATGTTAAACTGTCTTACAAAGAATTGAATGAAAAAGCGAATCGCTTAGCCAACCATCTTATTGAAACTTATCATCTCCAACCGGACGATCTTGTACCATTATGTCTTGAGCGTTCAGAAAATATCGTGATTGCTATTCTGGCGGTATTAAAGGCCGGTGCAGCTTATGTACCAATAGATCCTTCATATCCATCAGACAGAATCCATCATATTCTGAAAGATACAGATGCTAAAATCGTATTGGCAGAAGAGAATACAGCCGATAAAGTGGAGCATTCCAATGTTATTGCATTGGATGAGGTAATTTTTAAAGCAATACTTGAAACAGCTGATCCTAATAATCCTGTAACCAGTATAAAATCTACTGATCTGGCTTATGTCATTTACACCAGTGGAACAACTGGGCTTCCTAAAGGGGTAATGATTGAACATCGCGGAGTGATAAACCTCATCAAATCAATGATCAAGGCTCACCGACTTGAAGAATATCAGGAAGTAGGATGCTACTCCAATTACGTTTTTGATGCCTTTGTTTACGAAGCGCTCCCGGTGATTTGTAACGGAAATACTTTATGGTTGTACAGTAATGATCTCAGAACTTCAGTAGGAGAACTGAACGATTATATTAATGAAAATAAAATAGAAGTTTCCTTTATTCCTCCGGTTCTGTTAAGAGAAATTGTGGAAAACGGAACAAGTCTGAAACTGATTTTTGCTGGAGGAGAAAGCTTCCCGGTTTTAGATCAGAATATTGAGGATATCATTCTTGTTAACGAATACGGCCCGACAGAAGGAACCGTATGTTCTACTTTACACCATTATAAAGAAGATTACAATCCATTAAACATTGGAGGCCCAATTGATAATATGAGCACTTATGTGCTGGATCAGCATCTTCGCATCGTTCCGGAAGGAGCAATAGGTGAATTGTACATCAGTGGAGCCGGAATTGCCAGAGGGTATCTGAACAGGCCGGAACTTACCGAAGAACTGTTCATTATAAATCCTTTCCAGACTCAGGAACAGAGAGAAAGAGGCGAAAATGACCGTCTGTATAAAACCGGAGATTTGGTACGCTGGCTGGTAAATGGTGAATTGGAATACATGGGAAGAAATGACTTCCAGGTGAAGATAAGAGGACATAGAATTGAGTTGGGAGAAATTGAAAATACGCTGCAGCAATACCCTGAAATCAAACAAACCGTAGTTTTAGCCAAAGAAAATCAGGAAGGACTGAAATACCTTGCAGGATATTATGTGTCTGATACAGTGATAGATTCTGATGTACTTTCAGATCATTTATCAGCATCCTTACCGGAGTATATGATCCCGGCAGTATTTGTTCATTTAACGTCTTTACCATTGACAATTAATGGAAAACTGGATAGAAGAGCTTTGCCGGAACCTGAATTTACTAACGGAAAAGAATATACAGCTCCTGAAACAGATCTACAGAAAAAATTATCTGAAGTTTATGCTGAAGTGTTAGGCATTCCGGCTGAAGCCATCAGTATTCATGATGATTTCTTTAGATTGGGAGGAAACAGTATCATGGCCATTAAATTGATTAGTAAGATAAAACAGTCTTTGGGAATGCAGGTTGCTGTAGCAACTGTTTTCAGTCATAAGACGATAGCTTCACTTTCTCTTGTATTGGCAGATGAAAATAATACGGCAGAACAGATCATCATTACTCCTGTCACGGTAAATGCTCCGGAAGAACAAAGATTATCCTTTGCTCAGGAAAGACTTTGGTTTATCGAAAATTATGAGGGTGGAAGCAGTGCTTATAACATTCCATTAGTTTTCCGTCTGGATGAAAAAACAGACCTTCAGGCATTATGTAAAGCTTTGGATGCCGTTGTAATGCGTCATGAAGTACTTCGTTCCGTGATCCGTATGACCGATGATGGGTTAGGCTGGCAGGCTGTGATAGATGATATCCCGGTAATTCATCAGGAGGAAGTAAAAACAATGGCTGAATTGGAAGAAAAAGTAAGCCGTATTGCCAATACTATATTCAATTTGGAACAGGAATTACCAGTCAATACTCATATCTTCAAACTGGAAAATGACTATTATCTGTCTGTGGTTATCCACCATATTGCATTTGACGGATGGTCTGCAGGAGTATTCCTGAAAGAAGTTATCCATATTTATGAAGCCATTAAAGAAGAAAAAGCACATGATCTTCCGGCTTTAAAAGTGCAGTATAAAGACTTTGCTTTATGGCAGCGAAATTATCTGACGGGAGAACGTCTTGATATCCAGGTTAATTATTGGAAAAATAAACTAGGAGGCTTCCAGAACCTTGATCTGCCATCAGATTTCAAGAGACCGGCTCAGATGTCTTATGACGGAGATAGTATTTATTTCCGAATCAACGAAGAGCAAAGTCAAAAGCTGAGAGAATTGTCGAAAGATCTTGGTGTAAGCGTATTCAGCATCCTTTTAGCAGGTTATTACCTGATGCTTTCCGCTTATTCAGGACAGGATGATATTGTGATAGGAAGCCCTATTGCGAACCGCCATCATCCAGGATTGGAAGATATTATCGGATTCTTTGTGAACACTCTGGCCTTGAGAGAGACCATTGATCAGGAACAAAATGTTAAAGATTTTATCAGGCAGGTAGCTGGCTCAGTAACTGAAGCACAGTCTCATCAGGATCTTCCGTTTGAAAAATTAGTGGAAGAATTGGGAGTGGAAAAAGATACTTCCCGTCACCCGGTATTCCAGGTCATGTTTGGGCTTCAAAGTTTTGGTGAAAACCTTTCTGAGAATCAGTCAATTCTTTATCCGTTTACAGGAAAAGTAGATTATGAAGTGGCTAAATTCGACATTACCACTATGATTGATGATAGTGATGAAACCATTCATGGAATGTTCAACTATGCTCAATCGGTATTCTCTAGAGAAACGGTTAATAATATGATGAATTCCTATTTGTTCATGCTTGAGCAGATAGCAGATTCTAAAGAACAGAAAGATATTAAGTTATCTCAATTCACTCTTATTTCTCAAGAACAACAACAGTCCGTATCCAAATTATGGGCTTCAGAAACTCATTATTCAGATCAGAATACCATTCACGGTCTATTTGAAGCACAGGTTGAAAAAACTCCGGATCACACGGCGATAGTGTATCAGGACGTGAGATTGTCATATAGAGAGCTTAATGAACGTTCCAATCGTCTGGCAAATTATCTGATTACAACTTATGATCTTCAGCCGGATGATCTGGTTCCATTATGTCTTGAGCGTTCAGAAGATATGCTTGTGGCGATTCTGGGGGTTTTAAAAGCTGGTGCTGCTTACGTTCCGATGGATACTTCATATCCAGTAGAAAGAATTAAACATATTCTTGATGATACAGGTGCAAAAATAGTATTGGCGCACAACAGTTCAGCATTAAGCGTTAAAGAAGCTTGTGGTGAAACTGCAGCCATGCTTATCCTGAACAGTCCTGAAGTAACGGAAACTCTTGGAAACAGCAATATTTCTAATCCTGTAACTCAGGTAGAGTCACACCACATGGCTTATGTAATCTATACGAGTGGAACGACAGGAATGCCTAAAGGGGTAATGCAGGAACACAGGAATGTAGCGCGACTTTTCAGTGCAACCGATCATTGGTATCAGTTTAATGATCAGGATGTATGGAGCTTATTCCATTCCTATGTATTTGATTTCAGTGTATGGGAGATCTGGGGGGCATTACTGTATGGCGGAAAACTTTTAGTTCCATCTTCAGAACAGACAAAGGATACCAATTTATTCTTCAGTTTATGCCTGAAAGAAGGACTTACCGTATTAAATCAGACCCCAACTGCTTTCTATCAGTTTATTGATACAGCCCTTCAGCGTGAAGAACAACTGACGGAGCTACGGTATGTAATATTTGGAGGAGAAGCCCTAAATCTTGCTTCTTTAAAACCTTGGTATGAGCGCTACCGTTCAAAACCGGAATTGATTAACATGTATGGAATTACCGAAACAACCGTCCATGTTACTTATAAAAAATTAAGCGTAGAAGATCTCAATAAAGCTTCTCTGATTGGAGAAAATATCCCGGATCAGGCGATGTATATCCTTGATGCTCATCTTCGTGCCGTTCCTGTAGGTGCGGTAGGAGAATTGTATGTGGGAGGAGCCGGAATTGCCAGAGGATATCTGAACAGACCGGAACTTACGGCTGAACGCTTTATACAAAACCCTTTCCAGACTTTAGAACAGAAAGAAAACGGGAAAAACGGAATCCTGTACAAAACTGGAGATTTAGTACGATATCTGTCTGATGGTGAATTGGAATACATCGGAAGAAATGACTTCCAGGTAAAAATCCGCGGGTATAGAATTGAATTAGGAGAAATAGAAAACAGACTCCTGGAATATCCGGAAGTAAGACAAACTGTAGTTCTTGCCAAAGAAAATAAATCTGGAATGAAATACCTTGCAGGATATTACGTTTCCGATGCTGCTTTGGACGTGGAGAAAATCAAAGTATTCCTATCCGAAGTTCTCCCGGAATATATGGTGCCGGCAGCTTTTGTTCATTTATCCTTATTACCATTGACAATCAATGGAAAACTGGACAGAAGGCAGCTTCCTGAACCAGAATTTACTGGTGGAAAAGAATATACAGCTCCTGAAAATGAATTGCAGGAAAAATTATGTCAGATCTATGGTGAAGTCCTTGGTTTGGATGTCTCAGGAATAGGGATTCATGATGATTTCTTCAGATTAGGAGGTGACAGTATCATCAGTATTCAGCTGGTGAGCAGAATAAGACAGCGCTTAGACACAAGAATCAGTGTTAAAGATGTATTTGCCTCAAAAACAGTTCAAAATATCTCCGAACTGATCGAAAATAAAGCAAAAGAAGAGCAAACCCGTGTTTTAACAGAACAAGGACAGCTGACAGGTGCTTTATCATTCCTTCCTATCCAGGAATGGTTCTTCCAGCTGGTAGAAGAAGGCTATATTGGAGATCTGAATCACTGGAACCAGTCCTTTTTGATTAAAGTTCCAGAACTAAACAAAGAATTGCTGGAGCAGAGTGTAAAACTGCTTATTGAGAAACATGATGCTTTCAGAATTCATTATCCGAAAGAAAACGGAAAATATACCCAGCAATACGGAATCAATACGATATCGGAATTAAAATATCTGGATGTTTCAGGAATACAACAGGGAAGACTTTCAGACACCCTCACAGAATGGCAGTCCCAGTTTGAGATAGAGCAGGGGCCATTATTCCAGATTGGATATATAACAGGTTATGAAGATGGAAGTGCAAGGATTTTCTTTGGACTTCATCACCTGATCATTGATGCTGTAAGCTGGAGAATCATTACAGAAGACTTAAAAAATATATATCAGACCCTTGAAAAAGGAAACACGGTTGAAGCTCCTGTAAAAGGAAGCAGTTACCGTCAATGGATTGATGCTATAAAGTCTTATAAATTTGAAGATCCTGAATCGAGAGAAACAGAGTCTTCTTATTGGAAAACCATTACAGACACGGTTGAAGAAAGCAACAATTCTCTAATATCCATATCCTCTTCAGAATATCATTATTCCAGTATTATGCTGGGAGCTGATTATACAGAAAAGCTGATAAGAGAAGTACATCACGTTTATCATACCCAAATTAATGATTTACTGTTATCAGCATTGGCATCCGCACTTTCAGATCTTACCGGAGCATCTGCTCATGCCGTTCTGCTTGAAGGACATGGACGTGAAGATGTATTTGGAAACATGGATATTACAGAAACTGTTGGCTGGTTTACCTCGATGTATCCACTTCTTCTGAAAACAGGAAATGATGTAAAAGATACCGTTATTCTGACCAAGGAATCCCTGAGAAGTATTCCAAACAACGGAATTGGATATGGAAGCCTTGTTGGGTACACAGAAAGAGAACTTCCAAAGATCAGTTTCAACTATCTTGGACAGCTTGATCAGGAAGAAGGCACAGGAGAGAAAACATGGTATATCGCCGGAGAAGACAGTGGGAAATCTATGGGTGACAAAAATCGTGATAACGATATTATTACGGTAAACGGAGCCATTGCAGATGGACAGCTTCGCTTCGGAATCTCAGGATATCTTTCACAGGAACAACTTGATTTTCTGACAGAAAGATTCAAAGAATATATTCAGCGAACAGTAGATGAATTAATCATCGAAAAAAGAAACTGGCTTACCCCTTCAGATACCGGAAATATTGTTGGAAAAGAACAATTGATGCAGATCCAGGAATCAGGAGAAGTAGAAGGCGTTTATCTGGCTAATAGTTTACATGAAGGATTTGTGTATCATGCATTAAGTCAGGGAGATAAAGACGATGCGTACAGAGTGCAGATCGTATGGGATTATCTTGCCGAAATCAACCCTGAAATGCTTAAAAAAGCATGGTCATACACTCAGGAACAGCTTCCGACACTGAGACTTAGATTTGAATGGAGCGAAGAGATTGTACAGGTTATTGATAAAAAAGGAATACTGGATTGGCGTTATCAGGATATTCAGGACATAACTGAAGAAGATCAGGAATCTTTAATTGCAGAGATGACTCAAAAAGATCGTTTTGAGGTGTATGATCTGGCCAAAGGAAGCTTGTTCAGAGTCTATCTGTTCAAACGTTCTGGCAAACGATATACCTGTCTTTTCAGCAATCACCATGCTATTCTTGATGGCTGGAGTATGCCTGTATTCCTTACGATGATCCACGAAGCATACCTTGCGTTAATTAAAGGGAATGCGCTTTCACCAGCTCCGGATACGGCTTATGCCGAAGCCCAGAAATTCCTTCAGGAAAATAAAAATAGAAACGGCAGCTTCTGGAAAAACTATATGGGACTTCTTGAAGATCAGGAAAACCTGAATTGTCTGGTTAAAGAATCTCAGAAACATATCGATCTCGCTGAATATAAACATATTGTAGACCATCAGGCAGTAAAAATGCTGATTGTAGGCGAGCAGTATCAGAAATTGAAAAAATTCACGTCTGATAATGGATTGACAGTTAATGCTGTCCTTCAGTTCTTATGGCATAAACAGCTTAGTCTATACAGCAATAGTGCTACAACAGTGGTTGGAACAACTGTATCAGGAAGAAGTATTCCGGTAGACGGTATAGAATCCTCAGTAGGACTTTATATCAATACATTACCATTGATTGTGAACCACGAAGAAGGCAAAGCAGTAGATATCATTGCCGAAATTCAACGTAGAATCAGTGAGCTGAATACCCATAGTAGTGTTAATCTTGCAAGTCTTCAGCAGGATGGGCGAAGAATTTTCAGTAGTTTATTTGTGTATGAAAACTATCCGGTACCTAATGGAGAAGAAGATAACGAACTGGGAACATTAGGATTTGTATTAAAAGAATCCGTAGAACGTCTGGATTATCCGCTAGGAATTGTTGCCTACGAGAATGAAGATGAGGTACTGCTAAAGATCAAATATGACAGCTTCTTATTTGAAAATGAAATGATGGAACAATTGCTTAAGGGAATGGAAACAGTCCTTGAGCAGCTTCTGAAGACCTCCGATATCAAATCCGAAGATCTGTTTTATCTTACTTCAGAACAATATCAAAAAATAACCATAGACTGGAATGCGACAGAAATAGCTTATCCTGAAGCATATACCATTCATAAGCTGTTTGAAGAGCAGGCAGAAAGAACTCCGGATAACATTGCTTTGATATTCGAAGATATTCAATTGTCCTATGAGGAGCTGAATCAAAAGGCAAACCGTCTGGCCCATTATCTTATTGAAAATTATGACCTTCAGCCTGATGATCTGGTTCCGCTATGCCTTGAGCGTTCAGAACATATGCTGATTGCCATTTTGGCGGTATTAAAAACCGGGGCAGCCTATGTTCCGATGGATCCAACCTATCCGATAGACAGAATTGAACATATTTTGCAGGATACTGGGGCAAGAATTATTCTTACTCAGGAAGAAGTAGAAGAAAAACAGGGCATGTCCCGAATAACAGAAACGATTCTGTTAAATAGCAAAGAAATAGTTGATAAGCTAGAGAATTCAAGGGCTGAAAATCCTGTTACTCAGGTAAAATCAACCAACCTTGCTTATGTTATTTATACCAGTGGAACAACAGGACTTCCAAAAGGGGTAATGGTAGAGCACAAAGGAGTGATCAACCTGATTGAGGATTTATTTATCCGTTATCAGTTAGGAAATGAGGAAGTAATTCTTCAGTTTGCCAATTATATATTTGATGCCTCCATTCAGCAGATGTTGCTTGCAATACTGAAAGGAAACAGCTTATTATTTATTGAAAATCAAAAGATTCTCAACGAAGAAGCGTTTATACAAACGCTTAATAATCATAACGTTTCTTATATACACCTTACGCCAACGGTATTGCAAAGCATAGACTTTACTCAGGTTAAAAATCTGCGCACTTTAATTTCCGGAGGGGAGGCGATGCCGGCAGATCTGTTTAAAAAATTAAGCGGAAGAAACTTCAGGCTGGTGAATTCCTATGGGCCTACAGAGGTTACGATCACATCCATTGTTAACCCGGAAGGAAAGAATACCAATATTGGTAGACCACTTAACAATACCACGGTATATGTGTTGAATAATCATCTTCATCCTGTACCTGTAGGAGCTATCGGTGAGCTTTATATCGGTGGAGAAGGGATGACCAGAGGGTATCTGAACAGACCTGAGCTTACCGTAGAACGTTTTATCGGCAATCCATTCCAAACCTTAGAACAAAAAGAAAAAGGGAATAACGGAATTCTTTACAAAACAGGAGACTTAGTACGTTACCATGCCAACGGAGAGCTGGAATATATCGGAAGAAATGACTTCCAGGTGAAGATTCGTGGTTACAGAATAGAATTAGGCGAAATAGAAAACACATTATTACAATATTCAGGCATCAAACGATCTGTAGTATTAGCCAAGGAAAATAATGCAGGAATGAAATATCTGGTAGGATATTATGTTTCAGAAACGTCCATAGAATCAGATAAGCTTACTGCATTCCTTTCAGAGGCTTTACCAGAATATATGATTCCGGCTGCTTTTGTACATCTAGAATCACTTCCGGTAACCATCAACGGTAAACTAGACAGAAGAGCGCTTCCGGAGCCGGATTTCACAGGAGAAAAAACATATACAGCTCCTGAAAATGAACTGCAGGAAAAGCTATGTCAGATCTACGGCGATGTTTTGGGATTAAATGCTTCAGGCATTGGTATTCATGACGATTTCTTCCGTCTTGGAGGAAACAGTATCATGGCCATCAAGCTTATCAGTAATATCAAAAAAGTATTGGATATAAGAGTAAGTGTAACAGTTGTATTTGCTCATAAAACAGTAGCTTCTCTTGCTGATGCTTTGGCAGGTGAAAATATTAACGAACAGGATGCTATCGTTCCTATAAAAGTATCTTCTCCGGAAGAACAACGACTTTCATTCGCTCAGGAAAGACTTTGGTTCATTGAAAACTACGAAGGCGGAAGCAATGCGTACAATATTCCTATGGCGGTTCGTCTTGATGCAAAAGTCAATATTCCGAAGCTCTGCAAAGCCCTGGAGACTATTATAATGCGACATGAAGTATTACGAAGCATTATCCGTTCCACAGACGAAGGAAAAGGGTATCAGATCGTAATGAATGAGATTCCTGAGATTCATACCCACCACGTCTATTCAAAAGAAGAACTAGATAAGGTAATAAACAGTGCTTCAGCCAAGATTTTCCGTCTTGATGAAGAATATCCTATAGCGATTAATCTTTTTAGATTAGAAAGCGATCATTATTTAACTGTTGTTATTCACCATATTGCATTTGACGGATGGTCTACTGATATATTCCTGAGAGAATTGCAAACAGTGTATGATGCTTTGGTTAATAATCAGGAATATGAACTTCCGGAATTAAAGATTCAATACAAAGACTTTGCATTATGGCAGAGAAGCTATCTTTCGGGAGAACGTCTTGAGAGTCAGGTTGGATATTGGAAGAGAAAACTGGATGATTATCAAACCCTCAATCTTCCAACAGATTATAAAAGACCTGCTCAGGTTTCTTACGAAGGAGATACTATTGATTTTATTATCGATCCAAAAGTAGCCGCAAATCTTAGAAATACTTCTAAAAAATTGGGTATAAGCTTATACAGCGTAATGTTGAGCGGTTACTATCTGATGCTGTCAGCGTATTCCGGTCAGGATGATATTCTGGTAGGAAGCCCTATTGCCAACCGCCATCACGAAGGCCTTGAAGATATTATCGGATTCTTTGTGAATACTTTTGCACTAAGAGAGAAAATAGATCCGGAGCAGAATCTTAAAGACTTTATCCTTCAGATATCAGCGTCTGTTACAGAAGCTCAGTCCCATCAGGATCTTCCGTTTGAAAAACTGGTAGAAGAGTTGGGTGTAGAAAAAGATATGTCCCGCCATCCTGTTTTCCAAGTGATGTTCGGATTACAAAGCTCCGGAGGAAATGCTGATAACAAAGATGCATTATTCCATCCTTTTGAGGGGCAGACAGACTATCAGGTGGCCAAATTCGATCTCACAGCGATGATTGATGACGGAGAAGAAACCATAAAAGGCTTTTTCAACTATGCAAAAGCAATCTTCTCAAAAGAAACGATCACAAACATGATCAATTCTTATGTATATCTTCTTGATCAGGTTTTCGGTACTGATGATATCAATTTGGAAAGCATCAGACTGGGCAATCTTCACCTGGTATCTCCAGAAGAAAATAAAAACATTACAGAAGAATGGAATGCTACAGAAACTGCATATCCATCAGATAAAACAATTCATGAGCTGTTTGAAAATCAGGTTGAAAGAACGCCAGATCACATAGCTGTAGTATACAAAGATGTCAAGCTTTCTTATCAGGAACTGAATGAAAGATCAAACCGTTTAGCCAATCATTTAATCAGTGTTTATAACCTTCAACCTGACGAAATAATCCCATTGTGCTTAGATCGTTCAGAGAATATGCTGATCGCTATTTTAGCAGTATTAAAATCCGGAGCAGCGTATGTTCCGATGGATCCTTCTTACCCGGTAGATCGAATAGAACATATTCTTCAAGATACCGGAGCAAGATTGATTTTAGGTCAGGAAAGTACATTAGAAAAGCTGAAAAATGCAGCAATATATGTAATCTCATTAGATGAGGTTACCTTTAAAGCAACACTTGAAACAGAATCAATTAATAATCCTGTTACCAAGACTCAACCTGATAATTTAGC
Source organism: Chryseobacterium sp. c4a (assembly GCF_009900745.1). Classification (GTDB taxonomy): domain Bacteria; phylum Bacteroidota; class Bacteroidia; order Flavobacteriales; family Weeksellaceae; genus Chryseobacterium. Next base: position 171,762 of record NZ_WXVU01000008.1, on the reverse strand, counting down.
ATATGTTATTTTCACCAGTGGAACGACCGGATTACCAAAAGGAGTAATGGTTGAACACCGCAATGTATCCAACCTGATCCAGCAGGAAGCCAGAGAATTCGGATTGCTTGAAAACGGAGTTCAAAAGAACTGTTTGTGGTATGCGAATTATGTCTTTGATGCGCACGTTTGGGAATTGTACCCATCCATTACCCATGGTCATACGATCTATATTTTAGAAAAAGAACTTCAAACGGATCTGTCCGCTTTAAAAGATTATATCGAAGAGAATAGCATTAAAATAGCAACCATTCCACCGGTATTATTAACGAGAGACTCTATTTTACCATTAGAGAAGCTTGTGGTAGCCGGAGATGTTACCAATCCACAGGTAATGGCGATGTACAAAGAACATGGTGTAGATCTGATTAATGCTTACGGGCCAACAGAAACTACAGTATGTGCAACCTTGCATCACTATAACGAAGATGAAAACCCAGTCAATATTGGAGGCCCGATCGGAAATATGACAGCTTATGTCCTGGATACTCATCACCGAATCGTTCCAGTAGGCGCTGTAGGAGAACTTTATGTAGGCGGATCCGGAATTGCTCGAGGATATCTGAACCGCCCAGATCTTACAGAAGAGCGTTTTATTGTAAATCCTTTCCAGACTTTAGATCAGAAAACAAAAGGAGAGAACGGCCGTTTATATAAAACGGGAGATTTAGTACGTTGGTTGTCTCATGGAGAGCTGGAATATATCGGAAGAAATGACTTCCAGGTGAAGATCCGTGGGTATAGAATTGAATTGGGAGAAATCGAAAATCAATTACTGGGTTATCCTGGAATTAGCCAGGTAGCCGTTTTAGCCAAAGAAAATAATGCAGGGTTAAAATACCTTGCGAGCTATTATGTTTCTGAAACTGAAATAGATCAATCTCTACTATCAGAATACTTATCAGAATACTTACCAGAATACATGGTTCCTTCAGTCTTTGTTCATTTAACTTCTTTACCATTAACTATCAATGGAAAGCTAGATAAGAAAGCATTACCTGAACCGGAATTTACAGGAAGCAAAAACTATATTGCACCAGAAACAGAGCTTGAAAAACAGCTTATTGCCGTGTATAGTGAAGTACTGGGAATCAATGCTGAGACAATCAGTATTCATGATGATTTCTTCCGATTAGGAGGAGACAGTATCATCAGTATTCAATTGGTAGGAAGAATAAAACAACGATTGGATATAAGAATCAATGTTAAAGAAGTCTTTTCATCAAGAACTCCGGCAGTATTGGCAAAACTTATTGAAGAGAAGAAATCTGCTATACAGATTGAACTGCTTACTGAACAGGGAATTTTGACCGGAAATGTTCCGTTTTTACCGATTCAGGAATGGTTCTTCAGCCAAATAGAATCAGGATATCTTCCGGATTTCAACCACTGGAATCAGTCATTCTTATTAAATGTTCCGGAACTGAATAAGGAGATTTTTGAGCAAAGCATTGATCTTCTGATTGAAAAGCATGATGTATTCAGAATGCAGTATCCGAAAGAAAACGGATTATATAGCCAGCAATATGGAGATGAGAAAGCTGCTGCAAAGATTAGTTATCTTGATGTTTCATCAATAAATTCAGAAGATTTATCCGAAATATTTACAGGATGGCAGAAACAATTTGACTTAGAAAAGGGTGCGTTATATCATATAGCTTATATTACAGGATATGAGGATCATACAGCCAGAATTTTCTTTGCTTTCCATCACCTGATTATCGATGTAGTAAGCTGGAGAATCATCACTGAAGACTTAAAGAATATTTACCAATCCCTTGAGAAAGGAGAAAAATATCAGATAAAGAAAGGAAGCAGCTACCGTCAATGGACAGAAGCCATAAAAGGCTACAAATCTGAAAATTCAGAAGCAAGAGACCTGGAATTGTCATATTGGAACAGCATCACAAAAACAGTGAATCCAACCAATAGTGCATTGGAAGCCCTTTCTGTTCAGGAGCAAAACCATGATATTCTTGCACTGGATAAAGAATATACAGAAAAACTGATAAGAGGAAGCCATCATGTATATCAGACCCAGATCAATGATCTTTTATTGTCTGCATTAGCTGCAGCACTTGGAGATCTTACAGGAAACATCCATAATGCTGTCTTATTGGAAAGCCATGGACGTGAAGAAGTATTTGGAAACCTTGATATTACTGAAACAGTAGGTTGGTTTACTTCTATGTATCCATTATTGCTGGAAACAGGTGAAGAGGTGAATGATACCGTAGTGCTGACCAAAGAAGCTCTAAGAAGCATTCCAAACAATGGAATTGGCTATGGAAGCCTGGTAGGATATACAGATCAGGAACTTCCAAAAGTGAGTTTCAACTACCTCGGACAGCTTGACCAGGAAGAAAATTCAGGAGAAAAAACATGGTTTATTGCAGCTGAAGATAGCGGAATTTCCATCGGAGAATCCAATCGTGGCGGTTATCTGATCGGAATCAACGGAGCTGTTGTAGATGGAGAACTTCGTTTCAGAATTTCAGCCCATCTGACTCAGGAAAAGGTAACGCAATTTGCTCAAAATTTTAAAAACCAGATGGTTACTATTATTGATGAGCTGTCTAAGAAAACAAGAAGCTTCCTTACCCCATCAGATGTAGACCATATCATAAGTGCTAAACAACTTTTCAGTCTTCAGGAATCTAGTGAGATTGAAGGCGTATATCTTGCGAACAGCCTTCAGGAAGGTTTTGTATATCATGCATTGAGTCAGGGAGATAAAGACGATGCTTATCGTATACAGTTAACCTGGGATTATCTTGCTGAGATCAATATTGATAAGATTAAAGAAGCATGGTCACATACCCAACAGCAGTTTCCTGCATTGAGACTCAGATTCGATTGGAGTGAAGAAATTGTTCAGGTTATTGATAAAGAAAGTCCTTTGGATTGGCGTTATCAGGATATAACCGGAATGAATGAAGAAGAACAGGAGGAACTGATTAAGGAATTGACCCATAAAGACCGTTTTGAAGTCTATGATCTATCAAAAAGCGGACTGTTCAGAGTGTATCTGTTCAAACGTTCAGAAAAACATTATACTTGTCTGTTCAGTAACCATCACGCCGTGTTGGATGGATGGAGTATGCCGATCATCCTGAAGAGAATCCATGATATTTATCTGAGTCTGATTAAAGATCACCAATCTGAATGGATCACCGATGAGGCATACATCAATACCCAGAAATATCTCCAACAGCATAAAGATGCCAGCCGAAGCTTCTGGAAAGACTATATAGCAACCCTTGAAGATCGTGAAGACCTGAGCAGCCTGATTAAAGACTCTCAAAGACATATCGATCTTGGAACCTATCGTCAGATCAAAGAGCATAGTCTGACGACCATGACAATTGCAGATGAACAGTATCAGCAGTTGAAAAGATTTACGACAGAAAATGGATTCACTGTGAATGCAGTTCTTCAATATCTATGGCATAATCAGCTGAAAATATACAGCGGAGTGGAAACTACTGTTGTTGGAACTACTGTATCCGGAAGAAGTTTACCTGTAGATGGTATAGAATCCTCTGCAGGCTTATTCATCAATACACTTCCATTGATTGTACAGCATAAAGAAGGCTTGGTGACTGATGTTATTTCAGAGATTCAGCACAGATCCAGTGAGCTGAATACCCATAGTGATATGAGCCTTGCTGAGCTTAATCAGGACTCCAACCGTATGTTCAGCAGTTTATTTGTGTATGAGAACTATCCGGTGCCGGAAGCAGGAGAAGATAGTAATGAAGTAGGATTTGTCTTCAAAGGGGGAGTAGAAAAACTGGATTATCCATTGGGAATCATGGCTTTTGAACATGGAGATAGTGTAATCATGAAAATCAACTACGAAGGAGCGCTCTTTGAACAAAAAACAATGGAAAACCTTACGGAAGGGATGAAGAGTATTTTGGCTCAAGTATTAGAAAACTGGAAAATTACATCCGGTGAACTTTCTTATCTTCCAAAAGAGCAGTTTGAATTAATGCAAACGTGGAATGCCACAGAAACTACATATCCATCAGACAAAACAATTCATGAGTTGTTTGAAGAACAGGTTGCAAGAACACCTGATCATATAGCTTTAGTATATAAAGATGTTAAACTTTCTTATCAAGAACTGAATGAAAGATCAAACCGTTTAGCCAACCATTTAACTGCTAAGTATAAACTTCAGCCGGACGAATTGGTACCCCTATTTTTAGACCGTTCTGAAAACATGCTGATCGCTATTTTAGCCGTATTAAAATCCGGAGCCGCTTATGTTCCAATGGATCCTTCTTACCCGACAGATAGAATAGAGCATATTCTTCAGGATACCGGAGCAAGATTGATTTTAGGTCAGGAAAGTACTTCCGGAAAGTTGAAAAACCATGCAGTAGATGTGATCTCATTAGATGAAGTCACCTTTAAAGCAACGCTTGAAACAGAATCAACTAATAATCCTGTTACCAATACTCAACCAGATAATTTAGCGTATGTTATTTTCACCAGTGGAACAACAGGATTACCTAAAGGAGTAATGATTGAGCATAGAAGTGTTGCCAATCTGATCCATCAGGAAGCTAAAGAATTCGGATTGACAGGTAATAAACGGAAGAACTGTCTATGGTACGCCAATTATGTATTTGATGCCCATGTTTGGGAATTGTATCCATCCATTACCCATGGACATACGCTCTACATTTTGGAAAAAGAACTTCAGACAGATCTGTTTTCCTTAAAAGATTATATTGAAGCAAATAAGATTAGCGTTGCAACCATTCCGCCGGTATTATTAATAAGAGAATATATCTTACCATTAGAGAAGCTTGTGGTAGCCGGTGATGTTACCAATCCACAGGTGATGGCAGCTTATAAAGAATATGGAGTGGATCTGATCAATGCTTACGGACCAACAGAAACTACAGTATGTGCTACATTACACCATTATAACGAAGATGAAAACCCAGTAAACATCGGAGGACCAATCGGAAATATGACCACTTATGTATTGGATAAATATCGCCGTATCGTTCCTGTAGGGGCTGTAGGAGAGCTTTATGTAGGAGGAGCAGGAATTGCAAGAGGTTACCTGAACAGACCGGAGCTTACAGAAGAACGTTTTATTATCAACCCTTTCCAGACTGAAGATCAGAAAGCAAAAGGAGAGAATGAACGTCTGTACAGAACCGGGGATTTAGTCCGCTGGTTATCCAATGGCGGGTTGGAATACATCGGAAGAAATGACTTCCAGGTGAAGATCCGTGGCTATAGAATTGAACTGGGTGAAATTGAAAATAAATTGCTGGACTATCCTGAAATTAGTAAGGTTGCCGTTTTAGGCAAAGAAAATAAAGCCGGGTTAAAATATCTTGTAGGTTACTATGTTTCTGAAAATGAAATAGAAGCATCTTTACTTTCAGAATTCCTTTTAGAATCATTGCCCGAATATATGGTTCCGGGAGTGTTTGTTCACTTAACCTCTTTACCGGTAACAATTAACGGTAAATTGGATAAGAGAGCTTTACCGGAAGCAGAGTTTACCGGAAGTAAAAATTACACAGTACCAGAAACAGAGCTTGAAAAACAGCTTGTTATCATTTATAGTGAAGTATTAGGCATCAGTCCTGAAGCCATCAGTATTCATGATGATTTCTTCAGATTAGGAGGAAACAGTATCATGGCTGTTAAACTAATCAGCAAAATCAGACAAAATCTGGATCTGCAGGTCAATGTAGGAATGGTATTTAATAACAAGACAGTTGCTTCTCTTTCCAGTATTCTAGTTCATGAAAATCATGATGAAAATGGAATAAATATAGTTCCAGTCAAGGTAAATTCTCCTGAAGAGCAACGATTATCCTTTGCTCAGGAAAGACTTTGGTTTATAGAATCCTATGAAGGCGGAAGCAGTGCTTATAACATTCCTATCATTACAAGATTAGATGAAAATATTCAGCTGAATCTTTTTGAAGAATCCTTGAGGAGGGTGATCATGCGTCACGATATACTCCGTTCAATGATCCGAACTACTGATAACGGAATAGGATATCAGATCGTTACAGATCTTATACCTGAGATAAAAACCACGGAAGTCAATAGCGAAGGAGAACTTGAAAATGCAGTCAACAAATGCGTGAATAAAGTCTTCAATCTGGATGAGGAGATTCCTGTAGAGATCAATGTTTTCAGACTTTCAGGACAGGCTTATCTCTCTATTGTTGTTCATCACATTGCTTTTGACGGTTGGTCTATAGACGTTTTCTTAAAAGAAGTAGCTTCCGTTTACTATGCTCTTGTTGATGGAAAAGAACCGGAACTTTCACCGGTAAAAGTTCAGTATAAAGACTTTGCATTATGGCAGCGGGATTATCTTTCAGGAGAACGTCTTGACAATCAGATTGGATATTGGAAAAATAAACTGGATGATTTCCAGAACCTTGAATTACCTTCAGACTTCAAAAGACCATCTCAAATATCCTATGAAGGAGAAAATCTTTACTTCAACCTGAATACAGAGCAGGGGCAAAAACTTAGAGCCCTTTCACAAAAGCTGGGAGTAAGTCTGTACAGTGTAATGCTGGGAGGTTATTATCTGATGCTGTCTGCTTATTCCGGACAGGACGATATTGTGGTGGGTAGCCCAATTGCCAACCGCCACCATGCAGGTCTGGAGGACATCATCGGTTTCTTTGTCAATACTTTGGCTTTAAGAGAAAAAGTAGATCCGGCACAGAATATCAGTGATTTTATTCTTCAGGTATCGAAATCTGTCAATGAAGCCCAGTCTCATCAGGATCTTCCATTTGAAAAACTGGTAGATGAATTGGGTGTGGAGCAGGATACTTCAAGACACCCTGTTTTCCAGGTCATGTTTGGACTTCAAAGTATCGATGGAGAGGTTAAAGCTAATAAAAATGAAGCATTATTCCATCCTTTTGCAGGAGAAGTAGATTATAAAGCAGCGAAATTTGACCTTACTACCATGATTGATGATGACGGAGAAAACATCCGGATCATGTTCAATTTTGCCAAAGCTTTATTTAAAGAAGAAACCATTACTAGAATGGCCAATTCTTATCAGCTTCTTTTAGACCAGATGATAGAAACTAATCCGGATCAGACATCAATCCGCGACCTTTCACTGATCTCAGAAGAGGAAACTCAGCAGATCATTACAAAATGGAATGCTACACAGGAAGACTATCCGTCAGAAATGACTATTCACAAGGTATTTGAATATCAAGCAGAAAAAAATCCTGATACAATAGCTGTGGTCTACAAGGATTTTAAACTTTCATATCGTGAGCTTAATGAGCGTTCAAACCGCTTAGCAAACCATTTGATCCATAAGTATCAGCTTCAACCTGATGACTTGGTTCCATTATGCCTTGAAAGATCAGAAAATATGCTGATTGCGATCCTTGCTGTATTAAAGGCTGGAGCTGCTTATGTACCAATGGATCCATCATATCCTGCAGACAGAATAGGACATATTCTGGAAGATACCCAGGCAAAATTGGCCATTGCACAGGGAAGCACTATCGATAAATTACAGAATATAGACGTTATTTCACTGGATGAAGTTACTCTTAAAGCAATACTTGAAACAGAAGTTACTAATAACCCTGTTACAGAAGTTCATGCAGGAAACCTTGCTTATGTGATTTATACCAGTGGAACTACCGGACTTCCTAAGGGAGTAATGATTGAACACAAAGGAGTGATCAACCTCATCAGGTCAATGATAAAAGCACACCGACTTGAAGAATATCAGGAAGTAGGATGCTATTCCAATTATGTATTTGATGCCTTTGTATATGAAGCGTTCCCTGTGTTGTGTAACGGAAATTCCCTTTGGTTGTATAGCAATGAGCTTAGAACTTCAGTCAATGAGCTTAATGATTATATTAAAAACAACGCCATAGAAGTATCCTTTATTCCACCAGTTTTATTGAGAGAAATTGTGGAAAACGGAACAAGCTTACAACTCATCTTCGCAGGAGGAGAAAGCTTCCCGGCATTGGATAAAAATATTGAAAACATTACCCTTGTTAATGAATATGGGCCAACAGAGGGAACCGTTTGTGTCACTCTTCATGAATATAAAGAAGATAAAAATCCATTAAATATTGGAGGAGCGATTGCCAATACCACTTTATATGTTCTCGATGCTCAATACCGCCCTGTTCCTGTAGGAGCTGTAGGTGAATTGTTTATTGGGGGAGCTGGTATTGCCAGAGGTTATCTGAACAGACCGGAGCTTACAGAGGAACGTTTTATGGTAAACCCTTTCCAAACGTCGGAACAGAAAGAAAAAGACGAAAACAGCCGTTTATACAGAACCGGAGACTTAGTTCGATGGCTGCCAAACGGAGAGTTGGAATACAGAGGAAGAAATGACTTCCAGGTGAAGATCCGTGGTCACAGAATTGAATTGGGAGAAATTGAAAATACCCTGCTTCAGTTGGAAGGTATTCGTCAAACTGCTGTTTTAGCAAAAGAAAATAAATCAGGGGTAAAATACCTTGCAGCGTACTATGTTTCAGATTCAGAGATTGATACTCACCAGCTTTCGGAATATGTATCAGAATCTCTGCCGGAATATATGGTGCCAAGTGCTTTTGTTCACTTAACTGAACTTCCGCTTACCATTAATGGAAAGCTGGACAGAAGAGCTTTACCGGAACCAGAATTTACAGGAGGTAAAGAATATGTAGCCGCTGAAACAGAGCTTCAGGCAGGACTTTGCCAGATTTATGGAGAAGTGCTGGGACTGGATCCGGATAAAATCAGTATTCATGATGATTTCTTCAGATTAGGGGGGGATAGTATTATCAGTATTCAGCTGGTAGGGAAGATCCGCCAGCAATTAGAAGTGAGAGTAAGTGTAAAAGAAGTCTTTACGGCCCGAACGGTAACCTCACTATCTCAATTGATAGAAGATAAAAAACAGGGAAGTGAAGCCAGCATTCTTACCGAACAGGGAATCCCGACAGGAGAAGTTCCGCTTTTACCAGTACAGGAATGGTTCTTTGAGCAAAAAGAATCCGGCTATCTTGCAGCATTCAATCACTGGAACCAGGCATTTATCATCAATGTTCCGAAGCTTGATCAAAACCTATTTGAACGGGCTATAGACTTGCTACTGGCAAAACATGACGCCTTCAGATTAGGATATACAGGTCATACTCAAGAGTATAAATCAGGAGAAAATGCTCCTGCGATCAATTACCTTAATGCTTCTGGTCTGAAACCGGAGGAACTGGCTGATATATTCACAGAATGGCAGTCTCACTTTGATATTGAAAAAGGATCATTGTATCAGATTGGATATATTGATGGGTATCAGGATGGTAGTGCGAGAATATTCTTTGCGTTCCATCACTTGATTATTGATGCCGTAAGCTGGAGAGTCCTTACCGAAGATTTGAAAAACATCTATCAAACCCTTGAAAAAGGAGAAAATTATCAGATTCAGAAGGGAAGCAGCTACCGTCAATGGGTAGAAGCCATCAGAAACTATAAAAAAGAAAAGCCGGAATCCAGAGATCAAGAAACCACCTATTGGAACCATATCGCTGATATTGTTGAAGAAAGTAATTCAATAGTATCTAAACTGATTACCGAAGAATATCACCACGGCCACCTTCAATTGGATAAAGAAGCCACCGGAACCCTTATCCGTGGAGTACATCACGTATATCATACCCAGATCAACGATTTGTTGCTGTCAGCTTTATCGCAGGCTCTTACACAGGTTACCGGGAATGAACGTCATGCTATTCTGCTGGAAGGTCATGGTCGTGAAGAAGTATTCAGCCAGTTAGACATCACAGAAACAATGGGGTGGTTTACCACAATGTATCCGGTACAGCTGGAAACAGGAAAATCATCAAAAGATACCGTTATCCTTACCAAAGAATCTTTAAGAAGCATCCCGAATAATGGAATCGGTTATGGAAGTTTAGTAGGATATACAAACCGTGAATTACCGAAGATCAGTTTCAATTACTTAGGTCAGCTTGACAAAGAAGAAGTATCCGGTGAGAAAACATGGTTTATTGCTGCTGAAGATACCGGAGCTGGTGTTGATCCTGCTAACCGTGACAGTCATTTTGTAAGCATCAATGGTGCTGTTGTTGATGGTCAGCTTCGCTTTGGGATTTCAGGATATCTTCCAGCTGAAAAGATTACACTTTTAGCGGAAAGCTTCAAACAGAATCTGGAATCCATTATTAAGAACCTTTCAGAAGAGAATAGAAGCTACCTTACAGCATCAGATGTAGATCATGTAGTGGAAAAAGCGCAGCTTTCAACGATTCAGGAGAAAGGAGAAATAGAAGACGTGTATCTGGCCAACAGTTTACAGGAAGGATTCGTGTATCACGCTCTGAACCAGGGAGAAACAGATGATGCTTACAGAGTACAATTGATGTGGGAATATCAGGCTAAAATAGATACAGAAAAACTAAAAAATTCCTGGAAATTAACTCAGGCACAATATCCATCCCTGAGAGTCAGATTCGACTGGAATGGAGAAATTGTACAGGTTATAGATAAAGAAGGAAAATTAGACTGGAGATATCAGGATATCAGTACCCTGTCTGAAGAAGCACAGGAAGAATTGATCAAGGAAATCACTCATAATGATCGTTTTGAAGGCTATGACCTTACCAAAGGAAACCTGTTCAGAGTCTATCTTTTCAAACGAAATGAAGAATATTACAGCTGTTTATTCAGTAACCACCATGCGATACTGGACGGCTGGAGCATGCCTGTCATGATGAATAGTGTTCATGAGGCATATCTGAGCCAGCTTAATAATGAAGAATATATCCTGTCGGTAGATCATGCATATGCAGCAAGTCAGAAATATTTACAGATCAACAAAAAAGCAGGCCGTAGCTTCTGGGATCAATACATGACCCTTCTTGAAGATCAGGAAGACCTGAAAAGCCTTGTCAAAGAAGATCAAAGACAGATCGATTTAGGAACATACCGTCATATCAAAGATCACCAGAAGGTAACCCTATTGATAAGCGGAGACAGATACCATAATCTGAAAGACTTCACAAAAGCTCATGGATTAACGGTAAATGCTGTATTGCAATACTTATGGCACAGCCAGTTAAAACTATACAGTGGATTGCAGACAACCGTAGTGGGAACTACTGTTTCAGGAAGAAGTTTACCGGTGGATGGTATAGAATCCTCAGCAGGATTGTACATCAATACCTTACCGTTAATTGTGAATCATGAAGATGGCCGCATCATAGATCGTATCATGGAAATTCAAAACAGGATCAGTGATCTGAATACCCATAGTGATATCAATCTTGCAGAGCTTCACCAGGAAGGACGTCGTATTTTCAGCAGCTTATTTGTATATGAAAACTATCCTGTACCAAAAGGAGAAGGAAGTAATGAATTAGGCTTTGTATTTAAAGATTCAGTGGAAAAACTGGATTATCCGTTAGGAATAATGGCTTCAGAACAGGGAGAAAGCGTATTGTTGAAATTGAACTATGAAGGCGTTCTTTTTGAAAATAAAACCATGATGCAGCTGATGGATGGAATGGAAATTATCCTGAACCAGCTTCTTGATAACCCTGAAATGACCTCCGACGCTCTTTCTTATATTTCAGAAAGTCAATGGCAGCAGATGCTTGCCTGGAATGATACTCAATTGGCTTATCCTTCAGATAAAACAATTCACAGTCTATTTGAAGATCAGGTCTTGAAAACTCCGGATAATATTGCCTTAGTGTATGAGGATCTGAAAATTTCATACCTTGAATTGAATGAGCGTGCAAACCGTTTGGCCAATTACCTTATCAGAGTCTATGACATTCAGCCGGATGACTTAATACCTTTATGCTTAGAACGTTCAGAAAACATGATGATTGGAGTTCTTGCTGTATTGAAAGCCGGAGCAGCTTATGTTCCAATGGATACTTCTTATCCGGTAGACAGAATAGAATACATCCTGTCCGATACCAAAGCCAAAATTATATTGGCCCAGGAAAGTACAGCAGAGAAATTACAGGATATGAATGTAGATGTTGTTTCTTTAAATAATACCTCATTCAAACAGATCGTTGAAAAAGAAGATCACTCTAATCCCGTAACAGCTATTCAACCGGACAATCTTGCCTATGTCATCTACACCAGCGGAACCACAGGACTTCCAAAAGGAGTAATGGTAGAGCATACAAGTGTGGTGAACCGTATTGTCTGGATGAATGATACCTATCCTTTAGTGCCAACAGATAATATCCTGCAGAAAACACCTTATACATTTGATGTTTCCGTTTGGGAATTATTCTGGGCTCATTTCTATGGAGCATGTATCGTATTTGCACGTCCGGAAGGGCACAAAGACCCCGAATACTTAGCTGAAGTTATTCAAAAGGCCAATGTAACTGTTCTACACTTTGTTCCGTCTATGTTAAGTGCCTTCGAAGAAACATTAGACATCAAAGAAGAATTACAGTCTATGGTGAAAAGTCTGAGATATATCTTCTGTAGTGGAGAGGCCTTAACGCTAAAACAGGTACAGGATGCACGAAGACTAATGAATCACGCTGAAATTCACAATCTTTACGGGCCAACTGAGGCTACCGTAGATGTTCTGTATTATGACTGTAATGATCCTGCTATTCAGAATGTATTGATTGGGCAGCCAATTGCCAATACAGCAGTCTATGTACTGGATAAATTCTTACATCCGGTTCCTATCGGCGGGGTGGGAGAACTATACATAGGCGGTGTAGGAGTTGCCAGAGGATATTTGAAAAGACCGGAACTGACGGAAGAGCGTTTCGTTAAGAATCCATTCCAGACAGATCAAGAAAAGAAAGAAAAGTATAACGGAACCCTATACAAAACAGGTGATTTAGTAAGATGGGTGTCCGGTGGAAATATAGAATATCTGGGTAGAAATGACTTCCAGGTGAAAGTTCGTGGTTTCCGTATCGAGCTTGGAGAAATTGAAAATGCCCTGGTAAAACATTCCGATATCCGCCAGGTAGCAGTATTGGCTAAAGAAAACAATGCGGGAGTAAAGTATCTTGTAGCATATTATGTTTCTGATAGTGAATTGAATGATGAACAATTGTCAGAATTCCTGTCCGCTACACTACCGGAATATATGGTGCCGGGTATTTTTGTACACTTAAAAACATTACCTGTTACCCTTAATGGAAAATTGGACAGAAAACAGTTACCGGAACCTGAATTAAAAGGAAGTCGTGAGTATACCGCTTCAACAAATGAACTGCAGGAAAACCTGTGCCAGATTTATGGTGAAGTATTAGGAATTAACCCCAAAAGTATTAGCATTCATGATGATTTCTTCCGAATGGGAGGAAACAGTATCATGGCCATAAAACTTATCAGTAAGATTAGGTTGACATTAGATATGCAGGCTAATGTTGCTATGATATTCAATCATAAAACAGTGGCCTCTTTATCAGTCGCTTTAATGGGAAATACCGGGGAAGATCAAATAACCATCCTTCCTTCAAAAGTAGATTCATTAGAAGAACAGAGATTGTCCTTTGCCCAGGAAAGGCTTTGGTTTATAGAATCCTATGAAGGCGGAAGCAGTGCTTATAACATTCCAATGACGGTTACTCTAGGCACAAAAACTGATATTTGGGCTTTATGCAAAGCTTTAGAGACAGTAATCCAACGCCATGAAGTACTTCGTACATTTATTCTGACTACAGAAAATGGAGTAGGCTATCAGGTCGTTACCGATCTTCTTCCGGAAATAAAGACTATAGCCGCAGAAAGCAGAGAAGAACTGGAGGAATTAGTGAACAGAAGTGCTCATAAAGTATTCCGCCTGGAAGAAGAGATTCCGGTCGCAATCAATATCTTCACATTACAGAATATCAGCTATCTTTCAGTAGTTATTCACCATATTGCATTTGATGGGTGGTCTACAGACATATTCCTGAAAGAAGTGGCTGAAGCTTATCATGCCATTGCCGGAGGAGAACAGCCGCAACTTTCTGAATTAAAGATTCAATACAAGGATTTTGCCTTATGGCAGCGAAACTATCTTACAGGGGAACGTCTTGATAACCAGATTAACTACTGGAAAACAAAACTGGATGACTATCAGAGCTTAGACCTTCCGGTAGATTTCCATAGACCTGCTGAGATTTCTTATGAGGGAGATACCATTAGATTTAATATCCCTGAAGAAACAGCGCTTGGATTGAAAGACATTTCTAAAAACCTTGGAGTAAGTTTATACAATGTCATGTTGAGCGGTTATTATCTAACCCTTTCTACTTATTCAGGACAGGGAGATATTATAGTAGGAAGCCCTATCGCTAACCGTCATTATGCAGGTCTTGAAGACCTTATCGGTTTCTTTGTAAATACATTAGCGCTGAGAGAAAAAATAGATCCTCAACAAAATATTAAGGATTTCATTCTACAGGTTTCAAAATCTGTGACAGATGCTCAGGCTCATCAGGATCTTCCATTTGAAAAACTGGTGGAAGAACTGGGCGTAGAACAGGATACCTCAAGACATCCGGTTTTCCAGGTGATGTTTGGCCTTCAAACAAGCAATGGTGGTGATGCTGTAGCTCAGGAAGAAGAACCTGTTTTCCTTCCTTTTGATGGAGATGTAGACTACCAGGCTGCTAAATTTGATCTGACGACCATGATTAATGAGAGCCCTGAAGGGATTCAGATGTCTTTCAACTATGCCACTTCTTTATTTAAAAAAGAAACGATAAACCGCATAGCAGAAACGTATCAATACCTGTTAAGTCAGATTGTACAGCTTGGAAAATTCGATGCTGATGGTCTTACAATAGGAGAGATTTCTCTTCTTTCAGAAACAGAGAACAGACAGATCACAGAGATTTGGAATGATAACCGAAAAGCATATCAGGACAAGAATACAATTCATCAACAGTTTGAATCTCAGGTTGCCAAAACACCTGATGAGATAGCATTGGTATATCAGGAAGTGAAACTATCCTATAAAGAACTGAACGAAAGAGCCAATCAATTGTCCAATTATCTTATCAAAGAATACCAGCTTCAGCCGGATGATCTTGTACCATTATGTCTTGAACGCTCAGAAGATATGCTGATGGCCATTCTTGCCGTATTAAAAGCCGGAGCAGCGTATGTGCCAATGGATCCGTCATATCCTGCAGACAGAATAAACCATATTTTAAAAGATACGGGAGCTGAGGTGATTCTTATTCAGGAAGAAGTAAGAGAGAAATTCAGTGAAGTTCCTTTAGAAGTGAATTTGGTTTCATTAAATGATAAAGGAATAATAGATAAATTGGCAGCAGCAGATAATCATAACCCTGTTACTCACGCCACTTCAGAGAATTTAGCCTATGTGATCTACACCAGCGGAACGACAGGACTTCCGAAAGGAGTAATGATTGAGCATAAGGGAGTTATCAATCTGATCGATGCTATGAAAGAAGCTCATCAGCTTGAAAAATATAAGAATGTAGGGGTGTACTCCAATTATGTATTTGATGCCTTTGTATATGAGACATTCCCGTCTTTATGTAACGGAAATACCCTTTGGTTGTATAGTAACGAGCTTAGAACTTCAGTGAATGAGCTTAATGATTATATTAAAGCCAATACCATAGAAGTTTCCTTTATTCCGCCAGTATTGTTGAGGGAAATTGTAGATAACGGAACAAGCTTACAACTAATCCATGCAGGAGGAGAAAGTTTCCCGATTTTGAATAAAAACATTGAAAATATTACGCTTATCAATGAATACGGGCCAACAGAAGGGACAGTCTGTGCGACACTTCATGATTATAAAGTAGATAAAAATCCATTGAATATTGGTAAAGCAATCGTCAACACAACTTTATACGTTCTTGATGCTCAATATCGTCCTGTACCAACAGGAGCGGTAGGAGAGCTGTATATTGGTGGAGCAGGTATTGCCAGAGGGTATCTGAACAGACCGGAACTTACTGAAGAACGCTTTATGGTAAACCCATACCAGACAAAAGATCAGAAAGATAGAGGTGAAAATAACCGTTTATACAGAACAGGGGATTTAGTGCGCAGACTGGCTAACGGAGATCTGGAATATATGGGAAGAAATGACTTCCAGGTGAAGATCCGCGGGCATAGAATAGAATTAGGTGAAATTGAAAATACCCTGCTTCAATATCCGGGAATTCGTCAGGTAGCCGTTCTGGTGAAAGAAGACAAAGGAAATATGAAACACCTTGTGGGATATTATGTTTCCGATCCGGTCATTGATCCGCACCAAATATCAGAATTCCTGATGAAATCACTTCCGGAGTATATGGTTCCTAATGTTTTTGTTCATTTAACAGCTTTACCATTAACCATTAACGGTAAGTTAGATAGGAAACAATTGCCTGAACCAGAATTTATAGGCATATCAGAATATGCCGCTCCGGAAAATGAGCTTCAAAGACAGATTGCAGCAATCTATGGAGAAGTATTAGCTGTTGATTCTGCATCCATCAGCATTCATGATGATTTCTTCAGGTTAGGCGGAAACAGTATCATGGCGATAAAGCTGATTAGCAGAATCCAACAGATATTGGATGTGAAAGTGAAGATTGTAGATGTCTTCAAAGAAAGAACCATCAGTAAACTCGCTGCTCTTATAGGAAAATATGGCAAAGAATACAGAACAGTATCCATTCTGAATGCCGTGAATAATAATCCGAATATATTCTTTATTCATCCAGGAAACGGAGGAAGCGAGGTATATCAGTCTCTGGCAGAACAGCTGAAAACAAACTACGATTGCTATGGCGTGGATTCTTATAACCTGTACCATGAAGAAAAGATTGATAATCTGCATCAACTGGCAGGATATTATCTGGATCATATCACTCAGATACAGAAAGAGACGCAGCAGGAAGAATATATTTTACTGGGTTGGTCTTTGGGAGGAACCATTGCGCTGGAAATTGCTTCTCAACTGGAAAAACAAGGTTGTCAAAAGATTAAAGTCTATCTGTTGGATACCATTTTCTATGCTTCAGATCAGAAATTAGAAAGTTTCCTTTCATTCCCGTCTGATGAAGAATTGAGCAGCAAATTGGAGGTTCCTGTAGACCACAGCCATTTTATTGCTACGAAAAGCTTTATGTCGGCAGAATTTACCATTGCCAGAGAACATATTTCTGATACCCTTAGCTTTACAAAAGTAGTTTTATTAAAAGCAATGCTGGGAGGAGAAGGATTTGACGAATCATTTAACAATTATATGATGGATTGTACTTATAACAATGTAGACTCAATCATAGGAGATCAGAAGCTGCTATCAGTATATCCTATTGAAGCAGCCCACCAGTTTATGCTGGAAAAAGAAGAAGAGATTATTAATATCATCAATCAAACAGTGGGAAAATAAAAAAGAGTGGGAGATTACGGTCTCCCATGCTTTTAATGTAGCAATAGAAAATAAAAACTTATGAACAGAACATTATCAAAACCTCAGATATTTTTACTGCACTATGCCGGCGGAGACAGAAACTCCTTCCGTCCTTTAATAGATGCACTGCAATCCCATTTTCAGGTAGAAACTCCGGAACTTCCGGGGAGAGGTGACCGAATGTCAGAACCGCCTTTAAAAAATAAGCAGGAAGCAGTTGCAGATGTCTTGGAACAGATAAAAAAAGCCAGACAGAAAGAAGTCCCTTATCTGATGTATGGGCACAGTATGGGAGCAATATTGGGATTTGAAATTTGTCATGCAATGGAAAAAGAGGGTGATGCCCCCATCCATTTTGTAGCAACAGGATATCCGGGCCCGGGAATTAAAGAAACCAATCCTATTGCCCATCTACCCAAAACAGAGTTTTTTACTGAAGTAAGAAAACTGGGTGGAATTTCCGATGAGGTGATGCAATATGAAGAATTATTAGACTTTTTTGAGCCTGTTTTGAGAGGCGACTTCAGTCTTCTGGAGAACAAAAGCAATCAGGTTCCCAATATAAAAATACAGACTCCCATTTATGCAGTAATGGGAAAAAGCGAAAAATACGCACTGAATATAAGAAACTGGGCTAATTATACGGAAGCAGAATGCGAATGTCAGATTGTCAACGGAAACCATTTCTTTATCAATCAGAATTTTAACTATCTGTCACAGGTGATTAAAAATCTGATGAATGCCAGTACAGCTAAATGATAAATTATCAATTCACCCATAAAGCAATTTTATGCCTGGAAAAAAAGAACACGCGCTAACCTTTATCTATATCACAGTCCTGATCGATATCATTGGAATAGGAATCATTGGACCTGTACTACCAACTCTGATTACAAAATTGTCCAACGCAGATAACATAAGCATCACCGCTCAGTATATCGGGTGGTTTATATCCGTATATGCTTTAATGCAGTTTCTGTTTGCTCCCGTTTTGGGAGGATTAAGCGACCGATATGGACGTAGACCTGTACTATTATGCTCACTTTTGGGACTCGGAATAGATTATCTCATTCTAGCATTGGCCCCTGATATTGCATGGCTCTTTGTAGGAAGAATTATCAACGGAATTATGGGATCAAGTATGACAACAGCAGCGGCATATATTTCAGATATCAGCACGCCTGAAAAAAGAGGTCAGTATTTTGGAATTATGAGTGCAGTGGCTGGAGTAGGAATGATTATTGGCCCTCTGATCGGTGGATTTCTCGGACAATACGGCGAAAGAATCCCTTTTTATGCCGCCGCCGGATTAAGCTTGCTTAACCTTGTCTATGGATTTTTTGTCCTGCCGGAATCATTATCAGAAAGTAATCGCCGCCCATTTTCCTGGAAAACGGCCAATCCTATAGGGGTGATGAAAAGCATGAATAAAAAAATATTAGCTCCTGCATTTATCGTAGCCTTTATTCTGATTGCTTTGGCAGGACATTCCGTACAAAGCTCATGGAGTGTATATGTGATGGATAAATTCAATTGGAAAGAAGACATGATAGGCTATTCAATGGGATTTCTGGGACTGTTGATGGTTATCTTTCAAGGAGGATTGATTGGTTTGTTTATCAATAAACTGGGACAGAAGAAATCCGTTATTATTTTCCTGGCGTTCTTTTGTCTAAGCATGCTGTTATTCGGAATTGCCAATAAAGGCTGGATGATGTTTGTGGTCATCGCGATTTATGCCCTTGGCGGAATGGCATCTCCCATACTTCAGGCAATGATTTCCTCAAAAGTACCGGATAATCAACAAGGATTATTACAGGGCGGGCTTACCAGTATTCTCAGTTTAACTTCTATTTTCGGGCCATTGCTGATGACCTGGGTCTTTGCTTATTTTACCTCTCCACGTTCACTGATTACTTATAGCGGTGCTCCTTTCATCTTAGGAGCTGTTTTAGCAGTAATTGGCAGCTGTTGCATATACTTCGCGATGAGAAAAGATAAAGAATTGAAATAAAAAAATAATTAAATAAATAAAAGATAATCAGTTTCTTATCTTGTAAAAAGAAGCGTTAGCTATTCATTCGCTTCGTCAAATCAACGAAGTTGATTCCATCTTAGCCTTCTAAAAATACAACGTTATGAAAACAAACCTTTGCATCTAAAAAAAGAATGTATCATTATTTAGCAATAAAAGACAACTGAACTAAACTCAGGATCAATACCTTTGTCCTCCTACATCTTTTATTTTGGAAGCATATAAAAAACGGATTGTAAAAACCATACAATATATCGATGCGAACCTCGACGCTGATCTCTCCCTGGAAAAAATGGCAGAGATGAGTGTCTATTCGCCGTTTCATTTTCACAGAATATTCAAACTGATCACAGGAGAAACCCTTCAGAACTATATTATCAGGAAAAAAATAGAAAAAAGTGCCTTTCTTTTGGCAGTAAAAAAAGATATGGAGATCAAGGAAATTTACCTGGATCTTGGCTTTTCAAATCACTCCGTTTTCAGCAAAACCTTTAAAAAATATTACGGATTACCACCTTCAGAATTCCGTAAAACAGCTCCCGAAGCATTTCACAAGATTTTACAAACACAAAGCAAGAACGGACAAATTGATACGGTTTTCAGCCAATACATTTGCACTATTGAAAACCTATTAAATTGGACAACAATGAATTTAAAAATTGAAGTAAAAGAAATGCCGGAAATGAATCTGGCTGCAGTAATGAGCCTTGGAATTGCCGGGGTAGAGCCTTCTTACAATGTGTTGGTAGACTGGGCTAAAAAAAAACAGCTGTTTCCTCAGGAAAATGTAAAAATGATTTCTGTCTATCATGACAGTTTTAAAGTAACCCCACCAGATAAGGTAAGAATTCATGCCTGTATGCTTTTAGATGAAAAACTGGAAGAACCAACAGGAGAAGTTTTTTCAGAAACAATAGAACCCGGAAAATTTATTGTAGGAAGTGGAGAAGTCACCCTCAACGATTTTGAACAATGCTGGGTATCCTTATTTTTATGGATGAATGAGCACAATTATTCTATGAGAAGAACGTTCCCGTTCGAGATCTATCATACCAACTTTAAAGAGCATCCGGAGGGAAAGATGATGGTGGATTTCTGTATCCCGATTCAGTAATTAAATTCAAGCAGAAAGCTTGAAGCTGGAAGTTATGAAAGTCACAAAGAACAAGCATATGTCTTTTAAAATCAATTGCTTTGGTAGTGAATGTCAGTAATTCCGCCTAAAAGTAACTTCCTGCTTCCTTCTTTTTTACCATTCAGTAACCAAAGAATACCTTTCAGTAATATTTTTTTTACAGAAAGGTATTTGTCATAGTACTTTTGATCCAGAAATTAATAACCATGAAAACACAAGGACATAAAATACTTTTTCTAATAGCGCTGATAACTTTTACCTTGGGATATTCCCAGATAAAGATTTCAGGAAAAGTAACCTTTAAAAATAAAGGAGTAAATGAAGTAAATGTTACTCTAAAAGATACTTATGATGGAGCAACTACCGATGCGCAGGGGAATTTCTCTTTCAATACTACAGAAAAAGGAAGTCATAAAATAACTTTCACCCATCCCAAATATGAAGAAATTGAAAAAGAAATTACTATTGAAAATCAGGATGTTGTAGTTAATACAGATCTTAAAGAGCAGATCAGTGAAATTGATGCGGTAGTGGTTTCTGCGGGTTCTATAGAGGCTAGTGACAGGAAAAGGGCAACAGCTTTACTTACACCTCTTGATATTTATACCACAGCAGGAGCAGACGGGCAGATAACATCAGCTTTAACCTATCTTCCCGGTGTGCAAAAAGTAGGAGAGTCTGAGGGACTTTTCATCAGAGGAGGTACGGCTTCCGAATCTAAGATTTTTATGGATGGAAGTCTTATCAATAATTATTTTTCGAATTCTGTTCCCGGGATTGCAGGAAGAGATCAGTTCAATACTTCACTTTTTAAAGGAAATATTTTTTCAAGTGGTGGATATTCAGCATTATATGGACAGGCCCTTTCAGGAGCATTGATGTTGGAAAGTGTTGATCTTCCGGATCAGAGCTCTTACAACTTTGGTGTTTCTCCTATTTTTTTGAGTGGTGGATTTCAAAAATTAGGCGAACAAAAAAATTACTCATACGGTGCTTCAGCAGGATATTCTCTACTAAGCCTGATGCAGAAGGTTTTCAATTTTAATACGGACTTTATTGATGCCCCACAGGGATTGAATGGAGATGTAAATTTTAGATTCAAAACGAAATCAGGAGGTTTTTTTAAATATTATGGAATGTTTAATACCAATAAAATGGGCGTAAAAACAGAAAGTCTGGAACCGGGATACGAATTTGGGCTGGTGAGATTAAAAGGTAAAACCATGTATCATAATCTCTCTTTCAGACAAAAATTTGGAAAATATCTACTAAATGTAGGCGGATCTTACTCTTATAACCGATCAGATCTTAATTTTTCTACAGAAACCAAAGGGGTAGAAGATAATTATAGCCAATTATTAACGGATGGAAATTACATAAACTTCAAAACAGTTCTTGAAAGAAAGATTAATAAAATCAGTGCTTTAAGAGGTGGGTTTGAATTAAATAATACCAATGAAAATCTCAATTTTGAAAGTGTTCAGAAACATTATAAAGACTTGATTTCTTCAGCATTTATAGAAACAGATCTGGGGTTCAGTAACGCTTTGTCTGCAAAGATCGGGGTGAGAGCAGAAAATTCATCTTACTTGGGTAAAAGTAATATAGCACCTCGTTTTGCACTGGCATACAGACTTTCCGATAAATGGACTACCAATGTAGCGTATGGAATTTTTTATCAGAATCCGGAAAGTAAATACATCAATGGGCCTGCTGACTTGGGGTTTCAGAAATCACAACACTATATTTTTCAGCTTTTAAGAAGCTCAGAAGGAAGAAGTCTGCGTTTTGAAGCCTTTTATAAAAAATATGACCAGCTTATTAAAACCTATAATATCCTGCCAGGGAATCAACAAAGCCAACAGATTCAGACAGCTCTCAATAATGATGGTTACGGATATGCAAAAGGCCTGGAATTGTTTTGGAGAGACAATAAAAAGACATTTAAAAATATAGATTACTGGATTACTTATTCCTTCTTGGACTCAAAAAGAGACTTCATCAATTATCCGGTAAGCTTAAAGCCAGGTTTTGCTGCAGAGCATACTCTTTCGGCAGTGGTGAAAAGATTCATTCCAGAATGGAAACTAGGGGTAAACTTATCCTATACCTATGCCAAAGGTCGCCCATATTATGATATTGCGACAGAAATGAAAAATGGAGAAACCATTAATTATACCAGAAATGAAGGCAGGCTTAAAGATTACAATGCTTTGAATATTAGCTTTAATTATGTTCCCAGTATCGGAAAAAAAGACGCAAAATCATTTACAGTGTTTGTGTTAAGTATTTCAAATGTTCTTGGATCTAAAAATGTATATGGATACAATTTTTCAACAGACGGATCAAGAAGTTCAGCTGTAGTTCCTCCGGTAAATACTTTTGTCTTTGTAGGTGCCTTTTTCAGTTTTGGAGTCGATAAAACAGAAGATGCCATCAATAATAATTTATAAAAACATAACTTCGAATAAACAATCAACCAACTTTTAAAATTTGATATCATGAAAAAATACCTTTTAAGCTTTGCTTTAGTTCTAATTAGCTTAACTGCTTTTGCACAGACAGATTATGAAAAAATAATGGCTGAAAAAATTGCAAAAATAGAAACCTGTAAAACTCCTGAAGACTTTCAAACATTGTCTAATGATTTCCAGAGAATAGGCAGTAAAGAAAGCTCACAATGGCTTCCTCCATATTATGCTGCATTTTCACAGATTCAAAAAGGAAGGGTTATGATGAGAAATGGAAATACACAAGATTTGGATGGGGTAGCATCACAGGCTGAAAAATACCTGGGTACTGCACAAAGTCTTGCGGGAGGAGATAATGCTGAAATTCACCTGTTGAAAAAGATGGCTTATTCTTTAAGAATGATGGTTAACCCGCAGCAACGTTTCATGACAGATGGTGCAAGGGCTTCAGAAGAGCTTACTAGAGCTGAAAAATTAGATCCATTAAATCCAAGAATTGCCCTTATAAAAGCAGAGGATGTTTATTTTACTCCTGAACAGTATGGAGGAAGTAAGACCAAAGGAATAGAAATGTTCAAAGAAGCAATCGCAAAATTTAATACTTTTAAACCTAAAACATCTTTGGATCCGAATTGGGGAAAGAGAGAAGCAGAATACTTTATGAGTTTGTCCACTGAAAATACAAAGTAATTTAATTGACCTTCACATTGTGGAGGTTTTTTGTTCTAATGAAAAGAGAACCCAATCTAGATTCAACATCAAAAAGAAAGAGCACTATACGCGGTGCTTTTTTAATCTGCTTTGTTTTTTCATGTTTAGTTTTTTGATATTTCCTACTCTATAAGCCTTTCGGAATCAGTTATCAATTCTGATTTCCTTTCAATTCATGGACTAGTTAGGTTTTTATTCAATTCAATTAATACATGCGATTCAGGGATAAAAACTAACCCTTCGGTAAGAAATAATTTTTGATACCTTTAATAAAAGCTATTTTTGAACCAAGAAAACGAATCATGAAACGTAAGGATATTATAACAATGTTTGGGATTTCATTCATTGTCTCTATGTTTTTCTTTTTTGCCTTTACAGATGAGAAAAACCTGGAAAACTTTGTACTGACCATACTTATTTCACTTCTTTATACTTTTGTGCTGGGAGGCGGAAATGGACTGCTCAATAGATTCCTCAACAAAAGGTTTCCTTGGTCGGATGAAACCTCCAAAAGAGCTGTAATCAGTATTGTTTCCGTAATTATCGTCAATATTATATTGGTCTATTTTTGTAATTACGTCAATTTTGTATTGATTCAGAAAGCATCTACTACGGAAGAATATTTTTCCGGTAAATATAATTTTGCCAACTGGTTTACCATCAATATTGCATTGCTTGTTTCTGCTTTTCTTCACGCTAAGAATTTTATGCAGGAACTGAAGAAGACTTCCAGAAAAGAAGTTGTGGAGCAGAAGTTGATTGCAAAGTCTGCCAATGCCCAGTTTGAAAGTTTAAAAAACCAGCTGGATCCACATTTTCTTTTTAATTCTTTAAATGTTTTAAGTTCACTGATTGACGAAAATCCACAGCAGGCACAAAAGTTTACCGCTTCAATGTCAAAGATTTACCGTTATGTACTTGAACAAAAAGATAAAGAGCTGGTAACAGTAGAGGATGAAATAGAATTTGCAAAAACGTATTGTGATCTTTTAAAAACAAGATTCGAAGATAGTGTCGATTTTACTTTTGATGTTAAAAAAGAAGACTATAAAAAATATGTAGTACCTCTGTCCTTACAGCTTCTCTTAGAAAACTGTATCAAACACAATTTTGCAACCTCATCAAAGCCATTGGTCATTAGAGTCTTTGCCGAAAATGATATCCTTTGTATTGAGAATAATTTACAGGTAAGAGAACAGATCAAAGAAAGTTCAGGAATCGGGTTGGCTAATATTGTACAGCGGTATTCCCTGCTTACCAAAAGAAATGTTTTCATTGAAAAATCTGAAGACTACTTTAAAGTAAAACTTCCGATGTTAGTCAATAAGCCTAATATTGTCAGTAAAAAACAAGATGATGACTTTAAAGCCTACAAAAAAGCACAGAAGAGAATGAAAGAGATCAAAGATTTTTATATCAACCTGATTTCTTACTGTATTGTTATTCCCTTTTTGATCTTTATAAACTTCTTTACTAAAAGCTCATTTCACTGGTTTTGGTTTCCGGTATTGGGCTGGGGAATAGGAGTTGCTTCTCATGCTTTCCAGGTATTTGGGGTAGGAGAATCCTGGCAGGAAAAAAAGATCCGCGAAATAATGAACAATCAAAAAAATAAAAATGATGGAAACATTTAACGAAAATGATATTCAATATCAAAGAGCTAAAAGATATGTTGAGCGATTAAGAGGTTTTTATGCCCATTTATTTGTTTATATTGCTGTAAATGCAATGATTGTTGTGTATAACTGTGCTAATCTAAAGCCCGGAGAAAGCTATTTTGAGTTCAAAAATTTCTTTACGCTTACCTTCTGGGGAATAGGGCTGGTAGCCCATGGCGCGGTTGTTTTTCTTTCGAAAAACAGCTATCTGCAGAACTGGGAAGAAAAGAAGATCCGGGAGATTATGGAAAAAGAAAAGAAGGACTTGTAGGACAATAAGATATCGGAAAAAAGATTTTTAAAAACCATATATCGGGATACTTTTGAAGAGATTCATACACTATAAAACTTTTATAATCAGTCAAAATGAAAGCTTTAGAAATTCTGTTTATAATATCTATGATTGCATGGTTTCTCAGTGAGTTTCTTTACAAAAACATGCTGAAATCAGGCAAAGAAGATAAAAAAGGAAAGGATAAATCTACCCTCAATATTCTGTGGCTGGCCATCCCTTTTTCTATTGCAGCAGCAGTAACAAGTTCCAATCTGTCAATACTGCCGATAGCCCATGGAAATTGGATTATGTATTTTGGAGAAGCTCTTATTCTGATCGGAATTATTTTCCGTTTCATTATTATCAGATCTTTAGGGAAATATTTTACCGTAGATGTGACCATTAAAGAAGATCATCAAATTAAAAAAGAAGGCTTTTATAAGTATTTAAGACATCCGTCCTACGCTTTTTCCCTGCTTACCTCATTAGGACTTGGATTATATCTCAATAATTGGCTTTCATTGATCTTTGCCTTTGTTCCTCCGTTTTTAGCCTTTGCCTACAGAATTAAAATAGAAGAGCAGGCTCTTGTAGAACAATTTGGAGAAGAATATATCCAATACAGAAAAACTACAAAGAAACTCATTCCGTTTATCTACTGATATTCTTAATTCACAAGCATTCTTTTACACTATTCAATGATAGACGTACAGGTAAATTATTTGTAATCAGTATATAAGCCTGTGTCTCCTTTGTGTTAAATTTTTTATAACCACACAGATATAGAATATTCCCTTTAAAATATACGCTTGCTAAAAATCTTCGATTTTCTTGCGCCTTAAAACATCATTCTTTTTTATTCCTTTGCGCCCTCGTGTTTTCCAACAACCAGTATTAAAAGTAATCCCAATTTCAAATCAATAAAAATTCATTACATCTGTATTTTCTACCATTCGGGTAGCATAATCTACCGTTCGGTCATATAAAATTGATTTGAGGCTCTTTTCCGCCATACATTTGACTCAAGAAAAACAAATCAACCTTTAAAAAATAAAAAAATGGAAACTTTTAATAAAGAAACAACCGCTTACGAAAGAGCATCTAAAAGAGTAAAAGAACTAAAAGAGTTCTATGGAAACATTACTTCTTACTGTATCGTAATTTCCTTTTTAGCTTTTCTGAATCTTATGACTTCTCCCGGATATTTATGGTTTTTATGGCCAATGTTGGGCTGGGGAATCGGGATTGCTTTTCACGCTGTGAATGTATTCGGAATCGGAAAAAGCTGGGAAGAGAAAAAGATCAAAGAACTGATGGCTGAAGAAAAAGGAAAAATCAAAACATTATAATAACTCAAAAAATAATATATCATGGAAAATACAACGTACAACAGAGCATACAACAGAGTTCAGCAATTGAAAAAATTCTATAAAAGCCTAATGTGGTTTGGAATTATATCTGTAATTATTATTGGAGATGACTGGTTTAATGATGAAATGCGTTACCAGATATTCGGAGGACACTTATTTTTAGGAATCTGGGGACTCATTCTGGTGATGAAAGCAATGTCCTTATTTATTTTTAATGACGAGTGGGAACAAGAAATCATTGAAAAAGAAGCAGCGAAAAATAAAAAAACAATTGATTTTTAAACCTGACTATTTTTTATCTAATTTTATTTCCCGGATTTTAAAACTAAAACTATAAGCTCAATGATCAAAACAGTCATTATCGAAGATGAAAAACCTGCTTCAAGGAAACTAGAGAGAATGTTAAGTAATTTTACTGATATTGAGGTGGTTGCTAAAATAGAATCAGTAGAAGAAGGCATCACCTGGTTTTCTGAAAACGAACATCCACAGCTGATCTTTTCAGACATTGTTCTTGGAGACGGACTGTCATTCGATATCTTTGAAAAAGTCCCAACAAAAGGCTTTATCATTTATACAACTGCATTTGATCAGTACACCCTAAAAGCTTTTAAATTAAATAGTATAGATTACCTGCTAAAACCAATTCTTGAAGAAGATCTTTCAGGGGCAATTGAGAAATTCAAATCCTTTATTCCTTCCAATAATGACATTGGCTCTCAGGATATCAAACAATTGATCAGAAAAGAAAAATCTATTCTTTCAAGAGTATTAGTGAAAATAGGATACAACCTGAAAATCGTTCAGACACACGAAATAAGCTGCTTTTTCAGTGAAAATAAGATTGTATATCTTCAGACGGAGGAACGCTCTTATCCATCAGATTTTACGTTGGATGAACTGGAAGATATTCTGGATGATAAAAAGTTTTTCCGAGCCAACAGGCAGTTTATTATCAATTCCGATTATATTAAGAACATTCATACTTCGCCTTACTATAAAGTAGATCTTGAATTTCAACCTCAGGAAGAAATTACCGTAAGCCGGGATCGTGTGAAAGATTTTAAAGATTGGTTGGTAAGCTAAAAAATGCAAAATACCTGAATCCTGCATCCCGAAGCGGTCACCTAACAACACTTATCCGGCACAGCATCTCGTAATCCGCATATTGAACTCCAAAAAAACAGAACCATGGATCTAATTCTCCTGCTTTTCAGACTTTTCCTCTCTATTTTCTCCTGATGATTGGGAGTAGAAATCACTGGCAGACTTTGTAAACTGATGAAAAGCCTTTGTTATTTCAGCCTTGTGCTTATGCGTCAATGGAAATGGAACCATGTGAGAATACTCAAACGGAAAATCCTGGATTTCAACCTCTACATTAATGTTCCTGTAACCGCCCTGTAGTGTATTCAAGGCTTCTATAGGTGGAGCAACACTGTCTTTTTCCAATACATAAGCCTTTATCTGAGAATGAATATCTTGAATTCGTTCCTCCCTTTCCCGTTGGAAATAATTATACCTAAGCATTTTTTTGAACCAGCTTTCCTGAGGATGAAGTACATCATCCTGGTAATGTTTCAATCGATTGTCGAACTTAAAATCAGAGCTTAATAACTCTGTAAAAACAGATTGCATTTTAATGGTTGCCTGAGAGTCCATGATATATTTTGAAATCGGAAACATCCGGTCAATAGTCATCCCACCACAAAAACAAAAGACCTTGGATTGAGTAAAAAAATGATAAGGATTTGCCATTTTGATAATCATGGAAAGGAATGAACCTATTGAATATCCAAAGAGATCCAGGCTAGCATGGGAGGCTATACCTTTAATTTTATGGTCTTTGATTTCTTTTACAACTTCAATGATGTCTGAATAGGTTTGTAATCCTGACCAGAAAACCCGTTGTGGATGAGCCTCCAACCTGGAACTTGTGGCAGCATTGACATAGGAAAAATGAGTGTTCTCAGGATATTTTTCCTTTCTGAATTTTACTATTTCTGTCATTTGGTGACGGTCGCTCCACATCGCTTCCGCACGATCCATGTGGAAGGCAATGGGAAACAACATAACTGCTTTGTGGGTTTTCTGAGCCAATTCATAAGCCCATGGAAGATATTTGTCCCATTTCTTTTCATTCAGGCCATGGAAAAAGATAATACAACCATCAGCTGTTGTTACATCAGCTCTTTTCAGTATATGATATTCAAACTTCTTATTGCATTCAATCTCAAAATCTTTAATATCTATGGAAGATTGATGATAGAGTAGGTAGGCGTTTTCATCAATTTTCAGAGGGTGATGATGTTTAGGACAATCCGGATTATCAGAACCATACAGTACGTCCGAAACCTTAGACTCAAAAGGAATAGTTTCAATTGTTATATTCAAATCACTGATCTCCACAATGTCTTTTCTGGAATCAAAATGGCGTTTCAAAACTTCATACAATTCATAATATTCCATAGCAGCAGCATTGAGGGTTCATATTTAGAACTATTAAATTATGGAATTATTGCGGTAAAGTATTGATTTTTAAAGGTTAAAAGTATTTTAGGCATAATAAACCCGAAACAGATTGTTCCGGGTGGATATGGTGAATAGATATTGATGTTATATTTTATTTTTTTCATCAGTTTTGATTCCATATTTCTGAATCATTACTGAAGTAAGCGCAACCAGAATAGCACAAAGTAGAAGCTGCGATTTTTCCGGATGATAGATTTCCTGGTAAAGATTATAGCCAAAAAAAATGGATACGATAAAAAGCAAGATACTGTTTGCTGCTTTGTACTGTTTGTAGGAATTAGAAGTTTTCATAATGATATTTTTATTGTTATTTATCAGGTAAGTATAACAATTCAAAATACGTTACAGAAAAATTTCAAAAAAAATTAAAGAAAACCTTCTTCCCATATTCACACCAGATTTATCATGCTCAAAACCCCCAATCCCGCATCCCGAACCCCGAATCTCGAAACCCGTATCCGCTCACCTATCTATAATCAATCCTGTTAGATTCAGTATCCTCAAGCTGTTTAAGAATCGATTCCGGAATTTCATCACTGTCAATAGGAAAACTGATGGAATCCGAAATAAAGCTTTTTCGGTCTGCTTTTCGGAAGATTTCAAATAAGGCAATAGGTTCCTGATTGAAACTGATACAGGTACTGATGAAATGAAGCTCATGCAGCTTATAATCAGGGTTTTTAAGTTTTTCTTTACTGTCTTTTATTCTGGAGATAAAATGCCTTTGCCGAATGAAAGTATTGCTGTTCATGATGATAAAAACATAGTCAGAGTACGCTGTTACCTTTCCGAAATACTTATGATGATCACCACCGCTTCTTTCTATGAAATATTCGCCAGTCGTTTCAGACTTATAGATTTCCATGGCAGAACGCCAGATTCTGTCTTCCCGGGTCTGGGTAGGATTCTCCGGAAGATTTCTATTATAAGAATACCAGCAGCCTACAAGACGATCTAAAAGGGCTGTATTCTGGGCTACATTATTCATATCAATCTTGAGATCGTTAAAGTTGAAGGCCTCTGTATTGGAGTTGATAAAATCAATATAATTTGAATACCCTAAAACTTTGACAATCTGGCTTAATTTAGCTAGATTAGGTTTACTTAATATCGCTTTTTCATTCTGATTAAATTTTTTCAGTTTATTGATAATCAAATGCTCATAGAGATAATGAGTTCCCAGAAGAGTGGGGATTTTTTTTATACCCTTTTCAGAATGTTCATTGATGATAAGATCATTAAGCTCAGCACAGATGTAAGACCATTCTGTTTTGGTAACATCTTCCCAGTGGTTTTTCTTTAAAAATTGTCTGCTCAGAAAATTCATTAGCTTCTCAAGATGCAGAATGTCTTCCTTTTTCATACCATGATTTTGTAAGACTAATTTATGATTTTTATCAAACCAAAAAAGACTTTTTAAAGACTTTTATATTATAAGATCAATGGATATTTACATAGAAAAACAAAAGAAAAAACAATGGAAACAAGAATGTTATTAAAAGATGAGTCCCTTTGGAATAGAATTCAAGGATTTTCACTCGATGCTTCCGACGCTGATTTTCCTTTTTCTAAAAAGTTGGCAAAAGAAGAAAACTGGAGTCTGGATTTTACCAGAAAAGCAATCGAAGAGTATAAAAAATTTGTTTATCTCTGCTGTATTCTTCCCAAAGGAGCCTCTCCAAGTGCAATCGTTGACAAAGTCTGGCATCTGCATTTGATTTACACTCAAAATTATTGGGAAGAGTTTTGCCCGAATGTTTTAAAAAGATCTCTGCATCATCATCCATCAAAAGGAGGTTCTAATGAAAAAGCTAAACATCAAAATTGGTTCACAGATACTTTGAAAAGCTATAAAGAGATTTTTCAATCTGAAGCACCTCAGGATATCTGGACAAAAGAAGATACTATTGAAAATGTAAAAAACAAATCACGAATATGGAGATGGATTCCATTTCTGATGTTATTATTAATGCTTAGTTCCTGCCTTGGAGAAGTGATAACAACAATGAGTTCAATCTTCTTTTCCTTCGTAGGAATTGTCATTTTTGGAGGAGTTATATCTGCCATTGCAAACACTAAAGATAAAAATGGGGGCGACTCCGATTCGAGCGGTGGTGGAAGCAGTTGCAGCGGAGGAAGCAGCTGTGGAGGCGGTTGCGGAGGAGGATGTGGAGGATGTGGCGGTTGTGGTGGATAAAAAAGAATACATAAAATAATAATGAATCATGAAAAAATTAATCATCCATTTTATACCAGTTGCCATAAGTTTTATATGGCTTGTTTCTGAATGTAAGACAATGAATCCGTTAATACTCAAGGGCCCGGATTTCTTAAAATTCTATCTGATTTTGGTGCTTGGGTTTTATGCCTCTGTTTTTATTCTGAAATCACTAGGAGAAAAGATTTCACAGATCACTTTTTATTCTTTGATGTGTATTGGGGGAGTGGGGATAGTCAAGCTGATCCGGGGAATCATGTTGGGAAAACCTATTGGGTTTTTAACGATGATCCTGATTTTGGAATTAATTGTAATACTCTTGTTGAGTGCACTGAATCCCCAAAGTGAACATGGAAAGTAATTTTAAAAACAAACCCGAAACAAAAATGCTTCGGGCTTTATATATCATGAAATATGAGTCTTAATTGTGTCTGATTTCCGGTTCAATGAACAAGTATTTCTAAATCTTGCCATCAATATTATGATGATGTATTTCGAAGCATGAAATCCAATAACCCGAATCCCGCATCACGGAGCCAATAACCCGCATCACGGAACTATTACGAAATCACACCGCTTCCAATTAGTTCTTCATCAATATACCATGACGCAAACTGTCCTTCAGCAATAGCAGATTGAGGCTCATCAAACTCAACATAAAAAGCATCTTCAAATTGATAAAGTGTTGCTTTTTGTAGAGGCTGTCTGTATCGGAATCGGGCCATTACTTCCATAGATTCTCCTGGTTGAAGTCTCATGTCTTCACGAACCCAGTGTAGTTCAGAGTTGTCTATTTTCAAGGCCTTTTTGAAAAGTCCAGGGAAATGACTGCCTTCTCCTACAAAAAGAATATTGTTTTCCATATCTCTGGAGACAATGAAACAGCTTTCTTTATGACCGCCAATTCCTAATCCCTTACTTTGTCCGATCGTGAAAAACTGAGCACCTTGATGCTTTCCGATTACTTTTCCGTCAGCCTTTTTATAATTGATTTTTCTTGATAAGAAACTAAGCTCTTCCTCTTTCGTTGAAAATGTAGGTTGTTCTTCAGCAAATAAAGGAGAGTCTTTGAAAATTTCTACGATTTCTCCTTCGTTTGGTTTCAATTGCTGTTGTAAAAACTGAGGTAAACTTACCTTTCCAATAAAGCATAACCCTTGGGAATCTTTTTTATCAGCGGTTACTAATCCGATTTCTTTAGCAATTTCTCTTACCTGGGGTTTCGTAAGCTCTCCAATAGGAAACAGGGCTTTTGATAGCTGATCCTGACTTAGCTGGCAAAGGAAATAAGATTGATCTTTATTGTTATCCTTTCCTGCCAAAAGATGGAAAACTTCCTTTCCATTCTCATCAATAGTAGAATTTACTCTTGCATAATGCCCGGTAGCAACTTTATCAGCTCCTAAAGACATTGCAGTTTTCATAAAGACATCGAATTTTACCTCCCTGTTACATAAAACATCAGGATTCGGAGTTCTTCCTTTTTCGTATTCAGCGAACATATAATCTACAATACGTTCCTTGTAAAGTTCACTCATATCGATAACCTGGAATGGGATTCCAAGCTTTTGAGCCACCATAAGGGCATCATTACTGTCTTCGATCCATGGACATTCATCTTCTAATGTTACCGAAGCATCATTCCAGTTTCTCATAAACAAAGCCACTACTTCATGACCTTGCTGTTGTAGCAAATATGCTGTAACACTGGAGTCTACACCTCCTGAGAGGCCTACTACTATTTTCATTGTATTTCAATTTTACGAAACTCTTAACGGGAGTTCTTAGTTTGACGCGGCAAAAATACGACTAAAAAATTCGTAAAAAAACCATAATTTTAAACATTGATAAAAACGATAGTAATATCAAAATCACCAATAATAGGGTTTAGGCAACGTAAATACCTGTAAAATGATGGTGATTTACCCATATCCTTAGAACAAAATAAAATATTTAAATATGAAAAAGTTTATTATTTCCATGATGCTGATGGCTTCAGGATCTGTATTTTCCCAGGTTTCAATAGGTGCTCCCGTGCAGGAAAACAATAAATGGACATTTGGGGGTGGAATAGGCCTTGGATTTGGAAGCAACAGCTCTTTTTATTTGCAGGCTTCCCCAAGAGTAGGATATCGTCTTACTGAAGATCTGGAAGCAGGAGCGGTGGGAAGTGTGTCGTGGCAGACCTCCGATTATTATAGATCCACCATGTTTGGAATAGGCCCATTTGCGAATTATTATATTGCACGATCATTTTATTTAAGTGCCAATTTTCAGCATTATTTCATCAATTATAACGATAAATACTACGATTATAAGTACAACAGAGAAGAAAATGCACTATACCTTGGAGGAGGATATATGCAGAGAATAGGGAACAACTCTTTTATGCAGATCGGTTTGATGTATAATGTACTTTGGAAAGAACATTCTAGTGTATTTTCAAATGGTTTAGTTCCGAATATCGGATTTGTGGTAGGTCTCTAACCATTATATATATTGAAAAACTCAGCAGCATTCCATTAAAATCCCTGCACCTTAAAAAACGTATCATATATAAGACCCTTTTGTGTCTTAGCGTTTTCCAACAAAAATTATTGTGTGTAAATATAATCTCGCAGGTTTTCCAGATTACGCAGATCATTTAAACTTCACAATATAAATTCAATAGGATGAGCTTTAGCCCATTCAATGAAAATTAAGAAAATCAATTGGCTTTAGCCAAAACCTATTAAAAGCAAAAAGCACCAGGAAATTCCCGGTGCTTTTCTATTGAAATTAAATTAATTATTTAAGATTGAGAAGATTTCTCAGCAGCTGAAGACTTCTTAGGCTTAGCAGTTTTTCCTACCAATCCGTCTTTCGCTTCATTAAGGTCTAGAACTACGGTTTCACCCTCATTCAGTTGCTTATTGACAAGCATTTCTGCCAATAAATCCTCAATGTATTTCTGAATGGCTCTTTTCAATGGTCTTGCACCAAAGTCTTTATCCCATCCTTTTTCAGAAATAAAGTCTTTCGCTTCTTCAGTTAATTCTACTTTATAACCTAATTTTTCAAGTCTGCCATACAGCTTGTTCAGTTCAATATCAATGATTTTCTTGATATCATCCTGTACAAGAGAGTTGAAGATCACAATGTCGTCAATTCTATTTAAGAATTCCGGAGCAAATGCCTTTTTAAGGGCGTTTTCGATCGTGCTTCTTGCTCTTGAGTCTGATGTAGTTTTCTTAGCTGAAGTACCAAATCCTACACCATCTCCGAAATCTTTAAGATCTCTTGTTCCAATGTTGGAAGTAAGGATAATGATGGTATTTCTGAAATCAATTTTTCTTCCTAAACTATCCGTTACGTGCCCTTCATCAAGGATTTGTAACAAAATGTTGAATACATCAGGGTGAGCTTTTTCAATCTCATCCAAAAGAACCACAGCATAAGGTTTTCTTCTTACCGCTTCAGTTAATTGACCGCCTTCTTCATATCCAACGTATCCCGGAGGCGCTCCTACCAATCTTGAAACAGCGAATTTTTCCATGTATTCACTCATATCGATTCGGATAAGAGACTCATCAGATTCGAAAAGCTCTCTTGCCATTACTTTGGCAAGCTCAGTTTTACCAACTCCTGTTGTTCCAAGGAAGATAAAGGTACCGATTGGGCGGTTAGGATCTTTAAGACCAGCTCTGTTTCTTTGAATAGCTTTCACTACTTTTTTCACAGCGTCTTCCTGACCGATTACTTTTCCGTTCAGTTTTTCATCCATCTGAGCTAATTTATCAAGCTCATTTTTACCAACCTTCGTTACCGGAACTCCACTCATCATAGAAACCACTTCTGCAACATTTTCTTCGCTTACGGTTTCTTTTTTCTCTTTTACATCTTTATCCCACTTTTCCTGAGCAGCATTCAGCTCCATCTGAAGACGTTCTTCCTCATCTTTAAGCTTTCTTGCCTCAAGATAATCCTGAGCTTTTACCGCTTTTTGCTTCAATTCCTTGATATCTTCGATTTTCTTTTCAAAATCAATGATTTCAGTAGGAACTTTCATGTTCTTGATATACACTCTTGACCCAGCTTCGTCCATCGCATCAATCGCTTTGTCTGGTAAGAAACGGTCTGTGATATATCTTGATGTCAAATTGACACACGCTGCAATAGCTTCAGGAGTATAAATTACATTGTGGTGTTCTTCATACTTATCCTTAATTTGGTTCAAGATCTGAATGGTTTCATCAATAGAGGTAGGTTCCACCATTACTTTCTGGAATCTTCTTTCTAAAGCTCCGTCTTTTTCAATATACTGACGGTATTCATCCAGAGTAGTAGCCCCGATGCATTGAATTTCACCTCTTGCCAATGCTGGTTTGAACATATTAGATGCATCTAAACTTCCTGTAGAACTTCCTGCACCTACAATAGTGTGAAGCTCATCAATGAATAGGATGACATCTCTGTTTTTCTCCAATTCGGTCATGATGGCCTTCATTCTTTCTTCAAACTGACCACGATATTTAGTTCCGGCTACTAAACTTGCCAGATCCAAAGTGATCACACGTTTTCCATAAAGAACTCTTGAAACCTTTTTCTGTTGAATTCTTAAAGCTAACCCTTCAGCAATCGCAGATTTACCAACCCCAGGTTCTCCAATAAGAAGTGGGTTGTTTTTCTTTCTACGGGATAAGATTTGAGAGACTCTCTCAATTTCTTTTTCACGTCCGATTACAGGGTCTAATTTTCCATCTCTGGCCAAAGACGTTAAGTCTCTACCAAAGTTGTCCAATGTAGGGGTTTTGCTTTTCGCTGAGCCCAAGTTTCCTGTAGGCTTTCTCATTTGCTCAAATTCCTCTCTTTCATCGTCGTCATCATAGGCACTCATTTGTGGAGACTGCCCGGAATTTTTAAGCATAGTCTGGTACTCTCTTGAAACACCTTCATAGTCGATGTCGTAAGCTCCCAAAATATTTGAAGTAGGATCCTCATATTTATATAGAATACCTAAAAGCAGGTGAACGGTATTAATTTCATTGCTTTTGTATTGTCGGCATTCTAACTCCGCACGTTTAATAGCATGATCTGCCATTTTGGTGAAAGAAATATTGGTAACCTCCTCAGAAATAGGATTTAGACTTGCTGTATTTAGAGTTTCAATTTTTCTTCTGATTTGTGTTAAATCCGCATTGAGGTTTTGAAGGATTTCTTTAGCAGAGTTTTCCGTTTTTATAATACCTAAAAGTAGATGTTCTGTATTAAGAAATTCACTTTTCAGCCTCTTAGCTTCGCTTTTGCTTTGTTTGAACACTTGGCTCAAACCTTGTGAAAACTTATAATCCATAATATATCTCATTAGAATAAAAGCAACATTGCTTTTTATTCATTATCTAAATTACAAATATTTTACCAAAAATCAATAAATGACTTTATGGCAGAAAAAATTTTATTATCTTATTGAAAATGATTAAGTTTGTTATCCTTAAAAAATTCCAATGAATCCTGAAATTACCACTTACATCGGATACTCAGCCTCAGTTTTTATCGTACTGAGTTTCATATTGAAAGATGTAAGAAAAATCAGAGTTGTTAACATGATCGGCTGTATCTGTTTTGTCATTTATGGCTTCTTTAGCGGACCATTATGGCCGGTTATCATCCCGAATGGGCTTATCTGCTTTATCCAAATCTATCATTTATTGTTTGGCAAGAAAGCCTAATGAAGAAAAAAGTCATCACATCTGCCTTCAGTAATTTGTATACAGACCAGCGTATTGAAAAGGTATGCCAGACTTTACATGAAAACGGGTATAAGATTGAGCTGATAGGAAATGATTGGAATGGTGCTGAAAAAATGCAGCGCCCTTATCCATTCTCAAGAATCCACTTGGCATCAAAAAGCCTGAAAACGGCTTATTTTGAATTTAACTGGAAGCTGTACCATGAGCTCAAAAAAAAGGCAGATCAAAATACAATTCTTCATGCCAATGATATTGATGCATTGTATCCCAACTATCTTATCGCTAAAAAATTAAATATTCCATTGGTTTTTGATAGTCATGAGATTTTTTCCGAAATGCCTGCTGTTCAGGGCAAAATGTCACAAAAACTGTGGCGTTATGTCGAAAAGACTGTCATTCCGGAGCTTACTTGGATGATTACGGCGAGCGGAAGTTATGGAAAATGGTTTCATAAAAAATATGGCATCAGTCCGATAGTGGTTCAAAATGCACCTAAACGGTTGGGTTTTCCCATTGATATTCCACAAAATAATCCTAAAATACTTTTATATCAAGGGGCAATCAATCCTTTCAGAGGAATTGATAAAGTGATTCTTGCGATGCATCATCTGGATCATGTCCTATTAAAAATTGCAGGAGATGGGCCCAGAAAAAAAGAATATGAAGAATTGGTGATGGGTGAAAAACTTCAGCATAAAGTTCAGTTTCTAGGAAAATTGAATCCTGAAGACCTAAGAAAAATCACAGTCACCGCCGATTGTGGGATGAGTATTGAAGAAAATGGAGGAGACAGTTACCTGTATTCTTTGCCTAATAAAGTTTTAGATTGCATCCAGGCCAGAGTTCCTTTAATTCTGTCAAACCTTCCTGAGCTTCAGAATATTAAAAATCATTTTGATGTAGGCGAGATAATTAAAGACCATCATCCAGAGAATATTGCCAAGGCTGTAAAAAAGGTTTTAGAAAAGGGAAGGATAAGCTATCAGCCTGAGTTGGAAAAAGCATCTCAAACACTGTGCTGGGAAAATGAAGAAATAAAACTTTTACAAGTTTTTCAAAACGCATCTAATTCATTAGGCTTTAAATAATAGGCTATTTCTAACAGGATAATATTTCCAAAATTAGCTTATCGCTTACAGCTTTAGGCCTAAAGCATAATTTACTATCTTTGCACAAAGAAATTTGTTTAAAATGACCATTAAAGAAAAACAGCAGGAAATAATCGACGAATTTGCGTTTCTTGACGATTGGGAGCAGAAATATGAGTACATCATTGATCTTGGAAAAGAACTAAAAGGTCTTTCAGAAGACAAGAAAACAGATGATAACCTCATCAAAGGTTGTCAAAGTAAGGTGTGGATAGATGCTGAATTTAAAGATGGTAAACTTTTCTTTAATGCTGATTCGGACGGAATTTTACCAAAAGGTATCGTTTCTCTTTTAGTAAGCATTTACAGTGGGCATTCTACTCAGGAAATTTTAGATTCTGATTTTGAATTCATTTCAGAGATCGGATTACAGGAATTTCTTTCACCATCCAGAGCGAATGGTTTGATGGCTATGACAAAACAAATCAAATTTTACGCAGTTGCTTACCAGCTGAAATCATAATCGTGACCAGAATTTTAGCATATCGTTTTTCTGCATTTGGAGATGTTGCCATGACGGTTCCTGTTTTTAAGGAATTTTTGGAGCAAAATCCCGATGTGGAGATTGTCATGGTTTCCAGAAAGAATTTTGAAGCTTTATTTACAGGTATTCCTAATGTAATATTTAAAGGAATTAATGTAGATGATTATAAGGGATTCTTTGGGTTGAGCCGATTAGCAAACGAATTGATTAAAGAGTTTAAACCTGATTATATTGCCAATCTTCATGATGTGATCAGAACTAAGGTTTTGGACAGAATCTACAGGAGAAAAGGCTTAAAAGTCTTTAAAATAGATAAAGGCAAAGAAGAGAAAGAACATCTTACCGATGTCTGGAATTTGGATAAAGTTCAGTTGAAAAAAACAGTTGAACGGTATGCGGATGTTTTCCGTGCAATGGGTTTTAAAGTAGAGCTTTCTCAAAAGCTTAGACCGATTTCTGATCGTAAATCAGGAATTGGATTTGCCCCTTTTGCCCAGCATAAAGGAAAAATGCTTCCACTGGAAAAGTCATTTGAATTGGCTAGGCTTTTGGCCCAAAAACATACGGTATACTTCTTTGGAGGCGGAAAAAAAGAAACAGAAACTCTTGAGGCTTGGGAAAGCCAGATTCCGAATACTCAAAGTCTGTCCGGAAAATTAAGCCTTACAGAAGAACTTCAAAAGATCTCGGAACTTGAAGTAATGATCTCCATGGACTCTGCAAATATGCATTTGGCGAGCCTTGTAGGAACCCGATGTGTTTCTATATGGTGTGCAACACATCCTTATGCCGGATTTTTAGGATTTGGACAGAGTGAAGAAGATGTGGTACAGGTGAAAGACCTTTCCTGCAGACCATGCTCTGTTTTTGGAGATAAAGAATGCTACAGGGGAGACTGGGCATGCCTTGAAGAGTTCAGTATTCAAAAGGTGGTTGAGAAAATCTGAGCAAATGAAACTTTCAATCTGTATTCCTGTCTACAATTTCGATGTCCGTGAATTTGTTTTTGATTTAAAAAAAGAAATTGATAGCCAGAAAATTGATGCTGAAATTATATTGATAGATGATGCTTCGAAAGAAGAATTTAAACAGATCAATAAGGAGCTCCAGAATGGTATTCCTCACTTTATTTTTCTTGAAAATAATATCGGCCGTTCCCGGATCCGAAATCTTTTTTTGCAATATGCAACAGGAGAATATCTTTTATTCCTGGATTGTGATGGAAAAATAGTAGGAGGGGAGTTCTTAAAAAAATACATAGAGTGTATACAGAAAAATCCGGATACTCAAATTATTTATGGAGGACGAAAGGTGTTAGGTACAGCAGATGAACAGCATTATTTGAGGTGGAAATTTGCGGTTGAAAGAGAAAACCTTCCTGTAAAATTACGTAGAGAAAAGCCTTATTTAAGTTTTCAGACCAATAATTTTGTAATTCGAAAAGAAGCACTGAGTAAGGTTGGTTTTAATCCTGATTTTCAGAAATATGGCTATGAAGATCTTCTTTTTGCAATGGATTTAAAAGCCGCAAATATAAAGATAGACCATATTGATAATCCGATTCTTAATAATGATTTGGAAAACAACATCATTTATCTCGGTAAAGTAGAAGAGTCTGTGGAAAGTTTATCTCATATGCTTAAAGATGAAGCGCTGAGTTCAAAATTATCAGAAGTTAAACTTGTAAAGGCATATAATAAGCTTAAAAACACTCCTTTTAAAGTTGTTTTAGGGCTTTTATTCAATATAGGGGAAGGAGGTATAAAAAGAAAGCTTTCTCGCGGAAATGTGAGTCTCCGTTATCTGGATATATATAAGCTTGGATTGCTTTTCAGGAAGATGAAATAAACTTTATCCGGTTTGTGTAGAATAATAGCAGATGTATATTAGAAATAAAAAAATCTCTCAGAAATCTGAGAGATTTTTTGTGGGTCCTGAGGGATTCGAACCCCCGACCCTCTGGGTGTAAACCAGATGCTCTGAACCAACTGAGCTAAGAACCCGAATTTTTTTTAAAGGTTTCGTTTCCTTTTCTGTGGGTCCTGAGGGATTCGAACCCCCGACCCTCTGGGTGTAAACCAGATGCTCTGAACCAACTGAGCTAAGAACCCTCTAGACTTTTTTGTTGTTTTCTCGTTTAGAGTGGTGCAAATATACAACTTATTCTTTAAACTCTAAATTTTTTTCTAAAAAATCTCCAACAATGAAGTTACTTCCGCCAATAAAAATCATTTCTTCGTTTGTACATCGTTCTTTTGCAGATAGATACGCTTCTTGCACGGAATTAAAAATTTTATAAAAAATTTTCGCCTCTTGAAGTAAATTCTCATAATCTTCTGGGTGTCTTCCCCTATTTATGGAGGGTTTGGCAAAATAAAACTCAGAATTTTCAGGAAGTAAACTCATTACTTCATCAATTTTTTTGTCATTCACAAACCCCAAAATGATATGTTTGTGCCTGTCTATAGAATTTAATTGTGAAAAAACATGTTCTAATCCTGCCTGATTATGTCCCGTATCACAGATGGTAAGCGGATCCTTTGAAAATTCAAACCAACGACCAATAAATCCTGTATTCTGATGAACATTCAGTAATCCGGTCTCCAGATCCTTATCTGTAATTTTTACCTGTAGTTTTCTTAGTTCTTCAACAATGCCCAGAACTACACGAATATTTTTTTGCTGATAATTTCCTTTCAGATCCGAGCTGAGATCCGAGTGAAGTCGGGTAGCATCTATAAAAGGTGCATCTTCTTTGATGGCTTTTTCCCTGATAATTGTTTTTACAGCATCCTTTTCATCACCTGAAACGACGGGAATATTCTTTTTAATGATACCCGCTTTTTCTCCCGCGATTTCTTCAATCGTATCTCCTAGTATATTCTGATGGTCAAGCTGAACATTCGTAATCGCAGAAACCAGAGGTTGTATAATATTAGTAGAATCCAATCTTCCTCCCAGCCCAACTTCAATAATGGCATAGTCTACCTGCTGCTGATAAAAATATTCAAAAGCCATGATGGTCGTAAATTCAAAGAATGACGGGCGGATATCTTCAGGAATACTTTTAAGCTTTTGAATAAAACTGAAGACAAACTCCTTATTACAGTTTTTACCATTTACCTTAATACGTTCTGTGAAATCAATAAGATGGGGAGAGTTGTATAATCCTACTTTATAACCAGCTTCCTGAAGTACAGAGGCCAGCATATTGCTTGAAGATCCTTTTCCATTGGTACCGCCAATGTGAATGCATTTTATTTTTTCCTGAGGATTTCCAAAATAAGCACAAAGCTTGGTAATGTTGTCAAGCCCCGGTTTATATGCCTTTTGACCATCTATTTGATAGTTGGGCATTTGTATGAAAAGCCAATCGATCGCTTCCTGATATTGTTCATTTGTCATGGTACAAAATTCTCAAAAGTTTTATGAAAATGAAACTATTTTTTTCAATCTGTAACTTTTTTATATTTACTTCGTCTAATAGGGAAAAATCTTAATATGAAATCGCTGTGATTTGCAGACACAAATACTGTATAAAGATAGCACGATTCCATATGACCATTAAAAACAAATAAACATCTACATAATATGAAAAAAGTTTGGATTATCGTTTTTGGACTAAGTTGTCTGGGTTTAAGTGCTCAGAAGAAATGGTCCTTAAAAGAATGTGTAAGCTATGCAGTGGAGCATAATCTTCAGGTTATCCAAAATCAATATAACAAACAATCACAGGATGCAAATCTTAAAATTGCTAAAAAAGGGCATTTACCTTCTGTTTCAGCGTCTTTAGGAAATACTGTCAGTTTTGGACAAACGTCTTTCGGAACGGGAAGTTT
Source organism: Chryseobacterium sp. c4a (assembly GCF_009900745.1). Classification (GTDB taxonomy): domain Bacteria; phylum Bacteroidota; class Bacteroidia; order Flavobacteriales; family Weeksellaceae; genus Chryseobacterium. The sequence continues at coordinate 128,691 of NZ_WXVU01000008.1, read as the reverse complement.
AAGAAATGACAGGTTCAGTAACAGTGTCAATATTGGTGCAGACATCCTAGTGTATAATAATGGCAGATTAGAAAAAACTGTTAGAAAAACAGAGTTTGATCTACAGGCCAGTCAATATGATGTGGAAACTATTAAAAATGATATTTCATTGCAGATTGCTCAGCAATACTTAACCACATTATTAAATAAAGAGATTGTAAAAATCTCTGAAAGTGCTGTTGAGAATGCAAAAAAACAGTATGACAGAGCTAAAATAACAACATCTGTAGGAACAACAGCTCAAACTGTTTTAGCAGAAGCAGAGGCCGCATTAGCCAGAGAAAAACAAAATTTAAAAACAGCGGAAGTGAATGTTGGACGTAGCCTATTTGCTCTGGTTCAGCTATTACAATTGTCTGATTATAAAGATTTTGATGTGGAAGATGTTCCTGTTTCAGATCAGCTCTCTCCTGAACTTAAGTCTGTAGATGATGTGCTGTCAATTGCCTATGAATCCCAGCCTCAGATTAAAGCAGCTGAAAGCAGAATCAATTCTGCAGAAGCTCAGACAGAGGTTTCAAAAACGGCTTATTGGCCTACTATAACAGCAAGTGTTGGAATTGGAACATTCTATAACAACCTTTTGAATACCGATAATATCGGTAATGCTCTTGTTTATATTAAGGAAAAAGGATTTTTCCAACAGTATAATGACAACTTCGGACAGCAGGCCAGTCTTTCTGTAAATATTCCTATTTTTAATAAAGGGATTACAAAATTGCAGGTAGAGCAGTCTAGGATTAATGAAAGTATTGCTAAAAATACATTGGCACAACAGAAGCAAACGGTAAGACAGAACGTGCAAAAAGCTCAATTTGATGCTGATGCAAATCATGAATCATATCTGGCAGCGGTAGAAGCAGAAAAGAGTTCCAAATTAGCCCTTGATTTTGCCGACAAAAGTTATGCCGCAGGAAAAACAACAATTTATGATGTTAATGTTGCTAGAAATAACTATGCAAATGCACAGGGATCTGTAGCTCAGGCGAAATATAATTATCTTTTCAGTCTTAAATTATTGAATTTCTATGCAGGAATTCCACTAAGTTTGTAAAATGTCTATCCAATCGTTAGAAAAATATTTACCACAAAATACAATTAAATACTTAAGAATTTGGTTTTCCGACTATTATATTCATATAAAAGTTACACGAAACAGAAATTCTAAACTGGGAGATTATAGAAAGCTTCCAGACAATTCTCATGAAATTACGGTAAACTCTACGCTTACCCCACAGCTTTTTTTCTTTGTGCTGACTCATGAGCTGGCACATCTGATCGCGTTTGAAAAATATGGAAGGAAAATTTCTCCTCATGGCAATGAATGGAAAGAAACCTTTAGAAATATGCTTCTTGAAAGTCTGGAAATTTATGACGAAGAGCTGAAACCTATCATCGTGAAATTTTCAAAATCACCCAAGGCTAATTTTATGGCAAGCCCTGATTTAGTGAGATATTTTCATACTGAAAAACAGGATGATAGACTACATTTTATTGAACAACTTCAAAAGGGAGAATTTTTTATATATCGCAACGAAAAGTATTTATTAGAAGGTCTGATTAAAAAGAACTATCTTTGTAAGAACCTGGCTACTGGAAGGAAGTATTCTTTCAAGCCTTTAGCGAGGGTAGAAAAATGTAGCTAAGAATGTTAAAATCAGATAGATACTGCGTGATAATGGCGGGAGGAATCGGGAGCCGATTCTGGCCAATGAGTACGCAGAAATTTCCCAAACAATTTCAGGATATTTTAGGAACAGGCCGTACCATGATTCAGCAAACTTATGACAGAATCAGTAAGGTAATTCCTAAAGAACATATATTCGTTATTACCAATAAAGAGTATGTTGCTCTTTCTCATCAACAGCTTCCGGAGATTCCTGAAGAAAATATTGTGGGGGAACCTCTGATGAAAAATACAGCGGCATGTAATCTATACATGGCGAATAAAATTGCTGAAATCAATCCAAATGCTACCATGATCGTTCTTCCGGCAGATCACCTGATCCTGAAAGAAGATGTTTTTTTGGAAAAGGTAGTGCTGGCTTTTGATCTTGCTTCCAAGCATGATTATTTGGTAACATTGGGAATAACTCCTACAAGACCTGATACTGGCTACGGATATATTCAGTTTGTAGAAAAGAAAAATTCGGAATACTTCAAAGTAAAAACTTTTACAGAAAAACCAATCCTTGAAATTGCTCAAAGTTTCTTAGATAGTGGGGATTTCCTTTGGAATGCAGGGATTTTTATCTGGAATATCAAAAGTATTCACCATGCATTTGAAATGTACCTTCCCGAAATGACACAGCATTTTATGGCTTGCGAGTATAATTCGGAAAAAGAGAACAGCTGTATAGAAACCATTTATCCTAAAGTTCAGAAAATTTCGATTGATAACGGAATTTTAGAAAAAGCTAAAAACGTGTATGTTATTCCATCTGATTTGGGCTGGAGTGACCTTGGAACATGGACTTCCGTTTATGAAAATACAGAAAAAGATGAGGATGGAAATGCTGTGAAACTAAAGCATTTACTTTCTTATAATTCAAAAGGAAATATTATCCGATTAAAAAATAACAACAAGGCAGTCATTATTGATGGTCTTGAAAATTATATTGTGGTAGATACCGACAAGGCTCTTCTTATTTGTCCTAGAGACAATGACCAGCTGATCAAAGATTATGTCCTGGATCTGAAAAATTTCAAGAAAGGAGATAAATTTATGTAGTATTTGGTATCTTTTATGCTTATTTTTAGGCTATGATTAAATTTACACTCCGATTCACAGCGTTAGTACTTTTACTTTTTACAGTGTTAGGATATGCTCAGGAAAAGAAAAAGTTTTCTAGTATTCCTAATACCTTACAGCGAATTGAACCTGATGATAAGGTAGATTCCTGGACTTTGGTATACAATAGCTATGGAAAAGGAGAGGAGATCAAAATCTCCGGTGGAAAATTAAACTATACTCCTCAGTTTTCCGGATTTAATCTGTTTCCTAATGAAGATAGCTTTTATTATATAGCATATTCTTCCGGAGGGAAAATTAATTATATTCTTGATACAGAAGCTTTAAAGAAGTTTGTAGGAAAAGCTGATAATGCTCAGGAGGCCGCTATACTATTGGCTGCTGACGGCTATATGATTGATGAAGAATTCAAAGATCTTGCAGGAAATTACCACGAAGATCAAACGAATTATTATCTGGATCTTGGAAAATTAACTTCAATGGAATGTCCTTATCAGAAAACACATTATACAGTAACGGTGAATAAGAAAACCGGACTTGTATCGAATATAAAAGATAACGGAACTTATATTGAGCTTTACAATAAAAAATGTGCTAATAATCCAAGACTTTTAAAGGTCGAGAAAAAAGAAGAACCAAAGAAAGATGAGCCCAAACAAACACCCAAGCGCAGATAATACCTATGAAACTGAGCGATTAATACTTCGTCCAATGTCCGGTGGCGAAGACAGAGATTTTATTTTTGAACTTTATAACAGACCTAAATTTGTTCAATATATAGGCAACCGAAATGTAAACAGTATTGAAGATGCTGAAAACTATATTCAGAACAGATTTGTCCCACAGATTGAAAGATTGGGATTCGGAAACTACCTTTTGGTAACTAAAGATACTAACGAAAAAATAGGAGCCGTGGGAATCTTTGAAAGAGAAGGGCTTGATGTTGTGGATATTGGATATTCTTTACTGGAAGAGTTTGAAGGTAAAGGGTATGCGTATGAAGCCGCTCAAAAGGTAAAATCAATCGGAATGGACGAATTCGGATTGTCTAAGATATCTGCAATCATTTCAAAAGATAACCTTTCTTCACAAAAACTGATTGAAAAATTAGGACTGAAGTTTAAAAAGCATGTTACTCTTCCAGGTGAAACAGAAGAGCTGAATTATTACGAAACTGAGTAAAATCAAGCATTATCATACAAAAAATCCACAAAAAAGCTTTGTGGATTTTTTCTTTTTATCAGTATAGGAGATTATCCTTCTAAGATCTGTTCAGCAGCTGTTTTTGAAGTTACTTTCTCAATAACTCTTGTACAAACTCCGTTTTCATCAAAAATAAAAGTGGTTCTTACAATTCCCATATACGTTTTTCCAAACGTTTTTTTCTCCTTCCAAACCCCAAATTTTTCAAGAATATCATGGCTTTCATCGGCGATAAGGTCGTAAGGGAAAGCAAATTTGCTATGGAAGTTTTTCTGCTTTTTTACAGAATCACCACTTACGCCCAATAATTGATATCCTGCTTTTTCAAGGCTAGAATAATTATCACTCAGATTGCAGGCTTCAACGGTGCATGTTGGAGTGCTCGCCTGAGGATAAAAGAAAATAACGAGTTTTTTTCCAATTAATTTTGATGAAGAAACTGCTTCTCCATCCTGATTTATTCCTTCAAATTGAGGTAATTTATCTCCAACTTTCAGCATAATGATTTAATTTTGTTCAAATTTAAGGGTAAAATGACAAAAAAACAAAGAGCTGAGCTCGTTCAGATAGAACTGGATAAATTATATCCTACCACACCTATTCCTTTGGATCATACGGATCCTTATACTTTAATGGTTGCTGTTGCCCTTTCTGCACAGACAACAGATAAAAAAGTAAACGAAGTGACTCCAAATCTTTTTGAGGTAGCGGGAACTCCACAAAGAATGGCAAGGCTGGAAGAGTTTCAGATCAAGGAATTAATTAAAGAAATAGGATTATCCAATACCAAAGCCAAAAACTTAAAGAGAATGGCCGAACTTTTACTAGAAAGACATGATGGTATTGTTCCTCAGACTTATGAAGAATTAGAAGCGCTTCCGGGTGTAGGACACAAAACGGCTTCGGTAGTAATGAGCCAAGGTTTTGGGTTTCCCGCTTTTCCGGTAGATACCCATATTCACCGCCTGATGACCCAATGGAAGCTTACCTCAGGTAAAAATGTGGTAGAAACAGAAAAAGATGCCAAGAAATTATTCCCTGAAGAAGTGTGGAATAAACTTCATCTTCAGATTATTTTCTATGGTAGAGAATATTCTCCGGCAAGAGGAAAAGGAGATAAAGATTTTATTACGAAAATGATGTTTGAAAAATAACACTCTTTTATCTTAACGCAGAAATCGCAAAGATTTATAAATATTATTTTATAAATAGTTCGCAAGGGGACTTCATTCAGCCAAGATAATAATTTCTTTGCTGAGTGAAACGCCTTTGCGAACTTGAAATATGGCACCATGTGCCTTTTTACCTTTGCGTTAAGGAAAGATGGTACAATATTAAATATCCAATAATCTTCTGTGATAATTAATCTGCCCCAGATGATAATCCAAATGAGCAATCAGGTGAATTAAAAAATATCCTGTAGACATTTTATCTTCAGAAGGCATACGTGAATATTCTTCTTTCAAATCCTCTTCTGATAATTGACTAAGTACATTATTTACCATAATTTCAGTAGCCGCCACTTTTTCTATAAGTTCTGCCCTTGGAACATTTTTTAGTGAAAATTCCAGATCACGTTCTCTTACGTAGCCTGTATTTCCAAGCTGCTCACCTATGAAATGATTAAGGTTTCCTACCAAATGAAGACATAAGTTTCCTGCGGAATTAGAGATGTTTTTATCTGTTATCCAAAGATTTTCTTCCTTTTGGTAGGCTTCAATTTCTGCTTTTAATTTGTTTAAATCTCTGCTGTAAAGAGATTTTAGGCTTTCTATGATCATTTTTATTCAATTTTTTTTGAAGAATTAAAGCATAAAAAAGGTACTGTTTTTTTCAGTACCTATAATTTTTATTTTTGTTTTTTCGCCCAAAGCTCCATCTTTCTGTTCAGAACATCCAATGGAAGGCACCCCTGACTTAATACTTCATCATGGAAGCTTGCCAGATTAAACTTATTACCAAGCTCTTTTTGATATTTTTCTCTCAATTCACGAATTCTTAAAGATCCGATTTTATATCCTAAAGCTTGCCCCGGCATCGCCATATATCTTTCCACTTCAGCAACTGCAGCTCCTTCATCATAAGAGATATTGCTAAGGAAATATTTAATAGCCTCTTCTCTGGTCATTTTTCCAGTATGTATTCCTGTGTCTACTACCAATCTTACTGCTCTCAGCATTTGGTCGCTTAAATATCCCATTTTTTGGTAAGGATCAGTATATAACCCAAACTCAGGGCCTAAAGTTTCACAATAATGTGCCCATCCCTCACCATAAGCACCAAACCATCCGAATCTCATGAATTTGGGAAGCTTTGTATTTTCCTGCTGAAGAGAAACCTGATAATGGTGTCCCGGAATTGCTTCGTGTAAGAACAGAGATTCCATGCCTGAAGTCACATTGAATTTAGTAGGATCGGGAAGGGGAACGTAAAAAATTCCTGCTCTCTTTCCGTCAGGAGTTCCCGGAATATATTCTGCACTTGCACTTGCTTCTCTGAACTTTTCTGTTTGTCTGATCTCAAACTTTGTTTTAGGAGTTACATTGAACATGGTTTTCAGCTTTGGAGTAATCTTTGTCAGAATGCTGTTAAACCCATTTAAAACATCTTTAGAAGTTTTATAAGGCATTGCCTTTGGATCTGTTTTTACGTACGTGATAAATTCCTCCAACGTTCCTGTAAAACCAACTTGTTGCTTTACTTTTTCCATCTCTGCACGAAGCATAGCAACCTGCTGCTGTCCGATTTTGTTGATTTCCTCTGGTGATTTTTTCGTTGTTGTCCAGCTCTTTACGTAGTAGCCATAAATTTCGTTTCCGTTGGGAAGGCTGTTGTATCCATCAGTATCCCTACCTTTTGGTAAATATTCTTTTTCGAGAAAGATTCCCATTTTAGTATAGGCAGGAATGATTTTTTTGGTAATGGCATCCTTATAAAGTGCTGAAAATTTATCTTTTTGAGCCTGAGTAAAGCTCTTAGGGAAATTTTTAATAGGGCCATAGAAAATGTTTTTTTCCATATCCTGAGTCGTGATCTCTTCAGCTTTCATCTGAGGAATCATTTTGACAATCAGTTTTTTAGGAAGAACAACTTTGTTGGTGATTCCATCACGGAAATTATCTGTAGCAGCATCCATCCATTCAGGAAATTTTTCCATTCTTTTCAGCCAATCGCTATAGTCTTTTTCAGTTTTGAATGGTTGGCTTCCTTGTCCGCTTCCATACAGAGGAAAGTTTAAGGGAAGACCCCCAAATTGAGTGAATGGAATATATTCAGGATGATAAGCATACGCTTCAATTTTATCTTTTAAAGTATAATCCAATACATCATATACTACTTTATCCTCATCAGAAAGTGTTTTATAATCTACATTTTCCAATTGCTTTTGTACAGAGTTGTAAAAAGCCACTTCTCCTGAAATAAAATCTTTATCAATATTGATGGGAAGCTGGTCGTTATATCTTAGATCTCCCTGTGCAGTAGCGTCTAAAGGGTATAGTTTAAGATACTGTTCGTAATAATTGGAGGCAATAGAATCCAGATTGGTAGGAGTTACCTTTGTAAGCGGAGAATCGGTCTTTTTGCACGAAGCAAGACCCATTATCAGTCCTAGTCCCAGAATACTTTTCGATAAAATATTTTTCATTTTCAGAATCTTTATAAAGCAAAAGTAAGTATTATTGGGAGATTCCTCACATTCTATGAATTGATTTTAAAAAATAATATCCAAAATCCTTTTCACATTAAATCAATTTTTTATCTTTGTCTAAAACGTTTAACAATCATATTATTACAGTTCTTTTTTTAAGAAAAAATGAAAGGGATTTTAAAAATTTACCATCCGGAGGAAACGCTAAAATACAATATCAGAAATACTTATTGTAAAGCAGTTTACAGCAACCAGCAACATTTTTTAGAGGTTGAAATTATCACGGATGACGGTTTGGATCACGTAGACGATGATTCATTACAGTACAACTTTCCGCAGCTTTCACTTGAGATCTTCGATTTTCCTATCGACTCTGCGGAAATAGAAGGAAAAACAATCAAAATCAATGATTCTGAGGAAGATACCTATACAGAGGTAGATCTTTTCGATGATGAAGAAGCCTATGTTTATGACAATGAACTTCTTTTCGAGAAGAATGAAGAAGGAGAGCTTCAGATGATATGGAAGGGAACCATTGATGATTTCTATACCGGATCAGATACTCCGATTCCTTTTAGGTTAAAATGCGAGTTCAAACAGGATGATATTGAAGTAGACGAAGACTAAGCCTACTTATCACTCCTTTTTAATAGCAGATTTCTTTTCAAAATTTCTTTTGGAAAGAAATTTGCTGTTTATAAATCATAACAAAATTTAAGTTGTTTTTAAGCAATTTTTAAGAGAGCAATTCATAATATTCCACTACATTTGTCGTTGAAACTTTAATAAAATTCACATTTAATGCTGTTAACGGAACTTTCTCAGATTTTATTTGCACAAATCACTACACCTGCAGTTGCCGCAGACAATTTAGAATTTTCATTCTGGAAAATCATGTTCCACGGAGGAGCCTTCGCTAAAATAGTGATGGTAACCGTATTATTACTTGGAGTATTTTCCCTATATCTGTTTTTTGAAAGATTTTTCTTTATTAAAAGGCTTACTTCAAAGACGGATTCCAACTTCATGAATAATATTGAAGACTTTATTAAGGAAGGAAAAATAGAGGCTGCTGCTGATTATTGTAAAACACAGAACTCTCCGGAAGGAAGAATTCTTGAAAAAGGAATTTCAAGACTAGGACGTCCTGTTTCCGATATTGTAAGTGCAATGGAAGCGCAAGCTCAGGTAGAAGTGGCCAATATGGAGAAAAACCTGAATCTATTAGCTGTAGTACCAAGTATTGCACCGATGTTAGGTCTTTTGGGAACGGTAATCGGGATGATTATTGCTTTCTTTAATTTATCACACGCAACCGGATCTTTTTCTCCAAAAACACTCTCTGAAGGTATTTATACAGCATTAGGACAAACAGCAGTAGGTCTTGCTGTAGCTATTCCTGCCAATTTCTGTTACAATATTCTTTTAACGAGAATTGACAAGTTTGTATTGAAGGCTCAGAATATGTCAGGAGAATTTTTAGATCTTATCAACAAACCTTTATAAATCTTTCTTACGATGAAAATTCAAAGAAGAAATAAAGCCAATCCGGAATTCAGTTTAGCAGCGATGACAGATGTGATCCTGTTGATGCTGATTTTCTTTATGATTACCTCCTCTGCAGCCAATCAAAGTGCAATAGAGGTGAATTTGCCAAAAGCCGGAGCTGTTGACGATAATATCCCCAATCCTGTTGTCGTAAGTATTAAGCCGGATGGCTCTTATTTCGTGGATGATAATCCTGTAAATAAAGGAGAGCTTGAGCAGATTATCACCGATAAATTAACAGGGCAGACTAATAAATCTTTCACGATCAGAGCTGACGAAAATACCATGCATAAAGATGTTGTTTTTGTTATGGAAATCGCTGAAAAACATAAATTTAACATTGCTATTGCAACGGTTAAAGATAAATAAATGCTAAGAATCATTTTTTAAGATGAGAAGCTATACCGCAAACAAAAACGAAGAAAACCGAGATCGGGTAAAGAGTGCATTACTCTCTATCCTGATTTGGGCTGCCGTTTTGCTTTTTGTTTTTTACTATAAATTAAAACCTGAACTGGATAAAGAACCTGAGGTAGTCACTACAATGCTGGTCAACTTTGGGGACAACAGAAATGGAAACGGTGTTGAAGAACCCGCAGAACAACCGGGAAGCTTAGCTGCTGAGACAGAAGTAACAACACCGGAACCCGTAGAAGTTCCTGTTCCTGAAACAAAGACAGAGGTAAAGCCTGAACCTGTCGTAAAACCTGAGCCTAAGAAAGTAGAAGCTAAGGAAAAAGTGATTACCGGGAATAATTCAAAAAATACAGTTGCTAAAAAAGAGGAATCTAAAAAAGTAGAGAAAAAAGAGGCTACCAACACCAGTACAGCAAAGAACACTAAAAAATCTGGAGCTGTAAAAGCCAATTCAAAGACTGGAAACGGTGATGGACAAGGGAATGCCGCTATTGGAAAGTTTCTTGGTGGAAAAGGACAGAAACCTGGTGGACAAGGTGATGGAAATGGCCCTGGAAATGCAGGAGACCCATTAGGTGGAGAAGGAAATGGAGATAGTAAAGTAGGAATTGACAGAAAACTGGTAGGGTATATTCCCGGAACAATGGGAAGAGGGGGTGCCCAGCCTTCTCATAGCTGTACAGCCAGCGGATCCATTACAATTGCCTATACGGTAGACAAAGCAGGAAATGTAGTGTCTGCAAAAAGGACAGGGGGAATTTCAGATCCTTGTGTATCATCTACATCCGTTGCTTGGGTAAAGAAATATGTAAAGGCCGAGAAAGCCAATGTTTCTTCCAGCGGAACTTATAAAATTACATTCTAAAAATATAAAAGCACTTTATTCAAGTGCTTTTTTTAATTCATTGATTCTGTTGATTACAGGAAGGGCAAAAATTCCGCTGGTCTGAAGATACAGCTCATAGAATGTTTTGGCCTTATCCTGGAAATCTTTATTCTGTTCTTCTCTGCTTTTGAAATAGAAGAGATTTCCCAGCATCTCATAATAGTCTTTATGATCTCTTTCCTGCCTTTCATTGACAAGTGCGATCATTTCCTCTTTAGTCATTGAAGATACTTCTGTGAAATTCATCTTGAAAATATCTCTCATCAGAGTATCAAAATCAAGTTCTTTTTGTAATAAACTTTCTTCAGGTTTGTCCAGAATTAATTTTTCCAGCGCCTGTGTAAGCTGACGGATAAGTCTTAGGGTGAATTCTTTATCTGTGATCATAATGGGTTTAAAGTTTTGAGTTTAATGTTTAAAGTTGTTGGTAAACGGGTAAACAGTCTTTATTAAGCAAAGAATAAGTAAGCCAATGCAATAGAAGTAATAATACCGACTAAATCTGCTAAAAGCATAGCAATTACCGTATATCTAGTATTCTTAATGGCTACAGCACCAAAGTAGACTGCAATCACGTAAAACGTCGTATCTGAGCTTCCCTGAAGAACTGCTGCTAATTTACCCTGGAAACTGTCTGCTCCGAAAGTTGCCATCGTATCTACCATCATACCTCTTGCTCCTGAACCAGATAAAGGTTTGATTAACGCCGTAGGAAGACCATCAACGAATCTTGGATCAAGGTGGGCTACGTTAGCTACCCATTTCATGCCGTCAATAATAACATCAAAAACGCCTGAAGTTCTTAAAAGAGAAATAGCGATAAGCATTCCAACCAAGTAAGGGATAATCTTTACACAGGTGGTGAATCCTTCTTTAGCACCTTCAATAAAGGCATCAAAAACGTTGATCTTTTTATAAACGGCTCCAAGTACGATAGCAAGGAAGATAAACAGAATAAGACCGTTACTCAATACCTTGCTGAAATCATCAAGTTCATCTTTGCTTAATTGTACCAAATAAACAACCAATAAGGCAATAATTGCTGAAATTCCTCCTACATAAGCAATTACTACCGGACGAAGAAGATTGATCTTTTGATATAAAGAAACAATAATCATAGCAGCTAAAGTTGCTGCAAAAGTAGCTATCATACAAGGCAGGAAGATATCAGTAGGTGTTTTGGATCCCATTGAAGCTCTGATCGCAATGATGGATACCGGAATAAGAGTCATTCCTCCCGCATGAAGACACAGGAACATAATCTGCGAATTGCTGGCTGTATCTTTATTGGGATTTAGAGTCTGTAAACTTTCCATCGCCTTTAATCCGAATGGAGTAGCGGCATTATCCAACCCTAGAAGATTGGCGCTGAAATTCATCAGCATATGCCCGAATGCCGGGTGGTTTTTGGGAATGTCAGGAAATAATTTAGAAAAGAAAGGTTGGATGAATCGGCTTAAAAGATTGATTCCCCCTGCTTTTTCAGCAATACTCATGAATCCCATGAAAAGAGTCATAATTCCAATCAATCCCAAGCATATTTTTACTGCGGTTTCAGAGGTTCCGATAACTCCATCGGCTTCCTGAACGCGATAAACGTTTACGTTTTGCTTTAATGAATCTGTTTTATAGTGAATTCTGCTGTCAGCAAAATCATTTTTTTTCATCAGACTGTCCTTCACAATAGGGGAGAGGCTGCTCATAGGCTGGGTGGCAATCTTCACCGTGTCACCCCCTTTTCCTACGACCATATCGTTGAAAATGGTTTTATAATGGCTTGATGAAATATATTTTATACTGGCAATGGCAATGGCAATGATAATGAAAGCCGACCAAATTCTGCTGAGAACCATTTGATTGATTTAATTGTTTAAACTTATCAAAAATACTTCAAACTGCAAAAGTCACAAAAGAATTAAACCACTAAGTTTATAGAAAGTTTAAGTCATGTGGCTAAAAAATGCATTTAATCTTTTGAAAATCTTTGATTTCAGCCTTTTGTATGCTGATTTATTTTAACGCTGAGTTGGCAAGGATTTTTATTTGGGAGTGAAAATTTTACGATCGCAACGGCGTTACACTTAGCCACAGGGATTATTGGAAACCATCGCTGAACGAAGTGTCTTTGTGAATGAAAAGTATGCATAAAGTTTTTAATCTCTCAGCGTATTCTTAGCATTTGAAACAATAAATATTACTCTTCCAGATAAACGAGATGTCCTTCAAAATCATCATCCAGATTTTTTAGAACTTTGGCATCATTCATTTTTTTTACCAATCCGTCTATAAAAAAGCTTTTTTCAAAAAATTGGCGGTGAATTCCCGGTAATAGCTCCATAAAGTAATCCATTCCGAATTTGTTGTTGTGGAGATCCATTTTGGTTTCCAGAGGTTGATTGGGAAACAGTTCTTCATGCATATCGGTCATTCTTTTGCAGAAATCCAATGCTTTTTCTGGGGAAGAAATTTTGCAGCAATACATCATGATAAAGCAGCACCATAAGGCATGTCTGAAAGCATTTCCGATACCGTTGTTAGAAGCGGTTTCAGGGAATTTTGCTTGTGCAATGGTAAATGCCTTAACGGTAGCATGAAAGCTCAGTATGGCAAAAAGAGGATGGGGGAGAACAAGCGATAAAAGACGGATGATCTTCTTAAAACTCATACTCCGGATGGTATTGAAAAATATCTTAAAAGTCCTCATAAATAAAAATCTCTCCCTAATTAGAGAGAGATTGTATTGTTTTTGTTACAGAAATTATGCTTTTGCAGCTAATAAATTAACGGTTTTAGCAACAGTGTCTTGAATTTCAGTTCTTTTTACAATGAAGTCTACAAATCCTTTTTCCTGTAGGAATTCAGAAGTCTGGAATCCTTCCGGTAAGTCTCTACCGATGGTTTCACGGATTACTCTTGGCCCTGCAAAACCGATCAATGCTCCCGGTTCAGCCATGATGATATCAGCAGTCATCGCGAAAGATGCTGTAATTCCACCAAAAGTAGGGTCACAAAGGTAAGCGATGTATAAAAGACCAGCTTCTGAAAGCTGAGCTAGTTTAGCCTGTACTTTAGCCAACTGCATCAAAGAGTAAGTTGCTTCCTGCATTCTCGCCCCTCCAGACTGACAGATAATCATGTACGGAAGTTTGTTTTTGATACAGTAATCAACAGCTCTTCTGATTTTTTCACCCATTACAGATCCTAAAGATCCTCCAATAAAAGCGAAATCCATACAAGAAACTACCATTTCAGTTCCTTTTACAGTTCCTACAGCATTTCTGATAGAGTCAGTAAGCTTCGTTTTTGCTTTTACTTCTTTTAAACGGTCTTTATAAGGTTTTGTATCCTTGAAGTTTAAGATATCAATACTTTCAACATTGGCATCCAGTTCGGTAAATTTACCACCGTCAAAAAGGATGTCAAAAAATTCCGCACTTCCTATTCTTACATGAAACCCGTCTTCAGGAGAAACATAGTTATTTCTCTTTAATTCATCATGTTCCACAACTTTTCCAGATGGAGTCTGATGCCAAAGTCCTTTGGGAACGTCCTTTTTCTCATCAGTAGAAGTGGTAATGTTTTTTGCTTTTCTTTTAAACCAGTCGAATGCCATTTTTAATTGTATTAATGTATAAATGTAAAATGTACCAATGTAAATGCATCCATCAGGAATAGCTTTTACATTGGTACAAATGTACAGTTCTTATTTTAAAGTATTTACGTTATTTAAATCTTCAAATGCTTGTACTAATCTTGTAGAGAATGTTTCTTCACCTTTTCTTACCCAAACTCTTGGGTCATAGAATTTTTTGTTAGGTTTTTCTTCTCCTTCAGGGTTTCCGATTTGAGCTCTTAAATAATCAATATTGTTTACCATATAATCTCTAACACCTTCTGTGTATGCAAACTGAAGGTCAGTATCGATATTCATTTTGATTACTCCGTAGTCGATCGCCTCTCTGATTTCTTCCAAAGTAGATCCAGATCCTCCGTGGAATACAAAGTTGATTGGCTTATCTGCAGTTCCAAATTTCTCTTGAACATATTTCTGAGAGTTGTCTAGGATTTTTGGGGTAAGAACCACGTTTCCTGGCTTGTAAACTCCGTGTACGTTACCGAATGCTGCTGCAATCGTAAAGTTGTCCGAAATAGCTTTTAATTTTTCATAGGTATAAGCTACATCTTCAGGCTGAGTATATAATTTAGAGTTATCAACGTCTGAGTTGTCAACACCGTCTTCTTCACCTCCAGTTACTCCGATTTCTACTTCAAGAGTCATCTGAAGTTTAGCCATTCTTTCAAAATATTTAGCTGAAATCTCAAGGTTTTCTTCTAGAGATTCTTCAGAAAGGTCTAACATGTGAGAAGAGTAAAGAGATTTTCCTGTCTGCTTGAAGAATTCTTCGTTAGCATCCATTAATCCGTCAATCCAAGGTAATAATTTCTTTGCACAGTGGTCTGTGTGAAGAATTACTGTTGCTCCGTAAGCTTCTGCAAGAGTGTGAATGTGTTTTGCTCCCGCAATAGCTCCTAAAATTGCAGACTTTTGTCCGTCATTGCTTAATCCTTTCCCTGCATTGAAAGCAGCACCTCCGTTTGAAAACTGAATAATTACAGGAGAGTTTAATTTCGCTGCAGTTTCCATCGTAGCGTTTACGTTGCTTGATCCAATTACGTTTACTGCAGGCAATGCAAATTTGTTTTCTTTAGCATACTGAAAGATATCAGTAACTAACTGACCTGTGGCAACTCCTGCCGGAAAAATTCTGCTCATGTTTTACTTTTTATTATAAATTTATTAGGTGTTTATTTTCGTGTAAAGGTAATCATTTTTAAGAAATCATTAATTTCTTTTGTCACGCCCCCAAAGTAGCTTCTGACGGATGGTTTCGTAGAAACTTAAATTATTAGGCTGTACCAAAAGAAGCTGAAAATCGGCTTTCCTGATGATAATTTCCTTATCGGTTTCAATATGAATCAATCTGGAGTCTAAAGACAATGAATATTGTGGTACTCTGCTTTCCACTCTGAATTTGATTTCTACTTTATCATTTACTACTAAGGGTCTCACATTCAGATTGTGAGGAGCGATAGGGGTGATGACGAAGTTTTCGTTGTTCGGAGAAATGATCGGCCCGCCACAGCTTAAAGAGTAAGCCGTAGACCCTGTAGGAGTGGAAATAATAACTCCGTCTCCCCAGAATACATTTAGAAATTCATTATTAATATAAGAATCCACTGTGATCATAGAGGTTGTTTCCTTTCTGGACACGGTAACATCATTTAATGCATACGGAAAAAATCCTTCCAGGTTCGGGGAAACCACTTCAATTACAGAACGGCGGCTTGTTTTTACATCTCCTTTTAAGATGGCATCCAGTTCTTTAAAGGCTTCTTCTTTTGTAAAGAAAGCAAGGAATCCTAATCTTCCGGTATTTACTCCCACCACAGGAATTTCAAGATCTTCAATGAAAGTAAGAGAGTTTACAATGGTTCCGTCTCCACCGAAGGTGAAGAAAAGATCAACTTCCTTATCTAAAAGATCCTGTTTATTATTGAATGTTTCGAAAATTTTCGAAAACTGAAGTGCTTCAGCCATTTCATCGTACAGAACAGATTTTACACCTCTGGTTTCAAGTTCAGAGATAAACTTGCTTAAATATAAAAAAGTATCAAGATCTTTTTTCTGAGAATATATGGCTGCCTTCATGTTATATTTCTATAAATTTTTGGAAAAAACCGAATCGGTCTTTAAACAGATCGGATTTCTCATCAGAATAGTATTTTTCAACAATCCTGTAGTCGTACCGGTCAAAAGTTGAGTCTATCGAGGCTAAATTTTCATTGCTGATCTTTATGGTAACGTGAATTACCTCATCAGACATAGAACTAATGAATCCGCCATAAAATTTCGAGTTATTGCTTTCTACAATATTAGCAATTTCCGTCATGGAGTACTTTCTGGCAGGAGTTTCTACCGTAAGAATAGCTCCTGATTCCGAAAATAGCGGATAACGGGAAAGATCCTGGAAAATATCTTCACAGGTAATATAGCCCAAATACTTTTCGCTCTTGTTGATCACCGGGATCACATTGGTATTGAAAGTGTAAAACAGGCGAATACTATCCATGATGTTATTATCATCCAGAATGGCAAATCTCTCGATTTGATGCTCAAGATCCTTCAAAGTTCCTCCATCCTCTTCATACAAAAAGTCCTTTGCAAGGGCTCCGTAAAAGTGATGGGATTTTTTGATGAAAATATGAGAATATCCGAAATCATCCAATGTATTTCTTGCCGACTCTATAGAGTCCGACAGGTTAAAACATGGGAAATCTTTTGAGATATAGTCCTTGATAAACATTGTGCTAATTTATAAAAAATTAAACGAAACTTTTTCTGAAAACACGACTTTTTTTAAGTTAAATCAAAAAAAATGCCGTTAAAATTTGTTTGTAAAGAAAAAAAAAGTACCTTTGTCGCCTTTCATTTTTACTTTTTATTAGATTTATTTCAAACTGCACTGTCTACTAACGACATATGCAGTTTTTTTATTTTAGGGCTTTAGCAAATTCCCACATCACAATTCCGCCACATACACTCACATTAAGAGAATGCTTGGTTCCAAGCTGAGGGATTTCTAAAAATACATCAACATTAGGGAGTACTTCATCACTGATTCCTTCTACTTCGTTTCCTAAAATCAAAGCATATTTTTTTGACTTGTCAATTGCAAAATCTGTGATCATTTGGCTGCCGGTAGTCTGTTCAATTCCTATAATTTCATATCCTTTGCTTTTCAAATCTGAAATCGCATTGTTGGTATCTTCTTCATGAGACCAATCTACACTTTCCGTAGCGCCTAATGCTGCTTTGTGAATTTCACGATGAGGCGGTTGCGGAGTAATTCCACAAAGGATTATTTTTTCAATTAAAAAGGCATCTGCCGTTCTGAAGGCTGCCCCTACATTGTGCATACTTCTGATATTATCTAAAATGATGACCAACGGAATTTTTTCAACTTTCTTAAATGTTTCTACATCTATTCTGTTTAGTTCCTCCAGTTTTAGTTTCTGTACCAATTGTTTTATTTTGTTGAGATTAATTTTCCGTCTTTATAGACCTCTGTCTTTTCAATGCTGCCGTCTTCACGGTAATGGATTCTGTTGCCATTCCATTTATCGTTAACGAATTCTGTTTCACGCTGCAGCTTTCCTGATGGATAAAATACTTTCCATTTTCCAGTAGCAAGTCCGTTGTCGTACTGACCCCATTGTTTTACCGATTTTCCGTCCTCATGGAATGTCTTGGTTTCGCCGTGGAGTTTATTGAATTTATAATTTGAGATTTCTGTAATCTTTCCGGCAGGTGAGTAAAAAGTGGCAGTAAGGCTGTTGTCATAAATATTCTTTTCACCGTTCCTGAATGCTTCTTTGGAAGTCAGAACTCCGTTTTTATCATAATATGACCATTCCTTTACCTTATAGTCTTTTTTAAATTCACCCTTTGATTCTACTTTTCCATTATCATAATAAAAAGTAGCATCACCATCCTGCTTCCCTTTTTTCCATTCAACAAAATATTTTAGTTGGCCGTTGTCATAGAACTGTTTGCAGGTTCCTTCTTGTAATCCATCCTTATATCCACAAGGTTTTTGTGCTAAAATAAGGGAGGAAATGGAGAAAAACAATAGAAAAACGGATTTCATAGCTATTTTTATTTCAAAAATAGTAAAATACTTATATTTGATTCAAAAATATACTATGAAAAAATTATTCACTTTATTCATACTGATGTTTGCTTTTTTGCATACACAGGCACAGAATACCTATTATCCGCAGGTTTTTTTTGATAAAAAAATAGCCCGTGATATGCTAGCCTTCGGAAATTCAACGATTGAAGGGGTAGCTTCTACTAAGCAAAAAAATAATTGGGGCATAAAACCATTGCTTGGACAGAAACATTATGCTCCGAAAGGAACCGTTATTATGCTTTTTCCTGTAACTCCTTATTTTGAAGAGTTTTATAGTATGAGAAAAAAGTATGAAAATAAAAAAA
Source organism: Chryseobacterium sp. c4a (assembly GCF_009900745.1). GTDB lineage: Bacteria > Bacteroidota > Bacteroidia > Flavobacteriales > Weeksellaceae > Chryseobacterium. The sequence continues at coordinate 110,138 of NZ_WXVU01000008.1, read as the reverse complement.
CTACAGTGTATATGTCCGAGGAGGCTTTTAAATATAGAGTAGAAGCTTTAACGGATGACCACGGACGATTTAGATTTGAAAAACTGAAACCTGGTAAATACTATCTGGAGACAATTGTGAACTTTACAGCAACAGGAAGTTATCAGCAGCAGACCGGAACAACAGATACTTATAACGGATTGGGTAACTATTTGTATTCATCACCTATCTATTCAACCTTTTTCTATGGCTATGATGCTGCGAACAGAGAAAGTAAGTTTGTAGAAATAAAAGCAGATGGAGAACTAAAAGAAATCAACCTTTAAAAGGTTGATTTTTTATTTTTTGCTCATAATCTGATGGACATTTTTCTCAATATTCTGGGCTATTGTTTCCATTGGAATATCGTTCTCATCATTGTTGAAAGGATCTTCAATCTCCTCAGCAATCAATTCAAGACTCATCAATACATAATACACAAATACCGTAAGTGGAATCATGAATAGACCTATTGTGATAACGTAAGCAATAGGAAGAGCAAATACATATAGAATGATGAATTTTTTAATAAACGAAGAGTAAGAATAGGGGATTGGAGTGTTCTTAATTCTTTCACAGCCACCACATACTTCCAAAAACCCTGAAAGCTGAGTATCTAAATACAGCATTTCGATTTCTGAAATTTTGCCTTCTTTCTTTAATTGGTTCAGTTTATGGCTTAAAAGAATAATAATTTCACTCGGGCCATGATTTTTTAATGATTTTTCAATTTCGGAATAATCTTCATCCAGTGCCAGACGGGTAGATTCTTTGGAGAGATGTTTGGCTAAAAAGTGAGGGAAATATTTCAGATATCTTGAGATCTGTTCTGCATCCTGGCGATTGTCTCCGAGAATGGTATTAATTTTTATCGCAAAGTTTCGAGTGTCATTCACCAGTTTTCCCCAAAGCTTTCTTCCTTCCCACCATCTGTCATAGGCTGTATTGGTACGAAAAACCAATAAAAGGGAGAGTACAAATCCCAATAAAGAATGAATCATTCCCACATTACTGATTCCTGATTTTGCCGTAAGATGAAAATATCCCACTTCTAGATACTGAATTCCCCAGGAGTATAATCCCACCATAATCATACTTGGAAAAAGGATCTTCAAAGTATCACTTTTGTGTAGACTGAAAAGGATTTTAAGGAAATGTTTTGTGTTGTATACTCTCATAAATTCGCTTAATACTACAAATATAAATTTTTCAGAATAAAGTAGGAAGTCTGAAGCTGGAAGTTATTGAAGCCGAAGAAGTAGTTTAAGTTTTATATAAAAACTTTTTATAGAATGAGATATAGAAGTTTGCAGACAAATAATAACTTCCAGCATCTCTCTTCCAGCTTCCAACTTAATCATCTTAATTTTTACAGTTTTCAAAAAAACACTATTTTTAATTCACATTAAATACAAAATACATGATCCTAGAAAACGTAGATGTAGTCAATGATATCAGTAAAGAAGATTTTCAGAAGAATTATTTCAAAAAGCAGAAACCTCTTTTAATCAAGAATTTTGCAAGCCGTTGGGATGCTTTTGACAAATGGAATCTTGCCTATATCCGTGAAAAGGCAGGCGATCAGGAAGTTCCTCTATACGATAATAAACCTGCGGATGCAGCTAAAAGTTCTGATGCACCAGTAGCGAATATGAAAATGAAGGATTATATTGATACCATAAAAAGTAAACCCTCAGATCTTAGAATTTTCTTCTATATAATTACAGACAGACTTCCGGAACTTCTTAAAAACTTTACCTATCCTGATCTGGGAATGAAGTTTTTCAAAAGACTTCCTACTTTATTCTTTGGAGGAAGTGAAGCTCATGTATTGATGCATTATGATGTGGATCTTGGTGACTTCATGCATATTCATTTCGAAGGAAAAAAAAGAATTCTGTTGTTTGATCAAAAGCAATCTCCATTTCTATATAAAGTTCCATTATCTGTTCATACGATCTATGATGTAGATTATGAGAATCCTGATTATGAAAAATTCCCAGCACTGAAGTATGCAAAAGGGTATGAAATCTTCATGGAACACGGTGATGCTCTCTTTATTCCCGGTGCATTCTGGCATTTCAACCGATACCTTGAACCAGGGTTTTCTCTTTCATTAAGAGCTCTTCCCAACAAACCGGATGTGTTTGCCAATATGTTATATCATGTCTTTATCATGAGATATACAGATAAGCTTATGCGTAAACTATTTAAAGCCAAATGGGTGAATTACAAGCAAAAATGGGCCTTTAAGAAAAGTTCTGAGGCGTTGGAAAAATATTTGGGGAAAGGAGTATAGATTATTAGGTTGGAAGATGGGAGCGGGAAGATGGAAGTTGTTCTTGCCGAAAAGTCAGTATAAGCCTTCCTAATAAGTATTTGATTCTTATATGTTGTGTCATTGTCATTGGCTACACCGAATCTTCGATTTCTGACGAAGGAAGAATCTCTTATATTTTTATTACAATTCTGTAGAAGTCTCCTGCCAAATAGTAACTTCCAGCTTCCTTCTTCTAGCTTCCAGCCTTAAAAAGTATGCTATCTATTAATCAGTCCAAAGATTTTAGCATCCACAAACTTTCCTTTTTCGAAGAAGTAGTCTCTAAGTATACCTTCTTCCTGAAAATTGATTGAAGTTAAAAGCTTTTCAGAAGCAATATTGGCCGGATCTATGAAGGCATCCACACGGTGTAATCTCATGCTTTCAAAACCATAGGTCAGAATAGGAAGAATAGCTTCTTTCATATAAGATTTTTTCCAGAAAAGAGGATTAAGTTCATATCCTACTTCTGCTCTGAAATGCTCACGATACCAGTTATGATAACCGCATGTGCCAATCACTTTGCCATTAGATTTCAGCTGTAAAGCCCAACGGAATCCCTTTCCTTTCTCAAATTCACCATTGAAGTGCTGAATGATACGCTGTGCATCTTCATGTACTTTAAAAGTTTCAAGATCATAATATTCCATAACCTCATCAAGAGAGAAATATTCAAACAGATCTTGGGTGTCATGAAGGGTGAGTTGTCGTAAGATAAGTCTTTCGGTTTCTAAAACAGGAAATTCCATGGATGTGATTTTATGGTGAAAATACAATTAATTCCCGATAGGGAAAAGTTATTCAGGGATAAACCGATAAACAATTCTGCTACCCTGGATTTATTTTTTTAAATTTGGGGCTCATTTTTTACTATGGCAAAATCGAAGAAGGAAACTCCATTAATGACTCAGTACAACACCATCAAGGGAAAATACCCTGATGCGCTTTTACTTTTCAGAGTAGGAGACTTTTATGAAACTTTTGGGCAAGATGCTGTGAAAACGTCCCAAATATTAGGGATTGTTCTTACTAAAAGGAATAATGGTGAAGGAAGTGTTGAATTGGCAGGATTTCCCCATCACTCCATAGATTCTTATCTTCCAAAATTGGTGAGAGCAGGAATGAGAGTGGCCATCTGCGACCAGTTGGAAGACCCTAAAATGGTCAAAGGAATTGTAAAAAGAGGGGTTACGGAATTGGTAACACCAGGGGTAACCTTTAATGATCAGGTTTTAAATTCCAAGAAAAACAATTTTCTGCTTTCTCTGCACAAAGAAAAAGAGAAATATGGAATTGCTTTAGTAGATATTTCTACCGGAGAGTTTTTGGTAAGTGAGGGTAACCTTGAAAAACTACTGCATATTATCAACACTTTTGATCCAAGTGAAATCATTTTCCAGAGAAGTGTACAGATTCCTGAACAGATCAGAACTAAAAATGCCTTTAAACTTGAAGACTGGGCATTTCAATATAATTTTGCCTACGAGAAATTAACCAATCATTTTAAAACCAATTCTTTAAAAGGATTTGGCGTAGAAAATCTTCCGTTAGCCATTACAGCAGCTGGAGCTATTTTTGCTTATCTGGTAGAGGATACCCATCATAATTTGCTTTCCCACATTACTAAACTTCAGATCATTCCTCAGGAAGATTATCTGATGATGGATAACTTTACCCTAAGAAACCTGGAGATCGTTTATCCAAGTAATCCACAAGGGAAATCATTGCTGGATATTATTGATAAAACCTCAACTCCGATGGGAGGAAGGTTGCTGAGAAGAAGGATTATTCTTCCTTTAAAATCGGTAGATGAAATTGCAAGAAGACTTTCCCTGATTGATTTCTTAAACGAGAACGATCATCTTAAATATGAAATAGGACAGCTGTTAAAGTCAATTTCTGACTTAGACCGATTGATGGGAAAACTGGCTGTTGAAAAAATATCACCTAGGGAATTTGGACATCTTCGTCAAAGTTTAATCAATATTCATAAAATCAAAGCTTTACTGCATCCTCATGCGGATGTGTTGGCATGGTTAGAGCCTCTGTTTGATCTTGAAGAATTGATCAAGTTTTTACAAAATCACCTTAATGAAGAACTTCCGGTAAGTATTGCCAAAGGAAATGTAATTAAAGACGGTGTTTCTGAAGAATTAGACAGATTAAGAAACCTTCAGAGCAAAGGACGAGGATTCTTAGATGAAATGTGCCAGAGAGAAATCGAAAGAACAGGTATTTCAAGTCTTAAAATTGATTTTAATAACGTTTTCGGATATTATATTGAAGTCCGAAATACTCATAAAGATAAAGTTCCGGATGACTGGGTAAGAAAGCAGACCCTTGTGAATGCGGAGCGATACATTACTGAAGAATTAAAGGAATATGAAAGCCAGATCCTTGGTGCTGAAGAGAAGATAGGAGTTCTGGAAAGCCAGCTCTACAGAAATGTATGTGCTGAAACAATGGTTTATATTGATCAGATCCAAGGAAATTCCAATATTATTGCACAGCTTGATGTTGCTGCAGGATTGTCAGAATTAGCTGTTTCTGAAAGTTATACGAAGCCTATTCTGAATGATGGGTATGCAATTGATCTGAAAGAAGCAAGACATCCGATTATTGAAAATGCTCTTCCTTTAGGGGAAAAATATATTCCGAACGATATCTTCTTGGATAAAGATTCTCAGCAGATTATCATGGTTACAGGGCCTAACATGGCCGGTAAATCGGCGATTTTGCGTCAGACGGCTATCGTTTGTCTTTTGGCTCAGATTGGAAGTTTTGTACCCGCAAAACATGCAGAAATTGGAATGCTGGATAAAATCTTTACAAGAGTAGGAGCAACAGATAATATTTCTGCCGGTGAATCTACTTTCATGGTGGAAATGAATGAGGCCGCCAACATTTTGAATAATATTTCAGAAAGAAGCCTTATCCTTTTAGATGAAATCGGGCGTGGAACTTCTACCTATGATGGGGTTTCCATTGCATGGGCCATTGCAGAATATCTTCATCAGCATACTACCCAAGCAAAGACTTTGTTTGCGACTCATTATCACGAACTGAATGAGATGACTGTAAACTTTGAAAGAGTAAAGAATTTCCATGTTTCTATCCAGGAAAATAAAGGAAATATTATTTTCCTGAGAAAGCTGGTTCCGGGAGGAAGTGAGCATAGCTTTGGTATTCATGTGGCTAAGCTGGCAGGAATGCCTGCAAAAGTGGTGAACAGAGCCAATGAGATTCTGAAAACGCTTGAGGCAAGCAGAACTCAGAACGGAGGAACTTCCGAGAATATCAAAAGGGTAACAGAAGAAAATATGCAGCTTTCTTTCTTCCAACTGGATGATCCTGTTCTGGAAAATATCCGGGAAGAGCTTACCAAAATTGATATCAATACTTTAACACCGATTGAAGCTTTAATGAAGCTCAACGCCATAAAAAAAATGATTGGAGGGTAATCCAATCATTTTTTTTCACTTATTCTTCTATAAATTTGTAGGTAGAATTAGGAAAGTCAAAGACTACAGTATATTTTACAAGCGATCTTACTTTCTGGCCATTTAAAATGGCTGGTTCAAAAGCTTTTGTTATAGCGAAATTTTTCATGCATCTCATAAGTTCCCCTTTAGTATTGGAGTCGATAGGATCTTTAATTTCAATTCTTGATATTGACCCGTCAATTTCTGAAACAAAAGATAATTTAAAATTATTGTCGGTAGGCATCTTTTCACCATCATAAACACTGTAATCAAAAAAGACCCAATAATTTTTCTGTTTTATTTTTGCTTTTTGATCAACCTTTGTATGGATAATCATTTCAGGGTCGATATATTGTTGAGACCGAGGTACAGAAGGAGGGGGAGCGCCGAGAGGAGGAGTATCCTGGCTGTATAAGAAAGAAAAGGGAATAAAGGATAGTAATAAAGCAAGCTTATTCATGTTTTTTGATTTTTACAAATATAGAAATAGGTAAACAATTTGAATAATATAAAAAGAAAAATGACTGGAAGTAATCCAATCATTTTTCTTTTTATAAGTTAGCTACTTGCTTAACAGCAATATCCGTCTTTACCTCTAGGGCCAATAATCATAAAATGACTGCTTACTCCTCTAAGTTTGCATAGGTCTTCTGCACAGTTGGCTTTAGCACCACCACTGATTTCTTTAAGCTCAGTTTTGGTAAGCTTTTTCTTTTGAGTGACTGATTTTTTCATATTTCTTAATTTATTTGGAAGTTCTAAAGTTGGCAGCAGAATCCATGTTGATCTCCAGCCCCAAGCTGCCATGGTTCATCTATTCCCGTACGGCAAAATCCATCGTAGCAGCTATCACTTCCGCTTCCGATAATATTTTTTAGTTCCTTTTTGGCAAGCTTTCTCTTCTGAAGTTTTGGTGTTGTTTTCATAAGAATAATGTTAATGAGATTTGATTTTTGGTTGAAATTTCTGAATTATATTAGCAGCAAGGGCCATCTTGAATTCCATACACTCCATATTGCTCATTTCCTGTATGATCTATACAGCTGAATACTATTGGACAGATGGTTCCGGCTCCGTTAATAGTCTTCATTTCTTTCTTTGTAAGTTTCTTTTTTTGAACGGTTGATTTTTTCATAATGATTTAGTTTTAAATAGTTTAAGTGTATTTTTACAGGCGGCAATTTAGGGTATTGCTCCATAAATATTCTTTTGAAGGAGAGACCTTATAAAATGTGATCGAAGATCACTCCGATCACATTGGATTTTTATTGAGTGTGATTAACAGCATCTTCCCTTAGCCGTACATGCTCTTATTGATATTTCACCGTCAATATTACAAAAACATGTTCCAGCGCAGATTTCTGAAGCACCGCCATTAATTTGTCTTAATTCACTTTTAGTCAATTTTTTCTTTTGAATGTTTGATTTTTTCATGATAATTTAGTTTAAGATGTTGTTTAGCAGCAGTATCCATCTTTCGCTACAAGACCTTTTACCATTCTATCTAAACCAGGAACTTTACAAAAGCCTTTCGGGCAGTATGGAGGGCCTGCACCGTTGATTTCCCTTAATTCACTTTTAGTCAATTTTCTTTTTTGAATATTTGAGTTTTTCATGAGTATTGGGTTTGATTTTTTTACTTAACAGCAAGATCCGTCTTGTGCTACAAGACCTCTTACGAACTCACCTGTTTCAGGAATATAGCAGAAACCTCTCAGGCAAGATGGAAGAATTCCACCGTTGATTTCCTTTAATTCAATCTTAGTTAATCTTTTCTTTTGAATGTTTGATTTTTTCATAATAAATTAGTTTTGGTTGTATTCAAATATACAAAAATATTCAATTAAATCTACGAATTGTGAAAAAATATAAAAGTGTAATGTGGTAGATTATAGTGTTTTATGGTATATTTTTGAGTCTGTTTAGAAAATTTTATACTTTAATAGAATCCTCTTATGATTAATTATATCATTCGTTTTTATCACTATTGTCAGGAATTTAAAACTTATTATTTTTGTGGTATTCCCAATAGATTCTATTGTAATGATAGATCGAGGAAACTGTCATAATATGACTGTGAAAAAATATTTTTAATACAACAACATACCTATGAAATTCAAATTTAGCCTGAAATACCTTCTTCTTTCCATTTTTATATTCCTTATCGAAGTTCTGATTGCAACCAAATTGAAAGATATTTTCTTTGTACGGGCTTATCTTGGAGATGTGATTGTGGTAATGCTTCTTTATACCTTAGTGAAAAGCTTTTTCAAGGTAAACAACGAAAAACTTATTCTTGGAATTTTAATTTTTTCCTGTTGTATAGAGGTGGCTCAATATTTCAAGATTGCAGAAATATTAGGCTTCCCGGAAGGAAGCCTGATGTATATTGTGGTTGGAAATTCTTTTTCGTGGATTGATATATTGTGTTACGCTGCTGGTTGTTTGTTACTTTTTATTTGGGCTAAGATTAATAATTCAGAACCACAACAGACTATCTCAAATTAAAAACCAACGGCTGTCGCATCACACTGCTGACCTTTTTGCCATCCTGTTCAGCAGGAATCCACTTTGTTTTTACCATTTTAAGAGCTCTCAGAAATTCATCTCTTACCATGGTGTGTTCATAGGATTCTATTTTGATATCAACCATATTGCCTTCTGTATCTACGATAAAGTTGGCAGAAGCTTTTGCTCTCATAATTTCAGCCTTTACCAGTGGTGAGGTTCGGAAGTTCTTAAGAACTTTAGTTACGAAGGCTTTGTGTCCGCCGGGAAATTCCGGAGTCTTACGTGGAGCAGATTCAACAGGGCTCGTAGGTTGGGCCTTCGGAGCTGTAGTTGAATCACTCTGAGCATTTGTATAAGCGACCCAGAAAATCAGAATAAAAAGAAAGGATTTTGCCATGGATTAAAATTTATCTTCCGAAACTGTCATATTTATCTTCCGCATACTTGATAAAGCGGTTAAGTAAGGCTACATTATCCTTTTCCATTGGTGAAAGATCTTTATCTACATTGTTGGAAACAGGAATATACCAATCCGTTTGCTCGAAGAAATCCCTGTAAGTTTCTTTTTTAAAGGAATAGCCATGTCTTGCAAATACTGAATTTTTGATAATCTCCATGTCTAGTTTTCTCAGGTTTTTAAGATCCTTTTCGCTTAGCTTCTGTTTAGAGGCATTCAGTTTAAAAACAGCATCTGAAGCAACACGGTTTTTGGATGTGGTGTAGCTTTCGGTCTTTCCATCACTGTCAGTATACTTTTCTACAAAATTTTTAGGATTGTTCCAGTCCACTAGATTAGAATCCGGATCAAGCATAAAGTTTGGATTATAAACAAAGTCCTTTTTGATGAGCTTGAGGGATTTAAGAGGAGCTTTCACAGCATTCTTGTTGAAAGCGTTCCATTTTCCAGTTAAGCTGTCTCCGTTCAGTTTTACCTCGAATCTGCCATCGGTTTTATTGCTGCCGGGTTCATCCAGCACAAAAGATTTTGTAGTTTCGTTGAAAACACCTCTTACAGGGCGTTGGTTGCCATTCACTATACTTTGCCCATACACGCTGTCTTTGGTAATTCTATTGATTTTCAGGGAGATTTTTTTGTAAACATTCTCATTGTATTCAGCTCCGTCTACATTATCAACCATTTTTTCCATTCCTGCAAAATCACCGATATATACTCCGTAATATTCTTTATGAACTTCAGGAATGATCACAGAGTCCTTTTTGGCTGTCAGGGAATCTTTGTTGGATTCATTTGTTTTTCCGTCTTTCTTACAGCTTATCAGGGAAACAGCAAGCAAGGAAACGAAGGTGTAATTTAAAATTTTCATATCTGTTTTTTTGTAATTAGGTATTCAATTAAAAGGATATTGGGAATCCAGCCCAGCCATGCAATGATTTGGTAAACATCCATGGGATTGGGATGAAATAAATATACGATAATAACTTTCCACATTCGTAATGTGATGGCTGATAATGTAAAAGCAAAACTCCGCCACATCCATTGCTTGTGCTCTTTAAACCTTTTTTGTCTGGCCAGCTGATAAGCTTTGAAAGTAGAAAACCACCATAAAAAGCCCAGAATAACGAATGAAATCTTTGAAAAAATTCCTCCATTGGCAAAAAATCCCATATAAAGTCCTGAAGGTGCTGCCAAAATTAAAATGAAAAAAATATAGGACTTTCCCATGTTCCTGTGGAAGTTTTTCAATCCAAAATCTTTCCGAATTATAGCCAGAAATCCAGAAAGAAGTACAAAAATACTGGTATAGACATGGGTAAAGAAGAAATAGAGATATTCAGGTCTTTGTTCCACTTCAGTCTGCTTAATCATTAAAAAGCTGACATTGGGAGTAATGGGAATATATTCAAGGGTAATGCTAAACATCAGCCAAAAGAAATACACAAACCCTATGATGAGAAGGATCTTAATAAATGTGATATTTCTTTTGGCTGAGAGCATTTTTTAATCAATATTCATGGTGAAAGGGAGGTTATACCAGCTTAATACAGGTGTCCCCTTGTATTCTTCCGGTTTCCACTTCTTACGTGTAGAGGTAATAGCTCTTTCGATTTCTTTATTAAAATCTTCATTATCTCCTGTTACAGAAATCTTTTCTATTTCTCCTGAAACATTCACTGCAAATTTTGCTTTGGCTTTTATCTTTCCTTTCGGACTTTTTATTTTATTTGTCCTTATTTTACCTGCGACTTCTTGCATAAATACACTTATTCCACCAGGATATTCTGCCAGTTTACGATCTTCCGGGACAAACTGATCTCTGGAGTGATCATGTGTTGGAGGAATTTCCGTTTTATTTTCCTGAGAAAAGCATACGGTGAATGCAAGCGAAAATAATAGAAATAGTAATTTTTTCATGTGTTATTATTTTGATTCTAATTGATCTTATAAAGTATTCAAATCCTGTGCAATCAGCCATCCCTCACTCCAGCACGCCTGAAAATTGAAGCCTCCTGTCACCGCATCTATATTTAAAACTTCTCCGGCAATATAAAAATTAGGAAGGAGTTTTGAAGACATGTTTTTAAAGTTAATTTCCTTTAAGTCAATGCCTCCTGCAGTTACGAATTCATCTTTGAATGTTGATTTTCCGGTCACCTGGAACTTTTTCTTACAAAGATTTTCAAGGATTTTCTGCATTTCTTTCCCTGAAATATTAGCTACCTGTTTGTTGAGATCTACTTTTGAAATATCTAAGATTTTCTGCCAGAATCTATTCGTGATATCAAAAATTTTTGATTGTCCAATGGTCTTTTTAGGATTACTTTGCTTGAAATTCTGGAAAATTTCTTCTGCATCATCCAATGCTATGGAAACAAAATTGACTTCAATCTCAAAGTTGTATTTAACTTTGGCCAGGCTGATGGCTTCCCAGGCTGAAATTTTCAGAACAGCTGGCCCGGAAAGTCCCCAATGGGTAATCAATAGAGGGCCGCTTTCGTCGGTTTTCAATTTAGGAATCGAAATCCCAGCATTTTCAAAACTGGTTCCCGGAAGATCTTTTAAAAGTTCATCTTTAATATTAAATGTAAAAAGAGAAGGAACAAGATCAACAATCTTATGCCCCAGATTTTCAACAATTTTTAAAGATTTTGGGGAGCTTCCGGTAGTATATACGATATAATCTGCCTCAAAATCACCGGAATTGGTCTTTACAAGATATTTTTCATCCTGTTTTTCAATTTCCTTTACGGTGCATTTGGTCTGTACAATTACATTCTTCTTTTGCGTTTCATTCAAAAAAGTATTGATGACGGTTTGTGAAGAATTGCTTTCAGGGAAAGTTCTGTTGTCATTTTCTATTTTCAAGGGAACATTACGCTGATCAAACCATTCCATCGTATCTCCCGGTTGGAATTTAGAGAATACACTTAGCAATTCTTTGTTTCCGCGAGGGTAGAATTGTACCAGCTCTCTTGGGTCAAAGCAGGCATGTGTAACATTACATCTTCCACCTCCGGAAATTTTAACTTTCTGAAGGACATCAGAGTTCTGTTCTAAAATCGTAATTCTGTATTTTTTTTCGTCAAGGTTGGATGCACAGAAAAAGCCTGCAGCACCGCCTCCAATAATGATGATCTGTTTCATGTATCTGTAATCTTATGCTGAAGATTATTTTTTCAAAAGTACAATTTTTATAAACCATCTTATTTGAGTATTTTTGAAGATTATAATTTTTTATTATACCAAAAACGATTTCAGTATGATTTTCTACCATAAATTTGAGGTGCGTTGGAGTGATCTTGATGCCAACAAGCATTTAGCCAATTCATCATATGTACAATATTGTGCACAAGCCAGAATGGCTTTTATGACCAAGGAGAAAATGGGAGTAACCCAATTAAGCAGATGGGGAATCGGCCCTGTTATCCTGCACGAAAGATATTCTTTCTTCAAGGAGATCTATGCCGATCAGACGGTTATTGTAAGTGTAGAAATAGACGGATGTTCTGACGACTCGTCCATCTATCGTTTCGTTCACAAATTCTATACTCCGGATGGAATGCATTGTGCAACTTCCGAAGCAACAGGAGTTTGGATTGATATGATGCTTAGAAAAATGACAACTCCGCCAGATGATGTGGTGGAAGCCATGAATAAATATAAAAGCCCGGAAACAGTGGTGTTATCAAAAGAAGATTTTAAAAAGCTTCCTTTCCATCCCCACAATATTGATCCGGCAGAATTTACAAAGTAATTCAAAGTTTAAAATTCAAAGTTCAAGGTTTAAAGTTTGGGGAGCAATTTTTAAATCATTCATACTTTTTACATTGAACATTAATACAAAAAATCATGTTTGAAGATAAATCACAGGAGCTTACGCCCATTTCGAAATTAGGAGAATTTGGTCTGATTAAGCATTTAACAGAACATTTCCCTTTATCCAATGAGTCTTCGGAACTTGGAGTAGGAGATGATGCGGCAGTGGTTAACCCTGGTAACAAAAAAGTAGTTCTTACTACGGATGTTCTGGCAGAAGGAGTACACTTTAATTTAGGATACGTTCCTTTAAAGCATTTAGGCTATAAAGCTGTGGTCGTAAATTTAAGTGATATTGCTGCTATGAATGCAGTTCCTACACAGATTTTGGTTTCTCTTGCTGTTTCTAACCGTTTTCCGGTGGAAGCCCTGGAAGAGATTTATGCCGGAATTCAAGCGGCATGTGCAAGATACAAAGTAGACCTTATCGGTGGAGATACTACAAGTTCCAACGCAGGATTGGTAATGAGTATTACTGCTGTAGGAATTGAAACAGATGAAAATATTGTAAAGAGAAGTGGGGCAAAACCAAATGATCTTCTTGTGGTAACGGGTGATTTAGGAGGGGCTTATATGGGCTTACAGATTCTGGAAAGAGAACATGCCGTTTACCTGGCTAATCCAAATATGCAGCCTGAAATGGAAGGGTATGATTATATTCTGGAAAGACAATTGAAGCCTGAAGCACGAACAGACGTTAAAACAATTTTAGAAGAATTGGATATTAAACCAACTTCTATGATTGATATTTCTGATGGTTTAGCTTCGGAAATCCTTCATCTTTCAGACCAGTCTAAAGTAGGATTCAGATTGTATGAGGAAAAAGTTCCATTGGATAATCTTACAATCTCTACAGCAGATGAAATGAACTTAAATCCTGTAGTAACGGCTTTAAGTGGTGGTGAAGATTATGAATTATTGTTCACCATCTCACCAAACGATTTTGATAAAATTAAAAACCATCCGGATTTTACCATTATAGGACATGCGGTTGAAAAAGAGGAAGGAAACTTTATGGTAGCAAGAGGCTCAAACCAATTGGTTGCTCTTACTGCTCAGGGATGGGATGCTTTTTTAGGAAACCAAAACGGATAAAATTTATTTAATTTTAAATATTGTAGAAAACCGCAGCACTTTTTTTGCTGTGGTTTTTGTTTATAGCTTACCAGTTTTAAAAATATAGTGATGATTACCCCGGAAAAAGAAATACCCATGCACCATCTTACGTCTGAAGAATTTCAGATGAGTACCTTGAGTGCGGCAGGCCCTGAGAACTTTCATGATGTTCACCGGCATAATTTTTTTGAAATCATTTGGTTTAGAGAGGTATATGAAAGAAGTCGTTTAGAACTGGACTTTGAAAGCTACAAACTTGAGAACAATCAAATCTGCATCATCGCACCAGGCCAGGCGTTCAATATGAAGGTAGAGGGTGAGGAGGGGTATGCTATGGCAATAAGCCGTGAAATTTTTAATGAAGCTTGTGATATTGAATCAGTTTTGACGGGAGGAGTGCTTCCCTTTTTTTTAGATCCTAACAATGAAAAAACCTGCAGTACACTGATATCACTTATTGAACAGGAATATAAAGGAACGGCGAGAACAGAACTTTTAAAGGCTTATCTGAAGGCATTCTGTATCATCATTGGAGAGCAGATTAATCCTCAGGAACCTTTATTGAATGATCGTCAGCGTGTGCAAGACTTGATAGGACTTATTGAAAAACATTATATAGTACATAAAGAAACAGCTTTCTATGCAGAAAAATTAAAGATCAGCACCCATCATCTGAATGATATTGTACGTCTTTTAAGAGGGACAACGGTAAAAAAGATGATCAACCAACGTCTCATTCTGGAAGCCAAAAGAGAACTAAGCTTTGGAGCACTTACAGTGAAAGAGATTGCTTTTAAACTGGGTTTTAACGATGCTTCATATTTTTCGAGGTTTTTTAAGAAACATACAGGGCAGAATCCCGAAAACTTTAAGAATAATGAAAAATAGAAATCTTCAATATTTACAATAGATAAGGGTTTAAACTCACGGTTTTCATTTGTTATAGTATTGGGATCTTCATTTTGTCCTATACTTCCTTCAGTTCTTTTATTGTAATCGTTTACTTTTTAAGGCATTTTTGCACACTGAAAAAAAACCGCCTGTGAAGGCTTACAATTTATGAAGAAGTTAGGTATTGTAGTGTTTATTTTAGCATTACTCAACACGTTAGAATCATTAAGTATAGATCTTTATCTTCCTGCTTTCCCAAGTATGGCAGAAATTTTTAAAACCGATATCGGACACATTCAAATCTCCATTTCTGTTTTCTTTGCCGGATTTGCCATCGGACAATTATTATGGGGCCCTTTATCAGATAAAACCGGTCGTAAACCGATGTTGTATTGTGGACTTCTCCTTTTTATTATAGGAGCAACCGCCATCTATTTCACCTCTGATATTTATGTTTTATGGGCGATGCGTTTCTTACAGGCATTTGGAGGAAGTGCAGGAATTGTAATTGGTAGAGCCATTATTATTGATCTTTACGATAAACAAAAATCCGTAACTATTTTCGCTCAACAATCTCAGATCAGTGGGATAGCACCTATCGTAGCGCCATTAATGGGAAGTGTATTTCTAAAGTATTGGGGCTGGAACAGTTCATTTGCTTTCTTATGTATTATGGGATTGATTACCTTCTTTATGGTATACAAATATGTTCCGGAAACCAATACAAGAATCAGCCAGCCGGATCATGATCACGGAGATGAGAAAGGATTAAAAGATCAGCTGAAAATGATTATCTCCAACAAGGAGTTTATCAACAGTACGATGGTGGGAAGTATTGCCTTTGCCTCTTTGATTATCTATATTTCAAATGCGCCGTTCTTATTTATGGAAATTCATGGGTTTTCCAGTGAAACCTTTAGCTTTATCTTTGCATTTAATTCATTAGCTCTAATTACGGCGGCTTATATCACTCCCAGATTGATTAAGAGAATCAGTAATTCAGATCTTTTATTTGGAGCTACGTTGATGCTATTGGTGGTATGTACACTGCATATTCTGATTGCTGCTGAAAATCTATCTGTAGCGTTGGAAATAGCTTTATTGTATTTATCATTACTGGCCATTGGAATTTTATTTCCTATTACCTCAGCGCATGCTTTATCTCCATTTAAAGAAGGAAGAGGTACGGCTGCTGCATTATTAGGTTTCATGCAGTTGATGGTTACCTTTGTCACATCAGGTGTATTAGGTCTTTTAGAAGCGAATTCTATCATTCCGATGGTAATTACTCGCGCTGGAATGGCCTTGGTTGCGGTATGGTTTGGATATCAGATCTATAAGAGTAAAAAAACGACGGTACAGCAATCTGTCGCTTAATAAATAAGGAAGAGGGAAGTTATTGAAGGGGAAGTATAAATAAACCTCAGAATTAATGATTTTTGGGCTTTATTTTACAAGCTTTCAGTTATAAACTGTCTGCTGGTAACTTCCATCCTCCAGCTTCAGGCTTCCATCCAATTCTCTTTAATTCTCTATTCTGGATGAATGGTTCAAATGTTTATCCGGCCATTGCTTCTATTGGTCATACCATTCAGGCACTTAATCAAGTAATTTTTGTAAAAAATAGCTAAAAGGTTCTCTTTGCATAAAATTTAAAATATGAAAAGGAACCTTTTGACGGCTTTTTGCTGTCTGTTGCCGTTAGGATATTGGGTAAGTGCCCAGACAGGAATCTCTGCTGAGCTTAAAACAGAATACATTCCATCCTCCAATTATATCCGTCCGGAAGACAGCGTAAAAACCAACTCCAAAAGCGATTTTAAAAGAGTAGACCTTACTTTGAGTATTCCATTATCGGTAAAAAAAGATAAAGAAGGTAAAGTAAAAGCATGGTCTATGCTTCTGAGTGGCTCTTATGCAAAGATGGAGCACAAAAATTATGAAACTCCGTTATTTCCGGATCAGATGCTGAATGCTCAGGTCGGATTGCAGCATATAAGACCTTTAGGAAAGAAATGGAGTATGATGATGATGGCCTCAGTTGGAGTATACACAGACATGGAAAGGGTAAGTTTTGATGATGTACTGGGACAGGGAGGTATTGTATTCATCAGACATTTTAATCCCAATCTTGCTTTGGGAGCAGGGCCAGTTCTTACAAACACATTTGGGGTTCCTATGGTTCTGCCATGGATCTATTTCGACTGGAAAACCAATGGAAAGATCAAATTCAGAATTAATTTCCCTGAAGGGGCAGAAGTTGGGTATCAATTCTCAGATGCCTTTACTTTAAAAGCTGTAGTTAATCTCAGTGGAATGACTGTAGAAAGGAATAAAAATGGAGAATCTATAATGTTCGGTTATCAGCAGATTACAGCAGGGCTCCGTCCGGAAATAAAGATCAACGATAAGCTAAAAATAGGGATTACGGGAGGTTCAACTCTGATGAGAAGTTTCACAGAAAGTGAAAGAAAGATCAAAAGCATTTTCAAAGATAAAAACATTGCAGATCCTAAATTTTCAAGCAGCTTCTATGCCTCTGTATCGTTACGCTGGAATTTACCTTAATATATGAGACAAGAGACCGGAATGTATTTATTTGATCTATTTTTTAACTTGAATAATTCCCCCAACACCTTCCGGTCTATCTCTTTTATTTACTGATAAGTTTCTTATAAACTACCTGATTAAGCAGTTCTTCTTTTCGGGTACGGGAAATAGGCAGTTCTATTTTATTGATAAACAGGCGACCTCCGGAAATCATATCAATGTGGGTAATGTTGATCAAAAATGATTTATGGATCCTGAAAAAATGTTCTGATGGCAATGATTCTTCTATTGCTTTCATCGTTTGATGGATAATAAGGGACTTATCCTTAAAGTGCAGCTTGGTGTAGTTCTGCATACTTTCAACATATAAAATATCTACCCAGGAAACCTTGATAAAGGTGTCAGACTGTCTTACATATAGAAAGGGATCATCCAGAGCGGTATTTTTCTTTAATTTTTCACTGATAATAAATTGCTGTTGTGCTTTATTGACAGCCTGATAAAAACGGTTAAAAGCAATAGGTTTTAAAAGATAATCTACTACCTGAAGGCGAAATCCTTCCAGCGCATACTCAGAATAAGCGGTGGTAAAAATACATAAAGGTGGATTTTCAAGCTGTTCCAAAAAATCAACACCATTCAGATAAGGCATATTGATATCCAGGAAAAGAAGGTCTATTTCGGTTTCTTTTACCTTGGCATCTGCTTCCAGAGCTGTAGCATAAGTACCTTCTACAGATAAGAAATCAATTTTATCTGCCAGATCTTTAAGGTGGAATCTGGCCAGAGGTTCATCATCTATGATCAGGCATTTCATTTTGGGGATATTATTGCTCATTTTCAGACAGTTTTAAGGTTAAAGTTACTTTAAATACAAGATTATCAGATTTAATGTTGAGATCATAGGCATCAGGGTATTGTAATTTCAAGCGTTTCTGTACATTTTGAAGACCAATTCCGCCATCTTTCTTTTTATGAACTGCTATTTCTGAATATGAATTTTCAACATAAAAGTAAAGGATATTATTTTTTTCTTCACAGAATATTTTTACATAACCGGTTTGTCCGGGAAGCCTGCAGACATACTTAAAGGCATTTTCAATAAAAGGAATCAATAATAAGGGGGCGATAAGAGCTTTCCTGTCATTTATTTTCAGAGTAGATTTTACATCTAATTCATTTCCCCATCTTAGTTTTTCTACTTCAATCAGATTTTGAAGATATTCAATCTCCTTGTCCAGAGAAACCAGATTTTGATTACAGTGGTACAGCTGATACCGCAGAATATCTGAAAATTTCATCAGTAAATAATCTGCCAGCTCGGTATCGTGTTTCATGAGGATATGAATATGGTTTAGAATATTAAATACAACATGTGGATTGATTTGATCCTGCAGCAGTTTAAGTTGATTTTCTAGGTGAGCTTGTTGAAGCAGAATATGATCGCGTTCAATTTTTGAATGTTCTTGATAGAACTTAATTCCACAAGCAGAACCATTGATCAGGAAGGATGCGGGTAAAGCCATATAAAAACCCCGCCATAAGATGGGAATTTGATCCATAAAATTGGGGGGAAGATTTCCTTTGTCTGCTTCATCAACATAGGTAAATACCAAAGCATAAATTAAACTTAAGATTAGAATGATGAACGTTACCTGAACAAGGAATTTTTTCATTTTTTTTAACCTTAAAGCTTTTGGAAGCAATATGTTGGTGAGAAAATGACTAAATATAAAGGAGCTTATTACAATAATAATAACTTGGATAAGAGCCGATAAGCCTGTTGCTGAAATCTGAATATTACACCACAGTACAAAGCCGAACACAAGCCAGAAGATAAATGAAAAAATATATTCTTTTAAAACAAAAGGTTTTATCATGGAGAAGTCTGAAGAGGATTTACAAAAAATTAGAAACTGTAGATTCACAGTTTCTAATCAGTCAAAGATAATTCAAGTTTTTAGAATAAGAAATAACCAATTCCAAGGCTAAAGCTGTGAGGTTTGGCTTTAAATTCCTTACTGATGCTGGAAAGCCCATGTTCATATCTAAGATCTACCGTGAAATTTTTATAATCTACTCCTATTCCACCTGTAACTCCGATATTAGACTTGTCAAATTTGTTAAAACCTTCCTCCAGTGAGGCAACAGATAATTTATTGTTAAAAGCATAGCTGTAAACACCACCCGCAAATGCTCTTACATTAAAATCATCGGTTTTAATGAGTTTATATCCTATCACTACAGGAATATCAATTGCATTCCATGTTAGCTTTGCAGACCCTTTGTCTTTTGCTTCGTAAGAAGTCTTTCTTTTGTTGAATAGAGCTTCTCCTTGTACATACAGGCTTCCAATATCGAATCTTGCCATTGCCCCTGCCTGATAGCCGAAACCGTATTTCCCTTCCAAGGAAGAAGATTCCGTTGAGGTTTTTGTAAAACTTGCTCCACCCTTGATTCCTATGTGAAGAGCCGGAGTTTGTTGAGCTTGTGTTTCAATGGAGCACGTAATGCATAATAACAAAGAGCTGAATGCTAAAAACTGTTGTTTCATAATTTTAAATATTGTTAGAAATTTGATGCAAAACAATGAATCCGGAAGGCTGGATGAAATTTTATTTGATGAATGGTCATAGAGTTTTGATGAGATGTAGATATTGCTGCTTTATATTTTTGCTATACCCATTAAAAAAAATCCCACTTCAATTGAAGTGGGAAGTAACCAGGATGAAGAAAAGAGTTAATTCTTGATAAACTTGGAGCTTTGATCTCCGATTTTATATAAGTAAACTCCTGCCTTAAGAGATTCTACATCAAGGGCAATGTTTTTCTCTCCTGAGCCAAAGCTTTTATGAAGTACCATTTTTCCGGAAACATCATAGACCTGAACATTGTTTCCTCCATTTCTGGGATTCATGATATTCAAAAGCTTGTTGGCCGGAACGGGAAAAGCTGAAAGTTTATTTTTGTTTTGTGTTTGAATTTCCAATGTGGTTAGAGAGGAAGTAGGGAGTGCATATACCTCTGTAATCGTGTTAGTACCTGAACTCTTTGAAATGACAAATTTATTCTGATTAGATACGGCATCATGGAAAATCTGATAGAGAGAATGATACTCATTTCCAAATTGCTTGATGATATTTCCGTCTTCACTAATGATAAGCATTAGGTGCTGTCCATTCTGATTATTGAGAAAAGTGAGGATAAATTCTAGTTTATCATCGGTATTAAAAATCCGCTTGGAGATAGAATAGCTTTCCCAAAATAATTCAGGGATAAAAGTGTAGTTAGCCGGAATGTTGGGCGTTAATGTTTTATACAAGGTATGATTGGCGTGGTAGATCTCAAA
The DNA here is from genome assembly GCF_009900745.1 of Chryseobacterium sp. c4a. GTDB lineage: Bacteria > Bacteroidota > Bacteroidia > Flavobacteriales > Weeksellaceae > Chryseobacterium. The sequence goes on along the minus strand of NZ_WXVU01000008.1, from coordinate 89,625 downwards.
AGTATTATTCGCTTTACCAATCAGATAGTGAGAGGTGGTGCTGTCCGAATAAATATTCCAATGACTACCATCAGAGGTGTAAGAATGTTCAAGGTTCATTTGGCCCAATGCATAATTTGCTGCTAGAATAGCCATTGAAAAAAGAATTTTTTTCATAAGTGATTGTTGTTTAATGAATTTGATGCAAAACAACAGATCTAAGAGATGGATGTAAATTTTATTTGATGAATGGTAGAAATCTTTTGATGAGAGCTTGTTTTCAGATGAAAAATAAAAAACGGAAGCGATGGGAGCTTCCGATGATAACTTAATTTTAATAAGGTTGATCTGTACAGTCATTAGGGGGAATACATCCACCGCCGGTGCCACCTCCAGTTCCTCCTCCAGAGGCAATGCATTGTCCAGGGCTTCCATCTTCATACGTTTCACAGCCTTTTCCCCAGGCGCATTGACAATCATTTTGGCAATTGTAAGAATCTCCTCCCATATGGCAGTTGTCTATTCCGTTACCAAGAATCGTTGAAAGATCCTTTCTCAAAAGCTTTTTCATTTGTTTCATAGTTTAATCTTGTATTACATGTTATAGTTTAGGATATTACATCCTATGTAAATATAATGAATAGTCTTAAATGATTATGGATGAATAAGGTATGAAAGTTTTTGGGTAAACAAAAAAGCCGCAACATGAGCGGCTTTCCTATAATTATTTTTTTTCTTTAAAAGTTAAAATCCTTCTGATATAGCAAATATTCTTTTTTGAATAAAGGAATAGTGCCCTCGTATCTGAGTGGAGCAATTCCAAAACCATAAAACATATCAGCTTGTATTCTGCCTTTTACAGAAAAAGTACCTTTTCTTTCAGGGATAACCGTTAAGCCCAAAGAAGATAGTGCGGAGGCTCTTCCTCTTAATCCTGAATTAGCAATAGGTATAGTGATAAACATAAGGCCTACAGCACCTTTGGCTTCCATGCCTACCTCTGCAGATAAATCTCCGCCCAATCCGGTGATGGCAGGATCTGATTTTTTCTGAAGATTAATGTTTAAGGCTGGAGTTTTGCTTACCAGGAAGTTTGCATTTCCTTCAAGATCCAGAAGCTGTCCCTGTATTTTTCCTGTTGCTTGTACTCCAAGAAATGGCCCGGCGGAAATCGTAGGGCTTAAGATAAGTCCTGTGGGGCCAAGCACAATGGGAGCAATGGGAATATTCAGATAATCTGTACTACTTGCTGTATAGCCAAGACTTCCCACAATACTTGCCGTGCTTTGAAGCTTGATATCATCCATGATGAGGTTTACATAATAATCAGATAAATGCCCCCATGAGAATGAAATATTATAATCAATTTTAGGAGTAAATCCTCCTTTTACATTCACATTGGATGTTCCGGCTGAAGATAAAGGAAATGAAAAGGTCTTGTCAAAATTATAACGGTTGAATTCAACTATTTTTTTATTTTGAAGGTTTTTGGCTTCAATAGAGAGTATTTTACTATTGATTTCTTTGGAAACCAAACCTTCAACAGGTACATAATTAAGCATTTTTCCATTGATGCTCAAAGGTGTTGTGTCTGAAGGATCATACACACCACTTATAGTACCACTATAAATAAATTCCTCAAGTTTAGCACTGGAGGTTTGTACTACAAAACCATTACTAGCTTTAGAAATGGAAGTTACTTTCGATAGAATGGTATTTACCTGATCGCCATCTATTTTTGTTCCTACAATAACGGTTCCTACAGAGATACTGTCTGTTTGCGGGGTTGTTCGGTTAAATGCAATAGTTCCTTCATTATGGGAAGAAATTGCATTTACAGATTCGTCATTCAGAACAATTACATTTTTTTGTAAGGTCAGATTTCCCAGAGTTTTCATTGCAGCGGACTCTGTTGTTTTTTCAACAGGAGTCTCTGCCGGATCATCCTGAGAACAAGACGTTAAAATAAGCATGCAGAAAATAGCAAAAAAAATAGAGAAATAGAATTTTCTGCTGATTTTGAAGAAGTTAGATTTCATTTTCATAAACAGAAATTTTAAGTTTCTATCTAAAATAGGTGAATTATTTAAAGTCTACAAAATAATTGGGTTAAATTAATGTCAATAACATAATGATTTTCAGAACTATTTGTGTTTTGTTTCTTAGGTATTCGTGAAGCAAGTAAAAAGAAAACCCGCTATTAAAGCGGGTTTTGTATTATTTTTTAAAACTTAATATTAAAGGTATAGAGACCGTAGAAGATACCGGTTTTCCGTTCACTTCGGCAGGTTTCCACTTGCCCTTCTCTTTAATGCGATAAAAGGCCGCTTCAATAAATGCATTCACATCTTCATTGTTTCCTTTTACTTGGGCATCCAAAGCATTTCCTTTAGAATCTACCACAAAGTTTAATGTTGCCTTGTAGGAGTCTGAAGCAAAATTTAAGAAAGCAAGGTCAACAGCATCATACAACGTTTTTTGAAAAGCTGTTTTTCCTGCTTCATATTCCGCATCTTTAGCTAGTTTTGTTTTAACTGGCGGATCATTGGCTAATGCTTTTTTATCTTCTTCAGCAATTTTATCCAGAGCATTTTTATAAGATGTTATTTTATCTTCTGTAAGAAGCCACTCTAGCTTAGTTCTCAGGTCATTAGGCTTAGGGTATTTGTTGTACAAGGCCGTTTTCTTTCTTTCATATTTGGAATCAGCCTTCTGAAATGCAGATATCTGGGCATTTCCGAAAGCAAAAGATAATATGAATGCTAATGCTAAGAGTTTTTTCATCTTATTAAGCTTTTACAATATTAATAATCACTTCTGTTGCCTTTTCCATGCTTTCTAATGCTACATATTCGTAAGGCCCGTGGAAGTTGATTCCTCCAGCAAAGATATTAGGGCAGGGAAGTCCCATATAAGAAAGTTGTGCACCATCTGTACCTCCTCTGATAGCTTTGATTTTAGGCTCAATACCAGCTTCTGTCATTGCTTTTGCAGCAAGATCTACAATGTGCATTTTTCCTTCAAACTGCTGCTTCATGTTTCTGTATTGTTCTTTAATCTCCACTTCGGCAGTTCCTGCACCGTGTTTTTGATTAAACTCAGCCACTTTTTCTTCCATGAATTTCTTTCTTGCTTCAAATTTGTCAGCATCGTGATCACGGATAATATATTGAAGTTTAGCTTCAGAGATATCAGCAGTAATGTCCATTAAATGGTAGAATCCTTCAAAGCCTTTAGTGGTTGAAGGAGTTTCGTTGGCTGGTAACATCTGAGCGAACTCAGCAGCTAATAAAGCAGCGTTGATCATTTTTCCATAAGCATAACCTGGGTGTACACTTAATCCATGAATTTTTACTACAGCTCCGGCAGCGTTAAAGTTTTCATATTCTAATTCTCCAACTTCTCCGCCATCCATTGTGTAAGCCCATTCAGCACCGAATTTTGCTACATCAAACTTGTGTGCTCCTCTTCCGATCTCTTCGTCAGGAGTAAAGCCTACTGCAATTCTTCCGTGTTTGATTTCCGGATGTGCGATAAGGTATTCTGCAGCAGTAACAATTTCTGCACAACCTGCTTTGTCATCAGCCCCAAGAAGAGTATTTCCGTCAGTAGTAATTAAAGTCTGACCAATATATTTTTTTAAACTTTCAAATCTTGAAGGAGATAAAGTGAACCCTGTGGTCTGATTTAATAATAAATCATTTCCATCATAATTTTCCCAAACCTGAGGTTTTACATTTTCTCCACTGAAATCGGGCGAAGTATCGTAATGTGAAATGAATCCTATTGTTGGTCTGTCATCATTTTCAAGATTAGATGGAACATAGCCCATAATATAACCGTGTTCATCAATTGAAACATTTTCTAACCCTATGGTTTTCAGTTCTTCTGTGATGTAGTTGGCAATATCCCACTGACGTTCAGTAGAAGGAGTTGCTTCACTCTCTGCGTCACTTGTTGAATATATTTTTACATAGCTAAGAAAACGATTCAGTAATTTCTCTTTCCATAAGGGATTGAATTCTATTGTACTCATCAGATTTATCATAAATTTGAACAAATATACGATGTAATTTGTATATAGCGGGAGGATTCATTGCTTAAATCGTGCTTGTGTGTCATATAACATGCCTAATAAAAAAAATAATAAAAAAAGGCGGATAAATTTGTGTATATCAAATATTCTTTCTATATTTGAATTATGGAATTTCCTTTGGTTGTTCTTGTTTTTATTACTCCTTAGAAGGGTAGTGAATATAAAAAAAATCATCTCATTTACGGGGTGATTTTTTTGCTTTATACTTGTTTTGTTTCTAGATAGGTAGCTGGATGTTTGTTTTAGTGTCAGCTTGTGTTGATCCAATCTATTTTCTATTAAATCCTCTTTGAAAAAAACATGTAAAAAGTTTTGAATAAATTTGTGTGTATCAAATATTCTTACTATATTTGAATTATAGAATTTCCTTTGGTTGTTCTTGTTTTTATTACTCTTTAGAAGGGTAGTGAATATAAAAAAAATCATCTCATTTACGGGGTGATTTTTTTGCTTTATATGTGTTTTGGTTTTGTATGGATAGCTTGGTGTCGGCTTGTGTTGGTTCAATCTATTTCTATTAAATTCTCTTTGAAAAAAACATGTAAAAAGTCCTGAATAAATTTGTGTATATCAAATATTATTTCTATATTTGAATTATAGAATTTCCTTTGGTTGTTCTTGTTTTTATTACTCTTTGGAAGGGTAGTGAATATATAAAAAATCATCTCATTTGCGGGGTGGTTTTTTTTTGCTTTTAGGTGTTTTGTTTCTAGATGTGAAGTTGACGGATAGTTTAGTGTCGGCTTGTGTTGGTTCAATCTATTTCTATTAAATTCTCTTTGAAAAAAACATGTAAAAAAGTTCTGAATATATTTGTGTATATCAAATATTCTTTCTATATTTGAATTATAGAATTGCCTTTGGTTGTTCTTGTTTTTATTGCTCTTTAGAAGGGTAGTGAATATAAAAAAAATCATCTCATTTACGGGGTGATTTTTTTTGTTTTATATGTTTTTTTGGTTTTGTATGGATAGTTTGGTGTCGGCTTGTGTTGGTTCAATCTATTTTCCTTTAAATTTTCTTTAAAAAAATATGTAAAAAGTTGTAGATTAATTTGTGTATATCAAATATTTTTTCTATATTTGGATTATAGAATTGCCTCTGGTTGTTCTTGTTTTTATTACTCTTTAGGAGGGTAGTGAATGTAAAAAAATCATCTCATTTACGGGGTGATTTTTTTTGCTTTATGTGTTTTTGGTTTTGTATGGACGATTTAGTGTGAGCTTGTGTTGATTCAATCTATTTTCCTTTAAATCTTCTTTGAAAAAAATGTATAAAAAGTTGTAAATAAATTTGTGTATATCAAATATTATTTCTATATTTGAATTATAGAATTGCCTTTGGTTGTTCTTGTTTTTATTACTCTTTAGAAGGGTGGTGAATATATAAAAAATTATCTCATTTACGGGGTGATTTTTTTTGCTTTATGCCTGTTTTGTTTCTAGGTAGGTGGGTGGATGTTTGTTTTAGTGTCAGCTTGTGTTGATCCAATCTATTTTTCTTTAAATCCTCTTTGAAAAAAAACATGTAAAAAGTTGTAAGTAAATTTGTGTATATCAAATATTATTGCTATATTTGAATTATAGAATTGCCTTTGGTTGTTCTTGTTTTTATTACTCTTTAGAAGGGTGGTGAATATATAAAAAATCATCTCATTTACGGGGTGATTTTTTTTGCTTTATGCCTGTTTTGTTTTAGATGGGTAGTTGGAAGGTTGGTTTAGTGTTGGTTTGTGTTGACTCAGTCTATTTTCCTTTAAATCTTCTTTGAAAAAAACATGTAGAAAATCGTAAATAAATTTGTGTATATCAAATATTATTTCTATATTTGAATTATAGAATTGCTTTTGGTTGTTCTTGTTTTTATTACTCTTTAGAAGGGTAGTGAATATTAAAAATCATCTCACTTACGGGGTGATTTTTTTTGCTTTTAGGTGTTTTGTTTCTAGATGTGAAGTTGACGGATGGTTTAGTGTTAGTTTGTAGTGATCCAATTTGTTTTCCATTAAATCTTCTTTTTTAAAAAAAAACATGTAAAAAGTTCTGAATATATTTGTGTGTATCAAATATTCTTTCTATATTTGAATTATAGAATTGCCTTTGGTTGTTCTTGTTTTTATTACTCTTTAGAAGGGTAGTGAATATATAAAAAATCATCTCATTTACGAGGTGATTTTTTTTGCTTTATATGTGTTTTTGGTTTTATATGGATAGCTTGGTGTTAGCTTGCGGTAATCGATCTATTTTCCTTTAAATCTTCTTTTAAAAAAACATGTAGAAAGTTCTGAATAAATTTGTGTATATCAAATATTCTTTCTATATTTGAATTATAGAATTGCCTCTGGTTGTTCTTGTTTTTATTACTCTTTAGAAGGGTAGTGAATATTAAAAATCATCTCACTTACGGGGTGATTTTTTTTGCTTTATGCCTGTTTTGTTTTAGATGGGTAGTTGGAAGGTTGGTTTAGTGTTGGTTTGTGTTGATTCAGTCTATTTTCCTTTAAATCCTCTTTGAAAAAAAACATGTAGAAAGTTGTAAATAAATTTGTGTATATCAAATATTCTTACTATATTTGAATTATAGAATTGCCTTTGGTTGTTCTTGTTTTTATTACTCTTTGGAAGGGTAGTGAATATATAAAAAATCATCTCATTTACGGGGTGATTTTTTTTTGCTTTATATGTGTTTTTGGTTTTATATGGATAGCTTGGTGTTAGCTTGCGGTAATCCGATCTATTTTCCTTTAAATCTTCTTTTAAAAAAAACATGTAGAAAGTTCTGAATAAATTTGTGTATATCAAATATTCTTTCTATATTTGAATTATAGAATTGTCTCTGGTTGTTCTTGTTTTTATTACTCTTTAGAAGGGTAGTGAATATTAAAAATCATCTCACTTACGGGGTGATTTTTTTTGCTTTTAGGTGTTTTGTTTCTAGATGTGAAGTTGACGGATGGTTTAGTGTCGGCTTGTGTTGGTTCAATCTATTTCTATTAAATTCTCTTTGAAAAAAACATGTAAAAAAGTTCTGAATATATTTGTGTATATCAAATATTCTTTCTATATTTGAATTATGGAATTGCCTTTGGTTGTTCTTGTTTTTATTACTCTTTAGAAGGGTAGTGAATATGTGAAAAATCATCTCATTTACGGGGTGATTTTTTTGCTTTATGCCTGTTTTGTTTTAGATGGGTAGTTGGAAGGTTGGTTTAGTGTTGGTTTGTGTTGACTCAGTCTATTTTCCATTAAATCTTCTTTGAAAAAAACATGTAAAAAGTTGTAAATAAATTTGTGTATATCAAATATTATTTCTATATTTGAATTATAGAATTGCTTTTGGTTGTTCTTGTTTTTATTGCTCTTTGGAAGGGTAGTGAATATATAAAAAAATCATCTCATTTACGGGGTGATTTTTTTGCTTTATGTGTTTTTGGTTTTAGATAGGTGGGTGGTTGTCGGTTTAGTGTCTGCTTGTAGTGATTCAATCTATTTTCCATTATATCTTCTTTAAAAAAAAACATGTAGAAAGTTGTAAATAAATTTGTGTATATCAAATATTATTTCTATATTTGAGTTGTAGAATTGCCTTTGGTTGTTCTTGTTTTTATTACTCTTTGGAAGGGTAGTGAATATATAAAAAATCATCTCATTTGCGGGGTGGTTTTTTTTGCTTTAGACCTGTTTTGTTTTTAGATAGAAGGGTGGTCGGCGGTTTAGTGTTAGCTTGTGGTGACTCAATCGGTTTTCTGTTAAATCCTCTTTGAAAAAAAACATATAAAAAGTTCTGGATAAATTTGTGTGTATCAAATATTCTTTCTATATTTGAATTATAGAATTTCCTTTGGTTGTTCTTGTTTTTATTACTCTTTAGAAGGGTAGTGAATATATAAAAAATCATCTCATTTACGGGGTGATTTTTTTTTTTTTTTGCTTTATACCTGTTTTGGTTTGAGGTGGATGCTGGAATTTAGTTTGTGATGATTTTGTTTATATTCTTTTAGATCCCCTTTGAAAAAAACATGTAAAAAGTTCTGAATAAATTTGTGTATATCAAATATTCTTACTATATTTGAATTATAGAATTGCTTTTGGTTGTTCTTGTTTTTATTGCTCTTTAGAAGGGTAGTGAATATATAAAAAATCATCTCATTTATGGGGTGATTTTTTTTTTGCTTTTAGGTCTGTTATTCTGTAATTAAGGATGAGCTCTTTCTGTTTATGATTGCAAATTTCAAATTTGGATATAAAAAAATCCGGAGAAAAGTTTCTCCGGATTGATTAAATATTGGTTGTTAAGTATCTTATTTTGTTAGAGTTCTGCGATCTGTTTTAATGTATAGTGAGTTGCTATACCATTGATAATTAATGTAATTCGATCCATTCCTCTGTCATTTTTCGATGCGAGGGCCCATTTTAATCTGTTAATATTTTTTTCAATAAAAACAGCATTATTTCCAAGATTAACAATACACTCTCGAGCACCTCTCTGTCTGGCTCTTTTAACAGATTCACGAAGGAAATTTCCTTGACTTCCTTGGATAGAGCCATCCCACATTCTTGTTACCGAATAATAACAAGAAAATTTCTTGGTATTGATATTATAAGCATGAGGATTTTTTTTGCGGTCTTGCAATATTTCTGGTAATACAATGTAACTATCTGACATTGACTTCCAAAGTCTAATTTCCTCATTGTCAGGGATGTATCCATTGTATCCGGAATTGTAAATGCTTCCGTAAATATACGCAGGAGGTATATAAATATTTTTGCTATTTGTTAATGAGTTTGTATTAAAATAAGGTCTATATCTTGCTAATAGTGGATTTTCTTCAATAGAGAAAGCAAGCGGATGCCCAATTGTTATAATATTTTCCTCCTGGCTAAGCATTCCGGATGTATTTTCAGCAACCACTTTAAAATGATGGAAAATAAGCTCATTATTGCTATCTATTGCAGGGAGAATGTCAGATCCCCATGAAGTCCATGATAATGGAAGTTGAAATGAAGAGGCGTTGTCTTGTACGGTCATCAGTTTTGTCCATGTTCCCTGGCTTCCCATTTTATAGAGATGGTATTTTCCTTTGTAAGTTGTTGCTGGCCAACTAAATTCGACTTCTATAATTTGCGTAGGAGTTTCTGAAGATGTAAATGTTAATACAGGTGATTTTGGAATCACATTTTCTGTAATCGTAGTAATCATTAATTTTGATGCTTCAGATGGAGCATAATCGGTTACAATTACATCTGGCTGTCCCGTATAATTAGGCTCTGCATATTGAATTTCTCTTTCTACGGTCACTTTGTAATACAGAGGATCGTTGAAAGGAACCTGAGCGAGATCTGAAAAATCATCTCCTATAGTCCATACTGGATCCTGAATCATACCTTCTTTTTCCAAATTGACTTCTTTCACCAGTTTCATATCCCTGACAGAAAGAGAATCTGCGATGTTAAGGGCACGATAGAGTTTTACCTTTTTTACATTATGGATCTTATCATATGAATTGATATTAACCAAAATTTTTGGACGTTCGCCAGATACCGGATTTTCTAATACAGGAAGCACCGTTTTTATTTCCGGAGTACGAAGTGGGAAAGAATTGACCATTCGTACCGGCCCTATAGCAGGGCTCGGGGCACTCTGAACCATTTGTGCATTGGTTTCTTTTACTTTATAGAAATAAACATTATTAGAAGCTCCATCCAGGGTATAATCTACAAATAATGTGGAATGAGGAGCCGTCCCTGTAATTTTCATCATGGGAGCCATATCAAATTCAGGAGAAGTAGGGTTCAATAATACCCCATTTCGATCTCTGATGACCTGGGCTTTAGGGATAGGCTGATAGCTTGATGGATTAATATGCTGATAAATAATCGGAATTTCAGTTAAAGGAACGTATGCATTCTCAATAGTTTGTTTTACAAAATCAACGAATCTAACTTCCCCATGCTTTCCACTGGCATGCAGAGGAATAATAATGGAGTCCATATCAGTAATATCACTTGAACTTTTATGAGGAAGAGATTCTTTAAAGAAAGTATTGTGCTCATCAATGAATTTATTGATCCCTTTAAATAAATCATCATTGTTTGGAAGGGGGAATCCATAACCATTATAAGCTTTAAACCTTACTCTATCTGTCTCAATGATTGCATCAGCTAAAGCCAATAAACGATCATTGAAAAAGGCATCATTATTTTTGTTTCTGATGTGCTGTACAGTATTCTCCTGAATAGGTTCTCCATAAGGTGTTTGCTTATATAAGGCATTCAACAGAATATTGTCATTACTTCTTAAAAAAGTAACGCTGAAAGGTTTGTGATCATATACTGTTGAAAATGCATAAGAAGAACGTCCATAATAATCAGGTCTTGTGGAGTACTTAGATCCTGTAGGCTTTTGAGGCGTTTTCGGAGCTTCTATTTTTTTCGCAAACATGATGGAAGGAATAGAGATCCTTGATTTGTAATCACTATACTGCAGGTCAGAGCTTCTTAATCCAAAAATAGAGTATTTTTCGAGTACACCATCCTCTTGAGGAATAATATCATTTTCCGTTAATCTACAAGGAGTATTCTTATAAAGATAAACACGGTATCCTGGGTAAAAGTTTACTGTTGCCGATCTTGTGTTTTGAGACTGTAAAGGATCCGTTTTATATGATTCATCCAGCGCATAGACCACTAAGTCTCCAGTATTGATATTATCAATTCTGACTACTTTAAGCACTTTTCTTTCGTCATTAGAGCTATTCTCTCTAGGAACTCTGATGCTTCCTCTATACCACTGAACAGAATCTGAGCCAGGGGTACTGCTAAATTGCGGGTGATTATTTAAAGTATATCCAGGGAATGTTATTTCATACATTCCTGCAAATTGAGGGTTTAACTGATCCGTAAACTGTTTAACAGTTGCATTTTTTAGAATTCCTCTAAACTTTCTGAAGTAAGTGTTTTCAGTAATATCGGGGGCTTGTCCAGAGCTGATCGTTACTTCTTCTGTATGAATAGGCCATGCATTTCCGATCTTTACCTTTAAAGGGTGCGGATTGGAATTTCCCCATGTAGAAGGGTTCTGCATATTTTCTACAACCATAAAAGATTCTCCGGTAAGAGGAGTTGTAAAATTAGCAGGGTCAAACGGAATGGTTAGGTTTTGTCCAAAAGCCGTACTGATCTGTTTTTTCAACACGTGAAAAGTAGGATGGTTGGACGTTGCTCCGGTAACAACATTGTGAATAATATAATCATCAGCTCCTATTTTGAAAATTCCTCCTACATAATTAGGGAATTGTGGAGATGGAATGTTAGGAGAAACTGTTTGGGATCCACTTACAATAGGAAGATCTTTGGTTGTAATCACTGATACCAATGGATTTCCGGGAAGATCAGATACTGTATCTACCATTCCAAATACCTGTTTTGGCATCTCAGGACGGAAGAAGATTTCCACATTATCTGCAAATAGTTCTTCGCTATCCGGAAGAGGATTAAAATCCGGAACAGGCACTCCATTAACCTCTTTTTGATACGTTTTCATATCCTGATTCGAATCATATTCAAAGGTTAGTCTGACCAATGTTTTATCACTGTTAGCAGGCATTGATGCGAGCTGATCCTGTTCGTTTTGTGATGTCAAAAGTAAGGGAAGCTCTTCCTGAATCAGGAAAGCGTTAATACTTGATGGTGGAAGCAGTGAATTAGAAGGTTTAATTTCCGATTCAACCATCCAGGTCTTGTGTGAAGAAGTGGCTCTTGAAAACCAGTTCACCCCATAAGAACTGTAGATATGCTGCCCTGATTTTGTTTCTTTATGGACATAAGCCGGCTGGCCAAAATCAGGTAAAGAAATGGGAACGGTTTCATTTTTAGAAATACTTTGATCCTCTCTTACGTTTTGATACATAGGATCAGAAGGCAGTTCCGGAATTCTCCATTCGTCATCACCTTTACGTTTGTATTCGATACCTACATATACGGGATAGGTAAATTCTGCCATAGAAAACTCATGACTGGTAAAGTAAAAAGGACTGTCTGCCGGCTCATCCGGTTTTACTTCTTCAATCATTAAGCTCAGATATCTGGATGTTCCATCATGAGTATATCCATCGGGATCTGTTAGACTTGGAGCTGTACTTGCTGTAGGCTCAGAAGAAATAATTCCAGGAACTGGTTTTTTTAGGTCAATTGGTAACACAGAACGGGAGTCATAAATAGATGTAGGAAGAGTCATTGAAAGATGTTGTACTTCCGTTATTCCTTGTCCATCATTGAGATCGGCAATCGTAGTGTATTGGGCTAAATACACACATTGGATCCCATGTTCGGCTTCTGAACCAGTATCTAGAGTTCCCAGTCCCAGCATTCTGGCAACATGATAATCTAGTGAAGCCATCTGAAGTACTGTTAAATGCGAAACTTCTAATGGTGCATTATTGGGATCAGAAGCGTCATCATTGAGATAATAATTCTCATTGGCTAAGGGGTTAGCGGGATCATCACTAAATTTGAGATACATCTCAACAGAGTTTTTGATAAGATTTCTAGTCTCCTTGATATCTCCATTCCATTTTCTAAGGTAATTATCGACATTTACATACTCCCCATCATTATACCTTGCCCATTGAGCATGAATTCGATCAGGGCGTAATCTTTCATGCACTTCTCCATCATCTGTAGAAAGAGCATATTTTCCCATTTCTTTCCATTGAGCATTATTTAAGAAATCGTCATAGAACTCAAACTCAAGTCCTGTAACCTGGCATTGAAAAGCTGCAAAACGGATACTTCTTCCATTTTCTGCAAAGATTTTTTGAGGAAATTGAGTAATATTCTTTCTAAAACTAGTGTTTTTAGGCAGATTGATCTTATTGGCTTCTACAGAAAGGACTTCGGTTTTAATGTTTCCTCCTTTTCCTCTGCTGGTACTGTGTAGAGTAACGGCAAAGAAAAGCATATCTCTACATTCCACTTCAATGATACCGTCTCCATACTGGCTAAGAAAAGCAAAGACATTTCCTAGCGGGTTCATGGAATTTCTGATCTGTTGATATTTATTTTTATTTCTAAAATATACATAGAACATTCTTCCATTCACTTCATACAGCCATAGAGCTTCATGATCGATAATGGTTTGAGGGTTTACTTTAGTAAAATCAAAAGAAGTGACTACAGGATTATAGATTGCTCTTTGGATCGTAACAAAATCGTCAGGTTTATTAAAGCCTTCCGGATCTCTTTGGAAACGATCTCCTTTAGGAAGGTGTTTTTCAAGAGGCCCTTTTAAAATCCATCGTAGATGATTTCCTAAAGAGCTTTCTTTCCCTTCGGAACCAGCTGCCTGTATGTACAGGCAGTTGGATTGTATATTTTGGGGCATTCCCGCTTTTGCTATATTGTTGCTGAATTTTGAATTTATTGTTGGTGTCATGTTGGCTTAGTTTATTTGAATTTCATTAGCATTGGCTACACTGGATATTACATAATCAGAGACGCTGTCATCCCAAATTTTATAAATGAATTGGAAATCAAGAGCTATTTCTCCGATCCCTTGAGTACCTTTCATAAGGATTGCTTGGGAGTAATCCTTGGAGTAAAGGAAGGTAAACTTGGAATTTATAGTGGAATTGAATCCGTCCTTAATAATTCCACCAGGCAATTTTAGCATTACTTCAATCATTCCAGGTTCGACAAACTTGGTTCCTTTTCTTGTTAATTTTTCCAAAGGAATTTTAGGATGATTAAAAGGTTCCGGATTTCTGATCAAAATAGCAATTACTTTTCCTGTGTTGGTATCAATAATTTTATTGAATTCAGTGGTCGTAGCATCTTCCAAAGGAGATATATTGAATAATCCCTGGAATACTCGGTCAAAAGGATGCTGGTACTGATTGGCAATCGCATCTCCTAATAAGGTAGGCTGGTTCTTAATAACACTGTATGCTGCTGCAATTTTGTCTGCAGCTATTGCTTTTTTGATGGTATACACTGCAGTCTTGATCTGAACTTTATCCTCATCATCTTTAAACCTAGTAAGATAGCTTCCTACTTGTTCATCAAAGTTTTTATATCTTGAGGTTTGGAAAACAAACTTATGGACTTCTTTTCCATATTTTTGTTTGATCTCCTCAGTAATATTCGAAAGGCTTACTTCGTCTTTACCCCAATAGAAATTCATGACCTGAGCAGTATATAGCTTCTGTGGTTTTAATTTTTTAGGAGTTACCAATCGATACATAGACTTAGGGGTTGTCAATGTGACATTTCCAGTACAGTGATCACCATTGTTCAACATTTGAATATATTGGTTTAACGCAGTTGGGATAGCCGGATTACTTTCCTGTGCCCACGCTTCAATCGTTTGAGGGATTTCTATGGAGGTTCCAGCAATTGTTTGTTCTGTAGCATCCAGATGTGGTGGGTTGACTACTTCTACACCTTCTACAGGATCTTTAATGAGGATTTTCATTGTTCCTCCCAGTCTTGACATTCCGTTATAAGCATCCCATCCGCTTAAAAGTTTAGCAGCATATCTCGATGTAAAATACAGGAAGATTTGTGTGGTTTTATCATCGTAGAATAATGGTTTTGCATTCACAATATTTCCGTCAGCATTAGGATAAGAACGTTGATAATCAATATATGCTCTCAATGAAGTATGTGGATAAAGATCCGGATGTGGAGTTAAAGTGTTATCAATAACATTACCGTTTGGATCTCTGATGACTCCAATGGTGTCTTCTATAACATTTGGAGAGTCTTTGATTGGAATTTCTCCATAAGTAGCATCTTTATCTAAGTGGAAGAATCCAAGAGGCCCTGCTGTTTTAAATGTATAGGCATAATCATAAACCTTATTTGCTAATCCATTGTCTACCGTATCTTTCAACTGGAATTTCACAAAATAAGCAGTATCTGGTCTCCAGATTGGTTGAATAAAATGAGTAATGGCATTTACTGCAGCTTGTGTATCTTGTGCAATAGCACCCTGTCCTGGAATATTAACATTATATTGATAATTTTCAACACTCATCCATTTCACTTCATGGAATAGAGTAAGACATTTTTTATGATCGTTACAGTTTCCAAGTCCTTTAAGAAGCGAAATGAGTTCCTCACAATATTGAGCAAACATCGCTTCATATCCTACATATCCAAAGTTTATGATTTGCTGTAAGGTTACAAGCTGTCTGTTCAGTGTTTCTTTAAGACTGGCTTTCCAAGGATTATCCTGAATGAATTTTTCAAAGGTCTCCATGAAAGGAGAAAAATTATTATTTACATCAAAATGAGTCTGATAAGCAAGAGCAGCGCTAAGATTGCAAACACTTGTATCTTTACAAAGATTTACGGTTTCTAAGAAGTTAACAATTTGCTTCATTTTTGCTTTTAATAACTCGAAGCGAGTTATCATCTCTTCATCAGTTCCCCATCCTAAATAATCATTGAGATCTTTTAATAGGGTGTCATATTTTTGAGCATTGGCCTTCAAAAGATCCAACGGAATATTAAAATAATTAATTTTATTTACGACTTCATGATAGACTCCTGCTTGAAGGTTTTCACGGATAAAGTTTGCATATAATGCTCTTAACTCTTCGGCAGTATGGAGATTGAAATCATCAGTCATTATAAAATTATTATTATAAATACCAACCAAAGCAGGATATAGGACACAAGCTTCCTCAAATTTCTGCTGACTGAACCCTTCACAACCTCTTGATTGAAGTTTTTCAAGTTTATTTTGAAGTTGATCATATAACGCTGGGTCGCTTGGCGGTACCACTCCTGATATGAAACCTCCCTGTTGCATAGCAATCTGATATCCTTCATTCATCAATGCTGCCATTTGTTCAAGAATAAGGTTGATTTGTACCATATCTGTGATCTCAGGAGTAATGACAATTTTTGAAGCGGCATCCAATGCTTGTAATTCAAACTTAACAGGTTCTGTAAGATCATCCTTGGAAATATTTCTCTCATCTACAATTCTATATTGGACAAGTGATTGGTGAGCATCAATAATAGGAGCGTAGATCTTGATATTAAGTCCGGTGCTGTAGGTGCTTAGAAGAAGTTCGATCTTCACTGCTGAAGCCGGAAGCATAATGGTAAGCGGAGTACGGTTAGGAAACTCTAACGATTTCTCGAAATTATGAATATTAACTTCATCTGAAACCTTAGCAAAATCTCCAGTCATTGCAATACTTCCATCAGGATTTACTGTATAAAGATTATCTCCTGAAATCTGGTATGAAGCTCCCTTACTCTGGAAGAAGTTGGTTGAAGAAGCATAATACTGCGTGTTCAGAGGCTTATCCAAGAAGTCTGAAATAGAATCTTCTATATGTTGTCCTTCACAGAATAGAGTAGAAGGCAAGATGCCATATTGCTCAGGGGTAAACCATCCCGGATTTCCTTGTTCTGTATAAGAGAAAGGCGTGGTTCCAAGTAAACGGATCGCATTATACTGATTGTCTTTTTTCTGCCATTGTCCTACTTTAAGAGGAACGTTATTCACATTATTCAAATAAGGATTGGAAGGATCCATTGCTCTAA
This sequence comes from Chryseobacterium sp. c4a, assembly GCF_009900745.1. GTDB lineage: Bacteria > Bacteroidota > Bacteroidia > Flavobacteriales > Weeksellaceae > Chryseobacterium. The sequence goes on along the minus strand of NZ_WXVU01000008.1, from coordinate 72,990 downwards.
ATGGCTCGTAATTTACCCAACCTGCTCCGGTGTATGCTTTGATTTCAATATTATCTAGGGTATATTGATGCTTCACCTGTCTCAATTCCAGCCCTTTCATATTTTTTTCAGGCGGAATCATGTCATTGTAGTTGCTCGCAGGATTGGTGAACCCTCCAATGGCATTGGAACTGGCTGTTGGGAGTAATCCTTTGGTTGATTTAATATCAATATACGTGTCCAAAGGAATAACTTTTTTAATAGACGCTGGGGTTAAGCTATTTAACTCACTAATCAAACGTCTTTCAAGATCAAAGGTTTCATTGGTAAGCATACTGATTCCTTTTACTAAGCTGTCTGCCTGGTCTGGAGCTGCTATACCTTTAGCAAAATTAGGGTTTTCGCTTAAAGTATCTATAAATGGATTGATAGGATCTCTGTCAACATCTTTATTAAACTCCCACTTCAGCTCAAGTTTCACAGAGAATGAAATCTTGAAGAATAGAAGCCTTACTTTGAATGCCAGTGTGAAGGCTCCATAGATAAGGAATGGCCTAGGAGATTCTACAGCCAGGAGAATCGTTACTGCTAAATAGACTCGAAGGATGACGACATCAACATCAATAGTTAATCCGGCTTCGAGATAAGCTCCCATTTGTGGTTTCTGGAAGCTGATTTTTCCGCCAAGTTCCAGATAAGCCAGTACAAATACTTTAATAGGCCCGAATCTTCGGTCAAATCTGAATTCTCCTCTTGCTCCTGCCTGAATTCCTTTTCCGGAAATCATTAAAAATGCTTTAAGGGTAAAGAGATCTTTCAGAAGTTTTGCTGTAATTGGATTCTGCTGGGTACCGAAATTGATATACCATGCTGAAGGATTGTTGAAGAAGAAACCAGCCTGAATTTCAGCATACAGTTTAATAACATCTCCTGTTTTTTCAGGGAATTTATAGTCTGCTCCAAATCCAAACTCCAGCGAGCTGTCTCCAAAAATAAAGAAGGCAAAGAATGGTGGATCGTCTGCAAATTTCACTCTTGATGATAAGAGCTTCATTCTGGCATCTATCATCACCATGGATGGTAATGACAATAATAGCATGGCATTAGCAGAAATAATTGTTCCGGCAGCCATAGTATCTCCAATAATAGCACCTACTCCTAATGAGAAAGGGAAACTATAATGTTCCGTTTTATCCGGACGGTTGAATTTTTTGACATTGACTCCTCTCTCTGGTGCTGTATAATATTGGTACCATGTATTCTGAGAGGTCATTCCAATGGCTTCTTTTTCTGCAACATAACGATATCCCAATAGTCCTCTGAATCCATAAATAGAAACAGGGCCTAATGCGATTGGGTTAGGTAACTCAATATTAGCATCAATAAGAAAAGCCGGATATTTAGGCGCTAAACGCATTTCTACACCTCCTGCAATACGAGGGTTTTTCACTTTCAGGCTGACACCTCCCTGATATTCCTGGAATTCTCCCGGTTCAGGAACGGAAAGCCATCCTTTGATCGAAACGCTTGGATCGCTGGAATTTGCAGGAATGATCATATCCACATGGATCGTCTGAATATGCAGATAAGAATCATGATGTTTACATTTCGCTGGATCACCACCTGCTTTGCAGTTCTCCTCGTCGTCATCAATTGTATAATAATATTTGATTCCGTCTCCACGGGCATCAAGACCTGCAAGACCAATACTTACTCCGCCATCAAAGCCAAAGTAATTGTATTTACGCATTTTTCCGTCTTTCATTCTTTCATGAGAACCAAAGTGGATGGCGGTAACAGATACTTCTACAGGGCCGATTGGGATCTTGATTGGTTCAGGAAGGATAAGGTTTCCTCCGTTTACGCGGAAGTCAATATGTCCATCACTATAAATACGAAGTGTCGAAATACTTAAAGTTTGTCCTTTTAGTAAGTTGCCAAGAACTCCCAGGAACTCTACATCTGCAGAGGCACCGATATAGAATCTGTCGCCTTCTTTTCCTAATTCAACAGACTTTAAATGAAGTTTGAATACGTTCGGTAAAGTGATGGTTGGATCAAAAGGAGGTACAGCAGAGGCGGTAAGCGAAAAATCTCCGTTACCATCAATGTGGCCTTTTACATCTATCGTTGCGGGCTGCCCTTGTGAATCCGTAAACTTTGGAATGAATAAGCGACCTGCAATATTGGAAGATACTACAGAGTTCTGTTTAAATGTAATGTCAAACGATTTAAAACCTACTTTAAAACCATTTTCTCCACCCACTCTTTTCCATAGAAAATTGTTATTAAGACCAGACAAATAAGTCTGATAGGCTGAAGGATTATTAAATGTTAATGAAGTCGATAGTCCGTTAGGTTTTAAAGATAACGGAAACTTAAATTCGTATGGAGCGGTTGAACCATTATTGGTATTATTAATCTGCTGCAGTGCATTTTTAAGCTCCTGATAATTATTCAGCGTCAGTGTTTGGGATTCCTGGGTAACAGGATCCTTACTGTACAGACCAATAGGATAATTAAAAGAAAACTTATCATTAAAATATTCAAATGAAGTTCCGGGATTGGCAACAGGAACAGATTCAAGCATGATCGTTCCGGAAACGCCTCCGGTTCCTATCAGCATATCATAACCTCCCAGTCTTAACGTAGTAGAGGTGTTTCCGGCAGGATTATCAGCATTTGTAAACCATTTAGGTGGAAGTGTTACCGAAACAGCTCTCGCATATACTCCTGTAAAATCAGGCGAATATCCATAAGCATCTGCTTCCGGGATGTTCTTGGTTTTGCTGAGGTCAAGCTTCAGCCTTTCAATCTGAATAAGCAGTCCTGTATTTCCGATCTCGGAATAGGTAGGATTTAAGGTTCCTGCAATATCCAGGTTATATCCAATTCCTTCTGTTGTATCTGCATAAAAAAGCGCTTTTGCAAATTCAAAGGCAGTTTTTTTGTTAGGATCTGTTTCAGGAGTTAAAACATCGCCTACTTTTTTCCAAGGTTTTAGAATATTTCTTGGGAACTCGATAGATGCAGTGGTTTCTAAAGTTACTAAAGCTTTAGGTGTGATAATGTCAAGCAGATATTGATCAATATCAGCAGGAAGAAGGTTTTTGAAAAATAGCTTTAAATTATTCTTTGTAGCATTGATATTTCCGTTAATCAAAATATAGGCGGCAAAAATTGTAAATGCAGCACTTTTCCCATAAGCTTGCTTAATGGAGCGGATAACTTCAGCTAATCTGTTTGAAGAAGTAGGATAGGGAATAAGAGTATTTAAACTACTTCCCAGTTTAGAATTGATATCATCTACAAATTGATTAATCGGATCTCCTGATGTATTTACAAAAATCTTTAAAGCTTCAGTGATCAGACGTTCTTCTGAAAGATTTAAGCTTATCAGAACAACTCTGAAAATTTCTTCAGGTGAAAATGAGAAATTGGAAAGATTAAATTGAGAAATATAACCAATTACGGGCCAGTTATACTGAACTGTAACAGGGAAGGATGAGATGTCATTGTTTTGAGCATCCCTGTTAAGAACAAACTTAAGACCGAATGGCAGATTAAAATCTATTCTTTCTTTGGTGACGATACTTAGGCTGTGGAAAGCGCTATCCCCCAACGGACTTACACTTGTTTGATAGTCTTTATAATAAACTTTACCGAATATCTGCTGGGAAAGATTCTGTACGAACTCTAGGGACGCAGGAATCTTGTCCAAAGTTATCAGATCCGATAACTTTGGATAATATTGTTTTGGTGTTGGCATGGAATTTTTTTTTTAAGAATTGATAGCCTATATTATTGGCCATCATTTTCTGAGGTTTTTATTCTTTCATAAGGAAAATCCTAAGACCGGTTTCCTTCTCTGCTTCTTCTATAGATTTATCTTTATAGATATTCCTGTATGCAGGAACACTTAAAACGACAAAGCTTCCAGGATCTTTACTATACCTTACTTGGTTAATGATCTTACCGGTTTCATCAAAAATGATACTTTCCTGATTGTTTTCGTATTGCTGTAAATACCAGATTTTACCTTTATCCGTATTTATACAATATAAGTAGGTATTTGCGGATGCAGATAAGCGATTTATTTTAAAATTTATTTCAATACCATTTTTTTCTAAAATTTTCAAAATATCTGACACTGAAAGTTTAGAACTTTTCGCTAGATCATCTTCTTTTATAAGAAGGCCTTTTTCATCATATTCATAATTTTTGATGATAACGGAACTGAAAGTCAGCCTTTTAGTTTTTAAATTACCATTGGAATAATATGTTTTACTTAACAAAAATTTCATAGGTTGCGCATTGATATATGAATCGCGCAGAGCCTGATCCTGCAAAAGAGGGTCACTGTCGAAATAAGTATTAATTCCAAAGTCCTTTGTTTGATTATTGAAAAAATATTCAGTAACATTATTATCTGCATTAAGTGCTGTAGACTTGATGTAAACAGTGTCCGGTAAAACATCATGATTTTGCAGGCTTTGAATTTCTTTTCTTTTAATTTTAGTCCTCTCTACTTCTATTTTATTTTTATTTTCAATAGTTTTTAATTCACCAGAAGATAGTTTTTCAGAGTTCTTATTTATATCCGGAATTGTAAGTTCTTTATCAAAAAATTTCATTTTTTTTAATTTTGAGGTTTTGGTATGCTGACATGAGAATAGTACACAATTAAATGTAAATAGTATAATAAGTGTATTTTTCATATTAGGATATAGGTTTATAATTTATTTAATTTCTCTTATTTTTTTTCTCATAATATCCCACTGCCATTTGTAAGTCGTTTTTCTTGTGATAAAATAGTCCATTAGATTATCACTGATATCATTCTTTCCATAATTGGTGGCAAATGGGTTTGTAGGAGTAGTAAGGCTATGGGTAGTATTATTTAATGAGCTATACAGTCCATGCATGTAAACGTATTCTGCGCTATTATCAAAAGTATGAGGAATACCAAGAGCGTGATAGACTTCATGAGCGTAGGCATCAATGGGAATATCTTTTGGAATAAACATAAACTTTTCATCATGGGCAAAACCTTTTGTATTTGTATTGGATGCTCTGTCTGTATAGCACATGATGAGATGATTTCTGTAATTTTTAAGGGCTGCTCCTACATGATTTTCAAAGGCTTTTTTGGAAGCATTTCCTACAGGAGTCGTATTGGTCATATTGATGGTAAATTCAGATATTAAATTTTCATTATTCGACGTACCCATTGATGGATTTATTAATGTATAAGGGGGAAGTGGGTTTGGCTGATGAAGTGGACTAAAATTAGCATCGCTGGTAATATCTATTACCATATAGGGTTCATAATCTACTTTTATATTGGCGTGTTTTAAGAAGAAATCAATATTTGGAATTCCTCTCACTTTAGCATCTTGGGCAGACAATGTGTTTACGCTATTAGGCATATTGTCTTTAAATTGCACGATTTGTATTTTTTTACTAAGTACTTCATCGTTCTTTACCACCACAATTTTTCCACATAGCTCATCCGTTTCGTTATGAATAGTGATTTCTGTATCTTTTGATATATTAGCTAAATTTTCTATTTCAAGATTAATCAATTTTCTAGTATTAACAGCGGGAAGCTGTGTGGATGGTATTGTAAGAAGCCTAAACTGACCTGTAGAATCAATAGGATTAGTATCTGGAGTAACCAAACCATCAGTCAAGCGTATTGCAAATAGATCTTTTGGATATTTAATATAAAATCTGGATAATGTCTGATTAGCTCGGATTAATAATCTCAATTGTGCCCTTGGGTTAGGAGTAATTCCAAATCTGTATAAATTTAAATAAGAAATACTAAAATCTTTTTCATAATCAGCTCCTTCAGTAGTTAATTTCCAATTAACAGGAATTGATTGATAACTTCTGTTTTTTAGCTGCAAATATTTTGCTAATTTAAATTTATATAAGCCACCAAATACATTTCCATCTTTTTCTGGTACAGGAGGGGTAACATTGGTGAAATTCTCTGCAATAATCTTATTAAATGGTTTATCCATAATTGTTCCGTCGATATCCCCCTTTCTCAACCAGTCAAAACCAAATTCTCCCACATAATTATCTCTTGGTAAAAACTCAGCAGTTACCTTTGGAAATTCTTTATAATTAGTGAAGCTTGCAGAATATTGCTCACTAAAGAAAAAAGCTCCGTCAATTGTATATACAATAACATAATTAGCGGGGGTATCAGAGGTTATTCCCAATGTTCCATCACTCTTATCAAATTGTATTTTTAGCTTATATTTCATAAAGCTTGAAGATAAAGGGGTAATATCTTCTAAATTAAAGAAAAAATTAGTAGCATTAACATCTATTGTATAAACATTGTTAATAAGCTTGTTATAATCATCCTGTGAAATCCCTATCTGAAATACAGGAATCTTTTCTTCAAAAGAGCTTCTACGGTACAATAAACTGGTGATTGTTTTTGTTCCATCTTTTATAGTTCCTTTCCAAATATCCCCTGTGTTATAAACAGCTTTTATATATTCATCAGATGTACTACTACAGTAGTATGCTGCTGTAAGGTCGGTCTTGGCATTAGCATCAAATTCCTGGGTAGTCTCCTGAGGAGTTAGGATATAGGTTCTTAATGTTGTTGTAAGATCTGCAGGGATACCAGAAGGATTATAGTCCGCAAGATAGCCGTCTAAGACAATTTTTGTATGATAAAGACTACTGTCGCCATTCTCTTTTACCAGAACAGAGCTTAAATGGTTGATGGCAGCGCCTTTTTTATTGGTAAAGTCAGCTCTTTCAAAAATTGAGCTAAGGTTTACAGGCCCAAATAAAATATCAGTTTTTTCCGGAATAGCATTATAATTCATATAAATCAGGCTGCTAATAATTTTATTACCTCCAGTTTCTAGAATAAATGGCAACAAATAGGATCCTTTAAATCTAGGGATCAAGTATCCCGCATCAAAATCATTAGAAATATTACCATTATTATCTGGTTTTATTTTTAAATAGGAAGTACTTTTAACGGAAGCCATCAGGGTTGAATTGGTAATTTCCATATCAAAACCATTAGTAGAAGGGTTTTCGGAAAATACAATAATTGGCCAGTTAGGATCGCTTATATTCTGAGGTGCAGATCTAATTTTTACTGTATTGGTGCTGTCATAAAAATTTAAACTTCGGTTTCTTTTTCCTTTGATATAAATATATGCCGTATTCTTATTTTTGAATTTGAAGATAAGGTTATTATAAATATCATTTTTGGAAGAATAGGAAGCATTCGTTCCTCCAACTTTAATGGTACCTTTACGGTCTGTATCCTCTATTATATGGGAGCCATAAAAGGCGACAGGGTCTATAAAATTGTAGATACTCTCTCTGAATATCTTTGCCTCCAAGTTATTATTTTTTGATGCACCAAATACACCAGGAAGATTCAAATTGCTTGTGTCTTTATTTGTATTTAAAATAGTTTCTTTGGCAGTGATAAAAGATCGATTAAAATCTAATCCGGTGTCGGACTTTAATTCAGGAATGAAATCTGGTGCAGGGCCTAATTTTACCTGTGTATAATCTCCGTCATCAAGTACAATTTCAAATCCACCTGCTCCAGCCGAAAATTTACCTAACAATGTACCTGCTGCAACTCGTAATAAATTATAGCTGCCCTTACTGAAAAAATTTTTAATGATTTCAGTATTGGTTCCACTAGTACCACTTACTAGGCCTATTTGAGATCCTTCAAAGCCATCAATAGTCTGGTGAAAAGCTGTATAAGCCTGGCATGCTTTGGTAACAAATGCGAGACTACTACTGTCGTTAACTAAAGGAGTGCCTGTCAGATTTTTAAAAATGTCAGAGGCCGTGATTCCTCTATATACAAAATATTTAATTTTGACTCCTAATCCTACGTCTTCTATAGGTTTTAAGAGAATGTTAATTTTGTCTGTAGATCCTTCCTGCATTCCAAATAATAATATTCCACTCGTCACAGCATATGCATTCAATGCGCCTTGGATGGTGGTCGTAATTTGAAATCGGTTGGAGTCAATTGGTCCAAAAGACTTAGTCCCTTGAGTAAAGGACTCATCGGTGAAGAAATAAGAATTTATATCTTTTGTATTGTTTGTCATTTAATTAAGTATTAATAATGTTTTGATAAAATAAAAATGGATACGGTCTTAAGCTAAGATTTACAATGGTATATCATATTTTAATTTATCAGTAATATTTTCCTTAGATGTTGTCCTATGGAATACAACACCTTAGTCTGTGAAATCAATTGCGTATCTATATGAAATCGGGTTTAAAAAAAGTTTATTAAAACTTTAAAAATGAGGAGTGAAAAATACAGATGCAATGATTAAAAAAATACAGAGTTATTTTTCTGTAGAGTGAGAATTTGTTATTGGTGTGTTCTTCATGCGTTAATTTTGTTTTTGGTTAAATCAATATATTAAATTACTTTATTCAAAAAAGGTCTTCATTGAGTGAAATGCAATTTTGTAATAACTTTAACTTTTTGCTTATTAATAAGTTAAATTGGTGTGAAGAAATGTTTATTTGCTCAATGATAATCTCTTTGTTTTTGTCTGAGGTAAAACTATAATGGTAAAGCGCCAAAACTTGACGTGTTATTTTTTTGAATGAAAAAAAAATCAATTGAGTAATGAAAATAGAGTGTTTCATTGTAATAAAATGGCTGTTTTGTAGAGGAATGCAAGCATCAGTCTGCCCATAATTAACCAAATCCGTTGCTTTAAATCGCTTCCGGGTAATAGAATATCAGTGATTGAAATTATAAATCGGATATAAAACTTTGAAAATCAAAATAATGTTAGATTTGTATGTACAGTATACTAAGTAGTTTAGTTTTATTATATTTGAGAAAATCAAAAAGTAAAAATGTTTCTTACCGAATGTCCTAGAGATGCAATGCAGGGATGGGGAGAGTTTATCCCTACTGATAAAAAAATAGATTATATCAACTCCTTAATGGATGTTGGCTTTGATGTATTGGATTGTCTGAGTTTTGTTTCTCCAAAAGCAATTCCCCAGATGGCTGACTCTGACGAAGTAGCCGAGAATATCGATAAATCCCGTTCCAAAACCAAAGTTTCTGCTATTATCGGAAACTATAGAGGGGCTGAAAAAGCGTTAAAGCACCAGTCTGTGGATATTCTGGGGTTCCCTTTCTCTATTTCTGAAACGTTTCAGCATAGAAATACCAATAAAAGTCAGGAAGAAGCTTTTGAAGAGATCGTTAAAATGCTTGAACTGGTAAAAACTGAAGGAAAACAACTGAACATTTATTTCTCCATGGCTTTTGGAAATCCGTATGGTGAAATGTGGAACTGGGAGGATGTAGATCAATGGGCACAAAGATTTTCAGATATTGGAGTTAAAGATATTCTTCTTTCCGATACAACAGGAGTGGCAACGCCTGAAACAATTGCCCTTTTATTTGAAAAAATTCCTTCAAAATATCCTGAGATCAATTTCGGAGGGCATTTCCATAACCGTTATGAAGATTCTTACTCAAAATTGAAAGCCGCTTATGATCAAGGTTGCAGAAGATTTGATAGTGCCATCAAAGGAATTGGCGGTTGCCCAATGGCTAAAGATGATTTGGTAGGGAATATGCCTACAGAACAGGTGATCAACTTTATGAGTGTTGAAAAAGCAGAGCACAAGTTGAATCTTTTAAACTTTGAAAGCTCTTATAATAAAGCGAAAGATATTTTCCATTTTTAAAATATGAAAAAGCTACTCTTTTTGCTTATTCTTTTTTTGGGGGGTATAATAAATGCTCAATTAAATGAAGTAAAACAGCTGAAATTATTAGAAAAAAAATATGATTCGATCTTGATTTCGTATCAGAAGAAAGCTAAAGACTCATTGTCCCATATGACAAAGAAGGAGCGTAATGAAATTATGGCAAGAGAAGAGGCTAAAATTATTGAAAGAAGGAAAATTGAAGAATATGCTCAACTTGAAAAAATAAAAGGAGAAGAATTAGGATCAGATATCTTTAAACTGCCCAGAAAATATTTAAAATGTGAAATGGAGGGCAACTTTAAAATGCCTGATCTTCTAGTCAAAACCAAATATAAACCTACTGTTTCAAAAGTTTCAGATGAAAATTTAGAAGGAGGGGGTGGTTCATTAGAAAGTGTTGCTACTTTTTACACAACAGCTGATGGATATATTAGAAACGTTAATACAACTGGAGAAAACAATGATTTTAACAAACAGATTGAATTAACACTTTATAGAATTGAAAAAATATTACCTAGATGTATAAATGGTTTTTCCAAGCTTGATAAATATAGTATGCCAGTAAAGATGAACTTTAAAAACTAATCAACAAAATGTCTCCAATAATCTCACCTTCAGAATTAAAAAACCTTTCAACCCATAACCTCATCATTCTTGACGCAAGAACGGGTAAAGATGTAAAGCAAAATTATCTTGAAAAACATATCAAAGGAGCAAGATTCATTGATCTGGATAAAGATTTGGCTGAAATAGGAGATGATGCTGCTTTCGGAGGAAGACATCCGCTTCCAACCCTGGAGAAATTTGCAGAAACCCTTGCTCATCTTGGGATTGCTGAAGATTCTCATATCGTGGTATATGATGATAAAAACGGTTCAAATGCGGCTGCAAGAGCTTGGTGGATGTTAAAATCCTTTGGAATTGAAAACGTACAGCTTTTGGATGGGGGAATACAGGCTGCAGAAAAGAATATTATAGAATTTTCATCTGGAGAAGAGTCATTTGATAAGACCGAACTGATTAAAAAAGAAAAATGGTCTCTGCCTCTTTCAACCCTAGAAGATGTTGAGAATGAATTGAAAAGTAATTCTTCTACAGTCGTTGACGTAAGGGATTCCTACAGATACAGAGGAGAATCTGAGCCTATTGATTTGGTTGCAGGGCATATTCCGGGAGCCATTAATATTCCTTTTTCTGAAAATCTGGATGAAAATGGATTATTCCTAAGCCCTGAAGTTCTGAAAGAAAAATATAGCCAATTATTAGAAAATACACCTGACAATCTGATTATTCACTGTGGTTCAGGAGTTACGGCGTGTCATACGATTTTAGCATTAGTTCATGCAGGTTTTAAGATCCCGAATCTTTATGTAGGATCTTGGAGTGAGTGGAGCAGAAGAGAAGGAAAAGAAATTGCAAAAGAAGTACAAGAATAGCCTGAATTTGAGGTTTAACAATACAAAAAAGGATGTCATGAATGACAACCTTTTATATTTTAATTCTATATTACTTCTTACTCAGTTGCAGCAAAGCGATAATGATAAACCCTATTCCTGTTATAAAAGGAGGTTGAGCCTGCATTTTAGATCCTAAATAAAGAATATACACTCCCAATAAAGCAGGAACAATGGCTCCTATCTTTTTTACCATGGTTACTGAGTTATGATGGTAATAGTAATTTTATCTACTCAGAAAATGCCAGCGATTTATAGCATTCCCAGTTCAAATTTCGCTTCTTCACTCATCATATCCTTATTCCAGCTTGGCTCAAAAGTAAGCTCTAAGTCAACACTTTTTACGTGTTCTACTTCGGCTACTTTATCTTTTACTTCCTGAGGAAGAGTTTCTGCTACCGGACAGTTTGGAGTGGTAAGAGTCATTATAATTTTTACGTCAGCATCATCGGAGATCTGTACATCATAAATAAGCCCTAATTCGTAAATGTCTACCGGAATTTCGGGATCATATACGGTTTTTAGCACGCCGATGATTTCTTCACCAATGTCTGCAATTTGATCGTCTGTAAATTTCATTTTTTAATCTAAATTGATATTCCTTTTCAACAAATCTTCCTGACGCATACGTCGGAAAATATTTGCCAAAGTTAAGACATCTTTTTCACAATAGTCAACAATTCGCTGCAAGTCTTTTTCTATGTAGTAAATTGATGAAACCATTGAGCCGTCAATATCATCCTTCGGAGTGGGAATACCAAAGACATGAGCCAATAATTCCAGGGATACAAAACTTTTATAATCCCCAAATTTCCACAGTTCCATAGTGTCTATGTGAGGAATTTCCCAAGGTTTTTTTCCAAACATCTGGAATGGAGCGGGAGGCTGCATCCCATTGATGAGGTATCTTCGTGCAATCCATGGAAAATCAAATTCTTTTCCGTTATGGGCACAGAGAATCACATTATAAAGTCTTGGACTGTTGAAAATCTCTCCAAATTCCTGAAGCATCTTTTTTTCATCATGTCCGGAGAAGCTTTTAATTTTCAAGGTTTCATTCTTCTCCACCATTCCGATCGTGATGCAGATGATCTTTCCGAACTCTGCCATGATTCCGGCTCTGTCATAAAATTCTGCAGCAGAGATGTCGTCTTTTCTCTGGAATTTTGTTTTCTTATCCCAAAGGTGCTGGTCGGTTTCAGATAAATCGTCCCAGGATTCAGCCTGTGGAACAGTTTCAATATCAAGGAATAAGACCTTTTCTAATGGTATGTTCTGTATCATTGTGTTTTTTATTTGCTATCCTACCTGCATTCCGTTTTTGGTGGGTAATGAAGGTGCTAAAAGAGTGACATCTTTTTTGTCTTCACCATATAATCCCAAGACTAAACATTCGCTGAAGAAATTGGCAATCTGCTTTTTAGGAAAGTTGACTACTGCTAAAATCTGTTTTCCTACCAGCTCTTCTTTTTGATATAGTGAAGTAATTTGTGCAGATGATTTTCGGATTCCTAAGTCGCCAAAGTCTATTTCCAATTGATAGGAGGGGTTTCTGGCTTTTTCAAAATCATTTACGGAGATAATCGTTCCGCATCTGATGTCTATTTTTTCAAAATCTGCCCAAGTTATGTCTGGTTTTACGTTCATGGTAATGTATTAATTAAATGTTCTACTTCTATTTTCTGTTCTGCATATTTTTGTTGTAATTCTGAACCTTCCCCCATTCTTTTATAATATTCCAAGGCTTTTCCGCCAAAGAATTTCTTATGAAAGTCCGAAACTTCAGGAACTTGTGGGAAAACCTTATGAAAAAGCATTTCATAATACGCCTGAAACTCTCTTTCATTTTTGTCTTCAATTACCTGTCCCGGAGCTTTTTGCCTTACATGGAGCATTTCGTGAGCCACCATATTAAGCACAAGATTCAGATCGAAATCAAATAAATTTCTAGGAATCATCACCGTTTGAGGGCCACCCAGTTCTCCTTCTGCTGTAAGAAGCATTGAAGTAGGAGAAAGCTCTTCTCTGAATCCAAAGCCTGCAAAGTTTTCATGTTCCAGATCAAAAGAATGAATCAGATATTTTGCTGCATCCAGAATCTGATTATGTTCCTTGTAAGCTTCAAGGTGTAGATTAACCTGCTCGAAATTCATTTGAAGTATGTTTTATAACAAATGTATTAAAATATTGAGAATGCAGTAGGATTTATGTATTAAGACTTAAAAATAAAAAGTAACCTCAGATCCAAAGTGGTTTTTTATTTACAACCTTTCAAATCTCACAATCGGAATAACAGCTTTATTCTCAGGTGGATCAATCGTATTAGAGAAAAAAGCTCCTCGTCTTGAAGCTTCCAAAAGAAACTCGCCTGTAGATAATGAGCCATCCGGATTATTACTTGTTACAGTATAAATGATTCTTCCGGAGGTAAAATTATCATTTATGGTGCAATTCATATTTTTAATCTGATAAGTCTGTTCGGATTGTTGTTTCTGATCCGGATCCTTTAATATTGTTGTTATGGTTGAGTTTGCTGGATCAAGAATGATTTCTGCTTCGATAGGTTTTTCCTGACGATTTTTTGTAAAAATCATTCTGTCTGATATCAATTTAAGCTTTTGGGAACATTGAACCGGGCTTTCTCCCTTATTGATTATTTGAGCAAATGATTGGTTCGATCCAAAGAATAATAAACAGATCATATACCATCGGTAATGAAAAAGAATAGATTTCATAATAACATATTTTGGTGCTTTTATAAAAATACAATTTATCTTGAAATGAAGGATTAAATTGTAAGCGGAATTTTATTAATCGATTTGATGATCATGAATAGATAATAGTCATAAAAAACATGACCGGAGTTTTTCTCCGGTCATGTTAAACAAGATTAAGTGTAAAATTTAACCCTTAAAAAAGGCAAAAAAGGATAATTCAAATGTGATTTTTATTGATTGAGTCTTAATCTATGTTCAATGGGATTGATAGTAATGGAACTTTATTCTTATACGCCATGATGGCTGTTTTACTTCGGTGGAAGAGAGATTCTACAAGATTATATCGGTAAGGAACCATGGTCAGCAGGTCTGCGCTGGTCAATTTAACTTCCTCTTCAATCGCTTTTATAATTTCAATAGATTGGATCATCTTGAAGCTGTATTTAATATCATCAAGATCATAACCGGAATTCAGATCTATATCGTGAATAACTTCCTCGAAATCTTCAAGCCTCTCACTTACATTGAAAACCTCAACCTCAGAATTAAACTCATTAATGAAATAATAAATATCATTCATTGCCGACCAGGTTATTGATTTATGAGTATCATAGGCAAATAGCATCTTTCGGATACCCGTGTATTCTATATGCTCAGGAACAATTAATATAGGTTTTTTGATTCTGTGAATTGCTTTGGTGACAGTATTTCCCAATAACCTTTGTTCAAGCGTTTTTTCAGCCATACCCATAACAATAAAATCGCAATTTATAGCTTGTATGCAGGTGTTGAGCTCTTCAATAAAATTGCCTGATGCCAGATGATATCCAGTTTTTACAGTATACAGGGTACTGATTGCGGCTGCTTTCTCTCCAAGTTTTTTTTGATTTTTAAGCGTCTGTTCATAGAAAAAATCAGCAGAGGCCTGTGCATTCAAGGCATGAATGGAAATGCTTTGCAGATTAAACAGAACGATATGATACTGGTTTTCCTTAGCCATAGATGCTGCATAATGAAGTGCATTTTCAGCTTCTCGAGAAAAATCTGTGCAGACAATTATTGTTTTCATTGTACCGATTTTGATACTGCAAAACTAGGATAGGAGGAGGTAGTCTTTTGTTAAAAATATTGTGATGTTGCATAAAATGATGATGAAATGTATTTTTCAGGTGATGAAACGTTAGTCTTCATTTGAACGTCCCGATTTTACGTTTCAGGGTTGGTTTTGGCGGTCTCGTTGAAAATAGAAGATGAGCTTCTAAAATCTATTTCTATATTTACATTCATAAAGTCCCGATATGAATAGGGTTTCTACCATCAGAAAAAATTTAGTACGAAGCAAAAAGATCCTTTCCACGATGAAGAGGAGATTGGTGATCTGGGCCGTAGCAGTCATTGCTTTCGGTGGATTTTCCTATCTCATTGATCCCTTTGATCCGGTTTGGCAGAGCTATTGGGAGTCTCCATTGAGAATGTTCATTGAAGATGCCTTGTGGGTGATTTTTTTTTCAATCATCATTTCAGAGGTCAGTATATTTATTGATTCTATTCTTAATAAGCTGCTTCCTTGGAAAGACAGAACTGTTAAAAGGCTTCTCATCCAGGGGTTTCTTCAGATTGTAGGAAGCGTTCTGATTGTTATGATTATAAATACCATTGTAGACTGCACTTCAGACAATTTGCCGGAAATGGATTCCCGGAAAGAATATACTTTACTGGGACAATGGGTAGCCACCAATATTGTGATATCACTTATCATAAGTGGTTTTAATACGGTAGATTATTTACTTCAAAACTGGAAGAGAACAGCCGTAGAAGCGGCTCAGCATAAACTGAGAGCCTCTAAGCATAAACAGGCTGCTATGGCTGCTGAACTTCAAGCACTTAAACTGCAAATAGATCCGCATTTTATCTTTAATAATCTGAGTGTCCTTTCAGAACTTATTCTTTCAGATCAACAGCTAGGATATGAATATTCAGAAAAGTTTGCAAGGGTATACCGGTATTTACTGGTGAACTCCAAGAAAGATATCATTGCAGTAGAGGAAGAGCTGAAATTTCTAGACTCTTATATTTTCCTGATTGAAAAAAGAATCGGTGAAGGTGTTATATTTAAAATTGATATTCAGGAAGAATACAGATCGATGTACACGCTGCCATTATCTCTGCAGTTATTGGTTGAAAATGCTATTAAACACAATCAGACCTCAAAAGCAAACCCGTTGGAGATTCATGTTTATACAAACCCTGAAGGCGAACTGGTGGTTTCTAATACCTTTTTACCACTGATAAATAAGCCGGATTCCTCTGGAGTAGGGCTTACGAATATTATTGCAAGATATGAAATCCTTGGATACACAAAACCGATTATAGAAAAAACTGAAGATAAGTTTATTGTAAAACTCCCATTGATATGAAGATAAATAAAATTTTAATAGTTGAGGATGAAAGACCTAATGCAGACCGATTAAAAAGATTGTTGCAAAAACTTAGACCCCATATCGAAATTCTATCAGTAGAAGATTCAATTACCTCTACCGTCAACTGGTTGGAAAACAATGTCGTTCCGGATATTATCATGATGGATGTTCGCCTGGCAGACGGTTTAAGCTTTGAAATTTTTAATAAACATGAAATTAAAAGTGCTGTAATTTTTACCACTGCTTATGATGAATATGCTGTACAGGCCTTTAAATATAATAGTATAGATTACCTTTTAAAACCTATAGATGAAGATGAGCTGGATGCCGCTTTGAAGCGTTATGAAACCTTTATGGAAGCTGTTCCTGTTGTAGGATCAGCCATTGAAGGGCTTCTTAATTATATCCAACCTAAAGATTATAGAAAACGTTTCCTTATCGTTCATCGTGATGGGTATAAAACCGTATTGGCAGAAGACATATTATATTTTTATACAGAACTCGGAATTAGTAAAGCAATGCTAAACACTGGTGTTGTAGAAAATATTCCTCAGACTCTGGAAGAGCTTGAAAAGCAACTGGATCCGAAATTCTTTTTCCGTGCCAACAGACAGTTCATCATTCACATCGATTCCGTAAAGCAGATCTTCAATCATTTTAATGGAAAACTTAAACTGGAACTTAGAAAACAACCTGAAATGGAAGTAATTGTAAGCCGTGAAAAAGCATCTGTTTTCAAATCTTGGATGGATTATTAGGTAAGGAAGTTGGAGGCTGAAAGAAGGAGGCCATTGAAGCCCGAATATAAATGAAAATCATTTTTAATTAGAGCCCGTAAAAGGGCTTTAAACTTTTCTATATCTATGAGAAGTTCTTTGTTTATATAAAAGCTAACGGGTAATATGATTTGTATTTATGGGATCAATTTCATTGATTCTTTCTAAGCGAATGCATATTCAACTTCTTCAGCAATAAAGTCCCCCTTCTTAGCTCCCTAAAGTAAAATATTCGAATTATTTTTCTTTGCGATTAAAAATAATCTGTTTTATTCAGCAAAAACCTTCAATTTCTGCACTTCATCTGTTCTTTGCTGAATAGTAACTTTTCAGCTTCCCTCAATCAGCTTCCAGCCCTATAATACCAAAATCCCTTCACCAATTGCTAGTAAAGGGATCATATATAAAGAAAAAGCTATGAGTTAAAGCTTATAAAGGGATAGCATATCCTAAAGAGATGGCAAAACCTCTGTTTTTCACATCTACACCCTTCTCATCAGAGATATTATTTAATCCTAAATTATATCTACCATCTACAATTACTTTTCCAGGGCCGGCAGGAATGGCTACACCAGCTCCCATCTGTAATCCAAAATCTATTGATCTTGTTTTGCCATAAGCAGCCTTTACCTTATCATTTTTCCCCATAAGGAATCCGATAGAAGGGCCTGTGTTTACATATACCGGCCCGAAGCTGTATTTTGCTAATACCGGAACTTCTATATAATTAAAGTTGTAGGTCTCACTTCCAAAACTGCCTTTAAATTTTGTTCCTTTGCTGATGAAGTTCACTTCAGGCTGTATAGAAAAATTCTTTATACCTGTCTGGATATTAACGCCTAAACCTGCTTGAAAGGAGGTCTTTGATTTTTCACCATTCACATTTTTTATAGATTGATTGGCAATGTTGATTCCCGCTTTTGGGATCAATTCTATTCCTGATTCCTTTTTCGGTTCTGTTGTTTGAGCTTGTACTCCTAATCCTAATACGATCGCTGTGATTGCTAAAAACTTTTTCATTTGATAAAAATTTAAATTATTGACTTATTTTTTGATGTTTTAATACAGCAAAATTAAATTGGGAAATAGCCCGAGCCGGGAGTTTTAAAAGTGAAGTGTATAAAATTAAACTTCAACCGTATTTTTGAAATACTAAAGCGAAAAAGCCTTTTTTTATCGATCTGAATGGTGAAAATAGCCGCTTTTCTTTTCATTTTTGGTATCATACGTTTCATCTGCGATTAACTACGTTTCACCATATTTTTAGGTAAATATCCTTATTATATGAACTTATTTTGCTGTTGTAAAATTTAAAACAAATGTTATGAATTATAGAAAAGGATATCTGGCGCTTTCACTTGCAGCTACAGCAATATTGTACTCCTGCGGTTCAGGAAATGCCCAGGAAAACAGCCAGCAGGCGGTAGCACTTCCTACAGACTTCGTTCAGGTAAAATCTGGAAATGAAGATGTTTCAACAGGATACCCTGGAAGCATAGAAGGGCAGGATAATGTAGAAATAAAAGCTCAGGTTACTGGATATCTGGAAGCTGTATACATCAAAGAAGGCCAATATGTGAGCAAAGGGCAGACATTGTTTAGAATCAACCCATCCGTGTACAACGAGCAGGTAAATACAAATCAGGCGGCTTTGAAATCTGCTTTGGCAGCTCAGGAAACGGCAAAATTGGAAGTTGAAAAACTAAGACCTCTTGTAGAAGGAAAGGTAGTTTCCGATATGCAGCTGAAAACGGCTCAGGCGAATTTAAAGGCTGCATCAGCTCAAGTGGCTCAGGCACAGTCTTCTTTAGGGTCTTCAAAAATCAATGCTAATTTTACTTATATCAAAGCACCGGTAAGCGGATACATAGGAAGAATTCCAAACAGAGTAGGGAATCTTATCAGCCCGGCTGATGCGTCACCATTAACAACACTTTCCAATATCAGCACTGTAAATGTTTATTTCTCAATGAACGAAGCAGACTTTATTGCTCATAGCAGAGCCGCAGCTTCAGGAGGAAATCCGGAGAATGTGGAACTTATTTTAGCAGATGGTTCTACTTATGGATTTAAAGGAAGACTGGAAAATGCCAGTGGAAATTTTGACAAAAATACAGGAAGTATTCAGATGAAAGCGGTTTTCCAGAACCCGGATAAATTATTAAGATCAGGAGGAACGGGAAGAGTGATGATCCACAATGCATTAGAGGGTGTGGTAAAGCTTCCGAAAACCTCTGTAAAAGATATTCAGGATAAATTCTTCGTCTATAAACTGGAAGGAAAAGATAAAGTAAAAATGACTCAGATTGAAGTATCGGGAAGTACTTCTCAGGATTACTTTGTGAAGACAGGAGTGAATGCAGGAGACAAGATTGCCATCAATAGGCTGGACGCTCTTACAGACGGAGCACAGGTAGTGGCTAAAGTAACTCCTTCGAAATAATTTTATAATCATTCTTAGAAAATTCGAAAATGTTAAAAAAGATAATAGACCGTCCGGTATTAGCGACGGTAATATCCCTTATCATTGTCATTTTGGGGATCATTGGATTAAACCAATTGGCAGTGACCAGATTTCCGGACATTTCTCCGCCTACCATTACGGTTTCAGGTTCTTATCCTGGGGGAAACAGTGAAACAGTGATCCGTTCCGTGGTAACACCTCTGGAAGAGCAGATTAACGGGGTGGAAGACATGAGCTACATGAAATCCACGGCAAGTAATGACGGTACATTTACCATCTCAGTAATATTTAAGCAGGGAGTAAATGCCGATCAGGCTGCTGTAAATGTGCAAAACAGAGTACAACAGGCTACTCCGATATTGCCTCAGGAAGTAGTAAGAATGGGATTAACGACCTCAAAGCAACAGAACAGTATGGTGTTGATTTTCAATATTTATACTGAAGACAATAAGCAATATGATGAAACCTTTCTTCAAAACTTTGCCAATATCAACCTTATCCCACAGATTAAAAGGGTAAAAGGAGTAGGACAGGCGCAGATTTTCGGAATTAAGGATTATTCCATGAGAATATGGCTTAATCCACAGAAAATGGCTTCCTATGGACTGGAACCTTCTGATGTTTCCAGAGCCATTGCAGATCACAGTTTAGAATCTGCACCGGGTAAATTGGGAGAAGAGTCAGATGCAGCCTTGGAATATGTAATCCGATACAAAGGTAAAAAGAATAAGCCGGAGCAATATGAAGAAATGGTGGTTAAAAATGACGGAACCAATGTAATCAGGCTTAAAGATGTAGCCAGAATAGAATTTGGATCCATCAATAATACCGGAGATAACCTTTCCAATGGGAAAAATGCGGTTACAGTGGCCATTATGCAGACCACAGGATCCAATGCGAATGAAATTGAAATAGGAGTAAATAAAGCCATTGACCAGCTGTCGAAATCCTTTCCACCAGGTATCAAATATACCAAGGTAATGAGTACCAAGGAAAGATTGGATGAAGCAACAGGACAGGTAAAATCTACGTTGATAGAAGCATTTATCCTTGTATTTATTGTAGTATTTGTCTTTTTACAGGATTTCAGATCTACCATTATTCCTGCAATTGCAGTTCCGGTAGCGATTATAGGTACATTCTTCTTCCTTTTGGTATTAGGGTTTACAATTAACGTATTGACGCTATTTGCCCTCGTTCTGGCAATCGGAATTGTCGTCGATGATGCCATTGTGGTAGTAGAAGCGGTGCACAGTAATATGGAAGGAACAAATCTTTCAGGAAGAGATGCTACGCACAAAGCAATGAATGAAATTACAGGTGCGGTAATCTCTATTACATTGGTAATGTCTGCCGTGTTTATTCCAATTGGTTTCATGTCAGGTTCTGCAGGATTATTCTATAAGCAGTTTGCTTATACATTAGCCATTGCCATTATTATTTCTGCAGTGAATGCCCTTACTCTAACACCAGCTTTATGTGCGGTATTCTTGAAAAATCACCATGCAGAAGAAGGCGGAAAGGCTAAAGGATTCGGACAGAGATTTGCCGTTGCTTTTAACGCGGGTTTCAATAATATGACAGAACGTTATGCAAAAGGAGTAAGATTTTTAATCGGGAAAAAATGGATTGCAGCAGGATTGGTTGCAGGAATTATCGGACTTTCAGCATGGTTGATGACAAGCACAACTAAAAGTTTCGTTCCAATGGAAGATGACGGATTCTTTATCTATTCATTGAGCATGCCGCCAGGAACCGGATTGACAAAAACAACAGAGGTTTCCAATAAAATAAATGCTATTTTAAAAACAGTAGATGCTGTTCAGGAGAATACATCCATTACAGGATTTAACCTTTTAAGTAACAGTGCCGGGCCAGCTTATGCAATGGGATTTGTGAAGTTAAAGCCTAAGAAAGAAAGAGGAGCCATTCAGGATATTGATGAGATCATGAACATTGTGAATGGAAAGCTTTCTGTGATCAAAGAAGGAAGTGTAATGAGCTTCAGAATGCCTCCGGTAGAAGGATATGGAGTAACGAATGATGCAGAAATCGTTCTTCAGGATCGTATGGGTAGAGACCCTCAGGTTCTGAAAGCGAAGGCAGATGATGTGATAGGACAATTGATGCAGGTGCCGGAAGTAGCTTATGCTTACACCATGTTCCGAGCAGATTACCCTCAGCTGGAACTTGAAGTCAATGAAGATAAAGCAAAACAGCTGGGAGTAAGTATTGCCAATTTATTAGGAACAGTACAGACGTATTTCTCTGGAGATCAGTCTCAAAATTTCTCAAGATTCGGGAAGTTCTACAGAGTAAATATTAAAGCAGATGGAGTTTTCAGAATGGATGAGCAGGCCTTCAATGATATTTTCGTGAAGAATGATAAAGGAGAAATGGTACCTGCCAATACTTTGATCACTTTGAAAAAAGTATATGGCCCGGAATCTGTTCAACGATATAACCTTTATAATTCATTGAATATTAATGTAGTGCCAAAACCGGGAATCAGTAATGGAGCCCTGATGGATAAAATTGAACCAACACTGAATAAACTTCCTTCTGATTACAGCTATGAATGGACGGGATTAAGTTTGGAAGAAAAATCAGCAGGAAACCAAACTGTGATGATCTTAGGCCTATGTTTACTATTCGTATACCTGCTTCTTGCAGCACAATATGAGAGTTACATTCTTCCGTTAGCGGTAATGCTTTCCATTCCAACGGGAATTGTAGGAGCATTCTTAGGAATCAAGGCCATTGGATTAGATAACAATATCTATGTACAGGTAGGATTGATCATGCTTATTGGATTATTGGCGAAAAATGCGATCCTTATTGTAGAATTTGCCGTCCAGAGACGAAAATCAGGACTCTCTATTCTGGATTCGGCATTGGAAGGAGCGAAGGCGAGATTACGTCCGATTATCATGACATCATTAGCCTTTATTGTGGGGATGATCCCATTGATGATCTCTACAGGAGGAATGGCTTCAGGAAATAAATCTATCAGTGTGAGTGCGGCCATAGGAATGTTGAGTGGAGTTGTATTAGGAGTATTTGTAATTCCTATTTTGTACATGTTCTTCCAATATCTGGATGAGAAATTTTCAACGAAAAAGAACCATCCTGTAATCCAAAATCAATTGACAAATGAGAATATTTAATATAAAAAATTTCCTTATTTCAGGCGCAATGGCATCGGTACTGGTGTCCTGCGCCGTGGGGAAACCCTATGCAAGAACAGACCTTCAGGTGCCGGCAACCTATAAAGAATCCGTACAGGTAACAGGAGATACCGTAGTCCTTCCATGGAAAACATTCTTTAAAGATCCGAAACTGATCGGTTTAATAGATAAAGCTTTAACCCGAAATAATGAAGTAAATGTTGCCCTGAAGAATATAGAACAGCTGGATCTGATCTACAAACAGGCAAAACTGTCTCTTCTTCCGACACTGGATTTCAGTGCAGGAGCTAACAGAAGCTGGGCTTCTACCAACACCTTGAACGGTTCACTGAATGAGCAGTTTGCGGGAACAACGCATATTGATGATTTTAGTGCCAATCTGAGACTTTCATGGGAAGTAGATATCTGGGGAAAAGCGAAGATGCAGAAAGAATCTGCGGCAGCAGAATACTTTGCCCAAAAGGAAAATCTAAATGCTGTAAAAAGCAGAATCATTGTTCAGGTAGCTCAGGCTTATTACAGTCTGATAAGTTTAGACGAACAGATGAAAATCGCGGAGCAGAACATTGAATTAAGCAACAATACGCTTAAAATGATGGATCTTCAGTTTAAAGCAGGGCAGATCAATTCACTAGCGGTACAGCAATCAGAAGCACAGAAGAAAACCGCTGAACTTTTGATTCCTTTGGCTAAACAGAATATCTCTATCCAGGAAAATGCTTTGAGTATCCTTTGCGGAGAATATCCAAGTAAGATCGAAAGGTCAGGAGATCTGAGAGCAATGATTCCTGGAAATAAACTTTCAGAAGGACTTCCTGCACAATTATTGAGCCGAAGACCGGATCTGAAAATGGCAGAATTTAATGTGATCAGCCTGAATTCAAAAACAGGTTTGGCAAAAGCAGCGATGTACCCAAGCATTAGTCTGAGTCCTCAGATTGGAGTAAATTCCAATAAGTTCAGCTCATGGTTTGATATTCCAGGATCTATTACGAAAGCTGTTGCAGCGAATTTAGCAGCACCTATTTTTCAGAAAAAACAGTTGAAAACCGCCTATGAAACGGCATTGATTGAACAGGAAAAGGCGGCGATCAACTTTAAACAATCGGTAATGACGGCAGTTGGAGAAGTTTCTGATGCAATGGCAAAATCCCAAGGGTCTTCTGAAAGACTACAGCTTTTAGATCAGAGAACAACCATTTTAGATAAAGGAATTGGAGATGCTTTGAAGCTATATAAGAGTGGAATGGCTACTTACCTTGAGGTGATTACGGCACAAAATAATAAACTTCAGAATGATCTGGAAGCGATCAACGTGACGCTGGAAAGATTAAATGCTGAGGTAGATCTTTACCGTGCATTAGGCGGTGGAGTAGAATAGAATGTAGAGGATAAATGATAGAAAAAATGCAGCTGTATGATATGGCTGCATTTTTTATTGATTGTGGGTAACATTGAAACTAATCTAAATAATCGTGAGGATAGGTAGTCTGCCCGAATTTTCTGTCGATTTCTTTTAATAAGGCTACCCTTTCCGGAGTCATTTCAGGGACAGGTAAAAACTCTCCCGGTTTTGCTGGAACTCCTATTTCTCTGAATACCTCTTCAAGCCCTGCCGGTACCACGGTACACAACATACGGGCATAGCGGTCAGAAACGTTTTTAAAACAATGAACAGAGCCATTCAGTGGGATATTTACAAAACCACCTTCCTTCAGAGTTGTTTTTCCCGCTTCTGTTTTAAACTCCAGTTCGCCTTCCATAAGATAAAACATTTCCTGGGTAGCAGGATGGGCATGAGGAGGAGGCCCGCCACCCGGAGGTACCAGCATTTCTATAACAGCATAGGCATTGTTGGTTGTTTCTCCTGAAACTACGATCCGGTAATTTCCGCCTGCGACACCAAGTGTTTCTCCTTGGTCGTGACTTACAATACTGATATTACTTTCCATAAGATGACATTTTAATGTGTTATTTTATCGATTTGATTACCACTGTACATACCACCATCATAATAAGGAGAACGGGTATCTGTAACAAACAGAACAAGCTCTGCATTATCCTGGGTATTAAAACTGATAGATTCTCCTTTCACAAATACACTTTCACCTTTGCTTAGACTCATAGTATCGTTCACTTTCAGGCTGCCTTGAAAAACATACAAAAGAGCTCCAAAGTCTTCTCCGAATGCTTCCGGAAGTGAAAAATCCTGTCCTGGAGTAATCTGCATATCATATATCCAGGTGTTACTGCTTAATTGAAGCTTCGTTTTGGAAGCATCGGGGGAAGCGATTAACCTCCATTGATTCATGCTATGAACCTCATCTAACTCCTGAAAAATAACTTCCGGTTGAGCATCTTTTTCTCCGGGACGGATGAAGATCTGAAGTCCTTCCTGCTCATCCAATATAGCCTCTTCGTGATAGAAAAGCTGACCAGCCTTCATCAGCATCAAACGGTTAGGCGTAATGAATTCAGTAAAACCTTCCGAGTCTGTATGCTTTACTCTTCCAGTTCTGAAGTAGGAAAGAATATCATCGTTGATATGGGGATGCATTTTGATCACTGCTCCTCCATGAATATGAGCCTGATCAATACGTCCGATGCTGTAATATCCTGTATCATCGTCTGTAAGGTCTAATCCGGGATATAGGATGGAGATGTGGGCATTGCCCATTTTTTTAGAATTATCTATTTTCTTCAACATGTTTTTTAATTTTAATAAGGAAATTAAACAAACTGCCCGATCTTGGAGATTACCTCTTCAAATATGATCTGTACTGCTTTTTCTCCATCTTCCGTTGCCCAGCTGTCGATCATATCAGCAACAAGTTGGTTAATGGTCGTAGTGCGGACTCCGGCATTTTCCCAGGTGTTTTGAGCCACATCATCTGCGATCTGAGTAGGAGAACCTCCTGCATCTATCACCACCTGTACATCAAACCCTTCTTCTACCATAGATCGGGAAGGATATACAACACATACATCGTGGGTAAGTCCGGCCATGATTACATTTTTTCGACTTCCGGCAGCTTCCAGAACTGCTTTTTTGAAGTTTTCATCATTCCAAGCGTTGGTTATTCCTTCACGCTTTATCCTTTGAGCATATTCATCAGGTAAAATTTCTTTGATCTCCGGAATCAGCATTCCTTGTGCACGATCTTCCTGGCTGCTTGTTAAGACTACAGGAATATTCAGGGCTTTTGCAATTCTTGCCAATGCTATAGTTCTGCTGATAATCATTTCTTTTGGTCTGTTGGCACACCATTGCAGAGTTCCTGTTTGGTGGTCAATAAGTAGCATAACCGTATCTTCTTTTCTAAAATGTTTCATTGTATATAAATTTAGGGTTTACAATTATTGGGTGGCATACCCCATTGTTAATTTTATCTTTAGGGTTATTGATTTGATAAATTGTAAAACACTAAATTAATTGATAAATCATATATCTAAAAGGGCTGTAAGTAATGTGTTTTGGTCAGATAGTAATATGGTGATAGCTTTACATTATTATTTTAAACATACTGTTGGATTCCCTGAATGTAATGACGGTATTCAGAGGGATTCGTTTCTGAATATTTTTTAAAATATTTTCCAAATGTACTCTGGTCAGGAAAATTTAAATGTTCGGCAATGGTTCCGATGCTCATTTCTTCCTTTTGAAGCATTATTTTGGCTTCCAGTATAATCTGGTGTTGTATCCATTCTCCCGGGGTGCGTCCGGTTTCTTTACGGATAACCTGGCTGAGATATTTAGGGTGAATATTCAGGAGATCTGCATAGAACTGTAATTCTCTTTCCTGGGTCGCATACTCTGTTACCGCTTTTCTGAATCGAAGACTAAGGCTATTTGTAGATGGAGTGATATTTCCCTGTTCCGTACGGATATCAGCTGTAATATTAACCAGAGAATATACAGAACCATGTACAATTTCTTTATGGAAAATAGATCGAGGCGGAGTATAGGAGCTAATCAATTTAAATATAGATTTGATATGCTCGGCTTCTTTCTTTCTAAGCTGAACAATAAAAGTTCCATTTCCAGACAGATTCGAAAATCCCTTAAGGATATTACTTTCGATGATCTTTTCCTGTAAGAAATCTTCAGAAATCAGAATGCTTTCCGCTTTATAGGGAAGTTCCGGCATTTCCCAGTTTTTGATGGAAACCGGGTCTGCAAACACTATTGCAGGTGCTTTTACCTCATGACGGATGAGGTTGCTGTGAATCACAAGTTCTCCCTCTTTTAAAAATCCTATACAATAATAATTGGAACGGTAAGGCTCGGTGAGGCTTTCTGAAATTCTGAAATCCGGGACATGTATATACCCTTCCTGAAGAGCAAGGTCTTTGAAATTATCAGTTAAATGCTGTAGAGAAACCTCTTTTATACTTTCCATAAATTAAACCTCTTAGAAGAAAGATCCTAATGATATTAAAGATACAAATTTCGCTATAAAGTAATCCTTTTTAAGAATTTGAAAATATACATTTCCGAACAAATTTTGTTTTTTATTAAATTAATAGGTGTTGTGTATAATTTTTTTCATTCTTTAAATCAGTTTGTTATGAAAAATATTGCGTTTTTTTAAAAAATAGATGCAAGATTTCTGGAAAATGAGATTTATATCAATGAGTACTCGAAATAATTAATGTTTAATGAAAAAAATAATGCAATGAAAAAATTTACAGTATCTCAATTTTTAACCGCTATTTTACTTGTATTCGCAGGTTTTACTTTCTATTCATGTAGTGTTGATGGCCCGGAAATAAGACCGGTAAAGCTGGAAGATGTGAATGGAAATTATAAAGGAAGACTGATTACGATACAGGGAGAGCGTAAGACAGAAACAATAAAGAATTTTAAAGTAAAAAAGGATACGATCATGTTTTCTGAATTTCCAATAGAAGAAATTGTGAAAACCGTAGTAAAAGACCCTGTAAAAGCGGAAACAGCAATGAAGGCGATAGGAAAGGTGAAATATAATATTCAATACAAAGCTTCACTAAATACAGCCAGCAATGTAATCGAATTGTCCTTAGCTCCTAAGCCTCTGGAAGTTTTGATTCCAGTAGATGGAGGAACTAAAAAGGCAGAAGTGCTATTAGCCGCTAAACAGAAAGGGTTTTATGTAGGGATGGACGGGTCGCTAAGATTTGTGGTTACAGCAGATAAAATTACCGTAGATGGAACAGTACTTGCCCCTTACGAGACGATTGGTTATAATTTTCCGTTCTGCGTAAAATATTAATTAATGGTTATTAATAGAAATAGATTGTATTTATACGATGCAGTCTATTTTTGCCCTACAATTTAAAAGAATATATCGTATACTGGCGCAGGACATGGGAGAAAGTAAAGAACAGATTTTGGTAAACCGCCTTCTGCAGAAGGAGGAAGCCGCCTGGAAGGAGCTTTTTGGAGCTTATTCAGGTAATCTGGCCTATGTATGCTCCCGATACATCACTGAAAAAGAGGATGTGCATGATGTACTTCAAAATAGTTTTATCAAAATGTTCCGCTCGATAGAATCATTTGAATACAGAGGTGAAGGCTCCCTTAGGGCATGGATGAGTCGTATTACAGTAAACGAATCCCTGAAACACATCAGGCAGAAAGGAGATTTTAAATCTTCCGTTGAAGTAGATGATCTTCCGGATCTAGCGAATGAAGAGGAACCCGATTTTGAAGAAATGCCAAAAGAAGATATTATGGATTTAATCCGTTCTCTTCCAGATGGATATAGAACAGTTTTCAACCTTTACGTATTTGAAAAGAAAAGTCATAAGGACATTGCTTTATTGCTGGGAATTGCAGAAAATTCTTCAGCATCACAGTTTCATCGCGCAAAAGGGTTGTTGGTTCAGAAAATAAAGGAATTTAAAATGTCAAAAAAAGCACAATATGAATAACGAATGGCTCAATACCCTGCGAAGCAGAATGGAGAACCATGAAGAAGAGGTTCCGGAAGGATTGTGGGATGACATTAAAGATGAATTATTTTCTCAGGAAGAGGACAATAAGCAGGTAATAGGGTTTATTCCTGCAATAGATGCTGAGAATGAAGGAAAAAAGATAGCAGAAGATACCAAAAGTAAGTCCTGGCTGTACCGTATTGGAGGTATTGCAGCGGCAGCAGTTTTGATTTTTGTGATGATAAAGGTATTGCCGGAGGATGATCAGAAGAAATTCTCGCAAAACTCAATAGATTCTAATAAAGAAATAGAGAAAAATCTGCCTTTGAAACATGGAGAACCAGAAAAAAAGATAGGCACAAAAGAGGAGGCAAAGGCGGATGTTTCTTTAGCTCAAAATAATGCTGACAGGGGAAATCTTTCTGCAAAAAATGTAAAATATACTACATCCGAGCAGGTGAGAAACACAATAATAGCAAATCGGGAAAATGATCAGGCTACAATCAAAGTACCTGAAGTCATAGGATCTGTATCTGCTTATGAGGAAAATAAACCAAAGGAAATGTCTTTGGCTGATGATAAAATAAAAAATGAAGTTGTTGATAAAGAGGTAAATAAGGCAGGAAATGAATGGCCTGAAAAATATGCAGATAATACAAAGGCAAAGATAAAGTCCAAATCAGAAAAGAAATGGATGCTCAGTATGCTTACAGGAAATGCGTCTTCCAATTCAGCGGAACAACAGTTCCATGGCTATGCCTCCGTTAATGGAAAGCCAATGAACTTTGAACAAGTATGGAGTGCTTCTGAATATGTAGATGATCCTTTAACGCAAGTACTGCTGGCCAATCAGAGCAAGCCGGTAGAAGCGAGGATCAGACATAAAATTCCGGTAACATTCGGGTTGTCTTTGTATTATAATCTGGGTAAAAAATGGGGAATAGGAACAGGAGTGAATTATACCAAACTAGCCTCAGAACTCCATTCAGGAAGTAATGATAATTATATTAAAGGAGAGCAGGTGGTGCATTATATCGGAATCCCTGTTCAGATTAATTATAATGTCATTCAGAAAGGAAGGTTTACAGGATATGTTACTGGTGGAGCGATGTTGGAAAAGCCTATATCAGGAAGTGTTACCACAAGTTATGTGGTGCATGATGAGGTGAGGGAAACATCAAAAGAGAATATGGAACATAAGCCGCTGTCGTTTTCGGTGAATACTGCAGTTGGGCTTCAAGTGAAGGTGGTTAATAGAGTAGGGATTTATGCAGAACCGGGGATTGGATATCATTTCAAAGATGAAGATTCACCCAACACCATTTATAAAGAAAAGCCCCTGCATTTTAATGTGAAGTTTGGGATCAGATTGTTGATTGATTAATGCTGAGATTTTTAAAATAGAAATCAACCTTAAATGTCAATATATATGAAAACAAAACTGATTTTTTTAACATTTTTATTATTCAACCTTCTGATGGTAAGAGCACAATGTAACCCTACCATTACCAGCCCTAGATTAGGAGCTATATTTGCGGATAAGATACTGTTCTGTGATACGGAGGATGAGATCCTTTCCACTACGCAAACGTATTCTTCTTATCAATGGTATAAACAGGAATGGACTTGGCAGACTCCTAATAACAACCCCTGGGTAGCAATACCAGGAGCTACAGCTCAGCAGCTAACCATCAATGGAAATGACCAGTTGTATTATTTTAAAGTAGCAGTTACCGAAGGAGATTGCACGGCAGAAAGTCCGGCAGTGATGGCAGATGGATATGTTTATGGCCTTCCGGCAATGATGTCTACGTTTCTTCCGGGAACTTATGAAATTGTAGATGGTGGAGTTGTACATGTATGCACGGAAGCACCTGTAAAATTTGATGATGTATTTCCTGTGGTGTATGGGCCTCATACATGGTTTAAATGTGTTCCCACGACCACAGCACCCTTTACCGGAGATCCTTGTGTGATTCCTAATGTGACTGGAGATAGCTATACTACTTCTCAGCCTGGCGTATATGGATTTTATGCCTGCACAGAATATTGCCCTACTCAGTGCCAAATGTTAGACCCATTTACTTTTGTAGAGCTTCAATATGATAACTGGGAATTTTGTGGGGGACTAGGAACAGGAGAAGTAAAACAAAAAGAAAATAAATTAAATATATACCCGAATCCTACCACACAGTTCCTTTATATTGGAAAAGAATCAGAACAATATAATGAGATAACAATCATGGATATGTCAGGAAAATTAGTTCTAAAGAAAAATGATCATCAGTACAAGCAGGGAATTGATGTAAGCCATTTAGTACCTGGAAACTATATCATTGTTTCCAAAAGCACTAAGGGAGAGGTCTATAGAAATAAATTTATAAAAAAATAAAGGATTAAATAATCTTTTCGTTAGTTTTTAATAGTGGTTAAATCGGCACAATCTGTTTTGTGCCGATTTTATTTTGTACCGGTTTATATTGATACACAAAACCAGGCCCAATCATGAACCTGGTAAAAAAAATAAAGATGTTAGTTGGTTATTGTTATTTGTAGAGTCTTCCTTTCAGCCTACTCAGAGATTCCTGTGATATTCCCAGATAATTAGCCACCATTCTGTTAGAAAGCCTTTGTACTACAGCCGGATTCTGTTCCAGAAGATGTTTATATCTCTCTGTGGCATCCATTGTTAAGAAGCTCATCAAATGACGGGTATTATTGACATAAGCATTTTCGAGGTAATAGATATAAAACTTTTCCCATCCCGGAACCCTGCTTAGAAGACTTTGAAAGTCCCTGAAATAAATATAAAGTAACTCTGTACTTTCCAGTGCCTGGATATATTCTTCAGAGCCTTCACCCGTAATTAATCCCACAAGATTACTGGCAAAATTATTCTCAAAAGCAATATATCTTGTAGCCTCAGTACCATCAGCTTGTAAAAAATAAATTCTGAGGCATCCTTTTACTACAAAATATATCCTGGAAGAATGTTCCTTTTCATTCAGAAGAATTTCTTCTTTTTTGATCTTGAAGTCCTTAAAGTAAGACAGAACAGTTTCCATCCCTTCTTCATCAATTGATGTGACTTGAGAAATTTTTTCAGCCAATAATGAATACATGATAGAAGTATTAGTGATTATAATTTGCAATTCTGATCTGGTGTTCAGCAGCTCCCCATTCCTTTTTAAAATACTGTGAAAACAGCATATTAACTTCATGTTCACAAAAAAGCAGGATGATAAAGCTTTCATTCTCTCGAATAAGACTCTTTTTGAAAAGATGAAGTACCCGCTCGGGACTGAAAGGATAAATAATGTGATAGTTGAGCGGGTAGCTTCCATCAATATCCGGGAAAAATTCCCCTGTATTTTTACTATAGATAAAGCTGTTTACCGTATTGGTAAAGGGAAGACTTCTGTTGAATTGATAAAAAAATGCCTGTGCATCAGTATTACCAATAAGGTAAAAATTATCTGCATTCAACCCCTGAATAATGATTTCTTCAGGATCCAAATACCGGATCATCTGCCCTGATGACAAATTTTCAAGCCATTCTTCATTGCCTTTCCGCTCATAAATGATAATTTCTACAGTGTTGCGTACCACATCATAATTCCATAAAGTAGATCTGATGAGTAGGGTATTTTCCTGCTCCTCATCTCCGGTTAATAAAGGAAAAATGTATCCCGGATTTCTATCCATATCCAATTCTATATAAAAAGGGACTTTGAGCTTAATATGCCATGCTGTAGAGGTGAGTTTTTTTGAAGAAATAATCTCACCACTGTTGATATTAGTTAATTCTGATTTCATTTTGTGACCATTTTGGAGTGAGTATTGTTTTAAAATCAAATATTAATGAGCATCTGCAGGGATTTCTGTTTTTTTCTTTTTAAATCCTTGAAGCAGTACAAACGGAATACAGCAAAGCATGGCAATCCCAAGATATTGGTAAGCATCTGTGAATCCCATTAGCATCGCCTGCTTATTGATGATTTTATCTATAGCATGTAAAGCCATTTCAGAAGCATCAGAATGAGAAAAACCTTTACCCATGAAGCTTGAAATATAATCCTGTGTTCTTTCCCAATAAGGAGAACCATATTCATTGATGTTTTCCAGTAGATAATTTCTATGTTGTCCTTTCCCAATATGCACTGTGGTTGCGAGTCCTGCAATTCCAAAAGAACCTCCCAGTTGACGCATCATATTGTATAATCCTGCTCCCTGACCGATTTCCGGCCCCTTTAGGTCTTTAATTGCTAATGTAATCAGTGGAACAAATAAAAGCCCAATTCCGATTCCTCTAAAATAAAGTGGAAAGTAGAAATCTGTATTTCCGGAAGCTAATGTTGCTTTGCTCATAATCATCGGGAATATAAAGAAGCAAAGGAATCCGGCAATTACAAAAAGCTGTGGTGGAACTCCTTTTTTCAATAGTTTTCCTACGGTTGGCATCAGTGCAATTGTAAAGATCTGGCCGGGAAGCAATAAAAATCCTGTTTGTTGTGCTGAAAAACCTAATAAACTCTGGCAAAACTGAGGAAATATAAATACCGATCCATATAATCCTATTCCAAAAAGAAATGAGGTAACCATTCCGGCAGAAAAACTTCTGTACCTGAATAATTTAAGATTTACAACAGGATGCTCCGTCGTTGTTTCCCGCCAGATGAATAATAAAATCCCAATTACTGAAGTCACACAAAGGACTGTGATATAATTGGTGGCAAACCAGTCTTTTTCTTCTCCTTTTTCAAGGACAGTCTGTAAACTTCCTACAGCAATAGTCAGCAACAGAATTCCCCACCAGTCGACAGGTTTCCCCGTACTTTCCTTAGGCGTTGCTCTCACGTACTGATAGGTAAGAATAGCCGCTAAAATTCCCAAAGGAAGATTGATATAAAATACCCACGGCCATGATAAATGATCCGTAAGATATCCTCCTAATGCAGGAGCCACTGTAGGCCCTACCACTGCACCAAAACCGAATATGGCGGTTGCAGTACCTCTCTCTTCAGGCGGCCAGGTTTCTAATAAAATAGCCTGTGCAGTAGAAATTAAACCTCCGCCGGCTAATCCTTGTAAAATTCTGAAAGCCACCAGTTCTACCAGGGTATGCGAGTTTCCGCAAAGCATGGATGCAATGGTAAAAAGAATAATGGAAAACAGAAAATAATTCTTTCTTCCAAATCGGCTTCCCAGCCATCCGGACATGGGCAAAATAATGACATTGGCAACAGCATAACCAGTAGAAACCCAGGCAACATCTTCTAATATGGCACCCATATTTCCTTGAATATGAGGGATCGCAACGTTCACAATGGTGGTATCTAAAAATTCAAGCATACATGACAGTACCATCGTAAACGTGATCACCCATTTTCTAAATCCTTTCTCAGCCATCATGTTGAGTTATTTAGTTAATACACTTACCTCCACATTCATCCCCGGACGAATCTTTTTAAGCAGTTCTGGAGTAGCGGTTATTTTTATTTTCACAGGAATACGTTGTACCACCTTTACGAAGTTACCTGTCGCATTATCAGGAGGTAGCAGAGACATTTTGGCTCCTGTAGTTCCTGCAAAATTGTGTACAACTCCTTGTATAGGTTCATTAGGATAGGCATCCACAATAATTTCAGCCTTTTGCCCTGCACGAATGTGTTGCATTTGTGTTTCTTTAAAATTGGCTGTTACATAAAGATTGTTTTCATCCACAACAGCAAATAAAGTTTGCCCGGCTTGAAGCAATTGTCCCATTTGTACCCGACGCTTTGTTACAATTCCTGAAACAGGTGCTTTAATGGTAGTGTAGGAGAGAAGTAGTTTAGCATAATCTACATCAACCTGTTGTTGGCCTGTGGCAGTGTTTGTTACAATCAATTCAGATTGGCTGTTTCCAATCTGAGCAACGGCTGTTTTGTATTGTTCTTCGGCAGATTGTAGAGCCGCTTCAGCAATTTGACGGTCTGCTTTGGCTTTGTCGAAAGTTTGTTGCGGAATAGATCCATTTTTAATCAAAGCTGCATAACGATCATAATCCTGGTTAGCCTGCCATAATTTAGCTTTTGCCTCATCTACTTTAGCTTTATATCCCAATGATGCAGAATGAGTTGTTGAAACCTGAGTCTTTGAAACTCCTATTTTTGAACCTGCAGTTTTCTGAGCTGCAATAGCCTGTTCCAGTTTCAGACGGTATTCATGATCTTCTAATTTGACCAAAACCTGCCCCTTGCTTACTCGTTGATTGTCCTCAAATCCAATAGAGTCGATGTAGCCGCCAACACGAGTGACTACAGCGCTGAGGTCACCGTCTATTTGGGCATCATCTGTATCTTCATGGCTTTGGTGGTAAAAATATTGTTTAATTCCAAAAATACTTCCTGCAACAATCACGATCAGAAGGATGACGGGAACGATGTATTTTTTTTGTTTTGAAGACGTAGCTTCCATAGTATTGTTAGTATTAATAGTTGTTATTATTGAGTAATCGTTGAAATTTTTCCTGAAACTTTCAGAAGGTTATACCATGCTACAGAAGCTTCAGCACGCGCAATTTCTAAATCGGTAAGAGCTTGATAAAGTTTAGCATCTGCATCAATACGGTCTGTAACAGTGGTGACATTGTTTTTGTAACGGTCTGCCTGCATACGGTCATTTTCTGTAGCTTCCTCGATAGAGGAGTGGAGAAGATTAACTTTGTTTAAGGATCTGACATACAGTTGATAAGCCTGATTGACTTCAGTGCGGATTTTGTCTGTCCAGATATTCTTTTCTATTGAAGTATGTTTTTTATTGATTTCAACTTCAGATAATTTATTTTTATTCATCCATAAGGTGGAAAAATCCCATGAAACGGTTGCACCCAAAGAAAAAGGAGCGATAAAAGTTCCATTAGAAGGAATAAAAGTAGAACCTGCATGGTTGTACCCTATCCCTGTACCTACGGATAATTTGGGAAGTTCATCAGCTTTCAGAGTCTTAAATGAAAAATCGTGAACTTTAGATTGCAGGGTATTTTGTTCCAATTCTTTTCTTTGAGAGAAAGCCATATTCAGATATTCTTCCAAAGAAAAAGGTGTTTCTTCTTTTAAAAGCACCGAATCAGTCTGTAAGTCAAGATTGTCCGGAAGTCCAAGCAGGACATTCATATTATAGCATACAATTTTGCGGTTGGCCTCAAGGTCTGAGGCAGTGATCTCTATTCCGGATCTTTGAAGTTTAAATCGAAGGACATCATTTTTAGTAACAATGCCATGGCGGTAAAACTGTTCCGCTTGTTGGATAAGGGTATCTACTGCGGCTAGATTTTGTTGTACAATTTTTTGGCTTTGAGAAATTTTGTACAGTTCAAAATACATTTGTACAGCAGTGTAAATCACCTCATCCTCAGTAAGAGTAACATTCGTTTTCGCAATTTCAGAAAGGAGGAGTGTGGACTGTCTTGCATACTTCAGTTTAAAACCATTGAAAATAGTTTCATTGAGTGAAGCATTTCCTACATAAGATTCGGCTCTTTTAGGAAGGATCCAGTCAAGAGATCCCAATTTAATATGGTTAGCGATATTTTCAGTGTGAGAAAATGTTCCGCTGACGCTTCCCGTAGGAAGAGACTGATCTTTTGCCTGGTGATATTTATTGATGGCAAGATCTACAGATGTTCGTTTCAATTTGAGAGCATTACTGTTGGAAAGAGCCATTTCTACCGTTTGATTTAAGGTTAATAAACGAGTTTGTGCGTAAATACCGGGAATACTCATACTTGTGGCTATACATAGCAGGAGTGGTTTCCAGAGAATTTTATTAATTAATGTTTTCATTTGTTTTTAAGGCATAGCTCCGCCAGGCAGGCGGTTTGCTTGCTTATGAGATTAGTTATTATGAATAAGATTTAGTGTGTTTCGTGATTGTAGGGAAGAACCAATACAGGAATAGTAGAGTGGCGGATGATATATTCTGCAGTACTGCCGCTGATGAGGTGATCTAGCCCGGTTCTTCCATGAGTCCCCACAATTAATAGATCTGCCAGGTTGTGTGCCATAAACTGAATGATCTGTTCTTGAGGATCTCCATTGAGTATTGTCGTTGAATGCTCCACCAAGCTGTACTTTTCTGTGATTTGTTTTATTTTACCCATTTGCCTTTCCATAGTATCATCATTTTCTATAGAAGTATTAGCTAATGAAGCATTGAGGATAGCTGTATTATTTCTTACCAGTAACAGCTTTACCGTAGCATTAAAGAAGACGGCTAGTTCAAACCCCCGGGTAGCAATTCGTGGAGAAAAAATACTTTCATCCAAGGCGATGACTATTGATTGAATGTTCATAGTTTATATTTAAAATCATGTTGCAAAATTCCGCTATTCATGGAATGAAAACTTTGACCTGAGTTAAAAAACGACCTTATAATGATTGTTTTTTATGCAACCCAGCCTGATCTTCCGATTCGCCAGATTTCCAATAAGATACAGCATGCAGAGCACGAGGCTCAAGAGAAGGGTCTGCTTTAAAATAATCACGAAGTTCCTTTACTGTAGAATATTCTGCAGCCACATACACGTATTTTCTCTGCTCATTCTCTGGAAATTTAAACTGTTTAGCCAGCTCTGCAAGCTTGCTTCCTTTTTCAGGTGTTGCATTATAAAGCCATTCAATATCTACATTGGCTGCAGAGCAGGAGAGTATTTCATCTTCCTTTCCGAAGATTTCCATAAGTACTTTTACATTTACTCCTTCAGGAAGTTGTTCTACAATGGCACTGATAACGGGTAGGGCAGTGGCATCACCTACCAAGAAATAAGAATCTGCTTCAGGAACCAAAGGCCTGGTACTTTCTTTCATCCCTATCCCTAAAAAATCTCCTTCCTGCACTTTTAATGCCCATGCGGATGCCGGGCCATTGTCTCCATGTGCTACAAAGTCAATACTCAGTTCTCTGTTTTCAAGATCAATTTTTCTGTTGGTATAAGTTCTTACGGTTTCTTGGGTATCTGTCTCATTTGTAGGGATAAATATTTTGTTATTTGAACCTGATTTTACATTAGTGAGCATTTCTGCTTGATTATCATTAATATTGAAAATAACCCTTATAAAATGGGGGGTAATATACTCCTTATGTTTCACATGAAACACTGAACGTATTTTTTTTGTTTCGGTTGAATTCATTTTGGTGTAATTTTTATTGTAAGACATTTATTTTTAATAAATTATCTGAAGTATGTTTTTGTCGATATTCGATGATATCTTCTATGGATAAAACCATCAAATCATGCTTTAATGCAAAAACTACAATCTGTGGAAATCGGGACATCGTTCCATCATCATTCATCAGTTCACATAGAACAGACATTGGTTTTAATCCTGCCAGGCGCATAAGGTCTATACTTCCTTCTGTATGTCCGTTTCTTCCCAATACACCATCATTGTGTGCTCTTAAAGGAAATATATGGCCGGGACGAACCAGGTCTTCAGGTTGTGCATCTTCAGCAAAGGCTGCTTTTACTGTTGCAATTCTGTCTGCTGCTGATAACCCAGTTGTAGCTCCTTTTCTAGCATCTACTGAAACAGTAAAAGGCGTTTGATACGGACTTGAATTATCATTTACCATATATGGAAGTTCCAATTCATCAGCTTTTTCATGAGTAAGGCACAGACAAACTACACCGCTGCAATATCGGATCATTTGAATCATATCTTCTTCGTTTATATGTTCCGCAGAAAATATAAGGTCTCCTTCATTTTCTCTGTCTTCATTATCGATAAGGAGTACACCTTTGCCAACTTGCAATTCTTCTATTGCATTTTCAACTCGTGTTTTGGAATTTGCGCCAAATATTTTTAACATATTTTCCATAAATAAATTTTTAAATTGTGTAGAGTACCCAATGGGTTATCTGTTTCTTTGTAGTTGTATAATGGTGAGTGATTTGATAATCCTCAACCCGTAATTCAAATTAATAATGCAAAATTGGACATGTGAGGAATGAAAAACTTTGACTTAGGTCAAAAAAGAAAGGATCATCCTAATTTTTAAATTCCAATGTTTCCATTTCATGATAAACAGTAGTCGCCCAAAAGTCTAATTCCCATTCCTTTTTGCGGATTACTTCAAGTGAATATTCACCTTTGTAATAATTTTTGATAAGTTCTTTGCGTTGAAACTCTATCAATTGAAGTTCAATATTGAAATAGTTCTTCCGCCATTCTACTCTGTCGACAGGTTCGGAAGTTTCCACATGGAATAACTCAGTTTCTTCTTTTTTTAATTTTTCAATCATTCCCGAAACAATCCCTTCAGCGATGGAGTGATCCCACTTTTTATTTTCCAGGAAAGAGAGTGATTGATCAATTAAGAGAATATTCAATTCTTTTTCATTCTTTTCATCCTCTTCAGTAGGTTTTATAAGTTTGATGAGATTAGGTAAAGTCAGCCCTTGTATTAATAATGTGAAAATAATCACAACAAATGTGATAAAGAGGATAGTACTTCTTTGGGATATCACCACTCCATCATTATCTTGTAAAGGCATTGCTAATGCTGCAGCTAAGGATACTACACCTCTCATTCCTGACCATGATAAGATGATGTATTCCTTTTTTGTCTGCGAAAAGAAGCCTGTTTCTTTTGTTACTTTATTCCCTGAAAATAAAGGAAATGTAAAAATGACGAACAACCTGATCATGATAAGAACTCCGAAAATAAGAAGGCCGTACAGAATTAAAACGGGGATCTCAGCATGTGGAATATCTGCAATGATCTGAGGAAGCTGCATACCCAGGATTAGAAATACCAGTCCGTTGAGTACGAATACAATGACATCCCAGAAGTTACTCATTTGTATTCTGCTGTTGGCACTGAAAAGAGGAAAAGAATTCCATGACAGAAACATTCCTAATACCACAACGGCAAGTACTCCGGAGCATTCTAAATGTTCAGCCATGCTATACGTTGCAAATGGTAATAAAATGATGACAAATGTCTCTGTGTTGCTGTTTCCGTTCAAAAATCTGTGCAGTTTCAAAAAAGCATAGCCTATGATAAGCCCAACGATAATCCCCCCTAAACTGATGGTTACAAATTGAAATCCTGCATTCCAAAAAGAAAAAACTCCGCTCATGATAGCTATCAAGGCACATTTATAGGCAATAAGAGCAGAAGCATCATTCAACAGGCTTTCCCCTTCAAGTATGGTAACTAATTTTTTAGGTAAAGGAAGTCCTTTTGTAATACTGGTAGCAGCTACAGCATCAGGTGGCGAAATAATGGCTCCTAAAATAAAAGCCAGCGGCCATGTAAAACCTGGAATGATACTATGAGCAATCAATGCAATAATAGTAGTTGTAAGGAACACTAATCCTACAGCTAAAAGGGAAATCTTGGAAAATTCTTTTTTAAATTCCGGAATCGAAGTATTCCATGCGGCATCAAATAAGATGGGTGGTAAAACCACATAGAAAATCATTTCGGGGCTCATATCAATAGAAGGAACCAATCTTGTAAGGCTTAAAATAAGTCCAGCCAATAAAAGTAAAAGGGGAAGTGCTAGTTTAAGTTTTTCTTTTACCGAAATAATGATAATCAGAATAATAGAAATCCATATAATTTTTTCAAGTTCTGCCATGAGTTTTTTATTACGCTGCAAAATTATAATGCTGCAAAAGGCAAAACTTTGATCTGAGTCAAAAAACGACTGATGGAAAAAAGTTATTGTTTAAGAAAAATATTTCGTAATCTGTTTGTTGGTACTGGGGGAATCTGATATATTGCAATTAACATAAATAATCAATGATGTTGTTGAATAGGATAGGAAAGTTCAAGTTTATATTTTTTATTTTGCTCATGTTCTCATGCAAAGATGAACAAAAGAATAACGAGCATGTTGCAGCTCGTATTATTGATCAGAACTTTACGGTTTTGATGGATAATATTTCATATTTTGATATGTCAAAAATCCCTCAAAATAGAGGAAAGAGTGATAGCATAGCTGTTCATCTATATGCAGGAATCGGAACGATGTATTTACAAGAGGCCATTTCCTTATTTAAAGAGAAATTTAAACTAAAACAGGAAAAATTTGAACCTTTATACTTTGGGATCACCCATATTCCGATGAACTCTGTTGATAATTATCCTATTAACTTGGTTAAAGAGATTCCCAAACCAGATAATATTGTACATATTGAGCTCCTAAATTGCCTAATGGATCAATCTGGAAAGTTTGCAACGATTACTGTTGTAAAGAACCGTGGAGGAGGCTCCAAGGTTGAAATTTATTTTTTTAAACAAAGGAATGGGAAGTGGATATTTGATGGAAAAGAGCTTTTAGGATTAGGGTAAAATAAAAGTCATTATATTTATAATACGTCGTCTTTTGGCGTTATGCCTTTGTACTTTTGAAGACAATTAAAACCAAAATCATAAAGTACAATGGCAATCATTAAAAATTCAATGAACGAGTTACAGAATCTAAGTGTAGCTGAGATTTCAGAACTCATAACATCTTTTGAAGATAAAAAACCACAATATGTTCAGCTAATGGGATATTATCCGGGAATTCCTTATGATAAACCTGTTATCTATTATTTATCGGAAACAGCTGTTTCAGAGGATCATTTCAGTATTATTAAACTTACCAACAATGGGCAATACAAATTGGAAGCAGCATTTGGAGATACTGTGGATCTTGCTTATTGTGGTATTAAAGGTGATGGTATTCCCGAAGAAATTAAAAAAGTCAATATAGCTCTGGTAAGGTTACGCGCTATGAATATTAAAAATATTATTCTTTCGGGTCTGTATAAGATTGATGTAGATAAATATGAAAAAATTCAGCTTCAAAGTGATACCAATTATTATTTGAATGGCAGAGTTGAAGCACTTCCAGGAAAATACCCTGAATATGAATTAATCTCCTTTTACAGAACAGTAAACACAACGTTGAATGGTGGGAAAATTAAAGGTAATAAATATAGTTTTAAGGCTGAAAATGAAAGTTATTACAAAATTTGGAAACCTAATGAATCCTATCAGGTGGGTGATTATGTTTATGTAAATAATACGCCTTTGAAAGTGAAAAAAGCTGGAATCTCAGGTGGAGTGAAACCATGGGTATATCCGAATGTACCATGTGAAAAGATAACTCCGGATAAAAAGCCATCTTATTGTAATATAGATTATAAGGAAAATATTCTGATTGAAATGACTGATGGTTCCATTAAATATGAAAGTGTAAACAACCTTGATCTCGGAGAATGGGGATTTGGTATTAAGGTACTTGAAGCTCGTAATTTCATTATAGAAAATGTAGAGATTTCAGAATGTTGGGGAGATGGTATCTATATCAAAGATTCCTATAATGGGAATATTAAAAATGTTATTTGTCTTGATAACCGTAGACAAGGCCTTTCAATCATAGATTGTGACAGTGTTAACGTGGTAGATAGCCAGTTTATTAAAACTAGCGGAACTATCCCGGAAACAGGAATAGATATAGAACCCAATAAAAATCAAAAAGTTAGGAATGTAAACATAGTGAATTGTATTTGTGATCAGAACAATGGTTATGGATTACTGATAACAACTCCGGATGCAACTGCTGGAGTATCCGATGTTAATATTTTGAATTTGGCAACAAGAAATAATGGTCTTGATGGCTTTGCGTGTAAAACAGAAGGAGATGAGTATTCTCATACGATCTTTAATATCAATGTACAAAACCTGGCATCTTCAGGAAATAAAGCATCGCAAATCTTTATTGAAGGAGCAAATGGGGTTAAAGTAAGAAATGGTAGGATTGAAAATGCATTTGACGCTCCTCTGGTTGATTTGTATAAAGTACATAATGTAAAAATCAGTGACCTTGAAATGGTTGGAAATGGAGACGGAATTAAGATTAGAAAAGGAGCTGATAACGTAACTATTGAAGGAAATTACATTGAAACAGTTAAAACATGTATTACAGACGATCATACCAATTTTAAAAAAGAAAATATTACCATTAATAGCAATAACCTAAAGTCAGTACAGCAAAGTGCTATTGATATCTTGGAATATACTTCACTTACCATAACAGATAATGCGATTTTGAGAACCGGCACTGATGGGATCAAAATAGGAAATACAAAACGAGCAATCATTAGTGGTAATAAGACTAATAATGTAGGTTTGGCAAATAATAAAGAGTATGGCCATATTATGATCCAAGGTGAAGCAAGCGAAATTATTTGTGAAAATAACATTTTAGCTAATTATGCAGATCCAACATTTTTGCCAGTAGGAATTATTGCAGAATCTCCACAAATGAATTATTGTACATTCAGAACGTTGCATTCTCATAATAATAGTAACTTCGGCCCGGATAAGATTTTATCCAATTCCACAATAAATGTACAAGATATCAGATAATAAAAGATATTTTATATCTAACTTATAGAGTAACGATGGCAGATATTGCCATCGTTTTTTTATAGATGTTTTTTGACCTTTATCAAATCTTCAAATCTGATAATTTGTAATAGAAAATGAATTGGGAGCCACCCTTATTTCAGGAGACTTACTTGTGGAGAATATAAAGTATTTATTTTTCTTAAAAACTCTTTTCTGTAGAAAATTATCAGTGTAACTATCAGATTTTTAAAATAGTATATTGATTATATTTACTTTAAAAATACACATGCTGATCAAAATTTATGGTAGCGCCATTCATGGAGTTGCTGCCCAGACCATAACGATTGAAGTAAATGTAGATACTGGAGGCGTTGGATACCATTTGGTAGGACTTCCTGATAATGCGATCAAAGAAAGCAGTTATAGAATTTCCGCTGCATTGAAGAATGTAGGATATAAAATTCCTGGAAAGAAAATTACAATTAATATGGCTCCTGCTGACCTTAGAAAAGAAGGATCTGCCTATGATCTAAGTATAGCAATTGGTATTTTAACTGCATCTGATCAGATTCTGGCTGAAAAAATTCAAGACTATATCATTATGGGTGAGCTTTCGTTGGATGGTAGCTTACAGCCCATAAAAGGAGTACTGCCCATTGCGATTCAGGCGAGGGAAGAAGGGGTTAAGGGGATTATTCTTCCTATTCAAAATGCCAGAGAAGCAGCTATTGTCAATGATCTTGAGGTATATGGAGTAGAAAATATAAAGCAGGTCATCGATTTCTTTAATGAAGGAAAAGCTATTGAAAGAATTATATTGGATACCCGAAAGGAATTCCATGAAAAAATAAATAATTTTCCCTTTGATTTTTCAGAAGTTAAAGGGCAGGAAGCCGCCAAAAGAGCAATGGAAGTAGCTGCTGCCGGTGGACATAATATTATACTGATTGGCCCTCCCGGAAGCGGGAAAACAATGCTGGCCAAAAGAGTTCCAAGTATACTCCCGCCATTAACGTTGAAAGAGGCTCTTGAAACTACAAAAATCCATTCTGTAGCAGGGAAGATCGGTACAGAAGCATCATTAATGACTGTTCGTCCTTTCAGATCTCCGCACCATACCATTTCCGATGTAGCACTGGTTGGTGGGGGAAGTTATCCTCAACCCGGGGAAATTTCACTGGCTCATAATGGGGTTTTATTTCTTGATGAAATGCCTGAATTTAAACGAACCGTTTTGGAAGTGATGAGACAGCCC
Source organism: Chryseobacterium sp. c4a (assembly GCF_009900745.1). Lineage (GTDB taxonomy): Bacteria > Bacteroidota > Bacteroidia > Flavobacteriales > Weeksellaceae > Chryseobacterium. The sequence goes on along the minus strand of NZ_WXVU01000008.1, from coordinate 28,659 downwards.
TTAGAAGATCGTGAAGTAACTATTTCAAGAGCTAGGTTTACCGTCAATTATCCTGCGAGTTTTATGCTGGTGGCTTCTATGAACCCTAGTCCAAGCGGTTTTTTTCCTGATGATCCCAACAATACCTCTTCTGTTTATGAAATGCAACGGTATATGAATAAACTTTCCGGGCCGCTTTTAGATAGGATCGATATTCATATTGAAGTTCAGAAAGTAGAATTTGAGCAACTTTCAGAGAAAAGGAAAGGTGAGAAAAGTAAAGATATCCGGGAACGGGTTTTGAAGGCAAGGGAAATTCAGAATGAACGATATAAAGATCTTAATATCAGTAGTAACGCTCAAATTGGGCCAAAAGAAATAGAAGCATTTTGTGAATTAGATGAGGTTTCTTTCAGTCTTATCAAATTAGCTATGGAAAAGCTGAATCTTTCCGCAAGAGCCTATGACAGAATTTTAAAGGTAGCACGTACCATTGCAGATCTTGAAGAATCTGAAAAAATTCTTTCTCATCATATTTCCGAAGCCATACAATACAGAAGCTTAGATCGGGAATTTTGGAATGCTTAATGATGTAAAATTAATGAAATTAAAATCTTAAAGAATTCAATGGAGTATTCATATATCTATTCTCTTGATATGAGCCTTTTTTCCATAAAATTTGATCTCTATAATTTGCCGAAAAATTAAAGTCTTATCATAGTATGAATATTTTACTTGTTGTGTTTTTAAATGTATCTTATTGTTATTCAATTTGTTGTTTCATAAATTTAATATATAGTGTGGGATGATATGATAATTATGTAACACTTTATATTATTTATTATGTTAAATTTGAATATTGAATCATTAGTCATATGATGGTATTGAATTCAAATCATTAGTCAAGTAATTTTGTTTTAAAACTGAAATTAAAAGAATAAAGATTCTTTTTGAGAGTCATAAATAAAGTAAGGCTTTATTTACAGTTCTGTTCATTAAACAGATCATCTGAACTTTCTCTGCAAGTACTTTTTATAAAGTTATTATTACACGTTGAATTTATCATTGTGCACATTTTGTATACTCTATTATATCTCCTATTTCTTTGATTAAATGATAGGGTAGGGTATACATTAAAAATTAATCACGCATAGAAGATGCTTGGCAGAAAAGTGATAAGAAAAAGTAGACTTTTAACCAAATTACATCATTATCATGTCAAATTTAACATCACCATTAGACTCCCAATCATTGGGAGAGGCTGTACTATTGTCTTCAATGGATAGAGAAAAACTTTTAAATGACTTCAATACAACGGGATGGGACTACAAACAGGAAGAAACATTGGTGTCTCTTTTCAAAAAACAGGTGCAGCTTTATCCTGATCAGATTGCAATAGTATACAGAGATCAGGCAATGACTTATAAAGAGTTGGATCAGAAGAGTAATAAACTTGCCAATAGTCTAATAGACAAAGGAATACAAAAAGGAATGTTTGTTCCTCTCTGGCTCAACCGATCCCTTGAATGGGTGGTTGCAGTTCTAGGAATTGTAAAAACAGGTGCAGCGTATGTTCCGATAGATCCTGCATACCCTGTAAAAAGAGTAGAATATATCCTTTCAGATACTGCTGCTAAGATTATGATTACCAATCATGATCTTGGAGCACTCTTATCAGGAAATAAAAAAATTGAAGTGCTTCAGTTTGATACAATGAAAGATCTGGAATCCTTTTCTTTGCAGGATCCAGATGCTGAAATATACCAGAATTCACTGGCGTATACAATTTATACATCCGGTTCAACAGGGAAACCTAAAGGAGTGATGGTGGAGCATCTTGCTATTCAGCATTTGGTAACATGGCATAATCATTATTTTCATGTGGATCAGACTTCAAAGGTAACTCTTGTTGCCGGGCTTGCATTTGATATTTCTGTATGGGAAATATGGTCGGGTATTACTTCCGGAGCTACCCTTTTTATTGCAGAAAACGAAGAAAGAACGGATGTTTCTGCTTTGGTGGAATATTTCCATAAAAATCATATTACCCATGGTTTTGTACCAACAGTTCTTGTTCCTCCTTTTATAGATAAGACCAGAAAATACAATGATCTGGCTCTTAAATATCTTTTCACAGCAGGTGAAAAGCTGAAGCCAGTGCTTACTACAGAATTGAGTTATGAACTTATAGACTATTACGGGCCTACGGAATGTACAGTATATGCTACGTTTAGAAAAGTTAAAGAGGTAAAAGGCCAGTATGTGTCTTCAATAGGGAAGCCGATTGCCAATGCTAAAGCATACATTCTGAGTGAAAGTTTGGAATTGCTTCCTGTAGGAGCTGTAGGAGAATTATTCATAGGAGGGGATCTTCTGGCAAAAGGTTACCTTAATAATGAAGAGCTGACTGCTGTAAAATTTATCAATAATCCTTTCAGGGAAACGGAAAAAATATACCGTACCGGAGACCTTGCCAAATGGCTGCCTGATGGAAATATTGAGTTCTTAGGCAGGATAGATAATCAGGTAAAGATCCGGGGATTCCGGGTGGAGCTGGGAGAAATAGAACGAACTTTGAGCCAACAGGACAACATACAGGAAGCTACGGTCATCACAAAAGATACTACAGGAAGTAATAAATACCTCATTGCATTTATTGTAGCGAAACCGGGTGTTGAAAAAGAAGTTACCACTATCAGAAATCTCCTAAAAGAAGAATTACCAGGATATATGATCCCTGCCCAGATCATTTTTATAGATAAAATTCCTCTTACGACTAATGGGAAAACAGATTCTCAATATTTAAAAGATCTGGCAGATAAAGAGGCTAAAGATTTGGTTTCTTTTGAACCCCCAACTAATGAAACAGAAAGAGGCATAGCAAAGATCTGGTCTGCAGAACTGGAACGACCTGTTATTAATATCACGGATAACTTTTTTGATATTGGAGGAAACTCTTTGTTGGTTGCGGTTGTTGCAGTAGCATTAGAGAGGAGTCTTGGGGTAAAAGTATACCTTAGAGATGTCTATCAATACCCTGTATTGAAACAGCTTTCAGAAATTTTGATTGCCAGAGCCCAAGAAGAAAGAGTAGCCATGCCGGAAGAAGATGTAGAACCTTATGTAGAATTACAACAAGATGTGTATCTCGCACCAGGAACTGTATTTGCGGGAGGCTTTGATCCTAAACAGCTTGAAAATCCTTCAACTATATTTTTAACCGGAGTGACAGGTTTTGTTGGAATTCATCTTTTACAGGAACTTTTAGATACCACAGATGCTGATATCTATTGTTTGGTAAGGGCTCAGGACGATTTTCATGCAAAAGAAAAAATTGATCGTTGCTTTAAACAATTTGCTGTTTCTCAAAAGAAAGAACAAAAAGAAAGAATTATTCCAGTAGTAGGAGATCTTGTAAAACCATTCTTGGGACTTTCAGAAGATACATTTAAAATGCTGGCAGAAAAAACAGATGTGATTTATCATTCTGGAAGCTCTGTAAATTTTATCGAACCTTATTCTTATATGAAAGCACCAAATGTAGAAGGATTGCGAGAAATTATAAAGCTTGCAGGTGCAGAAAGAACAAAATGTCTTGCGCTGCTGTCTACGATATCAGTGTATAGCTGGGGGCATATATTTACAGGAAAAAAAGTGATGTTGGAATCTGATGATATAGCTCAAAATCTGATGTCAGTAAGTAAAGATATAGGCTATGTAAGAAGTAAATGGGTGATGGAAGCGATCGCAGATCTGGCAGCAAAAGAAGGATTACCTCTTATTACTTATAGATTAGGCTATGCCATGTGCCACAGTGAGACGGGAGCAAGTGCTCCTTATCAATGGTGGTCGGGATTGGTGAAAAATTGCGTGGAGTTCCAATCTTATCCGGCACTTACCGAATTGAGAGAAGGTTTAATAACCGTAGATTATATGACTCAAACTATGGCTTATATTACAAGAAATAAAGAGGCAATAGGGCAGAAGTTTAACCTTATTGCCAGTCCGGAAACGAATCTTACACTAGAAGACTTTTTTGGCCTCATGAAAAAATATTATCCATTTACATTGAAAGACCTTCCTTATAAAGAATGGAGAAAACAATGGGAAGATGATAGTAAAAATAGACTTTATCCTCTAACTAGCCTTTTCAGAGATAATATGCATGAAGGTTTATCAACTGTTGAGCTTTACCAGAATACTTATGTGTGGGATTGCTCTAATGTGATTAAATTCTTGGATGGATCTGGGATTAAAGAACCTGTATTTGATAAAAAAATGTTGGACTCTTATTTGAGATATCTAGGAATTCCGATTTCCTGATCATTTTAAAACAAATCCCAGGCAGCAAAGCTGCCTGGGACTTTTGATAAAACCATACCCTTCAACGAAATGTTGAGAGGTTGGTTCCAGCAAACTCTAATTCACGGTTACTTTTATCACATTCTGTACAGCAGGAACCGGGTATTGTGTTCCAACTTTAGAAATAGGCATATTTTCACTTTGTGGAGTTCCCCCGAATAATGCTTGGCGATTTCCTGCACCCGGATATTGGTCTACTCCTGTTCCTGAATCAAATAAAGAAGTTTTTGAAGTAAGGTCTCCTTTAGCATTGGCATCTATACTTTGCTCATTAGCATAGAACCAGTCATTAGAGAAACCGAACATTGTTGCATAAGCAATTTTATCTCCCGGATTTGCTTTGAAGCTCGTCATCACCTTGTTTCCCGGAGGAACAGGAGCGCTTCCTGCTACATAAATTCCTTTAACCCCAGGAAAAGATTTTAAACTGTTTTGAAGCTTACTTACATTTCCCATTTGAGCAATTTCCTTTAACCCCATTCCGTTATCCATTTTTCCCATTTCATAAATTGGATTTTTATCACCTCGATAGATCACTACAAGAGTAGGAGAAAGACCTGTCATAATTCCCGTATTAGCCATAAGTTTAGCTTTCATTTTATCAATATTCCCCATCTGGGCTATATCTGTAATTTCAGGATTGGATAAGGCATTAGGTGTAAAGAATGGTGCGCTGTTTAGAAGCTGGGTACCATTATAATTAGAAACGGCCCAAACTCCTGGAGAAAAAGGAGTTTCATTAGCTGTTCCTCCTGAAGTATTGGTTATGGTTAAAGTAAACTCAGAAGACATCTCATCGTAGGCAAGGTTAAGTTTCATCAGTTGTGAAGCATTTACATTAGGAACCTGCATGATAGGTTTACTCTCTGACTGGCCAGTCATATTATCTTTGGTTCCATTATCCCATAACAATACACTTGAGGAAACATCACCTGTAATAGCTTTTCCATTAGCATCAAACAGTTTTATTCCAGGCTGCTGAGAAGCAAAAAACCAATCTTTAGAAAGTCCATACATGGTAGCAAACATAAGAGCCTGTGCTTTTCCGGCACTGAACTTTATAGAAACAGATTGTCCCGGCATAATAACCGGAGGATTTCCCATTCCCTGAAAGCTTCCACTTTGTACAAAGTCTTTAGGTGTAACAACATTTTCAAAGGTAATTGTCCTTTGATAAGAGTCGTCCATCATGTTGTTGTCTGAATCGCTACATGAAAAAAGCGTCAATGCAGTTGTAATAGCTGCCGCAAATACTGTGGTTTTAAAAAAAGTCTTTTTCATAACGTGAATTTTATAGTTATAACTGGTATCTACATCCATAGTCGGGTATATTCTAAAATCCTGACGAAAAAATGAATAATTATTAAGAATTATTTTGTTATGTATTGTAAGTCAGGATGATGTGTTTTTTTTATTTAATGAATAATACGTCGAGTTTTGTCGCTGCAGATCAAGACTTTTGTTGTAGGATAAACAAAACTTATAATTAAAAGAACAATAAATGAATAATTTTATGGTATTAGCTAAGGATTTTGTAGCCAATGAAAGTGTAGTGATAGATCTTAAATCATCCGGAGTGGAAAATAAGCTGAATTCATTGATTTTCCAAAACCAAAAAGGACAGTGTGCACAATTTTTATGGCAATCCAACATTATAGAAAGGAGAGGATATTTCAAAGAAATAAATAACGACCTTGGAGTAAAGGTGGCTCATTATGATGGATTCCTGACGGTTACCAATGGAGGGGGACAACAATATCTGGAAGCAAAAGTAAAAATATAGAAAATAAAGAAAAGACTTTATATTCCTTTTTTTCCATCCAGAATCATCTGGATCATTTTTGTTTTTCGGTTTTCCCTTGTTTCCGGCTTCTTCGCCTCTTCAATCCAGCGGATATACTCCTTTTTGTGAGTATAGCTCATCGTATCAAATAGTGCTTTGGCATCTGGATGGTTATTAAAGACCAAAGCAATATCATCTGAAAGGTCAACAATCCGTTCTTTCTTATCCTCCATAAGAGATACGGTAACCTCATCTCCAAAAGTTTTCCCAAGCTGCTTTCGGACTTCTTGAGTCAATCCTAGTATATGACAGTCTGATTTCATTTTAGCCAGGCTTCCGCGATACTCTACCTTTCCATCAAATATAGCCAAAATTTTGACCTGCCCTTTTTTGTTGAATAACTCTTCTGTTGAAAAAGGAAATTCCACAAAAGCAGCATTCATTGTTTCATTTTGTTGTATGATGGCAGTGAATAATACAGGTTGAGAATTCATGATTACTATTTTAATATTCAAAAATAAAAAAACCGTGAAAATAATTTTCACGGTTTCAAAAATATATCAGATAAGATTATTTTTTCTTTGTTTTCTTAGGCATTGTTGTAGTCCCAGAATTTTTAGTTTTTGTATCAGCAGGAGTGTTTGCATCTTTTACAAGCTTCAACTCATCTACTAATCTTCTTGCGCCAGCAAACTTATCGATTGTCCAAAGAACGAAACGAACGTCTACGTTGATTGTTTTCTGCCATTCAGGCTCGAATACGATATCACCGCTTAATGCTTCGCTGTTTCCATCGAATGCAATACCAATAAGGTTTCCATCACCATCAATTACCGGAGAACCTGAGTTACCTCCTGTAATGTCATTGTTAGAAAGGAAGTTTACAGGCATATAACCTTTTGCATCAGCATACTGTCCGAAATCTTTAAGGTTATAAAGATCGATCACTCTTTGAGGAAGATCGAATTCTTCATCTCCTTTCTTGTATTTTCCAACAAGACCAGACATATCTGTATAATAGTTATCTGTAACACCGAAGTAGTTTCTGTCTTCTCTGATAGGAAGCTTATCTACAGTACCGTATGTTAATCTCATTGTAGAGTTAGCATCCGGGTAGAATTTCTTCTCAGGCATTGCTTTTACTAAACCAGCTAAGAATAGACGGCTGTTTTTTGCAAAATTGTCATCTATCTTTACGTATCTTTCAGCACTCATTTTTTGATCTGCAACAATACCGTTTGCTGCTTTCCAAAGCGGATCAGCATCAAGTTTTAATGCATCAGGATTCAACAGGAAGTTGGTTGCGGAAGTCTTGTTTGCAAAAATAGAAGAATAAGCTAAGTTAGAAACTGTTTTAGCATCTAATCCAAGGATCGTAGCAGATGCTACTTCTTGGTTTTTAACTCTAGCCTGATAAAGGCTAGTCATTGCAGCAAGCATTTCACCTTCTAAAGATGGGCTGAAATTCTCATAAGCAGCTTTAATTGCAGCTTCAGTTTTAGCTTTCATTGCTAATCTTCCCTGCATATCCTGTGCAGCATAAGCTTTTAAAACAGAACCTACCTGTAAAGCAAGTGAAATATATTTAGCATTTCTTGTGAACTGAGAAGCGTAGTTTCTTTCAACATTTCTGTCTGAAGCCTGCTTGTAATAAGCCTCAATATCAAGTAAAATACCATCATAAGCCTCGTTTCCTGGCTTTGCAGACCATTTTTTGTAAACGTCTTCAATCTTTTGCTTGTCAGTGATCGTACCGTTTTTCTCTACAGCATCAATTGTTCCCTGTCTGTTTTTCCAGTAGTTCGCTACAGAAGCGTACTGAGAAGCATAGTTAAGCTGAGTCGCTTTATCTTTATCCATATACTTCTTCATTACATCCATTGCAGTTTTGGAAGCTTCAACCCAAGCCGGGTAATCTTTACCTACCATTTGCTGAATTCCGTAAGAAGTTAAATAACGGTTTGTTCTACCTGGGTATCCAAGGATCATTGAGAAGTCACCTGGCTTAATTCCTTTTAGAGAAACCGGTAAGAAATGCTTAGGTTTCATTGGAACATTGCTTGGAGAATATTCAGCTGGGTTTCCAGCAGCATCAGCATATACTCTGAAAACTGTAAAGTCTGCAGTATGTCTTGGCCATTCCCAGTTATCAGTATCACCACCGAATTTTCCTAAAGATGAAGGTGGAGCACCTACTAATCTTACATCTTTGTAGTCCTGATATACAAAATAGTAGAATTCATTTCCGTTGAAGAAATCTTTTACCACTACAGTATATTTTCCGTTTTCAGAGTTTTCTGTCTGGATTGCTTTTGTTTCAGCATCAATAACAGCTTTTCTCTCTGCTCCGGTCATATTGTTGTTTAGCTTGGATGTGATTCTTTGAGTTGCATCATCCATTCTCACTAAAAATCTTACATAAAGATCTTTTGCATTGAATTCGTCTTTCTGTTTCATTGCCCAGAAACCGTTTTTCAAATAATCTTTTTCCGGAGTAGATGCAGCAGCTACTGCTCCGTATCCACAGTGGTGGTTCGTGAATAAAAGTCCTTTATCAGAAACAATTTCTCCTGTACAGAAACCACCGAAACTTACGATAGCGTCTTTTAAGCTGGAATTGTTAACTGAATAAATTTCCTCAGGCGTAAGATGTAGACCTTCTTTTTGCATATCAACACCGTTAAGTCGTTTGATGAGCATTAGCAGCCACATCCCCTCATCCGCCCTCATCTGAGCAAAGCTCAGCAAGAAAGTGAATAGTAGAAATAGTCTTTTCATTTTATAAAATAATTTTTGTGTCGCTAATTTACTAATTTTTACGAGATTCTGTCCCGGATTGGTACGAAAATGGGATGATAATCAGCATGAAAAAAATATTATTCCCCTTTTTTGCCATGTTATTCTTTGGGCTTGTGTTAAATTGCTCATCAGTACCTGAAAAAAATCCTTATCTCCAAAGACAATGGATGCTGGTTTCTTTCGATGGCTTTTCTAAAGATCAGCTGATTGCCCATAAAGCTGAAATTAACCTTACCGGAAAAATGGAAAAAGGGAAGATCTATGGAAGTGCTTATATGGGGTGCAACCAGATGTCCTTTACTTCTGAATTTAAAAAAGGCGGAACAGTAAAGATTTCCCAAGGGGTAAGCACCTTGAAGGCTTGTCAGGATATGAATCTTGAAACCTCTTTTCAAAAAAAATTTGAAACCATGAGCAAATATACTGTAGAAGGTCATTTCCTTACCCTGTCTGATGATCATGGAAATTCTATGAAATTTGTTGCCGCTGATTGGGACTGATGGTCTCATTTTAAAATATAAGAAGTCCGTTATTGAGCGGACTTATTTTTGTGGGAAAAACTTAATTTTATATTTTTTATACTGTTTGACAGGAGATTGACAAATCAACGGGTTTCGTTGATAAGCAACTTAAATTTATATTAAAAAGTGTTATTAACTAAAATTTGATTTTGTTTTTTTTCTGAAAAATATTATCTTGTAAAAATCATAAACATAGACATAAACTTTAATGTTAGAAAAGAAAGAACATAATTATGAGAAGGTGGTTTTGGTAGGATTAATTACTAAAGACCAAGATGAAGATAAGTTAACAGAATATATGGACGAACTGGAGTTTCTTGCTTATACAGCAGGAGCTACAGTGGATAAAAGATTTACTCAAAAGATGTCCCAACCGGACTCCAAAACATTTGTTGGAAGCGGAAAAGCATTGGAAATTAAGGAGTATGTAAAAGAAAATGGAATTGGAACTGTCATTTTTGATGACGAACTTTCTCCTTCACAGCTGAAAAATCTTGAAAGAGAAATGGAAGTGAAAATTCTGGATCGTACCAATTTGATCCTTGATATTTTTGCGCAGAGAGCACAGACTTCTTATGCAAGAACACAAGTGGAGCTAGCCCAATACCAATATCTTTTACCTCGATTGACAAGAATGTGGACTCACTTGGAGCGTCAGAAAGGAGGGATTGGGATGAGAGGTCCCGGGGAAACGGAAATTGAAACTGACCGTCGTATCATTCGTGACAGAATTACTTTGCTGAAAGATAAATTAAAGACTATTGATAGACAGATGGCAACTCAGCGTAATAATCGAGGAAAAGTTGTACGTGCTGCCTTAGTGGGATATACCAACGTAGGAAAATCTACTTTGATGAACTCTCTTTCAAAATCTGAAGTTTTTGCAGAAAATAAATTGTTCGCAACCCTTGATACTACTGTAAGAAAAGTTGTGATTGGAAACTTACCATTTCTGCTTACTGATACGGTAGGATTTATCAGAAAATTACCTACTCAATTGGTTGAATCTTTTAAATCTACACTGGATGAGGTAAGAGAAGCAGACTTATTGATTCATGTAGTTGATATTTCCCATGAAAGCTTTGAAGATCATATTGCTTCGGTAAACGATATTTTACAGGAAATTGATGCTCACAGAAAGCCAATGATTATGATTTTCAATAAGATTGATGATTTCAGCTACGAAAAAAAGGATGAAGATGATCTTACTCCTTCAACGCGTAAAAACATCTCTCTGGATGAATGGAAGAAGACATGGATGGCCAAATCAAAGTATCCAACTGTTTTCATTTCTGCATTAACGAAGGAAAACTTCCCGGAAATGAAAAAGATGATTTATGATGAGGTGATGAAGATCCATATTTCAAGATTTCCATACAATGATTTCCTTTTCGAGTACTTCGATGACGAAGAAGATGAAAATAACAATTAATGAAACATCATTTTTTCCTTTTATTCATTCTGTTTTCGATTTTTGGTTTCAGCCAGAAATCAAAAATAGACTTTAAGGCTATTGAAAAAAGCCAAAAAAACTCTGATTCACCGTATAATTATGAGAAACTCCTTTTCAAATATAAAGGATACCCAAAGTCTTTGGATAGTATAGAAGCACAATACCTTTACTATGGAAGAAATTTTAGAACGGATAGGGTAACTACTTCAGATGAAGGGTTTAAAAATCTGGCAGAAGCTTTTAAGCAAAACAAATTTGAAGATTGTATCAAGCAGGGAAAGGCTTTGTATGATAAAGACCCTACCAATCTTGACATTCTGCTTATTTTACTCAGGGCTTATGATTCTTCAAAAGATGGGAATAACTTTATGCATCACCTGAATCAGTTTCGGGCTTTGGCAGACGGAATCAAAAGTTCCGGAGACGGAAAGTCTGAGAAAACAGCTTACCTAGTCAATTCGGTGGGGGATGAATATATTCTTTTGAATATTCTGAATATAGGAAATGATTATACAAGAGGATCAAAGCCTTCAAAGGACGGAATGTTTGACATTTGGGAAAAAGGTGGTCAAAAAATATATATCAAGGTTCTTTACTTAGACTTATAAATTAATTTTAAAAAAACACTTAGTGGAATTATATTATTCATTTTCAGCATTAATCGTATTAGCATCCATATTTGCCTACCTTAATTACAGGTTCTTGAAACTTCCGAGTACTATCGGAATCATGGTGATTGCCATTGTAGTCTCTATTTTCCTGGTTATGTTTGGCGAAACAGTGCTTCCCAAAACTTTTGGACACCTTAATAAACTGATGGGAAGTATCGATTTTACTGAAGTTTTGATGGGAGCAATGCTTAACTTTCTTCTTTTTGCAGGAGGAATCCATATTAATATCAACGATCTCAAAGAACAATTCAGACCCGTGCTGATATTTTCTACTGTAGGAGTCGTGGTTTCCACTTTTGTAGTAGGTTTTGGAATGTTTTATTTACTTCCTTATGTAGGAATTAAACTTCCATTTATTTACTGTCTTGTTTTTGGAGCTTTGATTTCCCCTACTGATCCGGTAGCGGTTCTGAGTGTCTTGAAACAAGCTAATGTTTCTAAATCACTGGAAACAAAAGTAGCCGGAGAATCTCTTTTCAATGACGGTATGGCAGTGGTGGTCTTTACAGTAGTACTACAGTTAGCCGTAGGAAAAGAAGTTGATCTAGGAGTTGAAAATATTGGCTTGCTTCTTCTTCATGAAGCTGGTGGAGGTCTTTTATTAGGAGTTCTGCTAGGTTGGGTTACCTCAAGATTGATGCGTGAAGTGGATGATTATATTATCTCCGTATTGGTGACACTTTCTGTGGTGATGGGTGGATATCTTATTGCAAGACAGATGCATATTTCAGGGCCATTAACGATGGTTGCCGCAGGATTATTTATGGGGAATTTTAACAGGAACTTTAAAATGAAGTCTGTTACCCAGGACTATCTTATCAAATTTTGGGAGCTGATTGATGAAATTTTGAATGCTGTATTATTCTTGTTTATCGGATTTGAGCTTTTAATGATTAAAGACCTGAAGCATTTTATGATCCCCGGTCTATTAGCAATTTTTGTAGTTCTTTTTGCAAGATTTATCTCCATTTGGGGGCCTACGAAATTTACTTCTTTGAGAAAAAGTTTTAGTCCGCAGACGGTAAAAGTATTAGTTTGGGGTGGAATTCGTGGTGGAGTTTCTATTGCATTGGCGATGTCTATTCCTAAGAGTGAATATAGTGAAACGATTTTGAGTATTACCTATTGTGTAGTAGTGTTCTCCATCATTGTTCAGGGGCTTACCATAGCAAAAGTGGCGAATCCTAAGCAGATTGTGAAAGAAGAAGAGGAACAGGAAAGTAATGCTTTAGAGAATAAAGCTTAGCGTAAAAAATTACACGATTAATGAGTACTGGTATTGTTAAAGAAGTACAGGAAGCTCTGGCAGTTTTATCCATTCCTGAAAAAGCCGAATTCTTTCCAAGATTTTTTAAAACGGGTAAAGGAGAATATGGAGAAGGTGATCTCTTTTTAGGAGTGAAAGTTCCTGATCAGAGAACTGTTGCTAAGGAATATTACTCAAAAATCAATTTAAATGAACTCAGTGAGCTGCTTTCTTCAAAATATCATGAACATCGACTTACGGCTCTTTTTATATTGATTTCAAAGTTTGAAAAGACAAAAAATAAAGAGGTAAAAGATGAAATCATAGCATTTTATTTTACTCATCTGCCCTATGTTAATAATTGGGATCTGGTAGATTCCAGCTGTTATAAGATTCTTGGCAGATATGCTTATGAAAATAAGAAGGAAAATCTGTTGAGGGATCTTTCAGAATCAGACGAAATGTGGCACAAGAGAATTGCTGTTGTGGGAACCATGCATTATATCAAAAAAGGATCATTTGATCTTACCCAAGAATTGGTAACCAGAAATTTGAAGCATTCTCACGATCTTATGCATAAAGCCAATGGTTGGCTGCTGAGAGAGATGGGAAATAAGGATGAAAAAACATTGATTAACTACCTGAATCAATATTACAAAGAAATGCCCAGAACCTGTCTTCGATATGCCATTGAAAAGCTAGATGAAGATCTTCGTCAGGATTATCTGAAAGGACGTATTTAAAAAAGAGTAGTGTTGTATCCTGTATGAAAAAGTACCGGAAAACAGCTATTTATACTCAAAAGATCGAAGATTATAAGAATTTAAGACTATAATTGAGTAATTTTGTGGTTTTAAACCAATCATGAAAAATTTTCTAAAATTATTTCTTCTATTTTTTCCTTTGCTATTCCTGACAAGTTGTTTCGATATTCTTGATAAGGTAAATGTAAAAGCTGATGGCACGGGGGAATATACTATTATTCTTAACGCGAGTAAAAGCAAAACCAGATTGGCTTCTATTTCTAAAACGGAAACCATTAATGGAAAAAAAGTCCCAAAAAAAGCTGAAATTGAAAATAAAATCAATGAAGCTGCAAAAATTTTTAAAGGAACTCCCGGCATCAGTAATGTGAAAACCTCCATGGACTTTGATAATTATATCATCAAGTTGAGCTGTAATTTCAAAAATATTGAAAACATCAATGCCGGACTGGAAAAGCTGAAAGCTCAGAAAATATTGGGTAAGATGATTCCAGGACAAGTTTACAGCCAGGATCTTAGTAAAAAGACATTGACACGAAATAAAGTCAATACTTTCAAAGAAGATTATAATAAGATGAGTAAAGCCGATAAGGAAGTCTTCAATGATGCCCGATATACTTCTATCATGCAATTTGAAAATACGGTGAAATCACAAACAAATAATGCTTATGTGCTTTCTCCGAATAAAAAAGCGCTTAAACTAGAAGCTGATATTCTGGATCTGATTCTTCAGAAAAAACAAATACAAAACACAATTTTTTTTCAATAAATTTCTAAACTATAGTCATGAAATCTATATTCTTAAAAACACAAAAAATTATTTTCCTACTTTTTGGTTTTATGTTGGCTTTTGCTCAAAGCAGCATGAAACTTCCATCTGATGCCGTATTTTATATGGAAGTCAACGGAAAGGAGCTTAATAATAAAATCAACTGGAACAAACTGAATCCTTTATTGCATGAACTTAGTAAGAAAAGTAATGAAAAGCCTACATGGACAGATTATTCCAAAACAGGAATCAAATACGATGCAGTTCAATATCATTATGCAAGTTTTAATGACTCTATAAAGACCTACAATACTCATTTTATCATCGATAATAAGGAGAAATTCCAGGAGTTTGTTAACTCTATGAAGAAAAAAGGGCAGGAAGTTTTCAATAGGAAGAACTATTCTTACGTAGATATTGATAATGATATTTTTGTGGCTTGGAACGGAAGTCGTGCTGTTCTCAGTATGATTAGCTATACCAGACCTTATAAAGATATTTGGGCTACAGATGCAGAGGCTGTTACAGACAGTACTGCCGTTGCTGTTGCTGATTCTGCTGTTGCAGTAGATGTTTATGCTGATGAGCCAGAAAAACCTTTTGACTATAAAGAAGAAATCAAAAATCTGAAGGAAGATATTAAGTATCTTAAAGAAAGTATTAAAGATAATAATAACGAGATCGCTAGAATTCAGAAAGATATCAAATACCTACAAAAGCATCACCAATATCCTGCCGAAAAGGAAAGTGCTGAGACTCCTGAAAACGGAGAGGGAATGCCTGATGACGCTTACGATGATGAGTATGAAAAAGCCTATCAGAAAGAACAGGATTCTATCCGCAGAGAAAACTTCAAAATTGTTCAAAAGAAGGCTGAAGATAGATTTGAACAATACTTCAGTTCAAATCTAGAAATTGACGTTCCCAAAGAAATGCTGTCATTCAGAGATGCGAATTCCGATGTTTTTGTCTATACGGACTATGGAAGAATTGTAAATGAAGGGATTTATGGGAAGATGACGAAGTATTATGCGTATGGAGAGTTCTTCAAAAATATGTACAATTCCAACTCTTCATATAATCTGTATTTTGATAAAGATAAAGTAAGACTGGTTAATAATTATCAATATCGAAATAATGATATTCAGAAGAATATATCGGCCATTTATAAAGGAAAGAAAAATAAAAAGCTGTTGGAACTGATCAATGAAAAAAGTGTCGGTTACTATGCAATGAACGTAAATGGGGCGAAATGTTTTGACATGATGTACAGCCTTCTTCAGAGTTCAGGAGAACATGAATACAAAAAAGAAATGGAACTGATCATGGAAACCATGAAGATTGTTCTGGATGAAGAAGCAATTGCTAAAATAGCACCTGGAAATGGGATCTTTGTTTTGAATGAATTAAAATCTAAAAAAGTAGAGTACACGGATTATGAATACGATGTAGACTTTAACGAAAAAGAAGTAAAGAGAACTAAAGAAATCGCTGTTCCTAACTTTACTTTTGCTTTTGCAACAGAGAATGAAGGATATTGGACTCGTATTTTTGATTTGTTGACTACCAATAAAAAACTGTCTAAAAAGTTCTCTAAAAAAGGAAATTTATACACCTTTAAAGAAGAGAAAAATGGAGGTTATATTGAGCAATTATTCTTTACTGTAAAAGATGGAGTTGTGTATCTGATGAGTTCTGCAGATAATATTTTACCTGTCAATCAATCTGATATTTCCAGAAAATGGGCGAAAGACTCTGCTAAATATCCTTTATCCGGAAGGTTAGATATCCAAAAACTTTTAACCGGTTTAGATAAAGAATTCAAAAGTCCTAAAGAGAGAAAGGCATTGGATGCCATCAAAAAAAATATAGGAGAATTGTATTATAAAACAGAAGTAAAAGGAGAAAGTATCCAAACTGAAATGAATTATAATATCAAAAACTCTTCAGAAAACAGTTTAATGTATTTCTTTGATGTTTTCGATCAGGTTTTTAAAACAAAAGAATCGGAAAAAAAATCACAAGTCTTATAGATGAAAAAAAAGAAGATTATTATCCCGTTACTTTTATTGCTCGCTGTTGCAATATATTTTATGGTTTTTCATAAAGATAAGAACCTTAGATATATTCATAAGAATGCAGATGCAGTGGTGCTCATTGATAGTAAGAAATTAACGGGACAATACCTCTTCAATGTAGCTATTCACCCTTCAAAGTGGATGGGAAATAAAACAAAAAGAAAAAGCTTTATTTCGCTGAAAGATGCAGGAATCAGAATTCCTGACTTTTTGCAGATCTTCCATATTAAAGACACTAAGCTCACAGAGTGGTATAGCGTTTTAGAACTCAAAGATTCTCAAAAATTTATTGCTTTCTTAAAGCAGGAGCAGTTTACTGACAAGGGAAATAACCTTTTTCAAAAGGAACAGGTTTTCTTTATGATAAAAGGGAGTCATTGTATTGCAGGAACCTCTGAGCATGCATTTGAAAGCATTAATGAACAGCTTTTGCAGAAATCTGAGAACTCTGTTAGAGATGCAGATCAGTTTATTCAAAGTTCATTAGGAAGTATTTCATTCATTTCAGGACAGAAAATTCAAAACTTTTCCATTGAACTAAATCACGATGAAATTGAAATAAAAAATAATTCCAACCCGGATGTTTTTAATTCAATTATTTCGAAACTTCAAAAGGATAAGCACTTTCTACAAGCGGAACTAGATAAAGAAAATATTAAAAATTTCGCCCGCTTTTTTAATAAGAGTTTGGTTGATTCCTCAAGAATTACTTCCTTAAAAGGTATTGCTGATCTAGAACAAGTCAACGATACTATTATCAGTTACGGGTATGATGATAACTTTAATGAAATTGAACAAAAAACCTTTCAAAAGATTACTCAGCCTAATTATGCGATAGATATTCAAAGTACAGATCCTGTAAGAACCTGGGCATACTTCCAATCTCAAAAGTGGATTAATGGAGAAAACCAATTTACTGTAATTCCTTTTCAGCCTAATGAAATCAGTCAGAATAGTAATGGAGTTGTCATAAAATCTACCCAAAAGCTTTTGACATTATCACCTTCATTCAAAGAAAATTATATTCTGATCCGAAATAATGCACTGTTGTTTTCATCTTTAAAAACGTTGAATACCACCGAGAAACGAATTATTTCTGAATTTGAGTATGTGTTGTATGCAAACCATTCACAAGATTATTGGGTAAAAATAAAGGCGAAAACTGGAGATTTACCCTTAATTTTACGATGGTAATCATAGAACCTGAAAAAAAATCCATTAATGGCTCCATCAGAAATTGCTTTGCTCAAAACTTGCACGCATTATTTTTTACATTTAATTTTTCCGGTGTTTATAGCATTGGTCTTTTATCCTAAAGACTGGAAAAGGGTGTATCTTATATTATTGGCAACTATGCTGGTAGATTTGGATCATCTTTTTGCCAATCCCATTTTCGATCCATCAAGAGAAAGTATAGGTTTTCATTTTTTACATTCATATTATGCCATTGCGGTGTATTTTTTGATGCTATTTTTCAAAGGAAATGTCAGAATTATAGGAATTGGACTTCTGTTTCATATGTTTACAGATTATCAGGACTTTAACTTCTGGCCTCATTAAAATAACATTAATATTTTCTTTTAATATTGAAAATATTATTGATTTTTTGTATTTTGTAGTCACTATATGAGACTGAAAGAACTTTTACATTACACCTATATTTTTCCTATCCTTGCGGTAGGTTACTACTTTTCCGGACTTATGGGAAGTGGCGTTGTTTATGATATTATTGCTGGTATTTTACTCATTGGGAGTGTTTTATCGGCAGTTCACCATGCAGAAATGGTAGCTCATAAAGTAGGAGAACCTTTTGGTACCATTATTCTGGCTCTTTGTATAACCATCATTGAAGTTGCTCTGATCATCTCACTGATGGTTGCCGGCGGAGATCAGGCGATCACGCTGGCCAGAGATACCGTTTTCGCTGCCGTAATGTTGATCCTGAACGGAATTTTAGGAATTTGTATTCTGGTAGGTGGCGTTAAATATCATGAACAGTTCTTTGCAAGAACTTCAGCAACTACTTATCTGGTAAGTACGGTTTCAATTCTTATTCTTACCCTGGTTCTTCCTAATTTTACATCAAGTGTCAATGGCCCGTTCTATAATCAGGCTCAGCTTATTTTTGTATCTATTGCCTGTCTGGTAATCTATGGTGTTTTCCTGATGGTACAGACAGTGAGACACAGAAGTTACTTTATAGTTCCCGATGAACATCCTGAAGAACATTATATTCCCACCCTAGCTAAAACACTTATCAGTTTTGGATTCTTAGTGGTTTGTCTTGTCATTGTTGTTTTGATGGCCAAAGGACTATCTAATACCATTGAAGGGATGGTACAAAGTGTAGGAGCTCCTAAATCTTTAGTGGGAGTAATTATTGCAGCCGTTGTCCTTCTTCCTGAAGGTGTTGCAGCGATACGTGCTGCGAGAGCTAATCAAATCCAATCCAGTTTAAATCTTGCATTAGGTTCGGCACTGGCAAGTATCGGATTGACAATTCCAGCAGTTTCAGTAGTATGTATTATCTATGATATCCCATTAGTGCTGGGATTGGATAAAAAGGATATTATTTTGCTTTCTTTATCGGTCTTTATCGTAATGCTATCATTAAGCCGTGGAAAGACAAATATCCTGTACGGAACAGTGTTATTGGTAAATTTGGCTGCATATATCTTTACAGTGATTGTCCCTTAAAGAGAGCTGCCTCGTAGTATGAATTTCATATCCCGGAATCCGAACCCCGAAACTCATTAGAGTCTTCTCGCTAATTCCATTTTAAAAGCCATCAGCTTGGCAATATTTTCGGATTTGTAGATGGCCATATCTGCATTTTCACCTACAAAATTCTCTTCAATAGTGGTTCTCCATAGTTCCAACCATCTGTCGAAGTGTTTTTGCTCCATAGCTTGTATTTCATTGATTGGAAAATGTACACCCATCGGATTTCCTTTGTAAGTCATCTGTCCGAAAAGAATAGACTCCCAGAACGAATACATTTTAGGAATATGTTTATCCCAATCTACTTTGGCAATATCGTTAAAGAAGAAACTGATGGTATCGTCCTTGATTACTTTGGTATAAAATGAATTGACCAGGTGTTCAATATCCTCTCTTGATTCAAGCTTTTTCATATCCCAAATTTACTGCAAAATCAAATTGAATAACTAATGATTCGATTGATAAAATTCATGAAAACAATATTTTATCTTTGTATCCGGAAATAGAAGCAAGGGAATGATCAATGAGTAAATTATTCAGAAATAAATGATATAAAATGACAAGAGGATTCAGAAAAAAGATCCGCCAGAAAAACACTGAAAATAGTGGTTTTGGAAGCAATGCCTCAGGAAGGTTTATCAATAAGGATGGCCTCCCGAATGTGAAAAGAACAGGAGTGAATGTTTTCAACAGTCTCAGTTGGTATCATACTATGCTGAATTTATCCTCGTTTCGATTTATTTCATATCTGGTAGTGGCTTATATCCTGATCAATCTTGTATTTGCAATGATCTATTATCTGATTGGAGTAGAACACCTTACAGGAATTGATAAAAGCGATCCGTTGAATGAATTTATTGATGTTTTCTTTTTCAGTTCACAAACCTTTACAACAGTAGGGTATGGAAGGATTGCTCCTATTGGATTTTTAGCCAGTTTGGTAGCCACTTTTGAAGCTTTTCTGGGATTGCTTACCTTTGCCATTGCAACAGGACTTTTCTATGGAAGATTTTCACGCCCGAGAGCCTATTTAAGGTTTTCTGATATTGCCGTGATTGCCCCTTTTGAAGATGCTACAGCTTTAATGTTCAGATTGGCTCCTTATAAAAATAATGCCCTGACGGATGCTGATGTGATTGTATCTACAGCTATTGAAGTAATTGAAAATGATGTTGCTAAAAGTAATTTTTACAGATTACAAACCCATTTAAGTAAAATAAATACCTTGGCATTGAACTGGACAGTTGTTCATAAGATTGATGAAAATTCTCCATTTTATGGCTTTTCTGAGGCAGATTTTAAAAGTACAGATATTGAAATTATTGTTCAGGTACGGGCATTTGATGAAGTATTTTCTAACACGGTAGTCCAGAGATCATCTTTTGTAACGGGGGAAATTGTATATGGAGCGAAATTTGTCCCAATGTATTATCCTGATAAAAAGAATTTGGCCACCATTTTAGACCTGGATAAGATTAATGAATATCAAAAAGCTGATCTTCCCGTTCAGGCAGGAAATAAAGAATAAATGAATTTAGATTTTTATAAAAAACAAGCTTTACAAAAGCAAAAAGAACACAAAAAATTTTTGGACGGACTAAAGAAAAAACCGCCCAAAAACCTCGATTATGTAGTGCAGGAAACCCATGATGAAGTTTTTGAAGAAATAGATTGTTTACAATGTGCCAATTGCTGTAAAACTACAGGGCCATTATATACCGAAAAAGATATTGAACGTATTGCCAAGCATCTGCGCATGAAGCCTGCTGATTTTGAAGCTAAATTTCTAAGAGTGGATGAAGACAATGATAAAGTATTGCAAAATCTGCCTTGTTTTTTCCTTAATGATGATAATACTTGTTCTATCTACGAAGTAAGGCCGAAAGCTTGTAGAGAATATCCACATACAGACCGTAAAAAAATCTATCAAATCAATAACTTGATGCTGAAGAATACGGTTATCTGTCCAGCGGCTTTTGAGTTTGTTGAAAAAATGATGAAGAATATAGGGAAGTAATTTTGAAGCCGAAGAGCAGAGAAAACCCTTTCATACAGGAAATACTTCCATCGTTCAGCTCCTATTTTTCAAAGAAAATAAGCCCAATTATTTTTTGTAAATTCTTCTTAAAAAATAATAAAGTACGTTAAATAAGTTACTTACGCATAATTTTTATAAATGATGTTCCGTTTAGTTTAAACAATCATTTAAATATTACATTATGAAAAAGTTATTTTTAACAGCAGCGTTTACGTTAGTCGGAGTAATCGCAGTATCGGCTCAGACACAGACTCAGAAGCCAGTAGAAAGCACGACTAATAACCCAACAACAACTCATCAAACTCAACCACAGACATCAGAAGCTAAGACGGATTGGAATTCTACCACCACGAAAAGCCAAAATACAACTGCAACGGAAGCCTCAACAGCAACTCCGGCAGCAGAAGCCACTGCAACTATAGGATCCACAATGGAAGCAACTAAGCCTGCAGAAGCAACAAAAGAAGAAAAAAAGTCTAAGAAGAAAAAGTGATAGTACTTTAGCAAACACTAGTCGGAATCCTGAAATCTTGTATTTCAGGATTTTTTTTGTTCAATTTCCTTTATTCTGAATAGTAAGATTTCATGTACAAGATCCAAAGGATTCTCTTCATCGAGCGGAAACTGTACAGCACCTTTGGAAAACTTATAATTTCTTTTTTCAAAATCTTTTTCAAAATTTTTGATACCACCGGCTCCCGGGTAAAACCCAATATGCCTTTTGTATCCGGCAAAATAGACAAGAGGTTTCCCCTTATACCGAAAAGCAGGCATCTGATAGCCAATATATTCTTCAAGATGGGGAACTTGAGAATTAATGAATACTCTTAGTTCAATAAGTTTTTCCTGAACCTCTACAGGAAACAGGAGAATATATTCATCAATATTTTTGAAGGTGTTTTTCATCTCCATAAAAATAAAAAAAGCGTTGCATATAGCAACGCTTTCTCCTTTCACTTTTTACTTTTTTCCCATTATCCCGGGAACAGGCTGTATCAAAAAAGGTCGGGAGTTTCTCCCAACCTTTGTTATTTTGTGTTACACAACTCCTTGAGCTAACATTGCTTCTGCTACTTTTACGAAGCCCGCAATATTTGCACCTTTTACATAGTTTACATAACCGTCTTCGTCTTTTCCGTAGTCTCTACAAGCTTTGTGGATACCGATCATGATTTCCTTTAATCTTGCGTCAACTTCTTCAGAAGTCCAGTTAAGACGGATAGAGTTCTGAGTCATTTCTAATCCTGATGTAGCAACACCTCCAGCATTGGAAGCTTTACCAGGAGAGAATAATACTTTATTGTCTAAGAAATAGTTGATAGCATCTAGTGTAGAAGGCATATTAGCTGCTTCAGTTACACAAAGACATCCGTTTTCAACTAATTTTCTAGCATCATCTAAATCTAGTTCGTTTTGAGTTGCAGAAGGGAATGCTACATCACACTTCACTTCCCAAGGACGTTTTCCAGCGTGGAATTCAGCTGATGGATATTTTTTAGCATAGTCCTCAGCTCTGTTGTTTCCAGAAGCTCTAAGTTCTAATAGATAATCGATCTTTTCTCCGCTGATACCATCTTTATCGTAGATATATCCGTCTGGGCCAGAAAGTGTTACCACTTTTGCTCCAAGCTCAGTTGCTTTTTTGATAACTCCCCAAGCTACGTTTCCGAAACCTGATACCGTTACTGTTTTTCCTTGGAAATTCTGTCCGATAGTTTTAAGCATTTGCTCTGCGAAGTATACAACACCGTATCCTGTAGCTTCAGGACGGATTAATGAACCTCCGTAAGCAAGACCTTTTCCTGTAAGAACTCCGGTAAACTCGTTTCTGATTTTCTTGTATTGTCCGAATAAGTAACCAATTTCTCTAGCTCCTACACCAATATCTCCTGCAGGTACGTCTGTTTCAGGGCCGATGTGCTTGCATAATTCTGTCATGAAAGCCTGGCAGAAACGCATTACTTCCATATCAGATTTTCCTTGCGGATCGAAATCTGAACCTCCTTTACCACCACCCATTGGAAGAGTAGTTAAAGAGTTTTTAAACACTTGTTCGAAAGCTAAGAACTTTAGAACTGATAAGTTTACAGTAGGGTGGAAACGGATTCCTCCTTTGTATGGTCCAATAGCAGAGTTCATTTGGATTCTGAAACCTCTGTTAACCTGAATTTCTCCTTTATCGTCAACCCATGGAACTCTGAAAATAATAATTCTTTCAGCTTCAGCCATTCTTTCAAGCAGCTTCATTCCGTTATATTCTTTTCTCGTAGCAATGAATGGAATTACAGTTACGGCAACTTCTTTTACAGCCTGTAAGAATTCCGGTTCGTTAGGATTTTTTGCTTCAATTTTTGCAATAAACTCTTGGATTTTCTGGTCAATATTATATTGTTCCATATATTAAGGTTGAATATTATTGTCAACAAATTTAATTTTTTTTTCAAGATTCACAACACTCTATTTTAACATTGTTAAAAATTAAATAATAATGTTTTGAAATATTATTAAATTGATAATTTGTGATTAAAATTTATTAAAAATGAAATGTTATGTATGAAATAATGCAGTATTAAGAAATCGTTAATTCTTAAATTACTATAAATTGCCTCCCGGAAAATGATTTTACTTTCCCCAAAAGTTCTAATTCTAAAATTATTGGTAATATTTTATGGGAAGAAATGGCAATTTCCTGAGTCAGATCGTCTAATGAGATTTGAGGATGGTCTTTTATGATTTGATAAATTGTTTCCTGACTATCAGTTAATTGTATTGCTGTTTCACTATAAGGAAATAGCTCTCCAATTTTTTCTTTAGGACTGTTTAGTCCAAGCATGCTGATAAGATCTTTAATGGTAGAAATAGCAATGGCTTTGTTGTATAATATCAATTGATTACAGCCTTGGCTATGGGTGTCAGTAATCTTTCCGGGAAGAGCAAAGACTTCTCTGTTATAATCATTAGCAAAAGCAGCAGTACTTACAGATCCACCTCCAAATCTTGTTTCCACAACGATGGTTGCCGGAGAAAGTCCCGCTACAATTCTGTTTCTTTGAATGAAGTTTTCACGATCCGGTTTTCTTGTTGAATTGAATTCTGTTAATAACATGCCTCCTTCCTCAAGAATTTTCTCTGACAGTTTTCTGTTTTTTGCAGGATACAAAAACTCAAAACCGTGAGCAAGAACTGCAACAGTAGGTTTGTGATGGAGAATAGATTTTTCATGAACTTCTTTGTCTACTCCTAAAGCGAGACCACTTACCGAAACATATTTTGAAGATTGAGTGGCTTCAAAAAAATCTCCAATGAATTGCTTTCCATAGGAGGTCATATTTCGGGTTCCAACAATGCTTATTTTTTGAATAGAATTGTCGATATTTCCTTTCTGATAAAGAATAGAAGGAGCATCAATACATTCATTAAGAAGGGTAGGGAACTCCTCAAGATGCCTTAATTGGATATGGATATTGTTCTTTTCGCAAAATTTCAATTCTTTTTCTGCAAATTTCAGATGGTTTTCATTTCCAATATCTGAAACGGTTTTTTGACCAATGCCCGTTAGTTTTTTGTATTCTTTTTTTGCTTTTTTCCATGCATTTTCAGCACTTCCAAAGGTTCTTATAAGTTTATGGAAATTAATATCGCCAATTTGGCTGCTTTCGCGCAAAGCGATGGCATATAAATATTCTTCGGAGATCATGTGTGTTTTTTATCAAATGTAATGAATTAAGTTTTTACTTTCTTCTTAATTCATCCAAATGATCCCATATATCATCTCTTTTTTTGTAAGGAAGTTCCAGAAAATCTTCAGGGTGATTTTCTTTGTATTCCTGCCACAATTTATCGTCTTTTTCACTGTAATAATTAGGGTATTCCCAAATGAATTTTTTCTTTTTTTCACCTACATTTTTAAAGATAAAAGCTATAATACTGCCCACAATTGCTCCGGATAAGTGTGCCTGCCATGATATTTTACTTGGCTCTTGCATATTATAGAATAATTCTTCGGGAAGCATTCCCCAAACTAAGCTTCCATAATATAATACGACAAGCAAGGAAATGGTCAGAAGCTTCATGTTCCATTTGAAAACTCCGCTGAAGAAGAGGAAAAAGGCAAGTACATATACTACGCCACTGGCTCCGATAGTGCAAGTGTACATATATTCGCCGGTCATGATATCAATAGGAGGAAGCAGCCATACCAAAAGGCCTGTTGCTATCCATCCGGTAAAGAAAACTTTGTTGGCCACTAATGGATAAAATTGATACAACAGGAACATCAGGGCGGCAATTGGAATAGAGTTTCCTATGATATGATCAATATTTCCATGTAAAAGAGGAGCGGTAATCACTCCCAGAAGTCCTTCGGGAACAAGAGGTATAATGGCTCCGAAGCAACTTCCAAAAAAGCCATGCATTTGTAAAAAATATCCGAACCACATTGCAGAAAGCATCAGCAATGGGTATATAATCGCTCTTTTGGAAATTACATTTTTAAACATGAATATTTTACGTCAAATCAAAAGCCAATGCTAAATTTCGGAAAATTTGTCGATGAAATGGTTTCTACTTACCTGATTTTAAGACAAAAGGTGTCAAATTTTATTTTTGAATCAATTATTTTGGCATTGATTATTGAAGTATTTTTTTGCCAGAGGGTTGAAATTAGAAAAAGTATATTGTTTAAGGGAAAATTTGCCTTTAAAAAAAATTATATTAATATTTTTGCATTGAAAATTATTTAGAGTAATGAAGAAGTTTTTATTGATTCTTTCCATATTTATGGGAATGTATGCAAGTGCACAAGAAGAATTGAAAAAAGATTCCATCGTGGTAGACACAGTAAAATACTGGTCAGTGTTAGGGAAAAACACTTTAATGATTAATCAGGCAGCCTTCTCAAACTGGGTAGGAGGGGGTGCCAATAATGTAGGCTGGCTTGCGGGTGCTAATTACAATATTACCTATGAAAAAGATAAAGATTTATGGGAAAATATTATTATTCTCGGATATGGGCAAAATGATACCAAAGGATTAGGAATAAGAAAAACACAGGATGTTATTAATGTTTCTACTAACTACGGGAGAAAGTTTTCTAAAAGTTGGTATTTATCTTTAGGTGCTGGTTTTCAGTCTCAGTTTGCTCCGGGATATGAAGATGGAAATAATCCTGAGGCAAAAAAAATCTCAAACTTTATGGCTCCCGGTTATCTGAATGTCGGTATGGGTCTTACGTACAGACCGAATGATGACTTAACGGTAACTTTGCGTCCTACCAACGCCAGATGGACGTTTGTATTGGATAAAGAGCTCCAGCTTGCTGGAAATTATGGTTTAAAAAGTGACGGGGCTACTTCACTATTACAATTCGGTTTCCTGGGAACGGCTATGTATAAAGTGAAGATTATGGAAGATATTCATTTGACCAACACCGCTTCTGTCTTTTCCAATTATCTGGATCGTCCTGATAGGCTTGTATTGGCGTATGGAGCTCTTCTTAATTTAAAAGTTAATAAGTATATCTCTTCCAATATTTCGTTAGATCTTCTGTATGATCACAACCAGATTGAAAAAACACAGTTAAAACAAACACTGGGAATTGGTTTTGCTTATACTCTGGATAATGGAGTAAAGCGCTCTGATCGTAAAGACAGTCAATGGTGGATTAAAAAATAAAGAATACAAATTCAATAATAAAAAAGCACTTCAGTCATGAGGTGCTTTTTATTTTTTTAAGCTTACAATTTTAAGTTGTTTTAAGTTTACTATGTGTAGGATGGTTTTTTAAAGGCTTTGTTTTCATTAGATTATGTGCCTGGTAGTCCTGGATTTCAATTCAATTTAAAGTGAATTTTATTTAGGCGTAAATTATTATTTATACATTTGTAGGAAATCGTTAATTATGAAAAAAGTTTTATTAATCGCTTCCATTTCTTTTGGAGCTATCGCTTGGGCTCAAGAAACAAAAACTGATGCTCCTGCAACAGATACCGTTAAAGCCTGGTCTATTCAGGGACAAAATACTTTAATGCTTAATCAGGCTGCCTTCTCAAACTGGGTTGGTGGTGGTGCCAACAACGTAGGCTGGCTTGCAGGGGTTAATTACAACCTTACTTATGAAAAAGGTAAAGATCTTTGGGAAAACATTATTATTCTTGGTTATGGGCAAAACAACACACAAGGTACAGGAGTAAGAAAAACTCAAGATGTGATCAACTTATCTACAAACTATGGTAGAGAGTTTGCGAAACATTGGTATATCTCTGCGGGTGTGGGTCTTCAGACTCAATTTGCACCAGGTTATGAAGATGGAAATAATCCTGATGCAAAGAAAATTTCCAACTTTATGGCACCAGGTTACCTGAGTGTTGGAGCAGGGGTTACTTACCGTCCTAATGATAACCTTACAGTGACTTTACGTCCTGCTAATGCCAGATGGACTTTTGTTTTGGATGAAGATCTTCAAACTAAAGGAACTTACGGGCTTAAAAATGATGGAGATTCTTCTCTTTTTCAATTCGGTTTCCTGGGAACAGCAATGTATAAGCTGAAAATTATGGAAAACATTACTTTGCTTAATACGGCTTCTGTATTCTCAAACTATCTGGATCATCCGGAAAGACTTGTTCTTGGATATAGTGGTGTTTTAAGCATGAAAATCAATAAATATATTTCTACAAATGTAACTCTGGATTTATTATATGATCACAACCAGATATGGAAAACTCAGCTGAAACAGACATTAGGAGTAGGTTTGGCTTATAATTTTGATAACGGAAAGAAGCGTTCGGATAATAAGGATAACCAAAGCTGGTTAAAGAAATAAATTCCAATATAATTAATAGAAAATAGCTCTTCAAAATGAAGAGCTATTTTTTTTACTAACTTTTAATAAATTCATATAGTCTTTATATAAGAGCTTTCATGGTTTGTTTCTTATAAGATGAAAAAAAACAAAAAGGTTGCAGCTTGCAGGTAAAAAATAAAAAAAGCTCTTCAAAATGAAGAGCTTTTTTATGTATCAATGTCCCGTCCTGAAATAAGTTGACAACTAATCGACTTATTTATGAAACATCAAGGATTAACAAGAGAAAAGCGTACACAAAAGGACTATAGTATAGCCTTTAAATTAAGAATTGTTTCTCGAGTAGAAAACGGCGATTACACTTACAAGCAGGCTCAAAAAGAGTATGGTATTCAGGGAAAGAGTACCGTTTTGGTTTGGTTGCGAAGATATGGTAACTTAGAGTGGAGTAAACCCAAACTTCATACTATGCATAATTCCAAAGAAACTCCCGCTCAAAAAATTAAACGTTTAGAAAAAGAACTAGCTGATGAAAAGTTAAAAACTAAGGTTCTTAATACGATGATTGATCTCTCAGATAAGCAATATGGGACTCAAATCAGAAAAAAGTTTTGCTCCCAACAATCTTCAAACTCCACAGACAAGGAATAAGTATATCAAGACTGTGCAGATT
>NZ_WXVU01000007.1 GCF_009900745.1 Chryseobacterium sp. c4a | reverse complement strand
CATCCTGAGCCAGGATCAAACTCTCCATTGTATGTTTGTCTGACTCACTCAAAGTTTTTAACGCTTTAGTTTTTCCTTACTTGGTTGTTATATTGTATGTCAATGATCTTTATATCTTTCGCTTTTTAACGAAGCAATCTATCTGTCAGTGTCGCTCCGTATTTGCGAGTGCAAAAGTAAAACTTTATTTCTAATTGACCAAATGTTTTGAAAGAAAATTTTAAAGTTTTTTAAGTAACCTTAATCTCTATCATAACACTCAATCTCTCTACTCCTGCGCTCCCTTAATTGGGACTGCAAAGATACAAACTCTTTTTTAACTCGCAACTTTTATTTGATAAAAATTAAAAGTTTTTTTTCGTTTCATATCCTAGTAGATGATAATGTTTATGCTTATTTAAAAGCCCTTCTGCGCTTACTGATATACTCTCGTTTTCAGTGGGGCAAAGATAGAAACTTTATACCACGCAAAACAAATAAACTTAACATAAATTTCATATTTACGTAATATTTTACCCCTAAACCACTGATACCTTGAGAGAAAAATTTTAAACATTATATATAAAAATCCCCGGTTCCTATCGAAACCGGGTATTAGCTATCCATATAATAAAGTATTATTGCCTGTTTTCTTTATAAATTGCACTTAAAAATTCTGCATAAGACTTTTCTAATCCAATAATATCTCCTGATTTAAGGTTTAGCCCTCCTACTCCAGAGTTGTCCGGCTTTACTTTTAATGATGAAATCTGAAAATAAAGATTATCATCATTAGTTTTTGGTTGAACTTTCACCGTTGAGCCTAAAAGTTTCTTGGTAGAGATAGTATAAACATCTCCAGGGATAATTTTTAATTTAAAAAATGATCTTGGTGGTACAATATAATCCTTACTATTGATATTGATCTTCTGATCTTTTTCTGAAGAAGCAAATATATACATCATCCCGTTACTAACTTTTAGTTTTTCTTTTGGAGTATAATATAATGCTATCTTATAATTAGAAGGATTAAAGGCCTGAGGTGATCCGTCTATATTTTCAAAAGGTTTTATGACAAAAGTATTGGCTCCAATCTCTTTTGCTTTTTTATATACTAATGAAAACACCATGGCATCATCTTTTGAGAACCCCTGAACTTCAGCTTCGCCTAAATAGATAGCCTCTGTTTCTGCTTCATCTTTTTTATAAAGAAACTTGTCTGCATTATCATTGGTCTTCTCTACCTTACTCAGATAAACATTCTGTGCATTCCAAAGCTGAATACATACTACAGAAAAGATAATGGCTAATTTTTTCATATTATTATTGTTGTGTAAGGATCTCAACACATTCTTCAAGACTGTGTTCCCAATGTTTTGGTTCTATCTTATAAATTTCTTCTATCTTATCCAGAGACATGGTACTTCTTACAGGTCTTTTGGCCGGAGTTGGATATTGCTCAGTTGTGAGAGCATTCAATTGTATTGAAGATTTTGAAAACTCAGCAATTTTCTTTGCAAAATCAAACCAGGTAGTTTCCGGATAATTTGAAAAGTGAAAAATTCCAAATGTTTTATTAGGAGCTTCAATAATATCCATAATTGCCTCAGCAAGATCATTAGCATTCGTAGGCTGACCAAATTGATCTGCTACAATTCCTAATTCTGTTTTTTGTGAAAACAGATTCAACATGGTCTTCACAAAGTTTTTATTAAACTCAGAATACAACCATGAGGTTCTTAGGATAATGGTTTTAGGATTAAGTTCCAATGCTAATTCTTCTCCTTTTCTCTTTGACTCTCCATACACTCCTATTGGATTTGTAAAATCATCTTCTGAATAAGGAAGATTTGTATTTCCATCAAAAACATAGTCTGTAGAAACGTGAATTAAAATGGTTTTAAAATCTAAGCAAGCCTGAGCAAGGTGAGCAACCCCTTCTGCATTTACTGCAAATGCTTTTTCTTTTTCTTTCTCAGCCAAATCTACTGCTGTATATGCGGAAGCATTAATACAATAATCGGGTTTATTATCATAGAAAAAGTCATTTACCTGTTCTTCATTGGTTATATCAAGAGTTGTGGAGTCTGTAAAAAGAAATTCATATTGATTTTCAAAATCGGGAGCTATTTTTCTGATACAGTTACCTAACTGGCCATTGCTGCCTATTACTGCTATTTTTTTCATATTTTTTTATTTTTAAACTATCAAAAAATTCTCAATATAATATGTATTAAGAGTTTTTTGCATTTTGGGATCTTAAAAACTTAACTCTTGACTGGAAATCTTTTTGTATCAGATCTACATAAAACTTATGGAAAGTTTCTTTTATATCTTCCGGATGAACTTCTGATTTTCTAGTTTTCACATTGAAATAGATCACAGTTACCCAAAGCACAGCATGAATTGTTTTCTCGTCTAAGCTTTTCATCAGAATTTCCACTTTGGCTGTTCTATCTTGTATATCGATTGTTTTACTGCTGATGACAACTTGAGTATTGTATCTTACTTCTTTCAGGTAAGCGATTTCATTCTGAATAGCGATCCAAGTACATCCCGTTTGTTTGGTATATTCTTCATAAGTAAATCCGTAAAATGTCTCTACATGATCTTCTCTTGCATTGAACATATATTCCAGATATTTTACATTATTCAAGTGGCCGATAGGATCACAGTCACTAAACCTTACTTTAACTATAGTTGATACTTCTTTTTCCATTCCGCAAAAATAAACAAACCGCCTCTTTTGGAGGCGGTTTGTCTTATAAATCTTTGTTAATTTGCTGAAATTATTGAATTCCTAATTCTTTTTTTACAGCAGCAGTAGCATCAGCTCCGGCTTTGTATAGGAATGCAGGTGAATTTCCATCCATTACATACTCATATCCGTTAGCTTTAGATACTTTTTCTACAGCATCGTTCAATTTTTTCTCAATTGGTCCGAAAGCTACTTCTTGTTTAGCCTGAAGATCTTTTTGAGCTTTATCCTGCATTTGAGCTATTTCTTCCTGAATTTTTGATAATTCAGCTTCTCTAGCTTTGTTTTCTTCTGCAGATTTCTTAGGCGCTTCTTCGCTATACTGCTTTAGTTTAGCTTGCCCAGCATCATATTTCTTCTTGATCTCTGCCTGCTTAGTATCGTAGAATGTTTTAAGGTCAGCATCTGCTTTTTTCTTTTCAGGCATTGCATTAAGAACTCCCAATACATCTAAAGTAGCCATTTTTTGAGCTTTTGCCATACCTACAGAAACAATCATCATCACTGCTGCAAATAATACACTTAATTTTTTCATAATTGGTAAAATAAATAATTTAATTTGTTTTTAGATTTCAAATTTACGTAAAAGTTAATTTAAAAACTTACTTTTTACTTTTACTTGTTGTTTTATCTTTTTTATCTGTTCCTTTCAGTAAAATAGCTAATACTTTTTCTGTATAGTCATATTTTCCCTGAAGAAAAATAACACTAATGTTATTGCTTTTATCAAGAACTATGCCCAACCCATTTTTTTCGGACATTGTTTTGATAGCTCCCCAAATCTGATCCTGGAATGGTAAAACAAGATTTGTTCTCAGTTTTGTTATTTCACCATTGGATCCGAAACGTAAACTTGTAGTTGTTTTGATGTTTTTATCAAGATCTACAACTTCTTTTTCTCTAAGTTTCAGTTGGTCACCTATCAATAACACTTTTTCACTTTCAAAAGCTGCTTTTTTTCTTTCATACTCCGACTGCATGTTCTGAAGTTCAGACTGCCAGGTATCAATTTGAGAGTTTAATCTCGCTTCGGCTTCTTTATACTGAGGTAATTTATTTAAAATCTCATTAGTATCTACCACTCCAATTTTCTGAGCATTTCCTAACCCAAAAATTAAGAGCAATACAAAAGTGATGGTTATTTTAAAGTTCTTCATATTTATAATTATAATGATTGGTTCATCAAGAAATGGGTTTGCCATCCTGACTTGTTTCCATCTAGAGTCTTATCAAATCCATAAGCAAAGTCGAATCCGATCAATCCGAACGCTCCCATATACACTCTGACTCCGACCCCTACTGATCTTTTCAACTGGAATGGGTTATAATTACTCCATGAGTTCCAAACGTTACCTCCTTCAGCGAACGTCAATGCATAAATTTTAGCCGTTTGGTTCAATGAGATTGGATATCTTAATTCCAGCGTAAATCTGTTGTAGATTGTTCCTCCTCCTTGTGGTGTAATATCTGCTGCTGCACCTCCGGAGTTACTTTGCGTATCATATCCTCTTAAAGGAATTAGTTCTCGACCGTCATATCTACCTCCAAATAATCCAGTACCTCCTACATAGAATCTTTCAAATGGCGGAGCTCCCAGGTTTTTATTATATCCATCCATGAATCCCATTTCAGCAGAAGATCTCAATACCAGTTTACCGACAATTTCGTTATAAACGTCTGCCTTAAACTTGATTTTATAGAATTCCATCCACTTATACTTATCAATAGGCTTCATCTCATCATAATTCTTTTTGCTAAACAATGAATATGGTGGAGTCAGTTTTGCAGAAAGTTCAATATTAGAACCTGTTGTCGGGAAAATTGGATCTATACCTGCAGAGTTTCTGCTTAACCCTAGGTTAATACTAAAATTATTAGCCGTTCCATAGTTTTCTGTAACGTCTCCAAATTGGAATGGATAGTTATTAAAGTCATATTTCTGGAACTGTAATCCTGTGTACAGAGAGAAATAATCATCCGGCCAGTTCAGAAGTCTGTTTAAACCTACTGATGCCGAGAATATATTAAGTTTCTGTGCATTTCCAAATTGGTCACTGTATTTCACTCTTGAGTTATTCAAACTTACAGAAAGAGCGGTTTGTTTTGCTCCAAATAACCAAGGTTCTACGAATGATACTCCATAGTTCTGGAAATACTGCCCAGCCTGTACCTGAATGGAGAAGGTCTGACCATCTCCTTGTGGCACTGGTTTAAAGTCTTTGAACTTAAGGAAGTTTCTCAATGAGAAGTTATTAAATGTCAATCCAAGGGTACCAATGAAGCTATTCCCTCCGTAACCTGCTTGTAACTGAACCTGAGAAGATCCTTTTTCTACAAGTTTCCAGTTGATATCAACAGTATTGTCTGCCTGGTTTGGCTGAATATCCTGTCCGATTTGTTGTGGATCGAAGAATGACATCCCTGCTAAATCGAAGTATGTTCTTTTGATCTCAGTTTTTTTGAATAACTCCCCTGGTTTTGTTCTTAATGCTCTAAGAATTACATGGTCATGGGTTGTTACATTCCCTTGCCATGTTACTTTATTCCAGGTTGCCTGTTCTCCTTCATTTACTCTGATTTCCAGGTTTACGGCATCTCCGTTCACTGATTTTTCAACCGGTGTAACATTGGAGAAAAGGTATCCGTTGTTCATGTAAACGGATTTGATATCGGAATCATCTTCCTTACCTCCGTCTTCACCTACTTTTTTGTTGAAACCTACAGCATCGTAGATATCTCCTTTTTTATATCCTAATAATCTCTGTAAATATTCTGTAGAATAAACAGTATTCCCTGTGAACGTAATATCACCGATATAATACTTTTTACCTTCATTCAATTTTACATTGATCTCATAGTTATTTTTCTTGTTTCTCCATACAGAGTCTGAAACGATCTTCGCATCTCTATATCCTAAGGAGTTATAATAACTGATCAGGCTTTGTTTATCTTCCTGATATTTATCTTCAATGAATTTAGAAGACTTCAAGATACCTCCGATACCGAAACGTTTTTGTTTTGTTTCTTTGAAAGCCTTTTTTCTAAGCTTACTATCAGATACACTTGTATTTCCTTCAAATTCGATATGGTCGATTTTAATTCTCTTACCCTTATCTACATTGATAGTCCAGTCTACCAAAGAAGGATCTCCGGCATTTACTCTATCCTCGATACTGATTTTTGCGTCGGCAAAACCTTTTTTAATATAGTCTTTCGGGATGTTTGCCTTAAGACTTGACACCAAGTTTTGAGTAATCTTTGTACCAGGCTTCAGATTGTTATCTTTAGCAAGTTTTTCACTTTTTGATTTCCCAATTCCTTTGCCCTTGAATTTCACTTCTCCAAGTTCCTTCAGATCCTGAAGATAGAATTTAAGAACTACAGTCTGTCCTTCAATGCTTTGAACGTATACTTCCACTTCAGAAAAAGATTGGGTATCCCAAAGTTTTTTAACGGCATTACTGATTTTCTGTCCCGGGATATCCACGCTTTCTCCTTTGGATAAGCCTGTAAATCTAAGGATCTGAGCTGGTGTATACTTTTTTACCCCATCTACAACAATGTCTTTAAGTGTATAGGTACCTACCTCATTGTCTGCATGTACAGCATTGTTTACTTTCGTGCTGTCTTGTGGCGTTACTTGTCCATAAAAATGTGCAGAAGCAGCAAACATAATGATGGGTAATAGTCTAAACTTCATTTTATCGAGTCTTTCTTTTCTTTAAAATTTATTGGCCTTGTATCTGCTCTCCGGTTAATCCGTATCTTCTTTCTTTGTTTTGATAATCAACAATACATTGGAAGAAAATATCTTTGGTGAAATCCGGCCATAGAACATTCAAAAACTGTAATTCAGCATAAGCAATCTGCCAAAGCAGGAAATTACTTATTCTTATTTCGCCGCTTGTTCTTATCAACAGATCTACAGGAGGAAAGTCTTTGGTGTAGAGATAGTTTTCGAATAATTTTTCATCTATATTCTCTACATCTACTTTTCCTTCTTTTACGTCTGAGCTGATATTTTTTACAGCATTCAGTATTTCGCTTTGTGAGCCATAGCTAATAGCCAGTACAAGGTTTCCTTTTGTGTTTTCTTTTGTGAGTTCTACCACACGCTCCAGCTGTTCTTTTACTAAAGTAGGCAGCTTTTCGAGATTTCCTATTACATGCATTCTTAATCCTTTGCTGAAGATTTCCTCTGCTTCTAACAACAGGGTTTCCACCAGTAAGTTCATAAGGGTATTTACTTCTTCAGTAGGACGGCTCCAGTTTTCTGAAGAAAATGTGTAAAGTGTTAAATAGGGGATATTGATCTCATTACATGCATTAATCGCATTTCTTACAGCATTAATGGCATTTTTGTGACCGAAGGTTCTTTCTTCGCCACGAGATTTAGCCCATCTCCCATTACCATCCATAATGATGGCTACGTGTTTTGGTAAATTCTCAGAATTTATTTTATCTTTAATCAACGACATATTAATTAATCACAATAACATGGAGGTCTTCCAAACGAAAATGTTAATCCTAAACTGAAAGTATTCATCCAGTCTTTGGATCTTTCATCTCCAATATTTCTCTTTTTAATAAACTCTCCTTCTCGTTCTTTGGCAGCAGCAAAATAGTTTCCAGACTGTAATAAAGAGCCTCCTGTCGCCGGATCAAGGATATCGGCATTAAAGGAACTTTTTATATCTTCAGGAAGTATTTTACTATGATCAAGCTGATCTGTCAAAGTATATCTGAAGGTTGCTTCTGCAAATATAGCCCAAGTATGGTTAAATTTATACTTCAAACCTACACCAAAAGGGATATGCATGGTAACTTTTTTTCCTAATGAATATTCCGTAGTTGTTTTAAAGTCCGTTTCATTGATTGGGGCAAGTGCTACACCATCAGGATCTCTTCTGAAATCATGTGATAAATTAGCTTTAGGTGCATCAAACATCAAAGCTCCAATACCTCCAAAAATATACGGGCTTACCATACTTATCTGTTCATTATTTATCGGAAAAAAGTTATATTCAAAAACTAAACTTGCTTCGTATACGTTATTTTTCCCGTATGCATTTCTATTTCTTCTATATTCTTCTTTTGCAGCTTTATCACTAAACTGAATCTGGTTATACCCTAAATCCAATCGAACGGTTTGGTGCGGGTTAAAATTAAATCTATATAAAATTCCTCCATAAAACGGGATCCCCCAATCCGACATTCTATTTAAATCCAACGGCTTTTGTAAAATATAACTTGTGCTCCCTACATCACCCACTAGGTTACTCATACCTAGACGAACCCCCAATTCGTTTCTTTGTGCTTTAACACTCACCACTCCAAGGAAGGCGAGGAAGCTAAACAATAATTTTTTATTCATAAAAGAATATGGATTTATGGTTATTTTAAAATTTAATTTTTGCAAATATAAAACATTTTTATATTAATGATAATCTTAATGTTTAGTTAAAAATAAACAAAAAAACATAATTTGTTATAAAGTAAACGGCAAAGTGGCAAAAATATTCTTTTTTTCATAGAATGAAAATCCTCAAAGTATAAAAAAACCCCCATCGAATGAGGGTTTAAGGCTTTATTTTTTGTTAAACATTACCTGCATTTTGTTCCGTATTCTGATCAATAACGGTTCTTTGTAATTTTTATCTTCATCAAAATATCCATATCCATAACCATATCCGTAGCCATAACCATATCCATACCCATATCCTTGCTTCGTGTTATAATCATTATAAATAAGTCCTAAATGTTCAATTTCATTATTCTGGTATTTCTCAGTAACCATCTTCATCATATACTTCTCAGTGTATTCATGACGAACCACATAGATATTGGCATCAGAGTATTTCATCAGTTCATAAGAATCTGCTACAAGCCCTACCGGTGGAGAATCTATAATAATGAAATCATATTTTCCTTTCAGTTCTTCTATAAACTGAACATTTCTCTGGCTCATCAGCAATTCTGAAGGATTGGGAGGAATAGGCCCTGAAGTTGCTACATCCAGATTAGGAATTTTTGTCTTATTAATAATTTGATCTATATTCACTTCTCCTGTAAGATAGTTTGAGATACCATATTTATTATCAATATTAAAGTCCCCAAAGATTTTCGGTTTTCTAAGATCCATCCCCAAAAGGATTGTTTTCTTATCGCTTAATCCTAATACAGATGCCAGGTTAATAGAAATATATGTTTTTCCTTCTCCACCTACAGAAGAGGTTACCAATATCACCTTACCTTTTCCTACTTCTTCATTATTCATCAGGAATCTCATGTTGGCTCTAATTCCTCGGAATGCCTCTGAAACGGATGATTTAGGTTGCTCCAAAACAGTAAGCATATTTTCGCTGCTATTGTTTCCGATTACTCCAAGAAGAGGAATTTTTGTTACTCCTAATAATTCTTTAATGTTTCTGATCTTATTATCAAGCAATTCGCCAATCAGGATAAATAGTATTGGAAGGAATAACATTCCACCTATTATTCCTGCTTTTGTCATTTTTATATTAGGACTCACTGGCCCTTGTCCAATATTCTTAGCAGGGTCAATTACGCTCACATCAGACTGATTGGTTGCTACATTTAAACGGGCTTCATTTTGTCTGGTCAACAAGCTATTGTATGTAGCTTCGATCATATTATAGCCTCTTTCTGCATCTAGATATTTTCTTTCTTTTTCAGGATATGTTGCTAAATCAGAATTAGCATTTGCAACCTGACGATCAATTTTATTGATCTCATCATAATATTTGGTGTAGTAGTTTTTCAAGCTATTAAAAGATCCTGCCTTAGCTTCACTGATCAACCTGTTTACTTCCTTCATTGGCTCGGAAGTAGGTTTATAAATTTGAGCTAATTCTGATCTTTTTGTATACAAAGCTTTAAGTTCACTTACAGAAGCAGAAAAAAATCCGTCTTCAAAACCTGCGGCGTTTGTAGCAATCATTTTATCAAAGTTTTGAGACTGAAGTGTACTCTTAATATTATTGAGAGAGGTAATTTTACTTACAAAATCTGCTTTTTTGGCTTCAAGATCTTTTATTGTTTCAAGAGATTTTTCATCTCTGTCTTTAATATTATAAAGTTTTTCTGATGTTTTCAGATAGTTCAGCACAGCTGCTGCTGAATCCAGTCTTTTACGGATTCCATCAAGACTTCCCTGCAGATAAACGGTTGTATTTTTATTAACAATATTTTTATCTTCAAGTCTTTTTTTCTGAAGCTCGGCTACCGATTTGTTCAGGAAGTTCACGGTACCGTTAAGATTATACCCTTTTTTAGTAATAATCATAATGGTACTAATTTCTTTATCAAAACCAACACCTATGGTAGACACAATATCATTAACTCCTTGATTTATAGTTACTAAATTAACAACAATATTATCAAGTTTGATACTAGGAGTAACAGGGTTCTGAACCAGTTTAAATCTTAAGTTTGGAGAATTATACCACTCATTAACCCTAATAATTTTATTTGCAGGTCTATTGAAGGGTTTGATATTGTAAAAGCTTTCCATTTCATAACTATATAAATTGGAAGACTGTCCTTCTTCTGGCAATACAACTTCATAAGAGCCATTACTTTTAGGCAATAATGTAATTGGGTAATTAACCTGTTGAAGGTGCTTTTTATCAATTTCAAGAAAAACCGGGGAATCATTCTTATCCAGATAAGTGGACTTTACAAATCCTTTAGTGGAATAATTTATATAAAGGCTTAATTCTTTCACCAAATACTCATTATGAGATCTTGAAAAAAGCATTTTCTTTAGGTACACTCCATCTTGGTTTCCGCTCTGTCCCCAGATAAAGTTGATAGACTGGTTGGGGCTAAAATAGCTTGAAGTACTATTGGAAATACTCAAAGACAGGTCTGAGGCATATACATTCTGTGCATAATATTTACTATACACCCAAGATATGGCATAGCCAATCAGGAACATAAAAGCAAACCAATACCAGTTTTTAAGCAATCTTCTTAAAAAGTGCTCGAGATTAAATAATGCAAAAGTCCCATACTTCTCTTTTGGGGCTTCGCTTTGTCCTACTGCGGTATCTTTTCCTGGAATCATGGGATTAAAGTCTTTGTAGGATTGTATATAGAGTTAATGCAGTTGTAATTGCTGTCACACCAGTAAGTAGGGTCTGGATAGGATCTTTTCCGAATCCGTTCAAGCTTTTTCTTCTGGTATTAAGATAGATTTCATCTCCATTTTGTATATAATAGAAAGGAGAATTCATTAGATCTTCACGGGTAAGGTCTATTTTAGCAATCTTAATTCCTTCCGGAAGTTTTCTGTGGATTACAATTTCTTTCTTATCTATGGTTCTGTTCAAACCTCCATTAATAGCTAATGCTTCGGTAATCGTAAGGGTGTTTTTATGAGCGACTTTCTCTCCCGACATCCCTGTAGTTTCTACATCTCCAAGTACATAATAGGTAATTCCATCTGTATTTAATCTTACTTCGGCTTTTCCTTCCTGGAAATTCTCATTGACTTTAGTCTGGATTTCTTTTGCTACATCATCAAGGGTTCTTCCTTCTGCTTTAACGTATCCTATTCCGAAAACATTAATATCTCCGTTGTTATCTACTTTCAATCCATTAAAATAGAAATTGACATTTCCTCCCATCGTAGAGCTTCCTCCGCCTGATGAAGTAACGGTATTGCTTACTGCTCCACCGCCTGTTCCGCCTGAGGTATTGTATGCAGAGTAAAACTGTGCTGCATCTCCTTTTGGCGTAGTCACGATATTGAGGTTAAGCATATCATTTTTGGTAATCCTGTAGACAGGAATATTGTAGGGAACAAGGCCTTCTTCATTGATAACAAGGCTTTCACTCGGCTGTAAATATCTTACATCCTTTGTTGTGATGCACGAGGTAAGTAAAAAAGGTAATAATATTAAAAATAAATACTTAAAGTTCTTCATCATGTTTGAATATTGTTTACAAAAGTAATATTTAATTGTTAATTTTTGTTATTTCTTAATCGATATATCAAATCTGGTAAATATGCCCCCATAAAGCCCAACAAAACAATGATCAACAGTAAGAGGTTTACATTGGTATGTCTTAGGTAATAGGCTACTGTCACAATCATTAAGTAATAGACAATAATATAAAATGTGGATCTTCTATGGGTAAGATTTAATTTTAGGAGCTTGTGATGAATATGGTTTTTATCTGCATCAAAAGGTGATTTTTTATTGTAAAGTCTTACAAATATTACATTCAGCGTGTCTACAATGGGTAAGATCAGAATTGCCACAGCCACGACCGGAGCGGATTGTAAATGGTATTTAGGTACACCAGCAAGCTTTTTATCAATAAAAATATCTATAAAACAAATCGAAGTAAAGGCCAACAGAAATCCTAAAAGCATGGATCCTGTATCTCCCATAAAGACTTTATTGGTTCTGTAATTTGATAAGTTATAATACAAAAATGCCAAAACAGTTCCTATAATTACGACTGACAAAACAACTAACGGATAGTTATATTCCCCCAATCTATAATAACTTATCCCAAACAGGGCACTACAAATTACAGAATATCCACCTGCTAACCCATCAATCCCGTCAATTAAGTTAAAAGCATTGATAAGAATGATAAAAGTAACAATACTGAATAGCACACTCACAATATAACCTAATTCGTATACTCCGAATATCCCGAATAAACTTCTGATTCTGATATCTGAACCAATAACAATCAATGAAGATACTAAGATTTGGGCCACAAGTTTTTTATAAGCTCTCATGACTACAATATCATCCATTACTCCAATATATAAAAGGATTATGAGGGATGCAAATAGGAATTTATACAGATCAAACAGCTCGTAAGCAAAAATAGAGGCACATATTCCAATAGAATAAAAAATGGCAATTCCTCCAAGATTTGGGATTTTTCTAAGATGTGAACTTCTGACACCCGGTTCATCCATAAGGTTCTTCCTTCTGGAGATCTTAACAATAGTAGGTATGGAGAAAAAAGTAATTAAAAAGGAAAATACGAAGCCTAGTCCTATTTTTACATAGAAAATAGGTATTCCCGATCCGCTTAAGAACAATTCAAAGTTTTTCATTCTTTTCTTATCCAGTACACATTATCTCTCCCATTAGACTGATGATGGTGATATCCTTCATCATGTTCTACTGTCCGAAACAATAGCACTTACATTTGTGTTTATATCAATTTTCTTATCAACTTTTTCTGTCCGGCAAAAAATAATAGATAAAAAATCTTTTTTTTCACTGGCAAAGATAAAAGATAATTTGTACCAAAACGATTATAGTTCAATATATCTTGAATTTTTATTTGTCTTTCTCTTATGAAAACAGAGAGCTTATCAGCCATACTGTAAAACATTTTTTCGTCTTTTACAAAAGCCAGATAAGCGAGAAAAGAATACACTCCTTCAAAGATTTGAAAGTTTTTGAGTTCTTTTTCTTTATGAGCGTATCTGGATTGGCTAAATACACTTTCTACATCCTGTACTGCTTTCAGAATATCAAGCCCCTTTTCCGTATGAGTTTTTGTAATAGAATCTGTACGTTCAAGGTATTGATAGTGAAAATTCTGCGTTTGCGCTATCATTTCACACTCCAATAACAACTGTGGAATAAGCTGAATATCTTCGAAATGAACTCCTTTTTTAAATCTTTTATGATCAAAAAGTTCTTTTTTAAACAATTTGTTGCAGGCAAAATAACTGATATCCGAAAAGACAGAGAAGTAGTCTTCTAGTTTTATTTTTTCTGGCAAATTAGGAATTTGGGTTAGTTTTTGGGTTACCTGCCCATTTTCATCCACTTTCTGGATATTACAAATTACTATTTCAGACTGATATTTTTCGGCCAGCATAAACATTTCTTCAAACATTGTTTCTGTAACATAATCATCACTGTCTACAAAACCAATATAATCTCCTGTCGCCTTATCTAATCCAAAGTTTCGGGCATCACTCAATCCTCCATTCTCCTTGGTAAAAGCTTTTATTTTATCAGGGTAATTCGCTGCATAATTTTCAATGATTTTCCCGGAATTATCTTTGCTTCCATCGTCTACTACTAAAATCTCAATATCCTGATGAGTCTGATTCACCAGAGAGTCGAGACATTTTGTCAAATAATTTTCGACATTATAAACGGGAACAATGATGGAAATTCTTGAGGGAATCTTTGTCATACATTAAAATTTCGTCAGTCTTGTATTCAACCAGCCTTTTTTAGCATCATCAAAATCTTTTCTTGAGCAAGGAACACAATTCTCTATATTTTCATCGTCACCAAAATACCACAAATTACTGAAAGTATCACGCTTAAATGCAAATTGTCTGTCATCAATTAAGACATAAAACAACTCATACTGTC
This sequence comes from Chryseobacterium sp. c4a, assembly GCF_009900745.1. Lineage (GTDB taxonomy): Bacteria > Bacteroidota > Bacteroidia > Flavobacteriales > Weeksellaceae > Chryseobacterium. The sequence goes on along the minus strand of NZ_WXVU01000007.1, from coordinate 224,257 downwards.
TTTCTTTGGGATGGGACTGTTGAATATTAATTCCTTCAATCAAATACCAAAGCATTTGTGCCAATAGCTGATGGTTCAGTTTATTTTCCGAATAGATGTTATAATTAAAGATTCCTACTGTTTTCAGATTTTCACTCAATCCGATTTCTTTCATGTAGGCACAAATTTCTCTCCTGTTCAGTCCATTTACTTGTGGATTCATCGAGAATGCTTCACTGAAACTCTCTATAGCATCACAATTTACCGTAACCAGATCAGCTTTTCTGAAGAAAGGTTCTGTTTTTTCAGTGGAATTCATCATTTCAGCTAAGCGAATGATATCAAATTCCACTTCTTTGATCAATCGTACAGAATCCATTTCGTTCAAATGCTTCTGATAGCCTAAATGATGATAATTTTTAATGGAAAAATTCTTCGCTCCGAAAATTTTCCCCAAGAAAGTATATTCGTTAATTTCCTCTCCTTGTTTAAGAGAAATAATATTACTAATCTGAGTATAATTAATACTTTTCTGATGGAAGTTCAGTGCTGAAAACAGCGAAAAAGCAAAATCGTTCGATCCACCGATAATGACCGGAAGTGCTCTTTTATAATGACAAGCTGATAGAACTTCCTGTAAAATATAATGGGTATCCTGTACAGACTTTCCTGAAACCAAATCGCCAAGATCCACAATCGGAATCTCAAAATCCAATTGTGAAAGTTTATAAAATTCTTTTCTGACCGCTGTAAAATCCTGCACCTCTGCATCGCCACCCGCTCCTCTGTAATCTGACACAAATAAAAGAACAATACTGTCTTCTTTTATATCTTTTGTAATTCGGTTTCCAATCTGCCAGCTTTCTGTTTTAAAATTTCTTGGTGAAATGATAAAGTCTTCAAAATCCATATTTTAACTTGAAAGTGTAATAGTTTAATAATTGCTTGATCTAACAAACATACAAAAAAACGCTGCAACAGGAAATCTTGTAGAGACTTTTATTTATAAAAAAAGCCGCTAACACTATTTGTTAACGGCCTTGTATTATATAATTAATATTACTTCTTTTTGGCAAGTGTTAATTTTATCTTTTGTTTGTATCACAAATGCGTTTTTAATTTTTCCCTGCCTTTAATTTTTTTGTTGCAAATAACTGAAACTTTTAATAATATTACAACAATTATCACCAATTAGTGATAATGAATTGTAATTAACAATAGAAACAACAAATGTTTATGAGGAAAAAAATTATTCTCCGGTTGGCTCTGCTTGCAGTGCTGACATTTACTCTAAACTCTTGCCGAACGGAAGATGAAGTGCTTCCCAAAGAGGAACAAACCCAATTCAGAGTTCCTATTGAAATGTTCTTAAAGTTTGAAGAAAAAGCTCAATCTGATCCCGAATTCAGAGCGCAGAACAAGCAGGAAACCGAACTGGTTGCTCAAAAGAATGGCACTTACAATACTACGATCAACATTCCTCTATCTCCGGTGAGCTATAAAACACCATTCAGAGAAACCATAGAAGCGTTTTTTAAAAACAATGCTGCTTTAGGACAGGATTTTTATCGTGATTTTGGAAGACCTTTTTATAATGTATCTACCTATACCTATGGAAATAATTCTAAGGCGATTGCTTTTCCTATTCTACAGGGTGATCAGGTAACGGCATTTATTCATGGTATTGTCTCTCCCAACAGAGATTATGTACAGTTTACTGTTGTGCAGAATAATGATCCTGTAACATTGGGTGTAATAGCAACGCTTCAGGATGCAGTAGATAATCTATACCCTAAAAACCCTACCCCTATGGGGAAATTTGCTAAAGAGAAATATATACGGGTGAACGACATAGAGGAAATTACTATTATTAAGTTCAATGTTTTCTCCGGCGGTGGCGGCGGTTTTGGGTACCTCTTCCCTGGACGAGACTGGTGGAAAGATGCCCAATGGAAAGAACCTGAAAATATGCATTTTGGCGGCGGTGGAAACGCAATGTCCGGAGATGGTTCTAAACATAAGTTCCCGGATTATCTGGAAGATGAAAATCCTAATAAAGAAATCCTTGATAGTTAAAAAAAATATCCATGCGCACAAAGCCTTGTTGGATTATTACCAAATTTAAAAAATGACATAAGTAAAGCTATGAAGAATATTTTCAGTAATAGTAAAGATTATAACATTACCTTTAAAGCTAAAAGTGGATTAGGGGATGTAGATGGAACTACTTTTTCATCATACTCAAGTGAATTTGGAACTTTCAAAGCCGTGATAAATTTAAATGATAATGTACTAAAAAATGCAACAAAAGAGTATATACTTGTAACTATGTATCATGAAGCCGTTCATGCCTATTTAGATTATGAAAAGTTTAGACTAGGAACTGAAACTTTTCAAACTCAGTATCCGAGTGTAATTGTAGGTTACGATTATGCAGCTGATGGAACAATGGTTAATAGATACACTTTTATAGAGGGACACCAGCAAGTAGGCGGATTTTTAACAACACTACAAAATATATTGACTACTTATAATAGCAGCCTTCCTATAGAAACTGCAAAAGCGATGGCAAAAGCCGGAATAACTACTATGACTTCAACAGAAAATCAATTAAATAGAAATGAAAGAGATACCACTCTTGGAAAGCACAAGGGAACAAAATGTCCATAAAAATAAGACAAATGAAAACAAAACCTTTTTTATTTATTCTACTCTTTAGCTTCAATTTATTTTTCTCTCAAAAGTATATTCTTTTAGATGATCTAAAATCGAAGTTTCCTGTTCATGAATATACATTGGATACTCATGAGCTATATGATATCAAAAAAGACATCAATGTTTATAATGTATTTGTTTCTAAAAGTACAATTTTGCTTATTACTGTTCTGCCAGATCTGAATGAAAAAGTTCTGCCGGGATTAGATGAAAGGGGGAAAAACTGGCAAATTATCAACTTTAAAGATATCAAGGATAGAATTTTATCGAATGATCAAATCAGAAGTATAGCAACAGATTGGAAAATAAGTAACGTTCCGGAAAAGAAGACATTGGAATACCAATTAGTCAAAAAGGAAAATGAGACTTATTATATTTCAAAAATGTGTTTAACAGAATTGTTTAGTATTGGGAGTTTAAAATTTCCACTTACCTCTTCGTATGGAACAATTAATACATCTGAACAGAAAGTCACGATAAAGGAAATGGAAGCAAGCTTTAAGAATCAGTTTCCCAACAAGGATTTTATCATGGATCCTACTGTAAATAATAAAATCAGACTAATGGATGAACTATATACTGTTAGAAATTATTTTTCTAAAGAGTATCTGATAAAAGGAGATAAGGCTTATCAGTTTTGGACATTTGATGGCTGGTGGGAACATGATGGCTACAATGAATATCGTGGAATAGATCGGTTTCTGTATATACCGAACAAAGGTATTGTTGGTGGGTCTTATGATTTTTATTTCAGAAAAAATTCCGAAAGAATTACATCAAATAGTTCTTTTACGGTTTCTGATTTTAAACTCTGGGGAAACATTATTAATGAAAGAATAATGACTGCTAAAGAATTAAAGTAGTTTCATGATCAATATGCTTAGAAAATTCTAAACAATAGACTTAATTTTCAGAAAATCTCAAATAAAAACCGGTCACAGAATGACCGGTTTTTGTTATTATTTCTTCTTAGCCGCTGGCTTTTTAGCAGCTGTAGTCTTCTTTGTAGTTGTTGCCTTTTTAGCAGCAGGTTTTTTCTTCTCTGCGAAAGCATTTTTATCCTGATCTGTGATCCATTTTTTAACCTCATCCAGAGAAATTTCTTTCAATTCTTCTGCATCGTATTTGGTTTCATCACTTTTCTTTGGAATCTTGAACATTGCTTTTCCAAATTTGATGAATGGCCCCCATCTTCCGTTTTCAAGGGAGATTTTCTCTTTTTCCCATTGCTGGATATATCTGTTGGCTTCTTTTTCCAGTTTTGCATCAATCAGTTCATTGATATCACTTTGAGAAAGATTATCAAAATTATATTTCTTCGGAACATTCACAAAGATATCTTTATACTTGATAAACGGCCCGAATCTTCCTGATCCTTTGGTTACAGGTTCCCCTTTATAAGTAGCAATCGGAGCGTCTGCCTTTTTCTTCTCGTTAATGATCTCTTCAGCACGGTTTTGATCTACAGAAAGTGGATCTTCACCTTTTGGAATACTGATAAAAGTTTCCCCCCATTTTACATAAGGTCCGAATCTTCCTACTCCTACAGAAACAGCGTTTCCTTCAAAGTCATTCAGTTCGAAAGGCAACTTAAACAGCTCTAATGCTTCTTCAAAGGTAATAGTCGCAATATTCTGCCCTGTCATTAATGAAGCAAAGATTGGCTTTTCCTCATCATCTGTTTCTCCGATCTGGATCATTGCTCCAAATCTTCCGATTCTAGCATGAACATTTTTACCTGTCTTTGGATCAACTCCCAGAAGTCTGTCTCCAGTTGCACGGTCTGCATTTTCTTCTACATCTTCAATTCTTGGGTGGAATTTTGAGTAGAAATTGGTCATCATTTCCTTCCACTTCTGGTCTCCGCTTGCAATCTCGTCAAAGCTTTCTTCTACTCTTGCTGTAAAACCATAATCAAGGATCTCTCTAAAATTATCTGTTAAGAAGTCATTTACAACTTCTCCTATATCTGTAGGAACAAATTTATTTTTATCACCACCAAACTTCTCATCTAAAACGACTTTCTTAATCTTGTCATTCACTAAAGACATTTTGATGACTTCACGAGTATGTGGTTCGATTTCTCTTTTATCCACATATTCTCTGTTTTGGATGGTCTGAATTGTTGGAGCATAAGTAGAAGGTCTACCAATTCCTAATTCTTCTAATTTTCTAACCAATCCGGCTTCCGTATATCTTGCACTTGGTCTTGTGAATTTTTCTGTGGCCGTAATGGATTTATAATTCAATACTTCACCAACTTTTACTTTTGGCAATAGTTTTTCATTGTTTTCTTCATCTTCTTCATCAGTTTTCACGATACCGTAAGCTTTTAGGAAACCATCAAAGATGATGACTTCTCCTTGTGCCTCAAAATGATGTGGAAGTGAAGCATTTCCGATCTCAATAACTGTTTTTTCAATTTTAGCATTCGCCATCTGAGAAGCTAATGTTCTTCTATAGATCAATTGATACAGTTTATTCAACTGTGCATCACCAATGCTCTTTACACCAAAATCTGTAGGACGAATGGCTTCGTGAGCTTCCTGTGCAGAAGCTGATTTTGTAGTATAATTTCTTGGAGAAGAATATTCTGCTCCATATTCTGAAATAATTTGTTTTTTAGCACCTTCAATAGCTTCCTGAGAAAGGTTTACGGAGTCTGTTCTCATATAAGTAATGAACCCTTCTTCGTATAGTCTCTGAGCCAGACGCATGGTATTGGTTACATTGTATCCTAACCTTGATGAAGCTTCCTGCTGTAATGTAGAAGTGGTAAAAGGAGCGGATGCAGAACGTGTTCCAGGCTTTGTTTCTACATTCAGAACTTTAAATTCTGTAGTTTTTGCCTGTTCTAGGAATTTTTCAGCTTCTGCTTCTTTTTCAAAGTCTTTTTTAAGTTTAGCTGCAATTTCCTGTGCTGTATTATTCAAGAAGATTCCGTCTAGTTTAAAACTTGCTTTAGGGACAAATTCACGGATTTCTTTTTCTCTTTCAACAATTAATCTTACGGCTACGGATTGTACTCTTCCTGCAGATAATCCTGGTTTCACTTTCTTCCATAAAACCGGAGACATTTCAAAACCCACGATTCTGTCCAACACTCTTCTTGCCTGCTGAGCGTTTACTAAGTTTTGATCAATATCCCTTGGATTTTCAATTGCTTTTAGAATGGCATTTTTAGTAATCTCGTGGAAAACAATTCTTTTTCTGTTTTCGGGCTTCAGTTTCAATTCATCTGCTAAGTGCCATGCAATAGCTTCTCCCTCGCGGTCTTCATCGGAAGCCAGCCATACCATCTCTGCTTTCTTTACTGCAGCCTTTAATTCTGTTACCAATTTCTTCTTGTCTGCTGAAACTTCGTAATCAGGACTAAAGGTGGCAAGATCTATTCCCATTCCTTTTTTAGGTAAATCCCGGATATGCCCGAAACTGGATTTCACTTCAAAATCCTTACCTAAATATTTCTGAATAGTTTTTGCCTTTGCCGGGGACTCTACGATTACTAAATTTTTCGACATTCTAAAAAAAATTTTTTGCAAAAGTAAAGCTTTTTTATTATATACTTTTTGAAATCACATTTTATTTAACAATTCCAGCGGAGCAACAAAAAGTCTGTAGAGTATTCCCTCGAAGGTGAAGCCCTTTCCGGACATTTCAACTCTATACAGCAGAGACAGCAGTATAATAGCCATTGTTATATAAAATTTCCGATTAATAATTATTGGCTCATAGACATATATAGAGTCTCCTTTTTTCAACATCATAGCCAAAAGAATAATCATGAGCATCATATGAATATACATCCATCTTCCCCAGTCTATAGCCAGATAAAACAGTGGAAATGAAAAGAGAAAGGCTCCGATTAATAAAATATATAAAATCTTTCGGCCTTTTAGATATTTTAAATAATAGCTGATATGAAGTACGCTTATTCCTAAGCTGATAAAGTAAAGCAGATATTCGTTAAGATGTTCTTTAATATATTGTCTTTCATCAATATTCCAATAGAAAATACCATAAGTAGGATGCACTCCCCTTCTGCTCAGGATTTCCAGTGACATTCCCTCATTCACATTTTTCCCCCACACAATAATTGCAACAGCAGGAATAGAGGCCGCCAGGAAATACTTGATATATCTTTTGATCTCCAACTTCCCATTTTTCAAATACAGTGCAATGGCAAAATAAGGAATATAAAAGAGGGTAACCTCATGCAGAAGTGTACTTATAAAAAGAAATAAACAGAAAACATATTCTTTATATTTTGACAATTTATCATGATCCAGAAGGTAAACAAAGTAAGTAAACAAAAGAAATACGATGAATTCTTTTTTCCCTACATAAGTTACAGTGTTCAAAAGCCCTACAAACCCAATGGATGACAATAAGAGTGAGAGATAAAGCAAGTCTGTCACCTTATATCTAATAAGTTTTGTATACAACCCAAAAAACAATGAAATGATAAGAAACTGAAAGAAGTAGACAATATAATTAAGACTGAGCCCTGTTATATCCTGAAGAATAAAAAAGAAACTTCCGGACAGTCCTCTTCTTTTGAAACCTCCGTCTTCATAGTTGATCAACCAGTCTGCCAGAATATATCCATCGTCTTTAAGATTAAAAGCAAGGGTAAAAGCAAGGGTGTAAATTGCTGTAATAGCGATCAAAAAATAAATAAAGATCTTAATATTAAAATGTTGCACAAATTTTTCTAACCTCATAGTGTATTTTTAAAATCCGCAAAAAGGAAAGAACAAACGGTACTGCATCTTTTCCTAATTTTTACAAGTGCTAAAATTATGAATTTACACTTATCCAAAGGCATATATTTCCTTTTTTTAATACGAACAATCCATTATCTGGAAGTAAATTCCTTTTTTAAACCATAGAAACAAACAATAAAGCCGGCTCAACAATGAACCGGCATTTTTTGATGATCGTACTCTGTAATTTTACTATTTTATTTTTTTCCTTTAACAAATCTTGCATTGAGTGTAATTAAATCTTTGGGAATCCCATTTATCGTAGCTGGTAAAGCTGTAACCTGATCTTTAGGAATGGGGCCTAATTCATTTCCATTGGCATCCAATTTTATTTTCACACATCTGCAATTCATTCCGAAATAAGGGTCATTATTATCATGGAATGCCAGCATCCGGTTTGCATTAGAAGCAGCATCCCAAAGAATATTGATAGGTCTTCCTATATAATTTGATAACAAAGCACCAGTCCAGATCCCCGGATATTGGAAATTAATCGTATTATAGCTTCCTGCTGCATTTTGATTGGTAATGACACTTCTAAAACCTCTGGATCCTGAATTTGGATAACTTCCCACTGTATAAGATGGGTCATTAAAAGCATACCCTATAGTAGAAGTTGTGCTGGGATTCCTAACTCTTGTTCCTAAATAATCGGTAAGTACGCTAAATGCTGTTGCTACATTTTTGCCTTTTTTATACCATGGAGAAATCCCAAAATCCTGATTTGCAGTAATAGAAACACCTGTAAGATCCGGAATTCGCCATCCTTCCGGGCAAGGATCAAAAGGGGATTTTGTAGTTCCTCTTCCCCATCTGTCCGGGGCTAAATTAGGCTCATCTGCCAACCAATCTGTTCCGTTTGTAAAATTTGGTGTAGCACTGTTGTAAGCTGCAAAAGTACTTGGAATCATATAAACTAAAGGATTCTTCACTGAATACATTACAACTTTTGAAACCTTATCTGCAATTTTGTCTGTTGGTAACACGTTTGCATTGGCTGAATTTGTATAGGTATTAAACGGGACGATATAACTTCCTGCCAGATTATTATAAGTGGCTACCGTTAAAGGAGAATAAGTCACTGTTCCATCCGCTCCTGCTGTTCCTAAAAACACATTAAACGAGCCTCTGTTATCTGCATATTGAAAAGTTGGGAGAGGATCTTTTCTTCCCCATTGATAATGCATTCCGGTTGAAGCTCTGATTCTTGCAAGTTCAGCTGCTGTAGGTGTTAATGGATTGGCAACTACCGGAAAAGCATCTGTTGCTCCCAGGTTTCTGTCCATAAACTCTGTTTGTAAGGGTGATGCTCCTTTATCAACATAATTCACATAATTGGTAACTGCTGTATTGGGTAATTCTGTCGTATAAGGGATGGAAGTAACCGGAGTATCTGTAACCCAAACATGCCAGCTCCAATATACAGGATTTGTAATGCTTCCATTATGCAGAGTAATTACTGCATTTCCACTTTGATTGGGATTAATTGTAACCTGAATTTTCGTATTTGAAATTCCTTCTAATGAAATTGGTGATCCGCCAGGAATTGTCACTTTACTGATTAACCCAGCGTTTGTACTCCAGAGAACATTTGCTTTCAAATTATTAAAACTCGACGCAGAAAGAATCTCTTTATTATTTAACATTTGACTTTGAACAGAAAATGCTTTACTTATTGGAATATCAAGAGTGGTCATGGTAGTATTTTTCACTACCTGATAGGTATTCGGATTATTAATTCCGTCTTTAAATTCAACAACGGCAGGCAAATATTCTGGTGGGAAATCATAGCCGTCCAACACATACAACGGATCTTTTATACAGCGGCAAGCATTAGCACCAGAAGTTTCTCCGGCAGCCAACGGCATATACCAGTATCGTCCTTTCACATTCGGAAAAGCAGCATCCGGAATATCAGGCTGATCTTTATCCGGAACCATAAACAATGCACGAGCTCCGACAACCGGAGTATTATCAAAATGTTTGGCCATGGTAGCTGTCCATAAACCAATATGATGCTGATCCGTATATTGTCCCTGATGAACTGTAAGCCCTAGTTGCCCCGTTCCTGGAAAAAGCCCCATATTAAAACCATTCACATTGGATAGATCAAAGCCTGTATTGACATACAATTTAAAACCTTTCATATAGTTCGGTGTATTAGTATCCGTTGGCTTTATCACGTGATATTTATTGGCTTCAAAAGTATTCTTCCCCATATTCGTTCTTACTCCAAATGGTGAAAAGTCTAATCTCACATCATCTACATAGGATTGAGAGGCTAAATTAGCAACCAGCATAGAAGGAATTCGCCACCCGTTTGGACAAGGATCATAGGACGATTTATCCTGATAAGGTTTAGCATTACTATCATCATTATAATTTGCACTTACCTTTCCCTGAGCATTGTCTGACCATAAATTTAATTCTGAAAGCTGTGAATCCGGAATAGTTGCAGATCGTCCAAACCAATTGACCATCAAGGCTGCATTGTTATTATAGTAAGCGGGCCCTGAATTATCATCTTTATTCACATAAATAAGGCTTAACGGATTTTTTATTGAAAGCTTCATATTATTACTAACTTCCGCATTGGAAAGCAGAACAAATTTTCTAAGGTCATCAATTTTGACAGCACCCGTAAAATTTTTGGCTCCTCTGTGCCTCACCCTCCCTATTGATCCTGAAACTTCATAAAAGTCATCTCCTTTTAAAGCTAAAGGCGGGATAGGATCTTTTCTTCCCCATTGGTATAGGAGTCCACCATTTTTATTCCACTCTGTTGCTGTGATTGAGTTTCCGATGGCCCCCAGGTTTCGATCCATCCATCCCCATTCAAAATCGGGAATCAATTCAACCGTTCCGTTGTTTCTTTGTCTTGATACTTTTGTAAAACTTTTGTAAGTGGAACCATTCGCTGGATTATCGGTAACCCAGATATGCCATGACCAGAAGATCTCACCATTGACTTTTAAAGCTACAACAGCATTCCCTTCTTTCGATTTATTGATGGGAATTTTTATTTTCGCATTCTCTCCAGAGCCTATTATTTCAAGAAGGTACCCTACCCCCGACTTTATCAGTCCGGGATTATCTTCCCAAAGAACATCTGCTGTAACTTGTCCGGCAGGAATTCCTGAAGGCCCAATAATCTTATCCTGTTGCCACATTGCATAAGCTTTTTTCACAGGAACATATAAGCCTTCATTATTCTGACTTGGATCGAAAAGATAGCTGTTTGGTGCTTTTGTCCAGTCTCTCAAATCATTAAAATCAGCTTTTCTTGCTGTTTTATCAACCTTCTCCGAAGGTTTTATTATCGTATCCTGAACTTTTTTTTGAAATTTTCCGATTGAGCTCGTTTGTTCTTTCAGCCCCATACCCTGGATAGAGTAGTTACATACCAAGACAAGGCAAATAATTGCCCCCATTTTTTTTAATATTGATTCTTCCATGTCACTGATTTTTTATATAAACACAAGTACACCCCTATACTTTTGATATAAAAAAGCTATATAACAGACCATTAATTATGACATAAATCAATTATTAAACGAATTATTTAATATTATTATTTTATAATTGAAAAATAATTAACACAGGATCAAAAAATACACCAAAAGGTTAAAAAACACTTAACACTACACTAGCAATGAAAGACTTACCTATAATTAAGCGATACAGCATCTCGGATTGAGGATATAATAAAGACACATTGAACAAGTATTTAAATAAAAGAAACGGCATCTATACCGTTTCTTTATTTTATATTTTTAAGCAAAAGTTTTAATTTTTTCTGAATCGGGGGTTCAATATATTTTGCCACGAGATAGGCGATAGGAATAACAAGCGAAAAAGAAATAATGGGCAACAGCCAATAGGGAACAGGAATATGTTTATCAATCTTCACCATCCATGCGATCATCATATTTTCATGCAGCAAATAAATAGGATAACTCACAAAGCCAATAAAAGTAAATAGCCTCATAGAAAAGAAACGTTCCATCTTATCCCAAAATAACGCTCCCACAAAAATAAGAACCAGTATGAGAAGGTATACATTTCTCGTCATGTCCTGAAGTCTGTACATATAGAACATCGCACATATTGTAGCAATAATAAAGGCATATAGATATCTTTTATCCCTTTCCTTATAGTAAATATAGATTAACGCTCCTGCAACAAACCATCCAAAATACACAAAATTTCCAATGTAAGCTTTAAACTTCAACAACTCCAAAGGAAGCAAATGGTGAAATTCCAGGATCTGGTAAGAAACAGCCACCAGATAAATGATAAAGATTCCCAGCAACGCCAGATTTCTTTTAAACAGATAATAAAGTGCCCCGAAAATAGCGTAAAATTTCACTTCAATATATAAAGACCAGAATGATGATTCTAAAACGGGAAAATCTGTTTTAAAAATACGTTCAAGCAGCCCTTCGTCTACGAATAATATTCCCGGAAGCAATGATTTAAGCTCTGGAACCCCCAAAGGTCTTTCAGAAAAGAATCCGGCAGTACAATAGATCATCAAGGAACAGATTAGCATACTTGGAAAAAGTCTCACCCATCTGTTTTTAATAAACTGAATAAAACCGGGTGTTTTTTCCATAGACATCAGAATGACAAACCCGGATATCAGAAAGAAAAGCTGCACTCCAAGATCTCCATATTTGACAAGGATATTATCTTTATACAAATCTCCAAAAGGGTAATTTTTTCCCCAAATATAATATCCATGGAAAAGAAAGACCAACAAAATAGCAAGCCCTCTTAAACCATCTAAAACCAATATTCTATTTTTCTGTTCAGCCATATATGATAAAATATAGAACCACCTTACGGAAGAATATGGTTATGATAAAGATCTATCGTGAATCTTCCTGCTGTAATGTTTTTAAACATGGAAAATACCACAAAATTAAAAATCACCAAACATATAATGAAGCTATGTATTGCGGTCCTCATTCCTTTAGAAACCACAAACATGGTATTCGGAATTAGAATATAAGAAAACGCCAGGAAAGTCCCCGTTAATCTGGATGAAAAGATAGGGTTATTTCTAAAGATAAAATAAAAGCAGATTCCTATTACAGTATAATTTCGGTGGTATTCATAATAAGGATATTTCTCTTTCATTTTCGTATCAAAAATAAAGAGGAAGGCTGTACAAATAGCCAACATAGCCTCCGGAATTCCAAATCCACCATTCAACCTTTCTACAGACTCATTAACATAACCGTTGAAACCATCTACCAAGGTATTTTCTTTCGCCATACTTCCCAATAAATCTCCAAAGTAACGATAGACCTCAAATGGAGAGAGAAATACTGATATCAGAATAAAAAGAAGCATCCACATTTTATTCAGTGGAATCCTGGCTACCCAATACATTGGAAGCATCAGATAACAAACATTATGGATACCCGCCGCGAGGTAGATCCATAAAAGGTACATCCACAGATTCCGTTCTTTTATATACCTAATTGCCCAATATGCCATGAAACATCCTAAGTTTTGTCTGATCTGACCACTCTCTCCAATAAAGAATCCCGGAATAAAGACAAAAAGTAAAAAGGTAAAGGGATAATGGGTATTCTCTTCAACAAATTTTGTTTTAAAAAATGTCACCAATGCTGCAATTACAAAAGTCAGCATATAAAAGGGGGCATCAAAAATATTGAGAAGAATCTTATTAATCAAAACATAGAGCCATTCCTGCTCCACAACCTGTGGCCCTTTTATGGAAAGTGCAGAAAGAAAGATACTCAGATAATCTTTTGTATCCGAATATACATAGATCCCTATATAACTTCCATAATCCGGCCCTACATCATCACGAAACCCTGCAATAATAACAAGATATATTGCTAAAATATAAAGTGCCTGTTTATTCGTTTTCCCAGAATATACTTCTTGAAAACTGTAAATCAACATATAGATGATTGCAATGATATAATAGGGGTGCAATAAACTCATTATACGGATATGGTATTTTTAAATTGATAGGAAGTAAAAATAAATCCCGTAAGAATTAAAGGGATAAATAATCTGACCTCCCAAAAAAGTCCCACCATGGCAATCATAACCAGGTAAGGAATCGCGAAGAACAGATATTTTCTGATCAATATTTTTCCTTCATCATTACACAACAGATAACTGAAATATAAGCTTAATGTTCCAAACAAAAGACCGCTTACATTAAAAGGGCTGCTGAAATTATCCAGAAAATAAATCCCTTCCACAAAAGAAATATCCTGATGAATTGTCATTCTAAGCCCCGCATAAGGGACAATAAAAGCAATCACCAAAAGTATAAGTTCTTTTATAAAAGTAAAATCCTTCTTTTTCAATTTTTCAAAATCAATACATACAGCGGCAAAAAAAGAAATATTCAGGCATGAAGTTTCTCTTGCCAACGTAGAAATACATACCACCGCACATAAAAGAATAAAATCTATTGCTTTTCTATGCTGCAAATACCTCAACGTAAGTAATGCTCCTGAAAGATAAAAGAAAATTGCAATAGAATCACAATTTGTGGGAACATACTGTGTAATAACAATAAAAAAAATGGCCAGCAGATGGATCATTCTTCTGATGTTCAAATTCAAAAGAATTCCTGCAGGTTTTAATTTAAAAATTAAATGTAGAATAACCGAAGACAGCACAAAAAAGAAACTGTTGATCAGAAAAATACTATGATAGAATAATGTTCCCTGTTTCAAAAGAAAATTTTTCAGAAAGGGAAGATAGTTGTTTACAATAAACGTTACCACCTCAGTAACATGTACACTCAGATAATTCGGGATTATTCTGTAAGCATATACAGAAGAGAACATAAAGTCCGGAGCCTTCTCCATGGTCTTCAACCTTACATAGGAAGACTCAAAACCGTAGTAGGACATCGCAAACAGTAAAAATGGGAGTACTGCTACAAATAGGAATCCGTTTATTTTTTCATCGTTTTTTGTCAACATATCAAAAACAGATTCTTATTTTTTTAATAATAATTGTGGTTTAAAATACATTTCATCAAAAGGGAACTTTTGCAAAAGTAGAATAATTTTTTATTCTGCCTAGAATATTTTATTGATTTTCAGCCAAAACTTATCCCCCAACTATTTTGATGTAATTCTTAAAAATTTAAATTTGCAGACTTGATACAAATGCAATGCATCGCTTTTTTATATTTTTATACTATCTGATTTCCAGGAATAAAATCCTTTCTGTTTTTACAGCTTTAGGAATTGCAGCCTTATGTCTATTCTTTGCTTCAAAGATTAATTTTGAAGAAGACATCAATCAGATTATCCCTAAAAATGAAAAGTCTGATCTTACGGCAAAGGTGCTTAAACAGCTTAATTTTTCGGATAAGATCATCGTTATCATAGAAAATAAATCGAATGAAGACAGCTTTCAGCTTTCTGAAACGGCAGATACTTTTCTACAGAAAATAGAACCTCTTCAAAAATATATTGGTTCTGTTCAAGGAAAAGTGAATGATAATGAAATCTCTGAAACATTTGATTTCGTCAGCCAAAATCTCCCATTATTCCTGAATGAAAATGATTATAAAGAGATTCAGGGGAAACTTCAGAAAGACAGTATTGCCCAACAGGTAGAGAATAACTATATCTCATTAGTCTCTCCTACCAGTCTTGTGACCAAAGAGTTTATCAAAAAAGATCCTCTTGGACTTACTTTTTTAGGTATCAAAAAATTAAATGCTTTAAACATCAGCAAAGATTTTAAGCTTGAAGACAGTTATATTGTGACCAAAGATGGAAAAAATCTGCTGTTGTTCATTGATCCTAAAAATAAAAGTAATGATACAAAAGCTAATGAAATTTTCGTTGATCAGCTAGATCAGATAAAAGACAAACTGAATAAGCAGTTCAAAGGAAAAACTGAAATCAGCTATTTCGGATCTCCGGTAATTGCTGTTGCCAATGCCAAACAGATCAAAAAAGATATCCAGAATACAGTTGTGATTTCTATGACGGTACTTTTGGTGCTACTGATTTATTATTTCAAAAACTTTTTTACCCCGATTATTGTCTTTCTTCCTACAGTATTCTCTGTTTTACTGGCACTACTCGTTTTATATTTTATTAAGGATAAAATTTCCGCCATTTCATTAAGTGTAGGAGCTATTCTTATCGGAATTACCATAGATTATGCCTTACATATCCTCACTCATTATAAGCATAATAACAATATTGAAGAGCTTTACAAAGAAATCACCCAGCCTATTGTATTAAGTAGTGCCACTACTGCAGTTTCCTTTTTATGCCTGGTATTTGTACGTTCTGAAGCGTTAAAAGATCTGGGACTATTTGCTGCGATTACTGTTATTTTATCTTCCATTACAGCATTAATTATCGTTCCTCAACTGTATAAGCCTAAGCATTCCGAAGAAAAGCACAACACCAACTTCATTGATAAAATCGGCTCTTATCCGTACGAGAAAAATAAACCTTTGATTATCGGATGTTCTGTCATTATTTTGGCATGTTTATTTGGGTTCAGACATGTAGGTTTTAATGAAGATATTGGTGACCTTAACTATATTCCGAAGGAAATGAAGATCAGTGAGGCTAAACTGCAGAAACTTTCGGATATTACTTCCAAATCTATTTATACTATTTCTTACGGAAACTCTGAAGAACAAGCTCTTGCCAGAAACTCTCAGCTGAACACCTTCCTTGAACAAGAAAAGAAAGAAGGAAAAATTCTTAGCTATAATTCTATTGGAAGTATTGTTTTATCTGAAAAAGACCAACAAAAGAAAATTAACGAATGGAAGACATTCTGGAATGATACTAAGAAGAACCAAACCATCTCTGAACTCATCAGCAACGGAAACAAATTCGGATTCAACAATTCGGCTTTTGACAACTTCAATGAGATCTTAAATAAGAACTATTCTACCTTAACGATCAGGGATTATGAAAAGGTGAAGGCTCTCCAAATTTCAGAATTCATGAGCCATGAAAAAGACTTTTATACGGTTTCCAATGTTGTAAAAGTTGACGAAAATAAAAGAGACACCTTTATCAAGGATATTGAAAAGAAACATGATGCTATTGCTATTGACCGCCAACAGATGAATGAAAACTTTTTAGGTTTATTAAAAAGAGACTTCAACACATTGATTAATTATTCTCTGCTGGCTATCATCTTAACGATTATTGTTTTCTTTAGAAATTTTGAACTGACCGTTTTGACCATGTTCCCTATTGTTCTGACGGGAGTGGTAACAGCGGGAATTCTTTATTTTTTAGGGCTGGAATTAAATATTTTCAGTACTGTAGTTTGTACTCTAGTCTTTGGAGTTGGAGATGACTTCAGTATTTTCCTTACCCAAGCTATGCAAAAGGAACATACTACAGGAAAAAATGAGCTTCCCACCTATAGAACTTCAATTATTCTAGCTGTATTTACCACCATCCTATCCATCGGATCTCTGATCTTTGCTAAACATCCGGCCTTACATTCATTGGCTCTGGTTGCTTTGATAGGAATGTTTTCAGTGATTATTATTACTTCTACTTTATATCCGTTCTGGTTCAGATTGCTGATTACCAACCGAGCGAAAAAAGGTCTTTCACCTATTACATTCAGGTTGTTTGTCGTTTCAGTATTCTGCTTTTTGTATTACGGACTCGGAGGGATGATTTTTTCAGCTTTGGGAAGTTTCTTTGTAAAAAATTCAAAGGGTAAAACGCTGAATATTATCAAACTTATTTTAGCTAAGTTTTTAACTTCTGTTCTTTATTCGAATCCATTTGTAAAGAAGAAGGTCATTAAAAATTCAAATGAGGATTTCAGCAAACCAGCAGTTATTATTGCTAACCATACCTCTTTCCTGGATACATTAGCTATTGCAATGGCCACTCACAAAATCATTTATTTGGTAAATGATTGGGTTTATAAATCTCCGGTTTTCGGAAAACTGGTAAGAGCATTAGGCTTCTATCCGGTTTCTCAGGGTATTGAAAATGGAATGGATCAATTGAAGGAAAAAATTGCTCAGGGATATTCCCTTGTTGTTTTCCCTGAAGCAGAACGTTCTTATACCAACGATGTGAAAAGATTTCATAAGGGAGCGTTCTATATTGCGGAACAATTTGAGCTGGATGTACTCCCACTCTATATCCATGGAAATTCCGAAGTGCTTCCGAAAGGAGACTTCATTATCTACGATGGCAGCATTATTGTAAAAGTAGGTGATAGGATTAGTAAAGATGATCTCAGTTTCGGTAAAAACTATTCTGAAAGAACAAAAAAGATCAATGCTTACTACAGAGAAGAATTTGCCAAACTAAGGGAAGAAATTGAGGATGAAAATTATTTTAAAAAACAATTATTCTTAAGCTATTTATATAAAGACGCTGAAGTGGTGGCAGCAGTAAAGAAAGATTTCAATACCAGTAAGCTGACCTACTTTGAACTGAATAAACATATTGATGCTGATGCTAATATCCTTCATATTGCTGATGATTTTGGGCAAAAAGATGTTTTACTTACCCTTTATCAAGCCAGCAGAAGAATTTTTTCATGGATAAAGAATGAAGAAAAAAGAGCAACCGCAGCCCATAATTATCTAGTGAAAAGAAGAAAGATAAACTATATAAAAGAACTGTCTGAAGTGAATAAAAATATTGATGTACTTCTGGTTTCAGATGATCAGTTTGATCTCAACGAAGTTCAGATACTTCCTGAAACGATCATTTTCATCAATACCACAAATACAGTAATAAAAAATGAAAATTATACATTAAAATTTAGTTCTGATTCCTTAAAAGTATTTAAAACTAAATAATAAATATGAAAAACATACTTTTGTAAACACTAAAAAGATTCCATGAAAAAAAATATACTTGTCATATATTATTCTCAAACCGGCCAGTTGGAGGATATTGTGAGAAATATTGCCAAGCCTTTTGAAGCTCAAAAGGAAGAATATGATATCACCTATTATAATATTCAGCTAAAGGAAGATTTTCCTTTTCCTTGGCCAGGTGATGTCTTTTTCAATACTTTTCCTGAATCTTACTTACAAATTCCAAAAGAAATCGTACCTCCTTCAGATAAAATACTGGACAAAAAATATGATCTTATTTTGTTCGGATATCAGGTATGGTATCTCACACCCTCTATCCCGATCATTTCATTTTTGAAGAGTGGCTATGCAGAACGCATCTTACAAGACACTCCTGTAGTTACGATTTCCGGAACTCGAAATATGTGGATGCTTTCTCAGGAAAAGCTGAAAATATATCTAAGAGATTTAAAAGCCCAACTTGTAGGGAACATTGCATTGGTAGACAGACATGATAATTATACCAGTGTTCTGACCATTCTTCGTTGGCTGACCACGGGCCAGAAAGAAAAATCAGGAGTGCTTCCGGCAGCGGGAATTTCTGATGACGAAATTATAGGTTCCGTAAAATATGGCGAGATTATTGAAAGACATTTTAAAAGCAATGATCTGGAAAATTTACAACCGGATCTTGTAAAAAATGGAGCCATTGAAATTCGTCCGTTTTTAGTGCGTGTAGAAAAGGTAGGGAACAAGATTTTTACAGTATGGTCTAATCTGATTATCAAGAAAAAAGAGAAACGCCCATTGCTGATAAAATTCTTTAAGGTATATTTGATGGCAGCGATATGGATCATCTCACCTATCGTTTTGGTATTACACCTGCTTACAACCCCTATATTTTGGTTTAAAAGACAAAAACAAAAACAATATTTACAAGGAATTAATATAAAATAGAATGTACGACGTATTTATAACAAAAGCTTCAAAATATTTACCCAATGAACCGGTATCTAATGAGGAAATGGAGACATATCTTGGGCTTATCAATGACGCACCTTCTAAAGCCAGATCACTTATTTTAAGAAATAATAAAATCACAACTCGATATTACGCTTTAGATAAAGAAGGAAACCCTACGCATTCCAATGCACAACTTACCGCAAAGGCGATTGAAGGACTTTTTGATGAAAATTTCAAAAAAGAAGATATGAAGTTATTATCCGTAGGAACTACTTCACCAGATCAGATTCAACCTTCTCATGCTTCTATGGTTCATGGTGAACTAAATATTGGAAAATCTATTGAGATCAATACTGCAACCGGACTTTGTAACTCTGGGATGAATGCCCTTAACTATGGATTTCTTTCCGTAAGAGCCGGAGTACAGGAAACTGCCGTATGTGCAGGATCTGAAAGAATGTCTGCGTGGATGACGGCAGATAAATTCAACCATGAAGCTGAAAATTTAAAATTATTAGAAGAAAGACCAATCATTGCTTTCAAAAGAGAATTCCTAAGATGGATGCTTTCTGATGGAGCGGGTGCTTTCTTGTTGGAAAATAAACCTAGAGAGAACGGAATTTCTTTAAGAGTAGAATTTATCGATTTCTATTCTTATGCTCACGAAATCGAAGCATGTATGTATGCAGGATGTGACAAGCAGGAAGACGGAAGCTTAAAGTCATGGGCAGATTATCCATCTGATGAATGGTTGAAGCAATCTATTTTTGCCATTAAACAAGACACTAAAATCCTTGATAAATACATTCTTGTAAAAGGGGCAGAAAGCCTAAGAGCTTCTTTTGATAAACATCATTTAGATCCTGAAAAAATTGACCATGTATTGGCTCATATCTCTTCAGGGTACTTCAAAGATGGATTAAAAGAGGAGTTTGCTAAAAAAGGAATGGACTTCCCTGCCGAAAAATGGTTCTACAATCTTTCTGATGTCGGAAATATCGGTGCCGGATCTATTTTCATCGCATTAGAGGAGCTGATGAACTCCGGAACATTGAAGAAGGGAGAAAAAGTACTTCTTTGTGTTCCTGAAAGTGGAAGGTTTGCCTATTCTTGTTCTTTATTAACAGTTTGCTAATGGAAAACAGACTGCCCACATCCGATAAAGATTTTGTACAAAGCCTTATCCCACAGCGTGCACCGTTTATTATGGTACACGAACTTTCTGAATATTCTGAAAATCATCTTATCTCCGGATTTGAAATAAAAGAAGATAATCTTTTCATTCAGGATGGATTTTTTCAGGCATCAGGACTCATCGAACATCAGGCACAAAGTGTAGCCCTTCATACAGGATACAAATATTATTTGCTTGGAAAAGATGCACCAACAGGATATATTGGAGCCATCAAATCATTTGAAGCAGAAGTATTGCCTAAAATTGGTGATCAGCTGTTATCAGAGGTTGCCATTCTCAATGAAGTAATGGGAGTAACGTTGGTAGATATTATCACCAAATTAAATGGTGAAGTAATCGCAAAATCTCAAATGAAAACTGCCGTAAAATAACTTTTAATGGAAATCAGGGAAGAAAATATCATCAATATACATAACTTTTTACCTCATCGCGAACCGATGTTAATGGCAGACTATATCCTAGAGCTGACCAAAGAAAAAGTTGTGACTTCCTTTGAAATAAAAGAAGACAATATCTTTGTTCATAACAATGAACTGGCTGAAGCCGGCTTAATCGAAAACCTGGCCCAAACCTGCTCATCCATCCTTGGACAAAGCTTTTTTGAAAATCCGGAAGCGGATACCAAAGTGATAGGTTTTATCACCAATATCAAAAAGATTGAGATCTTCGGACTTCCAAAAGTAAATGACAAGATCATTTCAAAAGCATCACTGATTTCTCAGTTTGAAAATATCTGCCACATTTTCTGCGAAACGTTCAACAATGACGAATTGTTGATCAGAGCAGAGATTAACCTGTTTATTCAGGAGGTAAAATCGTAAAAAAGAAAGAAAAAAGACTATAAAAGCTGTACATTTTGTGCAGCTTTTTTGTTTTTTGATAATTGCATAGATTGGATGTTGTTATTTTTTCATGGAAAATTGCTGTATTCATTATTAAGTTTCGGCTAAAGCCAAATGAATTTCATGATTTATTTAGGCGGGCTAAAGCCCACCTCTATTGAATTAAATAACATATATATTTATCAAAGTTATTCCTTTGCTAAATGAAACGCCTTTGTGATCAAAAAATCCCTACAATAGATAATTCTTTTGCGAGCTCTTGCGTTAAAAAATAATCCTTTAAAAATTCTAAAAATCATTGTTATCATTTGTGGAATTATTGGTAACATTTGTGTTTAAACAACATCATATTTCACGTGAAACATTTTAAAATCCGTGGAACACTCACTATCAAGCAAATGCCACTATTTAAACAAAAAAGTGGAACATTTCTGCTCCACTTTACCTATTATTAAAACTAAAATATTAGTATCCGAAGATCTCTTCAAGAGATACCTCCTGGAACTCACCCATCTTGTTGATAGATTCCATATTTAGATTTTCTTTCTTACCGATAATCGCGGTATTGTATTGTACTGGTTTGATCTCTGTATTATAGAAACCTGATAACTGAGGCAGTGTCAATCCCTGAATCTCAGCATAGGTATCTTTTCTAAGATCATAGTCGACACCTAGTTTTTTAAGCGCCAACTGACTGAAGAAGATATTCGTTCTGTTGATTCTGTTAGAGGCGATTTGTTTCAATGCTGAGCCTCTTGCATTTTCAAACTGTGCAGGAATCTGTGGCAACTCTACCATTAATTCATTCATAGCATTTACTGCCAAAGGAAGTTTATTAGCCTGAGTTCCTATATAATTCGTGATATAATTTGCATGACCTTTCTCTGATGCATTTGCATAAGAAACATAAGCTGAATATGCTAATGACTTACTTTCTCTGATCTCCTGGAAAACAATAGATGATAGCCCTCTTCCGAAATACTCATTGAAAACATTTACCTTTCCGAAGTTGCTAAGATTTACAGGATTTGCTTTTGCTACTTTGGCCATTTCCATTTGTACCATGTCATAGTTTGCAAAATAAACTTTTCCTGATGTAGCTGGCTCTGCATATTCTTTAGCTTTTGCAGGCTGCAGGCTTGTAGTCGTGATATAAGGTTTTACAGCACTCTCCAACCCTGTTTGGTTTTGTCCATAAAGGAATACCTGATAAGGAGATTGATTTAGTGTTTTTATTTTCTTCATCAATTCTGCAGCATCAATGCTTTCAAGACGAGCTTTAGGAATAACATCTGTCATTCTAGAATCCTTTCCATATTTTGCATAATTGGAAAGCGCGTTCATAATTCTTACCTTATCTTTCTTCGCAGTTTCTCTTGTCTCAAGGATTGTTTTCACAGTCTGGTTGTAAATCGCTTTATCAGCCTTTACATTGGTCATCCAGTGATTCATTAGCTCTACCCCTTTCTTCATATTGCTTTCAAGACCTGATAAAGTCACAACAATCTGATCATTAGACGTTCTAAAATTATAAGTAATTCCTAATTTATAAAACTCTTCTTTCAGTTGTTCTGGAGTATATTTATCTGTTCCAAGATATTCGAATACCGTTCCAGCTAAAGAAAGTTCTTTATCGTTATCCGTTCCGAAAGGGAAAATATAACTTACCTGAGCAATTTCGTTAGATTTATTTTTCACAAAACTTACCGTCTTGTCTTTTACCTGTGAAGTCTGAATCGCTGTTTTATAATCAACAAATTCAGGCTTGATCTCTGTTACCTTTGTATTTAAAATATCTTTAAGGAATGGAGATTGTGCTTCTTTGTTTAGTTTAATAGGAGTAATTCCAGGATTTTCTACTCTTACAAGTTTATCATTTACTCCTTTTTCTTTGTAAACGACAACGTAATTATCCTTAAAGAAATCATTCGCAAACTTCACGACATCAGCTTTGGTAATCTTTTCATATTGGTTGATCTCATCCAGTTCCTGCTGCCAGGTTCTTCCTTTGATATAAGAATCATACAGTTCAGTAGCTAAACCATCAGCAGTTTCCCAACCTTTCATACGCTGAACCTTTTTATCATTGATGATAGCCTTTAGCATCCAATCTGGGAATTGTCCTTTTTTAACAAGATCAAGCTGATCTAATAATAGTTTTTTAGCATCATCAAAGCTTTGGCCTTCTTTAGGTGTTGCTACAAGCGCAAATGTTCCATACATTTTGAAGGGTGACTCATACGCTCCAGCACCTAAAGTTTTTTGTTTTTGATTGATATTAAGGTCAATTAATCCCGCATCTCCTCTGTTGCTTAAAATTTCAGCCACTACATCTGCCAATCTAGCTTCCTGGCTTCCGTAAGAATCTGTTCTCCATGCCATAGTCATTCTTGGAGTAGACGGACTTTTTACTGTTCTGGAAACAATCTGAGTCATTGGCTCTTCTGTTACCATCTTCTTCATCGGAAGTTCTTTATACTTAAAGGCTCCGAAATACTGATCAACTAACTTTATAGTTTTATCATAATCGATATCTCCCACCAATACTACAGCCATATTATTAGGCACATAATAGGTATCAAAATACTTATGAATTGCCACCATTGATGGGCTCTTCAAGTGTTCTGAAGTACCAATTGTTGTTTGCTGTCCGTTCGGGTGTTTTGGGAAAAGAGCTTCCATTAAAGCATAATTTACCAAACGACCGTCGTTATCCTGTGCTCTGTTGTATTCTTCATAAACAGCTTCCAATTCTGTGTGGAAAAGACGAAGTACCAATTCAGAGAAACGTTCTTTTTCAACTTTTAACCATTTTTCCAGTTCATTGGATGGGATATTGTTTTTATAAACTGTTTCATCCAGCCATGTATGAGCATTGGTTCCTGTAGCTCCCAATGAAGAAATCGCTTTATCATATTCATTGGCAATTGCATATTTTGATGCCTCTTGGGACACCTCATCAATTTTTTTGTAAAGTTCCTTTTTCTTTGTAGGATCTTTTTCTGCCTTATGCTGTTCATAAAGGTCAGAAATCTGTTGTAACAAAGCCTTTTCCTTCGTCCAATCCTGAGTTCCTAAATGTGAAGTTCCCTTGAATACCATGTGCTCCAAATAGTGAGCAAGTCCCGTATTATCACTTGGGTCATTATTAGATCCCGTCCTTACAGGAATATAAGTCTGGATTCTTGGAGCATCTTCATTTCTTGCTAAATAGACCTTTAATCCATTTTTCAGGGTATATACCCTTACTCCTGCCTGGTCGTTTTTTACCGTTTCATAAGTATAACCCTGAGCATCCGTCAGTTTTTGAGTATCGAATTTCTGAGCCATTGCATTAAGCATACAGAAAACCGAAACAGAAATAAAAAACTTTTTCATAGTTGTTATTTAATAGTTATTTTTCTATCCAAATTTCAAATCCATTAGTCTTATCATAAGGGGAACTTGTTACAGCTTTCCCTATTATAAGTATTAACAGTACTTCTTAAGATTTCATTACATCCCATTAGTTAAACAGCATTATTCAAGAACTAAGAAAAATAAAGATCTTTTGTGATATATAACTCAAAATCTCACAGCCGAAAATCAATTTAAACACTACTCAAAAGGGGAAAGATAACACGCCGAGTTTCATTTAAATATTCATAAAAACTCAGATTCAACCTTTATTTCACAACAATATTGCGATCATATGGTATAAAATTTTCATATTATGTATTTTCACTATTTTAGCCACCTGATTAAAAGAATCAAAAGCAGATGAAATTTATTTTATCTGAAATTTTAAAAATTAAACATTCTTCAGATGAAAAAACAAGACCTACCTCAAGACGAAAGTAATCTGAAATCCGCCAACATGACAGAAGTCCTTTATGTAACGGATGAAAATGATAATTATACAACGGCTAACAGTACAGGATGGGATGCAAAAAAAGCAGCTTTGGATGAATCTATGGAACTGATTTATGAGAGAATTGAAGAAGCCAAACAAAATGTTGCCAATAATATCGTAAGTCCCATCGTTTATTTTATGGAGTTCAATAAAATGGACTTAGGAGTGCTTGCTTCTTATGTAGGAATGTGGCAATGGAGGGTAAAAAGACATTTTAAACCCAAAGTATTTAAAACACTAAGCGAAACGGCACTGAAAAAATATGCTGATGCATTCGGAATTTCAGTGAATGAACTTAAAAACTTCGACGGGAAATAAATAAGGAATACGTTCCATTTTATTTACCCATGAAAAAGATATAAACTGCAAATGAAATTAAACTTCGAACACCATCAGACTGCGCATTGCGAAAACGGTGTTGCTTCCAATCTACTGCTTAACAGAGGACTCAAACTAAGTGAGCCTATGATCTTCGGAATCGGTTCAGGATTATTTTTTGTCTACCTTCCCTTTTTAAAGGTAAACTTTGCACCGGGCTTTAGCTATCGTCCGATGCCGGGAGCTATTTTCAGTAAGGCAGCTAAAAGATTAGGAATTAAAATCAAAAGAGAAAAATTCTCAAATCCACAAGAAGCTCAAAAAGCCCTGGAAAGAAACTTAGAGCAAAATATTCCTACAGGACTTCAGGTAGGGGTTTTCAATCTTACTTACTTTCCGGAAGAATATAAATTCCATTTCAATGCTCATAACCTTGTCGTATATGGTAAAGAAGACGGAAAATTTCTGATCAGTGATCCCGTAATGGATTACACAACCACTCTTACAGAAGCGGAACTGGAAAAAGTAAGATATGCCAAAGGAGCACTTCCTCCCAAAGGCCATATGTACTACCCTATTTATATTCCTGAAAATGTTCATCTGGAAGAGGCTATAAAAAAAGGAATCAAGGATACCTGCAAAAATATGCTGGCTCCGGTACCGCTCATTGGGGTAAAAGCAATGAGATGGGTAGCCAAGAGTATCCCAAAATGGGCAGAAAAAAAAGGAACAAAGGTAACCAATCATTATCTGGGGCAACTGATCAGAATGCAGGAAGAAATTGGAACCGGTGGTGGCGGCTTCAGGTTTATTTATGGAGCATTCCTCCAGGAAGCGGCAGTTATCCTTAAAAATGATGAATTAAAAGAGCTTTCAAAAGAAATCACCTCTATTGGCGACCTTTGGAGAGACTTTGCCGTGGATATTGCCAGAGTTTATAAAAATAGAAATGCTAAGAGTGATATCTACAATACCTTATCAAAAACAATGCTTCATATTGCAGATTTAGAAGAAGCTTTCTATAAAAAACTGAGAAAAGCGATCTGATATGGCAGAGAATATGATTGAGATCAAAAATCTCTATAAAAAATATAAAAACTCCGATGAATTTTCCGTCAATGATATCTCTTTGAATATCGACAAAAACGAGATCTATGGAATTCTTGGGCCCAACGGAG
This sequence comes from Chryseobacterium sp. c4a, assembly GCF_009900745.1. GTDB lineage: Bacteria > Bacteroidota > Bacteroidia > Flavobacteriales > Weeksellaceae > Chryseobacterium. Next base: position 197,578 of record NZ_WXVU01000007.1, on the reverse strand, counting down.
CAGGAAAAACAACTTTGATTTCCATGCTTTCAGGTTTGATTAAACCTACTTCAGGACAATTTACGATTAACGGATTATCTCCACAAAAAGACAATTTCAAGATCAGAGAGATCATGGGAATTGTTCCACAGGAATATGCTCTTTATCCTACTCTTACAGCCAAAGAAAATCTGATGTTCTTCGGAAGCTTGTATGGTTTAAAGCATAAACAACTTACCAAGGCTATTGATGACTCTCTGGAAATCATGGGACTTTCAAAATTTGCCAATAAGCAGGTAGGCCAGTTTTCCGGAGGAATGAAACGCCGTTGTAACCTGATCGCAGGAACCCTTCACAATCCAAAAGTTTTATTTTTAGACGAACCTACTGTAGGTGTAGATGTACAATCCAAAAAAGTAATCATCGATTTTCTTTTAGAACTGAATAAAAGCGGAACATGCATCATCTATACTTCCCACCACCTTTCTGAAGCAGAAGAATTCTGTACCAAGATTGCGATTATTGATAAAGGAAGAATTCACGCTGTGGGAACACCTGAAGAGCTTATTTCCCAGATTGCCCATGCAGAAAACCTTGAAGATGTTTTCATTTCATTAACCGGAAAAGAATTAAGAGATGTTGTTGTATAAACTGTGGAGAAGCTTTATTAAGGAAATTCTTCTGCTGAAAAGAGATCTCGGAGGTATTGTCATTATTTTCGTAATGCCGTTGCTTTTAATTGTAACCATTACCCTGATTCAGGATTCTACCTTTAAAAACCTTGAAGGTTCAAAGATCCCGATTATTTTTATTGATAATGATCAATCTGAAGTTTCTAAAAATATAAAAGGTGAACTGGAAAATAGTAAAACCTTCCAGCTGCTCACCAATTTCAATGAAAAATCAGCGCAGGATGCTGTATTTTCTGGAGATTATCAGATGGCCATTGTCATCCCTAAAGATCTTACGAAAGATTTAAATTCCAATATTGATTCCAAAGTTCAGGCGATTGTAAGTTCGTTTGGACTGGAAGGTGATTCTGCAAAAACGAAAATAGAAACACCGAAAGCCAAAGAAATTCATTTGTATTTTGATCCGGCCACCAACGCAGGGTTTAAAAATTCTGTGATGAATTCTGTAAACAAAATGGTTTTTGAGATCGAAAATAAAAAAATCTACAAAGCATTTCAGGATCAGCTGGGAACAACCGAAAATCTTGAAGAGAATAAAAACCTCATCAGTTTCAAGGAAATTACTCCTAAGAAAGGAGAAATGGACATTATGCCGAATTCTGTTCAGCACAATGTTCCCGCTTGGACTCTTTTTGCCATCTTTTTCATCGTAGTTCCTTTATCCATCAACCTCGTAAAAGAAAAAAGCCAAGGTACAAGCGTAAGAGCAAGAATAAGCCCTACTCCATACTTCGTTCATATCTTAGGAAAAACATTTACTTATCTTATTATCTGTCTTATTCAGTTTTTGCTGATGGTGGCTGTGGGTATTTATCTTTTCCCTTATATGGATCTTCCGGCATTTGATGTATCCGGAAAGATGTTCCAGCTTGTTACGGTAACCTTATTTGCTGGACTTGCTGCTATTGGCTTTGGAGTATTGCTGGGAACTATTGCAGATACACAAGAACAATCGGCCCCTTTTGGAGCAACATCTGTTGTAGTATTAGCCGCCATTGGAGGAATCTGGGTTCCGGTGTTCTTAATGCCTGAATTCATGCAGACAGTAGCCAAATTCTCTCCTATGAACTGGGGTTTGAATGCATATTATGATATTATTTTAAGAAACAGTGGAATCGGTGGTATTGCTAAAGAACTGGTATTCCTGTTTTTATTTTACATCGTTACTGTATCAATCTCTATTTTCTACGAAAGGAAGCTTCATAATATTTAATCTATTTTATTACTAATATTGTCAGGTAGTTTCAGACATTTATAAAAACAAAACTCAGGAAGAAAAACATGCAGCCTAACGAAAATATATTAACCTGTACTGAAGAAGTAAGAGTACGATTCAACGAGACAGATCCTTTAGGAATTGTCTGGCATGGTCATTACATTGTCTATTTTGAAGACGGAAGAGAAGCTTTCGGCCGTCAGCATGGTCTTACTTATCTTGATATTCAGAATGCAGGCTATGTAACACCTATTGTAAAAAGTACCTGTGAACACTTTCTTCCTTTAAAATATGGAGAAACATTCAGAATTGTCACCACTTTCGTCAATTCTGTTTCTGCTAAGCTTATCTATAAATATGAACTTTTCAATAAGGAAGATCAATTAGTATGCAGCGGAGAAACGATACAGGTATTTCTGGACAGTACCGGAAGTTTGTGTTTATACAATCCGGAGTTTTTTCAAACCTGGAAAGATAAAATGGGACTATCATGAAGAAGGAAATTTATATCACAGACTATAATTGCATAACTCCACTGGGTTTTAACGTGGATTCTAATTGGAATGCACTTCTCGCTGGGAAATCAGGAGTTGCTTTACATAAAATTATAGAAAGCCAGGACGCTTTTTATGCATCCGGGATCAATTCTGAAACGTTGAATGGAGAATTTGATAACGTTTTTGTTCAAAATACTCATCAGGAATTCACCAGATTGGAAAAAATGCTGCTTTTAAGCTTAAAACCTTTGATCGAAAAGCATGATATCACCGAAGAAACAGCTTTCATTCTCTCTACAACAAAGGGAAATATAAGTTTATTAAAAAATCAGGAGCAACTGCCTGAAGGTGTTTACCTATCACAATTAGCTCAGAAAATTGCTGATTTTTTTGGATTTAAAAACAAACCTATTGTAGTTTCTAATGCTTGTGTTTCAGGAGTTATGGCTATTGCTGTTGCCAAGAATATGATTCAGGCAGGAAAGTATAAAGATGCCTTTGTGATCGCTGGAGATGAAATTTCAGAATTTGTAATTTCAGGATTCAATTCATTTCAAGCCATTGGATCAGAGCCTTGCAAGCCCTATGATAAAAATCGGAACGGAATTAATATTGGTGAAGCTGCAGCCGCAGTTTATATCACCTCAGAGCCTTCTGAAAATGAAAAATGGAGATTTAAAGTATTGGGAGATTCTGCGATCAACGATGCGAATCATATTTCAGGCCCATCCAGAACAGGAGACGGTTTATATGGAAGCATCTGCAATGCAATGAAAGAAGCCAACGTGTCCGCAGAACAAATCGATTTTATCTCTGCACACGGAACAGCAACATTATACAATGATGAAATGGAAAGCATTGCCTTCAGCAGAGTGGAACTCCAAAACGTTCCTCTGAACAGCATGAAAGGCTATTATGGACATTGCTTAGGTGCTTCCGGATTACTGGAAAGTATTATTTCTATGGAAAGTGCCCTTCAAAACACTTTGCTCCCTTCTAAGAATTTTGAAGAAATGGGAGTTTCCCAACCGTTGAATATTATTACAGAAAATCAACCTGCTAACATCAGATATATTCTGAAAACAGCTTCGGGGTTTGGGGGTTGTAATGCAGCGATTGTGCTGGAAAAATGCTAATTTTATTTCTAGGATAAATACTAAACCCACCAGAATTTGGTGGGTTTTATTATTGTTTAGTAAGTATCTAGTTCTTTTCCCCGATAAAAGCTAACTTCTTTTTTGACAATATTGAGTTTAGCAATCCCACTTCGCATACCAATAAAAATATTCTCTTCATCGAATACAGCTACGGAATTTGGGTATAGCCCTCTCCAAAACTGATTTCTAAAAATAGATATCGCTTCTTGATTTACTACTTTATAAAACCCGTGATGGGAAACAATATAAATAATATTATTAAATATAGTTAATGCTTCTAAAGCATCTCCAAAAGATTCTATTTTTCTATAGGTGAAAACTGAATCTTTTGTTAATTCATATAAACTTCCCCAAATACCAAAACCTTCGGTGAAATAAATTTTGTTTTGAAATTTGAAAATATCAACAATATTTCCAAATTTTATTTTTACAATTTTTTCTTTGTCTTTTTTAGGCTGAAAGTATAATTCCCCTCCCCATTCTCCTTTATTTTCTCCAATCAATTTTCCATCTTCAATTTCTAACTCAGAATTCCCTTTATAAAAGCTATTTTTTTCTACGACCAATTTATTATTCTCTTTTTTTACAGCATAAGAATCTTTAGAATTAATGAGACCATACCATTCTTTAGATTCTACTTTAGGAATTGCAGACTCCATAAAATTATCTGGAATTTTTATTTCTTGTCCTGCACAGTAAAAACAGAAGCACAGTACAAATAATATAATCATTTTTTTTTCCATTGTTTAACTTATTAAGATTTAAAATCATTGAATTACTGCTTTGTAAAGATCAGATTCTCTGTCTCAGGAAGATAGATGGTATAATCTCTATTCGGAGGGCAATCTTTATCATTTGTTGTCGTTGTCCCAGGATAATACCCCCAAGAGAATTGGGTAGTATTAATTATCTTTAGGGTTATAATTCCTATTCCTACGCTACAATTACCTCCCGAAAATACCAGTGTAATGCTATTATCTTGAATTTTCGAACCTTTTATGGAAAGTCCAATATCATTTGTGAAGTCTTTATTCATTGTACTTTCTAGTATAGTATTACCTTTTTTCACCACATATTTTACAAAAATTTGATCTCTATAAAACGGTTTTCCAAATCTTTCTATTGGAACTTTTACTTGCTTAAATATTTGTAACGTAATAGTTTTTTCTTGAAAATTACCTTGCCATCTTCCTATAAAAGAATCTAATTCGTTATTTGAATCTTTAAAATATGAATTTGGTGTTGAACCTAGTGCTGAATAATTTAATGGCAATATCTGCTGTGCCTTACCAAAAAACACAGTAAATATTAATATTATGCCCCATCTATTTCTCATTACTGCTTTGTAAAGATCAGATTCTCTGTCTCTGGAAGATAGATTGTATAATCCTGGTTAGGCGGGCAATCTTTATCATTTCTTGTTGTCGTTCCAGGGTAATATCCCCATGAAAATTGAGTAGAACTTATTTTCTTTAAAGTGATCGTTCCTATTCCTACACTACAATTTCCGCCAGCAAAAACTAAAGTAATTTTGTCACCATTATCTTGAATCTTTGAACCATCGATAGAAAGTTTAAGATCATCACTAAAATCCTTATTAACAGTACTTTCTAGTATTATATTATTCCTTTTAATTTCATATTTAACAAATATCTGATCCCTATAGAATGATTTTCTAAATCTTTCTATAGGGATTTTTATTTGTTTTGATATCTGTAAAATTATAGTCTTATCTTGAAAAGATCCTGTCCAAGTTCCTGTATAATAATCTAATACATTATCTGAATCTTTAAAATAGGAATTTGCAACTGCTCCAAAAGTAGAAGTATTCAAAGGCAATACTTGCTGTGCCTTACAAGAAAACACAACAAACAACCCAAATATGATCCATCCATCTCTCATTACTGCTTTGTAAAGATCAAATTCTCTGTCTCCGGAAGATAGATTGTATAATCTTTATCAGGCGGACAAGTAATGTCATTTGTTGTCGTTGTCCCAGGGTAATATCCCCAGGAAAATTGGGTATCACTTATTTTCTTTAAAGTGATCGTTCCTATTCCTACACTACAATTGCCGCCAGCAAAAACTAAAGTAATTCCACCTTCATTATCTTTAGTTTTTGAACCTTCAATAGAAAGTCCGACATCATTTGTAAAATCTTTATTGAGTGAACTTTCTAAAACTACATTATCTCTCTTTACTTCATATTTTACAAATAATCGATCTGTATAAAAATCCTTTTTCCACATTTTAAACGGGATTTTTACGTCTTTAGTAATAACAAGCTTTATAGTTTTGCTATTGAAATGCCCCACCCAAGCTCCTGTATAATAATCTAATTCATTATTTAAATCTTTAAAATATGAATTTGTTGGAGATTTAAATGCAGAAGTATTCAAAGGCAATACCTGCTGTGCCTTACAGGAAAACACAGCAAATAATACCAATATAAACCAGACACTTCTCATTACTGCTTTGTAAAGATCAGATTCTCTGTCTCCGGAAGATAGATGGTATAATCTCTATTCGGAGGACAAGTAATGTCATTTCTTGTCGTTGTCCCAGGGTAATATCCCCAGGAAAATTGTGTAGAACTTAGTTTCTTTAAAGTGATCGTTCCTATTCCTACACTACAATTTCCGCCAGAAAAAAGTAATATAATACTATTATCATTATCTTTAGTAACTACACTTTCTATCGAAAGACTAGAATTGTTAGTAAAGTCTTTATTCAAGGTACTTTCTGATATTATTCCATTTTTTTTAATTTCATATCTGACAAATAATTGATCTTTATAGAAGTTCTTTCCAAAAAGCCTAACTGGTTTTTCTATTTGCTTAGAAATATGAAGGGTTATCATTTTACCTTCAAACGAAGCGTTCCATATTCCAGTATAAGCATCTAATTCATTATTTAAATCTTTAAAATAGGAATTAACGGGTATATCTTCAGCATAAGTATTTAAAGGTAATACCTGCTGAGCCTTACAAAAAAACACAGCAAATAATATCATTATAAGCCATCCACTTCTCATTACTGCTTTGTAAAGATCAAATTCTCAGTCTCAGGAAGATAGATGGTATAGTCTTTATCAGGTGGACAAGTGATGTCATTTGTTGTCGTTGTCCCAGGGTAATATCCCCAAGAAAATTGGGTACCACTTATTTTCTTTAAAGTGATCGTTCCTATTCCTACACTACAATTTCCACCTGAAAAAAGTAAAGTTACACTATTGCCATTATCTTGAGTATAAACACTTCTTACCGAAAGACCTATATCATTGGTGAAATTTTTATTTAATGTACTTTCTAATATCTTGTTACTTTTTTTAACCTCATATCGAACAAATAATTGGTCTTTGTAAAAGTTTTTATCAAAAAGCTGTATCGATGCCTTTATCTCTTCTTTTATCTGAAGAGTAATTGTCTTATCCTGAAATGTAGCTTTCCATGTTCCTGTATAATAATTCAACTCATTATCTAAATCTTTAAAATAAGTATTTGGGACTACCTTATTGGCAGATGTATTTAAGGGAAGCACCTGCTGTGCCTTACAGGAAAAAGTAAATAATATAAGTATATAAATAATTTGCTTCATAATATTTTATTTTAATTTTTGCATGTAGATGGTGTAATGATGCCATCAGAATTTTGATTTATTGTAGAAACTTTAACCCCATCTTTACTTTCCTCAATTCTTTGTAAGATAACTTTATTTCTTAGCCCCATCTTATTTAAAGTAGACATAAATACTTGCTCTAGTTTTTCAGCTGTTGTTATACTTTTATCACCAACCATATTTAAATAATCAGCCCATTGTTTATCATTCAAACTGGTCAATTGATTATCATTATAACTCCCATACGCAGGTAAATCCCCATGACTTCCATCAAAATACATTACATAATGTATGCCACCGGGAGCTACCACTCCCATATAAGCATTCCCCGTATTTCCTATATTCTGATATCTAGCAATTTCTATTAAAGTGGAAATATCATCTGAAGAAAATATATTCACTCCCGTTCCTGGGTGATTATGATACCCTCCATTCATAGTAGACGGATCTCCAAAGTTAACACGATGATCACTATTTTCAGTGGTTTGTGTGGGTGGGCTTCCATCTTTATTAAACTTCCAGCCTTTTTCTCCACCTCTTGTTCCTTTTGCTACATGCTCTTTCAAATCTTTTACTTTCAACTGAACAGCAACATCATCCATAAGACTTTTTGTTTTCTTACAGGGATCATCCTTCGGATCCAGATAATCCGGAAACTTATGTTTAGAACCATCACCGGACATTGCGTTTCCACCGCCGCCAAAATGCATATTTTCAGGTTCTTTCCATTGGGCATCTTTCCACCAGTCTCGTCCAGGGAAGAGATAGCCAAAACCGCCGCCACCGCCGGAGAAAACATTGAACTTAATAATGGTAATTTCCTCTATATCGTTCACCCGTATATATTTCTCTTTAGCAAATTTCCCCATAGGGGTAGGGTTTTTAGGGTATAGATTATCTACTGCGTCCTGAAGCGTTGCTATTACGCCCAATGTTACAGGATCATTATTCTGTACAACAGTAAACTGTACATAATCTCTGTTGGGAGAGACAATCCCATGAATAAATGCTGTTACCTGATCGCCCTGTAGAATAGGAAAAGCAATCGCTTTGGAATTATTTCCATAGGTATAGGTAGATACATTATAAAAAGGTCTTCCAAAATCACGATAAAAATCCTGCCCTAAAGCAGCATTATTTTTAAAAAACGCTTCTATGGTTTCTCTGAATGGTGTTTTATAGCTCACCGGAGATAGAGGGATATTGATCGTAGTATTGTAAGTGCCATTCTTTTGAGTCACCTGTTCGGTTTCCTGCTTGTTCTGCGCTCTGAATTCCGGATCAGATTGAGCTTTTTCTTCAAATTTCAAGAACATTTCAATAGGAACCCTGAATTGGGTTTGTTCTTCTTTGGGAAGCACTTCATCTTCCGTTCGGCAAGAGTTTAGAGTAAATGTCAGCACTGCAAGCAGAGCCAACCGGAGAATAATTTTTTTCCTCATAAACATTTGTTGTTTTTTTAGATTTCGAATATACAATTTTTTCACAACTACGGGATAAAAAAAATAAAAAAGTAAAATTTCGACTTCAAATCATGACGACTCCTATCATTTCAAATTATTTTATATTTGTAAAAAATGGAAAAACCATTAATGAGGAAAACGAAAACCTGTACCATAGAACATTCAAAGATAACCGTTGATGGAAACCTTATTTTTGAAACCGAAAGCAATACATTTCCGGAGTTTGCCAAAGAAGCCTATAAAAACCTAGAACTCAGTTATCCAAAATTCCATAAAATGGACAACCTGAGTAAACTGGCTTTTCTCGCTGCAGAAATGATTTTAAAAGAAGAAAACCACAGCAAAACAGCGCTGGTTTTTGCCAACAAATCATCCAGTCTGGATACCGATTATAAATATCAGGAAAGCATCAATTCCCAGGAGAACTATTTCCCAAGTCCTGCCGTCTTTGTATATACCTTACCTAACATTTGTATAGGTGAAATTAGTATCAAACACAAAATGCAGACTGAGAATATATTTTTCGTTTTGGATGAATTTGATGAAAAATTTTTAAATGATTATTCAGAACAAATCCTCCAATCCGGAAAAGCTGATAAAGTATTGTGTGGCTGGGTGGAATTATTTCATGAAAATTATAAAGCTTTTGTATATTTGCTAACCTTGTAAAAATGTAACACTACAACAATGTGGAAATGTAACAATTTTAGCTATTGGTAAACTGGTACATAGATACATTGGTAAATTAATTAAATTATGGAAAACTTAAAAACTGAATTGAAGCACAAAATTATCGAAGTACTTAACCTTGAAGATGTTTCTGTAGAGGAAATCAAAGATACGGATCCGTTATTCGGGGGCGGATTAGGGCTAGACTCTATTGATGCTCTTGAATTGATCGTTCTTTTGGATAAAGATTATGGAATAAAATTAGCCGATCCTAAAAAAGGAAAGGAAATTTTCCAATCTATCGATACGATGGCTCAATTCATCGAAGATAACAGAACAAAATAAATTAACAGAATAGTTTAACGGTGTATCAATGTAAAAACAATTGGTAAACTGTTACATGGATACATTGTTACATTATTTAATAGCATGAGTCAAAAAATTGCCATAACAGGAATGGGCATCATTTCCTCCATCGGAAACAATGTGGAGGAAAATTTTATTTCATTACAATCCGGAAAACACGGTATTTCAGATATCCAAATGTTTGAAACCCGTCATGCAGGAACAATTAAAACAGGTGAAATAAAGTTATCTAATGAGGAACTTGTGCAGCAACTTCAGCTTAATGAAGATAACAACGTCACAAGAACATCCTTATTAGGAATGATCGCTGCTAAAGAAGCTATAGAAAGCGCCGGAATATCAGATATCAACGGTTACAAAACCGGACTTATCTCCTCTACAAGTGTAGGAGGAATGGATATTACCGAAAAATATTTCTATTCTTATGAAGACTTTCCTGAAAAGCAAAAATATATTGATGCTCATGACGCTGGAAATTCCTCATTGGCTATTTCTAATTATTTGGGATTAAAAGGCATGGTTTCCACCATCAGTACAGCTTGCTCATCTGCAGCAAATGCCATCATGATGGGCGCTAAACTCATTAAAAACGGAGTATTGGATCGAGTGATCGTTGGCGGAACAGATTCTCTTTCAAAGTTTACCCTGAATGGTTTCAATACTCTGATGATCCTTACAGATTCTTACAATACTCCTTTTGATAATGACAGAAAAGGATTGAACCTTGGAGAAGCAGCCGCTTTTTTAGTGTTAGAATCCGAAGAAGTTGTTAACAAAGAAAATAAACAAGTGCTGGCCTACCTTTCCGGATATGGAAATGCCAATGATGCCCATCACCAGACGGCTTCTTCTGAAAACGGACAAGGAGCATTCTTAGCCATGCAACAAGCTCTTAAAATTTCAGGATTGAAAAAAGAAGACATCGATTATATCAATGTTCATGGAACAGCAACTCCTAATAATGATTTATCTGAAGGAATTGCCATGATCAGGATTTTTGGAGAAAATAATGTTCCTGAATTCAGCTCTACAAAAGCATTTACAGGCCATACATTGGCTGCTGCAGCCGGAATTGAAGCGGTATTTTCAATTCTAGCCATGCAAAAGGGTCTTATTTTCCCGAACCTGAACTTCAAAACAAAAATGGAAGAGTTTGATCTCACTCCGGTTACTGAACTGAAAGAGAAAAATATCCATCATGTTCTTTCCAATTCTTTTGGATTCGGAGGAAACTGTTCAACTTTAATCTTCTCAAAATCATGAGTGCAGTATACATCAACAGTGCATCTTGTATCTCTGCCCAGGACACTTTAAACGAAAATATTCTTCAGCATCTTAAGCCGGAAAACTCCGCAAAGATCATTAAAGCCATAGAACCTAATTACAAAGAATTCATTCCGCCTGCCATGAGCCGAAGAATGTCTAAAACCGTAAAGATGAGTTCCGTAGCTTCACATTTCGCATTAAAAGAAGCAGGAATTGAAAAACCTGATGCCATTATTGTAGGAACAGGAATGGGATGTTCTCAGGATTCTGAAAAATTTCTAAAAAATGTGATTGATAATCATGAGGAGTTTTTAACTCCGACATTTTTTATTCAGTCTACTCACAATACTGTTGCAGGGCAAATTGCACTAGGATTGCAATGCCATTCCTACAATTTTACTTATGTCAACACCTCTTCATCACTAGAGTTTTCATTTCTAGATGCCCAGCTTCAGATTAAAGATGGGGAAGCCGAAAATATTCTGGTAGGTTCTACTGATGAACAGACTGACAGAACTATGGAACTTTATTGTCTGAATACTACCATCAAAAAGGAATCAGATCTTCCTGTCGATTACCTGAATTCCACTACCAATGGTGTTATTTGGGGAGAAGGAGCAAGCTTCTTCGTTGTTGGAAAAGATAAAACAGAAAATACTTACGCAAAACTTACTGACATTAAAATCAGCAATCGATTGGAACTGGAGGAAACTTCAGATTTTATTCAGGAGTTTTTAGCAAAGAATAACCTTTCCACTAAAGATATTGATGCTTTTATTTTAGGCTTCAGTGGAGATGCAGATTCTGATGTTTATTATACAAAAACCATGGATCTGTTTCCAGATTCGGCATTGTTGTATTACAAACATTTGAGTGGAGAATTCAACACAGCGAGTGGTTTTTCAACTTTTATAGCATGTCATATTCTTAAGGAACAAAGCATTCCAGAGGTTATGATGATTAATAAAGTGAAAAAGGAAGGAGTAAAAAATGTACTTCTTTATAATCATCTGGCAGGTGATGATCATAGTTTAGTGCTACTAGAAAAGGCTTAGTTTACAAAAAGTAAACAGTAAACTTCTATCTTTTATTCAGAGCACAGGCTGAAGGCATGCGAACAAAGTTCAGAAGTGAAACGTGAAATCTCAACATAGATAATTTGAATATATTGGTTTAGACTCTTACAGAGGGACAAAAGAACTCTAAAATAGATCAAATAGACATAAAATTGTTACGATTGTCATTCTGACGAAGGAAGAATCTCTACCTTTGTATTTCTTATAGCAGTGTAATTACAGAGTAAGAAATTGGTCGATCAGAAATAAAAAAAAACACCAATCATGAAACATTATTCATTCATTCTATTTTATCTCTTCTGTAATGTTTTTATCTATGCTTTTCATGGAAGCCTTTGGGTATATATTGCCTGTTTCCTGGCATTTTCTGCAGTCGTAGTCTGGGGATCATTTGCTATTGAACTTGGATATTTTGTCAACAGTATTACCCATAAAAGAACAAAAATAAAGGAAGTAGCGCTTACTTTTGATGATGGGCCTACTGAATTCACACCGAAGTTTTTAGACTTACTAAAAGAACATCAAATCAAAGCCACCTTTTTCTGTATCGGAAAACAAATTGAAAAGTATCCCGAAACATTTCAAAGGATTATTGCTGAAGGTCATACCATTGGTAATCATACTTTATCTCATTCCAATTCAACAGGCTTTTTATCTGCTTCGAAAATGATTGCAGAGATTGAAAATTGTGATAAAGTCATAAAGCATATCGGGAATATACAAACAGATTTATACAGACCACCTTTCGGGGTTACCAATCCCAGTATTGCAAAAGCGATAAAACGAACTCATAAAACAAGCATCGGCTGGAATGTCCGTTCTCTGGACACTGTTATTGATGATGAAAAGAAAATCTATCAAAGAGTGACTAAAAATCTGAGAAAAGGGAGCATTATTCTCCTTCATGATACTTCAGAAAAAACGTATCGTGTACTGGCAGATTTATTAGTATTTTTGGTGGATAAAAAGTACTCAACTTTTACGGTTGATTCAATTACAAATTCAAAGAAAAATGATTAAAAATATTGCTTTCGGAGCATTTTTATTAATATCCGGTTTCTTTTTTGCTCAAAATACAGCAATGTCAGGAGCAGAGGCTAAAGCATTTGTTTCTAAGGTTTCTGCAGACACTAAAGAAATCAAAACCCTTCAAAGTGATTTTACCCAGACCAAGAAAATGGATTTCCTGGATAAAAGTATTGTTACTTACGGGAAAATGTCTTTACAGACCCCTAATATGCTGAGCTGGAAATACACGAAGCCTTATCAATACAGTATTGTTTTTAAAAGCAATAAAATCTATATCAATGATCAAGGGAAAAAATCTTCCGTGGATGCCAAAAGCAAAACTTTTGAGAAGATCAATAAACTGATTGTAGGAAGTTCCAATGGAACGATGTTCAATGATCCGGAGTTTACCGTAACCTATTTTAAAAATGCAAACTACAATGTTGCTAAATTTGTTCCGAAGACTTCTCAGCTCCTGAAATATATTAAGCAGATTGAACTTTACTTCCCTAAAAATCAGTCTACGGTTTCTCAGGTAAATATGACGGAAGCTTCTGGAGATACAACGAATATTCTTTTCAAAAATACAAAGATCAATGCTTCGATTCCTGCGTCAGAATTTACTTTATAGCCTGATCCTGGTATTGGCGGTGTCCTGTAAAAGCTACCAGCTTACAGAAGTGAAACCTGTACCAACAAAGGAAAAAACAGTTGAAAATCTTTATTTTTCTTCTGCTGAAGATTATGTCTATAAATGTCAGATGGATATTTATAAAAATCATGTAAGCGGAATCCTGATCATCAAAAAGATCAGTGAAACAACACACCGTGTAGCACTTACTTCTGATTTCGGGAATAAATTGATTGATTTTGAAATTTCAGATAACAATTTTAAACTCAATTACGTACTCCCAGATCTGGATAAGAAAATTGTCATTAATTTCCTGAAAAATGATTTTCAACAATTGTTAAAAAGAGAATATCCGGTGAGCGAAAGCTTTGAGAATGACAATGCAAAAATCTATCTCTCTAAGATTGACGATAAAAGCTATTATTTGTTCTTCAACAAAGAAAATAATTTGCTGAAACAGATCATTTACACTAAAAATAACAAGGAAAAGATCGATTTTACTTTTGATGCAAAAAAGCATATCTTCGCAGACAGCTTAAACTTACAACATAAAGATTTTAAGATCAATATAAAACTATTTCAAATAACCGAAACAGAATGATTCTCAACGTGAAAACTTTTCAATATCGTTTTCAGACCGGAGTTTATCATACATTAAATCTTAAAAAATAAGATCATGCAGACCATTCTTACAGACTTTTATACATTAACATCATACGAAAAAGCAGAAAACGGAAGTTTTATCGCGTATATCCATTTAAATAAAGATCATGATATTTTCAAAGGTCATTTTCCTGGAAATCCTGTAACTCCCGGCGTTTGTATGATGCAGATCATTAAAGAACTGACTGAAGAGTTTACAGGTTCAAAATTATTTTTAAAATCAGCTTCGAATGTAAAGTTTATGGCGATCATCAACCCTTTTGAGACTCCTGATCTGAAACTTCAGCTGGATATTACAGAAGATCTTGAAGATGTTAAAGTAAAAAACGTAACCTCCTTTGGCGAGACTATTGCATTGAAATTGTCTGTAAGCTATAAAAAATTAATGTCATGAAACTTATCCTATCCTTCGTAGCGGCATTTTTGTTTTTCTTTCAGTCTGATCTTGAAACACTGAGAAACAGCTATGCAAAAGCCAACGAATCCAGTGCCAACACCTCAAGTTTTATTGAAACTGCAGAGAAACAATCAGGCTCTGATCCTGTTACTTTAGGGTATAAAGCCGCAGCTAAAATCATGGAAGCTAAAGTATCTAAAGGAAACCGGAAAGCACTTGTAAAAACAGGAGCTACCAACCTTGAAGGTATCATTAAGAGCAATCCGAATAATGCAGAGCTTCGTCTGATCAGACTAAGTGTTCAGGAGAATATTCCTAAAATTGTAGGATACAGGGGAAGCTTAAAAGATGACAAAGCATTTCTTCTTACCAACTACAACAAACAGAATACTGCTCTAAAAAACTATATCAAAAGGTTTGCAATGCAGTCTAAAACGATTACCGAAGCGGAAAGAGCCACTTTAAAATAAAAACATGTCCCTTGCTGAAGTACAAAATGCAATTTCTGAAAGGAAAATCTGCGTTTTAATACCTACCTACAACAATGAAAAAACCCTGAAACGGGTAATTGACGGTGTTCTGGATTACACCGAAAGTATTATTGTGATTAATGACGGCTCCACCGATTCTACTCCTCAAATCCTTAGTCAATATCCCCAGATCACAACAATTTCCTTATCCGAAAATAAAGGAAAGGGAAATGGACTTAAAACAGGTTTCAGAAAGGCAAAAGAATTAGGATATGATTATGCCATCACCATCGATTCGGATGGCCAGCATTATCCTGATGATATTCCTGTATTCGTAGAAACCCTTCTTCAGGAAGATGAAGCGGTTCTTTTGATTGGAAACAGAAATATGTCTCAGGATGGAATTCCAAAGAAAAGCAGCTTTGGAAACAGATTTTCCAATTTCTGGTTTTGGTTTGAAACCGGCATCAAGCTGGAAGATACTCAATCCGGGTACAGACTTTATCCTTTGCACAGAATTCCGAAGAAATATTTCACCCCTAAGTTTGAATTTGAAATTGAAATTATCGTAAGAACTGCCTGGAGGCACATTCCTGTAAAGAATGTTCCCATCAAGGTTTTGTACGATCCGACAGAACGGGTTTCTCACTTCAGACCATTCAAAGATTTTACCAGGATCAGCATTCTGAATACAATTTTGGTCACCATTACCCTTTTCTATATTATTCCGAGGAACTTCGTGAATAATTTCAAAAAAAAAAGCTTTAAAAGGTTTATAAAAGAAGATGTACTGGAAAGTGACGGAACAAATCGAACCAAAGCATTTTCCATTGCACTTGGAGTCTTTATCGGGCTTTCTCCTTTTTGGGGATTTCAGACCTTGCTAGTCATCAGTCTATCGGTACTTTTTAAGCTGAATAAGGTGCTTGCTTTTGTGGCTTCCAATGTCAGTTTACCTCCTTTTATTCCTTTTATTATTGCAGCATCATTATTTCTGGGTGCTCCATTTGTGGATGGAAACAGTAATTTTCTTAGCCAGGATCTTAATTTTGATTTGATTAAAAATAATCTGCTTCAATATATAATCGGAAGTTTTATTTTGAGCACCTCAGTATCTGCAATGGCCGGAATAGGCACTTTTCTTTTCCTGAATAAACTAAATCCTGAGAATAACTAAAACCAAGATAAAAAGATTATTTATTGAGCTGTTTATTAGCTTTATAAAGATATTTCTCAACCAGCCTCTTATCCGGAATAGTAGTTATTTCTTTACTAAGTGCTTTTTCAAATTTAATCTTTGCTTTTGAATATTCCTTTTCATGGTAATAATATTTTCCAACTAAAAAATATCCTTTCCAGAACTCAGGATTTAATGACAGATAATTGTCGAAGAACGCATCCGAAAGCCTGTCTTTATGGCGAATGACATCATTGATCTTTACACTTAAATGTCTGTATTCTTCATAGTTTTTAAATTCTTCCGTATTTGCAAAAGGATCACGTTGAATATTCAATTTTGATTTTGAAAAATCATTTGGCTGTAATCCTTTTTCAGAAAATATTTCATTCAGATCATAACATACAAATTCCCCCAGTTGATAAGGATTAGAAGACACCCATACCAATTTCTTCTGAGGAGAGAATATAACCGCATGATGGGCTAACAGCTGATTTAATGCTTTTTCATTTCCATATCCTATGTTTTTATCATTTAAACCCGATCGGTTTCTTAAAATAGATGCGATTTTCTCAGGATTCAGTTTTTTATCTTTCTCCAAAAGCTCCTGAAGTTTTGCATAGCGATAAGACGAGTGGCTTTCTTCAATCTGCTTCTGATTTTTTACATCATCCTTATACACTTCAGATTGAAAATGATTGGTACAAAGAACTCTGCTTGTATTCTGAACCTTGTATACCCCAAAATTCTTAGGTGAAACTTCTATAATTACTGCATTTTTATCTTGCGCACTTCCTACTAAGATGGATTCTGAAACAAAAACATTCCTTTTTTGGGCAATAGCAATAGCTTCTTCAATGTTCTTCGCATATTGCAGAATTTCTCTTGTGACCAAAGAAATTGGTGTTTTAGCAGTAAGAGGAATTCTAGATTTCCCTGCATTGATTGTTACCGTAATTCCTTCTTTATTCATCCCGGAGACCACTCCGATCATGCCCGGCCAGCTTACAGACATATAAGGAATCCCTTCTTCCGGTTGCACGAATTCAACCACTTTATTTTGGGCAAACTCGTCTCCTACATAGAAATCGAAGTTTCTCCCAATAAGCAGATCCCCATCTTCTGTATTTTCGTTCCAGACCGCCAGAGAAGTACAGCCTACCATCGCCAAATCCTGCATGGCATGCCCAATATCATGAGCTCCATGTAAATATAGATTTCTCAGATATCTTGACGCAATAAAATCATACTGATCAGATGAATACTGTGATAACCCGTACAATTCTGCCTGATAATCTTCTCTTACATTGAGATACATCTTACGATTGTACCATTTTAAGAACGTATTTAAAAGTTTCTGCTTAAATTTTGAAGGAACAAAACCTTCCACTTTGGAGAAAAAAATCCCTTCCTGTTTTTGCATTAGCTCCTGAGTTAATGCGCCGTTGTTGTATCCCAACTGTAAAGGATTTCCTTTAATGTAAAGTTCCCAAAGCTGCTGTTTATTTTTAGTGAGATAATTCTGATTATAGCTAAATGTACTGTCATTGACCTTAGTGACCTTTGGAATCTCAAGAGTATATTGTTTTACATCCGGAAGATGATGAACCGATTTTGACACCCCACAAGCATTGAGGAGCAGGGAAAAAAGCAAATAAATGAGAAGCCTTTTATATGACAGGTATTGGATATTAGTTTTTTTCACGGTTTGATGGATTAGGTCATATACTCCAAACGGCTGTCAATAGTTTCTTTTCCCAAAATCTCAGCACATGTGTTGAATGCACCTATGGTTACTCCCAAAATCCCATGCATATTTACAGATTGGCCTGTCAGAAACAGATTATCAAATTTTGTACGGGGAGAAACCATTGTTTTAAGAGGGTTTTCCGAGTTTTTCATATATCCGTACATGTTTCCTTCAAAACAGCCAATATAATCCCGGTAAGACAAGGGAGAAGAGGTGTATATCTTCTTAATACCATGCCTTAAATTAGGAATTCTCTTTTCAAGGGCATCAACCATTTTTTCAGTTTTTTCTAATTTGAACTTTTCATAGAGTTCTCCTCTTTCATGCTCATCAGCAACCGTATTCAGTGTATTTTCCCATTGTCTAACCTCATCAAAATCCATATAGGAAATAGCCGTGAGACTTTCTGAAAATTCAGGATGATGCTTTGACGGACTTGAGGAAAGCATGTAGGTTTCCGGCCAGTCTTCTTTTCTGTAACGGTATGCATTCCAAACTTGATCTACTGAAGAAAAGTGATAAATATTATAGTTAAAATTAGGTAAGGAATGAGGTTTTAAAACAATATAAACACTAAAGCACGATGAAACCGGCTTCCAGCTTAAAACCCTGTTCAAAAAAGATTTTTTAATCTTATCTTCTCCAACCAGTTTAATAGTTGACCGAATATCAATATTTGAGATAAATTGTTTTGCAGTATATTCTTTCCCCGACTTCGTTTTTACGGAAGCCAATGTATTATTTTCATTAAAAACAAATTCGGAAACTTCTGAATGCTTGTGAACTTCCGCTCCATATTGACGAAGTTTTCTAATCAATAATTTAGAAATCTGACTGCCACCTTTTACACATTTATAAGCACTTTGGATGTAAGAATTCACCGTTAATGCATGCACATAGAATGGAACATTTTCTGAATCTCCGGCATACAGGAAATTAGAGCCTAATAAAACGGCCTGAAGGGTTTTATTCTGCGTTACGGATTCTATGAACCTTTTGGTATTTAAATGCAGAATCTCTTCATTGTATTTATCTTTTCCTATCACATTATATCTCGGAAACTGACTGCAGATATACTGAATCTCCTCACAGTAGTTTTCAAGGTTTTCTTTTTCTTCGGGAAAATAAACAGATAGCTGTTCTACAAAGTTCTGATAACCCTGAGCGTGGGGATATTTCACCGCATCATCTCCAAAGGAAATTCTATCATAGCCATCCTCATCCATTTTCTGAAGTTCAAGATCATCCATAATCTCCAGATAGGAAAAAAAACGATTCAGATTCTGCCCTTTTGAAAGCCCACCCAAATAATGAACTCCGGTGTCAAAAATGAGTTTATCCCTTGAAAAAGTCTGTAGATTGCCGCCATACTGATTGTTTTTTTCCAG
The DNA here is from genome assembly GCF_009900745.1 of Chryseobacterium sp. c4a. GTDB lineage: Bacteria > Bacteroidota > Bacteroidia > Flavobacteriales > Weeksellaceae > Chryseobacterium. The sequence goes on along the minus strand of NZ_WXVU01000007.1, from coordinate 178,095 downwards.
CACGCAAACTTTCAAGCCTTCTTTCGCCATAATAAGAGCCGAAACAAGACCTCCCAATCCACTGCCGATTACAAGTATGTCATATTCTTTTTTCAAAAGAGGGTGTGCTTTTTAAATTAAGAGATTGGGAAATTAAGAATTTTAGATATTATTTTGTAATCATTGTATCAATAATTCTATTTGAACAATACCTCTTTTGAATTTTAGTTCCTCAGGATTTCTTAATAGTTTTGAGTTTTTATTAGTTTTTTAAGGGATAAAAATAGAAAAATTAATCAATATCATCCCAAAAGTCGAAATAATTAAACCATTGAAGTGGATATTTCTTTACCATGGTTTCAAGATTCTGAACATAAGACTGTAGAAGCCCCTGAGAATCTCTGTTTTTAATATTCTGAGCAACTCTTGCATACAAGTGATAATGAAGATTGTTTTCTTTCATTACATAAACATATACCACAGGTACTCCCAATCGGGATGCAATAAGAAATGGCCCTGCCGGAAATTTAGCACTTTTCCCTAGTAAATCTGCTTCCAGGAATTTTGAACCTTCAAAATAGCGATCTCCGGTAAAGCAGATCAATTCATTATTAGACAAAGCCTGATTGATCTCAAAGATATGCGACATATCTTCTTTAACGTAGATGAATTTGATATTGCTCTTTTTTACAGAAACACTTTCCAGATATTCTTTGATTACGGTGACCTCCTGATCTGTTGTTACCAGATTGATTTGACAATCAAAGTCGATGTCTGCAAAGAAATGCTCTGCCACTTCAAAGTTACCGATATGAGCACTGATAAGCACTCCTCCCTTTTTAGCTGCTAAAAGGTTTCTCAGGTTTTCAATACCGTCAAATTCATAGGTATATTTTTCTCTCAACCCAGCAGAAATGGCTGTTTTATCGATCAGAACCTGCCCAAAGGTGAAATAGCTTTTAAAAATAGAACATTTGGATTTCCAATACCTGTAATTCAGTCTTTTCTGGAAGTAATAGAGAATGTATTGGTTGCTTTTTTTCTGGAACAGAACGTAATAAGCAGCCACAAAGTACAATACGAAATATGAACTTCTGATTCCGATATTTCTAATGCACCAGACGAATATTCTGTATCCCAGAACCGTCCCTTTAGATTTACCTTTCCACTTGTTGTCCATAAATACAATTTACCAATATAAAAGATACCAATGTAACAATATCTTTGAGTTTCCTCTTTTCTATTATTACATTGGTATATTGTAAGGAATATAGATTACTTAATAACTACGCGTTTTTCTCCGCGATCTTATGTTCAATCGTTGTATAGAAATCATCAAATGTTACCATTTTTTTGAAATCTGCTTCTCCTAATTTCACTCCGAAATTGGATTCGATCACTACGACCATATCAATATAATCAAGGCTGTCTAAGCCCAGTGTATTTTTAAGGTTGGCATCATTACTGATCTCGTCTCCGTCAACTTCGAATTCGTTAACCAGAAAATCATTAACAATAGCAACAATTTTTTCCCTTTCCATGTTTTTAATCAAATTTTTTAACTATTAGTGCAGAATTGGTTCCCCCGAACCCAAAAGAATTCGACAAAAATACATCAATTTTTTGATTTTTTGTTTTGGACACTAAATTTATCATTTGAGCCTCATTATCAGGATTTTCCAAGTTGATATTTGGCGCAACAAAATTGTTCTGCATCATCAGAATTGAGTAAATAACTTCACTTGCACCAGCCATCCAACACTCATGTCCGGTCATGGATTTGGTGGAACTTACCGGAACTTCACCTCCAAATATTTCATAGATAGCTTTTGCTTCATTGGCATCACCAATTGGTGTAGAAGTGGCGTGAGCATTAATATAATCAATATCTGAAGCTTTCAATCCTGATTGTTTCAAAGCTCTATCCATTGCTAAAGCCGGGCCATCAACATTCGGAGTTGAAATATGGCCTCCATTTGATGAAAAACCGTATCCTATAATTTCAGCTATGATAGGAGCGCCTCTTCTTTGGGCAGATTCCAGGCTTTCAACAATTAAAGATGCGGCTCCACCACTTGGAATTAAACCATCCCTTTCCGCATCGAAAGGTCTTGATGCTTTTGTAGGCTCATCTTCTCTTGCCGAGAAAACTCCCAGACCATCAAAACTCGCCATGGAATATTTATTGGTTTCCTGAGCTCCGCCGCAGATAATCATATCCTGAAAACCATTTTTGATCATCATATAGGCAAGTCCTAAGGAATGTGAGCCGCTCGCGCAGGCTGCACTGATGGTAAGATTAATTCCTTTCAATTTAAAAATCGTAGAAAGGTTCATCGTTACTGTTGAATTCATCGATTTAAAGATCGCTCCTGATCCCATCAATGTGGTATCTTTCTTTTCCCTTGCAATATCGATAGATTCAACTACTGCCTGAGAAACGCTGTCATTTCCGTATAAAATCCCTACTTCATGGGTATCTAAAAAGGCTTCATCAAGATTGGCCTGTTTCAGGGCATCAAGGGTAGCAAGATAAGCATATTCACTTTCTTCCCCCATGCTGATTCGCTGCCGTCTGTTCAGTAGGTTTTTTAAATCAGGTTTTGGAACTACTCCCGTAAGACCAGATCTGAAACCAAATTCTTTTCTGTCCGGATCTAATACAATCCCGGATTTTCCTTGATATAGGGATTCCCTGACCTCTTCTAAAGATGTCCCGATGCAGGAATAAATTCCCATTCCGGTAATTACAACCCTATTTTCCATTTATATATATTGAATTTAACAATGTATCAGTCTAACTTTTATCAAGAACCATCAGCATTGGTATACTAGTACATTGGTATATTGTTAGATTATTTTATGAGTAAATTCCGCCGTTGATATTTATCACTTCTCCTGTAATGTAGGAAGACTTTCTGGAAGCTAAAAATGCTACAAGATCTGCAACCTCCTCTGCTTCTCCAAATCTATTAGCAGGAATCATGGCTTTCAATTCGTCTTCATTGAACTCCTGAGTCATATCTGTCTTAATAAACCCTGGAGCTACCGCATTTACGGTAACATTCCTTTTAGCAACTTCCTGAGCGAGTGCTTTTGTTGCTCCCACCAATGCTCCTTTAGCGGCTGAATAGTTCGTTTGTCCTGCCGTTCCTTTTACTCCGGATACAGAAACCATATTGATGATTCTTCCATATTTGTTACGAAGCAGCTTTTGGATAAAGAAATTAGTAACATTGAAGAAGCCGTCTAGACTGGTATTGATCACACTATTCCAATCTTCTTTCTGCATCCACATAAACAGACCGTCTTTTGTAATTCCAGCGTTATTAACAATCACTTCTACTATAGCTTCAGGATTATTTTCCTGCCATACTGTTAATACTTGATTTACTTCTTCAGTATTTCCTACATCAAACTTCAGAATTTCTCCTGTAGCTCCCAATTCTTCTACTTTCGCCAAAGTTTCCTTTGCTGCAGCTTCATTGGAAGTGTAGTTAATCAATATATGATAGTTCTTCTCTTCAGCAAGTTTTATACAGATGGCTCTCCCGATTCCTCTGGAGCCTCCTGTTACAATTGCACATTTCATGCGTTAGTGTTTATTTAGTTTTAGTTTTTTTAAGTTACCTTGTTTCTCTTATTTAAAGACAATTTATTATCGCTTATAATTACATTGCTTTTAAATATTTCTTTACTTCCTCCAGATACGGATACATCACCATATCATCTGAGAAGGCCGGAATTATTTTTCTGATCTCATCGTACAATGCTTTTGTAGAGGATGAAACCTCATTCTGGAATCCAAGATATTCAATCGCCTGAATGATCGTAATCGCTTCAATCGCTAATACTTCAAAAGCATTTTCTATTACTTTTCGGCAGATTACTGCAGCATTGGTTCCCATACTAACAATATCCTGATTATCATTATTATTCGGAATACTGTGCACATACATAGGATTAGACAACATCTGGCTTTCTGCTGTAGTAGAAGTTGCTGTAAACTGTACGCCCTGCATCCCGAAATTGAAACCTAATTTACCTAAATTTACAAAAGGAGGCAAAATTTCGTTGATTTTAGCATTTAAAAGATAATTCAACTGTCTTTCTGCAAGCATCGTAAGCTTCGTCACCACAATTTTCAATTTGTCCATTTCCAAAGAGATATAATCACCATGGAAATTTCCACCATGATACACATGCTGATCTTCTACATTGATAATGGGATTATCATTAGCAGAATTGATCTCATTTTCAAGAACTCTTTCTGTATATTGCAATGTATCCAATACCGGGCCTAAAATCTGAGGAACACATCTTAAAGAATAATATTCCTGTACTTTTTCTTTGAATACTTTTTCCTGTTCTTCAAAGTGGGTATATAAATGATCTGCCCTTTTTCTGATCAGTTTACTGTCTGCAAGATGTTCGCGCATTCTTTCTGCCACTTTCTGCTGACCATAGTGTCTTTTTGTCCCGTTTAATGCTTCTGAAAAATGATCGTCATAAGCCTGGACAATTTCATTAATAGCACAAGATAGCTTAATAGAAATATCTGTTAGCTGATTCGCTTTATAAGCATTTACAATACCAATTCCTGACATTACCGAAGTTCCGTTCATTAAAGCAAGTCCTTCGCGAATCTCAACGTTAATGGGTTCTAATCCTTCCGTTTCAAAAACTTCTTTGGTAGACTTTCTTTCTCCTTTATAGAATACTTCTCCCTCTCCGATCAATACCAAAGCAAGGTGCGCCAATTGAACAAGGTCTCCACTTGCTCCCACTCCTCCATGCTCAAAGATCAATGGGATGATGTCTCTATTGATAAGTTCCTGTAGAAGATAAATAACCGATTCGTGTACTCCTGAATTCCCTAATGATAAGGTATTCATTCTTGCCAGCATACAAGCTTTCACTTCTTGAGCTGGCAAAGGATTTCCAATACCTGAAGAGTGACTTCTTATCAGATTATACTGAAGCTGGTGGGTATCCTCATCACTGATCTTAAATTGAGCCATGGGGCCAAAACCAGTGTTCACACCATATATTACTTTATTTTTTGAAAATTCCTTTAAAAACTGAAAACTTGTATTCACTCTTGATAAAAGTGATTCATCCAGTTCTATTTTTTCATTTTCAATGATAATTTTTTGAAAGTCTTTCAGTTCTAAAAAGTTATTTATTTTCATCAATTAAAAGTAATAGTTGATAATTTTGTAAAATATTAATTATTTGTCACTAATTTTGCGGCAAAGATAAAAGTTATTATTAAAATAAAAAATCAAAGATGAGCAAAGAATTTGTTGACGTTCTTGTAATCGGAGCTGGGCCTTCCGGATGCGTATCTTCTTCATACTTAAAGAAGAATAACGTCAACGTAAAAGTTGTTGAGAAGACAAAATTCCCAAGATTGGTAGTCGGCGAAAGCTTAATACCAAGAGTAATGGATCACTTTGATGAAGCCGGACTTTTTCCTGCATTGGATAAAATGGGCTTTGAGAAAAAATTGGGAGCTCGTTTTCTTCGTGGTGAAGAGGTTTGTATCTTTGATTTTAGCAATAAATTTGGAGAAGGCTGGGATTGGACTTGGCAGGTTCCAAGAGCAGACTTTGACAATACACTTGCTCAGGAAGTCATTAATAAAGGAATAGATCTTGAGTTTGAAACAGAAGTTATTGATATCAAATTTGAGGGAACAGATTCCATTACGACAGTAAGAACCAAAGATGGGGAAACGAAGGAAATCCATGCAAAGTTCGTTATTGATTCTAGTGGCTATGGAAGAGTTTTACCTCGCTTACTTGATCTTGAAAAACCTTCTAAACTCTCGCCTCACTCTGCGATTTTCTCTCATGTAAAAGACACCAATCGAGAAGAAGGCGTAGAAGGAACTTTGATTTCTTTTGATATTATTGAAACTGAGGTTTGGCTTTGGGTAATTCCTTTCTCCAATGGAAACACAAGTTTAGGAATTGTAGGGCCTACCGAATATATTGAAAAACTATCTGAAAATGGAGATGCTGCTGAAGCTTTAAGAAAAGCAATTTCCCTTTCAGATTATTATATGAAACGTTTCGGGGATGTAGATTTCCTTTTTGAACCAAGGCACCTGAAAGACTATTCATGTTCTGTAAAGAAGTTATTTGGTGACGGATTTGCCTTAACCGGAAATGCTTCTGAATTCCTTGACCCTGTATTTTCTTCAGGAATGGCCTTTGCTACAGAATCCGGAATGCTTGCTGCTAAATTAGCATTAAGACAAATGAATGGCGAAAAAATCGACTGGCAAACAGAATACTCAGATTATATCCTATATGGTGTAGATGTGTTTACTACTTATGTAAAGGAGTGGTACACCGGAAATCTTCAGGAGCTATTCTTCCATCAACCGGAAAACCCGGATGTAAAGAAAAAAATATGTGCTGTATTGGCCGGATATGTATGGAACAAAGACAATCCTTTTGTGAAAAAACACGATACGGTAATTAAGAATCTTGCCAACCTCATCAAACTGGAAAAACAACAACAATCATAAAAACAAAAAGACTGCACATTGCAGTCTTTTTTTATATCATTCATTCTCAAATGATCTGGATTATCTTAAATCGATAAATGTGATTGGTTTTCTGCTGTTTGGATTAAAAACAGTTTTAGATAGAATATCAAAATCAATGATTTCAATTTTCGGACTTACCCTCAACTTTGCACGGAAATGATCCCTTACTTCGTTCACAAAATTTTCATTTTCCTGCTCGGTACTCAGCTTGATAATAATTTCGTCTAAACCGATTTCATTGGCCTGAATAACGATCTGGTAACACAGGATATTATTAAAGTCATTCAAAATATCATTCATCGCAGGCGGATACAGCGTTGTTCCCTTATATTTGATCATCTGTTGTTTTCTTCCGATCACAGGGCCTAGCCTCATTGTATTTCTTCCACATTGACATGGCTCGTAATGTGCTTTTACTATATCTCCGGTTTTAAACCTCAGCAAAGGAATGGCTTCTACTCCCAAAGTCGTAATGGTAAGTTCACCACTTTCACCCTCTTTTACGATATTCCCGTCATCATCAAGAATTTCTGTAATAATCAGTTCAGGATGATGATGCCCTCCTACCTGAAACTCACACTCTGTAAAAGCGGTACTCATTTCTGTAGAAGCATACGTAGAAAAAAGTTTTATATCCCATTTTTCTTTGATCTTCTGGGAAAGAATATTGTCTGTAAAGTCCTGATTTTTGATACTTTCGCCAATACATACTGCTCCATACACACTTGAATTTTTATAATCCAAACCTCGTTTTTCAGCATAATCAATCATTTTCAGTAAAAATGAAGGAACAGTAATTAAGTATTTAGGTTTATATCGGAAAATAGAATCCCATTGCAATTCAGGGATTCCCGGCCCCATTCTTACAACACTGGCTCCCATTTTTCTTAATCCTAAAAAATAAGCAAGTCCGGCCATAAAACGTTTATCAATCGTAGTAATCATCTGTACTACATCTCCTTTTTGGATTCCTGCACAGGCAAAGGATATCGCTTCATTATAGGCTAATCTTTCAAGATCATTATCAGACAATCCAAAGGTTACCGGATCTCCTAACGTTCCGGAAGTCGTGCTGTAATCTACAATCTTATCCGGTGAAATACAGAAAAAATCATGATTGTACTGCTGCAGATCATTCTTTGTTGTTGTAGGAATTTTCTGCAAATCTTCCAATGTTCGGATTTCTTCTACCTTAATATTTTTCTCCTTAAACAGTCTTTGATAGAAAGGTGAATTTCCTTCAAGATAAGCTAGAAGCTGCTGAAGTTTTTCTTCCTGAAAAGCCTTTATTTCCTGACCAGTTGATTTTTCGATGAACGGATGAAATTCCAATGATTATAATTTTTAAAGAACAAATTTATTTAAAATTAAAGGATTATACGCCAATAATTATTTATCTCTGAAATGTAAAGGTTTGGGTATTGGCATTTCCTGCACTGTTAATGGTTGTCACTTTTAAAGTATGTGATCCTGAACCTCTCGGGCACTTTTCATCAAAAGTATAGATAAAATCATCTTTCACACGAGCAAATCGTAACCATTTCCCATCCAGTTCTGCCCGGAATGAAGTAATATCACCAATTCTTGTACTGCCTTTTAAACGTAAAGTACTTCCTGTTATTACAGCTCCATCCTTCCAGCCGGAAGAAACTGATGGTACACTATTGTCAACAATAAGTTCTGCAGTTCCTAATCTATTGAACTGTGCTTCTGCCTGATCGCCATTCCATTTTGCTTTTACAGCATCTTTATCACTTCCATAATCGAATAAAACCACTGCTTTATCCTTTTCTTCTTTGGAAAGTTTTCGATTTGGTTTTATTTTCAAAGTATAATAATCATGAACCGGAATGTAAGGATTCTGTAGAACAATTGTATTGGAAACGGCATTTCCATCCCCGCTATTTTTTTCATACATATTAAAATTCACAGCATCATACATCGCATTTTTACTAAAACTGATTTCTGCATTATCGGTCGTAATTACTTTTCCCTGATTAGGCAAAACAGTTTTCGCAGAAGGAGAAACTCCATTATCTGTTTTAGCAAGCTGCACTTTTGTAGTTAACCGGCTGGTATTTCCTTTTACATCTTTTAGAATAATTTCAATAGTGTGGATTCCCTCATCCTGAAGATTGATCACTCCGGAAAGATTGGACGTGCCATAATTAGCCAATTTCATTCCCGGCAACGTAGACAGGTGTTGAATCCCCGCTTTATCCCTGATGAATTTGGTATAATCTATACAACCGTTCAGATAACGGGTATCATCATAACTCACTTTGTCAATACTAAAACCATAGATCAATTTTCCATCCATCAATAATTCTGCTTTGTAAACCCCAAGATTAAATCCTTGATTCGCTTTATCTACTGCTTTAATCCCAAAGCTTATCATCGGAGAATTAACCCTGACAACATCTGTGGTATAAGCATTTCCTATTTTCTTAACAGTAATTCCATTCGCTCCAGGTTCATACGTACTGAATCTGCGGTCATACCAATACAATCCACTGATGATTGGAGCTACAGAATCCGGAATATTAAATCCAAACAACAGAGGATTAAGACATTCTTCGGTTTTGGTATCTCTTATTTCAAAATGCAAATGAGGCCCTGCTGAACCTCCTGTATTTCCACTCAGCGCAATAAGCTGGCCTTTTGTAACCGGAAACTGTCCTGGTTGGAAAGCGATATCCTGTTCCCATTTTTCATCTTTGTACTGCTTTTCTTTTACATATTCATCCAGCTTATCAAAATATTTATTCAAATGGGCATATACTGTTGTAAAACCGTTCGGATGAGTAATATATATTGCATTTCCGAAGCCATAACGTTCCACTTTTATTCTGCTTACATAGCCATCTGCAGCAGCCAATACAGATAAATTTTCCTGGCTGTTCGTCCTCAGATCCAATCCCATGTGAAAATGATTCGTTCTTACCGCCCCGAAATTAGCAGCCAGCTGCATGGGGATATTCAGTGGGTTACGGAAATAATTTTGAGGATAATTATTTTGGGCTTGCGTAATAATGGTCGCGATTAAACAGACAGCCATCATCAGTTGAGAGAAGATTTTCATACAGCATTTGGGTTTAGTTCTACTTAAATATAAGAGATTTCAAGCAATGATCGTGCTATTTTGCTCTTACAGATTTTATTTTCACCCATAGATAGTATAGATTTTCACAGCTTATCTTTTTAGTTCTTTTCCATTTATCAAGCTATCATTTATTTATTACACGCCAAGTTTTGTCGCTTCCCACAATGATATTTGCATCATAGATCAAAGGGAAAATCAAGATAAAACCCTTTCCTCTGCCAAGCAAGAACCAAAACATAAAAGTAGTATTAATGAAAAAAATTAAAAATGAATTTTAAAGACCCTTTAAAGAAAATGGCCGACTTTGATGCCATAAGTCGGGAAATATGGGCAGATATGAAAGGGGAAAAAATAGCCACTAACTCCATAGAACCTTTTTTCACCAACCTTTGGGTAGATGAGGGAAAACTTTTCAGATTACTTGTTTCTTCCACAGATTTCAACACTTATCTTTTCGATGCCAGGAAAAACTTTATCAACTATTCGCAAGAAGTAGAAAAAGTAAATCTGAAAGAAATACCTCCTGCAAGAATCGACAATGTAAGAGTGAAGACTAAAATGATTGAGAAATTGGTCATCCAGGAGCCTAAAATAGATCCAAAACAGTTTGAAAACTCTTTTTTAGAACGTATTGATAAAAAGGTATGGGTCAATGTAAGCCCAGGTTATATTGATCCTAAAAGCTACACCCATCACACAGAAATAGGAATCAGGGAAAGAAACATTAGCTGTACCATCAATATTCCTTATCGCGACTATAATAGAGATGCCACTCAAACCGATGTAAATGAAGTAGAGGCTACCATAAACTACTTATCTAAATCACCTGATGCTATACAAATCAGGCTCAGTGATGTTGAAGATTACATGGATGCCATCACCTATCTTTTTCCATATCATAGAGAGGTTGCACAGGTAGCTCTCATCTCACGTTTTGAAGAAGCAGGAAAAGGACTTACCTCCATTGATGATTTGATGTTTTTCTATAATCAGCTCCCCAATTTTGCGTTAACGGGTGTAGATTATAAAGGAAAAGCAAAGAAACTTTCGGATGAGATGTTATGGGATCATTTTTTACAGTTTCTAAATTTTGATTCCCAGTTGCTTCGTGATGTAGATTCAATTGGTAAAGCTGCAGCTTTGGCAGTGGAACCTTTCAGGGATAAAAGCCGATATGCCATTCGTATTCTTACAGCAATTTCCGGAGAGTTTGTTTATAAAAAGATAAAAAAGGATCCCAAGCTCATTCTTCACATTTATCATTCTTTAGATGGTGAAAGTGTTTATATGGGAAAAGGTATTATATCAGATACCAATCAGGTTGCCCATGGACAAATGTTTGAAAACAAAGAACTCTTTGTCATTTACGTAACGGCATTCATGCAAGCACAACATGCAATGGATGACGCTCATCAGCCCCAGCAACAGGGTTCTCTTTTCGCATTGGGAATAAGCAGAGATTCTGAAACCATAGAAAGGCATTGCGAACTTACAGGATATTTTATGGAAGGAGATCGGGACAACACTGTCACGCTGATCAACAATGTAAAAGTCTGGAATCTAAAAACAAAGAAGATTGAAGCCGAAAATGAAATTGAAAATGGAGAATTCAGACCACTGGATATGCTCCATCTCAAAGTCTATGAAAGGGCAAAAATCCCTTCCGGTAAAATTCAAACCATTGAAACAGACACTGAAGTTCCCGCATTATTCCTTTATCACATTGCCCAAAAGAAGGCTGTTGAAGATGCATTAAGATGCCTTCGAGTGGTTGCAGATCTCATCGTTATATCTGCCAGTCTTGCGACTATAGAATCGGGAGTATCCGGATTACCTTTATATGCCGCCTATGCAGATATTGGGTTGGCTCTTTCAGATTTTTACATCGAAACCCAATTGAGAGATGAGCTTAAAATGACCACCCAGGGAAGGAAACTTTTAGAATTATGGGATGACATTTATATGGTTCAGGGTACAGCAAGTGCCATGGTAAGCATGCTTCCAAAAGCACAAAAAGCATTAGATGCGACCGTAGAAATACTATACCATTCCCGATTTCCATCTCAACAGAGAAGTTTAGAGAAATTAATTGAAAATACATTATATTCGTTTCCTTTAAGGAATTATTCCAAAAATGGATTAAAAGTTCTTTCGAAAGACGGCATTAAAAACATTACGGAGCACTCTTCAGATTTTGAGAAGCTGAAAGTAATTTTTGTTGAAAATGCTGCAAAAAAGATAGGTGTACTACATAAAGGTAAATTACTTTTCCAGGGAAGTTCTCCTGCAAGGACAAATATCTTTTTAGATTATATCTACAGAAAAGCAGGAGGAAATGTAGCTAAGCTTGAAGAAGAATTTAGCAGGCTTGCCGGGATGGCGGAAAATATAATCGTTAGCCGAGATCTTCCTACTGTAGAAAAGTTTGAGGCAGGATTAAAAGTACTTGAAACATTATATGAAGAAGCTAAAATTACTGGTGAAAACGCGATAGACTTTATTGATGAAGCAAGAATTTATTTCAATCATAAAGTTATTGTCAATGCGGAGGGTAAAAAAGAAATTGTACAAATTGCCCGCAATAATTGTGTAGAAGTAGTTAAAGTAATAGAAGAATTTTTTAGAACTGGTAAAATAAATAATGCTGCTTTTTCTAAAGCACAAGATTATTTTGTATTAGAAGCTCTATATGGAGATAGTTTTAGAACCTATGAACTCAAAACATTAAGAACTCAAGATGAAATTATGGCTATTGGAGATAGAGGAATATTATTATGCGAAAGACCTGGAGATTTGGATTCACATGTATTAAATATTCTAAAAGTAGAAAAAGATAGAATAAAATATATTGAGGGACAAGTCATGTCAAATGCAATGAATTTAACACAAGAGTTTAAATCATTTAAATATTTAAAAACTAATTAATATACATTATGTTATCAAATATAGAAATAACCAATGCAGCAAAAGACTATGTAAAAAAACTAAGTCATAGTTGGGAGGTAGATCTTACAATTGCAGAACAACACTCAATTCAAAAAGAGTATGGTATAATATTCTATTTTAATTCAAAAAGATTTGTAAAAGATAAAATTGAAGGCGCAAAACTAATAGGATGCTCCCCATTCTTAGTAGAAAGTAAAACAGGCAAAATAGTAGTTTTTGGAACAAATAGATCTATTGACTATTATATCCAAGAATACGAAGCAGGCAGATGGCCAGATATTCAAAGCCTTAGCGATTTAGAATAATTCACAGCCACCTCCGGGTGGCTTCTTTTTTCCATAAATTCACATTAAAACCATGAATTAAATCTACTCTTCCACCCTTCTTTATTCACTTTTCATCCCACTTTTTATTTATATTTCTGAGATTGAAGTTTTTAATAGAAATTACCTACAGAAAACATATCTTATAAACCGACAAAATTCACTAAATTTGCAGACTTAATTAATCAACGAATTGAGATATTTACAATGAGCCAATTTAAAGAATACAAAAACCTCAACCTTATTGACGTAGCAGAGAATGTAGCGGAGTTTTGGAAACAAAATAAAACTTTCAATAAGAGTGTTGAGATTCGTCAGGGAAATCCTGAGTTTGTTTTTTATGAAGGTCCGCCTTCAGCAAATGGTATGCCTGGAATTCACCACGTAATGGCAAGAGCATTGAAGGATATTTTCTGCCGTTACCAGACTCAAAATGGGAAACAGGTTTTCCGTAAAGCTGGCTGGGATACGCATGGTCTTCCTGTGGAACTGGGTGTAGAAAAAGAATTAGGAATTACAAAAGAAGATATTGGCAAAAAAATCTCTATTGAGGATTATAATAAAGCTTGTCGTGAAGCTGTAATGCGTTATACCGATGTATGGAATAATCTTACGGAGAAAATCGGATATTGGGTAGACCTTGATGATCCGTACATTACGTACAAGTCGAAATATATGGAAACTGTTTGGTGGCTGTTGAAACAATTATACGACAAAAGCTTGTTGTATAAAGGATATACGATTCAGCCTTACTCTCCAAAAGCAGGAACAGGACTTTCTTCTCACGAATTGAACCAGCCTGGAACGTATCGTGATGTTTCAGATACTACGGTTGTAGCTCAGTTTAAAGTAAAGAAAGATTCATCTGCTTTGTTCAACGATGTTGATGGAGATGTACATATCCTTGCATGGACGACAACTCCTTGGACGTTGCCATCCAACACTGCATTAACAGTTGGTAGAGATATTGAATATGTTGTTGTTAAAACATTCAATCAATATACATTTGAGCCGGTAACCGTTGTATTATCCAGCGTTCTTTTACCTAAAGTATTCGGTAAGAAATATACTGAAGGTACAGACGAAGATTTTGCTAACTATACTCCGGAAACAAAAGTAATTCCTTTCAGAATTTTAAAAGAGTTCACAGGAGAAAAACTTGTTGATACAAGATATGAGCAATTAGTTCCTTGGTTTACGCCAAATGATAATCCTGAAAATGCTTTCAGAGTGATCTTAGGTGATTTCGTAACCACTGAGGACGGTACGGGTATCGTACACACTGCGCCTACCTTTGGTGCTGATGATGCGAGAGTTGCTAAAATGGCTCAGCCTGAGATCCCGCCAATGTTGGTAAAGGATGAGAACGACAATCTTGTTCCTTTGGTAGATTTACAAGGTAAATTTATCCAGGGAGAGAATGTTCCTGAAGTATTCTCAGGAAAATACATCAAGAACGAATATTACGATGAAGGAACTGCGCCTGAAAAATCTTGGGATGTAGAGCTTGCGATCTTATTGAAAACAGAGAACAAAGCCTTCAAAGTAGAGAAATATGTTCACTCCTATCCACACTGTTGGAGAACTGATAAACCGGTATTATACTATCCGTTGGATTCATGGTTTGTGAAGATGACTGCTGTAAAAGACAGATTGGTTAATCTAAACAAAGAAATCAACTGGAAACCTAAAGCTACCGGAGAAGGACGTTTTGCCAACTGGTTGGAAAATGTAAACGACTGGAACTTATCGCGTTCAAGATACTGGGGTATCCCGTTGCCAATCTGGAGAGCAGATGACCTGAAAGAAGAAAAGATCATCGGTTCTGTAGAAGAGCTTTACAACGAGATTGAGAAATCAATTGCTGCAGGATTTATGGCGGAAAATCCATTCAAAGGTTTTGAGGTAGGCAATATGTCTGAATCAAACTATGAACTGGTTGATCTCCACAAAAATGTAGTGGATAAAGTGGTATTGGTTTCTGATTCCGGAAGAGCAATGAAACGTGAAAGCGACTTGATCGACGTTTGGTTCGATTCAGGTTCTATGCCTTATGCACAGTTGCACTATCCTTTCGAGAATAAAGAAATGATTGACAACAACAAGGCATTCCCTGCTGACTTCATCGCAGAAGGTGTTGACCAGACTCGTGGATGGTTCTATACGCTTCACGCGATCGGAACTGCTGTTTTTGACTCTGTTGCTTATAAAAATGTAATGAGTAACGGTCTTGTTTTGGATAAAAACGGACAAAAAATGTCAAAACGTTTAGGAAATGCAGTAGATCCGTTTGAAACACTTGCTGTATACGGGCCGGATGCGACACGTTGGTACATGATCTCCAATGCAAACCCTTGGGAAAACCTGAAGTTTGATATTGAAGGAATCGACGAAGTAAGAAGAAAGTTCTTCGGAACCCTTTACAATACTTATTCATTCTTTGCATTATATGCGAATGTTGACGGATTCAACTATTCAGAAAAAGAAGTGGAAAACCGTCCTGAAATCGACAGATGGATCCTTTCTGAACTGAACTTACTGATCAAAGAAGTAAAAGCATTCTACGAAGATTACGAACCAACAAGAGTAGCGAGAGCGATCAGCACATTTGTGAATGATAACTTGAGTAACTGGTACGTAAGATTATGCAGAAGACGTTTCTGGAAAGGAGATTATTCTGATGATAAGATCTCTGCTTACCAGACTTTATATACTTGTCTTGAAGTTGTTGCTAAATTGTCGGCTCCTATTGCTCCGTTCTTCATGGATCAGTTATATCAGGATCTGAACAAAGTAACAGGAAAAGAAGCTGCAGAATCTATTCACTTGACAGACTTCCCGGTTGCTGATGAAAGTTTAATCGATCAGGATCTGGTTGAGAAAACACACTTAGCTCAGAACATTACGAGTATGGTGTTCTCACTAAGAAAGAAAGAGAATGTAAAAGTTCGTCAGCCTTTACAAAAAGTATTGGTTCCTGTATTGGATTCTAAAACAGAAGAGCAGATTCTTGCTGTTGCAGATCTGATCAAGCAGGAGGTAAACGTAAAAGAATTACAGTTAATCAATGCTGAAGAAGCATCACACTTAATTGTAAAACAGATAAAACCAAACTTCAAAGCTCTGGGGCCTAAATTAGGAAAAGACATGAAGGTGGTTGGTGCTGAGATTGCTAATCTTACCACAGAACAGATTGCCGCTCTTGAAAAAGCAGGAAAACTGGAGGTTCAGGGCTATGAGATCACACTTGACGACGTGGAAATCTCTACAAAAGACATCCCTGGATGGACAGTAACTTCCGATGGTAAAACTACTGTGGCATTAGATTTGACGTTAACCGATGAGTTAAAATCTGAAGGGATCGCAAGGGAATTCATCAACAGAATTCAGAACCTTAGAAAAGAGAAAGATTTCGATCTTACCGACAGAATTAATATCTCCATTGAAGAAAACTCACCATTCATTGAAGATATTAAGAAAAATGAGGAATATATTTCATCAGAGGTCTTGTCAAATAAAATAGAAATTGTATCTTCACTTTCAAATTTTAACGAAATCGAAATAGATGAGGTTAATTTTAAGATAAATATCGAAAAAAATTAACATGTAGTTATTGTATTTCAAATTCCATTTCATAATTTTATTAAAAAAGAGAAAGAATATGTCAGACGAAAGAGTTAGATACAGCGATGCTGATTTACAGGAATTTAGAGCGATCATAAAAGAAAAAATAGAAAAGGCAGAGAAAGATCTTCAGCTTATCAGAGAAAGTTTCATCAATGACCAGAATAACGGGACTGATGATACTTCACCTACCTTCAAAGCATTTGAGGAAGGTGCAGAAACTTTGAGCAAAGAGCAGAACTCTATTCTTGCAGGAAGACAGGAAAAATTCGTTCGTGATCTAAAAAATGCTTTAATCAGAATCGAAAACAAGACTTACGGTGTTTGTAGAGTAACAGGGAAACTTATTCCTAAGGAAAGACTTTTAGCCGTTCCTCATGCTACCCTAAGCATCGAAGCCAAAAACATGCAAAAATAGCCGTAAGGTTTGTAAAATAATATTGGGTTTATATGGTATCTACGGATACTTTATAAACCTAATTTTTAATGTATACCCATGAGCGAAGTATTAGTTTTGGTAATTATTGTGGCTGCAGTACTGGTATTTTTCAACAGAGAATGGATCAGAAACAGATTCTTTCCTGCAAAACATACCAATTACACCATCGATGACCAATTTAATTCTGATAAACGTGATCGGGAGAAAGAAATAGACAGACTGTTGAGTAAAATGGGCAAAAACGGAATCAATGACCTTTCCGCAAAAGACCGGAAAAGACTTGATGAGTTGTCTAAAATGTAACATTTAAATACTAAGAAATGGAATCAATCATAGTACATCCTAAAAATTCTATGGAACTAAGCGCATTAAAAAGCGTTTTGAAAGAAATGAACATTAAATTTGAGAAAGCTCATGTGAAAAGTTCATATAACGGACAAAAAGTGGTTAAGAAAGCAAGTGATAACAAAAATGTAAGACCTGCCTCAAAACCTTCAAAACCTAAAGGAGAGTAATGAAAAAGATCTTAGCTATCACCTTTTTGGTATTATTGATAGACCAGGCTTCAAAAATTTATATTAAAACCCATTTTGAGCTGAATGAAAGCGTTCCTGTTATAGAAGGTTTTTTTAATAAAACTTTTGTTGAAAACCCAGGAATGGCTTACGGATTTCATTTTGGAGGAATCATTGGAAAGTACTTCCTTGTGATCCTAAGAATTTTCCTGATTGGAGGAATGGTTTATATGTTTAAAAAATGGATCAAAGAAGGAGCCTCCAACTATCTTTTAATTCCAATGGCAATTATCTTTGCAGGAGCTATCGGAAACCTTATTGACGGAATGTTCTACGGGATGATCTTCGACAGCGGAACGGTTTATGATGCCAGCACAGACCGATGGATCGGCTATGGCGGTGTTTCTAAGTTTGTTCCTTTTGGACATGGATATTCTACTTTTATGAAAGGATGCGTTGTAGATATGCTTCACTTCCCGGTAGTAGATTGGTATGTTCCGGACAGTTGGCCTATTATTGGCGGAAAACATATTGAATTCTTTAAATATATTTTCAACGTCGCCGATTCAGCCATTACTGTAGGAGCTGCTTTCTTATTAATCTTCAGAAAAAAAGCATTCCCGAACGGACTTGAATTCTAACAGATGTATTTCGAATGAGAAAAACAATCAAAAATATTTTTAAATTTTTCCTGCTTCTTTTAGTCGCAGGAATTATTTTTATAGCCTGGGCAAATTACAGCATTAAAAAGGAAAGTGCAGCTGATCTATCTTACAATATCGCTGATGTACCAGCAGCAAAAACCGCATTACTATTGGGAACAGGAAAAACCCTAAATAATGGAATGCCCAATGCTTATTTCTATAACAGGATTAAGGCTGCTACCGATCTGTACAAAAGTGGAAAAGTTCAATACATTATCGTAAGTGGTGATAACAGCAGCAAAGATTATAATGAACCGGAAGATATGCAGTTTGCGCTGGTTCAACAAGGCATTCCACAGGATAAAATCATTCTGGATCACGCAGGATTCCGTACCTTAGATTCTGTAGTAAGAGCTAAGGATATTTTCGGGCAAACCAAACTGACCATCATTTCTCAGAAATTCCACAACGAAAGGGCGGTCTTCCTTGCCCAGAAAAACGGAATACAGGCTTTTGGGTACAATGCAGAAGATGTGAATAAATATGCAGGTTTAAAGACTAATTTGAGAGAGTATCTGGCAAAGGCTAAAGTATATTGGGATCTTATCCTTGGTGTACAACCAAAATTTGGAGGAGAAAAGATTTTAATTCCTTAGTATTAAAAACAAATACCATCATAAAAAATGAGTGTCTTCACGTATCATTTAGTAAAAACAGATTACCTTTCTGCACTCAGAATTCTTTTTTCTTCACCGAAGTCAAGAAATATCCCAGGGCTCATTCACGCAGAAATTATGACGGTGATGACTTTAGGCTCTCCTATTTTTTCACCCTCTCGAATGTTGCTAAGACAAATTGCTGTATTTGCACAATGGGAAGATGAAAATGATATCGAAAACTTTTTAGCTAAAAACAGTTTAGGAAAAATTTTATCTGAAGGTTGGCACACAAGATTAACTTTTATGAGAAAATGGGGGAAATTCAACAAGTTTGAAATTCCTGATGAAACCACAGAATTTGAAAATCCGGATTCACCAGTGGTTGCAGTAACCATTGCCAGAATGAAATTTTTGCAAATCCCCAGATTTATTCATTGGGGAAGACCTGTTGAAAAATTGGTTCGGGATCATCCGGCAACCCCTTTGTCTTTAGCCTCCATCAAATTTCCTAATACCGTTTCCACTTTTTCAATTTGGAAAAATCAAAAAGAAATGACGGATATGGTTCATGGACACAGCAAAGTTCCAAAACCAGAAAGGCACACCAACGCCATGAAAGAAAGAGATCGAAAAGATTTTCATTTCGAATTTACCACTTTACGCTTTAAACCTATTTCAGAATTTGGGGAATGGAATGGGCAACGCAACATTATTCCAAATCTCAAAAACAACTAAAATGAGATTTGCTCCAATACAGAACTTCCAGGATTGGCTTACTCAACAATGGGTAATTCTGCGCGGAAGAAAAATTAAGCCTGAAGATTCTCTTTGGTTGATGGGGCCTTTTGGGAATTTGAATGCAATGAGTGAGGATTTTATTCATCAATTTGCAGAAAAAGAAAATCTAATTGTAGAAAAAGGCTCAAAAGTAAAAGGAATTATTCCTTCAATGCTAAAGCTTAACTTATCTGAAACTGAGTTCTCAAATTTATCCAAAAATGTGATTGACTTCTATGAAAACACCTCCAATCATAACTTAAATTTTTCTGTAAAATGGAATCCCTATTTCAAATTTTTTGGAATTTTAATTAAAAAATTATTCAGTAATAGAATTAACCAACTGAATATTCCTACAAAAGAAATTGACGGTTCAGAATCCCTAAAAAGCGAAATCATTAACCTTACCGATCCCAAGACCAATGAAATAAAATACACATTTTGGTTTCGTTCTATTGAATCTACTGGGCAAGTTATCTATTCCGGAGTGTATGGCATCAGCAATTTACCGTCAGGAAAAACTTGCGTAAAGGCCGTATTTCCTTTACCTAATGGGAATGCAACCGTGTTGATGAATCCTAGTGTCGGAAAAAATGGAGAACTGATTTTAAATTCTTCAGGAAAAAAATTTGGAGATGCTGGTTTTTATTTTTTACTTAAAGATTCTAAAGGTGAATATTGGTCACAATTTATACGTTCTTTCCGTGATTGTCTCATTATTGGTTCCGAAAATGATATAATATTGGCAGAACAAACTTTAACACTGTGGCATTTCAAGGTTCTTACTTTTATCTATAAAATTGAATTAAAGAAATAGGTTTATTGATGCAAAATTCTTCATTAAAGAAAAGAGTAGGAATCGGATACGATAACGCAATTAGAAAGTAATTTTGCGTAAATTTGCAATTCATTAATTTTTAAATATAAATTTTAAACAAATGTCAAGAATTCTTACCGGCATTCAAGCCACCGGAACACCCCATCTTGGAAATTTATTAGGGGCTATTATTCCTGCTATCGAACTTTCAAAGCAGGAAGGAAATGAATCATTTTTATTTATTGCGAATCTTCATACGCTTACCCAGATTAAAGATGCGCAGACTTTAAGACAGAATACCTACGAGATTGCTGCGGCTTGGCTTGCTTGTGGATTAGATACCGAAAAAACATTTTTCTACAGACAAAGTGATATCGCTGAAACCTGTGAACTATCTTGGCATTTATCATGTTTTTTCCCTTATCAAAGATTAACATTAGCGCATTCATTTAAGGATAAAGCTGACAGACTTCAGGACGTAAATGCGGGTCTGTTTACTTACCCTATTTTGATGGCTGCTGATATTCTATTATATGATGCAGAGATTGTTCCTGTTGGGAAAGATCAGCTTCAGCATTTGGAAATTGCAAGAGACGTAGCTTCAAGGTTTAATAACCAGATGGGTGAAGTTTTTGTACTGCCACAATCTGAACTTCAGGAAGACACTAAATATGTTCCGGGAACAGATGGCCAGAAAATGTCTAAATCCAGAGGAAACATCATCAACATCTTCTTACCTGAGAAGGAATTAAAGAAGCAAGTAATGAGTATTGAATCTGACTCTAAGTCTTTAGAAGAGCCTAAAGACCCGGAAACTGATAAGACATTCCAGATTTATGAATTGATTGCAACTCCTGAGCAGACTGAGGAATTAAGAGCTAAATATCTGGCAGGTAACTTCGGATACGGACATGCTAAAAAAGAGCTTTTAGATCTTATCTTAGTTCGTTTTGAGAAAGAAAGAGAAGTGTTCACTTATTATATGAACAATCTTGATGAGCTGGAAGCTAAACTTCAGGAGGGTGCTGCAAAAACGAGACCTGTTGCTCTGGAAACGCTTAAAAGAGTAAGAACAAGCTTAGGATATTAATCCCAAGTTTTAAACATACGAAAGCCCTTCAATTGAAGGGCTTTTTATTTGATTTACTTTTTATTTTTCATAAGAATAAAGTAATGCATATTATCTTCAAACTCATAAGAGATTTCCCAGCCTGGATATTGTTTGATGATTGTTTTAATAATTGATAATCCTAAACCTGTAGAGGTGCGATCTGAGCTCTGTTTATAAAAACGGTTAAAAATCCTGGATTTATCCAATGGAATCTGCGCTCCACTATTCTGAAAGACAATCCTGTTGCTTTCAATAAAAATATTTAGAGTTCCTTCTTCATTGTTGTATTTAACAGCGTTTTTAAGAAGATTAGACAAAAGAATATCTGCAAGATCTTCATTAAATTCCGCTTTAAATATTCCTTTCTCAATAACATTCACTTCTACATTTTTAAAGGCAATAAAGTCTTCATAGTTCTGCACAAGATTATTAATCATTGCATTAAAGTCAACTTCTGACAATGCATTAAACTGGCTGTTTTCAATCTTGGAAAGCATGAGGAGAGATTTATTCAAGCCTACCATTCTTCTCAGATCATTTTTTACTTCCGTGAGAAAAGTAAGATTTTTTTTATCCAGATCTTCATTCTGAATAAGTAGGTCTATTTTATTGATAACAATCGCAAGCGGCGTTTGAAGTTCATGAGACGCATTTTCAATAAACTGTTTCTGCTGATAAAAAACAAGCTCATTACGGTCGATCATTTCATTGATTTCCACATTCAGTTCCGCAAATTCTTTGATGGAATAGTTTTGATCTTCTTGAGAAAAAGGAATTCCAAACTGGTATTTCTTCAGTTTATCAAGAATCTGATAGAATGGCCGCATTGCTTTGTTCAACAGATATCCGTTAACTGCAACAATACTTATCACCAAAAGGATATAAAGAACAATTAAAGCTGTTGTAAGGTCATAAATCAACTCATCCTCTTCTACTGTTGAAGTTCTGATGACAAGCCGCTGATGATTTTTATACTGATCGATAAAATCCGCTTCCAATACACGATAAGGCTGATCCTTATCATCATACTCCATATAATACATCTTATTATAGAGCCTGCTTTTGTTTTGATATTCTCCTGCTGTAATGGGCGTGATCTTAAATTCATTAAATCCAAAATCATTATTTTTCAACAGCTGCGGATTAAGATAGACGGCTTTGATAATTTGTATTTTCCTATCCTTCAATCCATCATCTACATTATCGTGTACTTCGTCCAGGATATAGGCATAAAATAATCCTGCCCAAACTGCTATAATCAGCAGCAGGATCATGATAAGGTATTTTATCGTATAATATTTTAATGAAACCTTCATCAGACAAATTTATATCCTATTCCGTATACAGCCTGAAAATCGGCTTCCGCGCTAAGTATTTTCAGTTTTTTACGAAGATTTTTAATTTGTGAATAAATAAAATCAAGACTGTCTGCCTGATCGATATAATCTCCCCAGATGGCTTCTGCAAGAGTGGTTTTCTGCAAGGTTTTTTCCGGATGAATGACAAAGTAATACAAAAGATCATACTCTTTGCGGTTAAGCACCAGTTCTTCGCTTCCTACCTTAACATTTCGGTTTTCCGGATCAATACTAATGTTTTTATACCTGATGATATTCTCACCATCCTGATTTTTTCTTCTTATCACAGATCTTATTCTCGCCATCAGTTCTGCAAGGTGAAATGGCTTCGCCAAATAATCATCAGCTCCTATTTCAAGCCCTGTCACCTTATCATCCACTGAATCTTTAGCAGAAAGGATGATTACAGGATCTTTTTTATGCATTTTCTTGATTTCCCTCAACAGATCTATACCATTGCCGTCCGGCAGCATAATATCCAACAGAATACAATCATATTCATAGGAAATAATTTTTTCCAGCCCAGTACTGTAATTATGAGCATATTCTACAATGAAATGTTCTGCTTCCAGAGACTTCTGTACAGTATCCCTTAGGTCCGGTTCATCTTCTACTATTAAAATCTTCATAGGGTGTTCTGTTTGGATATCATATCAAATATATAAAATTACAGAAGAAAATAAGGAAACTAAGGCTTCATCAATACCCAAATAGGGTTAAAATAAGGACTATTTGATAGATGAAACAAAGTATATCAATAATGTATACATATCCTTTGCCCCCATCTCTCCAACTTTCTTTCATGAGTCATTAATTCGTTTTTATGTAACGTCCGTCTGCATCAAAGATCAGGCATAAACCATTCATCAGGTTAATTTTATAAGCATTATATTTTTTCTCAATAGAATCAATCACACCGCATGGATGGTGCTTGGTTATAAAAGACACAATACTCTTTCTAATCTTAGCAGAAGATGCTTTTTTTCCATTACTGTTTATTAAGCTCCAGTTTACCATAATCATAAAATTTTATTATTAATCTTTAGTGAAATTAGTCATCAATTTTTTTAAAATTTCCGTTCCGGTCGAACTCCAGTTCCAGTCCGTTAGAAAGTTCTGCTTTATAAGACCATCTTTTCTTTTCAATCTTAACGATATACGTATTCGGAAAGTTTCTGCTGCTGTAATTTTTAATTGGGGCAGGAATAAAACCATAAGGAATCTTCTGATGCTTACCATCTACTTCTTTCCAGTTTCCATTGCTATCAAATTCAGCTTTCATCCCATTATTCAAGTATACTTTATATTCATCAACGCCATAAATTTCTCTGTCTTCAATAGCAGATGATACAGGTATTCCTTTAAAGTGCCCGGCTAAAAAGGTTTTAGCAGTTTTAGGTAAATGATTGGGATTAATCGCCCTATCTTGGGCTGAGGTTAAGCTTCCTATCAATAAGAACATTAAAATAAATACTTGTGTGATTTTCTTTACATTTTTCATAACATTAAATTTTTCTGTCATTATTATGAAGCAAAGTTGAGAATCAATTTGGGAAAGAATTAGGAAAAACTGAAATGGGAAAATTAAAAAGGAAATAATTCATATAAAATAAAAACCATTAAGATAAACTTAATGGTTCTCATATCAGACTAGATAGTCTCCAATTTTATAAGTATTCTTTGATCTGTTGAAGATGGGTAATAGCATTTAATCCGGTTTCTTTTTTATCTTCTTTATATACATCAAAGAAGATAGCTTTCATTCCGAAATCTCTTCCTCCCAAAGCATCAGCAATCCAGTCATCACCAATCATAATGCTTTCTTCTTTTTTAGCTTCAGAAAGCCCTAGAGAATATTCAAAAATTTTAGGATTTGGTTTTCTTACACCTACTGCATCCGCACTGGTAATGGTTTCAAAATAGTGTGCAATGCCGGATAGGGTACATTTTCTCTCTGTTACTTCCTGAAAGCCATTAGAAATAATATGAAGTTTATAATTCTTCGACTTCAGATACTGAAGGACATCTTCTGCCCCTTCCACCAATTCGTTATGACTTACAATATTATCCAAAAAGTTTTCTTCAAAATAATTAGCAAGTTCCTTATCATCCACTCCGAAATGTAGGAAGGAATCATAAAAACGGTGTTCTCTCAAATACTCTTTGCCTATAATCCCATCTCTTATTTTTTCCCATAATTCTTCGTTGATATCATGGTAAACAGCATGAAAAGCTTCAAAGTCGATATTGTACTTAGAAGCAATCTCCTGTTTTACGAAAAGATCTTTGATGGTGAGGTAGGCATTTCTGCGATGATCCCAGAGCGTATTGTCCAGGTCAAAAAAAACATGCTGCATTTTCATACAGCACAAAGTTAATCATTTTAATTTTTTGTAATAGGATAATTCTTGCTCTTGCTTTTCACAATTTCAAGGCTTTTAGAAAAATTGAGCAGAAAATCGATGGTTTCTTTTTTAGGTTTCAAAGTTTTCACTTTTAAGGAGTCATTTTTTTTCATAAGCGAAGTATGTTTTCCTTAAAAACGTGAAATTTTACAAAATATTATCTATCTGGTTAATATTATGTTATTTTCATCCATGATTTTTCTCAGGTTTATCAGTGCGTATCTTACTCTTCCCAATGTGGTATTGATACTCATATCCGTATGATCGGCAATTTCTTTAAAGCTTAGCCCATCAAAGAATCTTAATTTAATGACTTCCTGCTGATTTAGAGGAAGAAATTGCAACATTCTCAGCAAATCTTCCTGAATCTGATTGGTTACCATCTGATCTTCAATATTTTCAGAAGGTTCACGAATCAGATCAAAAATAGAATATTCATCAGTTTCAAAAGTAGTTTCTGAAACTTTAATATTCTTAGCTTTTGCTCTGAAATGATCAATAATAAGATTATGGGAAATCCTTTTGGCCCAAAGGATAAATTTACCCTCTTCGTTGTAACGTCCTTCTTTTAGCATTACAATAATTTTCATGAATGTATCCTGAAAAATATCATTGGCTAAATCTTCATCATTAATTTTGTAAAAAATGAATGTAAAAAGTTCTCTCTGATGGCGATGGATAAGGGTTGATAAAGCGCCCTCGTCACCTTTCTGGTAAAGCGAAATTAGTAAACTATCCGATTTTGATTTCATAACTCTTCTCAATATAATATTTGCAGCCCAGCTATCACCCAGATAAATTATCTGGCTCGTGCTGTATATACAAAACAGTTCTTCAGAGTAGAGTCTCTTCGATAGGTGGTACAATTATATTATGGCGTAAATATAATAATTTTTTAATAACTGTTAAGCAATTATTAAATTTTCGTCATAAAAATTTAAAAAAAATCACTTAAACATATCATGAATGAATACAGTAGGGATATTTAATGTAAAATTAATATTTAACCCTTTCATTTCTTTCCCGTTTAATCTGGTATCTCCGATAGGGAAAGCATAGCCTCCGGTAAGATCAAGCATCCCAAATAAAGTAACACCTATTTTCGGAGCAATATATTTATTGGTTCCTTCCGCTCCCATTAAAAAGTAATACGAGTGGTAGAAATCTACATTCTTTTGAAAATTAAGTAAAACATCCGCTTGAAGCTTCGGCATAATAGCAAATTTCGAATCTGCTACTCCCATTAAGGCAGAACCACCCAATCTGTAAATTACATCATCATTTTTAAGAAAAAGCAGCTTCCCACCCACTTCTCCAAAACTTTGATTCTGATAGGTATACCCTACGCTAATCATTTTATGCATCGTATATTGAGCTTTCACTAATGTACTCAGCAAAAACAGGGATAAAATGGCAACTGCAGTTCGAAAATTCATCATCTTTCAATTTATTAAGGTGTAAAATTAAAAAAAACTGCCTTACCGGAAGGTAAAGCAGTTCATAATATTTCAGTTTAGAGAAAAAATTAAATTCCGAAAGCGGCTTTAATTTCGTCTACTTTATCTAGTTTTTCCCAAGTAAAGAACTCAAGACCTTCTAACGTAAGCTCATTCTTATGACCTTTGTTAAAAGTTTTATCAGCTACATAGTGCTCTTTCCCCATGTGTCCGTAAGAAGCTGTTTCCTGATAGATAGGATTTCTTAATTTTAAATTCTGTTCAATAGCATAAGGTCTTAAATCAAAGATTTGAGAAACTTTTTTAGCGATATCACCGTCGTGAAGGTCAACTTTTGCAGTTCCATAAGTATTGATGTATAAACCACAAGGCTCAGCTACTCCGATTGCATAAGAAACCTGTACTAAAACTTCGTCAGCAACACCTGCTGCTACAAGGTTTTTAGCAATGTGTCTTGTTGCATACGCTGCACTTCTGTCTACTTTAGACGGATCTTTTCCAGAGAAAGCACCACCACCGTGAGCTCCTTTACCTCCGTAAGTATCAACGATAATTTTTCTCCCTGTAAGACCTGTATCTCCGTGAGGGCCACCAATTACAAATTTACCTGTAGGGTTGATATGATATTTGATCTGATCGTTGAATAAAGCTTTGATCTCCTCAGTCTGTTGAGCAACTACTCTAGGAACAAGAATATTCTTGATATCTTCACGGATCTTGTTCAACATTTCTTCTTCTGTTCCGAAGTCATCATGCTGAGTAGATACTACGATAGAATCAATTCTGATTGGTTTATGATCGTCAGAATACTCAATGGTTACCTGGCTTTTTGCATCAGGACGTAAGTAAGCAATCTCTTTATTTTCTCTTCTGATCGCAGAAAGTTCTTTAAGAATTGTGTGTGCTAGATCTAAAGCAAGAGGCATATAATTAGCCGTCTCGTTGGTAGCATATCCGAACATCATTCCCTGGTCACCAGCTCCCTGAGCATTTGCCTTAGCTTCAAATGACTCATCATTTACCGCTCTGTCAACACCCTGGTTGATATCTGGAGACTGTTCATGGATAGCAGAAATTACTCCACAAGAATCTCCATTGAACATGTATTCACCTTTTGTATACCCAATTCCGTTGATTACTTCTCTGGCAATCGTCTGAACATCAAGATAAGCATCAGATTTCACTTCTCCTGCCAATACTACCTGTCCGGTAGTTACAAGAGTTTCACATGCTACTTTTGAACTTTTATCGTATGCTAAGAAATGATCGATTAATGCATCGGAGATTTGGTCGGCAATTTTATCCGGATGTCCTTCTGAAACTGATTCAGATGTAAATAAATAAGACATATTATTCTTTGTTTTTTAGATTAAAAAATAGTTATGACGAAAAATAAGAATAACAATTGCCCAGAAAAAAGAATACTGTTTTAGCATTTTTTTATAGAGGTTGCAATCAGGTCAAATTTTTCCTCGTTAATAAACGTCAGCAAATTTAAGCACTATTTTCTTAATACTCAAAAATTTTGTTTACTAATTATAATTTTCTTTAAATTAATGATTTATATCATTGTAAAGCCTCTTAATTACTGAGGCTTTATGCTTACAAATTCTTTTGGACTTTCGTGGTAATTCAATTTAAGCTCTAAAGAATTTTTGATAGAATGTGACAATTCATCAATAATCTTTTGTTTAAAGGTCGGCTTATAATAAATAATACTGATCTCTCTGTATGGGAAAGGCTTCTTGAATCTGAAAACATTCTGTTTCTGTTCTTCAGAAAGCTGGCTTAATGCCAATTCCGGAAGAATGCTGATTCCTCCCACTTTGTCTACCATGTGTACCAAAGTCTGGATATTGGAAGCTAAGAAATCTAGATTTTTAGGTTTCAAAGTATTCTCTTTCAGATGACAGATATTTTCGAACTGATTTCTAAGGCAGTTTCCTTCTTCAAGTAACCATACCTTTTCTACATTCAGTTCTTCAGGGATAATATAAGAGTTCTTTTTGTTGGCTTCAGTATTGGAACTGTAGATCATCAACTCTTCATTGAATAGGAAATCCTGATAAAACTCATCAGCAGTATCATAAGGCGTAGAAATAATTCCCGCATCCAATTCTCCGGCTTTCAAAGCTTTAATAATATTATCCGTAGTCATTTCTTTTACATTCATCTGAATCTTCGGATTCGCTTCAAGGAATTTGAAGATTTCTGTAGGCAAAATAAATGAAGAAACAGTTGGAATAATTCCCAGATTAATGGTTCCTCCCAAAATGTTATTCAACAGGTTGGCTTTGTTTTTCAGCTCATTGACAGATTCTATAATCACCTTTGCCTGATCGATGATCTGAAGTCCTACATCTGTAGTACGGATCGGGTGAGTCGTTCTATCGAAAACCTTTACATCCAATTCGTCCTCAAACTTCTGTATCATTGCACTTAACGTAGGTTGGGTAATGAAGCATGCCTGAGCCGCTTTACCAAAATGTTTATACTTATCAACAGCGATAAGGTATTCGAGTTGCTGAATGTTCATTTGATTAATATTATCTATTACAAAGATATAACGTTTTTGTTATTAGCAATTAAAAATTCAAGTAAATTTGATAATTAGTACCTTTACACTTCGATTTAGAAAAACACGAAAACAATTATTCAAATCATCAATATATGGATTCTAAAAAATTAACGTTAAGCAACGGCGCACCTTATTTTGAGCATCAGGATTCCCAGACGGTAGGACCAAGAGGCCCGGTATTGCTGCAAGACTTTGTCCTTCAGGAAAACCTTGCGCACTTCGTTAGGGAAAGGATTCCTGAAAGAATTGTACACGCCAAAGGAAGCGGAGCATACGGAACCTTTACCGTAACGCATGATATCAGCCAATATACCAAGGCTAAATTATTTTCCAAAGTAGGAAACTCCTGCAGAATGTTTGCCCGTTTTTCAACAGTAGGCGGCGAAAAAGGAAGTGCAGATACAGCAAGAGATCCCAGAGGATTCGCTCTTAAATTTTATACTGAAGATGGAAACTGGGATCTGGTAGGAAATAATACTCCGGTATTCTTTATTAAAGATGCAAAAAAATTCCCGGATTTTATTCATACTCAAAAAAGGCTTCCAAGAACCAATTTGAAAAGCGCAACCATGATGTGGGACTTCTGGAGCTTAAATCCCGAATCACTTCATCAGGTTCTTATATTAATGTCAGATAGGGGAACTCCTTATGGTTACAGACATATGCACGGCTTCGGATCTCATACCTTCTCTATGATCAATGATAAAAATGAAAGAGTATGGGTGAAGTTTCACTTCAAAACAAAACAAGGAGTAAAAAATTTCACCGATGAAGAAGCAGTAAAAATGGCAGGACAAAACCCTGACTTTGCACAGGAAGATCTTTGTAATGCTATTGAAAATGGAGAATTCCCGAAATGGACAATGTATATCCAGGTGATGACAGAAGAACAGGCCAAAGATTTCAGATGGAATCCTTTTGATGTTACTAAAGTATGGTTCCATGATGATTTCCCTTTGATTGAAGTAGGAGAAATGGAACTCAACGAAGTTCCTGTCAACTATTTTGCTCACGTAGAACAATCTACCTTCTCACCAAGCAGCCTGATAAACGGAATCAGCTTCTCCCCAGACAAAATGCTTCAGGGAAGATTATTCTCTTATCCAGATGCTCACAGATACAGAGTGGGTGTAAATGCTCATCAGTTGGAAGTAAACAGATGCCCTTTTGCCGTTAATAATTATCAGAGAGATGGATATATGGCAGATTCCAGCCAGTATCAGGATAAGCCCAACTATCATCCAAACAGCTTTGATGATATCAAACCAGACTCGTCTTACAAAAACTTTGAGTATGAATTAGATAGCGCTCATGTTGCTAACTATAACAGAAATGATAATGACAGTGATCATTATACTCAGCCAGGACTTTTGTATTCAAAAGCAATGAATTCCGATGACAGAAACAATTTGATCCAAAATATTGTAGGAAGCATGCAGGGAATTACAGGCCCGAAAAGAGAGGAAATTATCAACAGACAATTATGTCACTTTTTCCGCGCCAACATTGAGCTTGGCATGAAAGTAGCTTCACAACTAAACATCAATATTGATGCAAATATGATGAATCACTCCAAATAATCATATTGAACAATAAATTAAAAAAAAGGAAAAAAAAATAATATTTTTTCCTTTTTTTTGTAAAAAATTCATAATTTGCGAAGGATGATATTTTAAAGTGGAAAAATGAGTTACGAAAATATATTATTAAAAAAGGAAGATAAATTATCTATCATTACCATAAACAGACCTGAAAGTTTAAATGCATTAAATGCAAAAACAATTCAGGAAATAAGTTCTGCATTGGATGAGCTTAATTCAGACACTTCCTGCAGGGTAATTATCCTTACAGGCAGCGGAGAAAAATCCTTTGTAGCCGGAGCTGATATTAAGGAATTCAGCGAGTTCGGACAGGAAAAAGCTGAAGAACTTGCAAGAAACGGACAAAATACATTGTTCAACAAAATTGAAAATCTATCTAAGCCTGTTATTGCTGCCGTAAACGGTTTTGCATTAGGAGGAGGTTTAGAGCTTGCTATGGCATGCCACATCAGATACGCATCGGAAAACGCCAGACTAGGGCTTCCTGAGGTAACACTGGGATTAATTCCAGGATACGGAGGAACTCAAAGGCTTCCCAAGCTTGTCGGAAAAGGTATTGCCAACGAAATGATCTTCTCTGCCAAAATGATCCCTGCTCAAAAAGCAAAAGAGATCGGATTGGTAAATGAAGTATACCCTATTGAAGAATTATTAACCAAAACGAAAGAATTAGCGACCACTATTGCCTATAATTCACCAATGGCAATATCTAAGGCGATTAATGCCGTCAATTTATCGGACACGGATAAAGGTTTCGAAACTGAGATCAAGTATTTCGGAGAGCTTTTTGAAATGGCTGATAAGAAAGAAGGAGTAACTGCTTTTCTTGAAAAAAGAAAGCCGAACTTCTAATCTTTCAAAAGATTTTAATCCAAATTATTTCGAAAAAACTAATGCTGCGGTATGAATAAGTTTGACAAAGCTTATCTAAAAATGGCTCAGGAATGGGCAAAGCTCTCCTACTGTAAGAGAAAACAGGTAGGGGCTCTTATCGTAAAAGATAGGATGATTATTTCAGATGGTTACAACGGAACTCCTATGGGATTCGAAAACTGCTGTGAAGATGGAGAGGGAAAAACGCACTGGTACGTATTACATGCAGAAGCCAACGCTATTTTGAAGTTGGCGGCATCTACACAATCTGCAAAAGGAGCAACGTTATATTTAACATTGTCGCCTTGCAAGGAATGTAGTAAGCTAATCCTGCAAGCAGGTATTACAAGACTGGTGTATATTAATGAGTATTCGGATGACGATGGAATATCGTTTTTGAGAGGCCATAACATTGAAATAGAACAAATATCGGACTGTGAACTAAAAAAATAAGCACAAATGACTTGGGATGAAAAGATCAAAGATTTTGAAATATTTCTTCGTTTCGAAAGAAATTTTTCAGACAATACGCTCGACGCCTATGTTCGGGACATTAAGAAACTAAAAGATTACGCAGAAGAAGATCTGGCAAACGTCGGCCCAGATTCTATCGGCTACGAAAACCTGCAGGAATACATTTTCAATCTTTCTAAACAGAAATTCAGTGAGAGATCACAGGCAAGATGGATATCATCCATTAAAGCCTTCTTCAAATTTCTATTGGAAGATGAATATCGTGAAGACAACCCTGCAGCACTACTTGAAGGCCCAAAACTGGGACTATACCTGCCGGATACTTTAAGTCTGCCGGATATTAATAGAATAATTGCAGCCATTGAGGTCAATACAGATCTTGGAAAAAGAAATCAATGTATCATTGAGGTACTGTACGGTTGTGGACTTCGTGTCTCTGAACTGATTGATTTGAAAATTTCCAATATCAACTTCAAAGAGCAATACATTAAGGTACATGGAAAGGGAAATAAAACCCGTTTCGTACCTTTAGCTGATTACACAGCTGAATTACTGGAAAGCTATATCAAGGAAGTACGTTCCAAAGGAAAAATCAATAAGAAATATGAAGATACACTGTTTTTAAACAGCCGTGGAACATCCATGTCAAGAGTTATCGTATTTCTTATTATTAAAGAACTTACTGATAAAGCAGGAGTTAACAAAAAGATTTCTCCTCACACATTCAGACACTCTTTTGCTACCCATTTATTACAGAATGGAGCAGATCTTCGTTATATTCAGGAAATGCTGGGACACTCCAGCATTACTACCACTGAGATTTACACCCATCTGAAGACAGAAGAGTTGAGGGATGTTATTTTAAGTTATCACCCGAGAAATGTTAATATTACTCAGTGAAACTAAGGTCTTATTGACCTTTGAAAAATAATTATAGAAGAATGAAAGTATTGAAATATTGCCCAAGCTGTGGCAAAGAGACTTTACATTGGGATGGTGAAAAGAAATGGAGCTGCCCCGAATGTGGTTTTACCCTGTACAACAATGTAGCTGGCGCTGTAGCGGTAGTCATCAGATGCGGTGACGAAATTTATCTTACCCGAAGAAACAGGGATCCTAAAAAAGGAAAACTGGATTTGGCAGGAGGTTTTGTAGACCCTAAAGAAAGTGCAGAAGAAACCTGTAAAAGAGAACTTTTTGAAGAACTTCAGCTTGATATTGATATTTCTAAACTGAAATACCTTACCAGCCTTCCTAACATCT
Organism: Chryseobacterium sp. c4a; assembly: GCF_009900745.1. Taxonomy (GTDB): domain Bacteria; phylum Bacteroidota; class Bacteroidia; order Flavobacteriales; family Weeksellaceae; genus Chryseobacterium. Next base: position 144,590 of record NZ_WXVU01000007.1, on the reverse strand, counting down.
ATCAGTATAAAGAAATTGATTACAATACAATTGATCTTTTTTATGAGTATAATGTTTCAGAGAAGTTTGAGGTAAATCTTGAGCTTTCAGAGATCTCAGAAGCGGTATGGATTCCTTTACGGGAACTTGACCTTAATGAGATTGCTTTTGATTCTCAGAAGAGATTTTTTGAGGGTTATCTGAAGAAATAATTTTTGTAATATATACTCTCGCAGATTTTACAGAAGCGGCAGATTATTGGAATTAATCCAACTGCTAAACCTGTAAAATCTGCGGGAGTTTTTTTATGATTAAAAACAATTTTCCCACGAATTTCACAGTTGTTTTTATAACATTCTGTAATGACTTGTAAAATCTGTGGGAATTATATCTTGAATCAGTACGTTTTCGATTTCAGCATTTCATCAAAATACTGAATAAGCAAAGTTCTTTCTGCTTCTGACAGATTGGCTTCCTTATGGTAAACAATATAGCCTGGTAACGGCATTGTCTTATGTTTAAGAGCTTCCATAGATCTATCGAGCATATTCTCTTTTAATTCTTTATTATACGTTCCCCAAATAGAAAAATTAAGGTGCTGTCGTCCGTCATTTACGTGGCTTTTTACAGACCATGAAATCGGCGCTATATAAGCATACTTAGGATATACTGTTTCATTGGAATGACAGTCGTAACAAGCATTTTTAAGAAGTGTACTTACTTTTTCCGGAGCCTGCTTCATCTGAACAAAATTCACCTTGGAATCAACGGGTTTGTTTACCGTATCAATTGGAAAAAACTGAATAAGAGCAAAAGCTACCAGAGTCCAAAAGATTACTTTCTTTGCTGTCTTCATATATTTATTTTACCGGAGTTAAAACTGCATTACCGGATTTCACTTCTTTCTTGGTATTTTCTATCACAGTTTTTCCTTTTTCTTCAGGAGCAGGAGGAGGAACCGGTACTGTAGGAGCCAATGTTCCCTTAGGATTATCAAGTGTTCTGGTATCTTTCAGATCCCATTCTTCTCTTGTTTCCCACAATGCTCTTACCAATGCTTTTTTATAGAAAACATAAGCATCTTCTGCAAAGGTCTCAGTAGCGAAATCAGCCTCATCCCAGTATTTATCATTATTGTTATCTACTAAGATTCTGACGACATATTCTGCGGGTTTTAGAATATCAAATTTCACTTTATCACCCTTTGTATACTTTTGATATACTACTTTATCAGAAGAATCCAACAACTGAATCCAGTAATTAGAAGAAGGAGCATTGGAAAGGGTGAACTCCAGGCTTCCATACTGCTCTACTTTATCAACAGTAAAGTCAAATCGCTTGGATTGAGTATTTTTTGCATAGAAAGAAGAAATTGTTTCTTTAGGAATGGTAAGTTGGTACTCTTTTCCATTAACAAAATCTGATTGCACCTGTATCTGATAAGGATTAGTTTCTGAGATCTTAGCTGTAAACGGTAAAGTTGTTAAGGAATCACCTTTAACAGCCAGTTTCCATTTTGAAGGGTCAATTTTATCAATAAAGAAGTTGGATGAGATTTTAAAATCAGATTTCGGAGCTAATGAACCACCTCCATTATCACTGAAAACATCCATTGCATTTTTCTTATTATACCTATAAAATAAAGAAACTGAATAAATACTGTCTTTTTTAGCGCCCATATTATGGCCAAAGACTAGCTTTTCATTTGTTTCCTGTCCCACGTTATTTTTCACAGCATCAAACCAGATCCTAACTGAATCTGATTTTGGTGTATGGGTTACTTTTATATCTTTAAGTTTTTCATCAAGTGAAGTAACTTTTACTTCATTTGGATGTCCTTCAAAAGTCATAAGAACTCCTCCTGGAGCTTCTTTCATCTCTGAGTACTTCAAAGCTTTCTTGGAAGGATACACACTTAAATTCAATCCTGAAATAGATTTTTCAAAATCAATAGCTTCTTTCTTGAATCCAATTTTTTCTTTTCCCGGATCGTATACAGAATTTCCATTTTCATCTTCAAAAGCAATGATTTTGTATTTTCCTGGCGAAAGATAATTTAATTCATAATATCCGTCATCATCTACTTTGGTGATATAATATGGTTTTTGCTTGTAGTTCATGGTATCTTTTACCTGATACAATCCAACCACTAATTTATTTTCATTACTTCCGGATTTCTTCTTAATCTGCATCACATCTTTCACCTCACCACTGATATACAGATCATCCAGTTTTTCTCCTGTAGAGAAAGCAAAATTAAAATACCGAAGAATATTAGACTCGTTATTGTCTACAATGGAATTTCCAAAGTTGAAATTATAAGTCGTATTGGCCTGAAGGGTATCAGTCCATTGGATAAGAACAAATTTATTGGCAATATTCGATGGAAGAATTCTTTTGATATTCTTAATCGGCGGAGAAATGATAAGATTTTTATTGATATCTTTCAAGGTAACGTATTCGTCAAAATCCAGGCGAAGTTCGCGGATATCTCTTTTTACATTTATCCTTGTTGTATCAATATTTGAACTTAAAAACTTTGGAGCCAGTGTATCTTTAGGGCCTCCAACAGGAGATCCTACTCTTGCACAAGAATGTACAAGAAAACAGATAACCAATAATAAAAGAAATCTTCTCATGAAAATGTTTAAGCAAAAGTAAACATTATTCTCCAAAAACTTCGTGTCCGCTGTTCAAACTATCTTTGCTGTCATTCATTACAGTCTGAAGTTTCTCCTGCTGTAAAGGGAAATTTTCAAATAATCCAGACAATGCAAGTGCCGTATACACTTTACCTGAATATTTGTTTCCAATGGCAATAATGGTAACTTTAGATTTTAAGAGGTGGGCAAAAACGGCATTAGATCCATGCCACCATCCGTTGTGGTATGTCAGTTTTTCACCGTTATCAAATATTTTCATTCTAAAACCAAGACCATAATTATTCATTCCGGCTTTTTCATTACTGTAAGGAGTGAATACCATTTGCATCAGCTCCGGTTTCAAGAAATCTTTGGAAAACATTGCTTTTGAGAAATTATATAAATCTCTTGGGGTAGTATACACATTTTTATCTCCGTATATAAGATCCAAACGGTCTAAAGGGTATAATTTATTAGCTCCATAATAGAAAGACTGTGAAGCTGTTGGAATATCTTTCTCTTGAAAAATGTAAGTATGGTTCATTTTCAACGGTGTGAAAACCATTTCTTTCATTGCCTGCGGAAAAGGAGTTTTGGTTATTTTTTCAACCAATAAAGCCAATAAAGCGAAATTTGTATTACAATACATAAACCCAGTATCGGTATCTCTTGCCAGATCCGGTTTATATTTAATGATCATATTCAATACATCCTGATTGGTAATAAACTGTTTGGAAAGTTCTTCTGGTGCAGGTTTTATTTGAGTAATAAAGTATTCGTATTTGGGTAGCCCACTTCTTTGATCCAATAAAGTCTGAACAGTGACGTTAGGATAAGGAAATCCAGGAAAGAACTGGGTAAGATGATCAGTAAGTTTTATTTTACCTGCTTCTATCAACTTCATCATGGCCATTGCCGTCAATGTTTTTGAAACCGATGCCACGTGTAATGGTGTATTTTTATCGATAGGCATCTGATTACCTTCTCTTCCAAAACCTCTGTAATTTTCATAGAGAACCTCATCACCTTTAGCCACCAAAATTCCACCGCTAAGGTCTCCGCCTTCCCATACTTTTTTATAGTACTGATCGATATAACCCGTCAGTGATTCTTTATTGGAAAGCTGCCCATCTGCTTTTGTAAATACATTTCCTAAATCCACATTTCCATAGTTGGGAAGGTTGGTTGTATTTTCAGCTGAAGCCTCTTTGGTTTCAGATTTATTTTTACAAGAAAACAGGGATAAAACAACAGCCGTAGCAAGTACTAAATTACGCATCTTCATAAGATTCAAAAATGAGCGGCAATTTAATAAAAGTCAAAAGTAAATTATAAATATGAAGAGCATATTATGAATAATTTAACATAAAAGAGAGAGATCACAAAAAGGAAAATTTATAAAACGTATAGAAACTAATAAGGCTGAGAAGGTATTAATGGTATTTTTTACTTTCTCAGCCTTATAAATATTAAGTTATTTTCTACTTAGCAGTGTGAAGCAACAATCTTATCTACAATAAATTGTGCCAGTTTTTCTTTACTCTGGTGCGTCCAACCGGCAATATGCGGTGTTACCATTGCTTTTTCAGATTCCAGCAGGTACTTTAAATCTTCATTTTCTGTTTCAAGATGTTCAAAAGAGGACTTTTCATATTCCAATACATCTAAACAAGCTCCTTTTACTTTGCCAGACTTCAAGGCTTCTACTAAACTTTTAGTTTTTACATTTTTTCCTCTTGCGGTATTGACGAAATAGAAGTCATTTTTCATCTCGGAAATAAATGTTTCATCAATAAGATAGTTCGTTTCAGAAGTTAGAGGTATATGTAAACTCAGTACTTCTGCAGACTGTTTTAGTTCATCCAATGATACCTGAGTAGCAAATTCATCAGAAAGGTTTGGAAGAATATCGTGGAAGATAACTTTACATCCAAAACCTGAAAGTCTTTTAGCTGTAGCTTTTCCCATATTTCCATACCCGATCAATCCGACTGTTTTCCCTAACAATTCATCACCTCTGTTTTCTTCGCGCTTCCAAATTCCATTCTTCACTTCCTGAGAAGCAATGAAAAGCCTGTTCATCAATACCAAAAGCATCCCTACAACGTGCTCTGCTACTGAATCTCTGTTTCCTTCCGGTGAGTTGATTAATTGGATACCTAATTTTTCAGCAACAGGAATATCAATGTTTTCCATTCCAGCTCCTACCCTTGCGATAAACTTCAGATTCTTTGCATTTTCAAGGAAGTTTTGATCTAAAGGAATACGGCTTCTGATGATAATACCGTCATAATTTTTGATTTTATCACAAACCTCATCATAAGTGGAAGTAAAGTCTTCTTCCAACTCAAAGTTTTTAGCTAAAAGCTGTTCGGTAATAAGCGGATGATTTTTATCTAAAAGGAGAATTTTCATAATTTAAACACAAATGACACTAATAAGTTTCACAAATAACACCATCTTTATTTTCAGAAAAGTGTTTTAATTTCATAATATGGATATAAAAACAAAATGCTTTTAATTTGGATATTCCAGTATTAAAAGCATTTCAAATCTTTATTTTTTATCTTTCTTAGAAGCTTGCGGTTCTTCTTGTGGCTCCTGGAATAGTTTTTTAAGCTCTACAGATTCCAAAGGTTTCATTCTTCCGGAAAGGATCAATGAAAGTTCTTTTCTACGGAAAGCAGCAGCATATCTTTCTTTTTCTTCTTCTGTTTCCGGAACCATATCAGGAATAGGAATCGGGCGATTGAATTCATCTACAGCAACAAAGGTATAGATCCCCGAATTGGTATGAATTTTTTTCTGATTAATAGGATCATCCGACCATACATCTACATATACTTCCATGGAAGTAGAGAATGCTCTGGAAACTTTAGATTCCAGCACTACAACACCTCCTTCAGGAATAGGGTGATTGAATGAAACGTGGTTTACAGATGCCGTTACCACTCTTCTTTCACAGTGTCTTGCAGCCGAAATGGAGGCACATCTGTCCATTTTTGCTAAAAGTTCACCACCAAAAAGGTTTCTTAGAGAGTTGGTCTCGTTCGGAAGAACGATATTGGTCATAATGGTCAGGGATTCTGACGCGGTTTTTATTTTTGCCATTTATTCTTAGTGTTTTTTGGAGCAGCCGGAACTGGTGTTGTTACTTTCCCGACAGGTTTTACCAATGAATCTTTCTTCAATGAATCTGAAACCGGAGTTTCAGGCGCATGTACCGTTACTTTCACCGTATCCTGTACAATTCTATGGGTAGAAGTTTGTACGGAAACTTTGTTAAAGGATTTTTTTCCAAAAAGAAGCTCCTTTTGGGTAAATGCAAAGTATGCAATACCGAGAATCGGGATTACCAACAGGAAGAACCAAAGAATAGTTTTTTTGAATTTATAATCTTTTTCGCGGTTTTCTGAAGTGTTTACTTTCTCGCCATTATTAATATCAGAGAATCTGATCTCTTCTAATCCGAAAAAGTCCGGTCGTCCCGCTTCCACTCTTTTTCCTTTGAAATGAGTATGTCCTTCTTCAATAAAGATCGTTCCCAGATTTTGAATTTCAAGAATCTGTTCCGCCTGAAGTTTTTTCTTCCAAAAATCGGTCTGTATCTTCAAATCACTTCTGGAAGCTTCTATGGACATCTGTTTTTCTCTGGCAATAAAAGCGGTAATATCTTCTGCATGTACTTCATAGTCGATTGTAAATTCAATCTGGCTTGCAGGAGGCAGGATACTTCCGTTCTCGGAATTGATAATCGCCTTAGAATTTTTCAGAGAAAACACACCAAAGCCTGGAACAGTGACAGTTCCAAATTGTTTTAAGTATTCTAAAATGTATGCTGAAATATTCATTTGGCAGCAAATTTATAACTTTTTCATGACTTTTTGAAGATATTTAACGGATATAAAAAAAGACTACCGAAGCAGCCTTTTGACTATTTCATATTAAAATAGGTTCACGATTCATGATCTCTGATCTCTTTGATGATAAATTTACAATCCCCTTATTTACAGACATTGCTTTCTTTACATCTATTGAATTTTCCAACTGATGCCAAACATAAAGTTTGTTCCTGCCTGTGCAAAATATAGTGGACTTCCTTCTTCAGTCACAGAACCATTATTCACATATTTTTTATTGAACAGGTTGTTCACTAATAATTTTAATGCAATATCATTGTTTCCTATTTTAAACTGGTACTGCGCATTAAAATCAGTTAATAAATAATCTTTAAGTTCCAGATTTTTATCTTCGGTGTTATCAAGATATTGTTTTCCAACATATTGGTTCATTAAAGCAAACTGGAAATTTTTATTAGGATTAAATCTTACCCCTAGATTAGCAATCATGTTCGGAGAAAATGAAATTTGAGTATTCCCAAGACTTACCGGTACTTTCCCTACTTCTATATTAAAATCCTGATTTCTGTTCTGGCTTAAAGTAAAGTTTCCGGAAACCTCCCATTGTTTTGAAAGTTTAGCCAAAGCACCAATTTCCACGCCTCGTCTGTAGCTCTTTCCGGAGTTTGTTCTGATAAATGCTCCAACACTGTTAAGCTGCCCATTCAATACCAATTGGTTTACATAATACATGTAATAAACGTTCGCAGTTAAAGATAAAAAGCCAAGCTGCTTTTCAAAACCCGCTTCAAAATCGTGAAGTTTCTCAGGCTTTACATCCTTGTTGGCCATGATATCCGCTCTGTTGGGTTCTCTATGAGCATGAGCATACGACAAGAATATCTTTCCACCGTCTATTTTATAATTTACTCCAGCTTTTGGATTAAAGAACAGCCAGTTTTTGTCCAGATCAGCACCATCATCATCGCCATCCATGATGATCTTAGTATTATAGTTAATGCTTCTAAGCTGTAAATCTCCAAAGAACTCAAAATCATTCAATCTGTATAAAGCTTTGGCGAAACCTGAAACTTCATTTTTCACAGAACGATTTCTATAATACTCACTTTCGTTAATCTGCGGATAAAATACTCCCGTAACATTTCCATAATGTCTTCCATAGTACTGATTCGCTACAGCACCAAAGTTCAGGTCTAGATTTTCAAACTTCCCGTAAAGAGTAGAAACAACCCCGTAAAAATCATTATCCAACCATTTTTTTCTGATAAAATCTGACTTAGTAATGGTTTGCCCACCCTCAATTATATTAGGCAGATGATATTTAGAAAAAGAACTTGCCTGTTTATAGTTTTCATAATACCCTTTTCCTTTCGTATAGTGAAAAGTAGTCTCAAGATTCCAACGGTCGTTGAATTTTTGTTCCCAAAGTAATTGATAATGATTCTGTCTGTAATTATCTGTTTCATTATCATAGAAACCTATAATATTTTTATTAGCATCTTTAATGGCTCCGGAATTATTGAATCTTGGATTTGTTTCCCACATTTCTCTGCTGATTCCGTTCCATGCCTGATATGTCTTTTCTTTTCCACCAAAAGCCATTAAACGCAATTTGGTTTTCCCTTCTTCAAATAAGGCAGTAAAGTTGTAAGAATGCAGATCGGAAGAAGCTCTGTCTATATATCCATCTGAATGAATATGGCTGTATCTTCCCATTACAGAAAGACGGTTTTTCCAGAATTTCCCGGAACCTACCTCTGCTGAATATTTATAGGTATTAAAAGAGCCATAACTATCATCTGTTTTAAAATAAAACTTCTCTTCAGGCTCCTTTGAAATCACATTGATACTTGCCCCAAAGGCAGAAACCCCATTATTGGATGTTCCCACTCCTCTTTGGATCACAATCTGCGATGCTGAACTCGTTAAATCCGGAACATTCACAAAAAAAGTTCCCTGGCTTTCAGAATCATTGTAAGGAACTCCATTCATCATCACATTGATCGCCGTTCCGGAAACACCACGAATCCTAAAACCTGTATATCCCACGCCATTGCCAGCATCCGAAGTAGAAATAATTGAAGTTTGATTTTTTAAAAGAATAGGAAGATCCTGACCCAGGTTTTTCCCATCTAAATCTTTCTGAACATTGATGATTTCCTTAGCAACAGGAAGTCTTTTGGTAAAGCTAACCGCCTCTATTTCTCTGATCTTCAGAGAATCTGTGTTTTGAGCCTGAATAAAGGCTACAGAGCCCACACTAAGCCCTAAAAAAAATAATCCTTTCATTCTATAAATCTTTGACATTTAATGAATAAAAGGGGATCGATAAGATATTATACAGATTCAACCCTCGGTGGAGTTGATGTCCCTAAACAGCATTACCTGTTCCAGGTTCAGTGGGTATAATCTCAGCCTGTTAAAGCACCCCTTTATTTCAGCCGCGAAATTACAAAAAATATATGAGATGAGGATGAGATTCGTCGTTCGAGATACAGGATTCGAGATATTGGGTTACTAGGCTGGCAATAAGGATATTCATAAAAAAGAATGATGGTATAAAAATTAGAGTTATAAAGCACTCCACTAACAATAAACAAACCTCATGTATATTCTAGTACGTTTTATTATTAGCATCAATGTAATAGTAGTTTTTACCATCTTTTGTCACTTCAAACATTTTCCCCAGTTTCCAGCTGAAATTTCTCTTAATATTTGAATATTCGAAAGGAATAATCACTTTATTATTAACATCAATAACCCCGAATTTATCATTATTTGAAGCTACAATCATTGGATTTTCAACATCATCTCCTTCCATGATGTAAAGATATTGATATTGCGGATAAATTTGATATTGACGATAGTCTGCCGCATTCACGAACTTTGATTTTTCGATAATCCCATAAAAACCATTCAACACGTAGGCCTGAAAAAGCTGATGCTTATATTCTTCAAACTTACATTTCCCAAGATCAGCATCTTTAAACTGATAAACTCTTTTTCCTGAATGGTCTACACGATAGGAAATCATATCCTTTTCTACAGTAGCATACTCTTTGGCACCGAATTTTCTCACTTTTTGATTGGGGGAGTTCAGAAGATTACAGTCTTCATAAAAGAATACCGCAATATGATACTCCGGCTGAATGATGTATTTTCCATTTTGATTAACATACCCGAAGCTATCGCCCTTCTTTTTAGGAATAAGGAGCGGAAGATCTTTGTTGATAACTACCAAATCAGGATTATGCTTGGTTACTGCATTCTTCTCTTTTTTAACGGTAGTTTTCGTAACGTTTTTAACCGCAGGTTTCTTCACAGATTTAGTCTGTGAGAAAACAGAAATCGAAATAAAAACGCACAAAACATTCAGGATATTTTTCATATTCATCATTTGTCTGCAAAATTACGACCAAAAATAGAAATTATCAAATTCATATTTATAAAGAATCTAAATAAATTAGTTCCTGTAAAATAGTAAAATTTCGTAAATTTGGGGAACATTTTGAATTGTTTAATAATTTAAAAAACTTTTAAAAAAGAGTGTAGATTATGCTGACCTTATTGGGTTAATGTTGCATCACATGCGAGATCTCAAAATGTCATTAATTGTATTTTATACAGACCAGTAAAGAGCAGCGAAATATTCTACCTTTAATATTGAAAGACTTCTATTATGAATATTTATAAGGATTACATTAAAGAGATTGAAGAAAGAAAAAGCCAGGGGCTTCATCCAAAGCCAATTGATGGTGCTGAATTACTAAGCGAAATCATCGCACAAATCAAAGACTCTGGTAATGCAGATCGAACAGACTCTCTTAAATTTTTCATCTACAACACCCTACCGGGAACAACCAGTGCAGCTGGCGTAAAAGCAAAATTTTTAAAAGAGATCATTCTAGGTGAATCCGTAGTAGAAGAAATATCTCAGGCTTTTGCTTTTGAATTATTATCTCACATGAAAGGAGGTAAGTCTATTGAGGTATTATTAGACTTAGCATTAGGTAATGATGCTGCTATTGCTCAGCAAGCTGCAGAAGTTCTAAAAACTCAGGTTTTCCTTTATGAAGCGGATACTAACCGTTTAAAAGAGGCATACAACAACGGAAATGCAATTGCTAAAGAAATTTTAGAAAGCTATGCAAAAGCTGAATTCTTCACTAAGCTGCCAGAAGTAGCTGAAGAAATTAAAGTGGTTACTTATATCGCTGGTGAAGGAGACATTTCTACCGATTTACTTTCTCCGGGTAACCAGGCTCACTCAAGATCAGACCGTGAACTTCACGGTAAATGTATGATTACTCCTGAAGCTCAGGAAGAAATCAAAGCTTTACAGGCACAACATCCTGATGCAAGCGTGATGCTTATCGCTGAAAAAGGAACAATGGGTGTAGGTTCATCCAGAATGTCTGGTGTAAACAACGTAGCTTTATGGACTGGTAAGCAAGCTAGCCCTTATGTACCATTCGTAAACATTGCTCCAATCGTAGGAGGAACAAACGGTATTTCTCCAATCTTCCTTACTACAGTAGATGTTACCGGAGGTATTGGTGTTGACCTTAAGAACTGGGTGAAGAAAGTTGACGAAAACGGAAACCCTGTTCGTAACGAAAATGGTGATATCGTTCTTGAAGAAGCTTATTCAGTAGCTACAGGAACTGTTTTAACTATTAATACAAAAGAAAAGAAATTATATAACGGAGATCAGGAACTGATTGACCTTACTAAATCTTTCACTCCACAAAAGATGGAATTCATCAAAGCTGGAGGATCTTACGCAATCGTATTTGGTAAGAAGTTACAAACATTTGCAGCTCAGACGCTAGGTGTTGAAGCTCCTGTTGTTTTTGCTCCATCAAAAGAAATTTCTCACGAAGGACAAGGTCTTACAGCTGTTGAAAAAATCTTCAACAGAAATGCTGTAGGAACAACACCAGGAAAAGTATTACACGCTGGTTCTGACGTTCGTGTACAGGTAAACATCGTTGGATCTCAGGATACGACAGGTCTTATGACTTCTCAGGAGCTTGAATCAATGGCGGCTACTGTAATTTCTCCAGTTGTTGACGGTGCATACCAATCAGGATGTCACACCGCTTCAGTTTGGGATAAAAAAGCTCAGGCGAACATTCCTAAGCTAATGAAATTTATGAACGATTTCGGTTTGATCACGGCTCGTGACCCGAAAGGTGAATATCACTCTATGACTGACGTTATTCACAAAGTTCTTAACGATATCACTGTAGATGAGTGGGCGATCATCATTGGAGGTGACTCTCACACAAGAATGTCTAAAGGAGTTGCTTTCGGAGCTGACTCTGGAACTGTTGCTCTTGCATTAGCTACTGGTGAAGCTTCAATGCCAATCCCTGAATCTGTAAAAGTAACTTTCAAAGGGGAAATGAAGCCTCACATGGATTTCCGTGATGTGGTACACGCTACTCAGGCTCAGATGTTGAAGCAATTCGGAGGTGAGAACGTATTCCAGGGAAGAATCATTGAGGTTCACATCGGAACTCTTCCTGCTGACCAAGCATTCACATTTACAGACTGGACTGCTGAAATGAAGGCTAAAGCGTCTATCAACATTTCTGAAGACAACACTCTAATCGAATCATTGGAAATTGCTAAAGGCAGAATCCAGATCATGATCGACAAAGGAATGGATAACCATAACAAAGTTCTTCAGGGATTAATTGACAAAGCGAATAAGAGAATTGAAGAGATCAAGTCAGGTGAAAAACCAGCACTTACTCCTGATGCTAACGCTAAATATTATGCTGAAGTTGTTGTAGATCTTGATGTAATTGTAGAACCTATGATTGCTGACCCGGATGTAAACAATGATGATGTTTCTAAGAGATATACTCACGATACCATCAGAGATCTTTCTTACTATGGTGGTGAGAAAAAAGTAGACCTTGGTTTCGTAGGATCTTGTATGGTTCACAAAGGAGACCTTAAGATTGTTTCTCAGATGTTGAGAAACCTTGAAAAACAAAATGGTAAAGTAGAATTCAGCGCTCCTCTAGTTGTAGCGGCTCCTACTTATAATATCATTGATGAGCTAAAAGCTGAAGGAGACTGGGAATTGTTAGAGAAATATTCAGGTTTTGAATTTAATGACAATGCTCCAAAAGGTGAAGCTCGTACAGAATATGAAAATGTAATGTACCTTGAGCGTCCTGGATGTAACCTTTGTATGGGTAACCAGGAAAAAGCGGCAAAAGGAGATACTGTTTTAGCTACTTCTACTCGTCTATTCCAAGGAAGAGTTGTAGAAGATTCTGAACGTAAAAAAGGTGAATCTTTATTGGCTTCAACTCCGGTTGTTGTTCTTTCTGCGATCATTGGAAGAATCCCAAGTATTGAGGAATATAAAGCGGCTGTTGAAGGTATTGACCTTACCACTTTTGTACCTTCTATCAAAGAATTAACAAGTACAAGCGCTCACTAATACAATTGAAACATAGGTCGAAAGACTGTTGAAAATTATATGAATGAAAGATTTTAGTCCGTTTAGGATTTAAAATCTTTCATTTTTTTGTTTAGAATCGTTCTATTTTAAGTGAAATACGATTTTTTTCCGAGAAAATCGGGAAAATAGAATCTATTTTTTCTTAAATTGAAAGTGATAAAATCTCTTGGTTTTATATTCAGAATCAGCCTATTCATGGATTATAGGAACGTTTTTTGATGTATAAAAAAATGATTTTTCTTTTTCAAACAGAAGAAAAGGAAACATTAATGGAAAAAGAACAAAACTAAATACGATATGACTTTTGATATTGATATGATCAAAAAAGTGTATGAGCGTTACCCTGAAAGAATTGCTGCCGCAAGACAAATCGTGGGAAAACCTCTTACCCTTTCAGAAAAAATTCTTTACACCCACCTTTGGGAAGGAAATGCTACACAGGCACATGAAAGAGGAAACTCTTATGTAGATTTTGCACCGGACAGAGTAGCTATGCAGGACGCCACAGCGCAAATGGCTCTTTTACAGTTTATGCAGGCTGGGAAAGCTAAAGTAGCTGTTCCTTCAACAGCTCACGCAGATCACTTGATCCAGGCAAAAGTAGGTGCTGATAAAGATCTACAGGAAGGAATCAACAAAAACTCTGAGGTGTTCAACTTCTTAAGTTCTGTATGTGATAAATACGGAATCGGATTCTGGAAGCCCGGAGCAGGGATCATTCACCAGGTTGTATTGGAAAACTATGCTTTCCCTGGAGGTATGATGATCGGAACCGACTCTCATACAGTAAACGCCGGCGGACTGGGAATGGTTGCCATTGGTGTAGGAGGTGCTGATGCAGTAGATGTAATGGCAGGAATGGCCTGGGAGCTTAAAATGCCAAAACTTATCGGGGTAAAATTAACCGGTAAAATGAACGGCTGGACTTCTGCAAAAGATGTTATCTTAAAAGTGGCAGGAATTCTTACCGTAAAAGGAGGTACAGGATGTATCGTAGAGTATTTCGGTGAAGGCGCAGAATCTCTTTCCGCAACAGGTAAAGGTACGATCTGTAACATGGGTGCTGAAATCGGAGCTACAACTTCTACTTTCGGATATGATGATTCAATGAGAAGATACCTGTCTGCTACAGGAAGACAAGATGTAGTAGATGCAGCGGATAAAATTGCAGAACACTTAACAGGTGATGCTGAGGTATATGCTAACCCTGAAAAATATTTCGATCAATTAATTGAAATAAACCTTTCTGAACTTACTCCACACTTAAATGGACCTTTTACTCCAGACTTAGCAACTCCTGTTGCTGAATTCAGAGCTAAAGCTGAAGCTAACGGATGGCCATTAGAAGTTGAATGGGCATTGATTGGTTCTTGTACCAACTCTTCATATGAAGATTTATCAAGAGCTGCTTCTATTGTGGAAGACGCTGTATCTAAAGGAGTAAAACCTAAAGCTATTTTAGGAATTAACCCAGGTTCTGAGCAAGTGAAGTTCACAGCTGAAAGAGACGGTTTCTTAGATTCTTTCAGAAAATTTGAAAATGCAAGAATCTTTACCAATGCTTGTGGGCCATGTATCGGACAATGGGACAGAGAAGGAGCGGAAAAAGGAGAGAAAAACTCAATTATCCACTCTTTCAACAGAAACTTTGCAAAAAGAGCTGATGGTAACCCAAATACCCACGCATTTGTAGCTTCTCCTGAAATGGTAGCTGCTGTGGCAATCTCAGGTAGATTAGACTTTAACCCTATCACAGATACTTTAACTAACGAAGCTGGTGAGCAGGTAAAACTTGACGAGCCTAAAGGATACGAACTTCCGGAAAAAGGCTTTGCAGTAGATGACAACGGATATCAAGCTCCATCACAAGACGGATCTGGTGTTGTTGTTAACGTAAGCCCAACTTCAGACAGACTTCAGTTATTAGAAGAATTCCCGGCTTGGGACGGTAAAAATATTACCGGGGCGAAAGTATTGATTAAAGCGTTTGGAAAATGTACGACTGACCACATCTCTATGGCTGGGCCATGGTTGAAATACAGAGGTCACCTTGACAATATTTCCAACAACATGTTGATTGGAGCTGTAAATGCTTACAATATGGAAACTAATCACGTTAAAAATGAATTAACGGGTGAATATGGTGAAGTTCCGGCTGTACAAAGAGCTTATAAAGCTGCTGGAGTTCCAACCATTGTTGTAGGAGATCAAAACTATGGTGAAGGATCTTCAAGAGAACACGCTGCTATGGAACCTAGACACCTTGGGGTAAAAGCTGTATTGGTAAAATCATTTGCCAGAATCCATGAAACAAACCTTAAAAAACAAGGAATGTTGGGAATCACTTTTGCTAATGAGGCTGACTATGATAAAATCCAGGAAGATGATACGGTTAACTTCTTAGATCTTGATCAGTTTGCTCCAGGAAAACAATTGACCTTAGAATTCGTTCACAAAGACGGAACTAAAGATATTATCATAGCAAACCACACATACAATGATCAACAAATTGATTGGTTTAAAGCTGGTTCTGCACTGAACTTGATTAAACAACAAGAGAAATAAGAATTAATTGTTAGATCGATTAATTATAAAAGACGGCTTCAATTGAAGCCGTCTTTTTTGTCTAACGCAGATTACACGGTTCAATGCAATTCCTAAAAACGGGCAGTCATTTTATTTTTCCACCAATAATACTTTTCAGCTCAATAAGGGTAAAACATTCTTCCTGTTCCTTAATTACTGGCAGAATCTTCCTTCCCGTGACGGCTACACTTTCGTAAAAAACAATACCAGGGCTGTTGATTTTGAAGAAAAACAAAGAGCTCAATAACTTGAAAACTTTTAACCTTCTCTATATAAAAACTAATAACCATGAAAGTTTTAATTAACAAAGAGAGTTAAAAGACTGGAAGAAAGAAGCTGGAAGTTAATTTTAGCCATATAACTACTCACGATGACTATAAAGTTCTTTTAAAAAAGATAAAAACACAAACATTGTAAGGACATTATAACTTTCAGCTTTCCAGTTTCAAACGATTACCTTTTTTCAGTCTATTTTTTTAAGCTCAGACATACCTTCAATAGCATTATGATGAGGTATGTAATTTTAAAAATCAGTAAAATCATCTAAGTATCTGTAACAAAGTTACTTTTTTAGCGTCTAACCGGATAGTAGTAAAAAACATTATGAAAAAAACTCTATTCGCTATATCGCTAGTAAGCTCGGTATTTGTTTTTTCTCAGGAAAAAAATAATAGCAGCACCAAAGAAAAACAAATTGACGGCATTGTTATCACTAAAACTAAAAAAGCCGTTGAACAAAAAGCAGACCGTACTGTTTTTGATTTTTCTGAACAACCTCAGCTTAACAATGGGAATGTTTTAGAAGGTATTAAAAAGCTTCCTGGTCTTGTAGCCACAGACATTGCGGGAATGATGTATCAAGGAAAAATGTTGGATGTTTACCTGAACGGAAGACCTCTCAACATTACTTCCAATGAGTTGAATTCTTTTCTAGAAAGCATGCCTGCCAATTCTGTAGAGAGAATTGAAGTTGTTACACAACCCGGAGCAGAATTTCCTGCCACATCAGGAGGAGCCATCATGAATATTATTACGAATAAAAACGCCAATAAATATTTAAGTGCTACATATTCCGGAAATTACACCTTCACCAATTACGATAAATATAGAAGCAGAACCACCAACTCTGTGAATTTAAATGCCAGAAATAAATATTTCGGATGGCAGCTAAATATAGGGCAAAATTATCGTGAAAGTATGATGAATAGCCAACAGGATATTTTATTCAATGGTAATACGGATCGATATTCTCGTGGGTATTTTGCAAAGTCTGGATTAACGTTTGATTTGGGACAAGATAAGTTATTATTGAACTACGATATTTATCACAATAATAATGATAACTATACTTTAAGTAATGGACTTGCAGATATTCGTGATATCCCTACCGCCCCTTTAAAGGAAGCAAAATTTGAATCTTTTGATGCTGCCCGTACCAATACATTGAGACAGGAAGCAGTAGTAACCTATCAAAAACGTTTTGCTGAGAAATCACAAAAATTGGATTTCCAATTTGGCTTCACTAAAGCAGACAGCAAGTTTACTCAGGATAATTTTTATCAAAAAGGAAACTATACACAAAATGGTCAAGCATTTTCACATCCCGGTGTGAACGATCTTCTTAACAACAAATCGGACATGAGGGTTGCCAATTTAAAAGTAGATTATGCTCAACCTATCAAACTATTGGACGGCGGAAAAGTAAGCGCCGGAGGTTTGTATGAAAGACAAGATTATGATACGGAAAGCAAAGGGCTAAAAAACCTTGAATATCACAGACAAACGGCTTCCACTTACCTTGAATTCCAGGCTAAATTGAAAAAATTTGATTTCACATTAGGAGCCAGAGCTGAAAATTATGACATTTACGGGATTTCAAGAAAGGATAGTTTAGGAACTATTGTTCAGAAAGATCTGACTCCATTTAAGAAATTCAAATTGTTTCCTAATGCGAGTGTACAGTATAATCTGATGAACCAGGTGTATATTGCCGCCAATTATAACAGAAAAATTAACCTGCCAAGTATTTCAGCCCTTAACCCGAATAACACCACATTCACAGGCCCAAATACTCAAATCAATGGTAATCCCAATCTTCAGCCGACTATTTTCGATAACTATGAATTGAAAATTTCAGCTTTTGATTATGCGTTCATCGGCTATAGTGTAAGCTCTGCCAGCAATCAGGTGGCACAGATCATTAAAAAAGATGGTAAAAATATTTACAATGAGCAGATTAACATCTCTAATATGAAAATTCATAATTTCAATATTGGACTTCCTGTTCCGTTTCAGATTTTTACAAAATCGATAGGTGAGATTATGAAATCGAACTTCAATCCTGACAAAATGAATTTTATGTACATTTATGCAGGATATCAGAAGCACGAGATCGATAACCTCAACAATAAAGGATTCTGGATTCTTAACTTAATGACTCAGTTGATCCTACCAAAAGATATTAAACTGACTGCAAATTACAGCTATCTAACCCCAAAAGCAGGATATTTTTACTTCACTGCAGAGAAACCATTTAGCAATAACTTAGATATCACCCTGACTAAAAAGTTTATGAACAATCGTCTTACAGTATCCGTTTTCGCGAATGATATTTTCAATGGTCAGATTATGCAGGTACGTTCTAATCCGCCATTAGGAGAAAGTGTAATGCTTAGAACGAAATACGATTCAAGAAACTTCGGAATTTCTATCAACTATAAAATTCCTACCAGAAATAAGTTAGCAAAAGAAGATGCAAATATCCTGAACCAAACCAAGAAAGAGGATAACGGCGGTGTAATGCAGCAAGGACAGCAATAAAATTAAATGATTAATAACCGAAAATGAGGCAGTAATTGTATCACTGCCTCATTTTTATTTCTATTGATTTATAATAATGAAAATTGTATCTCACGCAGATTTTTTCATCATAGAGTTATAGCCCATTAAGATCTACATGATCTGTGTGATCTGGGAGAAAAAATCTAACCCATTTAGAAATCTAACGTTTGAAATCTCCAGCTCAGCGTATCAATTAATGTTAGCTGATTAAGATTTACAGGAAGATCGGTGATGATTTTCAAGGTTTGAAGTGCCATCATACTTCCCACAATTCCCGGTAAAGCGCCTAAAACGCCTAAACTGTCACAATCTAGAATTTCTTCATCAAAAGGAGGTTCAGGGAATATATCCCGTAGATTTTTACTTCCCTTATGATTAAATACAGCAACCTGCCCTGAAAACCCCAATATACTTCCATAGATCAATGTTTTCCCTAAAGCTACACAGGTGTCATTTACCAAATACCTTGTGGTAAAGTTATCTGATCCATCTACAATAATATCGTATTGAGAAAGGATTTCTAAAACATTGAAAGCCTCAATTTTTTGTTCAATCCCGATTACTTTTACCTGATGGTTAAGGCTCTTTACGAATTTTTCTGCACTTTTTATTTTCAGAATTCCTACTTCATTTTCATTATGAATGATCTGACGGTTCAGATTATGAAGTTCTACATAATCGAAATCAGCAATCCCTATTGTTCCGACTCCTGCAGCTGCCAGATACTGAATTACGGGACTTCCCAAGCCTCCAGCTCCGATAACAAGAACTTTTGAAGCCATTATTTTCCTTTGTCCTTCCAATCCTATTTCATCAATAAAAATTTGCCGGCTGTATCTTTTAAAAATATCTTCCTGTTGCATACTAAACTATAGTGTTTGAACCATTAAGGATTATTAAGACATTTAGAATAGTTAAGATTTGCTTCGCCCTTAAGCACTACATCTCAATAAAAATCTTTGATTTCTCTCTTAACTTTCCTTATCTCCCTCACTCCTCTTAATGGTTTAAAAATTTTAAAATTTACACCCCATTATAAACAGAATCCCAATCCTTCATTACCGGATCATACCCTGATTGTTTAATCATCTTTTTGATCTCATCCATACTTCTTTCATCACTGGTTTCAAACTGTTCCAGAGATTCTTTATCCACAGCATATCCACCAGGATTGGTTTTTGATCCTGCGCTCATTGTTGTTGCTCCCAATGCTACAATATGATTTCTGAATGTTTCATTTTCTCTCGTGGAAATGGATATTTCAAGATCTTCATTCCAGATTCTGTAGGCACAGATCAGTTGTAACAAGTCTTTATCTTCCATGATAAAATTGGGTTCAATAATCCCTTCCGCCGGTCTAAGCCTTGGAAATGACACTGAAAATTTACTTTTCCAGTAGCGCTTCTGTAGATAATCGATGTGAAGTGCGTTGAAAAAACTGTCTACACGCCAGTCTTCTAGTCCAAGCAGAACTCCAAGCCCCATTTTATGAATTCCAGCCCTCCCAATTCGATCAGGAGTATCCAATCGAAAATGAAAATTGGATTTTTTACCTTTTGGATGATACTCTTTATACACTTCCTGATGATAGGTTTCCTGATATACCAATACAGAGTGTACTCCTTCTTCATGAAGAAGCTTGTATTCTGCCTCCTCCAAAGGTTGTACCTCAATAGAAATATTAGAAAAGTAGGGTTTCAATAAACGAACAGCTTTTTGAAAATAAGGAACTCCCACTATTTTATTGGCTTCTCCGCTCACCAAAAGAACATGGTTTACCCCCATTGATTTAAGAACAGCAGTTTCTATCATCAATTCCGAATCTGAAAGTGTCTTTCTTCTAAGATGATTATCAAGACTGAAGCCACAATAAGTACAAATATTTTGGCATTCATTGCTCAAATATAAAGGAGCATACAATTGAATGGTTTTTCCGAAACGTTTCTGAGTAAGAGCCCTTGTCATAGTCGCCATCATTTCCAGCTCCTGCGAAGCTGCCGGGGAAAGCAGATTCAGAAAGTCATCCATCGACCTGTTTCTTTTCAGGAGACTGGTCTTAACTTCAGATATCGTTACCTTCTCCAATCTGATCTTTATCTCATCCCATTGATATTGTTCAAAAACATCCTTAAAACTATTCATCATTCTGACTTTTATTCAAACAAAAACGAAGTTAACGGACTTGATGCTTCCGCATGATCGGCAATAGTTCCCAATCCTGATTCAAAGGCTCTTCTCCCGGCTATAACTCCTTCTTTAAAAGCTACTGCCATGTTCACAGGATTTCTTGCTACTGCAATCGCTGTATTAACAAGAACTGCATCTGCTCCCATTTCCATTGCTTTTGCAGCATCCGATGGTGCCCCTATTCCTGCATCTACTACTACAGGAACATTACTTTGACTGATGATAATTTCTAAGAAATCCAATGTTCTCAAACCTTTATTGGTTCCGATAGGTGCTCCCAATGGCATTACTACTGCTGTTCCTGCATCTTCAAGACGCTTGCATAAAACCGGATCAGCATGAATGTAAGGCATTACCACAAAACCTAGTTTCGCAAGTTCTTCTGTAGCATATAATGTTTCAATAGGGTCTGGTAATAAATATTTTGGATCGGGATGAATTTCAAGCTTTACCCAATCGGTTTCTAATGCTTCTCTGGCCAATTGTGCTGCTAAAACCGCTTCTTTTGCTGTTCTTGCGCCTGAGGTATTAGGTAAAAGATGAACATTTGTATTTTTTAATGAGTCTAGTAAATCATCCTCAGATGATTGTGCATCGATTCTTTTCAAGGCCATCGTCACCATATTGGATTCTGATGCCACTACAGAGGCTGCCATATCTTCGAGACTTCCAAATTTTCCTGTTCCTAAAAACAATCTCGATTCAAAGGTTCTGTCTGCTATTATTAATTTCTGATTATGCATATATAATTATTTATTTTTTTGAGGGCATTGTCTTTAGCGTTGTCAAGATTTAAAACATTGACAAGGCTTTTAGCTCACTAATAATGGACGGCTGGTTGGTAATCTGCCCAGAAACTGCTACTCCATAAATTCCGATTTGTTGTAAAGGCTGAATATCTTCAGATCCCACTCCCCCAATGGCAAATATTTTGGGGATAGCAACCGACTTTTCATTAAGCTGATTTATTATTTCCTGATAACCTTCAAATCCAAGAATAGGGCTGAGTTTTTCTTTTGTAGAAGTAAATCTTAATGGCCCTAAACCAATATAATCACATGATTCATTCACCCTTTGAATCACATCTGCAATGGTATTGGCCGTTCCTCCAATGATTTTATGTTTACCTAAAACCTGTCTAGCTTCTTCAATGGAACCATCGTTTAATCCTAGATGAACTCCATCAGCATCTATTGTTTTTGCCAGTTCTACATTGTCATTAATAATACAAATAGACTGATATTCAGAGCAAAGCTGTTTTGAAATTTCACAAAGGTCAATCAATTCATTTTCTGGAGCATTTTTCCAACGGATCTGTACCCATTTTATTCCGTTATCCAAGACTTTACGAATATTTTCTTCCTGATCCTTTCTTGTAATTCCTTGTGAGATGTATTGTAATTTTTCCATATTGATGATGAATGAGTTCCCCATAAAGGGGGATTACTTTTTAAAAATTGTTCACTATATCATTTCTCATTTCCGAAAGCCGCTTCAAGATGATTATTCCCTTTTGACAGCTTTACCGCAATATTGATCACAAAAGAGTATGTTTCCTACATCTTTTTAAAGCATCTAAAGGTTCCTCACTCTCCCAAATTGCACCTAATAAAGCCACTCCGTCTACTCCAAGATCAAAAACTTCCTGAATCCGGTTAAAATCAATTCCTCCTAATGCAATCAGCTTTACATCAGGGTTATTTCTTTCTTTCAAACTCTCCTTAACCGTTGATCCAATTCCATATCCTTTTTTGGAAATACTTGGAAAGAATGGGCTTATAAAAGAATATTCCCATTCTTTTTCCAAAGCATTATAGGTCGTAATATCATGAACTGAGGTTGAAATTATATCTCCATTGATAAAAGAGGTATACTTTCCCTCCTTTCGGTCTTCTTCTCTAAAATGAAATCTGGAAATCCCAAACTCTTTTCCAAGATCATAATGACTATGCAACACCAGTTGAGCATAAAATGATGCATCAATACTGCTAATAAAATGAGTCATTTCTTCCTTGTTTATCCAAGGTTTCCTGATATGAAGCAAATCCAGTCCCTCGCGAAACATTTGATTGATCATCTCTGATTCCTTTGGAATGATGGTTTCAGGAGTGATGACGAGAATCATATATAAATTTCCTTTCCATTTTCAATAAACTCCTGTGATTTATCCAACATTCCTTTCTCTGCAGATTCACGGATTTCTTGTGTAATCTTCATAGAGCAGAATTTTGGCCCGCACATAGAACAGAAATGAGCAATTTTAGCTCCGTCAGCAGGAAGAGTTTCATCGTGATAAGCTCTGGCAGTATCCGGATCCAATGAAAGATTGAACTGATCTTCCCATCTGAATTCGAATCTCGCTTTACTTAATGCATTATCTCTATATTGTGCTCCCGGATGCCCTTTCGCCAAATCAGCTGCATGAGCTGCAAGCTTATAGGTAATTACTCCTACTTTTACATCTTCTTTGTTTGGAAGACCTAAGTGTTCTTTTGGCGTTACATAACAAAGCATTGCACATCCAAACCATCCGATCATCGCAGCACCAATTCCTGAAGTGATATGATCATACCCTGGCGCAATATCTGTAGTTAAAGGGCCTAAAGTGTAGAAAGGAGCTTCATCACATACTTCCAGTTGTTTTTCCATATTTTCTTTGATCATGTGCATCGGAACGTGTCCTGGCCCTTCAATCATTACCTGAACATTGTGTTTCCAGGCAATTTTTGTCAATTCACCTAAAGTTTCCAGCTCTGCAAACTGTGCAGCATCATTAGCATCAGCAATAGAACCTGGACGTAGGCCATCTCCTAAAGAGAAAGCCACATCATACTTCTTCATGATCTCGCAAATCTCCTCAAAATGAGTATATAAGAAGTTTTCTTTATGATGATAAAGACACCATTTTGCCATAATGGATCCCCCTCTGGATACAATTCCCGTGACTCTGTTGGCGGTTAGGTGAATATATCTTAATAAAACTCCAGCATGAATGGTAAAGTAAGAAACTCCCTGCTCTGCTTGTTCTATCAATGTATCTTTAAAAACTTCCCAAGTGAGATCTTCCGGCACTCCTTTTACTTTTTCCAGTGCCTGGTAAATTGGAACTGTTCCAATTGGAACCGGACTGTTTCTGATAATCCACTCTCTTGTTTCGTGAATATTTTTTCCTGTAGATAAATCCATGATGGTATCAGCTCCCCAACGACAAGCCCAAACTGCTTTTTCTACTTCTTCTTCGATACTTGAAGAAACCGCACTGTTACCAATATTAGCATTGATTTTCACTAAAAAGTTTCTTCCGATAATCATTGGCTCACTTTCCGGGTGATTGATGTTATTTGGAATAATGGCTCTTCCAGCCGCAATTTCATCTCTTACAAACTCGGGAGTGATCTTACTTTTGGGAGTATTCGCACCAAAGCTGTTTCCAATATGCTGACAAGCCATTTCTTTTGGAACTGTTGCAAGCTGTTCTATTCTTTGGTTCTCTCTGATGGCAACGTATTCCATTTCAGGAGTGATAATTCCCTCTTTTGCATAGTAAAGCTGAGTAAGTTCTTTTCCTTCCTGAGCCACTTTAGGTTTATGATCGTAAGAGAAACGCAATTCATCAAGTTTAGAATCTGCCAGACGGGCTTTTCCATACTCTGAAGTGATTCCATCCAGAATCACAACATCTTTTCTGTCCAGAATCCATTGTTCTCTTATTCTCGGAAGTCCTTTCTGAATATCGATGGTTGCATTTTCATCGGTATAAGGACCAGAAGTGTCATAAATGGTTACCGGAGCATTTTCTTCAAAATTTCCATTGCTAAGCTTGGTAGGGCTAAGCTGTATTTCACGCATCGCTATGCTGATGGGATGAATTTTTCCTTCAACATAAATTTTCTTTGAGTTCGGAAATGGCGAACATGTAATTAAATGAGCCATAAATATTGGTATTAAATATGAGAATTATCCGCCCTGAGTGGCAGTAATGATTAAAATTGAATCGTTGTTGTTAAGGAAAGTTTCCGCCCAGGCAGACAGCGGAATAATGCGATTGTTGAGGGCTACGGCAATCCCTTTCTTTTTTCCGGGTAATTCCATAGCCAATAATGCTTCCAGGTTCTCAGGAAGTACATCAAATGTTTTTCGGGTGTGGTTGATTATAAGCTCCATTCCTAATAATTTAAATATACTTTAGGAATGGCCATTATTGTACAATAGAATGTACAGCAAAAGTCATCTACTTTTCCCTACGCTGGTATGATCCAGATCAGGTTCAAAGGGTAAAGTCTCAGTCTGTAAAAACAGACACCCCTAAAGTGTGGGACGAAGTTAGTTATTTTTTGAGAATAGGCAAAATCAAATTTTAGAGGAACAAAACGGCCGGAAATCTTCAAAGATTTCCGGCTGTAGATATTTGAAATGAAAATATTAGTTAGAATAATTCAATTAAAGGAAATAACACAAAAATAAAAGGATTTAGTAAAATACTTTTAGAGTTCCGTCAGCATTATATTGGTTAGTCCATGTTACATTCACCTCTGTAGTTTGTCCAGTATTTTCATTATAGCTCATTGTAAATCTCTTTTGAGGGTTATTTTTAGATAATGATATATTTAAAAACTCATCAAAGATCCCGAACTTCTTAAATGAATTTGGAACATTATCATAATTACTGAACTGTACTTCACTTTTCGTTTTAACTTCAACATCATTATATAGATATGAAGTTTTTGCATTGATTAAATTTCCATTATTATCATAAGTAAATCGATCTACAAGATCATAATATGTACTTCCTGGTGGATGTGTTAGTCTTTCTGTTAACTTCCCCGAGTTATCATAATGATAAATCAATTCTTCATATGCAGTATTTAATTTATTAAATACTGTACACTTTACAATTCTTCCTTGATTATCAATTTCAAATACCTTTTTTTTAAGTAGAGTTACATTTACTCCATTAGAGGATGAAACATAGTCAGTAGCCGTAATTAGATTATTGTTATAAATAACATTAGTATAAGCTCGATTTGAAAGCACATAAACAAACCCCGTTTCTTGAGCAGCAGATATATATCCTCCTACTTTTTTGCTTACCCTATTCTGAGTATCATATTCAAAATAGTAGTTAGGATCATTTTGTTCTGTGGCGGGATACATAAAAGGAAAATACCACGATACTTTATTTACATTCCCAACTACAATCTCTTTTTCTTGCTTTTGTTCCGTCTCAATTTCATCATTACTACTAGAGCAAGATGTAATAGCCAACAATATGGCTAAAAAAAATAATTTAAATTTCATGTTATAGTTATAGTTTATGATATGCTTATTCTTCACAAGCTCTCCAAACCGCATCATTCTGCGGAACAGGAGCTATAATTTCGATTTTTTCTTTGGTAACCGGATGAATAAACTCCAGTTTCCTAGCATGAAGATTGATCCCTCCGTCTGGATTAGAACGTGGAGAACCGTATTTTAAGTCTCCTTTGATCGGAACTCCTGTTTTAGACAATTGAGCTCGAATCTGATGATGTCTTCCGGTTTCAAGATCTATTTCAAGAAGAAGATAATTGTCCAAGGTTTTGATAACATGGTAAGTCAGGATTGCTTCTTTGGCTCCTTCTGTAGCTTTTGGGAAAACAATGGCTTTATTATTCTTTTCGTTCTTCTTTAAATAATGAACCAGTCTCTGGCTTTGTGGAATCATTTCTTTACCTACAACCGCCCAATACGTTTTTTTAACTTCTCTATTCTTCACCATTTGGGTGAGACGAGAAAGCGCTTTCGAGGTTTTGGCATAAATTACCAAACCGGAAGTAGGACGGTCTATACGATGAACCAAGCCGAGAAAAACATTTCCCGGCTTAGTATCTCTTATTTTAATAAAGTTCTTTATAGATTCCAATAGTGATTCATCACCGGTCTTATCGCCCTGTACAAGCTGACCGACCTTTTTGTTCACTACCAGAAGATGGTTGTCTTCATATACAATCTGCTCCTTCATTATTCAGTCTACCTGTTTCTGTTTCTATTTGACATTGAAAGAATAATCCCCGCCAAAAGACCAATCGTTTTAAGCATCGCCAATCCTGAGCTATCCGGAAGAAATGCACCAATTACACAAACTCCTGCAGCAGCATACATACCGTACATAAAGTTTTTATTAGTCAGCATAGGTGCCTGCACAAAGAAACTCGCTCCTATCAAAATATAGAAGACCTTTCTGGAAAGTAATTGATTGATATCAGGTGAAAATAAATTGAACCAGCCAACGGCTAAGCAGATCAATGCTGCAATAGATAAAACTCCCTGAATAGATTGTTGTTGATTTTGCATGAATTAATTTTAATAACTTTCGTTTTGGTTAGGGAACTCTACGCTCTTCACATCTTTTACATACTGAGACACTGCTCCGGTAATTTCTGTGTAAAGATCAAGATATCTTCTTAAAAATTTCGGGCTGAAACCTTTGTTCATTCCCACCATATCATGATACACTAAAACCTGACCATCACAGTCTGCTCCGGCTCCGATTCCAATGGTTGGAATAGAAATACTTTCAGTCACTTTTTTAGCAAGATCAGCAGGAATTTTTTCCAACACTACAGAAAAACATCCTAATTCTTCTAAAAGTTGTGCATCAGCAATTAATTTTTCTGCTTCTGCTTCTTCTTTTGCTCTTACTTTATAAGTTCCGAATTTATAAATTGACTGTGGAGTTAATCCTAAATGTCCCATTACAGGAATGCCAGCATTAATAATCTTTTTAATAGATTTTGAAATCTCTTTTCCACCTTCAATTTTCACTGCATGGGCACCTCCTTCCTTCATCATTCTTACTGCAGATTCTAATGCTTTCTCAGGATTACTCTGATAAGTTCCGAATGGTAAATCTGCTACCACCAAAGCCCTGTCAGTACCTCTTACCACACTCTGTGCATGATAGATCATTTGGTCTAGTGTAATCGGTAATGTAGTTTCAAAACCTGCCATTACATTTGCTGCAGAGTCTCCAATCAAAATAGCATCTACTCCACCTGCATCTACCATCTTTGCTGTGGTAAAATCATAAGCAGTAAGCATTGTTATTTTTTCCTTGTCGAATTTCATTTTACGCAAGGTTTCAGTCGTAACTTTTTTAATTTCAGAGTGAACAGACATAATTTATCTATTTTTTAAAAGTTAAAAAGTCGGCCATTGAGCCGACTTAAGTTTTTATGATTTTTATAAAACTACGTGACCGAGTTTCATGAGTTTGTCGTGATTTAGAATCTTAATATTTCGTCCATCAACTTCTATCAGATTATCCTGTTTGAATTCAGAGATCAAACGGATAGCACTTTCTGTAGCTGTTCCGATAATATTGGCAATTTCTTCTCTTGTCAAAGAAATTTTAATAAAACCTTCCGGATCTACGCCTAATTTTTGTTCTAAAAGCAGCAATATTTCAGCCAGCCTTTCTCTTACCGTTTTCTGGGCAAGGAACGTGATGGTGTTAGAAGATTCTCCTAATTCGTAAGAAATTTTTTGAAGCATTACAAAAGACAATTGTGGATCTACCTCCAAAAGATACATAAAGATATCTGCTGGTAAGAAAACACACTCAATGTCTGTCATTGCTTCTGCTTTGGCTTGGAAATTTTCCCCGCAAAGCAAAGAACGATAGCCGATAATATCCCCTTCTTTGATAAATCTTAAAATCTGATCTTTCCCAAAAGCTCCTGATTTTGAAAGTTTAGCGGCTCCTTTTTCAAGTACGAACACCCCTTTTGGTGTTTCCCCATCCTCGAAAATAGTATCGTGTTTCTGAAAACTCAATCTTTTTTTACCGTTAATATATTTTTCAAAATCTGCGCTAGAAAGTCTTTCCTTAAATGATTTATCATTAAAAACTCTGGCGAACCTCTCTTCAATTGCTATCTGTTGTTCCTGCGGCATTTTATATGATATTTATCACAAAAATAGAACTTTTTAACTCGATAAACAAAAAAAATTGTTATAATTTTGTAGTTCAATAATTTAGGGAGGTGAGCGAGAACTGTTTTCATTGTGGTCAAGGTATAGAAAAAGAGAGAATTTTGTTTGACGAAAAGACTTTCTGTTGCAATGGCTGTAAGTCTGTTTATGAAATTCTGAATACGAATAATTTAAGTAATTTCTATGAACTTAACAAAGGGGCAGGAATTCGTCCGAGTGATGAAAGTTCTACCCAGTTCGCTTATTTAGATACTCCTGAAATATTCGAAAAAGTTACAGATTTTTCTGAAGGAAACACCAGTCTTGTCACATTCAAAATTCCGGTAATACATTGTTCTTCATGCATCTGGTTATTGGAAAGCCTTCACACCCTGAATCCTTATATTAAGTATTCGCAGGTGAACTTTACAAGAAAGACCCTACAGATCTCATTCAATCATAAAGAATTGAAATTAAGCGAACTCGCTAATTTCTTAACAAATTTAGGATACAAACCTGTAATCAGTCTTGAAACGGCTGAAAAAAATGTTGATCATCTTGATAAATCACTTCTTGTAAAATTTGCCATTGCAGGTTTTGCTTTCGGAAATGGGATGTTTTTAGCATTCCCTGAATATGTAGGTGGTGAAGATTACTGGATGGAACATTATAAAGGTCTTTTCAGAGTATTGATGTTCTTATTAGCATGCCCTGTTGTATTCTACTCCGCTTCAGATTATTATAAATCTGCCTGGTATGGATTAAAAAATAAAATCGTCAACATTGACGTTCCTATTGTATTAGGTATATTTGTCCTTTTTGGAAGAAGTATTTATGAGGTAGCAACAGAATATGGCCCGGGATATTTCGATACCCTTTGCGGTCTTCTATTCTTTATGCTAATGGGTAAACTTTTCCAAAAAAGAACATACAGTGCCCTTTCTTATGACAGAGATTACAAATCATTCTACCCTATTGCTGTAACGAAAGTAGATTTTGATGGAAAACAGGACAACATTCTTCTGTCTGAAATAAAAGTTGGTGATAGAATTTTAGTTAGAAACCAGGAAATCATCCCGGTAGATGCCATTCTTATCAATGGAGAAGGAAATATTGACAACAGTTTCATCACCGGAGAAAGTGAAAGCATCAGCAAACAACCCGGAGATAAAATTTTCGCCGGAGGTAAACAAATAGGATCATCCCTTGAACTGGAAGTGATTAAAGACGTAGATCAAAGTTACCTTACTCAGCTTTGGAACAAAGAAGCTTTCAAGAAACATGAAACAGGTCTTGACACGCTAACCAACAACATCAGTAAATATTTCACATTCATCATCTTAGGTATCGCGCTTATTTCTGGAATCTATTGGGCATTTATCGATTTAGAGAAAATGTTCCAGGTTGTTTCAGCAATTCTGATTATTGCCTGTCCTTGTGCGCTTGCGTTATCAGCACCCTTCACTTTCGGACACATTATGAGGATTTTAGGTAGAAATAAATTCTATGTAAAAGATACTTTAACGATTGAAAAAATAGCAAAACTAGACACCATTGTTTTTGATAAAACCGGAACCATTACCCACAGAAAAAAATCAAATATTAAATATCAAGGTTCTGAAATCAATGAATTTGATCAACTGAACATCAAAACATTATTAAAAAACTCAAACCACCCTCTTTCAAAATCACTTTACGAATTTATCGAAGTGAATGATGATTATTTCCCTGTCGAAAACTTCCAGGAAATTTCAGGAAAAGGATACGTTGCAAACGTAAGAGGAAACGTTTATAAAATTGGATCTGCACGTTATAACAATCAGGAACCTAAAAATCTGGAAACAGCTGTCTACATTAGTAAAAATGAAGAGTTTTTAGGTAAATTTATCTTCAAGAATGAGTACAGACCTAAACTTAAAGATTTATTCCATAAACTTACCAACTACAAAATATTTATTCTGAGTGGAGATAACTCCTCAGAGGAAAACCAGCTTAAAGAGCTTATTCCAAATTACAAAGGAATGGCCTTTAATCAAAGCCCGGAAGACAAACTCAATTACATCAAAAACCTTCAGGATCAAAACATGAAAGTAGCGATGCTAGGCGATGGACTTAATGACGCAGGCGCACTAAAACAGAGCAATGTAGGTATTGCGATTGCTGATGACACCAATAGTTTTACTCCTTCTTCCGACGTGATCATGAATGGTGAAAAAGTAGTGACTTTAGATAACTATCTTAATGTCTGTAAAGGCTCGATCACAATTGTGAAAATGACATTTATAATCAGCTTTCTTTACAACATCGTTGGGTTAAGTTACGCAGTTACAGGACACATGCATCCGCTTTTTGCGGCTCTCATCATGCCTGCAAGTTCTATAACAGTAGTTACATTCACGACAGTTTCAACTTGGATACTAGGTCGCAAATACTTCAAAAAACAGGCTTAAACCCGCTTATTTAGACTGATTTTAAATTAGCTGAAATCGGCATTTCGTGATGAATGTCATTATTTTTCACTAAATTTGAACCCCGAAAATAGGTTAATTTTGTTGTCCAATGGATATTCTATATTTAATGATCGTTTGCAGTGTTTCTTTAGCTGCGATCTTCCTGGTCGTATTTATAGTGTATGCTAGAAAAGGACAGTTTGAAGATGATGAATCTCCTGCTGTCAGAATCCTTTTCGATGATGAAGTCAAAGAAAAAGATAAAACTGGCGACAAAGATAAAGACGAAAAAGAAATAGGAGAAAATAATAAAAATTGAGAAAAATAGTGAATAGTTGATATGGAAACACAAAAGTTTAGTTATGACAATAGTATTGTCCGTGCGTTCCTCTATGCAACCATTATCTTTGGTTTCATAGGATTTACGTTCGGGCTTACGGCGGCATTAATGCTTTTCTACCCGGAATTACCTGAATTCTTATTCGGTACAGATGATACAACCATTAAAAGTTTAGCATCCGGTAATATCCAAGGGTTAATAAACACTCATGGAGCGTTTGGTTTTGGTAGAATCAGAATGTTGCACACCAATACCGTAATTTTCGCGTTCGTGTGTAATATTGTTTATGTAGGGGTATACTACTCTACGCAAAGATTATTGAAGACAAGAATGTATAGTGATACATTATCTTGGATTCACTTCTGGACATGGCAATTTATGATCGTTGCTACGTTCATTACATTCTTTATGGGTATTAATACTTCTAAGGAATATGCTGAACATGAGTGGCCGATCGATATCCTGATTGCATTCTCATGGATCATTTTCGGGGCCAATATGATTCTCACTATTTCAAAGAGAAGAGTAAGACACCTTTATGTTGCTATTTGGTTCTATCTTGGAACTTGGGTAGCAGTAGCAATGCTTCACATCTTCAACAACCTTGAAGTTCCATTATCTTTCTCTGGCTGGAAATCTTATTCTGCATATGCAGGAGCAAAAGATGCCATCGTACAATGGTGGTATGGTCACAATGCGGTAGCATTCGTATTGACAACTCCGGTTCTAGGTTTAATGTATTACTTCTTACCAAAAGCAGCAGACAGACCTGTATTCTCGTATAAACTGTCTATTATCCACTTTTGGTCACTAATCTTCGTATATATCTGGGCTGGTCCTCACCACCTTCAGTATACCGCTCTTCCAGCATGGGCACAGGCAGTAGGAACTGGTTTCTCTATCATGCTTATTGCACCATCTTGGGGAGGAATGTTAAATGGTCTTCTTACATTAAGAGGAGCTTGGGATAAAGTAAGAGAAAATCCTATCCTTAAGTTCTTCGTAGTTGCAGTTACTTGTTATGGTATGGCAACATTTGAAGGACCGCTTTTAGCAACTAAAAACATCAACAAAATTGGTCACTTTACGGACTGGGTTATCGGTCACGTACACTTAGGAGCTCTTGGATGGAATGGTTTCATGGCATTCGGGGTTATCTATTACTTGGTACCAATTATGTGGAGAACAAAAATTTGGTCTGTAAAATTAGCTAACTGGCATTTCTGGTTAGGTACTTTAGGAATCATTTTCTATGCAGTGCCAATGTATATTTCAGGATTCACACAAGGATTAATGTGGAAACAATTCAACCCGGACGGAACATTATTATGGAAAAACTGGTTGGATACAGTAACAGCGATTATTCCTTATTTTAAAATGAGATTCTTAGGAGGTTTATTCTATATTTCTGGAGCCATCCTAATGATCGTTAACGTAATTGCTACAGTAAGAAAAGGATCATTCCAAAAAGAAGTTCCTGCTGAAGCACCTGCATTAGCAAATATCGGAAACAAACGTAAAGAAGGAGAAGGATTCCACCTTTGGTTAGAAAGAATGCCATTACTTTTAACAGTATTATCATTGTTTACTATTTCCATCGGAAGTATGGTAGAAATTATTCCTACTCTTACTCTTAAGAAAAGTGTACCTACTATTTCTGCGGTAAAACCTTATTCACCACTAGAACTTGAAGGTAGAGATATTTATATTCGTGAAGGATGTAACGCTTGTCACTCTCAGATGATCAGACCGTTCAGAGATGAGATTACAAGATTCAACGGTAAAAACGGACAGTATTCTAAGGCTGGAGAGTTTATCTATGACAGACCATTCCTTTGGGGATCTAAGAGAACTGGACCGGATTTACATAGAGAAGGTGGTAAAAACCCAAGTTCTTGGCACTATAAGCACATGTATAACCCAAGATCTACATCAGCAGGTTCTATCATGCCTCGTTACCCTTGGTTAATTGCTACTAACTTAGACAGATCTAAAATGGTAGATAAGATGAAGCTAATGAAGAATACATTTGATGTACCTTATACAAAAGCTCAAATTGATTCTGCAGATAAGTGGGCAAACAACCAATCGGCAAAAATTGTAAAAGATATCTTCTCTGAAGCAAATGACTTGAAAGAAGCTTATGCTAAGAGACCTCAGGGAGAATTAGAGAAAAAAGAAATTATCGCTCTTATTTCTTATCTTCAGAGATTAGGAACTGATATCAAAACAACCGAAATTAAAACAGCAAGTAATAACTAAAAACCTTAAAAGATCAGTATGATTCCTCAGAATTTTAAAGATATATTATCCAATACAGAAAATGCTGGCTTCTACCAGACACTGGCTCTGATTTTCTTTATGCTGTTCTTCGTTGCTCTGATAATTTATGTTTTTAGCAAGCCTAAGAAATATTATAAAGAGGAAGAAGAAGCTCCCCTTGGAGAGGATGAAGACGACGATTTTAATTTAAAAAATTAAACTATTTTTTATGAAACAAAGAACACCTGTTGTTGTAAACATCTTGATAATAATCGGACTTTTAATAGTTTTTTATTATTTGTTTGTGCAGAGCTACGCGTTCCTAGCTTCGCCTTACTTCTGGGGAACTGTTGTGATTGCTGGTATCCTGGCATACATCCACAGTGCTATTGGAGATTTGATTGAAAACAACAAATTCAAAAAATTATCTCCGGAAGAGAAAGCTGCTTATTTGGCTGAAAAGAAAATTCCTTTCTTCAAAAGAATGTACGCTGCCGCTTTCAAAAAGCAATCTGATACAGAAGAAAAAGATATCCTTATCGACCACGGTTTCGATGGAATCATGGAGTTGGATAACCAATTACCAAAATGGTGGGTAGGTTTATTCTATTTTGGGACTGCTTTTTGTATTGTATATATTGCAGCTTATTCATTTACAGATTTCGCTCACCCGTTAAGCGAATATGAAAAAGAATATAAAGAGCAATTGGCAAGTATTGCAGCTTATGAAGCAAGCCAACCTCCTGTAACGATTGAAACAGCTAAGTATTCAGCTGATAATATCGCAGAAGGTAAAGAATTATTCAAAACAAACTGTGCATCTTGTCACAAAGAAGACGGTAGTGGAGGTATCGGTCCAAACTTGACTGATAACTTCTGGATCAACCAGCCAGAGAAGACGTTATTTAAAAACGTATTCCACATGGACTGGAATGGTTCTCCTACTAACCCTGCGATGAGAGCATTTGGTAAAAACGGAGAAGTTTCTGGAGCTGAAATTGAAAAGATTGCAGCTTATGTATATCACATCAACCAGGAATTACCACCAGTGACTCAGGCTCAAGGAGGAGCTGCTCCTCAAGGAACTGAAGCACATTGGGAAAAAGAATAATTTAGAAAAATTAGAAACATATGAAAAAAACATAATTTGTTATTACCTTAAAAATAGTAACGAATTATGTTTTTTCTTTTTTAAACACATTACAATATGTCAGACATAGAAGAAATAGAAGTACGAGGCGGACAGGGACAGGTTCTGGACCCTGAAACTTACAGAGATTCTATAGGGACAATGGAGCAATCCGGTAAAAGAAGATGGGTATTTCCAAGAAAGCCAAAGGGAAAGTACACCAACTATAGAAACATTGTAAGTTATCTACTATTAATTATTTATTTTTCATTACCATTCATCAAAATCAATGGCAACCCATTGTTGATGTTTAATGTTATAGACAGGGAATTTTTCATCTTTGGACAGCCTTTCTATCCACAAGACTTCTTTATCCTGACTTTAGGTGCTATCGCATCCTTAATCTTTATTATCGTTTTTACGATTGCATTCGGAAGAATTTTCTGCGGGTGGATTTGCCCTCAGACAATTTTTATGGAATCGATCTTCCGTAAAATCGAATACCTGATTGAAGGTGACCGAAACAAGCAAATGAAGCTGGACAGACAGGAGTGGAATAGCGATAAAATCTGGAAAAGAAGCTTAAAATGGTCTGTTTACATCATTATCTCATTAATCATTACTCACTTTATGTTTATGTATATTGTGGGCTATGAACAAGTTTTTAAAATCGTTTCTGAGGGGCCATTTACTCATCCAACCAATTTTATCGTAATGATTCTTCTGACTGCTGCATTCTACTTTGTATTTGCATGGTTTAGAGAGCAGGTATGTACACTGGTTTGTCCATATGGAAGACTTCAAGGAGTATTAATAGACAAAGACACCATCAATGTTTTCTATGACTTCAAAAGAGGGGAAGGAAGATCAAAATGGAGAAAAGGAGAAGACAGAAAAGCCGCAGGTAAAGGAGACTGTATCGATTGTCAACAGTGTGTGGTAGTATGTCCTACAGGAATTGACATCAGAGACGGACAACAGCTGGAATGTATCAACTGTACTGCATGTATTGATGCCTGTGATGAAGTTATGGAAAAAGTAGGCCTTCCTAAAGGGCTGATCCGATATGCTTCTGAAAATGAAATTGAGAAAGAAACTCCGTTTAAGTTTACAGGAAGAATGAAAGGCTTCAGTATATTCCTATTCCTTTTGGTAGGATTCTTAGGATATCTATTATACAGCCGTGGTGAAATGGAGGCTAAATTCATTAAGCCAGCAGGAAGTACATTCTTTGTGAAAGAAGGAAAAATTATCAATACATATAATTATACCTTCCTGAATAAGACCAATGAGAAGAAAATGGTTACCATCAAGGTAATTGCACCTGCTCATGGAGAGATTACGTATAGTGCTTCAAGTAAAATTCCTGTAGACAGGGATAAAATTTCTAAAGGAACTATTAATATCAGTTTCCCGGAAGATGAAATGAAGTTATCTAAACAAAACATTACGATCGGGGTTTATGACATGAAGGGTAAACTTATCGATTCTTACCAAACTTATTTTGAAGGACCATTCAAACTGCAATTTTAATTAGAAAAAATGAAGAACTTTAGTTGGGGACACGGTGTTGTAATTGCATTAGCAGCATTTATTATTTTTATATTATCCATGATGTTCCTTTTCCCGAACGGGCAAAAGAACTCGGAAATGGTAACCGATAATTATTACGAAGAGGAATTACAATACCAAGATGTAATTGATTCCAAAAAGAGAGCTGATGAACTACAGGAAAAACCTGTATACAGTCAGGATACTAATGGAATTAAAATCACTTTTCCAAAAGATTATAACAATTCAAATACTACGGCAAAATTTGTTTTAAACAGAACCGACGACCAGAATTTAGACATCAAAAAACCTGTACAGCTTGACGGCAACCAATCTTTTTTAATCCCTGCACAAGTATTAAAAATGGGGAATTATACTTTAAGACTGAGTTGGACGAAAGACAAAACAGACTATAGAATGGATTATGATGTGATATGGAAATAGGACTTATTGTATCGGCTATTGCCTTAGGCTTTGCTTCCGGTTTTCACTGTATCGGAATGTGTGGGCCTATTGCTTTATCGATGGGATTAACTAAAAAACAGGCAGCTAATTTTTATCTTCAGAATCTTACCTATCAGTTCGGAAGGATTTTCACCTATTCTTTATTAGGTGCTCTCCTTGGAATTGTAGGCCAGGGATTTGAAATGGCCGGATTTCAGAAGTATCTGACCATTATAGCTGGTGTATTGCTTATTATTATGGCATTATTTTCATTTGGCGGAAAAGATTTTGCTTCAAAAATTCCTTTTCTATCCAAGTTTTTATATTCTGTAAAGTCAAATTTAGGACGAGTACTGCAAAAAGCAGATTACCGTTCGAGGTTTACAACCGGGATTCTTAATGGCTTCTTACCCTGCGGAATGGTTTACATGGCTCTTACGGCAAGTCTTGCAGGTGGAGGAATATGGCAGGGAGCCTTATATATGGCTTTATTTGGTCTGGGAACCCTTCCGTTCATGTTTGCCATTGTTTTGGCCGGAAATCTCATGAATCAGGCCTTCAGAACAAAGATTTTGAAAGCAGTTCCGATCATCATGATTATCCTGGGTGGACTTTTTATCCTTAGAGGCTTAGAGCTGGGCATTCCTTATATTTCTCCCAAAGCTGAAGCGATGACCATTTCCAAAGATCCAAATGGAGCTGTTAACTGTCATTAATTAGAATTTTACCCCTATTTATGAAGAAAACTATTGTCTTATTTTTAATAAGTCTGTTTACCTTACAATCATGCAGTATCAATACAGAAATGCTTTATCATAAAGATGCTGCTTCGTCTGCAATTATGGATATTGATACCAAAGAATTTATGGCAGAAATGCAGGCTATGACTCCTGATTCGTTAAAGCAGGAAAAGTTCAAGGATATGGATCGTTTTCCAACAGTCTGGACAAGTATGCATGATATAATAAAGAAAGAAGGAAAACTGAAAACTGAAAATCAGGACACGATCAGAATCCTGAAAAAAATGTTTTTAAAATCTACAAAAGAAGATCATAAAAGCCTTCCCATCGGATTTTCTTTTAAAATAGATCACGCTACGCCTCAGGATTATGAACTCCTTAAAAATTTTGACCGTAAAGAAAAATTACCGTTTGATCAAAATTTACTGAATACCTGGGATGGCAAAACATTAACCATTAATACAGATTTTTTTAATCTTAAAAATATTGAAGAAATGCTTCAGTCTAAAGGTTCAAAAGAGGAAGCACAGCAAATGGGAGGAATGATGATGATGTTTTTCAGAAATATCGGAACTACTTTAAAATTTGAAAGTAAAATAAAATCTATTACCGGCAAGCATGACTGGCTGAAACAGGTTGATGACTATTCCGTAAGAATAGAATATGACATGAAAGCAATGAATGACAAGGAGGCAAAACTGAAAAATGCTGATAAAAAGATCGTTATTGTAACAGAATAAACAAAAATACCATAATTGCTATGGTTTATTAATTATCAATAACTAAATATCTCTTTTTGAAAATAAAAGATTATCATTCCAGAGGAAATGCTGTAACACTTTTCACCTCAGATAAGGCAAAATATGAGTGAACTGTGTTCACATGCGGAAGTAGGGATAATTTATGTCGCAGGAATAGATTATAAGCATCCATATCTTCTGTAACAATGCGAAGCAAAAAATCATAAGAGCCTGCAATTTGGTAGCATTCCATCACTTCAGGAAGCTTAACAACCTCTTTTTCAAACTCTTGAAGAACTTCAAAGGTATGAGCTTTTAAAAAAACCTGGGAAAAAGAAATTAAACTGAGTCTCAATTTATGCCTATCTAATAGGACTACTGTCTTTTTAATATATTCGTTAGCTCTAAGTTTTTTAACACGTTCATGTACAGCAGCAATTGATAAATGCAGCTCTAAGGAAAGTTGTTTATTATTTAAAGTAGCATCTTCCTGTAACAGCTTTAGCAGCTTTATGTCAATAGCATCCAATTTCATTTTGAATATATTTTGGTGGTTACACTAATTTATTAAAAAAAACGTAATATTTTTTGTTTTCTAATTCTATACCAAAAAATTTCTTGAATTTCTTATATCCCTTTGAATAAAAGATGGAGTCCTACTAGTTTTGCATCATATTAATACCAAATATGATGTCAAAAATAGAAAAAAACGAATTTAACAAAAAATGTCTGTCGTCTGAATTAGAGAGTAAGTTCAAACACTTATGGCACTTAGTTGGCAACACTCCCATGCTAGAATTACAATATATTTTTAAAGGTAAACCTGGAAAAATATATGTAAAATGCGAAAATTATAATCTTACGGGTAGTATTAAAGACCGGATGGCTTTATATATTTTATACAAAGCCTATATGAACTGTCAGATCCGTCCCGAAGATACAATCATTGAAGCCACCAGTGGCAATACAGGAATTGCCTTTTCTGCTATTGGAAAAGCTTTAGGTCATCAAGTTAAAATTATTATGCCTAATTGGCTAAGCAAAGAGCGTATAGAAATTATAAAAAGCATGGGAGCTGAGATTGAACTTATATCCAAGGAAGAAGGAGGTTTTTTAGGGAGTATTCAATTAAGTGAAAAACTGGCAGCTCAAGGTGGTATATTTCTGCCTCGTCAATTTGAGAATCAATATAATACAGAAGTTCACGAGATGACAACAGGAAAAGAAATTCTACTACAACTTTCTTCTATAGGGCTGACGCCTGATGCATTTGTTGCTGGAGTGGGTACTGGCGGAACAGTAATGGGAATAGGAAAACAATTAAGAAATCACCATCCAAATATTAAAATTCATCCTTTAGAACCATTAGAAAGTCCTACCTTAACGACTGGATATAAAATAGGATCTCATCGTATTCAAGGAATTTCGGATGAGTTTATCCCTCCGATTGTAAAATTGAATGAATTGAATCATGTAATTTGTGCAGCAGATGGAGACTCTATCATTATAGCTCAAAAGCTGGCACAACAGCAGGGATTAGCTGTAGGAATCTCCTCAGGAGCCAATATTATTGGGGCTATAAAATTAAAAGAACAAATGGGAGATGATGCTATTGTTGTAACATTGCTTCCTGATGATAATAAAAAATATTTAAGTACTGATTTGATGAAAGAAGAACTGATGAAGGATGATTATATTTCTAAAGAATTGACATTTACAGGATTTTTACCCATACCACGACTTGAAAATCCATTATTGGGCCACTAATTTATAGAGATAAGGAAATACAAAATTCCCCTTCAAAATTGAAGGGGAATTTTTATTATAACCATAGAGTTTAGTTAATCACATCAAATCTTGCATATTCAGCAATCTTCTTAGGAAGTTTAATTCCTTCTGCTGTCTGATTGTTCTCTAACAATGCCGCCATAATTCTTGGCAATGCCATTGCAGACCCGTTCAGAGTGTGAACCAACTGAGACTTACCATCTGCTTTATAACGACATTTCAGTCTGTTAGCCTGGAATGTTTCAAAATTGGAAACTGAACTTACTTCTAACCACATTTCCTGTGCAGCACTCCATACTTCAAAGTCATAAGTCATCGCAGCAGCAAAACCTGTATCTCCACCACAAAGTCTTAATACTCTGAATGGAAGTTCAAGGTCTGTAAGAATTTCTTTGATATGCTCTA
Source organism: Chryseobacterium sp. c4a (assembly GCF_009900745.1). GTDB lineage: Bacteria > Bacteroidota > Bacteroidia > Flavobacteriales > Weeksellaceae > Chryseobacterium. The sequence continues at coordinate 104,209 of NZ_WXVU01000007.1, read as the reverse complement.
CCATTTCTTCCAATACAGCATAAGAGTTTTCAGGTTTTTCAATTCTTACGATCTCTACTTTTTCGAATTGGTGAAGACGGTTCAGACCTCTTACGTGAGCTCCATAGCTTCCCGCTTCTCTTCTGTAACACTGAGAGAAAGCTGTATTTTTAATCGGAAGATCTCTTTCATCCAATAATACATCTCGGTAAAGGTTCGTTACAGGAACTTCTGCGGTAGGGATCAAATATAATTTATCTTCGTTGATATAATACATTTGTCCTTCTTTATCAGGTAATTGTCCTGTTCCAAAACCAGAAGCTTCATTCACTACGTGAGGTGGGTTTACCTCTGTATATCCTTTATCAACATTTTTATCAAGGAAATACTGAACTAAAGCTCTTTGTAACCTAGCTCCTTTTCCTAAATAAACAGGAAATCCTGCTCCTGCAATTTTTACTCCTAATTCAAAATCGATAAGATTATATTTTTTAGCCAGTTCCCAGTGAGGAATTGCTCCTTCACCAAGACCTTCTACAGTATGAGACTGGAAAATAATTTCGTTATCATCAGCAGAAGCACCACTTTTTACCAATTCATTTGGAATGTTTGGAAGTTGATAAAGAATATTCAGTAATTCAGTTTCTTTTACTTCCAGCTGAGATTTCAATTCTGAACTCGACTCTTTGTATTGTGCAGTTTTAGATTTTGCTGATTCCGCTTCTTCTTTCTTTCCTTCCTTCATTAAAAGTCCAATTTCCTTGGAGATTTTATTGATCTCGGAAAGCTGGGAATCTAATTCAAATTGGATTCTTTTTCTTTCGTCGTCAGTAGCAACAGCTTCGTCTACCAACTCAAGATTCTTGAATTGTCTTTTTTTAAGACCTTCTAAAACGCGTTCTTTATTGTCGCGTAAAAAATTGACTTGTAACATTTTATTTAGATGTTAGATATTAAATTTAGCCTAATATAAGCTAACAATTTTACAAATTTAAAACTATTTTACGATAGTTACGTTATTTATTGAATTAGGTGTACCCGCATCCTTTGAAAATACAGACTTTGTATTGTATAAAACCTCCGAAACCTGAAATGCTTCCGGTGTATTTCGATAGTGAATTTCAAGAATATCTGTAGCCACTGCCTGAGAGGTATTATTAATAATTTGATTCAAGGTAACCCGCATCCTGGAATAATAAGTAGTACCCGCAGAATCAAATTTTTTCCTTTTCGCACCTGCAATATATTCTATATAAAAAACCGAATCCTGTCTCATTCTTAAAGGAATAGTTGTCACAGGAGAATTATCTTTATCACCTAGCATGTCATTCACTGTATAGCTGGTGAAAGATCCACTTTTTTTGGCATTCAACAAATCCGGGCTGGTATCTGATTTCATGTAGATATTCAGTATCTGATCAATTCTTTGTAAAGAATCGTCATCACTTCCGCAACTGATCACCACACAGCTTACTAATAATATATAAAGAAAGATTTTTTTCATTCTAACAAAGATAAAAAGATTTTGCCATTAAGGCAGTTTCCTCAAGTAGGAAAAGAAAAAAAACAGATAACCCAAACCTGAAACAAGTAATGTTGTGGTCATTGCAATTCCCATTCCGATGGTACCATAAACAGGAACCAGTATATAGGCAAGTACTGCAAGAAATATAAGAGAACCTATACTGAGCCAGGTATTAATCTCTATTTTTCCTACCGCAGGTAATAAATTTCCGTAAAGATTTCTGGTGAGCATTCCCAATGTGAATCCTACTGATAAAATCATTAATAAAGTTGTATTATCCACATAGTTTTCACCAAAAAATAAAATAATTATATACTTTTTGAATAGATAAAAGAAAAGCAGAATTCCTAAGCAGATGGGGATAAAAAACTTATTAAAATTCACAACATAAGATTGAAGGAATTTTTTATCCTTAAAGTTCTTGGAGAGAACCGGAAAATCGCTCTGTAGGAAACTGGTTGCCAGAAAAGTAATATTGGAAGGAATAAGAATAGCAGTTCTGTAGTTCGCAACAGCATTTTCATTCAGCATGAAACCCAACAGCAAAATATCCAGTGAGTATAAGGCATCAGAAGTAAGAGAAGTAAGTGCGGTGAAAATCCCGTATCTCCACATCTCTTTATAATTACCCGGTTTGAGTGCTCCACGAGAATATATATCCCTTTTTAACCAAAATAATGATAAATAAGGGGCTATACTGATGGCAATAAGATATCCGTAAAACTTGAAAAAGTACGTAAGGAACAAAACTAATAGCAGCCCTCCGATATTAACAATATTATTGATCCTTGCAAAGGTCTGATTCTTCCCTGTGATTCGATAAAACCCCTGAATATGATTGAGAAAATAAAAACCACCTAGCCTTATCGCACAAAAAATAAATATCGTGAAGATATCCTCATACTTATCAAAATAAAAGACAGAAACACCCAAAAACAAAACGATCAGGATCAGTTCAAATAAAAGTCCTTTGAAAAAAAAGTAGGATGAGATTTTTAATTTCTCTTCTTTATCCACAGATATTGAACCGAAACGCATTAAACTCTGGCTGCTCCCAAATCCTGTAAATGGAGTAAAAATAGTCAACACTGAAAGAACAATGCTTAAAACACCAAACTCATTTTCAGGTAACAATCTGATGATCAATAAAGACCCAAGAAAGCTACATACTTTAGCAATAAGGAAAGAGAAGAAAACATGATGCCCACTATTACTAAAAAAGTTTCTTAAAAAATCTTTCAGGCTTTTCACGAGATATTATTTTTTAAAAGAACCTCATTATATATTTCGGTAAATTGCTGCGCAATTGCCTTTCTGGAATATCTGTCTACACAGTAATTTCTAATCTCAGATTCGCTTTTGAAAACATATTCCTGTTTGCATAGTTTTTCCAAAACCTCATAAAGCTGAACTGTATTATCCTTCTCAATGCCCACTCCTAGACCCTCAATAATAAATTCGGCAGCTCCTCCCACCATCGTTGAGATCACAGGCTTTCCACACGCATAAGACTCCAAAATAACACAGCCTTGGGTTTCATTTTCACTGAATAAGATAAAATAATCCGAATGTTGCATTTTAGCAGCAACTTCAGCATAGCTAATAGCATCAAAAACTTTTATATAGTTTTCGGCAGATAAGTTTTTAACCAAAGCCATCAAAGTCTCCACATCGCCATCCCCTCCTATTTCCAGACTTACAGAATATCCGTTCTGATGTAACGAATGAACAGCATTGATAATATCTTGCGGTCTTTTACGTGGAATAAGACTTGATACGTGGAGAAATTTTACATGATCTGATTTTACCGTTTGAGGTTCAATGGTAAAGACTTCCGTATCTACAACATTTGAAATCACTTTCGTGGGAGTGGTAATACCCAACTGCTTCAAACTATCTTTTAAGTTATAGCTTACGGGTAAAATATATCCGGCATGTTTAGCAATATATCTTGCTATTCGCTTTATATTTCCTGAGGTTTTTGATAGATTTTGTTTTTGTAAAGCAGTCCAGTGCTCTGTGACAACAAATGGAATTTTATATTTCTTTTTCAGATAAACTGCAAAAAGCATATTGTTATGCAACACGTTAGCATGAATTAAGTCCGGTTTCTGTAGCTGAGCAAACCCTTCTGAATAGGCCTTCATTCTTCTTACAAAGTTCTGAACAGGATTTCTTGAATTTTTATAATAAATGATTAAAGTTCTGATGTTATTAATGATTCTGTCATCATAAACATATAGCTCTTCCTGATCAAAATTACCAATAGCATGCAGTATTTCAACATCACACGATAATGAAACGGCTTCCGCATGTCGCTGCACAAAATTGCCGTTGGTAGGCTCTATTTTATTAGGAAACCACGATGAGATGAAGAGTATCTTTTTTCTTTCCAAAATTTTATTTAGTTGTATCTTTGTTTGATTATTAATGTAAACTACATCTCAGCAAACTAATGGCTAAAGTTAATAAATTTCTATCTTTTTTTCGAACTATTCTTGAAACCCCAAGCTTAATCAACCTTGTTCTGGATAGCTCATTTGAAGCAGAAAAAAAATTCAAAAAGAAATATACAGGAATTTCTTCTTTGCCACAGATTGACATGAAACACCTGGGAGATAAAGTGGCTGAAGACATTGATAGTTTCATACTGGATGGAGGATCTTTAATCACAGATTTACAGCTCCTTAAAACTCTTTCTATGAGAAATGATGTCAATTCTTATATTGAAATTGGCACATGGCGTGGAGAAAGTGTTTATAACGTTGCCAAACATACCGAAGATTGTACCACCATCAATTTGTCTAAGAAAGAAATGAAAGAGATGGGATTACATGTAAAATATGCCGAGCAGCATGGTATCCTTTCACTAAAGAACCCTCAAATAAACCATCTTGAAGCGAATACCAAATTCTTTGACTTCACTTCATTAGGGAAAAAATATGATTTGGTTTTTATTGATGGTGACCATAGCTACGACATGGTCCTCAATGATACAAAGAAAGTTTTTGACAATCTTTTGCATGAAAACTCTATCGTTGTATGGCATGATTACGCCTATAATCCCCTGAAAATCCGATATGAAGTTTTCCAGGCTATTCTGGACGGAGTTGGAAAAGAAAACCATAATTATCTTTATCATCCTCAGAATACGATGTGTGCTATTTTTATTAAAGGAAAGTTTCCTACCACACCTTTTGATGATAAGGCGGCTCCTACAAAAATTCTCAATGTAAAAATTCATTCAGAAGAGTTTTCTTCTTAATAAATGCTCCCCATTTGGAAAACAAAAAAGGATGGCAAAAGCCACCCTTATTCTGTTCGTAATATAAAAATACTTAACTGATATAACTTCCAGCCCAGCTTTTCTCCAAAGGAAGAAGGAAGTGGCTTAAAAAGTCCAGATATGTATTTTTAGAAAAGTCAAATACCTGAATATCTTTTGGTAATTCACCATTTTTCAGTTTGTTCTTAAAATCAAGAAGTTTCAATGTTTTCACTTCTCCATTTTCTACAAAACTAGCTTTCATTCTGTCAAATAATCCCAGCTGATATTCTTCATCAAGCGCTCTCATAATCTTTCCTAGCGCATCAATACTGCATCCTGAAGCCATTTCTTTCTCTTCATCTACACAAATAATGATAAATTGATTTTTTTCAATTTTAAAAGATGATGAAAGCGGTTTCCCGTGTGCAGCCCAAGTTGCCAGAAAATCAAATAATTTTTCTGTGATTGCCTTTGCCTCTTTTGTTTCAAATGGCCTTGATGCCGGGTATATAATGACTCTGTAGTCGTTCGTTTCTACAACGTTTGATTCTTCAATTTTCATTGCTGCTCAATTTAAAGTATAAAATTAAGAAATATTCCTGAGTTTATAATGCATAAAAACCCAAGCAAAGAGCCTGAGTTTTTATTTATATTTTATTGTAATCTACAGATCTTCTGCCTCTGCAAGAAGTTCTACGATATCTTTTACTGCTACTTCAGTGTTTTTATTGAAATGTTTTACACCATCTGTCATCATTGTATTACAGAATGGGCATCCGGTTGCGATTACCTTAGGCTCAAAAGATAAAGCTTCCTCTGTTCTTTCAATATTAATGTCTTTGTTCCCTTTTTCAGGTTCTTTAAACATCTGTGCACCACCGGCACCACAACAAAGACCATTTGTTTTGCAACGCTTCATTTCCACAAGCTCTGCATCAAGTTTTTCAAGCAGCATTCTTGGTGCTTCATATTCATCATTCGCACGTCCCAGATAACAAGGATCGTGGAAAGTGATTTTCTTTCCTTTAAATGCTCCGCCCTCAATCTTCAGTCTTCCTTCTTCCATTAAGGTTTTAAGGAATTGTGTATGGTGAACTACGTCAAAGTGTCCGCCAAGACTTGGATATTCATTTTTAAGGGTATTGAAACAGTGTGGACATGCTGTTACAATTTTCTTAACTTCATAAGCATTCAGAACTTCAATATTGGTAAGAGCCATCATCTGAAAAACGAATTCATTTCCAGCTCTTTTTGCAGGGTCTCCGGTACAGCTTTCTTCCTGTCCTAAAACAGCAAATTCTACCCCTATTTTATTCAATATCTTACAAAATGCTTTTGTAATTTTTTTAGCACGGTCATCAAAACTTCCGGCACAGCCTACCCAAAATAAAACTTCCGGCGCTTTTCCTTCGGCAGCAAATTCTGCCATTGTTTTTATATTGAAATCCATTTCTTTTTCCAGTTTGAAAATGTGAGAATTTGGAAATTTGAAAATAAGTGAGCGTTAATCAATTTTCAAATTTTCAAATTGATTAATTATTTAGTTTTCATTGGCCCAGTTCAGACGGTCAGCCTGGTTGTACTGCCAAGGAGCAGCATTGTTCTCCACATTCGTCATCATCAGATTCAGTTCCTGTGGAGCAGCCGACTGTTCCATTACCAGGAATCTTCTCATTTCAAAGATAATAGAAAGCGGATCCAACAATACAGGACAAGCGTCTGTACATGCATTACATGTAGTACAAGCCCAAAGTTCTTCCTTAGTAATATAGTCATTCAACAACTTTTTACCGTCGTCAACAAATTTTCCGTTTTTATCGATGTTTCGTCCTACTTCTTCCAATCGGTCTCTGGTCTTCATTAAGATTAATCTTGGAGACAATTTTTTCCCTGTAATATTAGCAGGGCAAACAGAAGTACAACGTCCACATTCTGTACAAGAATAGGCATTAAGCAATTGTACCTGATTAAGATCAAAGATATCTTCTGCTCCAAATTTGGAAGGAGCGGCATCTGCTTCCCCTTCAGCCGGAGCTGCATAAGGATCTGCATTAGGATCCATCATCAATTTGATTTCTTTGGTGACAGAATCAAGGTTATTGAATTTCCCTTTTTTGTCAAGATTAGCATACCAAGTACTTGGGAAAGCTAAAATAATGTGCAAATGCTTTGAATAGTAAAGATAATTCATAAAGAAAAGAATCCCTACAAAGTGGAACCACCAAGCTCCTTTTTCAGTAAAGTGTAAAAAACCTTCACCAAAATTACTGAAAACAGGCCCTAAAATTGTGGAACTTATTGGGAAGCTTCCAAGTACGGGCAATAAACCTCTTTGCTGCAACACCCAATCCGCTGCATTCATCTTAAAGAAAGCCATCATTAAAGCAAACTCGATGATTAGAATCCAGTTGGCATCATGCTTTGGCCATCCGAAAAGCTCTTTCATCGTTAATCTCTTAACTCCGTAAAAGTTTCTTCTGATGAAAAATACAACGACTCCTATTACCACTAGAAGAGCTAGAATTTCTAAGGTCGCCGTAAAGAAACTATAAAATCCGTCTCCAAAGACTAAAGCCAGGAAACGGTGCGTTCCAAACAGTCCATCAACAATAATTTCAATAAGTTCTATATTGATAATCACAAAACCTACATACACGAAAAGGTGTAAAATCCCAGCAACAGGACGTTTCACCATCTTGCTTTGCCCCATAGCCACTCTAGCCATAGTGCTCCAGCGTTCAGATTTTCTGTCGTTTCTATTGATCTCGTGACCAAGCCTGATATTTCTATAGATCTTCAGCAGGCTCTTAGCAAAAAGCCCAAATCCTGCCACTAATAAAATCAGGAAAATAATGTTATCGATGTACTGCATAAGGCGTATTAGTCTTTATTATTTTTACCGAAAACTGAGAAATTGATATATCTCTTAGGGTTCGCTTTCATATCTTCAATCAATGAATTCAAATTAGAAGATGCTGAGTTCAGATTATTGTACAATTGATCATCCTTCATCAGCTTTCCTAAGCTTCCCTCTCCTTTATCTATTCCTCCAATCACCTGATTCAGTTTTCCTACAGTAGCATCAAGATTAGCAATCGTTGCATTTAATTGCTTGGTATCGATACTTTGTGCAAGATTTCCATATTTATCCAATGTTACTTTTCCACTTTGCATAGTAAGGCTCGCATCATCTAATACTTTTTGAAGTTTAGGATCGTTATGACCTACCAGGCTGTTTACACTCCCCGCAGTTGTTTGAAGCGCTCCTACGGTCTTATTAAGATTAGATAATAATGCTTTGATTTCTGCTCTGTTCTGAGCATCTACAAGCAGATTGGCATTGGCCATTAAAGAGTCTACTCTATGTAAAACAACTTGTAATTGGTCTTTTACCGGGCCAACCTGAGAAGAAAGACTTCCTAATGTTCCCAGTTTGAAAGCCCCTTTCAGAGTATCACCATCTTTGGCTGTAGCTCCTCCGTATGACAAATTTACTCTCATTTCTTTACCGGACATTAATCCCGGTTCAAAAATTTCCAGCGTTGAGTTTTTTGAAAATTCGAATTTATTATCTACCGTAATTTTCACAACAAAACTGATTTTGCCATCCTTCCCTGTCTGAGGCAAAATCTTATCAACCTGTCCTACTTTGAGACCATTGATAGAAACTGCCGAAGACTGCGCAAGGCCTTCCACATTGTCATATTTTGCATAAAATATATTGTCGGTAGTAAAAAGGCTTTTCCCTTTCATAAATTGAAACAACACCACAAAGCCTACGATAGCTAGAAGTGCAATCACACCAGCTTTTAATTCTTTACTGAACTTCACTTGCTAATTTTTTTCTAATAAGCAAATATAATACATTTTAAATAAATCTTTTCCTTTATTGCTCTGCGTTAAATACAAAAAAAAGCGACAAAAAATTGTCGCTTTTATATTGATAGATTTGAATCTCTTATTATTGCTGATTTCCTACCTTGTTCCAGATCTCGATTCTATAGTCTTGGATATCTGCGTTATCCTGAAGACTCTTCAACCAAGCCTGACCAAACATTCCTGCATTTCTCTGAGAAATAGACTCAGTGAATTGTTTAAGATCACCAGGTTGTTTGTTTACTGTTTCTGATTTTTTGATCAATACATAAACTCCTGTTCCTCCTTCAACCGGGTTAGAAAGTTTACCTTTTGCAACACCAAATGCTGCACCAGCAACTTTAGGCTCCATAGATCCAGCTACTGAAGGGTTTAATAGGTTTACCTGAGCAGATTGTTTTGTCGTTGCAAACATAGTAGCAATCTGATCTAAACCTGAAGCTTTAGCTCCTGCAATTTTATCAGAAATTTGTTTTGCAGCTAATTTATTTTTAACAATTGTTTCAATTTGATCTCTTACAGATTCTGGATCAGCAAGACCTGCTTCTTGTTTTCCGTTCAGGAATACAACAATTTTATCTCCTGTTCCATCCACATTGAATAATTCAGTATCTCCTTTAGATCTTTTCTTATCAAAAGCCCAAGTAAGGATTTCACCGTCTTTTTCAGTACCTAATCCCTGAAGTTGACCTTCGAATCTCTTCGCAGCTTTAGGATTAGTGAATTGGAAGTTTCCTTTCTTAGCAATATTGACGAAATCGTTGAAAGATTTCCCTTGAACCTGCTGGATGAATTTTCTAGCGTTTTTATCTGTTTCAGCTTCTGTAGCGTCTGAAGGCTTGATTTCTTTTACAAGATTTGCCACCTTATACCCCATTGATCCAGATTTTTTATCTTCGATATTGATGATGTGGTAACCAAATTGAGTTTCCACAACACCTGTTGCTCCTTTAGGATTGTTAGCCAAATAAGTAAGAAACTCTGGTACGAAAGGTGTTTCCGGAGTTGTCCAACCAAGGCTACCTCCTTGTGCAGCAGAGTTTGGATCATTTGAAAGCTTCAGGAACTCTGTAAATTTAGCTGGTGTAGCTTTTACGATAGCTCCGATAGAATCTGCTAATTTCTTAGCCTGCTCTTTAGATCTCGATACTCCTTCTCCTGCCGGGCTTCCTTTAAAAGCGATCAGGATATGTCTTGATAATGTAGAATCTGAAGTCTTTTTACCTACAAGCTTAGAAACTACATAGAAATTTTGTTCTTTATATGGGCCAAAAGTCTGTCCTACCGCAGCTGTTGCGATTTGACCTTGTATAGTAGCTGGCAATTGTGTAGGCTTTACATACTGAGGATTGAAAGGAGAATCTGAGTTTGCCATTACAAACATAGAATCATTCTTTGTGTTCTGGAAGTTCTCAGTACCTCCGCTAGCATCTGTACCTCCTGAGTATAATTTTGTAATTTCCTTTAAAGCGGCTGCATCATCTGCTGCACTTGGCTTAGAAGGGAAAAATACAATACCTAAGTTTCTGCTAGGCTCAGCTTTGAACATTACCGGGTGCTGCTTGATGTAGTTGGCAAGATCTTCTGTAGTAACATTGATCTTTGTTTTCTGAAGGTAAGCTGCATAGTCTACCTTTACAAAGTCGATGTCAGCAAGCTGATCTCTTTCTTTCATCAATTCTTCAGCTTCTTTTTTACCGGTAGTAATCCCTGCTGAAACATTGGTAAACACCTGTCTTGCCATAAGTCTATACTCGATTGATTTTCTTGTTTTCAACCATTGAGCATATCCCTGAGGATTAGTGTTCTGTAATGTTTCAATCTCTTTTTTAAGCTCTTGAGTTTTAAAGTTCCCCTTCTCATCAAAAAACTGCTGATTTTGAGCGAACATCTGATCATACTGGATCTGATTCCAGAAATAATCATCAGTCATTTCAAAGCCCAATTTCTCAAACTGTTGCTTGATAAGTTTAGATTGAACAAGTAACTGCCAAGCCTGCTCCTCAAGACCGTTCTTTGGACGACCTTGCTGCTCAGCTTGTTGCTGCAACACGAAAAGCTGATCATTAAACTCTTCGCGGGTGATTTTCTCACCATTTACTTTTCCTAAAACGTCAGGATTTTTACCAAAAACCTTGTCGATACTGTCTGGGTTCACCAAGAACGCCAAAAGCGCTAAGGCTATTACTCCCATTAAAAGCCAAGGCTTACTCCTAATCTGTCCTAAAATTGCCATTTTATAAATTATAGTTTTTTATCAGTTTGCGAAAATACACATTTTTAAGAAATTAGAGAAACAGAAGTTCTTTATTTTAATTTTAAATCCTAAAGTTTATCTAAAAAAGGAAATTTTGACCATATTTTTTCGTAAAAAACAAATGGCATAAGTATTGTGCATTCTAGTACATTATAATATACCACACGTTTTCAGGGCGTATTATAAGAAATCCATTTAACGATTAAATACGAAAATGACAATTTGTCATTCCATCCATTATGACAGAATTTGAAGATATAAGTTTAGAAGAAATGATCAGCGACGGTTTTGATATTGTTACTGAAGAAATCAATCTTTCCGATTTTGGGGAGACTGAAAAGAATTCCGAACAGAAAATATTCCCGATACTTCCCGTAAGAAATATGGTGATGTTCCCTAATGTAGTAATCCCTATTACTGCAGGAAGAAAAACATCGATACAACTTCTTGAAGAAGCACAGAAAAACGGAGATTTCATTGGAATTGTAAGCCAGAAAAATTCTGATCTTGAACAACCTACCGAAAAAGATATTTACACTACCGGTACATTAGCAAAGATCATTAAGATCATCAAACTTCCTGAAGGTAACATTACAGCGATTACCAAAGGTTTTCACAGGTTTAAAATTAAGAAGATTGTTGATAATCAACCTTATTTCAAAGCTGAAATCACAAAACTAAAGGACACTAAGCCTAAAAATCAGGAGGAATATGAAGCATTACTGGAAAATGTAAAAGATCTGGCTTTGAAAATCATAGAGCTGGATCCCAACATTCCTAATGCGGCTAATTTTGCGATCAAAAACATCAATAATAATGATGATCTACTGAATTTCATCTGCACCAACGCGAGCTTTCCATCTTTAGAAAAGCAAAGACTGCTTGAAGAAAAAAGTATGATGGAAAGAGCAAACAAATGCTATGAAATGATGCATGAGGACTTCAGAAAGCTTGAATTGCGAAATCAAATTCATCAAAAAACGTCAAAAGACCTTGATAAGCAACAAAGAGAATATTTCCTGAATCAACAGATCAGAACGATCCAAGAAGAATTAGGTGGTGGCCCGGAAAGCGATGTAGCAGATCTTATTGCAAAGGCAAAAACAAAGAAGTGGAGCCAGGAAGTAGAAGAACACTTCCAAAAGGAAATCGGCAGATTACAAAGACAGAATCCTAATTCTCCGGATTATAATGTCCAGAGAAATTATCTGGATTTCTTTACGGATCTTCCATGGGAAACCTACACCAAAGATATTTTTGATATTGCAAAAGCAGAAAAAGTGTTAGATAAAGCACATTTTGGACTTGAAGATATTAAGAAAAGAATTTTGGAGCACATGGCTGTTTTAAAGTTAAAAAACAACATGAAATCTCCTATTCTATTATTGGTAGGCCCTCCGGGAGTTGGTAAAACTTCGTTGGGTAAATCTATTGCAGATGCTCTAGGAAGAAAATATGTTCGACTATCTTTGGGTGGACTTCATGACGAAAGTGAAATCCGTGGACATAGGAAGACCTATATTGGTGCTATGGCCGGAAGAATCCTTCAATCGATCAAAAAGTCAGGGACTTCCAATCCGGTAATTGTTCTGGATGAGATTGATAAAATAGGACAGGGACTTCATGGAGATCCTAGTTCGGCCTTATTAGAAGTTCTTGATCCTGAACAAAATAAATCCTTCTACGATAACTTCCTTGAAATGGGATATGATTTGTCTAAGGTGATGTTTATTGCAACAGCCAACTCACTTTCTACTATTCAGACTCCGCTATTGGATAGAACGGAAATTATTCAGATTGCAGGATATACTTTGGAAGAAAAGATTGAGATTGCCAAAAGACACTTGATCAAGAAACAACAGGAAGAAAACGGTTTGGATACCAAATCATTCAAGCTTGGAAATCCTGAACTTAAACATATTATTGAAGCACACACTTCTGAAAGTGGAGTAAGAACCTTAGAGAAAAGAATTGCTTCTGTTGCAAGATGGGTAGCACTACAAACGGCATTGGTAAAAGAATATGACTCAAAAATTTCAGTAGAAAAAGTAGATGAAATTCTTGGAGTTCCAAGACCGAAAAGTCTTTCTGAAATCACAGGAGTTCCCGGTGTAGTAACAGGTCTTGCCTGGACAAGTGTTGGCGGTGATATTTTATATATTGAAAGTATTCTAAGTAACGGAAAAGGAGCTTTAACAATGACCGGAAACCTGGGAACTGTAATGAAAGAATCTGCAACGATTGCATTGGAATACATTAAGGCTAAACATGATGAATTGGGAATTGCACAGGAAGATTTAGATAAGAAAAACATCCACGTTCACGTTCCTGAAGGAGCAACGCCTAAAGATGGGCCTTCTGCAGGAATTGCCATGCTGACTTCAATGGTTTCTTCTTTTAAAAACAAAAAGATAAAACCTCACCTTGCGATGACAGGAGAAATTACCCTAAGAGGAAAAGTACTTCCTGTAGGTGGTATTAAAGAAAAACTTCTTGCAGCAACCAGAGCGGGAGTAAAAGATGTTATTCTTTGTGAAGCCAACAGAAAAGATGTAGAAGAAATTAAGAAAGATTATTTAAAGAATCTGAAAGTACACTATGTCAACAGAATGGAGGAAGTCATTGACATCGCCATTGAAAAATAAAACAATTTATTTACATATTAACTTCTCAATAAGAAACACGTTCTGAATTTCAGAGCGTGTTTCTGCTTTTATGGAAGTCTTTAGGAATGAAATTTGATATGCAGAAAGAAAAATCCACATTGTTTGAATAAAAGTTATTCAATTCGGCGGGTTTTTCTTATTTTTATTCCACACTGCAGATTTTAGATTATGAATTTTCTTAGACTTCCCTTCCTTGTCAAGCTTACCCTTGTAGTTATTTCGATTATTGGGATCGGATATCTTTTAGCATTGGGGCAAACCATTTTAGCTCCTTTTTTCTTCGCATTTCTAATGGCTATGCTGTTTTTACCGGCGGCCACTTTCATGGAAAGAACTTTACGATTCCCAAGATCCATGTCAACAATGACCTCTGTATTTATTATGTTGATTATTTTAGCGGGAATTATTTATTTTTTCACCAATCAATTATCTGATTTCAGTAAAGACCTTCCTCATCTGAGAGAGCAGTTTACTACTGTTTTCAATAATGCTCAACATTGGGTTTCCAAGACCTTTAATGTAAAGGTAGATGAGCAGGTAGATTATATTAACCAGGGACTGAACAAGCTTTTGTCTTCTTCAGGAGCTATTTTAGGATTTACCTTCGGAATATTTTCAACAGGATTTGGATTTATTATTTTCTTTACGCTGTTTTTCATCTTTATTTTAAATTACAGAAGACTGCTCAACAATTTTATTGTAACGGTTTTTAATGAAAGACATAAAGCAAGTGTTCAGTCAGCAGTGAATGAAATTCGAGTGATGACCAAGAAATACATCTTTGGGCTTTGCCTTCAGGTCATTATTGTCTCTATCCTTACTTCTATAGTACTTACCGTTTTAGGGGTAAAATATGCTATTCTTTTAGGAGTTTTAACAGGGTTATTAAATGTAATTCCTTATTTAGGTATTTTTATATCCCTTCTCATATCGTGTTTTATTGCATTTGCTACCGCCAGCCCATCCACATGTATCTATGTAGCAATAGGATATATTGGAATTCATGCTATAGATGGAAATATTGTACTTCCTTTCGTGGTGGGTTCCCGAGTGAAAATCAATGCTTTATTTTCTTTTATAGGCATTCTTCTAGGAGAACATCTTTGGGGAATTGCCGGAATGTTTCTTTGTATTCCCGCCATCGCTATTATTAAGATTATCTGCGAAAAAGTGGAGGATTTAAAACCTTGGGGAAGATTACTTGGAGAAGAGGAAAAACCTAATAAAAAGAAGAAAAGCTATAAAATATCGAAGAATATCACTCTGAAGGAAATGGATTAATTTCTAATTAAGCTATAAATAATGAATAAACTAAGGCTGCTTTAACAAGCAGCCTTAGTTTATTTGTAAACCTTATAAACCTGAAGCACAATAAAGTTGTATACCATTTGGAAAGTTTCAGTACAAAGAATATTAGATTGTATATCCGGACAATATCCATAGTCCTGTCCACCGCCTCCAGTACCTCCTAAACATGGATCACCAATCGGCACGATGTCACATTTTTCTATTCCAACACCACCGTGAAATTTCTTTCAAGTTTAAACGGTTTAATTTTTTAAGATTTTTCAACTTAATATTTATGGGTTTAGTTTGCCTTAAAACATAAATAATAACACAACATAAAAACCCAAAACAACATCATTAACACAAATAAAATTGATATTAATTAACAAAACAACAATATAATCATATTTTTATTTTACATTTGATATAAAATCATCAATCATGAAAATCATAAAATTCATTATTTGCCTCCTGTTTGGACTTATGTTTATCAATGCGGGATTAGATAAGTTTTTTCATTATAATCCTGTTCCTAAGCTTACTGATGCTCAGATGAAAATATATGCAGCTTTTGGAGAAATAGGCTGGCTTCTACCACTCGTAGGTACGGTAGAGGTCATTGGCGGTCTGTTATTTATCTTCCCAAAAACAAGAGCGTTAGCAGCGATCATCATCCTACCAGTGTTAACTGGAATCTTAATCCATAATGTCTACAGAGATCCTTCCCCTACCGGCATTTGCATTTCCGGTATACTATTTATGATTAATATCTGGATATTGATTGACAATAGAGAAAAGTATAAAAACCTGGTTGGATAACAACTGGATATTCATAAATAACAGGTGATAAAGAAATATCACCTGTTATCTGTTATTATATAAAAGCACTGAATCCTGTAATCGATCGTCCCACGATGAGCGAGTTGATTTCTTTTGTTCCTTCGTATGAATAAATAGCCTCAGCATCAGCTACAAATCGAGCAACATCATATTCTAGAAGGATTCCGTTTCCGCCCATTACTTCTCTGGCTCTTGAGACAATATCCCGGGTTCTTAAAGTACAGAAAACTTTAGCCAATGAAGCATGCTCGTCTTTTAAGATGCCTTCATCCTGCATTTCAGATAATCTGAAAACCATCGTCTGCATGGCTGTAAGGTTAGACAGCATTTCAACTAAATGTCCCTGAATCATCTGAAATGAAGCAATAGGTTTCCCGAATTGCTCTCTTGTTCTGGTATAAGCCAAAGCACTTTCATAGGCTCCTCGTGCGCATCCTGTTGCCATCCAGGCCACTCCGGCTCTTGTCATTCTCAATACTTTTCCTGTATCTTTAAATGAATTGGCGTTTTGAAGGCGACTTTCTTCTGTAACCAGGCAATCTTTAAGAGTAATTAACCCATTTTGAACAATTCTCAAAGCCATTTTTCCTTTGATCTTCTCTACAGAATATCCAGGATTATCTTTCTCAACAATGAATCCTTTTACTTCTCCACTATCTAAATCTCTTGCCCAAATAATGATTAAGTCTGCAAAGGTTGCATTTCCAATCCATTTTTTTTGTCCGTTTAAAATCCAACCATCTTCTGTTTTCTTACAAGTAACTGTAAGTCCGCCTGCTGCTCCAGAACCTACTTCCGGCTCCGTTAAACCAAAGGCTCCTATTTTCTCAAACTTTTGCATTTGTGGAAGCCATTTTTGTTTTTGTTCTTCCGAACCACAAATATAGATAGATCCCATAGCTAAACCAGACTGTACGCCAAAAAATGTAGCAATAGAAGCATCAATTCTGGCCATTTCCATAGCAATAACACCTTCCATCAGAAAAGGCATTCCGGGACAACCATACCCTTCATAAGTTACTCCACAGATATCTAGTTTTTGAAATTTTGGAATAAGTTCAAAAGGGAATTCATCTCTAAGCCAGTAATGATTTACCAAGGGTTTCACTTCTTTTTCCATAAATGCTCTCACTTTAAGCTGAATTTCTCGTTGTTCAGGCGTTAAAGTATGATAGATATCGTAAAAATCTCCATCAATGGGAGGCAGTTCTTTCTTTTTCTTTTCGGGATCAAGCATTTTCATAAGCCCTGTAAGCTGTTTATCATCCAGTTTGGAAAAATTATGCATCAGTTTAGGAAGATCTACTTTTTGGGAAATAGCACTTAGCTGATCAAAATCTATGGATGTGAAAAGTCCTATTGCATTTCTGATTTTAGAAAAGGTATTCGACATAATGATGTATTGTGATTTGGTTTGTAAAAAGATAAGCAAAAATTACTCCGAAAACAATACCACACCAGTTAATCTGTTTTACAAAACACTAATAATCAACACACTAAAACAGAATTTTATCTTTACAAACTTTTTACTTCTCATTTTCAAGCATTACAAAAGATCCTGACTGAACTTTGACTCAAGCAAAACCTCAAAAATCTTACGCTATGAAAACGAAGTACATTACATTATCATTATCGGCAGTTCTTTTATTGGGAATTTATTCATGTAAAAAAGTAGAAGCGACCACCAGTGAATATAAAAGCTATGGTGAGGAAGCAGATTCTGCAGCAGTAGCAGATAGTGTTTCATCTGTTGCCAGTATGGAAGTAAAGGACAAAAAGTTTATCAAAACTGCAGATGTCAATATGGAAGTCAAAGATGTTTATACTGCCACTATTGCCATTGAAAAATCAGTGCAGGAACTTGGAGGCTTTGTCACCAAAAGTAATCTTCAGAGTAATGTTGTTGATGAAAACACTTATAATACTTCCGACACTGAGGCCATGCTCATCAAAAAATATAAAAGCGAAAACACCATGCAGGTTCGAGTACCTACTGAAAAACTTGGAGAACTTCTGACCTCCATTAATAACAACAAACTATTTCTAAACTCAAGATCTATCAACGCAGAAGATGTCACTGCCAATATCAAATATTCAGAACTGGAGGCAAAAAGAAATCAGAAAACATCAGAAAATATTGAGAAAATAAAGACCAATAAAGACAAAATATCTCTGGATGATAATAATATGTCTGAAGGAAACCTTCAAAAACTGAATACATTGAGTATGGCAGACAATCTGAAATACAGTACAGTTGACATCTATATCAAAGAACCGAAATTACGCATCGCAGAAATTGCCGTGACCAATACAAGCAGTATTGATAACAAATACAGATACAACTTTATCTATGATGCAAAGGACGGCTTTGTCTATGGTTTCTATTTGATTCAAAGAATTATTGTAGGTCTTATTAACATCTGGCCTGTATTAATCATTGCAGGGGTAGTGATTTACTTTTTAAGAAAAAGAAAAAATAAAAAAGTTGAACAGCCTAACAACTTAGAACAAAACTCCTAACCTAAAGGTTATCATCATAATTTTAGATTTTACAGCCTCCTGTTTTCAGGAGGTTTTTATTTTTTTTGAAAAAAAACTGTAACGATTGTAATGTGTCTCTTACCTACTGTTTAAAAGAACAGAAAATCAAAAAAAATAAATACTATGAAAAATCTAATAAAACTCGGATTGGCAGGATTATTATCAATAATTTCTACGACTGTAACTGCTCAGAATAAAAATACTGAAAATAAAAACAGCCTGCTTTGGGAGGTTTCTGGGAACGGACTTTCTAAGCCGTCCTATATTACGGGAACTTTTCATATCTTATGCAGTAAAGATTTTGATTTAAAACCTAAGGTACTGAAAGCCCTAGAAAAGTCTGATAGCTTTATCATGGAAATCAATTATACAGATCCAGGCGAAATGGCAGCTTTGCAAAAAATGTATCAGAATGATAAAAAAATATCTGACCAACTATCCCCCAATGAAGCTAAAGAATTGGATAAAATCCTAGCAGATTACGGAACAAGTCTTGAAAAAATAAACAATTCCAGTCCTCAGGCATTGTATGCTCTTCTCAGTATGAAGGCCATTCCATGTCCACAAACTGAAATAAAGTCATACGAATTGGAGCTTCTTCAGAATGCCGTTAAAGGGAAAAAGAATATCAAAGGTTTAGAGAAAGTAAATGATCAAATGAAATCTATCAATGATGCCTATGACCTGAAAGCCATCATTAATCAGTTGAAGTTGAGCAAAGAATATGAAAGTTTGTTCAAAAAAATGATAGAAGCTTTCAAAAATGAAGATGCTCAGGCATTATACGCTCTTTTTAAAGATGAAAGATTCATGAATTCCCAACAAGAAAAAGCAATGCTTACCGATAGAAATAAAAACTGGGTACAGACAATGCCGGAAATGATGAAAACAGGAAGTTCATTTTTCGCAGTGGGAGGATCGCATTTAATGGGTGAAAACGGAATTATCCCGCTTTTACAATCAAAAGGATACACCGTAAAGCCTGTAATACAGTTACAATAACTATAATCAACCATGAAACCATTGTGAGCAATTCTACTGAAACAGCCTTTCTAAAACTTGTTAATCAGCATAAAGGCATACTATATAAAGCCTCCCGAATCTATGCAGATTCCATAGAAGACCGGGAAGACCTCCAGCAGGAGATTCTCATCCAGCTCTGGAAATCCTATCAAAATTTCAAAGGAAATAGTGAGTTTTCTACCTGGATGTATCGTGTAGCGATCAATACAGCAATCACCTATCTAAAAAAGGAGAAGCAAAGATCTCAGAACCACACTGAGTCATCCCATCATTTTGAAGTACAGCAGGAGGATTATAATCCAACGAAAGACAGGCAACTGGAAATTTTTTACCAAGCTGTTCAGGAATTGAATGTTCTGGAAAAAGCCGTTATATTTTATTTCATGGAAGGGTTGTCACACAAGGAAATCGGGAATAATCTTGGACTTAGCGAAGGGAATGCCCGTGTAAAGCTCAACAGAACTAAAGAAAAAATACAGCAAATCATAAAAAAATCAGGTTATGAATTTTGATCAACTAAAAGAACAGTGGAATAATGAGGACAGTAACGTCCATATTCCTGACACTATAGAACAATTAAAGGAAAGTAAACACCCTATCGAAAAAATACAAAAAAGCATGAAAAAAGAATTTTGGGCACAAATTTTAGCCATTATTCTTATCGGCTTTTTTCCTCTTCAGTTTAAATTTCCTTCTTCACAATATCTTATTTATTATATTTCCTACGTCATGATGGTTGTTATATCATGCTACTATCTGTATGGATTTTATAAATTTTACAAACAGGCTGAATTCTACACAGGAAACACGAAAAACAGTCTTTGGAAAATTTACCATGAACTTAAACTTAATATGGAAAGATATCAGTCATTTGGGTTCTTACTCCTGCCCCATTTTCTACTCACTATCGGATTAGTAATCTACAACGTGCTGGTAAAAAAGGGAAAAACATTATCTGAAATCTCCAATTCAACCCAAGCTTCAATCATTTTAATAGTTATACTCGGAACGCTTTGTATAGTGGCAGGTATCATTTTATGGACAAAATACTTTTATGGCCGCCATGCTAAGCAATTGGAAAACATTTTGAATGAGATGGAAGAATAACATTCACAAAAAAAGTCATTAATCTCCTAAAAAGTAAACCTCAGATCAATTCTGGGGTTTTGTTTTTTAAAAAATCATTATTTATCATCTTCAAATTTATTTGAGGTTTTATTTTTCCTTAAATTTGCAGATCAGAAATAAATCGTTATGGATTCCTAAAGATTTTGGTCCAAAACATTATTCTGTAAATTATAAATTCTCAACAACATGCTATCAAAAATAAATCCTATACAAACCAACAGCTGGAAAGCCCTTGATGAACATTTCGCATCGAATGATCTTGAACTAAGAAGCCTTTTTCAGTACAACCCCAACCGTTTTCAAGAATTCTCTTTACAAAAGGATAACTACCTTTTTGATTATTCTAAAAACCTGATCGATTCCAAAACGAAAGCACTTTTATTACAATTGGCTGAAGAATGCCAGCTAAAAGATGCTATTTCTAAAATGTTCTCTGGTGATAAAATCAACGAAACAGAAGGAAGAGCTGTATTACATACAGCTTTAAGAGATTTTTCAGACCGTGAAATCCTTGTAGATGGTGAAAATATCAAGCCACAAATCAAAAGAGTTCTGAATCACATGAAAGATTTTTCTGAAAAAATCATTTCAGGAGAACATAAAGGGTTCAGTGGAAAAGAGATTACGGATGTAGTCAACATTGGAATTGGAGGTTCAGATTTAGGGCCTGTAATGGTTTGTTCAGCTTTAAAGCATTTTAAAACAAGACTAAACGTTCATTTTGTTTCTAATGTGGACGGAAATCATATTGCAGAGGTTGTTAAAAACCTAAACCCTGAAACGACTCTATTTATCGTTGCTTCCAAAACATTTACAACTCAGGAAACAATGACGAACGCGAACTCAGCAAAAGACTGGTTCCTTAAAGCGGGTCAACAGGAAGATGTAGCGAAACATTTTGTTGCTTTATCCACTAACATTGAAGCTGTTAAACAATTCGGAATTGCAGAAAATAATATTTTCGAATTCTGGGATTGGGTAGGTGGAAGATACTCTCTTTGGAGTGCTATCGGATTAAGCATTGTATTAGCTGTAGGATATGAAAATTTTGAGCAGCTTTTAAAAGGAGCTTTCGATACAGATCAACGTTTCCAGACCGACCACTTTTCTGAAAACGTTCCCGTATTAATGGGACTTTTAGGAATCTGGTATCGTAACTTCTATGCAGCAACAAGCTATGCTATTCTTCCGTATTCACAGTATCTGGACAGATTTGCAGCTTACCTTCAGCAAGGAGACATGGAAAGTAATGGAAAATGTGTAGACAGAAATGGTGAATTTGTAGAATATGAAACAGGGCCAATCATCTGGGGAGAACCTGGTACCAACGGGCAACACGCATTTTATCAGCTGATTCACCAAGGTACAGAGTTGATTCCTGCAGACTTTATCGCGTATGCTAAAAGCCCTAATAAAGTTTCTGATCATCAGGATAAATTATTAGCCAACTTCTTTGCACAAACTGAAGCTCTTGCTTTCGGAAAAACAGAAGAAGAAGTTGAAGAAGAGCTTAAAAATGCAGGAAAATCTGACGAGGAAATCGATAGATTATTAAACTACAAGGTCTTCCACGGAAATACACCTACTAACTCTATATTATTCAAAGAATTAACTCCTTTTTCATTAGGACAGTTAATTGCAATGTATGAACATAAAATATTTGTTCAGGGAGTTATCTGGAATATTTTCAGCTTCGATCAGTTTGGAGTAGAACTAGGTAAAGTACTTGCTAACAAAATCTTACCAGAACTTGAAAGCAATGAAACTGTCACATCACACGACAGCTCTACCAACGGATTGATTAATTATTATAAAGGAAATAAATAGCAGATGTCTGCATTACGATCATATTATTATAAACTGCCTCCCGGCTTTAGACTTTTAGGAAGAAAACTCTATTATTTTCCTATAGATTTCTATGAAGGAATTACTGGAAAAAGAGCTAAAAACGAACCTAAAAAAGGAGATATTTATGTGGGGAGCAGCGATTTTATTCCTCATGGTATCCGCCAGATGAATGCTCTGAAAAAGCATATTGCGCTTAAAAACACTGACCATGTCCTGGATATAGGATGTGGAATCGGAAGAACAGCCGTGGCTTTATCAGGATTTATAGACAAAGGAACTTATGACGGTTTTGATGCGGTAGAAAAAGGAATTAAATGGTGTGATAAACATATTCATAGAAAATATCCAAACTTCAACTTTAAGTTTACACCGATTTATAATGATCTGTATAATACTTTCAGCCAGAAGGCAGAGAATTTTACATTTCCTTATGAGGCATCACAATTTGATAAAGCATTTCTGTTTTCTGTATTCACCCACATGCAAATCCCTGAGATCAGACAATATCTGAATGAAATCAGCAGGGTTTTAAAGAATGGCGGAGAATGTCTGGCAACATTCTTCTTATATGATGATTCTAAAGTAGAAAGTGGCAGCATGCATTTTCCACATCAGTATGAAGGCTATAGATTAATGGATGATAAAGTAACGGCAGCCAATATCGCCGTAAGCATTCCATTGTTAAATCAAATGGCTCATGATGCCGGTTTGAAAGTAACCACTATCCAGGGAGGATTCTGGAGAAATGATGTAGAAAAGGAAGGAGCCGATGAATTTCAGGATATTGTAGTATTTGAAAAAATCTAAATCTAAATAAAAGTAAAAAAGTAAAAATGGCAGAAATTCTTGACGGACTTAAAGTATCCAAGGAAATTAAAGCAGAGATCAAAGCTGAAGTAGAAAAAATCCTTGCGAGCAAAAGAAGAGCACCGCATTTGGTAGCAATTCTTGTAGGAAACAACGGAGCAAGCAAAGCTTATGTAAATGCTAAAGTAAAAGACTGTGAAGAAGTAGGATTCCAATCTAGCTTAATCAAATTCCCAAGCACTGTTTCGGAATCTGAATTATTGGAAACCATTGACGAGCTTAATAAGTCTAAAGCTGTAGACGGGTTTATCGTTCAGTTACCATTGCCGGATCAAGTAGATCAGGAGAAAATTATCAATGCTATTGACCCAAGAAAAGATGTGGACGGATTCCACCCTGAAAACTTCGGAAAAATGGCTCTTGAAATGGATACATTCTTACCTGCAACACCTTTCGGAATCTTAACATTATTGGAAAGATACAATATCGAAACTAAAGGAAAAGACTGTGTAATCATTGGAAGAAGTAAAATTGTAGGAAGACCGATGAGTATCCTTATGGGAAGAAAAGATTTCCCTGGAAACTCAACCGTTACCCTTACACACTCATACACAAAAGACATTGAAGAATATACTAAAAAGGCAGACATCGTTATTACAGCCTTGGGAGATCCTCACTTCTTAAAAGGAGAAATGATCAAGGATGGTGCTGTAATCGTTGACGTGGGTATCACAAGAGTAGACGATGATTCTCCAAAAGGATATTACCTTGCCGGTGATGTGGATTTTGACAGCTGTGCAGCTAAGGCAAGCTGGATTACTCCGGTTCCTGGAGGAGTAGGCCCAATGACAAGAGCGATGTTGATGAAAAATACCATCATTGCTTATAAAACTTCGGTCTATAACGACTAATTTTAAAATGAATAAAGAACAAGATATTTTATTAAAAGAAGGTAAAATGCTCCCTGTAATGGAGCATTTTTACACTTTACAGGGAGAAGGAGCCCACACAGGAAAAGCGGCTTATTTTATCAGATTGGGAGGTTGTGATGTAGGCTGCCACTGGTGTGATGTAAAAGAAAGCTGGGATCCTGAGCTTCACCCTTTAATGGATGCCGTAGAAATAGCTGAAACAGCAGCTAAACATTGTAAAACCATCGTTCTTACAGGTGGAGAGCCTCTTACATGGAACCTTGAAATCCTTACATCCAAATTAAAAGAACTTGGATGTACCATTCACATTGAAACTTCAGGAGCATATCCTATGAGCGGTCATTTGGATTGGATTACCCTTTCACCTAAGAAAACAGGATTACCAAAAGAAGAGATTTATCAAAAGGCACACGAGCTTAAAGTTATCGTTTTCAACAATCACGACTTTGAATTTGCACAAGAGCAAGCTGCAAAAGTTTCTGAAAATTGTAAACTTTACCTTCAGAGTGAATGGAGCAAAAGAAATGATATGTATCCTAAAATTACAGATTTTATTCTGGAACATCCGGAATGGCAAGCTTCTGTTCAGACCCATAAGTACCTGAATATACCGTAAAAATACGTACATTAGCTGGCCGTACCTATTATAACACCGATAGATGCAGAGAATTCGATACTCTAGATACCTGAAATCGATCATTATTTTGCTTGACCTTATGGTTATTGCATCTATCTTCATATTCTTTTTTATAAGCAGAAACGAAGAGCTGAAATACCACAAGGAAACCTGGTATCAGAATGCTTTTTCTTTGATTTTGCTGTTTTTGTTCTGGGTTCTTCTCAGTGGTAGGACAAAAATTTATAATATTCCGAGAAACCTTACGTATACCTTGTTTCTGGAGCGTCTTCTGCTTCATTTCATCTCGTTTATACTAGGGGTTCTTCTTCTTGGAAAGGTCAGTAAAAATGTATTTTTCAATTCAGATATCTATTGGTTATCATTTTATCTGTTCATATTTATCTTTTTGGCGAAATCATTAATCTACTTCTCCATCAAGTACTTACGCTCTTTAGGGGTAAACTACCGAAACATCATGTTTTTAGGAGATGGGGATTCTACAGAGATTCTCAAAAATATTTTTAAAGAACGTAAAGATTACGGATACAGAATATTTGAACATGAAAATACAAATATCACAACCGCGGAACTGGTTAATCTTTGGAAGAAACATGGAATTCATACTTTATTTTTCTCTACAGAAAACTCCTACAGCGAAAGTGTAGAAGCTGAAATTTTCAAACTGGCAGAAGAACATAAAGTGCATATTTCATTGATTCCGAGTATTACTCAGAATGATTTTTTCCTGTATGATCTTGCCTATATTCAGACTCAGCCAATTCTAAATCAGGCAAGGTATCCCCTGGATTATTATTCCAATTTCCTGATGAAGAGAACATTTGACATATTCTTTTCCATATTTGTACTTGTTTTTATCTGTTCATGGCTATTTCCAATTATTGCCATTTTAATAAGAATAAACTCCAAAGGCCCGGTTTTTTTCTTTCAGAAACGGTATGGCTTCCATGAAGAGGTATTCAGCTGTATCAAATTCAGAACAATGGTAGTTAATGATGAGTCCTCTACAAGTACAACCAGAGAGAATGATACGAGAATTACAAGAATAGGTAAATTTTTAAGAAAAACCAGCCTTGATGAGCTTCCTCAGTTTATCAATGTACTGAAAGGCGAAATGTCTGTGGTAGGGCCGCGTCCTCATATGCTGGCTGTAGATAATTATTACAAACCAAAAATCGGGAGATATAGTTTAAGAAGTATGGTAAACCCAGGTATTACAGGTCTTGCACAGGTAAGCGGACTGCGCGGTGATTCTGGTGATGTAGAAGTAGAAATGAAAAAAAGAGTTCTCGCCGATGCATTCTATGTGCGAAACTGGAGTTTTGCTCTGGATCTGGTTATTACCTTAAAAACCGTTTTACTGGTTATCGGCGGTGATAAAAATGCAAAATAAAACTATGCTAAGGCTAGGATAATTTTAACATTATCCAGACGTTAGTCTTCACTTCAACCTTAGCCTAATTCAATAAAAAAGTCTAATTTAGCAGTATGTTAAAAAAGTTTTTCACAGCAGTAGGGGAATATATTATCCTTCTAGGGAAATCCCTGCAAAAACCCCAGAAAATGAGGGTTTTTTGGAAACTGCTCATGAGGGAAATTAATGATTTGGGAGTAAATTCTTTCGGACTTGTAGTCTTCACATCAATCTTCGTGGGGGCGGTAGTGGCTATTCAAATGTTCAACAACTTTGATGCTTCTTCATTTCCCATCCCCCCTTCATTTGTAGGATATGCAACAAAAGCAGTACTTGTCTTAGAGTTTGCACCTACTATCATCAGTTTAATTTTAGCAGGAAAAGTAGGATCTTATATTGCTTCCAGTATTGGAACAATGCGAGTTTCCGAACAGATTGACGCTTTGGATATCATGGGAGTAAATTCTCCCAACTTTTTGATTTTTCCAAAGATCATTGCCTGTATGATTTTTAATCCTCTTCTTATTGCCATCAGTATTGTATTTGGTATTGCCGGAGGATATATTGCCGGTATTCTGACAGGAAACTGGACAGAGAATGATTATATTATTGGGATTCAAATGTATATGCCTAATTTATTTATTTATTATGCATTTGCAAAAACAGCTGTTTTTGCCTTCATTATTGCAACCGTTCCTTCCTATTTCGGGTATTTTGTGAAAGGAGGATCTCTGGAAGTAGGTAGAGCAAGTACTCAGGCGGTGGTATGGACAATGGTATTCATTATCATTTCCGAATTAATTCTAACCCAATTAATATTAAGCTAATGATTGAGGTAAAAGATCTTAAAAAAAGTTTTGGTGATGTTGAAGTACTTAAAGGGATTTCAACCACATTTGATAAAGGAAAGGTAAATCTTATTATTGGACAGAGTGGTTCAGGAAAGACGGTTTTTCTTAAAAGTCTACTGAATGTATATGATCCTTCATCAGGAGAGATCCTATTTGATGGCAAAGATATCAATACAATGACCCGTGATGAGAAGCAGCATCTTCGCTCAGAAATCGGAACAGTATTCCAGGGAAGTGCCCTTTTTGACTCTTTAACCGTGGAGGAAAACATCATGTTCCCTCTTGATATGTTTACCAATCTTACCTACAGAGAAAAAAAGAAAAGAGTTTTCGAAGTAATCGGAAGAGTACACCTTGATAAAGCGGAAAAAAAATATCCTTCTGAAATTTCTGGAGGAATGCAGAAAAGGGTTGCTATTGCAAGAGCAATTGTAAACAATCCTAAGTATTTATTCTGTGATGAGCCCAACTCAGGACTGGATCCCTACACCTCAAAGGTCATTGATGATCTTCTTTATGAAATCACGAAGGAATACAACACCACAACGATTATCAATACCCACGATATGAACTCAGTAATGACAATTGGCGAGAAAATTGTATACCTAAGACTGGGAATCAAGGAATGGGAAGGTAATAAAGACATCCTGATTACAGCAGGCAATAAAAACCTGATCGACTTCGTTTATTCTTCAGAACTATTTAAAGAACTGAGAGAATATTTACTGGAGAACAATAAAACGATTGAAAATACAAAATTAGAAGATAATGAAAAAGGCACTTAGTATAGCGTTAATAGGTTTTTCAATGTGGGCCTCTGCACAGATCTCACTGGCAGGGAAAGCCAATTTAATATTTCCTACAGGCTCACCTTCATGGTCCAATATCAAAGGAACAGTGAATGATGCTATTGAAGGAACAGGAAAAAACAATGTAGGATTCAATGTGGGGCTTTCATTAAAGGTAGGGTTACCTACTTCATTATTCTTAATGCCTGAGGTATATTATACTCACTTTAAGAATGAGTTCACCACTGAGAACACTACTTTTGATGTGAAAAGCAACCGTATTGATGTTCCGGTTCTTTTAGGATATAACGTTTTAGGTAATATGTTAGGCGTTTTTGTAGGCCCGGTTGGAAGCTTTAATCTAAGCAAAGACAACACTTACAATGACTTTAAGGAAAATGCAAAAAATAACTTTACAGTAGGGTACCAATTCGGAGCTCAGCTTGAAATTAAAAAGCTTATTGTAAACGCAAAATACGAAGGAGCTTTCAGTAAAGATGAAAGGAACTTCATCAATAGAGTTTCCGGTTCGGAAATCAGATATGATAACAGACCTAATCTATTTATGGTTGGTTTAGGATATAAATTTTAATCAACAATCGAAAATAACAACTTTAAATCCTCAAATTTTATATTTGAGGATTTTTATTTTGGGCTTCAAGCTCTGCCTGGCGTTTTGCAATTTCTGCCGCCTGTTTTTCCAGTTCTTCTTTTTCTTTCTGAAGCTGCTTGAATTCTTTTTTCTTTTGTTCAGCCTTTATAGCACTTCCTTTGCTTAGATATCCTACCATTCCGCCGATAATAAGCCCAATTCCTACTCCAGCCATCATTCCCATGATATGAGAAATTTTGATCTGCTCTACCGCAAAATCAGTGGTTAGATAAAAAAGTAAAGCTGAAACGGCTAACAGGATAAGTCCGGTGATTGATAAACTCTTCATAGTATTGTGTTTAAGTAATGAGGTTATAAAACTATACCAAATTTACTAAAAATTTAATAAGCCTTCACCGAAGGTTGAAATTTTAACCGGATATATGTTTCCTTAATAGAAGCCTGCTCTCAAAACAATCACTTGTTATGTTTCCAACTCCATTTTTTTGGCTGCCTCACTGATTCCCAGTAATGATACACCTTCTCTTGTAACAAAGAACAGATCTCTTAAATATTGCAGAGCGTATTTTCCTTAATAGTTGCTCACCATAGCAAGAATAATAAAAGACCGTTCTTATATGAACGGCCTGATGTTTCTCATTAAAAATTTGATTATAGCTCATCTGTACACATTTCATAGATAATTGTATGATGCCCCCACCGTCAATTATAAAATGTTTTTCACAAGCGTTATTTCGTTTTCTTTCTCGTTTTTGTGTTCATTACCTTCCATTCCCTTTGTGATTACTATTCCTTAGTTTGTGTATATAAGAGATAGTATATAGAGCCCTACTTCGTCATTCCAACCCTTATCTTTAAAGATGAGCAGATGTGTTACAGAAAGAGGATCTTCTATTCATCCAATTTTCTCCCTTCGATAAAAACCCGATATCCATAGTGATTGACACTCAGATATGACAATCCATATATAATATTGGTTATTAGTTTTCTTGGTTATTAGTTTTTTAAGACAAGCTGTTTCTTCTTTGTCAATACAGTTTTTTATGGCTGACATTTCGGTCTTATAATCTGTTTTTTCCAGAAAATAGTCCCACCACTAGGTGGCAATCGACTAGGATCTCAGCCTTTATCATAAGGGATTAAATTGAATTAAATTATAAAAATATCATTGTATTTATAGAAAAGTGACAGTATATGAATACCTACACTCTCGTCCCATTCTTTATCCAGAAGAGCTAATAAATACTTTTCTTTTTCCATTCCGCATACCTAATTTCTTTTCCTGATTTTGAAAAAGAATCAGTTCGATCTTAAATGATATTTCAAAACTAAAGGATTTTTATATACATTGAAATGAAATGAATTAAAATGAGCCCTTAAATTGACCCTTAAATTTATAAGGGTTACCCTTACTATGAATTATTTGCTGATTTTCAGCATTTTGTAAAATAGAAAATAAAATTATGAATTGTGAAGTTTAAACGAAAATAAGCGTGTATTTCACTAAAATGGCTTTAAAGACAAAGATGATTTTGAAAATCTAAGTGCTTAAAATATCTCGAAAAGACTTACTTAATTCCTCAATCTCCTTTTTACTTTTAAAATCAGTCTTTTTATAGATGCTTGACAAATGAGAAGAAAGTGCTTTTTCGGAAATATTTAACTGGTTACTGATCTCTGAATATTTTAAATTGGGAGCGTCCAACAATATCTTCAGGATCTCAGCTTCTCTTGCAGATAATTTATGAAAAGGAATACTCTTTTTAATTTCCTCTTTCCTTTTTGGGTAGAGAAAAAAATCAAATGATATAATAAAGAATCCAAAACTAAAACATGTCTGTTCAATCAACTGATCATCTCCAAACAAAAGAATGCTCATCGGAAGAGACATAAGCCCAAGAAATCCTAAAAATCCGTTCACATCATGAATTTTAAATAAAATATTGGAATGCTCTTCAAATTTTTTGAACTGTTGCTTAAATACAATGATAAGGCATAACAACAAAAAGGCTAAAGAAAAGCTCAGAAAAATACGTCTTGACGTTTCTAAGGATTGTGTGATAATATAAGGCAAAATAAACAGG
This sequence comes from Chryseobacterium sp. c4a, assembly GCF_009900745.1. Lineage (GTDB taxonomy): Bacteria > Bacteroidota > Bacteroidia > Flavobacteriales > Weeksellaceae > Chryseobacterium. The sequence continues at coordinate 73,845 of NZ_WXVU01000007.1, read as the reverse complement.
ATAATCAGCATAAATAAAATAGATATCCCAATGAATTCAAAAGATATTTTTTTGAGGAAAACCAAATTATATTCATTTTTTAGAAAGCCCAGATAATGAAAGGCAATGAGCACCCCCGTTGTCCATGCCAGTATATTTTGAGCCATGATATTAATATTAAAGTTGGTGTCCGGCAATAATCCTTCAACGGTATTATAAACTAAGCCAGAAACCATTAATAATAAATATTTTATATAATAGCCCCGATCTTTTTTCTTTCTGCCATACCATAGCTGTACAGAAGCAATGGCTATAAGAACAATAAAGATCAGGATATAGGCAAGTGTACTGGGAAAAATTTCTGTATTAAACATGTTTCAAAAAATATAAAGGATAATCCAGTTCATGGGTTTCGTGAAAAATAGTGAACCCATTTTTTTTATAAAATTTCAGATTTTCAGGAGTGGTGGTTTCAAGATAGATCAGTTCTCCGGAATACGTTGCCATAGATTCCTGCAGGAGCTTACTCCCTATTCCTTTCCCTTGTTCTTCCGGAAGAGCTCCCATCAGCCACAAGTGAATAAATTTCTGTTCAGGGTGATAAGCTTTTAGTAATTTTTCTCTTTTCAGAACCCTGGGTACATTTTCTATCCCTATACAGCTTATTACCAGTTTTATTTCCAACAATATCCTTTTCAGACTGAACTTCATTTTGTCTAAGTACAGAATACAGGCTTTTTCATCATCACTCAAAAAAACATTGCCGTACATCATTGCGATATCAAACTGATAACTCATAAGAGCCATGAGTCTTTTTTCTCTGTTTCCATCTTTTTTAACAACAAAATTAATAGAGTTAGGAATGAGAATATTTATAAAGGATCGGCAAAGTATATTGATCGCTTTATCTCTGTCTTTGTAGGTAGCCCGCCGCATGGTAAAAAAAGAATAAATGGTTTAAATGTAAAATATAGAATAATCAGTATTGTTCAAACATATTATTGAAGGATAAAACTCATTTCCACACAAAACAGAACTTCCTTCAATACAGAATGTTGATCAATTTCAACAAAAATCTTTTGAGATGTATTTAATGTATTATGGTCTATCACTTATTTATATTTTGATCTATAGTCTCAAATGTAGGAATTATTTTGAAATCAGCCTCGATATTATTCTAAACCCCGTAAAAAAACAGGAATCCAGGTGGTAAGATGAAACCGGCGGACTGATTTTAAATCAGTCCGCCGGTTTTACAATATGCTAACAGCTTATATTTTTCCTCCTGCAGCTTTATAATATTCCAAAGCTTTTGGTAGATCTTTATTAATATCTGAAATTCTTGTTTCCGGGCTAGGGTGAGTGGATAAGAATTCCGGTTGTCTTGATCCTGAAGAAGCAGCCTCCATTCTATTCCAGAAAGGAACAGCAGCTCGTGGATCATATCCAGCCATAGACATCAGGTAAAGCCCCATTTCATCAGCTTCTGATTCCTGGCCTCTACCATACTTTAATAAGGCAACCTGTGAACCAATTGGATATACCTTTTGGAAAACGCTTGCCCATTGGGCATTTGAAATCGCTCCGCCAAGGATTGCTCCTCCATATTGAGCCATCATCGCCTGAGAAATTCTTTCATTTCCATGACCTGCTAAGGCATGGGAAACTTCGTGTCCCATTACTACTGCAAGACCATTATCATCCTTCGTAATTGGTAAAATTCCTGTATAGACAGCTACTTTACCTCCCGGCATACACCATGCGTTTAATTCATTGCTTTGCAAAAGAGCAAATTCCCAACTGTAATTAGCAAGATCTGCAGATCTTCCTATACTTTGATAATATCTCTCCGCTGCGCTTTTAATTCTGTTTCCTACATTTACCACTCTCTTTGCATCTGCTGTTCCGGTAATAAGCTTACCTTTAGACAATGTCGTTTTGTATTCTTGTGCAGACATTGTTAAAATTTCTGAATTATTGGCCAGCTGTAAAGATGATCTTCCCGTAATTGGATTTGTAGTACAGGCAGCGACCAACAGAGCGAATGCTCCCATTCCTAATAGATGTGTAACTTTCATAGTTTGAGTGTTAATAATTCAACCTTAACAATTTTTATTCCAAAATATTATAGAAGCAATATATTTGCATACATTTTGCTGTTTAAATGTAATAATTATATCCATTATGAAAAAGTATATTTCTATTCTGATGATCTTAGGGTTTATGCTCAGTTTTCAAAGCTGTGCTTCTCAGGGTTCATCAGATCCAACAATAGTGAACACATTAGTGGATTCTCAGGAATTTACTTTCACCGCAGAAAGAGCTAATCCAACGAATTATGATGTTATCAATGTCATGAATTCACTTCCGAATACAACCTCTTCGAGAATATTAACCCTAAATGGGGATTATAGTATTGATGTAAGCAAAAATATGGTGGATGTTTATTTACCTTATTTTGGAAGAGTATTCAATCCAAGCTATGGAAATTCTGATAAGAACGGATATAGATTTACATCAAAGGATTTTGTGATCAATAAATCTCAAAATAAAAAAGGAACCTGGACTGTACAGATCAAACCTAAGGATGTAAGTACTGTTGATGCGATCTATTTTGAAATTTTTAAAAACGGTAAGACATTTGTTTCAATGAAGAGCAATGACCGACAGCCTATCACTTATGATGGCTATATTTCTAAAAGTAAAGTAAAACAGGAAAAAGAAAAACTTTAATTTCTGTTGTCACCCGATAAAAATCTTTCAACAAATAATTTTGCTTCAGTACTTGGATTTGAAACCATTTCTGAAGCATTTTTTTTATGCATTTGATAGGCTTCTTCTACCTCATTACTCTTTTTCATTAGGGATAAAATATACTCCTGAACCCAATATTCGAATCGTTTTTCTGCTTGTTGGGTACGAACTTCCTCAAAACGTCCGGATTTCGTTTTCAAGTCTATAAATTCCGAAATCCTATCATAAATTTCCTGCAATCCTTCATTATGTAAGGCAGAACCTAGTAATACCGGAATTTTCCAGTCTTTTTCTTTGGGGGGAATAAAATCCAGGGCTCTTTTTAATTCAAGTCTGGTGTTCTTTGCTTTTTGAAGATTATCCTGATCTACTTTATTGATGAAGATAACATCTACCATTTCCATGATACCACGTTTTATTCCCTGCAATTCATCTCCACCACCAATAATTTTAAGGAATAAGAAAACATCAGTAATATCTGCTACAAGGACTTCTGATTGTCCTACACCAACGGTTTCAATTAAAATATAATCATAACCTGCAGCCTCACAGATCATCATGGTCTCAAAGGTGGTATTGGCAACCCCACCTAAGAACCCAGAACTTGGAGAAGGGCGTATAAATGCATTTTCTTCTTTGGCAAGCTCTTCCATACGGGTTTTATCGCCTAAAATACTGCCTTTATTAATGGAAGAACTTGGATCAATGGCAAGGACAGCCACTTTCTTTCCTTGGGCAATGGCCAGCCTTCCGAAACTTTCAATGAATGTGGATTTTCCGGCACCAGGGACTCCGGTAACCCCTACTCTTATTGAGTTTCCGGTAAAGGGCATAATTCTTTTCAGAAGGTCTTCTGCCTGTATTCTATGCTCAGCTTTTTTACTTTCAACTAAAGTAATAGCTTTTGCAATCAGGCGTTTGTTTCCTGACTGTATTCCCTCAATAAGTTCTTCTGTAGAAAATTTCATTGATTCAAAATTAACAATTAAAAAGTGAATGGTCAAGAGTTCCTTGGCAAAGGCAACATAAAAGATAGATCACAATGAATTTGAGATTGCATTATTCTCAATGTTTCATTTTTTATTTCTTCTAAATTAAAACTACAAGACCCTATATCAGGGGGTTACATAAATTATTACATTTGTTATATATCAAAATAAGAAACATGAAAAAACTCATTGCTGCGGCATCATTCACTGCGATCCTTTTAGTTTCCTGTACTCCTAAAGCATCAACATCTGCTGCTACAGCCGGAACTTCAACGTCTACTGCTGAAGAGATTGCTCAGGGAAAAACAATATTTGAAAACTCTTGTGGAAAATGTCATAAACTCCCTGATCCTACATCACACAATTCTGTACAATGGGTAGGGATTATGAACGCAATGGCTCCAAAGGCAAAACTAACGGATGACCAGCACAAATGGGTTTATGATTATATTGTTTCTGTGAAAAAGTAATTCATCAAACAAAATAATAAAGGTATGAAAAAGTTAATCTTAACCGGCATCACAGCATCAGCATTCCTGGTATCCTGCGGGCCTAAAAGTACGGCCGTAACAGGCCCTAAATATACCTCATCGGAACAATTGGCACAAGGAAAAACCATATTTGAAAATTCCTGTGCAAAATGCCATAAACTTCCGGAACCAACCAAGCATGATAATCAAGGCTGGATCAATACATTAAGCAGAATGGCTCCTAAAGCCAAACTTAATGATGATCAACATCAAATGGTCTATGACTATCTGATTTCTGTAAATAAAAAATAAGCTTTCCAAGGAAAGCTTATTTTTTTATTGAATGCAGAGTATAAATTATTTTACGATCAATTTTTCAACTTGGGATTTTTCTCCTTGTTGAATATGAACCATATACACTCCTTTAGTAAATCCTTTAGTGGAAATAGCCTTTTTGGAAGTAGCTTCTCTTGAATCAGAGAATATCAGTTTACCGGACATATCAAACATCTTAATGCGTACTTCTTTTGAAGATTTATCTATATTTCCAACAAAGAATTCGTCATACGTCGGGTTAGGGAATACAATAAATTTAGTATTTTCTGTTTTCACTTCCTGAGTGGCCAATGAAGTCTTACATTCTTCTGGTACAGTAAAATCTTCCACCTGATCAGTAGCGACATTACTTGCTCCTGCTAAAGCATTTACCCCCAGACCTCTTTTAGCGAAAGTATTCCAGATCATACATTTATCTGCTGCGGCATTTCCGACAGCATCTGCCTGAAGAATGGCATTTCTTCCGTCTATAAAGGAAGGGTTACAGGATTGTAATTTCAGTCCATCCATTACAATTTGCAGTACTTTTGCATTTCCAGAGGTTGCACTTGCCATCACATCACTGTTATAACCATATTTTTCGATATATTTCCAGGTAAGATCCCATAACATCGTCGCCCAGATAAAGCCTATAGGGTGAGCACCTGAAACGGTATTAGTTTTACCATATGTATAATTATTTACTTGAAAATCAGGAGAATATTTTGCAGGTCTGATTCCAGTACCAGTAGTAGGTTCATTATTAGTGTAAGTAGCCATTCCTCTTGCCAATGCTGAAGTATCACCAGGTTTTGTGGTCAGCATTAATGCAAAAAAATCAGACCAGCCTTCCCCCATTTGCTCAGCATTTTGAAGACAGTTATATCCCTGCCCTGTCAGTCTGTTTGAAATACCATGTCCATATTCGTGAGCCACAATACCATTATCCAAACTTGAGTGTTTAAAACCATTATAATCAAATTGCAGAGAAACATTTACAGTTGTACCTCCATTCACTTCATTCACCAGATATTCTCCTTCGGCTTTCCCCATCATGATAGAAGGAATCGTAATTCCTGATACGTTATCATCTTTCCCCATTGTAATAGGATTGGCATTCACCGGATCATAGATAATAGCTCCTATCGCTCCGGCTACCTGCATATTTTTAACTTTAGTTGCAAAGCTGCAAGTTCCTCTTTGTGCCACACCTATCTTTCCAGTAAGACTTCCCGGAGTAAGTGTAGAACATGCTGCAATAGGATTAGCAATGGCCAGATCAGCTGTCACAGCCTGCCCACCTAACAATAAAGCACCAAAACCTGCTCCACCTGTCATTACTTTAGGACGGCTTACAATCGAAGCGGGTGCATTATATTGATACCTCATCACAAGATCATCTGCGGCCTGTATTCTATCCCAAAGGTACATCTGCATTCTCGGTGCCGCAAGATAAGCCGTATCATTGATCACCGTTTCATATCCAGCGCTAAAGTTTGCATTGTTTAATCCGCTTCCGTCAAAAGCCTCTGCTCTTACTGCATCTCCTTGCATACCACCGCGTCCAAAATTATTCGTCTGATAGTTTCTGGCAGTTTCTGTAAATCCGAATTTATAAAATATATCATGCATCTTATTATTCATATAGAACAGATTGGTAATTGCTGCGTCTCTATATGTCAAAGGATTATCATATCTCCCATCTGCAAAAGGAAAATTGAACGAAAGCGTACTCCCTCCATCCGGAGAATATCCCGGAGTGTTGGTATTGTCCTGATCGGAATATGCATATACATTATTTCCGCGTGTATTGGTATAATTGTTTGTCCCATCTGAATGCCATCCTTCAGGAGAAGCTACCAAATCCCATGGATTACTAACGATGGAACGGGAACCAAATGTAGGAGCTTCCACAGGAAGAGGAAAAACATTGTAAGAAGCATTGGTTGGAGCTAGTAAATTTGCAGACTGAGGCTCTAATCCTTCGTTTCCGGCTTGCTCAGAATTTCCAGTGTGGGAATGTGTATTGTTTTCAAAACTACAACTCAATGTTGTATTATTTTTACTGAGAATTTCCCCATTACTAGCATCTGCAACAACATGCCATACTTCAGAAGAGTTTTTATCTGTAACAAATAATTCTTTTGAAAGAACGTAAATTCCATTTTTCTGGAAGTAAACATTCGGTAAATAATTAACTTCAGAAATTTCACCAAATCCAAGCTTTTGCTTTAGCAAGTCTTCAGAGAATTTCTCCTGTATTTTTTTTTGATTAGCAACCACCACATTTCTACTGAAATCATTTTTCTCAGAGACTATCTGATCTCCTTTAATAATGACTTTTCCCAATGCATTGTACACTCTAAGACCATCATAAGTCTGTTGTACATTCACAATATTGGCTCCTAAGCTTTTTGAAGAATCTTCGTTCAGGATAATTACCCCAACCTTATCACCGACATTATTCTTCTGAGTTAATTTTCCACTTTTCTGATAATAGTCCTGAATAAGTCTAGCAGAACTTTGCCCATTCATTTTGCCAAAGCAAAAAAATACAGCCACAGATATTGGCAATAAAAATAATTTTCTATTCATATTTTACATTTAAGCTATGCAATTTATATATTATCAACATAAAATCATTGTTTTAATTACGAAATCAAGATAAATACACCAATTTGATTGGATTTATTTTTTTTAAATTAATTTTATTCTACATTTCAAATATTTTGCTTTATTAATTTCACTCCATCAATTCACCATCCTTTAATATATCGTATCCTGACAATAGAATTTGAAAATTATTTAAATCAAAAGTCTTCATTTGTATAGAATTTCATAAAAAAGACTGCTTCATAAGTTATGAAACAGTCTTTTTTATATTGAGTAAGCAAGTAATTATCTTACAATCAGTTTTTCAACTTGGGATTTTTCTCCCTGCTGAATGTGAACCATATACACTCCTTTGGTAAATCCTTTTGTAGAAACCGCTTTTCTGGAAGCTGCTTCTCTAGAGTCGGAGAATATTAGTTTACCAGACATATCAAACATCTTGATGCGTACTTCTTTTGAAGATTTGTCTATATTTCCGACAAAGAATTCATCATACGTAGGATTAGGGAATACAATAAATTTAGTATTTTCTGCTTTTACATCCTGAGTGGCTAGTGAAGCATTACATTCCTGAGGTATTGTAAAGTCTTCTACCTGATCATTTGCTAATACTTTATTTCCGGCAGAAGCATTCACCCCCAGACCTCTTTTGGCAAAAGCTTTCCAAATCATGCATTTGTCAGCTCCTCCATTTCCTAAAAGATCTGCCTGAAGAATGGCATTTCTTCCATCTATAAATGTAGGACTACAAGGTTGGAGTTTTAATCCATCAACTACAATTTGTAAGGCTTTTGCATTTCCTGAGGTTGTACTTGCCAATACATCGCTATTATATCCATATTTTTCAATATACTTCCAGGTAAGATCCCATAACATCGTAGCCCAAATAAAGCCTATGGAGTGCGAACCAGTAACCGCATTTGTTTTTCCATAGGTATAGCTATTTACTCCAAAATCAGGAGAATATTTAGCAGGTCTGATTCCTACCCCTGTGATAGGCTCTCCTTTTGTATAGGTTCCCATTCCTCTTGCCAGTGCAGAAGTATCTCCAGGGTTTGTAGTCAGCATTAATGCAAAATAATCAGACCAGCCTTCACCCATCTGCTCTGCTGTGTTAGCTACGGAAAGACAGCTGTATCCTTGCCCTGTCAATCGATTTGAAATACCATGTCCATACTCGTGGGCAATAATTCCGTTATCAAAACTAGAGTGTTTGAATCCACTATAATCGAAATTTAATGTTGCATTTACTGTAGTTCCTGCATTGATCTGATCTACCATAAACATTCCTTCTGTTTTTCCAATATTGATAGAAGGAATCGTTACCTGAGTTCCAACAGCTCCTGCTCCCATACTTACGGGAGTATCAGAAGATGGTCTGTAAACAATAACTCCTATAGCTCCGGCATTTTGGGCATTTAAAACTTTAAGCCCATATTCACAACCGGTACTGGTCATAATGGCGATTTTATTCGTAAGACTTCCTGCTGCAGGTGCAGTACAAGCATCTGCTGGTACAGAAATAGCAAGCTCTCCTGTTACCGGCCCTCCAAAAATAGGCCCAAATGAAGCTCCTCCAGTCAATACTTTAGGCCTGTTAACCAATGCCGCAGGAGCATTATATTGATATCTTACAATAGGATCTGCACTTGTTTGTGCTCTGTCATAAAGGTACATCTGCATTCTTGGTGCCGCAAGATAAACCGTATCATTGATCACTGTTTCATATCCTGAACTGAAATTGGCATTGTTTAAACCGCTTCCATCAAAAGCCTCAGCTCTTACTGCATCACCTCCAAGGCCTCCAAGGCCAAAATTGTTAGTTTGAAAATTTCTTGCAGACTCTGTAAATCCAAATTTATAGAATATATCATGCATCTTATTATTCAGGTAAAACAGATTGGTAACGGCTGCATCTCTATAAGTAAAAGGATCATCATATCTCCCATCTGCGAAAGGGAAATTAAAATTCAATGTACTTCCACCGTCAGGAGAATATCCCGGAATATTGGCATTATCCTGGTCTGAATAAGCATGTACGTTATTTCCTCTTGTAATGGTGTAGCTATTCGTTCCGTCTGAATGCCAACCTTCAGGTGATACTGTTAAGTCCCATGGATTATTAACAATGGTACGCCCGCCAAAAGTAGGGGCTTCTACCGGAAGTGGAAAAATATTGTAGGAAGCATTGGTTGGAGGCAGTAAATTTACAGTCTGGGACTGTTTATTGTTGTTTCCAGATTGTTCAGTATCTGAAGCATGTGAATGTCCATTGCTTTCAAAATTACAGCTTAATGTAGTGCTATCCTTACTTAGAATATCTCCGGTACTGGCATCTGCAATGACATGCCATACCTCTGAAGAGCTTTTATCAGTAACAAATAATTCTTTTGAAAGAACATAAACTCCATTTTTATCAAAGTAAACATCCGGAAGGTAGCTCACTTCAGAAATTTTAGTAAATCCTAATTTTTGTTTCAGTAAATCCTCAGAAAATCTTTCCTGTATTTTTTTCTGATTGGCAACCACAACATTTCTACTGAAATCATTCTTTTCAGAAATGATCTGATTTTCTTTAATCACTACTTTCCCTAATGCATTGTATACTCTAAGGCCATTATAGGTTTGCTGTACGTTAACAATATTAGCTCCTAAACTTTTCGAGGAGTCTTCGTTCAGAATCATTATTCCAACCTTATCACCTGCATTATTCTTCTGTCCCAGCTTTCCACTTTTCTGATAATACTCTTGAATAAGTTTTGTAGAATTTTGAGCATTGATTTTACCAAAGGCAAAAAAAACCGCTACCGAAATCGGTACTAAAAGTAATTTTCTATTCATATTTTACATTTAAGCTATGCAATTTATACATTATTAACAAAAAATCATTACTTTAATTATTAAATAAAAGCAAATACATCAATTTGATTAAATTTATTTATTTTAAATTAATTTTATTCTATATTTTAATTGTTTTGATTTATTAATTTCACTTTATAAATTCAATAACCTTTAATATATCCCATCCAGACAATAGAAATTAAAATTTATTTAAGTTAAAAAAACTTCTCAAAATAGAATTTGACAAAAAAGGCTGCTTCATATGATAAATTTTTGTTGGCAATATGAATCACTGTTCCCCTAGTCCTATTCTCTCAAAAGCTCTATATTTCACATTTATTGCATCAACATTCCTAATAAAAAGGAGACTTATTGAGCCTCCTTCTTCTTTTTAATTACTTTTTTCTTTGGCTTTTTGGCCATTTTTGCTTTGACAAATTTTTCTCTGTCTTTCAAAAAATCAATCATACATTGGTCGTAAGCAAAAACTTTGGCTTTTTTTAAAGGTTTTAATGCCTTTTTATACTCTAGCCTGATTTCAAAAAGCAACGACTGCTGAATAAGAATCCTGCATTTATCAATTCCTTTTACCTTCATTGCGTATTCAATCAGCTTTTTCGCTTCATCCAAGTCCTCATTATCCAGAAGACATTTAATATAATACTGTGGAACATTCAGGTTACCCATATTATATTGCATTGCTTCTTCAAAATAGAGTTTGGCCTGTTCATAATCTGTAAGGATCTCACTATAAATTCTTCCCATCAGGCAAAGGCTGTCTGCATCTTCTGGATCATAAGACAAGGCATAATTCAATGCCTCCAGGCAATTAGGAAGGCTATATGGATAATTGTCCAGAGCTTCAAAATAATATTTACTTTTAGTTAAGGTCATTTCTGTAGTTTTTTAATTCATTTTTCAAGGCATTCCGTTGTTTTTTGAATGACTTGTTTTCATAATTCTTTTTAAAATCGGTACCGGAAAATGAACGAACCGGGTTTCCCCGCTGCACCTGAAGATGAGTATTCCAGGTTTCTTTCATTTTCTTTTCAAGCTGCTGGAGATATACTGACAATACTTTCTCTTTTAGTCTGACAATAGACAGCTTTTTATTCTCCAGCTGGGATCGTGAGTCCTGGACAAATACGGACTCTCCACTAGGAATATGGGTAGCACGAACTGCAGTATTAACCTTATTCACATTTTGCCCACCGCTTCCCTGGCTTCTGGTTGTCTGAAATCTGATATCTTTTTCATTGAAGCCAGCCTTTTCCAGATTTTCCAATTCAAAAACACCGATAAACCAATTGCTCCTTTTATGCAGTTTTCTGAACGCACTCTTTCCTGTCCAGCAAATACTTCCCACCCAGCTTTTCAAAAATTCTGCTATTTCTTTTCCTTTTAAAAGAAGGGTAATGGATTTTAAGGTCAAATTTTCATCCCCATTTTCACGGTGGATGATCTCATATTCTATTTTATTTTGTGTTGCTTCTTCCAAAAGGATTTTCAATACCTTGGCAACTACCCACTGGCATTCTAAAGGCCCTCTTCCGGAAGTGATTTGTATTAATTTTTCCATTGTTATTTTGGCATTTTGCTTAATAAGGGATTTCCGACAGGATCTATTCCCTTTTGTAATAATTCTTTTGCAGCCATTACTGCCCAGCATTTATCGCTGGAATGAATATTTCTGTAGAATGATAGTAAAACATCAGGCTTCACTACTGTAAATCCATGTACGTCTACAGTATCAAGATCATTTCTTTCAAAGAAATCAATAGTAATTCTGTGAGGCTTTTTGTTTTCTAATTCTACTATTTTTTCATATCGTCTAAAGTTTTCCTGGCTGGGTAAATGATCATATCGTGTCCAGACTTTTTGAAAATCTTCCTGTTGCAGGAGCATCACAACTTCTGCTACATTTTCTTTCTTTACAAACACATCGATATCTTTGTGATCATGAGCATGCTTGTATTCTGTATGTCCTTCTTCTGACATGAAATGCCATGCCCATCCACCGGATATTATGATTTTATTCTTTAATTTTTCTAAAATTTCGAGCCCTAACCTGATTCTGAATTCAGGCCAGAGTTCTCCATATCTTTTTATATTATGAGGTGCTCCCATTTTTTTGTTTTTTAGTTAACTACCTGTTGACGACTTATTGTTACCTCTGTTTTATTAAACCTTATAGGCCTTAAAGACCCATAAGGTTTGGTGGAGTTATCATCCATTTTCACAGAGAATGTAACGATCACAGTCCATCATTTTAGTTATTTATCCATTCTCACAATTCTTGGCTGGAATGTTCCCAGAATATCTACCAATTCACTTTGCGCATTCATTACTTCATGAATATCTTTATAAGCCATGGGTGCTTCTTCTGTATTTCCGCCCATCAGCGTAACATCTTTAAGCTTTAATTCTTTTTTGATGTCATTCTGAGTAAACAGATTTCTGCATTCTCCTCTTGAATGGGCTCTACCCGCTCCATGTGAAGCTGAATTTAGGGAATCTGGATTCCCTTTTCCGCGGACGATAAACCCTTTAGCAGTCATAGATCCGGGAATCATACCCAACTCATTTTCATTGGCTGGAGTGGCTCCTTTTCTGTGAACAATCACCTCTTTCCCATTATGAATTTCTTTCCACGCGAAGTTGTGATGGTTTTCGATTCTGGCTTTTACTCTTCCGCCTACCGCTTTTACCAGTCTTCTGTGAATATCATCATGGCAAGCTGAAGCATAATCCCCTGCCAGATTCATTGCTGTCCAATATTCCAAGCCTAAGTGTGTACATAAATCCAACCAGGCGAATTGCTGAGCTTCTTTAGGAAGTGGGCATTGTTCTACCGCCACTCTTGAGTAATACTGAGCGATTTCTGCTCCTAATCCTCTTGAGCCACTGTGTGAAAGTATTCCCAAATATTTCCCTTTTGGTAACCCGATTTGTTCATCTTCTTCAGTGATTTCCACTTCTCCAAATTCTACAAAGTGGTTTCCGCCTCCAGAAGACCCCATCTGTTTGATAGCTTTTCCTTTTAATCTTCTAAGGATCGGAATCAAATCAAACGTATCTCTGTCGAAGATTTCATGATCGATATGAGATTTATGAGTCTCATACATTCCAAATTTGGTGTATTCAGCAAGAGCTTTTTCATACTTATCTCTTGCCCCGTTCAGATATGAAACGGGTGTATCCAAAATACTAAGGCTCATTCTACAGCCAATATCCATTCCTACCCCGTAAGGAATTACCGCATTTTCTACAGCTAAAACGCCTCCAATCGGAAGTCCGTAACCGCTGTGAGCATCAGGCATTAATGCACCCTGAACAGAAATGGGAAGCTTCAGCGCAGTGTACAACTGGCTCTTCGCTTCTTCTGAAATATTATTTCCGAAGATTTCAAAAGCTGCACGCTGTGAATTCAGCATCCTTTTTTCTGTTTTTTTAGATGAAAGCAAGGCTTCTGCAATCTGTCCGAAGGTTAAATCTTTTTCGAATTGTTCCGGATGAATTAGAATTTCCTTTAAAAGAGATTTTACATAATGGATATTTTTAGTTGCAAAATTTCTCTTCATCACTTCCAAGGCTACATTAACGCTTTGATTGTTTGGATAGCCCAGTTTTAATATATCTTTTCCTTTTAGTTTTAAATTTCCCATTGTTTTTGTTTTTAAATAAAGGACACGTCGTCCAAAAAACTTTCTGCAATCTCTGTTGCAGACATTGTGCAGGTAATGTATTTCCTGCTTTTGATAAGATCAGCAGCTTCTGTTCTGGTATCCCATGAGTACGATTTACCATAAATTGTTTTATGGATAATTCCCGCCACTTTATGCTGTTCCAAATATGCATCCAGTTCTGCCTGTTCTTTTTCCAGTTCTACATCTATAGGCTTTTGGTGTGTGATCATATGTGGTCTCGTCCTCAGAGTAAACCTCCACGGCTCAGTAAATTCGTAGTAAGTTTCATTGTATTTCCGGAAGGGACAATATTCTTCCTTTTTCAGGAAATATTGTCTTTCTCTTGGAGTAAGCCCAAATTTTGGGCTGATCCAGGAGCATAAAGAAACACGACTGAGTTTTTGCTCTCTTTCTACATATAGCCTTCGTCCAAATTTTCTTTTCTTTTTTAAAAACTGACGACTTTCAGAATACATATAAGTATTGATTTTCTTCAAAAGGCCTTCAAAGAACTCTCCATCATTACTCCGCATAACATCATCCCTTACAACAAAGAATCTTACAAATCCTAATTGATAGGGAGTTTCCAGCGGAATCAATGGAATGTTTTTTCTTATATGCCAGACTTCCTTACTACGTTTATACTTTTTTCTAATCTGTTTTTCTACATCTTTTTTTATTGTTCTTTTTCTGCTTCTCAGACTTCTCAGCCGACAAGACAGAAGGTTATCATTTTCCATGTAAGACACAAGATATCAGGATACAAAATCCAAAATATAGGATTTGCACTTAATCTATTTGCTTGATCAACTAATGTTTTAGTTGATTGAATTAATAATGATGAGCAAGTATAGTTTTGAGGGTAAACCTCAGCCTATTTTGCTCTTAAAAACACTTAAAAAATTTCGGGGAAACGTGAGTTTGAGATATTGCGCAATAAAAAACCCGAAATCTTTACGACTTCGGGTTTTGATATTGTATTGTACTATTATTCTAAGAATGTACCAAACCGCGAAGCCTTACCACCATAAGGGGTAATCCAACTGTAGAATTCTGATTAGTTCTGAACATTGCTTCGTTGTTTTTAATTGGTTAAACTTGATTTTCAGGTGCAAATATAGAATTATTTTTTTAATCATCAATTATTTAAATCTTATTTTTGTGAAAAAAGAGTTTTATGCATAAAGTTTTATTGGCCTTACTTCCAATGCTTTTTATAGGTTGTAAGAAAGAAGAATCCGTAAAAAAGGAAGTGGTAAAAGTATCAGAAAAAAGCTGTTTCTCTACGAATTTCATGGAAAAAATTCTTGATTTGGAGGAAATAAAAGATCAGGCAAAGTTTCTGGATTCACAAACCCAAGGAAAGGGTAAAATCGGCTTTCTTGTAGACAGTACAAAAGTAAATAACGGCTGGGATTATTCAATTTCCGTAGGTTATAATGGGCCAGACCGCTTTGAAACGTATCACATTTTCCATGCTTCAAGTAGTCAGTGTGCTGCTTTGGAAATTTTAGAGCCTGTCTCCGGGGAATACATTTCTCTTGAAAAATGGAGAAAAAGCAAAGACGAACCCGCTCAGATAGAATCTCTTTTAAAGCAAGGTATTTACAGCTTACCTATTGAAAGTCTTCCTCAGGTAGATGTAAAGTTTATAGAAACTGATTTTGCTTTGGAAGGTTCCCAACAGTACAGCTGTGGAGAGCCAACATTCCGATATTTTCCTTTAACGAAATATAAAAACATTGAATTGATTCTTGTCCCTATGGATTGCGGAGATTTTGATTACCGTTACTATCTGCTTACTGTATTGAATAACAGTATTGTTGGAGAAGCCTATGTAGAAGGCATTTGGTTTGATCCCGGAAAAGATGATAAGAAAGAAGAGTTCAGCAGCTATGAAATCAATAAAGCAGGGAAAATTACTGTAACAACAGATCATAAGATTGACGGAAATTCTCAAAAAATAACTAAAGTGCTCTATCAGATTATGGATGATGGTAAAATCGTTCAGAAAAAATAAAAATAAAGGCTGTTTCAATATATGAAACAGCCTTGTTTATTATTGAACAGAAGGATTATTCGGTAGATTGAGCCAATAATCTTTCTAAAATTTCTACAGCACATTTCGGAAGATTGGTTCCGGGGCCAAAAATAAAGTCAGCACCATTAGCATAAAGGAATTCATAATCCTGCTGTGGAATTACTCCTCCTACAACAATGGCCACATCATCTGCACCTAGTTTTTTCAATTCTCCTACGACCTGAGGTACTAATGTTTTGTGTCCTGCAGCCAATGAGGATACTCCCAGGATATGAATATCATTTTCTACAGCCTGTTTCGCAACCTCTTCCGGTGTTTGGAACAATGGAGCTACATCGACATCAAATCCCATATCGGCAAATGCTGTTGCTACCACTTTCGCTCCTCTATCGTGCCCATCCTGCCCCATTTTAGCCACCATAATTCTTGGGCGACGACCTTCTTCCTCTTCAAACTTTTGAGTCAGATTAAGGGCTTTTTCAAAATATTCGTTTTTTCCGGCATTCATAGCGTATACTCCAGATATTGTTTTAATATTTGCTTTATATCTTCCGAAGGTTTCTTCCATAGCATCACTCATTTCGCCAAGAGTCACTCTTCTTCTTGCCGCTTCTATACAAAGGGCCAGCAGATTTCCTTTTCCTGTTTTTGCACTTTCTCGGATTTCATTAAGGATTTCCGTTACGGCATCTGTATTTCTTTCTGCTTTGATGCTATTTAAACGTTCAATTTGCTTTCTGCGAACTTCGGTATTATCAATATCAAGAATCTCTATTGCATCTTGCTTTAATGATGATTTAAATGAGTTTACTCCAATAATAAATTCTTCCCCACTATCGATCTTAGCTTGCTTTTTAGCAGCGGCTTCTTCAATTCTCATTTTTGGAATACCTGCTTCAATCGCTTTTGTCATTCCTCCTTCCTGCTCTACTTCATCAATATACCTCATCGCCTCTTCAATCATTTGCTGGGTAAGGCTTTCTACAAGGTTACTTCCTCCCATTGGATCTACAACATCACAAATTCCGCTTTCCTGTTGAAGAATGATCTGTGTATTTCTTGCAATTTTAGCTGAATAATCAGTAGGAAGAGCAATAGCTTCATCCAATGCATTTGTATGGAGAGATTGTGTTCCTCCTAATGCAGAGGATAATGCTTCAATGGCTGTTCTTGTGATATTATTGAAAGGCTCCTGTTCCGTTAATGACCATCCTGAAGTCTGTGAGTGGGTTCTTAAAGCTAAAGATTTTGGATTCTGGGGATTAAACTGCTTTAAAAGAGTTGCCCAGATATATCTTGCGGCACGCATTTTCGCAATTTCCATGAAGTGATTCATTCCGATTGCCCAGAAGAATGATAATCTTGGAGCGAAATCATCTACATTCATTCCTGCCTTGATTCCCGTTCTTACATATTCCAGGCCGTCTGCAAGGGTATAAGCCATTTCCAGTACCGGAGTAGCTCCTGCTTCCTGCATGTGGTACCCTGAAATGGAGATAGAGTTGAATTTCGGAATGTTTTGTGAAGTATATTCAAAAATATCAGCAATGATCTTCATGGATGGAGCGGGTGGATAGATATAGGTATTTCTTACCATAAACTCTTTCAGAATATCGTTTTGAATGGTTCCTGAAAGCAATTCTTGTTGTACGCCCTGCTCTTCTGCTGCTACAATATAGAAAGACAGAATTGGCAGCACAGCTCCATTCATTGTCATGGAAACGGAAATCTGGTCTAATGGGATTTCATTAAACAGGATCTTCATATCCTCTACTGAATCGATGGCTACTCCCGCTTTTCCTACGTCTCCTACTACTCTTGCGTGATCAGAATCATACCCTCTGTGGGTAGCAAGGTCAAAGGCTACGGAAAGTCCTTTCTGTCCTGCTGCAAGATTTCTTCTGTAAAAGGCATTGGATTCTTCGGCTGTAGAGAATCCGGCATACTGACGGATCGTCCATGGCTTTTGAACATACATGGTGGAATACGGGCCTCTCAGGTAAGGTTCAATTCCCGGAGAAGTCTGTGTTAATGCTTCATCTTTTACATCCTTTTTTTCATAGGATGATTTAAGTTCCAACCCGTCTTTTTCAAAGTTGTAAATTTCTCTTTCCTGAGGTAATACATTAAAATCGGGCTTTTTCACAGAAATTGTTTTTCGCATTCCAATAATTTTTGTCCCCGTAAAGTTAATTTTTTTGAGCGAAACACGAAACTTCTGTTAACATTCAGTTTTTGTGAATTTTATCAAACGAAAAAGGCCGGGCAATGCCCGGCCTTTAATCAATTTATTTACTCTTATTATTTTTTAATAAGCTTAGTATTGTAAGTGTTTTTATCATCTTTGATAGTCACTACATACATTCCTTTGATTAATGAAGCTACGTTAATTCTTTGTCCGTCAATCTGACCTTCCTGAACTAATCTTCCGTCAGCAGAGTAGATTTTGTAATCTGCTTTACCTTTAAGGTTTTTAACCTCTACGAAAGTATCTGCAGGGTTAGGATAAAGAGAAACTTCTGAAGATGCTTTTGTACCTTTTGTTTCATCTGTTCCTAATGTTCCTGTAATTTTTACAGAAAAATCCATAATTCCACCACCACCACTAGTAATTTCACCACATGGAGCTGTATCTAAAGTAGGAGTTCCATACTTAGTGATAACCCTCATTCTTAAAAGCTTATCTCCAGCATAGGTTACTGCCGGAACTATAAAGTTTCTTGGCCCAAACGTAACACTTCCTGCAGGAACTCCTCCACTCACAGAAATTACTCTTTCACTTGGATATTCAAATATTCCATTTCTGTTATAATCAATCCACACAGAAAGGTTAAGAGGAACATTACTATTACTATATGACTGAAGTACAACAGGTGTCAGATCATATGAAGTACCCTGAACTAAATTGATGATTTTATCAGGATCTTCTGATAAATCTTTATAAGATCTTAAAGTAGGATCATCATAAACAATATTAGATACTGTTACTTTTCTAATCGCCCCTACGTATGATGTTCCAGAATTTATTAGACAGTAATCAATACCTGTTTTTAATCCCTTCGTTTTAAAGGTATAATTATTAGAGGGTGCACCAGGAACACTGTTTGTAACTGCTGCAACCTGCACTTCATAATTTGTTTCATCTTCAAGTCCGGTTAAAACTACAGAGTTTACCGGGCTCGTCACATTTGTCCAGTTTGAGGCAGTCAATTTTCTGTAATTAACAGAGTAAGTAGCTCCAGGTACACTATTCCAGGATACCCTCGCTGTCGTTTTGAAAACTTCACTATCTATAACTGAAACACCTGTTGGAGCAGCCGTTGTAGACGTAGGTGCATCAGCAACCGTAATTTGAGGAGAAACAGCATAGAAAACATTTCCAATTGCTGATATTCTTAGCTTAATTGGCGCAGTAATAGTAGCTGGCATCTGACCTGTATAAATACCTGTATTTGGTGTAGAAGCTACAAGATCCGTCCAGGTAGCACCATTATCAGAGGTATAATCTATCTTTACATTTGGTGAGTTATAAGGTGCGTTATTTGTATTGGCAACTTCCCACTGAATGGTATTATTTGCATTTTTATACAATATTGAAGAAGATGTCAGGCCATTAAACTTGAAAGGCCCGTCATTTCCTACTGTAGTATTAACTTCTTCAGTAGACAACATTGGTCTTTGTGCATTCTCATCTCTTACTGTTATAGCATGTTTCAATACTCTTGGAATATAAGACACTGTCTCCCACTTTGTTTTGTCTGTCAATTTTCCACTCATAACAATAGAGAAACTAGGAAAATATCTTCTTCCGCTTGTAGTACCAAAATAAGATCTTGTCAATGCTCCTTGTGGGTTATATCCCCATCCACTATCTCCAGAAATTGTACCCAAATTCGTTACACTATCATTCTGTTCCCATGTATATTTTATAGGATCGCCTTGGGCATCTGTTGCTGAAGCATCAAGATAAAATGCTGTTCCTTTAGGAATCGTATAAGCTGTAAGCGCTGAAATTACAGGCGGAGTATTCACAGCTGAAGTAATATCTTCTGAAGTACCACAGTTTGGTTTTCCTTCCAGACTTGTAAGAATCTGATCTATAGATTTAAAATGGAAATAGGCATCTGACACCATAGCTACATTATCATCAGTAATCCCTGCATAGCCCATGATGGTAGTCCCTCCTCCCGGTTCTACATTGGCACCAGATCCTTCAGATTTATTTGAGAATGTATGATTTCCTCCCAGCTGATGCCCCATTTCGTGGGCTACATAATCTATATCAAAAGAATCCCCCATTGGGTTTGTACTTTGGGTAAAGGCAGATCCTTTTGCCAAAGAATTGTTATTTGCAGGATCAACACACGTGGATCCAATAGACCCTGCATTTCCATTTCCTCCTGCGGCATGGAATACATGCCCCATATCATAATTGGCATTTCCCACATTCTGAGTCAGCATTCGCTGAAGCTGAAGATTGAATGATGGATCTGTCTGAACTGCCGGAGGAGTATAGAAATCTGTAGCAGGATCGGTATAAATGATATTGGGAAGATCCTGAATAATTACCTTAATACCAAAATCTTTCTGGAAGACACCATTTACTCGGTTTATCGTAGCATTCATTTGTGCCACGGTATTGGCAGTTCCACCATTAGGATCAAACTTTTTAGTATACTCACCTGTAACTGCTAAAGCGAGCCTGTAAGTTCTGAATTTTGTACTGGAGGGTCTGTTAGTAATCCCTGCATTAATATTGGAAAGATTTTTTTTCCCGTTAGCCTCTAATGATTTTATATCCTTAAAGTTTTTCTCTTCCGTAGTACATTCGAAACCATGGTCACTTCCTGTTCTTTTCGTCTTATAGAAAACGCCATACACCTGCTTATCTGTAGTGATAGGCTCTATAAACTGGAATTTGCCATCCTTAATGATCATAGACTGCATTTCCGTTGGAGAGGTACTGAATCTTAAATATTTAGAAGGATCATCTACACCAACTCCCATATAAGATCCCAGCTGATATCTGTCTGCCATAGATTTTTCCATAACAGGATCACTGTATACCGCAAATTTTTCAATTTTTCCTTCTGCTGTAGGCAGAGAAACAATGACTGCCTGAGCACCTTTTCCTGTTTCTACAGCTCCTTTCAAAGTATTCCTAAGAGATTGTAAATCTATTCTATAAGAATACTGAACCTCAACTTCTTTTCTGATTTCAGATGTCTTTTGTGAGGCGGGTGTCCACCTCTGTGCATTAAAGCTAGACAGCCCTGCTGCCAATGCACAAACTAGTAAAATTCTTTTTTTCATAATTACTTAATCAATCTAAGATTAATAAACTTTAAATATCCGCGATAAAAATAAGAATTATAAACATAATTATATATAAAAAAAACGACTAACTTTTAATAAAATTAGCCGTTTTTTAAATATTTTATTTTTTAATTACTATTTCTTTATTCCCATCTCATATAAAGCAAATGATATCAAATCTGCATTTTCACCAATCACCTGATCTGTCGATCTTCCGGCACCGTGACCTGCATTCTTCTCAATTCTTAATAAAATAGGATTCTTACAAGCCTGCTTTTCCTGAAGCTCTGCTCCAAACTTGAAAGAGTGAGCTGGAACTACCCTGTCATCATGATCACTAGTAATAATCATGGTAGACGGATAACACGTTTTTGCTTTTACGTTGTGTACAGGTGAATATGATTTCAAATACTCAAACATTTCTTTGTTGTCTTCTGCTGTTCCGTAGTCATAAGCCCAACCAGCACCTGCTGTAAATTTGTTGTACCTTAACATATCCAATACTCCAACTCCAGGGAATGCTACTCTTGCCAAGTCAGGACGTAAAGTCATGGTTGCTCCTACCAATAAACCTCCGTTTGATCTTCCGGAAAGTGCCATATATTCTTTTGAAGTATACCCTTTGCTTTGCAGATATTCTCCTGCTGCAATAAAGTCTTCAAATACGTTTCTTTTCTGCATCTTTGTTCCGGCATCGTGCCATTTCTTACCGTATTCACCTCCTCCGCGAATGTTTGGCACAGCATAGATACCTCCATTTTCCATCCAGATCGCATTCACTACTGAGAAAGATGGCTGTAAACTGATATTGAATCCACCGTAAGAGTACAAAATAGTAGGGTTTTTACCATCAAGCTTAGTTCCCTTCTTGTAATTAATCATCATCGGTACTTTTGTTCCATCCTTAGAAGTATAGAATACTTGCTCAGAAACATAATCATCCGGGTTGAATTTCACTTTTGGCTTTTGATACACTTCGGATTTCCCAGAATCTACATTGTATTTGTAAGTCGTTCCAGGAGTAATATAGTTGCTAAAAGAGTAATAAATATCTTTCTCTTTTTCTTTACCTCCAAAACCTGAAATATTTCCTTTTCCAGGAAGAGTAATTTCTCGGATCAGTTTTCCGGTTTTATCATATTGTTTTACCTGATCTATCGCATCCACCATATAAGTTGCGAAGAAATATCCGCCCCCTGAAGAAATTCCCAGTACATTTTCCGTTTGTGGAATGACATCTTTCCATGTTTCCGGAGCAGGGTTAGCGATTGTTGTTTTTACAAGACGCATATTCGGAGCATCTTTATCTGTAGAAATGAAAAGATCATCACCCTGAGTATCTACGATGTGAGCATTGATATCAAATCCTTTATTGATTTGAACAAAGTCACCTCCTTTTTTCAGGTCTTTAATAAACAATTCATTTCCATTGGTTGCATTAGCTGCTGAGATGATTAAATATCTCTGATCATCAGAAACACTAGCTCCCAGATATCTTCTTGGAGTTTTTTCTCCACCAAAGATCAGCTTATCTTCAGACTGCTTTGTTCCCAGCTTATGAAAATAAACTTTATGCTTATCTGTCATTCCGGAAAGAACAGTTCCTTCCTTCGGTTTATCATAGCTTGAATAATAGAATCCTTCATCGCCCTGCCATGAAATTCCACTGAATTTTACATCTACTAAGGTTTCATCGATCTGTTTTTTGGTAACAGCATCAATGATAATGATCTTATTCCAGTCACTTCCGCCTTCTGAAATAGAATAGGCTGCAAGATTTCCTTTTTTATTGAAAGAAAGATTTGATAGTGAAGTAGTTCCTTTTTCTGAGAATTTATTTGGATCTAAAAATACTTCTGTCGCTTTGGTTTTATTATTGGTTCTGTATAATACAGATTGTGCCTGCAACCCATCATTCTTTGAATAATAAGTGTAATCTCCTTCTTTGAAAGGTGCTGAGATTTTTTCATAATTCCAGATATCTTTCAACTGGTTTTTGATTTTATCTCTGAAAGGAATTTTTGAAAGATAATTCTGGCTATATGCTACTTCTTCATCTACCCATTTTTTAGTGGCATCAGAATCATTTTCAAGATCTCTGTACGGATCTGAAACTGCAGTTCCAAAATAAGTATCGGTTTGAGCACCCTTTAATGCTTTTGGATAATTCATTGTTTGAGAGTAAAAAGATGCTGAAAACAGAACTCCAGCCGTTAATAACATAGGTTTAAAATTCATACTGAACAGTTTTTATCAAAAATACATAAAGTATGTGAAATAAAAAAAGTCTCAAAAAATTGAGACTTTTAATTATTTAATGAGCTATTAATCAATTATCCTTCAATTAAAAGCTGTCAAAATAGAAATCGGTAAGGTTGGTAACAATCTGATCCGGGCTTCCGTTCCAATAGTATATTTTGCCTCCTTCTTTCAGTTCATACAGACTAAAGTTCTGCTCTGTAGTTACTGTTTTATCTGCATTTTTAAAATCTTCTACTATCTGAATTAAATATTTTTTTAACTCTTCAGCCTTTACTTTCTTCGTGTCACCTTTGGGGCCATGCGTTAATTTTGAAGGCAGCTGAAAACTTACGGTATAACTTATTTCTGCAATTTTTTCTCCTTCAAGATATTCATTTGGAATAACTTTTACATTGTTAACGGTTACTTTTGCTTTTTTAAAATTCCCGATCATTGCCATGTAATAGTCTTCCGCTTCTTTTTTACATGCTGAAGCCGTAGCTTTAGAAAAAGCAGAAAGGAAATTCTCTACACTGCTGTTGATCATTTCCTGCGAAGACTTTTTGAAATTGATCTGGTAAGCATCCTGTCCTTCTACTGTAGGTCTTAAATAATCATTAAGCTTATTTAAAGCTGCTTCATCGTTATTTACTAAAGTCTGAAAGTAAAGCTCAAAGACTTCTTTTGGTTTCTTTACCTCTGTTTGTGCAGAAACATATTGCCCCACCATGGTAAGCAATAGCAAAAAAATAATTTTGTAGTTTTTCATAGTTTATAATTTATAATTTGAATAATTGTTCTGGTTAAAAGAAAAGCCCCTGAAAAAATCAGAGGCTTTTTTATATTTTTTGAAACTCTTAGTAGTTTTCTTCTTCTCCCTTCATTTTTTCTGCGTTCTCAGCCATAATTACGGCATCAATCATTTCAGCAATATCTCCATTCATGTAAGCATCCAGATTATACATTGATTTGTTGATTCTGTGATCTGTTACTCTTCCCTGTGGATAGTTGTACGTTTTGATCTTTGCAGAACGGTCACCTGTAGAAACCATAGATTTACGTTGTGCAGCAATATCTCCCTGTACTTTCTGTAATTCGATATCGTATAGCTTTGTTCTTAGCATTTCCATTGCCAGCTCACGGTTTGCCAGCTGAGAACGAGCTTGTTGGCAAACTACCACTAGCCCTGAAGGCTTGTGCGTTAACTGTACTTTTGTTTCAACCTTGTTTACGTTCTGACCTCCGGCACCTCCTGAACGGGAAGTCTGCATTTCAATATCAGCAGGATTCAATTCGAAGTCTACTTCTTCTGCTTCCGGTAAAACAGCTATTGTAATGGCTGAGGTATGAACTCTACCCTGAGATTCTGTTTCCGGTACACGCTGCACACGGTGAACTCCGGATTCGAATTTCATGATTCCGTATACTCCTTCACCTTCCACCTTCATGATCAATTCCTTGTATCCTTTTGCTGCTTCATTGGAATCTGTTACTTCATGTCTCCATCCTTTTGTTTTAAAATACATGGTATACATTCTGTACACGTCTTCTACGAAGATAGCTGCTTCATCACCTCCGGTTCCGGCACGTAATTCAACGATAACGTTTTTATCATCTGCTGGATCTTTAGGAATCAAAAGAACTTTAAGCTCTTCTTCTAATCCCGGAAGTTTGGACTGTGCTTCCAGTTTTTCTTCTTTTGCAAGATCTACAAGATCTCTGTCTGAGCCATCTGCAATAATTTCGTCAGATTCTTCAATGCTGTCTAAAGCACCTTTATACTGATCGTAAACTCTTACAATTTTCCCCAAATCACTATATTCTTTGTTCAAAGAAGAATATCTTTTTTGGTCTGAAATGACATCAGGCTGTATAATAAGGTCTGCAACCTCATTATATCTTTGTTTTATAGCTTCTAATTTTGGAATTAATGATTTAGACATTGTCGAATTTTTGTGGGTGCAAAGATAAGAATTATTAATTCAAAATTAAAGTATAAATTTTTGAGCATTAGGGATCAAGGGAATAAATCTGTAAAAATATCTATTTACAAATTACCTCATCTGCTTTTTTATGCTTCCGATATTCTCTTTAAACTCCTTTGGAAAGTCTTCTGTCCACCCAATATAAAATAAGACCTACAGCTATAATTCCTAGTCCTATTAAACTTTCTTTAGGATTATGGATAAAGGTAAAGTACAGAATATAAATACTGAATAATAAGAAAACTGTCGGGAAAATATAAAAAGCATTGGACTTAAATATTTTTCTATCCTTCTTTTTAAGAAAATACACCGTTGAAATTGCTAAACTGGCAAACAACTGAAGAATAAAAGCCGTGTACACAAAGATTTCTTTAAAACTTCCTGTTAAAATAATGATTGTAGCGATGATGGCATGAGCAAAGATCGCTCTTACAGGTATTCCTTTTTTATTCCCAACAGAAAGTGGCTTCCAGATGCGGGTATCTTTTGCAAAAGCCTGCGTAAGCCTTGATCCTACCCAAAGATATCCACTGATAGTTGCAATGAGCTGTAATGCAATAAAAATATTCACAATTTTCCCAAAAGAAAGCCCCAACATATTTACCGCGGCTTCTCCCATTACATCTTCTTTTCCTGCTAATTGACTTACCGGAGCATGTTTCAGCATAATGTAGTTTACCAGAATATAGCTTACCGTCACAAAAACAGTTCCTATAATCAGTGATTTGGGAAGATTTTTCTGAACATCTTTTATTTCTCCTGCAATATAGGACGCAGAATTCCACCCGGTATAAGAATAGGTAACAAAAACCAGCGAGGTTGCAAAGGCGGGAAGCATAATTTCATTCTGCCAGCTATCACTAAAGTTTAAGCTATTTCCAATTTCCGGAGAGTCTGATAATCCAACTCCTAAAATTACCAAAACAATAATAAAAGCTATTTTAATGAAGGTGAAAAAATTATGAAACCGGCTTGAAGTTTTCAAACTGAATGACAAAGTAATAGCCACCAAAAATATGGCTGCAATCGCAAAACCATTTCCAAATGAGTAATCAAATACGGAAAGATATTTTGACATCGCTAATGCTGCTAAAGCAACAGGCGAAGAAAATCCGATAATCAAGGAGATCCAGCTTATCAGATACCCGAATAAAGGATGATAAGTTTCTTTAAGATAGATAAAATCGCCGCCATTTCCTTTAAAATGGGAGCCTAATTCTGCATAGCAAAAGGCCCCGAACAACGCGAGAATTCCACCGATTACCCATAACAGGAAAATACTGTAGGTATTGGTGATATCGGATAACTGAAATCCCAAAGTTGTAAAAATACCCGTTCCAATCATATTGGAAACGACAATAGCTGCGGCTGTTTTCCAGCCAATCTGATGTGAAACAGTACTCATTTACTCATTAAAAATTAAAATTAAGCCTTCCGAAGAAATAGCTTCCCAATGTCCCCATCTGAACCGGCGCATATTTGAATACTCCATAATACGAATTTTTATAGACCTGAAGATCCGGGAAAACATCAAATACATTATTGGCTCCTACCGTAAAGTTGATATTTTTCGTAATATCATACCCTACACTAATGTCTGTTACCACTTTAGGTGAAAACTCCTGAACCACTCCGAAAGGATAGCCGTCTCTTATCACTTTACCAAAATAAGTATTTCTGACAAGAAAATTGAATTTTCCTATTCCATAAGTCAATCCTAATGATGCTTTTGTTTTGGGTGATAAGGTTTCAATAATATTGATCTGATCCGGGCCAAAGAATTCATTTTGAGGAGTTCCCAGATTTTCAGGGAAGTGAAAATCTGTAATTTTTGTTTCGGTATAATTTCCTGCAAGGTTAATATTTAAGTTTCCTCCTGCCAGCTTCCAATCATAAGAAACTACTACATCTACACCTTTCGTTTCGGTATCAATGGCGTTTGCAAAGAATCGGCCACTTTCCACCGCATTTCCTTCTCCTACTACTTTAGGATCAGATAATCTGGAATCTGTAATATTGCTGGTAATGACAATTCTGTCTTTTACTTTAATGATATATCCATCTACCGTAATGAATAGTCCTTTGACAGGTTGTAAGGTAAATCCTGCACTTCCATTGACGGATGTTTCCTGCTTTAATTTATCAAATCCAAGAACCTGGGCGGCTTGGCTGTCATTATTAAAGATTCCTTTCCTTACAATTCCCTCTCCTGAGGTAGAAATATCTGCAAAAGAGTTATTAAAATACTGCTGCTGAAGCGATGGTGCTCTGAATCCGGTTCCGACTGCTGCTCTTACTGCATAATTTTTTATAAATTCATATCTTACCGCCAGCTTCCCGTTCAGGGTGCTTCCAAAGTCTGAGTAGTTTTCAAATCTTGCAGCAGCATCAATATTCAGTTTTTTATCTAAATCATAGGAAAGGTCAGCATATACGGCTGTTGAATGTCTGTTTTTTTTCAAAGCATTATCCGGTGAAAAACCTATAAAAGACTGTGAGCCTCCTGCTCCAATCACTGCAGAGCCTTTTGTCGCTACATTACCGTTTACATCATATTGAGTATAAGAAGCCTGATCTCCTGCTTTAATTTGGTATTGTTCAAATCTGAATTCTCCTCCAAAGGCAACATTGAAGTTCTTTATTTTTTTTGAAACATCAAGATTCACCGTATTTTGCAAAAAACTATGTGCTCCTGCATAAAAACGAGTGGGTGACTTTATTCCCAAAGATGCATTATTGGTATTGCTTACGTTATAATTGAAGGTATTATTCCCAAAGGTATTACTCAGATCAATCAGCCAGTTATTTACATTATATTTAGCACCTACAGCATAGGAAATATCATAAATCTGAGAGTTCAAAACTGCCTGAAAACCGTAAGGATAGATTTCTTTTACAATATTAGAAGTTTCATTGGGAAGTCTTCTGAAGCCATATCCTTTTCCTTCTTTAATACTGAAACCTCCAAAAGAATAGAATTTAAAGTTTTCATTCAAAGGATATTCTGAATTGAAGAACAATTGTCCCTGTCTAATCTGGGCATCTCCGATCTGGAAATTAAAATCATCTCTTGTTAATCCATACTCTTTAATTTTTGCATCATCCGCAGCTATGGCTGCTTTTATAGCTTCATCATCTCCAGCAAATTCATAGGCAAAATTATCTCCAAAAATATCCAAACCATGATTTTGAGTTCTTGTAGTTTTTCCTCTGTGGCTTAGCTGTAATGAAAGATTGATAAACCCTTCATTCTTTCCCAAAGAAGTTCCATAATTTACCCCCGCCTGGTAAGTATCACCATCATTTCTTCCGCTTAATCCATAGGTTAAACTTGCTGAAGCTCCTGCATTTTTTTTCAAAATAATATTGATAACTCCAGCGATAGCATCAGAACCATATTGTGCTGCCGCACCATCTCTTAGCACTTCTATTTTTTCAATAGCAATAACAGGAATGGTACTTAAATCTGTTCCTACAGAGCCGTTTCCTACGGTATTCTGATAGTTGACAAGAGATGTTGTGTGCCTTCTTTTTCCGTTAAGCAATACTAAAACCTGATCCGGCCCCATTCCTCTTAATGTTACAGGATCAATGTGCTCTGTTCCGTCAGATGCAGATTGTCTTACCGAATTAAATGAAGGGATCACATAATTAAGAAGATCCTGAGCTGTCATTTGTGGAGATGATCTTTGAACTTTATCGATATTGATAACATCTACAGGAACCGGTGTTTCCAGCTTTGTTCTTTTAACGTTACGGTTTCCTACGATGATAATATCTTCGATTTGTTTTCCTTTTTCCTCTTGCTCCTGAGCTGCGACCAAAATTGTCCCTAGCAGTAATACGGCGGTGCTTAATTTTTTCATCTTTGTTCTTGCCAATTAATTAATATTCTTCTGCAGGTTATTCTGCAGCTATACAAGACTTCAAGAAAATGGAATTCATATAAGAAATATTGACTTCACTTATCTCCCCCTTAGGGTTGGAATTAGCACCTTTACATTTCTGGAATCATGCAGGTTGCTAAGGTTTCATTGGGCCAAATCCCTCCACCTTTCTTGATAAATCTAGTGCAAAGGTAGACTAATTTTTCAAATCTGCAAAAAGTACCTCATTACTATGAAGAAAAAAGGACAAATCTATTGATTTGCCCTTTGTATTTATTTTACAATCATCTTTTGAATAGCCATTCCACTTTCTGATTTCAGGTGAACCAGGTAAGTTCCCGGTGGATAATTGATCTTTCGTTCAAAAATACCATTCTCTTTATCCAGTTTGAATGTATCCACCTTTTTACCACTGATATCAAAGATGGTAATTTCTCCATTTTTGGCTTTGTTAAAAATTAATTGTACAGAACCATTTTTTATCGGATTGTTTGCAACCTGAAGAGATAATTTATTAACAGCATTTACATCAGAGGTCGATAAAGCTCCGGCATAATTTCCAAAAATCCTGAACTCTCCAGGTTGTAAAGTAATCGGAGCGATTGTAGAGCTAATGTTTGAGATCGTATCATCCATCAGGTTTTTCCACTGACCAGCATAAGGGAAATAAGGCACAACATTTTGTACAGAAGTGGAATAATTCGCAAGAACTACTACATTTTTCATCCCGTTGAGAGTGCTGTCATATATATAAATCCTTGTAATCAGCCCATCAGGATCATTGGTGAGATTATTTGATTCGATGCTATAGGTCTTAGATTTAAACACCGGATTTGTATTTCTGATGTCGATAATTTTCGCCCAGGTATCATAAACAGCCTTTCTATTGACATCAGTATCATATCCTAATGTGAAAGCGATAGGTTTTTCATCTGTTCTGCATCCATTATTAATGCTCCCATCAGCACATCTGTTGATGCTGAATTCATAGCCTAATTCTCCAAACTGCCAGATCATCTTTGGGCCAGGAATAGTAAAAAATGTAGCACCGAAAGTTTTCATTCTTTCTAAAGCTGTATTCAGGTTTTTTACACTATAACTCCCGTTGACTGCTCCATAGGCCAGATTTTTAAACATCAGCCTTTCTTCATCATGGCTCTCACCATATCCTACAGCACGCATATTGATAAAACCATGAAGGCTATGATTCATGCGATCATAGCTGCTGTTTTCCTTATATCCCATTGTATTCTGATTATAAGGTTCAGTTTGTTTATTCCAAAGCATAACTCCTTTTCCTTCAGCCACTCTATAATTAGCCCATTCTTGTTCTTCAGCATCAGTTCCAAGATGTTCAAATATCATATATGAATTCGGATCAAGTGCCCATTGCCTGTCAGCATAGTTTTTCATAATATCCACTCTATCTTGTTGATAGGCATTGGTACAGTTTTCATCATTTTCAGAACAGTTCTGAGTGAACCCTTTTGTCAAATCCCAACGGAATCCGTCAATATGATATTCTGTCAACCACTGCTGAAGACACCTCTCAACGTAATATTGCGTTGAAGGACTTGTATGATTAAAATCGTTGAACACATTATAGGAATGTTTAGGAACCTGATTGAAGTAAGGATTATCCGGAGCTACATCACCGTAACCATCT
Organism: Chryseobacterium sp. c4a; assembly: GCF_009900745.1. Taxonomy (GTDB): domain Bacteria; phylum Bacteroidota; class Bacteroidia; order Flavobacteriales; family Weeksellaceae; genus Chryseobacterium. The sequence goes on along the minus strand of NZ_WXVU01000007.1, from coordinate 43,062 downwards.
CCATCAGGATCTATATTCCAAAGCCTGGCTAAAGGAGAGCGCCCGGTCGCATGATTAAAGGCTACATCCAGAATAACTGCGATTCCGTTCTGATGGCAGAGATCAACAAATTCTTTGAATTTTTCAGGAGTTCCATATGCTTTATCTAAGGCATAATGAAAAGATGTATTGTATCCCCACGAAAGATTCCCATCAAATTCCATGATGGGCAGTAATTCAATTGCATTGATCTTTAAGTTTTTTAAATAGGTAATTTTATTAATCAGAGACTGCCAGTTTTTTTCCTGTGTAAAATCTCTCAAGAGCAGCTCGTATACTATAAGATCTTCCTTAGCTGGTCTTTGAAAATTAGTCATCTGCCAATTGTAAGGAGTTTGCCCCGTTTTGAATGTTGAAACCTCAAAGTTCTGTCCCGCAGGAAACGCAGGAAGATTAGGATAAGTAGCCGCAGAGATCCATGGATCATCGTAAGGAGATAAGATCTGAGACGAATAAGGGTCTGCTACTTTTTTCATGTCATTTGTTCTGTATTGGAATGTATACAGCTGTTGTGGAGTCAATCCGTTCAATTCGATCCAGTAAAGATCCGGATTTGTGGTATCTCTTTTCATCAGATAGGTATCATTCACCACCCAATTATTAAAACTTCCGATCACATGAACAAAGTTTTTATGAGGTGCATACAGAGCGAGCCCCACCTTGGTTTGATCTGTTGGACTATAGTTTATTCCCTGTCTGATCCAGTTCGGAATAGCTTCAGAAATTACATTCCGGGGAACCTGTAGAATAAATGTTGAACTTTTGGAACTTCCACCCTCTGTTGCAATCAGTTCCATATTGGCATCTTGTGAGACCGTATAATTAAAAGAATAAGCCTGGGAAGGAACAGAAGCAGTATTCACGACTACTCCATTGGCTTTAAGTTGAAAAGTAGCATTAACATTTGTACTTGCTGTAATATTGATGGAATTTCCTGTTGGAACTGTTGTAAGACTATTCGCCGCAGGATTGGTTAAGTTTAAGTTTAAAACTCCTACATTGACAAAAATATCCGGCGAAGTCTGATGTGCTCCGGTTTTATCTTTTATTAAAAACCCAAATCTTCCGATTCCCGTTCTTCCGAAGAAAGCCGTTGGTGTTAATATTAACGAATAAGTGTCTGTTCCAGGGTTATAACTAAGTTTATTTAGGTCATTGGAATTGTTCCAGCTTCCGTGGGTAGGACAATCCTGGCTATTCTGATAGTTTGTATCAAAAGACCATGACCAGATATAAATTGAATTATTGGTGACTCCCCAAGCCGATTCATCAATCTGATTCCCAGGAATTGTTAACGTAATTGCATCCGTTTCATTAAATGGCTGGGGAGAAATCGTATAATTGATCTGCCCAAAAACCACCATTGTAATGAACATCAAAACAACAGAATAAAATTTTTTCATGTCTTTATTTTTATCGAATATAATATTAATTTCTTTTTGCAGTGTTGATTTTATTTTATTTTGATTCAATAAATAACAAAAAAGACCCATGAAAAAATTCCATGAGCCTTTCAATAAAAGTAATTGTAATGAACTATATCGTATGTAACGGAAATCAATCAGATATATTGATTCAAATGTTAAAAAAATTAATCTTTCATAATTTTCTTTACCACAGACTCTCCGTTTTTTAATTTTAATTCTATCATATAGGTTCCTTTGGGCAGGCTGTTCATATCAATATTATCATTTGATAATGAAGTAAATACATTTTGTCCTATAGCATTTATAATCTTTATTTCTTTAATTTCAGATTCACTTTTAACCGTAAGAATTCCTTTAACAGGATTTGGATATACATCCACTGAATTTCTTTTCAGACGAATATCTGCTGTTCCTAATTCCTCCTGAGCTTTCATACATCTTACTGATGCACCTTGCCCTCGTGGTGCTCCAGCAGCAGCATTCACAACTCCTCCTACATACAGGTATTTTCCTCCGATTCCAGTTGGCGTAGAACTCCAGAAGTATCCTCTTTTTCCTACAAACGTAAAGCCTCCGTCTGAACCACGGTAGCCTCCCATTGGCAACTTTAAATTACCACCATAAGCTTTTACCGTAGAAATAATATTCTCAGCCTGAACAATATTTCCCCAATCTGTCTGAGAAGGAAGCCTCCAGCCTGAGCCAATTGCCTTACAAGGATCTACTCCTACTGTTTCTGTAATATCTGCCAGTCCTGTTCCTATCCATTTATCATCTGCTCCGTTAGTATCCCACCACGCTGGAGCGCCCGTGACAAAAGCTCCAGATCCTTGTAATCCATTGGGAGTATTATCAGTAGGTGAAGACACTGTGGAAGAGTTTCTCAGCTGATGTCCATCATCCCATCTCCCCCATTGAAACAAATCTCCATACGATTTTTCGTCATCTAATGATTCGGCAACTCTTTCGCTTCCAAGATTCTGCATCAACCAGACATTTCCATCTCCCGCTCTTACTGTAATATAATTAACCGACTGACCTCGATAAGTAAAACTAACACATCCCAAATCTCCAGTATTACTCCCGGGAATTGTATTGGTACAGCCTTGCTGCTGTGCATTCAAAGCGCTTCCCATCATCAACAATAACCCAATTCCAAGGTTTCGTACTGCAAAATATAAATCTCCAATCATTATTATTATTTTTAATTATTCTAAATTTAATTTAATTTTGCGCAAAAGTACTTTAGGGAATTAATACTGGGTTATCATTTTCCAACTTTTAGTTATCCTATTGAAAGTACTTTAAGCCGTATTATGATCGTAAAAATGTGTTGTATGGGGAATCAACAGAAAAATAACATGATCTTCAAATCTGAGAATATTGAAATTATGCTGCAGGATACATCGGATTCTGAGCAGGTTTCAGAATCATATATTTTTGAAAACTTTTCAAGTTTTAATCTTCTTTTTTTATTAAGCTCAGATATTCATCTCAAGGCTTATGATTGTGATACTTCAATAGTATTTAAAAAAAACCAGTATATCCTTCACTATTCTCCTCAGAAAAGCAAAGCTGTATTATGGACAGACACTGAAGAAAGTCTGAAATATCTTCAAATTCAGCTTAACTATCAATATATTTCAAACCTTATCAACCCTGAATCTAACCGAGAAGGGACTGAAATTTTGGAAAATATGATCCATAATCATTTTATTTTTCTCCAAAAAGCCACTCCTCCGAACATGACTGTTGAAATGCACATCATTATAAAAGAGATTTTAAGCTACTCTAAAAAGGGAGTAATGCAAAAGCTTTTTATAGAAGCAAAGATTATTAAACTGCTTATTCTCATCTTTGAGCAGTTTAATGACAAAAATAATTTGGAACAAACTTCAAAAACTCCTGCAATCATTAAAAAATTTATTGATGAAAATTATCACAGGAACATAAAAGCTGAAGAAATTGGAAAATTGGTGGGGTATAACCAAAACCTCATCAGAAAAGAATTCAAAGCTGAATATCATACTACAATTACACACTATATTTCAGAATTGAGAATGCTGAGAGCCCGAAAACTCATTACGGATAAGAAAATTATGATCAAAGAAATCGCGATTGAATGCGGATATGAATATCTTCAGAATTTTACCCGGGCATTTAAGAAAAAATTTGGGGTATCACCGGAGCATCTGAGAAATAATAAATAGAAAAACCGCTTAAAAAAATTAAGCGGTTTATATATGTTGTTTTGCTTTGATATTACTTTTTCAGAATTCAGGTGAAAAAGCAATGACAATCAATTAATGATGATGTCCGTGATCGTGAAGGAAAGGTCCGTTTCCTTTAGGCTGGCTGTAGATTGTTTCTACGCCTTCCTGCTCAGTAATAAGCTTTCTTCTGATATCTTCAGGATCGAAAGGCTTCACTTTTCCGAAGTACTCTTTCAAACCTTCAGTCAGCCACATTGGGATAACTAATCCGAAGAACATAAAAATACACCAGAATCCTACTAAGAACATAGTAATGAAAAATACAGTCCAAAGGAACTGGTAAAACGGCCAAAATGCTGATAAAATAGTTATCATTCTCTTAAAGATTTTAGGCAAAAATAAAGCTTTTTTCTTTTTTACACAAAAGATACAGGCTCTATTTTTTAATTTATTTTAATTCTATATAGATTATAAGCCTATGAGAGTGGAGATTTAAGGTTTAGACAACATCTTGTATCTCCACACTCAAGACCATTTTATTCTGATTAATGAGCCAGATCTGCAAAGAAATCATTTCCTTTATCATCAGTAATGATGAATGCAGGGAAGTCTTTTACTTCGATCTTTCTTACGGCTTCCATTCCTAATTCAGGGAAGTCTACTACATCTACGGATACAATATTATCCTTTGCAAGAATAGCAGCTGGGCCACCGATAGATCCAAGGTAGAAACCTCCATATTTGCTACAAGCATTGGTCACATCTTTACTTCTGTTTCCTTTTGCAAGCATAATCATACTTCCACCATGGCTCTGGAATTCATCCACATATACATCCATTCTTCCTGCAGTAGTAGGCCCAAAACTTCCTGAAGCCATTCCTTCCGGTGTTTTTGCTGGCCCTGCGTAATAAATCGGGTGGTTTTTGAAATATTCCGGCATTGGTTTTCCACTATCGATAATTTCTTTGATCTTAGCGTGAGCAATATCTCTTGCTACAATCAATGTTCCGTTTAGCTTTAACCTTGTTTTGATTGGATATTTTGAAAGCTCAGCCAGGATTTCAGGCATTGGCTTATTCAAATTAATTTCAACTGCTTCTTCAAGATGCGGTGGTGTAGCTGGTAAGAATCTCTTTGGATCTTGCTCCAATTGCTCAAGGAAGATTCCGTCTTTTGTAATTTTTCCTTTGATATTTCTATCTGCAGAACATGACACTCCCATTCCTACCGGACAAGAAGCAGCGTGTCTAGGAAGTCTGATTACTCTTACATCGTGTGTAAGGTATTTCCCTCCAAACTGTGCTCCAATCGCACTCTCCTGGCAGATTTTCTGAACTTTAGCTTCCCATTCAAGGTCTCTGAATGCCTGGCCTGCTTCATTTCCTTCTGTTGGAAGATTGTCATAATATTTTGCAGATGCTTTCTTTACTGCAGCAAGGTTTGCTTCCGCTGAAGTTCCTCCAATTACCAAAGCTAAGTGATAAGGCGGACAAGCAGCCGTTCCAAGATCAGAAATCTTTTCTTTGATGAATTCTTCAAGAGATTTCTCGTTCAATAAAGATTTTGTCTTTTGATATAGGAATGTTTTATTTGCAGACCCTCCACCTTTTGTTAAGAATAAAAACTCATAGTAATCTCCTTTTTTAGCATAGATATCGATCTGTGCCGGTAGGTTTGATCCTGAATTTTTCTCATCAAACATAGTCAAAGGAACTACTTGAGAATATCTTAAATTTCTTTTTTGATAGGTATTGAAGATTCCACGGCTTAAAAATTCACCATCATCCACTCCTGTGTATACGTTTTCTCCTTTTTTACCCATTACAATTGCAGTTCCTGTATCCTGACAAGAAGGAAGAGCTCCCTCCACTGCTACAGCAGCATTTTGTAACAAGTTATAAGCAACGAATCTATCATTGTCGGTAGCTTCAGGATCATCAATGATTCTTTTAAGGCTTTCCAGGTGGGAAGAACGCAACATAAAAGAAACATCTGCCATAGCCTCTTCAGCCAGTAATTCCAATCCCTTCGGGTCAACTGTTAAAATTTCTCTGTCGCCCAGTTTTTCAACCTTTACATAATCTGATGTAAGCTTTTTGTACACCGTATCATCTTTCTGAATTGGATACGGATCCTGATATCTAAAGTCCATTCAATTTTTTGTTTGTACAAAAATACGGCTTCCATTAAAAAAATATGAGTAAAATCAGTCATTAAAATTGATATTTATAATGATTATAAATTGCGAGTTTTTGAGTTTATAAGTACCTTTATACTAATCAAATAATGAATCCATAAAAAGGTAAAAAGTGGCTTCAGAATTAAAAAGACTATAAAATTTCAACCACAATGAATTACAGAATAGAAAAAGACACCATGGGAGAAGTGCAGGTACCTGCAGATAAATTTTGGGGTGCACAGACAGAACGTTCAAGAAACAATTTCAAAATTGGCCCTGAGGGATCTATGCCTCATGAAATCATTGAAGCTTTTGCTTATTTAAAGAAAGCTGCGGCTTATACAAATACTGATTTGGGAGTGCTATCCTCTGAAAAAAGAGATATGATCGCGAAAGTTTGTGATGAAATTCTTGAAGGAAAACTAAATGATCAATTTCCTTTGGTCATCTGGCAGACCGGTTCCGGAACCCAATCGAACATGAATGTCAATGAAGTGGTATCCAACCGTGCTCACGTTAATAACGGCGGAACTTTGGGCGAGAAATCTGAAATTCATCCGAATGATGATGTGAATAAATCTCAGTCGTCCAACGATACCTACCCTACTGCCATGCACATTGCAGCGTATAAAAAAGTAGTGGAAGTAACCATTCCGGCCGTTGAAAAGTTAAAAAATACGCTTGCTGAAAAAGCCAAAGCCTTCAAAGATGTAGTAAAAATCGGAAGAACTCACCTGATGGATGCTACTCCATTGACTTTAGGACAGGAATTCTCCGGTTATGTTGCACAATTGGAGTTTGGACTAAGAGCTTTAAAAAATACATTACCTCACCTTTCTGAATTAGCTTTGGGTGGCACTGCAGTTGGAACAGGATTGAATACACCAGCTGGTTATGATGTAAAAGTTGCGGAATACATTGCAAAGTTTACCAATCATCCGTTTATTACTGCTGAAAATAAATTTGAAGCACTGGCTGCCCACGATGCGATCGTTGAAAGCCATGGTGCATTAAAACAGCTTGCGGTTTCTTTATACAAAATAGCTCAGGATATCAGATTATTGGCTTCCGGACCACGTTCCGGAATCGGTGAAATTCATATTCCAGAAAATGAACCTGGATCTTCTATCATGCCCGGAAAGGTAAATCCTACACAAAATGAAGCAATGACAATGGTTTGTGCTCAGGTTCTAGGAAACGATACTACCATTTCATTTGCAGGAACTCAGGGAAATTACGAACTGAATGTTTTCAAACCCGTAATGGCTTACAACTTCCTTCAATCTGCACAGCTTATTGCGGATGCATGTATTTCATTCAATGATCATTGTGCTATAGGTATTGAACCAAACCACGAGAGAATTAAAGAGCTTGTAGACAAATCTTTAATGCTCGTAACCGCTTTAAATACTCATATCGGATATGAAAATGCAGCAAAAATTGCTAAAACAGCTCATAAAAATGGAACAACATTAAAAGAAGAAGCCGTTAATCTCGGACTTTTAACTGCTGAACAATTTGATGAATGGGTAAAACCTGAAGATATGGTAGGTAGTTTAAAATAATTTTAGAAACATAGATTAAATAGCAAGAAGCCACAGATTTTCTCTGTGGCTTTTTGCTATTTCCTGCTTTCTCAATTGATTATAGTATGAATTACTAATTACCTAAAACAACACTTTAATTTAACAGAAACAATCTCATTTTTTACTTACTTTTACAACATTAATCCACATAAAGTGGCATTATTATAAAAAATTAATATCCATGAAAAAAATGTTTTTGTGGGCTTTTATAGCCCTCTCATTAAACTGTCATGCTCAATTGCTGGGAAAATTAAAAGACAAATTAGCGTCCAAAGATAAATTGGAGCTCTTCCCTGAACAAAAGCTTGACTTTCCACAATACCAAAATCATATTGGAGAAGTCTGTTTTTCAAACGATGATTTTGATCGCACACTTCCTGAAGCTAAATACATCAAGACTTACACCCTTGGAGATAATTTATCAGTCCGAGCATTCATGGCTAATTCTCCGGCCAACAGCGCGATGATACAATGGGCAGAAAGCGGCAAAAAACCTAAAGAAATTAACGCGAACAAAAGTGCTTTTGGCCGTTGTAAAATTGCATTCCTGGTATATTTTGATGGAAAAATGATTGGCGGAACAAGCCATGGTGAATATTTTGAGCCCACATCAATGACAGGATTGCCAACCTATAGAATGGAATTAAATGATGGTACTGATAAGAACTTTTTTGGTGAAAGTATATATCGTACACTTCTTGAAAAACAAGAATTGCTAACTCCCGGAACTCACAAATTAAAGGTAGAATTGGTACCAGTTATGATGGGTGATGCCACAGGTTTTGAGTACAAACCTATTGCTGTTGGTGAAATTGATATGATCGTTCCAAAAGAAATAAAAATAGCGGCAGGTGATTGTTTTCCTAAAAGTGTTATAAATGATCCTAAATTGGAAGCCGAAGTACTGAAAGCCGCTAAAGTAGCTTTTAAAGAAAATGCACCCAATGCCCTCAAGGCTCTATTTCCATTCGAGAAAATTTATATTGTAAGAGGAGATCACGGTGAAATTATTAAAAAATCATTTATGGCAGCAATTGCCTGCAAAAACAATAAAGGAGAAGTTTGGTATGATTACTTTATTTTTGAGAAGATGTATGATGGTTCCAAATATCTACCAGCAGCTATAAGCTCTGATGCAACTGTAAATAATGCTTTTGCCCCGGATGGCAAAAACGTCAATGCAGCCTGTCTTAAATTCTTAAAATAAGAAAACTTAGCTTTCAAAATATATAGAGACTGTTCCAAAAGGCAGTCTCTTTTTTATTGGCTTTTTAGCCAATAAGTTCTTTAGCTTGAGCAAGTGCTGCTTCAGTAATCTTACTTCCTGAAAGCAACTGAGCAATTTCATTCAGCTTCTCTTCATCACTTAAAGGAATGATGGTAGATTGGGTTTTCCCTGCAATATCCTGTTTTACCACTTTATAATTATCGTTTCCTTTAGCTGCTACCTGCGCCAGGTGAGAAATAACAATAAGCTGCATATCTTCAGACATTTCGCGCATAAGGTTTCCAATTTCTTCGGCTACTTTTCCTGAAACTCCGGTATCAATTTCGTCTAAAATCAATGTTGGTAATTCGTCACTTTCTGCAATAATCTTTTTTACCGCCAACATTACCCTTGATCTTTCTCCTCCGGAAATGGCTGTCTGAATAGGTTTCAAAGGAAATCCTGAATTTGCCTGGAATAAAAGCTGAATACTTTCTTTTCCAAATTGATTAAATTCTTCTGTATCTACTAATTCTATATCTACTCTGGCTTTTTCAAGACCTAGCTTTTTCAAAAGTCCTTCTGCTTTTTTGATGAAAACAGGAACATTCTTTTTTCTGTTTTTAGAAAGTTTTTCGGCAAGAATCTGAAGTGACTTTTCTTTCTTAGAAATACTATCTTCAGTTTCAACAATTTGAGCTTCAAGTTCTGAAGCTCCTTTCTGATCGCCAGCCAATTCATTTCTGATCTCAATCAGTTCAGGAAGATCCGAAACATTATGTTTAAGGAATAAAGCATTGATCTTGTTATTCAACTCAGTAAGAACAAGAAGATTTTCAGGATTGATCTCCAATTTCTCGGCTTCATGTTCCAATTCAGAAATAATATCTTTCAACTCTACAAATGAAGTTTCAAGCCTTTGATCCAGCTCTGCAAAACTGGTTGAAATACCGGCAATTCTGGAAAGCTTAGCTTTTGCTTCATTGAAAAATGAAAGAATTCCGATTTCTTCCTGATGGAACCTGGAAAGGATCTGACCAACATTCTCTGAGATCATCCCTGCATTTTCCTGAATAGATAACTGATTCTGAATATCTTCGTAATCTACATCATCCAGTTTTAATTCTTCAAGCTCATTGAGTAAGAATTCTTTATAATCACTTTCTTTATTAGCTTCCGAAAGTTGTGTTTTAAGCTTTTTAAGCAATACTTTCAGATTCTGAAATTCTGAAAATTCCTGCTGATAATCTTCTATCATCTTTTTGTTTCCAGAAAGACCATCAATAATTTTAAACTGATATTCTGAAGTAAAAAGATTGGATGTTTCAAATTGAGAATGGATATCAATTAGCTGAGAAGAAAGCTCTTTAAGAATATCTAATGTCACCGGAACATCATTAATAAATGCCCGGGATTTCCCTGAGGGCAATATTTCTCTTCTGATAATAGTTTGCAATTCATAATCAAGATCGTTTTCAATGAAAAATTTCTTGAATTGATTGTTCAGTGCAAATTCCGTTTCAACAATGCTTTTTTCTTCTGCTTTTGAGATTGATTTTACATCGGCTCTTTCCCCCAGGATAAGTCGCAATGCACCCAAAATAATGGATTTTCCAGCTCCGGTTTCTCCGGTAATTACCTGAAGACCGTTATGCAACGATACATCAAGGGTATCGATAAGGGCAAAATTCTTAATGTAAATTCTTGAAAGCATGGATGATCCGTGTTTTTATCAGATATTAATATTGATTGTAAAAATAAGTTTTTTTAACGAAAACAGAAATGAAAGAAAGCTATAAAATATAGAGATCTATGCTTTTGAAATTTCGGTCAACAGCTCATGGAAGTTTTTGTATTGATACTCAAAAGAATCCTCAATTTCATGATCCCAACGAACAATCGTATTATTGTTATGGGTATCAAAACACAGTAACCCCCAGTCACTGTATATGGCAAAGGGTACATATCCTTTATCAAAAAGAAATTCTTTTGGATAGGTATCAAACATCATTTCACGCAAACAGGCTCTCCATGTGCTCAGAGGATGTGAGCAAAAGGAAACTTCTGCGATCTGAAGTTCATAAAAATGCTTGTATTTCAGGAATATTTTAAAATCTTCAGGAAAAACAAACCCGGTTTCTGTTTCCAGCTCCTGAAGTTCAGTATCAGTAACGGTACTTTCAATGGGAATCCAGAACTTCCATTCTTCATCAGGCTGAACCGGAGCAAGCATTTTATCTTCGATATCACATGGAAGTTGGTTGAGTTTATGCTCTATCCAAAAACTGAGGGTTTTATCAATAATCTGTTCGATATTCTCTTTATCAATCTTTAGCTCTTCCATTTACTCCATTTACTATCAGTATGTTTGGGAGCAAGAATCATCATATTTTGCTTGAGATCGTTAAGAATAAGTCCACCATTACTTCCTGAATTGAAAACATTGAAGATCTCATCGCTCTTAGTATCCATAAAAAGATTAAAGAAAGTTCCTTGCTGGAATGTATTTTCATACATTTTAAGCTGCATCAATGCATCAAAAATCACTTTTTTGGCAGGAATTTGATCCTGGTTGAACAGGTTGTCCATTCCGGATCTGTGGTAAGTGTATATGGTAGATCTCAATTGACTCCAATTGGGATTCATAATTTCATTGATCAAGATAGAACGGCTTCTTGGTTCATTAATGGTATTCCAGCCTTCATAGTTTCTGTTTTGTGAGTTTTGGGCAATCTGCTGAGCTTTTGAAAACCATGGGGTTCCCCCCATAGACTGGAAACTGTCCCCATCATACCCCAAAATAAGATAAATATAAAAACTGATGACATCTGTAAGGTTCTTTCCGGAAAACTGTCTTTCGTTGAAAATAAGGTTTTCGTTCTCAATATATTCAAAGGCAAATCTTTGATCCTGAAAATTCAACAAAGGAGATTCATAGGTTGTATTAAATACCGGACGTACTGCCTGAACAACAATATTACCTTTAAATTTGTTTACATCTCTTTCAGCAATGACAATGGAAAAATTACATTTTATCTTTTCAAAATTCTGCAATTTCTTACCTGTCCAGCTTGTGTTGTTGATAAAGTCTCTAAGACTTTTCTCCAACGCTTTAAAAGCCTGCTTGTTACTTCCCCCTATATTTTGAGAATTTACCACCACATTGGCCAACAACTCCTGGGAGAAACCAAGATTAAAGATAAATAACAGAAAAAATAAACTTATAATTTTTTTCATATAGAGATGCTTATTGTTTTTTAAATGTCCTATGTAATCGTACTATCCCCATGGATATTGCCTTTATAAGTTCTGACGATTTCATTGTCTATTAAAAATTGAAAACGGAAATTTATTAAAATTATTTTAAAAGCTGAGATTCAACAAAATTGAGAATATCTTTTGCCACTTCGCCTTTCGATTTCAGGTCAAATTCTTTTTTCTCTGTCTTGGTGAATATTCTAATTTTATTGGTATCGTTTTTAAACCCTGCTCCTTCATCGCGTAAAGAGTTTAAGACAATCATATCAAGGTTTTTCTTTTCCAGTTTTCCTTTGGCATTTTCTTCTTCATTCTGAGTTTCCAAAGCAAATCCTACTAAAAACTGATGGGTTTTCTTTTCACCCATTGTTTTAAGGATATCAGGATTTTTCACCAATTCAATGGTAAGGTTATCATCATTTTTCTTGATTTTTTCCTTAGCGACATCCTTTGGTGCATAATCGGCAACTGCAGCACTTGCAATTCCTATGTCTATTCTGTCATAGAATTCAAATACTTTAGCCAACATTTCTTTTGCAGAAGTAACTTTATGTAATTCTATCTTTTTATCCTGAAGAGTTTGTGTACTTGGCCCTGAGATCAGAATCACTTTTGCGCCTCTTTTAGAAGCTTCTTCTGCCAAAGAGAATCCCATTTTCCCTGAAGAATGATTCCCTATGAACCTTACCGGATCAATAGCCTCATAAGTAGGCCCGGCAGTGATTAAAACAGTTTTACCTTCAAGGCTTTTATCAGCAGAGTGACTTGAAATGTAGCTTTCAACAGCTCCAAAAATGGTGGTTGGCTCAGCCATCCTTCCTTGTCCAATCAGACCACTTGCCAGCTCTCCATTTTCGGCTGGAATAATAATATGTCCGTAACCTTCTGCCTGTTCTAAATTCTTCTTCGTGGAAGGATGTGCATACATATCCAGATCCATTGCAGGGGCAATAAATACCGGACATTTTGCAGACATATACGTTGCAATAACAAGGTTATCACACATTCCATGAATCATTTTAGACAAAGTATTAGCCGTACACGGAGCTACGATCATTACATCTGCCCATAAAGCCATTTCCACATGGCTATTCCAGGTTCCATTATCTCCATAGAAGTCGGAATAAACAGGTTTCTTTGATAATGTAGCTAAGCTTAATTTAGTTACAAAATGTTCTGCATCTGGGGTCATAATCACCTGTACTTCGGCTCCTTTTTTTATAAAGTCTCTTATCAGAAAGTGAACTTTATAGGCTGCAATTCCTCCAGAAACGGCAATAAGGATCTTTTTACCGGAAACACTCATTTAGCTTTAATTTTTTGAAATACTAAAATACTTATTTTTTCCCACAATCAGGGTTTAAAACAGCAAAGGTCATAAAAGAAAATTAATTCTTTTATGACCTTTGTTTATAAAAAAGACAGAAAATTACTTTCTTTCTTCTGTTTTTCTAAAATATACGTCTTCATTTAACCATTCTTCAATCGCAATTGAAGTTGGCTTTGGAAGTTTTTCGTAATGCTTAGAGATCTCAATCTGTTCTCTGTTTTCGAAAACCTCTTCTAATGTAGAATTGTGAACAGCAAATTCATCCAATTTGTTGTGAAGCTCCGTACGGATCTCCGCATTGATTTGCTCTGCTCTCTTTCCCATGATAACAATAGCTTCGTAGATTGAACCTACTTTATCTTCAATCTTATCTTTGTCGTAAGTAATAGTATTTACTTCTGCTTTTGTATCTTTTACACTCATTTTGAGAAAATTATTTTTATTTTAAGATGGCAAATTTACGAATTATCTTTTAATTTTGAAAGTCGCTGCAGGTGGAGGGGTCTTAAGTGCCGCACTATCCCTCTGCATCTGCTTTGCTTGCTTTTCGTTGCTAATCTGATCTTTGATCTGTTGCTCAGTTTTATTCTGGTTGGCAAGCTTATCTGCTTCTTTCTTTTGTCTGGCAGTTAGGGATGCAATTCTTGCTTCGGTTTCTTTTTTAACCACTACAAAATTTGCTTTCTCTTTTTCCAGTTTTACTCTTAAATCAGCTGCAGTCTTAGCGTTTTCCGTATTAGGCATTTCTTTTTCAACCATTTTCACATAGGTTAAAGCACTTTCAATACGCTCATCTTTAAGGTTATAAACAGACTTTAGAGCCAATTCATAACGAGACTTCATGATATAATCATAAATTTTCGGACGAAGTTTTGTTCCCGGGAAGTCTTCTAATACGTTTTCCAATGCTACATTTACAGCTTTGTAATCACCCATTCTAAAGTATTGTCTCCCGTTTTCGTACGCTTTAAATTCTAATTTATACGACAACTCATCAATAAGCTGAGTAATATTCTTAGATCTTTCTGAATTTGGATAATTGTTCAGGAAATCCTGAAGCTCATTAATTGCTAATTCTGTACTTGATTGATCCAGGTTGTAATCCATAGATCCCTCATAGTAGCATAATGCCGACATATAAGCAGCTTCTTCAGCTCTTGGATCTTTTGGAAAGTTTACCGCAAAGTTTTTAAACTGGTGTCCTGCCAGTTTATAACTCTTATCATAATAGTTTGCGTAAGCTGTATTGAAACCTACATTAGGAAAATCATCCGTTCCTGCTACAAGGTTTGCAAGTCTGTCATAAAGAGCCAATGCATTTTTCCACTTTTTCTTAGCGAAGTTTTCATTGGCAGCTTTTAAGATAAAATCTTTATCAGCACTCTTCATTGCTCTTTCCTGCTGGCTAACACATGATGCGATCACTGCTACAGCAAAAAGACCTAAAATATATTTTTTCATATAAAAAGTTCAACAGTTTTCGGATTATACAGCCGATTTACTAATTTGCAAAAATATAACTTTTTTGTCAATAGATTTTTTTTTATGAATATTTAACGTAATTTTAGTCTGCAGCGTATCCCAAAATTGCAAAAACACTTAATAAAAGATTCATTCTCACTTTTTTTTCGGCCTCTTTTGCATAGGCTTCTTCGTTTTTACTAGGTACGTAAAGTTCATAAAAGTTTTTATTTCGGATCACAAATAAGGTAGAACCGATAATCATGGTAAGAATATCTTCCGGCTTTGGGGTAAAGGTAAATACTCCGGAAGCAACACCTTTTTTAATGACTTCATCCAGTTTCTTTACAAACAACTGATAAAAATCCAGCAATTCGTCTTTTAGATTTTCTGTATGACGGAGTTCCTGGGTAACAAACCCATGAAAATAATTATATTTAAACAGTTGGGAAACGATATACTTTATCATTTCACGCATCTGCATTTCCGGTTTTCCTTCTTTAATCGTATCAGCAAATTCTGAAAAGTTTTCCCTGGTCTTCAATACCCTATACTGATAGAGATAAGACATCATTTTCTCCTTAGAACCGAAGTAATAGGAGATCATAGCGACATTGATATTCGCTTTGGAGCAAATATCCCTTACAGAAGTTCCCTCGTACCCTTTCTTTGCAATTAATTCTTCTGCAATATCCAGTATGTGAATCTGTTTTTCAGTAAATTTTTTTTTCATAAAGTGTACTTTGAGTAAAGTTAAGAAATTTTTAACACATTTATAAACGATCGTTTAATAATTTTATATTAATTCGAAATAGTAGTATTTTTGGTTATGGAATTTTTTGATTTTCACCACCATAAAAAATATATCAGAGACGGAATTTATAATCTGGATATTGAACAAATCCCGCCAGACTTCCCCTATTCAATAGGAATACATCCCAATGATATTGATGCTGATAATATTGAACACCAGTTGAACTGGGTGAAAAGTATGATGTTTCAGAATTGTTTTGCCATTGGAGAATGTGGTCTCGATTCTCTTGTTTCAACTGATCAGAAAATTCAGGAAGAAGTTTTTTTAAAACAGATTCATATTTCCAATGAAGTAAAAAAGCCTATTATTGTACATTGTGTCAGAAAATTTTATGAAGTAATTTCCTTTAAAAAAAAGGCGGGACAACCCATGATTATTCATGGTTTTAATAAAAAAAGGCAAATTGCGGGAGATCTTCTGGCCAATAATTTTTATCTGAGTTTTGGAAAAGCTGTTTTGTATAATTTATCTTTGCAGGATATTTTAAAAAACACTCCACTGGATAGATTCTTTTTAGAAACAGACAATGAAGATTTTAAGATCGAGGAATTGTACTTAAAAGTTTCGGAAATAAAAGGAATTTCTTTGGATGATCTCAACGAACAAATTTTAGAAAATTTACACACGATAAGAAATGGATAAATACTGGCTGGAAAGAACGGAACTTTTGGTGAAGGAAGAAGGATTGGAAAAGCTGATTAAAGCAAACCTCCTGATAGTAGGACTGGGCGGAGTAGGTTCTTTTGCAGCAGAATTCCTAGCAAGAGCTGGTGTGGGAAATATGACGATTGTAGATGGTGACACGGTAGACATTACGAATATTAACAGACAGCTTCCTGCCTTACGTTCAACGGTAGGACAACATAAGGTGGAAGTGGTTGCAGAAAGACTACTTGACATCAATCCAGAGCTTAACCTCATTAAAATCAACGAATTTTTAAATCCGGAAAGAATGGATGAAGTTCTTGATTCAGGAAAGTTTGATTATGTTCTTGACTGCATCGATAGTGTAACACCAAAAATATGTCTGATAAAGGCAGCAAGAAGGAGGAAGATCAAAATCGTCAGCTCTATGGGCGCTGGCGGAAAAATGGATCCAAGCATGGTAATGGTAAGAGACATCAGTAAAACCCACAACTGCTTCCTTGCTAAACAGGTAAGAAAAAGATTGAAAAAGGAAAAAATCAATAAAGGCATTCGATGTGTATTTTCCAATGAAATTCAAAAGGAAGAGAGTCTGAAAATGACTGATGGAAGCAACTTCAAAAAATCATTTTATGGTACCATCAGCTTTATTCCAGCTATTTTCGGTTTATATGCTGCTGCTGAAGTGATTAATTATTTAGTGAAAAAAGATTAATGCAGAATTCCCAATATCCCAGAGCGGAAAAGCTCAAAAAAAACACAGAGATCAGTTTACTTTTTGAAAAAGGTAAGTGGAGAACTTCCGGAAATCTGAGAATTATTATTTTAAAAGATAAGCCCACTCTTCCGGTAGAAAATGGAAAACTGGGAGTTTCTGTTTCTAAAAGATATTTTAAAAGAGCGGTTCACAGAAACCGTATCAAAAGATTATTAAGAGAGTGCTACCGATTAAATAAGAGCTTATTTAAGGAAGCTTTTGGAGAAAAGACTATGGCCATGCTGTTCTGGGTTTCTTCTGAAATGCCTCCAAAATTTCAGGATGTGGAAGCACAGTTTATTAAGCTTTGTGAGGCACAGAAAAAGTGATTTTTGATATAATTGCTAACTTCTTTGCTTTCTCACGCAGATTTCACTGATTAAGCAGTTTTTTACCTTTACGGGTAATGTCATGCCTTATTTCAATCTTAAAAATCCTTCGCCTCAACTTTACAACATCTCACATACTTTTTGTAATTTTATAGGAAACAATAAATCTGAAAATTAATATGTTGGATCAAGTTCCCTATCTCTCGTATGTCATTAGTGCATTCATTGGCATCGGATTATCTGCAGCTACAGGCTTCAGGGTTTTCCTTCCTATGTTTGCTGTAAGCCTTGCTTCCTATTTTCACTGGATTCCGATGAATGAAAATTTTGAATGGCTGGCAGGCTTACCTGCACTCATTACAACAGGAATTGCAACTGTGGTTGAGATTCTTGCGTACTATATTCCTTTCGTTGATCATTTATTGGATACCGTTTCTGTTCCTTTGGCAACTGTAGCGGGTTCAGTCTTATTTGCCAGTCAGTTTGCGGATTTGGGAACTTTTCCACAGTGGGCACTGGCATTGATTGCCGGTGGAGGAACGGCAGCTACCATAAGCACCGGCTTTGCCGGAATACGGGCTGCTTCTACAGCAACAACAGGCGGGCTTGGAAACTCCGTAGTAGGAACTACGGAAACGGCAGGAGCTGGTATTATGGCCATCCTTGCCATGGTAGCACCTATTATTGCCGCTATTCTGGCCATTGGTTTATTGTTTCTGGTGATTATCTATGGACGGAAAGCGTGGAGAAAACTTCGGGGTAAAAAGGCTCCATCAAGCTAATACAATAAAAAAGGTACAGTTTTTACAGCTGTACCTTTTTATATTTTAGTTTTTACTTCTAAAGTCTTTGATCTCTTTAATTCTGGTCTGGAAATAATCTTTCTTTTCCGGATGTTTTTTGATCAGTATTTCAAATGCTTTAATGGCTTTAGAATATAATTTCTGTTCAAAATAAAGATTGGCCAACGTTTCCGTCATTAAGTGGGAAATATCGTCATTTTTCTCTTTGACAACGTAAGTACTTTCTTCTTTTAACTGACTGATTCTTGGATTATTTTCAATAAAGGTTTCGATCGCCTTTTCTTTGATCTCTTCTTTTTCTTTTTCAACTTCGTCTGTTCTGCCTATTTTCAACCAGCTTTGCCATGTATTGATAAATCCGGGAACATTACTATCGATTGAAGATTGAGGAGTACTTTCCACTACGGCTTCCTTCATCGGTTCTTCTTTTACAGGCTCTTCTTTATCTTCCTTCTTTGATTCACCAACTTTCAGGCTCGAAATATCTGTACCAAAGAAAGAAACATTCATTACCGGAACTTCTTCTTTCTGACCGGCTTCAAGAGTTTCTTGTATTTTCTCAGCGTTTTCGGATTGTTCTTCTGATGATACCTGAACGTCTTCTACAACAGGAGCTTCCTCAATTGCTTCAGGCTCATTAACAGATTCTATAGTTTCTACTGAAGGAACTTCTTCTTTGATAGGAGTATTGCTTACAGACACCACTGTTTCTACAGGTTTCTTGATCAAAGAATCAGGCATATTAGACTCAAGGCTCATTGGTTTCCATGCAGTCTGAACTTCAGGAACTGATTCTTCTACAACTTTTTCTGCTGAAGCTTCAATTTCCGGTTCTGTATGTTCAGCTACTTCGTCCTGTACTTCTTCATCTTTTTCTTTGGTCTCTTCCTGCTGATTTGAGTTTTCCTGATCAGTTGACCAGAAATGAAAACTTTGAGTCTCTGCGAAGCTTATTTCGTGATCTTCAGCAGGTTCCGGCTCTTTCTGTTCCTCTTGCGGAGCAGATTTAGTTTCCTTCATTTTCTTCTCAACCTCCTCGATCAGTCGTCTCATTTCCTCTTCATGTTTATTTACATTGAGAGTAGGAATATCAACAATTTCAGTAACCTCTTCAGTATTGGCTTGAATTTTAACGTCCGGCAAGAATGCGTCTGTTCCATGGAAACTTAGCTCAGCATCCGGTTCTGCTGCGATCTCTTCTTCAATTTCAGAAACAGGGATCTCTTCATTAGCAATAGCTTCTGCATCCTCTGTTGGTTCTTCACCTATATTTTCTTCAATATTTGTTTCCGGCAATATAGATTCTGTTTCCTCAAAGCTTAGATGCTCTGCTTCTCCAACAGTTTCCTCTACCTCTTCTGAAGCAACCTGCTCTTCGCTAATGACCACCTCCGGAGTAAAGTCTTCACCAGCATTTTCTTCTATTTCCTGCTGTTGTGCTTCATCTGATTCCTGTTGAACATGCTCAATACCTTCAGGTTCATTTTTCTGAGTAACCAAAGTTCCTGATTCTATTGTAGATTCAAGATCAATTGTTTCAGAATTAGTCTCATCAAGGAAATTTTCTTCTCCTTCGAACAGAATTCTATTTCGTTCTCCGTTTACATAAAGATGTTTTACCTCCTGGGCTGTGTCTACTATGCATGCTTCCTTTTCTTCAGTCTCGGTTTTTTCCGAAGCTGGAGATGTTTCGTCTCTTTTTATCGGGAAACCTTTAACATTATAGTTATATCTGACTGGCTTTTCAGCAGCTATTACAGATGGTTTATCTTCAATTACTTCCGGTTTTACTTCCTGCTGAATTTTCCCATTTATCAGTTGATAAAGAATTTTTTTATCAGTGGTATAAGCCGCTGTTACTGAAAGTTCTTTCTGATAATTTTCTTTTTCATACAGATGTACTCCATACAAGTGAAGTGCCCTGATATTTTGGATATAGGGAAATGCGTGAATCTCTTCCTTCAAAAGTCCTAGGTCTTCTGACTGAATATTTTTCGGATTTTTTATTAATTCTAAAACTCTGGGATTCATCTTACCAATTCGCTACAATGTCGTTAAAAATCTTGTTAATAATTCTTTCATTCACAATTTTCACCTGCTGACTTTCGATATCACTTTGTGACAAGCTGCTGTTAAAAGTAGCCTCATCGGAATAGGTTCTGTCAAAACTGGATTCTGGGTGTACTTTATTTTCATAATGTACTTTTACCGTAATTGTAAGTTTATTTTGAGCCTGCTGTATCACTCCTCCAGAGGGGTTAGTCTGCGTAGTGGAGCTGATCGTAGTAGGTGCAATGGAATAGTCTGTAATTTCTCCTTCTATTAAAATATCAGGATTTGATTTTGTTCCTTTCAGAGTGGTTCTCTGTAAAAATCTGTTCTGAATATCTGTTGAAAACTGCTGAGACAATGCAGGGTTTACAAGAGGGGCATTATTGGGAAATTCGTTGATCTGAACCGTTTTTTCATCTGTAAGAGATGATCCGGTAAAACTATAACATGATTTCAATACTCCCAGCAAAGCCAAAAGTACCATCATCAATAATGGTTGTTTCAGACTGATATTTTTAATTTTAAAATTCATTTTTAGATCCAATTTCAGTGATTTCATCATGCTCTATTTGCTGAATAGCATCTTCATAAGCAAAGTAATTCGCAGTATATGTAAATGGAATAGTAAGAATAATTCCAATCCCACACGCAAGAATTCCAATCTGAGCCAAAAGGCCTACTACAAGTGAGAAAAGAAGAATTGCAATAAGATTCCCTCGAGTCATTACTTTTGAAATATTCCATGCTGTTTTCAAGTCTTTAATCCCTTTCAGACTGATTAACGGAACCATATAGAAGGCTTTTAATGCAAAATAATAAACTGCAACCATGATAAAAATTACGTAAGGAATAACAAAAATCATAGCAAGTGGCCCTGCATCATTTCTATCTTGGGATAATGCTCCCGTTAAAATCAATACAATCATCAATGGAATGTAAATGACAAAAATCCCTCCAAAAATAATTAACTGCAATTTAAGGTAGGGCATAATATCTTTAAAATCGAAAATATCACCTGGGCTGGCTGGCTGGTTTCTATTCAATTTTTGAAGATACTTATACATATTCCCCATAGCCACCAAACCGCAAAAAGGAATAATTGCCATTACCATGCACAATAAAAATGCAACAAGTATGTTTCCAAAATCTTTCTTTAAAAGTTCGACTCCTTTGTTAATATATTCCCCGAATTTAAAATTGATCGGTTTAGGTTTTAAATTTACATTCATGCCTTATTGTGTTTACTAATCTTCCAGATTATACTGTTTTATTTTTCTATATAAAGTTCTTTGTGAAATTCCCAATTCATCTGCCGCTCTGTTTCTTCTTCCTTTATGCTTTTCCAAAGCTTTGATAATCAAATCTTTTTCATTATTCTGAAGAGAAAGAGATTCTGGTCTGTTTTCTTCTATTTCAATATCCTCAATATCTTCATAGCTATCCTCCGGGCTTGAAATAATAGTCGGAGTCTGTACTACCGGTGCTTCATTATTATTTTCAAAATACAGCAAGGATCCGGAGCTTACTTGTGGCTGAGTTTCTGGAGTATAGATTCTGTTGATCAGATTTTTCTCGTGATTGCTCAGATCTGCAGTTCCCCTGTTCTTTATTAATTCCGAAGTTAAGGATTTTAAATCATTAATATCGTTTCGCATATCAAAGAGTATCTTATACATGATTTCTCTTTCACTTCCGAAATCATTGGATTTGGGAGTACTCTGATTATTTACGACCATCGGAAGATGGGTTTCCATCGGGATATATTCTGCAAGTTTTTCAGCAGTGATATTTCTGTTTCTTTCCACAACCGTCATCTGCTCCACAAGATTTCTCAGCTGGCGGACGTTCCCCGGAAAAGGGTAATTTTCTATGTAATGAACGGCACTCTGCTCCAATTCCAATTCAGGCATTCTGTATTTTTCTGCAAAGTCTATGGCAAATTTCCTGAACAGTAAATGAATGTCTCCTTTTCTTTCTCTTAAAGGCGGCATATCGATCTGAACGGTATTCAAACGGTAATATAAATCCTCTCGGAATCTTCCGTCATGAATAGCTTTCATCATATTAACGTTGGTAGCCGCTACAATTCTTACATTGGTTTTTTGTACCTGCGAAGATCCTACTTTCATAAATTCTCCACTTTCCAGAACTCTTAAAAGACGAACCTGAGTTTGTAAT
Organism: Chryseobacterium sp. c4a; assembly: GCF_009900745.1. Lineage (GTDB taxonomy): Bacteria > Bacteroidota > Bacteroidia > Flavobacteriales > Weeksellaceae > Chryseobacterium. Next base: position 20,783 of record NZ_WXVU01000007.1, on the reverse strand, counting down.
GGAAGTTCTCCTACCTCATCCAAAAAGATAGTACCACCGTCTGCCACCTCAAAATATCCTTTTCTGGTAGCTGTAGCTCCTGTAAAGGCTCCTTTTTCATGTCCAAATAATTCTGAATCAATAGTTCCTTCGGGAATCGCTCCACAATTGACTACGATATAAGGCTGGTGTTTTCTTCTGGATTCTGAATGAATGATCTTCGGGATAAATTCTTTTCCTACTCCACTCTCTCCCATCACAAGGACAGAGATATCTGTAGGGGCAACCTGTATCGATTTTTCCAGGGCTCTGTTGAGTGCCGGAAAATTCCCGATAATTCCGAAGCGGTTTTTTATGTTTTGTAGCTCGTTGCTCATAAGTAAATTTTTGATTATTGATTTAATATTCTACAGTTCTTCAATCTGTTGTCTGTAGACTTTGTTAAAATGATGAGTGTATCCATCTTTCATGGTCTTTCCGTCATCATACGTTTTTAAGGCTAACGTTTTTAAATCTAAATAATCTTTGTTTCTGATCTTAGAAACTTTACTTTTAAAGTATATGTTCTCGGCAAAGTCGTATTCTTTGCTTTGTTTTTCAAAATTCTCCAGGGCTTTATCATATCGTCCCAGCTCAAAATAGGTTACGCCAAGCTGGTAATGATCAAACATTCCCTTTACATAGCCTCTTGTAGCAAGCAGTCTTTCGATAATTCCGACAGCCTTTTGTTTCTGTCCTAAAGCACTATAGGACATAGCTTTCACTACATCCAGGTTATAATCTCCGTTTTGCGACCTTCCTAGGTCTTCCGGATAATATTTTTTAAGCTCTTCCAGATCTAGAATAGCTCCTTTATAGTCTCTTAAAAACTGAAAATTGCACCATCCTCTATATCCCAAATGTTTTTTAGGATCTAAAGAAACAGCTTTATCAATCAGTATTTTCCAGGTTGCAAAATCTCCGTTTTTGAGATAAGGCACTGCTTTCTCCATGTAAGCATTGGAGAAGTCCGGACAAAGTTCTATGGCTCTGTCAAAACCTTCCTGAGATACTCGGAAGCCCTGTAAATCTGAAGCTTGATTGTGTAGTTCACAAGCTTTTTTACAGTCCTCACCCTCTATTGCGTTACAGTTAACCTGTGCAATAGTATTGGTGTACACTATAAGTAACAAAAAGCTAAGGTAATACCTCTGAAACTTTTCCATCTTCAATTTTATAGGTTAAATACTGATAGTAATCTACTTTTAAACCTTCTATCTCTTTCGGCATCCAGCCATTTAATGATTTTGTGAATTTTAGCAGCCTATTTTCCAATTCTCCATCTAAAGGGAGATCCTTCAAATCCGAATCCAGATGCTTGAGTCTGAACATGCCTGCCTTTCCTTCACAATTTACTAAAAATCTTACGGTAATATAACCGTTGATCTTTTTTTCTGAAAATATATTTTCTTTTTTAAGTTTTTCTTCAATAACGATCTTTTCTCCTTTATAATCAAACTGTTGGGATACATTATAATATTGAGGGCTAAAAGGTTTATCTTTTAATGCTCCACATTTCTTAAAACCTGCTTCATCCAACTTTTCATCAAAAGTTATATCTCCCACAGTATCCGGATATTTACTCACTTTTTTATCTGTCTGACAGGAAATCAGAGTAAAGGCAAACAGGGCAAAAAGAGAGACCGCCTTCAAAACTTACGTTTATTCTGTGATTCTTCCTAAAAGTGTGCCTTGTGTGTTATCATACACAAAAACCTCCACAATGTCACCTATTTGTTGTCCTTCAGACTTATCAAAGACACAAACGGCATTCTGAGAGTTTCTTCCCTTCCATTGATTTTCGTTTTTCTTGGAAGTTCCCTCAATCAGAATTTTATGCATTCTTCCTACATAAGACTTCATTCTCATTCGGGAAAGCTCTCCCTGAAGTGCGATGACCTCAGCAAGTCGTCTCTGTTTCACATCAGCCGGAATATTATCTTCCATCTTTTTGTGTGCAGGAGTTCCTGGTCTTTCCGAATAAGCAAACATATAACCATAGTCATATTCTACTTCTTTCATCAGACTTAGGGTATCCTGGTGATCTTCTTCAGATTCATTACAGAACCCAACGATCATATCCTGAGAGAAAGCGACTTCCGGAACAATTTCTTTTGCTTTTTTAATGAGCTCAAGATATTCTTCACGGGTATGTTGTCTGTTCATCGCTTCCAGCATATTATTGCTACCACTCTGAACGGGAAGGTGTACATATTTACAGATGTTATCGTGCTTCGCCATCATTTTGAATACATCAAGACTCATATCCTGAGGGTTTGATGTTGAGAATCTGATTCTCATTTCCGGAACAGCTTTAGCCACAAGATCAAGCAACTGAGCAAAATTAACGGCAGTTGCCTTCTGCATTTCAGAAGCTTTGGCAAAGTCTTTTTTAGGCCCGCCTCCATACCATAGGTAAGAGTCTACGTTTTGTCCTAAAAGGGTAATTTCTTTATACCCACTATTGGCAAGGTCTTTACATTCTTCGATAATGGAATGTGGATCACGACTTCTTTCTCTACCTCTGGTAAATGGCACTACACAGAATGTGCACATATTATCACAACCTCTGGTAATCGTTACAAAAGCGGTAACTCCGTTTCCACCTAAACGAACAGGATTGATATCCGCATAAGTTTCTTCTTTGGAAAGGATTACATTGATTGCATCTCTGCCATCATCCGTTTCCTTCAGCAGGTTAGGTAAATCTCTATAAGCATCTGGCCCCACTACAAGATCAACCAGTTGTTCTTCTTCTAAAAATTTAGTCTTCAGTCTTTCTGCCATACATCCAAGAACTCCTACCGTCATATTCGGTTTTTCTTTTTTGAGATTCTTGAATTGGGAAAGACGCATTCTTACCGTCTGTTCTGCTTTTTCACGAATAGAACATGTATTTAACAGGATCAGATCTGCTTCTTCAACTTTCATTGTGGTATTATACCCTTGTTCGTTAAGGATAGATGCTACAATTTCGGAATCAGAGAAGTTCATCTGGCAACCATAGCTTTCTAAAAACAGCTTTTTAGAATTTTCAGGCCTTTCGGCAATAGCAAATGCTTCGCCCTGTTTTGTTTCGTCTATATATTTTTCCTGCACAATAATCAATTTAAGGTTCGGGATTAAAACACAAGGATTCTTTCCGTGAATTTTAAACTACGAACAGATGAGTCTGCAAAGATACAAAATATTGTGACAGAATGGCCGGACTATCTTTCTGTAAATGTTACTGAAAAATCTACAGGAGGTTCAACCCTCTTTTTTATGGGAATATTAGCACCCGGAGCGGGTTTTTACACTTTCTTCATTCTCGAAAATATGCTCATGAAATTAATATTAAAGCTTGGATAGTCAATAACTGAATAAATCCAGGGTTCACAATATACCTCTGATGACCTATTATTTTTCACTTGCCTATCCTACTTTATGATCAGGATGTAATTAATCTCCGTGATCAAAATGATCTGATGTAAAGTTAATTTTGATGATCTTCTTGGAAATTACAGGCTGACCATCTTTCATTGCAGGCTTCCATTTCTTTTTTACTTTTTTAATAGCAAATTTCATATCATCAATAAACATATCACTATTCTTTACTTTTGGAAGCACATCAAGGTTTTCCACTTTGCCGCTTGTATTCACGTCAAAAACAAAAACAAATTTTCCGTTTACTGCATATTTTCCCAAATCGATATAGGAATGAATCATTTGTAGGAACTCTTTAGCAAAAGCCTCATCACCACCCGGAAATTCTGCATTTTGGGAAGTCGTTGTAGCTTCTTTCGGAGCTTGTGATTCTTGGGAATATCCTACAATCCCAAAAAACAGGAGTAAAATTATAATTGCTTTTCTCAAGCTTATTATATCGTTGTTGAATAATAGTAAGAAAGTGGTTAGTAGTTTTTTATTCATGATTTAGTTTTACATATCTATTGACACAGAAGAGAAGTTCATTTTAACTTTCATTTCAGATTTTACAGGTTGTCCGTTACAGGTGGCAGGTTTCCAATTTCTTTTGATTCTTCTCACTACATATTGCATATCATCAAAGAAAGCTTCACTATGCAAAACTTTTGGAGTTCCTACCGCATCAATCACTTTTCCTGTTTCATCGATAATCAAGGTAAATGTAAAGTCCCCGCTCAGCGTATAAAAATCTGCATTCAGATAGGTATACATATATTTGCTTAGGATCTCTTTGTATGCTGAAGCTCCTCCTTCAAAAGCAGCCGGCTTAAAATCATTACACTTTACTGCAATTTGCATAAAAGGTTCTTTAATGTCTATTTTGAATAGGTTTTTATTATTTTCTATAATAAAAGAGTCATCTCTATCCTCAAGCTCTTGTGCAAAGGCGAAATTTGCAAAAAATAAAGCAAAAAATAAAAGTACTGTTCTCATAGCTTGATTCATTAAATTAGTCAACAAAGGTAAATATTTAGATGGCTTACAAAAAAGAAAAACTTCACACAATGTATGAAGTTTTCAAAAAACATTTCTGAGATTACTTTATGGGATAGACTACAATAACCCCTTAATATGTTTATAGTTACTTTTTACTGTTTCAAACACCTCATCCATTTTCCCTCCCAACATCAGCTGAGCCATAGATTTTGTCATCCCAAGAACCTGTTCCAGTTCAATTTTCGGAGGTAATGCCAATGCATTAGGATTCGTAAAAATATTGAGAAGAAAAGGGCCATCATGGTTGAGACATTCCTTAATGGCATTTTCCACCTCTTCAGGTTGATGTACATTTTTCCCCGGATAGCCCATTGCCTGAGCTACCAATGCAAAATCAGGATTAATCATATCGGTTTCGTTATCCGGCATTCCCCCAACTTCCATTTCCAACTTTACCATCCCCAGAGTTCTGTTATTGAATACAATGAGCTTTATGGGGAGCTTATACTGAAAAATAGTCGCCATATCTCCCAATAACATGGATAAACCACCATCTCCACACATTGCAATTACCTGCTTATCCGGATGGGACAAAGAAGCTCCGATGGCCATTGGCATTGCGTTGGCCATAGATCCATGATTAAATGATCCTAGCATCTTCCGCTCTCCTGTTCCGGTAATAAATCTGGCTCCCCAAACGCAGCACATTCCGGTATCTACCGTAAAAATTGCATCTTTTTTAGCTAACTTATCTAATGTATGAGCTACATATTCCGGTTGAATTGCATTTTCTTTTCCTGAGTCTCTTACATATTCAAGCTGATTTTCTTTTACTTTATCATAAAATGCCAACTGCTCATTGAGAAAGTCAACGTCTGTTTTCTCATTCAACATAGGAAGTAAAGCTATAATGGTTTGCTTAACATCACCTGTTAATCCCAATTCAAGCTTTGCTCTTCTGCCTAATCTTTCCGGGCTTTCATCGATCTGAACAATCTTATTTTTTATGGGCATAAATTTCTGGTAAGGGAAATCTGTTCCAAGAAGAATAACGAGATCTGCTTCGTGCATAGCATGATAAGCTGATGGAAAACCCAACAAGCCTGTCAGTCCAATTTCATTAGGATTATTAGGCTGAATTGCCATTTTTCCTCTGAAGGAATATCCAACCGGAGCTTTTAGCAATTGAGATAATTTTATGACTTCAGCACTGGCTTCAGCAGCACCGATACCACAGTAAAGTGTTACTTTTTTATTTCCATTAATAAGTTCTGCCAGATTTTTCAGCTCTTCATCAGAAGGTCTTATCACAGGATTGGTTTTAAAAATCTGAGTCGAAGTTGTAGCTTCCTGTGCATCTAATTCTGAAACATCACCCGGAAGACCGATCACAGCGACTCCTTTTTTAGAGATTGCGTGTTGAATAGCAGTCTGAAGCGTTCTCTGTACTTGTTCGGGACGGGTAATCATTTGATTATAATAACTACAATCATCAAAAAGCTTTATGGTATTGGTTTCCTGAAAATAATCCATCCCCATTTCCTCACTGGGAATTGTAGAAGCAATCACCAACATCGGAACATGAGATCTATGGGCTTCGTACACTCCATTAATAAGATGTACATGACCCGGGCCACAACTTCCGGCACATACTGCAAGTCCGTCAAGTTCAGCTTCAGCAGCAGCGGCATAAGCCCCTACTTCTTCGTGGCGTACATGAATCCACTGGATACTGCTTTTCTTCACCGCAATATTTAGGTGATTGAGACTATCTCCTGTTACTGCATAAATTCTTTTCACATTGGCATTTTCGAGCATTTCAACAATTTGCTCTGCTATATTCTTGGCCATAATTAATAGATTTGGTGTTATTTTTTCTTATTGTAAGCGGATTAAAATATCCTAACCCTATCAAATTTAGCCAATTAATTCATAATTCTGCCCTATGTAAATATTAAAAAAATTGTAAATTTCTCATGAGATGCTGGGGATAATAGCTTTTATTTTAACGCAGCGTTCACTGAGGTTATACATGAATACAAGATGAAGCTTAAATAATCCATAGAACTTTACAATCCGAGCATTTAAAAGCATAAAAAAACGGCTGTCTTTTTAAGACAGCCGTTCCTATATTATGATCTATTGATTAAATAACTACCTCAATCTGGTTTCTCAATAAGTCTTCAAATTCGTCTCTTTTACGAATCAGATGAGCTTTTCCGTCAAGGAATAAAACCTCAGCAGGCTTTAATCTTGAATTAAAGTTTGAACTCATTTCAAAACCATAAGCTCCTGCATTGTGGAATGCAAGAATATCCCCTTCTCTTACTTCATGCAGCTTTCTGTCCCACGCAAAAGTATCGGTTTCGCAGATGTTTCCTACTACAGTGTAAATTCTTTCTGCTCCTTTTGGATTGGAAAGGTTTTCAATAGCGTGGTAAGAATCGTAGAACATTGGACGGATCAGATGATTGAATCCAGAGTTTACTCCAACGAAAACTGTAGCAGTTGTTTGTTTGATCACATTAGCTTTCACTAAAAGATAACCGCTTTTTCCTACCAAAAATTTTCCCGGCTCAAACCATAGTTCGAATTTTCTACCAGTTGTTTTGGAAAACTCACCTAAAACTTTTTCAACTTTTTTCCCTAATGTTTTTACATCTGTTTCTTCTTCACTGTCCTGATAAGGGATTTTGAAACCACTTCCCATATCCAGGTACTTCAAGTTAGGGAAATGTTCAGAAAGTTCAAGCATGATATCCAGTGCCTGAAGGAAAACTTCAGGATCTTTGATTTCACTTCCTGTATGCATGTGAAGCCCCTCAACATTAAGGTTGGTACTTTTCATCACTCTTTCAATGTGACGAAGCTGGTGAATGGAAATTCCGAATTTGCTGTCGATGTGCCCTGTTGAAATTTTATAGTTCCCTCCAGCAAAGATATGCGGGTTGATTCTAACAAAAATAGGATAAGAATTTCCGTATTTATTCCCGAATTGCTCAAGAATAGAAATGTTATCAATATTAATATGAACTCCGAAAGTCATTGCTTCTTCTATTTCAGCTAAGTCAACACAATTGGGAGTAAACAATATTTTTTCTTTTGGAAATCCTGCCTTTAATCCTAATTTGACTTCATTAATAGATACACAATCCAAAGATGCGCCCAGCTTCTTGACATACTTGAGGATGTTGATATTAGTCAACGCCTTCGCTGCATAGAAGAACTTAGTATGTTTTAAGAAAGAAGTTGTAAGTTTTTCGTATTGAACTTTGATGGATTCAGCATCGTAAACGTACACTGGTGTGCCAAACTCATTGGCAATCTTTAATAATTCCTGTGAATTCATAATTTCATTTTAACATAAAAAAAGGCAGATTCTTAGTAAAAGAGCCTGCCACATTGATTATTTTTTATGCAAGACAAGTCTTTTAAATATTCCAAACCTTAGAGAACTTAATAGCTCCCTTTTTTCCAGTTTTTATTTGTTTAAGAATTTGCATTGCTTCTATTTATTTTTTGCAAAAATACTATTTATTTTTTATTCTAAGAAAATTGATTTGAAAAGTAACCTCTTCCTGATCAAAATGTAAGGCTTCAATTTTCCTATTATTTCGGTAATGGTAAGGTTTCAAAATCACCACGAAGGAGAGCCAGCTGTAGTTCATTGTTCAAATCCGTTGATGATAATGGAAGATCAATTTTCAGTTTAGCAAGCTTACTTAGCGTCTGTATCTGTGTAAACAGTTCATAAAAGCCGAAAGACACTACCTTTCCGTTTTCAATAATCAAGAATAATTTCTCGCCCAACTTTCTTCCTGTCCCCAGCCACAGCTCATTTCTTTTTCTGAATTCTATTTTCTGTTTTAATGCCGCAGCATCATTATATTCTTCCTGAGCACCAATAAACTGAACGGCTTTTGTTCCCTGGGTAAATGATCTGAATTTCAGAATAGGTTTTTCTGTTTTATTCAGCTTATTTTTTTCAACCACATACTTCCCGTTTCTGAAATAAAGTCCAAAAGGTAAGATTTCTTTTTTCTTATTATTTTTAGAATTAAGAATTAATTTGGCAATAATATCGGTTCCGGTAAGCTCGAAATTGATCTGTGCAACATCTTTTTGAACTTGTTCCCACTTTTTCGATTTGGAATTAAATACCTTTTTGGAAAATTTATTGATATCCTGCACATAATCTGAAAAAATAATTCTTCCGGCTTCATCCTGAAAATAAACAAATCCTTTATCATTGGGAAGATCTTGTGTCAACTCCTTAATCTTGTTGATATAGGTTTTGGCATTGGTTTCTTCGTGTTGTTTTTGGATAATCTCGTTCTCAGTATCTTTTGATATCAAAAGTTTAAATAACTCCAGAGTCGCTCTGGCATCTCCATCTGCTCTATGATGATTAGTCAAAGGAATTCCCAATGACTTCACCAGTTTTCCTAAAGAATAGCTTACTTCATCCGGAATCAGTTTTTTAGCTAAAGGAATTGTATCTAAAGTATTGATTTTAAAATCGTAACCCAGCCTTTTGAACGATTGACGAAGCATTCTGTAATCGAAATCGATATTGTGTCCCACCAATGTTGTATTCTGGGTAATCTCAATAACTCTTTTGGCTATTTCATGGAACTTCGGAGCCGTTTTTACCATTTTCGGGGTAATACTGGTCAGCTTCTGAACAAAAGGTGTAATATCTCCTTCCGGATTAACAAGGGATATAAACTGATCTGTAATTTTCTGACCATCATATCTGTAGATGGCAATATCTATAATGCATTCATGTCTATAACCTGCACCATTACTTTCTATGTCTATAATTGAATACATTGATTTCCCGTTAACTGCTGTGTTTATTATTTAAAAAATTAAGCTCTTTAACCTGATATTATTTCCCCATCAGTAAAGATAACCTGCTAAAATAACAAAAAATATATCAAAACAAGCAACTCAAAAAGCTTACCACTTCATTACTAATATATAAATTTATTCGATTATTTCAATCTTTTAAGCTTAGCTGTATCCATAAGGGCATTGGATGCATTTCTATTTTTGTTTAAACCACCGATTATTATTTCATTATTGGGAGTAATTCCCATAGCACTTATGATTTCAAAATAGTCACTAGGATTATTATCTTCCATATCAGAGAACACCCCATCATTTTGTATACTAAAGCTGGTGTCTAAAGTTCCGTTAGAGTTTACTCTTAAGATATATCCATCATCAAATACATATAGCTTCCTACGCTTTCCTGCAATCAAAAGTTTATTATCATTCTGAACTGTAACGGTATAAAACGTTGTATTCGAACTGGCGGAATTGTAAGCATATTCAAAAATACCGTTATTTCCGTAAGAAGTATCCAACATTCCTGCTGAATTATATTTTTCTACAATCAATGTAGTATTAAAATCTATAGTTTTTTCATTAATAATATAGACGTTGTTTAAATTATCCATGATTACTTTTTTAAATAAAGGAGCAGGATTTGAAGCCGTAATTTCCATTGTTCCCATATTTCCAAAGCTTGCTACCGGATTACCATCAAGGTCATATTGTTTGATCACTTTTTTATCGGTTGTAAAATCTAGGGTAACAATTCGTTGATTATTGACATCTACTCTATTCAAATCGGCAGACCCTGAGCCATATTGGGATACCATTGGAATATATTTGTTGTTATTAGCAAATGAACCATCAATAGTTCCGTCTAAATTATATCTGCACATCACAGGAGTTGAAAACTGAGTACCAAATGAAGAATAAAATGCATACATTTTATTTTTAGCTGCAGAGTACATAATTTTGTTGACGTATCTTTGATCTGCTCCCGGTAAGTTCTTAAACTCGAAGTTCTCTATAATTTTCCCATTATCATCTAAAATAATACTGTAAGCCTGGGTGCTGGTTCCGTAGATCAAAACATTAGCAACTACTTTATTATTAGGCAATAGATCAAATTCACTTGTAGCCATTCCTGTAAAGGTTCCCTTAGTCCCAAAAGATAAATCGGGAGTTCCGTCACTCAGGTATCTTTTCAATTGATTCTGATGGAGAACATAAATTTTACCATCCTGTCTTACTTTAAGATTTTTTATCTCTGTCGCATAAGAAGATCCGCAGTCGGCAGCAATAGCCGCTGTACTATTTCCCAATTTATTAAATTGAGTATATCTTCCCGTTGCTTCTCGGCAAAACCAATTTCCATACATGGTCATAGGGCTTGTAAAATTCCCCGGAGGTAAAACATTAAAAGCTCCTCCAATCAGATAATCGTCATAATAACTTTGATTACTCACAGCAGGGCCATTGGCAAATGTACTTCCATCAGCTTCAAATTCTCTGTATAAAACATCCTTATATAATCCCGGTTTCTTATATCCTATTGCATATATAATTTCATAATTACTGGCATTTACTTTAGCATCTACATCATTGATAACATCTTCTTTAGTTCCTTCATCATACGTTACTTTTCCAGTTCCTCCAAAGGAAGTATCATAACTTCCATCTGCATGAAGTCTCACTAATGCGGCATCAATATTTGTGGCTGTTTTAGTACAAGAGCCGCCCAGCATGATTTTACTGTTGTATAGTATCTTCATTACATTCAACTGGTCATTCTGTCCAAAAAAATCTATGGTTTTAATCCCATTCGTCCCAAAAGAAGCATCATAAGTTCCGTCAGGGTTTAATCTGGCAATAAAGAAATCTGTTTGACCTCCATTATTGGCTGTTCCTGCAATAAGGATTTTATCGTCTGAAAGAATTTTAAGGCTTTTAATTTCAGATTTTGTGCCCATTGGATAAAACATAAATCCTTTTTGGTTAAAAGTTTTATCCACATATCCGTTAGCAAGATTATAACGGACAATCACAGATTGATCTCCAGCTCTGCCTGCCACCCAAATTTTATTATTTTTAATATCAATGGCATTGGCTTCATCATCATTTGTAAAATCAGTAATTACTTGACCATCTCTATTAAAAGTTTGAGACAAATCCAGTTTTGCCTCTTTTGCAAGAATTTTTACGACCGCAATACTTTTGTTATTTTTATCCTTCGAATATCCTGCCAGATAGACATGTGCTCCATAATGCTTAATGGCATTCGCTCTTGAACCTTCATCACCAATAGAGATAAAAGCGCTATTATGCGTCTTTCCATTATAGTAAAAGAATCGGTCTTTATAGGCAAAACGTCCATCTACAGTAGGAGAAGTGACGTTCGCTCCAGATCCGGCGTATCCTGCTGCAAAAAGAGTATCATTTGTATATTCAATAGCAGTCAGTAGCTCCTTATCGTTATCATTTTCAACATAGCTAAACTGCCCTATTCCAAAGTTAGAATCAAGAATTCCCTGTTGAGAAAAAGCAAACTGAGAACATCCTAAAAAAAGGAGTAATTGTAGATTTTTTTTCATTTTGTGTTATTTTTTTATAATTCTTACAGACTGTGAAAAGTTTTTAGCTTCATATTTGATCACATAATTTCCTGTCACCAATCCGGAAAGATCAATGGAAACCTTATCATGATCAGCATCTAAACTTTGTTTTTTCAACAGTTTACCAGACATATCATACACTGAAACCTGAATAAGACCTGTAAGACTCTTATTTTCAGCTAATAAAATATCTTTAACGGGATTAGGATATACGTTGATAATATTATTTTTATTAGATTTTGACTCATTAACATCTAAAGTCAGTGATTTTAAGATCTTAAAAACCAGAAAATCATTATTAAACCTTCCTCCACCATAAAGACTTCCATCTGGGGCCAGCTGTATACTTTCCAGATTCACCACATCATCTACAGGAGAGTTAAGATTCCCTGAATAGGTAAAATAGTTGAATTTACCTTGGTTAGCAAAGGTTACGTCCATAATCCCGTCTAAATTGTAACGCGTTAACCACATAGAGTTGTTTGCACTTACTTTTTCGGTTCCGGCAATATATATCTTATTTCCATCAAGAAGGATATCATTAATAACATATTTAGGATTTAGGTTACTGCATAACCAGGGTGTTCCGCTGGGATTTAAAAAAATATTTGAAGACACCAAGGTCTGTAAATTAACTTTCAAAACCCTATGGTCACATTCGCTTACTTTATTGATAATATAGGCATACGTATTAGAATCATCTACAAGCATTTTTTTGAAGTATCCCGGATTATCGTATATGCTTGGAATATCATCATAATTAAAAGCAGGGTCAAGGGTTCCGTCCTGGTTTATTTTTCTAATAAAATTATACCTGCTTGTTCCGGAAGGGTTAATCTGTTTTTGACTATATCCTGTGATAAGGATTTTACCATCATTCAGCAGCTTAGCATCATTAATTATATCAAGCGAACCGATATCAATGGTAAGTGTCCCCTGGCTTCCAAACGAGAAATCAAAAAAACCATCCGGGTTATATCTTTCAATATACAGATCATCACCTTTTTGTCCAAAAACATAAATTTTATTATTAGGGAGTACCAGTAATCGGGTATATGTTTTTTGACCATATTCAAAATCCTGTTTTCCATGGAAGGCAAAATTTGGATCTAAAACTCCATTCTGATCTATTTTAGTTAATCCTAAATCAGAAAGAATCAAAAATGATCCGTCTGCGTATGCATGTACATCCCTGGTTGAAACCGCATAATGGTAAGAATCAAAATAGTAGTTTGCTTTTCCCTGATTTCCAAATGTAGGATTCAAACCAGAAGTAAGATTGTGTTTCAGAACTCCAAAACCACTTTCATAAGCCTGATAATCCTGTATTGCCACTCTCCCGAATGCATACAATGCATTGCTGGAAAGCTTAATATTGGAAAGTTCGTCGTAGCTTTTAGATTTATAGTCGGTTTGTAAAAAACCTGTTCCGTTAAAGTTTGAGTCAAGATACTGACTCTGCCCATGCGCTTTTGATAGGGATAGCGACATCAGCACAATAAATAATTGTACTCTCATGTGTGTTTTTAATTTGTTTTACAATAGTTTATATAAAAATAGGGAAAATTTCTTTTCCCTACTTTATTTTTTATCATCTTCTTCTGCCTCCAAGACCAAACATCCCTAAAATGGCTTTTGCGCCTTCCCTCATCAAGGTATTGGTAAAGGTTCTGCCAGCTTGACTTTGTAACACCTGTTCAAACATACCAGGCTCTTCTTTTACCGGTCTTGTTTTTTGATTAGGCATCGGATTCTGAGCGGCCTGTTCCATTCGGCTGGTTAACATTTCGTAAGCAGATTCTCTATCTATTGCCTGCTCATATTTAGCTACCATAGCTGAGCTGGAAGTAAGTTCTGTAATTTCCGCTTCACTTAAAACATCCATTCTTGATTCCGGAGAAATAAGATAAGTATGAACTAATGGTGTTGGAATTCCTTTTTCATCCAACGCCGTTACAAATGCTTCACCAATTCCCAAATTTTGAATCAAATTGGAAGCATTATAATATTCTGTTGTTGGGTAGTTTTCTACTGCTTTAGAAATTTCTTTTTTATCTTTTGCTGTAAAACCTCTCAGAGCATGCTGTATTTTCAACCCTAATTGGGATAAAACGCTTTCAGGAACATCACCCGGAATCTGGGTAATAAAATAAATACCTACTCCTTTTGAACGAATAAGCTTCACCATCGTTTCAATTTGTGAAAGAAGCGTTTTTGAAGCTTCATCAAAAAGTAAATGGGCCTCGTCTATGAATAGAACCAATTTTGGTTTCCCACTGTCGCCTTCTTCCGGAAAAGTCATATAGATTTCAGCAAAAAGAGAAAGCATGAAGGTAGAAAACAACTGTGGCTTATTTTGAATATCAGCTACTCTTAAAATATTAACAACTCCTTTTCCATCTCTGGTTTCCAATAAATCCTGAACATCAAAACTTAGCTCTCCAAAGAAATCTCCTGCTCCTTGTTGCTCCAAAGCTACAATAGATCTTAGAATTGCTCCTAATGAAGCTGATGCTATTGATCCGTAGTTGGCAGCAAGCTCAGCTTTTCCTTGTGCATTATCAGTCACATACTGAAGAACCTTCTTTAAATCTTTAAGATCAATTAAAGGAAGTCCTTTATCATCACAATATTTAAAGACAATAGACATGATACTTTGCTGAGTATCATTAAGCTGAAGAATTTTACTTAATAAAACCGGGCCGAATTCTGTTACGGTAGCCCTCAATTTTATTCCTTTTCCTCCTGAAATACTCATCAACTCTACTGGAAATCCTTGTGGAGTATAAGGAAGTTGTGTTTTCGCATATCTTTCTTCAATGATGGAATTCATCTGGCCTGCTTCTGCAATTCCCGAGAAGTCACCTTTGATATCCAGAACAAGAGAGGGAATTCCCTGATGAGAAAGCTGTTCTGCAAATACTTGTAAAGTTTTGGTTTTTCCTGTTCCGGTTGCTCCGGCAATAAGACCGTGACGGTTGATAGTTTTTAAAGGAATGGTTACATTCACTTCCTGAACAACTTCTCCGTCCAGCATTCCTTTTCCTAATATAATGTGATCTCCCTTAGGAGTGTATCTAGCATTTAATTCTTCAATAAATTGTGCTTTGTCTGCCATTTGATCGCTTTTTTTAACTTATAAATATAAAAGTTTTTATAAAATATTTTGTGATATTTCCCATGTAACTTTCATTAATAGCCTAGGGAAACAGCTTTGTCCCTGTTTAAGCAAATTTCAAACCATGATCTCTGAATTTAAAAAACAACCTACACTAAAAAGTTACACTCAACAAATAGACATGATAAAAAACAGCAATTAGCGCTTAACCTTATGTAAGGCATTCTTTTTGCTGAAAAAATAAAAGATATTAAACGAATGTTTAACACAATATTGAAAGAAACTATCAATGGAATTTAACATTTGATTTAGAATTTATCTAATACTTTGTATCTTTAACTATTAAAAAAATACCCCAATGAAAATTGAACAAATATATACGGGCTGTCTGGCTCAGGGTGCCTATTATATTGTATCAGAAAACGAAGCTGTCATTATTGATCCTTTAAGAGAGGTAAAACCCTATCTTGATCGATTGGAAAAAGATAATGTCACTTTAAAATATATCTTTGAAACTCACTTCCATGCTGATTTTGTTTCAGGACACTTAGATCTAAGCAAAAAAACAGGAGCTCCCATTGTATATGGGCCTACAGCAGCTCCTGAATTTGAAGCAATCATTGCAGAAGACCATCAGATTTTCGAGGTGGGAAAAATAAAAATAAAGGTACTTCACACTCCCGGTCATACCATGGAAAGTACAACTTATCTTTTAGTTGATGAAAATGGTAAGGAAACAGCCATCTTTACAGGAGACACTCTATTTTTAGGAGATGTAGGAAGACCAGATCTTGCACAAAAGGCGACTAACCTTACCCAGGAAGATCTTGCCGGTATTCTTTATGATAGTCTTCAGAGCAAAATTATGCCTTTGGATGACAGCATCACGGTTTACCCAGCTCACGGAGCAGGTTCTGCATGTGGAAAGAATATGCAGAAAGAGACTGTGGATATTTTAGGAAATCAAAAAAGAACAAATTACGCATTAAACCAGCCCGACAAAGCTTCTTTTATCAGAGAAGTTCTTGACGGACTCACTGCACCTCCAAAATATTTTGGAATGAATGTAGCCATGAACAAAAGTGGGTACGAAAGTCTGGATGTAGTGATGGATAAAGGACTACAACCTGTTTCTCCAGAAGATTTTGAAGCATTGGCAGAAGAAACCGGAGCATTAATTCTTGATACCAGAGGAGCTGCAGACTTTCATAAAGGCTTTGTTCCTAATGCCGTTAATATTGGATTAAAAGGTGATTTTGCCCCTTGGGTGGGAACCTTAATCGTAGATGTTAAGCATCCTTTACTATTGATAACAGACGAAGGAACTGAAGAGGAAGTCATTATCAGACTAAGCCGTGTAGGGTTCGATAATGTTGTAGGATATCTGAAAGGAGGTTTTGAAGCATGGAAAAATGCAGGTAAAGAGATTGATGAAGTAAAAAGAATCTCTCCAGCCGAATTTGCAGAACAGTTTACAGCTGATGCCACAGTAATCGACGTAAGAAAACTTACCGAATATTCTGCTGAACACATTGATAACGCTTACAACAGGCCTCTAGACTCTATCAGTGAATGGGCTCGTACTCTAGATAGCTCTGAACATTTCTTCCTTCATTGCGCAGGAGGGTATAGAAGCATGATCGCAGCAAGCATCCTTAATTCTCACGGAATCAGAAACTTTACTGAAATAGAAGGTGGTTTTAATGGGATCAAAAAAACAGAAAAACTTCCTACAACAGACTTTGTATGCCAATCCAAAACATCATAAGAGCATGAAAGGTAATCTTTTTGGAATTGTTTTATTTTCTATTTTAGTATTAAACAGCTGTAAAACAACCCATTCCGCAGAAGTTCATAAGACTAGCATTAAGGAAGTAGTAACCAGCTCAGATGTAACTTTACTAGACGTAAGAATTCCGGAACAATATGCTGCAGGTACGGCTAAGAATGCTATTAATATTCCATTGGCAGAGATTCAGAACAACATTGAAACTCTAAAAGGTAAAAAAGTAGTTGTTTTCTGTAACAAAGGGGTACAGGCAGACCAAGCTATGGAAATTTTAAAGAAAAACGGAGTGGAAGCCTACGATGGAACAAGTTGGAAAAATGTGAAAGGCATCCAGGACGAAGCTGATAAAAAATAAATTAAAAACTAAAAAACGATGTCACAAAAATTTCAGGAAATCATCAATTCCGAAAGACCGGTACTTATAGATTTTTTCGCTACATGGTGCCAACCTTGTAAGGTTCAGTCTTCGGTTTTAAACACTGTAAAAGAAAATATAGGCGAAGGCGCAAGGATCATCAAGGTTGATGTAGACCAATACCCTGCTTTGGCAGCACAATATGGAGTAAGAGGTGTTCCTACTTTAGCAGTGTTCAAAAATGGAGAACTTCTCTGGAAGGAGAGCGGAGTACATGATGTGAATACATTAACTCATCTTCTGCAACAATATATTTAATATAAAAAATAAGGCTGAGTTTAAATATGCTCAGCCTTATTTTTTTATAAATCAATTGAAAAATGATCTCGGTCATTTAAAAATTGAAAATGAGTTCTGAAATCTTTCAGCTCATTCATATCCAGCTCTGCAGATACAATATTTCCGTTTTTATTTGCAATCTCCTTTCCATCTGCAAAGAAACAATGAGAACTTTCCTGGTAGAACAAATTATTTCCATCTGTTCCTATTCTATTGAGCCCAAACACAAACGAAAGATTTTCAATAGCCCTTGCCTTTAAAAGATGCTCCCAGGCTCCTACTCTTTTTTCCGGCCAGTTGGCAACATATAAAACAGCATCATAATCATCATTATTTCTGGCAAACACAGGAAAACGAAGGTCATAGCAGACCTGAAGTAAAAAACGAATTCCTTTATACTCTACAATGACTCTGTTTTTCCCGGGAGTATATACTTTATCTTCTCCTGAAAAAGAAAACAAATGTCTCTTATCATAAAAAGCAACTTCTCCATTCGGTTGTACAAAATACATTCTGTTATAAAAGCTACCATTTTCCTCTACCGGAGCACTTCCACAGAACGCGGCATCCTTTTCTTTTGAAATCTTTTTCAAAAAATCCAGAGATTCACCCTCTCTGTCAGAAACTTCTGAGGCATCCATACAAAAACCTGTTGAAAACATTTCAGGCAGAAGAAACAAATCTGCTTCAAGATTTTCAAGCTCTCGTTCTATAATTTTAAAATTCTCTTCTTTATTTTTCCAGATGATATCCAAATTGAGCCCTACAATCTTCATCTTTTTATTTTTTTAAGTTATTTTAATAATCTGAAGTATAAAAATACGCCTTTTATATTGAATAATGAAAGGAGACTTATAATTCTTAATATTTATTAAAGTCTGCTATTTTTGTAGTATTCAATACTTTTCGGTTCTATTTTTGATGCAGGTATTTTTTATTAATATCATTAAACATTATAAAATTTATGAAGAAATTGGTTTTTATGGTGATGATGTTCTTTTTTGGAATCACGGCTAATGCTCAAGCGTGGACAGGGAAAGGAGATCAAAAAATTCAACTGGGTCTGAGTGCCTGGGGATATGGAACCGGGATCACAGGAACTTACGACTATGGGTTGAATAAGCTTATATCCGTGGGAGCCGGTCTTAATGGCTATTTCAGCAATTACAAGAACAACGATAAGGATAATCGGGTTTTTGTTTTTGGAAGACTGAATTTCCATCTTCAAGATGCATTAAATCTTCCGCCAAAGCTGGATATTTATCCAGGAGTTGATGTAGGTGTTGTTGGAAAAGACTTTGGAATAGGAGCACATATTGGTGCACGTTACTTCTTTACTGAAAGAATTGGGGTATTTGCAGAGGTAGGTAATAACGGTAGCCTTGGTGTTTCGTTCAATTTATAATCAAATAGTCCTGAAATATGACAAAGCTTCTCGTTTCGAGGGGCTTTTTTATTTGGCATAGTTTTGATAATTGTTACCTTTGCAAATTAAAATCTAAAATTTATTAATGGAAATAGCAATCAAACTCTTCCAGTTCATTCTGAGTATCTCTATACTTGTAGTTCTTCATGAGCTTGGGCACTTCTTACCGGCAATATGGTTCAAGACCAGAGCAGAGAAATTCTTTCTGTTTTTTGATCCTTACTTCTCCATATTCTCGATGAAGAAAATCAAGGGAAAATGGAAATATAAATTTTTATCTCCCAACCAACCGGACACCGAAGTGATAGAGGTAAATGGAAAAAAGGAAGAAGTTCCTATCGATATATCAAAACTTTCTGACGACGATTGGAGAAAATATCCGGAACAAACAAAATACGGAATCGGATGGCTGCCTTTCGGAGGATATGTAAAAATTGCCGGAATGGTAGACGAGAGCATGGATACTGCTCAAATGAAAAAACCGGCTGAATCTTGGGAATTCAGATCTAAACCAGCTTGGCAAAGACTGATCATCATGTTGGGTGGGGTTACTGTAAACTTCTTCTTAGCATGGATCATATTTTCAGCTTTAGTTGGAAAAAATGGAGAAAATATCTTTGAGGCAGATAAGATCACTACTCCACTTCATTATACAGAAGCAGCTAAGAAAATGGGCTTCCAGGATGGAGATAAAATATTAAAAGTGGATGGTAAAGTTCAAAAGGACTTTAAAAAATTGGCTTTAGACGTATTATTAAGTGATGAGATTACTGTTTCAAGGAATGGAAAAGAGGTTACTTTCCCTACCAATGATGACGGAAAAGTAATGGCATTCCATGATCCTGAGCCAAGAGCATTCCTTACTCCAAGAATGTCTCCTATCATTGATACCATTGTTACAAAATCAACAATAGATGCAGGACTAAAAATTGGTGATAAAATTCTTGCCATCAACGAAACTCCTATTAACTATTATGATGAGCTTAAACCTTTGGTAGTACCTAACGCAGGAAAAATCGTAGATTTCAAAGTAGCAAGAAATAACGAAACGGTTGATTTACATATTCCGGTATCTAAAGAAGGAACGATTGGAGTGATGTCTTTCAAAGAAATTGAGAAATATAATGTTCACAATGATTATTCATTCTTTGGATCGATCACCAGAGGATTTACTCTTACTATTGAAAGTTTAACATATCAGATTAAGCAGTTTAAATTAATCTTCAACAAGAAAGTTCAAGGGTATAAAAAAGTAGGTGGGCCTATCGCTATTGTAAAAAATATGCCGGTAGATAAAGATGCTACAGGTAATGTTTCGATCAACTGGTCTGCATTCTGGGGCTTTACAGCAATGTTCTCTGTATGGTTAGCATTCCTGAACCTTATTCCTATTCCTGGACTTGATGGTGGACACGTTTTATTCACGTTATATGAAATCGTTGTAGGAAAACCTGTGCCTCAGAAAGTATTGGAAAACGCTCAAATGGTAGGTGTTATCTTCCTGTTAGGCTTAATGTTACTGATATTCGGAAGTGATATTTTTAAAATGATTACAGGAGGTTTGTAATTTTTTTTGAAAATTTTTCTTAAAAATATTTGCAGGGTATAAATATTCGTCCTATATTTGCACCACTTAAAACAAAGGACATTCCTCCTTAGCTCAGTTGGTTAGAGCATCTGACTGTTAATCAGAGGGTCGCTGGTTCGAGCCCAGCAGGAGGAGCCACTAAAAATCAAGCACTTACAGCAATGTAGGTGCTTTTTGTTTTTATCAAGGTCAAGGCTTAAGTCAAGGCTAATATCTAAAAATAGTAAAACCAAGGTCAAGGCTTTGGTCAAGGTTGACAAAAATTACACCCTATTTCTAACAAAAATTGTCACAT
>NZ_WXVU01000056.1 GCF_009900745.1 Chryseobacterium sp. c4a | reverse complement strand
TTTTAAGGGTCGTTGTAGATGACGACGTTGATAGGCTATAGGTGTAAAGACAGTAATGTCATAGCCAAGTAGTACTAATTACCCGTAGATTTATAGCCTATGGTTGCTATATCTAAAATTATAATATAAATAGACAAGTACTTTATGCGCAGTAAAGGTTTTGTCTTTGTGAAAGTTTTTATCGCTTAAAAACGCAATTGGCATAAAGCATTTAGCGATTGGCAAAAGAGCCAAAAGCTAGCAGCAAAAAGCCAGATGCTATATACAACCTTTAGGGTGGTTTTAGCGGTGGGGCTCACCTGTTCCCATTCCGAACACAGAAGTTAAGCCCACCAGCGCCGATGGTACTGCTAACGCGGGAGAGTAGGCCGCCGCCAGTTTTTATTTTATTTTTAAAAATCCTTTATCGAAAGATAGAGGATTTTTTTTTGCTTTATACTTTAGGGAGAGTACACCACCAACCACCATCTATTCCTTATCATTATTCTATTATCGTTATTCCC
>NZ_WXVU01000055.1 GCF_009900745.1 Chryseobacterium sp. c4a | reverse complement strand
ATGAGACATCTTTTAAGGGTCGTTGTAGATGACGACGTTGATAGGCTATAGGTGTAAAGACAGTAATGTCATAGCCAAGTAGTACTAATTACCCGTAGATTTATAGCCTATGGTTGCTATATCTAAAATTATAATATAAATAGACAAGTACTTTATGCGCAGTAAAGGTTTTGTCTTTGTGAAAGTTTTTATCGCTTAAAAACGCAATTGGCATAAAGCATTTAGCGATTGGCAAAAGAGCCAAAAGCCAGCAGCAAAAAGCCAGATGCTATATACAACCTTTAGGGTGGTTTTAGCGGTGGGGCTCACCTGTTCCCATTCCGAACACAGAAGTTAAGCCCACCAGCGCCGATGGTACTGCTAACGCGGGAGAGTAGGCCGCCGCCAGTTTTTATTTTATTTTTAAAAATCCTTTATCGAAAGATAGAGGATTTTTTTTTGCTTTATACTTTAGGGAGTACACCACCAACCACCACCATCTATTCCTTATCATTATTCTATTATCGTTATTCCC
>NZ_WXVU01000054.1 GCF_009900745.1 Chryseobacterium sp. c4a | reverse complement strand
CCAAATTGGTTACGGGCTCAACATTCCATAACGGATCAATAACCTTCCATACCATATCCTGGGCAAATGTATTTTGATTGGAAATACTTTTAAGGGCAGGATCTGCCCAAACCTTACCATCAACGTGTCGAATATACTTTTCCGGATTATTTGGCATAGAATTCTTTAGTATAATACCATCCTTACTTCCAACATTTTTGAAAGCACAAAATGTCGCCTCGGTTCGGCGATTAGCACCGTCAATGGTACCAACGCCTATCTGCTGTCCTTTATCTCCGGATGGGGCATATAGATATTGTCCCGGGTAATTCACAGATTCAAAGGAATAACATAGATTATTGCTCATTCCTTTTCTCACAGTAAATGTAGCATCTATACGATCTCTTGCATCACTCTTAGAGTCAATTTTGCCTGTCCGGCCTTGTCCATCTGTACCTCTAAGTACATGATCAGTAAACCCTGAGGTCGTTGCCTGAAGCGAGATTGGTTTGTCTAACGCCAAATTGGTTACGGGCTC
>NZ_WXVU01000053.1 GCF_009900745.1 Chryseobacterium sp. c4a | reverse complement strand
GAAGTTTACAACCCATAGGGCCGTCGTCCTTCACGCGGGATGGCTGGATCAGGCTCTCACCCATTGTCCAATATTCCTCACTGCTGCCTCCCGTAGGAGTCTGGTCCGTGTCTCAGTACCAGTGTGGGGGATCACCCTCTCAGGCCCCCTAAAGATCGCAGACTTGGTGAGCCGTTACCTCACCAACTATCTAATCTTGCGCGTGCCCATCTCTATCCACCGGAGTTTTCAATATTCATTGATGCCAACAAATATATTATGGGGTATTAATCTTCCTTTCGAAAGGCTATCCCCCAGATAAAGGCAGGTTGCACACGTGTTCCGCACCCGTACGCCGCTCTCAAGTTTCCGAAGAAACTCTACCGCTCGGCTTGCATGTGTTAGGCCTCCCGCTAGCGTTCATCCTGAGCCAGGATCAAACTCTCCATTGTATGTTTGTCTGACTCACTCAAAGTTTTTAACGCTTTAGTTTTTCCTTACTTGGTTGTTATATTGTATGTCAATGATCTTTATATCTTTCGCTTTT
>NZ_WXVU01000052.1 GCF_009900745.1 Chryseobacterium sp. c4a | reverse complement strand
AGAGGATTTTTTTTTGCTTTATACTTTAGGGAGTACACCACCAACCACCACCATCTATTCCTTATCATTATTCTATTATCGTTATTCCCTGTATCTTGTTATCCTGTAAGGATCTCAACAGGAGTATGGAAATCAGTGAATAGTATTTACTTACTAAGCTCTATTCATTCATTCATTCTTTCTTTCTTTGTATTATAGGTTTTGGCTAAAGCCAGTGGATTGCTTGTAAATGATAAAGCGGGCTAAAGCCCACTTCTATTGAATTGAGAGAACACTGTAGAAATATACCAGCCAGGGCTGACATTGTCGAGATTCCTGCGGGATAATAAAGAGAGTAGATAAGCAGGAATACTTTTTATTTTAGGCAGTTCTTTTTTATATCATCAGTGAATGATGCTTACTAAGCTCTATTCTTTTCTTTCTTTCTTTCTATTATAGGTTTGGGCTAAAGCCATTGGATTGGTTGTAAATGATAAAGCGGGCTAAAGCCCACTTCTATTGAATGGAGAGAACACTGTAGAAATATACCAGCCAGGGTTAATGTTGCCGAGATTCCTGCGGGATGACAAAGAGAGTATG
>NZ_WXVU01000051.1 GCF_009900745.1 Chryseobacterium sp. c4a | reverse complement strand
ATATCTTTCGCTTTTTAACGAAGCAATCTATCTGTCAGTGTCGCTCCGTATTTGCGAGTGCAAAAGTAAAACTTTATTTCTAATTGACCAAATGTTTTGAAAGAAAATTTTAAAGTTTTTTAAGTAACCTTAATCTCCATCACTACACTCAATCACTCTACTCCTGCGCTCCCTTAATTGGGACTGCAAAGATACAAACTCTTTTTTAACTCGCAACTTTTATTTGATAAAAATTAAAAGTTTTTTTTCGTTTCATATCTCAGTAGATGATAATGTTTATGCTTATTTAAAAGCCCTTCTGCGCTTACTGATATACTCTCGTTTTCAGTGGGGCAAAGATAGAAACTTATACCATCCCTCACAAGTTTATTTAACATAAAATTTACACAGATACATCCATTGTGAGTAAGTATTTAACTTAACTTACTGGTTTATTTATATTTAAACCCATATTTATACTTATCCACAATTAGTCTTAATTAACTGGAATATGGAAAATAAAGGTTGGATAATATATATATAGCTATTATGCTTATAAAATTTCAAAATAAAATTATAGTGTTGTTCTATTAAGAAGCAAGTACCACAAGAT
>NZ_WXVU01000006.1 GCF_009900745.1 Chryseobacterium sp. c4a | reverse complement strand
CTTTCTTCTGGAGATTTCCTGTAATGCTAATTCACCTCCTTGCTCATACAATTCTTTAAATCTATAAAAACTGTCTCGGGAATATCCCATCACCTTACAGGCTTTGGATACGTTTCCTAAATGTTGTGCTAATTCAAGTACGCCTAACTTGTTTTTGATGATCTTTTGTTGTGTTGTCATAATACTTAATCTGTTTTAAAGTTATTTAATTTGATTATAAATGTCAGATTAAGTATTAACTAATTCAGATTATTTTATGTATCTCTTTAAGAATCATTTGTTTTTCTGCTTCATTAAAATCGTTTTCATTTCCATCTAATGCATATTGAACTTCATCTATGTCCTGCTTGCACCACTCGATCATCCGGATTATTCCACTTTTAGTAATTATTCCTTTATTATCTTCAAATTTTGGAGGTGAAGATAAAAGAACTAACTTGGTATAATCTTTTAAAATAAGAGCTAATTTTCGATCATCTTCTTCTTGCTGCAATCCATATTTTATAAAGTGAGTTTGATCTGAACATACCGCTTTAATCTGTATCCCATCAAATGTTGTCTGATCATATTCATCAAATACCCACCACAGATATTCTTTACCATTAACAGTAACTTTACTTTTATTTTTCTTGCTTATTGCCATATTTTTAACAGGTTAGATCCGAAATTAATAAAAAATTCACTCAGCTTTGGTTTGTAAGGGAGTGTTCAACGAATAGAAATCGAGAAAGCTATAGTAATTTCAATTTGTTAATTAAGCTCAAGCTCATCAAAATCCTTTATTTCAGATAGTTTCATAAGTTTATTGGATTTGATCGTTTCCCAGGTATTCTTGTATTTGACTTCATAATTGTCCCCATTATCATCTTTATTTAAATTATCTTTTGTAAGTTTCTTTTTGGTCAGATAATTAATACTCACTTCATATTGAGGTACCGGGCCATTGCTTGAATAAGAGTCATAGCCAATAAGTTCCATATCTCCATTTTGGTATCTAAAAGTATACCCCCAGTTTCCATATCTTCCGTGTCCGTAATTGATGTGTAAGTTTCCTTTTTCAATGCCTACACTGAGTTCAGGAGCAAAATAAACACCACCATCCTCATTTTCAGATGAAAAGCAAGTGTAATTTTTAGAAGCTAATTCGTAATAATCCCCTTTATTCAATAATACGATAATCCCTCTTCGGTTTCGATCCAATTCGCCGCGACTTTCGTCCTGTATAATCTTGCTTTTGTCTGTTCCTTTAATGATGAGTACAATGTCTTCCAGTCCATCTTTGTTCAGGTCGCCTTTTATTTCATCCCAGCCCTCAGCTGAAATTCCGCCTTCATATTTACTGATAACATATCCTTTGGGTATAAAGTCATTTGGATTTTTCTTTCCTTCTATATTTTGAGATGCGTGATCTGCAGCAATGTTGTTCTCTTGTACTTTTTGAACTGTACTTTGAGCTTCTTTGGGCTTCTGCTTTTCATTTTTGCAAGATTGCAGTATAAGAGGAAATGCTAGAAGTATCAATACTTTATTCATTTGTTTTATATTGTTCAGTTTGGTAATTAGCTTCATTATTTATTGACGAATATAAATATATTTTTATAATCCTATAATATTTCTATTATGCTATTAGGAACTCTCTCCTATTGTTATCTTGTATTAATATATCGGTACAACAAAAAACTCCAAAGTCTATGACTTTGGAGTTTGATTTCTACAAATTGTTATGGATCTATTTATTTCTTAACTATTTTAGTGAAAACTGTATTACCTTTTAATAGGTAGTTTCCTGATGGATAGCTTGTTAGATCAATACGGTTGCTTCCTTTATTTAAAGTTACATTTTTAATGAGTTTACCTGTGATGTCATATAAGTAAACATTTTCATTAGCCACAGACTCCACAGTGATCACTCCTGTTGTTGGATTAGGATAAGCCGGAGTTTTCATTTGTTTTGAAGCTTCTGCTGTTGATAAGTTGGCGTTGCAGCTAGTGTTATAAGTATCTCCAACAATGTTAAAACCTTTGTTAACTAATTGAGCTCTTGCCAAAATAGCTTGCGGTGTAGAATACGTTAATCCTTCTGCTTCTATGACTCCAATTGCGGATCCTAAGTTTGATAATGTAGGATTATTGCTGAGGGCAACTAGAAATTTATTATAATTAATACATGATAAACCAGAATTGTTAAATCCGAAATATACATAGGCTGAAGGAACATTTTGAAACTTGATATTCCATGTAGAAATATCCTGATTAAAAAGTGTAGCACCATTAAACATCATAAAACCATAAGCACCCGAAACTTTACTGACATCCCAGTTTCCAATAGGCTGATTAAAGGCTGATGCATTGGTAAACATTTGATCAAAACTTACTACTTTACTGGTGTTCCAATTATTAAGAGGCTGATTAAAGGATTTGGCATTAGAGAACATATAACGGAAATTCGTCGCATTGCTTGTATTCCATGAATTTAAGGGCTGGTTGAACGCTACCGCATCCTGGAACATTGAAATGAAATTGGTTCCGGACGAGGTATTCCAGGCAGAAATATTTTGATTAAAAGAAGATGCGTAAGAAAACATATCCCGAAAATCGGTTACTTTCGCTGTATTCCAGGTTCCAATAGGCTGATTAAACAATTTTGCTCTGTTAAACATACCATTCATATTGGTAATGGTGCTTGTGTTCCAGTTGGAAAATGAGTTATTTCCAATCAAAGATGTACAATTAGAGAACATTTGTGATAAATTGTTTATTTGGCTTAAATTAGGTGTATCTGTAGCTGTTACGTTAAGATTCGGACAATCTGCAAAGCCCTGGGCAAATTGCTGAAGCCAAAGGATGCCTCCCCATTGACTCACTTCGAAGAGTTCTGGATTTCCACTGGCATTCATATAAGCGCTGCCTCTGAATCCATAAAATAATCCATTACCATTAGATACTTTCACTTTGTACGTTGCTTGTATAGGATTTGGATGTAAAGAAGTACCAAAAGATATCGTTGGAAAAGTGTTGCTGCTGGAGGTCATAGAAAGAACTCCACTATGCTGCGGATATCCAACTTCTTCCCAGCTAATGGTATAGTCGGTTCCTGTCCCGCCAAACGATATTGCATTATCGATGACTCCTGTGATATTAGGTTTCCATACTGTAATAAATTCATTTTGTGCATAAGAAATGAAAAATAAAAAAAGAAAAATAGTTACTAGTTGTTTTTTGTACATAAATTAAAATAATAATGTTAAGGTTAAAATTTGATTTAATAAGATGGTAACTTCCCGGGGTTCTGTATCTTATCTCTAATACAAAGATATAGACGCATAGCGACAGAACTTGTCGTAATAAATTTTATAATACATTTTTTTAAAGAAAAAGTGTAATTTTATTTAATTGATAATCAGTGTGATATGTTTTTTTTATAATGTTGTTATTAGGATTAAGTAAAGAACTTGCCGATTAAGTAATATGGATGCATAATCATCTATGAAAATCTGTGTCATCTGTAGTAAAAAAAGTCATTAAATATTTCATAAGCTTCAATAGGTTTAAGATATATTCGGGATAAAATGTATCTTGTACTCTCCTATTCTTATTCTATTTTATAGATTATGCTGCTAGAAAAATTATTCAAGGAATTTAATGTAGATATCAATACATTCAATTCGGCTGATTCTGAACGATTTGACCAATATTTTGAAAAAATTTTGGTTAAAAAGAATACATTTTTGATTAAAGAAGATGAATTGGAAAAGTATAGTTATTTTATTTTCAATGGAATAGCCCGTTGCTGGACTTTAAACCATAAAGGGGAAGAACAAACCTTCTGGTTTTGTAAGGAAGGTTCATTTTCTTTATCCAATATCTCTTTTACCTTACAGGAAAAGTCTACTTTTAATGTTCAGACCCTTACAGATTGTGAAATTTACAGAATAGATCAGGATAAGGCAACTAAATTATATGAAGCAATTCCCGGATTAAAAGCTGTTTTTGATGACCTGACTGCCAGATTGTTGAATAAATTGTTAACCCGGAATATCAACCTGATTAAATACTCCCCTGAACAATATTATTTACAGATGATGGCAGAATATGGCAATACATTCAATTATATTCCTTTAAAGGATATTGCCTCGTATTTAGGAATTACTCCGCAGGCATTAAGCAGAATCCGAAAACGTATTTTTTAACCCAGGTTCAGTATTTGAAACCCATAAAACACGACTTTTGCTGCTCAAAATTTAAGATTATGATTAGAGAAATAAGCAAAACAGACTATCCTCAGTTAATGAAAATATGGGAAAGTTCTGTTCGTAACACGCACGACTTTTTGAAAGAGGAAGATTTTAATTATTATAAAAAAGAGATTCCCGGCTATTTTGAACACGTTACCTTGTTAGGTTTTGAAGAAGACGGTATTTTAATCGGGTTTATGGGAATTGCGGAAGGAAATCTTGAAATGTTATTCATTCATGATGATCATCGTGGCAAAGGAATCGGTAAAAGGCTGATTCAGCATGGAATTCATCATTTAAAGGTTACGAAAGTAGATGTCAATGAACAGAATAAACAAGCTGTTGGCTTCTATCAGTACATTGGATTCCATGTTCTGGAAAGATCGGCACTAGACGGACAAGGTAAAGCGTATCCTATTTTGCACATGGGTTTATAATCTTAATAGAACAAAAGCATCCAAATTGGATGCTTTTAACTTTTTGCAATATATTATTTGTCTGACTATGCCGGCTGCTAAACAATAAATAAAGATGCAATAGCCTGTGCATCGCTTCCGCTCAATATTTCATCATAGGCAGCGGAGCCTGCTGCTGCTCCGAATGTAGTTCCCGTGTTGTATCCTGCCTGAGTAAGATTATCTTCTCCTGCATATACAGGATTTGTTGCTGAAGGCATATTTCCTCCATTGGCAAGCTCAATCCAGCCTTTATTGGCTCTCATTCTTCTCACTTGTGAAGCATGCCTTGCCTCTACAGAATGAATTTGTAATGCCGCTTGAAGTACTGCTTTATTAGACATTACATTTCCAGCCTGTCCTTTATAAGCTCTTACCCCTGTATCCTCAAAAGCCTGTGCCAGGATAAGAAATTGATTGTAATCAGTAAACGGAGAAAAATTACCACTGGCAGTAAAATCAAAAACAGGTTTGTTGCCCGGAGTTTCTCCAAGAGAAGTTAAGGTACTTTTCAGAAAATTAACATGAGCAGATTCATGTTTAGAGATCTGCATAAAGACCGTTCTGTCGGAATTAGGAATTAATCCTAACGTGGATAATCCTATAGCATAATATTCATTTTCAAGATATTCAAGAACCAAAGCCAGTTGTAAAGCATCGGTTAAAGTGCTTTTAAGAGCAGTTCCAGTAATTGATGCATTGGTTGTTTCTGCTTTTGCCGGAGTAGCCATTAATGTACCCAGTCCAAGAGGAACGGCTGCTATAGCTGCTTTTTTTCCAAATAGGGATAGATTTGTAATGGTTTCTAATCTTGAAGCTTCCGTTGTGAAAAATTTATCATGAGAAAGCTTATCTAATAATCTAAGAATGTTCATAATACAAATTTTTAAAGATGAATAATTTAATTAATACCTCTTTCTTTCCAAGTAAATCGGTTTTTGATAAATCCTCCTGCTACGGCTACAATATCTTTCGGTTCTTTGGCAAGATCAAGACCATTTGCATCTATTACGTCATCTCCTGAAAAATCAGCAGATCCCGGATTGATAAGGTTTCGGATCGCAGAAGCATGTCTGGCTTCTACAGAAACTATTTTTCCTGCAATCACAAGATAAGCTGCATTGGTAATATATTTTCCCGCACCATTATATGCTGCTACGCCGGTATCTTCCAATGCTTTAGCAGTTGTCAGTACGGAACTCCTATCATTAAAATTTACATTGGGATACTGAAAATCAAGTTTGGGAAGAACATTCTGTGTAGCACTACTGATGGCTGCCTTAAAAAAATCTCTATGGATTACCTCATGGTGATAGAGGTCTGTAAAAACCTCTTTTTCAATACTGGAAATACCAGCATAAAAGTTATTGACCACTTTAGTATAAAAATCAGCTTCCAGCTGTTCAAGAGCATAGGCATAGTTTAATACTCCTATATCCCCGGCTCCTAAATCAAAAATTTGGCTATTATCCATCATCTGAAAATCATCATCATCGTTACAACCAATTATAGTGAGTCCTGCAATAGCGAGACCTACACCGCTCAGTTTTAAAAAGTTTCTTCTGCTTGTATCAAGAGTCGCATCCTGATTAGAAACATGAATTGTATTTTTCATACTATTAATTTTTGAAGTGTTTGATAATGGTAAAAAAAGCAGCACACCGAAAAATGTACTGCTTAGGTTCTATGTTATGGCATAAGAACCGTATCTATGACATGAATAACACCGTTAGACTGATTCACATCTGCAATCGTCACTTTAGCACTATTTCCTTTAGCATCTTTTATATAAAGATCTTTTCCTTTAGTCCAGAAAGTAAGTTCTTCACCCTGTACTGTTTTCATCATGCTTTTTCCGTTTCCTGCTTTCACTGCAGCCCAGATTTCTTTAGCACTGTATTTTCCTGGTAACACATGATAGGTCAGTATACTTGTGAGCATCATTTTATTTTCTGGTTTTACAAGATTTTCTACTGTTCCTTTCGGAAGCTTTGCAAATGCCGCATCCGTAGGAGCTAATACTGTGAAAGGGCCTTTTCCTTCTAATGTTTCTACCAAACCTGCAGCTTTTACTGCTGCTACTAAGGTTTTATGATCCTTAGAGTTTATCGCATTTTCAATAATGTTTTTGGATGGATACATAGCTGCTCCTCCTACCATTACTGTTTTTTCTTTCATCATTTGTGCATTTACCTTCCCACTGAAAGCAAATGATAAAGCTACCATTGCTAAAACTGTGATTTTTGTTCGTGTGTTCATTGTAATATTTTTTTAAATTAATTATAGGTAGTTTGTGTTTTAATGTCATTTACGATATTGGTTGTGTTTTAGATTGAAAAAAAACAAAATAAAATGTAATTACATGAAAATCAGGTGATTATTTTTATATAATAAAATCAAGACATATGGAATTCATACAAATCGCTTTCCCGTCGGTTGGGGCTTATCTTCGAAAAGGTGTCCCAAATGAGATCTACATCTCCCGCATAACAGACAAGTATTGTTTTTGATAGTACGTTTTCATATTTAATAATTTTTAAATATTTACTTAAAATCATTTATGAAATAAAATATTATTTGTATTTTGTTTAGGATATGCATTATTTTATTACATTTGGATAGAAAAATAATTGCTATTAAAACAACCTATTCTGAGGAAGAACTTATCGTTTTATTAAAAGAAAAAAGCGAAGACGGTTTTCATTACCTGTATGACCACTACTCCGGTGCGTTGTATGGGATTGTTTTTCGTATTGTTCAGTCTAAAGAATATGCTGAAGAAGTCATTCAGGATGTTTTTGTTAAAATTTGGAATTCCATTCACCAATATGATGCCTCTAAAGGAAGGTTTTACACCTGGATGATTAATATTGCCCGAAACACAGCCATTGATTATTTAAAATCTAAAGGTTTCCAGAACGAGCTTAAAAACCAATCGCTTCCTGATTTCGTATATAATACTACAGAATTATCAACAACCAATAACTCATCAGATTATATTGGATTTAACAACGTGCTTGAAAATCTGGAAGTTGACAAACAGGAGCTTATTGATCTTGCTTATTACCAAGGATATACACAGCATGAGATATCAGAGAAACTGAAGATCCCCCTGGGGACGGTAAAAACGAAAATGCGGAATGCATTGATGAAATTAAAAGATTTGTTAAAAGACTATCAATAAATTGAACACTAAAGAATACATATCATCCGGAATTATAGAATCTTATATTCTAGGCCATGCATCTCCCGAGGAAGCTGGGATTTTGGAGTGTGTGATGAAGAATAATGCTGAAGTAAAAGCTGCTTTTGAAGAGGCACAAATAACTTTGGAACATCTTGCTACAGCTCAGGCTGTAACACCTCCAAGTGATCTGAAATCTAAAATCTGGAATAAAATTCAGCAGGAGCAGCCTTCTGTTGAAGATACGCAGTCTTCCCTTTCTGTAAAAACTCAGGAAATAGATAATGACAGAAACATTAAAATTCAGGAACAGACACAAGGGAAAACAAATTGGAAGACTTATGCTATTGCTGCATCTCTTTTATTCCTTATAAGTATAGCTGGGAATATTTTTTGGATGAATAACCAGTCTGCAATGAAACAAGAAATGGCAAAACTGGCAGCAGAAAAACAATCTCAGGATGCTGTCATGAAAAAGATGGATAGAAAACTGGATATGTTCTCTAATCCAGAGATGCAAATGGTCATGTTAAAAGGGGTAGAAAAACATCAGGATGCTAAAGCCATGGTTTTTTGGGATAAAAAGACAAAAGAAGTTTACCTGAATGCGGAGAATCTTCCAAAAGCACCTGAAGGAATGCAGTATCAGCTTTGGGCTCTTGAAGATGGAAAACCTGTAAATGCAGGAATGTATACTGAAGATAAAGACAGTAAGATTGCTCTGGCTACCATTTCAAAAGCGCAGGCCTTTGCTATTACCCTTGAAAAACAAGGTGGAAGTCCTGTTCCTACTATGGAAAATATGTATGTAATGGGAGGAATCTAAATGTATTAATAGATTGAACTTGTGAACGCTTTCAGTCTCAGAATAATAAAAAAATAAAAGCATCCGAATCCGGATGCTTTTTGGTTTCTAAGAGGTTGAATAGTTATTAAGATGCATATTCTACAGAAGCTTCTTTTGCAGCAGCAACCATAGCAATTAAAGCCTTTTCGGTTTCTTCCCAATGTCTGGTTTTTAAACCACAATCCGGGTTTACCCAAAGTTGGTTTGAAGGAATTACATCCTGAGCTTTTTTTAAGAGTTCAATCATTTCTTCTTTGGATGGAACTCTCGGAGAATGGATGTCATAAACTCCCGGGCCAATTTCATTAGGATATTTGAAGTCTGCAAAAGCATGCAAAAGCTCCATCTGAGATCTTGAACATTCAATAGTAATCACATCAGCATCCATATCTGCAATATTCTTAATGATGTCATTAAATTCAGAATAGCACATGTGTGTATGGATTTGTGTCTCGTCTTCTACTCCACTTGCTGAGATTTTAAATGCTTCTACAGCCCATTTCAGATAATTTTGCCAGTCTGTTTTTCTTAATGGAAGACCTTCACGGATAGCCGGTTCATCAATCTGAATAATTCTGATCCCTGCTTTCTCCAGATCCTGAACTTCATCGCGAATCGCCAGGGCAATCTGCTTACAGGTCTCGGAACGAGGCTGATCATCACGTACAAATGACCATTGTAATATGGTGACAGGCCCTGTTAACATCCCTTTTACCCATTGATTGGTTTGGGATTGTGCATATTGAGACCAGTATACAGTCATAGGCTCAGGTCTTGAGACATCTCCAAAAATAATAGGAGGTTTTACACAACGGCTTCCATAGCTTTGTACCCAACCGTTTTTAGTAAAGGTAAATCCTTGTAATTGTTCTCCAAAATACTCCACCATATCGTTACGCTCATATTCTCCATGAACAAGGACATCAATTCCAATATTTTCCTGCCAACGGATGGTTCTCTGGGTTTCTTCTTTTAATAAGGTGTCATATTGCTCAGCAGTCAGTTCTCCTTTTTTGAATTTAGCTCTCCAGCTTCTCACTTCAGTAGTCTGTGGAAATGATCCGATGGTTGTCGTTGGGAATAATGGGAGTTGTAAAGCCTTTTGTTGGGCTTCCTTACGGATATTGAATGAATTCTTTCTCTGTGAATCAGCTTCTGTTACAGCGTTTGCTCTTTCTTTTACCCTTTCATTATGGATCAGAGAAGATGTCTTTCTGTCTGAAACCGCTTTTTTATTATCTTCAAAATCTTGTAGGATAGCAGGAGTTTCTGTTCCTGAAGCCAACGCTTTAAGTGTTACTACTTCTTTTACCTTTTGTTTGGCAAAAGCCAGCCAGTTTTTGATTTCAGCATTAAGTCCGGTTTCAAAATCTAAATCGCATGGTGAATGCAGTAATGAACTGGACGGAGCGATGAAAATTCTTTCAGAACCTAATTTTTCAGCAGCTTTTCTGATAACGGATAGAGATTTTTCATAATCATTTTTCCAGATATTTCTTCCGTCTACCACTCCAAGAGATAAGCTTAGGCTTTCCGGAATAGCGTGAAGAACATCTTCAAGTTGTTCAGGATTTCTTACCAGATCAATATGCAGAACATTTACAGGAAGTGAAACTACAAGAGGTAAATTGTTTTTTAATCCTTCAAAATAAGTAGCTACAATGAATTTAAGTTTTGGAAACAATCTTCTGAGTTCAGTATAAACAAAAGTATAAGCTTCTTTTGCTTTTTCAGTGATATCCAAAGCTAAGAATGGTTCATCAAACTGAATCCATTCAGCGCCCTGGCTTTGCAATTTTGACAAAATATCAATATAAACAGGAATAAGGTTTTGAGTCAGATCCAGTTTATCAAATCCTTCTTCTTTTTCTTTTCCTAAAAGTAAATAAGAAACCAAACCGATAATCACAGGCTTTGCATTGATTCCTGCTTGTTTTGCTCCTGCAAATTCATTGAATATTTTATCTGAAGTAAGTTTGAATTGCTGGTTTTTATAAAATTCTGGAACGATATAATGGTAATTAGTATCAAACCATTTGGTCATTTCCATCGCAGTAATATCCAATCCGTCTTTCTGGTAACCTCTTGCCATTGCAAAGTAAAGATCCAGTTCAGAATTGTTTTTTTTAAGGGCAACTTCGTGATAACGGGTTGGGATGGCTCCTACCACAAGGCTCATATCCAATACCTGATCGTAATAGGAAAAATCATTACATGGAATAAGATCTATTCCCGCTTCTTTCTGAAGATTCCAGTTTTGACTGCAGATAGTTCTTCCTACAGTAAGAAGTTCTTCCAAAACGATTTTACCTGACCAATATTGTTCGCAGGCTTTTTTAAGTTCTCTTTTACTACCAATACGCGGATAGCCTAGAATGTGAGTTTGCATTTTTACAAATTTTAGATTAAACTTATTTTAAATGCTCTTTTAAAGCTTCGGAATGCTGAGTTGGGATAGAATCTTTTGAAATCAATGATATAAGCAGCGGGTACAGTTTCATCCGGAGATAAAATGTACAGCAGTATATCATCTGTATGACTCAAAAGCTTCAGACCGCGAAAGCATTGTCAATTCAGCAAAGGCAGGTCTCCTGACTTGTAACAGTTTCCGTCATCCTTCCCGCTTTTGGCAGTGGATATCCAAGGACAGAAACCTTTGGCGTGTTACTTACAGTTGCGCGACAGCTCGTGATTCTCACACGATTCCCTATTAATTTACCTTAAGTAAAACCTTTCCTGTTTGATGAAGTTGTAAAGAACTGATCTTTTATCAATACTATATTTGATAGAAGATTTTAATTTTGTGTAAAATTACTAAAACAGAATATATCAACAATTAAATGTATTTTATTCAGTTAATATAGCTTTTAAATTTTGTTTTTAAAGAAAATAATTCTGTAAATTTGTTTGATTTTAAAACTTAAAAGAATAATATTCTGTGGAACAACTTGATGATAAAGATATAAAACTGCTGAAGCTGCTTCAGAACAATGCTAAATTGACAGTTAAGGAGCTTGCCAAGGAAATAAATCTATCTCCTTCTCCTGTTTTTGAAAGAGTAAAAAGATTGGAACAGGAAGGTTTTGTGAAAAGGTATGCTGCCATTCTGGATGCTGAAAAGCTTAACCGTGGGTTTACGGTATTCTGTCAGATCAAATTAAAGATCCATGATCGGTCTGTAGGCTATGATTTTGTAAAAGAAATTCTGGAGATTGAGGAGGTTGCAGAATGCTACAATATTTCCGGAGATTTTGATTTTTTACTGAAAGTCCAGGTTCGCGATATGAAGCATTATCAGGATTTTGTATTCAATAAGCTAGGGTCTGTAGATTCTATAGGAAGTACACACAGTACATTTGTAATGGCTGAAGTAAAGAATAATCAAGGAGTGACTTTATAAAAAGGTGTCCGTTAAAAAATAATCACTGAACTTAATGCTGTTGTAAAAATCAATATTGGGGCATACACCGTAAAGAATAGTCATGCTTTACAAGTGTTTTACCCCAAAATATAGATTATATTGTTATTTTTATTCCGGCTGAGATATTAATACCCGGTAGCGGGCTTAGAAACTTTAGTTGTGAGTTTTGAAGTCTTGCTTCAGAATTCAGCAGATTGTTTCCCATGATATAATATTCTAAATCTCCTATTCCTAAGCTATTGTCCTTATAAGAAACGCGCACATTAAGCAATGAAAATGCAGGCATTGGAAGTTCAGGATTGATATTCTTTCCCAAATATTTTTGTTTTAAATAATGATCCAAGGCAATATTGATGCTGAAATTTTGTACGTTTCCTTCCAGATTGAAACCAAAGCGGCTGGTAGGCATGTTAGGCATATAATCACCATCACTCCATTTTCTTATTGAGCTGTCTGCAACACTGATATTTCTTACCAAATCATAATACGCTCCTATTTCCCACTTTCCCATTTTTTTTAAATCAATTTTATAAGTGGCTTCCCCTTCAATTCCGTTGATTTCTGTATCATCAGAGCGCCATTCTTTGACCAGAAAGACCTCGCGGGAAATTCCGGTGTGAGCTAGATAAATATAATTTTTATAGAAAGTATGGTACCAATTGGCGGATACACGAAAATTCTTCAGATTGATTCCGGCTCCGAGTTCTATTGTTCTTGCTGTTTCTTTATCCAGTTTGTCATCTCCGTTTTCTTCTGTCAGAATAGCAAAATGATTGTTTCCTGCATAAAGTTCATTCACTTCAGGAGCTCTTTCAGAATGATTATATTGTGCTTTTAGATAGGCTTTTTTGAAAATATTCCATTGAGCTGAAGTATGCAGCTGGTGAAGTATAAAATCTCTGTCGCTAAGTTTTCCTCCTGAAAGCCCGCGGCTTCTTATGTAATTTTTATCTTCCTCTGCCCTGCGTTGGATATGGTCATTTCTATAACCAAGATCAATTTGAACTGCATCAAAATCAAGATGCTGCATTGTGAATACCCCAATTTCACGGCTTATATTATTGGGTAAGTATCTCTGGCTTCCTTCTCCTTCCATATTTCTATACTGAACTTCAAGACCTGTGGTTCCGCTCAAAAATTTCAGTTTTTGCTGTACAATTTCTAAACGTCCATTATGTTGATTCACGTCAAACTGATTGGCTTTTTGACGATCAATGAGTTCTGCATTTTTTGAAAATACTCCCATATAGCTTAATTTTATACTGGAAATCGGGAAGTCAGTAAATTTATAACCGGATTCCAACATCGCTTTATGAGATAAGCTTCTGATATTGATAGGGCGATACTCTATTTTGGGTTGAGGTTTTCCGTGAGAATGTTGAGGCATCTTAGGGAGGGTATAACCGGGAACTCCAAAATATGAATATGCGTTTTGATATGCACCCCCTGCATAAAACGATTTTCCGATATAGCTGGTTCCTACATAAAAGGAATTGCTTTCGGAATGGCTGTTTGGGATAACTCCGTCTTTTGAAGAAACATAATCCTTGATGCTGTTTATTTCATCTTTATAACGGTCTTTCACGGGATCCTGGCCCGAAACATACAGCTGATTCTTTGGATTGGGATAATGTTTACCATCAGCAGGATTATAATAAGTTGGACTGAATGTGTAAAGATCTCCCTCAGAAAGTTCATATTCTATCATATGATCTAAAGCAAACTGACTGATGTAAGGAAAAAGACTTTTATTGAGTACATGTCTTGAATCTACGTCTACCTGACAAAGAGACTGTAAAATGCTGTTAAAGCCTACTAATGACGGGTCATAACATCTGCTATCCTTGGATTTTCCGGGAATTCTTACCATTTCCTGTTTTTGATTGGCACCACCTACCGTCCATACCCAGTTTTTTGCGATAATTCCTTTTGCTGAAAATGCCTGTTTTTGGCCACTATTACTTCCTCCTTCAAGCAGTCCGCGAACATTAATCTTTTTATTTGGTAACTGACGGGAAACATAATCCGTTTCAATATCTATCGCTCCTCCAATAGCTTTTCCTCCATAAAGAACTGATGCAGAATTTTTGTAAACAGTCATGTTTTGAACACTATTCATTTCTATATCCGTATTAAAATCCGGGCTTATCCCGGAAAGATCATTTACGGCAATTCCGTTTTCCAGGATTTTCACACGATTTCCACTAAGGCTTCGAATAACAGGCGTACCGGAATTTGGGCCATAACCTGAGTTTTGAATACCAGGGATTTTACTCAGGGTTTCCCCTAAAGTATTGGATTGGATGAAATCCAGTTTCTTCCTTGAAATCGTTACATTGTTATAACCCGGTTTCCCTTGAAGCTGAACAGATTCTATGTCTTTTACAACCTTTTTTTCAGGATTAAGTTTCTGCGCTTTCAATAATGATGAGGAATAAATAAGAGAGCTTCCCATCAAAAAATAAAGGCTCTTTTTCATGTGCATGATACTTTAATTATCCGGCAAATCTAGATAATTAAATTCATTAATGCAACAATGTTGCTTTATTGGTTTGTTCTATTCGATGCTAAAAATAGAACTAAGTGTCTAAAGAATAGCTTAGTATAGATATTAATAAAAATAAAAAAAGCCGCTCTTTTCAGAGCGGCATACTTTTTTAACTTTTAATGGGGTTGCTGATTAGCAAGTAGAACCACACTCTAATAATTTGATGTGGATTACACCATTAACTACACACTGTGTTTGGCATAAAGCGTTTCCTACAACGGTACCTACACCGCCGATAACACCACCTACTGTAGATCCTACTCCGGTAACAACACCGCCAACGATAGTACCTACTCCTCCAAGAACGCCACCAACAACGCCTCCTAGACCTCCTAGTAAACCTCCGATTGGATCAAGTAATCCTTCTCCTGAAATTGATTTTAGTTCGTTTCTGTCTAGTTTTTTGAAATTTTTCATGATTAAAATTTTATATGATTAATACATAGCAAATATATGATAAATAATAATAAACTCATATTGTTTTGAATAAAATAATTAAACAATTTTATTATTTAATATTTCGTTAATATAAATGGGTAATTTTAAAAATATCGTTTTTTATTTGTATCTGTTTGATTTACTAAATTTTAAAAAACATATTTCAAATTTTAAATTTTAGAGTTAATATTTTTAATGTAAATGAACTTTTTTATGGTTAATATTTAATATTTGTTAAAATGAGGTTTTTGGTCTCAAAAATGAGTAGTGAATCTGTAAAAACGAGCTACTTTTTGAGTCAATTTAGATAGCTTTCGTTAAGAAGTAATAAAATTCTCCAAATTTTACGGTAAAAGCTGTCTTGATTATTGATAACAGGAAGCAAATTCGTATTTTTGCGGACATACTTCTATCAATGTCAATTTTTTCAAATAATATACGCTCTTTAAGAGCCAAGAGAAAGCTTTCTCAACAAAATGTAGCTGATGAGCTTGCCATCTCTCGAGTGAGATATTCTAAATACGAAAATGGAATTTCAGAACCTCCCATGGAGCTTCTTATAAAAATAGCCAAGTATTTTCATGTGAGCATAGATCTGTTACTATCAGTGGATCTTCAGAAATATTCCACAGAAGACATGCTCAAGCTTCCGGATAACAGAATTGTTCTTCCTGTAGCGGTGGATGATCTTGGAAATGATACCATAGAAATTATTCCACAGAAAGCTTCTATGGGATATTTGGAAGGATACAGTGATGTGGGATATATTGAGAGTCTTCAGCGCATTGCCCTTCCTTTTTTAAATAATGGAAAATATAGAGCTTTTCCGGCAGATGGAGATTCGATGCCACCCTTCAGAAATGGTTCCTATATTGTAGGAAAATATGTAGAGGGAATTGATGAGCTAAAACCTGGAAAGACTTATGTTTTCATCACCCAAAATGATGGTATTACCTATAAACGTTTTAAGGAAAATAAAGGAAACGCGATTTGTGTAAGTGCAGATAATACCTTCTATGAGCCTTATGATATTCCGTTTGAAGATATTGTTGAAATCTGGCAGTATGCTTCAGGAATTTTCCCGGAAGATTTTGAACCTGGAGATTATGAAAGTTACAATTTCAAGGAAATGTTCAGAGAACTAAGGCAAGATATCAAAGAATTAGATAAAAAAGTGTCTACACGCCGTAGAAAGTCTTCAAAATAAACGAATTTATCAGTTCGTCTTACCAAGCAAACAGGCTCTTCAAAATGAATTGGAGAGCCTGTTTTAAAACCAGCTAAAATGTAAAATATGATGTTAAAATACGTCCAATTTATATGGGAGAAGCCTTAATCATTAGATTATGCAGATCTGTATTTTTAATATAAGGCTGTAAGTACTGGCTTCCTGGCCCATAGGCCGCCACTTCTACATAATCTCCTGAATGATCCATGCTGATCCAGCCTACAGAATTTCTGCTTTTCTGAATGTCTGAATACAATTTAAAGGGTAGTTTTTTATAATTATAAAGTCCTTCTTCTTCTTTTTCCAAACCATTGTAAAAGCTTTGCAAATGTTTAGCTTCATCATCATTCAAAACCAGTTTGTTGGCTTCATATATCCAGTCTTTAATGTCTTTAGTGGAATGATCTTTATGGATTTTATTCAGGATATATTCATTGGTATATTGATAGGATGAGATACTGTTGAAGTTTTTGGTAGCGTCTTTTCCATAGATTGTTCCGGGATTGGCATTTCCATGATCTGTGGTGATAATTACCAAAGTATTTCCATCTTTTTCAGCAAAATCCATAACTGCTTTTACGGCTTCATCAAATGCCAGTTGATCATGAATCAATGCTGCGATATCATTGGCATGGGCGGCCCAGTCTACTTTTCCGCCTTCTATCTGAAGAACAAAGCCTTCTGTATGTCCCTTCATCTGATCAATCGCTATCGTAGCCATCTCTGCTAAAGTAGGGGTATTTCTGAATTCAGGAAGATGAGTTCTATCAATGCTGTAAGGCAAAGCTCCCGTATTGAATATTCCTAATATCTTCTCTCCTTTTTTTATGGTTTTTAAATCCGTACGATCTTTCAGGATTTGATAATTCTTTTTTCTATAGGTGGAATAGAGATCTTTTTGATCTTCCCTTTTTAATGGATTGAAAAATTCATCTCCACCTCCCATCAAAACATCTATTTCTAGTTCTGCATACATTTCTGCAATTTGAGGCTCGGCATTTCTTTTTGAGGAATTGACACAAAATCCTGCAGGTGTGGCATGCGTTACAGTAACAGTAGTAACACAACCGATCTTTTTTCCTGCTTTTTTATATTTTTGCCATATTGGGAGGTGGTTTTCGCCATTAGCTCCTATATTTAATACTCCGTTTTGTACTCTTATTCCGCCTCCAAAAGCTGAACTGGCTGCTGCAGAATCCGTTACAATTGAACTTGCAGAAGCAGTATCCATTAATGCTCGTGAAACCTTTTTGTGATGATATAAACTGAGCCAATGACTCTCTTTCCCCACTATATTTCTGGAATAAAGATCAGCCATTGAAAGGGTTCCAAGACTCATTCCATCACTGATCATGAATATAATATTTTTGGCTTTTCCGGTTGCGGGAGATTCAATATTCCTCTTAAAACTCCAAAGTTCAGAGGGCGATAAGGATAATAAACCCGAAAGCAATGCTGAACCTTTTAAAAATTTTCTTCTATCCATATATTGTATCAATAAAGCACTAAATTATTATATATTTTTATTTAATGAAACTTTGTTGCATTAAATGATTGTTAATTTTAAATATGTTCTGGAAATGGGTCTTCAAAATCTGTTTTTTGGTCAAATAATTCTTTTTCCTGGTCATTAATTAGGCAATCTCTGAGATCTTGTAAGATTTGTTCTTTATTAAGATATTGACCAATAAAAACCAGTTCATTGATTCTGTCACCCCAATTTTTATCCCATCTATTTTCAATAAATTCCTGATTTTCCACAAAAGAAGGATATTGCACCCTATGGCTCATCGGCATACTACTCCACCAGACTCCAGCTTTTTCCAAACGAAATGAACCACCTGCCTGAGAAAAGTTAAGTGCATCATTCGGTCTGGAAGCTAGCCAGAAAAGTCCTTTGGCTCTTAATATACCTTCGGGATAATGGTTAAGGTATTCCCAAAGTCTTTCCGGATGAAATGGTCTTTTATCTCTAAATACCAAAGAACCTATACCATATTCTTCTGTTTCAGGAATATGATGATCTGCCTGCAATTCTTTTTGCCAACCTGCTGAAGATTGCGCTTTATCAAAATCAAATAGTTTGGTATTTAAGATTTGTTTGGGATCAATTTGACCAAATTCTGACTCGATAATACTAGCTTCCGGATTAAGTTTTTTTAGGGCAGATTTTAAAAATCCGAGTGTTTCCGGATCAATCAAATCGGTTTTATTTAAAATAATAACGTTAGCAAATTCAATTTGGTCAGTAAGGAGGTTTACAATGGTACGGTAATCTCCGTCAATATCAGTAAGATCACGATCTGTTAATCGTTCATTAGAGGCAAAATCTTTCATGAAATTGAAACAGTCCACTACGGTAACCATGGTGTCTACATAGCTGAAACGGGAAAGGTCTATTCCACTTTCTTCATCAATATAAGTGAAGGTTTGTGCTACAGGAATAGGCTCACTAATGCCTGTGCTTTCAATCAAGAGATAATCGAAGCGGTTTTCATGGGCTAAGCGCTCTACTTCTACCATAAGATCTTCTCTTAATGTACAACAGATGCATCCGTTACTCATTTCTACCAGCTTTTCCTCAGTTCTTGAAAGGGTATTCTGATTTTCTACCAGTCTTGCATCGATATTAACTTCGCTCATATCATTGACAATAACGGCTACTTTCAAGCCTTGTTTATTATGAAGCACATGGTTTAATAAAGTTGTTTTTCCGGCTCCTAGAAAACCACTAAGTACGGTAACGGGAAGTTTCTTTTTCATATCTTCTTAGTGTTTGTGATTTTTAAAGTTGATAAGATGTGCCGTAATCAGTCCTGCCGCACCAATATAGATCAAGGGCAGATGAATTTCAAATATAAAGTCAATTAATATTGAACCCGCGATACATCCAATGGAAGCCCAAAATAGAATTTGTAGCCAATTATTGGTCATTTGTTTGGTTTGTCTGTATACGACAAGTGTTCCAATCAGAAGAAACGTCAGATCAATATATGGATTATGCGATATTCCTAAGGGAATGATAAGTAATAATGGGAAGACAATACAATGAATCAGGCATAGTACTGCTGCTGAGATTCCTACTGCATCAAGAATTTTAGACTTCATAAAGATCAGAATTTAAATTTGTTATTGTAACTTTGTTGCAAAGGTATATATAAAAATTTAAATAACGCAACTTTGTTGCATTAAAAATATGAAACAAGTTAGAAATACTCACGCAAAAACTGAAATTTTAAACCTTATTAATGGTTCTGAGGTGGCTCTAAGTCATTCTGATATTCAGAAGAAGTTAGGTGATTTGTGTAATAGAGTTACTATTTATAGGGTTTTGGAAAGACTTGAAAACGAGGGAGCTATTCACAGAATCGTAAATGTAGATGGGGTTGTTAATTTTGCAAAATGCAGTGGAAAATGTACTCATGAGCAACATTTTCATAATCATGTTCATTTTAATTGTAAAAAATGTCATTCGGTGACATGTATTGAAAACGCGATTCCTGAAATTAGCTTACCGGAACATTTTATTGCTGAGGAATACAATTTTATTATCAGTGGGGTGTGTCCAAAATGTACAATGGATGCATAAATAACTTTTAGATCTCTATTTTAATTTCCTCTGTAAGCAGAAGGAGTCATACCGGTATATCTTTTGAAAAACCGGCAAAATAGTGATGAATCAGAAAAATTTAGTATATCTGTAATTTCCATTACTGACAGATTGGTTGTTTTCAGTAACGATTTGGCTTGTGCTACAACGGCTTCATTGATCCAAGCCAGGATAGACTTCCCTGTTTGTTTACGGATGATGGTAGTCAAATACTTACTGGTGAGATACATTTTCTGCGCATAAAAGGAAACGCTTCTTTCTTC
The DNA here is from genome assembly GCF_009900745.1 of Chryseobacterium sp. c4a. Lineage (GTDB taxonomy): Bacteria > Bacteroidota > Bacteroidia > Flavobacteriales > Weeksellaceae > Chryseobacterium. The sequence continues at coordinate 225,478 of NZ_WXVU01000006.1, read as the reverse complement.
TTTATGATGATGGTATAATAGATCAAAGAAAACAGCTGTTAATTCCGCTGCTCTTGTATGTTGTTGATTCTGTTCATTATTGATATTATATACCTCTTTTATTTCTGTCAAAAGAGCTAATAAAAGGAATTGAAGAATATCTGCTTTACTCCTGCTTTCCTCTCTATGATAATGCATAGAAATACTTGCATGATGCTTTCTAAAGATCTCAAAATCCTTATCATTTAACCCGATACATGAGGTCTGCCTTATCTCGTTAAAAAGCATGTAGTTATTCGAAAGAGAATCTCTGGAAATACAATCAGGATCGAAAAAAATAGTGTCTATATGCAGATCTTCTGATATGTCTATCGGTTCCATCATAGAACCGGGAAGCACAACCATCAGCGTATTGGGCTCTAATCTTCTTTTTTGAAAATTTATTTTCAATTCAGCTCTTCCTTTTATACAGATGGCGCAGATAAAACCATTGACCGTATGCGGATAATTTGTTAATCCTTTTCGTACAGAATCTTCTGCTCTGTTTACTACGATTCCTTCTACGTTCTGCAAACTTATTTTCTCGGATACATAAGGTATACTGTAATTTTCAACATCTTCCACTCTTTTCATATCGTAAATTAAATTCTAGGTAAAGAAGGTTCTTATTTTTCAAAAAAACAAACGTATTGCACATTTATTCTTCTTTTGGGATAATATCCTTTGTTCACCGGTCCACTTACTTTGCATCAGCTTTAATAATTAATAAAGAAAGAGTTATGAAAACAAAAATGGAAATACCATTGCCTTTATCATTGAAAGAGCGTGATCGTCGTTGGGATATTGCACGCATCATCATGAGAAAAAATGAACTGGACAGCCTTATTATCTACGGAGATCGAGAATCTGCAGCACCTGCTCCGTTTTGTATGGATCATTATTTTACCAATGACAGACTTGGGTCTGTTGTGATTTTTCACAAAGAAGAAAAGCCAATTGTTGTCACTTTTGCTTCTATGATGGTAGCGGATCATATGCAGGCTGCCTTTCGTGGAGATCAGCAATGGATTGAGCCTGAACAAATCTATGTTGGTAAAACGGGTGCTCATATTGGAAATATCCTTAAAGAAATGGGACTTTCAGATACACCCAAGATTGGAATTATTGGTTTGGAACCTTATCCACCCTTTTACTTTGACGGAGCGCTCCCCCATCGTACATGGAAAGGGATTATGGAAGTCTTTCCCAATGCTGAAATAAAGCCTGTTTACATGGATTTTTTCAAGCTTACAGCTCCAAAAAGTAATGAAGAGTTAGCTTTAATCAGACATGCTGCCTATATTGGGGAAGCCATGAGTGAAGCCATGAGAATGACTGTTAAACCCGGTGTAAGCGAAGCTGAAGTAGCAGCAGCTATTACTTCAACATGTATTTCAATGGGTGGATTTACGGCTGAAATATTAATGGGATCCGGGCCTGAATATATTGGCTGGGGGCCGCCAGCGTGGCAATATCGGTCACAGCCTCCTAGAATCATTAAAGAAGGAGATATTGTTTTGTCTGAGATCTTTGCGTTGTATGGGATGTATGAAACACAGCATCAGGCTGCAGTGGCTGTTGGGAATATACATCCGAATCTTGAACGTGCTGCTCTTGTTGCGCGTGCGTGTTATGAAGCAGGAGTTGATGTTTTGAAATCGGGAATAACTTTTGGCGAAGTTGTGGATGTCATGGAAAAGCCGCTTTTAGAAGCTGGCGGATGGCATGTACATCCTTTAATACATAGTATAAATCCTTATGGTTCGATTGGATTTGGAACTGCTCCGGGGATAGAAATATTACCACAAGCCACCCGATACGGAAATGTGGGAAGATTACCCAACCCTGGCAGAGATTTAGTATTACAGGAAGGAATGTGTTTTGCTTTTGAGCCCAATTGTGCTTTTGGAAACCATCTTGCCAATATCGGAGGAACTGTAATTGTAGGCAGTGACAGAGGGATTGAACTCAATATAAACTCTACTCATCTGATGAGGGCAGAATATTAGTGAAAATTGCAAGATAAAAAAGTTTTTCTAAAAAAATAGACTTTCCTATAGGAAGGATTGTTTCTATCTAATTAAAATGCCACGAATGCCCTAATTATTGTATTTGTGGCAAAAAATAATAGTGTCATAAGGGCATAAAAAAGCCTCCTTAAAACTATTTTAAAGAGGCTTTATTTTTTTGATATCTGCTATAAAGGAGAGATATACACTTCTATTTTAGTTCCGTCATAGTTGAACGTTCCATCGGAATTGATTTTCCCAAGAACCCATTTCATATCTACCGGAACAGACCATGCGGAACCTAGTGCAAATCCGTTGACGGATCTGATTTCATTGCCGTTTCCTGTTGTAATGGCTGAATGAAACCATGTTTTGTCTATAGGTCTGTAGAAACCAATGGCTTTTCCTTTAGGAATTGGAGAATATCCATCCCACTTTTTTCCTCCGGTATAGTTGAAGGTTTCTAACCATTTCTGGCCTGCAGAACCTGCTAATTGATCAGGGCTGATGCTGGCTCCTCTCATGTAAAGGGCATAAGCAACCACATCGTGGCATACTCCATTGCTGTACTTTGAAATATTTTCTGCTCCTGAAAGAACGGCGTGAGCGACGGGAGCTCTTTCAGATAAAGATAACTGAGCCTTCCTAGCTCCTTCTGGTGTTACTGACATATTAATGTGATTTGTTTGGTTAGCGTAAAGATAAGCTTTTTTAAATTAATGGAAATTAAGTATTGATAATGAATGGATTATAATAGAGGCTGAATATAAATATTGGTGTTTTTCATTCGTATTATTGAATTTTAATTTAGGTGGGTTTTTATGTATGTGTCTGGATTATTGCGTGTTAAAGCTGAATTTAATCATGTAAATAAGAATCCTGAGTTTCTTGATATTGATTTTAAGAATGTTAAAGCATTTCCAATTCCTGTTTTTATGTTGATGGGAAGACACGATTATACCACTCCATCAGAACCTGCGGCGCAATGGCTTAAAAATGTAAAATTTCCTTTTAAAAAAGGAATATGGTTTGAAAATTCATCCCATCTGATTCCTTTTGAAGAACCAGGAAAAATGGTTGTTACTTTATTGAATGATGTTCAACCCTGTCTGAAAATAAAAGAATCTTTATACTTCAAGTTGAAAAAGTCCCATGGTAGCATTATGATAGTGATCCGGACGACCTTCCGTATCGGTCATTTTCTTATCACCCAGATAGGTAAATCCACACTTTACATAGTAATCTGTTAACCTTTGATTTCCTGCTGTGGTATCCATTCTCACATATAATTTGTTGTATTGGGGAGCAAATTGTTTTGCCCATTCTACAATCTGTTCTACAAATTTTTGTCCACGGAAGTTAGGATTGGTGGCAATTCGGTGAATGTAGATAGCCGGGTCTTCATTTTTTTCTGCCCAAACCTGGTGATCATCAAAAGTAATACTCCATACACAGGCTATCTGGCCATCTACTGTAATTTTAAAATGTCGGTTTTCATTGATTTCTGTTTCGATCATATTCCGATCAAATTCAGGCCATTGTACGCCAGATACGGTTTTCTTAAAATCAGAAGCCATTTTGTATAAACCAAGGACTGCCTCCATATCCTGCAAAGAAGTATTCACTATCATTATTCCTGTTATGGGACGAAGTTACGAAAAATGCATGGGAAACTTTCCTTATTGTTATTCAGAATGGGTATAAATACCGTTTGATTCTATCTCGTGCATTGGGTGACATCAATAAAAAGACTAATTTTATCGGCCGAAAAAGAAAAAACCTAGTATGCCGACTGATGCTTCCCATAAGCTGATTCCGATGACAACCTTTGTGCTTGAATATTATGCCCACGAAGGATATGCCGATCTTCAGACCTTGAGTTTGATGAATAATTATGCCAATTTTTTAAAACAACCCCTTACATTGGGAATGTTTGTTCCTGTAGATCCCTCAGGAAATGTATTAAAGGAACCCAAAAATTATGCTTCATGGAAATCATTGGAGCATAATGACAGCAATGATGAAAGAACAGATATGGCAGGTTTTGAGGAATATGGTGAATATCAGAAAGCTGAGCGTAATTGTATGTTTGAAGGCTTCAGAGTAGATTATAATGGATATTCAAAAGTAAGAATTGTAGCTTCTTACGATACTTCTATAGAATTATCATTCAATAAAAACGATCTGAAACCTTCTGGTTTTAGCGATGTAGAATCATTAAATGTTTTTGATGACATCTTTTTGACTTCTAATGCCTTAAAGCTGATCGGGATAAAGGACAGAAAATAAACTACTTATTATTTAAAACGCCAGTATACAAATCTATTTATTTTCATAAATTATTTATTCAAAAAACTATGTATCCATATGGTTTTAAAATGCACCAGATAGGCACATACATGAATGGTTTAGTTTATAAAAACTTTGCGTTAATTTAAAATACTAATATCTTATTTCTCAATGGGAATACATACAAAAAAACCTCTATCAACACTGGATAAAGGTTCTATATTTATATAATTTTAGTATTATCTTACACATTCACCGGAACGGCATTGATATCCTGATGGGCATAGACCATTAATACAAGGTCCTGCAACATCCGGATAACATCTTTCATCTGCTCTGCAATGGGAATTGGGTGGACATAAACCAATAAGATTTCCGATGCAGACTCCTACCGGAAGGGGCAAATTGATCTCAATACCAATTTCTCCGGCAATATTCTTTAGCGTTTTTCTGTTTAATTTTTTCATGAGTTTAGTTTTAATGTTAAGCCAAAGGTAACTATACTTTTATGGAGTTTATACAGTACTTTTACTGAATTTAAATGGTTGGGAGCTGGAGGCTGGAAGTTCCTGTTCAACATACTATTTCTGAAAGTGGTGCAAATAAATGTTTGTTGAAAGAATACCAGAGGACTATCACTGTTTTTCGGGCTTTAGAAACGTTCCTCTTCCAGCCTCAGGCTTCCTTATTTTAAAAATGATTTGAAGATTGTTACCAGGCTCATCAGAATAACAACAATTCCCACGACCACAAACATTTTCTTTGTAGGGAGTTTGGAGGTCAACATGGCGGAAAATGGTGCTGTAAAAACTCCACCCAACAGAAGTCCCAATACAATATTCCAATGATGAATCCCAATGGTGAAAATGAAAGTGATGGCACTTGTAACCGTTAATAAAAATTTAGCGACCGTTGAACTTCCCACCACATAGCGCGGAATTCTGCCTTCTTTAATCAATGTTCCGGTGACTAATGGTCCCCAACCGCCTCCAGCAAAGGAATCAATAAAACCACCAACAAGTCCCAGTACTCTCAGATTGGTTCTTTTTTGGGTTTTGATACGGCTTTTGTTTTTGTCCTTAAAAGCATTTCTGAGAATATTTACTCCTAAATACAAAGTATAACAGGCAATGATGGGTTTTACGATATGAGCATAATGTTCGCCATAATGTGATAAGGTTAATGCTCCGATGATAGATCCCACAATTGCCAGCGGAAATAATACCCAAACCATTTTTTTATTAACGTTTCCCAGTTTATAATGACTAAATCCTCCGGCAGCAGTTGTAAAAGACTCTGCTGAGTGAATACTGGCACTTACAACGGGTGGTGGAACATTCAGTAATAGTAATATCGTTGTACAGATAACACCATATCCCATTCCCATGGATCCGGCAACAATTTCAGCCATAAAGCCGGCAAACAGCATCCAGTAAAAAATATGACCATCTTTACTGAGAAAAGCTTGAATATCATTAGAAAGATCAAACTGATAGACTACAAGACCAAAGATTCCGATAAGCAGCATGACTCCTATGATGGCTAAATAAATATTAGCTTTTCTTTGGGCTGTTTTAGTAATGCTGATGAGTTTTTCAATCTCAAGATCGGCTTTTGCTGGGGAGAGTTTTCCATCAGATAAATATTGAGTGGTAATTTTATTCAGTTCTGTGACTTTGTGATTAAAATCTCCTTTTAGCTGATTGCGAATGTTCTGCATATTATCAAGGACAAGATCCATTTCATCAGGAATGGTTTCTGTGAATGTTTCTCTGAGTCTTTTCGCAATGGTGGGAGATTTTCCATTGGTGGAAATGGCAATTTTAAGACTTCCTTTTTTAACAATGGAACCTAGATAGAAATCACATAGGTCGGGTTTATCTGCAATATTAACCAATACGTTTTTTTGATGGGCATCTTCACGAATTTGAGCTGCTAATTCAATATCATTGACAGCAATAATGGCCAGATCAGCATCATTAAAATCGTCATCATTATAGAGTCTTTCGTATAATTTTATATTAGAAAATTGACTTTGTAAAGCTCTGACTTCCGGACTGATTTCACGGGCTACCAGTCTTATGGGTGTTTCGGGAGAGTTTCCCAATACTGATTCCAGTTTTTCCAAAGCAATTTTTCCACCACCAATAATCAATAACGATAATGTTTCAAGTTTTAAAAATACGGGATATAAGGAATTGCTCATTTCATTACAGTTTTAAGTCATACGTAAAAGCGAGATAATATAAACCTCCAATTTCAGGGCCTGCTGCATATTGGAAGTAACGTCTGTTCAGTAAGTTGGTCGCTCCAATTTTTACATTTGCGTGAATTTCAGGAATTTTCCAGCTAGCCTGGGCATCGATAGTATAGTATGCAGGAATTTTTCCTGATGCTAAAGGGCTTTCCCAGTCAAAACCACTTTGCCATCTTGCTACCACTGTAAAACCAATATTTTTGATAATCTCTCTGTTTCCTACACTTACATTAACCATCCATTTTGGCGTGTTAAAGGCTGTAATAAACAGGTCTGAAGTATTGTTGGAAGCCAGATCGTTGTAAGATACATTGGCATTGACATTGTAATTTTTAATCACATTGTATCGAATCCCCAATGAGCTACCATAACTTTTGTAAGTGCTGTTGCTGTTGGTATAAACTCTGTATCGGTCTTGTTTACTTCTGTCGAGCATTGCTAAAACGGCTGTATTGCTTCCTACCTGACTATTTTTAGGAACAGCTACTTCTACCTGTCCAAGAAATCCTTCATAGATGTTATAGTAAAAATCCCAATCCAGAGCCAGTTTGTTATTAAAGAAAACAGATTTATATCCTATTTCAAATGAATTGATCTTTTCAGGCTGTAGTTTTTGCAGATTGGCAACAGCCAGGAGTTGCTTGTTGTCCTGAGCAGCCTGGCTTTGGCTTTTTCCGCCATCTACATCAGCATTCACAGCAGAAGTAAATCTGTCGATGGAAGCAAGAGTATAAGAATTTTCCAGGTACCCCAAGCCATCATTCACTTTTGAAAGACCACCTACTCTTCTTACATTTCCATTATTCACGAAAGAAAGGGCTTCAAATAAGGATGGAAAACGGTATCCATTTTGAAAAGAAGCTCTGAAATTGTGCTGTTTAACTGGAGAATACACAACACTTATTCTCGGATTGAGTTTGGCTTCAAATTCAGGGTTTCTATCGATGCGGAGAGCCGCATTGATTTTTAATTTTTCATCAAAGAAAAGCTTGGTAATCTGTACAAAAGCTCCGTATTTCTGATAAATCACATCCTTACCAAAAGTCCCATTGGATAAAGGAATATTTCTTTCATTAACAGGTCTGTTGAAGTCTACAAAGTTGTTCCCATCCGGAGTGATGCTGTACAGGCGATAGTCTATTCCGGCCAGAAGATTAAAAATCTTTACAAACCGACTAAGATCATAGGTCAGTTCGCCTTGATAAAACCTGGATTTCTGCTCCAGTTTTGCTCCTCCCGTTGGTGGTGCTCCTATAATTCCTGCATTGGCAGAATCCCAATTGTTGATTCCGATGATGGTGTTTTTTAACTGTTCAAAGGCTGCAGTTCCGGGGATTACTCTATTTTTGTCAGCTTCGCGACGGGCAATAATAAGAGCTTCATTGAGGTTTGTTCCTGCATTCAGATTATTCTGAAGTGCTGTCTGGAAGATACTTTTCCAATTATTGTTGGAAAGATTGGTTAGATCCAGATTATCAGCTAAAGGTTTCAGATTGTAAGAATCTCCTGTGTTTTCTATAGAAACATAAGCTCTAAATGTTAATTCTTTTCCGGTAAGTTCTACTTTATGGTTTTGAACGGTAGCATTTTGTAAACGGATTTTATTTCCTCGCTGAAAAGTTCCATCAAGCAATCCGTAACGGTAAACATAAGATGCTTTCCACTGATCTCCAAAACGATAGTATAATCCGGCATCGAATTTTATATTCTTTACTTCCGGGCTTACAAGATCTTTTTCAAGATATCCGGTTCTGGAAACATTGAACGTGGTGGGCTTTCCATTATAATCTACTTTTACCGCTACTCTATTGTTTCTTTCATCACCATATTTGTTCCAAAGGTCTTCTGCAGGATTATTGGCTAAAGAAAAATTTGGGTTGGCAGTAATTAAGGAATTTGGATTCTGGTCGGTATGATTATCTGAAATCCAGTCTACACCTGTAAAATAAGAGGCGTTTACTTTAACGGCAAAGTTTTTATGAAATACTTTGGCAAATCTGATGGCACTTTCGCCCAGAGAACTGATTTTGTGATTGACATTATCTACGTGATTCACTCCGCCCCGAAAATATACACTTACTCCTTCTGAGGTAAAGGGATCTTTGGTCTGTAAACTGGCTAATCCATTGATGGCATTCATCCCATATAACGCAGAGGCTGCTCCCGGAGTGACTTCCATAGACTGAATATCCAGTTCTGTAGGGCCAATTGCATTTCCGAGTGGAACTCCTAATGTAGCAGACTGTACATCTACGCCATCTACCAACTGCATAAATCTGAAATTGTTAGGAGAATTGAATCCTCTGGAATTAGGAATTTTCAACGTAAGGCTGGATGTTAGAAGCTGTAATCCTTTTACGTTTTCCAGAGTTTCATAAAAAGAGGCTGCCGGACTTTCGCGGATGGTTTTGATATCAATCTTTTCAATCGCGATCGGAGATTTTAATATTTTTTCAGGAATACGGGAAGCAGAAATAACAACATCATCAATAATGGTATTCTGAGGATTAAGTCCGATGGTAAGTTTGTTGGAAAGCGAAAGGATCTCTACTGTCTGACTGGAAAAGCCATCTTTGTGGATAATCAAACGAAAAGGAATGGTTACCCTTGTTCTGATCTTAAAATTCCCAAGCTGATCTGTTGATGCGGTATCCTGTGTGTTTTCAATCTGTACTTTTACTGCATCAAGTCCTTTTTGGGTTCCTGTATTTCTGATGATTCCGCTTAATTCTATAAGCTGTTGTGCTTCTGCAAGGTTGCAGAATAAAAATGTGAATAGTATAACTCCTGTTTTAGGCAGGAAATATCCCTGTCTTTTGTTTTTCATTGTTCTTCTATTTTGGGTGAGTAAGAATGGAGCTGTTTGAAACTTTAATTTTTAAAACACAAAAGTTATAATACTGAAGTTGCTTAAAATAAAAGCTTTGTGTGTACAAAGTACACTTTGAGTATTATGAGAGTTTTTTAAACCATTAAGATATAATAAGAGGATAAGAGTATTAAGAAGGAGATTTGCTTTAAGTGGTGCTTAGGTTAATTTTAATTTTCCTAAAAATCTTAATTGTTCTTAATGGTTTATTTAAACTGTAATTTTTATGTTTTGTAGTATCAAATAGGGTTCAAACAGTTTGTATGTTTGTTATTATTAAAAATCAACAACACATACACATTCGCTCACTTAGAAGAAATGGTTGATGTTTTTTTAGTTTTTTCAGGTCATAAAAAAGGCTTGTCATATTTTCAGTTTAAGGTTTGTAAGTAACGGTATGAAAAGTCACCAAATGTTTCTTCTGTATGCTTTTCATTTACATAGATTCCGAAAAGTTCATCCAGCGTGGTCAGAATTTCTTCTTCACCAATATTTTCTCTGTATTTTGTATTCAGACGCATTCCCAATCGATCGCCTCCAATATGAAGATTGTATTTCCCATAAGCTGTTCCTACAAATCCGATTTCGGCATTAGGAGAACGTCCGCATCCGTTAGGACATCCAGTCATTCTGATCGTAATGTCATCTTCTAAAAGGCCATATTTTTCAAGAATAGGTTCTATTTTGGTAACCAGGGACGGCAAATAACGCTGTGCTTCCGCTAAAGCCAATGAACAGGTATTCAAGGCTACACACGCTACAGAGTTTTTACGCAGGGCACTTGCTTTTTCGGTACTCTCTAAAATTCCATATTCTTGTAAAATATTTTCTATAGTTGCTTTATCTTCTTCTTTGATATCGGCAACAATCAGGTTTTGATTACAGGTAAATCTGAAATTCACGGGTGCTGTCTGAGCAATCTTTAATAGTCCGGATTTCAAAGGATAGCCTTCAATGTCAAGAACTCTTCCATGTTCTACGAAAACGGTGTAAAACCATTTCCCTTCATGATTTTGAGTCCAGCCATAGCGGTCTTTTCTCTGTTCAAACTTAAATTCTCTGGCAGGTTCAAAACTGAAGCCTGTTCTTTTTTCTACTTCAGTTCTGTACTGATCGATTCCAAGTTTATCAATGGTATATTTTAATCTTGAAAGTTTTCTGTCACTTCGATTTCCGAAATCTCGTTGTACGGTAATGATTTCATAAACGGCTTTTAAAGCTTTTTCCTCAGAATCTACAAATCCAAGAACAGAGGCAAGGCGAGCATAAGTAGCTTCGTTTCCATGTGTTGCTCCCAATCCACCTCCTGCTGCGATATTATATCCTACGATCTCGTTATTTTCAATAATAGCAATCAGGGCAATATCATTAATGAAGACATCTACATCATTGTTAGGAGGAACCGCAATTCCGATCTTCAGTTTTCTTGGAAGGTATCTGTCCTGATATAAAGGATCTTCTTCCGTTTTTCGATCTACAATTAATTCATCATCAATCCAGATATCATAGTAAGACTTGGTTTTCGGAAGACACATTTCACTGATTTTACCTGCTAACTCATAAGTCTGCTTATGCAATGGGGATTCTGATGGGTTGGCTGTACATGTCACATTTCTGTTGACATCACCACAGGCTGCAATAGAATCAAGATGATTGATATTAAAGCTCTGAATGGTTGGTCTTAAATGGGACTTTAAAATACCGTGCAGCTGAAGCGTCTGACGGGTTGTAATTTTAATGGTTCCCGTAGAATGGTCATTGGCAATATCATTCACTCCTATCCATTGATCCGAAGTTAAAAATCCGCCGGGAAGCCTTAATCTGATCATATAAGAATACAGCCATTCCAGTTTTTTGGAAACACGTTCTTCCCTTCTGTCTCTGTCATCCTGCTGGTACATTCCGTGAAACTTGATTAAAGTCTGATCATCTTCTCTTATCGCTCCGGTAAAATCATCGGCAAGGCTTTCCTTTAAGGTTCCTCTGAGTCCGTTGCTTTGGGTTTTAATTCTTTCTACAGGGGAAAGATTATCTTTATGGTTCATAATTGTTTTTCTTTTAAGGGTACAGGTACTTTTTAATAAACATCTTTAGCATATCGGCCATTGAGCTCCATTTCTTCCAGATAATGAACCGCTTCTTCCTGACTGCGTTTTCCCTGATGCTGAATAATATTGAGCAGGGTATTTTCTACATCACGGCTCATAGGATCTTTGGTTCCGCAGACATAGACGGAGGCTCCGTTTTCCAGCCAGTAAAAGACTTCCTGTGCTTTTTGCTCCAGTTTATGCTGAACATATACTTTCTCAGCAGTATCTCTTGAAAAGGCAAGATCCAAGTGGGTTAAACTTCCTGTTTTAAGGAAATCCTGAAGTTCCGCCTGATAAATAAAGTCTGAAACAAAGTTCCTGTCTCCAAAAAACAGCCAGTTCTTCCCTTCTGCTCCAGTAGTATCACGTTCCCAAAGGAATGATCTGAAAGGGGCAATTCCTGTTCCCGGCCCGATCATGATTACATCTTTATCTGGTTCCGGCAACCTGAAATGTCCTGCATCCTGAATATAAAATTCAACTTCTCCGCCTTCGCTAAACTGGCTGAGATAACCGCTGCACAGACCGTTGTGTTTCTGGTGGTCAATAAAGAATTCCGATCTGGCAACGGTAATATGGATCTCATTTTCGCCATGCGCTTCAGGAGAAGAAGATATGGAGTACAGCCGTGGTGCCTGAGCAGTAAGGATCTGAATGACTTCTTCAAATTCCTCTGCGTTTTTCACAGGATAAATTCTTAATAAATCCAAAAGACTTAAACGAACTTCCGGAATAGAATGCCCTGTAATCTTAGCATATTGAACCACTACGGTTTTTAATAAATAACTGATATTAAGGTGTTTGAGTAAAAGTTCTTCTACGCTTTCTGTAATTTTTGCAGTTTCAATCTGTTTTTTTGGATCTACGCCTGTTATAGCAATAATTTCACCCACTACAGATTTTGAATTGAAAGGAATAATTCCCAGCGCAGCACCAGGCTGATAACTTAAAGCCTCCTCCGTTTCTATTTCAATATGATAGGTTTCTTTTTCAGAAGTAATATCGTTCAGATTGATAATCGCAGATACTGTACCCTGGTATTTTTTTCTTCCTGTTGAAGCTTTCTGAGCAGATGGATTTTTAACACTGCTGGCAGAAGTATTGTTTACCGCTTCAAAAACATGATCAATCCAGTTTTGAGCATCCTGTTCGTAATCAATATCACATTTTTTTAATGTAATGATACGTTGTGCTCCAAGAATTTCAAATCGGGAATCTACATCCTCTCCTGTTTTGCAGAATAGAGGATAGCTGCTGTCTCCCAGTGCCAGAACCCCAAATTTTAAAGTACTGAGATTGATTTCATTTTCATAGATATAATCATAGAATTTCTTGGCCAATACTGGTGGATCTCCTTCTCCTTGTGTACTGATAACCACAAAGAAAAACTCTTCTTTTGCTAAGTCTTTAGGCTTATATTGAGAAAGATCGGCTAATTTAACCTGAATTCCTTTTTTCTTGATGATTCCGGCAAGAGCTGTTGCCAGTTTTTTACTGTTTCCGGTTTCTGTACCATAAGCCAGCGTGATTTTCTTAACTGTATTATGTTCCGGCAGCGCCACCTGTAAAGGAGGCTGTATCCCTGTAAGAGGAGTTCCTGCTAATCCTGCAAGGTATCCGCTTGCCCAGATCGATTCATCTCTGGAAAAGTCACTGGAGATCTGTTTAAGAATATTTAATTTAGTTTCAGACAGCATATTCGAAGAAATTTTGAGTTTTTGGTACTAAGCTTCCGTTTTCAACTGATTTAAAATAAAGACCTTCCTGTTCTGCATTTTCCAACCAGGAAAATTCTTCATGAAGGTTCACCACTTTTCCTATCACTACTAATGAGGGCGAGGCAAAAGCTTTATCACCAAGTGTTTTACTGAAATCCTCAAAAGATGAGGTATACACTTTTTGATAAGGGGTTGTGGCCTGTTCAATCACAGCGATTTTTTTCTCGTTGGAAATATTTAGTTCAATGAACTTTTCTACCAGATTGGTCAGGTTTCCTTTAGACATATAGAATACAAGCGTATCCTGAGTGTTGGCAAGATCCTTCCAGTATTCATCTGTCAGAATTTCAGACTTATAATATGTCAGAAAACGAACGGAGGTGGAATATCCTCTGGCTGTTAAAGGCATTCCAGCATAGGCCGCAGCTCCCAAAGCAGCTGTAATTCCGGGGATAATCTCAAATGGAATATGATTTTCTTTCAAAGACTGAAGTTCATCCAGAATATTAGAAAAAATAGACACATCGCCACCTTTAAGTCTTACGACTGTTTTGTTCTGTAAAGCATAGTCTACCATTAGGGTATTGATAAGTGATTGAGGGGTAGACGCATTTTTACTGCATTCTTTGCCTACATAGATAAGCTCTGTATCTTTATTAACATAAGTCTCTAAAATTTCAGGACTTACCAAACGGTCAGCAAGAACAACGTCTGCTTTGGCAATAGCTTTTACGGCTTTTACTGTGATCAAATCAGGGCTGCCAGGCCCTGCACCGATAAGGTAAACCTTAGGTGATTTTATTGTTGTGTTCATTGAAATCGGTGTTAGTTAAAGGATTTTAGAAGAGTCCTTCAATAGACAGATACCTTTCTCCGGTATCATAATTGATGGTAAGAATTTTAGCTCCGGATTGTATTTCCGGTAATTGTTTTGCGATAGCGGCTAAAGCGGCTCCTGTAGAAATTCCTACAAAAAGACCTTCTTTTTTAGCCGCATTAATAGCATATTCATAGGCTTCATCCTTCCCTACTGTAATCACTCCATCCAAAAGGGTAATATCTAAAATGGAAGGTACAAATCCGGCTCCAAGACCCTGTAATGGATGCGGTGCAGGACTTCCACCGCTTAATACGGGAGAAAGTTCAGGTTCTACTGCAAATACTTTAAGGTTGGGAAGCTGTTGCTTTAGTGCTTTGGCAATCCCAGTAATGTGTCCGCCGGTTCCCACTCCTGTAATCACATAATCTAATCCTTCTGGAAAATCTTTTAAAATTTCCTGAGCTGTAGTTTCAACATGTACTTTTACGTTCGCAGGATTGTCAAATTGTCTCGGGATCCATGAATTAGGTGTTTCTTCTGCTAATTCGTTAGCTTTCTCGATGGCTCCTTTCATTCCTTTTTCTCTTGGTGTAAGCACAAATTCAGCACCATAGGCTTCCATGATCTTACGGCGTTCTATACTCATACTGTCTGGCATTACCAGAATCAGCTTATATCCTTTTACTGCGGCTACCAATGCTAATCCGATTCCTGTGTTTCCACTGGTAGGTTCTATGATAACACTGTCTTTATTCAGTAATCCTTTGGCTTCTGCATCTTCAATCATTGCCAGAGCAATTCTGTCTTTAATGCTTCCTCCGGGGTTGCTTTTTTCTAATTTGATCCAGATCTCATGATCTGAATTGAATAAGTTATTGATCTTTACGACTGGTGTATTTCCAATGGTTTCTAGGGCATTCTGAAATTTCATATCAATACAATTTTTTGTTTTTCTGTTTTATATTACAAAGGTTAATGATTCCGGTAAGGGGTTATTATCCTTTATTCTTATTTCACTTTTGTTATAGACCAGTGAATTGGGCGGTACATCTTGTGTGATCCAGACATTTCCTCCAATAACGCTTTCCCTGCCTATGGTTGTATTTCCACCCAAAATAGTGGCTCCTGAATAGATAATGACATGGTCTTCAATATTCGGATGTCTTTTCTGGTTGGCTTTTTCTTTAGAGACATTCAACGCACCGAGGGTTACTCCCTGATATATTTTGACATGATCGCCAATAACGGTAGTTTCTCCGATGACAATTCCGGTTCCGTGATCGATGAAGAAATATTCTCCAATCACTGCTCCCGGATGAATGTCTATTCCTGTTTTGCTGTGTGCATATTCTGAAATAACACGGGGTAAAACAGGTACTTCCTGATTCCAGAGCTGATGCGAGATCCTGTATACATAGGTTGCAAAATATCCTGGATACGCAAGGTATATTTCTTCCAGAGAGTCTGCTGCCGGGTCAAATTCAAGGATAGACTGTGCATCCTGAACGAGATGACCATAAATTTGTGGCAAGGCCTCAAAAAAAGCATTTACCTGAACTTCGGTAAGGTCTTTATCTCTTGTGATTGTATTAATCAGGACTGAAAGATGATCGTGCAGTTTAGCAAAATCCTGCTTCAGTTGATCAGGAGTATTGACTTCTTGTGGAAGAAATAATACTTTGTACAATTCTGTTACAAAAACCTTTACTCTGGCTCTGTCAAAGAATCCATGGGTTTTATTCTGTTTGTTCTGATGAATTCTTTCTATAAAATGATGGTTAACTGACATGTTCTTTACTGAATTATACAGGCTGCAACCGTTGAATTAGAAGTTTCATCTACCAAAATTGCAGAACCTGTTCTTTTGTTATTGATAAAACTATCATAGACCAAAGGTTGTGCCGTTCGCAGAGTTACTTTTACCACTTCATTCAGTTTGATATCCCCTTCTGCTTTTTCCTGGGTAAGGGTATTCACATCAATCTTATAATCAATTTCTTTCACTACAGCTCTTATCAGTCTGCTGTTTTGCTGTAAGAGGTATTTATTACCAGGCTGCAATGATTTTTGATCAAGCCAGCATAACAGCACTTCAAGGTCTTTTTCTATGACAGGCAGCTGTTCTTGGGTGGCAAAAATATCTCCTCTGCTGATATCTACATCGTCGGTTATATGAATCACAACAGGTTGTCCTTCAAAAGCTTCTTCTTTTTCAATTCCGTTGACTTCGATTTTAGCAATTTCAGTTGTAATGCCTGCCGGAAGGATTTGGATTTGATCTCCTTTCTGAAACTTACCGCTTAAAACCTGTCCTGCATATCCTCTGTAGTCATGCAATTCTTCAGTCTGAGGACGAATGACATATTGAACCTGAAAACGGCTTCCACTATTTGATTCTTCACTCAGCGTTACATTTTCCAGATATTCTAAAAGAGAAGTTCCCTGATACCAATCAGTATGAGCTGATGCTGAAACAATATTGTCTCCTTTCAATGCTGAAATCGGGAAATAGCTTACCTCATTTAATCCAAGACTTTCCGCAATTTTAGCATAATCTGTTTTAATGGTTTCAAATACTTCCTGTGAATAATCCACCATGTCCATTTTATTAATGGCTACAGCGACTTTTTTCAGTTTTAATAATGAAGCAATGATAGAATGTCTTCTTGTTTGCTCGATTACTCCCTGACGGGCATCAATCAGAATTACCATCAAATCGGAGTTGGAAGCTCCGGTAATCATGTTTCTTGTATATTGTACGTGACCGGGCGCATCGGCAATGATAAATTTTCTTTTTGAGGTTGAAAAATACCTGTATGCAACATCGATGGTGATCCCCTGCTCCCTTTCAGCACGTAAACCGTCCGTAAGAAGAGCAAGGTCTACCCCGTCATCATTTTTATTTTTAGAATGTTTTTCCAGTACTTCTAACTGATCCTGTAAAATACTTTTACTATCGTATAGCAGCCTTCCGATCAGGGTACTTTTACCATCATCTACGCTTCCTGCTGTTATAAATCTTAATATATCCATCTGTTTTTGTTTATGAGTAATGAATAATAGGTAATGAGTAATGGAGAATACCATAAGTAAAAAGTTGTTAATCTAATTACTTATTACTCATTGCTAATTACTTATCTAAAAATAGCCTCCTTTTTTACGATCTTCCATTGCTGCTTCTGTCACGCGGTCATCAATTCTGGTTTCACCGCGTTCAGAGATTCTTGTGGCTACAATTTCTTCAATCACAGCATCAATGGTTGTTGCTTTAGATTCTACGGCTGCGGTACAAGTCATATCTCCTACGGTGCGGTATCTTATCTTTTTTGTAGTGATTATATCACTGGTTTCAAGAGAGGCGTGATGAGAATTGGCGATCCACTGCCCGTTGAGGTCTACCACTTCCCTGTCATGCGAAAAGTAAATGGAAGGAAGTTCAATTTTTTCTCTTCGGATATAGTTCCAGATATCAAGTTCTGTCCAGTTGCTGATCGGGAATACCCTTACATTTTCTCCTTTATGGATTTTTCCGTTGAAGATGCTCCATAATTCCGGGCGTTGAAGTTTTGGATCCCACTGTCCGAATTCATCACGAACAGAGAAGATTCTTTCTTTGGCGCGGGCTTTTTCTTCGTCTCTGCGAGCGCCTCCGATACAGGCATCAAATTCAAATTCCTCAATAGTATCCAGTAAAGTAAAGGTCTGCAGCCAGTTTCTGCTTGGGAATTTTCCTTTAGGCTCTGTTAAACCTTTCTGTTTGATGGTTTCTTCTACTTTACGAACGACCAAATCAACTCCTAATTCATTCACAAGCTGATCTCTAAAGTTCAGTACCTCAGGGAAGTTGTGTCCTGTATCTACATGAACAAACTTGAAAGGTATTTTTCCGTAGCGAAATGCTTTGGATGCTAAATGCGCCAGTACAATACTATCTTTTCCACCGCTGAATAAAAGTGCCGGACGTTCAAACTGTCCTGCTACTTCCCTTAAAATATAAATAGATTCAGCTTCCAACTGATCCAGGTAATCTAAATGATATGTTGACATGTTTTTCTTTTTTTTATTGATGAATATGTAGACCGCATTCCTTTTTGTTAGCATCTTCCCACCACCAGCGGCCTGCTCGGAAATCTTCTCCTTCCTGAATGGCTCTTGTACAGGGCTCACATCCGATGCTTACGAATCCTTTTTTATGAAGATAATTGTACGGAAGCTGATGAGTTTTTACGTAGTCTATCACCTGTTCTGTGTTCCAGTGAAGAAGTGGATGAAACTTAATGATCTGGTTATCTTCATCCCATTCCAATGATGGCATATTCTGCCTGTTTGGGGAATGCTCAGCTCTTAAACCGGTAATCCAGACTTTATATCCTTTCAAAGCAGATTTCAGTGGATGTACTTTACGAATAGTACAGCATGCTTTTCTCTGCTCTACGGATTGATAAAAAGAATTGGGCCCGTTTTCTGATACAAATTCTTTCAATTCTTCAGTATCCGGATAGTAAGCTTTGATCTCTTTTTTGAAAAAAGCTTTTGTAGAAGCCCAGGTTTCATAAGTCTGTTCAAAAAGTCTTCCCGTGTCTAATGTGAAAATCTCTACATTCAGGTTTTTTACCAAATGAGTGATGACCTGATCTTCGTAACTGAAGCTTGTTGAAAACACTACTTCACCCGGAAATATTTCTGTTAGTGATTTCAAAATATCCTGTTGAGAAGACTCTTCTAAGATTTCTTCTTTTAATTTTTCGAATTCATTTTTCAGACTATTTTCCATTTCCATTCAATTTTGTTGATGCAAATATATATAAAATTCTATAACTCCTATCAAAATAGTAGAATTTAAATGAAAAAAAATTATTTTTTATCAATAAACTTGTTC
The DNA here is from genome assembly GCF_009900745.1 of Chryseobacterium sp. c4a. GTDB lineage: Bacteria > Bacteroidota > Bacteroidia > Flavobacteriales > Weeksellaceae > Chryseobacterium. The sequence continues at coordinate 206,529 of NZ_WXVU01000006.1, read as the reverse complement.
AGAGTGGCCTCCATCATGCTTTTTCTGGTCTTCTCACGAACGATCATAAGTTCGTTTCTAAGGTAACATTCAGCTTCATCTACACAATCGTCACATGCTTCATAGAAGTTTAAAGATACGCAAGGAGTTAATGCAATGGGGCCGTCGAAAATACGGTAGATGTCTGCCAGTGATACTTCATCAGGTGATTTTAGCAAGTAATATCCACCTACTTTTCCTTGTTTACTGTTAACAAGTTTAGTTCTTTTAAGCTCCAAAAGGATTTGCTCTAGAAACTTTTTGGGAATGTTTTCATCCTGTGCAATAATTGAAGTGGACAGATAGCCTTGATTGTAATTTCTTGCTAATCTGACCATTGCTTTCAGCGCATATTTGCAACGTTTGGACATCATAATTTACGCAAGTTATGACAAATTATCTGATTAATGAAATGTTTTTATTGAAGCAAAATATCGTTTCATCAATAAAGGAGGTTTATCTATGGTGCTTTGAAACACTTACGAAGTTTTATTCTCTTTTTTAAAGGCAGATGGAGATTGGCTCCTGTAGATTTTGAATATTTTATTGAAATGACTAACATCATTAAAACCAAGCTTATCTGCAATTTCACTGATGTTATAATGGCTTTGAAGCAACAATTTTTCTGCAGTCTTTACTTTATATTGGATAATATGCTGCTGAATAGAAAAACCTGTTTCTTTTTTGATATAATTGCTGATATAATTGGGGGAAAGCATAAATTCTTTGGCCATGTTATCTATTTTCATTCTGTCTGTATCCAGAAAATTGACATTTATATAATAGAGGATTCTATCAATTCTGCTTATATTTTTAGAAACCCATTTCTGATTTGTAGTGTTACTCATGGTATTTCTGATGAGAATAGTGAGAATTCCTGAAAAGAGATCTGCAGTAATTTCTTTATTATACAGATCTTTATGGCTGAATTCATGCAGGAGAATACCAGAAAGCTGAAGCAGGTGTTCTTTATCTGTTTCACTTTTAATCACAGATTCGTAAATAAAAGATCGGTCTTCCATCAGAAGCTGAAGCATTTTTTTAAGCTCATTTCTCTTGTTCATCAAAAAGTTTTTCCAAATATATTCTTCTGTAAATTTTATATAAATGAATCTGGTTTTGCTCTTAATGGTAAATTCATGCGCATCACTGGGTCTGAGAAGAAACACATCTCCTTTTTGGTATGGGAACGTAATGCCATTCAGATGATGAGAGCCATTTCCGTTTTCTATGATAATCAATTCGTAGAAGTTATGATTGTGATATTCAATATCCCAGATTTCCTTTTCTACCCTGAAAATATTGAAGGAATTGAAATTGACAATTCTTTTCATGCATAATGGATTTTTACAAATTTATGATTAATTTTTACAATAATAGCAGGTGGATAAATAGTCAATTTTGCAATATAAATACATTTAAAATGAAATATATAAGACAATCTGTAATGCTGCTTGCGGCAACTATATTTTGGATTCCTGGTTTTAAAGCTAACGACAGACAGCGAAAAGGTAATCCTGAAGAAAAAAATCTTCCAGTAACAAAGAAGAAGCATTGGCCCAATGGAGCTCAATTGGTCATTTCGGTATCCATGCAGTTTGAAACGGGAGGTCAGCCTGATGGAGCCGAAAGCCCCTTCAGTAATACCCCACTTCCTAAAGGCCAGCCGGATCTCCCTGCAGAAAGCTGGTACCGTTATGGTGGAAATGAGGGAATTTACAGAATGCTGGATCTATGGAAAGAATATGACATCAAAGTAACTTCTCATGTAGTAGGAACAGCTGCTGAGAAATATCCGGAAATAGCAAAAGCTATTGTAAAAGGCGGACATGAGATTGCAGCTCATGGAATTTCCTGGGATAACCAATGGAATAAGGGGTATGCTGAAGAATTACAATTTGTAAAACAAGGTGTGGATGTTGTTGAAAAGATCACAGGGCAGAAAGCTGTAGGATACAACTGTAATTGGCTGAGAAGAAGTCCCAATACGCTGAAAGTACTGCAGGAGCTGGGATTCCTATACCATATTGATGATCTGAGCCATGATGAGCCTTTTATTACCAAGGTGAAAGGGAAAAATTTCGTAGTGATTCCGTATACCCTTAGGAATAATGATATTGTCAATATTGAAGGAAAACACTGGAGTCCCGATCAGTTTCTTACTCAATTAAAGTTTGAATTTGACAGGCTTTATGAGGAAGGAGGAACAAAAAGAAGGATGATGAGCATCAGTTTCCATGACAGAATAGGTGGAACTCCTGCAATGGTTCACGCGATGGAAGAATTTATTAAATATACCAAAGAGAAACAGGGTGTTGTCTTTATGAGAAAGGATGAGATTGCTAAAATGGTGATAAATGATCCGGATACTCCTGTTGATAATAGCGAAGCAAAGTTTAATGATTAACAATTTACCTTTCAGATTAAAATAATACTCAAAATATATTTCTATGAATAAAAAAACAGCCTATTTCTTCCTTCGATTATCGATGGGAATTAATTTTTTCGGACATGGACTAGTCAGATTAGCTAAACTTCAGGATTTTGCTGACGGAATGGTGAAAAGTTTTGGAAAAAGCTGGCTTCCCGAATTATTTGTGCAAATGTTCAGTACTGCACTTCCCTTTTTAGAATTTATTATTGGGCTTATGCTTATCATTGGTTTCAAAACAAGAATTGCAGCTATGGCAGGTGCTTCACTGATTATTCTACTGCTCTTTGGCAGCAGTACGGTTGAAAATTGGGAAGCTATGGGGGTTCAGATGATTTATGCAGGATTGTTTTATATCCTGATTTCCAGATTGGATGATAATGATCTCTCTCTGGACAGCAATAGTAAATAATAAAAGAGAAAGTAAACAGAAAAGATCATTCCGTTTACTTTCTCTCTTTCAGTTTCTTACTCTATTCTGATTCTTTTGAATATAAAAAATAAGCGAGCTCTCTGTTTTCTTCTATCAGATTTTCATTTCTGTTAAATCCGCATTTAAGAAGCACCTTTTGAGAACCAATATTATCAAGATCTGTTACGGCAACAATTTCTTTCTTTTCATCTGTTGAAAGGCAATGGCTGGTAAGGGCTTTGCATATTTGGGTTCCGATTCCTTTTCCCCAATAGTTTTCTCCAAGGATATATCCAATTTCTGCCTGATTAGGATTATGATGAAAAGCTCTGGCCAGACACATTCCAACAAAATCATTATTCTGAGCATCAAATATTCCCCATCTGCTGAATGGCCCTTCTTTATAATCTAACAAAGCTTTTTCAAACATTTCTTTAAATTCTTCAGGAGATTTGTAAGGCAGATAACGGGTAACGTTTTCGTTTTTAAACAGGTCTAAAAATAAATGGAGTTCCTGAGGGATAAACTCCCGTATGATGATGGTATCGTTTTTATAGTACATAAGAATAATTTGCGTTTGAAATTAATGAATAAAATTACGTAAATAAACTCACAATTGCCGATAAAACCTGATAATATTCGTCATAAAACAAAAAATGGACTTAAAAAATTAAGCCCATCTTTTATTCAACAAGTGAATACTAGTATATCAATATCCAGAATAAGTGTTCTAACCATTTTGTATATATCTTTTTCCAGATGTTTTTTCCTAATAAGAATCCTTGTATTTATTATTATCATCTTTAAACATTCTCATGCTGTCTATTTTTAGTAGTTGATTATCAATAAAGACTTCATAACTGTCATTATCCGGGGCAATTCTGAATTCTATATTGCTTTTTCCGCCTGCTTTTTTGAATGCTTCATTTGTCGTTATCCGTATGTTGCTGAACTTAAGCTATACTACCACCATTCTTTTGGGAGCAAAACCAAACACCAATGTAGAAAAACTGTCATAAACTTTTCTCCCTCCAGATTCAAAACCTCTTCCTAACTTCCTATATTCCTGAGTCTCCCCTTCCTTATCCTCAACTCTGGAATAAGCTCGTTCCATATAATTCTCTATGCTATTCACCGGAAAGCCTACATCCCAATGATAATGGAGATTTTCATATCTTGAATAGTAAGTAATATCTACACCTATTGGTGTTCCATACTGCTCTTTCCAGGTTTTTCCAGAATCGTTCCATTCACTGACATAGGTTTTATATAGACCGTACTATCTTTTGCTTTTTTGTCATTATTTTCCTCTATAAATGCTTTAGGTGTTTTTAAACATTTCATATTTAAAAAACTATTAATGTTCTGTTTGAATTTAGCATTTGAATATATTATAGGACTTATTTTATCATACCTATATAAAATATTAAGACTTTCTTGATCACTTTTTAATATTTTCTTTCTCGTATACTGATTGGATAATTTATTATAAGAATACTGTTTAAGATCAATAGTCTCACTCACAACCGGTTCATATTCTTCATTAAGATATATAACGTTTTTATCGAAAACAGAATCTATCTGATCTATTCCAGTTATAATTTTTTTAATTTCAGTTGTAAGATGTAAATCTCTCTTTTGTATATTTTTATTATCAAAATGTAGTTTTCCATTTTTAATAAGAAATATTCCATTTAAAAAGGACACATCCGGATCTGCAGGAAGGTATTCCAATAAAAGATCTGTATACTTCTTATCATTATTAAAATAAGTCAATAAATTGGGGTCGTCTTCGGATCTGACTATAAAAAAATTATCATTCGTATAAGGCAAAAAGTATTTATGAGACCGACAGTAAACAGATTCTTCTTTTTGTACAGATTTTAGCAGTGGTTCTGTCTCTTTTGTGGACGAATTTCCAAAGAAAATGCCATATCTTAATATATTTTCATTAAAAAGTATCCGATCATTTCCGGAGTTTCTTCCATACAATAAAAAAGTATTATCAGGATGATCTACTTTAAAAATTACCTCATCATCCATCACCTCGACTTTTCCTTTAACTGCAGTAGCATACCCGAAAATAAGAAACTGATTTTTATTAAAAATATAAAGGCCTGATTGGCTTCCCTTTAAATAATATTCTCCCTCCAAGTTAGGAATCTTTTGCCCCAAACAAACAATACTACAACATATCCCTAAAATATATAGTCCTTTATTCAATGTCGCTGATTTAAAAATTTTCTTACTCATATTGTACCTATCTTTTTTCCTAATAAGAATCTTTATATTCATAATTATCTTTAAAAATTCTCATGCTGTCCATTTTTAATGGCTGATTATCAATAAAGACTTCATAACTGTCATTATCCGGAGCAATTTTGAATTCTATATTTCCTTTTCCGCCTGCTTTCTTGAATGCTTCATTTGTCGTTTCCCAATCAAAAAAAGCCTTGCCTACATATTGTTCTCCTTTGCCTGTAGTCCATACAAAATTTAATTGTTTAGGAATAGCCCTGGCTCTTTCGGGTGGACTCAGCACCCAAGGACGAAACATAATTTCGCGCTCCGCATTGTAATACTCCATATATATTTTAAGTAATCTGAAATTGGAATTAGAAGAGGTAATTTTAGGCTTCCAGTTATATCGGATACGGTAGTTGTCCCATTGTACAGGAGAGGCATCAGGATTAAAATCCCTTGCTTTTACCTGCTCACGATTCATCGTCCATGAGGCAAACAATTTTTTCTCTAATGCTTTATCGTCCTTAATGACCTCTGCCTGATATCGCCCAAGTTCTATTCTTACACTACTAAATTGTAGCCATACTACAACCATTCCTTTGGGAGCAAAACCAAATATCAGATCCGTAAAACTGTTATAGGGATTCCCGCCTCCGGATTGAATTTGTTTACCAGGTCTTTTGTATTCTTCTAAAGGTTCGGAGCTTTCTCCTTCTGATACGGCATAGGCACGCTGCATATAATCTTTTACTTTCTCTACCGGGAAATCCACATTAAGCCTGTAGAAGGTGTCTTCATATCCGGAATAATACGTGATGTCTGCCCCAATAGGGGTTCCGTGCTGTTCTGTCCAGCCCTTTCCTGAGTCTCCCCAGCTTCCTGAAGTACCTCCGTAAGGTAGACCGGCAGGAACTCCTTCCAGGGTTTTGATGTAATCGGATACAAATTCTATCTCTAGCTTATTATTAGGGTGGCATATCTGCACATTATATTCCGGGAGTTCCTGTTTCATCTGACAACTGATATTCTGAGTTAATATAAATAAAAATAAAATGAGGTGAATAAATGTTCTAACCATTTTGTATATTTCTTTTTCGGTGTTTATTTTCCAGGGCGCCTTTCTTTTTGGGGCCATTATCATAAGGTTTTACATCCAATCCTATCTGGTTGGCCTTTACTGACCAGTGGAGGTATTGCCCCCGCAGGATTTTCAGGTCGTTTTCATCAATTTTATCCAGATAGCTTATCTTTTTAAGACCCTGCACATATTCTGCAGCCGAAGAATGAGGCTGCTCTACATAGCCATTGCGAAAAGTATTGCAGGTATTCATATAATTTACCAATTGACCGTACACTCTATGAATAAACGGATCTTCTTCGGTACTATGTTTCTTATTAATCCTTTCATTTATATACTCCACTCCAAACTGAGAGGAATAATGGAACATCTGATTCAGAGGGATCCTGTCGTAGGTATTGTACAATTTCCGTCTGCCGATCAACCCGTAATACATCAGTCCTTTGTTCCAAATTTTGTCATACCCTACATCTTTCTGATAAAAATGTCTGATTTCCAACTGGTCTTCATTATACCAGCCTTCTTCCACTACTATTTTTTTGAAGGCTTCACATTCTTTATGGGTTTTAGGATTTTTGTATACATCATAAACCTCACAATACAATACGGATAATTCTTCACTGTCATTGAGGTAAGAGCCGCCAATGTCGGAGTGTACCCCGGGAAGGGTAAACTCCAGACCATGCAGACCCGCACTATCAATATTGGTTAAATCAAAATTATCCCGGTACTCATCGTCTGAGGCCAGCTGCAATACAAAATAAGCTTTTTTCACAGCATTCAGACCCAACTGCTTAGTGTCATCTTCAATAAGAGGCATTCCTGCTACTTTTTTTCCTCTGTGATCTACTCCATAAGAGGCTACCGTATCATACAACCCAACAAAATTAAACAATATTTTGTTTATGGTTAACCCTGTGTAGGCAAGGCATGCCCCAAAATAGCCATATTGTTCTACAAGAGGATGATTCCGCTTTACTCTTTTTTCTCCGCCAGGTACAGGATAAGGCGGGCGGATGATTTCGTAATCTGACTTCAAAGCTCCGGCAATACCTGCTGCAGGGTCTTCTCTTGTAAGAGCAGGAGACGTAGCAATATGCAGGAAGTGCCTTGCTGCCGTTGCCCCGCGGCTAAAGCCGTATACATTAACTTTTAATGTACTTATAACAATATCACTTTCTTCATACTTTTTTTTCAGAACCTCCGCTCCTTTTATACATCCTTTTACTACTTTGGCCTGCACCCCAGTGCTTCCCATCCCCAACGCCACTCCCGGAAAAACAGTATCCGATTCAAGATCCTCTGTGCCTATGCCCTCTATATACCAGGATAACTGATTTTGGGCATCTGGATCTATGGCATCGAATCCTCGCGCTATATTGGAATATTCATTTTCATAGCTGTCATCATTCTTATTTCCTGTTTCAAGGTATACCTGATGATTTCTTGAGGTTGTATTCCTGGCTTCAGTATTGGTTTTATTGTTTTGGGTTCCATCAAAAAAAAGATTGAGACTCACATCTAAAAAATTGACAGGTTTATCATTAGGATGTATTGTCTTTGCTTTATTATAGCTAACCCCGGATTCTGTTGCCGATTGTTCCAGAGCGTTTTCACTATTGAAATTGATGTTTCCCTTAGAAAACACCTTATAATCACCTTTTACCTCAATTTTTATTTTTCCCTCTACGAAATATTCTATGCTCATGATAATAGTATTAAAAATTATTCTTTCACAAAATCATATATCTTTTTCCGATCTGTAGCATATCAAAGAATGTATTTTTATACAACCTTGTATTAATAAAATAGCAGGAATCATGCAGAAAGCGATTGAAAATAGAGATCATTTGTGTTGTTTTAGTGTTTATTCAAATATAAAAAATATTTTAAATAAATCACATATTATGGAATATATATATATGGACTTATTATAAAAAATGGACTTAAAAAATTAAGCCCATCTTTTATTCAACAAGTGAATAGCTAACATATCAATACTAAATTATTTCATTAAATGTATCTGTTTAAAAAGTCTTAAACCAGTTTTGTAACCGCTTTGAAGCAGTAATCAGGAGGCTACTGGCCAAGAAGGGTTCCATTTCCAGAATACTGCCCACCTTCAATATTGTATCGATATTGCGTTTGATCCTATTTTTTAATGAATTTTTGGGAAGATTTCCCTAAGGAAGTTTCAATATCAATTAAATAGGTTCCGCTTAGGAAGTGTTTAACATCAACCTTATCACCCATAACTTTAGCATTCATTTTTCTTCCGGACATGTCGTAAACAGAAATTGATTTAATTTCTCCTTTTGTTTTAATAGTCAATACATCAGAAACCGGATTTGGATAGATGGATGTTTCTGAGTTTGTTATATCAATGTCGGAAGTGGATAATGGTGATAATGATGATGGACAAGGCGTTGTAATACTGCCATAAGGTTGTGTATTATAGGCAAACTCAGTTACAGAATAACCTGAACCATTGGCTCCGACACTCAGTTTGAAATAGCCGTTAATATTATAACCTTCGAATTGGTTTCTAAAACCAACATAAGCTGTTTTGCCAGACCAGGTAGTATATGTAGGGGTGTACACGTCAAGTTGCCCGGGAGTACCAGTTGGATACCCTATATTATTTGCATTACTTATAGTGGTGCAAGACGGAATTAAACTAATATTTCTTGTCCCTACCCCACATACTAATCCTTTCCAATAGGTTTCCAATTTTAATTGATTTGCTCCATAGTACCAAGCTCCATACCCTGCATCATCACTAAGCTCCGGGTTAATGATAAAATATTTCCAAGGTGCTCCGGAGTTGGTTGTTACTGTTGTTGGTGTTGGGTTGGCATAACTTTCCAAAGGAGTTCCTGTAACTATTTTATAGGGATCTTTGTAAGAAAAAGTTAATGCTAAAGATGTAGTTGATCCTAATGAAGTTACGCCTCCTGTTATAGCCGGATTTAGGAATGTAATTGAAGAATTCAGAACCTGACCTTTAGAATGACTGGTTGCTGCACCATTGATGGTAAGTGTAGCTGTAGTAGGGCTTGTAACTGCTATAGTTGCTGTTAGTCCTGCTGGTAATGAAGAATTGAAATGTGTACCTCCAATAAGAGTTGTTCCATTTGGTACGGCAAATGTTGCTCCGTTTAGGGTAATGGTTGATGTAGGAGCAGATGTTACTGTTCCATCTAATGATACAGCTCCATTATTGTTTAAGTTCTCTGTAAAGGTACTGTTACTAAGGGTTAATTTAGGAAGAGTATTGGCAACTCCGGTTGCGGCTAAATTGGCCGGCTGCCATAAATTTATTCTTGACGGGTGATTTAATGCGGCTAACATTCTATTAACTTGTCCATTGGTAAACATTTTATAACAACCAGCGGAACCGTTGTATCCCATATAGTTTTCAACGTTCACTTTTTGTCCAAGACAATTGTTTCCACCTGTACACCCTAATCCGGAAGAATTATTTTCTACAGGGGTGTCAGCAACTCCGTCACCATCATTACTAGGGTTCGCAGTTGAACAAAGAACATTGAACGTGTGTTGAAGATTTAACCAATGCCCAAATTCGTGAGTGAATGTATCAGAAAACTCGTTTGAAGCTACAGTTCCTGCAGCATCATATATATAACGGCCATTATAAACAACTCTTGCTGTGTTTACTGAAGTCATGTATGAATCCGGATACCAGGCAACTCCTGATTGATATAAATCTTTATCAGCATATAGATCATTTTGTATATACACATTCATATACTTTGTATTATCCCATGCATCTGCGCCAATTTGGGCATCATATCCGCCTCCGTTGCCATATCCACTTTTGAAAGGGTGAAATACCACTCCGCTTGTTGCTTTTCCGGTTGGGTCAATTTTAGCTAAGCGGAATTCAATACTTAATGTGCCCCTAATAGGCTGAAAGTAAGAATCTATAGTGTTTGAATCGGTATTAATTCCATTGAAATTTAAGTTGATTTGTTGCAGCAAGTCAACTACTTTTTGGTAATTTACCTTTACATTACTCTGAGATTCTCCATACACATGAAAAACCACAGGTATGATATAGGTGGGAGCATTGACCTTTTGATTCAATGGAGTTTTGTTTGATTCCATTTTTTTTACAAAATCTTTGGTGAATTTTTCAAAATTTTCATATTCAGCCTTAGATTCAGGGTGCCGTTCAAAATGTTTTTTCATCATTTCATCTGCTTTACACTCATGAGGTCTGTTTTCTTGAGCAAAACCTATTATTGGAAATAGGGAAACAAGTAATAGTAATTTAAATTTTTTCATAAATTTTGGATTTGTTTGTTAATAAATTATTTGAATAATCAAATTGTTTTTGGCATAATTTTGTGTGTTATGTGATGTTTTTTAATTAAATCTTTCAGGGTTGAATATCTTTATCTCAACCGTTGGCGTTTGGTCATTGGCAAGTTCTGAAACCGTTTTTCCAAAAATGGGTCCCAAGCTTAGTCCCATCATACCACCGCCGCCTGCGATGATCAAGTTTTTTAATTGGGAAGATTGTCCCAGATAGGGAAGTCCGTCAGGAGCACAAGGTCTGTAACCCAACCAGATTTCCGATTCTTTGGGTAATTTAACCTGAAAATCTGGCAAATATTTTGGGATAGATTGGACAATTCCTTCTACTCTTTTCATATTAATTTTATCCTGATGAGAAGCCAGTTCCATAGTTCCTCCAAAACGGATTTGTCCATTCATAGGGGTTACCGCTACTCTTGCTTCTAATAATAATGCAGCATGCTCCAATCTATGGATTGAGTTTTCCGGAGTATGCATAAAAGAATACCCTTTCCCTGGCATCAATTGAATTTTAATCCCTGCTTTTTGGGCAAGTTCCGGCAAAAATGAACCTCCAGTCATTACAAAACGGTCTGCTGAAAATTTTTTACCATTTGCTATTATCGCATGTATGGTGTTTCCTGTAATTTCATATCCCGTTACCTTGTGCTGTGTGTGGAAAATAACGCCACTACTTTTAAGGTAAGAGATCATTTGCTTCATCAGCTTTACAGGATTCATGTGACCATCACATTTGTAATTGATTCCTCCCATGACATCCAATTGGGTATTGGGTTCCAATTCCTGAATTTTCTTTTTATCCAGAATATCTACAGGCAATCCTAAACTGATGGCTTTATGGGCTAGCTCTGTTTCCTCTTCTGCTACTTTTTCCGTTTTATAGAGCATTAGAATTCCGTTTTGATTCAATTCAAAATCAAATTCAGGATTTTGAGCAATTTCATTGTAAAGACTGCTGCTTGCCAAATTGAGATCCCTGATTGCTGTTGCTGAATAGTCTACATGTTTCTGATTGGAATGTTTCAGAAATTTAAGTCCCCAGGATAACAATTGAGTACTGAGTGAAGGCTTCACATAAAACGGACTTTTACTGTCAAACATCCAGCGGATCCCCTGTGCAACAACTCCGGGTGCGGCTAATGGGGTAAAATGGCTGGGGACAATCATTCCTGCATTGCCGTAAGAACAATTGTTGCTAAGGTCATTCTGTTCCAGTATTTCTACCTGCCAGCCTTTTTGTAAAAGATAATATGCTGAACTTAGTCCTGCTATTCCTGCACCGATAATCAGTGCTTTGCCTTTATTTTGTGTCATACTTTTTACAAACTTTACATTACCTGAAAGCCCTGCCAATAAGGATCTTCATCATCAATAATAATCTGATTATAACCGGTAATTCTTGCCCAGCCTTCTACTGAAGGGATAATAGCCGGTTTACCATCAATGGTGGCTGTGCCCTCAATTCTTCCTATAAACTGAGATCCGATATAGCTTTCATGGATAAATTCTTCCCCTTCTTTTAGTTTACCTTTAGCATACCATTGAGCCATTCTTGCTGATGTTCCTGTTCCGCAAGGGGAACGGTCTAAGGCATTTTCACCTACTAATACGGCATTTCGTCCACTGGCTTTGGGATCTTTGGGATTTCCCGTCCATTGAATATGGCTTAATCCGGAAATATGTTCATTTTCAGGATGGATGAATTGATATTTTTCATTAAGTAATTTCCTGATAATCTTTCCATAATGGATAAGCTGACTTGCTGTAAAGTCAGAAATATCTCTAAAGTTTTCCTGAGGATCAATAATGGCGTAAAAATTTCCTCCATAGGCAACATCGGCCTTTATATGCCCAAGATCGGGACATTCGACTTCAAGATTTTCAGCATAGAGAAAAGACTTCACATTGGTTAGTTTTACCGATATTACTTTTTTTCCTTCCTGTATATAATCTATGAGAATAAGTCCTGCAGGGGTTTCTAAACGTAATTTTCCAGGAATTTTAGGAACTACTAAACCTTCTTCTATAGCAATGGTAACTGTTCCGATAGTTCCATGTCCGCACATCGGTAAGCAGCCACTGGTTTCAATGTATAGAACTCCAATATCATTTTCTTCATCAACAGGAGGATAAAGAATACTTCCACTCATCATATCATGTCCGCGAGGTTCAAACATTAACCCTTTTCGAATCCAATCATATTCTTTCATGAAGTGAAGTCTGCGCTCCATCATAGAGTTTCCCTTTAAAATTGGGGCACCTCCTGCAACAAGACGTACAGGACAGCCACAGGTATGAGAGTCTATGCAAAAAAATGTTCTGTTCATATTGTTTCTAATTTTAATGATCCTGAATGAATTTCTCCATCCACCATTCTGCTAATTTGTAATGGATTTTCGTTCTTCAGTTCGTCGGGTAAAAATTCATCCGGCCAATTTTGGAAAGAAATGGGACGAACAAATCGCTTAACTGCATCTGGGCCTACTGAAGTAAAACGGGAATCTGTTGTAGACGGGAATGTCCCTCCGTGCTGCATAGCATAAACAACTTCTACTCCTGTAGGCATTCCGTTGAATAATAATCTTCCGCATTTATCTTTCAAAAGACTGATTAATGCTGAATTTTCATATACATCATCACGCGTTGCTGCTACAGTAATGGTTAGCTGGCCTTTTAACTTTTGAGCAATGTGTATGAATTCTTCCTGATTTTCGCAAGTGACAATAATTCCAAAAGGGCCGAACACTTCTTCACTCAATACAGGATTATTGATAAAGCTTTTGGTATTTGTTTTTATAATCACAGCGCTTCCCTTTCCGTCTTCTGCTTCAGCCGATGCCATTATTTCAATATCGGGTTGTTGTAATGCAATAGATTTATGTTTTTCAAAGTTGTCATATATCCCTTTGTGAAGCATATTAGAAGGGATAGTTCCTCTAATTTCATTTTTTATTGCAGCAATAAAGCGATCCAATGATGCTCCTTTAAGAGCAATAAATACCCCTGGATTGGTACAGAATTGCCCTACTCCTAATGTTAATGATGAAACATATTCCTTGGCTAAGGTTTCTGCTTTATTTTCCAGTAGGTTTTGTAATGCAAAAACCGGATTGATACTTCCCATTTCTGCAAAAACCGGAATAGGGTTTTCACGACGGTTAGCAATATCAAACAACGCTTTCCCGCCACTAAATGAACCGGTAAATGCTACTGCCTGAATGTCCTGATGCTGCGTTAAATAAGCACCAATCTCATAGGTTGTTCCGGTAATATGGCTAAAAATACCTTCAGGCCATCCGAATTCTTTTACAGCACTCGTTATAACATCAGCCATGATTTGAGAGGTCTTGGGGTGACCCGGATGTGCTTTTACAATCACAGGACATCCTGCTCCTATGGCACTTGCAGTATCACCACCTGCAGTGGAAAAAGCAAACGGAAAATTACTGGCTCCAAAGACCACCACAGGCCCTAATCCTATATTATATTTTCTGAGATCTCCTTTCTGTTTCTCTGGCTGGGCAAGATCAATTCTTGGTTCTGTGTATATTCCGGAGGCTACTGCTTTTGCATAACTTCGCCATTGGCCTACTGTTCGGGCTTTTTCACCTGTAAGTCTTGCCAGAGGTAATGAAGTTTCAGAATGAGCAATGGTGAAAAGTTCATCTCCCAACGCTTCAATTTGATCGGCAACAGTATTCATCAATGCTGCCCGTTCTTTTATTGTTGTATTTTTCAGGAATTGATAAGCTTCAGAAGCCATCTGAATGCTCAGATCAATATTTTGTTTTGATGTTTCTTCGATCATAGCTTTTTTCTGATATTAGTTCAATGCTGGGCGGTTGGTTCTGCCCTCTTCAATAATCTTATTGATTCTTTCAGCTTCTTCACCCTGAAGTTCAAGACGTGGGGCTCTTACATGTGGATTGCTTATTCCTTCTGCGGTGGCCGCCAGCTTAATGTATTGAATAAGTTTTGGATGGATATCAAGCTCCAACAGGGGCATAAACCATCTGTAAATGGCTACTGCTTTATCGTATTGACCTGTTTTAGCATACTTATACATAGCTATTGTTTCGTTGGGAAAAGCATCTACCAATCCTGCAACAAGTCCGTCAGCACCAAGCATTAATGTTTCAAGACAAATAGTATCTACACCACCAAGAATTTTAATTCTTTTTCCAAAACGGTTGATCATTCGGGTTACATTGGCCAGATCTCTTGTGGATTCTTTCACTGCCTGAATGGTTGGATATTCAATAAGCTCATCAAACATTTCTAAGGTTACATAAATACCATAATCAACAGGGTTGTTATAAATAAGAATGGGAAGATCTGTAGCACTAGCCACAGCTTTAAAATATTCTACCACTTCGCGGCTGTCTGCTTTGTAACGCATTGGAGGGAGAAGCATTAATCCATCCGCTCCCAGTTCTTTTGCTTTTTGGGCAAAACCTACTGCATTTTTGGTAGTATTTTCAGAAAGGTTCAGAATAACGGGAATTCTGCCTTGTGTAATTTTTTTAGCATATTGGAGAAGTTCAAATTTCTCTTCGGTTTCCAAGGCACTGGCTTCTCCTAATGTTCCGGCAAGGATAATTCCGTGAACTCCGGCTTTAATCTGGGCTTCTGTATTAATCTCAAACATTTCAAAATCAATCTTTCCTTCTTTCGTA
Source organism: Chryseobacterium sp. c4a (assembly GCF_009900745.1). GTDB lineage: Bacteria > Bacteroidota > Bacteroidia > Flavobacteriales > Weeksellaceae > Chryseobacterium. Next base: position 191,329 of record NZ_WXVU01000006.1, on the reverse strand, counting down.
AAAGGAGTTAATACAGCAGGATAAATTCCTTCCCAGTTTAGTTTTGTACTCATATCAAATAATATTTATTCAAAACTAAGTGAATTTCAAAACGGTAAATGTTAATATTTTAATAAATACTGACCGTATTTTAACATGTAGTTATTTGTAGTCAAAAGTAGCTTCTTTATAATGCTTCAGATATTCCTTTGGAGAATATTTCATAATGGATTTAAACACCCGGTTGAAATTGGTTAAACTATTGAATCCGCTGTTAAAAGCAACAGAAGAGATGCTGTACATACTGCTGGAGGTTAATAATCTGCAAGCTCTTTGTACGCGTAACTCATTCAGATATTGAATATAGGTAATCCTTGTTCGTTTTTTAAAGGATCTGCAAAATGCCTGTGGAGTCATACACGCTTCTTTTGCAATGGTATCAAGGGTAAGTTTATGCTGGGTAAAATTTTTCTTAATATAAGTCTGAGCATCAATAATCCTCTGATCATTGTCAGAAATATGGTTGGGCAGGTTCTTTTCTGAAGATAAAGGAATATGTAGATGCCTGTTTTGCATCAGGTAGTTTAAAATCTTTATAAAATCGATGATCTGTTCTATACCTTGGGTCTTTTGTAAGGCTGCCATGCTTTCTCCTACACTCGATTTTAGTTTTGAAGCAACCTGAAATCCTATTTTTGAGTATTTAATGAAATTTTTAAGTTCTTCAAATTCAGGGAGATCAAAAAAAGCGGCTATTTTTTTATCAGGATCAAAGAAAATAGAGATTGCATGAACCTTTTGTTTTTCATTCTCATTAAAATCTCCTTTGAAAACATGCGACTGATTGGCTCCCAGATAAAAAATATCTCCGGGTTCAAAGCTGAAGAGATTCTGCTCTATAGCCAATGTACCATGTCCTTTAAGAATCCACATAATCTGTGTTTCTGTATGCCGATGAAAATAAGGATAGAAATTAGGCATAATATCCTCTTGGATACGGATACTTTTGTTGGTGTCGGCAGGAACTGAAAACTGAAGACTCTTCATACAATCAATACTTTATGGGATTAATAAGTGAGAAGGTTAAAATATTGCCGAATTTAAGCAAAATATGAACATTATATATCATATTAAAATCTAAACTTTACATACTCATTATTTTAATGAAGAAAGGGCTTCAAATAGTACAAAATCGTAACTTTAAACTTTTAAAATAAAAAGTATTCATAAATATATGTTTTCAGCACAAACTTATCAAGACAGAAGAGCCGTATTACAGAGTAATGTGGCCAGTGGACTTCTATTATTTCTAGGAAATATAGAGAATCCTGTAAATTTCGAGCACAATCCTTATTATTTCCGTCAGGATAGTACTTTCCTTTATTATTTTGGAATTCAGGAACCGAAAATTGCAGCAATTATTGATATTGATGAAAATAAAACCATTGTTTTCGGAGATGAACTGAGTATAGATGATATTGTATGGATGGGCAGACAGGAAACGCTGAAAGAAAAGAGCCAAAAGTCTGGTGTACAGGAAACTTTACCCTATTCGGAACTTTCTCAGTATCTACTGAAAGCGCAGACATCCGGTAGAAAGGTACATTATCTTCCACCGTATCAGTCTTCGAATAAAATTTTACTGACAGAGCTTTTAGGAATTAAAATTGCTGAATTACAACCTTCTGTGGAGATGATTAAAGCTGTGGTAAAGCAGCGTTCTATAAAAGAAGCTCAGGAAATTGTACAGATAGAAGAAGCGGTGAATGTGTCTAATGAAATGCATCTGCTGGCGATGCGAATGGCAAAAGCAGGGGTTAAAGAGTATGAAATAGCCAATGCGATTCAATATCTTGCAGCGAATAAAGAATGTCAGATGTCTTACCCTCCGATTGTTACCATCAATGGTGGAATATTACACAATCATTACCGTCTTAATACCTTGAAGGAAGGAGATCTTTTCCTGAATGATTCCGGAGCAGAAACGGCTATGGGATATGCAGGAGACTTGACAAGAACCTTTCCGGTAAGCAAAACATTTAGTACGAAACAAAAGGAAATGTATGAAATTGTTCTGAATTCATTCAATAACGCTCATCATCTTTTGAAGCCGGGCGTTAAATTTAAAGATATTTATCTGAAAGCATCCCAGTATCTGGTAGAAGGACTTGTTGATTTAGGATTAATGAAAGGGAATCCTGAAGAGGCTGTGAAAAATAATGCCCATACTCTGTTTTTCCAGTGTGGACTGGGACATATGATGGGATTGGATGTACATGATATGGAAGATCTTGGAGAACAATATATCGGATATACTGAAGACGAACCAAAGGATACCAAAACTTTTGGTCTTAAATCTTTACGTTTAGGAAAAGCTTTGGAACCTGGATTTGTAGTAACTGTAGAACCTGGTATTTACATGATTCCGGAACTTATTGATATCTGGCAGAATGAGAATAAAAACGCTGAATTCATTAATTATGATAAAGTAAATGAATATAGAAACTTCGGCGGAGTGCGTGTTGAAGACGATTTCCTGATTACCGATGATGGCTACAGACTTCTTGGAAACGGATTGATTACAACGGTTGAAGAAATTGAGAATTATAGAGCAGAATATTTAGCTTAATCAATAGCATACATGAAGAATATAAAAAAAATAACGGCTATAGCCTTATACTTTCTGTGTTTGTCACCATTTGCTGCACAAAAAACACAGTGGACTCCTGATGGTAATGCTTATTATTCATTTACTAAAAACGGTGTTGGAATTGTTGATGTGCTAAATTCTGGCAAAGATCAGACCTTTTTAAGTAATAATGAATTAATTCCTTCAGGAAGTTCTACTGCTTTAGAGGTACAAAGTTTTCAGGTTTCGCCGGATGAGAAAAGTTTATTGCTTTTTACAAATACCCAAAAAGTATGGCGCGACAATACTCGAGGAGATTATTGGATTTTTGATAAGAATACTAAAAAGCTTACTCAGCTTGGGAAAGGACTTCCGGCTGCATCATTGATGTTTGCCAAATTTTCTCCTGATGGCAAAAAAGTAGCTTATGTATCTAAGCATAATATATATATTGAAGATCTATCCAATAATCAGCTTACTAAAATTACCAATGATGGTACAGACGGAATGATTAATGGTACTTTTGATTGGGCTTACGAGGAAGAATTCGGGACTCAGGATGGCTTCAGATGGTCTCCTGACGGAAACAAAATTGCTTACTGGAAGCTGGATGCTCGAGGGATAAAAAACTTCCTGATGATTAATAATACAGACAGTCTGTATTCATTTACCGTTCCTGTAGAATACCCGAAAGTAGGTGAAAATCCTTCAGGATGCAGCATCTGGTTCTATGATCTTGCCTCAAAATCTTCGAAGAAAGCAAACATTGAAGGTGACGAAGTACAACATTATATTCCCAGAATGGAATGGGTGCTAGATTCTAAATCTATTATTCTACAGCAACTGAACAGAAAACAGAATCAGAGTAAAATTATGGTAGCAGATGCTCAGTCCGGAAGCAGCAAAACCATTTATACAGAAACAGATAATGCATGGATTGATATCAAATCCCGCTGGAATGAAAATGACCCGAGTGGATGGGACTGGATCAACAATGGTAAAGAGTTTTTGTGGCTTTCTGAAAAAGACGGCTGGAGGCATATTTATAGAATAGATATGAATGGTAAGGAAACATTGATTACAAAAGATGCTTTCGATGTTATAAAACCTGAATTTTTTGATATTCCGAATAAACAAATTTACTTTTTAGCCTCTCCTACTAATGCCACTCAGAAATATCTGTACAAAGTAAGTATGCAGGGCGGAAAGGCTCAAAGAATAACACCTGAAGCATATTCCGGATCCAATCAATATATGATCTCTCCCAATGGAAAAATTGCTATGTTTAGTAACAGCAGTGTAAATTCACGTTCAGCAGGAGCTGTGGTATCATTGCCGGAGCATAAAGAACTTGTGGCAGCAAAGAGTATTTCAAAAGCAGATCTTGCAAAATCTAAAGCCGAGTTTTTCCAGATAACAACCCAAGACGGAGCTACATTAGACGGATGGGTAGTAAAGCCTAAAAATTTTGATCCTAACAAAAAATATCCGATTGTTTTCATGGTGTATGGTGAGCCGGGTTCACAGACGGTAACAGATAATTTTTACACAGGCAGAAATAGTTTATATATTGGTGATATGGCTCAGGATGGCTATTTATATGTTTCCCTTGAAAACCGTGGAACTCCTGCTCCTAAAGGACGTGAATGGAGAAAATCGATTTACCGAAAAATAGGACAGCTTAACATTCGCGATCAGGCTATGGGAGCAAAAGCATTGTTTGCAAAATGGCCTTACGCGGATACTTCCAGAGTAGCTGTTTGGGGCTGGAGCGGTGGTGGTTCTTCCACTTTAAACCTTTTAGGGCAATATCCTGATATTTACCAGACCGGAATTGCCATTGCTCCGGTAGCTAATCAATTATTCTATGACAATATCTATCAGGAACGTTATATGGGACTTCCGCAGGAAAACAGAGAAGATTTTGTAAACGGTTCTCCATTGGCTTATGCAAAAAATCTAAAAGGAAATCTTTTATTGGTGCATGGAACAGGTGATGATAATGTACATTACCAAAATACAGAAGTATATATTAATGAACTGGTAAAATACAATAAACAGTTTCAGTTGATGTCTTATCCTAACAGAACTCATTCAATCAGTGAAGGTGAAGGGACATCATTGCACCTGGCCACTATGCTTACTAAATACTTAAAAGAACATTGTCCTCCGGGAGGAAGATAAATTATGCAATAGAAGTCTCACAGGAATGTGGGGCTTTTTTTTGAGTAAGGAAGCTGGAGGCTGGGAGCTGGAAGTACTTGAGGACGGATGGCAATATTTTTCTTTTTATCAATTGTAAAGAGATGTTCGAATTGTGATTTTTTTGAGTGGGGAAGATGGAAGCTGAAGTACTTTAGATCAGGTAGTGAGGCTGTATTTCCTGGTTAATGCATGTTTTAAGAAGTTAAAAATATCTCCAGACGTTATATGCTGAATAGTAACTTCCAACTTCCAACTTCCATCTTCCAGCCTTTCATTTAACAAATTATCACTAATTTTGGGTAAACCTATCTCTAAAATAAACCCGTTGAAACTACCACTCTCCTATTATTCCAATCAAGATGTTCTTTTTCTGGCTCAGGATCTTTTGGGTAAAGTACTCTTTACTAAAATTAATGGCGAAATAACAGCTGGAATTATTGTAGAAACTGAAGCCTACAACGGGATTTCGGACAAAGCTTCTCATGCTTATGGTGGCAGGCGTACGGATCGTACAGAAACATTGTACAGCCATGGCGGTGTTTCTTATGTTTACTTATGTTATGGAATTCATCATCTTTTTAATGTGGTGACTTCTGTGGAAGATGAACCTCATGCTGTTTTGGTGAGAGCTATTGAACCTTTAATCGGAACAGAGATTATGGAATACAGGAGGAATATGCCGGCTTCCAAGGCGGCAATCTCTTCCGGGCCAGGATCTGCAGCGAAAGCTTTAGGAATAGATCGTTCCTTTAATAAAAAAGATCTGCGGGGACACGAAATCTGGATTGAGGATCATGGGATTCAGTATCCTGTTGATAGTATCATTGCCGGATCTCGTATAGGAGTTGCTTATGCAAAGGAAGATGCATTGCTGCCATGGCGATTTTTTGTGAAAGGAAATAAATATGTAAGTAAACCCAATAAAACCTAGAGGTTACAATGGATGAGTGACCTGATAAAGCTCTTTATAATGAATAACAAGATCATCCAGAGAAAAACCTCGGTTTAAACCGCTGGTATTAGGCAATATCCAAACTTTTACCCCACAAAAATCTTCTGATTGTAAACCCCACTGAATTTCTTTCTTTTTGGAAAAGGCTTTATAAGCGGCTTTACCCAGAAAAGCAACATATTTGGGCTTGAATTCGGTGATTTTGGTTTTGAAACTTTCAAGAGCATCATCAAACTCCTTTTTTGAAAGCTCATCAGCCCGGGACGTAGCTCTTGAAACAGCTGTTATTAAGCCACACCCGAAATCTAAAATAACAGTATCATTCACCGCTTCAATTTCATAAGGAGTAAATCCGGATTGATGGAGAACTTTCCAAAAACGATTGCTTCTCCCTGAAAAATGATGCCCATCATTTGAGGATTTTAATCCTGGATTAATTCCACAAAAAATAACATCGAGATTAGAAGTAATGATATCTGTTAACATATTTGAATAGATCCATTTTATTTTTACAGCTTAAAAGTATATCAAATATTTCGGCTTTTCAGACTTAGATCGAGAAGAATCAATATTTCATCACAGGTATCATAAATCAATAAACGGTTTATAAGTACGTCCAATAGGAAGTTTCTTTCCTTTAATCTGTACAACGGCTGCTGATTTTACTTCTATTTTGGGTTTTGAAATAATATAAGATTTATGAATACGGGCAAACATGCTTGGGTTAAGGCTGGCTTCTATTTTACTGATTGGCATTTTAAAGGTAAAAGTGTCCGTTTTGGTATGGATGTGAATGTATTCCCTTAAACTTTCAATATAAAATATGTCCTGAAGAATAATCTTTACCTGTTTTTTACCACTATGAATAAAGATGTAATCACGTTCAGCAATTTCCAATAAAGCATCTTCAGCTTCCATGAGATACTTGAATTTCCCAACAGCATTCACAAAACGGTCATAAGGAATAGGTTTAAGCAGGTAATCTGTAATATCCAGTTCATAGCCTTCTAAAGCATATTGATGATAGGCTGTAGTGACAATCACTAATGGTGGATTCTTGAGTTTTTTTAAAAAATCAAAGCCTTTTATTACGGGAAGATGCAGATCTAAAAACATAAGATCTATTTGATGGATCCCCAAAAGGCTGCTTGCATGAACAGCATCAGTACATTTGCCTACAAGGTTCAGTTCAGAATCCCGGGAAATAAAGGTTTCCAAGATTTCTGCAGCAATGGGCTCGTCTTCTACAATAATGCAGTTGTATTTTTTAGGAGCTTGATGTATCATTGAAATCGATGTTGAGTTGTACAATATATCGGTCGCTTTTATCTTCTACAGTAAGAGTATGGTTGGGATAAAGCAGTTCAAGCTGTCTGCGGATATTTTTTAACCCTATTTTAGTGGAATGAATATGATTATTCTCTTCTTTTGAATTCTCAATATAATACGTGAGAAGACCGTTTTTTAATTGAATATCAATAGAAATGAAGGCTTTACCCAAACTTTCGGAAACACCATGTTTAAAGGCATTTTCAACGAATTGAATAAGAATAAGCGGTGATATTTCCTGAGAAGGGTCATCTATATTTTCCTCTAAACTGACGTTCAGATGATGATAGCGTATTGTTTGGATTTGTATAAAATCCTTTATGTTTTCCAGATCTTTTTTTATGGAAATATTTTTTTCTGCAGCATCATACATATTGTATCGCATAATCTTGGAAAGCTTGAGAATTACCTCAGGGGTTTCGTCTGCTTTTTTAAGAGCCATTCCATAAATATTATTTAGGGTATTAAACAGAAAATGAGGATTAATCTGTGCTTTTAGCATGGTAAGTTCCTGATCCAGCTTTTCAGATTTTAATTTGGAAATTTGCTCTTTCAAAAGATTTTTTTGTCTTGTAATTTCAACCCCGAAAATAAGTCCGACCATAAAAATAAGATCCATAAAGGAGTTGAATGCTACTAAACCATTTATGTATCCCGATGGCTGCTGCTGATCTACCATTTCTGTAACCCCATAGATATAAGGATAAATGATATAATGGGTAAAAAAACGATGTGCCAAAACGGCCAAAACGATGATGAAAATAGAAATCAAATATCTGAAAGTCTTCCTGACAGATTGTTTTTCATAGACATACAATAAGGAATAGGCTAGCGGAATTTTTACCAGAAGATAGCCTAGTTCCAGAATAAGCGTATTCTGAAGCCGTATTTGCCATTTGAAATTAGGAAACTGATACCGAGACCAGTAAAAATCAAGATAAGCTTCCAGTATAAAATACAGTACCCAAAAAAGCGAATGAGTCTGTAGCTTGGATTTTCTATTTGATTTCAAGCTTGTTATGATTTAAAAATACAAATTAATAGTTTTATTCAAATATAAAAATATAAAGACTATAAAAGCTGCTCTTTCATCTACGAACGGTTTTATTTAAATCATTTTTGCGGTATTAAGGATTATTAACCTGCTTTTTTTGTATACGAATTTGTGGAAACATAAGATTCAGGAAGCAAAAGATCAACAGAATATTAAATTCAATACCGTTGGTACCTCCTCCTACCACATACCAGCCATTATCCCAATGAACATAATAGATTCCGAATACAAAGATTATAATATTACAAACTGCTATCGGTCTGATATAATGATCAAACCACAATGCCGGAACTGAAAAAAGATGAGTAAGTTTAATACCCCAGGCCAAATAAAGTCCTATAGGACTGAAGCCAATGGTATTCAGATAATGAAGTCCAAAATTATTCACATCACCACTGAAGATAGAAACGACACTATGCATCAGTAAAATGACTGACAGCACTGCACGAAGGAAGAAATTCTTTTTCATGAAACCAAAAGTAGACATCAGAACTGTAAAGACTGTTCTGATGTCTATTAATAGCTCTAAAGTATATATAAAACACCTTAGTCACTAATGAGAAAGGTGTTAACTCATGAAATATAAACTTCTATATTCCTCTAAAATAAGGAATTCGCTTTTCAATAAAAGCGGTGATGCCTTCTTTATGATCTTCTGTTTTGATAAGTTCGTTGAATAAATATGCTTCCTGTTTCAAACCATCAGCAATGCAAAGCTCCGATCCTTTGTCTAGTGATTGCTTGGCTTTTGTAATTGCAGAAGGGCCTTTGGAGGCAATCTTGTTGGCTAATTTTAAAGCCTCATTCATTAATTCCTCTTGTGGTACAATCTGATTCACAAATCCAAACTCTTTACAAGCTTGTACAGAGTAAAGTTCTCCAGAGAAAATCATTTCTTTTGCTTTATATAGACCAATGGCTCTAGGCAAACGGAGAGTGCCCCCTAAACAGGGTATGATACCAAACATAACTTCTGGTAATCCAAACTTTGCTTTTTCACCGGCCAGAATAATATCACAAGATAAAGCCAGCTCACAACCTCCTCCTATCGCGACTCCATTTACCGCCGCAATGACAGGAAAATGTAACATTTCCATCGCATTGATGGCTGCTTGCGCCACTTCACCGAAATCTTTTGTTTCCTCCCATGTCATTTCTTGCATTGCCTTGAGGTCTGCGCCTGAAACAAATGCTTTTTCTCCGGCTCCTGTAATAATCAATACACGAATTTCCTGATCTCTTTTGACTTGCTCGGCAAAGGACTTTAATTCATTTAAAACTTGTTTATTTAAGCTATTCAAAAATTGAGGACGATTGATGGTTAGAATACCAATATGACCTTCTTTTTTGTATAGTAGATTGGTAAAGGTCATGGTCTGTTTTTTTAGATTAAAAATACTATGACCATCCTTAGTGCTTGCTTTGAACTGAATAACTGGTTGATCCTCCATAGAATATTTGGGATCTAATAAAGACCACCACCATAATATAGAAGAAATTTCTTTTGGCGGGTTTATAGATTGTTCATAAGTACTGATGATTATAAAGTCACGTCCTTTTTGGTCATTAGCTACTTTATATCGTTTATTGGTACTGCAAAAAATAAGGTTTCCTGAGATAACATCTTCCAAACCTTTGAAGTATAAAGCATTGGGTTCGTATATGTATGGATATTTTTGTTTTAATGATTGATATAAAAGAAGAATCTGATTACGAAGATCTATTGCTTTAGATATAGCCTGTTCTTCATTAAGATCCGGATAGGTAATAAGATAGATTTGGATAATGTTATTATAATATCCGGTATTATAAGCTTTTTCTTTTTCATAAGAATAAATATCATTATCAAGAAGCGCAGCAAAAGCAATAGATTTGGTTAAAACCTGTATAACAGGATTGTTAGATTCCAGAGTACTTAGCTGTACATTGTTTACACATTGTGCCAAAGCGAACGGGATGTCCATTCCGCCACTTGCCATTCTCACAGCACAAAAAGTAGAGAGATCAGGATATTTATTTTGAATCTTATATGCATTTTCCCATTGTATCCCGGATACAAAGTATCCAACAGCTTTCATCAGGTTATTGATTTGAGGGATTCCTGCCCAGGAACTTAATCTGGCTTTAAGATCTAGAAGTGCATTTACAATGGGACTTTCAGGAAGAAGCCCAAGGTGAGAAAAATTTTGATAAGAAGGTTCTTCACAGATATATTTTAAACTTGTAAAAAAATTGATGAAGTCTGGAAGGTTTTTATGAAGAGGTACCTCTTCTCCTACATCATCTAAAAGACATACCCAAGAGCAAAAATCTGTGATATCTCTTACTTGAAAATGTTTGATGTCCGGATAGCTGAGTGCTGTAAAATAAGTACCGGCATTGGCTGCCTGATATTCATTTTGTATTAATCCATACTGTTTTAGCCAGCCTATTGACTCCTGTAAGGCGGTTTCTGGTTTTTTGACTTCCGGTAATGGAAATTCATGAATGATTGTGTTCATAATATTTTAATGATTTAGGTTTTTTGTTGTATAGTGCCCAATAATGAGGGCTAATGATTTCTCTTGCATGAATTCATAGAATTTATGCAAGAGAAATATAGCCGAGAATATGCCCATAAAATAGAATTGGGTTTACAGGATTCAGATCAAATTTGTAGTTTTTGATGTTGACCTATACATTACTTCAATACCTGAACAGACGGGATGATTGCAGGTAAGACTCCAATAAGGAATGTCTTTACTCATTGAGGGAGTTTTTTTAAATTTCATTTTCATTTTGTTGTGGTGTTATTGTGTAAATATAAATATAATTAACATTAATTCAATTATGATTGCTTATTATTGAATAAAATATGGTACTTTTTAATATACTGCTTTTGAAGTATGCTTTTCATTAAATTAAAATTCTGAGTGCTTCTTGAATACTTTTATGGGCATCCAACTATTAAATATTTGTTACAGAAATAATAGAGAAATTAACATTTATATTATTCCCTTTATTGTGATTTTATATATTTAATTTTTATTTTTGCAACGTTAAATAAAACAAATCATTAAAACTAGACTAAAGAAAACCGTTTATTTTCTGATCTGGAGTAACCATATTCCCTCTAAGGTTCCTTTTGATTAGTATGATAAGCTATTCAGTACCGATTCTAATACACAAATACCAACTAAAAAACAAAAGAGTGGTCATGATGACCACTCTTTTATGTATTCTTTATCTTTTCTCTTAATTCTGGCTTAAGCTTTTCTTTAAAAAATCTTCAAGTTCCTTTTCATGAAGATTTTTAGCAATAATTGTTCCCTCACTATTAATGATCACATTAAATGGCAGTTCATCAATTTCATAAGCTTTTGCAACAGGGCTTTTCCAGAATTTCAAATCACTGATTTGTATCCAGTTGATATTAAAACGATCTATGGCTTTCTGCCAGCTGTCTTTATTTTTATCTAAAGAAACACCCAGGATCTCAAACTTGTTAGCTTTCACCTGATCCGAATAAGTTTCGTATAAAGTCTTCAATTGAGGTTGTTCCCCTACACAAGGTGCACACCAGGTCGCCCAAAAATCAATAAGAACCAGTTTCCCTTTTAAACTTGAAAGTGAGAATGAGGATCCATCTGCTCTAGACATGGTAATCTCGGGAGCCTTCTTCCCTACTTCAATTTTGTTTTGAGCCAATGTATATCCTGAAAATAGGATTAAAAAGACTATTGTAAAACCAGTTTTCATATTAATCATTTGTAGGATAATCTTTATCTAGCCAATCGGTTTTGATATTTTTAGGCAGATTTAAAAGTTTGGCATTTTTAAAGCCCAATTCCATTAATAAGTTAAATGCTGGTCGAATGTTCGGACATTTTACAAAAGGGCAGCATCCACAGTAGATCACAATTTCTTTATTTTTGGGAATGTCTTTAAGATAATTTCTTAATTTTTCCAGATTTTCAGGTTCATGAGTGGGGCCAATATCTACAGACCCTTTAATAATAGCTTCAGGGCCTACTGAAATAATCAATATATCCTTCGTCTTGTGCTTTACAATTCTGGATGCCAATAATGCCGGATCCATCAGCTGGCTGTCTTTCCATGGATCTTGTGTTTGCTGTGCCTGACTGAAAATGGAACAGACAAAGCACACCATAATAAATAAATACTTCATGCTTCTATTTTTCACAAATATAAAGGATTTGCTTAATTTTAAAGAGGTTTTTGGAGGTGTTCTTCTGCTTTTATTAAGTGTTTTTATTCTTTTTAGGAGTAATATGAACTACATTGGCGGCTCCGGGTTCTATAATCAATTGGGTTCCCAATCCTCTTTCTTGTTCACGTCCCTGAATGGCAGAGCCTGTTGATAATGTCAATTTTCCTTTAAAAACCGGATGCGGTGGAATCAATGATACTTCAATTTCCTCTTCTTCAAGCTGTATAATAATAGAATCAACATCAATACGATGACGGGTTCCATCTTTAGCGATTGCAAATACCGGATAAGGCTTGGATTCTTTCATAGTAATATGATTTTTAACAAAGATAAAACTTCAAATGATTTCGCTTTTTGTATTTTAGTGGAGAAAAATGAATCATAATCAATCATTGATCGTGATTTCAACAATTTTAAAGCATTCTTTCATTCTATGAAAATCAATCCTCCGGATCATTGGGTAAAGTTTATAAAGGCTTTTGCTAAAAAGTTTAAAGATGATGTTGTTTATGATGTAGTGCGGGTCTTCAGAACTGAAGAAGAACTCCAGGAGCGCTATGATACCTATAACTTTGAAGAATACCTTCCTGGATATATTCCTGTGGCGGATGATTCCGGAGGACAGGTTGCTGTTATTTCAAAAGACAATAGCAATACAAAAGTCTATTTAAGTTCCTATGGTGTATTGCAGGAAGAACATTTTGAGGTTTTGGATCGGGATCTACTCCACTGGATGCAACGAAAGTTTCCATTTGATAGACAACAAAATAGAATTTCAGATATTGAAATTGAGACTGGGAAGGAGAAAAATACTACTTTATTTCAGAAAATCTCTTCCTACCCTTTTATTCTGAAGTTTTTAAGTAATCCTATCAGGATTGAAGGACTTGCCTTGCCGGAAAACTATGCTTCTGCTGAATATATTTATTATTTTCAGGACGGATATCTTTACAACTCAGTAGAGAATAAAATGCTGACAGGTAATGCTTCGGGAGAATTCAGATCAAGCTGGCTTGTTTTGGCATCTAATTATTATGCAGATCCTTTTTTTATTGATTTGGATGAGTTTACAGATGGTTTTCCAGTTTATTTTGCCTACCATGGACAAGGAAGTTGGGAGCCCATACAAGTTGCTGAAAGCTTACATATCTTTCAGGAAATATTGGATCAGATTCAAAAATTAAGATCTGATAAAGAAAGATTGATTCATTATTTTGATGAAAATATAGATTTGGAAAACCCTTTATGGAAAGAAGTATACACCAATATTGAGGAAGAAGATGATGACATGGTGTCAATAGAATCTTATGAATCAATAGGTTCGGAAACCAATTTATACATTACCGATATTGGGCCCAATAAGATGAAGGTCATAGCATTGCTTAAAAAAGAATTTGCTCTCTCCGGATCGGAAGCCCTTGAGCTTAGTAAAAAATCAAGAATATTGTTCAGGACAGGATATCGTAAATGGTTGGAGGCTGACGGTAAACAATTGGAAGACTTGGGTGCAAAGGTTGAATGGGAGGCGCTGAACTAAAAATTATTTTGATATTTTTATGTATCTCACAGTATAATAATTCTTTCATTTTTAAAAGAAGGCCTTATTGAGCGCAAATAATTTATACATTTATATAAAGTATTGTGAATCAAAAAAACTTTATCATGGAAGAAACATTCCAGCCTGATGCCATTATTATAGGAACCGGTTTAGCAGGACTTACTGCAGCGATGGAAATTACAAATGCCGGAAAAAAGGTGTTGTTACTTGATCAGGAGACCGAACAAAATATCGGCGGACAGGCTTTCTGGTCATTTGGTGGGCTTTTCCTTATTAATTCTCCTCAACAACGAAGAGTGGGAATTAAAGATTCTTACGAATTAGCTCTACAGGATTGGAAAGGGACGGCTGGTTTTGACCGTGAAGAAGATTACTGGCCTCGTAAATGGGCAGAAGCGTATCTGAAGTTTGCTGCCAGTGAAAAATATGAATACATTTCTAAACTGGGAATTAAGCTAATGTTTATGGTTGGTTGGGCAGAACGTGGTGACGGATCGGCCAACGGACATGGAAATTCTGTTCCCCGTTTTCACGTAAGTTGGGGAACAGGTACAGGGGTCATAAAACCTTTTGTGGAAAAAGCCTATCTAGCTAAAGGAAAAGGTCTGTTGCAGATGAAATTTCGGCATAGAGTTACAGAACTGGTTGTTGAAAATGGAAAGATAACGGGAGTGAAAGGCAATATTCTTGAAAATGATACTCAGGAAAGAGGGGTTGCTACCAATAGAAATATAATCTCACAATTTGATTATTCTGCTGTTCATATTATCATTGCTTCTGGCGGCATAGGTGCCAATCATGAACTGGTAAGGAAAAACTGGCCCGAAAGATTAGGAAGCCCTCCTGAGAATATGGTTTGTGGAGTTCCTGCCTATGTAGATGGTAAAATGATTGGCATTGCTGAAAATGCAGGTGCTCATATCATCAATCGTGACCGAATGTGGCATTATACGGAAGGTTTACAAAACTGGAATCCCATCTGGCCTAATCATGGAATCCGGATACTTCCCGGCCCTTCTTCCCTATGGTTTGATGCTAAAGGGAAACGTCTTCCAGCTCCATTTCTTCCTGGATTTGATACTTTGGGAACTCTTAAGTATATTCAGGATACAGGATATTCTTATTCCTGGTTTATTCTGACCCAAAAAATCATTAAAAAAGAATTTGCTCTGTCTGGTTCCGAACAGAATCCGGATATCACCAATAAGGATTATATTCTTTTCCTGAAACGAATGTTTGGTAAAAAAGCTCCTGATCCTGTTGAAGCTTTTAAAGAACATGGTAAAGATTTTATTGTCTCTGATAATCTGAAAGATCTGGTAGAGAAAATGAATCAGCTGGCAGGTAATCACCTTCTGAATTATGAAAAAATAAAATCTCAGATTGAAGCCAGAGACCGTGAACTTGACAATCAATTTTCAAAGGACACACAGGTTAATTATATCAGAAGTACGAGAAGTTATATAGGAGATAAACTGGGAAGAGTTGCGGCTCCGCATAAGATTCTTTCTCCTGAAAATGGCCCTTTGATTGCGGTTCGATTGAATATTTTGACGAGAAAAACACTTGGTGGAATAAAAACCAACCTTAACGGACAGGTATTAAGAGAAGACGATAGTGTTATTGAAGGACTGTATGCTGCTGGTGAAGTAGCTGGATTTGGAGGTGGCGGAATGCATGGATACCGCGCATTAGAAGGAACGTTTCTTGGTGGATGTATTTTCTCAGGAATGAAAGCCGGAAAGTATATTGCCGGATTAGAAAAAGATAATTCAAATCTATAAAGACACGGAATGAATAACTATTATCATAACAAAGTCGTTTGGATTACAGGAGCATCATCAGGAATTGGGGAAGCTTTGGTAAAAGAACTGGCGGAAAATAGCACTGCAAAAGTGATTCTTTCTTCCAGAAATGAGGAACAGCTGTATGAAGTCGCTGAAAGTATTGGACTTACCGTTAATCAATATACAGTAATCCCTTTGGATCTGAAGAATTATAAGGAAATGCCGGAAATAGCTGCCAAAGCAGTAGCAGCCTTTGGAAAAATTGATATTTTAATTAATAACGCAGGATTATCCCAACGTTCTCTGGCCATGGAAACAGATATAGAAGTGGACAAGCGCTTAATGGATGTTGATTTTATTGGAACTGTTGCCTTAACGAAGGCTGTTATTCCGTATATGATAAAAAATAATGGTGGGCAGATCGCTGTAGTTTCAAGTCTTATGGGCGTATTCGGAGCTCCGATGCGCAGTGGCTACGCTGCAGCAAAACATGCTCTTCATGGGTTCTTTGATGCTTTGCGTGCTGAATTATATAGTCAAAACATTTCGATAACAATCATCTGTCCCGGATTTATACAAACCAATATTTCTATTCATGCCGTAACAGGTGATGGTTCAACACAAGGAACGATGGACGATGCCACCAATAATGGTATGCCTGTAAATGTCTTCGCTAAAAAAATGCTGAATGCCATTGAAAAAAAGAAAATCAAAAAGCTATTGGCGGTAAAGAAGTATTAGGCGTTTATCTGAAAAGGTTCTTTCCTGCTTTGCTCGCAAAGATCATCCGGAAGGCAAAAGTTGTCTAAAGAAATTTTTATAATAACATAAATGCAAAAACCACACAAGAAGTGTGGTTTTATGAGTATTTTTTTTTAGGAATTATTCTATAATGAATTTCTTAGTTATTTTTTGATTGCCACCTACTACATTCAGGAAATAAACTCCTTTTTCAAGACGACTTGTGTTGATTTTCGTATTTAATCCTTCTAATTTCTGTTGATGAACAGTTTTTCCCAGCATATCGGTAATCGTAGCTTCCATAGAAGATGTATAATAATCAAGTTTTAAAGTAACATGATCTTTTGCCGGATTTGGAAATAGGTTAATGGCAATCTTATCATCTTTCTCTACCTCGTTGGTAGCCAGATTATCCGAAGCAAGTTTTACCACCCAAATATCATAATCTCCATGATTTCCTGTAACATCTCCATTATTTGATTTAGAATTACCCAGAATGACATATCCCCCATCTGCGGTTTGTATAACAGATGAAGCCTCATCTGTGTCTGATCCTCCTAAGCATTTTTGCCATTTTATATTTCCTGTTGCACTCAATTTTACGGCCCAATAATCAAAAGAGAGAGGAGCTTCTCCAGGTCCTGTATTTGTAGGAGGGTGATATCCTACTACCTGACCGTCATTTGAAATTGTACTTCCTACTACCAAATATCCGCCATCAGTAGATTGGATAATAGAAAACGCCTGGTCGAGTTTAGATCCTCCCAAAGCTTTTTGCCATTGAATATTTCCTGCTTCATTTATTTTAACTACCCAAAAATCAGTTCCGTCATGATTCTCTGTTACATCTCCATCATTAGAAAAAGCATGACCTGCTACAATAAACCCTCCATCTGAAGTTTTAACCATAGACCAAGGTAAATCCTGATGCGATCCCCCAAAAGATTTTTTCCAGAAAATAACTCCACCATCAGAATTTAATCTTATGATCCAATAGTCCTTTCCACCGTGATTTCCTGTAACATCGCCATCATTGTTTTCAGCATATCCTGCAATGGCATATCCACCATCACTGGTTTGAACAACAGAAGTAGCCCTGTCATCCCCTGTTCCCCCTAAAGATTTTTTCCATTGGATATTTCCATCAGAATTTATTTTTACAATCCAATAATCTACATAACCATTATTTCCTGTTACATCACCAGTGGTCGAAGTAGAGTTCCCCACAAATATATATCCACCGTCTGTTGTAGGAACCATTTGGTTAATCACATCATACTTTGTTCCACCAAAAGTCTTTTTCCAGTAAATGACTCCAGCATCAGAGTTTAATTTTAAAACCCATCCATCTGTAAGACCTTTATTACCTGTTACATCACCATTATTTGAATCAGTAGTTCCGGCAACAACATATCCACCATCAGCAGTTTGAATGACAGAACTTGCGTAGTCATTACCTGATCCTCCCAGGGATTTTTGCCATTGGAGATTTCCTGTTGAATTTAATTTTAGAAGCCAGTAATCTTGATTTCCGTGATTTCCGGTTACATCCCCATTATTCGAATTAGAAGCCCCACTAATCATATATCCACCATCACTGGTTTGAATAATAGTATGTGAACGATCAGCGTTTGTTCCTCCAAAAGATTTTTGCCATTGTATTGCTGGAGCCTGTGCCATACTAAAGCCAGAAAAAAAGAAAGCTGCCAATACAGGTAACGTTTTTTTGAAATTGAATTTCATGGTTTTTTAGTTTATTTTAATTTTGAAGTGCGAAAATATAAATTATAATGGAATAAATGTTTAAGTTTTGCATTTTTTCAATGTTATTCAGTTGGTTTCATCTTTACCTTTTTAGACATGTAGCATGTACCTCTTAACACTTTGCGTTGAAAAAGGCATATTGCAATTTTGAGAACCAGAAGGGAATCGTCTTTTCAATCAATAAGCAGTGTCTTTAGTCTGAATATAAGGACTCGGCGGCCAAAGGCCGCCGAGTCTGTTTATCAATTATTTGTATTTAAATGTCCTTAAAAAAGCTTCATTCAAATGTATTTGAACCTTAAATTCCCTTAAAATCTTAATACGATTTAATGGTTTAAAAATTAAATCAGAAATTCTTAACCAATCCTATTCCTACTGTTTTATTCTGATAGAAAGGCATAACCATTGTAGAACTCGATAAGTTTTTATTTTTATTCTTTCCACGAAGCATCGCATCGATTCTTGGGAAAAGCCAATAGGCTAATTCTGTAGACAGAATTCCAAAACCTGCACCTGCAACAACATCGCCCAACCAATGTTTATCATTCAGCATTCGGTATACTCCAGTAAAAATTGCAAACGGATACCCGGAAAGACTGAGCCAGAAATTGGTATCCTTATATTCCCTGAACATAAATTGTGCAGAGGAAAAAGCTGTAGCAGAATGTCCTGAAGGAAATGAAAGTGTATTAGACTTATCGGGTCTCTCTTCTTTGACAAGATACTTTAAAGGCATAGTAAATGCTGCAGAAATCAATTGTGATGAAGCATAAATAATGGTACGGTCTCTCAGGTTATGTTTTCCTTTTATTCCTATGGCATTCAGACCGTATACCATTACTGCAGGAACGTATTGGGTGTAATTATCCAGATTCATCTGTGCGGGTTGATGCTCATTGATTTCTGTGCGGGTAGAAAAATTCAGTTGTTTAAGTTTATCTGTTGTTAAACCTGCTACTCCATAGGTAATGAATGCTGCAGGAATAATCAAACTTTTATAATTCAGTTTACTTGTTTGAATAGCAGACAAACTATCTTGTTTAGATTCATTGACAGTAATGCTATCATTATTCTGAGCGTTAATTTTGCTGATAGCTGAAATGAAAACCAGTAGATAGATCAGTGATTTTTGACAAGATCTTTTCATTGCACATAGTCGGTTTTATATTAAAATTTATAATTATAACCCAGCCTTACTACCTGAGTTTCATAATAATCATTGCTGGTATAAGCAAATCCCATCCCTTGAATATTTTTCTTAATAACCATAGTATTGAGAAGATCAGAGGCATTTAAGAATAGTTCTCCCTTCCCTTTCTGAATTGCTTTTTTCAATCCAACATCCATGCTAAATCTTGCCTTTATTTTTCCTTGAGGAATAACATCCGGAGCCAGATAAACTGCGGTAAGTTGAACATTAAGTCCTTTTGAAAAACGAAGGATATTATTCAGCTTTATATTTCCGGAAACAGCAGTCTGCTTGTCTGCAGAAAATGTATTGGGTTGAGGATATAAATTCTGAACGGTAAATGCATCAATTTGATTGCGATAAATATTCCCATTGATATTGAATGAATATACATCCGAAACCTTTTGATTCCAAATCGTTTCCAGTCCTGTATTATAACTTTTTCCTGCATTTTGAAAAATGGCATAAATCAGATTACTGCCCGGTACAATACTCGAGATACGGGTAATTGTACCATTGGAAAAACGATGATAGAGAGCTGAATACAAATAGCCGTTATCCCAGTTATATTTATATCCCAACTCAATAGAATTGGTAAATTGTGGTCTTAATGCAGGATTTCCTACTTTAATGATTTCAGCATCATCATATTTTGGAAATATTCTGATATCTACCTCATTTGGACGGTCTACCCTTCTGTTATAAAATACGGAAAACTTGTTATGATCATCAAGTTTATATGCTAATCTAAAATTGGGAAATGGCTGAGTATAATTATATCCGTCACTTTTATAAGTAGGATGATTAGGGTTTACATCGTATTCAATTCTTACGTATTCCAGTCTTAGTCCAAGCTCTGCTTCCCATTTTTCATTCTCAAAAATATAGTTTCCATATACGGCAGGGATAAATTCTTTATAGTCTGCTTTACCACCGGCAGATACATCGAGTACAGAATTGGCTCCCGGAATAAAGTTCATATTGGTAGGAATACTTCTGCTTCTAAGTTTAATACCCGTTTCAATTCTACCATATTTTAAAGGCTTTATATAATCTACATTGAAATCATAAACCTGCTCATCTGATAAGAGTTTAAAAGCATCAGTTCCTGTAGAAGCCGGTAAATAATTATCATAGAAGTATTTTTCATCCTCCCTGTGAAAAGTATAATTGAATCCAACATTTAATAAATGGCCTGCTTCTTTAAATTTATGCTGATAAGAGGCACTTCCCATTATGGTGGTTTTCAGCTCATCTTCCAGAAATTGCCATAGACGAAGACGCTGAGATTGATCTCCATTAAAGAATGGCTGATCTCCACGGTCGATAATTTTTTCACTTCCATACATTCCTGAAACCGTCAACGTATTTTGTGCATCAATATTCCAGTCTAACCCTGCTTTTGTGGTAAAGAAATTGGTATTTCTATTTCTTTTCAGTTGAGAATTGATAATTGTTCCGTTATCGTAAGTACGGGTTACAAATTCATTTTTATTGAGCGTTTCCGTGTATAAATTATCAGCCTGTAAAAAAAGGTTGACCTTATTTTTTCTGTAATTGAGAGAAAGAGACGGATTAATTTTTGGAGTCAGTGTATATTGAGGTCTGATGGTTGGCAAGTTTTGTTTTCTCACCCATAATGAACCCAAACCTGTTGTAAAGCCTAGTTTCCCGTTCCACCCGTTTTGCTTATTTTTCTTCATGATGATATTGATGATTCCGGCATTCCCGTTGGCATCATACTTTGAAGAAGGATTGTTGATAATCTCAATTTTCTCGATGGCTGAAGACGGAATATTATCAAGTCCTGTCTGACTTCCAAATCCGGTAAGAGCGGTTTGTTTGCCATCAATAAGAACGGTTACTTTATCATTTCCTCTTAATTGTACTTTTCCGTCCTGTACTGTAATTCCGGGAAGATTCTGCATGCTTTGCAATACTGATCCTCCGCTCTGGCTTATATTATCTGCTACAGAATACGTTTTTTTATCAAGTTTGTTATCGATTTCATTTTTTTTAGAAGCAGATACAACCACTTCTTCGATTTTCGTTTCCTGTTCCTGTTTTCGGTTTAATTCAATAGGTGGGATTTCTAAAAATTCAGAAAGACTTCCGATAAAAACAGATTGTTTATAGATATGATATCCTGGGATAGAGGCCTCCAATAGGTAGTGATCCGGCTTAATTTCACTCATAGAAAACCTTCCTTCTTCATTGGTAATTGTTCCGGCAACAAATGCTGTATCTTTTTCCTTTTTTAAAATAATATTGGAATAAGGAAGTGCTTCTTTATCCTTGGTAGTGACTCTTCCGGAAAGAGTTACTGAAGTTAATTGCGCTGTCATCATAGAAGAAATAGCAACAGTTGGAAAAAGTAAAAATTTTGATCTTTTCATATAGTGTGGACTTTAATTACTTATTATTTATCGTTAGGAATTCAATGTTGAAGAGTTGTTTTGCTATTGTGTTTTCGTTGTGAAATAAGAATCATCACGATCATTAAAGCCAGAGATACCAATGATGCATTGATTGTCCCCAGATCAAGGCCCCCTTTTGCTAAAGGTTTTGTGAGCAGATCTCCAAAAGTAGCCCCGAATGGTCGGGTAAATACAAATGCGATCCAAAACAGAAGAACATGGTTGATCTTTGTGAAATAATGAAGCAGTACAACGATCAGAATAATAAGCCCGGTAATAAGAGCTCCAGTCATATAACCCAGCCCCATATTGTCACTCAGAAAATCTCCAAATGCAGTTCCAAGGCTGTTGGAAAATAAAATAGCAGTCCAGTAATAGAACTCTTTATTTCTTTCAAAAATAGGATAGACTTCAAGATTTCCATATTTTTTGTACCACAAGAAAAGTGAAATTAATAGTCCGGAAAGAAGTACTAAACTCCCTACTAGATATCCTGCTTTTAATGTTCTGTCAATAAAATCCGAAATTTCTGTTCCTAAAGTGGTGGTGCCAATAATAACCAGCCAATAAACTGCCGGAATATACTTTTTGACTCCAAGCTGTATGGAGAGAATAAGAATGAAAAAGAATAAGGTAATGAGAATCCCTTTGGTATATCCCAAATTCAGGGTCATGGAAATAAAATCTCCAAGAGTTTCTCCTAAGGTGGTCGCTACAATTTTCATAAACCAGAAAAGTATAGTGACTGCTGCTACTTTGTTTACTGTTCTCATTATATTTTTTTTATTGGATTAAACTTTAAAAGACTAAGTCTGCACCATCGGCAAAATCTATGAAAGACTCTCTTGTATTCCGAATGATAAAATCCTGCGTCATTCTATTCTATAATGGCTAAGCTTTAAATTTTGTCAGTACATTATCTTTATAGCAATAAAACTCATGAGAGGTTCTTTTTCCTAATACATATACTTTTTCAATACGAACGTCATCGTAATGTTCCAAGAGTATATGATACTTTTCTTTCAGATTTCCAGATAACTCATCAGGGTGTATACTCTTTTCTATTTCTATTCCTTCATTTGCTTTATATTCCACAACCAAGCGGGAATCTCTCCAGGACATGGTATATACATTTTTATGGGCAGTGGATGTAGAATTAATTACAATCTGATCCTGCTGAATGATCTTACCAGAAGTACTTGTCATTAAAGTAATTCCCGAAATAACCATAGCACCATACCCTATTTTTTTAAACAGATTCTCACTTAAATGGGGAAGAATATATTTTACCGTATAAGAAGAGACAATAGTAGCCACTGCAATTGCTATTCCCAGCCAAAGAGCAGTCTTGGAGTATAATCCTAATGAGATATAAATAATAAGCTTAATAAGGTGAAGAAACACTTCATTAGCAGCTCGGGTGGCAACAATCTCTTCTTTTTTAAGCCCGAATTTTAAATAAAAACGGTTAAAAAGAAGACCAACAGCACCAGTGATTCCTGAAATAAAACCTGCTGAGAATCCAATAAGAGCCAAAGCTGATTTTGGATATTCTTTTTCCGTTTCTTCAATTTTATTTTTGGAAGTAAAAAGCTGCGGAAGATTGGCAATCAGAAAGAAAGCAACGATCAACTGTAGGTAATTCGGATTTACATATTTAATCAGATAAGCACCCAACAAAACAGCAGGAATAGAAAATGGTACAAACCATAAAAATATTTTCCAATTGATATGTTTCTTAAATACGGCAATTCGGGAAGCTGAACTTGTAAAGGTTCCGATCGTTAAGGAAAAAGGAACCAATGAAGTAGGAAGCAAAAGATTCAGGATCGGAATCAAAATAAGACTTGCACCGCCTCCACAAATAGCGCTGATCCAGAATGCAAGAATGGTTCCTGCGAATAAAAGGGCAATTTTTAAAATCATTTCTAAATAAAATTTACACTTCAGTATCTTATATTTTCAGTACAAAGGTGCAATCCGATTTAGAATAAATTTTGAATTTTTAGATCTTAAATGTTAAGAAAATGATAAACCTACAGAAAAAATATGATGTCCGTTTTCAAATCTATAACTGATTGTCCAGTGATGGAACTTGCAGATTTCCTGTATAATAGATAGCCCTAAGCCACTTCCGTTGGTATCTGCAGATAGTTTTGAAAATCTTTTAAAGAGTAAGTCTTTATTCAGTTGGTGTGTTCCAGAATTGAAAACTTCAAAAGCAGATTGAGTTAACTGAAGAGAAATTTTGCCACCGGGAGCTGTATGACGAATCGCATTAATAATGAGGTTATTAATCATAATTTCTGTCAAACTGCTATTACCATTTACTTTAATGTTAGGCATTATATCTTTCTCTACGGTAATATTTTTCTGTTCAAAATGTTCATCCAGAATATCTATGCTTTGAAGCAACATCTGATCAAAGGAAATTGTTTCAGAATTATCAAACTGATGATTATCTATTTTGGCAAGGAGTAATAAGTTTTTATTGATTCTTGAACTTCTCGTAAGCGCTTTGTTCATGTCTTCAGCAATGCGGTATTGCCTTTCCGTAAGATCCCGATCCTGTAATAAAAGATCCAGTTTGTTTTTAATGATGGCAAGCGGAGTCTGTAACTCGTGAGAGGCATTTTCTGTAAATTCTTTCTGGGTTTTATAGACAGAGACATTGCGTTCAATCAATTTATCAAGAGACTGATTAAGTTCTTCAAACTCTAAAGTATCAGAGGTAGGAAAAACGATTTTCGTCTGACTATTAAGGTTGAAAGTCTTTAATTGGTTCAAAGTATCTCTAAATGGCTTCCAGATAGATGCAGAGAGCCTTCTGTTTAAATACAAAAGCCCAATTACAATCACTGCAAAGAAGAAAACGGTGATCATAGCAATAACAGCGATGGTTTCATGAGATTCCTCAATATTGGTTTCTACGGTAAACAAGTAAGGTTTCCCCTGAATATAAACCACTTTTTTGAGACATCGGTATCGCTCTTTCTTCTGATCAGAAATAAACGGAAGCGGTTTTTCAGTAATATAAACGCTGTCACTTTTTATCTGATCAGAAGAAATCCTTTCAATATCCGTTTCTGGCTGAATATGGTTCCAAAGATCGATACTCTGCTCCAGTTTTTCTTCGGGAAGCTTTAAATGATTGAATTTATAGGCTGTTTTCTCTACAATGATCTGATTATGTTCATCCAACTCATCCTGCCATATATTGTCCACTACAAAATAATATACGGGAATACTGATCATCAGAACGATAAGAACATAGATGATAAAGGGTTTGGTGGTTTTATTTAAAAGTGGATTCAAATTAATGATTGAGGTTTAAAGTTGGTATACTTTGAAAATGATTTATTTTTACTTTTTTGCAATTTAGTATTTATTTAATTGTCATTTTTATAATTAAATATAGAGACAATTTCTCTGTTTTTATTTTTCGACTGAAGTAAGAAATTGTTTTTTTAAATATCCAAACCTATCATCTGACAATCTCGCACCCCGTACCTCGCACCCCGTAATCAGTCTAAGCCTCCCACTTGTACCCTGTTCCATAGACTGTTTTAAGATAGTGTTCACAACCTGCATCATACAACT
This sequence comes from Chryseobacterium sp. c4a, assembly GCF_009900745.1. Classification (GTDB taxonomy): domain Bacteria; phylum Bacteroidota; class Bacteroidia; order Flavobacteriales; family Weeksellaceae; genus Chryseobacterium. The sequence continues at coordinate 165,915 of NZ_WXVU01000006.1, read as the reverse complement.
TCTTTTTAAGGTTTTTAACATGGGCGTATACAAAGTCGTGATTGTCAAGCATATCTGCGAAATCTCCAGAAAGGTGTTCTGCCAGAGTACTTTTAGAAATAACCTTGTTTTTGTTTCCTATAAAGTAAATCAGGAGATCAAATTCTTTTTTGGTAAGTGCTATTACTTCATTATTTACGGCTACTGTTTTAGCCAAAAGATCAATCTGAAGTTCGTTTTGCTTAACTACATTGGAACTGCTGAACTGTTTTCTTCTAATAATAGAATACACCCTTGCCATAAGTTCAGAAAGGTGAAAAGGTTTGGTAAGGTAATCATCCGCTCCCAGCTTCAGACCTTCAATCTTATCATCCAAAGCATTTTTGGCAGAAATAATGATGACACCATCCTGTTTATTCTGTTTTTTCAGTTCCTCCAGGATCCTGAGACCATTTCCGTCTGGAAGCATGATATCCAATAGAATACAATCATAATCAAACATTTCTATTTTACTCATGGCTTCACTGAAGGTGGCCGCATTTTCACAGAGATAGCTTTCCTCAGATAAATATTCGGAGATGCTTTTAGCAAGTTCTGCTTCGTCTTCAACAATTAGAATTTTCATGGGATAAATCTATCATTAAATTTTGAAGAAATTTTGAACTTCAAAATAAATAATCCTAAGAATAAATGTACCAAAAAAGAATTGAATCTATTTCCAAAAAACTTTAAAAGCATATTTTGGGGAAGTTTTTATCAGATATTTCATAAATTTACACAGCAGTTTCAAATTGAGGCCTGCATTAAAATTCTTCTCAGGTGAAAATTCACAACAAAAAAAAGTACCTAAGTTTTCTAAAATTTAAAAGAGATTTCCAAAAATATGGATTGGAAAAAGCCCGCAGCTATGAACTTATTCTGCATTGGCTGAATAACAGACTGAGCCGGAATCAGTTTCTTGTGCTTTCCGGAATTCTGGTAGGATGTACAGCCGGATTAGCAGGAGTAATTCTGAAAACTTTGGTACATAACATTCACTATTTCATTACCAATAAGGTTCATTTTGAATATCAGATCTTATTCTATATCGTTTTTCCTTTTCTAGGAATTGTCCTGACTACTTTGATTGTTCTGACATTGTTTAAAGGACAAGATCGAAAAGGAATTGGGGCTATTCTCTATGAAATTGCTCAAAACTCAAGTATTGTAGCTTCTGTAAAAATGTATTCTCAGGTGATCCAAAGTGCAGTTACTGTCGGATTAGGAGGTTCCGCCGGATTAGAAAGTCCCATTGCGGTTACCGGAGCTGCTATAGGATCCAATTTTGCACAGACCTATAGGCTTAATTATAAAGAACGTACATTATTACTGGCTGCCGGAGCTACAGCCGGAATTGCATCTGCATTTAATGCACCTATTGCCGGAATTATGTTTGCTTTTGAGATTCTACTGACTGGTGTGGTTTTTACAGACTTTATTCCATTGGTGGTTGCGGCAGTCTGTGGGAGTCTTTTGTCCAGAATATTACTTCAGGAGGATGTGCTTTTCAGATTTTACACAAGAGATGCCTTTAATTATAAAAACTTACCCTATTATTTAATTTTAGGTCTTGTCACTGGATTATATGCCCGATATTTTGTCATTATCTCTCAAAAAGTAGAACATTTTATAAAAGGACTTCAGCTTTCAAAAATGCGTAAGGCTATGTTTGGAGGAGCTGTTCTTTCTTTGCTTTGTGTACTTTTTCCTCCATTATTCGGAGAGGGATATGATACCGTGAAAGCTTTCACTAACGGAAATACCCATTCCATTATTGAAAACAGTTTTTTCAGATATTTTGAAATTGGTGATTGGACGATCATTGTCTTTTTAGTACTGGTATTATTATTAAAAGCTTTTGCGACTTCATTTACCATATTCAGTGGTGGAAACGGAGGAAATTTTGCACCCTCTCTTTTTGCTGGTGGGACATTAGGATATTTGTTTGCTCTGGTTTGTCAGCATATAGGATTCACGGATGTTCCGGTAACGAATCTTGTACTGGTAGGAATGGCCGGAGCGATGAGTGGTGTTATGTATGCGCCGCTTACAGCTATATTTCTGATTGCAGAATCCAGTTTTGGATATGATTTATTTATTCCTCTGATGATTGTGTCTATTATATCTTATCTTATTGCCAAGTGGTTCTCTCCTATTTCTCCCGAACTGAAATCTCTTGCAGACGAAGGAAAGATATTCACCAATAAGCATGATAAAAACCTTCTTTTTGCTTTAAGAACTGATGATTTCATAGATAAATATTCTCAAACGATTCAGGAAAGTGCTTCTATTGCAGCGTTTTTTGAACTGGTGAAAAACGGGAATAAAAATATTTTTGCCATAGTAGATGATTCGAGAAAACTAAAAGGAGTCTTAACCCTGGATGACGTAAGACCTTACCTTTTTAACAAGGAATTTGATACTTCACAAGCGGTTGCCCAGATTATGAAAACTCCGCCAGCCATAGTTCATCCAGAAAATAAACCTTTGGAAATTCTTCAAACTTTTGATGATACCGGAGTATGGAATCTTCCGGTTGTGAGTACAGGTAATGATTTTATAGGGTTTATTTCCAAATCTTCTATTTTGATGAGTTATAGAAAGTTGTTGAAGGAGTATTCTGATTAATAGCTGTTGAATTACCTGTCAAATCCATGATTCGACACTCCTCAGAAGGAGAGGAATATCACGTATTCAAGTGATATTTGGTGGAAATTGGCAATCAAAGATTTTCAAAAACTTTTGTGCCTTTTGTGGTTAAATAATAAATCCGTTCAGTATTTGAACGGATTTTTTTAATCTAAATAATGATGATTGAAAATTAATTGCTCACTTTATTAAGCAAATCAATATCTTCCTGATCCAAAATAAGTTTTGGAGCATTGAATAATGTTTCAAGCTGTGAAGAGCTTGTAGCACTTACAATTGGAGCCGTCACCAATGGATTGGATAATAACCACGCCAATGCTACAGTTCCCTGATTGCTGTGATGCTTTTCACTTACCTGATCCAAAGCTTTTAATACTTCAAGACCTTTAGGATTTAAATATTTTCTTACACCTTCTCCTCTAGCGCTTTTGGCAAGATCTGCTTCATCACGATATTTTCCTGTTAAGAACCCTGCTGCCAATGACCAATATGAAAATACACTCAGGTCGAACTGTTCAACCAAAGGAGCATAGTTTTTCTCAAAACCTTCTCTCTCCAATAAGTTATAATGGGGTTGTAATGCTACATATTTAGGAAGATTGTTCTTTTCAGAAGCCTCAAAAGATGCCTTTAAACGTTCAGGAGAAAGATTAGAAGCTGCAATATAACGTACTTTTCCAGCTTTAATGATTTCGTCATACGCTGAGAGTGTTTCTTCTACAGGAGTTGTATGGTCATCAAAATGAGTGTAATAAAGATCAATATGATCAGTCTGAAGCCTTTGCAAAGATTCGTCTACTGATTTCAGAATATGCTTTTTACTGATATCAAACCCATGTTCTTTGGTTTCAGAACCTACTTTGGTTGCCAGAACAATATCCTTGCGGTTATTACGGCTTTTCATCCATTTTCCGATGATCTCCTCAGATTGACCTCCTTTTCCGTTTACCCACCATGAATAGGTGTCTGCGGTATCTACAAAATTGAATCCAGCCTCTGTAAACTGGTTCAGGATATCAAAGGATTGCTTTTCGTCTAGTGTCCATCCAAAAACGTTTCCTCCAAAGTTAATAGGAGCTACTTCTAAATCAGTGTTTTTGATCTTTCTTTTTTCCATAAAAATAATTTTACTAAGTGAACTCTAAGGTAAGGAATATTATACTGTATCTCTATTTAAAATAGCCATACGATCTATAGTTATTATAAATGGAAAAGCCGATGTTTACTCGTCTATTTTACTGAATGATATAATAAAAAACAGTCTTTATGAAAGACTGTTTCTATCGGAATTGTTGGATTAATGTAAAGTCATAAATGTGACCTGCATTGTGTAATGTTTTACACAAGAATGGTTCAATTTTGTTTCAACAAGATAATTTCTATATTCTTTTCTTCCTAACTCTATATACCCTTTAGTTTATAAACTTATTTCTTTTCGGCCTGAGGAATTTCAAGTACTACAAGCATCTGTTTATATTCTTGAAGTTGATGATTAATTGTCTGTAATCCCTGCTTGAAAAATGCTGATGTATTGAATAGATTTTGATAATATTCTACCCCTTCCAACATATTCTTTTTAAATGCGTTCCATTTCTTTGTCTGAGATTGGCTGATTTGGATTGAAGTATTTTCAATTTCCTTTTTTAAATAATCAACATACATTTTCAATTCATTAATGAACATATTCGGACGGTTGTTATCAGGTAAGATATTAGTATTACCATAAATATGCTTTACCATTTCCGAAAGCGATACTTCTTTATCAAAGAAGGCGATATTAGGCCCCGGACAGATCACTACGCCCTGTTTTTCACCTTTAATCTCCATTCCTTGTTCCATATAGGCGGCATTCACAAGTCCAACGCAAAGACAGGCTTTATCTGTAATTTCAGTCTTTTTCTTATGGAACTCTTCTGCAGATAGGGTACTCTTTTGAGCATTAAGTTCATTAAGCTTTATATCCTGATATTTTCTGGAAGCAGTACATGTTCCTTCAGGAGAATATTCCTTGCTGAGAGCCAGCAACTTTTTGGGGCAAGAGCTGCCATACTTTCCTTGTGCCTCTTTTTGGTATTTTAATATTTCGTTAGAAGTTCCTTTTATAGTATTGAAAGGGACACCCAGCGGCGAAATCTGACTCAGGTAAAAATCTTTTTCCTTAGCTTTCAAGAGTAGATTCCGGGTTTCTGTATCTACGGAAGTTGCTTCAGGTACTAATAAAAACGGAGATCCCCATCCTACACTGTCTACATGATAAGTATTCAATAGAAACTCATGTTCTTCAGAAGTTCCTACACCACCTTGTACGGTAATTTTCATTTCTAAAGGCTTCGAAACAGCAGGTTTTCCTTTTTGTTCTAAAGCATTGATCATTAAGGCATGGGCAGACTGTATAAGATCATTCTTTTTCTGCCTGAATTCTTCCATAATAGGCCCTAAAAGCATTCCTTCTGTAGCAAATGCATGACCTCCACAGTTCAATCCGGATTCTATTCTGTACTCAGAAACCCATAATCCCTTTTTGGCTAAAAAGTTTCCTTGAACCATAGCAGAACGGAAATCACTTACTTTTAGAATGATTTTCTTTTTCAGATATCCGTTTTTATCAGGGTAAAAGTCATCGAATTCTTCCATATAGCTATACAGACGAGGATTCATTCCTGCAGAAAGAACCATGGAAGAAGATAATTTACTCTTTGCAAATCCGCGGAGTGAAGCGTGGGCATCATTATACATCACAGGAAGCTGTTCATTCTTTTTATAATTGTCTTTATCAACTTTTGTCATGATATTGACATCAATACTTCCGGGTAGCAGATTGGTTTCTATGAAATTTTTAAGACCTTCACTCCAGTTTTCTTTTTGGGTAATAAGGTTTTGAAGGCTGTTTTTCAGGTCTGAAGTGTTGGGCAGCATGGCCACAAAATCTTTCAGAGCCTCTTTATTCTTACTGATTTCCTGTTTGAAAGATGCGAATTTTTCATTCACGATATCATCTACCATGTCCAGATAAGCAGTAATTCTTTTGGCTCTGTAATCTTCTGTTTTTGTTGAAATTCCTGAATAATTAAGATTAAACTTCTGATTATAAAAGTTTTTCATTTTTTCCAGAATTTCATCATCAATGATGGAAATCACAGAAGAAATTCCATATTGGGCAACACGGATCGGGCTGTCTATGGTATAAGCCAATCCCATCACAGGAATATGGAAATTGTGTAACGGTTTAGTTGTCATTATGTTTCAATAAAAGTTCTTTACTTAATGCAACTAAAAATTCTTTCAACTAATTCACTGCTTAAAAGTATTGCTTTTTAAATTAATTATGCATTAAATAGTATTCAGAATATTGAAAATATGTTAAAAGTCATTTTATTGATGTGTTGGAAATATGCGAAGGCGCAAAGCTTTTTAAATAATAGATTGTTTTAAGGCGCAAGAAAATCGAAGATTTTCATTAAGCGTACACTTTATTTTTTGCCACGAATACACGAATGTTTTTGAAATGATTTATAAGCTATGTGCATGTTACAATATTCTATGATTACTGTTGATACACCGGCTAATTGCATAATAATGTTTGGTATAAGACATTTCATAATTAAAAACCACCGCCCAAAGGCAGTGGTTTTTTCTTTATCTAGGTTATTGTCTAGCGACTTATTATACTGGACACGAGCAAGATGCTCGCGCCAGCGAGGGGGAAATTAGGAAGTTGACACTAACATAAAATCTTCTATTTCCCAATAATTATCATGCAATCTTAGTTTAAATACAGCATTTCTACCGTAATAATCTTTTTTTATATGATGGTCAACAAAAACTAATGCTCTTTTTTTTGAAGTATCGAATACAATCTCTGAAAAATAGACAACACCTATCTCACATTCATTTGTATGTTTATCATACTCTGCCAGATCCAGCACTTTTGCGGTACACAAATTAAATTGATTTGCTTTTATAGAACTTCGTATGCTTAAATTTTTAATAATATCTGGACTATTGGAAAAGTCTTTAAAAAAATCCTTCTTTCTTTGTATGTATTTTATATTATCTTCGGTACTACCTGTAGCAAAATCAGTATTCTTATTTTTAATAGAATCTATATACAAATTGCAAAATTTTTCAGGATGATTAAAAATTTCGTTGTGCGCTTTTGTCTTCTCTTCGATATATAAATCATCATCATGAACTCTTAAACTATCAAAATATCTTTTTTCACCTAAATAATCTTCTCTAAAAAAATAAGGTATCAACTGATCTGTTAAATCATTATATAGTTTTACATTAGTATCGGTTGATTGACTTACACATTTTTTCATTTCCTCCTTACAATTCGTAAGTAATAAAGAGGATAATAAAATCATAACTATTTTAGTTTTGAAATTCATACTATTTGGAAATTTTAGATTAATAACATCCCCCCTGCTAGCGCGAGCATCTTGCTCGTGCTGATCAAATATCTTTATAAATTTACATCTATTTTTAATATCTCCTGATAGTCATCACTTTAATTTCTGACTAAATCTCTTATTAATTTAGAAGGTTCACTTTTCTCTGATCGAAAAAGCAAATGATACTACTTTTTCATTGATGGAAGTACCTCTATTTCTATAAGGTATAATCAACCATGCACTGGTAAATAATCCTATATATTTGTGCATTCGTGGCGATACAAACAGCTTTAAGTATTCCATAAACATCTGCGTAATCCACAAAATCTGTGAGAGCCAATGCCTCTTCAAAATAGAAAAGGTTTCATTTACCACTAGTAAACAAAACCTTTCTTATATAATCTATTGTTAGAAAGCGATTATTCCGCTTTATTCTTTAACATCATCAGTAAGCTATATGCTCCTTTCTGTACAATCTTTTTATCTTTTAAAAAATCAGCTTTCAGAACTTCTGTAAACTGATCATCAGCAATTCCGGTTACTACAGGAATCATTTTATATTTTGATTGTCCTAAGTCTTCAAAAACATAACTTTTACCTTCAAAAGAAACAACTGCATCATTTGGAAGCCCCTGAGTATATCGATTGCTGATATTAACTTCGGCATTGATATACATTCCTTTTACAAATTCAGTATTCACAGATGATAGTTTGGCTACAGCCGTTGCAGAACCTCCGGTTTCAATACTGGGAACTACACTTACAATGTTAGCATTGGATTTCACATCAGGATTTTGATTATTATAGACCAAAATTTCCTGGCCGACTTTGATATCGTTAACATCGTTTTCAAAAACTTTTAATTCTAAAAGTAATCCTGCCGGATTGATCAATTCAAATAAAGTATCTGCCGGGTTAATGTACTGCCCGTTATTGACCAGGATTTTACTTACAAAGCCTGTGAAGGGAGCATAAATATTGATTTTACTTCTGATATTTCCCGTATTGAGACCTTTCGCGTTGATTCCGACGATTCTTAATTTTTCTTCAAGCCCTCTGAGTGTTGCATTTAAGGTTGAATAATCTGCCTGAGCTGTTTGCAGGGTTTTATCACTGCTTGCTTTGCTGGTGTTAAGATCTTTCTGGCGATTAAAGTTTAGCCTTGCTGCTTCGAGCTGTGCTTTTGTGACCAGATAATCCTGCTGAAGCTGAATGAATTGAGGATCTTCTACAACAGCGAGTACCTGACCTTTATTAAAGTGGCTTCCATTAATCACATTGATGGATTTGATGTGTCCACCCATAATACTTGAAACAGAACTGATATGAGAGGGAGCAATTTCTGCTTTTCCATTCAGACGAACCAGCTTTTCCATGTTTCTGTCCTGAAGAGAAGTTGTCGTAATTCCTACAGACTGAATTTGCTGATTGGTAAGATGAACGGTATTCTCGGTATCTTTAGCAAACTTTGTGTTTTCATAGACTGTTTTTTCTTCTTCTTTCTTGCCTGAGCATGATGATAAAGCAAATGCTAAAGCCAGACTGTATATTGATATTATTTTGAATTGCATGATGCTGTTATTTTGAAATTAGGAAATTAAGTTCTGCTCCAATTTGATTTAATCTTTCCAGGCTGTCAATATAATCGGCCTTGGTTTTTACGGCTTGATTGACTAGTATTACCCAGTTCAGGTAATCAATTTCTCCCACATCCATCTGTTTTTGGGCAGTTTTTAAGATCGTTTCAGATTTTGGAAGCTGTTTCTGCTCATAATTCTCAATGATTCTCTGTTGATTCATATAATTGCTCAACTGCTGCCCCAGCCTGTTTTTAAGTTCAATTTCTTTTCTTTGATATTGATTCTCAGAGATCGCAATTTTTGCCTGTGCTGCTTTTGCTAATGCTCTTTGTCCTTTGGTAAACAAAGGGATTCCTACTCCAACCTGAACCGAATTAAAACGGTTGTTGTTAATATTCTTCATGCTCTGATTGGTGTAGCCTATAAGAAGTTCGGGAAGCAACCTGCTTTTCTCAAGTTGTACTTCAGCCTCTCCCACTTTGATCTGCTGTTGCAGGTACTGAAGCTCAGGATGTTGTTTTACCATTTCTTCTGATATCTGAAGCCCTACGCTCATGGTTGGTTTATCGGCAATAGGTTGATAAGGCGTATTAGACTGAAGGAGTAATTGTAGCTGTAATTTTGCGATATTCATATCATTTTCAAGCGAATTCAGCTGTACTTTTACTTGTTCTTTTTGTATTTCAGCAGTTGATTCCTCCAGAATATTAGATTCCCCTTTCTTTAGTCTTAAACTGGCTTTATCTGCAAAACTAGTGTACATCTGACTAATATATTCCAATACTTTTTTCTTCTCCTGAAGGACTAAAATTCTGTAAAAAACATCTGTAACCTCTTTGGTGATCTGTGTTTTAGTAAGGTTCTGATTAATGACACTTGCCGTCCATTCTGCATCCAGCATCTGCTTCCTCTTTGAATACACGGTTGGAAAACTGAATCTTTGAGAGATCCCGAATGAATTATCGGTTTCTTCCCCCTGAATTTGCCCGAAGCCTCCAGTAACTTCCAATTGTGGAAGATCAAGATAGCTGGCTTTTAGTTTCTCCTGATAATCAGAGATTAATTTTGAATTTTTAAGGATTCCGTTTTGCTGGTATGCTTTTTCGAGTGCTTGCTCAAAAGTAATATTTTCCTGGGCTTGAATGCTTCCGAAAGAAATCAGCAACAAGAAAACAGATAGTTTTTTATAGTTTATTTTTTTTGAGAATTTCATTTTATCTTTATTAATATGTTCAAATAAGACGTACAGAATAGGTAGTACAAATAAGGTTAGAAGAGTTGCCAGCATAAGCCCGCCGATTACGACTGTTGCCAAAGGTCTTTGTACTTCGGCTCCTGCTCCGTTACTTATTGCCATAGGAAGGAACCCTAATGAAGCTACAAAAGCAGTCATCAGAACCGGACGAAGCCTTATTTTTGTACCCATCAAAACAATTCTGCTAGTGTTGGTTATTCCGTTGTTTTTCAATCTGTTAAATTCTGATATTAAAACAATTCCGTTAAGTACAGCTACTCCGAATAAAGCAATGAATCCTACTCCTGCACTGATACTGAAAGGCATCCCTCTTAATGCAAGAAAATAAACTCCTCCAATAGCAGATAACGGAATGGCAGTGTAAATTAGCAAACTGTGTTTTACAGAGCCGAAAGCGAAAAATAGCAGCAAGAAAATCATTACTAAAGATATTGGAACAGCAATCCCCAGTCTTGCTTTGGCTTCATTCAGGTTTTCAAAAGTTCCTCCATAAGCAATGGTATATCCTGGTGAGAATTTCAGGTTTTTACCCACTTTCTGCTGAAGCTCTTCCACAAGACTCTGCACATCTCTGTCTCTTGCATTAAATCCTACAATAATTCTTCTTTTGGTATCTTCTCTCTGAATTTGATTTGGACTTTCTTTAAGTTCTACTTTTGCCAGTTGAGATAAAGGAATCTGTTCTCCGGTTGCAGTAGGCACCAATAGATTTTGAATGCTGGTAATATCTTTTTTGTGCTCATTATCCATACGGACAACGATATCAAACTTTTTCTCCCCTTCATATAAAGCTCCTGCGGTTTGTCCTGCAAAAGCCATATTAATCACACGGTTGATCTCTGCAACAGAAATATTGTATCTTGATAATTCTGAACGATTATAATCAATAACAACTTGCGGTGCTCCTTCAACAGGTTCTATATAAAGATCCTGTGCTCCTTTAACGGTATTGATGATACTTCCCAGTTTCTTAGCATATGTAGTAAGGCTATCCAGATCCTCACCATAGATTTTACATACGATATCCTGTCTGGCTCCTGTCATTAATTCGTTAAAACGCATTTGTACAGGAAACTGAAAACTAGTCGTTAGTCCTGGAATAACCTTTAGTGCCTTATTCATTTTTGCAGATAGTTCCGGAAATGAGTGAGCGGAAGTCCATTCTTTTTTAGGTTTTAAAACAATAATCATATCTCCGGCATCCATTGGCATAGGCTCCGTAGGGATTTCTGCACTTCCGATCTTTACAACGATCTTTTGTATTTCAGGGAACTGCTTTAAAAGAATATTTGACGCTTGTGTGGTGACCTTTTTGGTCTCATTGATATTACTTCCCTGAAGAATCCTCATTTCGACAGCAAAATCCCCTTCTTCCAATGAGGGAATAAACTCCCCTCCCATTCTTGACAATGTGAAAACGGCACCCACAAAAAGAACAAGAACTCCCAAGATGATTGTTTTTCTATATTTTAAGGCTTTCATCAGGAACTTTTGATGTCCTGCTTCTACTTTAGCCATAACACGGTCAGAAATATTGTCTTTTTCCTTTTTCTTTCTGCTTAATACCAGTGAACTCATCATGGGAATATAAGTAAGAGAAAGAATAAACGCTCCAATCAATGCAAAGGCAACGGTTTGTGCCATTGGTTTGAACATTTTCCCTTCAATTCCTTGTAAGGTAAAGATCGGAAGGTATACGATAAGGATAATAATCTGTCCGAAAACGGCACTGTTTACCATTTTGGTCGCAGAATTTGAAACCTGGTCATCCATTTCCTTTTTACTGAGCATATTGTCTTTACCAAAATGCTTTTTATGGGCTAGTTGATGTAAAACTGCTTCTACAATGATTACAGCTCCATCTACAATAAGACCAAAATCTAAGGCTCCAAGACTCATCAGATTTCCACCCACGCCGAAAATATTCATCATGATAATGGCAAATAGCATAGCCAAAGGAATGACGGAGGCTACTAATAATCCGGCTCTGAAGTTTCCAAGGAATAAAACCAGGATGAATACTACAATTAATGCTCCTTCCATTAGATTGGTTTTTACAGTACTAATGGTATTATTCACCATCTTAGCACGATCTAGGAAAGGTTCAATAACAACGCCTTCGGGTAAAGATTCCTGGATCTTTTCAAGTCTTTGCTTAATATTACCGATCACCTCATTGGCATTTTCTCCTTTAAGCATCAATACAATAGCTCCTGATACTTCTCCGGTGTCATTATAGGTCATAGCGCCATATCGTGTCGCATATCCGATTTTTACAGAAGCTACATCTTTAATGTGAACCGGAATACCTTCTTTAGTTTCTGCGACCTGAGTATTTCCTATATCTTCTTTTGTTCCCAAAAGACCTTCACTTCGGATAAAAAGAACGGTTTCTTTCTTTTCGATATAAGCTCCGCCGGTATTCTGATTATTCTTTTCCAATGCTGCAAAAACATCGTTGATATTGATATTAAAAGCTTGAAGTTTATTAGGATTAATAGCTATTTCATATTGTTTCAGCTTTCCGCCAAAACTGCTGACATCTGCTACACCCTTGGTTCCCAGTAATTGTCGTCTCACGACCCAATCCTGAATGGTTCTCAGTTCTGTTTCATCATATACGTTTTCATAGCCTTTCTTGGCTCTTACAACATATTGAAAGATTTCTCCTAATCCGGTTGAAATAGGCCCTAGTTCTGGCTTTCCAATCCCGGAAGGAATGTTATCCTGAACGAGTTGTAAACGTTCCTGAACCTGCTGGCGCGCCCAATATACATCCGTTTTATCATCGAAAACTACCGTTACCAATGACAATCCAAATCTGGAGAGGCTTCTGAGTTCCGTAATTCCGCTGATATTGCTGGTAGCCTGCTCGATAGGAAATGTGACAAGACGTTCAATATCTGCTGCTCCATAAGATGGAGCTGTGGTAATAATCTGTACCTGATTGTTGGTGATATCAGGTTGAGCATCAATGGGAAGTCTGGTGGTTTCATATACCCCGAAAAGAACCAAACCTATGGTGAACAGAGCAATGATGAGTTTATTCTTTACAGAAAACTCAATAATTTTGTTTAACATGAAAAAATTATTTATTGATAACCCATAGCATTTGTAGGTATCTGATTATTCCGGAAGGAGAAGAAAATTCTCAGCTTTTATCGGTCATGTTTTGAAAATATGAAAATCTTCATCCTGCTTGAAATTATTGACTTGTTGACGATGTCAATAGTTCAAGTATTTTACAACATAAGCGATGCAGAAAAAGAAACGAACAAAATGTTATAGGTTAATTGATAGGCAATAAGAATCGATTACTTTAAGTAAATTTTAAAGTATTAATTTTTAATTTAAATCAATTAAGAAAGCCGTGGAGGCTGGAAAATATTGGAAAGGTAAAGATTTGAGAAGTCTTTTTCCTGGTAAATACTGTTTTTTTGAGGTATTTTAATTTCCTTAGGTTTCTTGATTTCAAAAGTATAATCAGGAAGCTGAGCATGTACAGTGAGTACAATTGGTGGATTGATGAATGGTAACTTTTGATCCAGATCCCAGTCTGAATCTTTTTTATGGTTGTCATAGTGTTCCATGACAAATTCCGAAAGGTTTCCCTGATATTCCATAAAGTGTTCCACAAACATAGGCACCTTCAGTACTTCCCCCGCATTGGTGGTAGCCAGCACATACATCATTGAACATATTATGGAGAACCATTTTAACATCCTTGCAAATATAGGGCTTAAATTTTTCCTGAGAAAAAAGAGAAAGATTAATTTTTGTTTAATAAAGAGGTTTTCTTTGTTTCTTAATGATATGAAAAGTCCTCAATCATTAAAACTGAGGACTTTTATTTTGGCGTATTTGCTACATTTTTATTTTTTGGTGGCTTCCAGCATAAAAAGACCTTCTGTTTCTTCAGGCAGTCCTAAAATGTGATTTTGTGCATTCATATCAACATTGATCGAATTGAATCCAATGGCACGAAGCACTTCTACATCTTTTGAGGGACGTTCATGTTTGCTGATTTCCAATTCAGATTTAATATCATTCACCTCTTGGATGGCTCCGGATGGGCATTCGTCGTGACGGTCTGTGCTAAAAACTGTTTTTCCGAAATCGGCATCAAAGTTTAGCAATGTTCCTCCCGGTTTCAGAACACGCTCCATTTCCAGATAGCACTTTTCTAAATCTGGAACCGTCCATGTCATAAGTCGTGTAAATACTATGTCAAAGGTATTGTCTTCCAATTGCAGGGAGTGAGCATCCATTACAGCATATTCTACAGGTATTTGTAGTACTTCACTGACTTGTTTGGCAGCTTCAATCATTTGTGGTGAAAGATCCACAGCAGTTACTTCAAAACCTGCTAAGGTCATAATATGGGCAAAATATCCTGTGGCTGTACCCACTTCAAGGACTTTATTCCCTTTTGTACGGTTTTTCACCGATTTAAAAAAATCTAACCATTTTTCCGTTTCAGGACGAGACCAGGCTTCATCTTTTTCCTTGCGCCATGATTCACTTCTATCATCCCAATAGGTTGCTATTCTTTCAATCATTACAATAGATTTAATGACTGCAAATTTACATTTTATCCTGAACGTTGAAAAAACATAGCTGCTTTTTTATCATATAATAATTCACCATTTAAAACCTAAAAAGGATACGCCCTGATAGGAGAATAGCTTTACTAATGATTCATGCGAGGCTGATAAGAATTTCTTCGAGGTTATAAATATGTTACAGAATTAACAATTAAAAAATATTCATTTTTTAATCCATTATTTTTTTTTACTAACTTAGAAATCATTAAGTAGTGAATAATAATCACCAATAAACATTTATTAATATAAAAATAGAAATATGGCGCTAACAAACAATCCAATGGCTGAACCCTACAAAATTAAAATGGTAGAGCCTGTAAAAATTACTACAAAAGAGTATAGAGAAAAAGTGGCTAAAGAAGCTGGGTATAATACTTTTTTGCTTCGAAGCGAAGATGTTTATATTGATTTGTTGACAGATTCCGGGACAAATGCAATGAGCGAATATCAATGGGCAGGAATGATGCTTGGGGATGAAGCGTATGCGGGCAGCAAAAATTATTATTTCCTTGAAAATGCAATGTACGAATGTTTTGGCTACAAACATTTAGTACCAACACACCAAGGACGTGGTGCAGAAAATCTGGTTTCGCAGACGTTAATCAAGCCTGGTCAATATGTTCCCGGTAATATGTATTTCACAACAACAAGAGCCCATCAAGAATTGCAAGGTGGAAATTTTGTGGATGTGATTGTTGATGCTGCACATGATCCTTATAATACTGATCCTTTCAAAGGGAACGTAGATTTGCAAAAGTTCGAAGATCTGATTAAAAAAGTTGGTGCTGAAAATATTGCGTATATCACGGTAGGTGTTACTGTAAATCTTGCAGGTGGACAACCCGTTTCAATGGCGAATCTCAAAGCAACAGGCGAACTCGCACGCAAGCATGGGATTAAAGTAATTCTTGATGCGACTCGTGCAATGGAAAATGCTTATTACATCAAGGTTCGCGAAAATGGATATGAAAACAAGTCTGTAAAAGAAATTTTGAAAGAAATGTGTTCGCATACTGATGGTGCAACTTGTTCTGGCAAGAAGGATTTTCATACCAATATTGGTGGTTTTGCGGCTTGTAATGACGATGAGATGGCATTAAAAATGCGTAATATGGTTGTTCTTTATGAGGGACTGCAAACTTATGGTGGAATGGCAGGGCGTGATATGGAAGCGATGGCACGAGGCATGTTGGAGTCATGCCAAGACCATGTAATGGCTCATAGAATTGCGCAATCTGAATATCTTGGAAATAAATTAATAGCTGCGGGAATCCCGATCGTTCTGCCAATTGGTGGGCATGGAGTATTTATTGATGCTCTTAAATTCTATCCTCATATTCCGCAAGAACAATATACTGCTCAGTCGTTAGCCAATGATTTATATGTTCATGCAGGGGTTCGTTCTGTGGAGCGCGGAACTGTATCTGCGGGGCGCAACAAAGATACTGGTGAAGAAATTCGTCCTAAATTAGAGACTGTTCGTTTAGCAATTCCTCGTCGTGTTTATACACAATCCCATTTTGATGTTGTTGCTGAGGCTGTTATAGATTTGTATAAAAACAGAGATCAGGCAAGAGGTTTGAAGATGGTTTATGAACCAAAATATTTACGTTTCTTTCAAGCGAGATTTGAAAAATTATAATTTTTATAATAATGATTTATTTTATACTAATATCTAAGCAAGTTTAAAGAACTTGCTTTTTTGTGCCTTTAACTACGGTTGAAAATTAAGATAAAGGAATCAGGAATTACTTTAAACCATTAAAGTAGATTAAGTTTCTAAGAGCTTTCAGAATAATGACCTAAAGTCTAGATTTGAGCCTGCTTAGTGTTTCCTGAGAAATATTAAGATAAGAAGCTACCATTTTGTTGGAAAGTCTGCGTACTATGATTGGATTTTCAGCCAATAACTGGCGATATTTTTCTAATGCATCCTGTACGAGAAAAGACATCAGTCGCTTGGTATTCGTTACATAGGCAATTTCAAGATAGATTCTGTAGAATTTTTCCCATTGTGGAATGATTTCCAGTAAATGATAAAAGTCTTTATGAGTGATATAATAGACCTGAGTCTCTTCTACTGCCTGAATAAATTCTTCGGAAGGTTCTGCAGTAATAAAACTCACTAAGGCTGTAGCAAATTGATTTTCAAAAGCAAAATAACGGGTAGAATCCTGTCCTTCTTCATTGATGAAAAAAATTCTAAGGCATCCATTCACCACAAAGAATGTTCTTTGGCTGGATTGTCCGTTCATAAGAAGCAGTTCATTCTTTTTTAGTTGAATGGGTTTAAAATAAGACAGAATAGTATCCATCTCCTGCTCTGTTACCGATATTTTATTTTTAATATATGAAACTAATTGTTCCTCCATGTATGTCAATAAATCATTACAAATGTAGTGATAAATGCTTTATTTGCTTATGTTTTGTTGGCTTAGTGCTCTAATATCACTTCGAAAGCAGCCCTCTTATTTTAATCAAAGTCAAGAAACCCGTCTGCCAGTTTCTTCCATTGAATTTTGGCAATCCCTGCCATCCCTCCTACCGCTACAGCTATGTTTCTGAGGATATCAACAAAGCCAGCATTATAATTTGGAGATTCATTTCGTCCATATACAGCCGCTTTTAAATGAGAAGGATATCTTTTAATCATAAAGGTAAAAGTAGCTTTTGAACTGTAAAAATGAGCAATATGATGGTTTTTCTCCAGAGGGTTTATGGATGGGCTACAGGTCATTGTAATACTTTCTGAAGTGGCATTTTCATAATAACAAATGTCTGTTACTTTTACCCAATCATAGCCTTTGGCTTCTATTTCTCCCGGACCGGGAATATTAATGCGGATATAGTCTCCTTTTTGATGTTCCCGCTGTACGGGATTTCCTGAATAATCATAGAGCTTAAAGTCCGCAAATGCTTCTCCACAGTAGCTTTTCCATTTATTAATTGAAAAAAATCTTTCTTTTAATACCTCAAATTTAAGCGGGATCATCACTTTGGCAAACTGCCTCTCACTTTCGGTATCATGGAATCCGCCTGAATTTTGTCGGGGAACTCCCTTAATCTCTTTTGGTTTCATGCCTCTTTTTATTCAAATTAAAGGAATTAATGTCTCTTATTTTATGAGCAGCATCACAATGAGAGGTATTTCATTGAATAAAATTACTCCGTTATACGGACTATTTATTCCGTTTTAAGGATCTTGATTTACTGTCGGGGCTAGTAAGTTTGTCTAAAATTTTAATATCAGCATCCTTAATGCTAAAGTGAGTGTTCATGGGAAGCCGGCAAAAAGCAGCTGGAAATTTATTTTTGTGGTAATGTGTAATGTAGATTTAATGAATCATTAGGATTCTTATAATTTCTTTCTTCTTAGTCCGGCCTCCTTTATGACTCCTCTATTCAAAAATTTACGATATACAATGGAAAAACAAAGAGAGCTTATTTTAAATGGGAATCTGCGAAATGTAATGTGGCAGATGTCCTGGCCGGCAGTAATAGCCATGGTATTATATGGGCTGAATAATTTTCTGGATGGGATTTTTGTAGGTCATCTTATCAGTAATACGGCGTTAGCTGCAGTGGGTGTAGCCTATCCTTTAGCACAGTTTGCACAGGGATTTGGAACGTTAATAGGAACAGGTGTGGGATCTGCAGTGAGTATTTGGATTGGTGCAGGAGATAAAGATAAACTCAACAGCGCTATGGGAACAGTTAATTTCCTTACATTACTATTTTCTCTAGCCATTACCATTCCCTGTTATGTCTTTGCTAAGGAACTGGTTTATATGATGGGTGGACGAGGGGAAATTCTGACTTTAGGAGTAGAATATTTCCGATCAACGATTTTGGGGAGTTTCTTTTGGATTCATGGGCTGGCACTGAACATGTTGATTCGTGCTGAAGGGCGTATGAAAACTGCGGCTTGGATGATTGCTGTAGGATTGATTGTAGATGTAGCATTAAAACCTTTGTTTATTGATTCTTTTGGTGGTGGAGTAAGCGGAGCAGCTTGGGCTACTAATATTTCCATGATCATTTATATGGTGTTGGGAATTTGGTATTATGCATCCGGAAAATCTTCCTTTAAAACTCATTTTTGGTCGTTAAAGTATGATAAAGCTATTATTAAAGAGGCTATTTCATTGGGAATGCCCGGTTTTATCATGATGGTGATGATTGTGGTTCAAAATATTGTTGTTTTTAATGTGATTGCTAAATATGGAAAAGAAACGGATGTTACCTTTTTTACTGCAGTCAATAGGTTTTATATTTTATTAAATACTCCTTTGTGGGGACTTATGAGGGCATTGCAGCCTGTATCGGGAATGAATTTCGGAGCAGAGAAATACGAACGAAGCATGAAAGCTTATCGGCTTTTTTCTCTTACAGGATTGGTTATTTTACTTCCTTTCTGGTTCTTTGTAATGTATTTTCCTGCAGAAGTACTTTCTGTAATGATCCCCAATGTCTCTTTTCAGGCTAGTCAGCTTACTGATTTCAGGATTTATATGAGTGTTTTACCTGCTTTACCTTTTATTTTTATGGCAATGGTTTGGTTTCCTTCTGTGGAAAATGCCCGGCCTGCTACTGTGATCAGTATATTAAGACAGCTGGTATTATATATTCCTGCCCTTCTTATCGTTCCTATGTTGTATGGAATCCGAAGTATTTATGTGGTAAGTGCCATTATAGAATGGGTTGTGTTTGGTGGAGTAATTTACATGATACGGTTAAATTTCAAAATGTTAAGAAAAATCCCAATATTTTAATAAAAGATAATTTTTAATTAAAATAAATAATTTTTAAAGAAATTACGTGTATAATGCGATGCATAATATAAATTTTGCTTATATTTGTGAATCGAAATAATTTTTTTTCATCATTTGTGTTTTTTTAAGGTCTCCTCTCTGGAGGCCTTTTTGCTTTAATTGGTTTTATATTTGGTAATTTGCTATAAATATAATAAATGATCAAAATGGGAATTATTTACTTAGTAATGAATTTGTAATAACTTGCTATAGCTGGATACAGTGATTTTTCAATGTTAATAAATCCCTTTTTCTAGACCTAGATTAATGTTTTTAATAAAATCCGTGGGCCTGAACTGCATCACAGCCTGAAAACTTCGGGTATAAGCCTGTACACTTTTGTAACCGATTTTATAAGCAGTTTCTGATATTGTTAAATTTCCGGAGCTCAAAAATTCCAGACTTTTAATAATACGAAGCATTTGCTGGTATTTACTTAATGTAAGACCGGTTTCTTTTTTAAAGATTCTCTCCAGGCTTCGGGAAGAAAGCAGAGCCAATTCACCAAGATCGTCTATTTTGATTTCTGTATTGTAATAATCATGAAGGTGTTCAATGACTTTTTCCAATCGTTTATCTTTGGGAAGGCAGAGGTGAAGCTTCAAAGAATGTTCTACAAAATGAGGAAGTTCATTAAAAAGAGCTTTTAAAAATAGGGTTTCATCAGAATCCTTTTTCATGAGCTTAGACCATTTTTCAGCATATTTTATCATTTCTCTCAATACAGGAGGAACAGAAAACACTGTCACCTCATCATAAAAGGAATTTTTCTGATCTGTATCCGCAAACATAATCATCAGTTTGATCTTTTCAGAATGAGAATTGGTTTTATGAATCACATTCGATGGAATCCAGGCGGCATAATTCTGAGGAAGAAGATAAATCCTTTCTTCAATGGTAATATATTGGAACCCGCTTTCTACATACACCAATTGTCCCTTTTGGTGCTTGTGGAGAACATCATCATGGATCCAGTTTTCTTCAAACCAGACAAAATAAGGCTTATTAAGCGCATCTATTTTTATACTGTCGTTGGCATTCATGTCGTTTTAGGTTAAAACTTTGGCAAAATTAAACAAAATTACTACACTAATTTTGTGTAAAAGTTTTTACTATGATGAAGAACGAAGTGAAAAAGAATGCTTCTTATGTTTTAATGATTTTAAATGTACTGGTGGTTATTCTGATATCCAGTAATCTCCGCTCTCCAATTGTTGCGGTATCTCCGGTGCTAGGCGATGTGAGGGATGCTTTACACCTAGATAATTTTCAGGTAAGTCTCCTTACCTCTATTCCACTCTTTATGTTTGCTGTCTGTTCGGTTTTGGTAAGTCGGTTTTCTAATACACTTGGAATCAGTAAACTGTTGATGTATTCATTAATTATTCTAAGTTTTGGATTATTTCTAAGGATTACAGGCTCTCTATGGTTACTGTTTATCGGTTCAGTATTTATTGGCTTAGGTATCTGCATCGGAAATGTAGTGACACCGGGATATGTGAAAAATAATTTTCCGAAACAGATTGGTCTGATGACGGGTATTTTTGCTGTTTCTATGAACCTTACTGCGGCTCTGGCTTCTGGTTTCAGTGTGAGTATCGGAGAATGGACAGGTTTTGGATGGCGTGGCTCTTTGGGAATCTGGCTGGTGATTGCAGCTTTGGGATTCCTGGTGCTGATTCTTGAAATGATATTTAATAAAAAGAATTCCGATCAGCCTAAGCCTGCTTTAGGAACTTCTGATTTTAATATGTTTAAATCCTCTCAGGCATGGAATATCAGTGTTTTTATGGGATTACAATCTCTATTTTACTATTGCATGGTGGCTTGGCTGCCTTCTTTCCTGACGGATTATCATATGCCTGGCGAAAGTTCAGGTTGGGTACTTTTTGTTATTCAGATTACTATGATTCCTATCACCTTCTGCTGCCCGATTATTGCCAGCAAAATGAAAGATCAAAGAATTATGATCCTTTTTATATGTGCCTTGATGTTTGGAAGTACAATGATGTTTGTTTTCCTGAAATCTCAATGGATCTATGTAAATGCTGTTATTATTGGAATTTCTAACGGTCTTTCTTTCAGTTTGTCGATCCTGTTTTTCTCTACGAGAACGAAAAGCAGTATTAATGCAGTGAAGATTTCCGGAATGGCACAGTCTGTAGGGTATTTGATTGCTGCATTTGGGCCTCCTGTATTTGGAAAATTACATGATTGGGATGTTTCGTGGAATACTTCATTTTATTTTCTGAGTATTGCTGTATTGATCATGCTTTTCTTTGGATTAAGAGCTGCAAGAAATAAATATGTAGAAGATTAATGCTACTGAGTTTTATTTTAAAATATAATGAGGTCTTTTCTGTTTGAAAGGCCTCATTTTTTTGGAATGTGATATATTGTGCTAATGTATAAACCTTATAGATTTTCGAAAGCTATAAGGTTTAAGAGATGGAAAAATTTTGAATGAACTCCTTGATATTTTAGTCAAAAGACAGATTTATCGTTTCCCCATCTTTAGGAATTAAGCATTGATTGGAATATCCTTTTTGATCAATTTTTTTCTGAGTATATTGTCTGTCTTCTTTGCAATGGCTTACAGTCTCCAGATGAGTTATTATAATGTTAGATTTCGGAGCATATTCACAGACTTTGATAATATCTTCACTCGTCATAATAATAGGGTCTCCTACAGAAAATGTAGCGGCTCCGCCTGCTACAACAATGTATTGTGGCTGATGGCGATCTATTTCTTTAGCAATATCATCATTCCAAATGCTGTCTCCCACAATATAAATAGACTGTTTTTCTTTTTTAAAAACAAATCCATTGACTGTTCCCATTTTATCGCCAATTTCTCCGGTGCCATGTTGTCCTTTTGTAGTAGAGATTTCAATATCATTCCAAACAATGTGCTCTCCTATCACAATAACGTTATGAAATCCTTGTTCTCTAATTTGCTCTGAAATAGCTTGCGGACATAAAATTGTTGTTTTCTTATCAATAAACTCTATGGCAGTAGAATCCCAATGATCTGGATGTAAATGAGTAATAGCTACTGCATCTATCATCCTCAGTTTTTCTGTTAAACTTTCCCGATTAAAAGGTAAATCAACTAAAGGGTTTAGTAATTCATTATCAGTCATGGGGAATTTTCCTAAAGATCCTTTTTCTCCAAGCATAGGATCAATTAAAATAGAGATATCATCAATATTTAATAGCAATGTTGCATTGCGCCATAATTGTAATTTCATTTGATTAAGTTTGTAGAACAAATCTATTGGTTCCCTTTTAAACAACAATCGAAGGTTACCAAAAGGTTATCCATTTACATTAAAGTAACCTATGAATTTTGAAGAATTTAAAAACTGTGGTTTGAGGAAAAGTCTGGACATTCTTTCAGGAAAATGGAAACCCTTAATTCTGCATAATCTTTTTGAAGAAGATGAGATACGTTTTGTGGAATTATGGCGGAATATGCCAAAGGTATCAAAAAAAGTTCTTTCAGAGCAGCTTAAACAACTGGAGGAAGATCATATTATCCAACGGATTGAAGTCTATAATTTTCCTCCGGAAGTTTATTATAAGCTTACTGAAAAAGGAAAAAAGCTGGGGCCTATCCTTTCGAAGCTGCATGTATGGGGAAATGAACTAAGTTCTTAGATTATTGTACTGCATTTAGTTTTTAAACTGATCCAAGATCTCCAAAATATTCTGGTATACTATATCCAGTTCTTCAGAAGAAATACAATATGGCGGAACCAGGTAAAGGACATTTCCTAATGGGCGCATGATAATTCCACGCTCTAAAAATTCATTATACAATTTCTTTCCGATTTCATTGAAATAAGAAGTGCCATGTCCGGTTTTAAAATCAAAAGCCAGAATGGTTCCGATCTGACGAGGATTTTCGACCTGAGGATGTTGTGATAAAGCTTTTAAAAACTCTGAGTGCTGTTGAGAAATACGTTTGATATTCATTTGAGTGTCTTTTTTAAGTAGTAATTCCATACTTGCTAGTGCTGCAACACAGGCTAAGGGATTGGCTGTAAAAGAATGTCCGTGAAATAAAGTTTTATGCTTATCATCAGACCAAAATGCTTCATAAATTTCTTTGGAGCATGTAGTAACTCCCATTGGCATTGTTCCGCCAGTTAAACCTTTTGAAAAGCACATAATATCTGGCTGTTCGGTAAGGTAATGGGCTGCAAAGAGCTTTCCGGTTCTTCCAAATCCTGTAAAGACTTCATCCTGAATCATCAAAATTCCCTGCTGTCTGCAGAATGTCATCAGATTATTTAGGTCTTCGGCTTTGTACATTAACATGCCTGCTGCTCCCTGAACTAATGGCTCATAAATGAAGCAAGCTACCTCATCTGTCATCTCATTAATCTGCAGCTGTAAGCTTTCCAGATTTTCAGCGTTAGGAGTATCAATGAAAATAACTTCAAATAACCTGCTTTCAAAAGGCTTAGTCCAATAGCTTTTTCCACTTACAGACATTGCTCCAAATGTATCACCATGGTATGCATTTTTAAAGGCAAGAATTTTTGTTTTTTCTTTTCCTTGATTGTGTGCATATTGAATACACATTTTCAATGCTACCTCCACTGCTGTAGAACCGTTATCAGAATAAAAAACCTTGTTCTGATTATGGGGTAAAAGTTTCAATAGGTTTTCAGAAAGCTGTGTAGCTGGCTCATGGGTGAATCCTGCAAAGATGACTTGTTCTAAGGTGTTGAGCTGCTCAAATATACGTTGAGCGATATAGGGATGAGAATGCCCATGAAGTGTTACCCACCAGGAAGATACAACATCCATGTATTGTTTTCCTTCCGTATCATAAAGATAAAGTCCTTTGCCTTTTACAATAGGAATAATGTTGTCTGCAGTTTTCATCTGGGTATAAGGATGCCAGTTGACTGCCTTGTCCCTTTCTTGGAGGTTGATTGGTGTTATTGTATTCATGTATTGATATAAAAGTATTTGACTTTTGAAGTCAGGTGAAAGTTTTTGTTTTTAACGAAATGTTCGCTAGGACTTTATAATCTGACAATATGATTTTTAAGATCGCAAAGGCGTTTCACTCAGCTAAGGCTAATTAATGTGCTTTTCTCTACTGAATGCAATGCCCTTGCGAACGAAAAAATCTGCAATTTTATATGCTTCTTTAGCGATCTTGGCGATTAAATTATTTTAGTCTTCAGACCTGGATTAAGAACTAAACAACCAGACAAGCAATTCTTAAATACAAGTCAAAATGCCTAATATTAAAATCCAGAAACTCATATTATATATAATTTTTTAGCAGCAGCTTTCTTTTTTCATCATTGGCTTTAATCCAAGGGTTTGCAGCATTTGCATATCTTCAGAAACTCCGGGGTTAGGAGTTACCAATAATGTTTCTCTTTCTCCGGTGAAAATAGAATTAGCTCCTGCCATAAAACACCAAGCTTGTTCGGTTTCTGTCATCTCTATTCGTCCGGCACTTAGTCTTACCATAGAAGAAGGCATAACAATTCTTGCTGTAGCGATCATTCTTACCATTTCCCAGGTGTCCACTTTTTCATTATCTTCTAATGGAGTTCCTTCTACCCTTGCTAATGCATTGATAGGAACAGATTCTGGATGTTTAGGCATTGTAGCTAATGTTAACAACATAGATATTCTGTCTCTGTGAGTTTCTCCAAGTCCAATAATTCCACCAGAACAAACTGTAATTCCTGCTTTTCGGACATTGTTGATGGTGTTGATTCTATTATCAAAAGTTCTTGTTGAGATGATCTCTTCATAATACTGTTCGGAAGTGTCAAGGTTATGATTATAAGCATATAAGCCTGCTTCCTGTAATCGTACAGCCTGTTCTTCGGTAAGCATTCCTAAAGTACAGCATACTTCCAGTCCAAGTTCATTAACTCCCTTTACCATGTCGATCACTCTGTCGAAATCGCGATTGTTACGAACCTCACGCCATGCTGCAGCCATACAGAAACGGGATGAACCGCTGTCTTTCGCTTTTTGTGCATGGGCAATAACTGTTTCAGTAGGCAATAAAGCCTGTACTTTAATATTGGTATGATATCGTGCTGCCTGTCCACAGTATGAGCAGTCTTCCGGACAGCCTCCGGTTTTAATGGATAATAAAGTAGAGATTTGTACCTCTGAAGGATCATGCCATTCACGGTGTACAGTTGCTGCTTTGTAGATAAGCTCCATAAGAGGTAAATGATAGATCTCTTCTATTTCTTCCTTAGTCCAGTTGTTTCTGATTGTTGTTGTATCCATTATCATAGTTTTGTTATTATTAATTGTTTGGCAATAGTTGTGATGTGTTCTTTATCCGTACTTTGTATTTCCGGAATTTTGATAATTTTTGTATCTTTTGTAATATAATTGGAGATTACTCTTTCTGTATCTTCGGGAAATTCTCCATTAAGAATTAGGTATTCCAAGGGAATGTTTTTTTGCTGCAGAGCCATGATTGAGAGTAAGGTATGGTTGATGCATCCTAAATAATTTCGTACCACAAGAGCAGCAGGAAGTTTGAGTCTTTCAATCAGGTCGATCATAAAAGTATCATCTGAAAGAGGGACCATAAGCCCTCCGGCTCCTTCTATGATTAATGTATTTTGTGTTTCCGGGAGTTGAAAATCATCAAGATTGATCTGTATATTTTCTGCTCTTGCGGATTGATGTGGAGATGCTGCCAATTGTAGGCGGTATGTTTCAGGATGACAGATCGTATGATCAGTCCAGTTTGCAATTTTATGACTATCTGTAAAATGAAGATCTCCTGATTGTACGGGCTTCCAATAATCGGCTCTAAAATATTGTACTAAAATGGCAGAACATACGGTTTTTCCAATTTCTGTTCCTATGCCTGTTATAAATAATTTCATTCGAAGTATTGAGTTATGTGATGCGTGGTGTTTTTACTTATATAAAATCTTTAATAATTTTTGTAAGCCTGATAATCTCTTCTTTTGTATTAAAGCTGTGAAGACAGATTCTAAGTCTTTCGGTTTCCTGTTTTACTGTAGGACTGTATATCGCATAGGTCAAAAGCTCTGCTTCTGATAAGACATTTTGTAAAGACTTTAACTTTAGGTTATCAGGAATGATAATGGCCTGAACTGGGCTAGTTTCGGAAGATGGAGATGGAATGCCTTCACTTCTGAATGTTTTTATATTCTCCTGAAGCTGTTTGGATAATTCCGAGTGATCTTCCAAAAAGTGATACCCCGTTTTTATGCTCATCCATTGAAAATCCTGGGCAGAAGTAGAATAAATAAAAGGAGAAGCAAAATTGACCAAATAAGACTTTATCATTTCATTACAAAGGATGGCAGCACCATGAGCTCCTAATGCTTTTCCATAGGTGATTACATTCGCGAAAACCAAATCCTGTAAACTATACTCATCAACTAAACCTTTTCCAAAAACACCAAATGCATGGGCTTCATCAACAATTAAATCAGCGTTGTATTGCTTTGCCAGTTCAGCGATTTTTCTGATTGGAGCAAAATCTCCTTCCATGGAGTAAAGGCTTTCTATAGCAATATAGCAATGTCCTTCCTGTCTTTTTAAAATGCTTTCCAGATGTTCAGTGTCGTTATGCTTACATTTTAATTTTTTAGCATTTGACATTTTACATGCATCATGTACAGAACGATGAATTTGCTCATCTACAATAATGGTATCATGACGGTTGGGAAGTGTTGAAAATAAAGCTAAGTTGGCATTATAACCGGAAGGGAAAAGCAAAGCGGAGGGAAACCGATGTCTTTCTGCAATAAAGTCTTCCACAGATGTTGCTACTCTGCTGTTTCCGCTGATCAGCCTGGAACCTGTACTTCCTGAAATTAATTGAGGATTTGCATTGATCTCCTTCAATAGCCTATTTTGAAGATCTTTGTTCTTGGCAAGTCCCAAGTAATCGTTGGAGTAAAAATCAATTCCTTCGGTTTTTGGTTTTAAGGTTCTGAGCGTACCGTCTTGCTTTCTTTTTTGGAGGGCTTCCTGAAAATAGTTCATCCTTTTAAGCATAGTTCAGCTGTGCTACTTCTTCTGCAATGACATTGATCCATTGTTCGTGAAGTTCTTTTTCTATTTGCAGAATATGATCTGCATGGAGCTGCCAATCTTTAGAGAATTCATTAAGCTGATTAATCATTTCTTCCAGATGGCCTTCTTCTTCCAGGATAATAGATTTTACCATGATTTTTGAAGATTCTTCTGTAAGGATCTGCTGATAAACAGGGTAAAGTTCATCAGCACGAACTTCAATAGCATAGGTAACAAATAGATAAGCGGCATACTTGAGATCTTCTTTTGTTAATTGAAATACATCCTGGAGATACCTGCAAGCTTTAATATCTAATGAATGAAGATATTGTCGGGTTGCTATAGGAGCCAGTAATTCCTGACTTTCGTAAGTTTTACAAAGCTCAGGATCTATTTTTCCAATCTGTTTTTTCAGATAATAAGCATGACGGTGTTCTTCGGCAGCATGTTTAAGCTGAATTTGAGTAACCAAAACCGGATGTTCACACTTTGATATTTTTCTTGCACCGGCATTTTCCATAAAAGAAAGGGTGTTCAGCCATTTGGCATGAGTGCTGCCATCTTTTACTATTCTTTCGAGCAGATGATGAAATTCCATAGATTTTTATTTTGATGTCAAAAGTAGTATATTGCCGGATGGTTATATGGTGCCAGTTTTTATATTATGGATAGTCCGGTTAAGATTCCTTATGAAAGTTTTATTAAAATAGATAGAAAATCAGAGACTTCTATCTATTTACAAATTGCTAATCAATTGGTGAACGCTATTCAAAGGGGATTTTTACCTTTTGGAACAAAGCTTCCGGGAACGAGAGCCTTTAGTGAGATACTGGAAGTTCATAGAAATACGGCAGTAGCAGTTTATGATGAATTATCTGCTCAGGGTTGGGTAGAAAGCTTTCCGAATAAAGGGACTTTTGTTATTGGAAAAGATCAGGAAAAGCCTGTTCAGGTGAGAGATTTTAAGAATAATAACCTTCAAAACTATCCTAAAACAACAGGCTTTACTTTTAAAACCTCTAATATTCTGGATAATCCATTTGAGCATTCGGATTGTGAATATGTCTTTAATGATGGAGTTCCGGATATCAGATTGACACAAATTGGGCAGCACTCAAGATTTTACAGTTCTATTCTTAAGCGTAAATCTAATCAGAAAGGGCTCGGTCATTATAATCAGGATGGAAGTGAGTTTTTCAAAGAGCATTTGTCTCAGTATCTTAATTTATCCCGGGGTCTCCCAATTTCCAAGAGCAATCTTCTGATTACCAGAAGTACGGAAATGAGTATTTATGTTGTTTCCGAAATCCTTTTATCCCCAGGAGATACGGTTTTGGTAGGTGATCTGAGTTATTTTTCTGTAAATATGATTTTCCAGAAAGCAGGGGTCAATATTGTTACTCTTCCCATTGATGAAGATGGAATTATTGTGGAAAATGTCCGAGAAGCTTGTAAGAAACAGAGAATAAGGATGCTTTATCTTACACCACATCATCATTATCCTACAACAGTAGCGCTGAGTGCCCAACGGAGATTGGAATTACTGGAGTTAGCGAATGAATATGGGTTTGTTATTCTGGAAGATGACTATGATTATGAATTTCATTATGATAAAAGTCCGATTCTTCCTTTGGCCAGTGCTGATACCAATGGAATGGTGATTTATATCGGATCTTTTGGAAAATCACTAGCTCCGGGATTCAGAACCGGATTTATTGTTGCCCCTGAGAATTTGATGGTGGAAATGCGAAAACACCTTGGGATCATTGATAGGCAAGGTGACATTTTGATGGAAAGAACATTGGGAGAAATGATTGAAGAAGGTGAAATCAATCGATATTTGAAAAAATCTTTAAAGGTTTATCAGGAAAGAAGAGATCTGTTCAATATTTTGCTTAGGGAGAACCTTGGAGATATTATTACTTTTGAGAAACCTTCAGGAGGCCTTGCCATCTGGATGGAATGGGAAATTCCTATTAATCTGATGCAACTGAGTAGAAAATGCGCTCAGGATAATTTATTTATCCCCAAAACCCTGCTCTATCAGAATAAGGGTCTTACTGCAATGAGGCTGGGTTTTGGGGATTTAAATGTTGATGAAATGGAAAAAAGCATTGAGATCCTTTCTAAAAATGTAAGATCTTTCGTGTAAAGAAACTATTTTTTGAAAAACTTATCAAACAAAGTCAGTTGATTGGATAAAGATTGGCTCCAATAGGCAGTATCATGAAGCCCCAGAGATTCCGTATACCAATGTTCTATTTTCATTTCAGTAAGTTTGGTGTGAAATTTCCTGTTTTGCCCGATCATTTGAACATCTTCTGTTCCACAATCGAAGATATAGTGTTGTCCGGCTGTTGCCATTACCTTAATCTTGCTGTCTGTAAGAAAATTAGGGTTTATGGAGTCTAGAGGCCCCAATACTTTATTTACCATATATTTATTATACCCTTCTCCAAATGAATTAAAGTCTAAAGCTCCACAAGAGCTTCCTACAATTCCAAATGTTTTATTATAGGTTACCCCAATATTTGTTGCTCCATAGCCTCCCATACTCCATCCCAGGATTCCTCTGAACTTCTTTTCAGCTTTTACAGGATAGTTTTTATCCATAAAATCAACAAGTTCTTTTCCAATAAATGTCTGGTACTGGGAATCTTTAGCTACCGGACTATCCACATACCATGAACTGTAATTTCCATCAGGTAATACATAGATGGTTTTATACTCCTGGGCCTTTTTAACGATATCCGGAATATCTTCTTTAATGATCCTGTCCGGATTACCACTGAAACCGTGAAGAATATATACCGATGGATACTTTGTATTGGGCTCTACATTGGGAGTGATGATAATCGTTTTGATCTTTTTATTCATCTTAGGACTGAAAACTTCCTGATGAATGATCTTCTGTGCTGAAAACTGTGCAAAGGCAGTCAGAACAACAACGATGTTGATTAGCTTTTTCATGCTTTAAAAATGTTTAATTAATACTAGAGATCATCAGTACCTGTTGTATAAATGTAAGGTCTTTTATTCAAATAATCTAAGAATACCGATGATCTTATGACAAAGCAAAATTGCACTGAAAAAAAAGGAAAAGCCTCAACAAATGTTGAAGCTTTTGTTCATTTATTTTTTTATACATTTCTATGATTAATATTTCCATAGCATCAATCCTGCCTGATATCCCGCGCCGAGTGTCCATATCAGGATGTGTTCTCCTTGTTGAAGTTTCCTTACATTCTTTTGATACTGATGTAATGCAAGAAATGGACTTGATGAACCCGTATATCCGACTTCTCTTGAATAGAATGGAACTTTTTCAGGAGGCAAATTAAAATGTTCACTGATGATATTGATATTTTTGATGGATAATTGAGAGAATAAGAACAGATCGATATTATCAAGGCTCAAATGATTACGTTCTAAAAACTGAGCCATATCATTTAAAGCAAAATCTACACTGCCGCTTCCGTCAAAAGAGGTATCCCAGAGGGTTACATCATTTTCCTGACGACAGGAATGTCCTTGTGGCGGAAATAAAACAGAATTATGGAAATTGCTGTCTGTATGATACATTACATCCATTAATCCGGATTCAGAAGACTCTTTTTCTACGATGAAAGCAAATGAAGAATCAGAAAAACAAAATGCTGTAACCGGATTTTTTGGATCCAGAATACTTGAAAGCCTTTCTGAACAAACTACTAATGCTTTTTGTGCTGTAGCAGATCCTTCCAGATATTTTGCAACCTGATCTAAAGCCACAAATGCCCCAATACAATTGACATTGATATCATAGCATAAAGTAGCAAGTTTCCCGCCTAATGCCTGATGTATTTTAATAGCATCACAAGGAATATGATGTTCCGGTGTGGAAGTTACAAATACAATCACATCAATATCCTGAATAGAAATATGACTTTCTCTAAGCACTCCTTTTGCAGCTTCTATTCCCATAGAAAGTGTGTTTTCTTCTGCATCTTCGGTTAAGATAAACCGATTATTTCGTCCCAGTGCATTCTGGATCTTTTGCATGGACACGTTTTGCAATTCAAATTGTTCAATTACAAATTCATTGGTTTCCGCATTGTCCGGATGATAAAAATAAGTGTGATGAAGTTTCATAGTGATTTTGTATAATTTGTTTTATTATTTCTCTAATTAGAGATTTATTTGTAAATTTAGAAAATTATACAATACAAAATCTTAATTTCATGAAAAAAATTCTCACTTCAATTCTTCTCTTAGGAACATTCTCAATGCAACCTCAATAACAAGAACTTATAATGTGAAATCAAGGATTAACTATGCCGGAGGAACAACTACCAATGATATCCGGGCTATAAATGATCCTTACGGTCGTGGGGATTATTCCCAATTAAGGGTTTCCATTCTTTCTTTTTAAAGTGTTTTTATTAGTAGAGGTCATCCGGATAGGGTAATCTCTACTAATAAAAAAAGCTTCAGTTTGCTC
Organism: Chryseobacterium sp. c4a; assembly: GCF_009900745.1. GTDB lineage: Bacteria > Bacteroidota > Bacteroidia > Flavobacteriales > Weeksellaceae > Chryseobacterium. The sequence continues at coordinate 134,063 of NZ_WXVU01000006.1, read as the reverse complement.
AATAATATTATCCTGTAATTTCTTTTCTTATTCTGCTGAGCTGAGTGGGGGTAATTCCTAAATAAGAGGCAATATGATGCTGTTTTAATCTGACATACAGAGATTTGTTTTCAAGCAATAATAGATACCTTTGTTTTGCAGTTTCAAATTTTAAAGAAACTTCAAGAGGTTCCTTTTTTACGACCCAGTTTTTTTCCAGATACCGAAGATGAAACAGAGCAAGATCGTGGTGTTTTTCCAACAGTTCACGAAAGGCTTTCACCGGATATTTAATGACTGAGCAATCTTCAAGAGCAATGATACTAAAATCACTGGGTTCGTTCTTAATAATGGCTGCTGTAGAGGCTACAAAGCTATTTTCTTCAAAGAAGATTTTATAGATATTATTTCCTTCTTCATCCGTTGTATAATATCCTATAAGTCCGGATTTTATGAAATAATAGAACCTTGCCATATTCCCCGCTTCCAGTAACAATTCATTTTTTTTGTACCGTTCTTCACTGCATATATCCATTAAAGCTTCAGAGGTTTCTTCTGATAGTGGGTAATAGCTGTTGATTTGCTTTAGAAATTCGGAATTATTCATTGCTAGGATTGTTTGTGGATCATATAATGTTTTTTCTATGTATAATTATACTTATTTGTGGCCATTAAAAATATGTCAAAAATATATAGCAATCTTTACTCCAATATTTTCTTCATCATCAGATCCGTCTGCTCTTCATCGCCAAGTCTGAAAATATGCTTATCAAATTCAACGAAGCCATTTTTTCTATAGAAATGTAAGGCTCTCAGATTTTCTTCCCAAACACCCAACCATAAATATGATTTTTTGAAGTGTTGAGCGGTTTTCAAAGCCTGATCATAGAGAAGCTGACCGACTTTCTGACCGTGATGACTTTTCTTGACATAAATTCTTTCAATTTCAAGACTGGTATCATCTTGTAGCTCAGTCTGTGCATTTCCACTATTAACTTTCAGATAACCCACCGGATTGTCTTCTTCCCAGGCAATATAAAAGTGCGAATCCGGATTATTGAGTTCAGATTTTACTTTTTCGGAATTAAAACTTTCCTTCAGGTACTTTTCCATGGCTTCTTCAGTATTGTCTTTTGCAAATGTCTCAGAAAAAGTCTGAATACCCAGTTTCTGTATAATATCCGTATCTTCAACAGATGCTTTGTTGATAATAATTGATGCCATTTTTATTATGTTTTATGAAAATAATATCTTTTTGAATGCTTCAGAAGCTAAATGTACCTGTACACTCCAGTCATCGGCAGCATCACTTCCGGCATCATCAGAGATGTATTTTAAACATAGAAACGGGATGTTTTCTTTTTGTGCAATCAGAGCTAGAGGATAAGCTTCCATATCTACAATATTGTAATCGGTTTCTGAATGATTCATCTCAAAACTATCACCACTTCCGCAGATCCCTTCTTTCAATGTGTCCATTTTTAAGCCGTATTCCAGAACAGGTGGTACTCCGGATAATGGAGTTTCATACATTTTAAACCCTAAACCTCTTACATCCATATCTCTCTGGATAAACTTTGTACAACAAACCACTTCTCCTTTATGGAATCCTTTGCTTCCTGCAGACCCAAGATTGACAATCAATTTCGGTTTTCTGGTGTGAATTTCTTTAGTAAGCTCTATGGCTGCATTCACCTTTCCGATTCCCGTGATCAATTTATTTTTACCGTCAAATACCGTTCCTGCTTCAGAATCCAGCGCAAAAACAAAGAGTGTATCTGCTATAGGATAATGAAGTTCATTATTAATTTTTATCATTGAAAAATATAGATTTATTCTGTTTTACAAAGATACAAGAGTTTTGTTTTATTTCAGAAAGATTATAAAACTTGTGATTTTCTATTTCTGGCATTAAGTACAATGAATACAAGGTATCCTGTTATAAAAATAAATAAAGGAACTTTAAATGCTGCGTAATTAAACATTGCCAGAGGAATTTGAATCATTCTGCTAAATAATGGTGAAAGTATTAGAAGAAAACTTAAAATGGTTATTAAATCTTTGTTTCTCCATTTGGTAAAGTTCAGTGCTATACCTAAAAGCCCAAGAACGGCAAAAGACTGTTCTGTATTTCCGAAATCAAAAGTTGTAAATAACAACCAACCAATAAAAGGAATACCAATCATTTGTCCTGCTAAAATAATCAGTGTATAAGAAAGGATTGAAAAATATCTTAGAAAGTTAATGCTTTTCATATTCATCTTTTACGTCGTACCATGAATTTTCATTAATGGACTGGCTTTAATAATTTGACATTTAAATATAAAACGATTTCCATTATTTTTAAAAAAAATTAAACTATTAAAAAACCCCAAACTAAAAAGCTTGGGGTTAAGATTTATTAGATGCTGCATCCATCTGCATCGCAGGAAGCTCCGTTGTTTCCTGAGAGATCTTTAAAAGGACTCACTGTTTCTTTATAAGTCTGTTGCAGTGCATTTTCAAAAACTTCTACCGGTTGGGCTCCTGAAACGGCATATTTTCCATTCAAAACGAAGAAAGGAACTCCGGAAACGCCATTGTTTCTTGCTTCCATAATATCCTGGTTCACTTCATAATCCAATTGTTCAGAGGTTACCGCTTCTTTGGCTTCCTCTTTATCAATCCCTAAGTTTTCAGCAATAGATATTAATACTTCAGCATCACCTACATTTTTACCATCAATGAAATGAGCAATAAATAATGCTTCTTCCATTTCATTTGATTTATTGTATTTCTTAGCTAAATGAAGCAGTCTATGAGCACTGAATGTATTGGTAATTAATGCTTTTTCAAAGTTGAAATCAATCCCAGCACCCTTTCCCATTTGAGTAACTTGGGTAAGCATCTGTGAAGCCTGAGCTTCCTGTACCCCTTTTTTCTCTCTGAAGTACTGAATGGTATTCTGAGTTTTATTCGGATCTAAGGTAGGATCCAACTGGAAACTCTTCCACTCTACCTCTACCTCATCTTTAAATGGCAATTTTTCAAGTGCTTGTTCAAAGTTATTTTTTCCAATATAGCAAAACGGACACATTACATCCGACCAGATTTCTATTTTCATTTTATTTATTTTTAATACGAATTTAGTTCTGCAAAGATACGAATTTATTTTAATGTAATAAAATTTGTTACAGTTGTTCTGGACAGCTTGCTAATACCTGTTTCTTTCTTTCGATTAGATTTCTCAATATCATCATTATAAAGGCTAGAATCCCAAATATAAAACCTATCCAGGGTGTATATTCTACCCCTTTAGTGACGATGATCCAGCCTCCGATGGTTGTTCCTAACGTAACTCCTAAATTTCCAAATGAAGTAGCCAGACTGTTGGCAAACTCTAAAGCATTTGGAGCGGCAGAGATCATATAGGTAGATGCATTCAGAAAGCTTGGTGAATAAAGAAATCCCCAAACTCCTATAACGATGATAGTCGCGAGCAGGTTACCATCCGAAAGGGATAATAATACCGGAATCAAAACCGTTCCGGAAAGAAAAAATGCAAGGGTTGCTGTTACATTCTTATTGAGCATTTTACCTGCAATCCTGTTGGCCATAATCCCAATGATTCCAAATAAAAATAACATATAACTTATCATTGAAGTATTCATTCCTTTTGCTTTACCAAGATAATCTGCAAAATAACTGTAGGTAGAAAACCAGGCTGTAATCATAAAAAAATTGGTAAGTGTACTCAATATAAATGACGGCTGTTTCAGTATTTTAACCTGGCTTCCAAATGATTTTTTCTCATTTACAGGCATTGCTGGAAGAAGAAAATGAATAATCATCAGAGCTATTAAACTTATTATCGCTTGTATCATAAATGAATATTCCCAGGAATAAAGCCCTGAAATCCACGTGGCAAAAGGTACTGTAGTTACCATTGCAATGGCTACCCCACTGAAAACAATACTCATCAATTCATTTTTCTTAGTATTATCTGCCCCGTTTACGGCTACAGAAAGAGCGGTCGCAATATATACAGGTTGTAAAAATGCAGGAAGAATCCGTACGATCATCAACAGCCAGAAAGGAGGTGAAAATGAAGAGATAATTCCTGTAATCAGAAACATAATAATGGCGGCAGTCATTATTTTTTTACGGTCTATTCCCGAAGTAAGCAATGTCATAAAAGGCCCTGTAAGAGCAATAACCAAAGCAAAAGCACTTAAAAGATATCCTGCTTTATCTATACTGATCTTATAATATTCTGCTATTTGCGGTAAAATTCCAATGATTCCGAATTCTGTAGTAATTACAGCAATAAAACCTAAAGATCCAATGTAAGCATACTTTTTCATTGTTTCCTTTGGATTATTTATTTAAAATGCTGTTGGGCAAAATCTGCCATTTCATTTACCGCCAGTTGAGTTTCTTCCAGAATTTCTCCCATATGCATAAAACCATGAACGGTATCTTTATAAAAGCTTGTGATAAGAGACACTCCGGCAGTTTTCATATTTTCAGCAAGGTTTCTCGCATCATCAGCTAAAGGATCATGTTCGGCAATGAGGATTAAAGTAGAAGGGGTATTTTTAAAATCCTTTATTAAAATAGGAATAGCCAGTGGATTATGAGCTTCTTCTTTGGGAAGGTACCCGTTCCATGCTTCTACTCCGCCTTGTTTATTCAATACGGGGCCGTTTTCATATATTTCCCAGGTTTTTGTATTAAGCTGATTATCTACTGCCGGATAAATCAAAACCTGAAACTTAAAGTGCTCTCCAATTTGAGTAGAAACAGCGGTTGATAAAGCTCCTCCGGCACTATCTCCTATGATTCCAATTTGATCTTTGTCAATTCCTAACGCTTCAGCATTTTCTAATACCCATTGTACAGCATCAAGACAATCATTCAATCCGGCAGGAAAAGGATGTTCAGGAGCAAGACGATAATCGATGAAAATTACAATAGCCTTTGTTTTATTGGCTAGTTTACGAACAACAGCATCATGAGTTTCATAGCCACCGGCAATGAACCATCCACCATGGATATAGATAATAGCTGGTGATTTTTTGTCTGTTTTTCCTTTGGGGCGATAGATCCTTGCTGGAATCTGGTGATTTTCAGCGGGAATATTCAGTTCTTCAATCATCGCAACAGTTTCCTTTTTTCCACTGAGTTGGAATGACATCACTTCAAGGTATTTACGGGTATCGTCTAACGGGTTTTGTGGATTAAAAGACTGTATTTTTTCTAAATGGTTTAAAATCTGATTGATTTTTGGAGTCAACTGCATTTTGTTGTATTTTAAATTAATATTGTTTTGCAGTGAACAGTAGCGCTATTGTTATTTTATCTGCTTTTATACTGGCAAATTTAGTTAGCATCCCTTACATTTGCACTATACACAGTTCAATGTATGGTACTAACAAATTTGTAAGTAATGGGGAAGATAAAAGAAAACTCAACCAATAATATCAATAAACAATATATCCACGAATGTGATTTGAGCTATGCCGTATGTAAAATTGGCGGAAGGTGGAAGTTGTTTATTTTGAGTAAATTAAAGGAGGAGAAGTTACGTTTCAGTGAACTCAAAAGATCGATTTCAGGAATTACAGAAAGGATGCTTACGCTTCAGTTAAGAGAACTTGAAAAAGAAGGATTGATAAAAAGGACAGTATATGCGGAAGTTCCGCCAAGAGTAGATTATGAGCTTACAGAAATTGCTAGAGAATTGATTCCTATATGGGATGCACTGAATGAATGGGGCGGAAAACACCGAAAATTTATTGAAGAGCAGGAAAATTGCGGTGAATAGCCGGATTTTTTATTACCAGAAATATCTTATATATACCCAAAAAACGATGTGTCTATGCGGTTTAAAAGATTTTTACAACATAGACACATAGAAATATATTATGTGAAAATAGTTTGTTGTTCAGTAAATATCTGAATTTAACTATTGAATTGAATTTTAATGGGCTATCAACAGTCTGAAAAAGAAAGCTCACGTCCTTGCGCTTGCCAACAGAATTTACGGCTTATTGACTTTATTACAAAACAAAACATGAGCAATTAAAGCTAATACTCCAAAGGCGGTTCCTACAGCACAAACTCCTGTCCATTGTGCTTTTTGCCATGCTAAAGAAGCCAGCCAGGTTCCCAGTGAACCTCCAATAAAATAGGAAACCATATACACGGTATTCAATCTGTTTACTGCATTGGATTTGATTAAAAAATAATTGGTCTGATTCATGATGTGGCTTGATTGTACTCCAAGATCCACAAGAATTACGCCCACAATCAAACCCCAATAGGTTTCTCCTGCAAAATAAGTAAATCCCCAACTCCCGATCAGGATCAGTAATGAGTATAATATAATGCGGTTGATATCCAGGTATTTTTGAAACTTTCCTACTTTTGCAGCAGCCAGCGCTCCTACAGCTCCTGCTAATCCAAAACTTCCCACAACGGATGAGCCAGCATTAAAAGGTGGCTTTTCCATGTGAAAAACCAATGTTGTGAATAATGCACACATAGATCCAAAAGCCATTGCTCCACGGAATGATGCCAGCTGAAGAATAGGTTGCGTTTTGGCAAGATGAGCTACAGAGCGCATCAATTCTTTGTAAGTACCTTTAAAATTTGGATGTAGCTCCGGAAGCATTTTGTAAACAGCCAGCCAGACTAAGATCATTAATCCTGCTGCAATTCCAAACATGGCTCTCCATCCCCATACTTCTCCTACAATTCCTCCAATAAAACGAGAAAGTAGAATTCCCAATAAAAGACCTGACATCACCAGACCGATATTAGCCGATTTTTCTTTATCTGATGAAAGTTCTGCGGCAATGGGAACAAACAGCTGCGGAATTACAGAAGTAGCTCCAATCAATAAACTGGCAGCATAGAGCATCCATAATTGATTGGCAAAAGTCATCCAAAGCAGCGAACCAAAAACCAGAAATAGATCGATCAGGATTAGTTTTTTACGATAAAATTTATCACCAAGTGGTACAATCAGTAATAATCCGAGTGCATAACCAATTTGGGTAAGCACAGAAATTTTGCTGGCTGCGGCTTCAGAAACGTGAAGATCCTCCGATATTAATGCCAACAAAGGCTGGTTATAATAATTATTAGCCACTACAAGCCCTGAAATAATAGCCATTAGCCAGACTACTGTTCTGGAAATACCGTTGGTAGAATTCACCTGCATCTTAAAATTTTTTTGAATGGTAATATATCCTGATGATTACCTGTTTTGGATATATTTTTAACGTTTTCAAAGGTAAGGAATTTCATAAAAAAGACCGATTGTTATCATTGATTTCACCTTTAGGTGTTATAGATGATTTACTTGTAGCCTGCTCTGATAAAGAGTTTTTTTTAAGGATTATCCGATTTTATTTTTACATTTGTAATTGCACACATTTTATTTTATGGATTCTAAGGAACAGATCTTACAGAAATCGGCAGAAGCAAAGGAACTTTATCTTCCTCATATTTCAGTGGATCCGGTTGTTTTCGGTTTTGATCAAAACGAACTGAAGGTATTGCTGGTAAGGATGAAGTACAGAAATAAATGGCTGTTGCCCGGAGGTTATGTAAGAAGAGATGAAGATTTGGATGAAGCTGTGGTAAGGGTTTTGGGAGATCGGGCGGGCGTTCATAATGTATTTCTGGAAGAATTTGCTGTTTTTGGAAGAAAAAACAGAAGTCAGCTCTATTTTGAGGAGTTTGACGAAACTCTTTTTCAAAAGCAAAGATTTATTTCCGTAGGATACTATGCGCTTTATAATTCTTCTGAGATCAATCCTGTAGCTGATGATGTGAGTGAAGCATGCGAATGGGTGTATGTGCGCCAGCTGCCTGAAATTGATTTTGCTATGGATCATCGTGAAATCATTGAAAAAGCCCTCCTTACTTTACGGGAAAAGATTTCTTCCAAACCCATCGGTTCCAATCTTATGCCTGAAAAATTCACACTTCCCGAACTGCAGAAACTCTATGAAGCGATATTGGATAAATCGCTCAACCGCGGAAACTTCTATAGAAAAATTAAAAACCTGAATGTTTTAAAAAAGCTTGATGAACAGAGATATGTGGGAGCTCACAGGTCGCCGGATCTTTATTCGTTTGACATGGAAAACTATGAGAAAGCGTTGAATGAGAGTCAAAACGGCTGGTAGAAACATTTCCATTGTTTTTGCCGATCATGGATATTGATGAAAAACCTTTCGGATGTTGGAAATATTCAGGAAATTTGCAACATGAAAATCATTCCACTCAAAGAAGGCAATTTCTCAACAAGCAAAACCAAAGATTTTACGCTTTTAACAGAAGAAAACTTTGATACTGTTTCCGGGATCAAAATGTCTGTTCAGCCTTTTCTTATCATTACTGAAAATGATTATATTCTTTTAGATGCTGGAATTGGCTGGGAAAATGAGGCGGGTAAAACTGTTATCTCAACAATTCTTGAGAAAGAAAATATACGTCCTGAGCAGATCACCAAACTCCTTCTCTCCCATCTTCATAAAGATCATATTGATGGAGCTCTACAGCTTACAGATCAAGGGTATGAAGCAACATTTCCTAATGCACAGATCTATATTCAAAAACGAGAGTTGGATTTTGCCCTGGAAAATAAAGGAAACCCTTCTTTTGATTTTGATATTCTTGACCAATTGATCCAATTACCCAATATTATTTGGATGAATGAAGACAAAGGGCAGATTACTGATGAAATCTCGTATGAAGTGGTAGGCGGTCATACTCCATTTATGCAGGTATTCTGGATTAGAGAAAATGGAGAGACCGTTTTCTACGGAGCGGATGATCTTCCACAGGCTTCCTATTTGAAATACCATCTTGCCTACAAAAGTGATTTCGATGGCAGAAAAGCAATGGAACTAAGACTTTTATGGGAAAAGGAAGCCAGGGAGAATGATTGGAAAATACTTCTTTATCATGATCTGGATAAGGCCGTGATTAAAGCTTAAAAAATGGCTTAAATTTCATTAAACCATTTGTAGATATCAAACTCAGAAGGAATATTAAGTTTCTTTCTGATTCGGTTTTTCCGGTTTTGTATAGCTTTTGGGGTAACAAAGATACAGGTTGCTATTTCTTTGGTTGTCATATTAAGCTTTAGGTAAATACAGAAGATCAGTTCAGAATTTTTAAGGCCAGGCTGTATAGCAGATAACTTTTCGAAAAAATCCGGATAGACCAATCTGAATTTATTAAGCAGGCGGGGTGAATTTGCTTTGGCTAATGCCATTATTTCATCTTGTACAAGAATCTTTTGATTCAAATCCTCTAAGTTCAGTTCAGTTTTTTTATTTTTCATAATACTTTTTCATCTCTACTTGTTTCTGATGGGCATCTTTTGCCTACCAGTACAAAATCTTTTTCTCTTATCAATCTTGTGCTTGATCGTTTTATTGGAATAGAATTAATTTTATATATTCAAAATATATTTAATTTTATTTAATAATATTTAACCAATTTGGGTTTGTATATTATATTTGGCAAATGATTGAATTAAAAAATTCATACCTCTTAATTTTTATTCATTTTTGTATAGGACAAAGAAATAAAAAATGATTAAAATTTTATTAAAACAGAGTACCACATACATACCACGTTATGTTTTTCAATAAAATATCTTAACAGCTTTTATCACACCGTTTACCATCTTTTTTTGCTAGGCTTAAATGTAAGAGGTTCGTCTCTTCACTTTTTATGATTGTAGTCAATAGTTTTTAAAAGAATTGACTATATAATGTAATATTTTGTGGTATGTGAATGGTACCCTATTCCATGGTCAGTGATTGAAATAATTGTTTCTTTATTCTTTTAGAGTTTTGAAACAACTTGATATGAAATGATGAAAAAGATTGTATTAAGATTTGTAAGATGATAACGAAGTCACAGATATGATCACTGAAGATTTATTACTTTCATTTAATGCAGAAATAAAGCATTATAAAGCAGGCGAAACCATTTTTTGGGAAGAAGATATTCCTTTATACTATTACCAGATAGAAAAAGGGAAAATTAAACTCAATAATTATACTGAGGATGGAAAAGAGTTTATTCAAAATATATTTTCCGATGGCCACAGTTTTGGAGAGTCTCTTTTGTTCGTAGAACGCCCTTATCCTATGAATGCAGTAACGATAGCAGATTCTTCTGTTTTCAGATTGCCTAAAGCCAGCTTTCTAAATCTGATACAAAGTAATCCGGAAATTTCTTTGAACATCTATCAATGCCTGGCAGAAAGGATGTATTATAAATATATTATGTTTTATAATCTTTCGTTTCAAAATCCGGTATCCAAGCTCAAATTACTGCTTGATTACCTGAAAAGTTATCATGATAATAATAAAGCACCTTATTCTTTCCTTATCCCACTTACCAGACAACAGCTGGCTTCATTGATTGGTCTTCGTGTGGAAACTGTAATACGAACTATCAAACAGATGGAAAAAGATAAAATTGTAAAACTTGAGAAAAGAAAGATTTACTATTAAAGTATTAAATTCCGGATATTTAGATAAATATCCGGAATATTTTTAAGGGAGTTGTTCCAGCTGATTTTCTACGAATTTTAACTGCTGGAGATAAGTGTAGCAGCCTTCAAAATCAAAATATTTTTCTTTTAATAGTGCCACTTTGTATTGGATAGGCAGATATTTTCCCCATTTTGAAAAATCTATCATTTCAGGAGTGTTCTCTAGTAAATTGGTAAGTATTGAATCAATATCCTGATCTCTGTTAACCCCATTTAAAATAGCTGTCAGCTCACTACTGTTACAATTCTCTATTTCAAATAGGCTTTCATTATCGTGGAGAATACTTTTAACGTCCAATGTTTTCAGAATAAACTGCAAGGTTCTGTTGATTTTAGAACTGCTAAAGGAATAAAAAGAAAGATGTTCATTACTGGTTAATAAAGGCCTGTCCGTTTTACAATCGTGAATCATAAATACAGAAAACTCTTTTCTTAAAGCATGAATGGCTTCAATACTCATTTCATCCAAAAAGTCATACGTTTCTTTTGAGATAAGTATTTCAAGCATTTTTTCCCGAATACGGTAAGCAGTATCAGCTGAGTTACCAAAGAATGTAGGTTTTTTACCATCGTTGGCGGGTATTACTTCTATTTTTTTTGTTTTAAAATCAATATCAATAATGCTCCAGATCTTTGCTGACAGGTAAATATTTTCATTTTCTCTTATTTGTGGTGATAATGGCAACTCTCCAATTTTAACAGCATTACTGGAAACTTTAAAGAAAACCTGAGTCTCAAAAAGGCTGTAAAAATCCCTGCTATTCACAACTTCTTCTCCTTCTATTCCGATGATCAGCTCATTCCCCAGCTTTTCTAAAAACTCAAGGGTAATAAGATGAGTGATAATCTCTTCTACCTCTTCTTTTTTAAGGGGTGCGAAAACAGAATTGGTCATTATTTCCTCCAAAAGTTTGGATAAAGAGATTCCTGATGTGCCTTTAACAATAGATAAAATTTGATGGACTAAAACATCATAAGGCTTTTCATTGATAGAAATAGGTTCTATATACTGCTCTTGATATAGTAGCCAGCATGCTAAGGATTGTAATAAACTCCATTCATCCGTAGCATATAAAAACAGGTTACTTGCTCTGCCTTCACGTCTTCCGCTCCTTCCTACCCTTTGAATCAGAGAGGCAATACTATGAGTGGCATCAATCTGTACGACTTCATCTACATTACCGATATCAATTCCCAGTTCCAGGGTTGAAGTACAGGAAATACAAAAATTTTGAAGAGTGGAATTTTTAGCAAAAAATTCTACATATTCGCGAACTTCCTTATCTACAGAGGAATGATGGGAAAAATAGTTTGAATGGCCGCCTACTCTTTCTGAAATTTGTTTTAATTTCACTGCAACTTCTTCTACCCGACCTCTTGCATTGGGAAAAATAAGAACTTTACTTTCTCGTGTTCTTACATATAAATCCTTTAATAAGGGTAATGGGAGTTCATTGGCAGAACCTGCAAAGTATTTGAAAACTGCATTAATCGGTTTAGGCGTTGTATCTCTGATGATTTTGGTACGTTCAGGATCTCCAAGAAAGTTTTTAAGCTCCATATATTGGTTGGCATCACTTACAGTGGCAGAAAGTCCTACAATACTGAATCTTCTTGTATTTACTTTTTGAAGACGATTCAGTAGAGATTGTAAATGAGTACCACGATCTGATCCCAGAAACGAATGAATTTCATCAATCACAATATAATCCAATGTTGAAAACAAGTGTTTAATATCGTAAGGTTTATTCACAAACATGGCCTCCAAAGATTCCGGAGTAATAAGAACGATCCCTTCCGGATTTTTTAACACCCTGTCTTTGGCTCCTTTAGCGGCTTCTCCGTGCCATTTGGTGACCGGAACATCCATATATTCACAAAGGCTTTCAACACGAACAAACTGATCATTAATTAAGGCAATTAAAGGAGAAATATACAGTACCTTTACACCGGGTTCTTTAAAATTCACCTTCGATAAAATAGGCAGAAAAGCAGCCTCAGTTTTACCTGAAGCTGTTCTGGATATTAAAACATAATTGTTATCCGTGGTCATAATCCTTTGAATGGCAGCTTCCTGAATATTCCTCAGGCTCTCCCATTTCTTATCCCGGATATATTTTCTGATCGGCTCAGAAAGCAGGTCGAATGCTGTCATAGTTCCTCAATACTATCTAAAATAATCAGATCATTGGGTCTTTCATCGGAAATTTCAATATCTCCGAAAAGTCTGTTTTTATCAACATCGGGATTTTGTCTGATAATATTCAGGATATTCAGGAAATCTCTGATTACTTCTCTTGGAGTAAGAAACTCTGCAGCTCCGGGTTTATTGAACATCTCTTCCATAAAAGCAGAAATCTCTTCATCAGTAATATTCAGTTCAGTTTTGTAATTGAAATCGAAGATCAGCTTTAGCTTTTTAAGCAATACAAAGACTTCATTATGATTCAATGGCATCAGTTTGATAACCGGTTGTGCAAAATCACGGAATTCAGAAGTTTCAAATTTATTCCCTTCTAGCCTCGATTTTAAAGCCTGATAACTGAAAAGTCCTCTTCGTTCATTTTCCAAGAACTCTTTTGTTCCGGCAAAATTGATGAAAAGATTAGACACTTTTCCCTGGAAACAGTCATTATAAATGGATAAGATCTTCTCATAATTTTTTTCACGGGAAGCTGAAACGGATATTTTGTAAAGGTTGATTGCTTCATCCAGATTAATCATAAACCCGCTATAGCCCATGCTTACAAAAAGCTTACAGAAATTCTTCAGCATATCATAATAATTGGAATCATTGATGATTTCCCTTATTCCCAGATCCTGTCGGGCTTCTGTTTTGGTAGTATATTCTCCTTTCAGCCATTTTAAAGCATTTCGGCGCAGTAATTCATCGCCTTTGATATAGCCTTCGTAGTATTTTACAATCGCAGAGCCAAAATCGAAACCGCCCACCTCGGTAATTTCATTCACCGTTTTCATGATAGAATTCTGAATCAGGTTTAAATACTGATCATTTCTTATTTCTATTAAAGAAATTTGGTTTTCCTCTGCTGTTTTTGAGATCACCTGCTCAATCCATTTTTCCAACAGTGTTTGCAAAGCGCCTCCTTCCGGTTTGGTCTGGATAGCAATATTATCCATAATAGCAGAATAGAGAATAACACTCTTCCCATCATTGGCATACAATCTGTTATCCGGAGTAAAATCGGCATTGGCTACGACAAACTTTTGCTTTAAAGCTACCGTATTTAAAAGATGAAGCATAAAAGATTTTCCGCTTCCAAAATCTCCAATCCAGAATTTTACAAGACTAAGTCCGTTTTTAATGTCTTCAAGAGAACCGATGAATGCATTCACTTCATCAGATCTTCCTACTGTAATATGTTGTACTCCAATTTTAGGAACCACACCGCTTATCAGTGAATTGATAATGGAGGTTGCTTCTTTGGGTTTAATATTGTCAATCATTATTTAAAAGTTTTTTATAGTAATCGGTGTTTATAATAAAGTAATCGTCTTCTTCTTCAATGAGAATATCATCAAGGGCTTCATAGCAGCATTCGTTGATAGTATCTATGGTAGACCCCATAAATAAGCCTTTGGCTTTGATAAAATCTCCAAGATCGGTTTGAAGCATATTAAAACTTTGCTTCTCAAACAGATCCAGAATTTCTTTTTGAATAGGTGATAAACTTAATTCTGTAAGATATTTTATAGTTTGATTTTCCTGAACTTGAGGAATCGTAATGGTTTCCTGCTGTTCATAGGAAATATCCTCTGTTTTTACAGGAATATCTTCATCTTCTTCATTGAGAATTTGCCCTAAAATATCGGCTGTTTCAGAATCTAAAGCCTGAATGCTTTTAATCGCTTCAGGATCAATGGTAATTCTTTTTCTTTTAGGAGCATAAAGCATATTCGCCTTTTCAATAGCTTGTTCCAGATCTCTGTCTGTCATAAACTCACTAAGGATCTTTTCAAAATCAGACAGCTGTTCTTTTGTAGAAAATAAGCTTTTTTGAACGGTCTTATTCAGCTGCCTCTGATCGAACTTTGGTGAATTCAGATCTTTATCAAGATAATGAATATAAAGTCTTAATGCACAGGTTTTATCATACCCCGCGACAAACTTTGAAGCTTCGAAAAAGATGGCATCAACAGATGGGTTTTTACTATTTACTTCTGTAAGTCTGAAAATTTCTCTTTCAAAAGCCAAGGGATTGGAATAATCTTCTTTGATTTCATCGAATTTGGTTTTCCAACGGTTTGTATTATTCTCATTGAGGATAATATTTGTTTTATAGTCGGCATCCAGAACCTGATGTTGATTTTCAGCCAGAAAAGCCTCCAACTTAGAAACGACTTTTCGATTATACTGATGAAGAATATCCGGATGGTTGTAATTGAAATCGACATTGATTTTTCTTTTGATACCATATATCTCACGAACATTATTCTCACATAATTTCAGAATATGATTGAAAATCTCGGTCTGTACAGAATCATAGGTATAACTATAGTTAAGACTATCTTTCCTATAGTTGTAACGAAGGCATACAATGATTTCTGAAAGTTCATCAATGACTGTAGCATAAGATTTATTGATAGGAATACAGTACTGATAGAGGTATTCAACAGCCCTTAGGAACTGTTTTAATATCTGGATTTTACAATATTCTATTTCGTTGAAAACATTGCCGGAAAAAGACATTTTATCCAGCATTTTGACCTGATCCTCGTTAAGAGATAATTTGCGGACATATTTTTGTCCTATTTTCCATGAACCGGGATCATAAGTCATAGTTGGCTCATTCGGAACAGAAGATATACTTCCAAAATTAATCGGAGTTTCTGTATTTCCCGAAACATCTATTATGGAATCATCAATAGTGTTATCATTCAGCATGATGGTGTCTTAGTAAAATTGAGTTATCGAGTAATTAGCTTTCTTGATTATGAAATCAATGTTCTAATATAGCAATATAATATCTCAAATTTACTTAAGTTTTGAAAATATTCTTTACGGTTTTCCGTAATACGAGAGCATTTTCACCTTAACATACTCCGACTCTCAACCTTATAAATCAAGCTGTCTTTGAAACTCTTCCAAATATTTAGCAATGTGGATACCATCTGCCAATCCATGATGAGCTTCAATAGAAACAGGAAGGTATTTTTTTCCATCACGGATATTGAACTTGCCAAAGGAAATCTTTGGAATCGATTCTCCTGTATTAAAATCCGTAGGATGAACAAGAGCACTGAAAGAAATCCATGGAATGGTAGTATGTCTTATATGATCTTTTCCCAGTCTATCATTGCTCAGTCTAAGTCCTGTAGACTCGTGTACACCTTTAATTTCTTCCTGTAATGCGGCATTAAAGGTTTCAAAATCTTCTGAAAAATGCGTGAATGAAAAGCCAAAGGTTCCATCCGGTCGGCCAATTGTACTTCCGGCATGAACTGTATCAAATAAAATCACCTGACCATCAATGATTCTGAGCTTTAATTCATCAATTTTATTCACAGCAACCATAGACTTGTGATAATAATAGGCAAAAAAAGAATATCCTTTCTCTTTGGCAGTATCAAATGCTTTTGTACAATCTACCTCTGTTGTAAATCCAAAATATGGGTTTGCCATTTTAGAGAAAAATTCAAAATGCTCCTTTCTATTCCATTGCTCAAGGTCTATAATTTTCATTGATTTTAATTTACTGCAAATTTCTATAAATTTTCCCGGTTTTAAACAGTAAATAGGATATTAATTTTTTCTGAATAACATTTTATATACTATAATTTTAGATGTCAATCCGGTTTAAAATACCTTTCATGTACGTACATAATTTTTTTGTATAAATATTTTATTCGTGTATTGGCAGTAAAAAAACAATTGATACACTTGCTATAAATTTTCTTATGACTTTAAAACATTCTCATTCCAAATAAATTAAGGATATAGAAACCGGAATTAACTTCTATGATTTTGAAAAATAAGGTTTCAGTTCTTATTGAAAACAGTATTTTTGATGAAATATTTGTCGGATGTTTGAGGTGTTACTTTCCCATATTCAGAATAAGGTTGATATCAATGATGAGCAGAAAAGTCTGATTCAGAAATTTTTTACAATAAAAAAGCTGAAGAAGAAACAGTATCTGTTGCAAGAAGGAGATATCTGTAAATGCCTTTCATTTGTCAGCAATGGATTGCTAAAGTCTTATTATCCTGACGAAAAAGGAAATGAACACATCAATATGTTTGCCTTTGAAGGCTGGTGGATTTCCGATTTTAATAGCTTTATACATCAGGAAAAAGCAGTGTTAAATATTGATGCTGTAGAAGATACCGAAGTATTGATGATTACTTTGGACGATTATGAAAAAATGATGCTGGAAATTCCTGTAATGGATCGTTATTTCAGAATTCTCTATCAAAACAGCCTTGTTACCAAAGACTACAGGCTTATTGTTTCCAATGGATATACTGCTGAAGAAAAATACCTGCAGCTGGCACAGAAAAACCCTGAAATGATTAAGCGGGTTCCTCATAATCTTATAGCCTCTTATCTGGGGCTGGCTCCTGAAACCATAAGTAGGATTCGTAAAAAGAATTTACTCAATAATACTTGATCCAGATCAATTCAAACGTATGATCTACATCAAGCGTCTGTGCCTGTAAATCACCATAATTTTGCTAAAGAAATTTTACAATATTTATGGAAAATACGAAAAAAATTGCGCTGGTAGTTGGAGCTACCGGAATTACAGGAAGTAATCTTGCCGAAGAACTTATTGCACAAGGCTGGACAACTTATGGACTATCAAGAAACCCCAATCATAACATTGTTGGCCTACATTCCGTGAAAGCAAATTTATTGGATGAACAGAATCTTATAGAAGCATTGGCAGACCTCTCTCCCACTCATGTTTATTTTACAACCTGGATGCGTAATGATACTGAAGAGGAAAATATTCGGGTTAACAGTATGCTCGTAAAAAATCTGTTAAACGTTTTATCTCCTAAAAAATCGGTTCAGCATGTAGCTCTAGTGACTGGGTTGAAGCATTATTTGGGGCCATTTGAAACCTATGCTAAAGAAGGAAAACTTCCTGAAACACCAGTTCGTGAAGAGCATCCAAGACTCTCACTTCCCAATTTCTATTATGCACAAGAAGATGAAGTTTATAAAGCCTCAGAAAGAGATGGCTTTACATGGAGTATTCACCGTCCTCATACTGTTGTAGGATATGCTGTTGGAAATTTAATGAATATTGCGGCTACTTTAGCCGTTTATGCCAGTATTTGTAAAGAAACAGGAAGAAAATTTATCTGGCCTGGATCAGAAGCACAATGGAATGGCATTTCCGACATCACTGATGCAGGAATACTGGCCAAGCAATTGGTATGGGCATCTACCACAGAATTCGCAAAAAATCAGGCTTTCAACATTACAAATGGAGATGTCTTCCGATGGAAATGGCTTTGGGAAAGGTTGGCCAACTGGTTTGAAATAGAAGCAGAAGGCTTCAACGGAACCATAAGACCACTGGAAAAGGAAATGGAAAACGATCTGGAAACTTGGAGTGCTATTGCAGAAAAATATTCATTGAAAGAAAACAATTTAACTCGTTTATCATCAGCATGGCACACGGATCTGGATCTTGGAAGACCCCTGGAAGTGATGTGCGACATGTCAAAGAGCAGAAATCTTGGATTTACGTCTTATAAAAGCACAGAAACCTCTTTCACAGAAGTATTTGAAAGATTAAGGACTGAAAATATAATTCCATAATAAATAATTACCACGAGTGCACGAATAATTTTATAAAGTTTTAAATTATTCGTGCACTCGTGGCAAAAAATAAGAAACCTGTTTCCAGTAAATCCTGGATTTTAAAAACCTATGTGCCTAATTTGCTACCATAGACACATAGATTTAAAACTGTTTTAATGCTAATGATTATTCTCACTGCATATTCATTGTGTTTTTACCTTATACTTCTGTCGTTGTAACGCCGAATTTCTGTTTAAATGAAAAATAAAAATGAGACAGATTTTCAAATCCCAGATCCAAATAAATATCAGAAGGACGTTTATCCTTATTCTTAATTAGATAGTATGCTTCCTTTAATCTCCTTTCTTTCAGCCATTGCTTCGGGCTCATATTAAAAACCTTATTAAAATCACGCTTAAAGCCTGAAAGACTACGTCCTGTAAGTCTGGCAAAAGCTTCTATGGATACATTAAACATAAAATTTTTATTCATAAACTCTTTCAAATCAATTTTATGAGGCTCTGAAAAGTCAAACAAAAGATTTTTAATATCTGGATGGCTTTGAAGAAGAAGTTCTATAGCCTCCTTTACTTTTAAGGCAGCCAGTCGCGGCGGAATATCTTTTGTCTTGTTAACGTAAGGAATAAGGGAGCTGAAATAAGTTTTTAAAAAATCATCCGGTTCAAAAAAAAGTTTTTGGTCATCAGGAAATGGGCGATCCGTAGTCATTTTATTTTCGGCAGCATATTGTCTGAGAGTTTCATCATCCAGTGTAATGGAAAGAAACTGATATTTTTCTTGTTTTGAAGGATATTTCATCGTTCTGATCAATTGATTTTTTCTGACCACAACCACTGTGTTTTCTTTAATAATTGTTTTCCCCTGTTCATGAAAAGCATGTGTTTCCCCAGATAGCTGAAATCCTAAAAAATGATCAGGAATAAACTCTTCATGTCCTTTATACGATTCAAAAGCACATGAATACACTAATTTATCAAATATGATATCAGAAGTATTTTCCATGACACAAATATCTGAAATTTAAACAATAACAGAAGCTCCTGTTTCTGCAATTTCTTTATCTTGTTCAGGTGTTCCGCCGGAGGAAGCAATAGCCCCCATAATCTTGCCTTCAGCATCTTTAATCACTACACCTCCTGCAATTGTTAGCAGTCCCTCATTTGAATTGAGCATACCATATCCATGCATTTCCGCTCCTGAAATGATAGTCCCCATGACCTCACTATCAACACCAAACATTACAGCTGTCCGTGCTTTTTTGACTGCGAATTCGATCACTCCATATACACTCTCAAGCCTTGCGAAAGAAAGCAGGTGCCCTCCCGAATCTACAATGGCAATACTTACAGGAATATTCAATGACTTTGCTTTTTGTATAGCTGCCTGTAGTGCTTTTTCAGCTATATGATAACTTAATTCCATACGATTAACTTTTTGCAGTCCAGGCTTCTGCCTGTAATTGTTTTACAAAATCTTCCGTTTCCTTTGGGTGTACATTTCTGAAGTTGGAATTGTCATCCAGAATTACATCTACAATACAATCAGCCATTGACTGAGGATCAAGCTGATGAGCTAATGACTCTGATGCCCCATCAAATGCAGACAAAGGGGTAAAATTGTTATCCGGATTATACCAGCGGAAAATAGAATCTACTCCACGATCATTGAACCCTGTCCCAAATATCCCCGGATTGCAGGTCGCTATTTTGATATTGAAGGGAGCCAATTCAGTTCTTAAACCTTCAGCAATAGATCCCATAGCGTGTTTTGAAGCACAATAAGCCGCAACATAAGGAACTGTCCATAGCTCACCCATGGATGTTGTAAATACAATCTTTCCTGGTTTCTTTTGATTGATAAACTTTTTAATAAATCCTTGTGCTAACTCAAGTCCGCCAAATACATTCACATCAAACATTGATCGAATAAGATCAACAGGCTGCTCTGCAATAGGCCCACCTTCCATTATTCCTGCATTGCTCACCAGAATATCAATATCATATTTTTGGTGTATATAGGCCAGATCTCTGGCGTTGGTGACATCCAGTTTATCAACAGTTAAATCTATTCCCTGTTCTTTTGCTTCACGAATCAAATCACTCATTTGAGGATAAACCTGTGTAGTAGCGATTACATGATGTCCTTTTCTAGCAAGATCGAATGCGGCAATCTTTCCAAATCCACTTGCTGCTCCTGTAATTAAAATTGTTTTACTCATTGTATTTTCTTTTTTAATGATGATACAAATTTCAAAGATTTTCAGCAGGTTGATATTGGTGTGCAGTTCATTGTTTTATTGCTCAGAAGTTCAGTTGTTGAAGATAATAATCAAATTAGGATACAGTCTTTCAAAGAGTTTCCGTATTCCGGATATGGCTATCGATGGAAAAGGAATTCAACCGGATTATTTTATAGACCAAACCATTCCTGATCATCAATGGATTGATTACGTAAACGAAGTATTGAATACAAAATAATAGAATAAGCTGTTTCTCAACCGAAGCAGCTTATTTTTATCTCTCTTTTACGAATTAGACCTTCGTAAATATTAAAAAAATCAATAGAAATGGATTTAATTCGTTTGTTTTTGCAATTTCCAACAACAAAATGCAGAGCAGTCTAATTTATCCCTCATCAACTACAAAAAATCAACACTTTAT
Source organism: Chryseobacterium sp. c4a (assembly GCF_009900745.1). Lineage (GTDB taxonomy): Bacteria > Bacteroidota > Bacteroidia > Flavobacteriales > Weeksellaceae > Chryseobacterium. The sequence goes on along the minus strand of NZ_WXVU01000006.1, from coordinate 113,058 downwards.
TGTAATTTGGTTAAGTTTTTGAAGCATTTTACACAAACGAATCACACCATTGAAATTAATAACATTTACAAAAAAAGGAATTTACTGTCCTCAGGGCAAATTTTATATAGATCCCTGGAGACCTGTAGATATGGCGGTCATTACTCATGGGCACGCCGATCATGCCCGTTGGGGAATGAAGAAATACCTTTGCCATCATTTTACCAAACCTATTTTATACCAAAGAATTGGCACTGATATAGAATGCCAGAGTGTGGAATATGGTGAGAAAATTAATATCAATGGAGTAAATGTTTCGCTTCATCCTGCAGGTCATATTATTGGTTCTGCCCAGATAAGATTGGAATATAAAGGATTTGTTACGGTTGTCTCCGGAGATTATAAAGTTCAGAATGACGGTCTTAGTACACCTTTTGAATTGGTAAGATGCAATGAGTTTGTTACGGAAAGTACCTTTGGATTGCCCATTTACAATTGGCTCGAAGTGGATGATTTAAACAGAAAACTTCAGAATTGGGTGCTAAAAAATCAGGAAAATAGTAAGACATCTGTGTTTATTGGATATTCTTTAGGCAAAGCTCAGCGTATTATGAAAGCTGTGGAAGGAATTGGTAAAATATATGTTCACTACTCTATCGGAAAGCTTAATGAAGCCTTTGAAGCTGTTGGAATTGCGCTCCCGGAATACACGATTGGAGATTTCAGAGAACATCCGAAAGAAATGGAACATGAAATTGTGATTGTTCCTCCGGCTTTACTCGATAGCAATATCATTAAAAAGATTCCTGATCCGGCTACAGCTATATGTTCAGGCTGGATGCAGGTGCGTGGAGCCAGAAGATGGCGAAGCGCAGATGCAGGATTTGCCATGAGCGATCATGCAGACTGGAAAGGCTTACTGCAAACGGTAAAAGCAACGGAAGCAGAGCTGGTACATGTTACCCATGGGCAGACTGAGATTTTTTCAAAATATCTGAATGAAATTGGTATTAAAGCAGATGTCATAGAAACCTTATTCGGTGAAGATGAAGAAGTGTCGGAACAGGAAACCATTGAAAATCCGGAATCATGAGATATTTTGCAGATCTTATCAACGCATTGGAAACCACCAATAAAACCAATGCTAAAATTGATGCCATTATCGATTATCTGGAACGTACTCCGGATGAAGATAAAGTATGGTTTATTGCTTTATTTACAGGGAAAAGACCCAAAAGAAATGTCAATACCAATCTGATGAAAGATTGGGCTTTAGAAATTACAGGACTTCCTGTATGGCTTTTTCAGGAAAGCTACTCTTCCGTGGGAGATCTTGGAGAAACTCTTTCATTGATTCTCCCGCCACCAGAGGAAAAGATTGAACAAAGTCTTTCTCAATGGATGAGGGATATCGTTCATTTAAAAGATAAAAATGAAACCGAAAAGAAAAATTTTGTTCTTCATACTTGGAATGGCCTAGATTATACAGAACGTTTGATTTTCAATAAATTAATCGGTGGTAGTTTTAGAATTGGAGTATCAGATAAAACTTTGATTAATGCACTTACCAAATTCTCCGGTGAAGAATCCAGTACATTAACACATAGCCTTATGGGAAAATGGTTACCGGATGAAGTCTCTTTTAAAGAATTAATTTCAGCAGAACATATCAATCCGGATAACTCCAAACCGTATCCGTTTTGTCTGGCTTATCCTTTAGAAAAAGATCTTGAAAATTTGGGAAAACCCAATGAATGGCTGATTGAATACAAATGGGATGGCATCCGTGGACAGATTATCCGAAGAAATGATGAAGTATTTATTTGGTCGAGAGGTGAAGAACTTGTTACAGAACAATTTCCTGAAATTACAGAAGCTGTAAAAGCGATGAAAGGAAACTTTGTTTTAGATGGAGAAATACTTGCAGTGAAAGAGGGTAAGGTTTTAAATTTTAACGAATTACAGAAAAGATTAAACAGAAAAACTTTAACCAGAAAAATGCTCTTGGAAATTCCAATTGAAGTATTTGCTTATGACTTATTGGAACTTGAAGAAAATGATCTAAGGGATAAACCTATTTCGTCAAGAAGAGCCATGCTGCAGGAATTATTACTGAATGAAGCCCCGGAAAATATAAGGCTTTCCCAAAGTATAGATTTTGAAAAATGGGAAGAGTTGAATGAAATTCGAGAAAACTCCAGAAATATAAATAGCGAAGGGCTGATGTTAAAACAAAAAAGCTCACCTTACCATGCCGGAAGAAAAAAAGGCGACTGGTGGAAATGGAAAATCAATCCATTTACCATTGATGCTGTTCTTATTTATGCTCAAAAAGGAAGCGGCAGACGAAGTGCTTACTATACCGACTATACCTTTGCTGTAAAAAATGAAGACAAATTGGTCACCATTGCCAAAGCCTATTCAGGGTTAACGGATAAAGAAATTATGGAGGTCAGTAAATTCGTAACGAAAAACGCTATTGAAAAGTTTGGCCCTGTGCGAACAGTAAAAGCAGAACTGGTCTTTGAAATTGCTTTTGAAGGTATTGGCTTCAGTAACCGTCATAAAAGTGGTGTAGCTCTTCGCTTTCCAAGAATTGTAAGATGGCGGAAAGATAAAACAGTAGATGAAATTGACAACCTGGAAGAAATTAAAAAATTAATACAATAATATGACTGCCTTTGAAGATACCCACGGATTTACCCTTATTCAGCAATGGATGAAGGATAAAGGTATATCTCCTTTTAAATTTCAGATCGATACCTGGCGGAAATTTGGAAGCGGATATAGTGGTATGGTAGTCGCTCCTACTGGATTTGGGAAAACTTTTTCTGTTTTTTTAGCATTGATTTCAGACTTTTTAAACCATCCTGAAAGCTATAAAAAAGGATTAAAAATGATCTGGATAACTCCTCTTAGATCCTTGTCAAAAGATATTGCTAAAGCGATGCAGGAAGCCATGGATGAAATCGGATTAGATTGGGTGGTAGGAGTAAGAAATGGCGATACAGATCCTAAAGTAAGACAGCAGCAGGTAAAAAAGATGCCTGAAATTCTTGTGGTAACTCCAGAGAGTCTTCACCTTCTTCTGGCTCAGAAAAATCATGAATCCTTTTTCCGGGATTTGAAATGTGTGGTTGTGGATGAATGGCATGAATTATTAGGTTCAAAACGTGGGGTCATGGTAGAACTGGGCATCTCGCAACTTAGAAAATATGTTCCAATACTAAAAATTTGGGGAATTACCGCAACCATAGGAAATCTGGAAGAAGCCATGGACGTTTTGATTCCTTATACTATTAAAAAAACAAAAATCACAGCCAAAGAACATAAAAAGATTGATATCATCCCTGTTTTTCCTGATGAAGTTGAAATACTGCCCTGGGCAGGTCATCTTGGACATAAGCTTGCCGATAAAGTGGTTCCTATTATTCTCAATTCAAAATCCACGATTGTTTTTACCAATACACGCAGTCAAAGTGAAATGTGGTATCAGCTGCTGCTGGATGCTTATCCTGATTTTGCAGGGCAAATTGCTATTCATCACAGTTCCATTGATGCCCATTTAAGAATCTGGATTGAAGAAAATCTAAGTTCCGGTAAATTGAAAGCAGTTGTTTCCACATCATCGCTAGATCTTGGAATAGATTTCAAACCAGTTGATACAGTTATTCAGATTGGTTCTGCAAAAGGAGTTGCAAGATTTCTTCAAAGAGCTGGCCGTAGCGGACACTCCCCTTTTGAGGTTTCAAAAATTTATTGCGTTCCGACTCATTCTCTGGAATTAATAGAAGTTGCGGCCTTAAAAGAAGCTGTAAAACAAAAAGTTGTAGAACCCAGAGAACCGCAAGTCTTATGTTTTGATGTCTTGGTTCAGTTTTTAATGACTTTAGCTGTGGGTAATGGATTTTATCCTGAAGAAACTTACGAAAGAATTAAGAAAACGTATGCTTTCCGGGAAATGATGAAAGAAGAATGGAAAAGTATTCTTGAATTTCTTACGATTGGCGGTAGTGTCTTAAAAAACTACGAAGAATTTCATAAAATTGTCATTATGAAAGATGGCTTGTACAAAGTAACTTCCCGGAAAATAGCGATGCTGCATCGGATGAATATGGGAGTGATCGTTAGTGATGCCATGCTGAAAGTCAAGTTTATTTCCGGCGGTTATGTAGGAATGATTGAAGAATACTTTATTTCCAAACTAAAAAAAGAAGAAAAATTTATTCTGGCAGGCCGAACGCTTGAAGTTGCTATGATTAAAGATATGACGGTCTATGTACGGTCAGCAAAGGGAAAAGCTTTGGTTCCAAGTTATCTTGGTGGCAGACTTCCTTTAAGTTCTAATTTGGGACATTTTCTAAGAGAAAAGCTTTCACATGCTTTAAATCCTAAAGCTTCAGAAAAAGAACTGAAATTCCTTCATCCACTTCTGGTGAATCAGGAAGAAAACTCACATATTCCGAAAGAAAATGAATTTCTGGTGGAAATGATTAAAAATCGTGAAGGATATCATCTATTTATGTATCCTTTTGAAGGCCGTTTGGTACACGAAGTAATGGCTGCATTGGTTGCCTATCGTATTTCAAAGCTAGCACCCATCTCCTTTTCAATGGCAATGAACGATTACGGATTCGAATTATTCAGTGATAAAGAAATACCTTTGAACGATAATAATCTTCATCAAATATTGACAAGAGATAATCTGATGAATGATGTGATTGCCAGCATCAATTCTGCTGAAATGGCCAGAAGGAAGTTCAGAGATATTGCCGTAATTTCCGGAATGGTTATTCAAAATTATGCAGGCCAGCAACGTTCCAATAAATCATTACAGAGCTCGGCAGGACTTATTTTTAAAGTATTGGAAGATTATGATTCCAACCATTTTTTAATCAGACAGTCCTATACTGAAGTCTTTAATATGCAGCTTCAGGAACAACGCCTGATAGAAGCTTTTAAAAGGATCGAAAAGTCCAGCATTATTCTTAAATCCGCCAACTCCTTTACTCCACTCAGTTTTCCTATCAAAGTGGATAGTCTGAGACAATCTCTTTCCAGTGAAGGATTGGATGCGAGAATCAAAAGAATGCTGAAACTTTGAATATAATGAAAGCTATAAATGATTTTCATTCAAATCATAAAAAATATCACTTTTTATAGCGAAAGATTTTTAACAAGTTCGTAACTTAGATTATCTTCTTTGAAGATTAAATAACACTCAAATAATGGCAAAACTATTTTTAGTCCGTCACGGACAGTCACTCTGGAACTTGGAAAATAGGTTTACAGGATGGCAAGATATCGATATTACAGAGGCAGGAATTGAAGAAGCAAAAAATGCAGGAATAGCCTTAAAAAAAGAAAAAATAGACATTGCCTTTACTTCAGTCCTAATCAGAGCTAAACATACCCTCTCTATTATTCTTGATGAAATAGGAAAACCCAATATCCCTATCATTATGGATAAAGCTTTGAATGAACGTTCTTATGGGAATCTTGAAGGACTTAATAAAGCAGAAACGGCATTGAAATATGGTGAAGAACAGGTTCATACCTGGCGTAGATCTTATGATGTGGTTCCTCCTGGTGGTGAAAGCCTTAAAGATACTTATAATAGGGTGATTCCTTATTTTGAAAAAGAGATAGCTCCTCTGCTGAAGAAAGGTGAAAATGTATTGATTGTTGCCCATGGAAATAGCCTCCGTGCGCTCATCATGTACCTGGAACACTTATCTCCAGAAGAAATTCTGGAAAGAGAAATTGCTACCGGAGTACCTATTACTTATATTTTTGATGAACATTTTCACGTAAGCAGAAGAGAAGAATAATGATCGTGAAATGTTTTAAAAATCTAGTATACAGTATCTTTAACCCAAAATCCTGAATTTTCACTTGTGTTGATAGCCACTAAAGAAATTACCATTCAAAATGAAACTTTTACGTTGACTAATCAGCGTGCTCTATTTCTGGAAAAGGAAAAAGCTTTAATCCTTTCTGATCTGCATGTTGGAAAAACAGCTCATTTTCGTAAGAATGGGATTGCATTGGCCAACCATATTATGAAAAGCGATCTGGAAAGACTATCAGCACTCATCGAATATTTTCAGCCGGAAAAATGTATGGTGGTGGGCGATCTGCTTCATGCCGGTGACAATTCTGATGTAGATGAGTTCTGCCAATGGAGAAATCAATATCCCGATTTGAAGTTTTACCTTATTGAGGGAAATCACGACCGCATTTCAGAGCATTTGGAAAAAAAACTTTGCCTGGATTTTAAAGAATCCTTATTGGAAATAGGCTCATTTACATTTATTCATGATTTTGATAAAGAAAGACAAGGTTTCCAAATTACGGGGCATATTCATCCTGGAATCGTTTTGAATTCTGCCGTAAAAAGTATCAGACTTCCCTGTTTTGCATTAAGTGAAAACCAATTATTGTTACCTGCTTTTAGTGAGTTTACAGGATTGGATACTAAAAACCTTCCTAAGAAAAGTAAGTTTTTTGTGTTTACGGATGAGGGGATTTATGAGGTTTGAGGTTTTTGATATCAAGAACTCAATTACAACACCTTTTCTTTTCTTCGCACTTAAAGGAAAAGAATTAACAATAAAAAGTTAGTTTTATGACCATCCGTAATTTTTCTGTTCGATATCTTACTTTCTTTGGTCAAATTTTATGAAATGAAAAAAATAATATTGTTCTTAGGATTTACTTGCTACTCCTGCGGAGATAAATATGAAGGTGAAATTATGTATAGAACAACAATGCTTTCATATATGATTAATAGTATTAAAACAACACATGTTGATATTGAGGCAACATCAGATCAACAGGTAAAGATTAAGTTTCTTACGCAAGCCACTATTTACAATAACATTTCCCCTTATACCCAAACCCAATTTATTAAAGGAACTTTATTTAAAAACAAAAAGAGGATTGATTATTCTTTGGATCAATACACAATTGACGGAATTAACCAATCAATAAAGAGAATTACAGGATACAGGAATGGATACTTTAATCCATATATACAAAAGAAAAGCCCCAATTAAGGGGCTGTTTTATTTAATTAGATCCAAATGCCTTCTCTGCGTAAAAACTAGTTATATGCGCACTTAGTAGCTGCTTAGGATTTAAATTATTTAATAGTGCATAGTCTTCCACTAAAGGTTTAAATTTCTTTTCACCATTCGCATGTAAACAATTATAAAATAGCAATACTTGTTCTGCATTAGATAGTTGAGATCTCGCAATTGATGCATATTGCTGCTTATCCTTAATATCTGAGGAATCTATTAATTTTATAATATGATAAAAAGTCCTGAAATAATGCCCTAAAATATCGTTATATTCCTCATACTTTTTTTGATATATTTCTTGCAAGTCTTCTAATTCTAGATGTTTAAACTTTGTTTTGGCCGAATCGTAACTATTGACTTTATGCTTTGAGCAATATTGTGTCGTTGAACAATGTTGTGTTGCTTTGTATTCAAGTTCAGACAAAATTTGATTTATGGCAGATTTTCCTTCATCGTAATGATCCCTACCGGAGTCAACGCGTATACTGCCTGTTATTGTATTAAAAAGCGATAGCATTTGGAAGAATGTATTTTCAAACCTTTGAACCCTGCTTGTTTCATTCTGAGCTATAAATTCTTCTCTCGTCAATTCCATTTCATTTCTTGTCAACTCAAGTTCTTTTCGTTGCAATTTCAATTCTTGCCTTTGTAGTAAAATCGCAATAATAACACCAACAAAAGAAAGCCCGGTAAACAGCGCATTTGATGCTCCAAACATATCACCAAATAACCCCTGTCTTTCAGTTCCTAAATCTACTGCATATTTGTAGTTAAAGTATAATGTAACTCCCATAAAAATAACAGAACCTAATCCAAAAGTCCAAAATACCCAATTGCCATTTTTCATATTTTATTAGTTTTCCGGCAAATATAACAAAAAAGCCCTCTCAAAGAGAAGGCTGTTAATTATAATCCTGGTAAATTTGATGGCTTTCCATACTCTTCGCCAAGTACTAATTTTTCAAGTTTGGCGATATTTGAGGCATTTCTACTTATGTGTGTTTCCAATCTTGCCGTTTGAAATCCTTGAGAATTTAATAATCTTACTAATTCATTGAAAATAGTCTGATTCTGTTTTGCTACTTTAAGAACCTCATGTGTAATTTCTTTTTCGTTACTCATCATATTAGTTATATTAATCAATTATCTCTAATATAATGAATTAATCCTAATCTTCAAATAGTTAGACATTTTTTTTACAATTTCTTTTGGTGGAGTTGGCATTTCTTTCTTAATCTCCTCTTGCATCTTATCTACCTCTTTGATTCCTGCTTTTTCCATTATTGCCTTTTGGCTGAATAATCGTTGATTTCCGTTTACTGACATTAGCATTTCATAGAATTTAGTTTCGGTGTTTTAATGAAAGGAGCAATTTTTGTTTCTTTACCCACTTTTTAGATCCTACAAAACTTGATAAATTACACATTATTATACCATCCGCTTATTGTTGATTTCTTCTTACCCTCTTAAAACAGAGCAGCATAATCATAAAAACTTTGTGTCAAATTAAAATAGAAAAGAGCAGATCATTGATCTACCCTTTTCATAAAGCCTTACTTCAATCTAACATTCTGGCTTTATATATTCTTGCTATTCTCCTAAGAGAGGAAAATGTTCACTCCTCCAATTGAGATATTGAATAAAGTTGAATATTAGTTTGCTTTTTTGCTTAAACGAATGCTGATGATGGTTATCAGAACCGTAACCACTAAGAACAATGCACCAATCCATGGGGTACTTCCTAATCCTAAAGATGATGTTACAATAAGTCCGCCCGCATAAGATCCAATTGCAATCCCAATATTAAAAGCTGCAATATTAATTCCAGAGGCTACATCTTCAGTTCCGGGAAGTTCCTTTTCAGCAATCTGTACCACCAACAGCTGAAGACCGGGAACTGTTGCAAAAGAAAGTGCGCCTAAAAAGAACAACGTAATAATACTCAGAACCGGGCTACTTACGGTAAAATAAAATGCCAATAAGGTTAATCCCTGAGCCGTAAACATCCATAAAAGAGCCTTCAAAGGGTTTTTATTCGCTACTTTTCCACCAATCAGGTTTCCTAGTGCAATCGCAATACCATATACCAACAGGATAAAAGTAACCGTAGATTCCTGAAATCCTGTTATTTTCTGTAAAATTGGAGATAGATAAGTGAATACAACAAATGTTCCTCCGTATCCCATAGCGGTCATTAAAAAGGCAAAAATTAACCGTTTATTACCCAATACTTTGAACTGGCTTTTGATGGATGCCGTTTTTCCGTTTTTTAAATTATTGGGAACCAATAATAAACTGGCCAACAAGCCTATCATTCCAAGAATAGAAACTCCGATGAAAGTAGCTCTCCATCCAAAATGCTGTCCTATAAAAGTTCCCAATGGTACTCCTGTGACAATAGCCAGCGTAAGTCCGGCAAACATAATGGAAATAGCAGTTGCTCTTTTCTCCTCAGGAACCAATGATGCTGCAATAGTGGATCCAATGGAAAAATAAACCCCATGAGCAAATCCTGTTAATATTCTGGCCAGAACCAGCGTGATAAATCCTGGAGCAATGGAAGCCAGTCCGTTTCCAATCACAAATAGTAACATAATGGAAACCAAAAGCATTTTACGGGGAACTTTCCCTGTTAATGCTGTTAAAATAGGAGCTCCTATAGCAACTCCTATTGCATAAAGGCTTACCAGTAAACCTGCCGACGGAATAGTGATCCCAAGATCTCCGGCCACAGTAGGAAGAAGACCTACAATAACAAATTCTGTAGTTCCGATTCCAAAAGCACTGATCGTAAGTGCCCATAAAGCTGCAGGAAGCCCTTTGCTTTTTACACTTCCTGATACAGCATTGATTTGTATTTCTTTTTGATAATTCATTGCATTGTAATTTTGTTGATGTTGACAATGCAAATTTCCAACGAATAATTGTATTATAAAAATTATTTAAATTGCATTAAATTATCAGAATAATAATAGATTAGTTTTCTTTCTCATTCAGCCACACTACTTTCTGAACAGATGAATGACTTTGGCCTATAATATCTCTGTAAAGTTCCGGTCTTCTTGCTTGTAAATATCGATATCCACCAGCCTGAGTGAGCTTTTCCGGAGTTAAAACAGCCGATTCAAAACTATCCTCGAACGAGTTACACTCTGCAATAACATCTCCAAAAGGATCAATAATCATGGAACATCCATTTTTAAGCTGATCATCATCCATTCCAATGGGATTGGAAAAGACAATATAAGCACCATTATCATAAGCCCTCGCCGGAAGCCACTTCATCAGCCAGTCTCTTCCTTTCATTCCCTTAAATTCCAGGCGTAAAGAAGTAGGATCTGCAACTCTGTTTTCCCAAAGTTTTGGGTCTACAAAACCAGCTCCTGGTCTTGTGGAAGGCGTACACATAGTAACATGAGGCATGAAAATAATATCAGCTCCCAAAAGCTTAGTGGCTCTCACATTTTCAATAATATTGTTATCATAACAGATCAGAATACCACATTTCCATCCCAAAATTTCAAATACACAGTATTCATTACCTGGCAGAAGATGGGGATTGATAAAAGGATGCAGCTTTCTGTATTTCGCTTTTAAACCTGTATGGTCTACACATACATAAGCCTTGAATAAATTATTATTATCATCTTTTTCAAAAAGGCCAGCCAGAATCACAATATTATTTTGTTTTGCAATACTCTGGAGCCTTTTGATACTTTCTCCATCGGGAATACGCTCTGCAATATCCAGAAGTTCATCCTTGGAAAGATTTCGGGCAAAAGTATATCCTGTAATGGAGCATTCGTGAAAAACAATAACATCGGAGCCTTGTGCAGAAGCCTGTTGAGCCAGTCTTTCTATGACAGATAGATTATAATCCTTATCTCCACTTCTGTTTTCAAATTGTGCGGTTGAAATTTTAATATTCATTATTTTTTTTCAGCAAATCTATGGCAGCCTGCTAAAGAAAAATTGTATAAATCCGACATCAAAATTACAGTTCAATAAAGTTAACGGCCATTTTATTTTCCGTATTGGCATATTGTCTGGGAGTAAGTCCTACATTCTTTTTGAACTCCCTGATCAGATGCGATTGATCGGAATATCCGGCATGATAAGAAAGTATAGTCATATTTTCATCTATAATTCCTTTATTAATAAGGCTTAAAAAATAATGAAGTCGGATAATATTGCTGTATTTTTTAGGAGAAATTCCCATATAATCTTCGAACTTCCTTTCCAGGTGTCTTTCAGAATATCCGGTAAACTTTTCCAGATCTTTTGAAAGAACTGTTCCTCTATTTTGAAGGATATATTGCTGAACCGCTGCTATCAATTGATAATCATGCCCAATTTCTTCGGCAAGGAACTTAGTGAAAAAGAGATTCAAATCATTAATGATAATCTTCGGATCCGATTGATAAAAAAGCTTGTCCTGGAATGGGACAAGTTTCTCTTTTAAGATGTCTTCAGCAGAAATAATCTGATTTTTAATTTCTTTAGCCGATGTTTTTAAAACAATATTTAAAAAGTAAGGTTGAAAAACCACCGCTATAAAAGAAAATTTCCCCTTTGTATAAAAGTCTTTATAACTATTCAGGGTACCGTAAAAAAAAGAAGTTGGCATATTTGCCTCAGAAAGATGAGAATGAAGGCCCATCGTTGCAGATAAAATCAATCCGGTACTGCCATCAGTAAATAACCTGACACTCTTGATCTCTTCTGTATTGTTTTCCAAAAAGATATAATGCCGGATAAAAGGTGCCAGATGTTTAGGAGGTGAAATCTGCATTTTCAAATGTACATAAAATTTTACCTCAGATTACTCATTTTTTAATGATAATATCACTTAAAATATTATAAAATTTTAATAATATACCACACTTTTTCTCCAGTTGGTCAGGTATTTGAATATTTTATTCCATACTATTGATTCTATAATTTTCTGTAGAATTTCTTATCATTCAACCATCACTTAAATATAATATTATGTCTACACAAAATCTTACCCACCTGGAAGCGATCAAAAAGATCAAAGAACTATCTGAAAATGCCAAAATATGTATGTTCTGTACAGAATTGGAAACGGTTCCTGTGAATTCAAGACCAATGACTTTACAGGAAACTGATGACAGCGGAAATTTATGGTTCATCAGCAGTGGAAACAGCAACAAGAATTTTGAAATCAAAGAAGATCGAAGAGTACAGTTGTTTTTTATGAACAATAAAGAGGCACAATATCTTTCAGTATATGGAAAGGCTTCTGTCTATAAAGATAAAGCCACTATAGAAGAAAAATGGTCTCCCCTTGCAAAGGCCTGGTTCGACGGAAAAGATGATCCCAATGTTACAATTATCCGTGTAGAACCAAAAGAAACGTATTACTGGGATACCCAAGCCGGAAAACTAGTCAGTCTCTTTAGTTTTGTTGCATCAGCGATAACAGGTCATAAAACTAATAATGCTGACGGTGTAGAAGGAAATGCTATCATCTAAAAATTAAAAAACGGCTCAAGAAATTGAGCCGTTGATACAAGAATACTAATTTTTCACATCTTCTATAGATGCTCCAAAGTTAATATGAAGAACGTTCCCGCTAGGCGTGACTAGAGCAGGTACAGATATTACTCCTACCTTTTCAGCATCTTCAATTTTATCTTTTTCATTACCCAGATGGATGATTTCAACATTTTCCAACCCTATAAGGCTGACAATATCATGTTCTGCACTGATGCATACAGGACATCCTGCATGATAAAAAACGGATTTTTTCATAAGAAGGTATTAATTAATAAGAGCTTGAATAATATTTTTTAATTCTTCAGCTTCTTTTTCATGCAAAGGTTTTAAAGGGCTTCTTAGATTTCCGCCATCTTCGCCCAGAATATTCAGACCTGATTTCACTGCTCTAGGCAATCCTTTGTTAACAATGAATTTTAAAAGATCAAACTGCTGATAGAAAATAGTTTTTGCTTTCTCTAAATTCCCTTCTTCAACCGCATTGTAAAGACTGATTGTAAGTTCAGGAATAAGATTAGGTGCAGCAGTACACCAGCCTCTTGCTCCAGCAGAAAATGCAGCTAGAGCCAAAGGATTTGAACCATTATAAAAAGCTACCTCTTCTCCCAGTTCTCTTCTCAGATAATGCATTCTCTGAATATCTCCTGTACTTTCTTTAATCATGGTTACATTAGGAATTTCAAGCAGTCTTTTCAAGAGAGATGGTGACATATCTACTCCACTCGTTGCCGGATTATTGTAAGCCATAATCGGAATAGCAATTTTATTTGCTACAGCATCATAATGCGCTACAATTTCGTCATCTGTAAGTTTCCAGTAGCTCATCGGAATGATCATCACCGCATCTGCCCCTGCTTTCTCTGCAAATTGAGCATGATGAATTGTTTTCTCTGTGGTAAGATTAGAAACTCCTACAAGAGTTGGGATTCTTCCTTTTACTTGTTGTAATGTAGCTTCGGTAACCTCTTCTTTTTCTTCATCAGACAGATAAGGCATTACTCCTGTACTTCCCAAAGGAGCAATACCATGACTTCCAGAAGAGATCAACCTTTCTACCAAGTGTTTGAAAAGAGGAATATCTACTTTTTCATTTTCATCAAAAGGTGTTATGGGATAGGATATAATCCCTTTAAATGGTATATTTTTCATGTATTGTTGGTTTAAATTATTGGAATTAAAGATCTCTACCCTCTTCTTCTCTTAGAGCAACTCCTAAATTTTGTAACTGAGGAGCATTTTCACAGGCTATATATTTGGCGGGTTCCGTATCGCTGAGATTTTGGTGTTTATGCCATGCCCATGATGGAATATAAACGGCATCTCCAGCTTCCCAATGTACTTTTTCTCCTTCTACTTCCGTCCATCCTTTTCCTTCAATGACGAATAAAACCGTTTCATAGGTATGGCGGTGTTTGTTGGTTTGTTGGGATGGCAATAGTCCGCCAATTGTCATACTTACATTTTTGCTGGGAAGATCAACAAAGAAAACCGGATGCTTCCTTTCTGTTGAGAATTGATTGTGCTCGCCCGCATTTTCCACATTTTTATGAAGCAAATGGCTTGGTCTTACATACTTTGGTCTTGCATAAGTTTCGTGGAAGTCTTTTGAACTGAATTGTTTTTTGTCCATGATTTTTAAAATTTAATGGTTCTGTGCTTAATTGCATGGCAAAATTATTTTATATTTGGACTGTTTAAATGATTCAGTTTTTATATAAATAGATAGTCCAGATGTTGAGACCTTGGAAATTAGAATTCGAAATTGATAAAAAGCTTGATAAAGCAGTGTATTTACAAATAGCGGATACCATTATTACAGATATCCGTTCAGGAAGATTGAAGTCTGGTGATGCACTTCCCGGAAGTCGAAACTTGGCAACCATGTTGAAAATCAATAGAAATACGGTAGTAGAAGCCTATCAAGTACTGCTTAATGAAGAATGGGTAATTTCTAAGGAAAGAAAAGGGATTTTTGTATCAGATCAGCTTCCCTCTTTACATGAAAACAGAATGGATAAGATCGCAGATACGTTGAATCTTCCTATGACGAATCGGGGTTCCATAATTAATTTTGATGATGGGCATCCGGATAGTAAAATAGCACCTGTCACTGAACTGGCAAGAGCCTATCGACAGATTTTCGGGATAAAAGCAAAGTGGCAGATGATGGGATACGGAGATGAGCATGGAGATATAGAATTCCGAAAAATGATCTCTCAGATGCTGAATCATCAAAGAGGCATGCAGGTTCATGAACATGAAATATCCATTACAAGGGGAAGTCAGATGGCTATGTTTTTAACAGCGCAGAATCTTTTAACCTCAGGGGACTGTGTCATTGTTGAAGATCCGGGATACCAGCCGGCATGGCAGGCCATTGAGTACTCAGGAGCTCAGCTTCTCCCTGTTTCTGTGGATGAAGAAGGCATCAATGTACAGGTTGTAGAAGAGCTTTTATCAGCACATAAAAATATCAAAGCGATCTATATTACTCCTCACAGACAGTATCCCACCATGGTTACATTAAGCTTATCAAGGCGTTTAAGATTAATTGAGCTTGCCAATCAACATAATATCACAATTATTGAGGATGATTATGATAATGAATTTCATTTTGGTTATCGTCCTATTCTGCCTATTTCCAGCTTTCCTGAGCTTAATAACTACGTTTATATCGGAACATTAAGTAAGGTAGTTGCACCTGCATTAAGGATTGGATATCTGGCCACTAAAAATCGGGATTTATTACAAAAGATCGGCAGTTTAAGAAAAATAATAGATGTACATGGCGATGTAATCATGGAACAGGCTGTGTTGCAGCTTATCAAGGAAGGAGCCGTGAAAAAACATATCAGAAAAGCGACTGCACATTATAAAAACAAAAGAGATTTTGTCTACAATCTTTTGAATCAGTACATCAAAGAATTTGCTCATTTTACCTTGCCTGAAGGAGGATTAGCTTTTTGGATCGTTCCAAAAGTAACATTAGATTGGGATCAGGTAACTTCTGCTTTATTGGAGAAAAACATTAAGATCATTCATCCCAAACAATACAGTAGAAATAAGGTTAATGGTTTCAGGCTAAGTTATGGATCAGTCTCAGAAGAACAACTGGAACAAAGTATACCGATTATTGCGGAAATTTTTAATCAGTATTTGTAATAAGGTTCTCGCAGATTTCGCAAATAACGCAGATTTATATAGTTATTATCAGTCAGACCTGCTCAATCCGCAAAATCTGCGAGATATTAAAATAAAAATAGCGCAAATGGTAAATGATTTGCGCTATAAATTATCTATATTTCCCAGTCTCTTTCGTGAGAGCCATAGAAAAAACTATTCTACTTCAAAAACAGCCTGAATTTCAACCGAAGAATTTACAGGAATAGAAGATGCTCCAAATGTAGCTCTTGCATGTTTTCCTTTATCTCCAAAAACCTCAGCCGTAAGATCAGAAGCTACATTCATCAAGGCTGCATGTTGGATATAATCATCTTTTGTATTGAATATTCCGGTAAGCTGCACACATTGCTTCACTTTGCTCAAATCACCGCCAACAGCTTCATTAAGTACTGATAAAACATTCAGCATGGTAACTTTGGTAGCATCCTTCACTTGCTGTTCATTTACATCTATTCCTAATTTTCCGGGATTAAATATCTTTCCATCCTTTAAAGCAACCTGATTGATGAAAACAAGACTTCCGGAACGTACAAAAGGCTGATAATTTCCCGCCGGTTTAGGAACTTGAGGAAGAACAATATTTTTTTGTTTTAAAATTTCATTAAAATTCTGGTGATTTTCAACAATAGCAGTTGTTTTTTTAGGACGTGTATCTTTCAGAGCTAATGATACTTTTGCAAAATTTCTCCCTTGAAGCTCAGCCAGAGATCTTTCCCCTTTTGTAGGCCGTTCTACATCTTTTAAAGAAGCCATCGTAGTGATTCCCAGTACTGAATTTCCTTGTGGGATGGCTTTGTTAAGTTCTTCAGTTCCACGAATACCATTGGATACCAGAATCATTCCATGTACAGCAAGACTATTCCAGAATGCCTGAAGAGCCAATTCCTTTCCTGCACCACTTCCTGCAGACATAAAAACGGTTGCCGGAACTCCTTCCAAGCCATGGTTTGTCCAAAGCTGAACGGTTTTTGATAAAAATTCACTCATTCCGGTGCTGATATTCCCGAAATAAACAGGCGATCCGAAAGCAATTCCGTCATAACTCGTAAGCTCATCTACTGTCGCAACAGGAAGGCTTTTCAGATTAGGATTCTGTGAAGGCTTCACCAACTTAATATAAGAAGTAGCATTGTTTTCACTCTCAATGCCTTTCGCAATTTCTTTGGCCAGCTCATAGGTTCCTCCATTATCTGAATGGATAAGAACCAATATTTTAGCCTTATTCTGTGCCATTATCTGTGTGGTGTTAAATAGTAAAATTAAAATAAGAAAAGAACATATTTTTTTCATTCTGAACAGGATATAAATTAATCGTACAAAATTAATGTTGGTGTTTTTATTAAATTTGCCAAAAAACATATCCAAAACGACAGTGCAAAATGTGGACTGATTGAAAAAACACAAAGCCAATTTGTAGATGTCATTGAAAAAGTAGCCTATATCTGGTGTGAAAAAAACTGGAAACATGATGATTATGAACATGTTCATAACCGGGCTCAATTAACCTTTGCAGAAGAGGGATATCAGTATTTTCATATTGATCAGAAAATTTACCTTGTCCCCCAGCATCACGTCATTTGGATTCCTTTCGGGAAAGCCCATAAAATTACTTCTGAAGCCAAGACAGTCAATCTGAGGGTATTTCTATTTAAAATGGTTTTCGAAGAAGAATTTTATCAGAATATTCATGTATTTGCTGTTCCTCCATTCTAAAATAAAACATAAAGTGAATAGAAACTAAAGAATTGGTATAATAATTTTATCGCTTTTGAAAAGGAAAAATTTTAGGCAAGTCTTGCGTAGAGGGCCCTGTAAGCCGTTTACCATTGACATTGAATCTTGATCCATGACACGGACAATCCCAACTCAATTCCGCACTATTCCATCTTACCTCACAGGAAGCGTGTGGACATGTACTTCTCAGAAGATGGAAGGTGCCGTTAATTTCTTTATACAAAGCATAGGTTTCAGATTCATAGCGGAAAACTTTTGCTTCACCGGGTTTGATTTCTGAGAGAGAATCAATTCTTTCAACAAAGATTTTATCTTTTACATAATCAAAAGCGACTGTCGCATTTTCCTTTACAAAATCAGCGAATCCGGCTATAGGTTTTATTCTCGCCGGGCTAAAAAGATGTTCATACTTGTTTTTTCCTGTCATAATGAGATCATGAAAAATCTGCGAAGAAAGAGTCCCAAAGATCATCCCATTTCCTCTGAATCCAGTAGCAACATATATTCTATTTTGACTTCCAGGTAGTTTTCCTATGTAAGGAAAACCATCTATAGGCTCATAATATTGACTGGACCAGCTGTAATAAGCTGTTTCTACATTGAAATGTTTCCGAACATAGTTTTCAAGCCTTGAAAAACATGCTCCTGTATCATCAGAAT
Source organism: Chryseobacterium sp. c4a (assembly GCF_009900745.1). Taxonomy (GTDB): domain Bacteria; phylum Bacteroidota; class Bacteroidia; order Flavobacteriales; family Weeksellaceae; genus Chryseobacterium. The sequence continues at coordinate 94,897 of NZ_WXVU01000006.1, read as the reverse complement.
GCCCTGTTTTATGATCTTCACCACCCGCGATCAATAGGTTTTCGCCTTCAAATTCCTGAATCCGGTAATAATGATAGGGATCACAAAGATCATATCCCAATTCTCTAGGATAATCATCATCTTTTAAACTAAATGCCATCGCATAACTTCGATAGGGAGCATTGGTAAAATGAAGAAGATTAATTCCAGGAGGAATATGGGTGGCATATATTACATTCCTTGCCTTTATTTCTCCTTTCGATGTGGTAAGGATAATATCATCATCATGTTCTTTATGGTCTTCACAGATGCAGTTTTCTTCGATAGAACCACCTAATTGAATAAAGGCCTCACAAAGTGCTTTAATGTATTTTATAGGATGGAAATATCCTTGTGCAGGAATAAGTACAGCTTCTCTAAAAGGGATTGGAAATGATATTTCATTTACATAAAGCATTTCGTGTCCTACCTGAGCTGCTCCTGTTACAATATCTTTCAGTCGCTTTTCCTGATCTTCATCTAAAGCAAAGAGATAAGCTGACCTTCTAATAAAATCACAGCTAATATTATACTTTTTAATGTTGCTATCAATAATATGAATAGCATCTTTACCAGATTCTGCGTACAATTTAGCATTTTCTAGTCCAAAATCCCGGATGGCTTGGGCATAAGTAGTATCAAAGAAGTCATTTAAGTGAGCTGTTGTCCCTCCTGTTGTTCCAAATCCGATATTTGCAGCTTCAATAATAATACATTTCTGTCCGGATTCTTGTAATTTCAAAGCGGTAGAAATTCCGGTAATTCCACCGCCAATTATAGCGGTATCAAACCATTGATGAAGATCATTTTCTGTTGAAAATCTTTTTATCTCATCTTGCCATATACTTTTTCGCGCTCCATCTCTGTACATAACCAATTATTTTTCGGGTTAATTTATTTCTTATCCGTTGACAATGATTCCTCCATTGGGATGAATAACCTGTCCTGTGATCTGTGTAGCATCATTGCTGGCAAGGAATAGAAAACTATAAGCAACTTCTTCAGGAGTTGCATTCCTTTCTAATGGTGGTTTATCTGTATTTTCTTTCTTCTCATCAAAAGTTTCTTGGGTAAGAGGTGTCGCAACAGGCCCAGGTGCTACAGCATTGATGCGGATTCCTTTAGGTTTAGCCTGCAATGCCAACGAACGGGTAAATGATACAATAGCACCCTTTGTTGCAGAATAATCCAATAATTCGGGGTGGCCTTCATATGCTGAAACAGAGGTTGTATTGATGATAGAGCTTCCTTCTTCCAGATACGGAAATACTACTTTCGTTAGCAGTATCATTCCAACAATATTAGCATTAAAGGTATGTCTGATATTTTTTTCTTCAAGCTCTTCAATACGATCGGCAGGAAATTGTACACCTGCATTATTGATGAGAATATCAATTTTTCCAAAAGCTTCAATTACCTTTTGGGCAGTCTCTTCACAGAATTCATAATCATTAATGTCTCCCTGAAAAATGATGCATTTTTTACTCAGATTTTCAATTTCAGCTTTTGTCTTTTCAGCATCATGATTACTCGAATGGTAAATGATTCCGATATCTGCTCCTTCCAAAGCAAAAAGAAGCGCTATTGCCCTACCAATCCCGCTGTCAGCTCCTGTAATAAGAACAGATTTGTTTTCCAGCTTTCCCATGGCTTTTATTTTTTGTTATTGATTTTTTTCTTATTTCAAAATTAAAAGCCTGTTGAGTTCACTTTTAAAGCATCCCAAAATGAACTCTGTATAATATAGTTGGGCATTCAGAGCTTGTGTTTTGGGATGTAGTTCCAGTTTTTTAGTAAGGATAATTTCGCCTTTATATGAAAATGAGAAATAGGCAAAAATCTTATAGGAAGAATTACGGATGGGAGTACAATACCCTGTAGTAGAAATAGACCAATCGGATTCAAAGAGATCTGCAACTTGTAATGCCATGGCTTCTGCAATATTCTCCGAAACACAGTCACATTCCTCTGCTTCTTTTTTATTTACATTTAATAATCTTACTTTCTCTGGTAAAGTATAAGCCGTTATTCCGCCTTTATATAGTAAAGAAGCATTTGGCATTTGCGAAAAAGCCAGTTGTAAACATCCTGAAGTTACACTTTCAGCGATAGAGATGGTTTCATCTGTGGTAATCAAACAATGGCTTATATATTCAAGGAGATTTTTTTGAAATTCCATAACATTATTATTTAAGAAATTTTGATTAATATGGGTAATAACACATTGATAGCTGATGAGATCATTGGCTATCCTTGCACACTTATCATTATTGAAGATCTCTTTTTACAGATAAATGCGTATATATAGTTTTAAGCTCAGAAATTCCGGGATCTTTAACAGTTCGGAAAAACGGTTGCTTTCATAATAGTATATTCGTGTGATTGGTGTGAAGGCATTTTATTGTTAGTTATGATTGAGCGTTTCTCTCCATTTCGAGATCCCAAACTCTATGTTGGGCTATGGCTTTAATGAATTGAGATGTAGCTTCATAAGTTTCCCATATAATGATGCCAGGATCCTCATGCTTTTTTGAAGCTACATTACTGTTTTCGTATAGAGGTTCTGTATCTGCTCCAAAATAGATAGCTTTACAATGCTTATATGCTTCATTGATAAAATGTAATACCAAATGTCTGTTTTCAGGGATCATAAGTTCTCTTACCGAGTTTTCTCCGGAACATAAGACAAGAGCATCAAAACAGACACTGCTTGTACTGGTCAAAGAATGTTTTGGTGTGAGCTCTGACCCTTCATCAGTTCTTACTTTAGCCAGACTTGGAGCGATGATCTCAACATGTGCTCCTTCTATTTCCAGTTTTGCTTTAAGATCATTAACATCTTTGGCTTTTGTTCCACTGGCCATCATAAATCCTATTTTTCTGCTTTTAATCGTATTTTTTATAGTGTTTTTCATACTAAGCGCCTCAGAAACTTTTGTTTCAGGCTCTTTTTCCTCACTTTGTAATTCTACGATATTATTGTCAGCAGGTAAACTTTGATTCGGCCAATCGAGTTTTTTAACTTCTACACCCAGCTTTTCTGCTACACGCCACGCCAAGAAAGTATCAATATAAGCCAGCTGTCCTACCAACCTTTCTCTTACAGAAGGAAGTGTTACTTTTGACAATTCAAAAATCAAAGCATTTTGAAGATGTTCTTTTTCCGGTATAGACTGGCTATTATAGAAGAGTTTAGCCTGCGAATAATGGTCTACAAAACTTTTACTTCTTTCACGGATTTTGGTTCCCGAAACTCTTTCCTGTTGAGATGCAAATCCTTCTTCAGACATCATAGCCTGGAAAGGACATCCACCACCTATAGTATTGGGGTCATAACTGCTTTTTCCTTTTACGATCTGTTGTCTCATATGCCCATCCCGTTGATTATTATGAACGGGATTGATCGAACGGTTAATCGGGATCTCATGGAAGTTGGGAGATCCTAATCTTGATAATTGGGTATCGGTATATGAAAACAGTCTTCCTTGCAGTAATGGATCATTAGTAAAGTCGATTCCAGGAATAATGTGCCCCGGATGAAAGGCAACCTGTTCCGTTTCTGCAAAGAAATTATCAGGATTTTTGTTTAATGTTAATATGCCTACGATTTCCACAGGGACTTCTTCTTCAGGAACAAGCTTAGTAGGATCAAGAAGATCAAAATCAAAGCGGTCTTCATCTTCTTCAGGAATCAACTGTACTCCAAAATCCCATTCAGGGTAATCGCCGTTTTCAATGGCTTCCCAAAGATCTCTTTTATGAAAATCAGAATCCACTCCCGAGATAACCTGAGCTTCATTCCAGGCTACAGAATGTACCCCAAGTTTGGGTTTAAAATGAAACTTTACAAAATGAGCTTTCCCTTGTTCATTAATGAATTTAAAAGAATGCACTCCAAATCCTTCCATCATCCTGAGGCTTCTGGGAATAGCTCTGTCACTCATGAGCCACATAATCATATGCATACTTTCCGGCATTAAGGAAATAAAATCCCAAAAAGTATCGTGGGCTGAAGCGGCCTGCGGAATTTCGTTATCTGGTTCCGGCTTTACTGCGTGGATGAGATCCGGAAATTTAATAGCATCCTGAATAAAAAATACAGGCATATTATTCGCTACCAGATCATAGTTCCCTTCTTCAGTATAAAATTTAATCGCAAAACCTCGCACATCTCTGGCCAGATCAGTACTTCCCTTACTTCCAGCTACGGTAGAAAACCTTACAAAAACAGGAGTTTCTTTTCCCAATTCGGTTAAGAATTTTGCCTTTGTATATGCTGCAAGACTTTTGGTAAGTTTAAAAACGCCATGAGCACCGGATCCACGGGCATGAACCACTCTTTCAGGGATTCTTTCATGATCGAAATGAGTAATTTTTTCCCTCAGAATAAAGTCTTCAAGCAATGAAGGTCCTCTTTCTCCAGCCTTTAATGAATCTTGATTATTATTAATCTTCAATCCCTGATTTGTAGTAAGCTTCTCATTTTCATTAGAAGTGCTGTGTTGCTTCAGTTGGTCTACTTTTTCATTATAATCTTCAGATTTCATATTGTATTCATTTTGTGGTGTTGGTGTATATTTTAAAGCAGTCGGATAAGGAAATAGGTTCTAATCTTTATCGTTTTCTAGTATATTGAGCAGTTTGCTAATACATTCCTCTTCTTTTAATACTTTATAATAAGCGGTTTTCGCATACAATATGAAAGAAGGGGTATCAATTCTTATTTCCGTATTCATTTCAGAATAATCTATTACGGTTTTGGTATGAAATTCACGGATATGAAGGATATATTCTTCAATATAACTGTCTATAACCTTTTTAAAGGTTTCACATTGTGCATTACTTTTGATCTTTTCCAATGATTTGATCAGAAAGGCAGTTACTCCATACGAATTGATGATACCAGGAAATAAGGATTCATTTTCAATGGCATTATTTTTATCATTTAACCCAGACTGTTGTAAAGTGTCGTTTTCAAATACCATATATAAAAAGTTATTAGTTGTTGGAAGCTTTTAAATACTGCTCAAAATAATGGAGGTCATCTTTATCTTTGATGGACAAATAGAACATAATCTGTTCCGGTTCTTTTAATCCTATGCTGTTGAAACAGTCAAAATGAGCAATTAATGCCTGAATGTTTTCAATATCAATATCTTTCAGAATGACGAATAAGAGAAAAATATTGTCCTTTATTTCTTTGGCATAAACAGCCGCTCCATCTTCAAAGCATTGGCCATTGTTGCTGACTTTTATGAAGTTCTTATACTTCAGAGTCTTTATTATTTTCTGACAGTCCATATACATTTTGAGTTCATGATTTAAAATAAGCCATATAGGATAAAATAAGCTATATGGCTTACTATGTAGGTGGGTTTAGTCTTCCTGTTCAGCATCAAAATTGATGGCTGTTTCTGCTATTTCAGTAAGATCCGCATCAGTATCTTCTTCTTCCTGCAAGGTTCTTTCCAAAAGATCTGCTGCTTTATCATGTCCCATGGTGATGGCAAGCTGAGCCAAACCTCCATAGGTAGCAATTTCGTAGTGCTCTACTTTTTGGGCTGCAATGATAAGGGCAGCATCTCTTGTTGAGGATCCGTCTTCTGTAGATTTAATGATTTCTTCACCTTCTTCAATGATTCCTTTTATCGCTTTACATTCTTTCTTTTCAGGGGTTTCATCTATAAGTTTAAATACTTTCTCCAAACGTTTTACATGTTTCTGGGTCTGTAGATGATGATCTTCAAAAGCATCTTTTAAGTCCTCACTGGTAGCTGCTTCCTGCATTTTTTCCAACGCTTCAAGAATCGCATTTTCAGCGTAATAAATATCTTTAAGAGCGCTTACGAAAAATTTATGAAGTGGTGCGTTTTTCATTTCATCTTTATTGATGGTTGTCTTGTCTGTCATTCCTTTTTTGGTGGCAGAAACCGAAGTATCTGTTTCTAAAATTTTATTTGGCATGGTGTGAAGTGGTGTTTTAAAGTTGAAAAGATTGCCTCCTTATCATCAGATAAAGAGGCAATCTGGAAAAAGAATTATGAATTACGTCTGCCTCCGAATCCGGATCTTCCAGAAGATCGTCCGCCTCCGTGAGATGCCTGTCCGCCCATTCTGGCTATTCTGGTACGGTCAGCTTTGCTCATTGCAGCAAAACCTCTTCTTGATGTCCCTGAACCTGAGTTTGAATTCGAGCTACGGCTTGAAGAATTATTGCTGCCCGAACTGTAAGATTCTCTTGAACTTCCAGAAGATCTTCCAGCACCATGAGATGCCTGTCCGCCCATTCTGGCTATTCTTGTTCTGTCTGCCTTACTCATAGAAGCAAAACCTCTTCTTGAGGATCCATCTTTATTATCTGATCTAGAGCCTGATCGTCCTCGGGAACTGTTACTACGGGAAGAGCTTCCTCTTTCCGTAGTAAATCTTCCCATGTTGTCTCTTTGTTGGTTACTATTTCCTTGTCTACCTCTGGAATTTCTTCCGTTATGGCCTCTCTGATCATAGTTATTGTTGTCTTCATCCTCATCCTCGTCGTCATCGTAATCATTATCATAATCATCATCATAATCGTCATTGTCTTCATCAAAGTAATTTTCATACTCTGAAAAATCATCGTCATAATCTTCATCTCTCGATGCATCGTTAAAACCATGATCATATCCTAATTGATAGACCTCTTCCAGATTTTCCGGTGAGTGTGAATGTCCTCTTGAGCTACGATTTCTTGAATTTTTAGTGTTCATAACTGAATTTTTTATATTAATATTTAGTGATGCGCTACCACCCGTGACTAGTATAAGACGGCAACGAATTGGAGTCGGTGATTGTAATTTGAATATAAATAGCCTAATGATTTTTATGGCTACATGAAGGGCTTAATAGATTGTATTGTAATTTGGTATATCAAATGTACGCTCAAATAATTCACTTTTTTATGACCTGGATCATGTTCGGGAATATTAATATAAAATTTTTCTGTCTTTAAAGGTGATATCTCCTTCTTTCTCCATTTTTTTTAAAGTTCGAATCACCGTTTCTACACGTAATCCGGTGAGATTGGCAAGTTGTTGCCTTGTGAATTCTACAGTAAAGCAGTGATTGCAATCACCATCATGATAGCTTTTCAGATAATTCAGAAGTCCTTTCAGTCGCAGTATGGGGTTTTGAGCAGATAAGCTTTGCATCATGATTAGTTTATAATATACCTGTTGAGAAAAGCAGGCATTCATTTCCAGAGAAAGATTGGGATGCTTCTTAATCATTTCTATAAAATTACCTTTGGGTAGTCTTATAATTTCAGAAACTTCCAGACATACTGCATTCATGGGATAAGGATAGGTATGATCTAAAAAAAGAAGAGGGTCTCCAAAACTTTGATTTTTACCTAAAATATTATGAATAAATTCTTTTCCACTTTCATCATAATTGTTAAGTTTTACTTTTCCTTTAGATATTTGAAAATAATATTGTGCATGATCACCTTCTTTAAAAACTATTTCGCGTTTTTTATAGGTTCTGGCTTCTGCTCCAAATGAATGCAGAAGTTCCTCGTCAATATTCATACAGCTTATTGTTTTCATATCAATCTGATTTTAATAGAAAAAAATCGTAAAACTTAGTATCGTAAATGTTTTTTTAATACAAAATTTTACGATTTTCAATTTTTAAGATTTTATCTCTTTCCATATGTTTAATGGTACGTATGGCAGTTTCTACACAAAGCCCTGTAAGGCTTGCCATCTGCTGCCTCGTCAACGGAATCATAAAAGAATATGGACTTTCATCATCCTGAAAACTTTTAAGATAGTCCATCAATCCTTTTAATCTGATTGATGGATTTTGAGACGATATATTCAGCATCATAACGAATTTATAATAAAGACGTTGAGATAAAAAACTGCTTACTTCCATGCATAACTTGGGAGACTGATGTAATAATTTGAAAAAAGCTGACTTATGAAGTCGCAGAATACTACAATCTGTAATAGCTTCTGCATTCATGGGGTATGGTTTGTCTATAAAAAGAATAGATTCTCCACAGCTCTGCCCTTCTGATAAAAAGTTCTGTATAAACTCTTTTCCCTCTTCATTATAATTATTCAGCTTTACCTCTCCTGTAATAATCTGGTAATAATAATGAGGTGTATCACCCTCAGAAAAAATATTTTCTGTAGGCTTATAATTTCTTATTTCCGCTCCCGCTGAAAATAGAATGTTTTCGTCAATAACCATAATAGTTGTTTTTTGGTGTTGTTTTCTTCTTCTTTCTAATCTTAGTAAAAATATCAGTGGAATTGACAATAAATACATGCAAATATTGAGCCTTACAAATTGAATAAAACGTTAAAAAAGGTTAAAAATATTATTTGTTTTATAAAATCAAACTCTTATTATTTAATATTTTATACTTAAACGAATGTATTGTTAATTCTTTAAAAAAATAAAAATTAATATACATAGACTTAAAAACCCGTTTTCATAAAATTGAAAACGGGTTTTTAAGTCTATGGTGGTAATTATTATTTTTGGATAGCCTTCTTTTTTATAGCTTTGGCAGTATCCATTCGTTTTTGTTGAGCAATACTGTCTGCAACACGAATGGAGTCTGGTGTCCTGACAGAACCCGCTGTATCCGCTTTTATAGTATCAGTAATGATACTGTCCGCAGTAAGAGGTCTTTCTGTACGGGGTTCTTTTTTACAACTCATTACCATGAGCCCTGTAAGTATGAATAAGGTAAGTTTCATAATATTATATTTTGTGGAGTGGTCATTCAAAAGTAGACTATTATGAAACCAATTGTTTATGACTCAAGTCATAATGCTTTATTTTTAATTATTTTGCAAATTTCTTAGTTCCTACAACACACAGAATAACGCCAACAGTAATCCCCAACATGCCTATACTTACCTGCTCATGAAGAAGGTATGCTGCCAGAGCAAGTCCGAAGAATGGCTGTAACAGCTGAAGTTGTCCTACTGTGGTAATTCCGCCCTGTGCCAATCCTTTATACCAGAAAATAAATCCTATAAACATACTGAACAGGGAAATATACCCTAGCCCAAACCAGCCTTTAAAACTTATCGTTTCCAGATTGGATGGAAAATAAACGAAAAATAATGGCAGCATAACTGGCAAAGATAAAACAAGTGCCCATGAGATTACCTGCCAGCCGCCTAATGTTTTAGAAAGTTTGGCACCCTCCGCATATCCCATTCCACATAATATAATCGCTACAAGCATCAGAATGTCGCCAATAGGAGATGCTGAAATTCCCTGAGAAAAAGCATAACCAATTACTAAAAGGCTTCCAATCACTGAAAATATCCAAAATACAGGATGTGGCCTTTCTCCCCCGCGAAATACACCAAAAATAGCGGTAGCTAAAGGAAGCATTCCCAAAAATACGATGGAATGAGCAGAAGTAATATATTGTAATGCTATTGATGAAAGCAAAGGAAATCCTATGACACAGCCGATAGCAACAAGTGCTAATGGAAATATCTGATTCTTAGCAGGACGTTTTTCTTTATATATTAATAGAACTGAAAGTGCAAGAATTCCGGCAATCACAGCACGGGCAATCGTTGCAAATATAGGATTCATTTCCATAACGGCAAGTTTAGTAGCAGGCATAGAACCGCTAAAAAGCAATACTCCTATGAAACCGTTGATCCAGCCATTTAGAGCCTGATCTTTAGATATTGTTTCTGTCATCATTTTGATAAGCTTTAATTATTATAGCAAATTTAAAAAGGATAATTTGACAAACACAGTATCAGTTTTGTATATTTGCATGAGCACAGTTTAAGAAAATGAGTAAGGAATTTTTATATACAGAAATTGCAGACGGTATTGCTGCCCAGATTAAAAATGGAGTTCTAAAGGCGGGAGATAAACTGCCTTCCGTAAGAATGTTATGTAGTGAACATCAGGTGAGCATGAACACGGCAAAGCGTGTTTTTCTTGAGTTAGAATCACAATCCCTTGTAGAATCGAAACCACAGTCCGGATATTTTGTAAGTCAGTTGTTATCTGTAAAACTTCCGTTGCCTGAAGTGAGCCGCCCTTCTTTGATTGCCAATAATGATGAACCCGATGAGTTGATCAGTAAGGTATATGAAAATATGGGAAAGAAAGATATTACGTTCTTCTCGATTGGAATTCCATCCGGAGATCTTCTTCCACAGGCTAAACTGAAAAAAGAAATTGTAAACGCCATCAGAGAACTTAAGGAAGGAGGAACAGAATATGAAGAGCTGCAGGGAAACCTCAAGTTGAGAAGAATGATCGCAGTTCGTTCATTACAATGGGGCGGAAACCTTCATGAAAATGATATCATCACAACCAATGGCGGGATGAACGCTCTGTCATTCTGTTTAATGGCTTTGGGAAAGCCGGGAGATACCATTGCCATTGAAAGCCCTTGCTATCCGGGAATTCTTCAGCTTGCTAACGGATTAGGATTAAAAGTATTGGAACTTCCTACCCATCCTACTACCGGAATAGAAATTGATGCCCTCAAAAAATTAATTCCAAAGATCGATATATGCCTGTTGATCCCTAATTTTAATTCTCCTTTGGGAAGCTGTATGCCTGATGAGAATAAGAAAGAAATTGTACGAATCCTTTCGGAAAATAATATCCCTTTGATTGAAGATGATGTGTATGGAGACCTTTATTTTGGCTCTGTTCGCCCAAAGTGCTGCAAATCTTTTGATAAGGATGGAAGTGTACTTTATTGCAATTCTATTTCAAAAACACTCGCACCTGGATATCGTGTAGGTTGGATTGCGCCCGGAAAATATAAAGATAAAATATTAAAACTTAAATTGTTGCACTCAACGTCTTCTATTTCGATTGTGAATGAGGCTGTTGCCAATTTTCTAAAATCAGGAAGGTACGAAAAACATCTTCAGCAGCTTAGAAAAACATTACAAAGCAATTATCAGAATTATGTACAAACTATCGCCGAATATTTTCCGGAAGGAACTAAAACCAGCCGGCCACAGGGAGGATTATCACTATGGGTAGAGTTTGATAAGAAAATCCGGACAACAGAACTTTATGATCTTGCGATTAAACAGAATATAAGTATTGCTCCGGGAAGAATGTTTACTTTTCAGGATCAGTTCGAAAACTGTATGAGGCTTTGTTTCGGGCTTCCATGGTCTGAAGAAACGCAGGCAAAACTCAGACAGGTAGGACAAATGGCTAAAAGAATTTATATAAAGTAAGGAAGTTGGAAGATGGAAGATGGAAGTTATTGTGATTTTTAAGAATAACTTATGTCAATTTTTATTGATAAATATTTTTAAACAATAGCAGAGAAAGTTCCTTTGTGTTCAATAGAACTTCCATCTTCCAGCCTTTTATTTATTATCTGGAACAAAGTTCTTTCTTGCTAATTCTTTTCTTACACGGCTTAAGCTTTCAGGAGTAATGCCAAGATAAGACGCAATCATCCATTGGGGAACCCTCAGAAGCAAATCCGGATACATTTTAATAAACTTCATATATCTTTCCTCAGCAGTCTCACCAAGCAAAGAATTGATCCTGTTTTGAAGGCTTCTGATGTGTTTCTGAAGAAGGAAATCACTACGCTCAATACTATTAGGAAATTGTTCCACCAACTTATTGAAAAAATCAGGATGTAGAAATAGTACTTCAGAATCTTCTACAGCTTCTATATAATAATTGGATTTTTCATTGAAATAAAGGCTGCTTCGGTCGGAAATCAGCCAACTTTCAGGAGCAAACTGTATAATATGCTCTTTTCCGTTCTTATCAATGGAATACATTTTTAAAAGTCCTTTCTCTACAAAAAATATATGTCTGCATATCTCTCCATATTGAAGAAGAAACTGGTTTTTGGGAATCTTTTTTACTTCATAATGCAGGCTGCAGGTATTTACACTTTGAAGGGGAACGTTTAAAACTTTGGCTAAATAATTATTAATATTCTTCATTATACGATCTGGCTTAAAGAAATGTCTTGGTGCGAAGCGCTGTTAACGGGCTTTCCGTTTTCTAAAACAATCAGCTGCGGACTTTCATGTCTTATTCCAAAATCCTCCGCAATTTTATTTGAAAGAGGACGGTGAGCCAACAGGTCCAGGTAATATACTTCCACCTCTTTTTCTGAGCCTTCCACTTCCTTTTCAAAGTTTCTTATTACAGTCTTGCTGATAAAACAGCTCGTTGAATGTTTGAATATTGCTATTCTCTGCTGATAAGAAGCCTCAATGGCTTTTGCCAGGTCTTCCTCAGATTCAATTTTTTTCCAGAAAGGTTTTTGATCAGAGGATTGATTACTTCCACCGAATATTTTTTCAAAAAAACTCATACATTAAATTGTTTTAAATGATGATCAAGATGTTTGTATTCTAAAAATGTCCAATCTTTTTCAGCCATATTCCCGAATAATCTGTGGCTGTCCGGAAGCTTTTTATTTGTACAAGCTTCGCGGAATTTCCCCAAAGTTTTCAGAAGATTGGCTTTTGATTCATCAAAATCACACTCAAAATTAACGATTAGTTTTTGAAAAGTAGGCATGTTTCTGGGAATTCCGTTATTGAAAACATACATTTCTACTTTTGTAACGATTCCAATGGTCTTAAAAATAATATTAATGGAGGGAAGTTCTATTTTTTGCAAGGCAACCTGAAGAACTAGATCACAATGCGTTAGCATCTGACAAACATCCATTTTCCCCCATTTCCCTTGGCTGTCTGCAGATAATTTGGAAATTCTGTCTGTAATTTCCTTATAATATATTGAATTGTTAAGGTGCTTTTTTACCAACCTTTTTCTTTCTTCAGATTTTCAATATGGGCAAAATGGTGATTACAATGCCATACATACAAGGCAAGACTATCTCTTAAATTATAATTTCTGTTATGCTCAGGATGATGAAAAGTCCTTTCAAACTGCTTATTTGTAAGACTTTTCAGAAGTGTTGTCCAGCGTTGGTGCGTTCCTTTTATCATTCTCATCGCTGGTTTTACAGGCATATGAATGCTATCCTGAAGCTCAGCCCATTTGGCTTCATCATAAGGTTTAATCGTTGGATTATCTTCAGTAAGCGCTAGTTTAAAACGGATAAAACTGTTGGCATGGCTGTCTGCAAGATGATTAACCACCTGTCTCACCGTCCATCCTCCATCTCTGTAAGGGGTATCAAGCTGTTCATCAGTAAGATGCTCAATGAGGTTCTTTAGCCTGCCAGGAAAGTCTTTAATCACTTTAATATAGGTATCTAAGGTCGTATCACAGATATTCTCCGGTACTTCAAACTGTCCTATCGGAAATTTTTTATTCTCAAGATCGCTCATTGTTCAGGTTTTTAACTTTTAATTATGGTTGGTTTGCATGGTTCATTGTATTTTGGCAAACCTTTCTCCAATCCTGTAAATTTATCAAAAATCAAGAAATATAAATATGAAAAAAATGTTAATTGTAAGAATTATGATTGCGATATGGAAAATAAAAACGCTTCACGTTGAATTGAAGCGTTTTTATGTAAAATTTATAGGCTAGTAACCGTGGAGATTAATTCCTTCAGTTCTTTCTAAAGTCACTTTTTTACCCATTTTCTTTTGAATCACTCTGAAATGCTGCAGTTCATCATCTGTCAGAATGTTAATAGCAATCCCTTTTTCGTTGGCACGGCCTGTTCTACCAATACGGTGAATGTAATCTAAAGGAGAACGTGGCAATTCGTAATTGATCACACAAGGTAAATAGTCGATATGGATTCCACGCCCAATTAAGTCTGTAGCCACTAGAATTTGAGCTCCATTGGATTTAAACTCTTCTAAATTATTTCTTCGGGCACCTTGGGATTTCTGACTGTGAATAGCGACCGCTTTAATTTTATTCTTTTTAAGTTTTTCTACCAAGTTATCTGCAGATCTCGTAGATGAAACAAATATCAATGCTTTTTCAACTTTCTTTTCCTTAATCAGATATCGTAAAAAAGGTCCTTTATTTTCGGGAGAGACATGATAAGCAAATTGCTCAATATTATCAATCTCAACTTCCTCTTTTTTTATTTCAATAATCGTTGGATTGATCGATAGACGTTCTTTCATTTCAGCGACTTTGTCATTTAAAGTAGCTGAGAATAAAGTAGTTTGCTTCACTACAGGCATTAAAGCGAAAAGCTTATTCATTTCTTCACCAAAACCTAGCTGAAACATCTTATCTGCTTCATCAATCACCAAATGTTGAATTTCTGAAATACTCAATGCATTATGATCAATCAAATCTAACAAACGCCCGGGAGTTGCTATAAGAACTTCCACTCCAAATAGTCCTTTCATCTGAGGATTAATAGAAACCCCTCCATAAACTGCCATTGTACGGATTTCACGCTTCAGATTTTCAGTGAAGGCTCTAAAAACCTCATCAATCTGAATAGCTAATTCACGGGTAGGAACCAATATTAAAACCTGAATATTACGACCTTTCTTAGCTTCTGTATTTTGTAATTTTTCTAAAATCGGCATTACAAAACAAGCCGTTTTTCCGGAACCTGTCTGTGCAATTCCCATAAGATCTTTTCCCTGTAAAATAACAGGTACAGCCTGTTCCTGAATGGGAAAAGGTTTTAAGTATCCTAACTTTTTAACAGAACGAATAATATTGTGTGATAATCCTAGCGATTCAAATGACATAAAAACTATTTATTTACTGCAAAGATACGCTAAAAGGAAGTAATGATGCTCCTCTTAAAGATGACAGTTGGTAGTTATAAAACTAAAAGTAACTTCTCTCCTCCTTCTTCCCGCTTCCCTCCTTTAACTTTTTATTGCCGATTTGTCCGATAATTTAGTTTTGGAAAAGTTTTTGCCAATTAGTTTTTATAAATTTATCAAAAATTCGAGAAATCAAAATATGAAAAAAGCGTTAATAATAGTCGATGTACAGAATGATTTTTGTGAAGGCGGAGCACTTGCAGTACCGGGAGCTAATGAAATCATTCCTTATATCAACCTCCTGATGGAAGAAAATGAATATGATCAGATCGTTTTGACACAAGACTGGCATCCGGTAGGACATAAAAGCTTTGCAAGCAGCAATGGACGTGAAGTGGGAGAAAGTATTATTCTAAATGGAGTTCCTCAATTCATGTGGCCAGATCACTGTGTACAAGGAACATTCGGTGCTGAATTCCATAAAGATTTAAACCAAAGCAAAGTTACCCATATCATACAAAAAGGTAAAAATATTGAAATTGACAGCTATAGCGGTTTCCAAGACAACAACCATTTTATGAAAACCGGTTTAGATGATTTCTTAAAATATCATGATATTCAATTGGTAGAAATTGTAGGCTTGGCAATGGATTATTGTGTGAAATTTACCGCTCAGGATGCGGTAGCCAATGGATATATTACCTGCCTTCATTTCAATGGTACTCGTGCTGTAAACGTAAAACCGAATAATGGAAAAGATGCCATCTATGAAATGCTTGAAAAAGGCGTGACTATTCTTGGATAAAATAATAGTATATACTAGCATTTATTAAAATAAAACAGCATCATTATTGGTGCTGTTTTATTTTGATATGTTAATTTCCATTCAGGATAGCTAATTTCGATAGAAAATCTTGAGGTTCAATATTTCCAACTGCAAATTGATGTTCCAACAGTTTGATTTTTTCTGTTTTGGTATAAGGACGATTATAGATTGTTGCTAATATACTTTCCTCATCATAATAAGGACCAATAACATGTTTTAAATCACGGAAAGCTCCATAATATCTGACACCAAATAATCTTTGTGATAATGCATTGAAATGAATACTGTCAGCATTAGCTGTAAGCCCTTTGGCCGTAACAAAATAACAGTTTGCATGAGTGTTGGCAAAATCTTCCAATGCTTGATTAATTAAAAGATATGAAGTAAAATATTGTCCGAAGATTCCATTCGGGAGAAAATCTCCTAAACCACCAATAATAAGAGGGATTTCCGGAACATCTAATTCATGACGTAATGTCTCAATAATTACAGCAAATTTTTCCCCATATTGTTCAGCTTTTTCAGGAGAGCAGTCGTTTTCACCCTGATGCCATAGAATACCTGAGAGCTGGCTCGTTCGCTGTGCAAGTTTAGCTTGTGATACAGCATTTTCAAATAAAGCACCGCCTACAGCCCAATCATCAAGGCTTGTTCCTCCATCAGCACACGGAATTAATCCTATTTCTTTCTGTTGATTGTCAAGTCTCCAGGACGCTGCAAAAGAAGCAGCAAGTCCTACTCCTGCACTGGGCCGATCAAAATTAATAGGTTCAGACATAATTTGCCATAGTCCGTTTCTTTGCATTTTAATATGTTCATTATAGATTGACGGAACTTCGCTAGCGTAGCCACGACCAGCCATATTTGACTGTCCTATCATTAAAAAGGAATGTATCATTTTTTATTTATTTGTATACCAATACTTCTTCTGAATGAAGACCAGGCCAGTTTTTTTACTTCATTTTGAGCAATGTCACCTGATCTGAATGCCATAATTGTTGCCGTAATCGCACTGGTAAAAAGAATTCTTATCCAAGGTAGCGGAAACTGGTCATCAACTACTTTCTGTTTTTGTAATTCATGAATAGCATCAAATAATTGATCTCTTTTTTGAAAATATGCTGAACTTAGCTTGTTTTCGTAAGCTATTGAAGAAAATTTATTATTCTCATTCAGTTTTATGAGAAAAGCGTACTTGGTTCCACTGTCAATTCCTGCATATAATAAATATTCAAGTTGTACTAAAGGATTTTCTGAGCTATTACAAGCTTTAATCGTTGCGAGCTCCCATGCCTCCAACATATTCTGATTGCATGCTTCCAATAGTTCATTTCGATTTTTAAAATATCTATGAAGTGTTCTTCTACTAATACCACAACTCACAGCAATATCCTCAAATGTTGCTGAAAAATTTTCATTTAAAACTGATATCGCTGCATCAATAATCCTTTGCTGAGTATTCATAATTTTTAATTGACGCTAAATTACGACAAATGTCTCATTTTTGAGACATTTATTTATTTGGTAATACAAAAAAAGCGCAGAAAATAAATTCTGCGCTTTTTTATTTGCATTAACCTTAAACTTCTTTTAAAGCATTTTAAGGTTGTTTACTTCCAGTTCTGAAAGGATTCTCCAGTGTCCTCTCTTAATGTTTTTCTTCGTTAATCCGGCAAACATTACTCTGTCTAAAGACTCTACTTCGTACCCTAATCTTTGGAAAATTCTTCTGATAACACGGTTCCAACCGATGTGAATCTCAATTCCGATTTCATTTTTAGGCTTACCTTCAATGTATGAAATTTGATCAACCACTGCTACTCCTTCATCAAGACGGATTCCTTCTGCAATAAGACGTAAATCTTCACCTGTTAATTTTTTGTCTAATGTTACATGATAGATTTTCTTAGCATCAAAAGATGGATGCGTCAGTTTTTTGGTCATGTGTCCGTCATTAGTCAATAAGATAACTCCTGTAGTGGAGCGGTCTAATCTTCCAACCGGGAACAATCTGTAAGGCGAAGCGTTGGCTACAAGATCCATTACTGTTTTTCTTGCTTTATCATCCTTCGTTGTAGAGATATACCCTTTTGGTTTGTTCAGAAGTACATATACAGGTTTTTCCGGCGTAATGCTTTGTCCATCAAAAACAACTCTGTCGGTTTTCTGTACCTGATAACCCATTTCAGTTACAGCTTTTCCGTTTACCTCTACAAGCCCCTGAGTGATAAGCTCATCAGCTTCTCTCCTGCTGCAGATTCCAGAGTTAGCAATATACTTATTAAGACGGATGCTGTCTTTATGAATGTCTTTATCAATCTTGTTCAGCCTTCTTTTCTGTACAAAAGATCTTGTTTTATCATCTTTTCTCTCCTCTCCATTAGCAGAAGGTCTTCTACCATATTTCAGGCTGCCTCTTTCGTACTTATCTCTTGTGTCAAAGTTTTTGCCACCTCTCTTAGGTTTTCCAAAAGATTTTCTTTCGTAGCTTTCACTTTTATTCGTGATATAAGCTCTACTTTCAGATTTTGATTCAGAATCATCACTTGAGCTGTTAAAACTCCCAGTATTTTTCTTAAACGGTTTCTTTTCAAATCTTGAGTTGGATCCTGAATGTTCGGGGCCTTTTCTTGCTCCGTCTTTAGAGAACGGCTTTTTAAAAGGTTTTGATCCTGAAGAATTTCCAGATCTGGAAGCACGAGAATCATCAGAACTTTTCTTGGTTGAAATTCTTGGTCTCTTTGATCTGTCTGAATTATTATTATCTCTGCTCATTCTAAAAATTTTTGCAAAGATAGTAATTTAGTTACGAGTTAAAAATTAAGAATCATAACTTTGCAGAATAGTTTACATTTTAACCTTACATATTTTCGAAGATGATAACAATATTAAACGATAATTTTTCGCAACTCAACGACTTTCTTCATGAGAAAACATTCAGTAAAATTTTTATTTTGGTGGATGAAAACACTCATGAATACTGCCTTCCTGTTCTGTTAGGTAATATGGAAACAGATCTTGGGTTTGAAATTCTGGAGATTGAAGCAGGAGAAGAAATGAAGAATATCCAGACTGCGAATCAGCTTTGGGAAATTCTTACCGAAATGCAGGCAGACCGAAAAGCATTGGTCATTAACCTTGGTGGCGGTGTTATAACAGATATGGGAGGTTTTGTGGCTTCTACTTATAAAAGAGGAATCCAGTTCATCAATATTCCTACTACCCTTTTATCTATGTGTGATGCCTCGATTGGTGGGAAAACAGGGATAGATTTAATGCATTATAAGAATATGGTTGGAACATTTGCATTCCCGGAACAGATTTTTATTTACCCTCAATTTTTAGAAACATTACCTTTTAAAGAATTAAGAAGTGGTTTTGCTGAAATGCTAAAACACGGATTAATCGCTGACAAAGCACACTGGAATCAATTGATTCAGATTCATAAGCTTAATGTAGAATCAGTAACTCCTTATATCCAGAATTCTATGGATATCAAGCAAGATGTTGTAGAAAAAGATTTCCATGAAAGCAATATCAGAAAAACCCTGAACTTCGGACATACCATAGGACATGCTGTTGAAAGTCTTTGTTTACAACAGGGAAATCCTATTCTTCACGGAGAAGCTGTTGCGATGGGAATGATTAGTGAAGCTCACCTGGCATTTCTTGAAAACCTTATTTCAGAAGAAGATTCAAGAATCATTATTGAAAATATCCAACGATATTATCCTTATTTAGATATCAGCGATTTTAAAGATGAAGATATTACAGCTTTATTATTGAATGATAAAAAGAATGTGGACAGTAAAATTAATTTTTCTTTACTTACAGGAATCGGAGCATGTAATTATGACCACCAATGCAGCCAGAAAAATATCCTGGAAGCAATTCATTTCTATAGAAAATTGAATGATCTTTAAATCATCTTTTCTTTGTTTTAAAGAATGATAATGGAATATTCTAATTTGTAAAATAGACCTTAAAATAGATAAAGCCTGATTATTTACAATCAGGCTTATTTTATTTCGAAAAAGAAGATTCCAGCTGTTTTAAACGGTCTTCAAAAATAGACTGCTTATGCTGCATTTCAATATTCGATTTTTTTAAAGCTTCATTTTCATTTTCTAAGATTTCTATCCTTCTTGCTAATTCTTGAGTGGCAGAGATATTCAGCATCGACAAAGCATCATAGTCTACCGTTCTCATATCAGATACTTCAGTTCCATAAACAAACAATTTTCCTTTAAGTTTTTTATCTGCTACATTAGCTGTGATACTATTAGGGGTGCTGTCCTGTATTTCCAAAATAATTTCTCCTGTTTCATCATATACTTTAAGAAATTTATCCCTTTTAGCAATATCAATAGGCTTTTCAAAAATAAAAACATCTCCATTTTGTTTTGCCAACTGATAAATATTAGGAATAAAAGTTTTTACACCACTTCTACTGACTGCTTGCGGATATACAGTCTCTACCTCCTGAGCGATTATCTTTTTAAATTTCTGCTTACCATACACAGATTCATCTTTCATAAGATAATTGGTAATACTGAGCTTTTTTAAGAGTTCCAAATCCTTTGAGCTATCTGATTTTCCTATGATATTTTTGATTCTTTTATCTGAAAAGAGAGAGGTTTGTGCTACACTCAATTTCCCTACTGAGATAATATTTCCATCCGCATAAATAGAAGTGTTGGTATTGAAAGTACCTATATCATTGGTATAATTAGAATAAGTAGTTGATGTTCCGTCAAAAGAGCCCGAATCAGGACTTATTCCATAATAAGTAAGGCTTGATGCAGCCAGAGGCCATACCGTAGTTTTTAGCCTGATGTCCAGTGGAAACTTTGGGGTATTTGTTCCAATACCAATATTTCCGTTCTGATCAATATTAATTCTTCTGTTTCCGTCACCATCAGCAATGATGATATTATTTGAAAGCGAAGCCGGTAAACTACTTACATTAGCTCCAATAATCGTATTTGATTTTCCGGAAACAAGCCCGGCTCCTGCCCGGAAGCCAATAAACGTATTATAATTATTTACAGTATTTAAATTATATCCTGCAGATCCGCCAATTGCAGTATTTCCTCTTCCACCAGGAATCATTCGAAAAGAGTCACCTCCAATTCCTATATTGTCATCTCCTGAAATCAGCTCACGAAGAGAACTGGCACCGATACCAACATTTCCTATTGTACTTTTAGCTGAAAAAAGTGAAAAATAACCATTTGCAACATTATTATTCCCGTCCAGATTCGAATATAAAGCCCGATATCCATAGCCAGTATTTTGTATCCCCGATTTGTTATTGCTCAACACCTCTGATCCTATTGCCGTATTCATGCTTCCTATGGTATTGGAAATTAAATTATTTACCCCTACCGCAGTATTGTTAAGTCCTGTTGTATTAGCAGTCAAGCTATTAACGCCAAAGATGGTATTGGTGGTGTTTAAAACTCCGGATACAATATTATTTCTTTTAAAAATAACATCTACATTATCAGATGTCCCGATAAAATTGACCCCGTTTACCATACCCGAGTTCCCAGTCAGACTCCATCCCGTCATCACAATGGGAGTTAAATCATCCAATACTTTTGTCCATCGTCCAGCACCTGTACTCCAATAATAATATCCGGGATGAACATCGTTTACAGAAGCTATATTATAAATCATTAAAGAATTGGCAGCTAAAGGTACTGTAGTCGTATCAGAACTTCCAGTTAATGCCACTCTGGGAATTAAGATCCCTTTATTAGAACCCGCAACTTCTAATGCTGAGGATGGATTAGGTGTTGTTGTATTGATCCCGATCTGAGCTTGTATGTTGTTTTCAAAAAAAAGAAGCAGCAGCATCAATGTGCATTTTTTCATGTTGTAAAGATTAATGAATTCTTACAAATTTCAATGAGCCATTTTGTAAGAGCATCAGGTTATCATCATATAAGAAACACAAAATTAATAAAGCAAAATGGTTTGGTAATGATCTTTTGTCGAAACTTAGGCTTATATAAAGGTTCTCTCATGAGTTGGTAATTTGATAGTAAGGGTCGTTTTATCAAATAATTTTAATGGGGAGTATGATGGAAAGATATCCTTGAGCTTATTTTCAACTCTATTTTTGACAAAACCGTCAATTTAGCCTCATTCTAAACAAATGTTTATTTAATTACTCATGACACTGAAGACCAATTAATTAAATTGAAAATAAATACAGAAAAGCCTATTTTTTTATTGATTTTAACCCGTTAAAATATTTTTTGGCAAGCAATTTGAAAGATCTCCAGCGTTCTACAGAAATGAGAACAAGTAGTAAAATTTAAAATTAAGAAAGAGTAAAAATTTAAAATTTAAAGTTATGAAAAAGTTAATTTTAGGATTAGCAGTAACTGCAAGCACGTTGGCGTTCGCTCAAACAACTTCTTCTAGTCCGGTAGCATTTGGTGTAAAAGGAGGAATGAACGTTTCTTCACTTTCAAAAAATAACGGTCTGGATGATCAAAAATCTAAAATAGGATTTAATGCAGGTGTATTTGCCAACATTCCAGTGGCTACTTCATTAAGCATTCAGCCAGAGGTATTATATTCACAATATGGTAATAAATCAGATTATACTTTAGCAGGAACTAAATATTCTGCTTCTACTAAACTAGATTATATTACGGTACCGGTAATGTTCCAGTACAATGCCCTACCTAACCTTTATTTAGAAGCAGGTCCGGAATTCGGATTCATGGTAAGTGCTAAGAATAAATTCAAAAATGAATCTTCAGGGCAATCTTCTACAACAGATAACTTCAAAGATAATTTGAATACATTCAACTTTGGTATCGGTTTAGGAGCTGGATATTACTTCACGCCTAATTTGGGAATTACAGCAAGATATGTAGCTGGTTTAACAGACATTGCTAAAGACAGACCTAGTGGATCTGATGCAGTAAGAAATAATGTATTCCAAGTAGGATTAGCTTATAAATTTAGATAAGCTTCTTAAACATTCAGTAACAAATTTTATATTCAATAAAAGATCAGATTATTTTATAGTCTGGTCTTTTTTTATTTAGAATCTTAAATTATGTTAACTAAATATATGCTTTTTTAGTAGATTTTTTATATAAATTTAGCTGCAATGACCTGTTAGAAAGACAAATAAACTTATTTTGATTTTTTGGCATACAATTTGATAATAAAGAAAGTGTTAAACAAAACTTAAAAACTATTAAATAAATACTTATGAAAAAGATTTTTTTAGGCCTAGCATTAGTAGTAGGTACTTTCTCTTTCGCACAAAAAACTTCAAGCAATACAGCTTCATCTCCAGTTAGATTTGGATTAAAAGCTGGTCTTAACATTTCTAGCCTTTCAGGTAATGATACTAAATCTAAAGCAGGATTCTATGGTGGTGTATTCGCTAACATTCCTGTAGCTCAAGATTTCAGCGTTCAACCGGAAGTTCTATATAGCGGTATGGGAGCAAAAGATAAAAATAACAGTGATGTTAAACTTAACTTAGATTACCTAGCTGTACCGGTAATGTTCCAGTACAATGCTCTTCCTAACCTTTATGTAGAAGCAGGTCCTCAATTCAGTTTCCTTTTAAGCTCAAAAGTGAAAACTAACAATGGATCTTACGATGCAAAAGACGGAATGAAAACTTTCGATTTCGGTCTAGGACTTGGTGCTGGATATTACTTTACTCCAAACATTGGTGTTAATGTAAGATATGTAGCTGGTTTATCTGATATCTTTAAAGATAGACCTAGTGGTTCTGATTCTACTAAGAACGGAGCGTTCCAAGTTGGTTTAGCTTATAAATTCTAAGCCTACCCTTAGGTTTAATAACAAATTAGAAACCGGATTATGTATTTAATCCGGTTTTTTTATATCTAAATCTCTTTTTCATTTTTTTGGCAAGGAATTTGCGTATAGAGTATTAATTGTATCTGTTTTGAAAGTATCTTTACATTACAGTTTTTACTTTATGATTTTAAATTCAAAAATTAGTTTAAAAATCAAATAAAAAATTCTGTTACATATTGATTAAAGTTTGAAAAATAGATAACGGAAATATAGGTTTATATTTCCATAATAGATAGAATACATTTTGATTTCAATAGAAAAAGTCAGGTTTACTTGTTTAAACCTGACTTTTTCGCCTTATATGACTTTTGTCACTTTTCTTCACTTTGGCGGGAATTTTGCTGCCGTCTGGGAGTTAATTTAAAATTATAATCATGAAGAAATTATTCGTAGGATTGGCTTTCGCAGGAAGCCTTTTTATCAATGCACAGGAAAAAGCAAAGTCATCTTCCCCAATTAAATTTGGAGTTAAAGCGGGAATCAATGCAACTACTATGTCAAGAAGTGACTATAGCTTTTCTAATGGTTATCAGAATAATGATGAGAAGCTAAAAGTAGGTTTTAATGCCGGAGTATTCGTAAATATACCAGTAGCAGAAAAATTCAGTGTTCAGCCGGAACTTCTTTTTAGCCAATTAGGTTCGAAATCTGAAATAAGAAATAAGACATCTTATGGAAATCAAACCTCTACAATGGAAGCCAATTACAAAACAAACTTAAATTATATTGTTCTACCTCTTATGGTACAGTATAATATCCTTCCTCAGCTTTATGTAGAGGCAGGTCCTGAATTTGGATTATTATTGGGAGGTAAAGTAAAAGGAGATATGACCATTACTGAAAGAAGTGGAAATTATACATTCTCTGAGAGTGGAAATTTTTCAGAAAAAATAGATATGGATCAATTTAACAGATTCAATTTTGGTATTGGTATTGGTGCAGGATATTATTTTACGCCACAATTTGGGGTAACTGCTAGATTTGTTGCCGGACTTACAGATGTAATAAAGAACAGCAATAGTGATTATAAATCAAGAAACAACGCTTTTCAGGTGGGAGTAGCTTATAAATTCAAATAGAAATTTATTATTTTTCGATGTACTGGCCAGATGTTTTTATCATCTGGCTTTTTATTTTTGCTTATTTACATCTGTGTTATTTTTTTAAGCAAATTTTAATAATTAGCAGATCCTTTTATATGTGATAAAATTAACATAAAATTTATCATAAATATTCCATATATGTTGAAATATTTTATACAAAACGTGACTTCATGGATCTTTTTTTTAATCAAAAACCCTTTAAAAAAGTCCTGTACGTCTGGTTTTTTTGAGTTTGGCAAGCATTTTGCAAAATAAATCGCGAATGGTTGAAAGACCATCACAAGTAGTAAAAATTAAAAAATAAAAATTATGAAGAAGTTATTTTTAGGACTTGCATTAACTGCGGGTACATTAGCATTTGCTCAGGAATCAACAACTGTAAATACATCACCTCTAAAAAAAGACGCTCAACCTATTAGATTTGGTATTAAAGCCGGAGGAAACTCAGCGTATTTCAGCGCTCAGAAATTCGGAATGAACAGCCAGAAATTAGGATTCCATGCTGGTGCTTTTGTGAACATTCCAATCTCTAAGCAATTCAGCTTACAACCTGAGGTTTTATATAATCAAATGGGAGCAAGAGATGTCATCTCTTCTGAAACGGTTTATGACAAAACTACAACAGTTCAGGATAAAGTAACCTTGAACTATATTTCAGTTCCTTTGATGATTCAGATGAGACCTATGGATAATTTTTATGTAGAAGCAGGTCCTGAATTCAGTTATTTCATCAATGGAAAAATGAAAGGTGACATAACTACTAAAAATACTGTAGGAGGTGTTACCACTACTGTAAGCCAATCTCACTCTGAAGACATTAACAAAGATGAGATCAATAAATTTAACTTTGGTTTAGCCCTTGGTGTAGGATATGATATCACTAATAATATCGGAATCAGTGCAAGATATACTAATAGCTTAACGAAGATCGATAAAATGAGTACTGCTGCTGAAAATAACAACAGAGTATTCCAATTAGGTCTGAACTATAAGTTCTAATACATACTAACCAATTTTTTAACTCCAGATGCATGCAAGTGCATTGTATAAAATAGCCGGAAGAATTTCTTCCGGCTATTTATATTTTGGTGAAGTAGCTTTTATAATATGATATATCATTTTGAATGAAACAGAATGAAATGAAGAATCTCATTCAACCTTTTGAAAATACTTATTCAAATATTCTCGGATCATCACTGAATACAGGAATATTAAGATTGTACTGCATTTCATCATATTAAAGCTAGGAGCCTATTCAATAACAAAAAAAAGAGCCAGATATTTACTATCTGACTCCCTATCTTTAAGGAAGAAATATTAATTAAATAGTTCTACCTCCTCTCCTTTTCCTACCGGATATTCTTCTGTAAAGCATCCGAAACAATGGTTAGAAGATCCTAAAATATCTTTCAGATTGTCTATGCTTAAAAACTCTAAAGAATCTACTCCTAAATAGTTTTTAAGTTCTTCTGTAGTCATATTGGCTGAGATCAAATCATCTTTTGATGGAGTATCAATTCCTAAATAACATGGAGCAATGATTGGTGGAGAAACACTTCTGAAATGAATCTCTTTTACGCCTGCATCTTTTAGAATTTTAACCAGTCTCTTTGAGGTTGTTCCACGAACGATAGAGTCATCAATGATTACTACTCTTTTGTCTTTCATTTCTGAAATAATAGGATTCAGTTTAAGGTTTACTACCCTTTCTCTCATTTCTTGTGTAGGAACGATGAAACTTCTTCCGATGTATCTGTTTTTAATCAAAACAGGGCGGAAAGGTATTCCTGAAGCTTTTGAGAATCCAATGGCAGCAGGAACTCCTGAATCCGGAACTCCAATAACTAAGTCTGCATCTACAGGTGCCTGTTCCCAGATCTTTTCTCCTGATTTTTCTCTGATCTCATACACATTGATGTTTTCTAAGGTGGAGTCAGGTCTTGCGAAATAGATATATTCAAAAGAACAGATTCTTTGTTTTCCTTTGGCTTCATCCATCATATAAGAATGAAGTTTTCCAGGTTCGTTTTCATTGGTGTAAATGATTTCTCCAGGAAGAATATCACGTACATACTGAGCTCCTACAGCATCTAATGCTACCGATTCGGAAGCTACTACATAAGAGTTCTCATTAATAGCTCCTAAAACCAGCGGACGGATTCCGTTGAAGTCTCTGAAAGCAAAGAATTTATTTCTTGTCATTCCTACTACGGAATAAGCGCCTTCAATTTTCTCCATGGTAGCTTTGATCGCTCCGCGAAGTCCAAGGTCAAGATTTTTTTGGATCAATCTCAAGATCACCTCAGAATCGGAAGTTGCTCTGAAAACTACACCTTCAGCTTCCAGCTCCGCTTTTAATTCTTTCGCATTGGTAAGATTACCGTTGTGCGCTATAGAAAGTATAATCTGGTCATATTCGTTTTTGGCGAAAAATGGCTGGAAGTTATATTTCTTTTTATCTCCTGCAGTGGTATAACGGGTATGACCGATTGCAGAATTTCCCATAAAAGTTTCAGGTTCCTGAATGTCTTTATAAACGTCTAAAACCAATCCTTCATCTTTCATATTGGTAATTTTACCGTCTTTTAAAACGGAAATACCACAAGCTTCCTGACCTCTGTGCTGTAATGCAAAAAGCCCGAACTGTGAAAGAGAAAACGTATCCAGATCATTATCTGAATAGAGTCCGAAGATTCCACATTCCTCATTAGGAGCGTCTAATCTTTCCTCCTCCTGAGTTCTGAAAAGGTTTCTTCCGTAAACCTGGTTTTCAAACTGTTTTAAATATTCACTTTTATGAATGTCTAAACTTTTCATTTCTATTTTTTCTAAATTAAAAGATTAAAAAATTTAATGATTAAAAGATTACTGACAGTTTAATTTTTAAATGATTCAATCTTTAAATAAATTAAATCTTATTTTACCAAAAGGTTTTTAAGACGGTTGTAGATTTCAACATACGCCTCCGTTACTTCTCCTAAGTCTCTTCTGAATCTGTCTTTGTCTAGTTTCTTCATTGTATCTTTATCCCAAAGTCTGCAAGTATCAGGAGAAATTTCGTCTGCAAGGATGATCTCCCCTGAAGAAGTTTTCCCTAATTCGATTTTGAAATCTACAAGGATGATGTTAATTTTATCAAACAGTTCAATAAGGATGTCATTGATGTCTGAAGATAATTCATACATTTCATCAAGCTCTTCGTAAGTAGCAGCTCCTAAGAATACTGCGTGGTGATCGTTGATAAGCGGATCTCCTAACTCGTCTTTTTTATAGCAGATATCGAAGATGGTTACAGGAGATTTAATTCCTTCTTCAACACCTAATCTTTGTGCCATACTTCCTGCAGAGTAGTTTCTTACGACCATTTCTAAAGGAATGATAGAAACTTTTTTTACCAATTGCTCTCTTTCGTCTAATTTTTTAATGAAATGAGTTTTAATCCCTTTTTCATTTAAATATTCAAAAATAAGAGTAGTGATGGCGTTGTTCATTTCCCCTTTCAGGTCAACCTGCCCTTTCTTTTGAGCGTTAAATGCTGTAGCATCGTCTTTGAAACGTACTACTACTTCATCTGGATTATCGGTAGCAAATACTTGTTTCGCTTTCCCCTCGTACAACATTTCTTTCTTTTGACTCATAATTTTACTTTCTAAATTGTAGTTAGATTTATTTATTTTATTATTATTCCTGTTAAGACAGCCAGTCCAAAACTTAGCAGTGTACCAATTAATACATATTCTGTAAGTTTTCTCTGTTTTGCCTGTGCAAGGTCGCTGAACCTGAAAACAGATTTGGCAGCCACCATGAAACCTACGCCTTCCCAGTGGTTCACCATAATAAAGGTAAACACCAGCAGGCGTTCTAAAATTCCGATATATTTTCCGGCACTTGATAAAGATTCGGTTTGAATAGAGTTAGCACCCTCCGGAGCAGGTGTCCAGGATGATAGAAGGATTTTGATAAAAATAGAAGCTGGTGTTGTTAGAAACAAAGCAGCCATAATGATCTTTAAAAATTCCTGATTTTGTAAAAAACTGAATTGAAATTCACCAAAATAAAAAGATACTCCTGCAATCACTATAATATGCAGCAGTTGATCGATGAAAAACCATGCTTTTTTTGTTTTTATAGTCTGGAAACTCAGTTTAGCAGCATCAATAAAGAAATGGGTAATTCCCACCAAAACAGAGACCCACCAAAGCCGTAAATCCCAAAGAAAAATAAGACTTAAAGCGGTATGAATCAGAATATGAAAGTATAAATACTTACTTTTTAGTTTATAGTTCTCCTTATCAGCAACCCATGAATTTGGCTGAAGTATAAAATCTCCGAGTAGATGTGCCAATATGAGTTTGATAAAGATCATGCCTATAGTTCTGAGATTTTCTTTCTGAAATACTGATTGGTTTCCACGATGAGCTCATAGTTGGCTCGTTTCAGTCTCTGGCTGATAGAAGACTGTGATATAGCAAATCTTTTCGCAAGATCCTCCTGAGTAATATCCTGATTCATGATCATCTCATGAATAATTTCTGAGGTTGCCATCGTCCAGTTATCAAAATCTTTGGACGACCATTTCAATAAAATATTAAGATCCCTGTCTACTGAATCGCTGGACGTTTTAATTGCAACAGTGTGCCCATCATTCTTCAGATCATTCAGAAGTCTTCCGGAATGTACATAAGCCGTACCATTGGATTCGGTGATCTTTTCAGAAGAAAAGCTTTCTTCACCAATGCCTATAGCCATTCTTACATCCAGGTTTTCCTGGCTTTTAATAAGGGATTTTATGGCTAGAAAATGCCAAAAAACAGAGTCTATACTACATTTAAACTGAAACTCATCTCCCCTGTAGATTTCCCATGTGCCGGGAGCGCTTCCCCAGGTTTCGAGAAGATTTTTAAGCTTGGTAATCCAAACTTCAGTGTCCGCATGCTGTGAATTTATAATATCACCAGTAATGACCGCTATCATACTGCAAATATAAGCATAATTACTTATAAATAAAAAATATAAGCACAAACACTTATAGATATTGATTATTAGCGAATCTGCTTATATCGATTATATAGTAACCATAAGGTTTTTAACGCTTTAAGCAAAATTAAAAAATTAGAAAAAGACAAAATAAATTGAAAATTTTCATGAGAATTTGAATATTAACTCAACTTTTTTACTGTTTTTTATTTCAGAAGCTGTTTCCTGCTATCCGCTCATACTCCTCGCCCCTTCCGATCCCGCTGCTTGCTGTGGGGTAACCGCTCCTATCAGGGCTAATACCCTTAAACCCTATTAGGTTAAAGACGATGATCTCTAAAAAAATAAACCTAACAGGTTTTTGAAACCTGTTAGGTTGGCTATCATTAAAATATGAGTTATGTCCTTTTTTACTATTTTTTTATAAACTGTTGAGTATACTCATCCAGTCTTAAAATATAAGTTCCCGTAGGAATTCCCTGTACAGAAATATCTTTCTTGTTTCTGAACGGATCTTTCTCTGTGAGGATCACTTTTCCTGAGAAATCAATGATCTGTGCTGTTTTGATCTTTTCAATTTCCCCATTTACAAAAAGACGATCATATACAGGATTTGGATAGATCCCTAATTTTTTATCCTTGGCTGCAATAAGCTCATTTGTAGATAACGTTCCTAAGTTTTGACAATAGTTAGATGGATAAGAATCCCATTCCCCGATACTAAATGTGCTATTGGGCTGATAGATTGAGCTCTTTCTATATAAAGAAACATTCCCATTGGTGTTAGCTACGTATTTTGTTCCGATAGCATCCACGGTAACAAATTGGTTATAGGCAAGTTCCACATAATTATCTCCTTGAAAAGTCATAGGATCTGAAGCCGTTACAAATTTTGCCTGGCTGTTGCTGTAACATGATAATGTTGATTTAGGATTCAAAATAACGAAAGTTTCGTTATTACTTACTTTTCCT
This sequence comes from Chryseobacterium sp. c4a, assembly GCF_009900745.1. Classification (GTDB taxonomy): domain Bacteria; phylum Bacteroidota; class Bacteroidia; order Flavobacteriales; family Weeksellaceae; genus Chryseobacterium. The sequence continues at coordinate 64,433 of NZ_WXVU01000006.1, read as the reverse complement.
TCCAGTTCATAAGTATCAGCACGATAATAGTTACCTTGGGAATTCTTAAGCAGAATATTGATTCTATAACTATTAAGATTCACCTCATGTCCCGTTCTATTGGTAATTTCGAGAGCATTATTACTTACAATCAGATTATTGGTTCCTGAAATATACTTTGTAATGATAAGATCCTTAGCATAGGAGTCTGAAGCAACAGTAGAAGCTGTTACTGTATTGCTGAATGGAGACTCAAGATAACCTTTATCATAAGCTTTTACCGTAAAAGTATAGGTAGTAGACGGATCTAAGTGATCTATACTTATAGATGTGCCTTTAGTCGTTGCAATAGGAGTAGCTCCACCATTCATATAAATTCTGTAACCTAAAACATCTGATTCCGGTGAAGCTGTCCAGTTCAAATTAACAAAATAGGCATTCTGTTGAGTTGAAGTTAATGATCCCGGTGCCGAAGGTGCTATAGCGTCTGGAGTTTCTGACCAGATCATATTCACCCACTCCGGGTGATCAATAAATGGGTTCCTATTATTTTGTATTGCATATATTGCATTATTCCTGTCAATTTCCCTTTGTGAAACCGGATCTGCAGTACTCCATTGTTTCAGCATTTCAACATAAGGAAGATCAATCGCTCTTTCTTCCGTTCCGTCAAGCGGACACTGATCTGTTGTAGGGTTTATATTTGCAGATGTACTGTATGCCGTATTAAACGAACCTAATTTACCTTCATATCTTACAACAAAATACAATAAAGATCTCGCAACATCTCCTTTAAATTCATCAATAGGTTCATACACTCTTCCTACATAAGGGTAATTAGGAATGGCCGCCTTAGATATTTTCGAAGTATTAGTAAAAGTATAATAATTAGTAGTACCTGCTATACCGTAAGGATAATTGTTTCTTAATTGATTGATTCTGGCATCAGCAGGTATAATGAAATTCAAATCTGAAAACATAGGATAATCACTAATAGTCTTCTTCTTATTTGCTTCGTACCAAATAGTGGTAAATGTACTCTGCGGCATCATATGTTCCTTATTATATCCGGAACCTTCAGCACTTCCTCCGCCTAACTGAGTGATGACATATTCATAAGCATCGGCTCCGGTAGGAATTTCGGAATAAATATCCAGCAAATATTCTGTATTACTGGCATCATGATCATAATATTTATCCAGATCGGTTTGTTTATAGAAGAGTTGAAGCCCATCATAATTCCAGCTGATATTTTTCTGAGAAATAATATCATGAATCTTAGTTTTCAGGGCATAGCCTGTGAGTCCCTCTGTTCCGTCATAATATCCTGCAGGAATTTGTGCAGAAATATATGTGGAAATCAAAATAATAGGAAGTAGAATTTTTTTCATGCCTTAAAAATTGGGCGACTAAATTAGTAAAATAAAATATGTAAAACTTTGAATATTTTATTAAGAATACATTAATTCTTAAAATATAAAAAATTGGAAATTAAAATATTGACATGATATATATTATGGATGTGATAATTTTTTTTAGCATTCCGTCAATTTGGTTATCTTTGGGAACTAACTATTATCAATATGAATACAGAGACAATTGACAACATCAAAATGATAGCGGAGACAGCTAGAGAATTTGCAGAGAAGAATATCCGACCGAATATTATGGAGTGGGATGAGAGCCAGACTTTTCCAAAAGACTTATTCCACCAATTAGGAGAAATGGGCTTTATGGGAATTGTAGTTCCTGAGCAATACGGAGGTTCCGGTTTAGGCTATCACGAATATGTTACTATCCTTGATGAAATTTCTCAGGTAGACCCGTCTATTGGTCTTTCTGTAGCAGCACATAATTCTCTTTGTACCAATCATATTTACGAGTTTGGAAATGAAGAACAGAGACATAAATGGCTGCCTCAGTTAGCTTCCGGAAAAGTAATCGGAGCTTGGGGATTAACTGAACACAACACGGGTTCGGATTCAGGAGGGATGTCTACTACTGCTGTAAAAGACGGTGATGAGTGGATCATTAGCGGAGCTAAAAACTTTATTACTCACGCTATTTCAGGGGACATTGCAGTAGTAATGACCAGAACAGGTGAAAAAGGTGCTAAAAATAACTCAACAGCTTTTGTTTTAGAAAAAGGAATGCCTGGATTTACTTCAGGTAAAAAGGAAAATAAATTAGGAATGCGTGCTTCTGAAACTGCAGAATTGATTTTCGATAATGTACGTGTACCGGATTCTCACCGTTTAGGAGAAGTAGGTGAAGGCTTCAAACAAGCGATGAAAATCCTTGACGGAGGTAGAATTTCTATTGCTGCATTAAGTCTAGGAACAGCAAGAGGTGCTTACAAGGCTGCTTTAAAATATGCTAAAGAAAGACATCAGTTTGGAAAATCAATCTCTGAATTCCAGGCGATCAACTTCATGCTTGCTGATATGGCTACTGAAATTGATGCTGCAGAATTATTGATTCAAAGAGCTGCAACATTGAAAAATGCTAAGCAAAAAATGACCAAAGAAGGAGCAATGGCAAAATTATATGCTTCTGAAGCTTGTGTAAGAATTGCCAACAATGCGGTTCAGATCTTCGGAGGATACGGATATACAAAGGACTTCCCTGCTGAGAAATTCTACAGAGATTCTAAACTTTGTACTATTGGTGAAGGAACTTCTGAAATCCAGAGACTGGTGATCGGAAGAGATATTACAAAATAACTTTAACCCTCATACAAATGATTAAACAGGCTCTTTTAGGTGAGTTTTTGCATGAAGCAGAAAACACCAGAAAAATCTTAAAAGCAATTCCTGATAGCGCTTTAGACTGGAAACCATCTGAAAAAAACTGGACAACCGGTCAGCTAGCCTCTCATATTGCTGAAGTGTATAATTGGTACGATCCTACCTTTAATCAGGATGTCTTTGACATGGGAAAATACCAGTACGATAAAGGTGATATTTCTAGAGCCGAAAATATTGTAGCGAAATTTGAAGAAAATGTAGCGAGAGCACAAAAAGTTTTGGAAGAGTCTGATGAAAATACTTATTTCAATGAATGGAAAATGGAAATCAATGGCCATGCTATTTTTCCTGCTTCCCCAAGAGTTCAGGTAGTAAGAGGTTTTCTTTATAATCATTTATACCATCACAGAGGTGAACTGGTGGTTTATTTAAGATCAACCGGAAATAAAGTTCCAGGACTTTATGGTCCAACTGCTGATGACATGAGATAATCGATAATTATTTTAATAAAAATGAATGACATACGTGGTTTGCGTATGTCATTTTTTCATTTTGAGACATTGTCATTTAAGATATATCTAATGTATTACATAATATATTAAATGGATATTCTAAAATTTTCTTAAAAATTTTTGTTTTTCGTAATATAATTTTTATTAATTTCGATTTACCATAATAAAAACAAATATTTAATATGAAAAGACAATTAACCCTACTTGGGATGCTTCTTATTACTGGAGTTTCCTTTGCACAGACTGACCGCCTTTGGTCTCAAGAGTTTTCAAAATCATCTTCAGAACCTTTTGAAAACAAATCTGGGATCCGAAATCCAAAATTATTCAGCCTGAATATTAATGGTTTGAAAAATGCTCTGGCTAAGGCCCCAAAGAGATTGGCAGCTGGCGAAAAATCAGAAATCATCATTTCCTTCCCGAATTCTGATGGCAAAATGGAAAACTTTAAAGTAAAAGAAAATTCCAACTTCACTCCTGAACTGGCAGCAAAATATCCGGATATCAAATCCTATATTGGCCAGGGACTTGAAGACCCTAATTCAACGGTGTACTTCAGTGTTTCTCCTCTAGGATTATCGTCCATGGAAATTTACGGTGACAAGTCTGCAGTATTCATTGAACCTTATGCTAAAGATCTTTCTACATATGTTGTTTACAAAAAATCTGACAAAAAAGATGATCTTAATAAGTTTGAATGTACAGTAATTGATGTTGCTAAAAAAGGAACATCCAACGCAGGCCTCGCAGCAAGACCTAATGCTGATGATGCCAAACTAAGAACATTCAGATTAGCATTATCTTGTACAGGAGAATACACTGCTTATTTTGGCGGAACAAAAGCTCAGGCTTTGGCAGCCATGAACAATACAATGACTCGTGTAAACGGTGTTTTTGAAAAAGATTTTGCAGCGAGAATGGTACTAATCCCTAACAATGATGCCGTTATTTACACCAACGCTTCTACAGATCCATATTCTGCAGCATCCGGAATGAGCAGCTGGAATTCCCAATTACAGAGCACACTGACTTCTATTATTGGAGAAGCTAATTACGATATCGGTCACTTATTCGGAGCTACCGGTGGTGGTGGAAACGCAGGCTGTATTGGCTGTATCTGTACCAATGGCTCAAAAGGAAGCGGTTATACTTCTCCTGCAGATGCCATTCCGTCGGGAGATAATTTCGACATCGATTATGTAGCTCATGAAATGGGACATCAGTTCGGAGGAAACCATACTTTCTCTATGAATAACGAAGGTACCGGAGCTAACATGGAACCAGGTTCAGGATCAACAATTATGGGATATGCCGGAATTACCAGCCAGGATGTTCAGCCTCATTCTGATGCGTTTTTCCATGCCATAAGCATTCAACAGATTACCAATAATATTAAAGCTAAAACCTGTTCGGTAAATACCAACACAGGAAATACTATTCCAACAGCTAACGCAGGTTTAGATTATACAATTCCAAAAGGAACTCCATTTGTACTTACCGGAAGTGGTACTGATGCAGATGGTGATTCTTTAACTTACATCTGGGAACAAATGGATAATGCTTCTTCTTCACAAACAGGAGCAAGTTCTGCGGCAAGTGCTACAAAAGCTTCAGGGCCTAATTTCAGATCATGGACACCTACAACCATACCTACAAGATACTTCCCTAGAATGGCTTCTATTCTAGCTGGAGCTACCACTACTGCAGGTTCCGAAATTACAGTAGAAGCACTTTCTTCTGTAGCAAGAACATTAAACTTCAGATTTACTGTTCGTGATAACAGAGCCGGAGGTTCAGGGAACAATTCGGACGACGCGGTTATTACAGTAAATAGTACTGCAGGGCCATTTGCTGTCACTTCTCAGAATTCAGCAACTACTTATACAGGCGGAAGCTCACAAACTGTAACCTGGGATGTAGCAGGAACTACTGCCAATGGAGTAAATACGGCAAATGTAGATATTCTTTGGTCTACAGACAGCGGAAATACCTGGACTATTCTATTATCAGCAACACCTAATGATGGTTCACAAGCAGTAACAATTCCTAATGTTTCTACAACTACAGGAAGAATTATGGTAAAAGGTTCCAATCATATTTTCTTTGATGTAAACAATGCTAACATTTCTGTAAATGCAGGATCCGGAACACCTGATACAGTTGCACCTACTGCACCTACCCTTGCTGCTTCAGGAACTACTTCTACGAGCACCAATCTTTCATGGTCTGGCGCTACAGATAACGTAGGAGTTACAGGATATGATTTATATATGGGAGCTTCATTAATTGGCTCAACAGCATCTACTACTTACACAGTAACAGGTTTAACGCCATCTACTACTTACAGCTTATCTGTAAAAGCAAAAGATGCTGCCGGTAATGCTTCACCATCAAGTAATACAGTGAATGTAACTACCCTTGCAGGAGGTGGAAATGTTACTTACTGTTCTTCTTCTGCATCTAATACTGCTGATGAGAGAATTGGCAATGTATCATTTGGAACAATTAATAACACTTCAACAGGAACAGCTGGTTATGAAGACTTTACTTCTGTTTCTACTAATGTAACAAAAGGAAGTACTTATACCCTTTCTATTACTCCTACCTGGACTTCTACGAAGTACAATGAGGCTTACGCTGTGTATATTGACTATAACGGAAACGGAAGCTTTGCAGACAGTGGTGAGCTAGTTTGGTCTAAGGCAGGCTCTACAACAAGCCCGGTTACAGGATCCGTTACTATCCCATCAACAGCAGCTGCTGGTTCTACAAGAATGAGAGTAATGATGAAATATAGCACAATTCCTACTTCATCTTGTGAAGCGTACACTTATGGACAAGTTGAAGACTATACCGTAAACATAGTTTCTTCAGGAAGAGGGGACCTTTCTAATACGAAAGATCTTATTACAGATATTAAGTTATACCCTAACCCGGTAAAAGATATCATGTATATCTCCAATACAACATCTGAAGACTATAAAATCTTCGATATGAGTGGAAAAGTTGTTGACGCAGGAAAGATCCAAAGAGGCTCAGTTAATGTAAGTAACCTTATCAAAGGAGCTTATATGATCCAAATTGGAGAAATCTCAAAACGATTTGTTAAAAACTAATCACCAAAAAATTTAAACGATGTGAAACTGCCCTGTAAATGGGCAGTTTTTTTATTTATTTATATTCAGAGGGTTATATATTTTTAAATCTTTATTTTTAATTATTCTAAAAAAGAATAATTAATTGCTGATATTTTTCATTAATTTTGATCCAGACAAAAAAATTCACGGCAACATGAAAAAACAATTATTAATGATGGGGATGCTGGTATTATCTGGCGTTTCTTCTGCGCAAACAGATCGTTTATGGTCAAGAAGATCTCAGGAGAACTCTACTTCACTTCATGAGAATATGAAAAATATCAAGAATCCAAGAATTTTTCATTTGGATCTTAATGGTTTAAAAAATGCGTTGGCAAGAACCCCCAAAAGAGCAACAGAAAAATCTCAGGTTATCATTTCCTTACCTAATTCATCAGGAGAAATGGAGCGGTTCAGAGTAACAGAAAATTCTAACTTTGACCCTGAGTTAGCTGTTAAGTATCCAGATATTAAATCATATATCGGTCAGGGACTGGAAGATCAATCTTCAACGGTATATTTTAGTATTTCTTCATTAGGTCTATCTTCTATGGAAATTTATGGGGATAAATCGGCCGTTTTTATTGAACCTTACACTAAAGACCTTTCCAAATATGCTGTTTATAAAAAATCAGATAAAAAAAGCGACCTGAATAATTTTGAATGCAAAGTTCTGGAATCTGCACAAAAAGGTACTTCTAACGTTATCACTACCAAAAATGCTAATGATGCCGTATTAAGAACATTCAGGTTGGCATTATCCTGCACAGGAGAATATGCACAATATTTCGGAGGTTCTAAAGCTGATGCATTAGCTGCAATGAATAATACCTTAACACGCGTTAATGGTATTTTTGAAAATGATTTTGCAGCAAGAATGGTTTTGATTCCCAATAATGATGCTATTATTTATACAGATCCCAACAACGATCCTTTTTCTCCGTCTATAAAAATGGGAAGATGGAATATGGAATTAATGAACACATTAAGCTCTACGATTGGAAATGCAAATTTTGATATCGGGCATTTATTTGGTGCTACAGGAGGAGGCGGTGATGCCGGATGTATTGGCTGTATATGCAGTGATGATATGTCTACATATGGTAATTTAGGACTTTCTCCTCGAAACTATAAAGGAAGCGGATATACAGCACCATCCAATGATATTCCATCTGGTGATACTTTTGATATTGATTTTGTAGCTCATGAAATGGGACATCAGTTTGGAGGAAACCATACATTCTCATATACCACACAGGATGGGTTACAGCCTGTAGAACCAGGTTCAGGATCTACTATCATGGGGTATGCCGGAATTACACCTTATGATGTGCAGAGGCATTCAGATCCGTTTTTTCATGCACGCACTATTGAACAGATTACAAATAATATTAAGTCTAAAACCTGTTCTGTAAATACCCCTACAGGAAACTCGATTCCTACAGCCAGTGCGGGAGGTAATTATACCATCCCTAAAAGTACTCCATTTGTACTGACAGGATCAGGAACAGATGCCGATGGAGATTCCCTGACGTATATTTGGGAACAAATAGATGACGGAACCTCTTCACAAACAGGGAGTAATTCTGCTGCTACACGTACAAAAACCGCTGGGCCAACCTTCAGATCATGGACACCTACAACCTCTCCAGTTAGATATTTCCCTAAAATGGCTACTATTCTAGCAGGAGCTACAGAAACGATGGGAACAGCAATTAATGTAGAAGCATTATCAACTGTTGAAAGAGATCTAAACTTCAGGTTTACCGTTAGAGATAATAGATTGGGAGGTGCAGGAAATAATTCTGCAGATGTAAAAATTTCAGTCAATGCTTTTGCTGGGCCTTTTATTGTTACTTCACAAAATAATGCGGTATCTTATGCGGGCGGAAGCTCACAAACAGTAACATGGAATGTAGCAGGAACAACTTCCAACAATATCAATGCTGCCAATGTAGATATTCTTTGGTCAACGGATAATGGAGAAACCTGGACTACTCTACTGGAAGGAACTCCTAACGATGGATCAGAAGCTGTGGTTATTCCTAATGTTGCCACTACTTCAGGAAGAATCATGGTTAAAGGAAGTAATCATATTTTCTTTGATGTGAATAATACCAATATATCGGTAACTGCTAACCAGTTATCTACAGCAGAGACCCAAATAGCAGGTTCAAAAGAAATTAAATTATTCCCTAACCCGGTAAAGGATATCTTAACACTTTCCAATACAAAATCAGAAAGGTATAAGATCTATGATATGTCCGGAAAACTAGTAATTGAAGGCAATCTCCAAAACGGAACAGTAAATGTAAACAATCTGATCAAAGGAAATTATGTGATTCAGATTGATAAATTTTCAAAAATGTTCATTAAGAAATAACCTATAAATAGCATTTCAAATATAATAAGCTACCTCATTTTTGAAGTAGCTTATTTTTATATAGAGGTAATAAGAACTATAATTTTGTGGCAATTAAAATCTCCATTTACTAACACTTTTAAGATTTAAATAAAAAATAGTAATAATCATTTATACTAAACAAAAACAACTATAAAACCATTAAAACCAAGATATAGTTACCATAATAAACCATATATGTTTAAAATATACTATAAATTCATTTTTTTAACTTAAATTTATCGTGCAATATCGGTACCGTTACCAGTTTGTATTTAAAGGAGGCTTTCAATAGCTTTTCTTGTGATGGATCATTTTATTCTTTTGATTCCTTTTTTCTCTACTTGAAAAGACGATTAAAATCAAATATTCTTTGATAAAGAAAACATATCTATACGATTGTAAAGGATACTCTATTCTATATAAGCATTGCTATTGGCCTGCACCCTGATAATACCTATTTAAGTTTACATAATTTAATTTTTTTATATGAAACATTTATTTAAGTACATCTTTTTCCTGGCCATTGCATCTTTTTCTATGGCCTGTAGCTCCGATGACAGAGAAGAAGAAATCATTATCCAGCCCAACCCAGTAAAAATCGTATTTTACAAGAGTGCTGATGATTTTGCTACCAGCTATGACCCTGACAATAAAGTAAGTCAGGCCATCAGAAATCAGGCATTTGATCTCTACAAGGTGGGAAAATGGAAAGAACTGGAAGCTCTTTTTCAGGCTAATAATCTGAATAGTGGCTGGCCGCCGGCAAACGGTGGATATAATATTGTAGATGATGTTGCAATACAAGCCGGACAAAAATACGACCGATACAGTGGTGCTGTTGGAGGGTATAATGGTACAGGAACACCAACGTTAGGAGGAAACTTTACCAGTCCGATTATCAATGGTTATGTGTATACTTTCACTGAAAGAGCTTTAAATCAGCCTGAGAACAAATACGACTTCTATTATGAGATTGATGTTCTTAATTCGCTTCCTTTCAAGTCTCAAACGGCAGATATTATTCCTTGGTTCGGCCAAACCGGAAACGGAAAGCAAGCTATGTGGAAAATTCCTATCGATATTAATACCGGTTTTCCAAAAACATGGAATAAATTAGCAGAAGAAGGATATATAAAAGTTACCATTAAGAAAAGTCCAAGCGGAAAATACAATAACCTTGTAGGAACCGTTATCCAATAATCAATTAAACTAAGATGTATTCAATATCAAAAAAGATAAGCATTGGTAGAAAAGCTTTACTTCAGAAAGACAGATTTATCAATGACGAAACACTTCCGCCTGCAACTGCAAGATTTACCTGCTGTGAATGCGGTCATGAAAATACAGTTCAAATATCCCCGTATCAGTCGGGATTTCCAATTCTTCAAATCTATAATGAAGACAAAGTACTATCAAGATTCGAGTTATTAAAGAATCAAATGATTAGTGAAACTTCGCAGAGAATGCAGCATTATGGAACCTTAACCGTAAATGATCTGCCTACTTTATACTTCGGAACAAACTGTACATCCTGTAATACGAAATATATTTGCATATTTAGCTATGGAGAAAAGCAGCCAAGCTTAGAAATATTGAATATTTCAGGAATCTGGGAATATCAGGAAGTCGAGTAATTGAAATTAAATACAATCAATAGATTTTAAACTAAAACCACAGCTTCAGAGTTGTGGTTTTTATATAAACACTTACAGGACTTGCTAATTTAGATTGTAAGCCTCAAATTTAGATTTTTAAAAAGTATTTTGTAAAAAATTGATCCCTGCTGTAGTTTTTAAAGCAGACAGTATCAACCAACCACAATTTAATGAAGGTTATTTTACATTCTACATTTCACCATTAGCAAATCGTTTTCTATCTTTGTGATAAATAAAAAATTTCATGGATAAAATTGATAGTTTGAACCAAGTAGCAGAATTCCATACTACTTTCAAAGCCCCTATTCTAGATACCCCACAAATCCCTTCTCCGGAAAGATGTAACCTTAGAGTAGAACTTCTACAGGAAGAACTTAATGAACTAAAGCAAGCTATTGCAGACAATAATATTGTGGAAATAGCAGATGCTCTTTGTGATTTACAATATGTTTTAAGTGGTGCAGTGCTGGAATTTGGTCTTGGCAACAAATTTGTAGAGCTATTCAACGAAGTTCAACGTTCCAATATGTCAAAAGCATGCGATAACGAAGAACAAGCTAACGAAACCGTTGAATTCTATAAAGAAAAGGACGTAGAATCTTTTTATGAGAAATCTGGTGAAAAGTTCAATGTTTACAGAAAAGCAGACCACAAAGTATTAAAAAACAAATATTATTCTCCTGCTGATCTGAAGTCAATTATTGAGAAATAAAATATGAAAAAATTTATTACAAATATTGTTGCCGCTTCAAGTTTATTTTTAGCTACTCAGCAGCTTAGTGCTCAAAAAGTAGTAGTTAACCGTGAAGTTACCACCGAAAAAGATGGTAAAATGCTTCTTGGTCATCAGCTAAAAGAGCAATTTTCAAAAGCACCTTATGCCGATTGGTATGTAAAGGAACATGATGAATATGCTCTGGATCAAAAAGCAATCAGTGAACTGAGAAAAGAAAGACTGGGTTCTTATGATATCATCGTTTTTATGGGAACTTGGTGTGAAGATAGCCACAGAGATTTTCCAAGATTGATGAAAATATTGGAAGAAGTAAGTTTTCCTGAAAGTAAACTGAGTATTATAGCTGTTAACCGCAAAAAAGAATCTCCTTCCGGAGATGAATCTCTTTACAACATCCAGAAAGTTCCTACTATCATCCTGAAAAGATACGGGAAAGAAGTAGGAAGAATCGTAGAAATGCCTACCAGTGGTTATATTGAAAGAGATTTAGCTGAAATTCTGAAAAAGAATGACTCATCTGTAATTAAAGAAATTTTTAAATAGATTTGAGAAATTATAAGACAATTTTATCGTTTGCAGCAGGTGCCGGCGTTATGGTACTTCTGTTTTTTGGACTTAAATCCTGTCTGAATCTTGGAAAAAAAACGGAAAAGTCAGATTATTATATTCTGACCAACCAGATCTCCAAAATGAATAAGATGGTGGTGATAGAACAGAACAGTTCTAGTATGCAGAAAACCAAAATGGGCTATGAGTTTATGGGTAAAGAAGTTTCAAGTAACAGTATAATTACCTTTACGAAAACCAATGCTCAGGTTTCTTACGACCTGAATAAAATGAAGATTGAAGTGGATTCCATCAATAAAAAACTGGTGATCACAGAGCTTCCCGATGCAGAGATAAAAATCATTCCTAGTGTTGAAATCCAATCGATGGATGATTCTTTTTTTAATAGAATTTCTGAGAAGGACATTAAAAATGTAACAGCAAAAGCTAAGGAAACAGCGGTTAAATCTATTAATCAGAACCAATTGAGATCTGAAGGACGTAAGCAATTAATGGAAAACCTTGATAATATTTTTGTTTTGGCAAAGGCTTTGAATTATACTATAGAAGATAAGACCGGAAAGATCGGTATTCTTGGACTCTAAAAATAATTCAGGCAATGGACTCAAAAGGAAATAATAAGAAAAAGGAATCTGCTAATGCAGCAGAAAACCAAAAGCAAAATCAGGATTTCCAGAATATTCCTGCTTCATCAAAAAAGGTTAATCCCCCTGATATTGATAAAGAAGACATTCAAAAAGCTTCCAAAAATAAATCAGGAAAAACGGATAATACAAAAGATTAAAATGAGTTATTAAACACTCATTACAATACTTCAGAAATAAAAAAACGAAAGGTTCGGTCTCTTTGAGACCGAACCTTTCTACTAACTATCTATCTAAGTGAACTATAATATACTTATACAATGGTAGATTTTCCAATTTTTACATTTTCAAAATTGTAATATGATTTTTCAGAATATCTAATATGATCTGCAATAAAGCTTCCTACTTCACTTGTAGAATAATACTGCTTGGTATTAAGATCTATTGTGACGTATTTGTTTTCAATAGCGTGTTCTACAGATTGTCTCAGTTTGTTGGCCGCAGGTTCCAATCCAAGATGATCCAACATCATGGCCACACTCAAAATAGAGGCTATAGGATTCGCGATTCCTTTTCCTTTTGCTTGCGGATATGAACCATGAATAGGCTCAAATAAAGCATTCTTCTCTCCTACTGACGCAGAAGGAAGCAACCCGATAGAACCTCCGATTACACTGGCTTCATCAGAAATAATATCTCCAAACATATTCTCTGTTAAAATTACATCAAACTGTTTTGGATTCAGGATCAACTGCATCGCAGCATTATCTACAAACATGTAATCAAGTTGTACATCCGGATATTCTAAAGCGATTTCCTGACAAATTTTTCGCCATAATCTGGAAGTATCCAGTACGTTGGCTTTGTCTATTAAGGTCAATTTTTTATTTCTTTTCTGAGCTTCCTGAAATGCCATGTGAGCAATAGGAAGAATATCTTCTCTGCTGTATTTGCAGATATCATAAGCATATTCGCCTTCCGGATCAGTAAATTTTTCACCAAAATAAATCCCACTTACCAATTCCCTGAAAATCTGAATATCAGCACCTTCTATGATTTCTCTTTTAAGTGGACTTTTTTCAATTAAGGAAGCATACGTTTTTAAAGGGCGGATATTGGCAAATAGTCCTAATTCTTTACGAAGTTTCAGCAAACCTTGTTCTGGTCTTACCTTAGCTTCAGGGTTATTATCAAATGCAGGATCCCCTATTGCGCCAAAAAGTACAGCATCTGATTCCCTACAAATTGTCAAAGTTTCTTCAGGCAGTGGATTTCCGGTTTTAAAAATAGCTTCAGCCCCGATTAATCCATAGTCAAAATGGAATTTGTACTGAAAAGCTTCCGCAATAACATCTAATATTTTGATGCTTTCACCAATAATTTCCGGGCCAATTCCATCTCCCGGAAGAACTGCGATTTTAAAATAATTGTTGCTCATTTTTTGTCTGTGTTTTTAGTTCAAATTCTGTGATCGCCTGTTTTTTGCTGATTAGAAAATCAATATCGTCATAGCCGTTCAAAAGGCATATTTTTTTATAAGAATCCAGTTCAAAGGTTTCAGTGGTATCTTTAAAACTGATGGATTGTAATTCAACATCAATGGCAATTTCATTGTTTGGATTTTCATTAATTCCTTCCAGAATCTCTTTTAAAAATTCTTCAGAAACTTTTACAGGAAGAAGACCATTATTTAGAGCATTTCCTTTAAAAATATCAGCAAAATAACTGGAAACAATTACTTTGAACCCATAATCTGTTAATGCCCAGGCAGCGTGCTCACGACTGCTACCACATCCAAAATTATTTCCTGCTACTAATATTTCACCCTCGAATTTAGGATTATTCAAAACAAAATCAGGATTAGGCTCATGGGTATGAATATTAAATCTCCAGTCTCTGAACAGATTTTCTCCAAATCCTTTTCGATCGATACTTTTTAAAAATCTTGCCGGAATAATCTGATCCGTATCTATATTTTCTGCCGGCAATGGAACTGCACGGGATTTTATAATAACTAATTTTTGCATGTGCTGTTTTAATTTAAACTTTCAAAAGCGGAAATTCTACCTTCTATGGCAGCCTTTGCTGCGGTAAGTGGGCTTGCCAGAATAGTTCTTGAGCCTTGCCCCTGTCTTCCCTCAAAATTCCTGTTTGAAGTGGAAACGCAATATTCTCCTTCCGGAATTTTATCATCATTCATAGCCAGACAAGCTGAACACCCGGGTTGACGAATCTGGAATCCTGCATCATTAAAGATCTTATCCAGTCCTTCTTCATAGATCTGCTTTACCACCTGCTGAGAGCCAGGAACAATCAATGCTTTTACCGCTTCAGATTTACTTTTTCCTTTAATATACTGAGCAGCAGAACGGAAATCTTCGATTCGGGCATTGGTACAGCTTCCTATAAATACATAATTGACTTTTATACTGGATGGTGTTTGTCCAGCTTCTAATCCCATATATTGTAAAGCTTTTGCTTCAGATTCATTTTGAGGTGCAGGAATGGTTTCATGAATAGAAATTCCCATACCCGGATTTGTTCCATAAGTAATCATGGGATAAATATCGGCTGCATCAAAGCTAAGCTCCTTATCAAAAACAGCCCCTTCATCCGTTTTAAGAGTATTCCAGTACGACAGTTTCGCCTCCCATTCTTCTCCTTTTGGAGTAAATTTTCTTCCTTTAACGTATTCAAAAGTGGTTTCATCTGGTGCAATCATTCCTCCTCTAGCCCCCATTTCAATACTCATATTGCAAACTGTCATTCTTCCTTCCATCGACATTTCCTCGAATACATTTCCAGCATATTCACAGAAATAACCTGTTCCGCCATCAGTTCCTATTTTTGAAATGATATAAAGAATAACATCTTTAGACTGAACATTTTCGTTAAGCTTACCATTAACGGTAATTCTCATCGATTTAGGTTTGTTAAGCAACAGACACTGACTTGCGAATACTTGAGCCACTTGGCTGGTTCCAATTCCAAAGGCAATGCTGCCAAATGCACCATGCGTTGAAGTATGACTGTCTCCACAAACAATACTCATTCCCGGCTGTGTTATTCCTAGTTCAGGAGCTATAATATGTACAATCCCCTGATACTGATGTCCTAATCCGAATAATTCAATATTATTTTTCTGACAGTTTTCCGTCAGCTGCTGAACCTGGTTTCTTGATAATTCATCACGAATAGGTTCTTCCTGATGAAGTGTCGGAACATTATGATCGGCCGTAGCTACAATCTGTTCCGGTCTGAATATTTCCAGATTTCTGGACTCAAGCTCTGCAAAAGCCTGAGGACTGGTTACTTCATGGATCAGGTGTTTATCAATATAGATAATCTGTGGCCCATCCGGAACGGAATCTACCACATGCGCATCCCAAACTTTATCAAAAAGTGTCTTTTTATCGTTGTTCATTTTTACTTTTATCTTGAATTAAATCAAACCTTATCCTATTTTTCTGCTGCATGTTTCCATGATCATAGCAAGATCTTCATTTCCTATCTCCTTCTTTAGATCTGCTATTTTTAAGAACTCCTGATATAGATAATCCAGTTCTTCTTTGGTAACATCATGTCCAATATGTTTGAAACGATAAGCCAATGCTGAGCGTCCGCTTCTTGCAGTAAGAATGATGGAAGATGCATTCACCCCAACTTCTGCCGGGTCAATGATCTCATACGTTTCTCTGTTTTTGATCACTCCATCCTGGTGAATTCCTGAGCTGTGTGCAAAAGCATTTGCTCCTACAATGGCTTTGTTAGGCTGTACAGACATTCCCATCAGATCAGAAACCATATTGCTCATTTCATTTAACATCCTGGAATTAACATCTGTATACAGATTCAAATGCTTGTGTTGTTTCAGAATCATTACGACTTCTTCCAAGGCTGTATTTCCCGCTCTTTCTCCTAATCCATTGATTGTACATTCAATTTGACGTGCCCCATTAATCGCTCCGGAAATAGAATTTGCCGTGGCTAAACCTAAATCATTGTGACAATGGCATGATAGAACTGCTTTTTCAATTCCCTTTACATTTTCTCTCAGATATTTGATTTTTTGCCCGTATTCTTCCGGCAAACAATATCCCGTAGTATCGGGAATATTCAGAACAGTAGCTCCTGCTTTAATGACCGCTTCACACACCTGAGCCAGATAAGCATTATCGGTTCTTCCGGCATCTTCTGCATAAAATTCTACATCCTCCACATAGCTTTTTGCATATCTCACAGCCTCTGCAGCACGTTCAATAATATTTTCTCTTGTTGAGTTAAACTTGTATTTGATATGAGAATCAGAAGTTCCGATCCCTGTATGTATTCTAGGTTTTTTCGCATATCTCAAAGCTTCGGCAGCCGTATCAATATCTTTTTTGTTGGCTCTGGTCAATCCGCAAACTTTTGCATTTCTTACGAGTTTTGAAATTTCAGCAACGGATTCAAAATCTCCCGGACTAGAAATCGGGAATCCTGCTTCAATGATATCAACTCCCAGTTCATCAAGCTTTTCAGCAATAATCAGTTTCTGTTTTGTATTCAATTTACATCCAGGAACCTGTTCTCCATCGCGCAACGTGGTATCAAAAATTTCAATTTTTTCAGAGTTCATAAATAAAAGTTTTTTACTTAATTTTGGCTCAAAACTACAGCTTGCTATATTTTTTCATTTTCATTTTTCCAGAAAATTACAATATTCAACTGTTGAAGAATTAAGTGTATATCATTGATATTTAATTATTTAAATTTTAAAAATTTACAATGGCAGAATTGCAGAAAGATTTCTTGTTCGTACTGGTAAAGTCATTGACCACTTCCGAAAAACGACAGTTTAAATTGTATGTTAACCGTCTCGGAATTAATGTAGATGCCAAATTTTTGCTTCTTTTTTCCGAAATGGATAAAATGAAGGAATATGATGAAAGCATCATTATTGAAAAAAAAATATCTACGAAGCAACAGCTTTCTAATCTTAAAGCCCACCTTTACAAACAAATTCTGGTGAGTCTTCGAATGAACCCAAGCCATCAGAACTACCGGATTCAACTTAGGGAACAATTGGATTTTGCAAATATTCTATATCAAAAAGGACTTTACAAACAAGCCCTGAAAATACTGGATAAAACCAAACAATCTGCACTGGAATTAGACGAAAAAAGTATTGCTTCCGAGGTAATAGATCTTGAAAAAGTAATTGAATCTCAATTCATTACAAGAAGTATTGAAGGCCGTGCTGAAGAACTTATCAGACAGTCCCAGGAATTAAGTAAACAAAACCGATATACCACAAAATTATCCAATCTTTCATTGAAATTATATAGTGAAATGCTTACTCATGGGTATGTAAAAAATGATGCAGACCGTGAAGAAGTTTTGGAGGTTTTCAATGCTCAGATTAAAAATATACGATTTGACAAACTGAATTTTACCGAAAAACTATGGTATTTTAAAGCCCATGTTTGGAAAAATCAGTTGTTACAGGATTATAAATATACGCTGAAATATGCTTATCAATGGGTAGACTTATTTCATAAAAATCCGGAAATGATTTTCAGTCATCCGGTTTGGTATATTAAAGGGAATACTTACCTCTTAAAGATCTTGTTTCTATACGGAAATATTGATATTCTGGAAGAAAATTTTGAGGAATTCAATAGTAGAGTTAATGCTGAGAACTTTGCTCAGAATGAGAATTTACAGTCTCTTATTTTCCTTACCCATTACAATACCTTGATGAATATTCATTTCGTAAAAGGGGAATTTTTCACAGGTACAAAGCTTATTCCGGAAATCGAATTAAAAATGGAAAAGCTTAGGGAAAGAATTGATGAACACCACTTTATGATCCTTTACCTTAAAATGGCGGCTATGTTTTTCGGAAGTAAAATGTATAAAAAGGCAATAGAATATTCTATGCGGGTTATCGAATCAAAGGGTAATGTGCAGGAGGATTTGTTATTCCATACAAGGATACTGATTTTAATGTCCAAATATGAATCCGGAAATGATGAAGACTATGATGAGTTCATTGCTTCTACGCTAAAATTCGCTAAAAAGATGAAAAAGCCTGAAGAATTTCACTTTGAAAGCATTCAGTTTTTTAAAAATGTAAATAATCAGTTGCCGGATCAGCGACAAAAAGCATTTGAAACGTTTGATAAAAAGCTTGAAGAGTTCTCTGAAAATGAATATTACAGAAGATCTTTATTTTATATAGACATTCATGGATGGATCCAATCTAAAGTTCAGAATGTGGATGTCATTGAGATTATCAAAAGAAAAGTGAGGTACAAAAGAAAAAGCTAGAATATACTACTCTTGCCAATTTCCTGTAAAATCTGTGACGTATATTTAAAATTTTGTAACAAAAAGCTATGTGCCCTTTAGTTTGTAAAAAGAAATTAAGTTTACAAATTAAAGGATACATAGAATGTTATACGGATTTAAAATTAAGAATAATCTATTGATAAATAGCCTCTATAAAGTTTAAGACGTTCTTATGGCTGATCTTTTCTACAAGTTCTGTAGAGAATCTTTTTTCAATTTCCTTATTGATAGCCGGATAAACTGATGCATTGGAATGCTCTTCAAAGAAAAACGGATGACGTGAGATGTCCGGATGATCTTTCCAGTAAAAATAATCGGCACCATAGGCAATGTTGTCTTCACCTCCCAGATCAAGCCCGTATTGAATATGTTCATAGAGCCTTTCAGGGTTTTCAAGATCTACATAATCCTTGATGAAGTTTAACCCAATAACACCTTTTCTGTTAATAACCTCTTTTGCTAATTCATCCGGAAGATTTCTTTTATTATTATAGATCGTTCTGTAATTGGAATGGCTTGCAAGGATAGGAATTGAATAATTCTTCTGATCAATATAATTGAAGATATCATACGCCAGCTGATCACTTGTGTGTGCCAGATCTATGGCAATTTTACGACCTGCAATATAATCAATCAATATTTTCCCGTCTTCTTTTAATCCTACCGTTGCATTATTTCCGCCTCCGAAACGGTTTTCTAAATGATGGGTAATTCCAATATAAAGTACTCTTTGTGTATTTTCGATAATAGTTTCCAACTTTTTAAATCCGGAGTCCAGCGATTCATTTTCATCACAGAAAGCAGATGCATTTTCAATGGAAGCAATAACTCCTACCCGATTTTCATTCTCAGGATTTTTATAATTGTTAGGGTCAAACAGGAAAAAGTTTTCGTTTTTAATTAGATTTGAAAATATTTTGCTTTGTTCTAAACCTTCTGTAGTACTGTTTGCTCCTGTTCCAGCATACATGGCCATCACCTGGAGTTTTACATTTCCTTCTTTTAAATAAGGTAAAGAACAACCTATTTCTTTATCATCAAGAGTTGAATTTGATCTTAATAAATAATATAATAGATCACAGTGTAGATCAATGTTTATTGTATTCATAGTAGAGGGCAATTTATAGCTTTTATTACTGGTTTTGAGCCAACATATTATTGATAGATTCAATATCTGTATTTTCAAAAACGTCTAACAATTGTGGAACAAAGTCACCGAAAGTTTTGTATTTTTTCCTGTTCGAATTATATTCTTTAATCTTTTCTTCCAGCTGCGGAAGGAAAATAAAGTTCTCCTTCAGGTGATAGGCTTCCAGTTTTTTTGCTCTTTCAAAATCTTTTTGAAGTTTTGCGGTCTGAATTTCCCCCAATCTCACCAGATGCTCAGCCACACAAGTCTGATAGTCACCATATCCTCCGGTTTTGATCATCGCTTCTTTTAATTTTGAGTTTTCAAACATATCTTTGAACTTTACAAGTACATCTTTATGCTTGTATACTTCCTTATTCACAAAAGAATGCCCAAATTCATGGACGCTTAGAAATCGAGCCTGAAATTGATTATCATAGCCAAATTCACCTTGTTTTTCAACTCTTACAAATGGACTTGCCACCTCATAAATGTTTTTTATTCCTGATTTTAAATCCACATCCGCTGCAATTCCTCTTCCTTCATTATTGTTAATGGGCCACATCATTATGGGAGAGATAAGGATCGTATATTGATTAAAATGTTCACCATAAAACTGTTCCATTGCATCAGTAAAACCAGCCGGAATTTGTTTGTTATACTCGTTTATTCCCCCTGTGTAAAAGTCTTTATTTTCCTTAAAAAACTGTTCAAGATTTTCCTGTTTGTAGAATTTTGCGAGTTCTGAAAGGTAATTTCTAATTAAATCGGTCGCTTCTTTGTTCTGTTCTTTGGTTAGGTTATTGTTGTGAAATTGATATTCATTGATCCAGCCAGTTGCCGGAAATTCTTTATGATACATCAGAGGTTTCATCAAAAAATCATTTCCTGAACCAAATTTTTCGATCAAAGCATCGTTTAATTTTGCTGTTAAAATAGCGATGTCAGAATTTTTCAAATGATTGTATTTAGCCAAAGCATTTTTTACAACAGGTTGATATACTGAACATTCTTTTATTTTATAAAGTTCAAAGTCTTTATTGGTTTTTCGGTGTTCTGCTGAAAGAATCTCCGCAAGAAAGTAGGTTTCTACATTTTTATTATAAGTTACTGAAAACTTAGAGGTCTTTTTCTGTGAAAAGGTGAATGTAGAAGCCAATGAAACAAAAACAACGAATATCTTTTTCATCTATAATATTAATTATCATTCTAAATATGTGCTAATATAGTATTTTATGTAAAAAATGCGTATTTTTGCATCTTAAAATTTTTTAGTAAACAATGATAAAAATTACACTTCCAGACAATAGTGTCAAAGAATTCGAGGGAGCAGTTACTCCCCTTGATGTGGCAAAATCTATAAGCGAGGGATTGGCTAGAAATACCATTTCCGCAATTGTTAATGACAAACAAGTAGAGACGACCACGCCTATAACCACGGATTCTACGGTACAACTTTTGACATGGAATGATGATCTTGGAAAGAAAGCTTTCTGGCATTCTTCTGCCCACCTTTTGGCGCAGGCTATCCTTGAATTTTATCCTAATGCTAAATTGACTATCGGGCCGGCTATTGAAAGCGGATTCTATTATGATGTAGACTTCGGTGATGAAAGCTTATCTGAAAAGGATTTTGAGAAGATTGAGAAGAAAATTCTTGAGAACGCTAAAAAAGGTTCTACTTTCTCTTTATATCCGGTTTCCAAAGAAGATGCCTTAAAAACATACGCAGACAATCCTTACAAAGTAGAATTGATCTCTAATCTTAATGATGGAGAAATCACTTTTGTAACTCATGATAACTTTACCGATTTATGTCGTGGAGGACATATTCCTAACACAGGAATTGTAAAAGCGGTTAAGATTTTAAATGCAGCAGGAGCTTACTGGAGAGGAAATGAAAAAAATCCTCAGTTGACAAGAGTATATGGTATTTCTTTCCCTAAACAGAAAGATCTTACTGAATATCTTGAAAGATTAGAAGAAGCTAAAAGAAGAGACCACAGAAAACTTGGTAAAGAACTTGGAATTTTTGCATTCTCTGAAAAAGTAGGAGCTGGTTTACCTTTATGGTTACCAAAAGGAACTGCTTTAAGAAGAAAATTGGAAAATTTCCTTTCTGATGCTCAGAAAAAAGGAGGTTATGAATTTGTAATGTCTCCACACATTGGAGCAAAAGAATTGTATGTAACTTCAGGACACTGGGATAAATATGGAGAAGACAGCTTCCAACCGATTAAAACTCCAAATGAAGGAGAAGAATTCTTATTGAAGCCAATGAACTGTCCGCACCACTGTGAAATTTACAAAACTTCACAATGGAGCTACAGAGATCTTCCAAAAAGATATGCGGAATTCGGTACGGTATACAGATATGAGCAAAGTGGAGAACTTCACGGATTAACAAGGGTTCGTGGATTTACTCAGGATGATGCTCACCTTTTCTGTACTCCGGATCAGCTTTCTGAAGAATTCGAAAAAGTAATTGACCTTACGCTTTATGTATTCAAATCTTTAGGGTTTGAAGATTTTGTAACTCAGGTATCATTAAGAGATCCTGAAAACAAGCAAAAGTATATTGGTTCTGATGAAAACTGGGAGAAAGCGGAAAGCGCGATCATCAATGCAGCTCAGAAGAAAGGCTTAAAAACAGTAGTAGAATATGGAGAAGCAGCATTCTACGGACCTAAGCTAGACTTCATGGTGAAAGATGCATTAGGAAGAAAATGGCAGCTTGGAACGATCCAGGTAGATTATAACTTACCGGAAAGATTTGATCTTCACTATATCGGAAATGATAATGAGAAACACAGACCGGTAATGATCCACAGAGCACCTTTCGGTTCAATGGAGCGTTTTATCGCGATCTTATTGGAGAATACTGCCGGAGATTTCCCATTATGGTTAAGCCCTGATCAGTTTATCATTCTTCCAATTAGTGAAAAGTATGTAGATTATGCAAAAAAAGTTTCACAATTTTTGGAAAATCACGATATTAGCGGTCAGATTGATGACAGAAACGAGAAAACGGGTAAAAAAATCCGTGATGCTGAATTAAAGAAGATTCCTTTCATGCTTGTAGTAGGAGAAAATGAAGAGAAAGAAGGGACTATTTCTGTAAGAAGACGTGGAGAAGGAGATCTTGGAGTCATGAATCTTGAAGATTTTGCAGCTTACTTCAAAAAAGAGGCAGCAGTTTAATAAAAAAAATTAAAGTATTGAGAGATTAATAAGTAAGCTCTCAATACTTTAACTCAATAAATAAGTAGTTAACCAATAAAATTATAATACAATAGCACAAAGATTTAACAACAGGGGCCCACAAAGACGTCCTGTACAGGAGGACTTACACTTGATCAACGATAAAATTCGTGTGAGAGAGCTTCGTTTGGTGGGCGATAACGTAGAGCCAGGAATTTATCCAATTGACAAAGCAAGACAAATTGCTGCGGAACAAGAATTGGATCTAGTAGTAATTTCTGACAAGGCAGAACCTTTCATTGCGAGAGTATTGGAATATAAAAAATTCTTATACGAGCAAAAGAAAAAGCAAAAGGAACTTAAAGCTAAGCAAGTAAAGGTGGTTGTAAAAGAGATCCGTTTCGGACCTCAGACAGATGATCATGATTACGAATTCAAGAAGAAGCATGCTGAGAAATTCCTTGAAGAAGGTTCTAAATTGAAGACCTACGTATTTTTTAAAGGACGTTCGATTATCTTTAAAGACCAGGGAGAAATCTTGCTTTTAAAACTAGCTCAGGAACTAGAGCATGTTGGTAAAGTAGATCAACTTCCTAAACTAGAAGGAAAGAGAATGATTATGATGATGAGTCCTAAAAAACCAGCAAAATAATAAAGTCATTATTTTACATATAAAAACCTCAAATTACTTTGAGGTTTTTTTTATAAAAATTTACATGGAAAAAAGTTTCTTACAAAAAGAAAGAGAGAATTCATGGAGTTTAAACCATGATTCCTCTCCCATAAGGTTTGTTAGTTTCTATCCTTCAAAATCACCACAATCATGTTCTTTAAAAAGCGGTAAGGCTTTTTTGGTGGTAAAATATTTGGACAATCTCTTATTAGTCAATTCAAGTTTTTGTCCTTCTACTACCAGCTCATAAATGGGTGCTTTATCGATCTGGGTTAAAATATATGTTCTCTCTGGTGTTTTCAAAATGATCTTGTTTCCTTCGCCGGAAAAGGAGAAGTCTTTAATTTCAAAAGTATCCTTTTCATCACACACATTGCTCCATTTGATTTTATCCTTTGTTACTGATAGACTTGCTAAATCACATGAATAACAGTTTCCGGAGAACTCTACACCATATTTATCATAGACGTTTGTGCTTTTTGTATCCAATACATCAATAGGAACCAGTGATGAAAGATCACTTGATAATTCTACTTTTGTAACCGCATTTTTTTCCGAAGTACGCTTAGAAACAGTATCTGCTTTTACAGCTATTGAATCTGCTTTGTTTACTTTTTTTTCTGTCCCAGGTGAACAGGAAGCTAGCATCATTAGGACAACTGAAAAGCTGGTTATTACGTTTTTCATCTACTCTCAATACTTAGTTTTATCTTTGGCAAAAATGTCGAAAATATAGCTTTTAAAACATCCCTGTTTTCAGCTATTTATTGGCCATATTCAGAGGTTTTGTTGGCTGCTGTTTTGAATACTGATACATTTGCCAAAAAAATATAGAATGAAAGTTTTAAATCAATTCTTTATATCATCTATGGTTGTATTTATAGGATGCAACCAGCAAAATAAAACAGCGGAAACCAATAAAGCAGGAACTGAAGTTAGACAAAAGATCATAACATTTGCTGATTTTAAAAAGATAAAAGGGGTCGATAATGTACAGGATGTCCCCTTTCAACTCTCTTCCAAACTAGATTCTGTTCAGTTTTTTGTAACACCAAATAAAGACGCTGCCCATCTTAAAATAGCTTACAATAAGCTTGATAATTATTATGGGTTTGAAGAGTTTGAGGACTTCTACTCTATTCATTATAGCATTAATAATAATATTTCAAACAGCATCGAGGCTTTTGTATTGAAATCAGAATTTAAGGCAGCATTTGACCTTACTTTACAGGGAGTGGATCTTTATCAGATCCGAAGCAGCACATTCAAAGGATCTTATGATTCGAAAAATAAGTCATTCAATAAATATGGGACTATAACAGAGGTTTCAGAACAGGAATTTACGGCAGCTTTTAAAAATAAAATTAATGAAGTTTTAGTAAAAAACCCTCAGATACAATTAAAAGGTGACAATTGGATACAAACCGAAAACTCAAAAGAAATCGTGATTGTACAACATGAAAATGTATCTACGGCAGATGGTACTTTATCCAATGAATATATTGGGCAGTCCCCTTACCTGCATCTGGAGGTTTTCAAAGAAAATTCAGTAGAGACTACAGATGTATACTACTCTTTTTATAATGTAAAGTCAACAGCAGATTTTGCTCTGTTTACAGGAGGATATCCACAGATTCTTCCCAATAAGAACTGGATCTCTTCCATCTCTTCAAATAGTGAGGTAGGAAGTAATTTTGAAATCAATAAATACATGAAGCAAAGCCTTCATCAGGAAACCCTTTTATATGTCAACTTTACTAATTTCAAAATTGCTGACGAAACAAAAGCTTTCTGGGTAAATAATGAAACCTTCTATGCCGAAGTGTACCCTGTAAACTCAGCTCCTACTCAAGGTAAAAAGCAAAAGACCGCTTTCATCAAAATTCAGTTAAAGGCTAATCTATTGTAAAGTTGGCTTTGAATAAAGGAAAAACCCCTGAAACCAGCCAGTGTTTATGCTGATAAAGTCTGATATCTTTGCATCAGTTATTTAAAGATATACCATGAGAAAAATAGGCTTAACATTTCTTTTTTGTTTACTAAGTTTTATGACTTTCGCACAAACATTAAAAGTAGTGGTTAAACAGGATGGAAAAGTAATTGAACCCGTAAATGATGTTTATGATCTTAAAAAATCACCTTTTGCGTTTGAGTTTTCAGCGAATAATCTTGAAGGTTTTTTAGTAGGAGCAACAACGAATAAAGATATCTATGCAGGGGCACTAGGAGTTTTTAATACTGAGGTTCCATGGTTTCAGAGTACAGGTATGGCTGAAGAAATGTATAATAAGGATAAAGAAATGTTTTTGATGGATTCTGCACCTTCCTATTGGTATTACACAGATGCTAAAGATCACAGATTCGATAAAAATCCTAAAGGGACTTTAAAACAATGGACAGCTACCCGTACGATTACAAGGTTTTATGATATCATGGTAGATCAGCCTATCAACTTAAAGGATCTTAACGACAGAGTTTATCTATTGATGTACCAGCCTGAATATAACGCTGAATATGATTTAATCGGAAAGAAAAGCCTGTTTCAGGCTACACTGAGATTTAAAGATTAATAATTGAACACCTAATTTTAAATCTATATAAAAAAGGTCTGCTTTAACGATGTAAGCAGACCTTTTTGCTGTATTATTATTTTGGGAAGGGTAATTATCCATCATGTTTGCAATATCATTCGCGAAATCTGTGGAAATTCGTTTACCTTAAATTATTCGATAATCAAGCCATATTCTATGGCCAGCTTAATCGCAGAACTAAGATTAGAGGTTTGAAATTTCTCAATCAGATTTTTTCTGTGGCTTTCTACAGTGTGAGGGCTGATAAAAAGCTTCTCTGCCATCTGATTGGTGGTAAGTCCTTTGGCTGCTTCAGCAAGAATTTCCTTTTCTCTTCGGGTTAATTTAGGAACCTGATTCAAACCATCAGCCGATTTTTTCTCCAAAACAGACTTAGTCTGTGAACATAAAAATTTGTTACCAGAATATACGGTATGAATACCTTCCAGGATTTCGGAAACTGAAGCGTTCTTTTGAATATACCCTAAAGCACCTTCTGCCAAAGTACTGTTTATGACAGGCAATTCATTGTGAACACTCAGCATAATAATCTGAAGGTTCTCATATTTTTTCTTTAAAGGCTTTATCAGTTCAATACTGTTGGTATCTGCTAAATTGATGTCTAATAACAAAATATCGACAGCCTGTTTTTTCAAACCTGCATTCATTTCTGCAGCGTTTTTGAAACAGTCTACAACATCTATATTATCGTTATTTCCTAAAATATTTTTCAACCCTTCCAATAGAAGTGGGTGATCATCTGTTATGGCTACTTTTATCATGTTTAATGAGTAGGAATTTGAAGTTCTATACTGGTTCCAATATTTAATTGTGAGGTGATATTCATCGTTCCTTTTAAAAATTGGACTCTTGATTCTATATTATGAAAACCTGCTGTTTTTCTAAAGTCTAAGCTGGCAATATCAAATCCTTTACCATCGTCTTCTACAGTAAGGTTCAATATATTTTCTTCCTCGCTGATCTGAATAATAATTTCAGAGGCTTTGGCATGTTTGATGGCATTATTTACCAATTCCTGAATGACTCTATAAATAAGCAACTGCTTTTCTTCTGATATGGAATTACTGTAATTGATAAATTCTGTATGGATATTTAATGCACTATTAGACATTCTGGAAGCAAACTCCTGAATAGCTGCTACCAAACCATATTTCATCAATAAATCGGGCATTAAATTATGGGCAACACGTCTTAATTCTTCTACAGCACCATCAATCTGATGGATTGATTTTGAAATTCCATCTTCTATATTTTCGGATTGATGAGGATCTAAAATAGACAATTGGAGCTTAGTTCCTGAAAGTAACCCTCCTAATCCATCATGAAGATCACGGGCTAAACGGCCACGCTCCTTTTCCTGGCCTTCAAGCAATGCCGTAAGTGTAGATATTTTGGAATTTTGTTTTTCTTTTTCCATGGCCAGAGCATGGAGTTCATCTCTCTGCTTAATCGACTTTAAACGTTGTTTATTCGCATACAGTAACAAGAAAATCAAAATAATAAATATGAAAATAAAGACAATATAATAGGTATTGATCTTTTCTTTGAAAGCCAACAGTTTTTTATAACTGTTGATATCGTTGTTTTTCTGTTGGGTTTCCAGTTTTGCCAGACGAAGCTGCTGCTCTTTTTTCTCAGATTCAAGCTCTGAAAATTTTAGTCTTTCCCGCTGATTTTCTTCCACCAGTTTTAAGTTGTTATACACCTGCTCACGTTGGGCACGAAGGATATTGATCAGCTTAATCTCCTGTGCTTTTTTATCACTTTCCAGCTGCAGCTTTATATATTTCTGTTCTTGTCTTTCTTTTTCAAACTGAGATTCTAATCTTTTGGTAATATCTAATTTTTCCTGGTCATAAACGCTTTTATATTTATCTACATAACTTTTATAATACGTTAATGCTTCTTTGTAATTTCCCTGCTCTTCACTTACTCTGGATAAAGATTCAAGGATAGAAAGTTCTATATTATGGTTTCTAACAGGACTTTTTCCAATTTCCATCGAGGCCTTCAGGAAATAAGACTTAGCGAGATCATAATTTTTATTCTGTATAGCAAGTTCAGCCAAAATTCCAAATGAAGATGCAATATGGATAGCATCACCCGTTTCCAGGCTCACCTTATTGGCTAATTGAGCATATTGCATAGCTTTATCAGGATTAAACTCAATGTACAAATTGGCTAGATTAATGGCTGCATAAGAAAGATTGCTCTTATTAAGCATAGCCCCCTTATGTTTATTAAAGGTGGTAATTGCCTGCACATAATATTGTTCTGCTTTATTTCTAAACTGGATATCAGATGGGCTTTGGACATATTTCTGTTCATACATATACCCCATTCTCATGTAGGCATCGAAGATCAGATTGGGATCATTTTGTTTGGATGCTAACAATAGAAACTGTTTGCTATATTTTTCTTCAAGCTGAAATTCGTTCAAGTCAGCATAAATTGCAGATAGTTCTTTAGCCGTATTTCCGTATCTTCCGTATAGTGTAGAAGTTGTAGGTGAGTTTTCATAATAGTTAATTGCCTTGAGATAAGCAACAACAGCATCGGTGATTTTATTATTACGGGTGAGAATCCAGCCTCTTGCATATTCCAGATAGCCTTTTGCTTCATTGCTATTTGTTTTTAAGCTATAAACCTTTCCCATTTCCAGACTTTTTGCGGATTCAATTTCTTTATTATCAAGTCTGTAGTTCATGGCCTGAACAGCATACAAAATAGTGGCATACTTTCCATCGGATTGCTTGGTGGCAATGGAAATATTATGGGCTAAAATCTGATAAGATTTCGGTTTAAAATTATGGAAGAATAAGGCAGTAGCATATTTGGGAGCCAGACTCAACTGCTCTGTAGTTTGGTTGGAAGCATTGTTATACTCCTTCTCTAATTTGCTTAAAATCTCTTGTGCCTGAACAAAAAACGGACAAATCAACACCGTCAATATAAATAACAACCTGTACCTCAAACCCTTCTCTTTATTAAGTTTTATTGTCGTAAAGAACGTAAATATAAGTAAAATACTTCTACTCCATTTTGAAACGATGCTGTTCAGTAAAAGAGTGCCGCTTCGAAAGATTTTTTTCATTTTTTAAACACCGCATCTTTACTAAAATTACTATTTTATCCTTGTCAAGGATATGTTATTTAACAGATTAAGTGTATTCTAAACAAATAACCGCTTTTTTAAGTTCTTTGTCATAAAATAAAAATACTTGATCTGCCGAATTTTGTTGAAAATCATAACCTTCCAAGCATGCAATATAATCCATCAGGGTTCCGTCAGTTTTAAAGGGTTTTTCAATGAGGTTTTCACCTCCGAAATTACATTCTTCTAAGGGGAGCGCATTGGTATTAAGTTCTTCAAAAATCCCGAAAATTTTATTTTGCAAACGTTCCTCAGCATATTCTGAATACCCATCTTTCTCCAAGTCTTCAACTGTAAGGTTCCGTAAACGCTCTAAGCGGCGAATGTCATAAACCTCTAAACCCGGCCGATTGAAATCTTTATCATAAAGCTTATGATGTTTTTGGTAATATTCTTTTTTCAATTGATACATTGCCTCATTCATATTGTATTCAATCTCTAAATCTGAATGCTTATTTCCATAATCTTCCGGAGAAATTTCGGTATGGGCAGAAAAATAATTCCAATCTGCATCAAATTTGTATTTACCATCAATCACATCAAAGCCAAACATATCTGCTTTGGTATATTTTGTATGATATTCCGGTTTATCTTCTCCAACGCAGCCATCATAAATTTCCTTTACAGAAACAATATGCAGCCATTGATCTTCTGATGGATTAATGATTTTTAAATTAATTGAACAAATCGGAAGAAAATATTTTTTATGATTCTCCATGTCATCATAAAACACCTCTTCATATTCCGGGAAAATTTTGATTAAATCTGTCATTTTATTTTCTTATAAGTTGTAACTGGCCTTCTTTTTTTACAAGATCGAAAGACATGGTTTTTGATGGTTTGAAAATCTTTGTGGGGGTATCACAGAACTCAGACTTCCTAATACTATCGACTTCCATTTGTATTCGGTTCTTTTCTATGAAATAATACCTCCCGTATACTCCTGTAAAACAATCGTTTCCACATTGCCAGGAATCATAACTATTAAAATGCTCTGCATCTGAAAAGTTTACCCCATGAAAATTGAAGATCAATGCAGTATCTCTTGGAGATAGCTCATACTTTTTCCCTCCATCCGGAGTGATAAGTCCGCCCTCATTTACAATCCATTCCGTATTTTTCAGATAATTTTGGAAGTTTGTTTTTTTCCGTGCAGATTCTTGGCAGCTGAATATCATAGTCAACACCGCAAACAGAAAAGGGAAAACAAAAATCTTTTTCATTGTCATCATTTTTCTAGTTACTTATTCAAGGTAATCGAATTTTGTATTTAATTTTTCAAAAGCAATTTCCTGATTAATAATATTTTCAAGTTCATCAAAAGTCAAAAGCCCTACAGCTTCAAATTCGCCACCATTAGGCGTTTTATAGGTGTTTTCAAAAATATCACGTGTATAAAGTTCTTCTAAAATCTCAATGTGTTTCTGGGTTAAGTATTTCCGATGTGTATTTAATTGGTTTTGCAGATGAATCTTGATTTCCTCTTCAGAATCCCCTTCAAACATAGAATATTCATCCATTTCTGTTAAAGATTCTAAAAGTTGTCTGAAGATAAAATCCTGAAGATTTTTAGCTAGAATTTCAGCATCTGAATCATGGCCAAAAAAAGTAATGGGAACTTCACCGTTGCTTTCCATATCCAATTGAAAAACATACAAGTCTCCTGCCCCATTTTTTGCAAAAGGAACCATCCGGTATTTAGGATTAATATCATATACTTCATGGTTAATAATCTCCCTGATTCCGTTCTGATAAACAATTGGATCCCAGATTTCAATATCGTTTCCAAATAAAAGCAAAGGTGGGTTTTCTTTTAAAGCAGGAAAAACACTAGTATACCAGCCATTTCCTTCTATCCCCCAATCGAGCATTTTATCAGCATACAACTCTTTGTAAAGTTCAGGATAGGTGAAATTATATTCTTTTTCTAAGTCTTGTAAAGTAGTCATAAGTATATTTTAAACAGTTTTTCTAAATATTTCGGGGATCTCCCAGGCTATTTTTTCCTTTTTGTAATCAACCTTTCTGTCGGTTTTAGGATTATAACTCAGTACTTCCGGATATTTGTTGTTTACAATATTATTGATAATTCCCTGTAGCATTGTGTTTGTATGGGTATACACCGAACATTCGGTATACAATCTCCAGAATACCAAGACTTCAATCCCCTTATCGCATAGACGGTGTAGTAAGATCTGTGCTGCATATTCCGGTTCTTCTATAAAATAAGCAATATTGAATAGTTCTATAGCAGATTCAGCCCCTCTGATATTCTTTTCCCATTCTCTGTCAAACCATAAGTCTACATCGTCTTCTTCGTAATAAATATATGTTTCTTCGCCGTTTGTTTTTTGAAAAATCCAATCCGGAATCATGAATTCACCTTCATACAGTAATGTTGGATCAAACTGAATATCTGTTTTTTGATAAAAGCCGTTGGAATAATTTTTCAGGAGTGTTTTTAACAGAGTAAACACTCCATTTTGGGATACATCTTTAAGCGTTTGACCTAATTTATATTGCTGAAAATCCTGTGGCTGAGCCATCCAGAATAGTTCTAAGGCAGTAGCTTCACTGCAAACAGGGCTTTCCGCAATCCATTGTAAAACGTTTGTACCATCATCCCAATTGTGATGAGTAGCCAGATAATGTAGTTCTTCCGGGGTTTTTAGTTCTTTAAACTTTGACTTGTTCATTTTCTGAAAGGTTTTCCGGGTTGTATTTTCAATCGGTAATGCTGATTTTTCAAAATCAAAATTCTTTTTTTCAGTCATTATGAGTTACCACTTCATCGCTTCCAAAATCATTTTCCATCCATCCATGAAATCCTATGCACATTCCATCACCATCAATGGTGTTTAGTTCTTCTATTATTTCATCTTCTTTATATAGGACAATATGAGATTCTAAGGCCAGACGATAGTTTTCATTTTCTAACGGATTAAAAATTCCATCCATTTGCATCATCATTCCATAAATCGTATTGTCGATGGTCTTTAAATGAGCTTCACGAAGGGTTTCATCTATTTCTGATGGTATTTTACCAATGGCATATTTTCGGATATTTTCGAAAACAATATATCCTGCTCCATGCTGCATCCACAGCTCACGATCACGTTCATCCGATGGCGGGTTTGCTAATTCTTTTTTCATACTATTAATGGATGGGTATGTTAAGTTAAGTTTAGTATTCTTCAATAAGAGCATTCCACTCTGTTAAAAGGTAATTCTCAAAATTGGGATACAGTGTTGAACTCCTGTTTTGTGAAAGCATCTCATAATTGTATATAATTCCACAGTGGGTATCTAAAACCAGAACATCAGAAGGGAAATTAGAATTGATAACCAAAAAATTATCGGGTAATTGAAATTCCTGACGAGCATAAGCCGTCGCACCATAAAGCGTGTACATATTGTCACTCAGAGGATCTGCCGGTAAAATTCCATTGGTGTGCAGTAGATCAGGAATTCCGCCACCACCAAATACAAGCAGGTAAGTTCTCAAAAAATCATCAAACTTCAGCTGTAAAGTATGCTCTACTTTGCTGATATTCTCTTCAGAATTAGAGCCGTAAAAAACAGGCTCCTCTTTTAGTATTTCTGCTTTTTTAATCAATTTTATAAATTCTTCAAGCATAACCTTTTTTAATTTTTGTTCTGTAGTCTTTATTCTGCCCAGATTAAATAACCCGTTTTTATCTTCAAAAATTTGTGATATTACTTTTTATATTTTTGCAAAGAAATTAAAGGTTTGTTGAGCAATAAGTTTGGGATTGGAGCCTAAATCATCATTAATTCTGTCTTCGTACAATTCAACTCTTATGATTTTAACATCATTTGGTATTTTGTAGGTTTCATCATTGGTATAATTATAGCCCTGGACATTAGCACTTTCTTTACCTGGGATCTTTTTGATCTCTACATAATATTTCAGTGTAATGATGTTCCCATTTTGCGTTCCTTTTTCAAAACGAATTTTTCTTACCTGATGAATGGTGTGGCCACCGGAACTGATATTTCCCTGTATACGAAATTGTAGAATTTCAGCATTTCTGGAAAGCATAAAGACCTTCGGATCAAAGCGCTCCATAACAGCCATACGTGTTGTATATGTATGAGTTTTTCCAGTTGTCGAAACTTCTTTTGTAACCCTTTTAGGTTCTGTATAAATAGCTGTAACTTTCAATTTCTGGGAACTGGTTTTACAGCTAATCAGCGCAAAAAGCGAAGTAAAAATCAAAAAATGTTTCACCCTCTTATTTTTAATACATCTTCGAAATAAAGATAATAAAAGGTTTCGGATACGGATATCCCTGATAACGGTGGTTTTTTATAGGATTTGAGGGATGAAAGAATTTGGATTTAGATTAACTTATCAGCATCATAGAGAAATAAAAAGCACCTAAACTCAGAGCAATCGTTCCTGAAACCAGAAACAAAAAAAAGTAATAGCGTGCATTTTTTTGCTTCTTTTGGATAGAATTAATAATAAAAACAAGGAGCATACAAAAAAATCCTGCTCCGAAAAAAATCATCAGAGCAGCTATCAATAAAGCTCTTTCTAAATGTAGATCCGCGGATGAAAGCATATTTTAAATATTTAATGTTGGGAGTTAGAATGGCAGGAAGCAGGATGTCTGAAGTTGGAAGTTATAGAAATCATAAAATAACGATTCATTTTTTTAAATAAATTATAGTGACTACAACAAACTAATCACACCTGAAAGTAACTTCCAGCTCCATTATATCAATCTTTATACTCTTTACCAGAATAAATGTCAATATAGTAATACACCATTTGTCCTGAAACAGATTTAACACTCACTAAACCATCTGAATTGATGGATTTATAGGCTTTTGATCCTATATTTTTCTTATTCTTATTGTCAAAAAGTATGTATAATCCATCCTGTTCTTTCTGAAGTGCGTAGATCTGCCTTTCTGTATCCAAAACGGAGATATCATAATAATCGGGTTTTATCTCCCAGTGTTTTTCACGACGATTCCACAAACCCATGGTTCTCTGTTGTTTTTCATCTTCAATTCGGATAAGATAGGAATCATTCATTCCTGTATAAAAATTAATCTTTCCAAATTTCCAGTTTTTGTTGATGAACTGATCTGGTAAAATCATTTTTCTATCCGGCCAGACTAAATTCCCGACCTGATCCAGAACATTAAAGTTGTATGTACCGATAGCATCTGTGACATTACCTTCTATATCCATATAAAGCCAATCGTATGCCCAGATATTCTCATCATAATTGAAGACTCCTAACAAAAAATAAGGTGAATTGGTAATAGAATACACTAAGGAAACTTTTTTAATGAAGTCAATCTGTGAAGGTGTTGCTTTTGTGATTCTCTTGGGAAATACCTTTTCATATTGTGGGAAAATATAAGCATCATTGGTTTTGCTATCTATTAAAATTTTAGGTACTTCCGGTGTATATCTTTCTTTATTAACGTCATTCAGTGTAATGGTTTCTTTTCCAAACTGAAGTGAAAGTGTTTCAGAGCCTTTTAATCCGCTGTGAACTGCTTTTTTCTGATTCAATTCATACATTGAAAATTCTGTATTTGAACCTTTGAGCCACCGTTTATTTTCTAACAGCTCTGCAATATTGTTTTCAATTTTATGTAAACGGTTCTTTTTGATTTCATAAAGTTTTTCGTTCCAAAATACATGGTTCTCGTCTACAGAAACAAAATTGAGATAATAATTATCCTCTAAGTACGGAATGTCTACAACAAGTAAGCTTTGTTGGCTCTCTATAATTCCTATTTCTATTTTATGGTAAGTCTGCTCTTTCTTTATATCGCCTCCTAAAATATTCCAATCCCATTTCCAGACCGGCATTTTCTTTTCGTATTCGATGTCTTTTTTATAAAATGTAAGTCCATTGACAACATTTAAACCGATTTGACTGGACGAAAAGCCCAAAACTATTTTTCCACTTTCATCTACTACTGCATACTGATCCTTGTCATTTTCAACAACAGCAAATCCTGTAGGAGTAAATACTGATGCACTTTGGAACTTTTGTTGGCTGATTGGTTTCAGACTTGTTTTATCAACATATACAAAATTATTCTGTTGGGTTAAAAACGGGACACTATTGATCATCTTTGTTTTTGAAAGGACTAGTGGTACATTATCTTTTTTTTCCTGTGTACAAGCTGTAACTGAAACCAACATGAAAAGGATATTGCATACTATTGTTTTCATATTCTAAAATATGTACCAATATTAAAGAGATACCAAAAACAACACAATCCCGATTATCAGCTATATTTTATACATCATAAAATGGATGTTACATTTTTACTTAAAAAACAAATCACCCTCTCTATATTACATTACCATTAATGATTCTTTTGATTTTTTTATATTCTAAACAATATATTATCTTAGATCAAGGTATTGGAAAAGTTTTCCATCTACATTTGTAAATGTTAAAACGAATCAAGCATTTTATTAATCATAAAAATAAGAACCTATGAGCACACTTACATTAAAAGACGGAACAGAAATCTATTACAAAGACTGGGGAAAAGGACAAACCATCTTCTTTCATCATGGATGGCCATTATCCAGTGATGATTGGGATGCGCAAATGTTTTTCTTCTTAGAACAAGGTTACAGAGTCATTGCTCATGACAGAAGAGGTCATGGAAGGTCTGAACAGACTCCTTACGGACATGATATGGATACCTACGCTTCTGATGTACTGGAAATTGTGGAAGCACTAGACTTGAAAGATGTCATTCATGTGGGACATTCTACAGGTGGTGGTGAAGTCATCCGATATGTTGCAAGACATGGAAACGGAAGAGTTGCTAAAGCCGTATTGATAAGTGCGGTAACTCCAATCATGGTTCAGAATGAGAATAATCCTAATGGAGTTCCAATTTCTGTTTTTGATGATATCCGAAACAATACGGCAAATCACAGGCAACAGTTTTTTATTGATATCACTTTTCCATTTTACGGGTATAATAGAGAAGGAGCAAAAGTATCCGAAGGGATTCAAAGAAACTGGTGGCGACAAGGGATGAATGGTTCCATCAAAGCTCACTACGACTGTGTAAAAGCTTTTTCCGAAACAGATTTCACTGAAGATCTTAAAAGTGTAGAGGTACCGGTTTTGGTGATGCATGGAGAGGATGATCAGATCGTACCTTTTGAAACGACAGGAAAAGTAGCGGCTACTCTACTTAAAAACGGGAAATTAATTTCTTATCCCGGTTTTCCTCATGGTATGCCTACCACAGAAGCTGAAACGATTAACAGGGATCTTTTGGAGTTCATTAAATCTTAAAAAATACACTTGTTAAACGGGTTAAAATTCATTAGTGTTATGAATATTAAAAATACTTTGAATATTGTTTATAATAATGAATTAAAATATTGCAATTTGACAGATATTTGTAATTAAATATATCAAAGTGAAAATCACATATCTATTTTATTTAATAATGATCATTATTTCATTTAATTCTTGTGGCAATAAGGATAACTATACGAGAATTGAAATTATGACTCCTTACAATAATCAAATTTTTAATGGAAATACTACTATTGAAATAAATGCGAAGATCTTTGATGATGGAGATTCTATCATGAATGAAGAACTGTTAGTTACCGAGGTCAATTCTAATAACGGTGTTCCTATTTTAGATTTTAAGGACAATAAATTTTGTTTCGATTATAGTCTGATCAAAAATTTTCCTGCAGAAGCAGGCAAAGAATACAAAATTGAAATTAAAGCAAAAGGAGGCCACGGCAATTGGACAAATAAAACAATTATGGTAAAGTGTAATTAAACACCCCATTTTTCACAAACTCAAAGCACCCTTTTAAGAAATAATAGCAAAAAAATCCCTCACCATCAATGAGGGATTTTGTATTTATAAAAAAGTCTATAGAATGAGCAGAACGAGAAGGAAATCTCTTTTTTTATCGAAAGAAATACATTGATATTACATTTACGTCTTACCATTCAACAACAAATCACAGATAGAAAAAGATTATATTAAGATGAATAGACGAATTTCTTTATTGACACATTCACAGCATTAATATAACAGACCTCTCTTTGAAACTTAAAAAATCCTTTCGTATATTACTTTTTTTTCGTAATTTTGCAAACTATTATTCCTAACGTCTTTAGGGGTAGCCAAAACAGATATTGATAACAAAAACAATAAAAAAGCAAAACAATGCCAAAATTAAAAACGAAATCAGGTGCTAAGAAACGTTTTGCTCTTACTGGAACAGGTAAGATCAAAAGAAAAAACGCTTACAAAAGCCACATCTTAACTAAGAAAGAAACTAAGCAGAAGAGAAATCTTACTAGCACTTCTTACGTAGCTAAAGTGGACGAGAAAAGCGTTCAACGTCAATTAGCAATTAAGTAGTTTTTATAAATCTATATTCGGTTTATAAGAATTCAAAAACAAATTCAAAATTTTAACCCTGAAACGGTGCAAATAAGAGTAACATCAGTTGCCGCCCTTTTCAAAAAAACAATTTAAATTATGCCAAGATCAGTAAATGCAGTAGCTTCAAGAGCTCGCAGAAAGAAAATTTTTAAGCAAGCTAAAGGTTTTTTCGGTAGAAGAAAGAACGTTTGGACTGTAGCTAAAAACGCGGTAGAAAAAGCAATGCAATATGCTTACCGTGGTAGAAAAGAGAAGAAAAGAAACTTCAGAGCACTTTGGATCACTCGTATCAACGCGGGAACTAGAGAGCACGGAATGTCTTACTCTCAATTTATGGGAGCTCTTAAAAAGAACAACATTGAGCTTAACAGAAAAGTTTTAGCAGATTTAGCAATGAATCACCCTGAAGCTTTCAAAGCTGTTGTAGATCAAGTAAAATAATGTAGAATACTATTTTTGTTATCAATATAGTCCTGGGCTTTGCCCAGGATTTTTTGTTTTATGTATATCTATAAACTGGGCAGAGTCTTTCCTTTTAAACACTCTTTTTGTAGTAAAAATCTAAATCAACTTCTTTTACATTACGGTCTATTAAACGATAAAGCTGTTTAAAGCAGCCTTATTATTTTTATTTTGGTCATCATACTATAAAAAGAAATCGCTTAGTATAAAAAATCAACAGATATCCAATAATAAATGATTTTAAAACTAATTTCAAGATAAACAATATAATAAGTTATTTTATTATTGAAAAATCAGTTAAATAGGAATTTATAACATCAATTATCAATATTAAATAGTGATTAATTCTTATATTAGCAATTGAAAAATAATTCAATTGGATACATGAAAAAGACCGCTGTTTTTTTATTTACCTCCCTAGCCCTTCAAAACATTGGAGCTCAAAGCCTTATCCCATCTTATAAAACCAGAGCAGATATGGTATCTCAGGCAAATATTACAAACAATCTTACCAGCCTTGAAAGCCTGGGCGTAAAAACAACAGGATCCGTTGCCAATACCAATACTTTTAACTGGCTGAAGAATAAGTATATTTCTTACGGATACACCGCAAATCAGATTGTGGAAGATCCATTCAGCTTTGGAAGTACAAATTCTAAAAATCTTGTTATTACTAAGACCGGAACTGTATATCCTGATAAGTATGTGATTATTTGTGGGCATTATGATACTATAATAGGGCCTGGAGTAAGCGATAATGGCAGTGGAACTTCTATTCTTTTAGAAGCGGCGAGAATATTAAAAGATGTTCCTACTGAATATTCTATCAAGTTTATCCATTTTTCCGGAGAAGAACAGGGACTATATGGAAGTTATCATTACGCAGACAATGTTGCTTATCAAGGAAATACACGTAAATTAGACATAAAGTTGGTTCTTAATATAGACCAGGTAGGTGGACAATTGGGAAATAATAACAATACTATTATATGTGAAAAAGATACTGGTGGACAATCTGGTAATAATGCAGCTTCAGCGGCTGTAACACAAGAATTGGCGGTATGTACCGGGCTTTATTCTCCACTTCAAACTTCAATTTCTAATGCTTATAGTTCAGATTATATGCCTTTTGAAGCTAAGGGGTATACAATTACCGGTTTCTATGAATATGTCAGAAGTGAGAATGAACACAGTTCAAATGACACCTTTGCTAATATAGACCCTGTATATGTCTTCAATGTAGGTAAAGCAGCTGTAGGTGCACTACAACATTTTGCTGTTGCTTCTACTACCAATAACATTTTAAAAACTAATGAAACGCCTATACAAAAGGGTGCAGATACTGTAAATATATATCCTAACCCAGTTAAAAATCAATTAACGGTTGATTTTCCTCAAAAAGACCAGTCTTTCAATATTGAGATTTCCGATATGACCGGGAATATACTATTACGTAGTGAAAACAAAAATAATATTGATACTACGACATTACACAACGGAGTTTATATGGTCACTGTAAAAACGACAAAGAATAATGCTATTACAAGGAAGATCATTATTGAGAAATAACCTGCTTGCATTCTTAGAACTGTATTAGCAAGCTTTATAATAATAACACGATGAAAAAAATTACTTCTTTTTTACTAACTGCTATAGTAACCCATTCTATAGGAGCCCAGAGTTTTATACAAAGTTATAAAAACAGAGCTGATGCCGTTTCTCAAACAGGTATTATTACCAACCTACAGGAATTTTCCAATTGGGGGATAAAGAAAACCGGCACACCGGCTAATGAGAATGCTCTCAATTGGATTAAAAATAAGTACCTCTCTTATGGATATACTGCAAACCAGATTACAGAAAATCCTTTTCCTTACGGTAATGCAACATCCAAAAATTTAATCATTACCAAAACAGGAACGGTTTATCCTAATAAATATGTCATTATCTGTGGGCATTATGACACGATTACGGGCCCGGGAGTAAACGATAATGGCAGTGGTACTTCCATCATTCTGGAAGCAGCTAGAATATTAAAAGATGTTCCTACAGAATACTCTATTAAGTTTATTCATTTCTCCGGAGAAGAACAAGGGCTGATAGGAAGTACTCATTATGTAAATAATGTTGTTTATCAAGGGAATAATCGTATTTTGGATATTAAACTTGTTTTTAATTTGGATCAGGTAGGTGGTGTAAATGGCAATAACAACACTATGGTCTACTGTGATGAAGATCAAGGTGGAGTTCAGAGTAATAACGCAGCTTCTGCAGCTGTTACTCAGGAATTGAGAAATTGTACAGCTTTATATTCTCCATTACAGACCGCTGTAGATCCTGCTGAAAACACAGACTATATTCCTTTTGAGCAAAAAGGTGAGGTCATTACCGGTTTTTTTGAAAGAATAAGAAGCAGCTATCCACATACTGCGAATGATACTTTTGCCAATACAGATCCTGTATATATTTATAATATTGGAAAGGCTACTGTAGGAGCTCTACAACATTTTGCCGTAGCTTCAGAAACTTTAGGAACCAACGAAACCTTTCCACAAAACACTTTAGAATCCATAAAAATATATCCAAATCCTGCCAAAAATTTAATTACCATTGATTTCCCTGATACTAAGGTAAAAAACT
Organism: Chryseobacterium sp. c4a; assembly: GCF_009900745.1. Lineage (GTDB taxonomy): Bacteria > Bacteroidota > Bacteroidia > Flavobacteriales > Weeksellaceae > Chryseobacterium. Next base: position 23,484 of record NZ_WXVU01000006.1, on the reverse strand, counting down.
ATAGTTTTGAAATCACAGATTTCCAGGGACACTCTTTATTGAAAGTGGCTAATGAAAGAAAAGTGAATATTTCAGAACTTGAAAATGGTGCTTATATCGGAATTTTAAAAACAGGAGATCAGACGGTAGCCAGAAAAGTTATTGTTGCTAAATAATTGTATCAACCAAGATAAATATACCATACACCCTTCTACATTATTTTAGAAGGGTTTTTCATTTCCAATATTTTTAGGATTTATGTGAATATCAGAACACTACTCTACTTTTTTACATTTTTAAGTTAAATATTTTATGGATACCATAAAATAATACACACTTTATTGTGATTTATTTACTACATTCGTTATACCAAATAAAAATAATTATATGAAAAAAATCACCACATTTTTATGTGCTTCATTCATCATTCAGAGTATGAGTGCTCAAACATTTATTCAGGCTTATAAGGACAGAGCAGACATGGTAACCCAGACTAACATTACAGCCAATCTTCAGGATTTCGGTAATCTGGGTGTAAAAAAAACAGGTTCTCAGGCTAATGTGAATACTTTAAACTGGATTAAGAATAAGTATCTTTCGTATGGGTATACGGCCAGCCAAATTGAAGAAAACCCTTTCTCTTTTGGCTCAACAAATTCTAAAAATCTTATCATTACCAAGACAGGAACATTGTACCCCAACAAATATGTTATTATCTGTGGACATTTTGATACGATAACCGGCCCAGGAGTAAATGATAATGGCAGTGGTACTTCCATCATTCTTGAAGCGGCCAGAATATTAAAAAATGTTCCAACGGAGTATTCTATTAAGTTTATCCACTTTTCCGGAGAAGAGCAAGGGTTGATAGGAAGTACTCATTATGTAAATAATGTGGTTTATCAGGGAGGTGTTCGCAAACTGGATATCAAATTGGTTTTTAACCTGGATCAGGTTGGTGGTGTAAAAGGAAATAACAATAATACGGTATATTGTGATGAGGATCAAGGTGGAATGGCCAGCAATAATGCAGCTTCTGCTGCTGTAACGCAACAGCTTAGAAATTGTACAGCCCTCTATTCTCCACTACAAACGGCCGTAGATCCTGCTGAATCTACAGACTATATCCCGTTTGAGCAAAAAGGAGAAGTCATCACAGGTTTCTTTGAAAGAATAAGAAGTAGCTATCCACACACCGCCAAGGATACTTTTGCCAATGTAGATCCGGTATATGTATACAATATAGGAAAGGCTACAGTAGGTGCTTTACAGCATTTTGCAAGTGCTTCCACTACGCTGACCGTGAATAAATCCTCTTCTTCCAACAGCCTGGAAAATGTGAAGCTCTACCCTAACCCAGCCAACAATATTTTAAATATTGAATTACCTGATAAAACGGTGAATTTCAGTTTTGAAATTACCAATATATCTGGAAGAACTTTATTGAAAACCAATAACGAAACCAAAATTAATGTTTCTGCATTGGAAAGAGGTGTGTATATAGGTGTTTTAAAAGTGGGTGATCAAACCCTTGTTAAAAATATTATGATTGAAAGGTAAACTTCTAATAAACAAAAAACAGAGTTTATAGCTCTGTTTTTTGTTTATATTTTAATTATTTTCCTTCTATTGCCAGAGTAATTATTTTTTGAATTTCAGAACTCACCTTTTCTATACACTCCTTCAATGAGATTCTGCTCCAGTTTGGGAAGTCCAAATAGTTGTGCAGGAATAGGTGAATTTATTCTAATATTGAAATTCAGAGCTTCATTAAATTTTCCTATTAATAAAGGTTTTAGATACGGAATACCAAATTGTTCAAAATAAGAGACTGCCGATTCCTAATCAAGGTAGTATTTTATAATCTTATCATTAACAATTCCAATGTCAAAAGTACAAAAATGAATATCTAAGGCATAATAAACCCCGGTCTGTATAGCTTGTAAATTTATTTATTTTCTAAGATAAAAAAAACCATTGCAGTCTAGATCAGCAATGGTTTCTTTGTTATTAAAAGCACGAGCATGGTGCTAGCCCTAATGGGGAACTATTTTTTATAACAATACTTTCTTATTGTTTTAGCAAAGTAATATTCCCTATAACTTAATGTTAATGTATCATTAATATCGTAGGCTCTATCAAAATGATTATTACCTTGAATCATGCCACTAACCGGAATTACCTCAAATGTGAATCTTTGCCCAGGTATAATTTTTTTACATTTCAAATTAAGGGTATTGAGTTTAGTAGATTCTATAATATCATTATCTTTTGTTAAAAAAATATAATTTCTACTATTCTCATAAATCTTTACTATTTCAACATTCATGGTTTCAGGATTCTGATCAATATCTAGCACTTTTTTAGAATTACAGTTTGATAGTAATAGTAAGGTTAATTGTATTTGGAATATTCTTTTCATTACTTTACTTTTTTAATCTTTTATCATTTGTCGGAATTCTAAAATGAATTAATTCTTTATATGATTTTGTACCTCTTGTTCCTTTAGGAGTATAAATTTCATAATTCCATTGTACACTCATACCTTGTGTTTGATCAACTATTCTAGGTTTAATTGTCATTTGATCCTGAGGCATTGCATCTTTAACAGTAGAACAACATGCTCTATATACTGGGCTTTGATTCTTTTGAGTATCTATTGAAATATCCATTTTATTGTTCAATGACTCTCTTGCTATTAGTGCATTTTCTGCAACTTCATGAGTCATACCAGTACCTTTTGGAGTACCGGTGAAGTTTTCTGCATTCCCAAGCACAACAGGATTAACATACTGCTTACTTACAACTTTTCCTGTGGCTTTATCATAGGTTGCACCTCCAAAAGATCCTCCAGGAATTATACCTCCATCAGGAGTAATGTTATTGTTTTCTGCATATATTTGAGAATCAACTTTATCATTCTTAATTCCGTCATATATTGCTTTATCTGTAGTTGATAAATTATTATAATCTGCATTATTCAGATCTTCTGTAGTTACATTTCCTGTTTCTTTATCAAACTGCATTGTTAGTTTACTATTCGCTTGTAATTGGTCGAAGCCTTGTTGTGCTAGTTTTCCTAAAATATGAATGTCTTTATTTTCCATTCCATCCGGATCAATAAACCTAATTGGATTATTGTAGGCATAATTATAAGGACTCCATCGTCTGGAAGTTTCCGCCAATGGATCCACCACTCCCCATCTTCCCAAATCCGGCATATACATCCTCGCGCCATAATCATACATACCAGTCTCCTGAAGCTCCTTCCCATTGTACTTATAATTTTTATAAGTACTCTGTCCAAAGAATGCATTTCCTGACTTCAAATGATTCATTCCAAAAGGGTAGTAATCATTGGCATCGGTGATTTCAAGAGTACCTGCGCTGTTTCTTCCAAAACTTATTCTCACGTTGCCAAGATGATCTTTGTATTGATAAATATACTGATCTTTTTTGTAATCATAATACCCTTCTGCTGTGGGGAAAAAAGATAAATCATTATCCTTTAACCTCATTACAATTCCACCTCCTCCAATGGGTGGATGAATACCCGGATCAATAGGTTGAACTGTATCATTAAGAGCATAAGCCTGTATTTCCATGGCTTTAGACATTTCCCGGCTTTTATACAATAACTCAGTCTCTCCGCCATTACCTCTGCTGATTGAAGTACTCAAATACTGGAAGCCATCCAAATAATCTGATATAGCATTCACGGTATAACAATCTATAATACCACATTCCATAGTGGAGTTTACTTTCTGAAGCTTTATACCATTGGCCCCATATAAATAAGTAAGACCCACTCCGGACTGGAGTATACTCATTTTATTGGGGAGATTGAGATGGTTGTAAGCAATGGAACTAATTCCTTTATCCTTCATATTTTCCATATTCCCATTCAGATCATAGGTAATGGTATTGCCCCCGCCTTCATACCCGGAGGGATTATTTCTTGTATCATGAACGTTGGTAAGTTTATTCCCGGAATAAGTATAGTTAAGTTCATCAATAACAGTGGCAGTATTATTATTTTCAACAATACTGGTTCTGTACATTTTCGAGATATTCCCATTCAGGTCATAGTCTATAGATTCCGTATTTTCCTTACTCCAGGCATTGGTAGGGTTCTGGTAATATCCGGCAGTCAATCTATTTAAACCATCATAGGCATAACCGTATCTTTTAGGGGTAGATAAGGGATTGGCTCCAAGAGATTCCACGGCTCTCCAATCTACTTCTGCAATATTTCCATTGTACCTGGCTTTCACATTCTTCCCTGAAAACTGTGTCGGATCCGGATTTGTAAGTCCTTCTACTTGATTGTATTTTATTTTATAGGAAAATAATTTCCCTCCAAGATCCGGAAGTGACATTTCATTTTGATTAATATCTGTCATCCAACCACGAATATTATAAGCATAATCAATACTTTGAAGGTTGTTTCCTACTTTTTTATTTGTCAGCTGGGAAAGTTCATTGTAGGTGTTTTCTGCCAACAAGACTTCCGGCTGATCATCTACTTTATGCCAGTGTTTGGCAAGCCTGTTGCCATTATCATATTCAAATCGTTCATTGATTGTAACCCCAACATCAGTTTGTCTTCTTAAATGCCTGGTTGTAACCTGGGTTGGAACTCCCGCAAAATCCAGCTTGGATTCTGTCTTTGTATATCCGCCCAAATGATTGATCGAATATGTTCCAATGGATCTTCCTTTGGTGTCGTAATAGGTGTAGTTCTTTGTCCAGCCGTCATTTTCGATATTCTTTACCAGACTCATCACAGGAAGCCCTTTGGTGCTTCTGCCTTCTGAAGATAATGTTTCTGTTAAAGTAGCCTCTCCCTGAATAGTTGATGGAAATGGAGGATTAAAATTATAGCTAGGATAAGTATCGTAATAATTAACACTTAAAATGGTTTCGGTATCTACCATGAAATAATTATTGACATAGTAAATTGTCATTCCATTTTTGGTAAATCCCTGGGCACTGCGGGGTTCTATGATCACTAAGTCTTTAATCAAATTCTGAAGAAAAGGTCTTTTTTCTGCAGTAGTGATAATTCCTGTATAAATCACTCTTCCCAAGACATCATACTTTGTCATCAACCACTTATTCTTAGGTGCCATTACGGCATCCTGTGTCAAAATCAGTCTGTCCGCTTTATCATACACCATAGATTCCCAGCCTTTACCGGGAAGTTTCTTTTCTGCCAAACGGTTTCTGCCATCATAGCGGTACTGATAACAGAGATCATTAAGTAATGATTCTGCTGTCCCCTTGTTGACTGCTTTGGGAGGAATGACAAAGGCTAACTGATCATATTCATTATACACATAATAAGTATCTGCATTTTCAGTAGAATTCACTTTTCTTACTAACAAGGTCTGCCCTCTTCCATTCTTAAATTCCACCGTTGGGTTTCCGTCTTCGTCTGTGACCGTATTTTTATATAATGTTCCGGGAGCATAGAAGGTAACAGCAGATAAACTTAACTCACTTTTGGTAGCTCCGTTCTCCCATATCGTCTTGGTGGTATATTGGTATACTTCATTAGCTACATTGGCTTCATAGCCAAATCCTACAGGTTTATTAGCCCAGTCGTTACCTGCCTGAACCTGTTGTAAGATTCTATCCAAGGGAGATTTTTCCAATACTTTCTCAGAATAGATCTTTTCGGATCCATAAGAGTTTGTAACACTAGATAACGGATCAGGAATGATTGCTCCATTCAGCGTTCCTGACTGAGGTATGGGTAAATAGTCTTTGACCTGTCTGCCAAACGGATCGTATTCAATAGGAATAACCACATCTTTTCCTTGGGGAGATGCTTTTACATTCACCACCTGCTTGGGTCTTCCCAGACCATCAAAATACTGAACAGTCTGAGCCTGTTTAGCAGCAGGATCACTCTGGGTTTTCTCTTCCAGATAGGTTCTGGTATAAACATAATTTTCATTCGTGGAGCCCGCTAAACCGCTAGGCAACTGAACCTGAGCTTTAATTACACCCATCAAAAGAAGGGTGCTTATGGGGATTATTATTTTTTTCATTGGTTTTAGTTTTTATAGTGGTAATTGAACTCCTTTAATAGATTTCCTGTTTGATTATCTTCTCTAATTTCCATTAGTCTGTTTGAGGAGTCATAAATATAGACTTCCCTAATCCCTGTGGGAGGAGTGACACTTCTTACTCCAACAAGTGGATCGTAGGTATAAGTGGTAATTTGGTAATTAGATAGGCTGTTTCTGAATGTCGTAAGAGCATTTAATAGGTCAATTTCATTACTGCCAGACATTGCATAACCATCCTCATCGGAGGCTGTTACAATGGCAGTGATTGAGGAGATTGGGATGTTTTCCAGTTTTGCATTCTCAATCTTAGCAATAGGCCTGGTATTCTTGTAGCCCCAAATAATCACTGTTGACATTCCATTGCTAGTGGTATATTGTTGCAGATTACCCTTGGAATCATATTTATCATACGTTATTTCTGTGGATGGAACCTGAGCTTGAATGTCATAGGAAATTACTGAAGTAGGAAATAGATTAGCAGGATCATCATATTTTGTTTCTATTCTTGAAAGCGTTTTATTATTTTTCTTAACTTCAGTTTCTAAAGGAATTCCTACCATATTGGCATTGAGCAACTTTTGATTTCCTTTTTCACTGGCATATTGGTAGCTAGTTTCCTGGCTTATACCATCTGAATAAGTAGTCTTCTCAAAGGTTATCTGGTGATGGTTCAAACTTTCATTGGCAGTGTCTATCGTAGTGATTTTTACTGGAAGTCCATTCTCGTATTCGGTCTTAATTTTTTGGTAATTTTTGGTCATTCCCCCATAAAAGAAAGCTGTTCTGTATAGATTAACATCAAGAAGCTCTGCTGGGGTTGGACTAGTTCCCTCCCAATATTTCCCAGGTTTATACATAGGAATACTTTTTACATCATGGGAAAGCAAATAATCCGCAGGTACTTGGGCAGGAGGAATGTCCACAGGAAAACCACTTTTAGGGGTATTGCTTAATAGAGTTCCATTTTGCATATAAAACCTATAAGGAAGAGGGGTTTCTGAAAAACTATAAAAGTTCTGCAATCTTTCTACTGGTTTTCCAGAAAAATCATAAGCAGTGATTTCCGTATTTAATCCTCTTGCCCAGCCCATATCATCAGGAATATGATAAGGATATCTATAATACTCTCCTCCGTCTAAGTAATTGGTATATTTATATTTCTTTGACCATAACACCGAATCATCAGCTGAAAGAAAGGATTCAGTTACCTGTGAATAACCTACCTGTCCTGCATTGTTAAAGCTTGACAAGGGCTGGATCCTATTTGAGATTTGTCCTATTACTACAGAGATACTTCCATATTTGGCCATAACAGATAAATAGTCGGGTATACCCAAAAGCTTACCTGAAGTTACTCCTCCTTCAAGATTATAGTTGAATTTTCTCTTAGTAATCTTTGTGTTATCATTGGTTTCGATTCTTAGAATCCTTCTTCCACCACCCACAAAATTGTTTGATGATGGAGCGGGATATATGTAAGGCATCAAGTGATTAGGAATCAACGAACTGTTATTTTCGTAGTAAAAACTTTCGGTTCCTCCTGTAGGGTAAGTTATTTTGGTTAGAATCCCTGCCTCAGCTGCCTCAGCATATACGTTTCTATCAGAAACATTATCGAATATATTCTTATAATTAGGCCTTCCATTATAATACCCCCAATAATCGACGGAGTTGGAATGACGATTGGGAAGCTTCCTAGGATTATATTCAAACTTATATGAACTAATTATGTCATTGTTGTATTGCTCAACCTCATTAATCTGATTCAAAAATAATCGATTATCCCCCTTGTTGTCAATAGTTAGTATAGTAGATTCAATATTGGTATGATCGAGATCTCCCTCCCGATAATTTTGCAAAAGTTCAATTTTTTTTATGTAAGGTTGTACCTGGTTTTCCGTTTTCTTAATTTTTTTCAATGTAAGGCTCTTTAAAGCATACCCTCCTTTTAAGTCCTGTCGCACTGTTGTATAGTACTCCAAATCTAATTGTCCGTCGGGAAAGTATATATTTTGAAGCCTTTGTTGCGTGGTTCTGTTGGTTCCCATGGAAATACGCATATTAAGAGGCTCATTAAGATTTTTTTTCAGATCAGTTTTGGAATAGGTATCAACAGTTTCTGGCTTATAGTTAAAGGCATAGCGATGTTTTAGTGTTTTGATCTCTTTTAAATGCCAAGCTGTTCTATAATTATCTTCATTTGCTGTTATCTCTCCGCTGCCCAATAACTTTGAGCTAGAAGAGTTGACAATATCATATGCGGGAGGATTTGAACGAGCTTCATCCTGTCCAAAGAAGTATTGATTCCCCAGTTCATCGGTAATTGTTATTCTATCGATTGCAAAATCGAAAGCATTGATATTAACATAGTCTATTTTGACCTGCCAATCTTCAAAACCTTGGACGACTGCTTTTTTGGTAACATTATCGATGATGAACTTCCCTGATTTTCCCAGAAAATTAATTATATATAAATCAGGATCTTCATCCAAAGGTTGACTTGAATCTGAATAAGTAGAACCAATGGTACGTTGAGCTTGACGCACACTGACATCAGTCTGAAAAGTAGCATTATAGTTATAGGTTAAATAACCCTGCTGATTTTCATCTGGGCGCTGTCTTACCTGACGGGTTATTAAGCCTCCTGCATTCAGGCTCCATCCAGCTCCCACAGCAGATGCTATTTCGCCAACTAAGATTCCTTTTGTATCATATTGTATGGATACATTAAGAGGGAAATCCCCTGAGTCAATGTTAAATAAAGGAATGTTTACATTCGCGGAGCCTCTGTAGTAGGAAATCGGACTCTCTACAAACTTTGCCAGAGAAGTGGCATTGGGAGACGGCGGTAGTACTTTTGGTGTATATTGAGACTGTACCATTATATTTAGAAATAAAATGGTACCTAAAGTTATAGTCTTTTTTTTCATCGTTTTTATTTTTTAATCAGCTTTGCATTTGCTGTTTTGTTATTATCCGTTTTTATCGTCACCAAATAAGCACCTTGCACCAAAGCCTGAGTATTCATCTTAGTCACTCTGTTCTTTGTTTTAAAATTCTGAAGCTGTCTTCCGCTCATATCATACAGCATAATATCAGCATCCTTGAAGTCAAAGCCGATTTCTACATACGCATAATCAGATACCGGATTTGGATAGATCTTAATGTCATATTTTTCAATCAGATCATTGACCTGCTTATCACCCAGCTTTACTATCTTCCAGTTTTCTTTGCCTAATTCCTTGGCGCTTGTTCCAGCTAAAACAATAGAGCCATCTCTGTTCAGTTTTAGATCCGAAAGTCTTTCTTCTTTTTGTCTGGACTCTCCACTCACATGTTTTCGCCATTGCTCGTTTCCATTTCCATCCAGGTAAAGCATCCAGAAGGTTTCGTCATTTTCTTGTATTCTTCCTTCTGCTTGGGTATAGCCGCCTAATAGAATTCCTTTTGAAGATTTGTCATCCGCTGAATGAATCACACTCATTCCCATCAGGATATCACGGTTTTTGAAGTTGTAGGATTTTTGCCACTGTTCATCTCCTCTTTCATTAAGAGCAATCAGCCATAGATCTGTTCCTTCTTCAATCCCTACGGTTTTGTTTCCTGATCTTTCGGAACGGGATTCACCACCGATGATGTAACCATTTGAAGTTAGAGCCAACGTTCTGATATGATCGTCTGCTTTACCACCATAGTTCTTTTCCCATTCTACTTTTCCGTTTTTATCGAGTTTAACAATCCAATAGTCGCCTTCACCGAAGTTTTCGCTTTGCTTCGAGGTTCGGGATACGAGGTTTGTGGTGCGAGGTTCGGGATTCGAGTTTTGAACGGCTGACCCGGAACCATTCTCAGATCCCGAAGCACGAACCTCGGAACTTCTTGAATAAATCCCCAGAAGAGCTCCGCCGTCTTTCGTCGGAATTATTTTTTCTATTTCGTCTAAGCCTTTTCCGCCTAATACAAGCTGGGAAAGTTCTTTTCCATCTTTGTCCAGCCTGATGATCCAGACATCTTTTGAACCATAGCCTTTGGAAGAGTTTTGGACGTTTCCGGCAACAAAAAAGCCTAAATCCGTGCTCTGAATTACTGCTTTGGCTTCTTCATCGGAAGCGCTTCCTAATGTTTTCTGCCAGATTTCATCACCAAATTCATTGATTCGGATCAGCCAGATATCTGAACCGCCTTTGGAATCATCCTTCTTATCCAATCCTTTGCCAGAATACGATGTTCCAGCTAGAAGAAACCCTCCATCCTGAGTGCTGACAGTGGCTGACAAGTAATCATGATTATTTCCTGAGAAATGTTTTTCCCAGGCTTCTTCTCCCTGTTGGTTTAATTTAACCAAATGGAAATCGTAACCATTGTTTTGCTTACTGCCTGAAGTTTGCTGTTTGTCGCTCTGAATAGAGCTTCCTGTAATAAGATACTGCTGATCGATTGTGGTAGTCACCTGACTTAAAAAATCCTGAGTTGAGGATTGAATATCTTTTTGCCAAAGGACATTCTGAGCAGACACACCCAGAGCCGTGCATAATGTCAATGCACCGAGATAAACCTTTTTCGTTTTCATGTTTATTTTGAGTTCAATGGTTAGTTTTCAAATCGTCACAAATTTAACTTTTTTTAATTCACAAAAACCACATCAAAGTGATTTTATTTAAAATATTTTCAAGAATAGAGGTATTTTATTACACCCTCACCTTTCCTTGATTCTACAAATCTACTACTATACTGTGTCAGAACCTGTCACATTTAATTTTCTCCATAAAAAAACCTTTGAAAAAATTTCAAAGGCTTATTGATTCCTACTTTGGAGAACTTTTTCTATGTCTTCCAGTGAAAATCCTTTTGCTTTTAATAAAATGAATAAATGATATAAGAGATCTGCCGCCTCATTTTTAAAGAGCAATTCATTATCATCTTTAGCTTCAATAACTAACTCTACTGCTTCCTCTCCTACTTTTTGAGCCATTTTATTCATTCCTCTCTGATAGAGTGAATAGGTATACGATCCATCAACTTCACCATCAATCCTTTGGGATATTGTCTCTTCCAGTTCATATAAAAATCCTTTTGTGTCCTTTTCACCAAAACAACTGAAACTTCCTGTATGACATACCACATTCGTAGGAACGGCTTTGATCAGAATCGTGTCCTGATCACAATCTATAGCTATACTTTTTACCTGTAAAAAATTACCGGATTCCTCTCCTTTTGTCCAAAGTCTTTTTTTGGAACGACTGAAGAATGTTACCACTTTTTCTTTTTTTGTTTTCTCAAAAGCTTCTTCATTCATATAGCCCAGCATTAAAACCTGTAAGGTTCGGTCATCCTGGATCACTACCGGAACAAGACCGTTATCTTTATTAAAATCAATATTCATCGTACTTCTATTTTTTGAATTTTCAATTGTTGTTTTAAATCTTGAATTCCTATTTCATTAAAATGGAATACACTGGCTGCCAACGCTCCTGTAGCCCTAGTTTCATTAAATACTTTAACAAAATCATTTACACTTCCCGCTCCTCCTGATGCGATAACTGGAATGGTAACTTGCTCTGAAACTTCTTTTGTAATGGTAAGATCAAAGCCATTTTTGGTTCCGTCACCATCCATAGAGGTCAATAGAATTTCACCTGCTCCCAACGCTTCAGCTCTCTTAGCCCAGACTATCGTATTCAATTCTGTGGCCTCTCTTCCGCCTTTGATGTGAACAAGATCTGTTTCCCCTACTTTTTTGGTATCAATGGCGACAACAACACATTGGCTTCCAAATTCATTCGCTAACTCAGAAATCAGCTTAGGATCTTTTACTGCTGAAGAATTGATGCTAATTTTATCTGCCCCCGCTTCCAAAAGCTTTCTTACATCTTCTACAGAGGCTATTCCACCTCCCACAGTAAATGGAATACTCAGTTCACTGGCTATATTTCGAACCAGCTCCACAAATGTTTTCCTGTTTTCGATAGTAGCTGTAATATCAAGAAAGACAAGCTCATCAGCTCCTTCTGCTTCATATTTCTTCGCTAATACCACCGGATCACCTGCATTTTTGAGATCCTCAAAATTGATTCCTTTCACTGTACTTCCATCTTTAATATCCAAACATGGAATAATTCTTTTTTTAAGCATTTTCAATAAAATTTTGAAGTTGTTGAAGACTTATTTTTCCTTCGTAAATAGCTTTTCCGATAATTGTTCCCGAACATCCTATGTCTTTCATTTTATAGACATCTTTAATCCCTGAAATACCACCGCTGGCTACCAATTGTAATGATGTTTTATATAAAATTTCAATATAAAGTTCTGTGGAAGGCCCTTCCAGCATTCCGTCCTTTGAAATATCCGTACATATAGTGGTTTGTGCCCCATTTTTCTGATAATCAAGAATAAAATCTATGATATCCAGATTGCTTTCTTCCTGCCAGCCGGAGGTTTTAATCTTTCTGTTTTCACAATCTGCTCCCAGAATAATTTTTTCAGCACCATATTCTTCAATAATTTTGATACAAAACTCAGGATCTTGTACTGCGATACTTCCTAATGTGATCTGCTTTGCACCACAGTTAAAAGCTGTTTCAATATCTGTTGAAGTTTTTAATCCTCCTCCAAAATCAATGTGTAATGAAGTGGATTTCGCAATATCTTCCAACACTTTCTGATTCACAATATGTTTAGATTTGGCCCCATCAAGATCCACCAAGTGAAGAAATTGAATTCCAAAGTCCTCAAATTCTCTGGCTACTTCTACAGGATCTTCATTGTATATTTTCTTGGTACTGTAGTCTCCTTTGGACAAACGTACACACTTTCCATCAATAATGTCAATGGCGGGAATAATTTTCATTACGACAAGTTTATAAAGTTACTAAGTATCTGATTTCCTACACTTCCTGATTTTTCCGGGTGAAACTGAACTGCATAAAAGTTATCTTTCTGCAGAGAAGCACTGAATGGGAGAATATAATCACAAACTGAAGTAGTGAATTCTGACAACTCACAATAATAGCTGTGAACAAAATACACATCATTTTCAGGTTCAATTCCTGAGAACAATAATGAATCCGACTTTGAAACAGAATTCCACCCCATCTGAGGTACCAGTTCCAGTGGAGGAAATCTTCTAACACGAATGTCGAAGATGCCCATTCCTTCTGTATTTCCTTCTTCGTTTTCCTTACACATCAACTGCATTCCCAGACAAATTCCCAAAACAGGTTGTTTTAATGTTGGAATAAGTTGATCTAATCCTTTTTCTTTTAATAATTTCATTGTTGATGAAGCTTCTCCTACCCCTGGAAAAATCACCTTATCTGCTTTCAGGATGAGTTCAGGGTCATCGGTGATGACTGAATCGATATTTAGCCTGTTTAAAGCGTTCTGTACGGAGCTTACATTGCCGCCGTTATATTTTATTATTGCAATCATAAAGTTTTTACTATTATTTATCTGCATTTACATTTTTTTAACCATTAAGACTGTTTAGGCGATTAAGAATATTAAGATTACATCTAAACAACTATTTTTCAGAAGCATTCGCATTCACCTTTGATAAAACTTAACGTGTATTAAAATCTTCAATTTGCTTAGTGCTTGCCTATAAACTTCCTTTGGTTGAAGGTAAATTATAGTTGCTGTCGGATTGATTCACTGCCATTTTCACCGCTTTAGCAAAAGCTTTGAAGATAGATTCAATTTTGTGGTGTTCATTCTCTCCTTCTGCTTTAATATTTAAATTCGTTTTTGAAGAATCAGTAAAAGATTTGAAGAAGTGGAAAAACATTTCTGTAGGCACATCTCCTATTTTTTCTCTTTTAAATTCGGCATCCCAGACCAACCATGGCCTTCCTCCAAAATCAATCGCAACCTGAGAAAGGCAATCATCCATTGGAAGTAGAAAACCATACCTTTCAATTCCTTTTTTCTTTCCTAATGCTTTTAAAATAGCTTCTCCCAATACAATTCCTGTATCTTCAACCGTGTGGTGTTCGTCAACCATCAGATCCCCATTAACTTTGATGGTAAGATCCATATTACCGTGTCTTGCAATCTGATCCAGCATGTGGTCAAAAAAGTGAAGGCCTGTAGAGATTTCCGACTTTCCTTTTCCATCGATATTAACTTCGATTTCTATTTCAGTTTCATTGGTTTTTCTGTACACTTTCGCTCTCCTTATTCCTGTCTTTAGAAACTGATAAATGTCGCTCCATTCTGTTGTATTAAGATCAGCCTCTTCATTAAAGCTTTGGTTTAGAAAAATAGATTTAGATCCCAAATTTTTAGCAAGTTGAACATCTGTACTTCGATCACCAATTACATAGGAATTTTCCAGATCATAATCACCATAAATATATTTTCCCAACATTCCTGTTCCTGGTTTTCGGGTAGGCAAATTTTCATGTTCAAAGCTTTTATCAATCAAAATATCACTGAAAATAATTCCTTCGTTTTCAAACGCCCGCATCATTTTTTCATGGGGCTTTGTAAAAGTATCCAAAGGAAAACTTTCTGTTCCTAAACCGTCCTGATTGGTCACCATCACCAACTCATAATCCAGTTCATTGACTATTTTTGAAAGGTTTTGGAAAACTCCCGGATAAAAATCCAGTTTTTCTAATGAATCTACTTGAAAATCAGTTGGAGGTTCAATAATCAACGTTCCATCTCTATCGATAAATAATACTTTTTTCATCTCTTTATAAGTTTTTTAAAAGATTAACCAGTTTTTCATTCTCCTGGCGGTTTCCTACATTGATTCTAATGCATCCGGGAATAGCCGGATCTCTTCTACTGGTTAAAATTTCCTGTTCCAGCATTTGGGTATATACTTTTTCTATATCTTTCATTTTAATCAAAAAGAAATTGGCATCTGTTGGAAACACTTTGGTAATACATTCTATTTCATTAAACTGATTCATAAGCCATTCACGTTCAGCCTTAATATTGCTAACATTCTCTTTCAATTTGCTTTCATCTTCAAGGGCGTTCAGGATCAACTCCTGACTTAATGCATTGACGTTATAAGGTGCTTTTACGGTATTGATCAGCTTAATAATTTCTTCGGAAGCATACGCTACACCTACTCTCGCTCCTGCAATTCCCCAAGCTTTTGAAAACGTCTGAAGAACAATAAGATTGGGATACTGAGCCAAAAGCTCCAAGCTCGATTTTTTCCCTGAAAACTCAATATAAGCTTCGTCCACCACCACAATTCCGTTAAAGTTCTGCAAATAGAATTCAATATCATCAATGCTGTTTCCTGTCGGGTTATTCGGAGAACATAGAAAGAAAACCTTAATGAATTCTTCTTTTGTTATGTTTAAAAAATCTTCTTTTACAATATCAAAATTTTCATCCAGATTCAATTGTAAAACCCTGTTTTCATTGATGGTAGCATAAAACCCATACATTGCGAAAGAAGGATTCATCATCAAAATAGAGTCTTTTTTAGGTTCACAGAAGATCTTAATGATTAAATCGATCAACTCATCACTTCCATTTCCAATGGCGATCTGCTCCGGAGAAAGATTTCTAAGGGCTGCTAAACTATTTTTAAGCTTTTTCTGAGTAGAATCCGGATAACGGTTCCATTCTCCAAAAGGAGATTCATTAGCATCTAAAAAGGTAGGTTCATTAAATTCATTATGATCTCTGAAACTTATGTAGGGTTTCAATTTTAAAATATTCTCTCTTACTAATGTATTGATACTGATTGTATTCATTGTATTATTTTAATCTTATTGATACTGCATTTTTGTGGGCAAAAAGTCCTTCTTCTTCTGCCATTATTTCTATTGTTTTCCCCAGATTCTGAAGTCCTTTCTTTGATAGATATTGAAATGTAATTTTCTTTACAAAGCTGTCCAGAGACACTCCGCTATAATTTTTTGCATAGGCGTTAGTTGGAAGTGTATGGTTTGTTCCACTGGCGTAATCTCCGGCACTTTCACAAGAATAATTTCCAAGAAATACTGAGCCTGCATTCTGAATCATTGGAATGTATTTTTCAAATTCTCCCATGGCCAGGATAAGGTGTTCCGGAGCATATAGATTACTAAACTCTATGGCTTCTTCAAGGCTGTTTAATACTATAAAGCTACTGTTCTCAAGCGCTTTCCCCGCCATTTCATTTCTTGGTAATTTCTTGATTTGCTGTTCAATAGCCAAGATTGTCTCATTAAAAACTTTAAGATCAGTTGTAAGAAAAATGACCTGACTATCACTACCGTGTTCTGCCTGAGAAAGCAGATCTGCAGCACAAAATTCAGGAACGGCTTGCTCATCTGCAATCACAAGAACTTCGCTTGGGCCCGCCGGCATATCAATGGCTACTCCATAATGTTGAGCATACTCTTTTGCAGCTACTACGAATTGATTTCCTGGGCCAAAAATTTTAGATACTTTCGGAATACTTTTCGTTCCCAAAGTCATTGCGGCAATGGCCTGAGCACCGCCAGTTTTAAAAACTTTTGTAACTCCACAAAGTTTCGCAGCATATAAAATAGCAGGATTCACATTCCCATTTTTGTCCGGTGGCGTACAAAGAACAATCTCTTTACATCCAGCGATATTAGCAGGTACTGCAAGCATCAGTACTGTTGAAAATAAAGGAGCTGTTCCTCCCGGAATATAAATCCCTACGTTTTCTATTGCTCTGTTTTCTCTCCAACAAGTCACTCCTTTCGTGGTTTCAATCTTTTGGATTTCTGTATTTTGTGAAACGTGAAATTTGAAGATGTTTTCTTTTGCCTTTTGAATTGCCACCTTTAAATCCTTAGTGATTTGATCCTCAGCAGCGTTAATTTCTGTTTCTGTAACAATAATCTCTTTAGTTTCTGCTTTATCAAATTTTTTATTGAATGCTATTAAAGCTTCATCTCCCTTATTGGCAACTTCAGTAAATATTTCGGCAATCAGTGTCGAAATTTCTTCTCGTTCAAAAACAGGTCGTTGTACGAGCTCTGTCCATGTATTTTTAGTTGGATATCGATATATTTTCATCTGTATTACTTTTTTTAGTATCAATTGGTTATTATCTTTTCAAACTATTAAGCTTTTATTTGATGTATTAAACTTAACTTATCTTAATTCTTCTTAACTATACTGTTCTTAACTGTTCTTTGTATCAGTTTCTAAATCACCATTTTATCAATAGGAATAATCAAAATATCCTGAGCTCCGTTTTCTTTCAGCTCATCAATAACTTCCCAGAATCTTTCTTGATCAATTACCGAATGAATACTGCTCCAGCCCTCTTCTGCCAAAGGAATTACAGTAGGACTTTTCAGTACAGGCAGTACATCCGATACTTTTTGAATCTTATTGTTAGGTACATTCATCAGAATGTATTTTGAATTTTTTGCTTTTAAAACAGCTTTGATTCTGAAAAGAAATTTATCGAGAATTACGGATTTATCGGATGATAATTGTGGAGTCTGAGCCAACACCGCTTCTGATTTTAAAAGGGTTACTGTTTCTCTTAATCCATTCTTGAATAAGGTGCTTCCGGAGCTTACAATATCACAGATTCCGTCAGCGAGCCCAATATTGGGTGCAATTTCTACGGAACCGGAAATAACGTGGATATCTGAAATGATTCCTTTGCTTTCTAGAAAGTTTTTAAGGGTGTTTGGGTAAGAAGTGGCAATTTTTCGGCCTTGGAAGTAGCTTAGATCATCGGTTTCAATTTCTTTCGGAACAGCGATGGATACACGGCATTTTGAAAAGCCTAGCTTCTCAACAATCTGAATCTTTTTTTGTTTTTCAATTAACAGATTTTCACCTACAATAGCTACATCCACCACTCCGTCTTCAAGGTATTGGGGAATGTCTGAATTCCGCAGATACATAATTTCCATCGGGAAGTTGTCTACGGAGACTTTAAGCTGGTCTTTTCCGTTGTTGACAAAGATTCCGCAGTCTTTGAGAAGCTGCAGGGATTCTTCGTATAAACGGCCACTTTTCTGAATCGCAATTTTTAATTTACTCATTTCGTCTTTTTTGAGTCCGAGTAAATAAAAACTGATCTATTGGAATTTCTGAGGAGAATTCAGGAAACAAAAAAACCGTCTATTTACTCAGACGGTTTTAATTATTTTTGATTTTAGCACAAACATATATCAATCAATTCCGCCTAACAGAGATGATGATAATAATGATGTAATGCTAAAAATATTGGTTTCATTGTATTGAATTATGATGCAAATGTAGGATTTATTTTTAAAATTCAAAGTTTTTTTAGATAATTTTTTGATAAAGATTCATCAGATTCTTTGCAATAGTTTCATCATTAAACTTCTGAACAAACTCGAAACCCTTTTCCTCACGGCGTTTTCTTTCGGATTCATTATCCCAGAGAAATTTTATTTTAGCTCTGATATCAAGCTCATTCTTGGGATCGATATATACGGAGTCTTCCCCTCCTGCCTCAGGCAGACAACTGGTATTGCTGGTTACTACAACTGTTTTAGAGAAAAGCGCTTCTATCACAGGGATTCCAAAGCCTTCAAAGAAACTTGGATATACAAAAATATCCGCTAATTTATAGATCATAGCCAGTTCATCCATAGAAACACCTTCC
Organism: Chryseobacterium sp. c4a; assembly: GCF_009900745.1. Classification (GTDB taxonomy): domain Bacteria; phylum Bacteroidota; class Bacteroidia; order Flavobacteriales; family Weeksellaceae; genus Chryseobacterium. The sequence goes on along the minus strand of NZ_WXVU01000006.1, from coordinate 4,848 downwards.
AGAAATTGTATCTGGTTTTCCATTTTGTTTTTCTTTAGGAAATGTTCTATTTTCTGATAATACTTGGTCTTTTTTCCTACTACTACCAAAGGAATTCCGGTATCTTTAATCGCTTTTACAACATTCAGAAGGTTCTTGCGATCTTCAATGGTTCCCACATTCAGAATGAATCTTTCAGGAAGCTTGAATTTATCTTTAGCAGCTTGAATTTGCTCCGAAGACTGTTGTTCTTTGAATGCTTTATGACAGCCTTGATAAATGACTTCAATTTTGCTTTCAGGAACTTTTAAGAACTCGACAATATCTCTTTTGGTCTGTTCTGAAATAGCAATAATTTTATCAGCCATATCAGCTGCTTTCTTAAACTTCCAAAAGTGTATTTTGCGATCAAAGAAAGAATAATACTGTGGATATCTTACAAAGATCAGATCATGGATTGTAACGATCTTTTTGATAGGTTTCTGATCCCACTTCAATGGTAATTCACCAGACAAACCATGGAAAATATCTGCTCCTTGCTTCTGAGCATCTTTTCCCATTTTAAGCTGGCGTGAAAAGTTTCCTTTTGAGGTTTCCACGAACTTAACATTGGAGCGGTCAAGAATATCCTTCCCGCGCTCAGATCTATTTTTATTGAGCAGAAGATATTCATTATCCGGCTCATATTGTGAAAGAATCCTTACGAGATCTCTTGAATAATTGCCTAATCCGGAAGTGTTATGGAAAAAACGTTTTGCGTCAAAAGCAATTTTCATGCGTGTATCTTTTTTTGAAATTCCTGAAAAGTACCAAATGTGTGACCTTTTTCTTTAAGCCATCCTACAAAGGTATCAAATCTTTCTACCATCTCTTTCCCTGAATTTTTCACAGTGAAACCAGGCAGCTTAAATGCTTCATCTTTAATCGCTGCAAACTCCCACGGATGGAAATAGATATTCAGATAATTATCTTTTTTCAACACATCAGCAGCTAGTTTTTTATAGATTGCTAAAGGGAAATTGTGAAAACTCAGCCAAAATAAAGGTACTCTGAAATTAGGCGATACAGAGGCTGGAACCTGCATTACATTCCCTTCTTTATAGTAAGTTCTTGATACTTTGAGGTTATTATACCTTCCCGGTAAAAACGTAGGATTAATGGAAGAATTGTATGAATACCCTGCTTTTTCTACCTCTTTTTCATCTACGGGCATCATTCTGGGCATTCTTAATCCGGTTACTTTTGTGGAGAATAATTCTTCCAGTCTTTCTCTGGATTCTTTCAGGTGTTTGTCTTCAAACTCTGAGTGAAACCAGGTGTGGGAAGCCAATTCATGCCCTTCATTAAGCAACCTTTCAATAAGATGTTTACTGTTTTCAGCAAAGACAACGGTAGAAAAAAAGGTAGCTTTTGCTCCGTGTTTTTTAAGAATATTTAAAATATTTTCAAGTCCGTGCTGAGATATAGAGATTTGTTTATCGAAAGAGATCTCACCTTTGTATTCTAAAGGCATATCGAACTCCTCAATATCAAAACTTAATAAAACCATTTAAAAATTTTTGTTTTTAATAATATAATTAGGTCTTTCTTTAACCTGTTTAAAGATCTTACCTAAATAAATGCCAATAATTCCGAGGATGATCAACTGAAGACCTCCAAAGAACACAATGGTCATAATTAACGATGCCCAACCTGAGATTTCGGTATGAACCACAAATGAATGAATAACATACGCAAGATATCCAATTACTGAAAGTACGGAGAATAAAAAGCCCAGATAAGCTGCTAAATAAAGCGGTTTCACACTAAAAGCAGTAATTCCTGTAAAAGCAAATTTGAGCATTTTTTTAAGATTATAACTACTCTCTCCTGCTACTCTTTCTCCTGCTGTAAAATCTATTCCGATTTGCTTGTAGCCCATCCAGCTGGTAAGCCCTCTTAAAAATAAGTCGTCTTCTTTGAAGGTTCTCATTGCTTCTACCGCATTGGCATCCATCAATCTAAAATCGGATCCGCCTCCTTTGGTAAGATTCACATCTGAAAGACTGGATAAAAGCTTATAGAACACATCCGAAGTCTTTCTTTTGAAATAGGAAATCTGTTTAGGATAAGTTCTTACCGTATATACGATATCATAGCCTTCTTCCCATTTCTTAATCATTTCAGGAATAAGCTCCGGTGGGTGCTGAAGATCACCATCCATTGAGATCACGGCATTTCCGTCTGCATAATCCATTCCCGCTTTTACAGCTGGCTGATGTCCAAAATTTCTGGAAAACTCAATGAATTTTACCTCTTCATATTTTTGAGACAATTCTTCAAGCTTTTGCTGTGTGCTATCTCTGCTTCCATCATTTACAAAAATGATTTCAAAATCATAGTTCTCCAGTCCTGAAAAAACTTCCTTTATTTTTTCATGAACTAAAGCAACATTACCTTCTTCGTTATGTGCAGGAATGACAATAGAAATTTTCTTCATACCTTAATTTAAAGTGTAGTCCTTTTCAAAATCTTTGGTCATCAGTTCATAAATAACTCTCAACCAAACAACGATACAAGGTACAGCTTTCAATGAATATTTAATGATATAATTTTGTTTGATAAATTTCGGAAATAAATCAGATGGTGAAAAACACGTCAAAATGATCACAAACACCAATAATCCAATAATGAAAGGTGTTTTTTCTTTCTGAAGCGTAAACCAGATCATTACTCCTGCTACAGCAATAATGTATGTTGGGGATTCTGAACCTGAACTAAACAATACCAAAAACAGCAATGTAGAAGCTAAAATCATCAATTGAAATGCATAGTTTTTATACTGCTTTATTCTGATATATGGCAACGCAAATAAAGGAACCCCGAAAGCTAAAAATGTAAGGTTTGAAATGGATGCATCACCCAAAATTCTTCTTACAAATCCCATCAGTGATATGTCCTGCATATTTCCTAATACCTGATTATCATTATTTTTTGAAATCAGAGAGGTTGCCCAGTCTGAATAACTCTGTATTACAAACTGCGGGCTGGAATAGATCATTGGAATGCATAAACATAATGCAGCAACGACAATTCCTGAAAGAATAAATTTGACCTTATTTTTGATAAAGAAAAACTGCGATAATCCTACAACTCCGTAAAGTTTCACAAAAATCCCTACAACAATGGCTGTAGCAGACTGTACTTCTTTTCTTTCATAAATAAATATTGCTGAAAGCATTAAAAGTCCTACTAGCGCTACATTGAACTGTAAGCTCACCGCAGCAGTAATATACTCTTGCAAACATAATAACGCAAAAAGAGCTTTTTTAGGATCCGAAAATGGCAATTTGTGAATAGCATACAGGAAAATGGCTGTGTTGGCAACATTCCAAAGAGCAATTCCCATCCAATCCGGCATTACTGCAAAAGGAGCGATCAATAAACTGAAAAAGATACCATAATGGTTCATATCAGAATATTGCTCAGGATATTGTAAATACAGATTCTTTTCATCAAGAGTATTGAAAAACACTCCTTTAAAAATCAAGTAATTATTAATCGCCTGATATCCTCTGGAAAATTTAGAAAGTGCTGTAGCTACGGCTACAATAAGATAAACCCCAAATATATATTTAGGGTTTAAAAGTATTTTAAGAAATTTTTCTTTCAAAATAGGTTGGTATTAGTTTAAAAACTTAATCTTAAACAGCTACATTATTTTCTCTCAATGCATCATTAAGAGAAGTCTTTTTATCTGTAGATTCTTTTCTCTGACCAATAATCAGCGCACATGGAACCTGATATTCTCCTGCAGGATATTGTTTTGTATAGCTTCCCGGAATGACTACAGAACGAGCAGGAACTCTTCCTTTAATTTCAATAGGCTCACTCCCTGTTACGTCAATAATTTTTGTAGAAGCTGTTAAAACAACATTAGCACCCAATACGGCTTCTCTTTCTACGTGAACTCCTTCTACAACGATACATCTTGAACCAATGAAACAGTCATCTTCAATGATTACCGGAGCTGCCTGTAATGGCTCTAATACCCCACCAATACCTACACCACCACTCAAGTGAACGTTTTTACCGATCTGTGCACAGCTTCCTACTGTTGCCCAAGTATCTACCATTGTTCCTGAGTCTACATAAGCACCGATGTTTACGTAAGAAGGCATCATAATTACTCCTGAAGCTACAAAAGAACCTTCTCTTGCAATAGCGTGAGGAACCACTCTTACTCCTTTTTCCGCATAATTTTTCTTTAAAGGAATCTTGTCATGGAATTCAAATGGGCCTACTTCAATAGTTTCCATCTTTTGGATCGGGAAATACATTACTACTGCTTTCTTCACCCATTCATTTACCTGCCATCCGTTTTCCGTAGGCTCAGCTACACGAAGTTCTCCGGAATCTAATAAAGAAATAACCTCTCTGATCGCTTTTTGGCTGTCTTCATTTTGTAATAAATCTCTATTATCCCAAATGTTTTCAATAGTTTGTTGTAACGACATGTTTCTTATTTAAATTAGTTTGAAAAATTATACCGGCCAAAGATACAAAAAAGTTCAGCAAAACGGTTTTTAAGTTGATGCTTTTAATAAAGGCGCAGCATACGCCCAACCTTCTTTTTATAAGCATGTCCCGTCCTGAAATAAGTTGACAACTAATCGACTTATTTATGAAACATCAAGGATTAACAAGAGAAAAGCGTACACAAAAGGACTATAGTATAGCCTTTAAATTAAGAATTGTTTCTCAAGTAGAAAACGGCGATTACACTTACAAGCAGGCTCAAAAAGAGTATGGTATTCAGGGAAAGAGTACCGTTTTGGTTTGGTTGCGAAGATATGGTAACTTAGAGTGGAGTAAACCCAAACTTCATAC
>NZ_WXVU01000050.1 GCF_009900745.1 Chryseobacterium sp. c4a | reverse complement strand
TCGAAAGGCTATCCCCCAGATAAAGGCAGGTTGCACACGTGTTCCGCACCCGTACGCCGCTCTCAAGTTTCCGAAGAAACTCTACCGCTCGGCTTGCATGTGTTAGGCCTCCCGCTAGCGTTCATCCTGAGCCAGGATCAAACTCTCCATTGTATGTTTGTCTGACTCACTCAAAGTTTTTAACGCTTTAGTTTTTCCTTACTTGGTTGTTATATTGTATGTCAATGATCTTTATATCTTTCGCTTTTCTACGAAGCAATCTATCTGTCAGTGTCGCTCCGTATTTGCGAGTGCAAAAGTAAAACTTTATTTCTAATTGACCAAATGTTTTGAAAGAAAATTTTAAAGTTTTTTTAAGTAACCTTAATCTCCATCACTACACTCAACCCCTCTACTCCTGCGCTCCCTTAATTGGGACTGCAAAGATACAAACTCTTTTTTAACTCGCAACTTTTATTTGATAAAAATTAAAAGTTTTTTTTTCGTTTCATATCTCAGTAGATGATAATGTTTATGCTTATTTAAAAGCCCTTCTGCGCTTACTGATATACTCTCGTTTTCAGTGGGGCAAAGATAGAAACTTATACCATCCCTCACAAGTTTATTTAACATAAAATTTACTCAGATAGACCCATTGTGAGTAAGTATTCAACTTAACTTACTGGTTTATTTATATTTAAACTAATATTTATACTTATCCACAATGGTGGAATTGTTTTGGGA
>NZ_WXVU01000049.1 GCF_009900745.1 Chryseobacterium sp. c4a | reverse complement strand
AGGATGCTACATTTACTGTAAGAAAAGGATTCAGCAATAAATCATGCTATTCATTTGAATCTGTGAATAACCCCGGAAAATATCTATACGCCCCATCCGGAGATAAAGGACAGCAGATAGGCGTTGGTACCATTGACGGTGCTAATCGCCGAACCGAGGCGACATTTTGTGCTTTCAAAAATGTTGGAAGTAAGGATGGTATTATACTAAAGAATTCTATGCCAAATAATCCGGAAAAGTATATTCGAAACGTTGATGGTAAGGTTTGGGCAGATCCTGCCCTTAAAAGTATTTCCAATCAAAATACATTTGCCCAGGATATGGTATGGAAGGTTATTGATCCGTTATGGAATGTTGAGCCCGTAACCAATTTGGAATTAGACAAACGAATTTCGTTTCAGGTAACTAGTTCTGGATTTATGGATCGTGTGCTCAGACATAGTAAATCCAAAGGACGGACGGATGTAATCAATTCTAAAAGTAATGTAATAGATCGTAAGGATGCTACATTTACTGTAAGAAAAGGATTCAGCAATAAATCATGCTATTCATTTGAATCTGTGAATAACCCCGGAAAATATCTATACGCCCCATCCGGAGATAAAGGACAGCAGATAGGCGTTGGTACCATTGACGGTGCTAATCGCCGAACCGAGGCGACATTTTGTGCTTTCAAAAATGTTGGAAGTAAGGATGGTATTATACTAAAGAATTCTATGCCAAATAATCCGGAAAAGTATATTCGA
>NZ_WXVU01000048.1 GCF_009900745.1 Chryseobacterium sp. c4a | reverse complement strand
ATATCTTTCGCTTTTTAACGAAGCAATCTATCTGTCAGTGTCGCTCCGTATTTGCGAGTGCAAAAGTAAAACTTTATTTCTAATTGACCAAATGTTTTGAAAGAAAATTTTAAAGTTTTTTAAGTAACCTTAATCTCCATCACTACACTCAATCACTCTACTCCTGCGCTCCCTTAATTGGGACTGCAAAGATACAAACTCTTTTTTAACTCGCAACTTTTATTTGATAAAAATTAAAAGTTTTTTTTTCGTTTCATATCTCAGTAGATGATAATGTTTATGCTTATTTAAAAGCCCTTCTGCGCTTACTGATATACTCTCGTTTTCAGTGGGGCAAAGATAGAAACTTTATACCACGCAAAACAAATAAACTTAACATAAATTTCATATTTATGTAATATTTTACCCCTAAACCACTGATACCTTGAGAGAAAAATTTTAAACATTTGTTTGGAGAAATGAGGAGGATGGCCATAAAGAGAGAAATTGGAGAAAAATGGAGAATATTATGGATGAGTAATGAGCAATGGAAGTTATACTATATAATATATATGGTTTCAAAAAATATCTGAAATAGGTTTGGGCTAAAGCCAAGGGAAGAGCCTTGGTTTATGTAAACGGGCTAAAGCCCGTTTCTATTGATGGATGTTCTGTGGGAAACGGATTCTACTTATTATATTATTATATATATGGTAGCTATTATATATGCCAACATCTATTTCCTATTCCCTATTATTGCTCATCATTTATAATTAACGTCCCCTACCCTAGCCCCGATAGAAACGGTTACCCCGCAGCAAGAGTTGGAGAGCGGGAGGATTTGAGCATTGGGGAGGAATGGCGCGAGGAGTATGAGTGGATAGCGGGATTAAGCTCCT
>NZ_WXVU01000047.1 GCF_009900745.1 Chryseobacterium sp. c4a | reverse complement strand
ACTTATACCATCCCTCACAAGTTTATTTAACATAAAATTTACACAGATACATCCATTGTGAGTAAGTATTTAACTTAACTTACTGGTTTATTTATATTTAAACCCATATTTATACTTATCCACAATTAGTCTTAATTAACTGGAATATGGAAAATAAAGGTTGGATAATATATATATAGCTATTATGCTTATAAAATTTCAAAATAAAATTATAGTGTTGTTCTATTAAGAAGCAAGTACCACAAGATCTTTGAAGCAAATTCTCTGGAGATAGTAAGGGTTTGTAAATACTCCATGAATAAATTACAGGTAATCTTTAACATTTGATCGTAATAGAGATTTTTATAAGATTTTGCTCCCGTAAATATTATTGTATATGATGTGAGATTGATGATTGATATAGGTTTGGGTTAAATCCAAGGGAAGAAGCTTGGTGTATGTAAACGGGCTAAAGCCCGTTTCTATTGAGGGATGCTCTGTGGAAAAAGCTGAGTATACTATATAGTATGAAAATTAGGGGTGATTCTGGCGTATGCTTTATTAATATGAAATGATCTTGTGGAGATCCTTACAGGATGACAACGATGGTAAGACAAACAAAAATAATGATACAAAAAGATATCAGGGATAGAATAAAAAGGATATGAATAATAAGTAGTTTCTAATCAATAGCAAATATTTGTATGATATATTTATCTCCTCAGCCTTCATCATCCCGCAGGGATCTCGACAACGTTAGCCCTGGCTGGTATATTTATACAGTGTTCACTCCATTCAATAGAAGTGGGCTTTAGCCCGCTTTATTATTTACAAACAATCCAATGGCTTTAGCCAAAATCTATAATACAAAGAATGAATGAATAGAGCTTAGTAAACACTATTCACTGATTTCCATACTCCTGTTGAGATCCTTACAGGATAACAAGATACAGGGAATAACGATAATAGAATAATGATAAGGAATAGATGGTGGTGGTTGGTGGTGTACTCCCTAAAGTATAAAGCAAAAAAAAATCCTCTATCTTTCGATAAAGGATTTTTAAAAATAAAATAAAAACTGGCGGCGGCCTACTCTCCCGCGTTAGCAGTACCATCGGCGCTGGTGGGCTTAACTTCTGTGTTCG
>NZ_WXVU01000046.1 GCF_009900745.1 Chryseobacterium sp. c4a | reverse complement strand
TTATAATCAAATTAAATAACTTTAAAACAGATTAAGTATTATGACAACACAACAAAAGATCATCAAAAACAAGTTAGGCGTACTTGAATTAGCACAACATTTAGGAAACGTATCCAAAGCCTGTAAGGTGATGGGATATTCCCGAGACAGTTTTTATAGATTTAAAGAATTGTATGAGCAAGGAGGTGAATTAGCATTACAGGAAATCTCCAGAAGAAAGCCAGTATTAAAAAATCGTGTAGATGAAGTCATTGAAAAGGCTGTTGTTGATATAGCTATTGAAAACCCTGCTTTGGGGCAGCTTAGAGTAAGTAATGAACTTAAAAAGAAAGGTTTCATTGTATCACCAGGTGGAGTCAGAAGTATTTGGTTAAGACACGATCTGCATACGTTTAAACTAAGATTAAAAGCTCTGGAAGCCAAATCCGCTCAAGATGGTGTAGTCCTTACTGAATCTCAACTTTCAGCACTAGAAAGAGCTAAGGAAGAGAAAAAAGCTCATGGAGAAATTGAAACTCATCATCCTGGATATTTAGGAGCTCAAGACACTTATTACGTAGGCAATATCAAAGGAGTTGGGCATATTTATCAACAAACTTTTATTGATACATATTCAAAGGTAGCATTTGCAAAGCTATATGACCGTAAAAATGCTCTTATTGCTGCTGACATGCTTAATGATCAGGTAGTCCCTTTCTTTGAGCAGCAGGAACTTCGTTTACTCAGAATTTTAACAGACCGAGGAACGGAATACTGTGGGATAAGAGAACAGCATGAATACCAGCTCTATTTAGCCATTGAAGATATTGATCACACAAAGACCAAGGCTAAAAGTCCTCAGACCAATGGCATTTGCGAACGTTTTCACAGGACGATACAGGACGAGTTTTATGCTATAGCTTTTAGAAAGAAAATTTACAGAAGTATTGAAGAACTGCAATTAGACCTGAACAGCTGGTTGTCGTATTACAACAATGAAAGAACGCATACAGGAAAACATTGTTACGGTAAAACACCGATGCAGACGTTTCTAGATAGTAAAACTATTGCAAAAGAGAAATTATTGGAAACTCTTGCAGAGGAACAAAAAATCCTTACTTTTGGAAGTAAGGATAATATTGGATAACTGACAATTATTTTTAACCCCTAACTGTCAGATAAAGTCGTGGCTATTACA
>NZ_WXVU01000045.1 GCF_009900745.1 Chryseobacterium sp. c4a | reverse complement strand
TGAAGACTTACCTTTTTTCAAACAGTTAATAAATATAAAATCCCTTCTAATTGACTAAAGATTCTTTAGCATATAGCCAAGGACTAAGTCCATTTAAAGATGTGTGCGGATGATTACTGTTGTAATCGATTTGCCACTCATAAGCCATTGCATTTACCTCCATTATAGACCCGAATAGGTATGCATCCAAAACGTCTTCTCTGAATGTACGGTTTAAGCGTTCAATATATGCATTTTGGGCAGGTTTTCCGGGTTGGATATATTGAAGTTCAATATCATTAACCTTGCAGAAATCTACAAAAATCTTGGAAAGAAATTCTGGACCGTTATCAGTCCTTATATTCTTTGGCTTAGGTCTGTGTACGATTAATTCCTTTAGCTTTTGCACTAACCTGACTCCAGGAATTGAATAAAAAGCCTCGTTGATCAATGATTCCCTATTGTAATCATCAATGACATTCAGTACCCTAAACCTCCGTCCATTAGACAGGGCATCACTCATAAAATCAATTGACCATGTCTCATTGACTCTGCCTGGAACCATAAGCTTYTCCTTAATTCGTTTTGGAATACGACGTTTACGCTTAACCCTTAGTTTCAAGTTCATATTCCGATAAACGCGAAGTACTCTTTTTCTGTTCCAAAGCAAACCTTCCAAACGTATCTTGCCATAATAGGTTTCGAATCCCCTTGTTGGGTATCTTTCTGCCAAGTCCAGTAATTTTGAAACAACTGCCTGGTCGTCTTTTTTATGACCATAGTAATACATGCTACGGCTCATGCACACAATCTTACAGGCTCTATGAACACTGATTCCTGTCTCTCTAATCGCCCCTTCAGCCAGCTCCTTTCGTTCACAGAGGTTTAAAGCTTTTTTTCTATAATATCTTTTAAGATACGATGATCCAGGCTCAGATCAGCAAACATCCGCTTTAGACGGGCATTCTCTTCCTGTAACGCTTTAAGTTCCTTAAGATGTTGTGCATCCATTCCTCCGTATTTCTGCTTCCACTGGTAGAAAGTAGCTGCTGAAATTCCATGCTCACGACAAATATCTTTTGTCGCTTTCCCAGATTCATATTCTTTCAGAATATTGATAATCTGATGTTCTGAAAATTTGCTCTTTTTCATAATGTTTAACAAACTAAATTTAATAATTTTAATTTGTCTGAAAAACAGGGAAGTTTACC
>NZ_WXVU01000044.1 GCF_009900745.1 Chryseobacterium sp. c4a | reverse complement strand
TGTCCCGTCCTGAAATAAGTTGACAACTAATCGACTTATTTATGAAACATCAAGGATTAACAAGAGAAAAGCGTACACAAAAGGACTATAGTATAGCCTTTAAATTAAGAATTGTTTCTCAAGTAGAAAACGGCGATTACACTTACAAGCAGGCTCAAAAAGAGTATGGTATTCAGGGAAAGAGTACCGTTTTGGTTTGGTTGCGAAGATATGGTAACTTAGAGTGGAGTAAACCCAAACTTCATACTATGCATAATTCCAAAGAAACTCCCGCTCAAAAAATTAAACGTTTAGAAAAAGAACTAGCTGATGAAAAGTTAAAAACTAAGGTTCTTAATACGATGATTGATMTCTCAGATAAGCAATATGGGACTCAAATCAGAAAAAAGTTTTGCTCCCAACAATCTTCAAACTCCACAGACAAGGAATAAGTATATCAAGACTGTGCAGATTGTTTGGGATAAGTCGTCAGGCTATTTATCAAGCTAAGCAAAGGATTTTAATCCGTGAAAACGAATTACAGAGAGTAAAATTYCTGGTTCAGGAAATACGAATGAAGTTACCTAAATTAGGAACAAGAAAGCTTTATTATCTTCTTAAAGAACGGCTAACAAAGGAAGGTATCAAATTGGGAAGAGATGCTTTATTTGCTTATTTAAAAAGAGAGAAGATGTTGATTCGCAKACAAAAGAAATATGTTAAAACAACATTTTCAAAACATTGGCTTAGAAAACATCCCAATCTGTTGAAGGATTTGAAAGTAGAAAAAGCAGAACAGGTGTTTGTAAGTGATATAACTTATCTTAAAACCAGAGAGTCTACATGTTACTTATCTTTGGTAACAGATGCTTATAGTAGAAAGATAATGGGATATTCATTAAGTTCAAATATGAACACTGAAAACGTTGCAAAAGCTTTAAAAATGGCAATAAAAAATAGAATTTCAAGAGGTTCATTAATTCATCATTCTGATAGAGGATTGCAATATTGCTCTGGTTACTATCAGAAAATACTTAATAAGAATGAAATCAAACCCTCAATGACAGATGGTTATGATTGTTATCAAAATGCGCTAGCAGAAAGGGTTAATGGAATATTGAAACAAGAATTCCTTTTTTCTAAAACAAAGAATATTCAAGATCTAAACTTATTAGTAAAAGAAAGTATTTATCTTTATAATACTAAAAGACCACATTTAAGTCTTAATATGGAAACGCCAGATAAAGTGCATAAAAAATCCGAAGAAATAAAATATCTCTCCGGATTAAATATTGTTTAATTTATGTCAACCTATTTTAGGACGACTCA
>NZ_WXVU01000043.1 GCF_009900745.1 Chryseobacterium sp. c4a | reverse complement strand
ATATACAACCTTTAGGGTGGTTTTAGCGGTGGGGCTCACCTGTTCCCATTCCGAACACAGAAGTTAAGCCCACCAGCGCCGATGGTACTGCTAACGCGGGAGAGTAGGCCGCCGCCAGTTTTTATTTTATTTTTAAAAATCCTTTATCGAAAGATAGAGGATTTTTTTTTGCTTTATACTTTAGGGAGAGTACACCACCAACCACCATCTATTCCTTATCATTATTCTATTATCGTTATTCCCCGTATCTTGTTATCCTGTAATGATCTCAACAGGAGTATGGAAATCAGTGAATAGTGTTTACTAAGCTCTATTCATTCATTCATTCTTTCTTTCTTTCTTTGTATTATAGGTTTTGGCTAAAGCCATTGGATTGTTTGTGAATGATAAAGCGGGCTAAAGCCCACTTCTATTGAATGGAGAGAACACTGTAGAAATATACCAGTCAGGGCTAATGTTGCCGAGATCCCTGCGGGATGACAAAGAGAGTATGGAAATCCGTGAATAATGTTTACTAAGCTCTATTCTTTCTTTGTATTATAGGTTTTGGCTAAAGCCATTGGATTGCTTGTAAATGATAAAGCGGGCTAAAGCCCACTTCTATTGAATCGAGAGAACACTGTAGAAATATACCAGCCAGGGCTAACATTGTCGAGATTCCTGAAGGATGACAAAGGCTGAGGATATATATATATATCAATATTTGCTATTGATTAGAAACTACTTATTATTCATATCCTTTTTATTCTATCCCTGATATCCTTTTGTATCATTATTTTTGTTTGTCTTACCATCGTTGTCATCCTGTAAGGATCTCCACAAGATCATTTCATATTAATAAAGAATACGCCAGAATCACCCCTAATTTTCATACTATATAGTATACTCAGCTTTTTCCACAGAGCATCCATCAATAGAAACGGGCTTTAGCCCGTTTACATACACCAAGCTTCTTCCCTTGGATTTAACCCAAACCTATATCAATCATCAATCTCACATCATATACGATAATATTTACGGGAGCAAAATCTTATAAAAATCTCTATTACGATCAAATGTTAAAGATTACCTGTAATTTATTCATGGAGTATTTACAAACCTTACTATCTCCAGAGAATTTGATTCAAATATCTTGTGGTACTTGCTTCTTAATAGAACAACACTATAATTTTATTTTGAAATTTTATAAGCATAATAGCTATATATATATTATCCAACCTTTATTTTCCATATTCCAGTTAATTAAGACTAATTGTGGATAAGTATAAATATGGGTTTAAATATAAATAAACCAGTAAGTTAAGTTAAATACTTACTCACAATGGATGTATCTGTGTAAATTTTATGTTAAATAAACTTGTGAGGGATGGTATAAGTTAAGT
>NZ_WXVU01000042.1 GCF_009900745.1 Chryseobacterium sp. c4a | reverse complement strand
ATGGGAATCTCTTTATCTCCCTGTTTAAAAATTAAACTTCTATTACTGAAATCTTCATTCATACGCAAAATTATCTCTATTGGTTTGTTGGGATCTGCTTGTTTGAATAAACCCATTATCTCTTCTTCATCAAAGGGTTTGACTTCAAAAACAGTTTGAAGCTTTTTATTATCTTCGAAAATGAAGTTTAATATTTTAGGGACAGCTCTTGGCTTAAAGGGATTTTCTTTAATGGGTTCAAGAATTTTTTCATTAAAAATGGTTTCTTCCTCACCATTAAACATTTTAAATCCAATGTTCATTAATTGATGTCCCTCAATTTCAGTTTTGGCACGCCAATTATATTTCTTCCTATAAATATCCCAGATATCATATTGAATGCCTTTCTTTTTAAACTCTTCTTCAAATTCGGGTTTTAATTTACCGATTACTTCAAAATATTCTTTTTGAGAGCCTCTAGCATATGGTGAAAAATCTTTCATATCTACATGAGTTTCTTTTGCTTGAAAACGAGCTACTTCTATTTGCTGATCATTACCATATACCCAAACCACAACTACACCACCAGGGGCACAGCTCACTCTGATTTCTGTATAATTTGAAATTCTTCCGGTTCGCCAGTCTATTGTCCCTTTTTCAAAAAGTTTTTTTAGGGTATCAATAGGCATATCCCAACTGCCTGTATAGAATTTATTTTCTTTAAAAGATGCCCAGGTAATATCCATTTTTACAGGCAATGCTTTTAAGTCTTCACCTTGTGAATGAGTAGAACCAGCATTTCCCCAGCCATTACAATTTGGCACTGATGTAGGAATATATACTTGATTACCATCTTCTAAATATAAATTTCCATTATAAATTTCTGTTGGATAAAGTTCCGGAGCATTAGCCGTGGGTAGCCATTCGTACTTTTTCATTTGAGGTTTACAGGATATTATAAATATTAATAGTAAAAGTTGTATAATTTTCATGAGTTGGGTTCTATTTTACGAAATCTAACAATAGTTTTACCTACAATTTTGTAGTTAGGTTCATAAGCATCTACTTTGTCTCAAAATATTGATTTCCAGTGTATATACGTTTGCAAATACCTTAATATAAAAACATCCTTTACAAACTTTTAAATGACCCTCTTTTCTTAATTCTTATATTCCCACATATTATCTAAATCTACTTTTTTGATGGGAATCTCTTTATCTCCCTGTTTAAAAATTAAACTTCTATTACTGAAATCTTCATTCATACGCAAAATTATCTCTATTGGTTTGTTGGGATCTGCTTGTTTGAATAAACCCATTATCTCTTCTTCATCAAAGGGTTTGACTTCAAAAACAGTTTGAAGCTTTTTATTATCTTCGAAAATGAAGTTTAATATTTTAGGGACAGCTCTTGGCTTAAAGG
>NZ_WXVU01000041.1 GCF_009900745.1 Chryseobacterium sp. c4a | reverse complement strand
CTGGGATTGCAGAAACAACTGCAGGAAAAGTACCTAATCCGTATGGGAAAGCAGGTGGGCCATTGCATCAAGCAAAAATAGAAGAAGTTGGAAAAAAATTAGATGCTGATGGATTTACAGAAATAAAGACTGAGGTAAGAGTGGATACACCTAAAGGAAGTAAAGGTAAAAGGTTTATAGATATTCAAGGAACTAATCCAAAAACTGGAGAAGTTAAGCAAGTTCAAGTTGGAAAGCAAAATAAAAATGGGACTCCAGTTTCTAGAGAGAGAAAAGCACTTGATGACATAGAGAAAGCTACCGGAACTAGACCTGAATTTGTACCCTATAATAAAGTTGTGCCTAAAATTACTCCTGAGAAAGTAGGCGATGCAGGTAAAATTTTACCCTAATATTTGAAAATTAAAGTTATGGCTTCAAAACAATTAAACTTTTTTATTACACCAGATGAATATGAGAGAATCAATAAGATGATTTTAGAAAGAAACATTGTGGTATTAGTTAAACAAAATATCTCAATTACTTCTGAAATTGTAATCTCTAAAATATTGCCACCTATTGAAGATGAAATATTTCAAGTATATTTATCTACACCCCAATTTTTAGATAAGATAATAGTCCTTTCAACAGATAATGGTAAAAAATATTTTGACTTGCTTCGAAGTTATCTGTTGGAATTTAGCGTAGGGGGGTTTTATCCATATGATAGAAATATTTTGCAACGAGCTAGATTTTATTATGTAAAGTCATTTTGGAATGATCAGGATATATTAGAAAAAAAGTCTGATGATTTTATACAATGGTGTGATAATTTTATAATAGAATTTAGAAAAGAATTTTTAAACAAATATTCAAAGGGAGATATTTTTCTATATTCAGATTCAGCTATTAAGTGGATAGAAGAAAATGATGCTACTTTAATTAACGGAGGTCAGCAGTGGAAGACTATTTAAGTAGAATATTAATGATTTTGGGTATTGTTTTAATACCCAAAATTTTAAAACAAACTTTATCTCCGCAGAGCTAACAATCAGGCTGTTATAGATAGGGAAGTAGGGTATTATCCTTTTGGATTAGAATATGCTGCGCCGCAACTTACACAGAATCCTAATTATACTTATGGTTTCCAAGGGCAGGAAAAGCAGAAGGAAACAGGTTGGAGTTCTTTTAAATGGCGAAACAGTATCCCAGAGCTGGGCAGATTTTTTAATGTTGATCCTTTAAGTGAAAAATATGCTTACCAGTCGCATTATAATTTCTCAGAAAACAGAGTTGTTGATGGAAGAGAATTAGAAGGATTAGAATGGATACCATTGCCCGCATACGGAGCTGGTGCTGTAGTACCTCCACCACCAAACTCAGGATCGGTAACAAGAGGATCTGGCGTTTATGAAGAGGTAAAAAGAAATGCCATTAATAACTACAACGGTATAATGGGAATTGTAGGCAGTAGTATAAACAATGGTATTGCTGTAATGAGTGTAGTTTCTACTACTGGAATAGCCATTGGCAACCG
>NZ_WXVU01000005.1 GCF_009900745.1 Chryseobacterium sp. c4a | reverse complement strand
ATTTTTATTTTGCTTTCCAACTTGAACTTGCTTAACTTCTCCAGTTTTTGGATTAGTTCCTTGAATATCTATAAACCTTTTACCTTTACTTCCTTTAGGTGTATCCACTCTTACCTCAGTCTTTATTTCTGTAAATCCATCAGCATCTAATTTTTTTCCAACTTCTTCTATTTTTGCTTGATGCAATGGCCCACCTGCTTTCCCATACGGATTAGGTACTTTTCCTGCAGTTGTTTCTGCAATCCCAGCACTCCCTTCGGCGCCAGCAAAAATTCCTTTTATTGCAGACCAAACTCTTCCAAAGAAGCCTGAAGCACTCGCGGCCCTAGCAGATAGTACAACCTCTTCTATCTCAAAAATAGGAGCAGAAATTATTAATGTATTAATTTCCTGTATCTGATCCGCATGTGCTCTTAATTTGGAAGCCTCTGTACTTCGCCCCTGCCTATCAAGGTTATCTGCAAGTAACTGTCGCGCTTCGTAAACTTTGCCAGCATTTAAAGGCAGTGGTTCTGAACCTTCTAACTCCCTGGCATCTACTACTCTGTTTCCACTAAAGGCGTATTGCATGCAATACGCCGATTAAAAATTATAAGCTCTACTCGTTGTTTATAAAATTTATACTTCAAGAATTTTTACCATTTCTTCGTCGCCAATTTGTTTTGCAAAATCTAAAGGGGACTTATTATTTTTGTTTTTAGAGTTTATATCTGCATCATGTTGTTTCAATAGTTTGACAATGTCATAATTACCACGAGCATTAAAAACAGCTACCCAAAGCGCGTTATTTCCATAAATATCTTTTTTATTTATTTCCATTGCGTCTTCGTTTAATAATAACTGAGTCGATTTAATATCATTATGGGCTGTAGCATAGTGCAATGGGGTTTTCCCATCCTTATCAGAATGATTAACATCAATATCACAGTATAGTAGATATGCTGCAATTTCATACTTTTTGTAAGCTATTGCTTCTTGCAGAAGATTTTGATGATACTCGTTAATAAATTCATTAACATTATTCTCATTAACTTCTTTTCTTAAACTTTCAAATTGATTAATCCTAACCAATTGAAAAACATTTTCAATATTATCGTTGCTCATATTTTCCACTTCTATTTGCTGATTTTGATTCTGGTTGATAATTGCCAGGATCTCTATATCTTTTTAAGAATTCTTCTTTATCAATTTTACCATCCATATAGTCTTTATGTAATTTTCTATATTCTTCACCAGGTTTGTGACCCATATCCCACGACCTTGGTTTAACGCTTTTGTCCCATGTTAACTCTTCCCCAGTGTTCGGATCATAAACTTTATTATCTGGTTGCTGTCCATTTTTCCAAACTGTTTCAACTTGATCTTTACCGTAAGATGGTCTACTTTTACTATAGGGCTTTTTTGAAGAATTTTTCGCTTTGGAGGTTGCTTTTGAAGCAGCTTTACCTTCTGCCTTAGCTTCTGCTTGTAATACAATTTTACCAGCTTTTACTTCCGTTTTTACCTGAGGAACCAGATTTAACCCCAAAAGCATAGCAGCATCTTTTCTACTAGCTTGATTTCCTTCTAAATCTCGTCCTGTAGCTAATGTATAAATTTCTTCAACTGGCGAAACTGTTCTAATCACCGCCATGAATGTTTTACTATGAGCTTCCTGATCCTCTCTTTCTGCTCTAGCTTGGACTCCTCCATTTTGCTTCATGGCCATCCTAAATCGGAAATCTTCGCCTTCTAACCCTTCTAGTTCAACATGTTGAACAACTCTATTTTCTGAGAAATTATAATGCGACTGGTAAGCATATTTTTCACTTAAAGGATCTACATTGAAAAACCTACCCAGCTCGGGGATACTGTTTCGCCATTTAAAAGAACTCCAACCTGTTTCCTTCTGCTTTTCCTGCCCTTGGAAACCATAAGTATAATTAGGATTCTGTGTAAGTTGCGGTGCAGCATATTCTAATCCAAAAGGATAATACCCTACTTCCCTATCTATAACAGCCTGATTGTTAGCATCACGATAGTAAGCTAACCTTATATTTCCAAGGTGATCTTCGTAGTTATAAATATACCTTTTTTTTTCGAAATCATAATACCCTTCTGCAGTAGGAAAAAACCGGAGATTATTTAAACCACTACCTTCCAAATACTGAAAGCCATCCAGGTATTCGGTGATTTCAGAAAGAATAGAACCACTTCGAGGATGACGGTAACTGAATACCTTTTTTAGTTTGCTGCCATCTGCTCTATAGATAAACTTTACGTTACTATCGGAATCGGTATAGTTTACCTCTGTCGGTAAGTTCAGATAATTGTATTTAATCTCCGCTATGCCTTTATCCAGATGGCTGGTCATATTTCCGTTTTCATCATAGTCTATGAGATTTCCGCCAGCCGGATATCCTAAATTGTTATTGCTTACATCCAATACTCGCTTCAGTCTGTTTCCTTCATATAAATTATATTCCAGTTCATCTATCAACAGCGGTATATTGTTATATTTCTGAAACCTGCGGAGTGTCTGGATATTTCCGTTCAGATCATACGCAATGTGTTCGTTGTAGCCGTCATTGGCCGGAGTTGTAGCATAAGGCTCCCGATAGGAAGCGTCTTTCAGTCTGTCTAATTTATCGTATTTATAAGCATATCTCTTCAAGCGGTTTTCTCCCGCTGACCACCAGTCAAATTCTGAAATATTACCATTATATCTTGCAGGCGCAGAGGCGGCATCTTCCGGTTTTTCATATTTCAATTCAAAGGCAAACAAATTACCACTGGTAGGGTTATTTACTTTGCGAAGCCATCCTCTGATATTGTATTCATAATCTATAGACTGTAATGGAGAACCTGTAGTATTCCCTGTTTTCTTATTGATCAACTGACCAATATCGTTATAGGTATTTTCTGCAAGCAGTTCTTCAGGTTGTGTATCTACCTGATGATAATGTTTTAAAAGGCGATTTTGGTTATCATAAAAGAATCTTTCTTTAATCGTCACCAATGTACTCCCCTGATTTCTGAGGTGATACGTATAGCTCTCTTGCGGTTTTCCCGAAAAATCAAGTTTAAATTCTTTTTTAGTATAGCCGCCTAAAGGGTTCCAACTTCTTTCACCTATTTTCCTGCCTTTAGTATCATAATAAAAATAATTTTTCGTCCAGCCATTATCTTCTATGTTTTTCACGTAAGTGGCCGTCGGAATACTTAATGTGTTTATTCCTCCATTCGCGTACTTTGAGGAACTAATCACAAACTGATCAAGAATCTTTGTAGGAGTCGGTTCTTTCTGATCTCTGGGATAAGAATCGTAATAGTTGACCGTTAAAACCGGGCTTATATTCTGAAAAAAACGATTGGTATAGTATACCAGCAGCTCATCTGCGTTAAACCCGCCTACTACAGTTTCCTCATTGATAACCTGATCCCCTATCTGGCTCTGCATTTCTGTCCTGCTTCCTCCGGGAATCATTCCGGTATATACAACACGGCCTAAACGATCGTATTTGGAGATTAACCATTTTCCTTGTTTTTGCAGGTTTACATCTTGGGTAAGTATAGGGCGGTCGGCCCCATCATACACCACAGATTCCCAGTTGCCTCTTCCCGGCAATTTCTTTTCTACCTGCCGCCCTTTTCCATCGTAACGGTACTGATAGCAAAGCGTTTCCAAAATATGCTGGCTTACGGTATTATTATTTTGTTCTATCTGCTGTACAGCTTTTGGTGGAATAATAAATACCTGCTGTCCATACTCATTATAAACATAATACGTATCAACATTCTGCGAGCCATCCGTACGTCTTATCAGCAACAACTGCCCACGGCCATTAGTATATTGAATTACCGGTGTGCCATCCTCATCAATCACGGTGTTTTTATACAAAACGCCGGGAGCAAAAATGCCTACTGTAGGCGTTGATGATACGGTATTGCTGATTGCTCCTACTGTATTCGTTGTAGTATTTGTCAGAAACTTCTTTACCTCACCTGCTGCGTTTACCTGATACTTAAATTGAGTTGTGTGCCCCGCGTACATTCTCCATTCATCTCCCGGCTGGGCTTGCTGCAATACTCTGTCCAAGGGTGAATTTTCAATCTCCTTTTCAGCATACGCATAAGCAGTGCCGTAGTAAGCATTAGCTGCATCTTCATTGAGTATACCGGTATGTATGGCAGCATTCAGTGAATTGGCAGGCACCGGAAGGATGTCTTTTGTTTGCCTGCCAAAATCGTCGTAGGTAACCGGTGTTACGAGATCTTTTCCAGTAGTAGTGGCTTTTACCCCTACCACCTGTTTGGGCCTTCCTAAGCCATCAAAATAGGTTACGGTTTCAGTTTTCTTAGTACAGTCGTCATTCAGGCAGGTCTTGGATTGTATAAAGTTTTCGGATGTGCTTTGTGCATAGGTCGATGTAACTGCAAACAGCAGACCTAATAGTTTTATCTTTTTCATGATGTGTTTACTGTTTGTAGTTGTACTTAAATTCTTTGAGTGTTTTAAAAACGTAATTGCCGGCATTATCCCGCTCTCTGGCCTTAATCTCTTTTAATCGGTTGGCAGTATCATAAATGTACAGTTCCCTAATTCCGGAAGGCGGCGTTATGGTAGTAACACCAATCAACGGATCATAAGTATAAGTAGTGATATGGCCAAGAGGATTAAAGCTTTCAAAAGCGGAAAGCAACGCAGCTTCTTTGGTAGGATCAACAGCATCTTCGTCCGATTTGGCTACAATATCTGCAATCAGTGGTTCTACCTGGCTATATAACGCACCTACAATCTTAGCAATCGGTTTTGTCTTTTTATAACCCCAAACAATGCTGACAGGCGTACCGTCTTTGGTGGTATACTGCAAAATATTTCCATTTTCATCATACTTGTCATAGCTTACATCTTTATAGGATTGAGAACTATTGAGTGTATCAAATGAATATTCCGATAAGGGAAGTACCAGATTTCCCGTTGCTGCATTGGGCAGTGTTGTAGGATAAATTGTTTCTTCTCGGGAAGTTAATTTGGTAACATTTTCAACTGTTTCTTGCTCTCTTGTTTCCAAAAGGATTCCAACCATGTTTTTGCCAATCAATAACTGATTGTTTTTCTCATGGGCATAATCGTAATTGTTTAGTGTAGAAGACAAATCAGGAAAAATAGTCTTTTGACTGGTCAGTTGGGTATGCTTCGGATTATCGTAAAAATACTGCGTTTCCGTCTTCATGGCAGTTCCATCCACATAGTCTGTTGTTTTCTGTGATTTCAGATATTCAAAATGGGAGATGTTTTTGTATTGTACAATATCAAGATTGTCTAACTGATCTGCAAATGTCAATACAGTGCCGGGCTGTTGCCCAAAGCAAATATCTTTATAGACTGTTGTTACATTATTGGCGCCAATCGCATAACAATTCTTATAGCCATCGGTAGTAATATAATAATGGGAATGATTGGTTGTACACATGGTAGCTGAAAAGGTTCTAGTAACGTCTTCGGCAGTGCAGGTGTAAGTGACATTCTTAGCCAGTGGGTTGTCGTAATTTTTTCGGATAGAAAACCCGTCTACCTGGTATTTTCTACTCTGGTCTTCTTCATAATTCATTTCGGCTGTACGTACCAGTTTATTGTTTGCATCCAGATATTTTGTGGAGATTTCACGTCCATTATTCCAACCAAAGTTTGTCCATGTTGAATTCCGGATATTTTCACCGTACAATACTTTTCCATAATCATCAACATCTGTAGAATAATTGTGAATAATGGTAGATTTTCCCTCTACAATTTCCTGTACGGTTTTGTAAAATACATTCGGGTGCGTAGCATACAACTGATTGATGTTGGTGGAAGTAACCGTGTAATAAGGAAAGCGTTCTACACCAATAGGGACAGGTTCGCCTGTTGATCCGGCAGGAGGCTTCTTATAGCAGGTTCTTGTAAATTTAACCGATTCTTCAAACTCGGGCATTTTTAGTACAATCGCTTCACTGGTCTGTTCATTTACGTCATGATAGACAAATTTTCTTGTTGTTGCAACGCCGTTTTCTGTATAGTCCACAATTTTACTGATTCTAAGTCCGCCAATAGCGACTTCACGGTCGCCTCTTACCTCTAACTGTTTCGTATAGGTTGCTGCAGCCTCTGACTGTACGCATAAAAAGAGCGTTCTAAGCGATAAGGTAAGTGGCTGGTTTTTGGAAACCATCGCGTAGTAGGCGTAGGGGGCTGGAAGCGTAAGCGAAGTCGTTTCAGCCGTAGCCATACCACCAGGTGTTTTTTGGTATAAAGTAATCAAATTGCCATTTGCA
Source organism: Chryseobacterium sp. c4a (assembly GCF_009900745.1). Classification (GTDB taxonomy): domain Bacteria; phylum Bacteroidota; class Bacteroidia; order Flavobacteriales; family Weeksellaceae; genus Chryseobacterium. The sequence goes on along the minus strand of NZ_WXVU01000005.1, from coordinate 241,075 downwards.
TCTCTAAGATTAGTAGTGGCACGATGTTTCCCAGCAACCTCATACTCTTTTTCACAGGCATTGCTGTTAAACCATGCTCCCCCACCAATTGTAATTTCCTCATCTTTCACAGGCGTAAATGTTACCTGAGCAGTACCTTGCGGGCCGCTACTTCCTTTTTCTGCACCAATTTGTACGCCCGTCTTCTGCTCCGGAGTAATCACTACATTCTTTTGCACTTTTGTATGGTTCTCATAGAAAAATTCTGTAGATCCTTTGGTGGGGTAAACGATCTTTTTTAAGATACCTATCGCTGTGAAGTCCGGGCTTACATAGGTTGATGCGCCATTATAAGAACTCCACGAAACCACTTTATCAATTCGTGGAACCAAATTTGTATTTCCCGTTGATCCGTTGTGATAGCCCCAGCCATCCCTGCTAAAGGCAAGCCTTTTGGGAAATTTATCTGGCTGGTTGTATTCAAGCCCATAAGTTGTATTCAAAACATTATCTACAACCGAAGTCAGGAACAGCCTGTTGTTTCCGGTGAGATTATAATTGAGTACTACATTGTTAACAAGGGTATTGTTCACCTTCTTCGTCACTTTTTGCAACGGTTTATAATCTTCACCGTTGCCTGACTGTAGATAGTCAAAAACAATATCCCCATACACTGGGTTGTTGCTGTATATTCTTTTGATTTGCTTTCCGGTAACGTGCTGGTTGTGGTTCATCAACTCACTTTCTACAGGGTACAGAATATATGCAGGATTTCCACAACTAGAATGCATCGGGCCGTATTTGGGCTCGGTATAAGACAATGTTTGCGACTGACTTATAGTGGTAGTATATCCTCCATCAACGTTTTCAATAAAAACGGTTTCTCCGGTGGATACATCTTCTATTTTTGTGAGATACCAAGCTGTGGTAGAAATAGAAATAAGTGAATGCCCATTGCCTGAAGTACGGTTAGCGGTGCTTTCCTTATCGGTAAAATAGAATTTCATCCCATCATCTGTCGTGATGGTGAAAGACGGCCCTCCGCTTCTGCCTTCAATAATTACATCTTTTTGGGAGTAAACAACCGGCATTCCTCTTTTGTCAAAGACAAATTTAATCTGCATACCGCCAAAGCTGGCCATATACAAATCCTGCTCCGTATCCACATTGTCATTAGACGCATCCTGAAAAAACTGCATTGCAGCCGGGCTGCGGGTACCGCCCATACTATCCACATCCGTTGGAAATGAAATATTGGTCAAATGGTCTTCATCCGGCAGATCCCTGATCACCCTTGTAATCACTCCTGCTGAAATAAGGTTCCAGCCCAGTCCCGCAGAACCATTCATGTCATCTACTTTGATTCCATTAGAAAAATAATTGAGTTTAATGGGAAGACTGATATTTTTGGTTTGAAAACTTGTTATCGGAATATCTACATTGGCATTTCCCGTAAACAAGCTGACAGGGATATTTCCAAAAGCGCCCAATTTATAAGACTCCGATGATGGAGGTTTAATGTTGGGAAGTGTAGACCTTTTATTGCCTGTAGTTTGTGCTACTGCTGTACTTAGCGATAAGCAAAAAAACAAACTGGTTATGTTCTTTTTCATGATAAGTGTTTTTTATTTTTTAATCAGCTTTGCATTCGCTGTTTTGTTATTATCCGTTTTTATGGTCACCAAATAAGCTCCCTGTACCAAAGTCTGGGTGTTCATCTTAGTCACTCTGTTTTTCGTTTTAAAATTCTGAAGCTGTCTTCCGCTCATATCATACAGCATAATATCAGCTTCTTTAAAGTCAAAGCCGATTTCTACATACGCATAATCGGATACCGGATTCGGATAAATTTTGATATCGTATTTTTCAATCAAATCGTTTACTTGTTTGTCCCCAAGTTTGACAATCTTCCAGTTTTCTTTACCTAATTCCTTGGCGCTTGTTCCCGCTAAAACGATGGAACCATCCCTGTTGAGTTTCAAGTCCGAAAGTCTTTCTTCTTTCTGTCTGGATTCGCCTGCTATATGCTTTCGCCATTGTTCATTTCCGTTGCCATCCAAGTACAGCATCCAGAAGGTCTCATCATCCTTTTCTATTCTTCCTTCTGCCTGGGTATAGCCCCCTAATAGAAATCCTTTTGAGGATTTATCATCCGCTGAATGAATCACACTCATCCCCATCAGAATATCACGGTTTTTGAAATTGTAGGATTTTTGCCATTGCTCTTCGCCACGTTCATTCAGTGCTATAAGCCATATATCCGTTCCTTCTTCAACACCAACTGTTTTGTTCCCCGACCTTTCCGATCGAGATTCTCCGCCGATGATGTAGCCTGATGATGTAGCCACAAGTGTTCTTAAATGATCATCACCTTTGCCGCCGAAATTCTTTTCCCATTCTACTTTTCCATTCTTATCCAGCTTCACAATCCAGTAATCGCCTTCACCATAATTTTCTGTTTTCTTAGCATAAGAAGAAGTTGCTGACGATGGCTTTGGAACACTTTGTATCTGTCTCGTAGTGCCTAACCCACTACGGGAATAAATTCCTAAAAGTGCTCCGCCGTCCATCGTAGGGACGAGCTTTTCAGCTTCATCCAAACCACAACCACCTATGAAAACTTCTGATATGACTTTACCTTCTTTATCTAATTTTGTAAGTACAATATCTGTGGAGCCATAGCTATTTTGTGCGTTCTGCACATTTCCTGCAACGATGAAACCCAGGTCTGTTGTTTGTACCACCGCCCTTGCTTCTTCATCAGCAGCCGTTCCAATTGTTTTCTGCCAAAGCTCATCTCCGTATTCGTTAAGCCTTATCAGCCATATATCCGAACCGCCTTTGGCATCGTCTTTTTTATCCAAGCCTTTGTCTGAATACGAAGTGCCTGCTAATAAAAATCCGCCTTCCTGTGTGGCTACAGTTGCAGATAAATAATCGTGATTGTTTCCTGAGAAATACTTTTCCCAGGCTTCTTCTCCCTGCTGGTTTAGTTTAACCAGATGGAAATCATAACCGTTGTTCTGCTTGCTTTTCTGTTGAAGTTTGTCGCTCTGTATGGAGCTTCCTGTAATAAGATATTGCCCGTCGATGGTCGTCGATACTTGGCTCAGAAAATCCTGCGTGGAAGATTTAATATCTTTTTGCCAAAGCAGTTCCTGCCCTAGCAGTGGAATGGTGGTATACAAAAACAGTACACCGAAAATTGTTTTTCTCATAAGTTATTTTAAGTTGATTTGTATTTATTTCACGGTTCAATATTACCGCGTGGTTGCGTCAAAGAGTGTCGTGTTATTTTTTTTCATGCGAGGGTTTCTCGCGCAAAGGAGTAAGGCTGCAAAAGATAGTTGCATGGGTGTATTTTTTTCATAAGCATTTGGTTTTTCGTGAACTAAATTAAAAACATGTGGTATTCTCCACCATGGGGAAAACCCCATATTTGTACTCCGTGATTTTACGGATTCACTTTTCAGTGATTTTATGCCTTGTTTTTTTCGTTAGTTGTGGCGTTTAAAATTGTGTAACAATTTAAAAATATTTCCAAACGCTGTGAAACAATGGGGTTATAAATTTAATAACCCACGGTTATAAATTTTATGCTTCCGGCACTTTCATGCCTTGTAATATTTTTTTATTTTAGCCCTATAATATTTACTATGGCAACACTGGGAACCAAACTGGCGAGACTGCGAACAAAAAAGGGTTATTCACAACAACAGGTGGCCGATTTGCTGCATATATCCCAGCCGGCCTATCACAAGTGGGAAACCGATACATCGAAGCCGGGCTTTGAGTCTGTAGCTAAATTGTGCGAGATTTTTGAAGTGGAAATTAATGAACTGTTGGAAGATGGCAGTACCATTATCTCCAACAATACTTTTGATTCCTGTTCTTCCAATGTGATTGGAAACGCTTATAATCCTGTATTCAATATCAACTCTTCTGCTATGATGGAAAGTATTTTAAAAAATCAGCAGGATATTACCCAAATGATGGATGCGCAAAATAAATTGATTGAATCGTTGATTGATAAGCTGAAGGCTTAACCTGATTGCTTTTATTAAACAAATACACAAATAAAAACGGATGATTGCTCATCCGTTTTTATTTTCTTCGTTCTCTTTCTCCGGTATTAAATGTCGCAAAGCAGAATCGTTCTTGATACGTTCTATTCCACTTTCATACGAACAATTTACTAACTCCATGATAGGAAGAGTACAAACGCTTTAATATTCACATCATCATAAAAACATATCTTCTGGGGTATTTCCAGAGGTATATAAACAAAAAAAGCCCCTTAAAAAAGGAGCTTTTGTGACCGCAGAAGGATTCGAACCCTCACTGTCGGAGCCGAAATCCGAAGTTCTATCCATTAAACTATGCAGCCGTATTCATAAAGAATGAATGATAAGTACAATGTAGTTCAAGATTACTTATCATTCATTGCTTATAATTAGAAGGTAATCTTCACACCACCCAGAATCTGTGGCCCTAAGACTTTATAAGCCTTGTAGGTTTGGTATTTTGAGCTTAGAAGGTTATTTCCGAGTGCGAAAATACTGAAATTTTTGTGAATTTTATACTCCACTGAAAGATTTAAATCCGCGTAACCACCAACTTTGTCGTTCGTATTTTCTAATGAACGGTAAATCATCCCATTAGGTGCTTGTGCATTGGCAATCCCTTCGATTGAAAAAGAGTTCGTTGTTCTGTCGCTTGCAAAAATTCCTTTGAAACCTAACAATAGTTTCTTGTCCAGCATGGTATATTTAGCTCCAATGCTAGCGTTCAATAATGGAACGTTGTAGATATTATCGTAATTTTTCAAGTTATATTTTGTAAATCTTACTTCCCCGTCAATCATTAAGTTTTCTAATGGGAAATACTGTACGCTACCTTTAATATCGCTTACATTTCCATCATCATAGATCGCAGAGAATGTATTGGCAAAATCATAAGCAGAACGGTTCAGGGTATAATTGTTGTCGAAAAGACTGTTGGCTTTAAAGAACATGATGTCTTTCATTTTTCCGAAACCTGCAGAAACATCATATTTCAACGTTTCATCGATATCTCCTCTTAACCCTACATAGAAATGGTATTTTGTTTCTGTAGGCTTTAAATACTGGTCAGAAAGTACATAAGGATTCTCCTGAAGAAGATCTCCGTAAGTATTAAGTTTAAGACCTCCGTCTACCCCACCATAGAATTTAAACTCTTTAGCAGCAGCCACCTGGAATTCCGCTTGTGGAAACCAATAGGTTTTGTTGTTCTTTACCTGATCCATCAGCCTGTTTGAATTCTTAGCATTCAGGAATGAGAATCCTGATCCTAACATCAAGTAAGACTCCCCTTTTCTGAAGGTTACTTTTGGAGTTAAGTTGGTATTGAAGAAATTGGCCGTATTTTTATCAACGATGGCAAACTCTGTTTTCACAGCCTCTAAACCTACTCCTAAATCCGCATTCAGGTTGATTCCTGATTTTCCAAGTTCTACAGCATGTTTAGAGAAATTAGCCAAGATTGAAACCTGATTTTCCTGAGCATCGAAATGGTCTTTCAGGAATGATGATTTTACTCTTACATCATTCAAGATTTCGTTAGAATAAAAATCATAATATCCATTTACTTTGAACTGATTCACTTTCTGCTTCAGATCAACATCAGCACCAGGTGCCAAAGCATAGATTCCATAATAGTTATAATTATTCAACCCATATTCAGCATTGATATTGAATTTCCCTTTATCCCCGTAAGAGTTCAGGAAAGCACCTATCGTTGCAGAGGTTTGTTTAGATTTCCAGTCGTAATCATTTTTAAGCCCACTTGTAGAAAGTAAATGTACGTCTGCTCCTACCTCAAATTTATTTTCAAGAGTTTTAGACACATTTCCATCCAACAGGATCTTCCCATAATTTCCCATTCCAAACTGAACATAGTTGTTCTGAGCTGTACCGTCAAATTTTGGAGCCACATCTTCTCCCTGAATCGTAGAAGTTTTAAAGTCAGAGACCGCAGGAACATCTGTAATGGTATATTTTACAGGATTCTGAGATTTCTCTTCCGGCGGATAATTTTTAATAGTTTCCACGGAAGTCTTCTTTTTCTCGATCTTCTTCACTTCCGGCTCTCTCTTTTTATTAAGAACCAGTTTCTCCTCCTTGATCTGGGAAAACGCGAATTGCGAAACCCCTAAAAATATTATGGATAATAATTGAATTTTCTTGTTCATATTTTCTTTATTTGAAAAAAATATATATTGGGTTTATTTATTAGAAGCCATGTAACTTCCTAGTAAAGCTTTCCCCGATTGTTTTGAAAAAGTTCTGCCTACCCTGAATATATTAAACAGCCAAAGGCTTTGATAAACTTTTAATTGATATTGATAATTTTTCGTTGTACTGTTTTCAGTTACATCATAACGATAAGAAATATCATAAGGAAATCCGGAAGGCAACAAACCGACAGTAATCATACTTCCAATCATCGGATTCCCGCATGAAGGAGTACGTGTTTCCATAGGATGCAGTGTTATTTTTGCTGCATTGGTACTGTCTTCCACAATTTCGTAGATATCAGAATGTTTTAAAATATTAAACTCTCTTTCTAATTCTTTATTCTCAACAAAAGCCTTTTGTCTTGTAAAGTTCACCTTTGCCCTATTATATTCTTTGGGATTGGCACTATACGAAGGAATACAGCTGGATAATGAAACAGAAATTAAAAAAGAATATGTTACTAATTTAAACATCATGTTTTATTTCTTAATCTGCTTTTTAACTTCTTTCGCTTCTGCTACGATATCAGGGAAGCTCTTATAGTTCGCAATAATCTGGTCACATGTATAACTTGCCTGGTAGTTGTCTTTCAGTCCAATATAGTTTTTGGCCATCAATACCAATGCTTTAGCTCCCCAATATTCTTCAGAAGCATAATTATTAGCAAGTTTAAAGATCGTTTCATTGGAAGATTTGAATGCCTTCCCTTTATTCTGATAGTAAGCTTTTGCATACAAAGCTTCTGCTGCTACCGAAGTATTGGACGATTTTTCAAGAGCAGTATAAGCTGTTTGAGCATCTTTATCTTTTCCTGAATTCATTAAACTTCTAGCTTTGATTACTTTCGCAGTTTCAATAACTGCCGCAGAGTTTTTAGAGTTTGCTATCACTGCATTGGCCAGCTTTTCTGCTTCAGAGAAGTTATTTTCACTAGCGTATAACTTCATCAGCTCAACATTCGCATAATTTTTAATACTGATGTTGGAAGAATTTTTAATGCCTTCAAGGTATTTCTTAGCTTCAGCAGTATTCCCCTGCGTAATGAAGATTTGTGCCAAACGGGTTTGAGCATCATCCTGATAATCATTCTGAACTCCGGCTACTTCCTGTAAAACAAGTAAAGCTTTTGTAGAATTATTGGTTTGATAATAACTTTCTCCCAATTCATATTTAGCCTGATAAAGACCTTCTCCTGTTGGATTTTGCGTTAGGTATTTCTCATAATAAGAAATCGCATTTTTATAGTCTTTCTTCGCAAAATACTGTTTTCCGGTAGATAAGTTGATTTCATCAATTTCTGAAGCATCAACGTTCACTCCTATGTTTCTTGCAAAGCTTTCATAGCCTGAAACATCACCGTTTTTCGTGAATATCGGTTTAGCAGCCTGAACGATCTTCTGTGCATATGCTGTATTTTTATACTGCTCGCCCAACGATTTCAGTTCAGAAAGCGCTTTATCATTTTGGTTCTGATCAATATAATTCTGTGCTCTGTAAATAGAGGCATTGGCGATCAGATCTTTGTCTGAAGATGTTTTAATCACCTTTCCAAAATAATCATTGGAATTGGCAAAATCATCCTGAGCAGCATAAGCCGTTCCTATTTCGTATTGAGCATCATCATAATACTCAGAATCCGGATATTTAGATAACAGGTTTTTCAGATTAGTAATTTTCGCCTGAGTATCTCCTTTGAATCCTAAAGCCATTGCTTTCTGGTATACGGTATAATCTGTTGCGTCTGTATTTTTATCGTAGATGGCAATTGCTTCATTCAGGTCATTATTCGCATAGTGAATATCTGCCAGACGAAGTTCTGCATCATTTTTAAATTCTGGTTTAGGATTTGCCAGATATTGTTTAAAGTAAGTGGCAGCCTGATCGAATTTTTTAGACTTAAAATAAGCATACCCTAAATCATAAGGCAACTGCTGTTTTTCCGGGAAGGTTTCGTTCAGAAGTTTTTCATAACGAACAATGGCAGACGGGTAATTTCCTTTCTGGTAATATACCTGTGCCAGCCAATATAAAGCTCTGCTGTTAAATTCTTTATTGATATTAAAGCCTAAACTTCTCAGGAAATATTTCTCTGCTTCATCATAATTCCCTTTATTGAACTCTTCTGTTCCTAATAGGTAAGAAACTTCTTGATCTACCTTATTGATTTCAGGGGTTGAGCTCTGTAATCGGTCAATAGCATTCAATGTTTCCTTATAATTTCCGGAATACAGATATGATTTCACCAATAGTGATCTCATTTCCGAAGCATTGGAAGCATTCTGGTTATCATTGATATAGCTTTGAAGAACTGTAGACGGATTTTCAAACGGGTTTCCGATATCATAACCCAGTTTAGCATACTGCTCGTGAGCTAATTTTTTCACTTTCGCATCATAATCCATCTGGTAAGAAGAACGGAATGCAGAAAGAGCCTCCTGTTTTTTATCAACTGCTAAATAAGCATTCCCCAGTTGATAATAAGCATTCTGTGCTAATGCTGAATTACTGTTTACAAGCTGATTGTAATAAGAAACCGCTTCATCGTATTTTTTAAGCTGAGCGGCAACAAACCCCATTTCATAAAGATCATTTTCAGATGGATTCTGTTGTACATTCAGATAATCTTTCAAATGAGGATAAGCAGCATTATAATCATTCTTCATGAAATAACTCTCTCCGATGATCTTATGTACCTCAGCTTTGTATGATTCTGAAATATTTTCGTTTAATAAAGCATTCCCTTCAGAAATAGCCTTATCATAATTCTTATCATTATAATACATCTGTACATAATACGGACGTACCAGTTTTGAGAATTTATCCTGATCTTTTATAGAATCAAAATATTGGAAAGCTTTATCATTTTGTCTGTTGCTGTAATAAAGATGTCCAAGCATATAGGCAATATCTCCTTTTTGAGACTGATCCGCCGTTTTATAGGCTTCTTCCAAAGCATCAGTAGCTCCTTTAGAATCTCCCATCATAAACTTAGCATAGCCCAACTTCAGGATATATTGAGTATTCTCTTCTTTTGACAATTGGTATTGGTTTACTTTTTTCAACGTTTCCAATGCTTTGTCAAAGTCTTTTTTCGCCAGGTAATAATCAGCCAAAGGAAGATTAGCTTGAGCAAAATATGCAGAATTAGGATATTCTTTCATAAAAGCTGTCAAACCTTCTTCAGCATGATTTTTTTGAAGAATCACCCCGATCACATTATCAAAAAACTGAGCCGCCTCCTTCTTTGAACGGGACAAATTCTGATTATAGAAATATTGTCTTGCGTATTCGTATTGGGAGGCGTTGTATATTTTAGTCTGATAAAGATTTTCAGCTAGATTGAATCTGTAATTTTCTTTCTGTGTAAAATATTGGGACTGTTGAGCATCGGAAATTCCGAAATAGATGACCGCAGCCGCTAAAAGTATTTTTTTTGATTTCATTCTTCTTTATATAAGAAAATTAGTCTAAATAAGTTAACGAAAATATTAAAAACTTATTGTTTAAGCAAGTTTTAGCAGATTTAATACATAAATAAGAGAATTCACAATAGTCAAAAAACATTTCACTATCGCATGATAAAATTTCTTACTTTCGCCTGATAAAAATGTAAACAATTTCAGTAAACAGTTACTAAAAATATATTTTGAACTGATACTTTTTGAACAGCAGCTAAAAACATACCATAAACACGCTACAACATGAAATTTAAGATACTTTTAGCATTAATTTTTGTGAACCTGATGCAGGCACAAAAATTTTATTTCCCGAAAACAGCGATAACGGACTCTGTTGTTTTGGAAAAACAAATGCCCACCCTAGCCCTTCAGGTTATTTCACAACTTCAAACCAAGAAGAACAAACCTAAGAATAATGTAGATTTTCTTGATAATCTTTTCCGTTTACAGATGGTAGCAAAAGACTATAAAAGCTCTATTTCCACTCTATCGGATCATAGAAACGAATATGCAGATCACAATATGGCAGGCAACAAAGCTCTTGCCTTTGAAATCTACAGTATGACCAAGTTAATAGAAAAAGATAGTAAAACCTCTTTCCCCAGTGCTCTGAAGACAGCTTTCAATACAAAATATGAAAGCTTATCCGATCCATTGATCACCAAAGTGGGGCCTGGATTGGATGGTGATATAAATGAGTATAAGAAAGCTTTGAAGACAGCACTTATCAAACAAAAAGATAAAGACAGTATAGAGTATGCTTCTGCCCTTGCTTTATGTAAAAGCTATATAAATTATAAAACATATTCCAGCATCAAACAGCAGTCTATGCAATTATTTAAGGTAAAAGAGCAGGAAAAATTCATCGTTGAAACTCAAAAGATTACCTTAAAAAACGGAACGACACTAACTGTTACCGTTGCCAGAAAAAAAGAAAACACTTCTCCTCTTCCCGTTATTCTTATCAATAACATTTATGCAGGAGAATTAATAGATGCATCTATTGCTAAAAAAGCCGCCGTCTATAATTATGTAGGAGCTGTTGTCAATACCCGTGGAAAAAGAGATAGTGAGGATATCAACAACCCTTTCGAGCATGAATCACAAGATCTTTACGAAGTAATAGACTGGATAAGCAAACAGCCATGGAGTAATGGGAAAGTAGGTATGATGGGCGGAAGTTATTTAGGTTTCAGCCAATGGGCAGCTGCTAAAAAGCTACACCCGGCATTAAAAACCATTGTTCCTCAAGTCTCTGTAGGAATTGGGATAGACTATCCTGCTCAGAATAATGTATTTATGAGCTATATGATGCGTTGGATACGATTTGTGACCAACAATAAGCTAACTGATGACGCGGATTTCAACAATTATACAAAATGGGACTCTATCAATACAGCATGGTATAAAAGTGGAAAATCTTTCAGAGCATTGGATACCATAAGCGGTAAACCCAATAAGATATTTCAAAGATGGCTGGATCACCCAGGCTATGATCAATATTGGCAGAAGATGGTTCCTTATAAAAATGATTTTGCCAACATCAATATCCCTATTCTAACGACTACAGGATATTATGATGCTGACCAGATAGGAGCATTGTATTATTATAAAGAGCATCATAAATATAATAAGAAGCCCAATCATTACTTAGTAATTGGCCCTTATGATCATGCGGCAGCACAAAGCTATGGCTATAACTATGCTTATGGGAATCTCATAGACCCTGTGGCCAGAATTAGTATTGATGAGCTGGCTTTTTCATGGTTTGATTATATTTTAAAAAATGGAAAAAAACCGGATCTTTTACAAGATAAAGTAAACTTCCAGGTTATGAATACCAATGCATGGAAACATGTTTCAACTCTTGATAAAATGCATTCTTCTACCCTTAAATTTTATCTTCGGGATCGTAAAAATAATGTTTCAGCTTTTGAAAAACCTTCATTGGAAGGATTCACACAACAAACCATTGACTTTAAAGATAGAGCTCCGAAGGAGCTTTACCATAAAGTAAGTACACAAGACAGTGTAAATGTGACTAATTATATGTACTTTGAAAGTGAGGTTTTGGATAAAGACATTATACTAAGTGGAAACTTATCCGGTGTATTCAATGTTTCCGTTAATAAAAAAGATTTTGACAGCAGTACCCAATTATATCAGGTACAGCCGGATGGAAAAATATTTTCATTATCCACTCATCTTGTCAGAACAAGCTATGCAAAAGACAATTCTGTACGCCAACTTCTTAAACCTGGTAAAAAGGAACAAATTCCAATAAAGAACTCAATGTTTATGAGTAAAAAAATAGAAAAAGGAAGTAAACTGATCGTATTAGTAGGAGCCAATAGAAGTAAAAACTGGCAGGTTAACTACGGAACAGGTAAAAATGTAAGTGATGAAACAATACAAGATGCGAAAGAACCTTTAGAAATAAAATGGTATAATAGCAGCTATGTGGAAATACCTGTTTATAAAGACTAAAGGGTTTTCGTTAAGCATTTTTACCTAAATGTTACTAACGACTGTTAACATCAAAATAAAAAATCATTACATTTGTTTTTTTCAAATCAAATATAGTTTATTGAATGAGTCAACTTTTTAGAAGGAAAGTCTATTCGGATACAGATACTTCAACAGGACTTTTAAGAGTTTTAGGTGTATGGGACATCGTATTTTTTGGTATTGCGGCAATTATCGGAGCAGGAAGTTTTAGCAGTTTGGGAGAAGCCGTTTTCAGAGGTGGCCCAGGGGTGATTCTTCTTTATTTGATTTGTGGTTTTGCTTGTGGTTTTACCGCTTTATGCTACGCCGAGTTTGCCAGCCGAATTCCTACCGCAGGATCTGCATATACCTATGCTTATGCCAGTTTTGGAGAATTAATTGCCTGGGTCATTGGTTGGGCATTAATCATGGAATACTCTTTCGGAAATATTTATGTAGCTTTTTCATGGTCTGATTATTTCACCAGCTTTTTAGGACGACTTGGAATGCATATTCCTGATTATTTAACCTGCAGCTACACAGAAGCTAAGAAAGCTTTCTTAAACGGTTCTGAAAACAAAGAGCTTTTAAATGCCTGGGCATCAGCTCCATTAATTGGGAATCTAAAATTCATCGTTGATATTCCCGCTTTGGTCATCAATGGATTAATCACATGGCTTTGTTATGTAGGAGTGAAGGAAAGTAAAAACTTCAACAACTCATTGGTTATTCTAAAGTTAGGAGTAATCCTATTGGTTATCCTGGTAGGTTTTGCATATATCAATACTGACAACTGGACACCCATAAGCCCTGCGACGGGAAGCCCATCCTTTATGCCTAATGGCTTTACAGGAGTTATGAGTGCTGTTTCAGGGGTTTTCTTTGCCTATATTGGCTTTGATGCTTTAAGTGTACTTTCTGAAGAGACTAAAGATCCTCAAAAGACCTTACCAAAAGGGATGATTATCTCATTAGTACTATGTACGGTAATCTATATTGCTCTTACATTGGTATTAACAGGTATGGTAGATTACAGAAAATTTGATGGTGTGGGAGATCCGCTTTCATTCATCTTTGAAAAAACGAATGCCAATGTAGCATGGATGGAGCTTGTTGTTTCTTTCGTGGCTATCGTTGCTATTACTACGGTATTATTGGTTTTCCAGATGGGACAGCCAAGAATCTGGTATGCTATGAGCCGTGACGGATTGATGCCTCAGAAATTTCTAAAAATTCATCCCAAATATAAAACACCTTCTTTTGCAACTATCGTTACAGGAGTTGTCGTGGGAATTCCTATTCTATTTACAGATAAAACTTTCATTCTTGATTTTACCAGTATCGGAACAATCTTCGCATTCGTATTAGTGTGTGCAGGAGTTCTTATGCTTCCGGCTAAAGAAAAAATAAAAGGCAGATTCCACCTTCCTTACATCAATGGTAAGATCATATTTCCCGTTGTTTTCATTGGTGGATTAATTGCTTTCTACTACTGGCAACCGGAGTTTTTCCAAACATTAATGAATTGGAGCGACCCTAAAGAAGGAGAATTCAGAGCGTCTATTTTCTTCTTTATTCTGATCAACATAATCTTATGCGGGGTTGCTTTTATCAAGAACCTTTCTCTTATTCCATTAGTAGGATTGAGTTCATGTTTATACCTTCTTACCGGGATGAGCCATGAGAACTGGTTCTGGTTTGGAATGTGGTTCCTGATCGGAATGTTTATTTACTTCTTCTATGGTTACAAAAACAGTAAGCTGGGAAAAGAACTAAAGAATAGCTAAAACAAGTATAAAACGTTAAAAAAAGGCAAAATAACAGGATCAGTTATTTTGCCTTTTTCTTTTTGTACCCTTTATTATAAAATCGGCAACATTATTGCTGTAACTCCAACAGAAACAATAAACTAATACCGCTATGCCTGAAAGAATTAAAACCTACAGTGAATTTTATCAGTTTTATCTTACGGAACACAGTAAAACAGGAACCAGGATCTTCCACTTTATTGGAACATTGCTGGTATTTGTTGTAATAGGCTATGTTATCAGTTCGGGAAAGGAAAGATTTCTATGGTATATTCCGATTGTGGGATATGGATTTGCATGGTTTAGCCATGCCGTTATTGAAAGGAATAAACCCGCCACATTTAAATATCCATTATGGTCGCTAATCTCAGATTTTAGACTTTTCTTTGAATTATTAATCGGTAAACAAAAGTTTAAAGAAACAAATAGCCAGATCCAAAAACCTTAAATTTCATTCCAACATTCATTGGCTTTGTATAATTCTGCAAAGGTTCTATCATCGCAAGAAGAAAGATTAAGATGAGAAGAGTATTAAGAATTAGCTTCGCTCTTTAAGCAGCCCCCCTTAATAACCTATTATGCTATCTGTCGTTCTGAATACAAACTGAAGGTTTGCGAAAGCAGTTCAGAAGTGAAATGAAGAATCCCATTTTAGCAGAGATTCCTCATTCGTTGGAATGACATAGACCTTATTCTCAAATCCAGGTTAAATTCCTTCAGATGAAGTTGATTTTTTCGGAGTCGTTATCCTTCCTATCCAATATCCTAATGATGGCAGAATAAAAGATAATAAAAGTGGTAAAATAAGGGAAAAACCAGTTCTTTCCAGTTCCACAATCAAAGGAAATAAATAGCCATTATAAACTATTAAAGCCAAGGTAAAAATAAAATTATCATTCCCCACTGTTGAAAATAAATTAAAGTTATTTCCAAACTGATCAAATACCCCAGACATTATAAAGAACAATAGATTTACAAAAAACATCCAAAGAACGGATCTATAGGTCTTCTTTTGCTTGGCATTAAGATAACCTGCAAAGACTAAAAGAAGCGACATTATCGTTGAAATTATACAGCCTGTGAGGGTAATATCTGCTTCGCTCCCACTTTTACCAAAGAAATAAATAGCATATACAAGCAAATTTAAAAGATAGATAATAGTTACATAATTCATAAGACTAAAAGTTGAGTACTATAATCAATATTGTTTTTCAAGAATGTCGTAATGTACGGTATTTAATTCCTTTTCCAGCTCGGGATCTTTATCCTTAAACGGGACAGGAATATAGCTTGAGAAAGTCATTGTTTTATCTTTATGCAGGGTAACGACTACCTCTTCAAGAATATTTTTATCATCCATATAGAACTGAATCCTATTGCCCACAATCTTCCAAAAAGAAAGTCTTGGTTCTGAGGGAATACAATTTCCTACTTCTCCTTCTATATAGTTATAGACTGCAAAACCATCTTCTCTTATCGCATAGTTACGCATCAGTCGGCAATTATCAAAAGCTTTAACCTCCTTCTTTTTTCCTTCATAAAACCCGGATTCTTTTAATTTCCAAAATCCTACAACATCTTCTTTTTTTAGTTTCTGTGCGCTCCCCAAAGTACCCAAAGACAGAGCGGAACAAAATAGCAGCTTCTTCATTATTTTTTCTTTTTCTTTTTAATAGCAGGACTTTTTGGAGCCTTATCCATTTCTTCTCCCACTTCAATAAGTCCCATCGACATCATAGAAGCCGGGTCACCATGTTTTTCACCTTCTTTCCAGGTTTCAAAAGCTTTTTCCCGAAGTCCTAAAAGATGATAGTAAGCCCCCAAGACATTATAACCCTCCATCTCACCAAGGTTGATCATCTTTTGGGAAAGTTCTATCAGCTCAGGGTGAGGTTTTAGCTTTTTATCTTTAATTTTTTCAAGATCACCAAAAAAGCCCGGAGTATATTCCATCATCTTCAAACCAAATGCATTGAGACAAGCTTTAGCTAATCCTTGATTGCAAAAGTCAACACTAATCCGGGTATAGTCGTTGGTATTGGAGAACAATGCATCCAGCCCTGACATATTTTTAGTCTTATCATAATAGCCGGCCAATAAAACGGCTCTTCTCTGTGACTCCACAGGATTTACCCTGTTATTGACTTCAGTGCTGTCTTTTTTACGAACCCAAATTCCGTTCTTAACCCAATCTGAAATACCAACTAATTTATCTTTTTTAATCTTAAAAATAAATACATCCTTATCCGGAATCACAATTAGACTATCATTTCTTGTAAAATAATAACTGCTTTTAAATCCATCTACTATTTTACCATTTCCGTCAAAGTTGAAACTTTTATAGAAAGTCTCATTTCCCTGTTCTTCAAAATATCCCTGCAATGCGTTATCTACTTTTTGAGCAAATGCATGACCTGTGATAGAAACAACAGACATTAATATGAATATTTTTTTCATCAATTCAATTTCTTTCTCTTCTTTTTTTAGCAAAATTTAAACTCTCTATTTCCTTAGTTTTTGTCATACAACAAAATTCTACTTAGAGCTTTTAACTCTGTTTATAATTTCCTGGTCTCCAATATTTCTCATCTTCGTTTTATGATATTCAAGATATCATTTCCTTTGATTTTGCTTATTAAAATCTTCAAATTAAATGATTAAAAAATGAAAAAACAATCCCTGAAATCCACTAATTAAAGAAAATTTCGGCATGGTAATTGCGAGGTATGGTGAAAAATCAAGTTTATGAAAAGTATAGCAACAATTCTAAAAGGGGCAGCACCCGCATTAGCATTATTCGCAATGACACAGTGTACAACGACAGCCGGAGTATCCGCTGCAGATGAAAAAACATTCATCGTAGGGCCACAAACAGCAGACTGTACAGGAGTAGCTCCTATGAAATGTTTGCAAGTAAAAGAAAAGGCTTCAGAAGACTGGACTAATTTTTACACAAACATCGAAGGATTTACTTATGAACCAGGGTATGAGTATGTTTTAAAGGTAAAAACTGAAAAAATCGCTAATCCACCGGCTGATGCTTCTTCAATTAAATACACATTGATCAAGCAAGTCTCTAAAATTAAAAAAGATGCAGCAGCTGGAGAAAAAACACTTATCGTAGGAGCACAGACAGTAGATTGTTCTGCAGGTGCTGGTCGTATGAAGTGTTTACAGGTAAAAGAAAACGCTTCTGAAAACTGGAGTAATTTCTATAGCAATATTGAAGGATTTAACTACGAACCAGGGTACGAATATGTTTTAAAAGTAAAAACAGAAAAAATCGCTAACCCACCGGCAGATGTTTCTTCTATTAAATATACATTAGTAGAGCAAGTTTCTAAAACAAAGAAATAAAATAAAAGAGCTTCAGAAATTTCTGAAGCTCTTTTATTTTATAGTTAGGAAGCTGGAAGAGGGAAGTAATGACAGACCGTACACTTATCTTCATCAATCTGCATAGATTTTAGCCAAAAAAGCTTTTATAAAAAGAGTTTCATCACTGCTTTCGACGACAATAACTTCCCTCTTCCAGCTTCCTACTTCCTTTCTCCTTAATATCCGGATTATTTCTGAGGTGGCTCGGGGTATTTTCCTTTGTTTGCTTCTCCTACCGTGTTGGCAGTGGTCATTGCTACAACAAGGTCATTTAGCATTCCGCTTGCTGCAGTAGGTGAATTCGGAAGAAGCACAAGATTGCTTCTGTTACTTGCTCCCACAGAATGTAAGGTATCATAATGCTGAGTCACAACAATCAATGCTGAGGCTTCATGAGAATTAATATCTACATTATTCAGCATTCTTACTGATTCTTCAAGTCCTTTTGCAATTTCTCTTCTCTGATCGGCAATACCTTGTCCTTGTAGTTTCTTGGATTCCGCTTCTGCTTTTGCAACGGCAACAATTCTAATTCGCTGTGCTTCAGATTCATATTCTGCTGCGGTTTTTTCTCTTTCAGCGGCATTGATTCTGTTCATGGCGTGCTTCACCTGCTCATCCGGATCAATATCCGTTACCAATGCCTTGATGATATCATATCCGTAGCTATTCATAGCTTCCTGAAGTTCGCTTTTTACAGCAATTGCCACATCATCTTTTCTTACAAAAACATCATCGAGTTTCAGTTTTGGGACTTCTGCTCTCACCACATCAAAAACGAATGAAGTAATTTGATTTTCGGGATTTTCCAATCGATAATAAGCATCTCCTACCTGGCTCCTGATGACCTGATATTGAACGGAAATTTTCATCCTTATAAACACATTATCCAATGTTTTAGTATCAATCATGACATCCAACTGTTGAATTCTAAGATTTAATCTTTTAGCGATCTGATCTATAATGGGAAGTTTAAGATGAAGTCCTGAATGCTTTACTGCCTGAAATTTTCCAAAACGTTCAATGATTGCTGCCGTCTCCTGTTTAACGACAAAAAACGAGGCAAATAAAATAATAAGCCCAAAAATAATAACAGGTGTCAGAAAAATGCCCATAGTTTAGTTTTTAAATATTGATTCTCCTAAAGATAGGAATAATATTTAAACCATGGATATTTAAGGCGGAAGTTTGAGGCTGGAAGCTGGAGGTTATTAAAGTATGGAAAATAACTTCCAGCTTCCAGCCTCAAACCTTCATATCATTAGAATTAAACCGTCATTCCAATTTCAATTCCTTTTATTTTTCTATAAAGGTCGGTAGCATAGTTATCTGTCATTCCGGAAACAAAATCTATGATTCCCAGCACTTTCTGGTAATCGGTTCCGTTTTCATATACAAATTGTCTTGGAAGCAATTTCAAAGCTTTTTTATCATAAGATTTTCTCTGATCTTCCGGTTTCAGAATGGAAGGTATAAAGTGATCCAGCAATTCGTACATTACATTGTATCCTGCGTTTTCAATCTCTACAACGGCTTTATGGTTATAAATCTTTTCTACAGAAAAGCTTTCAATGTCCTGTAATGCTTTATTTTCTTTTTTATAGATATCCAATAAACCATTGTCAAGATTTCCTTCAAGAATCGTTTGAAAGTTATATTTGTACATTTCAATCGATTTATTAATTAAGGCATTGATTACTTTTGCTCTTAAATAAGAAATCTGTTCGTTCTCATTGGAGATAGAATTTAATTTTGTCTCAATTCTCTGAACATCATCTGTTTCAGACTTCACCAGCTCAAAAAATAAATTTTTACAATCTGCAGTGGAAACAATTCCCAATCTATGGGCATCTTCCATATCGATAATATTGTAACAGATATCATCAGCAGCTTCTACCAGCCATACAAATGGATGTCTTTTGAAGATATATGGTTCTTCACATTCGGAGATTAGCTGGGTTCCTTTTGCTATTTCAAGGAATATATCTTTTTCATTCTGGAAAAATCCGAATTTTTTACGATGGATAATTCCTTTTTTCTTTGCTACTGCTTCACATGGATATTTTGCAATACTCGCCAGGGTAGAAAATGTAAGCTGAATTCCTCCGGCATCTTTTCCCTGCTGCTGCTGAGCCAAAACTCTGATCGCATTGGCATTTCCTTCAAAATTTACCAGATCTGCCCATTCTTTTTCATTGAATTTCGATTTCAGATCTTTTTCGTTTCTTTCAAAATAACTCGCAATAGCATCTTCTCCGGAATGTCCGAAAGCCGGATTTCCCACATCATGACAAAGGCATGCTGCAGCAATTACATTTCCTAAATTATGTAGATAAAAATTCTTTGAATCTTCTGTAAGTTCATTTTTATAGTCCTCAGCAATGAATTCACCAATACTACTTCCTAAACTTCTTCCCACAGATGATACTTCTAAAGAATGTGTCAGTCTGTTGTGTACAAAAACACTTCCGGGAAGAGGAAAAACCTGGGTTTTATTTTGCAGTCTTCTAAAGGCAGAAGAGAAGATAATTCTGTCGAAATCTCTCTGAAAATCAGTTCTTGAAACCTTAGTATTTGGATTGTTACCTGTACGTTGATTGGTGAAAATCTGGTTTAAATTCATCATTTTTCAAAATTACTCCAAATTTTAATTGTACGGAATAGTATTTTAATATTTATTAAGCACACATTATCATTCAAAAAATCTATTGCTATCAAAGCTTTTTCCGTTGATAAATACAGATAAAAAGACGCTACATTTGAGATAACTTAAACTATTAATAATGAAAGACAGTACATGGCTTGATAAATGGAATGAAAGGTACACCCATGAAGAATTTGTATACGGTACCACACCTAATATTTATTTGGAAGAGCAACTTAAAAAATTAAATCCTGGCGAGATTCTATTTCCTGCCGATGGTGAAGGAAGAAACTCTGTGTATGCTGCATTACAAGGCTGGAAAGCTTCTTCTTTTGATATCAGCGAACAAGGCAGACAAAAAGCATTGAAACTGGCAGAACAAAATAATGTAACCATTGATTATCAGATTGGAGAATTGCAAACACTGGGTTACCAGAAGCAACAATTTGATGTTATAGCCCTTATCTACGCTCATTTTCCAGGAGACATTAAATCATCAATCCATCAAATGCTGGATCAATACCTTCGTAAAGGCGGATTTATCATTTTTGAAGCTTTCAGTAAAAACCATTTTGATTATGTCACAAAAAATGAAAAAGTAGGTGGCCCGAGAGACATAAAGGATTTATTTTCTATTGAAGAGATTAAAGCCGATTTCCCTAATTATTCTATCATTGAACTTCAGGAAACCGAAATTGAACTTAAAGAAGGCTTATTTCATA
Organism: Chryseobacterium sp. c4a; assembly: GCF_009900745.1. Classification (GTDB taxonomy): domain Bacteria; phylum Bacteroidota; class Bacteroidia; order Flavobacteriales; family Weeksellaceae; genus Chryseobacterium. Next base: position 220,321 of record NZ_WXVU01000005.1, on the reverse strand, counting down.
ACGGAACAGGTTCCGTAATTCGTTTTGTGGGGCAGAAACAATAAAGATAATCTTTGTCATTCTGTAGAAATTTCGTCTTGCATTTTGGATGTGCTATATTGAAATTTCTACGGAATGATATGTTTTGGCTAAAGCCTGATGATTTTTATTTTTGAGGCGGGCTAAAGCCCACTCCTATTGATAGAGCAAATACCATAAGTAACTATATCAATAGTCATTTAACAACAATATTAATCTGCGCCCAACAATCCACCTGCATATTTTGTAAAAAATTCTGCCTTATACACTTCTCCAATAGGAATTTCTGCTTCTTCAATATAGATATTATGATTGTCAAATGAATCAATGTAATCCGCATTCACAACGTATGATTTACTTACACGGATAAAATTCTCCCCTGAAACTTTCTGATGAATGGTTTTGAGGTTCATTGCGGTAATAAGCTTCTGCTGTTTGGTATGAATGACTACATAATCTTTCAGTCCTTCTATAAATTTAATGTCTGAAAAACTGATCTTATAAAATCGGCGTTCTGCTTTAATGAATAAAAAATCTTTAGTATTGGATTCTACAGTATTCTTTATCGTATCATTAGAGAGCAATTCAGTATATAATATCGCTTTATTGATGGCCTTTTCAAGTCTTTGCGAATCAATGGGTTTCAAAAGATAGTCTACAGCTTCCAATTCATAACTTTTCAAAGCATATTGGGAATAAGCTGTGGTAAAAATAATCAGCGATCTTTTGGGCAGCATTTCTGCAAATTCCAATCCTGTTACCATCGGCATTTCAATATCCAGAAAAATAAGATCTACATCATTATCTTTGAGAAAATCCAATGCAGAAGGAGCGTTGGAAAATTCACCCAAAATATCAATTTTTGAAGTTTCATTGATCAGTGAACGCATTTCTGACCTTGCTAAAGGTTCATCATCAACTATAATACAATTCATTATACAGGAATTTTTAAATGGACAATATATTCTTTAGATTCCGAATTTATTTTCAGATCAAAAGTATCATTATAAAGCAATTTTAATCTTCTGGTAATATTAGCTAAACCGAGTCCACTATTCTTTTTATCTGAAATAATATAATTAGGATCTCTGGAATTGACACATTGAAAATAAAGATTCTGCCCTTCAATACTGATATTTATTTTCACATAAGATTCTTTACCGCTAATGTCGACACTATGTTTTACAGCATTTTCTACAAAAGTGGTAAACAGATTCGGAGGGATAAAGGTGGTATGTACTGTTCTGTTTTCCGCTTCTGTTTGAATATCAAAGGTAAAGTTTTCGCGTCTTATTTTTTCAAGGTTTAAAAAATTGGACAGGAAATCAATTTCTGAAGTTAATAAGGTTTTCTCTGCACTGTTTTCATAAAGTTGGTATCTGAGAAATTCCGAAAGTTTAACGATCACCACCGAAGCTTTTGCCGGATCTGTTCTGATGAGTGCTTTTACATTATTCAGCATATTGAATAGAAAATGAGGGTTGATCTGATTTCTCAATTCATTCAATTCCATCTGCATGGTAAGGTTGCTCAGCTCATTGATCCTTTGATTGTCCTTAATCCATTTCTGCAGAAGTTTAACTGTGGTGGTAGTCAGAATGATCGGAATACACATCAGGATACCTTCATAAACACCTCCTTTTTCTGTTTCTCTTGGTATATTCCCAATCCTGAAATCAACAAAAACATTTCTAAAACCGTACCCAATAAGATTAACTCCTATGACTCCCATTAGTATCAGGAACGCCAAATAAGCAATATATCTTGTTTTAAAGAAAAGCCGAGGTACAAGAATATAAATATTAATGTACAACATCGTAATCAGTATTCCATATACAAAGAATAGTACATACCATTGATATATTCCTGAAAAAGCTTGCCAGAAGCGAGCACTATATAACCAAAGAAAAAAGGATACAAGAAACAAAACATGCCTGCCAAATTTGTAACGTTCTTCCACCAGAAAGTCCATTGCAAGCGTTTCTTTAAATTGCCATAACCTGTATTTCATATTCCTGGTTTTATATCTCCATACAAAAATAGGTAATCCCCTAGCTTATTCTTATAATATTATACAAAACCCACATTTTATTATACCAATTATAGCCTCCATTCACGATCGGATTTCGTATAAAATACCGGCGGTTTTGTATAAAAACAAATTTATGCAGTCGTATTCTGCTTTTCTTTGCAGCGTTTAATTAATGCATATGGAATTAGCAGTTTTTCAGGAATTAACGGAAGAGATTACATCAGAGTGTTTTTTTATGACAGAATCTCAACAGGAAGAAAAAGTAATACAACTCATCGATCTGCATCACTTTATAGAATGTTTTGATCCTACTATCAAAATTCTCAACTATATCCAACATCCTATTAATATCATAGAACACAACGGAACAAGGAAGGGAATTTTTTTCTATGATCTGAAACATTCATTTTTTCTAGACTGCAATACTTCTGAAGAGTTCAAAAGAAGATATGCCCTTTCTGAAATCTGGTTTGTGTTTGTAGAAGAAGAAACAGTTACCAATACCGCTCATCATACTGATTTTATGATTGAAAACAGTTTGGAAATTTTTTATGACAGGGTTTTTCTGTTTCAATTTTTCCAATCCACCCTACAGAGGTTAAAATAAGTAATCGATAATGAACAATTAATAATTTGATAGAGATGAGCTATAATCCAATCAAGTACTAATGGGTTCCCATCTTTGAAAATACATTAATGACAATTACTCCAATTATAATCAATGCGATACCGATCATGGCAGGCAAATCAGGAGTCTGTTTAAAGGCAACAGCTCCAATGATGGTGATGAAAACAATTCCTACCCCAGACCAGATAGCGTATGTAATTCCCACAGGAATCTGTCGAAGGCTCAGACTTAAACAATAAAAGGCACAGGCATATCCTATGACAGTAATAGCTGATGGTACGATCTTAGAAAACTCTTCTGATTTTTTCAGAAAGGTAGTGGCTATGATCTCAAATACAATAGCTAAAGCCAAAAAAAGATAACTGCGTTCCATAAAGTATTATTTATACAAAAATAATAAAACCTACCACCTACTTCCTATAACTTCTGTATTTTATCTTTCTGATTCGCTTTTAGAATCATCAAACTGACATCATTTTCCGATTTTGGCATAACAGGAATGTCATAGAACCTGACAGCTGACAAAAATATTCAACATAAGAATTAGCGATAAAAATAAATTTTCTTAACATAGAAATTGCTTTCTCGCGGAAATTTTACACTCAAAAAAATCATTTTACAACAGTGTTATGCATCGCATTATTTATTGTTTGTTTTATCAAGTCTAATATATAAGTCTGCAAACGGTTAACGTTTTCACATTTTTTTAAAGTCAGAACAATAAATATATTAATAAATTCACAATAATACATTAACAAAATGTAAACAAAAAATCTCTTAAAAATTAAATAAAACACTCATAACACACTGATATACATCATAGTGATTTACTTTGGCACATGATTTGAAAGCTGTAATATTGCAATTGAAAGATTGATAAAAAAAAGTCAAATAATTAAAAATAATACAAAATGGTAACTTATATCGGTATCGCAACATGTTTAGTAGTATTCTCATCATATTTTATGACAGTAAGAAGAGAAAGAAACTAATCACTAAAATAAATAAGCCTATAGCAAAACTATACTAATTATATTGTTTTATGTTTTTATTCTGAGAAATCAGATTGCTCTTTTACCAATGAGGTAAAAGGGCCCAAAAACATAAGCAAAAAGATCTTAGTTTCATAACAAATTTTAATATCCAAATGATAAATCCGAGCATTCGTTCGGATTTATTTTTTATTTACAGATCTCTGGCCTAGTTATTTATTCTCAATCAGGATACTCAACACCATATAATAAAGCCTTATCTTTGTTAGATTCAAGAACTATTAATTATCATCATGAATCTGTACAATCTTATTATTCAAGATAAAGAACAAGTAAGCCTTAACGATGTATTTCTGAACAAAGACAACAGAGACCAGCTTGTACAGCTTATCAAAGAGCACACTTACAGCAAAGAATTGCAGGAATATGGCCTTCCGGTAAATCATAAAATCCTTCTTCAGGGAAGCTCCGGATGTGGAAAAACAATGACGGCAAAAGCAATTGCTAACGCTCTTGGAAAGAATATTATCATTTTAAATCTAAGCAATATTGTTTCTTCAAGAATTGGAGAAACCTCACAGAATATTAAAATGATTTTTGATAAAGCAGCAAGAGAAAGATCTGTACTATTCCTTGACGAATTGGATCAGATCGGAAAAGCAAGAGGAAGTGATGATAAGGATGTTGGAGAAATGAGAAGACTTGTTAATACTTTACTCCAGCTCATTGATTATTATCCTGAAAATGCCCTTTTGCTTTGTGCCACCAATCATCCTGAAATTATTGACACGGCCTTGTTGAGACGTTTTCAGCTTAGAATCAATTATGAGATGCCTTCTACTGAGTTTCTGGATACCTATTATGACACACTGCTTAGCCAATTTCCGGAGGATATGAGGACTATTGAACGAAGGTACTCCATTTCTTTTGCAGAAGCCAAAGACCATGCTTTAACAGCTGTAAAAACAGCATTGATAAAAAAACTGGAAGCCAAAGAAACCATCCGATCATGAAAGAAGACCTTCTTCACAATCTGGAAATCATCCATACAAGGATCTTAAATGCCTGTGAAAAAGCGGGCAGGAACTCTGATGACGTAAAACTCTTGCTGGCCACCAAAACAGTCTCTGCAGAACGTATTAAGATTGCACTGGAAAACGGGCAATCCTTAATTGCAGAAAACAAAGTTCAGGAACTTAAAGAGAAATATGAAGATCTGAAAGAAATTCCTCACCACAATCACTTTATTGGACATCTTCAAACCAATAAAATTAAAGATATTCTGAAATATGAAGTCAGCTGCGTTCAATCACTGGATCGTTTAGAGCTGGCAGAAAAACTACATCAAAGACTTTTAGCAGCAAACAGGACAATTGAAGTTTTAATTCAAGTAAACACCTCTAATGAGGAAAGTAAATTTGGAGTTGAACCCCATGAAGCCATTGAACTTATCAGAAAAGTTGCCGAATTCTCTACTCTGAAAATAAAAGGCTTAATGACCATTGGATTATTCAGTGCAGAAACAGAAAAGGTAAGACCATGCTTTAAAATCCTCAAAAATCTGCAACAGAAAATCATACAAGAAAATATTCCTCAGGTAGAAATGAAGGAATTATCGATGGGAATGAGTGGAGATCTTGAAACGGCTATAGAAGAAGGATCAACTCTTATACGTGTTGGAACCGCTGTATTTGGAGCAAGAATCTATCCTGACAGCTATTACTGGAACGAAGGAAACCATGATAAGAGTAAAGAATAACGAGTATGTTCTATACATTTAAAACAAAAATAAAGGAAGGAAAAACCTCAAAAAATGTCATTGATGCTGTACGTGATTCATTCGTAGAAAGAGACATGAATACTATAGAAATTGAAGGCAGCACTATAACAGGAAAGGAAAATTTTGTGAAGCTGGATTTCTCGAACCGATATCCCATCACCATATCTCCCGCCAAAGAATACTTTATCTATGACGAGAATACAAGGATACTAACCTACAAAATCGGAGCTTTCTACCCTATTCTTTTCAACCTGATCTATGCCGGTGTTCTTTATCTTATTTTTTATTTTCTTGTTCAGCATTGGATTCTGGAACTTGTTGTACCTGGTATATTCTTTATCTTAATAACTATTGCTGGTTATATTCAATACCAGAGCATTATAAATAAAGTCTCAAGAAAAATAAACGAAAATTAAGCTTAACACATAATAGAAGCCCTCCCTTTTTTTAGTCTACAAAATCGGTATACTTTTTGATTATAAGACATTAATAACCAAATAAATGCAATTATGATTAGAAAATTACTATCGAGCTGTCTATTATTGACAGTATTATTCTTTTATTCTTGTGAAAAAGAAAACACACAGATGAAAAGTGGAATCTCTATTGAAACGATTTCAATGATAACAGTGCTTACTATGGGAGTAGCCATTTTGGTGGCCTACAGCTATAAGAGAAGATAACAAAATAAATATAACACATTCAGACCTTTCAAAATTTTGAAAGGCTTTTTTTGTTGGGCTTCATTGAAAAAAGTGGTAAACCATTTACACTTCAAAAAAATTACTACGCTGGCAAAGTCTCCCGACTTTGCGGAATTATAAAAAACAAAAATCCCTCTCAGTGTGAGAGGGATTTGATATATCTAGAGAAAATTCTAATTACATATAAGCTTCAATCGGCTCACAAGTACATACTAAGTTTCTGTCTCCGTAAGCTTCATCTACTCTTGATACAGAAGCGAAGAATTTGTGATCTCTTACCCACTCTAATGGATAAGCTGCCTTTTCTCTGCTGTATGGTTTATCCCAAGAATCCGAGATCACCAATTGCTCTGTGTGAGGAGCGTTTTTCAATACGTTGTTTGCAGGATCTGCCTGTCCGTTAGCAATCTCATCAATTTCCTGCTTAATAGAGATTAAAGCTTCTGCAAAACGATCGATCTCAGCTTTGCTTTCAGATTCTGTAGGCTCGATCATTAATGTTCCTGCCACTGGGAAAGAAACTGTAGGAGCATGGAAACCATAATCCATCAATCTCTTCGCTACATCAGCTACTTCAATTCCTAATGACTTGAACTGACGGAAATCTACGATACACTCGTGAGCTACTCTTCCGTTTTCGTTTGAATACAAGATTGGGAAATGCTCTGATAATATTGCTTTAAGATAGTTAGCATTCATGATTGCATGTCCTGTAGCTTTTTTCAATCCGTCTGTTCCTAACATTTTGATGTAAGCATAAGAAATGTTTAGGATCAATCCTGAACCGTAAGGTGCTGCAGAAATACCGTCGATTGCTTCTTTAGTTCCAATTTTGATATTCGCGTTGGAAGGAAGGAATGGTACTAAGTGCTTCGCCACACAGATTGGCCCTACTCCAGGACCTCCACCTCCGTGAGGGATTGCAAAAGTTTTGTGAAGGTTCAAGTGACAAACGTCTGCTCCAATGTTTCCTGGACTTGTAAATCCTACTTGAGCATTCATGTTCGCACCATCCATATATACTTGTCCTCCGTGCTCGTGGATAAGGTTAGTAATTTCCTTGATGTTAGCATCAAAGAATCCGTAAGTAGACGGATATGTAATCATTACAGCTGATAAGTTCGCTGAATGTAATTCTGTTTTAGCTTTAAGATCTTCGAAATCGATTTCTCCATTTTCAAGGTTTTTCACGACTACGATTTTCATTCCTGCCATTGCAGCAGAAGCTGGGTTGGTTCCGTGTGCAGATTGAGGGATCAAAACTACATTTCTGTGGTGGTCTCCTCTTGAGATATGGTACTCTCTGATTACCATTAATCCTGCATATTCTCCCTGAGCTCCAGAGTTTGGCTGTAATGAAGTACCTGCAAAACCAGTAATTGTTGCAAGGTCTTTTTCAAGCTCTGCAATCATTTGCTGATATCCTCCTGCTTGATCTACCGGTACAAATGGGTGTACACTACCCCAATCTGCCCATGAAAGCGGAAGCATTTCAGTCGCTGCGTTCAATTTCATAGTACAAGATCCTAAAGAAATCATTGAGTGAGTCAATGATAAATCTTTTCTCTCAAGACGCTTGATGTAACGCATCAATTCTGTTTCTGTATGATATCTGTTGAATACTTCTTCTGTAAGAATCTGATCCTTTCTAAGGTTTTCTTCAGGAATGCTGTATCCTTCTTTGATTTCTAATTTGAAAGTCTGCTTATCTTTGAACTGAGCAAAAGAAGCCATCAGATAGTTTAATTTCTCCAATGTAGTACTTTCGTTGATAGCAATACTTACAACTCCTTCCGTAAAGTAATTAAGATTAAGTCTGTGATCCAGCATCAATCTTACTAATCTAGCTTTCTCATCCTCAGCCATTGTGATTTTCACTGTATCGAAGATTGGCTCTTCTACTACCTGATAGCCTAAAGCTTTAAGACCTCCTTTCAAAGCATTTGCTTTAAAGTGGATCTGATCTGCGATATAGTTTAATCCTTTTGGACCGTGATAAACGGCATACATTCCTGCCATTACTGCTAAAAGAACCTGAGCAGTACAGATGTTAGAAGTTGCCTTCTCTCTCTTGATGTGCTGTTCTCTTGTCTGCAACGCCATTCTTAGTGCACGTTTTCCGTACATATCCTGAGAAACTCCAATGATTCTTCCAGGAATATCTCTTTTATATTCTTCTCTACAAGCAAAGAATGCTGCGTGAGGGCCTCCATATCCTAATGGAATACCGAATCTCTGAGAAGTACCTACTGCACAGTCAGCACCCATTTCAGCTGGTGACTTTAATTTCACCAATGCCATTGGATCACAAGCAACAGCTACCTGAAGGTCTAATTTTTTATATTCTACGATGTTTTCTGTATAATCCAGAACAATTCCGTTTTTACCAGGGTATTGTAATAAAACACCATAATAAGATGCATCAAATGCATGCGTTTTGTGGTCTCCTATCACAACTTCAATTCCTAATCCTTCAGCCTTAGTTTTCAATACAGAGATTGTTTGAGGCAATACAAGGTCAGAGATAAAGAATTTATTAGCGTCTGCTTTCTTCTGATCTTTCGTTCTGTTGTTGAAGAACATGTGCATTGCTTCAGCAGCAGCAGTAGATTCATCCAGCAAAGAAGCATTCGCAAGACCAAAACCTGTAAGGTCGCATACTACAGTCTGGAAATTAAGTAGAGCTTCCAATCTTCCTTGTGCAATCTCAGCTTGGTATGGCGTATAGGCAGTATACCAGCTTGGGTTTTCAAAGATATTTCTCTGGATAGCTGATGGTAAAAGGGTATTGTGGTATCCGAAACCGATATAACTTGTATAGTCAGTGTTTTTTGATGCCAGCTCCTTAGAGTGGTTTAACATTTCGTATTCCGAAAGTGCATCTGAGATCTCAAGATCTTTTTCTAAACGGATAGAAGAAGGAATGGTCTGAGAAATTAACTCTTCAATACTAGAAACGCCAAGTTTTTCCAACATCGCCTGTTTATCGGCTTCATTTAGGGAAATGTGACGGCTCACAAACTGTTCTGTATTCATTTTTATTTATTAGATTTTGTTTGTAAAAAGATGGGTAAAATTACAATTTTTTACACGATTGTACAACAGCATATCATCAATGATAATTCACTAAATAGTTTACTTATTACAAGTTAATCAGCTTTTGATAACTAGTAAATAAAGTTTCATGCATTTTAAACAACTATTATTATTATTTCACACATAGTACTTAATAATATCAATATTTCATTATCAAAAACACAATGAAATATTCATTAAAAAAACAGATAAAATTTTCAGTAAGTATTCAAGATAACTAAAATTTGTTTTTATTAATAACAGGTAAAAAGTAAATACTTTGGTATGAAAAAGTGTGAAAAATTCACTCTTCAATAGAGTATGATTTTAAATCATTTTACTCTATAAACAGGTGTCCGAACTGCTATCCATCAGGTTTTAAGAAATTTATGAAATTTTATTAATTATATTTATTCTAAATTAATATATTTGCATCATGAATATGATTGTCCCGTTTAAAGTTCCGCCTTTGGCTCCCGTATATGCATTCAACAATGAAGAGATGTTCTGTGAAAAGAAATCTTGTTGTAAAAAATTCAAGAAAGGGAAAAGATGTAAAAAGTGCCCAGGAAGGAAAAAAATGGCTTAAAGAAATTCCTTTATAAGGAAATATAAGGCAATTGCCAATATAATAACTCCCCAAAACAACATAATAATTTTGGGTTGGCCTGATTTGTTAATCGCTGTTTGAGGCTGTGGTTTAAACATTTCATCTACTGTACTTTTGAATCTCTCGGTATCATTTTCAAAAACCTCAGTAATGGTAATTCCCTGAACTACGGTTTTATGCAATAGTGAATTGGTTGCATGAAGCAATAACTGGAATTTTCCATCTTTAAATTCTGTGATCTTAAAGATTCTTTCTCCATAAGGTTTTTCAAGTCCGAAAGGTAAAACCTTTACGACATCAGCATTACTTGTTTGCCAGCTGATAATAATCTCCTCCCCTTTTTTCGCATGAATCTTATTGGCAGTAAAAGTCTTTATGGCTGGAGGAATGTTATATCTGAAACTTCTCTGATGGCTTTCCAAATTCTGATCATACGCTTTTCTCTTTGAAGAATCACTCAACATTTCATAAGCTTCCTGAATTTCACGAAAACGGTCTGCAAAGAAATCGTCATTATCATTTTTGTCTGGATGATATTTCAAGGATAGTTTTCGATACGCTTTTTTGATGTCTTCTTCTGAAGCATCCTGGGATATACCGAGAAAATAGTAGTAATCTTTCATTGAACAATACAAAAATAAGGATTTATTTTCCTTTTTGCTTTGAATTCACTGGAAATAATAAGCTGTTATTTCTCACAATTCCAAAGTTTGATATCGGTGCTGGCAAGCGCAGAGCCGCAAAGAATATTGAAAAGCTTTATGTTTTTAAAGAGCAAGTATTTTAATACCGTATGTTTGATGGCACTAATGCCCGAATGAGTTTATTTGCAGAACATCTATACTCTTACGTGGTAATTTTTTTAAACCATACAGGAACATAGAAAGGACTTTTTTTAATTGATATTTAAAGTAAAATACCTTTTATTCATGTATTTGTTGCAAAAAAAATCTATACTATTTTGTTTTTCCAACAAACCATAAAAAATTAATTACCTGGTATTCTCTATAGTTATTTACGATTGATCCATTCCTTTGTTGGAATAATCCATGCATCCAGAGCTTTAAATAAAAAACCATGGTTTAGACCTGTATTAAGCTCAATCTCTTTAAAATCTTTAATATTTGATCTTATAAATCGCTGTTCCTGAGAAAGAGGAACATGGCCATCATCTGACTTCTCTGTGATAGAAAGTATTCTTCCATACAATCTAAAATTCGGATCTTTTTCTAAAGAATCATCTTTAAAACTGGCTCCGATAATAACAAATTTAAGATCCGGATTTTTTGCATAGTAGGAAATATATTGTGCAATATAACCGCCTTGAGAGGTTCCAACAACCGTAATATTCCCAGCTTTAACACCCTTCTTTATCAAACGACCAATTTGTTTCTTTATTTTCAACGCATATACCGCCGGATCTGTATTAGCTTTTCTCTTTTCAAAAAGAACAACATTACTGCTATCTTTCAACTCGTGAAGTACCTTTTCATACTCCACAATACCATATTTAGGATGAGCCTCATCAGCTGAATGATCCTCCAGAAATTTATTGTGCAGAAAGAAAATATATTGTTTCTGTTTCAATTCAGATTTCTGTCCATATCCGGCTATAGAAAAAAGAGTAATTATGGTAATAAAAATATGCTTCAGTGTCATTATAATATAAATAAAAGGAAAGCAAATTTAGTATTTAATCAACACATTCACTGCCAAAACATTCTTAAATTCTGCTTACCATTTTGATGATTGGTTTTACAATAAAAAATTCGGGCTCGGGAAGCTTTGCTTCCCCGAGCCCGAATTAAACAATTTCAATTTAGTATTTTACTTTTTATGCTTCACAAGTATTATCCTTTTTGCAGCATCTTGAACTGAATTCTTTTTTGAATTTTCCTTTCAGTTCCTGATAGTCCTCGTCATTCATTTCTCTGATCTTATCAGCTAATCCGAATGGGGATTTTTCTTTGATTCCGTATTCATCAAAAATACCTCTGATAAATCTTTTTCTTTGTGCTGCTTTTTTAGCGATTAAGGCTACACCTACAACGGCTAGTGCTCCAAGAGCTCCTTTTAATGCTGAATTTTTCATTTTTTCAAAATTTTAAATTTTACTACTTCTTGTTTTTTATAAAGACGAATGAATTTTAATTTTACTTTACTACTTCTTTAAAATTTTTAAATTATTCGTTATTTCTGTTGAAGAATCCTCCGGAACATCTGTTTCTCCAGGCTTCTTTAAATTTCTCTTTCTCCTCGGGCGACAAACCTTCCATCTTCTCTCTCATTTTTCTCTCTTTGAAGTCTTTCATTCCTTTTCCGAAATGGAAACCTCCGAAAAGAATCTTACTTAAGATCAGGATTCCCATTGCCTGCCAGAATGTAATGGATTTTACCCCTAAAATTTCAGGAAGAAGACAATTCCAAAGCGACATTACAATCCAGGTAACGGCTAAGAGAATTAATGGCGGACATAACAATAAAAAAATCCAGCCCTTTTTGTGTTTATGATTCATAATTTCTTTTTCTAACTTTTTAAATCTTCGTATAATCTTCTCAATCTGTTTCTCAAATGCTTCACAGCATAGTTTTTCCTACTGATGATGGTCTTGATGTTCTCTCCTTGTTCATCGGCGATCTCCTGGAGGGTCTTGTCGTTCAGTTCATTTTCTACGTAGACCAGCCTTTGCTTTTCGGGAAGTTCATCAAGTGCTTCAAACAGTTTTTTCCAAATCTCGTCCTGAAACATTTTCACTTCAGGCCCGGCACTTTCATCCATCAATAAAATATCTTTGATAGAAAAGCTTCCGTCTTCATCTTCATAGACGAAATCTTCCAGATTTTCTGTTTTCTTTTTACGATAACGGTCTGTAATTTTATTCGCCGTTACTCTGTACAGCCAGCCTCCAACATTCACGATCTCGGAAAGATTGGTTAGACTGCTGAACTGATACCACACTTCCTGCAGAATATCTTCTGCATCCTCCGTGTTTTTCACTTTGGGACGAATATAAGACATCAGCTTCCCACCGTAGTTGGAAACGGTTTGTGAAATGATGCTTTCTTTATCCTTCTGTGGCATTGTTATTTTTTCGACAACCTCCATACTGCTATGACGGCTATCCTTTTTATTTTACTTTAATAAATTTAAAATATTTTTCTTACAATTCAAATTTCCCAGCATTTATCGGGGTTTTATTTCATCTGTTTTTATATAGCTGCATCTCATTATTTATTGCTCATTGCTTACTACTCATTCTTTGGGGAGCTATTTCCTGCTATCCGCTCATACTCCTCGCACCATGCTAATGCCGGCGTACGCTGCGGGGTAACCGCTGCTATCAGGGCTAGAAAATACTGCTATATTTCCTATAGAAGAATTCAATCTAGTTACAATAGTAGATTATAAACAATGTATCTTGTAATTGGTGAAATCTGTGGGAGGAATATAGATTCCACGCTACATTTCTGAACTTTGTTCGCAGACCTTCCGTTTTTACTCGCAATGAAAAAGAAACGGAAGACATCACGTCCTCCGTTTCCAAAATTATAAAAATTACTGATTTATTTTTTATTAAAATTCTCTGCAAAGAACCCAAGCATAGACTTATACAGTTCAATTCTGTTCGGCTCTTTTCCGAATCCGTGTCCTTCGTCATATTTTACCATATAAGGCACTTCAAAACCTTTTGCGCGCATAGCTTTTACGATCTGATCAGACTCATTGATATTTACTCTAGGATCATTGGCTCCTTGTACTACGAATAGTGGTTTTTTGATTTTATCAATCTGAAATACAGGAGATACTTCTTTCGCAATTTTAGCTTCTTCAGGATTATCCAGATCATACCAGATTTGTTTTACCATTTCTTTATAAGGCTTCCAATATTCCGGGAAAGAAGCAAAGAAGGTAAAAATGTTGGATACTCCTACATAATCTACTCCACAAGCATAAAGGTCAGGTGTTTTAATCAAGCCCATCAAAGTGGCATATCCTCCATGACTTCCTCCATAAATTGCTATTTTATCTTTGTCTATCCAACCCTGGCTGATCGCATATTTCACTCCGTCTTCCACATCATCCATGGCTTTTCTTCCAATCTGCTTATATCCGGCTTTCTGGAACTCTTTTCCATAGCCGCCTGAGATTCTGAAATTTACCTGAAGCGTAGCATATCCTCTGCTTGCAAACAATTGAGTTTCCGGATTGAAGCCCCAATGGTCTCTTATTCCTTGTGGCCCACCGTGAGGATTAACCACTAAAGGAACTTTTTTGCCTTCTAGTGCAGCTTTTGGTAAGGTAATATATCCACGAATCGTTAATCCGTCTCTACTTTTAAATTCAATAGGTCTCATTTCAGCCATATCTTCTTCTTTCAGCTGTGGCATGAGATTATAAAGAAGTTTTAATTCTTTTGATTTGGTATCATATTCGTAATAGGTTCCGTATAATTTATCGCTAGCTACCATTACCAATAGCTTTTCGTCGTTATCATCTGCTGAAACAACAGCAAATTCTTTTCCCTTAAACTGAGCTTTTAATTGATCATCAATTTCCTTGTAAAATTTACTTACAGGAACGGTCTCTCCTTTCAGGCCTTCATAGCTGATATAATCCAGCTCATAATTTCTGTTCTTACCCGCTACACTTATTGAACTTACATCATATACAGGATTGGCGTATACTTCTTTAATCACTGCATTTTTTTTCAGATCATACAAAACAATTCTTGCTTTATCACCATCCAAATTAGTCACTACATAAGCTTCATCCTTATTTTTGGAATTATCATTGAACCTAATGATGCTGAAAGTATCAGACCAGTCTGCAGATTTCAGAAGGTTAAATTTTCCAGTTTGCAAATCCTTATAATACGTTTTCGTGGTCAACCCGTTTTCAAGAATACTATAGCCTCTTAAATTACCGTCTTTATCGAAAATATAATCATCAATAGGACTGTTTACATCCTTATTTTCATAAAGTTGAGTCATCTCCCCTGTTACAAAATTAATTTTATAAGGTTCAAAAATCTGTTTATTGTTTTTGTTCATGGTAACAACAACAAAATCGGTATCTTTTACAGGAATGATTGAGCCTAATGTAATTCCATCAAATGGTGTAAGATCCTTAAGATTGGTTCCGTCTACATTGGCAGCATACAGGTGTATATTTTCGTTTCCTCCTTTATCCTGTGTATAGAATAAGCGATTCTTATTTAGCCATCCATACGATTTAATCAGATCATCTTTTTCAACAATGGCTTTGGTCACCTTGCCTGTACTCAGTTCTTTAACGTATACATGATTTTTACTGTCTTTATCTTTTTCCTTATAAGAAAGATATTTTCCATCAGGAGAAATTTTAAAAGCAGAAGCTTTTGGTCTTGCAAAATAATCTTCCACTTTGTATTTAAAATTTCCTTTGTCATAGGATACTAATTTTTCAAGATTGGCTTTGCTGGAAGGAAGTGTGGGATCTCCCGGAAGTTTAGCTGCTGTGTTTTGTGCGTTGATCATAATAGTAGAAAGTACGATATAAGCTGTACCGAAAATTTTGGAATTTAGATTCATAACTTACGTTTTAAAGTTAAAAAACAAAGCCCCTAATTCAATATTTTTTCAATAAAAAATCAGTTTCTTTATATATAAGACAACTATGAATTCAAAACGTTACAATAATTAACATTTATTTTGATATTTTTTTAATAAAAAAGCAGCCTCTAGGACTGCTTATATAATTACTGTAAATAAATTCCGAAATACCATGTCCAGGCTATTAAAATAATCTGCATAGGAATTCTTTGTGTATAAAGGTAGTGCATTCCCGGCCCGGTATAATCTGCTTTAAAAATATTAATCTTCTTTTGAGATGACTTGATATTGGCTATAAAAACCAATACATAAAAAATAATCAGTAAAATAGCCGTCATTTCACGAATAGCTGGAATCATCAATCCTATTCCTGCAGCGATTTCCAAGAAACCGGTACAATAAACCCAGAACATTTTAGCGGGAATAAAATCAGGAATCATCATCGCCATTCCTTTCTGAAATTTAAAATGAGAAAAACCTGTGAATATGATGAAAACCGCCATACCAAGATTTCCCGAAAATAAAAGATCCGGCTTCCCTTGAAACACCATGGTTCCCAGTAAAGCCAATATAAATGCACCGAAGAGAATGACTAATAACTTCATATTTTTCTGAATTAATCGAAAAAAAAATAAAAACTAAAAGAATTGAGATAAAAATTGTATTTCCAACAACATTGAACTTTAAACCCTGCTACACTGAGCTAAGGTTAACACCTTCCGCCAGGCTCTTTACAACGATCAATCCTTTAGTAAATCCGGTATTCATATGATCACGCCATTCACTGTCTACCTGAACCTCGGTATGAAGCTTGGTTTTCCCATCAAGATCTGTCAGAAAATATTTTTCAAAACAGCCGCTCCATTCCATCACTTCTTTACTTTGGGTATCTTCCACTCCGTTTTCAGTCATTCCTAAATGTTTAAAAACGATTTGATGGGGTTCATCCAGACTGTCTATGGTAGAAACCATCCCATCTCCTTTTTCATTAAGAAAATAAGTCTTTCCACCCACCTGCCAGTCGGATTTCATGACGGAAGATCCTGCTCCGAAGTATTTTGTCCATTGGCTATAGGTTTCAGGACTCCAAAGAATATCCCAGACCTTCTGTAGAGGAGCCTCTATTATTGTTTCGTACGATAAAGTTTCCATATTCTAGATTTTTGTGATTGGTTGTTTTTTTTAAATGGGTGTCTCTTTACAGCTGATTTTCCGAAAGATGTTTAATAATATTCATTGCTTTTGGGAATTTTTCTTCAAAAAAAGATTTAAACTCATCCGGAGTATTAATAACTGTTCTCAATAAAGTTCCTTCATCATTTTCTTCAAGGAAGTAAGCTTCCGTGGCATCGCCCCATTCCTGGGCTACTTCAATTCCTTCATAAATTTCTCCTAAATGTAAAAATGTTATTTCCTGATTGGGAATCACTTTTATAACCCTGCTGTACATCCCATTGTTTTTGGGATCCAAGAATTTAACAATGTTATTTTCTTCCAATGCTCCTTCATAAAAAGAACCATCCGTAAAAGCAGTAGTCCATTGTCTGTAAGTAATATCACTCCAAAGGACGCTCCAAACTTTTTCGGGTTCTGCATTGATTTCTATTTCGTATGATAACTTTTCCATATTTTTATATATTAAGTGGTATGTTTAAGTTTGAGGATTTGAAAATTTAATACATTGAGAATCAGACAATATGCCAAATGCAAGATCTTGCTTACAATTTACCCTCCAACAAAGTCGCCGCCATTGATATGAATCACTTCTCCAGTGATATAACTGGCATCTTTAGAGGCAAGAAAAACATAAGCCGGAGCAACTTCCGATGGCTGACCTGCTCTTTTCAAAGGGGTATCTTTTCCAAAGGTTGAAAGATCATCAAATGCTTCTTTTACAAGTGGGGTCCAGATAGGCCCAGGAGCAATACCATTCACTAAAATTTCTTTTTTTGCAAGATTATCAGACAAAGAACGGATAAAAGATAATACAGCGCCCTTTGTTGCCGCATAATCAATTAAGTGATCACTTCCCCGATAAGCTGTAACAGAAGTTGTACAGATAATCCGGCCTCCTTTTCCCATTAACGGAAGAAAATTCCGGGTAAAAGAGATCATGGAAATGATATTAGTATCAAATGTCTTTTGAATCTGCTCATCAGAAATTTTCTCCAGATTGTTTTTCGAGGTATGAATCCCTGCATTATTGACAAGGATATCAATACTTGCCCATTCTTTTTTGATCTTAACAAGGCTCTTTGTTCTGAATGCTTTTCTGGTAAGATCTCCTTTAATCAAAAGACATTTTCTTCCTTCTTTTTCTACCAGTCTTTTTGTTTCTTTAGCATCGTCATCACTTTCTTTATAAATAATAGCAACGTCTGCTCCTTCTCTTGCAAAATGAACGGCTACCGCCTGCCCAATTCCGCTGTCGCCGCCTGAAATAATGGCTTTTTTATTCAATAACTTTCGACTTCCCAGATAATCATTTCTGATAATTTCCGGAAACATCCCTTCTTTAGGGACTTTAGACTTAGATTTTGATTTGTTCTGTGTTTTCATAAGCAAATCCTTTTCTAAATAGCATCAAACAATACGCCGAAATATCTTTAAGAGTTATAAGCGTCTTCTAAATCCTGAATAATAATTTTCTGCATTTTCATCATCGCCTGTACCACTTTATAAGCTTTTTCCTGGTTAGGATCATTCATCAGCTGGATCAGCTTTTTAGGAACAATCTGCCAGCTCAGCCCGTATTTATCCTTTAGCCAGCCACACATACTTTCTCTTCCACCGTTTGCAGTAAGTGCATTCCAGTAAGTATCGGTTTGCTGCTGATCATCAGTCATTACAACCATTGAAATTCCTTCATTAAAATCAAACTGATGATCATAAGAATTATCCATACAGTATAAGGTGTAATTATCAATGGTTACTTGAGCATGCTGTACATTTTCAATCGGCTCCTGTATATCATGACCTTCACTTCCTTGTCCGTAAGTTAGAATATCACCTATTATTGAATCAGGGAAGGTTTGGGTATATAACTCCATAGCTTCTTTAGCCTTACCATTATTTTCATGAATAAACATCAAAGTAGGAACAATCTTTTGCCCCTCTGCTTTTTCTCCAAAAAACAGTTGCCAGGTTACCCCATATTTGTCTTGTACCCATCCGTATTTTGGGCTCCAAGAATAGGAACCAAGCTCCATTAAAGCCATGCCACCCTCTACCAGCTGATCCCAGTACTTCTGAACTTCATCTTCAGTTTCACAAAGTATCGTAAAAGATATGGAAGGATTTTTCTTAAATTGTGGGCCACCGTTGAGCAGCATAAATCTTTGTTCAAACAGATCAATATTCATTACCATTGGAGTATCTACAGCAATCTCACCACCAAAAACTTTGCAGTAAAATTCAGCAGATTGCTTGGCATCTCCGTCATACCAGAGACATGGAAAAATATTGTTATTCATAAGTTTAAATTTTAAAGTTGAGTTGTATGTTGTTTATTTGACAAGTTTGAAGATTCTGTCTCATTTATTATGCTAAAAATTCTTCATTTCGCTTTGTTTCGCTCAGAATAACAAAAACATTATTTGTTTTTTTATCTCGCGGATTGAGCAGATCATTGAGTTTAAAAGTTTTCGGCATCTTGGAAATCTGGGAAGATTCTCTACGTTGAGATTCTTCATTACACTTCTGAACTACGTTTGCAAATCTTCAGTTTGTATTCAGAATGTTATTACAATTGTTTTTATATTAACAAATTAAAATGTGCTAAAGACAACATAAAGCAAAAAGATATAGTGTCCCTGCAGTCAAAAGAAAATTCTATTCATTTCATTGCAACGACACGATAAAAAATCAAGTCTTTTTACTTTTATGCTTCTTTAAAACACATTTGGTGCTCCTTCATATGATCTTTCAGCTTCATTATTGCATTTTTTCCGAAACCATGCAGCTGTAAGATCTCTTTTTCAGAATAATCCGACAGCTTTTCCAAAGAATCTATCTTTTCCTTTCTCAAGGCTCTCCTTGCTGGTACTGCAATGACACCTAAAAGAAATTCATCTTCAGGATCATAATTGACAGTATAAATGGAATTTAAACTCTTTGACATGATAACTAAATTGATCATGGCTACAAAAAATATAGTTAATGGTTCTCAACATACTTGTGGAAATTATTAAGGATAGCATACCAGCCATCTCTCTGCATTTCCACAGAATTTTGTTTTTCAGGGTCGAAAACTTCAGTGACTTTTGTGGTATTCTCATCTATTTTATCAAAGATTACCGCTACGTTACGTCCGTCTTCCATGTGATATTTTATAAGCTCGTGTGGGGTTACTTCATCGTATACTCCTTCAAAATCAAATGCAAAACTTTTATCTTTTGCTTCCATTTTATTTTTAAACTTTCCCCCTACCTTCAGGTCGTTTTCAGAACTAGGACAATGCCAGCTTTCATGGGCAAAATTCCATTTTGTGATGTGCTTAGGTTCATTGAAATAATTCCATACTTTTTCTACCGGTGCTAAAATGGTGATGTCTATTTTAATTGGATCCATAGTTCTATTTTTTAATGATTAAACAAAAGAGCTGCCCGAAAACGGGCATCTCCTTTTATAATTAGTTAAATATAAGATTATTTCCCGTATTGTTCATTATAATTTACCATCCAATGAACACCATATTTATCCTGAAAGCTTCCAAAATAGTCGCCCCAAAACTGGTCTTCAATTGGCATTTCTACATTTCCGCCTTCAGAAAGTCCTTTGAAAAGCCTGTCTGCCTCGTCTCTTGAATCCGGAAAAATAGAAACATAATTATTATTTCCTACGTTTAGCTTTTGGCCGAAGCTGGGAACGATATCGGAAGCCATTAAAAGGTCTCCTCCAATAGGCAATGCAATATGCATCACTCTGTTTTTTTCTTCTTCAGAAAGGTTTTCGGTGCCGGGAGCATTTCCCATTTTATGAACTTCGCCTACGAATTCTCCTCCAAAAACAGATTTGTAAAAGTTGAAAGCTTCTTCAGCTTTTCCATCGAAATTTAAGTACGGATTTAATTTTGCCATGATTTTTTAATTTTAATTGTTATTTATTGTTTTATTTAGACCACGAATAGTTTCACAAATAGCACCAATGTCCTGATGTGAAAAAATTGAATGTAATCTGTATTTTTATGTATTTAAAAATGTTTCTACTTCTTTTATCGTGAAGTTGACTAAATTTTCGTTGAGACTGCCATCAAAATCAGCCATCATATACACTCCATGTGTTGCAGGAAGGATCATTACCTGTGAATTCTCTACCAACCGCCACATCGCTATGGTATGTTCCGGTTTCATCACATCTTTATCTCCACTTATGAACAAGGTTGGGGACTCTATAGAACTCAGCACTTTATCATCCCAGTCTACAAAGGTTTGCATTCTCTTACTGTCTTTATCAAAGAAGTTTTCCAGTTTAGAAAAGTCAGGATTCAGATTTAAAAAATTGATTTTGAAAGGTTCAGGCATCGATTCAAAAGTGGCTTCCGCCATCATTTCAAAAAAGCCGTCCATCATTCCTTCTCTTTTATAAAACGCTGAGGCAACCACCAGCTTTTCTACTTTCCCCGGATGACGGTGTGCAATCTGCATGACTGTATTTCCGCCATTACTGAAGCCCCAGAATGAAGCTTTATCAATATTCAGTTCTGATAAAAGTGCAGCCACATCATCAGCATCCTGCTCAAATGTTTCAGGAATATCACGATGTTCACTTCTTCCATGATTCTGAAGATCTATTCCTATAAGCTGAAATTTGTTTTCCAGCCTTGTAATGACCTCTTTGAAATCATATAAAATAGAGGAACCGCCTCCATGAATCAAAACTACAGGCTTTCCGGAACCATAGATTTCATAATACAGCTGAATTCCGTTAACTCGCTTATATCCTTTTTCTACCGGGCTCATCATTAATAGGTAAGGTTTTCATCTACATCATATTTCATTCCCGGATAGTCTAAAACTCTTCGCATCAAACCGATTTGCCCACTGAGATAGTCTTCACGACCCATGCACATTCCTACAAAATTGAGTTTGGTTTCTTTAATAAAGGGAATATTCATTCCTATTTCAAAGATTTCATCCAATTCTTCGTCCGTTACTTCAAACAACTTCTGATATACTTTTGGAGAAATATCATGGAAGTTTTTCTTCAAATCGGCTAATGTTGGATAGGTATAACTTTCATCCAATGTTTTTCCCTGAAAAAACAGGTCATTATTAGGATCCTGATCCTGAAGACCTAATACCATTCCCAAACCATAACGCATATTCAAGAAGTTTCCTGCCATCCAAACGATATGATTGGTTTTGTTTTCAATTCTTTTGAGTGCATCTTCTTCCGAAATGCCATCCAAAACATTCACAAAGCTTTGGGTATGCATTCTATAAGCCGGAATAATGAGCTCCATTTTTTTTGATTTTGGTGTGTTCATTATTTTATTTTTTTATATTAATTAATGGTTAGAAAAACGCAAAGGCGCGAATAATTTGTAAACTCTATATTTTTTAAGGCGCAAAGATTTTATCTTCGATAAAATTGAGTAATGCAGATCTTTTCCCGGTATATTTTACAGATTTCATACGTTTTTAAGCCTCAATCATCTGCCTAATCTGCACCATCCCCGAAATAAAATAAAAAGTCAACAGTTTCTTTTATTATTCAGAGTACAGATTGAAGATCTGCGAACAAAGTTCAGAAGGGCAGTCTGGAATCTATTTTTCTTTCACAGATTTCCAAGGTTAATCAACTTCTTTGTGCTATTATTTTATCCCTCCCGGTTTTCCCAGAAGCCTACGGATATATCCAAGCTGTCCACTATGATAATTTTCGTGGAAACAAAGAGTTGCAATATCGCTGATCTGTTCAACAGGAAAGTGTCCAAGGCCAATCAGTTTCTCTTCTAATTTTTCTTGGGATTGTTTTAAGTAAGATTTCAGTTCATCAAAATTTACAAATTCATCTTTTCTTTCTAAAGCAATAGCTCCTCTGTTATACCCCGAAAATTTTTCGGCATCCCAAATCGATTCTCCGCCCAAAATATTCAGCAGACCATTTCTGATATAAATAAGATGCCCTAAGACCCAATTCATACAATTGCCTTCCCCATTAGGAAAAATCATTGACTCTTCATGGGTAATTCCTTCTGTATTAATCAAAATTACTTTATAGGTAATATTGATTTGATTTTTTACTAATTCTATTTCGTTTGACATGACTTCTATGTTGATATGAAAATAAAATTGGTTAGATATTGTCTGGAAACTGCGAAGGATCTGCATGCATTACTTCCCACTGATGACCATCAATATCTGCAAAAGCATTTTGATACATCCATCCGTGATCCATAGGCTCACTGTATTTGGAACCCCCATTTTCAATAGCTGTATTTACCATCTCATCTACTTCTTCTCTGCGCTCTACGCCAATAGCAAGAAGCACCTGTGTGGTATCTCCTTTTGCAAAAGGTCTATTGGTAAAGGTTTGAAAAAAATCTTCTTTCAGAAACATCGTGTAAATGTGATCTTCTTTCATCACCACACATACTGCTTTATCATCTGAAAACTGTTCGTTAATAGAAAAACCAAGCTTTGTCCAGAATGCTCTGGTTTTCTGTACGTCTTTTACAGGTAAATTGATATAGATTTGATTGATTTTCATTTTTAATAATTTTTGGTGTTAAACTTTTACCCAAAATTACCAAGGAGTAATGGAAATCAACTTGCCATAAGGCAAGATTTAAATTTTCTTAGGATGAGAGACCAATTCTTTACGAATTCTGCTCAGAGAAGTATCTGTCACTCCAAGATAAGAAGCAATCTGCTTCAAAGGGGCAAATTGTATAACCTTTGATTTTTGCTCCAACAAATTCAGATATCTTCTTGTCGCTGAAAGGGTGAACATTTCCACCGATCTTTGTTTATAATCAAAAAGTTCTTTAGACATCCATGCTCTTCCCCATTCTCTTAGGTTAGGAATTTTGTGAAAAAGCTCCTGGAAAGTATCATAATCCAGTTTCCAGCATTCGCAGTCGGTGATGCAGACAATATTTTCCTGTGTCGGAATCCTTTGAAACATGGAGAGAACCTCAATAATCACCTCATTTTCAACAAAAAAATGGGTAGTAACTTCATTTCCATTAAAATCATTAACAAATGAACGAGCCAATCCGCTATCCAGAATATAATATTCGTTTGCCATTTTTCCTTCCTCAAGGATAAACTCTCCTTTTTGAAAGGATGTTTTTTCATGAGCCTTAAATATTTCATCAAGTTCTTCCTGAAGAAAAAACGGAAAATCGTAACACACTTCTAGGGATTTATAGGTCATCAGGTCATTTTTTTAAGACTTTAAAATTAAAATTTTAAATTGAAATATCCATAACTTTAATTAAACAAAATGATTTATTTATGATTTAATACCACATATTTCACTGAATTTAAGATAAATTAGCAATATCACATATTTAAACAGAAGTTTAAGTACTGGAGAAAACCACCCTGTCAAATCGAAGATTTGCCCCTCCCCTCCAACTGAAGGGAATTGCTATACCATAGTGATCGTTGTTATAGAGAAGTTAAGATTTAAAATGAAGTTTCTCAGTAATTGGATTTGCTTCTTTCTTTAAAATAAAGAGAGCTGAATAGGTTTAGGAGGAGCAGGTTTCTGAGCATCATCCATCACTGTTTTTCCACCAAAACGCCATGAATTCTGACGTTCTTCTTCAATGACTTCCTGAATATCAAAATCGGGAGTAAAGTCTTTTTCAGCAGCAGCTACAATCTGATGAAGTTTATTCAAAGTATTCAGCTTATCTGAATTTCCAAGTTTTGATTTTTCTATTCCTTTTCTAAGAATACTAATGCTTTCATCATATACATTAATCGGAACCGGAAATGGGTGGCCATCTTTTCCTCCATGAGCAAAAGAAAATCTCGCAGGATCAGAAAATCTTGATGGTGCTCCGTGAATCACTTCACTTACCAGAGCTAAAGACTGCATCGTTCTAGGGCCTACTCCTTCCAGCATCAATAAATCTTCAAAATTTTGTGGTTGTTGCTCTCGGGTCATATACAAAAGAGCTCCCAACCGTTTAAGATCTACGTCAGAGGCCTGCACATCATGATGGGCAGGAAGAATTAATCTTGAAAAATCCTTCATCACGTCAATAGAATCTGTGTGGGAAATATCCAGGATTCCTTTTCTGTTTTCAGCAGCTTCGGAATCCGTAAGATTTAAAATTCGTCCTCTTGAAATCCCATTAATTCCGGTATGAGGTTCTTCCACAAAGGAAGTTATATTTGCGGAATGCCAATGGTAACGCCTTGCTGTTCCGTCAGAGTCATGCATTCCCTGCTGAATAACACTCCAGCTTCCATTGTCTGACAGGATAAAGTTATGCAGATACAACTGATATCCATCCTGAATAGCCGTATTATCTACTTTAGCGGATAACTTACTGGCTCTTACCAGCTCATTCCCATCCAAACCTGTTTTTTCAGCAATCTGAATAAGCTCTGATGGGGTTTCTCTGGAAAATTTTCCTTTTCCGCCACAGATATACAATCCCAACGACTGAGAATTGGGATTAATGGAACGTTTCAAAGCCCCCATTACTGAAGTAGTTATTCCTGAAGAATGCCAGTCCATTCCCATAACAGCTCCAAAACTCTGAAACCAAAATGGATCTGCTAACCGGCGAAGAACCTCATCTTTACCATAATCTGTAAGGATTGCTTCAACAATGGAAAGCCCAAGAATAGACATACGTTCATACAGCCATGGTGGTACTTTGCCATAGTGAAGAGGTAGATCTGCTGTTCCTGAACGTTTCATTTTCTATTGTAAAGAAACAAAGTTAGTCTTAATATTCTAAACAGATGATGATTTCAATCAAGTTAAAGAGGGAATGATTTATGATTTTCTATCATTCTTCATCAACAATAATAGATTGAGTACGATTGCTTTCTATTCTATTGAATGGAACTTTAAGGCTTCATGTTTGTGCTGATTGTATTTTTCATTGAAAATAATTTTATTTCCAAAAGGATCATGCACCGTAAATGCAACAGCATCATAGAATGTCTTTTCAAGTCCGGGGCGATTGTATTTATACTTTTTATCAATAAGTTCTTTATGGTATTCTGCCACACCTTCACCCCAGATAAAAATACTGCTTCCGGGACTTGCATCTCCGTAATGTTCGCTCAGATGAAGAATGATATTATCTTTTTTAACCTCTATATAAACAGGCATATCATCTTCAAAACGATGCTCCCAAGCTATTTCAAAGCCAAGCCAGTCAATATAAAATTCAAGGGTTTTCTGATAATCGAAGATTCTTAGGATAGGAATAATTTGTTCTGCTTTCATAATAATCAGGGATTGAATAGATTATTTTTAAGTTTTAGCTAAAGCCAGATGATTCTCTTTTTGATGAAAACGGACTAAAGACCGTTCCTATTGAATGATGTTACTTTTTTATTGATGGGAAAGAATATTAATAACTTTTCCAAATGGATCTTTTACAAAAAAGCGGCGCACTCCCCAGTCTTCATTAGTAATATCATAAACAATCCTAAACCCTGCTTTCTCCATTTTATCATACACTTCATCTATATTATCAACCTCTATAGACAAATCCGGAACTTCGGTCTCGTTACCACCCTGTTCAGCAAAACTAATCTGTACTTTAGCTTCTTCTTCAGTACCCAAAGTTTTGATCCAACCATGATCCATCAAAACATCCAGCTCTAAAATATCCTGATAAAAGAGATTCCCTTTTGTGAGATCATCTGTTTTTATATTGGCTACGATTCTTTTTACCATCTTTATTTTTTTAATAAAAAAGCTCTGTGAAAATACTTAAAATTTTCCAGAGCTTTATTAATCTTTATTTTAATCTATCTTTTTTAAAGTGAAGATGCTGCTTCTAAAATCAGCTGCGTAACTTCGTCAGGATGCGAAGCTAATGAAGCATGCCCTGCATCTAATGTGATTACCTTTTTAGGCTGAAGGCGTTCTGCCATTTCTTTTTCAGTTTCAGCAGGGATCATACGGTCATTTGATGATATTTGGTACCAACTTGGTTTTGTTTTCCATGCCGGTTCACCTGCTGTATCTCCGAAACACTGCCCATGAATAGGTTTTTGAGATAACGCCATCACCAAAGCTTTCTCATCATCCAAATCTTGGCAGAATGCGGATTTAAATTCATCATATTTAATCCATAAAAAACCTTTATTATCAGGATAAATACTTGCCCCACCCGGAGATTCTCTTCTTCCTAGTAAAGCCCCTAAACTATCACCAGCATCCGGAGCAAAGGCTGCTATATAGACTAACCCCACAACCTTGTCATGATTTCCGGCTCCTGAAATCACCGCACCTCCATAAGAATGTCCTACTAAAAGAACTTTCCCATCCTGAGCATCAATAAGGTCTTTTGTTTTTTCAATATCGTCCTGTAATGACGTAAGAGGATTCTGAACACTTCTTACTTTATAGCCTGCTTTTGTAAGGGAAGGAATAATGTATTGCCAGTGAGATCCGTCTCCCCAAGCTCCATGTACCAAAATAATGGTTAAATCTTTCTGTTCCATAATAATAAGTATTAAAATTTGATAATGGTAAAGCTACCAACAAAAATATCATTTGGCATTAACTTAAGTTAATTTACGATTCTGCTTCGGATTCTACTCAATGATTGTTCTGTAACGCCCAGATAACTGGCAATATGTTTCTGTGCTATTTTCTGAAAAAGCAGTGGTTCCTTTTTTAGAAGATTTAAATATCTGTTTTCCGGAGACAGGCATAGTAGGTCATCTATTCTTTTTTTGGCATCCAAATAAATTTTCTCGCTCATCACCCGTCCGAATTTCTGCCAATAAGCTTCTTTCTGATATAATGTTTGCAGATGCTCTTTGCTTAATAATAAAATCTCGCAATTTTCCAATGCCTGAATATTCATATTGGATACGGTATCACAAAGTATACTTTCATAATCAGTAAAGAATTCATTTTCAAAATAGAACCCAAAATTGATTTCACGTCCCTGATCATTGATATAAAAACATCTGATTGTTCCTTTTTTGATAAACCCCAAATACTTGCACTTTTCTCCCTCCTTCAGAAAGAAATCTGATTTTACAATATGGGTATCGTTAAGAAGGGCATAAAACTCATCAAAATGTTCCTGATCTACCTGAAACAGTTCTCCGTATTTTTCGTAATGATTTGATATCATATCATGATCTATTTAGAGGTCAAAAAAAGCCTTGCAAAATATATTCACAAGGCTTTCTACAAAAATTATTTCTACTATTGGTTTAATGCGGCAAGCGCTGCATCATAATTAGGTTCGTCAGCAATTTCTGAAACCTGCTCCGTGTAAACTACTTTATTGTTTTCATCTGTAACAATTACGGCACGGCTTAATAATCCTTTCAAAGGAGAATCTGTGATTGTTACTTCATAATCATCACCAAAGCTGCTTCTGAAATCTGAAAGAGTCTCAACGTTGTTCAATCCTTCAGCAGCACAGAATCTTCCTAATGCGAATGGAAGATCTTTTGAAACATTGATTACCACAGTATTTTCTAATTTTGAAGCTTCTTCATTGAATTTTCTGCTAGAAGCTGCACAAGTAGGAGTATCAATACTTGGGAAAATATTGAATACTTTTTTCTTTCCTCCAAAAGTTTCAAGAGTTTTCACAGCTAATCCTGAGTCTACCAATGCAAAATCTTTAACAGTAGTTCCTACTGCTGGTAATGTTCCTATAGTGTGTACTTCGTTTCCTTTTAAAGTGATTGTCGTTGACATAATATTTATTTTTTTAGTTTTTCAAATTTAATCAAAATAGAAAAGTTTCCTGTGAAATATAAGGTTAAATTAATCTTAAAGTAAAATTAAAAATGCTTTTATCTATCAATCAAGATTTTAAACAAAATTTTATTTATATTCGCGATCCTAAAAAATTAATAAACATGCGAAAAAAAATTACTCTTGTACTGTTCGGAGTACCTATTTTCGGTTTTTCCCAATCTGCAATAGGAAGTATTAATTCCGGAGCTGTTTCATCTGAGAATCTTGCTTATTCTGTTGGCGAAATCTACGTTATCCCGACAGATCCTGAACAAGCTAATTCCGGCACAATGGGAATCCTTTATCAATCGGTTTTACAAGTGCTGGGGGCATCTGAAATTCAAATAGAGAAAGAACAGGCTAAAATATATCCTAACCCGACTGCTGATTTCATTCATATTACATTAAGCTCAAGATCCAAGATTGAGGAAGCTGAAGTTTATGACCTTACAGGGAAACTTGTTTTAAAATCCAGACTGGAATCGGGAAAACTTGATTTGAGAACTCTTATTCCGGGAGTATACATGGTATCCTTCAAAAATCCTGATATCAAACCAGTTAAAATTATCAAAAAACCTTAAAAACTATTCAACATGAAAAAACTTTATACTTCCATAGGATTATGTCTTACGGCTTTATTTTGTGCACAGGTTCCACAAGCTTTCAGTTATCAGACCATTGCTTTCAATGCTTCAGGAGCTCCTGTTTCAAACGGGAATGTTTCTTTAAAAATAAGCATTCTGGAAAATGCCGCTACAGGGAATGTTTTATATAGTGAAACTCATAATAAAACAACCAACTCTAAAGGGCTTGTTAATCTTAATATCGGACAGGGAGCAGCAACAACAGGGAGTTTCGGGGCTATCAATTGGGGAAGCAATACAAAATTTGTAAAAGTAGAAATGGATCCGCAAGGAGGCTCTAATTATGTAAATGTTGGAGTTAATCAATTGATGAGTGTTCCTTATGCCCAGGTGAGTAAAACTGTTGTGACAGGTGCGGGACAAGGCATCACGCTGGTTTCTCCTAATGGTACTCACTATACCTTGAGTGTTGATAATTCAGGAAACCTAACTTTACCTACGACACCCAATTCTGATAATGTATTCCCTGCTGATTTATACATGTATGGGTCATACAATAACTTTAATGCTACGGCTGCTGAACAATTAAGAAATGTAAATAGTCAGAAAATCGGATATAAATATTTGTCTTCCAATACACAGGTTAAGTTCATCACTTCTCCTGCATCTTCAGCACAAGTGTATGGAGCAGATAATGGGTATTTAGTAACAAACGGCACCTATCTCACAGCTTCTTCCAATGGATTCTATTCTATTGGAATACAGAATTTCGGACTTGGTGGCATACGTTTTCAGCTTATGAATATAACACCAAAAATTACACCTAACTCCAGTAATCCATCTATTATCATTTCTCCTGCCACTTATAACCAGGCTACTCAGAAATTCTCAACAACAATAAGCGGCTTAACATCATCTAATTTCTCAGGATTCAAAATTAATTTACCAGCAAACGGATATGATGAATCCTTAGGGGATAATTTAAGTGACGGAAGTCTGGATATCGGAGGTGATCTGATTCAAATTCCCAACCTTAATTCTACTCCTAAAAACTTCAAGGTTGAATTTAATATCAATTTTAACGGAACCGGAGAATATACCATTGTTCAGATATAAAAATCAAAAGAAGCTTTTTGCTTCTTTTTTTATTTAAAAATTCCCTAAAAAAACAATCATATTTAGTAAATTTGTGGGACTTTAATTTCAAATAATAAATAACAGTATAATGTCAGAAAAATCAAAAATTTACTACACATTAACGGATGAAGCACCAATGCTGGCTACTCACTCGTTTTTACCTATTGTAAAAGCTTTCACTAAATCAGCAGATATCGAAATCGCTGTTCCGGATATTTCCCTGGCAGGCAGAATCTTAGCTAACTTCCCTGAATTCTTAAAGGATGATCAAAAAATTGGTGATGCTTTAGCTGAATTAGGAGAATTGGCAACTCAACCGGATGCTAACATCATCAAATTACCAAATATTTCTGCTTCTGTTCCTCAATTAGATGCAGCGATTGCTGAATTACAAGGAAAAGGTTTTGCAGTACCAAACTACCCTGCTGAACCTAAAAATGATGAAGAAAAAGCAATTAAAGCTAAATATGCTAAAGTATTAGGAAGTGCTGTAAACCCTGTATTAAGAGAAGGTAACTCTGACAGACGTGCTCCAAAAGCTGTTAAAAACTATGCAAAAGCTAATCCTCACAGAATGGGAGATTGGGCTTCTGACAGCAAAACTGATGTAGCTCACATGAACAATGGTGATTTCTACGGAACAGAAACTTCTACAACATTAGAAAACGCTACAAAATACAGAATCGTATTCAAAGGAAATGATGGTGCTGAAACAGTATTAAAAGATTTTGCCGGTCTTCAGGCTGGTGAGGTAATTGACTCTTCTGTAATGAACCTTAATGCTTTGAAAGTATTCGTTCAGGAAGCTATCGCAGAAGCTAAGAAAAGAAATGTACTTCTTTCGGCTCACCTTAAAGCTACCATGATGAAAATCTCTGATCCAATTATTTTTGGAGCTATCGTAGAAACTTTCTTCAAAGAAGTATTCACTAAATATGCTGAGACTTTCAAGTCTTTAGATATTAATCCAAATAACGGTCTTGCTGATCTTTTTGAAAAAATCAAAGGAAATGCACAGGAGGCTGACATCAAAGCTGATATTGAAAAAGCATTAGCTGAAGGGCCAAGAGTGGCAATGGTAAATTCTGATAAAGGAATTACTAACTTCCACGTTCCTTCTGATATTATTGTTGACGCATCTATGGCTGCTCTTGTAAGAGGCGGAGGTAAAATGTGGAACAAAGACGGAAACGAAGAAGATACTGTTTGTATCATTCCAGACCGTTCTTATGCAGGTTTCTATCAGTCTGTAATTGATGATATGAAAGCACATGGAAAATTAGACCCAACAACTATGGGATCCGTTCCAAACGTTGGTTTAATGGCTCAAAAAGCTGAAGAATATGGTTCTCACGATAAAACATTCCAATTATCTGCTGACGGAACTGTAGAGGTTCAGGACGAAGCAGGAAATGTTCTTCTTTCTCAAAAAGTAGAAAAGAATGATATTTTCAGAATGTGTCAAACAAAAGATGCTCCTATCCAAGACTGGGTGAAATTGGCTGTCAACAGATCAAGACTTTCTGATACTCCTGCGATCTTCTGGTTAGATAAAGGAAGAGCTCACGATAGAGAAATCATCAAAAAAGTAGAAAAATATCTTGCTGATCACGATACAACAGGTCTTGACATCAGAATTCTTGATGTAAAAGATGCTATGACTGAAACTTTAAAAAGAGCAAGAGAAGGAAAAGATACAATTTCTGTTTCAGGAAACGTATTGAGAGATTATTTAACTGACCTTTTCCCAATCCTTGAATTGGGTACTTCTGCAAAAATGCTTTCTATTGTTCCATTAATGAATGGTGGTGGTTTATTTGAAACAGGTGCTGGAGGTTCTGCTCCAAAACACGTTGAGCAATTCTTAGAAGAAGGGTATTTAAGATGGGATTCTTTAGGAGAATTCTTAGCATTACAAGCTTCTTTAGAGCATTTAGCACAAACTCAAGGGAATACAAAATCTCAGGTGTTAGCAGATGCATTGGATGAAGCTAACGCTAAATTCTTAGCTACGGATAAATCTCCTGCAAGAAAAGTAGGTCAGATCGACAACAGAGGTTCTCACTTCTATTTAGCAATGTATTGGGCTGAAGCTTTAGCTAACCAAACTGCTGATGCTGAATTAGCCGCTCAGTTTGCTCCGGTTGCTGCTGCCATGAAGGAAAACGAAGAAGTAATCAATGCTGAATTAATCGGTGCTCAAGGTAAACCTCAAAATATCGAAGGATACTACAAAACGGATACGTATAAAACGTATGCTGCAATGAGACCTAGCACTGTTTTAAATGAAATTATTGACGGAATCTAATCTTTAGAGACTCAATTCATCATACAAAAACCTCGCAATTTGCGAGGTTTTTTGATTTTAGCAGTACTCCACTCTATTTTTTGTGATTTTTTCTATATTTACAAGAATAAAACTCATTATTACGAAAGACTCACTTCTTCTTTTATTAACTTTTCTGTTAGTTTTATCCTGTAAACAAAGTACAAAAACAGATCAAAGTGAAAAGACAGAAACCACCCGCATCACTTTATAAACACTGCCTAATACATCCCGAAAATTATTTTTCTGGGATTTTTTTTTAACTTTCACCTCGTAAAATTCATTTTTCACCCACCTTTTTGTCCGGTTCAGCCTTTTTCTCATTTCAGAGCCCATTCTGCTCACTTACTTTTGAACCATAAAACAGAAAATAATACTCATTATGAATACCGTAAAGAAAAAAAGAAATCCCATTGCGATTGCCTTTCTTGGGATTTTAGGGATCTTTGGTGGATTGCAGCTATTCAGCCAGCCCCTCGAAGGAAAACCGGTTACAGGAAAAATTGAAGCTCCCAAAGAAGTTATTGCTATTCTTGAAAACTCATGCTTTAGCTGCCATTCTAATCAACAGAACCTTAGTTGGTATGACAAAATAGCTCCTATTTCATGGGCTGTAAATAAAGATGTGAAAAGAGCAAGAGAAGTCCTTAATTTTTCAGAATGGGAGAAGCTTTCTCCAGCCGAACACAAAGGAAAAATGTATGCTATTCTGAATATGATACAAAGCGGAAAAATGCCTCTCCATGAATATACAATCCTCCACCCTTCTGCCAAGATTACCCAAAAGGATATTGAAACTGTAAAAAAATATACGCTTTCTCTATCTGCAGCTAATATTCCTGTAAAAAATAAGGAAATAATCCCAATACCTCAGGCAATTGTCACTTCTAATAATAAATTTCCTGTCTCACCTAACGGTGTTCAATACACTGATGATTTCAAGAACTGGAAAGTTATTAGCATGAGTACTCTTTTCGATAATTCTATTCGGGTTATTTATGGAAATGACATTGCTGTAAAGGCCATTGAAACAGAAAATTTTCACCCGTGGCCGGATGGCAGCATTGTAGTAAAATCTGTATGGAAACAGCAAGAGCTATCTAATGGAGAAATCAGAGCAGGAGAATTCATTAATGCTCAGTTTATGGTAAAAGATACCGAAAAATATACAGATACTGAAGGTTGGGGATTTGCCAAGTTTTCAGGGAAAGACCTTCACCCTACCGGCAAAAGCGAATCTTTTGCTAAAGAATCCTGCATTGCCTGCCACAGGCAGTTGGCAGAAAAAACAGGCTATCTTTTTGATGTCCCCATGAAAGTAAATACCCAAAGACTTATTCAAAATCTACAAAAAAAATGAAAAATACAATAGTGATCCTACTGGTAAGTTTTATATCACTTACTTCGTGCAGCAAGAAAAACAATGATAACAATAACGGGTTGATGAGAGTGGTTTTTGATCCAGGTCATCTTCAGTTTATTTCTACCTCTTTAAATCCTAAGAACAAAACCATGTCTGCATTATATGGCAATGAAAAAGCTTTAGAATCTTTGTCAAAAGCAAGCAATACACCTGATGCAGGATCTTTAATGAAACTGGTTACATGGCGTTATCATGACAATCCGCAATATATCGGAGGGACAATTACAGGTGAATTAGTCAGTATTGAAACGATTCAAACAGATACTACAGGAAATGTTTCTTATGAAATACAAAATACAGCCGTAAAGAGTACTTCTTTCAATAAAGAAGAAAGAATACATTATTTTATGAGCTATCTCCCGGTTAGCAGACCTTAAAACAAAAGATATATAATCATTTTGCAATAAAAAGCATTAATTTAACCTTCTTAAATCTACTGTCCTGATGCAGCAGCAAAAAATAAGAATTTCACTAGCCATTATCTGGATAAGTTCCATTTTTCTTGGGATTTTATCATCTGTACCTCAGCTCGCTTCCCATGAATTCAACTGGAAGGAAGCCATTGTAAATTCAGCTATCACTGCTGCATTTTCAGTAATCATGTGGTATGTCAATATCTATATGTTGAATCGTACAGTGAAACGGAGACAACATATTTCCTACTCAAGGCTATTGGTAGTGTTGGCGTTTGGAATGGTTATTATGTTCGGATTAGCATGGATTCAGCAGCTGATCCTTTCGCATATCAATTTTGGCCCTGTGATGCTGATGGTGGAAGTACGCGGAATTCTTATCAATTTGGTGTGTTATATGTTTTTAACGCTTTTGCAGAATAATTATACCGGCCAGCAGGTAGAACTGGAACTGGAAAAAGTAAAAAGCGACAATCTTGGCGCTCAATACGAATTACTGAAACAACAGATCAATCCACATTTCCTTTTCAACAGCCTGAATACGTTGAAATCTATGGCTGAAACCCATGACGAAGAAACTGTTGATTTCATTGTAAAGCTTTCTGATTTTTACCGCTTCACTCTCGAAAGCAGAAAACTGGATCTCATCAACATCCAGGAAGAAATGAAAATTGTAGATGCTTATCTCTTCCTCCAAAAAGCACGTTTTGGCGATGGCATAGCCTTTACTCAGGAACTTGATAAAAAAACGTTTCAAACTTTAGTTCCGCCATTTACTCTTCAGCTGTTGGTTGAAAACTGCATCAAACATAATATCGTTTCACAAAGCAAGCCTCTTCACATTAAAATATATAACACTGAAAAACATATCATTATTGAAAACCCTGTTCAACGTAAACTTAGCAGAGAAGATTCCCTGGGAGTAGGCCTTGACAATATTAAAATGCGCTACAAGCATTTACTGGAGCAGGATATTATTATTCATTCAGACGAAAAAACATTTCAGATAAAACTACCATTGATCCATGAATATCATCATCATTGAAGACGAATTCAGAGCGGCAAAGTCCCTGCAGAATTTAATATCAGACCTTAAACCGGACTCAAAGATACTGGGAGTCTATGACAGCATTGAAGGCAGTATAGAAGCATTATCAAACGGTATAAAACCAGACCTCATCTTTATGGACATCCAACTTTCAGATGGTCTTTCGTTTGAAATATTCAATGCTGTGGACATTACATGCCCTGTGATTTTCTGTACAGCTTTTGACCAATACATGCTGGATGCTTTTAAAAGTAAAGGAGTGGATTATATATTGAAACCATTTTCCAGAGAAGACATTGCAGAAGCTTTGAAAAAGGTTGATGATTTAAAGAGTTTCTTTCAGAACAATGAACTTCCTGACCTGAATGCACTTTTACAGAGAATCAACCAACCACAAGGAAAAACCAGCTTCCTGGTATTCAAAAATCAGAAATACACTACTGTACCTACTGAAGATATCGCCTATTTTTATATCCATAATGAAATTACGCACCTTGTTACATTTTCTAAAGAACAGTTTCCGCTTACCCAGCCACTTGGGCAGATTGCAGAACAGGTATCTGACAAGCAATTCTTCAGGGTTAACAGGCAATATCTTGTTAATTTTAAAGCAATTAAGGAAATGGAACACTATTTTCAACGTAAAATTCTGGTAAAACTTATCATTGAAACTCCTGAAAAGCTTTTAATCAATAAAGAAAAAACGCATAGCTTTTTCACGTGGCTGGAGAATAGATAATCCTCTTTTCCTTATTAAAAATCAATCATTGCAGCTCTTACAATAGAGTTGCAATTTTTATTTTCCAGCCTATACAAAAATATTCTTCTTTTCATTTTCCGGGTTCGCCCCTCAATTTGTCTGATTCAGCTATTTTGACATTTCTTTGAGTCTCAACAGTATCTACTTTTGATTCAAATTAAAAGATATGATACTAAAAAATGTAATTACAACCGGGGTTTTAACCTTATCATTATTTTCTGCTTTTGCCTTCGTACAAAAAGATGGGAAAGAAGAGGTAAAACAGAATCCAGCCACAGCAGACAATGGCTTCGCCGTTTTGGAACTTTTTACATCGGAGGGCTGCTCAAGCTGTCCACCTGCCGATGAGCTGATGGGAAAGATTGAAAAAGAGTATAAAAATAAAAACGTTTATATCTTATCCTATCATGTTGATTATTGGAATCGCTTAGGATGGAAAGACCGATTCAGTTCTGCAGAAAATTCTCAACACCAACAACTGTACAGTCATCTTCTAAATTCCCAGGTGTATACTCCCCAATTAGTTGTCAATGGAAAAACTGAGTTTGTGGGTTCTGATGAAAATGCAGTCAACAAAGCACTTCAAACAGCATTATCGGGTTCTCAAAATACCAACATCAGTCTTTCTGCAAAGGTGGCTCAAAATGAAATCCAGGTACAATATGATGGGACTACCACAACTTCTCAAAACATGCTTTTGGTAACCTTGGTTGAGAAACAATCTTCTACCGATGTGGGCAAGGGTGAAAATGAAGGCCACCATTTACAACATTGGCAAATCGTGCATCAACAGAACTCAATAGCCTTCAATACACAGCAAGAGGGAATAACTATATTTCAAGTTCCACAATCATTTTCTAAGGAGAACTGGGAAGTGATAGCATTTATCCAGAATTCGAAAACAGGAGAAATTTCCGGATCAGCAAAATTCAATTTCAATTCAGTACAATAATATTTAAAACAATACAACAATGAAAACAAGAACAACAAAAATCATTTATTGGTCGGGAGTAATTTTTATGTCATTATGGTTTGGAGCCAGCGGCTTCTTTGAACTTACTAAAAACCCTGTAGTATGGGATATTACCCGTCAATTAGGCTATCCGCCACATTTCATTTATATTTTAGGAGTATTTAAACTATCAGGTATTGCAGTCCTTCTGCTTCCCAATACATTATTAAGGCTTAAAGAATGGGTTTTTGCAGGAATGTTCTTTGATATCATCTTTGCCTTTTTCTCCAAAATTGTGGTGCTTGGCTTTCCTGCAACGGTAGATGCCATCATTGCTTTCTCTGTTCTTACCCTCACGTATCTCATGTTCAGAAAATTATATTCTTCAGAACTGATAGTGGGTAAGCTTTAAGCTTTGGCTAAAGCCGGATACATGAATCATAATAACGAGAGCGGGTTGTTTTCCTCTATCATAAGGACAACAGTCCGCTCTTATTCAATATCTTAAAGGATCTTCTAATTCATAAAACTTTCAGGAATCCACTCAAATCCCGGAGTCTTTATTTTTGTAAAGCCCAGTCCCGGCCATGGCAAATGAGAAGCAAATGCTCTGGTTTTTGTATCCGCCAACTGCTTAAGAAATTTCTTTCTCGAAGTGGTTGCAATATCCAGATCCGTATCTCCTGAAAATCCCCAGTCAGGATGAGGAAAAAGAATAATATCTGAGTGAATAAGATCAGCAACATACATCAGCTTTTCATTCCCTGATGATATTGTAGTGACAGTTAAACCAGGTGTATGCCCTGGAGCTAATTGAAAATTGAAGTGATTATACAGCGTCTTGTTTAAATCATAAAATTTCAACTTTGGCTGAATAGCTTTCAATATATTCTGAAGTGCCGGAATGATCTGAGTCAGCATTTCGGGATGAGCCTTCAAAGCACTGTTATTAAAATCATTAAGGGAAGCATTCATCCAAAAATCATGCTCTATTTTTGAAATAAAAACAGCAGCATTCGGAAAAACAAACTTATTCTGTTTATCTACTACTCCACCCATGTGATCAGGGTGAGCATGAGAAAGAAAAATATCCGTAATATCATTGGCTGAGAATCCTGCTTTTTGAAGGCTTTTTAATAAAAAACCAGTTCTTTCATCAGCAAATATGCCCATTCCTGCATCCATTAGGATCAGTTTATCTTTTGTTTTAACAAGCAGGATGTTGATTGCCATATCAATATAGTTATCAGCTCTGAAATTGTCTTTAAGGATGGTTTTCAATTCAGAAATGTTTCCTCTTGGCGAAAATAAATTCAGGTTTTCTTCATGAATATATCCGTCTGTCAGAATAAACAGCTCTAATTCTCCAAGTTTAATCTTTTTAAATCCTGAAAGATCATCTCCTGTTTTTTCTGAGGTGGTCTTCGTTTCTGCAAATACATTTGAAAAAGGAACAAGACTTAGTGTTCCTGCCAGCAATCCGTTTTTCAATAGTTCTCTTCTATTCATAATTTTGATGGTGTTTCTGCATTCATTATAACTAAAATAACACCTCCTGAAATGGAAATGTTTTAGATTAATAAGTGCAATATATTTTATAGGAAAACTGAGCTTCTGATATTCAGAAACCCAGTGTAAGTTTAATATTTAGTTGTTGACCAGTTTCATTGAACCTTCATTATACCTTTCTCCTACATTCGGATATTTTTTCAAAATGGCATCGATCATATTCAAATCGGACTGAGATAAATCAATATTAGCAGCAGCCACATTCTCTTCCAGATATTTAATACGCTTGGTTCCCGGAATCGGAATGATATCGTCTCCCTGATTCAAGACCCATGCTAATGCCAATTGAGTTCCTTTTACTCCTTTAGAAGCAGCAAACTCATTGATTTCATTGGCTAATTTTGTATTATTTTCAAGGTATTCCTGCTGATAGCGAGGTAAAGACTTTCTGAAATCATTATCATCAAGATTTTGTACTTCACTGATATTAGCAAAAAGACCTCTTGCCAAAGGTGAATAAGGCACTAATGAAATTCCTAATTCTCTGATGGTTGGCAGGATCTCATTCTCAATATCTTTGGTAAGGATAGAATATTCTGATTGTAAAGCAGCAATAGGATGAATTTTATTGGCTTTTCTGATGGATTCCGGAGAAGCTTCAGACAAGCCGATATATTTTACTTTCCCTTCTTTAACCAGCTCTGCCATAGCTCCTACTGTTTCTTCAACGGGAACATTGGGATCAATTCTGTGGGCGTAATAAAGATCTATTGTATCAATTTTTAATCTTTGAAGACTTAAATCTACAGCCTTTCTGATCCATTCCGGAGACCCATCAAAGTATGTTCCGGGAGCACCGCTATGGCTTGCTTTTCCATCTTTAAATCTGAATCCAAATTTTGTAGCAATAAAAATTTTATCTCTATTAGGGACTAAAACTTTAGAGATTAATTTTTCATTTTCTCCGTCAGCATACATATCTGCGGTATCCCAGAAGTTAACGCCTAAATCCAATGCTTTGTGCAATGTATTGATACTTTCCTGTTCATCTGCCGGCCCATAAGCAAAGCTCATTCCCATACAACCTAATCCAATAGCAGAAAGTTGTTCACCAGTGTTTCCTAATTTTTTAAATTTCATGACGGTTTTGATTTTAATTTTATAGGACAAAATTAGAACATGCAACAGCGATCACCGATATAGAATTCAAACTAAGAATTATAAAATTCAAACAAGGTTCAATCTTAGAGTATTGGGGGTTATTCCTGTCTGTTTTTTAAAATAATTGGTAAAATAAGCAGGTTCTTCAAAGCCCAGTCCATAGGCAATTTCAGCAATATTCCAGTCTGTATGGGTTAACAAGGCATTGGCTTCCTGTATCACTCTTGCGGTAATCTGCTGGCTTGTTGTTTTCCCTGTAATTTCTTTTACGGAACGATTTAAAGAATTCACATGAATGGAAAGACTCTGTGCATAATCATTGGGAGACTTGAGCTTCAAAAAAGCTTCAGGGCTGTCAATCGGAAACTGTCTTTCCAGCAGTTCCATAAATAAGGTTGCTACTCTTTGGGATGCATTCTGGTAAGGTTCAAATGTTTCTGCCGGATGCATTCTCATGGTTTCATGGATCATCAGGTGGAGATAGGCTCTCAGCATATCATACTTATGAACATAATCCGATTCAATTTCCTTCATCATTTTGATATAGAGATCTGAAAGTACCGTTTGTTGATCTTCATCCAGAAAGAACACCGGAGTTCCGCCGATTTTAAACAATGGTGAATCCTGAAGATTTCCTAAACGGCTCCCATTCTGTAAAAATGATTCTGTGAATAAGCAGAACCATCCCTTCTGATTATCATCATCAGCTTCCCATGAATAAGGGACAATAGGATTGGAAAACAATAATGCGGGACGATCTACGTAGATCCATTTATCAGCATAATGAAGCTTTCCTTTTCCTATAATCAGTGAAATTTTATAATAATCTCTTCTGCTGTATGGTGATAACAATGAACAGTGATCTCGTGAAAACACATTAAAGTGCCCCATTTTGTTGGGCCCTAAACATAAAGATCCAAATCCGGGAGCATTTCGTTCATAAAAACCTTGTATTGATTCATTTGATTCCATATTTCAAAGTTATAAAATTCAAACAAATTAATGGATATAATTTTAAGAAAGGGAATTTAGAGGCGGGAAGATGAAAGATGGGAGCAGGAAGTACTGATGGTCATTGATTCTATTGATATTTTTATGAACATTTTCTAAGTAGTGAAAGTCTTATTGAAAACGTACAAGCAGAACGAAGAATCTTAAGTTTTGGCTAAAGCCGTATGGAGGCTATTCTTTTATTTGAGCGGGCTAAAGCCCACTCCTATTGATATTAATATGTATAGGAAATATTTGTTTAATGGCAATATTACTCATTACTTATAATAAAAATGGCTAGCACGAATGCCAGCCATTTCAATAGTGAATATATATAATAGTTGATAATGGTTAATCCCAGTCACCATGGTGTCCATGGTTGTGCTTATTTTGTTTTTTGTAATACTTAGCTCTTTCTTTATAGTATTTCTCCTGCTCTTTACGGTATCTTTTATAATCATTTTTATTTCGTCCGTATATAATTACAGGATTTTGTCCTCTATAATATCTATTTTTAAAAATAATATATTTTTCTCGTCCAAGAATTCTTTCTAATTCTGAATATCGGTCTCCTCTCCATCTTCCAGGCTCTACCACATATACTCTATTCCATGAATTATAATCACGATATCTGTCATTCAATGCATAGACTTGGTTAGCTTGTGTTGTAGAAAGTAGTAAATCTGCAACTACTGTCTGCCAATTAATATCTGATATACTCCTTCTATAATCATTATAATAATCCGATTGGGCGTAGCTCAGACTGAACGTCCCAATCAAAAATGCTGTTAGCAATAACTTTTTCATTTCATTCCTCTTTTAAATTAAACATAATGACATAGTCAATTAAAGTGCCAATTATTAATCATAATTCCCAATACTTGTTAATAAAAACCATAAACAACTGATTATGTTTGAAATAAATTACAACAATAAGTCATTTTATTGATTCTCAATCATAACTAGGTTATTCTTTACTGATTTTAACTCCTATTAAACAGGAAGGGTTTTTGGTTGGAGTGAGGTACGAGATGCGGGGTTCAGGATGCGGGTTGTGAGATTTAGGTTTTGGCTAAAGCCAATGGAATGTTTCTAAAATTTATTCAGGCGGGCTAAAGCCCTCCTCTATTGATGCTGATATCCGAATGCTTTAGTTGTTTAACGACAAGATCTTTTATCTTTTATCTTTTATCTTTTATCTTTTATCTTTTATCTTTTATCTTTTATCTTTTATCTCATCCTCTTATAAAATTCGTTAAGATTTTCAAAAACTATTATTTCATGTTAAATAATTTTGTAATTTTAAGGAAGAGAATGCTTTCGGGAGTTCTCAATATTATTTTATTATCAACCAAATCTCAATAATTATGGAAAATATAAAATTTATGGTATCTCCATATCAGGATGAACTGCAGTTGTTTATTGATGAGAAAAAAGCGGGTTATATGTCCATAGAGGTTGACGGAAGACTTCTTATTGTATATTATACCAAGCTTGATGAAGAGCGTGAAGGGAAAGGCTATGCCAAATTATTATTGGATGAGCTGGTTCGCTATGCAGAAGAAAAAGATTTGCTTGTAGACCCGGAATGTGATTTTGTTCGTCAACAATTTGAAAATCATCCAAGAAGATATAAAGATATTTGGCATGCTTAGTCCCACCAGACGGTAAATTGCTGGTCTCGGCTATTCAGATCTACCACTTCTCCGATTTTCGGGGTAAGGATATCTAAATTTTTCTCTTTACCTAAACTTGTTATTTTTTGTAATGGCTCATTCCATGGGTGAAGTGCCAATGCAAATTTTGCAGCATGCACCGGAAGAATATGTCTGGCATTTATATCGACAGCCGCCTGAATAACATCTTCAGGTAAAGTATGGATATATCTCCAGGCTTCACCATATTGTCCGTTTTCAAGAACAGCGTAATCAAATGGGCCATACTTTTCTCCTATTGTTTTAAAATGGGAATCATAACCGCTGTCCCCACCCAAGAATATTTTCTTTGTGGGAGTCTCCAATACATAGGAAGTCCAAAGCGTATCGTTTTGCTTTAATCTTCTACCGGAAAAATGTCTGGCAGGGGTAAAGGTTAGTTTAATATTATTTATTAACTCAACTGTGGTCTCCCATTCTTCTTCGATAAGCTGATATTCTGTATACCCCCATCGCTCCAGATGAGCTCCTACTCCTAATGGAACAATGGCCATTTTTGTGCGATCTCTGATGGACTTCACAGTAGGATAATCAAGATGATCAAAATGGTCATGGGTAATCACCAGATAATCAATATTCGGTATATCCTGAGGTTTAAAAACATCAGCACCTTTGAATGCTTTGTTGAAATATTTAAAAGGTGAACCATATAAACTTAGCACAGGATCAATTAAAAATGAAACCCCGTCTGTTTGTATATAATAAGAGGAGTGCCCCAGCCAGATAAAGGCATCTGTATTTTTGTCTAGACTCTTTAAATCGGTATGAATAGAAGGAATTTCTTTTAAAGGTTTCAATAACGGATGCTTTTTACCTAAGAAAAAATCATAGGTTACCTTGCTCATTTTATATCCTTCCGCAATGGAAGGTGTATGACTGATATTCTGAAATTGTTTATTTCTATAAAGTTTCGACTGTTTGATTCGCTTCAAACGTTTTCCTTT
Organism: Chryseobacterium sp. c4a; assembly: GCF_009900745.1. Taxonomy (GTDB): domain Bacteria; phylum Bacteroidota; class Bacteroidia; order Flavobacteriales; family Weeksellaceae; genus Chryseobacterium. Next base: position 177,010 of record NZ_WXVU01000005.1, on the reverse strand, counting down.
CGGAACTGCTCCAAATGCCATCCCATTGATTACGATAAAATAGGTTGCGATCAATACAATTACAATCGTTAAAATCCAATACATCATTTGTAAGAAAATAAGTTCCAAAGGTACCGACTTTTGCACTTACATGAAAATAAGATGTGTTTGAGTGCATTTTTTTAACTAAATTTATCATGTATTTCAGAAAATTTATTATTCATTTAAGTAATGATTAATTTTAAACTTTCTATTTTAGCAGCTTAAAAAAACTCAAAGATCTATTGAAAAATTACTCGGTAATATTTATTCTGGCCATGCTTTCCTCATGTGCGTCTATTAAAAGGCACAATGAACAGCGGGCTTCCTGTATTCCCCCGGAGCAGCTTAAAGAAGATGTGGATTTTGCTTATTCAAAACTTCAGCAGATGCATCCTCAACTCTATTGGTATATTCCCAAAAAGGAATTGGAACGAAAGCTTGACAGCCTTAAACAAACCATCACCGAGCCACTTACTCCACTAGAATTTTATTTTAAATTTCAGCCCGTGATTGCTGGAATCCGGGAAGGACATCTTTCACTAAGAATTCCCAGAAAAAAATTTACGAAAAGAGAAATCAAAACCTTAGATCATAAAAAGGGGTTGTTCAGCAGATTTGAATATTATATTTCCGGAGAGCAGATGTATATTACGGAAAACAGGGATGGCATTGAGAATATTCAACCTGGAACTGAAGTTTTGTCTATCAACAATATTCCGGTTTCAGACTATATCAAAAAATACAAAAACCTGATTAGCAGCGATGGGTATAATACTACTTTTCAACCTTACTTCTTGAAAGATCTATTCTTTAGTTATTATACAGCTGAAAATGGACTTTCCGACAGAGCCACTATTGAGACTCTTTATAAGGGAGAAAAACATACCTATATTTTGAGCCGGGAATCTAAATCTGATACTGATCTTGAAATGGATAAGGAAATGAATAAGCGAACTCAGGAAAAAAAACTGAACGATTATGTCGCTTCCAGCAATTCTTATAACCGAAGTTTTAAATTTCTGGATAAAGACAGTACCATCGCTTATATAAAAGTGAAAAGTTTCTCCAGAGAATATTCGGATGAATTTTATAAAAAGACTTTTTCAAAGATAAAGAATGCAAAGTCAGATTATCTTATCATTGATGTCCGCAACAACTATGGCGGCTCTCTTTATGAGATCAATAATCTGTATTCTTACCTTACTGATAAGCCTTTTACTCTGATAAAACCTTCTCAGGTTACTTCACGGGACATTCCTTTGAGAACCAACTATTTCAGAAAAAGTTCTCCATTAGATTATGCAATTAAGAGTATCTCCTATCCAAGTTACTTTTTTGCTCAGGCTTTCAGTACTTATAAAAAAGACGGAAAAGTTTTCTATAAAATGAAAGCTGACAAACCTACAAAACCCAATAAGGAAGCTTTCCATGGGAAAGTCTTTGTTTTGATCAACGGCGGAAGCTTCTCTGCATCCTCCATCATTACAGCAAAGCTTAAAAATGATAAAAGAGCAACCCTTGTAGGAGAAGAGACCGGAGGAGCCAATGACGGAACGGTAGCCGGTTTTTATTCTTATCAGAAATTACCAAATTCTGAGATCAGATTTCCGATCGGACTCCTTCTTGTACAACCGAATATTGATTTTTCAGAAACCCATAAAGGCGTTGTTCCTAATGTAGAGATCAAAGAAAGTATGCAGGATATTATTGATAGAAAAGATCCTCAGCTGGATTGGATCCGGAATGAAATTGGAAAGGAAAAAGCTGACAAAAATTAAATAAAAAGGAAACTGAGAAATTCTACATTTTTTTACAATAATAAAAAGGATCGGCGGGCTTTCAGCCCGCCGATCCTTTTAAAATTTACTTCCTCAGTTCATTCAACAGAGACTCTATATGATCAATGTATCTTCCATAATAACGATGGAACCAAAATTTACCACATACAAACAATAAAAATAAACCACCAACAAGGCTGCTAATCAAAATGAATGCTATTTTAGTCTCACTTAAAGGCTGTGGCCAAGGTATAAATTCGAGGACAATAAGAATTTCACATACTATAAATGGTGCAAAACTGATATAGTAAGATAAATAATATTGTTTATTCAGATTTAGCTGGGTGACAAGATCTTTTAGAGAATCGCTGGTTTTAAGCTCTGTATTACTGATATTATTATACAGTTTGAAAAACTTACTGTAAAAGAAAATGGTAACAATAAGCATTGAAGCAATCAAAACAGTGATATACAATTGAAGTTTAAAGGGTTGGCAAACTGAACAAACCAGGAATGCAAAAACGAAAATTCCCACTACCCACCAAAATTCCATACGCATATTTTTGCGTACTTTTTCAAGGGGAAGATTTATTTTATTTCTCTGATCTATACTTATTTCAGGGGTTTCATCTGTATTATCTTCATGCCAGGTATTTTTCAATTCATCTATATTCATTGGATTATGATTTAATATGGGTTAGGACTATGTTGATTTAAGATATCTTTCAATTTATTTTTAGCGCGGTTCATTTTTACTCTTGCATTACCTTCGGAAATTCCCATTTGGTTGGCAATCTGTTTACCTGAAATGTCTTCCAGATAATAAAAAATAAAAGCTTTATCGATGGGGTTGAGTAAATGGATTGCCTTGTACATTTCTTTCATTCGCTCTTCTTTTTCATCATTATAATCTTCTTGAGGGATAAAATGATTGGATAAATTCTCGTTAATAATAAAGTTTCTTCTTTTCTCTTTTTTGAGGAAAATAATCGCTGTATTTAAAGCAATTCTGTACAGCCAGGTTGAAAATTCGCTTTCACCTCTAAAGTTTGGATATGCCTTCCACAACTGGCAGGTTATTTCCTGAAAAAGATCGTCCTGGTCATCTTTTTCGGACATATACATTTTGGAAATCTTAAAAATGATTCCTTTATGTTTTTCAATCTTATGGATAAACGCTTGCTCTAATGAGGTCATAACTTGTTACTGTATACAGTTAGTTTCCATTGAAAAAAAATGTTACAGAAGTTAGTAAAAAAACAAAAAAGCCTGACAGTATTTTCTGTCAGGCTTATCGTTATGTTTTTTTTATATCTACAATTTTATGTTAAATACAGTTTGCTATTAACTTTAAAAAATATAATCTGTGCTTAAAAAGTTAGAATCATGTTCCCTTACAATCGTATTCAATAAAGTTTTATTAGAGTCTGTAAGTTTCGCGGCTACCAGAGATCTTATTGAGAATGAGCGCAAGGCATCAAAAACAGAAAGAGTACCTTCTGCACTATCTTTTCTTCCGGTAAATGGGAATACGTCCGGCCCACGCTGTGCCTGGCAATTGATGTTGACACGGCTTACAAGATTTACAAAAGGATCAATCAGCTTTGCTACTTCCTGTGGATCTTCACTGAAAATGCTCACCTGCATTCCATGAGAGGCATGTACCTGATAATCGATTGGCTCTTCAATATCCTCAAACGGAACTACAGGAATTACAGGGCCAAATTGTTCTTCATGATACAGTTTCATATCACTATTTACAGGGTAAACAACTGCCGGAAAGACAAATGATTCTTCGGTATAGCCTCCATCTTTATTTAAAACAGCGGCTCCTTTTGCTATCGCATCATCAATACATTCTTTCAGATAAGGTGGTTTATTGACTTCTGGAAGTGGTGTTATCTTTACCTCTTTTTCCCATGGCAAGCCTGCTTTCAGAGCAGCAACAGCTTCACTCAGCTTCATAGTAAATTCTGCCGCAATTTCTTTTTGAACGAAAATAAGTTTTAAAGCTGTACAACGCTGCCCATTGAATGAAAGCGCTCCCAGAATACATTCGCTTACTGCTACATCAAGATTAGCATTTTGAGTAACAATAGCTGCATTCTTAGCATCCAGACTTAGAATTGCTCGTAAGCGGTTCACTTTCGGGTGTAGTTTTTTCAGTCCGTTAGCTACTTTACTTGAACCTATAAATGCCAATACATTTACTTTTCCACTCTCCATAATTGGAGTGATAATTTCAGAACCTTTTCCATATAAAGTATTTACTGTTCCCTTAGGAAAAGCTTCTTTAAAGGCATTTAATAATGGATAGTGAGCAAGCACTCCATGTTTGGGAAGTTTAAATAAAATCGTATTTCCCATGATCAAAGCAGGAATCAGTGTTGTAAAGATCTCATTTAAAGGATAATTAAAAGGCCCCATACTTAGAACTACCCCTAATGGAGCTCTTCTGATCTGCGCTATGGTTCCTTCTGCCTCCTGAAAACGGGAAGATTCTCTATCCAGGTCTTTTAAAGCATCAATAGTCTGATTGATATAATCTACAGTACGGTCGAATTCCTTAGTAGAATCTGCCAGTGTTTTCCCTATTTCCCACATTAATAGTTTTATAATCAGGTCACGCTGCTGAATCATCAGATATACAAACTTCTGCATACATTTTATTCTTCCTTCCACAGACATGGTAGGCCATTCCCCAAGACCATTATCATAGGCTTTTACACAGGCATCAAGGACTTCCATCGCTTCTTTAGGGCCAATATTGGGGATACTTCCCAGAAGCTTTCTCTCCAATCCGTTTTCAGTAGGGATACAAACCGGAGAATAGATATTCTGAGTTTCACCTTTCCATTCTACCAGTTCCCCATTGAGAAGATAAACTTTCTGATGGATTTCCGGAACTTTATATTCTTCAGGGATTTCGTTTTCGCTTTTAAAAATATTTTGAAATGATGTGCTGTTTGCTGAACTCATATTTTTAATATTTAATCGTTTGAATTTGAACTTTTGAATAATAAAGGTAGATGTAAAAATTGATTTTAAGAATAATGATTCAATAGATTTGCTCTATTTAAGAGCTATTTGAATGAAAATTAATCCAGCCAACTAAAAAAAACAATATTTTTGTTAAAAATAAATTGTCAATGTTTTCAAAAATAGTTTTCGGTACGTTATTCTTTTGCTCAGTATTAGGATTTGCTCAAAAATCTAAGCCTATTAATACGGTGATGTTAAAAGGAACACCAGTACGTACTTATTCCAAATTACCGGATATAAATAAGCCCGCTCCTAAGTTTACGCTTACAGATGTTAATATGAATGATCAGAGCTTAGATGCTTACAAGGGGCGATATGTCATCCTGAACATTTTTCCAAGTGTTGATACGGGAGTTTGCTCAGCATCTGTTCATCATTTCAATGAGGAGGCAGGAAACCTTCCTAATACGGTAGTGCTTTGTATTTCCAAAGATTTACCTTTTGCTCAAAAAAGATTTTGTGGTGCGGAGGGAATCAATAATGTGGTGATGCTTTCTGATTTCCGTTCTGATTTCGGCTGGAACTATGGGGTAGAAATGATAGAATCTTCCATGAAAGGGCTTCTTAGCAGAGCTGTTGTTGTAATAGACCCTTCTGGGAATATTATTTATGAAGAGCAAGTTCCGGATATTTCTCAAGAACCTAATTATGAAGCGGCTATTCAGGCTGTGAAACAATAAATAAAAAGCTCTGGTAATATTCTGTTACCAGAGCTTTTCTTATGATGCTCTTTTTCTTTTCTTTTTTGTGGTAATTACGATCGCTCCATTTTTAGCCTTTTCACCATATTGCTCTATCGCTTCTTTTCCTGAAAGCGTATAGATAGTGTCTACAATATCCGGTTTTATCGCACGTATTTCCTCTAAGGAAGCCTTTTTACCATTCAGTAGTATAAAAGGCCTATCTTCCTGTTTTACAACAGCAGGTGCTCCAATTCTTAGAGATGGGTTTCTGTTGAAGGGATCGGTAGATATTAAACTCCTATTCACTTCTGATACTCTCTCGGTAAGCTTTTCTTTTTCTGGTTTTGTTTCCTGTGCATTTATAGTAGTCGTAAAACTACCTGCAACCAATAATCCCAAAGCTAATTTACCTGCTAATAAAAAGTTTAAATTTACTCCTAACTGATCTTCCCGAAATCTTCCGCAAATATTTTCACTTGAATCAAAACTATTGATGAGTTCTTCATCTGAAAAACGGGTAAAATCGTGAACCGTTTTAGAACAGACCGTGCAGAATTTTCCTTTTTCATCAGGAGTCATGTTGTTCCAGTTTTCGTGACAGGGTTTAGGAATGGTAATTTTCATAGTATGCCTTTTACCTATAAAGATGCTGTAGTGAGGAAAAAGGTTGGAAAGGATTTTGACATTTTACTTTAGGACTAAGGCTATTTTCTTTCTAAAAATAAAAATGATCAGGCCTGCCAATAAAAATGCAGCAATTGAAATAATGGTTTCCATCAAGTGAAATACTTGCGGCTCTTTCGTATGATATTTTACTCCATTCACTATATTTCTTGTTGTTTCATTCTTTTCCTTAGATACAAGTTTTATTCTTTCTTTTAAAACAGAATTATCAAATCCATATTCTGCAGCCAATTGATAATCTTCTTTAGCATCAGCTTTTTGATTCATCAAAAAAGCAATATTTCCCAGATCAAATAAAAGTTGTGCAACTATTTTATCCTTGGGTTTTACAAAAGATATTCTTTCGTTCAGCTGATAATACAACTGCATTTTAAGCAACTGGAGATCATCTTTGCTTACACTGGATTGAGGTTGTTTTTCATTCCCGAAATCATTTCCAATTAAATTCTTTGATGAAATATATTGATCTCCTTTAATTTTAGCTTTTAAAATATTCACATGAATCCATTCTGAAGAAAAATGAGATTGAGGGTTGATCTGTACTGCCTTTTCAATCCATTTTAAAGCTTCAGTATTATTGCCTATGAGTTCGTATGCGGTTCCTATATTAGATGCTGTAGAATATCTTCCAGACTGTAGGGCTTCAATCTTTTTATAAAGTTCAATAGCTTCCTTATATCTTCCTAAAATAATTAAGACAAACCCCTGGTCAGAAAGATAGTCCAGATCCTTGGTTTTGTTATACCCTTTTTCTAAGGTCACCAAGAAGGCTTCTAACCGTTCCTTACTTCCAAATTCATGTCCATAAGGTATTTCTCCTTCATAATCTGAATACAGAAGCTTATTGTTGGCCAAAACCATTTGCTCACCATTAAGACAGGCCGAAACCGGAATTGAAAATAAAATAATGAGAATGATACTGAAAAGATATTTGTACATATTTAGGCTATTAACTTTTTATTATTAAGCTATCAGAAAGCTATCAATATTGATCTTAAAAGGTAGCTTTAAAACGATCGGTTTTATGGATAACCGAAAAACTTTATTTCAACACTAAAGCGACTTTCTTTCTAAAAATAAAAAGAATTAACCCAGACATTAAAAGGGAGGCTAAAGAAAGACCAATTATCATTCCACGGAATTCTTTGGTATCTGGTGCAAGAATGGCTGTTTTCTCATCCACTTTAGACAGATCAGAGGGATATAGATGGAGTCTTTTGATCAATATAGGATCATCAAAGCCATAGTCTTTTGCCAATTGATACTCTTCCATTGCATCTTTTTTCTTTCCTTCTAAAAAAGTAATATTTCCAAGATCAAACAAGAGTTGTGCTATTACCTTGTCTTTGGGTTTTATCAAAGACATTCTTTCATTCAGTTGATAATAAAGCTGTGTTCTGAGAATCTTTAGCTCGTCCGGCGTAAGATTGGACTTTGGAGATTCTTCATTTCCAAAATCTTTTCCAATAAGATTCATAGAGGAGATATAACGGTCTCCTTTTATATGAGCTTTCAGAATATTAATATGAATCCATTCAGAAGATAAATGTCCTTTAGGGTCTGTCTTTAAAGCTTTCTCAATCCATTGAAGAGCTTCCGTAGTATTGCCTGCCATTTCAAAGGCTGTTCCCATATTGGAATAGGTAGAATATCTGCCGGGTTGTATAGAATCTATTGCTCTAAACTGTTCTATCGCTTCGTTGTATCTTCCTAAAACGATCAGGATATACCCTCTATTCGTCAGGAAGTCCAGGTCTTTTGTTTCATAATACCCATACCTCTGCTCAGTGGCATACCCTTCCAATTGCTTCTCGTTTAAGAATTGATGCCCATACGGAACTTCTCCTGTATTATCCACATAGACTACATCTTTGGTACTTGGAGGAGGAGAGTCTTTAACTCCACAGATATAACGAACCTGCATTATAGATAGAATAGTGAAAATGAAAAAAAGTTTATTCATCATAAATAATATGTCTTTGCAATTGGTATGAGCTTCAAAAATACTAAACTTTATTTTAACAGGTAAAAAAGGTTGTTCAGATAAAGCTGTTACATTATCCAGGCGAACAAAAAAACAACTCCTCACTTTTCTTTGTCTATAAAATGGAAATAATAACCCCATCCCACAGCAGATTTTTGTTTTATCACAACTGTAAAATAAACTTAAAGCATTTTGGAATTTTAACGATTATTATCTTATTTTTCAGGGAAAATTTTAATCTGAAAGTATTGAAAAGCTACAATGGGATTTGAATACAAATTAAAAACAAAGCTTACCCACCAACAAACCACTGAAATTCAGGATTTGTTGGAAAACGCTGTACTCTTTGAGAAAAAATATGAATATGCCCATCAGCTGTTCTGGGATTTCAGACATGTGGAAAACACGGGAAAAATGCCTAATATCAGTATCATTTTTGAAGAAGATGGTATTTATATTTGTCAGTATGGTTCTTCTTATATGTGGAAAGATCTTGATGAACTTAAAAACTATATAGAGAAAGAACAAATCGCCTGTGAAATCATCGACTATCAGGAATAATTTTCAATATAACCGAATACAAATATTAGATATCTGCCATTTGATTATCAATAGCATCATGTAAAAAAGACAAATACATAAGGCCTTAGCCAAAATTTATAATAAGTTTTGGCTAAAGCCCATTGTAATCCTGATTGAAGAAAACGGGCTAAAGCCCGTTTCTATTGAACATTCCAAATGTTTTTATTCATATTTAAGATTCTGCCAACATAGCTCCATCCTTCAAAGCCATATACTCCTGCCCCACTTCCTCAGAAACTTTTTTAAGATCATTCTCATCAAACAGCTGCGGGATATAGCACTTCTCATGAGCAAACAACCCGTAATGGATTGGAACCAGTTTTTTAGCATGTAAAAGATGAGCAGCGGCAAAAGCTTCCTTCAAATTAAGAGAAGCCGGAACCGGACTGTATTCCAACCCAATAATTTCAAAATTGACAGTTACCCCATTGACCGGTAAAAAGGCATAATCTATGTCTTTATTCTCCTTTCCAAGCTTCCAGAATTGGTTATGCCAAATGGTATCTCCACCATGAAAGATCTTAGTTGTTCCATCCTCTACAATCCATGAAGACTGAATTTCTCCTATCCCATCCATGGCATATACAGGTTTAAAGGTGATTTCATTTTCAGAGAAGGTTTCATCCAGGTTCAGAACAATTATTTCAACGTCTTCTACCAAATTCCTGACAAATGGTTCTAATTCTGAATAAACAATAAGTTTCCCATCCTTTTTCAGGCACTTTTTAATAACTCTTTGGTCAAAATGATCTAAATGTAAATGAGTAAATAGAATGTAATCTGCCTGTAAATAGTCTGAAAATGCTATCACTTGCTCTACAGCATCTCCCAAAACAGGCTTGTAATAGGAAAAATCTTCTACTGCATCTATTAAAATCGTTTTACCATTAGATATGAGCTTTATTCCGGCCCAGTTTAACTTTTGTATTTCCATAAATTCTTTTTACAAAGGAAGATACTTGCGGAGGGCGAAACAATAAACAAAAGTTAATTAATTGGGATGGAAAATGGAAGCTTGAAGATGGAAGTTCATTATCGTCCTATCATTTCTGATAATTTTTTTGAATCGAGGAACATTTTTATTCATTAAAAGACAAAATCCAAGGAAGTAAAGATGCCGGACAAGCCATTGCTGAAATTGATGGTTGAGGCATACTTCATCAAATCGATTAAAAATCGATTCACGCTTTGCTCATTTAAAAACAGGTATTTAGAAGTGAAACTTTGCGTTTATAAAACAAAAGAATATTCTATTTAAACGGGTGAGACAGTTATGATAACCTCGATAACTTCCCGCTTACATCTTCAAACTTCCAGCCTTTAACTAATCCTTTTTCTGATTCTACTCAAAGAGATTGGAGTTACTCCAATATAAGAAGCCAGATATTTTAAAGGAATATTCTGTATGTAATGAGGTTTATGGGATAGTAGATACTCGTAAAGATCTTGTGGAGTATTTTTAAGCAAGAGCATTTCTCGCTTCATTGCGGCATTCAGTTTTCTACTTAGATAGTAGTTTTGTACAAAGCGGCATTCGGGGTTTACAACAAACATTTCCTTTACTTCATCCAAAGTAATTTCCCAGGCAAGGCCACTGCTGATAGATTCAAAAATTCCTTCCGAACCATGAGTACCTACAGTAAAAATATCACCTGGAAAGTAAAATTCTGCACAGACTTCAGTATCGATGTCTGAGGTGTTATTGATATAATATTTACGGACAAGCCCATCTTCAACAAGATAGGCTTTATTGTCCGAGAATATGTTTTTCTTTGAGAATTCAACCTCAGCAAATTTCTCCCAAACAGGATCACTATCCTCTACATTGAGATGTGAAAACAGTTTTTTATTGATACTTGCCAATGTTGATTTTTTTTAAATTTATAATAAGTTTTCGTCTACAAGATTTGGAAGAGTTACCTTTAGATTAGGCTCAACTTCCATGGCTCTTTTAATGGCGAAAATAGCACCTTCATTTCTAGCCCAGCTTCTTCTTGAAATTCCGTTGTTCACGTCCCAGAACAACATAGACTTTAATCTTCTGTCTGCGTCATCACTTCCATCCAAAAGCATTCCGAAACCTCCATTAATTACTTCTCCCCAGCCTACTCCACCACCATTGTGAATAGAAACCCAGGTTGCCCCACGGAAACTGTCACCAATCACGTTGTGAATCGCCATATCTGCTGTAAATCTTGAACCGTCATAAATATTGGAAGTTTCTCTGTAAGGAGAATCTGTTCCTGAAACATCGTGGTGATCTCTACCCAATACTACAGGCCCAATCTCGCCATTTTTAATTGCTTTATTAAATGCTTCAGCAATCTTCATTCTTCCTTCTGCATCCGCATAAAGGATTCTTGCCTGTGAACCTACAACCAGTTTATTTTCCTGAGCACCTTTGATCCATTGAATATTATCCTTCATCTGCTGTTGAATCTCTTCAGGAGAGTTTTTAGCCATTTCTTCTAAAACAGCACAAGCAATATCATCGGTTTTCTGCAAATCTTCCGGTTTTCCACTTGTACATACCCAACGGAATGGCCCGAAACCATAATCGAAGCACATTGGCCCCATAATATCCTGAACATAACTTGGATATTTGAATTCCCTTCCTAATGTAGGATTGTCCGCCATTACGTCAGCTCCTGCTCTGGAAGCTTCCAATAAGAATGCATTTCCGTAATCGAAGAAATAGGTTCCTTTTTCTGTATGTTTATTGATGGCAGCAGCATGTCTTCTTAAAGTTTCCTGAACTTTTTCTTTGAATAATTCAGGGTCTTCAGCCATCATTGCATTAGATTCTTCAAAGCTTTGTCCTACCGGATAATATCCACCAGCCCACGGATTGTGAAGAGAGGTCTGGTCTGAACCGATATCAATTCTTAAATCTTCCTGGTCAAATTTTTCCCAAACGTCCACAATATTTCCAAGGTAAGCTAAAGAAACAGTTTCTTTATTTTCCTGAGCATCTCTTACTCTTTTTACCAATGCATCAAGATCTTCATAGATTTCATTCACCCATTTTTGATCGTGACGAATTTTGGTAATCTTAGGATTCACTTCGGCACATACTGTAACACAACCTGCAATATTTCCAGCTTTTGGCTGAGCTCCACTCATTCCTCCCAGTCCTGAAGTCACGAAAAGTCCTCCTTTAGGATCTTTATTGATCTTTCTGAAAGCATTTAATGCAGTAATGGTAGTTCCGTGAACGATACCTTGTGGCCCGATATACATATAACTACCCGCAGTCATTTGTCCGTACTGTGTTACTCCAAGAGCATTGAACTTCTCCCAATCATCCGGTTTAGAATAATTCGGGATCATCATTCCGTTTGTTACAACTACTCTTGGTGCATCTTTATGAGACGGGAATAATCCCATCGGATGTCCAGAATACATTACCAAAGTCTGCTCATTGGTCATTTCAGACAGATACTTCATCGTCAACAGATACTGCGCCCAGTTTGAGAAAACAGCTCCGTTTCCACCATAAGTAATCAATTCATGAGGGTGTTGAGCTACTGCATAATCCAAATTATTCTGAATCATCAGCATAATGGCTTTTGCCTGCTCAGATTTCCCCGGATATTCCTCAATAGATCTCGCTTTCATCTCATAATCCGGACGAAAACGATACATATAAATTCTTCCATAATCTTCTAATTCCTGCTTAAATTCAGGAATTAATTCTGCATGAAATTGAGGATCAAAATAACGTAAAGCATTCTTTAATGCCAGTTTTTTCTCTTCCTCGCCTAAGATTTCTTTACGCTTTGGAGCATGGTTGATATTCGTTTCGTATGGTTTTGGTTGTGGCAGCTGATTAGGGATCCCCTGCTGTATCTGTTCTTGAAATGTCATATTGCTATTTAAAGTTCTATGTTTAAACAATGTTTGAAGTTTTAAAGATATTCAAATTATGAAATATAGGCAACAAAAGAAGAGAAAAGGAAAGTGTAAAAGAATGACTAGATGAAAAAACTGATTATCAGCTCTGTGAAAATATAATCTGTACTATATTTTAAATACTATAGTTGAAAAAGATGCACTCACATTCCCTTCTTACAGAGTAAGATTATCATCCGGAAAATAAAAAACCTCACTGAAAATCAGCAAGGCAATTATTTCATTTGAATAAAATCTAAGTTAATACATCATCATTTTCCTCTTCATGGTCGTCCTCATTATCGCTGAGACTCCAATAGTTGTTTTCTTCATCTTCTTCTCCAATTTCTTCCATTTCATCATCAGCATCTGCTCCCGGAATGTCTAGTCCTTTATCTATTTTATCTTCATCCACTTCCTCAAAAATAGGATTGCCATCTCCATCAAGCGAAATATGTTTTTCTCTATTGAATATATCTTCGTTGGGATCATAATCCATACGTTCCAACCTTTTATTCTGCTCATTAATATTGTTTTCTGGTGCCATAATATTTAGGTTTTAAGGTTTATACATTAAAAACAAAAATAATTCCAAGTTATTATAAATGGGGTGAATAAACTTCAGGATTTGCACAATTAGGCATCATCTCTCCGTTTGAAAATGCTATGATATTTTCAGCTGCAAGTCTGGCCATTCCGTTTCTCGCTTCAATCGTTGCAGAGCCAATATGAGGCAATACACATACATTTGATAATTCCAAAAGAGGATTCTCAGCAGACATGGGTTCCGGGTTGGTTACATCAAGCCCTGCTCCCCAGATCTTCTCTTCAGCTAATGCATGATATAGATCCTGTTCCTGATGAAAACCACCTCTTGCTGTATTGATAAAAATAGCATTCGGGCTCATCTTTTCAAATACAGATTTATTAAAGAGATCCTTGTGTTCAGGAGTAAAATTAGCATGAACACTTAGCACATCTGAATTCCTAACCAACTCATCAAAGGAAACATACGTTGCTCCTAATTCTCTTTCAGCATCTTCGTGACGATGACGATTATGATAAATGATCTCCATATCAAAAGCTTTTCTACATTTTTCAGCCATTTGAAAACCTATTCTTCCCAATCCGAAAACCCCTAGGGTTTTACCGTAAAGTTCCTGTCCCAGTGCATGAAGAGGATCAAAATCACCCCAATTCCCATCTTTTACCTTTTGAAAATTATAGCTTGCTCGTCTTGCTACTGATTGCATCAATAAAAATGCTACGTCAGAAGTCGCCCTACTCAGTACATCCGGTGTATTTCCTATCGGAATATTTCTCCGATTGGCCTCTTTTATATCTACATGATCAAAACCTACGGAATATAAAGCAATGGCTTGAATATTGGGGCAGGCATCGAAAAATGCTTTATCATATTTAAAATCACCACCAATGCTCAGAATGGTATCTGTATTTTTACAATACTTTAGCCATTCTTCATAGATAAGATTTTCACTTTCAGGCAGTGTTACCTCTAATCCTGCTTCTTCCAACATTTTGATTCCAATCTCAGGAATTCTTTTATTAATAAAGACTTTCATTATTACTTTTTTGATTTAAATAAAAAACCTCACTCGCAAAAAGTAAGGTTATTGAACTTTAATATTAAAAATTATTTCTTTTCATCTGAATAGTGTTTATTCTTTTCCCAAGCTTCAGAAGCTATTTCCTGAATTTCTTCCCAAACTTCTTTCACTGATTTCTGAGTATGGCTCATGAATCCTTGTTTTGTGGCCTCCTGATTTTTACTTTTCATATCATGAATATAATCTTTAACCTGCTGAGAATAACTTTCTACACTATATCCGGGATTATTATGCAGGTTCTTTTGAACATTGCTAAAATCATGTGACGCTTTGAATCTGTTTGTATCCATAATCATAAGATTTTAAGTGGTTTTGTTTTTCAGAGAGTCCAATTTTCATTCCGAACCGATTTAAAAATTTATAAAAAAAACACAAAAAAATTTAATTTAAATTAACGTCAACGTTTGTATTAAGGATTCTAATAAAAAGATATTTTACCATGGTCATCCATGGGGCTATGTGGCTTAAAAAATTAAGACCATAGGTTTATACACAATAGATTCCATTGATGTATGAGTGGTTAAAAAGCGAAAAACTGGTGTTTGAGACCAGTTCTTCTACTTATTCCGTAATCCGGATATTTTTTTATAATAGGAAATTTAATTCTTATTGATTCGTATTCCCTAGCATTGGCACAAATTTATAAGCTCCAAATTCTTCTTTTTCAAATTCTGTAGCTCCTACTTTCGTAAATCGGTATAAGACCTGTTCATCCGTTGGCCCTAAAGGAATAACCATTATTCCACCTACCTTTAATTGTTTTAATAATTCTGTAGGTAAAGTTCCTGCTCCACAGGTTACAATAATCTTATCGAAAGGAGCAAAAGTTGGCAGTCCGGCAAATCCATCGCCAAAACTCTGAAATTTAGGGTACAAATGAAGTTCTCTCAATTTATTTTTAGAAAAATCAAATAAGTCTTTTTGTCTTTCTACAGTGTAAACATGGGCTTTCATTGCCAGTAAAACAGCAGTCTGATAGCCACATCCTGTCCCGATTTCCAATACTTTTTCACCTGCTTTCACCTGTAATAGCTCTGATTGCTCCGCTACTGTAGAAGGGTGGGAAATGGTTTGATGAGCCAAGATAGGGAAAGCCCTGTCTTCATAAGCAAAATCTTCAAAAATACTTTCAATGAAAAGGTGTCTCGGAATTTCATTCATTGCCGAAAGTACATTTTCATCTGAAATCCCGATTCTGTATCTGAGATATTCTACTAAATTCTTTCTTTTTCCTTTATGTACAAACGAATCCTGCATCTGACAAAAGTAAGAAATTAGATTTTAGATTTCAGAAATCGAATGAAAGAATTATCCACAAAAAATAAAGCTGTCAATTTTTTAACAGCTTTATTTTTTCTATTAATTCCATTTTACAACCTGTGAGGTAACATCGGTATAGGTATTACCCGCACATCTTTTTCTGACATAGAACATGTAAGAAATGGTCTTATTTAAGTTTGGAAATACAGCCATTTGACCTTGATTAATTGGATCACCATTCCCTGGTGCCGGCGGTGTACCACTCGTGCCTAGATATACTTCATATACGGAAAGTCCATCACTTTCCCAGGAAACAGTTGCTGAAAAGGTAGGATCATAAACGGAAGCAGTGGATGTTGTATAATTAACAAAGCCTGGTTTTACGCAAGCAGTAGTATTTTCAGAAAGAATGGTTATAGGCCCTGCCCAGTTACTTTTTCCATCAGCTGTGCCACAGTTCTTTCTCACATACATATCGTATTTTTTTCCTTTGAATATGGGAAGCGTGTAAGAGGTATTATTCACCTCAACGGTAGTTCCATTTCCTAAGGAAAAGCCCTGTTCTCCATATTGAACCTCGAAAAAACCTGTTCCCTGGCCATTATTACTGCTCCAGGAAAAAAGATTATAAAGCGGTTTGAAACTTAAATTTGTCGGAGTCTCACATTTGGGTTGTGGAGGTGGAGTGTTGTGTACTTCAGTAGCAATATTATCACCTGATCCTGAACATCCGGCAGCCAATAATCCTGCTATAGATAATATAAAGCCGATTTTTTTCATGGTTATAATTTTTTTAGATCGCGAATTTACTATAATTCTTTTAATTGATTGGATATATTCTTAATACGAGATCAGAAGAATATCCAAGTAAAAAGTCATGTATTTTTATGATGTACATTCACTATATTTACAGAAATTTAATACAGCTATGTTAAAAGCAGGTTTGGTAGGTGCCGGACACTTGGGAAAGATACACTTAAAACTTCTTAATCAGTCAGATAGATATGAGTTTGTAGGTTTCCACGATAAAGATGTTGAAAACGGAAAAAAATTAGAAGCCGAATTCGGATACAAATATTTTGAAAATTTTGATGAATTGCTTGAGCAGATCGATATGCTGGACATTGTTACTCCGACAATCTATCATTATGATTATGCTTTAAAAGCAATTGAAAAAGGTCTTCATTTCTTTATTGAAAAACCGGTTACCCAAACACTTGAACAGGCAGAAGAAATCCTTCGTTTATGCCAGGAAAAAGGAATCAAAGCGCAGGTAGGCCACGTTGAGAGATACAACCCGGCCTTTATTGCCACTAAAGAATACATCAGCAATCCAATGTTCATCGAAATCCACCGATTAGCAGAATTTAATCCTCGTGGCACGGATGTTTCAGTGGTATTGGATCTTATGATTCACGATCTTGATATTTTATTAAGCATGGCCAAATCTAAAGTAAAAAACATCCATGCAAGCGGCGTTTGTGTGGTAAGTAAAACTCCGGATATTGCCAATGCCAGAATAGAATTTGAAAACGGATGTGTTGCCAACCTTACCACTTCCAGAATTTCTATGAAAGCTATGAGAAAGAGCAGATTCTTCCAGAAAGATGCTTATATCTCGGTAGATTTCCTTGAGAAAAAAGCGGAAGTAATCAGAATGAAAGATGCTCCTGAAAACCCTACTCCATTTGACATGATTATTGAAAATGCAGAAGGAGAGAAAAATCAAATTTTGTTTGAATATCCAAATATTCAGCCTAACAATGCTATTCTTGATGAGTTAAACTCTTTTGCTGATGCTATCACCGGCAATAAAAATGTAGAAGTTTCCCTTGAAGATGGAACTGAAGCATTGAAAGTTGCTTTAGAAATTATGAGGCTTATCAGCTAAAATAAAAATACACTGTTTTCATGAACAGGTATAATGACAATGCTATCTTAATAATCAGAAATGGTTATCAGATAGCATTTTTTGTTGTTGATAGGTGGGATTTTTCATTATTTTTCTTTAAAAATCACTGATTTATTAATAGAAAATCAATTTTAAGACAAAAAAGCAATATATTTGAGCAACAATTCAACAAACAATTGAAAGATTTTGTTTTACATACCCAATGGATTCCTGGTAAAATAAGCAGACTAAATGTAGACTTTTATTTTGAAACCATCATTTTTTTTAATTAAATCCTCACCCAATATTTAAAATCAAAACAACTATGAAAAGAACCATTCTATTATCCGCTCTATTATTGTCTCAATTTGGGACATCGCAATTATTAAAGACTTCAGGTCAAAAAATAGTTAATGATAAAGGTGAAAATATTCAACTAAGAGGCCTTGGCTTAGGTGGCTGGATGCTTCAGGAAGGATACATGTTGAAAACAGCAGATTTTGCAGGGCCACAGTATAAAATTAAAGAAAAAATAGCTGAACTGATTGGTGAAGATGGAATGCAGGAGTTTTATAAAGCTTATTTAAAGAATGGAGTGACCAAACAGGATATTGATTTTTTGGCAAAAGCCGGATTCAATTCTATCAGGCTTCCAATGCATTATAACCTTTATACCCTTCCTATAGAAAAAGAACCCTCAAAAGGCAAAGATACCTGGCTTGAAGAAGGTTTTAAGATGACTGATGATTTGCTTCAATGGTGTAAAGACAATAAGATATACCTGATCCTTGATCTTCACGCTGCCCCTGGCGGACAAGGAAATGATGCGAATATTTCAGACAATGATAAATCAAAGCCATCGCTTTGGGAAAGTGAAGAAAACCAAAGAAAAACGATTGCTCTTTGGAAAAAACTGGCAGACCGATACAAAGACGAACCATGGATTGGAGGGTATGACATCATCAATGAGCCTAATATTAATTTTACAGGAAAAAATCCGAACGGTATAGATGAAATGTCGAATGCTCCACTTTGGAAATTACAAAAAGACATTACCACTGCGATTCGTGAGGTTGATCAAAAGCATATTATCTTTATTGAAGGAAATGGCTGGGGAAATAATTATAATGGACTCATACCAATCTGGGACAAAAATATGGCTTTTAGCTTTCATAAATATTGGAATAACAATGATGATAAAACCATACATTTTGCACTGGATTTAAGAGAAAAACATAATATGCCCATCTGGCTTGGAGAAACAGGTGAGAATTCTAATGTTTGGTTCACAGAACTAATTCAGCTATTGGATCAACATAATATCGGCTATGCTTTCTGGCCCATGAAAAAGATTGATAATATTGCAGGAATCACCAATGTAAAAACAACTCCTGAATATGAAAAACTGTTGAACTACTGGAAAAATGGCAGCGAAAAGCCTACAAAAGAGTTTGCTAAAAAAACCTTGATGCAAATAGCAGATCATTATAAATTCAATAATGTGGAAGTTAAAAATGATGTAATTGATGCGATGTTCAGACAAGTGACAGATGCTTCTACAAAACCTTTTAAGAATCATCAGGTTCCCGGAAGAGTATTTGCCTCAGAGTATGATTTGGGACGAATAGGTTCTGCATATATGGACAAAGATTTTATCAATCTCTGGGTAAGTGATCCGGCAAAAAGATCAGAATGGAACTCCGGGCAGCAAATGAGAAATGATGGTGTAGATATCTATATATGTGATGATAAAATAACTAATCAGTATTATGTAGGAAAAACTGAAGCCGGCGAATGGCTGCAATATACTGTCACCTCCAAAACTGCTAAAAATTACACACTGGAAATCAGATATTCCAGTATAAATCCTTCAAAAATAAAATTGGAAAATGCTTCGGGAAAAGTACTAGCAAGTATCGCCCTTCCCGCTACAGGCAAAAATGAAAACTGGGCAGCCACTACAGTGAAGAACATTTCCCTTCAGAAAGGTGAAAATAAAATCAGAATATACTTTGAAAATAATGGGGTTAATCTCAACTATTTTGAATTAAAATAGTAATAAATACCTAAATTGCAACTCCCTTTATGATCTTAAAAGGGAGTTTTTTTAACCTCACCTCTATGAAAAAAATAACTTTTTTATTACTTATGGTTTCTGCATTGGCTACAGCACAGAAGTCAGTACTGGATCAAAAAATAAACGCTGTTATAAAAGGTAAGAAAGCTACCGTAGGCGTTTCTGTTTTAGATTTTGAAACTCCTTTCAAATACAGTAAAAACGGAGATAAAAAACTTCCTTTGCTTAGTGTTTTCAAATTTCATCTGGCATGTGCCGTATTGGATCAGGCAGACAAAGGAAAACTTTCAATAGACCAGAAGATTTTACTCAAAAAATCTGATCTATTAGAAAATACATGGTCTCCACTCCGCGAGAAATATCCGAATGGAGATGTTGAGCTTTCTTTGGGTGAAATAATCACTTACACTGTTGCACAGAGTGACAATAACACTTGTGACTTCCTTTTAAGAATGATAGGAGGCCCGCAAACTGTTCAGCGATACATGGATTCTAAAGGGGTAAAAGATCTTCAGATAAAATACACTGAAGATGATATGCATAAGGACTGGAAAACCCAGTATGGGAATGAAAGCAGCACCAATTCTACTGTAGAGGTTTTAAAAAAATTCTATGATGGCAAGCTCCTTTCTAAAAAATCTACGGATCTTCTGATGCAGATTATGCTCGGAACAACTACCGGAACCAATAAAATTGTTGAACAATTACCCAAAGGTACACCTGTTGCCCATAAAACAGGTTCTTCTGGAAAACCGGATAATAAACTTACCGTTGCAGAAAATGATATGGGAATCATCACTCTTCCCAACGGAAAACATTATGCAATTGCCGTATTTGTAAGTAATTCTACAGAAACTGAAAAGGTAAATATCCGTATGGTTTCTGATATTTCAAAGATCGTCTGGGATAATTTTAATAAATAAAATATTAAGCTTAATTTTAGCGCAGAGAATCGGATGAATTCTCGGTATTCATGATTATGAGAAAAGTACTATTAGCGGCAGCTTTATTTTGTTCTACATTTTTCTTTTCGCAGAAGAATCAAAACTATTTAAAGATTGGCTATGCGAGTGTATGCTGTGGTACGGCTTCCGATAAGCCGGTTACAAGCTACCTGAAAGAGTTTAAAAGGAAGAATCAGATAAGAAGTCTGGAAATCCTTCTACAAAGCGGATTGGGAAGAGAAGGTGAATATGCTTATTATGTAGGCACCGATTTTCTTACCATCAATCAAAGAAAACGTCTTGTACGTGGGCTCACCGCTGTAGTTTCCAATCAAAACAACAACAAAAAACGACCTGACGAAGGAAATGTAAACTTTGAGCCTACTGAAGTTATTCATCAGAAGGATCTTATGAATGCAAACAATTTAACTATCTATAAAAAATAAAGGAAAAATGATCAAAAACATTGTAGTTATCGGAGCTGGAACCATGGGAAATGGTATTGCACATACGTTCGCACAAAGCGGTTTTAAAGTAAATCTTGTAGATGTATCTCAGGAAGCTTTAGACAGAGGATTGAAAACCATTACTACGAACCTTGACAGAATCATTGCAAAAGGAAACCTTACAGAAGAACAAAAAGCTGAAACGTTAGGAAACATTACTACTTTTACAGCCCTTAATGATGCTGTAGGAACGGCTGATCTTATTGTAGAAGCTGCTACTGAGAATCTTGACCTAAAATTAAAGATCTTCGGTCAGATGGATGAGCTTGCTCCTGCCGATTGTATCCTTGCTACCAATACTTCATCTATTTCTATTACAAAAATTGCAGCGGCTACAAAAAGAGCTGAAAAAGTAATCGGAATGCACTTTATGAACCCGGTTCCTATCATGAAACTGGTAGAGATCATTAAAGGATATTCTACTTCTAAAGGGACTTTTGATGCTGTTTATGAAATGAGTAAAACATTAGGGAAAGTTCCTGTAGAAGTGAACGATTATCCTGGATTTGTAGCCAATAGAATCTTAATGCCAATGATCAACGAATCTATTGAAACACTTTATAATGGTGTTGCAGGTGTAGAAGAAATTGATACGGTAATGAAATTAGGTATGGCTCACCCGATGGGGCCACTTCAATTGGCAGACTTCATTGGTCTTGATGTATGCCTTGCTATTTTGAACGTGATGTATGACGGATTCAAGAATCCTAAATACGCTCCAAATCCTTTACTTGTAAACATGGTAATGGCTGGAAAACTGGGCGTAAAATCAGGAGAAGGCTTCTATGATTATTCTGAAAGTAAAAAAGCTGAAAAAGTTTCAAAAATGTTTTTGAACTCAATTTAAGTCAATAATTTTATTTATCTTTGAGTAAAGTTAAAACATTAAAAAAATGAAATTACCTAAGTTTTTATTAGCAGATAATTCGGAATTTCCAGAAGATCTATTCGTAGTCCACACAGAATATCCAAGATTTATCCTAAACGTTGAAGAAGAGGAAGTTGAGTGGTTAGATGATCTTGAAGGAGACGATGAGGAGACGATGGCGGACGAAGCTACAAAAGTGGTAGAAGCAGCATTCAAATGGTGCGACGAGGAGTTGGCTAAGTACGACGAAGAAGAGGAAGATTAATTACTATCTAAATCATAAAAAAGGAACTCAAATTGAGTTCCTTTTTCTTTTTTATTCTGATTTATTGAATTTCAATAATAAAAGATTGTCTTTATAAAGCTCCAACGTATTTCCGGAAATAACATATTTATTAGCTTTTCCCATCATATCCATAAAGTTCTGCTCTACTCCGATGTTATTACACATCATCTTTGTAGATCCCATTTGACCGGCAGAAAAACCTCCTGTAGAAGGATCTATAGTAGCAGCTCCAAAATAGTTGTTACATCCCGCATTTCCACTGATTTTTTCTCCTTCAATATTTAATGTTGGGATTTTACCTTTTACATTATCTGCTAATGTCCATTTTGTATTGGCAAGCGCTGGCTGGGCTTTTCCTACTTTAGAAGCAGACGGGCTTGTCATGGTTCCACATGATACCAATACTGCTGCTGTACATATACTTAAAAAAAGATTTTTCATTTTTTACTATTTGAATTAACCCAAATTTACGGATTTTATATTATTTAAACGGACTGCAGCCAATTTTATTATTCTTTAACAATTGATATTTTGGTTTATTTTAAACACGAGGATCACAAATAATTTCACAAATACAGCTACTGTCATTGAGAGCGAAATGAAGCAATCTCACCTTTGAAATACCACTTGATAGGTTAAAAGTTGGAAATCGCAGAGGCGCAAGGCAATCTATAATTCTGCTGTTTTTAAGGCGCAAAGATTTTATCTACGATAAAATTGTATGTAGCTAAAATATGCTTTTATAATTGCCACGAATGCACGAATTATTATATTTAACTATAAAACCTATACTTAACAGTTGATATTTTGGTTTGTTTTAAACATGAGGATCACAAATAAATTCACAAATACAACTACTGTCATTAAGAGCGAAATGAAGCAATCTCACCTTTGAAATGCCACGCGATAGGTTAAAAGTTGGAAATCGCAAAGGCACAAGGCAATCTATAATTCTGCTGTTTTTAAGGCGCAAAGATTTTATCTCTGATAAAATTTTATGCTATTGAAATGTGCTTTTATAATGGTCACAAATGCACAAATAATATATTAATGTAGAAAATCTATGTATCTATGTGGTTAAATAAAAAAGATTAATTCTACCACATAGGTATATAGAATATTGTAACAGAGATATCATTTGAAAGCATATTCTTTGCTGAGAATCCTGGATTCTCTTGCGTCTTAAAAACAACTAGTATGATAACTGCTTGCGCCTTTGCGCTTTCCAACCTAAATATGTACTCTCAATTTTTACTGATGGCGCAGATTTCTTAAAGCACGATAAGCTCTAACAATACCTTTGTCATTCCGTAGGAATCTAGATTTCAATTGTATCTATCAAGTGTGTTGAGACTCCTACGGAGTGACAAACTTGTGGTCATATTTATTCTTCACCTCCAATCCATTAAATCCCCTATTAAAAAAAACGGGCTTTAAAAAGCCCGTTTTTATATATTTCTGTAATCTTTTAAATTAAGATCTTAACTCTGCGTTGAATTCTTTCTGGAAAGATTTAATTAAGGAATCCATTACTTCTGTGATCTCCTTTTCTTCCAGTGTTTTTTCTTCGTTTAACAGCTCGAAGCTCATGGCATAAGACTTCTTACCTTCCGGAAGATTTTTCCCTTCATACACATCGAATAGGTTGATGCTCTTAATGAAAGGAGATTTATTTTTCTTCGCCGTCTGATATAAATCCTGATAGTTAATCGTTTTATCAATTAATAAAGCTAAGTCTCTTCTGATTTTATTGAATTTCGGGATATCCTTAAACTTCAATTCATTTTTAGAGCGTAATT
Organism: Chryseobacterium sp. c4a; assembly: GCF_009900745.1. GTDB lineage: Bacteria > Bacteroidota > Bacteroidia > Flavobacteriales > Weeksellaceae > Chryseobacterium. The sequence continues at coordinate 153,086 of NZ_WXVU01000005.1, read as the reverse complement.
CCTGTGCTAATTCAAGTTCGATTTCAGCATAGAAACAATCCTGATCGATATCAAAGTCTTTCAATAATGCCGGAGCTACTTTCCCGATTCTTACTAAAACTTTACCTTCTGCTTCATAAGCCAAAGCATCAGAGAATCTTTCATCGGATAAAGCTACTTCTTTATAGTTTGCTCCTAATCTTTCTAATAAAACCTTTACATAAGCTTTAAGGTTATAGAAACTTACTGTAGACTTAGGCTGTAACCAGTTTTCTGCAACATCTCTACCGGAAACAATCATTGCTAATTGCTTTCTTTCTTCGTACTTCTCTCTTTTGTGGTAGATCTTTCCTAATTCAAAAAACTTAATATCTTCATTCTTTCTGTTGATATTATAAACAGTATTCTGAAGAAGTCCTTCCAATAGAGATTTTCTCATGAATGCAAGATCACCACTTAAAGGATTTAAGAGTTTTACAGCATCCGTTTCATCTTTTACAGAAGTTAATGAGTTGTTCATTACTTCATTGAAACCAAGGCTTTGTAAAGTTCTTGCCCAACTGTTTTCCAATTCGTCCTGATCATTAGCACTTAGCTTAACCGGTGTAAATGAAATTTTTTGTGGAGCATCAATCTTATTATATCCGTAGATTCTTAAAATCTCTTCAATAACGTCGATTTCTCTTGTTACATCTGCTCTGTAAGCAGGAACAGAGATTTCAAAACCGTTAGGGATTTCATTTAAAACCTGAATTTCTAATGCTTTCAGGATTTCTTTTACTTTTTCTCTGTGAATTTTAGTTCCTAAAATCTGTTCAATTTTAGAGAATCTTAAAATCACATAGTTATCTTCAATTTTCTTAGGATATTCTTCTAAAAGCTCTCCTGTTAATTTTCCTTCAGCAATTTCCTGAATTAATTTAATAGCATGAGTAATCGCTGTTCTTGTAAGGTTCGGATCTACTCCTCTTTCGAATCTGAAAGAAGCATCAGTATTTAAATTATGAAGCTTAGCTCCTTTTCTTACGGCTATAGGATTGAAGTATGCACTTTCAAGGAATACAGTTTTTGTAGTTTCAGAAACTCCTGAATTTTCACCACCAAACACTCCGGCAATACACATTGGTGTATCTTTACCATCTTTGATCATGATTTCAGTACCGTTCAGTGTTCTTTCTACTCCATCCAGAGTTTTAAATTTTGTTCCAGGTTTTACCACTCCTACTTTCACTTTTTTGTCTGCGATTTTATCTGCATCAAATGCGTGAAGAGGCTGTCCATATCCATGAAGAATATAGTTGGTAATATCTACAATATTATTGATAGGACTTAGTCCGATTGCTTTTAATCTGTCTTTTAACCAGCTTGGAGATTCTGCTACTTTTACATCTTCAATCACCGCCCCGATATATCTTGGACAAAGTTCTGCATCTTCAATTTCTAGTTTGAAATCGTGAGAACCTTCATTATTTAAAGCTTCAGAAGCTACTTTATTAAATTGAGACTTCTGCTGGTTCGTAGAAAGAAATGCATGAAGATCTCTTGCCACTCCATAGTGCGACATTGCGTCTGTTCTGTTTGGTGTTAACCCAATTTCAAGAACCTCATCATTTGTCAACTCAAAATAGTCTGCAAAAATCTTTCCTACTTCATATTTGGCTTCGTCTAAAACCATAATTCCGCCGTGATCTTCGCTAAGGCCAAGTTCATCTTCTGCACAGATCATTCCCTGAGAAACCTCTCCTCTGATTTTTGCTTCTTTAATTTCAAAAAAGTTTCCGGTCTTATCATAGATTTTTGTTCCGACAACGGCTACAGGAACAGTTTGTCCTGCATCTACATTGGGAGCACCACAAACGATATTCAGTACCTTCCCGTTTCCAACGTCTACAGTTGTCTTCTTCAGTTTATCAGCATTCGGATGCTTTTCGCAGGTTAACACTTTACCTACAACAATTCCTTCCAGACTGCCTTTTACACTTTCGAATTTATCTATCCCTTCAACCTCAAGACCTATATCTGTAAGGAATTCACCGATTCTTTCAGTTTTCAATTCCGTTTTTACAAAGTCTTTCAGCCAGTTGTTTGATATTTTCATTTGCTTATCTATCTACTTGTTTAATTCGTCAAACGAAACGTGAGGTTTCATCTGCACTATTTTTGAAACTTTCATTTGAAATTCCGTTCAATGATTGAGTCGGTTTTTCGCGGTACAAATGTCGTGTTTTTTTGAGAAATACAGAAATTTCAGAACGATTTTAAGAGAATTAATTTTCATTTATTTTTCTTCAGAAGGCTGAATTAATCAATACACACTCTGTTTCTCCGTAAAATTTTAAGAGCCTATTTAAAATAGCTAAGCTGATGGTTTCAAAACTTTCTTTAAACTATCGGAAAATAAAACCAGTCCGCCAGCCATCATAATAATGTCTTTTAAAACAAGACGTCCTGCTCCTGAAAGATAAGGAAATCCGTATTGAGGTGTCGGATAATCGCCACCAAGATTAGGTACGTACACTTCGGGAGTGGTCACCAGAAAAGACAAGGTAACCAATGACATAAGAAAAGTTAAAGCCCCACCTACTGCTCCGATTTTAGGAAACCAAATTCCCAATAATACCGAAATTCCTATCACAATAATCATCGTTCCAAGCCCGTAAGAAAAGATATACGTTCCGTTTTCTGTCTGCCAATCAATATTCTTCTTAACAACTTTTCCTTCAGGGTTTTTATAGAGTGTATATTCTGAAACCAGCTTTTGATCTTCATTCAATACTTTATTTCCAGCATTTTTATAGAAAAAGCTCATAAGAGGACTATTGGCAACAAAAGGAACAATTCCGTCAGCTTCATATTGAAAGGCCTTCAACCCGCCAATCCAGGCCATAACCACAAATATTGATATTCTCAGAAAATTCAAGGAATAAACATCTAGTCTTACTAAACGATTGTATACATTACTGTTTTGCATATGATTTACTTTTTTAACAAAGGTATTCACAAGCCTACAGCCTGAACATAGATATTTCAGGACATTACATGGACATTTTTGCCACTACAGAAATCCCTACTTTTTCCCGATATTGTTTCGGAGAACTGCCAACTGATTTTTTGAAATACCTGCTGAAATAAAATTCATCCTCAAATCCCAGTTCTGAAGCAATTTCTTTAATAGAACGATAGGTTAAATGAAGTAGTTTTTTAGACTCCAGAATGATTCTCTCATTAATCAGCTGGGTAGGTGTTTTAGCAAACTCTTTTTTGATAAGCTTACTCAAAGTGTTATTGGTAATACTAAGTTTATCACTATAAAATGAAAGTTCTTTTTCTTTTTTAAAATTCTCTTCCAGTAGTTTTTGAAATTCTACAGCATTTTTGTTAGGCAATTTTTCGTTGAGTGCCGGGTTATTTTCAATCCCACTTTTCTGTTTGCTGCAGATGGCTAAAATCAACTGAATGTATGTTTTAATGATAGATTGTGAAAACTGGTGATTTTCTGCTGCTTCTTTTTTTATATGATTAAAAAGTTCCAGAATGTATTCATAGTTCTCTTTTGAAAGTTCTATACCGGGATCCAGATAGATATTATTGAAAAGAAGGCCATTGCAAGCTACTTCATCCTTATGATATTCAATACAATAATAATCTCCATGAAAAAGAAGGACATTAACAGGTTCTTCTGAATCAGAAGATAATTTCAGTTTCTGATAAGGTGAAAGAAACAGAATACTATAACCATGATAAGGATAATTGATCCCATCCACGGAAAACACTCCTGCTCCTTTCCATATCATTACAGTATAGTTTTCCGTAGTAAATTCTGAAAGAAAATCTGAAGACGGGTAAGATTGTATTTTTACTTCCATAATGAGAGTTGTAGCACCATACAAAGAACCTTATTATTTTTCTGAAAACCTTTACTCTATGTTTATTTAGTACTCTTTTGAATATGTCTTTTTCTCTGTCAGATACTCGGTTTTAGATCCATTACCTGTTCTGAAAAAGGTTTTTACAGTCTCCCTGTACTTATCATTTTCTACTCTAGGAAGATAGCATACAAAATGTAAATGGGGGCCTTTACTCCATCCTGTATTTCCACTAAATCCAATAACGTCTCCTTTTCTTACCTGATCTCCAATATTCACTTTAACTCCATTTTGTTTTAAATGATAATATTGAGCAAATGTTCCGTCCGGATGCAAAATAGTGATATAATTTGCTTGTTCTATACAGTTTCTGGTTGCACACCCTTTATTATTTGTATTGATAAAATCTGTCACAACTCCTTCTCTTGCAGCAACGACCTCAGTGCCTTCCGGCATGTTAAAGTCCAAAGAATTTTCATTCTGATGCGAAAAACTGCCATTGTAGCCCTGATAAATACTAAAAGACTTCCCTTTTTTAAAAGGAAGATCATATTTATATTCTTTATCATAGTTTATTAAGGAAACATCTCCTACATACATCATATAGTCAGGTAACTTTTTTACTCGCCATCCTTTTGTTCTATCATCAATAACGAAATAGGCAATTTTATTCTTTGATGATTGGGCGGGTATTACCTGTGTTGCTTTAAAGGTTTCTGGAGTTCTCATATTTTCCACTTCTGGAAGTCCTGAAAATACTAAAGACATAGGATAAACTTCCTTATTATCGATATAAAGGCTTAGTGTATCTCCTTTTTTCTCATGATATACTTTGATGTTTTTTTGGGAAAATAAAATAGCAGATTGCAATACTACTGCCAGTAGAAGTATTTTTTTCATGGTACGTTTTTATGATATAAAAAAGAGGTTTTGAAAGACAAAACCTCTTATATTTTTATTTTAATATTACAATCCGATTACCGGCATTGATAACATTAAGATGTTTTCGTTTTCTTCAAGACCATCCAGTGGCTCGATGATTCCCGGTCTGTTAGGTTGAGACATTTTCATGGTAATATCATCAGATCCCAGGATTGTTAACATTTCTGTTAAGAATTTAGAACTGAATCCGATATTGATATCTTCTCCGTTATAGTCACAAGGGATCTGCATATCTGCTTTGTTTGCATATTCAGTATCTTCTGCATGAAGGTGAAGAATATTTCCTGAAAGCTTAAATCTTACCTGGTTGGTTGATTTATTAGACATGATAGATGCTCTCTTGATAGCTCCTAACAGAAGGTTTCTGTTGATTGTTAATACATTCGGGTTTTCTTTAGGAATTACCGCTGTATAGTTTGGATATTTACCGTCGATCAGTCTACAGATCCAGACATGTTTACCAAAAGTAAATTTAGCCATATTCTCATTGAAGTCGATTTTCACGTCTTCATTAGAACTTGCCAGAATATTTTTGAAGATATTCAAAGGCTTTTTAGGCATGATAAACTCCATTGGTTCAGCATTCATCAGATCTGCTCTTTTGTAAACAACAAGTCTGTGAGAGTCTGTAGAAACGAAATTGGTTTCATTTTCTCCAAACTGAAATAATACTCCTGTCATTACCGGACGAAGAGAGTCGTTACTGGTGGCAAATAATGTATTGGTTAAAGCTTCAGACAAAACTCCAGCCGGCATTACAACGCTTTGAGAAGCATCGAATTCTGGCAATTCAGGATAGTCATCAGCATTATCTAATGCTACTGCGAAATTATCTTTTTCATCTAAAATCTCAAGCTGGCTTCCAGTTCCTTCCGCATTGTCCTTTACAACAAATGTTAAAGGCTGTTCTCCATATGTCTTGATAAAATCTTGAAAAATTTTAGCAGGAACAGCAAATTTACCTGAATCATCAGACTTTACTTCCAAAGAAGTTACAAGAGTTGTCTCGCCGTCAGATGCTGTAATGGTAACATTATTTCCGTCTAATTCAAAAAGATAGTTTTCTAAAATCGGTCTCGATTGAGAGCTTGATATTACGCCACTTACAGTTTGCAACGCCTTCTGCAGTTCACCACTTGAAATAATAAATTTCATAGATTTATAAAATAAGTTTCTACAAATATAATAAATACATACAACAAAGAAAAGAATATTCCCGACGAGTTTTTAACAAAGATCGTCAATGGGGTTTCAGACCCGATATTACGTTCTGGTTTCCATAGCGGTATATTTTTGTATCAAAATATTGGCCGCTGAATATATTTTAATCTTAATAATCCAAATATAACAGATTAGCGGCAACAATCAAAATACAAAAGCTATCTTTGTTGAAATAAAGTAAAAAAACATGCAAAAACCTCCACTTCATAAAAGTTTTCTGAATGCTTTCCGGGGTGTTTTTGTCATGATAAAAACGGAAAGAAACTTTCAGATTGAGCTTCTCGCTTTCTTCATTAATCTGTTCCTTATTTTTTATTTAAAGCTTACTTCTACAGATGCAGCTCTTATTCTTTTGGCTTCTGTAGCCGTTTTGAGTGCTGAAATTTTCAACACAGCCATCGAAAAGATATGTGATGTCATTCAACCTGATTTTGATCAAAGAATCGGTTTTATCAAGGACATTTCAGCCGGTGCCGTTGTACTCATAGCCATCGCTTCTGCGATTATTGGGGTTCTTGTATATTGGAAGTATGTTTTTTAACTACCCCGTCAAATCTTTGATTTGACACCCCTCCGGAGGAGGGGAATGTCACATCTTCAATTCAAATGTTTATAAAGGCCGGCATCTTAGTTTTTTAAGTTTTATTTCACAGCAATCAAAATATCTACTTCTGCATCGGAAGGATTTTGTGCTTTTTCACCATACATTTCAAAATCAGCAGTAAAGATTCTATCCAGATCCATGTTCCAGATTTTAAACCATTCATTGATCACCAGATCTTCTGCAAGATTTCCTTTTGTTGTAAATTTTACATAATCTCCCCCATCAAAAGACTTCCCGATCATTCCTTCCGGAATATGATCAAGACTTTCTACCTTGCATCCTAATAATGTAGTATAAGGTTTTGTATGATCCTTTTCATAATCTGTATAAATTGAATAAACCGTATTGTCTATTTTGCCAGGAATCTTGTTCAATACATCCTCCTTCATCAATTTCTCCCATAGTACCGGAATATCCTTTGCTGCCTGTTCATTTTCATTGGTTGTTCTTACGGCAATTCCGATTACTTTAAAAGGTTCAATTTTCACGTTGTTCATTTCTTGATTTTTTGTTGTAGGCCAAAGATAGGAAGGAGTTGTGACAACTGTTTGTCAGGAGAGATTTTTAATATTAATGATGATTGATAATTGATATTTTACAGGCTGGTCTTTATGTTTTGGCTAAAGCCATTGGATTGGGGATTAAAATATAAAACGGGCTAAAGCCCGTTTCTATTGATATTAATGTATTGATAATACACTACTTATTTTAATGTATAACAGAATCTCTACTTTTCTGTATCAGAAGAGGCACCTACATAAATAAACCCTTGGTTTCCAGATTTAAACATAGTTTCGATTCTTTTGTAATCATCTACTTCATATTCGTCCGCCTGAATGATTTCCGCTTCGGTCACCTCAAACAACATCCCTTCAACCTCATCATCACTATTTCCTGAGAATTCCAGGACTGGATGGTATTTTTGACCGCTTTTTCGTAGTACTTCAGGATCTGTAATTTCAAGCATTCCTAGTTTATATTGAGATAAGGTGTCTTTTTCACCTTGTAAAATTCGTCCGAATGTTTCGAGTTGAACCTGCTCTTTCTGTAAGGTTCCATAAGAAAATAAATAAGGCATTATAAATATTTTTCAATGATTGGAATTGCAATTTCGGCCATCATTCCGTAGCCTTTTTCATTAGGATGAACTCCGTCCGCAGAAAGCAGGATGTCTTTATCTTCTAACAGAGCTGAATGAAAATCAATATAGCTTAAAGAATACTCTTTTGCAATATTCTTCAGGATTTCGTTATAGACAAGCACTCCCTCGTTTGATCTGAGTTTCCCTGAGCCAACAACTACTCCATCTATATTTTTAGCAATAGGAAGGATGCTTACCAGGTAAATATCATTGGAGAATTTTTGAGCCTGCTGAACTGCTGTGATGATATTATGTTTAAATTGTTCAGGATTCACAATCTGTACTCCTTCTTTAATGGCAAGATCATTAGCTCCATAGCTGATGAAAACAAGATTTCCATCTACAGAATTTCTTGCATTTAACTCTACAGACATTCGCTTCAATAAGCCTTCTGTAGTTTCTCCACCTATTCCCAGGTTGAATAGAATCAGTTCATCACCATTTCCTTCATGAAATTTTTGCAAGGCATATCTCTTCAAAATATCTACCCAACCTCCAAAAACTCCGTCATATTCTCCATACGTTATACTGTCTCCAAAGAACAGTCCATACACTATTTTCTTCATTCAATTAATTCTTTTGCTTTTTTGATTTTTGCTCCTGATTTAAAGCTTTTCAAATATTCTTCAAAGTAAGATAAAATCTGCTGAATCTGGCTAATCTGCAAGGGATTTTTAATATAAAATTATATTGAAAGTATTATTTTGAACCACTAAGATTTTTTAAATGATTAAGAAGAGTTAAGAAAACAACTAAGCTATTTTGTATAAGCAGCATTACTAAATTCATCTTTGGTGAAGCTTAATTTACCTTAAAGTCTTCATTTTTCTTAATGGTTTAATTTTATTTGACGCAAAGTTTTTATTTTCTGAGTGCTTTATTTTAGGGAGCTAAGAAGGAATCAACAAGTTGATTGGATGAAGCTGGCTGGTAAACTTTGAAAACAGATGAATATTCCTATTTTAAAATGCCTACTCATTACTCATCAATCTAACTTTAGGGTAATATTCTTGTGTGATTCGATAATTTCTATCAGAATTTCAAATAACGTTTGTCCTTTTCCTTCTGTTAAATCATTTAGTTTTTGCCGGATGAGTTCTATGTTGAAAGGTTTTCCTTGTCTGATTTTGTTTTCGTAGAATTTTTGGGTGGCTTTAAATCCTAAATCATCTTTTGATTTTTGTGATTCTTTCCAAACGATTTCAATCTCCTCTTTGCTTTCAAAGACTCCGAAACCACCGTACAGAATATCATCAAAACCATCTAACGTTCCTACTTTCCAATCTGTATCTTTCATTAAAACTTTAGAAACTTCTTCGTAGAAACCGTCTAAAGACGAAAAATGACCGCCATGGATGACGATCATTTTTCTTGTATTGTTATTTGAAGTATTCAACACCGTTTTTGAATATGTTGTGATAATTCGCGGTTGGTATGTTTCTCATGAGACCTTCCGTAAATCTTTCCGGGTGTCCCATTCTTCCGTAGATCTTTCCACATGGGCTGGTAACTCCTTCAATTCCGAATAATGAATTGTTTGGGTTAAACGGCATTCCGTGGGCAATGTTTCCATCGAAATCGATGTACTGTGTTGCGATCTGTCCGTTTTCATATAACTTCTTGATTTCTTCTTCTGAAGCCATAAAACGTCCTTCTCCGTGAGAAATCGGAATGGTGAAGGTTTGACCTTTCATTCCTTTTAACCATGGACTTTCATCGTTCACTACTTTTACAGTAACCATCTGAGAAATGTGTCTTCTGATCGCATTGTGAGCCAATGTCGGAGAGTTTTCATCCAAATCTTTGATTCTTCCGTAAGGTAATAGCCCAGATTTAACTAGAGCCTGGAAACCGTTACAGATTCCAATGATCATCCCGTCTCTGTCTAATAATTCGTGAACTGCATTTCTCATTTTTTCGTTCTTTAAAACGTTGACAATGAATTTTGCAGAACCATCCGGCTCATCCCCTGCTGAGAAACCTCCTGAGAAAGCTAAGATCTGAGATGTTCTGATCTCTTCTACCCATGCATCAATACTTTCATCCAGTAATTGGTGGCTGATATTGATTAAAGGCAGACTGCTTACTACAGCACCTTCTTTCTGGAATGCATTTAAGGTATCATACTCACAGTTGGTTCCTGGGAATACCGGAGCAAATACTTTAGGCTGTGCAATTCCATGTTTTTTGATGATGATATTTCTTGGGTTGACTGAGTTTGATTTTTCATCAATTTCAACCGTCATCTTTTCTTTTTCTACTGTTGGGAAAAGGTTTTCGAATGTACCAGTGTAAGCAGCTTCGAGATTCGTGATGCGGGTTTCGAGATTGTTGATTTTTAAGATTCCTGAATCTTTTACTTCTCCGATTAACTGTAGAGATGCATTGCTTAGCTCTTCTTTAGCTTCGATGATTAAGCTACCGATATTTTTAGCTAATAAAGTATTTTCGTCAGCATTGATTTCAGCTCCCAATCTGTTTCCGAAACTCATTTTTGCCAATGCTACCGCTACTCCACCGTCTTTTACTGTTTTTACAGAAACAATTTTTCCTGATTTGATGTTTTCGAAGATGAATTCATAAATGTCTTTTAAAGCATCATAGTTTGGAAGGCCACTTTCCTGAGCAATGTGATTGAAGAAGTAAACTTTGTTTCCAACAGCTTTAAATTCCGGAGAAATGATATTCTGCTTGTCTCCGTTGGCACATGCAAAAGAAATCAATGTTGGTGGTACATTCAGATCCTGGTACGTTCCACTCATGGAATCTTTACCTCCAATTGCAGCTAAACCAAGGTTGATCTGTGCGTCATAAGCCCCTAAAAGAGAAGCTAACGGTTTACCCCATTTTTCAGGAGCCTGACCAAGCTTTTCAAAATATTCCTGGAAGCTTAATCTGATGTTTTTATAGTCACCTCCCATGGCAACAATCTTCGCTACACTTTCTACTACAGCGTAAGATGCTCCCAATAAAGAGTTTTGTTTTGAGATTTCAGCATCAAATCCCCAGCTCGCCAAGGAAACGGTTTTGATATCTTTTGCTCCTAAGATCGGCAGCGTCTGCACACTTCCTTCCATTAAGGTTTGTTGGTATTTTCCACCTAAAGGCATGGCAACAGTTGTTCCTCCTACGGAAGAGTCAAACATTTCCAATAGTCCTTTTTGGGAAGCTACGTTTTTATCTTTTAAGGTATTCAGGAAGTTTTCTTCGTTGAATGTCTTGGTTTCTGTTTTTACTTCTTCAAGGTGGTTGATTTTTACCTCCTGAGATTTTGAACATCCATTCGTATCAAGGAATGCTCTTGAAAGGTCAACAATTTTGTCTCCTTTCCAGAACATCTGCATTCTTCCTGAGTCTGTTACTTTTGCCACTTCTACCGCAACAATGTTTTCAGCTTCACAGAATTTGATGAACTTTTCTTTGTCTTTCGGATCAACTACAACCGCCATTCTTTCCTGAGATTCTGAAATAGCCAGTTCTGTTCCGTTTAGACCTTCGTATTTTAATGGTAATACATCAAGATTTACTTCTAAAGAGTCTGCAATTTCACCAATCGCTACTGAAACTCCACCTGCTCCAAAGTCGTTAGATTTTTTGATTAACCTTGTCAGTTCAGGGTTTCTGAAAAGTCTTTGGATTTTACGTTCTTCTACAGCATTTCCTTTCTGAACTTCAGAACTCATGGTGTGGATGGAAGTTTCGTCCTGTTCTTTTGAACTTCCGCTTGCTCCTCCTACTCCATCACGGCCTGTTGCGCCTCCTAAAATAATAATAGAATCACCATTTGCAGGTTTTTCACGTCTTACCCAATCTACAGGAACAGCTCCGGTAACGAAACCAACTTCCATTCTTTTGGCTTTGTATCCTTCATCATAGATTTCAGAAACCATTGTGGTAGCAAGACCAATCTGGTTACCGTAAGATGAATATCCGTTTGCAGCCTGTTTAGTGATTGTTTTTTGAGGTAATTTCCCTGGTAATGTTTTGTCTACTGATTCTAAAACGTCTGCAGCCCCTGTTAATCTCATTGCCTGGAATACGAATGATCTTCCGGATAAAGGGTCTCTGATCGCTCCTCCTAAACAAGTAGAAGCTCCTCCGAAAGGTTCAATTTCTGTTGGGTGATTGTGCGTTTCGTTTTTGAATAATAAATACCAAGGTTCTTTTTTCCCATCATATTCTGCTTCAATCTGGATGGTACATGCATTGATCTCATCAGAAATCACAAGGTTGTCCAGGTTTCCGGTTTTATGGAAATATTTACCGCATACTGTTGCTAAATCCATTAAGGAAATCGGCTTCAATTCGCGGCCTAAGAATTTTCTTTTTTCGATATAGTCATTGAAAATAGTATCCAATGTCTGTTTGAATTTTCCTTCAAACTGAATATCTGACAATTCTGTTTCAAAAGTCGTGTGACGACAGTGATCACTCCAGTAAGTGTCTAATACCTTCAGTTCCGTTTCTGTAGGGTTTCTTTCTTCAGTTTTAAAGTATTCCTGAATAAATTTCAAGTCATCTAGTCCTAATGCGAAACCATGATTGTTGTAAAAACTTTCCAGCTCAGCATCGTTGAAATTGATGAAATTTTCGTGGATAATTACTTTTGAAGGGGTTTCATCAGCAGGAATATCCAGTACAGATAAGTCTTTTTCCTGAGATTCTACTTTATTAATCAAAAGGTCTTTGATTTTCACCAAATCAGCTTCTGATACTCCTACAAACTCGATGAGTTTTCCACTTCTTACTTTTGATTTTTCATTTTCTGTTAATAAAGCGATACACTGTTGTGCAGAATCTGCTCTCTGATCGTACTGACCAGGCAGGAACTCCATTCCGAAGTGGATGCTTTTTGCAGGGTTTTCTGTATGTAAAATATCAGTTACCGGATCTACGAAAGTGTTATTTACTACTTTCTCGAATTCCCCGTTATTCAAATTGAAGATGTCATACACATTGTAGACTTTCACACTTTGAATTGCCGGAACTACAGCTTTTACTTCATCAAAAATTTTTGGACTTTCAACATCGAAAATTCCTCTTTTTTCTACGAAAATTCTTTTGTTATTAGACATTAGATGTCAGATTTTATTTAATATTAGATTTATTTTCAAATTTATTTCTTGCTATCTCTATTGAACGATTCAATTTTTCAAGCAAAATTCTTTCTGAAGGTAAGATAAGTAAATATTCTGCAATTTTTATATTATCTCCTTCGAGATTCATCAGTTCTATATGTTCGGAGTTTTTTCCGGAGCAAAGAATTAAACCAATCGGAGGGTTTTCACCCTCAACTTTTTCATATTTATTAAGGTATGAGAGATAAAGCTCCATCTGCCCTTTATGGCTGGCTTCAAATTCTCCTAATTTCAGTTCGATAACAACCAGAGATTTCAGTTTTCTATGATAGAAAAGCAAATCTATGTAATAATCTCTGTTATCAATCGTGATTCTCTTTTGTCTTGAAAGAAATGCAAAATCGCTTCCTAATTCAGAAATAAATTTTTGAAGTTCCACAATAATAGACTCTTCTAAATCTTTTTCGGAAAATGTGTCTTTCAATTCTAAAAAATCAAGGAAATAAGGGTCTTTAAAAACCAAATCAGGGTTTAAAATATTATTTTCAGACCAATTTTTAAGTTCTTTGTTAATAATTTGTTCGGGCTTTTTACTTATTGCAGTCCGTTCAAAAAGCAAAGAATTAATTTTTTCTTTCAAGGTTCTGACGCTCCAGTTCTCAATTTTACAAACTTCAAGATAAAAATTTCTCTTCGTATCCTGAGTAATAGGAATCAGAAGTAAAAAATGAGTCCATGATAATTGTCGCATCGCTGATGCGACAATCTCGAAATCATCAAAAACAGAAGCAAACTGCATCATTTTCCTGATATTCTTTTCAGAGAAAGAACTTCCAAATTCTACAGTAAGTTGTTGAGAGATATGTAAAATTATTTCTTTACCATACTCAGCTCTTTTATTTCCTAAAACATCTTCATTTATTCTTTGTCCGAGTTTCCAGTACAAAATCACCATCGCAGAGTTTACCTGAACTGCGACCTGACTTCTCGTCTTGTCAACCAGCTCTTTTAGATCGATAATTAATCGTTGGTAATCCTGATTCTGTAACATTATTAAAAAATTAGATATCTGATTTTAATATTAGATTTATTTTTCTTTTACTTTTATTTGAGTTCAGAGTACCAGTGTCAGATTATGATCATCTGTTCCATCCACATTGGCTTATTCTGGAGTACAAATTTACTCTTTTTCCTTTCTTTTTCCTCAATCTTTTTCTTATAATACCAATGCCAGATTATTATCTTTGGATCCATCATTATTGGATGCTTTTTTAGGGGCTCCCATCCATTCATCTTTATTCAATACCAATCTAAAGGAATAGGTTTTTCCTTTTTCAAATTTAGATACAGGAACTTCTAATTCATAGTGGTTTTTATCCTTTTGTATCATTTGATACTCTTTATTCTCAGAATCCCAGTCATTGAAACTTCCTGCTACAGATACTGTATGAAGAAGACTGGCATCTAAATTTGCAGGATGTGTATAGGAGAAAACCACGTTGTCCCCTTTCACCGTATATCCATATACCTCTTTTTTATCCGAAGTAGAAATAAGATCTTCTACTAAACTGCTGGTTCCGTTATAAAGTGTACCAAATGTATCAGCTCCTGTAACATTTACAATGATGCAGACTCCCAGATTCAACTCAGGAAATACAGTAAACAAGCTATTTATCCCGTAAGACCCACCATGTTTAAATCCTCTTTTACCTTGTTCGGTAATCAAATATTTGTCCCAGAAATATCCATACCAACCTTCTTTACTATTGTTAATGTTTCTTTGGGACTCCTGTACTATTTTATTTTTCGGATCGAGTTCTTCTTTTAAGAATTTCATCATATCTGCCATGGTAGATTCGGTTTTCGAGCCACCTGAACCCCATAAAAGGCTTGTTGAAACTGGCATCAGACGACCGTTTTCAAAATATCCATTGGCCTGAGCTTCATTTTTATCAAGTTCCAATTTGGTATGATTCATCCCGTTTTTTAAAAAGATGTTCTCTTTCAAAAGAGTTTCATAACTTTTTCCGTAAATATTTTCCAGCATAAGACCTGTCATTTCAAGGCTTAAATTGCTGTACTTATATTTTGTCCCTGGTTTCATATCTAGTTTTACAGTAGCCAGATCTTTTTTAAAGTCTTCCTTTGTATATCCATTGTTGAGCTTCTCATAAAGAAAAGGGGTCTCATCATTCATGTTTTTTCTGAGCTCATCATCAATAGGAAGGTTTCTAGGCAAAGCCGTTTCATAAGAAATCAAGTTTCGCACTTTGATAGGAGTTCCGTCATATTCTAAGTTTGGATATGAACCTTTCAGATATTTTCTTACATCATCATCAAGATTTACTTTCCCCTCCAGAACGGCCTGAGCTAATAACTGTCCTGTAAAAAGCTTAGTAATAGAAGCTATGGCGAAATAAGTATTATCGTTTGCTTTATTGCCTTTTCCTTTATCTATTTCACCAAAATGTTTGGTGTAGATTTTTCCATCTTTTATAACTCCAACAGAAACTGAGTATGCTTTAGATTCTGCGGCAACTTTCTGAGCTGCAGCATCTATGATTGAATACACTTTTTTATCACTTTGTGCATGGTTCTTTGCAAATGCCAAAGCAAAAATAAGTATGAATATATTTTTTCTCATTAAGTTTAATTCTGGTTATTCTTGAATTTATTCGGGTTATTAGAATGTTTTTTTTGATATTCTTCTGCCTGCTTGATTTCCTCTTTCAGCCATTTTTCGAAAGGAATCATTTTATCTTCATAATTTATGGTAAAAACCCTTTTCCCATCTTCTGAGACAAAAAACTTCAGGTCATCAAATGCTGCTAAGTTTGTTTTTTTATTATCATAGGTATTGACCTGATAATATGGAAAGTTTTCCTGTGGTCTTTCTACAATTTCAAAAAGAAGTTTTTTTTCATCCGCGGACATTTCATTATAGACATTCACATAATGAACTGCTGAGATTATTTTATTGTATTTTTCAAAGAATTGAAGAATATTCTTTTCTTTTTCACTGTATTGAAACGGATAGGAATAGTATTTTCCATCAAGATCAAGATCTTTGTCGGAATATTTTGTAAGGGGTTGAACAGTTTCTCCTTTTCTATTCATCACTCCCCAGATTCCGCCTACGATACTTTTATGCTCATCTTCTGTTTTTTCCCAGTCACAACCGTCACAGAATACAGCATGCCCATAATTAAAAGAGGAAACAAAATCATGTTTGGGTTGAATAACTATTGTTCCGTTCCTATCTGCAAAGCCTACTTTTCCATTTTTTACCAGTCTTCTCACTCCTTCTGAAAAGTAATCTGCTCCATTATCAAAAAAAAATGGGCTGTATAAAAATTTCCCTTTTTTATCATAAACAGATCCAAAACTATTCTTTTCAGATTCTTCATTTCTTTTGCCACCAAAGAAAAGAATTGTTTCATTCCCCATTCCTTCTTTTACCAGTTCTCCATCTTTAATTCCGGTATAATCTCTAAATTCTGCTGGTATGATAATTTTTCCAGCCTGATTTTTAACTCCAATTAAAGAATCTTTGGAAATAAAATACCTCAACACTTCTTTCTCCTGAGAAAAAGCAAGTGTAGGAATCAATAGAATGATTGAAAGAAGTTTATTCATCGTAAAATGATCTTATTTAATGAACTTGTTTGGGTTATCAGAATGTTCTTTTTGAAACTTTATTGCTTCTTCTATTTCTTTTCTCATCCATTCTTCAAAAGGAATACCTTTCTCATTATAGGCTGTTATGGCATAAAAATTCTTTCCATCTTCTGAAACCAGGAATTTAAAACGATAGAGCATTCCCAAATCATGCTTTGTATAATCATAAGTATTTACCTGATAATAAGGGAAATTTTCTTTTGGTCTTTCTACAATTTCAAAATACAATCTCTTTTCTTTTTCAGGGATTTTATTGTATTGGTTTACATAATAAAGATCTGAAAGCAGTTTATTTTGTTGATCAAAAAACTGAAGAATATTTTTTTCTTTTTCATTGTATTGGAAAGGATATGGATAATATTTCCCGACAATTTTCACATCTTTCTCTGAATATTTGGTAAGTGGATGAACGGTTTCTCCTTTAGTATTCATCATTCCCCATTTTTCACCGGGTACTTTTATATACCCATCATCATCATTCCTTTTACACCCGTCACAAAATGAAGCATATCCATAATTGAAATAATATACAAAATCATGTTTAGGTTCAATGATCACTTTTCCGTTTCTATCCACAAAACCGATCTTTCCGTTTTTAACGAAACGTCTTAGTCCTTCTACAAAATAGTCAGGGCCATTATCATATCGGAATGGAGTATAAAGAAAGTTCCCTTTTCTGTCATAGACATATCCCCAGGTATGTTTCTGAGGTTTTTCCCCTTTTTTCTCGCCATCAAAAAGAACAGTTTCACCTTCTACCAGATCACCATCTTTAAGATCTGAGAAAATTTTAAATTGTGCAGGAATAATGATGTCTCCTTTTTGGTTTTTTACACCCACCAGGTTGTCTTTGGATGTAAAATATTTCAAAACCTCTTTCTCCTGAGAAAAAGCAAGTATGGGAATCATTGCAATGAATAAAAGGGCCTTTTTCATGGTTGGATTTAAAATAAAAAATGCAGCCCAAAAGGCTGCATAGTGTTTTATACTTTAAGATCAGCTTCTAATCCTATTAAGTCTTTATTCTGGTCTATAATCGGCTGCACTTCGTTCTTGACAAATTCTTCTGTCTGAATTGGTGCGAACCCGATAAAGTTCTTCGGATCTAAAACTTCTTTTAATTTTGATTTATCTAACTTTAAAGAATCATCGTTTAAGATTCTTTCGATCAGGTCGTTTTCTTTTCCTTCTTCTTTCACTTTCTTGGAAGCTTCCATAGAATGAACTCTGATTACTTCGTGAATTTCCTGACGGTCACCACCAGCTTTCACTTCTTCCATGATAATGTATTCTGTTGCCATGAAAGGAAGTTCTTCTTCAATATGCTTGTTGATTCTGTTTGGATATACCACGATTCCGTTCATGATGTTGTTCCAGATCAATAGGATTGCATCAACTGCTAAGAATGCCTGAGGAATAGTTAATCTCTTGTTAGCAGAGTCATCTAATGTTCTTTCGAACCATTGTGTAGAGGCTACCATCGCAGAGCTTGTTGTAAGAGACATCACATATTTTGCCAATGCCCCGATTCTTTCACTTCTCATTGGGTTACGCTTGTACGCCATTGCAGATGAACCGATCTGGTTTTTCTCGAATGGTTCTTCGATTTCTTTAAGGTTTTGAAGTAAACGTAAATCGTTGGTAAATTTATGAGCAGATTGAGCAATATTTCCTAATAATGCTACTACTTTAGCATCAATTTTTCTATCGTAAGTCTGTCCAGAAACTCCGAAAACTTTTTCGAATCCGAATCTTTTTGAAAGTTCTTTATCTAAGTGTTTTACTTTAGAATAATCTCCGTTGAACAATTCAAGGAAACTTGCAGCCGTTCCTGTAGTTCCTTTCACTCCTCTGAAACGTAGAGTTTCTAGGAAGAAGTCTAATTCTTCGATATCAAGAACTAAACTCTGTAACCAAAGGGTTGCTCTTTTTCCTACTGTTGTTAACTGTGCCGGCTGGAAGTGTGTAAATCCTAATGTTGGAAGGTCTTTGTATTGAATTGCAAAGTCTGCTAAGTTCTTCATTACGTTGACCAACTTTTTCTTCAGGATTAAAAGTCCGTCACGGATTTGAATTAAGTCTGTGTTATCTCCTACAAAAGCTGAAGTAGCTCCCAAGTGAATAATTCCTTTTGCTGAAGGCGCTACATCCCCATAGGTATGAACGTGAGCCATTACATCATGACGGAATTTCTTTTCGTATTCTGCTGCCTTATCGAAATCGATATTTTCAGCATTAGCTTTTAATTCAGCGATCTGCTCGTCTGTAATTTCAAGCCCTAAGTCTTTTTCGATCTCTGCTAAAGCGATCCAAAGCTTTCTCCAGGTACGGAATTTGTTATTATGTGAGAAATTAAACAACATTTCTTCACTGGAATAGCGCTCTTCCAATGGATTTTTGTAGGAATTCATTCGTTCTTTTACTTTTTAGATGTACAAAAATACGGTTTTTCAGTGAGAGATAAAAATCCTGGTTTTATGATTTTTGTGGTGTATTTTTGTTATTGAAAATACAGACATGATGCTCGTACTAGCAGGAAGGATTTCATTGGCTTAAAAAAATAAGTTTTTAGAAACAGAACGTGACAGAAATTAACGCAATAAATGAATCCTTTTATGATGAATGTATTATTTTTTGGTTGTTAATTTTATCATGTAATCTCCCAGCTCATCATTTACAATATACATTTTGTTATTAATCTCAATTACTCCGATTCCCATACAAAAATTGAGTGCTTGGGTTTCCTTATAAACCCATCCTATACTCTTGCATCTATATTCTGAGTAGTATCGGTAGGTTTTAGATTAGAAAACATTTTAGATGGTTTATGATTGTTTTCTTTGGATAAAACAAGTTTCTTTTTAGCTGAGCTTTGCTTTAGACTATCACAATGTATAGACCTTACAGGAGTATATACTAATCATTTAATCAACACTCTTTTACAATTAGAATATGATCTATGGGTTGTTCCTGCCATTGAAATTAAACGATCAAAAGGAATATCAAGAGGAAAAAATGATCAAAATGATGCTAAGGATATCTCCTTATATAGTTTTAGAAATCTTGATAAGTTAAAGCTATTTACTATAGCAGGAAATGATTTACAAAAATTAAAACTTCTCCATGCTGAAAGAGAGAAAACCTTAAAAGCATTATTACTCATAGAAGCTACAAATGAAAATAAAAACTTTATAAGCAAAGATATATTAAGTGAAGTTCTTACCATTAATAAAGTTTTAATTAATGGCATAAAAAAAGCCATTAAAAAAATTGAAAACAGAATAAAAGAAATTATTCGCGTTAATAATGAACTCCACAAACAAGCTGAACTTATAAAATCAGTTCCTGGAATTGGGGAACAGACATGCCTCTATTTTATCATTGCTACAAAGGGTTTTACAGCATTTAAAAACTGGAGAAAATTCGCTTGCTATTCTGGGGTAGTTCCTTTTCAATACTCCTCGGGTTCAAGTATAAAAGGAAGAACAAAAGTGAATCATCTTGCAGATAAAAAAATGAAATCTTTACTACAAATGTGTGCATTGACAGCTATTAAATATGACATTCAAATAAAAGAATACTATTACAAAAAGAAACAAGAAGGTAAAAATCCTATGCTTATTTAAATAATATTAGATGCAAACTTATAAGCAGGGTATTCGCCGTAATAGAAAGACAAACTCCTTATATTAATACTTATAAATTTGCATCTTAAATTTTAACAATTTTTATTTGCTTCGTGTCATAGAATGCGCAGCAGGGGGCATACTTGCAGGAGAACATTTTTAATCACTAACAGACGAAGTTTCAATGTTAGATGAATTATGTATTTTTAATATATTTAATTGATTTATACACTCTATAAACTCTTTCTTTTTATCTTCTTTAAAATAAGGCAATCCTTCTATACCATTTTTAATATCACTATACTTTAATGGAATTTTATAATTTGTAATCTTTTTCCCCTTAAAGGAATAGCTTCTGGCGTAAACAACTGATTTAGGTGTATGTTCATCTATTGCTAAACATTTTTCAAAAGCATTAACTTTACTTTGAGTAACCAATTCATATCTAAAATATTCATCAGGATATTTATTTTTTAAGTCTTTTATAGAAAATTTTTTAGTGTAGAAAACAATTTCACCATATGTAATATCTTTTTCTTTGACTTTGGTATAAGAGAGACTGTCTTTACATAATTTATAAGGGCTCATGGTAACCTCACAAATATTTTTATTGTCCACAATAATAAGCCCATTATAAAAACCGTCTTCATCGTGGAAACCGTCTTCTATATAAATCTGCGAATATTTTTTATCAGGATTTACATCGCAAGACTTTGCACCCAATAATCTAAAAATCTTATATCCTTCTGTGATTATTTTTATTGTTGCTGAATCACGATAGGTGAAATAATTTTTATCTTTTAATAAATTCTCATTCATTTGTCTTAAAGAAATCTTTTCTTGAGAATTGCAAGAAGAAAACAACATTATACTGAATAATAAAACAATCTTTTTCATTTTTGATAGTCTATAGGTTATCTAGGGCGATTTTTAATTTTTGGTAAATTATATAGGGCTGCATTGATAAGATAATTATATCTATTTTGCAATATTGTGCTATTTACACTAAGAACACTATGAACACTTGGAGTAGGGGATATTTGACCTCCATTTGAATTATAATAAATACTACTTCCTGCATTATCTATTAACCTTCCATCAGTGTTAGGAATACAAGCAGAGCCTATACAAATACTGCCATAGTTTGTTCGCAATGGTAAGCCAGACTCGGCTCGTACAATATTTTCTACATGTGTACCAAATATTTCTGCTGTTGTGCTATCAGGGCCAAATCTCGTATCGGCTTGAGAGGTTACTCCTAAAGCATAATTTTCGTAAACATGTCCCATTTCGTGTGCTATTGTCGTATATAATGGAGAGTATTTGGAATCTTTGCCCAAAGTAGTCCAAACCCCTTTAGTTGAGGATGTCTTTAATTCAACTATATTACTTATGCCATATCTTATTTGTGTATCACCACTAGTATGGCTAAAATAAATATCTCTTACTTTTCCATCCTTACCTTTTTCTTGGTCAAAATACCCAATCATTGTATTTCCTATAGAAGTATTTTTATCTAAATGGCTTAACCCTGCAACAGTCTGAACAACATAATCTGATAATTGTGTATTCCTATCTACGTTTGTCCATTTTCCATCTACTTGATGTTGGGTTGCCCCATTATGATATCTATATTGAACCCCGCTTGGATCATTAATATATATCCATTCTCCATTTATATCAATAAATTTAGCAGGGTTATTTGCCACATAGCTATAAGGAGAAATAGGAAAATAATTCTCACTATAATTGTCTAATACACCCCATCGTCCCAAATCCGACATATACATCCTCGCTCCATAATCATACATTCCTGTCTCCTGCAACTCCTTCCCGTTATACTTATAATTTTTATAAGTACTCTGTCCAAAAAATGCATTTCCTGACTTCAAATGATTCATTCCAAATGGAGTTATTCTTCCATTAACATTTTGGGAAAGTTGTAATAATGGATATAAATAGTTTCATTTTGTTTATTATAACAAACTGTTATATAATCATATCCTTTTTTCTGTAATATAGAAAAAGATTTTCCCGAAGATAAACTAATATTAATTTTACCTAAGTTCTTTGAAAAATTCACAATACTTTGCCCGTAGTGAATTTTATTCGTTCTTGGAAATTCTTTTGTATAGAAATTATTAATTATCATCTTTTCCTCAAAAAAGCAATTGTATTGAAACATTAAAACTATCTCTGATTCTTTTTTGGGTATCATATCTTTTGCATCTGAAAGATACTCGTCCACTTCCATTTTCTTTTCTGCATTTAAATTTTCATATAAAGTTGAATTGACAACTCTTTTGCTTTGGCATGAGACAAAGCTTAGAGTTAATAAAATTGATAAAAAAAATAATTTGTTATGGATTTGCATTTTGATTTGTTTTTAGTTGTTCTTTTTCCTTCTTTTCTCTATTTTCATTGGTTATATTAATATGGTTTATCATATCTGTTGTTTGAGAAGAAGTTAGATTCGTTCCAGTCGTATCTTGTAAAGGCTCAATAGTATTAGCCCCAGAATTCATCAGATTTTTTTTATTTTCAGAAGTATTTTCAACTTTACTTTCTTCATCAAAAATATGAGGAAGATTGGCCTTGTGCCCTAGCTCATGAGCTAAAGTTCTTGGATTATCAAGAGACCTAACTGTTCCATCATATATATTGCCGTCCGGATCAGTTTCACCATTAACAAAAGAAACTCCGTCTTCAGTATTCTTTGCTACTCTTTTTCCTAATTCTAAAGTAAATTTTGCATTAGGATCTCCGATAATATTCACTTTTAACCCATTTTGGCTTAGAATAGATGCTGCATCATTTAAAAGTGTTTTACTATAATCTTTCCCTAATTTATTATCTACTTTCACCCTCCATTCCATAGTATTTTTATTGATCATTACTGCCTCAAGCCCTTCCAACTCTCTCGCATCAATAACTCTATTTTCAGAAAAGTTATAATGCGATTGATAGGCATATTTTTCAGATAAAGGGTCAACATTAAAGAACCTTCCCACATCTGGCATATAATTCCTCCACTTAAATGAGTAAAAACCTGTCTCTTGTAACTCTTGTCCTTGGTACTTGTAGTTTTTATAAGTACTCTGTCCAAAAAATGCATATCCTGACTTCAAATGGTTCATTCCAAAAGGGTAGTAATCATTAGCATCTGTAATCTCAAGAGCGCCTTTGCTGTTTCTTCCGAAACTTATTCTCACGTTGCCAAGATGATCCTTATACTGGTAAATATACTGATCTTTTTTGTAATCATAATACCCTTCTGCGGTGGGGAAAAAAGATAAATCATTATCCTTTAATCTCATTACAATTCCACCTCCTCCAATGGGTGGATGAATCCCAGGATCAATAGGTTGAATTGTATCATTAAGAGCATAAGCCTGTATTTCCATGGCTTTAGACATTTCCCGGCTTTTGGACAATAATTCGGTCTCTCCGCCATTACCTCTGCTGGTTGAAGTACTCAAATACTGGAAACCATCCAAATAATCTGATATAGCATTCACGGTATAACAATCTATAATACCACATTCAATAGTGGAGTTCACTTTTTGAAGCTTTATACCATTGGCTCCATATAAATAAGTAAGACCCACTCCGGACTGAAGTATACTCATTTTATTGGGAAGATTGAGATGGTTGTAGGCGATGGAACTAATTCCTTTATCCTTCATATTCTCCATATTCCCATTCAGATCATAGGTAATGGTATTGCCCCCGCCTTCATACCCGGAGGGATTATTTTTCGTATCATGAACATTGGTAAGTTTATTCCCGGAATAAATATAGTTAAGTTCATCAATAACAGTGGCAATATTATTATTTTCAACAATACTGGTTCTGTACATTTTCGAGATATTCCCATTCAGGTCATAGTCTATAGATTCCGTATTTTCCTTACTCCAGGCATTGGTGGGGTTCTGGTAATATCCTGCAGTCAATCTGTTTAAACCATCATAGGCATAACCGTATCTTTTAGGGGTAGATAAGGGATTGGCTCCAAGAGATTCCACGGCTCTCCAATCTACTTCTGCAATATTTCCATTGTACCTGGCTTTCACATTCTTCCCTGAAAACTGTGCCGGATCCGGATTGGTAAGTCCTTCTACTTGGTTGTATTTTATTTTATAAGAAAATAATTTCCCTCCGAGATCCGGAAGTGACATTTCATTTTGATTAATGGTAGTCATCCAACCCCGAATA
The DNA here is from genome assembly GCF_009900745.1 of Chryseobacterium sp. c4a. GTDB lineage: Bacteria > Bacteroidota > Bacteroidia > Flavobacteriales > Weeksellaceae > Chryseobacterium. The sequence goes on along the minus strand of NZ_WXVU01000005.1, from coordinate 128,736 downwards.
TTATAAGCATAATCAATACTTTGAAGGTTGTTTCCTACTTTTTTATTTGTCAGCTGGGAAAGTATTATGGGCAAGGATTTCTACAGGATTGGAGTCTCTCACAAGAATAAAAACACAAAAACCTCACAATATGTAAGGTTTTTTATTATTTAAAGACACGAGCTGGAAGCTCACATCACCAGGGGAGAGCAAAGAACATTAAACAATTATTATATGTCCAAATTCTCAACATCAAATCTACTTTACTTTATCCATATTAGTTTTAAAAACAATTAATTTTTGTGCCTGTTGTCCTTTTTCTTCAATAGATTTATAACCATCTTTTTCTATATATATATATACATAAGCACTCTTTTTCAAAATAGTAGAATAATATCCCCTATAATCAGTCCTTAATTGTATTTTATCTTGGCCTAAATATTCATCATAGTTTTTATATCCATTATCACTTTCATATCTATCATTTACAACTGTCACTTTAACATCTTTCAATGGTCGAGAATTACTAGAATCTAAAACGTAGCCTTCAACCTTTACATCATTTACATCTTGGTTACTATAGTAATAAATGAAAAAATATACACTTGCTAAACTTATTATAACAAGGACTATTATTAATAATTTACCTATTGTTTGCTTCATCTAATCTTTTATTTATTGCTGTTTGAATATGAGTACCTGCTTTTGTTTGAATATTCCCATGTGTTAAATTTTTCCCACTAAGTTTTATATTTGTAACTTTTGCTTTTCCTTCAGAAGTATGTCTATAACCTCTCGAACCTGGAGAATTACTACTCCCACCATCACTCCTATTACTACTATTGCTAGATGAACCCGAAGAAGAGCCTGAAGCCCTTGATGAACTGGATGCACCAGAATTGTTTTCTTGATAAAAAACATATGCTGAATTCACATTATCTGAAATAGAAGTATTTACAGTTAAGCCTCTCAATGGTCCATCTGAGCTATCAACAATTATCATAGTATCAATAGGAACATTAGGTGTTTCCTCAGCCAAACTTACAGCATTATCTCCACCATAGCTATAACCATATACTAGAACTACATCTCCCTTTTGGTAGTTTTTTTCTAAAAATTCTTTTCCTGTTTCAACCCCTGCACCTTGTGTTAATGCTGGTGATATCATAGCTCCTTTAAAATCCATCCCCAATGATCTAGCATAAGAAGCTGTAGCATTATATCTAGTACCAGCTCCCCCAGCATCTTTGGTATTACTTCTCATTTTACCATCACCGGTAGGTCCTCCATGATAGAATACGGCTAAAACTCTAGGCTTAGGTCCTCCAGGAATATCTGGTTCTCTGCCATCTGGATCAATATGCATTACAGGGTTATTGAATACATAATTATATGGACTATGCCTTGTCATCTTCTCTGCCAATGGATCCACAACTCCCCATCTTCCTAAATCTGGCATATACATCCTCGCTCCATAATCATACATACCATTCTCTTGCAGCTCCTTACCATTGTACTTATAATTATATGCAGGATTTCCAAGTGAAGCATTATATCCCTCATGCTTTAACCCAAACGGATAGTAATTACTTTCTTCAATAACCTCTGTTCCTGTAGTTCCTTTCTGGTAACTCATTCTTACATTTCCTAAATGATCCAGGTAATTGTAAATATAGGTATTTTTTAAAAAATCATAATACCCCTCTGATGTAGGTACAAATTGTAGATTTGGTGAAGGTGGTGGGCAATCCAAGCACCCTAATCCTACTCCTTCTAAAACATAATGGAACCCATCTAAATAATCTGTAATATTCTGTGTATAAGTTACATCTCCAAAGCTCCCATGTTTATAGTAAGAATATATTTTCCTCACTTTAGTCCCGTCTACTCTATATAAATAAGATGTATTATTTCCCATTATATTTGACGTATCACCCACAAATATTGGAAGATTCAGAAAATTATACTTGATTTCTTTAATTCCTTTATCTAAATGATCAATCATATTACCATTGGCATCATAAGCTATAGGATTTCCACCGATAGGATATCCCGAAAAATTCCCGGATGCGTCTGATACAGAAGCTAATCTATTACCTTGGTAGGTATAATATAATTGATCTATCTGTATAGGATTATTACCATCTGATTGCCCATATCGATCTAACCGGATAATATTACCATTAAGGTCATATTGCAGCCATTCGTTATAAGCACTTGTAATTTCTACTGTTGAACCTGGTTTACTATAAAAAGCATGAAACATTCTGTTTAAGCTGTCATAACTGTAATTGTACCTTCTATAAATACCATCTGTAGAGGTTTTCCAGTCGACCTCTGTAATATTACCATTAAACCTGCCTATTATTGATGCTGGATTGTTATACTTCATTTTATATCCAAATAAATCTCCATTAAGATTCGAAGGATCATTAATCTGGGTCATCCAGCCACGGATGTTATACTTGTAATCAATCTGTTGAAGCGAAGAACCTAAAGAAACTCCACCTACTTTTTTAGATTCCAACTGGGAAAGTTCATTATATGCATTCTGGGTAAGGATTTCTACAGGATTAGAATCTACCTGATGCTTATGAACCAACAATCTATTCTGATGATCATATTCAAAATTCTCTGTGATCACTCTTTCAGAATCTGTTTCCAGTCTTTTATGTTTGGTAATAACGGTTTGAGCTACTCCCGCAAAATCCAGTTTAGATTCTGTCTTGGTATATCCGCCCAAATGATTGATAGAATGTGTTCCAATCGCTCTTCCTTTGGTATCGTAATAGGTGTAATTCTTTGTCCAGCCGTCATTTTCAATATTCTTTACCAGGCTCATTACAGGAAGTCCTTTGGTACTTCTGCCTTCTGAAGACATAGTTTCCGTTAAAGTAGCCTCTCCCTGAATTGTTGATGGAAATGGAGGATTAAAATTATAGCTGGGGTAAGTGTCGTAATAATTGACACTTAAAAGCTTAAAATTACTGGTAGGGTAAGCCTTGTTGCTGGTATAGAAAACATCTATCCCACTATTATTCCAGCTATTTACGGATCTGATTTCACTATTGGAACCATGCCCTTCGATTACAGAAGCCTGTTGAACTCTTCCCGGTGGGCTGTCTAATATTCCTGTATAAATTGGACGTGATAGCTGATCATATTTGGTAAACATCCACTGCCCTTTCTCTCTCAGATTAGCGTCCTGAGTTAAAACTAATCGATCAGCTTTATCATACACCATATATTCCCAGCCTTTACCGGGAAGTTTCTTTTCTGCCAAACGGTTTCTGCTATCATAGCGATACTGATAACAAAGATCATTAAGTAATGATTCTGCTGTCCCTTTGTTGACTGCTTTGGGAGGAATAACAAAGGCTAACTGATCATATTCATTATACACATAATAAGTATCTGCATTTTCAGTAGAATTCACCTTTCTTACTAACAAGGTCTGCCCTCTTCCATTCTTAAATTCCACTGTTGGATTTCCGTCTTCATCTGTGACCGTATTTTTATATAATGTTCCGGGAGCATAGAAGGTAGCAGGAGATAAGCTTAACTCACTCTTGGTAGCTCCGTTCTCCCATATCGCCTTGGTGGTATATTGGTATACTTCATTAGCCAGATTGGCTTCATATCCAAATCCTACAGGTTTATTAGCCCAGTCGTTACCTGGCTGAACCTGTTGTAAGATTCTGTCCAAGGGAGATTTTTCCAATACTTTCTCAGAATAGATCTTTTCGGAGCCATAAGAGTTTGTAGCACTGGATAACGGATCAGGAATGATTGCTCCATTCAGCGTTCCTGACTGAGGTATGGGTAAATAGTCTTTGACCTGTCTGCCAAACGGATCGTATTCAATAGGAATAACCACGTCTTTTCCTTGGGGAGATGCTTTTACATTCACTACCTGCTTGGGTCTTCCCAGACCATCAAAATACTGAACAGTCTGAGCTTGTTTAGCAGCAGGATCACTCTGGGTTTTCTCTTCCAGATAGGTTCTGGTATAAACATAATTTTCAGTGGAAGATCCGGCTAAACCGCTAGGCAGCTGAACCTGGGCTTTTATAGTACCCATCAAAAGGAGGGCACTTATGGGGATTATTATTTTTTTCATCGGTTTTAGTTTTTATAATTGTATTTCAATTCTTTCAAAAGCTTTCCGTTGGCATCAACTACTTTTTCAAGCCTGTTGGCTGTATCATAAACATAGTTTTCTCTTATCCCGGATGGCGGGGTGATACTTCTTACTCCTACTAATGGATCATAGCTGTAGGTAGTCACCTGATGTCCTAGTAAATTTGCTCTGAAAGTTTTAAAAGCATTGAGTATATTCGTTTCATCATTATTCACTCCGGCTGCTGCATCCAAATCTGAGGCATTCACAATACTGTCGATCAATGATTGGGAGATATTTTCCAGTGTTATATTTTCTATTTTAGCAATAGGCTTAGTTTGATTATATCCCCAGATAATTACTGTGGAAATACCATCTTTTGTTGTATACTGAAGAAGATTGCCTTTGGAATCAAATTTATCATACGTTATTTCTGTGGATGGAACCTGATTCTGCATTCCGTAAGACACTAATGAACTTGGTAATAGATTAGCAAGATTATCATATTTGGTTTCATTTCTAGAAATGACACTTCCAGAATCAGTCAGATTCTGCTTATTGGACACGGTTGTCTCCAAAGGAATTCCCAACATATTAGCACTAATCAACTTCTGATTGCCTTTTTCTCTGGCGTACAAATAAGATGTTTCCTGGATTCCAGCACCAGAGAATGAAGTGATACTCTTTGACAGTTGGTGATCAGGATTATTATACAGGTAATCTGTACTTGTCGTTATTTTTTTATAAGGAGTATCATCTGCAGTACTCAAAGGAACATCTTCCAGATATTCTTTAGAGATGCTTTTGTCAAGGGTAAATGAATACGAAGGAAGTCTGTATGCTGTAATGTACATATTACCAAGATAAGTTCCTACATTGGTTCCTGGTTGTATGAAAACAAGTGGAAAAAGCGTAACTCCTGTAACACTCGATATAACCCCTCTCAGATCCTGCCCGTACTCGTTTTTTACGGTATTCCTCAAATAAAGCTGCCCATTCTTATTATTAAATATTCTGTGAGATAAGAGTTTCCCGCTAAGATTACCTAATGGGACATTCCAAAATAGAGAATTCTCTGCAGATAAAGAGATCATACTAAGATCACTTAAAGAGTTGGTATACATCCCATCCACCGTAGGAGTTCTGAAAGTATAGCTGTTATATTCATAAGGTTGTATTGAAAATGTTTTTTCTTCACCACCTTTTTCAAATTGATCCCCACCATAGCTGATTGTTACATTAGGATATATTGGATCATAGATACTATATAAAGCTCCAGTATTCTCTAAAGAATCAAAATTCATCATTGAAACTTGAGGTTCCGAATGAAAAATAGTTTCAAATAAACTACCCACTCTAGTATCACCAGCAGGAGGAGCAGAATTGGGGTCAGTCCAAGGAGCATATACTTTTTGATCAAACCTGTAGGATCTGAATTCCGGTTTATACTGAGATGGAATCTTAGTTATATTATTGATATCTTTATAAGAGCTATAGTAAAGTCTTTTAATGTTTGTAGATCCAGTTTCAGATATATCATATTGTTTCTTCAATCTGACATTTCCATTATCAATAATATTCCATTTATCCTTTGCATTATACCTGATGAGTGCCGTGGCTGAGCATTCTTTACATAAATCATCCAATATTTTGAATTTCATCATATATGTGGTACCACTTATAACTAAATTGTCAGTAAGCCCTATGTATTTATAATTCTTGGATAAAAATATTTGTTTTGTATATACCGTTTGTCCTGTAGAAGCTTCCACAAGAGTAAACAGAGCCTTTCCTTTTGTTCCCCAATTTACAGAATCATTTGAATGCAGCTTTAGTTCTATCTGTATTTGATTTCCTGTAACTTGTGAAGCATCAAATGTACTTATCGCTTCATAGGACAAAGGAAGTCTTGCTTCTACCAGATCATAATCAATCAATGTTTCATCATTAAAAATAGGTTGTGCATTCCCTATAGCTACATAGTGTTCTGCTTTTACATTTACCGATTCTCTTGCTTGTTCTGGTTCATATTCAAAAACGGTTCTTCCTTTCGTTGGATAAGTGATAGAAGTCAATGTTCCTAGCTTAGCATAGGAAAAACGGGGTAACTTGTCTGCGTAATAAGAACCACTATTATTAAACAGGTTATATGTATTTCCAAACAAATTCAAATTGGGTAGTGAAGTATTTCCATTATTGGTTCCATTATAATACCCTAAATAATCAGTTGTCTTAGATAATCTTGAAGGCAGACCAAGAGGATCATCATATTCAAATTTATGTTCTTGTACAAAAGTTTCCTGATTGCCTTTGATGGCATACTCTTTTGCTTTCTCAAGAAAAAAACGCTTCTTTTGGCGATCACTTTCAGTATTATTAATATAATCAAATACAATTTTTTTGACATTTGTTGTATTTATAGTACGGTTGGTGATAATATTGGAACTAGCTACCGTTGACACCACAATATTTCCTATTTTTTGAAAAATTTCTGAAGGATCCGTTGAATAATTGATGGTAATTTTTTCGCTTCCTGTACTAATCTGGGATAGTATTTTAGGATCTGTTATATTGAGCGTTCTAATTGATTGGCTGTAGGGAGTCAATAAAGGAGATGATGTACTCCCATCACCTGCAGGACCTTCATCCATCAGTCGCGTATCCAAAGACTGTTGTTCACTTATACCAAGTATAGTAGCATTAGATCTCATTTCAGAATATGAAAATTCAATTTTATTTCCGATCACATTCTCTATTTTGGTAAGAAAAAAGCTGGTCTCACCACTTAAGCCCCCATTAAGCCTCACATGAGTCTTTTCGGTAGCACCAGTTCCTCCGAAAGTATATTTTGTACCATCATAAGTGGTAATGATAAAAGTATGATTATCCTTGAACGCCCCTACTGTTTCAATTTTGAGATTGTAGTCCTGAGTTAGAAGAACAGGCTCGAAATTAGCATCAAGATAAAAGCTTCCGCTATAGCCTGGGAAAGAGAAACTGAAAACATCAGGTTGATGATCATACTGTTCAGAACCATATTTGGTGAGTTTTACAAGATCGCTTTCACCCTGTTGGCTGTACAAATGGGAGAGATCATTAAGACTTAATAAAAGCCTTTCATATCCAAATTCATCTGCTTTATCATAAATAGTTCTATTGATGACTCCACCTGCCTCCAATATCCAATTCATTCCTAAGGTATTGGGAGTATCATTTACTTTTACCCCAGCTTTACCGTATTTTAAAGATATGGTATGTTTTAATCCATGATCCGAGATTGTATGAATCGGAATATTGACATTAGGATTTCCTTTAAATTCATTGGCTTCCAAATTACCAAATTGTGTTCTGAAGGAGGATTCGGGTGAAGGAGGATCTATATTGGGAAGCTCTATTCCAGATCCAGAATTTGGAGCTCCCTTAGAGGTTTCCTGAGCAGAATAAAAATGAGCAGACAAAATGGCTACACAAATAATAGCTTTCTTCATGATTAATGTTTTTATTTCTTGATCAGCTTTGCATTCGCTGTTTTGTTATTATCCGTTTTTATTGTCACCAAATATGCTCCCTGTACCAAAGCCTGGGTATTCATCTTGGTCACTCTGTTTTTCGTTTTAAAGTTCTGAAGTTGTCTTCCGCTCATATCATATAACATAATATCAGCATCCTTGAAGTCAAAGCCGATTTCTACATACGCATAATCGGATACCGGATTCGGATAGATTTTGATATCGTATTTTTCAATTAGATCATTCACTTGCTTATCACCCAGCTTTACAATTTTCCAATTTTCTTTACCCAATTCCTTGGCACTTGTTCCGGCTAAAACGATAGAACCGTCCCTATTGAGTTTCAAGTCCGAAAGTCTTTCTTCTTTTTGTCTGGATTCGCCGCTCACATGCTTTCGCCATTGCTCGCTTCCATTTCCATCCAAATAAAGCATCCAGAAAGTTTCGTCATTTTCTTGTATTCTTCCTTCTGCTTGGGTATAGCCGCCCAACAAAATTCCCTTTGAAGATTTGTCATCCGCTGAATGAATCACACTCATTCCCATCAGGATATCACGGTTCTTGAAATTGTAGGATTTTTGCCACTGTTCATCTCCTCTTTCATTAAGAGCAATGAGCCAAAGGTCTGTTCCTTCTTCAATCCCGACAGTTTTGTTTCCTGATCTTTCGGAACGGGATTCACCGCCGATGATGTAACCATTTGAAGTTAAGGCCAACGTTCTGATATGATCGTCTGCTTTACCACCATAGTTCTTTTCCCATTCTACTTTTCCGTTTTTATCCAATTTAACGATCCAATAGTCGCCTTCACCGAAGTTTTCGCTTTGTTTCGAGATGCGGGATACGGGGGTTATGGTACGAGGTTCAGGATTCAAGTTTTGAACGGTTGATACGGAACCCGAATCTCGCACCCCGGAACTCCTTGAATAAATTCCCAATAATGCTCCGCCATCTTTCGTCGGAATTATTTTCTCTACTTCGTCTAAGCCTTTTCCGCCTAATACAAGCTGAGACAGTTCTTTTCCATCTTTGTCCAGCCTGATGATCCAGACATCTTTTGAACCATAGCCTTTGGAAGAGTTTTGTATGTTTCCGGCAACGAAAAAACCTAAATCTGTGCTCTGAATTACTGCTTTGGCTTCTTCATCCGAAGCGCTTCCTAATGTTTTCTGCCAGATTTCATCGCCAAATTCATTGATTCGGATTAACCAGATATCTGATCCGCCTTTAGAATCATCTTTCTTATCTAGTCCTTTGCCGGAATACGATGTTCCAGCCAGAAGAAACCCTCCATCCTGAGTACTGACTGTCGCTGACAAGTAATCATGATTATTTCCTGAGAAATGTTTTTCCCAGGCTTCTTCTCCTTGTTGGTTTAATTTAACCAAATGGAAATCGTAACCGTTGTTTTGCTTACTGCCAGCCTCCAGCTTCCCGCTTTCTGACTGTATTGAGCTTCCTGTAATAAGATACTGCTGATCGATTGTTGTTGTCACCTGACTTAGAAAATCCTGAGTGGAGGATTGGATATCTTTTTGCCAGAGAACATGCTGGGCAGACACCCCCAGAGCCGTGCATATTGTCAATGCACTGAGATAAATCTTTTTCATTCTCGTGTTTGTTTGAGTTTAATGATTAGCTTTTCAAATTTGCGCAAATTTAACTTTTTTTCATTCACACAAATCATTTTAATGTGATTTAATATAAAATATTTCCAAATAGTAGGAAATCTCATTAAGATCCCATGATCCTTCATTGATTCTACAAATCTACTACAGCATGGCGACAGAAGCTGTCGTGTTACCCGTATGTAATAAGAAATAGTTTTTGGCTAAAGCCAGATGAATTTTTATTTGATTTGGCCGGGCTAAAGCCCAGCCCTATTGATAGGGCTAAGCAGAGGTTGAAACTTAGCAACAATATAATTGTCAATTGATGCTAAAAAAACTAACTCCGATATATATTTAATGAAAACATTTCTTGGTTCTTGGAGCATACAAAACACAAAAAAACCTTGCTATTGCAAGGTTTTAATATTCAGAAACACAAGCCAGAAGCTCGATAATAAAATTTATATAAGATTTTTTAAGTTGCTAATATTTTTGCTACTCTAAGTTTAGATTTCAGATCTCTGAGTTCAGCTAAAATTGCCTGTACCTCAGTTTGAGAATAACTACTACCTGCATCTCCTGCAGTGTCTCCTGATGCTGCTGAGCTTTTGAGTGCTCCACTATATTCGTTAGTTGCTTTATTTAACACAATAGTGTTCTGACTGTCTGATGGCATGCCAGTAGTATTAAAATTTGACAACTCTAATGGAGTATTTCCTTTAAAAACCATATTCTGAATAGATGGATTGATATAGAAAGCGTTAGTATATGGGCTTACAGCTCCTGTGTAATAAGATTTTTTGGAGATAATATTATCTAAAATCAACAAATTATCAGATTTTTCAACATTAATAAAAGAATTTCCCTGATCTCCTGCAGCACATCCGCTCACTATATTTCCACGGATTACCAAATAGTCAGAACTCTCTTTAATATTGAGAGATAAATATTTTGCATCATGCAATTGATTGGATTCAAAAACATTATGTTTTCCTTTCAATTCAACAAGCGCATAATTAGAAATCAGATTATTTTGAATGATACTCTTGGTTACGTAAAAGTACAGGAATAAACGGATTCCGACATTATCATTAAGTATGGTATTATTGGTTATTTCATGGTTTACATTCTCGTCAGATAGCCTGTCTGAATTAGAATAGTAAATATCAGCAACCCCTCCAAAATCATCAAAAAACCTGACATTATTATCACGAATGACTAAATTTTTCATTCCTTTTAAGCCTTGATTATTGAACATACAATTTTTGAAAGTATTACCTATTATTTGCGAATCCTCAGAATTAAAAAGAGATACGCCATATAAACTATTTGCATTGCCCTCCAGTACTGAGTTCTTAATAGTGATATTGTTATTATTTCTATACGAACTAATCTGTCCCCCACTGGTAGAAGGAATTTTATTACCAGATGCTTTAGAATTCTGAATTGTTATATGCGAGACCTTTGCATGACCCCCTGCCAGCAATCCAGCATGATTATTATTTAAAAACTCACAATTATCGAATACAACGTTCCTTACAATAGAACCTGTATCCCAAGGTTCTATATCCACACCGCATTCAGGAGAGGTTCCATTGCTATTATTAAACGCACAATTTGTGAAATAAAGGTTTTCTCCACCTTCAATAGACATTCCCTGCCTTCTGTTATTGGATGAAATAATCTTATCAGCTGTCAGCCCATTTAATAAATGTAATATATTATTTTTATCATAATAATGTTGAATATTTAATCCATCTCCCCAGCAATCCTTAATTTTAATATTCTTTAAAGTGATATCACTTCCTCCAGATACTGCTATTCCATATCCCCATTCTCCTTCAGTTCCTGTATGAGTATATCTGTCGCCTAAGATATTACCTCCTGTTATAAAAACATTCTTTTTATTGTATACACGAATCACATTATACTGCTCCTTATTTGTTGGTCTTTGAATTAAATAGCAATTGTCAGACATTATCAGCCTTTTATTATCCAGCATTTCAATTCCTCCGGCATCACGCAAAAAATCGGTCACTTTAGTTTCACGGTCATCCCCAGCAATTTTATATTCCCCATCACCAATAAAAATTTGAGGACAAGAGCCTTTAATTACTCTATTAATTCTAATGGTTGTATCATCAGCATCCAAATTAGGAAATACACCATAATATTTTACATCTACTATGTTAATAAAATTGTGCACCAGCTTTATTGTACCAATAGCAACTACACTTCCTCTATCATCAGGTCTAACTTCCATTGGAGACGGATAATAAATAATTGGAGCTGGCGTATCTCCTTTTTGATAATAGCCTAATAACTTTACACCTGCATAAACTCCAGCCTGTAAATCATCTAGTTCACAAGAACACATGTTATACATAGCATCCATTGTGTTCTTAGTTAAAAATTGATTTTTCATATTTCTTTGATTAAAGTGTTATCCTTCATTTATTTTTTTTCAGAAGGATTTTTTTTATTTTTTTAAGTCACACAAGTCATATTTATGTGATTTAATATAAAATATTTCTAATAATGAGGATATTTCATTACATTTTCGTAATCCTTCATTGATTATACAAATCTACAATAGCGTTGCGACAGAACCTGTCGTGTTATTTTTATGTAATTAAGAAATAGGTTTTGGCTAAAGCCAGATGAATTTTTATTTGATTTGGCCGGGCTAAAGCCCAGCCCTATTGATAGGGCTAAGCAGAGGTTGAAACTTAGCAACAACATAATTGATAATTGATAATTGATAATTGATAATTGACAATTGACAATGGATAATTGATACTAAAAACGATCTTCAATAGATATAAAAAGCATCCCTATCCTCCCACAAGTATGAGTAATATTGAACCTTAACAACAATATTATCATTTATCTCCTAGCCCCGATAGTAACGGTTACCCCACAGCAAGCGGTTGGCTCTTTGGCTTCGCTCAGGAGAGTGTTTTGGCGCGAGGAGTATGAGTGGATAGCGGGATATAGCTCCCGAAAAAAGAAGATGGTCACAATCCGGAATGTAAGTTCATAAAAAAACCACCCTTTTCGAGTGGCTTTATGTTATTTAAAAATCTGATCTTATTGATAAATGACTACATCATCTTTTTTAATTTGATAACCGGTTTTCTTGTAAGGAACTAATACATAACTTTCTTTAATATGGCTACCGCTCTTCCAAATTTTATCTTTTCCTTCTTTCTCAAGGATAATGCTTTTTGCCATTCCATCCGGAATGAAAATTTCGGCGCGTTTCATGTCTTTACTAAAAATAACTGCCGTCATTGTAGAAGAGCTTTTATCTGCACTTACTTCCTTTAATTTAATTTTCTGTTCGAAAACTCTTACACAGTTATTTCTGAGTTGAGAATAAGTATAACCTGCTGAGCCTATACACCCGTGAACATCCCTATCTCCCCCCAAAGCCGGAGTTTTTTGTTGAGCAAAAAATAAAGATCCTAGGAACATCATGCTAAATAAAATTGGTTTTTTCATATTTAAATTATTAATGTTTTCAGTTTGGTAAAAGTGTTTTCGGTAATAAAGATATTAATTTCATCCTTAGTTTCAAAACCATTGCGTGTATACCACAAAAAAAGTCACCCTTTCGAGTGACTTCTTTTTTTTAAAATCTGATTTTATTGATAAATTACAACATTATCCTTTTTAAGCTGATATCCGCTTTTTTTGAAAGGAGTCAATACATAACCATCTTTTTTCCAAGCTTTTGCTTTCCCTGCTCTGGTAAGAATTATACTTCCACCTTCAACGTCTTTAACAAAAACTTCAGCTTTCTTGTTGTCTTTGCTGAAAATAACCGCAGCGATATAATCCCCTTTTGAAGCGACTTCTTTTAATTTGATCTTTTCTTCAAAAGTTCTTACACAATCTTTTTTGATTTGTGAATATGTATATCCTGCTGAACCGATACATCCATGAGCATCTTTATCGCCACCTAATACCGGTGTTTTTTGTGCGAATACTAAAGTACCAAGGAACATTGCGCTCAATAAAATTGTTTTTTTCATGTTTTTTGTATTATTATGATAACTGTGGTAGGTATTAATAAAAACCATGCCAAAAAAACATAAAACACATCAACGTGAATAACTTTTTTATTTTTTTATTTTGTCCAGTTGATTTTTGAAAGCTTCACCTCATCAGAGCTTGTACCGATCATTATATCGAACTCGCCTGATTCCCAATCATATTTTAAATCTCCATTATAGAATTTAAGGCTTTCCGGAGTGATATCGAAGGTTACTTTTTTCGCCTCTCCTTTTTTCAAAAATATTTTTTGGAATCCTTTCAATTCTTTTACCGGTCTTGTAATACTTCCCACTTTGTCTCTGATATACAACTGAACCACCTCAGCTCCATCGTAGTTTCCTGTATTGGCTACTGTAACCGATGCCTGAATGGTCTGATCTCCCTTAGGATTGGTATTGGAAACACTGATATCCGAGTAGTTAAACTTCGTGTAGCTTAATCCATAGCCAAATGCATACAATGGGGTATTGCACTCGTCCATATAATTGGAACGGAATCTTTGGTATTCGCATTTATCCACTAGTTTCTGATCTAATGGGCGGCCTGTATTTTTAGCATTATAATAAATAGGGATCTGTCCTAAACTTCTTGGGAAGGTCATTGGAAGTTTCCCTGATGGGTTTACTTTTCCGAAAAGAACGTCAGCCATTGCGTTTCCTGCTTCTGAACCAGGGAACCATGCATTTAATATGGCACTAGGAGCATCTTTCACATTCGTTAAAGCTAGCGGACGACCTGTGAAAAGGATCATTGCAATGGGTTTTCCGGTCTTTTTTAACTCATTAAGCAAGTCTACCTGCGATTGAGGGATTGTGATTTCTGATCTTGATGATGATTCACCGCTCATTTCTGCCGATTCTCCGATAGCCAGAACAATTACGTCGGCTTTGTTGGCCACATCTACGGCTTCTTTTAGCAATTCTTCTTTTGAACGGTTATCTCTGTCGGTTTTCTTTCCGTGTGCTGCGTAGATCTCTTCCAGTTTTGCATCATAATCTATGTTGGCACCTTTTGCAGAAAGGAATTTTACTTCTTTTCCATAGTTCGCCTGAAGCCCCTGCATTAAATTAACTGAAACGCTATGTTTTGTAGCAACGCTCCAGGTTCCAGCCATATTCATTGAATTATTAACCAATGGCCCAATCACAGCAACAGTTCCTGATTTCTTTAAAGGTAAAACCTGATTTTCATTTTTCAGCAACACCATTGACTGGGCAGCCACGTTTCTTGCGATATTACGGTTTTCCAGGTTGTATACTTCTTTAGCGGCTAATTTTGCATCTCCATGTTTGTATGGATTATCAAAAAGACCTAAGTCGTATTTGGCTTCAAGAATTCTTCTGGCTGCCATATCAATTTCAGCCTGGGTAACCTTTCCTTCTGCTAAAGATTTTTTCAAGGTTGTTAAGAAGCCCTCTCCTACCATATCCATATCAACACCTGCTTTTAAAGCTAATGCTGAAACCTGCTGAAGATCTCCCATTCCGTGATCTACCATTTCATTGATCCCGGTATAATCAGTCACAACAAACCCTTTAAATTTCCATTGATTTCTCAATACTTCGGTCTGAAGCCATCTGCTTCCTGTTGCAGGAACTCCATCTACTTCATTGAAAGAAGCCATTACGGAAGCTACTCCAGCGTCTACTGCGGCTTTATAAGGTGGAAAATATTCATTGAACATTCTTACATGGCTCATATCAACGGTATTGTAATCTCTTCCGGATTCTCCTGCTCCATAGAGTGCAAAGTGCTTCACACAAGCTAATATATTGGTTCCATTAGCTAAATCCTTCCCTTGATAACCGTATACCATATTTTTTGAGATCTCGCTTCCTAAATATGGATCTTCTCCTGAACCTTCAGAAACTCTTCCCCATCTAGGTTCACGGGAAATATCCACCATGGGCGAAAACGTCCAGTTGATTCCATCAGAAGCAGCTTCTCTTGCCGCCACTTTCGCAGATTGCTGTACCAGATTCATATCCCATGAAGCGGCTAAACCTAATGGAATGGGAAATGTAGTTTCATAGCCGTGAATCACATCCATTCCGAAGATCATCGGAATTTTCAATCGGCTTTTTTCAACAGCTACTTTCTGAACTGCTTTAATTTTATCAGCTCCTTTTATATTGAATAATCCGCCTACTAATCCCTGCTCTACTTTTTTACCGATGTCTGAACTTCGAGCCATCCCGGTCGTAAAGTCACCGGAAGTAGGAAGGTTCATCTGCCCTATTTTTTCATCTAATGTCATTTTAGATAAAAGATTGTCTACAAAGGCTTTCTTCTTGGCCTGATATTGTGCAGTCTGATAAGACTGTACAGGCTTATCCACCATTTCCTGAGCGGAAAACACCGGCGAAAGCGCCAGGGTTGCAAGTACAATTAACTTTTTCATAAATCTATCTTCTTATATTATTGTTTTGATTTTTGTCTCGTTTTCTTTTGTTATGGAGAACTTGTCTTTTTATTTATTTTTCTTTTTAGACAGCATCCATTCGTACAACTGTGGATTTGAATACGTAGAATCCCAAGAATTATGATTATCATTCGAGAAAATCACTAATTCTGCTGTTGGATTCACGGGGTGAAGCTTTTGATAAAATTTAAAAGCATTTTCCGGCAATACAATATCATCCATTCCTCCGTGGAATATTTTCATATTCAAATCTTTAAATTGTTGAATATTGGCGGTCATCACCTGATCTGTAGGGGCACAAACTGAAACTACAGCGGCAAACATCTCAGGATGTTCCATCGCCAGCTTTAAAGTTCCCCATCCGCCCATAGAAAGTCCTGTAAGGTAAATTCTGGAGGCATCAATTTTATATTTTTTCTGAATTTCTTTAATCAGATTATATATTGTGACAGTATCCCACCAGCTATCTGCCGGACATTGCGGTGCTAAAATGGCTACGGGTTCTTTGATCAAATTTTTATAGGTGAATGGGCTGTGCGCTTTTACCAACTCAAGGTTATTTCCTCTTTCTCCTGAGCCATGAAGAAAAACGATCAAGGGGACATTTCCTTTGACATTTTGAGGATAATCCAGTATATAGGACATTTTCTCCTGACGTTTTACCTCTTTGTTCAATTCAGCTTTGATTTCCTGAGCATTCAGCTGTAGGGAAAACGGAAGCAATAAAAAGGGAATATGTTTTAATTTCATAGTGTTATTTGGTTTTGGCTAAAGCCATTGGATTTGGTTTTTGTTTATTTTAAATGGGCTAAAGCCCATTTATATGACTGCTGCCTATTTTTATTTGTATTGCAGATTGTGCGGATTGAGCAAATTACTGGGATTAAATGATCATATAAAACCTTTGCCACCTGCTAAATCAATGAGATATATCTTTATTATTTGATTCCATATTTTGTAGATTGAAAGCTTAGCTTCTTCAATCCTTTTTGAATTTCCGGAGCATTCATAAATAGCTTCCAGAGAAATCCTGTTCTGTAATTTTCGATCATGGGTGCTATTGTTCCCTGATCAATTGCCAGATATCTTGGGGTAAACCAATTGTTGTAATTGATAGATGTTGCATCATAAGGCCCTGCTGAACCTATAAATTCAGGTTTCTGAGTATAAATAAATCTCAGAAAATCCATAGATTCTTTTGGGGTGTATGGAAAACTACTCAAAGCTGCTGTAGGAGTTATTACTCCATTATCATTACCTGGCATATGAGCGGTATAGCCTGTACTTCCATCTTCGTTTCTTGTATATCCTGCTGTTAGTCCCCAATAATTTGGCCCATAGCCTTTCCATTGTTTAGGGTTTTCGACGCAGTATTTATAATCGATAAGGGTTTGATTTTTATTAATATCAAAGTAGTTTTTCACTAGTTTATCGGATAATCCTGTCGGGTCAAGTCCGATATATGAATATTGAGCCCAGAAAAGTGGCCCGCCGTATTCTTCGGCATAGTTATGTTTTACATACAGAGGTAATCCGTATTTTGTTTTGTCTGTAAGGTAGGTTCCATTTCTGGTCCAGCCTTTATAATAAGTTTCGGCATCTATGGAATAAGTAGGTGAAGATGCAGCCAGGATATAAGTAATCAGACATTCATTATAGCCTTCAAGTGGGAAATTCATTTCCCATTGGTATTCCGGTGACCAGTGCCAATACAGTACTTTTTCTCCTCCTTTGGTATACCAGTTCCATTGAATTCCTTTCCAAAGTTCATCACATTTTGCGGCTAATGCTTTTTCTTCTGCGTTTCCATTTTTGAAGTATTCACGAACCATTAATATCCCTGAAGTAAGAAATGCTGTTTCTACAAGATCTCCGCCATTATCTTTCTTTCCGAAAGGAACTGTTTTACCTGTTTCCCCATTGATCCAATGCGACCACGCTCCTTTATGACGATCTGCTTTAGCCAGAAAATCCATGATATGAGTAAGTCTTTTTACGGCTTCTTTTCTTGGGACAAACCCTCTTTCCACTCCTACCAATAAGGTTGCTAATCCAAAGCCTGATCCTCCAGTGGTAATCACATGCTTATCATGATCCGGATAAATATCATCTTCATGGTAACGCTCTCTTCCCAGCATAGAATTGGGCTCTGCATAGTCCCAAAAGTATTTTAATGCATCCTTCTGCACCTTATCCATTAGCTGTTCGTCTGTGACTGTACTTTTAACTACATTATTCTTACCCGTTTCCGGTTTTAAAATCTGGGCATTTTTGCAAGAATAAGTAAAGAATAAAGAAGTTACGGCAATTGATAATAGAGTCCTTTTCATTGGTATCGGGTTATGGGTTATAAAATTAGAGGAGAATTTTCACTCTCCTCTAGTTTTTGGTTATTGGTTAATATCCTGGGTTCTGTGTAAATACACCAGCACTTTCAGTGATCGCATCAAATGGAATTGGGAATAATTCATTTTTCCCCGTCTTGAATCCATAAGGAGCAAGTACTGTAGCCGCTTGTCCTGTTCTTACAAGATCTACAAAACGATCTCCTTCCATAGCTAATTCTACTCTACGTTCATTCCAGATAGCGGTTCTAAGAGCTACTTGTGTTGCAGCAGTAGTTCCTGCTAATTTTGCTCTAGCTCTTACTCTATTAAGATTCGTAGTCGCTGCAGCAGTGTTCCCAAGTTCATTGGCGGCCTCTGCATTGATCAGAAGAATTTCTGCAAATCTTAAAATTCTGATATTCTGAATAGATCCGTATCCACAAGCACTCTTATTCAATGCTTTTGGTACGTATACTTTTTGGTTATAAGTAGTCACGGACTGAGGATCACCCATCGCAATTAAATCTCCTTCCGGAGTCGTTTCTCCGTTTCTAAGTATAGTCAGTTCTTTTCGGATATCTCCAGGTTCAAATGCATTTTCAAGAGCGCTTGAAGGAGTAAAGAAGCCCCAGCCAAACTGGTCTCTTACCCCCTGTACTTCTGCATACTGACTTCCTTTCAATGGAGGGATACAATCACAGTTTACTTCAAAAACAGATTCTTTTCCAAATTCACCTGATGGTCTGAATACATGGTTGAAATCAGGATCTAAATCATACCCCATCGCCATTACCTGATTAGAGGTATCATATGCTTTTTGCCAGTCTTTTTTATAAAGATATACCTTGGCAAGCAAGCCTAATGCTGCACCTTTTGTTACTCTTCCCAAATCAGAAGCAGGATAGGTCTGAGGAAGAATTGCTGCCGCGCTGGTAAGATCAGAGATAATAAAGTTATATACTTCTTCTACTGAGTTTCTAGGAATTTTATAATTGGATTGAAGTCCATCAAAAATAGGAACACCACCATATATTCTTACTAAGTTAAAATACATATATGCTCTCAACATCTTTGCTTCAGCAACCAACCTTGTTTTTAGGGCTGAATCCATATCAATTTTCGGAACATTGGTAATCACCTGATTACAACTGTTTAGTCCTTGCCACTGACCGATCCAATATCCTCTGATCCCTTCATCACTAACAGTATAAGTAAAATTATCATATACATTGATAAAAGAAGCATCTCCGGGGTTAGATCCTTTAACCACATCATCTGCCGGTACTCCAAATACAAACTGATATGGAAAAGCCGAATTTTCCCAACTTCTCAGAAAGCTATAAATAGCACTTGTTGCCTGTATGGCATCATCCTGCGTTTTGAAGAATGATGCAGCCTCCGTATATCCTTCCTGTTTTATATCTAAATAATCATTACAGCTTGCTGCAAGTGATAATAATGCGATTGATAAAAATATCTTTTTCATAATTCTTTCTTGTTAAAATGTTAAATTAAGCCCAACAGTATAAATTGCTGAAATTGGATAGATGTTATTATCCACACCCATCTGTACTCTGTCGGTATTTAAGATTTCAGGTGAGAATCCGTTATATTTGAAGCTAGTCCAAGGGTTTTGAGCGCTTACATATAATCTCAATTTGGTAATAGCCATTGATTTTGCAAATGATGTAGGTAAGTTATACCCCACTTGGATATTTCTGATTCTTATGTAACTTCCGTCTTCTACATAGAAGCTATTGGGTAAAATAATAGCCTGGTTATTGGTTGCCATCGGATACATATTGGATGTTCCTGCACCATGCCATCTGTTATTATAGAAATCCAGATCCCAGCTTTCGTTTCCATAACGCTGCTCTCTGTTGTAATTGTAAATTTTGTTCCCAAAAACACCTTGGAAATCAATAGCGAAGTCAAAGTCGTATACATTCATATTCAATCCAAATCCATACGTTCCTTTTGGAATAGGACTTCCTAAAAATGTTTTATCTCTTACGTCTATTACACCATTTCCGTCAAGATCTGCAAATTTAAATCCTCCGGCTTGTGCTCCGTTCTGAACAGCAGAGGCATTTACTTCTTCCTTACTCTGGAAAACACCTACTACCTGATATCCATAATAAGAACCTACCGCCTGTCCTTCTTCTAGTCTAATGATCGAATTACCAAATAGACTTGCTCCTGCATTGAAATAAGAATTATTAGCTACAGAAGTAATTCTATTTTTAAGGGTCGTCATGTTTCCATAGATCCCAAACTTTATATGATCATTGATCTTAGCATCATAGCTGACTGATAATTCAAATCCTTTGTTATTAAAAGAATAAGCATTGGTAACATAGTTACTCCAGTTAGAAGCACCAGAAACGGCTCCCTGAACAATTCCATATACTACGTCTTTGGTATCTTTATCAAAGTAAGTAGCATCAATTTTAAGTTTATTATTGAACATGGCCATTTCCAATCCAAAATCTTTACCTGTTGTGGTTTCCCAGCCAATATTCGGATCTATCACCCTGTCTATTGTTTGTGCAGGATATCCGGAATTTCCGAAATAGGCTCCAGCATCAAGAATAGTAGTATTCAATGTATATTCTCTCTGCACATCCGGGTTTCCAAGTTTACCCCAGCTTCCTCTTAATTTTAAAAGGTTAACAACATTCTGCTGGCTCATAAAGTTTTCTCTGGAAATCACCCATCCAGCACTTACTGCCGGAAATACACGGGATCTGTCATTCGCAGAATATTTAGACGTACCATCTCTACGAATCGAAGCATTCACTAAGTATTTTCCATCATAATCATAATTAACTCTTCCAAAAAAAGATTGAATTCTATCATGATACGGAATAACATCTCTTCCTTTATATTCAAAATTTGTTCGATAAATGTCTGTTCCCTTAGAAATATCCAGAGAAGAATTGTTTCCGTTGTAGTTTACATTTAATGCTTCTGCATAGGCTTGAGAGTAAGAGTTTCTTGTTCTGGAAAAACCTGCTAATACTTCTAGATTATGATTGCCAAACCCTTTTTTCCAGCTTAATGTATTATCCCAGA
This sequence comes from Chryseobacterium sp. c4a, assembly GCF_009900745.1. GTDB lineage: Bacteria > Bacteroidota > Bacteroidia > Flavobacteriales > Weeksellaceae > Chryseobacterium. Next base: position 107,635 of record NZ_WXVU01000005.1, on the reverse strand, counting down.
TATAATTTCTCGTTCTGGAATCTCTTGTCACCAATTTATTGGGTGTTTGCACAGAAATAGGAGCATACAAGAATGTTGGAGTAAATTCGTACTTATTCGAATTTATATTGTCTGTACTATAACTGATTCGTAAAGTAAAATCTTTCAAAAATTTATATTCTCCCCAGATATTATTCAACAATCTTTCATCTCTGGTTTGGGATCTGTATAAATCTAATTTTGCTCTGGAGTTAGGAATTTTAAAATATTGGTAATCCCCTGTAGAAGGATTGATGATCGGATTAATAGGTGGTGCTGTATAAGCATCCAATAAAGGGTTCAGCGCATTATCGGTACGCATTTTTGAAAAAGTGAAATTGTTTCCGATCGTAATATTATCCGTGATTTTATAACTAAGATTCACTTTGGTAGTAAATCTGTTAAATCCGCTTCCTGAGTTAATTCCTTGTCCTGCAGCCAGGTTTCCTTCATCCTGTAGGTTTCCTGCACTTACATAATAATTCAGTTTTCCAAGCGATCCTGCAGCAGAAATATCGTTAGAGTTGATAATACTTGTTCTAAAAATTTGCTTAAACCAATCGGTATCAGCAGGATATGACGATCTGTCTAAAAACACAGGATCTATTGCACTATCGTTAATCAGTTTCTCATTATACAACTGTATATACTGATCCGAATTAACCATTTTAGGAACATTCGTTACCGTTTTAATTCCTAAATAGGAGTTAAAATTGAAAACCGGTTTTTTTCCTCTTCCTGTTTTGGTTTTAATGATCACAGCACCATTGGATGCTCTTGCTCCATAAATGGCCAAACTCGAAGGGTCTTTCAAAATACTCATAGATTCAATATCCTGAGGGCCTAAGAAAGAAATATCATCGGTAATCATTCCATCTACAATAAAAACGGTCTTACCTGTCAATGATCCAATACCTCTGATATCCACTCTTGGCGAGCCTCCCGGTGCTCCGGAATTTAATATCTGAACCCCAGCTACTTTTCCTTGTATAGAACTAAGAGGATTGGCATTAGGTTTATTAGCCAGATCTTTAGCAGAAACGACCCCGATACTACCGGTCACGTTTTCTTTTTTCTGAGATCCATATCCAATCAGAACCACCTCTTCGATCTTCTGCTCTTTGGCAGTAGTATCTTTAGGTTTAGTCTGAGCATTGACATTCATACCGAAGTAAAGAACAGCAATGAGACATGAATATTTTACATTACTTTGTTTCATATAGTTTCAATTTTATTCGTACAATCAGATTTTCAACATTGTCTCATTTTGAAGCATTCAATTTCTCAAATGAAGACATTAGCCAAAAATAGAAAAAAAACCGAAACATGTTAACATATCTTAAAAATTCAAAAAATATTATATTTTTTTAAATAAAAAACTCAACAATATTATATTTTGCAAATTAAAAACCAAAATAATTATCATTTCACCACCATATCTTCAAAGGCAAAATCAGGATTTTCACAAAAAAGATCACCAAATAATTCACTAATCATTAATATTTTGTTAAATACAAAATAGTATTTACCTTTGGTGCAGTTTTTGAAAAAAGCAATAAAAAGATCAATGAAAAAATATATCATTGCAGCGGCTCTTATCATAGGAACCGGTGCTGTTATTACGACCACCGTACAATCTTGTACAACACTGGCCACTTCCGATATGGGACTCTCTATTATTAAAAGAATGCTACTCAATGGTATTGATAAAGGAATGGGTGTTTATACCAATAAAGAAGCCTTCCTACAAAACAATATGGTAGATAAGGCTCTTCCGAAAGAGCTAAGAGAAATCAACTCTATGCTGGAAAAAGTAGCCCCCTCATTAGTTGCCAAAGAAAGAGATTTTATTGCCCAGGCAGCGGCCTATACTGTAAATACCTCTAAACCTATCTTACAAGGAGCTGTAAACAGTTTAAATGCTCAGGATGTAACCCGCATCATTGACGGAACTACTGCAACACAGATCCTAAGGGAAAAAACATCTCAACAGCTTATTGCAGCTATTGCTCCCAAAGTAGATGAGAAGCTGAATGAATATGGGATTGTAAAAACAATCAATACAGCTCTTGCCGGAAGTAATTTTCTTGGTAACCTTTTAGGAGGAAATAAAAATACAGTGAACGCAGGTGGACTGAGCCAACTTGCATCGGAGCAGCTGGTAAGCGGACTCTTCAATATCATCGAAGATTACGAACATCAGAACTCTAAATCACTATTAGGGCCGTTTGGAAAATAGGAAAAAATTCGTTATATTTATATTATATTAACAATTGCAGATGGATATATTACAAGGAAATCAACACGCAAATCCTGAAGAGTTTTACAAATCTTTAAAGGAGAAACTGGAAGGTCATCATGATTTTCCTGAGGATTATTTATTTAAATTTATCATCCCTACAGACCAATCAAAATTAACTGAAATTTATAAAGTTTTTGATGGTATTAAATTTACATTAGGAAACCGCGAAAGCAAAAATGGAAAATACACAGCCTGCAACATTAATGCATTTGTGCTAGATGCAAACCAGGTAGTGAAAATTTATAAAGAAGTAGCAAAAATAGAAGGCGTTATTCTATTGTAAAAAAGAAACCGTTTCATGATCAAAATGAAACGGTTTTTTTATGCTTTTTATTCTTTTAATAAATTTAATCCTTCAAAAAATATAGTCGTTTTTAAATAATAAAAACCGCCCCTATTGAGAGGCGGTTTTATCAGCTTAAATATTGTTGTATTTATTTTTTAACGAATTTAATGCTCTCTGAAACTTTAGCATTATTAATTGTAATCACATACACTCCTTTTACAAGATCAGCTACATGAATCTTACTATCATTAATCTTTCCTTTTTTCACAATCTGTCCTACAGCATTATGAATTTCAAATTGGGATTCTCCAGAAAGACCTGTAACATTCAGGATATCATTAACCGGGTTAGGATATACTCCAAAAGTGTTTTTCTTAGCTGTTTCTGAAGTTGATAAACTTTCTTTTGTAGTAAACGCTTTGGTTTCATAAGAGAATTCACCATTCACTTCAAAGATAGTCTGTCCTGTACCATTAGAACCAGTAGTAAGTTTTGCATATCCAGTTACTCCGCCTGCCAGTTGTCCGGTTAAACCGTCACCAAAATCATCAGATATTGTAAACACATAGCAATCCTCAGGTAAATCCCACACCTGAGTAATAAGTTGTGGATCCGCAGCACCGGTATTGGTATTACCATATCTTCCTGATTTTACAATCTGTCCTGCGCTGTTTTTAAGATTCCATCTTGTCTCCTGTCCCCATCTGTCTCTTTGCAACTTAAAGGTAACTGTAGTTGTTGCAAAATACTGAGGAGCAACAGGTTTTACATAGTTACCAGTCGTAGTATTGTTAGTACTTCTCTGATCCGTAGTTCCATTTACAGAAGTAATTGAGAAAGAAACCGGTGAAGATGCTATAGATGCACCAACAGGAATATTGATCACACTTGATTTATCCTGAGTAAGATTTCCTGTCCAGTTATATGTCTGAGCAGCACCTCCATTCATGCTATAAGAGATTACAGCTGATGTCAAATTACTGGTTCCTCTGTTTGTGATAAGCAGGCGTAATGATCCTTGCCCGCAATTCACAACACCTACTGAACATCCACCATCATATTTTATTTCAGCATCATTTGGGAATAAAGCAATTGGCTGATCTTTAGTAGATGCTTTCAGCTCCATTCTTCTTGGAGAATTGTTCATTACCGTTCTGATTCTTGTTTTCTGGTCGTTAGTATAGATATTCATACAGGTGTCATTGGTATAGTCCATATAATTCTCAACCATTTCAAAAATGTTCGGACTATCACAACTCGGTATAGGATCGGTACACTCATAGTTTGCAGTATGTGCCGTAGGCGTATCATCACAAAAATCAGTACCACAATCGGCATCACCCCAAATATGTCTTAGTCCCAGGAAATGACCAACTTCGTGAGTCATTGTTCTTCCCCTGTCATAGCCAGGCTGCATGATGAATGTACCATCATTATAATCCATACTACCAAATGTAGAATATCCTGCAACTACTCCATCTGTAATAGCAGGCCCCATATTGGCATTCAGGCCATCTAGCCCGGAATTAGAAGGAAACTGAGCGTATCCTAATAAACCATTATCAGCAAAATCCACGCTCCACATATTCATATATTGGGTTGGATCCCAAATGGTTTTAGTCTTTACAATACTGTCAAGATAATTGGTATACCCCTGGCTTTCATCACCTCTTCCCCAGTAGTCTCTACAAAGGTTTACTCTGTCGATTCCATTGGTAGGGTTTCCGTTAGGGTCTACTTTTGCAAGTACAAATTCTATTTCAGTATCAGCACCTACAGGATTGGTATTATACCCCGGAGTATTAATTTTTCTTCTGTAGTCATTAGTCATTACAGTAAGCTGAGACATTACCTGAGTATCAGAAATATTAGGAGCAACCCCTACATTCTGACCACTGTGAATAACGTGCACTACCACTGGAATGGTAATCACATTCCCAATCTGAGACTTGTCTGCTTTCGCTTTTTCAATTAAAGGAGCAATCCATGCTTCAAACTGTTCTGTAGATAATCTTTTCGGAAACTTCTTCTGTAAGTTTTCTTCGTTTTCAACCGTTCCGCATTTTTCTGTTCCTTTAGAGTCAAGTTCTCTTTTCTCCCACACTTTTTTTGAAGGTCTTCCTTCGTCTCTCTTCTGTGCATTTGAAAATCCTACCCCCATAAAAAATAATACAGCTAAGGAGGATTTAAAAATAATAGAGTTTTTCATTAGTATATTTTTTATAATTTAGCAAATATATATAATTAAATACATTAAAAAAGCAACTATTTAACAAAAATTCAAATAACATAAAAAAAAATACAATGAGAATATTTTCAACATTAGGAAGCATTATTTTAATAATATCAGCAATATGCTGTGCAAATCAAAACAAAAACGAAAGTAATATAGCAAAATCAACTAATACATCTCAACAACAAAAAATAGAAAAAATACAATTAACAGAAAGAACAAGAGGAATTAACCATAATTCTATTTTTACACCAACTTATAAAATCAGCATATCCAATGATGATTCTACAAAATATGCAATGAATCCTTCTGAGTGGGAACAAATTGCAAGACAAGCAGGAGCTCTTGATCTTTCCAAAATATCAAGCTTTAAAGCTCCTACGACAGGGAGGTATTCCGACCAGGCATTATCTGCTACTTTAATCATTACTTCAGGAGGTACCACCTACACTTCTGCTATATTTGATGCCGGTTATCCTCCAAAAGAACTGGAGGCACTGTACTATACTATCCAACAACCCAAAGGAAACAAAAAGAAAACACCAAAAGGTCATTAAAGCTTTCAATTTCCAACAGCATCGTATTTCTGGGAACATAAAAAAGTCCGTTTTACAAGTTAAAACGGACTTTTTTTATTTTATATGTATAATGATTATTTCTCAATAAAGAACTTCACATTTTCAATAGGTCTTCCCAGCATCGCTACTGAACCTTTTACCAAGATTGGCCTCTGGATCAGTGATGGATTTTCAGACAGAATTTTGATCCATTCTTCTTCAGAATAATTTTTGTCTGCGTAGTTTTCGATATATAGTTTATCTGTTTTACGAATGATATGAAAAACACTTTGGTTAAGTTTTTTCAACACGGTTTTAATCTCCAGAATACTTAAAGGATCTTCTATGATATTGATGATCTCAAAAGATACTCCGTTTTCATCCAGGTATTCTAATACTGCATTTGATTTTGAACAGTTTCCGTTATGTAAAACCTTAACTAACATTTCTAATTATTTTAAAAAAATTAAACTTGTTGATTACAAATTTAACAAGAATTCAATGGATGTTGTCTTAATACTCTGATAAAAGTTTGTTAAAACAAACCGTGTAATTCTGTTTCAATTTTCTCCAGAATCAATCCAAAATCTTCCGGTTTTTCTACGAAATCAAGATCATCTACTTCAATTATCAGAAGTTTTCCTTCTGTATAGTTGGAAATCCATTTTTCATACTTCTGATTCAGTTTTGAAAGATATTCAATGCTGATAGACGCTTCGTATTCACGTCCTCTTTTGTAGATTTTCTTTACCAGATTAGGCACATCTGATTTCAGATAAATCAAAAGATCCGGTGCTGAAACAAACGACTTCATCAGGTCAAAAACAGATGAATAATTATTGAAATCTCTGTCTGAAAGAAGGTTCATATCATTAAGGTTCTCTGCAAAGATGTGAGCATCTTCATAAATAGTACGATCCTGAATAATATTTTTACCACTTTCTCTGATTTCTTTTACCTGGCGAAATCTGCTTCCCAGAAAATACACCTGCAGTGCAAAGCTCCACTTGCTCATATCTGAATAAAAATCTTCCAGATAAGGATTGTGATCTACGTCTTCAAACTGTGCATCCCATCCGTAATGCTTAGAAAGCATCGTAGTTAAAGTTGTTTTTCCTGCTCCAATGTTTCCTGTAACTGCAATATGCATAATTCTTTTTCCTTGTATTTACTGATTAATTGATAAGCTTTTCTAAGCCTGCTGCCTGAACTTCGGAAGTTTCTTCAACCAACTTTTCCAATGTATTCTCAGGAGTTTTCTTTTCTGTCCCTCCTCCATTGGATTTTGCTTCGGTATTTTCTGCAGGTTTTCCAGCAGATTGCTCTATGGACTGAAGTTCAGCTTCCTGTTGTTTTTGCTGCCTGGCTTTCTTTACTTTTTCAAGGCTGTAAAGATAAAGCTTGTTTCCCTTGATTTCAAAATAAGAAAGGATGTTTTTATCCACAATTTGTGCATCGGGGGCATCAAAAATAACACTCATCCCTTTCTCCGGAACATATTTTAAAATTGAATTATTGCCCACCACCAAAATATTATCATTTTCTCTTCTGAATCGCTTTCCGTTATCCACAGGGGCTTCAAAAAGCTTTTCAAATTTCAGATTATAAATTCTGATATGTTTTTTGGTAAGAATATATACTTTCGTTTCATATACCAACAAATCCATCAGGTCTTCAAAACTGATATCAAAAGGAAATGAATTGATCGTGGTATCGTTTCTGAAATTATATTGTATAAGGCGTTTTGTACTATCATCCAGCAACCATAGCTGCTGCAAATCTTCGGCATAAGCCATTCTGATAAAACCAAATTTTTGCTTAAAATCTATACGCTGGATTTCATTCATATTTTGGTCTACAAATTTCATTTCCTGGGCATTTTCCGAGAACAAAGGTACATTCAAAGGGTTTTGTACCGTCTGTACTTTATAAGGAACTGTAAGCATCATTTTCCCGATCTGTTTCCCTAAAGAGTCATACTTTGTAAAGCTAAAGTCTTTATTTTTATAGATATATAGATTTCCGTAATCATCCGCGAGCATATCTTTAGCTTCTTTTAGCTTCAAGGTATCTAAAGGCAAAATGTTCTGCGCCGCAGAGGTACAGAAGATGAAAAGGGATATCAGATAGATTACTTTCAATGTTTTATCTTATATTAAAATATTCTTTCAAAATAGAATGCCAGCAATTTACACTTTTAATTACTTAAAGGCAACTTCATAAATTTTCGCCCAGTTTTTCCCTGTTACTAACATGTTATCGCCTTTAAAAGCTATTCCGTTCAGAACATGCTCACTATCTCCTTGATCATTTTCACTCGTCAGTTTTGTAAAGTCATATCTTTCTACGACTTCTCCGGTTTTAGGATCAATTTTTACAATGACAGGTTTATGCCAAATATTGGCATAAATAAAGCCTTTATGATATTCAAGTTCATTAAGATGCTCATATATTTCTGTATTTCCAGCTACCCCAACTGTTTTAATAACTTTAGAAGGAGTATTTACATCAAGAAAATAAAGATATTTTGAACCGTCTGTTGCAACAAGATCCTTCCCATCATAAGTCAACCCCCAACCTTCTCCAATTACATTAGGTAAAGGAAAATCCGACAGTTTTTCTAATGTATTTTTATCGTAGACAAAACCAATTTTATTAAGGTAAGTAAGTTGATATACCTTATTACCAACTATTGTACAGCCTTCCGAAAAGATATCAGCGGGCTGCTTTCTTATAATAGAAGGAGCTGTAGCTCCTAAAGTATATTTTATCAGTTGAGATTCTTTTTCCAACCCATCACTTTCATAAACCGTATTTCCTTCAAGTACAAAACCTTCTATAAAATGAGCAGGATTATGAGGATACTCTGCTACAATCTGATAGGCAACATTTTTCTCTTTAGCTTTTGTAAATACATTGATTGTTGCATCCTGATTAAAAGTTTCTCCATTTTTAGCTTTAATAACAAAAACAACTTTATTATCTCCCAAACTAAAAAATTGAGGATCTATAATTAAGTTTGAACTTTCTCCCTGCATGAAACTAATAGTAATACTTTCTACATTATCAGTAACTTCTTTTGGAAGCTGAAGCTTATCCCCAAAGTGATATCCCGTGCTCTCTTTTGCAGTATTATAGTCTGCAAGAGCATTCATCATTTCTTTATTTTTATTACAGGATGTCAACAAAAGTATTGCAGCAAAACTAACTATAAGATTTAATCTGATAAAGTTTTTCATTGTTTTAATATCTATTTTATAAGCTCTAATAATAAAAATAGCGCAACCCAAAGGAACGCTATTTTTATAAGATGATTATCAATAATTATTTCAATTGAACTTCATAAATTTTCGGCCAGTTCTTTCCTGTTACCAACATATTTTCTCCTTTGAAAGCAATTCCGTTCAGAACATCATCTGTTCCTTTGGTATTTTGTTTCGCAATTTCTGTGAAATCAAATGTACCTACAACTTCTCCTGTTGTGGGATTAATTTTCAGGATAATAGGCTTCTGCCATACATTTGCATACACAAATCCATTGTGATATTCCAACTCATTCAGTTGATCGTAAGCCTGTGAGCTTCCTGCTACTGCAATGTACTTAATAAGCTTTGAAGGATTGTTTGGATCCAGGAAATATAAAAGTTTACTTCCGTCTGATGCGATCAGGTTTTTCCCATCATACGTTAATCCCCAACCTTCACCCAATACGTTTGGATAAGCAAATTCTGAAAGAAGTTTTAGGGAACTTTTATCATAGATGTACCCTTTTTTACTTTGCCAAGTCAGTTGGTATACTTTATCTCCTACAATAGTACTTCCTTCTGAAAAATCTTCAGGAGCCTGTTTGGTAGAAGCGAGCGGAGTTGTTGTTCCCAGCGTATATTTTAAGATTTGTGAAGATCCGTTTTGCCCATCACTTTCATAGATTGTATTTCCTTCCACCTGAAATCCCTGTACAAAGTTTTTAGGATCGTGAGGATATTCTGCTACAATCTGGTAAGCAATATTTTTTTCAGGATTTTTCGCAAATACGTTGATCGTTGCATCCTGGTTCAAGGTTTCTCCACCTTTTGTTTTGATATTAAAAGTAACCGCATTGTCTCCTAAAGTAAAAAACTTTGGATCAATCGTTAAATCTGATGTTTCTTTATCTCCAAAACTAATGGTTACGCTTTCTGCATTTTCTGTCACTTCTTTTGGAAGTTGAAGTTTATCACCGAAATGATATCCTTTCTCTACCATAGAGTTATTATAAGTATTTAATGTATCAAGAATCTCTTTATCCTTGTTACAAGATGCCAGTAATAAGATTGCTGCGAAACCCGCTATTATATTTTTTTTCATTGACTTTCTAAATATTTCCCCAAAAATAGCAAATTTTATTCCGTATTACCAATATTATCCACGGGTTCACCAAATTGTAGTATATATCCATTGTTATCATATACTGCAAATTCCCTCATTCCCCATTCAAAAGTTTCAATTTCATAACAAATTTTAGCCTTTATTTTAAGATCTTCCCATAATTCATCCACTTTATCTACATTAAAATAAAATGATCCGGTAAAGCCTATGGTATCAGGGTTTTCATCTTTATTAGGCAACGCAATCATAATATATACATCATCTTTTCGAAGGGAAGCCCAATGCCATTCATCGTTTCTTCCCAGCAGCTCAAAACCAAGAGTTTGGATATAAAACCCAATGGTTTCATCTAGATTTGCCGTCCATAACATGGGACGAAACCCGGTAAATCTGCTCATCGCTTCTATTGTACAAAAGTATTCCTGTGAATTTTCATATTGACTGAAACCCAGGTTTCATTATCAATCTTCACTTCATTCTTAATTTCCGGATCAATGATAAAGCCTACTTTTTTATAACATTCAATAGCTCCGGTATTCCAGTCGTAGACATTCAATTCAGCAACTTTCCTGTTAAAGTTCCTGAATCCATATTTCAGAAGTTCCTGCATAACTTTTTTGCCATAGCCTTTTCCTCTATTGTTTTCATCCCAAATTAAAATTCTTCCCAACAAAAAAGTGTTATCTTTTAAAAATATCTGAGCATGTCCGATTGTACTCTGATGCTCAACATCCACTATTTTAAACAGGGTTCTGTTTTCATCAGACAAATCCATTTTAAGTTGATCTTCAGTTAAAGGAAAATGATACATTGGGCCTGCAAATTGAAGAAGTTCTTTTTTATCTTTAATATTTGAAATCAATGCCGGAGCATCATTGATGTTGAACAATTGTAATTCTATCATGTTTTACTTTTCTAAATATTCCTTTAAACTTGTTCCTAAAATAGCATTCCAGCCTCCTATAAAATTCTCTCTCGAAAATCCTTCTCCTAAGTCTTTGAAATTTTCAATATCTTCATGAATTAACTTCACCAGCGTTCCATCATTATCAGATTGCAAGTCCCAGGTTACCGTTGTTTTTTGCTCTGAAAAATCAGGATAAGACCAGGTATGTTTTAATTTCTGATGGGGAATAATTTCCAAGACTTCTCCTTGATGATGGTATTTATTTTCACCTCCCGGTTCGTAGAAATTAAATATCTTTCCTACTTCCGGTTCAAAATCCTGAATATCAAAATACCAGGACTTCATTTCATTTTTATCCGTTAATGCTTTCCAAACTTTTTCGACTGGAGCATTGATTTTGTACTGAACAATGATTGGTGTATTCATATTTTTAAAGTTTTAACAAACTATTTTAACTACAAAAGTCACAAAAGAATCTTGATACTTTAGTTATTTCAAAGGTAATATTCTTGCTATTGAAAAGAGCTCTTTTATTTTGAAAATCTCCAGATCTTCCCTTTGTGAGCTTACGCAAGTTAACCTTAATTTTAAACTTAGCTTAAATCCTTTTGTGACTTTTGTCGTTATATCTTTACTTTATCGTAAAGTTTTCTTATTACCCATGTGAGAATCCGGTAATTTTTGCTTCATCAAAATCCAGCTGCATTTCTATGGTTCTCATCACATGGTCATCAAATATTTTTTCTCTTTTCATTCTATGCAATTCATTTCTCTGTGCTTGAATGATCTGACGAAGAACATCTTTATTCTCATTAATTGCTGTCACATAATCTCCGGTAGAAGCCATACACTGGGCTTTATCAGCCATCAGCATCATTTCATTTTCCAGTTTATGTTTTTGGTGGCGTACAAGACTGTTAGAGACCGCCAGTTCAGAAAAGTCATTATCCAGCTTATGTAAAGCTGTTTCTTTAAGCTTACGCATTAGAATTACTTCTTGTTTTTCTTCCGGTAATTCGCTTCCGGCATCCTGTATATTTAATACTTTCAGGATTGGAGAAAGCAGTAATCCTTGCCCAACTAACGTAATTAAGATGATAACGAAAGTTACAAATAAAATGATATTTCGGTGCGGAAATGCATCTCCATTGGGTAAAAATGCAGGTATTGATAATGCTGCTGCCAATGAAACCACTCCCCTCATCGCGGCAAAGCTGATAATAAAGGGTTCGCGCCAATCTGGTTTCGGAACTTTTAACCTTAATTCTTTAGAGCAAATTCTTGGAAAATACATTAATGCATAACTGTATACGATTCTTGTTCCGATAATCGCACCACCAATTACTACACTATAGAAAATCCCTTCTGAAACCGTATAATCCGTCAACCCTTCCACCACGATTGGCAATTCAAGACCGATAAGGATGAAAATAATGGTGTTCATCAGAAATATTAACACACTCCAAACGTTCCCGGACTGTATCCTAGAGGTATGACTGAGATAGCAATGAGAGTTATAAGACATCAATAAACCTCCCGCCACTACAGCTAATACTCCTGAAAAATGGAAATGTTCTGCTCCCACATACATAATGTAAGGAACAATCAGGGTGATAACCGTATCTATATTAGAGTTTGTAGGAATAATTCTCAACAATGCACCAAACAAGAATCCTACGGCAACTCCCATTGCAATTCCACCAATAGCCATGGTAAAGAAATCCTGAATAGCGTCTCTCCAGATAAACTGTCCTGAAATAACTGCTGCAAGTGCAAATTTGAATACAATTAAACTGGATGCATCATTAATCAAACTTTCTCCTTCCAAAATATTGGTGATTTTTTTAGGAATTTTCATGTGTTTCAGTACCGAAGTTGCTGCTACGGCATCTGGTGGAGAATTTACCCCGCCCAATAGGAATCCCATCGCTACGGTAAGTCCCGGAATAATGGAAGATGAAAGATAAGCAACCACGATTGATGTTAAAAACACCAATCCAAATGCCATAGAAAAGATTTGTTTTCTCCATTTGTGAAAGTCCTGCCATGACGTAAACCATGCGGCTTCAAATAAAATAGGAGGAAGAAAAATCAGAAATACAAGATCAGGTTCTATTTCTACGCGGGGCATCCCTGGAACAAAGCTTATCAGCAATCCTGCAATCACAAGAAAAATAGGATAAGCTACCTTCAGTTTTTGCCCAATCATTACCAATATCATTACAGACAATAAGACTACAATGGATATTATAACATAACTGTGAATCATTTTGATTTAGTTTTTTAAGTATTTTTTTGTTAAGATTAATGGTCTGAACTGAGTTTGTTTTATCTCACGCAGGTAGAGCAGATTTCTTAATCTTTTTTAATTTAAAGCACAATATTGTTTTTTGGAGTGATGGCTGGCGGAAGATCAGTTTCATCCAGCATATCTCTCATATCAATTTCAATGGTACGGCTGATCTGAGTAATGGGAACATCGTTAGCACTTCCTTCAAATGGGTTCACCGATGCTTCTCCTACACTATCCAAGGTATGGAAACACCATGTTACCAATAACGAGAAAGGAATATTGAACCAGATAGTCCATCCTTCAACCATAGAACCTTCACCGAGTTTATCAAACTCCTTTAATAATCCAAAAGGAACAAAGACAATGAAAAGCAACAAAAGGTATGTTGTGATGGAGGAAAAATTTCTTGGATAAGGAAAATTCTTAATTCTTTCTGCTTTTCCCTGACTATCGGTAAATTTTACCAGCTGTTGATTAATCTGCGTCCATTGAAAGTCATTGATTTCTCCTTTTTCATAAGCTTCAGACAGCTCTTTACTTTGGTTAGCCATCAATTGTGTTGCTCTGTTCTTTTTACCCAGAATATATTGAAGTTCTTGTTCTGAAAGGTATTTTTTCAATTCATCATCCAGCTTAGAAAGCCTCTCCGGAATTTCATATTTTTTAGCATACTCATCAAACTGTGCTGTTCCTGTATTTTCCCATACCCTTGGTTCTCTAAGCTGAAACCTAAGTGCAGTAAGCCATGCATAATGACGAAGGAACATCTCCTTTACTTTATTTGGATCTTTGCTTCTAAGAGAGTCTCTCAGGATATATCCAAAACTACGGCTGTCATTAATAATCGCACCATAGATCTGCCTCGCTTCCCAAAGTCTGCTGTAGCTGGCATTATTTTTAAATCCTACGATAAAAGCAACAGCAGTTCCCATGATCGCAATAGGCTGCCAGGGCACAGAAAGAAATTTCCATCCTAAAAAGTACAGTACTGTAGGAATGGCTGCCAATACAATTAAGGCATAAATACTGCGGCGTGTCCAGTTGATAAATTCCCGTGCGCCAAATCTTTTTCCTGAATGCATATGTGTTATTTTTTTGTATTAAATTTCAATTAATCTCTTTCGATAATAGTTTTCATCAACGCATTCAGAAATGGTCAAAATCAGTTTTTGGTAAATGGTATATTATTATAAAAACCAATCTGAATTTGTCCTCGGTTTCTGTTTTCCTGAATCTGATTCATATATCCGGCTTCAATCCGCATGTTTTTATTAATCACATATCCCAGGGCTCCATAGACTCTGTTTCTATCAAAAACAGGACTGTTGAAATGCAGGAAAATTTCATTGTATACCGATGCATACAGTGTTTTCGGCAACATTTCTTTTTGAGTGATCGGAATATTAAATCCTATCATATAACGGAATCTCATTCTAAAATCATCTTCCAGAAAGCGTTCTTCCAAACGATAGCGATGCTGAAGGTTAAAACGTCCGAACTTCTGTTTGGTAATATATTGCTGGAAGATTCGGTGTTCTATATTTTCTTTTTTATCTCCTTTCACATAAGGCTGGCTCAGGATAAATCCGTATCCCAATAAGACGTTATTGTTGTTTTCGGTCAGATCATATCCAATTCCGGTACGGATCAGGAGCTGTTCCAAATCTCCAATAGCATCAAAATTTCGATACTGTACTTCATTATGCCAATTCAGTTTTTTACTGATCTTATTATTTCCAAAATACATATACCAGGCACCCAGATCACTTTTTTGTGCCATTGTCAAAACAGATCCTAAACTCAATACGGTGAATGCCAACTTCGTAAAAACCTTTCTCATGCTTATCAATTACTATTATCTATCGTTTTTAACAAAATTAATATTTTAAATCAATAATAGCAAACTATATTTTTATGAGAGATTTACATCAAGGTTATTATAGTAAATAACTTTAAACCTGATACTTTGTTCCAGTTCCTGCTATTTTAACCCGGAATCTGTTCTACCAATACATTTCTTCGGTCATTATCAAAATAGCTACAAGTCATTGCCGTCAAATCCATTACCCAGCCCTCTACTCCATTTTCTGCACAGTCTTTACAGAATGTGATGTAATCTGTACCTCCCTGCTGATGAAGCTTTAATCTTGTTTTAAAATTTTCAAGATTTACTGTTTCAGCTATGATAAGCTTATCATACTTACTTCCTGTATGGGCAGATTCATTATTTCCGTCAAAATATTCTGTATTTCCATCTGCTACAAAAGAGGTATAATGAGAAACTCCAAGATTTTTTATGGCTTTTATATATTGTGGAAAATCTGCTCCGCTTTTCACTTTTTGATGTTCAGTTTTAATATCTTCAACGGTAAATTTCATCATTCTATTTTTAATTAATGTTATTGTCTTTATCCAAATTTAAAAATTTTCGGGATGCAAATATAATATCAAATAAAAAACCGGCAGTATGACTGCCGGTAACTTATAACTATATTTAAGATACAAAATAGTAATCTTATGGATGTTGCTGCATTTTGGCAGGGTCATCATAATTAACCATCCAATTGATCCCGAACTTATCGGTAAACATTCCAAAATAAGCACCCCAGAATGTATCTGCTAATGGCATGGTCACTTGTCCCCCTGCAGAAAGACCATTGAATAATTTCTCTGCTTCGTCTTTAGATTCTGCATTAATGGAAATCGAATAATTGTTTCCTTCTTTGAAGTTGGAAGCCCATTCTCCGCCTGTATCACTTCCCATTAACATTGTTTCTTTAGAAATAGGAAGGGTAACGTGCATGATCTTATTCTTATCTTCTTCAGGAAGTTCTTTTCCTTCCATTGGAGGCATTTCTCCAAAAGTTCCGATATAAGGATATTCTCCTCCAAAAACTGATTTATAGAAGTCGAACGCTTCTCTGCAGTTCCCATTAAATGTTAAATAAACGTTTACTGATGCCATGATTGTTTTTTATGAGTTAAGTTTTAATTTGTTTTGAATTTTGTCTACCTATGCTGATCGATCAGAATCATATTTCCATCCGGATCTTTCAGATAGATATGCTCCGGGCCTGAAGTATTTCCATCAGCTTCTTTATCAATTTCTATCCCACCCTCTTTTAAACTCTGTTGGATTTCACGTACATCATCAAAAGACTCAAGATTCTGAGCATTCTGATCCCAACCCGGATTGAATGTCAACATATTCCCATCAAACATTGCCTGAAACAAACCTATTAAAGTAGATCCGTTCTTCATGATCAGATAGTTTTGTTCTGTGCTTCCAGCCATGATTGTAAATCCCAGTTTCTCGTAAAAGTCTTTGGATTTCTGAAGATCTTTTACACTGAGGCTGATTGAAAATGCTCCTAGTTTCATATTTTTAAAATTGATGGCAAAGCCTTTTTTAGAAATTATTGTCTTTAATAATCAGTCGATCATTTAAGATGAAATATTTTTAAAGAATTACTGATTTTTCAAACGGGTTTTCAGCTCAAGAGTTCCATCATAGCTTTTCCAGTCACCAATTAACTCTATATATTGTCCTTCTATTTTTTCAGTTTTTCTATTCCATTTAAAATTATAAACGAAACGTCCTTTGAAGACTCCTGAATGTTTTCCTTTATTCTCTTCTGCCATTTCATATTCACCAAATATAGTTCCTTGCTTTTTGGCATCTTTATATTTTAGAATAGAAATTTTACCTTCAAATTTTGCATAGTTGGTATCTACAAGAGAATATCCTGAAACGAAATATTCCTGATCATTCTTTTTATTCTGCTCAGAAATATTGATTTTAAGCTTCAGTTCCTGTCCCTTATTTCCAATCGTTCCGATATAAGGTTTACTGTTATTCAGCCAAGTGTTTGAAATATCCGGCATTTGCCCCAATACAAAATTGGCCGCCAGCATGAAGAGCAATAAAAGTTTTTTCATATAGTGATTTTTTTAAACTCCAAATTGAGAGAGGTGGTGGTTCAGGTGTTTTGCAAACATATTATTCCACTCTTGTGAAGTTAACTTTCCAAAGGAAAAAGATTCTTTACCATCAAATGCATCTGCTCCTAATTGTTGTGTTTTTTGAATAAAACCAATTAATCTTATCTTCTCTTCGTCAAAGTTTTTTCTGCCTGTTACCAAGAATTGAGGAGCTGTTGGGGAGTCCCTCGGATATGCTTTTTCACCTACTACTTTAGGTTTTACAAAAGTCTTTAAAATAAACTTGGCAATAGCTCCAGGTTTTTTATGTTTTTCCGGTTCGTACACCATTTCATACGTTACACTACAATGCGCCAACATTTGATCTACCGTCATTTTTCCCCATAATCCATGAGTATCTTCCACCAGCTTGTTTATCCTATCAATATAGTTTTGAGCGTCTTTTGCGTCAAATACATTTTCCATATACGATCTGTTTTTACTACAGACAAATATATCAGTTTTTTTGTTTGATTTTTATGCGGAGAGATTTTTTTGTTTCAGGATTGAGAGTTCGGGATTCGAGATTCGGGTTGATGAGTTTACGGGTGTAAGTATTGAAGAGTATTTGAATCTTGAGAATATAAGTTATATTGATTTACTATTTATTTGCTTTTGTTATTTTCATCATTCTTTCAATGAAAAAAGTACACGGGCAAAAATTCAAAGAATTTTTGCCCGTGTACTTTTATAAAAATCATATACAATCGAAATTGTACTGCTTATTCCTCTTCTTCTGAAATTCCTTCCCTTTCAATTTCCTGTGGAGCTGCTTTTTTGAAAATAAACCAAAGCTTAATCTTTAAAGCAATCCATCCTATAATAGCATAAACGACTAAAAGAATACTTAAATGCTCCAGATAAGGAAAAGTAAGCTCTACAGATCCTTTTTGAATCAATAGAATTTTAAAGGCTTGTAAAAAAGGGGTTAGTGGGATGATATTTGCGATAAACTGTACAAATGCAGGCATCGCATTTAAAGGCCACGTAAAACCACTGATGATAAACGCCGGTGAAGCAATAACCATAAGAATCTGTGTAGCTTTCAGCGCATCTGGGATCAGAATACTGATAAACACTCCAAGGAAAGAAACTGAACCTACAAAAACAGAAGTTAAAAGAATAAAATTGAGTATTCCTTCCGGCATTGGCACTTTGAAAATCATGTGCATCAAATAATAGATACTCACAATAAGAATGGAAAATACCCAAATAGGAATTACCTTAATCAACATGGTAGGAAATGCCCATTTTTTCATTTTCACATATTCTTTTACGAAAGAACCTCTTTGGAACTCTGCCGCGAAACTGACTGCCATTGCCAATAAAATCACCTGTTGTAATACTACGGCCAACATAGCAGGCCACATAAAAATAAGATAATTACTGGTCGTATTGAAAAGGGTAATATAATTGGTTTTAAATGGCTCATATTGTGTAACAGCTTTTGCTGCAGGCATTCCTGCTTTCTGTAGCGCTTTGATGGATGCTCCGGCAGAGAAAGTTCCTATCGTCAGCTGGAGTGCTTTGGATGCAAAATTGGCTGTCAAAACGTTTCCTGTATTCACATAAACATTGAGCTCTGGATATTTTTTCTGAAGCATATCTCCTTCAAAACGAGACGGAATAATAACAACTGCCGCTGCCTCATGACGGATTACCTCATCTTTGATGCTCAAAGGCTCCTGTAAATATCTTATCACTTTGATGCTCTTATTATCATCCAGCATCTCAGTTAATTGACTGGACAATGGTGTATTATCTCTGTCAATTACCAATACAGGTGTATTTTCAACTTTTCCGCTTTGGTAGACAAACCCCAGCAAGGTAGCATAAAAGACTGGTGCCAAAAAGAACACCGTTCTTAAGGTAGAATTGCCGATAAAAAGTTTGAACTCACGTTTTAAAAGACGGAAAAATTCTTTCATCTGTATATTTTAATGTTTTAAATGATCAGCCGCACATCTAAAGGTGCCTTCTGTTTCGTTTCAAATTATTTCAGGATAACATTGGCATTCACCAAAAGACTCTTTGCCTTATTCATATCCGTAGGTTTTACTTTAATCTCGTAAACAGCATCCTGCAACTGATAATCAGGATAAGCGGTAGTAATATCTGCATATCTTGTAAGCTGCTTGATGTATACAACAGATCCTTCCAGATTTTCTTTGTTGTAAACTACCTGCATATTTACATTCTGTCCCTTTTTGTATTTTGAAATAGCACTTTCAGGAACTGTAAATCTGAAATAAGTACTTTCAGGAATATATCCGTTGAACAAAGCAAAACCTGCAGTTGCCAATTCTCCCGGATTTAAACTGATGGTTTCAATTTCCATATCATTGGTCGCAATGATATATCTTTCTGAGTACGCTACATTAGCTTCCTGTAATGCTCCTTTTGCCTGAGAAGCCTGTCCAGCGGCCATTTCTACTTTTTCGAAACGGGTACCTCTGTTCACATCATCTAATTCTGCAACGACAGCATCGTATTGAGCTTTTGCTCCCTGAAGTTTCGCATAGATTTCATCATGTGCTTGTGGAGACATCAGACTATCACGGAACATATTGTTGGCTCTTTTATACGATTTCTGAGCAAATTCATATTGTTCTTTCAGTCCTTTATATTTGGCCTGAAGTTGCTTCAACTGATCCGGTGTTGCTCCATTTTTAGCCATTTGTTCCTGAGCTGTAGCAGCACTAACAGCCCCTTGAGCCTGGGCTATTTTTGCTGATACTTCCGGAACATCAAGCTGTGCCAGGGTATCTCCCTTTTTTACCGTCTGTCCTTCGGAGACATATATTTTTAAAATCCTTCCGGTTACTTTAGGAGCAAAAGAGATGACATCTTTTTTCGTTTTACCTTCAGGTTCTTTAATTTTTTCATTTTTCTTGTCACAACTTCCCAGTAAAAACAGAGAAGCAAAGACTATAGCTATATTTTTATGCATCATTTTAATTTTTATGGGATTAAATAAAATTTAGTAATATCCAGTTCCTGAGTAGCTCTCATAAGCTCTATTCCTGCTCTTCTCTGATTGAAGATCGCATTCTGGTATTCCAGCTCTGAGGCTTCAAGATCGTTTTCCGCATCAATAAGTTGGGATGATTTGCTCATTCCGTATCTGAATTCTTTTTCAGCTTGTACCAATGCACTTTTAGCCAATTCTTTTTCTTTAGCTTTTAAAGTGATCTGAGCTGTTGCAATATCATAATTGGTTTGATTATTAGCCAAATTCAGCGATAATTTCTTTAATGCATCTTCTTTTTGATTTTGCAGTACTTCTTTCCCTACTTTAGCGGTTTCTTCGGCATGTTTTCCTTCTTTACCATCAAAAATCTCCCATTTAAATCCAACTCCGGCAGTGATTAAAGGAAAAATATTGATGTTATTAGGACTCCAATCCAGTTTCTTGCCTTCATATCCAAGAATGGGAACAGCAGGTACTATATTTTCAGAACTTTTGATATGGTTTCCATAGAGCCCGATATAATATGCAGAGGCCATCAGCTGCACTTTTGGAATCATCCATGTTCTTTCTGCTTTTATTTTATAATCTGCTGCTGCAATTCCATGTTCAAGTGCTCGAACTTCCGCTCTCTGTTCTATTCCTCTTTCTGCTGCAAGAAGTTCTACAGGAGTTAAGGTTGGATCTATCATTCTCAGACGTTCCTTATTAATTCCCGTTAAAATATAAAGCTGGGTAAGCAGTAATTCTTTTTTCCCTTCATATTCTACCACTTTTGCATTTAAAGTAGCCTGAGCCAGTTCAATTTTTTTGTGATCGTAAGGAGTAATCAGACCGTATCCTAAGGCTTTATCCGCTGTTTTTTTATTGATATCCAGCCTTCTTTTGCTTTCATCCAAAACCTTTTTAGATTGATGAATAAGTGCCAGTTGGTCATAAGCTCTGGAAATACTTGCTACCACCTCATCTCTGGATTTTTCCAGCAGGACATCTTCAGATTTTTTCTTTTCTTCAACGGCTTTTTTCAGGTATTTTACCTTTCCACCGGAATACACAAGCATTTTAGCTTCTGCCTTAGCAACTCCTGAAAATCCGGATACATTGAAGTTGTTATTGAAAGCGCCTTCAGCAATATTGATAAAAGGAGCGAGATTAATTTCTGGGGACGTAAGTCTTGCTGTTCCGTTAAGGTAACCTGCTTTACCGCTTAATTCCAGAGTAGGAAGAAAGATATCTTTTAATTTATGTTCATCAAGATCGGTAAGTTTGTTTTGGGTAATCTGCATTTTCAGGTTCGAGTCCCGAACCATTGCACTATCCAGAAGTTCTTTAAAATCCGGCGCAGACTGTGCCCAGCCAAAAGCAGGAAAAGCAAAAAAACTAAACGTAAAAATCAATAAATTGTTTTTCATGGTTTATGTTTATAACAAATATAATGCAAAAATTGTTAAAATACTCAAAGAATATTTAACAAAACCATGAATTTAAAATAAGTTTAAAATCTGTTTAAGTTTTAAAGTACTTTAAAATAAAGTCTTGCCCAACCCGTTTAAATGTTAATTAAAAACTAAAAACCTTGAAAAAATTTTTAACTCCACTTTTATTAGTCCCTTTTCACCTGCTATTTTCTCAGAAAACAAAGGCATGTAAGTGTACACCATTTGAAAAACTAAAAGATAGCCTTGCACAATCGTCAACATTTTTTCGGACGGTTACAGAAGCACAAGCTCTTCTTCCTCCTTTTAAATATACTTCCGTAAAATATATAAAGAAAGCCGCTCAATCGAAAAACATTATTGATCCTGTTTACCAGCGAACAAAGGGTCAGCCATTGGGTGATATTGATACCTTGTATGCCATCAGGAAGGAAGAGTTTTCTAAAAAGATAAATGATATTCCTATCCCACTTATTATTAAGAAGGAAAAATTTAATGGGACAACCGCTATACTATATACCACAGATTCTTTTCTATCAAAGGATTATTATTTAAGAGTTTCCAAAGACAACGGAAAAAGCTGGCAAAATTATTTTACAGGATTGGTTGCTAATGATCCTTATTTTTTTAAATCCAATTCAAGGTATCCTTTGTGGAAAGACCAAAACCATATTCAGGTTGAAGCAGACATTACCCGAATAACCAAACTTCCTGTGTATGGAATTACACCTGATTATATTCTCGTAAAGAATAATGCATTGCTGACTCTTGACCTTTCGGAGATCTTAAAAGATTCTGATGGAGACGGTATCAATGATATTGAAGAAACCAGAAAACTTTTCACTAATCCTTATTTAAAAGATACTGACGGTGATGGCATCGATGACGCAGAAGACAGCAATCCTAAATATAAAACTCATGAAAATGATTTCACCAAACTTCTGCAGGGAATTTTATATGGCAACTATGATTTTTTAAAGGATGATGATCCTTATCATGAAGAATTTTTCATTCCACTGGCAACATTTAAAGAGGATCTGAAAGCCCAAAGAGACGAACTCCCCCAAAGAAAAAAAGATTTTGTATACTCTTTAGATTATAAAATCATTGTAACGGATGATGAAAATCTGAAAGGAATAGAACCTATTGATGAAAAAATCATCTTCCTGACTTCAAAAGAATTTGCTGAATACCGAAACTTCAGCTACATGAATAGCATGAATCCTTACTACAGCAAAATATTCCCATGTGATCAAGAGAAAGACACATACATTTTTATGATCGAAGGGATTACAACAGGAATTACTTATCTTATTAAAAAAACATCTAAAGGCTGGAACGTGGAAATTATCAGCGAATGGATTGCATAATCATCAGAAAACGATATAAAGCGAAAACTCCCCACATTGCTGTGAGGAGTTTTCTGTTTATAATAAGCTTGCAAATTTTACTTTTGAACTGCTTTTTTCATTCCGTTATCAGGTCTTAGAACTCTGTAACGAACTTCGATGTCTTTCGGTACATAGAATACCAATGGCAGTTTACTGTTGTATCTTACGATTTGAGGTTGAAGTGTAACAAACTTTTTAGTCAGCTTTTTATCCAGGCATCCCATTAATGTACCCGCTGTTTCTCCTTTTGATTCTACTTCATAATAGTTGTATCCCCATCCCTGAAGATCCTGAGTTTTCATTTCTCCCATTAAAGAGTAGTTGTTGCAGTCTAACATTTTTTCAGCTCCTACAAAAACTTCCACTTTTAAATCGTTTTCATTTTTTGCAACGGGAAGCTGAATATATACTTGTTTGTATCCTTCTTTAGCTTTTGGGAACATTTCAATCTGTAGTTTTTCAAACTTTTCAGCTTTCTTTTGAGCGAAAGCACTTACCCCAGCCATCAATACCAATCCAGTAATTAAAGTTTTTGAAAATTTCATTTTATTTGGTTTTAAATTTTACGTATTTGCTAATAGCCAAAAATCATTCCAAAATTTGAATTCCCGTTCCTTTTGTGTGTGAATTCATCTGAGGAGCATAGTAATTTTGCATTGTAGTAATGCCGTTTGAGAACTTTCCGGACGCGTTAGCAATTACATCATATTCAAATACATATTTACCTTTTGGCATATATTGAATATAGAAATTTGTGGACGCATCTTTAGTAGATTGATAATATCCTAAATTATTTTTCCACTGATATCCCGATAAGGCATCAAGAGGTTCAAATCCTGCGGCACGCATATCTTTAATATGAATAAACTCCATCGCTCTGTCTGTATTCAGGATCATTCTTACAGTTACTTTATCTCCTACTTTTAATGGTGTCTCCGGGGAAATTTTCTGAAGTTCTTCCCCGTTTACCGTTTTCACTTTCTTATACAGATCTTTGGTTATGGAAATATAGTTTTCGGATGATTTAATTTTATCCAGATCTTCATAATACTGCCAGAATAATCCTCCCTGAACAATTCCAGGCCCTGGTTTAGTGACCGTAACGGTTCCTAAGTTCTTATCTATGGCCTCTGTTTTCACTGTGGATTTCACATATCCTGTTGCCTGAGTCTGAGGAACAATTTCTTTTCCGCCCCAAACAATGGTTGCTTTATCACTTTCTGCACCCGTCCATGATTTTCCTGAATTTAGGATTGTAAAGATCACTTCCGCAGTTCCTCTTGAGCTTCCCCATGAGTTTACTTCTTTCTGCGTAACCAACCAGATCTTCATATCTTCAATGAATTGCTGATCATTAGATTTCAACGTATTGAAAGCCTCTAATGCTCCTGCATGATTCACGACTTTAGAACTAAACCAGCCCCAGTCATTCAGGTTCTGTTTCCAGTATACTCCTTGTGTCTTGGTATCTGTAGAAGTTTCTTTAAGATAATTCATCAGTTTATCAGATACATCCTTCACACCATAATTATTCATTAATAAAGCTGCACGGTGAAGTCCAAAAAATGTAAAGTCGCTAATCTTCGCTGTTCTAGCTTTTTCTTTTACCAATGTTTTTAAATTGGCTCCTTTTCCTTTTAAAGGATATTGTTTTTCCCAATAGTTTCTGGTATCCAGATAATCAAGCACCCAATTGTTCCAAACACTTCCTTTTTTAACATCTGCATATTTGCTGATCTCATTGTCTACATACTGAATCAGTTTAGCAACCAAAGTATTCTGTTCTGCACTTTGATAATCTTTTACGTTATCTTTTAACCATAGATTGATTTTTCCAAGATTCTTAAGAATATATAATGATGTACTGTAAGAACTTGGATATCCTGCATACCATGAGAATCCACCGTCAGGATTTTGTAGTTTACTGAAATCCGTCCAATCCTGGTTTATTGAATTTCTCATCGTATTCGTATCAAACAGAAGCGCCAGTTTTTGCATCTGTTCATTTTCATTTTTACTATTCAGTACCCAAGGGGTTTCTTCTAGCAACAGTTGTTTCAACTCCTGATTTTTTTCAAGATTTGAATTTAATATCCCTTTATTCTGATATTCATCAAATACCGTTTTCATTTTAGGATTAGCTTTGAAGATTTCAGAAGCCAATACATCTGCAAACCATTTATTGAAAACAACATCCGCTGAGCTGTTTTGGTCATTTTTCAGGCTTGGAAGCGCAAACATGATCTCCCAGATCGGATTGGTCGTCAACTCCAAGGTATTGGAAACATTAGAAGCTGTTGTAGAAGTATTATTTTTAAGGTTCTCCAGTACGAAAGTCTTTGTCTCACCTTCCTTCACAAAAACAGGTACAGCATCGGTAACCAACATTCTGTTTGGTAATATGGCAACAGCCTGTTGTTCTCCATCGGAATAAGCTCCTGCTTTTGCTACAATTTTTAAAATGATAGAAGAAACATTGTTTGGAACTTTTACCTTCCAGGTTAATGCTCCGTTTCCGTTTTCATTAAGATCAAAGTTCTGTGTTCCTGAAGTAATACCGAATTTTGAAGAGATGTTTTCATTGGTGAAGGCATCTAAAATCTGTAATTCAGCAGAACCATTCATTTTCTTATTGGTAAGATTGGATAGTTTTGATTGTAAGTTCAATTCGTCCCCTTCTCTTAAAAATCTCGGATAGTTTGGAGTGACAGAGAATTCTTTCTGCGTTACCACCTCTTTTTCTAAGGTTGCTGCTCTTGCATCTTTTGTATGCGCAAGGAACATTAGTTTCCACTTGGTTAATGCTTCCGGAGAAGTAAATTCAAAATTGACATTTCCTTCTGCATCTGTTTTCAGATCCGGATAGAAGAATGCGGTTTCATTTAAATTCTGGCGTACAGGAACTTTTTCCAGTGCTTCTTTGGATTCAGCCTGTTCTACAACACCATCTGCATCTGCTGCCTGACCTGCAGCCACATAGCCTGCTATAGCCGATTCTTTTTTAATTCCATAAGCGGCATTCACTACCACTTCTTCAATAGATGCTGAATTTCTAGCTACTGCTGAAGGTGCAGGAAGTGCATTCTTAAATTTTCTAGTTCTAGGTGATCTCACTCCAGCTCCTTCCAGATCATAAGATAATCCACCATCAAACCAGTTAAACTCAGGAACTGTTACATAATTTCCGTTATAATATCTTAGTCTGTTTTGATATCTTTTTTGCAGCAAATATTCTCTGATATCGTAAGAAGTAATGATATTGAGTGGTGTATACAACTTATCCCAACCATAATTATTTGCAGCAAACTGGTCTAAAGACATATCGTACATATTGGCCAGCACTTCAGCATTTACTTTTTCTTTATCATTTCCGGTCACTTTTACCGTCCATTTTTCTTTTGAATTCGGTTCTAGTTTATCTCTGAAAGTAACCGTTTCAATTTTTAAAGGTTTTTCAGTATCCTTTATTTTTAATGCCGCAGTTTCTGTTTGTACATCGTTAAATGCTACAATCTGGAATTGAAGATTAAGAGCAGATACACTTTTATCTTTTGGAATATCTGCAGTATACTCTAAAATTCCTTTTTTCAGCTGATGAGTTTCTGCGATCGTTTTACCGGATCCATCCTGAACAAAAACATTGACTAATGCATCAGGGATTGCAGAATATACATATACTCTTGCTTTCTCTCCTCTTGCTATTTCATCTTTTGGTGCAATTACCGTTAAGAATGTTTTCTGCGTCGGTTTTAGAGAATTTTTATCCCAAACGCTAAAATATTGAGCTGATTTAATTGTGTCTTTTCCTTCAATATTAAACAGTTCTAACTGATAATCTCCAGCCTCCAGTTTTCCTAAATCAAGATCCGAAGATTGAGTCTCTGAAGCTGGCTGCTGTTGTCTTTCTACCACTACTTTTTCTGTCTTCCAGTTTTTGATCTCATCATTTTTATCGAATAAATCGTGTGGGAACTTACTGATAAATTCTGCTTTTGAATATTGTGGAAGATTCTGAACTTCTGATTTAAAGTTATCTCTAAAAATTCGATCCGGAGCAGCTAGTTTTGATAGCTTAACCTGATATGATTTTTTAAGATTCTGCTCATTGTAGTTCTTAGTTTCTACCTTTAGCTTTGTATTTTCATCGCTGAATATATTCTTAATTTCATCAGCTTTGATATAGTGAGAAACTGAAGCCACTTTCAAATTTGTATTGGCTGATTGTGTTTCTCCATTGATATCGGTAACAGAAGCATTAATCTCGTAATTATCAATCTGTATTCCTTCTAATTTTTCATCTTTTTTAAGATCCAAACGAATCACAAACTCCCCTTTCTCGTTGGTTTTGGCTTCACCCAAAATGGAGTTTTCATTATCATTATCTCTTGGATACCACCAGAAATATTTCCATCGGATATTGTGCTTTTTGATCTCGTAGTTTACTGTAGTATTGCTTAGAGCAACTCCGGAAAACATCATTGCTTTCCCTTTTAACTCTATCGTCTGACCATATTTATACTCGTCTTTTACAGGTTCAAAACTCACTTCGAACTTTGGCCTTTTATATTCTTCTACTCTGATATCCTTATATCCTTGAGTATTTCCATCAGTATTCAGATAGAACACACCATTCAGCTTTCCTTTTGGTAAAATGAAACTACCATGATAGGAGCCAAATTCATTGGTGGTAAAACTTTGAGAAGAAACCTCCTGATTGTTAGCATCCATCAAAGTAATCTTTTGATTTACTCCTGAAAGTACAGACTCTACTTCATTATTCAAACGGGTATTGATGACTTTAAAGTAAACAGTCTGGCCAGGTCTGTAGATCGCTCTATCCGTAAAAATCTGTGCTTTGGATCGGGCTTCTTTATTAGGGTTGTAATCTTCACGTCCATTATTACCGTATACCTGCATGATCTGGAAATCATTGGTTTTGGGCTGCTGAATCAGATAAGTTCTGTAGTACTCTTTATTACCCGTAACAGGAAATTTAAAAACTCCTTTTTCATTGGTTTTTCCTTCTACTTTATTAACAGAATTACTATTTACGAATTCATAAAAGTTAAGATTTTCATTGGCAACAGGTTTTCCATTTTCACTATTCACTAATTTCAAATCATCTGAAAGCGAATTTCGGGAAGATCTGGATTGATAAATGATCTTGTTTCCGGAAACCAGAAAATAGAAATTTTTCTCTGGATCATTATCCTTCACCTCTACTCCTGCTACCGAATATTCTACCACATAAACTCCCGAAGGAAGCGGTTTAATTTCCAGGGATGTTTTATGAAGCTGATAATCTTTAGGATCTGAAAGCTGATAAGTTTCTTTTCTCACCAGGCTCTTTTTTACTTTGCTGAAATAGTTATTCGCATAAGAATTCTGCACATATTTCATCAATGATGTAAAGTCTTCTTTTACCTCATAAATGTTTAAAGAAAATTCTGAAACATTTTGATATTCTGCGCTAAAATGAATTGGCAGATTATTTTGGGTCTGCTTTTCATATTTGATACTCAATATCGGATTGGTGATCTGAGCTTCTTTGCTCTTAATGTTTTCGATAAAAGGTGATTTCGGATATTCACTTTTAGCTTGTGCAGCAATAGCAATTGCTTCTTTTGCTTTCTTTTTCATGACAAGCTCATCCATAATATCACCCATGATTTCCACTTTGTAATCTCCTTGTACATCAGACTTCACAAGTGACTGAAGTTGTTCAAGCTTATCTTTGCATGCGTTGACATTACAGTTATCTACCAATTTATTCTTCATGAAAAACAACTTGGAATTTCCAGTATTCTGTGCAATCAATTCATCAAAAATTGCATTGATGGATTTCCTGTTTTCCGCAAGTTCATTTTTTGTAAAAATAGCACTCTCAGATAAAAAGGCAATCTTTTTCAGGGAATACCAATCGTACAGACTTGGGAAATAAGCAATATCCTTAGTTTCTGAAAATAGAGACTTATACTTTTCCAGAGAAATCTTTTTTATTTCCTGCTTTTGCTGATCCAGCTCCTGATAGCTTTTGATTAAATAATTTTTAAAATCAAGCTTTGTCCAGGTCTCAATCTGTGCAACATCCTGCGTATTAATATTGGTTCGACCATTGATCTTCCAGGAATTTTGGTTGTAATAGTCCAGGAAAAAACCATTGAGAAGAACTTTATACACAAGTTTCTCCTCTCCTTTCAGTTTTCCTTCTGCCTCCTGAAGTTTTTTAAAGAATTTTGAAGCAGCATCATTCTGATCATCATCTACTGTTTGGTTGACAATACTGAATTCTGCTTTTAAGGAACGGATCAGTTGAATGGTATTATTTTCTTTCATAGCTTGGTTTTCCAGGTCTAAAATGATGGGAAGATTAGATTTATAAGCTCCTTTCTGACTGTTCTCTGCTATTTTTTTCCACTGGTCGTCATAATATTTCTGTGCGAAAACCGGCGAAAAGCCCAATGATAGCAGCGAAAGCATAAATATCTTGGAAAATCTTTTCATATGTATTAATTTTGATAAATGAACATTATAAAAATACTGAAAAAAACCATCATAGACAGTCAAATTTATGTCTCCTTAATGGGAACTCTTTTTGCAGTATTTTTCATGAAAGAGCAAAACACATTCCGTTTCCCTACTGTTCTGCTTATTTTTATTACATATTTCAGTGGCTATCTTTATACAAAATATCAGTATACCAAACATTTTTTTAAAATCCTGGTTTTAAATGCTGCTGCAGGAATTGCTTGTGCCTTCCTAATTATTCATAATCACAACGAAATAAGACTTCTGAAGTGGTTTATTATTGTGGTGCTGGGACTGTTGTATAATAGCTTTTTTTTGGATGTTTATATCCGAAAAATTCCCTTATTAAAAGTATTTTATGTAGGATTGGTATGGGCACTCGTTAATTGTTGGCTTACCCTTCCGGAATTCAGCATCCCTATTTTCCTGATCAGTTTCTTTTATATTACGGCTTTGGTTCTTCCGTTTGACATCCGGGACATGAATAGTGATACCGTAAAGACCTTTCCTATGATGATTGGGGTTCAGAATACAAAATATATTGCCTATGCTCTAGTTTTCATCAGCAGCCTAATTGGTATTTTTTATCTGAAACCTCTGTATGCTGCTGCATTTTTTCTATCTTGTATCATCACCTATATTTTGATTTATTTCTCTGAAAACAAAAGAGATGACTCCTATTTTTCATTCGGAGTGGAAACTTGTTCAGCACTTCCTTTTTTATTTTTACTAATAATGGAGTATTTTTGACGAATGATTATCAAGAAGCTTTCCCTATATAATTTCAAAAACCATTCTGAGAAAAAATTTGAATTTTCCCCGCAGATCAACTGTTTTGTGGGCAATAATGGTGCAGGCAAGACCAATATTCTGGATGCACTGCATTATTTATCAGTAGGTAAAAGCTTTTTGGGGAATACAGATCTGAACAATATCAAAACGGAAGAAGACTTCTTCACGATTGATGCGGAGATTCAGAATGAAGACGGTGAAGATAATATCAGAATCACCCAGCCTAAAGAAGCTAAAAAGGTGATTAAAAAGAATGATAAAAGCTACGACAGACTCGCCGATCATATTGGATATCTTCCTAGTGTGATGATCTCCCCATACGATTCAAACCTTATTTCCGATTCCGGGGAAAGCAGAAGAAAGTTTCTGGATGCGATGATTTCCCAAACAGATTCTGAGTATCTTTTTGATCTGATCCAATATCAAAAAACCGTTCAGCAGAGAAATGCTTTGCTGAAGTATTTTGCTAAAAACAGAACCTGGGATAAGGATTCGCTGGAAATTTATGATGACCCGATTACCCGATTCGGAACCAAGATTTTCAATAAAAGAAAGGTATTTGTAGAGCAATTAAATCCTATTGTTCAAAATTTTTACCAGATTATTTCAGGTGGAAAGGAAACCGTTTCTGTCATCTATGAATCTCACCTGTTAGAAAATACTTTTGAAGAGCTTTTAAAGGAAAGTATTGAAAAAGACCGTATGCTCACCTACACTTCAAAAGGAATTCATAAAGATGATCTTCTTTTTGAAATGGATCATGTTTTAATCAAAAAAATAGGTTCTCAAGGGCAACAAAAGTCTTTCCTAATCTCTTTGAAGCTTGCCCAAATGAGTTTAGTAAAGGAACTGACCAAAAAGACTCCTATTCTTTTGTTGGATGATATTTTTGATAAGCTTGACGATACAAGAGTTTCACAATTGATTGAATTGGTTAACCGTGAAAGTTTCGGGCAGATTTTTATTACTGATACTCACAGAGAACGTACAGAAAGTGTGGTAAAGAAAATCAATGAAGAAAGTGTCATTTTTGATATTTAGCGGGTTTCGAGATGCGTGTTATGGGTTTCGAAATACGAATTATAGTGTGTAAAAATACTTTTAGATTATTAAATTTAAATTATGTAAAGAGGGATGATAAATCCATAAATAACTTGTAAGTAATTATTTTTCAACACTTACATTTCATAAATACACAAATGATATGAGTTATAGAAATTTAGATATTTACAAAATAGCTTTTGAGCTGTTTTTAAAAACACATAAAGCATCCTTTCTTCTTCCCAAATACGAATTATTTAAACTAGGAAGTCAATTGAGAAGATCATCTGACTCTATCATTACTAATATTGTTGAGGGATATGGCAGGTCAATTTATAAAAATGATTACATTCGCTTTCTCGTATACTGCCACGCCAGTAATGACGAAACAATTAATCATCTCGAAAAGCTCATCATCCTATATCCGGATATTTCTAATGAATTTGAAACCTTAAGAAATGAATACAATATATTAGGTGGAAAAATCAATGTATATAAAAAATGGGTAAAAGAAAACTGGAATGAAAATAAACAATAGAATATTAAAACAATTTTTTAAAACTACTCTAAATTGTATATTCCACCCATAAACGCAAACCACGCATCTCGAACCACGCAACTCAGCTATGAAAAAGAAAAAACGTGAATACCAATCCTCTGAACTTGTAAAATCTTTTGCAAGAATCTATGGTTTTGAAGATAAACTTGTAGCTTTTGATATTAAGGATTTTCTTGAAGAGTATCTTGACCAGAGTCTTTTCAATGAAATCAGAAGTGTGAATATTGAAAAAAAATGTATCATTATTAAAATAGATTCTCCATTATTAAAGAATGATTTTAAAATGCGTAAAAGTTTTTATCTGAAGAAGTTTCAGGATAAATTTGGTGAAGATAAGTTTGATGATCTACAGATTCTTTAAAATAGAATATCATATTATTACAATTCAAGAAAAACTTAAATCTTTTCAGGAAACAATATATCTCTTTAATTTGAATTACTATTTTTTTATTAATTTGGATTAATAATTATTTCGATATGGTAAGATTTGATATTTTATGGAAAAACCATCCAGGAACCCTCAAACCATGCAATGTTATAGAATTCCCTAACCAATGTGCAATACGTATGAGTGAGGCTTTTAATAAATCAGGCGTGGACCTAACCTCTTTTTCTGGGGCAAAATGTTGGGAAAAACATGAAGATAAGTTTAGGCATATCTTGAGGGCCCAAGAATTAGCTAATTGGGTAGATAAACATCCTGAAATTTTTGGAAATACGTTGAAACTTCCGAGAAAGAAATATCCTACAATGAGTAGTAAAAGTTTCAAACATAAAGGATTAATTTTCATTAAGGATGGATGGGGAGCCACAGATCATATTGATTTATGGGATAAAAATTCTTTAAGAGCAGGTTCAGTTGATTACTTATCTTTGGGTATTGAAATTTGGTTTTGGCCATTAATTTAAATTCTTTTGGTATGAGAACAACAATTTACATTTTCATCATAACCTTCTGTTTACAAGCCTGCAAAGACAACAAAACATCTTCAAAAGTATCTGATAAAACAGTAACCACTGATACTGCGAGAATTAATGGAGTCTTACTTGAATTAACAGATCACAACGGAATTGGTAAGCTAAAAATTACTCCTGACACATACAAACTTTCAGGAAATATAAAAATTAAATCCCCCTGCTATTTTTTAAGACACAATGGGAAGGTAGTTTCGTATGCTTATCCTCAATTCAATACTCAAAATACATTAATAATATTAGGAAATACTAAAAAAGACAGTTTAAATAAAATTTCCGGGACTGAAATTCAAGGTATCCTATTTAAAAATAACAGTATAAAAATTGCAGGAACTTTAAAAAATTATAGTCCAATTTATATAGAAACCGGAGTTGATGAAAAAGATTATTGGGGATTTGCTTCCGGAACTTATAAAAAATAGAAGCTGAATATATTCCAAAATTTTGATACCTTTAATATAATAATCACATTCTCCTGTTCACCAAACCCCTTCCCAATGATCGAAGCCCTTCATCTTAATATTTCCCGTCATATTTCAAGTTCTCAAACGGATATTACGGAGTTCTGTCATTTATTTACTTCAAAAACCATCAAAAAGAAGGAATTTTTACTACGGGAAGGTGAAGTATGCAGGTTTGAAGCCTTCGTTACCAAAGGGCTTTTCAAAGTCTATCATATTGATGCCAAAGGAACAGAACAGATTCTCTATTTCGGAATGGAAGACTGGTGGCTTACTGATATTGACAGTTTTGCCAGCCAAAGCCCATCACAGCTTTTTATCGAAGCTATTGAGGATAGCGAGGTACTTCTAATTTCAAAAAAGGATAAAGATTTTGCTTATGAAAACTTCCCTTTTGTAGAAAAGCTCTTCCGAATCATGACCCAAAAGACCCACAGTGCCTTGCAGCGCAGAATGATTGATAATCTCAGCAAAACTGCTGACCAGCGTTATCTGGATTTCATTGAAAAATATCCATCTCTTAACCAAAGACTTACCAATTTACAGGTAGCTGCCTATCTTGGAATCAGTCATGAATTTTTAAGTAAAATCAGAAGAAAAACGACCAAAGGGAAATAATATCTCTTCTATTTTGCATGTTTTTCAAAGACAACTAAATATTAATAACCTCTTTCTCCAGGTTTTAATCTATTCCCCTACTTCAAACTCAAATCCTTCTATTTTCATTTATTGAACTTGTTCAATACTTAGACCGATAAGTATTGAGAACTTTGTCCTATCAATCAGAAGGATATTTATTGAACTTGTTCAATGTTTAGCAAAATCAATGGCCATAATTTTGTATCCATAAAATGAACGAAAAAATGAAATCATTATTAAAAACAACAGTATTAACATTCATAACATTATTTAATATGTCACAAGCACAAAATTTCAAAAAATTAGAAGCAGGAAAATTTACATTAGATGTTTACAACGCTTCAGAAAACAGTTTCGGGGTAGCTTCAGTTATTGTTTCCGGACAAACCGATGCCGTTTTGGTAGATGCACAGTTTACTTTAGCAGATGCAGAAACTGTAGCACAGAAAATTAAAGATTCCGGGAAAAACTTAAAAGCGATCTATGTTTCTCACAATGACCCTGATTTTTATTTCGGGTTGGAAGTTTTCAAAAAACATTTTCCGGGAGTAACTGCTTATGCAACGCCAAAAGTGGTAGAAGCAATCGCAAAAACAGCACAGAAGAAACTTGATGTTTGGGGCGGTCAGTTAGGATCAGCAGTAACCAGCAATGTTGTACTACCACAGGTATTAAAAGGAAGCAGCCTTGAATTGGAAGGTGAAAAACTTGAAGTGATAGGTTTAGAGGACTTCCCTGCAAGAACATTTGTCTATATTCCTTCAGCAAAAGCTGTGGTAGGTGGGATCAACGTATTCGGAAATACCTTCAACCTTTGGATGGCTGATGCACAAACCGCAGAATCCCGTGCTCAGTGGATTAAAGTATTGGATAAAATGGAATCATTACATCCTTCCATCGTTATTCCTGCTCACGGAAAATCAACTGATGCTTCAGATTTAACCTCTGTGAAACACACTAAAGAATATATTCAGTTTTATGAAGAAGCTTTGAAAACCAATACAACTTCTGAAGCTTTGGTAAAAGCCATTAAAGCTAAATATCCTAATCTGACTTTTGAAACAGCTCTTCAGCTTGGTGCGAAGGTGAATACCGGGGAAATGAAGTGGTAATCTGAACCCTATGAAATCAATCTTTTACAGTCTGATGGCCCTACTTCTGCTATCAGGCTGTTCAATAAAAAACAACACAGCAATGAACAATTTAGAAATTGTAAAAAGTACATACGAAGGAAAAACATCTGAAGAAAACGGAAAAGCATTGGCTAGTCACGTTGCAGAGGATGTTCAATGGACAGAAGCCAAAGGTTTTCCTTATGCAGGAACCTATGTTGGTTTAGAAGAAATTACCAAAAACGTTTTCAGTCGTTTGGGAAGCGAATGGATTGATTATAAGTTCACTCCTGAAAATTATGTTGCCGAGGGTGATAAAGTGGTTGCTTTTGGAACATATACAGGAACCTATAAAGTAACTATGAAGCCATTTTCTGCCCGCGTTGCGCATATCTGGCACCTGAAAGATGGTAAAATTGTAAAGTTTGAACAATTCGTAGACAGCAAAACGGTAACGGATGCAATGAAATAAGGTACTTCCAATCTTAATATTATGTGTTTTGAACTTACTAACCCCTTTTCTTGTGCATTATTGAGTTCAAAACACATTAAAAAACAAAAAATGAAAATTATATATATCATGGATCCCTTATGCGGATGGTGCTATGGGAATTCCGACAATATGTTAAAACTATACGACCAATACAAAAACGATTTGGATTTTGAAATTCTTTCCGGCGGAATGTGGACTGGCTCCAATGTTAGAAAACAATCACCTCAGATGGTTAATTTCTTTCTTAAACATGATGAAGCTGTAGCAGAGCGCACAGGAATAACATTTGGTGAAAGGTATTTTGAATTGTTGAAACATGAAATTGTATTGGATAGTGAAGTCCCATCCAGAGCAATGGTTTCAGTGAAAACAATTGCTCCTGAAAAGGCTGTTCCTTTCATGATTGCCATTCAGAAAGCAAGATATTATTGGGGAAAAGATCTCAATCTGGACGCTACCTACCTTGAGATTTGCAAAAACTTGGGTATTGATCCAGAACAATTTTTAGCAGCTTTCCACTCTGAAGAAATGAAACAGGTTACTTTACAAAATTTTAATAAAGCAACACAATATGCCCAGTCTTTTCCAACGATGCTGGTTGAAAAAGATGGAAAATATGTCATTATTGAGCAAGGTTATGCTTCTTTTACTGAATTGGAAAAACGTATTGAACTCCTAAAAAATTAGAATTGGTAGCCCCAGGTTATCTATCAGGAGATTGTCTTAATGCTTTTCCTTAAAGCCCAATGTAAAGTTTTTGGCAGCAAAAGTAATGTCTCTGATAATAAGTTCGATGACAGCTTAAAGAAATTCAAGAATCGGCAGATAACATCAGATATTGCCGTCTATGGTTCTATGGCTTTAGAGAGTGTGCAAGCTGGACTACCAATATAAAGCTTTGCCCGGAATTTGAGCCAGATGAATGTATTGATAAACCATAGTTATAGCCGTAAAAAATAATTGTTTAAACAGAATTATCATTCTGAAAAGAAAAAGAGTATCATCTCACGATGGTACTCTTTGTATTTATATCCCTTAAAATCTGGTTAATGTTCTTCCGATTTATTAGAAATCGTACTGCTCATCAGGTCATCTGCTTTTTTATCCAATCCTGAACTTAGTGGCAGGAAGAATTTTAACGGATGTTTGATAAAATACCTGAAAATTTCTTTATAGATTTCGCTTACCTGTCCAAAGTTCATCTTTCTTGACCTGAAAGCCAAAAACATAGATAAACTGAAACTCACCAGGAAGTTAAAGAATCCTATTAGAAATACTGTAAAAAAGGATATCCAGAATGTATAAGAATCTACAGAGAAATCTTTTCCGTAAAGTCCTAAAGCAAAGTTTCCGGCAGCAAAAGTAATGTGTCTGATATCAAGATCCAGCCCAAAAAACATCCCTACGGGTGCCGTAGCTCCAAGGAACACCCCGAACCAGAAATTGGACACGATTCCCGGCCAGTTCTTAGCATAATATTTTGACAATCCTTTTGCAAACTTCTTACCAAAAAAGCTTCTGATAGAAAGGTTTTTAGCAATCCTCTCCGGGATCTGATAGAATACGGAATTGTTCCCGATATTTCCTGAAATAATTCCTGAAATGAAAAGGTAGAACCCTGCAATACTTGCATGAAGAATCGCTTTGGATTTAAAAGGATCAAGATCTTTTAATAATTTATCAGACCTTTCAACAGCGAGGTTTTGCGAGAAGAACACATCTAATCCATAAATAATGGCCAGTGCTATCGGAAATGCCAGTAAAACGTTCCCTACAAAGGCAATAAACTGGCTTCGGAAAAGCTTCGATACAAGGTGGGCAAATTCAGTATTATTTCTTTGGCTGTTTCCTTCCTCAGATAATACTTTGGTCATGGTAGCCGCAGTCATTGCCGGCTGTTTTGTTGCCAGTGTAAAACCCATCAGATAGATCATGACAAATCCCATTGCATAGTTCATTGAATACAAAAAGGCATGTGAGAAATCACTTCCCGGAATATATCCGTAGAGCATTTTCAGAACGCAGAGCGCTCCTACAATGATTCCCCCACCACTCGCTTTGTAGAACATGGTCATATATTCTTTCCTAGTAGAAGTAATATAGTGAGTTCCCGTTTCAGCAGTGTGGTTGGTGATAAGGTGTGAGATCAATCTCGTACTGTCGTTGATGAGATCAGCAATATTATTTTTATGGGATTTATAATTTAATATATTAAAGACCAACTGTTTTGACTTTATCAAAACATCACCCTCGTTATCAATAATCAACAACTGTACGATTTCATAAATTCGGTCGGTCTGCTGGCGAATTTTCAACAACGATTGGTTAATCTTCCCTGAAATCCCATATTTGGCAGAATTTTTAAAGGCTATATTAACAAATTCCAAACATTGTTCAGAATAAATCTTAATCTGTTTATATCGGCTATCTTTAGAATGAAGCTGTAATCCGGGATCTTTAACAAGGTCATCTGCCAATGCCTCCAATTCGTTCTGCAAGGCAAGAAACGGATTGGAAAGATTTCTGTATTGAGGAGCCATCCTTACCACTTCTACTTCCATTGCCATTCCCGTCACCCTCCAAGAAAGGATGTTCATTGAGAAGATCAGTTCCTTTTTTACATTAGGTTTAATGATAAAATCTGAAGCACCAATAAGGGTTAAAAATTCATCAATCTCATTTTCCGGAAGGTTGTGAAGGTATTTCAGATCCTTTTTAGGTCTAAGACTGACATTATCAATCATGTACCACACCGTTTTTTCATTCTCTACAGGTGGTAAAACCTTATTCAGGATTCTTTTTTTAAGTTCCGGGAAGAAGGCATTTTCAGAAAGAATATTGGCTTCTGTCAGAGAGAGGTTGAATGGTCTTCCTTTAAAAATATTATGAATATAATACTTGAAGTTTTCCGCAAAATTGGGATTACTTCTAAGAAAATTGAGCACATCAGTAAAGTCAGCCCTTTTCACACTCTCTAAAAGCTCTGCGAAAGGCTCCAAAGAAAGGGTTTCGTTCTTAAAAGAAAAGTATTTTTTAAGAACTGACTCAAAATTTGTGCTGGAATTAAAGAATTTCATTAGTACAAAGATACTATTTCAAACTCACATTCCTCATCTGTCTCATGATCCAATTGTGTTTCTTTCTTAAATAAGGGGATGGATTCTTTGGATCATATTTCTTTGGATTCGGCAGTACAGCAGCAATCCAGGCTGCATCTGAAGCACTTAGATCCTTGGATGACTTTCCGAAATAATATTGTGCTGCTGCCTCTACTCCAAATACACCCTGCCCCATTTCAATGGAATTCAGGTATCTTTCAAGGATAATATCTTTACTCCATACTTTCTCAATAATAAAAGTATAAATGGCTTCCAGTCCTTTTCTTACCCAGCTTCTGCCTTGCCAAAGAAAAACATTCTTTGCGGTCTGCTGGGAAATGGTACTTCCCCCTCTTATTTTTTTCCCTTGTTCATTGTGCTTCATCGCCTTTTCGATAGCTGTATAATCGAAGCCGTTATGATCGAAAAATTTCTGATCTTCAGAAGCGATCACTGCCTTTTTCACATTACTTCCCATTTCATCATAGGAAATATAGTCTCTGTGTAATTTTCCATACTCAAAAAGACCTCCTATCTGAGTAAGAGTAATGGGTGGATTAAAAAATCTGCCCCAAATGATGAAAACTACGTTCAATACAAGAACGATGAAAATAAATTGTTTAATTCTTTTCCACATAACTTTATAAAAAGGAAAGGCAAAAATAAGCAAATACTCCGATTTACTGCAATTCTTTCATATAAGTAAACTGATAATCCGGTAAAAGTTCAGGATGAAAGATTTTAATATAGTCTTTAAGGATCAAATCTGCTCTTACCACCCCACTTTCAAAGAAGTCATTGGCTTTTTGTCTCTCTTTTCCGGCCATTGTATACAGCTTTCCTTTATTGAATACATCCAGTTTTCCGTAGAAAGGATTCATTCCCAACATTTCCTTTTTTGAAGTGTGGTTTCCTGCATTTACCCAATACTGAACTCCGCTTGCCTTGGCATATACTTCTTCGAAGCTCATCGTTAATGCTTTTTCATCCTTATTATCTTTCATGATATAATTTGCGTTGGCATCAGCAATATAGTGAGCTACAGAAGTATTTCCTCCAGGAAGATACCAAACATCACCATACATTTCATTAGCCAGTACAAGAGGTTTTTCTTTTGCTGTTAAGGCCAGTTTCTTCAGATCATTATAGTTTTTCTCTACTTCCTGATATTTGGCTTCAGCTTCTTTTTCTTTTCCGAAAAATTCTCCGAAAAGCTTTACATAAGCTGTTTTCTGTAATGGCTGCTGCTCCATATATTCATCCAGAAATATCACCTGAATACCATTGTTCTTCAATAACTGATAAGCATTGTCAAAACTGGCAATATAATTGGTGAAAATGGCATCCGGTTTCATGGAAATAATTTTCTCTACATCATACTTCTGATCACTTCCTACATTCTGAATTTTTCCTTCTTTAATCAGATTCTGGATTTTTTCTGAATAAATATACTCGGGACTTGACACTCCAATGATTAAATTTTCAGCTCCAAGCTCTGAAATATACCCAGCCATACTTGCATTAAGCAGGATGATTTTCTTGAAAGGAGTCTGATTTTGCTTGAAATTGTAGGTGAAATTTCCCGATTTCAGCTCTAAACTTCCATCTTGTTCCTTGTATTGGGTGCGATTTGAGATATTTGTCCAATCTGAGGACGAAATTTTTGTTTCTCTTTTACAGGCAATTAGCGAAAATACCGTAAATAAAAGTAAAATTTTCTTTTTCATGTTTCAAAGAACGGAAAAAAGTGGTATATTTGCAACCGTTAAACAATAACAAACAAACGGGCTCGTGGCGCAACTGAATAGCGCATCTGATTACGGCTCAGAAGGTTACAGGTTTGAATCCTGTCGAGCTCACACAATAAAAAATCGTTACTTTTTAAGTAGCGATTTTTTTATTATTAAGCATGATAGGATTAATTCCTGCTACACTATATGGTTCTGTAAATTTTTTCGGATCAGGCGCAAAAGTTGGGACTAGTACAAAATCTATACTTTTTATTAAACCAACAGGTCTTTTTTTAATCGCAAAGAAAGATGATTCAAATGTTTTATTTTAGGAAGCTAAGAATAGAAAATTATTTTTTGTTGGCTTCCGCGTATTCTTCATCTGAGACAGCTTCCAGCCATGTATTTTGATTGGTTTGCGGATTACCATTTGTTGCTAAATGTGAAAACCAGCTTTCGGAAGTTGCACCATGCCAATGCTCAACATTCGGAGCAATTTCTACAATATCACCAGATTTTAAACGACGAGCAGATTTTCCTCTTTCCTGATATAAGCCTTCACCACCAACAACAATCAAAAGTTGTCCTCCCGTATGACTGTGCCAATTATTACGACAACCTGGTTCAAATGTAACGTTGGAAATGGGAACATTTAAATCTTTATTGCTTGTAAGAGGTGCCAAATATGATTTACCAACAAAATATTGTGCAAAAGCAGTGTTTTCTTCACCTGTTGGAAAATCACTTATTGTAGGAATATTTGTATTCATTTTGTTAGATTTTATTTTGTTTGAATTTACTTTATTTTGTGCGATTACAGTTGCACTGAACACTAAAAGAATGATGATTAAATATTTTATCATTCAATTGTTTTTATGATTTTTGCAGGAATCCCTCCCACCACAACATTATCCGGAACATCTTTGGAAACCAAGGCTCCAGCTGCAACCACAGCATTTTCGCCAATCGTCACTCCAGGAAGAATGGTTGCACCGGCTCCAATCCACGCATTTTTTTTAATATGAATAGATTTTCCTATCAATCCTTTCCTGTGCTGAGGTTTTAAAGGGTGATTTTCAGTTATCAGACTAACTTTCGGGCCGATTAAAACGTCGTCTTCAATCGTAATTCCGCCCAAAGTCAGAAAAGTACAATCAAAATTGATGAATACATTCTTTCCAATAGTAAGATTCTTCCCGTAGTTGATATAAAGCGGTGTAAATACCGCTACATTCTCCAATTTCTCACCAACAATCTCACTTAATATTTTTAAAATCTCATTCGGTTCTGTGGAAGTATTTAATAGAATCAACTGTTTCTTAACTTCATAAGAAGCTTGCAGCAATTTATGAATTTCAGGATCATCAGGCATTATTGTTTCACCATTCCGAAGTCTGGTGAAAATATCTTTGTTAAAGCTCATTTTTAAATATTTAGAAAATAAAAACGCTAAATCCGCCATCTTAAAAAGCAGATTTAGCTATTGCAATGTTCAATTATTTCAAATTCGTTCTAAAGAAATGATCCAGTTTTTCAAAAGGAATCACATCCACTTTGTCATATAAATCTACGTGAACAGCATTCGGAATAATCATCAATTCTTTCGGTTCTGCAGCCATTTTGTAAATATCTTCACTCATATATTTAGAATGTGCATTTTCTCCGGCAATCAGAAGCATTGGCCTTGGGGAAATTTCTTTGATATAACTCAACATTACCGAGTTGGCAAAAGACATCGAATTGGTTTTCGTCCAGCCTTTATTGGAGTTTAAAGAACGTTTGTGATACCCTCTTGGCGTTTTGTAATAATCAAAATAATCCTTTACAAACTGAGGTTCATCACCGTTCAATTTTTCAGGTAAATGGGTTGTCGGGTATTCAGGCTTTCCGTTTTCAGCATCAACCCAACGTTGCAGACTCATTGTTTCGAAAGCTTTCGTACGTTCTTCGGGAGTCATTTTATCATAATATCCTTTGGCGCTCACTCTTGAAATATCATAAGCACTTGTTGTCGCTACTGCTTTCACTCGTTTGTCGGCAATGGTTGCATTCAACGCAAAAGTTGCAAAGCCACAGATTCCGATGATTCCGATTTTGTTTCGGTCTACATTGTGTTG
Source organism: Chryseobacterium sp. c4a (assembly GCF_009900745.1). GTDB lineage: Bacteria > Bacteroidota > Bacteroidia > Flavobacteriales > Weeksellaceae > Chryseobacterium. The sequence continues at coordinate 65,350 of NZ_WXVU01000005.1, read as the reverse complement.
AAGGCCTAAGAAATCAACTGCCGCACTGAAATCTTCGGTATTGATGTCGGGTGAAGCAATATCTCTCGGCTCACCTCCACTTTCGCCGGTATAAGAAGGGTCAAAAGCGACAACGGCAAAACCTCTTTCCGCCATTTGGTTGGCATATAAACCTGAAGACTGTTCTTTTACCGCACCAAAAGGCCCGCTGATTGCCAACGCTGCTAATTTTTCGTTTCCTGAATTTTTGGGAAGGTATAAATCTCCGGAAAGCGTTATCCCGTAACGGTTTTTGAAGGTAACTGCTTTTCGGGTTACTTTATCGCTTAGTTTAAATGTATAATGTTCGTTTTGTTCGGTTGTATTCATTGTTTTTTGATTTGATTTTTTATTCTGCGCAAATGCCTGTCCGATGAAAAGAAAGGACAAAGCCATCACTGTTGTTATTATTTTCATATCTGAATTTTGTTTAAAAATTACTGATACAAAATTAGAAACAGCGGAGTGCTAACAGTTAATGATAATCAAACCAAAAATTAAGAAATTCAAACTTCTGTCAAACGAAATGCTTTTGGATTGGTGCCTGTTTGTTTTTTAAAGAAATTATTAAAATACGTCGGATAATCGAATCCGAGTGCAAAAGCAATTTCTGAGATATTCCAATCGGTGTGTTGCAGCAATGCTTTTGCTTCTGTGAGAATGCGTTCTGTGATATGAGCCGTTGTAGATTTCCCGGTAACTTCTTTTACGGCACGATTGAGATAATTAACATGAACATTCAGGTTTTTCGCAAAATCCTGAGCTGATTTCAGTTGCAGAGATTGGTCTGTAGTTTCAATGGGAAATTGTCTTTCCAACAGTTCCAGAAAAACGGATGATAGTCTTGATACCGCATTTTTATTCTGGTCAAAATCTTCTGCAGGTTCCAGCTTCAGAGATTCGTGAATGATAAGACTTATGTAGTTACGTATCAGTTCATCCTTATAAATATAATCACTTTCCTGCTCTGCAATCATCTTTTGGAAAATCGTGTTAAGAAATTGTCTTTGTTCTTCGGTAATTTTCAGAACGGGAGTTCCACCGATTTTAAAGAAAGAAGACTGCTGTAAACTTTCAGAACGTTCAGAATTCTTGAAAAATTCTTCAGAAAAAAGAATGGTATACCCTTTATAAGTTGTTGAAATCGTTTCCCAGGAATAAGGAATATGTGGGTTTCCGAAAAAAAGCACCGTTCCTTCCTGCTCGAAACTTTTATCAGAATAATGAATTTTACTTTTCCCGGTTGTAAGGCAAATTTTATAGAATTCTTTTCTGCTGTACACACGGGTTTCACTGCCGTCCTGCTCAATCTGGAAGGCACGGAAACCTTTTAGTTTTAATTCACTATTAAACTCCGAAACAACTCTTTTTACCTTTTCTTTCATTTTTCAAAGTTAAGAAAATCAAACCATAAGTATAAGCACTAAAAATATAGGTTACTATAACTTTATTGTATTCGTTTCTTTCTATTTTTGAATTGATTATTTGATTCAACAGTTAGAAAAAAAACGGAAAATTGGATCTGCCTTTCTCATATATAACTAAGGATTTTTTCATCATTAATCTTTAAATCAGAATTTTAAGATTTTCCAATAATTTTTGCTTTTTCTTTCATAATCCCAGAGTAGGAATTGGTAAAAGCTGATAGACTTTTATAACCAATCATAAAAGCGATCTGACTTAAAGTATATTCTCCTGTATTAATGAGTTCAATACTTTTTAAGATACGAATCAGCTGCATATATTTTTGGATCGTAATCCCTGTTTCTCGTTTAAATATACGCTGAAGACTTCTTACAGACATTAAGGATAGATCAGCTAAATCATCTATATTCACCTGTTCCATGTAATTCTTATTAATATAATTGCATACAGGCAGTAATCTTGGATCTACCGGAATCGGGATTTGTAAACCTACTTTCTCTGTGCAGAAATGAGGAAGGCTATTCAGTAAAGCGGTCAGGAAATATCCCTGCTCTTCATCTTCTTCCAATAATTTATTCCACTTTGAGGCATATTGCAACATTTCTCTCAAAACCGGAGGCGCTGCAAAAACATGCACTTTATTATAAAAATCATTGTCGAAAACCGTTTTGAATAAGATCACCATAAGATTAACTGTACTGGCTTCCGACTGAGTATGATGTTTTTTGCCTGAAGGGATCCAGATTAAGTGATTTTGTGGAACCAGATAGATTTTATTTTCAATGTGAAAATACTGATACCCTTCTTCAACATAAGTCAGCTGATATCTTTGGTGAGCATGATCATAGTCATCATGTGTCCAGTCTTTCTCATACCAGACATAAGCATCGATATTAATTTCATCATCAAACTCCCCTTTTCTTTTTTCTGATAATCCACATTTCATTTTGGCGTTTTATATAATAATTCTGGCAAATTTAATAAAAATACCAATTGTAAATTTGTATTACAAAATAGATACACCTCCTGCTTTTCTATAATTAAATGAATTTATAGTAAGCATTTACTGTTAAAAGATAAAAATTTATCAATGGGAAAGGCATAGGAAGGTTATATATTTAATACCTGTAAACTAATCTGTTGAAATTCAAACTATCTTTGAGATAGATTAATAGTAAAAGTAAAATTCAATACATAAAAAATAATATTATGAAAAAAGTTTTTGTTGCAGGAGCCACCGGATGGGCGGGTTCTGAAATTAGCAGAGCAATATTTAATAATAACGAAATGATATTAACAGGCGGACTTTCTTTATCTCAAGATGGGAAAAATCTGTCAGAGATTCTATCATTAAAATCAGACAACAATATACCCCTGTTTAAATCGATAGAAGATGCAATAGAAAATGTAGAATTTGATATTCTTGTAGATTTTACCAAACCGGTGATCGCGAAGCATAATATCCTCACTGCTTTGCAAAAAGGCAAAAAAGTCATCATTGGAACTTCAGGGCTTACGGATAAAGATTACGAAGAAATAGAACGTATTGCCAATGAAAATAATACCTCTGTTCTTGCTGCCGGGAACTTTGCACTCACTGTTGTTTTATTGCAAAAGTTTGCTGAAATGGCCGCAAAATACATCCCTCACTACGAGATCATTGACTATGCGGATGCTAAAAAAATTGATGCACCAAGCGGAACAGTGGCAGAACTGGCTTATCGTCTTTCTAAAGTTCAAAAGCCTGAACTATCTGTAGCCATAGAGGATACCATAGGAAATAAAGAAACAAGAGGCGCAACAATAAACGGTATACAGGTTCATTCTGTTCGTCTGCCAGGTCACACGCTCGGCGTTGAAACGATCTTTGGACTCAAAGGAGAAAAATTAATACTAAGACATGATTCCGGAGAAAGTGCGGAGCCCTATGTAAAAGGAGTGCTTCTTGCCATTAAAAATATTGATACTTTCAAAGGTTTACGAAGAGGATTAGACTCAATCATGGAATTTTAACAATACGTGTTTGAAGATACGCTTGTTTCGCCACCAATAACAAAAAATCGTTGCTTAAAAAAGTAACGATTTTTTGTATATTATTAATCTTCTTACCCTGAATGGGTGCCGGTCATTTTCTTTTCTCTCCTTCTTTGAAGTATAAGGTGAGCGGCATCCAGCATTTTAACCGTATGGATGTAAGGCATCACGATATTCCTTTCTGGTAAATTTTCATAGACACCCATTGAGAAATAGACGATTCCGGACATAAAATAATCAAATTCTTTGAGGGTGTATTCCCTGAATGCTTTTTTGAAAACCAGCAGTGGATTCCGGTATTCCTTCTCCGAAAGCAGACCAAGAACCCACGGAGAAATCTTTTCAGTCTTGGTATCAATCGTCCATTTTCTTTCCTTCAGCATGATGAGATAGCCTGCCCGGATGAACGACCGCATCGACTGGTAAAACTCTAAGATCACCGCCGGATCTTCATTGATCCAGTTATTTCTTTTTACTGCATAATTCATCATATTGCTGAGTCTTTCTTTGGAAACATCCAGCTCATTGAACTGAAAGAAAGTTTCTATCAGCTGTAAACCGGAGTGCTTCTTCCCTGCCCGAAACCGGGGATTGAAATTTGTTTTTATCTTTTTCATTGTTTGTATTTTTTTATAAATGTATGAAAAAATTGCAAACATTCGGATTTGAATCCGAGATTTTTATAAGAATATGTAATTTATTTGTTTCTATGACAGAAGCAAATAGAAAAATTGTTGAATTTATAAGGGATGAATGGGTTATCCCAATGAACAATAACAGCAAATTTGCAGTAGATCATAATATAGATGAGAAGACAGTTCGAAGAATAAAAGACGATGAAAACTATCAAATTGCTCTTCTTACAATAATGCGAATTTGCCATGCTAAGAATTTAACTCTTGCCAGCTTTTTTAAGATGGTTGGAATATAGATTACGAAAACAATATAATTGATAAATCCTGACGAGAGTTGGGATTTTTTGTTTGCTTTATGGAAAACCGTAATATTCAAAAGAAATAATGAAATAAGTTTGTACGATAAAAGCAGCAAAGAATTTTAATTATAACTAAATAATAAATCCATGAAAAAAATCACTTTCTTTTTGATAATTCTATTATCAATGGTGTCATGTACAAATTACTATACGGTATTATTAACTGAAGATACTAATGTATATGCGACTAGCAGTAATGAAAATATTATAACCACAATACCCAAAGATACTCAAGTCTTTATCTCCAATAAAGCAAACAAGAAGAATTACAAAAAAATAAAATGGGGAAATTATTACGGTTTGGCTTATAATCCTAGTTATACTTCTTATAGCGCCTATACTTCGGCTAAAGGCTACAATATATCAACTCCTTCCAACAATTACACTCCTAGCACAAGCAGCGGTGGAACAGTGTATGTAAAAGGCTACACAAGAAAAGATGGAACTTATGTAAGTCCGCATACCAGAAGTACACCGAGAAGAAGATAATGAATCATGTTTAACAAAATAGAATTGAAAATCCTGACAAAAGCTGAGATTTTTTTGTGAAAAAACTTTTGAACTCTTTAAGAAATTCAGTAAAAATACTGATTGAAAATTTTAAGAGGCTTTTTATTTTTGGTTTACGGAAAGCCGTAAGATAATATAAATATTCATTTATAAATTTGGTTTAGCTAACAATAAAACTTTAATATTATGGCACTTAAACCAGGACCAAAAAGGATAGCAGAATCAACTGGCAAACCAGATAAACGCCAGCGTGACAATAAGGAGACACAAGGAAATACACCTTCTTTAAAACCACCTAAGAAACAGCAAGGTAAATAAACTATATCTTGAACCAAATCCCAACTTTTGTTGGGATTCTTTTATTATAAGAATTTATTCTTCTAATTTTTTAAACATATATATTACGCAAAAAGAATGCGCAGGCTTTTATTTACTTTGCAACTAATCTTTATAATATAAATAATAAAATAACTTAATAATGGATATAAAACAAGACATTTACTCAATTGATTTTGCTAAAACCAAAGTTATTTGGTTCGCAGATATCCCATTAATTGTTCCTGACACTTTCACTTTCGAGCAAGAAAAATATGTAAAAGCAGCATTAAGGACTCTATTTTTTGGGAATACCTCTGTTGATAATATTTTAAAAAGCACTTATTTTAAAGATCACGTTGAACTTTTATTAGAGCATGAAAAAGACTATGAAAATAGTGAACTCAAAGAATATGATGATTTGAGAAATACATTCTTTCAATTTCAAGAAGAAATTTATCTTAAATATAAACAAGTCTTAGATAAAATAAATTTTGAAGGAAAAAGCATTGCTTATTCTCATTGTGGTATAATTTATAAAAAACTGGATAGTAATTTTAGTGCATTAAGAATGTTGATAAAATATGATTATATTTACGAATGCTATGCGATAATCCGGCAAATAGTAGAACAAATCGCATTTGCATACGATACACAGTTCAGAAATGAAATTGAAGATTTCCAATCACCAACCAAGTCAATTTCTAAGCTAAAAGAATTTTATCCAAGTATTGGTATTGTTTACGGAGAACTTAGTTCAAAAACACACATTGACTCTTCACAATTCCCAAATCATTTCTATGTAAATCTCAAAAATAAAGAAGACTCTGGAGTTATTCTAAGATCTAGAAAAAAAACATTTTCAATATGCCATCTAGCTTTAATTATGCTTGACTTATATGCATGTGTCTTTGAGCACATATTCTATGACGAAATTAATGACTTTGCATGTATAAAAAAGAATAAAACTCTTTTAAAAAAGAGAGAAACAAGAAATTATATCAATGTCTTTGCAAAGGATTACAATAGACTTATTAAAAAAAATTAGCAACAGACAACTAAACTTGAGACAAGTCAAAAATTTACTAATTCAAAGTCTCCTGTCAAAATAACAACCTATTATATAATTAAAACTCTACAAATTAAAAATGATTGATAAAAATTTATTCACACATAAAATTCTGGAAAAAAAGAAAAAGGCAATATTGGATAATTTCCCTGAATTAAAGGTATGTAAACATGATAATTTTTATTCATTAAGCGAATATATTTATGAATCTCCAAGTAAATTTTACGATAAAAAAATTTATAGAGAATTAAATTTTTTCTTAGAGAACTTAATTGATGATCCAAATAATTTTTTAGCCTTTTTAAAAATATTAAATGATCTTGCTTTTGAATTTAATCATGCAGTAAAGACAATGAATGAATTAAATTTAAAAGATATTCATGAAAATTTATTACCAGATAATGATGCAGAATTAATGTATTTTTTCAGCGAAAAAATCGTTTATGAATATTTAAAAATAACTGATGTTGTCTTATTAGGTTTTTTAAAACCTATAGCTTATTATCTTAGAATAAAAAATAATAAAGGAATTGATAATCTTGATATATATAATTGCATTGATACTCTAAAAAAACATAACATATTCAATGACCTAACAAATAAATACAACAATACGATTCGTAATGCAATTGCTCATGGGGGAGTTACTTTTGAATCTTCTACAATCAAATTTAAGGATAAGAAAGATACTAAATCATTCTATGCTTCGCGATTTATTAAAGAATTCGATGATCTTATTAATTGTACAAATGCATTGATTTTAGCATATAAAAAAATCCTTTTCCAATATTTAGATGTTTTACTAAATCATAATATAGCTATACCAGCATCCATTATGGAAATTGAACTAAGACATAAAGCAAATCATCAAGATTGGAATATAATTCATAGCTATGACAGCGAAATACCTAAAGGTAAACAATACAATGTATTAGTTGAAACAAATTTAAATAGCAGAAAATTCATGAATTTTTCTGCAGTATATACAGCAATCACGCTAGAAAATTTACTCCCCAAAAAGTATGATAATTTTTTTATTCAAATTAAAACTAAATATCAACTATCATGTTGGCAAGTTATTGATTTAGAAAAACTAAGAGAACATTTTACTGGAAAAAAAGTAATAATTACTGATGGAACATATTTTTTTGAAGAAAAATATTTAGCAGAAAAAAAAGATTCTATAAAAATTTATAAGACAGTTCTATTTCACAAAAATATAGATAGGAATAAGGTAATTGACGTAAGATACATTAAACATCACAGTAAAAAATATTATAATGTAATTGAAAATGCCGGAGTATTTTTAAATATTACAGATGACCAGATTGAAAATTTTATTCGAAATAAAACACGGGAAATTGTATCTCTTGTAAAATCGGAAAAAAGAAAAAAATATTCAAACAATTTTAAAGAATATTTTTTTCCTGACAAATATTTACAAATACATATATATCAAGGTGATTTAAGAAAAAGATCATTTCATTATGGTAGACAAAATAAGAACTTAATAGCAACTCTCCATATTAATGAAACAAAACGAATTAAGAACATCGTTCCTGCATGGGGGATAAAAGAAGAAAATAAGAATTGTCTTATAGTTTGGAATAAATAGATGCCTCTATCTATAATCTTAACTTATTTAAGAGGTCAAACTTAAGGTAAAGATTTTTTATTTTGTTCTTTTCATAAAATAAAATACATTTGTAAGCGTAAACAAGTCATGGTGATTTAAGAGTTATTAACATTAATAATTAAATCCACTATTATGACACATTGTTTACGTTGCGCTGGTTGGAAACCAGTGTTTGTGAGAGCCTATACAAGAATGCGCTTAGGCCGTTTGGAAAATGTTATCCAGCACTGCAGGTCAAGACCTGGTCAGCACTATTTTAAGCAAGGTTTTTAACCTTGCTTTTTTCATATATATTTTAGCAAAATAACCTACAATTCCTCTGCTCTCCAAAGTCTCCCAACTTCGGAGCAACTTTAAGGCAAATAATCTTATTTACCAGCCGTCACCAACTCCTCTATTTTCTTCAAAAACTCCTCCGTGTTCATCTGCTGGGTCATTCTCCCACGGATGATGTAGAGATGTAGTACAAAGGTGCTTCAGCTCAAAGTCAGGTGACTTTGCGCAGCAGGGAATATCATGAATAGATGCCGGACTTAGGGCTATACTTTGAAAAACACCGTTCACAGAACAAACCACATGAATTTTGTAGCCATAAAAAGACATTTGCTGTGATGCGCAAAAACCTCTGCCTGGATAACAATACTTTTCATCTTTACCTATTTTATTCCGACACTTAAAAATAATTTCTATTTTTACAATTAATTTTTAACCAAAATGGTCAATCTATTTTAGAATATGAAATAAAAATGAAAATAAAAAAAATATTATTTAGCATATTAGCCGCTCTTGTTTTAATGATATCAATATTCCTTTATATGAATAGGGATAAATTTGTCTATGTAGGTTCAGTAGATATTATTGAAGTCGATTGCAGCAAAAAACGTCAAATCTTGAGCGAAGTTTTAGAAAGTGACCAAAGGATTAGAAAATCAAATGAACTCATCAAATACGCTAAAGAAGACCATAGGAATCAAGAATTAGTGATTAGCATTATTGAAAAGTGTGGTATGCCAACATTAAAGGAGGTGGATCAAAAACAAATGGATGCAATCTGGTTGGGACTGCAACATACTACTAAAGAAATCAGAAAAAAGTATTTTCCACAAATAGAGAAAGCGGTAAAAAATGGAGACTTATCTAAACAACAATACGCATTGATGAAAGATAGGATGTTAATGGATGAAGGAAACCCCCAAATATATGGTTCACAAATAGAAAATGGTAAATTGTATAAATTAGAAAATCCTGAAACTGTGAACAAAAGAAGAAAAGAAATGGGATTGGAACCAATAGAGGATTATTTAAAGAATTTCAATATTCAGTTCAATCCGAATTAACAACACAACATATAATCACGTAGACGACCCAGCTGTCACCAATGTCTCAGTTTTCTTCAAAAACTCCTCCATATTCATCTGCTGAGTCATTCTCCCACGGATGATGTAGAGATGTTCTACAAAGGTGCCGCCGTTCTTTTCAATAATTTCTTTAAAATCATCAATATATTTCTGTTCAAACTTACTGTTCATGGAGTTGAAGAGAATGACTTTCTTGCCTGTAAAGTTGTTGTTACGGGCAAACTCATAGATTTGTGGAGCCGGGCTGTACAGCCAGATTGGAGAACCGATGTAGATGGTATCGTACTTCGAGATGTCAATTTTATCAGGAGTAATCTCAGAGGTTGTATTCCTTGCGTCCTGTAATGCTTCAATCCATCCTGTGAATCCGACGATCTCTGTCTGGTTGGATAGGTATTACTGCTGCATGCTTCATTTCAGCAATCTTTCTCGCCATTAATTCCGTGTTTCCTGAACGTGAAAAGAAGACAACCAGATTCTTATAGTGATCTCCGCTCTCATCACTCAAGTAAAATATTTTCTTTCTATCCATAAAACTTTAGCCGCAACATGAGTTCACAGAAATATTTTGAACGTTTATCACCAAAGTACTTTTGGCTACTGACAACATGCTGTCATAAACGAGCCTTACATTTGTCTCATCAGTATTTATTAAACAATAAAAACATGAGAGACACATCCAGTACAGCATCCTATCAAACCGAATTTCCAAAACCTACTATGATTTCAGTGAATAATGTGATATTAGAAGTATTTGAAGCAGGAAAACAAAATGCAGAAAACCCAATCGTTCTCTGTCACGGCTTTCCAGAACATGCATTTTCCTGGCGTTATCAGATACCAGCTCTTGTTGCCGCAGGTTATCATGTCATTGTCCCCAATCAACGTGGCTATGGTAACTCATCTTGCCCAACCGAAGTAACCGATTATGATATAAAACACCTGACTGGTGATCTTATTGCTCTACTCGATTATTACGGATACAAGAATGCCACCTTTGTCGGCCATGACTGGGGTGCAAATGTTGTCTGGAATCTAGCATTATTATATCCTGAACGGGTCAATAAGATCATAAACTTGGCTCTACCCTATCAAGAACGCGGAGAACAACCATGGCTTGAATTTATGGAATCCCTGTTTGGAGAAGATTTTTATTTTGTTCATTTCAATAAGAAAGTGGGAGTTGCAGATGCTATAATGAATGAAAACACACTTCGATTCCTGGGTAACATATTTCGCAAAGATATACCTCCTACTCCACCTGCTCCTGGAATGCTGATGATCAATCTTGCAAGAGCAGAAAAACCTTTTGGGAAACCTCTAATGGAAGACAATGAACTGTCTGTATTTGTTTCTGCCTTTGAATTATCCGGGTTTACCGGAGCTATAAACTGGTACAGAAACCTTGATAGAAACTGGCATCTGATGGCAGATGTAAAGCCAATCATTCATCAACCTACTCTGATGATATATGGAGAACAGGATACGATTCCAAAGTCTGAAAACCTGAAAAATATCGTTCCCAATCTGGATATCGTCAGTTTAGACTGTGGTCATTGGATTCAGCAGGAAAAACCGGAGGAAGTGAACCGTTCAATTTTAAAATGGTTAACACAAGAGAATGCATCATAAGGAAATTGAAACATATTGTCCGCAAAGCCAAGCAGATTGGAGACAATGGTTGAAAAAAAACCATCAGTCCAAACAATCTGTTTGGCTTGTCTTTTATACAAAAAAGTCGAATATCCCTTCATTAAGCTGGAGTGAAGCCGTTGATGAAGCTCTTTGCTTCGGTTGGATTGACAGCACAAGGAAAAAGATTAACGACATTTCGTTTATGCAGTTTTTTACCAAACGTAAACCTAAAAGCAACTGGTCAAAAATCAACAAGGAAAAAGTTCAGAAACTCATTGGCAACAAAAGGATGACAAAAGCGGGTTACGAAAGTGTTGAGATTGCGAAACAAAACGGATATTGGACAATCTTAGATGAAATAGAAGAAGTGATCGTTCCGAACGACTTAGAGCTTGCATTCGAAAAACATAATGGCTCAAAAGATTATTTCCTAAGTTTGAGCAAATCAACAAGAAAAATAATATTGAGCTGGATTATCCTCGTCGGAAAACAGGAAACCAGACAAAAGCGTATAGAGGAAGTCGTAGAAAGTGCAGCACTGAATCTTAAACCAAAACATTTACGATAGAAAAACATACCGGATTTACACCAACCGCCTTTCGTAAGGCAGTTTTACAATAATTCCATCCAGTTTTGAAAGCAATATTATAAAAAAGTTATCCTAAAACTTGTAAATGACCGAAAGGTCATTTATATTTGCTGAATAAAATAGAAATAAAATGAATAAGGGTGAACGTACAAGACAGATGATCATTGAACAATCAGCTCCGCTTTTTAACAAAAAAGGGATGGCTGCAACAGCAATGAGCGACATCATGGATGTTACCAAGCTATCTAAAGGCAGCCTATATGTTCATTTTGAAAATAAAGATGTATTGGTAGAGGCTGCTGTGGATTATAATATGGATCAGCTACAAAGGAAAGTCATAGCCGCCATAAATAAATTTCAGGATCCGAAAGATAAGTTATTTGCCTATATTGATGTATTTAAGAATCCTTTAAACCCTCCGGTAGCTGGAGGCTGCCCTATGTTGAACTTTGGAATGGAAGCTGATGACCAAAATCCCGTAATACTTGGAAAAGTAGCCGAGCTGGTTAATAAGAGTCAGTTTTTGATCAGTGAAATTATTGTAGAAGGGATTGAAAAAGGGATTTTTAAAGCAGATTGGGATCACAAAGAATTTTCTACAATCATGTTTGCCATGCTTGAAGGAGGTGTTTTTATAAGCAATACAACTAAGAAAATCGATAAGATGAGTATGATCAATAAAAGTCTTAAAAAAATGATTGAAGCACAATTGTGCTAATTTTTTTTACAATAAAAATGACCGAAAGGTCATAAATATAATAATAACATTCTAAAAAATAGAAAACATGTCAAAAACAATTTTTATTACCGGGGCATCCCGTGGATTTGGGAGACTTTGGGCAGAAGCATTTTTAAAACGTGGTGATAAAGTAGTTGCAACAGCGCGCAAGAAAGAAACATTACAGGATCTTGTTGAGAAATATGGCGAGAATGTATTAACTCTTCAACTGGATGTAAACAGCCGTGAAGCTTCCTTTGATGCGGTGAAAAAAGCACATGCCCATTTTGGAAAGATCGATGTACTGATTAATAATGCCGGATATGGACTATTCGGTGCTATTGAGGAGACTTCTGAGAAAGAAGCCCGGGATCAGATGGAAACGAATTTTTTCGGAACACTTTGGATGACTCAGGCTGTACTTCCTATAATGAGAGCTCAGCAAAGCGGTCATATTATACAGGTTTCCAGTTTTCTTGGGCTGGTTACCTTACCAATATTAGGACTATACAATGCCTCTAAATTTGCAGTAGAAGGATTTAGCGAAACACTGGCAAGTGAAGTAAAGCATCTGGGAATCAATATTTCTTTAATTGAACCCAATGGCTATTCCACCGACTGGTCAGGGGCATCAGCTTTTCAAACAGAACCGATGGAAGTCTACAATCCTGTGAAAGAAGCCTTCCTGAAAGGAGCAACACCTGATATTTACGGAAAGCCGGAAGCTACTGTAACAGCAATAGAGAAGCTGATTGATTCTCCAAATCCACCGTTACGACTGTTGCTGGGAAAAATTGCCTACCCATCGGTCAAGAATACTTATGAGCAGCGCTTAGCCAGTTTTGAAGAATGGAAAGAAGTTTCTGAACAGGCCCATGGATAATATTCAGTTCCAAAATTGAAACTCTTGAACATCCCGTTTTATAGTTCAGAGCATGAATAAAAACTTGCAGAAATTCCTTTACCGTATACTGCGGTAAGCTTTATTCAGCTGATTTTTCTTTTTAAATGAAAACGAGCAACTTTTCCAAAGTTGCTCGTTACTTTTTATTGATAAGAAATTGTTTTTAAAACTAAAATAAAAATCAACTAATCTGCGAATTCAAAACTTAGTTTTAGAGTAATTGAAAGAATCTCTTAATAGTCTTCAGTCCGTATCTGGAAAGGTAATGAAGATTAAGCTTTGAACTTTTTCTGCTTCCATTCTTTTTACAATTTCACTCGCCATTTTAAAAACTGTTCTTGTACAAAACATACAAGAACAATGATTAAAAATTTATTTTATTTCTATACCAGGTTTTCTTTAAAGAAAGGAATTGCTTTTTCCAATGCCTGTCCTATAGCCACCATCATTTCACCCATATCCATTTTATCCATCATATAGAACCAGATTCCGATATATAATACTGTCATTCCATATAGAGGATTACAGCTATACTTGTGATTCCCTAGTGACTCTTCCCTTCGTGAATGAAAAAAGAAATCATTAACAGCAGAAAGCCAAGACTGATCAAATGTAAACAGCTTTGGAGGCGGCAAAAAAACAGTAGGTGCAGTGTAATGTGTGTATTCCATCATCCCACTAAATACGCAATAAAACAACTTGTAATTGAAAAATATAGCTATATCTTTAATATACCAAATTAAAAATAAAATTATGAATATGAATATCGCAATAATTGGTGCCGGCCCTGCCGGAATCATCACTGCTACTGCTATTTACAATAAAGTAAAGGATAAACATTTATCTATCGATCTTTATGACTTCGGAACTCCATTTCGTGGAAGATCTTTTAACACTCACTCAGCGAACATGTTATTAAATACCAGTGTAGGGGTGAGTTTTATTGATCCGGACAACCCCGATGGATTTATTGATTATATAAATAAAAATAAGAAATTACAAATTCAGCCGGGTGATGTGGTTTCCCGTGACCTGGCTGTTTGTTTTTTAGAATCCGAATTTACACTCGCAAAAAAGAATGGTGCAAACGCTAATTTTTATAAAGAGACAGTTAATGATATTAGTTTACATCATTCAGGACAATTATCTGTTATTCACAATAAACAGACCATCTGTTATGATAGTGTGATCATCACTACTGGTTTGCAGTTTTCTCCTCCTCCAGCAATAGTGCGTCACAAAAATATTATTTCACCTTACCCCGCCACGAACTTAACCGAAATCAACAAAATGTCTTCAGTTCTGATACTTGGCAGCCGGTTATCTGCTGTCGACACATTGGTTCATCTGGAAAAAAATGGACACAAAGGGCCTATAGATGTGTATTCCCAGAGCCAATTGTTTCCTTCCGTTCGACATCATGTGATAAAACCAAGTGAACGTCTTTTTTTAGAACAATATCAACAGGCTGTTGAAAACCTTCCAAATAATTACTCCCGAATAACTTGTTTTTTAGATATGTTTAAAGATTATCTCTTAAAGAAAGGAATGGTATTAAGAGATATAATTGCTGTTTATGGGAATAGTGGTGGTACACAACTGGAGCAGGATATCCGGAATTGCCAGGAAAACCGTAACATCTGGGAAAACATATTGATGGATCTCATTGATGGACTCAATTATGTCTGGCCATCATTACCATCAGAAGATAAAACAAGATTTAATAAAGAGGTCAATCCCTGGTTTGGCCGGATAGCTCACTCGATGCCGTTGTGTAATGCTCATACTGTTTTGAAATTATTTCACAATAACCAATTAATGATGCTAAGTTCAGGTGAGCTTTTAACAGCTGATATGAATAAATATGATGTTGTAGTCAATGCAACAGGTCTTCAATCCGCAGAGAACGATGTACTTTTATCGAGTCTTTCAAAGAAGAACTTACTTACCTTCAATGGTAATGGTGGTGTGCAGATTGATGAATGTACCCATCGCCTGAGAAATGATATTCCAATATATGCAAACGGTTCAATTGTTCAGGGAGATGTGTTTACAGCAAACTCTATTTATTCAACAAGTTATGGGGCAAGAAAAATAGCCATAGACATAGAGAAGATTTTTAAAAATACAATAATGGAACACTGATTGTTACCACATAGAACCGCAGTCTTTGGCATCGGATAGTTGTAAAATGGGAAATTTTCCCTCAATGATTGTATTATTTTTCTTTTACCAATTCTTGCATTCCGTAATAATTGATTGCTTTTTCTTTAAGCGGATTGGTACTCCATTCTTCCCATTCACTGGTGTATGGGTTATATCCGCATTTTAAAGGTTTTGAAGTATCTAAACCTTCAGAATTGGTATGAGTTCTTTCTGTATAAGCTCTACAATCTGTACAGATATACCGAAATTCACAATCTTTGCAAACTTCTATGCTGTCTTTGGTTAAGTTCCAGTATTTTTTGAAATCAGGATGGGATACTGCTTCATCTAAGGTAATATCTTTAATATTCCCGAAGCTTTGAGGCATGGAAGGACAGTTTCTAATGTTGCCTTCAGAATCTATGGAGATTTTTTTGTAGAGACAGGAGTTGTGGCTATTGGATAAAGTATATGTTTCAAGATTAGAATTAAAATATTTTGAAGAAATCAACCCACAACTTTTTTGATTGATAATTTTATCTTCAACATAAGTTATGATTCTATTCATATACTTTTCTTGTTTGTATTTATCACATCCAAAATAGATCAATTTATTAATTTTATCATTTGACTTAATCATGCTTTTATTTAGCAATCTATTTCCTAATTTTATCTCATAAGGCAGGATGATTTCAATACCTTTAAGAGTCGTTCTGGAAAGATTATTCAAAAATTTTAAAAACACATTTAAATCAATTGCATCATAACATCTAATTTGTAAATGTTTTACTCTATTGGTATCGATAAATTGTGCAATGTGAACTGAATCTTCAAGAAAAAAAGATTCTTTACTTACATCAATTATTATATTGGAAATGGGTTCAGCAACCTTATAATTTAAGTTTAGAGGAATGAGTTCTTCTATAATTTTGCTATCTATAAACCCTATTTCATTGACTAATAAAAAATTTATATAGTCTTTTAAGTATTTTTCATTTTCTTTTCCATAGCTATCATAAATCTCTTCAATGGAAAAATTTGGAAACTCTTCAATAAGTAAAGTATAAAGAGAATTTGGAATCAGGTAATAATTATTTCTTTGTGTATCGCAAATTATACTTCTTGTATGCCCATAGCTCACCAAGCAACAAGCAAATCTATTGAAATAAGTCATCTTATTGTATTAACATATTTTATTTGGCAAATGATATTCGTATCTTCTAGAGTCTAGATTAGGATAGGATTTTGAAACATATTCCAATATTTCTTTTCTAAAATTAATTTTGTATTACTCGTTTTTAAACAAGAAGTTAGAAATAAAACAAATAATAGTATGTTTCAAAATTAACTGATAATTTTAGAGATAACTATTCTGGAGTTTTCCACAGTATACCCTCTTGTTTGATAAAAATCTGAATTAGAATACATCATTGCCGGAATATCACCCAATTTTTTTTCTGATAATTCTTTTTGTATATTCCAATAACAAAGAGGAAGTCTTTTATTTTTTAATTTCGTTGTTATTTTTTTCATGATTTTTTAATATATACAATGACATTTGTTCTTCTAAATGATAATTACATGGGTGGGAAACCATTCCAAACTGCCCTACAGGATTTATTTCAAGAAAATAGTACTCATCATCTTTTGAAACGATCATATCTATTGAGCAAGTTTTCAGATCTAATTCTTTAACTAATCCTTTTAAACTTGATTCTATTTTTATTGGGAGTTTATACGGTACACTTCTGTTACTTTTCTTATAGTTATAATTTCTAAAATCCACCTTGGTCTTATTATCATTTTGAGAAAATATCGCCATAGAATAAAAAACATCGTCTATATAGAATATTCTAAGTTCAAATTTTTTATCTATTTTATTTTGAACTTTGGTAGGAAAAATGTGGCCTTCATTTTTAATTTCACTTACTTCACTTGTATACATCATATAATGAGAATCAGCATCAAAAAGCGTTACAGCATCACTTATCGGCTTTGTAATTAGATTTTTATCTGTTGCTAATTTGTTGATAATCTCTATTTTGTTGGTTATATATGTTTCTGGAATATTGAGACCATGTTTTTCAGCAAGTTTAAGCGTTTTCAGTTTATTTAAACTTTCACTGTATTTATTGATCCAGACTGAATTGTCTAGAAACGACTCCAAAAACCTATATATAGTTCCTAATTCGGATAATAGGTGATTTTCCATGGTTTTGTTATTATGAAATTCATTAAAAATTTTAGGCTCAATTCTTATAAAATCTTCATCAAAAGTGCGTCTAAACCAAATAGTATTTACAATTTGATTATCTATTTTTTGATTATTAAAATTAAATTCAGAATTGGAAATATCAATATAAAAGTCTTTATTTAGTAAATCATCACCATTTATTCTAACGATTACTTCATTGTCTTTTTTATGATGATACAACCAATTTAAAACATTATCTGTTGTATTCTCACCGTAATTTTTACTAAAAATAATTATCATAATGTCAATCTTAAAATTAGGCTATTTGTAATAAAATACAAATAGCCTATTTTAGTTTTTATCCTAAACCAATATCTGTTTTAACAGTATCAGTAACATAATAGGTTCCATTATAGGTTCTGTCAGCAGAATAAGAATCCTCAGTGTATGGATCATCTGCAATTGCTCCTCCTTTTACAGTTTGCATTTTAAATTTTTTAAGCTTTAAGCTTTCTAACTTCTTTTTCATAAATTAATTTTTAAGATTTTAATAATAATTTTGTCATACAAACCCTGACATGGGTTTTACTGATCAACGTTTATATTTCTGCACTGTACACATACAAAAAGATATTTCCCTGTATCAGATTTTTCAAATGTATCACACATAATTCACACAAGAAAGTAAAAATTATAGCTTTTTATAGCCTATTATTTTGTGTTTAAAAAAAATTGTATACTTTCGTTTTACTAAACTTTTCACGAAACCATGAATAGAAAGCTAATTGCTGTAAGAAAAGCAAAAAAAATGACGCAGGCAGATATTGCAACTTACCTTAAAATAAGTCAGACTCAGTATCAAAAAAGAGAAACAGGAAAAATTAAAATTTCAGATCAAGAATGGAAAGATATTGCTAGGTTACTAGATGTTTCTGTAGAAGAAATTTTTGAAGAATCTACTAATCAATATCTTGTCATACAAAAAAAAATAGAAATCTTAAAACTACAACTAAAAGCGCTCAGTTTGCAGGAGAGTATTTAGAATTTTGCATAGATTTTTTTTTAAGCTGTTATTGACAGAAATTTAATTTTTATAAAAAGCTAGAAAGCGCCACTTTAAAACAAGTGGCGCTTTTTTTAAGGATACTTTTAATCCATTTCCAGTTCTTAAAATACCAAAATATAGATTGGTACAAAAACCTTGATAGAAACTGGCACTTAGTGGCGGATATATTTCCAATCATTCACCAACCGACTCTTATGATAATGGTGAACATCTAAAAAAATACCATTCCTAATTTGGATATTATGAGTCTGGATTGTAGCCATTGGATTCAACAAGAAAAGCCAGAAGAAACTACCCAAGCAATTTTAAAATGGTTAGAAACAACATAATGCTTAACAAGGAAGTAGAAACATATCTTGGAAAGACTTTTTAGTAATATTAAAGAAAAAAATCCCGCTAATGCGGGATTTTAAATTCTTCTATTTACATTTATTTGATCTCTACAGGAACTGAGATCTTATCCCAATCCATTGTAAATCCATTATTATTTATTTTATACACTAAAGCTTCCTGTGTTGCTGGTAAAGCTTTTGTTTTTACATCCACACGTAAAGCATCTTTAGCTTCTTCGTATTTATAAGCGCCCCATTGTTTTGGCTCTTTATTAAAAATCGCAGTCCATGTTCCGCTCTCTTTAGGGATTAAGAAAAAGCTATATTTACCTTTAGCCAGTTTTTTACCCTGAACGGTAATGTCTTTATCTGTTTCGAAAGTAGTGGCTTCATTGGCACCCGCACGCCAAACTTTATCATAAGCTTCTAATCCGCCCCAAATTGTACGTCCTTTAACAGAAGGGCTGCTATAAGCAATGGTAATGGTTGCATCTTTAATTTTTCCCGTTGCAGTAGCTGGAGGGCTAGCTGGTTTTTTAGCTTCCTGAGCAAAAGCATTTACTGAAATCGTCATGGCAGCCATAACTACGGTAACGGATTTAATCATTGTTTTCATACTATTTTTATTTATTTGTTTTTATTATTTTTTGTTTACGAATTTACTTCTTTCGGCTTATAAAACAATACACCCATTGCAGAAAAAATGATGACTGCCGCCGCCCCTATTACATTAAGCCAAAGGAAAGAAACGATATCAAACTGATAAACGGCAATTACTGTAATTTCTGATAAAATGGCAGCAATAAATACGTTTGAACCGGTGATCTTTTTATAGTAAAAGGCGACAAGAAAAATCCCCAATATCGGGCCGTAAAAAAGAGATCCTAATACATTAACCGCTTCAATAAGAGAACCCATCTGCGTAGCAAACATTGCAACACCGATTGAGAAAATGCCCCAGGCTAAAGTGTGCAGGCGGCTATACTTCAATTCAGTGGCATCATCCGGAATTTCTTTTTTAAATATCAAATGAACATCTTTTAAAGAGCAGGCGGCAAGGGAATTCAACGCTGCGGAAATAGAACCCCAGCTGGCCAGAAAAATGACAGCAAACAGTAGCCCAATCATTCCTACAGGTAATGTATTTTTTACGAAATACAAGAAAATATAATTGGTATCCGTCTTCTCAGCATTGTAGTTGGATTGATTAATCGCTTCCTCTACCCTGCCGTGAAGTGCTTTTACCTCAGTTTGTGTATTCTTAAAATCCTGAATCGTTTTATTGAGCTCGGGCGAATGAGTCTCTTTCAGCTTTAAAATTTCTTTCGATTCTGCATTGAATTTGAGTTGCAGATCCTGATGTTCTTTTTCAAAAACCGCAGCCTGTTCAGGTTTTGTTTCCTTTAAATATTGATAAGAGCGTTCATTAAAGTAAATTGGAGCAGGTTTTAGAGAAAAGAAAGCAAAAAGTAAAGCCCCAATAAGGAGAATCGCAAACTGCATCGGAATTTTAACCAATCCGTTCAGCAGTAAGCCCATTTTTGCATTGGTATTGTCCTTCGCTGTAATATACCTCCCAACCTGACTCTGGTCAGTACCAAAGTAAGATAATGCCAGAAAAAAACCACCAATTAATCCACTCCAGATATTGTATTTGTCTTTCCAATTGAATTCTGTAGTGATAACATTAAGCTTTCCGGATTTTCCGGCCAGATAAAGCGCATCGTTAAAACCAATTCCATTCGGCATATTCTGAATAAGCAGATATCCTGTAAACGCCATGGTTCCCAGAATAATGAGAAACTGTAATTTTTGAGTGTGGGCGATCGCTTTTGCACCACCAACATAGGTATAAATCAACAGAATACCTCCTGTTAAGACATTCGTTAAATAAATATTCCAGTCTAAAACACTTGACAGGATGATACTCGGAGCATAAATACTGATTCCCGTTGATAATCCTCTGGAAAAAAGAAAGAGCAGTGAAGTAAGAACTCTTGTTTTCTTATCAAAACGGTTTTCTAGATATTCATAGGCAGTATAAACATTTAAGCGCTGAAAAATCGGGATGAAAGTAATACAGATCACAATCATTGCCAAAGGCAAACCAAAATAATATTGAACGAAACGCATCCCATCTGTATACGCCTGGCCTGGTGCTGAAAGAAATGTAATGGCACTCGCCTGGGTAGCCATAATCCCTAAAAGCACAATATACCAAGGCATTTTATTATCTGCTTTCAGGTAGGATTCGTTGCTTTTTTGGCCACGTCCGATCAATACGCCGTAAACCACCACTGCAACAAGTGTAAAAATTAAAACTGTCCAATCTATAGTACTCATGCCCAGAATTTAGTAAACCAATAATAAAATGCGATCTGCAATACTAACGCAACGGCTAATAGTATGTACCAGATATTCCAATTTTTAAGTTGCTTGTTCATCAGTTTTTTTGTGCGGATAAAAAGTTTAAAAATAAACGCGCTGCCCCCACATTTCCTGCAGGCAGCTGTCTGAAAAATGCCAATGGAGTATAAATAAAATTACCCTTCCCGTATTTGGCATATAAAGTTGATCCTTTTAAAGGTTCTTCATCCGTATCGTGCATTTCAAAAAGCGGTTCATACCCGGCATCCCATTGAGCAGGGAAATAAGCACCACGCTCCTGCACCCAGCCTTTAAAGTCATCCGCAGTAATTTTATTCGGAAAGTTCAGTAATTTATGATTTGGATTTAAAAATGTAACCGCAGCATTTTCTTCTGTAACCCGCTTATTGGCAATGCTGAAATTATACATTCCCAATTGATCAACGGTTGTATCCTGATTGGTGTTGTACTGCATCACAAGATTTCCTCCGGTTTTTGCATAAGACCATAAGAAAGGCATCCAGCGACCCAGCTTTTTCTCTGTATTATTGGCACGAACACCCAATACGATGGCATCATATTGAGAGAGTTTATTTTGATTACCGTTTCCGCCGGATTGATCTATGTTGCCATAAAAATCTTCGTCTTTCAGAATATCAACCTGAATACCTGCAATGCGTAGGAACTCGGGAATAAAATCACCTGCACCTTCTATATAGCCCACTTTTTTAACCTTCGACTGAATATCGCCTTTCATAATGGTTACTGTTGCAGGTGTAAAATATTGTAAGGAAGGTAAATGCGGGTACTGAATTAATATTTGTTTTTTATTATAAGTAACTCCGTCTGCAACAAAATTGGCATCCAATTGCAAACGAGATGAATTTATTGTGCTCAGCTTAGTTTTTGGAATAACATAATCGATGGTCGTATCTTTTCCATTGATCGAATTTATATCAGCACTGCCTAATCTTTCTCCATGATACATCAGGTTTAGAATACCTTTATTGAATTGTTTGTTAGAATTAACCTTAACATTTAAACTCAAATGTAGATCTTCATTTTCTTTGACCACATACAAGGGCTGTGTAAATTTCAGTTCTATTGCCGGAACAATACGCAAAGCTTCTACGACATCCCCACGCACCGGATCTAATTTCTTGAAAGATAAAGGAAGTTTAACCTCAAAATTTTCGGAATCTATTTTTAAACCAACCCAAACATTCAGTGGTGATTCTGCCTCAGGCAAACCAACTAAAGTCTCATCCGGAACTGAGAAAGTGGCTGCATTCTTGGCTGGTTTTGCTAACCAGTAAGGTTCTGTGAGTGCTGCCTCTGCAGGAATCTGAATTTTATGTTCAATGGTAATTAAAGAATCTTTGGCTAGCTTTCTATTGAAGCTTTCTGACTGGTCTAACCATTTTACATGGTCTAAAACGATAGGATTTGTTGCTCTTGAAACCAAATTTAATCTGAAATTGTAATGCTCTCCGGCAACAGCTTCAGCCTGATTGGTAACCACTTCACCCATAAATCCGGCACAGCTTAAAATGATTTGGTCAAGAGATTTAAGTTTATCCCTTTTCAGGTCCCCATCCTTTAACGCTACAACCTTTTTTCTTAAAGCCAGCAAAGCAGGCAGGCCAAGATCCGGATTATTAAAATTGAAAGTAGAAATAATTGTATCTAATGACTGGTCAATATCAGTATTTCCTTGGGAAGTCCAGGTTTTTGTGACTCCATCGAAAAGTGTTTCTTTTGCCGGCTCGCCAATAACATGGGCAAAATATTCAGTTCTGATGCCGGCTACCGATTGCGTTCCCGCACCTTGACTTTTATGTAAACTTCTGCTTAATCCCGCCAATTCACCATAGCCCATTCCCAGTTGTGCATCATATTGCCCAACGGTAACTTTCAGTTGATTTTCAGCCGTAGTATTCACTCCTCCAAATCGGAAAGTATTCCACAATACGCGTTTTGGCTGCCATACATTCACATATTTTAATTGATCTGGAAAAGCATTTTTATCACCTGCTAACTTAAAAGCCTTTTCTGCAACCACGGCCGAAGCTGCATGTTGTCCGTGGCCTGCTGCCGCATTAGGAGGAAAACGACAAATGATTACATCAGGACGAAATTTACGAATGACCCAAACTACATCCGCTGTAATGCTGTCTGCATCCCATTGTTTAAAGGTATCGGTCGTATTTTTAGAGAACCCGAAATCAATTGCACGGGTAAAAAACTGTTGAGCTCCATCTAACTTTCTTGCTTCTAAAAGTTCATGTGTTCTAATTAATCCCAATGCAGCCCCCTGTTCTGTACCTAATAAATTCTGACCGCCATCCCCTCTTGTTAAAGACAAATAGCCCGTTTCTACATTTTGATCGTTGATTAACCAGGAGAGTAACCCTGTGTTTTCATCATCAGGATGAGCTGCAAGATATAAAACTTTAGGGAGCTTTTTAAGGGTTTTAAGTTCGCGATAAATTTCAGATGATTTGGAAGGCCGAACCTGTTGGGCCGAACAAAAACCCGTATACAAGCTAAGGATAAATATAGTAATTACTTTTTTGAACATTTAGATTTGCTTTGCACGGCAAATATAAGTAAATCATCTTTCTTTCAATATTAAAAGAATTAAGCTGTGAATTTCATAAAAAAACTGTTTAAACTTTTTTATTAAACCACAAAAGACACAAAAGGATTGATACTTATGTATGCATTTTTTTTAAAGAAAATAAAAACTACTTATTTTTTCTAATTACATCCCTTGTAAGATAAATATAATTAAACATACAGAATGTGGCTATCGCTCCAAAGGTATGCCATAAAAAGTGTGTTCCAAAGCTCAACCAGTCCAATTTATCAACGATGCAGAAAGTGAGTGCAAGAACAAACGACAATAAAGCAAAGCCTACCCATTTGCCAGCTTTCCATTGGGTATAAATCAAATAACTTAATACCGAAAAAAGTACAAATGAAGCCATGATGGCATAGTTTACATTGATAAAAAGAGAAGGATTATCTACCAAAATCCAATTTCTCAGCCCTAACGTAAGTACCCCATATACAAGAACCATTACAACGGCATAGTACCATTTGAGACTCTGCGCTAAAAAATAAAATCCGGCGGAAAAGCACAATACCATAATCGGCATCCAATCCATCATGATAAATACCGGCCATTGTCTGAATGCATGATAAATGGTTCCCCCTATGGCACCAATATATAATAAAACCAGGCAGTAGGTTAAAAAAGGATATTTTTTAAAATTCCTCTTCATTTTAAGAGTCCAAAAAATAGCTATGGCTAAAAATAATATAGCAGTGATTGCATTTAACGGCTCTGGAAAAAAATGAGCCATATCTGTTTCTTTGTATAACATACCTCCATCCGGAGGTAATTGATTTATTGGCATTGTCCTTTTTATATTTGTTTATCCGCATACTGTAGACCGCAAATTGCAGACACAGCACATTTTTATACACTCGTCTAAATATAGAGAAAATTATAACGCTCTACACCTGAATATGCTTGATTATATTTTATAAAATTGTTAATTCCAGCAACTTCGGTTATTTCTGTTGTTTGAAAATGACATCCATTGTTTCAATGCTTTGAGATGATTGAAAATTCATAGATATTTAGTTTTCGGATTAACAAAAACTTATTCCTTTAATAGCCGTAAACATCTTGTCGCTGCATGACGTTATGGGCTAAAGATGCGAGTTTTTTCCATGAGCCACAAATTTTTATGTAAGTTCATAAACAATTAAAAAGCACGACTTTAAAAAGTGATGCTTTCTCAGTATTGATACCTGATTTCGATTTTTTTAAAATTTACAGTTTCTTTTATTGATGTCCGTTTAATTCAATTTACTTATTAAATTTGTCTAACTAATGATTAATTTGCATCAATGGATCTACAACAGCTCAAATATTTTCTGGCATTGGCAAAAGAACTTCATTTCTGGAATACATCTGCGAAAATGAATATTACACAGTCTGCATTGAGCCGAAACATTCAGTCTTTAGAAAGTGAACTGGGTGTTCAGCTGTTTTACCGTGATAAGCGAAATGTGAAACTTACCCCGGCAGGAAAATTTTTGCAGGAAAAATGGAACGATGAACTTAGTCAAATGGAGGCTTTTCATCAGTTGGCCAGACAAATTCATTTAGGTGAATATGGAACGATAAGAATTGCGCATCCCGACTCTATTTCCTCTTCAGTTTTACCTGATTTTGTAAAAAAGGTTTCAGCGGCTTTTCCCACTCTTAATCTGGAATTGTTTCAACTGACTAATGAAATTCAGGAGGAGTATCTTAAAAATTACAAGATAGATCTGGCATTTTCCCGTGATATCAATACGTATTCTGGAATTAATGAAAAGAAATTAAATCAGGAAAATCTGTCTTTAGTGGTTCCTGAAAATCATCATTTTATAACGTTATCTGATATATCTGAAGAAACATTGAAAGAACAAAAATTTCTTCTGACAACAGGAGATGATGGCAGCAGTTACAATTTGCTGATTCAGGAAGTTCTCAATTTTTACAACATCAATCTTGATTCTTATATTCGTTGTGAGTTTGGATCTACCATTATTTCATTAATTAAAAACGGATTGGGCATTTCGATTCTGCCACATTCTTATCATCTTCATCAAAATACCGGAATCCGTTTTATACCTCTTCCTTTTGTTACTGATTTGTACATCCAATGGCGAAAAGACGACCCTAACCCGATTCTCAAAAATATTCTGGAACTAGTTTAAAACCATTTCTATATGCGGAATTCCATCTTCATCGTAAGGATCTCCTACTTCTTTAAAGCCTAGAGCATTGTAAAATTTCAGCAGGTACAACTGGGCGCTGATCCGGATTTTTGATTCCTTAAGGATATCCTGACAGCCTTTGATAGAATGTTCCATCAGCTGTTTTCCTAATCCCAGTCCTCTATACGCTGTACCAATCACAACACGGCCAATTGAAGCATCTTCATAGGTTAAACCATGCGGAACAATTCTGGTATACCCTGCCAGATTTCCATCGACTAAACACATCAGGTGGTGGCATTTTAAATCTTTATCATCTATATCCTGATATACACAATTTTGTTCTATAATAAATATTTCGCTTCTTAATTTTAATATGTTGTAGAGTTCGATAGTGGATAATTCTTCGAATGATTTTATAAAAAATTCAATTTTCATTTTGTTGCTTTTTAAATTCATTTTCATCATAATATCGGTCTGTTCTTCATTTCCGAGTCTGAAAATATGCCTATCAAACTCTCTAAATCCATTTTTCTTATAAAAGCTAATAGCCTTTAAATTGTTTTCCCAAACACCCAGCCAAATATAATCTGCATTTTTTTCTGTGGCTATGGCCATCGCTTTGTCATAAAGAGCCTGCCCTACTTTCTTTCCGTGAAAATCTTTAGAAACATATATCCTTTCAATTTCAAGCGCATTATCTTTTTTCATTTCAGTTTGCGATGAGCCCATGTTGAGTTTTAAATATCCTATGACTTTATGATTCAGCCTGGCAAAGTAGAATTCGGAGTTTCTGTCGTTGAGTTCGGCAAGAAGCTTTTCTGTGGTAAAACTTGTTTCCAGATATTGCGCCATACTTTCTTCTGCGTTATCCTTAGAGAAGGTTTCAGAGAACGTTTTTTTACTGATCTCCTGTAATTCTGTTATATCATTTTCTGTAATTTTTGTTATCATCATTTCCATTTTCTATACGATCTATTCCTAGTTTAACCAATCTCTTTATGGCAGCAAAATTAGCCCATAGAATAATGCAGAAAAATGCTATTTTTTAATTATTTGATCTGTTTTTTGCATTAAAAGAATGAACGCAAAGTTTATTTATAATTTCGCTTTATGGTAAGGAGGCAAAGAAGAGAATCAACAAAACTGATTCGATGAAGCAAACATTTTAGTCTCATGCATGTCAAGAAAATTCAACTGGATATTTTAGACCTAAAACAATTTATCAAACTCACTTATAACCATTTATATTTAAGTATAATACATTATGTTATAATCTTCAATACATTAAACCCGATTGAAATAAAATAATGAATACAAATATCTGTATATCTAAAAAAAATCATCTTATTATAGAGAAAAATAGAATTAGTCAGAATTTGACATAAACAGCTTTAACCAAATATAAAACACTGAGATTAAAAACATTACAAGCCTGTTTAAAATCCATATATTTTAATAAAATATTACAAATTAATTAATTTTATTTAATTATAAAGGTATTATTTTATTTTTTTATAAAAAAAAAGGTTATATTTGACATACCCAAAATCACACCTTAATATGAAAACAAAATTTACACAATTCAGTGCTAGCTTTATTGTTGGCCTCTCTTCTGCCCAAGTAAGTTTCAATACAAAATTACCCAAAACAGTACCTTAATATGAAAGCAGAATTTACGCAATTCGGAATGCTTCTTATTGCTGGATTCTTTTCTTCCTAAGTAGGTTTCAGTAGATATTAACCCAAATCAACACCTTAATATGAAAACAAAATTTACGCAATTCAGTGCGCTTTTTATCGCTGGATTCTCATTTGCCCAAGTAGGTCTTAACACCAGTGTACCCAAAACAACAATGGATGTCTCTGCTAAAAGAGATACTTCGGGGCTGATTACCGACAACACCCAAACATACGGATTACAGGCTCCCAGACTTACAAGAGCTGAGCTTACAGCCAATACAGGCACCTATGGCAGCAATCAGGTAGGAGCATTAATTTATATTACGGATGTCACCGGTGGAAACGCTACAGGACAACGCATCCTTGTTAATGCTATAGGCTATTACTATTTTGACGGATCAGTATGGCAGAGACTTACCCAAGCCACAAATGCCATCGCACCAGTGATTTCTGCATTACAATGTACTACAGCGTACTTAAATCCTTCTACGTATACTGCCGGTACTCCTTTCAATGGAAACCTGAGAGTTACCTATAACCAAGGGAACGGAGGGTCGTATAATTCAGGTGCTCCTTTTACAGTGAACGGATTAACCTTCCAGCTAAGACCAGGAACGTTAGAGTTTGGTGATGGCGAATTGGTATTCTCAGTGACCGGAACTCCTACCACGGGTAATAATATGACTATTCCTATGAACAGCACTACAGTTCCTTTCTTAACAGCTGCACAAAACTGTTCTGCTACAGTGGGAAATACCAGCCGTGCTGACATTTCATCTGTTGCTGTCATGGGATATGCCACTCTGACAACTGATCCTAATGGGAAACAAGCTTATACTTTCCCTCTTACAACTCCAGATGGTAATTATTCAATTAGGGTAATATTTGATACCACAAGTGGGACAACGCTTGCCAACCCTAATGTACAATTGTTTAATAACACAGGTACTACCGTTAATCTATATTGGAATTATAATACCGAATATGGTGGTTATATTGGTGCAGCGGTAACAACATCCGGTATTACCTCAGGAGTATGGGGCGGTATGTATGATTCATCAAATACCTGGTACCCTCAAGGTACAGGGCCAATGGGAACCGCTTACTGGGGGAATATAGGAATTATAGATGGAGCTAGTGGCGGCCCTGAGCATAGAAGATACACCTGGATAGACAGTAGTCCTTCTTCAAAAACAGCTTATACAGCAACCATTATGGCGGGAGCTCCTACTTCAGGTAATGCCCAACCCAATCTTACGAAACTATTCATAAAGATAGAGCAAGTAAAAGCACAATAATATAAAGCACTAAAAATAGAATGCCCCAAAAAAAGTTAGGCCCTTTTTAGGGGCATTTTTATTGATTACATAATTGTTAAGGGTTGAAGAATTATTAAGAACATAGCTAAAGCTATTGATTCAGTGAAATGCTTTATCCATCTTTGATGAACTTTAACTTTCCTTAAAAACACATCATCAATACATTAATCATCTGAATCAATAATTTATAGACGATCCTCTTATCCTGAATTGATGTCAGCCATTTTCTTTTCTCTCTTTCTTTGAATAATAAGGTGTGCGGCATCCAGCATTTTAACTGTATGAATGTAAGGCATCACGATATTCCTTCCGGTAGATTTTCATAGATGCCCATTGAGAAATAGACGATTCCGGACATAAAATAATCAAATTCTTTGAGGGTATATGCTCTGAATGCTTTTTTGAAAACCAACAGCGGATTCCGGTATTCCTTCTCCGAAAGCAGGCCAAGAACCCACGGGGAAATCTTTTCCGGTTGTGTGTCAACAACCCATTTCCTTTCTTTCAGCATCATGAGATAGCCTGCCCGGATCAACGACCTCATCGACTGCTGAAACTGGAAGATCACCGCCGGATCTTCATGGATCCAACTATTTCTCTTTACCGCATAATTCATCAAGTTGCTGAGCATTTCTTTGGAAAAATCAAGCTCATTGAAATGGAAGAAGTTTTCCATCAGCTGCAAGCCGGAGTGCTTCTTATTTACCCGAAATCGGGAACTAAATCTGTTTTTATTTTTTTATAAATGTAAGAAAAAAACAATTAAAACACATATATGTGTTGATGAAAAATTTTAGAAAGTCCAACATTTACTAAATGTATAAATGGGAAATAGAAGAATTAAAATTTCAAATTGGAAAGCTTATTCAATTATATAGGCTTAAAAGGGGACTTTCTCAGTTTCAGCTTGGAGCTTAATATCTCCAGTAACCATGTTGGGAGAATTGAAAGAGCTGAAACTAACCCAACCATTGAAAGTCTTGTTGTATTCTGTAATTTTCTTGAAATTGATCTATTGTATTTATTTACAAAACTGAATGAAAAGGAATTAAAGAAGATTGAAAGTGAAATCGATCAACTGCAAAAAGAATTTAAAAATCAAAATAAGAGAAAATCCTGACGAAAGTTGGGATTTTTTCTTTTACGGAAATCCGTAAGGATATGATTTAAAGCCAATTTACCTTTGGTTTTATTAATCCCAAAATTATTTATTATGAGCGATGATTTAAGTAAAAAAAGACCACAAGATGCAACAAAAGTGAATGTGAACGAGAGTTGGGAACTAGAATATTGGTCAAAAAAATTTGGTGTTACCAAAGAACAATTGAAAAATGCAGTTAAAGCTGTTGGAGTTTCTGCTGCCGCAGTTCAAAAGTACCTTGGAAAATAATTCAAGTTTTCAATAAAAAAATTTTTGCTTAAAAAATCCCAACTTTCGTTGGGATTTTTTTGCAAAACAATATCTAATTCTATATTCTTATAGGCATTATCTTATTTTTTCACCAGCTCTACTCTACGGTTTTGAGCCTTCCCTTCTTCAGAATTATTATCCGCCATTGGATTTTTGCTTCCGAATCCGTCTGCTGAAAGTCTTGTTTTATCAATACCTGAAGCAGCGATAGCGTTCAATACGGCAGTAGCACGGTCTTTTGAGAGTTGGAGATTGTGGGCATCATTTCCACTGTTATCTGTATAGCCGTTAATGGCAAGTTTCAAATTGCTATCGTTTTTCAGAACTTTTGTGATTTCATCTACGGCTGTTTTGCCATCGGATTGTAAGCTCGCTTTGTCGGTATCAAAATTAATATGCAATACTGCCTTGCCTTTTGCATCTAATTCTTTTTTAATTTCATCAGATTTTAGGATCGAAATTGTTTGTTTAAATGGTGCTTTCTGTAGAATTTGTATTCCTCCTGTAGAAGTATTTCCATAAAGCTGAATATAAATATCATCACCATTGGTTCTTCTGATGACATACACTTTTACAGGTTCGTTCCAATAGTCTATAGAACCTTCCTCGCCAAAGTATTTGGCATCATCTTTTATTCTGTCAAGCTCCTGTTGAGAAACTTTACCATCAAATATTTTTACGCCGCCCACTTTTGTAATCGCATCATCATAGCTTTTCAAAAAATACGGCAATGACCATTCTTCTGTATTGCTTTTCTCATTGACGATATACGTTTTCCATACTTTTCCTTCTATTGGGGTCATTACGCCTTTAAGTGGAAAAAACAGCATGTCATAACTTCTTTGTATCGGTTTGTTCTGGGATTCCAGTCCTTTGGGAAAACTGAAAAAAGGAATTTCACCCACCTCAGCTGTGGAAACCGGTATAGAGTTGATATCAAAACTATTGGTTCCTCCCGAAGATTTTTCTGCATCAGTGGTATTTCCTATGGCGATAGTATCCTTCGCAGTATCTGTTTTTTGTTCAGCTTTTTTGTTACAGGCAACAAGTAAAGTGCCTATTGATAGAATAATCAGCGTCTTCTTCATTGTAATAATTTTAGGTTTTTGGTATATAATTTTTTAAAAATAGTGGGAGATCAAACAACACGAATCCTTTTTCATTAAATCGTTCGGTATATTTTACTGTACTATTTTTTGCGGCACTAACTTACAAATAAAATACGAATGAGGAAGTACCTAGATTTAAGGATTTTAGTGATTAAAAAGGTAATGTGCGGATGATTTTTTCTGACATAAAGATTTTATTTTTCACCAAAAAATAATTTCAAGCATGACCTATTGAAGGATATAAAAAACAGCTGAGTTCACCAATCACTGATATTGCTTCATCACAAAATCCATTGGTCTGTCAAATCCTGTTCTTAGATCATTAGGCTGTATCTGTATTTCAACGTCCGGTTTAATTCCTTTTGGATCATTGATGAAGTGAGGTGTTCTCATCCTGTATTGAAAAGTAGGAATCCAAACCAACGTTTTGGAATAAGGCAAAATAAAAGCCTGGCCGCCCGCATTGCTGTAATTACTTCCTTGTGAATATTCTCCGTAAAATTTCCCAATTTTATATTCCTTCATCAATGCTAATAGATGCCCGGTAGTTGAAAAACATCCGCCATTGATTAAAACACTGATCTTCCCTTTGTAAAAATTGGGTTTGTTTTGTTGGATTTCAAACCACCAATCATCTGTACCGTCAGTTTCCATGGTGCAATGTAACCCGTTTTTGAGTTTTGTCTCATTCAGGTTTATTTCTTCGATATTGTCGGGGTATTGGGTATAATGTTTCCAATCTTTTACACTTTTATATTTTGCTCCTACATAATCCAAATAGTAATAAGGAGTACTGGCTAAATAGGAAAATAAATAGTTGGCAATATCTGCAGAACCACCGCCATTATCTCGTAAATCGATAATTAAATTTTCAGTTTTTAAACTGTCAAGTTGTGCAAAAAAGCGGTCTAATTGTTTCTCGGCAACTTTTCTGTCCGTTACATTATATCCATTTTCAAATGAACGAAATTTTAAAACAGCTAAGTCTTTTGTTTTGAACTCTGTTGTTAAGGGTTCTGTCTTTTTTGAAATAATACTGGTGTAGGTTTTAAAGGGCATTCCCTTAAAGAGACTTTTCTGTTTCCGTTTATTATGATTTACATATTCAATTTCAAATTTTTCTGTTTGATCATATATAAAATAATAAAAGGGGAAATTACTGAATCTTGCATTTAATCCTGTTTCATTTCTGCCTTCAAGATGAATATATTGTTTTATCTCATTTACCACAGAATGGATATTTTTTCCATTTATTTTTAAAATTCTCAATCCGGCGTATTCCTTATTCTCCTGAGATGATTGATCCAGATAATAGTTATCCTTTATTTTATAGATGCTGAAAGGAAAAACTAACCTATCATTGAGTAAACCTATAATCTGTCCTCTATCAACTGCTGTATGTCCGTCTTTAATCTTGGCCATTAAGGTGGCCGTTAATTTATAATATTGAACAGGTGAAAGATCTGTTTTTATAGAGTTTTTTAAAGAGGAATACGTTTGATCAAATTCACTTTTTGAACAAAACATAAATTGTCCGGGATGAATGGTATTTGCTAAATGATAGAGTTCTGTAAACTCAGCAACAATACTGTCTTTTTTCAGTGATTTGCTAAGCAACATTGTCTTTTGTAATGCTGTATTTTGCCCAAAAGCAAAATTGATTGTGAAAAGCAAAATTGGTAATAATATCTTTACATTCATCTTACCTATTTTCTTTACTCTACAACCATGAATGATCAGTATATTGATGGGAAATTTCATTTGATCAGCTTATTATTGAGCAAGAAGGTTTTAATATCGTTAGCAACTTCATTTGGACGTTCGTCTTTTACGCCATGCCAGGTATTTTCATACACTTTATGAACAATAAAAGGCTGGTGTTCCTGTGTAAGCTTAATATTTTCTTCTTTAAAATCGAACCAGTCATTTTTACTAACAGGATCGAAAATGAGCATAGGTTTACTCAGATTTCGATAGATAATTGAAGGATTTAACTGGTGAGTTGAAGCTCCGAAAGCCGTTTTGGAAGTAAAAGGAGTATAAATAATTGCAATATTTTCTTCTGCCGAATTTTCTCCGGTAAGTTCTTCTGCTCCGGGATTTATTTCATATTTCCCGTTGGCATTTTTCTTGATTCGGGCATAAGAAGTAAAAATTTCTTTTTTCAGTTTTTCATTCTCTTTCCCTTTTATCCCCCAATTGTTATACATAAACCAGTAAGCATCGAACTCATTATCAAAAACCATTGCCTTTTTGTTGGTATAATATTGTTTTGTTTCTGCAATATCTTTATCAATGTCATTTGCTTTTGTCTGGAAATCCCAGGCTACAGAGCCTCCGTCTTCTAAAATAAGAGCCTGAACCATGTCCGGATAAGTATCATAAAATGCAGAGCTTATAGTACCTCCTCTCGACCAGCCTCCGATAATTGCCTTTTTGATCTTCATTGTATCTAAAAGAAATTTGATATCATCTGCAACGTGATAAATAGAGAGATTTTTTGGAGAAATGGGAGTAAAACCATGTCCGTAGTAATCAATGGCAATGACATGCAAATTCATTTTCACCAATTGGTCTATTATTTCGTATAGCTCATACCCATTGCTATACGTTCCGGGAATCCAGACAAGGGTTGGATTATTCTTATTCCCCCACTCCAGATAATGCATCCTTACATTATTGGTCTGAATATAATTTCCATGTTGTTTTTCGTATTTTTCAAATTCTGGTTTCAAATTCCGGAACAAATTCCGTTGTGTAATAGAATCTGCGGAAGTTTTTGTTTGAGCATTTGTTGAGACATATACAATGAAAGAAAGCAAGAGAATGATTTCTTTTTTTATAATTCGCATGGTTTTGGTTTTTTAGTATTTCAAGGAGTTAAATATAAATAAAAACACTCACTTTACAGAGAAATATAATTATTGCATTTAACTTTATTATGCTCCTTTTATTAAATCTAAAATTCTTAACAAGATTATTCTTTACTCACGCTTTCCATTAATATAAGCATACATTGCTGTAGCATGGCCATGCCCCAATTCAAAGTCTTCCTTTAACCAATTGATTATTTCTGTTGCTTTTATTCCCTTTTTAATTTTACCTTCTTCTGTAAATCCTTTTTCAACAGCTAAATTCTCAAAATCAGAACGGGATTTTCCGGTTTTCTCTTCAATATTTTTAATG
The DNA here is from genome assembly GCF_009900745.1 of Chryseobacterium sp. c4a. Taxonomy (GTDB): domain Bacteria; phylum Bacteroidota; class Bacteroidia; order Flavobacteriales; family Weeksellaceae; genus Chryseobacterium. The sequence continues at coordinate 30,554 of NZ_WXVU01000005.1, read as the reverse complement.
TAAGTTTGAAATGACATACTATTTTATTTTTTGGTTAATTTCAAATATACACTTTTAAAATAGGTACTCAAGCAAATTAATTAATATCAAAATCAGACAATTAAGACTTCTAAAAGCTCTATAATCTAATAATTTTAGAAAACCTAAAGACCATTCTGCTTATTAATTCCTTTTTATAACTTCTTTTACTCCGCCTTTTGTCAGAATTATAGAATTGTAAAGACCTTTACTATCCGGAATAAATTCCACTGTTCGATCATTATTATCTGCTCTAAAAAATTTGGTCTTAGACTCTGGGATAAGTTCCATCTCTGTATTGTTAAAATAAAGTTTACCGTCCATTTTCAATATGGTCATTTTATCATACTGACCGATATATTTATCGTATAAACTTGTATCAATTACAATTTGATGGTGTTTGTAAGGAAGTTCAACCTCTTTTCCCAATACGATGGCGGAAAGTCCGTAACTTATGATATGGGAAAATGATTCGTTATTAGAAAGTACAGTTACAAAGAGCTTATCATCTGTAAATCGGTTAAAAGAAGTTATGGTACCAAAAAAACCACCATCATGAGCAATTAATTGATGTCCTTGATTATAAAACGGATTGATGATAAAGCCATATCCCCAATTTTCAGTGCCATAAGGCGTAAACATCAGTTTTTTCATCTGTGTGGAGAGAATATCAGTTCCATATAAAGCTTTATCCCATAAGCCAAGATCTTCAACAGTAGAATAAACACCATCATGACCTACATTAATTTCCCAATTGATGTAAGGATTGAGCATAAGTCCGTTTTCTGAATGGCAGTAAACCCTTGCCTTTTTTTCAACAATCGATTCATTATTACTGACTCCGGTGTTATTCATCCCTGCCTTTTCAAATATATTCTTCTTTAAAAAAACAGCGTATTTCTCACCTGACACTTTTTCAATAATCTTAGCCAGTAAATAATAGCCAATATTACTGTAGCTGCTTTTCATTCCGGGAGAAAACTCATAAGGCATTTTCTTAATTTCGGCATAAGCAGAATCTTTATTCATAGAACTTAAAGCGATATCTTTAAAACCCATAGCAAGCCCTGAAGTATGGGATAACAACATATGAATTGTAACACTATCGGCTTTGGGGTAATCAGGAAAAAATGTACTCAGCTTATCATCAAGGGATAGTTTCCCTTTTTCAACCAGAAGAAGTATAGCTGTGGCGGTAAATTGCTTCGTTACCGAAGCCAGCTGAAATTTAGTATCAATGGTGTTTTTAATATTCCATTCGTAATCTGCCAAACCATACGCTTTTTGTAGTAAAACGTGGCCGTCTTTCTTCACAAGGACTGCCCCACTAAAATTATTGACATCCACCTGAGCCTGCATATATTTTGCAAGATTAGCTGATATATCTTTCTGCCCAAAGATAAGAATTGGGAATACCAGTATGAGTAGGATTAGCTTCATAAATTATGTAATGATTTATTAGGCTGTAATGTTACAACTTAATCAATACCTATCATTGTATTTTTGTAAACCTTCTAAATAAACATCCATTTTATGAGATCTTTCTCAAGGGTTGTTATTTTTGAGAAAAAAACTTTTGGCGTAAAACCTGTTAATTTTTTAAAATCCCTGATCATGTGTGACTGGTCAAAATAATCTAAACCATAAGACAATCCTACTCTATTTTTGTCGTCAAGCTGACTTTGAATAGCTGCCCTAAATCTGATGATTTTTTTGAGCTGAGAGGGTGTTTTACAAATATGTTGATCAAAATGCTTGTTTATGGTTGTTCGTGACCTACCTGTTGTATAAGATAAATGGGTCATCGATTGATTGACATTATCAGTATGAAGCATTTCGTTTAGTACTTCCGCTAACAAAACATTCTCAAATGGACGTAGTTTTGAAAGCCAATATAATTCTATTGCCCGGATTTTTTCGTTCGGATCTTTCATGGAAAGAATAGATGCCATGGTTTCTTTATAATCCTCATAGGGATTAAAATCAGGAAAACTTCCTTCTGAGTAATCTCTTAAATTATGGGGTATAAAAGAATTGATCCCTAATGGTTTAAAATAAGTAGTAATTTCATTGATTACACCTTCATAACTAATCAATACCGGTTCATTAAAATTACATACCAGATTAGTTTCAATGGGATTGGTCTTACAGTATCTTATCGTCATTTTATCTTGGATGATAAGAGTTTCTGTATTTTCACTAATTGTGACGATTGTATAAATGCTTGGAAAGGTAAAATAAGTCGCAGAGGACTCTTCAGCGGTCTGTTCGAGGATATAAAAGCATTCAATATACTTTTTTAATATGGGATTTTCAGGTTTATAGATTTTTATTGTCATTCTTTTTAGCTTTTATGTTTATGTGAATCCCATCCGGTTCAATTAAACATTATCCTTTTCCTTACATCAGGAAAGATACAAACTAAATCCTCAATAGTATTCAAACCAGATATAGACTCATGCTTTCTCAAGACAATATTCTGAACATAACACTCAATTTAGGTTTATGAATTTGATAATAAAACATTGTATTATTTAAAATTTTGGCGACAACCTATAACCGCCAAATTTTTATAAAATATCCATCACCCATACTCCGGTTCATGAAAACATTTTTATAAAATGCAGTATTTATACGTAATCGTAAAAAGGAAATTTAAAATAAGTTTGTGCATCCAATTCTTGATATCTTAATGATTCAGTTTATCACAAAACAATGAAATATGATGATAATTTATTAAAACTACATATCAAAAACTAAACTCAAATAACCGGAACCATGAAAATTAAGCAAATCTATTCCCTGATCGCTTTTTGTACAACTTTTGCAACCACATTTGCACAGATAGGGATTAATACCAACACTCCACATGCAACATTAGATGTTACAGGAAGTACAAGCCCATATATGAAAGATGGTCTTCTGCCTCCAAGAGTTTCTAAACAGCAATTAGCAGAAAAAGAGTATGGGACTTATAGTAGTGATCAGATAGGTGCCATTGTTTATATTACAGACATTATTACTCCTACAGGACTCATACCTAGTGTAGCACAAGTAGGCAGTATTCATAATACTGGCTATCACTATTTCACAGGGTTGCAATGGGTAGCCATTTCAACAAACATTTATAATTCAGATGGAAATCTTTCAGGAAACAGAGTCGTAACACAAGATGCTAATACACTAGCATTTACGGCCAGTTCTGTTAACGGCTTCTCTATTGATGGATCTACTTTTTCCATAGATGCAGCCAATCACAGAACCGGATTAGGAACTGCTTCTCCTGAAACAAGATTTCATGTAGTCTCTAGCATTCCATCTTTAAACAGGTACAATTTGATGGATGCTACTGCTGGAACCAATCCATACGGAATTGTAGCTTTAAGAAACACTTCAGCTTTGGCCACAGGAAATTATTCATTACTTGGTTTTACAAATAGTGGCCCATCTTCGGGAGGTGCCAATTGGGTATTAGGATCTATCCGTACAGGATCAACATTAATCAATGGTTCAGAAGAAGACTTCTATATTGGAAACTCCATTGGAGGGAGTTCGATTGAAAGAATGAGAATTAATGCGATCACAGGAAATGTAGGTATAGGTACCTCCTCTGCAACGAATAAACTCCATATTAATGCTACAAATCCTATAAGGCTGGAAGGTCTGCAGGGAGCTTCAGGCACCGTTGGAAGTTTAAGTGTAAACAATACAGGCGTTGTACAATTACGAAATTCATCTAATGTTAGTGCAGCAAGAGGAACAGGTACAGTGATCATAACGTTAAATAATGTATTCACTAATACAACAACCTCTGCAAAGACATTTGATAATCTTAACGAAATGTCAGGAAATACTTTTACGGCAAGTGCAACCGGTTTATATAAAGTAGATTTTATGGTTAACTATCCTCAAAGAAATGCGAGTGAAGACGATGGAGATGGGTATACAGGATTTACTCAAATCAGTTTAAACGGAATCCAACAGTCTTTTACAAGCACTAAAGTTGCTCTACCGGAACAAACTGGAGCTCCTTCATTTATTACCTGTACAAATTCGGCTCTACTCAAGATGAATGCAGGCCAGATTCTATCATTTCAGGCACTTACTTTTGGATCAACTCCAAATTCAACAAATATTGTAGCTCCTTTCATCATTAGTGTAGCTCGATTAGAATAAAAATACACAGATAAAAATTCCCATTTATCTTTATCAGGCAAAATTCTATTAACACAAAAAATCATCATTTGCTTAAAGTGATGATTTTTTTATTATTCCAAAAGATTAATACTATCCATAAGGGGTTATATACGTCACAGAAATAGGCTTTTTCTGGCTAATGCTCACATAAATGAGTAACTAGAATGAATAATATATAAATGGATTTTCAGTTTTTATTGATTTTTCAGTTGATGATAACTACCATAATCATTGAAAGAAAGTTCAGGATATTTTTTTTACTGCTATGCATTTCCGTAAATTTGACTTGTAAAAATAAAATAAATCTTAAATAAGATAGGAATGGAAAAGTACAATTACGGGATTATTGGTCTCGGAGTAATGGGAAGAAATCTGCTTTATAACATTGCCGACAACGGTTTTTCTACAGCGGGATTCGATTTGGATGAGGAAAAAGTAAGAGAGCTTCATAATGGAGCAACTCCGGGAACTTCAGTAAAGGGAACGGCTTCTCTTGAAGAATTTGTATCCGTTTTGGATAGTCCGAGAAAAATTATTTTAATGGTACCAGCAGGAAAACCTGTAGATGCTGTTCTGGAAAGCCTTACACCACTTCTCAGCCCGAAAGATATTGTAATTGATGCGGGGAATTCTTATTTCAAAGATACTGAAAGACGCATTGCCGATTTAGCTTCTAAAAGCCTGCATTTTATGGGAATGGGGGTTTCAGGAGGAGAACAAGGCGCAAGAAGAGGGCCAAGTATTATGCCTGGTGGTGATTTGGAAGCATTCAACCTGTTACAACCCATGTTAGAATTAATTTCAGCAAAAGTTAACGGAGAAGCTTGTACTGCTTATATGGGCAAAGGGTCTGCAGGAAACTATGTAAAGATGGTTCACAATGGGATCGAATATGCCATCATGCAGTTGATCAGTGAGGCTTACGATTTGCTAAGAAAAGGAGCTCAACTAAACAATGATCAGCTTTATGAAGTATTCAAAACATGGAATGAAGGAGAAATGAATTCTTTCCTTATTGAAATCACAAGAGATATTTTCCAACAAAAAGATGATTTAACAGACGGTTTCCTTGTTGATCAGATCTTAGATAAAGCCGGAGCCAAAGGAACCGGAAAATGGACATCCGAACAAGCCATGGAAATCGGTGTTTCTATTCCAACAATTGATATTGCCGTAACATCAAGAATTTTATCTGCTTATAAAGATGAGAGGGTAAAAGCTTCTCAATTATATCCTAAAGGGGAAATAACAGTTCCTGAAAATAAAGAACTGTTCATTAAAGAAGTGGGTGATGCATTGTATTTGGCTACTTTAATCAGCTACGCTCAAGGATTAGCATTACTGGTAAAAGCTTCTGAAGAATATCAATTTGAAATTCCATTAAAAGATGTTGTCAAAATATGGAGAGGAGGATGTATTATCCGCTCTGTTTTATTAGAAAAATTCTATACAGCATACTCTAAAGATCAGAATTTATCTAATATTCTACTGGATCAGGGAATTTCAGAAATCGTAAAAGATAAAATTTCATCATTAAGAAAAATAGCTGCTTTTGCTCCATCAAACGGAATTCCAAGCTTAGGAATTCAGTCAGCTTTAGGGTATTTCGAAGCTTATACAACAGAATCTTTACCCATCAATTTACTTCAGGCTCAGCGTGACTATTTTGGGGCGCATACTTACCAAAGAACTGACAGAGAAGGAATTTTTCACACTTCATGGCAAAACCTTAATAACTAAATTCGGAAAATGAGCGACAATACAATCCTGCGTCCAACAACAATTGTTATTTTTGGTGCAACGGGAGATTTGGCAAAAAGAAAGCTTTTTCCTGCATTTTACAATTTATATATTGATGGCAGAATGCCTAAAGGCTTTAATATTTTAGCCTTGGGAAGAGCCGAAAATACAGATGAAAAATTCAGAGCTTATATTAAAGAAAACCTGGAAAGTTTTTCTAGAAAGACTGTAACCAAAGAAGATTGGGCGGGTTTTCAGGCTCACATCACCTACTTTCAGCATCAATTGGATGAAGAAGATTCTTATCAAAATCTATATCATACATTAGAGAATTTCGACAAAGTCTACGGAATGAGAGGAAACAGGCTATTTTACCTTTCCATAGCGCCGAACTTTGTATCCGTTATTTCAAATCATATTAAGAATACTTCTATCGCTTCCGATCCTGCAAAAGATAGAATTATTATTGAAAAGCCTTTTGGTCACAATAAGGAGTCTGCTATAGAACTGAATAACCTTCTTTCACAAACCTTTCAGGAAGAACAGATTTATCGTATTGACCATTACTTAGGAAAAGAAACGGTTCAGAATATTTTAGCATTCAGATTCGGAAATTCAATTTTTGAGCCTTTATGGAATCACAGGCATATAGATTCGGTTCAGATTACCGTTGCAGAAGAAGTAGGAGTAGAAACGAGAGCCAGTTTTTATGAGCAAACGGGAGCTTTACGTGATATGATTCAGAACCACCTTTTACAAATTCTTTGTATGGTTGCTATGGAACCACCGGTTTCATTAGAGTCTGGTGAAATCAGGGATCGTAAAGTAGATGTTTTAAAATCAATTCGTAGAATTTCATCGGATAAAGTAGATCATTATGCCGTTCGAGGTCAGTATGGAAGAGGAAAAGTAAATGGAATTAAGGTAAACGGCTATCGCCAGGAAGAAGGTATTGCTGCGGATTCTAATACCGAAACATTTGTTGCTATTAAGTTTTATCTGGATAACGAAAGATGGGAAAATGTTCCTTTCTACGTTCGTACCGGAAAGAAAATGAAAGAAAAGCATTCTTATATTACCATTCAGTTTAAACCGCTTCCCCACTCTACATTTTCAGAAAGCTCATCTCCTTTATCGGCTAATCGACTGATTATTAACATTCAGCCGCAAATGGATATAAGGTTACAGTTTATGTCAAAAAAACCGGGGCTTTCATTAGAATTGAAACCGGTAGAAATGATTTTTGATAATTTTGCCTGTCAGACTGATACTCCAGAAGCCTATGAAACTCTTTTATTAGAAGCACTTGTGGGTGACCTTACATTGTTTATGCGTTCTGATCAGGTAGAAGAAGCCTGGGATGTTGTAAAAACGATTCAAGAGACTTGGGAAACAACCAAAGATCCCTCTTTCCCTAATTACGATGCAGGAAGCTGGGGCCCGGATGACAGCAATGCTTTGGTTGAGAGACAAGGAGATGAATGGGTGTAGAATTTAACTAAGAAATAAAAATGGATATTACAATATTTAATACGCTCGATACTTTATATAAAAAAGCCGCAGATACGTTTGTTGAGCTTTCCGAAAAATCTATTCAAAAAAATGGAAAATTTGCTGTTGCGGTGAGTGGTGGCTCTTCTCCAAAAGCTATTTTCAGCTTATTGGCTACTCCGGAATATGCGGATACAATAGATTGGAGCAAAGTTTATATTTTCTGGGTAGATGAAAGATGGGTTGCTCTTGATGATGAAAAGAGTAATTTTAAAATGACCTTGGAAACACTTTTGAATAAAGTTCCTGTGAATAAAGATCAGATTTTCCCAATGTATAAAGAAGGAATCGATCCTGAAAATTATGCTAAAGAATATGAAGCGCAAATCAGAAACGTATTAGGAGAAGAAGGTATTTTCGATTTCATTCTTTTGGGGATGGGTGATGATGGTCATACAGCCTCTTTATTTCCTGGAGAAGCAGTTCTGGATGAAAAAGAAAAATGGGTGGCGGCTTATTATCTGAAACCTCAGGAAATGTTCAGAATTACTTTAACGGAGCCTATCATCAATAAAGCTGACAATATTCTGATTGTCACATTCGGCAGCTCGAAAAAACATGCATTAAATGAAGTTTTAAACGGTGAGTACAATCCGAAACTGTACCCACTTCAGTTGATTGAAAAGAAAGACAGCGTTCAGATCTTTACAGACAAAGAAGCAGGAGCTTAATTCAACGGATATATTAAAAACTGATTAAGGTATTACTATCTTCGTCAAAAAATAAAATATCGCCACTTATTTAAAGTGGCGATTTTTTGTATATCAACTCATAATGATGAATTTTCAAAATAAATTTCCTATCATTCATTCAAAATAATGTAAAAAAGAGCTTAAACAACTTAAAATACTGAAAAACTTCAATATAAACATTTGGACAAACTTTTGTATTTTTATAAAAGAAAATACATTTTCTGCCTGTATGGCTATGAAAACCAAACACTATTATTCGTGAAAAAATTAAACCCAAGTTATTTCGAGTTCTTCTTTTACAGGTATGGAACGATTATTATTTTTGTTCATATAGTCACAATAGGATGTTATTTTTTAAGTACAAAAGAAGAAGATCCTATCACCTTAGTTTTTCCTACCATTCTCTGTTTCATCTTTTTCCCGCTTGTGTGTTTATCAGAATATCGGATGCTGAAAAAAAATCTTCCTCCTGCCAATGTCTTTCTAACGGATAACGGCCTTATCATCAATGAAACCCCTTATCCTGCTGAGCAAATAGAAGAAATCACCTATATGCCTGTAAGAAATACACTGAATAAATTTCCGAATTATTTTTTCGAAATTAAAACCAATGATGGCGCTTTCTTTTATTTTCTGGATAAAAGTATGAACTGGAAATTTGAATCGCCTACCCTGAAATTACTAAACAAACACCCCCTATTCTCTTCAAAAACAACAGAAAGAGAGGAATCATCGGATGGCTTTTCGGTGTTTAAAAAGCTGAAATAATCGTAACGCTCAACACCCAACAAATATTATTTTATAATTATTACAAACCTTAAATATTACCAATCATGAAGTTAGAATTATATCAAATAGATGCCTTTACAGAAGAAATTTTTCATGGAAATCCTGCATGTGTTATCCCACTGAAAAACTGGTTGCCTGATGAGGTTCTTTTAAAGATAGCCCGCGAGAATGCTGTAGCAGAAACCGCTTTTTTTATTGATAATGGTGAAACTATTCATCTCAGATGGTTTACTCCCGAGATAGAGATGGATCTATGCGGACATGCGACCCTTGCTACAGCTCATTGCCTGGCTTCCATCTTAGATTACCCGAACAATAGAATCGTTTTTGAAACCAAAAGTGGCGAATTAACTGTGGAGGTAAAAGATGGATTTTATTATATGGATTTCCCGTCAAGAATGCCTGAGCCGTCTACTCTTCCGGACACTATAGTAAAGTCTCTCAATATACAGCCTACAGAAGTTTTCAAATCAAGAGACTATGTTTTGGTATATGAATCTGAGGAAGATATCAAAAAAATCATCGTTGAAAGATCTATCCTGGATCTCATCAATTTGGATCCGGGAGGTGTTGTGGTGACGGCAGCAGGTACTGATAGTGATTTTGTTTCAAGATATTTCACACCACAGTCTTCCATTCTTGAAGATCCTGTTACTGGTTCTGCACACTGCTCGCTTATCCCTTTCTGGGCTTCAAGATTAGGAAAAGATCAGCTTTTCGCCCGCCAGCTATCAGAAAGAGGAGGCCAGCTTTATTGCGAAAACAAAGGTGAAAGAGTAATTGTGGCAGGTAAAGCCAGAACTTATTCTATAGGGCATCTTTGGATTGAATAATCTTATTCTGACTAAGCGTTCCTGGTATAGAGAATCGGCAAATATCGTAGATATTTGCCGATTCTCTTATGTAATATTTAGAAAAAAAAAGTGGGTTAACTTATCTCCCGCTCGCCAAGATATTGTTGGAATCTTAAAAGATATCCATCCAGATCCTGAATAAGGAGTTCTTTAACGCCTTCTTCAATAGAGTTTATTTTGTACCATATTTCTTTCGCCTCTCTAAAATAGGGTATCTTATTGATCTTAATTCTATCGATAATAGATTCTAAATTGTCTGTCTCAATTTGAAAATTAATCCCTCTTCCTCTGGGAAGAATCATCTCACCGGTAATCCAAGATTCAGAACAGTCTTGTTCAAGCATTAGCTGAGCTCCCTCATAGGAAATGAATGCAAAATGATCTTCTTCTCTTTCATATTCCAGAGTGAATCCTAAATATTCAATATAAAACAGCTTAGAATCATCAATATTTTTCACTAATAACTCAGGAATTAACCTGTTAAATTTCATAGGATCTTCTTTCATTATAATTTCAGGAATTTTGATTTAGTTTAGCATGAAAAAATTAAAATCAATCAAAGATAGGCGTATTACAATAAAATATAGAGTTACTCTTGAACGGATATAATCAATCTGATACCTTTCTTTTGAAATAACAGTTTAAATATAAACTTTCGAATCTTTAAATCATTAAATTAGCACTGAATTAAAATGCGTTAAGATTTCTATGAAAAATATATTCGGTGTATTACTCCTTTCTATGGTACAGCCTATACTGGCACAAACGAAATTAGAAAAAGCAATTACCAATCTTGAAAATAATTACGACCAGGAAAAAGTATACTTGCTTACCGATAAAGCCCAATATGCCGCTGGAGACAAAATCTGGTTTAAAAGCTTTGTATTTGATGGCTACAACCGTTCTCCTCTATCTACAACTCTATTTGTTGAACTTTACAGTGCTGATAAAAAATTAATAGACTGGAAAACCATACTTCTCACCAATGGTGAAGGCAGCGGAGATTTTCAACTCAAAGAGGATCTTCCTGAACAAGTTTATTTTGTAAGAGCATATACTCCTTACATGACCAATTTTAATGAGGATTTTCAGATGGTAAAGACCATTCCGGTTTACAATCCAAACTCTCCTGAATCATTAGTGATTTCTAAAAGTACAGATTGGTCTGCAAAAGCTTTTCCGGAAGGAGGAACTTTTATAAGCGGTATGCCTACAAAATTTGCAGTAAGATTATCAAGTGATACTACTTTGCCGGAAAACTGGACAGGAAAAGTAATCGATACTCAAAATCCAAATACCCCAATCACTACCTTTAAATCTTTTGATAAAAATGTCGCAGCCTTTACCATAACACCTACTTTAGGAAAAAAATATCAGGTTGTTATTCAGGATAATGCCGGAAAAACTAAAACCGCAGATCTTCCACAAGTTGCAGACAGCGGCCTTCATTTAGAGGTTAACAGTTCTAAAGATGGAATTAAATATACTTTAAAAGGTGTTAATCTAAAACAGCAGCTTCAAAACTATAAAGTCATAGGAACAATTAATAATCACCTTGCCTACAAAGCAAATATTAAGCAGATAAATAATGAAGCCTCCAGCCTCATTCCTACAAAAATCAGCAATGGTGCAAACGGTGTTTTACAATTAACCATTTTTGATGACCAGGATAACCTGGTAGCACAAAGGCTTTGCTTTATAAAACCCAATAATTTAAAGATTGAGAAAGCAGAAATTATAGGTCAGAGTATAAAGCAGACTCCAAGATCTTTCAATAGCATTGACCTTTCCCCAGAGTCTTATTTTAAAAACTACACCGTTTTAGTGAATGAAGACGACGGAAGCAATAAGCCTGAAGAAGACAATATATTGAGTGCACTTTGGTTAACAGGAGATTTTACTTCAAAAATAGACAGCCCAGCCCAATATTTCTCTAAAAATGCCAATAGTGAAGCATTGGACGCTCTCCTTATTTCTGAAAACTGGAAAAGATTCGACTGGAATTCTGTGCTTAACGGAACGGTGCCAGCCATTAAAAATAATTCCCAAAAGTTTCTTTCTTACAGGATAAAACCTATTAAAAACAATGCTCTGATCATCAACTCTAATGTCACTTTGGTATTGAGATTAGGGAAAGAAAGCCCCACTATTAATCCATTTAAAACAGATCAAAACGGATATGTTTATTTAAATAATCTTAGCTTTGATGATCCTTTGGAGGTTTCCGTATTTGCCAATTCAGATAATAATAAAGAGGCAAATGCTGATAACTTATTTGTCACAGCAGAACCATTAGTGACTCCTATAACGTTTACAGGAAATTTCCCGAGCACAAAATATAAATTAGTAAAAGCCAGTGGAAATAAAACACTTCCTCCAACCATTTCAAGAGCTATCAACACTCAAAAAAACACCCAGAAAATAGAAAATGCAGAGGTAGAAATCGAACAGGTAAAATTAGTAGGAAAAAAGAAAGATCCGAAAGAAGAATTAGACAAAGAGCTTTCCAGCGGAATGTTCAGTTCTGTAAATTCTACGATCTTCGACTTTGTTAACGAAAATCAATACGCTGCCGGATTTACTAATATACTAGACTGGCTGCAAGGAAAAGCTGCTGGTTTAACCTTTCAAAGAAACAGCTCAGGAGCCAATGTACCCTATATTCGTGGTCAGCAAGCCAAATTATATTTGGATGAAGTGCCTACAGATCCTACAATGGTTGCCAACCTTTCCATCAATAATATTGCTATGGTCAAAATTCTTAAAGGAGCAGGATTAGTAGGTGATGCCGTTGCCATCTATACCATGAGAGGCAATATGCAATCTAAGGTCAAAGAAAAAGAAACCAAGCAGACGAATAACTCATCCATTATAAAAGGCTATGATAAACCTTCTGAATTCCTTGTTGAAATGATTGATGAGAATGCAAAAGTTGAAAATGATACCCGCGAAACCCTATATTGGAACCCTAATTTATTTGACAGCGATTATGTGCCACCAAGAATTAAGTTTTTCAATAACGACAGTGCCAAGCAATATAAAGTATTGATCATAAGTTTTGACGAAGACGACAATATCCTTTACGATCAGCAAATTTTTAAATAGAATATTTCTCTATATTAAAAAGCCTTTCAGTTTTCTGGAAGGCTTTTTAGCTTTAAATACTAAGAGGACAATAAGATCATGTGGATATGCACCTGCTTAAAAAGTTTTATTTCAGTAAAATAATTGACAAATATTTCGCTACCATTTTTTTTAATAATGCCTCATCGTGAGATATAATGGATATAGCTTCTTAAACTCTTCTAAAATGGTATTTGATATATTTTGTGCTGAAATACTTGGATCTAAATAATCAATTTCTTTTCCTATTATAAAATAATTTTCAATTTTTGAAGCCTGAACTCTATTAAATAAATCATTTTCATCATTTAAAGAATTTACCAAAGTTCGTCTACCATCAAATTCAATCCAATAATCCGTTAATAATTTTATAGTTGAGAAATAATCTTTAAGTACATGCTTGTCTTGTAGCAAATTTTTGAAATGATCTCTATCATATCTACCCCCATTATTTTTTCCTAACACAAGCCAAACACCCAAACTATTTTCATGAATTATCACTTGTAAACGGATGTTATTAATAAATGATTCCGGCTTATTTATTGATTTATCAGCGCTTGAATATTTGGATAATTCTGCTTTTGATTTCCCATAATGCAACCAAATAGCATCTATATATTTTCCACTAAATCGATTAAAAAAGTGTCGGCTAACAATCTCTCTAGGATTATGATGTTTATGTAACTCATGAAATCCATAGGTTGCAAATTGAGGATAAATTATATTATCTAACTCTTTAAATTTCTTATGTACCTCTTTCCTAATTTCTTTTAGATCAGAAGTGTTCATATAATGATATTTTTTTTCAAATATTTTATGATGGTTATATAAAAAAAACTGTCCCTGATCTTTAGAAACCTCGTCATTAATATTTTGTTTCTCAAATGCGATCTCATTATCTTTAACTTTAATTTTAGTATACTTATTCTTATAACTTAAAAGAAAGTCATCAGTAACTAAATAGCCTTTTCTATAATACTCTTTAAACCATTGTAAAAGTTTTTTGCATTCGTCTTGATTATTGATTTGAAAATTCATTTCAATATTCTTTTCTAATCCCCAATTTGTCGTATTTGATGATCCCACAAATGCAGTAAATGAATTATCATTCTTTTGAAGAAGATATACTTTAGGATGAAATGTATAATTGGATTGATAGACACGAGCATTAATATGAAGATTGTCTAATATTTCTTTAAATACTTCAGGTTCTGTAGCTAAATCGATACCTATTAAAAAATATTGCTCCGTATCTTTCGAAATATTTTGCTGAATAAAATTCCAACCTTGAACGCTAATCATTGCAGTAGCAATATAAATTGATTTTGCTTCTACTAACTCATCTCTAAGTTTTTGTTTTATATCTGTATGGATTATCATCGTTTTTCTGCTAAAATTAATATTCTATTCTCCCACAGCAAACTACCTTAACTAACAACGACTCATGTTTATTCATAATTATTCTTGTTAATCAAATATAATATTAACATTTCTATTATCGGCATATCTATCAATACAATAAAAATATTATTTCAAAAATCAGCAAACATGAATATTTTATAAAGTTCCAAAATCGATTGTCTTTTCCAACTTTGAAAACATATCCCTTTATTTATTAAACAGTTGCCAGAAAACATTCAACGATATAAACTCTGAAAAACATCTCAAAATTATTGCACAAACAAACTCAGTTATCAGCAGATGTAATATATTTGAGACTTCAAATTTTATAACTCCAACTAATAAACCTATTCATCATGAAAACCTCAATTGCATTCTTAGCTCTTCTTGCTTCACATTACTTTTTTTCCCAAACCATTCATTTTGAAAAATTAAATAATTATTTCAATTATATTGAAAACAACAATTTGGGAGTAGGTCGTTTGTCGGTGTTTAAAAAAGGAAAAGAAGTCTATGCTAAAAGTTTCGGTCAAAAAAACATCCCTGAATTAACATTTGATAAAAATACCCGATATCAGGTAGGTTCTGTTACCAAAATGATGACTGCTATTTTAATTTTTAAATTAATTGAAGCTAAAAAATTAGATTTAAATGATAAACTTTCAATGTTTTATCCGGAAATTCCGAATTCAGATGTTATAACCATCAAAAACTTATTGGAACACACCAGTGGTTTAGGAAGTTATGTTGTAAAAGACGGAGAAGTTTGGGTAACAGAAAAGACCAGTGACAAGGAAATTATGGATCTCATCATCAAACAAGGAAAAAGCTTTGAACCGGGTGAGAAAGTTGCCTATTCAAACTCTGCTTATTATCTCCTCACTAAAATTCTTGAAAGCAAGCATCATAAACCATTTTACCAAATACTTTATTCAGAAATTATACAACCTCTGGGGCTAAAAAATCTAGCATCTTTCAAACCTGATCAAAAAAATGTATTTCTGCCTTATCAATATGAGAATAATTCATGGGCGATTCTGAAAAAGGAAATCAATTTACTCAATGTAATTGGTGTGGGGGATGTTTCTGCCACTCCTTATGATCTGAATATTTTCATCAATAGTTTATTCCACAATAAGATCTTAAAAAAAGAATCTCTAGCCATCATGCTGCCTGTATCAGGAAAAGAAGATTGGGGAAGAGGTATCGCGATCTGGGATTTTAATAATCTTATATTTTATGGACATGGTGGAGATACATTAGGATCACATGCCATTCTTATTTATAACAAAGAAGCTGATCTCTCCATTGCTTATGTTACTAATGGAGAACGCATCAAAAAAGAAGACTTCATGCAAAATGTCGTTGATCTGCTTTATAATAAAGAAATTAAACTTCCGGAAATAAAAGACAAACCATAACAAGTAGTAAGCAAAACAATAAACGGAGATTTAAGCACTACAAAAATTTTTAAAAGGATTTTTCAAAAGAAAATGCTAAATATTCCGTTTAATTCTTAAATTTAGGCAATGCAAAAGAATCTTTATCTCATCATTATATTATTTTCTCTTACCAGCTGTTATACGTATCAGGTCAAAAAGCCAGCGGCTCCTCCAACCGATAATAAGCAAGCTTTAAAAAAGAATTCAGCTTCTATGCCAATGAAAAGTGCAACCTCTGAATTTCAGAATCAGGATTCACAACAGCCTCCTGCTCCAATCAATATTCAAGAGAAACTTGCCGCTAATAAAAATGTTAAAATTGATGTTGATGGCAGAAGCTATAAAGTGATTGTTGATCGATGGGAAAGTGATAGTTTGGTCGTACATCCGGTTAATAGCCCTAAAAAGACTCTGAAATTCCATAAGAATCAGATCAATGGTGAAAAAATTGCAGAAAAACGTTTTTCAGAACCTTTATCTAATCTTCTTACGGGTGCTATTTATGTCGGAATTGCTGCGGGGATCTTATATCTTGTACGCTAATTATCAAACTCATGCAACTTACAACCGCTAAATATCAACTACATAGGCACATGTATTTATCAAATCTGTAAAACTTTTCCCATGTATCTATGCAGTTAAAAAAACAAACGGTTATGTTTAGCTCCAACACCTTTCAATTTAATTAATATTCAATATATTACAAAAAGCATCATTATAACCATGATGCTTTTATTTTTGAATTTAAGATCTATATTTTCCGCTATTCATATTTTGAAAAATCAACAGCAAAAATACATCGGTTGACCTGGCTACCATTCTGAGCTCCGGCGTTAGGCTCATATTCTGTCAGACTCCACAGATATCCATATTGAGATTCGTAATAAAGAGATTCTGCTCCATAGGGCCATCGGTAACGTACAGTATCATCGCCACCATCGGTATATCTTGCCAGTCTTGCATTAGAACCATAAGAATTGCTTGGAGATCCGGTACAGGAAAGCCAGGTTCTGTTCCCTTTTCGAAATACCCCCTGGATACCATGGGCATGATTATCAGTAAAAAGACTATTCTTTGGTGCTACAGTCACAATCCCTGAATTTTGAATGGTTCCGTTGGCATCAATAGGAAAACCAAATACTTTAGGAACAATGGAAGCGTCGGCACTTCCAGCATAATATTGTCCCGTCCAAAGCTGAGTTCCTTCATCATTCACCTGAATCGTAGAGAAAGGATTAGCATTATTGATCTTTTGATATCCTGTTTGTGGCAATATATACCGATAGTTGAAGGCAAATAAATTACCGTTGGCATCTTTACCACATTTATCATTGGTGGTATCACCGGTACTTACTTCAATAATTTTATCCAAATCAAATATGCGAACTCCCAGACTGGTACTGCTAAGGTATACTTTCCCTTTAAAATAAGCAATTCCTCCAGCATGGACTTTCAATGGCGCGTAAGAACCATATTGAGTGTAAGTTGTGGTATTAGTCGGGATCTCAGGTTGTACCAATAAGATATGTCGATACGTAAGATAAGTGCTTGAACTTGGGCTGATATCGATTAAGGTGATACGTGAACCTTTATATTCAGCATCATCTTTTGCATACCAACTCACCAACAGATAACGAACACCATCTTTTGTAAATCCCGCAATTCCCTGTGGCCGCCATATTGATGTCGTTTCATCATCTGTATTCCAACGGATTCCTCTTACTCTGTTTTCTTCCGGAATATTGAATCCATAAACTTCAGTATAAGCATTTCCCCCAATAGCCTGTCGGTTTTTATTAACCTGAGCCGGATTTAAAAAAGTAAATCCTGAACCGATATAAGTGCTGGTATCTACATAAGGATTGACACTTACACTCGCATCCGCAAGCATTTTACCTGATTTTGAAGGAAGCTCCTCTTCCATTGCTGCTGAAGTCAGCTGATTATTCTGACATCCCACACCCGCCACTGCAAGCAAAAGCATCCATCCAAGGATTTGTTTTTGAATCATGATTTAGTTTTTAGAAATTACGTCTTACCAATAGTTGATCAATTGCCTGCGAAACTAATGGATTCTACTTTCATTGGAGTAATCTCTGTATTAAATATGTATTAAGATTATGAAGTAGAAAGCTAAAAGATGGAAGAAAAAGCTAAGAAGATTATTGAATTTAGGCTAGTCATTATCTTCACTAAATGTAACTACCATTATCCTGTTTGTTGCATCCAGCCTCCTTTACCTCAACTTCCATATCGTCCCAAATTACAGCAAAACTTGTGAAATATAATCCTTCAGGATTATGAAATTTGTAATTTTGACTCAACAATTATGTTTTCATAAATATAAAGAACTTTGGAAAAAAAGAGTGAGATAAAACCACACGATACAATCTTGTGGCAGCGAGGGGAGATAGGAAAAATATTTTTTGTTAAGAAAATATTTTTTAACTATATTTGCGTAAAAACAACGCAATAAAAATGAAAGTAAAAACAGTAAGATCTATCAAAGAATATCTATACCTAATTAACCAGTTAGAAAATATTGATTTTAATTGGTTTAGAGGGCATACATACACCGATTATAGACTAGAGCCCACTCTTTATAGGAATAAAAAAGAGGTTATAACTGGTGAGGGTAACATTAAATTTCGTCATTATGAAGTTGAGAATGAAGAAATCGCAATTGAAGAGTTTAAAAACAAATTACAATCAAAAATTGATAATTATCAATATAATGATTTAGATTATCTGTATTTAATGCAGCATAATGGAATAAATACTCGACTTCTAGATTTTACATCTAGTCCGTTAATCGCTTTATTTTTTAGTGTAGTTAAAGCCAAACCCGATAATTTAAACTTAATTCACAAGGAGGATGAGGATGAATTTCAACCTAATTGTTCTGCTGTCTTCTGCATAAACCCACTAAAAATAAATCTTATTTCATTTGATAAAGAAGAAGTTATTAATTTCAAAGAAAAATCTTTGAATGAATTAAGAAATTTACTAACACCTGTGTGTATTGAGCCTACAAATATCAAAATTGATAAACGCTTAGAAATTCAAAAAGGGAAATTTGTTCTTTTTGGTTCCGAAGTAAAAGAATTAGACTGGTATACAGAAGCAAGAAAAAATATCCTAAAAATATTAATTCCTGATGAAGAAAGGTCTAATATTCTAAAAGAATTAGATTTAAAATTTGGTATTAACTATTCAACAGTTTACCCTGATTATGAAGGCTTAAGAAAATTCATTAATCTGAAAACAAAGGACAACTTTAGAAAACTGTGATTTTTTTATAAAAATTTAAAGGTACCACTTATTACCGTTGCTCTCCGAAGTCTCCCGACTTCGGAGATTTTATTTCAAGCAAACTTTAAACAACACTTTAAAACATACTTTCCCAACCAGAGTTCCTCAATTCCCAAGACCTTCTGCAAGCGTTTAATTTAAAGTCATTTAAATAAATCAATCGTAGTTTTACTACAATTTTTCAGATTTAACGAAAATTTACATTTTGTAATATTTTTTTTATCTAACTTCGGTGACATAAGACCGCTAAAAAAACGCACCAAATATTATGAAAAACACCTCAAATTCTGAGAAAGTTTCAGAAAACCACATTTCGGGGATCAACCGTGTGGTAAAGCTGGAAATTGTGGTTGAGGGCAAGACTATCAATCACTATAAACACTTTCGTTTGCAGCAGAGTGCAAGAAAGCACCATGATTTTGAACTGGTATTGGCTCATGACTCTTTAGGGGAGGTACAAAACCACAACCTTCAGCAGGCCCAAAAGTTTTTAGGAAAAAGAATCACCATTGTTTTTAGATATAAAGATTACGAAAATGAAACTCCGGAAAGAACATTTGTGGGTATCATTACCAAAGTAGCCTTCAGTCAGGAAAAAATGAGTCTGGGAAATATTATCTTAAAAGGAATGAGTCCTACAATTCTGATGGATGCAGCTCCTCATACTCAAAGTTTTGGTGGTGGCCAGTCTGTGAATACCAATATTATTGCGAATCGGATTATCAAGGAGACTTTAGGAACAAGTAAATACGATTTCAGGGTAGACACCCAGAATAAAAGTTATATCAGCTACAGTGCCCAATACAACGAAACGCATTATAATTATCTGACAAGGATTGCAGAAGCCTATGGTGAGCAGTTTTACTATGATGGGGAAATCCTTCATTTTGGCAAGCTTCCTCCTTCTGAGAAACCTATCCTATTGGTCTATGGAAGCAACGTCATTGATGTAAACGTTGAACTGAGAGCGGTTCATACCAAACCTGAATATTTCGGCTATAACAGCAGCAGACATACCAAAATGGTAGGTGCTGATGACAGAATCAACCATTTGGGAGAACTCTCTTCCAAAGCGTATGAACTGAATGACTCTATTTTCACCACCCGTTCATTGACCCCTACTCCTATCAATCCCAACGTATTCCTTGATGTGGATGATTCTCAGAAAAGTGCAAGAGGAAGTAAAGCCGTAGAGGTTTTTACCGTTTCGGGAAAAACCACCGTTCCATTCCTTTATATAGGATGTGTGGCAGATTTGGCAATGAGAAAAACCGATAGCAATGAAACTTCGCATTTTACAACATTAATGATTACAGAGGTAAGCCATGAAGTAGATGCAAGAGGATATTATAAGGGAAGCTTTGAAGCCATTGCTGAAGGAACCGGCTTTATGCCAAAACCTGATTTCGAAATGCCTAAAGCAGAACCACAGGTAGCCACCGTGATTTCCAATGTAGATCCTTTGAATCAGGGAAGAATACAGGTAAGATTCGACTGGCAGCTTAATGATACCACCCACTTTATCAGAATGATGAGTCCTGATGCGGGAGGAACAGATGCGATTACCCAAAACAGAGGTTTTGTAGCCGTTCCTGAAATTGGCGATCAGGTCATGGTAGGTTTCGAATACCACAACCCCGATTTTCCGTTTGCTATGGGAGGAATGTTCCACGGGCAGGTAGGTCTGGGCGGAGGCCTTGATAATCATCTGAAATCTATACAGACCAGAAGTGGTATTAAGGTATTAATGAATGATGCAGAAAGAAGTGTCACCATTAAAGATCCGAGTGGAAACACTTATTTTATGGATGGCCAGGGAAATATCAATGTTACTGCACCGAAGAATATGACTTTCACCGCAGGAGAAGATATGCATATTTCAGTGGGAAGGAATATGACCACCAAAATTGGACAAGACAGCACGCTGCATATAGGAAATGATCATACAGAATCGATTACCAAAAGATATACTCAGACCTCTGAAAATAAAATCGTTACTGTAAAACAGGATCAGACAGAAAGTACAGGAAGTAAATTTAAAAGCATTTCCGGAGAAGCCGACATACAAACTTCAAAAGGTGATTTAAAACTGCGAGGAACCTCACTGGCTGTATTCCAGGGTGGAAAAGACGTTAAAGTAAGCAAAGGCTAAATCTGTACGAGGGATGAAAGTCAATTTTTCATTGGCCACCCACGAATATGATGACTACCTCAACCATTGAATCCAATCCAAAATAGTAACACATGGAAGATCAGAAAACTTCAACGCACGATCAAAAGCTTTCTGAAAAAAGAGCAGAACAAGAGAAAAAATCCAGCGAACCTTCTCCTATCGAAAAAAGAGAAATGGTAATGAATGGAGCTAAGCTGAAATGCCCTTACGCTCAGGGGCCAGGAGATCTGATAGTGACCTCCAACGAAATCAACCTTCAGGATCAGCCATTTGCAACAATAGGTGATGGAAATAATATGGTCAATCTTCAGTTTAAAGGAACCTGCGGACATCCCAAATGGCCGGCAAGAAACATGTCTCCCCCACCCTGCATGAGTGTTATTAAATTAACTCCATGGGAAAACCCGGGAACCACAAAGATACAGGAACAGACCGTTTTGGTAAAGGAGTCCTATATCAATTGTGACCCTGAATTTAATTCTGCTTCTCCATCACCAATTCCGAAAGCGGAAAGTATAAAAAGTGAGATTCAAAATAGCAATGCTCCTAAAATCCTTGATGCTTATTTTGTAAAATGGACTTCCGAGAAAGGAGCTGCTGTGGAAAAAGAAGAGGAAGTATTCAACAAAAAACTGGGTAAGAATGTTAAGGTTAAAAAGAAAGTAGATACTGCAAAAATAACTGCAGAAAAAATATCTGAACGCGGATTAAGCTACCAGGTGGCTTTAGTCGTGGAGACTGAAGGACTCGCTGGAAAGAAAATAAAAATTAAGGTGAAAAGTGGTAAGAATAAAGTCTTATCAGATGTCAATACCGAAGTTGGTCTAATTGACTTAAAAGAGGTAGAAAAAATTACAGACGCTTCAAAATATGCAGGTGTAAAAGCAAAAACTGAATTTGAAGTAGAAGTTGATAATCTGGCCAATGATTCCACGATAGAAAATGCAAGTCAATTTAAAAACAAAGCAGTGGTTAAGCTGATGCTCAATCAGCGTGCGGATGATTTGTCATTTAATTTAGCCAAACTCATCGCTGCAAGTCCTGACAAAGAAGCTTCTGTTTATATTGAAGTAACTTCTGATGAACCCAAAGTTGAGTATCTTGGGAAACAAGGAAGCGGCAGTTTAAAAAACACCTTTTTAAATGAAGGCGGTCAGTATTTTAAAATCAAATACTTTGAACAACCATGGATTGTGAAAGCTCGTGAAGAACAAGAACTTGGTGTATCTGAAGCCACCCACTGTTCAAAGATCGTGGACGAATATCACGCTATCAACCGACAAAATAAACCTAAAGCCTGTGCTGATACCGGTAACAGTTCCTGGTGTGCCTCATTTGTGGGCTGGTGTCTAAACAAAAGTGGATATTCGGCTCAATTAGATCCGGGTGCTTATTCCTATGGTGAAGAAAAGACCAGATACAGACAAGGATTTAAGAAAAATCCTACCGATAAAAAGGGACTGGAAAAAGAAGAATTTGATGATCCGGTATGGGGAAAACTGATTGCAGGAAATCAACCTTTGCTGGGTTCAATATGCGTTTTATCTAACAAGCATCACGTAAGTATGGCTGTTGGAAAGAGCAGCGACGGTAAAGTCATATATTATCTTGGCGGAAATCAGGGGAACAAAGTTTGTGTAGGAACCTTTGCCAGCAGAACTTCTGCCATGTATCCGATAGAATATACTAAAAAGACTGAAGATGATGAATTACCTATTTATTATACAAAAAATGAAAAGCTTAGTTACTAGTCTGATATTATTTTTCTTTATTCCTGTGTGCGGGCAAAAGCTTGTGCATGACAGTTTGAAAGTATATTATCAGGATTCATTAATGGTCAGTAAAAATTTTAAAGACGGAACAGTGTCCAATAAACTGACTATAAAAGTCATAAACCCTTGCAATGCTGAAAAAAACAGATTTGATGGTGCGGTAACCCTTATCAATGCTACTGTTCAAAATAAACATTACACTGATAATGTAACTTACAATTATCCGTATGCTCAATCCGGTTTAATCAATTTAAAAACCGGAAATATATCCAATTTTACAATAGATAAACATCAGGCGGTATTAATTCCTTTTACCTATTGCGGAAATATGGATAATGACACACAGGTTTCATACATACTATTTTATAAGCATAAAAAATACCTGCATCATATCAAATATTATTGTGGAGAAGACAATACCTGCAAAATCAAAGATGATCTGAATGTAACCTTAAAAGATCTGCCCTCTCCATTAAAATCGAAAGTGATCAAAGACCTGCAAACAAAATATAAGAACTCAAAGGATTTTTACTAATCAGCTCAAAAATGTAATGATATGAGTGACGAACAAGAAAAAGACAGCTATACAGCAAATCCTCGTCAAATAGCTTATGATCAAGAAAGTCAGAAAGATCATGAGGTACATGTGGTGAAAATATATTTTGCTAAAAGGGTTCCTAAAATGATCTGGGAACCTAAAGAAGAAACGTATCCTGTACAAAGTGGCGGGTTGGTATCTGATGTCAAAAAGAAATATGAGCAAAAAGGAAGAAGAAACATCAAGGCTGATAAAGAAGATTCTGTAAAATTAAAAGCCAAAGAATCGGTAAAAATTACCTGGGAAGAGGAAGTACAGGAAATGAAGGATGGCAAGCCTGTTTTTAATTTCGAAAAACTTGATAAAAGCGTTATTAAAAAGAAAGTCTGGGTGGTGGCAGAATGTCAGGGATTCACGGGAAAACTCTCTGTGGAAATTCATGAAAATAAATTAACCAACCCGGAAAATGTATATGATAATCCTGTAAAATTTTTGGATGGTGATACGGAAAAAACCACGATTGAATTTGCGATCAACGGAACCCTGGAGTATTCTAAAGAAATAACCTTACGCCCTAAAAGCGATCAGGATGTAAAGAAACTGGTAGAAAAGTTTGTGAAAAGAACGGATGTAAACGCTTTTTTATATTTTAAAGCTGATGTAAAAGATACCCAGGATAAAATTATATTTCCGGATGATACCCATGAGTTTTTAAATAAAGATGGGGAAAGATTTGAGATTGCAGGAACCCCTTGCTACTGCAACAGAGATATCACAGTGGATGAAATGATTGAATTAATTTATCATTTAAGAGACAAGCAGAATTACAAATCGAAAAGAGATGCGTTTTTTAATGAAGGCAAAGAAAAAATAACAGCTATCGGTATTACCAGCGGAAAAATCACTGACAATAGAGACAAGATAAAGCTGTTTACCGATGAAATGAATGCTATGTTTAAAAAATTCAGCATTAAAACCTGCAGAAGAAAAATTCATTTTCTGGGGCAAATGTATCTGGAAACCATCAGTTTTACCTATACTTATGAAAGCAGAGACTCTGTTCCTGCCAATTATAAAGGCGGTGTCCCTTTCCAGGGAAGAGGAATGAAACAGATCACTCATGATTATAATTATCTGGCCTATTATGATTATGTAAATGGTACTAAACATTATGATACTTATATCAAGTTCAGATCCGGTTTTGAAAGCGTTGGTGAATGTGTAGCAAGCAGGCCAAAAGCTCAGGAAAAAGGACTCAATGCGGCCTTTTATGAAGAATTAAAAACCTATGCTAAAAACATTTCCGAAAACTTATTCCATGCTTTTAATTCGGCAGGCTGGTTTTCCACCATTCATAAAACCGATACTATTGCAGCGATGGATAATGGATTGACAGACTCTGATGTTGAGAAGGTAACCCAAGCTATTAATGGAGGTCAAACCAATATAGCAGAAAGAAAAAATTACACCAAGTGGACTAAAGAATTATTTAAATATGATACAGAATGCGTAAACAAATAATATACCTATTTTTCCTCCTTTTTTATTCACTGAACAGCTGCCAGAGTACTTCGGTAAGTAATGATAATATTACTGTTCTACAGAATAAGAAAAAAGTAGGATTTATAAACCAGGCAGGCGATGTGAAGTGTGACAGCTGCTATGCTTTGAGAACTGTGAAAATAGATGGCAGGAATTTTACTTTCAAAGTACCTGTTTCTTTAAATAATATTGATAGTAAGAACATTTTTCAGGAAGATTATGAGCTTATACTGGATCAGTCTGCCAAAGACCTGTTGCTCAGATACAATAGTCTTATCACTTCTGATGCGCATGTTTTTAAGATTAAAAAAATTAAAAATAATGTTGTGATTACTGGGGTAAGCAAAGTGAGTTCCGCAGTTAATCACCATAAAATAGCCAAAGATGATTATGCGGATTATCCAGCCACTTCAATATGTGAAAAAGATACAAACCATGTATTGCTGCAAAGCAAGGAAATTAATCTGAATTCTTATTTTATAAACTCTGATAAGAATTGCTTTTTGTGTCCCTCAAAATACAGTGTACAGGAATGTTTAGAAAAGAAAAAAACGAATACCAAGTTCAATTGGCAATAGCAAGAGTGAAAAATCATGGAACCAGTGTTTCCCCTACATGTTAAATTAAACCTTCAGGAAGGAAAGAAATTTTACCGATATACCTATAATGAATATACGACCACCTATGGAGAAACTCATAGAAGTGAGCTCAACAAAGTTTTTCATGTTGCACTGAAACGTTTAGAAACAGAAAGATTTGAATATCATATTGAAATTTTTGACAGAGTTCACCGGGATAAAGAACTATCATCATCAGAAAAGAATTTTTTAGACAGGATTGCGGAGATCAATAACAATGTAAAGCTCATTACAGATGAATATGGCAGACTGAAAAGCATACAAGACCTGTCTGTTCTTCAGGGTAAAGTGGAAAAAATAATAGAAAAGCTTTCCCGATCCTATGTTGGTAAACAGGCAGACGATTTTTATCAGTTTTTAAAAACATTGTACCGAAGTGAGCAGCTGGTGGCTAAGGATTTTTTAAAGAATATCCATTTCGGATTGATCCTCCATCAATTTTATGGAAGACTTGACGAGAATGATCAGGTAAGGCATAGTGTACGCTATCGTAATTTTATGACCAATACCATCATCGATATTGATGAAAATATACAAACGGAAGCTATTCGTTATGATGATGAATTATTACTGATACAGTATACCGGCAATATTCCATCAAATAAAAATTGGGAGATGTTTTATGGAGAAATGCAGCGAAAGGAAATCGCTTATCATACGGAGACAGATTTCCCGAAACTGGACAAATATAAAGGGCAGATCTTATTGGATTTTATGACCAAAGAAGTGTTGGAGCATAAACTTACCATAGAATTTTCCCTGGGAGACAATTACCAAAAGAGGATTATTTATCATATAAAAGAAATAAGCCATGAAGAATTATAAAAAAACAACATGGATTAAAGAAATTCCCAACCAACCGGATGAAAAATTCAGCAAAGGATTTTCCTATTTTGGCTGTACACTTTTATTATCAGAAACTCCCCTATTAAAAAAAGAAAAATTTTAAAATGGCAACACGTATTACTATAACAGATTCCGGACAGACACAAGTCTTAAATGGGCCATCGGCTCCGGATACTCCTGATGACTCTTTACAGCGCATCAGTGATGTTTATTTTGCCAAAAAAGTGACCACAGACAATGGGACAAGAGTCAGTTTTACAAAAATTGATTCTGCTCATGTACAACGGGATTATCAGAATCAGGAAATTCCATATGATTCTATATTAGGAAAGACAGTATATCTGATCATTGAGACCAGCAATATGACAGATTTGAGTATAGATGCTGTGATAAGACCTTCAGCCAATACGATGACGGAAAGCACAGATACATTACAACTAATGCGTTTCGTATCTCCTAACCGATATGAGGCACAGAGGTTGTTTACAGTACGAGTAGGAAATTTTGATGCTTTGAATAATAAAGATGGCAGCCACGCTCATTACACCAATTTACAAGCTGATCATATCAATAAAGCGATCATTAAGCTGCAGCTTAGACCGGATGGAAGAGCCACTTTTGATGAATGGACAAGAAGACTTGCGGATGGAACAATCAATTTAGAGGTAGCAGTAGAACGAACGGATAATAATCCCTGTGCCTATAAAAACGAACCGCAAGAAGTAAATGGAGCCGGCATTTTCCTCAATGAAGACAACGCAAGATTCCGAGTGGTAAATAAGAACATCTATAATATTCATCATGGCAGTAATATGTACAATATTCTACAAGTGATTAGTACAAATCCTGAAAAAAGAAGAAGAATACAAAAGGTTCTGAATCATCATTCTACGGATGTTATTTATTTCTACTATGATCAGCATGATACTGAACACAGAATCTGCTCCAGAACTAAAGAAAGTATAACAAGAAAAAGAAGAGTGAATACCATTCCACCGGTAGCCCAAAGGGGAACTCTTTTGCAAACAATAGACTACACGGCCAACAGAGCTGCCGGAGAGCAAATAGATGCTCATCAGTTATTGGTGTATACCAACGGAACTCTTGGTGATGGTGCTACCGATAAATGGTATGCCAATCAGACAGGAAGTGTAGATTTAATTAATATGGATATTATTGGGAATGCAGGAGTAGGGCCACAGATTTTTGAAGCATTCAATTATAATCAAAATGGAGTTATTATTCGATACGGATTCCAGCATACCAGAAGGAGAAGTATTCAGCCAGATTTATTTGCCGGTTTCTTGGGTTCATTAGCACAATTCAGACAAGAGGGTCACAATCATTATATTGTATCCCAAGGTTTTTCTTTTGCTGATGCATCATGTTATCCCAGTGCAGAGCACGTGAATGGAGAGGCAGGAGATCTGAATTTATTAACGACTCAGCAAGATGGTGTGAATACCATCCTTAGTGCCGGGAATTTTGATTATGATAATGAGGTTATTCTTCGAAATATTCTTTTTGACTTTGGTTTTATTTTGGGCCGATCAGAGAATTTTTCCAACACCTCCAATGCCAGTACTGCAGACAATGCTACGACACGGTTACCTCATACCACTCATACTGCTACCCCTAGACATAATAATCACTTACATATTCATGGTTTCGCACAAATATTAGATATCTATGCCTAAAGTTAATATCACTTGTTTTACGGTTTTGTTGTTTCTTAATTTCGGTTATGCTAAGGCTCAAACAGGAAATACAACACTCAACACAGAAGCACATTCAACAGAGAAAGGAGCTGTTTTATTCAGTCCCAATAAAGCCGATTGTATAAAGCTGCCATTTGGCTATTCTGATCTTTCAAAAAGAACAACAGCTGATGCCCTTCTGCCTGTCATACAGGATGAAAATAAATTAAAAGAAATCAACACATTACAATTTGAAAAAGTAATTAAAAAAGATTTTGTCTCACTTCCTGAAGAATATGATACTTTTCTGCCGTTTAGCAACAATCTCAATGAAAAATATGATCAGATTAAGATAGCCTCCCGCATTCTATGTGATGGAAAATATTCATTGTATTTTATGGCAGTCTATAATACGACTCGTTATGCAGATCCATTTATTGAAAAGATATATTTAATTTCAACAAAGGACAACAAACCTCTCGACATGAAGAGAATCTATCTTCGTCACGAGGGAGAAATGGGGCTTGCCAACTATACTTTATTTAATATAGATAAGAATTATATCATTTCTCTACAAGATTATGAATTTTCTGAAAGTCCTTTTACGTTAAAACCTCTACAGCAATACCAGATTCTACCTTCCGGAAAATTGGCGAGATACTATGAACATGATGGCCTTTATAAAAATAACGAAGAACAAGGCATGGTAAAGAATCACAAACGAGAAGGAAAATGGATTGAATTCAAATCGAATAGCTCTCTAGAGTTACAAAAATATCCTGAATTTACAGACCCCTATACCTATCTGGAAGCACAATATAAAGATGGAATTCCTGTCGGAACATGGAAATTTTATAAATTATTGCAAAAGTATAATGAGGAAACAGGTTTACCGATCATCAACACAAGGAAAAAAGGAAAATTGATCTATACTGAAGTCTATCAAAATGGAGAGTTGAAAAAATAGGCATTTCAATGGTACTATTAAAAAATCGCTTTTTTTTAGTGCATTCAAACCAATATAATACCATTCAATTGCGAGTAAATCTTTGTGCTTTACTACCCTCTTTTTGAATACATTTCTACTTTTTTTGCAATGCTGCAATTATACCCTTGTCAGGATTTAAAACCTTGACAAGGATGCCTGGCAAAATACCTTTACGTAAAGTCAAAACAATATTGGATAACTTTCTATTAGATTGAATGGAGAAGTTTATTTTCAGACTTCACCCTGAATTCAAAAACCTGAAAATGAGCTCCCTGTAATTCTATAGCAAAAAATCATCCCTACCCTTCTTCTTTATTTTTTAAAATTCTCCTATCTCTCATTGATCCGAATGTTTCTGACGTAATCTTTTTTTGCTTATTTTTACATAAAATAAATAAAAATAAGACATGAGAAGAATCGTTTTAGCAGGGCTAATAACTATGGGCGGGCTCTTAACTGTAAAAGCGCAATGTAAAACCGTATCTACCCTTGTAGAAAATTTTGATACCTGGAAAGATATTGATAAATGCTGGACTGCTCAGCCGGGCGGAAAGACAATGCTGTATGCGAGTGATAAAAAAATTATATTTTATTCTATGAACAACCCGGGAGAAAATATGTATTTGGTGACTCCAGAAATTAAAGCAGGAAACTATACTCTTACCCTTGACATCTCAGACAACGGAGGAGAAACCACATTGGAAATTTTCTCAGTAGGCAATGCTTCTGATTCAAAATCATATATTTCAATCGCTAAACCTTCCAAGATAACAGGTGATAAAAAAACATTCAATATTGCCATAAAAAAAGATACTCATTTAGGACTGAAGGTTTTGCTAAATGGCGTTCATCAGGCAGTTTATATGGATAATTTTTCATTGAAACAAAAATAATAGATCATTTACAGATCCGGTAAACCTGTACACACATCTTTTAAAAGATATTCATATCAATTTTGTCCATTCTCCGAAGTCAAACGACTTTGGAGATTTTATTTGAAGACTTACCTTTTTTCAAACAGTTAATAAATATAAAATCCCTTCTAATTGACTAAAGATTCTTTAGCATATAGCCAAGGACTAAGTCCATTTAAAGATGTGTGCGGATGATTACTGTTGTAATCGATTTGCCACTCATAAGCCATTGCATTTACCTCCATTATAGACCCGAATAGGTATGCATCCAAAACGTCTTCTCTGAATGTACGGTTTAAGCGTTCAATATATGCATTTTGGGCAGGT
>NZ_WXVU01000040.1 GCF_009900745.1 Chryseobacterium sp. c4a | reverse complement strand
CCATTTGCATTGGGTTTGTTCTTTAAAATTCGTTTGTAAGTTGCCATAGTGAAATTATAAAAGTCAAGGTATAGGTCAATGTTATAGTACAAAAATAGTAAAATAAAGTAATACCTCAAAACAAAATATTATATTATATATTTGTTTTTCAATCTTTTAGTGATACAAATAAAAACATAGAAATATAATAAACCTCTTTCTGTTAATCAGAGGGTCGCTGGTTCGAGCCCAGCAGGAGGAGCAAAAAAAGACTTACAGAAATGTAGGTCTTTTTTATTTTTAAACAATTCTATAAGCTCATTTGGGGATTTTAGATTCCGGACGAATATAATTTCCTATCAAAAAAATTAATTCTCAGAAACTAAGCATTCTTTTGTTTCATTCCAAAATTAAATTCTTCAATTTTTATTTTCACTATTTCATTATTCTAATCACAAACTATTTACCATTTTTCAATTCCCACTAAATATTCTCTATTATTTTAATGGCTTTAAATAAGGTCTATTTTACCCATAACTATGGTTAAGCCATATCAAAGTAGAGATTCTTATACAACAAGTTATTTTTGACCCTAAAAACGATTAATCATTGGAATTACAAATAATGAGTGATAAACAATTAGAAATTGAGATAAAATAACTTTATCCTTTCTAACAAGAAGCACTCTCCTTATTCAGTCTCTTTGTCATACCGCAGGGATCTAGACAACGTTAGCCCTGGCTTGTATATTTCTACAGTGTTCTCTCCATTCAATAGAAGTGGGCTTTAGCCCGCTTTATCATTTACAAACAATCAAAAGGCTTTAGCCCAAACCTATAATACAAAGAAAGAATAGAGCTTAGTAAAAACATCATTCACGGATGATATAAAAAAGAACTGCCTAAAATAAGAAGTATTCCTACTGATTCGCTCTCTTTGTCATCCCGCAGGAATCTCGACAATGTTAGCCCTGGCTGGTATATTTCTACAGTGTTCTCTCGATTCAATAGAAGTGGGCTTTAGCCCGCTTTATCATTTACAAGCAATTCAAAGGCTTTAGCCCAAACCTATAATACAAAGAAAGAAAGAAAGAAAGAAAAGAATAGAGCTTAGTAAAAACATCATTCCCTTATTTCTATACTCTCTTCATCATCCCGCAGGAATCTCGACAATGTTAGCCCTGGCTGGTATATTTCTACAGTGTTCACTCAATTCAATAGAAGTGGGCTTTAGCCCGCTTTATCATTTACAAACAATCCAATGGCTTTAGCCAAAACCTATAATACAAAGAAAGAAAGAATGAATGAATGAATAGAGCTTAGTAAGTAAATACTATTCACTAATTTCCATACTCCTGTTGAGATCATTACAGGATAACAAGATACGGGGAATAACGATAATAGAATAATGATAAGGAATAGATGGTGGTGGTTGGTGGTGTACTCCCTAAAGTATAAAGCAAAAAAAAATCCTCTATCTTTCGATAAAGGATTTTTAAAAATAAAATAAAAACTGGCGGCGGCCTACTCTCCCGCGTTAGCAGTACCATCGGCGCTGGTGGGCTTAACTTCTGTGTTCGGAATGGGAACAGGTGAGCCCCACCGCTAAAACCACCCTAAAGGTTGTATATAGCA
>NZ_WXVU01000039.1 GCF_009900745.1 Chryseobacterium sp. c4a | reverse complement strand
AGAGTTGTTGATGGAAGAGAATTAGAAGGATTAGAATGGATACCATTGCCCGCATACGGAGCTGGTGCTGTAGTACCTCCACCACCAAACTCAGGATCGGTAACAAGAGGATCTGGCGTTTATGAAGAGGTAAAAAGAAATGCCATTAATAACTACAACGGTATAATGGGAATTGTAGGCAGTAGTATAAACAATGGTATTGCTGTAATGAGTGTAGTTTCTACTACTGGAATAGCCATTGGCAACCGGGTTCTGAATAGTGGGGGTAGTGATAAAGCTGAAAGTAAAGAAAATGGTATAAAATCAGAAGATGAAGGTATTGTCTATAGACGAAGAGAAAAAACTGGAAAGGAAAAAGATTATATAGGCCAAGCTAAAGACTCAATAAGATATAAGAAACGACAGAAAGAACATCAAAGAGCAAATAAGGATGCAGACTATGAATTTGAAGATATTGATAGAGGTAAGCCTGGAAAAGATCTCGATAAAAAAGAACAAAAACATATAGATGAAGGAGGTGGCCCAACCAATAAATCAAATCCTAATGGAGGGTTACAGAATAAAAGAAATCAAATAAAACCACCAAAACCACCGAAACCACCCAAAACATAATAATAATGGCTAAAAGATTTAAACTAAACGAAGGAGATATCTTTACAATCCCTTTGAAAAATAACGAATTTGGATTAGGGCAAATTATTAATTTTCCTAGAACATCTGATGCATTTATTATAGTATTATTTAATAAAAAAATTTCCGAATCAGACACATTTGACAGTATAAAAATAGAAGATTTAGAAATAATTTTTCTTGGATATACTTTTGATGCAAAATTGTATTATAATGATTGGCAGATTATTGGAAATTATAAGGATAACATCCAATCCATTTTTTTACCATTTTTTAAATTGGGCACAATTGATGACGCTAGTTTAGTTAATTACAGAAGTAAAGTTTTAAAACGTATCAATGAATCTCAGTTTAATAAATTAACATATAAAACTGAAATCGCACCGATAAGATATGAAAATGCTCTAAATGCATATTTTGGATTACAGGAATGGATTTCTGAGGATTATGATAAAATATTGTATGAAAAAACCTTAGAATCAATAAAAATTGCTGAAGAAATATTGAATAATTAATAATTTAGGGTATTGTTTTTAATACCCTAAATTTTAAAACAAACTAGCTATATAGGGAAGTAGGGTATTATCCTTTTGGATTAGAATATGCTACGCCGCAACTTACACAGAATCCTAATTACACTTATGGTTTCCAAGGGCAGGAAAAGCAGAAGGAAACAGGTTGGAGTTCTTTTAAATGGCGAAACAGTATTCCAGAGCTGGGCAGGTTTTTTAACGTAGATCCTCTTGCCGAAAGTTATTCTCAATGGTCAACTTATGCTTTCAGTGGAAACAGAGTAGTAGATGCCAGGGAGTTAGAAGGATTGGAACCACTGCCTTTAAATGCTGGCAAAGTTTACGAAGCGCGACAGTTACTTGCAGATAACCTTGATAGGCAGGGGCGAAGTACAGAGGCTTCCAAATTAAGAGCACATGCGGATTTAATACAGGAAATCAATACAGCAGCGATTTCGTTACCATTTTTTGAAATTGAAGAAGTCGTATTATCAGCAAGAGCTGCAAGTAGTTCAGGTTTTTTTGGAAGAATTTGGTCAGGTATTAAGGGTGTTTTTACAGGTGCAGAAGCGAGTTCTGGGATTGCAGAAACAACTGCAGGAAAAGTACCTAATCCGTATGGGAAAGCAGGTGGGCCATTGCATCAAGCAAAAATAGAAGAAGTTGGAAAAAAATTAGATGCTGATGGATTTACAGAAATAAAGACTGAGGTAAGAGTGGATACACCTAAAGGAAGTAAAGGTAAAAGGTTTATAGATATTCAAGGAACTAATCCAAAAACTGGAGAAGTTAAGCAAGTTCAAGTTGGAAAGCAAAATAAAAAT
>NZ_WXVU01000038.1 GCF_009900745.1 Chryseobacterium sp. c4a | reverse complement strand
CAAAATGCGCTAGCAGAAAGGGTTAATGGAATATTGAAACAAGAATTCCTTTTTTCTAAAACAAAGAATATTCAAGATCTAAACTTATTAGTAAAAGAAAGTATTTATCTTTATAATACTAAAAGACCACATTTAAGTCTTAATATGGAAACGCCAGATAAAGTGCATAAAAAATCCGAAGAAATAAAATATCTCTCCGGATTAAATATTGTTTAATTTATGTCAACCTATTTTAGGACGACTCATATTTTTAATTCTCAATATTTAAATCTCCTTTTACTTTTATAAGCATAGTATTTTCATTATTTCCATTATTATGTAACCAAATTGTATCGTTATTGTATTTAATAACTTTAATTTGTGAATTAAAGTTCATGAGAGTTAGTATTGAGTCATTAGCAACTCCCCATTTTAAATGGGGTTGTACTCCAAAGTCAGAAAATAAATGTCTTTTGTTTTTTACTTTAGAATATGAGTATTGTTTGACGTTACCATTACTATAAAATTGAAAAGTAGCACCATAAAACTCAGCTCTTTCCCTTGGCCATTCATAATTCCAATATCCAATAGTATCATTATATAAAATTACATCTTTAATTTTATCACTGGGATTTGAGCAACTTGTTAATGTAAGAAAAACAAGAATATATTTTAAAAATTTAATCATGAGGACTTGTCATTTTTTCTAATGTTTTAGGTTCGGATCTAAATGAACCATTTTGGATAATTAATTGCATTGGCTCTCCTTCATATCCCCCAATAGGAAATACTTGAACACCACCTGTATTATTTTTATTAAAATCATTTAAATATGGATTCATACCTTCCCATGAAATTTCGTCTTGTTTATAGGCATTCCATAATCTTTGTACGAAACCACCAGCAACAGAATTCTGATTATCTAATGTCGATTTTCCATAATCAGAAGTTTTAGATTGTCCCAAATAAACTTTGGCATGAGCTAAATATGTGTATGGTACTATATTCTCATTTTTATGACCTGCTTTTCCTGCTTCATGATCTAAAACACTTCTTATATCATAAGCATCATTGAGATTTCCTGCTGATAATGCTTTAGAGTTAAAATAAACAGATTTTTGAGGTGTTGTATGTGCCAATGTAGAGGGATCTTTTATTGACTTCACACCATAAATTCCTGTTAGCCCTTTTTCTCCTGCATAATGTGCTAGAACTTTTGAAACTGCAGTTACGGTTCCTTTTTTACTGTAATCTAATTGCGATAGTTTTACATTTCCTTTATCAGTATGTATTACTACATTATTAGTTTTCTTATTATCTGTGTATAAATAACGTCCATACTTATTAAAATGATCATCTTTCGGCGCCATTCCATCTGGGTCGATAAACCTAAGAGGGTTGTCAAAAGCATAGTTGTACGGCGACCAACGACGCATTAATTCAGCTTTCGGATCAATCACGCCCCATCGTCCGATATCCGGCATATACATCCTTGCTCCATAATCATACATCCCCGTCTCTTGGAGTTCCTTACCGTTGTACTTATAATTTTTATAAGTACTCTGTCCAAAAAATGCATATCCTGACTTCAAATGGTTCATTCCAAAAGGATAATAATCATTGGCATCGGTGATTTCAAGAGCGCCTTTGCTGTTTCTTCCGAAACTTATTCTCACATTGCTAAGGTGATTCTTATACTGATAAATATACTCATCTTTTATAATCATAATACCTTTCTACAGTGGAAAGAAAGAAAGAAAGAAAGATAAATTAACCATTTTAAATGCCATTCCTAGTCAAAATCTTTTTTCGTTTAAATAATTACTCTCTGCTATGTTTTAGGTAAAGATATAAAATTGCTTAAGGGAAACTGAAGACTTACCTTTTTGGTAAACTTCCCTGTTTTTGAAGACTTACCTTTTTTGAAGACTTACCTTTTTTGAAGACTTACCTTTTTTCAAACAGTTAATAAATATAAAATCCCTTCTAATTGACTAAAGATTCTTTAGCATATAGCCAAGGACTAAGTCCATTTAAAGATGTGTGCGGATGATTACTGTTGTAATCGATTTGCCACTCATAAGCCATTGCATTTACCTCCATTATAGACCCGAATAGGTATGCATCCAAAACGT
>NZ_WXVU01000037.1 GCF_009900745.1 Chryseobacterium sp. c4a | reverse complement strand
ATGTGACAATTTTTGTTAGAAATAGGGTGTAATTTTTGTCAACCTTGACCAAAGCCTTGACCTTGGTTTTACTATTTTTAGATATTAGCCTTGACTTAAGCCTTGACCTTGATAAAAACAAAAAGCACCTACATTGCTGTAAGTGCTTGATTTTTAGTGGCTCCTCCTGCTGGGCTCGAACCAGCGACCCTCTGATTAACAGTCAGATGCTCTAACCAACTGAGCTAAGGAGGAATGTCCTTTGTTTTTAAGTGGTGCAAATATAATATGAATATTTATACCAAACAAGTTTTTATCCTTTAATATTTAACAAAAAATGCTATTGTTTTATTTTTCAATAAATTAAATTTTCATGATATACATAAAATTTGAAATAGAAGTAATGGAATGAGTTTTCAAGAATACTATTTGTTTGGAGAATCATCTTTTTATTTCAATAAAACGGAGGCTGTAGACTGGTCAATGAATATCAGGTAATCAAAATCTTCTGAAATATTTTTATGTCTGAACTCGTCAGGCTTATTGCGAGCACCTGTTATTCTGAGATCTAATTCTTTAATCAGCCATTTTAGCTTTTCATTATTATCTTCTTTTATTTTCTTAATATCAAGAATAAAATAAGGTTCATTAACGGAGTGTAGGAAATATTCATAAGTTCCTGCGTAGGGTTCCTGAGCATTGTAAGCTGTGATACCATTTTCCCCTTTTGCAGTATATTGTCCTGAATAAAAAGCAAAACCTATTGCTGTATAGTCTTTCCCTAATTGATCGGACAGATATTTTCCCATACGAATTGGTTCTTTATTAATATGTCCATTATGAGCCCAAAGAATAATTTTTGAATCAGGGTTCTGATTTTTTATCCATAAAATATTTTCGGCCATGAATTTGTCTCTGCTATAACTATTTAATTCGGTATTTTGCTCTAAAAGACGGAGGTATTGGTTTATCCACTTGAGATCAATTTTACCAGATTTTACAGTGCCAATTTGATTTTTAATAACTGAAATAATTGAATCTGCAGCGGCTTTATCCTCTTTATCCATTACCGCTATACTGCTCTTTTGTTTTTTGTCTTTAAATTTACTCAATAATAGGCGCAATTCTTCGAGTTTTTCTATGATTGAAGGGTTACCATTATATTCTTTTTTAAGCTCATGGATGGGCGTATAAAAGTCTTGCATATCAAATCCTGTAAATAGGACTTTTCTTTTTGATGCTTCATTGTATTTTTTCATCCATTCCGTCATTTTTAGAACCTCATGAGTTCTCCATGTCCAGAAATCCATTGCTTTTAGATAATTTTCTGGAGATCCTTCTCCTTTTATGATATAATTATTGACCTGATAGGATTCCGGCATCCTGGCTTCAATAGAAAAGATATTGAAGTTATTATTTTGTATCAGGTATCTTATCATACGATCTTTCATTTTAAAAATTTCTGAAGATCCATGGGTGGACTCTCCTAAAGCAAGAATCTTCGAATTCCCAATAAGTTTCTTCAGTATTTCCAGATCTTGATTGGTATTGTATTCCGGATCATAGGTTTTTATGGGATAAATATATTTTTTCAATAAAGTAAGCTCTTCCTGGTTTAGGTTTTCTCTTTTGGAAATATCTTCAATAGGCATTTGATTTGAAGTAATTGTAAAATCATCAAACCAGACCGTTCCTTTCCCTTCAAAAAGTCCTCCCATCATAATTTTTTCGGCTTCAGAACTTATTTTCATTGTAAGAGAAATTTCTTTCCAATCCGTAATTCCTGTGATTCTTTGGTTTTTCATATTATCAAAAGAAATGATGGCCTTCTTAGCATCAATCACTTTGATCCAGAGTCCTGCATTTCCATTTTGGTTTGAATTTATTTTTACTTTGGCTGTAATATGTAATTCTTTCCCTTTTAAGAGATGGGCAGGAAGGAGTGTATAAAGTGAAGCTGAATCGGTATTTTTGGGTGAGTGGCTGGTAATCTGAAAACTTTTCTTTCCAGCAAATTTGGCATTGCTGTCGATTTGATAAGAATAGCCTCCCTTTTTAAAATCCCATTTTAAGGGAAGGTTATTTGAATTTGTTTTTTCAAAATCTAAATTAAGGAAACTTTGTGCTGCTATTGTGTGAAAAAAGAATAAACCGATAAAGAGTATATATTTTCTTAGAATCATTTAGAATGGTTATAGTTTTACGAATCAAAGCCGTGAATTTATCCATTGAACCTTCTATGATCTATAATTTTATGATACTTTATTACTATTTATCATTTTTTTAGAGATGCAAGAATGATAAAATAAAAAAAGACTTACATTTCTGTAAGTCTTTTTTGCTCCTCCTGCTGGGCTCGAACCAGCGACCCTCTGATTAACAGAAAGAGGTTTATTATATTTCTATGTTTTTATTTGTATCACTAAAAGATTGAAAAACAAATATATAATATAATATTTTGTTTTGAGGTATTACTTTATTTTACTATTTTTGTACTATAACATTGACCTATACCTTGACTTTTATAATTTCACTATGGCAACTTACAAACGAATTTTAAAGAACAAACCCAATGCAAATGG
>NZ_WXVU01000036.1 GCF_009900745.1 Chryseobacterium sp. c4a | reverse complement strand
ACCAAGACGACATGGGAGAACGGAGCTACCAAAAGTGAGTTAAGCTTATCTCCTGCTACAACTTATGCTCCCGGAACATTATATAAAAACACGGTCACAGATGAAGACGGAAATCCAACAGTGGAATTTAAGAATGGAAGAGGGCAGACCTTGTTAGTAAGAAAAGTGAATTCTACTGAAAATGCGGATACTTATTATGTGTATAATGAATATGATCAGTTAGCCTTTGTCATTCCTCCCAAAGCAGTTAACAAGGGGACGGGTGAGTCTTTACTTAATGATCTTTGTTATCAGTATCGCTATGATAGCAGAAACCGTTTGGCAGAAAAGAAACTTCCCGGTAAAGGCTGGGAATATATGGTGTATGATAAAGCGGATAGACTGATTTTGACGCAGGATGCCGTAATGGCACCCAAAGGCAAATGGCTTCTTACGAAGTATGATATTTTTGGAAGAGTAATTTATACAGGAATCATAAATTCAACGGCAAAGAGATCTGTTTTACAGGATCTAATCAAAGACTTAATCATCACAGAACCCCGCAGTGCTCAGGGATTTACCAGAAATGGGATGACGATTTATTATGTCAATAATTATTTCATGGTAGATACCGAAACTATTTTAAGTGTTAATTATTACGATACTTATCCCAGCTATAATTTTAATCCTCCATTTCCATCAACAATTCAGGGAGAGGCTACTTTAACAGAAACCATCTCTTCAGAAGGTAGAAGCACCAAAGGGCTTCCTGTGATGAGTCTGGTAAAGAATATTGAAAATGACGGCTGGACAAAGAACTACACCTATTACGACACCAAAGGAAGATCCATTGGAACTCATTCTATCAATCATTTGGGCGGATATACCAAGACAGAATCCAAACTGGATTTTGCGGGAGTAGCTCAAACCGTTATTACCAAACATAAAAGGCTGGAAACAGATTCTGAAAGAGTGATCACAGAGAATTTTGAATATGATCATCAGAACAGACTATTGGTTCATAAACATCAGGTAGATTCTAATCCTGTAGAAATCCTTACCCAAAATAAGTATAATGAACTCTCTCAGTTGGAATCTAAAAAAGTAGGTGGAATTTCTGTAGGTTCTTCGCTTCAACAAGTTGACTATAAATATAATATCAGAGGTTGGATGACAAAGATCAATGATCCTGTTAACCTGAATGGGAAGTTATTTGGCTATGAAATAAAATATACCAACCCTGTTAATCCACTCTATGCAACAGCAAGATATAACGGTAATATTGCAGAAGTGGATTGGAATATCTCCAATGATAATGTATTGAGAAGATATACTTATGATTATTATATGAATAATAAGCTAAAATTTGGGCATTACTCTGAGCCTTGGGCTACAGTTCCTCAAAACAGCTTTTACAGTGAGTATATTATATACGATCTGAACGGAAATATCACCCAATTATATCGTGACGCTAAGAATTCTTCTACTGGATTGGCTATGCAGATTGATAACCTTGAGTATACTTATTTAGGAAACAGATTGCAAACAGTAACAGACAGTACCCAGAATGATGCCGGTTATGAAGGAGGAGGTAACATCATAGATTATGACCTGAATGGAAATATGATCAATATGAAGGATAAAGGAATTAATTCTATTGCTTATAACTATCTTAATTTACCTGATGCTCTTTCTGTTATAGATAAAGACCCATTTATCACACTACCTGGAGTCGCTGATATAAATTATTTATACCGAGCAGATGGAACTAAGCTTCGCAAAAACTATTACAGACAAGGAAGAAAAGGAGTTGCTAGTACGTATTATATCATGGATTACTTAGATGGCTTTCAATATAGATATTTTGAAGGAGGATCTTGTATAACATGTCGTACAGAGTCCGCTTTTGAAGAACAGGCCTATAGGAAAGCTCCTGCAATTTTTCCTGATATTGACTTAACACCAAAATGGGTACTTGATTTTGTTCCTACCTCTGAAGGTTTTTATAGCTTTACAGAAAATCGTTATATTTACCAATATAAGGATCATCTTGGAAATATAAGAGTAAGCTTTGCTAAAGACAGCACGGGTGTTCTTGAAATTACAGACACCAACAATTATTATCCTTTTGGATTAAATCATGTAGGTGGAGATAAGGGGCTTCTGGGTGGTTATTTGAACTATAAGTACAACGGCAAGGAACTGCAAGAGACTGGAATGTATGATTATGGCGCAAGATTCTATATGCCGGATTTAGGAAGATGGGGCGTAGTAGATCCACTGGCTGAGAAAATGACGAGACATAGTCCTTATAATTATGCTTTCAATAATCCTTTGAGGTTTATTGATCCAGATGGAAGAGCACCTTTAACAGATTATTTTGGTTTAAGTGGAAATTATTTAGGAACTGACGGTGTTAATAATGGAAAAGTAAGAGTTGCATTAAATTCTACTGAAGAAAGTAGAATTACATCTTCAATTAAAGACGGAAAAGTAACTCTAAATTCTAATGCCTATTCAGATGGTCTAATTGATCTTCCTTCAGATAATTTAATATCCAGTATGGATGTAGCTTATTCTAATATGGAAGCTAGCGGAATGAATGAGCAAGCGATCGCAGTGGGAGATAAAAATGGTTTAGAAGGTTTAGCTACTGTTGCTAGTACGAGTAAGGGAAGTGTAAAAACGGGTTTGGCAGAAAATGAACTTACAGGTAAAGGATATGGTATAACACACAATATTCATACTCATGGTGCAGTATTGAAATTTGATACAAGTGGAAATGCTATTGTTGGTGGATTTAACCCATCTGGAGCCGATAAATCTGGAGGGCTTTTCACTCAACCAAATGCAGTTTTGGGATATGATGTCGCAACTAATACAAGTAAAATTACAAGTGCAGAAGTTACAAGCGCTCAAAGTACTATTGGGAATTTTGTTCCATTAAACCCAGCCAACTATAACAAAATAATAACTTATTATAATAATTCTGGTTCCGTTCATAGTATGAATTATGGTACTTTTAAAAATAATGTTGAAATAATAAAAGTAGGAGCTGCAATGATTAATCTTTCAAGACCTAGACCTCAATAATATGAAAAAACTTATTTTATTACTATTTTTATTTTTATTTACTTCTATTAATGCGCAAGAATTAAATTTGTATTCTTTAATTAATAAAAGTTATTCTATTAACAAAGGAGATTATTCTACTATTAATAATAAAAAATTAACTTTTATCATACCTAAGAATATCTCTTTTTTTAAAACAAATTATATTGAGGAAAAATATTCTTTTGAAATAATACCTTTGAAAAATGAAAATGATTTTAAAAATTTTCTTAAATCTCAAAATGATAATACATTTTTATTCGATATAATAATTGATAATATTTATGAAAACTCTTTAGTTGTAACAATAAAAATAATGTCAACTAATTATAAAATGTATTCTGAAGGGTCTTTTCCTTTTTATATTTTTGAAGATGAAAGGAGGGTGCTTCTCAAATATAATAATAAAAATAAAAAATGGGTTTTCTCTAAAATAATTGAAGTATCAGACGAACCCAGTACATAAGCTGGTAATGTCCAATGCTTACCTCGTTCCCCGCTGGCGCGAGCTTCCAGCTCGTGTCTTTAAATAATAAAAACCCCTCACAATATGTGAGGGGGTAAACTTCCCTGTTTTGGTAAACTTCCCTGTTTTTCAGACAAATTAAAATTATTAAATTTAGTTTGTTAAACATTATGAAAAAGAGCAAATTTTCAGAACATCAGATTATCAATATTCTGAAAGAATATGAATCTGGGAAAGCGACAAAAGATATTTGTCGTGAGCATGGAATTTCAGCAGCTACTTTCTACCAGTGGAAGCAGAAATACGGAGGAATGGATGCACAACATCTTAAGGAACTTAAA
>NZ_WXVU01000035.1 GCF_009900745.1 Chryseobacterium sp. c4a | reverse complement strand
TTTTAAGCGATAAAAACTTTCACAAAGACAAAACCTTTACTGCGCATAAAGTACTTGTCTATTTATATTATAATTTTAGATATAGCAACCATAGGCTATAAATCTACGGGTAATTAGTACTACTTGGCTATGACATTACTGTCTTTACACCTATAGCCTATCAACGTCGTCATCTACAACGACCCTTAAAAGATGTCTCATCTTGAGGCGAGTTTCGCACTTATATGCTTTCAGTGCTTATCTCTTCCAAACGTAGCTACTCAGCGGTGCACCTGGCGGTACAACTGATACACCAGAGGTTTGTTCAATTCGGTCCTCTCGTACTAGAATCAAGCCCTCTCAAACATCTAACGCCCGCAATAGATAGAGACCGAACTGTCTCACGACGTTCTGAACCCAGCTCGCGTGCCACTTTAATGGGCGAACAGCCCAACCCTTGGGACCTTCTCCAGCCCCAGGATGTGACGAGCCGACATCGAGGTGCCGAACCTCCCCGTCGATGTGAGCTCTTGGGGGAGACTAGCCTGTTATCCCCGGAGTACCTTTTATCCTATGAGCGATGGCCCTTCCATACGGAACCACCGGATCACTATGTCCTGCTTTCGCACCTGATCGACTTGTTGGTCTCACAGTCAAGCACCCTTATGCCATTACACTCTACGCACGGTTACCAAGCGTGCTGAGGGTACCTTTGAAAGCCTCCGTTACTCTTTTGGAGGCGACCACCCCAGTCAAACTACCCACCACGCAATGTCCTTCTAAAAGAAGTTAGGCTCCAAGTAAGTAAAGGGTGGTATTTCAACGACGGCTCCACCTACACTAGCGTGCAAGCTTCAAAGCCTCCCACCTATCCTACACATTACTTACTCAAAGTCAATACGAAGTTATAGTAAAGGTTCACAGGGTCTTTTCGTCCCATTGCGGGTAATCGGCATCTTCACCGATACTACAATTTCACCGAGCTCGTGGCTGAGACAGTGCCCAGATCGTTACACCATTCGTGCAGGTCGGAACTTACCCGACAAGGAATTTCGCTACCTTAGGACCGTTATAGTTACGGCCGCCGTTTACTGGGGCTTCAGTTAATGCCTTCGGTTTAACCCTAAGCACCTTCCTTAACCTTCCAGCACCGGGCAGGTGTCAGACCCTATACAGCATCTTTCGATTTAGCAGAGT
This sequence comes from Chryseobacterium sp. c4a, assembly GCF_009900745.1. Taxonomy (GTDB): domain Bacteria; phylum Bacteroidota; class Bacteroidia; order Flavobacteriales; family Weeksellaceae; genus Chryseobacterium. The sequence continues at coordinate 3,605 of NZ_WXVU01000035.1, read as the reverse complement.
CCTGTGTTTTTGATAAACAGTCGCCTGGGCCTCTTCACTGCGGCCACCATTGCTGATGGCGTCTCTTCTTCCGAAGTTACGAGACTATTTTGCCTAGTTCCTTAGCCACGACTCACTCGAGCACCTTAGGATTCTCTCCTCGACCACCTGTGTCGGTTTTGGTACGGGTTGCTTCACTTCGGCTTTTCTTGGATCAGATTACACTACAGCAGCTTCGCCCGAAGGCTAGGCCTTGACTATTCCGTCAGTCTCCAGCAGCTACATCCAACCGTCCCCTTTATTCGTGAGCAAGTATGGGAATATTAACCCATTGTCCATCCACTACCCCTTTCGGGTTCGCGTTAGGTCCCGACTAACCCTCAGCTGATTAGCATGGCTGAGGAAGCCTTGGTCTTTCGGTGAGCAGGTTTCTCGCCTGCTTTATCGTTACTTATGCCTACATTTTCTTTTCTATCCGCTCCACAATACCTCACAGTACTGCTTCGGCGCAAATAGAATGCTCTCCTACCAGATGTATCTTAAATACAAATCCATAGCTTCGGTAATATGTTTATGCCCGATTATTATCCATGCCGGACCGCTCGACTAGTGAGCTGTTACGCACTCTTTAAATGAATGGCTGCTTCCAAGCCAACATCCTAGCTGTCAATGCAGTCCAACCGCGTTGCTTCAACTTAACATATATTTTGGGACCTTAGCTGTTGGTCTGGGTTCTTTCCCTCTCGGACATGGACCTTAGCACCCATGCCCTCACTGCCGTAGAACATTTATTAGCATTCGGAGTTTGTCAGGAATTGGTAGGCGATGAAACCCCCGCATCCAATCAGTAGCTCTACCTCTAATAAACTTATATACGACGCTGCACCTAAATGCATTTCGGAGAGTACGAGCTATCTCCCAGTTTGATTGGCCTTTCACCCCTACCCACAGGTCATCCGAAGACTTTTCAACGTCAACCGGTTCGGTCCTCCACTCTGTGTTACCAGAGCTTCAACCTGCCCATGGGTAGATCACAAGGTTTCGCGTCTAATCCTACTAACTATGCGCCCTATTCAGACTCGCTTTCGCTCCGGCTCCGGTACTTAATACCTTAACCTCGCTAGTAAAATTAACTCGTAGGCTCATTATGCAAAAGGCACGCCGTCACAGCTTAATGCTGCTCCGACCGCTTGTAGGCGTACGGTTTCAGGTTCTATTTCACCCTTCTATTCGAAGTGCTTTTCACCTTTCCTTCACAGTACTTGTTCACTATCGGTCTTTCAGGAGTATTTAGCCTTGGAGGATGGTCCCCCCATATTCAGACAGGATTTCACGTGTCCCGCCCTACTCATTTATCATCCAAATATACCTTTCGAATACCGGGCTATCACCGTCTAYGGCCGTTCTTTCCAGAACGTTCTTCTAAATATATAAAGACTTTTGGGCTAATCCGCTTTCGCTCGCCACTACTCACGGAATCTCTTCGATTTCTTTTCCTCCGGGTACTTAGATGTTTCAGTTCTCCGGGTTTGCTCCTCCTAAGAGGTAATACATCTTCAATGTATTGGGTTGCCCCATTCGGACATCTGCGGATCAATTCGTGTGTGCCAATCCCCGCAGCTTTTCGCAGCTTACCACGTCCTTCGTCGCCTCTGAAAGCCTAGGCATCCGCCATACGCCCTTAACGATTTCTTTCCTATTTTTGGTTACTCAAGCGCTTTATGCGCTCGGTTTTCTCTTTGTGATGTCTTTACCGTTAATGTCAATGATCTTAATKTCTTTCTTTCCAACTGATGAACAAATGTTGTTTTTGGCTCCATTCGTAACTTTTAAATCAGTCTTCCAAAACTGTGGAGAATAAGGGAGTCGAACCCTTGACCTCCTGCGTGCAAGGCAGGCGCTCTAGCCAGCTGAGCTAATTCCCCCTCTAGGTGCTGTAGGCTTTATGCTATAAGCTGGAGGCATTTGCCTTCTGCTTGAAGCTTACTGCTTACCGCTTTAATTAGTAGTCTCGGGCAGGCTCGAACTGCCGACCTCTACATTATCAGTGTAGCGCTCTAACCAGCTGAGCTACGAGACTGTCTTTTTAAGACTTAYAGATCCTAGATGCTAGATACAAGACTTTCATTCGTCTTGGTTCTTGGCTCTGGGCTCTTGTATCTCTTCCCTATACTAATTTCTAGTGGGTTTTGTATTTTTAATATAATTCAACCAAACAAAAAACTAAAGCTATGCTTTAAGTAAGTACTGTACCTTACGGTACTAWTTTTTTTATCGTCTAACGACGCTCTAAAATGAGATGTTCCAGCCGCACCTTCCGGTACGGCTACCTTGTTACGACTTAGCCCTAGTTACCTGTTTTACCCTAGGCAGCTCCTGTTACGGTCACCGACTTCAGGTACCCCAGACTTCCATGGCTTGACGGGCGGTGTGTACAAGGCCCGGGAACGTATTCACCGCGCCATGGCTGATGCGCGATTACTAGCGATTCCAGCTTCATAGAGTCGAGTTGCAGACTCCAATCCGAACTGAGACCGGCTTTCGAGATTTGCATCACATCGCTGTGTAGCTGCCCTCTGTACCGGCCATTGTATTACGTGTGTGGCCCAAGGCGTAAGGGCCGTGATGATTTGACGTCATCCCCACCTTCCTCTCTACTTGCGTAGGCAGTCTCACTAGAGTCCCCAACTTAATGATGGCAACTAGTGACAGGGGTTGCGCTCGTTGCAGGACTTAACCTAACACCTCACGGCACGAGCTGACGACAACCATGCAGCACCTTGAAAAATGTCCGAAGAAAAGTCTATTTCTAAACCTGTCATTTCCCATTTAAGCCTTGGTAAGGTTCCTCGCGTATCATCGAATTAAACCACATAATCCACCGCTTGTGCGGGCCCCCGTCAATTCCTTTGAGTTTCAAACTTGCGTTCGTACTCCCCAGGTGGCTAACTTATCACTTTCGCTTAGTCTCTGAACCCGAAAGCCCAAAAACGAGTTAGCATCGTTTACGGCGTGGACTACCAGGGTATCTAATCCTGTTCGCTCCCCACGCTTTCGTCCATCAGCGTCAGTTGTTGCTTAGTAACCTGCCTTCGCAATTGGTGTTCTAAGTAATATCTATGCATTTCACCGCTACACTACTTATTCCAGCTACTTCAATAACACTCAAGACCTGCAGTATCAATGGCAGTTTCACAGTTAAGCTGTGAGATTTCACCACTGACTTACAGATCCGCCTACGGACCCTTTAAACCCAATAAATCCGGATAACGCTTGCACCCTCCGTATTACCGCGGCTGCTGGCACGGAGTTAGCCGGTGCTTATTCGTATAGTACCTTCAGCTACTCTCACGAGAGTAGGTTTATCCCTATACAAAAGAAGTTTACAACCCATAGGGCCGTCGTCCTTCACGCGGGATGGCTGGATCAGGCTCTCACCCATTGTCCAATATTCCTCACTGCTGCCTCCCGTAGGAGTCTGGTCCGTGTCTCAGTACCAGTGTGGGGGATCACCCTCTCAGGCCCCCTAAAGATCGCAGACTTGGTGAGCCGTTACCTCACCAACTATCTAATCTTGCGCGTGCCCATCTCTATCCACCGGAGTTTTCAATATTCATTGATGCCAA
>NZ_WXVU01000034.1 GCF_009900745.1 Chryseobacterium sp. c4a | reverse complement strand
CTCTTCCTGTAACGCTTTAAGTTCCTTAAGATGTTGTGCATCCATTCCTCCGTATTTCTGCTTCCACTGGTAGAAAGTAGCTGCTGAAATTCCATGCTCACGACAAATATCTTTTGTCGCTTTCCCAGATTCATATTCTTTCAGAATATTGATAATCTGATGTTCTGAAAATTTGCTCTTTTTCATAATGTTTAACAAACTAAATTTAATAATTTTAATTTGTCTGAAAAACAGGGAAGTTTACCCTTGTCCTTGATACTTGTAGTTTTTATAAGTACTCTGTCCAAAAAATGCATATCCTGACTTCAAATGATTCATTCCAAAAGGATAATAATCATTAGCATCGGTGATTTCAAGAGCGCCTTTGCTGTTTCTTCCGAAACTTATTCTCACGTTGCCAAGGTGATCTTTGTATTGATAAATATACTGATCTTTTTTGTAATCATAATACCCTTCTGCTGTGGGGAAAAAAGATAAATTAACCATTTTAAATGTCATTCTTAGTCAAGATGTTTTTTCATTAGAATAATTACTCATTGTTATGTTTTAGGTAAAGATATAAAATTGCCTAAGGGAAGCAATAATTAAAAAAAATGCCACACAAAAGGATTCGTGCGGCAACGTGGGGTATTTTATTCATTGGATACGAGCATGACACTCGCACCAGCAAGTTTTTTTTATAAATAATACAATCTTATTCTTACAAATTATCTAATCATAAATTTCTTTATACCATCCATTTTTTAGAGAAATACTTTTTACAAATATTTTTTTTCTATATTCCTCTGAAATAAACTTCCCTATGACTGGAGAGTGTTCATCAACAGAAGGTTTAACATATACATTACCTAAACTATCTACTTTTAAATAATAAATATTCATATCAACAAAGTCTGCTGTGAGTTTTTTCAGTTGATTATTAGCATTAATTTTTAAATTCTCTTTTAAAGAATCTTTTGGATAACTCTCTTCTACATCAATAATACTCTTAGACTGTTTATTATAATTTATCGTCAGTCGTACAAAATTATTATTCTTGATACTTTCTAAAAATATTATTGGGAAATTTCTTGAAGTAAACCCTCTTACGTAAATCTCACTTCCTTGATAATTTGAAAAACTATAATTCGAATATCTGTTAATAAATTCTTTTTCATAGTTACTTTTACAAGATATTGTAAATAATAAATAATTTTTTTCATTTTTCAATTTGATTTAAGTTTTATGGTGTATTAGCTGGTGTAGGAGTTCCCACAGTTACTTGAATTTGCAAGTCTCCATAATTGTACTTATCTGAAAAAAGCACTCCGCTAGATATAGAAAGTTGATCATCAGAAGAATCTAACTGACTACTATAACCATTTGTGCTAGAATTAACTACACTATTATAATGTGCTCCTAACGATAATTCTGCTCCTGTAAATTGCATAGCACATACCTATTTCCTGTAGCTCCTTCCCGTTGTACTTATAATTATTATTCTTTAGGCATCTTTATATTATACTTTTCTAAAACCTTCCTTATGATATCCTCCTCCTCTGGGAATGTAGAAACCATTAAATTCATTTTTTTATCAAAAAAAAGAAACCATTGATAAGGCGTATAAGAAATATTCTCATATGGTTTTTTAAATTTAATGTTAGAAAAATTTGAAGGAGACCTTTCCTTTATAATTTTTTCTAAGAAAGTAACATCTTCACATGTTTTTCCCTGAAGTAATAAATCAAAGCCTCGGTATTTAAAATATTTCAAATTTGCAGCCTTTGGATTTACCATTATAGATTCAATATTATCTCGTGTAATAGTAATTAAATACCCTTTTTGGTCATAGTAAAAGCTTGATATATGAATAATCGATAAATTGGGTTTAAAATTATTATCATTATTAATATCAATAAATGCATTAATAAAATTATCGAAATTGTATTTTTTCGAGACAGTTGGTGTTTGTGAGGATAATAATTGAAATATGAATATTAAAATTATTGTTAACTTATTTTTTATCAGTTCCATTTTTATCATATGTTGTATAAGATCCATTTCTATAAACTCTAAAAACTGTATTTTGATAAAGAGGCTCTGTCGTATTATCATAGTCATAGTGACCTGCCCAAGCAGATCTATATGTTCCAACATTTCCTCCTCCCTTCAAGTAACCACTTGGCAAAGAATTAGATGGATGATTATGATCATGTTTAAATAATCGAAAAACATCATTTTTTGATGAAAAACCATCCATACCGAGATGCCTAGGATCAACCGGAGAAGACCCTTTTAATCCAAACGTAGAAACTACAGATCTAGACTCTCCAGAAGATGAAATATAAGTACCATTGGTAAATTCATTAGTTCCATTTTTATACATATATTCCGCCAGCTCTAATGCCTTACCTGAATCCTTCAATTTTAAAGTTGTCATAATTTCTGATTTTGCTCCAGTTTTAGACTCAATAATAGGTGTAGTAAGTTTTACTTCTTGTTTATTATTTTCTACATAACCCTTTTCTCCAACATCTACGCCCTGAGCACTTTCTTTAAGAGTTTTCCCATCTTTTTCAAATTGATTTTCAGCATAAATTACATCTCTTTCAGAAGGAGCAACATTAGTTAACTTTCCAGCATTATCCCATTTGTAAATATCAGTTCCCTGCCTTCCATCTGGATCTATAAACCTTAATGGATTATTAAATACATAATTATAAGGACTATGTCTGGTCATCTTCTCCGCCAATGGGTCAACAACACTCCATCTACCCAAATCAGGCATGTACATCCTCGCTCCATAATCATACATTCCTGTCTCCTGCAGCTCCTTACCATTGTACTTATAATTTTTATAAGTACTCTGTCCAAAAAATGCATATCCTGATTTCAAATGATTCATTCCAAATGGATAATAATCATTGGCATCGGTGATTTCAAGAGCGCCTTTGCTGTTTCTTCCGAAACTTATTCTCACGTTGCCAAGATGATCCTTATACTGGTAAATATACTGATCTTTTTTGTAATCATAATACCCTTCTGCTGTGGGGAAAAAAGATAGAGAGGTATCCTTCAACGCCCCTCCAATGGGTGGATGAATACCCGGATCAATAGGTTGAATTGTATCATTAAGAGCATAAGCCTGTATTTCCATGGCTTTAGACATTTCTCTGCTTTTAGACAATAACTCAGTCTCTCCGCCATTACCTCTGCTGATTGAAGTACTCATATACTGGAAGCCATCCAAATAATCTGATATAGCATTCACTGTATAACAATCTATAATACCACATTCAATAGTGGAGTTCACTTTCTGAAGCTTTATACCATTGGCTCCATATAAATACGTAAGCCCAACTCCGGACTGGAGTATACTCATTTTATTGGGAAGATTGAGATGGTTGTAGGCGATGGAACTAATTCCTTTATCCTTCATATTTTCCATATTCCCATTCAGATCATAGGTAATGGTATTGCCCCCGCCTTCATATCCGGAGGGATTATTTCTTGTATCATGAACATTGGTAAGTTTATTCCCGGAATAAGTATAGTTAAGTTCATCAATAACAGTGGCAGTATTATTATTTTCAACAATACTGGTTCTGTACATTTTCGAGATATTCCCATTCAGGTCATAGTCTATAGATTCCGTATTTTCCTTACTCCAGGCATTGGTAGGGTTCTGGTAATATCCGGCAGTCAATCTATCTAAACCATCATAGGCATAACCGTATCTTTTAGGGGTAGATAAGGGATTGGCTCCAAGAGATTCCACGGCTCTCCAATCTACTTCTGCAATATTTCCATTGTACCTGGCTTTCACATTCTTCCCTGAAAACTGTGTCGGATCCGGATTGGTAAGTCCTTCTACTTGATTGTATTTTATTTTATAGGAAAATAATTTCCCTCCAAGATCCGGAAGTGACATTTCATTTTGATTAATATCTGTCATCCAACCACGAATATTATAAGCATAATCAATACTTTGAAGGTTGTTTCCTACTTTTTTATTTGTCAACTGGGAAAGTTCATTGTAGGTGTTTTCTGCCAACAAGACTTCCGGCTGATCATCCACTTTATGCCAGTGTTTGGCAAGCCTGTTGCCATTATCATACTCAAATCGTTCATTGATTGTAACTCCAACATCATTTTGTCTTCTTAAATGCCTGGTTGTAACTTGGGTTGGAACTCCCGCAAAATCCAATTTGGATTCTGTCTTGGTATATCCGCCCAAATGATTGATCGAATGTGTTCCAATCGCTCTTCCTTTGGTGTCGTAATAGGTGTAGTTCTTTGTCCAGCCGTCATTTTCGATATTCTTTACCAGACTCATCACAGGAAGCCCTTTGGTGCTTCTACCTTCTGAAGAGATGGTTTCTGTTAAAGTAGCCTCTCCCTGAATAGTTGATGGAAATGGAGGATTAAAATTATAGCTAGGATAAGTGTCATAATAATTGATACTTAGAAGTTTAAAATTACTGGTAGGATAAGCCTTGTTGCTGGTATAGAAAACATCTATTCCACTATTATTCCAGCTATTTACGGATCTGGTTTCACTATTGGAGCCATGCCCTTCGATTACAGAAGATTGTTGAATTCTTCCCGGCGGACTGTCTAATATACCTGTATAAATGGGCCGTGAAAGCTGATCATATTTGGTAAATACCCACTGTCCTTTCTCCCTTAGATTAGCGTCTTGGGTTAAAACTAGTCTATCCGCTTTATCATACACCATATATTCCCAACCTTTTCCTGGGAGTTTCTTTTCAACCAGACGGTTTCTGCTATCATATCGGTACTGATAACAAAGATCATTAAGTAAAGACTCACCCGTCCCCTTGTTGACTGCTTTGGGAGGAATGACAAAGGCTAACTGATCATATTCATTATACACATAATAAGTATCCGCATTTTCAGTAGAATTCACTTTTCTTACTAACAAGGTCTGCCCTCTTCCATTCTTAAATTCCACTGTTGGATTTCCGTCTTCATCTGTGACCGTGTTTTTATATAATGTTCCGGGAGCATAAGTTGTAGCAGGAGATAAGCTTAACTCACTTTTGGTAGCTCCGTTCTCCCATGTCGTCTTGGT
>NZ_WXVU01000033.1 GCF_009900745.1 Chryseobacterium sp. c4a | reverse complement strand
TCTCTTCCTGTAACGCTTTAAGTTCCTTAAGATGTTGTGCATCCATTCCTCCGTATTTCTGCTTCCACTGGTAGAAAGTAGCTGCTGAAATTCCATGCTCACGACAAATATCTTTTGTCGCTTTCCCAGATTCATATTCTTTCAGAATATTGATAATCTGATGTTCTGAAAATTTGCTCTTTTTCATAATGTTTAACAAACTAAATTTAATAATTTTAATTTGTCTGAAAAACAGGGAAGTTTACCAATTGATTTCCCGAATGTTCTTTACTTTCTTGGTAACTTTTTTTTGACCATATATTTTCAATATTATAGTCATAGTTAAAAGTACTGTTTTTAAGAGGGGATTTTTGAATTACATCTTTTAAGATTCCTGCCACAATATTTTTGGTTTTGTAATTTGCGTGAACAATAGGACTTTGGTTATCTTCTTTTATGGAAATAGCATTTTTTTGAGAATCGGAAATATTAAAAATTAACTCCTTTACTAAACCATTATTAATATCATAAAATAAGTAGGTATTATAATTGGACTCAGGTAATAATAGCAAGTGAAAGATTCCATTTGTAAATTTAAAATCTTGGTATTTCTCGCCTATCAATTGAGTATCCATAGGAAGAAAAGTTTAATTTTTAATGTGTATAGTATTTTCAAACTGATTACTGTTAACATCAATATTTAATTTGAAAATATGAATATCAATTTGTCCAAACTTATCAAAAAGTATGATGAGTTCATTTCCTGAATCATTTAATAAAACATCTAAAATATTTAATTTTTCCTGATACCCCTCTCTTATTCCATGTGTAAATCCTAATGATTTTTTTATTTCATCTTTCTTTATTAAAATCTTTTTAATATTTTCTTTTTTCTTATGAGTTATCATGTAAAGTTCCCATATAAAATCCTGGTCACTTTCTTTTCTAAGCAACTCAATAGTTAAATCTTCTCTAATTTTTTTAGAATAAATTTTTTTTGATTCAGAATAATGGATATCGAAGGTTTCTATTTTTTCTGCAACATTTTTGATATCATATTTTTTAGTTTGTCCTTCACAACCAACCAAAATGAAAAAACAAGATAAAAACAAAAAAACTCCTTTCATTTTTTCATCACTTTTTAGGGAAGATGCTCTATAATTTTATTGACATCTTCATTCTTATCAATGTGTGGAGGTTTGAAATCTATTTTTGTAATAAAAGATTTGGATTGATTTTCTTCTACCTTTATTTGATTATTATCTAACAAAGAAAATCTAAAACCATAGCCCGTGACTTGATAAGAGCCACTATCTAAACGAACTATCGCTTTATTTTCTATATTCTGATTTATCTTAAATTCTCCAGATGAGACATCTATTGAAGCTTCTAAAACATTTTTCTTGCTAAGATCTATTTTCGAAATATAGTTTACTGAGGATGCACCACTCATAAGAATAGAAAGTGTATAAAGAGTGTTGTTAATCAATTTTGTATCCTGAAAATCCTCGACTAATAAAACTACATCCATAGGAATTAATTTATATTTTTTAATTGGAATAATTGTTACAGGTCTTTCCCCGACCATAGAATATATATGTACATCAACTTGTCCGAATTTATCAATAAGAAATATCAAATTATCTGTATTCTTAAAAACAGAAAGAATTCTAAATTTTTTATAAAAATTAGGCCTATTAGCAAATCGACTATATTCTCCTAATTTAAGTTTACTAATTTTAAACTTATCAATCGTCTTACTTTCTTTACCCTTTGTATTGAATTCCCAATAGTAAAAATTATTATCACTATTTATATAACATTCTATAGACATTTTTTTGTCTAATTCTTTAGAAAAAATCAGTTCGGTATTTGCACTCATATTTAAAGTCTTTTCATTTGTTTTTTCTGTGTGACTTTTTTTCTGACAAAAGGTCAAGGATAAATTAACTAATATCAGTAATGATAATAATATTATTTTTTTCATTTGTAAATGTTTTAAATAGGTATTGGATTTTTGTCAAGTTCTTTTTGCATATTCAAAGTAACTGTTTTGTATTTATAGTTATTCTCTTTTACTGTGCTAAGATTCCCGCTAATTGGGTCAATGTATATTCCTGGTTGAGGTTTATAAGCAATAGCATCTACAAGAGGATTTGTTGTATTTGTTTTAATATATACGACACCGCTTAATGCTTTACTTGAATAATCTTTCAATAAAGAATCATTATCAACAAATGAATTAATTGATGATAAACCGTATGACGGATCGAAATATTTATTCCCATATTTAGTAAAAACATGATCCCAGAAAAGATTCATTGGGATATTGTTTAAATCTTGAGCTCTCTGTTTTACATCTATAGGTGCGAAAGGATCTCTGATTGTCCATTCCTTCACTAAAAATAAGGTATTCATATATCCCTTACTGTCCGTATTCCCTTTTGGGAAGATAATAAAATTTTCGAATTTTCCTACAGGAAATAAGTTTTTAGATTGGATTTTACAAATGTCTTGAAAAAATGAACTCCATTCACCACAGCGTGCTTCTCCATGTTTTAGTAAGTATCTTACTCCCCTAAAATTCATACTAAACAAATGTAAGGAACTTGTGTTTCGCCAATATCCCATAGCTCCTTTTACTCTCGTTCTTTCAACATTTAGAGCTTTTATATAACTGAAAACTTTGTTCGCAATATCATCAGCATTCTTGGCTCCTTTACCAAACTTACATCCAATATATAAAAGTGTTTCTAATATACTTTTTTTATTATTTGCTGTATTAGTAATTACACTATTTCCATCTTCCGTAAGATAATCACTCCCTCCCAATGATAATGATTTTGATATGTGATCATAACCAGGTTCACCATACGTGATATACAAACAAAATTGCGGATTACCACAAGACACCCATGATTTTCCATCTAAGGAACATTCAAAAGTAAGGGCAAAATTTGAAAAATATTCTACTGTATTTGCATAGGGAGCATTATCACTTGTAAACTTCACTACAAATTCCTGCCCTTTTGTTTTTTTAGTTATGGGAACAGATTGGAAAGTATATTTATTTGCTTTATCCTTAACCCGTATGATCAAATTATTAATTGGAAAAATGGCTTTGAAGGTGGCATAAAAAATAAATTTATCTAAACTCGTAATAGTAACAGGTATGGGATTTGGTTTGGCAGTATCTGATGGATTCGTCCTTTTTTTAAGCCAATGATAGTAGTGACCTTTGTCTTCTAATATCCAGAAGTCTTTAAAATCACTAAAGCTATTTAATTCATCATTACATACATCGTAAGTTGTATTAACAGCAACTTTTTCCAAAGAAATAATACCTATTGGGGATATATTTTTATTACTATCTCCTACTTTTGCAGGAGTATTAAATTTGGAAGGTTCTACCGCTTTGCTTGCGATGGTATTCTTAATCCTTAAATAACGGGCATGTATATCGTTTTTACCATCTGTTATATATTTTCCGCCAGCTTTTACCTTCACATAGAACTCTTCCTGGCTTCCTGGTTTTCCTATTCTTGCATGCCATAGATAAGTATTTCCTATTTGCAGATTTATTTCTCCGTCTATCACCTTTACGTCTGTATACGTATGGATGTGTTGGTCATCTTTTGTTCCTCTGCCTCCTTTTACCCGTCGGAAAATATCTACATAAACACTGTCTCCGTTCATTCCTTCTGTCTCCAGGTTCAGATGAATAATGTGGCCATAAGAAAACGCAAAAGTTTTTCGCACATCGGCTGCATCATTTTGCGTACACCATTTGCTGCTCTTAATTTTTTGGTCGCATCTTCCTCTTATATAAATCCCCGATTTAAAATCTGACTTTCCTGAAAAGCTTGCGTCAATATAATAAGTATAGGAACCGCACAGATTTTTAGGAATCGTGATACCATAAGTTATACCTGTATCTTTTTTAATCAAACTTTTTTTAGAATCAAATAAAAACCATGTTAGGTTTTTTGTTTTGTCTTGTGCTGTAGTACCCGGAAGCCATTCTTTCACTTCTATCACTGCCTTTTCATCAGGAGTAATGACCATACTTTTGGCTATTACAGATGACTTATCAAAATAATGACCTTTCGTCATTATTAAACTTTTTACTCCTTTTGCCATATCATTCAGTTTGTGTTATAATGCCTTCGTTTGTGGGCTGCTTTTTGTACATTTCCTCAGGACTCACCAACGGATTGATCTGCTGCTGCACATCTTTATCTGCATTTTCAAAATTCTGCTGGCTGGCTTCTGCTCGCTGCCCATGGTCTATAATGTCTATACAAGCCGTTCCCGCAATGGCGCAAACCGCTTTGCTGTCTTCGAGAATAATCTTACCCCCATTACTTAGTGTTACACCTTCATAAAAATCCTGCCATTCGGTAATCATGGGTTTGCAAGGTGGCGGTGGATTTCCCATTTTCGGACAGTTACCAAAAGTATTTTTTTCTAAAGTAGCACCGCCTATCTCTTTGGTGGTCACCATGAGTTTCTTGGATGCCTCTTTATCATTCGCATATTCTTTGGTATGAGAAAGTACTTTTATTTTGTCGGGGATTTGTCCAAACTGGCATTTGCACATAGCTCCTTGGACGACGATGTGTTTTTCAGACATTGTTTTTAGTTTGTAGATTTGGTGTTTTCTAAAACATTAATTATGACCGATACTTTCTTCGGTTCCTGCAATTGAATTTCACATTCCAGGTACAAAAATTCCGGAAGTGAAGTCTCAGCGTTTACATAAGACTGAAGTCTGAAGTAACCTTCTGTATTTATTTCTGGTTCATCTTCTATTACAAAAGGAAAAGGTACGTTATTGATGAAATCCTGAATGTTCCGTTCTTCATGCAAAATTCCGTTTCCTTCAATGTTGATTAAATGATAATCATCTTTCAGAGGATCAATTTCTAACTCTATTTTATATTGAGGCTCTATAGGGTTATCTATTATCGGAAATGTTTCTAAGCCCTGAATTTTATAACGATCCCCAAAAGACTGATACATCCCAAAGAAAAGCGTTCTCAGAAAATAATCGTTTTTAAGGTATAAGCTTAACAACTCCGGCTCATTGAGAATGTTTTCTATTTTATTACAATAATCTTCTACTATTTCGCCTTCAAATTCTTTATCAATATCTTCCTTTACAGCCTCCCATCTTGATTTATAAATTTCTAAATTTTCAATCGCATTAAATTTTCCGGTTTCATCAACAGAAATGTGCAGTGGATATAAAACCTTGGAAGTTTTGTAAGCTAAAACATCTGCTATATCATTAGCTTCTTCTTCATTAATAAAGAATAGGGAAGTACGGTCTATCTCAAAATAATGAAGTCTGCTTTCTGTTTTTAACCAGCGAACTGATGCTTCATACTTTAATTCATTTTTGTGGCTTCCTTTTTCAATATTGATACTGACTCCGTACTGATAAAATGAATTTTGGGGGTGAAAAATTAATGTGTTCCCGTGTTTAAAATTAACAATCTTACTTTTATCAAGTACAGCCGTTCTCGGAATAAAAAGTTCTTTTTGTTCTTTAAGATTAATTAAAATAATGTCTTTGGTTGCACAGTGGTTGTTATGGAAAAATTTCAAATCTCCTTCAGATATATCATAGAGTGTTGCGATACTTTTTAAAGTTTCGTTTTCCTGGATAATATGTTTATTGAAGGTTTGCATTGCATTACTATTATATTCAGAAGGGATTACTTGTCAATGAGTTTATTACTCATATTTCCACATATTATCTAAATCTACTTTTTTGATGGGAATCTCTTTATCTCCCTGTTTAAAAATTAAACTTCTATTACTGAAATCTTCATTCATACGCAAAATTATCTCTATTGGTTTGTTGGGATCTGCTTGTTTGAATAAACCCATTATCTCTTCTTCATCAAAGGGTTTGACTTCAAAAACAGTTTGAAGCTTTTTATTATCTTCGAAAATGAAGTTTAATATTTTAGGGACAGCTCTTGGCTTAAAGG
>NZ_WXVU01000032.1 GCF_009900745.1 Chryseobacterium sp. c4a | reverse complement strand
AGAACTGCAATTAGACCTGAACAGCTGGTTGTCGTATTACAACAATGAAAGAACGCATACAGGAAAACATTGTTACGGTAAAACACCGATGCAGACGTTTCTAGATAGTAAAACTATTGCAAAAGAGAAATTATTGGAAACTCTTGCAGAGGAACAAAAAATCCTTACTTTTGGAAGTAAGGATAATATTGGATAACTGACAATTATTTTTAACCCCTAACTGTCAGATAAAGTCGTGGCTATTACAAATAAATGCCAGTGAAGATCTTCACTGGCATTTTTATTTTCCTGCAATTGAATAAAGCTGATTTTATTTCTTCTATCCTACTAATTTAAACCTAACAGGTTTAGCATGTTATTTAATTTATTGCAATTCAATCGGGTTACTGTTCTTTTTAGCCTCTTCTTTCACTCTTTCTTCCATTCGTTTTCTCATCTCAGCAGGATCCTGATTTCCACCTCCCTGACCTCTTCCGCCGCCTATCCGCATCATAGTGCCCATACCACCTGATCCTTGAGTCATAAATGACATTGGGTCTGTTTTAAACTTTTGCTGCTGTTTTACAAAATCACTTCTTTTTACTTTTAAAGTATTTCCAAACTGATTTAAAACTGGAAGGTCTACGATCTTATAGTTCTTCATCAGGTCAAAAGAATAATCCCCTTTATCATCCTCCACTTTTACAATCAATCCCGGAAGTCCTCCAAACTTATAAGGCCCATCCTGGTAAGGAAGATCTGTGGTAAACCATGCTGTCCATTTGCGGCCTGCAAAATCTGCTTCTGCTTTCTGAACCTTATACTCTCCTATTTTTCTTGTTTCTGAAGAAATTTTCCAGTTTAAGGGTCTATCTTCTTCATAAGAATAAATATCCCTTCCTATTCTATCCTTAAAATAAGTCTTTTGGTTCGCTTTATCTTTTTCTACAGAATAATTAATATTGGATCTTAATCCTTCCATCTGATCTCTATTGATACTTCCTCTTCCACCACCACCTTGAAATGCCTTTTGCATAATAGAATCTCTTTTGATCCTGTTTTCAGAATAAAAAACAGATTTCTCCTGAGAAATATCAAGATATGCATTTTCAGTTTTTATATCTGCTTTATTTTCAGCGTCTGGCTTCATTGTTACCTGATATACAAATCGGTTAGTTTGTGCAGAAACCTGCTGTATAAACAGTGCCAGAGCAATAATGCCTATTCTTTTCATATTCAAGTTAATTTATGTTTTGGATTTCAAAACATTACCAAGGTTAAACTCATCAATGATAAAAATCGATAAAATAAAAATGCTGATTTTTATATCCTGATTTTTGTTCGTATTTTTGCGTCATTAAATCATTCTAAATAAATACAATGATAAAAGTATCAGACTATGCAAAGGAGAAAGCCATCCAACTTATGACGGAAGATGGTTTTAACCCTGCTGAAGATTATATAAGAGTTGGGGTGAAAAGCGGCGGATGCTCTGGTTTAGAGTATGTTTTGAAGTTCGACAACCAAAAAACAGACACAGATCAGATTTTTGAAGATAATGACATTAAGATTATCATCGACAAAAAATCCATTCTTTATTTAGCAGGAACCACTCTTGAATATTCAGGAGGATTGAACGGAAAAGGGTTTGTTTTCAACAACCCGAACGCATCCAGAACATGTGGATGTGGAGAATCATTTAGTCTTTAGAAAAAAGACATAAGATCCTAGACATCAGACAATATGAGGTCTAAATCTGAAATCTAAAAAATTATAATGAGTAAATATACTGAAGACGATTTAAGAGTCGATCTAGAAAATAAAAAATATGAATTCGGTTGGGAAACCAAAATTGATTATGAAGATTTCCCGATTGGTTTAAATGAGGATATCATCCGTGCGATCTCCGCTAAAAAAGAGGAGCCAGAATGGATGACTGAATGGCGTTTGGAATCTTTCAAAATCTGGTTAAAAATGGTAGAGCCTAACTGGGCGAATATCAAATATGAAAAACCGGATTTTCAAGCAATCCGTTACTACGCAGCTCCAAAAGCAAAGCCTGAATTGGAAAGCCTTGATCAGGTAGATCCTGAATTATTGAAAACTTTCGAAAAGCTAGGAATCAATATTGAGGAGCAAAAAAGACTTTCAGGAGTAGCTGTAGATATCGTAATAGATTCAGTTTCTGTGAAAACTACATTCCAGGATACGTTGGCAGAAAAAGGAATTATTTTCTGTTCCATCTCTGAGGCTATTAAAAACCACCCTGATTTAGTAAGAAAATATCTTGGAAAAGTGGTTCCAAGAGGAGATAATTTCTATGCAGCATTGAATTCCGCAGTATTCTCTGACGGAAGTTTCTGCTATATTCCTAAAGGCGTAAAATGTCCTATGGAGCTTTCTACTTACTTCCGTATCAACCAGGCAGGAACAGGACAGTTTGAAAGAACGCTTGTGATTGCAGATGAAGGAAGTTATGTTTCTTACCTTGAAGGATGTACAGCTCCGTCAAGAGACGAAAACCAGCTTCACGCTGCGGTAGTGGAATTAATTGCACTAGACAATGCTGAAATTAAATATTCAACGGTACAGAACTGGTATCCAGGTAATGAAGAAGGAAAAGGTGGAGTTTTCAACTTTGTAACCAAAAGAGGTCTTTGCGAAAGAAATGCCAAAATCTCATGGACTCAGGTTGAAACAGGTTCTGCAGTAACATGGAAATATCCTTCTTGTATCCTTAAAGGTGATAATTCAATCGGAGAGTTCTACTCTATCGCTGTAACCAACAATCACCAGTACGCAGATACAGGAACAAAAATGATCCACATTGGAAAAAATACAAAATCTACGATCATTTCAAAAGGTATTTCTGCAGGAAAATCTCAAAACTCATACAGAGGACAGGTGAAAGTAATGCCTTCTGCAAAAGGAGCAAGAAACTTCTCTCAATGTGACTCTTTATTGATGGGTAATGAATGTGGTGCACACACTTTCCCTTACATCGAGATCAAAGATCCTACGGCTCAATTGGAGCACGAAGCTACCACTTCAAAAATTGGAGAAGATCAGATTTTCTACTGTAACCAGAGAGGTATTGATACGGAAAGAGCAATTGCTTTGATCGTAAACGGCTTCAGTAAAGAAGTTTTAAATAAACTTCCGATGGAATTTGCTATTGAAGCACAGAAATTACTTGAGATTTCATTAGAAGGATCAGTAGGATAAAAAGATATGATAGCTACGGAAAGATTAATTTTAAGAAAACCTGCAAAAGAAGATTTTGAAAGTTTCTTTGAAATTAATCATGACCCTGAAACCAATATTCATAATCCAAGCGGACCCATGAGTTTTGAAAAAGCAGAAAGTACATTTACAAGAATGCTTGATCATTGGGATAACCATCATTTTGGAAGCTGGGTAATTACTGAAAAGGAAAACCCTGAAAATATAATAGGTTTTGGAGGACTGAGCTACAGACTCTACGGAGAAGAAGAAAAATTGAATTTAGGCTATCGTTTTGCTTCCCGGGCATGGGGGAAAGGATATGCAACAGAATTCACAAAGAAAGCTATAGACTTTGGGTTTAATGAGGACAATAAAGAAGAGATATTTGCCATTGTTCGTCCCAGTAATGTAGCTTCTGTTAAAGTTTTGGAAAAGGCAGGTATGACCAAAATCGGAACCCTTAATGATGTTCCCGGTCAACCTGAAAGTTTAGTATATAGAATTCAAAAATAATTTGTTTAAGCAAATAAAATGTTAGAAATTAAAAACCTTCACGCCAAAATTGAAGATGGCGCAGAAATATTAAAAGGGATCAACCTTGAAATAAAACCAGGAGAAGTTCACGCTATTATGGGGCCAAACGGAGCTGGTAAGTCTACCCTTTCTTCTGTAATCGCAGGAAAAGAGGATTACGAAGTGACAGGTGGAGAGATCATTTTCCAGGGAGAAGACATCATTGAAGATGCTCCTGAAGACAGAGCACACAAAGGAATCTTCCTATCTTTCCAGTATCCAGTGGAAATTCCGGGAGTTTCTGTAACGAACTTCATCAAAGCTGCTTTAAACGAAACAAGAAAAGCAAACGGATTAGAAGAAATGCCGGCAAAAGAAATGCTTGCCTTAATCCGTGAAAAATCTGAAAAATTAGGAATCAAAAAAGATTTCCTTTCAAGATCACTGAACGAAGGATTCTCAGGAGGTGAAAAGAAAAGAAACGAGATCTTCCAAATGATGATGCTTGACCCTAAATTGGCGATCCTTGATGAAACAGATTCAGGATTAGACATCGATGCGCTAAGAATTGTAGCTGACGGTGTAAATGCTTTTAAAAACGAAGGAAACGCAGTTCTTTTGATTACGCACTATCAAAGATTGCTTAACTATATTCAACCTGATTTCGTTCACGTTCTAGCTAACGGAAAAATCATCAAAACAGGTGATAAATCTTTAGCATTAGAACTTGAAGAAAAAGGATACGACTGGCTTCTTAACTAAGAAGAAAGTATTTCAGAGATTAAAATTTTCACGGTAAATAAACGTAGCAAAAAAGAATCTCTAATATTAAAAATTGGATTACCTATTCCCCGGAATAGCAATATTTTTAGTTCAAAATAAAAAGAAAAAATGGTGCAAACCACAGATATACCAGTAATGGCATTAAAAGAACAAATCATCGAAAACCATAGCGAGTTTTTGGAGAGCCTTCGTCACAGATTTCTGGATGACGATAGAAAAGCTGCTCTTCAGAAGTTTGAAGGTATTGGTTTTCCGACCAAAAAAGACGAAGAATATAAATATACCAATCTAAAGGAGATCACGGAAAAAAGCTACAACTTCTTCCCGAAAGAACACCACAACATCACTAAAGAGCAGTTTGATGAATTGCATCTTGGTGAAGAAAATTTTGATTGGATTGTTTTCGTAAACGGTAAACTTCACAAAGAGCTTTCTAAAGTTTCTATTGAAAATGTAGAGTTCCTTTCATTCAATTACGCATTGAATGATGATAAACATAAAGAGGTATTTGAAAAGTATTTCAATACAATTGCTTCTAAAGATTTAGCTTTCACCAACTTAAACCTTGCGTACTGCAAATATGGTTTCTTTTTGAAAGTTCCTAAAAATGTAGTGATTGAAAAACCAATCCATGTTTTCTACATTTCTCAGAATCAGGAAGAAAATACATTCTACAATACAAGAAATTTATTGATCGTAGAAGAAGGAGCAAAAGTTGAAGTTATTGAAAGCCACCACAATTTTGATGACACGTATGTGTTCACCAATTCCGTGACGGAAATCTTCACATATCCAAATGCAAAAGCAGACTGGCATAAGCTTCAAAACGATAACAATACATCTTACCTTGTAGACAACACCTTTGCAAGACAGGAAAAAGACAGTTTAACGACTGTAAACACCTTCTCTTTCGGCGGGAAACTGGTAAGAAACAACCTGGATTTTATTCAGAATGGATCCAATATTAATTCATTCATGAACGGAATCACAATTATCGGAAAGGATCAGTTGGTAGACCACCATACAGCAGTTCACCATAACTTCCCGAACTGTGAAAGTTATCAGAACTATAAAGGAATCTTCGATGGTAATGCCCACGGAGTTTTCAACGGGAAAGTTTTTGTTGATAAAATCGCTCAGAAAACGAATGCTTACCAACAGAACAATAACGTATTGCTAAGTGAAGGAGCTAGTATTGATACTAAACCTCAGTTAGAGATCTTTGCTGATGATGTAAAATGTTCTCACGGATGTACAGTAGGCCAGCTGAATGAAGATGCCCTGTTCTATTTAAGAGCCAGAGGGATTTCTAAGAAAGAAGCTCAGGCATTACTTCTATATGCATTTGCTAATGACGCAATGCAAAACATCGATATTGAGCCTCTAAAAGAAAAGATATCAAAGCTTTTAGCTGAGAAATTAGAAGTAGATATAGAATTTTAAACGATATATTGTGAGTCGTCCTAAAATAGGTTGACATAAATTAAACAATATTTAATCCGGAGAGATATTTTATTTCTTCGGATTTTTTATGCACTTTATCTGGCGTTTCCATATTAAGACTTAAATGTGGTCTTTTAGTATTATAAAGATAAATACTTTCTTTTACTAATAAGTTTAGATCTTGAATATTCTTTGTTTTAGAAAAAAGGAATTCTTGTTTCAATATTCCATTAACCCTTTCTGCTAGCGCATTTTGATA
>NZ_WXVU01000031.1 GCF_009900745.1 Chryseobacterium sp. c4a | reverse complement strand
TTTTTTGCTCCTCCTGCTGGGCTCGAACCAGCGACCCTCTGATTAACAGAAAGAGGTTTATTATATTTCTATGTTTTTATTTGTATCACTAAAAGATTGAAAAACAAATATATAATATAATATTTTGTTTTGAGGTATTACTTTATTTTACTATTTTTGTACTATAACATTGACCTATACCTTGACTTTTATAATTTCACTATGGCAACTTACAAACGAATTTTAAAGAACAAACCCAATGCAAATGGAACACTACCGATTATCTTTAGAGTTTACAAAGATGATTTGAACTCTGAGTTCTCTACACCCTTTAGAATCCAAAAATCTCAATGGGATGTTAATAATTTATTGGTTAAAAGTAATTATCAGGGTTATAAGGGTATTAATGATACTTTAAATCAAATCTCTAATAAGTTGGCAGTTGTGATAAACAGACTTGAATCGGAGGGAAATTTCTTTACAGCAAAGGACATTGTTGAAGAGTTGAAAAAGGGTTTTATTGATAAGAAAAGTAGAAAGATTACAAATTTTATTGAAATTTTGGGGGAATTGAAGAAAACCAAAAATGCTGGTAGTGCTAACGTAATTAGAGATACTATTAACAAGCTTAAACAGTATAGAGGTGATGATATACCAGTTTCAACAATAAATTATGAATTTGTCAAGGGCTACAGTGATTTTCTTTCTGTAACACATATTGGGGGTTTAGGTGCTAGAATGAGGGATTTACGGGCAAGATATAATGAAGCTGTTAAATTAGAACTTATTGATGATTTGAAGCCTTTTAAACATTATTCTATAAAAGTAAATAAGAATAAAAGGAGAATAGCAATTACAAAGGAAGAAATTGATAAGTTTTTTGCCTTTAAATACGATGAATACCCAAGGTATAAATTATCTTATTTAACATTTGTATTCTCATACTATTCAGCAGGGATGAACTTTACAGATGTTTGTAAATTGAAAAAAGGACAGATAGGGGATGAGCTAAGTTATAAAAGAAGTAAAACATCAAAGCCAATTAAAGTGCCCCTTTATGAAAGAACAAAGGAGGTTTTAAAGGAGCTTTTAACAATTCCGAAAGAAAATAATAGTTATGTTTTTCCTTATCTTTCCGACTTTCATAAGAGTGATGTACAGATTAATAATAGGATAAAGAAGACCAGAACACAGTACAATAAGGATATTAAGTTTATAGCTGGAAAAGTTGGAATTACTGCAAATCTTACTTCGTACGTGGTGAGACATTCATTTGCTACTATTCTTTATCAAAGTGGTGTGCCCGTGGAATTAATAAAAGAGTTATTGGGTCATGAAAACGTTGCAATCACAGAGGCTTACTTGAAAGAGTTTAGTACGGAAGCAATGAAACAGTTAACAGAACAGTATTTGTAATGAGTGATTTTATATTTATAGATAATCCTTTTAAAGATTTAGATTTCAAAAGGCTTAAAGCTGGTTTAAAGCCTGATAGGAGTTTTGAAGACAGTATAGGGCTTGTAAATCCTTATGATGGTTTGCTTGAAGTTCTGAAGTCTGAAAATCTTATTGAAGAATTTTGGCAAAAGTTCAATAATTCCTTACCACTAAAAAAGGAGGGGTTTGATTTACAGGAAAAGTATAAGGCATTTGATGTAAAAATTAATGCCGAAAATAGGAGTGTTTCCTATAGTTTAAAAATCGGCTATGAGGTTGTTAGATATACAAAGCACTTCCTTTACTTCTTAAATAAATTTCTTGGAGGTAATTTTAGAGATGTTGAAACTGATTTTTTATTGTTCTTGTCACTTCAAGACCAAAAAGAGGCTAATTTTATTGTAAATCAGTTGGTTGCTGATTTGTGTGAGGTATTGGGTAAATTAAATAATCAAACAGTCAAGGTGCAAACAGATAAAGTAGTATTGAACTTGGTAAATCTTTATGTTGAAAATGATTTAAAAAGAATTTCTAATACCTACTTTGATGTAATCACTCCAGTAAATCAGAAAAGAGTAAAAAAGATATTCCCAAATTTAGTTGACCTGCTGGAGTATAAACAAAAGTTCCTGAGTTTTAAAATCCATTCTAAACAGCAAAGACCAACTAAGGTTATTGAATCTCTCTTTAAAAGCTTGAAAGGAAACGGTTTGATTAATTCAAGCACACAATTGCATTCTTTTAGAGAAGTTTTTGAGGGTAAGCAGAATTCAGCAAAGGTTGATTGGGTTGAAAATAAGGCAACACTGTTCTACTTTATTACTCAATTGGTGGAAAATGAAATTATTGAAAGAGATTATAATATATGGAAAAAAGTTTCTTATTGTATTACGTTAAACACTAGAGAGATAGATAGTTTAAAGAACAGTAGAGCTACTGAAAGTCAGGATAAAAGAGAGAAGGTTGATAGAGTGATTTCAAGGGTATTACAAATGAGATAATTTAATTTTTATAAACATTTGTTTATTAGAGTTTAAAATAGTTGTATAGTCTAACATTAATGTTAGACTTTTTCATTTTGGTTAAGATTTTTCCGAATATTGCACTATGAAATCACAAGAAAACCAGCAATTTAGTGAAGAATTAGTAACTATTGCTACAGAAAATGAATTTATGACAATTAAACAGGCTTCAGAATTTTTAGGTTATAAAGTTAAAACCCTTTACAAAATGAATAGTCAAGATAAAATCCCATACTATAACCCAACACGTGGGAAAGTCTTTTATTCAAAGAGAGAACTGGAAGAGTGGATTAAAAACGGAAAGCAAAAATCGGGTCAAGGTATGGAGCAGTTTATTAACTATTTAACTAAAAAAGCAGCTTAAAATGATAGATAATTTTACAATTAAACTCTACTCACAGGAATTGTCCGAAAAATATTTGAAATCAACTGGCAACTACACTCAATCTTCGTGGGTTTGGAAAGGTGAAAATGATAAGGGGCAAGAAACTAAATACCCTCTAAAAAAGAAAGTCAATAACATAGAGTTAAGAGTAACCGAACAGAATTCAGTATTAAGTAACTCCATTCATAAGTATTTTAACCTCAATGTCTTTGGAGAGAAACATGGGAATCATAATTATAATGATTTTGCTTATTGCAGTTTGTTGGAAGGTTTGGAGCAACTGGAACAGGATTTTAAGGGTTTAAATCTCAATGAGGGTTATTTGCAAAGTCTGGAATTTGGGTTTAACTTACTGGTAGAGAAAGAGCCAAAGTATTACTTAAATCATAATTTCCTTTTGTTTGAGCATAAAGCACCTGTAATCAATAAGACAACAAATGCAATGAATTACAGGAAATTCGAGCATAGTAACATAGCTTGGAAAGTGTATGATAAGAAAACCCAATACGGGCTCAAAAATAACCTTTTGAGGGTTGAGATTGTTCTTGGGTTAAGAGAGTTGAAAAGGCTCGGAATTCAGACTTTAAATGACCTTAAAAACAGGGAAAATGTATTGCTGCTCTTTTCAAGGTTTATGGAGTCCTTTAAAGGTTTTACTATTGTGGATAATAGATTTAACAGGAAAGATTTAAGCCTAGAATTTGTAAGTGATTTAGGTAACAGATTGGAACCATCATACTGGAAGAACAAAAGAGGTAAATCCAACCTTGTCAGGGATAAGATGAAACTAAAGGAGATGATAAAACAAAATAACCTCAACACAACTGAGCTGTATTTTACGGAATTGATAAAGGCTAAGTTTAGTGAGTTATTTTACAATTGTAGTATTGTTAGGCAGGTTGCTTGATTGGTTTTCAGGGATTGTATATAATAAAATACCAATCATTTGCAATTTTTCTCTATACTTTTTGATGCTTTCCAGATAGCATTATAGTTTCTTTAGTTTCTCAATTATATTTTTTTTGTTTCAGTATTAGTTAATCTCATTTTTTGAAAGTGAGATAGTGGTAATGTTTTGACTTTAAATAAGAGTTTTACAAGAAATAGATTTTAAACATTCGGTTTGAATTAATATCTTTGTCCCAACATTTACGAAAAAAGAAAAGCATTAGCTATTATTCTGCCTGTAGGAATCTGGTAAATTCAAAATGAGGTGTAGAATAAGTAAGTTGATTGCTCATGCTCTATATGGGCATGGGTATCTGCTTATTTATACCTCATGGTTTACCAGAACCTCTACAGATTAAATAAGAACTACAGACCCATGCCTTTCTTATTTAAAGACTAAATAACTACTACTTTGGGTTTGGGTGGATTAATAAAATTCATCTCATGAAAAAACAATTCTTATTATCTGTTTTAGCTCTATCATTATTCACTATTAGCTGTTCTAGCAACGATGATACCACAACACCACAGCAAAACAATCCTGTAACAACTCAATATTTTCACCCTCCTGCATGGATTCAAGGAAGCTGGAAAATTTCTAATACGTCAACAAGTTATTTCAAGTTCACCAATGATGATTTTATTCTGGTAACACCTTTTACCAGTTACAAGGCCGTTTTAACTCAGACAGCAGCTACGGGGCAACCTGCTAAAGTAGTAGAACAGACCTCAGACTATTACTATGAATTTACAATAACAGCAGGAGCTTCCTCTGGGCAATACAAATTCAAGAAAATCAGTGATACAAGGATTCAATGGGTTGGTAGTACTCCTTTCTTCTTGGATAAAGAATAACCCTTAAACAAAACGAACATGAAACGAAAAATTTTATTTACAGCTTGCTTATTGGGTGCTCTCTATACAGGAAATGCCCAAAGTAACACAAACCAAAACGGAGAAGTTGACCCTTTTGCTTCCTATGAAGACAAAAATCCGTCATGGAAAGGAGAAAAAGTTGATGTAGACAAATATTATGACATTCAGCCTGATGGGTCTTATATCAGGAAAGATATCAACCAAAAGAAATTGAAGACAAATACTGATAATACAACTGTTCTTATTGTAGTCATCTTATTTGTGGGTATTGGCATAATTGGAGCCATTATAACCAGCCGGAGAAAACCCAACAACAAATATGATAGGGAATAGAATTTATAAAAAAATCCATAACTGGTTCATTCCAATGCCAGAACAGGAATGTGATGTTGTACCCGTTTCACAATATCATTATTTTAGTCCCTCACCATTTCAAAAAGTGGTATTAGATTATCTAACTTGGTTCGGGGTTGATACAAAAGGTAATATAACCCGTAATAGAGTCTATCCAACTCATATTGAAATTCTGAAAGCTCAAAGCAAAATCAGAGAATATGGATTTAAGACAGTAGGGTTTATTGAGAAACTTGCAGTTTCTGAGTTCCTGGAAATGAAGTCAAAAATGCCAGAGTTAGACCCAGCAAGGTTTGTTTATTATTTTGAGGGATGCTATCATAATTTTAAAGCTGTAAAATTAGCCTCAATAGAGGCTCAAAAATCAAATGATTTAATTAATACACAATATGACTCCATAAAGAATTTTTTAATAGAAATTCAAGGCTTTTTAAAGCCGAATGATTTAAGAACCAGAATTGAGTTCACTTTTACTGAAGCTAACAACTGGAATAGCTTTTTTAGAGTTCAGGAATTCATAACTCCATTTTGCAAGTTGGCCTTAAACTGTAATGAATTAGGCAGACTTAGTATGACTTACTTTATAAATCCTCACCTTAAAGAACTTATAGGAGAATCCTTGGGTGATACTCTGGAAAAACGATTTGAGGAACTAGCTAATAGTGAAGTAAAGGACTTTGTAAAAGAACTTCCTTTAAATCGTAGGTATGATAAATGGTTTAAAGAGGTTCAAGTCCTTGAAAAATACAAAATCACTGTTACTGAAAGAAATTCTTAATAAATCCAGAAACAGACATAAACCTTAATACGGCTGTTATAAAAAGTAATTCCCTCAACAATTTGGAGGGAATTTTTTTATCTTGATATGTCTTGTAATAACATAAAGCCAATATTTTACATATTAACAATATGATTATCAGTTAGTTATTGAAAACAATAGGAAGATTGGGTTTTTAGCTAAAAACCAGACTGTTTTTTACTCCTCAACAAAGCTCTGGGCTGACTTTACAACTGATATTTTACCCCCAACAGAGCACTGGCATGTAGAGCTGTCTAACAGCTCTTTTTTGCCTTCAATTTCAAAATCAGAGGTATTGTCCCATTTAACAGGTGATGGTGAGCAGGAAGACCTTAAAACACTACATACACCAAAAGGCTTAATGTTAGTATTAGGTTGCTTGTCCTCTTCTGTAGCCTGAAGCTTCCCTTCAATCTTCATAAAAGACTGACTTGTTACTGTGAGTGGAGTTGGTGAAGCTCCTTTGTCACATTTTAGCTGGGTGGTATCTGTGATGTACTGAGGCATATTGTCATTTTTTTGAAGTTTTCTTTTTTGTTGTTACTCCAATAAGTTTTCTGATATAGCTATCTAATTCTTGAGATTCATAGAGGTTTAAGCAATCTGCTACGATTGTATAACTTCTACCTGTTTCAGAATGATAAGATGATTCAAGAGTTGCAATATCTTTAGATTGCTTTTCAGTAAATTCTCTAATTTTAGCACTTTCATTATTAGAAATTTTACCTAAATCAATAAATAGATTTTCAGATTTGTCACTTAATTGAAACTTATCGTTTAGATAAGTAGCATCTAATTTACTATTGTTTACATATATACAATTACAATAAGCATATTTCTTCATATACTTAATTTTATCATCTTTTGTTTGACCAGAAATTAGATTGCTAAAGATAACTAAACTTATAGTTATTAACTGTATTATTTTAGTTCCCATAGTCTTATTCTATTTGTTTGTACAAAATCTAACTCGTTTTTTTTATTTTTTACTGGATAAAGCATGTGAAAATAATATTTTGAACTTTTAGGGTCGTCATGTTCAGCTCCACCTGGATAAATTAAATGATTGCCATCCCAAAGTGTAAAATGACCAGAAGCACCATCCCATCCTGAAACATCAAAAGTGATTATTCCCTTAGCATTGTGTATTTGTGTCCAATCAGTTTGTGAAACTTTTTTCTTACTATTCCACACTTGTGTCCATTCTGCTTGTGTAAGATTGTTGTTCTTTCTCAGATTGGCTGGCATTTCAATTTTATCTAATTTTATATCAATTTCTGGTTTTCCTAGGTGGTCAGACAAATATGGAGCTAATTCACGTACCCTGTACCAATAATTCAATTTATCATCACCTTTATGAACTCCTCCTATTGTTCCTTTTGCTCTATAATTTGAATTATTATTTGGTAATTTAAATCCACTATAATTCAGACCTCTGCTCATTCTAAATGCACAAGTGTTTTCCCATGCACTATTTTGTTTCAACATACCAAGTAATCCATTTCCAATATCGGTATATAATGTGTTTACATCAACAGAGCTATTAGGATAGTTATTAATCATATCCCTCCAGCTAGGTCTTAAAACCTGTACTGGTCTTGTCTGTTGATTTCCACTTGTGGCAACAATACCTCTTCGTTGCTCTAATAATATTGGTATAAAGTTATTAATATTCATGATAAGTGTGTTTATGTATTTTCAGTCTCTACTTCCAGTTCTTTTATAAGTTCAAGAGTGTAGGATTTTAAAGGTTCTTTAAAGATTACAATTCCATCTTTGTCAACTGTTCCTGATAAGGTTAATTCATTAAGTCCTTCTGCTAAAGGTTCTCCATCATCAGACTTTATAGTAACATCAATACTTTCTCCCTCCTCATAGTTTCTTGTCTGAACAATCAGATTCATGTCTACAAAAAACTTGGAATCATCCATCAGAGAAGTATTTTCCTCTTCATAAGCCCAGTACATTGATGCTATTTGTTTCTCTCTTGTATAATCAAACTCACCATTTTGAGGAAGCTTATTCATCTGTGGTGCTTTGTACTCAATTTTGTCTTTAGCAGTCAATAATGAGTTTGAACCATAGACATGCATTCTGTCTTTTGCTCCGAACTCTGTCTGTCCATCAGTATAACCAATGAATTTTTCTTTGCCATACAGGTCTAGGTGGGCTCTTGCTGAAATTTCAGTATTAGTTCCAGCATTAATAATAGTTTTCTTACCACTGTCTTGGCTAATCTCTTGCTTGGCAATAATTTTAATATTCTGCCCAACATTGGTATCCATATTCTTTCCTGCTTTGGTCTCTATATTCTCTTCTATATCAAACTTCAAGTTTTTTGATTTTATAGTAATAGTTTCAGGAGCAGTAATGTTAATATTACTTCCCTCTGTATCAAATCTGAGCTCATTACCACTCTTATCTGTCAATAAGATACTTTCATCCTCTGTAAACACTAATCTGTGCCCACTTCTGGTCTGAAGGGATTTCACACGGTTATCCATACCACCTCCCAAGCCTACACCACCGTGAAACATTCCACCCATAGCAAAAGGAAAATCTGGATTATGATATTCAAAGTTAACCATTACTTGGTCTCCTATTTCTGGAACAGCCACAAAGCCTCTATTCTGGCTTACTGCATCTGTGCCACCAGCATCAGGGCTCATCATTCGGATAAAATGAGTTGTATCATTCAATTGCCAGTCAAACTGCACTTGTATTCTACCTTGATTTAAGGGGTCAATATTGGAGATAACCGTTGCCACTTGTGGCTCTGCTTTAGGTGTTATAAAAGCTGGTTTAGGCATAAAACCTGTTCCCTCAGATATAGCCTCAAAACTTCCAGTATAATAGCCTCTTGCATCCACTTCATGGCTTACCTCTGTCATCATTAATGTAGTGAAGTGGGAAGTTTGGTTACTGTTTTGATTTCTCATGTCTATATCTGCTACACAGCCTATAAACAGGAAAGGAACAGTTGTATTTCCAGAAACGGTAAAAACCTCTACTGCTTTACTTCCTCTTGCACTTTTTTGGGAATCATCCACATCCAGAAACATATTAGCATTTATGGGAGTAGGGGTTAGTGACCTTGTTTTGAAAATATTATCATTCAACTCATAGGCTTTTCCTGATAAATTCCCTAAGTGTTTAATGTTATCATTAGAGCCTAGCATTTTAGCATGACTACTGCTGTTGTAACCAAAGTATTCTGGTCTGGTATGTACTGCCTTTAATTCTACCTGTACATCTGTAACATTACTACCATAAACGAGATTGATAGGCTTTTCATGAGGGGGAAGCTTTCCAAAGTGTAGTACTTCACCATCATAATAAAACTGTTCTCCATAAGCTTCTGCAAGTCTTGTTAGATAGTTATAATGAGTTTCACAATATTGTGCACTGTAATTGATATAACCTCTATTCTGGGTTTCAATTCTAAAATCAAATTTACTCGTTCCTAATGCTTCCTTAATAATTCTATCTGCAATGATAGCAGTATTTACAGATTGACTACCTCCAAAACTCTGAGTATGTGGGGCAGAATCCATCAAAATAGTTGGACTATATCCTTTTAGTACAATATTACCTAGGTTCATTTGTTCCTGACTAAAGGCAACCTTTGTAATGACACCTACAAATGTTCTTTCAGGACTTTCATCTTCAGTATCTTTATACTTAAATGTTACTGTAATTCGTTTTCCTAAAAATTGTTGAGCTTCTTCAAGATTATGATTCTGCACTTCACCTAATGAATCATGAGCTAAAGTCAGTTCAAAATAGTGGTGTGTTCTGGCACTTTGCTGTAAACGAAAGTGTTTAAAATGGCTGATAGATTTTCCTTCCACCACAATATCAAGCTTAACCACACGGTTAATGCCTGCTATATGGTTCTCTGAAATCTTTTCAGAATTGGAAATATTCTTTCTCATTAATACTGTGGTATTTGTGTTTATATCACCAAATATAGATAAATAGATAATACCACATATACAAATTTTGAGAAACTTTAAAAAGTGTCGTAAAACTACGATTGAGTTTTAATTGTTAAGATGCCTAAAATTATATTAAGAGAACTTTGGTTTTATCCAGAATGTGAAACCCTCTTTTTATGTATCGTGCAAGTACCCATATAGAAAACAGCCCCTCCCTCAATTTCTGATTTTGAGGTGCTCCCCATCAAGCCCCATATTTTTGACTTATAGAGAGGTTTTTATGGAAAACTTTAAAAAGTAATCCTAAGATTTTATTTTAAGGTTATCCAAAATGTGACAATTTTTGTTAGAAATAGGGTGTAATTTTTGTCAACCTTGACCAAAGCCTTGACCTTGGTTTTACTATTTTTAGATATTAGCCTTGACTTAAGCCTTGACCTTGATAAAAACAAAAAGCACCTACATTGCTGTAAGTGCTTGATTTTTAGTGGCTCCTCCTGCTGGGCTCGAACCAGCGACCCTCTGATTAACAGTCAGATGCTCTAACCAACTGAGCTAAGGAGGAATGTCCTTTGTTTT
>NZ_WXVU01000004.1 GCF_009900745.1 Chryseobacterium sp. c4a | reverse complement strand
AGAGTTGTTGATGGAAGAGAATTAGAAGGATTAGAATGGATACCATTGCCCGCATACGGAGCTGGTGCTGTAGTACCTCCACCACCAAACTCAGGATCGGTAACAAGAGGATCTGGCGTTTATGAAGAGGTAAAAAGAAATGCCATTAATAACTACAACGGTATAATGGGAATTGTAGGCAGTAGTATAAACAATGGTATTGCTGTAATGAGTGTAGTTTCTACTACTGGAATAGCCATTGGCAACCGAGTTCTAAATAGTGAAGGAGATAGTAAAGCAAAGGGAGGTAAAACTAAAAATGGAAAAACTGAAAAAGAAACAGGCTCTTATACCAATACCCATAAAAGTGGTAAAAAATATCATGGTAAAGGAGATAGAGAAAGAGCCAAAAAATCTGGCAATGAAAAAGCAAAACAAAATGAAGATCCTTTAGAAAGCACAGAATGGACTAAAGCAGAAAATGATAGGGAAGCCTTTAAACAGGAGTCTGAAAGATTAGATAAAGATGCCGAAGGAGATAAAAAAGGACATCAGAGCGATAAAAATTATAACAAACGTGATTCACCTGGAAAGAAATATAGAGAACAGGACGAGCAAAAAAAATTAAATAATAATAATTAAAAATGGCTGAAATAATTAAAGATGGGTTCACTTTTTATGATAGATTTCAAAAAGAAGATATTTTTACTTTTTTAACTGATAGCATTGAAGATATAAATAAGTCTATTGAATACATAAAGAAGAAGAAATTAAAATATGTTTCATTGAGTGAAAAATTACTGGAGAAAGTAGAAAATCTTGATTTTTTAGAAGAATTAGATTTTATTGAAGAAATATACATAAGTAAATATGATATAAATTACAATGGTATTTATAGCCTTAAAAATTTAAAAGCCTTATCAGTTATTTATCGAAAATCAAAACCTAATATAGATTATTCAAGATTTAAAAAATTGGAAGACCTTTCAATAGATTGGTATAATGCCGAAATAGATTTGTCAGAAAATAAAAATCTTAAAAAATTAGTTATTTGGAAATTTAAACCAAAAACAAAAACTTTTTCTTACATCAAACTACCTGATTCACTTGAAAGTTTTGAAATTACAGAAAGTAATGTCCAAAACTTTGATGGGTTGGCTCTTCCAAACTTGAAAAGTTTTGAGGGGCATTATTGCAGTAAATTAACTTCTTTAGATGGACTTAAAAAGAGTTCTGATAACCTACAATCATTTATATTAGGTTCATGTGGTAATCTCACAAATTATGATGATTTAAAACATTGTAAAAATTTAGAGAAAATTATTTTGACAAGATGTGGAGATATGCAGTCTTTATCATGGTTAAAACCGCTAAAAAAAGTTAAACATTTCACTTTCTTATATACAAAGGTTTTGGATGGTGATGTTAGTATCTGTTCAGAAATTAAATATGTTGCTTTTACCAATAGCCGTCATTACAATCACAAAATGGAAGAATTTAATGATAAATACAAATAGCATGAACTATAGCGATAGAATAAATGACCATGAAATTATTAATGAAAAGAAGGAAGTTTTTAAGATAATTGAAAACATGATTGTAGAGTAAAGGGTCTGAGTTTGGCGGAGATTTAAACATCTCTAATTCTATCATACCCAATTATAGATACTCTTCCCCTTTAGATTTTGCAAAACAAATTGGCGACGAAGAAATGGTAAAAATTCTTGAAGTATAAATTTTATAAACAACGAGTAGAGCTTATAATTTTTAATCGGCGTATTGCATGCAATACGCCTTTAGTGGAAACAGAGTAGTAGATGCCAGGGAGTTAGAAGGTTTAGAACCAGAGCAGGTAAATAAGTCCAGCCTGCCGGATAATCCTATGGACTTAACAGATTTTATTGTTGGTGGTGTCAATAGTATTAGAGCTGCTGTGTCTAATAGCGTTGGGAGAACGCTTAATGTTCTTACGAATGATGCTATAGACAGAAGATACGAAGTTGAAGAAAATGGGTCACTAACTTTACGAACCGGAGTTCGTAAGGAATCTTTAAAAGAGAAAGCTGTAAATGGAGCCTTTGACCTGGCTACAATAGGAATGGCAGTTGTTGGAGGGCCGGAAGGAGTGCTAACAGCTCAAGGGGGTAAAGCTCCTGCAATAAAAGCTATTGAAGAGGTTAAATCTTTAGCGAAGGCAGGAAGATCAGGAAAACAAGCAAGGCTAAAAGAACTAGGAAATGATCCTAAAGTAAGTAGTTTTAATCGAGGATGGATTAAAAATGAATTGCGGCATATCAAGAATGGGGATAGAAAAACCATAAGAAATCCCAGAAATTCAAGAAACTCAAAAACAAGAGGAACTGAGTTAGCGCATCCGCGAAAGCAAAGAGCAAAAGACGGTAATAGTTACAAGGATGCCAAGTTCCAAGATGCAGATTTACATAAATTAGAACATAAATATGGAGGGTACAAATAAAAAAATAGAGAACATTTTAAAAATGTCAGAAGATGAAAGATATGACTATTTCATCAGAAAAGTAGTGGATTTTGAACAATTATGGGGACTATCAAATGATGGGTGGGCTTTGCTTGGTGATAATGATGGAAATAGAATACTGCCTTTATGGCCAGAGAAAGAATTCGCTGCACTTTGTGCTGTTAATCAATGGAAAAATTACAAACCCGAGGTAATAACATTAGATAACTTTATAGAAAAATGGATTCCTGGAATGACTAATGATAAAACTTCAATTAATGTATTTCTAACACCAAATGCAAAAGGAACAGTAATTCTTCCAAATGACCTTTATTCGGATTTACAAGACGAATTAGAACAATATGAATAATGAATCAAAAAGAAATTGACAGCGTAATAGTTTTAGAACCTTTAGAAAGATATAAATATTTTATAAAAAAGGTAGCCGATGCAGAAGTGTTCTTTACTTTAATAGATAAGAATTGCGATTATGTATTATCTGAATTAGAAGAACAAAAACTGTTTCCAATGTGGAGTTCTATAGAATATGCTGAACTATGTAAAATAAATGGATGGGAACAACATATTGTCAAAACATTAGACTTGGATGATTTGGAGAATGAAATTATTGATTTTATAGCGAATGAAGGTTGTCTAATTAATGTCTTCCCAGTATATGATAACACAGGATTTGTTGTTAGCCTAACAGAATTTTCGAGAGATTTAGGTGCTGAGCTTAGTAAATATGGGTAATAAATTTTATTACGATTTTTTAATTTAATTGCCAAGCATGGCTCACAATCTACTTGGCTTTTGTTTGAATGGTATCCAATATAACAACAAATATTTTATGCTTACTGTAGGTGTTGTAGTTCAACACAGAGAGCGATTATTGTAGGAATGAAACCCGAGGTATTTTTCATAAAATAAGTGAATTAAATAAATGTATATGATAACATACAAAGGAATTCAAATAAATGTGGTAGATAATCTTTATGTGGAAACAAAAGAATTATATTCTTATATATCTAAAGAGATAAGAGTTGTCATCGGTAATAATCAACCTGAAAATTATATTGAAGTTATTAAATACCTTATAGATTATATTGTAGATAGTAAGCCTATTATTTCTGAAAACCAAAATATTGGTTATTACTCGTGGCTTTTACAATTTAGAATAGATGAGGACAACTGCTATGAGCTGTATGAAGCAAACGCTGATGGTAGTGGCTTTAATAAAGGTTGTGATACGACAATTTCGGTTGTTAGAAAACAAGGGGAATTATGTTTGGAGAACAACCTTACACCTCTTTTCCCAAACTTTAATCAGTCGGTTGTTATATCGGATGGTGTGTACGAAGGAAAAGATATTGAAGGTATTAGATATGATTCACCTCATGATGAGAGTGGATGGTATCTTATTACAGATGATTACGATGACAATATTAAGTCATTAAAAATGGTGCATTTTTATCATGTCGCTTTTGCTCGTCCTGATGTTTTGAAATATTTAGCAATACCTTTTGGACACAGATTTATCATGAAAGAAGGAAACATTGAAATATATAAAGATGAGGAGGAATAATTGTCTATTAAAATAATACTAGTAAAAGATAATTTTACTAATATGCTGATTATTTAGGATATTGTTTTCAATACCCTAAATTTTAAAATGAAAACAGCATCTCCGCTAAGCAAATAATCAGGCTGTTGTAGATAGGAAAGTCGGGTATTATCCTTTAGCGGTTATCTACAAAGAGAAAGATAAATATTATATAAAAAGTGACTTGATAAAAATGGAACGTACCGATTTAAAAGAAACTAAAAATGGATATCCAATACGTTGGGCAAAATCAAGTGATGATGTTCCAGACTCACCCCAGTAATTAAAGAATAATAAACACTAAATGAATTACGAATGATACAACAAATAAAGTTCTAATCTTGATTCGCATGCAAATTGGTTTTTAGTAAAAACTAAAGAAGGAAAAGAAGGATATATTCATAAAAGCAGGATAAAATCAAAGTAAAAATGCAAGAGACTAATGATGTGGGTTCTAATTTGATGTATTTTTCCTAAATTACTAGTCTATAAATAATGAAATCGGAAGCCCCAGCATATCACCATTACAGACTACCAGTTCCCAGCGAATTTGAGACGGTGTTTTCTCATTTTTATTTTGCAGAGAACAATTCAACAGATTCAATAACCAAAACCCTGTTGCCATCTTTTCAGACTATTATGGTCTTTAATTTTGGAACAAAAGCCCGATTGATTTCCAGCGCAGAAAACGGGATTGAAGTCGAAAAGTGTATTGTACTTGGCCCCATAAAGGCAGCTTTTGAATATATCCTTCCCCCTGGCGCGCAAATCTTAGTTGCTAATTTCAAAGGTGATGCTTTTTATCGCTTTTTTGGTAAAGCGTTTCTCTCTGACCACCTGCCAATACATCCTGATGAAGCAATGGAAGAAAATTGTTTTACCTATCTCTGGCATCAATTAAATAGTATTACAAATATTTCGGATAGAGTAGACTGCATTCTCAATTTTTGCAGACCTTATTTAAAACTACAGGATATCACTGCTGCTTTGCTGGCTAATTTTAATGACGACGCACTCAATCCCATCCAATCGATTGCAGAAGAAACCGGACAGACTGAAAGAAATATACAATTGATGCATAAAAAGCATTTTGGATATAGTGCAAAAGAAGTCAGCCGATACAAGCGTTTTGTAAAAGCAATCAGACAAATAGAACAAGTTCTTTTGTCATCGAAAAATGTGGATTGGTTAGAAATTATCGAAGAATGTGGGTATTATGACCAAAGCCAGCTTAACCACGATTTTAAGCATTTCATCAATCTTTCACCCAAAAATTTTGTAAGATTCCAGCAAGATATTTGTCAGGCTTCGGCTAAATAGTCTTTTCGTTTTCTTACAATTTTCCTGTTTCCCGCCATCCTACCTTTGTTTCATTCAATTACTTAAAAACAAAAAAAATGAAACATCTTATTATTTATGCCCATCCTAATAGGGCAAGTTTAAACCATCAATTTAAACAAACGGTTGAAGAAACACTATTGCAGCAAGAACATGAGGTTGTAGTCAGGGATTTGTACCAGCTTAATTTCGATCCTGTGTTATCCCTTGAAGATATTGACGGGCAACGCAGAGGTGTCGTTAGCGAAGCTATCAGAACTGAGCAGGAATACATTGCCTGGGCTGAAGTTGTAACGTTTATTTATCCGATATGGTGGACGGGTATGCCGGGCATTATGAAAGGATATATTGATCGGGTATTTAGCTATGGATTTGCTTATCGGTACGACAACGGTGTACAAAAAGGATTGTTAGCAGGCAAAACAGCTTACATTATCAATTCGCATGGAAAATCAAATACGGAATATCAGGAAATTGGAATGGATAATGCTTTAAAGCTTACCTCAGACACAGGGATCTATACGTACTGCGGTTTCGATATCAAGCAACATTTCTTCTTTGATCGTGCCGACCGTGCAACAGCTGAGAGTATAGAAACATGGAAAATGGAAATAGTGGATTCCTATGCCATTAGTGAGCCTAATCTTCTATAAGGATTAATACCTTTAACATGGAAAATGCTTTGTCCTGAAAAGGAACTACCAGTACTGCCAAAAGTTGTTGTTCCTCAATAATAATCAGGCCTTCTTTTTAAGGGAACTTTTTATATACCACAAAAAGGTTGATTTCATTAAACAGTGACCTACTTGGCATGCTCATTGTTAATGTTAAGAAAGGTTTTGAAGAGAAAACTTTATTTAACACCACATCATTTAACTAATAATACATTTTGAACTTTTGCCTCCCTATTGACACGGGAGGTTTTTTTATGTACTTAAATAGGAATCTTTGAAATAGAAGTTTACTTAAAATATGTAGCGCTGTACATCTATTTATTGCTAAAGTAAAGGAGATTTTAAACTGTTGCAAATAGAATCTACTTTTTAAAGTACAATAAATATTGGTATTGAATAGACAATAATGATTAGATTTGAGTGCTAAATTAGGTATATACCCCATAGAGGCAAAGAAAAATATAAAGGACAAAAAAGTTGCGATATGGCAGATGTATTGGAAAACTATCTATTATCAAATGGGAAACTACTGGCTGAGGAAATTAAGTTTTCTTTGCAATTCTTCAAATCAATTCGCCTAAAAAAAGGTGATTTTTTTATTCGTGAAGATGAAGTATGCAGCTATATTGGATTTGTTGCTAATGGTGCTGTAAAAGCGTATGCGATTGACAAAGAAGGAAAGGAAAATATAACCTGCTTCAAGTTTGAGAATGAATTTGTTACTTCGTTTCAGGAGTTTGTGGCGCAGGAAAAATCAAGAAGAAGCATCAGAGCTATAGAAGATAGTATAATCTATAGGATAAGTTATTTGGATTATCACCATCTGCTTAGCCAGGTAACCGCTTGGAATGATGTTATTAAATCGGTGATGGAGCAGGAGTATATCCAAAAGGAACATTATCTGCTGAATTATAATAATAAATCAGTTGTAGATAAATACCTTCATGTTCTTTCTAACGAAGTGATGTTGGTGCAACGTGTAACGACTCAGGATTTGGCATCCTACTTGGGGGTCACACAAAGATCACTTACGCGAGCGAAGGGGCAGATACATAAACCTAGTGTATTATAGGACAAATGTCCTTATGAAGCTCCTGAGGAACGAGGTAGATTTGCATAAAAAAAATATGTTAA
This sequence comes from Chryseobacterium sp. c4a, assembly GCF_009900745.1. Taxonomy (GTDB): domain Bacteria; phylum Bacteroidota; class Bacteroidia; order Flavobacteriales; family Weeksellaceae; genus Chryseobacterium. Next base: position 277,821 of record NZ_WXVU01000004.1, on the reverse strand, counting down.
GTCAAATTGCTCCTGAAGTGTTCCAGATTTCACTGATGCCAAGAAATAGTATCAATTGCTATATTATCGAAGGGGTGCTGGTAGATTCAGGAATACGAAGTTCTTATAACACTGTAAAGAAAGCTATTCAGAAAATTCCTGTTTATCAACATATACTGACCCATGCTCATGCAGACCACCAAGGTTGTAGTGATCAGATATGTGCAGAGTTTGCAATACCCTTACTCTGTCATCCTGAAGAAGTTTTAAGAACTGAAACGGGACTGGCTACCAAAGACTATCCTGATCCAGGACATTGGATAGCAAAACTTCAACAAAAGTTTTGGGCAGGGCAGGGACATAAAGTAGAACGCACAATTGTTGAAAACGATATGATTGGTAACTTTCGGGTTGTAGAGACACCAGGCCATTCGAGAGGTCATATTTCTTTATTCCGTGAGAGAGATGGAGTACTGATCATCGGAGATGTGGCGACAAATATGAACTTGCTTACTACAATGACTGGTTTGTGGCTTCCACCCAATATATTCACCTCTGATCAGCAGCTCAACATCCAATCGCTTCAGAAGTTGGCTCAACTAAATCCAGCCATTATATGCTTTGGCCACGGAGCGGTCATGCGAAATAGAGATCGAAAGTTTGAACAATTTGTGGATAAATGCAGCTTGGTTTTGTAAATATAAACTTTGCTGAAGCTAGGGTCTAAATAGAGGAGTTAATATATTTGAATGCGCAAACAAATGATCAACAAGTAAAATTTTCACGCACCTTCTTACGAAATTTTACCAAACGAATTTCTTTATAAAGCTTATACTTATTTCATTTATAAAGAATCTCATGAATACTTACAGAGCAAAATCTACGGTATTTGGAAAGATAATTTAATCAGGTTAAAAATTCAGTGCGGAAAAGTGAATTAAGCAAGTATCTTTGCAGCAATTTTAAATAAATTAATTATACATCTATGATTCGACGAGAACTACTTTTTTGTGGATCCTTATTTTTAATGTCTACGCTTTGTGCAGCACAAGTAGGAATTAATACTGCTAACCCGAAGGCCACGTTGGATATAACCTTACAGGAGGGATATTCTACAGGAGATAAAGCGGGTATTACAGTGCCATTACTTAGCGGTGATCAGATAGAAGCTATACATTCAGATAATATAAAACAGGGTACCTTAGTGTATTCTACAAGTCCGTCAACTGCTGTCTCCAAAGATGTTTATGGTATTGGGTATTGGTTTTGGAAAAATAACACTGATAAATGGGAACCTATCAACAGCAATTCACCCACCTTCTTTTATTCCCCATCAGTAGTGGTGAGCACAGATATTTCTGATCCTGGTTTTGGAACAATAGATTTGTATAATAATTATAAAAGCCAATTCAAAGCACCTATGGTGAGTAGTGTTGGTTCTGCAGGGTATATTAATACCTATAATAATAATCAATTAGAATACTATGTAACATGGTATGATCCTTCTGTTTTCACTAATGTAGCCATTTCAGAAGCAGGAATTCTGACTTATCAGCTTTCTGTTGGGGCTGATACCTCAAAACCTTCTTATATGAATGTTGTATTCGTTGTAAAATAATTTGCTGTTATATCAATGAAATATTTTATCAAAATTTTAGCTTCCATTACCCTTTTATTTGGAGCTGAATGCAATATATATGCTGCTGATTATTATTGGGTTGGTGGATCAGGAAATTGGAGTGATATTAATCATTGGCGAACTTCTTCAGGAGGAAATATACTTCCGGCGGTAGTTCCGGGAAAAACGGACAATGTTTTTTTTGATGTTAATTCCGGATTCACTTCAGGAAGCAAAACTGTTACAGTAAATGTAGTTGCCAATTGCCACAATATTATTTTTTCAGGAAGTAAAGTAGCTCCTACAATAGAATCTGTAACGGGTACCAATGCTTTGAATATTTTTGGCTCATCAGAATGGCAGAGCGGGATGAGTCATAAAATTATAAACACAAATTATCAGAATAACAATGAAAATAGAACCATAAAAAGTAACGGAGTAGTAACCGGCGATAACGGTTCAGCAGCAGTTGTTAATTTTTATGAAACTCAATCCATTAGTTTATTGGATAATTTTAATGTAAGATCCAATTTGTATCAATATGCGGGAACTTGGAACACCAATGGTTTTAGGGTAGACTTGGGATCTGATTTTGAATCTCAGCCCACTTCTTTCCAGAAAGCGATTAATCTTGGCAGCTCTCATATCTATCTTAATGGTATTATCTCCTCTTTTAATACAAAGGCAGGCAATACGGTTTTAAATTCAGGAACTTCAGTTATTCATTTTACAGCTCAGATAACCAATTCAAATATTTCTTATGGTATTCAGGGTTCTGCGGGGCAGACCTATTATGATGTTATTTTTGAAAACCCTTTATCAACAGGTGTAGCAATTGGCCCGGGAGGAACATTATTAAAGCCTCTTAATTTTCATAATGTTGAACTTAAAGGTGGTGGCTATATTTATGGTTTTAATCATTATAACCAGCTTATTCTGGCTCCCACTAAGACCTTTTATTTGGACTCTAACACGAATCAGATAATTGATTCATTATTTTCCCTGAATACTCCGGCCTGCGAAGGATGGTCAACAATTAAAAGCATATATGATGATTCTACTGCGAATATAACGATGCCATCCGGGTCTTTGGTTCAGGTATCAGGAGTGGTTATGAAAGATATTAAAGCATCTGGTGGTGCCGGTTTTATTGCTTCCAATTCTATTAATAATGGAAATACTTCCGGGTGGAGTTTTCCTTCCTATACAGGACAAACTCTTTATTGGGTCGGAGGCTCGGGTAACTGGAATGATAAACTTCACTGGTCTCAGACTTCAGGTGGAGTTGGTGGATATTGTGTTCCGGGGCCTGGTGATAATGTATTTTTTGATAGCGGTTCCGGATTTACCTCAGGAAGTAAAACAATTACTGTTGACAATGTTTCCTACTGTCATAATATAACTTTTTCAGGAAGTGCTGTGGCTCCTACAATCGTATCTTCAACCGGAACAAATACATTAAATATTTATGGCTCATCAGAATGGCAGAGTGGTATGCGCTATGGAATTGATATCACAAATTATCAGAATAACAATGAGCATAGAACTATAAAAAGTAATGGAGTAGTTATTGGTGAGAGTGCCTGGTCTGGTACAGTTAATTTTTATGAAACTCAGTCCATCAGTTTATTAGATGATTTTAGTGTCCGATATGTCTTGTATCAATATGCGGGAACATGGAACACTAATGGTTTTAGGGTAGACTTGGGATCTGATTTTGAATCTAAATCCACTTCTTTCCAGAAAACGGTTAATCTTGGCAGTTCTCATATCTATCTTAATAGTATTATTTCTTCTTTTAATACAAGGGCTAACAATACGGTTTTAAACTCAGGAACTTCCGTTATCCATTTTACAGCTCAGGTAACCAGTTCAAGTATGTCTTATGGAATTCAGGGTTCTCCGGGACAGACCTATTATGATGTGATTTTTGAAAATCCTTTATCAACGGGTACAGCAATTGGTATAGGAGGAACATCATCAGCTTCACTTAATTTTCATAATGTTGAGCTTAAAGGTGGTGGTTATATTTATGGTTTTAATCATTATAACCAGCTTATTCTGGCTCCCACTAAGACCTTTTATTTAGATTCTAATACGAATCAGACAATTGATTCATTATTTTCCCTGAATACTCCGGCCTGCGAAGGATGGTCAACGATTAAAAGTATGGATGAGGGTTCGGCTGCTAATATATCTATGCCATCCGGATCTTTGGTTCAGGTATCAGGAGTGATTATGAAGGATATTAAAGCATCTGGTGGTGCCGGTTTTATTGCTCCCAATTCTATTAATAATGGAAATACTTCCGGGTGGAGTTTTCCTTCTTATACAGGACAAACTCTTTATTGGGTAGGAGGCTCGGGTAACTGGAATGATAAACGTCACTGGTCTCAGACTTCGGGAGGAGTTGGTGGATATTGTGTTCCGGGGCCTGGGGATAATGTGTTTTTTGATGGTGGCTCCGGATTTACTTCAGGAAGTAAAACAATTACTGTTGACAATATTTCCTACTGTCATAATATAACCTTTTCAGGAAGTGCTGTAGCTCCTACAATTGTATCTTCAACCGGAACAAATACATTAAATATTTATGGCTCATCAGAATTGCAGAATGGTATGCGCTATGGAGTTGATACTACAAATTATCAGGATAATAATGAACATAGAACGATAAAAAGTAATGGAGTAGTTATTGGTGAGAGTGCCTGGTCTGGTACAGTTAATTTTTATGAAACTCAGTCCATCAGTTTATTGGATGATTTTAATGTCAGATATAAATTAAGTCAATATGCCGGAACATGGAACACCAATGGTTTTAGGGTAGACTTGGGAGGCGATTTTGCATCTCAGTTCACTTCTTCCCAGAAAACGGTTAATCTTGGCAGTTCTCATATTTACCTTAATAGCTTCATTTCTTCTTTCAATACAAAGGGATCCAATACGATTTTAAACTCAGGAACCTCTGTCATCCATTTTACAGCTCAGGTAACCAATTCAAGTACTTCTTACGGGGTTCAGGGTTCAGCAGGACAGAGCTACTATGATGTAATTTTTGAAAACTCATTATCAACAGGTGCCGCGATTGGCCCGGGAGGAACAGCATTAAAGCCTCTTAGTTTTCATAATGTCGAACTTAAAGGTGGCGGCTATATTTATGGTTTTAACAAATATGATCAGCTCACCCTCAGTGCAGGGAAATCCTATGTATTTGAGGCCGGAAGTACCCAAACTGTTATTTCAAAATTATATGCATCGGGAAATCCATGCTATATCATTTATCTTTTAAGCTCAGTTTCAGGAGCAAAAGCTAATTTAGATGTTCAAGGTGGTTCGTTAAATTTTGACTTTGGAAATATTAAAGATATCAATGCTGTACAGTCTATGCATTATGGAGAGAAGTCTACCAATGCAGGAAACAACACGAATATTGTTTTTGAACCCTATAATCCTGGTAGCTTCGAAGGGCTGGGAAATGATTGGAATTGTCATGAATATGATAATGCCAATGTCAATTCGTATACGCTAAGTGCTGATAGCTTTTTCCCTAATCCATCCACCACACTCAAATGGACAAAAATTGATGATCCGGATCATACAGATATATTGGGCTCAGGTTCAAAGTTTGATCTTCGGCCGTATGGTTATGGAACCTATCAGCTTGATGTTACTTATTCTACAGCAGGCTCTCCTGACTATTGTACGGTTACGGAGCAAATTACTATAAACAGAAAGACGGCAGTACCTTCTACAAATACTGCTAAGGCATGTAAAAAGGCTAATAATACATTAGGAGATATTGTAGTTTCCGGACAGGATATTAAATGGTATAAAGATGAAACCTCTTTATTAGCACTTCCTCTTTCTACAGCTATTACAGATGGACAAACATATTATGTAACCCAAACGGATAACAACTGTGAAAGTAACAGGAATTTATATAAGGTTCAAATTACAAATTGTCAATCACAAAGTATGATAAACCCCGCACTTCCTTTTAGAACAAAGTAATGGGTAGGTATAATAAGACATATTTTGCATGATATTTTTCTATTCATTTTGAATGAATTGGAAAGCAAAACGGCAAACATCTTAGATGTTTGCCGTTTTTGTATCGTAGAATTATCCAAAAGACTTTTTTCCAAAATTTAATTCGTTGAAGTCTATAGAAAATTATTCTGTTATATACCGATAGTGAATAAGTAGAGTCTACCCTGATAGTACTCAAGGCAGACTCATATTGAGATAAGTAGATTTGTTATTTTGGATATACTGTTGCGATGAATTGTTTGTCTGTAGGAGATAAAACGGTGTTATTACCTACACTGAAGCCATTTGTAGTCAACGTTGAGCTGATGCTATAATGCATAATTGATAATTTATCATAAGCACTATATTGTGTTTGGGAAGTTGAATATTTGGCGAAAAGGTTATTATCTACCTGAGCTTGGCTCCAGTAATTTGGATACCCTGCGTAATAAGCATATACCTTTGGCTTATCCCATGGAATAGCAGCTAAAGGATGTTGGTGTTCGTGTATCATCCCAAGAGCATGACCGAATTCATGTATCGTTGTTCTGCTGAACTCGCTATCACTTGTTGAATCATTAAACCAGCCGAAGTTCATTGTTTCTTTATTGGAAGCGATACTGAGAGCATCTTTTCCTATATAAGAATAAGAACCTGCGTTAGGAGTGAAGGTAACACGGATCTGTGCTGTTCCACTAGTGATAAAGTTGAATTTGATATTGGCATATTGAGACCATTCATTAGCATATTGCATCACTTTGTTACGAACTTTGGTAGTTCCTCCGTTAAGGCTTACAGTGATAACACTTCCATTTGGCCATTTTTTACTGGTAATAACAGCTCCTTTTGATGCTGCTCCGGGAAAATAATCCTGTCCGGGAAGGTAAACATCTTTACACATTTGTGTATTTTCAAAACCTGCAGGAATATCTGCTTGAGGCACAGCTTGTAATCCTGAAAGAGTCTGCTGTGGCTGTGAGTTTTTTTCTTCTACACTGTCATTTGTAGTATTACATGATACTACAGCCAGTGAAATAAATGTTCCCAATAAAATCTTTTTGTGTAATTCCATAATGCTGGTGTTTTATGTTGATTAATGTTTTTTAAACTATGATTTTGAGCAAATAATTTACTCTGTAGAGAATTAAAACTATAATAAAAAACAATGCTCTTTCTTTTTTTCTTTTGTAAATTAAGTTTGAAATGTATCTACACAGATACTACATTTCATTGAGTTGCCCTTCTATAAAGGAAAACAAGCAATGTGAAATTATTTAATTAAAATTTTGAATAATCTTAAATTGACATTTTTATTTGATTATTGAATGAGATTAAGTCAATTTAGGATTGTTGTTTTGTCTTTATTTTTCCGTTTTTATTGAGTAATTAGCATTAAATTCAAAATTAAGTGATTTAATCGTGGTGTTGTTTGGTTGTTTTGAAGTGAAAGTGAAAATTGTTTTAAATGATTTTTTGTTGTAAAAAGGTCTAGCATAAAAGTCTATAAATAAAAAAATCGACCGGAAACTCCCAGTCGATTTTTAAAGTGTTTGTATAGAAAAAATGATATGGTTTATAGATTGGATATTTCTTTATTGTTCTACAATGGTTAACGAATTATAGACACCGCTGCTGGAAACATCAAATTGGCTGATAGTACCATCAAATGCTACTGTGATCCAGGTGAAAGGTCTTAATTTATCTCCTTTGTTCAAATAAACACTTACTGTACAAGCAGAGCCTACAGGAACAGCGTTAGGGCTTGCTCCGGTATCGGAAGCATATCCGTTATTGGTTTTTACCCTTTGAGTAATGGTACCTGCTGCATTTCTTACTTCCCAGATAGCTTCAGTTTGATTATTTCCACCGGTATTTACCTGACTGGATTGCAATGCAAAAGTAAAAGTAGCAAAATAGACTCCGGTGCGGGGAGCGATAAACTCACCTGTAGCAGGATTAAAATTACTGGTAGGAACACCGGAATCAGAATCCAGCTTTTCTGTCCAATTGGTAAGATAGGATGATCTTCTCTGCATAATTCCAGATTTAGTTCCTATTTCTGAAGAATTCCCACTTTCAAATACATAAGTGTCTTGAGTAACTTTATTAGCCATAACAACAATACGAGGTTTGCCTTTTGGGAAAAAACTTACCCAGTTTGTGCCGTCTGAAAATTCCAGATATCCCTTAACTCCAATAGCCGGACTTGCAACATAGCGTAAAGCACCAGCGCCTGCCTGTGCTGCTGTTTTATCCGTATTTCCTATTGCAACCGAACCATTGGTTCCGCTTCGTAAATCTATGGCAACTTTCGGATTGGCAACCAATACACCTAATTTACCTGTATTATCTATGATTACCTTGCCAGCATCAGTTTTAATTTCAACAGGAGAGGTAGGATTGTCTACACCCATCCCTATTTGAGCATTAGCTTGAGCCCAGAAAAGAAAAAGAACCAAAGCACTGGCTGATTTTTTTATTTTATAATGTTGTTTCATCATGGTGGTGTTTATAGTTCGCTAATACTTAAATTGTTGAATTTTCCATCGTTCAAGGTATTTCTTGCAGAACCTATATTGTGTTTAACACTAAATTTAATAGTGTTGCCGGATTTAAGGTTAAAAATTGCATTACAGTTTCCGCTTATATAATTACTCACTGCTCCAGCCTGAAATGCCGGGTAAGAATTAATGGTTTTATAAGTCTGAATATTCTCAATATTGCGATCGCTTTCTATGGCCGTTTCTATAAACGTATTTTTCGGAATATTCCCATTATCTAAAGTAATATTGAAAGACACAAGATAAAATCCATCACGAGGAGCTGTAAAAATACCTGTAGAAGGATTAAAATCACCATTAGGAGTTGTTCCCAGATCTACAGTTTCAGTCCAGCCTGATAAATAGACCGTAGAATTGCTTCCAATACTCTGAGCACTGCTTTTATAAGCATTTACAAGAGCTTTGGTAGGAGGAGTAAGCGGAAGAGCGATCCACTGCTCACCGTCAGAATATTCTAAAAAACCACCGGAGTTATAGCGTATTGCTCCTATACCGGATTCACTTGGGGTCTGAGTACCGGTTCCAAGACCAATGAGCCCTTTATTGTCTGCGGAACGAAGATCTACCTTGGTAATAGGATTTAACCCCCCAACTCCTAAATTCCCTGTTGAGCTTACCACTACATCATTCGACAATTTTGCAGCGTCTGGAGAAGATCCATTATCTTTTCCGGCATCAATTTGTAAAGGCTGCAGTGGAGTATTAGTAAATAACCCAACTTGAGCAGCTATTTTACCCGATGAAGAAAATAGAACAAAAACTAGTAGCTGATTGATGATGTTAATTTTCATAATGATCTATTTTTAATGTTCTATAATGGTTAAATTATTAAATCCATCATCCGGATTCGTGGGATCTGCAGGATTCGTGGTAACTCTAAGTGCTACCGAGCCACTTGATACCAGATTATGCCAAAGCCTGGTTGCTACTTTAGTACCTGTGGTTAAAGTAAGGGTCACAGTACTTGATCCTCCTGCTTGGGTGGATCGGGTAGAGTTGGCATCATCAGCGGTACCTGTCATAGATTGACCAAACGTTTTATAAACAGAGGCAAGGACTGTATTGGTGGAGGTATTATAAAATTGTGATTCAACTCTGGAACCATCATTAATAACTGCACCATTAAAATTAAAAGTCAAAAGAAATGTATAGGTACCATCACGGGGAGCGGTAAAAATACCTGATGCAGCATCAAAGCTATTGCTCATATCTCGCACCAGACTCCAATTACCAATCGTAGTAGCCGTATTCTGTGTTATTGACTGGCTGGTTATTTTACGAGCTACAACCACTGCCTTTTGGGAGCTACATAAGCTTTATGCCAAACCAATCCGTCAGAAACTTCAATTTTAGGCCCTATGGGTACATTGACTACATCATATCTTACAGCGCCTGCACCTGCTTCTGCAGCAGTCATGGTCGTTGTATTAAGTCCTAAAGCATTTTCATTCCCTGCAGATCTCATATCAAGCTTTACCAGAGGATGAAGGACTCCTGCTCCAATAAAACCTGTTGCCTTATCAACAATAATATCATTAGCAGCTTGTATGGGAAGCGGATTTCCACTGGCAGGATTATCTCTTGCTCCATCTATATGTAAAGCTCCTTGGGGACTAGCCGTACCTATGCCAATTTGAGCAAATGCAGGATTGATACATGAATAAAATACTCCCAAGCTGAGGAGTAGCTGACGTATTTTTTCTTTCATTTATTTGGTTTTTTTGTTTGGTTTATAGTGAAATCTTGATAAAATGACCATTACCCATACAGGATGATAACATTCAGTTATTGATGTAAAAAAGGATTTTCTGATGTTTTTTTTACTTCATCTATCAATGTAAGACAGTTTTATAAGTTTTTTAGGATTTTAAAATTTAATATAATGGATGAACTTTTCATATTTAATGAAAGCTCAAAATTATTGTATTAATCTAATATATAGGGTGTTGTGAGCGTAGATATAATTCGATGGTATTCTGGATGTAACTCTATAGGTAAGCAGAAAAAACCTTAATCATCCGATAAGAAGCATAAGGTTTAAGATGTTATAGATGAAGGAAATATCTTCACAAGAACATAGGATTTGAAAAATTGGAGAACTCAAAACAGTACCCTAACTAATAAAGTAAGGTACAACGAGAATTTTATGATGCGGTTTTTTATTAATGTTGGGGGAATAGTATCCGGTATCTTCCAGATAGAATTATTTCAATGTAAAAGTTAATAAAAGATTTAGATGAGTTCTGTTTTTATTCTCCAAATAATTTCAGGGGCTTTTTGGGTGCATATTCAATAATGCGTAGGTCTATCATTTTTTTGGTATGAAAAATGACCTCATTCGGGAAACAGAAATTGATGTTCATAAGCTGTAATTCATCATATACTTTGGTTTTGAAGCAAGCGGTATTTCTGATGATTTCTTTAATCTTATCCTTTAATAACCTGTTGAGTCCAATATTTAACTTTGCAAAGTCGTTCAATAATTTTTCGTCGATATTTTTATACCCTACTTCAAAAATAATTTTATCTTCAATTTTTGTAAACAATTCATTGGGGATTCGCAGAACGCTTATTTCATTGAATTCATTTTCATCTGGATAGTAATCAAATAACCCCGACCAAAACTTCATAAGTGAAGAAATGGATATAAAATGGAACTTGGGATCCTCATTCAGCTTATCCCTTTCGATATAGGCTAGCCAGACAGGCATAAGAATAGAATTTTGAAGATTGCTTAATGCTTCTAATTCACTTATATAAATTGAAAAAAAAGTGTCCTCATTATTATGAAAAGCAATTTTTTTACGACATTTAACATCAAACAAAATGGTTCCCATATCTTTTATATTAACAAGATAATCGGCTCTCTTTGATTTTGTTTTTTCTAATAATATTCCTGAGCGCTCTATACCAAAAGGACCTTGTCCAATATATAAATAGGGGATGTTATTCTTTTCGAGAAGCTCTTTGAACCGGAGTTCCCCTCTAAGCCCGTCTTGCTCAGTAGAGGATAAAAAGTTAAGAATCTCAATACCGTTAAATTTGTTTTCGTGGTCAAAGACATTATAGTGATTTGTAGAATATGATTCTGTTATTTTAGAACGATTCCGTGAATCTCCTTTACAAACCAGGATAGAATTTTTTTCATAATTAAAATCAATGTAGCTCATTTGTTCTGTGTTTTTATTTATAATTATAAAACCACATAGGGAAAGCAAATGCGGTTTTACCAATTAGGTGTACGATAAATTTAAAAAAAATAATTCTAATAGTAGTGATGAATTTGTGTAAAAAAATAAATTTTTACTCTTATTGATAAGGTATTTTTATGAAAGGTGAATGAAAAATAGATCCTGAAAAATTATCTTTTCGTATTGCTGATAGAAGCTGTACCTTGAATTATTATAAAGCGGCTGTATCAGGAATGGTTATTATTTGTATTTAATATAAGAGTGTATCTAAGAGCGATACTGGTATTTTTCCAAATATCAAAAAAAATCCTCGAATGACTTCGAGGATAAAAACTAATAACCATGAAAACTCAAATTAAATATGAGAATCGGGTGCAAATTTAATACAAATTAATTTAATGGGCAATTGTAGTTATCAATGACTCATATTGTGAATTTGATTTGCTTTTAAAAAATAATTAAGTAGATAGAGGTTAAATTAAAATTAAGATATATTAATATTGTTTATTTTTGAATTTAATATTGTCTAAATGGTATTATGTGATAATTTTTTTATTTTTAGAAGAATAACAGAAAATTGATTCTTACTAAAAAGACGTAGCAGATGGAAAACACTATATAATAAGAATGTATTTTCAGGTAATAAAAATGCCTTGTAACCATTTAACTTCCAAAACAACTTTACATCTATGCTAAAAAAGCAGAACAGCTTTTAATATCTATTTGTTAAATAAAAAAAATGATAAACCCTATTAAACTCAATTGGTCTCATGCAGGCAGAAAGAGAGCTTTTTTACTTCTTGCCACTATGTTGTCTGGAAGTTATACAAACGCTCAATCTGTTGGAGATGTACTACTGAATATTAACTATGAAAATGGTACTCCTGATTCTGGAATTACAGGATTGAATGTAACCAATGCTACAGCAGCAGATGCCGCTTATATAGTGCAGCCAGGAGCAACCGGTAATCATGCCATTGCTCACAAAGTGGTGTATGGTGATTCAGGCTATTATTCCAATGAAAACTGGAGAAGTGAAAGTTCAACCAATCAATATAGAATAGCCAACTTCTATCCTGGTGATGAGCGCCGTTATGAATTTAGTGTGTTGTTAAAAGACTGGACACCTTGGAAATCGGGAGATCCAACCAATGAAACAAATATTTTTCAGCTGAAAATGTCTGGTGGGGCAGGAGTGCCACTCCAGGTAAGAACACAGCGAAATGCTATGCGACTAAGATTTGCAATAGATAATAATGTCCCTCCTGTAGATATCATACCAGATGTAAGACCCTATGTTAACCAATGGATTCACTTCAGAATTGATGTGAAATGGGCAGATACTGCTATCGGATATATGAAGACTTATATGAAACTGCCTAATCAAATTAACTATGTTTTGGTAGATGATAAAACAAATTACACAACCTATAATAAAGGTCCGGTGGGTGGAGATCACGGATATATTAAATGGGGAGTATATGTAACACCTCCGGATATTACACGTATTGTTTATCATGATGATATAAAGGTTATTTATCTGGGTGGCCCGGCTGTTCCATCTTTTGAACAGAAACCTGCCGAAATAGTATATGCCAGTAAGACTCATTTACCTTGAAATAAATCATTTAAACTATGATACAGCCTGGAAATTTTAAAGCTTCCAGGCTTACTATATATGATTGTCTCAAATGATTTCAGTGATGAAATGAAGTAAATTTATTAGGAAAATACTTTTCCGTCATTGGAAAGTATGATAAGCATTCCAATGATGAAAAATATAGATAAATTTATTCAGATTGACCCCAAAAGAGATGTTGGTGTCAACGAGGAAATCAATTGCAAAAAATATTAATTAAGATTATAATTTGCAATTACCAGACTCAATATAAAATGTACATAATTCTGATCTGTTTCTTGTCTGTTGATCAGTTTGTTTTTGTACTCGTAAGAATTTAAAGCCTGTGTTAATTTCTGATATGTCTCAAAATTGTCATCCTTGATTTTTACCCTTATGTTACCATCCTTTCTGTTAATAAGTTCATTGTCTAAAGTTCTTACTTTAAATAAAACATTAGATAGTTTTGGACGGAAATTCATAGCCCCGATATATCTTTCAACAATATTGATTTTGAATGTATCAAATATGATGTTGTGAAAAACAATTTTAGAGTTAGGCTCTTGAGTATTGAGCTCGAGCTTATAATTCATTATAATTTAAATTTTAGTAAAGATAGACTTAATTATATAATAATAAAGCCTTGTTAATAGATCATTCCTCTAATCATGATAATACGTTATCTGTGATTGAAATGAATGAGTAAAGATAAAGTTTTTTATTGATAAAAAAGTATGAGAAGAGTAAATATAATGTATTAATACCTACTTGGGATGTGCAATAAAGCTAAGAATTACTTTGCTGTAAGGATATTTAAAAATATTTTTTGATTTAAATATTTAATACCAAAGAAAATATTTAAATTTATAGCTCTCACGATTTTTCCAAAACATTCAAAAAACTAATAAAAAAAATTGAAGAAAATACTAAGCACAACGCTTGTCATTTTAGCAAGCTTAAAATTGTGTGCACAAAATACCTATGTGTTTTTCGGGTCATTTAATCATGATAAACAAACCGAAGGAATCTATGTCTATGAATTGGATACACTCAAAGGAAAGCTCTCTAAAGTAACATCCGTAAAAGGAGTTTTAAACCCATCATTTTTGACCTTATCACAAGATGGTAAATATGTTTTTGCCTGTACTGAAAGCAAAACAAAAAATGCAGGAAGTGTGAGCAGTTTTGAGTTTAATCCGGAAAAAAAATCCCTTACTTTTATCAATAGCCAGAAAAGCGGCGGTGAAAACCCCGTGTATTTGTCAACACATAAAAATGGAAAATGGCTAATTAATGGAAACTATACGGAAGGAAGTGTCTCCGTTTATCCTATTTCTGAAAATGGCCGGATACAACCGAGTGTTCAGAATTTTCAATTTTCAGAAGGTAGTGTAAATCCGGATAGACAGGATAGGGCTCACATTCATTCTACCGTGTTTTCTCCCGATTTTAATTATGTGTTTTTACAGGATCTGGGAGCTGATAAAATCAGAGCATATCGATTTCAAAATGATCAAAAAGAACCCATGGCGGAAGCTGAAAGACCTTTTACTTCAACAAATTTAGGAAGTGGGCCGAGACATTTTACCTTCCATCCCAACGGAAAATTAGCCTACTGTATTGAAGAGATGGGTGGAGCGGTAAGTGTCTACAAGTATGATAACGGAAAACTGGAGCCTATCCAGAGAATCAATACTCATTCTGATCAGTTTAAAGACGATTTTGAGAGTTCGGATATCCATATTTCTCCGGATGGCCGTTATCTGTATGCTTCAAATCGTGGCCATGAAAATAATATCGCCATATTTTCAATTTTGAATGATGGTACTCTAAAAACAGTAGGATATCAATCCACAAAAGGCAACCACCCAAGAACCTTTACGATAGACAGTACCGGAAAATTTTTAATTGTAGCACATCCGGTAAGTGGAACAGCTGTTGTTTTTAAACGAAATGCAGAAACTGGATTGCTGAAAAAAGCAGGCCGGGAAGTAAAACTGAACGGAGTTTCTACTGTACAAATCAGAAAGTATTAGCTTTCCATTGTTGGTAATAGAAATAAAAAAAGCAGAGATCAATTCTCTGCTTTTTCTTTTTTAACTGCCTGATGCATAATAAGGATCACTCCCAATAATAAAATAGCAATGATCAGGTAACGCCAGGAAAGATCTTTTTGCTCCGCTACTGTTCCGCTTACAGAAATAATAAAACTGGTTACAGACGTAATTACATATACCAAACCTCCCATCAAACCTCCGGCTGTTCCTGCATTTTTAGGGAAGTACAGCATACTTGTTGTAAAAAATGAGGTAAATAAAACTCCTGAGCAGATGTGAATAAAAAAGGCAAAAGGAATCATAATATAAAGGCTTTCCGCAAAATAGCTGGTAGTGATCAACCCTGCAATAAGGATCAATTGAAGGATAATAGGGAATAGAATTCTGGGTTTAAATTCCAGAGATAATCTGCGTTTTCCGATAAAACCGCCGATCATCCAGGAAAATCCTAAAATCAATGTACAATATCCAATCACTACAGGCGTAAAGTGGAATGTATTTTCAATAATAAATGGCCCGGTGATATTGAATAGCATAACAATAGAGTAGCTTAATCCCAAAATGATGATGCCCAGCATGAAAATTTTATTTTTAAGCATCATGGAATACAGTCTGATATTCTCCGAAAGATCCAGTTTCTTTTTCTGGGGAAGGCTTTCGCCACTGAAAAACCATTCAAACAGAAATAAAAAGCCTGCATAAAAAGCTAAGAAATAAAAGTTAGCATGCCAATTAAAAAGCTTTTCAAGATAACCTCCCAGAAAAGGAGCCAGAATAGGGCCGCAAGACCAGGCAATTGTAAAATAGCTCAGATAATGTTTTACCCGTTCAGCATCATAAATATCAACAAAAATTGCCCGCGTAGCTACAACCAGTACAGAAACAGCAATACCCTGAAGGATACGAAGCAGACATATTAACAGAATACTGTCGGTCATTGTAATAAAAAGACTGCTCAGTATCAAAATAAATAAAGCCAGTAACTTAGGACGATAACGCCCAATGCTGTCCAGAATTCCTCCTACAAACAACTGGGAAACTCCATAGCTCAATAGATAAGACGTTAAAGTGATTTGTATATCTTTTTCCGAGACCATCATTTCCTTAGCCATAGAAGGAAAGGAGGGTAGGTAAATATCAGTGACAAACCCCGAAAGCGGGATAGACACAAAGGCCATAATGGTTATTAATCTGATGCGTTTCTCAGATGCTTCTCTCAACATATTCATTCATTTTTTTACAATGCAAAAATACTTCAAGAATAGAAAATTGAGTTTTAAAAGACAAAGTAAAAATTACAAAATTCAAATATTTAGTATGAATTCTTAAATTTCAACGGAGAAGTCTGGGCATGCTTTTTAAAGAAATTGTTAAAATGGGAAGGCTGCTCAAAACCAAGGGTGTAGCCCACCTGAGCAATATCCCAGTTGGTATACTTCAACAGGTTTTTAGATTCCTCAAATATCTTTTCTTTAATGATTTGTGTTGTGGTAAGGCTTGTAACTGATTTTACGGATGAATTCAAATGATTGACATGTACATTCAGATGATCTGCAAAATCAGAGGCTGTTTTTAAAGACAGAGGATAGGCTGGAGAATCTAAAGGAAATTGTTTGTTCAAAAGTTCATCAAAAAGCTTGTATAAACGAACATTCGCAGGAAGTTCATTAAGACTCACATCTTCAACACGGTTTTCCAATGCAAGGTGTAAAACGGAGGCTAGATTACTCTTAATACCGCTGCAACGGAAAGGGTAAGAAGAGTGATTCAGCTTGTACATCTGTTCAAAATACATTGTCGTCAACTGGATCTGTTCCTCAGTAAGAAATATAAAAGGTTTACTCCATTCCTTAAACAAGGAGGTCTTTTTAAACAAATTGAACTCAGAATTTACATTAAAGAATTCCTGGTTAAACAGACATGAAAAACCTTCCTGAAAATCATCCTCACATTCCCATGTATAAGGGATGTTAGGAGATGGGAAAAATAAAACAGGACGGTCAACATACAATTTATGAGAAGCGTAATGGGCTGTTCCTTTCCCTATGATAAAGCAAATCTTGTAGTAATCACGTCGGTTATAAGGACTTTTAAAACTGCAATACTTTCTTGGGATAATATTGAAGTGGGATTTTCCGGTCTCGAGATCCGCATCAGATACCTCCAGAACTGTTTTTCGGGTGCGTTTGTAATAATCTTTTATGGTTTCCAGTTGATCACTCATTGTTCAATAATTATAAAAATCAAAGATAGGCAAATCTTGAGATGTTCAGATTTGCCTTTAATAGTTTTTATAATTTGTTTTGATCTAAGATCTTTATTATTTCTTGCCGACCTGCATTTCTATAATATAGGAAGGAAGCTGAAAAGGTGTAGATTGAGTATTTTCTTTAATAGAGAATCCAATTTCTTTTAAAAACTCCAACAAAGGATCTTCTGTAAGAATATTAGTCCATATAATATCAGTGAATGAAGCAGCTGCCCGGCATTTTTTCCATAGAGACTCACGGGTTTCGGCGTTGTCATATTCTTTTAGGATAACAAAATTGAGCTCTGTAAGTCTTTTCTCTTCCGAAGATCCCGGATATACGGAGCCGCTTCTTAAAATACCATATCCTACAGGTTTGTGATCAGCATATGTTATAATAAGCTGGTTAGACAAATCATTGAGCTCATTGATCATTTTTCTTGGATCCCAACCTTCAATATATTGTTTGATCTCTTCCGCTGAAATTAATTCTTGATAAGTAGTATTGACGGAAGATTTAATAACTGTAAAAAGATCATCAACGCCCTCATCAGAACCTATGGTGAATTTTGAAATGATTTCCATTCTTTTTTTTATCAAAATTATAAGATTAATTCCTTCGGAAAGGATACAGATGATTAAAATACAACCAGTACAGATTTTAATTTTGTAAATTTGTTCAGTACAGATTGAGTAAAGACAATGAAAACCTATAAATATGAAGCTTTCACAGCTGTTATTGAAGAACAGATCCGAAATGGAATTTTACAAAGTGGTGATAAACTACCCTCTATCCGGAACATAAAGGAAAGATATAACCTCAGTATAAGTTCTGTACAAAATGGGTTTGAATATTTGATGATTAAAGGTTTGGTGGAAAGTAGTCCACGCTCAGGCTATTTTGTGGTAGAAAAAAGGGACGAGAATATTCCTGAAATCAAAACAAAACTTTCTGAGGTGGTAAGGGATGAGGCGTTTATGAAAAATATAGCATTGACATCCAAAAGAATTTCAGAATCAAGTTCTTTTAATACCACTGTACCCGGAGATCTTTTGATTCCACAAAAGCTGATTTTAAGAACGATGCAGGAAGTGATCAGAAAAAAAGGAGCAGCTCTGCTGAGGTATTATCCTTCCAACGGGCTTGAAGAATTGAGAAAGCAAATCACAAAACAAATGGGAATATATGGCTGTAGATTCAATCCTGATGAGCTTATTATTACAGATGGTGCTCTACAGGCATTAACCATTGCATTAAGTTCTGTAACAAAGGCTGGTGATATTGTAGCGGTAGACAGCCCTTGTGTATTTTCTATATTGGAAGTGATTGCCAATTTGGAGGTAAAAGTTATTGAGATCCCGGTTCATTATCGTAGTGGTTTTGATACTGATTACTTTCGAAAGGTTTGTGCTGAAAATGATATTCGTGCTCTTATTGTAACTCCAAATTTTCATAATCCAACAGGGATTATGATGAGTGATGATACCAAGAAAGAAGTATTAGCGATTGCAGAAGATCATCAGGTATGTATTATTGAAAACGAGATGTATTCTGACCTTTATTTTGAAGAAAAAAGACCATCCAGTATAAAAAGCTTTGATGAAAAAGGATGGGTGATGACTTATTCTTCATTTTCAAAGACATTGGCACCGGGAATTCGTTTAGGATGGTTATACGCAGGACGTTTTTATGCAAAAGCAGAAAGGGCAAAATTTGTATTAGGAAGATCCGTTTCTCCTCTTTATCAGGAACTTATTCTGAAACTTTTGCAGGAAAATAGCTATGAAAGGCATTTACGATCATTTCGCAAGAAACTAAACCAACAGGCCAATCTCCTTTTAGAGGTTTTAAGGAGAAGTTTTCCGGAAGGCTCTTATTTCCACAGACCTCAGGGAGGATACAGTATTTGGGCACAGATGCCTGAAAATATGGATATTAAAAAATTATATCAGTATTGCGAAGAGCATAAAGTATTATTCACACCAGGAAATACATTTTCCTTTACAGATAAATATGATGACCATTTCCGGGTTGTATTTGCAGAAAGAATTACTCCTGAAAGCCTTCATCTATTAGAACAAGCAGGGATAAAAGCTCGTGAATTTATGTAGATGAAAAAAGAGGTGTGTAAAGAAATACAAAAAGGCTGTCAGACTTATAATACAATTGAAGGGTTTCATATCCCCTTCCTCTGAAGGGGGGCAAATCTATGAGTTGACGGGGTGATTTTATATCCTCACCTTATTCAATCAGATACTTATTATTTTTAGTTTTATCAATCTCCAACTGTGGAACCCCATCAATAACCTGAAAAGAAAAACCTTCTATCCATTTTTCTTTCAAAAGATCAATATCTTCACCATTAAGAATATGTTTCTGGAAGAAATAAGAGACATCCTGATCCAGATACTTTTGAATAAACTCAATAAAAAATTCATCGGTAAATTTTATTTTCTTCTCCTTGCAGGTTCTCAGCAAATCCCGCATCAAATCATCCAAAGATTTTTTATAATGGGTTTTCAGCATGATTTGATTATCCAGCCATAGGGCAAAAATGGCACCTCGTCTGTAAGGAACTTTTTCTACATTTCTGCTTTTCCAGAAATCATCCTTTATTTTATAATTAGGAATATTTCTCTCAGGATTCTTCCAATGGGCTTTAAGGATCTCCGTGTTAAACAATTTTTGCCACTCATCCATTGAGATATCCTTTATTCTTAACCTGTTTTTGTAAGTATAATAATCGGTAAAGCCTTCACTGAACCAATAATTCAGTTCCTCATGTTTGTTTTGAATTGTATTTCCGATCCACTCATGCATTAATTCATGATGAAAGAGATACAGATAAGAATTCTTGTTATTGAAAGGATTATTGGTTCCCTGGATTATAAATGCATTTTTAATAGCGGAACCTGTAGTACTGTAACCCTTATATAAACTGTCTTTTTGTGAAACAGTGGGCGTCATGGTAACCGTAAAATAATCCTGATCGTAATCTTTCCAGAAATCCCTTTGAGACTGTATGGCTTTTTTCAGATTAGAAAATAAAAAATCATCAGTGAAACCGTTATTCCACTCTTCTCTCAAAGCAAAATAGATGGGCTTATCGTGTATTGTAAAAAAATAAAATCTGTAATCCCCACCAATAAATAAAGAATTATAAAAGCCATCCCAAAGGACGGTCTTGATTTTCTGTTGCTTAACCTGTGAAGCAAAATTATTATGGAGTTTGAATTTTTCGGGGAAGCCTATCCAGTCAATAATAAATTGAAATTCCTGCTCATCGGGCATCTCTGCGAAAGAAACCGGTACCATAAAAAGGTTCTTCCCTAAAACATGAAAGAAAGTATTGTTGATTCTCGGTCTGTTAAAGATTTTATAGTTGGGATCTGTAAAATCCTGTTTAATATGATAGACCAGAGAAAAGTGAGTTCCTTTTTTCTGATAGATCTTTATTTTGTTGTTTTCAGGTTTACTCTCCAATTTAATATCAGGATTATCCTCCTTTAACAAAATAAGATTTTTAAAAAGCTCATTCTCGCCCCAGTTTTCATTTGCATAATAGAAGGATAAAGTGTCTGATGCTTTTTTTAATGTATAATCTACCCGCACTTTTAAGCCATTCTTAGCAAGATCTTCGTCATAATATACCTTATATCTGATTTTATTTTGAGAATAAGCAATAAACGGAAGGATAAATGTCAGAAAAATTAGTTTTTTGAACATGGATTAAGTCGTTTTTCCAAATTTAATATAAAAATCCAAATGCTGAAGATGGTGAATCATTCGTTTTGAAAGAGTTATTTTAAAACAATCAGAACTTGCTGCCAGAATCAACGAAAATTTGATTGGAAAATACATGTGAAATTAGGTGACGAAATTTAACTTATGAACGGTTACAACGGCTTTTTTATCAAAATTGCAGGGCGAAAATCGATAAAAATCGGTTCAAGAGTAGAAATATGTTAAAAAATCAGTCTTTTTACCCAAACTTTTTTCACTGCTACTAGGCTGGAATCACCATAAAACCTATATTTGCAGCCTAAATTTTTAAATATAATGAAAGAACTAATTGAAAAAATCAACGCAGAATTTGAGGCGTTCACAACTGAGGCAAACCAACAAGCGGAAAAAGGAAACAAAGCTGCTGGTACAAGAGCTCGTAAATCAGCTTTAGAACTTAGCAAATTGTTCAAAGAATTCAGAAAAGTTTCTGTAGAAGAAGCTAAGAAGTAATTCTCAACCTTTAGCCGGCTTTTGAAGCCGGTTTTTTTATACCCTTATCGCAGCCTTCTTCTTATGGTTGTCATGATTTCTCAAAATATCAAAAAAAATTCACTGTAATCGATATTCAAAAACCGGAAATTGATTTTTTAGGTTTAAATATTAAATTTTCCTTTACTGAAAGTTTGTCATCATATAATTTGTATTTTAGAAATATCAATTAAACAAATGATGAAATATTCCTATTTGTTGTTTATTCTAATTTTTAATTTCTTTTCAGCCCAAAACATTCAGGTAATAGATGCTGAGAATGGGAAGCCGATTCCTAATGCAAGAATTCTTTGGCAGAATCATGTTGTTTATACTAACGAAGAGGGGTTTGCGCCTGTAGATGATAGTTCGGTAAACGGTGAAATTTCTGCATCAGGATTTCAAAAGACAGTCATCCCCCAATTTTATTCCCCAATAAAGCTGAAAAGAGGATATAAAAAAATTGATGAAGTAAAAATGATAAAGGTAGATCTGAAAAAAATCTTTGAAGAGGTCTCCAGTCATTACAAAAAAAGATATTATAATAAACCCTCCCTTTATGATGTCACCTATAAAGAAAAACGGAGTGATAATAACCAAATTCATTTCTTAGTCATTGCAGAAACAAAGTTATGGAGTAAAACTAATTTTTATAATCCTAACAAATCTTTTGATAATAACCTCCAGATGCAGCTGAATAATGTGAAATATTTTAAAGATCTAAAGTCGGACAGCATTTTTGTAAAAGGAATAAAGAAGTTTTCTGATGAATATATGGGAAACTACTTCTTTAATTTTGAGCTGAACAGAACCTTGGCACACCTAGAAAATAAAGCATCTAAATATTCCGGCTGGATGATTTTTGAACAAGGGGATGAGCAATTAATCACCTTTAACATCAAGTCAGGAGTAGGAATTGAAATGGAAGGAGAATTGAAATATAATAAGGTTGATAAGGTGATCACATATTTTGAAATTCATTATTTACAGGACAAATATCCAATGGTTAAAAGAAAGACAGGAGAAGGGGAAGTGTTTGATTATCAATTGGGAAATGCTATACTCGTTTTTGATTTCTACAAAAGCGGAGGAGTATATGTTCCTGCTATGAGCCGGGTTGAAGGTAATAAATATATTGCTTATTATAAAGGTGTTAAACATGAAAGGAAAATCAGCAGAGAGCTTATTTATAACACCTTTAAGAAATCGGATGAAAAAGAGCTCGTTCCGAGGGTGAATTTTGATAAAAATATCTGGGATAATACTTCGGTAAAGGAAAATAAAAATAATACCATTTTACTGACTACGGAGGAACAGGCTTTTATCAATAGAAATGTACCGGACTTCGGGGCAAAATAGCCGATAAAATCATACCGTTGAATTAATATATTAAGATAATCATTTCATTTTCTTCAAAAATGGATTTAAATACTGATGTATAAAGACTTTTTTTCGTTAATTCCTTTAGCATCTCCGCAATTTCTTCTATCTTTAGTGCAATCAATATACATTATGAGGATAAATAGATTTTTTGCAGTACCGGCTGTCATGTTGGCTGCCCAATTTTCATGGGCTCAGGTAAAGGTTGACCCCAAAGAGAACCTTAATCCAATCGTAAAAAGTTTCGTAGATGAAGTGAATAACAATTCCCAGCTTGAAGGAATGGCATACGAACTTCTGGATGGTATAGGCCCCCGCCTTGTAGGAACTCCGGAAATGCTTGCTGCTAATGAATGGAGTGTGGGAAAGCTTCGTTCATGGGGAATAGATGCCAATCTTCAGCAATTTGGAACCTGGAAAGGATGGCAGAGAGGAACTACCCATGTAGATATGGTATTTCCAAGAGTAAAGTCATTATCAGCAACTCAGCTGGCGTGGAGTCCGGCTACTAAAAAAGCAGTTGAAGCAGAAGTAGTAATTCTTCCGAAAGTATCATCCAAAGCAGAGTTTGATAAATGGCTTCCAGCTGCAAAAGGCAAAATCGTTTTGATGGCACAATACCAGAAGATTGGCCGTTCCGATGAACAGATCAAAGAGTTTGCTACTCCCGAACTTTATGAAAAGCTTAAAGCTGAAAAAGACCAGGCTGCCAAAGACTTTGCTGCGTATGTAAAGAATATCGGTTATGATAATAATACCCTTCCGGAAGCACTGGAAAATGCAGGAGCTGTAGGGATTGCCATTTCAAACTGGACAGGAATTATGGGCGCAAACAGAATCTTTGGAGCAAAAACGTCCAAAATTCCGATGATCGATATTGACGTAGAAGATTATGGCATGCTTTATAGAATGGCTGAGAAAGGTGCTCAGCCTAAAATTAAGATCGATGCTCAATCTAAGGTTCTTCCTGATGCTAAAAGCTTTAATACAATAGGTATGATTAAAGGGAAAGAAAAACCGGATGAGTATGTTATTCTTTCTGCTCACCTTGATTCATGGGATGGTGCTCAGGGAGCTACAGACAACGGAACAGGAACACTTACGATGCTTGAAACGATGAGAATCCTTAAAAAATACTATCCTAATAATAAGAGAACAATTGTTATCGGACTTTGGGGAAGTGAAGAGCAAGGGCTTAATGGTTCCAGAGGATTTGTTGCAGATAATCCTCAGATTATTAAAGGGACACAGGCTGCCTTTAACCAGGATAATGGTACAGGACGTGTTATCAATATCAGTGGGCAAGGATTTATAAAAGCATACGATTATATCGGAAAATGGCTGGATGGTGTTCCAAAAGCAGTAAGAACTCACATTAAGACTGATTTCCCTGGAATGCCTGGTGGTGGCGGATCCGACCATGCTTCATTTGTAGCAGCTGGTGTACCGGGATTTTCTTTAAGTTCTTTGAACTGGGGATATTTCGGGTATACATGGCATACTACAAAAGATACGTATGACAAGATTGTTTTTGATGAGGTGAAGAATAATGTGATCTTAACAGCAGCATTGGCTTATATGGCTTCTGAAGATCCGGAATTTACCAACAGAGAAAAAAGAGTAATGCCTAAGGATGATAAAGGAAATCCGATACTATGGCCGGAAGCCAAAGAACCCAAAAGAAGTTCTAAAGATTATAAATAATAAAGATTCTATTTTCTAGTAGAATTTTTCATTGAAAAAGGTTACCTGAAAGGGTGGCCTTTTTTGTTTTTTATCGGTTTTACTTCACCTATTATTGAAATAATGGGCTTTGAATTTTTCTATGATCTATAAGACTTTGCATAAATACATAAATGTGTAAAGAGGTTGTATGCAAATTATGAGTTTCTACTGTTGAAAAAATAATAATGTATTGATTTATAAAGGGGCTTTTATTATCAATAAAAACATAGCTACACCTCCTAAATGCAGTCTTTTTATTTTAACTGTCTCTTGATTTTGTATCCATTTTTTCTTGTACAAGTTATCCCGGTTATTTGCAATAAAAAAACATGTGATTATAAAATAATGTAAAGTGGGGATTTTTAATTTTAAAAATCTTCAGAAATAAAAAACACACATTATGAAAAAAGATATTCCGGATGGGAAAGGTTTGGCTTATGGAACCAATCCCATTGAAAAACAGAATTTTTATGTTGTAAAATCTGGTGAGACCCTGGAAAGTATTTCCCAAGATTTGATGCTAGAGAACCCTCGTTACCTTTACGAATACCATAATCAAAGATGCAGCTTTCTGGATATTATTCCTGAAAATGGAAGATTAAGATTTCTACAGAAACTTTGTATTCCCACTTCGGAGGAGGTGGCAAGAATGAATTTTCTCATCCGGCAACAGGGAGAAGGCTTATACAAACACTTTTTGAACGGAAGAATCCCTTTTAATGCTAATGCTTTTTCAGGAGATTATAAAGTTATACAGACTGAAAGTGATGATGGTGTTCAGAAAAGTGAATATGCCTATTCGCTGCATTTTAAGTATATAAAGAAAGAAAAGGATCATCATCTCCATTTTTCAATGAGTGGTTTTAAAAAAGATGGTGAAGAACTGGAGGAAAAAATCAATAGTCTGGCTTCTGCATTTGTGAAAATCATTTATCCAATAACTTTGATTATAGATCATTCGGGAGGTCTGCTAACTGCAGAGACGGATAAAGAGATCTCAGAGATCATTGGTGAGATTGAAGCATTAAAAAAATATTATCAGGGCAAGTATGCCTCTTTACACATCGATCAGCTGAAAGATAAAATGGCCAATTCAAAGAGTATGGATGCTAGTCTTAAAAAGCTATTACCCATACAATTGCTTTTCAGTTGTTTTTATCAGGCTCATTATAACATACAAGGGGTAGCTTCTCCTTATATATCCCGGTTTTCATGGATGGCTCCAGCTTCACCGATTAAAATGGAACTGCTGAACAATACATTGCCGGAGAAAGATCCTCAATTCATAGAAGTTGTACAGACAGGAAAATCGGCAGATTACCGAACGGTTGAGGAGTTATATGAAGAGGAAAGGAATAATGATGAACACACTAGGCAGAATCTGAAGTCTCTGATAGCCAGTCATACTGCAGTTTATACATTAAATGCAGAGAATTTTTCTGTTCAGAAAATCAAAGCAGCATTTCAAATTCAAATTGCTGACTATGAGAAGTCAATGACCTTTGATTTAGAAAAATTAGCAGGATAAAAGATCAAAATTGTATCAACCAACACAAAAATTATGTCAAAAAATGTATCACCACATGACGGGAAGCACTTTGTTGTGCAAAAGGGCAAAGCCTGTTGTAATCAGGGCGATGTTTTTCCTCAGTTTAAAGTGAATGCTCATCAGAAACATTACTGGAATCATAAAGAAACTACAGCAGATTATCTTGCCGTGACAGAGGAAGATATACAGTTTAATCCTTCCGGTTCAAGTTTTGGGAAATGCAAACTAAAACCAACATCTGGCGGCTACTTACCTTGCACTTATGCTCCTGCAGGAAAATGGCAGAAAGTCTATGAAAAGGTAAAAGTAATGGGCAATAGCTGTCTGTCTGAAATTTCTGAACTGATGTGCACTACAGGTGGACTCATTACAGTAAAGGAACATGGCCAGACTTCTACGATGAACAGACAGAATATAACCTTGGCCGATGTAAAAAGCTATCATTTTATTAATCCGTTTATGGATCTGAAAGAATCTCAGGAAGAATGGGAAGAACCTGATCCTATCTATGAGTAGAAAACGTTTCAAAACTAGCAGATATGGCAAAATTGACTATTACAGGCAGTACCCAACCTGTTGTTGGAAATACGGAGGCTTATTCACTTTCGGTATTTGATAATCTGATCTCTTCCAATTCCTTTTCTTTTCCTCCTCCCAAAATACAATGGAATGTTCATGTACAAGATCGGAAAGGATGGCGGGTTACCCATGGGAATATCAAAGAAGGAGAACATATTACTTATAAATTTACCCTTAAAAGTTTAAAATATAGATCTCTAAAGATTGAAGTCATAAGAGGGAAGGATCGTGGGGAGCTGTATATAAAGCCAAGACAGGCTGAAGAACCTAAAATACTCCGTGTAGATTTATTAGATATTAATTCTCAGAGGTTACAGAAAGGAAAGATACTTCATTATACAGATACTTTAATAGCTAAGGCTCATTGTGTGGGAATGTTTGGATATAAAGTGGCTTTTACCTTATGGGAGGATGACGCATTAGGTAAAGGCCATGATCCGATGATTAACATGATGAATAGAATTAATCCTGTACCTCTGGTTGGCGAAGTGGATCATGAAGGTGTGGCTAAAGTTATTTTCAGGCTGCCAAGCTATACAATGGCAGTGCAGATAGCCAATGCTCAGGTTGCCAGAGGAGATAAAAGTGAGGGTAGAACCCATGAATATTACGTAACTGCAGAAATGACTTCCAAACATATTCTAAAGGCCAGTTCCAATGTAAATATTGCTAATCCTACTCATAGTCCGGAATCTCCTAAAAAGCAAAAAACTAAAGAAACTAACCCTCCTCAAAAGACATCTCCCGTTGCAACCAGAGAAAAAGAAGTAAAGCCTGATAAACCCAAACCTAAAGACAATACTCCAAAATTTCCTCAAACTCCAGCCGCCAAAAAACAGGTTGATCCTGAAGGGAAAATCATAAGTGCAGCCTTTACAGATGCTACAGGAAAACCTTTGGGAAATGCTAAAACAGGTGATGTCATATCTATTAAAATCGTCACTCAAAGTATGAAAGGGAAAAATGTAAAGGTCAGAATCTGGGAAGAGGACTTTTCAAGGTATAGCAATGATCTGGTATATGAAAAATCAGTAACACTGGCTTTTGACATGACCAACTTTATCAACGGTATTATCCTTACCAAAGATATGTACATCAAAAGCTACGAATGGGGAGAAGGCAACGAAAGGGAGTATTTCATAGAAGTTGAACATCTCAATACTTCTGTAACCTCTCAAGTGATCCCTGTAAGCCCGGATGCGGAGCCGATGAAAGTGGATGCTAATGATTCTGTTGCGGTGATTAAGGAGAAAAGGGAAGAAAGGAAAGTTTGTATTTGTGAAGAAAGTAAATTGTATTGGGGCAAACATTTTACATGTCTGGAACGCAAGAAAATCATAGAAATTTCAAAAAGGTTGTTATGTGACCCAAATCATTTGACTTCTGCTATGGCATTGGAAACAGGAGGTAAGTTTGATCCAAGTTTGGTTAATGACTTAGGGTATACAGGATTAGTTCAAATTGGAAGTGATGCTGCACATGATATTAATAGAAGAAAAGGGACAAATATAGAAGCTGGTAAGAAAGGGAACCTAAAAAATATGAAAAAGTTTGAACAGCTTACTTATGTAGAGTATTATCTTGAGCCTTTTAGAGCAAAATTAAACACTCTGGTTGATTTTTATTTAGCAATCTTAATGCCCGTTGATTGCGGAAAAGGAAATCAAGATCATTATGTTGTATTCGATAAATATTTAATTCTAGATTATAATTCTAAAGGTGATGTTATTAAAAATACTAAATGGATAAGAAAAAAAGGTTATGCTAAAAATCCTGTTTTTCACAAAGAAGGAAGCGAAGAAGATGGAAAAACATATGTATGGGAAATAGCTAAAGAAATAGAAGGATGGTATAGAAAAGGTGCGCTTAATAAAGCCATCGATTTTCAATGTCAAAAAGATCATGAAGATAAAATTGAAAATAAAAAAGATTCTAAATGGCACGATCCTATTGATAATCCAGAAATAGCATTGTTTAATTTCAGCGGAATTGAAAAACCCAAAGGCTCTTCTTTTGGCCTTGTTAGAACACATCCGAATGGAACACTAAAAAACCATCAAGGCTTAGATATTTTTGCACCAAAAGGAACTCCAGTAAAAGCTTGTTTAAAAGGAACTGTTGTTTTGGTCTCAGAAAATGCAGGTGCATTTGGGAAGCTTGTGGTAATAGAAGTAGATAAGGGTGATTTAGATAAAGCAAGAATGGATTATAAACTACAATATCAAGGTGAAAAAGAAAAGGGGCCTAGCTTTGGGGATTCTGATAAACGTTTTTTAAGATATGGACATCTCAGTGAAATAAGTGTGGAAAATAAACAGGAAGTTACAGCAGGTATGGAAATTGGAAAAAGTGGGAATACTGGTAATGCATCTAAACAAAATATCAAGGCAAGACATTTACATTTTGAGATTACTGATGCAAAGACTGCAGGTGAAGGTCTAAATAATAGAGAAAACCCTGCATTTTATGTAAGGCTTAAGGCTCCTAATAAAAATAGGCAAGAAAATAATAAAAGATGATAAAGTACCTCTATATATTGATGGCATTAGGAATGCTTTCATGTGTAAAAGATAGAACAGTAAAAAATGATAGAGCAAAGGATTCTATACCCTTATTAGCCCCAGAAGTTAATAATATTAATTCAGAAAACAGAGATACGTTGAAGTTGGAAAATGAATTAGAAGGAGAAGATGAATTTATTTCTAAAAAATTATTTCAAAAGTGGAAAGGCTTATATATTATGGAAAATAATGATGTAATTGATGGTTGGGGGAGAGAATCTATTTCTTATGCAGAACTAAATATGGTAAATCCAGATAGTTGCATATTTAAAAGTTGGTTGGCGGATAATAATGGTAAAAGGTATAATAAGCATGATAACTATCAAGAATATATTGGAGGAATATATGCTACTGCCAATAATGATTCCATTGAATTTTTTACAAAAAAAATAATAGAAGGCGGAAATGAGAATCTCTCACCTCTATTAACATTGATTAAAAGAAAGAATGAGTATTTTATATCTAGTTTTATTACCTCTCCTCCTCATAATGGGATTATTGAAATGCCAATACAAAAGGTCACATCAAAATAAAGCCGGCTCACAAAACTGTAAACCGGCTTTTATTTAAATATAATTTTTTAAATCAGAGAATGCTGAAATCTGAGCTTCATGTGGGCTGGACAGCTTTCCAAATCCATATTCGCAGAAAATAAAGGGCAATTCATTGGAAGTCGCAGAATCATAATCGGTTTGGGTATCTCCAACATAAACAGAATCTTCAATAGATAAATTATTTCTTTCCATGAGAAGCTGTATGTTTTCTGACTTCGTTTTTTGAGTGCGCCCATGAGACTCAAAGTCTGTAAAGAGATGGTTGAATTGGTAATATTCTAAAAACGATTCAATATAGCCGTCCTGACAATTGCTTACAATGAAAAGGTTGTGAGTAGCCGCCAGGCTTTTCAATGTATTCTCAACATTGGGATAAAGAATACCGCCTTGTATACGCAATACCTGGTTTTCCTGGGCTACTACTTCAGAAAGAAGCTCATCAATCTGCAGATCTGAAATTCCGGGAAGCATATCTTTCAGAATATCATGAGCCAGTAAGCCCATATACTGATTCATATCGTCCGATTTCAGTTCATGTTGGATCAATTGATGCTTACTTAAAACATCATTCCATATTTTGATAATCGTTGCTCTGGAATCCCATAATGTTCCATCCAGATCGAAAATTAGATTTTTATAACTCAAAGTCTTTTATTTAATGATAATGAATAATTGTTTTTTTCAAATTTTATGAAGTAATTATGTAACCATTAAGGTGAGTTTAGAAGTTAAGTTTGATTAACAAAACGTAAGCAAAAAATCTTAAAGCGAAGCTTAACTTGTTATTCTAAATCCCTTACCACATCTTAATGGTTAGAAAATGAAACAGCCTTATAAAATCATACTCAGTTGCACTCTTTTCCTTGCCTCATTCACTTCCGTTACCTTTACTCTTACATGCTGATGCAATTTTACTACTTCATTCACATCCGAAACAAAGCCGTCTTTAAGCTGTGAAATGTGAACCAATCCGCTTTCTTTAATTCCAAGATCTACAAAACATCCGAAAGCTGTAATATTGTTAACGATTCCCGGAAGGATCATGCCTG
Organism: Chryseobacterium sp. c4a; assembly: GCF_009900745.1. Lineage (GTDB taxonomy): Bacteria > Bacteroidota > Bacteroidia > Flavobacteriales > Weeksellaceae > Chryseobacterium. Next base: position 246,868 of record NZ_WXVU01000004.1, on the reverse strand, counting down.
TTTTTAAATCCTTAATGCTTTTTACACTAGGATCGAACTCAAATACTTTGGCCGCTTTCCTCGGATCCAAACCAGGTTTTTCAAGTTCCTTTAAAATATCTTTAATTCCCAGAATTCCGATATCTTCGGTGATATAGTTTTCCGGTTTTATCTGAGCAATTTTTTCCTTGTTGGCAATCAGTTCATCGGTTTTGATCCCTAAATCTTTAGCCATTTTTTCTACAGTTTTATAGGCTTCAGGATGTACCGCAGAATTGTCCAGTGGATTTTTTGAATTGGTAATCTTTACAAATGCTGCTGCCTGTTGAAATGCTTTTTCGCCAAGTCTTGGAACTTTTTTAAGCTGTTTTCTATCCTCAAAAGCACCGTTTTCAGCCCTGTAATTCACAATGTTTTCAGCCATTTTTTCTCCAATTCCGGAAACATAGCTTAATAAAGATTTGCTGGCTGTGTTCAGGTTAATTCCTACAGAGTTTACACACTTCATCACGGTAGAATCCAACTCATTTTTCAATTGAGTCTGATCCACATCATGCTGATATTGTCCGACTCCAATAGATTTTGGATCGATTTTTACCAATTCCGCCAACGGATCAGAAAGTCTTCTTCCAATAGAAACCGCACCACGTACCGTTACATCATAGATTGGAAACTCATCCCTTGCAATTTTGCTGGCAGAATACACCGAGGCACCTGCTTCCGAAACCACAAATACCTGTAAAGGTTTATCAAAAGCAATTTTCTTGATGAAAAACTCCGTTTCACGGCTTGCTGTTCCGTTTCCGATAGAAATGGCTTCAATATTATAAGCATTTACCATAGAACGGATCTTTTTCATCGCCATTCCCGATTCATTCTGTGGAGCGTGAGGGTAGAGGGTTTCATTATGCAGCAAATCTCCTTTTTCATCTAAACAAACCACTTTACAGCCGCTTCTGTATCCAGGATCAATAGCCAGAATTCTTTTTTCTCCCAATGGCGGAGCCAAAAGTAATTGACTCAGATTCTCAGAGAAAATCTCAATCGCTTTTTTATCTGCTTTTTCCTTAGCCTCCTGCAATGCTTCATTGGAAATAGCAGGCTCCAGAAGTCTTTTATAACTGTCTTTAATCGCTAAAGCAATCTGATCAGAACTTTCATTATTAGATTTGATGATGGCTTTTTCAATAAAATCAATCGCCTCTTCTTTGTCAATTCCTACATTGGTTTTTACAAAGCCTTCAGCTTCTGCTCTCAGCATTGCCAAAAGCCTGTGAGAAGGAGTTCTGCTGAGGTTTTCCTCCCATTCAAAATACTGAGAAAACTTTTGAGCATCTTCTTCCTCCTTTTTAGCCTTCACCACTTTAGAAGTCACTACTGCTTTACGCTGGAATAAACGACGAAGGTTCTTACGGACATACATATTTTCATTAATCCATTCCGCCATGATGTCTCTTGCTCCCTGAAGAGCTTCTTCCTCTGATGTAACATCGTTATTCAGATATTTGGAGGCCAAAAATTGTACATCATTGTTTTTCTGGCTCATTATGATTTTGGCTAAAGGTTCTAATCCTTTTTCCTTGGCCGCATCTGCTTTAGTCTTCTTACGTTTTTTAAAAGGAAGATATAAGTCCTCCAACTCCTGCATATCAAAGCTTTCTTCAATTCTTTGTCTCAGTTCAGGCGTTAAAGCATCCTGTTCTTCTATAGATTTTAAAATAGATTCCTTTCTTTTAACAATCTCATCAAACTGTTTGCTGATCTTGGCGATCTGCTCAATCTGTATTTCATCCAGGTTTCCGGTTTTATCCTTACGGTAACGGGAAATAAAAGGAATGGTACAGTCTTCGGCTAATAATTGTAAAGTATTGTTGATGCTCTTCTCAGAAATATCGAGCTGCTTCTGTATAAATTCTACGGTCGTCATTGTTCTGTTTTCGAATAGCTAAAATAGGGTTTTAAAACGAAAAAAGGCGAGTTGCCCCCGCCTTGAATAATTTTTCCTTTGAATTATAATTTAATTGACAATTGCTATTGCCATTCCATCATATTCTTTCGCACCTACGGTTTGCATAATCGTGGCAGTAACTTTTGGATTATCGGCCAGCATTTGATTAAAACGCTGTACTCCTCTCACTTTTTCATCATTGCTGTTTTTATCTAAAACCTGACCTTCACGAATCACATTGTCACAAATGATCATTGTTCCGGGATGAGACAGTTGTAACGCCAGTTCAAAATATTCTGTATAAGGAGGTTTATCTGCATCGATAAAAATAAAGTCGAACGTTTCTTCCCCCACAGCAATAAGTTCATTCAATACATCCATTGCTTTACCGATTCGTAAATCAATCCGATCAGAAAGCCCTGCTTTTGCAATGTTCTTACTGGCAATCTGAGCGTGATGAGGATCAAATTCCACAGTAATCACTTTACCATCTGCAGGAAGTGCTCTGGCCATCCAAATAGTACTGTAGCCGCCTAAAGTTCCCAGCTCTAATACACGTTTAGCCTTACAGGTAAGGAGCATCAGTTGCAGAAACTTCCCTTGTACAGGCGTTACACTGATTTGAGGCATGGAAGCGTCATCTAAAGATTGAATGGTTTCCTGAAGTACCGTATCTTCAGGAGCTACCAAATTACTGATATAGTCATCTACTTTTTCAAATAATTGCTGATTCATATTTTTGATTTGATTGAAACGAAGGTAGTGAATTCTGAAAGCTGTTACAACTGAGAAGGTATCAGTTACAAATAAAAATCCCCCGTATTGGAAGACGAGGGGGCTTAAATGTTTTCACAACGGAATAATCCTTATTGTGAATTGCTTTTCAAAATTATTAAGACAAATATAGGAGAAAAAATCTTTTAGGTGATTACGGGAATCCTCATTTTAAATATTTTTTTTATTTCTATTTTTATAAGGTATATAAAAATTAATAATGATGACTAAAAATATACTTGGATTAGATTTGGGAACCAATTCCATTGGTTGGGCATTGGTAGAGGTTAGTGAAAATAATATTCCTGTTCGCATTATTGCAATGGGCTCCAGAATAATCCCTTTGTCAACAAGTGATAAAGAAGAATTTCAAAGAGGTTTGTCAATCACAAAAAATCAAAGTAGAACAATAAGCCGTACTCAGCGAAAAGGTTATGATAGAAAACAATTAAAGAAAAATGATTTAAAGAAAATTCTAAAAAAATACAATATTTTCCCATCAGAAGAATTGTTAAAACTTCCAATGCTTGATTTATGGAAACTGAGAAGTGATTCTGCTAATTCTAATGAATATATTTCTGCAGAACAATTAGGACGTATTCTCTATATGCTTAATCAGAAAAGAGGTTATAAGTCTGCCAGAAGTGAGGCTAATTCTGATAAAAAAGATACAGATTACGTGCAGGCGGTAAAAGGACGTTATGCTCAGTTAAAAGACAGAAATCAGACGATTGGGCAGTATTTTTATGAAGGACTTTCTAACGCATTTTCAGACAAAAATAATCAGCAGTATTTCAGAATCAAAGAAGAAGTTTATCCAAGAGAAGCTTATATAGAAGAGTTTGATACTATTATTAATGCTCAAAAAGACAAACACGATTTTCTTACAGATAAAGTGGTTCATCAATTAAGAAATGAAATCATTTATTTTCAAAGGAAATTGAAATCTCAAAAAGGGTTAGTGAGTATCTGTGAATTTGAAGGCTTTGAGAAAACTGTTTTTGATAAGGAAAAAAACAAAAATAAAGTGGTATTTGTCGGGCCAAAAGTTGCTCCTAAAACATCTCCATTGTTTCAGCTTTGCCGAATCTGGGAAGTTGTTAATACGATTACTCTAAAAATAAAAAATCCAGAAGGAAGCAAATATAAATGGGGTGAAAAAATTCCGGATTTAAAGGAGAAAGAAATTTTAGCAGATTATTTATTTAAAAATGAAAGTTTAAGCTTTACTAAACTTCTCGAAATTTTAGAATTAAAAAGAGAAGATGTATATGTGAACAAGCAAATCCTGAAAGGCATTAAAGGAAATGAAACATATGCAGCTCTTCATAGTGTTTTAGGCTATAATGAACTTTTGAATTTTGATGTATCTATCATTACTTCAAATCATACTGCCATATTAGTAGATAAGAAAACAGGTGAAATTCTTGAAGAAAGAGCAGGTCTTGAACTTGATGCATCATTGGAAAGAGAACCGTTGTATCAACTGTGGCATACCATTTATTCTCTGAAAGATTTAGATGAATGTAAAAATGCTTTGATTAAAAGGTTTGGTTTTGATGAAGACATTGCCGAAAAGTTATCTGGTATAGATTTTAATAAGCAGGCTTTCGGAAATAAATCGAATAAATCAATGAGAAAAATTCTTCCTTTTCTGATGGAAGGCTATGATTATTCTCAATCCTGTAGTTTAGCGGGTTATAATCATTCTAATTCTCTGACAAAAGAAGAAAAAGAACAACAAATTACTTTAGACCGATTGGAACTTCTTCCTAAAAATAGTTTGAGACAACCTATTGTTGAGAAAATTCTGAACCAGATGATTAATGTGGTTAACGCAATTCTTGAGCAATACGGAAAACCATCTGAAATTAGAGTTGAACTTGCCCGTGAGCTTAAACAAAGTAAAGACGAGCGAAACGAGACCGATTTACAAAATTCTAAAAATAAAAAATTGAATGAAGAAATCGGAAAAAGATTAGCAGAATTGGAACTGCCGGTAACCAAGCGATATATTCAAAAATATAAATTCATATTTCCATCACTTAGTAAAAATCTGAAAGATGCTCACGTCAATAATCAATGTATTTATTGTGGAGAAACCTTCAATTTAACAGAAGCTTTAAGTGGAGATGCTTATGATGTTGACCATATTGTACCGAAAGCTTTATTGTTTGACGACTCTCAGACCAACAAAGTTTTGGTTCACCGAAAGTGTAACTCGACAAAAACGAATCAAACTGCGTACGATTACATTGCCACAAAAGGCGATGAACAGGTTAGGGTATATTCAGAACGGATAGATGACTGGTTCAAGAGAGGAATTATCTCTTACAATAAAATGCAAAGGCTGAAAGTTTCACATAAAGAATATCTTGAAAGAAAGAAACTTGGAAAAGAAACGGAAACGGATAAAAAACTTTGGGAAAATTTCATCGACAGGCAATTGAGAGATACTCAATATATTTCCCGCAAATCAAGGGATATTTTACAGAAAATATGCAATAATGTAACAACAACAGAAGGTGGAGTGACTGCAAAACTCCGTAATTTATGGGGTTGGGATGATGTTTTAATGAATCTTCAAATGCCTAAATACAAAGAATTAGGACAAACCGTCACCAAAGAGTGGACAAGCGAACACGGAAAAAGAAAACATCAAAAAGAAGAAATCGAAAACTGGACAAAAAGAGATGATCACCGTCATCACGCGATTGATGCTTTGGTAATCGCCTGTACAAGACAAAGTTTTATTCATAGGATAAATACTTTGAATTCGAGTGAAACAAAAGATTTAATGGTAAAAGAAGTTGAGGAAGCTAAAATAGAATTTAATGAAAAGACCACACTTTTAGAAAAATATCTAAAAACTCAGAAACCTTTTAGTACACAAGAAGTGATGCAAGAAGCAGACAGGGTTTTAATTTCTTTTAAAGCGGGTAAAAAAGTAGCAACCATAACCAAATTTAAAGCGACAGGAAAAAATAAAGCGACAGGTGTGATTGTTCCAAGAGGAGCTTTACATGAACAATCTGTTTATGGGAAAATAAAAGTAATTGAGAATGATAAACCTTTAAAATATTTATTTGAAAACTCAGATAAAATTGTAAATCCGGGGATTAAAAATCTTGTTGAAACAAGGCTTTCAGAAAATGAAAATAATTCTAAAAAGGCTTTGTCAACATTAAAGAAAAATCCAATCTTTTTAAACGAAGAAAAATCTGAAATTCTAGAAAAAGCATCTTGTTACAATGATGCAACGGTATTGAAATATAAATTACAAAATTTAAAAGCAAGTCAAGCCGATGATATTGTTGATGAAAGAGTAAAATTTTTGGTAAAAGAAAGACTTGCTCAATTTGGAAACAAAGAAAAAGAAGCTTTCAAGGATACCCTTTGGTTTAATGAAGAAAAACAAATTCCGATTATAACAGTTCGTTTGTTTGCCCGCCCCGATGCTAATAATTTACAGACAATTAAGAAAGACAAAGATGGTAAAGATATAGGCTTTGTTCTTACAGGAAATAATCATCATATCGCCATTTATGAGGATAAAGACAATAAGCTTGTTCAGCACAGTTGTACATTCTGGCACGCTGTAGAGAGAAAAAAATATAATATTTCTGCTGTTATTGGAAATTCATCAGATGTTTGGAGCCAATTATTAGATAAAGAACTTCCAGGATCATTTTTGAATAAATTACCAGCCGATAAACTCAATTTAAAGTTCAGTATGCAGCAAAATGAAATGTTTATTCTGGGTTTATCACAAGATGAATTTGATGAAGCAATAAAAAATAATGATAAATCTTTATTGAGTAAATACTTGTATTTGGTATGGAGTATTTCTGAAAATAATTATTGGTTCAGGCATCATTTAGAAACTAAAAATTCTGATTTAAAGAAAACTGATGGAGCTAAAGAAAGCAAAAGACTTTATAATATTAGAAGTTTAGGCTCTTTATTTTCTTTAAATCCAATAAAAGTCAGATTGAATCATTTAGGAGAAATTACCAAAATAGGAGAATAATAACTATGATCACTCGTTCCATCTACATCGGCAATCCTGCTTATCTTAAACTTAAAGATGAGCAGATGTATATTTTAGAACCTTCCACTAAAGAAATGAAAGGTAAAGTTCCGGTGGAAGATTTAGGATTGCTGATGCTGGATCATTTCCAGATTACGATCTCACATCAATTGATTCAGAAAATGATGGGAAACAATGTGGTAGTGGTGAGCTGTGATGGTCATCATTTGCCACACGGAATTATGCTTCCGCTGTATGGTCACACTGAACATTCCGACCGGATCAAAGACCAATTAGAAGCCAGTGAACCGCTCAAAAAACAACTTTGGAAACAAACTGTCGAATGTAAGATTGAAAACCAGAAAGAGGTTTTAAAACGGTTAGGGAACTATTATGAACCGATGATTGATTACCAGAATAATGTGAAAAGCGGTGATATAACCAATATGGAAGGTATTGCAGCACAACATTACTGGAAGTACCTTATTAGTCTTGATTTTCTGAGACAACGTTTTGGAGATTCTCCTAATCAGTTTTTTAATTTTGGATATTCGGTTCTCAGAAGTATTGTGGCAAGAGCCATTGTTGAAACCGGATTGCTGCCTGTATTGGGTATTTTCCACAAGAATAAATACAATCCTTATTGCTTGGCTGATGACCTGATGGAACCTTATCGACCTTTTATTGATTTATTAGTGATGCAATGGCTTGCAATTAATTCAGAAGCGGAGGAGTTAACTAAAGAGTTTAAAGCTTTTATTTTACAGATTGCAACCAAAGATGTGAAAATAGATGATAAAACCAGACCATTGCTAGTTGCTGTGAAAACAACAGTTACATCACTGTATAAATGTTATACAGGAGAAAAACGTCTGATCTCTTACCCTGAATTGATATGAACGCCGAAAGGTTTAATGCTTACCGAATTATGTGGGTTTTAGTATTATACGATTTACCAACAGAAACTAAAGCCAATATGAAAGATGCGAACCGCTTTCGTAAATCTTTACTTGATGATGGTTTTACATTATTTCAGTTTTCAATGTATGTAAGGCATTGTCCAAGTCGCGAAAATGCTGAAGTTCATATTAAAAGAGTGAAGTTTATGCTTCCAAAAGCTGGAAAAGTAGCTATTATGTGTATCACTGACAAGCAATTTGGAGATATTGAAATATTCTTTGCCAGAAATAAAGAAGAACCACCTCCAACCTTTCAACAGCTTGAATTATTCTAAAATTTAAATCCTAAAAACAAAAACAATCTACTGATTTTCAGTGGATTGTTTTTTGAGGCTGTGACTAATCACGAAGATAATAATTTTTGAAAGCAATTCACAACTAGTGTGGCTGCTGGGCCATAATCAATACTGCTGTGACTAATCACGAAGATAATAATTTTTGAAAGCAATTCACAACACAAAGGGGCTTATTGAATTGAACCCGGAAGCTGTGACTAATCACGAAGATAATAATTTTTGAAAGCAATTCACAACTTAGTAGCGTCTTTGCCTAAACATTCCGTCGCTGTGACTAATCACGAAGATAATAATTTTTGAAAGCAATTCACAACCAGACCTATAAAGGCCAATGATACGACCAAGCTGTGACTAATCACGAAGATAATAATTTTTGAAAGCAATTCACAACCGTAGATGATAGAGATAAAGCAATTAAACCGCTGTGACTAATCACGAAGATAATAATTTTTGAAAGCAATTCACAACTGATATAAGCCAATTGTCTGTGAAGGTATTGCTGTGACTAATCACGAAGATAATAATTTTTGAAAGCAATTCACAACTGTTCGTCTCTGATAATCACCTTATCTCTTGCTGTGACTAATCACGAAGATAATAATTTTTGAAAGCAATTCACAACTTTAAACCGGCAGATGTTGCTCCTTTCCATGCTGTGACTAATCACGAAGATAATAATTTTTGAAAGCAATTCACAACCCGTATAATTCTCTCGCCAATTGATAATTCGCTGTGACTAATCACGAAGATAATAATTTTTGAAAGCAATTCACAACGGTACATTTTGAGTTAATTTATGTAGATTAGCTGTGACTAATCACGAAGATAATAATTTTTGAAAGCAATTCACAACTCTGTAACACTTTCCCCCGTTGAAGAGGAAGCTGTGACTAATCACGAAGATAATAATTTTTGAAAGCAATTCACAACAGCGGACAGCTCGTCCACACCCAGAGCAACGCTGTGACTAATCACGAAGATAATAATTTTTGAAAGCAATTCACAACTGCTGAATTGCTATTCCAACAGATCCATCAGCTGTGACTAATCACGAAGATAATAATTTTTGAAAGCAATTCACAACAATGTCTGAAAGCGTATATCAGTCGTCTTTGCTGTGACTAATCACGAAGATAATAATTTTTGAAAGCAATTCACAACCTGTTTGATTCATTTATTCTTTCAGCTTCAGCTGTGACTAATCACGAAGATAATAATTTTTGAAAGCAATTCACAACGATCCAGGAAAAGAAGTCCAGGATTTCTTTGCTGTGACTAATCACGAAGATAATAATTTTTGAAAGCAATTCACAACAAGGAATACTGCAGACAAAAAGGAATCAGAGCTGTGACTAATCACGAAGATAATAATTTTTGAAAGCAATTCACAACAGCGAAAACGATATTCATACAGTTTCATGTGCTGTGACTAATCACGAAGATAATAATTTTTGAAAGCAATTCACAACTGGCCATGATATCGGATAAAATTCAAGAGAGCTGTGACTAATCACGAAGATAATAATTTTTGAAAGCAATTCACAACCAGAGCATCCTACAATGAAACCTCTGGATAGCTGTGACTAATCACGAAGATAATAATTTTTGAAAGCAATTCACAACAAGGAAATAAAAAGCCTAAAGTGGAATTTGGCTGTGACTAATCACGAAGATAATAATTTTTGAAAGCAATTCACAACTTAATGAGTCGATTGGTTTTTGGCGAGATGGCTGTGACTAATCACGAAGATAATAATTTTTGAAAGCAATTCACAACTACAAGATGCACGGACTTAATTTTTTTAATGCTGTGACTAATCACGAAGATAATAATTTTTGAAAGCAATTCACAACGCTTTCGTTCTTTATATCATCCTGGAATGAGCTGTGACTAATCACGAAGATAATAATTTTTGAAAGCAATTCACAACAATGTGGCAAAGGGGACAAACGTTGCTTTGGCTGTGACTAATCACGAAGATAATAATTTTTGAAAGCAATTCACAACTACAGGATACGTTATATAGAATTCCTTCAAGCTGTGACTAATCACGAAGATAATAATTTTTGAAAGCAATTCACAACTGTTACAACGCCTGGGAAAAGCGGGCCGTAGCTGTGACTAATCACGAAGATAATAATTTTTGAAAGCAATTCACAACTCTAATTCAGGCTTAAAATGTACTGCTTTCGCTGTGACTAATCACGAAGATAATAATTTTTGAAAGCAATTCACAACCGCCGGTTATTGGTTATGTTTCTTTTTTCCGCTGTGACTAATCACGAAGATAATAATTTTTGAAAGCAATTCACAACAAAAGCCTGTGAATTCACTTTTAAACATCAGCTGTGACTAATCACGAAGATAATAATTTTTGAAAGCAATTCACAACTATAAATACAGAACTGATGAAAGTTGGTTAGCTGTGACTAATCACGAAGATAATAATTTTTGAAAGCAATTCACAACATAATACTGGATGGGTAGGTAATATTTATGGCTGTGACTAATCACGAAGATAATAATTTTTGAAAGCAATTCACAACGGTTTAATGCTAGAATATGAAAGGCTTAACGCTGTGACTAATCACGAAGATAATAATTTTTGAAAGCAATTCACAACACTCCGAGCCAAACCCAGACACCTGCTTCAGCTGTGACTAATCACGAAGATAATAATTTTTGAAAGCAATTCACAACCGTTTATTAATTCTGAAGAACAAGCCTATTGCTGTGACTAATCACGAAGATAATAATTTTTGAAAGCAATTCACAACCGTCTAAAGGCTATTTCTGATAAAATAAAAGCTGTGACTAATCACGAAGATAATAATTTTTGAAAGCAATTCACAACGCATTGTTCACTATGGAGACGAAGTCACAGGCTGTGACTAATCACGAAGATAATAATTTTTGAAAGCAATTCACAACTAGGTTCTTCATCTCCTGTTAATCGCCAAGGCTGTGACTAATCACGAAGATAATAATTTTTGAAAGCAATTCACAACGCATTGTTCACTATGGAGACGAAGTCACAGGCTGTGACTAATCACGAAGATAATAATTTTTGAAAGCAATTCACAACGAGGCTAGAAATATTAATACAACAGCAGATGCTGTGACTAATCACGAAGATAATAATTTTTGAAAGCAATTCACAACTCGAAGCCTCTAATGTTATCAGGTAATATTGCTGTGACTAATCACGAAGATAATAATTTTTGAAAGCAATTCACAACATTCATTTATACCATCTACTGAATACTCTTGCTGTGACTAATCACGAAGATAATAATTTTTGAAAGCAATTCACAACTTAACTAATAGATCTAACTCAACAATTGCCGCTGTGACTAATCACGAAGATAATAATTTTTGAAAGCAATTCACAACAAGGTCTTTTAGAGGATCTTAAAAAGTATAGCTGTGACTAATCACGAAGATAATAATTTTTGAAAGCAATTCACAACTCAGTGTTTGTTAAGCCCTTTTCGTTTTTGGCTGTGACTAATCACGAAGATAATAATTTTTGAAAGCAATTCACAACTATGAAGTTGAAAGAAAAGATATTATTAATGCTGTGACTAATCACGAAGATAATAATTTTTGAAAGCAATTCACAACTGCTGTAGAGCTCATCCCTCCATTTTTAAGGCTGTGACTAATCACGAAGATAATAATTTTTGAAAGCAATTCACAACAATCGCAGCATTCGTTTAGAATAGGAGCTTGCTGTGACTAATCACGAAGATAATAATTTTTGAAAGCAATTCACAACTGAAGAGAGCTTCAGAACCAGACTGGAATTGCTGTGACTAATCACGAAGATAATAATTTTTGAAAGCAATTCACAACGCTCGTTAATACCATCTACAGAATATTCTTGCTGTGACTAATCACGAAGATAATAATTTTTGAAAGCAATTCACAACGTTGAATTAGTCCGGCTTAATACCAGATAAGCTGTGACTAATCACGAAGATAATAATTTTTGAAAGCAATTCACAACAGTAAGCATAATGATCACCGTGAGTTCACTGCTGTGACTAATCACGAAGATAATAATTTTTGAAAGCAATTCACAACGCCACTGTAGTGGACTTTGATGTAGCTGCCGCTGTGACTAATCACGAAGATAATAATTTTTGAAAGCAATTCACAACAGGTAAAGGACATGGACATGAAAGATCAAAGCTGTGACTAATCACGAAGATAATAATTTTTGAAAGCAATTCACAACCAGCCGTTAGCAGGTATAAACTACTGGGAAGCTGTGACTAATCACGAAGATAATAATTTTTGAAAGCAATTCACAACATTGACGAAACAGCTCAGATTACAAAGAAGGCTGTGACTAATCACGAAGATAATAATTTTTGAAAGCAATTCACAACCCGGTAGGGAAAATTGCTGAAGGTGACTTTGCTGTGACTAATCACGAAGATAATAATTTTTGAAAGCAATTCACAACCATAATTCAAAATGAAGATATGATCATATTGCTGTGACTAATCACGAAGATAATAATTTTTGAAAGCAATTCACAACACAGCACAAAGAAAGATCTATGATGACATGGCTGTGACTAATCACGAAGATAATAATTTTTGAAAGCAATTCACAACAACCGGTTCTTAAATCTGTTTTTTAGTCTCGCTGTGACTAATCACGAAGATAATAATTTTTGAAAGCAATTCACAACTAGAATTGATCCGCCTGGTACAAGGAACCAGCTGTGACTAATCACGAAGATAATAATTTTTGAAAGCAATTCACAACGTAGGATTATGTTTTGTGAAACTTACATGGCTGTGACTAATCACGAAGATAATAAATTAGGCAGTAATACAAAATATTTCCACCTCTCATTTAATGCTTCCCATGTTACAATTCCTAACACGGGTAGCAAAATTTACATTTCTTGATGTATGATAAGAGAAGACCCATAAGGTTTTTCTATTTTTGTATCCGAAAACAATAAACTTTTTTAAACAGTTCAATAATATGAAAAAAATTAGCGTAATTGCATTAGTAGCAGTAGGATTACTGGCAGCATCATGTACTAATAAAGAAAAAACAGATACAGCAGTGGCTACTGAGCAAACAGTGGCTGAAGGTAAAGGAGAAGCATTAACAGTAGATGCAGCTGCTTCTGTAGTTAACTGGAAAGCTTTCCACAAAGGAGGTTTTGCTCCTCGTTGGGGAACGCTTACTGTAAAATCTGGAGATCTAAACATTGAAGGTGGACAAGTAGTAGCTGGAAACTTCAATATTGATATGACTTCTATTAAAGTTGACCCTGCTTCAGTAACTGAAAAAGATAAAAAACCTGCAGATCTTGAAGCTCACCTTAAAAACCCTGATTTCTTTGACGTAGAGAAAAACCCTACTTCAGACTTCAAAATTACAAGTGTAGCAGATCTGAAAGAGGCACCAAAAGATGCAGTAGCAGGAGCTAATAAAACAGTAAGCGGAAACCTTACATTAATGGGGAAAACGATGAATGTTACTTTCCCTGCTAAAGTAGATGTCGTAGATAATACTGCAGCTATTCAGGCTAAATTTACAGTAAACAGAACAGATTGGGGAATCAAATTTGGGACTTCAGAAGCTGATCCTGCTGAATGGATGATTAGCAAAGACATCGAAATCGCTATTGATGTAAAAGCAAAAAAATAAGGTATTACACTTTATATAAATCAAGAGCTGTCTTCATGAAGACAGCTTTTTTTGTGGTATAGGGAAGGGTAGCATTTCTTTTTTTGATGTGGAATCCTTTTTTACTTTGATAAAGGATCTTTAACTTTTTTTAGAACTTGATAACAGCCCAACGGCATTATTTTTTCACTCAATGAAAGATAACACCCAAAATCATCATATCATGTCAAAAAAAATTGCAATTCTGGCAACTCATGGTTTTGAAGAAAGTGAACTTCAATCACCTAAAGAATATTTAGAGCAGCAGGGATGGACGGCACATGTTGTAAGCCCTGAAAAAGGAACCATCAAATCATGGGCAGAGAGAAACTGGGGAAAAGATTATGCTGTAGATAAAACACTTGATGAAGTAAACGCGTCTGATTATGATGCTTTGGTTTTACCTGGCGGAGTGATAAATCCTGATCAATTAAGGACAAACGGGCAGGCTTTGGCATTTGTAAGGGACTTTTTTATTCAAAATAAGCCTGTTGCAGCCATTTGCCATGGGCCACAGATCCTCATCAACGCTAAAGTGGTTAATGGAAGAAATATGACTTCCGTAAAATCAATCAGTAAAGATCTGATCAATGCCGGAGCTCATTGGGAAGATCGTGAAGTTGTAGTGGACAATGGACTTGTAACCAGCAGAACTCCAAAGGATCTCCCTGCATTTAATGCTAAAATGGTAGAAGAATTTAAAGAAGGAAAGCACGTGGGACATGCGCTATAGCTTTTATAAAAAAATAGAGCCTGGAACTTCAAGATTCCAGGCTTTTTTATAGAAATGAGAGCTTATTTTCAGACTTTTATGCAATGATCATTAATGAAATGGTATTAATTCAATTCCCAAGAATTCTGAATCCGTACACAGTATTCACTTCCCAGATATAAAGGATTGCCATGCTTTTCAGACCAGAAACCATCCAGAATATCCGGGCTTAAACAGCGATATACAGCAACTCCTTTATAGATCTTTTGATCATCACCTTCATAGTTGAAATTGAGAACCAGAATCTGGTCTTTATAAAACCCTGTTCCGTTTTGTATATGATTTCCAATCATCCATTGGGCAATGATCCGAGCATTTTCATCAATAGATAAGACTAATGTACCGCGATAAGAAACCTGATCAGATTTTTCCTGATTACTTCCTTTGATAGAATAAGTTCCTGCCAAGTCATATACTGTCATTTATTTATTTTTTTATGGGTGGCAAATTTAAAAAATCTTATCCTGATGCTGCTATAAATATTTTGCAAACCTGGGTATTAAAGCTTGAATATTCCTGTAATCTATAAATTAAACTTTATTTTTGCAGCAAATTAATTTAAAAAATGATTCCTTTTCTACTGATCGCTAACCTTATTACATTCGGGGTCTTTGGGTTTGATAAATGGCAAGCCAAAAAACACCAATGGCGGATTTCCGAGAATGCTCTTTTAGGGCTTTCATTAATTGGAATTATTGGTGCAGCTTCAGGAATGATCATTTTTCATCATAAAGTTTCCAAAAAATCTTTTCTTGTGAAATTTTTTATTGTCGTTTTAATTGATGTTGTGTTGCTATATCGATTGATAAGACATTGATATATATGAATTCATTGAGCGCTAAAAAGTGTTTTCCCACATTTATCATTCAGCTCAAGAATACAAAATCACTCTTTTTATTCCTGAATCCCAATCTTATGATAAGAGACATTCGAAGACCTGCCAATAGGATGTTTTGAATAAAAGGGTCAATATACCTCAGGAAATTGATTAGAATAAAAGTGAAAACAATGAAATAACTGAACCTCTGATACCGTATGTTTTTTAGGGATTGTAAAAGGAATTTATCTAAATTTCTCATTATGAAATTGTTAAATATTGCATAAAGATTTTAATTAATTCATTTAAAATCACTATTTTTGCACCCGTAAAAATCCTATATGCAAAACATTAGAAATATTGCGATTATCGCACACGTTGACCACGGGAAGACGACTTTGGTTGACAAAATCATTCACGCTACCAATATTTTCAGAGAAAATCAGGAGAGTGGAGAATTAATTATGGATAACAATGATCTTGAAAGAGAAAGAGGGATCACGATCTTATCCAAGAATATTTCTGTTACTTATAAAGACACAAAAATTAACGTAATTGATACTCCTGGTCACGCGGATTTCGGTGGAGAAGTAGAGAGAGTATTAAAAATGGCTGATGGGGTTATTTTGTTAGTGGATGCGTTTGAAGGGCCAATGCCACAGACAAGATTCGTACTTCAGAAAGCTTTAGAATTAGGGTTGAGACCATTAGTGGTTATCAATAAAGTAGATAAGCCAAACTGTCGTCCGGACGAAGTTCACGATCAGGTATTTGATTTATTCTTCAACCTTGAAGCAACTGAAGAGCAATTGGATTTCCCAACATTCTACGGTTCTTCTAAGCAAGGTTGGTTCAACACTTCATTAGAGCAAACTGAAGATATTTTACCATTATTGGATGGTATCTTAGAGCACGTTCCAGCTCCAAAAGTAACTGAAGGTAACCTTCAGATGCAGATTACTTCTCTAGATTTCTCTTCTTTCTTAGGAAGAATTGCTATCGGGAAAGTAACAAGAGGAGAGATCAAAGAATCTCAATGGATTGGTCTTGCACAAGCTGATGGTAAAGTGTTGAAAGGTAAAGTAAAAGAACTTTACGTTTTCGA
Organism: Chryseobacterium sp. c4a; assembly: GCF_009900745.1. Lineage (GTDB taxonomy): Bacteria > Bacteroidota > Bacteroidia > Flavobacteriales > Weeksellaceae > Chryseobacterium. The sequence goes on along the minus strand of NZ_WXVU01000004.1, from coordinate 230,490 downwards.
AGGATTAGGAAAGAAAAAAGTAACTGAAGTACAAGCTGGAGATATCTGTGCTGTAGTAGGTTTCGATGCCTTCCAAATCGGTGATTCTTTCGTGGATCTTGAAAACCCGGAGCCATTGGAAAGAACGGCTATTGATGAGCCTACATTGAACATGACGTTCTCTATCAACAATTCACCTTTCTTCGGTAAAGATGGTAAATATGTTACTTCTAACCACCTTAAAGAAAGATTAACTAAAGAATTAGAGAAAAACTTAGCATTAAGAGTTCAACAAACTGATGATGCGAATACTTTCTTAGTATTCGGTAGAGGTATTCTTCACTTATCTGTTTTGATCGAAACAATGAGAAGAGAAGGATACGAAATGACTATCGGTCAGCCACAGGTTATCCTAAGAGAAGTTGACGGAGTAAGCTGTGAGCCTTACGAATCTTTAGTAGTTGATGTACCTGAAGAATATGCTTCAAGAGTAATCGACTTAGCAACTCAGAGAAAAGGGGATCTTCACATTATGGAAACTAAAGGGGAGATGCAGCACATGGAATTCGAAATTCCTTCAAGAGGTTTGATCGGATTACGTTCTCAAATGTTGACAGCTACTGCAGGTGAAGCTATTATGGCACACCGTTTCACAGAATACAAGCCTTTCAAAGGAGCTATTCCGGGAAGAAACAACGGAGTATTGATCAGCAAAACTACGGGGCCTGCTACAGAATACTCAATTGCTAAACTACAAGATAGAGGTAAGTTCTTCGTTGATCCGGGTGAGGAAATCTACACAGGGATGATCATTGGTGAGCAAAACAAACCTGGAGATCTTGTCGTAAACATCGTGGAAGCAAAACAGTTGAACAACATGAGAGCTTCTGGAAAAGATAAAGATACAGGTGTTGCACCAAAAATCTTATTCTCTCTTGAAGAATGTATGGAATACATCCAGGCTGATGAAGCAATCGAGGTAACTCCAAACTTCATTAGAATGAGAAAGAAAATCCTTTCTGAAGAAGAAAGAAAAAGACTTGAAAGATCAGCGAAAGCATAATCATTTCAATTCAAAATCAATATCATATAGAAAAGCCTCGAATTTTTCGGGGCTTTTTTTCTAAACAATTGGAAAAATTGTTTATTTTTTCAAAAGGAAATCCAAAATATTAAAATTTAATTTAAAGTAGTTTTGCGGCTATGAAAATGAGTAAACTAAAACTTATCGTTTTATTGGGAGTTCTAGCGTCTTACAGCACCTCATGTTCTACTCAGAACAATGTAACAAAGACTCCGCCTGTTAAAAATACAACAAAACCTAATACCAATAATAATACCTCTCAGCCAAAGCCTCCTGTAGTTGTAACTAAACCTACACCGGGAACTTCAACGGAAGAGACTTTCAGAACCAATCTTCCGGAGATCAAAAGAGAGTTCCGTGGCGCATGGATTGCCAGTGTTGCCAATATCAACTGGCCTTCAAAAAACAACCTTACCGTTGAACAACAGAAAGCAGAAGCAATCTCCATGCTGGATATGCTGAAAGAAAATAACTTCAATGCAGCTATTTTTCAGATCAGACCTTCCGCAGATGCTTTATATACCAGTAATATCGAACCTTGGTCTTACTTTCTGACAGGAGAAACAGGAACTGCACCTTATCCTAATTATGATCCTTTATTATTTTGGATTGAAGAAGCTCACAAAAGAGGGCTGGAACTGCATGTTTGGCTAAATCCTTACCGTGCTCATCATACCAATGGTGGAAATGTGAACAAGATGTCGATGGCCAACAGGATGTCTGATCTTGTAGTGAGATTAAAAAATGGAATGTACTGGTTTGATCCGGCAAATCCAAAAACCCAGGATCATGTATCCAATGTAGTAAAAGATATCGTAAAAAGATATGATATTGATGCGATTCACTTTGATGATTATTTCTATCCTTATGCTACGTACAACAAAGGAGCTGATTTTCCGGATCATGCAACATGGAATGCTTACGTAAACAGTGGCGGAAATTTATCCAGAGCAGACTGGAGAAGAGATAATGTGAATAAATTTGTAGAACGTATCTATAAAGAAATTCATGCAGAAAAAAACAATGTGAGATTTGGAATCAGTCCATTCGGAATCTGGAAACCGGGATATCCGGCAGGAATTGTAGGTTCTTCTCAGTTTGATGAGCTGTATGCAGATGCTAAATTATGGTTAAACAGAGGTTGGGTAGATTATTTCTCCCCACAATTATATTGGCCTATTGATTCTAAAGGCCAAGGTTTTGAAGCATTGTTAAACTGGTGGCAATCAGAAAATACAATGAAACGCCACTTGTGGCCAGGTCTAAATACCGTAGAGATCAAAACCTATGATCGTCCTACAGAAATTAAAAACCAGATTGAAATTTCCAGAAAGATTTTGAAAAATGATGCCGGAGAAATTCACTGGAGTATTGCCGGTCTTACTAAAAATCCGGGAATGCTTCCGGCTCTGAAAAGTGGGCCATACAGTGAGAAAGCATTAATTCCTAAATCTCCATGGATCAAAACAGTTCCATTACAGGCTCCAACTTTATTCATTTCAGATAACGGTAGTTTTGCACAAACAAGATGGAGTACAAAAAATGCTTCAGAGGTGTTCCAATGGGTGCTTTTCAGTCAATATGACGGAGTGTGGCAAACGGAAATCTTACCACTAGATACCCTTTTCAAAGATATTCCTAAATTCAAAAATGGTAAAAAATTAAGTGGAGTAGCCATTAAAGCCATCGATAGACTAGGAAACGAAAGTGATTACATGGCGAAAAAAGTCAAATAAAAAAAACTAATAAGGATGTTGTAAACACCGTTAAGTTTTAATAAATAATAAGGGTTTAACTTTTAGTTGAACCCTTTTTTATTCTGTTATTTTAATTCTTACGGAGAGAAAGTCTTAGCACTTAGCTTATCCATGCACCTTTTCATTCTGGAAGAATCTATACCTAATTGTTACTTCAAATAAACTATAGAAATGTTCAAAAATTCCACCATGCTTTCCCTACCTTTTATTTTAGAACAACTATAAATTATTGATTTAAAATGATAAAAATCAGCATGTTGTAAATTAAATATTCCATTTTTAAGTAAAATAAAAACTTTCACGGAATCATTTTTGCATGAATACTCTCATAATCACCAAAATATAACATTATGAATACTAACAGACTTTCCGCAAATGTGGAAAAAGCACTTAGTGATCAGATGAACAAGGAGATTCATGCATCACACATTTTTCTATCGTATGGAATTTGGGCAGATGACAAAGGCTATCAGGGAATTGCTAATTTTCTGTATCGCCATGCCCAGGAAGAAAGAAACCATTCCATCAAATTCATGGAGTACATTTTAAACAGAGGCGGAAAACCCAAAGTGACTGCCATTCCGGCTCCTCCAGCCGATCCCAAAACACTGACAGCTTGCTTTGATGGTGTCTTCAAACATGAAGTGGATAATACAACCGCTATCTACAAAATTGTAGATCTTTCCATGGCAGAGAAAGACTGGGCCACATGGAATTTCATGCAGTGGTTTGTACAAGAACAGATCGAAGAAGAAACATTAGCTCAGAACCTGATTGATAAATTAAAAATTGCAGGCGGCGACAGAGCTACAGATGAGTCTTTATTTACTTTAGATAAAACTTTACAAGAAGCACCGAATGATGTGCCACTGGCTCAGGAAGCTACGGGCAGTAATCCGTAAAAGTTATCGGTGAAGCAAAAACTGCTTGAAAATCTGTCAGAATGCTGACAGATTTTTTTATTATGAAACTCCCTTAAAATTCACTATCTTTGCACGCTGAAAGTTCAGGAATCAACAATAAGGTGAAAATATTGAACCTTATACTTTGAACTTCCAACTTTAAACCTTAAACTTTGAATTTTACAATATGAAATGTGGAATCGTAGGCTTACCGAATGTAGGTAAATCAACTCTTTTTAACTGTCTGAGCAACGCAAAAGCTCAATCAGCAAACTATCCTTTCTGTACGATTGAGCCAAACCTGGGAACAGTATCTGTACCAGATCAGAGATTATTTGAATTGGAGAAAATCGTAAAACCTGAGAGAGTTTTACCAGCTGTAGTTGAAATCGTTGATATTGCAGGTCTTGTAAAAGGTGCCAGCAAAGGAGAAGGATTGGGGAACCAGTTCTTAGCAAATATCCGTGAGTGTGAGGCGATCATCCACGTTTTAAGATGTTTTGATAATGGAAATATCGTTCACGTAGAAGGTTCGGTAGATCCGTTAAGAGATAAAGAAATTATTGATATCGAACTTCAATTGAAAGACCTTGAAACAGTAGGAAAAGCAGTTGAAAAAGCTAAAAAATTCATCAAATCTGGTAAGAAAGAAGATATCCTTACTTACGAAACCCTTCAGAATTTGCAAAAATTCCTTGAAGATGGAAAAAATGCAAGAGAATTTGCAACCAATGATTTGACAGCTTCTATCATTGGTGAAGTTCAGCTTTTAACAAACAAGCCGGTGCTTTACGTTTGTAACGTAGATGAAAATTCTATTAAAAACGGAAACGATTGGATTGCTAAGATCGAGGAAATGGCTAAAAATGAAGGAGCGGAAGTTGTGGTACTTGCTGCTCAGATTGAAGCTGACATCAATGAACTGGAGACTTTTGAAGAAAGAGAAATTTTCCTTGATGAACTAGGGCTTACAGAACCAGGAGTAAACCGTTTGATCAGAAAAGCATATGATCTTTTAAAACTACAGACTTATTTCACTGCCGGAGTAAAAGAAGTAAGAGCTTGGACTATCGGACAAGGATGGACGGCTCCTCAGGCTGCCGGAGTAATTCACACAGACTTTGAAAAAGGGTTCATCCGTGCAGAAGTAATCAAGTATAATGATTATATGACTTACGGTACTGAAGCAAAAGTAAAAGAAGCCGGAAAACTTTCTGTAGAAGGTAAAGAATATATCGTTCAGGATGGTGACATCATGCACTTTAGATTCAACGTATAAGAAAAAATATTAAAGTTAGTTTATAAAAAAGCGCTTCCATAATATAATTTGGGAGCGTTTTTTGCATTGATGTGTAAAATGATACCCATGAGAGTCTCTTATTTTTTCATCATAGCTTTCCTTTTTTCATGTTCAAAATCTATTGAAGATAAGTGTTTCGTCGATAAGATGAATGCAGAAAATGTTGTAATGGTGAATAAGACTTTCCAACCTTATACTCTAAAACAAATCCTAGCAGAAAAACCTAAGTATCTTGAAATTAACAATCTTACAGCATACCGGGATTTTGTAACAGATAGAGCTGAATTTCTTAAACAACCAGAAAACTCACAAAAAGAAGGGGAGACATCAGGAAATAACTTTACGATACTCAATGAAAGATTTTCCAATCAGTTTTTATGTTTTGCTCAACAACAAGTTGGAAATATTATATATGGGCTCGGGTTTAACAAACTCGGATATTGGTTGTTGAAGATAGAAAATAATAAGACCTTTGCCTATTTTTTAGGATTAAGTCCCAACCAGTATTATGTTAATAGAACTCAGCAGAATCTATTTGTTCTGGGAGGCTACCTCCAGGTTAAAGGAAGCTTGGTGAGTCCGAGAAAATCAAAAGATCCTAGTAATTATAAAGATTATTCAGTGATTGAAGACGGCAAATTGTTTACAATCAAATTAAAAGATCTGATGCTGGATTCCGATCAGGATGGTTATAATGATATTTTTGAGAATAGTTTTGGGTTAAATCCCAACCGGAAAGATACAGATGGTGATGGAATCAACGATTTTGAGGATATGAATCCTATGTTTACATCATCAAAGGGTAAGTTTACTCGTCTGTATGAGTCATTGTTACCTAATCCTTCCATAGATTCTGAAAAAAGGAACTTTGAATTTCAGGTGTATAAAAGTGATTGTGACTATTTCCATCAGATTAATCCAGTACAGAAGGTACTATTTATACCCGAGGATAAAAATAAGCAGACTTATTATACCAGTGTGTCAGATATTATCGATGAAGTGATCTCTCCAATACAGAAGAATGAGAAGAATCCAGACAGTTTTTATATTTATAAAGTAGGAAGCTATTTTAAAAATGATTATTCTGCAGACTATGAAAATGAAAATTGGGTACTTAAAGTGATTGGCGGATATATTATATAAATTGATAAGGTAGCCTGTTTATTCATATAAAAAGCACTTTCAAATGAATGAAAGCGCTCAAATTATAAAAATAACATAAGGTATATGTTTATTCTATGGGTGGATCTATGATGATTCTGCATTGTCTTTCGAAACAGCCTAGACCAATAGAGGTACATAAGCCTGTTGCTGGATCAAGGCATCTCATGAGACCACCGGTGACTGATCTTAATTCTTTTTTGTTCAGTTTCTTTCCCTTGTTTAAGTTTTGTTTTTTCATGGTTTTTCTATTTTAATGGATATTAATCATATCGAGGTTCAGGAACGTATCTGCACTCTCTTTCAGCGCATCTTATTCCTGTATCTATACAGCGTCTTGTTTCAGGATCAAGACACATTTGTAATCCTCCTTTAATGGACTTTAGCTCTTTCTTGTTTAGTTTTTTTATATTTTTCATAGCATTATATTTTAATGAAATTGATGATTAATCTATAAGAATTGGCCCTGGTCTGCATTCTTTTTGAGCACAAGCAGGTGAAATAATAGTACAGCCATAAGGATCAGATGAAGGTTCGCATGGCTGAATCGGACATAATACAGGTCGTATACAGTCAAGTAATCCTCCTCTAATCGTCTTTAATTCTCTTTTGTTTAATTTTTTTGCATTTTTCATAGTATAGATTTTAAATTAGATGTAATAAAATTTAATAAGGGTGCTTTGGTCTGCATTCTTCCTGGGCACAGAACGAAGATGTAATCGTACAACGAGAACCACTGGACTCGCATGGTGGGTTTTCACACAATTGATGATCAAAGCAATTAAGCATTCCACCCTGAATTGTTTTTAATTGTTTTTTGTTCAATTTTTTTCCAAATGGTAGGGTTTGGCTTTCCATGGTTTTGATTTTTAGTAAGTTATTAAATACTAATGTAGTGAAAATAATGATATGTATATCACTTGGTGTAGAAAAAAATTAGATAAGTATTTTATTCAGATTAAAAATCAACTTTGTATCTTTGAATTTTACAAATAATTAGGGATGGAAAAAATAGTCCACGCTTCATTGGAAGATTTTTATAGCGAAATGACTGCCAAATTAGGCAAGAACCTGGAAGAACTTTTTCCTAAGGGGCTTCACAAAGATATTGGACACTTTAATGTGTTTGATATTGCACAAACTCTCGAAAGAGCAAAAACAACATCTGAAATGCCTTATAATAGACGAAAATATTATAAGATCAGCCTGATCAGAGGTAAGAATAGGGCAGAATATGCCGATAAGACCATTTCCATAGAAAAAAATGCACTTTTGTTTGCTACCCCTAAAGTTCCTTATCATTGGGTACCTGAAGATGATAACCAATCCGGGAGTTTTTGTGTATTTACAGAAGACTTTTTTATTAAAAATGCATCCTACAGCAATTTGGAAAGTCTGCCTATTTTTCAGCCTGGAGCTGTTCCTATATTCGAGATTGAGGATGAACTGGCGGATGAAATAGAGTTTCTTTTTAAAAAAATTAAAAAGGAAATTGCTTCAGACTATATATATAAATACGACCTGATCAGGAATTATGTGTGGGAATTGATTCATTTCGGACAAAAGCTGCAGCCTGCCACCAAAATCTCAATGACAAAAGATGCCTCCCTGAGAGTAGTCTCTCTATTTATAGAATTACTGGAAAGACAGTTTCCTATTGAATCAAGGGAGCAAAGGATACAGCTGAAAACAGCAAACGACTTTGCAGAAAGGCTTTCAGTACACGTTAATTATCTCAATAGAAGATTAAAAGAAAATACCGGAAAAACTACCACGGAATTAATTAGTGACCGTATTGCTCAGGAAGCTAAGATCCTTTTAAAGCAAACCCAATGGACTGTTTCAGAAATATCCTATGCATTAGGTTTTGAAGAAATAGCTCATTTTTCAAACTTTTTCAAAAGAAAAACAGCGTTTACCCCTTTGGAATTTCGTTCTTGATTTGAATTTTACAAATTTTGGATTGATTGAGGTAAATACTTTCTGCTATAAATGAACCAACTTTGTCGTATTAAAATAACAAAAAATATGAAAGCAAAGACAAAAGTAGCATTGGTAACCGGAGGGAACAGAGGTTTGGGAAAAAATTCAGCTCTTAAAATTGCTCAAAAGGGACTTGATGTAATCATTACTTATAGAAGCAATCAAGAAGAGGCTGAAGAAGTGGTTAAAGAAATAAAAGCTTTGGGCAGAAATGCAGTGGCGTTTCAGCTGGACACCAAAGACCGTAAAACCTTTGACGGATTCGTAAAAAATGTAACGGAGCATTTAGAGAAAGAAACTGGAAGTTCAGATATCGATTATCTTGTTAACAATGCAGGAACAGCTTTGTATTCACCCATTACTGAGGTGACGGAAGAACAGATGGATGATATGGTGGATATTCATTTTAAAGGCGTATTTTTCCTTACCCAAAAACTATTGCCTTTCATCAATGAAGGAGGAGGAATTATTAATATTTCTTCAGGATTGGCAAGATTTGCCACACCAGGTTCTTCTGTGTATGGATCCATAAAAGCAGGAGTAGAAATGCTTACCAAATATATGGCTAAAGAATTAGGATCAAGAAAAATAAAAGCCAATGTAATTGCTCCGGGAGCCATTGAAACGGATTTCGGCGGCGGAAGAGTAAGAGATAATAAAGAGATCAATGATATGGTAGCCGGATCTACAGCCTTAGGCAGAGTAGGGCTTCCTGACGATATTGGTGGAGTTGTTGCTTTTCTATGTACGGAAGATGCCAGATGGATTAACGGACAAAGAATTGAAGCTTCAGGGGGAATGTTTCTATAAAATAATCAAGAAAAAATTTTTATCAAAAAAACAAAAGAACCAACCTGTATCAAGTTGGTTCTTTTTATCATTATAAGTCTATTGTTTAAGGAAGTACGATAGGACCATCCGGGTCTATTGGTTCTAGAGGTTCTCCCGGTAGCTGACATTTTTGTTCTCTACATCCGGGGCCATAATATTTACAGTAGCCGTTAGGAGCACATGGATAGCTGCCCAAACCGCCGTGTATAGCCTTCAGCTCAGACTTTGCTAATTTTTTTCCTTTGTTTAAGTTCGTATTTTTCATGGTATTATTTTGTATGAAGATTTAATTTAAGGTCTGCAAACTATTTGGCCACAATGTGGCGAGATGATCGTACAATAATCTCTCGGTTCTTTGGGAATATTAATCGGTGGACAGTCTGGGCCTTCACAAGGAACACTTGGCTGCATACAATTAAGCATGCCTCCTGCAATTGTTTTTAATTCCTTTTTACTGAGTTTCTTTGCTTGTAGAAAAGTTTGTTTTTTCATAACGGTAATATTTTGATTTTAATTCCAAGGCTGTTCTGGTTGATCTGGCTTGCATTGATCTTCTGCACATTTAGGATGATACTGTCTGCATCTTAAAGAAGGATCAAGGCACATTAGCAGTCCTCCGTTAATTGTTCGGAGCTCTTTTTTATTTAATTTTTTAGCCTTTAATGATTTTTCGCTTTTCATGATTCTGATTTTTAATGAGTTAGTTATTGCGAATATATGAAAAGTTTCAATAGTAAATCACTTATTGATGAAAAATATTAAATAGTTTGATTCTATTTGTTGTAAAAATGCATTGATTCGCCAAGGATAGTGCAAAATATTTCTATAAAGTATAAGGATTACAGTTTTGAAAGATTTTCTATTGCTCTCTCTAATGTTTCCTGCTTTTTGGCAAAACATAATCGGATCACATTTTCATTCAGCTTGTTTTTGTAAAACGAAGAAAAAGGGACACTGGCCACCTTATGAGTAATGGTAAGCTCACTGGCAAAATCGAAATCATTTTTATCCGAAATCCTGGAATACCTCACAGCCTGGAAATAGGTTCCTTCGCAATCTAAAAGTTCAAATGAAGTTCCGGCAAGCCCTTTTCTCAGAAAATCTCTTTTCTCCTGAAAGAACTGGTTAAGGTGAATGTAATGCTCGTCGTTTTTCATATATTCTGCTAAAGCAAGCTGAATAGGCGTATTGACACAGAAAACATTAAATTGATGTACCTTTCGGAACTCATCGGTTAAAGCTTTAGGAGCTGCACAATACCCGACTTTCCAGCCTGTAACATGAAATAGCTTTCCAAACGAAGCAACAAGAAGACATCTTTCTTTAAGTTCAGGATATTTACAAGTGCTTAAATGTTGCTTTCCGTCAAAGACAATATTTTCATATACTTCGTCACTTAAAATAAGAATAGAAGTATCCTTTACCAACTGAATAAGCGCTTGAATATCTTCCTCTCTTAATATTTTTCCTGAAGGGTTATTCGGATTATTAAGGATTATCATTTTTGTTTTCTCGCTGATCAGGCTCTTTACAGCAGTCCAATCGATTTGATAATCCGGTGCCTTCATTTCGAATCGTTTTACAATACCTCCGAAAAGCTCAACGGTAGGCTCGTAGCAATCATAGGCCGGTTCAAAAATGATCACTTCATCCTCTTTCTTGATAAAAGCAGCAATGGCGGTGAAAATAGCCTGAGTTCCACCTGCAGTAACGGTTATTTCTGAGTCCGGATGATAACTGGTTTGGTGGCTGTTCTCAATTTTTCTAGCGATTTCTTCCTTTAGACCAATCATTCCTCCCAATGGTGCATATTGATTGAACCCTTTTTTCACAAAGTGATCTACATAGTCTAGTAATTCAGAATCCGGCATGAAATCCGGGAATCCCTGCGATAGGTTAATCGCTTCATTTTCATTGGCGAGTTGTGTCATCTGACTGAAAATAGTAGTTCCTACATTGGAAAGCTTTGATAAAGGAAGTTGTATCATAAAAAGAACGAATTTTATTAATACCGAATTTAATGAATTATTTGAAAAAGATAAAAGATAAAAGATAAAAGATAAAAGATAAAAGATAAAAGATAAAAGATAAAAGATAAAAGATAAAAGATAAAAGATAAAAGATAAAAGATAAAAGATAAAAGATAAAAGATAAAAGATAAAAGATAAAAGATAAAAGATAAAAGATAAAAGATAAAAGATAAAAGATAAAAGATAAAAGATAAAAGATCTTGTCGTTAAACAACTAAAACATGCGGATATCAACATCAATAGGGGCGGGCTTTAGCCTGGCCGCTCAATAAATAAAATAAATCCATTGGCTTTAGCCTAAAATTAACCTCTCTATTTGTATTTGCAATATTCAAATGACCATGAGAAAAATCTCTGTGTTTAATCTATTGATTTTGATGTTTTATAAGTGAAAGTTTGAAATAAAAATCTGTTTTCATTTATTTTGATCCTGACTAAGAGATTGGTTTATAGTTTAAAGTGTATTATGAAGACGATTTTAACTATGTTTTTGTTAATTAAACAAATGTTTTAAACGATCGTTTGAAAAAAACAAGTTTTTCCTTTTTAATATGCTCGGTGATACTTACATTTGTTATGCTAAAAATAATTTAAAACCAATGACAATGAAAATTAAGAGGATCGAATTTCCAGCAAAATCTATTTTGTCTCAAGGAAATGAAAAGTTTGATTATGCTGATAGCTTTGAAGGAGGTTTGGTGGGTAATGGACAAAATTTTGACATTACACAGGTTGGAAAAGCTTTTTTTACAAGCGGGCCTACATGGGGAAAGAAAATGTTTGCACTCAGAAATAAAGTGGTGGGATTATTCGGATTAAAAACAGGTGAAAGCAATGATCCTATAAAGGAATCTGATCGTTTTACCTGTGAAGTAGGAGAGCGTGTAGGGCTTTTTAAAGTCTTTAATAAAACCAACAATGAACTTATTATAGGGGAAGATGATAAACATCTGGACTTCAGAATTTCTCTTTTATTTGATAAAAACCAAGGTGGGCAGGATGAAAATTCTTTAACAATTTCCACAACGGTGAAATTTCATAACTGGCTGGGTGTGTTATACTTTTTACCCGTACGTCCTTTTCATAAACTTATTGTTCCTGCTATGCTTAAAAATATCATAGGCAAGCTGGAACGCACTCAATAATAACTTGTAAGGGTAAATGTTGGAAAATAGACATTTACCCTTTATTCTTTACTTAATTAAGTCTACTTTTTTGAGATGTAAATCCTGATTTCAGGAAGAATGTTGATAAAAAAATGAAGCTGAAAATTCGGATAATTTTGGACAATTTCGTACTTTTGTATGTTTGCTGAAATCATATATGTCACAAGAAATAAATCCAACCTACTCCGAAGATAATATCAGAACCCTCGATTGGCAGGAACATATCCGTCTGCGCCCCGGCATGTACATCGGGAAGCTCGGTGATGGTTCATCTGCCGATGACGGTATTTACATTTTACTTAAAGAAATCCTGGATAACTCCATTGATGAGTTTAGGATGAGATCTGGTAAAAGAATTGAAATAAAGCTGGATGACGGCAAGGTTACGATCCGTGACTTTGGTCGTGGAATTCCGCTGGGGAAAGTCGTAGATGCCGTTTCCAAAATGAATACCGGAGGTAAGTACGATAGTAAGGCGTTCAAAAAATCTGTCGGACTGAATGGGGTGGGTACCAAAGCTGTAAATGCCCTTTCAGACTATTTCAGAGTACGTTCTTTCCGTGATGGAAAAATGAAGGTGGCGGAATTTTCCCGCGGTATGATCAAAGAAAACTTTGATGAAAAAGAAACCTCAGACAGAAACGGAACTGAAATTTCATTTATTCCCGATGGAGAAATCTTCCTACACTTCAAATACAGAAAAGAGTATATCGAAAGAATGCTCCGCAACTATGCGTATCTGAATCCGGGACTGAAAATATTATTCAACGGAGAAACCTATTTTTCTGAAAATGGTCTTAAAGATCTCTTGGAAGAAGAATTGGAAAGCGATATTCTTTATCCGATCGTCCACTTAAAAGATGATGATATTGAAGTTGCCATTACTCATTCCGATAAATCACAAACGGAAACCTATTTTTCATTCGTTAACGGACAGAATACTACCCAGGGTGGTACTCACCTTAATGCTTTCCGTGAAGCGTATGTGAAAACAATCCGTGAGTTTTTTAATAAAAGTTTTGATGCTTCTGATATCAGAAAATCAATTATTGCAGCGATTTCCATCAATGTAGAAGAGCCGGTTTTCGAATCTCAGACCAAAACCAAATTAGGATCTAATGATATGGGGCCTAATGGGCCAACAGTAAGAACTTTTATCATTGATTTTCTAAAAAGCAAACTCGATAATTTCCTACACAAAAATCCAGAAATAGCAGAAGCGATTCAAAGAAAGATTCTGATCTCTGAGAGAGAGAGAAAAGAACTTTCCGGAATCCAGAAACTGGCCAGAGAAAGAGCTAAAAAAGTATCTCTCCATAATAAAAAACTACGTGACTGTAGACAACATTATAATGATCAAAAAGCCGAAAGAAAAGGTGATACACAGATCTTTATTACCGAGGGAGACTCCGCATCCGGATCTATCACCAAATCAAGGGACGTAGAAACTCAAGCCGTATTCTCATTAAAAGGAAAACCATTGAATTGCTATGGTCTAACGAAGAAAGTAGTGTATGAGAATGAAGAGTTCAACCTTCTTCAGGCCGCTTTAAATATTGAGGAAAGTTTAGAAGACCTAAGATACAACCAGGTAATCATTGCAACCGATGCCGATGTAGATGGGATGCACATCCGTTTGCTGATGATTACATTCTTCCTGCAATTCTTCCCGGATCTGATTAAAAATGGACACCTTTATATTCTTCAAACTCCGTTATTCAGAGTGAGAAATAAAAAAGAAACCAGATATTGCTATTCAGAAGCGGAAAGAGTAAAAGCTCTAAATGATCTTGGAAAGAATCCTGAAATTACCCGATTCAAAGGATTAGGAGAAATTTCACCGGATGAATTTAAACATTTCATTGGTAAAGATATCCGTTTAGAACCGGTAGTCGTAGGAAAAGATCAAACCATAGACCAGTTACTGGAGTTTTATATGGGTAAAAATACACCAGACAGACAGACTTTCATCCTTGAGAACTTGGTGGTGGAAGACGATTCTGATATTGATAAAAAACACATTCTTGATGGAGTAAACATTTAACATTGTTCATGACACCAAAGAATCAAAATGAGATTAAGTAACCGAAGTAAAGCACCAGTTTACAACTTTATAAACACGCTATTGATGATGGTAGTGGTGTTTGGAATAGCAGGATTTTTAGTCAATAAGTACAGGTTTCATATCCTAGGAAGCGAAAGCTATCTGATGGTTCTTGTTCCCCTATTATTACTGATAATCTTTTATCTTAACGGACGACAAATCTTTGAATACGACAGTGATGGAGAAGCGCTGCATTTTAAAAACAGGAATATTATTCCCTTTTTAAACAAACCTCTTCACGATGAGTTTCCAAAGTATAAGCTGGTAAAATATGATGTGATCAGTATATTCTTTATCAAAAGATTATATATTACCGTTTCAAGTAAGAATAATGGATCTACCATTCTGAAGTATCAGATCTCTTATTTGACCGGAAAAGAAGTAAATGATTTAAAACTCTCTCTGAATAAAGTGGTGAAAGCCAATAAAGAGAAAAAAGATTAATATAACAGATGACGACAGAAGAATATTCGCATGAGGGTGAAAGCTTAAAGAAGGTTTCCGGTCTCTATAAAGACTGGTTTCTAGATTATGCTTCCTATGTAATTTTGGATAGGGCTATTCCTTCGATATTTGACGGGCTGAAGCCTGTTCAGCGAAGAATTATGCACTCTATGCGGGAACTGGAAGATGGCCGTTACAATAAAGTGGCCAATATCGTGGGAAATACCATGAAATATCACCCTCACGGGGATGCCTCCATTACAGATGCCATGGTGCAGATCGGGCAAAAAGAACTCCTAATAGATACTCAGGGAAACTGGGGAAATATCTATACCGGAGATTCTGCAGCTGCCGCCAGATATATTGAAGCGAGATTGACTCCCTTTGCTTTGGATGTAGTCTTTAATCCAAAAACTACAGAATGGACAAAATCCTATGACGGTAGAAATAATGAACCCATTGATCTTCCTGTAAAATTCCCGTTGCTTTTGGCTCAGGGAGTAGAAGGAATTGGGGTAGGACTTTCCACAAAGATCCTTCCACACAACTTCAATGAGTTGATTAATGCTTCTGTAGCGTATTTGAAAGGAAAGAAATTTGAGATCTATCCGGACTTTTTAACTGCCGGTTATCTTGATGTATCAGAATATAATGATGGGCATAGAGGCGGAAAAGTAAGAGCAAGAGCAAAGATCACGCAAACGGATAAACATATGCTGGTGATCTCTGAACTCCCTTATTCTAAAACAACTAGCGACCTGATCGATTCTATCTTGAAAGCGAATGAGAAAGGAAAAATCAAGATCAAAAAAATTGAAGACAATACGTCTGATAAAGTAGAGATCCTGATCCATATTCATAATGATGTTTCTCCGGATAAAACGATTGATGCATTATACGCTTTCACAGACTGCCAGGTAACGATTTCTCCGAATGCTTGTGTGATTGTTGGTGACAAACCAATGTTCATGAATGTTTCCGATATTCTTAAAACCAATACGGATCATACCGTTTCCTTGTTGAAAAAAGAGCTTGAAATAGAGCTTCACGAGCTTCAGGAAAGCTGGCATTTCTCTTCATTGGAAAGAATCTTTATCGAAAACAGAATCTATCACGATATTGAAGAAGTGAAGACCTGGGATGATGTTTTGAAAACCATCGATAAAGGATTAAAACCTCATACCAAGCATCTTCTAAGAGCTGTAACGGAAGAAGATATTCTAAAATTAACAGAGATCAGAATCAAGAGAATTTCAAGATTCGATTTAGATAAATTTAAAGAAAATATTGCCTCTCTTGAAGGTAAAATAGAACAGGTAAAACACCACCTTGCCAATCTGATAGCCTATGCTATTGAGTATTATCTGAATATCCAGAAGAAATACGGAAAAGATAAGCAGAGAAAAACTGAATTAAGAATCTTCGATACCATTGATGCAACAAAAGTAGCAGTGGCGAATGAGAAGTTCTATGCCAATTTTGAAGAAGGTTTTATCGGAACATCCTTGAAGAAAGATCAGTATATGTTTGACTGCTCGGATATTGATGATATCATTACCTTCAGAAAAGACGGAAGCATGAAGGTGGTAAAAGTGGAGGCTAAGACATTTATCGGAAAAGATATTCTCCACGTTGCTGTATGGAAGAAAAATGATAAGAGAACGGTATACAACATGATCTATCGTGAAGGTAGAGAAGGCCCTTATTATATGAAACGTTTCTCTGTAACAGGAGTCACAAGGAATACAGATTATCCGTTAGCTTCAGATAAAAAAGGTTCAGAAACATTGTACTTTTCAGCCAATCCGAATGGTGAGGCGGAAACGGTTACAGTTCTTTTAAAACCCAACCCAAGAATCAGAAAGAATAAGATGGAGATCAATTTCTCTGATCTGGCGATTAAAGGACGTGATTCCAAAGGAAATCTGGTGACCAAATATGCTGTGAAGAAAGTTGATCTTAAAGAAGAAGGTGTGTCTACACTGGCTCCAAGAAAAATCTGGTTTGATGATACAGTAAGAAGACTGAATGCTGATGCAAGAGGTACTTTGCTAGGAAACTTCAAAGGAGATGACAGAATATTAACCATCAATACCAATGGTGAAGTGAAATTAGTTTCATTTGATCTTGGAAACCGTTTTGATGATGAGTATCTGGTATTGGAAAAATGGAAGCCAGAACAGCCTATTACATGTATCTACTATGATGGCGAAAAAGATATTTATTTCATCAAGAGATTCTTGTTAGAGAATACGGTGAATGTACAGATCTTTATGCCATCCGAACATCCGAAATCCTTCATAGAAAATGTAATTGTGGCCAATGATGCCACAGCAGAAATTATTTTTGCGAAAGATAAAGGCAAAGAACGCGATTCTGAAACCATTAATATCGATGAATTTATTGCTGTAAAAGGAATAAAAGCAATTGGTAATCAATTTACTAAATTTAAAGTAAAAGCAATCAATATTACTATTCCCGAACCTGTAGAAGAGGAGTTGGAAGTATACGAAGATCCGGAGCCAACAGGAGATATGGATGAGGACGGTGGCGTTATTGGTGATCTGTTTCATGAAGAAGGAAACAACGAAACCGAATAGAAACACCGAAGCATGAAGAAAATAATATTTCCCACACTCTTACTGATAGGCTTATTAAGTTTTTCATGTAAAGAAAAGAAGACTGTAGAAACAAAAGTGGTAACTACTCCCAAGCTTCCGGTCGCTCAGCATGCTAATACCCCGGTAGAAGATGAAGCCGATTTTGCAAAAGATGATACGGAGTATGAAAAGATTGACGAGAACAGTTTTAAAAAGTGGAAAGGAAAATATTTCCTTGAATATCATGACTATGCAGGTGAAGGAAACTCCGTAATTAAGGTAAAAGTAGATCTGAATGAACCCGAGTTCAATAATATTTGGATCTGGTGGGAAGCCCCTAATGAAAAGAATTCTGATACAATCAGTATGTTTGGAGGCTTAGGAAAAGCAGATCATACGAATACCAAAATTAAATTCTTACCGGAAGTGGAGGCTGGAGAGGGTCGAGGGATGGAGAAAGATTATTTTTTATATGAAAAAAACAATAAATTCTATATAAAATCCGGGATGATCCCTTCTGAAAATGGAGTGATAGAGTTGCTTCCTATTCAAAAAATAAAATAAAAAACATCAGATGGATATATTGGTTATCATTATTATTGCAATCACTTGTGTATTCAGTTACATGGGATTCAACAATACGAGTTTATTTGAGAAATATAAATTCAATGTTGGAGCGATTGTTAACCGTAAAGAATATATAAGGCTTATCAGTTCTGCATTTTTACATGCAGACTTTATGCATTTGTTTTTTAATATGCTTTCCTTGTACTTTTTTCAGGGTGTGGTGGTTCAAATGTTTGGAGAAATAGGATTTTTGATTATCTATTTTGGATCGATGATCCTTGGAAACCTATTCAGTTTGCAGATTTACCAGAAACAACCATGGTATTCAGCTATCGGAGCATCCGGGGCTGTTTCGGGAATCATTTTTGCTTCCATAGCTATGGCACCCAATGAGATCAGTGTTAATTTCTTACCGGGATGGCTGTTTGGAACATTGTATTTCGGATATTCCGTATACATGATGCTAAACCCTAAGCAATGGGATAATCTGGGACATGCTGCCCACCTTGGAGGAGCATTTTTTGGGCTTGTTTACTCTGTTGTACTGCATCCGCAGCTGGCAATGCATAATATTCTCTATCTTGGAGTAATGTCATTACCATTAATTTATCTGGGATATCAGATTTTCGTCAGGAAGAGAATAAGATAAAGCTTATCTTTAATCTAAAATATCAAAACCAATGAACACATCAGAATTCAACAGTTTCATCGTGATACTTATCTATGGTTCATTGGTTTTGCTTTCTCTACTGAACATTGCGAATCCTTTAAAAGTAAACCGAAAAGCAAACTTCTGGTTCGGAATCTTTCTTTTTCTCTGGTCTACCTTCTGGATGGATGAAGTTCTTGTTTTGATAACAGGTTCAATGGTAGAATTTCATTCCCTTTTTCTGGTTCGTATTATACAATATTCTACTCCTATCTTTTTTTACTTCAGTGTATTATTTTATACGAATCCTTCTTTTTCCTTTAAACTTACAGATCTCAAGTTTTTGTTGTTTCCGACGGCATTCCTGACCTGTCTTGTATTGTCAAGTCTTGGGTATACCACTCCTTTTGAATTCCTGAGTATCATCCTGATCCTGGTTCAGGCGTTATTCTATACCGTACTTTCTTACATTACGATCAGAAAACATCAACAGAAAATTCAGCAGTTCTCTTCCAATACAGAAGGAATCAACCTGAATTGGCTCGAATACATTATTCTGGTAATTCTTGTAGTGAACATTATCTATGCCGTTTATAATCTATTTTATGATCCTAAATCGTTAAACTTTTTTATCAATGTTGTATTTCTATTGGTCATTTATTGTGTGGGATATTATTCTTTGAAGCAAAAAGAAATTTATCCGCTAGAAGAAAAACAACGGGAAGAGTTGATTTCTATTGAGGATAATACGGATTCGGAAGAAGTAAAAAAGAAACTGATCCCTGATGAAGACCTTATCAAGATCAAAGCACAGCTGGAAAGCATTATGGAAATTCAGAAACCTTACTTGGATAGTGAGCTGAATCTTATCAAGCTTGCAGAAATGGTATCCGTTTCTACCCACCATGTATCGTATGTGATTAATACTGGCTTCCAAAAGAACTTTTTCCAATATGTAAACGAGTACAGAGTGGAATATGCTCAAACTCTTCTGAAGGATTCCAACAGCAAACTATCCATTCTTGGAATTGCTTACGAATCAGGGTTCAATTCAAAGACATCTTTTAATACCACCTTTAAAAAATTAACCGGACAGACCCCTTCTGAGTTTAAAAATAGGTTCTGATTTATAAACTTTTACTTTTGTAAGGTATTTATGTTGTTGATTTTTAATTATTTAAATATATTTCGCCTTTTTGCTTAAAATAAGTTCGTTCAGATAACTCGGAACATTCAAAAGTAACTTCCATCATAGCTTTGTACTGTAAAATTTAATCTTATGGATACTAAAGAATCATACGCTGTGATAACAGGAGCCAGCCAAGGACTTGGAAAAGCCTTTGCTGAAAATCTAGCCCGGAAAAATATCAATGTCATTCTGGTAAGTCTTCCCCACCAAAACTTAAAAGAACTTGCTCATAGGCTTGAAGAAATATACCATATAAAAGCTCATTATTATGAAGTGGATCTTTCCGTTAATGAAAATGTGATGAAGCTTACAGAATGGCTTAATTCATCTTTTCAAATTCATATTTTGATTAATAATGCAGGACTTGGAGGTACGAGAAAATTCACTGAAGTAAGTTCTGATTATATCAATACCATTCTGCAGGTCAATGTAGCTGCTACATCATTAATTACCCATCAGCTGCTTCCTAATCTTTTAAAACAGCCCAAAGCCTATATTTTAAATGTTTCAAGTATGGCAGCATTTTCTCCGATAGGGTTTAAAACCGTATATCCTGCTTCTAAAAGTTTTATCCATTCCTTTTCAAGAGGTCTACATGAAGAATTAAAAGATACCAGCGTTTTTGTAAGTGTGGTGAATCCCGGTGCCATGAAAACCAACGAAGATGTCTGCAAAAGAATTGAAAAACAAGGTTTCTTTGGCAGATTGACGCTTTTAAATCCTGATAAAGTAGCAGCACGATGTATTCAGCGGTTATTTAAAAAAGATTCCGTAATTATGGTCAACCCAATAAGCTGGCTGATGATGAAGATTCTTCCGATATGGATAAAACTTCCTCTTATGACCCAGGCCATTAAAAGAGAGATCGAAGCATGAAAAAAGTTTTTGTAACCGGAGCTACAGGGCTTCTGGGAGCCAATGTTATCCTTAAATTATTAAAAGATGGTTATTCTGTTATTGCTCTGGTGCGCCAGAAAAGCAAATATCTGGGTGAAGAAAATAAAAACCTAATGTTGGTTGAAGGAGAGCTTATGTCAGACCTTTCATCATACCTTACAGAGGTAGATTGTGTTATTCATATAGCTGCAGAAACAAATCAGAACCTGATCCATTACGAAGAGTATAGAAAAATAAACTATAGCATGACAATGCATCTTTTCTATGAGTCAGAAACTTATGGTGTAAAACGATTTTTATTTGTAAGTTCAGCGAATACCTTGGGATACGGAACCAAAAACGCTCCTGGCAATGAGCAGGAAGCTCAAAAATATCCTTTTACCCATTCTCTGTATGCCCAAAGCAAACTGGAGACCGAAAATGATCTTTTGGAAAACAATAATAAGATGGAAATCATCATTTTGAATCCTACCTTTATGATTGGAGCCTATGACGCAAAGCCAAGCTCAGGAAAGCTAATTTTTTGGGTTTGGAAAAAGAAACTTGTTTTCTATCCTAAAGGAGGAAAGAATTTTGTACATGCAGAAGATGCCGCTCGTGGAGTAGTGAAAGCAATGGAAAAAGGAAAAGACGGAGAAAAATACTTATTAGCGAACGAGAATCTAAGCTACAAGCAATTTTTTGAAAAAGTAAACAAAATCACGAACCAAAACCCTTTTATGATTCCTATTCCCAATATATTGTTGAATATTCTAGGTTGGAAAGGAGATGTTCTTAGAAAATTAAAAATAAAAACCAATCTTAATACTCCTAATATGAAAGCATTTCAGATTTATAATTATTATTCTAATCAAAAGTCAGTAGAGGAACTGGATATTCAATATCAACCGATTGATACAGCAATAGAAGAAGCTATTCAGTATTTTAAGACTAAAAAGAGAGGAATCTCTAAATAGAAATATGTATAGAAAACCATTCGCAAATTCTTAACCAATCTAGAAATTCCAGGGCATTTCAACGATGAGATTGCTTCCCTTCGCTCACCATAACAGAGGAAATACAGGGAGTAATTTATCCTGAAAAATTCTCCAAAGCTTGTTCCAGTGTTTCTACAAAATTAACGTGCTTTGTTTTATTACTCTCAAAGATAAAATCCTTCATGCTTTTGCTTTCATATTTGCTAAAATCTCCAACAATAGCCAATCCAATACGGTAATTGGAAAACTTTTGCAGAATTTCTCCTGCAATTTTGGTTTTCAGATCAAAGAAATCGGGAGTGATATTTTTTTCATAGAGAACTACTTTATCAAATCCTTGATAATAGATGTTTCCCATAAGATCCAATCCATCTTCTGCTGATTGAATAATGATTTGCTCCGAAGTTACTTCTGCAATTTGCCTGTTTCCGACATTGTGCGGTTTGATGACCATGATTTCTGTGATATATGGTGATTATAGAGGATAAAATTACTTATTTTCTTCCGTAAATAAACCGATCATTTTCAGATAAGTCTTTTAATAACTGTGCGTTGGAGAAATAGTGATATAGTTCCAATGTTTCAGGCCCCAGCTTTTGATTGATCTCTAAAAATAAAAGTCCGTTACTTTTCAAATGATTTTTGGAATCCTCAGCAATCTTTCTGTAAAAAATCAAAGCATCAGATGTAGGAGAGAAAAGCGCCATTGTAGGCTCAAATCCTTTTACCGAATCGGCAATTTCTGTCTCTTCTTCAATACCTATATAGGGCGGATTTGAAATAATAACGTCATATTCTTTAGTCAGTTTAGTATTAAGATAATCAGCATGAATAAATTGAATGTCAAGCTGATGATATGCTGCATTTCGCTTGGCTGTTTCAAGTGCTTTTTCAGAAAAATCTATTGATGATACTTCAGCGTCAGGAAAATGTTTCTTTAAAACCAAAGGAATCACTCCGCTTCCGGTACCAATATCAAGAATCTTTAAGGTCTTAGATTCTAAATTTTTGATTTCCTGAATGGCTATTTCAAGCAGCTCTTCTGTTTCCGGGCGGGGAATCAATACATTTTCATCCACTAGAAATTTCATTCCGTAAAACTCTGTCTCACCAAGAATTTGTTGATAAGGTCTTCCTGTTTTTAAAATTGAAATCAATTCACTAAGCTTTTGCTCATCATCTGTCAGAAGCTCCTGCTCTGAAAATCTTCTTTGCTCAAAAGAATCAAAGCCCGTAATTTTCTGGATAAATATTGAGGCTAAAAAAGCGCTTTCCGACTCAGTATAAAGGTCGGAAAGTTCTGCTTTGAAATATTTTTTAAATGTTGAAATTGTCATTTATCTCGTGAAAACAAGTTTAGTGTCTGTAGATTTTTCTTCATCAATTCTGTACCCTTCATAGTTGAAAGCTTTTACATCTTCCAGGGTTTGGGCATTGGTTTCTGCACAGAATCTTACCACGAGACCTCTTGCATGTTTTGTGTAGACTACAATGGTTTTCAGTTTACCCTCTCTTAATTCATAAAAATCAAAATCAATAACCTTATGATTCAGTTTTTTTCGATCAATAACCTTTCCATATTCATTGCTGGCAAGGTGAAGCAGAATTTCTCCTTTTTTCATTTCAGAATTCAGCTGTTCTGTGATTTTTTCTCTCCAGAACTCATACAAATTTTTGTACTGATCGAATTCAAAAGGCCGTCCCATTTCCAATCTGTAAAGCATTACTTTATCAGAAGGCTTTAGAAGGCCATACAATCCGGAAAGTATTCTGTAGTTTTTTTGAAGGTAATCTACCGCATCTTTATCAAGTGTTTTAGCATCCAATCCTCTGTACACTTCACCTGTAAAAGCAAACATAGCAGCAGTAGATTCTTTGGCAGTAGGTTTTGATTTCCACTTTTGATTTCTTTCCCAATTTTCATCAGCAAGCTTTGGCGAAATCTCCATAAGCTCAGAAAGATATTTGGGTGATTTTTCTTTTAAATAAGTTTGTATAAAAGCTGCATCTTCAATGAATTTAGGAGTAGTGGGTTTCAACAGATCCGTTGAATTTTCTACATTCATTAATTTGGCAGGTGATGTTACAATTTTCATAATGTTAAAATACAGATAAATGTTTAAAATCAATAAAATTCATGGCCATCAATGAGATCAGATCAATCATAAAATGACAGACTATCAGAATTTTAATGTTTGAATATTTTTTATAAAACATAGCAAAAACGACTCCAATAAAGAAAGGTACTACCACCTGACCAATGGTTCCGTAAGTGCTGTGCAGAATTCCAAATAAAGCAGCAGAAACTAAGATCCCCAAAAGAGGGCTGTTATATATTTTCTCAACCCTGGGTTGTATATAACCTCGCATCAGAAGCTCTTCAACAATGCCTGCTGTAAGGCATGTAAAAATAATTAAAAAATAATCATTTTTAAAAATGGTCGTGAATTGCAGAATTTTACTGCTGTCTTCTTTATGGATGAAAAACTGAATCAATACATTCAGAATGGCTCCTCCAAAAACGCAGATAAGATATAAACCGATGACAGATTTTATATTGAAGGCAGTAGAGAACTTCTTTTCTTGTTGAAGTAAAAAAGAACCCTTTTCAATAAAGAGACTGTACAGAAATAGAATGAGTAAAACAGCCCATATAGCAAGTCTGCTAAGAAAGAATGTATTGCCTGTAACGACTTTTGCCCCTGTAATCATACTGATAACAGGGAATACATATAGCATCACTATACCTAAAAGCACAAATGTGAGCAGAATTCCTAAAGAATATTTTCCATTAAGCCCCATACAACCTATCAACCGTAATTCTTAACCTTGAATTTTAAACGTCAAAACTTTGAATTAAATAATTCCTTTTCCCTGACGAATAACTTCCGGCTCACCAGAAGTAAGGTCTACAATAGTGGAAGCCACATTATCACCATAGCCTGAATCAATAACGATGTCTACCAGATGATCATATTTTTCAGCGATGAGTTCAGGATCGGTAGAGTATTCGATAATTTCATCATCATCTCTAATAGAGGTTGAAGCAATGGGATGTCCTAATTTTTCTACAATAAGTTGTGGAATCGGATGATCCGGAACACGAATACCAATTGTTTTATGCCCTTTATAAGCTAAAGGTAAACTTTTGTTCGCTTCAAGAATAAAAGTAAACGGCCCCGGAAGATGACTTTTCAGAAACCTGAACACTGAAGTATCAATAGGTCTTGTAAAGTCGGAAAGGTGACTCAGATCATTACAAATAATTGAGAATTTTGACTTTTCAAGCTTTAATTTTTTCAATTGAGCCAACTTTTCCATGGCTTTTATATCAAAAATATTACAGCCAAGTGCATAAATTGTATCGGAAGGATAGATAATCAATCCGCCATTATTTAATGTTTTAATGACTTCATTCACAAGATTTTCCTGTGGGTTGTCGGGATAAATTTTTAATATCTTTGCCATAAAACAAAGATACAAATAATAAAATAGTTTTCATAAAAGTCCTTTATTTAAAAGAAAAATTAGGATTTGTGAAAAATATTCGTACCTTTGCAATCCAATATCGCGGGATGGAGCAGTAGGTAGCTCGTCGGGCTCATAACCCGAAGGTCATCGGTTCGAGTCCGGTTCCCGCTACTAAGCAAGTGTTTTCGGTAAACACTCTAAAAATACACCGCGGGATGGAGCAGTAGGTAGCTCGTCGGGCTCATAACCCGAAGGTCATCGGTTCGAGTCCGGTTCCCGCTACTAAGTAAGTGTTTTCGGTAAACACTCTAAAAATACACCGCGGGATGGAGCAGTAGGTAGCTCGTCGGGCTCATAACCCGAAGGTCATCGGTTCGAGTCCGGTTCCCGCTACTAAGCAAGTGCTTTCGGTAAGCACTCTAAAAATACACCGCGGGATGGAGCAGTAGGTAGCTCGTCGGGCTCATAACCCGAAGGTCATCGGTTCGAGTCCGGTTCCCGCTACTAAGCAAGTGTTTTCGGTAAACACTCTAAAAATATACCGCGGGATGGAGCAGTAGGTAGCTCGTCGGGCTCATAACCCGAAGGTCATCGGTTCGAGTCCGGTTCCCGCTACTCAACGAGAGAAGTAACTTTAGGTTGCTTCTCTTTTTTTATTTCCTGTTGTTACCAACAAATCTCACTTTTGAAATACAATCTGATAAGTTAGAAATTGCAAAGGGCGCAAGGTCATGTACAATTCTGTTATTTTTAAGACGTAAGGATTTTATCTCCGATAAAATTGTGTGCTAATTAGCCACTAATGCACGAATAATTCTAGTTATATATAAATCTATGTGCCTATGTGGTTAATAATTTAGAGCCACATAGATACATAGAATGTTATAAGCTAAAGATAACTTGAGAACTTTTTAAAAAAACTCTGTATTTTTAGCACTTTGTGTCATTGCGTTTTCTACAAGAGCTCTTGCAGGTCTTAGAAAAGGTAAATTAGTGACTTTTCTTAGTTGCCACTACAGAATAAACCATAGGAATTTTATCTTCCAAACGAGCTATCCTATATTTTTTAGGCTCAAATTCAACCGTTCCATTGAAACAGTTGTAGGGTGAATAATCAAACTCATCCAGGTTGTTGATTTCAAGTCCGTTTTTGATAAGACTGTTCATTACTTCACCTAGCCCGTGGTTCCAGGTAACGGTGGATGCTGAGATATCGGCCTCTCTGTCAGCATAAGTACCGCTTACAGTTTCTACGATAGCCCCTGAATTAAAGTATCTGTATCCTACCGTTTCAAAATTGTCATCAAACATCCAAACCACAGGATGAAATTCAACAAAAACAAACTTCCCATTAGGCTTTAGAAAATGAGAAATTACTTTTGCCCATTTGTCCAGATCCGGAAGCCAGCCAATAGTTCCGTAGCTGGTAAAAACAATATCAAATTGCTTATTCAAATGATTAGGAAGATCATAAATATCACTGCAGATAAACTGGGCGTTTGAATTTGTATCATGTGCCAGTTGTTGAGCACTTTCGATGGCTTTATCAGATAAGTCAGCTCCTGTAACTTCTGCTCCCAATCGGCTTAGCGAAATAGAGTCCTGCCCAAAATGACATTGCAAGTGTAATACTGATTTTCCTTGTAAATCACCTAAGAGACCTAGTTCAATATCATTTAGCGAGCTTTTCCCTTTTAAAAAGCCATCAACATCATAAAATTCAGAATTTATATGTGTTTCTGTTCTATTGTTCCATGAGTTTCTGTTGATATCTATATAATTGTTTTCCGGATTCATTTTGTAAATTAGTTTTTAATGATTTGAAAACTACTAATTTACATAAAATTTACATTTTTGTTTAACATTGCTGATCAAATTTCCATTGTTGGTACTCTTCTCTCATACAATGACCACAAGGTCGATATCCGTTTTGTAAGGCTTCTGCTTTATCACTAAAGAATATTCGATTCTCTTTTTTCATTCTTTTCCCTGACTTACAACCCAATAATCCATAGATTTTCAGTTTTTTATTTCCACTCAGACGAATTTCCTGGTTTCGGATTTTGCTTCTTAGGGTAGAGGCTGAAAGTTGTGAATGTAGTAGCATATTTTAGAGGGGAGTTGGAGGCTGGARGAGGGAAGTTTCTTGAAGYCGAAGTTTAAATAGGGGRTTGTTTTAAGGAGATAGGGTATTAGGAGGGGAGTTGGAGGCTGGAGGAGGGAAGTTTCTTGAAGTCGAAGTTTAAATAGGGGGTTGTTTTAAGGAGATAGGGTATTAGGAGGGGAGTTGGAGGCTGGAAGAGGGAAGTTTCTTGAAGCCGAAGTTTAAATAGGGGATTGTTTTAAGGTGATAAGGTATTCCGAGGGGAGCTTTAGGCTGAAAGAAGGAAGTTTCTTGAGTCTTGAAGCTTAAATATTTTTGTTTTATAATCAATTGAATTCATTAATAATGATTGTTTTTCCATCTAATATAAACTTCAAGCCTCCTGCTTCCATCTTCCAACTTCTCAATTCGCTGCATCATGAAAGATAATACCCAAAGCATATCGTTTTCCTGTTTTCACCTCACTTACTCCATGTTTCATGTTGACTCTGTAATATCCTTTTACTCCTTTTTCAGGTTTAAAATGAGTAGTGAAAATAAGAATATCTCCTTTCTTAGGTTTTAAAACGATTGCTTTAGATTGAGCTCTCGGAACTTGCTGGGTAAGAACAAACTCACCACCTGTAAAATCCTTATCCGGATCGCTTAGCATCAATACAATCTGAATGGGGAAGTAAATATCGCCATATAAATCCTGATGTAAAGTATTGAAACCTCCTTCACCATATTTTAAAATCAAAGCAGTTGCTTTTTTCTGATTATTAGAGTGGCATTGCTCCAAAAACGAATGGTGTTCAGAGGGAAATGAAATCGGAATATTCAATGCTTTAAACCAATTATTGGCAATAAGAGCGAGATGCGGATAGATGTGAGTACGTAGATTTTGCAGAAGTTCAGGCAGTGGGTAGTTAAAATATTTATATTCACCCAGACCAAAACGATGCCGTGCCATTACAACAGTTTTTCGATAGAAGTCAGGTTGGTCGTAATTCAAAGATAGTGTGTCACATTCCTCATCAGATAGTAATTTAGGGATGATGGCGTATCCGTTTTGATGCATAGATTCCGTTATGGAATGCCAATCTGTATCTTGAATTCTTTGAAGTATATCTGTCATTGTTTTGTATTTACTTCACAAAGATCTGAACTCAATGGCATGTATAAAATCCAAAACATGCGGTATTTTGTTTGATGGAGAATGTTTTTGAATTCAGTTTTTGTCTCTCTGGACTATCTTTATAACTTAAATCTGGATGATAAGCGCAGTCCTGTATAAAGATACTTTTGCAGTGTTAATTAAAAATATAGATAACAATGAATTACACGATTAAAAAAGCAAGTCTTGAGGATCTTCATGAAACAGCAGAATTATTTAACCTTTACCGTATTTTTTACAGACAAGAATCGGATGTGGAAAAAGGAAAAGCATTTCTCAAAGAAAGATTTTTAAACAGTGAATCGGATATTTTTCTTGTTTACGTTGAGGGAAATGCAGTAGGATTTGTACAGTTGTACAAACTGTTTCATTATACCAAATTGCAAAAACAATGGTTGTTAAGCGATTTATTTGTTCATCCTGATTATAGAGGAAAAGGACTTTCTGTAGCGTTGATTGATCGTAGTAAGCAATGGTGTGAAGAGACTGGAGCTTGTGGATTGATGCTTGAAACGGAGAAAACAAATGATGTAGGAAATACTTTATATCCTCGTTGCGGATTTGAGTATGATGGATTGCACAATTATTATCATTGGTGGAAATAGATGGAAATAGAAAGCTGAATTGGGAAGCAGAATAATATCCTGTCGGCCTTTGATCCTTATTTATACGTAATGAGAAGTAGTATTATTTCTACAATTACCGTCATTTAATTCTACAGTTATTCTTTTATGGGTAGGGCACATAGTCCTATTTTTGTACTGCTCTTATAGATCAAGGGTAGGACAGTTGATCTTGTAGAGTTTATGCAAATTATCTCCGCCTTATTTCTACTTTTTCCCCAAGTTTTATGATTAGTACCACAAAACTGCTTTTTGGCGGGGATTTTTTGTCATATTAAAAACAGCATTCTTTTTTCTATATCTATTCTATTTTACTGGATTTTTACCATTTTATATATTTCTCATTGCTATAGAATTATTACTGTGCAAAAAGTGTTTTTTGTAAGGTGTTATTAAGATGTATTTACCCTATAAAAAAATCCCGCTTGAGGCGGGATTTAAATTGTATATTATTGAGCAAGTTGAGCGTAAGGAGTAAGTTTATTATCGTCACTCATGGTTGCTCCCAGGAATTCTCTTTTTTGATCTGCTTTCATTCTTCCTGCCGCATCATTAGCATTAAAATAAGCTTCGTTAAGCTTCGTTGCAATTTCAGCGGGCTTGAATTCAAATTTTGTATCACCTTCTACACCTAAATATCCGTTCTTTCTGGTAAGATTAGAAATATAGTTGTTATAATTGATAAATGTATTTCTAAGATATAGAGTATGGTATTCCATACATTTTTTAGCTTTCTTGGAAGAATTGTTCATAATGCAGTTCTTCATGTTGTTTCTGTATAAAAACCATTCAGATTCTAAGATGCCATATTCTTTTCCCAGTGCAGTTTTTCCGTTGATAACGATATTATTGTCGCCTTCTTTTGTAGCAATGGCCTGAAGATGTTGAATGACTAATGGAACTGTAGCTTCAATTTTAGATTTAGTATCCTTTAGTATGCTAAGATCAGCAGCAGGGGATTTTTTCTTTTGTGCTGTAGTAACGTTAAAAATGAGCAGCAGTAGTACAATCAGTAAATTATATCTTTTCATGAGAAATTTTTAAGGCACTAAAATAAATATAATTTCCCGGTTTTAACAAATTCATTTTAATTTTATTTAATAAATTTTAACAAATCTACAATGTATGTTGTTCATTGTTGTAAAAATGGTTGTTTTTAAGTCTTTATTTCAATCATCTTGGTAATGAATTGTTGCGAAATGTGAATTAAAAGTGATTAAAACTTTTCTTATTTAAACAAATACTATATTTTTGCTGCCAATGAATTTAGAGAAATTACATACAAATATCCGATTGAAAACTAGTATTGCTTTGGTTTTTACGTTTTGTATTATTATTTCTTCATGTGCGGTAAAGAATAGTATCAAGCAGTTGTTGAATGTTGATAGAACTTCAAACAGCCAGTCTTCTATTCCTAACAGAAATTATCATTCTGTAGCTTCGTCTTTAAAATGCAAATTCTGTAAAGAAAAAGAAACCTTGTCTCAAGACCACGGTCTGAAAGATCTGATGCCTTCTGATGCTGAGGAGTTAGTATTTACCTTTGTTGCCTTTTGTGGGCTGTTTACTTTCAAAAAAGAATTCAGTCATCCGTTGTATAACACTTCCAAAATAGGGAAAACAATTTCTATTTTTCTGCAATACCGAAAACTTATCATTTGATTCAGAAAACTGTATTAAGTGACTGATTGTAGTGTATTAAAAATATATACTCATTCTACCGGAATCTCCGGTAATAAATAATCTATAAAATCTTTAAGAACATTTTAGGCATCCTGTGTGGATGGCTAGCATTCTGCTGTCTTTCAATGTATGGACGGCAAGGTGCATAAAATATTTACAATGAAAAATACAGCTAATATTTATTCTATTCCTGCTATAATAAGCATTCTGTTGTTTCAGAATTTAGCTTTTGCGGAAATACCTCATCTTAAATTAAACCATGAAAATTTAGAAATTCTTTCCACTATTACCAATGATGATCTCATTTTTATAAATGAAAAAAAACAGAAAATAGCATTAAGTGATCTGAAAGGTAAAGTAGTTTTTGTCAACTTCTGGGCTACCTGGTGCAGGCCTTGTGTAGAAGAAATGGCTTCTATCAATGAACTTAAAAAAAAGCTAAAAGAAGAAGATATTGTATTTGTAATGCTTAATATAGAAGGAGACCTAGAGAAGGCAAAAAAGTTTATGATACAAAGAGAATTAGATCTTCCTGTATACGGAATCGGAAGCTCTGTATCATCCGGTCTTTTTCAAAATGTAGTCCCAACTACATTGATTTATAATAAGAGTGGTCAATTGGAAGCCAATATTCAAGGGATGAGAGATTTTAATGATCCTCAGATTTATGAAGCATTAAAAGAACTATCAACAAAATAAAAGATATGAATCATTTACAAAAACAGATCAAGGAAAATGGGATTAAAGCTCTAATACTATCTATGGTATTTTTATCCCTCAACATCAATGCTCAAAAAATAAGTATGGAAGATTTTCAAATAGCCAAAGCAACTCATAAATCCTATCAGGCGATGTATATTATAAATGAATCTGACAAAAATAAAATGGACGCTGTGCTTAGAAATATTGGCAATGCTCTGGAAGATCCTCGCCTGAAAAATAAACTCAAAATCGTTTTGCTTGCTTTTGGTGGTGGGGTTGAGATTTTTAAAAAGAACAATACCTATGAATCTCAGCTTTTATCACTTAAAGATAAAGGAGTTGTATTCTTGCAGTGTGAAAATACCCTTAGAGAAAAGCAGATTGCAAAAGATGAATTATACAAATTTATTCATTATACGCCTTCAGGAAACGGGGAAATTATTCTCCGGCAATATGAAGGATGGGCCATCGTAAAGCCTTAATTAAAAATTTTAAAAATAACACAGCTTTTATTAATAGGCTGTGTTGTTTGTTTTTAGGTTGGTCTTTTAACTTTTTCCCCTATTTATGTCCGAATGATTGATAGAAATGTTATCTATTTTTTTGAAAACCCAATAATAATTAAGAATATTTGTAGAATCGTGTTTTTAGATTAGATGATTTTTTTCATATTAAATAGAATGTTGTAATTGGATGACTGGATTTTAATATTGATTATTAGTTGTTTATGTTTTGTGTTTAAATATTCGTTTTAAACCTAATTAGAATAATTAAAAATAAAAACCCGTTTTTCTTTGAGAATTTATAGGTAACGGTTAATTTTGCTATTTATAATAATTATAAATAATGAAATTGTATCAACGTATTTTTATTTTTCTCATTTTTAGCCTTTCCATTTCTCGAATTAGCGCACAAGATGCTGGTTTTTCAATGTCTGGAACGGTGCAGAATCACACAAAACAGGGACTAAGTGGAGTCAATATTTTTATTGAAAACACAAAAATTAAAACACAATCCGATCAAAATGGAAATTTTAGGATTCATTACAAAAAAGGAGAGGCCACATTGGTATTCAGTGTGGCGGGCTATAAGAACTTCAAGAAGAGAGTCAACTTTAGTAACGAAACATCTCCGGTAAATATTCAGTTAATAGAAGATCATGGAGCGGTTGAAGAAGTTATTGTACATGGCAAAGGCAAAGTGAAAGCACTGCAAGACGGTGCTTTTACCGTTAATGCTATTGATGTTGCTAAATTGGCTAATACGACAGCCGATCTTAATCAGGTTTTGAACAGAACTACTGGAATTAAAGTCCGCCAGCAGGGTGGTGTAGGTTCCGATTACAACTTTTCTATCAACGGAATGTCCGGGAAAGCCGTGAAATTCTTTATAGATGGTGTTCCTTTGGAAATGCTTGGGAAAGGAGTAGATCTGAGCACACTGCCTGTAAATATGGCTGATCGTGTAGAAATCTACAAAGGAGTGGTTCCTATTCACCTAAGTACTGATGCAATGGGAGGAGCTGTAAATATCATTACTCCAGCCAGTAGTAAAAATTATTTGGATGCTGGTCTGAGCTTAGGGTCTTTCAATACACAGCGCATCAATCTGAACGGGCAGTTTAAAGATGATAAAACAGGGCTGATTCTTCGCGTCAACAGTTTTTATAACCACTCGGATAACAATTACCTGATGAAGGATATGAAAATATGGAACGGAGCCAAAAACGAGTACGAACTCAGAAATCTAAAACGTTTTAATGACCGGTATCAGTCTGTTTTTGGGATGGCTGAAATTGGACTAGAAAACAAAAGCTGGGCAGATTCTTTCTTTGTTGGAGTATCTCAATCAGTGTTCGATAAACAGATACAGACAGGTTCCAATCAGGATGTTGTTTATGGTGGAGTAAAGCAAAATGGAGAAGCTCAAAATTCCTTTATGAAGTATAAAAAAGCTAATCTTTTCAATGATCATTTGGATGTGAATGTGTATGCAGGTTTCTCTAAAAGCATTCAGAAAGCAACCGATACTCTTATGCGTAAATATAGTTGGGATGGTACGTATGTGCCTTCTGCTACCAGTGAAAAAGGAGGAAGAAGTATTATCATGCAGCATGAAGACCGTCTTTATTCGCAAGTAGGAGCTACATATAAAATCGTTGAACATCATAAGCTTATCTTCAATTATGTTCTCGATTATCTAAAGAATATCACCTTCAATCAACTTGAAGAAGAGAAAAAAGATGTACCTC
This sequence comes from Chryseobacterium sp. c4a, assembly GCF_009900745.1. Classification (GTDB taxonomy): domain Bacteria; phylum Bacteroidota; class Bacteroidia; order Flavobacteriales; family Weeksellaceae; genus Chryseobacterium. The sequence continues at coordinate 196,880 of NZ_WXVU01000004.1, read as the reverse complement.
CGGCCAAGATGACCAAGCAAATTCTATCTATGGCTTATCAACAGGAATTTTTTAATAAGCATTGGACTAATATTTTCTTTGGTAAATATTACAGTGTAGGACTTCAAAAAATGGTTTTTGATCCGGTAACGAGAACTGATAATCCGGTAAAAGATAATTTTAGCAGCTGGGGATATGGTTTTGCCACAACGGTAAAAATTACAAAAGGACTGGGAATAAAAGGATCATTTGAACGTTCTTATCGTTTGGTGGAACCTCAAGAAATTTTCGGAGATGGAGTAGCGGTAACCAGTAATATGAATCTAAAGCCAGAAACGAGTGATAATGTAAATGTAGGTTTATACTTCAATCATCACTGGGGACAACATGCTTTTCGTATTGAGGGAGCAGGATATATACGCGATACCAAAGATTTTATTTATACTGTTCCTAATTTGTATAACAGTACCTTCAAATATGAAAACCTATCCAATATTTTTACCCGTGGATTGGAAGGAGAACTAAACTATCAGTATAAAAGACTTCTGAATGTATTAATGAATGTGAGCTACAACAAAGCTTATGACAATACAAAATTTGCCAATAATAGTGACGATGTAATTTCAGCAACTTACGAAAAAGATGTTCCCAATCAGCCTTGGCTATTTGGAAATTTAAATGTCAGCATTGGTAAGGATGACTGGTTTCAGAAAGAAAGTCGTGTAGAGCTTTATTACGGTTTGCAGATGACCGAATGGTTTTACAAAAACTGGAAAACCTATGGGAATCCAAGAAACATCCCCATTATCCCAAGACAAACGCTGCATAACATTGGAATAAGCTATTCTATGAAGAACGGAAGGTATAATGTCGCATTCGATGTTACCAACCTTAGTGATGCATTGGCGTATGACAATTTCAAACTTCAGAAGCAAGGACGTGCTTTCTATATAAAATTCAGATATCTATTTAAGTAAAAGATCATGACACAATATTTCAGAAACAGTATATTTTTAATACTCGCATGTTTAACCATTATGAGTTGTGAAAATGAACCCAACTACGGAGATTCCGGAAGTGGTGAAAAAGACTATAAATATTTTCTGCTTTCCGCATTAGGAAGCTGGCCGAATACTGTGCACTATATGACGGCAACCAATGATCTTACCAAAGGAGCAATGGATATTACCAAAGAAGGTGACGAGATCAATTCCAAAGGAACCTACTCCTATATTGTAAAAAATGGTTTTATCTATAACTACAAAACCGATCAGGGAATATTCAAAAAGTTTAAATATACCCAGGATAGGCTCACTACTGTAAAAGAAGTTCCCTATACGTATATCAGTGATATTTCCAGCTATGTATGGGTAGATGATCATACATTGGTTATTATAGGAGAGACTGGTGATGGTCAGCATGTTCGTTATAGTGTTTTCAATGCTTCAGATCTTAGCATCATCCGCCAGGGAGAGATTGAAGGATTTGAACCTTTCCCGAATGATTATAATTTCTATACACTAGGTGCTATAACTTATATGGATGGGCAGATCTATATGCAGTATAGTTTCCGTAATGGTAAATGGATCACTCCAGATTATCACAACTTTGCGGTAATCGATTACAATACTTTCAAAGTAAAATATTCGGTAAAAGATAGCCGAACTTCCGGGGTAGCTAACGGTTCTCCATATTATAAGACTTCTTTCAGAAAAGATAATGAAGTCTTTTACTATGCCTGCTATCCACGAGTAGGAGCAGGAACAAGTAAAATTTATCTTTTGAGAACTCTTAAAGGTGCTGCTTCGCCGGATACAGGCTATCAGATTAATCTTACAGATATTGTAGGAGGTAAAGTGCTGGAAACAATGATCGAATATATTGGTAATAATAAAATGGTTGTCCTGTATCGTGATCCGGCATTAGGAAATGTTTATAATGGACGTTACGCTATTGTGGATCTGGAAACCAGACAGTTGGTTCGTGTATTGGATGAACTGCCAGGTGATGAACCTTATGAACAAGGTCTGTTCGTTCAGGATAAAAAACTATACATTGCTGTAAATGCTAGTAAAGGAGGAAACTATGTATGGATATATGATCTAAAGACAGACAAAATAACCAAAGGAATGAAGCTGCCAGATAATATTTCCGGCTTTGCAAGGTTCGATAAGTTTTATGACTAATCATAGCATAGAAATAAATAATTAGATTTCATTAAAAAAGCTGTTCTCAAAATTATTGAGAACAGCTTTTTTGTTTGTGTTAAAAGAAACCTTGTCGAGGCTTTAGAGAACTAAAGTTTGTAATTAAAAGACAACGTTACCACTCGGCTATCCAGATTGTATTTCTGTCGGATAGTAGAACTGAAATTATCTCCTGTTACGCGATAGTTGTTAGTTTTTAATAAATCTGTCACGGCTAATTTTACTGTAGCTTTATCCTTCCATAATGTTTTAGAAACACCCAATGTAAGATCAAAATAAGCATCACGGATAAACAAGCCAATATTAGATTTTGAAAAATACTGTGCATTAGCCTCTGCTTTCAAGCCTTTCACAATATTGAAGCTGTTTTGTGCATTCAATGTAAAGGCGAGCTGAGAACTGTTTACCGAATAATTTTGGTAATTTCCCTTATACTCATTATTGAATATATTAAACATAGAAGTAAGTGACCAGAAACTGAAAAGCTTTGTTGTTGCTGTAATGTTGGCACCATATACATAAGATTTATTCAGGTTGTCCTGGGTCTTTACCAGAATTCCTGTGTCTGGCTGGTAGTTGTAGACTTCCGTCATTACATCATTTGTTACACTAAAATACGCTGATGCTATAATATATTTTCCCCATGTATAACCCAATTCAGTGGCGTGAGTAAACTCAGGATTAAGGTTAGGGTTTCCCTGCCAGTAGTTGAAAGGATCATCGTAGAAACGGAAAGGATTCAGGTCGAAATGACTCGGTCTGTTGATTCTCTTACTGTATGATGCATAAAATCCATGCTGGTCATTCATCTGGTATTTCACTGATGCACTTGGGAAAAGATTGGTATAATCTCTTTTTCGTTGTTCTTGGGATGTTTTCTGGTTGATATCCGTATGGGTCATTTCAGTTCTCAATCCTAATTGGAACGTCCATTTTTTCAGATTTAGCTTGTAATTGGCATACAATGCGTGTATTTGCTCTTTGTATTCATATTCATTACTTGCCTTATCATCATTGATCCATTCTTCACCCTGCTGTACAAAATATTGCGAAGGGTTATTATTAGACTTTAAAGTAGATTTTAGTCCTGTTTCCAGGCTATGCAATTCACTAAAAGGCAATGTAAAGTCAACTTTAGCATTGAAGACTTTTAAGCGGGAAGCAATATTTCCTTTTCTATTGTTAAATTTCTCTGTTCCCTGATTGACTAGTGCATTCGAAAGCTGATTCTGACGGGATGTAAAACGGGATGTTTCATATTCCAGATCCAGATCTACCTTGTAACCCTTATCGTTGAAGAGATGAGTACCCTTTACATTATAGGTGTAATCGTACCAGTTTTCTTTGCTGCTGTTGTCAGAAAATACATGAGCAAACAGATTGTCTGCAGGTTGAAATATTTTATTTTCGCCTTTAGAAAAATCTTCATATCGGCCTATTTTCGCATCAAATAAAGCACCAACGGTCGTTTTATCACTCAACGCATAATCTGCCCCAAACTTAAAATTATTAGAGGTCAAAGGTTCATTGGTCGTTGAATTCTGATCTGTCCTTCGAATGACCTGCTGAGGCTGTTTTTCATCAAAGAAAATCTGGTTAAAGTTTCGTCTTTCCTCTTCACCACGGAATGTATAACTATAATCGCCATGTAGAGATAATTTTTTGCGGGTATAGTTTAAGCTCAATCCAGTGTTAACTCTGTTTTTCCGGCCTCTTCCGCCATTGAGATAATAATTGCCACTCATCCCTTCCAACGAACTTTTTTTAAGGACAATATTAATAATACCTGCATTTCCGGCAGCATCATATTTGGAAGAAGGATTTGCAATAATTTCAATATTCTTTACCAGGGTAGAGTTGGTAGAACGTAATAGATTAGCGAGTTCTTTAGTAGATAAAGAGCTTAGCTTCCCATTAATCATCACACTTACTCCTTTCTTTCCGCGTAAAGAGAGTTCACCGTCCTGCGAAACGACCACACCTGGTGTTTGGCCCAGGACTTCCAATACAGTAGTACCATCAGACAAGACACTATTTTCTACATTAAAAATCATTTTATCGGCTTTCTGCTGAAAGACCGCTTTGTTACCTTTTAATACAACACTGCTAATCTCTGAAATTTTTTCTGCCTGCAAAGAGTCGTTCAGATTTTCTGTTTGCCCGTAGGCATTCAGGCTTGCCATTAAAGGTAGCCACATATAATGCTTCTTCATGATAATAGATTTTAGGTTGTTGTTTTCTTTTTATTTCTACGGCCCCACCAGATCATAAAACCGGTGATGGGCAACGAGGCACAGAATAAACTCATGATAAATGCCAGTATTTTTCCAGGCATTCCGAAGAAGGCTCCCACATGTAAATCATAAGTAGCATCTGTTGCTTTTTGAGCCATAAGTTTATCCTTGTGAGGACGGTTAAAGAGTAGCTTCCCTGAATGTTCGTCAAAAATCATCATGGAAGACTCTGCATAAGTAAATTCTTTTTCCTTGACCCAAATGCTTAAATTCTCGTGTTTATGATCTGCTTCAGCATGATCTTCCAGATCAACTCCAAAGGAATAAGCTTTAGGATAATGAATTTTTACCTGTTCTATAATACGGTCGATCGTCGTTACAGTTTCAACCGATTCCGGAGCTGTTGTTTTGTATTGGCTGTAATCCGGAGTAGCAGAAGAAAAGCCGTTAAGTAATATATATACCCATGTTTGAGTAATACGGAATGAATACATAATACCGGTAATAGCCACAATAATAGCCAAAAAGGAAGCATAAAAACCAAGAATATTATGCACATCGTAATTCTTACGTCGCCAGCCCTTTACTTTTTCCCATTGGAACCATAGGCGCTGTTTACGCATTTTTTTATTCTTTGGCCACCATAGGATAATCCCTGTAACCAGCATAATCACAAAAATAATGGTAGAAACTCCCACAATAGTACCTCCAACACTATCACTTAATAATAATGAGCGGTGTAGGGCCATACAGATGAAGAAAGGATTATTTTTTACATCATATATGGCGATTACCTTTCCGGTATATTGGTTTACATAAACGTTTTTATAGACGATAATACTATTGAAGTGATTCCAGCCATCAGGATTCCCTTTAACCAGTCCGAATTGATAAGAACGGGCAGGATCAATAGGAATGGTAACCTCTTCTGCTTTTACGATCTCATTTTTCAATTGAGAATTGACCCTGTCTTTTAGTTCATGCAAAGGAATAGGCTTCTTATGTTGAATATCCTTCTCTCCATGAAAGATGTGTTCCTCACGCAATATTGCAGTAATATCTTCATTGAAAACAAAAAATGCACCTGACAAAGAAACGATTAAAACAATGATTCCTGAAAGCAACCCTAGCCATAAATGGGCTTTTAAAATATATTTTTTAAAGGTTCCTTTAGATTTCCGGTTATTGTTTTTTTGCATTTTATTATTATTTAGTCTTATTAAAAATAAATAAGTTGCAAATATAGATTATTTATAATAATTCTAAAGAAAGGGAAAGCTTAATTTCACTCTAAAAACCTGACTTTTATTAGGATTTATGAGAATGGATATTTACGAGTATAAAAAGATTGTTATAAAAGAGATTCCCTGGGAGAGTTGAAAATATACTTTTTGAACTTGAAAATGATAGATGACATTATTATACCACTGAAATTGTTCATGATATAGCCTTCATTACTGATAAAAAAACTATATTTGAATAAAATTATTATCCTGATTTACAGTTTGTTGTATTGTATTTTAGGTTATCACTAAAAAAATAGTTGTTTGAATCAATTTTATTTCTACATTTGTATAACTAATTTCTTAGTGATATAAAAGTTGCGAATTATATATCACATTAATGATAAATGAACAGGATATGAAAAACCAGACTTTAACAAAAGCGGAAGAGCAGGTAATGCAATATGTATGGAAATTGGAAAAAGGATTTCTTAAAGATATTCTTGATCTTTTTCCCGAACCAAAACCGCATACCAATACTGTTTCTACCATTTTAAAAGTATTAAAGGACAAGGAGTTTGTAGACTATAACGTTCATGGAAGGCAGCATGAATATTTTCCACTGGTTACCAAAGAACAGTATTCAGGGAAAACAATGAAAAGCCTTGTAAAGAATTATTTTAAAGGATCCTATAAAAGTGCCGTTTCATTTTTGGTAGAAAAGAATGAAATGACAGTAGAAGATCTTGAAATGCTATTGGACGAACTCAAACATAAAGACTAATAACCATGGAGGCTCTACTTTTATACTTTGGAAAAATAATTTTATGTTCAGGTGTAATGTTTCTGTACTATCAGTTGTCTTTAAAAGACAAGACATTCCATCATTATAACAGATTCTATCTGTTGTCTGCCATTTTGATATCGCTATTGTTGCCGCTTATCAAAATAGAGGATTTTACAATAGAAGTAAGTAATGAGATGTATTTGCTTCTTGGGAAAATTAAGAATTTTAATACAGAAAAAAACTTAGACAATGGTAACCTTTATTTTAACATTATTTTTTCAGCTTTGGGACTGGTTTCTCTCTATTTTTTAGGGAAGCTTATCTACGGAATCATCAAGATTCAGCAGTTTAAGGAACAGTTTCACAAAGAAAGTTTTGACGGCATCAATTTTTACCGTACAAACCTGACCGAAGCACCGTTTTCATATTTTAAAAACCTTTTCTGGAAGAATACCATTACACTGGATTCTGAAATCGGAAAACAAATTTTAAAGCATGAGATGGTACATATTGAACAGAAACATTCATTTGATAGAATTCTTATTGAAGTGGTAACCGCTGTTTTCTGGTTCAATCCGTTCTTTCATATCATTAAAAAAGAAATTAGTTTAATTCATGAGTATCAGGCTGATCAAAAAGCCGTGAAGCATTCGGACACCAAAGCATTTGCGCAGATGCTTTTAGCAAGCCACTTTTCCGGAACACAGTTGGCTGCTGCCAGTCCGTTTCTAAGTTCAAACCTTAAAAAAAGACTTAAAATGTTACAAAAACCAAGAACCAAATTCGGGTATGCGCGTAGAATCCTAGCGTTGCCGGTTTTATTTACAGTAGCTTTTGCTTATCTGGTAAATGCTAAGAACAAAGAAATTGAAGAAACAAACTTATCTATTAAGAAAGCAGTTTCAGAAATCAAAAAAGATACCGTAAGTCCTGAAAAGGCAGAACAAAAGAAAATTACAGAACCAGGATCTCTTTCTCCAAAAGAAGAAGAAAGATTGGCTGAACTTGATAAAAAGATCAAGGAAAAAGAAAGAGAACTTGATGGACTGAATCCTGACAGCGAAGAATTTAATAAGAAAATTGAGGAAATAAGTTCTATGGCTGCTGAAATTGGCAGTATTACTGCTGAAATTGAAGTGGACGCATATTTCAAGTCTGATGAATGGAAAAAACAGATGAAGGATCTTGAAAATATGGATCCTCTTTCCCCACAAGAGATTAAAAAAATAAAGAAAGAAGCTGAAAAAGCAGCAAAGGAGGGTGCTAAAGCAGCTAGAGAGGCCAGTAAAGCTGGAAAGGAAGCTGAAAAAGCAGCAATAGAAGGAGCCAAAGCAGCTAGAGAGGCCAGTAAAGTTGGAAAGGAAGCTGAAAAAGCAGCAATAGAAGGAGCCAAAGCAGCAATAGAAGCGAGTAGAGCTAGTAAAGCTGGAAAGGAAGCTGCAAAAATAGCAAGGGAGACCGCAAAAATCGGAAAAGTAGCTGCTGAGCAAGCACGAATTGAATTTGATAAAACTAAAAAAGAAAGCGATAAAGCAAAAGTGGAAGCAGAAGAAGCAAGACAGGAAGCTGATAATGTAAGAAGGAATTTTAAGAACATCAACTTTACTGCTGCCAATGGTTCACCCAAGACTATGGTTTTGCAAGCCGATTTTATCAAAAAAGATGGAAATGGAAACATTACCATGAATGGAGTTAAAAGATATGATGTGAGAGGTTGGGAAGAAGCTAAATACTTCCTCAATGGAAAAGAAGTTTCCAAAGCAGAAGCTCTTAGTATCAAACCTGAGAATATTGAAAGTATGAATATTATGAAGGAAAATAAAGTAAGAGGCACACAGAATGAAATAAGAATTCAGACAAAGAAATAAAGTTCAACCAGGCTTTGCCAATACTCTATTGGCAAAGCCTCTTTTTAATCATACATTATGAAAGCTAAAGTTCTATTTTTTATGCTCCTGGGGGTCTTTGCCAATGCACAGTTCAACAGGTTTTTCTATGAATATAAGTTTATTCCGGATTCTAACAATAAGGATGATGTAAAGAAAGAAATGATGTTGCTGGATATTGATAAAAATGGGTCGAACTATTACAGTCAGGATAAGTTTGTAGCAGATTCCATAGGAAGAGCTAATCTTGAAAAGCAATTGAAGGCTGGAAGCGGGAGTATAAGTATGAATAGAAGTGAGAAGCCGGGAATGGTTTCTTATAGGGTAACCAAGCAGTATCCTGATTTTAAAACTTACCTTTTCAGAAGTATTTCTATGGATAAATACAAAATTAAGGAAGATAAAAAACCAGAATGGAAAATTTTACCTGAAAAGCAGAAAATAGGAGAATACAATGCCCAGAAGGCAACCACAAGTTTTGGTGGAAGAGATTGGATTGCATGGTTTACCACAGACATTCCTATTCAGGACGGACCTTATATATTTTATGGGCTTCCAGGTCTTATCGTGAAACTGGAAGATGTTACAGGTTCTCACAGTATGCAGCTTGTAGGGAATAAAAGTATAAAAGCTCAGGAGAAAGATGCAGAGCTCACGCTTCCAGGAAATGTGAAAATACTGGGACTGGACGGTAAGGATATTGAAGTAACCAAAGATCAGTTTAAAAAAGCCTGGAAGGCTTATGTGAATGATCCTACTAAGAATATGAGGGAACTGATGATGAGAAATGGTGGTGAAGCTGGTGGGAAAGTAGCTTTTAAAATAAAAACAACAGACGGAAAAGAATTTTCAGACCCTAATGAGGTGTTTAAAGAAATGGAAAAGCGGACAAAAGAGATGCTTCAAAAAGATAACAATCCGATACAACCGGATCTGGTAAACTAAAATTATGATTTTATATAAAACAGAATAATCCCAAAGGTTGTTCTGTTTTTGTTTTTACAGGCTAATATATCTACATTTAAACGACTTTAAACTTTGAATCTTTATGACAGAAAAAGAAAAATGTGAAGCAGGACTTTTATATAACGCAAATTATGATGCACAGTTGATTCAGGAGCGAATGGTTTGTAAAGATCTGTGCCTGGAATATAATGCGTTGAAAAATTCTGATGCAGAAGAAAGGAGCCGACTACTTAAAAAGATATTAGGCAGTACAAAGGAAAATCTATGTATTGAACCCTCTTTCTGGTGTGATTACGGATATAATATTCAAGTAGGTGAAAATTTTTACTCCAATCATAACCTTGTGATTTTAGATTGTGCAAAGGTAAGATTTGGTGATCATGTTTTTATTGGCCCTAATTGCAGTTTTTATACGGCAGGACACCCGCTTGATGTAAAACAGAGAAATGAAGGTCTGGAATATGCCCATCCGATTACAGTAGGAGATAATGTGTGGCTGGGAGGCAATGTAGTGGTTTTACCTGGTGTTACGATTGGGAATAATACAGTAATAGGAGCAGGAAGTGTAGTTACGAAAGATATTCCGGAGAATGTTGTCGCCGTAGGAAACCCTTGTAGGGTCGTGAAAAGTATTGAAGAAAATAAATAAAACAAATCCCGGAACGAAGTTCCGGGATTTGTTTTATCTGAAATAACAGTCAGTAATTAAGATAATTTCTGAGAATCAGCAATAAATTGAGCCAATCCGCTATCTGTTAATGGGTGCTTTAATAAGCTCAAGATCGGAGGAAGTGGAGATGTAATAACATCAGCTCCGATTTTAGCACAGTCGATAATGTGCATTGAGTGACGGATAGAAGCAGCTAAGATTTCAGTTTCAAACATATAGTTGTCGAAAATTAATCTGATTTCCTGGATAAGATTTAATCCGTCTGTAGAAATATCATCTAATCTTCCTAGGAATGGAGAAACATAAGTAGCTCCTGCTTTAGCAGCTAAAAGAGCCTGTCCCGGAGAGAAGATCAATGTACAGTTTGTTCTGATTCCTTTATCAGAAAAATATTTTAACGCTTTGATACCATCCTTGATCATTGGGATTTTTACAACGATATTTGGGTGGATTGCAGCCAATTCGTCTCCTTCTTTGATCATTTCTTCATACGTTGTAGAAAGTACTTCAGCAGAAATATCTCCATCTACAAGCTCGCAGATCGTTTTATAATGGTTTTTGATCGCTTCAGCTCCCTGAATACCTTCTTTAGCCATTAATGAAGGGTTGGTCGTTACACCATCTAAGATTCCAAGATCTTTAGCTTCCTTGATTTGCTCTAAATTAGCTGTGTCAATAAAAAATTTCATTTTGTTAAATAGATTTATTGATACAAAGATAAGTGATTTAATTGAGTTCTGGAGTATGATTTTTTCGGGCGATGGTTGAAGTGGGACGTAGTAGAGTATGAGTGTGATAGATAATAAGTAATCATTGTAATAGTAAAAGAAAAATTTCATTGCACATAAAATCTAATTAGCTAATTTTGTCTATAATCTATAACATAATCCCATGAAACCTTCTTTTAAAGCCACTTTAGAAATTATAGGAATCAACCCTTTTGTTTTTATTCCGGAAGAGGTTCTTGAAAGAATTTTTGAAACTTCTGGAAAGAATAAAAGCCCGATTCCGGTGAAAGGAACAGTGAATGGAAAGGAGTTTGAACAAAATTTGATGAAATATTTGGGCGAATGGAGATTGTATGTGAATTTGACCATGCTAAAAAATTCACCCAAGAGGATTGGCGAAATGATTGAAGTTGTGATGGAATATGATGATGTTGAAAGAAGCATTTCTATTCATCCTCAATTAGAAAAGGCTATAAGAGACAGTACAGTGGCAACAGCCAACTTTGAAAAACTGATTCCATCAAGAAGACATGAGCTGATGAAGTATATCAATAACCTGAAAACGGAGGCAAGTATTCAGCGTAATGTCGAAAAAATTATCAGGCATTTGCATGGAGAAATAGATTTCTTTGGAAAGAAGATTGAATAGGGGAATAAAATAATGATTATTAAAATTGTTCTATCCTGAAAATTTGATAGTAGGTTACAGTTTTCAGCTAGTTTTCTTAAAATTTTATTTTTATTAGTATCTATTTATAGTCATAATATATATGGTTAATTATATCAGCTTTGTGGGATGATTAAAAATTTCGTAAACTTGTTATAACCAAATGATAAAAAGATTATAAAATGAGCACAACAGTTCCAACCCTGTTACACGTTCCCTTCTCAGATACTCCTCAAAGAAAGTATACCTATGAATATGTAAAGAATACAATAGATAGAAGCCAAACTCTTGCTTTTGACTTTGACACAGAATACAGTGGCCTTGCTAAAGGTGGAAGTACCAACTCTGCCATTCAAATTAACAGACAAAATGTTTTCATGAATGAAGACTATTTAGAAGAAACCCTTATAGGAGAATTAGTAGGAAATTGCTCATCCACATTATTTCCTCTGAATTTAATTACAAATCAATTTGGATTCCTAAAGAGAATAGATAAACATGAGGACATTATTTCTCGTTGGGATCAGATAAAGCCTAATCTCCTGTTACTCTATAACAGCGATACTTCACTTAATTTTATTCATAAAGTTGAGGGCTTATATAAAAGCCCTGAGAATTTATTAAAAAGTTTTCAATGTGATTGGTTCTTTATAACATTCTTCTTCCCTCTATATGGAAATTACGGAGACAACAGAATTGTTGAACTGGAATATGATTTCCCTATATCTTCTTCTAATAAAAAAGAAACTTATCATGTGTATATGGAGCTTAAAGATGTGAATGACGAAAATGGAAAGATTGCAATAGTAATGCATGGAAAATCTTTACAAAAAGAAGAGAATACCTTAAAAGGATATATTCTGTTAAATGAAGATAAAACGATCCATGAAATAATGTTTCATTTTGACTTTAGAGAATATCAAGAAGATATTAAAATTAGAATCTGGGAAAGAAATAATTAGTTAATATTTTTTTTTTTAAAATTCCCTTTATGATGATAAAAAATAAAATATTAGCTCATATTTTTTATCTTTATTAAAAATAACATCTGATGAAAGAAACTATAAAACATATTGTTCAAAAGGGAGAAACTCTAGAAAGCATTGCTCATGATTATGGGATTTCTGTTACTGAACTACATTCTTTTCATAATCAGAATGCAACCCATATTCACCAATTAATCTTATCTTTTATGGGAGTAAGTGAAGGGGCAGAGCTTCTGATGAAGCAAGAAAAACCTCCCAAACCACCTTTACAGATAAAAGAAATAAGCGAAGAAGATAAAGGAAGAGAGGAAAAGAGACAAACTAAAAAAGAAGCCCTGCAATATGGAAAGGAAGAATACTTTATAGTAGACGGAGCAAAATGTCTTTGTGATAAGGGAACTATCCCGGCTACCTTAAAAGTAAACTCTCACACTAAATCTATTTTCAATAGTAAGGGCAATGATAAATGGGCAGCTACTTTAGAAGATGTACAGTTTAAAGAGGGAAATTCCTGTTTTGGAAGCTGTGCCGTTAAAAATAACAATCCATGTACCTTTTCCCCAGCCGGACTATGGCAAAAGCCCTTTGAAAAGACAAAGGTAATGGATAAAAAAGTTCTGGTAGAATCCTCTTTTCTGATGTGCGTCATTGGAGGAAAAATCTCTGTACAGCATCATGGGCAGACGATCTTACTGGGAAGTAATAATATACAAAAATCCGACGCAGAATTATTGAATCAGGTAATGTCAGGGATTAACTTTGAAGAGTTTCAGGCTGAGTATGACGATAATCAATATTATTTGTAGGCTATGGGAAAAATATTAAAAGGAATAGACGGCGAACGATTCCCATTGATTGGAGGAGTTACGGAATATGGTGTTACCTTTACGGAAACTGCTGACATAAATACCGTAAATGATAATGATATTCTATGGCAGGTCTATTGGGCTAATGAATACAGCGAATATGAAAAAGTTCCTTTCTCAGGGCAGAAAAAGGGAAGACTGACAACTTATAAATTTCTACAAAATCTGCAAGGTAAAAACCTACAACTCAAAGCAACGTATAAGGATGAAACTGTAGAACTGCATATTACTCCGCAAGCTAATGGGGAAATAAAGATCATTGATGTATTTTTTCTTGATGTAGAATATAAAATACAAGATACCAGTAAATTAAAATACATGAATAGTGTAAACCTTCAGATTTATACGTTGAATATGATGGGGGAAGTATGTTGAATTTAAGATTTATGATGCGGTAAACGGGCAGGATGTAGAAGTAGCAAAAAACTCTGAACCGATGCAGGTTATTCAGAAAAATGGTATTGTAAAGACTAAAAGATCCATATTATTAAGTCCTGGGATGTATATGCAGACCCAAAAAGATATGTCTGCAAGTGAGCATCGCTACAAAATAAAAGTTTGGGAAAGGAATAATGAAGCCAATTTCTATGAAGAAGAGCTGAAGGTAAAAAATGAAATGGGAGAAATGAGTATCCCACAGGATTCCCAGGCTCCGCAGAAAACTGGATTACCTGAACCTCCGAAGAAGAAAGATGACAAAAAAGAAGACAAAAAATGTTTTTGTGAAAAAGAGTTCTCTGAGGATGATATTAAAGCTTTCTATAATTCAAAAAAACTATTTATAGCTAAAAACTGCCCTTTACCTGATGATATGAAGAGCTATAAAGCTTTTACGGAAGCTTTAAATAATGCAATGAAAGAAAACAATATTAAAACCTGCATGAGAAAAGCTCATTTTCTCGCACAAATTGAAACTGAATCAGATAGGCTAAATACCACAATGGAATATGCTAGTGGTTGGGATTATGACCATTCAACACATTTTGCAGCTTATAATGAATTTAGACCCTATGCTAATTATAGAAAAGATAAAAAAATCGAGGAGGCACTGAAGAAAAAATATACCCCTCAAGAAATTAAGAAATTAAATAGAGGCTATGAAAGATACAATGAATGTATTCGACATGGTCATACTACAAAAGGAGATGGTCCTAAATATAAAGGCAAAGGATTAATTCAATTGACATGGAAAGATACTTACAAAGATTACTTTAATCACCTACAAAAACCTTCTTTAATAGATACACCAGAAATTGTAGCAAATAATTTAACTTACACGTGTGATTCAGCAGGATGGTTTTGGAATAATAGACAATTAGGAATCTATGCTGATAAGGACGATTTAATTTTTATTTCTGTAAAAATTAATGGTGGCTTAAATGGGTTTGAACATAGAAAAAGTAATGTTAAGTCTATAATTAGGTTAATGAAAATTGAAACAAATTGTACTACAAATAAACTAAGTTCTATAGGAAAATATAAATATGCAACAAGTGATATTAAAAATCTCAAATGGGGGAAAAATAACAAAAGCAAAATTGAAAAATATGATGATTAGATTCTTAGTATTCTCATTTTTTTTTATTTATAATCTTATTTCCTCCCAAATCATTGCAGGAGAGTACTCACCAATAGAGTCTAAATGCAAACTTAATTTAAAAATCAGTTCAAATAATCATTACATCTTCAGCATAAATAAGAAAAAGAAAATGGAAGGAATAGTAAAGATTTCGAAGGAAGATGAAGGTTTATATCTTAATTTTGATCATATAGGTGTATCCTTTGACAACGACACAATTTATATGCAAAATTCTGGAAATGCAATGAACCCCTATATTCATTTTAAAGAATGTGATGATATGTATATTCATTTGGCTAAAAAAATAAATCTTGAAAACATGTATTCAGCCATATCCAATAAAAAGAAATCAACTCACTTTACAGATTCTCAAATAGAAAATTTACTTATTTCAGAACCTATTACTAAAAATAATGTTGATATGTATAACAATCTTGCATATCATTTATCATGTACTAAAAATGGTAATCAACAAGCAATTAATATTTTAACTCAAGTTACAAATAAATTCCCTGAAAGAGTTGTTGCATATCTTAATCTTGCAGACAACTATTGGAATCTTGGAGAAAAAGAAAAAGCGGTTAAGAACTATAATATGTATATATCATTGATGAAATCTCAAAAGAAAGATTTATCAAGAATCCCACAGAGTGTTTGGGAGAGGATTAAGTAGAATTTAAAATGAAGAAAAATACAATAAATTAATGTTTAGTTTAAGATATTGCTTATTACCAAAACCGGACAAAGTGAATAATGATAGTGTATGATAATATAGGCTTTGTTTAAATCCTAATGCTAAAAAAGTATAATTTTATTATATATTTTAAACAAAATCCGGAACACGTTCCGGATTTTGTTTTCTTTATGAATTTAAAGTTTTACTCAGTTTTATAGCATCCTGATTGTTTGGGTCATACTGTAGAGATTTTGCAATATGCTGCTTAGCTTTACCAGGATCACTTTGCTGTTCGGCGAAGGCTATATAAAAATAAGCATACGCCAGATTCTTTTTATTTTGCTCCACTTCTTCAGGTTTTACCGTGGCGATATACTTTTCATAAGCAAGTTTGGCATTGGCATCGTCTTTAGCTGATTGATAAGCATAAGCCTGGCTATAATAAGATGGAGCCCAGTCTGGTAATAAAGCAGATATCTTTTTCCATGTATCTACGGCATTTGTCCAATCTGAAGCTTCCTGATAAGCACCTGCTAATTTGGCTAAGGCTTCTGTATCTTTTGGATTGGCTTCGATTTGTTTTTTAAGACCTTCAATGGTAGGATTAGTAGATTGAGTGGCAACTGCAGCTTGAGTTGCTGTACTACTTGCACTATCTGTCTGAGTGGTTTGTGCGCTTAAAAAACCAGCGCTTCCTACAAGAATTAAACCTGCAAATAGATTTTTGATGTGAATTTTCGGCATTTTCATAATCTTATATTTTATAATTCGGATTTCTAAAATTCAATAATAATTCCATAAAAGCTCAAATTTTAGAGGCTTTAAGTTTTTTTAGAAAATATTAACGGGATTCGTGTTTTTTTTAGATTAATTTTTGATTCGTTGAGGATTGAGGTATCTTTGTCATTCAACTATTTTTAATTAATCATATATCCTATGAATATCATATTAGCTTCTACATCCACACTTTTTGGTGGAGAATATCTGGAATATTTAAGAGAAGAATTAATCCAATTATATACAGGAGTTGACGAGATTGTTTTCGTTCCCTTTGCAAGACCGGGAGGTATTTCCCATGATGAGTATACAGCAAAAGCCCGTTCTTTTTTTGAAACCATCAATATTAAAGTAAAAGGACTTCATGAATTTGAGGATAAAATCGAAGCTTTACATCAGGCAAAAGGTTTTTTTACAGGCGGTGGAAACACATTTTTATTGGTTAAAACATTGCATGAAGAAGGATTAATGTTCGTTTTAAAAGAAAATGTAACCGGAGGGAAACCTTACCTTGGTTGCAGTGCAGGAAGTAATATCGGTGGACAGAATATGAAAACAACAAATGATATGCCTATCGTTTATCCACCAAGTTTCGACTGTATGGGGTTGGTTCCGTTCAACCTTAATCCTCATTATCTTGATCCAAATCCGGATTTAAAGCATAATGGTGAAACAAGAGAAACCCGTATCATGGAATTCCTTACCCAAAATGACATTAAAGTAGTAGGTCTTAGAGAAGGAAACTGGATCAGAAGAATCAATGATACCATTACTGTAGAAGGAAGTGAATTAACCAGAATTTTTGAAAAGAATAAAGAACCTTACGAGATAGAAGCTGGAAGTACATTATAATGGAGCAGGGAGGCATCAGTCATTTTATAGAACGTAACCTGAAGAATTTTTCAGTCAACAGCACTGGTTGGAGTGATCTGATTGGGAAAATGCTGTCTGAAATGGTTATCGCAGGCTGGAATATGGAATATGATGTTTTTGGAAAAGAAAAATCCGGAGAATTATGTTGTAGTATTTATTCTGAGAATGAAGAGTTGAATATTGTTCTTAAAAAGATCACAGAAAAATATTCTGAATTATCCCAAAAAGTCTGTGAAATATGTGGTGCTGTTGGTAAGAAAAGGACGATAGACTCATGGCAGACAACTTTATGTGTGCATCATTTTCTTGAACAAAAACCGACGATAGATATTGATAAAGAGCAGAATGTTATATATGGAAATACAATAGCATTGAATCTGAAAAATCTTGTAAAGGCAGAAGTGGAGTTTGATCTTAAACAATTAAATCTTTACACAAAAGAAACCGATGAACCATTTTGTTTTTCATGGCAGGAATCGAATTATTATTTGCTCTTAAAAACTGTTTCTCTACATTTATTTCCGGAAGATATACAACCCAAAATTTCAGATTTGTTTCAAAATTTGAAGGATTGTGAAATCTGTGGATATAAAGCACTTTATCATCACTCTTGTTTACGTTGTTATAATGAATCATGGGGAACCTGTGAATATCACAGAACTGACTATGAAGACAAATCCGATTATATAAAAGAATGTCAAATGGATATTTTTATAGATGAAGACGATGAAGAGAAATATTTCAAAAATGATCGTTCATTTGAGAAAACTCCTGACTATCAGATTCTTTTCACCGCCAGTGATTTGCAGGAGTACGAAAAGCCTTTATTTTAACTATATTTGATTTAGAATTTAAATAATAAACTGCTGTACTTCAAAATATGAATTGTTCATAGTATTGTTTCAGGAATGTCAGCAAAAGTTTAGTATAAAAACAACAATGCAATGAAAAAAACACTTGCAGTTCTTACGCTTTCTGTACAGATTGTTTCGGCTCAGAATATGGGACAGAAATTAGATAAAGCCACTAAAGATCTTATGGATTCTTCAGGGGCAATAGCTTCTAATCTATCGTTTTACGTATCTGATGAAAGTGGTAATTTTATATATGAATACCAAGGAAGCAAAGGTCTGTCTACTGCTTCTACTCAAAAAATATTTACGGCAGGTGCCGCGTTAGAAACATTAGGTAAAAACTATACCTATACTACCACATCAAGTTATTCTGGAAGTATATCCGGAGGGACTTTAAATGGAAATCTTTTCATCACTTCCAATGGAGATCCTACCTTAGGAAGCTGGCGATATGACGCTTATAAACCTGAAAGTTTCAAAAAGAAGCTGATGGAAGCTATTAAAAAATCCGGTATTACAAAAATTTCAGGTGATCTGATCATTGATGATTCTTATTTTGATCATCAGACTATTCCAGGCGGATGGCCATGGGATGACCTTGGTAATTATTATGGAGCCGGTGTTTGGGGTATCAACTGGAGAGAAAATCAGTTTGATATCAACATCAATGGAACAGATTTTAAAAGCTTTTCTTATCCATTGGAAGGTGTAAAATGGCTCAATGACCTGAAAGCAGGTGGCAGTTCGGATCAAAGCTTAATTTTTACAGCACCTCATTCTAATGTAGCGCTGATTAATGGAATGCTTCCTGGCGGGAAAACAGTAACCGTTTCAGGTTCTACTCCTAATCCTCCTTTGCAATTGGCAACAGAAGTAAAACAATGGTTAAAAGAATCCGGTGTTGAATTTTCCGGAAAAACAATTACCAATTCACAGATTGAATTAGAAGGAAAACAGGTTATGGAAGCTCCTAAAAATAATATCATTCTGACCTATCAATCTCCAACATTGGATAAAATTGTCTATTGGTTTTTGAGAAAAAGTGTCAATCTGTATGGAGAAACGATGATCAAAACCCTTGGAAAAGAGAAAAAAGGAAACCCAAGCTTTAAAAGTGGAGTAACCTATTTAAAAGAATTCTGGAAATCAAAGGGAATTAATCCGAATATGATCAATTTTGCTGATGGCAGTGGACTTTCTCCACAGAATTATGTATCGGCAAAAGCGGAAGTACAAGCGCTTTTATATGCCAAGAAACAATCCTGGTTTGATGCTTACTATGATGGATTTCCGGTACAGGATAATGGTATGAAAATGAAAAGTGGAACGATGAGAGATACCAAATCTTTTGCAGGATATCACACCGCGAAAGACGGGAAGAAATATGTATTTTCAATTATTATCAATAATTATCAGGGAAGTGGAAGTGCCGAGCTGCAGAAAATTCTTAATGTTTTAAAATAAATAACTTTGAGGAAATCCATATTAACCAGATTGAATAACTGGATCATTTTTGTTGTAATGACTACCTTGGTAATCGCCATTGTTGTGTCTTCTACCATATTGATCAATTTCCTGAGAAAAGAGGAAATTAAAAGGATCAATCTTCTTTCCAAAGCGATCCGAATCCAGCAGGAAGTGAAAAGTCCGGATACAGATGTTCTGGATCTATTGCCTGAAATTCTGAATATTAACAATACGATTCCGTTCATTGTGACGGATAAATATAAAAATCCTATCCTTGATCTTGGATATTATCGCAATATCCCGGAAAGTACCATTAAAAACCCTGAAAAGCTTCATGATCTGATCATCAAGATGGAAAAAAATTATGATCCGATTGAAATAAAGGTTCCGGATGGAAATAACCAGTTTGTATATTATGACAATTCACGATTGCTTAATAATTTGAGGTATTCTCCTTATATTTTAGGACTATTTATTCTGTTGTATTTTGGATTTACATTTTGGTTCTTTAGGACCATCAAAAAGACGGATGAAGGGTATCTTTGGGCTGGTTTAGCTAAAGAAACAGCGCATCAGATTGGAACACCTCTGTCTTCAATGATTGGCTGGATGGAAATTATGAAATTAGAGAATCCAGATTCTGAAGGAGTTGTGGAAATTGAAAAGGATATCGAAAGGCTAAGAACAATTTCTGAACGTTTCTCAAAAATAGGGTCTGTTCCGGAACTGAATGATATGAATTTCAATGAAACAATTCAGGAAAATTATGATTATTTAAAGACAAGGATTTCAAGAAAGGTTGATTTTACGCTCCAGCTTCCTGCTTATATCGTTTTAGTTCCACATAATAAGATCTTGATGAGCTGGGTAATTGAAAATCTGGTGAAAAATGCTGTAGATGCTATGAAAGGACAGGGCACTATTGTAATGTCAGTCTTTGAAAGAAACAAAAATATACTGATTGAGGTAAAGGACAATGGAAGCGGAATGACCAGCCAACAGGCCAGAAATGCTTTTAAACCGGGATATTCTACCAAAAAGAGAGGCTGGGGATTAGGATTGTCACTGGCACAAAGAGTTATTCATGAATATCATAATGGGGACATTAAGATTTCTCAGACAGAAGTAGGAAAGGGGACTACATTCAGGATTACCATTAAAAAAGTATAGTTAAACCTATAAGGAAAGTTTATATTAAAGATTTACTATAATATGGAATAATAAAAAAGCGGGGATGTTTTCCCCGCTTTCTTGTTTATTTTTTACCAGTTAACCACTGAGTTTGTAATTTTAGTTCCTCCGGAGTCGGATTGGCTTTGAACTGGATTTTTTCTCTGTCTACTTTATCCAGAATAGCTTTACCTTTAAGAGTCATTTTTTCATTTTTACCAGCATTGTCTCTTAAAATTGTTACCGTTACTTCCTGACCCTCTTTAATGGTTCTGGTATAGCCCATTAAATCTGCCAGCTTGTTGATGTCGACTACTCTTCCATCTATGGCAAGTACCTTATCTGTCAATTTAAACCCAACACTTTTTGCAAATGGAGATAGAGTAGCATCCTCATCAAATGCTAATGCTTGAGTTCCCGGATCGTAACCCGTTTGAGTAGGATCCTTAATAAACCAGAAAATAGGAGGAAGTTCCTTTTTGCTCACCTCTACCCCTACCATTTTCAGATATTCTACGTAAGGAGTAGGTTGGCTTCCGGCAATATATTTATTATAAAAATCCTTGATCTGAGGATAGCCCGTTACGGTTACCAGCTCGTCAATCAATTTGTCATCTTTAAATGGTTTGTTTTCACCAAATCTTTGGGACAATTTTCTGATCATATCACGATATCCCATTTCGCCGTTAGATAACTTTCTCAGTTCAATATCCATACACATGGCCAAAAGAGCTCCTTTTTCATATACATTTCTATACTGATCTTTGTAAGCATCCTGTAACACATTTTTACTCATTACCGTAAACGGCATTGTATCATTGTACTTCTTGGAATTATTAATCTTTTCTACAATTCTTTTAAGAAACTCATCCTTGTTGATAAGCCCTTCCTGAATCTGGAATAAATTAGCAAAATATTCGGTTCCGCCTTCGTACATCCACAAATGCTGAGACATTTTCGGATCTGCATAATTAAAGTAATGGATCTCTTCAGAATGAGTTTTTAAAGGATTTACCGTATGGAAGAACTCATGGGAAACTACATCAGTAATCGTTTGGTCAATAGCATCTTTAGGCATTCCTTCAGGGAGAACCACGCTGGTAGATTCATGATGTTCTAACGCTCCAAATCCATGAACATCAGGGCCATTTCCGCCAGATAAGTAAAGCATAATAGCATACTTTTTATTGGTGTTCATATCCCCAAGGAATTTCTTTTGAGCAATCACCATTTTTTCAAGATTATCTTTGAAATCTGCGGCCTTGTACTTTCCGGTTGGAGAATAAACTCCCAGAACAAGTTCCATTCCTCCGGCATTGAAGGTGATATAGTCCGGTTTGGTATACATCAATGGTGAATCTGTCACTTTTGCATAATTAGCAAGGGTATAGGTATCTGTAGACTCAGATTTATCCTGATCTACCAACGCTGTTGTTCCATAGAAATCAGTTGGTTTTTGAATTACCAGCTGATAAGGAACATCCTGCATATTTTCAATATATCCAACAAAGCCATGCGTATTGATCATATAAACTTTACCTTCCTCAATATCAGTTCCTGAAGGAGAGAACACTGCTTTATGTTTTGAGGTATCGGTTTCTTCATCGAAGCTATCATTTACAAGATATGTGATCTTGTTTAAGTTTTGAGCATTTTTCAATGAATAGCTATTTTCATTAACCTTTGTAAAGGCCAATTCCTTTCCTTTGTTGTCATAAAACTTAATACCCTCTATGAATCTTCCATAATCATCTACAGAATATGTTCCCGGAACCGTTTTTGGAAAATGGAATTTGATATCTCCCGATTTCATTTTCGGAAACTCCATAGTAACGGCTACTTTATCATCTTTTACATTAACGAGGTCAATGGTGGTCTTTATAGATTGTGCATTTGCTAAAAAAGCGGCAAAAAGGCCTAAGCTAAGTGCTGTTTTTCTCATTAGGTTTGAATTTATAGATAAATAGTTGTTTATTTTTTCCTTTTGTTACGAGATAGAGTATTAAACTTTTCTTAAAATTTTTACTTTACAATAAAAAAGGCAAATTTGCTTATTTGCGAATTTGCCTTTTTATTTATTGAACACTTAAATAATTAATGTAATAATTTCGGTTAAAATCAACCGGAGTATTCTTTTTAAGTTTTACGGTCTGCCATTCTTCAGTTGGATTTATGGTCTGATTTCCATTGATAATGATGGGAAGTTTCAGGTTTTTCACAATATCCGTGTATCTGAATTTCAAGGTATCTCCATTTTGAGTATATTCAAGAGTAGGAATTTTAATCGTTCTCAGATACTGGTCAAAAACTGTAGAGAAATCAATTCCCGATTTTGATGAAATATAATCTTCAATTTGTTTTGTAGTAACAGTCTGATGATAAAAATCTTTGCCTAAGCCTCTTAAAATCTGTCTGAATTTGTCATCATTATTAATGACCTGTCTTATCGTATGAAGCATATTGGCTCCCTTTGGATACATATCTCCGCTTCCTTCATTTCTCACCCCATATTTTCCAATGATAGGAACATCATTTGCAATTTTACCTCTAAGACCAATAGCATATAAATCTGCAGACTTTTTATCGAGATAATTTTCTGTAAAAAGAATTTCCGAGTACATGGTGAAACTCTCATGAATCCACATGTCTGCTTCATCCTTTGCGGTAATATTGTTGGCAAACCATTCGTGGCCACTTTCGTGAATGATGATATAATCCCATTTTAAACCAATTCCTGTTCCTGAAAGATCTTTTCCACGGTAGCCGTTTTGGTAATCATTTCCATAGGCTACGTTACTTTGGTGCTCCATTCCCAGATAGGGGGAATCTACAAGTTTGTAAGAGTCTTCATAGAAAGGATAAGGCCCAAACCAGTATTCAAATGCAGAAAGCATTGGTTTTACCTGTTCAAATTGTTTCTTTGCTTTTTCTAAATTATAATCCAATACCCAGTAATCCAGATCAAGTTTTCCCTTTTCCCCATCAAAAGTATCTTTAAAATTTACATACTTGCCAATATTAGGAATGATAGAATAGTCGTTGATAGGGTTTTTCACTTCCCAGGTATAGGTGGTTTTGTTACCATTAGTTTTTTTATCGATCAATCTTCCGTTTCCAACCCCTACAAGATCACTTGGGGTAATGATTTTCATAACGATACCATTATCAGGTTCATCACTCCAGATATCTTTGGTCGGAAGCCAGATAGAAGACCCTATTCCCTGAACAGCGGGGCTCATCCACGGATTTCCGTTTTTATCTTTGGTGAAAACCCATCCACCATCCCAGGGTGCATTTTTAGCAATAAGCGGATTCCCGGAATAATCAACGTCAATCGTATATTTTTCTCCTTTTTTAAACTTCTTCTTAGTCGTAATAAATATAAAATCACCATCCTGTTTATAGCTGGCAATAGGAAAGTTTGCCATCACTTTTCCTGCTTTCATAGGCTGTTGCAGATCAATCTGAAATACAGGGTTGGCAACATCCTTTATAATTTCAAAGCTTATCTTATTGGTTCCTTTAATGCTTTTCTGCTCAAAGTCGGGTTCCACAGAAAAATCATATTTTTTAACATCCCAGAAATCTCTGAATGGCGTATTGGAACCTTTTAAAGTATCTTGTTTGGTGTAAACCTTATCTCTTTCAAATAATTGCCCGAAAGCAATTCCGGAAACAAATAAAAGAGTGTATGACAGCTTTTTCATGTAAAATTAAATTAATAATCTTTTCAAAAGTATAAAATTAAATTAACAGCCCGGTAAAGATGCTGGAAAAATACAGGTAAAATGTTTTGAAATATATAAAAAAAGCCCGGCTAATGCCGGGCTTTATAAAATATGCTCATTTTTATTTTTTAATAAATTTCAGATTTGAAGTAGTTCCTTTATCTTCAATTGAAATAACATACGCTCCGGTGCTTAGCCTTGAAACGGAGATCTTATTGTCTGAGATGTATCCATCCATTACAAGTTGTCCTGCAGCATTTGTAATAGTAAATTTTGCATTAGGAGAAACTTTTGTTACGTTCAGTACATCACTTGCCGGATTAGGATAAACTTGGATTGTACTGTTGTCTTTTGTAATATCATGAGTGCTGAGTGGCTGCTCATCCGTGATACGAACAGGATAATCTTCAGTCTCACCATCTCCTGCACCGGTACATCCGTCTTGTAGCTGTTTATTATAAGCCAGTGTTACCCTCATGATTACATTTCCATCTGTGTAAGCGGTTGCAGGAACAGTGAAAGTTCCTGAAACAGGAGTTGTTGTACTCGCTGCACTGGAAAAGATAACTTCAGAAGCAGAGAATAATCCGTC
This sequence comes from Chryseobacterium sp. c4a, assembly GCF_009900745.1. GTDB lineage: Bacteria > Bacteroidota > Bacteroidia > Flavobacteriales > Weeksellaceae > Chryseobacterium. The sequence goes on along the minus strand of NZ_WXVU01000004.1, from coordinate 171,965 downwards.
CTTGTTATAATCGATCCATGCTGTTACTCCTTCTTTATAATTCGTTCCGCTCCATTTTTTAGCCACACTGATCTTATTTCCTGCAGCTCCTTTTTTCAAAGTAATCAGTTTGCTCAAATCAGAAGTATAATTTGTATATTCTGATGCTCCACTGTCATTTGACATTGCTGACATTCCTGCTGGGGTTACCGTAACATTGGAAATATATTCATCATTAGAGTTTGAAATAACGAGGCAACCTTCATATGATGGGGTAACGAAAACATTAGGAGATGAATAGGTTCCAGTAGTGGTTTGGCATACATTGGCTACTTGTGCCTCATACTTGGTAGCATCACTTAGTCCTGAAAGATGATAAGAATTCGTTGTTGTAGATACGGTTGTCCATGTAGGAGCTCCCAATTTTCTATACATTAATGAATAACTACCTCCTTCTACTGCGTCCCAAGTTGCAGTGGCTGTAGTTTTTGTAATTCCTGTGAATGTTACTCCTGTCGGAGCAGTTGAAGAACAAGTTTGAGCAGAAGAAATGGTAGCCTTTCCTATTGCATAAAATAGGTTGTCAACAGCACTTACTCTGATTTTTATATCAGTACCTACTGTGAGTGACGAGAATGAGTAAGGTTCAGAGCCATCATTCGGAGTGGAAGGACTGATGACCGTCCATGTACTTCCGTTGTCTGCAGTATAATCTATTTTAACGTTTTGTACATTATAAGGGGCTACATTGGTATTGGCGACTTCCCAGGTAATGGTGCTCGGAATATTATTATATGCAGAATTGGAAGTTATTGTAAATGGGCCGTCATCACCTATTGTTACTTTAGCAAGAGCACTTTGTGTTTGTTGCTGGTCTACAGAAGGGCTGTTGTCCCTCACCGTTACCTTAAAGTTCATTTCTCTTTGTACATTAGATACGGTTTCCCAGTCTATTGGGCTGCTAAGAAGTCCGTTGAGTACATTTGAAAGTTTAGGAAAATAGCGGGTAGGAGAAGTTGTAGGAGTGAAAGATCTAAAATCGGCACCAGTAGGACGATGTGGGTTTACGGGCCCAAAAGTAGCGGTGGCAAGATCATATTGTTCCCATGCATAAGTCATAGGATCGTTTTCAGCATCAGTGGCACTGGCTGTTAATACAAATGCTGTCCCTTTGGGAATTGTTTTCTGAGGAAGTGGCTGTATAGTTGGTGGGGTATTGGTCGTAGGCGTTACAATACCACAGGTCTTTGAATTTACATAAGTCTGTACTTCTTCAATATTTTTTACATGAAAATAGGCATCTGAATTCATCTGGACATTGGCATCTGTAATCCCTGCGTAGCCCATAATGGTAGAACCGGACCCTGGTTCCATGTGAGCTCCATGAAGGCTTAGGGACATGGTATGGTTTGCACCAAACTGATGACCAAGTTCGTGAGCTACAAAGTCTATATCAAACGTATCTCCATAAGGTTGATCTACAATATTTGGAGAGGTAATTCCTGCTCCTTTAGAGGTTTTATCATTATTGTTAGCAGGATCAATACAGACATTCCCCACACGACCTGCAGATCCGCCACCACCTCTGTGGCCAAAGAAGTGGCCTACATCATAAGCAGCATTGCCGATGCCTTGTGTATTGGTAAGTGTTTGCTGAAGCTCTAAATTCCAAGCACTGGGAGCTACCCATCTCCCTGATGAATTTTGGGTGACAGTTGTATATGGATCTGTTGCAGGATCTGTAAAAATAATTTGTGGAAAATCCTGAACGATCATGCGAATGCCAAAATCCTTTTCAAATACACCATTCACTCTGTTGATGGTAGCATTAATACGTGCAACAGCACCTGGAACACCACCCGCAAGTTGAGTGTATTCACCGTTTACAGAAATAGCAAGTCTGTAAGTTCGAAACTTTTGATCATTATTTTTATTAGAAATTCCTATGCTGCTTAATTCTTTTTTTGATTGTAGAAGCTGCTTCATTTCCTTTTTCGCTTTTTCAGGCTCAGATGTAGTACATTCAAAAGGAGATCCATCTGATGTTTTGTTAGATTTAAAGAAAACACCATACACATCCTTTTTTTTATTGATAGGTTCTATAAATTCATATTTTCCAGTCTTAATATCAAAAATCATAGATTGGAAATCATTGGGAGCTGTACTAAACCTCACCTGTTTGTTGGGATTGTCTAGTCCAACCCCTGAATAAGCGCCTAATTGATATCTCTCAGCCATTGATTTTTCAATAACAGGAGCACTGTATACTGAGAATCTTTCAATTTTTCCATCAGTAGTAGGAAGGGAGACAACTATTGGATTTCCCTGACCTGCTTCCGGAGCATTTTTTAATAATTCTCTCAGGGTATTAAGATCAAATTGGTAAGACTGTAGAACATTTACTTCTTTCCTTTCCGGATTCACTCTCTCTGACACTGGCATCCAGCGTTGTGCTTGTAGTCCCATCAGGTTTAAACCTAATGCACAGACGAAAATAAATTTCTTTTTCATTTTACTTTATTTTTAAATTATTGTTTTGTTTAAAAATAGTTAATTTTATTAATGTATAATTGTTTATTTTGTGTTTTTGTTATTTATTTAATAAATTAATTTAAAATAATTGATATTTTATTTAATAATTTTATTTTAATTGAAAATATTACAATCAATAGGGATTACTTAGGAAGAATATTTATAGCCGTTTGTTGTTTAATGTGCATAATCAGAATTTATATTAAATAAAATAGCCTGAATCTCTTTGATGAAAGTCTTAGGGTGTTATATGAAAAAAGCCCGGCTAATGCCGGGCTTTATAAAATATGATCATTTTTATTTTTTAATAAATTTCAGGTTTGAAGTAGTTCCTTTATCTTCAATTGAAATGACATACGCTCCAGTGCTTAGTCTTGAAACGGAGATCTTATTATCTGAGATCTGGCCGCTCATTACTTTCTGGCCTGCAATATTGGTGATTGAGAATTGTGCCTTAGGGGAAACCTGAGTTACATTCAGGATATCACTTACTGGGTTAGGATAAATCTGAATAGAAGCTTTATCTTTTGTCACATCACTTGTAGCAAGCTCTTGTTGGATAAGGATAGGGTAGTCTTCTATTTCACCATAGTCCTGGCTGCTGCATCCGTTTTGTGGTTGGGTACCATAGGCCATTATCACTCTCATAATTACATTTCCTCCTGTATAGGCATTCATAGGTACAGAGAATGTTCCGGTTACCGGAGTAACTTTATTAGGGACGGTTGTGAGAATGATTTCAGATTCAGCAAAATATCCATCTTTATTGAAGTCTATCCATGCTGTTACTCCTTCATTATAGGTCGTTGTACTTGTCCATTTTTTGGTTACACTGATTGTGTTGTTTGATGATCCTGGTTTTAGAGTAATTAATTTTGTCTGATCGGTGGTGTAATCGGTGTATGAAGAAGCCGCACTTGTATTGGAAATAGCATTCATACCTGCAGGGGTTACCGTAACATTAGAAATATACTCATCCGAAGGATCTGCTGAAACTGCACAAATAAAAGGCAGAGTAGTGAAATTAGTAGAAGCTGAATAGGTTCCAACGGTAGAATTACATACATTGGCTACTTGTACTTCATATTGAGTAGCTGGGTCTAAGCTGGAAAGATAAGAAGAGTTGGCCGCTGCAGGAACGGTTACCCATGTTGTAGTACCCACTTTTCTATATAGTAAAGAATATTCTGCTCCTTGGAGGGCAGACCAATTGATATTGGCTGAAGACTTTGTAACTCCAGTGACTGCAATTCCTGTAGGAGCGGTATCGGTAGAACAAGGACTTGCTGAAGCAGACACCGTGGCACTTCCAATGGCATAAAAAATATTATCAACAGCGCTTACTCTTATCTTTAGATTAGAACCTGTGGCGAGGGATGAGAATGAAAAAGGTTCAACTCCATCATTAGGAGTAGATGGAGTAACAACTGTCCATGTAGTTCCGTTGTCTGTGGTATAATCTATTTTAACATTCTGCACATTATAAGGAGAGCCGTTTGTATTTACAACATCCCAGGTAATGGCACCAGCCAGGTTGTTATAAACAGTATTTGAAGTTACCTTGAATGGCCCGTCATTCCCAACATCCACTTTTACCGGACTACTTTGGGTTTGCTGCTGAGTGATATCAGGGTTATTATCCCTTACTGTTACTTTAAAATTCATGACTCTTGCTACACCTGGTAAAAGTTCCCAGTCCTGTACCGTTGTAAGGTTTCCATTGAGTACGGTTGTCAGTTTGGGAAAATAGCGGGAAGGTGAGGTTGTTGGAGATAGAGATCTGAAAGCGGCACCACCAGTACGGGTAGAGGTTAAAGTATTAAATAGAGTACCAGAAATATCATATTGCTCCCATGCGTAAGTCATAGGGTCATTTTGAGCATCGGTGGCATTGGCTGTTAATACAAAAGCAGTTCCTTTGGGAATAATCCTGTTCGTAAGTGGTTGTATCACAGGTGGAGTATTGACAACTGGAGTCGTAATTCCACAAGTTTTACTATTTACATACGCTTGTATTTGCTCAATATTGATGACATGAAAGTAAGCATCCGAATGCATTTGGACATTGGCCGCAGTAATTCCTGCATATCCCATAATCGTAGATCCTGATCCTGGTTCTATTGGAACATCCGATTGATTTTGATTAACAGTCATTGTATGACGGCCTCCTAATTGATGACCTAATTCATGAGCGACATAGTCAATGTCAAAAGCATCTCCAAAAGGTTGATCTACTACAGATGGTGAAGTGATTCCAGCTCCTTTAGAGGTTGCATCATTATTGCTGGCAGGATTTATACATACATTTCCGACTCTTCCCGCACTTCCACCACCACCTCTGTGGCCAAAAAAGTGGCCAACATCATAGGCTTCATTGCCTATACCGACTGTATTGGTAAGTGTTTGCTGAACCTGTAAGTTCCATGCTGAAGGGGCACTGTAAGTACCATTAGTATTAGCAATAACATTTGAATAAGGGTCTGTAGCTGGATCTGTAAAAATAATTTGTGGAAAATCCTGTACAATCAAATGAATTCCCAAATCCTTTTCATACACACCATTTACTCTATTGATGGTAGCGTTAATACGTGCAGCAGCGCCTGGAACACCACCCGCAAGTTGGGTATATTCTCCGTTTACAGAAACGGCAAGCCTGTATGTTCTATACTTTTGATCATTGTTTTTATTAGAAACCCCTGCGCCGCTTAATCCTTTTTTTGATTGTAGAAGTTGCTTCATCTGCTTTTTTGCATTTTCAGGCTCAGATGTAGTACATTCAAAAGGAGTTCCGTCTGATGTTTTGTTCGTTTTAAAGAAAACACCATACACATCTTTTTCCTTATTGATAGGTTCTATAAATTCATATTTTCCTGTTTTAGAATCAAAAAGCATTGATTGGAAATCATTCGGAGCTGTACTGAATCTTACCTGTTTTGTAGGATTATCCAGTCCAACCCCGGAATAAGCACCTAATTCATACCTTTCAGCCATTGATTTTGCTACAACAGGAGCACTGTAGACCGAAAATCTTTCAACTTTTCCATCAGTAGTAGGAAGAGAAACAACTACCGGATTTCCTTGGCCGGCTTCTGGAGCATTTTTTAATAATTCTCTCAATGCATTGAGGTCGAATTTGTAAGAATGAAGGATATTTACCTCTTTCCTTATCGGACTAACTCTTTGGGAAACCGGTTCCCAACGCTGAGCTTGCAAGCTTGTTAAGCCTATAGCTAACGCAAATAAGAAAGTAACTTTTTTTTTCATAATATATTGTAATAAGATAAAATTGTTTTATGAACTTTTTGTAAATTTAACTATTTTTATGATAGAATGAATATAAAAGTGCTTGATTTAAGATTGTTTTTTGTTTTTATAAATGATAATCTGTGTAATTGTTAATTTGAATGTTTTTTTTCGCCACAAATTTGATTTTAGAAAATATTTAGTCATATTGCATGAAATCAATTTTAGAAAGAGAATAAAAAAAGAGCTTGTTTCATTCTGTGAAACAAGCTCTTTTTTAGTTATATAATATTGTTATTTCTGTACAACAGGAAGATTTCCATTGCTTTTTTGTACCCTTTTATAAGTGAAAGTACACATCATAATACTAAACTCATATAATATAAGTAATGGGAAAGCAGCCATCAACATACTGAGTACATCCGCTGGAGTAATAATTGCTGCAACTACCATGATCAATACAATAGCATGACGACGATAAGTCTTCATAAATACAGGAGTAAGAATTCCGATGCTGGTAAGGAAATAGATCAGAATAGGGAACAAGAAAATAACACCCATCCCAAGAACAACCTGTAAAAACAATGTGGTATAATCACTTAGATCATAAAGTGGAACTATAATATCTGAAATTTTAAAGATAACTCCAAAGTTAACTGCGAAAGGCAGAATTAAAAAGTAGCCACATAAAACTCCCGTCATAAAAAGCATCCATACAGCATTAATGATGTAGATTGAATTCTTTTTCTCTCTTGGGTGTAAAGCAGGGCTGATAAAACGCCACAACTCCCAAACAATATAAGGAAATGCTGCCACCATCCCTCCAAAAACGGAAACCGCCATCATTACATTGAACTGTTGATATAGTCTTTGTACACGTACGGGGAAATCCTTTGGCAGGTGAATGCTGTCTTCTCCTAAAATCAGCCTTGAAAAATGATTAACAATTTTGAAAGTAGGGAAATCATTTCTGGTAGGTCCAAAAAAGATATGATCCATAATCCAGTTGATATTGAAACCTACCGCAAAGGCTGCAATGATGATAGCAATAATCGAACGAACCAAATGTCCTCTTAATTCTCCAATATGCCCCAGAAAGGACATGTCTTTGTTATTGTCCATATAATAGAATCTGTCAAAATACCACCTTCATAAAAGGCAAGCAGTTTAAGTTTGCGAAATTATGAAATAATAATCAGTATTTAGAATTTATTAGTCATGAATTTGTTCAGGATTATATGACGGATTGCTGATCTGTTTTTAAAGAGACTTTTAGGTATAACAACAGACAGCTCAAAATGATTTCAAGCTGTCTGTTGTTTTTATCATAAGATTCAATTACTTTTCCAGAATTTTCAGAACTTTTTCGGCTACAGCTGCTCCTGATTGAGGGTTCTGTCCTGTTACCAAATTTCCATCAGCCACCGCAAAAGGAACAAAATCCTGATCTGCTTTTACATAGTGAGCTCCTTTGCTCTTCAATACATCTTCTGTAAGGTAAGGCATGTGATCTGCTAATTCTGCTGCAATTTCTTCTGAATTTGAAAAGCCAGTTACTGTTTTTTCTTTGATCAGAAGCTCTCCGTTAGAAAGTTTAATGTTAAAAAGTCCTACAGCTCCATGACATACAGAGGATACGATTCCGCCTGTTTCATAGATGCTACGAGCTATTTCCTGTAATTCTTTATTGTCAGGAAAATCCCAAACGACACCATGTCCACCGGCGTAGTAAATGACACTATAATCATTGGGATTTATGTCTTTTGGAGTTAAAGTATTTCCTAATTTATTTCTGAAAGTTTCATCAGCATAATATTTCCAATCCACAGGTTGTACAAACATTTGTATAGAAATAGGATCTAGCGGAGTATAACCTCCTTTCGGGCTTACAAAATCAATTTCATAGCCTTTTTCCTCCAGTTTCTCATAAAAATGAACGGCTTCACCCAGCCATAGGCCTGTTGCTCTTTCCATATTAGGGTATTTTTCCACACTTGTCACTACGATTAATGCTTTCTTTTTCATTGGTATTGTATTAAAAATTTATAAGACAAAGGTTGGAATTTTGGCGGACTTATAACAAGGATATAGGTCAAAAAAAAGATGTGACCTGTGTCACATCTTTATTAATATAGTCTGCTTAATGTTTCTCTTGAAACTCCAAGATAGCTTGCAATAAGTTGTTTGGGAATATGATCTATAAAGCCCGGATATTGTTTTATAAAATCTTCATAACGTTCCTTAGCAGATTTACTCATTAAAGAAAGTATTCTTTGCTGTAGAGCTACATATCCGAAATTAGATTTTACCCTGAAAAAATGTTCCATAGCAGGAACTTTTGCACAAAGGGTATTTAAGTCTTCATAAGAAATCACATGAACTTCCGAATCTTCAATACAATCAACTGCCAGTGATGATGTTTCCTGCCTGAAAAAGGCTGCAAAGTCTGAAATCCACCAGTTGGAAGCAGCGAATTGAAGGATATGTTCTTTTCCTGTATTGTCTATGAAACTACTTTTAAGAATACCTTTTTCTATAAGGAATATTTCATGTACAGGCTGATGTTCCTGGATCAGAAATTGTCTTTTCCGGAATCTCTTTTTTACAAAACAACGCTGAATGATCTCAAATTCATCATCCGGAAGAGTAATAATTTCCTGAATATGCTCTTTTAGAAAATGGCTCATCCTACTTCAAAGATTAGTTGATGCCTTCATCAAGCAATTTATGCAGATCAATGATTCCGAAATACTTTCCATTCTCAGTGACTACCAGCTGGCCAATATTATTACCTTTTAAAATTTTCATAGCTTCTTTTGCGAGAGCATCCTTTTCAATAGTTCTTGGATTTGCAGACATAATGTCTTTTGCCAAAACCTTAGTGATATCTTCTCCTTTCATCAACATTCTTCTTAAATCACCATCCGTAATTACTCCAATGATTTGATCTTCATTCGTTACAACGGTAATTCCGTGGCTTGATGCACTGATAGAGATAATAACGTCTCTAATAGTAGCCTCTTCGGAAACCTGAGGTTTTTGTGAAGAAAGAAACTGCTCTACCTTAGAAGTCAGATTTTTACCTAAGCTTCCTCCAGGGTGGAATTTGGCAAAATCATTCGCTTTAAAATCATTCAATTCCATTAGAGCTATGGCAAGAGCATCTCCCAATGCCATTTGAATCGTGGTAGAACTTGTAGGTGCCAGTTTATTAGGACAAGCCTCTACATCAACATGAGTATCCAGGATAATTTCGGAAAACTCAGCCAGTTTGCTGCTTTTATTTCCTGTCATTCCGATCAAAGCTGAAGAATAATCCTTTAAATAAGGAACCAGATTGGCAATTTCAGGAGAATTTCCGGAATTAGAGATACAAAGCACGACATCCTGTTTTTGGATCACTCCTAAATCACCATGAATAGCTTCCGAAGCATGCAAAAATTGTGAAGGAGTACCGGTAGAATTTAGAGTAGCAACAATTTTATTCCCCACATGCGCCGATTTGCCAATTCCTACTACAATTAATTTTCCTTTTGCAGAGTGAATAATCTCTACAGCCTGGGCAAATTGGTCGTCAATTCTGTTTTTTAATTTTTCTAATTCTGAAATTTCAATTTCTAAAGTACTTTTAGCAATTGATATAATGCTGGTTCTATCCATTTTATGATAATAAGGTATACAAAAAAGTTTTCAAAAAACGTTATATTTTAAAAACAATATTTAATATAAATTTTATTTTTTATAAATTCGTTCGCTTTTATTTTAAGCAGAATTTTTATAACTTTGGGTTAGATGCAAATTTAGCAATAGAAAATTAGATGAGCGCAAAAAAAGCCAATTTATCAGGCGAATTGAAAAAGTATTTTGGGTTTTCTACATTTAAGGGACAACAGGAACAGATCATAGAAAACCTATTGAATGGGAAGGATATATTTGTTTTGATGCCTACAGGTGGTGGTAAATCATTATGTTATCAGCTTCCGGCACTTATTTCGGAGGGAACAGCTATTGTTGTTTCACCTTTAATAGCGTTAATGAAGAATCAGGTGGATGCCGTAAATGGGCTTTCATCCGAGGATGGGGTAGCGCATGTATTAAATTCATCATTAAACAAAACACAGACAAAACAGGTTTTTGACGATATTAAAAGCGGGAAGACCAAGCTTTTGTACGTAGCTCCTGAATCATTGATAAAAGATGATTATCTGGACTTTTTAAAGGAAGTTAAGATTTCTTTCTTTGCTATTGATGAGGCTCACTGTATTTCAGAGTGGGGACATGATTTTAGACCGGAATACAGGAACCTTAAACAGATTATCGATAAAATTGCCAGTGTACCGGTGATTGCCCTTACGGCTACCGCTACACCGAAGGTTCAGGATGATATTCAGAAAACATTAGGAATGACCAATGCTTTGGTCTTTAAAGAAAGTTTCAACCGTCCGAATCTATATTATGAGGTAACTCCTAAAATTAATATAGATAAAGAGATCGTTAAATTTATCAATCAGCATAAAGGAAAATCAGGGATTGTCTATTGTCTGAGCAGAAGAAAAGTGGAAGAATTTGCCCAGCTTTTGCAAGTCAACGGAATTAATGCTCTTCCTTATCATGCTGGTCTTGATCAAAAAGTGCGAGTCGCCAATCAGGATAAATTCTTAATGGAAGAAGTGGATGTTATTGTAGCAACCATTGCTTTCGGGATGGGAATTGATAAACCGGATGTACGTTTTGTAATTCACTATGACTTTCCAAAATCATTAGAAAGTTATTATCAGGAAACCGGAAGAGCGGGAAGAGACGGTGGCGAAGGTCATTGTTTAGCATTCTACGATCCTAAGGACATTGAAAAACTGGAGAAATTTCTGGCTCAAAAACCTGTATCTGAGAGAGAAATCGGATTACAGCTTTTAAATGAAGTGGTAGGTTATGCTGAAACTTCAATGAGCAGAAGGCAATATATCCTTTACTATTTTGGAGAAAGCTTTGATCCTGTGAAAGGAGAGGGTGCCAAAATGTGTGATAATTCATCCAACCCACCTAAATTAAAGGATGCTACAGATGATTTAACGAGAGTTCTTGAATTGATTAATGGTACAGGAGAAAAATTTAAGGCAAAAGATCTTATTTCCGTTATTGTAGGAAAAGAAACTGCGGTTACCAAGTCTTATAAGCTGGAACAGAATCCTCATTTTGGTTTTGGAAAAGAAGAAAAAGACAATTATTGGAAGACCATTTTAAGACAGGCAACGGTTCAGAATTTCTTGCAGAAAGATATTGAAACGTATGGTGTTTTAAAAATTGCAGAAAAAGGAAGAAAGGTATTAGGAGGCAAATCCAAAGATATTTTCCTTATTGCTGAAGACAGAGAATTTGATCTTACACAAGCTAAAGCAGATAGTGATCAGTTACAGCAGCAAGCCGGAGGAGGGTTAGACCAAAAACTATTTACTCTATTAAAAGAATTAAGAAAAAAAGTAGCCAAAAAACACGGAATTCCGCCTTATACAGTATTTATGGATCCGAGTTTGGAGGATATGACAGTTCAATATCCGATTACGATAGATGAGATCAACAAAATTTATGGAGTAGGAGAAGGAAAGGCCAAAAAGTATGGTAAAGAATTCGCAGACTACATCAAAACGTATGTTGAAGATAACAATATAGAACGTACTCAGGATATGGTATTGAAGCAGGTGGCTAATAAATCCAGCCACAAGGTTTTCATTATCCAAAGTACTGATAAGAAGATCGATCTTGAAGATATCGCAAGAGCCAAAAACCTTTCTATGGATGAACTTCTGAAAGAAATGGAAAGAATCGTTTATCAGGGAACCAAATTAAACATCGATTATTATATTGAAGATAATTTTGATGAAGATATCGTAGACGGCTTCATGGAATTTATGAACGAATCTGAAAGTGACAGTATGAAAATTTTATTGGATGAGTTTGGAGACGAACTATCTGATGAAGAGGTAAGAATGCTGAGAATTAAGTTTATCAGTGACGTTGCCAACTAAGGAATGAAATATGAAAAAAATAGTAAAAGCTCTTCAATTGAAGAGCTTTTTTGTTGTAGTTTAGTAAAAACTAATACAATTATACTGAATGCAATTTTTAAAGAAAAATTACCTTGTAATTTTATTTTTTGCCATAATAGGTATTATTACTTACGACTATTTTTTTAGGCAGGATTTCAAGAAAAATTATCAGAAAACCGGAGAATATGCTATCGGTACAATTCATGAAATTAAACCATATGGAAGAGGCACTGGTTATTATTATCTGTACACATTTAAGGTAGATAATAAAGAGTATAAAGGACGAACTGAAGGAGAAATGCCATTTTCTAAGGGGCCGCAACAGGTAGATAAAAGATTTCTGGTATTATATTTAAAGAATCATATTCATAACAATGCGCTTTATATAAGCATTCCTGTACATGATCATATAAAGAATAATACTGAATTAATGAAATGGGTCTCAGAACATCCTGAAGCCAAATCTAAACTGGATTCAATTCCGGGTACTGGATGGTTTTTTGAAAACTACTTTTAGGATGATGAAATTGTGAATTCTATATAGACATTATAATATTCTATGTGGCTCTGTGATTCGAAATTTTTTAAACCACAGAGCCACATAGATTTTTACCAATAAGATGATTAATGACAATTAAAGGTAAAGTCAGATTTTAGCAGTTTACAATTTTATCGGAGATAATCTTTGCGTCTTATAGCAATAGATATTAAAAAACAGATTGCGCCTTTGCGAATTCCAACAAACACCTATTTAAAAATTGAAATTGTTTTACTAGTAATGGTAAAATGAATATTTGACTTGTAATTAAACTTTTTAGTAACTTTAACTGATGAAAAAAATATCTGTCATATTTATTCTGCCGGACTTAGAAACCGGAGGTGCAGAAAGAATAGTTACCACCATTGCAAATCATCTTTCCAGGGATCGTTTTGAGCCTAAGATTTTGCTGTTGCGTAAACAAGGCGGATATCTTGATTTTTTGAAAAAAGATGTTGAAATCATCGATATCAATACAGAGAGAATCAGACATTCTTTGAAACCTATTTTAGGAGAAATCTACAGACGAAAACCTGATATTGTATTTTCCGGATTTGGAGAAGTAAATGCTTATTTATCATTATTTATCAAGCTTTTTCCAAGAACAAAATTTATTGCCAGAGAAACAAATGTTGTGACTCAGCATGTCACGAGGAAAGAAATCAAATTTTTCTATAATTTTTACAATAACTATCAGAAAATCATTGCGCAGAGTGATGATATGATGAAGGATTTAGTAGATAATTTTAATATTAAAAAGAAAAAAATTGTCAAGATTAATAACCCTGTGGACTTTGATTTTATTGATGAAAAGCTAAGAACTTCTTTAAAACCTGAAGGATTTAAATATAATTACAAAAATGTAGTCGCCATCGGGAACTTATCAGCCAGAAAAGGATTTGACAACCTTTTGAAAGTATTTTCAAGGCTCAAAAATGAAAATATAATGCTTCACATTCTGGGAGATGGAAAAGACAAAGAAGTATTGCTTCAAATGAAAGAGTTTCTTGGGTTGAAAAATGTTATTTTCCATGGCAGACAGGAGAATCCTTATCAGTTCTTAAAATATGCGGATTTGTTTATCCTTTCTTCAAGATACGAAGGCTTTCCTAATGTACTTCTGGAAGCCGGAGCTTGTGGAACCTATTCATTAGCCAATAATTGCCCGGGAGGAATTAATGAGATCATTCAGCATAATGTGAATGGAGAAATTGCCAATATTGAAAACTATGAAGATTTCGCTCAGCAAATCATCAACGTGATGCATGAGAACTATAACCGTGATGCGATAAAGAACTCTATTAAATCCCGGTTTTCAAAAAATATTATTCTGGATAAATATGAAAAGGTACTGCTTGACCTTATCAAATAATATGAATAAGTTTGAAGAACTGAAACGGAACCGATACATCAAAAAAATGCATTCCAATGCCATTGCAATGTTTACCAGGCAGATTGATCTTCGTGAAGGATGTTTGAAGATGGAATATTTTTATGACCAGATTGAACATATTTCCTCTCTAGAAGGAATTGATATTGATATTTTTAAAGAATTTTCTTTAAAAACAAGTTTTTTCCCTTTACCCAAAGAAAGAGAAGTTTATAATCAGGAATATTTAACCGCATTAGATGCCAGATTATCTACCATTGAAGAACAATACAGGGATCGGGTGCTACAGAAATGTGGAGAGCTTGTCAGTAAGCTTCAGTATATCAAAACGATTGTTTAATGATGATATTGGAAAGCATTGCTTTTTCGGGAATTGTTATTGCATTGATGTGCATTGCTTTACTGTTTACCAAAAAGAAAAATATTTCTTCCGATTATTATCTTATCGCCTGGTTATTGATTGGTATTGTTAATCTTGTGTACTATTTATTTCCATTTTTACTTCCTGAAATAGTTCAGCCCTTTGGCTTTGCGCTTCCGGTATTGAGTATGGGAATGCTTTACTTGTATGTCATTTCGATTACTTTTAATATTCAGTTCAGCTTAGACCGTCTAATTCGGCATTCTTTGTTTTATATTTGTTACAGCTTAATTTTTATTGGAATTTCACTGTTTTATAGCCGGATTGCCTTCAAGAGCAGTATTCCTTATTTTGTTGAAAAACAGCAAAGCAGAGTGTTAGATCTGTTAACCTTTCCAATGGCTGCTGTGCCTGTTGTATATATTATTTTATGTTTTCTGGCTTTAAAAAGATATCAGAAAATGCTTCCGGAATATTATTCTGCTCTTGAAAAGATCAATCTTAATTGGCTGAAATATATAATCGTTTCCTTAATTATTCTTTTTATTGGTGTTTTCTGTATGATTGCTTTAGGAACCCGTACGGATGTAATCCCTTTTGATAAGATCTTTCAAATTGTTGCCGCAGTGCAGAGCGGATATTTATTCTGTATTGTATTCTTTAGTTTAAGGCAAAGTATTGTTTTTAATCAGCAGGGAACTCTTGATGTGAATATAGTAATGAAACAAGAAGAGAAAACTAATATTCAGAATAAAAACAGTTCTGATAGTCTTTCTCAAAAACTATTGGAATTCATGGAAACAGAAAAACCTTATCTTGATGAAGAGCTGAGTTTGCAAAAATTATCTTTATTGATGAATGTTTCTACTCATCAACTCTCTCAAACAATTAATCAGGGGCTTAATACCAATTTTTACAAATTTGTGAATGCTTACAGAATAGATGAGGTCAGAGAAAAGCTGAAAGATCCTGAGTATGAAAAATATTCCATTTTGGGAATTGCTTTTGAGTCTGGCTTTAATTCAAAATCTACTTTCAATAAGATCTTTAAGGAAGAAACAGGAATGACTCCATCTGAATTTAAGAAGTCCGGATCTATCAAAAAAGAGTCCTAACCGATCATTTAGGACGATCAGACTTGTGTTTTGTGGGATTTTTGTCCTCAAAAAAACTATGGACACACCTCTTCATTTAAGTAACATTATTGTACATGTCATCAGCGGAACGATTGCCCTCATTGTTGGATTTCTGATCCTGTTCAAAACAAAAGGAACTCCTCTACATGTAAAGCTCGGATATCTTTTTATCTATTGCATGATCATTGTGGTAACGACTGGGGCTTTCGGAGTCATTGTATTTAAAAGAAATCTGTTTCTATTACTGATTACAGTTTTAGCGGGTTACAATACCTATTCGGGATTCAGAATATTAAAAGAAAAATCAAATCGATTTTACATCAAAGATCTTTTGGTGATGGTGGCTGCTTTAGCTATAGCCTTAGTGTTTATCTATTATCTTAAATCCATTGGTTTTTATTGGAATCCTGTGGTGATTTATTCTGGAGTAGGATATCTGCTGTTGGTAGTTTCTTATGATATTTTTCGATATGGTATTCCGATATCCCAATATGGGAATCTATGGCGTTATGAGCATTCCAGTAAAATGATCAGTGCAATGGGAGCCCTTTTATCAGCATTTGTAGGAACTCTTTTGCCTGATTTTAAACCTTATAGTCAGATCCTTCCTTCTTTGCTGATGACACTTATTATGATTTTTTTTAATATTAAAATCTATATTCGGCTGAAAAAACAAAAAGTCATGACAAAACCATAATTCCCTTAAAATGTTCTCAGTAAATAGGTAGAAATGTTTGAATATAAAAGACCTCTTACTTCTGTATATTTTGATTGTAACTTCCGATTGATGGGTTTTTTAGTATTTTTGCGTTTTAAATAAGAATACAATGAATATGATTCCTAAAATAGGATGTGCTTGTGAAAAACCTGACCATAATTATACTGAATTTAGAAGTTCCGAATTAGGAATAGATCATACTAACGGAAGACATGGAGAAGTAAGCATTCAACAGTGTAAGTTGTGCCAAAGAATATGGATTCATTATTTTGTTGAATATGAGCATTATTCCAAATCAGGAAGATGGTACAAGGGAATTGTTTCCAAAAAAGATCGTCCAAATATAACTCCGGAAAATGCAGTAGAGTATTTGGAAAGTCTTGAATGGTATGTGTATGGAGGTTCGTTTTTTGATAGTACAGGAACTATCGGAAAAGGCAGTCTGCAGCTAGATTGATAACCGCGTTAAGGTATTTAAAATTTTTTGATCTCAAAATTGATAAAACTCACTTTGGTGCTTGGTAATTTATATGTAAATTTGTGAGAATAAAGTTAGATAATAATAAACAAATTCATAAAATAACATGAGTCAATTCGATGTTACCGTAATAGGTTCCGGTCCTGGTGGTTATGTAGCTGCGATCCGTGCAGCACAGTTAGGTTTCAAAACAGCAATTATTGAAAAATATTCAACTTTAGGCGGAACTTGTCTTAACGTTGGATGTATTCCGTCAAAAGCGCTTCTTGACAGCTCTGAGCATTTTGAAAATGCAAAACACAATTTTGCAAGCCATGGAATTATTATCAATGAGCCGCAAGCAGATATTGCAAGAATCATTGAGCGTAAAAACGAAGTTGTTGATCAAACGACTAAAGGGATCAACTTTTTGATGGACAAAAATAAGATTACTGTTTTTGAAGGATTGGGAAGCTTTGAATCTGCTACTCAGATCAAAATCACTAAGAATGACGGTTCTTCTGAAACCATTGAATCTAAATATACGATCATTGCAACAGGATCTAAACCATCATCTTTACCTTTTATTTCTCTTGATAAAGAAAGAGTAATTACTTCTACTGAAGCTTTAAACCTAAAGGAAATCCCTAAGCATTTAGTAGTAATCGGAGGTGGAGTTATCGGTCTTGAACTAGGATCTGTATACTTAAGATTAGGAGCTCAGGTAACTGTAGTTGAGTTCATGGATAAAATCATCCCTGGAATGGATGGAGCTTTAAGTAAAGAATTAACTAAAGTTCTTAAAAAACAAGGAATGAAGTTTATGCTTTCTACAGCAGTTTCAGCAGTAGAAAGAAACGGAGATACTGTAAAAATTACAGCTAAAGATAAAAAAGGAGAAGAAGTAGTTGTAGAAGGAGATTACTGTTTAGTTTCTGTAGGAAGAAGACCTTACACAGATGGTCTTGGTCTTGAAAAAGCAGGGGTAGAACTTGACGAAAGAGGAAGAGTAAAAACAAACGATCACCTTCAAACTAATGTTGCTAACATCTACGCGATCGGAGACGTTATCAAAGGAGCTATGCTTGCTCACAAAGCTGAAGAAGAAGGAGTTCTTGTTGCTGAAATATTAGCTGGACAGAAACCACACATCAACTATAACTTAATTCCTGGTGTTGTTTATACTTGGCCGGAAGTTGCAGGTGTTGGTAAAACTGAAGAGCAGTTGAAAGAAGAAGGAGTAGCTTACAAAGTAGGATCTTTCCCAATGAGAGCATTAGGAAGAAGCCGTGCAAGTGGTGACACTGATGGTCTTGTTAAGATCATTGCTGACGAAAAAACTGATGAGATCTTAGGAATGCACATCATTGGAGCTAGAGCTGCTGACCTTATTGCTGAAGGAGTAATTGCAATGGAATTCCGTGCAAGTGCTGAAGATATTGCAAGAAGTTCTCACGCTCACCCAACGTATGCAGAAGCGATTAAAGAAGCTGCATTAGATGCTACAGCAAAAAGATCTATCCACATGTAATATTTGATTAAAATTTAATCATTTAAATAATAAAAGAGGAGCAAATTGCTCCTCTTTTTGTTTGTCTTATCCCTACCAGTATTTTTGTCATTACGAACCGAAAGTGAAGTAATCTCAACGATGGCGCAGGTACTTGATCCTATAATTTATCTTCTATAATTTGTTTTCCCAATTAATAACTAACTTCTGTCATTCAGAGCGCAACGAAGTGTAGCGTGGAATCTCCACAGATGGCATAAATATTTAATACTGCAATTTATCAATCATAGAAAAATCTGCGAAATCAGCCAGATCTGCGAGAGAACAAATCAGTTAATGCCATTAAATACTCACAAAATTTACATCATCTTCATCTTATCATAAAACTTCGAATGATTGGGAGCAATATTAAACTGAATCCCAAACGTAATTCCTTTAAAATACTTTTCTTTATGGATTGGAAAAGCATATCCTGTATTCAGAAAGAAGAGGTTAAATAATGAAATTCCAATTCTTGGTTCTATTGCATATTGATTGATAGAAACACCATATAACTGACCATTATTGGTATAATAAGCATTCGCTTCCGGTATAAATTTATTAGTTTCGTTAATGCGTGTATAAAGCATTGAGGGGCCAAGAATGACCGATTTATAATTAGAATCTCCAAGTCTGAATTCCAATCCTGCCTGTAAAACATTTCTTCCGGTATAGCGATATGCCAGATTCACAGCAGTTCTATCCAATATCTGAGCATTAGCAGTTATAAGAGAAAGGAGAAATACAGCTACAAAATATTTTTTCATGTTTCGGTTATTTTACATTCAAATGTACTGGTTTTAAAGACTATTTAAAATATAAAACAATTCTTAAATATATTCACTAGGTTATAGTCTTCAAATTTCCGTACCTTTGTCAGCTAATTTTATCATCAATGCAACTCGGAAAAACCCAGACTTTACAAATTTCAGAAAAACTCAATTCAGGATGGATCTTAATAGATGAAGAATCCGGTGAAAAAGCTTTTCTTCCTAAAATATTCATTCGTGAGGAACAGGAAATAGGAGAGTACATTGAGGTATTTGTATACCAGGATGATGATAAATTGAAGGCAACTACAGAGATTCCCTTGGCAGAAGTAGGTGAATTTGCAGTAATGAGTTGTGTACAGAGTCTTCCGAGCGGAGCATTTATGGACTGGGGAATCATTAAAGATTTATTTGTTCCGTACAAGCAGCAGAAAACCAAAATTGTTGAAGGCAAAAGGTATCTTGTTTATCTTTATGTAGATGAAGATATGGAATTGATTACCGGAACTACAAAATTCAAGAGAAACCCACAATACCAAGATCTTCCATTCCAAAAAGGAGATAAAGTAGATCTTATTATGATGAATGAAAGTGAGTTGGGTTGGAATGTGGTTATCAATAAACAATACATTGGTTTAATATATACTTCTGATGTTTTCAAAAAACTGTATCCACTATCGGAAGAAAAAGGATATATCAAAGCAATCCGTGAAGATGGGAAAATTGATGTTTCTTTACAGCCGGAAGGATTTGAAAACATTGATGAGTTCAAACAAAAGATCTTAGACAAACTGGAAGAAAATTATGGCCTTCTGTATGTTTCAGACAAATCTACACCTGAAGAAATCAAAGATGAGCTTCAGATGAGTAAAAAGAATTTCAAGAAAGCAATCGGAGGTTTGTATAAAGATAAGATCATCGATATTTCAGACGATAAAATCAAATTATTATAACAAAAAAGAGCAGAATTTTCTGCTCTTTTTTTGTTATATCTATTTCCAAATCCTTTTGAAATAAGATTTCTATAGTATTCTTCACTATAATATTCAATCTTAAAAATCCAAACTTTATTTCCAAAACATGATGCAAATCATAACAATTTTGTTTAATTTTTTTGTTTAACAATTTTGTCAAAAATAAAATTCCGTTTAAATTTGCACAAATTTGTTTAACAAAAATGTCAAATCAAGCAAAAAAAGACCAAACACAGGAATTGATCAAGGAGACAGCGAAGAAATTATTCTTTGTGAAAGGAAAATTTGATGCTACTACGCAGGAGATTGCCGATGAAGCAGGAGTGAATAGAACCCTTATAAATTATTATTTCCGATCAAGAGACAAACTTATTCAGATCATTTTTGATGAAGCTCAGAAAGTGGAGCAGGAAAAATCAAAAATTATTCAGAATTCAGAACTTCCATTCAAAGAGAAGATCAGCAAGTTTATAGAAAGCAGTCTTTCTACGAGCCTTCAATACCCATATCTGGAAACCTATATCGTTTCACAGATCAATAAAGGAACCTGCCATCAGCGAGAAATAGAAGAAGATATTCTTGAAACCATGTATAGGGATATTGAAAAAGAAATGGAATTGGGAAATATTGAAAAAATGGCTCCCGTTCAGTTTATTCTGAATATGGTTTCGTTATTGGTTTTTCCAAGTGCAATAAGACCTTTGTTTATGGAAAATCTGATGATTAATGACGAAGAATATGATAAGATTATTTCAGAAAGAAAAGAAATTATTATCAATATGTTATTTAAAAATTAAAAAAATCTAAAGTATTTCTTAAAATGATTCGTCAGTTAGAAATAAAACAACAAGGAACAAGGATTAAAAATTAAAAAATAAACGAAGTATAAAATTATGAAAAGAAAACGTATAACTGCTCAAAAGCTAAAGATTGGGATAGCTGCAGCATTTATGATTTTCGGTTTTTCATCGGTGTCCGCCCAGCAGCAGGTTTCTCTGCAGGAAGCAATAAAACAGGCACTCCAGAATAAGGCTGAAGCTAAGAAAGCAGCCTTACAGGTTAAAAAAGCCGAATATAAGATTGATGAGGCCAGAGCAGGAGCTTTACCTCAAATCAGTGCAACAATCAGCAACACGTACAATCCTATCTTGCAAAAAACGGTTCTTCCGGGAGAGATTGTAGGTAAACCTGGAGAACTCATTCCTGTTGCTTTCGGAACCAAGTGGCAATCTGTAAATGTTGTTTCACTTAATCAAAACATTTTTGATCAAAGAGTTTTTATTGGTCTTAAAGCGGCAAAATCAACTCGTGAATTTTACCTTTTAAATTCAGAATTAACCAATGAGCAGATCATTGAAAATGTTGCAACAGCTTATTATCAGGTATTTGTTCAGGAGGAAAATCTGAAAACAATACAGGAAAGCTATGCGAATACAGAACGAGTAAGAAATGTAATCAAGAGTTTGGTGGATAACGGCTTGGCTAAACCTATCGATCTTGACAGAACAAATGTTCAACTTACCAATATTGGTTCTAATAAGCAGCAATTGATTAATGCAGTAGAAGTTTCAAAAAATTCATTGAAGTTTTATATGGGAGTTCCTATTGAGAACCCTATCGAACTTGAGGATAAAGAAATTATACCTAATCCTGAGCTATTGGCAACCAATGTAAATCTGGAAACCCGTTCAGAGTTAAAAGTCTTAAATAAACAAAAAGAACTTTTACAATACAACAAAAAAGCAACGATAGCCAACTTATATCCTACAGTGGGACTTACGGCTAACTATGGATGGCAAGGGTTGGGAAATAAATTTCCTTACACTACAGGATCAAGCCAGGGAACAAACTGGGGAGATTATGCTTCAATTGGTTTAGCGATTAAGATTCCGATCTTTATGGGAGGTGCTACCAGAGCTCAGATCCAGCAGTCGGAAATTGATATCCAGGATCTGGATCAGGATATTCAGAATAAAAAGCTGAACTTGAGTTTAGATTATAAAAATGCTATTTCTAATATGGAAAATGCCATTATCAATATTCAGAGCATGAAAGATAATGTAGACCTTGCAGAAAAAGTACAGAAAAATACCCAGTCTAACTACCAGTATGGTTTAGCAACACTTACTGAAGTATTAGATACCGAGAATTCACTTACACAGGCCAAACAGAATTATGCTAATGCACTGCTGGACTATAAGCAGTCTGAAATCAAGGTAATTAAAGCAAAAGGAGAGCTAAACACATTACAAAACTTATAATAAACTAAAATGAAAAAAACTTTAATATATATCATCGTAGCAGCTGTTCTCGTAGGGTTGGCAGCGTACAAGATTGCTGGTAACAAAGAAAAACAGACTCAGGAAGTAAAGGAAGTTGCTAAGCAGGTAGATAAAATCAACGTAAACATCGTAACAGTTGCGAGAGAAAATATCGACACAGATTACTCCGCAAACGGAACATTTCTTCCTAAACAGGAAATGAACCAGTCTTCTGAGATTTCAGGACGTATTGTGAGCGTTTTAGTAAAAGAAGGTTCAAGAGTAGGAGCAGGCCAGGTGTTGGCAACTATTAAAAGAGATGCTATCGAAGTGGATGTTACCCAGGCTCAGAATAATTTGCAGAATGCTATCATCGACAACCAACGTTATGAAAATGCATACAAAACAGGCGGAGTTACAAAGCAACAGCTTGATAACTCAAGACTGCAATTGAAAAATATGCAGGCAGCAGTAAAAGCTCAGGGAGTTAAAGTAAACGATACAAGCATCCGTGCAGGAATCAGTGGTACTGTTAACAAAAAAATGGTTGAACCGGGAACTGTAGTGTCTCCAGGAACAGCAATGTTTGAGATTGTTAATATCAATAGCTTAAAGCTTTCTGTTTTAGTAGACGAAAGTCAGGTTGGAAAAATCCAGTTAGGTCAGGAAGTTCCAATTAATGTTAACGTATTACCTGAAGATTCTTTCGTAGGTAGAATTACATTTATCGCTCCTAAAAGTGATGCTTCTTTGAATTTCCCTGTTGAGATTGAAGTTCAGAACAGAGGAAACCTAAAAGCAGGGATGTATGCTACAGCAGTGTTTAAAACAAACCATGGCGCAGAAACTCAGAATATGCTGACTGTTCCTGCGGAAGCGTTTGTAAACGGAGTTAGCTCAGGACAATTATTTGTAGTTGAAAATGGTGTTGCTAAATTGATTAAAGTAACTGTTGGTAAAATTTACGGAGACAAGGTACAGGTATTAAGCGGATTGAACGGTGGTGAGCAAGTAGTAACCAGCGGACAGATCAACCTGGACAACGGATCTAAAGTAAACATTATAAAGTAATCGGTTTATGAAGTTAGCAGAAATATCGATTAAAAGACCCTCGTTGGTAATTGTATTATTTACAATTCTGACGTTGGGAGGTATCCTGAGTTATACACTCATGGGATACGAATTGATTCCGAAATTTGAAACCAATATGGTAACGATTTCCACGGTGTATCCGGGAGCTTCACCAGCAGAGGTGGAGACCTCCGTCACCCGGAAGATTGAAGATGCCGTAGGTTCCTTGGAAAACGTAAAAAAAGTAGAATCTTCTTCATACGAAAGTTTATCCGTTATCATGGTTCAGCTGAACAATGGTGCAGATGTTGACTTTGCCTTGAACGATGCACAGCGTAAGGTAAATGCTATTTTGGCTGATTTCCCTAAAGACGTAAAAGCACCGTCACTGAATAAATTCTCTTTGGATGATTTACCTATTATCACGATGAGTATTTCATCAGATAAGTTAAACAGTAAGGATCTTTATGACTTACTAGATAAAAAGATTGAGCCGATTTTCTCCCGTGTTAATGGGGTAGCGCAGGTTGATCTAGTGGGTGGACAGGAAAGAGAAATTCAGGTGAACCTTGATGAGAAAAAATTGCAGGGATATGGCCTTTCAATAGGAGATGTACAACAGGCGATTCTTTCATCAAACCTTGATTTCCCTACAGGAAGTTTGAAAACAAGAACAACAAAATCTACGATCAGACTATCCGGAAAATATAAGTCTACTGAGGAAATGAATAAGCTTGTGGTTTCCAACAAAAACGGAGCACAAGTACGTTTATCTGATGTTGCAACCGTTTTTGACTCTCAGAAAGATGTTGAGAAAGTGGCAAGATTCAATCAGTTTCCTACAATCTTAATGCAGGTGAAAAAGCAGTCTGATGCGAATGCAGTGGCTGTATCTGAAAGTGTTCAGAAAACAATTAAAACAGTAGAAGAAGCTTATAAAGTTCAGGGAATCAAAGTAAAAGTAGTAAATGATACGACAGACTTTACCCTGGAATCCGCTAACCACGTTATTTTCGACTTATTCTTAGCGATTATCCTTGTGGCTATTGTAATGCTATTGTTCCTTCACAGTATCAGAAACGCATTCATCGTAATGGTATCTATTCCGGCTTCATTGGTGGCAGCGTTCATCGGAATGAACCTAATGGGATATACTTTGAACTTGATGAGTTTACTAGGGCTTTCCCTTGTGGTAGGTATCCTGGTGGATGACGCGATTGTGGTGCTGGAAAACATTTACCGTCACATGGAGATGGGTAAAAGTAAAATCAGAGCAGCGTATGACGGAGCATCAGAAATTGGATTTACCGTTGCAGCAATTACCTTGGTAATTGTGGTGGTATTCTTACCGATTGCAATGAGTTCAGGGCTTGTAGCAAACATCCTGGCACAGTTCTGCGTCACGGTGGTTATTGCGACCTTATTATCTTTGTTAGCATCATTTACCATTATTCCTTGGCTATCATCAAGATTTGGTAAGCTGGAGCATTTGACGGGTAAAAACTGGTTCGAGAAATTTATCCTTTGGTTTGAAGGATTAATTGACAAGTTTACACACTGGATTACAGATATTCTTGAGTGGTGTCTGAAAACAACATTAAGAAGAATTGCTACGGTAGTGATTACCTTCATTATCTTATTATCTTCATTCTCATTGGTAGCATTTGGTTTCATTGGAGGTGAATTCTTCCCACCAATTGACCGTGGTCAGTTCTTAGTACAAATGGAGCTTTCAAAAGATGCAACGATTGAAAAGACAAACCAGTTAACTCTGGATGTAGAGAAGTTTTTAAGAAACGATAAAGATGTTGTAGACTTAATTACAACGGTAGGACAGCAGTCAACAGGTTTTGGTGGTGCTCAGGCAACAACTTACCAATCTGAGGTTCAGGTAAACTTAACCGATAAGTCTGAGCGTTCTGAAAGTACCAACATCAAAGCTGCGAAAGTAAAAAGAGCATTAGAAGAGAAATTTACAGGTGTAGAATTCAAAACAGCTCCGATTGGTATCATGGGTGCGGAAAACGCTCCGATTGAAATGGTGGTAACAGCACCAGATAATGAAACCGCAGTAAAAGAAGCAACAAGAATCCTTGAGTTATTGAAAAAAGTTCCGGGAGCAGTAGATGCAGAATTATCTACAGACTCTGGTAATCCTGAAGTACAGGTAACTCTTGACAGAGATAAAATGGCTTCTCTAGGTTTAAATCTTTCAAGTGTAGGACAGACGATGCAAACTGCATTTAACGGAAATACAGACGGAAAGTTTAAAGCAGGAGAATATGAATATGACATCAACATCCGTTTTGGAGACTTCAACAGACAGTCTATTGATGATGTTAAAAACCTGATCTTTACAAACCCTCAGGGGCAGCAGGTTCGTTTGAGTCAGTTTGCTGATGTAAAAATGGGCTCAGGGCCAAGTTTGCTTGAGCGTAGAGATAAATCTCCTTCTGTAAAAGTAAGAGCTAAAGCAGTAGGTAGACCGGTAGGAGACGTAGCTAACGAATGGGCAGCTAAGTTTATGAATGGTAAAAAACCTATTGGGGTAGACTACATCTGGAGTGGTGATATGGAAAACCAGCAGGAAGGTTTCGGTACGTTAGGAATTGCGTTATTAGCAGCTATCGTATTGGTATATCTTGTAATGGTATCATTGTATGACAGTTTTGTATATCCTTTCGTAGTATTGTTCTCTATTCCATTAGCGATGATCGGGGTAATGGTAATCCTTGCCTTAACCGCTAACTCATTGAACATCTTCACCATGTTAGGGATGATCATGTTGATTGGTCTTGTTGCGAAGAATGCGATTATGATCGTTGACTTTACCAATGCTAGAAAAGCAGCGGGAGCAACCACTCACGATGCATTGATCCAGGCTAACCACGCCCGTCTTCGTCCGATCCTGATGACAACAATCGCGATGATCTTCGGTATGCTACCGATTGCATTAGCAACAGGTGCCGGAGCTGAGATGAACAAAGGTCTTGCATGGGTAGTAATTGGTGGTTTAACATCATCACTATTCCTGACTTTGATCATTGTACCGGTAGTATACTCTTTATTTGACTCTATTCTAAGAAGAATGGGTAAAGATAATAAAGTAGACTACGAAGCTGAAATGAAGGCTGATTATGAACACAGAGAATTAAATGAAGACGGATTTACGCCTAAGCATTTAGACAAATAAAATATCATATACCTTTAATTAATCGAAAGCGCCTCAGGTTTTTCTGAGGCGCTTTTTTGTTTAGATTGTAAAGATAATAGATGGGTTGTAAGTTTTGGCTAAAGCCGTATGGATTTTTTGAACTTGTAATATGGGCTAAAGCCCATGTCTATTGATGTTATGACGGTAAATTATAAAAATATCCTATCAATAGGAGCGGGCTTTAGCCCGCTTAATGTTATAGAATGAATATTGGCTTTAGCCAAAACATAGTATTTTACCCGGTTTTTAATAAAAAAGCTTCCGGTATCCACCGAAAGCCTTTATATATTGCAATTGAAAAAAATTAGTCTGCCATAGCCTCTCCAGCTTTTCTGAAGACAAAATTTCCGTAGATGTGTCTTCTTGCAAAACGGCTCGGAGAATCAGCATTCACCATTTTGATGTAGGTGTTTCTTGGAACCCCCATATATTCATAGGTTTTACCATTCAAATGCAGAACCGTTAAAATCGATTTTTCAAGATAAAAATCCTGAATATTAGATTGGGTAATCGTTTCTGTATATTCCTCTTTGTATTTTTCCTGAGTTTCAGGATTAATGCTTACCAGAAAATGATAGGCTTCAATCACAGACTTACTTTTTGCTTCTGCTTCCAGTCTACCTGCTTCGTCATTGATAAATTTATCAGGGTGTGTATCTTTCATCACATTTCTGTAAATTGTTTTTAACTCTTTTAAAGTTACATTTTTATCAACTCCAAGAAGTGTTCTATGTTCGCCTATTCGTTTCATATTTTGAATTCTTATTTTCGGGGTGCAAAATTAAGGAAATTAATTGAAAAAAATGTAACTTATTCATTATTAATTTAATTGAGGTGTTAAATCTTTATTCTCCATGAAAATATTCATAAGCATACCCTTCCAAATCACCACATTCTGAAATTAATTGCTCATTTTCATCATATATTTTAAAACTTTCCTGTGAGTCTCCAATACTTGCAGATCCATCCAATCCAAGTAGAATCGTGTAAAAAGTATCCGTTAAAAGATCGGAAATAATACTTTTGAGTTGGTCAGTCTGAAGTTTATCCAGGTTTAATTCTTCAATTTTCTTTGAGACAAGAGTTCTGTATTCTGATTGGTGGTCAAAAGCTGAATGGAAAATATTCTATTTTTCGAGATAAAAATTTTTTTACAAATTCTTCAGTGGTCATAAGGTGGAGATTATTTTTAAATAATATAATTTCGTTAGTCTGCCATTAAAAAACAGTACCCAAAATGAGTACTGCTATTATAATGTTTTTAAGAACGATTCGTTATTAAGGCTCGTCACAATTTCTTTTCAGCTTGGTAAAGATCTTGTCAAAATCCCTGTACATATTGCCTTCATCTTGATCGCGTTTCTGTCTGAAGCTGCTGTTGGCACAATTGTGAAAACTAAGTCCGATCATATCAATTAATGCATAATCTTCACTTTGAGGATCATTAAATTTAGTATTGAAACGGTTCATCACCCCTTGTGGATCTGCATTGTTTTTACTTTTAAGCTCTGTATAAGCTTTCCAGGAGGCAAACATTTTTTCTCGGTCAGGAGAAGATATGGCATCTATAGGTTCTCTGCAGGTTTCGTAAAATTTACTGTTTTTAAGGGTAGAAGGATCAGAAAAAGCCAAGATTTCTTCTTTGTTCAGTTCATACTCGTTTTCAAAAGTTTGTATGGCATTTTCGTACAGCTTTTTCCAAACAGGAAGATTGATGACTTTAAGGTTATAAAGTTCTTCTTTCTTCTCCAGATATTGCTTTTCAAGATTTTCAAGATGTGCTTCTTTATTCTTACGGATATCTTCAAGGCTGGAAAGTTTGAAAATAGGATTCGTATCAAAATGAACCCCATTATACTTGTATAAAAGTTTATTAACTCCGTCTATTTCCTCTTTTTCATATTTGGAAGCATCAAAATATCCTTTGTTGTCACAATTGAATGTCTGATAGCTGTACGGTGTCAGATTAGTGGTTTTTACAGGGTTTTTTTGTCCCCAAACAATAACAGATAAAGTCAGGGAGAGCCCGACCATCATTTTTTCCATGCGCATAGTTGTAGAAAGAATCCGAATTTTCTAAAATTTCCCTACAAAATTAAGGCTTTAAATTTGAAAACTAAAGAATTTAACCAATTTTATACAGTTATTTTTATTATTTAATGAGAATTTTGATTTTTTGCTTTAAACAGGCCGTTTTCTGAAATTTTAAGGCTCATCACAATCTCTTTTCAGCTTGACGAAAACCTTCTCGAAAGTTTTAAATAGAGTGTTATCCTCATCTGCCTTTGCTCTGAAGCTATGGTTGGCGCAATTGTTAAAAGCATTCATAAGGTCAATCATAGCATAGTCATCTTTTCGGGGATCATTCCATTTAGAATTAAAAACATCCAATGTTCCGGAATAAGGTTCTTCTCCTTTTTTAGGCTCAAATAAGCTTTTCCATGCCAGATACATTTTTTCTTTATCCTTGGTGGTCATGGCATCAGCATATTCTTTACAGATAGGGTAAAACTTACTTTTTGAGAGAGATTGCGGATCAGCATAGCCCATAAGAAGACTTTTATAAAGCTGATATTCGTTGTCCAAAAGTTGTATAGCTTCTTCCCGTTCTTTTTGCCATATCGGAAGATTGATGAGTGTAAGCTCCTCAAGTTCCTTTTTTCGTACCAGATATTCTTTCTCAGCCTGTTGTAAAAGCTGAGTGCTATTGCTGCGTACCAGATCGAATTTGTTAGGGTTAAAAACAATGAGAGAAGAAAAGGGAGACGGGGTTAGAGGAGATATGAGTTTATAGGTACCATCTATTTCTTCTTTGTTATATTTGGAAGGATCAAAATATCCTTTAACGTCACATCCAAAAGTCTGATAGCTGTAAAGAACCAGTGGGCTCTTCTTAGCAGGTGCTTTTTGAGCGATTATCATCACTGATAGAGCCAAAGAAAGTCCTGTAAATACTTTTTTCATGTTTTTGAGGTTGAAAAATTTATACTTTTTGAATTTCGGACTAAAATTAATACTTAAAGTATCAAGTCCTGCTATAAATCAGAATTATTTACTCACTGGTTTCAGGTATTTATAGTGGGTGTCGTTTGTTTTTCTTTTTGTTTTTTATATTTTGCACGCCCTATATTATAAATCCGGATTTTGCTGAAGCGAAATGGAAATATAATGATTGAATTATAGACAAAATATTAATAATGTACGACAATTTAGAACAACTGTTTTATAGCGGAGACCTGGAACAGTGTATTATAGAAGGAGAGCAATACTTATTATCTCACCCTGATGACGAAGAGGTCTTATTTTTAATGGCAGTGGTTTATCATGATATTGTGTATTATGAAGGACATGAGGCGGTTTATGATGCCATCAGAGACTTTGTTATTCCTTACTTGCGCAGAATCCTGCAAATTAATCCCAATCATCAGAAAGCACTCTATAACATTCTGGATTATCCTTTAGGAAATGAATATACCCTAATGCAGATTGCCAGAACTAAAAAGCATATCACTCAGGAAAATAAAGCAGAGTTTATAGGCTATGCAGAACGTATGCTGGAGGATCCGGAATATGTTGGATATGGCTATGATTTCTTAGTTAAAATATATGAATCTCTGGAAGAAAATAAAGCCCTTTTGAATAGTCTTGAAGCGGCAATGTATTATTCTAAAAAAGCAGATGCTGATAATCGTGAGATCAGAGACAAAAATACCTCGCTTTACTGGATTAAAAAGATCTATTTACTAGACCGTACAAAAATGGTTTCAGGAGAAGAGCTTACAGCACTTATTGACAAGGAACATGCTGCTTTTGTAAGCAGAAACGAATATGATTTTATCAACCTTGCTGATATTGCCTATGAAAATAACGTTCCGGATCTTTCATTAAAAATGATGTTAAAAGCCATCAAAGGTGAAAATTCAGCATTACATATTCACGAAAAACTGGTAGAATGGCATCAACGTTTTGCAGAACTCATTAGAAAAGGATACCACAATCCTGATGTTTTCTATTATCAACTGATTATTGAAAGAAATTATAACGATTTACTGAATATTCCCGTAGACTTTTACTACCATCATGCTCTTGAAGTTATCAATTCCCATCCGGAACTGTTCTCAGGATATCATTTTGCAGGTACATTCCTATACGAAAACGAACGTTATGCTGAAGCGATTCCTTTATTGGAAAAAGCCGTACAACTATCATCCAATGCTACAGCCTGGAGAAGAAAAGCAGACTCAGAATATTTTTTAAATGGAATAATACCATCTGAACTTCCTGTATTTTCTGATGATCCGACAGATATTTACAACGAAGGGGTTTTGGTGAATGAGTGTATAGATGCATTGGAAGATGAAAATGATAAACTGAAATGGCATGAAGTGGGTCGTATGGTATATGAACAGGCACATGAAGCATTTCGAAAATATTTTGAAGAAGGTAAGTTTGAAAGTGATTATTACAATGATCTGCATACCAGAGCGATGTGCTGCAATAATTTGGCCATTAAATATTCGTTGCTGGGAGATTATCAGGCCGCAGTGGAGACCGCTTCTGAAGGACTCGGATATTCAGAATTTATGGAACTTCACCTGACCCTGATTGATGCTTTGATGAATGGAGGAAATTATGAAAGAGCAGAAAAAGCACTGAATATCTACTTCGGTCTTTATGGAGAATGCGATGAATATTTCTATAAAAGCCTTTACAACAGGGCACTTCAGGTTCAGCTTCATGAATTGCTGGGAGCTGATGATGTTTATAAAGAAGCGGAAGAAGTTCTTACCTATGCCTATCAACGTACCATGGAAAATCCTGAAATTGATGAGTATGATTACAGGGATCTGGAAGCTGCAAAAAATAAATTGGAAGGTATGTTATTTCATCATCTGGACAGCCAGGATATTCATATCAGGAAAGCTCATTATGAAGGGATGGCAGAACGTTTTCCACAGGAAGCTAACCCTCAGTACGCTTTGATGCAGATTTATAATGAGGAAGAGAACTATGGAAAAGTAGCCTTAGCAGCGAAAAGATATCTTGAAAATAAAAAAGAATTCCTGTTGGATGCTTTCGATAAAGCAAAAACCATTTACATGATCGTTAAGAGCAATTTTCTTCAGGGAAATTATCAGGAAGCGGCAGCTGTTTTCACTCAATATGATGCCGAATGTGAGATAGCAATGGATCCGGAAGAATATGTTCTTTGGCTAAGCTATGGAATCAGGACTTATGAAAAGCTGAACAATAAAAATGAAACTTTAGGACTTGCGGAACGATTCACTACTATTTACAATGCAGAAGAATGGGGTTATGATGATCTGGTGGAAAGTGTTGAACTGGCAAAAGCAGTGGTATTGTATCAGGCTGGAAATTTAAAAGAAGCCCATGCGATATTGGATCAGGTACGTTCTGTTGCAGACTATGATCCTATTGCTGATGAATATAAAGCTTCGTGGAAAAAACCGGGGCTGTTCTCTAAATTCGGATTTTAATCATTAAAGAAAAAAATGGCACATCGTCTTTACGTATACAATGTAGATTCAAAAACTGGAGACCAATATTCATATTATCTTGGAGAATGGAATTATGAGATTCCGGAATTGTTTCTCCCTTTATTTTCCTGTGATCCAAGATCAAAAGGAAAACTCCTGTACTTTGATAAAACAAATGGAGTAGAAAGACTGAAATCATTCTACCAGTTGTTGGGTGAACATTATCAGTTGCTTTATAAAAAAGCATACTATGAACCCGTTAATAAAATGTTCGAGATGTTGGATGACCTTCCCTATGATACTTTAATGATCAATGGATGGGATGTCTTCAATATGAGTGAAGAAAAACATTCTGATCAGGCCAAAAACTGGGTAGAAGAGATCAAGGAAAAGAGCAGGCTGTATGATAAAGCGATGGCTAAACAGAACCTTGGATGGCTGGAAAAAGAGATTGTAGCCAGAAGTGGATATGGATCCTTTTTAGAAATGCTTGAAACAGACTGGATTGATTATGGCCTCGGGTATTGGAATGAAGATCTGTATAAAGATATTTCAGAATCTTTTGAAGACAATGGTCTTTGGGGATTAAAAGATAAAAAAGGAAATATCATCACTCCTGCAGTTTATGACGAAATATTCGCCTTTACTGAGGAAGGAATTGCTGTTGTACAGAAAAATAGTAAGTACGGGTATCTGAGAAATGATGGGAAAATACTTATTGACTGTATTTATGAGGAAGGGTATGATGCTCTTTTTATTGACGGCAAAAATTATGGGATCATAGAAATTGATCAGCTATGCGGGCTCATTAATATCGCTACCGGAGAAATAGTGATTCCTTGTGAATATGAAGAGCTGGAGATGTTAAGGCATGTCTATTTTTTCAATGCTAAAAAAGATGGCAAGTATCACCTTATTGATGTATCCAATAAACAGATTATTGCAAAGTCTTTTGATCAGCCTTTAGAATTTGATTATTCCGAATTTCTTTACCATAGATTGGAAGGAAGCTCCAAGAGAGCCTTTTATACCTTTGGCGGTGTTTTCCTGGGTGAATATCCTGAAGATGTGTTGGGACAAATTAATGGAGGATACTATTGGGTTAAACCGAATAAATTTCAGAAAAAAAACAGTATTTTAAAAGCTGATGGAAGCCTTTTGGATAATGACATAGATACGCTGATGCTTATAGATTATTATACTTCTTTTGCCTACAAAAAAGCTAAGGAATGGTATATCTACGATATAAAATCAGGTGAATTCAGGTTGAAAGAACATACGATTGAAAATATCCACAGGGATTGGTATACCCAGTTTATGAAGGATGTATTTCTGATGTCTGATGAAAATGGCTGGGGAGTGTATAATGCTGCTGAAGACCGTTGGTTGCTGCCCTCATCTAAAGAATATAAAAAAATAGAAGCTTGCAGAGAAGAAATTTTCCGTGTGACCACCTCAAAAGGGATGTTCTATTTTGATCAGAAAACAGAAATGCAAAGCGATATTTACGATTATATTGGAGAAGGAATAGACTATAATGAACAGATGCTTTGCCTTTATAAAGGGAATGAAATGTTTATCCTTGATGCTGAAAGAAAACTGCATCAGATTTCCGATCATCAACTGGGAGCTTTCTATGAACAAAGACATAACCTTCGTGGAAAAGATCAAAAATATTTCCTTGATTTTTATAAAGTATGGACGGAAAACAAAGGTTCAGACTACGAACAGTATTTTGATGATAAAACGCTGATGTCACGAGCCGAAGAATATACTGAAGAGGGAAAGATTGAAGAAGCTGTAAGGTTATATGAAATAGGAGTACGCCGCGGAAATACAGATATGATGGTGGAACTTGGATATATTTATGTTCATGATGAATATCCTGAATACTACAATCTGGACAAGGGGCTTGCCTTGTATGAAAAAGCAGCTTCAAAAGATCACGCCATTGCCTGGAATAACCTTGGCTATCATTATCAGAGTGGGGTGGGATATCCTCAGGATATTAAAAAAGCTCTAAAGTGTTTCAGAAAGTCCGCAGAATTAGGAGATGGGCTGGCCATGCAGAATCTTGGATTGTTATATTTTTATGGTGAATATGTATTACAGGACTATGACCTGGCATTAGACTACTATAAACAGGCCGAAAAGAAATACTATTATAATGATGAAAAGTTTGCAGAAATCTATTATCAGAAAAGTGATTTTGCCAATCTTCAGCGGTATCTAAGAAAAGATACAGAAGGCGCTTATTCCGATATTTATTACGGAATTATGTATGATGAAGGATTAGGAGTAAAAGTAAGCATCAAAAAAGCAATTAAACACTATGAAAAGTCTTTGCAGCATGGATATTACACTACAGCATTGAGAAGACTCTTATACTTCTATAAAGAAGATCCTGCCTTTGTCGATCCGGAAAAATACCAGTATTGGAAAAAATTTGGAGAAGAAAATGATATGGATCTAGAAGAATAAATTTTTAAACCATTAAGATAAAATAAGAATTTAAGGATTGTTAAGAAGAGCTTTGCTCTAAGAAAAGCTACTTATTAAAAATCTTAATGGTTTAAATTACTTTCTATAGGAAAAGTATGAGTTATTGATTATTAGCTCAAGAATAGTTGCTCACTTCAATAAGGTTTTGATCCGGATCACGGAAATAAACAGATTTTATCTTTCCTAAAGCGCCTGTGCGATCTACGATGCCCTCGATGATTTCTACATTTTTTTGCTTCAGTTCCTCCAGAACATCATGAATATCTGTATGAGCAATGAAACAAAGATCTGCGGAACCACTGGTAGGATATTCAGCTTTGGGTTCAAACTCATGACCTTTTTGATGAAGATTAATCTTTTGATTTCCAAAAGTGAGTGCTTTTCGGTTATCTCCAAAGGTCACCACTTCAAAACCCATAATCTGAGTATAGAATTCTATGGTTTTATCAATATCTGCTACCGTTAATACAATATGGTCTATGTTTTTAATCTTCATAATTCTTTGTTTTGAAATATTATCCTTACAAATATCAGGATTTGTAGGCTGTTAGTGTGTTATTTATAGCTGAAATTGGGAATATTTATGTTCCCTGTTCTTTTTCTAATTTTAAAATAATAGCTTTACAAGATAAAGTACAGCCATGATCTATTTTTTCTTTCTTTTTGTTATTGCAGTTTTGAGCGTAATTTCTTACCTCATCATGAGTTTTTGTAAGCGATGGACTAAAGGCCACAAGTATGAAGTGGTCTTGAATACGCTCATATTCATCATATCATTTCTTATGCTATCATACATCACTATTTTTATTTTTATAGGGACTCTTGATTTTTCCAGATAGTTAGATTTGAAAATAATAATTTTAAAAAATATAGTCTTATGCCTTTTGATTGGGTTTACCTTATTATTCTTCTGTTTCTCCTTTTCGTAATTATTATTTTTGCCTGGATCTCTAATGTTATTGTTAGCTTTTGTAACCGATGGACAAAGAATCATAAATACAAAAAGTTGCTTAATATTTTGATATTTATAGGCTCATTCCTTTTGATCTCATTTATCAGTATTTTTATTTTAATAACGAATGTTTCTTTTCAGCGATAAATGAACTTTTTTTTCTAATAAAGAAATAAGCGATCAGAAGATTAATAATAAGAGCCAACCATACATTTATACCATAAAAAAGTTCATAGTCATGATGTTTTTCATTATAGAAAAGATTCTTGATGATTCTGAAAGTAATCGCAGTGGTCGTAATGGCATAGCTTAAAATCATATAATTTTTATGCCTGATAATATTTCCTTTTTTAATAGTAAGGACAGCAACTATCGTAAAATAAGCCCAAAGAATATCCTGGATCAGAAACCCTGTAATACCTATCAGTCCACCATTAGAAAACAATCCCAATACAAAACAGGCCGGAACATTAATGATGAGGATATTATAGACATAGACCTTACCAATTATTTTGTGTAAACTCCTGTTTTCTCTCAGAAACTGAGCTGAAAATTGAGTAAGACCTGCCAGAAGGCAAAGGGTGATTGAAAAAATATGAATATAAAAAAATGCCATCCAATAAGGGTTATTGACCACTTGTTGCTTAAAGGCAAGAAATCCTACGGTTTTATCAAGAGAGGTATATTGGGAAATCGTTTTCAGCATCAGAATACTGAAAATAAAAACAGAAAACACTGCCATAATTTTAGCAGTCTTTATTCCCAATGATTTTACCATGAATCTTTTTTAGTCTTTTAATACATCTCTTATCTGATTCTCCATATCCTCCATATCATTAAACTTTCTTAGAATTAAGGATTTGTCGTTTTTTCTAAGTTCTTCAATAATTTCAAGAGCTAATTCCAAAGGTTCTGCTTCATATCCAAACAAATTTCGATCAAAATCTATACCTACGATTAAACCATCACTATTCATTCCCAGACACCAATTTTCCAAAAATTCATCAAGTGGAATAGGAGTGGCCTCATAACGGCTCCATTCATTGTATACGCAGGATTTTGCTCTTACTGCATCTGACCAGAAACAAATGATCTGTACAGGTTCTCCATCCTCATATTCCAGATCATTGGAGTAGGAGGTAGCATATCCTCTATCATCTTTTAAACCATAAACGGTTTCTGTTTCACTGATTTTTCTGATGAAGTCTTTATAGCGGATTTGTAAGGTAATGTGATCTTTAAGCATGATTTGAAATTATGAATTAAAGCTGTTTTATTTTCGACAATCCCGGTTAAGAATTGCTTCTGTTGATATGAACAATCTCTGGGTTTTTACCATCCGAATTTCGTTTTGATCTTCCAAATAACCCTATTTCCAAATCATTGGGAATTTCATTATCCAG
Organism: Chryseobacterium sp. c4a; assembly: GCF_009900745.1. Lineage (GTDB taxonomy): Bacteria > Bacteroidota > Bacteroidia > Flavobacteriales > Weeksellaceae > Chryseobacterium. The sequence goes on along the minus strand of NZ_WXVU01000004.1, from coordinate 135,373 downwards.
TTCTGATGGATGTACATAGGTATACATGCCATATCCATGTCCGGAAACAAGCCAACCCTCAGTAGAATTCAAATGAATAACATTGAAATCTCCGGCAGGGCCTCCTGCCAATATAGGCCCAAATTCTTTCATAAGTCTGATCGCTTCTTCCTGTACATTTTCTACAATGGTAATATCGTCAAAAATAATATAGGTATCGTTTTTAAACAGCACCCAATCCTGGAATTTAGGGTTGATTGCAAGATTTATATGTTCAAGAGTTGATAAGTTTTTCATAGTTTAAATATAATTATTAAAAGATTATAGGCCTCTCATAAATCTATCTGCAAAAAAATATTATAAAATTCTCTTTATTCTTAAATGTTGCAATAACATAATGGTTTTTGCATCTTTGATCTCTCCGGAATCCATCATGGCAAGTGCTTTATCAATAGGCAATTCCAGTACTTCAATCTGCTCACCTTCTTCCTCAAGCCCGCCGCCATCATTAATTTTCATTTCATTTGAATATTCAGCGATGAAAAAATGAAGGATCTCCGTAACAGAACCGGGAGACATATAGGCTTCAAATACTTTCTCTACCTTGGAAACCTTGTATCCTGTTTCTTCTTCTGTTTCTCTTTTAATACAATCCTCAGGATTATCATTGTCTAAAAGCCCGGCACAGGCTTCAATAAGCATTCCGGTAGCATTTCCGTTAATATAAGTTGGTAATCGGAATTGTCTGGTCAGAATAATAGTATTGGAAATTGTATTATAAAGCAAAATAACCGCTCCGTTTCCACGATCATAAGCTTCTCTGCTTTGGGTTTCTGTAGTTCCATCTTTTTTGCGAACTGTAAAAGTAACTTTATTTAAAGTATACCAGTTGTCAGATAAAATATCTGTTTTTAAAATAGTAATATCAGGATTTTGCATAAGGGATGTCTTCTATGTTATAATAAATGGTAAGTCCTTTTTCTTTTGCGATTCTTACGTCTTCATCTGCGCCTTTAGAAGCTCCTTCAATTCTGAGAACAGCATCACACTTTTCAAGAATACGGTGAGCAGCTGGATATTGTATTTCCTGCCATGCCTGATCCCCAATTTGGCTGGAGCCAGCCAGCTTCATTAAAGGGAGAGCAACCCATTCGCCAATAATAGGAATATGTCCCTTTCTGAAAATAGGTAAAGCGACCGCTTCAAGGTTGTCGAGGTTTTGCTGGATCAAATCAGGATTATCATTGGTTCCACTTCTATAGGGGCCTGCAATAAGTATAAGCATAATTTTTTTTGAGTAAAATAAAAGAACTTATAAGAGAAAAAAAATAATGTAGTTTAAGAGTAATTAGTTTTTTGCCTGTTTGTTTTAATGATGCTCAAGAATTCAGGGGTGATTCCAAGATAAGAAGCAATCTGTTTTTGAGTAACACGTTCTGCAGCTAGTGGATATTTGTTTAAAAAGTTATAATAGCGCTCCTCTGCAGGAAGTGATAGATTTTCAATGGTTCGGAGTTGCTCTCTTATATAAGCATTTTGCATCATAATTCTGAAAAATCGCTCAAACTTAGGAACTTTGCTATAAAGTTCATCCAGATGATCTTTGGAAAGTTGTAACACTAAACTTTCTTCGAGAGCTTCAATATTTAGCATCGCAGGTTTTTCATTAATAAAGCAATACATATCTGTGATCCACCAGTCTGAAACAGCAAACATAATGGTAGATTCTTTTCCTGATGCATCCAGATAAAATGCTCGTAAAATACCTGTTACAACAAAGTTGATGTGCTTACAAGTTTGCTGATGTTTTACAATCAATTCTTTTTTCTGGATCTTTTTTTCTTTCAATAAAGACAAAAAATATGAGGTTTCAGCGTCGCTCAGAGAAATATGTTTGGAGATATTTTTTAAGATTAAATTATTTTCCATACAATACTAGTTCTCTTTTTTCAACAAATCAATGAGGGATTCATATAAATCCGGAAATTTAAATTGAAAACCAGCATCCTGAATTTTTTGTGAAGAAGCTCTGGAACCTTCCAAAATAGCACTCGCAAGCTCACCAAATAATATTTTTAAAAGAAAAGCGGGAACATTGGGCATCAATAATGGTTTCTTCAGAACCTCAGCAATCTTTTTGGTTAAATCTGCATTGGTAGCATGTTGAGGTGAAACAGCATTGTAAGCACCATGAATGCTGGGGTGTTTCAGAGCGAACTCATAAATGGAACAAATGTCTTCAATATGAATCCAGGGCATGTACTGTTTTCCACTTCCCAAAGCAGATCCAATTCCGTATTCTATGGGCGGAAGCATTTTCTTTAAAGCACCTTCTTTTTCAGAAAGCACAACAGCCGTTCGGATTTTAACAATCCTGTCAGCTAGATTTTGTTCTTTAAAATGGTCAGCAGCTCTTTCCCACAAAACAACCACTTCACTAAGGAAATCATGTCCCGGGGGATCATTTTCCGAATATATTTTTTCTGTAGTCCGCGTTCCGTAAAAGTTGATTCCTGAAGCTGAAATAAAAGATTTTAGTTTAATTTCTTTTTTTCTCAATGTATTTCGGAGCAATGTTGCAGAATCCACTCTGCTGGAAATAAGTTCTTTTTTCCTTTCTGCTGTCCATCGTTTTTCTGAAATATTAGCGCCTGCCAGATGAATGATATGAGAAAGATTTTCAAAAGCTGCTTCATCAACGGTTCCTTTTTTGAGATCCCATTCAAACTCATTGGCTTGTTTTTTCTTTCGGGTAAGAAACCTTACATCAAATTCATTCTCAATTTTTTTAGCAAGTTCTTTTGCAATTAAGCCATTTGCTCCGGTAATCAAAACAACTTCTTTCATAGTACTATATTTGAGGTGGTGTGGTTAATAGGTTATGCTTGGTTTTTAACGATCAAAACAAAGTCTTCTTCTAAAAGCTTATAGCCGTAATCATAAATAAATTTATATTCAGATCCGTTCTTATAAACCTTTAGATTGGTAAAGTATTCAAAATCAAAGCCGAGGCTTTCTAATTTGGATTTGGCAATCTTTGTTTTACCGTCTATATTTACATCTACAAGAATCCTATAATTTTTGCGAAGTTTATTATTAATATTTCGCATTAGATTCGTAGAATCTTTGTTCTGCTTATTGTTATAGGCATTTCGGCAGGCATCATTGCAGAATTTTTTATCAGACCTTCCGATGATTTTTTCGCCACATTCCAAGCAATTCATACTGTTTATTTTTTCACTTTGTGTCCATGAGCATGTTTTTTTCGTAACAATCTTATAAACCTGCTGTGTGAAGGATAGCTTCTGTTAGGCGTTATATTATTAAAAAATAAAGCCACCAGCAACAGGATAATACACCCCGAAAGAACCGGAGAGATAACATACCAGTACCCTAATTCCGGAATTTTACCGGTAGAACTCACCGCAATCAGAGCTGTTGCTCCGCCCGGCGGGTGCAGGGTTTTTGTATACTGCATCAATACAATAGAAAAGGCTACAGCCAAGGGAGCAGAAAGCCAGATAATATCCGGAACAATTTGATACACCGTAACACCCACCAGTGCGGAAAGAACATGCCCTCCTACCAGATTTCTCGGTTGAGCCAGTGGACTTTGGATCGCTCCGTAAATCAAAACACTTGAAGCACCAAAGGATCCTATCAGAAATATATTTTCCGTTTCCGCTAAAGAATGTGACTGAATAAAGGCAATTAATCCAATTCCAAAAAAAGCACCTAAGAATGACCAAAAGTGCTCCTTGTAATCAACCAGCGTTTCTTTATAGATTACATATTTTGATACTCTGAATGTTCTTTTTAGTGTCTTCTTCATTAAGTTAGGTCTTCTTTACTTTTGATTGATAGAACAAAGATACAGATTTATCCGTTTGTAAATGGATAGTAGTGAGGAGTTAAACATTTTCTATGTAGAAAGTAGAATAGATTATTTTTTTGTAAATAATTTATATGATTTTTAGTGTTTTAATTGATTAAATATTGTTTTGGTGTATTTTTATTAATGATAAATCAATATTGAGGATAAATTCAAAAACTATAATCATGAAAACCCAAAACATTAAACCGGAATCCACTTTCAAAATGTATGAAGTATTAAGCGGAATCTGGATTGCAGGCTGTTTAAATACAGCAACAGAGCTGAATATTGCAGATAAACTCTCTGAAGGTGCTAAATCTATTTCATTACTGGCTAAAGAAACAAAATCATACGAATGGCAATTATACCGGATTATGAGGGCTTTAAGCAGTGTCGGGATTTTTGAAGAACTGGAAAATAAAACTTTTGCATTAAACGATTTAGGAGCTGCTTTACAGACAGATGTTCCGGGAACTCTCAAAAATTTTATACTGGTTAATCTTAATGAAAGTTTTACTGTATTTAGAGAACTTACTTATAGTGCTCAAACAGGGAATGTTCCTTTTGAACAGGTTCATGGCATGAATTTATGGGATTATTATAAGAAATATCCTGAGAAAGGAGTCAATTTTGGAAAAGGAATGACTGGTTTATCCGAAGTTGTTCTGAAGAGCATTATGAATACATTTGATTTTAGTTCATATAAGACAATAGCAGATATTGGTGGTGGCAATGGAAGCATGATATTTGATATTCTGAATGCGTCTCCAGATAGTACAGGGATCATTTTTGATGAAGCCAATGTGATTGAAGAAACAGATCAGCTGATTCCAGAGCATTTAGAAAACAGATGTTCAACTGTTTCCGGAAGCTTTTTTAATACTATTCCTGATAATGCAGATTTGTATACCATGAAATGGATTCTACATGATTGGAATGACGAAGAATGTATTCAGATTCTAAAGAACATTTATCAGGCCATGCCCAAAGGAGGAAAACTGCTTATTATAGAAGCTGTAATTCCTGATGATTCTCAGAACAAACCTCATATAGCTAAGCTGCAGGATATCATTATGATGGCTTGCTTAACAGGAAAAGAAAGAACATTAAACGAGTTTAAATTATTGATAGAAAATGCAGGACTCCGGTTTAACCGGTTTATTCCGATTGGTACAGATCTCAGCAGCATCATCGAATGTGAGAAAATATAACAGGGAAAATCTGAAACGGGATTTTTAAATGTAAAAGGCTGTTCTCTAATCGCAAAACATCTTTTGTTTCTTTTGTGGTTAAAAGAATAGCCGATTTATTTTTTATTGTCGCTAAAAAACATCAAATTTGTGACCTCAATGGGGTGCTGCAATAGCGGCTGAGATGATACCCGGGAAATTTTTCCACACCTGATTCGGATAATGCCGACGTAGGGATTTTTTTGATTGATCATCTCATCATTTAATTTAGGTAAGTTAATTTGATGCAGGAAATTTTACAACAGACAACATGGCAGGAATGGCTTGGAGTCTTCTTTTCAGTAGTTCAGGTCTTATTGGCACGAAAAAACAATTCCAATAACTATCTTTTCGGGATTGCCGGAATTTTACTTTCACTATATGTAATGTTTTTCGCTAAGCTTTATGCGGAATTTACTTTAAATCTCTATTATTTAGTAATGAGTATTTACGGATGGCTGTATTGGAAATTCGGGAAACGGAAAACAGAAACAGATATTTCTGAAACCAGCGCCCAGGAAAAACTGATTACCGCAGGAATTGTAATAGGAACATTCTGCCTTTTCTGGTTTTTTCTGACCCACTTTACTGATTCTGATGTTCCGATTTTGGATTCTTTGGTAAGTGCTTTTGCATGGGCAGGAATGTGGTTGATGGCACGCAGAAAAATTGAAAACTGGATTTTACTTAACATGAGTAACATTATTGCGATTCCCTTGCTGATCCATAAAGGTCTTTATTTATATTCAATTCTGACCACTTTCTTATTCATTGTTGCTATTTCAGGGTATCTGGAATGGCGAAAAACCATTAAAAACAGAAAAAATGCTTTCGTATAAGGAAATAAGAGGAAAAATGCATGGAGTTTCTGAAGTTCCGCAATCAGTAATCGATCAGATTCATCAGGAAAGACTTCTTCAGATCTGGGTTCCTAAAATGTATGGTGGATTGGGATTTCGTTTAAGAGAAGGCCTATCTGTTTTGTTTGATTGGTCAAAAATCGATGGAAGTTTGGGCTGGATGCTTACTTTATGTTCGGGAGCCAATTTTTTCGCAAGAAATTTAAAACCTGAAATTGCTAAAGAACTTTTTTCCGACTCTAAAACCTGTTTCGGCGGAAGCGGAATGATTGGTGGCACAGCAGAAAAGCAAACCGATGGAACCTTTTTAATGAATGGACTCTGGCATTTTGCAACAGGAGCCCCACATTTAAGTCATTTTACTTTAAATGCTAAATTAACTGAAAACGGAAATCCTTTGCTTGATAAATCGGGTTCCGAAATGATAAGATCATTTGTTATTCCAAAAAATAAGACTGAAATCATTCCGAATTGGAAATCGATGGGGATGAAAGCCACCGGAACATACTCCTTTAGAGTTGAGAATGTGAAAATTTCGGAAGAGTATAGTTTTATATATGATGAATTTTTTACAGATGACGCTTTAGATGAAATTCCGTTTAGCATTTTTGCTGATTTAACTTTGCTGGTTAATTATTTGGGAATGGTAGCTCATTTTTCAGAAGAAGCGATTAAAATCCGACCTCAGCTTGACTTACATTCTTTCAATGAAAAAATAGAGAAAGAAATGGAAAGAATAATTGAATTTGCCAATGAAATCGAATCTTTACTCAATGATCTTACAACGATTTCTTTTGAAAAACAGAAAGAAATCCACAATTATTCATCAAATTTGGTTGAAAGTTTATCTCATCAGATTCTTGAGATCTATTTTCAATTGGGAATAAAAGCAAGTCATACAGATTCTCCTGTCTATCAGATTTTTTGTGATTATTTTACAGCAACGCAGCATTCCAATTTCAGAAGAGAAGCTAAATTCGGTCTAACTGCTCAGTAAAACTATTTTTTTAAGTAGGGTTCTATTTGATTTAAAAATAAAGTTTTAGACTTGTTTTGAATTCAGCTTTTGCATTTAGCCACATCATTCAAATAGGAATAAAACTTAACCATATTATAGAGATTGGAAAGTGTAAAAACTGGCTTTTTATTCAAGATGTATTTAAATAAATCTTATTAAAATCATTTATATGGTTTGTATTTTTACTTAAATATATAGTTTTTGAGTACAAAATTTATAATTTCACATAGTGGTGAATGATAAGATTTTAAATTTAACCTCAAATCAAAAACTATTACTTATGAAAAAACAAACTGTTAAACCCGAGTTTACTTTAAAGATGTTTGAAGTATTGGGCGGTGTTTGGATTGCCGGTTGTGTAAAAACAGCTGCTGAACTTAATATTGCTGATTATCTGGCAGAAGGAAAGCAGACCATTTCATCTTTGGCAGAACAAACAGAATCTGACGAAAAAAGCCTCTACAGAATGATGAGAGCATTAAGTGGGGTAGGGATTTTTGAAGAACTGGAAAACAAAACATTTGCTTTGAATGATTTCGGAGCAGCATTACAAACTGATGTAGAAGGTACTGCCAAAAATTTTGTTCTGACAATTCTTGGGGAGCATTTTCCTGCTTATATGGAATTAACTTATAATGCAAAGACCGGGAAAATTCCTTTTGAACACGTTCATGGAGTAGCTCTTTGGGAATATTACAAAAGAAATCCTGAAGCTGGAATCAATTTTGGGAAAGGAATGACCGGGATGTCCGGAATGGAATTAGAAGGGATTATGAATACTTATGATTTTAGTCCCTATCAAACAATTGTGGATATAGGTGGTGGGAATGGAGTGATGATGTATACTATTCTAAATGCTTATCCTCAGAGCTCAGGAATTATATTTGATGAAGCTAACGTTATAGAAGTAACTACCTCTGTGATCCCTGAAAATTTAAAGGACAGATGTTCAGTAAGTATCGGAAGCTTTTTTGATAAAGTTCCTGCAGGAGCTGATTTATACACTATGAAATGGATTATGCATGATTGGAGTGATAAAGAATGTATAGAGATTCTAAAAGTGTGTTATGATGCCATGCCGAACGGAGGAAAACTACTCATTATAGATGCTGTAATTCCGGATGACTCCAGAAATAAGCCTCATGTTGCTAAAATTTTAGACATTGTAATGCTGTCATGCCTCACAGGAAGAGAAAGAACACTAAGTGAATTTAAAACACTTATAGAGGAAGCAGGCTTGCATTTTACCCGTTTTATTGATATTGGTACAGAAGCTAAAAGTATTATTGAATGTGAAAAATTGAGATAGAAGATTAAAAGAATGCCCTGTGCAATTTAAAGCTTACATAGGGCATTTTATAGTTGAATAATATTTATGTAGACTAATCTGTAATATTAACTTGATAAATAGCTACTAATCCCGTTGTTACAGGCTGTTTATTATCCTGAAGATAATTTCCTGCTTTAAAATAAACAGACTCAGACTTCCAGCTATCTCCCAGATTAAAGGTAGTCGTTTGCTGGTTAATACTTACCTGAACATTCAGATTATTCTGTTGAATATTATAATCAAAAACCTGTCCTAAGGATACGTTTTTCAATAAAGTGATGCGTTGTTCTTTACCATCAACTTCTTTTTTAAAACCCACCTGAATATCTCCATTATTCCACCAGATTTTTACAGCTTCTGTACCTTTGGAATTTCCATGAATTTGCCCAATAATAATTTTTCCGGTACTCGGTTGCTTTAAGACAGCCATCTTGACCTGTAAATTATGTTTGTTTTCAAAATGCCATTCGTTAATTTGCCGCAGTTCTGTTCTTGGGTAATGAGATCCCTGAGTAGCTTTGCCATCAGAAGAACAGAAAAAACGGATGCTTTTATCTTCAATTGAATAATAAAAATTTTCTGATGAGAATTTAGCTATTTCCGAGCCTTTAATGATGGTGATGGAGTTATTTTTCTGAATAGGAAGCTGAAGATTAAATCCAGTCAGGTTAAACTGAGATTGTGGAACAGGTTCATCTGTTTTTTGAGCATGGATAGAAACGGAAGATAGAATAAACAACCCTGTTGTTACTAGAAATTTAATATGGCTCTTCATATCTGATGAATTAGTATTGAACAATGAATACAAAATTATTTAATTCCTTTGATTGAAGTATAGATGCATGAAGGTTTATGACTTTTTTATAATAAATTAATATAACCTTTATAGATAAAGAAAAAATAGAGCACACACTATAGATTTATTGTGAATGATAAGCAAATGGTATTGGAAGTAATTAATTTTTTTGAAAGAGTAGTAGCAAATATAAATTATACTAATATCAAAAAAGGAAGTTCATTGAACTTCCTTTTTTTGCTAAAATTTAAAGATTATCCTAAAACTAATTCTTCAGAATAAACAATACCTTCATAACAAGCATTATAAATAGCCTTTAATTCATCTAAAGAAGGAACTCTTGGATTGAAGCCAGTACAAGGATCTGCAAGTGCATTGGCCGTAATATAATCAATATTTTTATCCCAATCTTCTCTTGAAATTCCAAACTCTTTGATAGCTGATTGATTATTTACCTCTGAACGTAGCGTTTCAATAGCCTGAGCAAGATCTTCAGCCGTTTCTTTACCAATGACTCTTGCTAAATCAGGATAACGCTCCGTAGCCTGGGCGTTATAACGGATAACATTTGGAAGGAAAATAGCATTGGATGCTCCGTGAGGAATTCCATACAATGCTCCAACCTGATGAGACAATGAGTGAACAATTCCCAACCATGCATTATTGAATGCCAATCCTGCCATAAAAGACGCATCATGCATATTCTGACGTGCTGTAATATTGTTAGGATTTTCTACAGTTTCTTTTAAGTTATTGAAAACAATCTCAAGCCCACCTTTGGAAAGTGCATCCGCAATATTATTATCAATATTGGATACAAAAGCTTCCACACAATGTGTTAATGCATCAAGACCTGTGTTAGAGGTTACATGGGCAGGCATTGAAGCACAGATTTCTCCATCTACAATCGCAATATCCGGTGTTAATTCATAAGACACAATTGGATATTTTACCCCTTTTTCTCTGTCTGTAATCACAGCAAGGCCTGTGGTTTCAGTTCCGGTACCACTTGTAGAAGGAATCGCGATGAATTTTGCTTTGTTTCTTAAAACAGGAACCGTAAAAGGCTTAATCATAGCATCAAAATCAGCATCGGGATACTCATAAAATACCCACATGATTTTAGCAGCGTCAATAGCAGAACAACCTCCTAATCCGATTACCCAATCCGGTTCAAATGTCTTCATGATTTCAGCTCCTTTCAGACACGTTGCTGATGATGGATCTTCCTCTACACCTTCGAAAATCTGAGTTTCGATTCCTGCTTCTGTAAGGTAAGTAATAGCCTTGTCAAGAGTTCCGCTCTTTCTCATAGAGCTTCCTCCCGTTACAATTACTGCTTTTTTACCTTTAATATTTGCTAATTCTGAAAGACTTCCGGCACCATGGAAAACCTCTCCTGCAATAAATAATTTGCTCATTTTTTTTGTTTGATTTTAATGAGACAAAATTAGATAAGCCCAAACGGATGGTGTTATACAAACAAGATTATGTGTTATACATTTGCGCCAATTCCTGTTGAAGAGCTGTAGGTGTTTCTTTCAATTTTGCTTTCACAAACTTGTTGAGAGCAGAAGGAGAATTGAAGCCAAGATCAAACGCAATTTCTTTATGAGAAAGATCTGAAAACATCAATTGTCTTTTAATTTCTATTAAAATCCGGTTATGAATGGCTTGAATGGCCGTTTCCCCGCAATGTTTTTTAGTAATTGAATTTAATTTTTTTGTGGTAATAGCCAATTCATCAGCATAATATTGAACCGTTCTGTATTGTTTGTAATGTTCATTCAGTAATTTCTTGAAACGAACATAAATAGGTTTGTCAGCTGTTTCTTTATGCAAAATAGGATGTAACCCATGAACAGATTCAATTAATCCCAATAGAAAAATTTTAATCTGAAACCTTGCCTGTTCTTTTTTGATCAGACTAGGTTCCTGATATATTTTTTTGATGTTGGAGATCGTGTATAAACTCTGTTGAAAATCTTCTGAAGATAAAACCGTACAATGAAGCTGAGTAGAAAGATTGACATTATAAGTACTCAATTCGTTTTTCAAAATATCTGAACAGAATAGGATTTCTTCAAACAGAATGATTTTGCCTTTAAGATCATCACTTGCATCAGAAATAAAATGAACCTGTTCCGGAAATACCACAGAAATTTTCCCAGGCTTCAAAAAATGTACTTTATCTTCAATGTATAACTGTAAAGTTCCCTCTTCAGTAACAATAATAAAAAAATGATCCTTTTTATGAGGCTTTTTATACTCTTTCAAATAATCATTGGTTAAATCAAAAACCCGAAAAGAAAGATTTTTATCTTCTTCCTTCTGAATATTCTTTTTAATTTCTAGCTTCTTCATAAACTCATTCTTTGTATAGAACAGACTGCAAAAATAATTTAAATCTAAATAATATGGCCACGAATGCACGAATAAAAAGAATTCGTGCATTCGTGGGTAAAAAAAATCAGAATAGAAAATAATCTATCCTGATTTATATATGGTTTGAAGAAAGTCGGTTACTATTTATTTTTCAGCTTATTGATTTCTTCTTTTAGCAAGCTAATGTATTCCTGTAGATTCTTAATGATTTCTATACTTAGTTCATTATTGATAGTATTATTGCTCCCCAGATTACCTTGTGCATGATCATTAAAAACAGGGTTTTCAATAACTACTTTTACTTCTTCCTCTTCATAAATTTCCTCCACTGGCACCTCAAGAAACTTTGCCAGTTTATCCCATTCAGCTTGTATAATTTTTACAGTTCCGCTTTCTTTTCTGCTATAATTTGAAACATCTGTAGCAATAGCATCAGCAACTTGCTGTTGAGTATAACCTTTTCTCTTTCTTACCGTACGTAGTTTTTCTTTTTGCATGTTAGATGTTTTTACAAATTTGCAAAAAAATAATGTATAAAATAGAGAGGTTTTTAAAATTTTTATCAACAAAAATAAAATCTATTTTTCCTGAGTGAGTTCATATTATTTCTTTTTATTTTAAAACTATTCCAATATTTTTTACCATGAAAAATGAAAATTCCAACACTTTTTTAATTTTCATTATCCGATCGCAAACGACTACAAACGAATTTAAATAGTTTATAACCGACTGACTTTTGGTGAGATCTGCAACTTTGCAACAGAGATTTGAGAAAACAGTGAACGTCTCTTATCTGAAATATTAATCATTAAAATCTAAACGTTATGTCACTAAGAAACAAAGTAACATTAATTGGTTACACAGGTAAAGAAGTTGAAATGGTAAACTTCGAAAACGGGAATGTTAAAGCAAACGTATCTTTAGCTACAAGCGATCATTACACAAACGCTAAAGGTGAAAAGGTAGAAGAGACGCAATGGCACAATCTGATTGCTTTCGGGAAAGTTGCAGAAATTATGGAAAAGTATGTCCCTAAAGGAAAAGAAATTGCGATTGAAGGTAAGCTTACATACAGGTCTTATGACGATAAGGATGGTGTAAAGCGTTACATTACGGAAATTAGAGTAGACGAGATCCTTTTGTTAGGAGGTAAATAATTCTAAAACTCAAATGATGAAAGTAAAAGTTTTTAAGATCAGGCTTCCTGAGGAGTTTCTCTACAAAGATCAGAAAGCTCTGGATGATTTTCTGGAAGGAAACGAGATTATAAAAGTGGAAACTGCTTTTGTAAATGATGAATGTTATTGGTCTGTGATCCTGTATTTCGAAGAAGCTAAATTGGTGAAAAATACAGTAAAAGAACCAAAGGTTATTAAATATTCTGCAGAAAATGATTTGCTAAATTCCGATGAACAAAAGATTCTGGATGCTCTGAAACTTTGGAGATCAGAAAAAGCCCGAGAACAGAATTTGCCAAGCTACTTCATCGCAAGCAATAAAGAGCTGATATCTGTAGCTAAGTACAAGCCTGCCAAAAAAGAAGAGCTGCTGGAAATCAAAGGATTTGGAAAACATAAAATTGAAAATTATGGTGAGGAAATCCTTGAAATCCTTGAAAATGTTTGATTTTTTAGAATAATAATTATCTGATTTTAAAAACCGAAGAAAATTATTTTTTTTTCGGTTTTTTTGTGTTGATGATTTGAGTAAAATCAGGCATCATATTTGATGATACGTTAATTTAAAATATAAAAAGCACACAAATGAAACTTTACTTTTTGATGACAACTTTGTTGTCTCTTTCTGCCTATTCTCAGGTAGGTGTCAATACAACAACTCCAACCAAATCATTGGATGTGAATGGAGAACTACGAGTAAGAACAATTCCTAATCAGGTTGCGCCAAATGTAACAAAAATGATTACTTCAGACGCTAATGGAAATATTCAGGGAAGTACCCCGCTTGATGCAATGTACTCTTCTGGATTGATTACAAAAGGACATATGACATGGAATAACATTCTTGTAGGTGCAAAATCTACAAAATTAGACTTTACCGGAAGATTGGCTCTGGCATCTACTAATTTTACCTTTTCTGTTTTTTATGAAGTAGGCTCTGGATTTACAGTATTATCATCTTCTCCAAATGTAACTGTCACTGCTAATAATGCTACAAGTTTAAGAATCAGTGCAGGAGGATCAACATATATCCTTACCTTCAATGTAAATAGTAATGGGTATGCTACTGTTACCTGCAACACTGATTGGGTACAGGGAACATTTTTTTCGATTCCAAACATAAGCTAAATGTTTGTATCTGTTTTAATTCCGGTTTCCTTAGATTTTTATACTGTGTAAAGTCCTTGTAATTCCGTACTTTTGTATCTATCAAAATGACATACAATAAATGAAGCCAAGTTTAGCAAAAGGAACGAGAGATTTTACGGCACAGGAAGTTTCCAGAAGAAAATATATCATCAATATTCTACAGAATAATTTTGAATTATTTGGATTTCAACCATTGGAAACACCAAGCTTTGAAAATCTTTCTACCCTAACAGGAAAGTACGGAGAAGAAGGTGATCGCTTGATTTTTAAAATTCTGAATTCAAGCATTAATGAGGCAAAAGATGATAAAAAACATCAAATGCTTAACGATTTTCAGAGAGCATTGGAAAAGCCTTTTAGTTCAGAAAGTTTAACTGATAAAGCTCTTCGTTATGACCTTACCGTACCTTTTGCAAGATTTGTAGCCATGAATCATGGGAAATTGACATTCCCATTCAAACGTTTCCAGATCCAGCCGGTATGGAGAGCAGACAGACCTCAGAAAGGAAGATACAGAGAATTTTACCAGTGTGATGCAGACGTAGTAGGAAGTGAAAGCTTATTACAGGAAGTAGATTTGGTACAATTATACTTAAAATCATTTGCCGATCTGAAAGTTCCTGTGACGATTCACATGAATAACAGAAAAATCCTTTCCGGATTAGCTGAATATGCAGGAATTACTGATAAACTGATCGACTTTACAGTAGCTCTGGATAAGCTGGATAAAATTGGAAAAGAAGGCGTAGTTAAAGAATTATTAGAAAGAGAAATCGCTCAAGAATCAATTGATAAACTAGATTTCTTATTCAGCCAGTCTGATGATGCGCTGGAAAACCTTCTTCAGTTGAAAGAAAAATTCGCAGGCAATGAGATTGGATTGAAAGGAGTAGAAGAATTAGAATTTGTTCTTACACAATCTCTGAATCTTGGTGTTGATATGCAAAATCTTGTATTCAATATTACTTTGGCAAGAGGTCTTGATTATTATACAGGAGCCATCTTCGAGGTGAAAGCAGATGAGGTAGCAATGGGTTCTATTGGCGGCGGCGGTAGATATGACAACCTTACGGAAGTATTTGGAGTGAAGAATATCCCTGGAATTGGTATTTCATTCGGACTAGACAGAATTTATCTGGTAATGGAAGAATTGAACCTTTTCCCTGAAGAAGCTTCTTCTAAAATAGAATACCTTTTCGCTAATTTCGGAGGCGAAGAAACTACAGAAGCTTTGAAACTGATTATGCAGTTGAGAGCAAAAGGAATTTCCGCAGAACTATATCCCGAGAATGCCAAAATTAATAAGCAATTTACTTACGCTGAGAAAAAAGGAATTAAAAACCTAGTTTTCTTAGGCGAAGAAGAAATTAAAAATGGTACAGTTACCTTTAAAGACCTTGAAGCTGGAGAGCAGAAGACTGTTTCTTTGAATGAGTTTTTAGGGTAGAAACATAAAAACTTCATGATGGTAAATTGTATAGGTTGTTTAGTTCCACTAAAAAACGTATCCGGCTTTTTTTCTGCAATAGAAGAGTTGGCAGATAATACTTATCTATGCAATAACTGTGGTGTAAAAACACGTGATATCCTCAAAATTATGGATGTTTTTCATACCGGATCATTTCAAAACTATAGTTCTTTTCAAATTCAGGAACTACTGGCGAAAGGAATAAGGTTTGAAAAGTTTAGTGATCAGCTTGAGGGAAAATATTTTGTTCATTTATCTCAGAAACCAGCAATTAAGAAATTATTTAATGCTCTTTTGGATGATGAAAATATTATACATGCATCAAATGCAGTATATAACAATCATTCCGGTGTTTTGCTTGCAACTGAGCGAAGACTTTTGTTTGTGGGAGCAGATTCAAAGATTAGCCTTCCTGAAATAATTGATTACGATGAAGTAATTTCTGTAGATTTAATTGAACCAGTTAATCACATAAAAATAACCACTTCTGAAAATATTTTTAACTTTTTAGAAGTTCTTCATGAACCTGAAAAGTGTTTAGCTAAAATAGAAGAACAAATAAAGCTTTTTAAAGATAAAAAACTGACTGAATCTCAGCCCATCCAAAATAATAACGAGCCATCGCTTTTTGATATTTTGGAAAGGCTGGGCAGTTTAAGGCAGAACGGGTTGATTACTGATGAAGAATTTGCAGAGCAAAAGAAAAAAATATTAGTACAACTTTAAAAACACATAATTAAAAATGAGTAGTTGTGCCATTTGCAAAAATAACATCTCCCTTAGTCCTGAAATACTCTTAGATAATATTGAAATTTGCAGTGATTGTAAATCTAAATTAGATAGAATATACAATGGATTCTCTTTGAACAGTAATCAATTCAGTATACATCAAGTCAAAAGATTATTAAAGAAAGAGCTGGATGTTCGTCAGCTTAAAACTGATATATTCAAAATTAACCCAAGTCTTTCTGATTATTCAGGATCTGCTTTATGGAATCTTTTTGAAGTCATTCAACAAGAAAAACTTATTCATATTATTTTTGGAAAACACAATCAACGGGGATATGGAACCTTTGTTTCTACAGATAAAAGGTTGATTTTCATTGATGCTGGAGCTGATGAGATTATATTTAAAGAAGTGATTGCCCTTGGAAATATTATTTCAATTGATTTTTCTTCCTTAAATAACATAATGACAGTGGTTATTCCCCAAAAGGTAATTGAAATTGAACTGGACTATCCTCAGTATGGATTACCCTTTTGTGAAGCTGTGAATCAGCTTATCAATAATTCTTTGAAGATAGATACCACTGAAGTCAGTGCAATTTTTGATCTCGTAGAAAGGCTTGGAAAATTGAGGCAGACTAATATCCTGACAGAGAAGGAGTTCTCAAAAGAAAAAGCTAAACTATTTAGTAAAATATAATATTTCCGATAATTTCATTATGCAAAATATAAAGTATCAGATCAAATATATTAATTCGGATTTATTATCGTGGGCATCAGAAGATATTGAAGAGCTTTCGGATATTCTGATGGAAGATGAGAAAATTATTCATATCGTAGATGGGTTGCTTGATGGAACGGCTGGTCTTCTTTTTTCAACAGATCATCGTATTATTTTTAAAGGTTTTGGTTTAGACTTTATAGAAGCCATTCCACATGAAAAAATTACGCTGATACAATATGTGACTTCTCAGAAAATTATTGAATTGGCTACAGAAGAACAGAAATATATGTTTGAAAAGAGTGATCCTTATTTTGCAGATCAGTTTTGTAAGACGGTTAATACTTTTCTGAAAGGAGAGGAGGTTGTAGAGATTTCTAAAGATTCTATTTTTGAACTTTTAGAGAGGCTTGGACAACTGAAAGATAACGGAATTCTCACCCAAGAAGAATTTACCGAACAAAAACAGAAACTTCTGAATAAATTATAAATGTTGTAAACTAACTGTACCGGTTGGTTTCTATAGTAAACGAAAAAGGCTCAGGATATAACATCTTGAGCCTTTTTTATTTCTTTTAGTATCTTGAAAGAGGTTGAGTACTGCATCGGAAAGAACCGCCAAAACTTCTGCTTATAGAGAAATCAATATATTCTACTTTAATATCATGTTGCTCAATTTGTTCACCAATATGCTTAAAAGCTGGATCTGTGATGTAAACTTCCGGAGAGACAGGAAGTCCATTAGTAGCAAGATTCATGGCTTCATGAAGAGTGACATGAATTTTCTGCCAGCTCATTAATGCCGCAGGAATTCCTTCTAAAAAAGCATCTTCACAAATAATCATCAAACCATTTTTTACCAATCCAAGAGCACAGTCAAGATGTAAAATATCCGGATGAAGTTTCACTTCTTCTACAGAATATCCCTGTGGTGTTAAAAGTTTTCTCAGCCATAGAATTCCTAAGGTATTAGATGCCAGACCTGAGTTTCCGACGAAAATCTGCTTCCCAAGAATCAACACATCTCCACCTTCCAAAAACGGGCCTTTTCCCAAGGTTTTATCTTCCGCATCTGCAATTTCAGGTTGTGGAACGGCAATATAAGAACAGTCCTGTGGATATACTTCCTGAAGAAATAGATCACGTACTGGGAAAACTTCATTTCTTCGATGCAGAAATCTGAGTGAAGACTCAATAACAAAGCTTCCTATCGTAAAAAATGGATCTCTTACAAAAAAGTTGGAATATCCTGCTGTTCCTACTGCTTCCTTTTCCGCAAAGGTAAGTTTACGGGGACGAAGTATTTCAACACCATATTTTTCAAGAGTTTCTTTTAAGTTTGTTCTTTCCTGTTCCCATTGCTTTTGAAGCTCTGGAAATACTTCAGCGTGATCTTTCCCTCTGTTATCAAAGTTTTCCTGAACGGCTTCTTTAGTGAGAAATCGGAGGTCTTCGGGACGAGGTTCTTTGGGATAACCAAATTCAGACTGTGCTAATACAACCTTTTTTAACGGAGCAAATTCATTTTCAACAAAAATCATAGAATTCTTTTTTTCAATCAGAATAGAAGTAAATTACCTGTTAAGATAGGTTAATTTTAAGAACAGTGGAAAAAAATACCTGAAAAACGAGAAGATTTGAATATTTTTGAGGGTAAATATAGAATCAGAATTTGTAATTTGGGCTAAGAGAACAAAAACAGACTAAAAACTGTTTTAGCCAATACAATATAAAAATTAAAAACCAGATGAATACTATTTGTGCATTGTGCGGAACTCCGCTGACATCTACGGATATGCTTGTTGGAAAAAATAAACTTGCAGACGGCGGTTATTTGTGTACTGAATGTTTTAATAAAGCTATTACGATCAACAGAGGTCTTATCAATAACCTGCATCAGTTTTATTTTGCTGAAATCACAGGAATGTTCCTTAAAAGTAAAATTGATGCAAGCCAGAGTCCAGGAAGTTCTCCATCGTTGGGAACGGGAAACTATGAATATGATGCTCCCACAAGACTAGATGAAATAAAAGACCAGATCGTAGCGCTAAAAGCGAGATTGAGTGTTTTAGCCAATGAAGAAGTAAATGAACTGGATAAAGTTTTGGATCCTAATGAACGATTGATTGCGATTGCAGAATGTATCAATCTTCGTAATAACAGAGAAGGAATTATTTTTTCAACCCAATGGAGAGTGATCTTCATGGACAAAAAGTTTCTGGGTGGAGTGGTGAAAAACGAATATACCCATAAAGACATTGTCTCTCTGGATCAGGTTGAAAATCTTTTATATTCGGTTTTAAGAGTCAATACAAGAGGAGGTACTGTTGAGTTTAAACTCCATAATAAAGGTGATGGAAGATCATTCTGTGATAGTGTGAACGGGCAGATCAGACAACCTGAAAGACAAACAGTTCAGCAACCAGTACAACCACAGTCATTCTATCAAAATACTCCTAGCCCTGCACCTCAAAATCCATCCAATACTCCAAAGAGTTCATCGGAAGATATTTTTGAGCAACTGGAAAAGCTTGGAAAACTAAGACAGATGGGCGTTTTAAGTGAAGAAGAATTCTCGGTGCAGAAAGCAAAATTATTAGAAAGACTTTAAAATGTAACAAATTTTGTTGATTTTAAATGAGTTAATGATAAATGGATCATAATTTAAAATAAGATTTGATACAAAATAGAACAGTATTGTTAACTATTTTGATGTAAAAACTTTTAAACATAAAACAAGAATGAACACAAGTTGTGCTCTTTGCGTAACTCCATTAACAATCATGGATACCGTTTTGGGAGAGAATAAGCTGTCAGATGGCGGAATCTTATGTAATAAATGTCTGAATAAGGCAACCGCTGTTAATAGTGATCTGGTGAACAGCCTGATCAACTATAGTCTTATTGAGATAAGAGATCTGGTATGGAGTGCAAGCATCGAAGAAACGGAAGAAGTTGTGGAAGAACCTGTAGTAGAAACTACAACATCCCGTACTACCATGACATTTTCTCATACTGTTCAGTTTACCATTGATAAACCGAAGCCAACAAGATCAGATGAAATCAAAGAACAGATAGCTACTCTAAATTCCAATCTCAATGCTTCTTTGGGTAATCAGATTAGGGAATTGGAGAAAATTCTGGATCAGGACGAAAGGATTCTGGCAATAGAGAAAGGGAGTTATATGCAGGAAAATAATGAGGGAGTTCTGGTAGCAACGCAACGTAGAATGATCTTTATATACAAAAGAATTTTTGGAAATATAAATAAAGATGAATTTGTATATCATACTATTACCAATGTATTATATGGTTCGGGAGATGGGACTTCCTTGCTGAAAATTTATATAAATACCTCATCCAATGTGAAAGCTAATATTGTGCTTGATAACAAAGAATCAGCAAAGCTTTTTTATGAAACGATAAAAAATTACATCAATATTCCCGAAAAAAGAGTAAAACAGCATTCAGCTCATCCAGTATCATTACAGAAAGAAGATCCTTCAACAGTTTTTGATAAGCTCGAAAAACTAGGAAAGCTAAGAGAAAACGGAATTTTAACGGAAGAAGAATTTACAGAACAGAAGAAAAAACTGTTGAATAAACTATAAAAAATAAAAAAATGAATAATACTTGTTCGTTGTGTAATACAGAGCTAACCTCAATGGATAAGCTTCTGGGCGAAAATAAGCTTTCAGATGGCGGTGTATTATGTAATAAATGTCTGGATAAAATAAGTTATATCAATCAGGAAGTATTGTATAACCTTAATCAATTCAATATTGATGATATTCATCGAATCATCCAGAATAAAAATCCAGAGCCGAATGCACCTGCTGTAACACAAGAAAATCTTCCTATAGCCATAGACGAAGAGCCACAAAATATATCGAAGGATATATACAAAAGAAGAAAGCAGAAGATAAAAACAGAATTGGAAAGACTGAATGCCAACCTTTCTGTATTTACTAAAGGTGAAATTAAAGAACTTCCTTATCTGATTTCCGAGGAAGAGAAGATCATAGGGATTACAGATGCTCAGTTTGTCAATACACTGGCTGCAGGAGTGCTTGTGGCAACCTCCAAAAGAATAATCTCTGTTTCGAAAGCAATGTTTGGAACAGCTAAAATAAATGATTATCCTAATGAAACGATCAGGTCTGTAAGCTTTGTAATAGATCCGAGATCTCCCATTATCAAGCTCCATCTTGACGAAAGAGTAGTAGAGTTTGAATGTTTCATGGATAAAGAGGATGCCGAAAAATTCTATGGTATTATAAGTCCTATCTATAATAATCCAGTGCAGAAACCTCATCAAGAGGTAAGTCCTGTAAATGCGAATACAGAAGTTACTAATACAATTCCTTCCCTTGAAATTCTTGAACAATTGGAGAAATTGGGTAAATTAAGAGAAAATGGAATTCTTACCGATGCTGAGTTTACAGAGCAAAAAAGAAAATTGTTAGGACAATTGAAATAAAAACTTCCAAAACCTGACCATGAAAGATAAAATAGAAATTGTAAAAAGCTGGCTTAAAGGATGGTGCTTGTCAAGAGAAGTGCCTTTTCCAACCGAGTATAAATCCGGATTTCATGTGTTCGTGGGAGATGCAAAACAAAAAGAACGATACGTGTTTCCTGACCTTAATGAAGATTTTTATCAGCTTACCCAGTCAATTGATGAACCTTGGGTTTATCTCAAAGTAAGTACCTCTCCGGATCAGTTTATAGAAAGTATTCCTGAAAAATGGCAACTCCAGGCGCAAGGGTATTTGATGACCTGTTTTCATCCGATGATTTTCTCCGAAATCAGTTTGGCAGACGGATATCATTTGGAATTTTCAGAATACAATACAACATTTGTTGTCAGAATTGTAGCAGAAAATGGAGAACAGGCTTCAATTGGGCGTGTTTCTTTGATAGATGATGTGGCTGTTTATGACAGAATTATTACCGAAGTAAATCATCAGAGAAAAGGACTTGCCTCATTTCTATTGAAAGAACTGGAGAAAATAGCCTTATCAAAAGGATTTTCCAATAATCTTTTGGTTGCTACAGAAGAAGGAAAGCTATTGTATGAAAACTTGGGTTGGGAAGTATATGCTTTGCATACCTCTATTGTAATTCCTGGAGAAGATCATTAAGCATTATCAGAGATTTATAAAATAGAAAGCCTGGAGACTTTACAACTCGAAAATAATCAGCTGGAGGACATCCTTCCCGGAATAGATAAACTGAAAAATTTAGAAGTTCTAACGATTTGGGGAAATAAGATATCTCCTGAAAATATTTTAAAAATAAAGAAGCTGCTGCCCCGTACTTCGGTTGTAGAAAAAGAGATTTATCGGTAACTATTTTTTCAGGAAATAACTATGTAAAATTGTTTAGAGATCAATACTTAAACAAAATAGTAATTTAGACTTATAAAACGATAACAATGGGATCAAGACTTGACGAAATAAAAGAAGAACTCGATAAACTGGATATTAATCCTACTATTTTTGCCAGAAAAGAGATTCATGCTCTGCCGGAGATTCTTTCAGCAGAAGAAAAAATTGTTTACCTCGTTGAAGGGCGAAATAAAATAAACAAACATCATATCATTTTGGTTGCTACAGACAGAAGGCTGATCTTTGTAGATAAGGAATTTATGTATGGATTAACGGTAGAAGATTACTCCTATACGAAAATAAGTTCAATACAATATGAGACTGAAGTAATGCTGGCTTCCATAGATATTCAGGTTTCAGATGATCTGGTTGAGATTGATGGAGTGGGAAAATATGAAGCCAAACTTTTTTGTGAAAAGGTAAGAGATTTTATGTCCCGTCCTGAAGGATATACTCAGCATAAATCCGAACCCAGTACTTTGGATCAGTTGGAACAATTGGGAAGATTAAAAGCAAGCGGAATTTTGAGTGAAGAAGAATTCAATGAGCAAAAGAAAAAAATTATAGACAAATTATGATAAAAGAAGTTGTTTTTAGAGCATTAAACTGGAGGTGGTATTTTACCTCTATAATTACATTATTTATAGGTATTTTTTGTTGGTTTATGATCCTGATTCTACCGGTTCGCAGCTTTACATGGTACTTTCTCTCCTCTACACCATTTCTGATAGCAGTTTTAAGTTTTATATTGGGAATTTCAAGGATGTTTAAGAAAGATGAGTTTAAAAATGGTCTTTGGCAATGTTTTTTAAGCCTTATTGTATTGACTGTTTTGAGTTGTCTGTTCGCTTATTATCCACCTAAGAGCCTTTATAAGCCTTATAATAATGATATTAAAAATCCAAAGAATGCAAAATTTTCAATGCCTTTGAAAATACATGTAGATGAAAAAGAACTTGTAGAAGTTACACAGCCTGATGTTCTGATTTATGATTACTTACAACCGGGATCTTATAAATATGATGTGTTCCTCAATAAAACAGAAAAAGGTAAGGTGTATTTAAAAGTATATGATTTTAATACCAACAGGATTCTTTCTGAAAAACAAATTAAAAAACAATCTATGATGCCTGTTTTTAATCCCAATGATGAACTAAAAGAGTTTTCAGGTGGTAATAATGATTTTCAGGTGAAAGAAGGAGATTGGGGCGACTATTATGGAAGCCGGATTGAAGTTTGGTTTCAGCCGGATGATTCCAATAAATCTGAAAGAAAGTTAATCGAAAAAAATTATATTATTCAGGGAAATTAAAAAATACATTTTCTGAATTCTAAAACAAAAAGTCATCGCAAACTACTACGATGACTTTTTCTATATATGAATGTTAAAAAAAACTACTGTCTGTTTTTAGTTTAAAGAGTCTTCAGCTTTTGTTTTTACCTCGTCTACTTTATTTTGAACCTGGGAAGCAACGTCATTGGCTTTGTTTTTAAGGTCATTTCCCCATTTGTTAAAATTATCTTTGGCTGTATTAAGTTTATCCTTTACAGCCTGCTGATCTTCAGGACTTGCATTTTTATATTTCCAATAAGCTAAAGCACCTAATCCTAGTAAAGCTAATAAACCTTTTGTTTTGTTTCCCATGATTTCTATTTTTTAAAAGATATTAATATTAAAATTTGTTATTAATGTATATGTAAAATACGTGCCAAAAAATTAAGCAGAATTATAAAATAATGTTAAAATTAAGAAAAGATATCGAAATTTTTGCCGTCAAAACTAGCGAAAACCATAGTGGGGTAAGAGTCCTGATGATACATATTTCCCTCTTTGTCTATTGCAATGGCTCCTGCAAATCCATCAATGGTTTTGAGTTCGTCAAAAGTTTTACTGAACGCTGTTTCAAGGCTCATCCCATCTGTTACACGGGTTACAATTTTTGTGGCAGTAGCATTGCTTACAATATCTTCTCCTACACCTGTACAGCTTACTGCACAGAATGCGTTGGCATAATTTCCGGCCACAGTGGCAGAGTCTGAAATTCTTCCCGGAATTTCAAAACCTTTTCCTCCTGTAGAAGTAGCTACCGCTAATTTCCCATCTTTATCAATGGCTACACAGCCTACAGTGCCTTTCCCACCATTAGTAAGTTTAGCTTCATATTCTTTTCTTCTTTGTGGAATTTCTGTAGAAAAGTTCTCGAATCCGTGTTCTGTTGCGTAACGTTTTGCTCCATTTCCGCCCAAAACCCTATCATCTTCACCAATAAGATCTTTAGCTACAAAAATGGGATTTTTAACATCCTGGATATTGATAACACCACTTAATTTCTGGGTTTCACCATCCATAATGGCAGCACTCATCCGAATGACACCGTCACTCTGAATCTGAGATCCGATTCCTGCATTGTACAAAGGATCGTCTTCCAGTAGAGAAACAGCATAAGCTACCGAATCAAAGGCAGAATGAGTCTGGAGATATTGAAATGCCCTTTCAGCAATTTCCTTTAAAGAATTTTGTTTGGCTGTTTTTACTTCATGACTTTGATCACTCTCTGAGAAAAAGCCGCCGTGGATAATGATTTTCATAGAATAAGAGTTGATGAATAATTTTTACGAAGATAAAAGATAAAAGATAAAAGATAAAAGATAAAAGATAAAAGATAAAAGATAAAAGATAAAAGATAAAAGATAAAAGATCTTGTCGTTAAACAACTTTTATCTGTGTACATATTCATGCGGATATCAACATCAATAGGGGTGGGCTTTAGCCCACCTTAATAAATTGTAAATATTCCATTGGCTTTAGCCAAAACTTATTGTATCGTCTGCTGTGATCAAATGCGTGAATTAGAAAAATAAAAAAACGGAACCGAAATCCCGTTTGTATAATTATATAAGTTAATCTACTTATCCTGTGGAATGGGATTGAATTGTGAGTTTTCAATCGTAAGAGTTTTGGTGGTAAGATCGTAATGATCATTCATAGACATCACATGAACCGTTAAATTATCAATAGAAATAGGTTCTCCAAGATTAATATTCGTAAGGTTGGTATCTTTAATGAATCTTCCGTCTACTAAAATTACAAGCCCTGAACCTACAGCAGTCATTACATCATTATGAATGAAAAGACCTGTATCTTCTCCAAGTCCTATTCCTAAAGTTCTAGGGTTATTTACTACAGCCTGGAAAAGGCGGCCTATTCTGCCTCGCTGCACAAAATGGGTATCAATAATTACATTATCAATCAACCCTAAACCTTGTGTTGTTTTAATTTCTCCCTTTAATAGGGCTTCAGAGCTGCTTCCCTGATAGATCATGTTTTCAGAGGCAGCAGCAGCACCGGCAGAAGTTCCGGAGTAAATAAAGTCCTGTTCTTGATATTTTAATAAAACAGTATCGTGAAATCTTGTTCCTCCTAAGATAGACGTAAGTCTTAATTGGTCACCTCCGGTAAACATCATAACATCTGCAGCATTTGCCCTTGCAACCATTGCATCAGAATTTGCTTCTTCACGGTTATGAATATCAAGAATATTTACATTTTTAGCACCTAAGAATTCAAAAGCTTTTTTGTATTCAGAACCTACAATTTGAGGAATCTGGGAGGCCGTAGTTACGATTTCAATAATAGAATCTTCCTTGTATTTTGATTCGCTGATAATCTTTCGCAAAATGCCACGCTCAAAAAAATTAAGATTCTTTTCAATATTTTGATCATAATCGGTTTCTGCAAAACTTCCCTTGTTTACAGCTCCTCCGATAACTATTAATTTTCCAACAGGTTTCGTCATGGTACAAAATTAAAAAATAATTAACATGATTGGCGAAATTCGTGCCATCTTTAGTTGATTTTTAATGTTTTATAAATGTTAATTAAATTTAATTCTTTTTTAGTAAATCTTCAATTGGGGTATGGTTTTGTTTAGGGTTTTATATTATATTTGATTGTAAAATAAGTTATCGTTAACTGTTAAAATGCCAATAGACTATGAAAATCGAAAAGATTCAGGCACTGCGTGGTCCTAATATCTGGAGTATCAGAAGAAAGAAGCTGATACAGATGAGGTTGGACCTTGAAGAAATGGAGAATTATCCTACTAATAAAATTGATGGATTCAGGGAAAGAATTGAGGAAATGATCCCTTCATTGATTACCCACAGATGCTCCGAAGGAGTGGAGGGTGGATTTTTCCATAGAGTGGAAACAGGAACCTGGATGGGACATGTCATTGAGCATATTGCCCTGGAAATACAGACCTTGGCAGGAATGGACGTGGGGTTTGGAAGAACCCGCGAAACAAAGACTCCGGGAGTATATAATGTAGTATTCAATTATCTTGAAGAAAATGTAGGAATTTATGCTGCTGAGGAAGCGGTAAAGATTGCAGAAGCATTAATTGAAGGAAAAGAGTATGATCTGCAAGCTTGTATTCATAAACTGAAAGAGATCAGAGAGCGTGTGCGTCTGGGGCCATCTACAGGAAGTATTGTAGAAGAAGCCGTTTCCAGAAAAATACCATGGATCAGATTGGGTACAAACTCTTTGGTACAGCTTGGGTATGGCGTAAACCAACAGCGTTTTCAGGCTACAATTACAGGAAAAACAAGCTCTATTGCTGTAGATATTGCCTGCAATAAAGAGTTGACTAAAAGGATGCTTCATGATGCGGCTATTCCAGTGCCAATAGGAGATCTGATAGTAGATGAGGAAGATCTGAATAATGTCATCAAAAAAATAGGATATCCTATTGTTTTAAAACCTTTGGATGGGAACCATGGAAAAGGGTCTTCCATTAATGTGAATGACTGGGAGGCTGCTAAAATAGGTTTAGAACATGCTCAAAAATATTCCAGAAAAGTGATCGTTGAAAAATACATTACAGGATATGATTTTAGGGTATTGGTGATTGATAATAAAATGGTTGCTGCTGCCAGAAGAGTTCCCGCTCATATTGTTGGAGATGGGGATCTAAATATTCAAGAGTTGATTGATAAAGAAAATAGAGACCCAAGAAGAGGGTATGGGCATGAGAATGTTCTTACTGAAATTGCCATAGATAAAGATACATTAGAATTGCTTGAAAAGCTTCAGTATACTTTGGAAACGATTCCGCAAAGAGGTGAGATCGTGTACCTGAAATCAACAGCAAACCTTTCTACGGGAGGGACATCAATAGATGTTACCGATATGGTACACCCGGAAAATATCACAATGGCAGAAAGAATCTCTAAAATTATAGGTCTTGATGTTTGTGGTATTGATATTATGGCTGAAAACTTAACCCAGCCTTTGAAAGAAAGTGGTGGAGCAATTATAGAAGTTAATGCCGCACCCGGATTCAGAATGCACCTGGCACCAAGTGAAGGATTGCCAAGAAATGTTGCTGCTCCGGTAGTCGATATGTTGTATCCACAAGGGAAACCTTTTACTATTCCGATTATTGCTGTTACCGGTACAAACGGTAAAACAACGACTACAAGATTGATTTCACATATTGTAAAAAGTAATGGCTATAGAGTAGGATTTACCACCTCAGATGGGATTTATATTCAAAATACAATGCTGTCAAAAGGAGACACTACAGGGCCGATTTCAGCAGAGTTTATTTTAAAAGACCCTACTGTAGAATTTGCGGTTCTTGAAACGGCAAGAGGCGGAATTCTTCGTTCAGGATTAGGATTTTCCCAGTGTGATATCGGAGTTCTGACCAATATTGAGGAGGATCATTTGGGAATGAATGATATTTACAGTTTAAAAGATCTTACCAAAGTAAAGCGGGTTGTGTTGGATAGTGTAAAGAAAACCGGCTGGAGCGTATTGAACGCTGATAATGAATATTCCATGAAAATAGTGAGAGACCTTGATTGTAATGTTGCTATTTTCAGTATGGATGAAAACAATCCCCATATTGTAAAGTTTGCTAAAGAAGGCAGAATCACTTGTGTGTATGAAGAAGGATTTGTAACCATTAAAAAAGGAGATTGGAAAATCAGAATAGGGAAAGCAAAAGATTTTCCTATTACGATGGAAGGGAAGGCTAGATTCATGATCGAAAATGTTTTGGCTGCCAGTTTAGCCAGCTATCTCCATGGATTTGGGATTGAGGATATCTCTAATTCGTTGAGAACTTTTATCCCAAGTGCACAGCTTACTCCTGGAAGATTAAATGTCTTTAAGTTCAAAAGCTTTAAAGTGCTGATCGACTTTGCTCACAATCCATCCGGATATGAAGCGATTGAGGATTATCTGAGAAATGTTGAATCCACAAAGAAAATAGGAATTATTTCCGGCGTTGGAGACAGAAGAGATAACGATATCAGAGAGTGTGGGAAAATTGCAGGAAGAATGTTTGATCATATCATTATCCGAAATGAAAAACATCTGAGAGGAAGAACCGAGGAAGAAATCAATGGATTGATTATAGAAGGAATGCAGGCTTCAGGGAAAGATGTCAGCTATGAGATTATTCCTAAAGAAATTGAAGCATTGAAGCATGCTATTGGAATGGCTGAAGAAGGTACATTCATTACAGCTCTAAGTGATGTTATTTCCAATGCTATTGATCTTGTTCAGGAATATCAGGCAAGAGAGCTGCTGGAAGATGATAAAAATTTGTAAAAAATCGAAGATTTAAAATGAAGAAAATGGCTGTGCTTCAAAGTACAGCCATTTTTGTAAATTCTAATGATTTTTTATTTATAATCTCTCGCAGATAACGCAGATTCTTATTATATAATTTATTAATCTGCTTAATCCGCAAAATCTGCGAGAGTCAATATTTTTTTGATATGAAGTTAGATTAATAGAGCTTTATTTCGATGAAGTATCTCAAATTATTTAAATTTTCAGTAATAGTTTAGCTCGTTGAAGCGTTTCCTCGTGATTTTTAGAAAACTCCAGAAAGTATTGAGTCTGCCAGGCTTGCGTTTTCTGAGCCTGTTTGCTTTCTGTTTTATCCCAGGTTGGATACACTCTTATTCCCCGTTTCCCTATCTTTTTCTCATTAGACAGAACTCCTTTTTCTAATAAAATCTTCTTAGGGAAGATAAATATGCCTGAAAGACTGTCTTTAAAAGATGCAATAAGATAAAAATCAATATTGTCAATGATATCAAACGGAACTGTTTCTCCTTTTTTATTTCTTTTCCAGATCGTTACAAATTGACCGGTTTTAGTGGGTGTTATTTTAGAAATTCTGAATTTGATATTCTGTTCATTTAAATTAAAATTAAAACCTGAATATTCCCTGCATTCTAAGTCTTCTTCAATATTTGAACAGCTCAATCCGAGCGGATGAAACAGCTGTTTTTCAATGGTTTCTAAATTCAAGAGTTCAATGTTTAAGGTTTAAAGTTGGTTGCCAAATACATAGTAATTTGTCAGGATAACTAACTATTCAATGTATGTGGCTATATTCCCCTCCGCTGGAGGGGGGACAAAAATTTTTTGAATTTTTGACGGGGTGGTTTAATAAGGTACCGTCTTCAATTTCTCACATTTATCCTTCCCCAAAAAAAGCATTTGAACTCCCTATCCAGATCGCATCTTTTTTATTGAAATCCACATTTACCATTGCTGCTTTGGTCATTCTTCCGAGGTTTTCCAATAAAATAGGACGTTCGTCGTTTTCCCGCCAAATATACAACAAACGGATCTCAGCTTTTGAAAAATCTCCGTTAATATCTTCAAAAATAGGTTCGTAGTATACTTTTCTCTGCAGAATATAGTTTTCTTTATCCTGGATAGAATTTGTTATCTCTTTGGTAGGGTTTAAATTAACTCCGCTTCCCGCAAATGAAAACAAAGGTTTTAATACAAAATCTTCAAGATTTTCATTTTCCGGAAACTCATGCAGAAAATAACTTTTGGGTACAAACTGATGTTTTAATAAAGGTAAAAGAAATTTGGAAATTTTAAAGAACCAGTTTGGATGGGTGATCCACTTTACATCCACATCCTCACGGAAATCAAATTCTGTATTCAGATCAGGAATATTGTCCAGTTCATCAAAAATAACCCGATTGTAGATCCTTTTAATCTGCGTAAGCTTACCATTATTCTCATAGTAGAGTTTTTTGCCTTCTTTCTTTACTTTTGTCAGGCATATTGTTTTAATACCTAGTAATTTTTCTGTCAGGGCAAAATCAATAGCTGTTTTCTGCTTTTCAGGGAAAATTTCTAGAAGAACTACATTCTCTGGATTTTCATCCCCTACAATAAGTTCCTTCAAGTGGTTTTTAAAGGTTTCATGAGGCATAGCATTTTTGATCTCTGAAAGAAAAGGGTAAACTTCACAGTAGGTTTCTTCATAGACTTTCTGGAATGCATATAAAGAAGGGAATGCTTGCAGCTCTATAAGTTGCGGCTCTATTTCTCCATTTTCACTTTTGCAAACCCCAAAATCGATGGTAAAAAAGTGAGGTTGATTTGTATCGTTGGGAACTTTGCAATTATCAGGAACTGCTTTTTGAAGGGTTTCTACAGGAAGGGCTTTAATCTGGGCGATAATACTTTCAGTGGCATCGAGTAATTTGCCTTCAAATTCTTTAGTAAGAAAAATAGGGCTTTCTGAGATTCTGAAGCCTGGCTCTACACCTCCTTTTTGTTGTAAAATGTCCTTCAGGTTCTTGTATTTTTCATCTGAAAACTCCTGATTAAACTGTTTTCTGTATTTTGGGATCATATTTTTTCTTTTGTGATGTTAAAAAAATCGAGCAGTAATGCCCGATGTTTTATAAGATGGAAGTTAGAAACTGGAAGAGGGAAGTTTTTGAAGCCAATACTTTAAAATAAGATCAATTTTACTGAGTATCTAATTACAATCAAAAGTTGAAAAGAAGTTTAATTACTATGAGTAACTTCCGGCCTCCTTCTTCCAGCTTCCCGCCTTTCTAAGCCAAAGATTCAACTTCTTTCAAAATGTTTTTTTTTGCGAACTGAAGAAATCTTGGAAGAATCTGGTTTCTGGTTAGGATGATTTTATCTTCATCATCTATTCTGTCCATCGTTTCAAGATATTTCTCCATTCCGAAGTTTTCAATCATAGCTTCTCTGTTTTTATCGTCTTTAAGATTTTCTATTAGAGCTTCAGGGCTTGCTTCCGGATGAAACTGAGTTCCGAAGATTTCATCAGAAAAACGAACCGCCATAACCGCTCTTTCCAGATTGATATGAGGACGGAATTTTTCAATTGCCATCACTGTCATTCCTAATTCTTCAAAGCGCTCATGATCAGGTTCAATGAACTGATAAGCTCTGGAGTCTACTGCGTAAAAAGGATCTTGAAGATTTTTAAATAAAAATTCGTCTCTGCCTTCCTTAGTTTTGTGTACTGGCATTACTCCAAAAGAATAAGACTTTCTTTTACAGATATTTCCTAATTTCCAATGAATGCTTGCCAGTTGAAATGAATGACAAATCAAAAAAAGATACTTTTTATCTTCGTTGTATTTATTGTGTTCAAAAACAGAATCTAAAAAATGGGCAAACCTGTCCTCCCACTCGAAACCTTCACGATGTGGAGTACCGGGGCCACCTGAAGAAATAAAAATATCAAAGTCTCCAATCTCCGGCATTTCATCTTTAAACCTCACATCAAATGTCTTGATAATTACATTTTCTTCAGAGTTCTGCTGAAACGTTTCAGAAATTTCTTTAATGTTTCTAAAGCCTTGATTGACATGATTGTTGTTCATGTCCAGCAGAGCAATTCGAATATCTTTCATTACATCATATTTTTTGTAAAGTTACCAAAAATATTATGAAGCAGGTTCGCCATGTGTTATGCCATACTCCGTTTCTGAGATCATGTAATCCACAACCTTAGTAAGATCTCCGGTTTCCTTGAAGATCTGGAGTTGTCTGTCTGCGCCGGTTCCGTTTTCCAGAATTTTCCATGCATATTCTACTTCATGGCGGCATCCTAAATCATCCACCACATCGTCGATAAACTCCAACAATTCCTTCAATAAAATAGGATAAGGTACAGATTCTTCTTTCCCGAAATCAATCAGATGAGCTTCAATGCCGCTTTTAGAAGCTCGCCATTTATTTTCATTCAATAACAGTCTTCTGTAGCTTCTGAAGCTCAGGTTTTGCTGGTGAAGTTTATAAATTTTAGCTACTAAACTTTGCATAATGGCAGCAAGACACACTGTTTCATCAATTCTTAACGGCATGTCGCAAATCCTAAATTCAATGGTAGGATAAAATGGATGAACTCTCAAATCCCACCAGATTTTCTTAGCATTGTCAATGGTTCCTGTTTTTACCAATAAGTCAACATAGCTGTCAAATTCAGCCAATGAATTAAAGTAACTTGGTATACCCGTTCTTGGAAACTTTACGAAAATTTCCTGTCTGTAAGATTTAAAACCTGTATATCTTCCGATCCAGAACGGAGAATTAGTAGATAGGGCATAGACGTGGGGCAGGAAGTAGCGCATTACATTCTGGATTCTTACTCCTTCTTCTCGATTAGGAATTCCAATATGTACGTGAAGTCCAAAAATAAGGTTTTCACGGGCTACATCTCCCATATCATCTACGATTTTGATGTATCTTTCTCCCTGAGTGATATTATTGTCTGACCAATGAGAAAAAGGATGGGTGCCTCCTCCAGAAACGCGAAGTCCCTGCTCGTGGGCAGTGTTGATCAAATGTCTTCTCAAATTCGTTAATTCTGCTCTGGCTTCCTGGATATTCTGACAGATTCCTGTTTCCATCTCAATCATGGATTCGTGCATTTCGTGTTTTAGATTTTCACTTAATACCGCTTTTCCGCCTTCAATGATTTTTGAAACATGAGATATCAGATCTCTGCTTTCCACATCAATAATCTGATATTCTTCTTCGATTCCAATAGTAAACTGATGATGCATTGTCTTGTGTTTTTTTATTCTTTTTCAATCTTATTTTATGGAATCCTTCACAAAAGTTCCCCAAGTGATATTAGGTTTTCCCGGAACATATTCCTTAGCTTTTTCAATAGCCAGTTTTGCCGCATGCTCTATAATCCATGCAAAATTTTCTTCCCCAACAGAATTTCTGTCTGCATCCGGAGCCGGATTACAGAAATCGATTGCATAAGGAATACCATCTCTTACCGCAAATTCTACAGTATTGAAATCATATCCTAATGCTTCATTCATTTTAATCGTATAATCATGAATGGTTTTTAATAGTTTTTCAAGCTCTTTACCTTGGGTCTGATGCGTTGTAGCATATCTCAGATGGTGCGGATTTCTCGGTTCATAAGGCATTATATGTACATATTTTCTGCCCAGACAATAAACCCTGTAATAATCATCAAATACAATTTCCTCCTGAACCATCATCACCAGCTGTTCTGTTTCTCCGAGCTTGTTCCAAAGATCATCCGGATTTTCTACTCTGTAAACGTTTTTCCAGCCACCACCATCATGAGGTTTCATATAAGCCGGGAATCCAACATAATTGAAAATGTATTCCCAGTCATGCGGAAATTTCAGGTTTCTGAATGAAGTTTCCGAAGTATCGGTTGGTCTCTCATGAGAGGGGAGTAATACTGTTTTCGGTAATGGGATTCCAAGTTTACTCATCAGGGCATTATTGAAAAACTTCTCATCAGCACTCCACCAAAACGGATTATTAATGACATAAGTACCGTTAAGCGCTGCATTTTTAAGATATGCTCTGTAAAAAGGAACATCCTGCGAAATTCTGTCGATAATGACGGCATAGCCATAATCTGCACCTTGTTCAAGTTTATCAATGGTAACTGGTTCAGCCACAATGTCTCCGCCACCCAGTTCATTCACTTTGTCTATAAATGCCCAGGGAAATGTGTCCTCCATACCGAATAGAATTCCTACTTTTTTTGTCATAATTTTTGTTTTTAAATGAGGGTATATATCTATTTTATTTCTTAAAGAATCTGTGATTCTTCATATTTTTAAAACTTAAGCGCTAAAACATTGATCTTCTTTTTAATTTAAAAATCTTTATTTAAAACACTTAAGTAAGTTGTATTATACTATTTTACAAACTGTTTTTTTTGTTTTATTGGAATGCTTTTAAGAAAAATAGACCCCAATAAAGGTTGGAAAAACCATTCTCCATAACGGCCAGTCATGCCCAATCCATTTTCTTTCATCATACCAAAAATCAATTCCTTTCACTCTTAAAATTTCAGCCATTTCAATATTTTTGTCCTTGCAGATGTCCTGATCTGAAGTACTCAATACAATATGCATATGTTTGTATTTCCAGGTTTCATCGTTTCTTACAAACTCTCTTGGGCAGTTGAAGTACACCAGATCATCAGAATATCCGTTCATAAAGTTTCTTATACTGAACGCTCCGGATAAACAAAATAGATGAGAAACCACATCTGGAAATCTGAACGCAAAATTAGCGGCATGATAACCTCCAAAACTAGCTCCAGCAACTGCTACACGGTGGGTTTTATGAAGCTTTTGGATATAGGGTACAAATTCCAATATCAAAAACTGTACATACCGTTCGTAGTTTTTTATTCTTTGTTGTGGAGGTATTTTTTCGTCATAAAAACTCCAGCTGTCGATGGTCTGAATATTATAAAGTTTTACTTTTCCCTGTTCTATGAACCAATTGATGCTTCCGTTAAGATGAAAATCGTGGTTCTGGGTATATTGGCCTTGAGAAGTTGGGAACATAATGATAGGATGACCATAATGGCCTGTTACTTCTACTTTAAGACTCGTTCCCAGTATATTGGAATAGTAGTCTGTATGTTCTATGTGAGGCATGTAAATTTTTACTTTAATGGTTGTGTATTATTAACTGCTTAATTTACTCGTCTTAGGCGGAAGGATATTAAGCATTTCCGCATTAATTTTTTCTGTAGCACTCTCCAATCTTTCCTCTATCACAGATGCTTCACTGGATTTGTAAACAATTCCGACATGATAGTCTATAGGAAGAAATTTTACCACTTCTTCACATTCAAATTTGCTATAATCGGGTTCTTTATCTTTAATTAGAGCAACGATAAGTCCGGAGTAATAGCCTGTAGGGGGTGAAACACTATAGTTTTGGTTTCTTAAAAGAGCGTCTTCAATCTTCGCCCATTCCCGCCAGATATTGATACCACTTGAAGCTTCTACCAAATCAGGGATGTGTGCACCGCCCACTCTGGAAGAGGTTTCCAGAAAGTACCACTTTCCATCTTCTTTACCACGGATAAATTCTGTATGGGTTGCTCCGTTGAGCAATCCGAAATTGGAAAGGACTCTGGAATTAATTTCTTCTAATGCTTTGAATTCGTCTGAGTATCTTCCTAATGTTTTAGATCTGAAAACACCACCTTCATGGGAAACCTGCATGGGAGGAGCAAGATATTTCGAGGCAGAAGTAAATACAATTTCTTTATTGAATGTAAGACTGTCTACATGATATACATCTCCGGGTTTAAAGCTTTCCAGCAAAAAAAGATGGCGCTCTTCTCCAAGGATATCCAACGCTTCGTGAAGCTGTTCTTTAGTCATGATCTTTTTGATGCCTGATGCTGAAGCTTCTGAACGGGGTTTCAATACCCAAGGTGC
The DNA here is from genome assembly GCF_009900745.1 of Chryseobacterium sp. c4a. Taxonomy (GTDB): domain Bacteria; phylum Bacteroidota; class Bacteroidia; order Flavobacteriales; family Weeksellaceae; genus Chryseobacterium. The sequence continues at coordinate 99,701 of NZ_WXVU01000004.1, read as the reverse complement.
AGGGACTTTATCCACGAACTCATTCACTGTATCATCGTTGAAAACGGCTGTGAATTCCGGAACATTAATTCCCGAATCTTTTGCTTTTTGGCGCATTGCCAACTTATCTCTGAAGTAGCGGTGAGTTGTCTGTCCCATTCCCGGAATACGAAAAGTTTCCCGGATCAGGGCCGCTTTTTCCACATCGTAGTCATCAAGAGCTACCACAGCATCTACTTTTCTGGTTTTCATCAGGTGAGAAAACCCCTGAATCAGATGTTCAAGGTTCCAGACAGAAGGTTTAATTTCAGGCATATAAAATACCTCATCAATGGCATGCCAGGGCCAGTTTTTTTCTTTAAGATTTTCTGATGTTACTAAGATGATTTTATTACCGAGCTTGTTCATTTCATCCATGAAATCATAGCCCTTGTAATAGCACGAAATACATACTATAATTTTCTCCTCCATATAATGTTTTTTAAGTTTTAGTGAATTATCAAAAATAAAAGCAATTCTTTATTATTTGATTAATATCAAAATTTAAAATATGATATACTTTTCTAAATCACTAATCAAGTATACAGAGAATTTTTGTAATAAACTAATTTTTAGTGATAATTTTCGATTAAATCCGACAAGAGTTGAACACCAAAACCGGTAGCTGCTTTTTCTTTAGCATAGCCTACGCTTCCAAAGGCAACTCCCGCGATATCCAGATGTGCCCATTTAGGATGGTTTTCAATGAAATGCTCCAGAAATTTGGCTGCAATAATACAGTCGCCAACAGGTTTTAAGGACATGTTTTTTAAGTCGGCAACATCAGATTGTATATCATCTTTCCATACATCCCATAATGGTAGATTCCACAGCCTTTGATTGGTTTGATCTCCGGTTTTTATCAAAAGATTTTTCAATTCTTCATTATTAGAGAACATAGCTCCACAAGTATCTCCAAACATTCTTACTGAACTCCCTGTTAAAGTGGCCAGATCAATAAGGAAATCTGTTTTGTAATTTTTGACTAAATAGGAAAGCCCATCAGCAAGTATCAGTCTGCCTTCTGCATCGGTATCCATCACCTCAATAGTTTTGCCATTGTAGGCCGTAATAACATCGCTTGGAAGCAGTGCTTTTTCGGAAATAGCATTGTCTGTAATGGGAAGAACAGCAACGATATTTACCGGGAGATTCATTTCTGCAGCATAAATTAAAGTTCCTAAAACAGCGGTTGCCCCGCCCATATCAGATTTCATATAATGCATATTGGTGAAAGGTTTTAAGGAGATTCCTCCAGTATCAAACAATACACATTTTCCGACCAATCCAAATGTTTTGGCATTTTTAACTGTAGTTTTATATTCTAAAATAGTAAATGCAGCATCATAAGCACTTCCTTGATTAACGGCAAGATAAGCACCCAATCCAAGTTCTTCACATTTTTTTCTGTTGAAGACTGTATATTTTAATTCATACTTTTTGGCCAGATTTTTAAGATATAAACTGAAAATATCCGGTTTTTTGAGATTCGCGGGTTTATTCATCCACTCCTGGCATGCGATCTGTCCGTTGCTTAAAGCCAAGGCTTTCTGTTCGATGTGGTCTAGTTTTTTCTGGCTTAAATTCTCAAAATGAAGCTCAAACTTGACATTCCAGAAAGGGTGTTTTTTTTCAAAAGGATAATTGTACGTTCCAATAAGCAGTCCTTTCACAAATTCTTCAAACTGTTTTTCATTAAGAAAATCAGCCAATAGTAACGTTGGAACAGCATGTAGTTTCTCTTTTTGAGATTGTGAAAATTTCACCCCAATCTGCTGGATTTCGAAGTTTTGGAAAGTAGATTTTCCCAACCCGATAAAATAAGTAATCCCTTCTTCATGGGCATTGATGAACACCTCATGCTTTTTTCCAGTGAAGAAAGTTGAAATGTTTTTATTGAAATTTTTACCAGCCTTTGCCCATTCTTCCTCTGTGAATAAATGGAAAACCTGAGTGTAATTTTTATTTTTTTTGTTGATTAGTTTCATAAATTTAGTTCTTAATGCTTTGTTGTTGTGGTTTTACTTCAACAGGGTTTTCTGTATTGTCATAGAATAGCCATTCAATAGCTCTTGGAAATTCTTGTGACCAATAAAATTCATTGTGTGTTCCTTCAGGATTAATGTTGGTTCTGAATTCAAAATCGAAAAGGTTCTTTTTCTCCCATCTTTTCAGATATTCCTCGAAAATATGAATTCTTTTTACCATTTTGGATCCTTCCTGGCCACCACCATATAAATATATCTTTGTTTTAAAAGGGACTCTGAAATTCATCATAGGGAAGTTGTTATTAGGTTCTACCCAAAGAGAAGGAGAGAAGATTAATAACTTGGAGTATACTTCAGGATAAAGAAATCCACTGTAGATACTGATCAGTGCTCCCAGTGAACTGCCGCCGATTCCTGTATTATCTCTGTCTTTTTTCGTGCGATAATTTGCATCCACATAAGGCTTTAAAGTGTCAGCAATAAAGCGGATGTATTTTTTTCCTTCGGAACCATTGGCAACATTATCATTATCGAAGATGTATTCTTTTATTCTGTCCTCACTTCCATGTTCTATGGCAATCACAATAACATCACCGCGTCCATATTCTGCAAGAATAGAAAGTTTTTTATCAATTTCCCAATTTCCGAAACCACTGCCTTCATTGAAAAGATTTTGAGCATCCTGGAGATATAAAACAGGATATTCTTTATCAGAGGTATGATAATCGTAAGGTAATACAGCCCATATCTTACGATAGCGATCCAGTTGCGGAATATAGAATTTTTCAGAAATCACTTCAGCAATGGGGAAGAACTCTTCTTTAAAAGGCCCCCAGTTTAATCTCCATTTTTCTACTTTATCAGAAGTAGACTGTATGGACTTTTTTACCTTCCGGTTAGGGGTGATATTTCCGTATCTGTCAAGTTCAACATTTTCCCAGCCTCCTTTGGTGAATTTATATTCTATTTCATCCGGAAGTGATTGGTCATCAATTTCTATGGAGTAATTTCCAGAATTTAATTCTTGAAGTTGGTACGTGTAGTCTTTAGGATTCCAGTTGTTGAAATTTCCGGTGATGAATACCGGCCTGTCATCTTTTTCATCAGTATAAAGTTCAAACCTCATCATAAGTGTTTAATAAATATTAGCTTGCTAAATTTATAAAAAAGATTGTTTTGGAATCATAAAAAAGTGAATTAAAAAATGATATATTTGATAGGAAACGAAGAAAGAAAACTAACTTGATAATTATTTGATGAATAATTAATCGCTAATGTCAGTATTTTTCGTAGTTTCAGACAAAATATAAATACAAACTGATCTTGATGAATTCTGTTAAAACCTATACGCTTTTCACCGATCATGATGTGTATCTTTTCAAAGAAGGTAGACATTATAAGCTGTATGGTAAATTTGGGGCGCATTCTGTAGAGAAAGATGGAGTGGAGGGAGTTTATTTTTCAGTTTGGGCACCGCACGCAAAAAAGGTATCTGTAATAGGAGATTTTAATAACTGGAATCATAAAGATCATATTTTGTTCCCAAGATGGGACGGTTCCGGGATATGGGAAGGCTTTATTGAAGAATTACCTTGGGGTACCTTATATAAATATGCTGTGGAAACAGCAAGAGGAGAAATATTAGAAAAAAGTGATCCCTTTGCTTTAAGTTGGGAACAGAATATTCAGGCAGCTTCATTGGTTTCCACAACGTGGTATGAATGGGAGGACAAAGAATGGATGGAAAACCGCTGGGAGAAAAATAGTTTGGATGTACCCCTATCTGTTTATGAATTGCATTTAGGCTCATGGGTAAGAGAAGAAAAAGATCCTGATAAGTTTTTGAACTATCGTGAGATTGCCAAAAAGCTCGTTCCCTATATAAAAGAAATGGAGTTTACTCATGTAGAGTTTATGCCTGTTATGGAATATCCTTATGATCCAAGCTGGGGGTATCAGATCACAGGATTTTATGCTGCTACTTCACGCTTCGGTTCACCACAGGATCTGATGTTCCTGATTGATGAGCTTCATCAGAACAATATAGGCGTTATCCTGGATTGGGTACCTTCTCATTTTCCGGGTGATGCCAATGGACTCCATCGTTTTGATGGTTCTTACTTGTATGAACATGAAGATCCAAGAAAAGGCTTTCATCCTGACTGGAAATCCCATATCTTTAATTATGGAAGGAATGAAGTGAAATCTTTCCTTATTTCCAATGCAATGTTCTGGCTGGATCGTTATCATGCAGATGGACTTCGGGTAGATGCTGTTACTTCAATGCTCCACCTGGATTATTCAAGGAATGAAGGTGAATGGGAACCCAATATATATGGTGGAAATGTAAATCTTGAAGCTAAAGCCTTTCTGCAGGAATTTAATACGGCCGTTTACAAGGAATTCGGAAACAGTATTATAACAATTGCTGAAGAAAGCTCAGATTTTCCAATGCTTACCAAGCCTGTTCATGAGGGAGGTGTAGGTTTTGGAATGAAATGGATGATGGGATGGATGCATGATACGCTGGATTATTTTAAGGAAGACTTTGTCAACAGAAGATTTCACCATCATAAACTTACATTTGCTTCCATGTATATGTATAATGAAAATTATATGATGCCTTTGTCGCATGATGAAGTTGTGCATGGGAAAGCAAGTCTTATCTATAAAATGAAAGGGGATGAGTGGCAAAAATTTGCGAATCTTCGTACCTTGTATGTCTATATGTATACCCATCCGGGAGCCAAGCTTCTTTTTATGGGTGATGAATTCGGGCAAACCAGTGAATGGAATTTTACCCAAAGCCTGGATTGGCATCTTTTGAAATATCCTGTGCATAAAGGATTGCAGAATGTTGTAAAAATGCTTAATCATTTATACAGATCCGAATCTGCTTTGTATGAGAACCAGTTTGATAAAAATGGTTTTGAATGGATAGAGGCTGATGATCTGGAAAATTCAGTATACATTTATCTCAGAAAAGGTAAAAGAAGAGATGATATTTTGATGACGGTATTAAATCTGGCACCAAAAGTCCTGGATTACAAAATAAAGATTCCTAATGGAACCCATTGGGAAGTGATTTTTAACTCCGATGATGATGAATATAGTGGAAGTGGAGTAATCTGTGAGGTTTTGGAAGAAAAATATGAAGATGAAACCGAGCATCAAAAGTTTATGACGATCAAATTACCACCCCTGGCCGGAATTATTTTGAGACAACATAAAGATAAAAAATATAAATTACACAGAATTAAACACAAAAGATAAGAAATGGTAATCTATCATTTAAGTACAGAATGTTATCCTGTAGCAAAAGTAGGCGGCTTGGCAGATGTTGTCGGGGCACTTCCGAAATATCAGAACAAAATAAAAGGAATAGAGGCCAAGGTAGTAATGCCATGGTACAACAAACCCTTTTTCTACGAACATGAATTTGAGGTAGTTTTTGATGGATTTATTCATCAGGGATCAAATATGCTTCAGGTTCAGGTGATGAAAGAGAAAACAAATGTTCTGGGATTTGAGCTTTATATGGTGAAAATTCCGGGATTATTGGATAGAGATAATCCTTATGGGTATCAGGATGAGAGCTTTCAGTTTCTGGCTTTTCAGCAAGGTGTCCTGCATTGGATGTGTGCCATGGAAATCAGACCGGATGTTCTTCATTGTCATGATTATCACACAGGATTGGTTCCCTTTATGGTAGAGCATTGCCCTGAATTTAGCTTTTTACAAGGCGTAAAAACCATTGGAACGATTCATAATGGAGAATACCAGGGAATGATGAGCTGGAATATGGCCAATTATATGCCTTCTTTTGATGCTTACAAATGGGGATTAATGGATTGGAACGGTTTTATGAATCCATTGGCAAGTATGCTGAAATGTTCTCATGCTTTTACTACAGTGTCTGAAGGATATCTGGAAGAACTTTTCATCAGTTTCCGTGGGCTTGAAAGTCTCGTTCGTCAGGAATTCGGAAAAGCTTATGGGATTATCAACGGAATTGATACTGAAGTCTGGAACCCTGAAACCGATCCGATGCTGGATTTTAATTTTAACAGTAAAAATGCTGTCGCTCAAAAGAAAAAGAATAAAGAGAAGCTTTGTAAAGAATATGGGCTAAACCCGGCATTGCCGTTATTTGCATTCATTGGTAGGTTTGCTACAGAAAAAGGAGCTGATTTGTTACCGGATGTGGTATGGCGAAGTATCAAACAAAGTTATGGAGCTTTGAATATTATGATCTTGGGCTCAGGAAATACCTATATTGAGAATAAACTCAAAGAATATGACTATACCTACACCAACTTTGCTGTAGATCTCGGCTATAAGGAGCATCTTTCTCATAAGATCTATGCTTCCGCAGACTTTCTCCTGATGCCATCAAGAGTAGAACCATGCGGCTTAAATCAAATGTATTCTATGAGGTATGGAACGGTTCCTGTGGTACGATATACAGGCGGATTGAAAGATACAGTAGAAGATATTTCAACAGGTGGGGCCGGTTTGAACTTTACATATCCCGGTGTAGATGATATTGTACATGCGATGAACAGGGCGCTAGGAGTTTATAATCAAAAAGGAATGATGGAAGAACTTATTCATGCCAATATGAATTTTGATTTTGCATGGGAAAAATCTGCAGAAAAATATATAGCTTTATATAAAAACTGATATGATAAAGAATCTTCTTTTGGGAATACTCATGATAATGACTGCTTCCTGTGAGAAAGGAAATCAGAAAACCCTGTTAAAAGAAGAGAAGGTTCAGTCTAAAGAATTCTACTATACAATACTGGGCTATGGAATGCCCGATATGGAAAGGCAGAGATTGGTAGAAGGAATTTCTGAAAAATGGAAAATAAAAAATATAGATGTTGCAGGCTGTGAGGTAACTCAGGAGCTTATGGATAGCGTAGCTGTAGAAAACAAGAAAACGTATGCAGCACTAGAAAAGAGATACGGGAAAGACTGGCAGGTAAGATACGAAAAGGATATTCAAGCTTTCATAACGAAGCAAGCAGATATCATGGATATTTTGATTATCAATAAGCCGTTTCGCGAAAAGCTTAAAAGCTGCAACACAGAAATTGACGGAGTACTTAAAGAGGTCAGACAACTTGGTAATTCTGAAGTATACGAAGTGATAGTATACAATTTTGATAAAAATTATAAAAAAATAATCTGCTGTACAGTGCAGGTGGACACCAAAACTAGAACAGTAAACTTAATAAAATAAAAAACGCAATATATTTATGAACCGAAATGTAATCTCTATTGTATTGGGCGGTGGCAGAGGAACAAGATTATTCCCGTTAACGTATTCCAGATCAAAACCGGCAGTTCCTATTGCTGGAAAATATAGATTGGTGGATATTCCAATCTCAAACTGCCTAAACTCAGGCTTGAATAAAATTCTCGTGCTGACTCAGTTTAATTCTGCATCTTTAAATTCACATATCAAGAACTCTTATCACTTCGATATCTTTAGCCAGGGTTTTGTAGATATTCTGGCAGCAGAGCAGAATGTAGAAAATGACAGCTGGTATCAGGGAACTGCAGATGCTGTACGTCAATCTATGAAGCATCTAGAAAAATATGATTATGAATATATCTTAATCCTTTCCGGAGATCAGCTTTATCAAATGGATTTCAGAGAAATGCTTGACTTTCATATCGAAAACGGAGGAGATCTTACCATTGCAACCATTCCTGTAAACGCTAAAGATGCAACAGGTTTTGGAATCTTAAAATCCGATGATGACGGAAATATTACGTCTTTCTACGAAAAACCGAATTATGATATGTTGGAAGGTCTGACGTCTGAAGTTTCTGAAGAAAATAAACACAGAGGTAAAGAATATTTGGCTTCCATGGGAATCTATATATTCACCAAAACTATTCTTAAGAAAATGTTTGATGAAGGAGCGGGTGATGATTTTGGAAAAGATATAATTCCAAATTCTATTGGGAAATACAAAACATTAAGTTATCAATATGAAGGTTATTGGACGGATATTGGAACGATAGAATCATTTTACGAGGCCAATTTGGATCTTTGTCTTGATCTTCCACAGTTCAACCTGTTTTCATCTTCTCCGATTTATACAAGGGCAAGGATGCTTCCGCCATCAAAGATCAATGGTTCTTATGTAAGCAAAGCAGTTTTTGGAGATGGATGCATCATCATGGCAGATAAAATAGAAAACTCAGTAATTGGAAACAGAACCAGAGTTGATAAAGGAAGTACTATTGTTAATTCCTATGTAATGGGTGCCGATTTTTATCAAAATACTACGGAAATCGTCATGAACGATAGAAGCGGCCGCCCAAATATGGGAATTGGAAAATACTGCTATATTGAAAAAGCTATTCTTGATAAAAATTGCTATATCGGAGATAATGTAAAAATTATCGGTGGTAAACATATTCCTGATGGTGATTATGGAACTTATTCTGTACAGGATGGGATTGTGGTTGTGAAGAAAGGGGCGGTAATAGCACCGGGGACGCATATTGGATAGGAAATAGGGAGGAGAAAAACTAAAAACTATTACAATGATATGGTTAGATATATTTTTCTTTATGAAAAGATTAAACGAATAATAATTTCAAACAATGGTTGTGTTGATGATAGATGAATAGGAGTTTCTATCTGCTCTCACAATACTTTCATCCATAACATGATTAATTATCATTAAAAATAAAATTAAAGTGATCAATATTGGGTCACTTTTTTTGTGGAGAAAATAATTGAAAAAAATATCACTATCAAAATCGTACTAGAATGATTAAAATTTGATTATTTTTTTTAACATTTAATATGATGAATGGAATGGATTAGGGTTTGATTTTAGTGTAAGTAGTTAATATTTAATATATTGTATGTTTAACATATTTTAAGATTTGGCATATGAATTGTTAATGATTCATAAAAAACAAATTTTGAAATTATGAAAAAAATTATGGCGATTGCTGCTATTGCAGTATTTGGAATAACTAGCGCTCAGAAAAATACGCTATTATTAGGAGGTAATATTGGATATAGTAGTGATAATACCAGTATTTCCGGTGAAAAAAGTGAAGTAGAGTCTTTTAGCTTTACACCAACAGTAGGGTACCAGTTCAGTGATCATTGGACAGTAGGACTTAATTCTACCATTACATCAGGAAAAAGACCAATGGAGCAAGGAACATTAAAGGAAAACGGTTTTGCTATCGGGCCATTTGTACGTTATGCTCTTCCATTAAGCCAGACCTTTGCAATATATGGAGATCTGGGGGCGGGATATCAGAGTATGAGAGATACCTATACTATTGCTGCTACTTCCAGTGAAAGAAAAATGAATGGGTTCTATACTAATTTTACACCAGCATTATTCATTAACTTTAAGAATGGTTTTGGATTAAATTTTAACATTGGTGGGATCAGATACGGTTATTTAAAAGAAGATGGTGCTGATGTTACCAATAATAAATTCAACTTCTCTTTTGGTAAGGAAGTTGGGGTAGGAATATCAAAAAACTTTGGATTGAAATAATTCCTATTGAAATGTAAATTAAAAAAATGAGCCGGGATTTTCCGGCTTTTTGTTTCTATAGGTTCAATGAACAAAAATTTCAATTAAAAAAACATCATTAATCATTTGATTACTTGTTAATTTGCCCTGCTTCCATTTTTTTACCAGGTTAATTATTGTTAAACATATAATTAGAGTGATCAGTATATTGGTCACTTTTTTTATTTGTATTACTTTTGTGCGATGCGTATTTTTAAATATTTAACGGTAGTTATTGTTCTTTTGGGAGGTGCTTATGCGGCTTCTATGTACTATTTTGTAGATGAAAGTAAGAATTTCACCGTTGAAAAAGAGATTGATTATCCGGTAGATAAGGTTTTTGCTCAGTTCAATAATCTTCAGAACTTTACAAGATGGAACAATTTTTTTACCAGTTCACAATCTATGGATATAGACTATTATACGCCTTATGAAGGACAGGGAAGTGCTATTAGCTATGTTGATAAAAAGAACGATACCGATGGTGAAATGTTCATCCGTTATGAAAATACCAATAAAACCTTAAAGTATCAGCTTTTTGAGGATGAAAATGAAAATCCGACATTAGTTGATGTGAAATTCAAGCCGGTCTCTGCAGAAAAAACAAAAATTACATGGTATGTACATACTCCGAAACTTTCGGTCTGGAGAAGAGTAGAAAATTTCTGGACAGAAGACCGTTTTGCTGAAAATATCAATAAAAGTATGGTGAATCTTAAAAATTCACTAGGAAATAAAGTTGAAAAAGACAACCAGATGGCAGCAATCAAGTATGACAGTCTGATGGTAGAAAATGAAGAAGATAAGCTGTTGTTAGGGATCAATGTAAGTACAGCCAATAAAAAAGACGCTCTTTATAAAAATATTGTGATGAATTATAACAAGGTATATAATTTCGTAACAATGGATCTTGGTAAAAGGGATGATGAATTTGGATATCCGGTTCTGATGACCGATGCAGATAACTATAAAGACAAAGAGGTTTCTTACTTCCTGGGAATTCCACTTTCTAAGAAAATTGGGGTATCTGACAATAACTTTAATTTTAGGACAGTGAACCCATCCCAAAACTACGTAATGTACTACAAAGGGAGCTATGAAGGCCGAATTAAGGCCATTCAGCAGCTGATTCTGAAAGCCAAAAAAGATGAGATGCGCTTCGGAGATATCCGTCAGACCTTTATTGAACGTCCTATGGAAGGTCAGGAGGTGAATATTAAGCTCTCATTATCAGTGTATAAGTAATTTTTTTTCAATTATTTTTTTCTTAATTTTTTTTAACGGTTTCAGACTGTTCTAACTCGGTTTTTTTTATTAAATTTGAAGATTAATTCTACAAATAAATTTTAATAAATAGATAAACTGTAATAATGGACAGATTTTCATTCCTAAACGCAGCTCATTCTCAGTTAATTGAGGATTTATACCAACAGTACTTAAAATTCCCAGATTCTTTAGAACCATCATGGAAAGCCTTCTTCCAAGGCTTCGATTTTGCTTTGGAGAACTACGGAGATGACGATAACACTCAATTTATTCAGGCTCCGGCCAACGCTGCTCCGGCAGTACAACAGATTTCTCAGGCAGTAACAAGCGGAGAAGTTCCTGAACACATCAAGAAAGAATTTAAGGTAGTAAACCTTATTGAGGCTTACAGAACAAGAGGGCACTTGTTTACAAAAACAAACCCAGTTAGAGAAAGAAGACACTATACACCTACTTTAGATATCGAGAACTTCGGTCTATCTGCAGCAGATTTAAATACAAAATTCAACTGTGCCGTTGAAACAGGGATGAAAGAGCCTGCTACTTTAGCAGATTTGATCAAGCACCTTGAAAATATCTACTGTGATTCTATCGGAGTAGAATATACGTACATCAACAATGTTGAAGAAAAAGATTTTATCAAAAGATGGCTTCAGGTAAATGAAAACCATCCAAGTCTTTCTGCGAATGAAAAAACAGAAATCTTATTAAAATTAAATCAGGCAGTAGCCTTTGAAAACTACCTTCACACGAAATTTGTAGGACAAAAAAGATTCTCATTAGAAGGAGGTGAAACATTAATCCCAGCGTTAGATCAGTTAATCTCAAGATCTTCTCAGTTAGGAGTAGATGAAGTTGTTTTGGGGATGGCTCACAGAGGTAGACTGAATGTATTGACCAATATCTTCGGGAAATCTTACAAGCAGATCTTCTCAGAATTTGAAGGAAAAGAATTCGAAGAAGATGTATTCTCAGGTGACGTTAAATATCACTTAGGATCATCTAAAAAAATCAAAACTGCTTCAGGAGAAGAAGTTTGCATTAACCTTACACCTAACCCGTCTCACCTTGAAACCGTTGCAGCTCTAGTAGAAGGAATCTGCCGTGCAAAAGTAGACGATAAGTATAAAGACTATTCTAAAGTATTACCAATCATCATCCACGGTGATGGTGCTATTGCAGGACAGGGTATTGCTTACGAGGTAGCTCAGATGATGACCCTTGAAGGATACAGAACAGGAGGTACTGTTCACATCGTTGTAAACAACCAGGTATCTTTCACCACTAACTTCCACGATGCAAGATCTTCAACATACTGTACAGACATCGCAAAAGTTACAGAATCTCCTGTAATGCACGTAAATGCTGATGATGCAGAAGCAGTAGTTCACGCGATTCATTTTGCTGCTGATTTCAGAGCGAAATTCGGAAAAGATGTATACATTGATCTATTAGGATATAGAAAATACGGTCACAACGAAGGAGATGAGCCAAGATTTACTCAGCCTAACCTTTATAAGGCTATTTCTAAGCACCCGAATCCAAGAGAAATCTATAAAGAGAAATTACTTAAAGACAGCATTACTTCAAACGATGTAATTGCAAAAATGGAGACGGAATTCAAAGCCCTTTTAGATAAAGACTTTGATGCTTCTAAAGAGATTGAGAAAAACGTAATGGATCTGTTCATGGCTGAAGATTGGGTAGACTATCCAATTGCAAAAAAAGGAGCAGTTCAGTTACCTGTTGATACAAAATATGACTTAGCTAAATTGAAAGAGTTGGCGCTTACAATGTCAACACTTCCGGCTGATAAAAAATTCCTTAACAAGATTACAAGACTTTTCGAAAACCGTATCAAAGCTATTGAGGGGAACTCATTAGACTGGGCGTTAGGAGAGTGGTTAGCGTATGCTACACTACTTGTGGAAGGTCATAACGTAAGAATTTCTGGGGAAGATGTAGAAAGAGGTACATTCTCTCACAGACATGCTGTAGTAAAAACAGAAGATACAGAAGAAGAATACGTTCCATTGAGACAAGTTTCAGAAAGCAGATTTGATGTATTCAACTCTCACCTTTCAGAATACGGTGTTCTAGGTTTTGACTACGGATACGCGATGGCTTCTCCAAATACATTAACGATCTGGGAAGCTCAGTTCGGAGATTTCGTGAACGGTGCTCAGATCATCGTTGACCAATATCTGGCAGCAGCAGAAGAAAAATGGAAAATCCAGGACGGATTGGTAATGTTATTACCTCACGGTTCAGAAGGTCAGGGTGCAGAGCACTCTTCAGCAAGATTGGAGAGATTCTTAACACTTTGTGCTAACGAAAACATGGTAGTAGCGAACATTACTTCACCAGCCAACTACTTCCACTTATTGAGAAGACAATTGAAGTGGGCGTTCAGAAAGCCATTGGTAGTAATGAGCCCTAAATCTTTATTGAGACACCCTAAAGTGGTTTCTCCGCTTGAAGATTTTGCAACAGGTTCATTCCAACCGATCTTAGACGATCCTACAGCAGATCCTAAAAAAGTTGAAAAATTAGTTCTTTGTTCAGGTAAATTATACTTCGAATTATTAGCGAAGAAAGAAGAACTAAACTGTGAAAATATTGCACTAGTAAGATTCGAGCAGTTATATCCACTTCAAACGGATGCTATTGAAGCGATCTTCAACAAATACGAAAACAGAAAACAACTAGTGTGGGCTCAGGAAGAACCTGAAAACATGGGAGCTTGGTCTTATATCCTAAGAAACTTCAGAGATACAGGAATCCAGGTAGTAGCTCCGGTACCAAGCGGTGCTCCGGCTCCAGGTAGCCACAAAATGTTTGAGAAAAACCAAAATGCAGTAATCAACAAAGTATTCGACAGAGACGATGCTCCTGCAAAAAGACCTGTTACAGCTTAATTTAAATAATATCCAATTAAAAAATAAAAAATACTCGATATGTCAGTTTTAGAAATGAAAGTTCCTTCACCGGGCGAATCAATCACAGAAGTTGAAATTGCAACTTGGCTTGTAAAAGATGGTGATTATGTAGAAAAAGATCAACCTATCGCTGAAGTAGACTCAGACAAAGCAACTCTTGAATTGCCGGCAGAACAAAGTGGTGTTATCACTTTAAAAGCAGAAGAAGGTGATGTGGTACAAGTAGGTCAGGTAGTTTGTTTAATTGATATGGATGCTGCAAGACCAGAAGGTGGTGCACCTGCTGCTGAAGCTCCAAAACAGGAAGAAGCTCCAAAAGCTGCTGAACCTGCTAAACAAGAAGCTCCGAAACCAGCTGCTCCGGCTGCTGCTCCAACAACTTACGCTACAGGAGCTCCATCTCCGGCTGCTAAGAAAATCCTTGACGAAAAAGGAATGGATGCTGGACAAGTTTCAGGAACAGGAAGAGACGGAAGAATCACTAAAACTGATGCTGAATTGGCAGCAGTTCCTGCATTAGGAGGAAGCCCTCTTACAGCTACTGGTTCTAGATCTACAACAACTACTAAACTTTCAGTTTTAAGAAGAAAAATCGCTCAGAGACTAGTTTCTGTGAAGAATGAAACAGCTATGTTAACAACTTTCAACGAAGTTGACATGTCTGAAATCTTCAGATTAAGAAAACTATATAAAGAAGAATTTGCTCAAAAACACGGAGTAGGACTTGGTTTCATGTCTTTCTTTACAAAAGCGGTTACAAGAGCATTAGAAATGTATCCTGATGTAAATGCATCTATCGACGGAGATTTCAAAGTAAACTATGATTTCTGTGATATTTCAATTGCAGTTTCAGGGCCTAAAGGACTAATGGTTCCTGTATTAAGAAATGCAGAAAACATGTCTTTCAGCGCTGTTGAAGCAAACATCAAAGATCTTGCTACAAAAGTAAGAGACGGTAAAATTACAGTTGACGAAATGACTGGTGGTACTTTCACTATTACAAACGGTGGTACTTTCGGATCTATGTTATCTACACCAATCATCAACCCACCACAATCAGCAATCTTAGGAATGCACAACATTATCCAGAGACCAGTTGCTGTTGACGGACAAGTGGTAATCAGACCAATGATGTATGTAGCGATGTCTTATGACCACAGAATTATCGACGGAAAAGAATCTGTAGGATTCCTTGTAGCGGTAAAAGAAGGTATCGACAATCCTGTTCAAGTATTGATGGGAGGTGATGAAAGAAAAGGCCTTGGATTATAGTTTTTAATAAAATTATAATGTAATTATATAATCTCGCCTTAAAAAAGGCGAGATTTTTGTATCTATTAAGAAAATACTACAATGATGTTTTCAAAAATGACTTCCAATATCAAAGTTTCAGTAATACCTGAATATGATAGTAAAAACAGTTATCCATCCGAAAACCGTTATGTTTTCAAATACAATATTACTATAGAAAATGACGGAAGCTTTCCTATAAAAGTATTGAAAAGAAAATGGCTCATCTTTGATGTAGGATTCGGATATACAGAGATTATCGGCGATGGAATCATCGGCTTGACTCCAGAGATAGGAACCGGCGAAAATTTCGCTTATTTTTCCAATGTAATGCTTCGTTCCGGCGTAGGGAACATGAGTGGGAAATATCTGGTTAAAAACCTGGAGACGCAGGAAACTTTGGAAATTGATATTCCAAAATTCAACCTGCTCTCTGAAGTTTTAAGTAATTAAAAATTACTCTTTAATGAATTTATGTCTGCTAATACCACTTTGAGATTTTACTTCCATAAAGTAGCCCCCTTTTAGCAGGTTAGAGACATTAATTTTAGCATCGGTAGAATAATCCTGAAGAATTAATTTTCCTTCTGTATTATAAACTTTTATCCATTCAATTCTTTCTGCATTTTTAAGATGAACAGAACCCTCTTTTACAGGATTAGGGTAAAGGGCAATTGTTTTACCAGTCAATGCTAAGCGGCTTTCTTTTGCACCCAGAGTACCATATTCATAATATGCCTGATCGCCTGCATCATTGGTAATAATAAGCGTTTTTACTCCATTGATAAAGGTAATTTGATAGTTAAATTGAGTAGTTCCCATACTGTAATACCCTGTATATTGATTATTAAAAGCTATATTTTCCGGTATTGTACAGGTTGAAGGATTACCAGCACCAAGAGTCCAGACATTGAAGCTGGTGGCTGTTATTTCAATGTCATAAATTAATGCCCAAATACTTCCTCCACAGATAGGGATTGTCATGTTTGTCGTTGGATTAGCAGATGGAGAGCCTGGTGAAGTTGAAAAAGTTAAAATAGGACTTCCCATTTCACTGTTTTGTGGAAGATTGTAAGTAATATTATTTCTGACCACTTTCTTTAAGCTCCAGTCTATATTGTGAAGTTGAGTTTGTGCATGAATAAAAATACCGCTGATTGCAGTAAGAGAAAGTAAGAGTTTTTTCATGGTTTTTTGTTTTTAAAGTTACAGTTTTTTGATATATTTTTTTAATATTGATTCATTTATTTCCTCATTTCTTGTAATAAATAGCTTCTCAAATGCTAATAAGGATATTTTTGCACAAACTTCAGCATCTGCACCGGCTCTGTGGTGATTAAACTGGATCTGATGGTATTCTGCCAAAGGCTTCAGTCCATATTTTGGAAGGTAATTCCATGATTTTTTAGCAAGCTGTATGCTGCAGAGGTAATTCAGTTTGGGAGTAAACATTCCATAGTGTTCAAAGCAGCCTCTTAGAACCGAAGCATCAAAACTGGCGTTATGAGCAATCATTAAACTTCCATACATCAATTCTTCAGCTTCATACCAGATCTCATCAAAAGTAGGAGCATCCTGTACATCTTTGGGCTGTATTCCATGAACAGCAATATTGAATTTGTTGAAATAAGGAAAGCTGGGAGGTTTAATCAGCCATGTCTTGGTCTCTACAATCTTGGAGTCTTGTACCACACAGATTCCCATCTCACATGCTGAGTTTTTTTCGTGAGTAGCCGTTTCAAAATCTATTGCGCAGAAGTCCATTGTTTTAAATTATAAGTTGTTGCTAGTTCCAGGTTCTTTAGTTCAAAGTTTAAGGTTAGTTGAAGTTATAGTTTTTTTACTAATGTTTATATAGTATAAGATTGTTTTCACAACCTCTAATCCCTTTTACCTGCCACCTATCACATGCTATCTGCCACCCAAAAAATGTTTAAAAATTAACCATTTGGATTGATAGAAGTGATCTTTCTGATGCTTCTGGCGAAGTTTCCACGTTCCAGGAAGTTGTCCGTAAAAGCCAAAATGTGCTCTTACAACAGCCCAAAGGTGAGGAAAGCCGTGTTTTAATCCAAAATAAATCCCTGCAACGCCATCCAGACAAAGTCTGAAAAAGAGCAGCCAGATCAATGTAGGAAATGGTAGATTTTTAAGCATCATAGAAAGATTGTTTCTGATATTTAAATAAGTTTTCTGAGCACTCTGCTTATTCAGTGTTCCACCACCTACATGATATACTTTGGAATTTCCAGTATAAAAGATCTTTTTTCCAGAATTGATGAATCTCCAGCAAAGGTCAATTTCTTCTTGATGAGCAAAAAAGCGTTCATCAAAGCCTTTTTGTTCCCAAAAATCTTTAGAACGGACGAAAAAACAACATCCTGAAGCCCAGAAGATCTCTGTTTCATCATTATATTGTCCTTTGTCTTCTTCGAGATCATCAAAAATACGTCCTCTACAATAAGGATAGCCCAGATTATCAATCAGGCCACCTCCAGCTCCTGCAAATTCAAAGAAGTTTTTGTTATCATAAGACAAAACTTTAGGCTGAATGGCCGAGATGCTAGAGTCTTTATCAAACAGACTCAATACAGGTTCTATCCAATTTTCTGTAACTTCTACATCAGAATTAAGAAGACAGTAATATTCATTGGTGATTGTTTTTAGTCCTTCATTATATCCTCCTGCAAATCCATAGTTTTTATCATTCTTAATGATTTTTACATTAGGAAAATGAGCGCGAAGATATGCTACCGAATCATCTGTAGAAAGATTGTCAATAACATAAATATCTGCATTTTGAGAAAACTGAACGACACTCGGAAGAAATTTTTCAAGCCAGTTTTTCCCATTCCAATTTAAGATGGCAATAGCCAGTTTGTTTTGCATGTAACACTAATTTTTTTCAGAATCGAAAACTTTGATGGAACCTTGGTACTTCCATTTTCTGTGTGACCAAAGATAATTGTCTGGATGCTTGTGTAACGTATTTTCCAGCATTTTATGGAATTTTTTTACCACTTCATATTCTACGAACTTCTCATTATCCGGATAGATTCTGTAGTAATTAACCTGATAAAAACCGCGCTTTACTTTTTTCATTTCACAATAAATAAAAGCAAGATCCATTCTGGTAGCCAGTTTATCATATCCTATAAAAGCAGGAGTTCTTTGATTCATAAATTCTAATCCGTACGTAACATGAGAAAAGTGCGGTGTCTGATCTGCTACAAACATATAAGCAGAATCACCATTGTTTTCAGATCTGAAAATATTTCTGATCACTTCATTAGCTTCCAATGCCTCATTCCCAAATTTATTACGAACTTTCTTCATCTGGTTTTCCCAAAAATCACTGTTTACCTTTCTGTATACCGGATGACAGTGACCCTGCGGAATAATTCTGGCCAATGCATTGATCCATTCCCAATTGAAGACATGCCCAGCCAATAAGATGATATTTTTACCTTCTTTTTTGGCTTCATGAAACACTTCCTGGTTAATATGCTGCATTCTTACTCTGGATTCTGTTTCAGAAATACTGAATGACTTTATAGTTTCTACCAAATAATCGGAGAAATTGCGATAGAATTTTTTTCGGATTTTTCTGATCTCTTCTTCAGATTTATCAGGAAAGGAGTTTCTAAGATTTTGGGTAATCACCTTCTTTCTATAACCTACCAGATAATAATTTAGGAAGAACATAACGTCCGAAAAAATATACAATATTCTAAGCGGAAGTTTTGAGACGAAATATAATATTTTAATTAAGAAGCTCATAAAACACGCAAATTTAGTGATAATAAAATTATGGTTCTATTTTTGTAGGGAGATAAGTATTATTTTTTTACTTTTATGTTATGAAAAAATTAGCAATTATAGCTTTTCTGGGATTAGGTGTGTTAGGCTTTTCACAGAATACCAATATACCGAAAGAAGAAAGAGTACGTGATAATGCTCTTTTGGTAAAAACTGATCATGCAGAATTGGATGCGAAGAAGAAAGCGGCTGAAGAAAAGGCCAAACTTCCTAAGCCTTATAATCCAAAAGCAGATGCTCAGGCAGATCTTAAAAAACTAGTCGCTCAGGCTAAAAAAGAAGGAAAAAATATTATGATCCAGGCTGGTGGAAACTGGTGTATCTGGTGTCTTCGCTTTAATAATTTTGTACAAGAGACACCTGAACTTAAAGCATTAGTAGATAAAAACTACTTATATTATCACCTGAATTTTTCTCCGGATAACAAAAACGAGAAAGTTTTTGCTCAATACGATAATCCCGGTGAAAAGTTCGGATATCCTGTATTTATTGTTTTAGATAAGACGGGTAAAATGATTAAAGTTCAGCAAAGTGATGTATTCGAAGAAGGAAAAGGATACAGTAAGGACAAGGTAAAAGAGTTTTTCAATACCTGGAAACCTAAAGCATAAAAAAATAAAAGGTTGTTTCTATGAGAAGCAACCTTTTTTATTTTGTAGAAAAACAGGAATTATAAGAATCTTTTAATCCAGCTTAATTTCTTTTCAGAGTAAGGGGGATATTTTATATTGGGCTCTCCCCAGGTTGCTTTTTCAAGAATTGCCTTTTGATGAGAGAAAGCTTCAAAACCGAATCTACCATGATAATTTCCGATACCGGAATTTCCTACACCTCCGAATGGTAAATGATCATTGCTTAAATGCATGACAACATCATTGATACATCCACCTCCAAAAGAGAGTTTTTGTGTGAAATTTTCCTTTTCTTCAGCATTATTGGTGAATAGGTAAGCAGCCAATGGCTTTTCCAGTTCCAGTATGGCATTTAGCGCAATATTGTAATTTTTAAAACCGATGACGGGCAAGATTGGGCCAAAGATCTCTTCCTGCATTACTTCGTCTTTCCAATCTACATGATGAAGTATCGTTGGCTCTATATACCGTTTTTCTTCATCGAAATTTCCTCCGAAATATATTTTTTCCTGATCAATAAGTTTTATCAATCGTTGAAAGTTTCTTTGGTTGATAATCTTAGTATACTGCTCAGAATTGGAATTGTATTTAAATTCTTTAATATATTTTCTCAACATTTCCAGAAATTGCTCCTGAATAGATTCTTCTACCAATAAATAATCCGGAGCTACACAAGTCTGCCCCGCATTCAGGAATTTTCCCCAGGCAATTCTTTTGGCTGCAACTTCCAGATTGGCGTTTTTAGTAACAATGGCCGGAGATTTTCCGCCCAATTCAAGAACAACGGGTGTTAAATGCTCTGCCGCCGCTTTGTATATTATTTTTCCCACTTTAGTACTTCCTGTAAAGAAAATTTTATCAAATTTCAGCTTCAGGAGGCTAGTAGTTTCATCAATACCTCCTTCATACACATACAGATATTCTGAGGGAAAGTTGTCATTGATGATTGTAGACATTGCTTTCATGGTTTTTTCTGCAATTTCGCTAGGCTTTAGAATACAGCAGTTTCCAGCTGCAATAGCTGCAATAACGGGCGATAAAGATAGTTGATAAGGATAGTTCCATGCTCCAATGACCAAAATATTTCCTAAGGGTTCAGAATGAATCTTACTTTTTCCAAGCTGATTCACGAGATTAGTACTTACTTTTTGGGGGCGGGCAAGAGATTTTAGGTTTTTTAGATAATAATCAATATCATTTAGGATAAAAGAAATCTCTGTAGTAAATGTATCGAATTTAGATTTTCCGAAATCTTGGTAAATCGCTTCGTATAGCATGTTTTCATTGGAAATGATAAGACCTCTGAGTTTTTCAAGATACATTTTTCTGAAGGCAAGACTTTTGGTTTGCTGTGTTTTGAAAAAGTCTCTCTGACTCTGCAAAATTTTTTCAATTTCCATATTTAGGCTGTTTAAAAGGGCAGGTGTGATTACAATAAGAGAAATGCAACAATAAATTGGCCAAAGTTTGGGAAGATGGAAGATAGGAGCAGGAAGGGGGACGTTATGATTGACGTTTAAGAGCTATTCTTTAATGATTTTATTAATTTAAACTATTGAAATTTAAGCGCTATAATCGCTAAGATAATTTTCATTCCGCTTATTTTCCGTTCGCAAAGGCATTTCGTTCAGCGAGGATTGTGGATTAGAATCTTTGCTAAGTGAAACGTCTTTGTGAACGGTTATAAAGTATTTTATTAAAAAAAATAAATTAATTTTCTAAGCTGACAGAGGTATGTAAGTCTTCAATAACTCCCATCTTCCAGCCTCCTGCTTCCTTTCTGTATTTATCACATAATATTCCTCACTGCTATTTTCACCGGATGATAAAGTAATAAAAGAAGAGCTGTAATGAAGGCCAGCCAGAATAAACCCGTAAATATTTCCATATTGGAAAGCAGGATAGACTGAGCGGTAATCTTGGCTTTAAAGGCTCCAGCCGTCATAGATAGAGATTCATTAATTGGGCGTTTCGATACATTGGCACCGAAAATCTGGTTCCATTGGCTATAGAAAACAGGATTGGTATCTGTAAGATTGAAGCTTAATACATCCGAATGTTTTAACGTTAAAAATAACATTACATTTTGCATTAAGGCATATCCACTGGCTGTTGCCCAGAAGCGGGTAGTGGTTCCCATAGCACTGGCATTGGCTACATATTCTTCCGGCATGCCTGAAATCAGAAAGAATACCAAAGGTGTAAATAATAATCCTTGGGCTACTCCCTGAAGAAATAGAGGTGGACAGATGGTTGTAAGGGTGGTATCCGGATAAAAAGTGTAGGTAAACCAGGCACAATCTATTGCCAGTAAAAGAAAGCCTGTAAAGAAAACAATTCTGGAAGATACACCACGCACCAGGCAAATCCCTGATAAAAGGACACCAATAAGTGTTCCGGCAACATTCCAATACTGTATGTTGACGATATAATCCCATGGCCACTTCCATACTGTTGCCATAATGCTGTATACATTATTTAACCCTGAGCGAATGAGATAAAAAATGAAGAACAATATCATTCCCACGATCACATTTTTAGAACTGAAAACTTCAAAATGAAATAAAGGGCGTTTTGAATTCCTTTGTTTCAACATGAATAAGCCCCCTGAAATTAAAAATATAAATAAACAGATAATGATAGAGTCAGATTCAAACCACATGAGCCTTTTTCCATAGACAATGGCGTAAGCTCCGGACTGAAGACAAACCCAAAGAAAAAACCAACTCGGGATATCCATTTGATATAATGGTTTTTTAGGAAAGAAACGATTCTTGTTGAAAATAAGAAAACCAAGAATCAAAACGAATAGATGGAAATAAGCCATCATTAAAATCATATGTTGATAATCATAATCCTGAATGCTTGATTTCAATAAGGTTGTTGTTACCGTTCCTCCTGTAAGCATGAGTGCGTACATAAAAAGATAGGCAATCACTTTAGCGTGTCTTGTTTTTAATTCAGCAATAATTAATGGAAGAAAAATAGCGCCTTCCAACAATCCAAAGAACCCTTCCAAAATACGGATCACCAGAATCACATGATAATCATTGGTGACGGATAAGATATAAAGAAGAATCACTGAAACGGAAGACATCAGCAATACATAATACTTTACACTGAAATAAGACATAAACCGCTGTAAAACAAAAAGGGTAACTACAAACGTTCCGTACATCAGCATCATCAAATATTGAATATCATCTGAGTCCACATCCATAAATGAAGAGGTAAAGGCACTATTGGAATGTAATAATGATAACAGCATGATGTGCGGAAATAATGCCAGTACAAGAAGAGGTAATTTCAACCATTGCGGTAACCATTTATGATAAACTGTATTGTGTTGCATAGTGATTTTAAAAACTAATAAAGCCTGTGAAGTCGCTTTTAGCTATTGGTTATATTAAAAATGCGAAAAGACAAAAGAGCAAAGGGGTGTAAAAGTAAAAGGTAAATGACAAATATGCTATAAGAAAAAATTGAGCAGATCTGTATATTGCGGTCTTGCCTTTTCGCAGAAAAATAATTTTAATTTGAAAATTTGAAAATGAATGAATTTGAAAATAAGTATAAAACCAAATATTTTTGCACTCTAATATTCTAATACTCTCAAACCTAAATCTTCTTCGCACTCACCAGAACATTCATTCCGGAAAGCAGCTTTTCATTGTCTTTGTTGTGATCAAGAATAATTTTTACGGGAAATCGTTGTTCTATCTTTACAAAGTTTCCTGTTGCATTATCAGGCTTTACCAGAGAAAACTGAGATCCTGATGCCGGTGAAACAGAAAGAATCTTTCCTTTGAATTCTACATTAGGATAGGCATCTGCCGTGATGATGACTTCTTGATTTTGATCAATCTGGCCAAGCTGAGTTTCTTTATAGTTGGCAATAATCCATTTTTCTTTGCTTACCATCTGTACCAATGCCTGTCCTTCTTTAATCAATTGTCCTTCCTGAATTGTCTTTTTGCCTACCCATCCATCATAAGGAGCGGTAATGATCGTGTAGGAGAGGAATAGTTTAGCATTATTCAAACTAGCTGAACTTTGTTGAATCTGACTTTTAGCGGGAGCCACTTTGGTCTGTTGTTCATTAGCTCCTGCTTTTACAGCATTTTTCTGTTGTTCCAATGCTAAAAGATTGGCCTTTGATTGTTCATAAGATGCCTTTACATTTTCAAATTCCTGTTCTGTGGCAGCATCTTCTGATAGAAGGTTTTTGTATCGTTTAAAATCTTGTTCCGTTTTCCAGATATCAATTCTGGCGGAAGCAATTTTAGCATCAATGATTTTTGTATCACTTTCCTTTGTATTAACACTGCTTTGGATGGTTGTAATATTCTCAGTAGTGGTATTAAGGTTGGCTTCAGCCATATGTACCTGATTGACGAATTCTCTGTTGTCGATAACGATTAGAGTATCTCCTTTGTGTACAAATTGGTTTTCATTAAACTTTATAGTTTTGATGAACCCTGAAACCTTACTGGAAACCGGAGTAATATATTGTTCGATCTGTGCATCGTTGGTGGTAACATTTTTTCGGGAGAAAAGATAGAAACTTACCATTCCCGTGATCCCACTGATAATAAGGATCCAGGCTAGTAAAGTAATAGTCTTGTTGATTCTTTTTTCCTTTTGTGTCAGTTGTTTCTGTGCCATAGTTTTTATAAGTTTCCAATCGTATATTGGAGTTGATAATATTTTAATTGTCTGTTTATTTTTACGGAGATAAGGTTGGATTCTGCTTCCAGATAAGTGTTGTCTGCATCAATAAGTTCAGTGATAAGACTCAACTTGTTGGCATATTTTGTTCTTACAATGCGATAGTTTTCCTTCGCCTGATCAATGGCCTCTTCAGCAATTTTTACTTTCTGATCTGTTTCTTCAAACTTTTTATAAGCTTCATACACATTGTGTCTTACTTTTTCTTCATTTTCTTCAATTTGAAGCTTAGCCAGATCTATGTTTTCCCTGGCTTTTTGCATTTTGTATTTGTTTTTATACAGATTTTCGATGGGATAAGTAAGGTTTAGTCCGATCATTCCCAAACGATAAGCATAAGGCTCAGGCGGAAAGAACATCATATTCGGATACTTCAGAAAATATTCTCCACCAGCTGTCACTTTAGGTAAATAATTAGCCTTGGTAAGCTTTTGATCCAATTCCTTTAATGAAAGGTTTTTATGGGTAATTCCTACAGATTCGTTCTTGTTGAGAGCGGTTTCCGTTAACTCTTCAATATAAGGGATTGCAGCTTTATCAGAGATTAAGTCTTCCGTATCCACATGCAATTCCTGAGGTTCAGGAAGAGAAAGTATGGTTTTCAGCTTATGTTCAGCAATTTGTATATCATTATCCAGTTCTGTCCAGCTCATTTTGTGATTAGAAAGCTGCAAAGATGTTCTTAAAACTTCATTCACAGTGACGACTCCGTTTGCTTTCAAAGATTTTACCTGCTTGATATTAACTGAATCTTCTTTCATCTTATCATTAATAAGGCTTTGTTGTTCCTTTAGATGATGAATTTGTAGAAAAGCAGTAATGATCTCCATTTTAAGCTGTCTTTCATCAAGATGCGTTTTCAATGTTGAAATTTCAGTGTCAATCGCTGCCTTTTTTTCAGTATTTTTTATTTTTCCACCCATATAAACAGGTATAGAAGCTGATAAAGTGAAATCATACATCCCGTTGATAGCATCATATTTTGTAGGCTTATTAAATACACCATTCTGATATTGAAATAGATTGGTAACCTGGTTGTAGCTGGTATGAAATTCAATATCCGGAAGCTTTTCCATTTTCAGGTCTTTTTCCTTAGTGACGGACATTTCCTGTTTTAAATGGCTTATCCGGATATTTTTGTTGTTTTTTAAACCAACTTCTATAGCCTGTTGTAAGCTAATGTGCTGGTAATCGATCATCTGTGTGTGTAAAAGGTTGCTCAATAGTAGGCACAACGCGATGCACTGATATCGGCATGCGTTAAATATCATATTCATAAATTAATTAAAGGATTTTTGCTAAAATGATTTTGATACTGCAAATTTACGACGATGACAAGCGGACATGATTTGTGAAACAAGAAAAAGATTTGCTCATTTACGCCATTTTAAAAATTCTTCTTATCTTTATTTTATGAATGACAGCCATTTTAAAGCCGTTGAAGATGAAGAATTTTATGTATATCATGTGCTCACGGGAAACATCACAACGGATATCCATTATCACAGTTCTGCGCAGCTGGTCTATGCAGAAGGAGGTATTGTGCATGTTTTTACAGATTTGAAACACTGGTATCTTCCGGCAAGATGTTTTATGTGGATTCCTGCAGGAACGCCACATTATCTTTTTTCTACCAGTCCAAAAGTAGATTTGTATAATTTTTACTTTAAAAAAGAAGAAGGTGAAAGTGGCTTTTTTGATGAAATTAATATCTATTCTGTTAATGAACTCCTTCGAGAAATGATTTTATATACGAAAGAATGGGATGGGAAAATCACAAAAAATGACCATTCTAAATATTATTTTCTCAAAGCTCTTAAAGGTGTTTTACAAGAAAAAAAACACAAACATTTAGCATTTCCGATACAACACCCTTTTCCTAAAGATGAAACCCTGCTGAAGATTGCAAGATATATTCATGCTAACCTGGAAAAGCCTTTAACCATTGAATCTACAGCCAAAGAATTCGGAATGAGTACAAGAACTCTTTCCAGAAAATTCAAGGAAATTTTAGGGATGAATTACGTCCGTTTTCTGAGAGCTTTAAGGATCACCCGTTCTTTGGAACTCATGCTGGAAGGAAAATACAATATGTATGAAATTGCAATGATGGTGGGCTACAATAGCTTGTCTTCTTTCAGTAATATTTTCAAAAAGGTAATTGGAGTAGCTCCTACGGAATATCAGCAGAAACTGAGAGGGGATAGGTAGTGAGTGGGAGTGTGAATGAATTGAGTACGCTGAACCCAATATATCTTGATTCTTGATTCTTGGCTCTTTGTTCTTTATTCTTTATTCTCCCAATCTTACTGCACAAAAAAACCACCTCAAATAAATGAAGTGGTCTTGTATGGTGAGAAATTCTCAGTCGCTTATTAAGCTTCTTCAGATTTAGCCTCTTCCTTCTTAGCAGCAGGAGCAGCTACAACTGGAGCATCAGAAACGATGTCGAATTCGTAGTTGTACTCAACATTTCTGTGAAGTCTGATAAGAGCAGCAAATTTACCAGTTCTCTTGATCGTGTTACCAGGAATTTTGATATATTTTTTCTCTACAGAAACACCAGCTTTTTCTAAAGCAGCAGATAGATCAGCATTGTTGATAGATCCGAATAATTTATCACCAGCACCTACTTTTGCAGGAATAGTGATAGAAGTTTTCTTCAATTGCTCAACTACAGCGTTAGCAGCAGCGATTAATTTAGCTTCTTCTTCTTTTCTAGCTTCTAATGTAGCTTCTAAAGCAGCTTTGTTTTTAGGTGTAGCTAAAAGAGCAATTCCTTGAGGAATTAAGAAGTTTCTAGCATAACCAGGCTTTACGTTTACTGTATCAAACTCAAGTCCTAAGTTTTCTACGTCTTTTTTTAGGATAATTTCCATTGTTGTTGTCCGTTTTTAGTTTTAGAGAAAAGAACAAAGAAAAAAGAAAAAAGACCAATGTCTTAGAAATTATTTCTTTTCTTTAATCTAAAAATCGTTAGAATTAATGATGTATTCAGCAACAAAAGAAGAGATTGCTCTCTTCTTTTATTTATTTTTTGTCTTATTTTAATAAGTCAGCTACGTATGGTAGTAATGCAAGGTGTCTTGCTCTTTTGATAGCAGCAGAAACTTTTCTTTGGTATTTTAAAGAAGTTCCAGTGTATCTTCTTGGTAAGATTTTACCTTGTTCGTTAACGAATTGTAATAAGAAATCAGCGTCTTTGTAATCAACGTGCTTAATTCCGTATTTTTTGAATCTACAATATTTCTTTTCAGATTTTGTATTGATATCAAGCGGAGTAAGGAATTTTACTTCTGATTCTCCTCCAGCTGAGGCTTGTTTAGCCATTTCATCTATTGCCATGTCTTGTCTTTTTTAAAAAATAGGGTTAATTAATTAAGCTTTAGCTGATTTTACTTTAGCTCTTCTAGTTACAGCGTACTCAACAGCATGCTTGTCAAGTTTTGTAGTAAGGTAACGGATTACTCTTTCGTCACGCTTAAATGCTAATTCTAAATCAGCAACTACAGTACCTTCACCTTTAAACTCGATTAAAGTATAGAACCCATTCTTTTTCAATTGGATTGGGTAAGCTAATTTTTTTAATCCCCAGTTTTCTTTAGCAACGATTTCGCAGTTCTTTTCTTTGATAAGATCTACATACTTGTTCACTGCTTCCTCTACCTGTGACTCAGATAGAACGGGAGTTAAAATGAAAACAGTTTCGTAATTGTTCATAATGTTAAATGAATTTGTTAATTATTTCGAGGTGCAAAACTAGAAAATATATTTGTAATATGCAAGAGTATTTATGAAAAATAGAGTATTAATCGCAGGAATTTGAGTGCTGATGGTGTTTTTCGTATTTTAGCCGAAGAATTTTTTATTTCATGAAAACTAAAATTTATACACTGCCGTTGTTGCTGTTGGGAATTAGCAGCTATTCACAGGATAAAATATCCAAGAAGAATGGGACTTCTTTTGATGCTAAAATTATAGAAGTTGGTGCTTCTCATATTACTTACAAAGAATTGGATTATCTGGATGGGCCTTCTCATTCGTTAAACAAATCTGAAATTTACAAAATCACTTATGCTAATGGAAAGGAAGACCTTTTGGGGAAATACCATAATATTGAAGAAGTGAAAACTTTTATTGCTGATAAAATTAAAGAGTTTGGAGCAGACCGTGATAATGGATCACTAAGATTGGCTGCCGAATTTGAAGGAAATAATATCAGAATAAACTCGGTAGATAAAAACGGGAAACTTTATTACGAAGGAGATTTGTGGAATCTGAGTAATGTAGTAGACTTTCACAAAGTATCAAAAAGGAAAAATGGGGATGCATTTTTAAATATTGTCACCTACAAAGTGAAAAGATCAAGTGAAAAACTGGATAAGCTGGTGATTAGAATCATTAATTACGGAGTTGCTGAAGAGCTGTCAGAAGCCTTTAAAGACCTAAATATAATGCTAAAAAAAGACCTGTAAACAACAGGTCTTTTTTTATTATAGGAAGTTTAGTCTTTTCTGAGTTCCGTTAAAAAATTCACTTTTAATACATCATACAAAGAATGTCTGCTTACAAGGATAGAAGCAATAGATGAAACCATACCGGCAAGCATCAGATGAAAGATCAATGAATGTCTGTCTGTCATCTCCAGAACGATGATTGCAGATGTAAATGGAGCTCTCGTAATGCCTGTGAGAAAGGCAACCATACCGCCAAGAACAACAACATTGGTCTCATTAGGTGTTAAATGAATGATCCCTGAAATGACAGAGCCAATGCTGGCACCGGCAGACAGGGCAGGAGCAAAGATTCCCCCGGCCCCTCCGGAGGTAAAGGATAAAGCTGGCCCCAGCATTCTCAAGATAGGAACATACCAATCTTCATGTTTATCTTTGGTAAAAAGAACCCGTTCCATAATTTCCTTCCCCGAACCTAAAATTTCACGATTGATGAAGTAGGCAATGGATGCAATGATTAAAGCACATACAATAAGAAATGCAATATTTGCTTGATCTGTTTTCAGTGTTTTCTTTTTCCATCCGTTGATTGCAAGCATAATTACCGATAGCTGGCTTGCCATAATTCCGGCAGTAGCTGCTACGAGAATGATCGGAAACATTACCATTAAAGAAACATCATTCGTTTTGGGATATCCAAGGTATAAATAAGATCCGGCTAAAGTCTGGGCAGTTAAACCTGCAATAATGACCGCCGTAAATAAAGCCGTTTTAAAGTAGTTAATGTGGGTTTTTGATAATTCTTCTACTGCAAAAACAATTCCGCCAAGAGGTGTATTGAACGCTGCTGCCAGTCCGGCAGCGGCACCCGTCATAATCATGTTTTTCTTGGAAATCTTAGGCCACCAATCGGGTAGATATTCATTCACTTTCCTGAAAACAGAACCTGCAATCTGAATAGTAGGGCCCTCGCGACCCACAGCACCTCCTCCGATGACCAAAATCACAGAAGAAACGATTTTAAAAATGATGATCTTTAAACTTAAAAGACTCCTTATCTTCTTATGTTCTTTGGGATTTGCCAGTTCTACTGCTGCCATCACTTGTGGAATGCCACTGCCTTTGGCATTGGGTGCAAATTCCTTTACCAGCCACCATGAAAGTACAAATCCAATGGGAGCAATGATGAAAATCATCCATGCATGCCAATTGAAGATAAAATTCATGAGATTTTCTCCCCATGCAAAAAGTTGAGCATATAATACTGCAAAAAAACCGGTAATAACAGACCCGATCCAAAAAGGAATAGCCTGAAGAAGGTTATATTTCAGTTGTTCATTCCGGATATTATCAAAGGAATTTTTCAGGGACTTTTGAATAAGGACAAAGATTTTCAGCATTTGTTGGTTTTGAGGGATGAAATTACGGCAAAAAAACTAAAATTTATATCTCTTCTAAAAATTTTGAGACCATAAGAACATTCTCAAGGCTCAATGCCTTTGATATCCTCAATCCTGTAATATTGCTTTTAACTTCAATCTTGAAATCCGCATCAGAAATAGCCTGTATAGCTTTTTTCCTTTCGGGATTTAAGAATGCTATCGTTTTGTAAGGATCACTTCCCAAAACATAAAAATCTTTAAAGTCTTTATCTTCTTTAAAATTAACCTTAAAACTGCTAAATATTCCTGCGATTCTGTCTGCAAGCTTTTTCCTATTGATGGAAATAAAACCAAAGTCTTCCTTCATTTCCTTTAACCCCCAAACTTCCAAAGAATCATATTTATCAGTGGTGCGGGCTCCTCTGATTGTTGTTCCGACTGAGTTGACAATAAAAAGATAAAAAGTACTCGATTGATTTTTGGTTGTAAGCTTATAGCAGAGTTTAGGTTCGTATAAGAAATCTATATTCTGTGATTTGAATTGCTGGTATAGAGAATCTTCAATATCTGCCATTGAAATATCATAGATCGCAGATAGCTGATCATAAATTTTAAAAATCAGCTCCTCATCTTCTTTGGAAAAATCAAATAATTTGGTAACATAGAGTTTCCTGAAATCAAGTTCCATTTGTAATAGTTTCTATAAAGGTAAAATTATTTGATGAATAATGGGATTATAAAAGTACAATGATCATGGAACAGATGATATGCCATACAAAGAAAAAATCCCACCCGTAAAGAGTGAGATTTTGATATGTTTAATTTTTAATAAACTTAGCACTTACATCTCCGATCTTGTAAAAGTAAGTTCCTTTTGTCAGGTTTTCAACGTCAATAGTGACTGTGTTGTCACTGGATCCGAAAAATTTATTAAAAACAATCTTTCCAGTCATATCATACACTTCTACTTTATTGCTCCCGTTTCCCGGGTTTGAAATAGTAAGGTTTTTACTTGTAGGAATTGGGAATGCTGCTAATTTAGTTATATTCTGAATTTCCTTTGCTGCCAATTTGGAAGTTGGTAGGCCAAATACCTCAAAAACGGATTTATTATTGGTGGTATAATTCTCTACAATAATTTTATTGGTATTCGAAACAGGATCATGGAATACACTATAATCTTTTTGGTAAGAAAAATTAGGATCAGGGGTGAAGTCTTTGATAAGAAGCCCATCTTCGTTGATAAGAAGCAGTTTTCTATGATAATTATCAAATGAGCCTGGAGCGTATTTTTCAGCAGTTATTAAAAATTCTAATTTATCATCAGTATTAAAAATGTTTTTGGAGATAGCATGATTATATTGTCCTCCATCATACCATAAGATAGCTTTGTATCCTGCCGGTACAGGAACATCTATTGTTTTAATCAATGCAAATGTTGAGCTGTAAAGTTTCAGAATATTAGTGTATGCTGGTGCATTAACATACACCATATCATTGCCTTTAGCAAAAGCAAATGCTCTTTCTCCTGCTGTAAAGGAGTTTTCTAATGTGATTTGTTGCCCGAACATAAGGACTGTCACTGCGATTGCAGCAGATAACATCATTTTTTTCATGGTAATAGTTTATTATAATTTCCTCTCAGAACACTTTTTGAGTGTCTTGTTTTTAATTTGAATGTGAAATTAGGTTAATTTTTTTTAAACGGTGGTAAACGATTTCTTAAAATAGGAATAAAGACCTGCAAAAACGATGTTCTATTAAATAAGGATATTATTAAAATAGAGTAGTGCTGAAATAATATAGATATCTAAAAACAATCATTATGAAGAATATTGACAAAATGTTTCAATTATTTCTTTTCCATTGCATCTTCTATTTTTCGAATCATGTTTACAGCATTCGTGTTTTCCGGATGTAAGGCTAATGATTTTTTATAATTTTCTAAAGCTAAGACATAATTTTTAGCATAGAAATAACCTTCACCTAGACTATCAAAAGCATTAGCCGATTGTGGATTTTCCTTAACATTTAAAACAAAAACTTTAATACTTTCATCCATTCTTGAATTTCGCAATAGGGTATAACCTATGTCATTCAACGTATTTTCAAAATTCCATTTTGAATTTTTTGCTTTAAGAGAATGGTAGATTCTCTCCGCATCAGGATTGTTCTTTTTTGAAAATTCAGAGATAATGGTCTCTTCTGCTAAGGAATAATCGTCTGCTAAGTTTTTATCAAGCATTGCAGCAATATGATTGATGATCCTGTATTGAACAGAGAATAAGCTATATCCATTAGACATCATAATGATTGCTATATTATTCTGCGGGTAAATTTTATAGGCGCTTACATTTCCTCCGGAAAAATTATAAGAAGCTATATTATTTACTTTACTAATGTCCCATCCATAGGTGAAAACATCCTTTTTATTGCTAAAATCAAAAGGATGCCACATCATTTCTTTCGTCTTTGGATTTAAAAAATCACCTTTGCTAAGGTGAAGACTCCATTTTAAAAATGCCGGAAGTGTTATGGCAATGCCATTGGCAGAATGAGCTCTTGTTCCGCTAACATCTGTAGATTTTTCATACTGCTTTTTTTCTGAATTGTAATTGTATTTAATCACGCGGTTCGGGATCTTTTCGAGAGCGTTTGAAGAAAAAATGACCTGGTTTTTAGAATCGGAAAACTGATTATTCAGGATGAACTGTTCAAAAGGTTGTCCTGTAATTTTTTCAATAATCATCGTAAGCAGGAAATAATTGGTCTGATTATAGCTGAATTGATTTCCTGTTTTAAAATCCATTTTTTCTCTGGACAGTCTTTCAATAACTTTAGCGTTAGAGTCATCTGGCAAAATATCATTAAAAGCGATAAGATTAGGAAGTCCGGAAGAATGCGTGATCAGGTTTTTTACTTTAATGTCTTGCCATTCTTTAGGTAAATTGTCAAGGTATTTGGAGATTTTGTCTTCTAAAGATAATTGTCCCTTTTCAATCAGTTGAAAAACGCCAACATTTGTCATCAATTTTGAGGTAGAGTATATCCTGAACATAGAATTTGAATCCACTTTTTTATCATTTTCAAGATTTTCCGTACCATAATATCGTTGAAAAACGATCTGATTATCTTTTATCACACCAACTGCAAGACCGGGAATCTGATTAATTTTAATCACTTCTTTTACATACTGGTCAATGGCTGCAGATGGATATGTTTTCTGAGAGTAGGTATAGATGGAGGTACTTAAAGCTAATACGGTTAAAATGAATGGTTTCATAGCTAATTGGGTTATGTTTTATAAAAGACAATTTAAACCCTTATGATATTACTTCTCTCTTTCAAAAATACTGAACTTGAACCACAAAAAAACCTCCGATCAAAAATCGAAGGTTTTAATATTGATGATATAATCGGCAGGAAATAAATTACTTATTACCGATTACTTATTCTTATATTTCCGTATTCAGATCCCAGTTTTCAAGGTAATCGTGAACATGCTTCAACATCATTCCTCCTAGAGAACCATCTACGACTCTGTGATCGTAAGAGTGAGACATAAACATTAAGTTTCTGATTGCGATGACATCACCATCAGCCGTTTCAAGAACTGCAGGTTTTTTAACGATCGCTCCAATAGCAAGGATTGCAACCTGTGGCTGAGGAATGATTGGAGTTCCCATAAGGTTTCCAAAGCTTCCCACGTTAGAAATTGTATACGTTGCCCCTTGAGTATCTTCTGGTCTTAACTTCTTGTTTCTTGCTCTGTACGCTAAATCATTGATTGCTTTTGCAAGACCTGACAGAGATAACTGATCAGCATTCTTGATTACAGGAACAATAAGGTTTCCGTCTGGCAGAGCAGTAGCCATACCAATGTTGATATTTTTCTTTTTGATGATGTTTTCACCGCTTACAGAAACATTGATCATTGGGAAATCCTGGATTGCTTTCACCACTGCTTTCACAAAGATAGGCATGAAAGTAAGTTTTTCACCTTCACGTTTTTCGAAAGCTGCTTTATGTTTAGCTCTCCATTTTACAACGTTGGTAACGTCTGTTTCAATGAAAGAAGTTACGTGTGGAGCAATTTGTTTTGCTTTTACCATGTTTTCTGCGATGATCTTTCTCATTCTGTCCATTGGAATGATTTCATCTCCCGCAGCAGCCGTAATGGTTGCAGCTGGTGCAGAAACAGGAGTTGGAGCGGCAACGGTTTGTTGAACCGGAGCAGCCTGCTGAGCAGGTTGGTTTCCTCTGTTAGCAACGTAAGCTAAAATATCTTCTTTAGTAATTCTTCCTTCTAAACCGCTTCCTTTGATAGATTTAAGTTCAGTTTCAGAAATATTTTCCTGTTGTGCAATTGATTTTACAAGTGGAGATAAATAAAGATCTCCTGAGAATTCTACATTGGATGCAGCTACAGTTTGTAAAGGCTGCTCAATTGTTTTTAACGTTTCAGTGTCCGGAGTAGTTGCTGGTGCTTCAGTGGTTACTTCCTCGGAAGCAGAACCTTCTCCTTCAATTTCTAAAATAGCAATGGCCTCACCTACTTTTGCAACTTCATCTTTTTGCTTTAAAATTTTCACTATTTTTCCCGAAACTGGTGTCGGAACGTCTGAATCTACTTTATCTGTTGCAATTTCTACTACAGAGTCATCCTCTTTTACGTTATCACCTTCATTGAATAACCAAGTGATAATTGTCGCTTCCATAACCCCTTCTCCCATGGAAGGAAGCAATAATTTGTATTCTGCCATTTTTGATTTTTAGATTTTGACAAATATATAAAAAAAATCGGTTTTTTTATGAAATATATAATTTTACATGAATTCAATGTAGATATTTTCTCCTACATTCAATCCAAACAGGCTCTTAGCTCCGTTTTTCTTACTTCCTTTATAAATAGTAAGCTCCAATAACTGACTGTCATTGAAAATTGCAGCAGACTGCCCATGAAATTCCGTTTCCCTTTCCCAGTCTGAAACCACTTCCGTATGGCTGGAAAAGATCCTTGAAAGACTCAAGTTCCTGAATTTTATAGTAAAACCATTGTATCCTTTGCTTATATTTTCAAAGAAATCTTTGTTGATATTTGAGATTATATTTCCGAAATTATCAATATAGGTAACTTCACCAATAATCATTCCTTCAGACTCATTATAAACAGCTCTGGGGAACATCAGCTGCTTCACAGAATCTATTTTTCTTCCAATTACTTCCGGAAGGCCACCGTTAGCAAGATGTACAGCTGCCGGAACAAAAATGTCGGTAGAAGTAAAGTTGATGATATCGTCAAAACGATTATTTAAAGTAATCTCATAGATTGCTTCAGGTTTAATATCAAAAAAGATCAGACTTAAAAGACCATTATCTGCGGCCAGAAAGTAAGAACCATCAGCTTTATAAAGAATATTTTTTCTTGATTTATTGTAAAAACTATCTACAGAAATGATGTGGATACTGCCTTTAGGGAAGTATTTATATGCGTTTCTTACAATATATGATGTTTGTATAAGGTTGAATGCCTGGATGTCGTGGGTTATATCAATAATATTAACCTCAGGATTTAGAGACAGAATTTTGCCTTTCACAGCGGCAACTCTGTAATCTAAATTTCCGAAATCCGAAGTAAGGGTAATAATTGACATGAGCAATTTTAGAATAGTGTAGTCATGCAAAGTTATTTAAAATAAAAGGAAAGCCCGAAAGATTGTTGAAAAGAATTTGATATAAATTTGAAAAAAAGCTTAATTTTAAAATCTAAAAATAAAAATACTGCATGTTTGAATTGACCTATGATCTGGAAGAAATCGACGCGAAAATCTTCTATGGAGTTAATAACCAATATTTCAACTTACTAAAATCAAGCTTCCCAACCATTAAAATTACAGGAAGAGATCATTATATCTTTGCCATGGGTAACCAGGAAGCATTAGACATACTAAAGCAAAAACTGGATGATATCGTAAAATTTATCTCAAAAAATAATTCGATAGGACTGAAAGACGTTGAAAATATTCTGAATATTAAAGATGAGAATGAAAAGCAACTGATTTTTGACCAGGATATTATCGTAAAAGGAGTAAATGGAAAAGTCATTAAAGCTAAAACAACCAATCTTAAAAAACTGGTAAAAGAAACAGAGAAAAAAGATATGGTGTTTGCTATCGGGCCAGCTGGTACCGGAAAAACTTATACCAGCGTAGCTTTGGCTGCAAGAGCTTTGAAAGATAAGGAAGTAAAAAGAATTATTCTGACAAGACCCGCTGTAGAAGCAGGGGAGAGCCTTGGATTTTTACCTGGGGATCTTAAAGAAAAATTAGATCCATACTTGCAACCTTTATATGATGCGCTTCGTGATATGATTCCTCATGAAAAAC
Organism: Chryseobacterium sp. c4a; assembly: GCF_009900745.1. Taxonomy (GTDB): domain Bacteria; phylum Bacteroidota; class Bacteroidia; order Flavobacteriales; family Weeksellaceae; genus Chryseobacterium. The sequence goes on along the minus strand of NZ_WXVU01000004.1, from coordinate 63,231 downwards.
TGGAAGGCTTTATGGAGAAGAAAGTGATTGAGGTAGCGCCATTAGCTTTTATGAGGGGACGTACTCTGGATGATGCCTTTGTAATTCTTGATGAAGCACAGAATACGACTCATGCCCAGATGAAAATGTTCCTGACAAGGATGGGGATGAATGCAAAATTTATCATTACCGGAGATCCAAGTCAGATTGACCTTCCGAAGAACCAACAATCCGGATTGAAAGAAGCAATGAGGATTTTGAATGGAGTGAAGGAGATTGGTTTTGTGTATCTTACAGAGGAAGATGTGGTAAGGCATCCTGTGGTAAGGAAGATTATTCTTGCTTATAATGATGAAGAAAAAAGATTGAGAAATGACTAAAGCTAAATAAGTAAAAATGTTGTTAACCTTTTATTAACTTTCGAATTTTGTCTTAAAATTTGTTAATTTAAAAAAAAGAATTAGTTTTGCAGTCCTTAAATGTATAACTAATAAACAATGAAAAAACTTTTACTTATTGCAGCCGTTGCTGTATTGGGAGTTACTGCAAACGCGCAGGAATTTAAATTTGGACCTAAAGCAGGTTATTCTTTATCAATGCTTAAAGCAAGTGGTGAAGGACAAACTTACAAGTTTGATGCAAAATCTACTTTTTATGCCGGGCTTATGGCTGAATATAAATTCAACGATAAGTTTGCTGTACAAGGGGAGGTATTATATTCTCCAATAGGAGGTAAGCAGGAAGAAACGGTTTCCTATAGCATGATGGGGGCTACTGCTACAGGTACTCAAAAATCAGACTGGAAACTAGGGACAGTGCAAATCCCTGTGAGTGCTAAATATTATGCAACAGAAAACTTAGCTTTTGCTTTAGGACTTAACGTAGGAATTATTACTTCTGCAAAAGTTAAAGTAACAGCTGATTTAACAGCAACTGCAGGAGGTCAAACGTCTTCTGATTCAACAAGTGAAACAGAAGATATTAAAGATAATTTGAATAAGTTGAATTTAGCTCCATTTGTAGGTGCTGAATATACTCTTGAAAACGGACTATTCTTTGATGCAAGATATAACTTGGGAGTTTCTAATCTTATGAAAAAACAAGATGGTGGAAACGGAACGCTAAAAGATAGCTTTGTTCAAGTAGGTGTAGGTTTCAAATTCGGAGGAAATTAATCTGAAAGATTGAATAATCAAAATTGAGATATAAACAGGACAGATTTGTCCTGTTTTTTGTTTTTGGTGAATGCCATTTATTGGAATATGTCCCTGTAATGAAAATAATTAGTATTTTTGGGGCGTAAAATTTAAACTTAAAAAATGAAAAAGCTATTATTAGTAGGTGCTTTTGCACTTTTAGGAGGAGCGGCTCAGGCTCAGGAAGGTTTAAAATTAGGTGGACATATTGGGATTCCTGTATCTGATGCAAGTAACGTATCTTCATTTACATTAGGAGTTGATGGAGCTTATATGTGGAATATTGCTAAAGGTTTTGACCTTGGGGTAGCAACAGGATATTCTCATTTCTTCGGAAAAGATCACTTTGATGATTTCGGATTCATTCCAGTAGCGGTTGCCGGTAAATATAAATTTAAAGGTGCACCTATCTTTGTAGGATTAGACCTAGGATATGGAATTTCTACAAAAAGCGGAGTTGATGGAGGTTTCTATGCACAGCCTAAATTTGGATATCAGATGTCTAAAGGAGAATTGTATATAGGATATCAGTCTGTAAGCAACAGCCAGAAAGTGGGCTGGGGTACCTATAGCTGGACTGCAGGAGCAGTGAACCTAGGGTTCAATTTCTTCATTAAATAAATAATGTTGATATAATATACAGAACTCCGGCTTTCAGCTGGAGTTTTTTATTGAGATACCTCCTTATAATGTGGTGGTATTTTATTTCTAAGCTCTTATTGTGTAGCATTGAGCAGTTTATCATAAACTCAAATTATAAACAAATGTTTAAATTTTAAGAGTTAATGGCTTAAATGTTAATATTTTAACAATGTTGTTTTTGTTGTATGGGGTAGAAATGAGGTGATTTTGATTAAATTTTTAAATTTAGAAAATTAAGCATATTGGGCTCTGGTTGATAAATTGTTGTTTTTTTATTCATAAAATTGTGAAAAAACCAAAACAGTCTCTTTGCTATGATTTATTTTTACAAATTTGTAAATTTTAACAATGATATTAATCACATTAACAAATTTTAATATTAATGGAGACGACTGTAAATTTGCCTCCAGAAAGTATTAAAAATTTTTAAAATGAAAAAAGTATTATTAGCGGGTGCTGTTGCACTTTTTGGTTTATCAAATGCTCAGATTGCTAAAGGAACTACATATTTATCAGGATCTGTTGGTTATTCTCAAGAAGAAACTAACAACGGAAACTATAAAAAAGAAAACTTCAACGTATTACCTACAGTTGGATATTTCGTAAACACTAACTTAGCGATAGGTTTAGGAGTTGGTTATCAGACTGAAAAAACTACTGAAACTTCAACTTCATCTTTACTTAACACTACAACTGTTAGCGAAGATATTACAAAAAAACCAGCTTTCGTTGTTGCTCCATTCGTAAGAAAATATTGGACTTTATCTGATAAATTATATTTCTTCGGACAATTAGCAGTGCCAATGCAGTTTGGAAAAACTAAAGTAGAAAACAACGATGTAACTACAACTACAACTTCTACTGGTACTTCTACAACTTCAACTTCTGTTTCATCTGAAGCTAAATACACTAAAATTGGTGTTACTGTTAAGCCAGGTTTAGATTACTTCTTAAACAAGAACTGGTCTATCGAAGCTACTATCGGTGAGTTTGGTTATAGCAACTACAAGCCAAAAGATGGTGATGCTACAAACAACTATAACTTCGGATTAAACTTATCTTCTGTAACTTTCGGAGTTAAGTATGTATTTGCAAAATAATAAACAAAGCATATAGCAAAGAAGCCCTAAGTATCTCTTGGGGCTTTTTTTTGACTTTAAACATATTTTAAATTAAATATAATAACTATGAAAAAAATTCTATTAGCATCTGCAATTGCATTATTTGCAGGGGTAAATGCACAAACTACATTTGGTGTAAAAGGAGGATATGCGTTATCAAAATTAAACTCTAATGAAAGTGATTTTGAAGCAGGAGGAGTATCAGGAGGTCTGAAATCTAAATCAGGATTTTATGTAGGTGGATTGGTTGAGCATAAATTCAACAGTAAATTTGCTATCCAGGGGGAAGTAGAATATGCTAATTTAGGAGGAAAAGCAGAAGTTTCTTTACCATACGGAGTTACAGTAACTGAAAAGCTTAATCTTAACAGAATAGTGATTCCTATTTCTGCAAGATATTATGTAACACCTGAATTAGGAGTGTATGCAGGGCCTTATGTAAGCTTTAAAACCAATAATACAGCAAAGTTTGATGTAACAGGTTTACCAGCAGGTGCATCAGTGAATCAAAGTGTAGTTAGAGAGGGCGAGAAAGTGGTAGAAAATTATTTAAATGATTCTTTAAAGTCTACTGATTTTGGTTTGTTTTTTGGAGCTGATTACGACGTTTACAAAGGTTTATTTGTAGATGCGCGTTATAGCTTTGGTTTAACAAATTTGATTAAAAATCCTGCGAACAACGAGAAATTGAAGATGAACTTCTTTCAGATTGGTGTTGGATATAAATTTAAATAAGACAACTTTATATAAAATAAAAACTCTCAGGATTCCTGAGAGTTTTTTTATGCTGAAATTTCGATTTAAAATTATTTTCCGAACATTCCACCCATTCCAGGCATATTCGGCATTTTGCTCATCATCTGCATCATCTGCTTTCCTTGAGGACCTTGCATCATCTTCATCATTTTACCCATCTGATCGAATTGTTTCATCAATTGATTTACATCTTCAATCTTTCTTCCTGCACCTCTTGCAATTCTGTTCTTTCTCTGTGTATTGATAATAGAAGGTCTTCTTCTTTCTTCCGGTGTCATAGAGTAAATAATCGCTTCAATGTGTTTAAATGCATCATCACTGATTTCCACATCTTTAATAGCTTTCCCAACCCCTGGAATCATTCCCATAAGGTCTTTCATGTTACCCATCTTCTTGATCTGGTTGATTTGCTTCAAGAAATCGTCAAAACCAAATTCGTTTTTAGCGATTTTCTTGTGAAGTTTTTTAGCTTCTTCTTCGTCAAACTGCTCCTGAGCTCTTTCTACTAAGGAAACAACGTCTCCCATCCCTAAGATTCTGTCTGCCATCCTTTCTGGATAGAAAAGATCAAGGGCTTCCATTTTTTCACCTGTAGAGATAAATTTGATAGGTTTCTCAACAACAGAACGGATCGTTAAAGCAGCACCCCCTCTTGTATCACCATCTAATTTAGTAAGAACAACCCCATCGAAGTTCAAGGCATCGTTGAATGCTTTAGCAGTATTCACAGCATCCTGACCAGTCATGGAATCCACTACAAAAAGGGTTTCCTGCGGTTTGATGAAATAATGTACGGATTTAATCTCGTTCATCATTTGCTCATCAATCGCTAAACGACCTGCAGTATCCACAATTACTACATCGTGATTGTTAGCCTTTGCAAAGTTGATTGCATTTTCAGCAATTGTAGAAGGGTTTGTAGCCCCTTCCTCAGTATATACAGGTACATTGATCTGTCCTCCCAGTACTTTTAGCTGATCAATTGCAGCTGGACGGTAAACGTCACATGCTACCAATAAAGGCTTTTTATTTCTTTTTGTCTGTAAATAATTAGCAAGTTTTCCAGAGAAAGTAGTCTTACCAGAACCCTGAAGACCCGCAATAAGGATTACAGAAGGTTTTCCTGAAAGATTAATTCCTTCCTGAGATCCTCCCATTAGATCTACCAACTCATCATGAACGATTTTTGTCATCAGCTGTCCCGGAGTAAGGGAAGTAAGAACATTTTCGCCTAATGCTTTATCTTGAACTCTTTTTGTAAGATCTTTTGCAACTTTATAGTTAACGTCGGCATCTACCAATGCTCTACGGATTTCCTTTACGGTTTCCGCTACATTGATTTCAGTAATTTTTCCACGTCCGGAAATATTATGTAATGCCTTGTCTAATTTATCCTGTAAACTATTAAACATATTTATTGTAAATTATAGGTTTGCAAAAATAAGGAATTTTTAAGAAACCTGAGTATGATAGACTTAATATTATAAGGATTTGATTAAAGTTGGAGGCTGGAAGCGGGGAGAGGGAAGTTTTTTGAGGTCGATAAGAGTAAATAAGACTCTTTATAAGATGTTTTGTTGGAAAGCTTGAGTATGATAGACTTAATATTATAAGGATTTGATTAAAGTTGGAGGCTGGAAGCGGGGAGAGGGAAGTTTTTTGAGGTCGATAAGAGTAAATAAGACTCTTTATAAGATGTTTTGTTGGAAAGCTTGAGTATGATAGACTTAATGTTATAAGGATTTGATTAAAGTTGGAGGCTGGAAGCGGGGAGAGGGAAGTTTTTTGAAGTCGATAGTAGTAAATAAGATTTTTTAATAATATATAAAGTAAGAGTCTTGGATTATTTTAATAAAGCGACCTGAATTGCGGTGTTGTAGAATAGTAACTTCCATCATCCGGCTTCCATCTTCCATCCTTATTATAGATATAGAAGAATTCTTTTGTTTCAAAAATTATAATCTTATTTTTGCAGCATGAATTTTCTTGATAGTCTCATTATTGTATTATTAATATCACTGCTTAATATAATAGTATATATAATATTTAAAAAGTATTTATACGGTAAACAGGATGCAGGAATGAAATTTCTGGTCATTAACCTTTCTAAGGATCTGATTTGGCTGATTGCTTCTTTAATAATAATAGAGAAGACCAAAGCTAATTTTCTCTTTATAGTGATCTGTTTTCTCGTTGCATCATTCCTTATTTATTTACCCATAATAAAACTCATTAATAAGTCTTGATTTTTTTGATGATAAAAATCAATTTTTAGTATTGGTAAAGTTTAATAAAATCGATATATTTGCACACGATTAAAAAAGAGATATGAACAGAAAAATTTCTTCATTATTTTTCGCATTTTTATTTGTGTTTATAAGCAGTTTAGCTGCTGCTCAACACGAATCAGAAGGAGAAGTATCAGCGGAAAAAGTAGAGAACAAAGAAGCGAAAGACGGCTTCAATGCGACCACAATGATCATGGAACACATTGGTGATTCTAATGAATGGCATTTATGGACTACAAAAGATGACAGTGGTGAAGAACATCACGTTTCTATCCCTTTGCCTGTTATCATTAAAGATAATGAAGGATGGCATACTTTTCTTTCTAGTAGTATTGCTCACGGACACGAACATGATGGGTATACTTTAGAGCACGGACAAGTAGTTTCTACTAAAGGAATTGAAAAAGCTACATTATTTTCAATCATCAGTGGAAAGCAAAAATCAAACGAAGTGTTTTTTGATCTTTCAGTAACAAAAAATGCAGCTTCAATGTTCTTGTCAGTAATTTTTATGGCAGTAGTGTTCATAGGAATGGCAAGAAACTACAAGAAATCACAACTTCCAAAAGGTATTGGAAAATTAATGGAGCCAGTGATTGTGTTTATCAGAGACGAAGTGGCTATTCCAAACATCGGGTCTGTTAAGTACAAAAGATATATGCCTTATTTATTAACTGCATTTTTCTTTATCTGGATTAACAACTTGTTTGGGTTGATTCCTTTCTTCCCATTCGGAGCTAACCTTACTGGTAACATTGCGATCACAGCAGTATTAGCGATCATTACATTATTAATTACATTATTCAGTGCGAATAAAGATTACTGGAAACACATCTTTATGCCGCCGGTTCCAATCTTATTGTATCCAATCATGGTTCCAATCGAGATCATCGGAATCTTTACAAAGCCTTTCGCTTTAATGATGCGACTTTTCGCTAACGTTACAGCGGGACACATTATGATCTTGGCGATCGTTTCATTGATCTTCATTTTCAAAACTCCATTATTAGGATTTGCATCTGTACCATTAGCACTATTCGTTTCAGTATTGGAATTATTGGTAGCAGCATTGCAAGCATATATCTTCACTGTATTATCCGCACTATTTATCGGAATTGCAGTTGCAGAACACGAACATGAGCACGGTCACGAAGAGCACGCTCACTAATTAAAAGAAAGAATTTAAAAATAATTTTTTAACTAATATAATTTATTTATTATGGATTTATCAACAGGAGCAGGATTAATTTACGTAGGTATCGGTTTAGCAGTACTAGGTGTAGGTCTAGGTATCGGTAAAATCGGTGGTCACGCAATGGACGCTATCGCTAGACAACCAGAACAAGCTGGTAAGATTCAAGGAGCAATGCTTATCGCTGCTGGTCTTATTGAAGGTGCTGGTCTTATCGCGATCATCTTTGGTGCTTTCATCAAGTAATCTATCCTCAAAAAACATTCTTAGCAGTAAAGCGGTTGGCTGCTGCTAAGAATCTTTTAAAAAAACGATCCATAAAATAACATTTAAAAAAAGAATTTACAGATATGGGAATTATTGAACCTGGAATTGGACTTTTGTTTTGGATGACGCTTACTTTTGTTATCCTATTATTTCTTCTAGCTAAATTCGCTTGGAAACCAATTGTAAATGCTGTTAATGAAAGAGAAACTTCTATCATTGATGCATTAAACCAAGCTAAATTGGCTAAAAAAGAGATGGAAGATCTTAAAGCTGACAACGAAAGAATTATTCGTGAAGCTAAAATCGAAAGAGACGCTATCCTTAAAGAAGCTAGAGAAATTAAAGACAGAATCGTAGGTGAAGCTAAAGATGTTGCTAAAGCTGAAGGAGACAAACTTATCGAAGCTGCTAAGCAAACTATCAACGCTGAGAAAAATGCTGCAATGGCAGACATCAAAACTCAAATCGGTGCTTTATCTGTAAACATTGCAGAATCTATCTTGAAACAAAAGTTAGATAACACGGAAGCTCAAAACGAATTAGTTCAAAATTATATCAACAAATCTAACCTTAACTAAGAATGCTTACATCTAAAGTAGCGAAAAGATACGCACAGGGTTTACTTGATTTCACGAATGAATCAGGTCAAACAGCTGCCGTGTTTTCTGAAATGAAAGATGTAGTGAAGATCATGATTGAATCTAAGGATTTGAACAAATTCTTCCTTACACCTTACATTGATGCAAAAAAGAAAATAGAGGTAGCAAACGAAATTTTCAAAGGTTTATCAGCATCTTCCCAGAATTTGATTAAATTGGTTATTAAACACGGACGTGAAAGCCAATTGAAAAATATCGCTCAGGAATTTATCAACAAAGTTGAAGACATCAACGGAGTACAGAGAGTAACGCTTACAACAGCTACTCAGCTTTCCAAAGAGAATATTGATCAGATTCTAAGATCTACCAACTTGGTGAATGCTAATTCAAACTTCGATTTGAAGCTTATCATCAACCAAGATATTTTAGGTGGATACATCCTAAGAGTAGGAGACCAGCAGGTAGACGCGTCTGTGAAGACCAAATTGAACCAAGTTAAAAAAGATTTTCAATTAAATTAAGAAAAACAACCATACAATGGCAGAAATAAATCCGGCAGAAGTATCTGCGATCTTAAAACAGCAATTGGCCAACTTCGATACTCAATCAAACGTTGAGGAAGTAGGTACAGTTTTAACCATCGGTGATGGTATTGCTCGTGTATACGGGTTAGAAAACGTACAATACGGAGAGTTGGTGAAATTTTCTAGTGATGTAGAAGGTATTGTACTTAACCTTGAAGAAGACAACGTAGGTGTTGCTCTACTTGGTGAAAGTAAATTAGTAAAAGAAGGGGATACAGTAAGAAGAACAAACAGAATCTCTTCTATTAAAGTAGGAGAAGGTATGTTAGGAAGAGTAGTAGATACTCTTGGTAACCCTATCGATGGTAAAGGTCCTATCACAGGAGATTTATACGAAATGCCATTAGAAAGAAAAGCTCCTGGAGTTATCTTCAGACAACCGGTAACTGAGCCTTTACAATCTGGTATCGTTGCAATTGATGCGATGATTCCTGTAGGAAGAGGTCAGAGAGAGCTTATCATCGGTGACAGACAAACAGGTAAAACTACTGTTGCGATCGATACGATCATCAACCAAAAAGAATTCTTTGATGCTGGTAAACCAGTATATTGTATATATGTTGCTATCGGTCAGAAAGCTTCTACTGTAGCACAAATCGTTAAAACACTTTCTGATAAAGGAGCTTTAGCTTATACGGTAATCGTTGCAGCTAACGCATCAGATCCAGTTCCAATGCAGGTATATTCTGCAATGGCAGGAGCTTCTATCGGTGAGTTCTTCAGAGACACTGGTAGACCAGCGCTTATCGTTTATGATGATTTATCTAAACAAGCTGTTGCTTACCGTGAGCTTTCTCTACTATTGAGAAGACCACCGGGCCGTGAAGCTTACCCTGGAGACGTTTTCTATCTTCACTCAAGACTATTGGAAAGAGCTGCAAAAGTAATCGCTGATGACGAAATTGCTAAGCAAATGAACGATTTGCCAGAATCTCTTAAGCCAATCGTGAAAGGTGGTGGTTCATTAACTGCTCTTCCAATCATCGAAACTCAGGCAGGTGACGTTTCTGCGTATATCCCAACTAACGTAATCTCTATTACTGACGGACAGATCTTCTTGGAGTCTGATCTATTCAACTCAGGGGTTCGTCCAGCGATCAACGTTGGTATCTCTGTATCGAGAGTAGGAGGTAACGCTCAGATCAAGTCAATGAAAAAAGTATCTGGTACTCTTAAATTAGACCAGGCTCAATATAAAGAACTTGAAGCGTTTGCTAAATTCGGTTCTGACCTTGATGCTTCTACTTTAGCAGTAATCTCTAAAGGAGAAAGAAACGTAGAAATCCTTAAGCAGCCGGTAAATGCACCACTTCCTGTAGACAGTCAGGTAGCGATCGTATATGCTGGAACAGAAAACTTAATGAGAAACGTTCCATTGAACAAGATTAAAGAATTCCAACATGAGTATATCGAGTTCCTAAGATCTAAGCACCCTGATACTATGGCTGCTATCAAGTCTGGGAAAATTGATAACGATATTACAAGCGTTCTTAAGCAGGCAGCTAACGATTTAGCTTCTAAATACAACTAAAAAAATTCAATGTTTAAGGTTTAAAATATAATGTTTTAAGCCTTAAACTTTAGACCTTAAACTTTGAACCCAAATTAATGGCAAACTTAAAAGAAATACGAGGCAGAATTACGTCAATTTCATCTACGATGCAGATTACACGTGCTATGAAGATGGTTTCCGCAGCGAAACTTAAAAAAGCACAAGACGCAATCGTAATGTTAAGACCTTATTCTGAAAAATTACAGGAGCTTATCCAGAATGTAAATTCTAGCTCTGATCCTGACCAGGTTTCTGTATATGCTCAGAAAAGAGAGGTTAAAAGAATACTTTTCATCGCTGTTACTTCAAACAGAGGTCTTGCAGGAGCTTTTAACTCTTCGATTGTAAAAGAGCTTAACCTTCAGTTCCAGAACAACTCTCAGTATGAGATTGAAGTTCTTCCTGTAGGTAAAAAAGTATATGATGCTGTAAGAAGAAATCGTTCAGTATATGCTAATGGAAGTTCTGTTTATGATAACCTGAATTTTGATGCAGTTGCTCATATCACTGAAGGTGTTATGACAAGCTTCAAAGAAGGTAAATTTGACGAAGTTTATGTTATTTATAACAAATTCGTTAATGCAGCTACTCAAGAGGTAACTACAGAACAACTTCTTCCAATCTCAATGCCTGAAACTACAGAGCCACAGGTTGAAACAGATTATATCTTCGAACCAAACAGAGCAGAGATCTTAGATAACTTGATCCCTAAGTCTATTAAAACTCAGGTTTTCAAAGCAATCTTAGATTCAGTAGCCTCTGAACACGGAGCAAGAATGACTGCAATGCATAAAGCTACAGATAACGCAGAAGCTTTGAGAAATGATCTTAAAATTTTCTACAACAAAGCAAGACAGGCTGCAATTACCAACGAAATCTTGGAAATTGTTTCCGGAGCAGAAGCTTTAAAAAATTCATAAAGAATTATTTTAACATACAACTAAAAGCATCGATCTTATCGATGCTTTTTTCGTTTCTAAAGGTTAAAAACGCTTATTAAGCTTTCAAAAATTATCTTATTCTGTAAAAACAATTCATATATCCGATTATTTTTTTTATTGCAAAATAGGCAGGTTTTATGAAGCTGTTTTTTTTCCTTAAAAATTCCTCTATTGAAATAATCTATCCAAGATTCAGGTTATTTTTATTTTGCATATCTTTGTACCTAATAAAATTTATACAACTTCTAAATGGACTCGGACATAGTCAGGCTTTTGCTGGCCTTATTTCTTGTTTTACTAAATGGCTTCTTCGTAGCCGCAGAATTTTCAATTGTTAAAGTTCGTTACTCTCAAATTCAGTTAAAAGCCGCAGAAGGGGATTCTATGGCAAAACAGGCAGAACATATCATCAAACACCTTGATGAATATCTTTCCGCAACACAATTAGGAATTACGTTGGCTTCCCTTGCCCTGGGTTGGGTAGGAGAGAGTGCCTTACACCATATCGTTGAAAATATTTTTCACTCTTTAAATGTTGATTTAACCCAAACGACGATTACTACCGTTTCAGTAGTAACCAGCTTTGTGTTGATTACCATTATGCATATTGTATTTGGAGAACTTATCCCTAAATCAATAGCGATCAGAAAATCAGAATCTACAACAATGGCAACTGCTGTTCCGTTGAGAGTTTTCTATACCATCTTTAAACCGTTTATCTGGTTAATGAACTCTATGTCTAATGGTTTCCTTAGACTTATCAAGATTCACCCGGCTTCTGAGCAGGAAATTCACTCTACAGAAGAACTTCAGCTTTTGGTAAAACAAAGTGCAGACAGTGGTGAGATTGAGGAAGAGAACTATGAGATTATTAAAAATGCATTTGATTTTACAGATCACTCTGCAAAACAGATCATGGTTCCAAGACAAAATATTACTTCCATCGACTTTGAAGAAGATGTGAACGACATTATTAATAAGATTATGGACAGTGGGTATTCCCGTATCCCTGTATATATTGATTCTATTGACAATGTGATCGGAATTTTCTACACCAAGGAAATTATAAGAGAATTTGTTAAAAGAAAAGGAGATCTGGATCATGAAGATCTTAAAGACTTAATGCGTGATGCCTTTTTCGTAGTGGAAAGTAAAAAAGTTTCAGACTTATTGAAAACTTTCCAATTGAAAAAACAGCATATTGCTATCGTTATTGATGAATTTGGAGGAACTGAAGGGATTATTACTCTTGAGGATATCCTTGAAGAGCTTGTAGGAGAAATTCAGGATGAAGAAGATGACGAAGAAAAAATCGTGGATAAAATAGCAGATAATACCTATTGGGTACAGGCCACTCAGCCTTTGGATGAAATCAATGAATTTTTACCTAAGAAGCTCCCTCTTTCAGAAGAAAGCGAATACAACTCGCTGGCCGGATTTATTCTTTATGAACTGGAAGAAATTCCTGAAGAAAACCAGGAATTTGATCTGGATGACTATCATTTCAAAATTCTGAAGATGAACAATAAGAGTGTAGAACTCGTTGAATTGATATACCAGGAGCCTAATGCTATTGATAGTTTAGCAGAAAAGATTGGTGAAGTTTAAAACAACTAAGAATGAATTTTTATAATACGATAAGAGACTACGAAGATCCGAAACGACAGTATGAAGAAGAAGTTCTTGTACTGGATGATACAGATGAAGTCTACAAACTGGTGTTGCATAATGATGATATTCATACCTTCGATTATGTGATCGACAGCCTGATTGAAATATGCAAGCATACATTAGAACAGGCAGAGCAATGTACAATTCTTGTCCACTATAAGGGCAAATGTACTGTAAAAACAGGCTCATTGGATCTTTTGAAGCCCATGCACGAAAAATTACTTTCACGAGAATTAACGAGTGAAATCGTATAAAATAAAAACCGACAAGTTAATTGTCGGTTTTTTTTATTGAATTCAGAGGTGAAAATCGAGTAATAACAATACATCACAAAGAATGACGACATTCCGGGAAATCTTTTAATCTTTAAATGCTTTAATCTTTTAATTTCTCAATACTCTTACATTGCTACATTTTATCTAAAATAGTATATTTGTACCAACTATAAAGAAACAAAAAAACAATGCTTGTAATAGGAATTGCCGGTGGGACAGGATCCGGCAAAACTACAGTTGTTGATAAGATACTTCAGCAGCTTGATATCGAAGGAATGAATATCCTTTCTCAGGATAATTATTATCACGACAACCAAGGTCTTACATTGACGGAAAGAGAGGCTTTAAATTATGACCATCCGAAGTCGATAGATTTTGATTTACTGATAAAACACGTAAAAGCTTTAAAAAACAATGAGCCGATAGAACAGCCGATTTATAGCTTTGTAACACATTCCAGAACTGGAGATCACGTCACTGTAGAACCTAAGAACGTATTGGTAGTAGAGGGAATTTTGGTTCTTACCAATAAAGAATTACTGAAAGAATTTGACCTGAAGGTTTTTGTTCACGCAGATTCTGATGAAAGGCTGATCAGGAGGATCAGGAGAGACACTCAGGAAAGAGGAAGAGATCTGAGCGAAGTTTTACACCGCTATCAGACTACTTTAAAACCAATGCACCAGGAATTTATTGAGCCCTCTAAGAACGAGGCGGATCTTATTATCCCAAATATGAAACAGAATTCCGTAGCGATTGATTTTTTAACTACTGTTATTAAAAACTCGTTGAGAAAACATTAAAAAAAATGGAAGAAAATAACCTTATCAAAGACATTCAGCCGAAATCTGAAACATTCAAACTTATCCAAAAATATGTGTTGAATAAGTATACCATTACGATCTGTTTGTTCTTGGTATGGATGATTTTCTTCGACAAAACCTCATTTCTTGTCATTAACGAACTGAATGGTGAGATTCATAAATATGAAGATCAATTGGAGTATTACAAAAAAGAATACGAAAAGAATGATGCCTTCTATAAAAAATTGATGAATAACAAGTCAGAAAAGGAAAAGTATGCAAGAGAAAATTATTTTATGAAGAAACCAAATGAAGAAATCTTCATTCTGGTGGTAGACAGTACAAAAGTCGCTAAAAAATAATAATAGAATAGGTCACCAGGGGGAGTTCATCAATTCCCCTTTGACAATTCACAACCTAAATAAAACTAATGTCAAATACAGCTACCCTTCCAAACTGGGAAAATTTAGTAAAAAAACAGCTTAAAACAGAAGATATTTACCCTATTCTCGAAAAGGAAAATCTAGAGGGAATAGATGTAAAACCTTTCTATACAGATGTTAAGAAGCCTTTGGCAAACCTGCCAAGAGTTGAAGAAAGCACCCATTTGGTAGCCAGATATCATGAAAGTCTGGAAGATGAAGTATTTGCATTTTTGCTGGATCAGAATGTAGAACATCTGACAGAGAAGACCATTTTTGTCAACAACAAAGACCTTGCAGGGCACATCAGTCCCCAGGAAGAAGATCAATATTTTTCTTTAATTGATGTTTTTAACGAAAAAGAGGCAACTATTGATGATCAGCTAGCTAAGGAATTATTGTCAAAAGGATTTAAAAGAAGTATTTGTATAGATATTTCCTTACATCAGAATGCCGGAGCTGCCATCTATCAGCAATTAGGAATAGCTTTAGCAAAAACAAAAGAACTAGTAGAAGTATATGGTGCTGATATTTTTAATAAATTGATTTTCAAAATCGCTGTGGGAGGTAATTATTTCTTTGAAATGGCAAAATTGAGAGCCTTTAAAATGGTTTTTAATCAACTTTCCAAAGAATACGACCTTGATGAAGTTCCCTACATTTTTGCAGAGACTTCCCTTAGAAATAAAGCGGTTTCCGATAATGAAAATAATCTGATCCGTTCTACACTGGAACTTGCTTCAGCGATGATTGGTGGGGCAGATGCTGTTTTTACCAACAATTATCTTGTCGCTAGAAGTACAGATAACTCTGAAGAAATTTCTTTCAAGCAACAGATTGTATTAGCTTACGAAAGTATTATTAACGTATTTGAAGACGCTGCTAACGGAAGCTATTATGTTGAAGATATCACCCAGCAGATTGCAGACAAGTCCTGGGCTTTGTTTGTGGAAATGGAAGAAGCAGGTGGTTATCTTGAGCTTTTGAAGCAGGGAATTATTCAGAAAAAGATTTATGATCACGCTATTGAAGAGCAGGCATGGATCGAAGAAGGAAAAATTAAACTGATCGGAGTTAATTTATACCCCAAATTAGACGTTAAAAAGTCTATTGCAGATCTATACAACGAAAAAGAAATTAAAGCTGTTCGCTGGGCAGAAATGTTTGAATAACCTTTTTTAAACCACGGATTACACAGATTTTCACAGATGATTACGTATAAGATTCTGTGATTTTTCATATTATAATCTCATTAGATAGAAGAATCAGATAAAATTGATTCAGAAAATATTGAAATTATTACTTTGTATAATTCGGGAGTAATTAATATCAGAAAATCTATATTTTCTGTATATACTGGGCTTGGACCAGGTCTTTTAGAGAAGGTTTATGAAAAAGTTTTAGCTTATGAGCTTGAAAATATTGGTTTGAAAGTTGAGACTCAGGTTCCAATGAAAATTAAATATAGGGGGCATTTCTATTGAATCCAGTTTTATTGCCGATATTATTGTTGAAAATAAAGTGATTATAGAAATTAAGGCAGTCAATGAAATTTCAAATATTCATCACCAACAATTGCTAACTTATTTAAAGCTTACAAATTTGAAATTAGGAATTTTAGTCAATTTTAATACTGATTATATTAGCAAAAGTATATTCAGAAAAATAAATGGTAATCTGGATTAAAAAAATATAAAAAATTGATAAAAAGTAATACTTGAAAAAATTAGAAACACTTTCTAATCCGCAATATTAATTCTAGTTTTATTTAGAACTAAGTTTGAATAGAGCTAAAAAATAATTATCTGTGAAAATCTGTGTAATCTGTGGTTAAATTATTAAATAAAGACGTTCAAGACTATATCAATGCAAATCTAAAAACAGATCTGCACTCCCTACTACTGAAAAAATCTACATTTCCTGAGGTTTCTATGCAGGAGATTGTACAACAAATTAAAGGAAAGCAGGTAGCAGAGAAAAAATTCCCCTTTTTATTGCAGGATGGTATAATTTTTCCTCCACAGCTTAATATGGAGCAATCATCCTCTGAAAAAACCGCTCTTTATAAATCAGAGATTTTAAAAGGTAAAAAATTTATTGACCTTACCAGCGGTTTTGGAATAGATGCCTATTATTTATCTCAAAATTTTGATGATATCACTTTAATAGAGCAAAATACAGAGCTTTTAGAGATCGTTGAACACAATTGGAATACACTTGGAAAGAAAGCAAGGTTTATCAATCAGAAATTAGAAGATTTTTTGAATGAAAACCAGGAAAATTTTGATACTATTTATTTGGATCCGGCCAGAAGAGACCAGAATAAGAATAAAGTCTTTCTTTTAGAAGATCTTTCCCCCAATATTCTTGAAATCCAGGAAAAGTTATTGTCAATATCAAATCAGGTGATGATTAAGCTTTCTCCCTTGATCGATCTGAAGTATCTTATTTCAGTTTTACCTCCCATTTTCAGGATTGACATTATTGCTCTTAAAAATGATGTAAAAGAGATTGTGGTCTTCTTATCTGGAGAAAATAAAAAAGAGATTATTTGCAACTGTGTGAATCTTGACAGCGGAGAATCTCCCTTTAGTTTTATATTTGGGGAAGAAGAAAATGCCCAATCGCAATATACTGAACCTGAAAAATTCATTTATATCCCTAATAATTCTATTCTAAAGGCTGGAATTTTTAATTTAATTTCTGAAAAATTTGGAATTAAAAAACTACATCCCAATACCCATCTTTATACTTCTGCTGAAAAACTAAACGAATTTCCAGGAAGAATTTTTGAAATGGAAGTTGTTGATTCTAAAAAGATTAAAAAGAAAGAACAATTCAATATTATTTCAAAAAATTATCCTCTGAAGCCTGAAGAAATCAAGAAAAAATATGGTTTGAAAGATGGTGGAAATGATTACCTTATTTTTACACAGTCCAAAAAAGGGAAAATTATTTTAAAATCAGTATAAAAATGTTGCCAAAAGAAACAGGATTTCTTAATTTTGGGCAATCAAAAATTTGAGCATGAAATCGCCCGCTGTTTAGCTTATACCAGCAGATTAAAATAAGGTGATTCCGGATGATATTTAAAAAATAAATTTTACATATGAAAAAATTAGTTATATGTTTAGCGATTGCAACAGTAGCTGTAAGCTGTAAAAAAGTTCCTCAAGGTGGAAGCAAAGGTGTTATAAAACTTGAAGAAGGAGCAGAAAGATATTCTGATGATCCTCAGGGTGGAGAAGCTCATGCTACACATGGGGCTGCTGCTGAACACAAGGAAGAAGCAGTAAAACCAGAAGCTGCAGCTCCTAAAACAGATAGTACTGCTGCTGCTAAGCCTGCTGAGAAAAAAGAAGAGGCTCCAAAAGCTGAACACTAATTATTAGTATACCATATAAAAATGCCCTGTTTTTTGCAGGGCATTTTTTATTTGAAAAAATGATTACAGCGCCAATCATCAGGAAATAATCTTTTTCTTTAGAAAATCCTGCGTTTTTACTTGGCTCAGCGGTGCATTTTTTTTAATTTTAACAAAATAAAATTTTACAATGCAAGAGACATTAAATTACATTAACGAAAACAAGCAGCGTTTCGTGGATGAATTATTTGAGTTATTGAGAATTCCTTCTATTTCTGCAGATCCAGCGTATAAAGATGATGTATTGAAGTGTGCAGATGTATGTGCAGAACACCTTAGAAATGCAGGAGCTGATCAGGTTGAAATATGTGAAACTAAGGGTTATCCTATCGTTTTCGGAGAAAAAATTATAGATACAAACCTGCCAACGGTATTGGTTTACGGACATTATGATGTACAACCGGCAGATCCATTAGAATTATGGACAAAACCTCCTTTCGAGCCTTATATCGAGAAAACTGAACTTCACCCGGAAGGTGCGATCTTCGCAAGAGGATCAGCAGATGATAAAGGACAGTTCTTTATGCATCTGAAAGCATTTGAAGCAATGATGAGAACCAATACGCTTCCTTGTAATGTTAAATTTATCCTGGAAGGCGAAGAGGAAGTAGGATCTGTAAGCTTAGGAGACTTTGTGAATGAAAACAAAGAAAAACTATCTTGTGATTGTATTTTAATTTCTGATACCCATATCTATAGCAACGAACAACCTACTGTAACAACAGGATTAAGAGGGTTAAGTTATGTAGAAGTAGAAGTGGAAGGTCCAAACAGAGACCTGCATTCAGGGCTTTACGGAGGAGCAGTTCCAAACCCGATTCATGTACTTTCCAGAATGATTGCTAACCTTATCGATGAAGATGGCCACATCACTATTGATGGTTTTTATGATAATGTTGAGATTGTATCTGATGCAGACAGAACAGAAATGAATAAACTGAAGGATAATCCTGAAGAATTCAAGAAATCAATTGGATTAAGCAATATTGAAGGGGAGAAAGGATATACAACATTAGAAAGAGCTTCTATTCGTCCAACTTTAGACTGTAATGGTATTTGGGGCGGATATACAGGAGAAGGAGCTAAAACGGTAATTCCTTCTAAAGCGTTCGCTAAAATTTCAATGCGTTTAGTTCCTTATCAAACACCGGAAGAGATTACTGAAAAATTCACGAAGTATTTCGAAAAAATTGCTCCGGATACAGTAAAAGTGAAAGTAACTCCTCACCACGGAGGGATGCCTTATGTATTACAAAGCGATACCAAAGAATTCTTAGCCGCTAAAAAAGCTATGGAGACAGCATTTGGTAAAGAAGTATTACCCTATAGAAGTGGAGGAAGTATTCCTATTACATCGATGTTTGAGAAGGTTTTAGGAGCTAAGTCTGTACTGATGGGCTTCGGATTGGATTCAGATGCGATCCACTCTCCAAATGAGCATTACGGATTATTTAATTTCTATAAGGGAATTGAAAGTATTCCTTTGTTTTTTGAAAATTATTCAAAATAAGGAGTTATAAAATATTTTTAAAACAGGGTGTTTCTTTATGAATACCCTGTTTTTTTTGATATACATAAATAGTGAAAAATAACCTCTTGAAAGAATCTGGAGGAGGATATCTTCCCATAAATTTATTAAAAAGTAAACATTGTACCATTTTGTTTAGATATACCTTCTCTTTTTGGGGGAGGTATATTTTTTTATTCACCGAATATTTCAGTGAAAAAAGATTTTATGAAAAATTTTCACCTTGAATTTAATTAGAATAAGAATAAAATATAACTGATAAACAGTTAATTCCACTGAATATAAAGGGTTTGTTTTTTATTTGATGTTAAGTTATTTCACCTTTCAAGGAAAGTTTATATTTTTATTCCAAACTTGAAAACTAATGAAAAAAATTTACTCAATCGCATGCTCTTTATTAGCATTACTTTCTTTTGCCCAGCAAACGGTTTCCTTTGAAGATAACGAAGGATTTGCACCTGGAAATATTCATGGCCAGGGAGCTTGGATTAGTACGCCTACAGGGGGAACTCCTGAAAATGTAATTCATCAAACTATTAGTACAGATGCCGCTACAGATGGAAATAGTGCTCTGAAAATTGTAAAAGAATCTATTTATGGAGTTCAATCGGAGCCTATTATTGGAGGATTTTATAATCTAACAACACCTCTTATCAGTACTCTCTTTTCCGTTTCATTTGATATTAATATGTCCCAGATTGATGGTTCAGTCTTTGGATTTCAGGGATTCAATAATAGCAATGAACAAACCGTTGTGAGAGTAGATTTTGATAAAACAGGAATCATAAAAGTACTTAATAAGAACCTCAATGTACAGAATATGGTTTCTACAGCCGGAGTCTGGTCTCCTAATACATGGTACAGATTGAAGGTGGTAGGTACTGCTGCAAATACCCAATATTATCTTAATGACATCCTATTTTACACAGAAACAACGGCTATTCCTCTCACTATGGATCAATTACGGTTTGTTCACAACAATGACCTAGGGATAGCTTATATTGATAATATTAAGATCAACGAAGAATTGATTTTGTCTGCTAAAGAAGCAAAAACAGATTCTAAAATAGTAACAGTGTATCCTAATCCGGTAACCGACTATGTTCATTTAAGATTGCAGTTTCCAATGAGTAAAGCGGAAGTTTATACTGCCGAAGGAAGAGCAGTTAATGTCATATTTAAAAATAATGTTGCCGATGTAAGAGATCTTGCGCCTGGTGTTTATTTAATTAAAATTATTTATGATGATGAAATGTATTATTTAAAATTTATAAAAAAGTGATTATTTTTCTATAAAATACAATAATTGCTATTCTTGTTTTAACTTCCCATCATTGTTGGGTTTTTGTAATGTTTATAGTTGTTATTTTATCCTGTTTTTGTTATTAAATAATTTTCAAAACTTCAATTTAATTAATTTTTTAATAAAAATGAAGTTTTGAAAATTAATAGAATTATTTATTTTTATTTCGAAATGTGTTGATTTATTTAATCTAATATCTTTTTTATTTGAATTAAAAACACTATTATTGCAATAATTATGAATATTGAATAATAAGTTATGGTTAAAAATTTATTCGTTTTGGGATTATTAGGATTATCCCTAAATTTAGTTAAGGCGCAAACTGTTGTATTCCAAGAAGGGTTTAACACAGGCGCAGGATGGTCAGTTATAGATAGAGACGCTGATGGAGAAAACTGGGGTGTTTATACAGGAAATGCAACTACTGATGGTTGGGGATTTACTGGAAATTTTGCTGGATCAGCATCTTGGTTACCAGCACCTGTAGGAGCGTTAACTCCTGATAATTTATTGATTTCGCCAGCAATAACACTTCCTGCAACGGGAACTTTATCGTTAAGTTTTCAAGTAGGATCTTCTGATACTCAGTTTTTTGCTGAGCATTATGCAGCGTATGTGCTGTCAAGTACTGCTACATTTACAGGTACTGAAACACCTTTGATTGAAGGAACTGTAACAGCAGGAAGAACAGCATTAACTAAAACAGCAACAATTCCTAGCAATCTGGCAGGGCAGAGTGTAAAACTATATCTTAGACATTTTAATACGAATGATCAAAACCTTTTGATCGTAGATAACGTTAAAATTACACAAACAGGAAGCTTGGGTACTGCTGAAAGTAAAGTATCTAAAGTAGAGACTTCTCTATATCCTAATCCTGCAACAGATGTTCTTAACATTCAATCTAAAGGAAAAGTTAATGCTGTTGAAATCTATGATATCAGTGGAAGAAAAGTATCTGCAGATCTAGATGGAGATAAAGTAAATGTTAAAAACTTGAATCCAGGAAGCTATATTATCAGCATTGAAACGAAAGAAGGTAAAACTACCGAGAAATTCATCAAAAAATAATACCTGATAAATCTTAGTATCAGTAAAGCGCTCCAATTGGAGCGTTTTTGTTATTTTAGGGAAATAAATTTGAACAATATGTCCGAAAATAAAACAGCATATATAACAGGAGGAACCAAAGGAATAGGATTGGGGATTGCAAAGATTTTGCTTGAAAACGGAATCTCAGTAGCATTTTCAGGAAGAAAAAGAGAAGATGTAATGAAAGCTGAAGAAGAGCTTAGGAAATATTCTGATAAAGTCTTAGGAATTGTTTCTGATGTGAGAAATCTTGAGAATGAAGCAGAGGCTGTGCAAAATATCGTTGAAAAGTTTGGGAGACTAGACTATGTAATCGCTAATGCCGGGTTGGGAATATTTAAACCCGTAGACGAATTGTCTGCCGAAGAATGGAATGATATGATAGAAACCAATCTTACAGGTGTGTTTTATACATTAAAAGCTTCCGTTGAAGAGTTAAAAAAGACAGAAGGGTATTATATTACCATTTCAAGTCTTGCAGGTGCTAATTTCTTTGAAAATGGTACAGGATATAATGCCTCAAAATTTGGAGTTGTCGGGTTTACCCAGGCTGCTATGATCGATTTAAGGAAATACAATATTAAATCTACTGTGATTATGCCGGGATCTGTAGCAACTTATTTTAATGGAAATGTACCCTCAGAAAAAGACAGCTGGAAGATTCAGCCTGAAGATATGGGGAATCTGATATTGGATATTTTAAAGATGAATCCGAGGGTTTTGCCTAGTAAAATAGAGTTTAGAGCAACACAGCCAGGTAAATAAGTACATCTAATGTATTGAATAATAATTTAATAAGTATTATGCATGCATAATATATTTTTTATTTATATTAGCAAAAATTAATTCAAACAAAATCTCTGCATAAAGTGTCATGATTTTATGCGTAAAAGAGAAAAAATAAAATAGTACACATGAAAATATTAGTTTGTATTAGTAGTGTTCCGGATACTACTTCCAAAATTAACTTTACAGCAGATAAGTCTGCTTTCGACAAAAACGGAATTCAGTGGGTGATCAATCCGCTAGATGAATTTGCGTTGACAAAAGCGGTTAAACTTCAGGAATCTCAGGGAGCGACAGTAACAGTAATCAACGTTGGGGATGCTGCTACAGAGCCTGTAATCAGAAAAGCTTTAGCAATTGGTGCTAATGATGCAATAAGAGTAAATCTTGATCCAAAAGATAGCTATTCTACAGCAAAAGAAATTGCTGCAGTAGCTCAAAACGGAGGATATGATTTGATCCTTTGTGGTAAAGAATCTATCGATTATAACGGTGGCTCTGTACCTGGAATGGTGGCTCAGTTATTGAACCAGCCTTTCGTAAATGCATCTGTAGGATTGGATGTAAACGGAAGCGAAGCCACTGCAGTAAGAGAAATCGAAGGTGGAAAAGAAACTATTTCAGTTAAGTTACCGGCAATTATTGCAGGTCAAAAAGGATTGGTAGATGAAAAAGACCTTATCATTCCAAACATGAGAGGAATTATGTCTGCAAGAACAAAGCCTTTGCAAGTAGTAGAGCCTACTTCTTCAGAAGTAAAAGTTCAGGGAGTATCTTATGACAGTGTTCCGCCAAGAGCAGCTGTGAAGATGGTTTCTCCGGATAATCTGGATGAATTGGTAAGATTACTTCACGAAGAAGCTAAAGTGATCTAATCTTTAAATTTTTCAATCTTTTAATTTTTAAATTTAAAAAAATGGCAGTATTCGTATACGCAGAAAATATAAACGGAGTTTACAAAAAAGCAGCTTTTGAAGCAGTTTCTTATGCTAAAGCAATTGCAGATAAAGCAGGAGATACCGTTACCGCAATCTCTGTAAACCCTACTGATTCTTCAGATTTATTATACAAATATGGAGCATCAAACGTTATCAACATCAAAGACGAAGGTCTTAAGAATTTCTCAGCAAAAGCATTTGCTCAAGCAGTAAATGAAGTAGCAAACGGAAATATCATTGTTTTCCCTCACACTACAGATGCTTCTTCAGTAGCTCCAATGTTGGCAATTATGAAGAATTATTCTTTAATTACCAACGCTTTAGAAGCTCCTGAAAGTCTTTCTCCTTTCCAGGTAAAAAGAAGAGCTTTCTCTGGAAAAGGGTTTATGCATGCAAAAGCAGAAGGAAACGGAGTAATTGTTACAGTTTCTCAAAATGCTTTCGGTGTTAAAGAAAACGCAGTATCAGGTTCTGAAGAAGTGAAAAACTTATCAGTAGCTAACGAGGATACTAAAGTAATTTCTCACGAACAAAGTTCAGGTAAATTAGATCTTAAAGAAGCTGAAGTAGTTGTTTCTGCAGGTAGAGGGATGAAAGGTCCTGAAAACTGGGGAATGATCGAAGACTTAGCGAATGTTTTAGGAGCAGCTACTGCTTGTTCTAAGCCGGTTTCTGACATCGGATGGAGACCTCACACAGAGCACGTAGGACAAACAGGTAAAGCAATTTCACCTAACCTTTATATCGCAGTTGGTATTTCTGGAGCCATTCAGCACTTAGCTGGGGTGAACTCTTCGAAAACTATCGTAGTAATCAATAGTGATCCTGAAGCACCTTTCTTCAAGTCTGCTGATTATGGAGTAGTAGGAGATGCTTTCCAGATTATTCCTGCATTAACAGAGAAAATTAAAGCAATTAAAGGATAAAATTCAATGTGAATAGTCAATTCGCTTCGCTTGTCAATTTTTAATTATTCACTTGCAAAGCAAAACTCATTATTGACTCATTGACAATCACATAACAATACAATAAAAGCTCGGCTTTCCGGGCTTTTATTTTTGTGTAAAAAAGTGAAATCACAATAAAAAATTAATCTATATTTGTAGCTATGGATTATAAGCAGCTAATTATTCGCGGAATATCGTACAGCCAGACCCAGTCGGGGGCGTACGCATTGTTACTGGAGCATGAGGAAACACACATAAAATTACCTGTTGTTATAGGAAATTTCGAAGCTCAATCTATCTCTCTTGGACTGGAAAAAGACATCCATCCACCGCGCCCACTTACCCACGACTTATTCTCAAAATTTATAGTTTCGGCCAATTATGAGTTGGTTTCTGTAATCATTTACCAGATTGTAGATGGGGTATTCTTCTCAAATATCAACTTTAAAAATAAAGAAACTGAGGAAGAACTGATCCTTGATGCGAGAACTTCTGATGCTGTCGCTATGGCAGTGCGATTTGATGCACCTATTTTTACCACACAACAAGTGCTGAATGAAGCCGGAATCTTATTAGAATTGGAAGATGTATCAAGAGAAGAACAAACCTTCTCAGAAACAGTACAGACTGAAGATAACCTAAAATCCCTTTCTATGGAGGAACTTCAGAAACTATTGGATGATGCCGTTAAAGAAGAAGACTATGATACTGCCCTTGAAATTCAGGAAGAAATCAAGAGGAGGAAAAAGAAAATTGATTAAAAAGAGATACTTTATATAAAAATGAATTTAAAATTACGACTGACCATCCTCAGTTTTCTCCAGTTTTTTGTGTGGGGAGCATGGCTGATTACGATGGCTAACTTCTGGTTTGGTACTAAACATTGGGACGGGACACAGTTTGGAGCTGTTTTTGGAACAATGGGAATTGCTTCGATTTTTATGCCAACCATTACTGGAATTATTGCAGACCGTTGGATAAATGCAGAACGAATATTTTCAGTATTACACATCCTTTATGGAGTTATGCTTTTCATACTGCCGCACTCTGCAGATCCTAATTCTTTCTTTTCGATAATGCTAGTTGCCATGTGTTTCTACATGCCTACCATTGCCCTTACCAATTCAATTTCCTATACCATCCTAAAGAATAATAACCTGGATGTAGTAAAAGACTTTCCACCAATCCGTGTGTGGGGTACCATAGGTTTTATTGTTGCCATGTGGATCACTAATCTTAGTGGAAATAAAGCAACAGAAGGACAGTTCTATATTGGAGGAGCAGTAGCTATATTCTTAGGAATCTACGCGCTTACTCTACCAAAATGCCCACCACAAAAACTAATTGATAAAGATTCTCCACTATCCGAGCAATTGGGATTAAATGCATTTAAGCTTTTCGGAAACTATAAAATGGCATTGTTCTTTTTATTTTCTATGCTTTTAGGAGCAGCTCTTCAGTTGACTAATGCTTATGGAGACGTATTTTTAAGTGAGTTTGCTCATTTTCCAAAATATGCGGACTCATTTGTTGTGCAGAGATCTACCATCATCATGTCAATCTCTCAGGTTTCTGAAACGTTGTTTATCCTGGCAATCCCTTTCTTTTTAAAGAAATTTGGGATCAAAAAAGTAATGTTAATGTCTATGTTAGCATGGGTATTAAGATTCGGTTTCTTTGCGTATGGAGTACCGGAAGGTTTCGGCTTATCTTTAATTATCCTTTCGTGTATTGTATACGGAATGGCGTTCGATTTCTTCAATATTTCAGGATCTCTTTTCGTAGAGACAACTACAGACAAGAAAATTCGTTCATCTGCACAAGGGTTATTTATGATGATGACGAATGGTTTTGGAGCTGTTTTCGGGAGTTATATTGCAGGTTGGGCGATTGATAAATTCTTTACCCATAAATTTACAACGGCTACAGATTTATCATCTTATTTAGAAACAACTCCAGATAACCCAACATTCCTGGAAATTTTAAAAAATAGCTTTAATGCGGTAGTAAACACAGATGGAACACTCTCTTCTGTAGTTATGGTAAAAGACTGGCATCAGATCTGGTTATCATTTGCGATCTATTCGTTAGTTTTAGCAATATTTTTTGCTGTGTTATTTAAGCATAAGCATAAACCTGAAGATGTCTCTTCAGTAAAACATTAATTGAGTTACTATTAACAATATAAAATTGCACTTTCATAACGGAAGTGCAATTTTTTTATTTCAGACCACGTCATAATTAAGCTAAACCGCTGCTAAGCATAAAAAGGGATTTGAAAATTATTAGAATGATTATATTGTGTTTTTAATTTGGTAATAAAATGTGATTATTTTTAAAGTATATTCAATGTTGAAAGTTTTTTATTGTGACTAATGATTGTTAGGGAGGTGAAATGAATGTTTGATAAGAGATGGTTTAAAAATGTGTTTTTTTTTGTATTTTGGCACTTTAGTAAATATGAAAAATATTCAGTTATTAGGATTGATATTAGTGGTTGTAGGAAGTTTTCTGCCTTTAGTACATGTACCCATTATAGGGAACTGGGATTATTGGAAACTGGATCACTATTTGGCTATTACATGTTGGATTCTTTCTGCGTGTGCAGTCTTTGGTATTGTTAATAGTAATGCAAAAATTGTGAGGCTTTTTGGAATTTTTCTTATTCTATTATTCGTACTCACTTTGGCAGCTGTTAAGCTACAGTCTTTAGAATACTTCAGTTTCTTACCTTTTAAATCATGGAGAGAAGCATTTGCAGGAATTGTGAAATTAAAATGGGGCTGGGTAGTGGAATTTTTAGGCGCTTTTCTAATGATTTTTGCAGTAAAAAATAAAAAAGTAAATCAACGAACTCAAATATAAAAAATGAACCTTTTAAAAGCATTTTCAGCGGGGATATTATTGTTGATGACCTCACAGGTCAAATCCCAGCAAACAGAACAAAAAAAGCCGGATAATCCGGTTAAATGTACCAACATAAAAGAAGGTAAATTCTTACGGATTAATTATCCTGAATCAATTTGGTATATGACCATTAAAGATAATGTTCAAACCGAATATTTTAACAACGGAAAAGACTATATCAAATCCACATTGGTTTTTGTTGATAACTGTAATTACAAATCAATTGTTATGGAGAAGTCGGATAAGAATGATCCAGCACAGATTGGAGACGTTTTCAATAATAAAGTGGTTGCTACTCAGGATAATATGCTGAAAGTAAATACAAAGATTGAAGGATCTGAATTTGACGTTGTATACATAAAGACAAAATAAATTTAATTATAAAAGTGAAGCTCAGGTTTCATTTTGGCTAAAATAAAAATTATATACATGAAAGAAGTATTCATTGTTTCCGCAGTAAGAACTCCTATGGGAAGTTTTATGGGAAGTTTATCAACAGTTCCGGCTACCAAACTTGGAGCTACAGCTGTAAAAGGAGCATTAGATAAAATTGGTCTAGATCCTGCAAACGTTCAGGAAATTTATATGGGAAATGTACTACAGGCAGGAGAAGGACAAGCGCCGGCTCGCCAGGTAGCACTAGGCGCAGGTCTTTCTATCAATACACCTTCCACTACAGTAAATAAAGTGTGTGCTTCAGGAATGAAGGCTGTAACTATGGCTGCACAGGCAATCAAAGCCGGTGATGCAGAAGTGATTGTTGCAGGAGGTATGGAAAATATGTCTTTAGTTCCTCACTATTATAACGCAAGAGTAGCTACCAAATTGGGAGATATCAAAATGCTTGATGGTATGGTGTTAGACGGTCTTACGGACGTTTATAACAAAGTACACATGGGAGTATGTGCGGAAAAATGTGCCGTTGATTACAACATTACAAGAGAAGATCAGGATAATTTCGCTATAGAATCTTATAAGAGATCAGCAAAAGCTTGGAGCGAAGGAAAATTCAATGACGAAATAGTCCCTGTTTCTATTCCTCAGAGAAAAGGAGAACCTGTAATTTTTGCTGAAGATGAAGAATACAAAGCAGTAAACTTCGACAGAATTACAACCCTTCCTACTGTTTTCAAAAAAGAAGAAGGTACAGTAACAGCAGCTAATGCATCCACATTGAATGACGGAGCATCTGCACTCATCCTTGTTTCTAAAGAAAAAATGGAAGAACTAGGATTGAAGCCTTTAGCAAAGATTGTATCTTATGCTGATGCTGCACAGGAGCCTGAAAACTTTACAACTGCTCCAGCTAAAGCATTACCTATCGCTCTTAAAAAAGCAGGATTAGAAGTATCAGATATCGATTTCTTCGAGTTTAATGAAGCGTTCTCTGTAGTAGGACTGGCTAACAATAAAATCTTAGGGTTAGATGCTTCTAAAGTAAACGTAAACGGTGGTGCGGTAGCATTAGGACATCCACTGGGAAGCTCTGGTTCAAGAATCATTGTTACATTAATCAATGTATTGAAACAAAATAATGCTAAATACGGTGCAGCAGCAATCTGTAACGGAGGTGGTGGTGCTTCTGCAATCGTAATTGAGAATATCTAATATTCTGTTTTAGAATATGTTACCATTAAGGAATGGATAATTTTTTTAAAATCTTATCCATTTCTTAATGGTTTTTCTATTTTTGTGCTACTAATATTTATTTGAAATGTCTGAAACTGAGAATCGACAACCCAACAACATAAAGAATAATCCAAAGATTATGAAAGCTTGGGCAGTATATGACTGGGCAAACTCTGTGTATTCCCTGGTTATTACTTCCACCATTTTCCCCATCTATTACTCAATCCTTACCACAGCGTATGAGAAAAAAGAATATGTGACGGAAACCAAAAAATGGATCGATGTCCCGGTGAGACATATGATCAAAATCTTTGGAAATGAATACCAACCGGATGCGGTATATGGATATTCACTCACGATATCATTCTTTATTGTAGTATTGCTGTCTCCATTTTTATCTTCATTGGCGGATACTATCGGAAATAAAAAATCATTCCTGCAATTTTTCTGTTACTTAGGAGCAACATCTTGTATGGGATTAGCGATGTTCACTGGGATGCATAATGTATTTCTTGGACTCTTATTCAGTATTACAGCCAGTGTAGGATTCTGGGGAAGTTTAGTATTCTATAACTCTTTCCTTCCGGACATTGCAACACCGGACAGACAAGATGCACTTTCTGCAAAAGGATATGTATATGGATATATTGGCTCTGTGGTTTTAGTGGTGTTGTGTTTAGTACTGATTCAGGTTTTTGCTAAAGGAGCGGCACAGCAGCTGTTATTTACAAGAATCAGCTTCCTGTTGACTGGAGCATGGTGGTTTGGGTTTTCTCAATATACCTTCAAGCACCTTCCTCAATTTGGAGATGTAAAAGATAAACTTCCTAAAGATCTTGTATTATTAAACTATAAAAATATCTTCAAAAAGCACGAAGAACAAGGCGGATTCTTTGAAGTCTTAAAAGATAACATGAGCTTTTACAAAGATATTGCCAAAGAAAGCTTTCATGAATTGTTTAAAGTAGGAGGCGAGCTATTCAAAGACAGAAATTTGAAGTTCTTTCTTTCAAGCTTCTTCTTCTACAGTGTTGGTATGCAGACCATTTTCCTTATGGCAACCTTATTTGGAAAAAGTGAGATCAATTTAGCTCAGGATAAACTTATCGGAACTCTTTTGGTGATCCAGATCGAAGCTATTATTGGAGCCGTAATCTTCTCAAGATTATCCAAAAGGATAGGAAACAAAAATGTTATTTCAATTGCTATCTTCCTATGGATCGTAGCTTGTTTATGGGCTTATTTCTTAAATAAAGAAAATCCAACCGTAGAATATCAGTTCTATGGAGTAGCAGCAGTAGTAGGATTGGTAATGGGAGGTCTTCAGGCAATGTCCAGATCTACTTATTCAAAGCTACTTCCGGAAAACTCTATGGAAAACACTACTTATTTCAGTTTCTATGATGTATTGGAAAAGATTGCTATCATCATTGGTACATTTATCTTTGCAACATTAATTGAGCATTTTAATAATATGCGAATTGCAGCCTTATCCATGACAATTTTCTTCGGAGCAGGATTGATATTGATCCGATTTCTGAAGGTGAAAATGAGAAAAAACAGAGAAACATTATAAAAAAGTAAAAGACGTTATTTTTAACGTCTTTTTTTATTTTTTAACTTAACATTAATGGGCACTAAAAATAAAAACGATCATCAAATAATACCGAAATTCTTCAGATTTGGAGTTTTATTTTGTATTTTTATATAAGAATATAGGGAAGCAGAATCAAAAAACTGATAATTCGGTCTAAGTTTTGCTTATATTCAGCGGAATAATTTTTAACTTTGCAAAAAGATTTATTGTCAATATGACCAACCCCTTATTTTATGCAAAAATAATTCTGTTTGGAGAATATGGAATGATTGAAGATTCCCAAGGGCTTGTAGTACCTTACAGCTTTTATAAAGGAACCTTAAAATTTTCAGACCTGGCTTCAGAATCTGAGCTTAATTCAAACAGATATCTGCAGAAATATTCAAACTTTCTTACAGAGCTTGATCTTTCTGATGATTTTACATTGGATATTGAAAGCTTCAAAAAAGATATTGCAAACGGCCTTTTCTTTGATTCCAATATTCCTCAGGGTTATGGAGTAGGAAGTTCAGGAGCTTTGGTGGCTGCTATTTTTGAAAAATATTCGGTGAGTAAACTGAATCCGGATAATATCTCCAAAGAAAATCTTAAAAAATTAAAAGCCGTTTTTGGTGAAATGGAAAGTTATTTCCATGGAAAAAGTTCAGGAATGGATCCTTTGATCTGTTACATGAACCTGCCTATTCTTATCGAAAATAAAGAAAACCTGGACAGAGTATCCATTCCTGATGGTGAAGAAGGAAAAGGAGCTATTTTCCTGATCGATTCCGGAATTACAGGAGAAACAGGGCCTATGATTCAAATCTTCTTTGAGAAAATGAAGACAGAAGGGTTCCGTAAAACTTTGAAAGAAGAATTTATCCGTTACAACAACGCTTGTATAGAAGCGTTCCTTAAAAAAGACATGAATCCTTTCTTTAGAAACCTTAAAAAGCTTTCTCACTGGGCGTATGAACATTTCCGTCCAATGATTCCTGAAAGCATTTTTAACATCTGGAAAAAAGGTCTGGACTCTAATGCTTATTACTTAAAACTTTGTGGAAGCGGCGGCGGCGGCTATATTTTAGGCTTTACTCAGGACTATGAAAAAGCAGAAAAAATGCTTGATGGTTTCCAAAAAGAGGTGATTTACAGATTTTAAACAGGTTGGAATGAATTCTGAAAAAGAAACTTTCCAATCCAAAAAATATATCTCAAAATCTCTATATTACAGATTTTCACAATTCGTGGGCTTTTTGCTCGGAGCACGTTTTTTTGTAGCTGCTCTTTTAACATTTGCCCTCTATGTCTCAACCTTTTTTCTATTTAATCAGGAAGAATCCTTCAGAAATTTTGTCTTTGATTTTAAAGTTCACGGCATTATTTTCTGTACCGTTCTGACTATTTTAGCAGGTGGAATTATCAATCAGTTCTATGATCTGGAAAAAGATCATATTGTAAAACCTTTCAGAACCAGAATTCAAAACTTTATCAAGCAGAAGTATTTTTTATACGCTTATCTGGGATTAAGTGTGATTTCTTTAGGTGTGGCCTGGATGATTTCCCATAATGTTTTCATCTTTTTTGTAGTATACCAGTTTTTTATGTGGTTTTACAGTCACAAATTAAGCAGGATATTAATCTTGAATAACCTCACCTTTGTAAGTCTTACCTTATATCCTTTCTTTGGAATGATGGTCTATTATGAAACCTTTTCCAAGAAGGTTTTTCTGATGGCTGTCTTTCTCTTTTTGATCCTATTGTGCATCGACATTGTAAAAGATACATTGACAAGAAGCGTTGATAAAACATTTGGATATATTACCATTCCCAATTATTTTAAAAGCAGAAATACAAAGCTCATCCTGATATCTTTACTCCTTATAACGATGGGAGTTTCGATGAAAATTATTGCCAAAACTGGAGTTTCCGGATTTATGGCGTATTATTTTGCAGGTGGACTATTTGTAATGATCTTGTGTATTTATCTTTTTTTAAATTCCACCCGAAAAAGTAACTTCCTTACATTGAATATATTACGTTTTTGGGTCTTTGTAGGAATTATAGCAATGCTTTTAAACGGAATTGAACATAAATTATAATAAAAATTCTTTAAATAAACTAAGGTTATTATTACCTTTGCGTAACTAAATTTAATAAATAGGAATGCCCATTTTTAATGATACTAAAGTTGCATTTGCAGATAAGACAGATGCACAGTTGAGAAAGGCTTACTGGATGTTTAAAATGATTGAACAGCCCGCTCTTACCAGCCTTGGAACATCCGTTCTTAATTTTACAGTACACAACAACTTCCCATTCGTTACCGGAATTGTAAAAAACACTTTGTTTGAACAGTTCTGTGGTGGAGAAACCCGTGAGGAAAGTATGAAGGTTGTAAAACAGCTTTTCAAGAGAGGAGTTGGAAGTATTTTCGATTATTCCATTGAAGGAAAAGAAGATGAAGCAACTTTTGATGCAGTATGTAAGGAGATTAAAGATATCGTAAGATTCTCTGTAGGAAATCCGGCGATTCCTTTTATCGTATTTAAGCCTACAGCATTTGGAAGAATTGATCTTTATGAAGCTGTTGGAAAAGGGGCAGAGCTTACGACCAGCCAGAAAGAAGAATGGGAGAGAGTGGTAAAAAGATTTGATGAAGTATGCGCTCTTTGCCATGAAAATGATAAAAAAGTAATGGTAGACGCTGAAGAAACCTGGATGCAGGATTCAGCAGACCAACTTTGTGAGGAGATGATGGAGAAATATAACCAGGAAAAACCAATCGTTTGGAACACCATTCAGATGTACAGAACGGGAAGATTGGAATATATGGAAGCACATCTTCAGAGAGCAAGAGAAAAGAACTATTTCATCGGTTATAAGATCGTTCGTGGAGCTTATATGGAGAAAGAAAGAGCCAGAGCAGCAGAAAAAGGTTATGCAGACCCAATTCAGCCTAGCAAAGATGCTTCAGATAAGAATTATAATGCAGGAATAGACTTTGTGATGAATCACCTGGATAAAGTATCAGCATTCTTTGGAACCCATAATGAAATTTCTTCTGAATTGATTATGGATAAAATGAAAGCCAAATCTTTAGAAAATGGCAATCCACATGTTTATTTTGGACAGCTTTACGGAATGAGTGATAATATTACCTTCTATCTGTCTGATAAAGGCTATAATGTGGCTAAATATCTTCCGTATGGGCCTGTAAAGGATGTTGTGCCATATCTTACGAGAAGAGCTCAGGAAAATACCTCTGTAGCCGGACAAACCGGAAGAGAGCTTGGACTGATCAAGAAAGAATTAGAAAGAAGAAAAAAATAATAATAAATTGTTATTCAAATAATGAAAAGACCCGCATATTCTGCGGGTCTTTTTATTTGAGTGGTTTTAATTGAATGATCATATTTATTAAAGATTTGATAATTTGAATAAAATATTCAACATTGGTAATTAAAGTATAATTTGTCTTTAATATTAATTATTTGTTAAAATAATTAAGTTTTTGTTGTTGATTTTATTTTTAATTTATATATTTGATTCAACTATAAAAAACTAGTACATGAAAAACTTTTCCTCTGCCACAATTCTATTCTAATGTGACAGAATCGATCCGGCTCTGAAGAAATCAAGCCCCAAAATAGATTCCTTATTATTCCCTGATATAGCATTTTAATGAGCCATGAAATGGAAGCTGTCTCATCGGAATTCTCATCAAAATTTAAAAACAAATAAAGCAAATAGCTTTAGTTTTCTTCTTCAAATATTTTTTAGCCTGACCAATTTCCTTGGTCAGGTTTTTTATGATTAGACCAATTTTCTATGATAAAAAGGCAATAAAATTAGTATGTATTTTTTCATAAATCGAGTAGAAAACAGAGGTTAAAAATCTGTATAATTTGTAAAATCAGTGAGCGAAAATCAGTACAATTTTGAAGAATATTTCATCAAATAATAAGGTAATAAAGTCTTATAATTATGCTGAATAGTTAGAAAAAACTCAATGAAATTGGTATACATTTTCTCGCAGATTGAGCAGAAAACATGGTGTAAAAATCTGCATAATTTGTGAAATCAGCGGGCTAAAATCAGTTTAATTCTGAAGAATATTTCATCAAATAATAAGGTAATGAAGTCGTATAATTATGCTGAATAGTTAGAAAAAACTCAATGAAATTGGTATACATTTTCTCGCTGATTGAGCAGAAAACATGGTGTAAAAATCTGCATAATTTGTGAAATCAGCGGGCTAAAATCCGTACAATTTTGCAGAATATTTCATCAAATAATAAGGTAATGAAGAAGTATAGTTATGCTGAATAGTTAGAAAAAACTCAATGAAATTGGTATATATTTTCTCGCAGATTGAGCAGAGAACATGGGGTAAAATCTGCATAATTTGCAAAATCAGCGAGCGAAAATCAGTACAATTTTGCAGAATATTTCATCAAATAATAAGGTAGTGAAGCAGTATAATTATGCTGAATAGTTAGAAAAAACTCAATGAAATTGGTATACATTTTCTCGCAGATTGAGCAGAAAACATGGGGTAAAAATCTGCATAATTTGCAAAATCAGCGAGCGAAAATCAGTACAATTTTGCAGAATATTTCATCAAATAATAAGGTAGTGAAGCAGTATAATTATGCTGAATAGTTAGGAAAAACTCAATGAAATTGGTAT
The DNA here is from genome assembly GCF_009900745.1 of Chryseobacterium sp. c4a. Classification (GTDB taxonomy): domain Bacteria; phylum Bacteroidota; class Bacteroidia; order Flavobacteriales; family Weeksellaceae; genus Chryseobacterium. The sequence goes on along the minus strand of NZ_WXVU01000004.1, from coordinate 28,121 downwards.
ACATTTTCTCGCAGATTGAGCAGAGAACATGGGGTAAAATCTGCTTAATTTGAGAAATCAGTGAGAGAATATCTCTATAAATCATGATTGTCTAAAAGCTAAGGCTCAAAACTTTCGAATTTTCCGTTTTCGTAGAACAAAACAATACGTTTTATCTTATTGGTTTGATTTCCAATAACTTGACTGATTATTTCTTCTGGTGAAGGTTCTAATCGCTGAGAATCCAATATTTTTTCCGCGGCTTTATCCTTGGCAGATATAGCCGATTCTCCAGAAGCAGTTAGAGACAGTTCTGCTTCGGATTCATCTGCTCCAAATTCATCATCATCGTTCATCATGGTAAAAAGATCGGGTAGAGGAGTTGTTCGTACCGGATCATTTTCTGGCTGTTCTTCCGAAAACATTGTTTCCGGCAACTCCGTTTTTAGCATTTCCCCTTCACCAGTAACCAGCCAATCCCAAAGAAGTTCAGGGAAACGGGATTTTATTTTTATGATAAATTCTAATGATGGTTTATTTCTTCCGGATGTAATATGCGAAATTGAAGAACGCTGCACATCAATCTCATCTGCAAATTCAGATGGGGTAAGCTGGGAATACTCTATAACTTTTGAAATTCTTTCGTTTAAACTCATAAAAATAAGCCTTTAATTATGTTACAAATGTAACTTATATAATTTACAAAAGCAAAATACAAATGTAAATAATTTTAAATTTCATGAATATACAATTGTAACATGATTGTAATTAGTTGTTAAATAGACTATTATTATTAAATTACAAATGTACTTTATTATTGTAACCATTCAATATGTGTCATAATCATACTTCGATTTGTTGATTATTTTTCCATTAAATGTCTTAAAAAGGGGCTTAATAATGTAAATTAAGCCTTATAAAAGACTAGTATCGGCACTTTATTCTTTATTTTCTTCTATTTACAATATTAACCTTCCTTTGATACGAAAAGAGCCCGCTAAACTACCCAAAACATCATTATAAAGACATTTGAATGAGAATTATTGGATATACAACCGTAAATTACTAATGTAAAATACCTTTTATACTCACTTTTTTAGATAAATTTTTCTTCGAATTAATATTAATTTTTAACTAAGGTCTAAAAACTCTTTCCAAATCTCAATATATACTCTTTTCAAAAAGATTTTCATAAGTTTTCTGTTTTTACATTTGTATAAACCTATAAATAAACTCGTTTTACACATTTTATGTGTTTAAAAAAAATATGCATATTTGGCTTAAATACGACTGTTTATCACTTCAAGTATTGTTACAAATACTATTTAAATAAATTTCATAACTAATTGAATTTATGTAATTTAAATACATGGCGTTAAATTATTCGCAATCCACATTTTTATCAACAGACAATATGTCTGTAGGTGCTGTTTAACAATGTTACTTATGTTAATACCCTCACAACATCTAAATGTCAAATATTAACTTCTGTGAATTTAACTTTGTTTACAGAAATTACAAAAGTTTTTCAGGAATTTACGTTATTTACAAATGTTAATACTCACGGTGTGACTTAAAATGGCTAAATTTGATTCCAGTAAATTATTTTTCCCGCAATGAACTTTGAACAGATTTATTCTCAGACCCCCGATTTCTCAAATCGCTATATTTCCCCTGAAAAATTATTTTCTTACCTACAGGCGAATCTCAGCGATTATATTCAGGTGATCGGAACATCTTATTTAGAGAAACCGATTTATCAGGTAAGCATCGGAACCGGAAACATTCAGGTATTAGCCTGGTCTCAAATGCACGGTAATGAATCTAATGCTACCCATGCAATGCTTGATCTTTTAACAAGCCTTGATAAAGCTCCTGAAATGAAGGATGACTTATTCAGTAAAATAAGACTGGATTTTATTTTTATGCTGAATCCTGACGGATCTGAAAAATGGACAAGGCTTAATGCCGTTGATATTGATCTCAACCGAGATTTCCATAATGAGGCTAGTAAGGAAATTAAATTTCTGAAAAATGCAGCGGCATCCAAGAAGTATGATTATGCATTAAACCTTCATGAGCAGAGAACCATTTTTACAACAGACGGTATTCATCCGGCTACTCTTTCTTTTTTAGCTCCTTCTGAAAATGTAGAACGTACCGTTACTGAAAACAGAAAAAAATGCATGGCAGTTATCGGAAGTATTTATACCCATTTAAAGGAAATGATCCCAAATCAGATCGGAAGATATTCTGATGAATTTTACCCTACCTCTACAGGCGATAATTTTATAAAAGCGGGAATGCCTACGATACTATTTGAAGGAGGACATTTTGTAGACGACTATACAAGAAAAGGAACCAGAAAGTATTATACGATTGCCTTGTATTATGCTCTAAAAGCTATCAGTGAATTGAACTCAGATACTACAGGCTGGGAAACGTATTTGGACATTCCGGAAAATAAAGAAACCCACTATGATATTATCTATAGAAATGTAAGACTGAATACAGAACACGAATGTATTTTAGATATTGCCGTTCAGTATAGAGAATTGAAAGAGGACGGAAAAGATGAGATCTCTTTTGTTCCTTTTGTGATGGAAGCAGGTGATGTGAAAAAAAGAAAAGGGTGGAGGGAAATAGATTGTACAGGAAAGAAATTCATTTCTGCTACTAAATATCCGAAGCTGGATTCAGTAGTGGATTTTACAATAGAAGATTAACAAATTCGGCAGCCCAAAGGGCTGCCGAATTTTATTTTTATATTTTTCTACAATAGAAAATCGGATCAATAATATAGTAGGAGAATTACAGTTTAAATCCTTGGAAATGGCAAAATACGGATTATCTTTTCCTTAATTTTTTAAATTTGTGTAATCTGCAAAATCTACTAGAGAATTTGATATTTTCTTCAATTAGAAAAAAAACTTAGTTTACTACTTTAATTCCGCTTGCCAGGAATCTGATTTCTTCCTTAGGTTGTGTAATGGCATCAATTTCTGATTGTGGTTTCTTAGCATCTTCAGCATAATGTTTTTGCTCATCTACAGAAATTACTTTTCTTTCCGCATTTCCTTCCAGAACTACATTTTTACCTTTCAAAGCTGTGGGAACAAAGAAGGCATAATCCTTCATTTTTACAAAAAACTGCGAGTTATCATCGGTTTGAATAGTCAGCCAGCATCCTTTTTTCTCGCATACATCGGTTACTTTTCCTTTAATAGCTACGTTTTCCAGCTTTTTATTTTCCTTTTTAAGCTTTTTACCCAGTTTGTCTACTGTAATGGCTTTAGATTCTGTATTGACAGCCACTCCGGCTCCATACGTATCACCTACAAGAGCATTTCCTGCGGGTGGTGAAAATTTCTTTTGTGAAGTTTCTTGAGCAAAAGCCAGTGAAGAAGCACTTACAGCCACAGCAAATAATATAGCTTTGAATTTCATGTTTAATATTTTTTTCAAAAATACTAATTAATATTGAATCATAAATCGATAAAAATTAATAATAAACAAGTGCTTGTGTAAATTTTTAATAAAATTCAAAATGAAAGGTAGATTTGTTTATATTTGACCTCTATACTTGACTATGCAGAAAAAACTGAAACTATGGGATGCTATTATGCTTGTAATGGGATCTATGATCGGAAGTGGAATTTTTATCGTAAGCGCTGATATGATGCGTAATCTGGGCTCCGGCTACTGGCTGATTGTGGTCTGGATTATAACAGGAATAATGACTGTGGCCGCAGCGATAAGCTATGGTGAACTTTCTGCCCTGTTTCCAAAGGCTGGTGGTCAATATACCTATCTGAAAGAAATCTTCGGGAGAAGAATGGGCTTTTTGTATGGTTGGGGATTATTTACTGTAATACAAACAGGAACAATTGCAGCTGTAGCAATGGCTTTTGGTAAATTTACAGCATATCTTGTACCATCACTTAATGATGCAGCACCTATTTTTCAAAGTGGGGAATTTAAGATTACATGGATACAAATTTTAGCTATTGCAGTGATTCTTTTACTTACTTATATTAATACAAGAGGAGTTGAAAGCGGCAAATTTTTACAGAATATATTTACAGGATCTAAAATTTTAGCTTTATTAGGGCTGATTGCTGCGGGATTTATCCTGGTGGATTTCTCCCATTTATCCGAAAATTTTAGTCTTGGAATGGATTCTTTTAATAATCTGAAAAAGGATCTGAGTGGAAATTTTCTTAAAGAAGGCTGGGAACCTATTAGCGGAATGACTTTAATGGGAGGTATTGCAGCTGCAATGGTAGGTTCTGTTTTCAGTTCTGTAGCTTGGGAAAGTGTGACTTTTGTTTCCGGAGAGATTGAAAATCCAAAGAGAAATGTAGTAAAATCAATGATTTACGGAACTTCTGCCGTAATGATTTTGTATATAGCCGTTAATTTTGTGTATTTAAATGCATTAGACAGAGATAGTATTGCTTTTGCCACTAATGATAGAGTTGCTGTATCAGCCTCACAGAATATTTTTGGGAGTGCAGGAACAGTTATCATAGCTTTGTTGGTGATGATTTCAACTTTTGGATGTGATAATGGATTGATATTAGCCGGAGCAAGGGTATTTCAAACAATGGCAAAAGACGGAATGTTTTTTAAATCAGCTGAAAAGAATAATAAAAATGAAGTACCGGAAAATGCATTATGGATGCAAGGAATCTGGGCTTCTTTATTATGTTTGAGCGGGCAGTATGGAAATTTGTTGGATATGATTTCATTTGTCATCGTTCTGTTCTATATGATTACGGTTTTCGGAGTTATTTATTTAAGAATTAAACAACCCGGTTTGGAAAGACCTTACAAAACATGGTTGTATCCCGTGACACCAATTATATACCTTATCATAGGAACAGTTTTCTGTATCTTATTATTAATATACAAACAACAATACACATGGCCGGGATTTTTACTGGTACTATTGGGACTTCCGGTATACTATTTCATCAATAGGAGAAAAGCAGATCAATAGATTAACATTATATATAATAGTTTTAGGGCTTTCAATTCAGTTTGAAGGCCCTTACTTTTGAATAATATTTTAATTTATTATGGTAATTATTTAGTGAAAATGTGTATTTTGGTATTCCGTTTTTAAATAAGCGGAACCATGAAGTAAAAAACAAGAAGTTATGGATACACCAAATTACAGAATGCCCTTTGTACCGTCTACATTAATGACAGAAGGGGGAAGTATCGATACCTGCGATATGGGAGAAAGTATTGCTCACAATATTATGCTGCTGATCACAACTAAAAAAGGAGAGAACAGATACGATGAAAACTATGGAAACGATGTTTGGAACCTTGAATTTGATAATGGAGTGACCAGTGCCATTTGGGAAAACGTTTTCGTTAAAAGTCTAAGAAGGCAGATTCAGGAATATGAACCAAGAATTGTACAGCCGCAGATCGATGCCCATATTCAATTTGTAGAACACAGTTACGATACCAAAGAACACACAGAAATCAAAAAGAAAGTAAGAATTGCCATCAATGCCAAGATGGAGGAAACAGGAGAACGTTTCAGTTTTTCAACCGAATTATTCCTGAGCCCAATGTCTATTGATTAATATTTTTAACAGAGAAAAAAAATTATGAACCTAGATCAAAATATTTATTCCAAAGAATCTGTAAAAGCAAGAATGCTTCAGAATGCAACTAAAGTATGGGGCTTAAAAAGTCCGCAGTCTTTAGATCCATTTGTTAAACTATTGATTGATGCATTCAGTACAGAAGTTTTTAAAGCGAATAATGAAATACAAACAGTAAATGCCCGAATTCTTGAAAAACTAGCAAAGCTGTTAACACCTTCTATTTATACTCATCCTATTCCGGCTCATGCGGTGGCTTTTACGCAGCCTTATGATTCTACTGAAGTTTTGTTGGAGCACACAGAATTTTTCTTTCGCAAGCAAATGACTTCTACTGTAAAATCGGAATCCGATAAGCAGCTTAATATTCCTTTTACTCCGGTAGGGAATGTTAGAATTAATAAAGTTCACACTTCAGTAATGTTTGTAGGAAATACCTGCTACAGTATTGATGATCGATTCAATAAAATTCCTATTGCAAGATTTAACGGAAGACCTGAGGATTACAGAAAGATCACAGTAGGAGTAGATGTGAGTAAATATGTAAGCGAATATTTTCCGAAATACATGAGCATATTCTGCTCTAATCCAGCTTTTGAACATCTGGATTTTGTATACAAACTATTACCTTATATTACTGTTTCGAGTAACGGAAATCCTTTGTTTGTAAGAGAGGGATTGAGCTATCTTTCAGAGACTACTCCGGATGGTTATGAGCAAATGTTCAAAGAACAGTCTATCCGCAATAAAGTAATTGAAGATATTAAAAGTATCTATCGCCATAAATTCATTGAAATCACAGGTCTTTCTAATAGCTTGTTTTCAGAACCGGGACAACTTCCGCAGAACCTTGATTTTCTTGCAGGAAAAGAAGAGATTGTAAAATATCTGGATAATAAGCGCTATTTATGGCTTACATTTGAATTTCCACCACAATTCTCAGCAGAGATCCTTGATAATTTCTCATTTGTACTGAATGCCTTCCCAATCTATAACAGAGGTTGGAAGAAAACAGAGTACAGTCTTGATATTATGGGAAATAACATTCCTTTAGTAACAGACGAAGGTGAACATTTTTTATATGTAGATGATGTACAGGATGGAGACGGAAGAAAATATACTGAAATCCCATTTACTCCGGCTGATGACCTTAAAAAAGGATTGTATACTGTAAGAAAAGGAGGAATGGAACGCTTCACCAGCAGAAATGCTGTGGATATGATTGCCAATGTCCTGGAACTGACAAGAGACGAGATTGCTGCATTTTCACTTTTAAACAGAGATAATGTAAAAGGTGTGCTTAGCGAAATGTCGGACAAGATGAAATCTATGGTACAGAAAGTAAACAATGCCAAGAGAAACATCAGACAGGAACTGAACTATGTCATCATGGAACCTGTAGAAAAAACAGACCATACGTATGCCTCTTTCTGGATCACCCATTGTACCCTTGCCAATCACATGCGCCCCGGAACGGAACTTTCTAATCAGCTGAAATCTCAGACGGTAGTATTGCTTACAGAAACGTTAGGCGGTGCTGAAGAACAAAAAGGAACAGATAGTATTCAGGCTTATAAATATGCATTAACGACAAGAGATAAAATTATCTCCCTTGAAGATGTTAAAAACTATTGCCGAATGATCCTGAAAGATGAATTGAGAGAAGTAAGGGTAAGAAGAGGAACAATGATCAGTAACAAACCTAAAGAAGGTTTCGTAAGAACCGTTGAGGTAGAAATTGTTCCGCAAAATTATTCCTTCTATGGAAGAGCATATTGGGAGAATATGGCCAATATCACCAGAAACCAGATTATCGCTAAAGCAATAGACGGGATTGAATATCTGGTAAAAGTAACTAATGAAGATGTCGAATTCCAGGACATGTAAAATCTGGAAATTAAAATATAAAAATATGAAGAAGATTATTGTACTTGCAATGGCTCTGTCTTTAACCGCTACAGTAGTAAGCTGTGGTAAAGATGCCGGAAAACTAGGAAATACAGTTTTAAACATGGGAAGTGAGGCAGATGCGAATGCTATTATTGATTTTAATAACAACTTTATAGATTCTTATAAAAGCACATCTAAACATATTGAGAGAATCTTAAAATATGCAGATGCATCAGTAGCTAAATCAAAAGGTGAAAATGTATTGATTATGCCTATTACTTTGACTTCTATGGATTATTCTTTTTCAAAAATTAAAGAAATTCCATCAGGGTTTGATAAAGAAAAGACTGCTATTGAAAAAGAATTCAATATTTATAAGACTAAAAAGGAAAATATTGATAAAAAAATCGAAGAACTGAAGTCTTATATGACCTCGGAAGATTATAAAGATGATAAAGGAGCTAAAGCTGAAGCCATCAGAAAAGAAATTGAAGCAGAAGCCAGCGCTTTTTATGTAGCCGGAGAAAATATCATGACCAAGATTAAACCTGCTACAGATGCAGCAGAAGAGGTTATTTTAAAAGATCATCCCATGAAAGAGTATATTATCTCTTCCAAAAACGTGATGAATTCTATGGATTCTGTGATTGATCTTTTAGGAAAACAATATTCAGGACAATTCAACGAAGCGGAAGCTCAGAAAAAGTATGATGAATTTGCCAAAGCGGTAGAAGCCAATGCCAAGCTAAACTTTGATGTGAAAGATCAGCAGTATTCTTATAAAAAGTCGCAATTTGAAAGTTTCAATAAAAATGCTTCTAACTTTTTGGATCTCTACAGAAAACTGATCCGTGATGCCAAAGAGAAAGGAAAAATTCAGGATAGCGATATTAATCAGATCGATTCTTCTTATGAAAGTGTGCTTGGAGCATACAACTCTTTTGTTAAATAATTTTTTGATTCGTTGTAAAAAACGACCCTCATTTTCACTCTATAAAGTGCCCTAGAAATAGGGCATTTTTTATGCTCATTATGGGTATAAGGATTCTAAATTTATTTTTAATCGTGTAATCTACTGAAGTACAAATGTCTACGCGTGATTTAAATCGTTATAATGAGAATTATGAAAAAACGAAATAGAATAATATAAAACTCTATGAAAAAATCATTATAATTTTACTATATTAAAATGAAGTAGGGCTTCAGGTCTTATTTGTAGCCCCCGAAAACTTGTAGAACTTACAGACCATATAATTTGCGGGATAAAATAAGCCCTTGTACTTATTGAGTAGTATTAACCAACCAAAATTATTTATTATGAAAGTAAAGGAAACATTAAAATTTTCCAAAGAAACCTAATTCTTTTGGATAAGACCGCTAAAAAAACAATTGTAGGGGAAGGTAATGCTGTTCCAACGCTTACTCTTAAAGGGGAAGGGACTTGTAGGTGTTAATAAGGCATATTCTTCCTGAAGGTTTATAGAATTAACTGACCAAAATATGATTTAAAATTACTCTAATAACACCAAATATGAAATCACAAGTTCCTCATCTTGAGTATCCTTTTGTACTTAAAACCAGCCCACATGTGAGGCTCATTGAACATTTTGTTCAGGAAGAAATCGAAAAATTCGATTGTTTTTCACCATCCCTTAAAGAAACCTATAAAAGTTCTCATTTTGGAACTTTAACTGCGGACATTTTTCCGAATATTAATCTGGAAAGCATTGCTCCTGTAAGTAGGTTTATAATTCTTATATTTTGTTTTGATGACTTTTGTGATCAACTTTCTTTACATGAATTAAAAAAGGCATGTCAGAAAGTCATTGATATCCTTTCGGGAGTTTCATCTGAAGAAAATGATATTGAAATTTTTAAACAATTTGAGAACATGAGAAATGAGTTCTACTCAATAGTAAACCCATTTTGGATGGATAGATTTATTAATAGCTGCCAAACATGGTTTGAAGGAATGTGCTTAGAATATGAATATAATAATGAAGATACTGCAAGATATCCTTCCTTTGAAGAATATCAATATATTCGTGAAAAAATATTTGGAGGTGAAGCAATATGTACTGTGGTAGAGGTGATTGCTAATTTTCTTATTCCGGACGAGATCATTTCACATCCTTATATTAAACAGCTTCGTCGATTAGTTGGTTCAATGGGAGCATGCTATAATGATATTCATTCTGTAGAACGGGAACTAGAGAAAATGGAATCGATGAATTTGGTGTTGGTTGTTCAAAATGAAAGAAATTGCTCTCTTGAAGAGGCCCGTGAGGTAGCGGTTAAAATTCATAATAATGACTTGGCTCAATTTCTACGGTTGAGGCAAAATCTGCCAGATTTTGGGGTTTATAATGAAGAGGTTAACAGGTATGTTCTTAATCTTGAGTTCTTATTGAAAGGGCAGGACGTATGGTATCATAAGATTACAAAAAGATACTGTAAAGATAAAATCTAGTAATAATATTACACTAAATTTTTACAATAAACTTGTGTAACCCTTTTTAATAGTCTTATTAAGATAAAATTCTTAGAAAATCAACATTTAAAAAATCTCAGTTTAAATATTTTAACCAAAATGCATCTACTTTTTAGGTTTGTACAAGAAGCTGATCCGTGATGCTAAAGAGAAAGGAAAAATTCAGGATAGCGATATTAATCAGATCGATTCTTCTTATGAATGTGTGCTTGGAGCGTACAACTCTTTTGTTAAATAATTTTTTGATTCGTTGTAAAAAACGACGCTCATTTTCACTCTATAAAGTACTCTAGAAATAGGGCACTTTTTTATGCTTATCATACATTTATAATGATATTAAATTTATTTTTAATTGTGTAATATGCTGTAGTACAAATGCCTACGTGTGATTTGAATCTCTATAATGGGAATTATGAAACAACAAAATTGAATGATATAAAATTTTTTAAAAAAATCATTATAATTTTACTATATCAAAATGAAACAAGGGAATAAACGAATAATAGTATAGACTATCTAACTAAAATGATAAAAAATTGTAAACTATAAAGCTTTGTGTACCGTGCTGCTTTTGTTTACAAGATCTTTAAATCTACTCTCTGTTTTGCCATAAAGATTTTGGATCTCTATTCATAGATTTGATCATATTGGCAATTCATTTCAGGATAGAATGGATTAAAAATTTTAAAATACTTGTGCACAGTATAGAGCAGCTGATGATGCTTTTTTGTCTCTTCCACACAAACTTGCTGTAGGCAGTTGCTTCACGCTCTTGACATTTAATTTCTTAAATGTATATAATGCCTGTTACTCTATAAACAGGATAAATAAGTACTACCAACCACAAATTTATTACATTATGAAACCAAAGAAAACATTAAAATTTTCAAAAGAGACTGTAACTCTTTTAGACAACACCACAAAAAAAACAGTTAATGGCGGTGCTAAACAGCTCAATGTCGATACAAGTAGCCCTCCAATCTGTATTACCGGTGGTTTTTCTAACTGCTGGTGCTAATCATACCAACACAAATAGAAAAACTGGTATTTAATTAAAAGAGTAATGTAGCTGTTACAAGCAGATATATTACTCTCACTAACCCCTTAAAATTATTAAATTATGAAAACCAAGAAAACATTAAAATTTTCCAAAGAGACTGTAGCTTTATTGGATAAAACAGCAAAGAAATCCATTAATGGAGGGCAGATGAACAGGATAGATTCTTTCACTTGTTATACTTATACTCCTAACTGTCTAAAATAGATCATCAATGGATGATTTCAACTGTCAGTAATATACTCAATACTTTTACAAACTATAGATGAGAAGAAGCTGTTAACCTATTATTTTTCTTCTTTATCAGATCCTATGCCTGGTATCAGGCAGGCAAAGGATTTGATTCCATAAAAAGTTTAAAATTTTCCAAAGAGTCAATGATCCTATTGGATAAAACAGTAAAAAAACAATTTATGGAGAAAATTTCAGACAAAAGAAAATAAATATTCAGGAGTATACAGTGAATATGATCTCTGCCTATAGCAATTCCTATGCTCATTATTTTTGTATTTAATTCATTAAATGAGCCCATTACTTACTTCGGTAAGGTAAAATTATTAAAACCAAACTTAAAATTATTTATTATGAAACCAAAGAAAACATTAAAATTTTCCAAAGAGACTGTAGTTCTATTGGATAAAACAGTAAAAAAAACAGTTAATGGTGGCGGATTATATCAACAGGAAATCACTACAAAAGGAATATATTGTAGTGAATATTGTCTACAAGAATTCTAAACATTTAACATTTTAAATGGACTTTTACTTGCTTCTCTATTGAATGCAGAACAACGTAAATATCAACCATAAAAACCATTGAGGGGGCTGTTAACAACAGCCTCTTTTACTGATTAATCTTTTAGAAATGGAACAAATTATAAACATTACGGATGAAAAGCAGAATACAATAGAAAGGGTGTTATTGCAAATCGCTCTAAGAATTGTTAATAAAAATAAAAACTCTGATCTCGGTTTACTGTCCGGTTCAATGGGAGAAATTTTGTTTTTACACGAATACTCAAAAATAAATCATCATTATAAAGAATATATTCCAGACCATATTGACCACTTATTTGAATCTATAGAACAGGGAAATGTTTTTTATAGTTATTGTTCAGGACTAGCAGGGGTTTGTCTGGGAATTGATTATATAGAATCTCAAACCAATACAGCGTATGAACGTTTTGATTTTGTAGATGATCAGATTCACAGTTGGCTGATTAGCCAGCTTGATTCCTGTATCAAAGCAAAAAATTATGATTTTTTGCATGGTGCTTTAGGAATAGGATTTTATTTTCTGGAAAGATGTAAAGAAGGAGATCTCTCTTCGGAAAAAGCATTGCATCATCTTTTAGAATTCCTAAATGATTCTGCCATACAGGAGAATAACACAATTAAATGGGAAAATGAAAAACATGAAGTGAATATCTCCATGTCTCATGGTATGGTAAGTATTATTCTGTTTTTATTGGAAGTATATAAAGCCGACTTTCAAACCGAATATAATATTTCAAGACTGATAAAAGGGGCAGTAGGTTTTATTTTAACACAGGAAATTGATCCTGCCTTCTATCATTCTTATTTTCCTTTTACTTCCATTGAAAATGAAAAAGAACATCTAAATGGAAGCAGATTGTCCTGGTGCTATGGAGATCTGGGGATTGCCATTATGCTAAGAAAAGTCTCAGAAGTTTTTAATAATCATTTGTGGAGGGAAAAATCTACAGAAATATTAGAATTTTCAACCCAAAGAACAGATGCTGATATCAGGGTGTTAGATGCAGGGATATGCCATGGAAGCTCAGGAGTAGCATTGGTATTTTATAATGAATTTCTACAAACAGGGAATGAAAAATATGCTAAAGCAGCAAAACACTGGATTGACATAACGTTTGATTATTACAAAGAAGATCCTGAACATTTTTCAAGAGTAGCTTATGATCCGGTTAATAAAGAATATACTAATAAATCCAGCTTGTTGGAAGGAACTTGCGGAGTAGGATTGGTCTTGTTATCAATGATAGAAAATAAAACAGATTGGCCAAAATTTTTATTACTATAAATTGCTACAATTATGAAAAGAGAATATTCAGTATCCGATCGGTTTATCCTTCGATATCCATTTGTTTCTTTCAGATATGATAATGGTTGGGAGCTTGATGATATTTATGATTGTAAAGAATTTACGCCTTCCCTATGGGTGGCTTCACCAGTATTGTCAGAAGAATTGCAAAAATGTAAAGAAGGAAAAATAAAGGATGAAAAATCAATAGAAAAAATTAATATTTCACTATATAAATACTGGAGCAGAATAAGATCCCGATCTACTCCCTTTGGATTATTTTCGGGAGTATCTTTAGGAACCATAGGTGACCAGGACAATATTGTTTTTGGTGAAGAGGTTCATTCGAAAATAAGAATGGATATGAAGTATCTGTACGATGTTTTTGTCTATCTCAAAAATCTTTCGGAAGTAAGAAAGAGCTCTTTATTTTATATTAATGACAGTCTTCATCTTTCTGATAATAAATATCGTTTTATAGAAAAAAAATACATGAAAGATGTGATCAAATACGAAATTTCAATTACGGATAGAAGCTTTGTTTTGAAAAAGATCCTGTTATCAGCCAAAAATGGAATCAGTTACCAAGAAATTGTGAATATCCTTGTAGCAGAAGGCTATGATGAAGACGAAAGTTTATATGAATACATTGATAATATTATTGACTCTCAAATTTTAATAAGTGAGCTGGAGCCTACTTTAATTGGTAGAGATTATTTGGAAAAAATTCTTAAAACATTTGAAACAAGAAATATAGATCATGAAGTTTATAGACAGCTTAAGCAGCTAAAATTCCTATTGAATCAATTGAATCAAAAAAGTACGTTAATAGAAGTAGATGATATTATAGGCATAGAGAAATTTGTAGAGAGCATCAATATTCCTTTTGACAGAAAATTTCTTATTCAGATCGATTCTTCCAGAAAACTTCAGTCTTCTTCTTTGAGTAGAGAGCATACTCATGAGTTATTAAATACCGTTTCTTTTCTTTTGAAACTAGGTGTGGAGATGCGTGAAAACACCTATTTAAATGCTTTTAAAAAAGAGTATCAGGAAAGATATGAAACAGAAGAAATTCCTCTTCTTCAGGCATTGGATCCAGAACTGGGAATTGGGTATCCGGCAACAAAGAATACAGGAAAAGACTATAGCAATTCATTAATAGGAAATTTTGTACTCGTTAATCCTGTAAAACCCCAAGAGCAGAAAAAGGGCGATCGGATACAAGATGTTATTATTGAAAAAATAATGATCGCTAAAGAACAGCAACAGGATGAAATTGTTATTTCAGATCAAGATTTTCCGTTTTTAGATTCTGAAAAACCTGTTGAAAAACCATCTATTTTGAATACATTGTTTGAGGTTATTAATGATCCTGACAATAATCAAGTGATTCACTTACAGCTTATAGGGAGTGGATCCGGGGCGAAATTAATGAGTCGGTTTTCACGTCTTGATCAGGATATTGAAGAATATGTACAGCAATTAATCAAAACAGAGCAGGAACAAAGCAGCACTGAGTTGGTAGAATTATCTCATCTGTCCGAGACTCCACGCGTAGGGAATATTTCAATAAGACCGAGATTGACTCAGTATGAAATCACATGTCTGTCTCATTCAGATTTGGATCAAAAATTTGTAATCCCTTTGTCTGATATCATGATATCTATACAAAATGATAAGATTGTTCTCAAATCTAAAAAACTGAAAAAAGAAATTCTGCCTATTCTCACAACGGCACATAACTATGGTTCTTCCTCTTTTGCGGTGTATAAATTTTTATGTGATCTGCAGCAACAGAACTTCCTTTTCAAAGGAATTATACTCGACTCAAGCTTTGATGTTAATCTTAATTATATTCCACGAATCAGATATAAAAACACAATTTTACGATTGGCAAGCTGGAAGATTGTAAAAGCAGAACTTACCAACATTCTTGAAGAAGGTACCAATCGCACTACAAAGCGAAAGATCATTACCCAATGGATGAAAGAGAGAAATATACCACGTTATATTCTTATTGCAGAAAGTGATAATGAGATGTTTGTTGATTTCCATAACGATCATAGCATCAATGTATTTTTATCAATATTGAAACGTCGAGAAAAGTTTAACATCACAGAATTCTTATTCAATGATAAAACAGCAATTGTAAAAGATCGTTCAGGAAACCCTTATAGAAATCAGATTATCCTTCCATTATTTAAAAATCATGAAGACTAGAAAATACGCACCAGGATCAGAATGGCTGTATCTTAAAATCTATACAGGCTATAAAACGGCAGATAAACTATTATTGAATACTATATATTCCTTAATTCTTGATCTGAAACGGAAACAATATATTGATCAGTTCTTTTTTATCAGATATGCAGACCCTCATTTTCACATAAGGGTCAGGCTGCATATTACGGAAGCTAAATATCTGGGTGAGATCATGGGGCTATTTAACCAAAAATTATCCGGAAATCTGAAAAATAATGTAATATGGAAAATCCAGATAGACACGTACAACCGTGAAATAGAACGATATAATATTCATTTAATAGATCAGGCAGAATCTTTTTTTCATATTGATAGTGATTATATTATCAAAATTCTGAAAACCATTAATGCCCGGTTTACTACTCCTGAAGATGTAAAATGGATCATAGGATTGAAACTGATTGAGGACAACCTGGATTTATTCTGTAAAGAAGAAAGTGAAAAACTGAAAATCATTACTATGATGAGTGATGGTTTTAAAAAAGAATTTGGATTTGATATGTACAATTCCAAACAGTTTAATGAAAAGTACAGAGAAAATAAAACAAAAATAGATGCTGTATTATCCGGTGTGGATTTGATTGATGAGCAGAATTATCAAAGTTTATATCATATTTGTAAGAACAGATATAAAGAACTATTGCCTATTGTGTCATTAATGCAAGAGATTCAATCAAAAAAGAAACTCAATACTTATATTGTAACAGACCTTATCCATATGACACTTAATCGATTGATTCCAGCCGAGAACAGATTGCATGAGCTTATATTGTACGATTTTATGAAAAGATATTATGCCGGATTGATTGCTAGGAAACAGAATCATAGAGACGCTGTAAAAGCTGTAAAAGAAGAATTAAGCAAGCCGGAAGTGGTTTCAATATAAGATAAGGATAGATTGCAGGTCAACTATCAGTTTGAAAATAAAAAGCCGTAGAAATACGGCTTTTCATTTTTTCTTAAAGCTAAACATATTCAGGATGATCACCATCACAAACATCTTTGAAATCAGGGTTATCTGTGGTGAATCAACTTCAATAGAAACCGGCTTTAGCCCATTTTTTCAATAACAACCATCCATAGGCTTTAACCCAAACTTATAAATACCATTGCCATAAATAATATCACAGTATTCAGTAAAACAAACTCCTATTATGAAAATTTTAACCCCTTCAAAATGAAAAAAAATCCATAAAATTTCCGTAATTTTGCACGTTGTGATTTTCAGGCAAAGTCACTCCAAATTATGAGCAAATCAACAGAATATATAGAAGTTTACGGAGCACGTGAACACAATCTAAAGAATATAAATGTTAAAATTCCACGCAACGAACTGGTAGTGATTACCGGGCTGTCTGGTAGTGGAAAATCTTCCTTGGCTTTTGATACTATTTTTGCAGAAGGCCAGCGTCGTTATATAGAAACATTCTCTGCTTATGCCCGCCAGTTTTTAGGAGGATTGGAGCGCCCGGATGTAGATAAAATTGAAGGGCTTTCACCCGTAATTGCCATTGAGCAGAAAACAACCAATAAAAATCCTCGTTCTACTGTAGGAACCGTTACAGAACTGTATGATTTCCTTCGTCTTTTGTATGCGAGAGTTTCAGATGCTTACTCTTTATCTACAGGTCAAAAATTGGTAAGCTATACTGAAGATCAGATTCTTGATACCATTAAGGAAAACTATAAAGGAGAAAAGATCATGCTTTTGGCTCCTGTAGTACGTTCCAGAAAAGGACATTATCACGAACTTTTTGTGCAGATGGCCAAAAAAGGATACGGGCAGGCAAGAATTGATGGTGAGCTTCAGGATATTGAATACGATTTAAAACTTGACCGTTATAAAACCCACGATATTGATATTGTGATCGATCGTTGGATCATCGGCGAAAATGCCTCCGAAGGAAGGATGGAAAAATCCCTGCGTACTGCCATGGAAATGGGTGAGGGAATCATCGGAATTCAGAAACTGGGAAGCACAGACATTGAATACTTCTCCAAAAACCTGATGGATGCTGAGACAGGACATTCTTTAGCGTTACCGGAACCTAACACATTCTCTTTCAACTCTCCAAAAGGAAGCTGCCCTGCCTGTAAAGGATTAGGAACAATCAAAAAAATTAATACAGATTATTTTATTGATAATCCGAAACTGTCTATCAATCAGGGAGGTTTATTACCGTTAGAAGATATTAAGTCTAATAAATGGATTCTGGCTCAGATCAAAAATATCCTTGAGATCTTTGGGTTGGGAATGACAACGCCATTACAGGATATTCCGGAAGAAGCATTGGACTATATCTATAACGGATGTCATAAAGAATTCAATAAAGACCTGAAATATGCAGGAATTACCAAGAAAATTAAGATCAGCTTTGACGGTTTGATCGCTTTCATGGAAGAAATTATTGACGAGAGAGAGTCTTATGAAGCAATTTTACTGGAAAGACACTTCACTACAGAAGAAACATGTCCGGAATGTAACGGAACCCGCCTTCAGCCTTCAAGCTTAAGTTTTAAAATTGATGGAAAAAATATCGCTGAGGTCAATGCATTAAGCTTAGCTGATTTAAAAGAATGGTTGGCAGATGTTAAAGACAAATTCTCTGAGAAAAATAAAATCATTGCTCACGAGATCTTAAAAGAAATTGAAACCAGACTTCAGTTTCTACTGGATGTAGGATTGGATTATCTAAGTCTAAGCAGAAGTTCAAAAACCCTTTCAGGAGGAGAGTCACAAAGGATTCGTCTGGCAACACAGATTGGATCTCAGCTGGTGAATGTATTATATATTCTGGATGAACCAAGTATCGGACTTCACCAGAGAGACAACGAAAGATTGATTCATTCCTTAAAGAACCTTAGAGATATAGGAAACTCTGTCTTGGTTGTAGAACACGACAAAGATATGATTCTGGAAGCTGATGAGATATTGGATATTGGCCCAAGAGCCGGAAAGTTTGGTGGCGAAATCCTTTGGCAGGGAAAACCCAAAGAACTTTTAAAAGCAGATACCATTACCGCTCAGTATATTAACGGAAAAAGAAAAATTGAAATTCCGACTGAAAGAAGAGCAGGAAGCGGAAAAAATATAGTTCTGAAAGGAGCAACAGGAAATAACCTGAAAAATGTTACTTTGGATGTTCCACTGGGTAAATTGGTGGTGGTAACCGGAATTTCAGGAAGTGGAAAATCATCCCTGATTAACGGAACATTATATCCAATCCTTAATAAACATTTCTATAGAGCAGTTCAGGAACCTTTACCATACAAAAAGATTGAAGGGCTTGATAATATTGATAAAATTGTAGACGTAGATCAGACTCCAATCGGAAGAACACCCCGTTCGAACCCAGCGACTTATACGGGAATGTTTACAGACATCAGAAACCTTTTTGCAGAATTGCCGGAAAGTAAAATCCGTGGATATAAACCGGGACGATTCTCCTTCAACGTAAAAGGCGGAAGATGTGAAACCTGTCAGGGGGGAGGATTAAAGGTGATTGAAATGAATTTCCTTCCGGATGTATACGTTCATTGTGAAACCTGCAACGGAAAACGTTTTAATAGAGAAACGTTAGAAGTTCGTTACAAAGGAAAATCTATTTCCGATGTATTGGATATGACGATTGATGAAGCCGTAGAATTCTTCCAGCCGATTCCAAAGATCTTTGCTAAAGTGAAGACATTACAGGATGTCGGGTTGGGATATATTACCTTAGGGCAGCAATCAACAACCCTTTCAGGAGGAGAAGCTCAACGTATTAAGTTGGCAACAGAACTGGCAAAAAAACAAACCGGAAATACCCTTTATATCCTTGATGAACCAACAACAGGATTGCATTTTGAAGATGTTAAGATCCTGATGGATGCCATCAATCAATTGGTAGAACTAGGAAACTCATTCATTATTATTGAACACAATATGGATGTTATTAAATTAGCAGACCATATTATTGATGTTGGCCCTGAAGGAGGAAAATATGGCGGACAGATTGTTGCACAGGGAACTCCTGAAGAAATTGTGAAGTCTAAGAAGAGCTTGACCGGGAAATTCTTGAAGAGAGAATTGGAGTAAGGTTTTCGATATAGTTAAACTAGCCCATAAGAATCATCAAAATTTTTTAGCATACTACAACAAAAACATATGGAATAATCTATTGAATAGAGTGGACTGTTTTTATTGATAATTATTTATTATTGATAATATGTAGATTATATAATAAATAAATATGAAACTGTAAAAAAAAAAAATAAAAAATGGAATAACTTTACAATACCAAACAACAAAATATTTTATTATGAAAAATTTAAAAAAATTAAACAATTCAGAATTGAAGTCTGTATTTGGAGGTGGTGATTCTGTACCAATCCAAATTTGTAAGGTATGCCTTTTTGATCTTGTGGTATGTGGACCAAATCCACAATGTCCTTAAAAAAATCAAGCCGCTTTTTGTAAGCGGCTTATTTTTAATAAAAAGAATGGAGTTGTCCAAATACTTTCACTGATTAATTGATTGAATTATAGATGATTATAATTTCAGTAGAGTTAAAAACTCAACAACTTTCTATAAGAGTGGCAGAACTTCAATCATTTAAACTTATAGATACCTGTAAATCAGAATATAATTACCATAACTCAAAAAAAAAATATTTACCGGACTATAGTAGATTTTTAAAATGTAAAACGATGAAATAGAATTTGCGAAAGCAGACTCTTTTTTTATTTTTATCCCAGCCAATTCAAACATTTAATCATGAAAAAGTACATCATCCTGGCAGTAGTTCCACTTCTTTTATCCTGTAAGAAAGAGGAATCCAGACTTATAGCACCAGAAACAATGGTTCAAAAAAAGGATAGTATGACCATAGAACCGGAATATCAATTGGATAAAAACACAGTTTTTGGGGTATATCAGCTTACCAATAAAGATATAGCGATCTGTCTTCCCGCTCAGTTTGGTGCTCAGGATGATCCGTTATCCAAAAAATATGAAATATTTCTGGCTAAAGACTCCATTCCCTGGATATATGGAAAAGATATGAAGGATTACCAATATTATGATACCCTTTCTGTAGGCCCATTGTATTATAATAAAAGATTTGAAGACACCTTTAAAAAAGAAATGAAGGACTCCTATTTTGTCTATGGAACAAAATCTTTTCAGAAGTGTAGTATAAGACGGGTTGTTTTCCAATCTACAGAATGTGGAAACGATTATATTGCTTACATACTGAATGTTGATAAAAATCTCATTGGAAATCCGTTGATTGCTTCAGAAAAAGTAATTCCGTTGAAATATGGTGATCGTTATTCGGAGATCAATCGGTTAATCAAAAAATCAGCAGCCAAAGAAAGTACAGAAAACAACTATGGGTTCGGAAACTATAATCCCATTGTTTATGGAAATTATAAAAACCTTTATTTCACTTATTATGATGATTTTAAATGGCATGATAAAAAGTCAGGTTCCAATTGCCAGTTTCCGGAAAGAGCCATTTTTGAAACTGATGTTATGGGAAAAGTAAATCTACTCTGGAGCTCAGAAATGGATCTTCTTGGTTTGCCCTGTCTCTAATCGTAAATATGTTGAGATTATAAGTCGTCTATAATAGACGATTTTTTTGTTAACAATATCATTCATTAGCTGTGAAAATAAGAATAAAAAGACTTAAATTTTAAATATTCAAGAGGCTAAGCAGCATTCCAATATTAAATTTCCAATTATTTAAAAATTTATAGCACTGATAATCAGTTAATTAAGTTTTAATGTTAACTCAATGTTAACTCAATGTAAAATTAATATGAATTATTTTTAATAACTTTGGTTAAGAGATACAGAATAAGTTTAGTATAATATTTAAAACCAGATAGTTATGAAAAATAAAATTCAAATATTGATCGCTTCACTTTTCGTTACCGGATTTGTTTCTGTAATGAACCAGGCTAATGCACAAACTACAGATAAGAATACCATAGAGGCAATCCAGTTGAGTAAAAGCGAAACCTTTAGCGATATAAGAAATAAATTAATGGCCAATTTTGATCTGGATAATCCCGAATATAAACAAGGGACTGTAAATTCAGTGGTAAAATTTGATATTGCCAAGAACGGGAAAATCGTGAACGTCCATTCCAGCGGAGATTGTAAGACGGTAAGCAAAGAAATTGAAACGGTTTTGAGCGATTTGGATTATAGAGTAGACCGTAATAAATTGACAGACAATATGGTGGCTTATACCTACGTGATGCCTGTTACTGTAGAAATTCATAACCGATAATATCGGTAGACTAATATATTCAGTTAAAAAGTGTAAATAATGAAAATTATAAGTGTTAAACTGTAATAATAGATAATGATATTCGTTTTAATTTTACAAAACCATAAAATTAGAACTATATGAAAAATTTAAAGAAACTGACTAAAGTAGATTTGAAGTCAGTGTACGGAGGAGAGCCTAAAAAATACTGTACTTTTTGCGAATGGGCAAATAAAGTAATTTGCAGCGATATTCCAATCGTTCAGTGCCCATAACAAATCAAGCCGCTTTTTAAGCGGCTTTTTTATTGTTTCGCAGATCGTATAAAATCATTCAAACTCATTGTGAGATTTGTAGAATGATTTACTTTTTTATCGAAAATGATATTATTTATTTTCCAGTCTTTATCAATGTTAATCAGTTGTATAGTATCTGTCCATACAAGCTTTGGTGATACCAGGTTGTATTCAAACTGAGCGATTACTTCTGCTACGTTGTTATGAATATTAATCCTCTTAATGGTATATCCGGTATACCCTTCATATAAACTTGAGAATATAGCTCCTTCAAATAGCAAAGGCTTTTCATCAGGATGATCACTGTTTTTCACTTTTTCAATATCAGCTTTTGAAACATCTATTGCTGTCTCTATCGTTTTCTTAAGCTCCGGAGAAAACAGAGTGTTTGATACAGGCTGGCGGTAAATAGCTTCATTGGATGAGCCATATTGATGGTAGAGCCGGTTTACCTTTTCAGTAATATGTTTTTCCTCAATGGATGGTGAGGTCGTTGTATTACAAGAGGCAAAACATACAACACAACTTAAATAGTAAAAAAAAGACTTTGTCATAATCAGATATTAATTTTGAAATCCCAAAAGTGTACCAAAACCTACTTGGTAAGGCATTGTGAGGGATTTCTTTAACGAAATTGGTCTCGTATTTGTTATGATATTTCCTATATTTGTGATAATTAAAGACTGAATAACACAAAAAAACACAACATGAAAAAAAATACAACCTCAGAACGTGTATCCTTTAGTGACGGATACAAAGCTCCTGATAACGCTCAGGCAGTGAAAGAAAATAACACGGCAGGAATCAACCGTATTGTCAAGCTTTCCGCAGTAATCAATGGCGAAATCATTTCCAGTTTTAAACATTTCAAATTAAAGCAAAGTGCTGTAACCCATCACGAATTTGAATTAACGCTGGCTCATGATGCTTTATCCGAAAAACAGGGACATCAGCTGGAACAGGCCAATGCATTTTTAGGAAAACGCCTTACCATCAAAATTGCTTACAAAGATTTTGAAACCAAAAACAGTCCTGAAAGAGTTTTTGTAGGAATCATTACCAAAGTAGGCTTCAGCCAGGAAGCTCACAGCTTGGGAAATATTGTTTTAAAAGGCTTTAGCCCTACCATTCTTTTAGACGGATCTCCACATACCCAGAGCTTTGGAGGATCACAACCCGTGAATACGGGAATTATAGCCGATGAGGTCATTAAGCAGGGAATAGATCCGTTTTGGTATGATTTCAGAGTAAATGCCAAAGCCTCATCACAAATTATCTACAGCTCTCAATACAACGAAACCCATTACAATTACTTATGCAGATTGGCAGAAGCCTATGGTGAACAGTTTTTCTATGATGGGGAAGTACTGCATTTCGGAAATATGCCGGCTCCGGCTGCACCTCTTGAGCTGATAAGCGGAAGCAATGCTTCAAATATTCATACCGAGCTCCGCGCACTGCATACCCAACCGAATTATTATGGCTATAACAGCAGTAAAAATACCATGCTTACTTCAGGAGAAACGCCGATAAAGCATATGGGAAATCTTGCCCAAAAGGCTTATTCAAATAATGAGGGTATTTTTAAAACCCCTTCACTTCAGTCGGCTCCCATCAGGGCGGCTACTGATATGGATGTGGTGAATTCCCAAACGGGAGCATGGGGAAGTAAAGGAGTAGATGTATTTGTAGTATCCGGTGATACCACAATGCCGTTTCTATATCCCGGATGTACCGCAGATCTTTACCTCAGAAAACCCGATTCCAGCAAAACAGGATATTTCACAAAATTGATGATGACAGAGGTAACCCATGAGATTGATACCTTAGGCCATTATAAAGGAAGCTTTGAAGCTATTGCTTCTGATACAGGATTTATCCCAAAGCCTGAATTTAAAACTCCTTTTGCAGAAACACAGCCAGCCGTAGTAATTTCCAATGAAGATCCGCTGGGACAGGGACGAGTAAAAGTAAAGTTCCTTTGGCAGCTTAATGAAACCACAGATTTTATCAGGGTAATGAGCCCCGATGCTGGAGGAACAGATCAGATCACCCAAAACAGAGGCTATGTAGCCATTCCGGAAGTGGGAGATCAGGTGATGGTAGGATTTGTACATAACCATCCGGACCGTCCTTTCGTGATGGGCGGAATGTTCCATGGCGGTGTTGCTCTTGGCGGTGGAGTGAATAATCATTTAAAATCTATTCAGACCAGAAGCGGTATCCGTATTCTGATGAATGATGCCGAAGGAAGCGTAAATATTGTAGACCCAAGCGGTAATAACTATTTCATGGATGGAAAAGGCAATATTACAGTATCTGCTCCCAATGATATCAACTTTAATGCAGGCGGAAATCTTAATATCAATGTGGGACAAAATATGTCTACCAGTGTTGGAATGAATAAAACAGATACGGTGACGATGAATCATAGCGAAAGTGTGGGAGCCTTGAAATTAACTTCAGTAATGGGAGATGCCAATGTGATGGTGACAGGAAAATTAACTGAGTATGTTAAAGGAAATATAGAATCACATACAGAAAAAGGGAGACAAGTACATTCCAAAGAACTTGAAATGAACAGCCAGCAGAATATAAAGTTGAATTCCTCTTCTGAACTTTATGCACAAAGTGGAGAAAAATCTAAAAATCATTAATTATGAAAGTTGTAATTTGTGATGGTAAAATCTCCTATACTAGTGATGAGGATTTGATTATTCATTCCTTTGATGGTAATATGTGCTTCAGTGCAGGAAGTCTTACAACATGGAATGCTAGTAATACGATCTATAAGGATTATGAAAATATGGTTTTACCCAATGCATTAGCTGAAGTGGTAGAAGTAGGTTTTGCTAAACAGGAAATCAAAGAAAGTACAGCTGATAAAACCAAAAAGGTAATGGCTTTGCCAATCTCTAATAGCTTCTCATTGGGAGAACGTGTATTTTTAAAAGTAAAAACTATAGGCTTAACAGGGAAGAAACTTAAAGTTGAAGTAAGGCAGGGTATTGAAAAGCAGCTTACAGATAAAGATCAAAAGGTAGAAGCTTTAAGTGTAGCAGAAATGACTGTAGGTAAAATTACCCAAAGTGAAGATGCTAAAAATAAATATGATGCCTCTAATCTTCGTGCTTTGGAAAATATAGCCATGAAGGAAATGACCTTAGAAGCTAAAACAGACGCTGAAAAGAGAAATTGGAAAGAGATTTTAACAAAAACAAGAGACAAAAAAATCAAGCTTTATTTTCATGTGGAAGTATTAGATGCCGATGGAGAAGTGAAATATGATGGAGATGATGCCAATGATCCTAAGAATTTTTCTTATAAGAAACCGTTTGAGTTGATAGATGGAAAAGTGTGTTTTTGCTTTAATCAAGGTATTGTTGAAAAATCTTGCTTAGGAAAGGGTACGGCAATTCCTAATAAAATGTATGATGAGGCTGCAGAAGAATTAAATATTGAGAAAGCAACTATGCTGGCCATTGCTAAACAAGAAACACATAAAAGTAGTTTTTGGAAAGAAGGTCAAGCCACAATACTATATGAAAGGCACAAAATGTGGAAGCATTTAAAAGAAGATCTCCATAAATCTAAAGAAGAATTAAATGTGTTAAATAAAAAATATCCAGAATTAGTAAATCCTAACCAAGGTGGATATGGGTTATTTAGTGCCCAATATACAAAATTAGAAAAAGCGAAAAAAATTGATTATGATTCTGCTATAAAAGCGTGTTCATGGGGGAAATTTCAAGTTTTAGGAGCGAGTTATGCAGGCGCTTTTTCAAGTCCTAGAGAATTGGAAGAAGCTGTTAATACATGCGAGATACAACAGTTTAGATTGTTTAAAGGTTATTTAAAAAATACAAATGGGATGACTAAAGCATTGAGAAATCATGAATGGGAAACAGTCGCAAAATTATACAACGGGTCTTCCTGGAAAACTATAAATCCTGATTACGCCAAGAATATAAAAAAATATTATGGAGAATTTGCTAATAAAAAGTAACCTTATTGTTTTAATATTTATATTTTCTAGTTTCTATTCACAGGAAAAGAAATTAGATTCTATTACTATAAATAACGGAAAATATTATATATACGTTCAAGAAAAAAATGATACTATAAACAGATCTATAGAGGTTTATAAGAATAAAAATATATTATTGTCTACAAACAAAAATATTATTCCATGTCGAAATTGTGGTGGAATAAACGGGGATCCATATATTTCTATTGAACAGGGTGAAAATTCTGAGTTTGTAATTAATATGGATAATAATCTTATAACATTTAGTATATCTAATAATAGAGTATTATTAGTTCAGAGTAAATTTTTTAATAAAGTTGAAAATAAAAAAAGTAGAGGGAAAGTGATCGTTAAATATATTATTTTTTCCCCTAGAAATAAACAATATATTTATTTAGAAGATTACTCCCAAGAAAAGCTGGAAAGACAATATCAAAAGAAGGTTTATTTTAATTAACTAAATAATAGTATGAGATATTTATCGATTATTTTTATTTGGAATTGTTTTAGGGTAAAGAAATATAACTTCAATGTGACAGGTAAATATTTTCTCCGATAAACCATTGAAATAAATATATATAAAAGCAAAAATATTTTTTTTTATTAAAAATGTTAAAAAAGTGTGAATATAAGCTTAATAATGAAAGATTTTGCTTTAGTTTTTTTGATTACTAAAGAAATTTTTAAATGAGAAAAGAAATAATAATATTTTTTATACTATGTTTTATTACATATCATAATCATGTTTTGGCACAGAACATAGATTCATTTATTCCTAAAGGTTTTGAGGTGAATTTAAAATATGAAAATGATTTTAATAATGATAAAGTTAAAGATGTTTTATTGATTTTAAATTCTGTGAAAGAGAATGAACTATTAGTAAATAATACAGATTCAATATCTAAAAGAAGATTAATTGTTCTTTTAGGAGATAAAAAACAGGTATACACTAAAATAGTTGATAAAGATAATGTTGTTCCATGCAAAGAATGTGGAGGCAAATGTGATAATTTGTATTCAGATTTATCATTTTCAAATGAAATATTAAGTTATACTACTTGTAATTTTTCTTTAGAATCTTCATCCTACACTATTTCATCTTTTAAGCTGGGTTTAAGAAAGAATACAGATTTTAAACTCTTAGAATACATTGAAAAATATTATCAAAATTCTGAAGATGAATATCCTGAGATTATAGAATTAAATGAAAGAGATTTTACTGATGAAAAATTTGATTTTTATAAATTTAATTTTGCTCAAAATACATGGATTAATAAGCTAGTTATTTCTGAAAATAATGTACGAAAACTCAATGATTTTGCTTTTGGTCTTTATAAGAAAAAAGAATATAGCACTTCTATAATTTTTTTTGAAACAATTCTTCAAAAATTCCCTACACGAATAGTCACCTATCTTAATCTAGCAGATGCTTACTGGGCAGTAAGAAATCAAAAACTGGCAAAAGAAAATTACCAAAAATATTTTGATCTAATGAAATCACAGAAGAAAGATATTAAGAAAATTCCTCAGCATGTTTGGACAAGAATAAAATGAAAAGTCCCTTAATAAAAAATAGTTTATTATTTATTTTGTTCTTTTTTAGTACAAATTTATTTTCACAATCTTATGAAGATCTAAAAAAAGATATAATTAATTTCTCTTCAATTAAATCAGATTTAAATTTAGATGGAAAGCCAGATGTTATTTTTTATAATAAGTGGTTGGGGGTAATAGTATGTATTTTTTTATTAATAGTAAAAACAAATACAAATTAAGCTTAAAGACTATAAATTTTAATTTAGATAGATTATATAAAATAGAGAAATTAGAACCAGTGCCAAATAATAACGATCGAGTTATATTAAAAATACATACTCTATCAGCTGACAAAGAAGATATAAAAGGGTAAACTTCCCTGTTTTGGTAAACTTCCCTGTTTTGGTAAACTTCCCTGTTTTTCAGACAAATTAAAATTATTAAATTTAGTTTGTTAAACATTATGAAAAAGAGCAAATTTTCAGAACATCAGATTATCAATATTCTGAAAGAATATGAATCTGGGAAAGCGACAAAAGATATTTGTCGTGAGCATGGAATTTCAGCAGCTACTTTCTACCAGTGGAAGCAGAAATACGGAGGAATGGATGCACAACATCTTAAGGAACTTAAA
>NZ_WXVU01000030.1 GCF_009900745.1 Chryseobacterium sp. c4a | reverse complement strand
CAAAATGCGCTAGCAGAAAGGGTTAATGGAATATTGAAACAAGAATTCCTTTTTTCTAAAACAAAGAATATTCAAGATCTAAACTTATTAGTAAAAGAAAGTATTTATCTTTATAATACTAAAAGACCACATTTAAGTCTTAATATGGAAACGCCAGATAAAGTGCATAAAAAATCCGAAGAAATAAAATATCTCTCCGGATTAAATATTGTTTAATTTATGTCAACCTATTTTAGGACGACTCATATGAATTAAAAAGCCATTCACTATATCATGTTGTAATAATTCCATGCAGCAACAAATACACCTGCAGTCTCAGTTCTAAGTCTTTGATTCCCTAGAGAAACCGCTTTGATTTTATGCTCAGCAAGAAACGCAATTTCCTTTTCAGAAAAATCTCCCTCAGGGCCAATTAAAAAAGTAATTTCCTTCATGTTGGGAATGCTTTTAAGTTCAATTCTTTCCAGATTCTCATGACAATGTGCCACAAAAGTAGTTTCAGGATGAATCTCTTTTAAGAAATCAGTTAGTTTTACTGAATCATTGATAATCGGGAAATGAAATCTCAGACTTTGCTTAGATGCGGCAATAGCTTGTTTCCTGATTTTATCAATATTAATGTTTTTACGTTCTGTTTTTTCTGTAATGATAATGCTGATTTCTGAAATACCCATTTCCACAGCTTTTTCTACAAAAAATTCTATCCTGTCAATATTCTTGGTTGGGGCAATGGCAATATGAAGTTTAGGAGTAAAGCCTGAAAGATTATTTCTGATTTCTGAAACCTCAATACCTGCTTTTTTTCCTTCTATAACCAATTTTCCTGAAGCTAAAGAACCTTTTCCATCGGTTACGTGAATTTCCTCTCCATCTCTCATACGAAGAACTTTCACAATGTGCTGTTGTTCTTCGTCGTTGATGATTACGTTATGATCTGCTATTTCTCCGTAAAATAATTTCATATATCCTGAGTTAGGAATGCAACTCCTGTTTTGATGGTTGTGTAAATATCCGTATCACATTCACGATAGCTGCACATGTATATTTCTTCTATCCACTTATCATTAATGAAAATAAGATTTAAATATTCCTGCTTTCTTAAGTTATTTTTTATGGATAAATAATCACCTTCTTTGGGACTATAAGGAAAGCTAAAAAGGTGTTCTGAATTTATTTTCTCAATAATTTCTTCCTTTATATCCTGAATGTATCCTGTTTCAGAACTTGCCGGAAAATAATCGTTGTTGTCTTCCAAGCTTTCATTTTTGCCAGTCACTGTTTCCAGAACCCAATAATATTTTGAGTTCTTTTTAGAATGGGTTCCCAGTACTTTTTCTTCTAAGAGTATTTTCATAAGTCGTATTTTGCCGTTGCTGTAGTTCTCAGATCGGTAAATTCACCTCTTTCGAATTTCAGTTGTGCTACCATAGCAATCATGGCTGCATTATCAGTGGTATATTCAAATTTTGGAATGTAAATATTCCATCCTAATTTTTCTTTATTGTCTTCCATAGCTTTTCTTAATGCAGAATTGGCAGAAACTCCACCGGCAATAGCCACATCTTTTACATCAAGATCTTTAGCTGCTTTTTCAAGTTTATTCATCAGGATCTCGATGATGCACTTTTGTACGGAAGCACAAAGGTCGTTCAGGTTTTCTTTGATGAAGTCCGGATTTTTTCTGACTTCTTTCTGAATGAAATACAAAACAGATGTTTTAATCCCACTGAAAGAATAATCATAATTGTCCAGTTTGGGTTTATTGAATTTGAAAGCATCAGGATTTCCTTCTTTAGCAAGCCTGTCGATAATAGGCCCGGCAGGATAATCCAGGTCGAAAATTTTTCCAATTTTATCAAAGGCTTCTCCGGCTGCATCGTCCGTTGTTTTTCCGATAATTTCCATGTCAAAATAATCCTTTACCAATACAATCATAGTATGGCCACCGCTTACGGTAAGACATAGGAATGGAAAAGTAGGCGGCACAGGATTTGCATCCTCGATGAAATGGGCCAAAATGTGCGCTTGAAGGTGGTTAACTTCAATTAATGGAACATTAAGACTCATAGCCAGAGATTTAGCAAATGATGTTCCTACAAGAAGTGATCCCAAAAGTCCGGGGCCGCGTGTAAATCCTATAGCAGAAATTGCATTTTGTTGTATATTTGCTTTGGTAAAAGATTTTTCAACAACGGGGATTATATTTTGTTGATGGGCTCGCGAAGCCAATTCAGGAACCACACCTCCATATTCTTTATGGATAGCCTGGTTCGCAGCAATATTTGAAAGAATAGAATTCCCCTTGATGATAGCTGCTGAGGTGTCGTCGCAAGACGATTCAATACCTAAAATTATAGAGTCGCTCATAATAATGGCAAAGTTAGAGAATAATAACGAGAATGAGAATAAAAAATCTGTAGCTGAAAACCTAGGGGATCAGGTACAGAAGACTGTTGAAAATGTAGAAGGAAAGGTTCGGGAAACAGTGAAAGAAGCGTCTGAATTGGCTTCAGATGCGATCAATCATCCTGTAGAAACCGCCGAAGAGTTTGGAAAACAGGCAATAAAAGATGTCACTAGCTATACCTGGTGGGCAAAGCTTCTCCTTATTCTATTTTGGTTAGGTATTGTTCTTGTCGGAGGGATTCTTATTGCCATCAACCTTCCGGTCACTAAACAATGGGCTGCAGACCAGGCTTTGAAGCTTGTGAATAATGATTTTAAATCCGGATTTTCTACTGAAAGTGTAGATGTAAACTACTTTGGTGATGTTACCATAAAAGGATTAAAAGTAAAAGATTATAAAGGTTTAGATTTTATTCAGGCTCGTGAGTTTCGTGCCGATTCTGATTGGATTTCTCTTGCTGCAAATGCGATCTCAGGAAAAAGTAATTCTTTAAGTTTCAATTCTCTTACACTTGTGAATGCAGATGTGAAGGTGATTACTTATAAAGGAGACAGTATTTCGAATTTTGTCCGATTTACAGAGCTATTTGATGACGGAAAGAAAAGAGATCCCAAGAAACCTCCTTTTCAGCTGAACTCAAGAGTACAGATTATAGATTCTAAAGTATCGATTGTTAATCAAAACTCTCCCGATGATCATGGGAAATGGCTTACCGCTACAAAATTTAACTTAAAAGCTCCTAATGTAAAGGTTGTTGGCCCTAATATTACGGCGCTTATTAATAATATGTCTTTTGTTACCTCCAGATGGGGAAAATCTCATATTGTAGATACCTTTTCAACAGAACTGTCTTTAACCAAGCAGTTTTTGTCATTAAAAGACCTTACCTTAAATACAGACCATACTTTATTACAAGGAGACATTAAGTTTAATCTTCATGATGGCTCATGGGCCGATTTTGCGGATAAAGTACGTTGGGATATGAATATTAACCAGGGCAGTCAGGTGAGCGGGTATGATATTAGTTATTTTGTAACCAACTGGGATAATATCAAGCCATTCAATCTTTCAGGAAAAATGACAGGCCCTTTAAATAAATTTCATTTAGAGAACTTTCTGATCCGAAATCCTGATGTGAACATTGCTACCAAAACAATGAAGGTTGATAACCTGTTGAATGGGCATTTTTCTATTGAGACCAAAGATCTTTCTACAGATTTTACTTATAAAGACCTAAAGGCTATGATGCCTACTTTTATTTCCAGTAAAATGAAGAATTTTGCTGATGATTTCGGGAAATTGAAATATAACGGAACAGCAAAAGTAAATCCTGATCAGATATATGTTGATAACGGAAATTTAATAACGGGGATAGGACAAGCCAAAATTTCTAAACTTTCATTAACGGGGTATAGCACTGCTATGCCTAAATATTCAGGGCATTTAGATGTAAAAGATCTTAATACTTCTATTATCACCAAAAATAAATCGGTGGGCTTGATCTCTGGTAATTTTGAGCTTAATGGACAAAGTTTTGATGTAAATACCATGCGTCTTACCACCAAGTCTCAGATTTCCAGCATTGAGATCATGGATAAAGTGATTAACAATCTTTATTTGGACGGTTTATTAGATCATAAAAAATACAATGGGCTGATTACGGTAAATGATGAGCAGGCAAAAGCAACAGTGAAAGGGTTAATAGATTTCAGTACTTCCAAAATTATGATGGATGTAAATGCGGATGTTACCCAATTGAACATGAATTATTTTACCAATAAACCGGGAAGCCAAATTGTAAGTGGTCAGGTAGAAGGTAAGATGGCTATGTCATCTATTAATGATCTTACGTTAGATGTAAATGCTAATAATCTTCATTTTGCAACGGCTACTCAGAAATATAATATTCCTACTGCTAAACTAAAAACCTTTATTGAAGCAGGGGGACGCGTTATTGATGTAGATGCACCAGGAGCTGCAACCGGAAAAATATCGGGAAAATATAGTCTTACGGATCTTGTAGGGATGGTGGAGAATGGGGTCGGAAGGATTCTTGTGGGGCCACCACCAAGAAAACTATATCGAGGACAGAATTTTGCAATGAAATTTGATGTTCAGCAAGGATTGGTGAATTATTTTTTACCGGATCTGAAACTTCCTCATGGAGCTTTGGTGGAAGGCGAATACAACGGAGATTCCAATAATCTAATTTTGAATCTGGATGCAACGGCTCTGAAATATATCATGACCAAAGAAGAAGAAATTACCGATGCTGATAACGCTTTGGCAACTTCTAATCCTGATTATCAGATCAACAGCAGAAAGAACCTTAGCAAAGATAGTGCTATGGTAGATAGCCTTAAAGTAAGGATCAATACAGCAAATCTTGCTCAGCAGTTGTATGCAAGGGTTAATAGATTGGAATACAATAAAAATATCATCAAAGATTTCGAGCTTAAAGGAAATAACGAGAACGGAAATACTTTGCATCTTGCTACGGTATTCAAACATGGAAGCCCGGAGGATGAGATCAATGAAAACCTCAAAGAATATGCAATTAATGTAGATCAGTCTACAGATGCTGCAGGTGATTATGTCTTTAGGTTTGAACCTACTGAAGTTAAATTTAATGAAGTCTCCTGGGCTATTGATACCAGTCCGGAGCTCAATCATTCCATTACTTATAGAAAGAATACTGGAGATTTTGAGATCAGAAACCTACGGGTTTATTCTGATAAAAGTGCTTTGTTTATAAAAGAAGCACAATTTAAATCCATCAAAGATTTTTATGTAGATGCTGATATCAGCGATTTTGAAATAGAAAAATTACTGGAAATGCAGTCCGGTGGAAATGGCATGGATATCAAAGGATTGGCCAACGGAAGTGTAAAGATCAAGATGGATAAAAGTACTTTGCAGCCTTTGGTGGATCTTACCGTAGATAATATTAAGATGAATGGTAATGATATGGGAGAAATCTCAATTTCTGCTACCAACGGATTCTCACTCAACGTCTATGATATTGATGTAAAGGTACATTCCGCAGGGATGTTAGGAAACAATAGTTTAAGTATTACAGGTACTGTTAACAATAATACAGCTTCCCCTGATATTGATCTGACGGCAGAAATGCGTGATTTTGATCTTTCATTTACCCAGCAGTTTGTGCATACTATTTTTGGAAATCTCAGAGGAAAAGCAACCGGTGATCTTAAAATTAATGGAAAGCTTAAAAACCTTGATTATAGTGGTGATATAGCCTTGAAAGATTTTGGATTAAAACTTTTATTTACCGGAGTAGATTATTCATTTGATGATACCGTAATTCAGCTCAGCAAAGGACTTGCAATTCTCAACAACATTGAGGTGCATGACGGAAGATCAAACTCTAAGGGGAATATTTCCGGGGCGATCCGATTTGAAACACTTTCTTCAATGGGGGTAGACCTGATCATGAGAGCAGATAATCTTTTGGTACTGAATTCCACTCAAAAAGATTCTGATTTGTTTTGGGGAAGAGTATATGGACAAGGTGACCTGTATGTTTCCGGCCCTGTATCCGGTCTAAGTATAAACACCCCTAACATGAGAGCACTTAATGGAAGTACTTTCACCTTTAATTCAGGCTCGACATCCAATGTTGAAGAATTTAAAATGCTAAGGTTCCTGAAAGAAGGAAAAGACGGGTTGGTAACACTGGAAGAAAAGAAAAAAACAGGAGCCAATATGGATATTGATTTCAATTTGGCTGTAGATAAAGGAACTACTGTAAACGTACTTATTGGAGATGATGTGGGAAGCATTACTGTAAAAGGGATTGCAGAACCACTGAGGTTCCACATGAATAGACAGGGAAATATTGCCATGAATGGTACTTATAAAGTGGATAACGGAACCTTTATTTCTAAAGCAATTCTTAATAAAACCTTCCAGATTCAAAAAAACAGCAGCATCAGATGGGATGGTGATGCGATGAAACCAGCGTTGGATATTACAGCTAACTATGTTAGAATGGTTTCCAACGTAGGGGAATATTTGAGTATGGGAAAATTACAGCCTATCAGTATTCTCTTGCAGGCTAATATTACCGAGTCGTTGGTAGACCCTAAAGTGGAGTTGAATGTAACGGCAATGGATGTATCCAGCCAGGTGAGAGAAACATTGGCCGCAAAAATGAGTCAGGAAGGAGAAAAAGTACTCCAATTTGGTTCTGTGCTTTTGTTGAGCACATTTAACGTATCGAATAGTGGTGGAGTAGAAGTAAATATGGGTAATGTTGCAGAATCGCAAGGATACAACATGCTTCTGAAGCAGCTGGGATCTGTTCTTAATACCATGAGTAATGAATTTCAGATTGACCTGAATTATGTGAAAGGTGACCAGAATTCAAATACAGCAGATAGAGCGAATGCGGGGGTGAGTGTGGCTCTTTCACCAAGGGTGAATATCAAAACCGGATTGGGTATTCCGTTATCTAAAACAGAAGCCAGTACAACCGGAGCTCAGAATAATTATCTGTCAGGAGAAGGATCCATAGAGTATGATTTATCTAAAAAGAATGATGGAACTTTATTGGTAAGAGGATACTCTAAGCCTACCAACATTGGGATGATCAGTACAAACGGAACTGCTAATCAGGCCTATGGAGTAGGGGTGATGTGGAGTAAAAGCTTTAATTCTTTGTTTAAAAAGAAGAAAAAAGATAAAAAAGTATCCGAAGATAAAGCCGAAATAAAAACAGATTCTATAAAATCAAATGCTAAATAATCGGAATATTTTAATGATTTTTATCATCCGTGTTAATTATTGTTAATATTTGAGATATTTTTTTTAGTTAAATTATTTTTCGTAAATTTGCAAAAAATACATAGATTTTTTAAAGAAATTGTAATTTAACTAATATGAACTATCAACTGGACGAAATAGACAAGAAGATTCTTGATTTCTTAGTAGAAAACACAAGAATGCCTTTTACTGAAATTGCTAAGCAGATGGATGTTTCTGCTGGAACAATTCACGTGAGAGTGAAAAAGATGGAAGATGCAGGTATTATTTTGGGATCATCTCTAAACATCGATTATGGTAAGCTGGATTATCACTTTACAGCTTTCATCGGAATCCTTTTGACAAAATCAAACCGTACTCAGGAAGTATTGAAAGAATTGTCAACTATTCCTAACGTAATCGAGGCTAGCGTTATTTCCGGGAAATATAATATTTTCTGTAAAGTAAGAGCTAAGAATACTGATGATGCTAAAAGAATTATTTATCAGATAGACGACATTCAGGACGTAATGAGAACTGAAAGTATGATCTCTATGGAAGAATTCCTAAGTGATAAAAATAGACTGATTAACGCGATCTCTATTTAATTCAAATTTTAAACGAATAACTATAAAAGAACTTATGAAATCTCTCATAAGTTCTTTATTTTTGTACCTATGGAAGAATACAGCTATTTTGACGAAGATCCGAAGAAAGGATGGGGTTTTGTACTGGCATTTGCTGCCTTGATGTTGTTTACCGTAATGGGACTGGGAATAGATGTTGATGAATACCTTCAGCATGAATACCTGGACATCCCAAGAGGGTACTTTTATATTATCTTTTCAATAGATGCCTTGATGATGATAGGACTGATCCTGATGTTCTTCTACAAGAAAGTAGGAATTATCATGTTCCCAGCCTTATTGGTACTGCATTTTTTTATGCATAACTATTATCTGTCTACTTTCCTGTATACGGATGTTACCAATCTTTTCCTTTTTACAGGATTTGGAATGTTGGCCATTATTCCGAAATGGAAGTTTTTTAAATAAGAGTTTCATTAGATTCTTATTTCGATATAAAAATAGCTTTTAAACATTGTTTAAAAGCTATTTTATTTTCTGCAAGTCATAATAGCGGATGGCTTTCTTTTTCAATGGATTTTTACTCCATTCCTTCCATTCATTGGTATAAGGATTATAACCGCATTTTAAAGGCTTTGAAACGTCTATGCCTTCCTTATGATGAGAACGTTCAGTATATGCCCTGCAATCTGTACAGATATACCTGAATTCACAGTCTTTACAGCCCTCTATGCTGTCTTTGGTAATATTCCAGTATCTTTTGAAATCAGGATGAGCTAATGCCTCTTCAAGACTTATTTTTTGAATGTTACCAAAGCTTTCCGGCATTAAAGGACAGTTCTTAATATTGCCTTCTTTATCAATCCCCATTTTTTTATGCAGACAGGAATTGTAATTGATAGCTTCCAAAACTTTGGGGAGATTGGTGTTGAAATACTTTACGTCTACTTTTCCGCAGGATGATATTTTTAGGTCTTCTGTTGTAAAAGTAATAATGAAACGAAGTTTACTGTTTAGTTTAATTGACCGCAATACAGAACGATATACTATAAGGTTGCTTATTCTGGATACTTTTTCATTTAGTTTTTGAAACCAACGAACGTCCATCTGGTTATGATAAGGGAGATAAATATCAATGTTTTCTAAAGGTGTATTTTCAAACAGAAAATCAATTGCCAGAATTTCGTCCTCAGTAAGATTATTTTCACAGAATATAATCAGATGTCTGCTCCTTAAATTTTCCATTGAATGTTTTATCTTACAAAGAAACTCTAGGTTGTTGAATTCTATAAAAATATCGGAAATAGTACTAGAATCAGTGTATTCATGAGATAATGATGGGAAATTATCAGCCCAATTATTCTCAGTAATGAAACCATATTCTTTTTCAAGAAGATGGTTGAGGTAGCCATCCAAAATTTCTTGAGACTCCTCATCGTAATGATTGAGAATATTTTCAATAGAATGAACCTTTAAATCTTCAATCAATTCATAAAATTCCAGCGGATACAATTCTGATGTATTTCTCTGCAAATCTGATACAAGGATTCTTGTAGCACCTTTTGTAATCAGAATGTTAGAAAATAAATTAAAATATTTCATAAAATTCTGACCAAAAATTTACTGGGTTTTAGTTTTACGTAGCGATTTGTCTGATATTTTTCACATTCTATGGTAACAGCACCAGAGTTTTCTCTTGTTTTATTTTTTACCACTTCTACACATTTGTAAATAAGAGGAAGTTGCTTTTTTTCTTTTGATATAAAATTTCTTTTCATAGATATTCTGCTATTTCTTTTTCTAATGAATAATTGCATTTAATTGATAAGCCAAGAAACTGACCTACTGCATTGACTTCTAAAAAATAATGTTTATCCCCGCTTTTAATAAAATCTAAAGAACCACAGTTGAGATCTAAGGATAACATTAATAGCCGTATTTTTTCTTCAATATCTTTGGGAAGATGATAAGGTACATTTCTGTTAGGTTTTTTAGTATTATATTTTCTGAAATCAATTTTAGTTTGTTCATCATTTTGAGAGAAAATGGCTGTTGACCATGTTTTTCCATTCAGATAAAAACTTCTGATTTCGAAATCTTTTTCAATTTTTTCCTGAAAGAAGGTCGTGAAGAAAGGTCTGGTTTCACGTTCTTGAACGATAGAAGTGTACATCATACCGCTGGAATTTTTGATAATGTTTTCCATTCTTGGATTTTCACCTATAGTTTTCATGATGGTTTTACCCAATTTCACATCATCAGTATTATCAGCCAGGAAATAAGGCGGAATGTCTAAACCATATTTTTGTGCTTGTTCCAATACCCATAATTTATTAATATCACTGGTACTTTCTTTGTTAATATGTTTTTTTGATTCCAGCTTTTTTCTAACATAATCTTCTAACCAATGCTGGTATTCATCCATACTCAGGTTAATAGAATTATTTTTATACTGTAATCTGTTGAATTGTAAACCACCTCGTCTGTACCAGACACTGGTGATATCATCGATAAAAAAACAATTTCTATAGCTTTCAATATAAATTCTTCCATTTTTTGTTTTGATATTAAAAACTTCATCTTCATGAACACGAATGAAACTTTTATTCATTTTTACTAACCACTTTATGACCTCAGTAGTTGTAGTCTCTTGATTTTGTGAGATAATCAAAATCATTTTTCAGCTTTATTCTTTTTATTATAATCTTTTATAATGGCATACCCGTGTTTTATACTTGGTAATCCTATGCTTTTTCGGTTACGATTGATAGCTGTAGAATCTTTTACAGAACTTTGTCCTATATATATGTAATAAGGAGGATCCTTTTTAAGGACATACAGATAATATCGGTCTATCATAGCAGCATAATCCCGAGGAGGGCATTCGCCTGATTTTATATATTCTAATATTTTGGTCTTGAAATATTGGTGATATTCATCATAATCAGCCATATGAAGGAGTAAAGGACCGACAGGCATAAATAAATTATTATTCCATAAGCCAATTTTTTGTATACTTGGAAATCCTTCATTTTCAAACATCCACTTAAGCATTTCAGCATTCTTTTTGTCATTTTTAATAATGTCCAAATTATTTTTGCGACTGTCTTGATCACGCTGAAAAGCAAGGCTGAAAGAATCTATCAGTTTTCTGTTATTTTTACTTTTCCATTCTGCAATATCCTGTTCCATTTCTTGGGGTGTTATGCCATTTTTTTGAAACAAATTCATAAGTGTGCTATCCTTTTTTTTGTACTGCCAATAGGGAGCAACTAAAAAAATAAGTTTATGAAGGCTCTTCTTTCCACCAAAATTTTTATGCTGCTGATCAGAGAGTCTGATATAAGTTTCATACTCTTCGATACGATTTTGATTTAAAGGAGGGTATTGTCTGAATAATTTTTTATATTGTTTTACAGTGGCCTGGA
Organism: Chryseobacterium sp. c4a; assembly: GCF_009900745.1. Lineage (GTDB taxonomy): Bacteria > Bacteroidota > Bacteroidia > Flavobacteriales > Weeksellaceae > Chryseobacterium. The sequence goes on along the minus strand of NZ_WXVU01000030.1, from coordinate 2,342 downwards.
TATCTTTTTTAAAGCGGTAAATACTATCAATATTATTTACTTGATTATAGTAAGTAATATAATTTAAGTTTCTGTTTTTGCAGGAAGAAATAATAAACAAAATTGTAATACAAGATAAGTATAAAAAAAATTTTCCCATACATATAAGTTTTTAGTAATGATATAAAAACAGATGATCGATTTGCTATGGATAATAAAGCTATAGAGGAATTATTTTCCTCTATAGCTCATTAAATATTAGCAGTTGCCTATATATAATGTATTTTTAAGTTCATTGTCTTTCCAGGTCTGTTTATCATAACACTCTGCACCACCATCTGTTGCTACATAACTGTAATTTCCTGCACCTTGAATTAATTTCAAATCTTGTCTTTGTAATTTCTTGTTTTCCGTTGAAGAGAAGTTTCTCTTCATTCCAACTAATTTTTTCATTTTTGATAGTTTTTTGTTTAATAAATTAATTTGTCATACAATCCCTGACATGGGTTTGATCATTCTAATATTTAATGAATACTGTACACATATGTATTAAATGCAGAATCTTTTCAACGTTGATATTCCCAAAACTAAAAAATATTACATCACTTTTGTGGGATTAAATTTGTAGATATATTGTAATATTTCATTACGGAAATCCGTAATGTGTACTCAATTTGGCAGGCTTATTCCTTTAAATTTAAGCAGGGTATAAAGAAATTATGAAAAAAATAGAAATAGGATGAAGTATTGTTTAGAAAGAAATTTTAAAACCAAAGTAATAATTAGGAAAAAAATGTATTATTTTCTATTGTACACAAATTGTACACAAATTATAATTTGCATCAGATTTTTTTTTAAACGATGCAGAAATTAAATGACAGTACTTTGATAGATTGTTTTTATGATAAAGCTTTTGTCATTGCTTACTCAGAAAATACACCCTGTAAGAAAGTCTCTAAAGCCATGTTTTCATCCAATCCGAATTTCTTTTTCAATCGGTATTTGGTCATTCTCACACTTTTAGGCTCTACGTTCAGAAGATTGGCAATTTGCTTGGTATCCATACCCAGATAAATGGTAAGATATATGTTTAATGGCTAAAGTAAAAAATAAGAGACTGTCTCAAAAAGATAAAATACTCCTTTTGAGGACAGTCTCTATGACTTATTACATTATAAAAAACCTATTGCTTTACCAGTATCCACTTCTGAGAATTGGAAGAGGGATTGCGTGTAGAAATCTGAATCCTAGTACCATTTCTGTCATCTCCTCCTGTTACGTCAAGCTGTTTATCCGGGGCATTGACAGGAGACAGACTATAGTCCCCATTCCCAACGTGTGTGATCTTCCATTTTTGGGCATTAGAACCGTTGTCTTTGTATAATTGCGTCAATGTACCATTGGTGGTACCGGTATTGACAACATCCAATGTCATGGAAGAAGCGTGTAGAGGCTTCAGTTTATAATAACCATCTCCTGCTTCAGTCAACTTCCATTTTTGACAATCATTTGGATTCCTATAGGTTCCCCACAAGACCACCGGAGTACTATTAGCTTTTCCACAATCCAGAGCACTTAAAGCACTCAAAGTATTGATCTTCGAGTACAGAATATAAGTGCCAGGATCAATATCATGTTCACCCCATAACGGATCAATAACCTTCCATACCATATCCTGGGCAAATGTATTTAGATTGGAAATACTTGGAAGGGCAGGATCTGCCCAAACCTTATCATCAACGTGTCGAATATACTTTTCCGGATTATTTGGCATAGAATTCTTTAGTATAATACCATCCTTACTTCCAACATTTTTGAAAGCACAAAATGTCGCCTCGGTTCGGCGATTAGCACCGTCAATGGTACCAACGCCTATCTGCTGTCCTTTATCTCCGGATGGGGCGTATAGATATTTTCCGGGGTTATTCACAGATTCAAATGAATAGCATGATTTATTGCTGAATCCTTTTCTTACAGTAAATGTAGCATCCWTACGATCTATTACATTACTTTTAGAATTGATTACATCCGTCCGTCCTTTGGATTTACTATGTCTGAGCACACGATCCATAAATCCAGAACTAGTTACCTGAAGCGAGATTGGTTTGTCTAAYTCCAAATTGGTTACGGGCTCAACATTCCATAACGGATCAATAACCTTCCATACCATATCCTGGGCAAATGTATTTTGATTGGAAATACTTTTAAGGGCAGGATCTGCCCAAACCTTACCATCAACGTKTCGAATATACTTTTCCGGATTATTTGGCATAGAATTCTTTAGTATAATACCATCCTTACTTCCAACATTTTTGAAAGCACAAAATGTCGCCTCGGTTCGGCGATTAGCACCGTCAATGGTA
>NZ_WXVU01000029.1 GCF_009900745.1 Chryseobacterium sp. c4a | reverse complement strand
AGTTTGGGTTTACTCCACTCTAAGTTACCATATCTTCGCAACCAAACCAAAACGGTACTCTTTCCCTGAATACCATACTCTTTTTGAGCCTGCTTGTAAGTGTAATCGCCGTTTTCTACTTGAGAAACAATTCTTAATTTAAAGGCTATACTATAGTCCTTTTGTGTACGCTTTTCTCTTGTTAATCCTTGATGTTTCATAAATAAGTCGATTAGTTGTCAACTTATTTCAGGACGGGACAATATAAATATTAAAGGCCACCAAATTTGGTGGCCTTTAATATTTATATACTTCCTTGAGTTTTTTAGAATATTTTTTCAGTATTTAGTGATATAAAATAAGTGAATTATCTCTTACTTGTTAGATTTCTTTCTTGTACCCGTTATGACGGCAGAAGCCGTTTGACCAAAAACTACACCTATTACGATACCAAAGGAAGAGCGATTGGAACACATTCTATCAATCATTTGGGCGGATATACCAAGACAGAATCCAAACTGGATTTTGCGGGAGTGGCCCAGCAGGTCATCACCCGACATAAGAGATTAGATACCGATACAGAAAGAGTGATTACGGAAAACTTTGAATATGATCACCAGAACAGACTATTGGTTCATAAGCATCAGGTAGATTCCAATCCTGTAGAAATCCTTACCCAGAATACATATAATGAACTTTCCCAGTTGGAATCTAAAAAAGTAGGTGGAGTTTCTTTAGGTTATTCGCTTCAACAAGTTGACTATAAATATAATGTCAGAGTCAGATTAATGATCCTTCGAATCTTAATGGAGATTTATTCGGATATAAAATGAAGTATAACAATCCAGCATCAATAATAGGCAGGTTTAATGGTAATATTACAGAGGTCGACTGGAAAACCTCTACAGATGGTATTTATAGAAGGTACAATTATAGTTATGACAGCTTAAACAGAATGTTTCATGCTTTTTATAGTAAACCAGGTTCAACAGTAGAAATTACAAGTGCTTATAACGAATGGCTGCAATATGACCTTAATGGTAATATTAGCCGATTAGACCGATATGGGCAATCAGATGGCAATAATCCTATACAGATAGATCAATTATATTATACATACCAAGGTAATAGATTAGCTTCTGTATCAGATGCATCCGGGAATTTTTCGGGATATCCTACCGGTGGAAATCCTATAGCTTATGATGCTAATGGTAATATGATTGATCATTTAGATAAAAACATAAATTCAATAACGTATAATTTTTTAAACCTTCCTGTCTATGTAACTAAGGATAATAATAAAAGCCCGTCTGGAAGTATCAGTTCCTATTTGTACAGAACGGACGGTGTTAAGCTTAAAAAAATGTATTCTTATTATAAAAGAGACTGGCAGGGAAACATAAGTCTTGCCCAAACCATTACAGATTATCTAGATGGGTTCCAGTATGTTTTAGAGGAAGCAGGATTAGGGTGCTTGGATTGCCCACCACCTTCACCAAATCTACAATTTGTACCCACATCAGAGGGGTATTATGATTTTTTAAAAAATACTTATATTTACAATTATGTAGATCATTTAGGTAATATAAGGATGAGTTACCAGAAAGGAACTACAGGAGCAGAAGTCATTGAAGAAAGTAATTACTATCCGTTTGGGCTAAAGCATAAGGGATATAATGCTTCGATTGGAAATCCTACATATAATTATAAGTATAATGGGAAGGAATTGCAGGAGACAGGAATGTATGATTACGGCGCAAGGTTTTATATGCCAGATATTGGTAGATGGGGTGTTGTGGATCCGCTAGCGGAAATGTATAGAGGATATTCTCCATATAATTATACTGTAAATAACCCAATTAATTTTACAGATCCTGATGAAGGTGGGTTAGAGGTGCTGGCTTTTTTAATAACCTTTTCAAATCGGATGCTAGAATTCATGCAGAACAATGGGCTGATAAATTAGGTTCCGGTTTTTACAATACAACTGTTGATAAAGGTAACAATGGTACTTGGACAGTATCTTCCCACACTACAAATGCAAGTTATAAAGATACCTTTAACTCAGAAGGATACCAAAATACTCTCAGAATACCTTACTCAGAAGGAGGCGGTTTAGGTACAGCACCTTCATCTGGCGATCCTTGGGGTGCTACAATTAGTTCCATTCCTGATTCGAGAGGAAAAACAGAACTCCAAATGCAAGTCTCTGAAAATCCTTTGGTGCAAAGTGCAGTACTTGATTATGCAACAGGAGGTTTTGGTAGTAAAATAATTGGAAAATTATTTCCAGCTACTAAAACACCAATAGATAAGAATTCAATAATAGAAGGTTTTGAAGTATCTAATCATGCTTGGAGAAAAAGTGGATTAGGAAGAGGTGCTACTGAAGAAATGGTTAGTAATACTATAGTTGGTGCTAAAAAAGCAGGAACGGTTATAACTGAATCAGGAACAGGAAAATTTTCTGAAAATATTATTAAAATTTATAATCACAATGGGGTTAAAGTAGCTGTTGATGAAACACGAAATATTATAATGAGTATCAGACCTGATAAAGGGTTTAAATTACCTTAATATTAAAATTATGATTTACGAATACGATAAAGAAGTTGATGGCTTATATATATGGTTTGTAGAAAACCTTGAGGAAGAATTAAGAAATTACGAAAAAGAATTGTGGCCAGAAGAGTTGAAAAATGAAATAGGTTTATTATTTGATAAAAACGGAAGGCTTCTTGGGATGGAAATTATGCCTGCTTCTAAATATTTTGAACAAGCAAAAATAAATAAATTTCCCACTCGCGCTGACTTGTAACCCTGCTCCTGCACGATTTTATCGTGTGGCAGATAAATAAAAAAAAACCACTGTAAAATTGCAGTGATTTTTATGTTATTTAGCAAACGCCTGTTTAGTTTTAAAATTTTGGATATCGTTAATACGCTCTACGATCTCTTTATCGAATGTAGCGTTTTCCCCGCTGCGCAAAGTCTGTGACTTTGAGCTGTAAATAACATAAACCCACCACAATTGCGGTGGGTTTTGTTTTATAGATTAGCAAAAGTTTTACTCCCCTGCTGTCGCACGAATCCTTTCGTGTGGCATTTTTCTTAATTATTGCTTCCCTTAAGCAATTTTATATCTTTACCTAAAGCAGAACAGAGTGTAATTATTCTAACAAAAAAAGATTTTGTCTAGGAAATGACATTTAAAATTTCCAATAATAGCTTCTACAAACTTAGTTAGGGTATTAGAAGACGGTAGTTATCAAATTTTTGGGGGAGGAAGATTTAGAACATTTTACAATACAACAATAAAATAACAATGAAATATTTAGGGTTTATAAAAGAATATGATCCAATTCCCGAGGCTTTGGAGTTAAAAACATATAGAAATAATAAAATTTATAATAGTGTAAATAAAAATAAAATTCTTGATTATTTAAAAAATGGAGAAGTAGCTTTAGCTTGGATGGGGGTCTTTATTAATGTAGAAAGTCAAGACTTCATTAGTCCTCAAATATATTACACTGATGGTAATTGGATATGGCCATCTTATTTAATTTATTATTTAGAAAATGATAAAAACTTTTATCTGGAAAATGATTTTGATGAGTATTTACAAGAAAATAATTTTATAAGTCAAAAGATTTCAAAAGATAAACTTACTGAAATTGAAAATGATTTTATTGTAAAATTAGAAGAAGGATTCATTCCGCAAAGTTTATAACTTTGAACAGATAAGAATAACCCCACCGCTTTTGCAGTGGGGTTGTTATTTAGCCCCCGCTAGCACGAGCTTCCGGCTTGCGTCTTTAAATAAAAAAAACTTACATATTGTGAGGTTTTTGTGTTTTTATTCTTGTGAAAGACTCCAATCCTGTAGAAATCCTTATCCAGAATAAATATAATAAACCAAGAGTCATGCTTGTGCCATGATGTAAATAATAAAACCGCTGCAACTGCAGTGGTTTTATTGTTCTGTTTTCATATACAAAACAGAACAAGAGAAATTCTCCGGATTATTTACAGTACCATTAAAACTAAGTTTACAAGAATCAAAATAAAAGACATAGAAACGGCAAGAATTTCATTAAGAACTATTTAGATTGTATTTTCCTAATAAAAAGAATCTTTTTTCTTTAACTTTGTGTTTTTCAATGGCTATAGAAATTTTTTAGCATTGAAATTCATACTCAATCAAAAAAATAAAATCATGTCAATTACCAATGATGATCAGTTGATCGGAATGCAGAGAGTGAGTGAAGCGGTAGCTTATACTTTAAAAGAGATGACGCAATATGCGCAGCCTGGTATGTCTACAAAGGAACTCGATGAATATGGTGCTAAAATACTTGCTGATTTCGGAGCCAAATCTGCACCTTACCTTACGTATGGATTTCCGGGTTGGACTTGTATCAGTGTTGATAATGAATTCTGTCACGGAATTCCAACAGATCAAAGGATTTTGAAGGAAGGTGATCTGATCAATATTGATGTTTCTGCTGAACTGAACGGATATTGGGCAGATAATGGAGGTTCGTTTGTGATAGGTAAAGATATCAACCAGCATCAGAAACTGGTAGATGCTTCTAAAGATATTCTTCAAAAAGCGATTGATAACATCAAGGGTGGCGTAAAAATAGCTGATATTGGGTTTTTGATGGAGACGGAAGCTAAGAAAAGAGGTTTTAAGGTGATTAAAAACCTTGCCGGACATGGGGTAGGAAGAAGCTTACATGAACAACCCGATGAATTATTGAATTATAAAAATCGTTTTGACACCAGACGTTTTAAGAAAAACTCGGTAGTGGCTATTGAAACGTTTATTTCTACTTCCTCAAGCCTGGCTGTAGAGTTGAAAGACGGCTGGACTATGGTAGGAAATAAAGGCGGCTATATGGCGCAACATGAGCATACTATTTTAATCACCGATGGAAAGCCCGTTGTTCTAACGCAGATGAACGAAATTTTGAATTGATAAAACTTTTTTTAATCAAGACTTATATTTCTTTCAGGATCTATTTTAATCATTACCTTAGCTTACTTATCAAATGAGTGAGTGTAAATAGGCTGACCTTATCCTTATCTGAAAATTCATCTAAAAATGATTAGTGAAAAGAACCTTAAAATCATCGAAAATTTCATTCATCTTTTTGATAGTACGATTTATAAGAAAAGGGAAGTACTGATGGATATTGATCAGGTTCACCGCGATTTATTTTATATTAAAAAAGGAGTGGCCAGAATCTTTTATTATGATGATAAAGCTCAGGATCATACCCATTGGATCAGTTCAGATCATAGTTTTATAGCCCTATTTTCAAGTGTGTTATCCGGAAAAGCAGTTCCCTTTGGAATTGAAGTCATCGAAGACAATAGTGAAATATTCAGACTGCCTTACCGCCAGCTTTTGGAATTGAAATCAAGTAATCCGGAAATACAGCAGTTTATGGAAGATCTATTTGCCCAAAGTTTAATTACGATGGGAAACAGACTGATGGATCAGCAGATCAAAACAACGGATCAGCGTTACAATGATTTTGTGACCGCTCATCCGGACTGGCTCCAGAGAATTAATCTGGGGTATATTGCAGGGTATCTTGGAATGACCCAGCAACAATTGAGTAAAGTAAGAGCTCAGCAGAAATAATCCTTTTTTAATCTAGGCGAAAAAAAAAGCTAAACTTTAAGACTACTTTCGAAAAAGCTTAGCTAATAAAGGTATGGACTGAATTAAAGAAATACAGCATATCATTTTTTCACCAAAATAGAAGCATAATGAAAAAAGGAACCTATCAATTACATGATGAAGCCAATTTTAATTTTCAACTGAACAGAACCTTAATGTGGGGGAATGGTGATCTGGAAGAAATAAAAACAATAGCCTCCAGAATCAGCACTACGGAAGATTGGGTAAAAGAGATGAGCACTCTGGCTAAAGAAGCAGAAGCCAGCCAACAGATTCCTAAAGCCATTGGATATTACAGAATGGCAGAGTTTTTTGAGGCTGATGGAACAGCAGAAAAATCGCGATTGTACGCTCAATCAAAATCTTTATTTTATGACTACCACAAAATCACTTTTGAGCAGGAAATAAAAAGGGATGAGGTAGTTTATGAAAATGGAAAATTACCCGTTTGGATCTGTCTTCCAAAGCAAAACATAAAAGATACGGTGGTTATTCATGGAGGAAATGATTCTTATATGGAAGAATTTTTACCGGTAGTGCAGCGTCTGGTATCCGAAGGAATTGCCGTCTATATTTTTGACGGGCCGGGGCAGGGTGGAGCTTTAAGAGAATCCGGTATTTATTATACCTATAAATGGGAAAAGCCTATTCAAGCTATTTTGGATGCTTATCAGTTGGACAATGTAACCCTTATCGGGCTATCGTTAGGAGGAATGTTGGCACCTAGAGCAGCAGCATTTGAAAGTCGTATTCAAAGAGTTGTGGCATGGGGAATTATGCCTAGTTTTTATGATGTGATCCTCACCAAAGTACCTGATGAATTAAGAATACTGATGGATGCAGAAGACAAAAATACAGTCAATGAATTGATTCAAAAGAAAATGGAAATAGATCCTTTAGTAAAATGGGCCATGCAGCATGGAATGTTCAGTATGAATGTAGAAACACCCTATGATTACATCAAAAAGGCTCAGAATTTTGAAATGGAAAGTATCGGATCACAGATTACACAAGACTTTTTGTTGCTTGGTTCTAATGGAGACCACTTTATCCCGGTTGAACTCTATAAAAGAGTCATTGATGCTTTACCGAATGTAAAATCGCTTACTTATAAAATGTATACGAAGAATGATTTAGCTGAAAATCATTGTAATATTGGGAATACAGAACTTGTTTTGAGTGATATTATCCATTGGATACTGCAGGTAAGGAATAAATAAAAATACTTTGTCTTTATAAAATGGTAAGGTTGTTTCTCAGGAAACAGCCTTTTTATTGATCAATAAAAGGAAAGCAAAGAGGCAAAATTGTTAAAGACCAAATACTTTAGTATATTTATAGAACCAAACCATTTCACAAAATCATCCTGTTATGAAAAAAGTTCTTTTAACCCTTCTTGGAATTCTTATTATCCTGGCTGCAGTCGTAGTGATTAAAACGTATACGTATCCTTTTAAGAAAAACTCATTCGGAGATGCAGAAGGATGGAAACCTGCAAAAAATGATTCAGCGGTGGCAAGATTTTCAGGAGGAATAAAGATCCCTACTGTTTCTACAGGGAGCTTAGGTGAATTCAATTATGCACCTTTTGATCAATTTAAAGAATATTTGAAATCAACTTACCCATTGGTGTATCAAAACACAGAAAATGTTGAGGTCAATAAATACGGACTTGTATTCAAACTGAAAGGGAGTAATCCAAAGCTGGAGCCTATTGTATTCCTTTCCCATATAGATGTGGTTCCTCCGGGAGATGCAGATGTAAAAAATACTGAGGAAAACATTTTCAGACCAGATGATAAACCACTAGATCCTGTTTCAAAAGTTGCGGAAGATTGGGATTTTGCCCCTTTTTCAGGAGCGGTTGCTAATGGAAGAATCTATGGTAGAGGAGCAATAGATATGAAAGGAATGCTTTTCTCTTTAATGGAATCCATGAATAACCTGATTAAAAGCAAACAAACTCCTCAGCGTGACATCTACCTGGCTTTTGGTTTTGATGAAGAAGTTGGCGGAAAGAATGGAGCCATTCAGATTGCAGAATATTTTAAGAAAAAAGGATTGAAATTCGATGCAGTGTATGATGAAGGAGGATTGATTATGCGAAAAGGAAATGTCGCTGGCGTAGATGCTGACGTTGCGGTGGTGGGATGTGCTGAAAAAGGTTTTCTTTCTGCCAAAATAAAGGTGAAAGGCCTTGGAGGGCACTCTTCAATGCCACCTATGGAAAGTGCAATTGGAAAAGCAGCCGTTATTATGCAAAGACTGGAAGATCATCAGATGAAACCTGTCATTACTCCATTAGTAAAAGAATTTTTTGATAATATAGGCGGAGCTATGCCGTTTACAACGAGAATGGCATTGGCGAATCAATGGCTTCTAAAACCTGTATTGATTTCACAGCTAACAAAAAATAATACCACCAATGCGCTGGTACGAACTACAACAGCATTAACGATGATGAAAGGAAGTGACGGAACCAACGTGCTGTCTCCTGAAGTGGAATTTGTTGTTAATTTTAGACTTCTTCCAGGAAATACAGTGAAAGATGTTCGTGAGCATATTGCAAAAGCAACCAAAGGCTTCGATGTTGAAGTAGAAGAAATTGATAATACAAGAGAAGCTTCAGCGATATCATCATCCAAAACAAAAGCTTTTAAGCTTATTGAAGCTGGTGTCAAAGAGATTTATCCGGGAGCTATCGTTTCTCCATACCTTACCATGGCCGGAACAGATGCCGGTAAATATGAAATCGTAAGCAAAAACGTCTACAGATTTATGCCTATTAGAATCAATAGTTCCGAACAGCAGAGTATTCACAGTACCAACGAATATCTTAGTATAGATAACTACCTGAAGATGATTCACTACTTTGAGTTTATGATGAAGAATTATGATAAGTAGATCGGGATTCGGGGTGAGTGGTTCGAGTTTTTGGGATGCGTGATGCGTGTTTCATGATGTGTAATGTAGACTAGGGAATTGACTATTCACTTGCCTAACAAATTTACTATAGACATATATTTGTTGGTATTTTAGGTTGATGATTACTGTTCAAAATTTCATATTTCTATTTCATCTTTTTCTCAAAAAAAATAATACGTCAAGTTTTGTCGCATTACGGTAATAGCTTTGTCATATCAAAATTACAGAGCTATGGAATTGCCACTTTACTTAAACTTTCACGACTTTGAAAACCATTATTACGATCACCTTGAAAAATGGTTTGAAGAATATCATAATGCAAGTGAAGCAGATTATCTGAAGGCCCTTGCAGGTTTATACAGTCCTTATCTCTATTATAACTTTGCTGATGACAGTCTGCAGGCTGATGCAACGATTGAAATTAAAGACTGCTTCTTTCCATATCATGAAAGAATAGGAATTTCTTTCTGTACAGGCTGTGAAAATGGAAAATCACCTAAAAAAGGAATGAATCACGTTTTTGAATGGAAGACCATTTCCATGATGGAATATGCTCAACATATTCTGGATAAGATCAATCGCTATTGCTCCAAAAATAAAGAAGCTCTGAGTGGCAGCAGAAATATTCTAGATTACATCAATGATTTTGATATTGTGACTTCCCGGGAAGGAGCAGGGTATTGTGTCAGCTACAATAAACATCAGATGACCCTTCCTTTTCTTAAAGCTTATCTTCCATATTATGGGCAGACTGTAGATATGGCGCTGTATAGAGATTTTCTTTTTTCTGTTGTACAGATTGCAGAATTTATTGATCAGAAATTAAAAATCATCCAGGCTTTTGAACATACGATTTATGCCCAGTCAAGAGCAGAAGCAAAATTCAAAGTACAGATGAGCCGGCAGTTTTTGACGTTGTGCAACTAAAATTTTACACCAACATTCATACTTAATTATATTGCGGAGAATCTTATATTTTCCAACGAAAATCCCAGCCAGAAATGGTTGGGATTTTTTATGAGTTCATATACCTTTTAGTCAAGATGATCTTCATTAGTTGTTACCTTCTTTTTGTATGGAATATTCCAGATGAGGTCTGCAGCCAGATAGTGTACTCCGCCATGATGAATGCTTTGGCTTCCTCTGATCAGATCTTCCATATACCCAATGTCTACAGTGAAAGGAGAATTGGGAATATTGAACATATAGTAAGCAGACAGACGCATTTCCCGATATCCAAAAGAATTCCAGTGTTGATCATGTTCGTTGAAGTGACTGATGGAAAACAATGCTTCAGCACTTAATGCCAGCTTCTGATTATTCTTTGGAGATAAATTATAGGTCAATTGGCTTTTAACACGGGTTCTCAGCTGAAAATCTTCATCCACCTTATGAAAATCAGCATCGAAAAACTTTCTGAATTCCTGGCGAACCGTATTTTTAAGTTTTAGCTTTTTCCCAAGATCGAAAGTATAGGCGTATCGACCATAGATTCTGAATTCCTGTTCAATACCTTCTTTGTTGTAAGGAGCTTCTTTTTCATATTCAGGTTGTCGGCGGTAGCTTAAGGCGTAGCTGTATTGTTGATGCGGGGCAAACGAATTATAAACCTCATGGTTTAATACAAAAATAGCCTGTTTTGCCAATAAATTGTCATTATCCAGAGTACTCTTACGTCCTATAGCAATATAGCTCATAGTTTGTTTCTTTCCTACAGAGTCCAGATTATGTTTTACTCCCAATGCTGACCAGAATGCTGTTTTAGCATCCCCAAGACCAGGAGGACTGATCTGTGCTTTGACCAAGCTTCCCATGCCTCCTGTTATCCCTATTATAATAAATACTTTTTTTATATCAAACATCATGATAGCTGCTTTACGATTAATGTTAAAACCTGCGAAATCATAAGGTTAGATAAAAATATCAGAGATACGCAGAGAAAATACTTTGTCTAAACAAAAGTATCAAGCTTTATGAATAGAATGTTTATTCAAAATTCTGAAATACTGTTTAAAAACATGACAAAATAAAGACTTGATTTAGGAAGAATTTAGGAATAGTAAAATTTATAAATGAAAGTAAGCTTTCATAATCGATATTAATTGTGGATAACTTGTTAGTAAAATGTGGAAAAGATGATTTACTCTTTTCTACATAGGCTGTAATGGTTGGTAAGCCATATCAAAAAATGAGTAAATAAACGATGATTTTTATCTTTTATTTAGAATAATTCAAATTAATATTGTGAGAAAGTTTGTTTATCCGTTATTTTGCACTTTATTTATAATTAGTTTAAATAAGGCTGAAAAATGATACTACCAAGTGAATGTGAACTTCTGATGAAGTCGATAACTCATGCCCATAAAGCAGAACAAAACGATGTTTTAACCAATAAAATAGTACAATGGTCTAAGCCATTTCTGATTTTCTTCTTTTCCCTGATAAGTTTAACTCAATTCCATGCACAAGACCTTCAAGGTGGAATAACCGGTAAGGTTAATATGGTAGATGGGCAGCCTTTAAGAGCAATTTCCGTTTCATTATTGGAAACCGATCGTCAAACCTTGACGGATGATGAGGGAAATTACCGTTTTACTAATATAAATGCAGGCTCTTATACCGTAAAATTACAAATTTTAGGATCTAAAGAAATTCGTATTCCTGTTGAGGTAAAAGCAGGAGAAAGTACAACCCTGGATTATCAACTGACCAAAGAAAATATTCAGGCGATACAGGAAGTGGTAATCATGAAGAATGTCAACAGATTTTCTAAAAAAGAAAGTGGATTTGTGGCAAGACTTCCCTTAAAGAATTTGGAAAATCCTCAAGTATATAACACTGTAACTAAAGAACTTTTCCAGGAACAAGTTGCCGTAGATCTTGGAAGTATTTCTAAGAATGTACCGGGAGCTGGAGTTCCTATGATTGCGAATCAAGGAAGGGTAACCTTTCGTTCAAGAGGTTTTGAAACTGAACCTAATGCAAGAAACGGAGTGGCAGGTGCTGCATTCTCAGTGATCGATCCTGTAAACTTAGAACGTATAGAAGCGATAAAAGGCCCTTCTGCAACTTTATTCGGAAAAAGTGTAGCAAGCAGCTATGGTGGTGTTTATAATCGTGTGACGAAAAAACCTTATAATAAATTTGGTGGAGAAGTGGGATATGTTGGCGGAAGTTGGGATTACAACCGAGTAACGGTAGATGTAAATACCCCGGTTAATAAAGATAGAACAGCACTTTTCCGTCTTAATGGAGCAGGAACTTTTGAAAAAAGCTTTCAAGAATCAGGATTTACCAATTCATTAGCCATTGCTCCAAGTTTTTCATATCAGATCAATGATCGTATGTCGCTTCTTTTAGATATAGAATTCAATCAGGCAAAAGGAACCTCGGTAGTACGTTTTAATCCTTATACAGGAAGCAATAAAACACAGTCTATCGCAGATATGAAGTTCCCGTATTATAAGAATTTCTTAGGAGATGATTTGGCTTATGAAACGCAGATGATGAATATCTTTGCGCAGCTGAACTATAAAATTTCAGAAAACTGGACTTCTCAAACGATTGTATCCCGTGCAAGATCTACAATTAATGGCTATATTTCTGCCATTAACGGGAAAACAGATTCTACGGCAAGTGCTCAGGTGATGGTTGGAACTACTTCATTTATTGCAACCAATATTCAGCAGAATTTTATCGGAGACTTCCATATCGGACGTTTCAGAAACAGAATGGTTGTAGGGTTGGATTATTATAACAATTCAAATCATTTTGACCGTTATCACACCAACACCAAGGTATTTAACTTTGTTCATCCATCAGCGGATTTCAGAGTAAACCAAAATACAATTGATGCACTTACCGCAACTTCTGTAGCCAGAAGAGAAAATAATAGTGATAATACTTACGCAGCTTATGTTTCGAATGTTTTCAATGTAACAGATCAGCTAATGGTAATGGCCAGTCTGAGGGTAGACAGATTCCAGTTTAAAGGAGTTTATGATATTGCTACAGGTCAAATAAAAGGGGGATTAAGTAACAGTGGAACACAGGCAGGACCTTATGGGCAGACCGCACTTTCTCCTAAATTGGGACTTGTTTATGAAATATTGAAGAATAAAGTTTCCCTTTTTGGAAATTATATGAATGGTTTCAATAACGTAAGTGGAGTAGATATTAATGGAAATTCTTTCAAACCGGAATATGCCAATCAGTTGGAATTTGGAGTAAAAGGAGATCTTTTCAATCACAGACTTGTAGGAACTTTAAGCTATTATAATATCCGTGTTGACAATATATTGAGAACCAATCCTGATGATATCAATTATTCTATTCAGGATGGAACGCAATTGAGCAAAGGATTTGAAGCTGAACTAACAGCCAATCCTTTTGATGGATTAAATATCGTAGCAGGATATGCTTATAATGATAGTAAATTCACCAATGCCAACCCTTCCGTTAATGGTCTAAGACCAGCATTATCAGGCCCGGCAAATATGTTCAATTTCTGGATCAGTTATAGAATTCCAGAAGGTAAATTAAAAGGCCTTGGAGTAGGAGGTGGCGGAAATATGGGTTCATCTTCTTATCAGACAAATACACAAACAGCTAAAGTAATTATACCATCTTATACGATGTTTGATCTGGGAATCTTCTATGACCAGCCAAAATATAGAGTAGGACTGAAATTTGATAATATTACCAATGAAAAAGCCTGGTCAGTACGTTTAACACCACAAGCACCAGCGCGTTTCTTAGGAAGTGTTTCCCTGAAATTCTAAAACAAGATTTTAATAATTGATAACAAAAAAGTCCCGGATTGATTAACCCGGGACTTTTATTTTATAAGATTTTCTGAACTTTTATCTTGAATCTATTCATTCATAAATTTTGATCCAATTTTCTGTCTAGATAACTTCCATCTTTTAATTTATCCAAAGACAGTAATTATTACGATATCTTATTTTAGCGTAGGCAGTTCCTTGAAATGTTCCGGGAGTATTATCCTGCCAGTCTTGTCTGATTACATACAGCCCTGGCATAGTAGGCTTGAAAATAGCTTGATGATTTTCATCTGCCGGAATGTTTTTTTCCCAGTTTTCCGGGTTAAAAATTCTAAGCAGAGTGCCTTTTTCTACAGGCTTCATATTTCGGTAAGGAAAAATAGTGTAAATGCCATTTTTCTCTTGAAGGCTGATATCCATAAACTGAAGTGGAGCGATGTTATTTGATGGAGTTCCCACCTGATAAGCTCCACACATAAAATCAATAGGTCTTACATTTTCCTGTGGATTTTGAGAACGTACTAAAACAGGTTGTTGATCATTCATCCCTAAAATCCGATAGGTGCCTTCCTGATTAGGCGTAAATGTCCCTTCCCAATGATCTTCTTTGGGCTGTAATGTGATCTTTACCTTTTCACCTTGGGTATTGAAAAGAAAGAAATTAAAATCTTTGATTCTTTGAAACTCAGCGCCGGTAGTTCGGTGTCGTTCGCTAAGCTGATCAATAAAGCCATAGCATACCTGGATCTTAACCTGTTCTTTTATTTTTCCTGATCCATGAATCTCCATCCAGTAAGCACTAGCCTTTGTAAGTGATGGGAACAGAAAAACAGTAAAAAATAACAGCGAAGAAAGTGCTGTTCGTATTGTGTACATTTTAATTGAATTATATTGATGCTGCAAATTTAAGGAAAAAGGTTTTCATAGGGTGGTACAGCTTTACAATGAAAACTGCGATATTAAAACAAATACCGCAGTCCATTGATTATAATGATTGATCTTGTTTTTATACGCCTGTTCTGCACAGAGCATCCCAGGTTGTCCAGAAATGAGCATTAATGGATCCAATAGGTGGATTGATGCTGTCCGCAACAATTCCTACCATTGAGGCACAATTAGAGTTACATCCTATTTCATTGTGGCTTCCTGTCTGAGGTGGGATTTGTCTCCATGTTCCGGTGGAACCGCTTAATAATTCTACTTTAATTTCGAAGATCCCTGAAAGATTAGGAGTGTGGATTTGTTTCGTTGGATTGTCACTTGAGATAGAATCACTCCAGTTTCCCTGTGAAAATGTTACACGCCATTTGGTGATCATTTTAGCAGTATCGTTGTGAGGGCAAAGATATACCCAGAATTGTGCTCCGCCTCCCAATTGGAGTTGAGCAGATGAGTTTGCATTTACATTTGTTGATGTCATAATAAAATTAGTTTTTGTGGTTGTTTTATAAACCAAAGTAACGAAGAACAAGAGAGATGCTGTAGAGTATAAATGACTAATTACACAGTCGAGTAGAAATACTTAGATGAATGGAAAATGGAAAAATAATTTCATAACTTTTTTGAAAGTATAAGAGTCTGTTATCCGTTTTGGTCTATACAGGCAGTAAACTTTTTGCTTCTTTAAAAGTATAAAGTTCTTATCAAAAAACTTTGTGTCAAAAAATCTAAGAGCCCATTTTTATATCACAATAACCAGACAAATTCTTAAGTTATTCTCTCATCTTCAGAGTATATAAAAACAAAAAAGTCTTAAGTATAAAACCTAAGACTTTTTATTGCAGAGAGGAAGGGATTCGAACCCTCGATACAGTTACCCGCATACTACCTTTCCAGGGTAGCTCCTTCAACCACTCGGACACCTCTCTTTTTGAGATTGCAAAAATAGGATATTTTATTTAAATACCAAATTTTTATTGCAATTTTTCAGCAGTAATTTCTCCGCAAAGGCTTTGGGTAAAGTTATCTGCAAAACTTCCGGAGTAATTTGGATTATCGATAAGATGCATTGCTTTTGTAATGGCAGTCTCGGCAGTCATATCTCTGCCACTAATCGCTCCGATTCTTGAAAAGATATTGCTGTTCTCATATTTACCGAACGAAATGCCGCCAGAAATACACTGGCTTACCACTACGATCTCGGTACCATTATTTCTGATTTCCTGAAGTGTTTCCTGAGTCTTTTCACTGCTGAAGATGGTTCCCGATCCAAATACCTGCAGGATCAATACCTTCATCTTGGGGATTTCTCTGAAATGGCTGAGATGCATTCCTGGGAAAATTCTCCAGAACAGAACATCCTCAGAGATGTGCTCATCAACATGAAACTCAACTCCCGGATCACAACGGAAAAGGTTGTCCTTGATAATATTTAAATGAACCCCCGATTGTCCAAGAATAGGGTAGTTAGGACTTGCATAAGCATCGAAATATTCGGCAGAATACTTTAATGTTCTGTTTCCTCTCAATAGTTTATATTCAAAATAGATCGCAACTTCCTGGATGACAGCTTCATTATTTTCATATAAACTGGCATAATAAAGACTGGTCAGAAGATTTTCCTTAGCATCAGTTCTCAGATCACCAATCGGAAGCTGTGAACCTGTCATGATCACAGGTTTTCTCAATCCTTTTAACATGAAACTTAATGCTGAAGCAGTATAAGACATTGTATCCGTTCCGTGAAGAATCAGAAATCCGTCGTAATCATTATAGTTTTTGAGAATATAGTTGGCAATTACTCGCCATTCCTCAGGCCCCATGTCCGAAGAGTCCAGTGGTTTGGCAAAAGGATGTACGAAAACTTCACATTCCATAAGCTTCATTTCGGGCATCTTTTCAAAGATATTTCCAAAATCAAAGGCACGCAGACTTCCGGTTTCATAATCTTTTTCCATACCGATGGTTCCTCCGGTATAGATGAGTAGGACTTTTCGCTTCATGTATTATTTTTAATTAAGAATTTAATCCCGGTTAAGGATCATAGCCCAAAATTACGTTAATTTGCAAAGATTTGAAAATGAATGGAAGACTTAGAAGGAAATTTTATAAGAATAAAACGAATTTTAGGGATTATATAGAGCTATTGAAAAAAATAACTACATGCAGATGAAAGATTTAGCACAGACTTATGAATATTTAAAACAATTTTTAACAGAAGAAAGATTGTCAAAGATTGAATATTTCTCTCAGGAAAGTTCAGACTTTGTGCTTCCGGTGGTAGAAGATATTTACCAGTTTAGGAATGCAGCAGCTATTGTACGTTCTGTAGAAGCTTGTGGTTTTCATAAAGTAGTGGCCTTACAGGAAGAATATAGTTTTGAGCCTAATCTTAGAGTAACCAAAGGAGCAGATACTTGGGTTGAGGTGGAAAAACTTCCCCGAAATATAGAATCCTTTCAGGAAATTAAAGACAGAGGATATAAAATTGTAGTGGTTTCATTGGAAAATAATGCTACCATGTTACCCGAATATGAAATTACGGAACCGATAGCTTTGGTTTTTGGAACCGAAATGGAAGGTGTTTCTCAGGAAATCCTGGATTTTGCAGATGAAACACTGGCAATTCCGATGTATGGTTTTACAAGAAGTTTTAATGTTTCTGTAGCCGCTTCAATCTGTATGTATGAATTGAAACAAAAGCTAATCAAATCCGGAATTGATTATAAACTGGATGAAGAAAAACTGCTAAGAATGAAAATCCTTTGGACGGTAAACTCTATAAGAAGCGGACAGCAGATTTTTGAAAAATATTTGAATGAGAATAATATTGATTGGAAATAGTCAATTTAAAATAAAAAAGGAGGTGTTTAAAACCCTCCTTTATTTTTTTATATTGTCCCGTCCTGAAATAAGTTGACAACTAATCGACTTATTTATGAAACATCAAGGATTAACAAGAGAAAAGCGTACACAAAAGGACTATAGTATAGCCTTTAAATTAAGAATTGTTTCTCAAGTAGAAAACGGCGATTACACTTACAAGCAGGCTCAAAAAGAGTATGGTATTCAGGGAAAGAGTACCGTTTTGGTTTGGTTGCGAAGATATGGTAACTTAGAGTGGAGTAAACCCAAACT
>NZ_WXVU01000028.1 GCF_009900745.1 Chryseobacterium sp. c4a | reverse complement strand
CGTTTCTATTGATGGATGTTCTGTGGGAAACGGATTCTACTTATTATATTATTATATATATGGTAGCTATTATATATGCCAACATCTATTTCCTATTCCCTATTATTGCTCATCATTTATAATTAACGTCCCCTACCCTAGCCCCGATAGAAACGGTTACCCCGCAGCAAGAGTTGGAGAGCGGGAGGATTTGAGCATTGGGGAGGAATGGCGCGAGGAGTATGAGTGGATAGCGGGATTAAGCTCCTGATAATATATTAGAGAGATTGAGCACTTTAAATGCTGGAGCTGATTTCCAAAATAGAATTAGCAAAAACATTTGATCAATACCTAGTAAGTATAGACATATTATTTTACATACATGAAGATATCGTTATTAACTGAATAAATGCTTGATGCCGGATTTGAAAGAATTCATTTTTATGTCAGACTTATTAAGAACTTTCTATTCTAATATATCTTAAAAAAGGTGATTTTAGATGAATATAAGTCTCAAAAGTGGTGACTTTTCCTTTTATTATTAATTGGTTGATTCCATATCTATTAAGGTAAAAAACTTAGTATTTATTTTTTCTCAAATGGTAGTACTATTTTTGTTAAATTTGCCGTTTTACGTAGAATCGTAAGATTATTTTATTTTTTTATAAATTTTTTAAAAAACTGCATACTTTTTGTTTGTGCTAATTGCCTGAAGAAACGAATGATGTTAAACAACAACTCTAAAAAACACTATTTTTTATTTTTTTTCCTGACCATTACCAGCTTCGCATATGCTCAAAACCGAGCTAGCGGTAAGATTGTTGATGCTAAAAACAACAAGGAATTGAATAAGGTTGACATTTTTATCAATGATGATAAAACTCCATCTCTTACTACAACCTCAGGAAGCTTCAGCGTTCAGTCTGACAGCATTATTCAGAGATTGAAGTTTGTCAGAAAGAATTATACCGCGGAAACTTTTGATGTAACTCCTGAAAATGCTGAAAATATTTTTGTTCAGCTCTCGCAGGCTAAGGTGAGCAATATTCAGGAAGTAGTGATTCAGGCTGGAAAACCTAAATACAAAAACAAAAAGGAAAATCCTGCATATGCTATTATGCAAAAAGTGTGGGCTCAAAAAAGAAATAACGGGCTGGAAAAATTTGACACTTATTCGTACAAAGAGTATGAAAAGACACAATTTGATCTTAATAATATAGACAGCGCCTTTATGAAGAAGAAAATCTTCAATAAACTGGACTTTATTTTTAATTATGCAGATTCTACAGCGAGTGGCAGATTGGGTCTTCCCATTTTCCTCAATGAAGCGGTTTATGAAAATTATGGTAAAAACAAACCAGATAAAGATACCAAAAGAACTTTAGTTGCCCAAAAGACTTCAGGTTTCCAGGACAATCAGGTTATTACGGTTTCTGCAAAGAACCTTTACAGGGATATTAATATTTATGACAATACTTTAAATTACTTCGATATTGGGTTTCAGAGTCCTGCAGGAACAGACGGATTTGGGACTTATGACTATAATCTTGTAGATACTATTGCTATTCATGGAGAGAAGGCTTTTCAAATAAGATATCAACCTAAACGTAAAGATGTATTGGCGTTTCAGGGAAATCTTTATATAGATACGGACAGCTACGCTGTTTTGGGAGCTACTTTAAGATCTACACAAAAAATTAATGTTAATTTCGTCAACAGTGTATATACTCAGCTGGAGTATGACAATCCGGATGAGACTACTTTCCTTCCAAAGAAATTGATCACGGAGGTTGAAATGAGTCCTTTTTCAAAGAAAAAGGGTTCTAAGAGTATTATTGCCCGAAAATCTGTTGATTATTCTAATTATGAATTTAACATTCCTCTCGATCCGAAAGTTTTTAAAAGAAAAGAGGAGGAATATGAGGATAAGTTTACAGATAAAGACGAAGCTTACTGGACAAAAGCGAGACCTGATACTTTATCCAAATCTGAGCAGGGTGTTTATAAAATGCTAAACCAATTACAACAAACTCCAAAGTTCAACAGAATGGTAAAATTGTTTGAAACTCTTGGTTCTCGTTATTATAATGCATTTAAAGGGGTAGATTTTGGTCCTATCTTCTCTGTATATGGAAGAAACGAGGTAGAAGGTGACAGAATAAGACTTGGAGCAAGATCTTATTTTGGATTGAATGATCCTTGGAGGGTTCAGTTCTATACTGCTTATGGATTTAAAGATCATCAGATAAAATATGGTGCTGAAGCACGATATATGTTCAACAGACTCAACCGATTTATGATTGGAGCAGGAACCAGCAGAGATATCGTTCAGCTAGGAGGACAACTTACCGCAGGTGACGGAGTAGCATCTCGTTCTTTATCTTCGAGTACATTTTTTGCTAGAGGAGAAAATATTTCTTTAAGTTCTGTAAACCAAACGAATGTTTTCGCTGCTATAGAGCCATGGAAAAACATACAAATCAGAGTTGATGGAGTTATGCAAAGTATTCATTCTGCTATTCCTGAAAAGTTCAATCTTATGTATTATCAGGATGGGCAATTAAGAAAAACAGTAAATGATTCTCATGTCACCATCAGTTTAATTGCAAAACCGGGTGCTCGATTTTCTCAGACAGGGATAGACCGATATCAGGCAAAAAACCTTGCCCCTACTATTGTTTTAAGATATACCAGAGGTATTGAAGGTCTTTTTAATGCGGATTTTAATTACAATAAGCTTCAATTCATGTTCTACAAACCATTTTTGATTGGAACATTGGGAAAAACTATTGTTAATTTTGAAGCTGGGAAAAATTTCAATACAGTTCCTTTAGCTTTACAGAATATTATTCCGGCTAACCTTTCTTACACTTTAGCTCCGAATACGTTCTCACAGCTTAATTATTATGAGTTTGTTGCAGATGCTTATACTACCCTTCATTTGGAACACCACTTTAATGGTAAAATATTATCTTATATTCCATTAATTAAAAAACTAAAGCTTAGAGAAGTTGCCTTTTTAAGAGCTGCTTACGGAACTTTAAGTGATGCATCAAAGGCTATTAATGTAGAAGGTTTTAAATATTCTGCTCCAAGTGATCACATTTACTATGAATATGGATTTGGAATTGAAAATATTGGAATTGGAAATCTTAGACTTTTTAGAGTAGATTTTAACTGGCGAGGAAATTATCTTGACAGACCGAATATTTCAAAATTTGGTGTTAAAGCTGGAATTCAGGTAGGGTTCTAAAATTAAAATATGATATAAAACAGTGGCGGCTTCTTCGAAGCCGCCACTGTTTTTTTTATTCATTAGCATTGACAAGGCATCATTTCTTCTACGGCATTAGGACAGTATTGCTGCTGCCAAGAGGTAAGCCCACACCACTGAGCGCATGTTGTAACCCAAAAATCAGGGCAAAGATCTATCATAAAGCCTCCTTTAATTGACTTCAATTGTTTCTTGGTGATTTTCTTTACGTTCTTCATGCTTGTTTTATTTTATTCACTGTAATATTAACAAGTACACACTTCATCAACAACCAGTAAACAGCGCATTTTTTGCTGAGGAGTCAGACCACACCATATATCACAAGATGTAATTGGCTTTTCCGGACACCATACAGCACCACCTCCACTAATTGTTTTCAGATTCTTTTTGGTTAACTTTTTTAAATTTTCCATGATTATTTAGTTTTAACATTTGCCTACTCTATATGCTTTTCGGCTTCCGCAATTATTTTTATTTGATTGTTAACAAATATATAAATATTTCACTTTAAAGAGAGTATTTAAAAAAGATTTACTTCTTCCAATAAAAAAGCTGAACTCGTAACGTTCAGCTGATATTTTTATTTCTTAATTAATTTCGTAGATTGAGAGTCTTTATCCGACAACAATATCAAATAATATACACCAGAAGGAAAATTCTGAACATTAATAATTCCATTATCAGGAAGAATACCAGAACCGACTGTTTTTCCTATCTCATCCAAAATTTTATATGTTTTGAACTGTGTATTTTCAACATAGACATAATCTTTAGCCGGATTAGGATATACTGCAGCTTTCTGCTTCGTAACTGGTTCATGTATACCAAGGCTTGATGAGGCAGCAAGCCACACCACCGCGTTTACCAAAAGAGGTCTGTGATTTCCGTTAGCATCACCTATATATCCGTTATATAGTGTATCATTAGGGTCTCCTGTACCATCATCAGGAACAGAACTATCTCCTAAAGCGCAAATTCTTCCATTACCATAAGTAGATGTTGCAAACATTACATTTGTACTTCCTGTGGTTGAAGAGCCCGTTGTAAAGATCAGCCCTTGTGCAGAAGGATTATTGCTTTTATTTAAGGTCATTGTGGCTCCGCTTGAAAATTTCATTTGCGACGGTGTTCCTTGTGGCCCAGCCAAAATGGTAGGATTAAAACTAACCGGAGCAAAATTAGAACTCACTGGTGATACATTATTTAAATTAAAGCTTATCCCAAAAGGATTATTAGCCACACTATTTGAAGTAAAAAAGTCATTCCATATTGCAGGAGAATCCCAGCCATCATTATTTCTGTCACTTACCGTATGATCTGAGACCATGAAAAGCCCTCCTCCATTCGCTACAAAATTTAGCATTGCTGTTTTTTCTGAATCAGAAAATCTTATATTAGGTTCAACGACAATAAAAACTTTATAATTAGAAAGATCTTGCGGGTTGGATGAGTTTCCATAAGTAATATTTCCATTATAAGGTAAAGTTTCTACCATATATCCTTGTCTTACAAGATCAATTCCCCAATTGCTCAATGCTCCCTGCCAATAAGTTTCTGATGTGGCAGCAGTAATTCCACTTTGAGCCGGGGTTGGAATTCTTTGTGGATTCGATTCTGTTCCGTTTGTAGTTATACCGGTAGATGTAACACTAAGATTATGAGCATCTGCATCTATAACCCAGTCTGCATTTCCTGCCATCTCAGCCTTAGTAGCATCAAACAGGACTTTGACCTGAGCCTGCCAGCCTAAAGAAACCAGCACACTCAACATTAGTATAAATTTACCCTTCATATTTTATTATATTTAAAAATGGGGAACAAAATTATAATTCTTTGAAATTCTTCGGAATGAATAAAATTAAAATTATATTAAAAATAAAAAAGCGGCTTCTAAGAAACCGCATATTATTTAATTTATTAATTAACAAGGCTCACAAAATTCTCCAAGTATACAATGTGCCTTTTGCCATGGGCTCCAGCCACACCATATATCACATGATTTAATTGGTTTTTCCGGGCACCATACAGCTCCTCCATTAATAGTCTTCAGCCTCTTTTTAGTAAGTCTTTTAAATTCTTCATAGATTCTATGCTAATTTATTGGCAGACTATAACAGTCACAAGGCATATCAATAACTGCATTGGCACAATGAGCTTTTTGCCATGCACTCCATCCACACCACTCACCACACGATGAAGCTGGAGTTTTACACATTTCACCGCCAGCAATTGTTTTCAACTGTCTTTTCGTTAATTTTTTTAGATTTTTCATAGTATTTAGTTTTAATGTATTGCCTACTCTATATGCTTTCGGCTTCCGCAACTATTTTGTTATTTAATATGCAACAAATATATAAATATTTCACCCACTGTAGAATATTTATAACAAATTTAACTTTTAGATATAAAAACAAAAAAAAGCCCCAGCAAAATGCTGAGGCTTTGATTTTTATAAAACGCTATTAATTATGCGTTTGGTTCTACAGATACGAAAGATCTGTTGTTTGCTTTCTTTCTGAAAACTACTTTACCGTCTACTAATGCAAACAAAGTGTGGTCTTTACCGATACCAACGTTATCACCTGGGTGGTGTTGAGTACCTCTTTGTCTAACAATAATATTTCCTGCAATAGCAGCTTGTCCTCCGAAAATCTTCACACCTAATCTTTTAGAGTGAGACTCTCTACCGTTCTTGGAACTACCGACTCCTTTCTTGTGTGCCATTTTATTACTGGATTATTTGTTAAGTGCTTTAAATTGATCAATATTCTTAATGATAGCAGCATCTACTTCTTCATGAGTAAGAATATTCTTTTCTAATTCAACTTTAACTGCTTTACCTAAAGTAATTAAAGTTTCTCTGTTCTCTTTAGACTGAGACAAGTTGTTTTTCTTTAAGTGATAGTTCAACTCGTGATCTTCGCTAAAGTTAACAGTTGCGTTGTCAGAAAGAACCTCAGACTTTACAGTTTCTTTTTTAGCAGCTTTTTTAGCTCCTGCTTCAAATCCTGTAATACCAGTGATTACGATTTGAGTTAAAGATTGTCTGTGACCGTTTTTCACTTTGTAACCTTTTCTTCTTTTCTTTTTGAAAACGATTACTTTATCAGCTTTTACATGGTCAAGGATCTCTGCTTCCACAGTGATACCGCTTACAGCTGGGGCGCCTACAGTGATTGCTCCGTTTACAGTAAGAAGAACTTTATCGAAAGAAACTTTTCCTCCTTTATCTCCTTTTAAACGGTTCACAAACAACTTTTGGTCTTGCTCAACTTTGTATTGAAGCCCTGCTATTTCTACAATTGCAAACATTGTTTATAAATTTTTAGTTATTTCGAGGTGCAAATATACAAATAAAATTCTAAACACCTTACAATCAAAGCAATGTTTTTTATTGAAAAAATATATTCACTATGTTTTGAATAATTTTTAACATTAAAGTGCTCATACATAAAAGATAATTTCTTACCTTCGTTTCACCAACTAAATAATTATATGAAAAGAAACTTTAACCTCTGCTTTATAGCAGGCGCCATTGCTGCATCATTCCTGACAGCATGTAGTGATGACAAAATGGAAGACACTGTTCTTCCACAACAAGAAAGCCAAAGTGCAAAAATTGACCAACCAAGCGCACTTGAAAAAGCTTGTAACTATGTAGACAACAACTGGACTCCTTCATCTGTATTGGTGTCTGGGCTTCAAAGCTCTGCAGATACAAACTTTATGAATTCCCAAATGACTAAAATCGCAAGTTTATGGGGAAGAAGTAATCCAGTCCTTCAGTTTGTAAATGATCCATCCAATTTCAACTCTACCTACAACGCCATTTCTTATGGTAATGGAAGAATCTACTATGGCTATGCTATTTATTATGATGCAAAAGCAAAAGGTGGCGATATTGTAAACGCAATGATCTTAGCTCACGAGTACGGACATCAGTTACAATATATCTTTGGACTTCCTTCTGTAAATGAAAATACAGCAAGACCCAACGAGCTTGAAGCAGATGGTTTTGCAGGATATTATCTGAGAAGACCAAATGGTTACAACAAAACGGATTTCTCACAAATTGCTGCAGCTTATGAGTTTGCACAAAGTATTGGAGATTATCAGACTTCAAGTCCTGGACACCACGGTACTCCTGCACAGAGAAGATCTGCTGTTCGTCTAGGTTTCCTTTTAGGGCAGTATGACCTTAATGCACAAAACTTTGATTACAACTTCTTCTATTACTATCAGGGTGTCTTAAATGGAACTTACAAGATGGCTAAAAACACTGTAAATCCAGAAATTGACGCTTATATGAGCCAATATATAGATGAGTTAAGAAAAATTCAGTCTGGAGAAATTTCAGCAGAAGAATTTAAACATCTTCAATAAAGAAACATTCATTTTTAGCATATTTAAGAAAGGAGGCGGGCAATTGAGTTCTGCCTCTTTTTATTTGACTTGAAAGATAACGGAAGTTTATTTATTTTTGACCCATATCTATTATAATGAACAGAGACCTCTATATTGACTTCGCCAAAGGACTGGCTACCCTATCCATTATCTTTATCCATACAGCATTCTGGTCTGGGCAGTTTTACATTCCTGCAGAAGTAAGAGTCTTTTCTCTTGTTTTTGATGTGGCTTTATTTTATGCTTTAAGTGGAATCACATCAGGAGCCAATATTGAAAAGACCTTCTACAGGTTGCTTAAACTTCAGATCACTTATATGATCTTTGTAACCTTGCTGTTCTTTTTAGATTACTTTTTTAAAGTATTTGGCCTTACTTTCTTTTCTATGGAATGGCTGCAAAGCTTTTATTCCACATTTGGATCCAAATATTCTACCACCAGTATTTCAACGATACCTCAATGGCAGAATCTTGGAAACTGGTATCTTCATCAATATACCAATGCAGATACGTTTCCAGTCGTTATGGGAAGCTTTTGGTACCTGAAGGTTTATTATATTCTTACTGTTCTTGGAGGATTAATTTTAAGATTCTTCCCTAAACACATCAACTGGTTTATCGGACTTTGCATTGGACTAACTCTATTATTCAATATTTTCCCTGAATACTATCCAACAGGCCAGGTGGGTTACGTTGCTTTTTATATGGCCGTCTTCTTAATTGGAAACAGAATGCGTGGGAAAAAACTTCCAACCAAAATCATTCCGGTATTATATGCACTTGTAGCTGCTGCATTAACGTGGATGTTCTGGTATTATGGAAATGAAATTTTCTATAAGATCAATAAGAATAAATTCCCGCCACAGATTCCTTATATTATATGGGCACAATTCTCATTGGTAACCTTATTTGTTCTTTACAACAGATTAAAGGTAACTAAAGAAAATTTCATTACTTATATAGGTAAAAATGCCATTTTCTTCTATTTTGCACAGGGAATTAGCTCATCATTGGTTTATTTCCTTGTAGTTCCTTTGAAGGAAAACATGTCTTGGTGGATTTTAATGATCATTATTTATGTCATTAATATCATTTTAGCATTCATTATTTCCACGGTATTAAAAAAGATAGATACATTAGGATGGAATATCCTTGGATTTTTAAGAAAAAAAACAGCCATTAAAGATTAAGTGTGTCACGCATACTTCCTGAAAACACAATCATAGAAATTACAGTATTTATAAATACTATACAGCCTGCTGATTGCATAAAACTCAATAGAAAATAAATTCTATCTATCCAGAAGCATTGAATATGTCTAATTTGTATTAAATTTACAAAAATTTTAAAACATGTTTAAGTTGAAACTCCCAACCGATCCAAGGTGGGCAAACATTGCGGAAGGAAACATCGAAGAAATTTTAACAGACCATGCCTGGTGTGAGCAAAAAGCTGCTACCAATGCGATTGGCCTGATCACTATGCTTCCGGAATATCCAGAGATTGTTACAGAACTTCTTGCTATTGCACAGGAAGAGCTGGATCATTTCAATCAGGTTCATGAAATCATTAAAAAGAGAGGCTACAAGTTTGGCAGAGCCAGAAAGGATGATTATGTAAATGAACTGGCAAAATTTATTATTCAAGGAAGCAGAGAGGATCTTATTGTAGACAAAATGCTTTTTGCTGCGATGATTGAGGCCAGAAGTTGTGAAAGATTTAAGGTTCTTACTGAAAACATTAAGGATGAAGAACTTAAAATTTTCTATAGAGAGCTTATGATTTCTGAAGCGAACCATTATACGACTTTCATTGGATTTGCAAGACAGCTTGGTGATCCAGAAAAAGTAAATGAAAGATGGGAAGCATGGCTAGAATATGAAGCTAATATCATTAAATCCTACGGAAATAAAGAGACCATTCATGGTTAAAAATAAATAGTAAAGAATAAACATTGAAGAAACCAAGCTTTGAAAGTATTGCCAATCTATTCCTGAAAAACTTCTTTCAGGGGCTGGTTATTATTGGCCCAATTGGACTGACAATTTTTGTAATCTGGTATATTGTAAGCGCCATTGACAATCTTATTCCGTCTCTTGCCAAGCAAATCCCAGGGCTTGTTTTCGTTTCAATCATATTATTAACTGCTATTTTAGGCTATCTTGGAAATAAATTTGTGATCGGAAGGTTCTTTTTCGATACGATGGATAGTTTACTGGAAAAAACACCTGGAGTAAAGCACATTTATACTCCAACCAAAGATGTTATGTCTTCTTTTGTGGGTGACAAGAAAAAATTCAACGATCCTGTATGGGTTAAAACCAATGAAAATCCAGAGATCTGGAGAATTGGCTTTTTAACTCAAAAAGAAATGTCGGACGTTGACAAGCATAATTACGTTGCGGTATATTTACCCCATTCTTACGCCATTTCGGGCTGGGTAATTGTTACTGAAGAAAAAAACATCAAACCTGTAGTGGGAATGACTGCTGCTTCTGCCATGAAGTTTGCAGTAAGTGGCGGCGTTGCCGGATTCCATTCTGATGAAAATATATTTAAAGCACCGGAATAACCCATTTCCTCTTTAGATGTACATTGATGAATTTGAAAATTATTTTCAAACAAATTTTCTTTACACACAATTTAAAAACATACCAACCCATGAATTTACCGTACGCGGAACCTTTCCGCATTAAAATGGTGGAAGAAATCCGCCAATCTACCAGAGCTGAAAGAGAACAATGGCTTAAAGAAGCGAATTATAACCTCTTCAACTTAAAATCTTCACAAGTTTTTATCGATCTTTTAACAGATTCCGGAACCGGAGCGATGTCTGACAGACAATGGGCAGCATTAATGACCGGAGATGAAAGTTATGCAGGATCCCGTTCCTTCGAACAACTCCAAAATACTGTTGAGAGAATCACCGGGTTCAAATATCTACTGCCTACTCACCAGGGAAGAGCTGCTGAAAATGTTCTTTTCTCCGTTTTAGTGAAAGAAGGAGATGTAGTTCCTGGAAACTCTCATTTTGATACTACAAAAGGACATATTGAATTTAGAAAGGCACATGCCATCGATTGTACGATTGATGAAGCTTTTGACATCAATGATCCCCACCCTTTCAAAGGAAATATTAATCTTGAGAAACTGGAGGAAGTTTATAAAAGCCACCCTAAAGAAAATATTCCATTCTGCCTGGTTACTATTACTTGTAATTCTTCTGGAGGACAACCTGTATCTTTAGAAAATATGAAAGCTGTAAAAGCCCTTTCTGATCAATATGGTATTCCTGTATTTTTTGATTCTGCAAGGTTTGCTGAAAATGCTTACTTCATTAAAAAAAGAGAACAAGGTCAAGAAAATAGAACTATTAAGGAGATCTGTAAAGAAATTTTCTCTTATGGTGACGGAATGACGATGAGTTCTAAAAAGGACGGATTGGTAAATATTGGAGGATTTATCGCTCTAAACAATGAAGAAACCTTCAGAAAAGCCGCCAACTTTACAATCATCTACGAAGGATTTATTACTTATGGAGGAATGGCAGGAAGAGATATGGCTGCATTGGCTGTAGGTCTTGATGAAGCAACCGAATTCGCTTATCTGGAAAGCAGAATTTCTCAGGTAGAATATTTAGGGAACAAACTGATTGAATATGGAATTCCTGTACAGAAACCTATTGGCGGGCATGCTGTTTTCATCGATTCTTTAAACTTTCTTCCTAATGTTTCCCGTGAAGAGTATCCGGCACAAACTCTAGGTCTCGAAATCTATAAGGAGGCAGGGATCAGAACTGTAGAAATCGGAACTTTACTGGCAGACAGAGACCCTGAAACAAGGCAAAACCGTTATCCAAAATTGGAATTGGTACGCCTAGCAATCCCGAGAAGAACCTACACCAACAATCATATGGATTATATTGCAGCTGCAATAAAGAATGTATATGAAAGACGTGAAGAAATTGCAAAAGGATATAAAATTACCTGGGAACCAGAAATTTTAAGGCACTTTACTGTACAGCTTGAAAAGGCATAAAGAAACAAGCAAAACCGGAATTTATTTCCGGTTTTTTTATGTTCTTCATTAAGCTATTCTATTTCCTATATAACGTTCTCTTTTTATAGCCATTATCTTTCCTGAATTTTCCTTTAAAAACCTATCAAATCTTATGCTTTTCATTCGTTTTTTCAGAATTTCAAAATCAAATTAATTTATTTTTTCAAAATAATGAATGTTTTTAATTTACTTTTGTAGCGAAAAAGTAATATAAACACCAACCTGAAAAAATCCATTATTCCGAACATGAACAAAATTGCTGTCGTGGGTGCCGGCATTTCCGGCTTAAGCATGGCTAATTATCTCGAAAAGCACAAAATTGATTTTCACATTTACGAAAGAAGAAACAAAGAAGATCTAGCTGGCCATGGCTTTCTTATTCCACAGGAAGGCATAGAATATCTTACTCAAATCATCGATCCGACTCTTCTTTTTGAACATGGAAGCTTTCTGAAAAAATACATACAATATTCTCATACAGGAACAAAACTAGCAGAAAAAGACCTCAACAATGTATTTGCTATCTCAAGACATGCTTTGATTGATCTTTTGTCCAGGAAAATTTCTCCTGAAAAAATAACGTACAATGCCACTGTGGTTCCATCTGAAAGTGAAAAGGGAAAACTGGTACATTCTGACGGAACTGATATAGATGCGAACATACTTGTTGTTTCCGATGGTTCCAAAAGCCGTATCAGAAGAAATCTTTTTAAAGATGAAAAAATGAGACAGGTCAGAGAAAATGAAGTCGTCAATATTATTAAAGATGAAGAAATTGCAGCCTCTATTGAAAACGATTTCATGAAATTCCACCATGATCAGGGCGGGCTTACTTTTGGGATTTTGAAATTGTCCCACGATACTATTCTTTGGTATTCTCAATTTGACAATGAAAAATACCCAATCAACCAATGCACCACCGACAGTCTAAAGGAATATATGCTTGAAATTTTCACAGACTGGGATCCTTTGGTATCGTCAATTATCAAAAAATCGAGCTATGAAAACGTACATTTATGGTGCGTCTATGAACTTGAAAACCTCAACCCTTTTTATAAAGACAATATTGTATTCATTGGCGATGCAGCTCATCCACTCATCCCTTTTACAAGTCAGGGAGTAACCTCAGCACTGAAAGATTCTCATATACTAACGAAATATTTAGTTGAAGAGAATGATATCACTGAGGCTTTCCGCAAATATGAAACAGAAAGAAAACCTGAGATAGAAACCCATATCAACAATGGCAGAATCCTATTGAACCAGTTTCTTCTTCCGACGGATCAACAAACAGATAATATTTTACCTATATCATACAAATAAGAATATGTTCACAAATAACGACATCAACTTTGAAGCCTTAAAAAGAAAAGCATATAATGGCAGATGGGCAACCCTTGAAGACGGAATTATCCCTTTAACCGCTGCTGATCCGGATTTCAGAACTGCACCGGAAATAGAGCAAGGAATCATTGAATATATAAAAGATGGTTATTTAAGCTATGGCCCGTTTTCCGGACTTCCAGAATTTAAGAAAAGTGTTGCTGACCATTTTAACCAGGAAAAACATGGTGAATTTTCTCCCGAAAATGTATTGGCAGTCAACAGTGCTGCACAGGGAATGTTTCTGATTGCTAAATATGTTTTAAAACCTGGTGATGAAGCCATCATTCTGGATCCTGTAGATTTCCTTTTTAAAAAGTCAGTAGAAACTGCTGGTGGAACAGTAAAGTTATGTCCTGTAGATACTCAAACGGGAGCTATTGATTTTGAAAAAATGGTTACTTTAATCAACCCCAATACTAAACTGATTAGTATTTGTAATCCACATAATCCACTAGGAAAAGTTTATTCTAAAGAAACACTGATAAAGGTTGCAGAGATTGCTTCTGCTCATGATTTATGGGTAATGAGTGATGAAATTTGGAGTGATATTATTTATGATGACAGAGACTTTCATACCTATTCATCTGTTTCGGAAGAGGCTAAAAGAAAAAGTTTTACCGTGTATGGTTTTTCAAAGTCATTTGGAATCGCGGGATTGAGAATTGGTGCTGTACTATGCAATGATCAGGAAATTCTTGAAGACTTCACAGAAAAATCGGGTTTCAACTCTACTATAGAAGGGGTTTCCACTTTATCACAGATTGCTGGAAGTGTAGCTTTGGAAAAAGCTAAGCCTTGGTATAAAGAATTTTTAAATCATTTACAGCACAATAGAGATCTGGCCTTCCAGCTTTTAAACGGATCGGGTCTTGTTACACCTAATCTTCCGGAGGCTACTTTTGTATTATTTCCAAAGATTGAAAATGGAATGTCCAGCGAACAGTTTTCTCAACATGTTCTGCAGCATGGTAAAGTAGCTATTGTTCCAGGTTCGGAAAGATGGTTTGGAAAAGGGGCGGAAGGTCATATAAGAATTTGCTTTTCAACTTCACAAGAAATTCTAGAAGAAGGTCTTAACAGAATCATTACCAGCTTTTAGTGTTAAAAATTTTCACTAAATCAAGTATTTTAACTATTATTTTACTTTAATCTAACATAAACAATGTTAAATTAAGACATTCATAACAAATAATAAATTTTAGTATTGATTTAAAAATAAATATTGATAATTTTGAGTTAACCATCACCCAAAATTATCAATATGAAGATAAAATACATAAGCATTGTTTTTCTTACAGTTTCTTCTCTATCTTATGCTCAACAGGTAAAAGATACACTAGCAAAGGAATCCAAAATAGACGAAGTAGCCATTACCGGAAGCCGAAATAAGAAAAGAACCGTTATCAACACTCCTGTTCCTATTGATATTATTGATATCAAACAGGTAAGCCAAGCGACAGGGCAGGTAGAAGTGAACCAACTGCTGCAATTTTCTGCTCCCTCTTTTAATTCTAATAAACAATCCGGATCAGATGGTGCTGATGCAGTAGATCCGGCAACTTTAAGAGGACTTGGCCCGGATCAGACTCTTCTTCTTCTTAATGGAAAAAGATACCACCAGTCTTCATTAATTAATCTTTTCGGAACGAAAGGAAGAGGAAATACGGGATATGATATGAATACGATCCCTATTGGAGCTATTAAGAGAGTCGAAGTTCTGCGTGACGGAGCTTCAGCTCAATATGGTTCGGATGCGATTGCCGGGGTAATTAATGTTATTCTTAATGATCGTGATAAAGGTTTCGAGGGAAATGCTTTTTATGGAATGAATCTTTTTAAAAGTCCCGGAAATAACGACATTGTTTCTGATCATAAAGTAGATGGAATCACCTTTGATTTTAGTGGAAATTTGGGAACAAAAATAGGCAACAAAGGTGGCTTTGGGAATTTCACCGCAGAATTTATCAATAAAGATTATGCCATCAGAAATGCGAATCCGGATATTTACAACAATCCTGATCCCGCTCCAAGGCAGCGCTTCGGAGATGCAAAAGCGCAAAATATCTATTTTTTCGGTAATATTGAACTCCCTCTATCTGATGGGCTCACATTCTATTCACGCCAGGGGTTTTCACATAGAAATACCAAAGCTTATGCTTGGACAAGAACGCCTAATGCCAATGGGAACATTCCTGATATCTATCCTATGGGGTTCAACCCTATTGAAGATACCAATATCACAGATTTTACTTTCGATAATGGTTTAAAATTCAAGGTGGCTAACTGGGATGTAGATTTTTATAATGCTTTTGGGGATAATAGATTTACTTATGATGTCACTCATACTCTGAATGCTACATTGGGTTCTAAATCTCCTACCCAATTTTATGCAGGTGGGCATTCATTACTACAAAATACAACAGGATTTAATGCCGTAAGGCAGTTTAAAATGCTTGAAGGTCTTAATATAGCCTTCGGTTCAGAATTCAGATATGAAAAATTCAATATCATTAAAGGAGAAGAAGCTTCCTATACGATGTATGACATCAATGGAAATGTGGTAACTCCTAACACTCCTGCCAATTTATTGGTAACTAATCCTCTTGTTCCGCCTGGTGAAAATAATATAAGACCAGGAGGATCACAGGGCTTTCCGGGGTATTCTACAGATATTGGCAAAAGCAGAAATAATTTTGCGGCTTATATAGATACTGAATTGGATGTTACGAAAAACTGGATGATCAGTGTCGCCGGAAGGTTCGAAAACTACAATGATTTTGGCAGTACTTTAAATGGTAAGTTTGCTACTCGGTACGCTTTTACACCTCAGTTTGCTTTCAGAGGATCTGTCTCTACAGGTTTCAGAGCTCCTTCTCTTGCCCAGAAATATTACAGTCAGCAGTTCACCAATTTCCAAGGGGGAAAGCTGGTCACCATTCAATTGGCATCTAATGATAGTAGTCTTGCCCAAAGAGTGGGTATCGA
This sequence comes from Chryseobacterium sp. c4a, assembly GCF_009900745.1. GTDB lineage: Bacteria > Bacteroidota > Bacteroidia > Flavobacteriales > Weeksellaceae > Chryseobacterium. Next base: position 18,976 of record NZ_WXVU01000028.1, on the reverse strand, counting down.
ACAATTGAAACAAGAAACTTCCGTTAACGGAAGTGCCGGATTTACTTTTAATACCGGTAAATTCACTGCAACAATCGATGGGTATTATATCAGCGTAAAAAACAGAATTGTTCTAACAGGAAACTTCTCAAGAGATGATCTCCCAATAGATGTTCAAAAAGATTACCCTTATATTGACCAGGCACAATTTTTCTCTAATGCCATTGATACCAAGACTAAAGGTATTGATCTAATCCTAAGCTATAATGAAAGTCTGGGCTCGGGAAAGCTGACCGCAACTCTAGCTGGGAATTATAATGATATGGAGATTACAAAAGTAAATACCTCTCAGCAACTCGCTGGAAAAGAAGATATCTATTTAAGCCCAAGAGAAAGAGGGTTTATTCTAGCTTCCGCACCCAAAACAAAGGTAAATATAAACCTCAACTATAAGATCAACAAATTCAATGCAAACCTTCAGCTGGTAAGATTTGATAAAGTTACCCTTATTGGATATGATGATGCAGAACAAATTTATAACCCAAAAGTGACTACTGACATTTCTTTTGGATATGAGTTTTCGAAGAACCTCAACTTTACGTTAGGAAGCAAAAATATATTCAATAGATATCCAACCTTACAAACAACACAGGTAACCACCGGGAACACTGAATCGGGTGGTATATTTGACCCTGTACAAATGGGGTTTGCAGGAAGACAGGTTTTTGCCAGACTTAATTTTAAGTTTTGATGAAAGAGGGAAGCTGGAAGCAGGAGGTTGGAAGTCACTATTTACCAGTTAACAATTATTGATCATTTTATACTGATAATTCCAATCTTTTTTTCAACCTTTCGTTTACTACAAAAAAATCCTGCTGAAAATTTCAGCAGGATTTTTATTTTTTTGAAATTTTATAAAGTTTCCCACTATCTGTAACTGCATAGAGATTGCCGTCCATTCCATTCAGAACATCTCTGAATCGTTCGTTTTGATCTGCAAGGAGACGTTCTTCTCCTACCACCTTATTGTCTTTCATTACAATTCTATCAATATGCTCACCACTCAGGCATCCAATGAAGAGATTCCCCTTCCATTCATCGATATTCCCCGTATAGAATGTGATTCCACTTGGCGAAATTACAGGATCCCAATAATAAACTGGTTGCTCTGTTCCTTCTTTTTGAGTAATCCCCTCTCCTACTTTTGCTCCGGAATATTCAATTCCATAGGTAACATCTCCCCAGCCGTAATTTTTTCCCGGGAGAATAAGATTAATTTCATCACCTCCTCTTGGCCCCATTTCCACATCCCAAAGATTTCCGTTTGGATCAATAGCCAATCCCTGGGGATTTCGAACTCCGTAAGCATAAATTTCAGGTTTATATCCCTGTTTTCCTATAAATGGATTACCGGGAGAAGGCAGGCCATCTTTGGTGATCTTAATAATCTTCCCTAAATAATTATCTGTTTTCTGAGCATAAGCTCTAGTTACCTTATCGGATCGCTCTCCGGTACTGATAAATAAGTTTTCATCTTTATCAAAAACCAGTCTGCTTCCATAATGCTTATCTCCATCATAAGAAGGTTCTGCTCGAAAAATTACTTTAAGATCTGAAATAGATTTCAGGTCTTCCGATAATTTCCCTTTTGCCACAGAGGTCAGATTTCCTTTTCCAAATGGCTCAGAAAAACTGAAATAAATAACCGAATTCGTTTTAAAGTCGGGATCAAGTGCTACATCAAGCATTCCTCCTTGTCCTTTTGCATCTACTTTTGGAAATCCTTCTATCGTGGAAATTTGTTTTCCATCCTTGGAAACAACGTTCATATATCCTCTTTTATCTGTAATAAGAAATTTTCCATCCGGTAAATTAATAATTCCCCAGGGTCTTCCCAGATCTTTATTCAATACCTCTACATGATAAGCTGTATTTGTTTTTACCGCCTTAATCCTCGTTTGTCCTTTAAATGCAGGTTTATATTCGGAATTGGGCTTTTCGGTTTCTACACTTCCTTCATTTCCGGTCTGTTGTGCATTCGCCTGATTCTTTTTACACGAAGATAAAGTAAAAAAAAGGCTCAGCATTGGAATATAAAATTGATTGATTTTCATAATATTACGATTTGATGTAAAAAAATGAATGGAAAAATAATGCCATAAAATTTGCTCAATTAAATTTTTATTCTACATTTGTAGAACAAATTACAACATTGTAGAATGAAAGAAATTAAACTAACTGATTCTGAAAAAGTTCTCATGGATATCCTTTGGGAGAAAAAGAAAGTATTCATGAAAGATATTCTGGAGTCCTACCCCGAACCTAAACCGGCAGCTACTACAATAGCAACGCTCTTAAAAAGAATGCAAAATAAAGAGCTTGTAGGCTACAGACTCTATGGAAATTCCCGTGAATACTATCCCATGGTAGAAAAAGGAGAATATTTCAAGGAAGAAATGACTTCTATGATTGACCGTTTTTTTAACAGCTCAGTAACCCAGTTTGCATCATTTTTTACCTCCAATGCCAAACTAAGCCAAAAGCAATTGAAAGAACTTCGTGATATTATTGACGAACAGATAAAAGAATAGCTATGTTAACTATTATTCTAAAAATAATTCTTTGCTCATCGCTTTTCATAGCTGTGTATTATCTGTTTTTGGAGAAAGAGAAAATGTATAGGTTCAATCGTATCTATTTACTAAGCTCACTGATCCTGTCGTACGCAATTCCATTTATTACATTTACCATACAGGCACCAAAAGCAATCCATCCACAACTGATTATTGAAGAAGCTGTACAATATGTTGCCAACACACAGCATAGACAAGAGAGTTTTGATTGGATGAGCCTAATATGGAGTGTTTATATAATTGTTACCTTTTTAATATTGGCGAAAAGTATCTTATCTCTTTTAGTCATAAAAAGAATACAGGGAAAAAAGTCGTCTTATCAAAATTACAATATTGTCATCACTCAGAAGAAACTCTCACCGTTTAGCTTTTGGAATACCATCTATATAGGAAAAGAATACATAAAAAATGATAGCATTGACCCAAGAATATTTCTTCACGAAAAAAGCCATATAGATCAGAAACACAGTCTAGACCTAATTGTTATTGATATTATAAAAATCCTTACTTGGTTCAACCCTGTTGTATTCTTGTATAAGAAGGCAGTCATTACCAATCATGAATTTTTGGCAGATGAAGCTGTATTGAATCATAAATTTAACCTTAAAGAGTATCAGAACTTAATTCTGGATGAGCTCATGGGCAGTCAAAATTTGGCTCTTACCCATTCTCTTAATTTCAACAACACCAAAAAAAGATTTATTATGATGAAATCCCAAAAAACCAAATTCAGCTTATTTCGAAAAGCCATTGGCGTTACTACCCTTGTAGTGGCTACAGCATTACTTTCAGAAAAAACTTATGCTCATACTTCTGCTAGCCCTGAGAACAATACAGAATTGGAGCATACTTCCACCCCTATGAATACTTCCAATACTGAAACAACAAAGATTGTACAGTATTCTATGAAAAATCTACCGGAAGACATTCTTCAAGAAGAGGATTCTACTACTCCTACTGAACTGAAGAAAGAAGTTTTAAAATCTGTTACTGACACCATATCTCCTAAAAAAGACCAAGAAGGTAAAAACACAAATATCCAGGATGATAAAAACTTTGTCAATGCAGAGTACCCAAACGGCATGAGGGATCTTAGAGCCAAAATAGCCCAAACCATGGACACGAGTATTCTTGAACCTATAAATGGGATTATAAAGTCAATGGCCTATGTTCATATAGATCCAATAGGAAAGGCTACTAATATAACAACCTCAGGAATTAATGATACCTTCAATAAGGAATTCCTTAGAACGATGACCATCATCAGCAACGAAACAAACTGGAAACCAGCAACAAAGAATGGACAGCCCATCGCATCAGTGTTGACAATTCCGGTAACCATGAACTTCGCAAAACAATGAGAAGGGAGCGCTTTTAAAGCGCTTTTTTTGTATCTAATCATGCTATTTTTCTTTACAAAAAGCTTTTCTCAATAGAAAGCAACGCCAAATGAACAATAAACAGAAGTTTTTATATTCAAAATATTCATCACCAAAACTTTATCATGTCTAATAATTTCTTTCGTATTTTTGTTCTATACATTCTTTCTTATGGATTTTAAGCTTCAATCAGAATATAAACCCACCGGGGATCAGCCCCAAGCCATTGATAAATTAACTGCAGGAATAGAGATTGGTGAAAAATACCAGACTCTTCTTGGAGTAACAGGATCCGGTAAAACTTTTACAGTTGCCAATCTTGTTCAAAATGTTCAACGTCCCACCTTGGTTCTTGCTCATAATAAAACTCTTGCTGCACAGCTTTTCATGGAATTTAAAGAATTCTTTCCCGAAAATGCAGTAGAATACTTTGTCAGTTACTATGATTACTATCAACCGGAGGCTTATATTGCCACAACCGGAACTTATATTGAAAAAGACCTGAGCATTAATGAAGAAGTTGAAAAGTTACGTCTTTCTGCTACAGCAAGCCTTCTCTCAGGGAGAAGAGATGTTCTGATCGTAGCTTCCGTTTCATGTATTTACGGTATTGGAAATCCAACAGAATTCCATAAATCATTAATTTCCATTGCTACTGGTGAAAAAGTTACGAGAACCGCACTCCTTCACTCTTTAGTTAATGCTTTATATGCAAGAACGTTAAACGAGTTCCAAAGAGGTACATTTCGTGTAAAAGGAGATGTCATTGATGTTTTTCCAGCTTATACAGATAATGCGATCAGAATCCAGTTTTTTGGGGATGAAATTGAAAAGATTCAAAGCTTTGATCCCGTTAGTGGAAATGTAGAAGATAATTTCGATCAAATACAAATCTATCCGGCGAACCTTTTTGTTACCTCAAAGGAAACCCTAAATGGAGCAATTAAAGATATTCAGGATGATATGGTAAAACAGGTAGATTTCTTCAGCTCTATAGGCAAGCCACTGGAAGCAAAACGACTTCAGGAAAGAACAGAACTGGATCTGGAAATGATTAAGGAATTAGGCTATTGCTCAGGAATTGAGAACTATTCCCGATATCTTGACGGAAGACTTCCGGGAACAAGACCTTTCTGCCTGATTGATTATTTCCCTAAAGATTTCTTAATGGTTATTGATGAAAGCCACGTAACAGTTCCTCAGGTTCATGCCATGTATGGTGGTGACCGAAGCAGAAAAGAAGCATTAGTAGAATATGGATTCAGACTTCCTGCTGCTATGGATAACAGGCCTTTAAAATTTGAAGAATTTGAAGCCATTCAAAATCAGGTAGTGTATGTTTCTGCAACTCCAGCTGATTATGAGCTGGAAAAAACAGGAGGAGCTTATATTGAGCAGATTATTCGTCCAACAGGTCTTCTTGATCCAATCATTGAAGTAAGACCCAGCTTAAATCAGATTGATGATTTAATGGAAGAGATCCAAAAAAGAGCGGATGCTGATGAAAGGGTTTTGGTCACTACTTTAACAAAGAAAATGGCTGAAGAACTTACCAAATACTTTACCAAATTTGGGATTAGAACAAGGTATATTCACTCTGATGTTGAAACGCTGGAACGTATTCAGATTATGCAGGATCTTCGTTTAGGCCTTTTTGATGTTTTGATTGGGGTCAACTTGTTGAGAGAAGGATTGGATTTACCGGAAGTTTCATTAGTTGCTATTTTAGATGCTGATAAAGAAGGAATGTTGAGAAGCAGAAGGTCAATGATTCAAACTGTAGGGCGTGCCGCTAGAAATATCAATGGAAAAGCCATTATGTATGCTGATAAGATTACCAAATCTATGCAGGCAACATTAGATGAAACCGAATACCGCCGCGCAAAACAAATGAAGTACAATGAAGACAATGGCATGGTACCGAAAGCGCTCAACAAAAAAATATCCGAAAATCTTGTAGGAAGAAGCAAAGACTTCCCGGATGAAAAATATACTCAGAAAGAAATTCTTCAAAAAGTTGCCGAAGTTAAAGCGACCTATGCCAGCGAAGATGTTGAAAAAATGATCGAGCAGAAGCAGAAAGAAATGGAAGCTGCCGCTAAAAGTCTTGACTTTATTAAAGCGGCTAAGCTAAGGGATGAAATTGCTGCTTTAAAGACTTAAAGAATACCTAATAAATAGTTTCGGCGGCTTCTTCGAAGCCGCCGAAACTATATCTCAAACAGAATGTTTTTATTTTTTACAATCCATTCCTTACTGAAGCCCTGATTGGTGCCAGCAGATCCATCAGCCCATTTAATTTGATTTCATAAACGGTTGATAGCTGCATTCCCAATTTCCCTTTAGGCATTCCATTTTTATTGAACCATTCCAGATAACTTATTGGAAGATCAATCAAAACTGTTCCTTCATATTTACCAAAAGGCATTTTAAAAACACAGATTTCTTTTAATATTTCCGGATTTATTCCCTCCACTTTTTATATAATTAAATCAATTTATCTTTCTATTCTCCTTGATTAGGTAATTCCAGATCAGGAGGTGCTTTTTCATCTACAAACTCATTTCTATATACTTGTATCAGAAGAAGAGTCAAGGAAATCAGAATAGGGCCAAAAATAAGCCCCATAAAGCCAAACAGATTCATTCCCATGATAATTCCGAATACTGTATTTAGTGGGTGGATATTTTCCAGTTTCTTTAAAAGCGTAAAACGAAGAAGGTTATCTGTAAGTCCTACTACCACGACACAGTAAATAGCAAGCCCTAATCCTTGTCCGGTGTTTCCTTCTGCAATCATAAAAATACATACAGGCACATAAACAATAGCGGTTCCCACTACCGGAATAACAGAAGAAGCTGCCGTTAAAGCAAAAAGCAAAACTGCTCCCGGGGCTCCGAAGATAAGATATCCTATAAGAGCAACAATCCCCTGCCCAATCGCAACAACAGGAATTCCTATAGCATTTGCCATAATCAATTTTCTCATCTTATCGCCAATTAAAGAAATATTTGATCTTTTTAATGGCGCTGAATTTGTCAGAATTCTCTCAAACAATCTCGGCTTTTCCAACATAAAATACAGAATAAAGTACATTGACATGACTACTGTAAGCGTATTGAATGTTCCGCTCAATGCTGAAGTAGAAAATTTTCCTACAAAGCTTTTCAGCTTATTCATATTTTCCTGGCTTAGAATATCAAAACCTGTTTTGGTTTGGATGTACGAATGTATTTTATCTAAAAACACATTGAATTTATCCATATAAGCCTGAGCGTTCCCTAATTTATCGATAATCAGATCCGCAATAAAATAAATAGGCAAAATCAGAACAATAAGACTCGCCAACATCAATAAAAAAGCTGCCAGAGAAGGCTTCCATTTCTTTTCCTCCTGAAGATAGAAATTATACTTCCGACAAACTACATAAATGGTAATCGCTCCTAAAACCGATGGAATAAACAATGCAAGGTTAAAGCAGATCAAACCTGCCAACACCAAAATAATGGCGAGCAAAGAAACCTGCTTTATGGCAACACTGCTTATTTGATTGTCTTTATTCATCAGATATTATTTTATCTTTATTATTTTGTAAACATAATCTGTCTTGGCTTCCCAACAAAGGCACAATAGGTAGAATACATCACGATCATAATGAACGGAGCGGTCAGAATAAGCCCGATTCCGCACAGAATGATTCCTGCAAATGAAATCAATAGTCCAAGGAAACTCGCCCCTAAAAATGTTCCATAGTTTTCTTTTGCAAGATTGAATGATTTGCTTAAAGCATCAATAGCTGATGCGTTTTCAAATAGCAAAATTGGATATCCTAATAAAAGGAAAGGATAAATAAAGATAAAAGGAAGAAAACAAAACCCAATTGCAATAGAGGAAATAACTCCTGAAATCAAGCTATAAATCAATATATTAACAAAATTCTGACGATATCCAATAAACAAGTCAGAAAATTCAATTGGATTCTTTGTATTAAATTTATTCACCATATAGATCAATCCTACATACAGAGGAGTCAATAGCAATAAAAAAATACTGGAGAATGTTGTATACATCGAGAATCCTGGAGTTTCCCAGTATCTAAAGTTTCCATAATCACCTGAAGATTTCATTTCATCTACTATGGCAGCAGAGTTGAATCCAGTAACTCCCTGGATAATACTTACTCCGATGATATAGATAATCATAGCTACAATAGCGTAACCAAAAACACCTTTATACATGTCAAAGGCATGTGAAATGATAGATCCGGTTTCCCTGCTGGGAACAGAACCTTGCTGATCAAATTCGTTAAATTCAGACATAGTTTAAATATTTAATGATTTTACCAAATTTACCTTTTTTTGATAAAAAAACACATTAAACTCAATCGAAATTTAGCTTTTCTCAGAAAATACAGTCTTATACAATGAATAGATCATGGCATTCCAGAAAGGAAATGTAAAAAGACCTCCAATTAAAAACAAACTGAATCCCAAATACTTAAATAAAACTGCAACGAATATACACACCATGATTTCTACAAAATACATTTTCAGCGCCTTAAAGTTTAAAGAAATCGCTTCAAATATTCTTTTATTGGTGAAAAACATCAATGGGGCAACAAATATCGTTACTGCGACCCAAATAATCGCCAGAAGAATCGTAGGCATTGTAAACCTGTAGATCATGAACCAGAACAGATAATATCCAAGGTATTTAAAAAAGTTGATTCCGTTATACCCTACAAACAAGTCTCCAAGTTCAATTTTTTCATTGAGATCAAGTTTTCTGAAGATTTGAAACATTCCAAGATTCAAGGGATATAGAAATGCGGTGGTTGCCCAGATGGCAAGGGTGAACATTTGATAACTTTCAGTGGCACTTAGTTCCGCAATTTTCTCCATATAGGCTTTCGTTCCTTCTCTCAGCGCTTCTGTTAACACCTGATTTTGTTCCCATATTCCATACCAGTTTCCGAAAAAGAAAAGGGAGGTCAAAAAGATTCCAAAAAAGATCATTGAAAACATCAACTGAAAAACCAGTGTTTTATTCCAGTAAAAAAAAGCCTGCTTCAAGATAAAATCAATTCCCGGTTTCTGAGGATATTTGCTCTGCATCATAAAAATTTTATGCAAAAGTAAACATCAATAATTATTTTTGCGGAATGTTTTCAGTGAATCATCAAAAATTTATGGAAATGGACGAGCTTTCCCTTCAGAAGGTTCCCTATTTCTTTGTTATCGATTTCCTTTCAGAGAATGTTGAAGTCTATAAAGAAAATGAGATTGAAAAATCAGGATTACTTATTGATTTTCAAAACTTTTCAACCAAAAAAAAGACACATACACTTGATAAAAAAGTAGAATGGAACTCCTTTCCAGAAACCCTGGAAAGCTTTAAAACAGGGTTTGATAAAGTTCAAAAAAATATTCGACTCGGAAATTCCTATTTGGTTAACTATACCCGAAAAACCAAAATAGAGACAAATTTAAGCCTAGAAGAAATTTTTTATCACTCTGAAGCCAAATACAAGATTTTTTATAAAGATTTTTTTGTATTTTTTTCTCCTGAAACTTTTGTGAAGATCATTAACGGTAAAATTTTAACTTATCCTATGAAAGGCACTATTGATGCCTCCATAGAAAATGCAGCAGACATCCTGAAGAACGACCCGAAGGAAAAAGCTGAGCATTATACAGTCGTAGATTTACTCCGCAATGACCTGAGCATGGTTGCAGATGATGTATGTGTAGATCAGTTTCAGCATATTGACTTTATCAAAACCCAGCAAAAGGATTTATATGCCATGAGTTCTGAAATTTCAGGAGTATTAAAGCCTGAATTTGATGGTAAATTGGGAAGTATTATGCAAAAACTTCTTCCTGCAGGATCTATTTTAGGTGCACCCAAACCTAAAACCCTGGAAATTATCCAGGAAGCAGAAGGCTATGACCGAGGATACTACACAGGTGTTTGCGGCTGGTTTGACGGAAAAAATGTCGACAGCTGTGTAATGATACGTTTTATTGAAAAAGAGGGCGATCAACTCTATTTCAAAAGCGGAGGCGGTATAACGCACATGAGTAAATTAGAAGACGAATATCAGGAAATGAAAAATAAAATCTATGTCCCAATTCATTGAAAGCATTAAGGTAGAAGATCAGGAGATTTTTCTATTGGAACTCCATCAAAAACGTGTCAATCAAACATTTTCCCACTTTGGTAAAGAGGGCTCTATTGATCTGGCCAAGATCTACAAAAACCTGGAGCATGATGAAGACGGGCTTTTCAAACTGAGAATCTCTTATGATCTTGATAAAAGGATCCGTACTCAGATGATTCCTTATGCTATCCCTGAAATTCAGGATTTCCAACTCGTAGAAAACAACAGTTTCGATTATTCTTTCAAATTTGAAGATCGTAAAGAATTAGATAAAATGAAAATGAAATCTAAGGCTGAAGAAATCATCATCGTTAAGAATAATCATATCACCGACACCTCATTTTCCAACCTTTTATTTTTAAAAGGTAAGGACTGGTTTACTCCCAACTCTTATCTTCTGAATGGTGTACAGAGACAACATCTCTTAAAGAATAAAAAAATAAAAGAGGCTGAAATTACTCTACAAAATATAAAGCAATTCAGCCACTTCCAGCTCATCAATGCATTAAATGACTTTGATGATATGTTTATCTATCCTATCGACAGAATTAGGAATCTGCCGGGGAATGAAGAATATCTTGATCTTTAATTTTCTTTCATGAAATTAAAGTAAGCCTTCTGAATATCAGCGCTGTTCTTCCCATAAGTATTCACTTCCAGAATTTTTGGTTGCGAATCCGGCTTGAAGAAATTTTCTAGTACTCGGTCAAGTGTTAAATCATCTTCCACCTTAATATAAGAGAACCCAAAATGCTTTGCCAGATGCTCTGCATTTTTACGGTGTTTAGTAGCAATAAACTCATCCAGTGTATTCGGATTGGCATTTCCAGGCCCTGGAATGATTTTAAAGATGTTTCCTTCTCCATTGTTGAAGATAATGATTCTCACAAAAGGAGGAATATATTGGTTCCAAAGACCATTAATATCATAGAAGAAACTTAAATCTCCGGTAATCAATAAGGTTGGATTCGCGTTTTTAATGGCAAACCCCATTGCTGTAGACGTTGATCCATCAATACCGCTCGTTCCTCTGTTACAGTATATTCTTCTTTTACCAAAATCAAACAGCTGTGCATATCTGATCGCTGAAGAGTTTGTAAAATGGATATTATAATTTTCAGGAACCGTTTGTGAAGCTTTATTGAAAAAATAGAAATCCGAGAACTCAACCGTATTTAAAAACTGTTGGTGTCTGGCATCTTTTTTATCTCTTAGAACATCCCAAAGATTGAAATAAGGTCTTGGTTCCAAATTGATAAATTTCAACAATTTAGAAAAGAACACTTCTGGTTTTACCTCTATTTTTTCCGTTAAACAGAAATAAGTATCAGGTTGCCAAACCTCATCCAGATGCCAATGCTGCTTGGGTCTTGCACTTCTTAGGAATTGTTTTACCTTTTTAGAAACTACATTCTGTCCCACAGTAATCAACAAGTCCGGAGCATATGTTTTATAGTCTTGTTCTGTAAAATTAAAGATATAACGGTCTATATGTCTGAAGAACTTCTCATGATACAGGTTGGAATTTGCTTCACTCAATACCACAACAGAATGGTTTTTCACCAATTGTGTCAGCTGGTTTTCCAGCTCCGGGCTATAATCTTTTGTTCCTACCAACAACATAATTCTTTGAGAAGTATGCCACTCTGCAATCAGATTGGATGGAATCTCATAATCTTTATGTTTGATTGTTTTTTCAACCGTTGGAAAGGTGGGTAGTTCTGATACCAACTCATACAATGGTTCCTCTAAAGGAATATTGATATGTACCGGCCCCTGCTTCTCAAAGCAAAGTTCAATCGCTTTTTTAATGGTATCGAAATTAATATCTTCTGCATTCTCCTTACTGTCTTCCAAAAGCTGGAAATCTCCATAAGAATGCTGATGAAAAACATCTTTCTGCCTTATCGTCTGCCCATCAAAAATATCAACAAAATCAGTTGGCCTATCAGCGGTTAACACCAAAAGTGGGATATTCTGATAAAATGCTTCAGTAATAGCAGGATAGTAATTGACTACTGCAGATCCGCTGGTACAGGTAATTGCTACTGGTTTTTTCTCACTCTTAGCCATTCCCATTGCTACGAATGCAGCACTTCTCTCGTCTACAATGCTGTAACAATTGAAGCTGTCTATTTCTGAAAAATGAATCGCCAAAGGAGCATTCCTTGATCCCGGAGAAATTACAACGTCTGCAATTCCGTACTGCTGAAGAAGATGTGCAAGTATTTGGATACTTCTCTTAGAAGAATATTTTTTCATACAGCAAATTTAACTTATAAATAATGATTTTAAAATCATTTAATTTAAAAAAAATGTAATTTTGCTATTCGTAAATTTCTAAAAATGGATAAAATACCTAGTGTAGACCTGCGTGATTTCCTTTCGGACAACCCGGAACGCAAACAGAAATTTGTAAATGAAATCGGAAAAGCTTATGAAGAAATTGGTTTTGTAGCCTTAAAAGGCCACTTTCTTGATGACAACCTTGTAGATGATTTGTATGGAGAGGTAAAAAACTTTTTTGAACAACCAGTGGAAACGAAACAGAAGTATGAGATTCCAGGAATTGGTGGCCAAAGAGGATATGTAGGATTCGGTAAAGAAACTGCAAAAGGTTTCAAAAAAGGAGACTTAAAAGAATTTTGGCACTTTGGACAATATTTGTCTGATGATTCAAAATATAAGGCAGAGTATCCTGACAACGTTATCGTTGATGAACTTCCAAAATTCAACGAAGTAGGTAAAGAGGCCTTTCAAATGCTTGAAAAAACAGGACAATATGTTTTAAGAGCATTAGCATTGCATCTTGGTTTAAATGAGTTCTATTTTGACGATAAAATCGCTGAAGGAAACTCAATTTTAAGACCTATTCACTATCCACCTATCACAGAAGAACCGGATGATGCTGTAAGAGCTGCGGCTCATGGAGACATTAACCTTATTACCCTTTTAATGGGAGCACAAGGAAAAGGTCTTCAGGTTCAGAATCACAACGGAGAATGGATCGATGCGATCGCAGAACCGGATGAATTGATGATCAATGTTGGAGATATGTTATCTAGACATACCAACAACAAATTGAAATCTACGATTCACAGAGTGGTAAACCCTCCAAGAGAATTGTGGACTACTTCAAGATATTCAATTCCTTTCTTTATGCACCCAATTAGTGCAATGTCATTAAACGCTCTTGAAAACTGTGTAGACGAAAACAATCCAAAGTTATACGAAGACACTACAGCAGGAGAATTCTTACATGAAAGATTGATAGAATTAGGATTGATTAAGAAATAATAATTACCTAACGATATGAAGTCGGCTGCCTCAAATGAGGCAGCCGATTTTTTTTACAAGAATATAATACGACGTGTTTTGTCGCAATACAGTAGTAGATTTGTAGGATCACTGAAGGATGTAGAAGCATAACAAAAAATCCTCATACTTGGAAATATCCCATATTAAATCGCATAAATGTGATTTTTAAGACCTAAAAAAGGTTAAATTTGCGCCAATTTTAAAAACTGATATTAAAACACGGGAATGAAAAAGATTTACCTCGCTGCATTAACCTTATGCACAGCTTTAGGAGCATCTGCCCAAAATGTAATATGGCAAAAAGACATCAAATCCTCCACTCAGGATTTTCTAAGTCAGGTGACAACAACAATCGATCAGCAGTATCTTATTACAGGAAGTTCAATACAGTCAGAAAGCGGGAAGCTGGAGGCTGGAAGTAAACCCAACAATGGTTACGATTTCCATTTGGTTAAATTAAACCAACAAGGAGAAGAAGCCTGGGAAAAACATTTTTCAGGAAATAATCACGATTATTTATCTGCAACAGTCTCTACTCAGGACGGAGGTTTTCTTCTGGCTGGAACATCGTATTCCGGAAAAGGATTGGATAAAAAAGATGATTCCAAAGGCGGTTCAGATATCTGGCTGATCCGAATCAATGAATTTGGCGATGAAATCTGGCAGAAAACATTAGGAAGCGCTTCGGATGAAGAAGCCAAAGCAGTAATTCAGAGCACAGATTTAGGCTTTTTCGTTGCCGGAAACGTACAAAATTCTTCCAAAGGCTATGGTTCAAAAGATGTCTGGATCATCAGACTGGACAAAGATGGAAAAGAACTCTCCCAGCTTGTATTAGGCGGAAAAGGCTTAGACGAAGTAGAGAAAATAATTCCAACGAAAGATGGCGGAGCTCTTCTGGGGATTTATTCAAGAAGTTCCGGGATGCGAGATTCGGGTTCCGTATCAAACGTTCAAAACTCGAATCCCGAACCTCGTACCACAAACCTCGTATCCCGCATCTCGAAACAAAGCGAAAACTTCGGTGAAGGCGACTATTGGATCGTTAAATTGGATAAAAACGGAAAAGTAGAATGGGAAAAGAACTATGGTGGTAAAGCAGACGATCATATCAGAACGTTGGCTTTAACTTCAAATGGTTACATCATCGGCGGTGAATCCCGTTCCGAAAGATCAGGAAACAAAACTGTCGGGATTGAAGAAGGAACAGACCTTTGGCTCATTGCTCTTAATGAAAGAGGAGATGAACAGTGGCAAAAGTCCTATAATTTCAAAAACCGTGATATCCTGATGGGAATGAGTGTGATACAGAGCCAAGATCCGAGAGCCAAGAATCAAGATGTAACAAAAGGAATTTTGTTGGGTGGCTATACCCAAGCAGAAGGAAGAATACAAGAAAATGAAGAAACTTTCTGGATGCTTTATCTGGATGGAAACGGAAACGAGCAATGGCGAAAGCATGTGAGTGGCGAATCCAGACAAAAAGAAGAAAGACTTTCGGACTTGAAACTCAACAGAGATGGCTCTATCGTTTTAGCCGGAACAAGCGCCAAGGAATTAGGGAAAGAAAACTGGAAGATTGTAAAACTGGATGATAAGCAGGTCAATGATCTGATTGAAAAATATGACATTAAGATCTACCCGAATCCGGTATCTGATTATGCTTATGTAGAAATCGGTTTTGACTTCAAAGATGCTGATATTATGCTGTATGATATGAGCGGAAGACAGCTTCAGAATTTTAAAACTAAAAACAGAGTGACCAAGATGAATACCCAGGCTTTGGTTCAGGGAGCGTATCTGGTGACAATAAAAACGGATAATAATAAAACAGCGAATGCAAAGCTGATTAAAAAATAAAAAAACATTAATCATGAAGAAAATAATGGCTCTGGCAGCAATATTGCCAGCGATAATGATGTGGGGGCAAACACTGGAGTTGCCTAAAAACATTCAGTCTCCCAATGCCGCATCTTTAGGGAAATATGGAGATATTGATATGAACCTTTTTACAGGAAGAGCGAATGTTAGTGTTCCTTTATATTCACTTAATGAGGGAAATATACCTTTAAACATAACGTTAAATTATGATACTGGTGGAGTAAGAATTAATGATGTTTCAGGCTGGGTAGGACAAAATTGGTCACTGGAAGCAGGAGGAGTCATAACAAGACAAATAAGAACTAATTCCGATGAAGCCGAAACTCCTGAATATAGCGATATTCCTAATTCAAAAATTGGATATTATTATAGTAGACCTATATTAAATACCGCCAATTGGGCTGATAACGATCGACTAATCAATTTAGCAACTCATGCAGGATTACCAAATAGAATTAACGATCTGGAACCAGATATATTTACCTTTAATTTCATGGGCTACTCGGGAAAGTTTTTCTTAGGAGAAGATGGACAATGGAAAGTCTCTTCAAAAAGCAACATTAAAGTATCCATTGATATGATGGACAATGTGGTTCCTATGAATTATCCTACACAACGATTTTGTAATAATGATTCCAATACAAATCTCGGTATTACAAAAAGCATCGGAAAAATAACAATTTGGGATGATAAAGGAAATAAATTCATTTTTGGAGGACAAATGAATGCTATAGAATTTTCCAATTCTGATTTTTTTAATCAATATGAACGTAAGATAAACGCTAATGCCTGGTATTTAGCTGAAGTTTATAACAATTTAGGTGAAAAAATTTATTCTTTCGACTATGAGAGAGGTAATTTTCAGGCTACTTTTTATAATAATCATCAACAAATATTACATTATGAAAAAATTTCCAATGGTACGTTAGTAAACTCTTGTAGCGGCACAAGTTTTTCTAATGAAGTTTTAGCAGAAGGACAATTAATTTTTCCCGTTTTTTTAAAAAGGATCAATGGGCTAAAAACCGGAATTAAGCTTAATTTTTTATCTGAGGAACTGCAAAATGTTAAATATGACCTCAACCCTATTAGACGTAAATACAATCCCAGTCGTCCCAATGATCCGGATTATGAAGAAAATCCATTATCGGCCAAAATAAACAGATGGATACAACTAAATGTACATAATGGAAATGCAATAGATAATTACAGGCGAGCTTTCTATTATTTGATAAATCCAATAGGGGAAATTAATTATGATTTTTGTGTGAATATTAACATTAATACGGCATATGACACAAAAAGTCTTTTAGACAAATTAAAATGGCGAAAATTGAGTAAAATCAGTATAGAAGGGCCAATATCTAAAAATATCAATTTTACTTATGATGAAAAATCATATAGGCTATGGCTAAAATCTGTGAAGAATGATGATAGGAAGTATTCCTTTTTATACAATATTACATCACTTCCAAGCTATTTATCTAAATCTGTAGATCATTTTGGATATTATAATGGTAATCCTTTTGGTATAGATCCTAATACACACAATACAGATAGAAATACAAATTCATTATTTGTTGATTATGGTATGCTTAGCGAAATCACCTATCCTACTGGCGGAACGACCACATTAGAGTATGAGCCTCATACATATTCAAAATATGTGAAGGATATGTTAGATATTGAAAATGGGTCAGGTATTACTGGAGGGGTCAGAATCAAAAAAATAATCAATTCTAACCATTGGAGTGATCCTAATAAAACGATTAAAGAATATTTATATCAGGATAATATCAACTCCAATATTTCGTCAGGAACATTAATTCAAAATAATAAATATTATTATGTAGACTTTAAAACAAGATTTATATCAGGTTCAATATTTAAAGAATCTGTATTTAGTATAAACTCAGTAATTCCTCAATCAAATATTTTTGGATCTCAAATTGAATACTCTACAGTAATAGAAAAAGAAACAGGTAAAGGATATATTATTAACAAATATTCAAATTATGTAGAAGACGGAAACAATATAAAATATGTAAATACTATTAATCCTGATTACACTATGTTTTTTCCTAAAATTGATATGGGCTTTAAAAGAGGTCATATCAAAAACAGATCTTTTTTTGATCAGAATGGAAGTAAGTTGAAAGAAGAAGAATATATCTATGAGATTCATCAAAATAATAATAAAGTAAGAGCAGTACAATACAATAATGAAAATAAATGTCCACAAAATAGTGGAGATTTAGATCTAGTCATTAAAGCTCAAGCATATGAAATCTATTTTAGTGACTATAATCTAACCCGTAAAAAGACAACGGAATTTAATGGAGCAAACGTGCTTGAAACCAATGAATATAATAATTACAATACGAGTAATTATGAAACGGGAAATCTTTTACTTAAAAAGCAATCTGTTCAATATCCCGATGTTGGTATAAAAGAAACGAACTATCAATATGCTTACGACAAGAATATTCAAAAGCTCATCAATGCTAATATGATAGGCATTCCTTTGGAAACAACTATCAGCAATAAACAAAATAAAACCGATCTTGAAAAAATTACGTCAAAAATCGAAGCTAAATATGATGATCCTGCAACATTATTCCCTACTTCAGTAATTTCCTATGGTATTGAAACACAGACTCCATCCACAGAAGTTACCTATGACAAATATGATTCCAAAGGCAATCTTCTGCAGTATACCACTAAAGATGGAGCTGTAACGGTAATTATCTGGGGCTATAACAAGACCCAACCTATCGCTAAGATTGAAAATATACGATTAACAGATATTCAGCAATCTTTTATAGACAGTATTGTGAATGCCTCAGATCTGGATGCTGCAGCCGGAGTGAATAATGACGAGAGTAATCTCCTTAATACTTTTAAGACTTTCAGAGCAAATTTACTAGGACATCAGGTGACTACCTACAGTTATGATCCCTTAGTAGGAGTAAGAAGTATAACTCCGCCATCCGGAATAAGAGAAACTTACCTTTATGATGCTGCCAATAGGCTTGAAAAAGTAGTTGATGCCAACGGAAAACTTTTGAAAGAGTTGAAATACAATTATAAAAACTAAAACTGATGAAAAAAATATTAATCCCTATAGGTACTCTCCTTGTGATGAGTACCGTAAAAGCTCAGGTTCAGCTGCCTAGCGGTTTAGCCGGATCTTCCACTGAAAATTATGTCTATACCAGAACCTATCTGGAAGAGAAAACCCAGAGTGATCCTGCAGCTAAACAAGCTCAGACTGTTCAGTATTTTGATGGTCTAGGAAGACCCAAGCAGGTGGTGAATGTAAAAGCCTCTCCCCAAGGAAAAGATGTGGTCATTCCTATTGAATACGATCCGTTTGGCAGACAGGTCAAAGACTATTTACCCATTCCTCAGTCAGGAACTCTGAATGGAGCGATCATTCCAGATCCGTTATCCAGTGCTACAAACTCTTATGGCTCCGAAAAGATCTATTCTGAGAAAGTATTGGAAAAATCTCCCTTGGACAGAATCTTACAACAAGTTCAGCCCGGTAACGACTGGGCCAATAAACCTGTAGGCTTTGGATATGAAGTCAATCTGGCTAATGAAGTATACCAATATACCACCAA
>NZ_WXVU01000027.1 GCF_009900745.1 Chryseobacterium sp. c4a | reverse complement strand
AAACCTGCCCAAAATGCATATATTGAACGCTTAAACCGTACATTCAGAGAAGACGTTTTGGATGCATACCTATTCGGGTCTATAATGGAGGTAAATGCAATGGCTTATGAGTGGCAAATCGATTACAACAGTAATCATCCGCACACATCTTTAAATGGACTTAGTCCTTGGCTATATGCTAAAGAATCTTTAGTCAATTAGAAGGGATTTTATATTTATTAACTGTTTGAAAAAAGGTAAGTCTTCAACCCCAGTATATCTATCTATTACACCTAGCAAAAAAATTATAATTAATCTAAATAAAATAATATTATTTTATCATTTATAAAAAAACAGCCAATACCTGTAATTTTTGATTAATTATGACTCCATTAATAAATAAAGCACAAACAATGTATTTACTGATACTTACGATAAAAAAAACATAAATTCATTAGACATAATAAATATCACCATATAGAGATTTAGATAAAATATTATTAAAACTTGTTAATGAAAATATTTTTAAATACTATTTTTATATATTTTTGTAAAAACATTTAAAAAAATAAATATGAAAAAATACATTTCTATTTTTCTGTTTGCTGCTGCGACTCTAAGCGCACAAGTTGGTATTAACACCTCAACTCCCAACAGTACCCTAGCCGTTAATGGTTCTTTAAGAGCCGGTTATAAAGAAGTCACAGCCACTAGCTATGCTGTTCTTGCTAATGATCACTATATCACTTATAATGGAACAGGTAATACAACATTTACCCTACCGGTTATCGGAACCGGAACAACAAGTTATACGGGAAGGATTTATAAAATCAAGAATATTTCCTCTTCTAACATTACTCTCCAGGCTTCAAGCGGAAATACCCTTCGAATAGATAATACTCCGGTTGCCTCTTTTGTTATTCCTTTAGGAGCTTATGCTGAAGTAGTAAACAATAGTAACACTACAGGCGGAACATGGGATTTGTCTTTCACCGTTCTTCCTAAACCTAGTAATGTGGAGATTTATGGAGCACAACTTACGATCCCACCTCACAGTGGAGCAAGTGCACCGATTGCAGACTGGACAAACCATGCCAACGCCTCTTTTGATACGGGAACAGGTACCGATGCCTGGTGGATCATTAGTAAATCATCTTTTAGCAGTGCATTTGGTAGAACGAATGATACTACAGGTTATACCAACAGTAGTAGAATGACTCTTGTCTATGAATATCAAGGGACAGCATTCAACGTAAGTAATATGTACCCTATTCTTACTGCAGGAAATAATTCAAGTTACCCTGATGTATTTACATCTTCCTTTGTAAGTCTTGCGAATGTGGGTGGAAAAACGAGGCTTACAGTATCTGTTGCCCGTGTAGATTTTATGGGAACTAACGCTGGTAATAGCAGCAACTGGGCCGGTACATTCCTTTTGAACGTCCTTCTTGCTAGAAAATATTAAATAAACGGTAAAGACAATCTTGTAAAATCAATAGATTATCTTCCGCAATCTCTACTCCTTCAATGTGACTATTGAAGGAGTTTCTTTTTTGGATCATTATTT
This sequence comes from Chryseobacterium sp. c4a, assembly GCF_009900745.1. GTDB lineage: Bacteria > Bacteroidota > Bacteroidia > Flavobacteriales > Weeksellaceae > Chryseobacterium. The sequence continues at coordinate 46,803 of NZ_WXVU01000027.1, read as the reverse complement.
TTTCGTGAATCGACTTATGCTATGCCTCAGATTGTAAAGTATTTTTATACCTTTATTTATCATTTAATCACCATTCAAAAATGTCTATGAAAAAAAATACATTGACCAAAGATAACCTCTGGATGAAAGAACCTGAGGATCATGATTTCCCTGCTGCATTAGACTATCTGGAGCTTCTTTTTACGCCTGATGAAGCACAAAAGATTGTTGAAAATTTAAAAGGGGCAAAAACAATTACCAAAAAATCTAAGGATATTCTTCGTGCCAGCAAACTTGCTCTTCTTCCGGAAACCAATATTCACGTTAAGGAAAACTTGAAAAAGGTAGAAAAGAATAAAAAGCTCTCTCCTATTCTTCTGGTAAGAGGGCAGCATGAGCTTATCATTGCTGATGGTTACCACCGTTTGTGTTGCAGCTACTACCTCACTGAGGATCTAGAAGTTCCTTGCAGGCTGGTATAAATGTCAAGAGTAATTATTCTTTTAGCAGTTTAACAATAGCCTCATCAAATGTTGGATAGAAAAATTTAAATCCTTCTTTAATTAGTTTTCCCGGATATACATTACGGCTTTTCAATAAAAGTTCGGTTTCTGTTTTCATAAAGATAGAAGCAAGTTCTAATTGCCAAACAGAAGCATTCAATCCAACTGGAGATTTGAGTTGCTTTCTTAATGTTCCCATCATGGCTCCATTGGATAATGGAACCGGAGCCGTTATATTGATAGCACCTTCTATATCATCATGTTGAATAATCCATTCTATGGCTCTGCAGAAATCCTCAATATGAATCCAGCTTACCATTTGATTTCCTCTTCCCTGCTTTCCGCCCAATCCTAACTTTGTAATCATTTTCAGCTTGGGAAAAGCTCCACCGTTATTCCCCAGTACAATAGAAGTACGAAGTGCCACTTTTCTTATTCCTTTATCTCTTGTTTTAAAAAACTCTTCTTCCCAACTTTTACATATATTCATTGAAAAATCATCACCAATCACTCCGTTTTCTTCTGTATTCAAATGTTTTTCAGAATGCACATAAATAGTTGCAGAGCTTGCGTTCAACCATATTTTCGGCCGAATAGTACAACCATCAACAGCTTCCTGCAATGCTTTTGTACTGTCAATTCTTGAAGTATAAATTTCTGCTTTGTTCTTTTCGTTATAACGACAATCAACTGATTTTCCTGTAAGATTGATGAGAACATCTGCCTGCTCAAGAATATTTTTCCATTCACCTATGGTTTTAGCATCCCAATAGATTTCATTGTTACGTTTAGGACTACGAGTCAGAATATAAACCTGATCTCCTTTTTCTGTAAAGAATTTTTCTAAGTTTTGGCCGAGAAATCCGGTTCCGGCAGCGATGATTATTTTCATTTTTTTGGTTTTTGGGGTGAGGATGAGATACGAGGTGCGGGATGTGGGTTACGGCGTTTAGAGGGATATGAAGTACAGCTTATTAACTATTCTTTATTTTAAATAATTTTCTGCTTAAAAATATGCTCAAGCCTCCTGCTACAAGATTTTCAATTCCTAAAATAAGAATCAAATACTCAAATTCATTTGTATTGATCTTTTTTTGAAAGTAAAAAATAGGATTATAAAGACCTAATTTAAAAATAGACTGTAAACTACGTTTACCTTATTCTGATGATCAAAAGTTATCTTCTATTCAAATAGAGACAAAAATTGATATGGCATTGATTTTCAAAAAATGTATTTCTTTGTTTTCACTTCTATTTCCGAACCTTCGGCTAGCATGACTGAGATAGGTTTCTGATGATCAAGACCCTCAAAATCTTTACCGTAGATTTTCTGAAAATTGATTTCCAATTGATAATCTTTTACCTGGTAGTAGTCCCATTTTGGATGGCAGACTTCATATTCTGAGGTTTTATTTTCTTTTTTGGTAAAGCCATAATAATGTTCTGTAATGAATTCAAATTCAGAATCAGCTTCCATAGGTTGTGACTTACTCCCTGCTGTAATATGAATGGAATGCCAGCTTTTATCTTTCCATGAATATTGGATCAACAATTCATCTTCTTTATGATGAATCAGATTTTTCATCGGTAAAGTATGATAGTTTTCTTTATAAACAGAGTTTGCAACAAAACTTAAAGCAGGCTTAGGAACAATTTCCTTGATAAAAACCACTCCTCGCTTCCATTCTCCATTTTCATTTTTCTTTACATAAAATCTAAGATTCACTTCTTCAAAATCACGATGAAAAGGAATAGGTAACCCTAATAATCTTGTATTTAAAAACATAAAACCAACTAAGCTTACATAACATTTGCCTTTATAGAAATCCAGCTCTGTACCTTCCGGTAGATATTTTAACAGTATTTCAGGATTGATTTCGTAATTGATGATGGCTAATTTTCGCCATTCTGCTTTTAAAAAATTCATGATGTGTTTTTTTATGGATTATAATTGATTGATATGGATGTACATTGTTGGATTGTTGTGGTATTGGAATTGATATAATTTTATCCTAGGTTAAATCACCACTTCGTTGTTGGAGTTGAGATTTTGATTGTGATGATGGGTTTGTTGATTCTGCGGTTGTTTTAATTAATTTGTTTCTTTCCAAAAGGAATTTTGTGAGATAATTTTTAAGGTATAGTGTATTGAATATTTTTCCTATTATGCCTAATGGAGATTCAAAATCAAAAATATCGATCATCAGTGTTTTACCTTCTATCGTTTTAAAAATATGCTGATGATGCAATGATTTGAAGGCTCCTTTCTGCATTTCGTCTGTAAATTGACCGGGCTTTTTCATACTGATAATTTTTGTGGTAAGGTTTTGATATACACCCAAATGTTTTGCTCTCCAGGTTACGGTTTCATTTTCTTCAATCAAACCGGATGTACGTCCGGCAATTGCTTTTTCATGAGTTTGTGAGGTTGACTGCTGATGCAGATCTATATTTCTTGCTAAATCAAAAACGATTTGAATATCGGCGTTGATCAAGGTTTCTAAATAAATTCTGGACATTTCAATATTTTTTTAATGTAATCCAATAAATGTTTTTACTGATTCTCTTCATTATTTTTACATGGTTGCCACAATAATGATAATTAGAGCTGTTAATCTGAACAGTATCCATGAAATACTGGGAAAATAATTCAGATTTAATAGACTGCATCTTCTCAAATGCTCAAGAAACATAATAAGAACAACAATTCCGAAATAGATGAGATAGAAAATCGGAGCTAAGCTGATCCATAAAAGAGGTATTAAAAGCAAAGTTCCTATTAGTGAAACGGTCATCATATTTCCGAGATAATCCCAAATTTTATCTTTAAGATAGCTTTTTAAAAAGAGAGTCTGCCAAACGATCTGACCAAGACAAACAGCGAATTCCCTCAGAAAATTTTGTTCTAAATTAAAATCCAGCTTCAAGGAAAATTGACTTAAGATATATGCTGAAAAAATAACAACAAAACTGATGTATGCCACTCTGTATTTCAGATTAAAATCCGGAACACATGATTGTTCTGTATAGTCTTTTGAGGAAGGAATAATCTGTTTTCTATTGTAAGAAACAAAGGAATACAGTTTTTGAAAAAACCAATACAGAGGTTTTGTCCGAGCAATTTTTGCCAACAATGGAAAAGAGTTTCCAATGATAAGGAGGAGACTGTCTAATCCGTAAACGACTTCATTTTTGTTGTGATCTACCAAAGCAATTTCATTTTTTGCACGTTTGAAGTCTATCAGTATTTTATTTTTCACTGAAAGTTCTGTAAAAGCTTCTCTTCCATCTTCATCCAGCATTCCGTATTTAGTAAAACCTTTGGAATAGAGATTACACATCGGACATTCATTGTCGTAGATTAATGTGTGGTTTTTGAGCGTTTTCATAATTGTGATTTTAAAGGTTTAAAAAGTCTCCTCTAGTCCTCTTTTTCTGTATTTTAAAAGTAAAATACATCCAGATTCTAAAGATTAATGTTTTCATTACTTGCCATTTTTTCTTTGTTCAATGCGTGTTTACGTCCTTTCAGGAATAGCAACAGATTCAAAAGCATCATTATTCCTAAATAAATTGAAAACCCTCCAATCTTTTTACTCAACGCTACCACCAGCCTTTCTACCGTTTCAATTTGAAAAAACTCAATGATACACAGAGCAAAACCAATGTTCAGAAGATAAAAACCAATCTTAAAAAGGGAATTTGTTGCCATTGCAATGTCTTTTTTCTGGTGGAAAATATCAATCATAAATGCTTTTGAATTTTTGAACAGAAACTGAGATACCAAGACTGTAAGGGTAATTACAATAGGTAAATAGATCATGTAAGCAGAAAAATTATACGTGGTGGTTAAAACTGTAAGTGCCATAATAGTATTATTTAAAGGTTAGCTTTTTTCTCAAAAAATAAAGGGTAAAAATGTTCATATAATGCAACCCACATAATATCAGCGTGATATAACCAATACGCACTGTTGTTATCTTTATCATTTCTTCTATACTGTCTATCTTCCCCCAAGTAGTAAGGCTTATTGCGATATATCCCAGATTCAATAGATAGTAACACCCAAGAAGAATCCTATTGATCGTAAGGCAGAGATTTTCGTCGTGCAACAAATATTTCAAATATGCTTTTCCCGCCTGGTAGCATCTTCTTCCCACGTCAATGGTAATGTAAGAGCAGATGCTGAGAAAGAACAGGTATGAAACAATATTAAACATTTTAAAAATATTATATTTTCAGTAATTTATGAAAGTTTAATTGAAATAAAAAAGGATTCTCATCCCTTTTCATTCTATTTCAGCAGGTTGGTAATTTTTCCTACCAGCCAGTGATCATCACTTTTTATCGCCAGATCCATAATGTTGTTGATCTTCCCGGTGACAGAACTAAAATCATCCATTAATTTGATAAATTCTTTGGCTTCTTCCGAATCGTTATCTTCAATATTCCTTAGTTCTTCAAGAAAGGAAATGACAGGTTCAATCTCTCTTTTTCTGCGTTCTTTGGTAATTTGTTTGAAAAGGTACCACACATCTTTTTCTGCAACAAAGTATTCTTTACGATCTCCTTTTATAAATTCTTTTCTTACAATACCCCAGTCAATTAAAGCACGGAGATTCATATTGGCATTTCCTCTTGAAATTTCCAGTTGTTCCATCACCTCATCTGTTGACAATGGTTTGCCACTCGCTAAAAGTAATGCATGTACCTGCGCCATGGTACGGTTTATTCCCCAATTGGTCGCAAAGGTTCCCCAGGTTTGAATGTATTTTTCTTTAGCTTCTGAAAGTTGCATTTTGTTTATACTTTAAATTTCTGATACAAATGTAATTATAATTTTTGAATTTTCAATAATTTTTGAAAATAAAATTACAAATTCTCACAATATCATACAAGCAATTGATTTATAATATTTTACTAATTAGAAAACACATCCTAATACAAGAAATAAAAAGCCGTTTCAAATGTATGAAACGGCTTTAAGAGGTTAATGGACAAGAATATCAGCCACAAAGATCCTATGGATTAGCTGCTTTATAACTCTCAACAAGTCTTATAAATTCAGCTCTATACCCTTCTGCATCTGTATTCTTTCCATCTTTTGCCAAATTCTCTATATTTTTCAGATCTTTACTTTTTATGAGTTTAGAATCTCTTAAAACGAGCCCAAACCATGCTACAGAGGAGGCAAATTTAAAATCCGGGCTCACTTTTGATTCTGATAAGGCTTCTTTTTTAATCACTTCAGTTATTTCCTTGCTGGTCTCTTCACCTGGCTTCTTATAGCGGAATTTAATCGTTGCCAACTCATTCCCAAAGTTTTTTGTACTAAAAGAGGATGAATACTTCAGATTGGTATCTTTAGGGAGAAACTCAGATTTTACATCTGCTGGAATAATCTCATATAAAGCAGTAACCGTATGCCCACTTCCTAATTCTCCAGCATCTATTTTATCATCGATAAAATCTTCATTTCTTAACTTTCTGTTTTCGTATCCGATTAAACGGTAAGATTGTACAAATTCCGGATTAAATTCAATCTGAATCTTTACATCTTTGGCTATGGTATACATACTTCCTGCAAATTCTCGCCCCAGAAATTTATTAGCTTCCTGCATATTATCAATATAAGCATAGTTTCCATTGCCTTTATCTGCCAGGGTTTCCATTTTATTATCTTTAAAATTTCCCATTCCATATCCCAAACAGGTAAGGAAAATTCCGGTTTTTCTTTTTTCTTCTATTAACTTTTCAAGACCTCCTGTAGAAGAAACTCCTACATTAAAATCTCCATCTGTTGCCAGCACTACCCTATTATTTCCTCCTTTTATAAAGTTTTCCCGTGCTACTTTATAGGCTAGCTCAATTCCTTCTCCGCCTGCTGTACTTCCCCCTGCCTGCAAATCATCTAAAGCTTTAATAATTTTGGCTTTCTCACCTGCAGAAGTGGATGGTAAAACAACGCCTGCACTCCCTGCATATACAACGATTCCTACCTTATCTTTAGGACGAAGCTGGCTTAATAAAATTTTAAGAGAAGATATTAATAATGGCAGTTTATTTTCTGCATTCATAGATCCTGAAACATCAATCAGGAAAACAATATTGGAAGCTGGCGCATTATCCATCGGAATATTTTTCCCCTGCAATCCGATCTTAAGTAATTTGTGTTTCGGATTCCATGATGCGTCTCCATATTCAGTATTAATAGAAAAGGGTTGATTATTTTTAGGTTGTGGATAATCATATTTAAAATAATTAAGCATTTCTTCCACTCTCACGGCATCTTTATCTACTTTACTTCCATAATTAATCATTCTTCTGATATTGGAATAGGAAGCATTGTCTACATCAATAGAAAATGTGGATAAGGGTTGTTTTTTGGTTAATTCAAACGGATTTTCAACCAATGCAGTATATTCTTCACTATCATAATCAATAGTTTTTTGAATCTTTTTAGTAGTCTTTTTGCTTTCCTTATTTACTCCAATCCGAGTATTATAGATCTTTCCGGGAGCAATGTATGATCTCTCATCATATGAAACTTCCATTGCGACCACCGATTTCGGTTTTGGACAGCCATTATACTCTGGTAACCCCGGAACTGTAGGGCAGGCATCGTCTTTATCCAGTACTCCATCACCATCTGTATCTGGCCATGGACAGCCATTATTATCTATAGGCCCGGCTACTGTAGGACAGGCATCATCTTTATCAATCACACCATCTCCGTCTGTATCAGGCCATGGGCAGCCATTATTCTCTATAGGCCCGGCCACCTCGGGGCACTGATCTTCTTTATTGGGGGTTCCGTCCTGATCTTTATCTTTTCTGATACTGTATGTTTTGGTTTCTTTTGATGATTCTGAAGCTTGTTGAGTTTTACAGCTTACCAATAAAGCAAGCCCTAACATCGTGATAATAGTTTTTTTCATGCGTTATAAATTTCGGAGGGAAATTATTAAAATTTATTCAAATGGATTTGAAAGTTTAAAGGGTGAGAAATTGGAGGCTGGAAGAAGGAAGTTGATTATTGGTTGATCGCCCCTGAGTCTCATAACTCCAGCCTCTGGCTTCCATCTTTCTCCTCTTTTCTATGGTTGAATTTCAGTTTTTATACCTTGGTTCCAATATTTAGCTTTGGGCATATAATAAAGATAAACACTGCTTGATTTTCCTGTATAAGACCCTGCAAACTCTACTTTCAGATCAAGATTGATGGTTTTTGTTTCTTCGGCACCAAAATGCTCCCAATACAACACCAGATAATTATCAAAGATCTCATAGTAAGAAATTTGTTTTTTATCTATTAAATCTTTCAATAAAGCGTTTTGTAGCGTTAATCCTGCTGGAATACCAATTTTAGCAACAGTCATTGGTAATTGATTGTTTATTTTGTTTTTAATAGTGACTGTCATTCGGTTGGTTTCGCCTACTTTAGCATTTTCAGACTTTAATGCTGTATTCATTATCAAAGGAATATCAGCACTTGCCGGAGCTTGTAAAGTATAATATTGGTATTCTAATTTATAAAGAAGCCCTTTTTCTGACGGATAACTTATATTGATTTTATTACTCCCTGTTTTATAAGCTGATGCAATGCTTATACCGGATAATACTGAAGCATTATTTACTTTAATCGCTGGTCTATCCGTTTTATATAATTTTTCATTTTTTATAAAGAACTGAGATAGCGCCTGTAAAGACAGACCTGTTGCCTGGGTAGAGCCAAAGCCGTAATTACCGTTGCAATCCATAAGTTGATCTGCCACTTGTGCAATAGTCTGCTGATTGAGGCTTTCATCTTTCTGAAGAGCCATCATATACAATGAAAGCATTTCTGCTTTTGCAGAATTTCCTCCTGATCCGGTAAAAGTAGTCTCGGTCTTAAATTTCTGATCATCAAACTGTTTATTTAAAGCCAACATCAGATTATCATAGTCTTTATGTTTTCCAAGATTAGCAGAAGCGTTAGCCAATAAAGCCAACTGATAAGAATCTTTTTTCAACAGAGCTCTTTTCAGCATTATCTGGTAAGAATCTTCAATTTCATTTGTAAAGCCCAGTTGCGACAACGCATAAAGAACATACATATTTCTGGCCCAATAATATTCGGAATAAACTTCTGTTTTAGATTCGTAATACTTTCGCACTTCGAAGAGTCCGTTCCCACTTTTCTTTGAGAAAATAAATGAAGATAATCCTTGAATTAACTTCGGATCAACAACTATATGTTTCTTCAAGTCTGTAAATTCAAGTAAGGCAAATGCCGACAGAGATACATCTGATTCAGTGCTGTTGAAGTACCCTACTCCACCATCTTTGTTTTTATAGCTCATCATTTTCTGGAAGCCTTTTTTCAGGTTTCTAACCACAAGACTTTCCGTAGAACTGTCAATCTTTTTGCTTAGCTTCAGGTAATCCAGAATAAAAATATTAGGATAAATGGTTGAGGATAATTGTTCGAAACATCCATGAGGTTCTTTCTTTAGCTTTTCAATATCTTCAAACATTTTCATGGCAGCATTTTCAAAGACATAGTACGAAGAATACAAGCTTCCATTGATATACTCCGGAATAGTAACCTGAATTTCTCTTGTCTTATTATCTATTACTGAAAACTGGTGCAGAAACCCTTTCTCTTCAACCTTAAACGGAAGGATCATCGTTTCTCTGAAGTCTCCTGATCTTATGATGAACTGAATATTTGAGTCTACCACTTCATCGGTTTGTATTTTAACAAATAGTCTTCCTGCTTCAAGAGGATTTAAAGTAATCAGACTGTCTGATGATATCAGTTTTACATGGTTGGGAACAACAACATCCATTGTCATTTTTCTGATCTCCTTTGAATTGTTTTTAATGACTACAGGAATAAGCATTTCATCTGTTCGGGTCAGATACTGCGGAATCTTAGCATCCATGAAAATCAGGCTTTGCGCTGCATAAGTGGTTTCATCTCGTCCTATAAGTCCGGATGCTGATATTCCTTCTGTCATCACTCTGAATGTGGAATTGGCATCAGAATTATAAAATTCAACTTTTGCCTTTCCGTTTTTATCTGTTTCTACGACAGGATTCCAATAAAGGGCATCTCTATAGTCGAATCTATAGGAAGTATTGGTTGTTTTATATTCCGGATAAGCGAATTTCTTACTTTCTAAATAATTGGTAAGAGCACTCCATGGAATCGTCATTGCAGCAAAATAAGAGGTGGGAGTAATATCTACCTTATTCTGTGATCTGTTATTAGAAAAAGAATTAATAATCACAACACCATTGGCGGCTCTGCTTCCGTAAATAGTCGTTGCTGCAGCATCTTTCAGTACAGTAACGCTATTAATATCATTGGGATTAATGGTGGTATTAAAGTTTTCTACGGGAACTCCGTCTACCACAAATAATGGACTTTTATTAGGTATTGATGCAGCTCCTCGGATCACCACATTTCCTTTCTGACGTTCTCCTGCAGGAGTAATAACCAGCCCAGCGACTTTTCCCTGTAATACTGATTCATAATTGGAATCCTTAATTTCAGAATTTCCCGTAATGCTTACTGAGGAAGTAAGGTTCTTATTCTGCGCAGATCCATATCCTACAAAAACAACTTCTTCAATCTGCTGGCCGGAAGAAGTGATTGTATCCTTAGCTTTTACAGAAGGGCTTACAGGTCGTTTTATTATTTCTTTGGGGGTTTCTTTAATTTCAGCTTCTTTTATAATCTCTTCTGCATCAATATTAGCTAGTTTTTGCTTGACAAGTGGATTAATCTCAAGTTTATATGACAGAATTCTGATGTTTACTTTATAACGAGGTTTCAATGACTTAGCGATTAGCTTATAAGAATTCCTGAATCCCATCCCCGAAAAATAAAACTGACCGTTTTCTGTAGTTGTTTGTTTAAGAATCTGACCTTTGTTAGTCTCTACAAGAAAGACATTGGCTTTTACGGGCTTTTTATTTTCATCTTCAACGACTCCATACACTGTCCCTTTTTTTTCCGGAAGATATTTGTATTTACCTGTTTTAACAATCTCAGGAATAGGTTCAAAATATCTATATCCGTTCGTCAACATGACAAGATCCAGACTTTTATCTGCTTTTTCTTCTTTTTTATCGAAATAAAACTGAGGTTTTTCAATCTTTCCTTTCAATTCAGAATCCATCAATAGCCACGAAATAATATGATTTTGTTTATCATCTGCATACGTCCAAAGTTTATCATCTACAACGCTTATGGCCATATTTGCAGGAATAGGTTTATTGTTTTTGTCTGTGGTTTCAACATCAAGGATCACCTTTTCCCTTGGCTGGTAATACTCTTTTACAGGCTTTACCTTTATATTCATCTGCTGATCTTTATTGGTAAAAACAATACGTTCTGCCAAAGGAATATTATTTTCAAACACCGTAAATCGGCAAATCCCTACAGAGAAATCTTTTTCCAGTAATTCAAATAAGTTGATCCCTTTTTTCAAAGACATTTCTTTGCTGTACATTTCTTTTTCACGGAAAAATCCTTTTAAAACAATATTCCTGTTCTGTGTAGAAACTGTTTTAAATAAAAGCATCCCGTTTTCTTTTTTGATATTCAAAATCAAACCTTCGGTTTTAGCTACAGGAAGTTGATAAACCTGGTTTATATTTTCAGGTTTTACCACTTTTGCATAATACGTTTCTCCCATTTTGGGTGTAAATAAAAAGCTGCCCATCCCGAAATTATATGTGAAAATCTCGGACATTTTTTCATGCTTCTGATTATAAATTCCTAAAACTGCGTCTACAGGTTTTTCGAATTCATCCAGTATTTTAAAAGCTATATTCTGTTCTATATCATTAATAAAAGTTCCTCCTTCAGGTAAAAATTTCACATCCAGATTGTTCAATACAATAGGGATATTTCTTGAGATAGATTCTGTAAATCCGTCAAAATTAACTTTGATATTCAAAAGAGCATCAGAGGATTTCAATACCTGCGGAAGCTTGAATTGCAAAAGCTTTTTTCCTTCTTTATCTGTAATAAGTTTACCTTCTGTAATCGTTTCTCCATTATGGGTTACCACATAGTCTGCTTCATAAAAAGGGATTGGTAAATTACTCAAGCTTCTCATTGAAAAATCTGCGGTTACCAGATCTCCGGGGCCATATCCTTTTTTAGGAAAATCAAGCTTCATCAGAACTCTGGGAGACACTACTTTTTGTAAGGTAATTTCTTTTTCAAAAGCATTTTTCCCATCTTCATTTTGCATCCAATTGGTATAGGCTCTTATCTTATAAATCCCACCCTTCATCTCATGACCAAAGGAGAAATATCCTTCAGCATATCCATTATTTATCTCATGTTTTGATTTTTTCAAAACACTTCCGGCGGGATCAATAATTTCAAAATTAACTGCTTTACTATCTTCTGCAGGAAGATTGTTTTTCCCTTGAACTACGTATATTTTAAAGTACATATCTTCACCGGGTTTATAGAAAACATGGTTGGTTTGGATATATGTTTTTTCTTTTTCAAAATCCTGAAATGACTGCTGAGCTTTTAAGCATAAGGATGAAAGCAATAGGCTCAATAATATGATATATGATGTAAATTTGAAATTCATGGGTTAAAATTTGAATGAAACAATGCAACCAAATGCTTTAAAAGACGGAAGATTAAAGAAGTCCAGGCCTCTTCCATTGTCTGTATCATAAAAACTCTGATTAGGATCTACTCCTTTATTCGCCTGCCAAAGCATAATATTGTCTACATATAAAGTAATACTCATAGATCGTTGGCTATTATTCAAAGGAAAATTCTTGGATAAAGAGATATTATTAATCCTTATGTGATCTGCTTTTTGAACATAGTTTTCTGCAACACCGAGATATCCATATCTTGACCATCTGTTTTCGTGAACATTTTGATTGGGATTGTAAAAATCTACTGGAGTCTGATTGCTATTACCATTAGCCAATACTCCCTGAAAAATATAATTCTTACTATTTCGTTCTTCTCCTGACTCATAGGAACGTCCGTAATAATCCAAAACAGCCTGAGTTCCGTTCCAGATCTGGCCCCCTTTTTTCCATTCCCAATTGATATCCAAAGACCATTTTCCATAAGTCAAATTATGGTTGAATTTCATGACAAAATCCGGAGTTGGATCAGCAATAACCTTCGTCCCATTAGCTTTTTTAGGAAAACCAAAATCATCAATGATCAGCTGTCCATCAGCATTTCTTTCAAAATAACTTCCCATTACAGCTCCTAGAACCTGCCCTTCCGTCAGCGTTTTATAAACATCCTGAAATCCAGCAACTGCCCAGTTATTATATCCTGGTATCACGCGATCCACAATATCTTTGTATTTGAAAAATGAAATTTTATTGGTGATAAAAAAATCATGTGCCAGATACAACCTATCATAGGCAAAATTAAATTCATATCCGCTATATGTATGATCTGCCATATTTCTTACTTTCAATTGATTGTTATCAAATACAGGGAAAACATCGCCCATACTTCTTCTGTTAAAATATTCCCCTTCAAGACTAATGTTGTATCCATAATTTATCTTTCCGCCTATTTTCCACTCTTTTGTATTGATATTAGACAAGCCTTTAAAGCTTTCAACCTCCCGCACGGGAAAATATCTGTAATAGTTTTCAGCCTTCAGTAATGTGGTAGCATAAGAGGCATATGATCTTGTTATCTCAGGTTCTGAACTCAACTGACTATACCCTCCTGTGACTTTAAAATCAAACATATTCCAGTCAAAAATATCCTTAAAGAGAAGATAACCTGTGGCTTTGGGAAGCCAATAGGCATTTTTATCTGATGTATTGGAGATATAAAAGGCGTTTCCCAGATTAAAATCCGCCTCAAAATCATTAGATTTTATACCCATATTATAATTGAAAACATAATCCTGAGAAGTTCTTTGATAGATCTGCTTTTGATTAATCAAGCTATTGTAAACATCAGATTTTATATCATTTAGAATAAAATTAAGGCTGAAAATATTTTTAAAATTATAGTTACCCAATTCATACTTCCCTTGTATATTGGAATGGTACAGCCTATTATTTTGTTCCCTTTCATTGATGATCCCGTTGCTAAATCCATAAACAGATGGGTGATATTGATCCTGGTTCCAAAGAAAATTACTTTCATAGGACTGAATAATATTGAGTTTAAAATCGCCAAAGGTTTTATCAATATTGACCCCGAATTGCCTCTGACGGTTTTGATAACGGTACTTTTTATCCTGTACAAAAAGAAATGTAGGATTATCAGCATATTGACTATAGCTTCGTTGTCTTCCATTATCCAAAAAGGTCTGCTGTGCATTCGCAAATGAAATAGGAGTCAATAAGGAATTTTGATATGCTCTATTGAAAAGCCCTATCCTGTTGGTATTGGTTGCTTTATTATCTTCGTAATTAAATGAAAACTTCAGCATATACCCACCCAGATCCATATTCAACTTTGTTTTAATGGAATTGTTTAGATTAAATTGGTCAATAAAATACAGTTGATTTTTCTGTTGTCTCAGATCCAACGATAGGCGAAGAAAATCTTTATACCCTTGTTTTATGGCAGTATTGATATTAAGCTGATTGTTATATCCAACCATGGTTTTAAACAAATCATTATGATAAACTTTTGCCTGTTTGAGACCATCCGCTAACGGAACCAATCTGCCGTTGTGATCATACTGATAGGAAAGTCCATCAAAAGCTAGTGTAGAAATATCTGGCCCAAAGCTAAACATCTCATTGGTTTCAGGGCCATTCCAAATAAGACTTCCGTTATCAGATCTTCCCTGTACATATTTGTTTTGAAGAGCAGGAAGTGCATTATGACTTTTCACTTCCATAGAAGAAGTGAAGCCTCCGTTCAATAATAACGTCCATCTCCTTTGTTCTTTCAGGAGATAAGTACTGTCTTTTTTCTGTTTCAGCTTCCTTACCGTACTAAAAGATCTATCAGATTCTGTGTTTAGAAATGTTGGTGCATTATCAATATTAAATATATCCTTATCTTTTCTTGATACCAGACTGTCATAAGCTTTACTGTAAACCTTTTGTACATATCTTTTCTCTACCTGATTCTCTAAAAGGTTTTTAAGTTCCTTCAGCTGATAAGATTCAACAATCCTGGTACTTTTCCCTTGATTCCATACTAAGGTATCATAAGGTTTAGCTGCAATGATTGCAGTTCCTTCGGTATCTGTCAACTCATAGACACCGCTGCTTTTATTGTAGACTTTTAAAAAATTCTGTGGCTTATTTTTATGATCGAAAAATTTCCCTGAATAATATAAGTTCGAGTTTTGTGCCTGTAATACCGTAATAGTAAACGGCAACAGCAGTAAATAGTTTTTTCTCATCTTCATGGTAATAGGTACTAAAATAAAGAAAAAGAAACTTCCGAGGAAATTTCTTATTTCTTTTTCAAATTAATTTTTAATGACCTTAAAAGTCTCCCAGTTATTATTCATCTGAATGCGAACCAAATAAATACCTTGGGGATATGAAGTCATGTCAATTGTGTTCTTACCTTCTTCTAAATTTTCTTTCCGCATGATAATTTTTCCTGCCAGGTCATAGATATATAATTCTTCAATCTTATGAACTGTTCTTATTTTGATCATTCCTTTTGTTGGATTAGGGAAGATCACTGTTTTTATATTCACCTGTTGATCAATCTCCTTCTCCATTTTCTTATTGATATTCTCATTTGAGATACCTTTTGTACATTCCGGGAGAGTAGCTCTTTGAAGAATCAGTCTTAGCAAAAGCCCGTTAAGCTTCTCTACTTCATAAGAGTCTATGGTTGGTTTAATATGGTTATTTCCTATTCCACTATCATTGGTAAGGAAAGTATATGTTCCGTTCGTAAGCAATGCAAACGTTCTCATTAAATATTCTGTTTCCTTATTGGTATCACTGGCTGCCAAAGGAATAATTGTAATCCCTTTTTGGGCTGCCTTCTTTATTTTATCATACAGTTTCTGAATATTCTCTTGGGACTGATGTGGCGGTGCATCCAGAATCAGAAACATAATCTTAGTTGAATTCCCCGGGCTCCATGTTAATTCATCAATGGAAACCTGTAATGCTTCTACTACTGCTTCAGGGGTATCACCTCCTCCCGCTGCTTTTTGCTGTTTAATGAATTGAATTAGGTTCTCAGCTTTATCAGAAAAATCAAATTTCCTGGTGATATATTCATCTCCTTTGTCTCTGTAAAATACAGATCCGTATCTAATTTCAGAATTTTCCAGATTGGTTTCTACTTTTCTCAGAACATCCAATAATTCAGATTGCAGGTAAGAAATTTCATCCCCCATTGATCCTGTGGCATCCACTACAAAGGCAAGATCCAATTTTTGTTTTTCCAGACAAGGTCTATCCAACACAAACAAATTCTGACCATTTTTAAACTCACGAACTTCATTACTGATTATTTGCCCTGAAGCATCTGAGATAAAATATTTTGTAGAGTTTGAAGACTCCCCATCCATTGGACTGATCCATAATTCAGCATTTCCTAAATTGTCTGAAACAGCTTCCCAGATCACATTTTTCTTATCATCCAATAACTTTATTCTTTCTCCGATTACAGGCTTTTTATCTCTATTGGTCAGCTGAACAGACACTCTCTTGTCTGGATAGAATTTCCATGTTTTTTTGTATTGTTCCAGGCTTGGAACAGCTATATCTTTCCAGTAACTCCATTTAGAAAAATCATTCACTTCTCCTGCTGTGAGCTGTCCTGCTTTAGGAAGATCCTTCTCTTTTTCTACAGGCTTTTTCTCTAATTCTTTTAGACTTTTTAAATATAATTCTTCCAGCCTTGCCTTTTCAGCTCGTCGTAAACGTTTGGTTTTTACAACAATTACGCCATTCGACGCTCTGCTTCCATATAATGCTGATGATGCTTCTGGTTTCAAAACATTCATCTCTTTAATACGTTCCGGATTAATCTCCTTTAAAGCTTCTGTTGTGGTAGGAATTCCATTCACCACTACTAAAGGCTGCTTGGTATTTGTATTGATGCTGCTCATTCCTCTTATCCGTATATCAGTATCTTTTCCAGATTTAGAGACTGATAGTCCTGGTACGGTTCCGCTTAACATATCTGAAACCGTACTGACACTTGAAGCGGTAGTAGTAGTCATTTTTTTAATGCCATACCCTGTGATGGCAACCTCCTCAATACTCTTAATACCGTCAGAAGTCTCCAGATGGCGTTCAATCGCTGGTGGTGCATCTACAGACAGAATGTTGGGGACTTTTGGTGGCTCTGGAATAAGAGTAGTATAGACAATCGGTTTTTCGGCAAGAGTACTTTTTTTATTTTTCTCTTTCTGAATATTCTTTTTCGTTATCTCATCTATTTTCGCAATATGAGTATCAACAGGAGTTTTCTCTACTGAAGGTTTAGTTTCTACTATTGAAGATTTTACAGGTTCTCCTATTTCTTTTTTATTCAGAAAATACAATGCCCCCAACCCTATCATCAGACTGGCTGCAATTCCGTAGGGAAACCAAAGAGGAATATTTCTCTTTTTATCTTTTTTATGATCTAATTTTTCTTCAACTTTTGTCCACACTTTTTCAAAACCAGGAAAAACTGTTGGTTCTTCTGAAAGCTTGGAAGCTTCACTGAATTGTTGATCTATATGATTATTTTCCATTGTTGTAAAAGTTTAAATGTTTTGATTCACCAAAAGTTCCTGAAGTTTTTTCCGCGCAAAATTGAGTTGGGATTTCGAAGTTCCTTCACTAATAGAAAGCATAGAAGCTATTTCCTTATGCGGATATCCTTCAATGGCAAAAAGATTAAAAATAGCTCTACAGCCTTCAGGAAGAAAGTTCAGCAGGTTCAGAATATCTTTTTCAAAAGAAATATGTTCTGATGAACCTTCTGAAGATTCTATCATATTTTCTTCCAGAGAAATAAACAGAGCTTTATCATTTCTTAATTTCTGGAGGCATTCGTTCACTGCAATTTTTTTCGCCCAGGCTTCAAAAGTTTCGGGATTCTGAAGCTGGCTAATCTTCGTGAAAATTTTGTAGAATGTATCGGCCAATACTTCTTCTATATCTTCATCGTTTTTCAAATAGCGCTTGCAGACTGAGTACAGTCTACCCGCCATTTTCTCGTAGACTTTCCGCTGTGCATTACGGTCGCTACGCTGGCATTCTAATAATAATTCTCGTTCCATAGTCAGGAGTTATATTAGTATAGATGCAGGAACTTTGGATGGGGTTGGAAACATAATCAACTTTTTTGAGGTAAAGATGAATTTGTGCAACAATAATTTACCTCTACAATATTTTTTTAATTTCAAATTTAACTTTTCCCCTTGTAACAAATCTCTATTATTAACGACTATTAATACAAATAATCTTTTTATAGTAATGAAAAATGCGAAAATGGCATCATTACTTTTTGTTTTGTCTGCAGGAAGTATGATGTTTGCCCAAGATGACTTAATCAATAAGTTAAAAAATAACCACTCACAAAATGCTAATTTTCAGTTTACAACGTTAAAAGACGTTGGGGCTACTTCTGTAAAGAACCAGGGTTCATCAGGAACTTGCTGGAGCTACTCAGGAAACTCTTTCCTTGAATCTGAAATGCAGAGAATGGGCAAAAAACCTGTAGATCTTGCTGAAATCTTTACAGCGAGAAACTCTTATCATGATAAAGCGAAGTTATATGTTTTAAATAACGGAGCAATCAGCTGGGGTGATGGTGGAGAACTTCACGATGTAATCAATATGTACAAAAAGTACGGTGCAGTTCCTCAAGACGTGTATTCAGGGTTAAAGCCTGGACAAACGACCAACAACTTCAAGGAAATGCAAGGGAAATTAAAACCTGTTCTTGACAGCCTTGTTCAAGCTTCTTCTAAAGGAAAACTTACAGATAACTGGATGGATTCTGTAGATGCTATTCTTGACGAATACTTAGGAAAAGTACCTGCTAACTTCACGTATGAAGGGAAAAACTACACACCTAAAACTTTTGCTAAAGAAGTAGTAGGAATCAACGCAGAGGATTATGTAGAATTATCTTCTTACAAAGACTATCCTTACTACCAGAAATTTGTAGTTCCAATTCCTGATAACTGGAGCCATGATTCTGACTGGAACGTTCCAATGAAAGACCTTACAGCAATCATTGACAATGCCGTAACAAAAGGATATTCTGTAGGTTGGGCTACGGATGTCTCTGAGCCTTATTTCTCTTATAAAAATGGGGTAGCTTATGTTCCGGATATCGATTTAGACCAAATCAATGCAGAGAATAAGCAAACTTTGTTTACAGAGCCTAAAAAAGATAAAACCATCACTGAAGATATGCGTCAGAAAGCACTTAACAACCTTTCTACAACGGATGACCACGGTATGCATATCGTAGGATTGGCAAAAGATCAGACTGGTAAAGAATATTATATGGTAAAAAACTCTTGGGGAGTAACCAATGATTTCGCCGGATACCTTTACGTAACAAGACCTTATGTTGAATATAAGTCTACAGCTATTTTGGTTCACAAAAATGCGATTCCAAAGAATATCTTAAAGCAGTTGAAACCAACTAAGAACATTGGTTTATAAGAAATCACTTCTGTCATTTTAATGTGACAGTTTTAGATATTTAAATCTGTTAAAAAACGCGCTCCCAACATTCCGGGAGCGCGTTTATTTTAGGTATCTGAAGATTATCTTTCAGTTATATGACGATAATAGTCTGTCAAAGAGTATATCTTAGGTTTCGAACCTTCTTTATAATCAATAACCAGCCATTTATTTTCAGTTTTCTTTTTATCAAACAGATAGTTTTCTTTTGGAAAGTCAATAGTTTTATACCCCGTATAAATGGTTGCAGGAGCAGCTTCAAATATTTCTGCCGAATAATAATTAGCATCATCAGCAATGGTGTAGAAATTATCTTCTCCCTGCTTCTTTTTTATTTCCTCTATCTCTTCATCATCAGGACCCAACAGCAATGTGGTAGATTTTGTGATCACAGTATCAGCCTTTATCTTTTGAGGGGCAGCCTGAAGCTCTTCTTTTTGGTGTTCCGGAACATTATTATCCGTAATATGGGATTCTGTTTGCTTATTTTCTTTTTTACAAGCGAAAAAGGATAATGATATTACAAGCAATAGATATTTAACCGACATCTTATTTTGGTTCTTTATTTTGTTGATGAATAGTTTCACAAATAAACAAAAAAAGCCACCTGCATTCAATACTTTAATTCAATCCTATCATTTTCATTAAAATATTGCAAGATTAATAAAAAATATTACATTTGCAATACTAATAAAATCACCAAAACATGAAAAATCTAAAGAAATTAGTAAAATCAGATCTAAAGAAAATCAATGGCGGGAATGCTCCGGAATGCCCAACAGGAACCCAGGCATGCTATTATCCTGGTAAGGATGGATCTCAACGATGGAGATGTATTCCTGAAACGATGGAATGTCCTTAATCTATTGAAAACATTAATTGATATCAACATACAAATTATTACCTATGAAAAATTTAAAAAAAATTGTAAAATCAGAACTAAAGAAAATCAATGGAGGAGCTGCTCCTGTGTGTGAATATGGAGAGATGGCATGTCGTATTCCAGCTCAAGATGGTTACCCTGCCTACTGGATGTGTGTACCGGTAGGATATGGATGCAGATTCTAAAATTAACTTTTAAATCTCCTAAAAACAGCTTATTTTAAATGTAAAGAAAACTGTAGCTTTCTTTTATTTAGTAAGATCCGGATGATTGAAAAAATATAATATTTGCAACCTATAACCATTAGTAAAGCATGAAAAATTTAAAGAAATTAGCAAAACCAGCATTAAAGAAAATCAATGGCGGAAATGCTCCTGTCTGTGAACTCGGAACAAGACCTTGCCGTTATAAGGCAGAAAATGGACAACCAGCCTACTGGAATTGTGTAGCCAACGAATACGCCTGCTAATAAAAACAAAAACCCGCCTTCAGAAAATCTGAAAGCGGGTTTCTTTAATAAATAGGTGAAAATTAAATATAAAATAAAGTGAATTATGATGATTAATATAAATAATGAATCGCCTTTTTTACTTCGCAAGTGGATAAATTATGCTGTAAAAAATTAACTACGAAGCTTATTAGCTATTCACACTCATATTAAAATAATACGTCCATACTTTCTGCTGAAAAATCCAAAAGAGAAGCAGTATTTCCTTCTTTAACCTTTTGTACCCACTGATAGTCTTGCAATATAGCACGTCCTACCGCTACAAGATCAAATTCTTCTTTGTCTAATCTTTTAATCAATTCCGTAAGATCGGTTTTTTCTGTTCCCTGGCCTGCAAATGCATTCAGGAAATCTCCGTTCAACCCTACAGAACCTACAGTAATCGTTGGCTGTCCTGTAATTTTCTTAGCCCATCCTGCAAAGTTCAAATCTGAACCTTCAAATTCAGGCTCCCAAAAACGGCGCTGCGAACAATGGAAAATATCTACTCCAGCTTCTTTTAATGGCAACAACCAGTCTTCCATTTCAGTTGGTGTAAAGGCTAATTTAGTTTTATAGTCCTGTTGCTTCCACTGAGAAAGACGAATAATAATAGTAAAGTCCTCTCCTACTGCTGCTCTGATTGCTTTGACAACATCAACAGCGAATCGGCTTCTTTCCTTTAGGGTTTTCCCGCCATATTCATCTGTTCTTGTATTCGTTACTTCCCAAAAAAACTGATCAATAAGATACCCATGCGCTCCATGAATTTCAAGACAATCAAAGCCAAGATCTTTTGCTGACTTTGCAGAAGCAGCAAACTGTGCAATTGTATCCTGAATATCTTCAATCGTCATTGTGGATGCTTTTTCCATAGGTAATAATGGATATTCCTCAGACATTCTTGTATCTCCCACGTGCCAAATCTGTGGCCCCATTTTACCTCCATTCTGGTGCACGGTATCAATTACATTTTTCCAACCGTTTAAAGCCTCATTTCCGTAAAAATCTGGAATATTAGGAAGGTTTTTAGATGCCGGTCTGTTGATAACAGTTCCTTCTGAAAGAATCAATCCTACTTCTGAAGCAGCTCTTCTTCCATAATAGTCAGCTATTTTTTGGGTAGGAACTCCATTGTCAGATTGTGCTCTGGTCATGGGTGCCATTACAATTCTATTTTTGAGCTGTAAATTTTTATATTGAAACGGTTTAAATAATGATGATGTGTTCATATTTAAAATCTTGTTTTATAATTGTTACACAAAGTAACTAATAATAGTTTGTTTTTGTATCTTTTATTAAAAAAATAGTGGTAACTTCGCAGTAACTTACATTAGTAACATTGAAGTAACGCTTGGAATTTTAATTTCACAATACTTTAAAAATCAATTATTCTGATATGAAAAAGAATGAATTAATGCAATACAGCTGCCCACTGGGTAAGGCAATGGCTGCTTTAGGAAGTAAATGGAAACCCATTATTGTGTTGGTCATTAAAGACCGAAAACTACGTTTTGGAGAGCTTGCCGTGCGCATTAATGTGATCTCCAGAAAGGTATTGACCGACCAGCTTCGTGAAATGGAAACTGATGGTTTGGTGATTCGTGAAGAGTTTAAGGAACTTCCTCCAAGAGTAGAATATTCTCTTACTGAAAAGGGGTTGGCCCTGTTACCTATTTTGTATCTTCTGGAAGAATGGGAAGCGAAATATCAGGTGAAAGGAACCTATTCGGAAGAGTGTATCGAAATGATAAAGGAAAAGAAAAAGACGGTGAATGTCTGATCGTCTTTAATTTTAAATTATACTTTCAAAAAGGTAAGTATATCACCAAAATGTAAGCATATAGGTTCTGAAATATTTCTACCTCAAATTTGCAGAAATATTTTCAATATGAATTACAAAGAAATTGCAAAGGAAACCATTGGGCATCTGTATAAAGCTCATTCCAGCATTCGGAAATCAGGTATTGATGAGAAACTGATTGCATTAGCAGAACTGCGGGTATCACAAATCAATGGCTGTGCTTATTGTTGCAGCTATCACGCTAAAGAGTTACTTAATTTTGGCGTTGAACAGGATATCATTAACAGAATCCCAGGCTGGAAACATACGAAAGTTTTTGATACAAAACAGAAGCTTGTTTTAAGCTGGGTGGAAGCCGTAATTTATAACAATAATGATTCTCAGGAAATCAAGGAAAAATTGCTGCAACATTTTACAGAAAGAGAGTTTGTAGAACTGACTGCAAGTATAGCTTTGATGAGCACTTTGAATAAATTGAGGATTACTTTGGCAGAAGAAGATTAATAAAAAGGGTTCCCTGTCTCAGGTAACCCTTTATTTCATTTTATATAAAAGTTTATTCTAATTCTATGGGATTTAAATATTTCCTATTAAGATCCAGTTCTTTTTGCCTTTGATTAATCTTTTCCTGACCATCTAAAATGGTAGTTCCGGAACTGGCCAACACAGCTGCTATATTTTCATTATTGGCTTTTAATGCCTTTTGAAATTTTGGCTGAGTTGTTTCAACAGCTTCCATATATCTAGTCTTCTTTATATTGATTGATTTCCCTTCTAATTCAGAAGTTGGTACAGATTTTACAAGTTCAAAGTCATACTCATTTTTATCATCTGCGATTTTGATGATTAATCCCGGTAATCCACTAAATTTATAAGGCCCATAAGGCAGTGGTATTTCGGCTGCATACCATGCAATCCAGTTTCTCCCCTTATAAGCAACTGTTGCCTTTTTACAGCTTATTGTATTGATTACTTTTGTTTCATCTATAAGCTTCCAGTTTTCTATTATATTCTCTTTATAAGTAAGAACAGCCATTCCCACCGGTTGAAAGTATTGCACCTTTTCATTGGACTGTATAATTGTGTAGGGAAATTTTGTTTTGGGTACCGAGGTTCCGTTTTTAAGGCTAATGGTGATACTCCCATCAGTATTCTTTGCAGATACAAGAGAATTGGCCATCACGGTATCTTTTTTAAGCGATTGGGAACTCGCAAAAAAAGCACGATTTTCACCTATGTGTAAAGAGAAAAATTCTTCGTGTATATAATCTGGGGTTTGGGTATTGAGTTTAGCTTTTAATAAATAGGTAAAATTCCCGTGCAAAGCCTCTTTTTTATCGGATTGAGAATAGCATAAAACACTGAAAAATAAGAGTGATAATTGAAATAGTTTTTTATTGTAATTCATGGAGAGCGTTTTCGCCATAAAAATGCATATATTTTTATAATTACAAAAGAAAAATGGAAAAATTACTCATAAAAAATCGCACCCGATACTTTGGCTATTATCATCAAAAAACCGCTTTCAGATGATGAAAGCGGTTTTTAAATTTATCTAGAATCCCAATTAGAATATCGCAGGATATTTCTGAGGATTGGTTTCATTAAATAGAGCATAGATCTTTTCTACCATATCGTCTGCAGACGGCTTACTGAAATAGTCACCATCACTAGCATAGGCTGGTCTGTGATCGTTAGCAGAAATCGTTAATGGATCTGAATCCAGGTATCTGAAAGCTTTTTGCTTTTCTAAGATTTGTTGTAAGATGAATCCTGTTGTTCCACCTTCTACATCTTCGTCGATTACTACTAATCTGTTTGTTTTCTTAACGCTTTCAGCAATTTCGTGAGATAAATCGAAAGGAATTAATGACTGGATATCGATCACTTCTGCAGAGATTCCAAGTTTTTCCAACTCATTAGCTGCTTCTGTTACAATTCTCCAAGTAGAACCGTAAGTTACCAAAGTAACATCTTTTCCTTCTTTTGTTACTTCAATTTTACCTACAGGAACTGTGAATTCACCTAAGTTATCAGGTTGTTTCTCTTTTAATCTGTATCCGTTCAGACATTCAACGATGATCGCAGGTTCGTCAGCCTGAAGCATTGTATTATAGAATCCAGCAGCTTTCGTAAGGTTTCTTGGTACCAATACTAAAATACCTTTTGAAAGGTTAAGAATTCCCGCCATTGGAGAACCTGAGTGCCAGATTCCTTCTAATCTGTGACCTCTCGTTCTGATGATTACAGGAGCTTTTTGACCACCTTTGGTTCTGTATTGTACTGTTGCCAGATCATCACTCATTCCCTGTAAACAATAAAGAACGTAATCTAAATACTGGATTTCAGCGATTGGTCTCAATCCTCTCATCGCCATACCGATTCCCTGTCCAAGAATCGTAGCTTCACGGATTCCTGTATCAGCAATACGTAACGCTCCATATTTCTCCTGCATTCCTTCCAATCCCTGGTTTACGTCTCCGATATTTCCGGTATCTTCACCAAAGATTAATGTTTCAGGATATTTTTCAAAGATTTTATCAAAGTTATTTCTGATGACTACTCTTCCGTCTACCTCTTCAGAGCTGTCTGAGTAAACAGGCTTGATTTCTTTAATGTTTTCAGCCTTCCATTCAGACTGAGAATATAAGTGAGATGAATAGTTGTCTTTTTCGATTTCAAATACTTCATTGTATTTCTGCATCAATTGGCTTCTTTCTGCCGAATGGGTTCCTCTTGTCGCCAATAAAGCTTTTCTTGCTAAATGAAATACATCTTTTTTAGCTTTTGAAACTAACTTATTGAAATGAGTAAGCGCCGCCTCTACATCAGTATTCTGCCCTTTAAGGTTTTCTACTAAAGGAATAATAGATTGAGTAAGCTCTTTAATAGCGTTCTGGTAGTTTTCCCAAGCTGTTTTTTGTCCAGCCTTAGCTCTTTTCTTAGCTTCTTCATCAATAGCATCCAATTCTTCAGCAGTAGCAATTACCTCTTCTTTTCCATCAATTTCGATAGAATAGTTAAGAATCCACTCTTTGAATTTCACTAATCCGTCAAACTCAGCTTCCCAAGCCAGACGTGCTTCATTTTTATATCTTTCATGAGATCCTGATGTAGAGTGCCCTTGAGGCTGGGTAACATCTACCACATGTACTACTACAGGAACACTTTCTGTTCTTGCGAAATGCTCTGCCTTAGCATAAGCATCTAATAATGCTGCATAATCCCAAGCTTTTACCTGGATAATTTCACAACCTTGGTTCTCTCCTTCTTTTCTTTGGAAACCGCTTAGCATTTCACTGATATCAGCTTTTGCTCTCTGATTTTTAGTAGGAACTGAAATTCCGTATCCGTCATCCCAGATCGATACGATCATAGGAACCTGAAGTGCACAAGCTGCATTCAATGTTTCCCAGAAGTGACCTTCTGCTGTAGAAGCATCACCAATAGTTCCGAAAGCGATCTCATTTCCTTCTCTTGAAAACTTCTCCGAACCGTCAAATTTTACATTTTTGTAAATCGTAGAAGCCTGTGCTAATCCCAATAATCTTGGCATTTGTCCTGCTGTAGGTGAAATATCGGAAGAAATATTTTTCTGTGCCGTTAAATCTTTCCAGCTTCCGTCTTCATTTAAACTTCTTGTAGCAAAGTGTCCGTTCATCTGTCTTCCTGCTGAAGCCGGCTCTCTTTCTACACTTGTATCAGCATACATCTGTGCAAAGAAACTTTCTGCCGTTAAAGCATTAATGGCCAATGCAAAAGTCTGGTCTCTGTAATACCCTGAACGGAAGTCTCCATTTCTGAAAACCTTCGCCATGGCAAGCTGAGGAAGTTCTTTTCCATCCCCAAAAATTCCAAATTTAGCTTTTCCGGTAAGTACTTCTCTCCTTCCGAGATAAGACATTTCACGAGAAACTCTTCCTAACCTGTAATCATCAAGTATTTGATTTTTAAAGTCCTGGAAGGATATTTGCTGTGTTTCAATATAAGTTGTTTGCATAGCTAAGTAAAAAAGTTTTTGTTCTTCAAGTATTCCGCTAATATACACTTTTTAAATTAATTTTAATTTTTAATAATCTTTTTTAAAAATTTGATAATAATAAAAATTGTGCTTTATTTTGAAAAAAATTGTAAAAGATGGACAAAAAGTCGCCACACATTTTGAATGCGTCTAGCAATCTTTTAGGATTTTCTTTGATTATTATCACCTCATTGAAAATCGCTAAGATCAGCCACAATACATATTTAGACGAATTTGCAGGACTTGCCTGTATCCTTTTTGCGTGTAGCTGTTTCTTTTCGTTTCTTGCGATCAGAACAGGAGATAAAAGAAGGGAATATACCTATGAGAGCATTGCGGATTATTTATTTTTAATTGCTTTATTTTGTATAGTTCTAGCCGTTATTATTCTAACCCTGAAAATTATTTAATTTAAAATTTTCGCTCAATTACGTAATCTAGCATACTATGTAAAGATTTTCTTGCTTCAGATTCGGGGAATTCATTCAGAATATCTTTTGCCTTCTGTTGGAAATCTTTCATTACGGTGATCGCATAGTCTAATCCACCGGAATTTTTAACGAACTCTATCAGTTCTTTTACTCGTTTTGGATTGTTATTATAACGCTTAATCGTATCGAAATAGTATTTTCTGTCCTTTTCATTAGCTGTCTTCAGGGTATGAATTAAAGGCAAGGTCATTTTCTGCTCTTTAATATCAATTCCTACGGGCTTACCAATGACATTGGAGCTTAAATAATCAAAAAGGTCATCTTTAATCTGAAAAGCCATTCCTGTGAAAGTACCGAAGTCCTGCATTTTTTTAGCAAGAGCTTCGTCAGCATTGTTAGACAGTACTCCAATCTCACAGCAGGCAGCAATTAAAGTGGCTGTTTTCTGACGGATAATCTCATAATAAACATCTTCTGTAATATCCAATTTTCTGGCCTTCTCCAACTGCAGAAGCTCTCCTTCAGACATTTCACGAATCGTTCTTGAAATAACCCCTAATAAATCGTAATCTTTATGATCTGTAGATAATAATACTGATTTTGACAACAGATAGTCTCCTACCAAAACAGCAATCTTATTTTTCCACAATGCATTAATGGAAAAGAAATTACGACGTTTAAAACTTTCATCCACCACATCATCGTGTACCAGAGTAGCTGTATGAATAAGCTCGATCATTGAGGCTCCACGATAGGTCTTCTCCGTTACACTCCCTACCAGCTTGGCACAAAGAAATACAAACATAGGGCGCATCTGCTTCCCTTTGGTAGTAACAATAAAACGGGTTACTTTATCCAATAAGGCTACTTTACTTTGCATTGATTCGTAAAACTTTTGTTCAAAAAGTTTCATTTCATCATTGATCGGTTGCTTGATTTCTTCTACGATATTTGCCACAATCTGCGAATGCTGGGTGAATAAAATTATTAATTCTCACAAAGATAATTTTTTTCGCTCAATTTTAAGCGAAAAATTAATCCCTGAATTGGTCTTTAGGAATAAAATAAAGTGAAGGCTTTGTCTTTCCTAATGGAGATTTGAATTTTTCCGCTGAAATAGACATTCCTGTTTCATCCACTGCAATTCCTTCAACCTGCCCTATTGACAAAGCACTTCCTAAATAATAATGCTTAGGGGTTTCTTTAAAAAATATTCCAGGTTCAGTTTCTGTAAAAACATCCATAAACACCTCTGTCTTCTTGCTATAACCTACCAAATAAAGCTTCTTATCAAAGTAAGCAGCGTCGGTCACCATAAAATTAGTTTTATAGGACTCAGCTTTTACAGCATCCTGTTTTTCAGTCTTTTCAGGATCTACAACGTAATGAACGGTTGATTTAGACACCCATTCTTTGGTAAAAAGATGAAGTTTTCCATGAGCATATACCATTGCTTCTCCATCAAAATCTGTCTTGTAATAGTTCGATATATAATCAGTTTGTTCAGGATAGTGAAACTTAATCTCTCTTACGTTGTTATTTTGCAGACTGTCTCCCTGAAATGGTACTTTATAAATCGTAAGATGTCTTCGGCTTCCATCGTTATTGCCGAAATCCCCAATATAGAAATTACTGCCATCATTCGTTAGCGCCTCCCAATCGGTATTTTTAGCATTTACTTTTAATGTTTTAACTACTTCTCCTGAGGTTTTATTGATTTCAAATAATTCAGGGGCATTCCCGCTATCATTGAAAGTATACAATTTTCCATTAAAGAAATTCAATCCGGAAGTCTCCTGAATCTTGTCGTCCAGATGGCTGACTCTGTATTTTTTTATTTTCAGGAAATCTGTCTGTTGAGAAAATGCGGTTTGAAAGGCAAGAAAAGCCAATAGCAGAAGTGTTCTTTTCATAGGACAAAAATAGGGCTTTTAGTTTAAATGGAGAGATTACTGAGCTGGTGTGGGTTAGGTGAGTTACGAGATGCGAGGTGCGAGGTGCGTGATTCGAGTTTGGAAGTATGAGTATTAAATACGGAGAGGAAGAAAGAAAGGAATTGTAACGCGTTTTGTTTTATATCTTACGGCATAATATAATTCGGTACATTGTCAAAAAAAGAAAGACAAGCAAAAAGCTCGTCTTTCTTTATAGATTTTTATTGATAATTAAGCAGTTTTCTGCTGTTTCTGATTCTTTGCCTGTTCTTTTTGTGCTTGTTTTGCAAAGTATTCTTTCTGATACTGTCTTACGGTCTTTCCGGTTCCGTCATGTCTCCATCCCGGTGAATTGAAAATATAGTTGATTCTATCAGTGAATTTAAGTCCCGGCTGTTTCAGGTCTTTCCAGATTTTTCTCCATTCATAGAAGAGTACTGTATCAGGTCTGTTGTCTGGCATTTTAGGGTAAATTCCATATTTTACCGGAATATTCGGATCTTCTTTCTGGAAGGTACCAAATATTTTATCCCAGATAATCAGACACATTCCCATGTTTTTATCCAGATATTTGATGTTACAGGCATGGTGTACTCTGTGGTGAGAAGGAGTTACCAGAATATGTTCCAGAAATCCCATACTTTTTACCGTTTGGGTGTGTACCCATGTTCCATATACCTGTCCGATAGCATAAGCTACCATAATATGCCAAGGATTGAATCCTAAAAATGCTAGCGGTGAAAAGTATAAATATCTGTAAAGCGGTTGTAATACCGGGCTTCTAAAACCTGTGGTAAGGTTGAAGAATTCTGAACTATGGTGCGTAATGTGAACAGCCCAGAAAGCTCTGGAACGGTGATCCACATAATGCAGCACATAATAGGCAAAATCCGTAATTATAAAGCAAGCTATTAAATACCAGATGCTAAGATCCCATGAAAAAAGTCTGTGGTGGTAAAAGAAAAACATCACCCCCATTGCAAACGCCTTCATGATCAGATCAAGCCCAAAGTTCATCAAAGCAAGATAAACATTAGTAGCAAGGTCTTTACCACTGTATAGCTTAGCCTCCGAAACGTGGCTATAAATCATTTCAGCTAAAATTACTGTAGCATGCAAGGGAACAGCCCAGGCATATACGTGTTCTAGCCCGTCCTCGCTCATAAGAAAATCCATCATCACAAAATAATTTTGTGCAAAGGTAGGGTTTTAAGCGATTCTTTAAGGGAAAATTAAGCTTTTTTTAAGGAAATTTTAATCAGCAGTTTTGTTGGCTAGCTGTCCGCAAGCTGCATCAATATCTCCTCCACGGCTTCTTCTGACCATTACTGTAATGCCTGCATTTTCAAGCTGACGGATATAATTCTCCTCTGCCTGTTTGTTACATTGGTCATATTTTCCATCACCGATCGGATTGTATTGAATAAGGTTTACTTTAGAAGGAACCTGCTTGCAATATTTGATTAGAGCTTTGATGTCTTCGTCTCCATCGTTAATTCCTTTCCATACACAGTATTCAAAAGTAATAACTGATCCGGTTTTCTGATACCAGTATTGAAGTGCCTCCATAATATCCGTTAACGGGAATTTATCTGAGAAAGGCATAATTTCATTACGCTTTGCTTCAATGGCTGAGTGAAGAGACAATGCTAATTTCACACGCAATTCATCATCAGCAAGCATTTTGATCATCTTTGGAATTCCTGAAGTAGAAACAGTAATTCTTCTTGGCGACATTCCTAATCCTTCCGGCTGGGTGATCTTTCTGATGGCTTCTACTACATTTTTGTAGTTCATCATTGGTTCTCCCATTCCCATGAATACGATATTGGAAAGTGGTCTGTCAAAATACATTCTGCTTTGGCTATCAATTAAAGCAACCTGGTCTACAATTTCTGCCACTTCGAGATTTCTCATTCTCTTTAGTTTTGCAGTAGCACAGAATTCGCAATTCAATGAGCAGCCTACCTGTGAAGATACACAAGCTGTTGTTCTTGTTTCTGTTGGGATAAGTACAGATTCTACCAATAATCCGTCGTGAAGTTTCACGCCGTTTTTGATGGTTCCGTCTGAACTTTTCTGAAGAAGATCTACAGAAACAGGATTGATGGTATATTCTTCGGAAATTTTTTCACGAAGAGATTTCGAAAGATTCGTCATTTCATCAATCGAATGGAGGTTTTTGCTCCATAGCCAGTCATAGACCTGTTTCGCACGAAACGGCTTTTCTCCTAAAGATACGAAGTATTCTTTAAGCTGGTCCAGTGATAATATACGGATATCTTTCATAATATTAAAGAGCCAAGTTAAAAGTAAAAAGTTTTAAAGTTTAGTATTATTAACTATTGTAGCCAAAATGTTTTTCAATTCGTTACTCTCATTCAATAAATCTTTAAATTCTTCAGAATCATAACCATCTAGTTTTTCTAAAACCCGAAGCCAAAAATTACTTTCTCTGGCTTCTCTTAAAGCAATTTTTACTTTATTTTTAAAATCCGCTTTAGAAGATCCGGCTTGTGATTCTTCATAATTAGCACCTATTGAAGTTGCCGATTTTCCAAGTTGAAATCTTATTAATTTACTCTCAGGATCGTTTGGAAGTGTTCTTAAAAATGCAAGACAATTAACTCCAAACGTAAAAGTTCTTGTAAGTAAATCATTTGGTCTCATCTCGACTTGTATTACTTTTAACTTGGCTCTTTTTACTTTTTTAAAGGATTAACATTGCGTCACCGTAAGAATAGAATTTATACTTTTCTTTTACGGCTTCTTCATAAGCATGCATTACGAAATCTCTTCCGGCAAATGCAGCAATCATCATGATCAATGTAGACTTCGGTGTGTGGAAGTTGGTGATCATTGAGTTAGCAACTCCAAAATCGTGAGGCGGATAAATGAATTTGTTTGTCCATCCGTTGAACGCAGAGATTTTTTTGTTTGAAGAAACAGAAGTTTCCAATGCTCTCATTGTTGTAGTTCCAACTGCACAAACTCTTCTGTGAGATTCTACTGCTTTATTGATAATTAAAGCATTTTTCTCATCAATGATGATCTCTTCAGATTCCATTTTGTGCTTAGAAAGATCTTCTACCTCAATTGGGTTGAAAGTTCCTAATCCTACGTGAAGGGTAACTTCAGCAAAATTGATCCCTTTGATCTCTAATCTCTTCATCAAATGCTTCGAGAAGTGAAGACCTGCTGTAGGTGCAGCAACCGCTCCTTCTACTTTAGCGTAGATCGTCTGATATCTTTCTGCATCTTCCGGCTCTACTGCTCTTTTGATATATTTTGGAAGTGGAGTTTCTCCTAATTCTTTAAGTTTCGCTCTGAATTCTTCGTAAGAACCATCGAATAAGAATCTTAATGTTCTTCCTCTAGAAGTTGTGTTGTCGATAACCTCAGCTACCAAAGACTCATCTTCAGTGAAGAATAATTTGTTACCAATTCTGATTTTTCTTGCCGGATCTACTAAAACATCCCAAACTCTTGTTTCTTTATCAAGCTCTCTTAACAAGAAAACTTCGATTTTAGCACCTGTTTTTTCTTTGTTTCCATAAAGACGTGCAGGGAAAACTTTAGTATTGTTGAAGATGAATAAATCCTCCTCATCAAAATAATCCACTACATCTTTGAATAATTTGTGCTCGATAGTTTGTGTTTTTCTATCAAGTACCATTAATCTAGCTTCGTCTCTGTGCTCTGATGGGTGTTCTGCTAATAATTCCGCAGGAAGATCAAAATTAAAATCTGATGTTTTCATTTTTTAAATTACGGTTTAAAAATTATTGAAATTACAAGGTGTAATTTTCGGAGTGCAAATATACGACATTGAACACCCCTTTGTCAAGTATTATTTTTCAATCAAATATAAAACCGTGATTTTACGGGAAATTTTAAAGGCTAAAAAGAGTATTTTTGAAGAATTGAAATAGAGTATGGAATCTGCAGATAAAATATATTCCACTGATAATATGCACACTAAAGGACATTAAATTGATTTTTCCAGCTGAAATAGAAGGATGAATGAAGATGGGGTTATATGATTTGATTTTCATTTAAAAACTGAAGATTATTACACTAATGATGATGAAAACAGCTAAAAAGAAGGCGAAGATTTATCCGATTGGGACTCCAAAATAGTATGAAAAAACTATCGTGTCATTTTGAAAACTATGAATTTGTGGATCTAAATCCTAAAAGTAACAAAAGGGAGTATAATACGACAAACTAAAACACTGATATTATAAAAACAACATATTAAAAAATTATAATCATGAGCAAATATTCAATTGAAGCATTTATCAACGAAACAAAAGAAAATCCGCAGCAAAGAGATTATTTCGAGCTGGAAACCAAGCATCTTTTAGAGATTAACCTTAATAATCAGGCGGTATGGACAAAAAAAGGAAGCATGGTAAGCTATGTAGGAAATATCAACTTTGAAAGACAAGGAATGCTGGCAGGTGGTTTTGGAAATCTTCTGAAAAAAGCCATCAGTGGAGAAGGCAGCAAACTGATGAAAGCTGAAGGTACGGGAAAACTCTATGTTGCAGACTCTGGTAAGAAAGTCCGAATCCTTTATCTGAATAATGAATCGGTTTGTGTAAATGGAAATGATGTTTTAGCTCATGAACAAAGTGTAAATAGTGACATTACAATGCTGAAAAGTATTGCAGGAATGATGTCCGGCGGTCTTTTCCAGGTAAAACTTTCCGGAACCGGGCATATTGCGATTACCACTCATGGTGATCCTTTAACCTTATTGGTAACTCCTGACACTCCTGTTTTTACTGATCCTAATGCTACCGTTGCCTGGTCTGGAAATCTCAGCCCTGAACTGAAAACTAACGTATCTTTCAAAAGCCTTATCGGAAGAGGAAGCGGTGAAGAATTTCAGATGAAATTTTCAGGGCATGGCTGGGTATTGATCCAACCTTATGAAGAGGTATATTATATGGAAAAATAAGATTTCACCTTGGGCAATTTTTGTACTTTAGTAAAAACTAAAAGACAGATGAATAACCTGATAAAGTTACTTTTTATACTGGTTCTTTTTCCCAATGCAATGATTGCCCAATCATCAAAGAAAAACTACGAATATAATATAGATCTACTTCACATATCTAATGATGAAGTCTCGGTTTCTTTTACTCCACCTAAAAATAATCTCAAACAGGGAAAGTTTGTTATTCCAAAGCTGGTTCCCGGATATTATCAGGCGATGAACTTCGGACAATACGTTTCTCATTTTACAGCTAACAAAAGCAACGATACGAAATCTTCTCACCTATAGCAGTGGCCGGGAAAATAAGGATATCAACTCACCGGAGCTCATTCATCAGGCTTATGACAATACGATTTGGAATCTTGATGATTTTATCACCACTTTTCTTTCTGAAAAATTAATCAATAAACCCGGAACAAAATTCAGCTATAACAATGGGGATTTTATACTTCTAGGTAAAATTATTGAGAAAATATACAACAAATCTTTTGAGGAAGTTCTCAAAGAACAAATATTAATCCCTCTTAAAATGAAGAATACAGGCTTTCTTCATCACAATGACATTATCAAAAATATAGACGAGGGATATACAGCCGATTCATCGGATCCGTTTGCCCTTTATATGCCTCCCAATACCTATATTGATAATTTTTATTCTGCCGGAGCGATGTATTCTACTCCCAAAGATCTTCTTATTTTTGACCAGGCTCTGTTTAATCAGGAACTTTTTAATAAAGCTACATTAGAGACAATGCTTACTTCGGATAAAAACCTTGAAGATACAGCATTAGGTTTTTGGGTATATTCTAAAAAGTTCGGTAAGGTGAATACAATATTTGCAGAACGTCAGGGAGAAGGTTATGGTCATAGTGCCAATTGGGTACATTTAGTGGATAGAGGGCTCACTTTAATCATTTTATCCAATACAAAAAACATTCAATATCTGAATAAGATGAGGGAAAGGGTAATCAAGGCTTATTATGGGCAGTGATTCTTTTTTTAGCTATATTTTATCGTTTATTAACCACCTCGTCGAAAATTCTTTGAATTTTTGGAGGGGGAATGACCATCCATTGAAATAATGGTCATTATAGAAATGATAAGTAATGCTCTACGTCATTCATCTCCACGTGTCAAAAGAGTAACACTCTCAAACCCGAACCCCGAACCTCGCATTTCCCAACTCTCAAACCTTAGAACTCCACAGCTCCCACTCCATCGTTGTTTGCAAAAGTTTTAATATATTTAGAAAAAAAATAAATGGACAATAGCACTTCCCGCAGAAACTTTATCAAAACCGCAGCTCTGGCAAGTTTTGGAGCATTGGTTTTACCTAATTCCTTATTTGCCTATTCAAATGATTTTAAAACAGATAAGAAAGTCCGTGTTGGCTTTATTGGTGTAGGACTTCGTGGTCAGGAACATGTAAAACTATTGGCTAAACGTAATGATGTAGAGATTGTTGCTTTTGCTGATCCGGATAAAAGAATGTTGGCTGCTTCTCAAAAAATATTAAAAGACAACAATAAATCGGCAGCTCAGGAGTTTTCAAACGGTGAATATGACTATCGAAATCTTTTAAAATTAAAAACGATAGATGCTGTTGTTATTGCTACTCCGTGGGAATGGCATCTTCCTCAGGGTGTAGAAGCCATGCGTGCTAAAAAGATTGTTGGAATGGAAGTTTCCGGAGCCATCAAGCTTGAGGATTGTTGGGAGTTCGTGAAAGTATATGAAGAAACGAAGGTTCCTATTTTCATGATGGAAAATGTATGCTATCGAAGAGATATCATGGCAATTCTAAACATGGTTCGTAAAGGAATGTTTGGGGAATTGGTTCACGGAAGAGGCGGTTATCAGCATGATCTTAGAGGAGTACTTTTCAATGACGGAGTTACCCCTTACAATTCCGGGGCTGAATTTGGAGAGAAAGGGTTCAGTGAAGCCAAGTGGAGAACGGAACATTATGTAAAACGCAATGGAGAACTTTATCCAACTCACGGACTAGGCCCTGTTGCAATGATGATGGATATCAACCGTGGAAACCGTTTAACAAGACTTTCTTCGTTCTCATCCAAATCTGTAGGATTGCATAAATATATTGTAGAACATGCAAAAGGTGGTGAAAACCATCCTAATGCAAAGGTAAAATTCAATCAGGGGGATATTGTAACCACGCAAATTGCCTGTGAAAATGGCGAAACGATTCTCTTAACTCATGATACCAGCTTACAAAGACCTTATGATCTTGGATTCCGTGTACAGGGAACAGAAGGATTATGGCAGGATTTCGGTTGGGGAGATTTTAACCAGGGACATATTTATTTTGAAAAAACAATGAACCACACCCACCGTTGGGATAATACGGAAAAATGGATGAAGGAATATGATCACCCGATGTGGAAGAAGTTTGAAAGCACAGCTGCGGGAGCAGGACACGGCGGAATGGACTTCTTTGTCATGAATACCTTTATTGAGTGTATCAAACGAAATATAGAATTCCCAATGGACGTTTACGATTTGGCCTTGTGGTATTCTATTACTCCATTGAGTGAAGAGTCTATTGCTAAAGGAGGTCAGGTGGTTGAAATTCCTGATTTTACTAATGGTAAATGGAAAACCCGTAAACCTGTATTCGGAATGACTGATGAATTCTAAAAAAACATTACTCATCCTTGCAGGTGGATTAGGCAGCAGATATAAAGGTCTTAAGCAAGTGGATGGAATACTCGATAATGGTTCGCCCATTCTGGAGTATTCCATTTATGATGCTCTTCAATCCGGTTTTTCTAAAGTAGTTATTATTGTTAATACATTAATTCCTCAAAGCTATATTGAACGCCTCAACACCATTTCTGAGGCAAAAGGTTTTGAACTGCATTGGATATATCAGGAAATGGACAGTATTCCTATTCACAATTTTGATTATTCTGAACGTCAAAAACCTTGGGGAACCGGGCATGCCGTTCTCTGTGCAAAAGATGTAATCCAGGAACCTTTTATCATGATCAATGCAGATGATTTCTATGGAAAAGAAGTGTACGAGCTGGCCGCAGAAGGATTCGTACCCTATATTTCGGAAACACAGTTTGGAATGGCAGCCTATCCGGTAAACACGACACTAAGTGGCAACGGAACAGTAGCCCGAGGAATCTGTACTTTAGATGCTGATCAAAATCTGATCAGTGTAGAAGAGCAAACTTCCATTCAAAGAGTACATGATTCTATTATATATACTGAAAACGGAGAAAATATAGAGATTGCTCCGGACACCTTAGTATCAATGAATTTTTTCATCTTTCATCCGGAAATATTTAATTCGTTGGAAACCTACTTTAACGATTTCATACAATTAAAACCTGCCCCTACTCAGGAATTTTATATTCCTTCTGCTATTCAGAGAATGATTGATGAAAAAAAAGCAAAAGTAATGGTAAAAGCCTCTCCATCTCAATGGATGGGAGTAACGTATGCTGATGATAAAAAGATTATTAAAGATTTTCTTGCATCAGAAATTCAAAAAAACAGATACCCGACAGATTTATGGAAATAAATGATATTGTAAAACAGTTTATCCATACAGATCATTATAATCTATCTCCTATCCATGATGGGCTGATTAATACAACTTATCTTTTAGAAGATCTGGATCAACAGAAAAAGTTTATTCTTCAAAAGATCAATCATCATGTCTTCAGACAGCCAGAGGTAATTGTCAACAATCATTTAATGGTTAATGAACTTCTGAAATCAAATAATTATCAATTTCAAATCATAGAGCCTATTCCTTCTCTTACCCATCAACTTCTGGTAAAAGATAAAAATGGAGAACCTTGGCGTATGTTAAGCTTTGTAGAAAACAGCATTACCTTTCTTACCGCACCCTCTTTACAGACGGCTTTTGAGGCAGCTAAAACCTTCAGTTATTTCCTTAGTGTTGTAAATACTGAAAAGCTACCCGCAATTGAAGATACTCTTCCTAATTTCCTCAATTTCGAAAAAAGAATTGCAGATTATAAAAAGGCACTGGAAAACGCAGCTCCTCATCTAAAGGAAAATGCAAAAACTGAAATAGAAATCACCAACCAGCTTATTTCCTTACCTGATCAGTGGATCGAAATGGAGAAAGCCAATCAGATTCCCAAAAGAATCATCCATGCCGATGTAAAAATCAGTAATATACTCTTTGATAAAAATCATAGTCCGTTAGCGGTAATTGATCTGGATACGATGATGATTTCTACGATTTTGTATGACTTCGGAACAATGATTCAGTCTTACACCAATACCACCCATGAAGATGACGGAAGTGCTGAAAACAATTTCAACCCTGAAATGTACAAGGTTGTAAAAGAAGGATTTCTTTTCTATCTAAAGGAAAAACTGACTCAGGAAGAATCTGATCACCTTGATTATGCAGCACAAGTCGCTATTTATATTCAAGAGGTTCGTTTTCTAACCGATTACCTGAATGGAAGTACTTATTATTCTATTAAATATCCTGAACATAACCTGGATAGGACAAGAAATCAGCTGGAATTACTGAAAGGACTGAGACAGTATTTAGGATGTTAATTTTATTCTTTCATTTCTAAAAAAATAAAATATAGTATTTAGATTCCTACGGAATGACAAATAACAGTGTTTAGGCTATCCATACTCTTTGTCATTCTGTAGAATCTCTATTTCTATCAGGTAAATATTGTTTTATTAAAAAAGTAAGAAGCCCCATTCAGCTCTAAAACACTCAAACTCTCCCACTCAAAAACTCCAACACTTTTTTCCATTCCTCAAACTTTCTTTCAAAGGAGATCGTATGAAGCGGGCTTGTGGAGGGCATTTGAAAAACCGGAAGTTTATAGTTTTTTCCTAAAAGTTTTTGCAGATTCTTATAAGACTTTCCACCATTGCAAAAGATCGCTTTTATATTTGGATGTTCCTCAACCAGTTTTTCAATCTGATTAGCTTCTTCATTTTTAATTTCAGAATCCAGGCTTCCTTTTCTTTCACAAGAATCAATGACATCCCAAAGGGCAACATGATGTTTCTTTAAAGTTTCAGTTCTTTTTGTGTAATCTTCGGTAAATTCTTCTTGCAGCAATTCCAGGATTATTTTCCAGAATTTGTTTTGTGGATGAGCATAGTATTGCTGCATTTCCAAAGATTTTACTCCGGGGATAGATCCTAGGATAAGAATTTCAGATTGTTCATCGATGAGTGGTGGGAATGATGAAATACGGTTTTGCATATTCAAATATATACATTTTGACTATTTTTCTGATGAAGAAAACTGAAGTTATCGTTTCTTTAGGTTTTGGCTAAAGCCATTGGAATTTATTTTATAAGTAGAACGGGCTAAAGCCCGTTCCTATTGATGTTTTTTAATTCTCGCAGATTATACAGATTATACAGATTTTAAAAATAGGGTTTCTAGGTTTTGGCTAAAGCCGCTCTGTTTCCTATTATAAAAAAAGCGGGCTAAAGCCCGCTTCTATTGATATATTTCTATTGATATTGATTACAATGTTTCTTTTAACCAGTCAAAGAATTCTCTCTGCCATACCAATCCGTTTTGTGGATGAAGTACCCAGTGATTTTCGTTCGGGAAATAAACCAATTTAGATTTTAATCCTCTTAATTTTGCTGCCTGGAAAGCTTCCTGCCCTTGCTCGTATGGTACACGGAAATCAATTCCTCCCTGAACGATCATAATTGGCTTGTTCCATTTTTCTACAAAGTTGCTTGGATTAAACTCTGTATAAGCTTTTGGCTGTGGTTTTTCCCATGGAGAACCGATATCCCAGTTTGCAAACCAAAGCTCTTCAGTAGTCAGATACCATGATTTCATATCGAATAATCCATCATGTGCAATGAATGTTTTGAATCTGTTTTCGTGGATTCCCGCTAACATAAATACACTGTATCCACCATAACTTGCTCCAACAGCTGCTACTCTGTCTCCATCTACATAAGGTAATGTTTTAGCATAGTCTGTAGCTGCAAGGTAATCTCTCATTGGCTGACCACCCCAATCTCTTGAAATATCTTCGTTCCATTTTGTTCCCCAACCTGGCATCCCTCTTCTGTTTGGAGCAACTACGATATAATCGTTTGCTGTCATTAAAGCAAAATTCCATCTTACACTGAAATACTGTGTTAATGCAGACTGTGGCCCACCTTGGCAGTATACCAATGTAGGATATTTTTTATTAGGATCAAAATTCGGTGGATAATGGAACCATACACCCATTTCTTTGCCATCCGAAGTTTTTACCATTTTAAGTTCAGATTTCCCTTGTGCTAACTTAGCATAAGCATCCTTATTAGCATCAGTAACCTGCTTCATTTCTCCGTTTTTAAGGTTTACGGAAAATAGTTCTGTAGCGTGGTTTACATCTGTTCTGCCTACAATTACTGAAGTTTTGTTATCTGTAAAGATTTCATTCACATCAAAATCTCCTTTGGTGATCTGCTGTACTTTTGCAGATTTTGAATCTAGAGAGAAAAGCTGTTTTGTTCCTCTGTAAGCAGCGGTAAAATAGATTGTTTTTGAATCTGCTCCCCAAAGTACATCTCCTGAAACGCTGTCATCCCAACCTGCTGTAAGGTTCGTCGTTTTTCCTGATTTCCAATCTAAGATTTTTACATCATTTTTATCTGCTTCATAACCATCTCTGGCCATACTTTGCCAGATCAGAGATTTTCCATCCGGGCTGAATTTTGGATTGATATCATATCCTTTGTTTGATTCAGTAAGGTTCTTTGTAACTCCTGTCGCTAAATCATAAGCAAAGATATCAGTATTCGTACTGGTT
Organism: Chryseobacterium sp. c4a; assembly: GCF_009900745.1. Taxonomy (GTDB): domain Bacteria; phylum Bacteroidota; class Bacteroidia; order Flavobacteriales; family Weeksellaceae; genus Chryseobacterium. The sequence goes on along the minus strand of NZ_WXVU01000027.1, from coordinate 6,299 downwards.
GCATATTCTTTACCGCTTTTTGGCTTTGTAACATATAAAAGCTGAGCAGAATCCGGGCTCCAAACAAAGTCTTCAGCACCACCGAAAGGTCTTTGAGGCGAATCCCAAGTTTTCCCTTCCAAAAGGTCTTTAGCAGCCTCTACTTTATCTGAAGTATTAACTACAAATACATGGTTGTATTTCCCTTCATTAAAATAATCCCAGTGTCTGTGGTTAAGGTCTGTATATACTTGAGCGGTAGTTTTAGGAGTATCACTGTATTTGTCTTTCCCCATTAATTTTTCTACCAAAACCTGCTTACTGAAAGCAATTCTTTTTCCATCGGGAGAAATAACGATATTGTCTGCTTCTCCAATAGTATAGAATTCTGACCAGGTTTTTCCAGCATCTTTTGAAAGATAAATCTTATCTCCTTCCTGAGCATAGATCCCATTTTTATCCCATTGGATCAAAGCTTTTTTACCAAAATCGATTTTAGAAGCTTCATGATTAAGAACATTCAGAAAGTAGTTCTCATTTTTTGTCTTTTCAGTTTTCAGATCTACTTGTCCTACTTTATAAATAAGGGATGCTTGATCCGGTGAAACTGCCTGTACTCCCACTTTTTTCAAAGTCCAAAGAATTTCAGGCGTCATTAATTGTTGTGCATTCATTAAAAGCGGAGCTGCCAGAGCCAGCAGGCTGTACTTAAGTTTCATATGTTGATATTCATTTTTTAGCGGATCTAAGGAACATACTGATTTCTTAAACCCTTTTATTAAATTCAAAGATTGCCAAAGTTACTGTTTAAAATAAAAATTACCGAAAAAATTAACATTTAAGTTTTCTAAAATTAACGTAAGTGATTTATTTATTAGTAAGTTTTTATTAATTTTAGAAAAAAACAAGCTAATACCCATTGTATGAAAAAAATTCTACTCTTCTCTTCCTTCCTTTTATCGACGTTCTTTTTTTCACAGCTCACGATAAATCCTATGGGAACTCATTATTATAATGCTTATCAGGCAACGATTTCCGGAAGTGGAACCATTTATTATACGACTGATGGAAGTACTCCTACATTGAACTCAAGCTCAGCGGTTAACAATGTACAGATTCCTATTGATCAGAATAAAGAAATCAAAGCCTTTCTTGTCAATGCGCAGGGAGCTACCTCAGCAATAATCAGCAAAAAATACTATACCGGAAGTATTCCTTCCGCTGTTATTTATTTTAAAACACCTTCCAAATGGTTAAGTGGCAGCTGTGTTATGATTGATATGGTGAACCCTAATACAATTGACGGACTTATAATTGATACTTTATGGCCAGGCATCACCATGCAGCCTACAACATGCGACTTATGGTATAAAATAACCAGAAATTTTGAAAATGCCAATGTCCGTTTTAACAACTGTACTCCTTTTGAAAACATTCCTCAAACGATCAGTACCGATTTGATTCCGATGGGAAGCACTTTATATTATGATTTTACAGACGGAATACTTACTAGCCCGCCATCATGTTTATCATTGTCAAGCCATGAAACAGTACAGAAAAATAAAGAGGTATTCATCAAGGTGTATCCAAATCCTGTTTCTGATATTTTAAAAGTAAATACTGATCAACATTTTCAGGAATATGAGATTATAGACAGCAGTGGAAAAATAGTTTCAAAGAATCAGTTTGTAAACGAAATTCCGATTCATCATCTTGTTACAGGAAATTATTTTATAAAATTAAAAAGCCAACAGGGAAATTTAGTTCTATTACAATTTATAAAAAAATAAAAAGTCCGCTCAACTGAGCGGACTTTTTGAAATAGGTTATTATTGAATTAATCCCCATCTGAGAACATTGAGTTCGCCAGTGAAGTAACAATTGATAATAGAATACTAAAGATAAAAGCCCACCAGAAACCGTTTACATGCATACTATCAATAAAATAGTCTGCAATGAGGATAATTCCGGCATTAATGGCTAAGGCAAAGAATCCTAAAGTTATAATCGTTAATGGAAGTCCAAACAGACTTAAAATAGGTTTTACAAATATGTTTAAAACCCCAAGTACAATCGCAAAGATAATGGCTGATGAAAAACCTTCAAATTGTACTCCTGGTAAAACTTTAGTTAAAAGATAAGCCACTATTGCAGTGACAAACAAACGGATAATTAAGTTCATTTCGTTATTTTTTTAATATTTATAGGGGGTATTGAGCAAAAGCCATTCCATTTCAGTGAAAAAAAACTCTTTAAATCCTTTATTCATGGAAGATTTTACTAAATATAACCTCAAAACGTGTTATTTTATTTTCATCATGGTCACCAATGAAGTGGCGACATGACTTTCCGATTCAGAGCCTTCATTCTGAACATAAATTTCTACTCTGATGACACTGATTTTAGAACCTCCTTTAATAACATAAGCTTTTGAAACCAAAGCATCTCCCATTGCCGGACGAAGATAGTTGACCTTTAATTCAACTGTTACCACGTAGCAATCTTCCGGATAATGACTCACTGCTGCATATCCTGCAGAAACGTCCACAAGAGAAGCAATCATTGCTCCATTGAACATGCCTGCTTTTCTGGTCATCATTTCCATTTTGGGAATTTTTATAGAAACAAAGTCTGTATCTACATCTAATAATTCTGCTTTATAAAATTTCAGAGTTTCTGAACGGCTAAAACTGTCCGTAATGAGTTTCTTTTTCTCCGGGGTCATTGGTTTTAAAATTTAAATGTAAATTTAAAGAATTAATAGCCACGCTAGGTAAATGAAATGGAAAAACATCTAGCGCGTTTGACTGGCAGTCAAAAGGCCACGGGTTCGAATCCAGTATTCTCCACTAATGATTTAAAAAGACAGAACTATCCCGTCTTCAAAAGAGGGGAATTGTTGTGCTTCCAATTGAGATATTGGAGAAGATTGTATGATGTAAAGTTTTAAATTTTAAAAGAATATGCTTTTAATGATAGAACTATTAAACAAGCTGTACCTGGAAATCATCGGTTAAAGAAAGCACTCCTTCTGCCAACTCTTCAGGATGAGCATTGAACCCTTTCAGTTTTGAGGTTTTCCCTTTTAAAACAAGATCCAAAAGCTGTTTATCTGAAAGTTTCTTTCCGAAAATTTCAAAAGTAATTTTAAAGCCACAATTTTTGAAATCAGAACATCCTACAGCCGTTTTACCTTTGATTAGGTTATGTTCCTTACATTTCGGACACTTGGTTTCTTCCCATGACTGAAGTTCTTTTTTCTGTGCAGGTTCTCTTTTTTTCTTCTCCTTTACTACTTCTTTTTCTTCTTCCTGCAGGGTAATAACTTTCCCTTTTCCGTACACCACTTTATCGGTAAGTTCTGTAACCATCTGAATCAATTCTTCTTTGAAAAGATTGGCTTCATACTCTCCTTTTTCAATTTTACGAAGTTTGGATTCCCATTCACCAGTTAATTCAGGGCTTTTTAGAAGTTCGTCTTCAATGGTATCGATAAGCTGAATGCCCGTTTGAGTTGCAATCAGGTTTTTTCTTTTCTTTTCGATGTATTTTCTTTTGAACAGTGTTTCGATGATGTTTGCACGGGTGGATGGTCTTCCGATCCCGTTGTTCTTCAGCATTTCACGCAGTTCTTCATCTTCAACCTGTTTTCCCGCAGTTTCCATTGCTCTCAGCAAGGTTGCTTCCGTATAGGGTTTTGGCGGAGTTGTTTTTCCCTGGTGGATCATTGGATCGTGTGGCCCGGTTTCACCTACAGTAAACTCAGGAATGGTTTGTTCTTCCTCTTTTTCTTTCTCTTTATCCTTGTCTGTAGATTCTTCCTTGGGTTCTTTAGCATACACCGCTCTCCATCCCGGTTCCAGGATTTGTCTTCCACTTGTTTTGAAAGGAATGGTTCCTACCTTACCTTCTACCAAAGTATTGGAGATTTTACATTCAGGATAAAAAACGGCAATAAAACGCTTAGCAATCAGATCATAGATCAGTTTTTCTTCTCTGCTCAGATTTTGAGAAGGAGGAACTTCCGTAGGAATAATCGCATGGTGATCGGTTACTTTGGTATCATCAAATACCGCTTTTGATTTTGGAATTGGAGCTTCCAACAAAGGAGCAATCAACTCCTGATAAGGATACATTTTCTTAAGAATCCCTTCTATTTTCGGATATAAACTGTCTGATAAGTAAGTGGTATCCACACGCGGATAGGTGACATGTTTCTTTTCATAAAGACTCTGAACATAGTTCAATGTATTTTCCGCTGAATATCCGTATTTTTTATTGGCTTCTACCTGCAATCCTGTCAAGTCAAAAAGTCTTGGATTCTTTTCTTTTCCTTCTTTAATTTCGAAAGAAACGATTTCAAATGGATTTACTTTAAGATATTCCAGCCCTTTTTCTGCACGTTCTAATGTTTTTAAACGATCGATCGCTGCATTGAAAACCACCTCACGATATTTGGTTTTTAATTCCCAATATTCCTCGGTGGTAAAGGCATCAATTTCTTTCTGACGCTGAACCAACATCGCTAATGTAGGAGTCTGTACCCTTCCAATAGAAAGTACTGCTTTATTTCCACCAAATTTCTTGGTAAAAAGTCTTGTCGCATTGATTCCTAACAGCCAGTCACCAATTGCTCTGGCATTACCCGCCAGGTATAAATTTTTATAGTCTTCTGCAGGCTTTAAACTTGCAAAACCTTCTTTGATTGCATCTTCCGTCAATGAAGAAATCCATAAACGCTGAACGGGTTTGTTGCATTTTGCTTTCTGCAATACCCAACGCTGGATCAATTCTCCCTCTTGCCCGGCATCCCCACAGTTAATGACCTCATCACATTCCTCTACTAATCTTTCAATGACTTTAAACTGATTTTCAACGCCTTTATTAGGAATCAGTTTAATTCCAAAACTGCTGGGAATAATGGGTAATGAAAATAAATTCCAGGATTTGAACTGCGGACCGTAGTCGTGAGGTTCTTTAAGGGTACAAAGGTGTCCGAACGTCCATGTCACGCAATAGCCGTTCCCTTCCATATAGCCTTGTTTAGATGTGGTAGCACCTAATACTTTGGCAATATCTCTGGCAACACTTGGTTTTTCGGCAATACATAATTTCATGAAGTCGGGTTTAATGAAGGATTGCAAAAATCGGGATTTTTTTTGACTTAAAAAATTGTGACAACAAAATACTATTTATTAACTCTTTCTCAAATTGTTATTAAAATAAAATATCCTTTTTACTAAACATTAAAATCCTTATTCTCTATTCTTATTTTTACATTCTTTCTATCAAAATCAGGAGGTGTTGGTTTTAATACTGTTTTCCCTCCATCAATATCATCTTTTTGAAGGTGATATTCTTTATATTGAAAATTTCTTAGTTTCTGAATATCTAAATTTCCAACCAATATAGTTGAATTATTTCCTCCTTTAACTTGAATGAGATCTTTACAAAATGATTTTGATGGCTGTATGATTCTAGAATCACCAAAATCTGACGAATTTACTTGAATAAAATAGGAATGTATATCTCTTACCCAAGCACCTGCAATATCCGCAAAATAACTTGTATCTTTATTATATTCTGATGCAATTATAAAATCAACTTTTGACTTAAATAAAGATCTATGATTAATATCTGCTAATTCAAAACAGTTATAAACTGAAAAGTATGTTTTTCTCCAATGAAAAAGGTCATATGACATTGTATAATTATCTAAATTTTCATTTGGAATTAATAAACGATAGCCTTTTATTTGATGCTTTTCAAAATGTGAATAATGATTTTTTAACCGTAATTTTATTATAGAAGTTGTATAATAATTAATTTTAAATGGTAAAATAGTAACCATAAAATTAAATACAACACCTTTCGAATTTACCCAATGTTCTAATCCTGCAACAATTCCCATAAATCGCTTATGACTTCTTTCTGCCAATAGCCTTATCCAAGAATATGGAATTGAAACTTCCGGGAAAACCAATAAATCAGCCTCATTTTTATCAGCTTCATTTATTAATCCAAAAATATTCTTTCTTCTATTTTTTTTAACATTTGCATGTCCGGTTATACTTGAAGACTTACCTTTTTTGAAGACTTACCTTTTTTCAAACAGTTAATAAATATAAAATCCCTTCTAATTGACTAAAGATTCTTTAGCATATAGCCAAGGACTAAGTCCATTTAAAGATGTGTGCGGATGATTACTGTTGTAATCGATTTGCCACTCATAAGCCATTGCATTTACCTCCATTATAGACCCGAATAGGTATGCATCCAAAACGTCTTCTCTGAATGTACGGTTTAAGCGTTCAATATAT
>NZ_WXVU01000026.1 GCF_009900745.1 Chryseobacterium sp. c4a | reverse complement strand
TTTTAAGGGTCGTTGTAGATGACGACGTTGATAGGCTATAGGTGTAAAGACAGTAATGTCATAGCCAAGTAGTACTAATTACCCGTAGATTTATAGCCTATGGTTGCTATATCTAAAATTATAATATAAATAGACAAGTACTTTATGCGCAGTAAAGGTTTTGTCTTTGTGAAAGTTTTTATCGCTTAAAAACGCAATTGGCATAAAGCATTTAGCGATTGGCAAAAGAGCCAAAAGCTAGCAGCAAATAGCCAGATGCTATATACAACCTTTAGGGTGGTTTTAGCGGTGGGGCTCACCTGTTCCCATTCCGAACACAGAAGTTAAGCCCACCAGCGCCGATGGTACTGCTAACGCGGGAGAGTAGGCCGCCGCCAGTTTTTATTTTATTTTTAAAAATCCTTTATCGAAAGATAGAGGATTTTTTTTTGCTTTATACTTTAGGGAGTACACCACCAACCACTACCATCTATTCCTTATCATTATTCTATTATCGTTATTCCCCGTATCTTGTTATCCTGTAATGATCTCAACAGGAGTATGGAAATCCGTGAATAGTATTTACTAAGCTCTATTCATTCATTCATTCTTTCTTTCTTTGTATTATAGGTTTTGGCTAAAGCCATTGGATTGTTTGTAAATGATAAAGCGGGCTAAAGCCCACTTCTATTGAATCGAGAGAACACTGTAGAAATATACCAGCAAGGGCTAGCGTTGTCTAGATCCCTGCGGGATAATAAAGAGAGTGAATAAGCAGGAATACTTCTTATTTTAGGTAGCTCTTTTTTATATCATCATTGAATGATGTTTTTTATTAAGCTCTATTCTTTCTTTGTATTATAGGTTTTGGCTAAAGCCATTGGATTGCTTGTGAATGATAAAGCGGGCTAAAGCCCACTCCTATTGAATGGAGAGAACACTGTAAAATATATCAGCCAGGGCTAATGTTGCCGAGATCCCTGCAGGATAATAAAGAGAGCGAATAAGCAGGAATGCTTCTTATTTTAGGCAGTTCTTTTTTATATCATCAGTGAATGATGCTTACTAAGCTCTATTCTTTCTTTGTATTATAGGTTTTGGCTAAAGCCATTGGATTGCTTGTGAATGATAAAGCGGGCTAAAGCCCACTTCTATTGAATAGAGTAAACACTGTAGAAATATACCAGCCAGGGCTGACATTTATATTTTTCTAGATTATCTACGAGATGACAAAGCGTGAGCAGTACTGATAATCTAAAGTATCATACCAATATTTATCATTCGTTATAAATTACTTATTGCTCTTAAACTTTTTTGCATTCAAAAATGATCTATTTCTATTAAAATCGAATCTATTTTTTCAAATATGAAAGTATAACTTTAATTGTATCAGCGATATTTCAATATTTTAGCTTAATTTTTGTTAGTATGATATTAAATACTGTTAAAATGTTATATTTGATTCCCAAACATTAAATATAATTATGAATAGAATGATCATTAAAGTAGGACTTCTTTCAGCTTTATTTTTTTGCTTTACTGAATTGTCTGCACAACGTACAGATTCTACTAAAGTTGGAAAAATTGATGAAGTTGTTGTAACAGCCTACGGTGCTAAAAAGGAGAAAAAAACTCTTGGATATTCATTTCAGGATGTAAAAGGTCAAACATTGGTTGATGCTAAAGAGACAAATGTAACCAATGCTTTGGTAGGTAAAGTTGCAGGTCTTCAGGTTATAAAAGGAGGCTTTGGAGCCGCTTCTTCATCAAAGATAAACCTTAGAGGGTTCAACTCGCTTAAAGGGGATAATCAGCCTCTTATTGTAGTTGATGGAGTACCATTAAGCAATAGTGCAGGCTCAAAAGCAAAACAGAATGACGGATACTTTAATAATGACTTCTGGAATCCGGATTTGGACATGGGAAATGGGTTAGCTGATATTAATGCCGACGATATAGAAAGCATGTCTGTTCTTAAAGGAGGAGCTGCTTCTGCTTTGTACGGATCCAGAGGAGGAAACGGGGTGATCCTGATCACCACCAAAACGGGAAAGAGAAAAGGTGGTCTGGGCATTACCTATTCTACAAGTTTAGGTTTTGAAACGTTGTTTATGAAACCAGATATGCAACATAGTTTTGGGTTAGGGCTCAATGGGGTAGCCAATTCTGCAACAAGTGATAATTCCAGTTCCTGGGGCCCTGCTTTGGAAGGAGGTAAAAGGTATGATAATCTGAAAAATTTCTTTAAGACAGGAATAAGTTCACAACACACGTTAAGTTTCCAGGAAAATTTAGGAGAAGGGACAAGCTTATATACTTCAGCCAATTATTTGAATGATAACAGCCAGGTTCCTAATTCTAAATTTGAGAGATTTAATTTTATGGCTAAGATGAACTCAAATTTTGGGGCGAATAAAAGATGGACTTCTGAAGTAAAGGTTCAATATATAAGTACAAAGGCTAATAACAGACCTTCAGGAGGCAAAGGAGATGGTAATTACTATCCAAATATTCTTCTCATGCCTCAGAATATTGATGTAAGAGATTATAGAGAAGGGCAGACTCAGAATAATATAAAGTCAAGATGGATTACTCCTAATGGTATCAATCCTTATTGGTCTGCTTATAATGGCCTTAATGCAGATAAGAAAGATAGATTTCTCTTAAATGGATACCTTAAGTACCAGTTTAATGACTGGTTGAGTGGTGATGTAAGGATAGGGACAGACTTTTATGCTTTAAATGCAGATGCAAGAGTATGGACAGGTTCTTCACGAAAGAATTCTTATGCAACCAGTGAAGAAAAGTTTTATGAGAATAATTATATAGCAAGTCTTACAGCGAAAAAAGATCATTTATTTGGAAAATGGGGTGGATCACTTTCTGTATATGGACAAATGATGGAAAGCAGAACGAAAGCCTTGTACTTTAGTACCCAAAGCTTGATTGTTCCCAATGTATTCAGTGTAAATAATACAAGTGATATTGCTGGTATTGCTAATAATGAGGTGGATTTCTGGAAAAAAATCAATTCTGTATTTGCCAATGCGGAAATTAATTATGATGGGTATTGGTTTATCAATGCTACCGCAAGAAATGACTGGTCTTCCACCCTCATCCTTGAGAACAGATCTTATTTTTACCCTTCTATCAGTACATCTTTAGTATTAACAGAGATGCTGGATAAGCTAAATGGTACTACTTCTAAAGTATTAACTTTTGCTAAGCTTCGTGCTGCCTATGCGATAACCGGAAATTCTTTAAATCCTTACGAACTATACAATACTTACAAACTGGGGGCAGATCCAGGCGGACATGCCATTCTTGGCAGAAAGAAAATTCTTTATGATTCTAACCTGCATGCTGAGAAACTTAAAACTTTTGAAGTGGGAGCTGATCTTAAATTCTTCAACAGGATTTCTTTGGATGTAAGTTATTTCAGGAATACCGCAACCAATCAGCTCATAGATTTACCTATGAATCCGCTTTCGGGGTATGAGTATCGAAAGATAAGCTCAGGAGGTCTTAGTAATAGTGGAATTGAAGTTGTTTTGAATACAGACATTTTCAAGAAAGAAAACTTTACATGGAACGTCAATGCAAATTTCTCTAAATTGAAAAGTACGATTGACAGAATAGACGGAGAGGTTTTAAAATACCCTTTGGCTGGATTTGATAACGTTGGCTTTTTTGCAGAAGTAGGTATGCCTTATGGATCTATTTACGGGACAAAGTTTTTAAGAGTAGAAGATACTAACAGTCCTCATTATGGAAAGCTTATTGTGGGATTGAATGGTCTACCTCAGGCCACTGCGGAACAATATTATTTAGGAGATCAGACACCAAGAGCATTGTTTGGAATTACCAATAGCTTTGCCTATAAGAATTTTGGACTTTCTTTCCTTATCGATGGGAGAATTGGTGGGAAATTCTATTCGTCTACCCAATCCGCATTACAGAAAGTAGGACTTGCTGCTGATACAGCTCCTGGAGGAAGAAGAGACAATTTTATTCTTGATGCAGTTGTACAGCAAAATGGAGGTTTTATCAACAATACAAAGGAAATTACCCAACAGGATTATTGGGCGGCTGTAATGGCAGGAAATCTAGGTATTACGGAGCAGAATATCTATGATGCCACCAATATCAGGTTAAGAAATGTTCAGGTATCTTATAATTTCCCTAAAAGTATCTTTCAAAAGCTGGCATTGCAGAGTGCTAAAGTTTCCTTTACAGCAAATAATGTCTGGATGATTTATAGTAAAGCAAAAGGAATAGATCCTGAATCTGTCTTTGCCATTAATTCTAATGCTGTAGGATTTGAAAATCTGGCATTCCCAACGACGAGATCTTATTTATTCTCTATCACCTTAGGCTTTTAATATTAATAATAACATCATGAAAAAATATATTTTATCTCTCATTGCATTGGCTGTAGTTTGTACTTCATGTAATGATTTTGAAGAAATCAATAATGATCCGTTCTCGGTAGATATTAATAAGGCCGAACCGGAATATTTTTTAAACAACTCCATTTTAGGAGCTCAGCAGGATCCCAATATTGCAGAACGTACTTTTGTTTTGTATTGGAAAACGGCCTCGAGACAACACTTTACAACAGGAATAGCAGGGGGATCATATGATGATTCCTGGACTGTAGAATACTGGAAAGGAATTTCAGAATGGCTGAATAATGCCAATGCAACTATTGAAATTGCCAATGAAAAGAAAGCCATAGGTCAGGGCAAACCTCATTATGATAATCTTATTCAGGTGGCCAGAATCTGGAGAGCTTATTTAATGAGTGAATTTTCTGATAACTTTGGTCCGCAGCCTATTCAGGCATTTAAAGGAGTAAACCCTGGATTTGATTCCGAAAAAGAAGTCTATTATTTTATTTTAAATGAATTGAAAGATGCAGCGGCTAAAATGGATGTTAAGCAACCGGTTCCTACCAATCCTAATGCTTATGATATGGCCTATGGATTTAAGTGGGGGCAATGGGTAAAATATGCCAACTCTATGAGAATGAGAATTGCCATGAGGATATCAGAAGTGGATCCTGCAAAAGCAAAAACAGAGTTTGAAGATGCAGCCAATTCTAATATGCTTATCAGTACAAGTGACGATAATTTTAAAGTTAAAGAAGATATCGGTTGGAATCCTTTATCAGGGGTGATGTCCAGAGAATGGAATTCTCAGATTTTATCAGCTACCCTTAATAATATGTATATTGGCTTAGGAGGGATCAATTCTACAGATCAGCTGCCGGCTGCACAACATACAGCAGTGAAAAATTCTGATTATATCGGTATAAAATATGATGAACAATTCTCTACAATGACCAATGATCCAAGTGCCGGATATTGGCTGGATGGGCTTCCGAATAAAATAGACCCAAGAGCTTATAAAACATTTTATATTCCGGGGGATCTTACCAGTCCAATTTATTCACTTTATCCTACTACTACAAACCAGGCGACTACCAATCAGGGTGATTTAACGTTTGCCAATGGTTCTAAAGTTACAATCAACACGGTGAATACATGGAATGCAACTACAATAGGAAGCTGGGGAGTAAAAGGACAGAGAAACGGATTGAGAGGGGTTATTGGTTGCATGCCTGCTTTAGGGAAACAATATAGAGAGGGGAAAAATTCCAGAATTTTCTTTGCAAGCTGGGAGACTTATTTCCTGATGGCAGAAGCAGCTCTAAAAGGCTGGTCTGTTCCTATGAGTGATGTTGCTGCTTATAATAAAGGAATTCAAGATAGTTTTGATTATAATGGAGTATCACAATTCTATACTCAGTATATTGCTTCAACGGATTATAACCGTGACGGAACTTCAGTAGCTTATACGCATGTAACAGAACCGGGAGCTAGCCATACGATGAATTATAAAGACCCTTCTACAGGCAATATGGTTTCTGTTGAGATTAAATATCCGGCCAATACCATTTACAAAAACGGTTCAGTGAAAAATGATAAGCTTACCAAAATCATTACGCAAAAGTATATCGCCAATATGCCATGGCTTCCGCTGGAGTCATGGAGTGATCAGAGAAGACTGGGACTGCCTTTCTTTGAGAACCCTGCAATAGAAACTCCGTTGGTTAATTTACCTAATCTTAATTCAGGGAATTATATGACCAATTCTATTCAGAATTTTCCTCAGAGGTTGAGATATCCAAGTACTTTCAGAAATACAGATCAGAATGGGTATACGAAAGCCGTACAGTTACTGGGCGGACAAGATGCCGTACTTACTCCTCTTTGGTGGGCAAAGCATTAATTTGAAGATCATTTTAAAAATAAACCTTTCCAACATCTGGAAAGGTTTGTTTTTTTATATAATAGCACACCATTTTATTTTTTAATCCTCATTTTACATGATTTATTCCGTCAGTTTGCTACGATGGTGAAAACAACCCGGGCACCGTAAGTGCCTGCAGGAATTGTAACAGAAACGCCGGATACCTGCAATAGTAAAACAATATCGTCAAAAGTAACACTATTACCAAGCCCTAGAACTCCTCCAAAAGTGAACGTTACAAATGTTACATCGGATGCTTGGGGGATTGGAATGTAACTGGCTCCTCCATTGATACTGGCTGTGCAGAGAAGACACACGCCGTGTATTGTTGTAGTTCCGCCGGTTCTTTTTGCAGAAAGAGTCATAGAAGTATTCCAGGGGTTGGATGCATAATGCATCGTCATTTTTGCTCCTGAACTTGAAAGGACTTTGAGAAAAGAACCAGGTAATGTTCCAGAAAGTATTATTTGATTAGTACCTGTATTGGCAGTATTATCATAAGTTCCTGCATAATTGGTGCCTGCTTCAGTAATTGAAGGTATACTGGCAGTCCAGCTTCCAGAGACATTTACTACCTGTGCCTCCATGCCGTTGCTAATTAAGAATAAAATAAAAGTATATAAATATCTTTTTATAAGTGTTGTTCCGAAGAAGAGGCCATTCATTTTCATATTTCCGTTTTATTCTGTAATGGTATAGACAATGGTAAGAGTTGTATTGGTCTGAGCCTGTAGGTTGGCATAAGTACTAGGAGTAAGGGATATACTAAGACGATGTCCATTATTAGTACCATTACCTGTGTAAGCTCCTCCAATACCACTTATGATCGTGATTGGAGTATTGGTAAGGGTAACCTGTGCGGAAGGGGTTCCTAAGGTACCGCCACCTGCTCCGGATGCCGCAGCTGCCTGCAATCTGATATTCACTCCCGGAATTAGGGTCGTACCATTAACAGCTGCTGTGATTCTTCTGGTAAGCCCTCCAGAAGTAATAGCAGAAGTATAGTTGATCCACTTTGAGGTATCGGGAGTAGGGTTGGTAAGAGGATTCCCGGCTTCTGTAGGGGCTGTAAATTTTAAAGTAATACTCCCTGCAGGTTCTATGTCCATTAAGGTCACAACAGGTAGAGTCAGTGTAACATTCGCTTGAGAATACAATACACCGGAAAAAATAAAAGATGCTAATAATAGGAAGCGTTTCAAAATCATTTCTTATTTTTTATTTGATTATATCCTACTTTTAAAGATTCCTGTTGATACTTAATTTCTATTTGTTGTTTGACAATCTGAATATTGAGTTTTTTTTCTTCTGAAGGTTTTAAAGAAAATTGAAATTGATCTATTGAAATTTTATAACGTTTATCAAGACCATTTCTATAAAGTTTTACGATCCAATCGCCTGGGCGGAGATAGGTAAAATCAAAACTTTCACCTACGAAACAAATCTTACGATAGGTCTGATTGTTACTAATAGCTTCTACGATAATACTTTCTCTTTTCTTTTTTCCTTTTTTTACCTGCAATGCCTCAATATTCGTTTTGTCTTTTTCTTCGGCTTCCAAAAGTTGGATCTGTCCCTGTAGATTAGCCGCCGTTGTTAATCCGAAATTAAAGATGTTTTCTTTGTTAGAAAGAGATAATGCAGCTGGAAAAGCTATTGTTGGAATATCATTAATCTCAGTGGTAGAGCGGTCTATTTCCAAGAAATAATTACCTGGAATTACATTTTTGAATACATAATTTCCATCCTTGTCGGTAATAGATAAGTAACTGCCCAGCATTAATCTTATTCCTTCTGTTTTTTTGATTCCAAGGTTATTTATATTCCCGGATAAAGAAACATATTCGGCTGTTTTCTGTACGGGAATATTCGGTCGCCAGGTATAACGCATGGAAAAAATAAAGTCTTTATCTCCAATTTGTCCTCGTTGTAGTGAATATCTGCCCGAAAAGTCAAGTTCATTTCCCGGGAACAATTGTTGATGAAACAACATCTCAAATAAGTTTCTGTCTTTAAAGTAATCCTCAGGAATGTAATTGTTTTGATAGAAAATACTCAGACTGGTTTTATTAGAGAATCTGCTGAAAATTCTTGCTCCGTAATACCACATTTTTTGATTTTGTAACTGATATCTGGAGGTATTGGCATAACTTCCAAAAAGGGTAAAGGATGTTTTGAATTTTTCAAAGGAAAGATTGGCAGAGTATATACTAGAATTCCCACTAAAACCTGTTAAATAATTATCTGTTTTCCCCAGTTGCCCTTCAATGTTAATTTGAAATATTCCGATATGCTGATCTATACTTAGGCTAAAGAACCGCTCATCGTAATCAAACTGTTTAGGTTCTAAACGGTCTTGATATTTTTGATATCCATTATTAAGCATAATAGATCCACTAGAAAGATATTTATATTGTACTCCATATTGTATATATTTTCTATAGGGTGCCGCCAGAAACAAAGTGTCTCTCTTAAAATTTTTAGCATCCTGCATATAGTTGACGAAAACATTTATCTTCTTGGATAATCTGTATTGTAGATTTCCGCTGAAGGTATTCGTATTGGTAAAGTATCCTGCGAATTCTGGACTTGCTTTCATATAGAGAAGATTTCCGTTCAATTTTTCAAAATTAACTTCAACCTGAGCCATATACGCTGTTCCTTCGTTGTTTTTCGTGGTACTGTAGGAAAATTCTCCAGAAAGGTTGATATTCTTTGAAAGTTTAAATTTGCCTTTAGTATAAGGGAGATGTGCTTCTGTGCTTAATCTTGTACTTCCAAAATTGGAATTTTCTTCTAAAGGTGTTTTATAAAGATATCCAACTGAAATTTCAGACTCCTTACGAATTTTAAAAGCCGAATAAATATTGAATTCATCCTTAATATCTCTGAAAAAGCGTGGATGGTTATAGAAGCCTCCAACACTTATTTTGTTGAAATCGTACCGGATTTCTGCACCACGGCCATATCTGGCAAACTCCGTCAAATAGGAGGATGAATAGGTCTTGTCCCCCAAATGTACGAACAAATTTTCCCTTTTATAGTTCACAAAGTATTCCTCATACTGAGTAAAAGTATTGAGTTCAATAGGATTGTGTGTAGCGGCATGAAACTCTATCTGATTTTTATTCTCCTTATCCAGTGCTCCTTTACCATAGATCTCACCCTGAAATCCATCATTATATACCCCCATATTTTTCATTCCGATAAAAGATAATGAAGCCACAACAGGAAGTCTGTGATAAATATCTTTATTTGTGGGCTTTACGGATATGATCTGAGTATTGATATATACAGTTTGGTTTTGTTTAGGATTGTCTTTGGAGTAGACCGAAAGATTTAGATTCTGAAATTCATTTTGTTCCAGTTCTGGATTAGTAGCTTTATGTACTGTGATAACCTTTGATTCGTTGGGTCCAAGAATGATAGATGTCTCATGATCAATAATAGCATTTTTACTTTCCAGAAGAATATTCTCTGTTATATTTCCATTATTTTTTAAAAGAAAAGAAGCATCGATAGTTTCACCAGCCCTTATAAATTCTGGGGAATTCAGGGCTGTGAGAGAAAGCTTTCTGCTTGCCGAAACTGTAATCTGTGAGGTTTTTGTAAGGGATGACCCGTTGGAACGATCTGTAATATTGAGTGTAACTATATAATCTCCTTGTGTGGTTTCTGCTGAAATACGCAAAGGAACCAGATATACAGAAGTTTCATAAGAAGGGATTTGGAACTCACTTTTTGCTAGAATAGGAGTGATATTTGGATTTGAAGTAGTAGCCGAAATATCATATATTTTATTTTCAGATGAATTATTTTGCAGACTGAAGGGAATAGAAGTAGACATTCCCGGTATTAAACTATCTTTTTTACTGACCAATCGATTAGATTGTTGTTGAGAAAAAGCAAATAGCGGGAATAATATAATAATAAATTGTGTCCAGGTTTTAATCATTTTTTACTTCTAATTCCACATTGAGCGCAAAAGCGTTCTCATCTTCGTCTGTTGCTATTACAGTCGCTTTGTATTGAGCAGGCGGTACTTTACTGATATCAATGTAAAATGTTTTAGAAGTAGAAGGCAGTAACCCCATTGTTAAACTTGAAAAAGTCCCTATTTTTTCCCCTGTTTTGCGGTTATAGATTTCAATAGATGCTTTAGGCTTACAATAAAGATTTCCTTTATTGGCTATTGCAATTTTTACCGTTTGTTTCCCTTCTTCTTTTTCTACTTTGATATTTTCGAATGTAAGGTCCGGTTTGGCCTTTTCCGTATCATAATCTGTAATAACCTGAATGGCATATCGGATAACAGAGGTAATATTTACTCCAACTTGTTTATCGCTTGGTTTTATATCCTCTACAGGCTCTACAATAATTACACTCCAATAACTACCGGGATCTATTTTCTGATTGGGAACGGTAATTTCATACAATACCTCTGTTTTTTCTTTACCCTTTAATGTTACTAAATTGGTGTTGAGCTTTATCCAATCTCCATTAGTTCGCTTTTGGGTATGTACTTCCGTGTAATTAATGGTTCCATCGGCATGATAAGTAAAATCCTGTAAAAATAATTTTACACTTTGTGGATTGTTACCCGTATTTTCAATCGCAATTTTCCCTTTGTAAACTTTTCCGTTTTCTATTGTATAGGAATGCGTAAGCCCATTAAGAACCACTATGCCGGCATGTAAAAAGCTGAACTGCAAAATCAATGTGATTAAAAAAAGAATACGCTTTATCATTATGTAAAGTTTGGAGTTTAATAGTTAATAATATAAAAACAGGAAGAAACTGGAATCCAATTTCTTCTTGATTTTGAAATGCGGAATAGAATTTTATTTAAATCCTAATTATCTGAAATTGTATAGGTAACGGTAGCTACAGTAGTGGCGGTAGCCTGTAAATCTGCATAAGCTGCCACACCACCAGGCCCACTTCCTGCAGCAAGAGCATACGTAAGGTTGTGTCCATTGTTAGCCCCATTTCCTGTATAAGCACTCCCAATTCCAGAAATAATAGTCTGGTCAGCGGCGCTTAGTGTTAATAATCCTGCAGATGATCCTAAAGTACCTGCTCCAGAACCACTAGCGGGTGCCGCTGTCACGTGGATATCTATCCCAGGAATAATAGCATTAAGTTTTACACTTACATTACGAGTTGGGTCTGCAACAGATTTGATAGAAGAATAGTTAAGCCACAATGTAGTATTGGCTGCACTTGGGGTAATAGGATTCCCTGCTTCAGTAGGAGCTGTAAATCCTAAGGTAATATTTTTTGTAGCGGCAGGTTCAATATCTACCAGTGCAACTTCAGGGATAGAAATAGTAATCGTATGATTATCTGTATTTGTATCCTGAGCGCTTAAATTTCCAGATATAGCAGCTGCAAATAAAGACATTGCAACGGTTAATTTTAATTTATTCATGATCTCAATATTAGTTAAGTGAATATAATAAAAATCAATTAATAATGAAATAAATATATAATAATTTTTATATTGTTGATTATTTCACTTTCGTAATGCAATATATTTGATAATTATTTCACTTTTTAAATATAAAAAATCCTGCACAAACGTGCAGGATTTACAATGTTTTATTGAGGAATTGTTGTTACATCCAATGAGGATCTGAAACAGAAACTTTACCTGTTTCTATTCTTCCTGCAAAATGCCAGATATGATCATCTGAAGTGATTTTTAGATCATACCATCCTTTATAGGGGGCAAGATCGATAACTATTTTCTCCTCTGGTTTCTGAATAGAGAGTGTTTTTTTACTTTTGTCATACAGATTTTCCAGTGTAATATTTCCTTTTTTACCATTTTTAATGATCAGTTCAACCTGATTTTTCAAAATATTATTCGTCAATATAACCTCTGATGTAGAAGTATTGTTTCCTTTAAACTTTCGGAAAAAACCATTGGGGCCAAAAACTTCATAATCGTAGTTTCCTGATTGAGTTGTAGGATGTGATAATTCCTGCTGAGAATATAAAGCGTAGGAAAAATAATACTCTTTTCCATTGAACTGAGTTCTGTCATACAGATGAAGCGGAACTCCATTCTCCTTTAAATTGATCATTTTAATTTTTCCACCCTCCAGATTTACATGGAAATTGTAGGGAAGTGCATGAGATGGTTTCATTCCTTTTTCCTGAATGTGAAGTAAATCATTCTTCAATTCATTCTCGGAATACCATTTCAGTTGTGGGACAGGTTTATTTTTAGCAGCATTGATGGTTTTAGCGTAATCCTTCTGATCCAGGTAATCCATTTGTGGAGCCTTGACATTAGGAGAATTAAAAGCCGAAGTGAGATCACCACAAATAGCTCGTCTCCATTCGCTGATATTGTCTACATGAACATCTTTATTGAACTTTTTCATGATGAATTTCTCCAGAAACTGCAATACTGAAGTATGATCCGAAACTTCAGAATTTACAAAACCTCCTTTCGTCCATGGTGAAGCAATGATCATCGGAACTCTGTAGCCAAGGCCTACTGTTCCTTCCGCTTTTTCATAATCCTTTAACGTAGGATCAGACATATATTCCTGGGTTTTATCAACATATTCTACACCACTTTTTCCGTTAAGATCAACAGGCTGACTTGGGTTTAATGGAGGAGCAAAAGGGATTACGTGATCAAAATAACCATCATTTTCATCATAATTGATAATGAAAATAGTTTTTTTCCACATTTCAGGATCTTTGGTCAGTATATTTAAAACCTCAGAGATATACCAGGCTCCATACCAAGGCGATCCCGGATGATCTGAAAAATGTTCAGGAGCGACCAGCCATGAAACCAGTGGAAGTTTTTTCTCTTCCACATCCTTACGAAACTGGAACAACACATCGCCTTTTGGGACAACCAGCCTTTCTCCGTTTTCATCCTTTCCGACTTCTACATCGTGATAGTTCGGATCATTTGAATTGGTCGTAAAAGCCTTTTCATGAAGATTTTTCTCCATTGGGGAAAGCTTAGCGTAATTATTCGGGTGATATTTTATCAGGTCTTCCTGAAGTTCAGCAATGATGGCCTCCAGCCTTTGTTTCTGATTAGGTTTTTTCAGAATTTCCTCTTTCAATGAGGTAATTATCTTGGGAATATGTTCATGATATCCTTTTGAAAACTTTACATTAAATTTTGAAAACCATTCAATCGGATTATCTGTAAAATTACTCAGCCAGGCTTCCTGTTCTCCGGATAATCCTTTTGGAAGGCTGATCTCATTCTGATAAATACGCCATGACACATTTTGTTCCTCTAAAATTTCGGGGAAACTTTTCCATTTAGCTTGTCTGGCTTTATCATAGTCGATATCATCATTTACAACATTTGCTTTTGACTTTCCATTTTGTTGTTCTCTCAGGGTTCCTGACCAGTGGAAAAGTCTGTTCGGAGTAGTTCCTGTCATAGAAGAACAAAAGTATTGATCAAATATGGTAAAGGCATCCGCAAGCTGATAATAGAAGGGGAGATCCTCACGATTGTAATATCCTAAAGTGAGGGGAATATTTTTATAATTCTCGTTACCTGAAGCTTTTGCCTGCAGCCATTGGTCATATTTTCCTTTATTAAAAGCCTGTTGTTGATTTTCCCATGAATGGGGAAGTGAACTCATCCAGGTTGATTTGGTATTTCTCAGATCCAGACGGGCTGGTGCAGCATATTTTCCGGTATTTTCTTTTTGAAAAAAAGCGGAATGACCATCCTGCTTGATGAATGTTCTTTTATCCAAAAATCCACGAACTCCTTTTAGAGCTCCAAAAGCATGATCGAAAGAACGGTTTTCCTGCATCAAAATGACAACATGTTCTGCATCATAAAAAGTAGACAATGCAGTGGGTTCTATTGCTAAAGCTTTAAGGATTGCAGGATGTAAAACACTTGATGTTCCCAACCCAGCTAATAAAATACTTGATTTTTCTAAAAATTCTCTTCTGTTCATGATCAATCGTAATAAGAAAGAAATCGCAAGTTAATAGGATTTTCTCGCGATTTCTTTGTTTGTATAAAAATAAGTCAGATTTTTATTGTAACCACCAAGGTTTAGAGTTTATATTATCGTTTCCTCCGTATTGAGAGGTAATAGCTGCCTTTAAATTGGTACTGTTATAATTATACTCAGACTGAGGATATCTGAATCTGAATGGTGCCGGTACACCTGCTTTTAAAGGATAATTAGGATATCCTGTTCTTAGATAATCATAATAAGAAGTCCATTGTGACTGGT
This sequence comes from Chryseobacterium sp. c4a, assembly GCF_009900745.1. GTDB lineage: Bacteria > Bacteroidota > Bacteroidia > Flavobacteriales > Weeksellaceae > Chryseobacterium. The sequence continues at coordinate 44,358 of NZ_WXVU01000026.1, read as the reverse complement.
GGAACATAGTCATATACTTTTGCGTCAAAATTTTCTCTAATTGATTCTGTAAAGGAGCAGAATTATCATAAACAACCAATGGAGTTGCCAGATACTGATTCACATCAAATCCTGTAAAATATTGTCCCGGATTTTTTACATACGTCTGGTAAAAATTGAAACTAGCTTTGATTCCGTTGTCATAGTGTGTTTTTGCAGATCCTGAAATCCATCCTCTTGCGGTTGCTTCTGCCAGAATAAACTCCAGCTCAGAATAGCTCAAAATCGAAGAAGGTTCATTTGTAGGATCTTTATAAAAACGGTCGTTTACTTTGGAAATATTTTTTGCTGTGATCAATTTTGCATTATCAGAATAAGGAGAAACAGGGTCTCCTCCGTTATATCCACTGAAATCTGTAATCGCTTTCCCTGCCTCTTTAGCACCTGTAGTCTGAGCCGCAAAAGTAAACAATCTTGGATCATTACGGTCTTTAAACATATTAATAAAGTAATCGGCCATGTATAAACTTGATCCATATCCACTGTCGTTGAACATAGAGTATCTGCTATCGGCGGCATCCGCAAATTTAAGCTCTCCATTATCAGAAATTGAGCTCATTAGAGGCTGGCTTCCTGCGATAGAGGCAAACTCTGTTGCGATGGTATAACTCCCAACTGTTGTTTTCTTAGATAGTGTAATTAAAATTTTCAAACGGAATGAATTGATCAGTTTTTTCCATTTTGAAGCATCACCGTTGAAAATAATATCCCCTTCAATTGTATCATTGGTATTAATAAGATCGTTGGCTTCTTTTAATTCTGATAAGATTCCGGCCATTACAACATCCTGGCTGTCATATTTAGGCTGTGTAATTCCTGATTCTCCTTTTACAGCCTCAGAATAAGGGATGCTGCCTACTTTTAAACTTGTATTAAAGAAATAATAAGCTCTTAAAAATTTTCCTACAGCCACATAGTTTTTATTATTTCTTTTTTCACCCTCCTGCATCATTTTTACCGTATTAAGAAGTCCTTTAGAATAGACTTCAAAAGATGCATCGTTCCATTTCATATACTGAAAAGTATTTTCACCGTCAGTACCAATCATCATTCTTGAAGCATACATATTGTCTCTATTTACCCAAAAGGCATCTTTAGAAACATAGGTGAGAAGGTATTTGGGATCAATGCTTGCCTGATCATTGGGGTTTTCATTGATTTTATCAAGATTAGATTCACACGATGTCAATGCCAGTACTCCTGCTGTAAATACAGAGGTGATTAACCTTTTGACATTTTTGTTTTTTAACTCTTTCGTTTTGAATATATTATTTTTCATTGTAATGTCGCCTTTAAATTAAAATTTAAGATTAAACCCGATTCCGAACCATCTGCTTGAAGGATCCTGAATGTCATTGGTAACATCACCTGTTCTTCCGGATCTGATCTGGAAATCCGGGTCAGAATAAAGGTTTTTCGACTTTTTCCACATGGCAAGATTGTAGGCTGAAATATTTGCGGTAAAATTCTTGATCATTCCTTTAGGATTCAAGAGATAAGAGAAGTCGTATTCCAATACCACTGATCTTAACTTGATAAAAGTTCTATCGAAAACATTTGCAAATTCTTCACTTTCATTCTGGGTAACCCTTGCCTGATATGGGTAATTTTGTGCCCAATCCTGGAAGCTGATAGGAGTTGTATGCTGAGTATAACTCCCGGTTGCAGGATCGTAATTTACCCCATTGGGTACAAAATAATATTTTCCAGGGTTGGCATATTCAAGATCTCTGTATGCTACAGAATTAGGGTGTTTACCGCCCCACCACATTTTTTCAACGACCTGAGATCTCATAATTCCTCCGATGCTTCCGTCGATTCCGATATTTAAGGACAGCTTTTTATATTTAAAAGTGTTGGTGAATCCGAAAGTCCAATCAGGGTTGAAGTGTCCTAGATTACTTTGTGTATTGGCTCTGGTTGGCATTCCTGATTTAGCATCCAAGATGACTTGTCCATTCGGAGCTTTTTGCCATTCGTAATCGTAGTAGCTATCCATTCTTTCCCCTAGCTTAATGTTATTATAGTTAGGCATATTATCATAAATGGATGTTAGCTTCTGATTATAGGTGCTCCAGTTAAGTAAAGCTTTCCATGTAAAATCTGCAGTTTTTATAGGAACTAATCCAAGTGAGATTTCAAACCCTTTAGTGGTGTACTCGTTACCATTTACATATTGTGAAACGAAACCTGATGATTCAGCACTTGGGAACTGCAAGATGTTATTATAATCTAATGTTCTGAAATACGTAGCATCTAAAGTAATTCTGTTATTGAATAAACCTGCACTTAATCCTAATTCGTAAGACTTGGTCTGCTCAGGTTTTAAAGAATTTTCTCTATTCAGGATTGTTGGATATAAATAGGTTGGATTACCGTTAAAGTTAACGCCTTTATTGTTTGCATAATAGTTTCTGATCGAATAAGGCTGGAAATCATAAGCCACCTTTGCCCATGAAGCAGAAAGCTTTAGCATATTGATTGCTTCAGGCATTTTAACCAGATTGGAAATTACAGCACTAATGGATGCCGAAGGATAAAAATATGATCTGTTGGCCTTGGGTAGAGTAGAAGACCAGTCATTACGTCCGGAAAGGTTGATGAAGAACGCATTGTATAATCCGATATCAATCGTAGAATAAGCACTATAGATTAGTTTTTCCTTTAAGTACGTATATTTTTTGAGCGCTCCTATGGAATTTTCAAAGTTGTAGACTTCCGGAATTCTTAAACCATCTGTAGACATTTCATTGTTATTGTTTTTATAATAAAATGCAGACCCTCCGGCATTGATGGCAAAGTCAAAATTATCTGATATCTTTTTCTTGTAAGTAGCCAGTACATCATAGTTCAGATTCCAGGTCTTCAGATCTTTTACAATATACCCACCACTTCTTGGTGCGCTATAATTGAAATAAGAATAAGGGCTAAATGTTTCTGATTTACTGTGATTTTCTACAATGGAAATTTTACCTTTTACGGATAAATCCTTTGTTGCTTTATATTCTAATCCGGTTTGGGCATTAATGATGTTGGTTCTGTTTTGGTTCTTATAATATTCAGCTCCGAACCATGGATTGTTGTACCATGCATAATTCCAGTTCGCTTGTGCTCTGCCTTCTTGTCCTGGAATCCACATGTGATTTCTTAAAGCTTTTCCGTCTACATCACCACCCATCCAGATTAGGATGGTGTACATGTGCCCACTTGGGTTGTATTCATAATTGGGAATGTTTGGGGTAAAGGCTTGGTTGAAATTAAACTTCGTATCCAAGATAAGTTTGTCTCCCAAGTGATTTTCAGAGGAGAAATTCACTCCATACTTTCGTAAATAAGAATTGGGAACTCTGTCATCATAATTCATGAAGTTTCCTGAAAATCTGTAGATGTCTTTATTGTTTCTGTAGCTTATCGCGAAATTATTGTTGTTAATAATAGCTGGCTTTAAGAAAGTATTTAAATTATCATGGAATTTCCAGTCAATCGGAACTCTTTCATATCTTGATTTATCATTATACTGAGTACCGCTTACAGCTCCATACCAGGGGATAACCTGTCCGGTTGTTTTATCTCTGATCGGGCTGTTCCATTGTGCAATCTGCAATCCCGGAACAAATTTTGGCCCCCAGATCATATCTCCGTCATTCACCCCACCATCAGCGCCATCCCAGAATTCGTATTTTCCGTGAGATCCGTTTCCGTATTCAGTCTGTGTTTTAGGAAGGTTAGTGAAACCTCCTGTAATCATTGTATTTTGAGAAAACTCTACAGAGAACCCTTTCTTTTTTGCACTTTTTGTAGTGATAAGAATGGCTCCATATCTACCTCTTGAACCGTAAAGTGCAGATGCTGTAGCTCCTTTAAGAACGTTGATGTTTTCTATATTATTCGGATCTAAATTTTGGAAAACTTCTTTTTCTACGATTACCCCGTCAATCACAAATACCAGGTTAGAATTTCCTCTTAATGTAAATTGAGGAGCTTGCTGCATTCCTGTTGGATTAGAAACATTCAAACCAGCTACCTGCCCTGAAAATAAATTTCCAATACTTGGCGTTGTAATTGTTTCAAATTGTTTTGTTCCTACTTCCTGGGTAGAGTATCCGATTTTTTCCTTTTTCTTGGCGATTCCTAAGGCTGTAATTACCACCCCTTCAATCTGCTTCTCATTGGTTTTTCTTAAAACAATCGAATATTGTTTCTTTGAAGAAACTTCCACGGTATAAACAGAGAAGTCGGGTGAAAAAAATTCCAGAATGTCCTTGGGATTGGCTGAAATGGTAAAATTCCCATTTTCATCTGTCGTAGCGGTTTTTCCAGTGTTTTTGTCGGTGATATTAACCCCTGAAACACTTGTCCCATTTTCAGATTTTACATTTCCGGAAACGGCAATCTCCTGAGCTGTAATATATAAGGGAAGTAAAAAAACAGCAAACGTAGCTAAAGTTTTCTTCATTTTTTTTGAATGCAAATTTAGCCGGGCATTATTACGTGAATTTTACGCTCGTATTAAAATAAAAATACGTTTTATATATTTTTTAACAGAAATAATTAATAAAATGGTAAAGTGGGACGTGGTTGTTGTATCACTGTTTTTGCTTTATTATATAGGCTGGAATTCATTGACGTTTTCAAAATAGCTGAAACACTTTCTATTAGTTTTTGGTAATGAAAGAATTTTTAAATTATACTGCCATAAGCTGGAAGTAAGAGGATGTAATCTTTTTGAGCTCAGAAAATAATTGGAACATATTCTACATAAGGCTGCTACTCTCAAGATAGTAACCTTACAGCCACTTCAAACTTTCCGCACCCAGCTTCCTTTCTCTCTTAAAATCTACTCAGAATACCCCAGTGGATCTTTATATCATTGAATTTAAATGGATTTCCAAACTCATTACCATTAGATAGCTGAAAACTCATCAGCCCAATCGGAATGAAGAAATTGAATCCGAGTCCAACACTATAGAGCTTAGGCTTTACACCCAATGATTTATTATTGAGCTGCCCATATTGGCCAAAGACATCAAAGAATGCCTGGTTGCCTATGAGGTATCGGTATTCTAAGCCTCCGTAATAATAGAAGTCGGCGGCGAGGGAATTTTCATTAAAGCCCCGCATGGAATTCCATCCTCCAAAACGATAAAGTTCGTTTGCAGAAAACTCTATTTTAGAATCCATCATAGCTCCTTCTCCTTTTATATTGAGGAAATGGTTCCCTGAAATATGGTAATTATGCTCTCCAAAAAAGTAAAATTGGTTTTGACCGGACTTTATATCTCCTTTGGTATAAGTTGTTGTTAAATAATCGTATCCGGCATTGATCTTTGTTTTGTAAAGAAAAAGATCAATATCGGTAGGTTCGGTCATTTCAAACCAGATTCCAATCCCTTTTTTGTTATAATCTTTTCCGATAGCATACAGTGAGTCTATAACGGTAGACGTTTCCAATGTTGCTCGCAGACCGATCTTGTTTCGGTTATTGATATGATAATAAAAAGCGGGAAGGAATTTTACGTTCGCAAAGGTAGAATCCTGTCTATAGATATTTACCTTTGTATTCATCCCGACATTGGATTTAAAAAGGTAAGGGATATCCACTTGTAGATCAAAGGTCTGTCCTTTGTCAGGGTTTCTTTGCCAGTATAGATTGATGGCTTCAAAACCATTGAACATATTCTTAAAATTCACATTCATCGTACCATTTAAGGTAAATTTATCGGTCTTATCATTTCCAAAACCAATTACCCCGTCAAAAGTATTGGTCTTTTTCTTCTGTAAAAAAAGATAAATATTGGTAGAATCTTTAGTGAATAAAGTTTGTGGCTGCCGATCAAGCATAACGAAAGGATGGCTTTGAAAATTTTTGTTGATCGCCACTAGGTTCTTGTCATCATAATTTTTCCCTTTGAATTCTTTTTCAAGGTTTTTAATGAACCTTTTGGGAACCTTATCATAGCCTTTTACAACAAACCCGTCAATCGTTCTTTTATCATTCTTATTGATATCCAGTTCTACAATAGGGAAGCCGTTTTTCTGACCTTTGTATTTTGATTTAATTCTACTGAAAGAATATCCATCATCAATATAGCTTTTATTGATGCTCTTCTTAGTAGAATCTAAATTTTTGGTGAAAAAATCTTTCTGAACCTTCAGTTTTTGAACTATAGAATCCGAAAGGTTTACATAGGATTCGTTAAAGTTTTTTCCTTTGTCAAAGAAAATCTCCGTACTGTCCCCTTTTATCTTCACATCCTTCAACTGGGTGAAAAAATAATTATTTTGAGCTAAGGAGTCCAGAAATTTTACAGCTGAAACAGAATCTTTTACTTTTTTTCTGACCTTGGTTTCTGTATCTATAAGCCAATACTGTTTCTTCTGTGCTTTAACAAAAGTGCAGAAAAAGAGAAGTAATATGAGGTATAGTCGGATCAAATAACTGAGATGATTTTTTATTCGCTTTTATATTCTTTTCCGGAATCATCTATATAAAACTGAATTCCGTTTCTTTCCACAAGCATCATTCCTTTTGAGAATGTATCCAATACCTTATTATAAGCTGAATTATTGATGTATTTTTGAGAATTAAGACTGTATATTCTAATCTTCTTGTCCTTATCTGCTATTTTTATGAATTTTCCGCTTAAATCTGCTGGAGAATAGGGATAATAGCTCTCTAAAAATATCTTTCCATCCTTAGAATAATATTTGTCCAGCATGTTGCTGTTGATACTGTATAATCCAGCAACCATATAAGTTTCATAAGAACCTGATGGGTTTTGGTACGCATGAGGTTGAATATAATCATACTCTATAGGAACTACTGTATTACCGGTATTGTTAACCACTCCTTTTTTATTGTCTTTTTCAACTAAAAATAATAAGGGTGATGTGCTAAGTACATTTACTTTTTTATAGGTGTTCTTGAGAATCTCAGGAGTCTGATTGATAATGTTCTGTTCTGCATTATCGGATTTTCTCCTCATTTCTTTTATTTCCTCTTCAGTAGCTGAGATAAAAGTACTTTCATCGTCCGTAAATGATGGGTCTTCAAGTTTACTACAGCTGATTTCTGTATTATTTTCTAAAATACATTTTGTTTTATCCGAGAGTTGTACTTTGGCAGACATCTGATTACTATATTTTTTCAGCTGTGGATCATAAACCTTATATTCTGAAAATGGATAGGCAAAATCATATTGTGGTGCAATCACAAACTTATTGTTTTTATCTCCATAACCCCATTTATCTCCTTTCTTCAAGGGGAAAAGTGTAGGCTTTTGGGTAAAAATAAAGCAGGGTAGCAGCAGAAAAATAATACTTTTCATTAATCTTCAAATTATTTAAACTGAAACTAGTCCAGTTTATTATATTTCTTCATCAAATTCTCGTAAACACCTTGTGGAAGAATCCATTTCAATGGTACTCCGATTTTCTGGCCGAATTTACCAAAATAATAATGAGCTTTCCATTTATTTCTTCCTAAAAGTTTTTCAATATATTCTGCAACCTCTAATGGTTCTGTTCCCTCATCCACATGGGCATTCATCAAAGCATATATTTTATCAAATACATTTTTGTAAGGCTGAGAAACCTGAGCGATAACCCTGTTGTCTGCAATATTGGTTTTAATATCCCCTAAGTGCAGTGAACATACATCAATATTCCATTGATACACTTCATATCTCATAGCTTCAGTTACTTTATCCAAAGCAGATTTGGATGCAGAGTAGAATCCACGGAATGGTAATCCCATTTCACTCCCGATACTGGATACATTGATGATCTTTCCGAATTGTTGGGTTCTCATTGTAGGAAGAACTGCGGTCATCATCTGAACAGGGCCTGCAAGATTCAGACTGAAAAGTTTCAGGATATCTTCCTTGGTAGAATCTTCCACAGCGCCCACCATTCCCATTCCTGCATTGTTGATGAGAATATCTATTCTGGTTTCTGTTTTCAATACTTCAGCAATAGCATTCTGAACAGCAGTGTTATCGGTAACATCTGCCGGAATAGACTTGAAATACTGGCTTTCTGTGTATTTTCGGCTTAAACCGTATACTTTATGTCCTTTTTTACCGAAGTATTCAGCTAAAGCAAATCCAATTCCTGATGAGGTTCCTGTAATGATAATGGTCATTTAATTCGTATGATTTTTTATTGTTTCATTTTCCTATACGCTCATAATCCGGTTTTTTGATAATCTGAGGGCTGGGAAAATCTATTTTTAGCAAATGTAAAAAAAGAAAAGGGAAGTCTGTCATTTATTACTCTGGAATACTTCAGCAGAAAATAAGGAAATCTGCACTTTCATTATAGTCTATTGTCTCAGTTGGGTTATAAATTTAAAATAAAGTTAATATCAGTTGTGCATCGAATACTAACAGAATAATTATTTTTTGATTTTATAGTATTGAAAAAAGTGATTTAATTTCCCGATAAAGAATTCAGGAAGAGAAAAAAACTAAAATTTCTTAATAAAAACATAAGAAAATCTTAATGTACCACGAGGAAAGGCTGTTCTAATTTTGCACCTAATTAAATAGGATGTCATGAATGTATTTAAAATCCCTGTCTCAGTAACATATTTAACGGGTAGGGTATTACTTATTGGTGCAATTTCAGCTTCACCGATGTTCCTCTCTCAAAAAAAAGACAGTTTAAAAGAAAAATCCATCGATGAGATTGTTGTTGTTGGATACGGAACACAGAAAAAAAGTAAGGTTTCCGGCGCTGTTACGGAGGCTTCATTGGATAAGCTTACTTCCAGGTCTTTATCCGGAGTAGGTGAAGTTCTTCAGGGAAAAGCTCCCGGAGTAACGGTTGTGAATGAAGGTGGAGATCCTAATGGCTCTCCTAAAGTAAATATCCGAGGTCTGGGCGGAGTGAACGGTGAGTCTCCTCTTTATGTAGTGGATGGAGTTGTTTTTAACGGAACACCTGCAATTAATCCTAACGATATTCAGGATATCTCTGTTCTTAAAGATGCTTCTGCTGCTATCTATGGGGCGAGATCTTCCGGAGGGGTGATCCTGATTACCACAAAAAGAGGTAAAAAAGGAACTCTGACAGTAGATTTTGATGTTAAATACGGAATTAATCAGGCATGGAAAATAAGAGAATCTTTAAATGCAGCTGAATTCCAAGATGTAATGCGCCAGGCATACGAGAATGCAGGAAAACTGAATAACCTTCCATTGGCCTTCAATGCAGATAAATATTCTGACGGAGGGATTACCAGAACCAACTGGATGAAAGAGATTTTCCGTACAGGAACCATTCAGGAATACAATGTAAACTTGAACGGAGGAAATGAAAAATCCAGATTCTTCGTGGGAATGAACCATAGAAGTCTTGAAGGGATTTTATTAAACACTCAGGCAAAACGATATAATTTCAGAGTAAACTCTGAACACAAAGTAAAAGACTGGTTGACAATCGGAGAGAATATGTATTATAATTATTCCGACGGAAATACAGCCAATACAAGAAATGGATACACAGGAGCTTTAGTGGCGGCCATGTATTATCCGCCCAATGTTTCGGTATATACACCATCCGGAGCTTTTTCAGGCTTACCGATTGATGTGGCAGGAGGATATGGAGATATGATTAATCCTGTTGCTTATTTGAAAAGAATCAGTATTCAAAATCCTACTCATGAGATTTTGATCAATCCTTACATGGAGGTTACGTTAGCTAAAGATTTGAAATTCCGATCCAATTTTGCTCAAACCTTTAAAATAGGAAATGTAAAAGAGTTTACTTCAAGGGTACTGGAAGTAGGAAAAATCTTTGATACCAACAGTTTGGAATATCAGAACAATAATATTTCAACTTCTCTTGCCGAGCAGCTCCTTACTTACAAATTTACAACCGGTAAACATAATTTTGACTTCCTTGCAGGGCTAACGTTCCAGAAAACAACTGAAGACGGATTCCGTGCTAAAACTTTTGATTTCAGAAGTGAAGCGGAAGCCTTCCGATATCTTCAGAATACCGCAGATACTTATAAAGAAGCAGAAAGTTACAAATACAGAAGTGCTTTAACTTCTTATCTGGCAAGAGTAAATTATGACTATGCCGGGAAATATATGATCAGCTTATTGGGTAGGAGAGACGGAACATCTTTAGTCTCTAAAGAAAAACATTTTGCAGATTATTATTCCATTTCTGGAGCATGGATGGTATCTAAAGAAAATTTCATGAAAGATATTGTATGGCTCTCTAACCTGAAATTAAGAGGAAGTCATGGTATTTTAGGAAATCTTGGTGGAGTTTCTTATCAGGCAGTGAATCCGCAGATGATTCGTGATAATAACATTATTTTCGGCCAGGATCCATCACAAAATATTGCTTATTATGTGAAGACAATGGCTAACTCGGAATTGAAATGGGGAAAATCAGAACAAACCAACTTTGGGGTGGATGCTTCCTTCTTCCATAACAGGCTTTCTATGCAATTTGATTATTTCGTGAAGAAATCAACCGATCAGATCTTTAATGTCAACCTTCAAAGTACGGCAACCTATGTAGATCAGTATGTAAATGCGGGATTATTTGAGGATAAAGGATATGAATTAGGTATTAATTTTAATGGTAAAAATACCGGAGATTTTACCTATTCCATTGGAGCAACATTGAGTCAACTAAAAAATACGGTGAAGCAATTGGCTGATGTGGATGAGATCTTTATCAACAGTAATAACGTACGTGGAGTCTTGAAACCTACCCGTGTAAAGGTGGGAGAGTCTCTTTATTCTTATTATGGTTATAAAACCGATGGAATTTTCCAAAATCAGGCAGAAATCAACAATTATAAAGATGCTAATGGGAATCTTATTCAGCCTAATGCCAAACCTGGTGATATTAAATTCCTGAAGAAGGAAGGAAATACAGGACAGCTCAATAACAATGATTTTGTAAACCTTGGAAATCCATACCCTAAATTCTCTTACGGATTATCTTACAACATGACTTGGAAGAACTTTGATCTTAACTTATTCTTCCAGGGAGTATATGGAAACAAAATATTCAACGGGTTAAAATTTATTTCATTAAACCCAGGTGGAACCGGGCAGAACTATAATATGGACAGAGATATTCTGAATGCATGGACTCCTCAGAATACAAATACCAATATTCCAAGAGTGGTACAGGGTGACCCGAATGGTAATTACTCTAAAGTATCTGATTTCTACGTAGAAGACGGTTCTTATCTAAGACTTAAAAACCTTACGGTTGGATACTCGTTACCGAGAGAGCTTTATAAGAAACTTGATGTGAATAAAATCAGAGTGTATGTGACAAGTAATAACCTGTTTACCATTACTAAATATACAGGTTTTGATCCTGAAGTAGGGATGGAGAGCTATGGTGTAGATACCGGAAGATATCCTCAGGCCCGTTCATTTATTTTCGGACTTGAAGTCGGGTTTTAATCTAACAACAATTTAAAAGTAAAAAGATGAAGATTTTCAATACAGTAATTTTATTAACAGGGCTTTCTGCAGCAGTATTGTCTTGTACCAATGAACTGAATATAGAGCCGGAAGGTACTCCCACAGAAGCCAATTTCTGGAAAAGCGAAAATGACCTGATTACGGGATCTAATGCTATGTATAAGCCGCTTTCCGACAGTGAATTTTATGGAAGAGGTTTTTTCTGGTTCATCAATGCCAGTGATGATATGGTAACAGGAAGATCGAAGAGTGAGGCTGATAATGTGAAGAATTTTAGCAGCAATTATATCGCAGCCGGAGATCTGGAGACGCAATGGAACAAAAGATACACGGTAATTGGTGTTGCCAATCGTGTGATCCGTAATGTTGATAATATCCAGGCTTCACAGGCGGTTAAAAACAAATACTTGGGAGAAGCACTGTTCATGAGCAGCAGAATGTATTTTGAAATGGCTTACAGCTATGGAAATGAAAAAGCAGGTGTTCCTATTATAGATCGTACAAAAGAACCGGATCCCAACCCAATTCCGAGAGCTGCTAATGTAATGGAAAACTACAATTATATTGTAAACGATCTGAAAAGAGCAGCAGAATTATTACCTAGCCAGAAAGAACTTCCAGCCAAAGATTACGGAAGACCTCATAAAGCTGCAGCATGGGCATTGCTTGCAAAAGTGTATCTGTTTATGAAGGATTGGAAGAATGCAGAATATTGGGCTAATGAAGTAATGACCAAAGGAAATAGAAATCTACTAAATAATTTTGGTGATGTTTTTAAAGCTGAAAACAACTACAGTTCAGAATATATCTGGTCAGTACCGAGTACTACTAAATTTAATGGAGTAGGTAGTATTCTTCCGGGAGTAATGCTAGAAAACAAAGGTTGGGGTAAATATAATGGTTGGGGATATTTCCAACCCACAAAAGAATTGTATGATGAATACGAAACCGGAGACCTTAGAAGAAGTGTAACCATTCTTAAAGAAGGAGATCAGTTTACCTTTGATGGAGCAGTAAGAACCTATGCTACATCAAACTCCCTTACGAAAGCTCAGTTTAACAAATATATGGATGCTTTCAAATATCCATTTAAAGATGGGCATGTAAATGCTAATGGAGATTACCCTTGTACAGATTTTGCCGTACCTATTATGCGTTATGCTGAGGTCATCCTTATCAAAGCAGAAGCATTATTGATGCAAAACAAACCTGCAGATCAGGAAATCAATATGATCAGAAAACGAGCTGGTCTTGCTGCTAAAAACGGTTGTACTATGGTTGATCTGAAGCACGAAAGACGTTGCGAACTTGCAGGTGAGTGGGCAGACAGACACAGAGATCTTGTACGTTGGGGAGATGCACAGGCAACCTATGCTAAACCCCTTCATGGAATGGATGGTAAAGAAGCTTGGGCTGCCAGAAACTTCAATCCAGCTATCCATAATGTTTGGGCAGTTCCACAGGTTGAGATCGTAAATAGCCATGGTGTTATTAAACAAAACGAAGGTTGGTAAAATTTTAGTCATGTATATTATCACTATATCATTGCAGAAATTCTGTGATGATATAGTCTTTTTAAAAGGTCTTATGAAACTATCAAAAATATTGGGCTTGCTGGCCCTTGCCATTTTTTCTGAAAATCAGGCACAAAATTATTTGAATTATAACGTAGGGAATGCCCATTCTCACAATGATTATATGCAGGAAATCCCTTTTTGGCAGGCTTATTATGCCAATTTTGGATCCATTGAAGCAGATGTTTTTTTGGTAAAAGGTAAACTTTGGGTAGCCCATACAGAAAAAGAACTTTCCGCAGACAGAACGCTGGAAAATCTTTATTTGGACAATATTTCAAAGCAGATAAAACTGAACAAAGGAAATATTTATTCAGATACAACTAAAAAACTACAGCTGTTGATCGATATCAAGCAGGATTATAAAACAACGCTGAGTGCATTAGTGAATACATTGAAAAAATATCCTGAAATTACTAGCAATTCAGGAGTGAAAATTGTGATCACAGGCGGAAGACCTCAGCCTGGAGATTTTAAAAACTATCCAAGCTATCTTTATTTTGATGGAGATTTAAGTAAAGACTATTCTGCAGATCAGTTAAAAAGAATTGGAATGTTCAGTGCAGATCTACCAGAGCTGGTAAAATGGAATGGGAAAGGAATTCCAAGGGATGAAGAAACAGATAAGATCAGAAAAGCAGTAGATAAAGCTCATGCTCAGCAAAAACCAATGCGTTTCTATGGAGCTCCTGATTTTCCCAATGCATGGGTAAACCTGATGGATCTGGGCGTAGACTATATCAATACCGATCATATTCCGGATCTTAAAAAATTCATGAATACCATTCCAAAGAACTTCTACAAGAATACTAAGGAATACACTACTTATGCACCCACCTATAAAACAGATGGTATCAGCAAAAAAGTGAAAAATGTAATTCTTCTGATTCCGGATGGTACTTCCTTACCACAATATTATGCTGCTTTTACTGCTAATAAAGGAAAGCTGAACGTTTTCAATATGAAAGCTACAGGGCTGTCTAAAACAAATTCATCCAATGCTTATATTACAGACTCAGCACCGGGATCTACAGCTTTTTCTACAGGTACAAAAACTAAAAATACATTTGTAGGTGTAGATGGCGCAGGTAAAGCTTTGGCTCAAATTCCTGATATTATAGCAGCGAAAGGATGGGTATCCGGATTGATCTCTACCGGAGATGTAACCGATGCAACTCCAGCAGACTTCTATGCACATTCTGATAACAGAAATAGTTCCGAAACTATTCTGAAAGATTTTGCTACTTCTAAAACCAAAATACTGATCGGAGGCCCTACCAATGGATTGACCCCAGCAACAGAACAGAAGCTTAAAGAAGCCAAAATAGATCTGTATCATAATCTTAAATCAGCCCAAAAAATAAATAACAGAACATTGATTATTGATCTTTTGGCTTCACAAAGAATAACCAACGGCAGAGGAAATTGGCTTGCTGAGGCCTTTGATTTGACCCTAAACGACTTAAAGAATAATAAAAAAGGATTCTTTATGATGATAGAGGCTTCCCAGACTGATGGTGGTGGACATAGTAACAATATCGAGCAGCTGGTGACCGAATTATTAGACTTCGATCATGTGGTAGGAAAAGCAATGAAATTTGCAGATGAGAATAAAGAAACACTGGTAGTGGTTGTAGGAGATCATGAAACAGGTGGCTTAACACTTTTAGATGGTAGCCTGAAAGAGGGTTGGGTGTTTGGAAATTTCAGTACCAATGACCATACTTCTATTCCATCAAGCGTTTTTGCCTATGGGCCGAACTCCAAAGAATTTACAGGATTATTTGAAAATACAGAAATTTTCAACAAGATCATGGCAGCATACGGAATTGAAAAATAGTTGAATTGATTCCTTTGAATAAAAAATGCAGTCTTTAGTAGTTAAAGGCTGCATTTTTATTTATCCCCAATAGAAATTACAAGACTTTCAAAACTTTAGTGAGCTATTTTATTTCTCAGAGATTGTACGGATTTACACAGAAGCCTACAGATAAGAAAATTAGAGTATTGATTTATTTCCCAACAAATAATCTGCTCAATCTGCGAGAGTAAATGAAAAAAGCTGCCTCAAAAAGAGACAGCTTCATGGTGACAATTTATATTTAACTATACTAAAAATTAGTTTTGACAATCAATTCAGCTAGTTCAGTATTTACAAAATCAATAGGCATTACCCCATAAGAGCCTTTTGTATTATTTTGGAAGTATGTTTTAAGTTTTGGATTAATAGCATTGGAAACCGTAGGAATACTTGGAATTCCGAAGATTCCCGGTTTATAACCGCTGGTGAAATTGATGAAAAGTCTGTTGTCATTGCTGCTTTTGGCTTCATTAAGCAGATTGAAAATTCCGTTCCATTTATCATCATTGTTAGTTACCTTATAATAATCCTGAACTTTAAGCTGAGCTCCCGGATTATTGATTTCAAAAGTGGTATTATCTGCCCAGGAAGTTGCATTGATTCCTTTAGCAGTTCCTGCTGAAAATCTTCTAAGCAATTTGATTTTTCCTCTTACCTCTCCAAGAGTAGGAATATTTGTTCCAAGATCCCATTTTGAAGGATTTTTTTGAACATAAGAGTCAAAAGTGCTTTCAAAACTTCTTGTTGTATTGGAAGCATCATGTTCTTCTTTTACAGACATGATGATGGTTTCTGATGGATGACTTTGTAGGAAAGCATAGCAGGCATTCAATACGTCATCAAAATTTAAATTCTGGTAAATAGCACCATGATGGATCGTAAATGAATTATCAATATGTCTGCAACGGATATCCAGGAATCGAACACCTGCATTCAGCTGTTCAGCAATGCTGAGGTCTTGTGTTTTTGCTGTACCACTCACTACGGGGGCATCTATACGAGCTCCGGAATCATGGGTGCCTGGAATGGAGATTTTTGAAATTGAAATATTATCCTGCAGGCCGGCCATCCAACTGTTCATTTCAACAGGAGCCAGAGATGCCATTTTAGAACTTGCTTTGCTGGCCGAAGTAAGACCTGTTTCATTGGAATCTCTTTCTACCACTCCTTCTGAACAGGAGAAGAACACGGTTGCAGCGGCAATACTAAGCGTAAAGTTTTTTACATATTTCATTTGGTACTTGAACATAGTTTTAATTTTAATTGGATCTAAAATTAAGAATATGTCAAGTAATGAGGAGTTAATTTAATTTTAAGAGATGATTAAGTTGTTGCGTAAAGAGAAAGGATACTGAGGACTGGAAGAGGGAAGTACTTTGAGTCGAGGATGAGGTATTTTCTTTTTTATATACTGAAATAGCAGATCAAAAGTCTACTATGGCTTTTCAGGGATAGTTAACCTCCAGCTTCCTTCTTAGAAAATAAAATCTTCCTTCAACCCAGGAATTTTAAACCTATGTTCTCTTATTTTGAAATCATCCATTGTAATTAAAGGGTTAAATTTATGGACGAATTCTTTATAAACGTTTTTTGGTATTTTCGTCTCTTCATCACATGAAGAATACTCTTTGTTTACAATTACTTTTCCCGTAGAAAAATTGATTTCATGGGTAATATCAAAATCACAGGTATCTGCAAAATTATCATATGAGCCAATCAGGTAAAAATCTCCATTCTGAAATCTGAAAGTATGCTTACTAACCTGAGTATGTCTTGAATTACTGAAAAAGCTCTGTTCCACAAACAGACAATTATTTTTGATCTGGATGTTAAGAATATTATCATCAGGATAAAAACCGAGTCCGCTCGAATACAAAAGGGTGGAGTTTTCTTTCCAGATTTTTAGGCTCCCTTGTTCATGTTTCAGAATATAAAAAACTCTTTGATAATCTTTTTTCCCAAAGTCTCTTTCATAATCAGATGCTATTTTATCCGTATCAAATACAAGAACTGTTTCATCTTTTCCGTCTTTATCCAAATCTCCTTTTACCTCTGTCACTTTTTTATACCCTTTAGGGACAGAAAAATTTTTTAGATTTTGAGCAAAAACGATAGTGGTCATTACAATGGCAACAAAAGAAAATAACTTTTTCATGGGAAAAACAATATTCAGGAATTATAATCCTGTATTCTCTTTGACAATCAATTTGGATTCGTCTAAACTGCTTAGGTTACCCTTTATCGACTTGTATATCCCTGGAATATCGGTTTCTTTCCCTTTACTATCAGTTACGGTAACTCCGGTGGAGTAAGATCCATCTTCTGCATAGTAAGATTTGTATAACTGATATTGATAGCCATTATTTTTGAATGACAGATAATGAAGTTCCATTCCTGAGTTTTGTTTTCCGCCACCTCTCATATAAGAATTATAAGTGAATTTTTTCCAGCTATCCTTGGTTCTTTCCATAGGAAATTCCATTTCTACTTTATTTTTGTTACCAAAGCGATATTGGATGTATTCATCTTTCTTATCCTTTACCAATATCATTTTTTTTCCATTTTTTGTTTCAAAAGAATAGATAACTTCTTCATTAGGTAAAAGGTATTGCGCCCAAATTGACAACGGAAGTGCCAAGGCAAATAAGATCAGAAATTTTTTCATGATTGGGTGTAGTTTATGATTGATGCCTTAATTTGAGAAGGTTCAATGATTCATTCTCAAATTAAGGCATTTTTAGATTTTCAAATTATTTCGTCATTACGCTGGCAAGATCCTCCCAGAACATCGGGTAAGATTTTTCCACTACATCTTCATCTTCAATCGTAAGTTCTCCAATCAGACAATAAGGAGCAAAACTCATCGCCATTCTGTGATCCTGATATGTTTTGATTGAAATATGTTCTTCAGGTTCTCCGAAACTTACAGAATCAATGGTTAAATCCGTAATCTTAGTTTCGGTACCTAATTTTTTTAGTTCATTATATAAAGCTTGAAGTCGGTCTGTTTCTTTTACTCTTAATGTTCCCAATCCTGAAATTTCAAATGGAATCTTTAATGCGGCAGCTGTTACACAAAGCGTCTGTGCAATATCCGGGCAGTTGTTCATATCCAAGATAATTTTTTCCGGAAATACAAAATCAGGTTGAGGTTCCAAAGTAAGCTTGTGCTCAGCTTCAGAGTAGGTTGTTTTAATTCCAAAGAAATCTTCATAAATTTTTGCAATCGCAGAATCTCCCTGAGTAGACTCTTTGTAGAAACTTTTCAGATGAATAGTTTTTCTTCCCAATGCACAAATCGAGTAGAAGTAGGACGCAGAACTCCAGTCGCTTTCTACTTCATAGGCCTGTACTGAAGATTCATTATCTGAAGTGAAAGGTTCTACTTTAATGGTATTTCCTTCAAAGGTGTTTTTAATTCCAAATCTTGTTAGAATATCAAGTGTCATTTCAATATAAGATCTTGACGTTACTTCACCCACAAGATTAATTTCCAGTCCGTTTTCAAGCTTTCCCGCAATAAGTAGGAGAGAGGTAATAAACTGGCTGGAAATATTGGCTGGAACATTTACCGAAGTTTGAGTGATCTTTTTTCCTGTAATTTTTAAAGGAGGAAATCCTTCGTTTTCCATGTACTCGATATCAGCCCCAAGATCTTTCAGAGCACTTACCAAATTTTTAATAGGTCTTTCCTTCATCCTTCCAGAGCCGGTAAGAATAGTTGTTTTTCCCTCTTGAATAGAGTAATAAGAGGTAAGAAAACGCATTGCTGTTCCCGCATGGTGAATGTCGACTACATCTGTAACTTCAGACAATGCCTTTTTCAGCAATTGTGTATCCTGAGAGTTAGATAAATTTCCGATTTTTATATTACTAAACAGGCTTTCCAGAATCAATAAACGATTCGAAATACTCTTCGAACCGCTGATCTGTACTGTTTTATCTCCTATTAATGTTGATTTTTCTAGCTTCTTCATTATTTCTTCATATTCCTTAATACAAGATTTCAGATCTTTAAATCTATATCTGAAATCTTGTATTAAGGATCTTATTTTAATTTTTCATTATTCTGATGACGATCCTTATCACGATCCGTCTTTATCTTCATTTTTCTGTCAAAGGCATCCTGCAGATTAACTCCAGTTTGATTGGCCAGGCATAACGTTACAAAAAGTACGTCTGCCAGCTCCTCACCAAGATCCTTATTCTTATCACTTTCCTTTTCACTCTGTTCACCATATCTTCTGGCGATGATTCTGGCCACTTCTCCTACTTCTTCAGTAAGCATCGCCATATTGGTGAGTTCATTAAAATATCTTACACCGATGGTTTTGATCCATTCGTCAACCTGTTGTTGTAATTGGGTAATTTCCATTATTGATAAGCTCCGATCGTAGGGTTTGTAGTTCTTGGTTCATTCACAATATCAAAAGGTACAGTTCCCGCTACAGTCACATTTCCTTTTCCTTTTGCCGGAGAGGTTGTTTTTACTCTTAAATTCATTTTGGCTGCAAAATAATTCATAAACTGCGGATCCTGATTTTTGATTGTTTGTATTACATTCGCATTATTATCAAAAGTAAATCCAGCTTCCGATGTTCCAGAATATTTTAATAAACAATTTTGGATAAGGTATTCAAACTGTTGTCCTGGCGTTGCTTCAAATTGTACAGCATTATCTCTATCAGAATACACAATACTGTTTTTTAGATTGAATTGTTGTAAAGCACCCTGCTCTGTCTGTCCTTTATCATTCTTCCATTCATTCGTTACGAAGATCCCTTTTCTGTCAAAGGTTCCCATCAGTTTAGAATAGTTGGCAATGGTAGCATGTGTATAATTGTGCTTTCCGCCTTTAAAAATTCCGATGGATGCTAAGCCACAGTTATTCATCACTACATTATTAGCAGTGACGGTAGAATTTACAGCGTAAATTCCATATTCAAAGAAAGTATGAATAAAAGAATTATTGATAGTAGCCGTTGTTTGCTTCATTTCAAGTCCTTTTGTTCCTCCAAATAATCTGGCATGATTCATATTAAGAATGGAAGCAGGTTCCATTTTGATCGAATTCCAGTTTTTAGAAATCGTATCATAATATGGATCATTGCGGTCACCACGAAGAATAACCTGTTTTTCAAGAGTTCCATTAATATTTAATACCCCTTTTGAGGAAACCTTCATTCCACTGTTTTTATGGAAATATACTTTGGTTCCAGGATCTATATCCAGGGTGACATCAGGATTTATAGTAAGATTTCCGTAGATAATCTTTGCTTTATTATTAGTCCATGTTGTGGAAGTCGTAATTACGTTCGGATTGGTAGGAGTCTGAATAAAAAACTCAGCATCCTGTACAACTGAGAACAAAGTAACATGTTGTTGTCCTGCAGGCCCGGTAAATATAACTTTATCTTCGGCGATGGCTTCAGGCCCCGTAGCTTGTGGAGCAATTTCTACATATATATATAGACTGTCTTTTTTTCTAAGCGGAACGTTTTTAAAATCATATCCCGGCTTTCCGTCTACATTGATTCTGTATAGCGATGCTGCTCCGCCCTCAAGATTTACTCTTGGGATCAGAACATCCTTATCCTCATTATTATATACTTTTACTACATAGGTTTCTGAACGTACCTGATGATATACCGTATCACAGAATACTGTATCTCTTGAAAATCTTAGCTGTTGTGAAGGACTATCAAAGGTAATATCATCCTTATTACATGATACTGCAACAAGGAGCATCCAGAAAGAAAAAGCCAATAATAATTTGAATTTCATCGAAATTAAAGTTTAAGTAAGTTCCAAATTTAACGAAAATACTTTGAATTTCTTATCAAGAAAAAAATATTAGAATCAGTATTTGGATATTAGAAAAAAAGTTGTACTTTTGCAACCTAAAATTAGCAGAGAAATATCCATTACTATTTCGAAAGCAAACTTTAATTTTTTAAAAATAGCATTATGAAAAACGGAATCCACCCAGAAAATTATAGACTTGTTGTTTTCAAAGATATGAGTAACGACGAGGTGTTTCTTTGCAAATCTACTGCAGAAACAAAAGATACTATCGAGTTCGAAGGACAAGAGTATCCACTAATCAAAATGGAAATCTCTTCAACTTCTCACCCTTTCTACACTGGTAAAGTGAAATTAGTTGACACTGCAGGTAGAGTTGATAAGTTCATGAACAAATACAAAAAATTCGCTAAGTAATTTTTGTATATTCAAAATATTAAAGCCTTTCAATCTTTTGGAAGGCTTTTTTTGTATCCAGACTTTATTATTATAAAAAGATCAGCCAAATATTTAGTCGTTCCGTTCCCGGTCTATTATCTTTTCTCTTCTATCTCAACTTCTCATATCTTTTTGTATTTTTGTTTTAAGTAGTAAAGGTTCAGCTTTTGGCCTCTATCTTTTAACCTATAATTTCTAAAAAATGCAATTAGTATTTTCAGACGCACAATATTGGGAAGACTTTCTTCCGCTTACCTTTACCCGACCAATTGCAGCAATGCGATGTGGAATCCTTACCTTTTCTGAAAGATGGCAGAGAATTCTGGAGAATACCGAAGTTTCTTATTTTACAGAAATGTATCTTCAGGATAAGTTTAAAACTCCGGAAGAAAAAGAAAGCCTATTCTTGGTTCCGAATTTTATTCCTACAGCATCTGTGATTCAACAGATTAAAGACCTGAAGCAAGGGGAAGCTTTGGTGTATGAAGACGAATTGGTAGCAGCAAAGGTGAATATGAAAGGGTTTTCTCTTCATCAGATCGAAAAAATGACGGATATTAAAGAAGAACTTATTTTCTTTAAAAAACCTAAAGATTTATTTACGTATAATCATCACGCTATTGATTTTGATTTTGATCTGCTTACCAAAGGAAGAACTTCACAGGAGCTGTCTTCTACAAACGGCTTTTTAGGAGATAAAAAAGATCTTTTTATTGAAGAAGGAGCCTCTATTGAATTCTCAACAATCAATACAAAAACCGGAAAAATATATATTGGAAAAAATACAGAAGTCATGGAGGGATGTCATCTTCGTGGTCCAATAGCACTTTGTGATGATTCTAAATTTAACCTTGGAGCTAAAATTTATGGAGCGACTACGGTTGGGCCGCACTGTAAAGTAGGAGGCGAGGTAAACAATATTATTATCTTCGGATATTCAAGCAAAGGGCATGAAGGATTTGTTGGAAACTCAGTCATTGGAGAATGGTGTAACTTTGGGGCAGACAGTAATTCCTCCAATATGAAGAATAACTACGGAAATGTAAAATTCTGGAGTTACAGAACCAAAGCATTTGAAGATACAGGTTTACAATTCGCAGGCTTAATTATGGGGGATCATTCTAAGACTGCTATCAATACGCAGCTAAACACCGGAACAGTTATTGGAGTTGCCTCTAATATTTTCAAACCAGGTTTTCCACCTAACCTTGTGGAAAACTTTTCTTGGGGTGGCTTAAAAGATGATGAAAGATTCAGACTGGATAAAGTGTATGAAGTGGCGGAAAGAGCTATGGCGAGAAGGAAAGTTGCTTTAACGGAAGAAGATAAGGCTATTTTGAAACATGTTTTTGAAACGTATTAAAATGGAATATAAAAACCTCAGAATTTTCTGAGGTTTTATTTTTTAATAGTAATAGGATGTGTATTTTCCCATTTTTCCCAAGAATCTTTGTCCCCTTTTAACCATTTAATATATTCTTCGATAATTAGACCTGAAATAGTTTCGTTTCCATATATTTCTTTTCCGATCCCACGATCATTAAAATACTTTAATAACCTGGAACCTCCATTTATTCCCCAATTATTTCTTATCCACATTCCAAGTCCGCCCAAATGAGAATTATATTCAAAAGAACTCTCGGCTTCTTTTAGCTTTTTTTTACTTTCAAAATTTAATGTTTTATCTAACTCTCTCATACATTCATAAAGGTTTTTAGGAATGTATATATCATTAATTTTTTCTAGTGTAAGACGTTTCTTGAATTCTTCTTTTTGCCTGTTTTTTTCCTTTATAGTTTCTATCTCTGCGATTTTATCGTCAAAGTTTCTATAGCCTCCAAAAAAATGTTCTAAATAAATTTTGTCAACCTCCTTAGGAATAAAATCTGTCATAAAAATTGTGGTTTCCAAATAATCCTTTATTTTCTTATAGTTGAACGCCTCATCGGCTTTAAAGGTTTCAATCTCAAATTTTCCACTTCTGTTTATATAACCTGTTATTTGTACTTCATTTAGTTTATATTTATGATAGGTTGCATCATCTATAGAAATAAATTTTAATCCTGAAAATTTGCTTATTGTTTCAGACAATTTTTCGCTACTTACATTATTTTGAATGTCATTAATATATTTATAAGGATATTTATAATATGAAATCTGGCTTTTAATACTTTCAATATTTTTTACTGTTGGATATAGAGAATCAAAATCAATTTTTGTTTTTAAGATCCTATTGGTATTTAGATCAAATAAAGTGACCATCTTTCTGGAATCTACAATATAGATTGTATCGTTTTTGTTAAAGACGAAATTTCGATTAAGAAATCTTTCTTTATCACTTATATTATCTTTGTAGACTTTCATAGTCGATGTGCTTTTCCGATAGTCTAATATGCTATTGGTATTCTCATAGAACATTTCACATTTTTCTTTGTCCTTATTACAATTTATAAATTCATCCGTATCATATGATTGTACAAGATTCCCATCTAAATAGTAAGTTACATTTTTATGCTCTTCACCTTTAAAATACGTTCGGTCTTTAATGTAAACTATTTTTCTGCCATCATTACTAACTGCCAGAAAAAAGGGATATTCATCATATAAATCAAAAGACCTATTAATCTTGTAGTAAGTCTTCCTAATGCCTAAACTTTCATATTCACGATTATATGTTATAATAGATTCTCCTCTTAATGTCGGGTAAGTTTCATCGTAAGAGATAGATTTAATATTGAACTTTGAATTAGGAGAATTTGTATAAGAGATAGGTACACTCTCCGTTGATAACTGAGACTTTAAAATTGAAAATAAAAAAGAAATGAGAACCAATAATATTTTTTTCATGAGCAAATATAAAAATTCTCTATTAATTCTCAAATCCGGGAAATGTATATTGATAAACAACGATGAACATTAAGTAAATCAAGACTTTTATAAAAAGATATAATCTATTAAGAATCTGTTGAAAATAAAAACTTGAAATTTTTCAAAGTTTTTTTATTTTTGATGTAATAGATTGTAAAGACTGGTTGTCTTACCTATAAGAAACAAAACTCATGACCCAAGAAACTTTCAAGAATACGGTGTTTATTCTCAAAGACGAGATGTATCGTTTTGCGAAGCGATTCGTCATGAGTAGTGATGAAGCAGAAGATGTAGTGCAGGATATCATGATGAAGTTTTGGCAGAAGAAGGATGAGCTGGAGCAGTTTGGGAACTTAAAATCCTATGCACTGAAGTCTGTCCGGAACGAATGCCTGAACCGCCTGAAGCATCACGATGTGAAGATAGGCTTTGCGGATATGCAGCTTCACCGATCGGAGCTTTACAGTATGGAAGTTGATAACCTTAAGGAACATATTGTAGGATTTATCAATCAGCTCCCCGAAAAACAGAAGCAGGTGATCCACTTGAAAGATGTAGAAGAGTACGATGTTTCCGAAATTTCTGAAATGCTGGAAATGGAAGAAAATGCAGTAAGGGTAAACCTTATGCGGGCAAGACAAAAAGTAAAAGAACAAATCTCACAACTGATGAGCTATGAAAAAAGATCAATTACAAGATAAATACAACGAAGTCTTCCAAAGTATAAAGGAAGAAAAAATGGAATGGAGTTTTGACGACTTCCTTCAGCAGGCAGAAAATAAAGTGCCTGAAGAAGACGCAGCACCCATTATTCCATTGGAAGAAAAGAAAAAGCCCTCATTTCCCAAATGGTTTTGGATGGCCGCCAGTGTAACACTGGTTTTTGGGATCGGATTTTTCCTTAAAAATAATTCAGGAGTTCAGGATAAGGAAAACTTGGTGAAAAATGAAGTGTTAAAGCAAAAGTCTGGTTTTATTGAAGAAAATAATAACCACCAGGAGCAAGTAGCAGTTAATCACACCGATTCTATTTCAGGAACTAAAAAAGATTCTATCTTTCAGGATAATCATGTAGCTGAAAAAGATGTGATGGATGAAATATTACCGAAAAGAGGAAGATTGAAAAAGGAAAGAAAGCCAAGATATGCAGACAATTCCTATTTTAAAAATAATAAAACAAAAGATTCTACAGGATATGAAAATTCTTATGTTATTGTAAATGGTAAAAGAATTGACAATGTAGAAGAAGCAATCAATGTAACAAAGTATTCATTCCAGATATTTGCAAATAACGTTAGTGAAAAATTGGCACAGCCTACTGTAGTAGATGATGATTATTAATCGGAAAAATAAACCGATTGTCATCATTAACTTAAAAAATAAAATTGACTCATGAAAAAACTATTCATAATATTCGCTCTTGCTTTTTCCCATTTCTTTAATGTATATGGACAAAAAGATAAATTTGACCAGCTCTTTGACAAATATCAGGAAGTGGAAGGAGTAACCTCTATTAAGATCGCTAAACCTATGTTTGGAATGCTGAACAGTCTTAATATTGATGATTCTCAGCTGGATCAGATTAAACCGTTGTTGTCAAAAATTAACGGATTAAAAATTCTTATTACCGAAAATCAGGAGAAAGGAAATACAGCCGATGGACGCAAGGTACAGGCTAATATGTCTCAGCTGAGTAAAGATATTTCTTCTTATTTAAAGAATCTCAACTACAGCGAAATCATGTCTGTGAATAATGCCGGGGCAAAAGTGAAATTTCTTTCTGCAGAAGCTAAAAATGGTATTTTGGAGGATCTGTTGCTAAGTATTGATGGGGGAAGTGGAGAAAGTATATTTGTAATGCTTGATGGAAAGCTTTCCATGGATGATGTGAGTAAGATCATCAATTCCAGTGAAACTAAAAAAAGCACAGTTTCTAGTATAAGAACTAATCTGAATTCAGATAGTAACTCATCTTACCTTAATGGAGAAGCCAGAAATGTTGGCGATTTTTCTGGAATTCAAATGAGTACAGGTGTCAACGTAATTTTTAAACAAGAGAAACCTACCAGTGTAAAGGTTATCGCTGATGCAGATAAATTACAATACATTGTTACAAAGGTTGAGAATGGTATCCTGAAAGTATATATAGATAATAAAGGAGTAAGAAATTTAAGGTTTAAAAATTTAAGTATCAATGTGTCTTCTCCAAGAATGGATAATATTGATGTATCTTCGGGATCTAATCTTACGGTGGTAAATTCTATTCAGGAGAAAACTATGACCATTGATGCTTCATCTGGATCTAATATCACCGGTGATTTCAAAGTTGCCAATGCTGCCACTATTTCTGTGTCTTCAGGATCAAATGTAAGAGCAGGAATTACAGCAGGGAATATAGCGATCAAAAGTTCAAGTGGCTCCAATATGAGTCTAAGCGGCAATGCAGATTCAGGAACCATTGATATCAGCAGCGGAGCATTGTGTAAAGCAGATGATTTGAAATTTAGTCATCTTGAAACGGAAGTTACTTCCGGAGCAAATCTGACTGTAAATGTATCAGGTAAACTAAAAGTGAAAGCTTCTTCAGGAGGATCTGTAAGATATAAAGGAAGACCTGAAATAGATGCTAATATCAGTAAAACATCAGGTGGATTGCTAAGACCAATTGATTAAAACCATTGCCATGAAAACTCTTAAAACTATTTTATTCTCGCTTTTGGTGATAGGGGCTCTTCAATCCTGTATTGTTTCCAGTAAACCGAAAATGGATTTCTTTTCAGATTCCGGGTATAACTTTAAGGATGCTAAGTTTACAAGCTTCAATGTACCGCTATTGCTGGCTAAACCTTATATCAAAAAGGCTTTAAGAAAAGACGGAGAAAGTGAAGAACTTATTAATCTTATTAAAAAAGTTTCTAAAATAAAGGTACTTACCGTAGAAAACGGCAGTAAAGAAATGCTGAATGATTATGCTAAATTTTTGAATAATAATCATTACGAAGACTGGGCTACCATAAAGCATAACGGTGACAATGTAAACCTGAGAGTAAAACAAGATGGAGAGGCAATTAAAAATATGCTGATTACTGTAAATTCTGATAAAGAATTGGTTTTTGTAGATGTAAAAGGGAGCTTTACCCCTGATGATATTTCAAAAATGATTAATGCAGTTTCAGATAAAGAGAAAAAATGATTTAAAGATCATATTTTTCTTTAAAGATCAAAAAAAATGAACTATTGCAAGTAGTTTCAGACATACTAAATTTATTTTGTAAAGGAAAACCGTTCTAAAAAAGAGCGGTTTTTCGATTTAACTTATTGATTATTAATTTTTATTTAAACTATTAAAAATGATTTTCATATGTCATTAAAATAACCTAATTTTGCAAAGAAAGTAAAGATGTCTATTCATAACAAAATTGTAGAGACAGCCATCACTTTCGATGACGTTCTTCTAGTCCCTTCTTATTCAGAAGTTTTACCTAATCAGGTTTCATTAAAATCAAGACTTACCGACAAAATCACGCTGAATGTTCCGATAGTTTCCGCTGCGATGGACACTGTTACTGAAGCTGATCTGGCTATTGCACTTGCAAGAGTTGGAGGGTTGGGCTTTATTCACAAAAACATGACGATTGCTGAGCAGGCAGCGCAGGTAAACCGTGTGAAACGTTCCGAAAACGGAATGATCTCAGATCCTGTAACGCTTTCAAAAGATCATACTTTAGGTGAAGCTAGAGAATTAATGGCTAAATATAAAATATCTGGCCTTCCCGTGGTTGATGCAAATAATGTATTAATCGGAATTATTACAAACAGAGACGTAAAATATCAGGAAAACCTTGATGTAAAGGTTGAAGAGATCATGACTAAAGATAACTTGATCACTTCTGATAAAAATACCAATCTTGAGAAAGCAAAAGAAATTCTTCTTAAAAACAGAGTTGAAAAACTTCCTATTGTAGATGCTGAAAACAAATTGGTTGGTTTAATTACCATTAAAGATATCGATAATCAGCTTGAATATCCAAATGCAAACAAAGATCAAAACGGTAGATTAATCGTTGGAGCAGGTGTTGGAGTTGGTGAAGATACATTAGAAAGAATTGAAGCTCTTGTAAAAGCAGGTGTTGATATCATTGGTATTGATTCAGCTCACGGACATTCTATTGGAGTTTTAAATAAGATTAAAGAAATCAGACAGGTATATCCTGATTTGGATATCGTTGGTGGAAATATCGTAACGGCTGAAGCTGCAAAAGATCTTATTGAAGCTGGTGCTAATGTTCTTAAAGTGGGTGTTGGGCCAGGTTCTATTTGTACAACAAGAGTAGTTGCTGGAGTTGGGGTTCCTCAATTATCGGCGATCTATAACGTTTACGAATATGCTCAGACTAAAAATATCGCAGTAATTGCTGACGGAGGTATTAAACTGTCGGGAGATATCGTAAAAGCTATTGCTAGTGGAGCGGGAGCAGTAATGCTAGGATCTCTTTTAGCAGGAACTGATGAAGCTCCAGGTGAAGAAATCATTTTCCAGGGTAGAAAATTCAAAACATACCAAGGTATGGGAAGTCTTTCTGCTATGAAGAGAGGTGGAAAAGAAAGATATTTCCAAAGTGAGGCTAAAAAATTCGTTCCGGAAGGAATTGAAGGAAGAGTTCCAAGTAAAGGTAAATTGGAAGAGGTTATTTTCCAGTTAGTTGGAGGATTAAGAGCAGGAATGGGATATTGTGGAGCTAAAGATATTGAAACTCTACAGAAAGATTCCAAATTAGTAATGATTACAGGTAGCGGATTGAAAGAATCACATCCACATGATGTGATCATCACTCAGGAAGCTCCTAACTATTCTTTATAAGAGAAAAGTATTATATCAAAATAAAAAAGCTTTCGGAATCTCCGAAAGCTTTTTTATTTTAATAATATTAAAATTTATTTTTTCATGAATTTAAACTCATGAGATTGTAAGCCACGAGTTGTAATTCTTAATAGATACACCCCTGGTGTGAGCTGGGAAACATCTACTTTTGAATCGAATATTTCAGACCTTATAAGACGGCCGTCAATATGATATATCTGCATAATTTGACCATCATTAATTCCGGAAATGTGAATGATGTCAATAACTGGATTGGGAAATAATTGAATTCTGTCTTTAGAAATTTCTTGTACTCCAAGAGCGGGACCTTGTACATCTCCTGTCATGGTAGAGTTTCCGGAAGCAAGATTACCACCACATTGGCTGTTGGTTATTGTAGTATTTTCAATCCATGTTCCAGCGGCGTTTCCTGGTGGAATTGGAAGGCTGTTGTTGCTTGTAGAATTGTAGTAGATTAAAAAAGGAGTTGTGAAAGTACCATTGCCTTCATCTGCGAGAAATTCCCATCGGGATAAAGCATTGTTCCATTGAATTTTAAATTCACAAGTTCCAAGACCTCCACAAGGCTGCTGTCCATCAATAGGAGTTGTCATATAAATATTTTTATTGAAGCTATCCGTTCCGGTTTTATTGAAAACGAAATTCTGATTATCAAATAGATTATGACATCCGTTAAAGGTGATCGTCTGGCCCGAAGCTGAGCCTGCAAATACCAGACATAATAAATAAAGGTATTTCATAACCATTAATTATGAGATGGGAAAATACCATTCAGCGCAATAATACATTTTACTGTAAGAAATGGCTGCCTGTTTTCATGAGCTTGATTGCCTCCCGTATTGTTTAGCATTGTACTTTTCATGGTAGTATCCGTTGCAGCATCTGAATATTCTTTATCCAGAATTTTTGTATTAGCGGGTAAACTTCCGGTAGGTACATTCTGATTTCCTTCAGCGGTTACAGCATTTACCGTGTGATTGTGAGCTGGCATTTGTGCCACGGTTAAGGTCACGCTTTCAGCTCCTCCGGTTTGTCCAATGGTGTAATTTGTTTGACCTCCGGGAGCCTGTCCATTATGAACAAGAACTCTACCCCGCATATCAGGTAATGCAAAGTTCGTAATTCCATCTCCTCCGTAAGTAGTCCCTAAAAGAGAGAAAAGGGCTGTGTTTTGGGAGATAGACATAAGCTGCCCATTACATTCAGCCCAACCATTCGGGGCAAAATTATAAGGTACAAATGCAATTTGACCTAAAAAAGGTTCTGATCCTTGAGCTTTTAATACAGGGGAAAATGCACTGCAGATGAGCAGTGTGCATGTGAAAAGTAAATTTTTCATGATAATTGATTTTTACTAGAATAAATTTAAAAAGAAAAACCCTTTCAGATTGAACTAAAAGGGTTGAATTTATTAATGGTTTTTGGTATTTCTATAGATATTTTCTCTAGGAATTCAGTAATTGATGATAATTCGTTATATGTAAATATCCTTCTTCTTTGATGCTGACTACTAATTGATGCTCAATTGCCATATCATGAATTTCCTTTGGTGACATACTTCCTTTTTCACTAAGGGTTTTACTCATGTGTTTAAGTAAATCAAGATGCAGCATCAGATCTTCTCTGGTTTTTTGTACAAGTTCCTGCATTAGTTTTTCGATTCTTTCATCGGTGATGTGCTGCTGCATACGATGAGGATAAGCTTCTAGATTATAGGCAGCCTGATACTCTTTTTCAAAACCATATTTTCTGATAAAATCAATAGCGAGGCTTGTAGCCTGTTCCCTGTCGTGACTTCTCCCGATACTGGCATGCTGATCTCCAAAAATAATTTCTTCTGCAATACCACCTGCCAGATAGATTTTTATTCTATTCAGAAGACTTTCTTTAGTATCATGAATCTGATGAGGGAAAGTAAAACCTGCCGCATAGCTGCTTGCTACTTTACTTTTAAGTTGTAGGGGAGCGAAGCCTGTATAAAGGATATAAGAAACAGCATGACCACATTCATGAACGCTGATGTTGGCCACGGCATCATGCTGGTTGGCTTGTCGTATACTGTCGATTCTGCCTAAATAAGGAATTTCAATGGTTCTCGTTCCTATTTTTCCGGTAATTATTTTCTTCTCCTGAAGGTAATTAATCTCTATGTTTTTATCATCATGGATAATGGCTTCAAATAGAAAATTGCTGAGGTTGGTATCTAAAATGTCCACCACACTGCTGAAAACAGGGCGTACCCCTTGAACCGGAAAGACTCCGTTTCGGTATATCAGCTCATTGATGGCTTTGTTGATCTTTAAAGAAACTCCAAACTTAGTTTTTGTTTTATGTTTTAGATTATCAATCTCCCGCTGAATTAGCTTGTGAAAATCCTCAGTTTTTAAAGAAAAATAAATCAAATGAATATTTCCAAACCTGGCTACCTGTTCAGGTCGGAATTTTCTGGCTAACGCATTTTTAATATCAACAACAGTTATTTTCTTAGTGAATGCATGGTAAATATTAGCGTCCACATCTGCTTCACTGGTTTCTTTTGACATTTGAAAGGCTTCATCCAGATTTCCACTGATGATGATAAGCATTTTGCTATAATCTACAGGTTCATAGATCTTCTTTTCTTTCTGTTTCTTGCGAATGAGCTTAATCATATCTTCTTCCTTCATATCTATGATGCTCATAACATCATCATCCATGCTAAGGTATTTTTTTAGCTCCTTGGCATCCCATAGGTTCAGATAAGGATTTTCATCAAGCTCTGTTTCTCCACTCAATTTGCGCCTGTCATTTTCTTTTTTGCGGAACAGATAGGAAAATAAATAATGTTCAAGATCTTCACGTTCTCTTTTACTTAAACGTCCATCACTCAATAGTTCCCAGAAATCTGTGAATTTGGTTTGTGGTACAGGCATTCCATCCGGATCAATAGTATTGAAGCGCTGGATCTCATCAAAAAGGGCAATGCTTGGTTTCTCATCACTCAGTCCGTTGCTTTGTAAAATATCTGAAACACTTTTACTCCATGATGTTTCATCCGTATTGCTTAATTCAATTTCTACGAAACGGTTTTGGAAATCAAGAAAGCGAACCATTTTTCTTACCAGATCCGTTTTTCCTACACCGGTCATTCCCCATAGATTAATAACCACAGGGCGGGTCAGAATCTCCGGCATCAGGTACCATATCTGAATATATTCCATGATATCATCGATGATCTTATCTATACCGATGAATTCTTTTTTAAGGTAAGCTTTACAATCGTCAAGCTTCTTCTTCTTTTTTTGGATTTCTTCTTTGTTAATAATCATGTATGAAAAATACATTATTTTTTTAGATTATCCTTGAAATCTTCGACTCTGAAATCGGTAAGAGCATTTCCTTTTTCTATTTTTTCTTTAGAATATAATCTGAAGTCATTTTCTGTTTTTTCTAAGAGATAATCATAAGGTCCTACATGAGAAATCAACTTT
The DNA here is from genome assembly GCF_009900745.1 of Chryseobacterium sp. c4a. Taxonomy (GTDB): domain Bacteria; phylum Bacteroidota; class Bacteroidia; order Flavobacteriales; family Weeksellaceae; genus Chryseobacterium. The sequence continues at coordinate 11,959 of NZ_WXVU01000026.1, read as the reverse complement.
ACCAAAACGGGAGAAATTTCAAGACAGATAAATAATCCCATGATAAAGGTAGCCGCCAGTCCTATGATAGCGGAGTTTTTACCAAGTTCGTCCAAAGCCTGAAGTCGGGCAGCAAAACCATTGAATTTATCTTCAAAAGTTTCTGTAGACTTTCTTTCTGTTTCAAGGTTGGTATAGACTTTTGAAATTTCTTTATCCAGATATTCCAATCTTGGAGCTACTTGTTTCTGATAATTTTCAAGATCTTGTCTTCGTTGCTCTTTAAGTTGTTGTTTACGCTTAGCGTTAGGGCCAAATCCTTCCTTACCACTGGTTAAACCGGATTCTTTACCTAGAATTTCCTTCTCAAGCTCTACAGATGCAGAATCATAAGATTGTTGATATTGAGCCGCCTTTTCTGCAATTTGTTTTTTTTCTGTTTCAAAAGGGCCGCTTTGCTGAAGAATTCTTCCGGTCATTTCTCCCTGAAGCTGTTTTTTATTCCTTTGAATGATGGTATTGAGTTGTTTGTTTACCTCTTTCTCAAAGATTTTAAGCTCTAAAGGTTTTGAAATAATTATCCCTAAAAATGTGGCAAGAATTAAACGAGGAATAGACATCAGAATCTGATTCCACCATGTTCCTGTTTTTTTGATGGAAGAGACAATATATCGGTCAAGGTTAAAGATCATTAATCCCCACAGGATTCCAAATCCTACCGCTGCCCAGATATCATCAAATACTGTATACATGGCATAGCCTGCGGATAGTGTGGCAAACACGGCTGTGAAGAGTACAATACCTCCAATCCCGGAAAATTTATTCCATTCACTGGGGGTCTTTCTTAAAATATGGATGTTCCCGCCGGAGCATACCATCAGAAACTTTTGGAACCAATTTATTTTATGATTCACTTGATTTATAGTTTGTTGGTCTGTTTTCATTATAGAAAATTTATACAAAGGTAATACTAAAAACTATACCAATGTAAAAGATAGTATTATGTTTTACCAAGTAATTTAAATTTTGGCTTTAAATAACTTGCTGAGATTGTGATTTTATTGATTAAAAAAATATTTGTTTTGTAGGGTTTTATAAAAAATATTATATGTAAATCAATAGTTTGTTTTGTTTTTCATGTGGTGGTGAAAAAAGCATGACTAATTGTTTGTAGAATATGTAAAATATTTTACTTTTGCATCAAGGGGAAGTTAGACAATATATTTATGACCTATGTGGTATAAAGATACAGGCCGTTGAAACCCTGTCTTCCCCTTTTAATTAAAAAAACAACTAATGACTAGAAAAGATTTCCTTACACTAGGCTCTCTAGGTGTATTCTATTTGCTATTTCCAAGCTATCTGTATTCTAAAGTTACCTCTAAAAGTTGTCTACCTGATGATATTAATGCAATGCTAAAATCTGCATCAGATTTAAAAAAGCAGCAAAAATTTGAGGAAGCAAAAAAAATCTATCAAAAAATCATCTTACAGTTTCCTAATGAAATAAGAGCTTATGATGGTATGCGTAAGATCTTATTATCGCAAAAAAACAAGGAATGGGAGGTAATACTGATGTTTAAAGCAGCTTTACTGATAGCACCGGATAATATTGAGCTTCAGCAGCGTCTCAACAAAGAGTATGTAAATGCTGCGACCGGAAATAAAAAAATAGTAAAACTTATCGGTTCCAATGGACGTTTATTAACTGATGTTAAAAAGCAATATGAAAACCCAACTCAAAGGAGATCTAGAAATGCGACTATGCAGGAACAATACTCTAAAGTATGCAGATTGGTAGAGTGGGATGCTGATAGTGGGAACCTTCACAAAAATGCAAAGTTTAAAGCCTATAAAAAAGAGCAGTATCAAAAACAAAAACATAGATTTGATCATCTTACAACAGACGAATTAAATACTGAATTGAATACATTATTGGCAAAGCCTTTTTCTAAAGACAGAGAGCAACATATTCGCCAACTTTATAACTTAAGTTTTAAAAAAATGCGGAAAGAGAAAAATCCTGAAGCATTAAATAAGGCATTAACGTATTACAATACTGTAGATAAAAATGATCCTTTATTTTTAAAATATATCCGAGATTTAGCCCGATTGCAAAAGAAACATGATGTTTTAATTCAGATTGAGAATCAGAATAATGCTCTAAAGAAAACATTCTGGTCTGCTTTATCACTATTAGATGCCTACATCAAAAAGGCAGAGCATCAAAAAAGTGCTGTTTCTGTTGAAACAATAGGACTTATGAAGTTTTTAGAAGAAAACATAGATGCGCCAGATAAACGATTTGAAGTTAATACCCGTAAAATCAAGCTTGATATTATGGGAAATCAGCTTGATGCTGCTAAAGACAAAATACTTCTTCAAAGTAAAAATATGTATGGTGCTTTCAATACACATATGATTGACCGCATAAATGTTCTGATTGCAAAGTACTATTCGAAAAAAGGAGATTCGGAGGGGAAAAAAAGAATATTGAATATTGTGGTTGATCCAAGACAATATATTGATCATACAGACTCTCTTATTAAATCAATTGCTTTAATGAATCAGAACAGGATCTCCAAGGGAGTTTACAATCAAAATTTACAAAAACTAATAAGCCAGTCATGAAAATAAAATATTCAGCTTCTTTTTTTCTACTCCTTGTTGGAAAGCTTTTTTATTCTCAGATAATGATTACAGAGATATATTGGAATACTCCCTATAATGAAAAACTGAAATTTACTAAGAAAATCAACGGGGTTCCTAATGGTGAGCTGATTGATGCAATAAAACACCATAGAGGAGAATTTGTAGAGATCTATAATTACAGCGATAGAGACCTAAATCTTAAAAATTGGACTTTATATGATTATCAGGGTTCATTTCAGCTGCCGGATAAGATTATTAAAAGCGGGCAGTTTGTGGTAATTGCCTATAGTACTCTTCCAGGAAATACAACTCCTTTTTCAGAGTATTTTACCACCACAGCTGGAAAAGAAGATCAAATCATTCTTCAGGATAAGATTATTTTACGAAATAAGAGAGAAACTTTATCTTTAGGATATGTTACAAATGATGGGGTTGGAGCTATAGTAAGTAAAATGGGATGGGATTTCAGAAGTGAACCTAAACCTAATTTTATAGCTAATTTAGCAGGAAATCCCTCACAGTTTTATACTGTCAAATCAATACAGTATCATCCTGATCCCGCGTCTACGCTGGATCCAAATATACAACTCGAACCAGACGCTATCACTGATTATCAGGCAGCTCCTAATCTTTTGGCTGCTGATTTTGTTCCTCCTATTCAAAAGTATGAAGAGCTGGTTAAAAATACATTTCAGGAATCTTTTTCCAGTTTGGATTGGGGAGATAATGTTGATGAATTGGTTAATAAGACCTGCCCTATTTCAATTGAACAGGTTTCTCAAACCCCAACAACTCCTAATAATCCTGTAAGACAATGTTTTTCATATGATACTGCCGGAAATTTTGTGAATACAAATTGTGGAAAGAATGTTATAGTTCCTCCAATAGAATTAATTACACATGATTTGGATGAGATAAAGAATACTATTAAAATATTCCCTAATCCCACAAAAGCTTCGGAGCAATATAACGTGACGATATCATGGTCTGGCCCGGCATTAGATAAGATCCAGAGCGTACAGGTTTTTAATTCAATAGGTTCAGTTATTCATAATTTTAATTTTACACCAACTCAAGGTATCAATACAATTTCCTTTAGCCTGCAGAATCAGCTTCCAGGAACTTTTGTTGCCAATTTTGTTTTATTTAATGGGCAGGTAATATCTAAAAACATTTTAAGATGGTAATTTCACAAACAATAAAATTAAAGGTCTATTCTTTTCTATTCTTTTTTATATCATATCACTCAATATTTGCTCAAGAGAATAAGACTATTGAGATTCCTTTGAAGTATAGCACTACAGGCTATGCTGAGAATAATCCTATGCAGAAAAACCTAGTTTCTAAAACAACAGAATCTAATATACTTACTCCTTCGGTACAGGCAGAAATGGTTACTAGTGAAACAGGTGCTCTTACTTATACTTTACCGATAGAAGTTTTTAAAGGATTAAATAATTTTCAACCCAATGTTGCTTTAGCTTATAATAGCCAGAATAGCAATGGACAGGCTGGATGGGGTTGGAACATCGTAGGACTTTCTACCATAACAATGGGAGGGAAAAGTAAAGAGATTGATGGAATTACTATTGGTCCACAATACGATGGTAAGGATCCATATTATCTGGATGGGCAAAGGTTAATAAAAATTGATGAAACTACTTTTGCCACAGAAAAATTTTCAAAAATTAAAATTACAAAACCTACATCCGGGGAATATAAATTTATTGTTCAGTATACAGATGGTAAAATTGCAAAATATAAAGAGTTGGCTTCTCAACAGTTTTATATTTCTACAATTGTAGATGCTTTTAACAATGAAATACACTATTCTTATCAGGTAGAAAATAATGTTCCGGTAATAACCAAAATATCATATGGAGGCAGTAATGCTGCGGATGATAAATACTTTGTCAATTTCCTTTATAAAGCTCGAAAGAGAAATATTCAAATATTTAGAAAAGGAGTTTCATATCTTACCAATAAAGTCCTTTATGAAATCAATACAGGATCTTCCAGTGTGTCATTATACAGAAAATATGTTCTTTCTCATGATTATATTGAAGATAATAGTGTAGAACGTTTAAGAAATGTGGATGTAAGTAATGAGAATGGGGAGAATCTTAAACCTTTAAACTTTAATTATAATACCACTACCCAAGGAATAATAGCATGGGGAGCAAATAGATGGGATGGAATTAATGGTGGGGCTACTGGTTTAGGAAGTGTTACTTTAGGTAATTTTTCAAAAGGAAAATATGCTTATCCTGTTTTTCAGGTTAGAGAATCGAATGGATATTCTATCAGTGATGGTGGTGTTTTTTCAGGAACGATAAATGTAGGAACAAATAATTCAGGTACATCTTTATTTTCGGGAAGAGTTCTGGATCTTAATAACAGAATAACAGAAAAAGATCAATTAATTGTTGTGAATGAATCTCCCATAGGTACTGGAGATTATAACAGTCCAAATTCTGCAGCAAACCAACAGCTAAAAGATCAGGTTGTCTTCGGTATAAAGAATATGGTGACCGGCGATCTGCGAAAAGTGACAGTTCCTGTAAAAGGAGGATTGGTAGAAGTACAGAATTATATAGCACCAGATCCTTATGACCCTTATAGCCAAGGATCTTATGAAACGTCCTATACTAGAGATGAAACAAGAAGAGAATATGTTCAGGCGGACTTTAATAACGATGGGCTCATAGATTTTTTAATTATAGAACCACAAAATTTAAACAGAGGAAATCGTATATATCTGGCTGAAATCGGAAGACAAAATTCCAGTACTGCAATTGATCTTAACCCAATTATTTTAAGCGAAACTTTAGCATTACATGGTAAAGATATTTATCCGGTAGAATTTGATGGGGACGGTCTTCCGGAATTGTTGGTTGTAGATAAATATAATGCAAAATATTCTGTCTATAAAATAAATTTTGGAACAAATGGCTTGGATGCATTAGTTTCTAATGAACAGCTTTATAATTTTGGAAGTAAAACGCCTCTTTTTTTTGGAGATTTCAATGGTGACGGTTTAACTGATTTTATTACTCCACAAACTGTTTATGAAATTCCTGAAGACGATAATTCTGGAATTAAAATGGGAGATACTTATTACAGGATGCAAACAGAAGGCTTGCTATGGTGGAAATATACCGGAAACGGAGCAACATTTATAAAAAATCAGGAAGATTACACAGAACAAAAGATTGCGTATTTAAAACCCTCTCAGAATAATTATATAAAAAGAACCACTTTTTGGCAAAAGTTCTGGAACGGGCAACCTGATTCATATGAATTTACACGATATGCAACTAATAATATTATTATTACAGATTTTAACAATGACGGACGGTCAGATATTATTACCATTAATAAAATTGGTAAAATAAAATATAATGTTGATGGGAAATTATATGGAGCACTTGTACACAATCTATCTAATACTTTATTAAGAAGAGCTTCTGCTCTTAGAATTGAAGAATTTTATTCATCACTTACGAATAGGGTGAATTTTTATGAAAACAAGAATTTACAGGGAGGTACATTTAAACAATTATCTACCTTTTCTATAGAAAATAACGGAATTTCTCCATTATCGCTTATTACATCAGTTTCCAGTTTTAATTATCTCAATATATTCAGAGCTGGTATTGATATTTTTGATCCAATTTTAAGGGAGAATAAATTTATTGGGATCAGTAATGATAATTTTTTAGAAAAACAGATCCAGGAGGTGAATAATGGTTCAAATGTTCTTCAAAAGATCAGTTATGAGAGTATGGATTTTCTGGAGGGGGCTGAGGCTAATATTAACAGGAGTAAAATAGCCTATTATTATAAGCCACAGGAACAGTTGAAATATCCTTATTTGGTGCATAAAGCTAATCCAATGCTTTATTTAGTCAATAAAATTCATACTGTATTTGATGATAAAATCCTTACAAAAGAATACCGATATGAAAACGGAATACAGCATCTTGAAGGAAAAGGATTCAGAGGATTTCAGAAAACCTATGCCAGTGACGCTTATGAATCTGAACTGAAGAATGGAAAGTATATTAATAAAAACCCTGTAAAAGCGGTTTTCTGGAATATTGAGACAAGAGATCCGGAAATGGATAACGCTGTTGTAAAATCTACTTATGGCGGTATCAATAAATTTTTTGTTGAAAATACAACCATCAATAAAAAGTTTGACAAAGGAAATCATCAGTATCTTATTATGCCTGTGGAAGAGAGTTCCAAAGACATTCTTAAAGATGTTCTTATCAGTAAAAAATATAATTATGATGAGACTGATGATCTAAAATTAAAAAGTGCAAGTACAGATTATAATGGAATTGGATTTTCTGTTTCAAAATATACATATAAACCGGAATTCTCTAACGGAGATCATTATTTCTACGGAAAGATGGCATCTGTTGAAAATATAGTTTCTAAAGATGGATTGTCACTTTCTAGCAAAGAAGAATCTGATTATTTTCCAAACGGAAATGTTTCAGAGTCCAGAAAATACAGTAACCAGGCTAATATGGCACCTGTTGTCACATCTTATACTTATGATGGAATTGGCAATCTGAAAACTCAGACGTTATCTACCTTAGGAATTGCAGCTCAAACTACGTCGTATGACTATGAGGGAACCAATCGTTATGTAAATAAGACAACTAGTCCTGACGGATTATTTTCTACGGCAGATATCAATTCGTTTGGAAGGGCGGTCTCTGAAGTTTCTTCACTTGGTTTATCTACCTCTTATCAATATGACAGCTGGGGAAATATAACAGAAATAACAGATTTTCTGGGTAAAAAAACAAGCATCTGGAAATCTGTTGCAGATGCTTCTTCAGGGGGCTTATATAATCTTCATAAAAAAAGAGAAGGGGGTGCAGAGACCATTGTAACCTTTGACAAGTTTGATAAAGAAATTCAAACAAAGGCACAATCTGTAAATGGTAAATGGGTTGTTCAGAAAACAGAATATGATATTTTCGGAAAAAAGATCAAGTCATCTGAGCCTTTTTTTGAAGGCGAAACAATAAAATGGAATACGGTAGAATATGATGAACTCAATCGTCCTGTAAAAAATATTGCATATACCGGAAAAGTAATTACGACATGCTATGAGAAACTGAAAGTTACAGTAGATGATGGTTACAAAAAAACATCTAAAACTGTAGATGCGATGGGGCATGTGGTAAGACAGCAGGATCATGGAGGTGTTTTAACCTATTTATACTACCCTAACGGAACTTTAAAGGAAACCAATTATGAAGGCATCAAAACAAGTTTTGAAATTGATGCCTGGGGAAATAAATCTAAAATTAAAGATCCTTCTGCGGGAACTTTTACCTATGAATATGATAATTTAAGCCGTATTATTAAGGAGACAACACCAAAAGGTTATACACTGTATACTTATGATGATTTAGGAAGACCTCTTACTGAAAAAACGTACGGAAATAAAGCTGCTGACAATACCAATATAGAAAAAAAATACACCTATAATGGGCAGACAAAACTTCCAGAAACCATCACTGGTACAAGCAATGGTAATACATTTACCTATACCACTTATTATGACCAGTATTTCAGAATAAAAGGGAAGAAAGAAGAAACACCTGCTTTTACCTATACGTCATCTACTACATTTGATGCCTTGGGGAGAGCGGATACTGTAGATATTAATACTAAATTTTCAGGATACTATTCCTCTTCATCTGTAAAAAATATATATGATAGTAATGGTATACTGATCCAGCAAAACGATGCTGTAAAAAATACTGTGATCTGGCATATATCATCAGTAAATGCAAAAGGGCAGACTACTCAGATGGAGTATGGTAATGGGTATACAATTACCAGCCAATATAATCCGAATGATTTTTCTCTTACTCAGATAAAGCATCAGAATACCAACAACGGAACATCAGTTCTGGATATTGATTATAATTATGATGTAAATAAAGGGGTACTCAACTGGCGGAGAAACAATACTTTCGGAAAAAAAGAAGACTTTACCTATGATAAGCTTAACCGTCTTCTTACAGAAGCGGTAAACGGAGTCTTATCTAATGAGTATACTTATGATAAAAGAGGAAGGATAACTTCCAATACAGAATTAGGAAAATATAATTATAACGAAACAGATTATAAATTACAAAGTATTGATTTTAATACCGCAGGGCAGAATGTAAGTGCTCAGAGAGGATTTGCTTCTATTGCTTATAATGCATTCAAAGCACCAATAAAAATAAGTCTCGCGGGTAAAGAAGATCTGAATTTTGAGTACAATATTCTGAAAACCCGTTACTCCATGTTTTCTAATTCAGGAAAACAAAAGTTTTATACCTCTGATTTTGCCATAGAATTTACAAATACTCCCAATAAAGGTGCTGGAACGCTTGAGATAACAACCTATATCACGGGGGATCCATATTCTGCCAATTATATAAAGAAAGATTATATAACATTAGGGGCATCAGTAGACCGCTCAGAAAACTATTTCCTGCACAGAGATAATCTCGGAAGTATTCTTGCTATTACCAAAGCAGATGGAACTGCTGTTGAAAAACGTTTCTTTGATGCTTGGGGGAATCTTAAAGAGCTTGTCAATGAAAGTGGACAAAAAATTACAGATGCTGTACAGCTAGCTTCAGGAAATCTATTTTTAGATAGAGGGTATACAGGACATGAACATTTGTGGAAAACCGGGCTTATCAATATGAATGCCCGTCTGTATGATCCTATCCTTAGAAAATTTTTAAGCCCGGATACTTTGGTTCAGGATCCGTTCAATACGCAGAGCTATGACAGGTTTGGATATGTTTATAATAACCCCTTATTGTACGTAGATATAGATGGGAATGAATTCATATCTTTAGGAGTCGCAGTTATTATTGGAGTTGCTGTTGCGATTACAACAAAAGCAATTATGAACATGATTAACGGGATTCCATTCTGGTACGGAATGGGGAAAGCTGCGGTAATGGGAGGAATTTCGGGTGCTATTAGTTTTGGGATAGGATCGGCGGCTACGTCTACTTTTGGAACCATTGTGAGTGTAGGTAAAGCTCTTTTTGAAGCGGGTGCTCATGCCTTAACCAGTGGAGTAATGGCTTCTATAGGTGGTGAGTTTGGAGGAGCTGCTTTTATGAGCGGAGCAATTTCTTCTCTAATGTCTAGTGGAATACAGGCTTTAGGTACTAATTTTGGATTAAGTAAAACATCAAATAAAACTGTTTATAATAATTTTGGAAAAGAATATATGAAAGCTGTTATGGTTACTGCCGGAGGATTAAGCGGAGGTATTTCTTCTACTATTGCTGGTGGTAATTTTTGGGATGGGTTTAGGCAAGGTATTATCACAAGTGGTTTAAATCACTTGTCACATGTAGGCGCTGGTGCCATAGCAAAAAATGTATTACAAAACAGATTAGAAAAGACTTTGGGTGATAGTGGAATTAATAATGATTGTACCACAGTACAAGCTTTGGAAATATTAAAGATTGTTTTTAAAGAAATGTGGGACTTAGGTACTGGATGGGGAAAATTTGCTGACGAATCGGGTGCTATTGCAGAATGGGAGAGTAATGATAGTCAAAAAATTTCAATAAACAAATATGGAAATTTAATTGCGGGTTCAGGAAGTCCTGCTTGGGGAATTACTAACAGTAAGGGGCAAATGCTGTATGCAATATCTTTACATACTGGCCCAATTAACAGATTTGCTGAGGTATTTTTACATGAATTAGTTCATTCAATAGATTATGTTAGTGGCTTTTATAAAGTTTTTTGGAGATTACCTAATATTACTGCTTTAATGGAATATAGAGCCTATAAATATGTTTATGATTGGACAGGGCAGAAAGATTCAAATCAAGACTACTTTAAAACTCAAATGGGATATACACCTAAATTTTTATTACAATATGGTTTTTAAGGATATAAAATTAATTATTTTACTATTTAGTATTGTCCAAATTAAGGCACAAATAAAACTAAATACTAAAAATGAGATTGATATTTTTTTTGAGGATAGTAAGTTTTCATTAAATAAAATTTTTAAAGGAAATGAATCTTACTTATTTAAAATTGTCAATAATACAAACAATACTTATATTATTGATCCTTACGGTTTCAGAGGGAATAATGTTGTGGAGACTTGTGATAAGAGTATTGTGGAGCCAGATAGAATTATTTTAAGTGGACTTTATAGAAGAACAGATAATGAGGATTGCTTCAATGATTTAGTGATTCTAAAACCTAAAGAAGAAAAATATATTCCCTTAAGTATTATAACTCTCAAAGGATCTTATGATCTTAATAAAAATAAAAAATATATACTAAATTTAAGTTCTACTCACAATAAGTATACAATGACGTTACTTGGTTGTCAAGATTATATTAAAAATGAATTAGAGAAAAAAGGCTATAAAGTACTAGAAGATAATATTGTTGCTAAAATACCTATAGTTCCTTAATTGTAATATTTTGATAATTATTTGTGATTTCATAATAAAAATTAAAGATAGAATACATTGATAGGAGTTTGAAATAAACAAAAAAGTTAAACCACTACGAAAGCAGTGGTTTAACTTTTTGAAAATTGCCCAATAGAGCACAGAGTTTCTGGAATAATTTTTCTGTAGGGAATGATTACATAGAGTCTAGAGAATATATGGAAGAAGCAAAGTGAAATGGGGGATATATCAATGATATAGGGCAAAATCATATTATGAATTCAATGCAAGTACATTCCATAGATATCATGTCTGGTTTTTCAAAAGGGTTGTATGGTAGCCCTATTGAAAACGATATCATTGAGTTTAGAGCTTATAAAGTGGCGAGCGAATGGACTGGGTATATTGAATCGAAAGGTTTGGATCACCTTTCAAAAATAGTAGATTTTTATTTCTCATTATATAAAAAGTAAATTATGGACAAAAAAAATTCAATAATAGCTTTTATATGTCTTTTTCATTCCTGTACATCTCAAATAAAAAATGATGGACAAAATTTAGAAATCATTGTACCTAAAACGGTGACTTTAGATAAAATAAAAATAGGAGTAGAAGGGTAAACTTCCCTGTTTTTCAGACAAATTAAAATTATTAAATTTAGTTTGTTAAACATTATGAAAAAGAGCAAATTTTCAGAACATCAGATTATCAATATTCTGAAAGAATATGAATCTGGGAAAGCGACAAAAGATATTTGTCGTGAGCATGGAATTTCAGCAGCTACTTTCTACCAGTGGAAGCAGAAATACGGAGGAATGGATGCACAACATCTTAAGGAACTTAAAGCGTTACAGGAAGAG
>NZ_WXVU01000025.1 GCF_009900745.1 Chryseobacterium sp. c4a | reverse complement strand
CCTGCCCAAAATGCATATATTGAACGCTTAAACCGTACATTCAGAGAAGACGTTTTGGATGCATACCTATTCGGGTCTATAATGGAGGTAAATGCAATGGCTTATGAGTGGCAAATCGATTACAACAGTAATCATCCGCACACATCTTTAAATGGACTTAGTCCTTGGCTATATGCTAAAGAATCTTTAGTCAATTAGAAGGGATTTTATATTTATTAACTGTTTGAAAAAAGGTAAGTCTTCAAAAACAGGGAAGTTTACCCAATCTGCAATAATTATTTTAGCTTTAGCAAGGGTAAGTTCTTCTACTTTACCTCCTTTTTTGTTATAAAGATAAGAAGGTACTTCTCTCAATCTTTTGGTTTCTGCATCCGCAGCTGCCATCTGGCTGGTTCCGGCAGAGAATGTAGTAGGGTAGCCGTATAGTTTATATACTTTAATTTTTCCGTCTGTTACAATTTCAGCAAACTGTGTATTTTTTGTAAGATTATTAAAGGCTTTGATGTTACCGCTTAAACCTCCTGTTGCTGTATTGAAACCTTCCTTGGTATTGGTGTATTTGATGTTTTCAAAGTGTCTTTCATTATTGTTTTCATCAATAGCAACATATTCTTTGATGTCATCAGTATCCAATGTTTTGAACTTTTGTTTTTTCTTCGATTTATCAATATCAGATACGGGAGCAAATTTTACTTTCTTCTGATTATTCCAAGGGTACATGGCATCTCCGTTCAATCTTACGATCCCTTCGATCTTTTTACCACTCTTGTCGATGATATAACCGTATTTTTCATCTTTTCTTAGTTCATAATCCGTATTGTTATCTTCCTGCGCGTATGCAGTAAAGGAAGCCAGTGCAAAAAGGCTTAAAGCCAGTACTTTTTTCATGTAATTACCGTTTAGTTTTTTTGCAAATATAGACTTTTATTGATTGGAGATGAAAAAAAATAAAAAGTAGGGAAGATGGAAGTTTATGGTAGCTTATAACTCATTCCGAGTGTGTTTTATAAGATAGAAATTGAATAGAAGAATGTTTTTAATAATGAAATAAAAAACTAAGGTTGAGTGATTTTATATACTTGTTTTAATCATTCGTCTATAAGTAACTTCGAGTCCCTAGCTTCCATCTTTCAATAAATAAAAAGACCCGGATTATCCGGGTCTTTTTATTTATTGAAATTACTGATATCTCTGATGTTCTTTACTCTTTGAGAATCTTTTAGTAATAGGTTTGAACAGTGCTTTGTACTTTTCTGCATCGAATAATTGTGAATCGGTGAGTGCTTTGTAGGTCATCCATATTCCAAATGGGAGAAGAATGAAATTAGGAAGCCATGCCGCTAAATAAGGGTTCATTTTTCCACTCCATGACATATTTTCTACTCCAACATTAATCACATAGAAAATGATAAAAATAACAATAGCAATAATTACCGGAAGTCCCATTCCTCCTTTTCTGATGATTGATCCTAAACTTGCTCCAATCAGAAAGAAAATAAGACAGGTTACCGAATAAGAGATGTACCTCTGCTGATAAATAACAACCTTGCTGAAGTACTTCACATTGGTACTGAACTCATTCTTTTTGGATTCCAGTGTCGATTTAAGAGTTTCAAGTCTATTGTAAGAGCTGTAAATCATCTCAAGCTTCTTATCACTTTTTACCGTATCCAGTTTTACTTGTGCTTTGGCAGCTACTTTAGGTTTATTCCCTTGATCCATATAGCCCACCACTGTATTGGTTTGGTTTAAAACATCTGTTCCGATATTTTTAAAGAACAATGCATTTTCCTTCTTGCTTGTTGCGATAGTCTTGTTAAGCTGATTATAGGTTTCAAATCGATAGTCATCCGTAATCTGCTCTTTTTCGATAGCTTTATTAATGATTTCACTAATGTCAAAGTGATTAACCAGGGTATCGAACTTAATCGCCTGATCAGGCTGCTTTAGTCGTGCTGCTTCACCTTTTCCGGCAAAGTTATCTTCAACTACATATCCATTATAAAGGATTAGTTTTAGAAAATTCTTGTTACTTGCAGGAACAAATTTCCCTTTTTCTGCGACTACAGACTGTTGATTTTCGTATGTGTTGGCTTTTTTGTGAACAAATACCCCTTCAATATTTTCACCATTCTCTCCATAAATTTTGTCAAATTTTACCATATATCCAGGAATCTGATCGATAAACTGACCCGGAGTAAAGTTGATCGCCGGTTTGGTTTGGGCAATATTAAAAAGCATATTCTTGGCTTTTCTCTGGAAATCCGGAATAATGTTGTTGGAAAAGAAAAACAGCATGATGGCAAGAATTGTAGTAATTCCAAATAATGGAGCCATTACTCTGGTAAGAGGAATCCCCGCGGCTTTCATCGCTGCCAGCTCATAACGTTCTCCAAATTCTCCGAATGACATAATACTCGCCAAAAGGATGGTGAGTGGAAGAACCATACTGATAACGTTTACCCCAAGGTAAAAAAGAAGTTTCAGGATTTGCCAGTAGCTTAATCCTTTTCCCATAAACTGTCCTAATTGAACCCAGATAATGTTTACAATGAAAATGAAAAACAATACGCTGAATATAAAGAAAAACGGTCCAAAGAAGGTTTTTATGATATATTTGTCTAGTATTTTTAACATGCGCCAAAATTAATCAAAAAGCCGCAAACTTGCGGCTTTTATATTTTGTTATTTTTTTTCTGAACTGAATTTATCAAAAGGTGAATTTACCATTTTGATTTTCAACTTTTAAAGTTCTGTAATGACGTAGTTTTTGAACTTGTTTTTGTCAAAAACAAACATGTTGGGATCCAGATCTTGGTTCTCTTTGTACTCTTTAATGGCAATTACAGCTACATCTTTATTGTTTCCGTGTTGTTCTAGTTTTACCATCTGTTTTTTTGCAGAGTCTACAAAAAGATAAACAAATTGAATTCCGTTTGCTTTTACCGGAGTAAGTTTAATAAAGTCTGTATTTACACCATTGACTGTTTTCTTACCGTTATACGTTACATTGTATTCATTTCTGTAGGTAGTAAGGTAATTGATAGGGGAGAACATAGCACTGCTTCCGTTAGGCTTTGCAATAGTAACTTCCATATCATCAGCATTGATATTGTAGATTTTATTTCCGTCGAAGATCTGTTCTGTATCCATGATCTTCAATTTGTATTTGTCTCCAGCTGTATAATAAATTCCCGGTTCTGTTTTGTTAACCTGTCCGTTCAATCCGCTTCCAAAAGAAAATTTGAAGTAAGAATTCTTTTTAGAATTATAGTTGGCTGTAATATCATCCAATATCTTTTTAGCTTTTGCATCTATCTTTTGAGCATTTGCCATGCCTACTGCACCTACAACAAAACTTCCTACTATAACTTTTGAAATAATATTTTTCATTTTTTTATTTAATAATCTTTAGATAATTTTAAACTTTTCAGGTTAAAGCAAGAACTCTTTTTCCCTGTATTACTGCTATTCTTCCAAAAACTGTTCCAAAAAGACCCTTTTTCAAGACTGGAAGTATTACGGATACTTTTTCTCAATTATCTTGTTTCCGGTCTTTCAATATACTTATCGAAGTTTTCAGGAAGCATATTGGTAATGGTTAATTTGTTCGATGTAATGGTTGGTTCAATTTTTATAACTTTAGTATGTTCATTGATATCCACCAAATGTTTACTTCTCATGTTTACCATATCTATATGAAGAGCAGTGAACTCATGTTTTCCTATTCCTAAGTCAACAATTACATATTCTCTTGGCCTGATCTGTCCCAAAGATTTGTTGTCAAGCATAATATTTAATCTTGCTGTGTTGTCTACTTGATGAAGAATTCCGGCTCCATTATAAATTAATACTTTGCCATTTCCTAGTGTATTATTGTCGATTACATCTAGTTTTACAGAAGTATAGTCGCTGGGAACCGATCTTAATGCGCAGGAAGATAATGTTAGTGTACATGCAAAAAGACCTAATTTAATAGTTTGTTTAATTGTAATTTTCATGATAATAGTTATCGGATATTATTTATATTTTTCGGGATGTGCTCAAGCGAACACATCCCGGGGTTAATTTGTAGCAATAATGCTTTTGATGATGAGTTAGTTCCTTAAATCTTCAAGGAATTGTTCTAAAGAATGAAGATCACTGATAATAACTTCTCTTGCTTTAGCTCCATTGAATCCACCTACGATACCACTTGCTTCCAGCTGATCCATGATCCTTCCGGCTCTGTTGTATCCTAGTTTCAATTGTCTCTGAAGCATAGAAGTAGATCCCTGTTGTGTGGAAACGATAATTCTTGCAGCTTCTTCAAATAATGCATCTTTTTCATTGGGATCAAAAGCACCTACAGCAGAACTGTTGGCATCTTCTGAAACATATTCCGGCAGAATAAATGCTGATGAATATCCTTTCTGTTCTCCAATAAATTCAGCAAGTCTTTCTACTTCCGGTGTATCTACAAAGGCACATTGAAGTCTTAAAATTTCATTACCGTTGAAATAAAGCATATCTCCTTTACCAATCAGCTGATCAGCTCCCGGAGAATCAAGGATCGTTCTTGAATCTACACTTGAAATTACTCTGAAGGCAGCTCTTGCAGGGAAGTTGGCCTTAATCATACCTGTGATTACGTTCACAGAAGGTCTCTGTGTAGCAACAATAAGGTGAATCCCTACGGCTCTTGCTAACTGTGCCAATCTGGCAATCGGTAATTCAACCTCTTTTCCTGCAGTCATGATCAAGTCTGCAAACTCGTCTACTACCAATACAATATAAGGAAGGAAACGGTGACCGTTTTCAGGGTTTAATTTTCTTTCTGCAAACTTTTTGTTGTATTCTTTAAGGTTTTTACAGAAGGCGTTTTTAAGAAGATCATATCGGGTATCCATTTCAATACACAGAGAGTTCAGGGTATTGATTACTTTATTGGTATCTGTGATGATAGCTTCTTCTGCATCCGGTAATTTTGCCAGATAATGTCTTTCAATTTTTGAATATAAAGAAAGTTCTACTTTTTTAGGGTCAACCATTACGAATTTTAGTTCGCTTGGGTGTTTCTTGTAGAGTAGGGAAGTAAGGATAGCATTAATCCCAACAGACTTACCTTGTCCTGTTGCTCCAGCCATCAATAAGTGAGGCATTTTTGACAGGTCAGCCATAAAGATCTCGTTGGAGATTGTTTTTCCAAAAACAACCGGAAGATCCATATCCGTATTCTGGAATTTATGAGAAGCAATTACAGAACGCATAGAAACCATAGTAGGATTTTTTCTTGGTACTTCAATACCAATTGTTCCTTTTCCTGGCATTGGAGCGATAATTCTAATTCCAAGAGCAGAAAGGTTCAGTGCGATATCATCCTGTAGTTTTTTAATGGCCGCAACACGAATTCCAGCTTCCGGTACAATTTCGTATAAAGTAACTGTTGGGCCGATGGTTGCTTTGATCTCTGCAATTCCTACGTTGAAGTTTTTCAGAAGCCCAACAATCTTATTTTTATTTTCTTCTAATTCTTCTTTATTGATAGAAATTTCTTCGTTACCATAGTCTTTCAGAAGTTCCACAGGAGGCATCTGGAAATTGGCAAGATCCAATTTGTGATCATACAAACCGTGCTTTTCTATCAGTTCCTGAGATTTTTTATCCCCATCATCCAATACATCAATTACTGGCGCTACTTCCACGTTAAACTTGATGTCTTCTTTTACTGCTACCGGCGTTACGGGAACTACAGGAGCGGGAGCAGAAACAGGAACAGATGGTCTGATATCAAAAGCTTCTTCTGGGCTTGAAACCGGAATCGTTGGTTTTGTGGAAAGATTTAAGTTAACAGGTTGAGAAACTTCTTGAGACTCATTATCAAATGAAGTATGATTAGGCGTTGTGATCGTTTCTATATTATTTGTTGCCGGAACTTCAGGGAATCCTTTTGGGATACTTACCGGTTCAGGGGCTTTAACCTTATTGATTGGATTAGAGGATGGAGAATTGGCAATATCACTTACTGTAACCTTAGGAGTGACTTCTTCTTCTATTTCAGTTTCATCTATTTCTTCTTTCAGGTCTTCATCTGCTTCAAAATCTTCATCAGAATCAGGCATCATCGATTTTACTTTTCCAATAGTATTTTCATTAATCTTATTCAGTTTTGCCTTGATGGAACTAGGGCGCAGGTTAAATTCAAGAATGAAATACAAAAGGATGCTGGCTGCCAATACAGTCCATAATCCTACAGATCCAATAATGGCATTTAAATAATCCATGATTTGATATCCGTACACTCCTCCAAGTACACCTTGTCCTTTAGTAAGTGCTCCCATGAAAATAGGAAGCCAGCAAATAAAGAACAAAGAATGTCCGATCGTTTTCCATGGCTTAAATATTTTCTTTTTAAGAATCATGGTTCCAACAACCAAAAATAGAAATGCTATAATAAATGAGGCTATACCGATGCTTTCAAATATGAAAATGTTTCCAAACCAATCTCCGGCTTTACCGAAAATGTTTGAAGATTTTATACTCTTATCAAGCATGGTTCCTGCCTGACTTTGATCTGCTTTCCAATTCATTAAATAAGAAATGAATGATAAAGCGAGAACAGCGGAGAACAGTATAAAAGTAAGCCCGAAAAATATACGTGGCTTAGATAAAATTCTGCCTTTTTCAGGCGATTCAGTCGGTTTTTTTTGTGTCTTTTTGTCCATAAGTATCAATGAGGCAAATTTAATGTTTTTTCAATACTAAAGAGAATCTTTTTTCTTCAAAAAACATTTTATAATGCCACTTTTTACAGCGATTGTTTCAAGTTAATTTAAAAATATTCTGTGTTGCAAATTTTGGCTGAAATAAAAATAAGGTTATTTTTTTTGTTTATCCAAATACAAGGCTGTTAAATTATATTAATTGGTACATATTGCCCCTATAAAATTTAAAGAACAAGGATATATTATTTGCAGTACAAATATGAATTATTTAAATGAATTGTGAGCTTAGGCTGAAAAAAATATTTCATATATTTGTGATCTGTATAAAATTAATATAGCCTTTATATCGTGCTGCTTTATTGCTTTAATGAAGTATATATAACAGAAAAAAGGCTTTAGCTATTTTATCCTAAAACTGATTTCCATATTCCATCCTTCTTAACTAATTGGTGATTCTTTGCTTGATTTACCAATTAGAAAATAAATACGAACATTAAAAAAAGATGAATGAGAAAGCAGTTATTCTTTGTATTCTTGTTGGGTAATGGTATGTTATGGGCGCAGTCTCCGGGTGGTGTTTCCACAAATTTACAGGTATGGGTGAGAGCCGATGCAGGTACAGCTACAACAATTGATAATACACAGGTATCCATCTGGGAGAACCAGAAAGTAGGTGGAGTAAATGGAATTGCAAACCAAGGAATGCCGGGCTACTATGCAGATCCCGGATCGGGAACAAAGCCTGTTTACCGCTCTGCAACATCAATTCCAAGCTTTAATTTTAATCCGGCTATAGAAATTGTAAGTACCAACAGTTATAGATCCGGATACAAATTTCCATTAGGGTTTCCTGATAATACCACAAAAGCACTTACTTCGTATACCCATCTTACCAGAACAGCTACTGCCAGTTATAGAACAGTTTTTGTGATGAATGGTACGTTGCGTAGCTCCAATCCTACCGCTATTGCGGGAGTTTGGCAGTCTCCGTTTTTTGGAACAGGAACCAACCGTCCCCAGTTTTATAATGAAAAAGAATCAGGAGATGTGTTATTTGGAACAGATATTATCAATACAGTAGGGACTAATACTCCCAGTATTCAATCCTATTATAATGATATAGTAGGTAGTGATGTGAAATATTTTTTTGATAACAATGGTCGTACGTATGGTGGGCCTTCAAATAATATTTCTTCTATATACAATTATCCGGGAATGGTTCTTCTGATGGATAATGATGGCGGATCCGGCTCTTCATCATTGGCAGGAGACAGAATAGGAGAGTTTATTCTATATTCGGAAACACAATCTCCAGTAGAAAGGCAAAGGATAAATTCTTATCTTGCTATTAAGTATGGAATTACTTTGCAATAACCTCAAAACTATCTGAGCTCTGTGCCGGAAATTACATGGAATTCTAGCCTGAATACTACATTTAATAATAATATTTTTGGAATAGCCAGAGATGATATGTCTGTATTAAACCAAAGAGTAAGCAGTAGTATTAACAATGAAAATAATATTATGCTCACGGCAGCTACTTCCAATGATTTTATTTTACCCAGTGCAAATGTCGGCAGAACCTCTTTTTCTAAAGATAAAACCTTTTTGGTGATGGGAGATAATAATGTTCAGTCTCTTGCATTAGTTAATTATGGAGCAACTTCAGGGAAAATTATTCAAAGAAGCTGGCTGGCACAGAAAACGAATGATCAGGATCCGGTATGGTTACAGGCAGATCTTTCAAAGTATACCGGTATATTGTCTACAGATAAAGTATTTATGATGGTAGCCGATGATGCCGGATTTACACAAAATGTAAAAATGATTTCTGCGACGAGTTTTGTGAACGGTAAAGCAGTATTTAATTATACATTTCCAGCTAATCAATATTTTACATTCGGAACCAATCTTCAGGCATACTGTACCAAAGATGCTGCTACAGGAACACCCAATAGTATAACCAAATTTGGAATTACAGGCCATACGGGGTTGCAGGCCAATTGGCCCGCCATTATTCCGAACGGATTTATTGCATTAGAATCTACAAACAAAGGGTTTGTGATTACCAGAACTACTGCTGCAAATATTGCCGTTCCGGTAGAGGGGATGTTGATTTTCGATACTGCAGATAATTGCTTTAAGTTATACAATGGCACGTCATGGAAGTGCATCATAAGATCATGTAATGAATAACAGGTAATGTTTAAAGATAGAAAAATGAAAAATACAATATTACTCATAGGATTTTTAATGACCGCTTTTACCAATGCACAAGTGGCAATAAGTAAGGAAACTGTTGACGGAGACGGGATCCTGGATTTTGCATCTAATACGACTAATGGTATAATGCTTCCTATTGTACAAACATTGCCTAATGATGCTGTAGCCGGAACTCTTCTTATGGATAAAAATGATAAGATTTTAAAAATGAAAGATGCTTCTGGTTGGATTGCTCTTAGTGATGCCGGTTCTATCAGTAATGTTACTTTCAATGCCAATTCTGAAGTATCAGGGCCTAATAGGGTAATTATCGGAAGCCCTGTTACAAGTGTTCCGGGGGTATTGGTGCTGGAGTCAGCCAGTAAGGCTTTAATATTGCCTAAGGTAGCCAATCCTCATATCAATGTTAAAAGTCCATATCCGGGAATGATGTGTTATGATACGGTAAGCAAAACAATGGCTGTTTATGACGGTTTAAAATGGAGTTACTGGAAATAAAAATAAAGCATAAGACCGAGGGAAAACCTTCGGTCTTTTATTTTGTGGTCAGAGAGTATTTTTTGAACTAGTTCAAAGGGTAGAAGTTCCAGAGCTGATAATTTTGTACCATAAATTTTAAGCAATGAAAAATCTATTGAAAAGCTCGATGGTACTATGTCTGTCTTTATTATCACTCGTATCAATGAACGCACAACAAAAAAGAAAAATGGAAAACACAGTATTATTAATTATCGACGTACAGAATGATTACTTCCCGGGAGGAAAAATGACATTGGAAGGAGCTGAAGAGGCAGGCAAGAATGTTCAGCAGATTTTGGAATATTTTAGAAAAAACCATCTTCCTGTTATTCATATTCGCCATATTTCAACCAATGATGGGGCAACCTTTTTCTTACCAGGAACTGCCGGATCAGAAATTCATTCACTGGTTTCTCCTTTGGCTGACGAAAAAGTGATCGAAAAACACTTTCCTAACAGTTTCAGAGAAACAGATCTGTTACAATATCTTCAGTCTAAAAACATCAAAAATTTAGTTATTACAGGAATGATGACGGATGTTTGTGTAGAATCTACAACGAGAGCATCTTTTGATTTTGGTTTTAATAATACGGTTATCGGTGATGCTACAGCTACACGGGATCGGGAACTCAATGGGCAGATGGTAAAAGCAGTGGAAGTTCAACGGTCTTTTCTGGCAGGAATATCTGCACTCGGGAATCTGTATGCCCGTATCGTCAATACATCAGATTTCTTAGAAGGAAAATAAAATAGGGGAACATAGGCACTATCTAATAAAGGTATCATGAATATTGGTATCTTTATTTTGTTAAATACTATTATGTTCGATCTGCTCTATAAAAATATTATACGATACATTGATCTTTCGGAAGAAGAGTTCAGTCAATTTACAACTCCATTTCAATGGAAAAGCTTTAAAAAGAAAGACGTTGTTCTCCAACAAGGTGACTTTTGCCTTTTTGAAGGTTTTGTACTGAGTGGATGTTTTAAAATCTATTATCTGAATGAAAACGGATTTGAACAAACTTTATACTTTGCAGTAGAAGGATGGTGGATTACGGATATTGATAGTCTGATTAATGATGTTCCAAGTATTTTAAATATCGAAGCCCTTTTAGACAGTGAAGTATTGATGATTTCAAAAAAGGATAAGGAACAACTGTATGAAACGATGCCACAGATCGAAAAATTATTCAGGATCATGAATCAGCAGTCTTCGGTAGCACTTCAGAGAAGAATTCTTTCTTTAACAGGTAAAACAGCTGATAAACGTTATTTAGAATTTTTACAAAAGTATCCTGGGCTAGAACAAAAGCTTACTCAACAACAGGTTGCTTCCTATCTTGGAATAACCCATGAATTTTTAAGCAAAATCAGAAAACGAATCTCATTAGAGAAATAGACCTTGTATTTGTTGTTGAATTTTTCTATCTGAATTGATGAAATGAGTAAATTGTAAACTAAAACAATTTAAACAATTTGTTGATAATGATACATATAGAAAAATGTTTGTTATTGCTATTGATCGCTTTTTCGTTTTTGTTACCTGCTCAAAAATTGAATCGTGACATTAGAAATAAAATTCTTAAAGTTGAAAATTCTCTAAGTCCAAACATTATTTCGGGGACTGAGAAAGTTCCTGCTTATACTATTTTTAACAGGATGAAGCAATTTAACGTAAAAGGGGTCAGTATTGTTGTTGTCAATAATTATAAAATAGAATGGATTAAAGCTTATGGATATGCAGATGAAGAAGAGAATAGGAAAGTAGATGTCAATACATTGTTTCAGGCGGCTTCAATCAGTAAGACCGTTAATAGTTTAGGATTTATGAAGCTTGTGCAGCAAGGTAAAGTAGATCTTGATAAAGATATTAATGATTATCTTAAAAGCTGGAAATTTCCCTACGATAGTACTTCAAAAAATAAGATCATTACTTCACGGAATTTACTAAGCCATTCTGCCGGATTAGGTGTTTCAGGGTTTTCAGGATATGAAAGAAATGCAAAAATTCCTGACATTTTACAAATCTTGAATGGTATCTCACCGGCTAACTCTAAACCTGTTCGTTCTATAAAAGAACCTGGACTCGAATTTGATTATTCCGGTGGAGGTACCGTGATTTCTCAACTGATCCTTACCGATACCTCAGGGAAAAGTTATGAAGAGTTTTTGAAAAAAGAAGTGTTTGAACCTTTACAAATGACGCATAGTACCTATACCTTGAAAAATGACACTTTAAATATTGCTTCCGGATATTATTCTGATGGGAAGAAAGTAAAAGGAAAATACCATTTATATCCGGAGTATTCGGCAGCCGGGCTTTGGACGACTCCTGAAGATCTTGCAAAGTACATGATTGAATGCCAATTGGCTTTAAAAGGTAAATCTGAAAAGGTTTTGACTCAAAAATATATGCAGGAAAGGTTTACTCCGGCTGTGAATTACAAAGAAAGTAAAGTAGCATTAGGAGTATTTCATCGGTATAAAAACGGTGTTTATTATTTTAATCATAATGGAGGGAATGAAGGTTTTACCTGTGCCTCTTATGGAAGTCTTGATAAAGGATATGGAGTAGTAGTGATGACCAATACCAATAATCAAGAATTTATGCTTGAAATTTGTAACAGTGTTGCTCGGGTTTATGATTGGGATCATTTTTTTGTGCCTCAGATTACTAAATAAGAAAGGTTTATTCTACTTAAGAATAAGAAATTAGAAAATTTTACCCTTAAAAATAGATGGATGAATCACTGAAACAAACTCAAAAATTTTATATCAATTTCACAGAAAATAAAAGTCTGGTGACATTAGTTTCAAATTGGATAAGTCCCAGGCGGTTTTTCTTTATTTCTCCTAAAAAAGACACCTTTGAAATAGAAGTCTTCAATCGCTCAAATAGGCATTATTAATCTGTATTTCTTCGGTTTTAAAAATTGAATTTTTCCCAATAACTCCAATATTATTAAGAATGATTCAAAATAAGTAAAACAGGGATCAAAGTGACAAAAAACAGCTTTTTTTCAGTGCTTTATGGTTTATCATCCTTATTTTTGCATGTCAAGTACATATCAACATGAAGAAGCTCCAAGATATTATTATCTCAACCAGGACAATGGCTGTATTGTTACTGGTTTATGCATTCGCAATGGCCTATGCAACGTTCTTAGAAAACGACTACGGAACTCCTACAGCAAAAGCATTAATTTATGAGGCGAAATGGTTTGAACTCATCATGGTGCTGCTTATCGTTAACTTCATAGGTAATATCGGAAGATACAGACTGTGGAAAAAGGATAAATGGCCGGTTTTGGTTTTTCACCTTGCCTTTGTATTCATTTTTATTGGTGGTGCCATCACAAGATACATCAGTTTTGAGGGGCAGATGCACATCAGAGAAGGGGAAACATCCAACGAAATTGTAACGGATAAAAACTTCCTTAAAATCCAGATTGAGGAAAAAGGAGATGTCCTAAACTACCAGGATATTCCTTACCTGATGTCTCCACTTCACAAAGATCTTAATGCCACTTATGACTTCCACGGAAAAGAAGTGAAGATTTTTGCAAAAGAATATATTCAAAGAAAAAAGGACAGCTTACTGGCTGAACCAAACGGAACTGAATATCTTCACCTGGTTTCAACAGGAAAAACCGGAAGACAAAATGTTTACATCAAAGCTGGTGAAACAAAATCTATCAACGGAACCTTGGTAACTTTCAACAGACCAATTGACGGAGCTGTTGAATTCAAGAATGAAGGGGGTAAATTATTCATCAAGACTCCAGTAGATGCCACTTATATGACCATGGCAACACAAGCTACCGGAAATACTGTAAAAGATGAATTCCAGCCCTTAGCATTGAGAAGCTTATACAGCATCAACGAGCTAAAACTGGTTGTACCTGAAGGTCTTAAAAAGGGTAAGCTGATGGCTATAGAAGGAGACAGAAAGAAAGATGCTAATGTTCCGGATATGCTTCAGATTGAACTACAAGGCCCAAAAACAAAACAATTGGTTGATCTTTCCGTTGAAAAAGGAAATCCAAATGCATACAAGCAAATCACAATGGATGGATTGAACATCATGGTAGGATACGGCCCAAAAGTGTACAATACTCCTTTTGCATTGAAGTTGGATGACTTCGTTATGGAAACATATCCGGGAAGTAATTCTCCAAGTGCTTACGAAAGTCACGTGAAAATCGTTGACGAAGGAAAAGAAACGCCTTATAAAATTTATATGAACCACGTTCTAAACTATAAAGGTTACCGTTTCTTCCAGTCTAGTTTTGATCCGGATAGAATGGGAACTGTATTATCTGTAAACCACGATTATTGGGGAACGTTGATTTCTTATATCGGATACGGATTATTATTCTTAGGAATGTTTGTGATCTTCTTCTGGAAAGGAACACACTTCTGGAAATTAAATAAAATACTGAAAGACGTTAATAAAAAGAAAGCTGCTGCAGTACTTTTATTATTCTTAAGCTTAGGGCTAAATGCTCAAAAAATTGAAACACATGGAACTACTGACGGAAGCAGAGACCATGTACATGTAGAAGGTGATGGACACACTCATGCAGCACCAGCTCCTGAAACAAAAACATCTCAAGACAGCGAGATAAAACAAAACTCATTGGCTTCTCCAATGGGCAAAATGAGAACTATTTCAGCTGATGAGATCATTGCTAAAAATAAAATCAGCAAAGAACATGCAGAGAAATTCGGTTATCTTTTAGTTCAAAATTTCGAAGGACGAATTATTCCAATGAACACACAGGCTTTAGAGGTTTTGAGAAAACTTTACAAGCATGACAAATTCAAAGGAACAGACGGTAAATCTCTGGATGCTAACCAATGGTTCCTTTCAATCAATACAGATACAGAAAGCTGGACATCCGTTCCCCTGATCAAAGTTGATGAAAAAGGTGGTAAAGCACTTCTTGAAAAAACAAAAGCCAATGAAGATGGGTATACTTCTTTACTGAATTTATTCCCGGTAGATAAGAATACAGGGATGTTAACTTATATTCTGGAAAGAGACTATAACACAGCTTTTGCAAAAAAACCGGCAGACCAATCTGAATATGACAAGCAGGTTATTAAGCTAAATGAAAGAGTTCAGATTTTTAACGAATTTTTCAGTGGTCAGTTTTTAAGAATTGTTCCTGTGAAGAATGATGCTAACCACACTTGGCATTCATGGCTGGATCAAAAGTTTGAACCGGACATGGAATCTCAGCAGGTAATGGGGCCTTATTTTTCAGAAGTTATTGGTGCGCAAAGATCCGGAGATTGGAGCAAAGCAGACTCTGAATTGGTGAAGCTTTCAGACTACCAGAAAAAATGGGGGAAAGCTGTAATTCCAGATCAATCTAAAGTAGATCTTGAAGTATTCATGAATACTGCGGATATCAATTTTAAACTATTGATTTTCTATACTATTATTGGAGGTCTTCTTTTGCTTCTTGGATTTGTAGAATTATTCAAACCCAATAAAATATTAAACAAAGCCATTAAAATAATTATTGCAATTGGTTTAATTGGGTATATCTTCCATTTCTTAGGTCTTGTAGCAAGATGGTATATTTCTGGACATGCACCTTGGAGTAACGGATATGAAGCTATTATCTTCATCTCTTGGGTAGGTATTACAGCTGGATTGGTTCTTTACAGAAATGCCAACGCATTGATTCCAGCATCAGGATTTATGGTAGCTGTTATCATGATGGGATTTGCACACGGAGGTTCAGCGCTTGATCCACAGATTACACCGCTTGTACCGGTACTGAAATCTTACTGGTTGATCGTTCACGTGGCGATCATTACATCGAGTTACGGTTTCTTTGCTCTGTCGATGATTATTGCCGTATTATCTTTGGTGTTCTATATTATTTCAAACAAAGACACGTACAAAATTCACCACGATACAACATTGAAGGAATTGGTCATCGTTTCTGAAATGTCATTAACAGTTGGTCTTTTTGCTTTAACGGTAGGTAACTTCTTAGGAGGGATCTGGGCAAACGAATCATGGGGTAGATACTGGAGCTGGGATCCAAAAGAAACATGGGCTTTCATTTCCATTATGGTGTACGCTTTTGTATTGCACATGAGATTAGTTCCGGGATTAAGAAGCAGATGGGCATTCCACGTAGCTACAATGTTTGCTTTCTGTTCTATGGTAATGACTTATTTTGGAGTAAATTACTACCTGAGCGGACTTCACTCTTACGCAGCAGGTGATCCGGTACCAGTACCAGCTTGGGTATACATCGGAATCGCAACAATGATTACTTTAGCAGCTGTATCTTATTTCAAGTTTAAAGTTTTAACGAAGAAATAATCTTTTACAACATATAACTCAAAATCCCGGAATTCACTTCCGGGATTTTTTATTTAAAAAACTATCATTGTATATAATATAATGAAATGCTTTGGGAGCTTCTTTTTAATGCTAGGTTCACAAAAAGTAAAAAATATACTCTTCTTCATTTTTCGATCGCAGAGGCACTTCGTTCAGTTAACTAATCACCTTGCTGAGTAAAACGATCTTACCCTTTTTTGTTAATTAAAACCCTTATGAACCTAGTATTTGTTTTTTCTTATATTCAATATCTGATTTCTATGAAAATTATAATCTCACACCCCGCACCCCGCATCTCAACATTCCCATCTTCTCGACTTACAAACTACAATTGCGTTCTGTATAAACCCTCGCATCGCGCATCCCGTACCTCGTCACCAAAAAAAATCAAAATTTCTAATACAAAATTCAAAATTTACCGCTACCTTTATGATATCAAAATAATATCAAATTAAAAATTCAATCATGGAAAAAACATTAAAACCCATGTCGGGTTACCTTACATTAGTGATCTGTCTGGTACTCTTTGTAGCAGCAGTGTACTTCTTTATAAGTGGAGTAGATCAAAGTATTACGTTTGTGATCATAGCGATGCTTTGCTTCCTCGTTTCATGCTTTTTCTTAAAAGGACTGATGATTATCCAGCCTAACCATTCAAGAGTGCTGAATTTCTTTGGGAAATATGTGGGAACAGTAAAAGATAACGGATTGTTTTTTATTAATCCTTTGTATTCATCTCAGAAAATGTCATTACGTTCAGAAAACTTGCAGGGACAGACTCTGAAAGTAAATGATAAAATGGGGAATCCTATTGAGATTGCAGTCGTAATTGTATGGAAAGTAGGAGACACTTATAAGGCAGCCTTTGATGTAGAGCGTTATTCCGATTTTGTGAAAATGCAGAGTGAAGCGGCAGTACGTCATTTGGCTATGAGTTTCCCTTATGACAATCTGGAAGATGATCATGCTCCTATCACTCTCAGAGAAGGTGGGGACAAGATTAACGCTATTTTAGAACAGGAACTTACAGATCGTTTGTCAAAGGCTGGAATCGTAATTCAGGAGGCTAGAATTTCACATCTAGCGTATGCTTCAGAAATCGCAGGAGCAATGCTTCAGAGACAGCAGGCTACCGCTATTGTGGCAGCAAGAACTAAAATTGTAGAAGGAGCTGTAGGAATGGTAGATCTTGCCCTTAAAAAGCTTTCTGAAGAGAATATTGTTGAACTTGACGATGAAAGAAAAGCGGCAATGGTAAGCAATCTGATGGTAGTGCTTTGCGGTGAAAAAGCAGCGACTCCAATACTGAATGCAGGAACACTGTATAACTAATTATAACAATCAATAATTCTGGGTTTCATTAAAATAATCAACCCGGAATATAACCCAATGCATCTTGCAACAAAAACAAGAATAAATGAAATCGGAAAAAGCTCAGAACACTTCGGAAAACAAAGGCAAAAAATCCTTTGTGTTAAGGATAGATGAGTCTACTTATAAACTCCTCGAAAAATGGGCCAATGATGAATTCAGAAGTGTAAATGGTCAGATTGAATATCTCCTGCACCAAAGCCTTGTGAACAATGGAAGGAAGAAAAAAGACTAGCTTTGAAGCAAAAATGGGGAAAATAGAATCAGATAAAAATGGTTTTAATTCATTAAAAAGAGATTTTTTGTGGAATTAAAATATAAAATTCTCTGTTCTATTATGGATTTTATCATTGTTGGCAACAGAAGAAATCTTTTAATAAACCTTATTATAAAAAGAAAGCAGAGAAAAATTTTCTCTGCTTTTTTATTTCATACAACTCTGAAGCGAATCTGCTCCAAAGTAGAATATTACGAGCCAAATCAAGCCTTTAATGGTAAAGAAAGCAAACCCTGCCCATCCAACACGCTTGAACCACTTTTTAAACTTTGAGTTATTTTCTTGTGAATTTTCCATTGGTGATTATCAAAAAGATTACCCTACAAAGATAAGCATGTTTGGAATTAGTCCAAATAAATAACATATTAAAAAATTAAAGTTTTGAGGTTCGCATAATATTTTTATCTTTAGAGAGAACGAAAAGTAAGATTTTATGTCAAAAAAAGTAAAGGATTTCGGAATCGAAAAAACACTCAAAAACCTTGGTATTAAAGAAGAGAATAAAGGGACTTCAGTGGGCGGTAAATATTTCGCTTCAGGAAAGGTGATAGAAAGCATCTCTCCGGCAGACGGAAAATTAATTGCTAAAGTAAAGACTTCCGGAGAAAGTGATTATGACAAAGTTATTGAAACAGCTCAAAAGGCATTTCAGGAATTCAGGTTGATCCCGGCTCCTAAAAGAGGAGAGATCGTAAGACAGCTTGGGTTAAAGTTAAGAGAATATAAAGATGATCTTGGAAAACTTGTTTCTTACGAAATGGGTAAGTCTTTGCAGGAAGGACTTGGAGAAGTACAGGAAATGATTGATATCTGCGATTTTGCAGTAGGACTTTCAAGACAGCTTCAGGGATATACAATGCATTCTGAAAGACCTGGTCACAGAATGTACGAGCAATATCATCCGCTTGGGGTAGTGGGAATCATCACTGCATTCAACTTCCCGGTAGCCGTTTGGTCTTGGAATACAGCTTTAGCTTGGATCTGTGGTAACGTTACGATCTGGAAGCCATCAGAAAAAACTCCGCTTTGTGCGATTGCATGTCAGAATATTATGAATGAAGTTTTGAAAGAGAACAACCTTTCAGAAGGAATTTCAAGTGTATTGGTTGCTGACCATGAGATTGGGCAGAAATTAGTGGATGATAAGAGAGTAGCTTTGGTATCTTTCACAGGTTCTACAAGAGTAGGAAGAATGGTTTCTTCTAAAGTAGCAGAAAGATTCGGAAAATCTATCCTTGAACTAGGGGGTAATAACGCAATCATCATTACTAAAGAAGCAGATCTTAACATGTCTATCATCGGAGCGGTATTCGGAGCGGTAGGAACGGCAGGACAAAGATGTACTTCTACAAGAAGACTGATTATCCACGAAGACGTATATGATGAAGTAAAAACAAGATTGGTAAAAGCTTATGGCCAGTTGAAAATTGGAAATCCATTGGATGAAACGAATCACGTAGGCCCACTTATTGACGTGGATGCTGTAAATCAATATCAGGAATCTATCAAAAAATGTAAAAAAGAAGGTGGAAAATTCGTTGTTGAAGGTGGCGTTTTATCTGGAAAAGATTATGAATCCGGATGCTATGTGAAACCTTGCGTTGCTGAAGTAAAGAATTCTTACGAGATCGTTCAGCATGAAACTTTTGCACCCATTCTATATTTAATCAAATACAAAACATTAGAAGAGGCTATCGCTATTCAGAATGATGTTCCGCAAGGACTTTCTTCTGCAATCATGACGCAAAACCTTAGAGAAGCAGAATTATTCCTTTCTCATGCAGGTTCAGATTGTGGTATTGCGAACGTAAATATTGGTACTTCAGGAGCTGAGATCGGAGGAGCTTTCGGTGGTGAAAAAGAAACCGGAGGTGGAAGAGAATCAGGATCTGATGCTTGGAAGTATTATATGAGAAGACAAACTAATACTATAAATTACACTACGCATCTTCCTTTAGCACAAGGAATTAAATTTGATTTATAAAAGCTTTACTTAAAGCACCCAAAAAACTATAAAAAAACTTAATAACCTGAATGATTAAAATGCTCAGCCTTTGGATCGTTTAATCATTCACTTATTAAATCACACAACAATTTATTATGGAACACACATTAGATATACAAGCAAATAAAGTTAAGGAAACAGTTGGAAAACACGTGTTGGCTGACGGTTTCGATTTCGTGATGGACATTGAAAAATCTCACGGATCATGGCTTTATGATAAACTTACAGACAGAGAATACCTGGATATGTTCTCTATGTTTGCATCAGCTTCCATCGGGTACAATCACCCGTATCTTGTAGAAAGATCAGAATGGTTGGGAAGAATGGCTGTTAACAAACCAACATTGGCAGACGTTTATTCAGAAGAATATGCTCACTTTTTAGAAGTATTCGAAAGAGTAGTGATTCCTGAAGAATTACAGTACGCTTTCTTTATTGAGGGAGGAACTTTAGGTGTTGAAAATGCATTGAAAGCTTGCTTCGACTGGAAAACACGTAAAAACTTTGCCAAAGGTCTTGATACTGAAGCTGGAATTTGTATTCATTTCAAACAGGCTTTCCACGGAAGAAGTGGTTATACTTTAAGCTTAACAAACACTTCAGATCCTAGAAAGTATCAATATTTTCCAATGTTTAAGTGGCCAAGAATCTTAAACCCGAAATTAACATTCCCGATTACAGAAGAAAATCTGGCAGAAACCATCAAAAACGAGCAATTAGCTTTAGTTCAGATTGAAGAAGCTATTTTGATGAATCCTGATAAAGTAGCTTGTATCATCATTGAACCTATTCAGGCAGAAGGTGGTGACAATCACTTCAGAGATGAGTTCTTACTTGGCTTAAGAAAAATCTGCGATGACAATGAAATCTTACTCATTTTTGACGAAGTTCAAACAGGTATTGCCATTACAGGTAAAATGTGGGCATTCCAACACTTTA
This sequence comes from Chryseobacterium sp. c4a, assembly GCF_009900745.1. Classification (GTDB taxonomy): domain Bacteria; phylum Bacteroidota; class Bacteroidia; order Flavobacteriales; family Weeksellaceae; genus Chryseobacterium. The sequence continues at coordinate 48,112 of NZ_WXVU01000025.1, read as the reverse complement.
CAGCTAAGCCGGACATCATTTCTTTCGGGAAAAAAGCTCAGGTTTGTGGAGTATTAGCCAATAAAGAAAAATTTGACGAAGTTCCAAACAACGTTTTCAGAGAAAGCTCAAGAATCAACTCTACATTCGGAGGAAACTTTATCGATATGCTTCGTTTCCAACTGGTAATGGAAGTGATCGAAAAAGAAAACCTTGTAGAAAATGCAAGAGTAGTAGGAGATTTCTTATTGGAAAGCTTAAAAGGATTAGCAGAAAAGTATCCTTCAAAAATTTCCAATGCAAGAGGAAGAGGACTAATGTGTGCTATTGACCTTCCATCCGGAGCAGACAGAAACAAGATGATGACTGAATTATTCAATGACGGATTAATCATTCTTCCGTGTGGAGACCAGTCTTTACGTTTCAGACCACACCTGAATGTTACTAAAGAAGAAATTCAATTGGCATTAGACAAAATTGAAAATAATATTAATAAAATTTAAAAACAAAGATTTGTAATTTTCGAAAAAACATTGTACATTTAGATACTCAAACAATTAGAATATGGAAAGAAGTACGAGAGTGTCAGTTTACGAAAGTGATAACCCTTCAGAAATTCAGTTGGTTAAGTCTAAATTGGATGACGCGCAAATTACAAACTCTGTTGAAAACAACTATCTTACATTTACTACAACGCCCACAGCAACATCGCTAAAGGTTATGGTGGATCTGCAGGATGAAAAGAAAGCATTCGAAATTATTGATGCTTATCTTCAACAAAATGAAAATTAATAAAACAATTTCATAATTTTAAATTTTACTACTTCGAACCGAAAATTAATTCTTAATTAATTTTCGGTTTTTTAATTAAATCAATCTTTAAATTATTAAAAAACTAAATGTTTAAAAGATGACTTGAAGAACTGTTATTCTATATCAGAACCAAAAGCTATATAAACAGGAGTTTGTATTAGTCTGATTTAAATTTGACGCAAAGTTTTAATAACCTTATGCTCTATTTTTAAGGAAGCAAAGATGGAACCTGTCTCAAAAGTGTCATTCTGAATGAAATGAAATGTAATGAAGAATCTCAAACGATTAATTTCGAATAAAATTCTTCCTGCGTCAGAATGACAAAAGCCAAATTAATTGACTTTTGAAACAACCTCTCATTAAGTAACCGCATAGCCGGCCGCTTATTCAACGAGGAAGTTGGAATCTTTGCTCATTCAAAATTTTAAACCTTATAAATAAACCTTTGCGTTAATAAAAATTGGGCTTTAGTTCAGATAATCAAAGAGAAACAGTTCAGGCTTTTAGCTTTTTAACTTTATGTTTTTTTATTCAAAATCAACAACATGAATCCAGAAATCAAACTAAGAAAATCGGAAATTGAAGACAGAGACATTATTTGGGGAATCATCCAGCAATCCATTGAAAGGAGAAGACAAGATGGAAGTACGCAGTGGCAGAATGGTTATCCCAATCTTGGTACCGTAGAAAGTGATATTGCAAAAGGTTTCGGATATGTGCTTACCGTAGATGGGGAAATTGCAGTATATGCGGCTTTAATCCTTAATGATGAACCTGCATACAGCAAAATTGAAGGTGCATGGCTAAGTGACGGAGAATTTGTAGTAGTACACCGCGTGGCGATTGATGAAAAATTTGCAGGACAAGGGATGACTAAAAAGCTTTTCGATCATATTGAAGAATTTACCAGAGCTAATGGAATTCAGAGTGTTAAAGTAGATACAAACTACGATAATATTGCAATGCTGAAAATTCTTGAAAGCAAAGGATATTCGTATTGTGGAGAAGTTGTTTTGGCAGACGGACTGAGGAAAGCTTATGAGAAGATTATAATTTAAGCAAAAAGTTAAATCAAGTTTCATTGAATTTTTAAAACGCCTTGTATTTATAATCTCTATCAGCTTTGTTCGTTTGGTTCTGAACTAATTTTTACATTTGTTCAAATTTTTATATTATGCACCAAAGTATAGAAATTGATGAAAAAATTTTTCAGGATGCCGTAAAATTCTACGGCACCATTTTCAACCTACCCCCATTAGCTTCAAAAATTTATTCCTACCTTCTTTTCGATTATGAGAAAGTAGGAATTACTTTTGACGAGTTTGTTGAAGTACTCTCCGCGAGCAAAAGTTCAGTTTCCACTAGTATTTCGCTATTGTTAAATGCGCAGCTTATCGTAGATCATAACAAGATGGATGAGCGGAAACGGTATTTTTTCATCAATGATGAATACAAGAAAATTCGATTTGAGAAAATTGTCCAAAAAATGCAGGACGAATTAAGACTATTAGATGATTTAAACAATTTTAAAAAAAGTAAAGACGATGGATACAACGAAAGAATAGAAGTTTACAAAGCACTCTTAAATAAAAACATAGAAAATATTCAGGAATCTCTTAATAAACTATAAAATGAATAATAAGCTAGTTATACTTTCAATGGCAGCGCTTTCTCTCACAGCCTGCAAAAAAGAAGCTCCAAAACAAGATGGTGCCAAGCCGTACCCTGTTGTTTCTGTGGAGTCAAAAAATATAGTAGGTTATCAGACGTTTCCGGCTACTATCCAAGGTAGGGTAAACAATGATGTACGTGCTAAAATACAAGGATATATTACCCAGTTACTGGTTGATGAAGGACAATATGTTACCAAAGGACAACCTTTGTTCCGCTTGGAAACCAATATCCTTACCGAAAATGCTGCTGCTTCCAAAGCTGGAATCGGAGCTGCTGAATCTAATATTGCTGCTGCACAGGCTTCTGTAAATGCTGCACAGGTAGAAGTGAACAAGCTGAAGCCTTTGGTTCAGAAAAACATCATCAGTAATGTACAGCTACAAACCGCTCAGGCTCAACTTGCACAGGCACAGGCACAGTTAGCACAGGCTCATGCAGCAAAAAGACAAGCTGAAGCGAATTATAAGGGAGTTGAAGCGAACATCGAATATTCCATCATTCGTGCCCCTATTTCAGGGGTAGTAGGTAGGCTTCCGTTAAAAGTCGGAAGTTTGGTGGGGCCATCAGATCAGACTCCTCTAACGACAATTTCTGATACGTCTGAGATTTACGCTTACTTTGCCATGAATGAAAAGGAGTATTTTGATTTCCTTGAAAAATCTCCAGGAGCCTCTATGCCTGAGAAAATCAAAAACTTACCGATGGTAGAACTACAATTAGCCAACGGAAGTCTTTATCCTGAAAAAGGAAGAATTGAAGCAATTACCGGTCAAATTGATCCTACAACGGGAACCATTCAGTTCAGAGTTGCTTTCACTAATGCTCAGAAATTATTAAGTAACGGTAACAGTGGAACCATAAGATTCCCTCAGCACTATGATAACGTACTTGTAGTTCCTGAAAGTGCTACTTATGAGCAACAAGGAATTGTATACGTATACAAAATTGAAAAAGGAGATACAGCCAAAAATGTTGTGGTAAATGTTATTGACAGAATCGACAACTTAGCGCTGATCAAATCAGGAGTTAATAAAGGGGAAAGAGTTGTTGCAGCTGGTATCGGAGGTTTGAAACCTGGAACAGCAGTGAAGCCAAAGCCAATTAAAATGGATAGTCTTGTTCAATCAATAAAACCGAAATTCTAATGATAAAAAACTTTATTAACAGACCGGTTTTATCCACTGTAATCTCAATCTTGATTGTGATTCTCGGTGTGCTAGGACTGATCTCGTTACCGGTTACACAGTATCCGGATATTGCGCCTCCTACAGTAAGTGTTTCGGCAAACTATACAGGAGCCAACGCGGAAACTGTAATGAAAAGTGTTGTTGTTCCTTTGGAAGAACAGATCAACGGGGTGGAAGGAATGGACTATATTACTTCCTCTGCGGGAAATGACGGTTCTGCACAGATCCAGGTTTTCTTTAAACAAGGAATAGACCCGGATATTGCAGCGGTAAACGTACAGAACCGTGTAGCCAGAGCTACGCCTCTTTTGCCATCTGAAGTAACCCGTTCAGGAGTTGTAACTCAGAAGCAGCAGACCAGCGCCCTGATGTATATGTCTTTCTATTCTGAAAATAAAGATCTTGATGATGTATATCTTCAGAACTTTCTGAATATTAATATTATTCCAAACCTGAAAAGGGTAAATGGTGTAGGGGATGCCAACGTTTTCGGAGGTAAAAACTATTCCATGAGAATCTGGCTGGATCCTGCGAAAATGGCTGCTTATGGTGTAACTCCTACAGATGTTACCAATGCCATCAATGAGCAGAGTAGAGAAGCTGCGGCAGGTTCTATTGGACAAAACAGCGGAAGCTCTTTTGAATATATCATCAAATATGTTGGTAAATTTAATGATAAAGAGCAGTATGATAATATCATCATCAAAGCTCTTGCAAACGGACAAAACCTGATGCTGAAAGATGTTGCCAAAGTAGAACTGGCAGGTCAGTCTTACACAGGTGTCGGAGAAAACGGAAACAATCCTTCCATCAGTATGGGGATCTTCCAGACTCCGGGATCTAATGCACAGGAGATTATTAAAAATATCAAAGCATACCTGAAATCAGCGGAAGGTACTTTTCCACAGGGAATTAAGTATACTTTTAACTTTGATACCAATGAATTCCTTGAAGCTTCTATTGAAAAGGTAGTACATACCCTTATTGAAGCTTTCATCCTGGTATTTATTGTAGTATATATTTTCCTTCAGGATTTCAGATCTACCTTGATTCCGGCTATTGCAGTTCCGGTATCCATTGTAGGAGCGTTCTTCTTCCTGAATCTCTTCGGGTATTCATTGAACCTCTTAACCTTATTTGCATTGGTACTGGCGATTGGTATTGTAGTGGATGATGCCATTGTCGTCGTGGAGGCCGTTCATGCGAAGATGGAGCATGGTATTTCAGATGCTAAGAAAGCAACAGTAGAGGCGATGGATGAAATTACAGGAGCTATTATTTCTATTACGTTGGTAATGGCAGCAGTATTTATTCCGGTAACATTTATTACAGGGCCTACAGGAGTATTCTACCAACAGTTTGGTATTACGCTGATTATAGCGATCGTAATTTCTGCTATTAATGCCTTAACGTTGAGTCCGGTTTTATGTTCATTATTCTTAAAGCCTCACGCAGAACATCATGCAGAGTATAAAAACTTAAACCTGCTTCAGAAGTTTTTCTATAAGTTTAATATTGCTTTTAAAACAACCACTGAGCGTTACGGAAGAGGATTTGTATTCCTGTTAAGACATAAATGGGTAACCTTAGTAATCTTTGCGGTTACAGGAGGGATCTTATACTGGGCAAGTGGAAGCATGAAGAAAGGATTCGTTCCTACAGAGGATAGAGGGATTATCTTTACGGATGTTCAACTTCCTCCGGGTGCTTCTATGGAAAGAACTTATAACGTTCTGAAAGCACTTCAGGCTAAAGCTTTGAAAGTTCCTGGAGTACAAAACGTAACAATCTCTACAGGTAGAGGATTCTTATCCGGAAACGGAAGTAATAACGGTCTTGCCTTTATTAAACTGAAACCATTCGAAGAAAGAAAAAAAGACGGCCAGACTTCTGAAGATATCACCAAAAAATTATTTGGAATTGTAGGAGCTGTTCCTGATGCTAAAGTTGTATTCTTCCAACCTCCAAGTGTACCGGGATTTGGTAACAGTGCAGGTTTTGAAATGGTATTACTGGATAAATCAGGTGGAGAATATGCTGATCTGGATAATAAAACCAATGAATTTATCGGTAAGCTGATGCAGAGACCTGAAATTCAGTTTGCACAGACTTCATTTAACACCAAGTATCCTCAGTATCAAATGGAGATTAACGTACCTTTGAGTAAGCAGCTTGGAGTTTCTGTAAATGACATTCTGGCTACGATGCAAGGCTATATTGGAGGTATTTATACCGCCGACTTTACCAAGTATGGAAAACAGTTCAGAGTAATGGTGCAGGCACTTCCTGAAAACAGAAAGAACATCGAAAATCTGAACGAACTTTATGTGAGAACAGGTTCAGGTATCATGTCTCCGATTTCACAGTTTGTAACACTGAAAAAAGCATACGGGCCACAATCTGTAAGCCGTTATAACCTGTTTACTTCAGTGAAAGTGACGGGAGCAAACTCTGATGGCTACAGTTCCGGGGATGCTATTGCCGCTGTACAGCAGGTAGCTGATGAAACCTTGAATCAAAACTATGCAGTAGAATTTACCGGATTGACCAGAGAAGAATTAAACTCAGGATCTCAGACCCTTCTGATTTTCGGGTTAAGTTTGGTATTTGTTTACTTTATCCTTTCTGCACAATATGAAAGTTATATCCTTCCGCTTATCGTTGTGATCTCTCTTCCTCTTGGGGTAATGGGAGCTTATTTCGGACAGAAGATCATGGGCTTGGAAAATAATATTTATTTCCAGATTGCGCTGATCATGCTCGTCGGATTGTTGGCGAAAAATGCGATCCTTATTGTTGAATTTGCAGTTCAGCGAAGACATCACGGTGAAACAATTGTAATGTCTGCCATCAATGCAGCGAAAGCAAGGGTGAGACCGATTCTGATGACTTCATTTGCCTTTATCTTTGGTCTATTACCATTAGTGCTGGCAAGTGGAATTGGAGCTGTAGGTAACAGATCCATTGCAACAGGAGCAGCTATAGGATTGTTGATAGGTACTGTTTTAGGTCTTTTTGTAATTCCTGTATTGTATGTAATTTTTGAAAGCATACAGGAGAAAATTAAGCCTATTAAAAAAGAAGATATCAATTTAGCAGAGTAAATTAATTTAGTTTAAGGTTTTGGTTGAAAAGCTAATGACTGAAAACCGAAATCTTGAACTTTAAACTTTTATACCTCAAATAATGAAGAGTTTAATAAACATCATAAAAGGAATAACTTTTTCAGCGATTATGCTGGGAGCAATCACGTCCTGTATGGCCAGAAAAGAATATGAAAGGCCAAAGAACGTAGTTGACGAAAAGCTTTTCCGTACCGATATGCTTCCATCAGACAGCACCACCATTGCAAATGTTTCCTGGAAGGAAATATTTACAGATCCGGTACTTCAGGGGCATATTACCAAGGCTTTGGATAATAACCTGGATATCAGAATTGCTTTACAAAACATCAATTCTGCAGAAGCTTACCTTAAGCAAAGTAAAGCAGCTTATGCTCCAACTTTGTCAGTAGGCCCCAATTATACCTTCCAGACACAGTCTCTTAATACACAGTTTGGGCAGATCATCGGGGAAAGAAGATATGTCAATCAATTTGATATTACTGCCAGTTTAGGATGGGAAGCTGATATCTGGGGAAAAATGAGAGCACAGGAAAAGGCTCAATTAGCAACCTATTTAGGAACTGTTGCCGCTCATAAGGCTGTAAAAAGTGGACTTGTAGCCTCTATTGCTTCTGCATATTATCAGTTGCTGACTTTTGACGCTCAGAAAAAGATCATTACAGAAACAATTGCCGTTCGGGAGAAGAATCTTGAAACAACAAAGGCATTAAAAGCTTCGGGAACACTTACTGAGGTTGCCGTACAACAGAGTGAAGCACTTGTTTTCAATGCAAAATCTTTATTAATTGATATTGATACCCAGATTCAATTGCTTGAAAATACAATGAGCCTTTTAATGGGCGAACCCTCTCACTCGATTGAAAGATCTACACTGGAAGGACAAAATTTACCCATTGATTTGAAACTTGGATATCCAGCTCAATTGCTAGCTAACCGCCCGGATGTGATGCAAGCTGAATACAGCCTAATGAATGCATTTGAGCTGACCAATGTTGCAAAAGCACAGTTTTATCCTACATTAAAGCTTACAGGAACAGGAGGGCTGCAGTCTGTAGATATTGACCACCTGTTTAATGTAAACTCATTGTTTGCCAATGTAGTGGCAGGATTAGCACAGCCGATCCTGAATAAAAGAACAATCAAAACGAATTATGAGATAAGTTTAGCAAATAAAGAGACAGCTTATCTTAACTTCAGAAAAACAGTTCTTACTGCAGGACAACAAGTGTCAAATGCCATTAGAGTATTCTCTGTACAGGATTCATTTATTGATTTAAAACAAAAAGAACTGAATGCTTACAAAAATTCTGTAGAATATTCTCAGGAATTGGTAAACTATGGGATGGCAAATTATCTTGAAGTTTTAAATGCCAGCGTGAATTCATTGAATGCAGAACTTAATATTTCCAATGCGAGATATAATAAAATGAAGGCTGCCGTTGAGCTGTATCAGGCTTTAGGCGGAGGCTGGAAATAAATATTATTTTGTGATAAATTATAAAACGTGTGTCAGGATTGGCACACGTTTTTTTATGATGATTGTAAAAGAATAAGGCCTATATTGTCATCAATACTTCCATAGCTTTTTTTTCTTTGCCTGAAATTGTTCTTAAAATTAATGATGCTTCCTGAATATACTGAAAATCTTTTGTCTTGCTTACTTTTTCAAATAATTGAGCTACCGTTGTCCAGAGTTCCGCAATTTCTGAAAATGCTTCATATCCTGTTTTGAGCTGCTCAAGTCTAAGCCATTCATAACTTTCTTTCAAAAAATCCCGGTATAGGTTTCTGAATAATGCTCCACCGGTTCCTGCTTTTTCCATCATCATGGCTGATAATCCAAATTCAGCCTCAATATCTTTACTGGCATGAAACCATTTGGTGATTTCAGTACTTGTTTTCAGGATTCCTTTGTAAGCTATATTGGTTATGGGAGGATTCAAATATTCGGTGGCATTATTTCTGATGGCATTTGAGATTGCTTTTTTTAAATCAAATTTTTCATCAGATTTCTTTAGGGTATAATACAGATTTTTAGAAGCCATTGGGCCTTTTTCAGCCCTGGCCAACGCCAGACTTTCTAAAGATGTTTGTACCTGCCCGCCTTGTTGTTGAGTATCTACCAGAAAAGTATTTTGATGATCGTAACCGTAAATAGCAGCATAATGTCCTGCAAAATGAAAAGGATTTGAAAAATATTCCAAATGAAAACAATCCATTTTTAGACCAACAACGTGCCCATTGTCAAGGAGCTCTTTTACAGAATTCCAGGCTTTTTGTGAAGAAGATGTTTCTTTAACCGTTAATTTCAGATTCAGATTTCTGGCTATATTTTGGGTTAATATGTCAGGTTTTATCCGGCCGCCAATAAAGGGAAAGTCCATGGTCTTCATATTCCAATAGATAAACCCCAGACCTTCTCCTAAACCAAAAAGCATAGGTTCAGAGAGCTCAATCCCAAGTTGGAGTAGTAATGTTCCTGTTGCTGTGGTTTCACAATGCTGTCCGTTAAATGCCTTTATATTCTCTATTGTCATTTTCAGTATTCTGATTATTAGTTTATTGTTGTGGAAAATTACTTAAATATCCTGATATTTTAAAATCATAATTCCGGATTTTAATTTTAAAATGCTGTTGTTTGTTCAGATAAAACTGTGTTAAAATTCATTTAAAATATAAAATCAATTTGTATATATGTATTTAACTACGTAGTTTTATACTTTAAAAATGAAAACACTATGAAATTACAGGTACAACCCATAGGAAATGCTTATTCAGAACAGCTTATTGATTTGATACTGAACATTCAGCAAAAAGAGTTTAACATTCCGATTACAGTAGAAGATCAACCCGATCTGAAACAGATAGAAAGCTTTTATCATGAGCGTGGCGGGAACTTTTGGGGAGCTTTTATAGACGGAGAACTGGTAGGTTCTATAGCTGTGGTAAAATTTGATGAAAATGCTGGGGCGATTAGAAAAATGTTTGTTAAAAAAGAGTTCAGAGGGAAAGAGCTGAATGTTGCTCAAATTTTACTGGATATTTTAATTGCTTTCTGCCACGAAAACAAAATTGAAGACCTATATTTGGGAACTATAACGGTATTGAAAGCAGCCCAGCGTTTTTATGAAAGGAATAATTTCAAGAAGATTAAAAAAGAAACTCTTCCTGAACGTTTTCCATTAATGAGTGCTGACGATATTTTTTACCACCTACATATTGACTGAATATGAATGTAATTAACGAAGCCGGAATCCTTGCGATATCCACAAGACTTCACCGTCTCAGTGAACAGCTGAGAAAAGATGGAGCCCTGATTTATAAAGCCTTTGGAATTGATTTTGAACTCAAATGGTTTCCGGTAATCTTTACGATCTATAAAAAAGAAGTGGCCAGTGTAGTGGAAATTGCCAACGAAATAGGATACACCCATCCATCCACAATCACTTTACTTAAAGAGCTTGAAAAATTAGAATTGATACAATGGGAAAAAGACAGGCAAGATGAACGTAAAAGGTTATTTAAACTTACTGTAAAAGGACAAGAACTTATTGAAAATATGAAACCGGTATGGGAGCTTATGTCACAAGTATTGGGAGATATTTCCAATAATCAGAATAATTTGCTGGCAGCCATAGATGAAGCTGAAGAGAAAATTATCAATCAGTCTTTTTATCAGCGTGCCTTACAGCTTAAAAATTCAAAATAAAAACTATATACCAGAAATATTAAAAATGTTGACAATGATTAGAAAGGCAGTTTATGATGATATTATTCAGGCTGTCCAGGCTCTTGAAGAAGTAAAAAAACATATGCTGGATGAAGGAATTGATCAATGGGATCAGGAATATCCTAATATAAAAGTACTTACACAAGATATAGAAAAAGGAGAAGGCTTTGTTTTCATCGAAGAAGGAGAAGTATTGGCCTATATGGCACTCAATGAATTATGTGATGAAGAATACAATGACCTGATCTGGAAAACACAGACCCCTTTTATCGTTATCCACCGTTTATATGTAAAACCTACAGCTCAGGGAAAAGGAATATCAAGTAAGATGATTCGTTTTGCTGAAGAATTTGCTATCCAGAATCAGTATCAATCCATCAGATTTGACGCTTTCTCTTTGAATGATACCGCTAATGCTGTTTATCTTAAAAAAGGATATGACCTTGTAGGAACAGTTCGTTTTAGAAAAGGGATATTCAATTGCTACGAAAAGACAGTACAATAAAAGTATATAAAAAAGTATCGCTATCATCCATATTGCTGATCATTTCAACGCAATATGGATGATTTTTTTTTCTCTGAAAGGATATTTCTAAGTTTTTTGATTATCAGTAATTTTCTGTTTTTATACTCTTTCTTACACTTAATTTCCTGTATAGAGCTTTCAATATTATTGAAATATTTTTTTTGTAGCTGAATTACAGTGACTTGTTTATAGTGTTTTCAAACTGTGTCTTTTTATTTTTACTAAATTGTGACTGTGTTTGTTTATTTTGTTTCCCGAATTTAGCATGATAAAATATTAACTTAATATCATAAAATATGAAGATAGCAATTGTAGGCTATAGAATGGAAAAAAAATTTTCAGAGGGAATTGTTAATGATGAAGATTCCGAACTTATTAATTATTTATCAGGAAAAGGGCTGAATGTAGAAGCTGCTATCTGGAATGATAAAGATGTTGATTGGAAGAAGTTTGATGTGGCAGTTATTAAAGCTCCCTGGGATTATCATAATCATTTGAATGAGTTTCTAACCTGGTTGGATCATATTGATCAATTGGGAGTTAAAGTATTAAATCCTGTAGATATCATCCGATGGAATAGTGACAAACACTACTTAAAAGATATACTAGAAAAAGGACTTCAGGTGATTCCGGCTCAATATCTTGAAAAAGGAGCAATTTTCAGCGAACATTTTTTTGATGATTTTAAAACAGATAAACTCGTTGTTAAGCCTTGCGTGAGTGCCGGGGCACAAAATACAATCACTGTAAATAGAAGCAATTTTGCTGATAAGTTGATTGAAATTAATCAGCTTGTAAAAGAACAGGATTATATGGTACAGCCTTTTGTAGAAGAGATCAAAAATGGAGAATGGTCTTTCCTGTTTTTTAATGGAAAATATAGCCACTGTGTCCTAAAAAAACCTAAAGAAGGAGACTTTAGAGTACAGCATTACCATGGTGGAAGCATTAGTTATCCGACTCCCGATCCTCTGCATATAGAACAAGCAGGAGTATTTTTAAAAAATTTACCATTACCGACATTGTACGCAAGGGTAGATGGTGTTATTATTCACAATTCATTTCATCTGATGGAGCTGGAATTAATAGAACCTTTTCTATTTCTGAATTCAAATGAAAACCTGTTGGAAAATTATTATCAAGCTTTGAAAGCATTGATATTTTAGTATTTATTTCAAGAGAATATTTCTATTAAAATCAAATTGTATGTACCGATGTTATTTAACTTTATTAGTATTACTTTTGGTCATTCCCAATCTGTTTTTGGCAGGTATAATAACCCCTGCTAAGTTGTATAAAAAAGATGAAAAAATGAAAAGAGATCCTCTAATTACACAACAATTGCAGAGCCTGCTCAATAAGTATTCAAAAGATAAGCCCGGTTTTACTTTCATGGCAAAGTATGATGATGGAGTATATTATGAAGGCGCTGCAGGTTTAGCATCTTTATCTCCTAAGAAAAGCATGAAAGTGAATGATGTATTTAATCTGGCTTCTGTTTCAAAACAATTTACGGCCTTTGCCATATTGCTTCTTGAGAAAGATAAAAAACTTTCATTAGATGACTCTATCTATAAATTTATGCCTGAACTTGGGGAATATGTAAAGCCTGTTACAATTTCCAACCTGGTTCACCATACCGGTGGAGTATCGGATTATATGCAATTGGCAGATGAAAAAGGGATGATATATGGAGAAGATATTTTAACCAGTGAAGAATCTCTAAAACATTTGTACGAACTTACGAAAACAGAATTTTTACCCGGATCCAAGTTTGATTATAGCAATACAGGTTATTTCCTATTAGCTCAAATTGTAGAAAAAACGAGCGGAATGTCTATAAAAGAGTTTAGTAGAACCAGAATATTTGAACCATTGGGAATGAAAAGTACCTTTATTGTAGATCAGTATCCTATTACGAGGGATTATGTTTTATCTTATGACAAAGAAGGCAAAGTACATCAGGTACAATGGAATCATACCGGTGATGGAGCAGTGCACAGTAATGTGCATGATTTGATGCTATGGGGTGAGAATATCGCAACAGGTAAAGTAGGAGGTAAGGATTTGGTGAAAAAATTTGCAACTCCTTTTAGCCCGATTACGACTGATGGGAAGCAGGTAGAAAAATATGAACCTTATGCTTGTGGGATAAGCGAATCTAAAATTCAGAATGAAAATGCATTAGAGCATTCCGGTGGCTGGGAGAGCTATGAGACTAATTTTATTCGTATTCCAGGCAAAAAGCTGACAATAGCTGTACTCGCCAATAATGAAGAAGTGGATGCCATAAACATCAGCCACGAAATTGCAAAAATACTTTTACAATAGAATTTTTTAAATATATAGCGGAAATGATAAACAACTCAGGTGAATGCCTGAGTTGTTTGTTTTTTTAAGAAAAATTAAGATATCATTTTTGATCTAATTGAGTATGAAAATTTAGGTAACACCCACTAATAAACACATCTGATTATAAGTGCTATCTTGTTCATTATCAAAAAAGTCGTAATTCTACGACAATTTTTCAAATAATAGGTAATTCATTTTGATGTGAGTATTTAAGGTGATATATTGCAGAACCAAATCAATAAAAAAACTTATGAAAAAGAACCATATGCACCTGAAATATAGTTGCTGTTAAACAGCGTTGAGTACTGATTCTACAGATACTCTTTCTGATCTCTTCCTCAAGACAGTCTGATAGTAATTTTGCATTGAGACCATAGTATTTTACTTGATTGTCATCCAGAGCAGAATGGTCCCGCCTTTAGGGTGAAAATCTCCGTATTTACACACAACCGATAAAAATGATTATATCATGTTTAAAGAAGAAAATAATCTGTCTAAAAAAAGTGCAGATTCAGTAAAAAAAATAGATGTAGTAAACAATATTCAGGAAATTGCAACCAATATCCCCACTTCCAATAAAACGTTATCGAATATTAAAACAGCAAGCAGTGCTGCCCAGAGTTTTATGAATCAGCCTTTAATTCCTACTACACCCACTGTTGTACAGGATAAAGTTTGGTCTAAACAACCTACCTCAAAAATTTTCAACGCAGAAGGCATTTCAGAAAGTGCTATTGCAGGAATCAATAGGGTTGTAAAACTTGAAATATTTGTGGAAGGTAAGGAAATTAAATTTTTTAAGAATTTTAGATTGACCCAAAGTGCGGTAAAGCATCATCAGTTTGATCTTGTCCTCGCTCACGATACTTTAGGAAATGCAGAGAATCATAATCTCGAAGAAGCACAAAGTTTTTTGGGGAAAAGAGTAACTGTTGTTTTTAAATATAAAGATGTTGAAAATAGTCCGGAGCGAAACTTTGTGGGTGTCATCACAGAAGTTGGTTTTGGACAAGATAAAGGGAGTTTAGGAAATATTATTTTAACAGGGTACAGTCCAACTATACTATTAGATTCAGCTCCTCATACACAAAGTTTTGGAGGAAAGCAGGAAATCAGTCTTAACAGTATTGCTGATCAGGTGATGAAGGAAGGACTGGGAAGCAGTAAATTCGATGTCAGAGTAGATGCACAGTACGGAAACGTAACTTACAGCTCTCAATATGACGAAACCCATTATAATTATCTTGCAAGAATTGCAGAAGCTTACGGAGAACAGTTTTTCTATGATGGAGAAGTACTCCATTTTGGGAAATTGCCCCCACAGCAAAAGCCGGTAACCCTTACTTACGGAAGCAATGTAGCTGATGTGAAGATCAAAATGAAAGCACAGCATGTGAAGCCTTCTTTTTATGGATATAACAGTAGCAAAAATGAGAAATTAAAAGGCGGGAATTCCAAAATTAATCATACCTCTGATATTGCAAAGCGTGCTTATGAAATTTCAGAAAAAACATTTATCACTCCGTCTTTGAGTGTTGCCCCTATAAAAGCAGCAAAAGTAACCGACGTTGACGCTTCTCAAAAAAGTGCAACCGGCAGCAATTCTGTAAATGTATTTACAACATCCGGAACCACTTCCGTACCATTTCTATATCCGGGTTGTACCGCCGATATTGAAATGCGTAAACCGGACAGCAATGAGACCTCCTATTTTACAAAGCTTATGATGACTGAAGTTACCCATGATGTAGATGCAAGGGGATATTATACAGGTTCTTTTGAAGCAATTGCAGCAGACACCGGCTTTATGCCGCGCCCTGAATTTGACAGTCCAAAGGCAGAACCTCAATTTGCAAAAGTAATTTCCAATACAGATCCACTCAACCAAGGTCGTGTACAAGTACAATTTGATTGGCAAAACGGAGCTAACACCACTGAATTTATCAGAGTGATGACTCCTGATGCTGGAAGCAGTGAGAAAGTAAGCAAGAATCGAGGATTTATGGCCATTCCGGAAGTTGATGATCATATTATGGTCAACTTTGTGCATCAGCATCCTGATCGTCCGTTTGTAATGGGCGGAATGTATCATGGAGCCGCAGGCGGCGGCGGTGGACAGGGCAATAATGTTAAGAGTTTGAGTAGCAAAAGTGGGCATACCATTAGTCTTAATGATGCTGGCGGAATTACCATCACAGACAAGACAGGAGGGAATATTATCACAGTAGACGGAACCAATACCATTTCTGCTGTAGCCAGTAAAAAAGTAACCTTAGATAATGGGAAATCGTCTATTACAATTGATGATGAAACCATTACTATTCAGGCTAAAAATATCCATATTACAGGAGAAACTATTGTTTCCATGGGAAGCGGTAAAGCTGGTATAGAGCTAAGCTCAAAAGAAAATGTAGCAGCACTTTCAGGAACTACAGTTACGACTTCCGGAAGCAAAGATGTACAGATTACCGCTAAAGAAACAAGTATCAGTGCTACTGCCAAGGTATCAATAGATGGCGGAGCAGGAGATACAATAATAACGGGAGGGTTGGTAAAGTTAAATTCATAAATATGGAAACTTCATCAATAGCTCAGGAATATTATAAACTTCGGGATTTATGGAGGACTGCAGAACAGAATAAGAATTGGAAACTGGCTATTTGGGTAGCACAATATGCCGATGTAGAAATTATTGATAAGTTTATGCAGATTGAGCAGTCTCCTGTTGGTGAATCGGATGATATTTTCTTTCGCTTCGAGACAGAATATAAAGGAGACAGGCTATTATTTGAAGAACAATTATGGAATGAGTTTATTTCATGGTTTATTCCTCATCCTCAAAAAGATAAAGACCTGCACAGGGCACTCTGGGAAAATAATATGATTGTGGAACCTTTTGTTCCGGATACATCATTAGCTTCTAATGCTATTAATTTATTTAACGAACTTGAACGCTTAAGGGCCAGTATAACAGATCAAAGCAAACCTTTCCATTTCTGTCTTTACTTTCCATTAGCTGTACAAACCAAAATGAATATTGCACAGTGGTTTCAGCAAGTTGTTGAGCATGTTCCGGATACCTTGCGTTTAGTATCCATGGATTTAGCTGAGGAAAGACGTATTCAGCTGCAGGGCAAAAAGAATAACGAGTCTTTATACCATTATATGTATCCGAAGCTTAAGATGGCAGAAGCTATTAAGAATGAAATGTACAAAGCCAGTGATAATTACAATGCTGTAGATCCTGACGCGAGATTCAGAAAACAGGTTATTATTGTCATGGATTCTACCACGCAGAAAACGCAGAACAGAACAGATGTTGAAGTAAAACGTTTACTGAACATTACTCATGAAATAGGAACCGCTTCATCAAAAATTGCAGGATTATTGGTGGCTGCCCAAGCTTATTTTTCGTTACAGAAAACTAAAAAAAGTGAAGAATACACAGATAAAGCACTTGAAGAATCCTATAAAGCTATGGAACAGGATGATGCAACGGGATATCCGGTCTGGAAATCCTGTATGCTGCTGAAAGCAGCCTTACTGTTTGGAAATAAAGACAAGAATGGTGCTCTTAAAATTTATGAAGAATTATCTGAGAAGGCTTCTAAAAGACAGGATGTATATTATGTAATGGAAGCTAACCGATTGATAGCCCATATTTATTACGAAAAAAATGAGCTAACGAAAGCGTTTGAGCATATCCTTTTTGCGCTTGCTGCAGGAGCCTATCTTGAAATTGATGTTAGAAGACAATCTACGTTTTTACACGCAGCTTTTATGTGTCTCTATTTGGGAGAACAAATTAAAACAACTGCGGATGTAAACGAAATAAAACTGCAATTAGCAGATTGGTTGGGAGACGACTGGGAAATTTTATTGGCACAGGCTGGAGTAGATTCAGCGTCCTTAAAAACAGATCCGTCAATTTGGGATAAACAATTATCAAAATTTAAATAATACCCATGTCAGATATCATAGGAAAAGCAGTGACCGCTCCGGCTCCCAGAAGGGGCTTTGGAGAAATGTTTGGCGAGGCCAAAGATAAATTAGATCATTTACAAAGGGATATGGCTAGTATTTTGCCAGCAATGCCGGGAATGCCGGTAGGAAAATATTTTGACCTGGCTCTTGGTATCGATTTCCATGAAACGATATTTCCACCATCTCCTTTGCTGCCGGTACCGCACATAGGGATGGTTTTTGATATTATGAGTGCCATCATGAATGCTATTTCAAGTGTATTGCCGGAACCTCCGGCACCACCAGCAGATGGATCCGCTCCTCCTACGAGTTTAGCCTCAGTTTGTACAGCAATAGTGAACGGAATGAAACCGTCTGTACAGGTTCACGGGCAGTGGGTTGCTAATGCCGGAACCGGAATTCAGCATTTACCTGGAATATTCCTACATATTCCATTTCCTATCGTAAAACCGATTGCGAGTTCCGAAATGTTTCTGGGAAGCAGTACCGTATTAGCCGATGGAGGGCCATGCAGCACCCAGTTTCATCTTGCACTATCCTGTAACCTCATCGGAATTCCGGCACCATTCAGAATTACAAAACCAAAACCAAAAGTGGCATTGATGGCTCCCACCTCAATGCTTCTCATCATAACTTCTGCAGGAAAACCTGTATTGGCAGGTGGCCCGCCTACGATAGACCTCTTTCAGCTGGCAATGAGCCTTGGGCTGAAAGGAATGGGGAAGCTATGGAAGAAAACAGGAGATAAATTCCAGGATGTTATTGATGGCATTAAACCAAAGAATCAGAAGCTGGCCAGTGTTTTACAGCCTGTAAAATGTCGGTTGTTTGGTGAACCGGTGGATGCTGCTACAGGAAGAGTATATTCTACCAATACCGATATTGAATTATCAGGGCCAATTCCTTTTGTCTGGCAGCGTACCTATTACAGTGATGCAGAAGCCAACGGGCCATTAGGATATAATTGGCATCACAGTTACAATATGGGATTATACGACCTTGGAAATGATTTTGCATCCTTACGCCTTTCAGATGGACGTGAGACGGTGGTTCCGTTATTGGATATTGGAGAAAAATACTTTAACAGAAAGGAACAGCTTACTTTTACGAAAGATGATAAAGGCTATTTACTGATAGATTCTGATAAATTACAGTATCGTTTTAATGGCGGATTAAATAAGGAAGGCTATCGTATGCTTTCCTCAATAAAGACAGCCGATGGATTCAGTTTATCATTTGAATACCATTCTAATGGTTGCTTGCAGAAGATTGTAGACAGTACGGGAAGAATCATTAAGGTCGAAAGTGATCCGAAGCATCGTATTACCCGTTTATATACGGTTGCTGAGAACAGGGAAATTACCTACATTCAGTATTGGTATGATGAACTGGGCAATATGATTCGTAATAAAGATGTGATCGGAGCAGAGAAACATTTTTATTATGACGGTCATTTACTGGTACAGTTAACCAACCAGACAGGACAGAATTTCTATTGGGAATATGATGGAAAAGGAGATGATGCCAAATGTATTCATACCTGGGGTGATGGCGGAATCCTTGAATATTTTACGGAATATGAACCCGGACGTACCATTACAAAAAACAGTCTCGGATTCACCGCAGAATATTTTTATGATGAGCGTAAACTGATCTATAAAATCATAGATGAAAATGGAGGGGTTACCCATCAAAAATATAATCAGTTTCAGGAACTTGAATTGGTTGTCAATGCAGAAGGATTGACACAGAAATATAGGTACACAGAAAATGGTTTATTAAAATCCATTGAAAATGAAAATAACGAACCAACCACTTTTCAATATGATGATGGTTTTGATCTGATTAAGGTGACAAGCCCCGGCGGAGCAGAATTGGAATGGACTTATGATGAATTGAGCAGAATTATTTCCAAAAAACTGCCTTCCGGTGAAAAGCTGTATTATGAATATGAAGGAATGCATCTCCGAAAAATTACAGATGATAAAAACCGGGCAGTTCATTTCTTTTATGATAAAGCCCATCATTTGATTCAGATTACCTATCCGAATGATACGTACAGCAAATGGGAATATGACCAGCAGGGAAATGTGATCAATGAACGCGATGTACGAGGGAATATTACCTTGTATAAGCACGATGATGCCGGAAATGTAGTGTATTTAAAAGAACCTGATGGCAACGAACATTATTTTGAATATGATACTTCTTATAATATTATTCATGCAAAAGATGATCTGCATGATGTACAGTTCAGATATGGAAGCTTAGGCATTTTGTTGAGCAGGACACAAAATAACCGTACCGTAAAATTTGGTTATGATACCGAATTACAATTGAAGAGCATCAGTAATGAAAAAGGCGAAGTCTACCGATTCGCCCTGGATGGAGTGGGTGATGTGATCAGTGAATGGGGATTTGATGGTCTGCACAGACAGTATGAGCGTGATCCTATAGGCAGGGTGAAAAAAGTGATCCGTCCTGATAACCGCTGGACAGAATATGACTATGACGGTACAGGAAAAGTAATCAAAGAACAGCACAGTGATCTGTCGTATACAGGATATACTTATAATAAAGATGGATTTTTAACAGGTGCATTGAACCAGGATATTCACCTGAATATACGAAGAGGTAAAGATGGACGCATCCTTAAAGAACAACAGGGACAGCACTGGGTAAGCAAGACATTTGATAAGGAAAATAATACGCTGTTGGTACAGAGCTCATTAGGCGCTGATATTACCAGCCAGTATGACCATTTTGGACAATTAACCGAAATGGAAACCGGAGACTGGAAAGCCCAATGGAAGTATGATGCCACTGGACTGGAAATACAAAGAGAGCTGACCGGAGGAATCAGCCAGATGACGGAACATGACCAATTGGGAAGGGTAGTACGCAGAAGTATCAGCAGCCATAATGTGGAAAAGAACAGAACCCGCTACTTCTGGGGAACAGCCAATCGGTTGCTGAAAACCCTGAATGAAGTAACCGGAGCAAGTGCTACTTTCAGTTATGATGCCTGGGATAATCTGGTAAGTGGTACCTATCAGAACCGTAAGGAAACTGAAACCATTTATAAAGCTCCGGATGCTATTGGTAACCTGTTTGAAACTCCTGATCAGAAAGACCGTACCTACGGAGCAGGTGGGAAATTATTGAAAGATCTGCGCTACAACTATTATTATGATGCGGAAGGAAACCTGATCTTCAAAGAGTTCAGAAAAAGTACTCAACAGGCAGTAATTTCTGCTTCTACCATAGAACATAAATACGGAATAAGTCTGAGGGGCAGTGGTGTCGGCTGGCAATATGAATGGAAAGGCAACGGAATGCTGGCCAAGGTAATATTACCCAAAGGCGGGGAAGTAAATTTCTTCTATGACCCTTTAGGAAGGCGTATAGCCAAAGAATATAAAAATAAAGTCACCCGCTGGCTGTGGGATGGCAACGTTCCTCTCCATGAGTGGCAATATGAAGGCCGTTTCCCTCCGGAACTGATCATTGATGATGAAAATAATGTACAAGAGGTTGCAGAATCTACAGAAAATGTAATAACTTGGCTGTATCAGGAGGGAAGCTTTGTTCCTTGTGGTAAAATTGTTGGCGAAGAGCAGTTCAGTATCATCAGTGATTATTTGGGTACACCCACTCATGCTTATGATCATAATGGTTCTTTGGTTTGGGAAAGGGAATTGGATGTGTATGGTTCTTTGAGAAAAGGAGATAATGAGTTTGTACCTTTCTTGTACCAGGGGCAGTATGTAGATGCAGAGACAGGTTTGGCTTATAACCGCTTTAGATATTATGATAATGAAGCGGGAAATTATATAAGCGAGGATCCAATTGGTTTAGATGGTGGGCTAAGACTTTATGGTTATGTTTTGGATAGTAATGGCTGGCTTGATGTTTTTGGTTTATCCGCTCAAGGTGGTGGTAGCTATGGTAATACTAGAGGTTTAAGTACTGGAGGTCAGGTTAATCACATGCCTGCTTTTGCTTCATACAAAGGATCCGGATTAGGAATTTCACATTATAAAGGTCCTGCTACTTGGATGGAAACTGCTGACCATATGAAAACTGCAAGCTGGGGTAATTTTGCAACAGCTAAACAATGGAGAGGAGTACAAGAAGATCTAATAAATAGAGGTAAGTTTGGTAAAGCTATGGAAATGGATATTAAAGATGTCAAAAGAAAATTTGGTTCAAAATATAATCAAGGCATGCAAGAGATGATAGACTATGCTAAAACCGAAGGTCAAATAACATCTAGAGAGGCTTCACGTTTAAAACGTAAATATACACATCACTAAAGTATGGTAGAAATCAAGAAAGGTATTTTAGACTCCTTTGAAGTTGGAGCAAGAGATTCTAGAAATGGGAAAATTGAAATTCAACAGGATACCACAACTTATTATATTGAAGTCATAAATAATATAATAGTAACTGTATCTGTTCAATCATTAAAAGAGGTTGTTATAAATGGAAATATTTTAAATTTTGATAATTTAGAGATTTTTTTGAAAAGAGAAAATCCATTTATTGATGGAGAATTCTATATATTTCCTGAGTTTCAATTATCATTATACCCTGACTTTAAAAGTAAAGAATTTTTGCAAGTATTAGTTTATGATAAATCTCTAGAAGATTTATATATAAAAGGATTGCCTAAATATAATGGTTTAAGTAATGAAGCATTAAACATTTCTAATGAACTTGTTTTTAATCCTTTTGAATCTTTAGGTGAATTTGTGTTTGGAATTTCCAAAGAAGATTTTAGGAAAAAATTCAACATTTCTATTGAGGCAACGTTAGGGGTAAAGGGTAAAGAAGTGATCAGTATTAATCCATTTTCATTTAGATTCTATGAAAATAAGCTTACCGAAGTCTTTTTGAATTGTTCTAAGAATAATGAATTAAAAATATTATTCAACAATGCTGATTTAAACGATATTTTGAGTTTGGAGAAGCTTATCAAGACCGAAAGCGTAATTGAAAGAAAAGGACATATTGTTTTACCAGATTTGGGCTTAACGGTAAGTAAAAATTTTAAAGACAAAGAATTCTTTTTCTATAATAAATATTTACTTCAGTTTTGGAAAAATACAAATAGACCATTTACGAGTTGGTAGATAAAGAAGTTATTCTAAAATATAAGAGTCATTTTCGAGATTTTGATGCAGTTTCTTTTATTCCCTTACTTGAAGAAAGGTTCGAAAAAATAAAAAAGGAAATGGATAGGCAATATTCATAAAAAATATAGAGGCTATTTCAATTTTGAAACAGCCTCTATATTTTGAAGGGTGTTAGTTATTTCTTGCTGTAAAATTGTTGGCGAGGAGCAGTTCAGCATCATCAGTGATTATTTAGGTACACCAACCCATACTTATGATAACAATGGTTCTTTGGTTTGGGAAAGAGAGTTGGATGTGTATGGCTCTTTAAGAAAAGGAGACAATGAGTTTGTGCCTTTCTTGTATCAGGGGCAGTATGTGGATGCGGAGACAGGTTTGGTTTATAACCGCTTCCGATATTATGATAATGAATCTGGAAATTATATAAGCCAGGATCCGATTTCAATTTTAGGAGGATTAAATATTTATGCTTACGTACATGATTCAAATGTTTGGACGGATGAGTTAGGTCTTAGTGCAAGAAATAATGGAGGTGATGCAATTGGTAGTGGGAAAAATATTGGAGATAAATGGTTAAAAGGAACCAATGGCAATGCTGGATTATTTCCAGCAGATATTGCGGATAATTTAAGAGGAAAAACATTTGGTAGTTTTAAAGATTTTAGGGAAGCCTTTTGGAAAGAAGTAGCAGCCAATCCAAAATATTCTTCAGCATTTTCACCTCAAAATATTAAGCGTATGGAAAATGGAAGAGCACCTAAAGCTCATAAATCACAGTGGGATGGTAAAGTGGGATCGTATCAACTACACCATATAACTCCAATTCATGCAGGAGGAGGGGTATTTGATATGGATAATTTGTTAATTGTAACTCCAAGATTCCATAAGGAAGTTTTGGATCCAAATTACCATTATGATCGTAAACCTCCACATCATTAATTATTAAAATAAGAATATATGAATCAAAAATTAAGTAGAGAAGAGTTAATAGAGATTGCAAAAAAGATTATCAATATGGAAACTGAAACTGATGAGGAAGAAGATGATTTATTAGAGCTTTTTGCTGATAATGTTCCAGATCCAAATGTGGCAGATTATTTTTTTGAAGCCGAGTGGGCTGATTTGACTGCAGAGGAAATTGTTGATAAATCTTTATCCTATAAACCAATTCAACTATAAGATATGGATGATTTTTAGGAAAAGATGAATTTTTATGCTATTAATTCTACCAATTATTAGATAAAATTATTTTGAAATATTAAAAGCAAGCTAAAAGCTTGCTTTTAATATAAAGATTATATCAGGAGAGAAGCTTCGTTCCTTGTGGTAAAATTGTTGGCGAGGAGCAGTTCAGTATCATCAGCGATTATTTGGGTACACCTACTCATGCTTATGATAACAATGGTTCTCTGGTGTGGGAAAGAGAGTTGGATATATATGGCTCCTTAAGAAAAGGAGATAGTGAGTTTGTGCCTTTCTTGTATCAGGGGCAGTATGTGGATGCAGAGACAGGTTTGGCTTATAATCGTTTTAGATATTATGATAATGAAGCGGGGAATTATATTAGCCAAGATCCAATTGGGTTAGCAGGTAATAATCCGTCAATTTATGCATATGTATATGATATTAATACTCAAATTGATGGGTTTGGGTTGGCTCAAGAATTTGCTATAGGACCTTATGGTAGCTTAACTGGACCAGCACACGTTGGGGATAATTTGACAGGGCATGAATTATTGCAAAGCGCTTGGTTAAGACAAAACCATGGTATAACTAGAAGCAGTACAATAGGTCAATTAAATCCTTCTATTGCACTGACTGAGCCAAATATGCATAAGAATATTACTGCTCTTCAAAATAGATACGGAATGGGAGGTCCCAGATTAAAAGGGCAATCTGCTTTGCAGAATATTAATAGAAACGCAGCTTTAACGAGACGTGGGATATATGAAGGGCTGCTTAGTCGAGGATGGGAGGCGGATAATGCTAAAAAATATGCCACTGAACTAACAAATAAACTTAGAAAAGACGCAATTAATTTTGCAAAAAAACAGGGTTATATAGGATTTCATTAACATAATAATTAAAAAGTATGAAAGAATTGTTTGCAAACTGCTTACCATATAATAGTGACTTGAAGGCCAGAATGGGTGGGAATCCTCCCGAAATAATTGAAGACGTAATACCAGAAAATTATAACTTTTATGCTGTTTTAAATCATCCAGATAAAAGAGATATGATGCTTTCTGTCTTAATTTATGATAACTTTGATATTCTTTTGGATAAAAATATTTATCCTGAAATAGCTGTCAAAGTATTGGAACATAAATATTCAGAAATGGGGACGAGAGCTGATAAGAGTATTCCAAGCTTAGAGGTATCATCAATAAGTGATTATTCAGAAACTGAAAGTGAATTTTTATTTATAAAAGTAGGAGGTGAGCCACGTTTAATTCAACCAAAAAAATATTTTTATGAAAAATTGGAAGAAGAGGACTATTTCTTTTTTATGCAAATTGAAGAAGAGGGATACCGTGATGGCTTGGATTACGTATTTATGTATGGCGCTTTATATTTATATAAGCATAAAGTAACAAACGAAGTTATAGCTGGTTTTTGGCAATATTCATAGAAAATATAAGGCTATTTCAAGTTGAGATAGCCTTTGTGATTTAAAATATGTAATGCTTTTTTGTAAATTATTGGAAAAAATTACTTAATTCGGTAAATCAAGTTGACAATTTTATGGATTCAGTGTTTTTTTATAACTGTATTCATGCTGACAGTTTTATCCACGGAGATAAAGTACGAGCAAAAACAGAAATGGAAGATTTACAGAAAAGATTAAAAACCGCGCTAGCACGAAAAGGAGGTGGCGCAAAAAGACTTCACTAATATGACAGATTTATTTATTTGGTTTAATAGAACACAAGGCCAGGAAGGTTACTTTCAGCTTGATGATGTGATTTTTACTAGTAGTTTTGATAGTAAGAAACCAAAATTTGTTGCTGAGCAACCTTGGAAAATGTATGATGCTTCAATTCACGGATTTCCTCCAGAGGATAAAAAACGTTTTCCCTCGAAAATGTATTTGGTTTCAACCAAAAATAAACCTTCAGTTATAAAATTTGACTTTTATGGAATGAATAACCTTGCGGTTCTTGTCTCATCTAAATTTTTGACTTTTCTTAACAATAAAGGAATAGATGAGAGCTATTATGAAATCGCAGAACTATCTATTATTGATCTTAAAGGAAATAATTTGACAAATAATGAAATCTACTATGCTTTAAGGTTTGTAAGGTTTGATGATCAATTTTTTGATTTTAATATGGAAACTAAAAAAAGAGCTGCAGGATTGAAAAACTTTTTTCTATTTCCCGATATGAAATTAAATGCTTATCCTGAAAATAAAAATATTTTTTATATTAATTCACTTTGTTATCGAAACTCCATAATTTTCACTGGAAATGTCGTTAAGGAGATTTTATTGAATTTCCATTTACCACAAGTATATAATGTAAAGGACTTTCCTTATGTCTTCAATAATCAGTATAAATGGGATATTCTTCCTTTAAATAATGAGTATTTGGTTACTGTATAGAATAGTGTAATCATTTTGAAATATTAAAAGGCAAGCTGAAAGCTTGCCTTTTAATATAAAGATTATATCAGGAGAGAAGCTTTGTTCCTTGCGGTAAAATTGTTGGCGAGGAGCAGTTCAGTATCATCAGCGATTATTTGGGTACACCTACTCATGCTTATGATAACAATGGTTCTCTGGTGTGGGAAAGAGAGTTGGATATATATGGCTCCTTAAGAAAAGGAGATAGTGAGTTTGTGCCTTTCTTGTATCAGGGGCAGTATGTGGATGCAGAGACAGGTTTGGCTTATAATCGTTTTAGATATTATGATAATGAAGCGGGGAATATTAGCCAAGATCCAATTGGGTTAGATGGAGGTTTCGAATTTTATAATTATGTACATGATTCTAATTCTTGGCTGGACATATTTGGTTTAAGCGGATATCTATTGGGAAAAAATCTAGATAAAGCTGGACAAGCAGTTACTTTTGGAAATAGATCAACTGACTGGAATACACATCATGTTATCCCACAAGAAACTTGGGATAAATTTGGTACTACAAGAAGAGGAGGAAATGGCTTTTTTAATGAAGTTGGATTTAAGGGAAAACATAATGCTGCAAATGGTATATATTTACCAAATAATGAAGCTTTAGCAAAGAAGTTAGGGTTTGCTCATTATCATCCAGGATCTCATCCTAATTTTAGTAATCATGTAGAGGCTAGAATAAAGGCTATCCAAGATCAATATAGAATTCATAAAGATAAAGCTAGAGCAAAAGCAGATCTTGAAAAAATGCAAGCACGGTTAAAAAAGAGATTATCCCCAGATGGTTCAAAAGCCCCAACAAAGTTAAATCAGTTTAGACATCATTAGATTTATTATTATGGAAAATAAATTATTTGTAAGCTTTCAAAGAAGCTATATAAAAAGAAAAGGAATTCCTTTAGGAGATGATATTATTCTTTTTGATTCTTTTGACTCTACTAAAAGAACTAAATTTTACTCTGATTCGGAGTGGCGAACATTGGATTATAAGGATATTCCTTTTCCTCCGAAAGAACAGAAATATAAGTTTCCACCAGAACTATATTTAGTCTTTAAGAAAAAACAAATTGATTTTCAGTTTAATTATTTAGAGTATGGTTCAGATGTAAAAATATTGTCTTTGGATCTTTTTCAAGAACTTTTAAACAATGGATTAGATAAAAATCAATATGAATATTCAATCTTAAAGCTAGTAAATAAGGATGGTGATCAATTAACGGAGAGAAAATATTGTGCCTTAAGATTTGGAAAGTTTGATGATGATAAGTTTGAATTCAATAAGCAAACAAGTGTTAGAAGTAAGGTGAATGGAAGTACAAATTATATATATCCCGATTTAGTACTTATTACAGATTCATTGGATAAAAATATCTTTGTTTTAAGAGAATTTGCCTATAGAAACTCATTTGTTTTCAATAATAAAGATTTTGTAGATGATCTTATAACTAAGTTTACAGATATTAATATTTATACAACCAGAGATTTTCCATTTATTTATGATAATCAATATGACGAAGAATTAGTTCCTTTAAATAATGAGTATTTGGTTACTGTATAGAATAGTGTAATCATTTTGAAATATTAAAAGGCAAGCTGAAAGCTTGCCTTTTAATATAAAGATTATATCAGGAGGGAAGCTTCGTTCCCTTGTGGTAAAATTGTTGGCGAAGAGCAGTTTAGTATCATCAGCGATTATTTAGGTACACCTACTCATGCTTATGATAACAATGGTTCTTTGGTTTGGGAAAGAGAGTTGGATATATATGGCTCTTTAAGAAAAGGAGATAATGAGTTTGTACCTTTCTTGTATCAGGGGCAGTATGTGGATGCAGAAATGGGTTTGGCTTATAACCGTTTTAGATACTGTTAGAGATGAAATATCAATAGATAACAGCCTGTAATTCTGAATAAAGCAGTATCTTTAGATACAGTGAAAACAGTTTGATATTTTAAAAAATAATGGATACCATTCAGCAATTTATCAATAGAAATAGTGTCGATTATCAGAAACATTGTTCCGTTTCAGAAGAAACCATTGAGCAATATCAACAGTTGTTCAATGGGAAATTTCTGGAAGAGATCATTTGGATATGGAGAAATATGGGGTTTGGGATATATGAAAATGGGTATTTACAGATGGTTGATCCACAAGAGTATAATTTTGCATTTGATTATATAGATAAGATTCTGAATCCTACAATTATTTGGGGGATCACAGCTTTAGGTGATCTGTTAGTATGGGAAGGCAATGATAATTGGACTATTGCTCCGGATGAAGGAAACAGGATTGCACTGATTAATATCAGACAGCTTAAAAAAACTATAATTGGTGGTGAAGTAGATGTGTATTTGGATATTCTGGTAAATGATGAAGATGATTTAATAGATACTTATAAAGCTAAACCTTATTTAGAAATCAAAGGAAAACTTCCCGCATTACAATATGGACAATGTTATGGCTACATTCCCGTTTTACCACTAGGTGTAAAAGCTTCTAATAACAATTTACAAGTAGTAGACTCAAAATCATATATTGAAATTATTGGCCAGGCAGCAGGGAAAATTATTGACTTGGGATAGTGGATATTTACGATGAGGTAGTGATAGGAATGATGGGATGAAGAAAACTTTTTTGTTTTAAAAATTCTTGTTCTTCTTCAGTTAATTCATTTGTTCCTAAGCCAACACCGTTCCATGGTTTTCCGTTGGTTAATTTGTCTGCAAATTCAATAGTAATCTTTTTATTAAGCCCCAGCTTTGTTAAATCCATCCATTGTCCTGGATTTATTTCACCGTCTATAATCTCACCAAGAAAATAGAAACTTCTGTTAGTAATCTTAAAGACACTGTCAATCTTAAATTGAGCAACCAGATTTCGCCAGCTATATCCACAATATCTGCATTGTTTTGCAAAAGGAGTACGAGCAAGCCTGTTGCATTGAGGGCAGGTATTAAAAAAAACTTTTTCTGGGGTCTCAGTCATTATTCGCTGAACGACTTTGAACTCAAACTCATCATAGCTATGCTGAATAAGAGATCCTGTTTCAGGATTATCAGAAGTTTTATAAGTAAAAATGTGATACTTCAATGCTAATTTTTCATCATGGGTCATCAGATTAATGAAATAAGTGATGATATATTGTATGGTGTCTTTATCCATTGTCACAGAAATGATTTGTGTGTTTATCTTGTCTAATATATTACTTATTTAGGATTTATTTTAATGATGTTAATTTATAAACAGTTTGCATAATAGGAGAGGTAGGATCCCTATTGTAAAAGAAAAGAACCCGCCAAAAATGACGGGTTCTCATTGATTTATTATCCAGATTATGAATTAGAATCTGAAAGTCGCAGCCACAGACCACGTTCTTCCAAAACCTAAGAAACCTGTATTGGCATCTGCAATTCCTTGATAAACTCTGCCAGTTTCCTGATATGTTTTTCCGGCATTAGGTCCATTAGCAATTTTATCAGTCGTATGGATATTTGAGCTTAATTCAGAAATATAATATTTGTTGAATAAGTTATAAATGTTCGCTCTTAATGTTAAAGATTTCTTCTGACCAAGTTCGAATTTATAAGTAGCCCCTACATCAAATAGATTATAGCTTGGTAACTTAACAATTCCTCTTTCTCTATCCGCTTCAGTAAGAAAGTTGATAGGGTTGAACTGTGCATATAGCTTGTCATAATATTCCCAGTTAGCATCAATACTGAAAGCCTTGGTAATGTTATAATCAACTCCTAAACTAGCTGTAGTTTGTGCGGCATCTCCAACTTTCAGATCTTTAATATTGATCATACCTGTTGCTCCGGCAACTTCTTGGTTGCTTTGAACATCCAAAATATTGAAGTTTGCATTTCCTTTGTACTTCCAGTTTCCTAAAGATACCATTCCTCTTACCCTAAGATTTGAAAAAGGTCTTGCTTTAGCTTCCAATTCAACTCCTTGGTGAAGCTGACCAACATTCAGAGCGTTGTAGAAATAAGCATTTCCAAGTTTTAATTGAGGGAATCTGGCAACATCAGCAGCACCTGCATTGAAGGTTCTTGAAATGAATCTATCATCCCATTGCGTTCTGTACGCGTTGATATTCACATCTACATAACGAGATTTGAAACCATAGCCCAATTCCACAGAGAAAATTCTTTCATTCTTCGCATCGTTGTAGATGTTCTGATTAGATGGGAATAAAGCATTGAATAGTGGCTGTCTAGAAATAACCCCTGTATTGAAAAATACATTATGATGATCATCAATATTATAGTTAGCACCTCCTTTTACAATATACCCTGTTTTGTGATACCATTTTGTTTCCTGATTTCCAGGAGTGTACAGCATATAGTCTTTTCTCTTGTAATACTGCTCAGATACTGATCCCTGAACGGATGCACTCAGTTTTTCAGAGCTATATTCTACCATTCCGTAAATACCTGCCCATTTTACCAATCCTTCGTTGTAGATAGATACTTTTTGAGCATTATTTAGTTTAGTTAATGGTTCAGGTTTTACTGTACGATCAATATAGTAACCGTTGGGAGCGTTTACTGTATTTTTAACATATAAAGCATCTGAACCTAACATATCGGTAACGATATCGTAAAGAGCACCTTTGTAAGTTTTAAGGTCAAGACCTCCATTGAACGTCCAGTTATTCTTTTTGTAATTAAGATCTGCAATTACACCATACCAGTCATGAGCATTGATACTTTGCTTTCTAACAATACCACTGTTTCCGTTTAACGTACTTACGTATTGTCCGTTGTAATCAGCAGGAGAACCTGCAGGAGCTGTAAAAGTTGATTTCTGGAAAGTATTTCCATTGTAATCTGTTACTGAACCTCCTCTGTTATAACGAGCAATCATATCCCAATTGATGGTACCATCAGCACTATTCATAAAGTTCATGGTATTCTTACCTTGTACAATAGACCCGTTAAGTCCGGTACCTCCACCGCCACGTCCCCAAGAACCGTAAACAACTGTTGATAATTTTAGGTTATCATTAATATTCCAGTCCCAGTTTAATGAAGCAATTGGTTTGTGGTAGAAGTTAGGTGCTAAATTGAATTGAGAACCATTCAGCATTCCTGTTTGTGGATTGTATCTTCTCCCATACATGTCAAACTGTTGTAGAGTCGCTACATTTGCTCCGGTTGCAGAAGATCTTCTCGTATCGTGTACCTGCGGGGCACCCGTAGCAATTAAATTGAAAGCGTGTTTTTCATTCGGCTTAAATCCAGTTGAGAAAAACCATGAATATCCTTCACCTTTAGTTCCGTTGATGTAACCATCACCTTGCCAACGGGAAAGTAATACTGTAGTTCCCCATTTGTTTTTTAACCCGGAAGAGTACATCGCTGAAAGTCTGGAGTAGTTGTCGTTACCAGCTTCTGCCTTGATCATCGCTTTTTGCTCAGAATCGGTAGCTTTGGTTACGATATTGATCGTTCCTCCCACAGAAGGAACTACAAATTTGGAAGCTCCTAACCCTCTCTGAATCTGAATAGAGCTGGCAATGTCAGCCAATCCAGTCCAGTTAGACCAGTACACAGTACCTCCCTGCATGTCATTAACAGGCTGTCCATTGATGATAACCGCAATATTGGCACCATCAAAACCTCTCATGTTAATTCTACTGTCTCCAAATCCACCACCTACTTTGGTAACGTATACCGAAGGGGTAGACTTCATAATTTCAGGGAACTCTCTGTTTCCCAATTTCTCCTGAATTTCAGCTGCCTTAATGTTGGAAACTGCAACAGGTGTTTTTCTTTCTTTGGCTGTTTGGGAAAGGTTTCTACCCACCAACATCACCTCATCAATAGATTTAGATTTTTCTAAAGAATCCTTCGTACTCTGCCCATAATACAAGGCGGCCGTTGGTAATACAAGCGCTATAAGAAGACGCTTTTTCAAAATAATGCTCATGAAATAAACTAGCGTGTTTAAGTTTTAAGGCTGCAAAGATGAATATTTATTTTTTAATTAAGTATTAAATCTTTTGCGTGCGATTTTGTAAACGTCGAAGACTGAGCATGATTGGGGGCTATTTTATGATATGTTAACTTTATTTAACACTTTAGTTTGTAGATTGTTATATGTATAATTTTAAGCAAAATGAGCATGATCCGAGAGTAATATAAACATTTATTTCTATAAAAATATTGAGAAATATCAGTAATTTTTTACATTTTATGATATTTTATCCTATTAAATCCTTATGCTGTGATATAATAAAAGCTTGATTGATATTTGTAGATGTAAAAAACGAATAGGTAGGGATAAGTAAAAATATTCCGGCAGATTTTTTTAGTTTTTCTTTAAGAAGAAGGATAAAATAAAAAGAGCTGTAATTCAGTAATTACAACTCTTTGACATTTATTGTTACTATCAAATATGAAAGATTTAAGTTATAAGAATGATATTAACAGTAACATCATTTGTTCAGTTATATCATTTTCTTTGCCTCTTCTACCATGTACATTGTCTTACAATCAGGGCAAAGCAGATAGTATTCAAAATAGTAAGATTTGTTTTTTTGAATCTTCTTATGAGATGGAGTTTTCTTTATTACAGGAATATTACATTTTCTACATAGATCTCCTTCTTTTTTTATTTTTAACGTTGGTAATATTGGTGGTGTATTTGTGGATTCAGGATGATATTTGTCGTTCAAATTTTCATAAAAATCATCAATGAGAACGGCATTGTTCTTAAAAGATATTTTTGCGAGATCTAAGCATTGTAATATTTTCCCTTCTTTAGAATATGAGAATATAACTTCATGAGCTTGTGTAAGCTCTAGTAGTTGTTTCCATAAATCAACATTTGCTATATTTTTCTTATTTGAAACCCAATTGTTTTCAACCCAGCTGTATATCCAGCCTTTGTTAAAAGAGTCTACAATATACATAGAGTTTGTGTAAATAAATACTTTGGATTTCTTTTTTAAATGCCGGAGTCCATTTATTATACCTAATAAATCTATACGATTGGTTGTGGTGTGGCGATAAACTTCTGAAATCTTTTTCTCATGTTCATTATGAGATAAGATTACTCCATAGGCAGACTTTCCAATTTTAATCTCAGAATAACCATTGCAATAAAGGTCTACTTCGGGTAATTGGGATAAGTCATTTGATTCTGTTATTGTTTCTATGCTCATTTTTATTTTAATTTTCGGAAAGAAAATTTGAACTATTTGTTTGTAATAAGTTTTTATTTTGAATCTCATCTCAAGAAGCTTGTGCTAGAACAAGCTCACATTGATGATGTTTTGGGGCATATTGTCGGTAGGAAATGGATTTCCATTAATCATAATAGTAAGCTTTACCCAGCAGTTAATCCCCGAAATATAATTTTTGATATTTTCTCTAAATTTTATGTGTGTTTTTTCATGAGGATTTGTGTTTTTCTTATACTAAATCACTAAAGTTAGAAAAAAAATAATACCAAGAGCAGAACCTTGCATAAACACTATATAATTACTAGTTAAAAATTAGCCCCAATTAAGGAGCTGTATTTATTATTCTTGCAATTCTAAAAATAAATCAAGAATATCTCTTGAAATCAATCCAATATTGTTATTTGCAATTTTATCAATTATTTCTTGCTTTAATAATTCTTCTTTGTTTTTTTAATGGCATTTAGTTCTGGGAAAATTTCAATATAGATCTCTTCCAATCTATGACCTTGAATATGTAAGAACCATTGTGGGAGGTTAATAGATTTTCCATTTATTAGTGTACATACATGTAAATTCCCTTCTGTACTATCTACTTTTGTAACTATTTTTTCAAGAATAAAATTTGCTATCGTTTGAAGTCTATCTTCTTCGAAATCTTCTATGTTCTTTTCTCTTTCAGTTGAAGCTAGTTCTAGATCTGAGTTTTCGATTTTACCTAATCTTAGCAATAATATAGCAACCAATAATGGGTCAAATATATAATTTTCAATGCTATATCTTTTATTCCATCCTAATACTTTAATAGCTTTTTCATGTGGTTCTGTTGTTTTAAGATCCCAATCTATAATACCATAAATAAATTTATTGCCAGCGGATCTAAGTATTTCAGTCACTTTAATTACAGTATCGCAGTTGTTAATAGCTGAACCGTGTTTATTTTTTTGAACATCACCTGCTGCAATAAAGTTTAATGAAACTTCATTATTTAACCTATTCTCAAACATATTATAAAAGCTTCCATAATAAGACACATCGTTGCCGCTCTCAACAAAAACCTGTCTTCTATTTTCATAATTGACACTAAATGAGGGAACTCCAGATGTTAATAATTTTAAAGCCTCATCTTTAGTTGTTTTGACTATTACTTCTTCGTTTTCGGTCATCATATAAATGCTTTCTTCGTTGGATAAAGCTATTGTTGTTGGTGAATGGGTTGTTATTATAACATTAATTTTCTTTTCCTTGACAAAAATTTCTTCAATTACATTTAAAAAATATTTTATCATTGAAGGATGTAGGGACGCATCAGGTTCATCCATTAACAGAACTTTAGGAAATTCAATCTCATATCTTGAATTATACAAAGCAAAAACCAAAGACATAATCGCCTTTTCACCTGATGATAAATCTGTGAATAAAACCTTTTTACCTGTTTTGTTATTTTTTAATTCCAATTCTAAATCATCTTTTGGGTTTTGCCCTAACGGTGATTTAAATTCATAATTGAGATTAGTTTGGCTTAAAATTTCATTAGCAAAATCCCAAGGTGCTTGACCATTAAATTTAATAAAGTCTTCCTGTTCTAAATAAAATATATCTTTAATACCATTTTGAATGCTTAAAAATTTATTGTACTCATTCTTGTCTAATTTTTCAAAATATGATTTAAATAAGTGTAAAAAATTTAGGTAAAATACACTTCCATGGTAAGCTCCTACTTCAACAGGTAAGTATTTCTCAATGTCCTCATCTGTTAAATGATTTATATCCTTTCCAGAAGCCTCACAGATTTTCATAATTAAAGATTCATTAGAACTCCCTAAAGTAAGACCAGCATTTTTATAATGAGAAACAGACATTTTAAGCATCTCTAAACTTGTAGTACTACTAAAACTTGAGTCTTCAGTTGTTTTTTCGTTTTCAGAAAGGCTAGTGTTATTTACAAATTTGATATCAGTACTCGTATTTAGTATCGTATTATCTACTTTTACTACTCCTTTTTTAATTGCTTTAAGGAGTTGTGTTTTACCTGTTCCGTTAAGTCCAGTCAAAATTGTAAGACTTGGTAAAGAAACATCAAAATGTTTCAGAAAATGATGATCCACATTTAATGTAATTTTCATAATTAATAGTTTTTATTTTCCGTAAATATAACAAAAAGTGCCTGAAAGAGAGGGTGCATTATAGAAAACAAATTGTTTTGTCTGTGTCTTAATCTACTATCGAATCTTGTCTACTTACTAGATTTCTTTTTTATCTATCAATGTCACTTTAAAAAGCTGACAAATTAAAAAATCTTCTTCTAAAACATTTGCATATATCATTTAAATACTTACTTTTGTAATCGTTTTAAAAATGGGGGATTGGCGCAGTTGGCTAGCGCGTTTGACTGGCAGTCAAAAGGCCACGGGTTCGAATCCCGTATTCTCCACTAGTATGTCAAAGAGTTGTAATACAATAATTACAACTCTTTTTTTTATTCTATGAGTGATTTTGATTTACTAAAAATTATAAAAAATATTTCAAGATAAAGAAATACCATTAAAAAAAATAAAATGAATTATTACCTTAATGATAGATATAAGAATTTGGCTTCCTTATTATGAATGTGGTGTTTCTCAAACGGAATTATATATTCCATTAGCTTTCTCTATAGCGAAAATGGTTGCTTGTTCTCTTGTTGGAAATACACGATTGCTTCGTAGAGGCTTAGCCTTATTTATTTCCCAGTAAAAATGAAAGCCATCATAATATTCATTATTTATTGTGATAATAATGGATACCGTATCTAACCACTCTATAATTAAAGCGGCCTTAAACATATCCGCCAGGCTTCCCAATTCATTTTGAGGATACAATAATAGCTTATCTTTCATCCAATTTTCAAAATCTTTTTTGGCTTTTCCAGTTAACATAGTTTTATTTTTTAACATTCTTCATCAGGGGAAAGTTATTAATTTTAGGTATTATTGTCTTTTGTTTAAATCTACATATTGTGAGATATTAAAAATAAGCATATTATTGCAACTAATTACAAAACTAATTTCTATGAAAAAATTACTTTTAGCAACAGCTTTTGCAATGATGTTGTTCTCATGTGGGAGAGAAGAATCTGAATTTCAAAACGAGATTAAAGATACAGGGCTTTTAACAAACATGAATAGCAAAAATTCTAACCTTAATAAAGATAGTAAGGCTGCATTAGGTGGTAATTATATAAATAGACATTATAGCCATTCTCTAATGAAGCATTATTATGGATCTTCTCTTACTCCTATTGGCCAGCATAATTGGTCCTATGAAGGCACGGCGTTTAAAACATCACAAATTGCATCCACTCTTGTTTCTTTAGCGGTATATATAAATCCAAATAATCTAGACTGTGTTATTGCTACAACACAGGCAGAAAGAACTTCTTTGGAAGCAACAGGCTATGTATTTAGAGAGCCTATAGGATACAATTCAAATAATATGAGTGGTAGAATTCCTGTATATAAGTATTACAGATCTTCAAAAGCTGGACATTTTTATACAACCAATATCAATGAATTAGGATGGGGCGGAAATGGCTGGACATATGAAGGAATAGCATTTTATGCTGAACCCTAATTTATTTTGAACATCATATCTTGACTCAATTTGAGCTTTGATTAGTTTTCGATCCCTGGATTTATTCAGGGATTTTGTTTTTCACTATCATATAACAATATAAAAGAACCAGATTATACTCATCAGCTCTTTTGTAAGATTTTTTTTTATGTTAAACCTCTAATTAAAGAATCCTTCTTATATTTAGAGTACAACAAATTAAAATAAAACCATGAAAAATTTCAAAAAAGTTTCAAGAGAAAGTTTAAAAGCAATTAATGGCGGTGGCGGCCGAGAAAATTGCAAACCTCAATTTATGTGGATATGCGAAGCGACAGGGATATGTGGAGTAGAGCCGGGTGCAGAATGTAACTGCTATTGTATTCCTATTATACCACCAACAGCATAAGATAAAATCCCTCAATCTGAGGGATTTGTTATTTTATATCTATATTGAAATAGCATTTATTGAAAAGATTCCTTTATCTATAATAAAAATGAATTTATTCTTCACTTTTAGGCTTAAAGCTTCTTCCCACTCCTTGTCGAAGAAAAGTTATTTTTCCTTGCATCTTTTTTGCTTTTTCAAGAACTTCCAAAGCTTTTGTGCGTTCGTTAACTTTACCAGCGTGTGTTATATTATCCTGACGATCTATTTTTTTCATACTAACAATATAATGAATTTATTTTAAAAAAGCAAATTATTATTCTTGAAATCAATATGTTGTAAACAGGATTAGAATCGTGAACGATTATAATAGCTAAGTTCACACAAATGGGTTTCTGCTAAACGAAGCATATTCCAGGTATTTAATAAAAGATATAGATTTCTCCATTGAGGAATTTTAATGATCCTTTAGGGGAACTTTATCCAATATGGCAATAAAGCTGTTCTTCAAAAGATCGGATGGATAAATAAATTGTTCTCCATCATCATTTCTTACAACTATCGCAGCCTGTTCGTTGTTTAAACACCTGTCAATCTGTTCCTGCATTTCATTAAGTCTACCCGGAAGTATATCCAATGTATATTTTCCTGTAGAATGGGTAATCTGAACGATTTTTTCTTTCATGATTAAAAATTTAATTCTTTCAAAGATACCTTTTTTCCTTTATGTGGGAAGAAATGATGTGATATCATAAACCGTTAAATAAAACTCCAATTTTTACTTACTTTTGTGTTTGATATTCAATACAATCAAAAAATATTTTATGACCCAACCAACCAAAGCTACTGCCATTGGGTTTTGTGCTATTTTATTATGGTCTTCCATTGTGGGACTTATCAAAGAAGTAAGTCATTCTTTTGGAGCAACAGCAGGAGCAGCCTTAATATACACAGTGGCTTCTGTGTTTTTGCTTCTCACAATGAGATGGGTACCAGTATCAAAATTTCCAAAGAAATATCTACTACTAGGGGGATTGTTGATGGTTTCTTATGAACTGTGTTTAGCTCTTTCTATTGGATATTCTACAAATAGCAGACAGGCTATTGAGGTAGGAATGGTGAACTATCTTTGGCCAACATTCACAATGGTGGCAACAATCCTTTTTGCCCATAAAAAAGCAAATTGGCTGCTGGCTCCGGGAATTATACTTTCCATGTTGGGTATTGTCTGGGTATTAGGCGGGGAACAAGGATTGAATCTCTCTCAGATGCTTGAAAATATTAAAACCAATCCTTTAAGTTATGGATTGGCTTTTATCGGAGCTCTGTTATGGGCTGCTTATTGTGTAGTAACTGTACGTATCGCCAATGGAGTAAACGGAATAACCTTATTTTTTATGATGGTAGCGGTTGCTTTATGGGTAAAATATTTAATCCTTGGTGATTCAAGTGTGATGCAGATCAACTTTTCTTCCATCATATTTCTTTTATTGGCTGCATGTGCTATGGGATTTGGATATGCAGCCTGGAACATTGGTATTTTGGGTGGGAATGTTACCATTTTAACCGGAGCATCTTATTTCATTCCCGTTTTGTCATCAGCATTGTCTTCCATTCTGCTATCTACCTCATTGGGGTTGTCTTTCTGGCAGGGAGCAACAATGGTTTGTGCAGGTTCCGTACTTTGTTGGTTGGCTACAAGAGAACGCAGTATGAAGTAGTAAGGAAGAGTTTCTTTCTTTGAGTATAACTCTTATTTTACCTCCGGAAGCTGGATATTTTCAAATTCCTCATTCATTGAGATAAGGTTCAGATCCTCGTCATAGTCAGCACTCAATGCAAAAGGTTTGTTTTCCAGAATATATTTATAGATATACCAATCCGTTTTGGGAGTTGGCACATGGAGTAAATCTTCAAAGGAAATCCATTTTAAAGTCCCTTCGTTACATATTGGTGGTTCTATATAATCAATTTCGGCAATATAAACGTAGCTAATCCAGTTGTACTTAGTAGGAGAAGTCTCCGTCAGCATTCCACAGAATTTCATGGATTGAACTTCAATTCCTGTTTCTTCAAAGGTTTCTCGAATGGCTGCCTCTAACGGATTTTCAAACGGGTCAATTTTTCCTCCAACCGGGGTGTAAGTGTCTTTATTGGGCTCTTTTAATCTCTTTAGTAATAAGAAATCATTTTGATGACGCAAAATGCAAAGGGTTGCAACACGTTTTATTCCAACAGGTATTGTATTCATGATAGGATTTTTGACAAGAATAAACAGGAACTTAATGATAAGATAATACTTTTGTGATCCTGTAAAATCAAAGATACAAAAAAGAGCTATTATTTCCCTTCGTTATGAGGCTTTAGGGCTTTTTATTATGAATATTTTAATAAAAAAGACTGATCTCCGTCAGTCCTTTTTATTATTTAATTTGTTTTAATAGTGTTTGAATATTAGTAGCAGGATTAATGGCTAACAAAAATAAGATCCCTTCATATTTGGCAATAATCTGAGTGGCTATTTTTTTTGATTTTTCTGTATTATCTTTTGCATGAGTCAGCAGATACTCCAGATGAGTATAAAATTTGTTTATTTCTTCTTTGAAATGGGGAAGAATGGTAAAAGCTTCAAAATACATAATATAGTAGGCAGACATTCCATTCTCTGTGATAGATAAGATTTGTGGGATAAATCCTAAATAGAAGTCCTGAATTTTTTCTTCAATATTCTTTAAAGTTAATTCAGCTTTTGAATACATATTCCAATCAACAGACTGATAAAATTGCAGAAAGTAATGATCTATGACTTCCTTATAAAGCTCATTCTTGTTTTTAAAATGATGATAAAATGCTCCTTTAGAAAATCCTGATGCTTCAACCATTTGCTGCATGGAAGTGTTGTGGAATCCTTTATTGATAAATAGCTGATAAGAGACTAATAATATTTTTTCTTTTGTATCCATTACTTTTCTGTCATTGCTGCATGAGTGGCAAAGATAATAATCCCTAATCCTATTACAATAGCAATTGCTATGAACCCATATAAAGATTTTGAGAACCCGGTTATATTTACTTTGTTTTTAGACTCTTTCATCTTCCTTATCGTGTAGAATATCAAAGGAATAGATAGAATAGTTCCCAACGTCTCTAGTATTAGCAATAAAATAGGCATTGGAGAAGGAGATTGAGGAAAAATACCAGCCAAATCAATAGTATATACAATACAATAACTGATCCCACAAAACAAAGCAATGCGATAAGCCCAGCCATATTGTTTATTGATAAAATAAACTAAAAATAGACTGACAATTCCCAAAGCTGTCAGAAAGCTGTTAAATATTCCCAGGATAAGAGGTGAAATATGAGAGAAATCTCGAGATTCAATAAATCCACCAGGAATCATAAACGTTAGATTTACTGCAGATAAAATAAGCAGTGCATTAATCAATTGGCATGTCTTCATAATCATATATTTTAAATACCGACCGTTCGGTATGTAAAACTATGAAAATAATTTGATCTTCCAAAATTAACTAACCATCAATTCAAAAAACTTAATAGGAGAGGGATATCATGAAATGCTTTGTTATTTATAGAGAAAGCAATTAAAAACCCAGAGAAAGAATATCTATCCCTGGGTTTATTAATTTGTTTTTGAATGCTTACTATAAACTTCTGGAGCGTGCTACAGAAAGCAAATATATCAGGTGAGCATACATATTTCTTTTTACAGATTCTATCTTTATATTTCCAGTGGTTTGGTTAATAGTTGTTACCAGATCCGTATTGCACTGTCCAACAAAAGTGCCGCTTCCTAAATAATTTGCAGAATTAGCAACTGGATAAGAAATTCTTGGATAATCCGGTGCTGTTTGATTGGCAACAGCAGCTGTATTTGAAAAACCTTTATTATCAACATATTTTGCAGTCCATGTACCTAAGAATTGTCCGTTACCTGTATTAATAGTTTGTCCTACTACAACTTGTGTATCTACAGGATTTGTAAACCCAGTACATGAAGTATAATGATTTAAAGAAACGGTACAGGAAGAAGCATTGTCTCCAGGCTGAAAACATTTTCCTTCATATATTGTTAGTCTTTGGTCAGTTGCAGACATGGAAGTATTTAATAAAGCCTTAGGAGAAAAAAGCTCTTCAGGAGAAATGAGCATCAGAACTCCCTGTGCATCAGCAGCAACAATTTTATTGTCAGGATTTGAAAGGTTTCTTACTCTTACAGATCCGTTAACGTCCAATGTACTTGTGGGGGATGCAGTGTTAATTCCAACTTGTGCACTTGCGAAACTACACAAAGCAAGTGCTGTCAAAAAAAATGTTTTTGTTTTCATGGTATTTTTTAAATACGTTTAAATTTTTCACTAATATAGGAAATAAGTAATGAATGAGAATAAAAATCTAATTAAAAATATGTTACATCTAAATTTATATTACAATAATGTATAGTTAAATGAAAATTTTAAATCCATGCTTTTAGATATTAACTCAAAAATTAAGGTTCGCTATTTTGTTTGAAAAATATTTGTATTTTAGCCGGAATATGTTGGTTTTTAATAAACATATTGTCCACTAATTAAAATTCAGATAATTTGAATAAAAAATTAGTAGATTTGCACGGAATAAAAAAATAATAAATATTAAGCTCATTCTCTATGACAGGAAATTCTTTAATAGAATGGAATAGAGGATAACAGGATTTTTGGGTTATAAAACTACTGAAACTATGAAGAAACTTTTTTTACTTTTACTAACAGCATTTTTGTTTATCGGTTGTAGCTCTGATGATAATGAAACGGTCTATGATTATGTAGGAACATGGTCAGGAACCTACGAAGGAGGTGATAAAGGAGTATGGAACTTTGTAGTCGATAAAAGAGGGAAAGTGTCAGGAACAATGCATTCTGATGTTAGTAATGAAAACTTTAATATTTCCGGTAATCTTAATAATACAGGAGATCTGGTGGGTACAGTAGCTCTTCCGTCAAAAGGAGAATTCAAAGGAAAACTTAATCTGGATAAAAAAGGAAACGGAAGCTGGTCAAACACACTTCCAACTCCCGCTCAATATGGAACCTGGAAAGGAGAGAAAGATAAGATAAAATAAAAAAAGCCTGCAGTTTTGCAGGCTTTTTTATTTATACAAAACCCATTCGGGAAATTTCATCACATTCATTTTTCAACACAATAAAATAAAACAGCATACCTTCTTTGGGGAACTGTTCCTTGAGAGCTACTGTATCTTGAGTCAAAGAAATATTTTCCTCACTCTTATCTACCGTATAATTTTCTGCATAGAGACTGATTGTAATTATTGTTGCACTTTTCGTCTTATACCCTTCTTTTACATAAAGAACTCCGTCTCGTTGCTCAATACCTGTTGCTGCATTTTCTATGTCACCAAACTGAAAAGTTTTAAGGAGCTTTTTCCCTTCTTCAGTTTTAAGTCCGTTTACAACCGTACGTTTTCCTCTTCCGGAAATCAGATCCAAATCTTTTATTTCAGTCATCAGCTTTGCAAATTTCTGATAGAGTAGGGCATCTCCTGTTTCTTTCAAATAAGGATCCAGACTACTTCTTATGATCTTTCCCATTTTTGAACAATGCCCGAACTCAGAACTATTCTGTCTTACTTTTTCATAAGATGGATCCTTTTTAAAAGCTGTTTTATTAAATCCGCTTTTCTTCCGAACCACATTTTTACCGTTCAGAGTATAAAAAACAAGGTCACCTACAGCGCCTTTGATCTTGATGAGACTTTCATATGTTGCCATATCGCCAAAATTGAACCCAAATATAGCAATAAATAACAGAATTCAAAATTTTAACATATATTTATCATATAGTTGTAGTATAGTTATATCATAATTAAAATATAAAATGTATATTTGTGCATCAATCGTTAATCAAGTAAAAATCAGACGAATATGGGATCAGGATTATTTGAAAAAAAATTGAGTATAAAACAGCTTTCTGTATGGCTGATTGCTTCTGCTTTTGTAGTGTCTTGTGGATCTTCTAAAAATGTTTCTTCCAATAAGAAATCAGGCTCCAAAACCGTAGCGAAATCTGAAAATCTCAGGAAGCTGGATTCTAAGTTTGATGGAAACGTATCAAGATCCATTAATGATGTTTTAAAAGATGCAGAAAAATATCTGGGGACACCTTACCGTTTCGGAGGGAATACGTCTTCGGGTTTCGACTGCTCCGGATTCACCGTAAAAGTTTTTGAAGAAAACTCCTTTAACCTTCCAAGAAGATCTTCCGATCAGGCTGAAGCCGGTAAAAATATTGATATTAGGGATGTAAAACCCGGTGATCTCTTGTTTTTTGCTACAGCAGGAGGAAGCAGAGTTTCTCATGTCGGAATTGTTCACGATATTGGCCCGGATGGTGAAGTGAAATTTATTCATGCCTCTACTTCAAAAGGAGTCATCATTTCATCATTGAACGAAAAATATTGGAATAAAGCTTATCTTCATGCCCAAAGAGTTTTATAACAACTTTCATGGAGAATCGGTCATTTGCTTTTATTAAAACAGACAAAAAGCTGGTAAAGCTTTTTTTTAAAGACATCAATGTCATTAAAGGTCTTGGAAACTATGTAGAAATTCATACCATA
Organism: Chryseobacterium sp. c4a; assembly: GCF_009900745.1. GTDB lineage: Bacteria > Bacteroidota > Bacteroidia > Flavobacteriales > Weeksellaceae > Chryseobacterium. The sequence continues at coordinate 4,165 of NZ_WXVU01000025.1, read as the reverse complement.
GACCAAAAAAAGTACATCTATTACCGAACACTCAAAGATCTAATCGAAAGCCTGCCGGAAGAATTCATGCGGGTTCATAATTCGTATATCGTCAACTTAACCAATATTGAATCTTTCGAAGATAACCAGTTATTATGTGGCAGTTTAAAAATAACTGTAGCCAAAAGCTATAAAGACTGTCTTCTTGAAACCATTAGTAAAATGATGCTCTAAAAAGTTAAGTTACATTGATAAATCCACCAAATACATATCATATTTGTTACCCTGCATAAAAAAGTTTTTATTCCCTTTTCCTTATGATAGTTTTGCAGAAACTTTTCAACATGAATAAAAACAAAGCTTTAGATTACATTAAAACCAATAACCTTATCGGAATAAAAGCAGGATCTGAACGCCCAGGTTTCCTGGAAATCTGGATGGTAATTGTACAAAACCGTATTTTTGCCAGATCATGGGGGCTGGCCGAAAGAAGCTGGTATAATACTTTTCTGGAATATCCGACAGGACAGATCCAATGTGGCAATACAACATACAACATAAAGGCAGTAATTCCTGAAGATCTGGATCAGCTTACAGAGGAAATAAATCAGGCATATCTTACAAAATATAATTTCGGACAAAATAGCAAGTATGCAATCGGAATTATTGAAGATAAACATATTGAAAGAACCATGGAATTTACTATTTGTGATGAATAATAAGCATAATCAGGAGTAAATCACTATCCTCATGTTCAAATTCAATAGAAATGGGCTTTAGCCCATTCAATAAAAAATTACCCGGTTCATTGGCTTTAGCCAAAACTTAATAATGAAACGCAGGGGAAACGGATCCTATCATACTCCCTATGTATGATCCATATAAAAAAGCAACTCATCTAAGATAAGTTGCTTTTCTTTTTAAAACATATAATACATTATGGATTAAGTTTGTTCACAAACTGGTGTTGCAAGTTTATTGTGTTCAGTTTTCTCATCTTCTGTTATATTTTTAGGAAAAGAAAAGAAGCTTAATAAAAATGTAGCTGAAAGAAGTAAAATGCTTACCGCAAGAACATACTGAACACCATAATAGGCGCTAACGATTCCACCAAGAAATGCCCCTAATGAAATTCCGATATTAAAAGATGATGTAAGCAGGCTGTTTACAAATTCCAAAACATGATGAGGAATGTTTTGTGTGGTTCTGATATTGCAAACCAAAAAACCACCTGTATGAATCATTCCCCAAAAAGAAACGATGATGATCATAGGAATAAAAATCCCACCAAGGAAGTAGGCGAGTATCTGTACTGTAATGAGCAAAAGTAAGAATAATCTTGTTGTTAATTTTACATTACGACTTAAAGCGATTCCCATAAGCCAGTTTCCAAGAGTTCCCATACCCCCGAAAAGAAGCAGCATTATACTGATTTGTGCACCATTCATTTTGGTAATTTCCTCAAGATAGGCGGTAAGATAGGTGTAACTGGAGAACATGGCTGCCAACGTACCAATGGTTGAAATCAAATTGATCCACAAAAGTGGATTTTTTAGTATGGTTAACTGATTCTGTCCGGATTTTTGTTTTTCAGCAGGTATAGAAGGAATGAAAAGTAATAATCCGATAAAAGCAATTAAACTAATGGCACTGCTTAGGAAGAATGAGGCTTTCCAATTATGAAAAAGATCTGCTGCATACGTTGTCATCGGAATACCCAGAACGGTAGCAAGACTTAATCCAAGCATTACGGTAGATACTCCTTTTGCTCCCTTTTCTTTAAAGGCAATGGCAATGGAGATATTCCAGAAAAGCGGATGTAGTATTGCGGGCAGTATGCGGGCAATCATGAGGGTGGTAAAGTTGGTGGAAAAAGCAGAAATTAAATTTGAAATTACAAATATGCTCATAACCAGGCACAAAAGGAGCTTGCGATTTATTTTACTGGTAAATGAGGTGATAAAAGGAGAGGAGACGGCAACCGTTATTGCAAAAGCACTCAGTAACCATCCTGCAGTATCTATTGATACTCCGAACTGTCGGCTTATTGTTGGTAAGATGCCCACAACTCCAAATTCGGTGGTAATAATGCCAAAAGCTCCTAGCGCCAGGACATAAATTGATCTTTTCATTGATTTAAAAAATTTTACTGTAGCAAATTTGAACAGAAAAAATGTAAAAAATCAGTATATTTCAATGATAAATAAGTACTTTTACCACATGAAAAGAGAAAATATAGATCAACTGGTAAAGGTAGAATATCATGTTACCGAAAATTGTCCTTTAAAAGGGAATCAGTATTCCTTTTTTCAGATTATATATGTTATTTCCGGAAAAGGTTCCTTTATGATCAATAATAATATAGCTTCTTATAGCAAAGGCAGCTTGATATTACTGACTCCTGATGATAAACACCATTTGGATATTGAAGGAAAAACTGAACTTTTACTGGTGAAGTTCAGTGAACGTTATGTAAAGGATTATAAATGGAATAATATCAATTCAATAGGGTGCTTATTATACGGTGCTTCTTATCTTTCAGGATGTATTTTACAGAATAAGCCGGATGTGGTTTTGGTAGACTCTATTGTAACATCGCTTCTTCATGGTTTGAATCATCCGGATCTGTATCAGGATGAGTTAACACTACATTATGTAAATGCATTGATTGTAATTGCCGCAAGAAATATTTCAAAAATGCGGGTTGAGCATGCAGCATCCAATACTGATAAAAGAATAGTAGATATTATTAATTATATCCAGGGAAATATTCACGATCCGGCACTTTTAAAAGTCTCTGTAATTGCTCAGAAATTTGGGCTCTCAGAAACCTATCTTGGCAGCTACTTTAAAAACCATTGCGGAGAAACTATCACTCATTATATCCTGAATTATAAATTAAGACTGATTGAACATCGGCTACTTTTCAGTGATATGCGAATCAATGAAATTGTAACGGAGTTCGGTTTTTCGGATGAGAGTCACCTGAATAAATTCTTTAAAAAGCAGCATCAGATGAGCCTGACAGAGTTTAAAAAAACAAACGGATATGTTAAATCTATAGTGTAGATGAATTTTCCATACTGTTGATAATGAAATGATTAATGTAATATTTATTCGATAGAAACGGGCTTTAGCCCGTTTGCATTAAAAATGAAATTCCACTGGCTTTAGCCAAAAATTAGAAAATATCTACATTTTCAATTGTCATCTTCAATGGGAATGAAATTTTTAGAAAGATGACATTGTTATTGGTTGTTTTGTGAAACAGATCTGTTTTATGAGATGAATTGTAAGGGTAAATAAAAAGAAATTATTGCAATAGTATTGCATGGTAAAACATCTGAAATTTGCCTGAAACAACATAACTATGATAGATTTTATCAGATACTTTATTCCTCTTTATTTTATTCTGTTTTTTTTCGTTTCATTTTTGGGAATCAGTGTAGCTGTAGCAAAGAGGATTGGCAAGAATCCTAACGTTTTACCAAAAGAAGATTCTGCGTACGCATTAGTTGGCAGGTATTTCAAAATAATTCTGACCGTCTTATTTATCTATACAATATTGCCTTTAGGGTCTCCGGGTGTAGAAGAGGCTTTCAAAATAAACATGTTAAGTTCTGTGCTGTTTCAGTATTTCGGAGTTGGGTTGATGCTTCTGGCTTTTATTTGGGTAGTAATTGCTCAAATTCAAATGAAGGATTCATGGCGCATAGGTATAGATAAAAGTATAAAAACCGAACTTATTACCACTGGATTATTTCAATGCTCTCGAAACCCCATTTTTCTCGGAATGACGCTGAGTCTTATTGGTTTTTTCTTTGCTTTTCCCACTGTGATTGCATTCTTTTTATTCATCATCGGGAATATTTTAATGCAAATTCAGATTCGTCTGGAAGAAGAACACCTGCAAAGACAACATGGTTCAGTTTATCTTGCTGAGTCGTCCTAAAATAGGTTGACATAAATTAAACAATATTTAATCCGGAGAGATATTTTATTTCTTCGGATTTTTTATGCACTTTATCTGGCGTTTCCATATTAAGACTTAAATGTGGTCTTTTAGTATTATAAAGATAAATACTTTCTTTTACTAATAAGTTTAGATCTTGAATATTCTTTGTTTTAGAAAAAAGGAATTCTTGTTTCAATATTCCATTAACCCTTTCTGCTAGCGCATTTTGAT
>NZ_WXVU01000024.1 GCF_009900745.1 Chryseobacterium sp. c4a | reverse complement strand
ATCAAAATGCGCTAGCAGAAAGGGTTAATGGAATATTGAAACAAGAATTCCTTTTTTCTAAAACAAAGAATATTCAAGATCTAAACTTATTAGTAAAAGAAAGTATTTATCTTTATAATACTAAAAGACCACATTTAAGTCTTAATATGGAAACGCCAGATAAAGTGCATAAAAAATCCGAAGAAATAAAATATCTCTCCGGATTAAATATTGTTTAATTTATGTCAACCTATTTTAGGACGACTCAAGATTCATAAACAATCTCGGATTTATAGGAGTATTGTTCTTATGTACTTCGTAATGAAGATGAGGGCCGGTAGAGCGGCCAGAATTTCCGGATTTTGCAATTACCTGGCCTACTTTTACCTTATCATTCACTTTAGAAACAAGCTGTGATAAATGGCCATAAAGTGTTGCTAATCCATTGCCATGAGAAACAATGACACAGTTTCCGTAACCTCCTTTTTGTCCTGAGAAAATAACGGTTCCGGCAGCGGCAGCTCTTACATCAGAACCAAAAGCAACAGCAATATCCAATCCTTTATGGAACTGCATTTGATCCGCTTCAGCAGGAGGGTTATTTTTTTCCATAGGAGCAGTTTTAGAAGTGCTCGTTCCAGCAACTGCTTTTGTAGCAGGAGCTGAAGTTGCTGGCGTAGAAGCAACAGGTGCAGCTTTTGGAGTTACCATTACTTTCACTTCTCTTTTATTTCCATAACTGTCTGTCAGCTCAACAATTTTTTCTATAGGTTCAGCTTTAACTTCTGGTTTTGGAGCAGCCACAGCCACAGGTTTAGCTTCGGCTGCAGCATTAGGCTTTACCGAAGCAAAAACAGTTTTAAATGGAATTGGATTTTTTCTTATTCCGAAATTAGATGAAATATATCCATCAGTAGGCATCCCCAATGGAACCTGCATCAGTTTTTTTTGCAGATCCATTAGATATTGGCTATATCGGTTGGCTTGTTTGGATAAATAAATAGAATTGGCAATACTGTCCTGATCAAGCATCATGAGCTTTTCATTAGAAATGTCTTTAGACTTCAGGAAAGAGTTCAGTTGAGAAACTGTCTGATCTACAAGAGTAAGATCAGTTTTCATTTTCAGATAATCTACACTGTCTTTTTCAGTGTTTATTTTTACAAGGTTTACCTCATACATTTTGTCATCTCTTTCTGAGAAGAGCTTGGCAATAAAGACACCTTGTGCAAAAACTACTAGTAAAAGCCCTCCCAGGAGAATGTTTACGTTCTTCTTGCTGTTTAGAAATTTTTTCATATTTCCTCTCTTAGAATATTTAAAACGGTTTTAAGGCTGTAAATTTAATTAAAAATAAGTTTTGTTGGTTATTCTTAGTTAAAATTCAGTTTTTTCTGTATCTAACGTTAATTTGTATATTTAATTGTGTTGGAGCATTATTTTTTTCAGAAAATGGTTTTTATCATGCCTTCAGGCATCTTGTTAAATCTTTGTTTAATATATTTGCAGTTCACATTCCAATTATGGCTAAAAAGAAAATTATTTCAGAATCTTCGAATCCAAAAAAGACTAAAAAAGATGTTTCTGTAGGGGTAGTAGGAAGCGGAAGCTTTGCAACGGCTATCGTAAAAATGCTTGTTGAAAATTGTAAAGTTGTGCACTGGTGTGTAAGAAGCGAGTTTGTAAAGGGAGCGATAGAGCTTCGTGGACACAACCCGACTTACCTTACTGCTGCTCATTTTAACCTGAAGAGCTTAAAACTGACCACAGATATCAATGAACTGGTTTCTGCCTGTGATGTCATTGTATTGGCAACACCTTCCATCTATCTGTCTGATACATTAGATAAGATGACTTGTGAGTATTCAGATAAGATCTTTGTTTCTGCAATTAAAGGGATTATTCCTAAAGTAAATGATGTGGTTGCACATTATCTGCGTGATGAGTTTAAAATTGGTTTTAGAAATCAGGCGGTGATTGCTGGGCCTTGCCATGCTGAGGAAGTTGCGATGGAAAGACTTTCTTATCTTACCATTGCCACGGTAGAAGATGAAACAGCAGAAAAGCTGGAAGGAATTTTCAGCTCAGATTTTATTAAAGTGCAAACCAGCAAAGACATTCTGGGAAATGAATACAGTGCTATCCTCAAAAATATTTTTGCCATCGGAGCAGGAATTGCAAGCGGATTAGGATATGGAGATAATTTCACAGCAGTTTTTGTATCCAATGCGATCCGTGAAATGGAAATTTTCCTGGAAGCTATCTATGAAGCTCCACGAGATGTAAATGAAAGTGCTTATCTGGGAGACCTTCTGGTAACGGCTTATTCACTTTTCTCCAGAAACAGAAACCTTGGAAATCTTATCGGAAAAGGATATACTGTAAAATCAGCGATCCAATCGATGAACATGGTTGCAGAAGGATATTATGCCGCGCAATCTATTTACAAGACTTCAAAACAAAAAAATCTGAAATTACCGATTATTGATACCGTATATGCCATTCTTTATGAAGGTAAAAATGCGGAGAAACAGTTTAAAAAACTCACTGCAAAACTGAATTAAAAAACAAGGCTCTGTAATAAGAACCCTGTTTTTTTAAAAAATTATATTGAAGACTTAAGTATAAAACTTAAGTCTTTTTTTATTGACTCATTTTAGTAATAATAAGAGCCAATGAAGAACGGATGTTCAAATTGCTGGCTGTAAATCCGTTTCCCGTATCAAATTCAAATTTTTGACGAATAGTTGTAGGAGCCGTTAAAGTTAAAAAATAACTTCCCTGAAAGAAAGTGAAAGAGCTTGATAACTGACACATCCTATTGGTCTCTGTAATATTGAGCCCAGTTGTTGTATTGATCATATATGACCGTGTACATGTGAAATTTTGAGAAAGATATTGTGTATTGGCAGTTCCGTTATTATTATTGGCATTACTGGAATCTACTGAATATCGAAGGATATAGGTGCCGGCTGGTAAAGTAATTGTAGAAGTATCCGTCCCCAGAGAAGCTCCCGTAATTTTATTAGCTGCTACGGTAAAGTTAGTAAGGGTATTATTTGTACTTCCAGTAGGAATTAAAACACCGGAATTAATAATTAAAGACATCGATTGAGGCTCTGTTCCTGCAAGTATAAAACGCTGCCATTGATCCCTGATCCACACATAATATCCTTTAGGAAAAGTAGAAAGGCCTCCTTTGTTGTAAATCATTAAACCATCCGCAGGATTAGCAATTGGCGTGGTTGTACTGTTGAGCACAGTAAGGTCATATTGAGGGAAAAGGACTCCCTTATTGGATGAATTAATATCCAAGACACTGCTTACATTGGGAGTGCTTGTATTAATACCAACTTGCGCTTTTATGGACGTACTTAATAGTATGATAGCCATACAAGCAATATAAATATGTTTTTTCATTGTAATATTAATTATTGATTAAGGGCTGATCTTTGAATATCAACTTTAGCATTGGTAATAATAATTTCTCCATTATTAGGACTTGTTCCTCCTGATCCCAATTGATAAGTTCCTCCTGCATCATGAGCAATAGATGGAACTAATGTAATAGGAGTTGTGGAAGTCGAAACAAAGGAAAAGCTCATATTTAAAGTATGTGTTTTATTACTTGCTATGGATTGTGCATTGATGCTTATGGTTTTTCCATATTGAGTTCCTGAAACTGGGTCAACAAGTTTTACAAGATATTGATGTAAGTGAACGGGAGTCCCTCCAATTCCGGCACTACTGCTTTCCAATGTAGTCTTTATATTAAGACATATATTAACCAGGTAGCCACTGTTTCCGGGAAGTGTAATAGCTCCTGATGTTGTATTGTAAGATGCTCCGATATCATTCGAGATTACAGTAAAAGAGGCATCAGTAAAATTTTTAAAAGTACCATTGGCAAAATTTCCCAATATTGTATAATCTGTAGAACGTTGAAGAATCATATAACTTACAAGATTATAAGTGTCAGCTATCTGAGTCCATTTGTTGTTTTTCCATATATAAAGACCCGGGCTGATAGTGTTTCCCTTATTGTATACGATAAGACCTTCAGCAGGATTCGCTACAGGGGTTGTGTTGTTCAATATGTCTATGATATCAACCCTTGGAAGGAGGACTCCTTTATTGGTGGATTCCGATACTTCTAATACAGCAGAGCTATTCAATGTAGTTTTCCCAATTCCTACTTGCGCATATAATATTTGTCCTATAATCAATAATAGGAGGATATAACCTTTTTTCATGTGTTTTTGTTTTTAAAGTTGTGATATTTTAATATAGGATCCGGTTGGAATTACATTCACAAGGTCATAAAAGGTACTGTTTTGCATCCTTCCAAGTCGTAACCTTAGCCCTCCAATGATATTGGCATTGGCATTAGCGGGTACATTGTAATAGTAAGACCATGTTGCCAGATGGTTGGTATTTACTTTAGAAACAATAGGCACTTCTTTCCTCATATTAGTTCCTGATACAAATGTATTGGTGGTGTTATTGTACTGATCGTTGGTGAAATCTATAAAATATCCCATCAGATAATAAGTACTACCGGAAAGAGGAGCCGTTCCGCCTTGTCCTGCAGGATTTTCTTGAGGGGAATTCAAATTAAGATTTACTTCTACCAGATAGTTTCCTTGGGGAAGAACCAGAGAATAACCTCCTGTGCTTGGATTTTGAACCACTTTAAAACCATTAATGTTGGATACACCAGAGATTGCCGGAGGATTAACCAATAATTGAGTGTTGGTACCCGCAACAGCATTATCTAATGCAGATAGATTTCCGGTGAAATCTAAATAAGCAACTTTAGGTGTGTTTTCGGCATCAATAGTACTTTGCCATTGATTAGCAGTACCATTAAAAATATGCAACGCCTTATTATTGGTATTATTTCCACCATTAAAACCAATAAGCGCATTAGCCGGAGAAGCAACGGGAGACGCAGTATTTCCAAGATTTGTAATATTCAGATTAGGAAATAGCATGCCTTTATTTCCTCCTGAGATCGTTACAGTTGGTGTACTTGTATAGCCACTTCCTCCATTGTTAATTGTAATACTGGTTACGGTTCCATTGGTAAGATTGGCTGTAGCACGTGCTTTTGTACCACTATTTACAATAGGCCCGCCACCATAAAAATTAACAGTAGGTGCTGTAGTATATCCACTTCCACCATTAGTAACCGTAATTCCACTTACAGCTCCACCTGATATTGTGGCAGTAGCAATGGCAGGAACACCATTGAAGTTCTCGATATGCAAAATTGCACTGGGGTCCGGTTTGGACGTGTTGATTCCTACACTTCCGCTTTGGGCAAATGCCACTGTTGCGAAAAATGTACTTACGAAGTTAACAATTTTCATCTTTACTATGTTTACGAAATAATTTTAATTAAATACACAGGAATATGGTATTAAATCAATTGAAAGGTACGTATAAAAAATGATTATTCTGTAATTTTTTAATAGAATTAAATCGATTAAATTATGTTTTTGTCAATAAAAAGTGAATTTAAATTGTTTATTTGTAAAAAAGATTCACTTGTTTTTGAAATAAAATATTGACGTAAAGTATTATGGTTAAAGTATTTTAGATTGTAAACTTAAATGAACTTAAATTAATATAAAATGTAGAGCGTATATGAATGTTATAATTACTTACGCTTTGGTGAATTATAAAGGAGTTAAAAAAAATGAATAATCATAAAAATGTAATATTAGTCATTGTTATTATTAATCATTTCAATGTTACTTTATTGATACTTTCCATTATATAGTGTTGCATAATTAAGAAGTACGTTTAACTCAAAAATTAACGTGTTAAAATCGTTAAACGCGTTTCTCTTTTTAAAACTTTTCCCGAAATTTGAACTAAAATTTAAAATTATGTCACAATCGCTTACAAGCAGAACACCGAAACCTAAATACGACGTTGTACTGATAGGGGGCGGAATCATGAGCGCCACTTTAGCAACGCTGCTTCATGAATTTGATCCAAAACTTGAAATTGCCATCTTCGAAAGACTAGGAAGGTTTGCCAAAGAAAGTACAGCTGCTTGGAACAACGCCGGAACAGGTCACTCCGCATTTTGTGAGCTAAATTATACACCGGAAAACCCGGATGGTACTGTTGATATCAAGAAAGCAGAGAGTATTGCCGAACAGTTTGAAGTTTCAAAGCAATTCTGGGCATATTTATTAGCGAAAGGATATATCCAGGAACCCAAGGACTTCATCAATTCTTGTCCACACATGAGTTTGGTATTTGGTGAAAAAGATGCCGAATATCTTAAAAAACGTCATGATAAAATGTCTGAGTCTGTTCTTTTCTCAGGAATGGAATTTTCTACAGATCATGATAAACTGAGAGAATGGATTCCATTGGTAATGAGCAAAAGAAACAAGTCTGAAGTAATGGCTGCTACCAAAATGGATATGGGAACAGATGTTAACTTCGGAACATTGACCAGAAAAATGGGTAGACATCTTTTGGAAGATTCAAAAGTTGAAGTGTTCTTATATCACGAAGTGAAGGATATTAGTCCTAAAGAAGATGGGAAATGGGAAATGAAGGTGAAGGATAGAATTCACAGCCACAAGCAAGAGGTGAATGCAGACTTTGTATTCATTGGAGCTGGAGGATATGCTCTTCCATTATTGGATAGTTCAGATATTAAAGAAAGTGAAGGATACGGAGGTTTTCCGGTTTCCGGGCAATGGCTGGTAACTCATAACCAGGAATTGGTAGAGAAACATCAGGCTAAAGTATATACACAAGCAACAGTAGATGCTCCGCCAATGTCTGTTCCTCACCTTGATCTTAGGATCATCGATGGTCAAAAGGCACTTCTTTTTGGGCCTTTTGCAGGATTTTCTACAAAATTCCTTAAAGAAGGAAGTTATCTGGATTTACCGGAAAGTGTGAATACCAAAAATTTAAAATCTTTATTTGGAGCATGGTGGCATAATCTTCCGCTGACTAAATATCTTATTCAACAGGTAGCGATGACCAAATCTCAAAGAATGCAGCATTTAAGAGAATTTATTAAAGATGCTAAAGAAGAAGATTGGGAATTGAAAGTAGCAGGTCAAAGAGTTCAGATTATTAAAAAAGATGATAAACTAGGCGGGAAGCTGGAATTCGGAACGGAAGTAGTAGTAAATAAAAACGGTACCATTGCTTCTCTATTAGGGGCATCACCGGGAGCTTCTACAGCAGTACAGGCAATGCTTAATGTTCTTGAGAAATGTTTCCCTGAAAAACTTAACGGAGAATGGAAAGACAAGTTGCTGGAAATGATTCCGTCATACGGGCAAAAACTGGCAGAGAATCCTGAACTTACTGAAAAGGTAAGAGAATATACAAAGGAAAAGCTAGAATTAGAATACTAATATTAATAATGAGCAATGAATAATAAGCAGTATAAACAGTATTATTCATTGCTCATCACTTATTGCTTATAAAAGTTGGAAGAAATTGTTATAAAGCCGGTCATTGCAAAAGAACTCCTGGAATCTCTTCAGACAAAGGTAGAAGAAGAGAAGCAGGTGATTGTACACTGTTGTTTTCCTGCCTCGCCATTTTTAGGAAATCTGATCAGGATCTGGCATTCAACCTATCTTTTTGATAACCAGTCTGAACATAGAAGCAAGCTGATTCATGCGGAGAATATTTCAATTTCTCCTTATTGGACACCTGTTCCTTTTATGCAGGACTTTTGGTTTACTTTAATTTTTTCAGGACTACCAAAGGATTGTAAAAGTTTCGATCTTAAAGAAGTTATTCCTGAAGAAGGTGGCTTTTTTGTGGAATCCATAAAAAGAAACTCCTCAGATGTCTATCGAGTGAAAATATCAGAATCTTATTAATATGAAAATAAGAGACGAAAAGCTGGAACAAATTATTCATTGGGCAGAAAACAATCCGGATATTCGGGCTGTTCTTTTAACCAGTTCATTGGTTAATCCCTATGCTCCGGTAGATGACTTTAGTGACCTTGATGTAGAACTCGTTTTTGTAAGCAGAAAGGCTTATGAAGAGCAACATGAATGGATCAGGCTTTTTGGAGAACCTATTTCTATGATCGAAGAAGATGATACCGTCTTTGAAGGAAAACATGCCATGAAGATGGTGTTGTACAAAGATCATATAAAAGTTGATTTTAAGCTTTATCAGGTTTCTGAATTTTGTAAGGAAGTTCAGGAGGAAATACTTCCTGATGATTGGGATCTGGGCTATAAAGTTTTGATTGATAAAGATAATCTTACGAAAGATCTAAAGACTCCCACTTATCAATCTATTATGATTCATCAACCAACGGAGAAGAAGTTTCATCAGCTGCTTAATGACTTCTGGTGGGATACAACATACGTGGCAAAATGTCTTAAAAGAGGAGATGTTTTCTATGCTAAATTCATGTCTGAAAATATATTGAGAACAGACTATCTGGTTCCTTTAATTGAATGGTATATTGCAAGTTCTTATGACTGGAATACCATAACCACCAACAAACATGGAAGACTTTTCAAAAAGTATCTTTCTTCAGAATTGTGGAGTAGAGTAGAAGCTACTTTTTCAGGAAGTGATATAGAGGAAAACTGGACAGCTTTGTTTGCCTATGCCGATCTCGTTCATGAACTGGGAACTGTTTTAGCAACAAAATTAGGCTTACTTTATCCTCTTCAACTTGAAAATGATATCCGCAATTATCTTTCGGAAGTGAAAGAACTTCCTTAATTTCATGCAAATTCTTTTTGTTGGATAAGATTTTCAATACAATATTCTGCAATGGCTGTAATCGTTACAAATGGATTGACTCCAATGGTTCCGGGTATTAAAGAATCGTCCAATACATAAAGGTTTTCATGATCTTTTAGTTTTCCAAACTCATTGGTGGCTTCCCCCAAAACACAACCACCAAGTGGATGATAACAAATATCTGCTCCAAAGCCATTTTTGAACAACAGATGACTTCTGGTACCTCCATTTGCTTTATTCATTTTTCGGATAAAATATTTGGCATTCTCTCTCATTTTGAGGGTATTGCTTTCATCCCAATTCAAAGTAATTTTCTTGTTGATTGTATCATAAATTACTTCCCCTTTTTTATCTACTCTGTTGATGAGTAAATATAATGCTGTAGCAACATCCATCCCCATTGGTAAAGGAGCAATTTCAGTGAAAAAAGGATGGTCTTTATCCTCCCAGTTATCAATACCGCCCACAGGAATCGTAGATTGTTTAGAACCCGTACCGCCTGATAGTGGCTTTACCCAGTTTCTTCCCGTCATAAAATTCCCGTTGTTTCCCCAATTCTTTCCGATTTTTTCATGAATAGGAAAACTATTTACCGCATTAGAATGCAGCAGAAGTTGTAAAGTTCCCATCGTTCCTGCAGAGAGAATCAGTTTTTTACAATGAAAAACCTTATCGGCAACATTATTTCCGGAGGTGTCAATTTGATGCACATGCAATGTGTAGCTTTTATCATCATTCAGTTGAAGATGATCTACACAATGAAGATCCAATATTTCAAGATTTCCGGTGGCCAGTGCTTTTTTCAGATAGGTTTTGTCTAAACTGTTTTTTCCATGGTTATTTCCATAAATGACTTCTGTATTGAGGGCAGAACGGGGAACTTCATTTCGAAATTCTCTTTCCATATATTTAAAATCATACACATTGGGAACTCGTATGGTTTTGAAACCTGCTTTGTGGGCTTCTTCTTCACCTACTCTTGTGAATTTGTAGTAAGGACAGTCTTTTAGAAACTGCTCATCAATCACATTTACTTTGAGCTCCTCTCGTACCAGAGGAAAGTAATGGCTATAAAATTTGTCAGCATTAAGATGGGGGAAAACTTCTTTGAAATAGCTTTCCTTGGGAGTTACAGCCATTCCACCGTTAACGAGTGAACCTCCACCCACACCTCTTCCTACCCAAATGTTTACATTTTCAAAGTCCAGACGATCCAATGTTCCGGTAAAAGGAGTCAGGGAGAATATATTCATGAAAGGAGCAATACTTTTCTTTTTAAGCCAAGCTGAACTTTTCCCGGGTTTCAAAAGATTAGAAAAAGGAATTTTTGCTTTTTCCCAATTAAGACCCATTTCCAGTAAGACAACTTTTTTTCCGGCTTCACATAGACGCAGAGCTGATACAGCACCACCATAACCGCTTCCAACAATAATGATAGGAGCATCTACAATTTCTTTCTCTTTGTTGACACTTCGTTCAGCAGCCTGAAGAATATCCGATTGCAGGAAATAAAAACCTGAAATAGCAAGTAAGCTTGTTTTGATGAAATTCTTTCTGTCCATGGGCTATGCTGCTCAAAAAGTATGCTATGTTCTTAATGTAGAATTTTATTTAAAACAGATTATGCTTTTTTAGTAGAGTTTTAACTTTCATACCTTGAAAATTCATAGTTTTACTTATAATTTAAAAGCTCATGAAAAAATATATATTGATCTTTTTACTGCTACCGCTATTAGCCTTTTCACAAAAAATAGACTCTAAAGAAGTAATGGCAGTGAAAAAATTTCAAAAAGATCTTGATAAAGAATACCTGGATCCTAAGGAAACTCCTTTGCGTGGGGATAATTTTAAGAATTTTAAAAAGCACCCATTCTTTCCGATTGATATGAAATATCGTGTGGTTGCTAAATTTGTTAAAACTGAAGATCCCAAGCCTTTTGATCTGCCGACTTCCTCAGGAAAAACAAAATCCTATAGGGAATATGGAAAGGCAACATTCAAAATTGATGGAAAATCTTATACATTAACCTTGTATCAGAGCCTGGATCTGATCAAACAGGAAAAATATAAAAATGACCTTTTTCTGCCATTCCGTGATGCAACGAATGAAAAAGAAACCTATGGCGGTGGAAAATACCTGGATCTGAAAATCCCCAAAGGAAATACCATCGTTCTTGATTTTAACCAGTCTTATCATCCGTATTGCGCCTATAATGCTTATGATTATAATTGTCCTATTGTTCCTGAAGAAAACAAACTTCCGGTGGAAATACGTGCAGGGGTAATGTATGAAGATATCTATCATCACTAATTATGGTAAGTTTAGAATTTTTTAGCCCTGAAAAACATCTTTCACAGCTTAACTATGATTTGGATGAAGGGCAGCAGCGTTTTACAGCTACAGTAGATCAAGCCTTGAAGAATATTGAAAAAAGGAATGGAAGTGATGCCTTTCCCATTACCATTTTGGATGACAATATAGCAGTAGGTTTCTTTGTACTTGATTTTGGTGAAGATAAATTAGAGCTTACAGATAATAGAAATTCAGTTTTAGTGAGATCTTTATCTGTAAATCCCGCCATGCAGGGCAAAGGAATAGGAAAAGTGGCGATGATGAAGCTGGATGAGTTTGTAAGAGATCATTTTAAATATTGTGGTGAAATTGTTTTGGCTGTTAACCAGAAAAACGATTCAGCATATCATATCTATCTGAAGGCTGGTTATATCTATGATGGCAGGACAAGAGTTGGAAGAAGCGGGCCTCAATATCTTATGCATAAAAAACTTTAATAAAATTTTAAAATTATAATCTTTTTACTGCTGATTTGTTTCCATAACTTTGAGTAACATCAATTTACAAATATGGAAATATCACTTCACAATCAGGTCGCAGTGGTTACAGGAGCCTCCAGCGGGATTGGTTCCGGCATTGCAAAATCATTAGCTTCAGCAGGTGCAATTGTTATTGTTAATCATTCTTCACCAAGATCTCGGGATGAAGCTCAATCCGTATTGAAAGTAATTACAGATGCTGGGGGACAGGGAATTACATATCAATGTGATGTTTCTCAGGAAGATCAGGTGATCAAGATGTTTCAGGATGTTATTTCTGAATTTGGAACTATAGACATTTTGGTCAATAATGCAGGAGTTCAGAAAGATGCTAAATTTACTGAAATGACTTTAGACCAATGGAATGCCGTAATAGGAGTTAATCTTACAGGGCAGTTTCTTTGTGCGAGGGAAGCCATTAAGGAATTTCTCCGTAGGGGAATAGATCCATCTCGTTCTATCGCTTGTGGAAAAATTATTCATATCAGTTCTGTACACGAAATTATTCCCTGGGCAGGACATGCGAATTATGCTTCCAGTAAAGGAGCAATCAGAATGCTGATGCAGACTTTAGCTCAGGAATATGGGGCAGATAAGATTCGTGTTAATTCTATTTGCCCTGGGGCAATCCAAACACCCATCAATAAAGATGCATGGAGTACACCGGAAGCACTCAATTCACTTCTCACACTCATTCCTTATAACAGAATCGGGCAACCACAGGATATAGGAAATCTAGCTGCATTTCTTGCGAGTGATCTAGCCGATTACATTACCGGAACCAGTATTTTCGTCGATGGAGGTATGACTACGTTTGAGAGCTTCTCTACAGGCGGATAAGAGCTTTGGGTTTCAAGTTTAAGAATTGTTGTTATTAATATATATTACAACTTGATACATAGTACTCATTGTTTATTACTCATTACTTATAATTAACACTTATGTCAGAAAAGCAGAGAGTTTCGGATATTTCATGGAAGAAATGGGGGCCTTACGTCAGTAACCGTGAATGGGGACTCGTTCGTGAAGATTACAGTGAAAATGGTGATGCATGGAATTATACCAGCCATGATACCGCAGAAGCCAAAACATATAGATGGGGTGAAGAAGGGATCTGTGGAATATGTGATGATGTTCAAAAGCTTGTCTTTTCTATTGGTTTTTGGAATAAGAAAGACAAGATGGTAAAAGAACGGTTCTTTGGACTTACCAACGGACAAGGTAATCATGGTGAGGACGTAAAAGAGTATTTTTATTATCTGGATTCAACACCTACCCATTCTTATATGAAGATGTTGTATAAATATCCTCAAAATGCTTTTCCTTATGACGATTTGATTAAAACCAATGCTGAAAGAAGTAAAAATGAACCTGAATATGAATTAATTGATACCGGAATTCTTGAACAGAATGAGTATTTCGATATTTTTATTGAATATGCAAAAGAGAGTCAGAATGATATTCTTATCAGGCTCACAATCATAAATAAAGCTGAAAAAGATGCTGCTTTAGTCATCTTACCAACAACCTGGTTCAGAAATACGTGGAAATGGGGATATGATGATTATAAACCTCAATTATCTGCTGAGGAAGCCAACCACATAAAGATCAATCATCAGGATCTTGAAGTAAAGAATGTTTACGCAAAGCAATCTTCAAAAATACTCTTTTGTAATAACGAAACCAATAACCAAAAGCTTTATCAGTCTTCCAATGAGTCAAAGTACTGCAAGGATGGGATCAATGATTTTATTCTTACTGGAAATTCTCAAGCGATAAATCCAAACAATACAGGGACAAAAGCTTCTTTTTTTATAGATGAAAATTTTAAAGCTAAAGAATCTAAAGTATATGAGTTCAGGATTTCTGATAAAGAGCTAAAAGATCCGTTCAGTGATTTTGAAGCTACTTTTGAAATAAGACATAAAGAAGCGGATGAATTTTATGCTGAGATTCAGAAAGGAATTCATTCAGAAGATGAAAAATTAATACAAAGACAGGCATTTGCCGGAATGTTGTGGAACAAAATGTTTTACCATTACAATGTCGAAAAATGGCTGAAAGGTGATCCGGCAGAAATGCCCCCGCCTAAATCTCGAGAAAAAATCAGAAATTATGATTGGAAGCATCTTAATAATGAGCATATTATTTCTATGCCCGACAAATGGGAATATCCGTGGTATGCAACCTGGGATCTTGCTTTTCATACTATCAGTTTTTCATTAATTGATCCGGATTTTGCCAAGCATCAGCTTAAACTTTTCTTATTTGAATGGTATATGCATCCTAACGGGCAGCTGCCTGCCTATGAATGGAATTTGAGTGATGTGAATCCTCCGGTACATGCCTGGGCTGTTTTCAGAGTATTTAAAATAGATGAATATTTAAAAGAAAAACCAGATCTGGAATTTTTAGAAAGTGCTTTTCAAAAGCTGTTGATGAATTTTACCTGGTGGGTCAATAAAAAGGATATCAATGGGAATAATATTTTTGAGGGTGGATTCTTAGGGCTTGATAATATAGGTGTTTTTGATAGAAACTCTGTTTTACCCAATGGAGAGCAATTGGAGCAGTCGGACGGAACAAGTTGGATGGCTATGTTTGCTCTGAATATGATGCGGATCGCATTGGAATTAGCCTTATATAATAATGTATATGAAGAAATGGCGATGAAGTTTTTTGAGCATTTCCTGGCGATTGCCAATTCATTGGATAATATGGGAGATGAAAACTTTAGCCTTTGGGATGAGGAAGATGAATTCTTTTATGATGCTATCGCCTCCAATGATGGTACTCATATGTATTTACGACTAAGAACGATCGTAGGATTAATTCCCATGTTTGCTGTTGAGGTGATAGATGATGAAATGTTAGAAAGTCTACCTAATTTCAAGAAAAGAATGAAATGGGTATTGGATAATAAACCGGAATTAGCAGCATTGGTTTCTAGATGGGAAGTGAAAGGACAGGATTCCAAACACCTTCTATCTTTGTTGCGAGGACATCGATTAAAAAGATTACTGGCCAGAATGCTGAATCCCGATGAATTCCTAAGTGAGTATGGAATAAGAGCACTTTCTAAGGAATATGAACAGAATCCCTATACGATAAATCTTAATGAAACTGATTACTGGGTAAAGTATACCCCGGCAGAAAGTGACAGCGGACTATTTGGAGGAAACAGCAATTGGCGAGGCCCGATTTGGTTCCCTATTAATTTTCTGATTATTGATAGCCTTCAGCGGTTTTTCTTTTATTATAGTCCAGATTTTCTGATTGAATATCCTACCGGAAGTGGCAATTATTTGAATTTGGATCAGATTGCAGATTCTTTAAATAAAAGACTGGCTAAGATATTCCTGAAAGATGAAAGCGGGAAACGACCTGTACACGGGCAGTATGAAAGATTTCAGACTGATCCTGATTTTAAGGATTATATTTTATTCTATGAATATTTCCATGGAGATAACGGTCGTGGAGTAGGAGCCTCTCATCAAACAGGCTGGACGGGGCTTATTGCCAAAATATTACAGCCAAGGTTTTCCAAAAAAGAGATTGCCGAATCTGAAACGGAAATGCCTGAAGATGTAGAAGAAGATAAAAAGAAATAAAAAAGGTTGAGGAAGCTGAAATAGTGAAGAATACTACTCATAGATGAGGTTATAAAAACAAAAAACATATATAGGAAATACTGTAAATTGTCTTTTATGCTTTATCAATCAGCTTTCTTTGCCTTTATATTATTCAAATATCTGCTGTATTACTTCCAGTGATGTAGGATTTTTAAAATCTGTAATATGGTAATGGTAATATACCAAAAGACTATCCAGAAAATCTTTTCTTAAAGAAGAATGTATTTTTACACGATAAAGATTTTCCGCACTGATGATGTTTTTCCAAATATTAGATATCTCTTCGTTGAATAGCTGATGTGAGGGAACAGAAGAAAATGTTCCGGTTTCCGGATCTAAAAAGTTTCCCTCACCTATTAATGGAGCAACACCCTGTACTTTTAAGATAACAAGCAAAAACAACAAATGACATTGATAGTTTTGCTGTTCAAGCTCATTCATAAATCTTTCTATACTTAGAAAAATATTAGGGTTTTTATTTTCAAGTCTTAAAACCTGATTTAGAAAGTCTGCAATAAAAAATATGACTGTACTGGCTTTAATATCAGTATACATATCATTGCTTTTTACAAGCTCAAATTTTGAGATTGTGGGTATTCCATTGCCTCGTGCAGGGCTAATGGAAAAGTTCAATTTGTTCAAGGGTTGCAGGAAGGCTTTCTTTTTATTTTTTCTGGAATAAATTCCCTTTAGAAAATAAGACTGAAAACCATCCTCTTCAGTAAAACAATGCAATACCGCATCGTTCTCCCCATATTTGATGAATGAAAGTAAAAAACAGTTTTGTGTATTCATTAATTGACTACGCCTATTTTGGCTGTCGCTTTATCAGAACCATCTTCATTGGTCATTAATACAAAGTAAATTCCTGATGCTACTCGGGTACCTTTCTGGTTATTAAGATCCCATTCATAATACCCACCTCGTGCCACTGCTGAATGTACAACATTTCCTGCAGCGTCTGTAATTCTTATGTTGGTTTTTTCTGCTAATCCTTTGATGGTAACTTTTCCTTTGAAATTAGAATAAACAACAGGATTAGGATATACTACCACATCTCCGAAACCGGAAGTGACATCAGATACATCTCCCTGATACGTTACAATCCCGTTATACGTTACAAAATATACCTTTCCTGTTTTTTTATCTACCTTTATATCGGTAACACTATTGGTAGGAAGAGGAGAATTTTCCATGGTAAAGTGCTTGATAGTCTTCTGACCATCCGCAGAAAGATAATATACACCACCACCTTCTATAGAAACCCATTTGTAATCTCCTGCATCTACTTCTACCTGAAGAATACTTGAATCTCTGAAAAGCTCCTCACCAAGACCGTTTTGCTCTATAATGATAGGCTCAACTTTAGGTTCCGGAGTTTTTATTTCTTTAACAGCATTAGGTAAAACTCTTAGACCACTGTCTGTACCAATCCAAGCATCTCCTGATTTACTAAAAGCGACACATATTGATCCTGCTGCATTAGCAGAAAATCCATTTGACTCCTTTAATATATAATCTGTATCATCAGAAAGGTTGACAGCATCTTTATAATCATATACCCAAAAAGAGTTTGCTCTTGGTAAAGGAATCCACAGCATATTTTCATACGCTACCGGTTTTTGTACTGCCGGGCTTTTAAAAGCAAAAACTTTAAGAATGAAATCATCGGTAGCCTTATCATACATGGCTACCGCCGGGCCGCCATCATTAAAGGCAAAAGTGGCAAAAATATTATTTTTTGTATCGGTAGCAAGACCTACAGTTCGTCGGCTATAGTCCGTAGCCTGTACACTGTAGCGTTTTACAAAATCAAAGTCTTTATTGGCTGTATTGTATTTCAGTTTATAAATTCCTTGATTCAGCATGGTATAGTTGGTGAAAAGAACTTCACTATGATCAAGAGGATTTAAAATAACATCTAAAATATCTATTTCTCCTGTAAATGTATTAAAATAAGAAGGGTAGATCCATTCTGTACCATTAAAATAGTAAAAACCAGGTCTTTTAGGATTATTTACAGGGAAATTATATCTTCCGGCTCTTGCACCGCTGGAAACCAGGATTTGGTTATTCTCATATAAACTTATTTTATGAGCAAAATTAAAGTGAGGCCCGGATGGTTTATAAGTATGATTACTTTCATCTTTTATTCCTGATAGCACAGTTCCTCCAAATAATCTTCCCCCTGCTACAATAGAAGTATTACATTGCTCCCCAAAATCTACAGCATTAGAATAAGTACCGTTAAGTCCAAAAGTATATACTCTACTGTCTGTAACTACTATATTATTATCTGTTACAACCACATCCTTAATATTCGAAAGGTTGATTGGTAATTGTATAGGAGTTCCATTATTATAGATGTAAGCAACGGTAGCAGAAGAAAATGCTAATTCTGATTCGGAGTCAATATGTTTGAATGCTCCGGGGATTTCAGTAACCCATGTAGAATATGCCGGAAACGTATTGTTCATTTCATGGCTTTTCAAACCAGAGTTGGTTACGGAAAATACCTTGTTCCCGAAAATTGTAGCTTCATTACTGGCTTCAAATACACCTCCGCTCAGGAAAAATGCAGTATCTCCAAATTCTTTCTTTTTTATATTAAAGATAGATACTCCATAACCTACGGAAACGGCTGCTTTATCTCCTGATATAGAAATATGGTTTATTCTTTTGTTTCCATTATAGCCGGCAGCAATAGGAATGTCAACAATATATTTTACGTCGTTAGGTGTTACTACATCTATAGCACCATTTTCATAACCAATAAGCGCTGTTTTACTTTTAGGATCATAATCAAAGGCTGTTATCCCTATATTATGAAGACCGTTTGCTTTAGACAACTTCGTAATTTCTCCTGTTGATATGGTATAATAAAATATTCCGTTTTCAGTAGCAGCTACTATTTTTCCATTGTCTTCTTTCATTGCTAAGACATTATTATAGGAAAAGAGATCTGCCCATTTTTTTGACGAAATGATCTGCGCTTTTGTAAACTGCAGAGAGGCTAAAATACCAAGAGAAATTAGAGAGAGTTTTTTCATGTTATGCTATTATGCTGCTGTCTATTGCCTGGTTATTCCAGGAAATATGTTGTATGTTTTTGTTTGTGTCAAAATAAAAATCTATTCTGCCCAAAAGAAGTCCTGCCCATCCTACCTGGTTAACAAGGACGTTTTTGCCTTGTCTGTTGGTGAATGTTTGAGGTTCTGGTAAGAATGTATGCGTATGACCTCCCAGAATAATATCAATATTTTCTGTGTTGGCGGCTAAAATTTTATCACTGATCTTATTCGGTTCATCTTTGTAATCGTATCCAATATGTGAAAGACAAATGACAAGATCACACTTCTGTTCTTTTTTCAAAAAGTTTGAATACTGTTGTGCTACCTCAATAGGATTAGAATAAACGGTTTCTGCATATTGCTTTTTACCTACAAGGCCATCTAGCTGGATACCTACTCCAAAAATCCCCACTTTGATTCCGTTTTTGTTGAAAATCTTATAAGGAGATGTTTTTCCGTCCAGAATAGTATTCTTAAAATCGTAATTAGAACAGATAAATGGAAACTGTGCGTTGGGAAGAACCTTTAAAAACCCTTCAAGCCCATTATCAAAATCATGATTTCCCATGGTAGAAGCATCATACTTCATCATGGACATTAATTTGAACTCCAATTCACCCCCAAAGAAGTTAAAATAAGGAGTTCCCTGGAAAATATCTCCTGAATCAAGAAGAAGTACATTGCTTTCCTGATTTCTGATTTGCTGAATTAAGCTGGCTCTTCTTGCAAAACCTCCCTGATTAGGATTTTTTGTATAGCTTGCATCAAAAGGCTCTATTCTGCTGTGCTGGTCATTAGTATGAAGGATGGTCAGTTTATTTGCGGATTTTAAGTCAAGAATTTTTAACTCTTCCGCCATCATCATATTGGGAGCTAAAGCCATTGCTAAAGATCCGCCACCTATTGCTTTTAAAAAACTTTTTCTATCCATTACTTTTTACCGATAAAATTTAAACGTACATCTGTAGGAGACACGATTTCAGGATTTCTTTTGAAATAATCAATATACAAATCTCTAAGTTTGATTCCCGTAGGAATTGATTCTCCTTTTGCAAAGAAACTCATATTATCACCTCCCAGCGCAAGATAGTCTGAAGTGGCAATATAGTAGTCTTTCCCTGGATCTACTTCTTTTCCGTTAATTAAAGATTGGGTTAATTGTCCGTTTTTTGTTTCAATATATAAGTGTGAAACCGGGTTATTGACCTGTGTTTTGGCATAATATTGAAAAAGCCCGGGCAAATCTGCTCCTTTCATTTTTACAATAATTAGCTCATTTTCGAAAGGCATTACCTCAAAAAGGTTTTTTAGCATAATGTCACCCTTTCCAATAGTAGTACGTATTCCCCCAATATTAATCAAAGCAGCATCTACATTTTTTTTAAGATGAGTTTTCGTCCATTCATCTCCACCTTCAAGGGTATAATCAGCTAAAAGATTCCCCAGATTGCTGTTATCTCCCTGTTTGGTAAGATCAGTATTGGTGTGGGAGATTTTTTGGTTCATCTCTTTATCCAGTTTCAGCTTATAGGGTTCTATAAATTTTACAAACTCATCATCATTCTTTAGCTCATTATTAATAGAAATATTTTTCTGGGTCTTTACAGTCATAAGCTGCGGCGTAGAAGCCGTTTTGCATGCCGTAAGAGATGCCAGAGCAATTCCTAGTAACAAGAATTTATTTTTCATATGTTGTAAATTATTTTTTATAAAGATTATATACAATCGCTAGTTATTTCAGTGTTTTTTTAAACAATTTTGGTCATAACGATTCCATAATATCTTTTAGTATATGCAAATATAACTATATGTATAATAAAACATTATTATTTATTATAAATTCTTATTGTAAATGATTAAATTTGGCAAAAATAATTCGAACAGATGAGCATTTTAAAAGGAGTAGGTGTTGCGCTGGTAACACCCTTTAATGAAGATTTATCCGTTGACTTCGACAGTTTAACAAAACTGATTGATTATAACATTGATAACGGAACCAATTATTTGGTGGTATTGGGAACTACGGCTGAAGCCGCAACGCTTTCTGATGATGAGAAGAAACAGGTAATTGAGCATATCATTAAGGTGAATAATAAACGTCTTCCTTTAGTTTTAGGAATTGGCGGTAACAATACTCTTGAGGTCAAGAAACAGATTGAAGAAGCAGATCTTTCTGCATTTGAAGCCGTACTTTCTGTATCTCCATATTATAATAAACCAAACCAAGAAGGTCTTTACCAGCATTATAAAGCGTTAGCTTCTACTGGAAAAAATATTATCATTTATAATGTTCCATCCAGAACAGGACAAAACGTTGAAGCGGATACTACAATTCGTCTTGCAAAAGAATTTCCAAATCTATTAATGATTAAAGAAGCAGCACCTAATATCTTACAGTATTTTGATATCCTTAGAAAGAAACCAGAAGGATTCTCTTTGGTTTCCGGAGATGATGAGTTTACTCTTCCTGTAACATTAGCTGGTGGAAACGGGGTAATTTCTGTAATTGGACAAGGATATCCAAAAGAATTCTCTACGATGGTACAATTAGCATTTGAAGGAAAGGTAAAAGAAGCTTATGAGATCCATAACAAGCTGGTTGAAATTACACGTCTTATTTTCGCAGAAGGAAACCCTTGTGGAATTAAAGTAGTATTAGCTGAAAAAGGAATTATCAAGAATTATTTGAGACTTCCATTAGTACAGGCTTCAGAAGGACTTTATGCTAAAATTAAAGCTGAAATGGCCAACATTTAATGTATGGGAACGTTATGACTTGAGATTAAATTCAATGATATAACGTTAACAACCATTTATTAATCAAATATAAAAGTGAAAAGTTCAGGCTTTTCACTTTTTTTAATCATAATCCTTAAAATATGAAATTAATACAAGCAACAGGGAAAGATATTCCCTTGATTCAGGATCTGGCAAGAAGATCATGGGAAAATGCCTATGCAGAGATCCTTTCAGTAGAACAAATGGAGTATATGCTTTCTGAAATGTATTCAGAACACGAGATTGGAGTCCATCTTCAGAATCCCGATTATCATTATTATCTGATTTTTGATGAACATAACGATTCTTATGAAGGATTTATTGGATATGAGCATAATTATGAGGATAAAACCACAAAACTTCACCGGATTTATCTGGTTCCGGAAAGTAAAGGAAAAGGATTTGGAAAAGATGCACTTCAGTTTTTAAATAAGAAAGTTTCTGAAAAGGGTAATCAAAGAATTATCCTGAACGTAAATAAAAATAATGCTGCCAGAAATTTCTATGAATCCCAAGGCTACAAGGTTTATGGGGAGGGTGTATTCGATATTGGTAACGGATTTGTAATGGATGATTTCTTAATGGAATTCCTAATTCACGAATAATTGACTTAAAATTTTGTAACTTTATCCTGTAATTCTATAACGGGTGATTTCTTTTTTTGAATCATCTTTGTTTCAGAACCAAATCACTTATTAAATAATACATTCATATGCTTGGTTTTGAGCTGACATAGCTTTTTATCAGTATATTTTTTTCATCCTTAGTGTTTAAATTCCTGTATTTTCGGATACAGGAGTTTTTGCGTATTTATATTATGTTAAAAAAATATTTCCTATTTCACATTTAATTGAAATAAATTGTTATATTTACTAAAAAAATAGGCTTACTTATACCAGGATGAAAATGTACGTTAAATTTGATTTCAATGCCCTTTGTAAAAAGGTATTGGACGAAAAACTGAAGGAGCACGGGTTGAAATACCGGTTGCTGAACTTCGGCGAGGTGGAGTTCTATGAACCCTTTACGCAAGAGCAACATAATCTTTTCAAGAAAAATCTTGGTGATTATGGTATTGAGATCATTGAAAGCCAGAAAACGGCTTTGGTACAGAAAATAAAAGATGCCATTGTGGAACTTGTCTTTTCTGAAGAAATTATTCCAGTGAAAGCATCTATTTATATTGCTGAAAAACTGAATCACAGTTATGGATATCTTTCCAATCTGTTTTCAGAAGTGGCGTACACTTCCATCGAGAATTTTATTATTCTCCAGAAAATAGAACATGCAAAAGCTCTGATTATAAGAAATAAGCAAAGCCTGACTGAAATTGCCCATAAGTTGAATTATTCCAGTGTGGCGCATTTAAGTACTCAGTTTAAGAATACGACAGGAATTACACCTTCACAGTTTCAAAAGATCATTGGGAAAAGAAGAAGAGCCCAAAGCACGGTAACAAACCCTAAAATGCAGTATGAATAAAGAATTTCTGAACGTAATTGTAACAGATAACGATGAAAACACATTAATTTTTTTTAAAAATATATTTAAAGAGCTGAAGATCTCTATAAAAGTTCAATGTTTCCATAACGGAATTGACCTCATGGAATATCTGAATAATAAAGATGCTGTAGTTCCTGAGATCACCTTTATTAAATATACTATTCCAGGGAAAAACAGTATGGAATGTATTGATGAGGTGAAAACGAACTCAAAGTTCAGTAACATGGTGACCGCTATTTATGATGATGAAATTTCTGAAAATGAAATTGAAGAAGCTTTCGTAAAAGGAAATAATATCTGTATGAGAAAGCCTTCTGATTTTGAAACTTTAAAGAAGGTGCTTACAGAAGTTATTACGATAAACTGGCAGTACCATACTTCAGGTCTAAATAAAGATAATTTTATTCTAAAATTATGATGAATAGGTAGTTTCTTGCCTTTCTGTTTTAGAAAAGCAAAAGTTATTTAATGTATAATATTCACTTTAAAGTGAAAATTTTATAACTAATAATTGAAATAATATAAAAAAGAAGAGCGTTAATATTCGGACATTTGTAAATGTAAACTCAGTGACACAAATTTAAATATATAGATGAAGATACAGATGAATGAAAAGTAATTGTTTCTACAGAAAATATATAAAATCACGATGTAAACAAAATGAGTTATATTCATTTCCAATTTTAAAGCATAGAAGATCTTTAAACAAAACGGTACAATCATGAAAACTTGAAGCAGTTGGAGATATTTTTATTCGTTTCATTCCCTCATCTCCAGCTAGACACAGTTAGTTTTTATAATAAGCAAGTTGGAAAAATAATTCATTTTGTTTTTTTATAATTTATTTTAATAGTGGAGGCTTATCTTCAAATAATATATAGATATTTTCACACCACATCACAAAATATTAAGCATAAGCTATTAAAATAAATTTTTAAAGCAGACCAAAAGTAATTTCTTCTAAATAACAGTTTTATAAGGGAACCACAGGAATATTTTTTCTGTGGTTTTTTTTATGAAATCTTACTCCATTTATTTTTCCCTTTGTAATACTTTATATAGTAATTTTTTATAATCAGATTGTCCTGTCTTGTGAGCATAGGATCTGCTTCCAGTATTCTGTCGACTGTATTTTTGGTGGTTTTTATAATTGCCGAATCATTCACTAAATCCAGCCTTTTAAAATCTACAACACCACTTTGCTGAGTTCCCAGAATATCGCCGGGGCCACGAAGCTGCATATCTACTTCAGAGATTTTAAAGCCATCATTGGTTTCTGTCATCGTTTTAACACGGGTTCTGCTTTCTTTAGATAGTTTATCAGAAGTCATGAGTATACAATAGCTTTGCTCAGCTCCTCTTCCTACCCGTCCTCTAAGCTGATGAAGCTGTGAAAGCCCAAACCTTTCAGAACTTTCAATGACCATTACGGAAGCATTGGGAACATTTACCCCCACTTCTATTACAGTTGTTGCGACCATAATTTCTGCCTTTCCTGATGCAAAATAGGTCATAGCAGCATCTTTTTCATCCGGTTTCATTTTCCCGTGCAGCATGGTGACATTATAATCAGAGAAGAAATCCATCACGTGCTCCAATCCTTCCATAAGATTTTTATAATCCAACTTTTCAGACTCTTCAATCAAGGGATATACAAAATAAACTTGTCTTCCTTTTTTGATTTCATCTTTACAGAAATTATACACATACAATCTGTCTTTCTCTCGTCTATGAGCTGTAATAATCGGTTTTCTTCCAACAGGCATTTCGTCAATCACAGAAACATCAAGATCAGAATAAAAGCTCATGGCCAATGTCCTCGGAATAGGTGTTGCCGTCATTACCAGAATATGAGGCGGAATTTTATTTTTAGCCCAAAGTTTAGCTCTTTGTGCCACTCCGAATCGGTGCTGCTCATCAATGATAGCTAAACCAAGATTTTTGAATTTAACCTTATCTTCCAGAATCGCATGGGTTCCTACAAGAATAGAAAGTGTACCGTTTTCCAGTTCTTCATGAATAATTCTTCTTTCTTTTACTTTGGTAGATCCTGTCAACAACCGGATATTGATTCCTGTTTTTTCTAATAACTCTTTTATTCCATTATAATGCTGCTGGGCGAGAATTTCAGTAGGAGCCATTATACAGCTTTGGAAGCCATTGTCCATAGCAATAAGCATGGTAAGTAAAGCCACCATTGTTTTTCCAGAACCTACATCTCCTTGTAAAAGCCTGTTCATCTGAATCGGTCTTTTCATATCCATTCGGATCTCCTTTAAAACCCTTTTTTGAGCACCCGTAAGTTCAAATGGAAGATGATTTTCATAGAAATCATTAAAGTGGTCACCTATAATAGGGAAAGGATTACCATAAGACTGTGTTTTATGATGAAGTTTCTTTAAGCCATATCCCAGTTGAAAAAAGAAGGATTCTTCAAATTTTAGTCTGAAATCTGCCTTGTCAAAATGTTCCTGATCCTTAGGAAAGTGAACATTAAGGAAAGCATGCTGCCTGGACATAAATTTGAAAGTTTTCATCAGATATTCCGGAAAATTCTCTTCAATAAGATTAGGAATCTCTTTGCAGATATTTCTTAAAGCATTTTGAAAAAACCTTTGGTTGAGCCCTCTTTTAGTCAGTTTCTCAGAACTTGGATAAATAGGTTTTAGTCGGATTTCACCTTCTTTCTTTTCCTCAACCTCAATCTCGGGATGGGGCATGGAAAACTGACGGTTAAAAACATTGATTTTCCCGAAAATATATACCTCCCGATTAATAGGAAGCTGCTCTTTCAGCCATTTTGAATACTGAAACCATACAAGATCCATACTTCCTGTATCATCATTGAATTTAGCTGTTAGCCTTTTAGTTTTTCCAGTCTGAATTTCCTGAACCTGGGTAATTCTTCCCTTAAATTGAATTTCCTGACTGGTTTCCTCATGAAGCTGAGAAATTTTATACACTTTACTTTTATCCAGATATCGGAGAGGATAGAAGTTGAGCATATCTTCTACAGTGGATAGTCCCAACACACTTTTGATGAGTTTGGCTCTTTCCGGACCTATTCCTTTTACATATTCTATGGAAGTTTCTAAAGTCATTTTCTTATCTGAGATTCGGGAATCGAATATTGTACGAAAAATAAAGGTTCGAATTTCGGTAAAATAAAAAAGACTTCCAAAAAAAATTGAAAGTCTTAATTTATATGAGACCATTAAAGTGTAAAACTTTACTTGTTTATTATTCTTTGATTTTAGATTTGAACTTTTTCTGGTAATCTTCCCATTGTTCTCTGGTGCGGATCTTTTTAAAGAGATCCTTTGAAATTAATTCCAAGTAAGGTTCCAATTCCTTAGCAGATAATTCGCCCTGAAGAATAGTAATCGGATCACCGTGCTCATCCAAAAATACAGTACTTGGAACAGCACCTACATTCATATATTGAGTAAACTCGTGTAGAGAGTTTCTTCCTTTCTTCTGTTCTGTATTATGATTGGAAAATGTTCTTCCAAAAATTTCAATACTCTTTTTTTCTTCTGCGTTAAATTTTACAGGATAAAAATTTTCATTTAAAATTTGAGCAAGAACAGGATGACCATACGTTTTCTTGTCCATGATTTTACATGGGCCACACCAGTCAGCATAAAAATCAATAAGAATTTTTTTTGGATTCTCCTTTTGTGCTTTTAAAGCCTCTTCAATGGTCATCCATTTAGTCTGGGCAAAACTAAAATTTAATAATAATAAGAGAACTATGCTTAAAATTTTCTTCATAATTTGATATTTACGTAAAAATAAGCATAATTACTTATTTTTTTATTTTACATCCTGCATTAATTTTTTCACGAGTGAAGAAAGCAATATTAATACCACTCCTGCAACTAATGCATAAATACCCAGTGTTTTATATCCGTCTGTGTAGGCTAATAGCTTACTCATATTGGTATTTCCTGTGTTGGATTCAGATAGGCTGGCACCGATTTTTCCGGCAGCGAACTGTCCGAATGCACTTGCTAAGAACCATAATCCCATCATCATTCCGAACATTTTCTTAGGAGATAATTTGGTGATGATAGACATTCCGATTGGCCCTAAACATAATTCTCCGAAAGTAATGACAAGCCAGGTAAAAGTAAATAAGTTAAGGGAAGATTTTCCGTCTGTCCCTGCAAAGTATCTTAAACTGTAAAATAAGAAGAACCCGGCTGCCAGAAATAAAAATCCAATTCCAAACTTATTAATTGTATTAGGTTCCAGTTTCTTTTTGTTTAAACCAACCCAAGCTAAACCGATAAGTGGGCTGAAAATAATGATAAAGAAAGAATTGGCACTGTTGTTAATTACATTAGGATCCATACCAAATCCTAGTAAACTGTGTACAAGGTTATCTTTGGCAAATAAAGATAGAGAGCCTCCACTTTGTTCATAAATAGAATTAAAAACAAAATACATGAATATAAATACAAAAGCAGCAATCAGTTTTTTCTGGTAAGAAGAAGTCTGTTTTAAAGTTTCCATAATGAAATAACCTACAGCCGCAATACCGATCAGATACATGAAATAATCTGTAAAGCTTGTATTTTTAACCATGATAAAAATAAGCGGCATGCTTAGTAATGCACCAATATATACTAATACTTCACGTAATGTTCTCTTCGATTTAGGGATAAATTGTAATGGAGAATCACCAATAGGTCCTAAAGTTTTTCTGGTAGCAAAAAAAGTAATAAGTCCTAGAATCATCACAATAGCAGCTGCCAGGAAGCACCATGACCAGGAGTGATACTTTCCAAGATAGACACACAGCGCTCCACCTAAAAGACCACCAATGTTGATCCCTGCATAGAAAAGTCCGTATCCGGCATCCCTCCTTGGGTCATCCTCTTTATAAAGTTCTCCCACCATAGAAGATATGTTAGGTTTGAAAAATCCGGTTCCTATAATAGAACAGGTGATCCCAAAATAAAAGAAGTCATGTGGAGAAAGAGCAATAATAAGATTTCCAATGGACATGATAAGACCTCCAAAAACAAGAGATTTTTTGAAACCTAAGATTTTATCAGCAAAAATACCTCCGATAAAAGTAAATGCATAAATAAAAGCCTGTATAGCCCCATATTGTAAATTAGCCTTGTCTTCAAGCAGTCCTAATTGATCTACCATGAAAATGGTAAGAACACCGCGCATACCATAAAAACAGAAACGTTCCCACATTTCTACAGTGAATAAGGTCCAAAGCTGTTTTGGATATTTTCCTTTGAAATCTTGGATTTCTTCTAGAGTTAAGCTCATAACGATATATGATTGTTTTAATTAAGGGTTTTTATTATCCTGATCCAGTTCAAAACGGATTCTGTCCTGGTCAATAATTTGTTTTAATTCTTCTTCTTTTGGGAGGTACAGCAGGTATTTGCTGGCAAATAAATTATTTTTATCATTGAGTACTGAATATTTTACAATAGTTTCATCCTTTTCGGAACAAAGTAAAATACCGATGGTTGGGTTATCTCCTTCACCACGTTTCATATCATCATACATTCTTACATACATGTCGATTTGCCCGATATCCTGATGGGAAAGTTCCCCGGTTTTTAAATCGATAATGACAAAACATTTAAGAATGTAATTGTAAAATACAAGGTCAATATAAAAGTCTGAAGTATCGGTGGAAATATGTTGTTGTCTGGCTACAAAAGCAAATCCTTTTCCAAATTCCAGTAAGAATTTCTGGATATGATCTATGATGGCGGTTTCAATTTCTTTCTCTGAAAACTGTTCATCAGCTTTTAGTCCAAGGAATTCAAAAATATAAGGATCCTTTAAAACACTGTGAATGCTTTCAGTAGAAGATTTTTTATGTTCTAAAACTCTCTCGTAGGCCAGAGAATTGATTTGTCTTTTCAAGTCTCTTACATTCCAGTTGTTTTGTACAGCTTCATTCAGATAGTATTGTCTTTTATTCTTATCATCCTGGCTGGAAAGTAATCGGTAATGAGACCAACTCAATTGTTGAGACAATGTGTCAACAATTGGAAAAGCAATGTAAAACTTACGCATATTGGAGAGATTGGTATAGTCAAACCCTTTTCCAAACTCTAAAGTAAGTTTCTGAGAAAGATTCTTTAATGTATATTTTCCGTATTCAGCACGTTCTTTTCCTTGTTGTTCATCTTCAACAATAAGTTTTCCAATCTGCCAATAGGTAAGCAGTAATGTAGAATTCGCTATCCGAAAAACCTTTTCGCGCGACTGTCTAATGATTTCCTTTACGGACTGGAATAAAGAATCTTCGGAAATTTCCATCATACGAAAATAAAAAAAACCTCTGACTTAGCAGAGGTTTTATTCATATTTTGTTAATGCAATTAGTTTACACCGTGCATCATTTTCTTTAAGATAGGTGAAAGTAGACCTAAAATTACAGAAGCAATACCACAAAGTACAACGAACACCATGAAGAATTCAAATAAATTGTGAATCTCAAATCCTACGAAAGTAGGGTTGTGTAATGGTAATTGAGCTTTTTCAAATGCAGCAACCTGCTCTGTAGTTAAAGTTACTTTTTTATCTAAAACATCTTGTAGATTAACTCCAATTTCCTGAGCTTTTTTAAACTTATCTCCTGTTGCTGGAATAAGCGCTCCTAATGAACCTGCTAAAGCATATCCGGCAGCATTGGAAATAAAGAATACACCATATAATAATGAAGCAAATCTTTTTGGTGCTAATTTACCTACCAAAGAAAGTCCGATTGGAGATAAACAAAGCTCACCACAAGTTTGAATGAAGTATAGAAGCATCAACCATTTGATCGCTAATAAACCTGAGTTTCCTAGATCTTTTACATTGTGTGCAATGATGAAATAAGAAAGCGCAATTACAGCAAGACCAATAGCTTGTTTCAGCGGAGATACAGGTTCTTTTCCGTTAGCTCTTAATTTATCCCACATTAAACTGAAAGGGAAAGCTAGTAAAACAACGAAAATTCCGTTGAAGATCTGAACCATGGAAGGCGGCATATTCCATCCAAAAATGTTTCTGTCTGTTTGGTTGTCTGCAATAAACGTTAATGAAGAACCTGCCTGCTCGAAAGCGGCCCAGAAGAAGATAATAAAGAATGAAACGATATAAATTACCCAGATTCTCTGTCTTTCTACTTTATTTTCAGCAGAAGTCATAATAAGGAATGCAAGAGAAATACCTGCTGCATAGATGAATGGGTAAATAATTCCTTTGATTAATTGTCCCATTTCCATTGAGTTAAACCCAAGTTCTCCTACCAATAAGTATCTGAATACAAAGAAAAGAACGGCAAAGATCCCTACAGTAATTCCTAAAGATGCTCCTGAGAATTTTGCTGTCTGAGATTCTCCCTCTTCGAAATCTGCAGTACTGTTATTTTTTGGTAATCCTCCGATAGGTCTTCCTTCCGGAGTTACAACGTATTTATTTTTAAGGATAAAGAATGTTACAGTTCCGATTAACATCGCAATAGAAGCTGCTAAGAATCCCCATTTGAAAGCAAAAATATCTCTTACCCCAGTGGTAGCATCTTTTACATCTCCTACGTAAGGACAAATAAACTGTCCTAAGAATGCTCCAATGTTGATCCCCATATAGAAAATGGTGAATGCTGAGTCTAATTTCGATTTTTCTTGTTTTGGATAAAGGCTTCCTACCATTGAGGAAATGTTCGGTTTGAAGAATCCATTACCAAAGATGATAACAAATAATGCCAACCACATGATCATTTTGGCACTTCCAATGTCCGCAGAGAACGTTGAGGCACTAATGAACAATAAGAACTGACCAATTGCCATTAAAGATCCACCTACAATAATTGCAAATCTGTTTCCGATATATTTATCAGCAATAAACCCTCCTAAAAGCGGTGTTAAATAACATAAAGCTAAAAATCCACCATAGATAATCGCTGCATCAGCTTCTTTTATCAATAAGGAATTTACCATAAAGAGCGTCAAAAGTGCTCTCATTCCGTAAAAGTTGAAACGCTCCCACATTTCCGTTCCGAATAGAACCCATAATCCTTTTGGATGTCTGGAGCTCTTATTCTCTACCAATTCATCCGGTTTCGGACTTATTGCTTCAATATTATCCATTTTTATTCTATTGTTAATTTTTGTTAAGACTGACAAATATAGTTTATTTTAGGTTTTTGGCAAGGTTTTAATTTTATTTTTAAATAAAAAAGCTGCGGACGTAGTCCGCAGCTTGCTATTCTGTATAAGATCAAGGATTAATGCCCTTTTTCCTTCATGATTTTATTCAATCTTTTTAACATGGAAAGGCCTAAAAGTGTAGCAAATATTAACAAAGCGAAATTCACAAGGAAATAATTCGTCTTGTTTTCATAATTATACCATGTACTCGCCAGAATACCGGAAAGTTTGTTCCCTACAGAATTCGCAAGGAAGAATCCACCCATCATTAAAGCGGTAATTCTCGCAGGAGAAAGTTTGGATACGAATGAAAGTCCCATAGGCGAAAGACATAGCTCTCCAATCGTAATGACTCCATAACTCGCTACCAGCCATAAAGGAGAAACTTTTACAGCCCCATTATCTCCAGCCATTACTGCTAAAACCATTACAAGACATGATAGTCCTGAAATAAATAGCCCCAGAACGATCTTCGTAGGAGTTAAAGGTTCTTTTCCTTTTCTTCTTAGCAATGCCCAGAATCCTACCACAACCGGAGTTAATGCAATTACCCAGAATGGATTGATCGACTGGAATAATTCTGTATTGTATAAATAAACCTTATTTTCAGGATTTTTCTCAAGAGCAGCACGCTGTTCCGGAGAGATATTTTTAAAGTAAACATCTTTTCCTGTTTCTTTTTTAGTATCTCCGTTGTCATCTTTTTGAGAACGGAATTGGTTATCATAAACAGGAACCTCCTTGTTTTCGTAGCTTTTTCCATCAACCATATAAATGCCTTCTAATGGCTTTTCCAAAGAAGCAGGAACACTTCTGTCTGTATAGTAGTTAGCCCATCTTGTTAAAGCAGTCCCATTTTGTTTGAAAACTGCCCAGAAGAACATACTGATTAGGAATACAGAAAGTAACGCTCCAATTGAGGCTTTTTCATCAGGCTTAGCTTTAAAGTAAAGAGAAGCATAGAAGTAAATAACAGGAATACATGCAAAAATAAAAGCATCCGTACTATCACTTCCAAAAATATTATTAGGGATAAACCATCCGATGGCTCCGGCAGCAATAGCAGGAACAAATACTTTGATTAGAATCTCAGAAAGTTTGGTATCTCCTTCCTGCACAGGTTTCATCTGTGCTGCATGGATATAGTGTTTTCTTCCAATGGTAAAAATAACCATACCAATAAGCATCCCAACTCCGGCAGTAATGAAAGCTTCACCCCAACCGAATTTATTACGCATAAATGCCGCAATAATGTTACAGATAAACGCTCCGATGTTGATTCCCATGTAGAAAATATTGTATCCGGAATCTTTGTTGGCCTTATAAGGCTCTTCAGAGTAAAGATTTCCTAAAAGGGTAGAAATAGTAGGCTTAAAGAAACCATTTCCAATAATAATTAACGCAAGGGAAGAGTAAAATAAAGGTAAATCCTTGAAAACACCCATTCCGATATATCCGGCAGCCATTAAGAATCCACCAAGATAAATAGACTTGATATATCCTAACACCCTATCCGCTAAAAATCCTCCAATAAAAGGAGTAAGATAGGTTAATGCAATATAAGTTCCGAAAATGTCATCAGCAGTTTTGTCAGGCAGTCCTAAACCTCCTTTCATACCGGTAGGTTCAATAACATACAGAACAAAGATTCCAAGAATCAGGTAGTACCCGAAACGCTCCCACATTTCTGTAAAGAAAAGATAAGGCAGCCCTTTAGGATGTTTTGTCTTCATATATTCAAATTTCAATTGCCCCAAAAATAGGTTTTTAATTCCAATTGATAAAATAAATAATATAGGCCTAAATGATTAATGAAATAAATATAGAAACAATCCAAATTAAATGGGAAGGTTTGAAATATTGTTTAAAGTATAAAATTTCTGTCTAAGATTTTAAACTTTTAATTTCTTCCTCTAATTCGTTAATTCTTTGTTTTAAAATAGCAATATAATCTTGGAGATTTTCTACTATAGAATTAGGAATGCTGAAATATTGATTGTAGTTACCAGAATTATCATGAAAAGTGGAATTGTCATTATTAATAGAAAATTTGCTTTCATTCTCTTTAATATCTTCAATAGGAACTTCAAGAGCCTGTGCTAGTTTTTGCCATTCTTCATCATGAATTTTTACTTCTCCACGCTCTTTGCGGGAATAATTAGACGGATCTGTAGATAGTATTTTAGCCATTTTTTCTTGGGATATGCCTTTTTGTTTTCGTAGATTTCTAAGTTTTTCTTGTACTATCATTTTTTTGTTTCTTGCAAATATGCAAAAATATGTACCTGTTTTGCAAAAAAATACCTGAAAATTACATACTTATTTTTCACTAATATTTGACTTTTATTTTTAGTTTTGAAAATGTCAATGATGACATACAATTTTAAAACTTTTTATTATGAAAAAAATCAATTTAAAAAAACTATCAAGGAATGATCTTAGAATAATTGCAGGAGGGCTTATCGACCCTGACGCAAACATTCAGATAAAGGAAGGACAGGGAGGAGGTAGCGGAGGGTATTATAAGTGCTGCTCTAATAATAGTGATGCATGTAGTAGGTGTGTTTATATAAAAACGAATCCTGTATGTAGTACTGGCTCTTATCCTGTATCTTGTTAAAAAAAAACACCCTATCTTAGGGTGTTTATTAAATTAGAATCATATGTATAATTTAAGGTATATTTTATTTCTTATCTTTTTTGCAATTTCTTTTTTTCCTGCCCAGAGATATCGCTTTGTATATAACTATCAATCTATGCCCGACTCTCTCAATAAAAATAACATCATAAATGAGAATATGGTTTTAGAAGTTACAAAGGATAAATCGATTTTTATTAGTCAGAAAAAAGTGATTTCCGATTCTATTATGATGGAAGATGTCAAAAAAGGAATTATGACGATGCCAGATGATAATATTAATAGTAGATTTATTATTATAAAAAAATATCCTGATTTTAAAACTAGTTTAATTACGGATGAATTTTCAACTACTTATAAATTTATTATTTCTGATGATAGATCATTAAATTGGGTGATTTTTCCTGAAAAAAGAATTATAGGAAATTATAAATGCCAGAAAGCAAAACTTGATTTTGCTGGAAGAAAGTGGACGGCTTGGTTTACTGGAGAAATTCCGTTTAATGATGGACCATATAAATTCAGAGGTTTACCGGGGTTAATTGTAGAAATCAAAGATGAATCAAACTCTCATAGTTTTCAACTTCAGGGAATGATAAAAATAAAAGATAGCTATATACCTAACATAGTTGATGAACAAAAAAAATCTCGGAATTTTATTTTCAATGATTTCGTTAAATTTTATAGAGAATACCGTAATGATCCTGCTAAAGAATTTAGGCAGAAAGTATTGAGTGGGGATATATATTATGAATCCGAAGAAAAAAGACAGGAACATATGAAATTAATAGAAAACCTTAGAAAAGAAAGAATTAAAAAAGATAATAATATCATTGAGATTGATCTATTGAAAAAATGAGTTGATCTGAAAAAGAAGATGTATTACAGCTAAACAATGTAGTTGAAACTCTTCTGTATGAGGGAGTTTGGGAAAAAATAATAAAAGCCGTTTTCACGATTTGTGAAACGGCTTTTATTTATTTTATATAAGATTATAAGTTATTTAAAATAAAATCTGTCATTTTCTGATATAGCTGCGGTCTTGTCTGGCCACCATAAATTCCATGGTTTTTGTCCGGATAAGCCATGAAATCAAACTGTTTTTTATTCTGGATCAAAGCTTCAGATAACTCCATAGAGTTTTGGAAATGCACATTATCATCAGCTGTTCCGTGAATTAAAAGGAATTTTCCTTTCAACAGTTTTGCATATTCAGTAGGAGAGTTTTTATCATATCCATCAGGATTTTCCTGAGGCGTTCTCATAAATCTTTCCGTATATACAGAATCATAATATCTCCAGTTGGTTACCGGTGCTACTGCAATTCCCATTTTGAAAACATCAGCCCCTTTTGTCATAGCTAAGCTGGTCATATATCCTCCGAAGCTCCATCCAAACATTCCGATTCTGCTCTTATCAACATAGGATTGATTTCCGAACCATTTTGCTGCTGTAATCTGGTCTTCGATCTCATATTTTCCAAGGTTCATATAAGTTACTTTCTTATATTTTGCCCCTTTGTAACCTGTTCCGCGTCCATCTACGCAAGCTACAATATATCCTTTTTGTACAAGATGATTGAACCACATTGTATTTCCATTGTCCCAAGAATTAGCCACTTGTTGAGAACCTGGCCCTGAATATTGGAACATGAACAATGGATATTTTTTATTAGGATCAAAGTTTTTAGGCTTCATTACCCATGCATTCATTTGATCACCTACTGCATTAGGAATGGTGATGAATTCTTTTTCAACAAAGTTATCTGCTTTTAATTTCTGAAGCTGATCATTATTATTTTGAAGTTCTTTGACTGCTTTACCATTTCCGTCTTTCAAAACATAAGTATGAGGTTTTGCTGCCGAAGAAGATGTTTCGATGAAATAATTGTAATTTTTGCTGAAGTTTGCAGAGTTATTTCCTTCTGTATTGGAGATTAGCTGAGATTTTCCGTTTTCAATATTGACTTTAGAAACTACTTTATTGATACTTCCTTTTTCGGTTGTCTGAACATAGATTTCCTTAGATTTTGGATTGAAACCATAGTAGTCTGTCACCTCCCAATTTCCTTTTGTAACTTGTTTTTTTAGTTTTCCATCCTTGTCATACCAGTATAAGTGACGGTTTCCATCTCTTTCTGATGCCCAAAGAAAAGAATCATCATCAAGGAATTCAATAGTTGGACTGTCTGTTTCAATCCACTTATCATCAGTTTCTGTGAATAATTTTTGTACAGCTCCTGTTTTAGTATTTACTTTTAATACATCTGAAGCATTTTGAATTCTTTCAGATGTGATCAGAACCATTTCATCCGCTTTTGCGGTCTGAAAAACATTCTGGATATAATAATTTTTGAAAGAACCTAAGTTTAATGGCATTACTTTTCCAGTATCAAGACGATATAACTGTGCTGAAACTATAGAGTTTTTCTCACCTGCTTTTGGATATTTATAACGCATTTCAGTAGGGTAAAGACTCTTTCCATAAATAGGAATATAAATTTCCGGAACTTGGCTTTCATCTGATTTTACAAATACAATAGCATCAGAGTTTTTCGTCCATTCATATTGTTTTGCATGCCCGAATTCTTCTTCATATACCCAGTCTGCCAAACCATTAAGGATAGCATTTTTCTTACCATCGGTAGTAATCTGAGTAATTTTACCAGAACTTAGATCCTGATAGAATAAATTATTATCAACAATGAAGGCTACTTTTGTGGCATCTGGTGAAAAGCTAGGCTCCTGAACGGGTTTTCCTTCATTTAAACTCATTACTTTTCCAGATTTTAAATCTTTTACATCAAATTTTCCAAGGAAAGAGTGCCTGTAAATGGGCTGGCTTCCTGTTTGCAAAAGAATTTTAGATTCATCATCTGAGAATATATAGCTTTCAAAGCTTCCATCTACAAGATTTCCTTCTTTTTGGGAGGTTTTATAAGAATATTTTGCAATTCCTGACGGTTCAATTACCAAATAATTTTCTCCGTTTTTCATGGAAGTAATCCCCGCAATACCTTTACCACGGTAGTATCCTGAATATATTTTATCTAAAGTGATTTCCTGTGCAGACACATGATGAAATGCCGCTGCTATAGTAAGAGTTAAGAGTAGTTTTTTCATTTTTAATTTTAATGATTCCAAATTTAATGAATCTTGCTTACATAACCATAGAAAACAAAATCAGAAGATGATGGATAATTTTTCTAAAAAAGGCAATTTGGCAAAAAAATTGAATATATATAACTACCAATCAATCAAAAAGAATAATTATGGAAACGAATGCATACAACCAGAAACTGAACCGTTATGTGTTGAACGACCGAATTGTTTATACAGGTTTTTCCAGTTTTGATGACGCTCAGCAATGCGCCAACAAAAAAGGCGGAATATTAGTGGAAGTAGGATTTAAAGATGGAAATGATAATCCCGAAATCACAGATGAAGCTGGATTGATAGAGAAAAAACTTCATTACTATGTGTATGCAGGCGATGAGTATAAATTTATCCATTCCTCTGATCCCGGATTTAGAAAATATGCAGAAGAACTGCAGAAAATTAAGGCTAAGAACGATAAAACAAGTCCGGATGAAAGATATTTTGCCAATTTTGAGATAGAAAATATAGAAGATCCAATCATTGTGATCAAAAATGATCAGTTCCAATCGGTAACATCAAGAGAACGTTCAAAGTATTTGAAACATGCCAGAGTTTATGAACTAGGGGTATCCCTGCCAAAATCTTAAAAAAATAGCATCATGAGCAAGACCAAATATTCAGACAAAGCTCAGGACAAAATAGGAAAAGTAATGCACGAGTTCAAGGAAGGGAAATTAAAATCTTCTTCCGGAAAGAAAGTGACAAGCAGAAAACAGGCGGTGGCCATTGGTATTTCTGAAGCAAGAGAAGAAGGTTTGAAAGTGCCACCCAAAAAGAAAAGCAAATAATATATAATAAAAAAATGCCTGGAAAACTTCCAGGCATTTTGTATGTTAATGCAAATTAATTATTGTTCTGATTATACAGGACTTTGTAATATTCATCCGCCATTCTATCACTATTGAATTGATCTTTTACATCGTTCATTGCATTATGTTGGATCTTTCTCCATTGATCTGGCTGATCATAATACATAGGAATGATTTCGTTTTCAAGGATCTCATATAATTTGTTTAAATCATAATTGTCCTGTTCGTAAATACTCATATTCAGGTAGTCTGCTTTGGGAACTACAAAAGAATTTTCTCCGTGCTTAGCGAATTCCGGAATCCATCCGTCGTCTGTGGATAAGTTGACTGATCCGTTCATAGCAGCCGTCATTCCTGAAGTTCCTGAAGCTTCTCTTGGAACTCTTGGATTATTGAGCCAAAGATCTGATCCTTGCTTTAATGATTTGCTTAAAGAAAGTTCGTATCCGGTGAGAACAGCCATGTTTTTATGATTTTTGCTCTCTTCAACCAATGTGTTAAACGTTGAAATAGCCGAATAATCCATAGGGTAAGGTTTTCCTGCCCAGATAATCTGTACCGGATATTTTGGATTGTTCAGAAGTCTGTAAAATCTGTCCTTATCATGTAAAAGTAACTCAGCTCGTTTATAGCCTGCGAATCTTCTCGCCCATACAATGGTAAAAACATTCGGATTAAAAAGATTTCCGGTTTGGTCTGCTACAATACTGAATAGTTCTTTCTTCAGGTGCTTTTTACGATAATCAAAAACGGTTTCATCATTTTCATCTTTGGCGTTGTAAAGCGGTTTGTCTGCCCAATACTTAAAGTCTTGAGCATTGGTAATAGAAGTAATTTCACAAATTCCCGGATACTTATTCCACATCGTACGGGAAACAACTCCATGAAGCTGAGAAACCCCATTAGCGATTCTTGCCATTTTCAGAGCACAAAGGGAATGGTTGAAACGGTCATCGTCTGTTCCTTCAATAGCCTTTACTTCTTCCATACTATAGCTGGAGAAATAAGACATATCATAACACAGTCTGAAATTATGTTTTTCATTTCCGGCTTCTTCAGGAGTATGTGTAGTGAAAACCAGTTTTTCTTTAACCTTATTAAGGTCACCATTGTATTTTCTTAATAAATAAAATGCTGCAGGAAGTCCATGAGCTTCATTTAGATGGTAAACATCCCTTTCGATGTTCATTTCATCTAATAATTTGGCACCTCCTTTTCCTAATAAGATGTATTGAGCCAGTTTAGTAGATTCATTGGCATCATATAGTTTGTGACAGATTGTTTTTGAAACATGATCGTTTTCAGGAACATCTGTAGACAGGAAAAACATAGGTGCTGTATTGAAAATCTCAGGATCAAGGTACCATACCTTTACCCAAACAGGAGCACTGTGAATTTCAATTTGAAACCTTATTCCCGTATCTTCAAGGAAACTGTACATTTTTCTTGTCCATACAGGCTGCAAAGTCTGATCGTGATTTCTTGCCTGGTCATAATATCCGAATTTCCAAAGAATACCAATTCCAATAAGATCCTGCTTTAGATTATAAGCACTTCTCATGTGAGATCCTGCTAAAAAACCAAGACCTCCGGAGTATATTTTCAGTACCTGCTCAAGGGCAAACTCCATTGAGAAATACGCGGTTTTTTTTGAATATTGGGGATTGATGTTGTAGGGTATTTTAAAATTCCTAAAATCCATAGAATGCTGTTTGTGTTTGAAAAGACAAAGGTATTAATAATGAAAATAAACTTTACATTAATTAATCGATAAATTAATTTTAAAAGTAAGCATTGAATAGTTTTTTTACTTATCTTTAAGAGTGTAAATTTTTGATTATCAAAAACTTTTAATGATGAAAGCCAATGGCTACATGTGTCTAATTAAATAAAAAAATCACACATGAAAAAGACGTTTTCTGATGAAGATTTGATTAAGAATCTGAGTTTGTATTATCTGAATCGGCATTTGAAAAAAAAGCCCATAGAAAAGTATCACCGTACCATAGATGAATCTCCGCTTCACGACCGTGAAAAATACCGAAAGAAGTCCGAGATCCTTCTACTCAATTCTTTTATGCATCATTTTCCCGATGTGAAATTTGAAAACCTTACCTGCGAAAGTCCCGACTTTATCGCAAAACTGAACGACAAAAAAATCGGAATAGAATTGACCGAGGTGATCAATCATCTTGAAATGAAAAAAGTAGAAAGTACATTGAATAAAATGTTCCGTCAAGCAGAAATATTATTAGAACAAGAAGACACTACGAAATATCGTGGTGTTTATTTTTTAGAATTTCACCCTAATATAAAGTTTGATAACCTGGAAGAACAGGAGGAAAATATTATTAATATTTATAAAAGCATTAAGAAGAATAAAGGAATAGGCTGCGTGAAAAGCTTGAGGAAATCTTTTCACCGAAGAAATGTTTTTATTACTCATGAATATAGTATGAATCTTTTTGATGAGCTGTGCTCTGATAAAATTCTTGAGCTCATCGAAAAGAAAAATGAAAAATTCCCTTATTATGATAGTTCTGTAGACGAATGCTGGCTGGTGATTGTTTCTGATATGAATTCTATCGCATCACGATATACATTTATTCAGGATAAAGAACACTTGAAAGAAGTAAAAAGTCCTTTCCATAAAATTTTTCATCTTGAAAATCTTTGTGGAAATATTACAAGTATTAAATAATAGATTTTTATATTGATTTTTTAATCTATTACGTCATTTGTTTTAGATATCGTAAAAATTATTTGATTTTGTTTATTTGTAATTAAATAATAGGTATATTTGATTGGGTTTGAGTATTTGTCTGACTCAAAATGACTTAACCATAAAAACAAATATATCTATGAGAAAAATTTTACTATTTACTTTTTTATACATTTCCCATTTTTTATACTCTCAGGCAGATTGTGCAACGGCATTGGCTGTTTGCGGAAATTCAGATATTACTTACAGCCCTACAGGATATGGTAATGTCAAAGAAATGGTAAATTCCGGAAACTGTATAGATGATTCAGGAGAACATAATTCGATTTGGTATAAGATTACCATAGCCACAGGAGGTACTCTTACATTTAATCTTGTTCCTACTAATCCCGATGCTGATTATGACTGGGCTATATTTGGCCCTAACGTGAATTGCGGAAGCCTGGGCTCTGCTATACGTTGTAATGCTGCAACGGTTGTTGGAGTTGGAGCTGCTACCGGATTAAATATGACGAGTACCATTACCAATGCAATAGGAGGGTCATCAACTCCTTATTGTCGGTATTTGGATGTTTTGCCAGGGCAAACCTATTACCTGTTTATTGATAACTGGGTGAGTAGTACAAGTAGTACAACTGCTC
This sequence comes from Chryseobacterium sp. c4a, assembly GCF_009900745.1. Taxonomy (GTDB): domain Bacteria; phylum Bacteroidota; class Bacteroidia; order Flavobacteriales; family Weeksellaceae; genus Chryseobacterium. Next base: position 33,519 of record NZ_WXVU01000024.1, on the reverse strand, counting down.
CTTTTTCATTAACATGGGGTGGAACTGCAACCTTAGCATCACCATTTACAGATCCGGCTATTCAGCCTAATCCTTTCATTCCGCCAGGGGTTCAGGCGGCTAACCCTGCTGATCCAAGAGAAGTTATTATTTGTGGAAGTCCTGTTGTTTTTAACTTTACAACATTATCAGCAGGAATTGTTAATGGAAATCCTGGTTTTAGTGTAAGTTATCATACCAATGCCAATGATGCATTAACGGTAAATAATCCTATCACGACTCCTTTATCAGTAAATACTACAACCGTTTATTATTATAGTATAAGTTATACAGACCCTACCAATCCAAACAGCCCACTCAATAAATGTAAACAAACGGGAAAATTTAAATTTAGAAATGGTGCCATTACTGTAAAAGATGTAACATTAACAGAGTGTAACAATAATAATGCAGGAGTAGCCCTTTTTGATCTGACAACAGCTGATATCATAGCAGCTACTAATGTTTCGAAAAAATACTATAGCAGTATGTTCGATCTTAATGCAGGAATTAATGAAATCACCAACCCGAATGCATTTACCTCTGCGGAAGGAAGTGTGTATGTAAAAGTGATTTCTGAATACGGTTGTATGGGAATTGCAAAGATTACCTTAAAATTTCATCCGGTAGTTATTGCCAAAGATACTCCGCTTACCGAATGTTTCATAGAATCTAATCCAAGTACAGGATCTTTTAACCTTGCAAACGCTCCGGTAACCACTCCAGACAATACTAAAAAATATTATCCGTCTGAAACTGATGCAATTCATCTGACTAATGAAATCCTGAATCCGATGACTTATATTGCACCTAATGGAGTGGTGTATGTAAGGGTTACCAATGCCAGAGGCTGCTATGCTGTGGTAAAAGTAACTTTAATAGTGACTCCTCCAACGTATTCTGATGTACTTAAAGATAAAACCATTTGTGTAGAAAACAAAACTACTTTAGACGCAGGGCCGGGATTCAAAAGTTATCAATGGAGTACAGGAGCAACTACCCGAACTGTAAATGTTGGAGTGGGGGAATATTGGGTGAAGCTTAAAACCGGAGATTGTTTTACCAAACAAACGGTAAAAGTAATACCAGCTGAACAGCCTGTTATTTCTGATATTGAGATTACCAATACTACTGTAGCTGTATCCGTAATAGGAGGTAACCCGTCTTATCAATACTCATTGGATAAGCTGGTATGGCAAGACTCTAATACCTTTACCAATCTTTCAAGAGGAGTATACAAGATATTTGTAAAAGATACTTATAATTGTGACCCAATAGTTGTGGAAGTTGTAGTTCCCAATTTGATCAATGTAATCACACCAAATGCTGATGGAGTGAATGATGTGATTGATTATTCAGCATTAGCCGGTAAGAAAAATCTCGTTATTAATATTTTTGACCGATACGGAACCAAAATTCATCAGGCTGATCAACTCAATGGATATAAATGGGATGGAACAATAGCAGGAAGAAAAGTACCTAGCGGAACCTATTGGTATTCTGTCTTGTGGAATGAGAATGACAAAAAAAATACCCCTGTTAAGTTTACAGGTTGGGTCCTGGTTAAAAATCGGGAATAATCTTAGTATTATAAATAAAATAGATAGATAAAACCACTTCGGATGAGGTGGTTTTTCCTTTTGATTTTTTTACATTAGTCATTAAAATAGAAAGAATGAAAGAACTGTTTGTAAAGCGCTTTGAGTACTATAAATCTCTTGGGGATAAATCATTTAAACAGTTATCTGATGAGCAGATTTTCTGGCAGTATAATGAAGAAAGTAATTCTATTGCAGTTATTGTGCATCATCTTGCAGGAAATATGTTGTCAAGATGGACTAATTTTCTTACCGAAGATGGTGAAAAATCCTGGCGACACCGAGATGAAGAATTTGTAAATACTTTTAAAACCAAAGAGGAAGTTCTTGAATTTTGGGAAAAAGGCTGGAAATGTTTTTTTGAAGCCTTAGATCAGGTGAATGAAGAAAATCTTTATTCTACAATCTATATCAGAGGAGAAGGACATACTGTAATGGATGCTATTTTCAGGCAACTGGCCCATTATCCATATCATATCGGACAGATTGTGTATATCGCTAAAATGATCAAAAATCAAGATTGGAACACCCTTTCTATTGCCAGAAACAAATCTCAGGAATTTAATACTGAAATGAAAAACAAGTTTTCAGGAGCAGATCAAGATGCTAATTCATCACCTGTATGCTTTCAAAACAGCCCTGAAGTAAGAGACGAATATAAACAATAGACTGAATCAATCTTGGATTATTATTAAAATTACTATCTTTGCACCCATAAAAATCAGAAGTAACACATGTCTACTTTTCAAAGAACTGCCGCGTATCATACACTTGGCTGCAAATTAAATTTTGCAGAAACATCTACTATTGCCCGTCAATTAACAGATGCAGGTTATGATAAGGTGAGCTTTGATGAGAAGGCTAATGTGTATGTAATCAACACCTGTTCAGTTACTGAAAATGCAGATCGTGAATGTAAACTTCACGTAAAGAGAGCAATGAAAGCTAATCCTGATGGATTGGTAGTTATTGTTGGCTGTTATGCACAATTGAAGCCTGAAGAAATTTCCCAGATTGAAGGAGTAGATCTTGTTTTAGGAGCTAAAGAAAAATTTAATATTCTAAGCTACCTCGATGATTTAGAGAAATCAGACAATGAAGGAATCGTTCATTCATGTGAGATTGAAGAAACCGATTTCTTTATCGGAAGTTATTCAATTGGTGACAGAACAAGAGCATTCCTGAAAGTTCAGGATGGATGTGATTACAAATGTACTTACTGTACTATTCCATTGGCAAGAGGAATCTCTCGTTCGGACACTATCGAAAATGTTCTTAGAAATGCTACTGAAATTGCAGGAAAAGACATTAAAGAAATTGTTCTTACCGGAGTAAATATCGGGGATTATGGTAAAGGTGAATTTGGAAACAAAAGACATGAACATACTTTCCTGGATCTTATTTCAGAATTGGATAAAGTAGAAGGAATTGAAAGAATTCGTATTTCTTCTATTGAACCTAACCTGTTAAAGGATGAAAGTATAGAATTGGTTTCTAAAAGCAGAAGCTTTGTTCCGCATTTCCATATTCCGTTACAATCAGGAAGTGATGATTTGTTGAAAAAAATGAAGCGTCGTTATCTGACCAAATTATACAACGACAGAGTCAACAAAATCCGTGAGGTAATGCCTGACGCTGCTATTGGTGTAGATGTAATTGTAGGATTCCCGGGTGAAACAGAGGAGTTATTTATGGAAACCTATAATTTCCTTAACGAACTTCCCATTACTTATCTTCACGTATTTACTTATTCTGAAAGAGAAAATACAGAAGCTGCAGGAATGGACGGAGTAGTTCCGGTAGCGGAAAGAAAAAAACGTAATAAAATGCTTAGAATCCTTTCTGAAAAGAAAAAGATGGCATTTTATCAGACTCAACTTGGAAAAACGCTTCCTGTACTTTGGGAGCATGAAAATAAAGACGGGAAAATGTTTGGCTTCACAGAAAACTATGTGAGAGTCCAGAAAGACTTTGATCCTGCATCAGTAAATCAAATCGAATTTCTAAATTTAGAAAAAATCCTGTCAGATGGCACGGTCTCAGTGCAATCTTCCTACCAAAATTTTTTAGCAAAAGCATAGGCTCTTTGCAAAATTTCCACTAAATTTATTTTTAAACTTTTAAATACTACATTCATGAGAGATAAGTTTTTATCTTGGGGAATTGTATTAGTAGCTGCTACCTGGATTGTAGCACTTCTGATCAGAGCGCACTATTGGATACCAACATTGTTATCCGCTATTTATGCATTGGGTGTTTACAATGCTTATCAATCAAAACATGCTATTCTGAGGAACTTTCCGGTATTAGGATACTTCAGGTACTTTTTTGAGAGTATTTCACCCGAAATGCAGCAGTATTTCATCGAAAGGGAAACCGACGGGAAACCTTTCCCAAGAAATCAGCGTTCTGCAGTATACAGACGTGCCAAAAATCTTAGTGATACTGTAGCTTTTGGAACACAACTGGAAGTTAATCACAGAAAATATGAAGGAATTAAACATTCTATTTATGCAAAATCTCCATCAGAAGAACTTCCAAGAGTTTGGGTAGGAGGGGAGCAGTGTACACAACCATACCATGCTTCCTTGTTTAATATTTCAGCAATGAGTTTTGGAGCATTAAGTGACAGAGCACAGATTTCACTGAACAGAGGTGCGAAAAAAGGAAATTTCTTCCATAATACAGGAGAAGGAGGTATTTCTCCTCACCACTTAGAAGGAGGAGACTTATGTTGGCAGATTGGTACCGGATATTTTGGATGCCGAGATGAAGAAGGGAAATTTAACCCGGAATTATTCACAAAATATGCAACACTCCCTAATGTGAAAATGGTTGAGATCAAACTATCTCAGGGTGCAAAACCAGGACACGGAGGAGTACTTCCGGGAGTGAAAAATACACCGGAAATTGCTGCAATCCGTCACGTAAAACCAGGAATGACCATTATTTCTCCACCATCACACACCGCTTTTTCCAATGCTGCCGGATTGTTGAGGTTTGTACAGGAATTAAGAGAGCTTTCAGGTGGAAAACCAGTAGGGTTTAAACTGTGTATTGGGGATACTAAAGAATTTGAAGATATTTGCGTACAAATGAATGTACTGAAAATCTATCCTGACTTTATCACTATTGATGGGGCAGAAGGAGGAACAGGTGCTGCACCACCGGAATTCTCAGATGGAGTAGGGATGCCTTTAGAACCGGCTTTGATATTTGTTAATAGAACCCTTAATAATTATAACCTAAGAAACAAATTAAGAGTTATTGCCAGTGGTAAAGTACTTACCAGTTTAGATATTTTAAGAGCTGTAGCAATGGGAGCAGATATGTGTAACAATGCAAGAGGATTTATGTTCTCTCTTGGTTGTATTCAGGCTCTAAGATGTAATTCAAATAACTGCCCTACCGGAGTCGCTACACAAGACAAAATGCTTATTAAAGGGCTTGATGTAACGGATAAGGCAGAAAGAGTATATCATTTCCACAAAAATACCCTTCATACTTGTAATGAACTGATTGCAGCAGCAGGAAGAACTTCTTATGAAGAAGTAGATGCTACAATGTTCATGAGAGGAGATGAATTTGACCATCTTGCAGACCTTTACTTCCCGGATATTTTAGGAAATGTAAAGCAAAAAGCAAGATCATAAGCTGCTTTTAAAGCTATTATTATAAAAAAATCAGATTAGAACACCTTTCTAATCTGATTTTTTTATAGTTGATATTTATTCCTGAAATAATACGATGATCTGATTTTTGAATACTTTTGAAAAGGACAATATGAAAACTGTGATCGTAAGAGAATAGTTAGACTATAAATAAAAAAAACCGCCTGTTGTAGGCGGTGTATATTTAATCTTCACTAGGAATTAATCTGTCTCGGCTATCGTATATCTGGAAATTGATAACAAATGTTTTGTTTCTGTAATCTCCTCCTAAATAAGGATAGAAAGGATTTCTTGCAAATGCTGCTCTCGATGGAACAATAATAACTCCTTGTAGGTTATAAGGATCCTCACTTTGCATATTGCTAAAAGCAGTGAATTTTTGTAATGCTTCTCTGAAACCTGCAATTTCATAATAGCTTCTATCTTTACCAGATTTTGCTCTTACACTTGCCTTTGAATAATAATACATAGGATCAACTGATGGAAGTGTACTTCCATCTATAGTATTTAAAAATGGAGTGATGGAAACAAATTGTGAAACTCCATTGTTATCCCTTGCTTCAAAAGCATTAATTTTACCCATTATTTTGATAACACTATTGTCATTTATTGGTTTTCCTTTACCAGGAGCAGGCTGCGCTCCATCTCTCATGATGTAGATTGTTCCGGATGGAAGTGTTTGAGGTTTTAATTGTGATAATTTCTTTTGGTGGTCATCAGCAGTATCTGTTGCACTAAAAGTTTTTATATTTCCTTGTGCATCAAGATAATTTTCGTCCATAAACTTTTTAATGGCCTGATCATCATAGTTGTTCTGCACATTGACATCCGACGGCTCCCTGTACACTACATAATCATCATCTTTTTTACAAGCAGTAAAACTCAAAGATCCTGCAAGGATATATAAAAATATTTTTTTCATTTCAAAAAACTTTAATTACTTTACAAATAATATAACGGCAAAAGTATAAAAAAATATGAGAATAGATAAATTTTTGTGGAGCATTCGTTTTTATAAGACGAGAAGTATTGCAGCTGAGGAGATTAAAAAGAATAGAGTTTCTATTGGAACGTCTGCCGTAAAGTCATCTAAGGAGGTAAAAGAAGGGGATATCATTAAGGTTCGTAAGAATCAAATTGATTATAAAATAAAAGTACTTCAGATTCCTAAAAGCAGAATTGGAGCAAAATTGGTTCCGCTTCATATACAGGATGTCACAGATAAGGAGCAGTATGAGCTTCTAAAACTTCGTAAAATGTCTCAGGACTATTATAGAAATAAAGGAGAAGGTAGACCTACGAAGAAAGACAGAAGGGATATGGATGATTATGTAGGTAACGATATTGATGCTGACTTTACAGACTGGGATGATTTCTTTGGAGAAACTGATAATGAATCCGAAGAAGACAATTAAAATAAAAAAGCTCTAGAGATAGAGCTTTTCTATTATTTCCTGAACAATATCCTCAGGTTCTCTGGCATCAGTACCTACGGTGAATTGAGCTTTACTATAAAACTGGTTTCTTTCAAATAGATGCTTGGCAATGAATTCAGGAAGATCCTCATCGGAGATATTAGCAATTAAAGGTCTTTTCTCCTTTTGTTTAGAAAGTCTCTCCACCAATGTTCCCACGGAAGTTCTTAAAAAGACACTTCTGGAGTTATGATTAATGATCTCCATATTATTATAGTAAACAGGAGTACCGCCTCCAAGGCTTAATACAACGTTTTCCTCAGAAGCTAATATTTCTTCAAGAGCCTCTCTTTCCAGTTTTCTAAAATAAATTTCTCCATTTTTTTCAAAAATTTCAGGAATGGTTAATTTATTTTTCCTGGTGATCTCTTTATCGAGATCAATGAGTTTAAAATCTATTTTATCGCTTAATATTTTGGAAATGTGGGATTTGCCACTGCCCATGTATCCAATTAGTGAAATTATCATGAATTTTTTTTAAACAAATTTGCGAAAAAGTTTTGAGATAAAGAAAAAAGTTATATCTTTGCACCACTTAAAACAAGGGACATTACTTAAATGAAAACTTGTTATAATAAGTGGCCGACTCGGTAGCTCAGCTGGTAGAGCAATACACTTTTAATGTATGGGTCCTGGGTTCGAATCCCAGCCGGGTCACTAGCAATAAAAATTACGAAACTTGTAATTTTATTGCCTGCGTGGTGAAATTGGTAGACACGCCATCTTGAGGGGGTGGTTTCCTAAGGATGTGCTGGTTCGAGTCCAGTCGCAGGCACTGCAAAGAAAATTTTATAATTAGGAATATTTATTTATATTTATTCCTAATTGTGGCCGACTCGGTAGCTCAGCTGGTAGAGCAATACACTTTTAATGTATGGGTCCTGGGTTCGAATCCCAGCCGGGTCACAAGTTTACTGAAAAGTAAATTTTTTTCATATTAATATTTTGTGATTTGGTGTTTCAAAGGCTTCCTTCCGGAGGCCTTTGATTTTTTATATATCTATAACGATGTTTAGTATTAGAAACTGATCAATTAAAAACCCCAACCATAAATGATCAGGGTATATTTCTAAGATATAATATTTATTAAAAGTAAATGCTAATCCAGGTGCATATTGTCAATTAATCTGACTCCATCTACAACCACTACGATAAAAGCTCTGAAATTTCGGTCTTTATAGAAGAAATCTGTTTCCTGTAAAGTGTTTTCATCTGCAATCAGAAAATACTCTAACTGCATCCCTTGTTGGTTGTCGAAAATGTCAGTTACTCTCTCTTTAATTTCAGGAATACTCACAGTTCTGAACCAGTCATTTACTTTATTCAATGTTTCATAAATAACTTTCGATGCATCTTTTCGGTCTTCATGCAGTCTTTGGTTTCTTGAACTTAATGCCAATCCGTTATCTGCTCTGTAAATAGGAACTCCTTTTATTTTAACAGGAAGATGTTTTTTATCAACCATTTTTCTGATAATTGCCAATTGCTGGAAATCTTTTTCTCCAAAATAAGCATTGTCCGGCTGTACCTGTCTGAATAGCTCTTCTACCACAGTTCCTACACCATCAAAATGGCCGGGTCTAGACTTTCCTTCCATTTCATTTTCCAATCCGTCAAAATCATAGTGTTGGCTTTCTGCTTTTTCAGGATAAATATCAGAAACCTCGGGAATATAAACAGCATCTACAAGTCCGGATTTTTCCAGAATGAGAATATCTCTGTTAACATCTCTAGGGTATTTTTCAAGATCTTCAGGGTTGTTAAATTGGGTTGGATTTACAAAAATTGAAGAAATAACAAGGTCATTCTCCTTTTTTGCTTCTTCGTACAGGGAAAGATGTCCTTTATGCAGAGCTCCCATTGTAGGGGCAAAGCCAATTCTTTTTCCCATTTCTTTCTGTCTTTCAATGAAATCCTGAAGAGTTTTCCTGTTTTTTATAACTTCCATAGTTTATTTTAATACTTATTCAAAAATACTAAAAATATCATATAATAAAATGTGTTTTTACCAATTTGGGAATGGGAATTTTCGTAAAAAAATGTTAATTAAAATAATGTTGGATGTTTTTTTGTAATTTTGCACATTAAAGCATTTTTACAAAAATTAGATAGAAAGTTTATGCCGAATCAAAAAATACTGTACATTACTACAGAGATGTATCCATACCAAGAAGATACAAATATGGCCGCTGTGGTAAACAAAATGGCACTTAAGATGCACAATGAAGGCAATGATGTAAGAGTTTTTATGCCAAGATTTGGACAAATCAGTGAGAGAAAATTCCAACTTCATGAGGTGATCCGTCTTTCAGGGATGAATATTATTATCAATGACCTGGATCAGCCACTTATCATTAAAGTAGCGTCTCTTCCGGGGGAAAGACTTCAGGTTTACTTTATTGACAATGAAGAATATTTCAAAAGAAAACAATACTATTTCGATGATGAAGGAAACCCTTTCGACGATAACGACGAAAGAGCTATTTTCTTTGCAAGAGGAGTAATTGAAACCATCAAGAAACTGAACTGGGTTCCGGATGTTATTCATTTGAATGGATGGATGTCTTCTTTTGTTCCAATTTATCTGAAGACTTATTATGAATCAGATACTTACTTCAAGGATGCGAAAATTGTTCTTTCTCTATACAATGAGAAAGAAGCTGAACTTGATAAAAAGATCGATGAAAAACTGAAGTTTGATAATATTTCAGGATTAAAAGCGTTAGATAACCCAACGATCAAAAGTTTCGTTATCGAAAGTATGAACTATGTAGATACTGTTGTAAAAGGAGATGAATTCCTGGATGAAGACCTGGATAAGGCTTTCAATGAAACAGCGACTCAAAAGTCGGAGTATCTTGATGTAGATTCTATAAATCAACTTTATTAAAAAACACATTTTTAATGACTCATACTCTTAAAAGGACATTCGCCATGCTTTTATTGGCGGTTTTCGGAAGTGCAATTCTTTATAACTGTGAACCGGATCCGGATTCCCTTGGTCAGCAACTCTTTGATAAAGATGCAGCAGTAGGTACAGAAACCCTATATGATGTTGTAGCTTATAATATCAGTAATAATGATTCTATCAGAAGTGATGCTTCAAGATTGGTAAGTGAAGTTACTGATGCAGGATCTACTCTTGCCGCTGTTTTGGGAGCCTTTAATGAAGGACAATTTGGAATGCAGAGAGCTTCTTATATTACACAATTGAGAATGCCAGTGGATAATTTCGATTTTAGCGGTCCAAAACCACAGGTGGATTCAGTAGTCTTAGTTTTAAGAACACCTGCAAATACTGCAAATAATACTTATTATATTGCAGATTCATTAAAAGCACCAGGTGCTTACGATAATAATGATTTTATGATAGATGGGGAGAAAGTACCTGTTTCCATAGAGAAAAAATCATACCCGATTCGTAAGTATGGTAAAGCGGTTAAATCAATGAAAATTAATGTTCAAGAAGTTACCACATTTTTGGATATCAATAACATCGATGTTTTCACACGTTCCAATGTAAATGTAAATACAGGTGCATTGCTAGGGTCTGCTAATTTTGATGGAAATGTAAGCACAGTAACAGTGACCAAAAAATCTGATAATTCAAATGTATTCTCAGGGAATCTAGGATTCAGAATACCATTAGATAAAGATTTTTTCCAGACTCGTATTGTGGATAAAAAAGGAAAACCAGAACTTCAGGATGCTGCTAACTTTACAAGATATTTTAAAGGAATCAGACTTTCAGTTGAAAATACAGACGGTTATCTTTTCCCGATTTCAGCGAATGATATGGAACTTATCATGTATTACAAATATGATTTAACAGATAATGGTAAAGTGACAAGACCACAGACTACTGTTAAATTTAATTTGGGAAGTTTAAATGCTCATATCGGACAATATGAATACGATAGAAGTAATTCTGCTGTTTCTTCAGCGTTAGCAAGTATCAATAAAACTGATGGTGATAAGTTGCTTTATCTTCAAGGAATGGGTGGCCCTTCTGTAGGAATTAAAATTTCTGATAATACCATTAAAGAATTGAAAGAACGATTCGCTAATAATAAAGCTGGTATTGTAGGAGCTACAATCAGAGTGTATATGGATAAAGATAAAACATGGACTAAACCTCATGCTGTAGATGCTGACCGCAAGTTTATACTTACTCCATTCACCTATAAAGCAGATAATACAATCGATTACTCAAAATGGAGTTTCTCTGCAGATACCAATAAAGGATTCCCAATATATTACCACGTAACTTCATCTGATTACTATGATTTTGTAGTCACTCAGACACTTAAGGATATTGTTGAAGGGAAAACTGTTGCAGGTCAAACTGAAAAAACATTTGCTTCAAATGATCCACTGTTAATTAACGCAGGATCATTCCTAAGAGATTCTAAAGGATCTGCTTATGGGCCAAGATTTACAACCAGAGCTATTGATATGAACAGAATAGTTATGATTGGATCCGATAAAAGTGATAAGAGAATTCAGCTGAGAGTTACTTACTCAACAGCAAATAATAAATAAAACACAATAAACACAAGATAAAATAAATATGTGCGGAATAGTAGGATATACAGGTTTTCAGGATGCTTATGAGATCGTAATCAACGGTCTTAGAAGACTGGAATACAGAGGGTATGATAGTGCCGGGATTGTTTTAGAAGGTTCAAACAATAAGCTTGAAGTTGAAAAAACAAAAGGTAAAGTAGAGGATTTGGTGAATATTTCGAAGCAATTAAAAGGAACTGCCAATATTGGTATGGGACATACTCGTTGGGCTACCCATGGGGTTCCAAGTGACAGAAATTCGCACCCACATTTGTCAAATAATGGAAAAATAGCACTTGTACATAATGGAATCATTGAAAATTATGATACTATTAAAACAATGCTTACTGAAAAAGGATTTACTTTCCAATCAGAAACAGATACTGAAGTATTGGTAAATCTTATTCAATATTTTATGGATCTTAATCCGGAGATTGATTTCCCTACAGCAGTGAGATATGCCTTGAATGAAGTATATGGAGCGTACGCTATTACAGTGCTTCATGAGGATCATCCTGGAGTATTGGTAGTGGGAAGATTAGGTTCTCCATTGGCAATTGGGATTGGTGAAAAAGAATATTTTATCGCATCTGATGCCTCTCCATTTGTAGAATTTACAAAAGAAGCTATTTATCTTGAAGAAGGACATATGGCTACCATCTCTTTAGAGACTGGTGTAGATATCAGAACAATTAATGATAACTCTAAAATTGAGCCTGAAATTCAAGAACTGAAATTAAGCTTAGAACAGATTGAAAAAGGTGGATATGAGCACTTCATGCTGAAAGAAATCTTTGAACAGCCTAAATCTATTCATGATACGATGAGAGGGAGACTTCTTGTAGATGAAGGAGTGATCAAAATGGCAGGAATCTGGGATCATGTAGAAAAATTCAAAAATGCAAATAGAATTATCATTATAGCTTGTGGTACTTCATGGCATGCAGGTCTTATCGGAGAATACCTTATTGAAGAATATGCAAGAATTCCGGTAGAGGTAGAATATGCATCAGAATTTAGATACAGAAACCCTATTATTACAGATAAAGATGTTGTAATTGCTATTTCTCAATCAGGAGAAACAGCGGATACAATGGCTGCTTTAAAATTAGCAAAAGAAAAAGGAGCATTTATATATGGTATCTGTAATGTAGTAGATTCATCTATTGCTAGAATTACAGATGCAGGTTCATACACCCATGCAGGGCCTGAAATTGGAGTAGCTTCTACAAAAGCATTTACAGCACAGCTTACTATTCTTACCTTAATTGCATTTAAATTAGGAAAACATAACGGAAACTTAGGGAACGCTGAATTTATGAGCTTAATATCTGAGCTTGATGCTATTCCTAAGAAGATTGAAGAAGTACTAAATGCTACTCACGAGCTGACTCAAAATATTGCAAAAGATTTTGTGAAAGCTACTAATTTCCTTTATTTGGGAAGAGGATACAACTATCCTGCTGCCCTTGAAGGAGCATTGAAATTAAAAGAAATTTCTTATATCCATGCAGAAGGGTATCCGGCTGCAGAAATGAAACATGGGCCTATCGCTTTGATTGATGAGAATATGCCAATTGTTATTATAGCACCTAAAAAAGGACACTATGATAAGATTGTAAGTAATGTTCAGGAAATCAAAGCCAGAAAAGGGAAAGTTATAGCTGTTGTTAACAAAGGCGACCACCAGGTTAGCGAAATGGCAGACTATGTGATTGAAATCCCTGAGACCTCAGAATGTTTCTCTCCAATCGTAGCGTCAGTGCCGTTACAGTTGCTTGCTTATTACATTGCAGTATACAGAGGAGCGAACGTAGATCAGCCAAGAAATTTGGCAAAATCTGTAACTGTGGAATAAAAATTAGTTGTAAATAAAATAAATTTAGATTTCTTTCGTTATTTCAAAATAAATCTTAAAAGTTTCTTAAAAAAATTATATATTTACGGCTTAATTATAAAAATTAACATGAAAAGGATATTTCTTTTATTATTGTCTGCGTCGGTAGCATCGGTATCTTGTTCAGGTGGTGGCAGCTCTTCTGTAGGGAAGCCAGGAACAAAAGGAGAATTGATACCAAGAGAAAAAACTAAATCATTTGTTGCGGAAAGACCATACGGAATGGTTGCAATTCCTGCAGGTTCATTTGTTGCTGGTTTAGCAGACCAGGATCCAACAAACACACCTGAAAAAGCATCATTGAAGACAGTTACTGTTTCTTCTTTCTTCATGGATGAAGCAGAAACTACCAACTCAGAATACAGGGTATTTATCAACTATGTAAGAGATTCTATCGCAAGAACTCTACTCGCTGAAGCTGCCGGAGAAGGTGGTGATGAAGGTGGTCGTAGAGGGGCAAGCATAGGAGATTATGCATACCTTGCTAAAAAAGAAGAAAATTTAACACCTTATCAGGAATATATGGAAGGTCAGGGTGGCCGTGAAGACGGAACCTATGACGCAAGCAAAAGATTAGACTGGAAAATTCCTTTACACTGGAGTACTTCAAAATACCCGGATGTAGAATACGCAGAAGTTCTGGAATCTATGTATCTGCCTGCTTCTTCAAGAATTGGAAACGAAAGAATTTTAGATGTAAGTAAACTGAAATATACTTACCGTTGGGGAGATATGGATGCAGCACTTGCAGATAACGAAAGAGGAGCCAATTACCTGAAAAGCCAAAGTATCGCGATTTATCCCGATACTACGGTTTGGGTAAAAGATTTCCATTTTGCTTACAATGAGCCATTATTTGAACAATATTTTTGGCACAAAGCTTACAAAAACTATCCAGTAGTGGGGGTTACCTGGGATCAGGCAAGAGCTTATTGTAACTTTAGATCTAAATTGAAAACTGACTATAACGAAAGTTTAAAAAGAAAAAAACAAAGACCATTGCAGTTCCGTCTTCCAACAGAGATCGAATGGGAATATGCTGCAAGAGGAGGTATGCAAAATGCCACTTACCCTTGGGGTGGACCATATTTAATGGACGACAGAGGTTGCTACTTAGCCAACTTCAAACCTAAGAGAGGTAATTATATGGAAGACGAGAAAAAAGGTACTTATACATATACAGCTCCAGTTAAGAAATTTAAGAAAAATGGATTTGGGTTATTTGATATGGCTGGAAACGTTTCTGAGTGGACAGAATCTGCTTATAACAACTCATCTTATGGGTTCTCTTCTACATTAAATCCTTCTACTAAAGATAAAAAGGATACTAAAAGATCTGTAAGAGGTGGATCTTGGAAAGATATAGGATATGCACTAATGACGGGGGCAAGAGATTGGGAAAGAAAAGATTCAGCAAGAAGCTATATCGGATTTAGAACTGTACAGGATATTCCTGAAGCAGCTGTTAAGCCAAGAAGAGTTAACAGATAATCATCAAAACAATTATTTTTCAATACAATTTTATTTAACATTAAAAAAACTAACTCAATATGTTTAAGACGAAAGATGCTTGGATGAATTTCTTCTATTCATTCGGTGCTGCAATTGTAATTCTTGGAGCTTGGCTTAAAATTACTCACATAACCCTGGGACCAATTAACGGTAATATAGCGCTTACTGTAGGGCTTATTACAGAGGCGATTATCTTTATTATCTTCGCTTTCGACCCTCCAAAAACTGAAGAGTCTTATGCTTGGGAAAATGTTTACCCTGAATTATTAGACAAACATGCAAACCCAAACCCATTACACTCAAATGTAACTACGAGAAATACAGGTAACCAATTCGCAGAATTAGAAAACTCTCTTTCTACTAAATTGGATAAAATGCTTGAAGACGCTAGACTGGATGTTCAATTATTTGAGAGACTAAGAACTGGAATTGACAAGTTTTCAAGTTCTGTAGATCAAATCAATCAAACTGTTGACGTTTCTGCTTCTACTCATAAATATAACGATCAGTTGAACAAGGCTGCTCAGCATATGGAAAGTATGAATGCATTATATGCTATGCAGTTGGAAAGCGGTAAGAAACAAGCAGAATTTGCTACTAAATATGTTTCTGACATGCAGAAATCTGTTGAACATTCTGAAAAATTCAACCAAGAGCTACAAGGTTTAACTTCTAATCTTAATAATTTAAATAGAGTTTATGGTGGTATGCTAACTGCTATGAAGTCTTAATTCCTAACCATTTCTGAACTTATAAACTATTTAATCAAAAAACAAAGAAAAGAGAATGGCACAAGGAAAACAGACCCCTCGTCAGAAGATGATCAACCTGATGTATCTGGTGTTCATCGCGATGATGGCCCTAAACATTGATGCAGAAATCATCAGATCATACTATGACTCTACCAGAGCATTAAACGAAACCAGAACTTTAACAGAAAGAAAGAACGAAAAGATTTTTGAAAAAACGCTGGAAGCTAAAGCACAACAGGTTCCGGATACCTATGCAAAACCTTGGCAAGATTATAAAACTTTGAAAGGTAAGATTGATGCATTGGTAGAACATGCTCAAAAAATCAAAGATCTGTTAAAAAAACAATCTGAGTTTCATGATAAAGATCCTAATACAGGAAAAGAAATTGATGTAAGTGAAAATTTTGCTGCATTAAATAATAATGAAGCTACTACAGAATATTTCTTTAAGGAAGGAGACGAAAATACACCCTCTCCTAATGCATTAGAACTAAAACGTAAAATAGATGACGTAAGAGATTACATCAATAAAACGTTTGGTAATAATGATCAGCTTAAAGATTTAGTAGATAGAGCGAACAAATCTCTTATCGCGGAATATCCTAAAGGGAAATCTCCAAACGAAAAGACTTGGTTCCAGAATAAATTTTATCATCAGCCATTAATTGCCGCTATATCTAATTTGGAAATTATCCAAAATGATGCCAGAAACGTACAATCTGATGCATTAGCATTAATGCTTCAGGAAAAAGTGGATGCCAGCATCAAATTTACAAGCTATGAACCAATTGTTTCTGGACCTACAGATATTCAGGCTGGTAAACAAGCAGAAGTAAAAGTAATGTTGGGTACTTATTCTAACAGTAATAAGATCAGTATCTCTGGAGTAAGCAAGCAAGAAAATGGTAAAGGTATCATTCCTATTTCAGGAGCTGGTATCGGAGAACATAAATTGTCTGGAACGATTACATTAACAGATGCTTCTGGGAAACCACAATCTTTCCCTTGGACTCATACTTATAATGTAATTGCAGGGCCAAGAGAAGTAAAACTTGAAAAAGGATTATTACTTTCTGCTGATAAAATGAATGTAATGTATAGAGGACTTGAGAACCCTGTATCAGGATCTATCTTAGGTGCAGATAACTCTAAGCTTTCATTATCAGCTCCGGGAGCTACTGTAAGAAATACAGGTCCTGGTAAATGGATTGTAAAACCTTCAACAGGTACTACAGTGAAATTGACATTATCTGGAGTAGATCCTTTCGGAAAATCTGTTTCTCAGGTATTTGAATATAGAATCAAGAATGTTCCGCCACCGCAAGGTCAGATGAGAGGACAGAATGTATTGTCGATGCCGGCAACTTCTATTCCGAATCAATCTGTACAGGCTGCTATTCCTGATTTCGACTTCCCTGTTTCGTTCACCGTAACACAATTCATGGTAAGAGTACCTGGTAGAGCAGCATTATTAATCCACGGAAGCACATTAAGTGAAGCTGCAGGATTAATGAAAAATCTGAGAACAGGAGATGTAGTATCTGTATTTGATATTAAAGCGACAGCTCAAGGACTGGAAGGTCAACAGATTAAAAACATCACTCCTATAATTATTAATGTTCAATAGGACTAAAATTGTAATTTATTATGAAAAAATATATTAGCACCCTTTTAGTATTAGTCTCGGGATTTGCATTTTCCCAGACTATTCTGAACGCTTCTTCACCAGAAGAGTTTAGACAGATGAGAGCGGAGAACAAACAAAAAGTTGGTGATACTATTATTGATAAAACGGTAAAGCCTCTTGAATATGGATTTGTGGAAGATAAAGACATCCTTAAGAGTATGTTTGTTTGGGAAATCATCGATATGAATGATAAGATCAATCAACCATTTTACTATGATAATCCGGATGGTCTTCTTTCTACCCCTACAAGGTCTCTATACCAATTACTGTTAGATGCAGCTTTAACTGGTAAAATTGAGCAGGTGTATGATGATGAAAACTTTACTTTAAAGCTTTCACCGGAAGGAATCCAAAAAAGATTGGAGAATGTTAGAATTAACGATGCTGCAATCGATATCCTAAACTCAGGAAGACAATTAACTGAACAGGAGAAGAAAGAATATACCGACGTATTTAAGACAACTACTGACAAAGTAAAAGTGCTTAAAATTATGGGAATGTGGTTTGTAGATAAGAGAGACGGGCAGATGAAATACAGACCTCTTGGTATTGCTGCAATGGGCCCGGATCCTGCAGTACAAGGAGTTATAGGCCCAGATGGTAAACCAATTGCAAGCAATGATGATCTTATTGACCTATTCTGGATTTTCTATCCAAATGCAAGAGATGTTCTAGCCAACAATTATGTTTACAATAGAAAAAACTCTTCTGCAGATTTGTCTTTTGATGATATTATCAATGCAAGAAGATTCTCTTCTGTTATCTATAAATCTTCAACCGGTTTAGGAGATGGTACAATCAAAGATTACATTCCTAAAGATGCTGATGATCAGTTAGAAGAAAGCGACAGAATCAAGTCGCAGATTCTAGAAATGGAAAATGATATGTGGAATTACTAAATTTCACTTGATATTTATACAAAACCTGAGTATTTTTACTCAGGTTTTTTTTATTATAAGTCGCCCTTTGTTTATTGTTAATCAATAATCAATGATATAGGCGATTGTAGATGACCTTTAAATAAATGAAATTGCTCTATGAAAAATGTAGATTATATTATTGTAGGAGACGGATATGCCGGGCTTTTTTTAGCGCATCAGCTGGTGAAGAACAACAAATCCTTCGTGATTTTTTCTGAAGGAAGAAAAAGCGCTTCACAAGTTTCGGCGGGTATTATTAATCCTGTTGTACTTAAAAAGTTCACCACCTTCTGGAAAGCTCAGGAGCAAATTGATTTTCTGAAGAGCAGCTTGAAGGAAATAGAATCATATACCGGCGAAAACTATTTGATCAGTGCGCCTATTCACAGAATTTTTCATGATGAAAATGAACAGAAGCTTTGGCTTAAAAAATCGAAAAATGAAGAATTAGTGAACTTTTTGGAAGAAAATTTTGAGTCTTTAAATGTAGTAAAAAACGATTTTCTCACAGGAAAGGTCAATCAGTCTGCCAGACTAAATGTTAATGGATTTTTCACGGGTTTATTCAGTTATTTTGAAAAAAACGGTTTTCTTATCAGTGAAAAGTTTGAATATACTAAATTGAATCCATCAGAATCCACTTATAAAGATTTTAATTTCAAACATATTATTTTCTGTGAAGGAATGGGAGTGAAAGACAATCCTTACTTTTCAGAAATTACTGTGAACCCGAATAAAGGACATCATATAAAAGTTGAACTTTCACAACCAATTCCGGAAGACATAACCATTAAAAAGAAACATTTTCTTTTCCCGACAGGTAATGGCCTTTATTTTTACGGGGGAACATACGATCGCGAGCAGCTTCATCATCATATTGATGAATCGGCGGTTAATCAGCTCGTCAATGGACTATCAGAATTCTACCCTTACGACTTTGAGGTGAAGGAAGTTAATTTTGGTTTCAGACCAACAGTAAAAGATCGACGACCTATTATTGGAAGACATGAAACTCATCATAATTTATATGTTTTCAATGGGCTTGGAGCAAGAGGAATTTTGAATGGTTGCTACTTTGCAAGAGATTTATTCCGTTTTATTGAAGAAGAGATTCCATTGCATGAGGAAGTTTCATTAAATAGATTTAAGTAATTCTTCATCAGAAAGCCATTTTAACAACAGTATTTTATGAATGAAAACCTATTAGGGATTATTGCAGGAGTACTGACTTCCGTATCCATGATACCACAACTTGTAAAAGTAATCCGGGAGAAAAATGTAGAAGACATTTCCCTGCTTATGCTTTTGGTACTTATTTCAGGGTTGTCTTTATGGGTATGGTATGGTTTTAAAAAAGATGAATTTCCTATTATTTTGTCAAACGCATTTGCCGTGTTGGTAAATATAAGCCTTTTGATTTGCTATATAAAGTATGATAAAAAGTAAAAAAGATGTCCCCATACAAGGACATCTTTTTATATTAAATCTAATTATTGTTTTCTTATTCAAGAACGAACTTCGCTAAAGGAGCCATTCTTGCTTTGTTTAAAGTTAATGTATTCCCGTTTACAGAATAGTTATCAGCTGCAAGGATAGCCTTTGTAAACTGATTTTCGATATCAAGATCTTCACAAGCCATCATTGTAGACATTCCTTGGTTAAATTTGATTCTCATAACATCCTGCTTGATCTCAAAAGTACCTCCTAATCCATTACATCCTGCATGACCTTCATATCTCATTCCATTCATGTCAAGCTTGAAATAAGGATTGTTCTTTGGATTTTTTAATTTGATCGGCTGACCATTAAGCTCCGTTAATTTCCAAGTCTTTCCTGTAATATCTGTTGTTGGTTTCTGAGCAGTCTGTGTCTGGCAAGAAACAAGAAATACAGCTAGAAAAAGAGCGGATAAATAGTAATACAAGCTTTTCATAAATTTTAAATTTTAATTTTACTGTTTGTGTATATGCTAATACGATGCCATTTTTGCCGGGCCTGATTCTTTTTTAGCCTGTTTAAGATGGAAAAGCACCATGTCTACGTTTTTCTTTAAGAAAGTGATATTTCCTTTAATATCAGAGTATTGATACTCTTCATTGGAGGCTGTATACTCAGGTAAAGCATCACTTTTTTTCAGGTCATAAGTTTTACCGTTTAAATGTACCGATGCTGTATTTTTAGTACGATTTATAGTGACTTCTATCTTTTCTCCATAGCTGTCAACATATACATCTTTTGAAATGTTATCAGTATTTTCAGGAGTAACAGCGGTAACCGTTTCTGCTTCTTTTCCGGGATGTTTACACGCTGTTGAGGAAAGAATTGCAAGTCCAAAAAGGAGGGATGTAAATAATTTTTTCATAATGATAAGTGATTTTAAAGTGTTTCATGAATTATGGTGTTAATACTATATAAAAATACAAATATTTTTGGTAATTATATGTTAATTTTACATAAACTGACATTGTGTTTTTATTTAATGAATTTTGTTCATCCTGTTTTAACACATTCTTCAACGAAACAGAAACTGACTATTTAGAGTAAGAAATTTAGGATTGAGGGAATTTATACTGTTTTTTTAACCGATTTATATTCAGGAGAATAGAGGGTGTTTTTTCTTTGTTCATTTGTTGTGTAAATTTTCGGCAAAAATAATTCAAAATTAAGAGAATAACAATAAGCTTATACTAATAATTTGAAATCATGATAAAGTTTAGTTTTTTAGGTTGATGTTTTCCCTAAATAATAAGAAGATTCGAAATAAAATGTCAAAAAACAGGACATAAGCCCATGAAAAAATAAAGAATCAAAAAGTATTATGGTCGTGGTAAGGAACATTTTTTATTTATAAATATTTATTTTTCAAATGATTTGATGTTTAATAAGGTTTCTAATTCAGGTTATTTAAAGGAGAGTTAAATTTTGTTAATCTATTATGAAGATATGATAATCTAAGTGTACATTTGCCACTTCAAAATGAGAAACTTTATAGTATTTTTTTTAACGAGTCTATTTCTGCTCTTTGTAGTAGAGAGCAAGCTCAATGTTAAAACACTTCGAAATGACTATTCAGGTCATGTTTCTCATCATCTCCCTAAAAGAGCGAATCGACTGAATCAGACGTATGAAAAATTATCTATTCAGCAGATGACCTCAGATACCATAGATGATAATTCAACTTTAGAACTCACCGAAAATAGTTTTCAGCTGTCTGATATATTTCAGACGATTATTGTTTTTGCTGGAATTTTCAGTCTTGTTTATATTTTTGGACTCAAAAGTAAAAAACAGTTTAAACCAGATATTCACGGTTTAATTTTTGGGCTCACTGCCAAGAAGTTTATTCTGATTCGTTCTATTAGAATTTAAAAATTCATTTTTTCCAATGATCTTCTGCCTGATTTCAGGTGGGAAAGCTTTGCGTTGTGTATGTTGGTAATCATCACATTGCAGTATCTCTCTATTACCATTTTATTTCTATTCAAAACATTAACGATTTATAAAACTCTAGAATTATGATGAAAAGAGTTGCCTCAGGTATTGCGCTTAGCGTTCTTTTACTGGCTGTAAGCTGCAATAAGAAAAAAGAGGAGAAAGAAGAAGTAACTACTTACCCGGTAACATCACCGGTAGTAATGGATACTGTGATTAATAAGGAATATGTAGCTCAGATTCAATCTGTAAAGAACATTGAGGTTCGGGCTCAGGAAAAAGGATTCCTTGAGAAAATTTTTGTAGATGAAGGGCAATATGTACATGCAGGACAAACGCTATTTCGTATTATGCCTAAACTGTACCAGGCAGAATTATTAAAAGCAAAAGCAGAAGTAGAACAAGCTAGTATTGAACTGAAAAATGCAAGTACTTTAGCCGGAAACAATATTGTTTCTAAAAATGAAAAAGCAATGGCTAAAGCTAAACTGGATGCAGCCAATGCAGAAATGAAACTGGCACAGATTCACCTGTCTTTTACGGATATTAAAGCTCCGTTTTCAGGGATTATCAACAGAATTCCTTTGAAATTGGGAAGTCTTGTAGATGAAGGAGATTTGCTAACTTCATTATCAGATAATACAAGTATCTACACTTATTTCAATGTTTCGGAGCCGGAATATCTGAGCTATCAGACTCATGCTGCAGACAGAGGAAGCAACCAGGTATCCCTGATTACTGCAAATGGAGAAATGTATACACAGAAAGGAGAAATTCAAACTATTGAAGGGGAATTTGATAATGAAACCGGAAATATTGCGTTTCGTGCTAAATTTCCCAATCCTGATAAACTTTTGAGAAATGGAGAAACCGGAAAAGTACAGATGACGATGCCGGTACACAATGCATTGATCATTCCTCAGAAAGCTACCTATGAAATTCAGGATCAGAAATATGTATTCGTAATTGATAAAAATGGTACTGCAAAATCCAGAAACATTAAAGTGGCTTATGAACTTCCGGATCTGTATGTTGTAAGCTCGGGAATTTCAAAAGGAGATCAGATTCTTTTGGAGGGCGTTCAGAAGGTGAAGGATGACCAAAAAGTAAAAACAAAATTCCAGGATCCTCAAAAGGTTCTTAAGTCATTGAAATTAAAAGCAGAGTAGTGGTCTCTAAAATGAAGTAGTATGTTTAAGAAATTCATCCGCAGACCCGTTCTGTCTATTGTAATCTCATTGATTATTGTGTTTTTAGGAATACTGTCGTTGGTAAAACTTCCGGTGACTCAGTTTCCTTCTATTTCTCCGCCCAAAGTAAATATTACCGCAGAATATCCCGGTGCCAACAACGAGTTGTTGATTAAATCTGTTGTGATCCCATTAGAAAGAGGATTAAACGGAGTTCCGGGTATGAAGTATATGACCTCAGATGCCGGAAATGATGGAGAAGCTTCCATTCAGGTGGTATTTGATCTGGGAACAGATCCCAATGTTGCAGCAGTAAATGTTCAAAACCGTGTATCTTCCGTAGTTAATAAATTACCTCCTTTGGTAGTTCGTGAAGGGGTTAAAATTACCCGTGAAGAACCAAATATGTTGATGTACATCAACTTGTATAGTGATGATCCGAAGGCTGACCAGAAATTCTTGTTCAACTATGCAGATATCAACGTTATGTCTGAATTGAGAAGGATAGGCGGTGTTGGTTTTGCAGATATTTTGGGTACCCGTGAATATGCAATGCGTATCTGGCTTAAACCTGATAGATTAACTGCTTATAACATTTCAGCAGATGAAGTGATGGAAGCTTTGAATGAGCAGAGTTTGGAAGCTTCTCCGGGAAAAACAGGAGAAAGTTCAGGTAAGCGCTCACAGTCTTTTGAATATGTATTAAAATATCCAGGTCGTTTTAATAATGAAAAGGATTATGGAAATATTATTTTAAAAGCTAAACCTAATGGTGAATCTGTAAGATTAAAAGATGTCGCTGATATTGAATTCGGAAGCTCAATGTATGATATCTATTCTACATTGAATGGAAAACCTTCTGCTGCGATTACAGTAAAACAGTCTTATGGCTCCAATGCAAGTGATGTTATCAAAAATGTTAAAGCCTTGATGTCGGATCTTGAAAAGACTTCCTTCCCTAAAGGAATGCATTATGAGATCAGTTATGATGTTTCAAGATTCCTGGATGCCTCTATGGAAAAAGTAGTTCATACTTTATTTGAAGCCTTTGTATTGGTAGCAATTGTAGTATTTCTTTTCCTTGGTGACTGGCGTTCAACGTTGATTCCTGCATTAGCTGTACCGGTTTCATTGGTTGGAACTTTTGCAGTGATGTCAGCATTTGGAATTACACTGAATATGATTTCCCTCTTTGCATTGGTAATGGCGATTGGAGTCGTGGTGGATGATGCTATTGTAGTGATAGAAGCCGTTCATGCCAAGATGGAAGAGAAAAATCTTTCTCCTCTAAAAGCGACAGAAGAAGCAATGCATGAGATTAGTGGAGCGATTATCGCTATTACTCTGGTGATGGCATCGGTATTTATTCCTATTGCGTTTATGTCAGGGCCTGTTGGAGTATTCTATCGTCAGTTCTCGATTACAATGGCTTCGTCTATTATCTTATCGGGGGTTGTGGCTTTAACTTTAACACCAGCTTTGTGTGCTTTAATCCTGAAAAATAACCACGGAAAAGCGAAAAAGAAAACACCCATTACCATCTTCCTTGATAAATTCAATAACTTATTTACAAAAGGAGCGGGTAAGTACGAGAAGATGCTGAACAAAACAGTAACTAAAAAGATGTTCACATTACCTCTGTTATTAGTTTTCTGCGCTGCAACTTATTTCCTGAGTAATTCACTTCCATCCGGATTTATCCCGGCAGAGGATCAGGGGATGATCTATGCAATTATTCAGACTCCGCCAGGATCTACTTTAGAGAGAACGAATCAGATTGCAAGAGAGCTTCTAAAAGAATCAGAGGATATCGATGGAGTACAGTCTGTTTCTTCATTGGCTGGATATGAAATTTTGACGGAAGGTACCGGGTCAAACTCAGGGACTTGTCTTATTAATCTTAAAAGCTGGGATGAACGTAAAGAATCTGCTACTGAAATTATAGAAAAGCTGGAAGAAAAAGCGAAGAATATTCCGGGAGCTAATATTGAGTTTTTCCAACCACCTTCCGTTCCGGGTTATGGAGCAGCCGGAGGTTTTGAGCTTCGATTGCTTGATAAAGCTGGAAGTGGCGATTATCATAAAATGGAGCAGGTAAGTAATGATTTTGTAAAAGAATTAAAGAAACGTCCTGAGCTGGGATCTGCCTTTACTTTCTATTCTGCAAGTTTTCCACAATACATGCTTAGGATAGATAATGATCTTGCTGAACAGAAAGGAGTAACTATTGAGAAAGCAATGGATAACTTATCTACGCTAATTGGATCCAATTATGAGACTAGTTTTATCCGTTTTGACAGACCTTATAAAGTTATTGTTCAGGCGGGGCCTCAATATCGTGCTTTGCCAACAGATCTATTGAAACTGTATGTTAAAAATGATAAAGACCAAATGGTTCCTTATTCCGATTTCATGAGATTGGAAAAAGTATATGGACTATCTGAAATGACAAGACATAATATGTATAACTCTGCCCAGGTGAGTGGTACTCCGGCACCGGGATACAGTAGTGGACAGGCTATTAAAGCGATTCAGGAAGTTGCAGATAAAACACTTCCGAGAGGCTTTGGTATTGACTGGGCTGGGATTTCAAAAGATGAAGTAAGCCGTGGAAATGAAGCCGTGTTTGTATTTCTGGTTTGTTTAGGATTTGTGTATTTGATTCTTTCTGCACAGTATGAAAGTTTTATTCTTCCATTGCCAGTGATCTTATCATTACCAGTGGGGATTTTTGGAGCATTCCTTTGCTTAAAACTTTTAGGATTAGAGAATAATATCTATGCTCAGGTAGCCATGGTAATGCTTATCGGGCTTTTAGGTAAAAATGCCGTATTGATTGTAGAATTTGCGGTACAGAAAAAGGCAGAAGAAGGAATTCCTGTGATGCAGGCTGCGATTGAAGGAGCTGCGATTCGTTTCCGTCCTATTTTGATGACTTCATTTGCGTTTATTGCCGGATTGATTCCGTTGGTAATTGCAACAGGGCCTGGAGCTATTGGAAACCGTACCATCGGAACTGCTGCGGCTGGAGGGATGCTGATAGGAACCATCTTTGGGTTAATGATTATTCCAGGGTTGTACTATATCTTCGGAACGATTGCAGAAAAATCCAAATTGGCGAGATATGAAGAAGAAAATCCTTTAACAGAACAAACTGAACCTTATGAACACGATGGAAAATTCGAAGACTAAAAATATAATAACTGCCATTGCCTTATCTCTTGTTCTAGCAAGTTGTAAGGCACCAATGGCGACTGTCATAAAAGACGAGGTAAAGACAAATATCCCTCAAAACTTCAATCAGGAAGAACAACAAGATGCTAATAACAATAGCGGAACAACACCTTGGAGACAATTTTTTACAGATCCTAATCTGGTAACGCTTATTGAAACAGCTTTGAAGAATAATCAGGAGCTTCTGATCACTCTTCAGGAAATTGAAATTGCTAAAAGTGGCGTTTTAGCTAAAAAAGGAAGGTTGACACCTACTGTTTCTGCCGGAATAGGAGCCGGATTGAAAAAAGCAGGCCGTTATACAAGTGAAGGAGCCGGAGATGCAAGTACAGAAATGGAACCTGGGAAACCTATACCTGATCCATTAGGGAATTTTGAAGCAGGTTTAAATGCAAGCTGGGAAGTTGATATCTGGAAAAAGCTGAGAACAGAAAAAGAATCAGCGGTGGCTCATTATCTTTCTACGGTAGAAGGGAAAAATTTTGTTCTGTCTAACCTTATTGAAGAAGTCGCTGATAGTTATTATGAACTATTGGCTTTAGATAATCAATTGGATATTATACAGCAGTATATCAAACTTCAGCAAAGAGCGTTGGAAATTTCCAAAATTCAGAAAGAAGCGGCAGCAGCAACTGAACTGGCGGTGAAGAAATTTGAGGCAGAATTGGCTAAGTCCAAAGCTTCAGAATACACCATTCGTCAGCAAATTACTGAAAAAGAAAATGAGATCAATGCTCTGTTGGGAAGGTATCCACAACCGATTGTCAGAACAAAGGAAAACTTTATGTCTACGATTCCACCAACAGTGTATACCGGAATTCCATCACAATTGCTGGCTAACCGTCCTGATATCAAACAGGCAGAATTAGAACTAAAAGCCTCAAAATTAGATGTAGAAGCTGCAAGAAAAGAATTCTATCCTTCATTGGAAATTTCTGCGACATTAGGATTAGAAGCATTTAAGCCTTCTTATCTGGTTAAAATGCCTGAGTCTATTGCTTATAATCTAGTAGGAGAATTAGCCGGGCCGTTAATTAATAAAAGTGCCATTAAAGCTAACTTTCAGACTGCAGATGCCAAGCAGATCCAAGCATTATATGAATATGATAAAACCATCTTAAATGCTTATCTGGATGTTGCTAATCTGATGTCAAAAGTTAAAAATATAGACCAGTATTATCAATTGAAATCCCAGGAAACGAAAGCTCTGGATCAGTCTATTGATATCGCTAATCAGTTATTTAGAAATTCAAGAGCGGATTATCTTGAAGTTCTTTTGAACCAAAGAGATGCACTGGATGCTAAAATGGAACTGATAGAGGCAAAACAAAAACAGCTGAGTACAGTCGTAGACATCTATAAAAGTCTTGGCGGTGGATGGAAATAAAAAAAACATCATAATTCAATCAATAAACAGTTAATGTTTTGAGGGTCGGCTCTTCGGAGCTGGCCCTTTTTTTATTGAAATAAGGTAATTATTACGACGTGTTTTGTCGCAATACGGTAGTAGATTTGTAGGATCAATGAAGGATGTAGAAGCATAACAAAAAATCCTTATACTTGGAAATATTCCATATTAAATCGCATAAATGTGATTTTTAAGGCATAAAAAGGGTTAAATTTGCACAAATTTGAAAAGCTAATCATTAAACTCAAAATAACACGGGAATGAAAAAGATTTATCTCAGTGCATGTACTGTATGCACCATTCTTGGGCTTTCAGCTCAGGAAGTTCTCTGGCAAAAAGATATCCAATCCTCTACTCAGGATTTTCTAAGCCAGGTGACCACTACAATCGATCAGCAATATCTTATTACAGGAAGTTCAATACAGTCAGGAAGCGGGAAGCTTGAGGCTGGCAGTAAGCAAAACAACGGCTACGATTTCCATTTGGTTAAATTAAACCAACAAGGAGAAGAAGCCTGGGAAAAACATTTCTCAGGAAATAATCATGATTACTTATCTGCAACAGTCTCTACTCAGGATGGAGGGTTTCTTCTGGCTGGAACATCGTATTCTGGAAAAGGATTGGA
Organism: Chryseobacterium sp. c4a; assembly: GCF_009900745.1. Classification (GTDB taxonomy): domain Bacteria; phylum Bacteroidota; class Bacteroidia; order Flavobacteriales; family Weeksellaceae; genus Chryseobacterium. The sequence continues at coordinate 5,534 of NZ_WXVU01000024.1, read as the reverse complement.
TAAGAAGGATGATTCCAAAGGCGGTTCAGATATCTGGCTGATCCGAATCAATGAATTTGGCGATGAAATCTGGCAGAAAACATTAGGAAGCGCTTCCGATGAAGAAGCCAAAGCAGTAATTCAGAGTACAGATTTAGGCTTTTTCGTTGCCGGAAACGTACAAAACTCTTCCAAAGGCTATGGTTCTAAAGATGTCTGGATCATCAGGCTGGACAAAGAAGGCAAAGAACTCTCCCAGCTTGTATTAGGCGGAAAAGGCTTAGATGAAGTAGAGAAAATAATTCCGACGAAAGACGGCGGAGCATTATTGGGAATTTATTCAAGGAGTTCCGAGGTTCGTGCTTCGGGATCTGAGAAAGGTTCCGGGATGCGAGATGTGGGTTCTGTGTCAACCGTTCAAAACTCGAATCCCGAACCCCACACCACAACCCCCGTATCCCGCACCTCGAAACAAAGCGAAAACTTCGGTGAAGGCGACTATTGGATCGTTAAATTGGATAAAAACGGAAAAGTAGAATGGGAAAAGAACTATGGTGGTAAAGGAGACGATCATATCAGAACGTTGGCTTTAACTTCAAATGGTTACATCATCGGCGGCGAATCTCGTTCCGAAAGATCAGGGAACAAAACTGTAGGGATTGAAGAAGGAACAGACCTATGGCTGATTGCTCTTAATGAAAGAGGCGAAGAACAGTGGCAAAAATCCTACAACTTCAAAAACCGTGATATCCTGATGGGAATGAGTGTGATACAGAGCCAAGATCCAAGAACCAAGAATCAAGATATCACGAAGGGAATTCTATTAGGCGGTTATACCCAGGCAGAAGGAAGAATACAAGAAAATGACGAAACCTTCTGGATGCTTTACCTGGATGGAAATGGAAACGAGCAATGGCGAAAACATGTGAGTGGAGAGTCCAGACAAAAAGAAGAAAGACTTTCTGATCTAAAACTGAACAGAGATGGCTCTATCGTTTTAGCAGGAACAAGTGCCAAGGAATTGGGTAAAGAAAACTGGAAGATTGTAAAACTGGGTGATAAGCAGGTCAATGAGCTGATAGAGAAGTATGACATTAAGATCTATCCAAATCCGGTATCCGATTATGCGTATGTAGAAATCGGCTTTGACTTCAAGGATGCTGATATTATGTTGTATGATATGAGCGGAAGACAGCTTCAGAGCTTTAAAACAAAGAACAGAGTGACTAAGATGAATACCCAGGCTTTGGTGCAGGGAGCTTATTTGGTGACGATAAAAACGGATAATAACAAAACAGCGAATGCAAAGCTGATTAAGAAATAAAAAAACATTAATCATGAAAAAAATAATAGCTCTGGCAGCAATATTGCCAGCGATAATGATGTGGGGGCAAACACTGGAATTGCCTAAAAATATTCAGTCTCCCAATGCTGCATCATTAGGGAAATATGGAGATATTCCTATGAATTTATCAACAGGAAGAGCAGATATTAATGTGCCGGTTTATTCTTTAAACGATGGTAATATACCTTTAGATATTAATCTGAATTATGATACCGGTGGTGTTCGTGTCAATGACCATCCGGGTTGGGTAGGGCAGAACTGGTCATTAAATGCCGGTGGCGTGATCACCCGAAACATGAAGGGAAGACAATTTGATGAATTTGAGAATGAATCAGCTGATAAATATGTTTATCAAGGGTATCTGTTTAATCGCTCCCTTTTAAATGTACCATACTGGAAAGATGACAGCTATTTGAGAAATATTGCTAATAATTCGGTTAACAACGGAGACCCTGATCTTGAGCCGGATATTTTTACTTTTAATTTTCTGGGAATGAGTGGAAAATTTTTCCTGGGGGAAGATGGTGAGTGGAAAGTAGCCTCGGATAGTAATCTTAAAGTAGAAATTGATCTTGCCGATAATATAAAGCCTTTGGGATTGGATTATGTTGGCTATCCTTATGCTGCTCCAAGCCGGGCACAGGTCAAAAGTATTGGTAAGATTAAACTTACTGATGGTGCGGGTAACCAGTATTTTTTCGGAGGTAATATGAATTCCATTGAGTTTAATGTTGTTGACTTTTTCAACCAATCCAATAATATTATGTTCTCTTCAGCCTGGTACCTGACTAAGGTTCTGGATAAATATAATAATGAAGTGTACACATTGGAGTATGAAAGAGGCGGTTATCAGGCCTCGTTTTATAATAGTTACTCCATTGCTGACTATCGTGTTCCCGGAGGAGGAGGGCTGAGCCCAGGGTGTAACGCTACTACTTATCTGGGACAGATGTATGCGGCAGGAAGCCTTATTGTTCCTTCTTATTTAAAAAAAATAAAGGCACTACAATCTGATCTCACGTTTGACTTTAGTTCATCAGAAAGCAATTCCCTTCATTACTTGGCTTCTGAACCTACTTTACAAACTACCTATGAGCAACAGCTTCAGCCAACAGCCTATAACCGTGATAAAGTTTTATCGAAGCTTTTCTATATTTTCTATGAAATGGATGGGGTAACCCCTGATTATCCTGCTGAAGGTTTTAATAATGGGTTCAATCTAAACGTTATTCTTAAAAAGCTAAAGTGGCGAAAACTCGACAATATTTCAATTGCCGGAAAAGGGTTTTCAAAGCAGATCCGCTTTAACTATGATGATTCCCCCACTACAAGGCTTATGCTGCAAAGAGTGGATCTGAACGATAAGGAATCGTACAAATTTTCTTATATAAAAGAAAATGTATTGCCAAAGTATTTATCTACACAGGTCGATCATTTCGGGTATTATAATGCGAAAGACTTTTCTCTTGACCCTAATATACATTACAGAATGAGGCAAACAAATGCATCAGCAGTTCAGTACGGTGCCCTAAACAGGATTATTTACCCCACAAAAGGATCAACTTTTTTTGAATATGAACCGCATCGGTATGCACAAGCGTTAAGCACAGGTTTTCAGATTGTTCCGGAGAATGGATATATTGGGGGGCTAAGGATCAAAAGAAAAAAAGATTATGATATCAACTTTAAGGAAATGAAAAGTGTTGATTATCAATATACCACCGGCGTTAATGCAGGCCTGTCGTCGGGAATATTAGCCAGAAAGAATTTGTATTCCTTTAGTGATTGGCGCGTAAAAAGTACTTCTGGACAAATGTATACCGGGAAGACTTTTAGTATCAACTCTATCATTCCTTTATCTAATTTTTCGGGTTCTTTTATTGAATATAGCAGTGTGATTGAAAAAGAAACGGGCAAAGGATATACGATTAATCAATTCACCAGTTCTTTAGATTATCCTAATACAAAAGGAGCTACACTGGCTGAGGAATATAGCATTATGGATCCCCAAAATGAAATGGGATACAAACGAGGAAAACTGCAATTAAGGTCTTATTATAATGAAAACAATGCTTTACTGAAAGAAGAGAAGTATACTTATTCATTTAATCAGGCGCAAAAAGCCAAAGCATTTAAATATGGCGTTCAGGCTGCTTGTCAAACCGGTAATATTATAACTGGCAATGCTTATGAAGTCCATTATTCAGATTTTACGTTAAAGGAAAAAATTACCAAGACATACGAAGGGGCACAGGTTCTTGAAAGCAAAGAATCTTATACGTATGACCCAAAAGACAATTTTGGAGACCAGTTTTTAAGAAGAAAATGGATTACTTATCCTGACAATAGGAAAGAAGAAGAACTTTATACCTATACGTTTGATAAAACGACACCTTTATATAATGAGCTTTCTGGTAAGAGGGAGTATTCTATTATTTCAAAAGAAAATAAATTGGATGCAATACCTATTATTACCTCTGAAATTGAATATGCTAAGGTTCCGGTATTTAACAATAAAGGAATAGCTACCAATACGCAGAATATTTTCCCTACTATGTATAATAAATCAACGAATGGAAGCCCTGTTGAAAATGAACTGACAATTGATAAATATGACAAATATGGGAATATCCTGATGGGGCATACCAAAGGCGGAACCTATCATTATTACTATTATGGGTACAATGGGAAATATCCTATTCTAAAAATAGAAGGCGGTGTCATAAGTAATACTGCATTAGACTCTAAGATAGAGAACCTGATCAGCCTTTGCGAAAATAATGCGACGATCAATAGTTCTATCATCAATGCTCAAAAAGAAATCAGAATGTTGCTGCCTGAACATCAGGTAACTGCTTATACTTATTTGCCCAACATCGGTGTAGAAACTATTTCTCCTTCCACAGGAGTTACAGAATATTATAGTTATGATAATTTGTATCGATTACAGAATATTAAAGATTCCAATCAAAAGATCATCAAAGAGTTTACGTATAATTATTCAAGTATAGATCCTGTAAAAGATATTTACTATAGTAATGAAAAGAAAAGGAATGTTACCAAAAATGATTGTCCCAATGGAGCCGAAGGAGGAGATTATGAATATATCGTTCCGTTCGGAAGGTATGTTTCCTTTACAAGCCAGCAGGAGGCAGATAGTAAAGCGCACCAGGATATGATGACCCAAGGACAGGCAGAAGCTAATTTATATGAAAGCTGTGAGGTGACCCAATGTATAGAGTTTAGTAATTTCTGGAACGGATTGAGCATTGAGAAAATAGGCTATAGAAAAGTGAAAGTCAATATTGATCTTTATTTTAATAATTTATCTTATTATGACTGGAAGAAAGGAGTAAAGATTGCCGATATCCAATTGTCATGTTCTCCTATTTACAAAATGTTTAGATATGATATAGGAGTAGATAACCCCAATGCCATCTGGACGGTGTATGTAGATACTATGGGGCAAGTTTTTGTAAAATATACTTCAAATGAACAACTAATCCCGCATTACCAGTTGTCGTTTATTTTTTATGCAGAATAATGAGCTCTATGTTTAATCTCAAAAGATTTTCTATCATGAAAATGAAATCGTTAAAAAGTAAATGGGTAATGGTAATAACTGCGTTACAATATACCTGTGATCAAGGTGAAAAAGGAATCAAAAATTATAAAAACTAAAATCGATGAAAAAAATAATAATCCCCATAAGTGCCATCCTTTTGATGGGTACTATAAAAGCCCAGGTTCAGCTGCCTAATGGTTTAGCCGGATCCTCCACTGAAAATTATGTTTATACCAGAACCTATCTAGAAGAAAAATCTCAAAGTGATCCTGCGGCTAAACAAGCCCAAACTGTTCAGTATTTTGATGGTCTGGGAAGACCCAAGCAGTTGGTGAATGTAAAAGCCTCTCCCCAAGGAAAAGATGTGGTTATCCCTATTGAATACGATCCGTTTGGTAGACAGGTCAAAGACTATTTACCCATTCCTCAGTCAGGAACTCTGAATGGAGCGATCATTCCAGATCCGTTATCCAGTGCTACAAACTCTTATGGCTCCGAAAAGATCTATTCTGAGAAAGTATTGGAAAAATCTCCCTTGGACAGAATCTTACAACAAGTTCAGCCCGGTAACGACTGGGCCAATAAACCTGTAGGCTTTGGATATGAAGTCAATCTGGCTAATGAAGTATACCAATATACCACCAA
>NZ_WXVU01000023.1 GCF_009900745.1 Chryseobacterium sp. c4a | reverse complement strand
TTCTCTTCCTGTAACGCTTTAAGTTCCTTAAGATGTTGTGCATCCATTCCTCCGTATTTCTGCTTCCACTGGTAGAAAGTAGCTGCTGAAATTCCATGCTCACGACAAATATCTTTTGTCGCTTTCCCAGATTCATATTCTTTCAGAATATTGATAATCTGATGTTCTGAAAATTTGCTCTTTTTCATAATGTTTAACAAACTAAATTTAATAATTTTAATTTGTCTGAAAAACAGGGAAGTTTACCACAAGTTTTATATTTGAAGATCAAATAACCAATCATTCAAAATGGAAGATCATAAACATACAATAGAACTAAGACCTACAACCATTGCTGATTTAGAGATTCTTTTTCAATTTCAGCTTGATGATGAAGGCAGGCACCTTGCTGCATTTACATCACAAGATTCTACCGACAAAGAAGCCTATCTGGCTAAATACACTAAATTACTGGATAATCCAACGGTCAACAATCAGACGATTATCGTTGATTCTGTAATTGCAGGAAGTATTGCCAAGTTTGTTATGGAGGGCGATGCAGAAATCACCTATTGGATTGATAAAAATTTTTGGGGAAAAGGTGTTGCTACAACAGCACTGAAAAATTTTCTTACCATTGAACCAGCCAGGCCTATTTTTGGACGGGTCGCTTTTGATAATCTTGGCTCACAAAAAGTTCTGGAACACTGTGGATTTGTCAAAATCGGTACTGATAAAGGTTTTGCCAATGCAAGACAAAAAGAGATTGAAGAATTTATTTTCAGACTTGATGCTTAGAGTAGTTTCCTTGCATCTTCTATATTATAGACGATCCTTTGATCCTGGTTTATTAAAGAATCAAAAATATCAATATATTTACGAAATGTTTGTTTTTCATACTGAACAAGCACCGGAAATAACTGACTGGCCTGATAATACCTTCTATTGTCTAAAGCATCCTGCATTGCCCTTTCTATCTCCTTTACCAGCGGTTTACAATCTTTCTTCAATAGGAAATTCTTTAGGTTAGATTCAAAAAAATGTTTACCATATAGGCCTAAAAAATGCTTGATATAAGGATATAATTCATGTTCATTTTTCCCGTTGAGTGTTGAGATAGATAAGGCATGGGTAATGACATCATAAACATTATCTTCATGATAGAGCCTATGGGATTCAAAACTTTCTTTTTCCGCCCATTTTTCAGTAATCAACCGATCAAGGAGTTCAAATCCTTCGGGTATTGCCCAGGCCAATAAAATCAGCATCGTCTGATAAGCAATATATTGATCTTTGTGGTGAAGCAGCAGCTTTAATTTTTCAACCCTTGCAACATCTATTTTTTCAAGGAGCTGTACTTCATGTAAATCATATCCCTCTTCTCCTTCTTCATTATAGTAATAAAGGAGTTCATAGAGTTCGATATCATTGTTATAAATCATTTGATTATATTTTTATAGATCAGTCGTTGTTGAATTAAAAGTATTTCCTCCATTAAACCATTCTCCTTTGCAGGCTTACTAATCTAGTTTAAAAAAGAAATAGACTACTGCGGCCCATTCTTTCTTGATACCGCTAGCGTATCCAATAGTGCTGTGACTGCTGTTTTCTACCGTTCCATTATCTTTGATATACCCAATGGTTGAATGGCTGCTATTTTCTACGATCCCATCTTTTTTAACATATCCTACTGTAGAATGACTTTTGTTTTCTATTGTTCCATCGCTTTTGATGTAACCGATTGTTGAATGGTTTTTATTCTCAATCGTTCCATCAGACTTGATATATCCCACGGTGGAACGACTGCTGTTTTCAATGGTTCCATCTGATTTGATATAACCTGTTGTGCTGTGATTTCCAGATTCTATAGTTTGTGCCTTTACAGCATAAAGGCTGAATACCAAAAAGCCAATGAATAGTGTTTTCTTCATGTTATTTTTTTAAATTAAATATACAATTTATATGAATAATGTCCTCTATAAAAATAGCGCCACTTATTGCTAAGTGGCGCTATGCTGAAAGATTTCAGATCTAAAGAAATCTTAGTATTCAAATAACCTTTTACGGTTTATCGTTTGATCACTTTTACTGTTTTCTCAAAATCATTCGCTGCATTTATTTTAACTAAATAAATCCCTGATACAAATCCTGAAGCATCAATTGTTCCTTTTGTATCATTGATTGCTTTTGTAAGTACCAACTGTCCTGCAGCATTGTAAACCGTTACTGAAAGAATCTTCTGATCATAAGAAATCGTCAGGATATCCTGTACCGGATTCGGATAAACTTTCAGATGATCTGCTTTTGCTGAAATCTCCTGAACTGCTAAATTACTTGCAGGGCAGGCAACCGGTACAAAAATCGGTTTTTGAATAGTAGTACCATCTCCTAGCTGGCCTCTGTCATTAAGACCACAACTTGATAAAAACCCATCGGCATTGATCACAAGTCTATTACTACTACTTATTGAAACCATTTTTCTGTTAGTAGCTGTTCCTATTTGTATTGGAGAAAGTCTTTGAATTTTCGTACCATCTCCTAGTTGGCCATTATTATATCCCCACGCCCAAAGTGTTCCATCTGTTTTTATCCCTGCAGAAGAATCATTTTTGTCAGCACTAATACTCTGCCAGTCTGTTGCGGTTCCCATTTGTGTTGGTACACTTCTACTAATACTTGTTCCATCACCTAATGATCCATTTGAATTAAATCCCCATCCCCAAAGGGTTCCATCTGTTTTAAGGGCAAGAGAATGAGCAAATCCCGCAGCTCCCTCTCTCCAATTGGTGGCTGTTCCGATTTGAGTAGGAACATATATATAATATGTGCTGCCAGGTTGTAGCTGATTATTGGTATTAAGCCCCCACCCCCACAGGGTTCCATTTGTTTTTACGGCTAGAACATGGGCTCTGCCGGTAGATATGGTTTGCCAATCATTTGCTGTACCCACTTGGATAGGTTGAGCTCTATTAGTGCTGGTTCCATCACCTAATGACCCAAGAGTATTATTCCCCCAAGCCCAAAGAGTTCCATTAGATTTTAAAGCTAATGTAAAACGGTCTCCAACAGCAATACTTACCCAGTTGGTTTCTGTTCCAATCTGTCCCGGAGTATTTCGTCCTGTATTAGTTCCATCCCCTAATTGTCCATCGCCATTAGCTCCCCAGGCCCAAAGTGATCCATCAGTTTTAATGGCTACCGTGTGATTAAATCCGGCAGCTATTTTCAGCCAATTATGCTCCAAACCGATTTGAGTCGGATTATATCTTGGGAGTGTTGTTCCATCTCCCAGTTTCCCAGATTGATTATCACCCCAGGCCCATAGGGTTCCGTCCATTTTAATTCCTACGGAATAAAGATTTCCTGAACTTACAGTTTCCCAACAACCTGTTTCAGTAGTAGAGAGGGTTTTAAAGGAACCACCTTGAATCCAATCTGGATTGCTGAATCCGCAAGTAGATGCCACCCACCAATAATATGTTGTATCTGGTAATAGATTGGCCAAATTAGCGGTTAAAGAAGAAGTATTTCCTTCTATTCCCCCCACCTCTGGATTCGTACTATAAAGGTATCTATATGTCCCATTAGTAGCTTGATTTGCTCCTGTCCATTTAATAACAGCCGTTGTAGAAGTGATATTAGAGGCTAGCAATGGGGTTGGAGCATAGCAACTTACAGGACAAGTAAGAGGGGTAAGAATTTTCTTTTGAACCCTTGTATCGTCTCCTATTTGCCCGTATACATTACCTCCACAACCTGATAAAATTCCATTGGCATTGATCACAAACATATTGTATACATTTGCCGCAACACTCTGTATACCTGATAAATTACCCACTTGTGTTGGAATATTTCTATCGGTCAAAGTTCCATCACCTAATAGACCTGATTCATTTTTACCCCATGTCCAAAGTGTTCCATCGGTTCTTACTGCCATAGAAGAATCATCATAGTTAGCATAAATACTTCGCCAATATGTTGCTGTTCCCAATTGTTTTGGGATATATGTTCCGATTGTTGTTCCATCCCCTAATTGCCCAATGTAATTAGATCCCCAAGTCCAAAGGGAACCATTTGATTTTAAACCTAGAGAATGGCGGGCTCCTGCCACTGCATTTATCCAATCGGTTGCTGTTCCTATTTGCGCTGGAGTACTTTTTGAACTCGTCGTTCCATCTCCTAATTGGCCGTTACTATTATATCCCCAAGCCCAAAGTGTTCCATTGGTTTTTATTGCAAAGGTGTGTTGTGATCCGGGTGAAATAATCTTCCAGTCACTATCCGTTCCGATCTGAATAGGTACATTTTTATCAATGGTTGTACCATCTCCTAATTGGCCATAATTATTCCTTCCCCATGCCCATAGGGTTCCATTAGCTTTTAAAGCAATTACATAATAATCACCAGTGGCAACATTTACCCAGTCTGTCGCTGTTCCCACTTGTTTTGGCACTCGGGTTAATGCTGCTGTTGTTCCATCTCCTAATTGTCCGTACTGATTTTGACCCCACGTCCATATTGTTCCATCAGCTTTTAGCGCTACAGTGTGAAAATTTCCTGTTGCTACTTTTTTCCAGTTATTTCCGGTTCCAACTTGTATTGGAGAATCTTCAGAGCCTGAACCACTCCATCCCAATTGACCATACTGATTACTTCCCCACATCCATAATGTTCCATCTGTCTTTATTGCTCCTGAATGATTTAATCCTGAACTTACACTTTGCCAACAGCTTGCTATCACTGTAGAAAGTGTAGTAAAAGAACCTCCGGATGTCCAATTCCCCTGGCTGGATCCACAATTAGAGGTTACCCACCAATAATAAGTAGTATTAGGTAATAAGTTTGTCAAATTAACTGTTTGAGAAGAAGTAGAACCATCTATTCCCCCAATAATCGGACTTGTACTATAAAGATACAGGTAACCGCCATTAGGAGCAGATGTTGATCCATTCCAATTAATCGTAGCTGCTGTAGAAGTAACATTGGTTGTTGAAAATTGTGTTGGCGGCAGGCAATTTAAAGGACAACTGATAGGAGTAAACGTATTTTTGTTAGTTTTAGTCCCATCGCCTAATTCACCGGAAACATTTTGTCCGCAAACTTTTAGATCACCATTGATATTTTTTACAAGAACATGGAAAGCCCCTGCAGACATTAATGTATTATCTGAAGAAGTTCCTACTTGTGTTGGTGAGGTGGTGTTCAATGTTCCACTTGTCCCGTTCCCCAATTGTCCTTTTTGATTACTACCCCAAGACCAAAGGGTACCATCTGTTTTGTTGGCAAACGCAAAATTACCACCCCCTGCAATATCCTTCCAATTGGTTGCAGTTCCCATCTGTGTTGGAGTGAGCTTGTTTGTGGTGGTTCCATCACCTAATTCCCCATTCCCATTATAGCCCCAAGACCATATTGTTCCATCTGTTTTGAGTCCTATGGTATGCGCATTCCCAATACCTATATTTTTCCAATCCGAAGCGGTTCCGATTTGTACTGGAATAGTTCTGTCTGTAGTAGTCCCATCTCCCAATTGACCAGAGTTATTAAAACCCCATGCCCATAATGTACCATCTTTCTTTATCCCTACCGAAAAATAATTTTTGGCAACTACTTTCAACCAATTGGTTGCGGTGCCAATTTTGATGGGTACCGTTGAACTGGTGGATGTACCATTTCCTAATACGCCAAATGAATTAGAGCCCCATGCCCATAGTGTTCCATCGGTTTTGATAGCGAAAGCCTGAACAGATCCAGCAGTAATACTACTCCAATCTGTTGCCGTTCCAATTTGAACAGGGGCAAATCTATCTGTTTTAGTTCCATCACCTAATTGTCCTGAATCATTTTTACCCCAAGCCCATAACGTGCCATCTTTTTTGATAGCAACTGTAAAATAGGCTCCGGTTTCTACTTTCAGCCAATTATTGGCAGTTCCTATTTGGATAGGTACATTTCTATCAATGGTACTACCATCTCCAAGCTGGCCATTGGAGTTATTTCCCCACATCCATAATGTGCCATCGTTTTTTATTCCTGCTGAATGGTTCATTCCGGCACTCAAACTTTGCCAACAACCTGTAGCTATTGGAGTTTCTACATTAACTACATTTTTAAAAGCAGGACTCCAAGCTCCGGTATTGTCTTTAATACGAATATTAAACACGTGCAAACCATTAGATGGCAAAGCAATTCCTGTTTTAGTAAGCTGCTCATAAGTACTGTCGAAATTCCCATCAGCTGCTAATACTGTTGTACCGTTTCCGGCTCCCGGGTCGGTATCCCAGAAATACTCTGCCTGAGAAATAGAGATGATATTGGATGGTGTATTCTGCTGAACATTAATAACATTCGTAAAAACAGGCCCCCAAGCTCCTGTATTATCTTTGATACGAACAGAAAGCTTGTGCAAACCATTGCCCGGTGTGGCAACTCCTGTTTTCGTAAGCTGTTCAAAAACACTGTTGAAACTCCCATCGGAAGCCAAAACAGCGGTACCGTTTCCGGTTCCCGGATCATTATCCCAGAAATATTCTGCCTGGCTTACGTACAACTGTGCCCAGCACCATGTTGCCATAAACAAAGCGATTATACTATAGATATATTTATTCATTGTATGTATATGATTATAAATTATTTAGAAAAACCAGATCCGCTGATGCTTAATGTACCACTGCTGATTGTTCTTGGAGTTACCAGATAGTTTACCTGAGGTCTAATTCCCACATTGGCTGGCCAGTAATTTGCCCAGCTGTTAGAACCACCATAGTGCCCGGCATCGTTTCGGGTTAAGTCTAAATCGGTATACTTTACATCAGGATTTCCTGCATTTTCATTCATCCCCGTCAATGTATAAGTTGTATTGTTAAAATTCATGTTCACAGTACCTGAATTGTTACTTTGGGTCATATTCCCAGATGTTACAAAGGAATTGGTAAATACATTATAACTCGCTGTAACATTAACCCCTGTACTGTTGTTTCCAATACATACATTGGTTTGGCCTACTGCAAAAGAAACCGCATTGTTCATAATGGCAATACTTCCAGTATTGGTAGTATTATTTAAGCTAATTTGCAAAGGAGGAACATCACCAGGATTGGGGTCATAAATGGTATTGTTAATAATTTCGTTAGAACTGTCTGTTTTAATATCATGAACAGATATACGGGTACAAAAATTATTATGGATTTTAAAAGTATAACCAGATTGTGTATAGGTCAATACACGATCAATAATATTGCCATATACCTCAACATCAGATGCAGCCATGGAAGTATCTAACATATTGGAACGGACAGTAATAAACTGTACTTTATTAGCAGTAGCTCTTCCGTGAGAAAAATTAAGAGCTCCGCCCACGGTACAGCCTGAGATGTTGGTCGTAATATTGGCTTGATTAGTATAAACGTTATTCAAATCACAGTTCAAAAGATTGATCGTTGTTCTTCCACCTGTTGTAGCTCCACTAGCTGTAATATCATTGATTGTATAATTTCCTGAACTCAAATTACTTATAGTTACTACCCTTCCTGCAGCAGGAGTGATCGTAAGTGTTCCTTTAATGAAATATCGGCTAAAGTTTGTTTCGGAAACAAAAGTCAGTGACTTGTTGATCGTCAGGTTTTCTATGTAAGGATCTCCATTCGTTTTAGGTTGAATGATGATACGATCTCCATCTGAAGCTGCGGTAATCGCCGCACTTACTGTAGAATAAGCTCCACCTGTTCCGCCGTTTCTTACATATAAATCGGCTGCAAAAGCCATCGTACTTGATAAGCCTGTGAAGGCCATGATTAGTAGTTTTTTTGTCATAATAGTGTAAAATTGATTGGTATAATGTTAAATTAAATACGTTGGGGTAGCCATCCTCGAGCACAGATAAATAGAATTTCCAGTTATCAAATCAGTGACAGCATACAGATCTATTTGGATATTTTTTCTTTTGATTAAAAAAATCCAATAAGTCCTATTCATAAAACACGACTCAACGCTAAAAAAATCTTGAGGATGTATGTTATTTAAATTACCGAAAACAATAAGATAGGAGGTATCGGCAGAAATAAAGACAATGTAGTTTTACTCATTTTCATGGTTTAATTAGTTTTCAGGTTTTGTTTTTAGTTTTTCATGGAAAATAACATATCAATGCAAAGATTATATGTTATAGACTGCAAAAGTATATTTTTATTATGAATCTTCAAATATTTGATGAAAAATTAATATGACTATAACTTTTTAAATGCAACGAAATACATATTAAATAATAGCGCCACTTATTGCTAAGTGGCGCTTTATTAAAAGATTTCAAAACTTATAGAAATCTTAGTATTCAAATAAACTTTTACGGTTTATCGTTTGATCACTTTTACTGTTTTTACAAAGTCATTGGCTGCTGTTACTTTCACAAGATATACTCCTGATGGTAAAGCAGTGAAATCAATTGTTCCTTTTGTATCATTAAGCGCTTTTGTAAGGATCACCTGTCCAGCAGCATTATAAACCGTTACCATAAAAATCTTTTGATCAAGTGAGACCGTTAAGATATCCTGTACCGGATTCGGATACACCTTCAGCTGATCTGCTTTTGTTGAAACTTCTGTAACGGCTAAATTACTTACAGGACAAGCAACAGGTACAAATATTTTTCTTGTAATAGTGGTGCCATCTCCTATTTGTCCCATGCCATTATAACCATTGATTGATAAAAATCCATTCGTACTTATAACCGCTGTATTAAGCATTCCCACTGCTGCCATTTGTCTATTATTATTGGATCCTATAAGCTGTGGTATGCGTGTATTAACTGTTGTTCCATCACCCAACTGTCCACGGCTATTATCTCCCCATCCCCAAAGTGTGCCATTTGATTTAATAGCTATAGAAGAACCATTAAAACTTGCATTAGCACTTTGCCAGATTGTTTCTGTACCAATTTGTGTTGGAACAAATTTATACGAAGTGGTTCCATCTCCTAATTGGCCAATGTTATTCGCCCCCCAAGTCCATAATGTTCCATCTGTTTTTACTCCTATTGAATGGTTTCTTCCTCCGTCAACACTTTTCCAATTGGAATCAGTCCCAACTTGTACAGGACTTCTTCTTTGCACCGAGGTTCCATCACCTAGTTGCCCACTGCTATTATCTCCCCAAGCCCAAAGCGTTCCATTGGTTTTGATAGCTAAGGTATGTTCGCTTCCTGAAGCTACACTTTTCCAATCTGTTGCGGTTCCAATTTGGATGGGTATATTTTTATCGATACTCGAGCCATCACCTAATTGTCCATAATTATTATGTCCCCAAGCCCAAAGTGTTCCATTTGATTTCACTGCTATTGTATGGCTATCACCTGCAGTCATACTTACCCAGTCTGTAGCTGTTCCAAGCTGTGTTGGAGTAAGTTTGTTAACAAAATTTCCATCGCCTAGCTGTCCATAGAGATTTCTGCCCCATACCCATAGTGTTCCATCTGTTTTAAGTCCTAATGAGTAATCATTACCTGTTTCAATTTTCATCCAATTATTTCCAGTTCCGATTTGTACCGGAGCATTTCTATCAATTTCAGTTCCATCACCCAGCTGCCCATGGGCGTTACCTCCCCATGCCCATAGTGTTCCGTCTGTTTTAAGTCCTAATGAGTGATACATCCCTGTACTTACACTTTGCCAACAGCCTGTTTCACTTGTAGGAAGTGTGGTAAAGGAACCTGCCAGTGTCCAATTCGCCTGACTGGAACCACAATTAGATGCTACCCACCAATAGTAAGTAGTATTGGGTAATAGATTGGTTAAGTTTACTGTTTTAGAAGAAGTCCTTTCTTCTATACCTCCAGCAACTGAATTCGTACTATAAAGATACAAATAGCCTCCATTAGGAGCAGGAGATGATGCTGTCCAGCTAATAGTGGCTGTTGAAGAGGTAATATTGGTGGTTGAAAATTGTGTTGGAGGAAGACAATTTGAAGGGCAGCTAATAGCAGGATAAAGTGATCTGTCGGTATTCGTACCATCGCCTAACTGTCCATAATTATTGTGTCCGCTAATTTTCAGAACACCACCCTCACCTTTTACAAAGGCATGATAAGTTCCGGCAGAAATTTCAATATTGTCTGAAGAAGTACCTATTTGTGTAGGTATTGCAACGTCCGCAGATCCACTGCTAATATTACTTAACATTCCAAAGAAGTTTCTCCCCCATCCCCAAAATGTACCATCTGTTTTGATTCCAAAAGTAGTCTGCAATCCTGCCGATACATTGAGCCAGTTCGTGGCCGTTCCAATTTGTGTTGGAGTAAGTCTGTCAATTGTAGTTCCATCACCCAGCCTGCTATTATAATTATATCCCCATGCCCATAATGTCCCATCGGTTTTTACTGCTACTGTATGAAGATTTCCTCCATCAACGCTTTTCCAATTCGTAGCGGTTCCGATTTGTACTGGAATAGTTCTGTCTGTAGTAGTTCCATCTCCCAGCTGACCTAAAGTATTATCACCCCATGCCCAAAGAGTTCCATTTGATCTGATTGCGAATGTATGATTATCCCCAGTTCCCAAACTTACCCAACTTGTTGATGTTCCTATTTGTGTAGGTACTAGCCTGCTTGTAGTTGTTCCATCACCTAATTGGCCAAAGTTATTATTTCCCCATGCCCATAATGTTCCATCGGCTTTAAGGGCTACCATATTACTAGATCCAGCACCAATACTTTTCCAATTCGTAGCTGTTCCTATCTGAACCGGAGCATATCTATCAGTTTTAGTTCCATCACCTAATTGTCCACTAGAGTTACTGCCCCATGCCCATAGTGTTCCATCTGTTTTAAGGGCGACTGTAAAATAGCCTCTTGTTACTATTTTCGACCAATTATTGGCAGTTCCGATTTGGATCGCAGCATTTCTATTAACGGTGGTTCCGTCTCCTAATTGTCCGTATTCATTATTACCCCATGCCCATAGTGTTCCGTCTTCTTTTATTCCTGCTGAATGATACTCACCTGCTCTAACTTCTCTAAAGCAAGCTAAAGAAGTTTGAGTTTGTACATTAATAACATTTTTAAAAGCAGGCCCCCAAGCTCCGGTATTGTCTTTAATACGAATATTAAACACGTGCAAACCGTTAGATGGCAAAGCAATTCCCGTTTTAGTAAGCTGCTCATAAGTACTGTCGAAATTTCCATCGGCAGCTAATACTGTTGTACCGTTTCCTGCTCCCGGGTCGGTATCCCAAAAATACTCTGCCTGAGAAATAGAAATGATATTGGATGGTGTATTCTGCTGAACATTCACCACATTCGTAAAAACAGGCCCCCAAGCTCCTGTATTATCTTTGATACGAACAGAAAGCTTGTGTAAACCATTGCCTGGTGTGGCAACTCCTGTTTTTGTAAGCTGTTCAAAAACACTGTTGAAACTCCCATCGGAAGCCAAAACAGCAGTACCGTTTCCCGCTCCCGGATCATTATCCCAGAAATATTCTGCCTGGCTTACGTACAACTGTGCCCAGCACCATGTTGCCATAAACAAGGCGATTATACTATAGATATATTTATTCATTGTATGTATATGATTATAAATTATTTAGAAAAACCAGATCCACTGATGTTTAATGTACCACTGCTAATTGTTCTTGGAGTTACCAGATAGTTTACCTGAGGTCTATTTCCTACATTCGCTGGCCAGTAATTTGCCCAGCTGTTAGAACCACCATAGTGCCCAGCATCATTTCGGGTTAAGTCTAAATCGGTATACTTTACATCAGGATTTCCTGCATTTTCATTCATCCCTGTCAATGTATAGGTTGTATTGTTAAAATTCATATTAACAGATCCTGAATTGTTGCTTTGGGTCATATTCCCCTGGGTTACAAAAGGATTGGTAAATACATTATAACTCGCTATTACATTCGCATTATTGCTTTGATTTTGAATACATGCATTGGTTTGCCCTACTGCAAAAGAAGCAGCATTGTTCATAATAACAATAGTTCCTGCATTTCCATTATTATTTGAGCTTATGTAAAATGGAGCAACATCACTAGGGTTTGGATTATTAACAGTATTATTAATAATTTCGTTAAAACTGTCCGTTTTAATAGCTTGAATAGCTATACGGGCGCAAAAATTATTATGGAATTTAAAATTGTAACTCGTTTGTGTATATGATAACACATTATCAACAATATTACCATAAACCTCCACATCAGATGCAGCTATGGAAGTATCTGGCACAAGAGAATAGACACTCAGATATTGGGCTTTATTAGCAGTAGCCCTTCCGTGAGAAAAATTAAGAACTCCTCTCACGGTACATCCTGAGATGTTGGTCGTAATATTGGCTTGATTAGTATAAACATTATTCAAATCACAGTTCAAAAGATTGATCGTTGTTCTTCCACCTGTTGTAGCTCCACTAGCTGTAATATCATTGATTGTATAATTTCCTGAACTCAAATTACTGATGGTTACTACCCTTCCTGCAGCAGGAGTGATCGTAAGTGTTCCTTTAATGAAATACCTGCTGTAATTGGTTTCGGAAACAAAAGTCAGTGACTTGTTGATCGTCAGGTTTTCTATATAAGGATCTCCATTCGTTTTAGGTTGAATGATGATGCGATCTCCATCTAAAGCAGCTGAAATGGCTGCACTTACAGTAGAAAATGCTCCACCGGTTCCGCCATTTCGAACATAAAGATCGGCTGCAAAAGCCATCGTACTTGATAAGCCTGTGAAGGCCATGATTAGTAGTTTTTTTGTCATAATCGTATAAAAGTTAATTGGTTTATATTAAATTATATTCTTTGATTTATAAATTCCTCTTTGAGTCATACATCATGATCAACATTTTCCCCTATGTTATTTTTGCTAAACACAGAAGTTATGGGACAAGAGTTTTTATCAATGAATAGACATTGATTTTGAAAGTATCTTCGTTAATTAAATGATATCAAACAGAGACAACAGGAAATTTCCCAAACACAGAAATAACAACAATTCTAAGGGCTTGTTTTCAATAATTAAAAACAATGAATTTTTATATATGGGAATAAATATAGTATCGTTTTGTTCTTTTTCACGGTATAATTAGTTTTCAGGTTTTTAGTTTTGTTTTTTAGAAAATAACAGTTCACCACAAGTGATTCTATGTTATTGACTGCAAAAATATATTTTTATTATGGATCATGAAATAGTTGGTGAAGAATTAATATGACTATAACTTCTTAAATGCAGCGAAGTACATATTAAATAATAGCGCCACTTATTGCTAAGTGGCGCTTTATTAAAAGATTTCAAGTCTACAGAAATCTCAGTATTCAAATAAACTGTTACTGTTTATCGTTTGATCACTTTTACTGTTTTTACAAAGTCATTCGCTGCTGTTACTTTCACAAGATATACTCCTGATGGTAAAGCAGTGAAATCAATTGTTCCTTTTGTATCATTAAGCGCTTTTGTAAGAATCACTTGTCCTGCAGCATTATAAACCGTTACCATAAAAATCTTTTGATCAAGTGAGACCGTTAAGATATCCTGTACCGGATTCGGATACACCTTCAGCTGATCTGCTTTTGCTGCAACTTCTGTAACGGCCAGATCACTTGTAGAACAGGCAACAGGTACAAAAATTTTCCTAAAAACATAAGTACCATCTCCTATCCCACCGTAAGAATTGTCACCACAACCCGATAAGAATCCATTGGTATCGATAGCAAAAATACGTGTAGTACCTACTGCAATACTTTGTTTATCAGAAGCGGTTCCTATTTGTACGGGAGTACTTTTAGAGATTTGAGTTCCATCTCCCAGCTCTCCATAGAAATTAAGTCCCCAGGCCCAAAGTGTACCATCTGTTTTGAGTCCTGTACAATTATACCAGCCTCCGCCAACACTCTGCCAATTTGTTGCTGTTCCAACTTGAGCTGGAGTAGCTCGATTAGTATTAGTTCCATCTCCTAGTGCTCCTGAGAAGCCCCAAGTCCATAGTGTGCCATTTGTTTTTATTCCTAGTGAATTCGCATTTCCCACACCAATACTTTTCCAGTTCGAAGCTATTCCTACCTGAATAGGAGACATTCTTTTTGTTGTACTTCCATCTCCTAATTGCCCATAATAATTATTACCCCAGGCCCATAGTGTTCCATCTGTTTTAAGAGCAAGAGTATAATCGATACTAGGTGCAACCATTTTCCAATTATTTGCAGTTCCAATTTGGATAGGTACATTTTTATTTACCATTGTACCATCTCCTAATTGACCAGAATCATTAAGTCCCCATGCCCAAAGTGTTCCGTTTAACTTTAAAGCTATAACATAAGAATCTCCAGAAGCAACATCTACCCAATCTGTCGCTGTTCCCATTTGAATTGGGGTAGCTTGACTATATCCTGCTCCATTACCTAATTGACCATAACTATTGTCACCCCATGTCCAAAGGGTTCCATCTGCTTTAATAGCAGCACTATGATAATGCCCTGCACTTGCTTTTTTCCAACTATTTGCACTTCCAATTTGTTTTGGAGTGCTTTGAGAATCAGTATATCCAATGCCAAGTTGCCCATATTCATTACGTCCCCAGGCCCATAATGTTCCATCTTTTTTAATTCCTACTGAATGACTATTTCCTCCACTTATACTTTGCCAACATCCTGTTTCAGTTGTTGGAAGTGTTTTAAAAGATCCCCCCGGTATCCAACTCCCCTGGCTGGTTTTACAATCAGTTGCTACCCACCAGTAATAAGTGGTATTTGATAGTAAATTCGTTAAGTCAACTTTGTTAGAATAAGTTTTCCCATCAATACCGCCAACAAGTGGGCTTGTGCTGTAAAGATACATATACCCATTAGAAACCGATGTTGATGTTGTCCATTTAAGAGTAGCGGTTGTAGAAGTGATATCGTTTACTGAAAGTTGTATTTGAGGACTACAATTTGAAGGGCATTCAATGGAAATAAATGTACTCGTATCATTATTCATACCATCCATACCATTACCTAATTGTCCATACATATTAGAACCATAGACTTTTAAAGAACCATCAAGCGCTTTTACAAGAATATGAGATTCTCCCACAGCCATCTGCATGTTGTCTGAAGAGGAATTTACTTGTCTAGGTAATGTATTATCTATACCACTAGTCTGTGTATGGAAAGGGTTTCCCCATATCCAGAGTGTTCCATCTGTTTTGTTTGCAAAAGTAGTACTGGAGCCAGCACCTATATTTAGCCAATTGGTTTCCGTACCTATTTGTATAGGAGTATTTTTATTTGTAGTGGTTCCATCTCCTAACTGTCCGGAAAGATTACTACCCCAAGTCCATAATGTTCCATTTTTTTTAATTGCAGTAGAGTGATAAGTTCCAGCACTTATAGTTTTCCAATCATTTGTAGTTCCGATTTGCGTTGGAACAGAAGTATATCCGCTGCCTCCATAACCTAATTGCCCACTGTAATTATATCCCCAACTCCAAAGTGTTCCATCAGTTTTTAAAGCGAGAGAGTGCAGCGTACCAGCATCAACACTTTGCCAGTTTGTTGCTGTTCCAATTTGTGTAGGAACTAATTTTCCAGTATTTGTACCATCTCCTAATTGGCCATAATTATTCCTTCCCCAAGCCCAAACTGTTCCATCTGTTTTAAGAGCTAAGACATGGAAGCTTCCGGCACTAATACTTTTCCAATTCGTTGCGGTTCCTACTTGAACTGGAGCATATCTATCAGTTTTAGTTCCATCTCCAAGCTGGCCATCAAAATTACTGCCCCATGCCCATAGCGTTCCATCTGTCTTAAGAGCTACTGTATACTGCTCACCAGCACTAACACTTTTCCAGTTCGTTGCGGTTCCGATTTGAACTGCAACATTTCTGTTAATAGTAGCACCATCTCCAAGTTGTCCGGTCTGATTATTACCCCAGGCCCATAACGTTCCGTCTGGTTTTATTCCAAGCGAATGCTGACGTCCTGCGCTCAAACTTTCCCAGCAACCTGAGGAAGCCGGAGTTTCTACATTAATCACATTTTTAAAAACAGGCCCCCAAGTTCCAGTATTGTCTTTAATACGAATATTGAATACATGCAAGCCATTAGCTGGCAAGCCAATTCCTGTTTTAGTCAATTGTTCAAAAGAACTGTCAAAGTTCCCATCAGCCGCCAATACCGGAGTAGCATTTCCTGTCCCCGGATCGGTATCCCAAAAATATTCAGCCTGAGAAAGGGCTAGTATGGTGGATGTCTGATTTTGCTGAACATTAATAACATTCGTAAAGACAGGCCCCCAAACACCCGTATTATCTTTGATACGAATAGAGAGTTTATGTAAACCATTACCTGGTGTAGTAATTCCTGTTTTGGTTAATTGCTCGAAAGCACTGTCAAAACTTCCATCAGCAGCCAATACCGGAGTACCGTTTCCTGATCCAGGATCAGTATCCCAAAAATATTCAGCCTGAGAAAGGGCTAATATTGTGGATGTTTGATTTTGCTGAACATTAATAATATTCGTAAAAACAGGGCCCCAAACTCCCGTATTATCTTTGATACGGATAGAGAGCTTATGTAAACCATTACCTGGTGTAGCAATTCCTGTTTTAGTCAATTGTTCAAAAGCACTGTTGAAACTCCCATCGGAAGCCAAAACAGCGGTACCGTTTCCCGCTCCCGGATCATTATCCCAGAAATATTCAGCTTGGCTTACGTACAACTGTGCCGGGCACAGCATTACCATAAACAAAGCAAAGATACTATAGATATAATTCTTCATATTGTTATATCATTAGTCATTATTTAGAAAAACCAGACCCACTGATGTTTAATGTACCACTGCTGATTGTTCTTGGAGTTAACATATAATTTACCTGAGGTCTAGCCCCACTGTCTGCCGGCCAATAATTAGTCCAACTATTTGAACCACCGTAATGACCTGCATCATTTCTTGTTAAATCTAAGTCGGTATAGTTTACATCAGGATTTCCTGCATTTACATTCATCCCGGTTACAGTGAATGCTGTCTCATTGAAATTCATATTAACTCCTCCTGAATTATTGCTTTGAGTCATCGCTCCCTGTGTCACAAATGGGTTTGTAAATACATTGTAGCTAGCGGTTACTGTCGCAATATTGTTATTACTAATACACGCATCAGTTACTGCTGATACAAAAGAAGCGGCATTATTCATAATAGAAATATTCCCTGTGTTTCCATTATTTAATTTGATGAAAAATGGTGCTATATCACCACCATAAGGGTCATAGATCGTATTATTAATAATCTCGTTGTTACTGCCTGTTTTAATAGCATAAACAAAAACCCCACGACAAAAATTATTGTAGAATTTAAAATTATAGTTTGATTGTGAATGGGAAAGACCAAAACTTGTAGCATTCCCATACACCTCAATATCCGATGTTGCAAGACTGGTATCTGCTGCTGTAGAATTAGCATAAATAGACTGTGCTTTATTAGCCGTAACTCTACCATGAGAAAAACTAATTTCACCCAACACACTAGAACCGGAAATATTGGTAGTCGTATTGGCCTGATTGGTAATCACCTTATTTAAATAACAATTGTAAAGGTTTATCGTAGTTCGTCCACCGGTAGTAGGTCCGCTTGCCACTAAGCCGTAAATAGAATAGTCTCCAGAACTTAAATTACTGATGGTTACTACTCTTCCTGCTGCCGGATTGATCGTAATCGTTCCCTGAATAAAATACTTGTTATAATTCGTTTCGGAAACAAAAGTTAATGATTTATTGATGGTAATATTTTCTACATAGGCCGATCCATTTATCTTAGGCTGAATGATGATTCTATCACCATCTGAAGCTGCGGTAATCGCCGCACTTACTGTAGAATAAGCCCCACCTGTTCCGCCGTTTCTTACATATAAATCAGCGGCAAAAGCCATAGTACTGGATAAACCAGCAAAGGCAACGATAAGTAATTGTTTTGTCATAATAGTATAAAATTGATTTAATATTAAATGTTATTTTTTTGGGGGTGTACATCATTTCCTGTTACCCTTTTACATTTATTTTTTTGCAAAACATAAAAGTTGTGGGACAAGAGTTGTACTCAATAAATATTTATTGATTTTGAAAATATTTTGTTGATTCGATCGTGTAGCATCATCACTGACATACCATAAAACTACTCAACACATTCAAATACCAGTGGTTATTTAGAAAATGTCGAAGATTTAATGCTATTTAAATTGTTGGGAACAATAAGTCGTGATGAATAGGTATACAGAAATACCATATCGTTTTGTTTATTAGCATGGTTTAATTAGTTTTCAATTTTAGTTTTTAGTTTTTTTGAAAATAACACCATCACTATAATGATCGTATGTTATTGACTGCAAAAGTATATTTTTATTATGATTCATGAAATAGTTGATGAAAAAAAACTAATTTTCTGTAAAGCTTTTTGTCTTTTAATATTGTATACTCCGTGATCTTCGTGACATCTCTTCTTCAGACAATACACTGAAAAGTTCAAAAAAAAGCCTAAACTACCCTAAAAATAAATTACTATCTTTATAAAAACCACTAATCATGTATGAACTATTTGACATTAATGGTCATAAAATACAGCACCATAATCTTCAGGACAAATCTCATTGGTGTAAGGATGGAGAAAAGATTGAAGAAGCATTTGTCAGGTTATATGGAGATACCTTGAATCTAGCCATGAACCCTGAGAAAAAAGTAAATCCTTATGCACCAGACCTTATCAACACTACAACCGGACAGCTTGGTGATCTAAAATTTCAAGCTACCCCTTTCTTCAAAGCCAAAAATAAATACAAAACAGATCCAACGTATGCTGTTGTCTTTAATGAAAAAGACAAATTAAGATATGAGACCAAGTATCCTGACCTTATTATTTATTATTGGATTAACTGGATCGCCATTACATTTAAAATGGGAGCCACTGAAATAATAGCACAACCTTTACACGGCGTATGGAAAACTGATTTTAAAAGATTTCAAACCTATCTGCTACAATGCCCCATTCATTATTATCAGCAAAGAGTAGATGATACAAAAGGAAATGCAAAAAGAAGCTATGTTTGTGATATCAGAAATGAGGTTTTTGAAAGATTAATATAGATCTTTCAACCCAATATTCAGTCCTCTCTTAGTTTCTTTTTATATCTGTAAAAAGATATCTCTATCATTAAAATAGCACGGCTGACTTAATTAATGTTTAAATTTGTATGACACAGCCTCATCCGGATTAAAGATTATAAAAGATTCAATGAAAAACGAAATTTTCATATGCCATAACTGTCCCATGACCAGGACAATGGCTACCATTGGAACCAAATGGAAGCCTATTATTATTTATACTATTGGCTTAAAGAAGAAAAGATTTGGACAGATATTTGCCCTGATGGGAATCATCTCTAAAAAAGTATTAACCGAACAACTTAAAGAGCTCGTTGAAGACAAAATCATCATTCGTGAAGAATTCAACGAAATGCCACCCCGAGTAGAATATTCTTTAAGCGAAAAAGGCATAGAACTTCTGGCCATCCTTAACCAGCTCACCTTGTGGAATCAGAAACATCTTGAACTGGAACAACATAATGAATAATCTACTATAACAGTCTACCTGTTGTAAACCAAAAACTCCTGTAAGTACAAGAAACCTACAGGAGTTTTTTATAAGAAATTAAATCGTGATCAGAAATTGGACAAACAGCAGATGTAGTGATCTTTCCTGATTCTGCCCCTGCAGAATATAAGCAATATCAACCTGAGTTTTAGGAGAGGTATGCGCTAAAAAACCAATGGATTTTCTATTTCTATACCAATTTCCCTCATTAAAGGAATAATATTCTTCCCAGAAAACATAGGGTTTTACAATCCTTGAAAAATCATTAGCGATTAACCGCAGCCGATTTCTGTTATATAGTTTTACATTCTGTTTCTCGGGAAAAACCGCCATACTCATATTCCTGTATTCAAGCGAGATATGATGAATGGGTACAGAAATAATTCCTGAGAAGACAGCATCATTTTCTGAATAATGGATTCCATCTTTAGGTTCTGCATCCAGTCTGAAATATCCACCGCTAAGACTTATATTTTTATTCAGTTTATACGTTCCCAGTAAATAGATAAAGGTTGAATTCTGATAAGGTGTATAGGCCAATTGCCCCATTAGACTAAACTTTTGATCAAATCTGTGAATGACTGCCGGCATAATCCAGGGAGCCCACCTGCCTTCTTGTGCATATATAATGATCGTACTGAATGTTAAAAACAAATTCAGTAAACAATACCTTAGCCTGTTCATTATTGATGTCTCCCTGAAATGCTATAAGGTACAGGATACCAAGTATATCTTCTCCCTTCTTTTTTTAATCTTCCCAGCCCTGGAAAAGAAATATGGGCACCTGCAATCAGAAAGTTTTTTTCGGCAGCCTGTTTTAAAAAAGATTTTCTGGCTACCTCGGAAGAATGATGATCTACATCGAAATGATCCAATACATCAGGAGCAGACAACTGAATAGCTGCTACATGCACAACATCTCCCCAAAAGAAAATTTCTTCACCACTATCTTTTAAAACATAAATGGAATGTCCCGGAGTATGCCCACCGATGGCATAACTGTAAATATGGGGCAATACTTCAGTATTTTCTCCTTCAAATGTTTTTACCTGATGATCATTAAGATAAGGGATCAACATATTTTTTGCATTATCAAATGTTTTAGGATTGGCTCCCATATTTTCTTCAGAAGCCTTTTGCACGTTGGTTTCATTCAGCCAAAAGTCTAATTCTTTTTTGTTCACATGAATCGTTGCATGGTTGAATACTTTTTTACCAGCCATGATAAGACCGCCGGAATGGTCTGCATGAATATGGGTCAGTAAAACATCCGTTATCGCTTCCGGTTTTATACCTATTGAAGAAAGACTTTCTACGATATGACCTCCGGTTGTCCCCAATAATTCTCCGGAACCTGTATCTATCAAAATAAGTTTATTATCCTTTTTTATAAGAAAAACATTGATACTGATCTCTACCGGATTATGGATAAATTGAGCCGCCAGCAACTGGGTAGGTTTACCAGGAGTATGGTTGTTGAATAACTTTTCAGCATCCACTTCAATGGTACCATCTAATAAAGAATATACTTCAGTACTTCCTATTTTGATTT
Source organism: Chryseobacterium sp. c4a (assembly GCF_009900745.1). GTDB lineage: Bacteria > Bacteroidota > Bacteroidia > Flavobacteriales > Weeksellaceae > Chryseobacterium. The sequence goes on along the minus strand of NZ_WXVU01000023.1, from coordinate 61,877 downwards.
TATAAGCATCTTTAATTTGTGAAAAACCAAGATTACTGAATAACAGACAGATTAGCAGGAATACTACACGTTTAATTTTAGTGTTCATTATGTAAATATTTATATGGTTACAAAATTAAACTATAATAGTTACTATTAGAAACTAAAATAAAAATAGGGATTACAAAAAGGTAACCACTATTTCATGGATCAGTAGCAGCATTCTCTTCTATTAATCCATTTGACGAAAAAACCAGCGTTTTAATTTTGCAAAACCCCGGCAAACATCAAAGATGTTTGCCGGGGTTTTATTCTGTAAAAATATATTTTCTACTTAGAGAATGATTCTCAACAAGATTTTATGCGCTTCTCAATTCGCCCATTTCTTTTACCAATTTTGGATACATTTTTTGTAAATCCACTCCTCCTTTGGGTTCGCGGTTCATCTGCCGATCCATACTGTCATAATGATGCTCCGGATAAAGTTCGTTAACGGTATCTCTTATTTCGGCTTCATCTTCATTATCATGATTTATAGAATAGGCTTCATCAGAAACATACAACAAGCCTTCTGCCCAGCAGTCTCCAATATTGAAGCTATATTTCTCACTGACAAATTCCTGTATATCTTTTTTAATATCATCAAAAAATGCTTTGCCTTTCAATAGAAGCCAGCAACGGAAATAAATAAATCCATCATCCGAAAGATAGTTATCAAAAGTATAGTTCCCGTTTTCAGCACTAAAATCACATTCAAGGATGAAGGAGAGTTCAGCAATTTCAGCAGTATAAAGCTCACTCAGTTTTTCCTGAAGAGTTTTTTCGAAAAGGATCAGCCTTTCTTTTCCAAATCTGGAAAGATGGTTGGTTAAATTTTCAAGGTGCTCATCTACATCATACTCACTCCAGTGGGCATTTTTATATTTATTGGATTTTTCAATGGCTTCCCAAAAATAAATGTCGGCTTTTTCAGCTTCAGAAAGTTCTACTTTTTGTGGGATTTCATCATTTTCAAGGATTTCTGTATATCCTTTTTTGATCTTTTGTGCAATCAGTTTTTCAGATTCTCTGATACACTCTTCTTCATTTGTAAATTCTTTAATGGTTTCACGTCCTTTAGTTCCTGTTTTTCCAAACACTATTTTTTGTGTGTTTTCCCAATATTCAATATTCCAAAACTTATCGGAGACTCCATTTTGATTGATTAAATTCCTTTTCATAAAGTATATAAATTGTGATTTATTTACAGGCGTAAACTACGAAAAATAAAGAGATCCGGTTGCTTTCAAAGGCTTTTATTTTCACTCTGTTGAGAACATACTCAATTAATCTTTAAAATCTGTTGAAAAAGATAGATATTTCCACTGTTTGAGTTGGTCTGCCATCCGAGCAATTTTATTTTCTGCTCTTTCAAAGGCATCACTCCCTAAGAATAATAAAGCAGGTGGATAGGCATCAGCAGTCAATTTGATAAAAACATCCGCCAGTTGATCCGGATCACCTGGCTGGCTGCCGTCTATTTCGTTCATCTTTTGATGCGCTATTCGTAAAAATTGATACGCTTCTATTTGATTTTGGCTGAAAGTGATAGAATCCTGTTTGGCAAAATGAGTACGAAACCATCCGGGAAGAACTGCTGTTACATTAATTCCTAATGGTTCTAGATCATTAGCTAATGCTTCAGACAAACCTGTCACAGCAAATTTGGCTGCAGAATATATACTCCATCCTAATCCGGGAGCAAATCCTGCAATCGATGAAATATTAATGATATGCCCAGAGCGCTGATTTCTTAAATAAGGTAATGCTTTCTGAATAACTCGTACTACAGCAAAAAAATTGATCTGAAAATTGTTTTCAATCTCTTCGGTACTGAGCTCTTCAATTGCACCTCCTAATCCGTAACCTGCATTATTGACTACCACATCCAGTTTCCCAAATTTTTCTATTGTTCTTTCTATTGATCTGGCTATAGATTCTTCATCTTTTAAATCGACTTCTAAAGGAAGAAAATTTTCATTCTCAATATTTAATTTTTCAAAAGTATCTGCTGTTCTTGAAGTAGCGGCTACTTTATGCCCTTTTTCCAACAACTTTTTCACCAGTGAAAGTCCCATTCCTTTGGAAGCTCCTGTTATATACCAGGTTTTTGTATGATTCATAAATTTTATTTTCATACAAAATTATCTCAGATAGCCATCAGGATTTTGTCATATAGAAACCAATACTTGTCAAATTCAAACCTATCTTAAACGGGTTGGACTGGTTTGGGTTTGTTTCTTAAAAAAATTATTGAAATGAGCCTGATCTTCAAAACCAAGGACATAACTAATCTCTGAAATATTCCAATCTGTATATTTTAAAAGGATTTTGGCTTCAGAAATCAAACGCTCAAAAATATGCTCAGAAGTGGTTCGGCCTGTTTGTTTTTTTATAGCGCGATTAAGATAATTAACATGAATAGACAGCCGATCAGCAAAAGCTTTGGGAGAGCGAAATTCAAAACGTTGTGCAGTAGATTCAATGGGAAACTGCCGCTCTAAAAGTTCCATAAATACTGAAGTAATTCTGGCAGCGGCATTGGACGACTCAAAGGAACAGTTTAAAGGCTGCAGCTTCAATCCGAAATAAATTAATTCACAGATATAATTTTTAATTAGATCATATTTATAACGAAAATCTGAATTCATTTCTTTGGATATCTTTTCAAATATTGCCTTAACCTCCGTTGTTTCTTCCTCTTTTAAAGCGAAAACAGGGTAGGCATCTGCTGTAAATAGCGGAAGTTCAAATAGATTGGAACGAAAATTATCTTTTAGAAATTCATCATTAAAGACACAAAAATAACCTTTAGAATCTGCAGTTAAAGGTTCGTAAGTATAAGGGAAATACGGATGAAAGAAAAGTAATGTATTTCCGGCTATAGGAATACTCCGATCTCCATAATGAAACACATTATCCCCCTGAAACCACATGATCTTATGAAAATCTCTTCGGATAAAGGTAGGAGAAGCCATCCCTGAATACATCCTGTCTTCAATCTTAAAGATATTAAATTGCCCTTCATGCTGAAAAAAATCTTCAGATAACATTCCGTATTTGTTCCTGTAGAATTGTTCAAGTGTTTCGATCGCTTTTGCCATACTTTAATTTTTTACTATATTAAGGATACCGCTTTTATGAATGCATATCAATAAAACACTGCAAAGCTCTTGATTGTGGGCCGTCTTTTCTGAAAATAAGAACAGTGTTCATGGTTCCCAATTGTTTATTCAAACCATAACTTTTGATTTCTCTTCCACCATAATATTTAGAAACAATTTCTTCCGGTAATATACTGATACCTAGGCCTGCTTCTACAAAGTTGACAATTCCCTCAAAAGAATTCAGGACAGTACTTTTATAATTCATAACGCCTTTATGGCTCAACCAGGACTCAAATCTTTCTCTAAAGATACAGCCATCATCAAATACTACAATTTTTAAAGGTGATTTTTCAAGTAATGTCTGCAAATGAGGGCCTTTGGAGGACGTTAAAATAACAAGCTGTTCTTCTTTAATATTAATTTTTTCCAGTCCGTTGGCAATAATAGGGGCAGAAACAAATGCGGCATCCAAACTATAATCTAATACTCCTGCGATCAGCGAATCTCTAGTATCGGATTTAAATTCCAGCTCAATTTCAGGATATTTTTCTTCAAAAGTTTTGAGGATCTCCGGTGCTTTTAAGACCATCGTTGTTTCAATACACCCAATTTTCAGACATCCTCTTACATTTTCTCCACTTCGAATATTATATTTGGCTTCTTCCACCAAGTGCTGAATCTGTTTACAATACTGCATCAGAATCATTCCCTCTGAAGTAAGTTCTACTTTTCTCGAAGTACGTGAAAACAACTTGGTATCAAACTCTTCCTCAAGGCTTTTTATTCTTGCTGTTACATTAGACTGAACCGTAAACATTAAGGAAGCAGCTTTTGTAAAACTGCCTGTCTCTGCAACAGCTTCAAATATTTTCAAATCGTTTGTATTCATTCTTATTAATCATTAAAAGTGATTATAATTATTAAAATTAATCGTTTTTAATAATCAAATATCCGTATTAATTTTGAAATCTCAAAAAGAATTCAATGGAAATAAAATTCAGAAAACTCATTACAGGATTGTCAATTGGACTATTCACCAATACTTTAACGATGGCACAAGCTACTCATACCTTTAATTTAAATTCTCACATTATGGAAAATCAATCAGTTCATTATCGCAACATCAAAGTCAACAACTTAAATCTATTCTACAGAGAAGCAGGTTCTACGGATGCTCCCATCATATTATTGCTACATGGTTACCCAACCTCATCACACATGTTTAGAAACCTAATTCCCATATTGAGTACAAAGTACCATGTCATTGCCCCTGATCTACCAGGATTTGGGTATTCTGATGCTCCGGATCATCAACATTTCAATTATACATTTGACAATCTTGCGGCTACGATGCAGGCCTTTGTCGATACATTAGGAATGAAACGTTTTACCATCTATATTTTTGATTATGGTGCTCCGGTAGGATTACGCCTTGCCTTGAATAATCCTGAAAAAATAACAGGTATTGTTTCTCAAAACGGAAATGCCTATGAAGAAGGATTAAGCACAGAATGGAATCCTATACAAAAATACTGGAAGGAGCCCTCAGAAGCTAATCGACTTTCTTTGAAAGATTTTGTTTCTAAAGAAGCTACCTATTTTCAATACCATCATGGAGTATCAGACATTTCTTTAATAGCTCCTGAAGCGTATACATTAGACCAAAAGTTCCTGGATAGACCGGGAAATATAGAAATACAGCTTGATTTGGTTAAAGATTACAGAACGAATGTAGCTTTATACCCAAAATTTCATGAATATTTCAGAAAGCATCAGCCAAAACTTTTATTGGTCTGGGGAAATAAGGATCCCTACTTCTTACCAGAAGGTGCAGAAGCTTATAAAAAAGACCTTCCCAATGCCCGACTCAAGTTTTACAATACCGGACATTTCGCATTAGAAACCCATGCTACGGAAATCGGTACTGAGATTCTTGAATTCATGAAAACTCTTCCTCAATAACAACTATTAAATAAACAGATATCTTATTATGAAAGCTATTGTCATCAAAAATTATGGGGGGCCGGAAGTCCTTCAATCTGCAGAAATTCCTACTCCATCTATCACAAATCCTTCTCAGGTATTGGTAAAAGTAAAAGCTACATCAATCAATCCATTGGATTATCAGATAAGACGAGGGGATTATGCTCCTTTATTTGATTTACCTATCATAACGGGGCACGATATTGCAGGTGATATTGTAGCAGTGGGCGATGCTGTTAAAAACTGGAAACCCGGTGATAAGGTTTATTATTCACCACGTTTTGGCAGTACCGGAAGCTATGCGGAGTATCATGTTACTGATGAATCCTCATTGTCAAGAATGCCTGAGAATATTAGTTATGAAGAAGCAGCTTCCATTCCTCTGATTGGGGGAACAGTCTGGGAAATGCTGGTTGTAAGAGCACAATTAAAAAAAGGAGACACCATTCTTATTCTTGGGGGTGCCGGAGGAGTCGGAACATTAGCCATACAGGTTGCTAAATCACTTGGAGCTTTTGTCTATACAACAGGGCAAAGTACTTTACATAAAGAGCTTCACAATCTTGGCGCGGATGTAATTATTGATCACCATCAAAAAAACTATATTGAAGAAGTACAAACTCTTACAAATGGGAAAGGTGTCGATGTAATTATTGATACCGTTGGAGGCAGTACATTATCAGACAGTCCGCTTGTCTTAGCTGATTATGGCAGAATTGTCACATTGGTTGATATTCCTCAGCCTCAAAATCTTATCCATGCCTGGGAAAAAAATGCTACCTATCATTTCGTTTTTACCAGACAAAGCAGAGATGAAGTTCATCATATTACGCAATTAATTGAAAGCGGACACGTAAAACCAGTTATAGATAGTGTATTTCCACTTGAAGACATTCAAAATGCCCATCAAAGAATAGAAGATACAAATCGAAACCGCCCTTTGTTTGGTAAAATTGTATTGTCATTATAGATATACGAAAGCATCGTTAGTTATGCATTATAATATTGAATTCCCTCAACATATGTAAACGTTTTGAAAAATGATTCAGTTTACCTTTGCTTCATCAATTTAAACTTTACCAGTCATGATTCATTCTAAAAACATCATATATAAAGGAAAGCTTCTTCTGGCTTCATTTATTTTTATGTTGTTATTTTCAAGCTGTTCACAAACTAGCAACAATAAAACCAACAAACAAAAAAATATGACAAACGTCGAGTCTAAAAACCCAGAAACTCTATTTGACCCTACTCCATTTGCTTTTTCACATGCAACAAGCGGCGTAGGGAATGAAAAATATGTATTTATATCAGGACAAAGCGGTGGTGAAGACCTGCACCATAATCTCTCTGTAGACTTTAGACAACAAGTTCAGTTTGCTTTGAAAAACCTGGAAACAGTGCTTAAAGAATATCATTTGAAGCCTGATGATGTCCTTAAAATTACAGTATTGATTGTTGATCACGATCAGGAGAAGCTTAGAATCTGGACAGAAGAAATGCATAAAGTATGGAAAAACAACAAGTTCCCTGCCAGCACTTTAATTCCTGTTCCCAAATTAGCATTGGATGGGATGATGATAGAAGTGGATGCCATTGCTTTTATGCCTTTATAGATAATAATCTCACCAAGCTGTTTTGTTCACAAAACCTATAAATTATTTAAATTTTAAACCATGTACTCCATTTTTTCATTGAGAAAATGGCAATCCCTGCCCTCTTTAAATTAGAGAGCAGGGATTAATTGATAAACTGGTCTTCATTCCGGCTATACGTTTTACACTTTAAAAGTATAAGTTAAAGCGAAAAACAATATAAAAAAGCAGATTACGGTATAAATCCCATTGGCTACCATCAATACAGCTCCCAGTCTCGTTTTTCTTGATGCAATGGCTAACATCAAGGCTAGAATGACAACCACAACAATCAGGAACATGACATCATTTTCCCAATCATAAGTAAACAACCACTCATTATACTTCATCAGTATCACAAGTAAAATAATATGAGTTATAGTGGCAGCCAGGCTTAATTTTGATGTAGACATAGGTAGATTTTATGAGGGATAAGATGCACTCTTTCCCATGATAAGAAGATCAAATATAATGTATTATTTTCTTACCCTCTATTTTTCGGGAATCTACTTCAATGGATCAGATCATTCGGATAATATCTCTGATCCTTCAAAAATTGATCATCCAGATTTACTATTTTCATGAAAACAGCACTTTCAAAACTCCAATATCCAAAGAATGAAGACTGCTTGCTTTTATCACTTTCATACCAATAGCTCTCTTTCATTTTTTTGTACCAATGATCATCGAGATATTTCTTTAATTTGGCAGTATCTTTCGTTTCGTAGAGCTCTTTCAAAAAAACAAAAACATTAGGAAAAACCAACAGAGAATCTGATAAAGGCTGTTGCCCTGCCTGGAATGCAATGATAATATCATAGAGGTAATCCTGATGCCCGTTTGCTTTCAAAACACTTACAATTCTACTAAAATCTGAATCGTCAATAGCAAGTAAAATGCCTAGCGACAGCATCCAGAGCATAAGAATATAATCATCAAACCGAATTTGCTCTTTCCAGCTTTTCCATCCTTCAGGCAAACGATCAATAGCTTTTAGAAAATCGGGTATAATATCCTGTACAGTATATCCTGCCGAGTATTTTGCAATAACTGTATGCAGAGTTGTGGTAAATATCTGGCGGTTTACAGCAGAGATTCTTTCTTCCGCCACTCTTCCAGCTCTTAATTCGTTCAGGTAATACTCAATATCGTCATTATTTAATTGAATATAGTATTCAAAATAGGCTAAATCTTTAAGGAAGGTTCTTACTATCATTATTAATCCAGTTTTATTAGATCTTCATTTATTTTTTACAAAAATCTTTCATCAATTTCAGCTGATTTTTAATTCTTTAAATGTAACAAAAAAGGTGAATGAACATCACATTCATTCACCTTCTATATTGTCCGCCCAATTGATCTACCAGATCACGGATGTTTTTCCATACAGGATTATCATAGGCATTCATTTTGGAAATACCCCCAGTACTTGTTGTGATGATAATCTTGGTATCAATTCCGTCTACAGGCTGTACACTTTTCCCTTCCTTTGCTGCTCTAAATAGTTTCTGATCAGTTGTAGCAACCAGGTTTTTCCAGTCTTCAGTCTTCACTTTTCGGCTGTAGGTCAGATTTTCAGCTTCATTAGCAGCTACTGTACGGCTATAATGAATAGAATCTTTATCAATTAAAGTGCTGGAAGAAAAACCCAGTTCTCCACCGGCAGAAACCATTTTTACAGATTGAATGGTTTCAGTATGTTCCATAATATTATGATCTGTTTTGCTCTTATTTTCTTTACAAGAAATCAATATCAACAACGACAGAATCATTAATTTACCTAAAATATATCCCTTCGTTTCTATTCTTGATGGTATTCGTTTTCTCATATTGTATTCGTTTAAATTCTAAATGATAAGACTTTTTAAAGTATAATCAAAAATACAATATAAACAGACAGAACAAAGGCTTGTTTAGTCTTCTTTTAAAATGATACCGGTTATTTTATGTGCCACAGGTAAGAATAACAGAACACATACATAGGCAACAGGCAATGAGAAAGCCCATGACTTGAAAAATGCTTCTATCCATTTTCCATCAGGAACTTCTTTGATAAAAACAGAGAGTACAGATATGGTAAAAGTAGTTGGAAGCACTACAAACAATGTGTTAAGCAATCGATAATATTGGTGCTGATCTTTCAAAATCTTAGAATTTACCATTCGTGTTTTTACGGTGCTCAGGAGCCGGAATTGCTTCAATAACATCCCAATGCTCCATAATTTTATCATCCTCTACTCTATACAGATCATAAAAAGCAGAGTGTATCTCTCCGATATATCCCTCGCTCAGCACCAGGACAAAGTTCCCCTCTCCCAACACCATTTGGATCTTGTGATAAACCTGAGCTTTTCCCGCCTCCTTCATCGCTGCCAACCCGTTGAAATACTCCTGAACTCCATCCTCCATATCAGGATTATGCTGTATCAGTTGATTTCCTTTAAAATAATCTGAAGCCTGTTCCTTATCATCATCAATCAGAACCTGTTGAATAAAACTTCTTACAAGAGCCTTATTCGCCTCCGTTTTATGATGATCTATTGCCTTCGTTTTCCCGTCAGTCATGGTTCTACCGCTTTTATTTAATCTTTTGGAATTGATCTGCAGGTTATCCCAATGTTCAACACTCATTCCGTTCTCAAAACGATGGATATCGAAAGCAACCGTAGGTTCAAAAAGGAAATAATCCACATGTACAAAACCGTAATCACCATCCTGGAATTTACGCACCACATTCGTATAGACTTTTTCCATCGGCATTTGTTCATGCAGTGCCTGAATCGCTTCTAATCCCGTTTCTACATGAGGATTATGCTGTTTGTATGACTTAGGATTGATTAATCCGATTTCCAATAATGTTTCCGTTTCAATGCTATTTTGAATAGCCTCTGCCTTATCTCTGTTGGATAATAAATTCATGTTGTATATTATTTTGATTAAAAACTATCGGCAAAGGTATTCGCCTCCGGAATGGAAAGAAATAAGGGTGAAAATTTTGGAATGGTGAAAATATTATCCCTATAATACCCAAATGGTAATATTCCTAAATTTGTACCTTAAAAAACAGAGATAAAATGTACGAGAAGAAAATACCAAAAGATTTCAGCTGCGGCATGAGTATTACAGTGGAAATTATAGGCGGAAAATGGAAACCCTGCTTAATCAATTCTATTCATCAGGGAATACGAAGACCCAGTGAATTATCCAGACATCATCCGGGAGCCAGCAAACGGGTTTTAAGCTTACAATTAAAAGAACTGGAAGAACACGGTATCGTTGAAAAAATTATCTATCCCGTCCTCCCGCCCAAAGTTGAATATTTTTTAACACCACTCGGAGAATCTCTTTTGCCGATTGTAGCCATGATGGAAAACTGGGGAAATGATTTTATGGATGAGTTCAATCAGAGACAGGAATCCAAAACTGCTATACAGCTCTAGTCCAACAGATATTTTTTATTTTTATTTCTCCAGCCCGTTTTGTATTTGGAGCTTACATAATAGATTTTAAGATCCGCAGCATACTGATTACTGGTGAAATACACTTTCTTTGCCGCCCATTTTGAAACATCCGTAAAATACCATTTTCCATCATTTCCATCCGCATCTCCCGGATAGCTTACTTTATATACCAGAAGATCAGCTTTGGATGGATAATCTACCACGTACACTTTGAAATCAGCCTTTTGAGAAAAATAGACTTCTTTTATATATTGAGCTTTCAGATGGATAGCAGATAATAGCAGAAAGGGAAAAAGAATTTTCATTAATTTTTAATTATTGTGTTTTTAACTCCTTATAAAATACAGTTCAGATTTTAAAAATAGATATTATTTTTTAAGTAGACTAAGAAAAATCAGTTACAACACAGCAAATCTTATCCATCTGCTTTATAGAATCAATTCTTTTGATTCCATACAAAAATTGAGCACCGAAAAAGTGCCCAATTCAAAATGTAATATATAGAGATCGTTATTAGTTCTGTTTTTTTAAATTCTTACATTCTGTTCAGTTTTTTTCTGAAAAAGATCAGTAATGAACCGAAGAATGTAAGATAAGCAATATTGAATATCGCTCCCCCAACCCACCCTGAGTAAGGAAGTGGTAAAAGACCTTTCATGGGGATGATAAATAAAGTCAGCACAAATGGGGTAAGCAAAGCCATCCATCTTGGAAGCAATGTTTTATTCAAAAGGATACATACCGCAAATGAAATCCATCCGATAGCTAACACTCCAATAGCAGCTCCCCAAGCAATATTAAGCATCTTCATAAATCCACGCCCTGTTTCTAAAAGATAGGCATGGGCAACCGAATCGGTATGATAGATCGCTTTATAAATTTCTCCTACATAAAAGAATCCTGCATGACCTAAAGGAGACAAAACCGCACCTGTCAGTAAAATCCAGTACACACCCACCGAATACCATGTTTTGGTATCTTTAAAGAACTGCAAAACCAACCAGGTTGCCGGAAGTAACAGTGGCCCTGTGAGTGCTCCGATTAAAGCTCCAAACATTAATCGAGGAGTTGACCCTTCTAACATCAAAGTGGCAAATTCTACATTCACCTGATCGGCATAAGTCTTTGAAAACAATGGATAATCGGCAGGATTCGGATCAAATCCGGCAACAAATATATCTCCGATGATCCAAAACACAGATACCATGATAGCCGCTGCAAAAGACCAGTTTACTTTACTTGAATACTTCATATTTTATAATTATTGATTACGTTTTATTTCTTCATTTCTATTTATTATCAGCCTCTATTCCCTATTTTTAATAGAAATAATGAGATCGTTCTTCCTGTTTCCTGAGTTTTCTTTTTAGGATAATTTTCCACTTGTTTTGCTGGAAATTTTTCACCCGCAAGAAAAAACGGATGCAATGCAATATGATTTGTTCTTTTTTGAACATTTTCAAACTCTTTTTGTTCGGTTTCAAAGTTCTTCATAGGCTTCCTTTTCGTTGATTTTAAATCTTTTCTGTTTCGTAAAACATAAAATATTATTAAGAATGATTCTAAATAATTATTATATTTGTGCAAAAGTAATAGGAAAAGCACTGCCCATAGGTCTGCAAAAAGGAGTAAAAAGTCCGTAAAAAGGAGAATTCTAATTAAAACAAACAATAATGGCATTAAGGATCTACGATGATAAAATTGGTGGAACATTGGTGGAAAGAAAATATCCCAATGCTTATTTTGTAAATGATGGCGATATCAGAGAATGCATTACCCATCTTCAACCACCTTATGGAAGTGGTTTTTATCATGAAATCTGTTTTGAGAATGTGCATATCGGTTTCGGAAATGTTTCTCTTGAAAATAAAATATTGCTATACTTTGAGGCCGATTTTGACAGTGTTGAAATGCATTTTTCATTAAAAGGAAAAAGTTCTGCCCTTTCAGAAAACTTCAGCAAAAAAGTGTGTTTTGACAGCTATCAGCACAATATTATTTATGCCAATCAGATGTCCGGTCAGATGGAATTTGACGGCCAGGAAATGCAAATCCTGGAAATCAATTTAGCGCCTGACTTTTTTAAAAAATTCCTCCCGGAAGACTCAGACTTATTCAATACTTTCAGAAATGCTATTGAAAAGCAGCATTCGTGTCTTATTAATCCTTACCATAACCGCATCAGCCTGGAAATGTATCAGATTCTAAACGATATCATCCATTGCGATCGAAAAGGAACATTTAAAAGAATCTATCTGGAAGCTAAAGTTGCTGAATTGCTTCTTTTACAACTGGAACAGCTTTTTAAAAGTGAATCCTCCACCTCATCTCTTCTCAAAAAAGATGAAGAAAAAATATATGCAGTGAGGGATTTTATTATCAATAACCTCAGCACAAACTGCACATTAATAGACCTTGCCCATCAGGTAGGAACCAATGAATTTACTTTAAAAAAGGGATTTAAAGAGCTGTTTGGAACTACCGTTTTCAACTTCTGGAACGACATGAAAATGAAAGAAGCAAAAAGAATGTTGCTTGAAGGAGACCTGAATATCAATGAAATCTCCGACATTATCGGATATAAAAACCCAAGACATTTTTCTGCGGCATTTAAGAGAAAGTACAATTTAATTCCAAGTAAACTTAGAAATACCAATGGAATAACTCACTAAACCCTTCAATGATTTCAACTTAATTTCCCCATAAAAATTCATAAAATCATCCCTTAGTGTTTATCTTTCACTATAAAACTTAACTCCACTATTTTCAAATATAAAAAGTAGCCATAAAAACACATCTTTTATTTTATTTCATTTAACATTCAGCTCTATTTGTTAATGATTTGGTAATAAGAAAACACTATAAAAAGACTGATTTTTATCATATCATCAAAAAACAAAGATTCACAAAACAAACATTATCAACCCATTACCCAAAATTAATTATTGTTTACATAAAATATTTTGTCATTCTCTTAAAATGGCTATATTTACCACCAAGGAGTTCTTAACACCTTCTTTATCAACCGAAATTGGTTACACTTAGCTGTGTATTAAAAGGGAATCGTGTGTAAATCACGAACTGTCGCGCAACTGTAAGTAACAAAAAAAGGTTTTTATCAAATCAATATCCACTGTATGCTCTGGTGTATGGGAAGGATGATAAAAACTGTTACAAGTCAGGAGACCTGCCTATTTCGTAGTGACGATGCTTTCGCGATTTGAAGCTTATAGTCAGGCATGATACGGTATGGATAATTGTGTGATAAAATTGTTTATCAACTTATTTCATTTTTTGAGATAGATACTGGCAGAACAGCATGTGCTTATTCTGTGGGTCTGTAACTCGTCCGTGTTCCCCTTTCCGTAATTTTTCTTTCTCACAAAACATCGTGAAGTTTACCAAGAACTTTTTATTGGGTTTAATCTATGTAAAAAGTTAAAAAATGTACCAAACCAATCACAATTACGTATTCACGAGCCGCAGATCTCTTACAGCACAGATCTCATCATGCAGAATTTTTAAAAAACATCTGTCTTCATGCTCATCAACAATTCATGTGATTTCTTCTGACCATTTTCTTTTTACATCCCACAGCATAGCAGCTCTTCTTTCTTATCGCACAAATTTCAACTAAACAATAAATATTAAAATGACTAAAAATGAAAACTGGAAGTCTCCTGGTGCTCTGTTCCGGGAGGCTATGCACAAAGAAAGTCCTCTTCAGATTGTAGGAGCCATCAATGCCAATCATGCATTACTGGCCCAACAAGCAGGCTTCAATGCCATTTATCTTTCAGGAGGTGGAGTTGCTGCCGGATCTTTAGGAGTTCCGGATCTGGGAATTACCACGCTGGAAGATGTATTAATAGACATTCAGCGTATTACCAACGTTTGCGATCTGCCTTTACTGGTAGATATAGATACAGGGTTTGGCCCATCAGCGTTTAATGTTGCCAGAACGGTAAAATCTTTAATCAAAGCTGGAGCAGCAGCCCTGCATATCGAAGACCAAGTGGGCGCAAAACGCTGCGGACATCGTCCTGGAAAAGAAATCGTAAGCAAAGAAGAAATGGTAGACCGATTAAAAGCTGCCGCTGATGCCCGTACTGATGAAAACTTCGTAATCGGAGCAAGAACTGATGCCTTTGCCAATGAAGGATTGGAAAAAACCTTGGAAAGAGCAGCCGCTTACAAAGAAGCTGGAGCTGATTTTATTTTTGCAGAAGCCGTTCCTGATTTAAGCTTCTATCAAAAATTTGTAGATGCTACAGAAATCCCTGTGCTAGCCAATATCACCGAATTTGGAATGATTGATCTATATACTGTTGATGAGCTAAAAGCTGCCGGAGTAGGATTAATACTCTACCCTCTTTCAGCCTTCCGTGCTGCCAATAAAGCCGCATTGAATGTCTATGAGCACATTCGTAAAGACGGAACTCAGGCTCATGTATTAGATACTATGCAAACCAGAGAAGAGCTCTACCAAAGTATTGGATACCATGACTATGAACAAAAATTAGATAACCTTTTTAAACAAAATATTAGTAATGTCAACGAATAGCGAACCAACATTCAAGCCTAAGAAAAGCGTAGCCCTTTCAGGAGTAGCAGCAGGTAATACCGCGCTTTGCAGCGTAGGAAAAAGTGGAAATGATCTTCATTACAGAGGATATGATATTCTAGATCTGGCAGAGAAAGCAGAATTTGAAGAAGTAGCTTATCTTTTGATCTATGGTCAGCTGCCTACAGGGGCTCAGTTGAAAAATTATAAAGCCAAATTGAAATCTCTGAGAGGATTACCACATTCTGTAAGAAATATTTTAAAAAGTATTCCTGCAGCGGCTCATCCCATGGATGTGATGCGGTCTATGGTATCTGCAATCGGAAGTATTCAGCCTGAAAAAGATGATCACAATGTAGCCGGAGCAAGAGATATTGCGGATAAATTATTAGCTTCATTCAGTTCCGGGCTTTTATACTGGTACCACTATACTCATAATGGTAAAGAAATCAATGTAGAAACAGATGACGATACGATTGGCGGCCATTTCCTTCATCTGTTACATGGTAAAAAAGCTCCAGATTCCTGGGTAAAGGCCATGGAAATATCGCTTAACCTTTATGCGGAACATGAATTTAATGCTTCTACATTCACAGCTCGTGTTATTGCCGGAACTTCTTCAGATTTTTATTCATGTATCACAGGAGCTATCGGTGCGTTGAGAGGCCCAAAACATGGAGGAGCCAATGAAGTGGCCTTCGAAATCCAAAGCCGCTACAATTCACCGGACGAAGCTGAAGCTGATATCCGTCAGCGTATTGCCAACAAAGAGGTCATTATTGGATTCGGACATCCGGTTTACACGATTTCAGACCCTAGAAACGTAGTGATTAAAAAAGTAGCTAAAGAACTTTCTGAGGAAGCTGGAGATATGCTTCTTTACAATATAGCAGAAAGGTTAGAAACCGTGATGTGGGAAGAAAAGAAAATGTTCCCAAATCTGGATTGGTTCTCTGCAGTATCTTACCATTTAATGGGAGTACCAACCCTTATGTTTACTCCATTATTCGTTATTTCCAGAGTGACAGGATGGAGTGCACATATTATTGAACAGAGACAAGATGGAAAGATCATCCGTCCAAGTGCTAACTATACAGGCCCAGAAAGCAAGGAATTCGTTTCTCTACAAGACAGAAAATAAAAAATACCATTAATAACAAAACTATAAAACAAAGATGTCATCACACATTTCAAATGAAAGACCACAACCGGATCAGGTATTAGTAGATATTGCAGATTATGTATTACACTACGAAATTAAAAACGACTTAGCCTGGAAGACTGCTCATTATTGTCTTCTGGATACCATCGGATGTGGTCTGGAAGCTTTAACCTACCCCGCCTGTACAAAACTTTTAGGCCCTATCGTGAAAGGAACAGTGGTTCCTCATGGTGCAAAGGTTCCGGGAACACAGTTTCAATTAGATCCTGTTCAGGCAGCATTCAATATCGGAGCTATTATCCGTTGGCTAGACTTTAATGATACATGGTTGGCTGCTGAATGGGGACATCCGTCAGATAACCTGGGTGGGATTTTAGCAACAGCAGACTGGTTATCAAGAACCAATATTGCAGAGGGAAAAGCCCCTTTAAAAATGAAGCAGGTATTGGAAGCCATGATTATGGCTCATGAAATTCAAGGCGTAATGGCATTGGAAAATTCTTTCAATAAAGTAGGTCTTGATCACGTATTATTGGTAAAATTGGCCTCCACTGCTGCTGTTGGAAAATTGATCGGATTGACTCGTGATGAGATTATCAATGCAGTATCATTGGCTTTTGTAGACGGACAATCTTTAAGAACATATCGTCATGCTCCCAATACAGGTTCCCGTAAATCATGGGCTGCCGGAGATGCTACATCAAGAGCAGTACGTTTAGCATTAATCGCGAAAACAGGAGAAATGGGTTATCCATCTGTTTTAACAGCTAAAACTTGGGGATTTTATGACGTTTCTTTCAAAGGAAATGAATTCAAATTCCAGAGAGAATATGGCTCTTATGTAATGGAAAATGTATTATTCAAAATTTCATTCCCGGCTGAATTCCATTCTCAAACTGCTGTAGAAGCTGCAATGACCCTGCATTCTACTTTGAAAAAGCTTGGAAAAACAACAGATGATATTAAAAAGGTTACGATCCGTACCCATGAAGCTGCGATTCGTATCATCGATAAAAAGGGGCCTTTGAACAATCCGGCAGACCGTGACCACTGTATTCAATACATGGTAGCTGTCCCGTTGATCCACGGAAGATTAACGGCTGCTGATTATGAAGACAATATTGCCTCAGATCCAAGAATTGATATTCTGCGCGATAAAATAGAATGTGTGGAAGACGTTCAGTTTACAGCAGATTATCATGATCCTGAAAAACGTTCTATTGCCAATGCGATGACCATAGAACTCAATGATGGAACTATTTTAGATGAAATCGTGGTAGAATATCCTATTGGACACAAACGAAGAAGAGAGGAAGGAATTCCTGAACTTATCAAGAAATACAAAGTCAACTTAGCCCGTATTTTCCCTGAAAAACAGCAAAAAGTAGTCCTTGAAAACTCATTGGAATACGAAACATTGATCAATCTTAATGTCAATGAATTCGTTGATCTACTGGTAATATAACCCCATTAAAAGTTGAAAGTAAGCAACACCACTTACTTTCAACTTTCCTTCTCAACTTTTCAACTTATAAAACGATGTCACAAAAAGTAAAAATATTAATCAACGGAGCGTTTTTTGAAAGTAAAACTCAAGAATACCTTCCTGTAGAAAATCCTGCTTCCCAAGAAATTCTTGCTGAGGTACCTTTAACATTAGTATCAGAAATCGATCAGGCCATTGAAGCTGCTACAGAAGCTTTCAAAATCTGGAAAGAGGTAGCCACTCCGGAAAGAGCGAGGTTATTTTTAAAATACCAACACCTTTTAAAAGAACATCAAAAAGAAATTGCAGAAATCCTTTCCAAAGAAAACGGGAAAACCTTTGCAGATGCAATGGGAGATGTATGGCGTGGTATTGAAGTCGTGGAACATGCCTGCAATATTCCAACCCTGATGATGGGAGAAACCGTAGAAAATGTAGCCCGTGGAGTGGATACCTATAGCTATATTCAGCCTCTTGGAGTTTGTGCGGGAATTACTCCCTTTAACTTCCCTGCGATGATTCCTTTATGGATGTTCCCAATGGCAATTGCCTGTGGAAATACCTTTATCTTAAAACCCTCTGAGCAAACTCCGATGACTTCAATGAAAATGGCAGAGCTATTCTTAGAAGCCGGTTTTCCAAAAGGTGTTTTAAATATTGTTCATGGCTCCAAAGATCAGGTGAATCACATCCTGAACCATCCTGAGATCAAAGCCATTTCATTTGTAGGTTCCGTCCCAGTGGCTGAACACGTGTATCGTACAGGAACAGATAACCTGAAAAGAGTTCAGGCTTTTGGCGGTGCTAAAAACCACATGGTCGTTATGCCTGATGCTAATAAAGGACAAGTCATCAACAATCTGGTAGGAGCATCGTGTGGTGCAGCCGGGCAACGTTGTATGGCTATCAGTGTTGCAGTTCTGGTAGGTGAAGCTCAAAACTGGGTAGAAGAGATCAAAACAGCTTTAAGCACTATCAAACCTGGAGTATGGTCTGATGAAGCGGCAGCTTTTGGCCCATTAATCAATAAACAGTCTAAGGAAAAGGTGCTAAGACTTATTAAGAGTGCTTATGACCAGGGCGCTGAAGTATTATTAGATGGAAGCAACTGTACCGTAGAAGGATATGAAAACGGATATTTTGTAGGCCCTACTTTGTTTAACAATGTATCTGTAGAAATGGATATTTACAAAGAGGAAATTTTTGGCCCTGCTTTACTTTTATTAAAAGCAGATACGCTAGATGAGGCAATTCAGATCATCAATAATAACCCTTATGGAAACGGAACTTCAATCTTTACCAATTCAGGAGCAGCAGCCAGAAAATTCCAGCATGAAATTGAAGTAGGGCAAATTGGAGTCAACCTTCCTATTCCTGTTCCATTGCCATTTTTCTCATTTACAGGATGGAGAAAATCTTTCTTTGGTGACCTGCATTCTTACGGAAAACAAGGAGTAAAGTTTTATACAGAAACCAAAACCATTACCGCACGCTGGTTTGAAGAAGATGTTCCGGGAGGAAGTCTCAATATGACGATCAGTTTAAAATAGTACATGATGAAAGTGGGCAACTGAAAATAAGAGGCAAGTCCCCATTCACGATGTGAGCACTTTCAATTCAAATTTTAAACCTTAAAAATTATGGAATTTAACCTAAGTGATGAACAACTGGCATTTCAGGATGCCGCTAGAAAGTTCGCTGAAAAAGAGCTCACACCTTATGCTTCAGAATGGGATGCCCAAAAGATATTTCCAAGAGAAGCTATAACCAAAGCCGGTGAATTGGGATTTTGTGGAGTCTATACAAGTGAAAACGCCGGAGGTTTGGGATTATCACGGCTTGATGCCGCCATTATATTTGAAGAATTAGCCGCTGCTTGTCCTTCCACCACCGCTTATATAACCATTCACAATATGGTGTCGTGGATGATTGACGAGTTTGGGAATGATGAAATCAGAAAAGAATTCTGTTCAAAATTGGCTTCCGGAACACTACTTGGCTCTTATTGCCTTACTGAGCCCGGATCAGGATCTGATGCCGCAGGCTTGAAAACGACTGCTACGAAAAAGGAAAATAAATATATCATTAACGGAACAAAGGCTTTCATTTCAGGAGCTGGCGAAAGTGATATTCTTATTGTGATGGCGCGTACAGAAAACTCCGGTGCAAAAGGGATCAGTGCTTTTGTAGTACCTGCTAACAGCCCGGGAATCAGCTTTGGTGAAAAAGAGAAAAAACTGGGATGGAATACCCAGCCTACCCGTTTTGTATTTCTCGATCATGTAGAAGTGGATGAGAAATATCTTTTAGGTACCTTAGGAGAAGGATTTAAAATTGCCCTGAAAGGATTGGACGGTGGCCGAATCAATATCGGAACATGCTCTGTAGGAGCTGCTCAGGGAGCCATCAATCAGGCTCAGCGCTATATGCACGAAAGACAGCAGTTTGGAAAATCATTGGCACAGTTTCAGTCATTACAGTTTAAAATTGCAGATATGGCGACAGAACTGGTAGCGGCCCGTCAAATGGTACAGTTGGCAGCCTTTAAACTTGATTCTAAAGATCCCAATGCAACGACTTACTGTGCCATGGCTAAGCGACTGGCTACCGATATGTGCTTCAGCATCTGTAATGAAGCGCTGCAGATATTGGGGGGCTATGGCTGTACACAGGATTTCCCTGTAGAACGTTTAATGCGTGATGCCCGAGTGCATCAGGTAGTAGAAGGTACTAATGAGATTATGAAGCTCGTTATTTCAAGAAAGATACTCGAAGAAGGAGCTACTTTACAAATTCGTTAATTCAAATCATAAAAAATGAGTTTACTACTTACAGAAATAAAAAATAAAGTCGGAATCATCACTCTTAATTCTGAAAAAACACTCAATTCTTTGTCATTACCTATGATTGAAGAATTAAAAGCAGTTTTGGAAGACTGGAAAAATTCCGATGAAATAGCCTGCCTGTTTATTCAGGGGGCAGGTGAAAAAGCCTTGTGTGCAGGAGGTGATGTAAGACAATTGCATGATGCTATCATTGCACAAAGAGCTATTGATGATTCTCAGGTACCACAGGATTGCTTTGATTTCTTTTCAAAAGAATATCAGGTAGATTACACTATACATACCTATCCTAAACCTATTATCGTTTGGGGACACGGAATTGTAATGGGAGGCGGAATCGGAATTATGGTGGGTGCATCACATCGTATTGTAACGGAAAGAAGTAAACTCGCCATGCCGGAAATTACAATTGGATTGTATCCGGATGTGGGAGCAACTTGGTTTTTAAATAAAATGCCATCCGCTTATGGATTGTATTTAGGATTAACAGGTGCCAGACTGGATGGAGCGGATTGCAAATTTTTAGGACTGGCAGACTATTATGTATCATCTTCATCAAAAGAAACCATCTTCAACGAATTAGAACGTACAGAATGGAATGACAATCACCACAAAACCGTTTCTGAAATATTAAAAAATATTTCCAAGGAGGTTTCTGTTCCGGAATCACAGGCAGCCTTGCATCAGGATTTTGTAGAACAGTTTGAAAAGGCTGAAACATTGGAACAATTCAGAGAAATATTAATCAATTCTCCCGAAAAAGATGAATGGATCAATGCCGGAATTAAAAGTTTTGAAGCCGGTTCTCCCAGTTCAGCTCACATTATTTTCAGACAACTGAAACAAGGGAAAGATCTAAGCCTGGAAGAAGTTTTTCAATCTGAACTGAATCTATCCTCCCAATGTTGTATTCATCCTGATTTTGCAGAAGGAGTACGAGCATTATTAGTAGATAAAGATCAGTCTCCAAAGTGGCATCCTGCCACCTTAGATGAGATCACTCAGGAATGGGTAAGTTCTTATTTTGAATGGATCATCGGAGAATGGAAAGTGAATAAAGAAGTCGTGATCGGATCTTAAATTGTCCTCATTCTTTTTTCAATTCAATTTAAATCATTTTGTAACCCTCAAAGAAATAATTATGTCCAATATAGCATTCATAGGATTAGGAAATATGGGCGGGCCTATGGCCGCAAACTTAGTAAAAAACGGTCATTCTGTAACCGGATTTGACCTTTCACATGCCGCTTTAGAAGCATTAGTTTCTGCAGGTGGACACATTTCAGGCTCAGCTTTGGAAGCTGTTAAAAATGCAGAGGCAGTCATCACGATGCTTCCTTCCGGAAAACACGTTGCTGAATTGTATTCTGAAGAATTTGTCAACAATTTACAACCTAATACATTATTAATCGACAGCAGTACCATTGATGCTGTAACAGCCCGTTCAGTTGCTAAACTTGCAGCATCTAAAGGCTGTAAAATGATAGATGCTCCTGTTTCCGGAGGTACAGCCGGAGCAAAAGCCGGAACATTAACTTTTATTGTAGGTGGTAAAACCGAAGATTATGAAAAAGCAAGACCTATTTTAAAATGTATGGGACAAAATATATTCCATGCAGGAGATTCCGGAGCCGGTCAGGTGGCAAAAATTTGTAATAATATGTTATTGGCCATCCACATGATTGGAACTTCTGAAGCTATTAATTTAGGAATCCGACATGGATTAGATCCTAAAACATTAAGTGAAATCATGCAGAAAAGTTCCGGTAAAAACTGGTCTTTAGAAGTATACAATCCATACCCTGGCGTGATGGAGAATGCTCCTGCATCAAGAGAATATTCAGGAGGATTTGCTGTAGATCTGATGACCAAAGATTTAGGACTGGCAGCAGAAGCAGGATTGGAAACCAAAACCTCTACTCCACTGGGAAATGCCGCTTTAAATTTATATAGAATGTGGAGCGAATCCGGAAATGGAGCTATAGATTTTTCAAGTATTATCCAATTTTTAAATGGGAAATTAAACGTAGAAAACGGAAACTAATTCCACTTCCCTAAAAATCATCCCATACACTAAAACCAGATACAATGAATTTCGAAACACTATTATATGAACAACAGGGATATGTCGGAACACTGACTATTAACCGTCCACAAGCCTTAAATGCCTTGAATGAAGTTGTTTTAAAAGAACTAAAAATATTTGCCGATCAGATAAAAACAACCCCAGACATTCGTGTTCTGATCATCACAGGTTCTGGCGAAAAAGCTTTTGTTGCAGGTGCGGATATCAAGGCCATGCAGGGAATGACTCCTCAGGAAGCTGAAACCTTTTCCATCATGGCACAAACTGCATTTAATGCTATTGAAGAATTACCGATGGCTGTTATTGGAGCAGTGAACGGCTTTGCACTAGGTGGCGGCTGTGAACTGGCATTATCCTGCGACATTATTCTGGCCAGCGAAAAAGCTAAATTCGGACTGCCTGAAGTTACCTTAGGCTTATTACCTTGTTTTGGCGGAACACAAAGACTTCCAAGAGCCATTGGTCTGTATAAAGCAAGAGAAATGGTTTTCTCAGGCGAATTTTATTCAGCAGCAGCCTGTAAAGAATTTGGCTTTGTCAACCGTGTCATTGCACCGGAAGAACTCCTGAGTGAGGCTAAAAAACTAGCAGAAACCATCGCTTCAAGAGGGCCTGTAGCTGTAACTAAAGCAAAACAATCATTAAATACAGGCTTTGAACTGCATATTGCAGACGGACTGAAACAAGAAGCCGCCTTATTTGGTGAGTTGTTTACAACCCAAGACCATAACGAAGGCATAGGCGCATTTATAGAAAAAAGAAATCCTGAATTTACAGGGAAATAATAATGAAAATGAATTTTGAAAGAGAGAAATTAGTATTGCCGGAAGGAGGCAAAAAGCTGCTGCTGCATTCCTGTTGTGCCCCGTGCTCAGGAGAAGTAATGGAAGCCATCATTGCATCAGGTATAGAGTTTACCCTATTTTTTCATAATCCTAATATTCATCCAAAGAAAGAATATGATTTAAGGAAAGAAGAAAATATACGTTTTGCAGAAAAACATAACATTCCTTTCGTTGATGCTGATTATGATGTGGATGATTGGTTCGCCAGAGCAAAAGGTATGGAATGGGAACCCGAAAGAGGAATCCGATGTACCATGTGTTTTGATATGCGCTTTGAACGGACTGCATTGTATGCCTATGAAAACGGATTTGATATCATTTCCAGCTCACTGGGCATTTCCCGTTGGAAAAACATGGAACAAATCAATGATTGCGGAATTCGTGCTGCCGGTCATTATGAAGGAATTACTTATTGGACCTACAACTGGAGAAAAAAAGGCGGTTCAAAGCGTATGCTTGACATTAGCAAGGAGGAACAGTTTTATATGCAGGAATATTGCGGCTGTGCCTATTCTTTAAGAGATACCAATAAATGGCGGGTGGAAACAGGAAGAGAGAAAATAAAATTGGGCGAAAAATATTATGGTAAAGACTGAAAATATCTTTTTATTGATCTCAGCTAGATAAAATCATTTCATTATACTACGATACAAATGACCCCAATGGTCTTCAATAAATTGTATGCCCGTACTGTTGGGTACGGGTATATTTTATAGAGTCATTGTCTTGATTCCATCTTTGCTTCCTTAAAAATATAACATAAAATTCTTAAAGCTTTGCATCAAAAAAATCATTGTTTTCTAAACTCTACAGAGTAATTACCACAAATCATCTTATTTATAAAAATGAAGCTCTAAATTCCAAGGGTGAAAAAGAGGTACGGTTTTTAAACAAACGGTGAAAAGACTGTGGATGCTCAAATCCTAATTGATAAGCAATTTCTGAAACCGACATTTCTGTTGTGGAAAGTAGTTCTTTAGCTTTTTGAATCAAACGATTTTGAATATGCTGCTGGGTAGTCTGCCCTGTCTGTACCCGAAGCATATCACTGAGATAATTCGCACTTAGATTAAGTTTTTCAGCCACAAAATGAACGGTAGGAATTCCATTAATGATCAGCTTATCATTTTTAAAACATTCATCCAAAAGGGTTTCCAGCTTTGAAAGCAGATCATTATTCACTTTTTTACGGGTTAAAAACTGTCGGTTATAAAAACGATCACAATATTTCAACAATAAATCCAGGTTGGATACCAGCAGATCTTGTGTAAAAGAATCCATATTTGCATCGATCTCCTGTTCTATATTTACAATAATATCCATAATCGATTTTTCTTCTTTCTCAGAAAGGAATAGGGCTTCATTGGCGGTATAGGAGAAAAAGCCATAGTCTTTAATTTGGGATGCCAGAGGATAACTTTGAAGAAAATCAGGATGTACAACCAATACAAAACCCTCCACTTCATTCAGAAGAATATCTTCAAATTGTAAGACCTGCTGTGGAGCAGTAAAATACATAATACCCTCGTCAAAATCATAATACTGCTGACCATATTTAAACTTACCTCCTGCACAGTCTTTCTTAAGGGCTACAGCATAAAAATCTGTTATTATTGCACTGAGAATAGTCTCTGATTTTAATTTCACATCATTAAAACTGAATACACTGATCAGTGGGTTGGATGGCTTTTTCAATCCCAGAACCTGATGCAT
Organism: Chryseobacterium sp. c4a; assembly: GCF_009900745.1. GTDB lineage: Bacteria > Bacteroidota > Bacteroidia > Flavobacteriales > Weeksellaceae > Chryseobacterium. The sequence continues at coordinate 36,975 of NZ_WXVU01000023.1, read as the reverse complement.
CGCATTGATTGATGAAATTTTTATGGGTGTTTTCATTACTGAATTTCTAATTTATTTTTTTTAACCCCAATAGAAATTTATGTGGTTTTAAAAGATAACTCATACTAAGTTACAATTTTATTATTTTCCGGAAAGCTGTTCGCTTTTAATCTGGCTGATTCCTTGTTTATAAAGAGTCACCTGAAATTCAGGAAATCTTTTTCTGAACTTTGAATCATCAAAGATATTATCATGCTCATATCTTGGAAGCAGCTCCAATAATTCCTTTACTTTTTTATTGAATAAAGCACCTATCTTAAATATAAACTTAGGTACAGCTGAATACTTCAGATCTTTATCATAAACTTCAGACGCTATTCTAATAAATTCGTTATAGGTTGGGTGGCTTTTATCCACTGGTAAATGCCAGGTTTGTCCAAATGCATCCGGTGTATTTCCAATTAAAGAGGTTGCACGGCTCGCATCCGGTGTCCAGATGAGACTTCTTCTTTTACTTGCACTCAATGGAACTTTCAATTTTTTTCCTTCTTTGATATGATTAAAAATCAATGTATTGGTAATACTTTGTGTTTTTCCAGGGCCATAAAATTCAGGAGCACGGCAGATTACCGCTTCCAACTCACCGGATTCTATTTCTCTCAATACCATTTCGGCCATTTTCCGTCTTACTCGTCCCTTTCTTCCCACTGGATCAAATACTGTATTTTCGTTCAAAACACGGCCATCTTGTGGATACATATAGGTGTTGTCAAAAAACACCAGTTTTGTTCCGTTGATCTTACAGGCATCAATTACATTTTGAAGTATCAGTGGAAATTGTTTTTCCCAAAGATCTGAACTTATCGAAAGGCCCAGTGTAAAGTAAGCAATTTCACTTCCTTTTACAGCTTCAATAGCTTTTTCACGAATAGATAAATCTGCGGAAAACACCTCATCAGTATCGTTTACTTTCTTTGCATCTCTGCTGACAATTCGGATATCTGAAGTAAAGTTTCTTTTTAGTTCTCTTGCCAGCTCTTCACCAATCTGTCCATTGGCTCCTAATATTGTTTGCATATTGTTTTACTTTTCCGGTTAATATTATATCCCGTTATTTTGATAAGGCAAAGTTCAGAAGAACAGAAATCATCAGAGTATCTCAATTAAGGGAAGTTGTAACAGAATCTCTGTTTTGAAAATTTCAAGATAAAAATGACTGTTATGAGCTTTTGCAGCAATGAATTCCAGGTAATTTATTTTAATTTCCCTCTAAACTCATGGATTTCGCAGATTTTACAACGATAAAGAGGAGTTAACTGGATCAAAGAGAGGATATTTACTCCTGATAAAAAATTATGGCTATGCGCCCGCTTAAAAAGAATCAATTTCATTGATACCATAAAACATAACTTAATTTATATTAAGAAATAGCACCATTTAAAAAATGATGCTACTATATTTATAAGTTAACAGTAAAAAGTTGTTATTTTTTCCGTTAGATCATTAATTTAGTTCCTGATTGGTTTTCTGAACAAAATCATTCCACTGTTTATTCAGAGATTCTAAAGATTGTTTTTTCTCATTTTTATTCAAAGAAGAGTAGTTAATAGAATTGAGAACCAATTTCTTTAATGCTTTTACATCCAATTCCCAATATACATAGGCCATCCAAAAGTCGTAACTTAATCCTTCATAGCCATATACGGCAGGGTCATCACTATTAATAGAGCATTGTACTCCATTGCTCAGTAAAACTCTTGCCGGATGGTTTCTCATATCACTTACATATCCTAGGATTTGGTTACTGATTGGACTTACTTCTACCAATTTATTCTGTTTTTTAATTAGCTCCATAGATTTTGGGAAGTAGATCAGATTAAGACCATGCCCAATTCTCTGGTTGTTCAATAAAGTAATATCCAGTATGTTTTTATTGAAAATGGAAGTGCTTTCTCCCGCATGAAGGAACAAAGGCATTTCTATTCCTGATTTTTTAGTAATTTCATTAATTTTCGTCCAGTTTTTCTGGAAAGAATTGATGCTGTTTCCGGCTGCTTCATCGGCAACAAGATCAAAACCTGAAATCATATCCGGGAATTGTTTTTTTAACTTAAAAGCAATCTCAAGTTCTTTTTCAATACTGTCGGAATCTAAAAATTTAAAACTCGAATAGATCAACTTCAGACTGAACTGAGGATCCGACTGACGCATTTGCTTTACAATATCCTGTAGATCTGTAATGGACTTTTCCAATGGATATTTCCCATGTTCAAAATCGTAGAGTTCATTAAAAACATATCTGATCTCCACATGCTGCACATGATCTTTAGCTAGATCCTGAAAGCCTTTTAAATAATATTCCTTGAAAAAAGGACGATAAGGCAATAACAAGTTGATGCGTTGGAAACGTTTTTCAAACTCAATCCAATAGTCTGTGTAAGAACAAAGATTATCTCTTTTTAAAAGGAGAAGATCATACAGTTTCTTTTCAAAACCGGCATCTGAACTTAGCTTTTTATCTAGATTAACAAATCCTTTTGGAACTTTTCCATTTTCAAAGAAGCCTAACTGACCGAAAATGAATTTATCATTGTCTTGTTGGTCATACACATAGCATTCTTTATATTTTCTAGCTGTCGCTATCAACCATTCTGCATTAGCCAACCCGCCACTGTGTGTGTGGAGCAGCCCTCCTTTAGGCATTGTTTGAATGATCTTAAACAACTTACTGGATTCTATCAATGGTTTTATTTCATTAAAAGAACGATTATATAGTGGAATATGCTGTTTTTCTGTTTCAATAAGAAACTGTTTCCTGATCTGAAATAGTTTTTTATCTAAAGCAATCTCAGCATCAGATAATTTTACATCTGCATCAAAGGCTATTGCTGCATTTTCTTGATCCAGCAATGTCCAGTTCTCTTGATAAGTAGACTTTTCTGCTACTTTAGTTTGGGCTCCTAACAGAGGAAACCCCAACATTAATATATAGGTAAGGTATTTTCTCATAATAATACTAACCTGTCATCAGCAAAAAGTACTTTGCCAATACAGTATTCAAAAATATAATTAATTTTTTGGTAAAAGTGTTTCTATCTGAAAAAAAAACAAATGATAACCTTTTAACGACATATTTTTCCTCTTCATCATCCTGCCTCTAGCCCCGATAGTAACGGTTACCCCGCAACACGTCCAAGCCATAGCCTGGCGTGAGGAGTATGAGTGGATAGCGGGAAATAGCTCCCACAAAAGAAATCGGGCGTAAAATACATAAAAAGTCTACAAAAACAATAGACTTATAATGTTAATTTTTATTCAACTACTAAAAATGGATTTTTTTCTAATTTTAAAACAAATATTTACAAGAATATAACGCATTAAAAAACAACACATTACCTTCTTTAAAATTCAATATTTTGCACAAAATTTCAATTACCCCACTAAATTAGTAGACTAATATGATTTTTCTCATATCCTTTTTTAACAAAGTTTTATGAATTATTAAATAATTTTGACCCAGATAAAAAAAATAAAACTCTATTCTCATGAATAAGAATGACTTTAATTCTTACCTATACACTATCATGGCTGTAGTTTCTGAACAACATAAGGGTTGTACAGGGAATAGCCTTTCACAGCACAACATCACTTCTAAAAAGATGTGCTTTGAATCTATGATGTGTAAAATGATGATGCCATAACTCCCAAAGAAATATGCACATTATTGTAGGAATTAAAGCCCGATAAGCTCAAGGCCTATTTAATCCGGGTACACCTCCTCTATTTTAACATTTTCTTTCTAACACCTCCTTACAAAAGGGAGGCTGGGGACTTATTTTTCCTAAACAGGAAGACAAAGAGTAATACACATATTCAATTTTTTAAACCTAAGATTAATATAATGAGAAAAAAACAATGCAAACTTGGTGTATTGGCCGTGCTTCTATTCGCAGAATATGGCTTTGCACAGAAAAAAGATAGTCTTTCACAGGAGACTTCCATCAAAGAAGTGGTGGTGGTAGCCTTCGGAAAGCAGAAAAAAGAGGAGATCACCGGATCTGTACAATCTTTAAAGGCTAAAGATCTTGGTAATCTTCAAAATGGAAACGTTCTTCAGGGAATTGGAGGTAAAGTAGCAGGGGTACAGGTGATCTCTTCCGGACAACCGGGTTCTCAGCCTACGATAAGGATGAGAGGAATTGGTTCCATCAATGCATCCAGTGACCCTTTAATCGTATTGGATGGAATTCCTTACAGTGGTGACTTGAATAGTATTTCTTCGGCGGATATTGAGAGTATTTCCTTTCTGGAAGATGCTTCTTCTAATGCTTTATACGGTTCAAGAGGTGCCAATGGGGTTATTATCGTGAATACCAAAAGGGGAAAAAATAAGAAGTTAACCGTAGATGTTGATGTAAAAACCGGAGTAAACTTCAGATCTATTGAGGATTATTCGGTATATACTTCACCACAGGACTACTATACAGCCTATTATAACAGAGGGAGAATTGGGGAAATTGTAAGACAGAAACAACCGGGAGCTGTTCCCTCCGGAACGACACCTCATGCAGTAGGACTTGCAGCATTAAACGGATTAGGCTACAATGTTTATAATGTACCTTTTAGTCAGTTGATTGCTCCTGACGGTTCTTTTAATCCTAATGCGAAGCTGCTTTATCAGGATAATTGGAAAAAATTACTTTTCAAGCCTGCTTTAAGAAGAGAAGCTACGGTAGGAATCAACGCCAGCGGTGATCAGGTAAAGTCTTATACATCATTGAACTACCTGGATGATAAAGGATATCTTATTGGTTCTGGTTTTGAAAGATTCGGGATCAGATCGAATGTAGACTACTCTATTACTCAAAAATTAAAATTAACAACGGCTCTTTCCTATACATATAGCAAGCAGAATTTTGGAGAAACAGGAGGTTTTTCCAATCCGTTTCAGTTTGCCAGAAATATAGCCCCTTTCTATCCTGTTTTTCTTAGAGATGACAATTATCAAAGGCTTTATGACAACCATGGAAATGCTCTTTATGATTATGGGGATGGACAAGGGCCCAACGGTGCTACCAGATCTTATGCTGTTTTTGAAAACCCGGTGGGAAATCTTCAACAGGATAAATCTCAAAGAATCAGTAATATCACCAATGCCAATCTCGGGTTAAGCTATGAAATCATCAAAGGATTAGATTTCACGTACAACTTTGGAGCTTATCTTGAAAATTTAAGAAACCTTCAATTCGGAAATACATTGGGCGGAACTTCTTCATCGGTAGGTGGAAACATTACGCATGAATCAATATTTAACTATACCCTGAATCATCAGCAATTGCTTACTTATCAAAAGAAATTCGATAAACATAGTTTCAATCTCCTTGTTGGTCATGAATTGAATAAAACAAAAAATGAAGGATTTTCCGGAACTAAGCAACAGCTTCTACTTCCCGATTCATCATCTTTTGATAATGCTGTAAAAATTACAGATTTGTCAGGAAACGGATATGAATATGCTGTAGAAGGATATTTTTCAAGGTTATTATACAACTATGATAATAAGTATTTCTTCAATGCCAATGTACGTAGAGATGGTTCTTCAGTATTTGCTCCTGAAAGCAGATGGGGTACTTTCTATGGTTTGGGAGCAGCATGGAATGTTGCCAAAGAAGATTTCCTGAAAGACAGCAAGGTGATAAACGCACTGAAGCTGAAGGTATCTTATGGACAGCAGGGAAATGATAATATCTTATTAAACAGTACTACCAGAGATTACTACGCTTATCAAGATATCTATGGAATCAATGACTTTGGAGATGGCAAACCTGTACTTACTTTAAAGAAACAAGGAAATAGAGATCTAAAATGGGAAACTTCCAAAAACCTGAATGCTGGATTTGAAATTTCTTTATTCAACAACAGAGTGAATGTAAATGCTGATTACTTTGAAAGAAAGGTATCGGATATGATCTATGCCCTTCCATTAGCAATATCCAATTCAGGCCCCTATGTGAAATATGGAAATATTGGAGATATGTATAATAAAGGAGTTCAAGCTAACATCAATGTAGATATTATCAGAACACAGGATCTTCAGTGGAATTTCTACGCCAACGCCACTCATTACAAAAACAAGATTACAAAATTACCTGAGCAACAAAGAGCAACAGGACTGGTTTCAGGGCTATTTGTTCTTGCTGAAGGCGGTGACCGATATACTTACTTTTTAAAAGAGTTTGCGGGAGTAAATCCTGAGAATGGTGATGCATTATGGTATAAAGATAAGTTCAATCCTGTTACTCAACAAGTAGAAAAGGTTATTACCAACGATAATAAAGAAGCGACCAATTATAATACCGGAAAATCAGCAATTCCAAAGGTATATGGTGGATTTGGAACAGATATTACCTATAAAAGAGTGAACCTATCGGTTAATTTCGCCTACCAATTTGGCGGATATGGATATGATGATATTTACAGATCGCTATTCCACTCTGATGCTTATGGTTCTAACTACACAACTGATCTTGATAAAACATGGACTCCTGAAAACCCAACAGCTGCTCTTCCACGTGTGGATTTAAATTCCAGCAACCAAAACGGAAATTCTACCCTTTACCTGATTAAGTCTGACTACATCAGCCTTCAGGATGTAACATTATCATACCAGCTATCTGACGATTTTGTAAAACAAATCGGTTTATCAGCCTTAAAAATTTATGCTACAGGAAACAATCTGTATCTATGGTCTAAGAGAAAAGGATATGACCCAAGAGCCTCATTAACAGGAGTATCTGATGCTTACAGATATTCTTTATTATCCAGTGTTTCACTTGGTTTTAAACTAACATTTTAAAAGAAATTATGAAAACAATAAAATACTTTATATCAGCATTAGCCGTAGGACTTATTACAACCGGATGTGCTAATGATCTCAATACATTACCAGAGGGAGACATCTCCGGTGAACAACTGAATGAAGATCAATCAAAGCCTGAAAAAATCCTGGGCGGAATTTATCTTGACCTTCGTAGTAATGGTGCCGGAGGAAATATCTCGTCTCACTCTGATTTTGGGATCATGGGAATAAAAGCAGGTGCCGATTTAATGTCTAATGATGTAATACAGGCAAAAAATCAGCATTTGGGAATGTTTTATAATTATGAAGCAACGAATGCCAGTAATATTGCTTCAGAAATCGTATGGACTACTTTTTATGCAAGGATATTTATCATCAATAAGTTACTTGGTGATTTAAAAGATGATGCAAGCCCTAAAAATAAAGCGATTAGAGGACAGTTGCTTGCCCTAAGAGCCTATTCTTATTTTCATCTGATCCGTTTTTATGCGAATGATTATAAGGGGCATCAATCTGATCCGGGGCTTCCTTTGGTTCTTACCACCAATAATCCTAGCCAGGGGCTTCCCAGATCTACAGTAGCCCAGGTATATTCACAAATTGGCCAGGATATTGAAGAATCTATTGTTCTTCTGGAAAGTTTCACCCGCCCATCAAGAGCTCAGATCGATCAAAGAACGGCAAAAGCTATTGCTTCTGAGATATTTCTGCAAACCGGAGATTATGCAAAAGCGGCAAAATATGCAGCAGACGGCAAGCAAGGGATTGCTCTAATGACAGAGAATGATTATACCACTACAGGGTTTTCCAGCATCAGTAATCCTGAGGTGATCTGGGGATTCCATAATACCATTTCCACCATGAGTATTGGAAATTTTTATGCCTCTTTCTTTTCTATGTTTGACAACACCAATGAAGGATACGCAGGAGCGGCACAGATTTATAAGCTTATTGACAAGCGTTTGTACGAAGCTATTCCGGATACGGATTACCGTAAAAAGGTATTCAATGGAAGCCAGCCTGTGAAATATACCTTTAATGGAAAGACTAAAAACTATCCTGCCTATGTAAGCTGGAAGTTCAAAGATCCAAGCATGTTTGAAGGAGATTATGTTTACATCAGAGCCTCATCATTGTATTATATAGAAGCTGAAGCTCTGGCAAGACAAGGAAGAGAAGCTGAAGCAAAACAGGTGTTATTTGAAATCGCATCCAAAAGAGATAAAGCTTATACATTATCTACCAAAACAGGAGCTGAGCTGATTAATGAAATCATCCTGCAAAAAAGGATTGAACTTTGGGGTGAAGGCTACGCTTGGTTTGATATGAAGAGATTGAATACACCTTTAGAAAGAGTATATACAGGAACCAACCATACTTTTGGAAGATTTAACCTGACACCGGATAAATTCAAATTCCAAATACCGAATAAAGAGATTAATAATAACCCCCAAATACAACAGAATTAATAGATAAAACCCAGAAAAAACAATTTTAATATATTTCAAGAAAGGCACCATTTTCAATAAATGGTGTCTTTTTTATCATAATATTTCTATCTTTTCCGGTCTCTTATTTTTCAGTAAGAAATTTATATCTGACAACCAGAATATCAAGAATTCCGACACAGAGATAATAGACTCCGCCTGCTAACATATTTGCCGGAAGATCAGAATAGAACGTATGAAAAAATATTGATAACAATAAAATGAAAAACCATAAGATCAGCTTTGCTGAAAAAACTCCGGCAACCCGAGATATCATTTCGTCATCTTTTATCGTTTTAGACTGAATCAGACACTGAACCAAAGTGATCAGATATCCGTAAAGCAGTTCTTTCTCTTTAACCAAATCAAAGGCAAAAAAATACAAGACAGGCATAGTTGCTACTAACAGCCAAATAAAAAGTTTCAGAAAAAAACCGGCTTTAAATTCTTTGGTGAGAATAAGTGTTGAGATAATAAATAAAGGAAAAACAACAAATACTGAATACAGCATATATTTATAAGTCAAAAGGACTTCTGTTTTCATTTCATCCGACATCCAGAACATCCGGAAATACAAAACCGACAGGTAAAATGAATTAAGTCCAAAAGCAATGGGCAATATTCTATGTTTCATAAAAAAAAAGTTGTTAATCTATTCATTCTATGAATTCTTTACAAAATCTAGCTAATTTATAAAAAAAACAGCACCATTTATAGAAATGATGCTATTCATACAATTTGATAATCAATAGAGTTAACCTTTTCTTCTTTATTTATTTTTTTTCTAATTCCTTTAGTTTCTGTTTCATCAATTCAATTTCCTGCGTCTGGGTTTTCAGAATGCTTTTCTGCAATTTGATTCATTTCAGGTGGTCATCCATTGCCAGCCTTAACGATGAGCATGTCGGTACCAACTGTCTCTATATTGAGTGTTTGGATACTGTATTCTGCATATTTTCCGCAGTCAGAGGTTTTATTGTAATCCATAAATATTGAAATAAACCCTAAAGACTTTAAACGGGTAATATTTCTAAAAATTATGCATGTATAGAGAATAAAGCTATTTTAATCATTAAAACAAAAAAAATCTCAGAATCAAGGTTCTGAGATCGAGGTTATAACTGAATTTAAACTAAAAAGATCCTGAAATTATATATAGATCCTTTTCCACTTGGTTATAGTATTTCTACTGATCCTAAACAAAAGGGAAAGATCTTTATTACTGCAGGGATTTTTTTTCTGATAATCTAAAATTTCAAGAATAGAATTTTGGTCATATGACTTATGCTTCTGATTGTTTATACGATCACCAAAAATCATTGTATTCAGCATAATAACATCCAGTGTTTCCAGCTCTTCTTTATTCAAAACTTCGGCACATATCTCTTTTTTTTCAGGAAACTTCAACTCTAGGATATCCATATAAAGTCTTTTATAATCTGGTTTTATAGCTTCTCTCATTTTACTAGTACTGTTAATATTTATATATCTGATAGAATTTGATGTTTTGTAATCCATTTATACAACGTTGTTTTCGGAATTCTATAATCATGTATAACCTCCTGTTTTGTTTTTTTTCCTGTTTTTATAAGTTCTAATATAAATTCAATAAGTTCATCCGAATAGATATTTTTTCTGAACTGCATAGATTGAGGTTTCTCTTTATTCTTAATCGGATTAGGATATTGAGGAGTATACAGAATCAAATGTTGAGAATATATTCTAAAAAAATCGTACCTCAGAAGTTTAGACCATTTCAGAAGATCACCAGTAGCAAGCTCCGGCTTTGTAAATATCTCTAAAATAGCATCTTCAGAAACCCTAAAAACCTCAGCAAGATGTCTTACGGTAATTTCCATTTCCTCTATTTTACTTTTGATAAGTTCTCCTATATGTATTTTTTTATATAGCATATGTATTTCTTTGGTTTTAATAAGTAAGGGGAAATACACTTACTTATGTGAATGTTATTCTAATAAAGAGCCCTGTTATTCCGGTACGAGGGAAAAATACTCGGCAGAGCTCCTGGATAATATAGTGGTGTGTTTTTAGAATCTATTGAGCTGTGATTGGTTTATTTCAAAGAATCACAACATACCCCTCAATATCTTATCATCAGGTTACCTATACTATAGAATATGTTCTTTAGAAAATATTTCTTAGCTCCAAAATCTATAGGAAGGCTGAGGGATATTTGTATAAATTCCAACCTGGGAGTACAAACCGTAAGAAAATAATGCAAGCATTAAGGTTAACAAATTTGTTTTCATAATTTAATATTAATATTAGTTTATTGGTATATATTATTTACAATTGAAAAAATAACAATAAAACCACATTATCATCCCTACATTTAATTGCTTCATATCGCTAGTATAAATTTGAAAAAAATGAAGTCAAGTTGCCAAAAAAAATAATTCTACAAATGTCCTTCATTAACCACAATACACTGATTATCAGTAAAATATTTTATTAAAAGAATCTTAAAACTTTTATAAAAACTCAATTAATATTCATCCATAAGTGAAAAATTCATTAAATACGCTGCATCACAATGCAAAAAAATACATCAATTCATACAACACCATTAAAAACCTGCCAGTAAACACAATGTTTTATAATCAATTCGTATATCATAAATTCCAGATTTCAATAAATTTCAAGTTGAAATAAGCGAACAAAAAAACAGAAAGAGAAGCTTACAGTTAAGTGTGTACTAACACACAATGAAAGCATCTAATCTTATTTTAGTTACTTTTATATCCCAATGCTCCATTTCACGACCTATTTACACACAGTTTCATAATTGCATATGCTACCACTCTCTTTTTTTACTTCTACCGGAAGAGACTACAATCCTGTTTGAGTACATTTTCAAATCTCAATGATATTACTTTCAGACTGCTCCCCTAATTAGAACCAAACAATTGTATAAAACAAAAAGCCACCCCTTAAAAGGATAGCTGTCATAATGTTCATCTTTGAAAATGTAACGTTTTTATTACTTCAATATATTAGGAATCCAATCCCTGAAAGAAAACATAAAGATCCTGATCGCTTGGAACATTGAGCTTTTTTCTCAACCTGTATTTTTTTTGTTGAGCAGACTTATGAAGGATAGACATATAGGAAGCAATCTCTTTTGAGCTGAAATTAAGCTTAATCATCGCGCACAAATGCAGATCAGCACTTGATAAATCTTCATTAATATCCAATAGCTTTTCTATGAAGTCCGGATATACTTCCTGAAAGCGGGTAAGAAAAGCAGAATCATTTCTTTTCGCCAGCTGAACAAGATCGCTAAAACTTTCATTTACTTTACTGGCAAGAACTTCTGTCTCATTGGTTAAAAGCTCAGTCTGACTTTTAAGAATGGTAGTCTCTTCCCGTAGCTTACTTTTTTTGTTTTTCATCTTTCTATACATCAAAACAAATCCAATCACAATGATCAATATCAGCACTGCCGAACTCGCAAATAATTTGAATTTGAAGACCTCTACATCATTTTCTTTCTCCGTCAATACTTTATCAATCAGAAGATTTACTGTTTCAGTCTGATCTTTAGAAAGTTTTGATTTAGCATCCAGGTATTTATTTTCAAATTCAGCTTCTTTTTCCTTATTCCCCATTCCTTTGTAAGCCTCAGCTATAGACTGATAAATAAATGGAAGATTGTATGCCCGTTTGGTTTCTAAAAAAACATCAAGCGCTTTCTGATAAAAAACCTGTGCTTCAGCATAGTTACCTTGAGTTTTGTAATAATCTCCTGCTACCCTATACACCATTCCTTTCTGTGCATTTAATTGGATTGTATCTCTTTTTACAAGCTCAAGAGATCTGTCAACATATAATTTTGAAGAATCAATAAGTGCTGTATGCAACAAGTGATGTTTAGCAATTAAACTATTAATCAGAGGAGTATTGATCACGTTTCTTGCCCGGTGAAAATAGATAAGCGCAGAATCCTTTCTTCCTGCTTCATATAAAAAATCGCCTCTGTTTGAAAATACTCTATCTAAAAAGTAATTTCTTTTATCCTGCAAAGAGCATTTACCGGTATAATACAGTGCTTTTGAATTAAACCCTAAAGCATTTTTATACAATCCGGTTACTTTACTCAACTGGCCGTACTCCTGGTAAAGCTTTGCTTTAAGAGCTTCATTTTTTGAATTTTGAAGGAGAGCCTCTGCTTTCTTTAAAAATACAAGGCCTTTCTTATAGTTCCCAATGCTTACAGATATATTAGACATATTAATGTAACAAAGAGCTTCTCCATCACTGTAATCTTCTTGTCGGGCTTTTTGAAGATATTCTTCATTCAGCAACATACAGTCTCCAAAATTACCAGCAAGACGCAACACCTCATTTTTATGAAGCAATGGATAATCAAAATTGGTCATAGACAACTTTCCTCCCGTACAACTATTAAAAAAAAAGAAGCAGAATATACTTAACATAAAATATCCACTCTTCGGGAATCTAAGATCTGTCATAAATTAATTATAAATAAAAATTAAATCATAAAATGAATCAATAATACATTTTATGAAAAAGTTTAACGAAAATAAGAAAACAGATACATCCTACAGAAAAAACACATCCTACAAATATCCCTCATTCAAAAAATAACAGAACAAAAAAATTGATAATCAATAAATTAAAATACAAAATTTATTTAGAACAATAAAATAAATAAATCAGGAGACTCATGATGTAGTACCTATTTTTCTTTTCATATTTACCAAAAAATTCATACTTATTTGATATAAGACATTGAAAAAAATCTTTTTTAACATCTTGTAAAAGTCATAAATTAAGTTTCAAAACAGCCAATCAAAATCTATCAATACCATAAAATTTACCAAATGGTAAACTGCAAAGAAAAACTTTTTTATACCTTTTCATCATGAATGAATTCATTGAATATATCCTCCGTTTTGGAACCCTGAACCAACAACAGATTGATTTTATTTCAGGCAAAGGAAAAATAGCTGAACTTCGCAAAGATGATTATTTTGCTGAAGCAGGTAAAGTACTCCGGGAAGTAGGTTTTCTTATTGATGGTATTTTCAGAATCTGTTATTACAACAATAAAGGAGATGAAATTACCAAGATCTTTTTAGAAGAGAATCATTTACTCATGAATTTGAAAAATGTCCCCTCTACAGAATATATACAGGCAGCAACAGATTGCAAGCTTCTTACATTTACAGTAAAAGATTGGGAAGAGATATCCAATACGGTTATAGGCTGGAACGAGATCATTCAAAAAATACATAGTAAAGCACTGCTGCAAAAACTGGAACGAGTTTCTCCGCTTGTATCTCAGGATGCCACGACCCGCTATCTTGAGTTTATGCAGAAATATCCAACGTTAGCTAACCGCATTCCGTTATCCTATATTGCATCCTATCTTGGAATTACCCAACAGTCCCTGAGCAGAATACGGCGAAATATCCACTAACACTTTTTACCAAATGGTAAACGATTCTGTTTTTCTTTTGAAGAATTTTGTCTTGTCGATTCAAAATAAAAGAAAATGAAATCAAGAAAATTAGGAAATATACAAGTCTCTGCCATTGGCTATGGCTGTATGGGATTAAGCATGGGATATGGTGCTCCTCCTACAAAAGACGAATCTATTCAATTGATTCAACAAGCTTTCGATCTGGGATGTACATTCTTTGATACCGCAGAAATATATGCTGCAGGAGACAATGAAAAACTGATTGGTGAAGCACTGAAAGCAGTCCGCCATGATACGGTAATAGCAAGTAAATTCCTGATCAGAGAAGCCTGGACAGCAGGAGCAAAAGACCTAAAGAGAGAAATTCAAACCCGACTGGAAAATTCATTAAGAAATTTAAAGACAGATCATCTTGATCTATACTATCAGCACAGGGTAAACCAAGATATTCCGGTGGAAGATGTTGCCGGGATTATGGGTGATTTTATTCAGGAAGGAAAAATTCTCGGGTGGGGACAATCGCAGGCTACTCCTGATGAGATAAAACGAGCCCATGCCGTCACTCCACTTGCTGCCGTACAAAGTGAATATTCTATTATGGAAAGAATGTTTGAAAAAGAGGTTATTCCTTTATGTCAGGAATTAAACATTGGATTTGTCCCGTTTTCTCCCTTAGCAGGAGGCTTTCTATCCGGAAAAATAAATGCAGATACTTCATTTACAGGATTTGATGCAAGACGTGTCATTACTCGTTACCAAAAAGAAAATATCATTGCCAACCAGCCTTTATTGAATATATTACAGGAATTTGCTTTCAACAAGAATGCTACTCCTGCTCAAATTTCATTAGCTTGGATGCTTCATAAATACGATTTCATTGTTCCTATTCCAGGATCTAAAAATAGAGATCGGCTTAAAGAGAATCTCGGGGCAGCAGATATTGTTCTTACCAATGAGGAATTTAGCAATATTGAAAATGAACTTTCTAAGATTCAGATTCACGGTAACCGTAGGGATGAAGATCTGGCTAAACTGAGTACATTACAATAGCTTCTTTCTCCTCAAAAAAGTTAATCCTAAAATGAGAATAGATTACAATGCCATTTGATTCACCTCAAATGGCATTTTTAAAAACAATTTTCAATGAATAAAAATATTGTCCTCAAATTGAAAAAGAGATAACAGAAATACATATATTTGAAAACCAAAAACCAATTCAAACAACCATCACAAAATGAAATCAGAGAAAATCATTCTTACACTATTTATTCTATTTTTAAGCCTTTCTCTGTTTTCACAAAACAATACCAATTCAGAATTAAAAGCACAAAAAGTACCGTCTTATGCTAAAAAAATCGACAGTATTATGACAACTTCTTCTCCACTGAAGTTTAATGGAGTGGTTTTAGTTTCTCAACATGGAAAAGCAAAATTTCTAAAGGCCAATGGATATAAAGATGTTGAAAAAAAGATCGCTTTAAAAACCGATGACCAATTTGAAATCATGTCCAATTCAAAACAAATCACTGCAGTTCTCATCCTACAAGCTGCAGAACAGGGAAAACTTGATCTTCAGACTTCTATAAAAAAATACCTTCCTTCACTTACTCAGTCCTGGGCAGACACTGTAACGATACACAATCTTTTAAATCATACTCATGGTATTGTAGATATTGAAAAGCCGACAGCTTTTAAAGTAGGATCACAGTTTAAATACGGAAATCTTTCTTATATGCTTTTGGGGGAAATTCTTCAAAATACAACGGGTAAAAACTTTACAGAACTCGCCAATTCCCTTTTTAAAAGGCTAAAAATGAAGAAAACATTCGTTTACAATCATCAAAATAATCAAGCGCTCGTTCCAGGCTATAGAAGTGAGAATAATCAGTTTGAAAAAGTAGAGCATTCATTTTTAAATGATGAAATAGCTCCTGCTGCCGGAGTGATTTCTACAGTAGAAGATCTTTCAAAATGGGATCAGGCGCTCTTTAAAGGAAAACTTCTTTCGCCTCAATTTCAAAAGCTTATCCTCACCCCATCTACATCTTCTCAACACAATGTTTTTGGGAAAGAAAGTATGGGATTTGGATATAACATCAGATTCATCAAAGAAGCCGGACTTGATTATTATGCTGTTACAGGGCTTGGGGATGGTTTTACCTGTCTTAATGTGTATTTCCCATCCACAGATACAAGTTTAATCATTCTTGAAAACCAGATGCCCAGAAATAGTGAGCATTGGAGCTTCCAGGAAGCAGCCATCAAAAATGTAATATTGAAAAGTATGACCTACCAATAACGCTTTGAAATTTTCACGCACTTTTTTGTATCTTTTCAAAACACAGTAAAACCGATGGGAATATTCTTCATAGTTTTTATAGTCATCATTCTGGTTATTCTCCTGATATCCAAATTAAAAATCCCTACCCTTCAGAAAATATTCTGGTCTGTAGTGGCCGTTATTGTTGTCTTTTCTTTGATTTTCTATTGGTTTATCCGGGGATTTGAAAGAGGAAGAGACAAACTGGCTCCAACCGAAGAAGAACTCAATCAACCTACCAAATAAAAGCTCTCCTATTTACTTCTTTTTAAAATCCGGTCTTTCATAGCAGCAAAAGGTTTTTCAATGAAAAATCTGTACAGCAAAGCACTTATAAGGCAGCTCACTAAACAGATAATCATACATATTGCATCTGAAGATTCAAGATCAAATCGTTCGAAGAGAGTCTGAATTATATGAATAATTCCCTTATGAGAAAGATAGATTGCATAAGATAAAGCTGCCAGTTCAGTCGTAATATAGGATTTCCACTTAGCAAGAAACGAGGACGCTGAAACAGCAGACATCAGAATACAACCATAACTTACTGCCACCAAAGTAAATCCCCAAACTGAAGCCATTTCTGAAGCCTGTTCATTACATATCCAAAATGTAATACCCAATAATATTACTCCTACCAGAAAAAGACCGTTACCATTCTGATGAACCCCTTTTTTAAAAAGGGAAGAATACTGCATACAATGACTAATGAGAACCCCTACTCCAAGGCAATCCAATCTAGTATGGGTGGGGTAATATATTGTCATATACCAAGTACGCCAGAATTCCAGAGAGTTAGTTTCCATTCCCACAATAGATGTATTCCATAATACCAACCGCATGATGATGGAAAACATAATGAATAACACCATCAAAGCTGCTAAATATTTAAACAGTTTTGAAGGCATTATCAGTAAAAGAAATAAAGGGAGGAAAAGGTAAAATTGTTCTTCAATGCACAATGACCATGCGTGAGAAAATGTTCCCTGATCAATCACATTTAATCCATAATTTTGTGTGAAAGTAATGAATTTCCAGAAGGGTGGTAAAGCTTCCCGTTCCCTGAAAAAAGGTACTGTAAAATACAGGAAAAGCGTAAAGAAATAGGTTGGGATAATCCGAAAAAAACGTTTGATGTAAAATGTCTTCAGACTTATAGTTCCTGTATATTTCATCTCCTTAAACAATTGACCTGAAATCAGGAAACCACTCAGTACAAAGAAAAGATCCACTCCTGTCCAGCCAAACTTCCCCATTATTTCGATCCATTCCGGATGTTTAAATGCCCGGTAGTGAAACAATAAAACCAATACAATAGCTAATGATCTCAAATGATCTAATCCATAAAGCCTTTCTGAACGCTCTGTTGTCATATTTTTTTATACAAATTTTGAGAAAAACAAGACTTCCTTTAAACAAGAAATGCAGAAAGCAGGAATTCAGATTCCAATGACGAAATATGCAGTCTGCCCTTTGAATGATGTTATCTATCCTCATTGCATCGGATTTTAAATCAATTTTACCAGCGTTATCCTAAGTTTTTATATTTTTGATGGTGATGACAATCAAACCCTTCGCTTATAACCTACAAAATCTATACTTCCAGCTTCTTTTCTGGATCGCTTTATTTTTGTTTGGAACTGCCAAAACTTATGGGGAATATGATGGAGAAGTGTTTAATCAATCGGTAATTTACAATTTCTGTCACTGGATTTTTCAGATTTTGGGTGCTAATTTTATCTACTATTTCCTGATCCGATATTTTTTTGACCGAAAAAAATATATTGAATTTTCAATCTATCTTATTCTAAGCTTGTATTGTATTTCGGTAGCCAACAGGATCTTTATTGTGGATATTGCAGAACCTTTTTTCACCCATGAGCCTAAAGATAGCCTGATCAGCATTTTCACAGATATCCGATATCTTTTGTTTCATTATACATTTCCCATTATCAGTGGAGCTTTTATCTTTATCTCAATAATGTTTTTCATGCGGTATAAAGATGAAAAAGAAAACAGCATAAAGCTTCAAAAAGAAAAAACTGAACTGGAACTAAAATCCCTTAAATCACAACTTAATCCTCATTTCTTGTTTAATACTCTGAACAATATCTATTCTCTTTCCATCAGTCGGTCAGATAAAACCTCCCAGTCCATCAGTCAGCTGTCAGACATTCTGGATTACATCCTTTACAAAGGACAAAAAAAATGGGTTCCTGTGGCAGATGAACTTAGTATTATTGATGATTATATAGCATTGGAAAGTCTTCGTTATTCTGATGAAAGATTAAAAATAACCAAGAAAATAGCTATAAGATCTTCCAATTGTATTCCACCACTCCTCTATCTTACCTTAGTAGAAAATGCCTTTAAACACGGTGCCGGAAAAAATTTTGAAGCGACAGAAATAAAGATAGAGCTGGAAGCGAATGAAAAAATCTCAGTTTTCAAAATTAAAAACACTTTTATCACTCCTTCCGTTCATCATGAAACAGGTATTGGGCTTCAGAATATTCAGCAACAATTGGAGCACCATTATCCGGGAAATTTCACCTTTTATATTTCCAGAGAAAACAATATTTTTAATGTTGAAATAATTACTCCCTCACAATATGATTAACTGTATCATTGTAGATGACGAACCTTTGGCTGCCACATTACTGGAAAATCATATTTCTAAAATCGATTATTTAAAATTGATCGGGAAAGCAGAAAATGCTCTTGAAGCCTATAAACTCCTTCAAAACCAAACTGTAGATCTGATGTTTCTTGATATTCAGATGCCTCACTTCAACGGAATCGATTTTTTGAAATCACTTTCTCAAAAACCTAAGACCATTTTTACAACCGCTTACAGAGAGTTTGCAGTAGAAGGATTTGAGCTTGAAGCTGTAGATTATCTCCTGAAACCCATCACCTTTGAACGTTTTTTTAAAGCCGTAGAACGCGTATTGAGGAATATTACAGATTCAAAAGATGATTTTATCATTCTTAAAATTGAGGGAATGCATAGAAAATTGCCTCTTTCAGATATCGTTTACATGGAAAGCCAGGGAAATGATATTAAAATAACTTTATCTACTCACGAAAACTTTATTTCAAAAAGTAAAATAACAGACCTGGAATTTCTTTTATCTTCAAAAGGATTTATAAGAATCCACAGATCGTTTATCATCAATACGGCTTTTGTTACAGCATTCAATAATCATGAGATTCATCTGGGCAGTTATCAGATTCCTGTTGGAAGAAGCTATAAACAGGAATTTGATTCTTTTACTTCTATTATTATAAAAAATCGTTTGCTATAACCTACCCATCAAATTTATCACAGTTAAGTGATGAATTATTGCAATTTTATCAGTTAAATAACTGACTTATATGTATTTTCACTATATTTGAAAATAGATAATATAAAAATCTACCCTATACACCTTACACAAATGAATGAAGAATTTTTAATACATGATGTATTATCAGGTGAAAGCCTTTCTACTATTGCAGAAAAGATAGGAATGACCGATGTACAACTCAGAGACTTTCACAATGAAAATTGTAGAAAAGTCAACTTACCGTGGTTCTATACCTTCTTGGGTATTCAAAAAATTGTAATTCCTAAAAATTATAAAAGTCCGGAACAACTTTGGAATGAAATTTCAGAAAAACTCCCACCACAGTCTTTACAACCGGGAATGTATGAAGAAAAATATGTAATCCAAGAGACTTTCGAGCAAATAGGGGAAGAAAAGATGGAACATGAATATTTTCTTGCGTTGAATCTTAAAGAAATAAAAGAATCCTTAATTGCAGAAATCAAACAATCCGGACACACTATAAACCAAAGAAAACCGGACAAAAAAACCAGTAATTTGGGCATGGCATGCATGGAAGCTATTTATCCCATTCAAATTCCTATTTCTAATAAAGGCGAAATGTCTGTAGTGCCAACAGAAGATTTAAAGAAAAAATTTGAAAGCAAACGAATCGAAATTGAGGAATTTTACACGGATGATATTTCAAAAAAATATCTGGATAATTTTCAAAAAGAACTCGGTAAAGACGGCCATTTTTATCAACAGTTTCGCTCTACATTACTTTATCAACTGATGTTTCCTGATTTTGAATTATTCTGGAAAAAGGAAAAATTTGTGAAAGAATTATTCGTGATATTGAATTCTTTTCCCATACAATGTGAGTTTTTACCACACCACCAGATCAATGAAGACCTCATTAACATAAATTTCTCAGGGAAAATAATTGAAAACTGTACACTTTCGGAATTATTGCAAAATGTTCGGGATGAAGATGATGAAGATAAAAACAGAATAATTGGGCAAGTAAATTTCAGGTATGTTTATAATTCCAAAAATAAAAAATTCACCGATGCCGAAGCTGAAATTTTAGTATGGAATGATGATGATTTATATCTACAACACAAATTAAAAATATCGAAAGATGAATGAAAATAATTATTCTGAACAAGAGGATAAAGCAGATTTCATGAACGTTTTTGATAGCAAAACCCATGAAAACAATACCTCTACAAAAGAAGGCTCTGAAGAAAAACAGGATTATGCAAGTAGCAATAGTTCTGGTGAACACGACGGAAAATATTTCGTTGTTCAAAAAGGGATGTGCCAATGCAATCAGGGTTTTAAGTTTCCTAAATTTAAAGTTACCAGTCACCAAAAACATTATTGGAACGATAAGGAAGGACAAGCGGATTATCTTGCCGTAACAGAAGATGATTTGACTTTTGATCCTTCTGCAATGCCTTTCGGAAACTGTAAACTCAAACCAACTTCCGGCGGTTATTTGCCCTGTACTTATGCTCCTGCGGGAAAATGGACAAAAACCTATGAAAAAGTAAAAGTAATGGGTAAAAGCTGTCTCACAGAAATCTCTGAGCTTATGTGTACAACAGGTGGAAAAATCACCATCCTAAAACACGGACAAAGGAATGAAATAGGAAAAAGTAATGTAAAAAACACTGACCCTAATGAACAACATGTTTATAATCCCATTGTAAACTTTGAAAAATTTCAAGAAGATATACTTGGAACTGATTCTTATGAAGTAATCTAAAAACAGAACATGATGAGAACAATACAAGGCGATACAAAACCAAAAGCAGAACAGAAAACCCTCTATGAGCTTAGTACCATCATTTTGAAATTTACCTCGTCCGTTTTCTCGCCCCACAAAGAAGAAAAATATGTCTGGACACTTTATAAATTGGTAAACAATCAATGGAAAAAAGTAGAAAACAATATAAAATACGGCGAAAAAAACACGTACCAGTTTGGACAGGGCGTTGTAGGAATACCTTTCAAAATTATGGTTCATTCGGAGGAAAAGGATATTCTTCAGGTAAACCGAAATAAACTGATTGCTGAACTGACGGTTGTTCCCAAAACAGCCAAAGAACCTGTTATAGGAAGGGTTATTCTTCTAAACAAGAGCAATAAAGATGTAAACAAAGCTAAATTTAATGAGCATCTCACCGCCCAGGCAAGAACTTCCAATTTATTGGGCAAAGAAATCACATTTTATTTATGGGAAGAAGGAGCCTCCGAATTTGAAAAATACAAGAAACCCAAAAAAGCAAGAGTAAATAAACATGGAATTGCGGAAGTTCAGTTTAATCTCTCAGAGTATGCTTCTCCTGCTACTTTTATGATTTTTTTTGGAGGTAATAATGCCACCAAGAAATTTTTTGTAACCGCAACGTATGAAGGAAAAGTAGAAACTAATAAAACACCTGTCATTGCAACAGATGGACAGCAACAAACTCCAAAAACCAACACAACACCAACACAACAGAAGCCGCAACAACCACCAGCACCACAGCCAACTCAAGCTCCCAATAACCAAGGCACAGGAATTATAGCAAAAAGCAGGGAGATTATAGCTGAAGGCATTGGAAACTTCTTTCACACTGTTGAAAGTGCGATAAGTCCTGCACAGGTGGGGTCTACACAGAGGAAGGAGGGAAAGAAAAATTGCATCTGCCAAGAGCAATACAAAGATTTAATTTGGGGAGGTAAAGTGAGTTGTGAATTTAGAAAAAAGGTTATGGAGATTTCCAAAAGACAGGGGATTGATCCTAATAATTTTATGGCAGCAATGGCTCATGAAACTGGCGGTACATTTGATCCAAAATGTGGAACTTTCAAAAAACATAAAAACGAAAAAAAAGAAGGCTATGTGGGTTTAATACAAATTGGGAAAGATGCTGCTAAAAGTATTGGAATTACAAGAACTGAACTATTTAAAATGAATCAGCTGGATCAATTAGATTACGTTGAAAAATATTTAGCAAAAAAGAAAGGTAAACTAAACACATTAACAGACTTCTATTTAGCTATATTATTTCCTGTTGATTGTGGAAAAGGTAACCAACCCAACCATATTGTTTTTGATAATAGTTTACCAATTTCTTATAAAAACGGTGAGCCTATAAAAGATTTAAATTATTGGAGAAATGTTGCTTATTCAGCTAACCCTTCTTTCCATAAGGAAGGAAAAGAAGAAAATGGAAAAACTTATATTTGGGAAATTGCAGAAAATATACAAATTTGGTATGAAAAAGGAAAAAATAATAAATCAATAAATTTTGCATGTAACAAAGAAGCACAAGCTACTAAGCCCACTAAAGATAAGGGTACATGGAATGTTATAATAACAGAAAAATATACAGGTAGTAAGTGTACACATATTGAAAAAACCCCTATTAGGACTAACTGTAGAAGGGGTAGAATAGATATTTATGATCATAATAACGAAGTTATCTTGACTATTTCTGATTGTTTATTAGAAGGTATTGCCGGCGAAGATAGAACCATAAAAGATTCAGATGCTCCATATGGTACATACCAAATATCTACGGAACCATTCATAATGGGTTCATCTTCTGGGGGTAACCGCACATCATATGGTCCTAATCCTCGTTTATCATTTGAGCCAATTAAGGGATCAGGTGATGAAGCAGATAAAAGTGGACGCTCTTTAATTAGAATACATGGTGGAAGACAAGAAACTAAAAAGTTTAACCCAAGAGTTAATCCAAATTTACTAAGAACCCACGGTTGTATTAGGATATGGGATGCAGATGCCAAAAAATTTTATGATTGGTGGGTAGAGTATCATAAAAATAATCCAAATATAAAACCAGGTAAACTAACTCTAAAAAAATAATATAATGTCAAATAAGTTATTAGTAATATTTTTTTTCGGATTTTTATTAACCATTTATAATTGTCAAAACAAGGAAAATAATAAGCAAAAAATGATAAATAATTCAAACAAAATAAATCAAAATAAGAAATTAATAGACGGTATTAATCTAGATGGAGCAATCTTTGAAAAAGAAGATATTAATTTAAGAAAATATAAATACCAAGGTGTTTATTTAGAAGATATTTATATTGCGGATTTACTAAACAAAGGCTATCGCGAAGATTTTTTCAAATACTTAAAAAATCGTGAAAGTGAGGATGATTTTAAAACTACATTATTTGCACAATTACTTATGATAAGGATTCAACAGCTAAAAGATAGTAATGCCTTTTTCTTGCTTACAGAATCTTCAAAAAGTGTTGAGTTATCATTTGATGGAATAGAATTATTACATGATTATTTAATAGAATTATTTCTCGAAAATCCAACCTTTTTCATTAAACAGAGTACAAAATATAATGATAAAGAAACTATAAATTACATATTGTTAGAAAGTAATGAATATCTAGTTCAAAAAAAATTCTTTGATGAAAACATGGGGTATATTGAAGGTAATGAAAAGAAATTGTTATTAAATAGAGAATTTGAAGAAGAAATTAGTGATAAAAAATTAAGTTGGAAACTAAAACAATTTCCAAAAGCAACTATTATTTTTTCACCTTCCCTATATTCTGACTGGGAAAACAAAACTATTAAGTTTACAAATATTTATGAAATGTTTTTTGGAGATGAGATCACAAAAAATCTGAATAGTGCTGAATTGATCTATTACAATTTAAATGTTTTGCCCACTATAAAAAGATATATTATAGATATAAATAATGAAGAACAAATTGGAATAATCCAAGATCCCGATGGCTACACCAATCTTAGAAAAGATAAAAATACAGCTTCCGAAGTTTTACAAAAAATAAAATCAGGAGAAAAAGTAAATGTGTTAGATCAAAATGGAGATTGGTGGCTTATTGAAACAAAAGATGGAAAGCAGGGATACGTTCACAAAAGCAGAATAAAATAAATATGTTTAAATCGCAAAATATAATCTTTTTTCTAATTGTCTTATTTCTATTTAGTTGTAAGGACAATGCACAAACAAATAATTCTCAAAAAACAACAAGTCAGAAAGAACTCAATTTTGATAAACTTTTAAAGTGTAGTGATTACTCTTATGATGAAGATTATTTCCTAACTGCTGATTACGGTTGCATTTATGATCCAAAAGGGAATAATAATTTTGGAAATGTTATTATTTATCTTGTGCAAAAGAAGAAACAACCTATTTCGGATGAACAAATAAGCTCCCAAACTACCAGAGTGAATAGTTTATCAATTGCTGAATACAAAAAAGAGTTCAAAATATATCTTTTTTTAATAGATAAGCAATACCTTAATTACGCCAAAGCAGATCCTTCCTATTATGAAAAATCGAAATATAAAGAAGAAGCGTATACATTTGACGATAAACAAAACAAGTGGGTTTTAATTGATTCAATAAATATACTTAATCAAAATCTGAATGAACAGACCTGGAGAAAAAATATTGTTTCAAAATCAGATACAAAGGACGAAAACAAAGAAGTATTATCACTCGAAAAATGGACAGGAATCTATATCAATTCTGATAATCAAAAGCTTTCTTCTTATCAGGAGATTAAAAACAGGATTGGCTGGTACGAGCTAAAAATCACTCCTAAAGAAATTACTTTCAGTAATGATACCAGAATGGAAAGTGAATTTCCAACAGAATCACCAGGAGGTTATGCGATAAATTATGATTGTGATTATAATATTTCTGGAAATACATTAAAGTTATATGAAAAAAATGAAAATGATACCTCACCTTCAAAAAATGTATCTGGAAATGGACAAAAATTAGTCCTTGAACTTACCAAAAAAGAAGGTAAATATTATGCAGTTTCTCCTGATATTCAAGAGTCAGAAAATTTAGATAATGCTATAAGGAAAAAGGGTAATTCTCCTTACCTGTTCTACAGATTTGACATTAACATAACCAAATGATATGGAAACAATATCACAATCTTTGAAATCAATCCTGATAAAAAATGGGTTTAGAAATATATCTGAGACTGAGTTTTCAGAAAAACTGAACATTTATTTTGAGATTGACAGTTTTGACAGCGATACAATTATTCTTTTTAATCAAAAAGGCTATACCATTGACATTAAAAATAGATTTATAAACACCTATCCGTTTGAACCCTATTATATTAAAGATTATGTCATAGATGAAGGTTTGAAAAATGAATATACTGCTCAGTTTATTAATTACAATAAAATTATTTTTAATGATAATTTATCTGCTGTTACAAGCATATTAAATGATAAAATGAGTATCGAGGAAATATTCTATTATTTTGATTATGAAAAGAATAGAATGCTCAATATGTTGGCATTACGTGAAATAGATTATAATAATCTGGAACCTGATTATATCCAGCATTTATTTTTGTATAATAACACAAAAGATACTCCTATCAAAAGCAATGTTATTTCTTATATCATTCAAAATTATAAAGAATCAGAACAATACTTCTTAGATATTATTGAAGTCCTCTTTAATTTCTGGGATCATATTTATTCCAAAGATCAATACAAATTTCAATTGACAGCTACCTTAACAGAAAAATTACTTGAAAAATATGAACAGAAAATGGATATTGAAAAATGTACACCATTAATTCAATACCTATATTGTCTGCATGATAATCTTCCTGAAAAATTCGATAACGAAAAATATTTTGATCAGCATTTATTAAAGAAATATTCTATTCAGTATTTTGCAACTCTTGATCATTCTGATATGAACAGAACAGAATAAAGTATCCTGATATGAAAAAAATTTGTTTATTTTTTATTGTATTGATTTCACTGATACACTGTACCGATAAGGCAAAGCAAAATAAAGCTCCCTATAATTTGATTGAAGAAGGTGACAATACTAAATTCGATTATGACAATCTATCACCAGATATTATTAATTATGGAGCCAAATCATTGGAAAATTTCAAATTTAAATTTCCAGATTCTGAATTGTTTTCAAAAAGAATATCAGAAGTTTATGGAATAAACATTGATCAATATACTAATAATATCCTTGCTTTAAGAATATCCGACTTTCCGGAAATAGCTATAAAAAACAAAAAATACATATTAATACAAGACAGCGATTCTGATACGAAATATGCTATAACACCAGATATTTTATATAATTATAACAAGTACCTCTTTTATAAGGATAATACAGCTTTGAAAATCTTGAAAATGAGAGATCCCTATCTTGTAAAAGATCTGGTGTTATATTATGGATATAATGAAGATAAAGATCTTGTTGGTTTCGCATTTAAAGGTTTTGATTTTTCGAATGCAACATCTTTTCACGAATTAATTTTCGGAAGAAGAAATAAAGATCAGCAATTTGTTCTTAGAGAAGGCATAATCAACGATATTGAACAAATCATCTATAAAGGCAAAACAAAAGAACTCCTTTCCGAAGCTAAGGAGGGGAACGGTTATGATTCATTAGGAGAAGTTCTGAATATGATGTATAAAAGTCCTTTTGATTATGCAGAATGGGAGAAAAGTATCGCTTTTCTTTGTGAAAAATCATTAAATGTAGGTGATATAGGTGATGTTCAAAGCTTTATCAATAAAAACAAGACTTTTATTAAAAAGCTGGAACACAACAATTTTTATGATAATGAACGATTAAAAGCTTTTTGTGAAAATTTGGAAATATTCAATGGATCTGATGAAGACAGATTCATTAGTGATCCTGACGGGTATACCAATCTAAGAAAAGATAAAAATACGGCTTCCGAAGTCTTACAAAAAATAAAATCAGGAGAAAAAGTAAATGTGTTAGATCAAAATGGAGATTGGTGGCTTATTGAAACAAAAGATGGAAAACAAGGCTATATCCATAAAAGCAGAATAAAATAAATATGTTTAAATCGCAAAATATAATCATTTTTCTAACTACCTTATTTTTATTGAGCTGTAAAGACAATACACAAGCAACAATAAATAAGAAAGAGTTCAATTTTGATAATCTTTTAAGAAACACTGACAAGTATTTTGCAAAATCTACCATAGACACATTATATGAACAACCAAAATCATTATATTTTGATGATGATAATATAAAAGATACGGCAAAAATTCAAGAAAAAAACAGCAATGAACTTTTAAATTTTATTCTCTATATCTATTTATCTTCTTTGAACAAGACTCTTGAAATACCTATCCTAAACAATAGTATCTTATATAATAATGTCGAAGCAGATTACTATTTAAGTGATCCCATAATTAAAGATAAAGTCATTGAAATTCGAATAGACTATGCCGATCGAACAACAAAACCCAACATTTCGGGTGAGAAAAAAAGCCTAACTGAAAATATTAAGTTTAGATTTAATTCTAAAAATAAAAAAATACAAATTATCGGATATGATTTAAGTTACATTAAAGACGGAAAGCGTAATTATAAAAAATCGTTTAATTTTATTACAGGAAAATATTATGCTTCCTGCTATTTAGATAGAGAAAAAAAAGATACATCAGGTTGGGCAGCAGAACTTCAAAATGTATATATAGATAATTGGAATTCAGATTTTATAAATAAACTTTTATTATATGGGAATGAAATTGAGTGAAAATAATAAAAGAAGAATGAAAAATATAATTATTGGTGTATTTCTCACCTTCTTTTCATGTAAGGAAAATACTCAAAAAATAAATACGACTGATAATCCAGTACAAAACAGTAAATCTGAAAATTTAAAGACTGTGAAAAATAAACTACCATATACCTCAGAAGATATAAAAAAATATTATAAAACTGATTTGGATTCTACTAATTATATTGTCACTATACCTGACCAAAAACGGATTAATTTTAATTCAGAAGAGATTAGATTTCCGATAAAAGAAAATGATTTCGAAATAAATCCCAAACCAACTGACAAATATTCTGTAATAGAAACGTTCAGTTTCCCAAATGATATATCATGTAAATTAATAATTTATAATACTTACGGAGAGAATGATTCTAAAATTTTGAACGTACAATTGAACAGCTATAAGCAGAACAAATTAACGGATCAATTGTTGCTCGATTGCAGATTTACATTTGAAAACCAATATTATAGAACTTTTTCAATAAACAAAGATGAAATGATAGAATTAGTAAAATATTCTATAAACAGGTTGGAGTTTAACGAAAACGGAGATATCATCGGAGAAAAAGAAACTCCCATTACAAATAAAGAAAAATTTCTGTACGCAATAGATAACGAAGGAAAGTTTGTAAAGAAATAAAGACAAAAAAAATTATGATTTTAATATAATGAAAAATACACTTTTTGCATTTTCTTCTCTTTTAATAATATTTGTTGGTATTTGTTGTAAACAAAGTAAAAATCCTTTGCCTGGCAGAAATCAGATTTCAGATCCTTTCTTTGGTGATCCTATTCTAGCAAAAAATAATTATTTTGAAACACTAGTTAAAGGTAATGATAAATTATTTTTGAAAAAACAAAATGCCAAATATTTAAAAGAATATTCAAAGTTTGGAGATAATGAATTATCCTATACTTCACAAAATACTATTTCATTTAAATTTGTAAAAGTAAAGTTGGTAGATAAGGAAAATGTAAAAGTAAATCTTATTACCTATTTAGGAAGTAAAAAGGTAGATTCAATTCAGTTTTACAGAAATATTTCAGGAAATGAATTTGGAACCTACAATTGTTTATCATACTTTGATAAAAAAACAAACAAAATTTGGCAGATAAAATACTTTCCTTCAAATCCTATAAGAGGAAATTCGGTAGGAATTGTTTCCTATAAAAAAAGTAGTATTACTTCTGATGGTACTATTAAATCTGATTCTCTATATTACTTAGATGAATCTTTAGATGTTGAGATGGATAAGTATAATCTTTATTATTGAATTTCATTAAACTCAATAAATGGTAAAAAAGATATTTTCACATATCATATATTTTGCTTTAACATTTCTATTTGTTTCTCTCAAAGCACAAAATAATAGAAATGATAAAGAACCACATCTATTCACAGAATATTTCGGAACAAAAAAATATTCCTACCCTTCAGCCATTGATTTTAATACCAGAAATAGAGCCTATTTAGGCATTAATTCAAAAGACACTGATTCTAAAGGATATAGCGAAATTGTTATTAATAATGAATATATTGACTATCAAATCAATCAGAATTATAAATTCATTAAGATTGGTCAGGATGACCTTCCTGATTTAGACCATGTAAAAACTGAAATAAAACAAAATAAAAAACTACCCTATTTTGAAGACGTTTTAGATCTAAACAAGGTACTATACCAGGATGATAAAAATGCAATAGCAAATATTATAAACTGGAAAAAAGATCTTGCTGCAGATATTGTAATCCTATTTGACTATGAGAAAGATGATAATCTTAATAAGGCAGCAGTAAAAAAAATCACTTCAATAAAGGATCAGCCCCATTATTTTAATTGGAGCATCTTATTTTATAATGATAAAAGCAAAGACCAAACAATACGAAAGGAATTGCTTCTTACAATATTTAATAATAATGCAAATTTAATTTCTGATCTTGTCAGGTTTATAGTCAATAATAAAACTCCCTTTAATCAGGCAAAAACAGATGAAGCTTTAGTTTATCTACTTCATTTGCAGCTCAAAAAGAATGAAAATAATGACTGGAAACAAAATGAGGGATTTGGAATGCTATCTTATTGCTATGATAAAGACAGAGATCTTATGAAACGTTTAAAAAGCACCAACTTTTATAATGATCCCCTAATCAAAAACGCCACTGAAGCCTACAACACATTTAATCAGCAAGAAACTTCAGAATCATATACTATTCAGGATCCCGACGGGTATACCAATCTAAGAAAAGATAAAAATACAGCTTCCGAAGTTTTACAAAAAATAAAATCAGGTGAACAAGTAAATGTCTTGGATCAAAATGGTGATTGGTGGCTTATTGAAACAAAAGATGGAAAGCAGGGATACGTTCACAAAAGCAGAATAAAATCTGAATAATAGAAATTATTAAAATGTATCGAAAACAAGCTCAGTTTACTCACTTCTCTGTTCTTAAAAAATAAACTATTATAACTGTTTATTAACAGCTTATGAATGGATTTACTATGTATTATTTTCACTTTTCGTCTTCAAAATTATCATTTTAACATTTATTTTCATTTTTTTAATTTCATTTTTTCACATTCGTCATTTTCCATCTGTTTTTCAATGTATTACACCGTTTCAACTCATTGAATATATGATCAACATAAGTGGAGATATCCTCCACAAAAACATTTTAAATATTTGATTTTTAAATAATTAAAATCAACATCAAGAACCTTTCCCTATCTAGCCATTTCTGATAGATGTTAAAAAAAAGTATTACTTTTGCCATAAGGAATAAAATTGCTTTTTAGCCGTTTTATTTGTAAGTTTATGTGCACCAATTTATAAAACATTAAAATTCATTCTATGAGAAAAATAATTCTACTTATTACATGTATGTTCGGTATTTCGGTTTTCTCTCAGATTAAAGTGTTGAAAAATGAAAGTTTGGTGGAAATCGGTAAAGACAACTCTGTTGGTTTATATAAAAAAGAAGACAAGTATACAGTCAATTATCAGGATCTGAACACCAGCAACCTGAATACAATCCGAGCTTTTTCATTTCAAAATCTGAACGGAGACGTTTCAGGACTTTATAAACTCATTATGGATGGTTTTATTTCTGCTCCTGAAGAAAACATCGTATTGGAACTTCCCAACGATATCATCGAACTTCATTATGAGAAAAACTATGGCCAGCCTACTGTACAATTTATCCAGTACATCAATAAAAATAGAAAGTATGTGGGTAAGTCACAGTTTTTAACTCAAAAACAGGTTGATAAGGTATTTGGAAGAACAAACGGCAAATATACCATGTATGACAAAGCCTCTGGTATCAATCAAGAAGGGAATAAAAAAGGAGGAGCAAGTACAGCTTCTGGCAATAATTCCGCTTCCGGATCAAAGAAAAAAACAAAAAAATAATTATTATTTATAAATATTGCGAAACTCATTCCATCGAATGAGTTTTTTTATTTTATTTTTGCAGAAAGACATTAAAAATTATGCCGCTTCAGATAAACAATTTGACCAAAAAATTTGGTGAGCAGACTGCCTTAAACAATATCAATATCTCTATTGATAAAAATGAAATCATCGGTCTTTTAGGCCCCAACGGTGCCGGAAAGTCTACCTTGATGAAATCTATTGTAGGTGCCTTGAAAATTGATGAAGGTGAAATTTTTTTTAATGGACTCAACATTTCCAACCATGAGATCGAAAGCAAGAAAAAAATAGGCTTTCTGCCGGAAAACAATCCACTTTATCTGGAAATGTATGTGAAAGAATATCTTCAATTCGTGGCCAATATCCATAAAATCTCTGAAGCTAAAATAGATGAAGTGATTGAACTCGTAGGCATTACTCCTGAGAAATCAAAAAAGATCGGACAGCTTTCCAAAGGGTATAAACAACGTGTGGGATTAGCTCAGGCCATTATCCACCAACCGGATTTATTAATTCTTGATGAACCAACCAATGGATTAGACCCTAACCAGATTCTTGAAATCAGAAATGTGATCAAAGAAATCGGACAACAGAAAACAGTTCTACTTTCCACACATATCATGCAAGAGGTAGAAGCGCTTTGTACAAGGGTTATTCTTATTCATAAAGGAAATATTCTTCAGGATTGTCCTATTGATGAATTTAAAGGGAAATTCGACAGTCTGGAGGAGGCTTTCGCCAGCTATACGTCAGTTTCATAACTATAATGGAAATTTCTGTTACCCACGGAAAAGGAATCATTAAACTCCTATTTGATGGTTTTGCCAGCTGCCTGATTATACGCCGCCCGATTGCCGTTAACTGTGGCCGGATTGCATAGGCAGTGTTGGCGAATACTATGCCGTCTCTGAGCTTTCAAAAGAGGAACAGATTAGCATGGCTGATCAGCTTAATCATGCACTTATTGAGGGAACAGAAGAGGAAATAATATAAACAATGGCTTCATATTTGATGGAGATTGAGAGTTAACCAATAACCATTATAATATGATTAAGTACTTCTTATTGGGAGTTTTTTCCCTAGCTCAAATCTCTTTTGTTTACGCCAAAGAAACTCCGGATTTACCTCAAAAAAAGATAGTTTCTTCTACTTTCCAAAAGGTACCTAAAACGGTGATCATTAAAACTAAAAAATTTAAGATCAGAATTGATAAACAACCTAATGGTAACTATCTATACCAATCCTGGAACGCTAACGCAAAGATTACAGCTAAACCAAGCATGATCATCAGCGACGGAGAAGTGGTTCCTGATGGCAGTGGCGGTAATTATTATTTTAATTTCAATAACCAAGGGCATAATTATCAGGTCTGGAGAAATTATCTCACCGATTCTGCCAAGAAAGCCCCTTATACCTTGGTGGTTTACGATACAAATGGTAACGAAATCGTACGCCAGGATGCGCAGGTAGTTAAAAATTAATATCAGTTTAATTTGATCTGAAAGCTGGGAGAAGGAGGCTGAAAACTCATTTATTCTAAAATGTAAGGCCTTTTTCTTTCAGCTTTCTGATTGTATAGAATGCTAAGTTCCCGATTGTTTCAGCTCTGTAAGAAAACGGCTACCGTCATAGCTTTCTTTAGCTGCGGTATAACCGATATCAAAAATTTGCTCCAAACGGTCTCTTCCACGTTCAAAAGTTCCGTAACCAGCCAGTTTCTGAGAAGAAATAAACCAGTCACAGTAATCGAATTTTACTTTTTCTATTCTATAGGAAAGAAGGTCATAAGAACGGGAAACAATAGCTTTAATAGAGTTCAGATCTTTGATTTTAGCATCATTGGGTGGTGAAACAAACACCCCAATCAGTTTATCACAATCGTCTCTGATGATATCTGCCGGAAAATTGTTCAGTACTCCTCCATCGCAATACATTTCATCCCCGATAATATAGGGTGTAGTAATTCCGGGAATAGAACAGGAAGCAATAATAGCATCTACTACTTCAAAATCTTTATCAAAAATCTTCTGGGTTCCGGTAACCAATTCTGTAGCTACAATTTTCACATCAATATCCAGATTCCCCAGTTTCATATCATGAAAAATAGGTTTAAGATAATTCCTGAAAATAATAGAGGAAACCAATCCCGGCTGATTAAAGGTAAAGTGTTTCCAGTTGAAAAAATATACAGAATCAAAAAATTCCAGAATTTCCTCAGGAGTCTTTCCTATAGCGTAAAGACATCCCACGATAGACCCTGCACTACAACAGGAAAGTATATCTATTTCTACATTTTTTTCCTTTAAGAATTTCAATACCCCCGCATGGGCGATGCCTTTGGTACCGCCGCCTGACAAAACAAGTCCTACTTTCTCAAAATTCATAGAATAAATGTAAGGAATCATGATGAGATAACAGGATTAATTTTTATAAATATGCTGATTTTAAAATTATTTTAACAAAAAGCCACTGCATGCCAGCTAAAATTTCATCAGAATACTTTTATTAATAAAAATATGGGCAGACAATAAATCAAACAGGTCTTTGAAAGTTACTACTAGGCTTATTTAATCATTTTACTAATTTAAAAAGGAAAACCACAGAAAAAATCTGTGGTTTTTATGCTAGTCTTATTCTAGTTTAGTATCATATAATTGCAAAAGCTTGATGAAGTCTTTTTCTGTCTTGGCTTGCTTGAGTTCTTCCGTCAAATCTGAATTATCTTTAAATAGCTTTTTTAAATTCTGTTTAAAATCCTCTAACGTTCCTTCTTTATAAAGAATTTTCCTGTCTTTATCTACCAGATAATTGAGAAATTGAACATTGGGAGTTAAAATAGAGTTATTAAAACCTTTATACCAATTTATATTCTTTCCTTCATATAATACTTCAACTAATCCTTTCTCTTTAATAAACTTATCTGTTGAAGCAAAATATTCATGTTTCTGCTTATTTTCATCTAAAATTTTAATATACTTTACTTCATTAATTGGAACCCAGGTTGTATTCCCTCTTTCATTCATCATTTTCATTTTAAACAAAATGGTACCAAATGAATATTTGTCATTAGTATATACACCCATATTCCTTACTTTAGACTTTACAGTATCTTTTGAGTTCTTCAAAACATATTCTGCAGGAAAATATCCTTTACTTCCTTTTTCTTGAGAAAAAGAAAAAACAAAGCTAAAGATTGCTAATAAAAAAATTATTTTCTTCATGGTTATTAAAAAAGCTCAGAAAAATCTGAGCTTTATATATTAAAATAATTAATTAAATGTGAATCACCTCACCGTAAGCAGCTGCAGCAGCTTCCATGATGGCTTCAGAAACCGTTGGATGCGGGTGGATCGATTTGATGATCTCGTGACCTGTAGTTTCTAATTTTCTAGCCACTACTGCTTCAGCAACCATATCAGTTACTCCTTCACCAATCATGTGGCATCCTAACCACTCTCCGTATTTAGCATCAAAGATTACTTTGATAAATCCGTCTGTATTTCCGTTTGCAGTAGCTTTACCACTTGCAGAAAGAGGGAATTTACCCACTTTGATTTCGTATCCTTTTTCTTTAGCCTGTTTTTCAGTAAGACCTACAGAAGCTACTTCAGGGTGACAGTACGTACATCCAGGGATATTGCCATAGTCGATTTTCTCAACGTGCATTCCTTTGATTTTCTCAACACAAGTGATTCCTTCTGCAGAAGCAACGTGAGCTAATGCCTGAGTTGGGATGATATCACCAATTGCATAGTAACCTGGTACTGAAGTTTCATACCATTCGTTTACTAATACTCTACCTTTATCTGTCTGGATTCCTACTTCTTCTAAACCGATGTTTTCGATGTTAGCAGCAATACCTACAGCAGATAATAATACATCAGCTTCAAGAGTAATGTTTCCGTTAGCTGTTTTAACGTTAGCTTTTACACCTTCTCCTGTTGTATCTACGCTTTCTACAGAAGCGTTGGTCATGATTTCGATTCCTGATTTTTTCAG
Organism: Chryseobacterium sp. c4a; assembly: GCF_009900745.1. Lineage (GTDB taxonomy): Bacteria > Bacteroidota > Bacteroidia > Flavobacteriales > Weeksellaceae > Chryseobacterium. The sequence continues at coordinate 1,499 of NZ_WXVU01000023.1, read as the reverse complement.
AGATTTCTCTAAGTGTTTAGAGATTTCTTCGTCTTCTACAGGAACGATGTTTGGCATAAATTCAACAACAGTTACTTTCGTTCCCATTGTGTTATAGAAGTCAGCAAATTCTACTCCAATCGCTCCAGAACCTACAACGATCATAGATTTTGGCTGCTCAGGAAGAGATAATGCTTGTCTGTATCCGATTACTTTTTTACCATCTTGCGGTAGGTTTGGTAATTCTCTTGAACGAGCTCCTGTAGCAATGATAATGTGGTTTGCAGTGTACTCTACTACTTTACCGTCTTTATCTGTTACAGACACTTTTTTACCTTTCTGTACTTTTGCAGTACCCAGAATTACGTCAATCTTGTTCTTTTTCATCAAGAACTCGATTCCTTTGCTCATTTTGCTGGCAACACCACGGCTTCTCTGAATCACATTCGGGAATTCGAAGCTTGCTTCTACTTTATTTAATCCATAATCTTCAGCATGGTTGATATAATGAAAAACCTGAGCAGATTTCAATAAAGCTTTGGTTGGAATACATCCCCAGTTAAGGCAAATTCCTCCTAAGTTTTCTTTCTCGATAATTGCGGTTTTGAAACCCAATTGTGCTGCTCTGATCGCAGTAACATATCCACCAGGACCACTTCCAATGACAATAATATCGTAATTCATTACTTTAAAAATTTTTATGCGAATTTAAGGAAAAATATTGGATGTTTCACGTTTCCGACTATTGATCTTAAAATCCATCAATAAGCCATTTTCATTTAATTTTACATAAGAAAAGAGAACGCAAAAAGCATTCTCTTTCAACAAAAATTATTTTAAACTACAAACTTCGCAAAATTCCTTTGATTGAATTTTGCTCATCAAATTTTAATAAGTGCAAGAAATCTCTATTATTTCACTTCTTTAAGCAATCGTTTTTCAGTCTGATATCTTTTATTTAAAGCTTTCATCTGATCTCTTTTCATTTGTTTGGTAGCAAGGGGATGATTCAGGATCAGTTTCTTTTCCATATTGTATTTTCTATCCAATTCCTGCTTCTTAATATTGATTAATTCATTTTTTGACGGATGTGGAGGAACCGGCGGATGTTTTTGTCCAAAAACATTCATCGATAAACCAAATAATAACAGAGTTGAAATTAACAATTTTTTCATGATGTTTATATTTTGGAATGAATTCAATCATCAATTATATTCATTCAGGTTTATACTTTTCTATCTGCATATATCATACCAATATATTTTATAAACCCGGTAAACTTCCCTGTTTTTCAGACAAATTAAAATTATTAAATTTAGTTTGTTAAACATTATGAAAAAGAGCAAATTTTCAGAACATCAGATTATCAATATTCTGAAAGAATATGAATCTGGGAAAGCGACAAAAGATATTTGTCGTGAGCATGGAATTTCAGCAGCTACTTTCTACCAGTGGAAGCAGAAATACGGAGGAATGGATGCACAACATCTTAAGGAACTTAAAGCGTTACAGGAAGAGAA
>NZ_WXVU01000022.1 GCF_009900745.1 Chryseobacterium sp. c4a | reverse complement strand
AAGAACTGCAATTAGACCTGAACAGCTGGTTGTCGTATTACAACAATGAAAGAACGCATACAGGAAAACATTGTTACGGTAAAACACCGATGCAGACGTTTCTAGATAGTAAAACTATTGCAAAAGAGAAATTATTGGAAACTCTTGCAGAGGAACAAAAAATCCTTACTTTTGGAAGTAAGGATAATATTGGATAACTGACAATTATTTTTAACCCCTAACTGTCAGATAAAGTCGTGGCTATTACAGATTACCATTTCTTGACAAGGACACGGCACTTTAAACTCCTTTCTTTACTTGGTTCCCTTCTATGAATTCAGGAGTCTTTTCATAAGAAATATGGCCATCCGCCCACATGATAATTTCGTCCCCGTCTTCGAGGATTTTAGTCGAATTTGATGTTCCAACAATACAAGGAATATCATATTCTCTTGATAGTATACAAGCATGTGACAATATCCCGCCTTCATCTGTAATGATCCCTTTGCATTTTCTGAATAGGGCTACCATATTAGGTTGCGTCATTTCTGTAACAATTATTTTATCAATGTAATCATGAGGCTCCAATATTGATTTATAATTAATTACCTTCACAATACCATGAACATTTCTGTTTAGAGATGGTATTCCAAAAAGGATGCTGTTTAATAATGGAGCGGGTGAATAGTTACTCTCAAATGATTCACCAAAGTAAATGTGCGGTGTCATTTGTTTATTCTTCTTTCTTTTCATTAGCACACCGAGGCTTCTTTTATTTTTCTCAGCCTGTGATAGCTTAATATTGTTTTGGATTAAGCCCACGATGTCCTCAGTAAGATAATACTGATATAAATCACTCTGAGATACATTGTAGTTTTCATAAATCCACTCCATTAGTTCCAACATGTAAAAATAAACCCCGGCCCAACCTTTCTTTACATTCATTCTTTCAATTGACAATTTTTTTAAAAAGATTAAATCACTATCCGGATTCAATTGAAAATGATCCTCCTTATCCTTAATCTTATCCTTAATCTTTATTTTATACTGCTCTCTCACTCCTTCTATCATTTCTTTTTTAGTTTTATAGTTAATAGCAAGGTAGGGGTATTTATTTATGTGATTAAGTATACTGCAATCACTACTGTCATTTAAAGATGAAAAGTCTTCTTGCTCACGAAACATTAAGTCATCGTTACCAGCCGATAACAGCCCTGCAATTTCATTATGAGACCACCTTAATAGCACCTTCCTTTCAATGATGTCGGTTACAATAGGTTCTGAACGCATATAATATCGGATATATTTACAGTAATGTGATGACAGCATTCTGAAATAATCAACAGCAGTATCTTTTGAAAATGATTTTGGACGTTCAATAAATTCTATGGGATCAATGTAGTCGTATTCTTTAGAAAGTACTTTCATTGAATATTTTAGTGCTGAAATGTGATCATTCAACCCAATATAGCAATCAAACACTCCGTTTAAACCTCTGCTATAAATAATTTCTCTATGAAGATAAAGTTCACTACTTTCATTTTCCTCATCTTCACATCTTGTTTTAAAAGCTTGCTCCATTGCCCAAAGTGGTTCGTGTGTTGACCATGCATATCGAAAAGAATCAGATGGGATCATAGTTATAGGTCTACACTGTAATATCCATACTTTTTCGTCATGATCTATACACCATTCAATATCCACTGCCTTTTTAAAAATCATCTCAAGACGAATGATGTATTCATACAATACTAATGGGATGTCTTCATTATCTTCGTAATATTTCTTTTGTAAGGAAACCGTTTTGGGGATAATGCTTCCAGAAACTATATCCTCGCATCGTCCTCTGCTATATTCAATGTAAATATCATTGTCTCCATTAACTGGGTTTATTGAAAAAGCCACTCCAGACATCTTTGAATCAATCTGCTTTTGTACAATTACGGGGATATTTTTGCTTTTTTTAGAATATTCTCTTACTGCTTGAAGCGATATCCCTATTTCATCAGAAGAAACATCTAGCAATGTTTTATAAATACCTGCAGCAGACTTCTTTTCTCCATCTTCTTTATCAGAGCTTGACCTAACTGAGACTTTTCCATGGGATATAAATTTATCATACAATTTTATAAGTTTTTTATCTGAAAGATTTTCAGAAGCATTAACGACAAATCCTGGTGGAACCGCAATTCCCGCCTTAGCGACTATCATTAAATTAAATGCTTTATTTCCCACTAAAGATTTATTTGCCACCTTATATAAATCAATTGCCATATTTATTTATTGTTGATAATTATTTAATAATATAACACAAATATAAAAATATAAATCAATAATAAGGGAATTTTTATTTCATATTGAATTATCAAAATATAGCTTTAAACTCTTCCTGTTTTCTCCATTCCCAAGGGGTTACAACTATTGCATCAGATCAAAACTCTACTGTTTGCATTTTCTTGTAACTTTCCTAACTTCGTATTATCAGAGAATTTAAAACACCACCATCCAAAAAAGCTACTTTAATGGATTCAATAATGACGCAGCCAATTATAGAATATAACGAAACCGATTTTCAAGTTAATCTTCAAGATTATTACACTTGCATGTATTATAAAGGAGAACCCTTTACAGGAACATTAGTTGATGAAAATATAACAACTCAATTTAAAAACGGCAATGCTCATGGGAAATCTGTAGAATATTATGATAACGGTCAATTAGCTAATGAAAGTTATTTTGATGATGGAAATTATGTAAGTTATAAAACCTGGCATCTAAACGGAAATATAAAATCAGAATGTTCAGGTGGAAAAAATGATAGTTTTGAATATGACATTGATGGAAATATTATTCTCCAAAACAATAATTTCTTTTACAAGAATGGAAATTTCAGAACGCGTAATATTCCCTATAAAACAGAGTTTTATAATGATAAAGGAGAATTAATGGTAGTTATCCAACAACATTTAAAAAAATATGAAAAGCCTCTGTTCCATATTAATAAAGAAAAATTTTCTGAATGCTATGATGATCTATATTTCGAGCTATATCCCTATGTTTCAAGTTATAAAGATAATTTAGGACAAAGTATTATTGGATGGTTTTGGTATTTATTATCCCAAGGCGAAGATGATAAAAAATTTGCCATAACTGCCATCAATAAGTTGTTGAGTGATGGGAGGAATCGTGACAAATATGATTTGGAAGATATGTTACACATGATGGACAAAGTTGATTTAAACAACGAATGGAAGAAATATTATTCTGAAATTATTGAATTAAAATAAAACCCGATATATACGCCAATAGATTGCGCAGTAAGAACATACCTTTGAAAAACTGTCAATAAATACGACACAATATAGATATGAAATTTTCAAGTGATTTAGTCATTTATGATTTAGAAGGAAGCTGTAAAACTTTTGGCAGAAACGAAATACATGAAACCAATATAATAGAAATAGGGGCTGTAAAGTTAGACAAGAAAACTTTTGAAATAAAAAGTGAATTCTCAGTTTTAATAAAGCCAAAACATTTTCCAATTCTGCCTGAAATCACAGATATTACAAACATTACCAATGAAATGGTTGAAAATGAAAAGTATTTTGATGAAGCCATTCTCATGTTTTTGGATTGGTATGGAGAAAAAAATAAATCAACTTTAGCAGGGTGGGGGTTGTACTATGATTTACCGCTTTTAAGGAAAGAATTTACGGAATTTGGATTAGATTATACTAAATATTTTGTTGGTGGAGGCTTTGATATCAGAGCATTGGGAGTTTATTGGCTGGCAAAGAAAAACATTTCTACATCCGGAATTTCCTTAGAAAGAGTTTTAGAGAAAATGAATATAAAAGAAGATTTTAAGTTTCACAGGGCATTAGATGATGCAAAGGCAACAGCTTTAATATTACAACAAATTCTAAATGAAAAATAAAAATGACAGAAAACTATATACAATACGTAAGTGGTTATCAAAAAGACAATATTGATGAAAGAGATATATTAAAAGCTATATCAGACATCCAGTTAATGGATGATGAACATGGAGCTTTTTGGATTTCTGTTATAACCAATGATGAAAATGTGATCGAAGTAAATAAAGATTTGTCACTTTCTTTCATTTTTGAAGAACAAGAAACTAAATATCAAGCTATAGATTGGAAAGAAGTTGAAGAACTTTATAAACTATTATTGCTTGAAAGATTTGATGAAATAACCTCGAGATTAAAATAAGTAAAAATCCTTGCCAAACAAAGGGCCGGTAATCAAAGAAATGGAGGTCAGGAAAAGATTATTCAGGAATCTTGAAATATATACAATTTAACATAATATAAATTATAGGAAAAAATATAACATTACAGAAAAGAGTATATATCAACCACACCAATCACTTTATAAGCTTCTCCAGTACATAATTCAGAGCTTTTTCCGGCTGTACCTTATTATCAGGAATTACGCCATGTACATCTTTCTCTGTGGTACCAATATTATAATCTATTGTAGATGATACATTCAGAATTAATTTTGAATTGGGCAATTGTCGTTCTACAACTTCTCCGGCTGAAATAATAAATCCACCGGATTCTGAGCCTATCACTTTTCCAGCTTTGTAAAATTTGAACGCGTTGGCAAAATCTGCAGCCGATGAGAATGTCTGTCCGCTTATCAGCAGATAAATATTTCCTGAGAATTGCTCATTCTGTTTTTTAGGCTGAATTATATTTTTTGTGTGATCTATAACGCCTACAGTTCCGGATATTCCCCGTAAATAATTTTTTAATTCCGTAGAATCGATTTCTGAGGCTTTTAATAAATATTCTTTACGGATATCACTGTATTTAACAAGGGTCTTTTCATACTGTGAAAACGGTTTTGTAACTATATATTTTAAAAGCTCATCTCCAAGCTCTGAATTTCCGCCGCCGTTATTTCGAATATCAATGATAAGATTCTGAATACCTTGAGCTTTTAAATCAGCAAACATATCCTGTAAAAAAACTCTGAATTTCTCCGGATTTACAAACTGGTTAAATGTAAAAATCGCACAGTTTTTATCTTTTACAATTTCATAATAGTAACTTTTAGTAACTAATTTTGGAGAAACGGCTGTTTTTTTCTGTGATTTCCTTATTAATGGAATTTTAAGTTTATCACCCTGATTTACTGTAACTTCCAGCATGTTTCCTTTTTCCAGGAAAAGATTGTAATAATTTCGGTAATTTTTTTGCCTGTTAAATCTCCTGTAACAGATTCTTTATAAGTTGATTTGATGGATTTTATGAAAACTCCTTCTTCGGACACCCTTACAGAAAAAGGAAAAATAAGATAATCTGTTTGGGCTATATCATCTGAAATATTCAGTTCTGTATGACCATCTTCCAATGTTACAATCACCGGCTGAAATGCCTTATAAAGATCAATATTGCTTATTATCGGCTTCTTTACAATAGATTTCTCTGCATTTTGTAGCTCCAGAACAAAATTTTCTCTGGATATTTTACGGTAAGGCTCCACACTTATTTCGTCAATATTTTTTATTAGGAAGTTCATATCTTCCCTCACCTGCTTTGGGGTCATCTCAGCAGTCTGAGCCCAGACAATACAGGGAAAAATAACGAATGAGTAAAGGATTTTACGAAGCATAGATCGTAATTTTTTAATATATTATGTTAAATTGCGAGCTAGAAGATGGAAGTTGAAGACTGGAAGTTACTTTTAGTCGGATAACTGCTGATAATCAGCAAAAATACTGCAAAAAAGGTAAAAAAGAGAAAATTGTCTCTCAACACTTCAAGAACTTCCCTCTTCTTTCGTCCAGCTTCCAACCCAAAAAACTATTCCCCAAACTTCTCTGCCAGATATCCCTTAACTACTTCAAGGAACTCATCTTTCGTCATAAAACGATCCAGGAATTCTTCAAGCTTACCTTTATTATCAAGCTCGTCAAAATAGACTTCATGATCTGTACCATAAACGGTTGGATTAGATTGATCAGGATCTTCCGTACAGATAAAATAATGATCAGGATATCCGTAGGAATAGAAAATACAGAAAAATTCAGGTTTAGAAATTCCTACCACTTCCTGTACATAGTTTTCATCAATCAAATCCTCAAATTCTTCCTGATCTTCTGAGCCTTCTTTAAAAGGAGTAAACATCCAATCTTTCACAAAATATTGCCCATACGCTGAGTCATGCGCTGAAAAATAATGTTCCAGCAGATTCTTATAAAACTCTTCCTGACGATTGTGATATAACTCTTTATTATTCTCATAAAATTGGTCAATTCCATAAACATCCCAATCTTTATCATATAAATAATGATTAAAAGTAATACGCTACCAGTTTTCCATAAAGCTTTTGTCCGTAATTACAGCATCCGTATTTCCCCCTAAAGCTTTGATCTTCTTTATAATATTATCGTTCATCTTTTATTTTTTTACTATACTGTGTTTCAGTCCGCCTTTCCATAATGCGTCTGTTATTTCTTCCTGGCTATACTCATAATAATTACCGTCTTTATCTTTATGAGCCTGAAACAGTTTAATATCATACCCTTTGAAATTTAGCTTCAAAAAATCAGTAAAATAATCGCTTCCGAAGCATATATAATTGTAAAAAATCCCTTTAAAAGATTCATCATCAGGATCGGGAATCTCAAAAGTATTCATTCGTCTTATGATTTCGGACAGCTCATCCTTGGTAATATCTGTCAGCATTTGCGGATCTGGTAAACTGATATCAAAAGAAAGATGTTCTGCTCCATCGCCTTCCCACCATTCCCAAAGATTAAACCGGGACATTTCTTTTCCGGTCATGAAATGAAGCTTGTCTTCCAGCTTTTTATATTCAACGGAGTCTTCGTCTCCATGTTCATCACAATGTTCTGTATATTCCAAAATAAGCTTTAAAACTTCAGGATATCGTTTTTCTGCAATTTCAAAATCCGGTTCTATTTCATCTCTTAACTTCATCATTATCAATATAATTTCAATAATATTATGTTAAATTAACCCACATTAAATTTCTTAGGATACCCTTTTTTACTTTCAACAGTGAAAAATTCATCCAAATCTCCTGATTTCTCTTCATAATAAGTGTTTAGCTGGCTAAGAAAATCCTCAAGATTTGCTGCAATAACATTTCTATCATCATCTCTGTTCCAAAACTCAAGAATTTGTCCTTTATTTCCGGTAAAAATACCTTTGAGATCATAGCAGATATAGTCTCCGCCGCCGTTATGGAAAATGGGAAGCCAATTTTCATTCCACCAGTTTTCAATCTCAAAATCTGTCCCTATCATCGAAGTCAGTTCCTGAGCAATATCAAGCGCCTCTTCCAAAGGGATAAACATTGAATTATTCACAAAGGCATCATAACAACTGCTCTCCTGCCCGTTTTTCCATTGGTAAAGCCTTCCAAGGTCTTCCGGAATCCGAATACCATACTGATTTTCAATACTTTGAATTTCATTTTCAACCAATGAAGTTTTTAACCTATCATAAAACTCAGGCCTGAACTTTTTAATATGTAGATCTAATTTTTCAAGTATTTCTTCCATAGATTTCATTCTCCTCGTTAAAAATACAAAATCTTGTCACAAGACAATCTCAATCTTTTCAAAAGGAACTAATTTTATCCTAACCAAAAAATAGAATATTATGAAACCAAAAATGATTTGGGCCAATCTCGCGGTTACCAACCTGGAACGTACCCAAAAATTTTATGAAGCTATAGGATGTACTCCCAACAATCCTCACACTTCTAATGAGTTAGTAAGTTTCTTTTTCGGAGAAAATAATTTTATTATTCATTTCTTCCTGAAGAATATACTGGAAACCAATGTAAAAGGTGTTTCCTTTGGTGATTCTCAAACTTCAAATGAAATCATATTTACTGTGTCTGCAGAAACCAATGAACAGGTTGACCAATGGGCTGAAGAAGTTGAAAAAGCCGGTGGAACTATTGTATCAAAACCAGAACCTATCGGAAATAATTTCTATGGTTTTGTCTTTGCAGATCCTGATGGCCATAAATTTAATGTCTTCAAAATGTAAAAATTCCAAAATTTTAGCCTAAAATGAAATTTGCCCATAAATCGCCTGTAATTTCAGTAAGATAGCATAGGTACTGGATTAAAAATACTGATTATTTGGACTTCTTTTCGATTTTTTCAAATTTATAAGACTATCGTTCAATGATGAGATATTTTTTGATGTTTTTGGCAATTTATAAGAAAATAGACCTGAATAATTCAGGTCTATTCTATTGAAATTTCTATTTATAAATCTTTTTCTTTAACCATAAACTTATCCGTACAAGCAATATCAAAACAGGTACTTCAACTAATGGTCCGATTACCCCTACAAATGCCTGTTGAGAGTGTATTCCAAATACAGCAATTGCTACGGCAATCGCCAATTCAAAATTATTTCCTGTTGCTGTAAAAGCTATAGAAGCATTTTTATCATACGAAACATTGAATGACTTATTGATAAAGAAACTCACGAAAAACATTAATACAAAATATACTATTAGTGGTATTGCTACTTTTAAAACATCCAATGGTAATTCTAAAATCTTATCTCCTTTCAGACTAAACATAAGTATAATCGTAAATAGAAGGGCATATAAAGTGAACGGAGATATTTTAGGAATAAAATTCCTATTGTACCATTCCAAGCCTTTCAGTTTAGTTAGAAAGTAACGGCTTAAAAAGCCCAATAAAAAAGGAATCCCCAAATAAATCATAACACTTTCCGTAACATCTCTCATTGACACATTTATATTAAAATTTGCCAAGCCTAATTTCTCAGGTAAGAAATTGATAAAAAGCCAAACCATAAAACTATAACTCAAAACCTGAAATATACTGTTTAGAGCTACTAATAATGCTCCATACTCACGGTTACCTTTTGCCAGATCATTCCATACAAGTACCATTGCAATACATCTTGCTAAACCAATAAGGATTAAGCCAATCATGTAGTCAGGTTCATCTCTAAGGAAAAGGATTGCTAGCATAAACATTAAAAGCGGGCCAATAATCCAATTCAGTAACAAAGAAATTCCAATAACTTTTTTGTCTGTAAGTACTTTGGGTAGCAGTGAATAATCAACCTTTGCTAATGGCGGATACATCATGATTATTAAACCAATTGCCAATGGAATATTGGTAGTTCCCACGGATAGAGAGTTGGTAACTTCAGAAATATCAGGGAAGAAATATCCTAAACCTATTCCTAAAAACATCGCCAAAAATATCCAAAGAGTAAGGAATCTATCAAGAAATTTTAATTTTGGTTGCATTACAATTGTTTAATCAATTCTTATTTTTTTATCTGTGAAAAAACGTAAAACATTTCAGCAGCAATCTGTAAACTTCTCTCGCTATATACCTCTGTTTGTTCAGGCGTATCATCAGAAACTTTGGGATCTTCAAAAGTAATAGGAATACGTTTATCAGCTCCAGCAATAAAAGGGCAGCCACCGTCTGCCTGAGAACAAGTCATGATTGCTGCAAAGCCAGAAATAGGGTTAAAAGAACTGTCATATCTTTTAGAAAAACCTATGATGGGATGCCTGTCTTCGTCAAATTTAATAGCATATACAGGATTTTCCGTATCAGAAATTTTCATAATTAAAAATCCCTGTTCGTTCAAAGTCTCTGCGATTTTGGGAAACATTGCCGTTTCTTCAGTCCCTCCTGAATAACAGGTTACATTCGGAATGTCATAATAAACACTTGCAACCTGTGCCCAAACTTGTGACAAGTGGCTTCTTCTTGAATTATGAGTACAAATAAAATTAATGGGTATTTCTTTTTGTTCTTCTACTCTTTTCTGAACAAAATCAACCAATGGTGCTAATGTAGCTTTTCTATCTTTCCCGATTTCCTGATTTTTTAGTAACTCTATTGTTTTTAATAGTTTTGGATACATAGTTTATTACATTTTAATTTATTCAATTTAGCAACACCCAGAATTTGGCGTACAGCAAGACGTTTGAGTAGTAGAAAGTTCAGATAAGTTTACTTTTTCTTTTTTCACAGGAATTCCGCAAGCATCCTGAGCTAGACAAGCTGTTGTTTTGTTTTTAAGAACAAAGTTTTTCCCATTAAACTCTAAATCGAACTTGCCTATTGTTGTATTCTGATACTCAACCTCAATTTCATCATCATCAATTCCCAGTTTCTCTTCTGACAACTTGATAATATGCAGAAGTTTTGTAGGTTTTAGGCGATGTTCAAAATCATCAGCATTCCATAATTGGAAGTTTACCACTTTTTCAATTCGGATCGTACCACCACAATCAATAAAATGTTTTGTTACGGTTCCTACTTCTGTCACATGGAAGTGTTCAGGAACAAATGTTCCATTTTCTAATTGAAATTCTACATTCTCTAATGTTGGTAAAATTTCTTTGATTTCAGATAATTTCATCAATTTTTATTTATCGGTTAAACGCAATATTACGATACATATGGTTAAAAAAATGCCCTAACAGCACTTCTGATTGGTAACAGTGAGAATAATTTTTGAAAAATAGTCTTTGAGTATTCCAAAAGTATTTTCATCAATGCAATAGCAAATTGCGGTACCTTCAATATTCCCTTTGATTAAACCTGCATTCTTTAATTCTTTTAAATGCTGAGATACTGTTGCTTGTGCCAGTGGTAATTCATTAACTATATCTCCACAGATGCAAGTGTCTACTTTTAGCAAATATTCTATAATAGCAACTCTTGCAGGATGGCCTAATGCTTTAGCAATAGTAGCTATTTTATTTTGTTCATCTGTAAAATGGTCTGTCTTAGTTGCTCCCATATCATTTTATATATTGCAATATTACGATATAAAATATCAGTAAAAAAATAATTTATCCTTTTTTATGGATTAAATTATTTTTATTCGATATAAAATACTATAAATCAAATCATTAAATTTAAAAAACACATTTATTATTTATTCATTCCCAAACTGTTATATAACTGCACCTGCCATATTCCCACTACCTCTTTCAACATAACAAAGGTAAATGCAGCATTATAACTGTTAGGAAACCAGGTGATTTCAGTATCTATAAAATCTGATGCCTGCGGAATAGGTTTTAATCCAAAAGTCCGAAACAGCGCAACAGATCTTTTCATGTGAAAACCTGAAGTCACCAGATATAGGTTGGAAACTCCCATCTTTTTTAATATCTCGTTGGAAAATTTTGCATTCTGATAGGTATTCATACTTTGATCTTCTTTAATTAAGTCAGAATCCGGCACTCCCATCTGTTTAAAATTCTCACTGAATAATTCTGCTTCACTAATATGACCTCTTCCCTTTCCGGAAATTAATATTTTACAGGATTGGTTATTTTTTTGAAATTCATGATACAATTGATAGGCAGCCACCATTCTGGAGTAAGACATGGTATGCAGTTTCTCTGTATTGTCAATATCTACAACTCCACCACCCAGCACTACAATAATAGGATTCTGAACAGTTGCTACCTTCATTTCAGGAGTATGGAGATAACTTTTTTGAAGATATCCTGAAGTTAATTTTCCCAGAAAGCCATTTCCTATAAAGATGATTAATACCACCACGGATACAAAAATCCCTATTCTCAGTTTTTTATATTTATTCTTCCTTCTCAGCAGAGCAATAATGACTACTGCAAGAAATACTAAAAAGTAAGGTTCTGTAAAAAGCTGAAAAACACGGAATAAAAGGTCTAGTAAAAATTTCATCGATGATAATATTGATTAATGCTCAGAAAACATTGGATTTGCAAAGATAAGGTTATTTCACAACTGCTCTTTTTATCTATATATTTTTGAACCATTAAGAATATATTAAGCTATCAAAATCGGAAAATAAACATCTCCGAATTTATAATAAAGAGTTTCGGCGGCCTGCGGCCGCCGAAACTCTCTCCACAACCCTTCATCAGGCAAGTGTACTTGCCCACTCTTAGCTCCCTAAAAATAATACTGTCACCATCATAAAACTTTGCGTCTACATTATACTACCTTTCCAGGGTAGCTCTTTCAAAAACTGAGATACCTTTAACTTTACATTTACTTAAAAACCTCACACAGATTAAGCAAATATCATAGATTGTAATCCCCAATCATCTGCTTGATCTCCGAAATCTGCGAAAGATTAAAAACAAGTCTCAGCATTATCAGCCAGAAACCTGTCTTATTTACACCTCTTCATAATTCATCTCCTTTTCTAAGATAATCTGATGTCTCCGAACCGTCACCAGTACTTTATCTCCCGGTTCAAAACCACACTCCTGCAACCACTTCCCTGCAAGGCGGATTTCCGGGAAGAAAACCAGCCTTCTATAGGCTCTTTCAAATGATTTATGGGAAACCGTAAGGTTACGAATGGAGACAATCTTATATTTGCCCCGAATAATTACTTTTCTCATCTTGTTGTTTTTCATCAAAGCAAGAAATATCTGTTGGGCTATACCAGTTATGAATAGGATATTTTATGCTGAAAAGCATCTATTTTAGGAGATAATTTATTTTAAGAAAGGACTTTATTCTTATCTTTTAAAACTTTATATTTGTTATTATGAGTTACACAGATATGCAAAATAAAAAAATACATCAGGGTAGAAATATAAAACGTTTCCGTGAAATGCTGGGCATCAAACAGGAAGCCTTAGCTTTTGAATTGGGTGACGACTGGAATCAGAAGAAAGTTTCTCTTTTAGAACAGAAAGAAACCGTAGAATCTGATATCCTGGCGCAGGTAGCGAAGATATTGAAAGTGCCTGCGGAAGCGATTGAGAATTTTGATGAGGAACAGGCAGTGAATATTATTTCGAATACCTTCAATGACCAATCAAATGGTTATAACTACTATCCTAATTTCAATTTTAATCCTGTAGATAAGATGGTGGAGCTCTATGAGCGTATGCTTGAACAGCAAAAGGACATGATTGAGAAGTTGGAGAGATTGATAGAGAAAAACTAATAGCTAAATAAACTAGGGTCAAAAAATACTTTTAAGCTTTAAGAGTTGTTAAATAATGAATGAACTGTCTGAACAAATCCCTAAAAATGAATATTCAAGAGAATTAAATATTACTTTATTTAAACTCTGGAGAAATAATTTAGCTAATAAAAAAATAAATCATTTATATCAGCTCGTTAATTGTAAACTTACAGATGACAGTTTTAAAAATCTTTTAGAAAACCCTGAATATATTTTACCTGAGATACAAATTGAAAATATTGAAATATCAGCTAGGATTAATGATATAAAGTTTATTATTGGGGACAAGGATAAATTAAATTGTATAAAAAATGCTGTAGACTCTTATATAAGAATATATGAAAGGACTGATGAATTAGATTATCTAATTCGTTCCTTGGAATTAATACGAAAAGTAAAATCTATTTTTAAACAAGATCTTACACGATTAGAAGAGAAAATACTACAAATAATTTTTAGATTAGAATCATCATATTATCAATTAAGACTTTTAAGTGCTTCCATCAATCTTCTAATTCAAAAAGTTTCTTCAGAAAAGCTCAAAGATTATTTTATAGTTAAGTTAGAAGAAAGTTTTAAAATAAACCAATATGATAATGCTACTCATTACATTCAGGCACTAAATAAATTGAGCTATTTTAGTAATAATCAACTCAAAATAGAAACAGCATTATGCTTAGAAAAAGAGGCTGATTATTATGCAAATCAAATAGATAAAGATACCCTTACATATAATCCTAATATATTATCTACTTATCTAGATGCGTTAAAACTAATAAATAAAATTGCAGTAGATGAAAGTTTCAAAACTAGGCTTGAAAAAAAAATAAAAGATCAACAAAAAAAAGAAGTTGAAATTATATCAATGATTGGCATTGCTAGCAAATCAAAATTAAATATATTCCAACTAATAGCAGAACAAAATATTGAAGATTTCAATAGTGGATTTATTTTTCTCATTCGGCATCCTGTTTTTGATATAGGTTTGATTGAAAAACAAGCAAAGGCTCCCATATATCAGCAATATTTTCCAGAAAGTATACAAATTACAAACAAAGGAACAGTTAGCGGTATCTCAAATTCAGAAGATTATAATGTGAACCAAAAAAGGGAACATTATAGAAATACTACAGTTTCATTAATCCAAGAAATTAAATATATAATGGATTTGGATGTAAAAGTATCCAGAGATTGGGTGGCAGAAATGATTAGCGAATGTAACAGTCCATTCATTCCAAAAGATAGAGAATATTTATTTATTGAAGGAATTTACACTGGATTTCAAAATAATTTTATACTTGCATCACATCTCCTTCTCCCTCAAATTGAAAATAGTTTGAAGTACATTATAGAAGCAAATAATAGAAATACTATCAGACTTTCAGATGATATCCAGAACGACAATACCTTAGGCGGTGTATTAAATACGGAGGAAAACGGGAAGATGCTTGATGGTATTTGTGAAAAAAATTTATTATTAGAATTAAACAACTTTTTAGTAGATGGTAATAGTGTAAATTTTAGGAACAAAATATCTCATGGATTAATTTCTCCATTAGAAATAAACTATTACGGTATTTATCTTTGGTGGCTTTCCTTAAAAATGATTGTACAAACTGAAGAATATTTCAAAATAGATAAATAATAAAAGAGATGGATAATTTTAAAGAAGAATATCTAAAAGCTCTTCGAGAAATAGAAAAAGAAGAACTTGAGAAGTATAAACCTCAAATTCAATATTTCAAGAAAATCATGGAAGATAAAGGGATTAAGTTAACTGATGATAACTTTAATTTTTATCAAACCTCTGGCATTATTGTATCTTTCCCTAATATTGTTAATCTATTGGTTGAAGATCTAGTTATAGACAAAGACGGATTAATAAATTTTGATGAACTTAATAAAACATTCGTAAAAAAAACATTTTTCAATGGTTACTTGTTTCATGAAAATTTTGTTTTAATGGCTAACTCCTATTTTAGGAGAGAGTTTCATAAAATAAATAACTATGTACCAAGATTTATTGAATACTTTTGGGAATCTAATGACTCTAATGTAGATCATTATATATCTATTGATATGGATAGAGTAAGGATTGATGTTAATGGCTCTCCTTGCTTAGAGCTTGATACATGGTATGGTGCTCAATTCAATAATAAAATTGATTTAATTCCTGATGGAATAGTGAAATTACGTCCACCAATGGATGTTGAATATACATATATTTCATCTTTCTTTAGAAATGCATATTCCTTAGATATTAAATGGACTACAAAAAATAATATTAAAAGTTTTCAGGCGGAAGAATTTAAAACTGAGGAAATTAAAATAATAAAAAATAATGTTGAATATTTTCCTGTAAGATATATTCATGCAGAATATGATACGCAAAAGGGATATTTCAGGCACTTTGATGGGGCTATCCATTTTTATAATGAAAACGAATATTATGCACGACGTGATTCAGATTTCAATTACAACAATAAGAACCAAGGTCATATAAAAACTTTATCACAGAAACTTTTCAAGATGAACGGTATAGTGAGCATAAACATTTGGATTAAGTTTTGTAGTCATTTTTTTGCAGGAAATCCACTCATCTTTGAATATTTTGAAGATAAATACCCTAATCATATTAATGAAATACTCGAAAAACTAAGATTAAGGAACGAATAAATTTTTATTAGAAAACTTCACTTTATTGTATATTTTCTCAAAAAAACTTGTGTAGCTAAATAACTACACATATATTTGTAGTCAAATAGCTACATTATGAATTTAAGAAGAGATGTTTTTCAGGCAATCGCAGACCCTACCAGAAGATCTATATTGATGCTGGTGGCTGCACAATCTATGACTGCAGGAGCCATTGCTTCCAATTTCGATACCGCAAGACCTACCGTTTCCAAGCATCTTCAGATCCTTACAGAATGTGAACTGTTGAGATCTGAACAAAACGGCCGTGAAATTATTTACCACCTTAATCCCAATAAAATGAAAGAAATAGCCGATTTTATAGAACCATTCCGCAAAATATGGGATGAGAAATTCAATAAGCTTGAAGAAGTGATGAAGGCGTATCAGAACTTGAAGAAAGAGTAAAAGAGATAAAAGATGATAAACGGATAGATAATAGACAATGGCTTCAAAGTTTAACTTGTGGATGTCAATAGTCAATTTTGTTTCGTAAGTGAATCTTTAATTACAAGTGAAAGAATGGCGACCTTGAACTTTAAACATCAAACCTTAAACCCTTTCACTCTCAAACACCAAAACCCTCAACCTCAAAATATGGAACTTAAAACAAAAATTCAAGCAGAAGACGGAAAACAGGAAATCTTCATCATCAGAGAATTTGATCTTCCTGTAGAACTGCTCTTCAAAGCCTATACAGAAGCTGAACTTTTCGAACAATGGATGGGAACCAAAGTCACCAAGTTTGAAAACCAACCCCACGGAAGCTACCGTTTTGAAACTTCCAATCCTCAGGGAGAAGTGATGTTCAGCGCCAATGGAACCATTCATGATATTGTTCAGAATGAGAAGATTATAAGAACTTTTCAAATGGAAAACACGCCTTTTCCGCCTCAGATTGAGTTTTTAGAATTTGAAAAACTAACGGATACTACCAGCAAAATCACGATCCAAACCATTTACAAATCTGTAGATTTCAGAGACCAGCACCTGAAAATGCCGTTCGCCCAGGGAATTAATAGGGCGCATAATCGTTTACAGGAAATGTTTAAAGAGACGGAAAGATAATAGACGAAGAGATGAGAGACATGGATGACAAAGTTGAATCGAGGTTAATGTCAATCGTCAATTTTGCTTCGCAAGTGAATCGTCAATTACCAGTGAACGGGATAATAACCTTGAACCTTGAACCTTGAACTTTAAACTTCAGACACTCTTACCTTTCCACTCTATAAACTCTAAAACTCTCAAACCCTAGAACCCTCAAACCCAAAACACATGAATCCAAAAGTTGATTTTTTCTTCGATAAAGCCACACAATGGAAAGAAGAATTTGAAGCATTAAGAACCATTGCCCTAAGTACCGAACTGGTAGAAGATTTAAAATGGGGCTGCCCGTGTTATACCTATGAAGGGAAAAATATATTCTTAATTCACGGATTTAAAGAATATTGTGCCCTACTCTTTTTTAAAGGCGCTTTGATGAAAGATCCTGACCAGATTTTAATTCAGCAGTCTGAAAATGTGCAGGCGGCAAGGCAAATCCGTTTTACAGATGTTCTACAGATCAATGATCTTGAAAAAGAACTTAAAGCTTATATGTTTGAAGCTGTAGAAATTGAAGAATCCGGAGCTAAAGTTGAAATGAAAAAAACCAAAGACTTTGAAATGGTTGAAGAATTTCAAAACAAACTGGATGATGATGTAATATTAAAAGAAGCTTTTGAATCCTTAACCCCAGGCCGACAAAGAGCCTATCTACTCCACTTTTCCTCCGCCAAACAATCCAAAACCCGGGAAGCAAGGATTGAAAAATGCATCCCTCAAATCCTTGAAGGAAAAGGCCTTAACGACTAATCACAAAAAACAATTACTATGGAAACATCAAACCGATCAGAAAAAAGAACAAAGATCATCTATTGGATCTTTACCCTTTGGATGGCATTAGGCATGGTCTCTACAGCCATTGTTCAGCTTATGAAAAATAAAGATGAGCTTGCCAATTTTACCAACCTTGGTTATCCTGCTTATCTTATGACCATCATTGGAGTCTGGAAACTTTTGGGCGTTATTGCCATCCTTATCCCAAAAGGTTTATTATTAAAAGAATGGGCCTACGCAGGATTTTTCTTCGTAATGTCTGGAGCTGTAATCTCACATCTCATTGTTGGAGATACTGCCGGAAGAACCTTTCCTGCGGTCTTATTATTGGTTTTGGTAGTCATTTCATGGTATTTCAGACCTTCCAATAGAAAAATCACTATTATTAACTCATAATTTTTGATAGTAAAGTTGTTTAAAAGTAATTTTATCGGAGATAAAATCTTTGCGCCTTAAAAATATTCTCAGCCTCTAAGACCTCTTGCGTCTTTGCGATGTAAACAACAGAAACCAACTCATTCAAAAGAACAAACAGTAAAACAAAATTTAATTAGTTTTAGTTATCATTTCATGGTATCTCAGACCTTCCAATAGAAAAATCACTATTATTAACTCATAATTTTTGATAATAAAGTTGTTTAAAAGTAATTTTATCGGAGATAAAATCTTTGCGCCTTAAAAATATCCTCAGCCTCTAAGACCTCTTGCGCCATTGCGATGTAAACAACAGAAACCAACTCATTCAAAAGAATAAACAGTAAAACAAAATTTAATTAGTTTTAGTTATCATTTCATGGTATCTCACACCTTCCAATAGAAAAATCACTATTATTAACTCATAATTTTTGATAATAAAGTTGTTTAAAAGTAATTTTATCGGAGATAAAATCTTTGCGCCTTAAAAATATCCTCAGCCTCTAAGACCTCTTGCGCCTTTGTGATGTAAACAACAGAAACCAACTCATTCAAAAAGAATAAACAGTAAAACAAAATTTAATTAGTTTTAGTTATCATTTCATGGTATCTCAGACCGTCCAATAGAAAAATCACTTTTATTAACTCATAATTTTTGATAATAAAGTTGTTTAAAAGTAATTTTATCGGAGATAAAATCTTTGCGCCTTAAAAATATCCTCAGCCTCTAAGACCTCTTGCGCCTTTGCGATGTAAACAACAGAAACCAACTCATTCAAAAAGAATAAACAGTAAAATAAAATTTAATATGAAAAAAAAATCCTTAACACCCGAACAAAGCGAAACCCTTTTAAAAGTATTACAAACGCGCTTTGAAAAAAATATGAACCGCCACAAAGGCATGCAATGGGAGAAAATCCAAACCAAACTGGAATCCAACCCCGAAAAACTATGGTCTTTAAACGAAATGGAAGAAACAGAAGGCGAACCTGATGTGGTAGATTATAACCAAAAAACAGATGAATACCTCTTCTTCGACTGCTCTCCGGAAAGCCCAAAACGCAGAAGTCTTTGCTACGACTACGCTGCCTGGGAATCAAGAAAAGCCAACAAACCGGAAAGCAACGCCATTGATAAAGCTTCAGAAATGGGTATTGAAATTCTAACGGAAGAACAATACCGCCACCTTCAGGAGTTGGGTAAGTTTGATCAAAAAACGTCTAGCTGGGTACAAACTCCTGCTTCAATCCGGGAACTCGGAGGAGCTGTTTTCTGCGACAGACGTTACAATACGGTTTTCTATTATCATAACGGTGCAGATTCTTATTATGCAGCGAGAGGGTTTAG
The DNA here is from genome assembly GCF_009900745.1 of Chryseobacterium sp. c4a. Lineage (GTDB taxonomy): Bacteria > Bacteroidota > Bacteroidia > Flavobacteriales > Weeksellaceae > Chryseobacterium. The sequence goes on along the minus strand of NZ_WXVU01000022.1, from coordinate 75,623 downwards.
AGGGAGTTTGAGGGTTTGAGAGTGTTAAAAAATATTTGTTTTTTTCAAAGCTTTTCTCTTAAAATAACTTAAGTGTTCAAAACTTTTGTGACTTTTTTGGTTAAACAATAATTTTTATCCATTAAGATATTACTTAATCCTTAAAAAAAGGTTATTAATTTCGCAGCCAGGGAGCTTCCACACTCCAGAATATAATATTAACCCCAAGAAAATTCTGTGCATAATTCACAAATTCTTCTTTTGTAAAGGGCTTTTTTGTTTTCGGATTTATATAAGTTAAAGTGGGCTCCTGGACTGCCATAGCCACCAGTGGTAATTTTCCTTTATATTGATTAAAAAACGGATAAGAGTTTTTCATCTGAGCCTTTTTATCAGGAACAATGTCCGGCCCGCCTAACCCTATCTTATTTTTATCGGCAAAATCAAATAATCTTGACATATACTGATGATCATTTTCCCATTCACACGGAAAAAAATTGACATATTGTAAGACATAAGATTCTTTGAATGCTTGCCTTGCAAATTTTAAATTATCCAACTCAGCCTGAAAATATTTATCACAGCTAAAGCCGGTTTTATCTTTTTTCATTTCAATATCTATTGAGGTTTCAGGAAGATTAATTCCCTGAATTCTCCCATCAAACCTTTTCCCCAGCTCTCCTATCAGCTTTTGATATCTTTCTCTCACTGCAGGATTCCATTGCTGGGTTACCCAGCCACTTCCAAGAGGTTTATTCTCTCCCGGATTATCATATTGAGCCACCAGCCCACCGGTATACTCCTTCTCCTTCAAAATATAATCAGGAACATATCTTGCCTGAGGCTCAAAAAATCTGTCCTGGAGCTGGATAAACAATTTTTTATCTAAAGAAGTCAGATACTTTAAATCTTTTTCAATACCTGAAAAGTCATAAACATCTTTTGAAGTTTCCAAAGCTCTCCAGTTGTAGACAATCTGTACTCCGCCAATATCTTTTCGTACAATCATTTTTTCTATACGCTGCAGATCTCCCGATGAAGTATAAATATAGTTTTGAGGCATCTGACCCATCAAAAAGTTTACTCCTAAAAATAATAATCCTAATCCCAGCTTTCTGACAGTTTGTTTCATAATATGAATTTAAAAATAAAATAATATGAATCATTTTCCGTGCCCAAGTGAATGATATTTTTAAACTTTTATAAAATATCCATTAATATATAAATAGTATCACTAATTTAGCGTTTCAAAATTTGATTTTAAATAACTAAGGATATGAAGAAATTAATTTTAATAGTTGCTGTTTCAGCAGCAATGATCAATTGTAATAAAAAAACTGAAGCTCCTGCTCCTAAAGTAAATACTGATACTATTGCCGTAGAAGAACCTGTAGTAGATACTTTAGGTCCAAAATCATTCTGCTATGTAGGAGTTGTGGGAAAAGACAGTGTCTTCGCTTCTATTGATGATAATCTGGGAACTATTACCGGGAAATTATCTTATAAAAACAGTGAAAAAGACAGCTCAAAAGGAGATGTAACTGGCTTTAAATCAGGAGATACTTTAAAACTGACTTATGAGTTTACTTCTGAAGGGAAGAAAAGCAAAAGAGATATTTATTTCTTACAGAAAGACAATGTTTTAACAGAAGGTATTGGTGATCATAAAGAAGAAGACGGACAGTCTAAATATGCCAACGAAAAGAAAATAAGCTATAAAGACAGCCCAACATTGAATGCTGCTGATTGTAAAGTGGTAAACAAAGCTGTAAAATAAATCAACAAATACAATTAACATCAAATAAAATGCTGTTCCCAGATTTGAGAACAGCATTTTATTTTTATAAAGTTTCAGAATGAAAAGCATAAATATCTGCGAAATATGTGTAATCTGCGAGAACCATATATTATTATCCATATCCACCCTGAGTTACCTCAAGGACTAAGCTTCTTTTTCCCAATAATTGTTTACAATATTTTTCATAATACCCACATATGATTTCACATGTGGAAGTTGGGTGAAAACCTGAAACTGATCATGCGTAGTATGAAAATTCATATAAAACAACCAAAATCCAATCGAAAGATAAGGTATAGAAGCAAGTTCCTGAGAACTCACAAAACGGTATTCACGATATCCATCCAGAAAAACATGATAAGCTCTCTGAAATTCTTCATTGGTCATTCTTCCTGCAGATACATCTAATACAAAATGGATCCAAAAAGTCATGATATCATTCACCAGCCAGCCATAGCCCATAAAATCAAAATCGAATAAAGTAACGGTATCATGATCAAAGTGGAAATTCTTAGGCAGAAAATCAAAATGACAATACCCTTTTGAAAACGTTGAAGTATCAAATTTTGCCAGCTTACGTTCTATTTCAGCAGCAATATTTTGCAGCCATTCGTAATCTTCAGGGTTTTCTTTAAAAACAGGTTTTAATCTTTCCAAAGGTTTAAAAACAGTGGTTTGAAGATCAAAATTCCATCGTTCATATTCTACTTCAAAATGTGAGGAAACATTATGAAAGCGGGCCATTTCATTTCCTAAAGCACGAAACTGATTATCATTCGTTAATCTAACTACACGACCTTTAGCAAAGGAAAACATCACAGCATGCCTTTCTCCTTCTATCGCATTCAACTTTAAAATGGTCTGACCGGAAAGATCAGCTATCGGATAAGAAACAGATACCTGAGCATCTTTTAATGTCTGTAATAGTCTTACTTCTTCTTTAATATGATTTAAACTTCGATGAGAAGAACGGTAGATGCGAAGTATAAAACGCTCCTCTTCCGACTCTACCCGATAAGTATCTCCCACTCCTCTTACCAGAAGTTTACATTGAACATTTTTGAGTCCAAATTTTTCAGCAATAAGTTCTGATAATGCAATCGGACAAAGTGTGGAGTAAGTTGCGGGAAAAATAGATTTCATGGTATTTAATTACTTGTATGTATGATTCAGATCCAAAATGAGCTTACGTGTATTTTCAGGCTTCAAAAACTCCCATCTTCCAGCCTCCTTTCCTATAATTCTTCCCTAATAATTTCAATAAAATGGTTTACAGCATCATCACTTGTACTCCAGGAAGTAATCAGACGAATGGCAGAGTACTCTTCATCCACTTTTTTCCATACAAAGAAATCAAAACTTTCTGATAAAACCTGGATAAGATCATTACTTAGAATCGGGAAAATCTGATTGGTGTAGGTATCAGAAAGAAATTTAATCCCTTTTTCCTGCAAAGCATGCTTGATCTTCATTGCCTGTTGGTTGGCATGTTTCGCTAAATCAAAATAGAGATCATTTTTCATGAGTTCCAAGAACTGAATTCCCAGTAACCTTCCTTTTGCCAGTAACGCCCCTTTTTGCTTAATGTTAAATGCAAAATCCTCCTGAAGTGCAGGATTATTAATCACAATAGCCTCGCCTATCAACGCTCCGTTTTTGGTTCCTCCCAGATAGAAGATATCTGTAAGTTCCGCTACTTTTTCCAATGTAAGATCACTGATTTCAGCAGTTAGTCCATGTCCAAGCCTTGCACCATCCATAAACAGGTAAAGGCGGTTTTGCTTACAGAATTCAGAAAGTTCTTCCAGCTCTTTAGCCTGATAAATCGTTCCAAGTTCTGTAGAATTGGAGATATAAACCATTTTAGGCATCACCTGATGGGGTACATTTCTATGTCCTTCCAATACAGGAATAATATCTGATGGTCTCAACTTCCCATCTTCTGTTTCAATGCTTAAAATTTTGTGGCCTGTAGCTTCAATAGCTCCCGTTTCATTGTTCAGAATATGTCCCGTAGACGCAGAAATAGCGCATTGATAAGGTTTTAAAATAGAAGAAATGACAATTAAGTTCGCCTGTGTGCCTCCAGAAACCAGATAAACATCAGAATCTTTTTTATTAATTTTAGTCTTAATTAATTCCTTTGCTTTTAAAGAATATTCATCTTCTCCATACCCCGCTTGCTGATCAAGATTATATTGTAAAAGTGCCTGTAAAATGTTCGGGTGACATCCCTCAGAATAATCGTTTTTAAATGAAAATTTCATAGAGTAAAATTAAAAAAAGTTAAAATAACAAGAGTGATCTTTTAATATTATTTTGTTAGATTTGTAGTGAAAATCATCTAACATTTTGAAAACAACCCTAACAGAAGAAAATTACCTGAAAGCTTTGTTTCATTTAGTTGACAATGAAGGAAAGGTGACGATTAACGAACTGAGCAAATTTTTAAATGTAAAAATGCCGAGCGTTAACAATATGATGAAAAAGTTTGCAGAAAAGAAATGGGTCATTTACGAGACCTATAAACCATTGATTGTTACTGCCAGCGGAAAACGCGAAGCAGCATTAGTTGTTCGCAAACACAGACTTACTGAAATGTTCCTGGTGAAAAAAATGAATTTCGGCTGGGAAAACGTTCATGAAATTGCAGAACAGCTGGAGCACGTACATTCTCAAATCTTCTTTGATAAAATGGACGAAATTCTGGATTACCCTAAATTTGATCCCCACGGAGAACCGATTCCTGATAAAGATGGAAACATTATTGCCCAGGATCTTCAGAAATTAAGCTCCTGTGAAGAGGGAGAAACCGTTGTATTTGCGTCCGTTACCCTCTCAGATGATGCGTTTCTAACCTATTTAAATGACAGAAAACTTCTTCTTAATACCAAGGTAAAAGTTATTAAAATTGAAAGTTTTGATAAGTCAATGACTCTGGAAATTGATGGTCAAAAAGAAATTCTCAGTAAGAAAGCCACTGAAAAGATATTGGTAAAGAAATAAAAAAAACAGTGATCATCACTGTTTTTTTATTTATCTGTATATTATTTTAAACGTTCCTCTATAGGCTTTACCTTTTTGGGTTTTATACTCAGCAGAAAAACGGTTGAAATAATAAAAAAACTTCCAATCCAATCCACTGTAGAATAAGGAACATTAAGCCATAATACAGCTAAAATTGTTGCTGAAAGTGGTTCCATCGAAGCCAGAAGGCTTGTTTTCTGTCCACCAATAATCTGTACTGCTGATAAATAAGCATAAAAAGCAATCAATGTTCCAAATATTACGATGAATACAGTATATCCCAAAGCCTGAATGTCCCAACTCCCCTGAATATCCCATGGAGCCTTAACAAAGCTAAATACAATACCTCCGCATAGCATACCCCAGCCGATAACCAAAGAAGATTTATATTTTGACATCAGCTTTACCGGTTGTAAGGTATAAACAGCTAACGCAACTGCCGAAGCCAGCCCAAAAAATAAAGCAATTCCGGATATAGAAAGACTTGAAATATCTCCATGGGTTACCAATAAAACAGTGCCCAATACAGCCATAATAATGGCTATAATTTCCAATACTACAGGGAGCCTTTTATTCTTAAAAGCCAGATATACAGCAATAATCACAGGCCCTGCATATTGTAAAACGGTAGCGGTAGCAGCATTAGAGTGTTTTATAGCCGCAAAATAAGTATACTGAACAGCCAACATGCCGGTTATACTGAAAATAACAAGCTGTACAGCATCTTTTTTATCTTTCCAGATCTCAAAAAGATCCGCTTTTTCTCCAAATTTCGCAAAAATTAGAAGGAAAAAACCAGAGACAAGCAATCTTATTGTAATCATCCATTCAATATTAATTCCTCGCTGTTGAAAGAGGAATTGGGCAAACGTTCCAGAGACTCCCCAAAATAATGCTGCCATAACAGCCAAACAAAAACCTTTTACAATATTCATCAGTTCAAATAGTATTTACTATGCAAAAATGCATCAAATACTGCTTGATTTTTAACTAATTTTAAGGAATTATTTGCAATTTTGTTTCATCAAACTATTAATTTTGTGAAAAAATGAATGAACTGGATCACTTTGATATTTCAATTCTCAAAATATTACAAAAAAACAACCTTACTCCTCAACGGGATATTGGAGATTCTATAGGCTTATCGGCTGCAGCTGTCCAAAGACGTATTAAAAGAATGCGTGAAACGAAAGTAATTAAAGCAGATGTTTCTGTGATTGATACAGAAAAATTTAAGCATTCAGTGACCCTTATTGTAGAAGTCTTTTTGGAAAGAGATAAAATTCATTTGATTGATGAAGCTCAGGCGTTATTCATGTCTGCTCCTGAAGTACAGCAATGTTATTATGTAACCGGAGAATCAGATTTTGTTCTGATTATTGTAGCTCCATGTATGAAAGAGTACGAAGCTCTTACCCGTAGAATATTTTACAGCAATGAGAATATTAAACATTTCAGAACGTTAGTTGCTATGAACACTGGAAAATCCGGGCTTGATATTCCATTGGAGCTTCTATTATAATGCAAGTATACAGTAGCGAAAACCGTTAAAAAACGGTTAAATTCTTTATTAAAAATTCTTTGGTGCTTTTAAATTATTAGGTTTGCAAAATATTCCATTGAGATCTATCTTTCTCATAAGTACAAAAAAATTTAACTATTACCTTAAAAATTTATGAAAAAAAGCATTCAATTTTTTATTGTTTCGATGTTGTTGAGCCCTTTTGCAAGTGCACAGGTAAAAGATTTTGTAATCGAACCACCTATTCAAAAGAACTTACATATTTATAAAACATTTGGAGTATTCGGTGGTAAAGAATATTCTGCAAATTCAGTATATCTTGTGACTAAAAAAGGCGTTGTTTTATTTGATGTTCCATGGGAAAAAGTACAATATCAAAGTTTGATGGATACCATAAAAAAACGTCATAACTTACCTATTATTGCTGTATTTGCTACCCATTCACACGATGACCGTGCCGGAGATCTGAGTTTCTTTAATAACAAAGGAATTAAAACCTATGCCACCACTAAAACCAATGAATTCCTAAAAAAAGATGGAAAAGCCACTTCTAGTGAAATCACCAAGATCGGAAAACCTTATCATATTGGTGGCGAAGAATTTGTGGTAGATTTTCTTGGTGAAGGACATACGGCAGATAATGTTGTAGTATGGTTCCCAAAATACAATGTACTGGATGGTGGATGCCTTGTAAAAAGCAATTCAGCTACTGATTTAGGGTATATTAAAGAAGCCAATGTAGAAGAATGGCCAAAAACCATAAAGAAACTGCAAACCAAATATTCAAAAGCTACATTGATTCTTCCCGGACATGACGAATGGAAAGGCGGTGGACATGTAGAGCACACTTTGGAACTTTTGGAAAAGAAATAATATTTTTTCTCACAATCAATAAAAAAAAATCCCGAATGAAAATTCGGGATTTTATATTTTATAATGATCATATTAGTCTAGTACACTCCAACCTCTCTTCGGATTGGTATTTGTAGTGACTTCCTGTTCATTCACAATGATATTCTCTTTTCTCTGACCGATGTAATCCAGTTCGCTTAGTTTAGAGAAAATAGTTTCCAAACTTCTTAGCATTTGCTGGATGTAAAGCAAAGGTTCTCCACAATTATGGTGATCGTAGTTTGTTTCAGCTACAATAGACAATTGATTCAATAAAGTATGAGGAGCAATCTCACTCCACTCTAAGCTATAGTTCAGCATTTCCTCCAATTCTGCAGGAACAAGAAGTTGTGTAGAATTATATAGATGAAGGGCTAATCTAGCAAAAGACTCAATCAAAAAGATAGGAGGTTGGTATGGGGTAATATTTCTGAACTGGAAGTACATATCACCAAAAGTAGTCACCATCGTATTACAAACAAACTTCACATTCTGTGCTAAGGCTGTATTCTGATTTTTATGAGATGCTTTCTGAATGATTTTAAAAGCGTACTGCTGCAGATTTCCAATAGACTTCGCAAAGCTGCTGTAATAGTCTACCAAAGCCGGATGGCTCTGAACTGAGGTACAAGGTGGAATAAAATTAGAATCTACCTGAGCAATGTTAGCCTTTAAATCTACTTTTCCAATAATCAGATAATTTCCTCCTGAATAGCTGCTGTTCAAAGAAGTTACAGGTAATAGCTCAATATGGTGATTAGGTTGTGCACTTGGATGACGAGGCGGAATTTCTTCCGGATCAATATCTCCAAAAGGAACTTTATCGAAAGGATTTACAGAAATCAGAATATAATATTCTCCATCTGCCTGCTCTTCACTCATCGATTTTGCCAATGATTTAACACTGATTCTTCTGTCATTTAGCTCAATACGGTACCCTGCCATGGTAACGGCGCTACATCTTTTGATCACAAGCTGTACATCATTAGTAGCAGTATTGTGAACATCAAAAATAGTACGGTCTGTATATTCTGTAGAAATAGGCAAAAGCCCATAGTTATATGTAGTAATCCCAAGTGAATTGGAATCTCTGATGGTATCAATTAAGAAATTATCCTGATCATTAAGGTGTCTCTGGGAAACTTTCATCCCATCTACCCAATTGATAGCAAAATGTTTAATAGGCTGTATCATGTTTAATACTTTTTAATTTTTTGTGTTATGATTTTCTTGCGACTCCCTCCTCTTCATGTTGAATGACTCTCTTACAAATCACCACTTCATTTTCAGAAATGCTGTTTGCAGTAATGTCCTGGTCGAAATCTATATATTTTCTAAAGCTGAAAAACGATTTTTTAGTATAGAAGATCCAATAATAAGGTTCTCTTACTTCATCCGAAAGATGAATGATAGATCCTGGATTTTTGTGGTTGTAATCATCCACCACTCTGTAAAACCAATCTCCAAAAGTGATTCCTGTAGGAAGCGTTTTTGCTTTAATTCTGAATCGGTTTGAATCTTCAAGTTTTTTGCTTAATTCAACATTCAAAACCATCAGACGGTCAAAATCTGCACCTTCAAAATCAGGAAGCTTTTGCTCAGGAGAATATCTCCATGTTTTATAAATATCAAAAGGAATACTGATAAACTGAATATAGCAATAGTAAAATACCATAGGAACTACAAAGATCAGCATACTTGTAGCAGCCATCACAGCATATCCTGTATCTTTACTCATCCAATTGAATAACAGGGTAAACAAATATCCACCCAGTGCAATACATGTCAATGAAAGTATAGATTCAAACAAAATACTCATTGCCAGGGAATCGATATGTTTTTTGAAATATTTGTGTAATAAATTAACGTGAATAATCCCAAAAATAAGATAAATAACCTGTGCAATAAGGTACCAATACGGATTAAAAAGATTTCCGGCAAAACCAAAAAAACCTGGAAGAGCCAGGCATAAACTGCACAGAAGAACGTATACAATAATTACTTTAATTTTGATTGCAGGTTTGTTTCTCCTGATAATTCCCAGGATAAACATCATGATTATTGCAATTAAAGGCATTAAAATATACCTTAAAAAAATACCTTTTACTGAAGAAATTTCCATTTGTTTCTTTTCGAATTTATACTTTGTTGGTAGTTGTAAATATAATAAAATAATTTAGAGGAAGGTAGAGTATCCAAGGCGGCTGGCATTTCTTTCATCATCCTCAAGACTGAACGAGTATTCCAGTTTTTCTGTAACAAAATTCTCCTCTATATCTACTGTTATAGGAAGAAAATAATCATACAATGTTTGAAGTACTTTTCTGAACGGGCTTCCCGGGATATACTTTTTCATTTCCTCATAAGGAATCGGGCCGATATTCACCACCCAGTTACGCTGTCCATCCATATGTCTTCCACTTGGAATATAGGTAACCCCCAATCTGGAATTTCCCAGTAGCATAGAATCATCATTCTTTTCAATTCCATCAATAACATTGGGAGAAAAGGTTACGTTAACCGGGACCTGCAGAAAAGCAGTCATACATCTTTCAAACCATCTCTTATCACCACGGATTTGATGGAAAAAAGGCAAAATATGCATAAATATGTAGGCACTTTGCTTATCCAGCATATCGATAAGCGGCCAAAGTTCACTTACGGTATCCAATAAAGCATCCGTATTGCTTGTAATATCAAATTCAGACTCTTTTAAAAGAGCACTGATCTCTGTGAAAAAGACTTCCAGCTCAAAAGGACGGAAAAACTTTCGCGCATCATCCTCTACTCTTTTTTGTTTTCTGATTTCTCTTACAACAGTATCTACATTTTTTCTGGAAGCTCCGAGAGAAGGTGGGTGAAATAACCCTTCCGGAAGGTAATCATAAATTCCCTCCCTATAACTTTCTATCGTGAATACTTCCTCATCAAAACCTAAATAACTGCTCGAAATGCTTTTAATATCCTTTAGATAAGCACGATCGTTCACCCCGACTCTCTCAATAAATATATTGCTTACCGCCCGGTGATATTTCAAAAGATTAACAGCTACAGCTTCCGCTTTAAAATCTGTCTGCAGCTTATTGTAATTCATGTCTACAATATTATTCTCATACATAGTGTTTCCTGTGATTATGACTTGTAAAGATAATATATCTCGTAAGTTTGAAAAAATATTTTACCAATAATTTTATTTTAAAAATACTAATTTATTGACATTAAAAGGAATAATTTTCAGTAAATTCCGTAAAAATACGGTAATTAGCGAGTTTCTTCAAGCTTTACATTTTAAAGTTTAATATTAATTATCAACAAGTTATCATTTTTAAATTCAAGGTTTGAGGTACTTAGCAAATTGCATCTCTTCCAAAATATAAAGCAAATTTTAAGCTCACTTATATTCTATTAGTATCCTTATTATATATGTAAGTTCAGTATAAACTTCAATATCTCCTATCTCGCATCTCGTCCCCCGCACCCTCGAATCTCGCCTCCTCCCTTTACCATCAATCATCCCCCAAACCTAGCACAATCCTTTATTTTATTCAGATTAAATTTTATTAACATCGTCCTTATAGAATAAATTCAGGATAATGTATGTTCATTCGGAAAGGGGACGTATCTTTGCAGACTGAAAATTGTTATTTAAAATGAAAAGTATTTATTCTAAAATTCTGATTTTAGCATTCATTTCCTCTTCACTTTACTCTTATGCATGGGGATTGACGGGGCACAGAGTTATTGCAGACATTGCAGAAAATCACCTTTCCAGAAAGGCGAAAAGAGAAATCAAAAAAATAATGGGCAAGGAACGTCTTGCATATTGGGCAAACTGGCCGGATTTCATTAAATCTGATACTACCGGAGTTTGGAAACAGGCTTCATCATGGCATTATGTAAATATTGATCCTCAAACTGATCTTAAAGCTTTTGATCAAAACTTAAAAATGCAGGCAGGGCCAAGTCTTTACACTCAGGTAAATACCCTTTCCAGCCAGATTAAGGATGAAAAAACATCAGCAAAAGACAGAAAAATTGCTTTGATCTTCCTTATTCATATTATGGGAGATCTTGCTCAGCCATTACACGTAGGAAGAGCTGATGATTTGGGAGGAAACAAAATCAATGTTACTTATTTTGGAGAAAAAACCAATTTACACTCTGTTTGGGATGGAAAATTAGTAGATTCTCAAAAGTATAGCTACACAGAATACTCTAAGCTTTTGGATATTAAGTCTAAAGAAGAAGTTGCTCAAATTCAATCCGGAACTGTAGAAGACTGGTTGTATGATTCTCATAAAATTGCCAACAAAATCTATGCACAGACTCCCGATGGTTCAAAATTATCTTACGACTACCAATATAAATTCAATGATACAGTTGAAAGACAATTGTTATACGGAGGATTAAGACTAGCTAAAGTACTGAATGAGCTATTCTAATTAAAAAAATCTTATAGATAATACATAAAACGGAGCTTTGGTTCCGTTTTTTTTTGTTTCCAGATAGGAAATTGGTGAAGAGATGCAGATGCTTGCTGCTAGGTAAATGTCCTGTCAAAAATCTTTTGAACTTTCACCAATTCTCCTCTCGAAGGGAAAAAGGTAAGTTGTTATCTATAAAACTATATTTAAGGTATTATTTTTGCTTTCTATACCATAGATATCTAACTTATATTTTTCTTTTTTAGCTTTTAAATCTATGATATAACTGTCTCTACCCCCTTTTTGAGTAAGAAATTTAATAAAAAAGTAAAACATGTGTAACCTTTTTATATTTCCATACGTATAATATATAGTAACTCTTTTTTGAGGATAAAATAAATGAGACAATTAAAAATCACTAAGCAGGTTACCAACAGGGAAACTGCTTCATTAGACAAGTATTTGCAGGAAATTGGTAAAGTGGAACTGATTACTGCGGACGAAGAAGTAGAATTGGCACAAAGAATACGTGCTGGCGATAGAGCCGCATTGGAGAAATTAATTAAAGCCAACCTTCGTTTCGTAGTTTCTGTATCTAAGCAATACCAAAACCAAGGTCTTTCCTTACCCGATCTAATTAACGAGGGTAACTTAGGATTAATGAAGGCGGCAAAAAGGTACGATGAAACTAGAGGTTTCAAATTTATCTCTTATGCAGTATGGTGGATCCGTCAATCAATTTTACAGGCGCTAGCTGAGCAATCAAGAATTGTAAGACTTCCGTTGAACAAAATTGGTTCCATCAATAAAATTAATAAAGCATACGCTCACCTAGAGCAGGAAAATGAAAGACCACCTTCTCCGGAAGAATTGGCTGAAGTTCTTGATATGAGCGAGGAAGATATTAAAGAATCTATGAAAAACTCCGGTAGACACCTGTCTATGGATGCACCTTTAGTAGAAGGTGAAGATTCTAATCTTTATGATGTATTGCGTTCAGGAGAATCTCCAAGCCCTGATAAAGACTTAATGCTTGAATCTCTTCAAATTGAAATTGAGAGAGCATTGAATACTTTAACTCCAAGAGAGGCTGACTTGGTAAGATTATACTTCGGACTGAACGGAAAACACCCAATGACTTTAGAGGAAATTGGTGAGACTTTCGATCTTACAAGAGAGAGAGTTCGTCAGATCAAAGAAAAAGCAATTAAGAGACTAAAACATAATACCAGAAGTAAGATCCTTAAATCTTATTTAGGTAAATAATTTTAGCACAAACAATTTTATAGGCGGAGTCTGTTTTCAGGCTCCGTTTTTTTATTTTTGTATCTATGGATCAGGATTTTTCTTCTTTTTTTGCTGTAGCAGTTTTATCTTTTATTCTTATCAGTGTAGGTATTGCTTTGTATTTGAAACAGAAGCGAAATCTTTTCTTCCGTTATATGAAAAAAAGAAAACATCAATTGATAAAAAATATTGCCATCAGCTTTGCCAATCTCACCTCCATTGATCCCACCCTTACCTACAGAACAGCCGACATTATTTTTTTGGAGGATGAAATTTTTATCATTCCTTTCATCAGACCAATTCTACACTTGAACAGCAATCCCGAGATTATACTTCCGGGTACTCAAAAACTAAAAATATTATCCCGGTTACAGTCTGATAATCTCATAGAAATGAATGTAAGTGACAATGCAGGAAGCCTGACCATTATTCTAGATTTAAAGAATAAAAACATTGAAATCCCATCCGTTAATAAGCATTTGTAACAATTTCTACAAGATCTTCAACTAATACTATAAAACCAACAAAATATAATCACAATGAAAAAAATACTTTTCGCCTCAACAGTGATTTTATCTGTACTTTCCTGTAGAGAAAACAAGCCACAAAATAAACCCATCATTGAAAATGCTGTAGATAACGCTGAATCTTCTATTTCAAAGGTTGATAAATATTCTCGTGGCGGGAATTTAGTGGTTAACATTTATGATGAGCTTCTAAAAAAGGATAAAACGCTACAAGATCTTGACGAAAGAATATTAGATATTTACTCTAAAACAGATAAGGTGATTAATGAATATAGCGATATCATCTATAAATCAGAGAACTATTATAATGATGCAACTGCATTAGCCAAGTCGGTCACCGATTCTATTGCTAAAAAACAGATTGAAAATGAAATTAAAGCCAGTTCTGAGAAATACAATACAAAAACTCAAATCATCAGGGATCTGGTCAGCAAAATAAAGGCAAATAATATTATTCTTCATGACCAATATGTTTTATTTAAAATAAGAAAAACACTTCCTGAGATTGAAAAATATCAAAATGCCCATCCTTTAAAAACAGATAACCTTGATCAGTTTGTCAATAAACAAAACAAATTACTGGAAGAACTAAAAAAATTAAAATAACAACATCTCATGAATTATACAACACAATGGCTTAAAGATAAAACGCGTGTGAAAGAATTGGTAGACTTTTTTATTACTCATAAAACAGATTCCTATATTTCCCATGGCGAAATGATGTCCGGTAGAGCTGTAGACTCTCATCATTGGAATCCTGACCTGGATATTATTTTAACAGAACAGCTGCTTACTGATTTCAACTCTGACGGAAGCTCTAAGCTGAATATTTTAGTTGCAGAAAATGAAAATGAAGAAATTGTAGGAATGTTGGTTTTCAATGTGATCAACAGTCCTTTTAAAAAGTATGCCATTCTGGAAGATATGCTTTTGGATCAGTCTGTAAGAGGACAATCACTTGGAAGTAAACTTTTGGAAAAAGCGATAGAAGAGTCTAAAAATTGGCATGTCAGTTTTATTTTGCTGGAAAGCGGCGTGAATAATCATGGAGCTCATCAGTTTTTTAATAGATATGGTTTTAAAAAAGTCTCGGAGAGCTATATTCTGACTTTATAAGTTGGAGAATCGTAAAGGCTCAAAAATATAAACTATGAAAAGATTTTAAGGCGCTAAGATTTTACTAATAATACCTACTTATTCACGAATAATAACAATTTATGTCCCTATTTGGTCTAAAATATTTTCGCCACATAATGATATATAGTTTATGTATATTTAAAATCATTGAATTGGATATATAATTATAACCATCACAATTTCAGATAAAAAGAATCATAGGTAAGCATTTTCTATGGAAATAAATGATTAAATTAACCCATATCAAAATCAAAAAACTATGAAAAAAATCTTTTATGTACTCCTTCTGATGATTGGACTTCAAGGACTTTATGCACAGGAGGCTCAATTACTGGATAGGAAACTATTTTTTGGGAATCCTGAGATTTCCGGTGGCCAGCTAAGTCCGGATGGGAAATGGATCTCATTTTTGAAAGAATATGGTGGCATTATGAATATTTGGGTAAAAAAATCCGATGAACCCTTTGAAAAAGCACGACCATTAACTGACAGTAAACGACCGCTAAATGGATATTTCTGGTCGGAAGACGGGAAATATATTCTGTATGTAAAGGATAAAAACGGAGATGAGAATATCAATATTTTCGCAGTAGATCCAATGGCTAAAGCAACCAATGGCGTTCCTGAATTCAGAAATCTAACTCCACTTAGCGAAGTAGCAGCTCAAATCTATATGGTGAGCAAAAAAGATCCTGATCTGATGATGATAGGACTCAATAACCGTGATAAGGCATGGCATGATTTATACTCCTTAAAAATTTCTACCGGTGAACTGAAAAAGGTATTTGAAAATAAAGACCGTATTACAGGATATGATTTCGACTGGGATGAAAAGCTTAGAATTTTAAACAGAACTGATGATAAAGGAACAACTCAGTTTCTGTATAAAGATGGTGATAAACTGACTCCCATCTATGAAACTTTAGTTACTGAACAAGCTTATATCCCCAACTGGAACGAAGATAACTCAAAGTTCTATCTGGTAACCAATAAAGGAGATCTGGATCAATCTGCATTATTCCTTATGGATCCCAAAAACCAACAGATCACAAAAATAGAAAGTGACCCTAAAGGAAAAGTAGATTTCGGGGGCTTATCTGCAGACAGAAATACAAGAAAAATTATTTTCACCTCTTACACTGGTGATAAGACTGAATACTACTGGAAAGATAAGAATTGGGAAGCTAACTATCAATTCCTACAGAGTAAATTCCCGGGTAAAGAAGTTAATTTTTCAAGTTCTACAAAAGATTATTCTAAATTTTTAATTTCTGTTTGGAGTGATCAATATGTTTCTGAAGCTTATTTTTTCGATGCCAAAACAAAAGAATTAATTTTCCAGTATACCCCAAGGCCGGAACTTAAAAAAGTTGAAAAATATCTTGCTGCTATGACTCCAATCAGATACAAAAGCAGTGACGGACTTGAAATTCCAGCTTATTTGACTTTGCCAGCAGGATCTTCGGGTAAAAATGTACCTGTAGTAGTTCTCGTTCATGGAGGGCCAAAAGGACCGAGAGACTATTGGGGATATAATTCAATCGTACAGTTTCTGGCGAACAGAGGATATGCCGTACTTCAGCCCAACTTCAGAGCAAGCGGCGGGTATGGTAAAAAGTTCCAGAATGCTGGTGATCTGCAATGGGGAAAACTGATGCAGGATGATATTACCTGGGGGGTAAAGCACCTTATTGATAAAGGGATTGCTGATAAAAACAAAGTAGTTATTATGGGCGGAAGCTATGGTGGATATGCTACTCTGGCCGGATTAGCATTCACTCCGGATGTATATGCTGCAGGAGTGGATATTGTAGGGCCGAGCAACCTTTTCACCCTATTGGATTCTGTACCTGCTTATTGGGAATCTGCCCGCGCCTCTCTTTATGGGATGATAGGTGATCCTAATACTGAAGCTGGTAAAAAACTAATGCGTGAAGCCAGCCCGCTATTCAGTGTCAATAAAATCAATAAACCTTTACTGATTATTCAGGGAGCAAATGATCCGAGAGTAAAACAGGCTGAGGCAGACCAGATTGTGATCGCTCTTCGTGATAAAGGTAAAAAAGTAAATTATATTCTGGCGGATGATGAAGGACATGGTTTCAGAAAACCGGTAAACAGCATGGCGATGTATGCTGAAACAGAAAAATTTCTTTCTGAAGTTATTGGTGGAAAATACCAGAAAGATATGCCTGAAAATGTAGCAAAACGTTTGAAAGAAATGACGGTTGATATTACAAAAGTGACCTACACTCCGACGGTGAAAAATCAGGAAGCAAAACCTAAAAAATAAACAGTAAGGTAATAAACAAAGCCATCTCTTCATTGAGATGGCTTTTTGTTTTATAGTATTATTTTGAAACAATCAAATCTGTTTATGTATGATCATAAAATCTACGAGAGATAATAATCTATAGAAAAGACCGCCTCAATGAGACGGTCTTTTTTTAATAGGTTAAGGTAATACCAGCTCCCCAGCCCATTTCATTATCATAATTTCCGGAAATAGACAGATATTTCTGAACGATATATCTTATTCCTGTTGAAAACTCACCATCAGAATTTACACTAAAGTTTCCTCTCAGTCTTCTTGAAAGTGGGATATCTTCCCTGCTCAGTTCCAACAATACTTTTCCGTTATGGTCTACACTGGCATCGGCAGTAATCAGCATTGGCAGGACATATTGCATTCCGACTATAAAAGCATACTTATTTTTTGACGCTTTCTGCTGTCCAAACCAGGTTTTTTTACCATGAAAATCCATTCCCATATCTTCTGCCATTTGACGTTCCATGATCTCATGATTCTTTTGCACTCTCACTCCTGCATAAGGTAAAGCCCATTGGAATTTTCCTAGAAATCTTCCCACTTTTGCACTTCCTTCAAAATGATCAAAGTTCCAGTTTGTATGAAACTCATTCAGATTCGCCCATCTTGGCCCAAACATCGTCATGGTTTCTGCATGAATTTTGTTGCTTGCTACATCCAGCATTGCCATAGAGCTTATCATTTTATTGTCTTTCAAAAAGTTTTTCCATGCTAACTTTCTATTAGGAAGCTGCGGATTCGGTTTTGAATTTTCGTAGCTGAAGATTCTTCCCATTCCAGCCATCATGTGGTATAAAATATGACAGTGGAAGAACCAGTCACCATCCTGATTGGCTGCAAATTCAAGAGTTACAGTTTCCATCGGCATAATGTCTACTACGTTTTTCAATGGTGAATACTCTCCTTTTGAATTAATCAGTCTGAAATCATGTCCGTGAAGGTGCATTGGATGACGCATCATAGAATTGTTATACAATTTGATTCTCAGGATTTCTCCTTTTTTAATCATAATTTTATCTGTTTCCGTCACTGTTTTGTTATCTAACGTCCACAGATAATGGTTCATATTTCCTTCAAGGGTAAACTTCATTTCACGAATGCTGTCTGTAGGAAGAATTGTCTTTTCAGGTGATTTTAAAATATTGTAAGATAACCTTTTAATAGTTTTTTCTTCTGGCATGTTCATTCCGGCATGTTGAGAATGGTCTTCGCTTTTTTTCTCATCTTTTGTTTTTACCCCCATCATTTCATTGATATGCTTCGCAGTCGTTTTTCTCTGACTTTCTGGAATTTCCGGGTACATTACCTCATTCATATCCATCATCTGATTTCCCATTGTCATGGTCATGGGCTTCATATTTCCGCTCATTTCCATCATTCCGTTCATCATTTTCATTCCTTCAAAAAGCATTAATCTTGGGAGATTCGGAGCTTCTACCTTTTCACCGGAACCCAGCCATAATGAGGCATGTCCTATCCTATCTTCAGAAGTAGCGCGAAATTCAAAACTTTTATTTTCAGGAACGGTCACTTCAATATCATAAGTTTCCGAGACTCCGACAATCAATCGGTCTACTTCTACGGGAACTACATCATTTCCGTCATTTCCTACTACTTTTATCTTTCCGCCGCCATAATTTAACCAGAAATAAGTGGATGAACCTCCGTTGGCTACTCTTAATCTTACTTTATCACCTGCTTTCAAATTAGAATAATCAGAGCTTGGAACTCCATTGATTAGGAATTTATCGTAATACACATCACTTACATCCATTGCTTCCATTCTTTTCCATTCATTCAGAGCTTTTGTTCCAAAATTTCCGGATTTAATGGCTTCCCAGTAGCTCTGAACAGCATTTTTCTTTACAGCATACCAATCTGTATTGGCCATGTGAAGTCTTCGGGCAATCTGCATAGGATCATCATCACTCCAATCGCCTAATAATACTGGGATTTCTGCATTATATTCTGTTTTGGGTTCACCTTCTCGCTTTTTAAAGACCAAAATCCCGTTCATTCCGATCTGTTCCTGCAATGCTTCATGTGAATGATACCAATAGGTTCCGTTTTGAGAAATTTTAAATTTATATAAATGTGTTTCTCCGGGAGTTACAGGTTTTGTGGTGAGATAAGGAACTCCATCATGCTCATTAGGTAAAATCACCCCATGCCAGTGAAGTCCTGTATTCTCTTTAAGCATATTGTGCAGATAAATTTCTGCAGTATCTCCCTCTGTAAAATATAATGTAGGAGCCTGAAGCTTACCATTGATTGCAATGGCTCTCCTGTTTTTTCCTGTAAAATTGACAATGGTATCTTTTACATACAGATCATACCGAACCGTCTTTCCTCCAAAAGTAATTTTTCCATTCTCAGAATTTCTTTTTAGAATAGACTTTTCTTCTTTTGAATCTTCAACAACATGCTGATGATCTTCTTTTTCCACCAATTCCATCCCACATTTAGGACACTTTCCCGGCTTATCTGAAGTTACTTCAGGATGCATAGGACAAGTATAAGTGATTGAAGCCTTGGTTTTAGGACTTGATTGAGATATATTTGGGGATGCACTGATTGGTTTTAGAGCTGGTTTAGCCACCTGAGCCGGCTCTGCTTTCTTTACTGCATTTACTTTCTTGGCTTCTTCAGTCTTTTTTGGTTTTTTAACATCAACCTTCGTTTTATTTACTTTAATTTCTACCGGTTTTGTCTTTGCTTCTACTTTGGGTATCGTTTTTACAGCCGGCTTCGCCACAACTTTAGGCTGTATTACAACCGTTTTCTTTACCAATGTCATTTTACATTTTGGACAGTCTCCAGGTTTTGAAGAGACCACCTCAGGATGCATAGGACAGGTATAATAGGTTTTTGTTGTTTGTGCAAACGTAAAAACAGAAAACAAAAGCACCAGAAACATTAATAATTTTTTCATAATATTTCGAACTTTTTAGAAGTTGTAGAGCTTAAAGTTAAAAATCACTTAAACCCTACAACTAATTGTTTTAAAAACAAATACAATTATTATTTAATTTCTGACTTTACACTTCCACATGAAAGCATAGATTTTCCGTAGTAAGGATTCATGATCTGTTTTTCATCACTTAACCAACTCCCATCAGCCATTGGGCAATATTGTACATAGACCGGCTTTTCAGAAAGTTTGAACTCTTTTGTAAGAGCAATCATATTATCTGAAAGGTTGAAGAATGTTTCTCTTTGAGATGCAACTGTTCTTGCTTCAGAAATGGCAGAAGCATCTTTTCTGAGAATATTCAGATTTCCTTCAGAAACGAGCTTATAATCGATCGTAGAAGCTGTCTTGATGAATTCGGTAGCCGCTTTTGAAGTTTTGTCGGCATCATCTGAAGCTAAAGCTGATTTGATTGCGATATAATTCTGATACAGCTTTGAAACTTGAGCGTCTTTTTTAGACTGTGCTGAAAGTGAAATAATTGAAAATAAAGATAGGGCTGCTGTAATGATATACTTTTTCATTGTTTTAAATTTTAGAATTAATTTTTTAATAAAGAATAATGGTAATGCACAGGTAATGCGCCAAGACGTGTCGTCTCTAACGATGTTATCTTAACATCGAAACGACTGACTCATTCTAAATTCTAAAATTACAATGATTGATATAGATAGGTACCGGCTTGTATTCCGGAGGTGCATTGATCTGAATCTGAGTAAATTTGGTTGCCGAAAAAGATCTGTCTACAAAGACAAACTGATGTTTCAATGGGATTTCCGCAATCTGTCCTAAAAAATCAACATTAAGCAGATCTGATTTTTGAGAATCATCTACTTTTACAACTTTGATCTCCGTCTTGCAGCATCCTTTTTTATCTTTGACTCCACATTTACCACAAATATCATCAACTTTCTGACTTACAGAAACAAATTCCTTCATACAATAATGAACACTAAATGCTGCTCCGGAAGAGAATCCGAAGTAGAAAATAGAGAATAGTATGGCTAGAATCTTTTTCATTGATAAGACAAAGGTAAAAATATCTAAGAAACTGTTGTTATAAAATTCTGTAATCTTGTTATAAAATTCAGGCAAATAAAAAATCCCCTGAAAAGTAATTCAGAGGATTGTTGTTTTATATTCTTTCGCAGATAATGCAGATTAAGATTTTACAGTTTGAATTCTAACTTCACATTGAAGAAACGCCCTGTAAGACGTACTGGAACCGGATACATATAATTTGTATTGTAATCCGTGATCCATTGGTTAGCCACTGTATTATTGATATTAAATGCGTTGAAAACCTGAACTCCAAGTGATAATTCCTGGAAGTTGCCCCAGAAACCTGATCTCTTATTTTTATCTTTTGGATCAATAAATACTTTTGTTAATCCAATATCTACCCTTTTATAAGCAGGTAAAGTTTGCTGATAATTATATGCTGAAGAAAAATCAGGTTTACCATTATCATTAAACATCACAGGAGAACCTGTTGGTAATCCCATTGCATATACCAATGTAAGATTCACCCTCATGGATGGGAATTGTGGCATATAATCCTGATAGAACAAAGCAACTCTAAATCTCTGATCTGTTGGTCTTGGGATATCTCCTTTTCCATCAATATTTTCATATACCCTAGCATAACTCGCAGATAACCAAGAGTCTACTCCTGGAACAAATTCACCGAATAATCTTGTATCAATTCCGTATGCATATCCTTTTGCATTATTCTCTCCTGAATAACGGATTCTCACATTATCCATATAATACGGAATCAGGTTATCCATTTTCTTGTAATAAAGCTCCGTTGTTAGTTTAAACGGTCTGTCATACATATAGAATTCGTAGTCATTAGCAAGAATGGCCTGGATAGATCGTTGGGATTTAATATTCGAATTGAAGTTTCCATCAAGATCTTTAATCTCCTTATAAAAAGGTGATTGATAATAGATACCTCCCGAAAGTTTAAACAACATATCGGTATCCCAGTCCGGTTTGATAGCAAACTGAACTCTTGGCGAGAATATGGTCTCTTTATTGAAACTCCAGTTAGATACTCTTACTCCGGCATTTAAAAATACTTTGCTTGCTCCCCAGTAGAATTTTTGAGAATACTGAGCATAAGCGGATAATCTTGTAGGCTCTATATTATTATTTCCGGCAATATGATAGAACAATCTAAGATCTCCTGTTGTAGTTCCTGATCTCGGATCAATAACTTCCGGTCTTGGAAGACTGTATCCTGCAGAATCTACCAGTTTCCATTCATTGGTAAGATCTTTAAGGTTTTCTTTTTCATATTTGAATCCAACTTCAATATCTGTATTGACATTAGGTGAAAACTTTGCTCTAAGCTGAGTTCCATAAGTTCTTACAAACAAATCGTTTCTGGCATGTTCTGTCTGCGCTCCGGTATCATAACTAGAAACAGGTTCTTTGGTGATAGGATCGAATGTCTGTAAATCATATTCTGAACGGATGGTATAGTATTCTCTTTCTCTGTTCTGATAAGCAAATGCATCTAATGTAAGTTTCCATTTGTCTGCGGGCTTATAGTTCACAGAAAATGTACCCATCATATTTTTATACTGGTCATTTTCTTTACCACCATATCCTATATTTACAGTAATAGGCTGCTGAAGACTTCCAAAAGTAACACTTTTCCCTTTAGGGATCATTTCATAATCATTCTTAGAATAATATCCTATGAATGACATGGAAAGTTTATCATTAACGTGATAGTTCAGATAAGACTGAAAGTCCCAGTAACTAGGATTAAAATCTGTATCTTCTTTTAACGTATTCAGAACAAGATTTGTATTTCTGTATCTTCCTGAAAATAATGCTGTAAACTTTTTATTCTTGGAAGCTAAGCCGGTTGTTAATCTCCCACCGATTAAGCTTGCTTCTCCGGAAACCTCAAATTTTTCAGGTTCACGGTAATAAATATTTAAAGCAGAAGACATTTTATCACCATATTTAGCTTCAAATCCTCCTGCTGAGAAGTTCACTGCTGACACCATATCCGGATTGATAATACTCATCCCTTCCTGCTGAGAATTTCTAATCAGGAAAGGTCTATAAATCTCAATATCATTGATGTAGATAAGGTTTTCGTCATAGTTTCCACCACGTACCATATATTGGGAAGAAAGCTCAGTATTGGAGTTTACGGAAGGTAATGTTTTAATCAATCCTTCAATTCCGCCACTGATAGAAGCTACAGCTTTAGCTTCTTTCGCAGAAATTTTAACATTGGTAATGTCACTTGTCTTTCCTATTATTTTTTTCTGGAAGACAACTTCCTCTATATCGGTTACTTTAGTCGTTGATGTATCTTTTTTCCTCTGTTGAGAGAAAAGCAGTACAGGAACCATAAGGCTTAGCGGTAAAACTAGTTTTTTCAAAAGAAATATTTTAGAATTTCTAAAATTAATGTTTTTTTAACAATTACAAAATCGATTCTCTAATTCTTGTTAATTTTTGTAATAAATCTTCTAATAAATCTAGTCTTAGCATATTGGCGCCATCAGATAATGCTGTTTCCGGAGTTGGGTGAGTTTCTATGAAAATTCCATCTGCACCTACTGCAATCCCTGCTTTAGCAACGGTTTCAATAAGATCTGGTCTTCCCCCTGTTACTCCTGAGCTTTGGTTAGGCTGCTGTAATGAATGTGTCACATCCAAAATCACCGGTGCATATTCTCTCATGGTAGGAATTCCTCTGTAATCTACGATCAAATCTGTATATCCGAAAGAATTTCCTCTTTCAATAATTGCAACCTTCTGATTATCAGAATCCGTCACTTTCTGAACAGCAAACTTCATAGATTCCGGAGAAAGAAACTGTCCTTTTTTCAGGGTCACACATTTTCCTGTTTTCGCTGCAGCAACCAATAGGTCTGTTTGACGTACAAGGAATGCAGGAATCTGAAGAACATCTACATATTGCGCAGCTAGTGCAGCATGTTCATTTTCGTGAATATCAGTCGTAGTAGGAATATTGAAAGTTTCCCCAACTTTTTTAAGGATTTCAAGAGATTTTTCTTCTCCAATGCTTGTAAAAGAGTCTACACGGCTTCTGTTGGCCTTTTTGAAACTCCCTTTGAAAATATAAGGAATATTATACTTGTCTGTAATATTGATTACTTTTTCAGCAATTCTCAATGCCATATCTTCTCCTTCAATAATGCAAGGCCCTGCGATAAGGAAAAAGTTCTTTGAATCTTTGTGCTGAATATTATCTAAATACTGAATCATTTTGTTGTTATTAAAAAGTTCAGTAAAAATACTGAGAAAGTTTCAGACTTGGAAATTATTTGGGGAGAGGTTTTCGTTTTAGAGTTTTAGAATGAAATTATTCATTCCTTATCAATCTACTCTCCATTTAGGCTAAAGCCTATGGAATTGCTTATATTAAAAAGAACGGGCTAAAGCCCGTTCCTATTGAATTTTTGTATTGCAAATAAAAGCTATACCATCTTTTTCAGAATTTTCTCAAATGTATTAACATTTCTGCTGGTCATCTGATCTTTCAGGCTCTTCTTTCCCAAGACCTTTCCAAAAGTAGAATCCAGAGTGTTTCCTTTAGGAACCTGCCAATAAAATATATCATTAACAATTTCTGCTTTTTCATTAGCTGCCTGCGTTGATTTTTCAAACTCAGCCATCAAGACATGTTCTACTCCAGATGTTCCTACAAAACCATAAATATGAAGATCTGCATTCTTTTCAAAAGGAATATTTTTCCAGAAGGCTTCGGTTTCTTCCTGAGATTTGATAAACAAAAAAGCTTCATAGGAAAAGTATTCTGACATGGCTTTCTCTAAAATTGTTTTCAATTCATCTGTATTTTTATCAGATGAAAATACAATATTTCCGGAAGCTAATATGGACACAACGTCCTTCATCCCAGCCTCTTTAAAAACCTGGCAGACATCCGTCATTTTCATATTTGTTCCTTTTACATTTACGCCGCGGAGAAAAGCACAATATTTCATAGGGTATTAGATTTTAGAGTGAATTTATTCATTCCTTATTACGCTACTCTTCAATTTTTAATCTTTTAATCAACTCTGATATACAGATTATAGTCTGTTCCGGAAGGTTTCAGGTTGTAGATCTTTTCCAATATTTTATTATCGTTTTTCAGATGATCTTTTACTCTGAATTCTTTCAGTAATTTATAGTGAGTTTGATAATAGTCTGCATTTTTTCCTTTGTATAAGTTCTGGTAAGAAAGCAGGTATTTTGGTTTTCTGTTTTTAACGGTATTGATCCAGTAATTTGTTTTATCCTTTTTGATCTCTTCCTGAATCTGTTTGTCTACCAATCCTACTTCATCAATGGTTTTTAATCCTGAAAAATAAGGAACATATCCTGCAGGCTCCAATAAAATCCACTGATTTTTATCTTTCTCATACTTGTTTAAGAACCGTCCGATAGTTCTACGATAGTTCCATTCTCCGTTTCCTGTTGCAATAGAATGAATGGTCTGGAAAGCCAACATCGGGACAATATAAAATATAACAAGCATAGACAGCCATAATTTTCTTCTCTCTTTCTGCTCTAATACAAAAATAAGAACCGGAACAAAAAGTAAAAGCTGAGGAACCCAATAATACCAGTCGAATAAGCTTTTTTGAGAGATAAAAATAATCTGTTTTACCCATCCGAAAATAAAGATCATCCATAAGAAATAATTCCTCTTTTCTCTTTGTCTGATCAGATAAATAAAGCAAAGTATCTCAAAAATAAGAACAATAATCGTGATGGGATTAAAAGCGCCGGGAACCTTCAGCATTCCCCAGAAATTCCCAAAACTTACCAGGAAATAGTTGAGATGTTCTCCGAAGGTCAATTGTTGTTCGTAAAGTAATTTTTTAGCAGTAATAGTGTTATTAACCACTTCTCCGAAGTAAAACCAGTTGAAAGCAACTGTTGATAAAAGGCCTAAAATTCCTCCAAAAATATAATTCCATCGGATCTTCCTATTCCAGAACAGATCAACCAGAAATACAATTCCAAGGAAGATAACCGTATCTACCCTTGTAAACATGATCAGGATCGGAAGAAGAGTAAGCACCCATTTTTTCCCTTTATGGAAACCATAGTACAACAAAGACATTTCCAGGAAGAACAAAATTCCGTACTCCATTCCCAGGATTGAAATCTTGATGGCAGGAGGTAGAATTCCAATTAAAAAGATAAAAATAGCTTTGTGCCAAGGATTTTTAAGAACCAAATGAGATAGGAACAACGTTCCAATCGTAAATAATAAGGAATTAAAAATCAAAAGAGGTTCAATAAAATGTTCTTTACCAAAAATAAGGTTGAAAATATAAGACACAAAAACGTACAAATGGGTGGTAGAAGCAGAAATCTTAGTATCGCCATTAAAACCAATTACCCCGTAATCCAACAAGTTCTGAGCTACTCTCCAGGTGATGAAAGCATCCTCCTGAATGTAATGAGTTAATAAGAAAATAAGTTTAAAAAGAACCGTAATGATTACGGCATATATTGGGAGTTTGCTTTTTTGTGTTTCAGCCATTATGCTTTTTTAGTTTCACAAATATAATCTTAAAATTCAGGACTGCCAATAACAAAAAAACGGAACCGAAGTTCCGTTTTTAAAAGTATTTTATTGTGTTGCTTTGATAATTGCTGAAGTAATCTGATTTTCTTTTTCCTTAGAATAAGTTGAATCAAAAGGTTCCATAACGTCAAATAAATATTGGTAGAATGGTGTGATCTTTTGAACATCTTCAGATTCTTTCATTGCTTTTTCTTTGCCCATCTCCTGAAGTTCTTTTACAAAAGCATTGAATTTTTTATCAATCGGTTCAATGGATTTTACCAGATAAGCATATGCTTTTTCTTTTTGTCCGATCTTCATATAAGCATCTGTAACCGCTGCTACCACAAGAGAATATTCCATTGGTTTTGTTCTCATCTGTCTTCTTAAGTAACTTTGATCTGCTTTAGAAAGGCTTAAGTAGTAATCATACTCATCAAAGATTCCCTTTTTAAGGACTTCTGCGAGTTGTAATCCTTTTTGCTCCTGTCCTGCGATAATATATCCGGTTACAATAGAACTTAAAGAACGTGGATCATTGTATTTTTCAGCAGGGATTTCTTTAGCTGCAAGATCAAGGATCTCTAATGCTTTAGCTTTCTGTCCGCTTAATGCTAATGCTGAAGCGGCTCTGCTTGCTGACATTCTGTAGCTGATGATATTAGACGTTGCCGTTTCATCAAAGTGAGCATTCAGATCTTTAAAGTTACCCCATCTGAAGTTTTTCACCACATTATAAAGGTTGTTGGCATCTACTCTACCCATATCTCCGTCTGCTGAAGGTGGCGTTTGGATTGGAATTAATCTGTAGCTGAATCCGTCAAACTGAAGATAGTCATTAAGGTAGAAAATGTTTTCACTGTCATAAATACCTCCTGAAGAGAAGTTAATTGGACGCTTCCAATCGAAATTCGCCAATAAATCCATCAAGATCAGGTTATTTTTATATAGTGTATTTCCTTTATAAGTAATCATGATCTGATTCGCTACATTTGGAAGATCAGCCTGATTGATAATTCCAGCTTTTAAAGCATTTTCTTTATTTACCGGAAGAATAAATTTGTTTACCGGAAGAATGTTATACTTTTCATATTTCTCTTCTCCGAAGTACATTTTCAATAACTGATCTTTTTCAGGAGATTTGAATTTGATAAACTTAATTGCATCTTTCAGCGTTAAAGAATCTTGTGTAAGGTACTTTCTGAAGTCTTTGAATTCTGTATCCGGAACTCCTTGCTCTTTCAACATAGAGAAAACTCCTTCCCAATCTTCCTTCTTCATCATATAGATCTGGTCATTTACACCATCTCTATAATCCTCATGAGTCAACTCACTTGGAATTCCCATTGCGTTGTAAGTTCTTCTTTTCACCTGGTCAAGATTCCAAGGTGTTGAAGCAAGAGTAAAGTTAACCACTTTCACATCATCTCTGAATCTTTCCGTTTCCTGAATAGCCCAAACCGGATAAGTATCATTATCACCATACACGAATAAAATATCGTTCTTCGGTAATGATTTTAACACTGAATATGCATAATCATAAGCAGTATATCTGTTACTTCTATCGTGAACATTATAGTTCTGGAAGCCCATCATAAAAGGTACTCCTAATAATACAACTCCTAAAGCAATATTAGCTCCGTTCGATTTGATTTTAGATTGTACAAACCATAAAATAGCTCCAGCTCCCAATCCGATCCAGATCGCAAAAGCATAGAATGAACCTACCATTGCATAATCTCTTTCTCTTGGCTCAAAAGGTTTTACTCCTGTATAGAAAATAATTCCGACACTGGTAATAATGAATAATGATAATAGCGCATAGAATCTTCCAAAGTCTCTGTTTAATTGGAAAAAGAATCCGATTAATCCTAAAATTAGTGGAAGGAAGAAAAATGCTACTGTACTTTCATTTTTGAATTTAGCAGGCATTTTATCCTGGTTTCCTACATTCACATTATCGATAAACGGAATTCCGGAAATCCAGTTTCCTTTTGTGCTTTCCATGTTTCCTTCAAGGTCATTCTGTCTTCCAACATAGTTCCACATCAGGTATCTTACAAAGTAATATCCGTTCTGAAAGGAAATAAAGTAATCCATATTCTGAAGCAATGAAGGCTTCTGAACATTAATAAGGTTATAAGGTTTTACCTTTAAATAGTCTGCTGCTGTAATCGATTTATCCTCATATTTAGCTCTCAGCTCATCAAAGATTTGCTTAGCCTGAGGGTTATCTGCTACATCTTCATTTGCATAATTGAATGTAAAATCAGGTGCTCCGTACATCGAAATGTAGTTCGCCATTACATCTTTATCTTCATTAAACATTCTTGGCATTAAGCTCACTTGAGACTGGCTGAACACATAATTGAATCGGTCTCCAGTCTTTCTATAAGTTCCGGTTTTTTCATCTTTTTCGTAGATTTCTCCGGTCTTTTTTGTTTTGAAGCTTCCATCTTCATTCTTCTGAATCCCGTTTGCATCAAGGAAAGCTGTATAGTTTTGTCCGTAGATGGTTGGCCAGTCACCATATTGTTCCCTGTTATAATAATCTAACATTCCAATCGCTGTATCCGGATCATTAAGGTTCATCGGTGGATTAGCATTCGCTCTGATCGGAATTACCATCCAGCAAGAGAAACCAATCATCATAAAAACCACAGATAAAGCAGCCGTTTGATAGATATTCTTTTTTGCTTTTCTTGCATACTTAATCAAGAAATAGCAAATCACTACCATTAAAATAAATGCTGCAATTGTTCCGGAGTGGAAAGGAAGTCCAAGACCATTAACAAAGAAAATTTCCAATCTTCCGAACATCGTCATAATCAAAGGGAAAATAATTTTGAAAACTACGATCAAAATCCCTAATGTAATAAGGTTTGCCAGGATAAAGTTTTTCCAGGTAAACTTATAGTTTCTTGCATAATATACAAGACATACCATAGGAGTTGCCAGCATACACATCATGTGTACCCCAACGGAAAGTCCTAAAACGAAGAAAATAAGGATAATCCATCTTTCACTGTCTGCTGCCTGATACTCATTTTCCCATTTCGTAATCAACCAGACCAAAAGCGCGATGAACATAGAAGCCATAGAGTATACCTCACCTTCTACTGCCGAGAACCAAAAGGTATCTGAAAACGTGAAGCACAATGCTCCTACCGCTCCGGCAAACAGGATAGAGATTTCCTGATGTTTTGTAATTTCTTCAAAATCTTTGTTTAGCAATCTTCTCACAAAATGAGTGATCGTCCAAAACAAAAATAAAATAGTCAGCGCACTGAACAATGCAGACATCGCGTTGATTACGATGGAGTAATTTTCGCCTTTCCCTAATGCAAAAATGGCTGCCACGGCACCCACTATCTGGAATAAAGCAGCTCCGGGAGCGTGCGTTACTTCAAGTTTTACTGCAGAAGAAATGTACTCACCACAATCCCAAAAACTGAAATTGGGTTCTATTGTGGACAAGTACGTGAAAAACGCAATGACGAAAATCACCCATCCTAAAACGGTGTTCCATTGCCTAAAAGTCCAATTTTTCATAGTATTAAATCAATTATGCGAAAATAAGGCTTTTATATTATTTTATATTGTTTTTAACAAATTTTAAAAATTTGGCTTAAAATTTGCGATTAAACTCCTGCTAATACTGTAAACAGGAAAATATTTTTTTACGAAACGATGGTCTAGAAATCAAACAAAAGTTTAGTAATTATTTATTTTTTTGTATTTTTGCAGTCAGATTTTTATTGAAAATAACAAATAATGAGTAATGTTTACGATAATATTCTTGGCCTAATAGGACATACTCCTATGGTGAAGCTAAATACTGTTACAAAAGATATTCCAGCAACCGTTTATGCCAAGTTAGAATCATATAATCCTGGACATTCTACCAAAGACCGAATCGCACTTCATATTATAGAGAATGCAGAGAAAAAAGGCTTATTGAAAGAAGACTCCGTAGTTGTAGAAACTACTTCTGGAAATACTGGGTTTTCTATTGCCATGGTATGTATCATCAAAGGATATAAATGTATTCTCGCGGTAAGCGACAAAACCAAACCGGAAAAAATCGCTTATCTTAAAGCTTTAGGAGCTACTGTTTATATATGTCCTGCCAATGTACCGGCGGATGATCCTAGATCTTATTATGAAGTAGCGAAAAGAATTGCTTTGGAAACTCCCAATTCTATTTACATCAATCAGTACTTTAATGAACTGAATATTGATGCCCACTACCAGACTACAGGTCCTGAGATCTGGGAACAGACAGAAGGTAAGATCACTCACCTTTTTGCCTGTACCGGAACAGGTGGTACTTTATCTGGTTCAGCAAAGTTTTTGAAGGAGAAAAACCCGGATATTAAAATTATTGGGGTGGATGCAGATGGTTCTATATTAAAAAGCTATCACGAGACAGGTGAGATTCACAAGGAAGATGTACACCCTTATCAGATTGAGGGAATGGGGAAAAATTTGATCCCTTCTGCTCTTCTTTTCGATAAGGTAGATGAGTTTGTAAGGGTAAATGATGAAATGGCTGCCTACAGAACACGTGAGATCGCTTTAAAAGAAGCAATCATGGGAGGTTATACTACAGGAGCTGTGACTCAAGGACTTATACAATATGCGAAGTCCCACGAATTAACCGAAAATGATATGGTTGTTTTAATCTATCCTGACCACGGTTCAAGATATATCACTAAAGTATACAGTGATAAGTGGATGGCCGAACAGGGATTTGTTAACAACTGTGTCCACAA
This sequence comes from Chryseobacterium sp. c4a, assembly GCF_009900745.1. Taxonomy (GTDB): domain Bacteria; phylum Bacteroidota; class Bacteroidia; order Flavobacteriales; family Weeksellaceae; genus Chryseobacterium. The sequence goes on along the minus strand of NZ_WXVU01000022.1, from coordinate 44,376 downwards.
TTATGACGAAGTCTTTAAGACAGAGTTTATTAAATAGAACAAATAAAATCACGATATAATAAAGCCTTTTGCGTGTTCTACAAGAAAGGCTTTTTTAATTAAAAATTACGATACAATGTTGGATATTTTTGAAAGAATAAAAGAAAATCCAGGACCTCTTGGACAATTTGCAGATTACGGAGAAGGATATTTTATTTTCCCAAGATTAGAGGGACCTATCGGCCCGAGAATGCAATTTCAGGGTAGAGAAGTAATTTTCTGGAGTGCCAATGATTATTTAGGATTATGTAACCATCCTGAAGTAATAGAAGCAGATGCAAAGGCGGCTGCAGAATACGGAATGTTCTATCCAATGGGAGCAAGAGCGATGTCTGGAGAAACAGATCAGCACCTTCAGTTGGAAAGAGAGTTGGCAGACTTCGTACAAAAAGAATCAGCATATTTATTGAATTTCGGTTACCAGGGAATGGTTTCTACCATTGATGCTTTGGTAAGCAGAAACGACGTTATTGTTTATGATATGGATTCTCATGCCTGCATCGTGGATGGAGTAAGACTTCATTCAGGTAAAAGATTTACCTACAAGCACAACGATATGGCGAGTCTTGAGAAAAACCTTCAGAGAGCGACTAAAGTGGCAGAAGAAACAGGAGGAGGAATCCTTGTGATTACTGAAGGGGTTTTCGGAATGAGAGGCCAGCAGGGGAAAATTAAAGAGATCTGCGAACTTAAATCAAAATATCAGTTCAGACTTTTAGTAGATGATGCTCACGGTTTCGGAACATTAGGTAAAACGGGAGCAGGTGTAGGTGAAGAACAAAACTGTAACGATCAGATTGACGTATATTTCTCTACTTTTGCAAAATCAATGGCTGGTTTCGGAGCATTCCTTGCGGGAGACAAAGAAATCATCAGATACCTGAAGTTTAACCTAAGATCGCAAATCTTCGCAAAATCTCTTACCATGCCAATGGTAATCGGAGGATTAAAAAGACTAGAGCTATTAAGATCAAGACCTGAGATTAAAGCTAAACTTTGGGAAAATGTTGAAAAATTACAAAGTGGATTAAAAGAAAGAGGATTCAATATTGGTGACACCAATACTTGTGTAACTCCGGTAATGATGCAGGGAACTCCTGTAGAAGCTACTCTATTGGTAAAAGACCTTAGAGAAAATTACGGGATCTTTACTTCAGTTGTCGTCTATCCGGTAATTCCTAAGGGAATGATTCTTTTAAGACTAATTCCTACCGCTTCTCATACGGATGCAGAGATTAATGAAACTCTGGCTGCATTTGAAGGGATTCATGATAAATTGGTAAGTGGTTACTATAAAGAGCAGGAACAATTATTACTGCAGGAACAAGGATTAAGTTTTAAACCGATCTAATCTTTAAACAAAATAAAAAAAACCACTGATCTATTGACTCAGTGGTTTTTTTGTTTTAAAAACTATAACTATACAATGCAAATAAAACTTAGAGGTTATTTATTGGGTATTTTTTCGGCAGTCTCGTACGGACTGATTTCGATTTTTATCCTGCCCATCAAGCAGGCTCGTTTTTCAATGGACATCACCTTGTTCTACAGGTTTTTCTTCTCAGCCATACTGGTGGGAGGATATCTCATTTATTCTAAACAAAATTTCAAAATCAATAAAAAGGAAGCTTTAATATTAGCTATTCTTGGAATATGTTATGCCCTTTCTTCCGAATTTCTGTTTATAGGTTATGATTTTCTTACTCCAGGAATTGCTTCTACAGTTCTGTTCATCTACCCGGTAATTGTAGCGTTGATTATGTTTTTCTTCTATAAAGAGAAATTAACCAAACTATCTATCGTTTCATTATTTCTTGCCTTTGCCGGAGTGATTGTTTTATGTCTAAAAGGAACAGGTTTTGAGATCAATTTTGCAGGATTGGGAATCGTGATGCTTAGTTCACTATTTTATGCGTTGTATATGGTAATTGTCAATAAATCACAATTGAAAGTTTCAGGGTTTAAGCTTACCTTCTACTCGATGCTTTTTACGTCTTTGTTTTTTATGACAAAATCAGTTATTGGGAATCAGTCATTTGCTATCCCTTCAATGAGTATTTTTGTTAACTTTCTTATTTTTGCCTTTCTTACTACCGTTATTTCCAGCTTGTGTCTGGTCTATGCTATTAAAAGTATTGGTTCTACTCCGGTCGCTATTTTAGGAGCGTTGGAACCGGTAGTTGCTGTAATGGTAAGTGTATTTATGTTTAATGAAAAGTTTACAACCAATTTGTTAATTGGAATTACACTGATTTTATTGGGAGTTACGCTGAATGTTATTTCAGACCGTAAAAAGGTAAGCTCAATGTAAAAGTATTACTATTTTAATCATATGATGAAAGCCGGACAAATAGTTCCGGCTTTATCATTTATGAATCAAAACATTCGTTATTTATCTGATGACATCTATATAATCAGAATATTTTCCTGGTTCTATTTTAAAGTACTGACTTCGCTTCTGTAAGGGTAACCGCTTTTCCCAATGCTCCGAATTCATGTAAATCACCAAAAACTTCTATTCGGATAGACTGATCAATGCCCCCTATTCTTAAAGGATCAAATCCCGCGTCCGTAATAACTTTTTCCACATCATTATTTACTTCCATATCATCTGATGCATAAAATAATACAGATTTTACTGGACTCCCGTTTGAAGCACCTGCGAGAGTTTCTGCCCCAAGAGTTCCGAAAGCTTTTACCAGTTTAGCACCTTTGGGAAGAATAGCTTTATTAAGCTCTCCCGCTGATTCCCTTTCACCAATAATTTTTTTGAATCCCCCATTTCCATCAGGAGCAATAGGATTGGATACATCAATAATGGTCTTATCTTTTAAAATATCTCCATAATCACTAAAAAAATCTTTAAAAGAGCCAAACCATATAGCAGGAATAACAAGATCAACAGTATTGATAGCCTCTTTAATACTCATACTTTGGGCAAGTCCTCCTGATTTTTCAGCAAAATCCTTTGCTTCTTCGCTGTTTCTTGAAGCAACAATTACTTCATGATTATTTTTTATCAAATCGTTAGCAATTGCTTTTCCGATATTTTCTAAGCCAATTACGGCTACTTTTTTCAATGTTTCCATTTGTTTGAATTTTAATATTTGTTTAGGTCAAAATTACTTGAAAAGGCTATGAAAAAACAGCAAACTAGTTTAAGAAATCATCTTGACTTTTGGTAAGATCAATTCTTAAACTAGTTTCATATTTTAAAAGGAAATAAATTAATTTTTTATTCTTTTTTGTCGGATTTTACTAAGAAACTGTGGTGTTATTCCCAGATAGGAAGCAATTTCTACATTAGAAATACGGTTAGCTAATTGAGGATATTGTCTGAGAAAAAATTCATATTTTTCTTCTCCTGTTGAACTTATATTCTGTAATACTCTATTCTGCAGTTCAATGAATTTATGTTCAATAATCACTCTAAAATTTCTATCAAACTTTGGATAATAGGTATAAAGATACCAAAGGTCATTTTTTTCAATTTGTAGTACAATAGAATTTTCCAGGGCAATGATGTATAGTTTGCTGGGATTTCTGTTATGAAAACTATCAATATCTACAATCCAGTCATTTTCTGAAGCAAACTGAAGATTATGTTCTTCCCCATTATGATCTATACTATACATTTTGAGACATCCGGAAACTACAAATGTATAGTACTGGCATATATCATTTTCCTGTAAAATAAATTGCTTTCGCTTAATTCTTCTTTCTATCATACGCTCATCCAATACTTCAATTTCTTCTTTTGAAAGTGGAATAAAGCTTTTAAAATAGCTGATAAGTGGAGCGGTTTCTTTTGACATGGCCAATAAGATATATTGTATTTGGTTTCCAAATTTTCAAAGAATACAATGAAAAATAGATAAGACAATATATCAAAAAAAAACTGAATAAGTAAATGATAAAGCCTCGATGAATGTTTATAGATCTTCTTATCTTGCATTTATCTATTTTCTTTTGAAAAAACAGATCAATTTCATGAAAGAATTACAACAACTCACAAAGGATCAATTATATAATCGACTTAAAAACCAGTCAGAAGATTTTTATTCTGTAACTACTTCAGCTCTGGATTTTTCTTTATTCGAAGATCAGTCTTTAGACGAAGAAGACTTTTCAGAATTTCTTGAGATACTGGATCAGGAAACTATAGAAAAAATAAAAGAAAGTTCTTTACAGGCTAATGAGGATGAACTTCCTATAATTATCCTTTCTGAGAATGAAAGCTCAACATCTCTCAATTTAGTAACCAAGGATGGCGAGGGTTATAAAGTTATTGTATTTGACCAAGATATTACTCTTTCCGGAGACCTCTTTGTTGAGGATTATATTGTGCTTATTGTTATTGGAAATATACAGGCAAAAAATGTAATCGTCAATGGTTCATTATATTGTACAGGAAATCTGTCCTGTAATATCCTGTTTGGAGCATCTGGTAACGATAATGAAACTTATATTAGCGGAAATATTAACAGTTCACTAATTGCTGAAAATGGACAGTATACAGTTGCAAAAGGCACTATACATTCAGAATATTTAATCAGTTTTCATAATGTAATTGAAGGAAAATCAGGAAAATACATTGAAAAAACAATATTGGATAGCACCGACGAAGCAGAAGTTTTAACACCTGAAATTTTAGATGAGAATGGGTATTTTGAAGAAGAGTCTTTTCTTAATTTCATCAAAAATAATCCACCTGATGCTGTGTTTAAATAATTTTTAAAACGCAAAGTTTTAATCATCCTACTGCTCTATTTTAGGAGCAAAAAAAGTAACTCTGTCGCTAAAGAAGCTATATGGATAATACATTCGCTTAAAAAGAATCAATGGAATTGATTCCATACTTTGCCTTCTTAAAATACAACACATCGAAAAATAAAACTTTACGTTAAAGAAATTTATCTTCAATGATATTCATCAAGAATCCCAATACCACAACTGCATTTTATCTGCGAAACCTGTGAGATCCGCGGGAAAAATTATCAAAGACAAAACTGTCATCATTTAGAACTGTTTATAATCAGAACAAAAAATTTTTTTCTGAAAGAACTTTAGAATAACTTTGCAAAAAATTTCTGTTGAAAGACCTACTTCTTATTACTCCGCCTTTTACCCAACTTAATACTCCTTACCCGGCAACAGCTTATATTAAAGGGTTTTTAAATACTAAAAATATTTCCAGTTATCAGATGGATTTGGGAATAGATGTTATTTTGGAGTTATTTTCAAAAAGTGGATTACAAAAGGTTTTCAGTAAAGAAATTGATCTTCAGAATATTTCTGAAAACTCTCAGAGAATTTATGCCTTAAGAGAAGAATATTTAAAAACGATCGATCAGGTTATCCCCTTTTTACAAGGGAAAACACCAACATTGGCAAGACAGATCTGCAGCATGAACTTTCTCCCTGAAGCTTCCCGATTCAATCAATTGGATGATATGGAATTTGCTTTCGGAAATATGGGACTTCAAGATAAAGCAAAGCACCTGACGACCTTGTATCTGGAAGATATTTCAGATTATATTGTTGAAAATATTGATGCCGATTTCGGATTCAGCAGATATGCTGAACGTCTGGGTAAAAGTGCCAATTCTTTTGATGAATTATATTCAAAATTATCTGATCACCAGACATTTATTGATAATTTCACCTTAACCATTCTTCGTGAAAAAATAGAAACTGTTCAGCCTAAATTGGTCTGTTTTTCTATTCCTTTTCCTGGTAATTTATATTCTGCATTCAGATGTGCACAGTTTATAAAGAAAAATTTTCCGAATATTAAAATCGCAATGGGTGGAGGCTTCCCCAACACAGAATTAAGAGAAATCAAAGATCAAAGAGTATTTGAATTTTTTGATTTTATTACGTTGGATGATGGTGAACTTCCTCTTGAACTTTTATGCGAAAATGTCTGTCATCCTGAACACAATGAAGAATCTCAATACAAAAGAACATTTTTAATTGAGAATCAGGAAGTCGTTTATAAAAATAACACCAAAAGGCACGATTACAAACAGGCAGACATTGGTACTCCGGATTATACAGATTTAAGACTCGATCAATATATTTCTGTGATTGAAATTGCCAATCCTATGCACAGTTTATGGAGTGACGGAAGATGGAATAAATTAACAATGGCTCACGGATGTTACTGGGGAAAATGTACCTTCTGCGATATTTCTTTAGATTATATCAAGATCTACGAACCTATCTCTGCCAAAATTCTGGTTGACAGAATGGAAGAACTCATTAAAACAACAGGTGAAACCGGTTTCCATTTTGTGGATGAAGCCGCACCCCCAGCTTTGATGAGAGAGGTTGCGCTTGAAATTCTTCGTAGAAATCTTGTGGTTACCTGGTGGACGAATATCCGTTTTGAAAAAAGCTTCACCCGTGATCTATGTTGTTTACTCAAGCTATCCGGATGTGTTGCTGTTTCAGGTGGACTTGAAGTAGCCAGTGATCGATTATTGAAATTAATTGATAAAGGTATTTCTGTGGAACAAGTTGCAAAAGTGACGAGAAATTTTACAGAAGCCGGAATTATGATCCATGCTTATTTGATGTATGGCTATCCTACCCAAACTGTTCAAGAGACAATTGATTCTATGGAAATGATTCGCCAGTTATTTGAAATGGGAATTTTACAAAGTGGTTTTTGGCATCAGTTTGCAATGACCGCCCATTCACCGGTTGGATTGAATCCCGAAGAATTTGGAGTTACCCCAATCAAACAGGAAATTCTATTTGCCAATAATGATATTGATTTTACAGACAAAACAGGAATCAATCATGATAAATTTAGTTCAGGTTTAAAAAAATCTTTATTCAACTATATGCATGGAATTAATTTTGATCTTCCCCTTCAGGAGTGGTTTGATTTTAAAATTCCAAGAACGACCATTCATCCCGATTATATTCATGATAGCCTATTGGAAGATGAAGATTTTAAATTTAAAGCCAATTCAAAAGTCGTCTTTCTAACCAAAAATGTAATCGCTGAGAATCGCGTAAAAAATAAAAAGAAATATTCTGGTACATATACGCTTCTTACATTCCACCTAAAAACCAATATTGTAAAGGTTGAGCTTGAACAGGATAAAGCGGAATGGCTGATGGATATTTTGGAAGAACATTCTATAGATAATCAGAAAAAACCTACAGCTCAGCAACTTAAAAATAAATTTGAAGAAAATTTTGAAGATTTTGAATTGTTCTGGTTCTCAAAACCAATGCAGCAATTGAAGGAAAATGGGGTTATTTTAAGTTTATAAAATTGTTCTGATTTTTCTCAGAGATTTTCTAATGAAGGATTTTTTATTTTTCTCACGCAGATTTTAGAGATTAGGCATATTATAGATTTTGGCTAAAGCCAATAGAATTTTATGTTTATTATAAAATGGGCTAAAGCCCGTTTCTATTGGATGGCTTTTACATTTTATGATAGCTGCTTATCCATAATCTTTGTCATTCCGTAGGAATCCAGCCTCCTATTTTAAAATGTAATTCTGGGATTCTTTCCGGACAAAATTCTGCTAAAAGGGTTCTTACAGATACCCCTTATTTCACTTGCTTATTATATCATTATTTATATCCAGGAAAAAAGAAAATTCGTGTATTAATGGCAAAAAATATACACAACGCGAATACACGAATAGAAAATCTATTTTTAAAATATTAGTAAATAAAAAAACCTCAGAAAATATTTCCAAGGTTTTATCGTATGCTTTTTAGCTAAATTTAATTAGGGCTATCTTTTGTAACAGGGCCTACAGATACTTTTTCCTGAACTTTAATAAAATTCGGATCCATAATGGCCATACGTTCTGCAAGGGCTTTATAGGTCGGATATTTTAAAATAGAGGCTCTTCCGGACATTTCCCTGAAGAGTGTAAAAGACTTTCCACCAGCAGTTTTTAGCTGCTTTGTTGTTGTAATATATTTCCCTATGAACTTACTTTTTGCATCATAGATCTCAATATCTATAAAACTCTTTTCCTGAATCTTATCATCTGAACCAAAGCTTACAGGCAGATTGGTAAAATATCCCACAGGAACTCCATTACTAAGGATCTCGCCTACTTTATTTACCTCAAGATTCATTTTGTCAATCTTTTTTCTGATCGTATAGGCATCCTTTGTTTTACTGTCCAGTTTCCTTTTTGGAACGTTTGAGAACAGCTCATCAAGAGTCTTCACATTGATTCCTTTACTATCAATGATTTTAAAATCTTTCACGGATGTATAAACTGCAGATCTTTCTTCTCCGGAAAATGCAGAAGGTGAAGAATAATCAACTTCTATGGTTTTATCCCTGTTATATACTCTATTGATCTGGATATAGCTGTCCCTTACAGAGTCTACAATACTTTTATCAATAAATTTTATGGTGTATAAAGGTGTTTCCTTTAGATCCATGAAAGTATATTCATTGGATTTATTGGATATTTTGGCCACCGGGATCCCGTCTAAATTGATAATTCCTCTTTTGGTTTTAATATTCTGAGCATTGAGGCACACCCCCAGAATTGTAAAGAATATGATTATACTTTTCTTCATAGAATCAGATTTTTACATGAATTGAAATAAAATAAAAAAAGTGTAACCAAAGTTACACTTTTTTGAAAATATATTTAGCTTTTCATTTAATTATTCGCAAAGGATAATTCCTTTGTTATGATTAAATTCCACAACACCGCTCTTGATAGAATATGAAAAAACAGAGTCTTTATCATTTTCTTTGGTTAGGTTTTTTGCGAAAGCTTCATCTACAGAGTTTGTAAAAAGCTTTACTTTCCCACCAACTAAAGAAGAAACGATTCCTGCGTGGTTTTTCATGATGTGGAATTCACCATTTTTTCCAGGCAATAATACTGAGTTTACTTCTCCTTCAAAAACTACATATTCCGGTGTTAATATTTTTATATTCATTTTAATTTAGATTTGAAGATTTCAGATTTCAGATTTCAGACAACGTAAAGTCTCATGTCTGGTATCTGGTATCTTGTGTCTAATTTATTAAGCGTTTTCAGCTAACATTTTTTGTCCAGCTTCGATAGCTTCCTCGATAGTTCCTTTCAAGTTGAAAGCAGCTTCTGGTAAGTGATCTAATTCACCATCCATAATCATGTTGAATCCTTTGATAGTATCTTTGATATCTACTAATGATCCTGGAATACCTGTAAACTGTTCTGCTACGTGGAAAGGCTGAGATAAGAATCTCTGAACTTTTCTTGCACGGTAAACAACTGATTTATCTTCTTCAGAAAGTTCTTCCATACCAAGAATCGCGATGATATCCTGAAGTGATTTATATCTTTGAAGAATTTCTTTTACTCTTTGAGCACAGTCATAGTGATCGTGACCGATAACTTCTGGAGAAAGGATTCTTGAAGTAGATGCCAATGGATCTACCGCTGGGTAAATACCTAATGAAGCAATCTTTCTGTCAAGTACCGTAGTTGCATCCAAGTGAGCAAACGTAGTTGCAGGAGCCGGGTCAGTTAAGTCATCCGCAGGTACGTATACCGCTTGTACTGAAGTAATTGAACCATTTTTAGTTGAAGTAATTCTTTCCTGCATCGCACCCATCTCAGAAGCAAGAGTTGGTTGGTAACCTACCGCTGATGGCATACGACCAAGAAGTGCAGATACCTCAGAACCAGCTTGTGTAAAACGGAAGATGTTATCTACGAAGAAAAGTACGTCTCTACCTTGTCCGCTTTCACCACCATCTCTATAGTACTCAGCTAATGTAAGACCAGAAAGTGCTACTCTAGCTCTTGCACCTGGCGGCTCGTTCATCTGTCCGAATACGAATGCTGCTTTTGAATCTTTCATAGCCTCTAGGTCTACTTTAGAAAGATCCCATCCACCTTCTTCCATAGAGTGCATGAAAGCATCTCCATATTTAATAATGCCTGATTCAAGCATCTCTCTCAAAAGGTCATTTCCTTCTCTCGTTCTTTCACCTACTCCGGCGAATACAGAAAGACCTCCGTGCCCTTTTGCAATATTGTTAATCAACTCCTGGATCAATACGGTCTTACCTACACCAGCACCACCGAACAATCCAATTTTACCTCCTTTTGCGTAAGGCTCAACTAGGTCGATTACTTTAATACCTGTAAATAAAACTTCTGCTGAAGTTGATAATTGATCAAATTTTGGAGCTGGTCTGTGAATTGGAAGACCACCTTCCTTAGAAATATCTTGAAGTCCGTCGATAGCATCACCAACAACGTTGAATAGTCTTCCGTTTACAGCCTCACCGATTGGCATAGTAATAGGATTTCCGTATCCGATTACATCTTGACCTCTCTTAAGACCATCAGTAGCGTCCATTGCAATACATCTTACTGTATCTTCGCCAATATGTTGTTCTACCTCTAAAACTACTTTTTCACCGTTTTCTTTTGTAATTTCTAACGCGTCATAGATTGCTGGAACTGCTTCCACATCATTAAAGACAACGTCGATTACCGGACCAATAATTTGAGAAATTTTACCTTTAATTTGGTTTGCCATTGCTAAATTTTTTCTTGGTGCAAATATAGTGATTCTTCGTAAACACGCAATTGGTAAAAAAAAGATTTTTATCATGCTTTTTGTAAACATTACTGAGCGTAAATTTAAGACCTATTCAAGGGAATTAATTGTTATTTTAGTAACCTCTCATTATTTTCCAGAATTATTTTGTCATATATACAGATATTGTCTTCAATTTTTCCTATTTTGAAAATAACAAATTACCCCAGCCCATAGTCGCTACATTCAAAATAAAGGCTTTATATTTGCAATCAAATTTTTCCGTTTTGAAAGTTTTCAAAAATTTTAATGATTATTCCTCTCAAAAGCCTCTAGCATTGTCTTTAGGTATGTTTGACGGGGTGCATCTTGGACATAAAAGTATTATCGATGAACTGATTACAGTAGGAACAGAAAACAATCTGGAAACTGCCATCCTTACTTTCTGGCCACATCCAAGATTTGTTTTTAATCCTAATGAAGATCTAAAGCTTCTGAATACCATTGAGGAAAAACAGCAGCGTATTGAAAAATATGACATTGACAATTTGTTTCTGAAAGAATTTGATGAAGAATTCAGAAACCTTACCGGAGAAGAGTTTGTGCGCCAGATCCTGATTGATAAACTGAATGTAAAATACCTTATTATAGGATATGATCATTCTTTCGGAAAAAATAAAAGTGGAAATTTTGAACTTCTTCAAAAACTGTCTAAGGAATTGGATTTTGAAGTTGAACAGATGGAAGCCATTAATATTCACGAGAATAATATCAGCTCTACCAAAATCCGAAATGCACTTTTAACAGGCAATATCAAAGAAGCCAATGAAATGTTAGGATATTCCTACCCTGTTTCTGGAACGGTAGTACATGGAAAGAAAATTGGAAGAACCATTGGATATCCAACAGCTAATATTGAAACAGAATCTATCAAACTCTTACCAAAGAAAGGCGCTTACATTGTGGAAGTACAGGTAAAAGGCCAGCAGTATAAAGGAATGTTGAGCATTGGAACAAATCCTACGGTAAATGGAGAGAAGTTAACAGTGGAAGTTTATATCCTTGATTTTGATCATGATATTTACGATGAAAAGATCACTGTAAAATTCAGAGATTTTCTTCATGATGAAATCAAGTTTGAAGGATTAGAAAAACTTATTGAGCGACTGGATGAAGATAAACGATTGACAGAAGAATTTAATTTCTAAGATAAAAAAGGCTATTCATTTTTGAATAGCCTTTCTTATTTTTTTATTTTAAAGTCTTTACGTAGATTTTTTGGACTTCACTATTTAGTTTTACATTAGGAAATGCTTTATCATGGTCAATAAAGATATCTCCTTTTTCATTGGCTTTTCCATTTCCGTCTGAATCCCATTCTGTAGCAATATAATATTTTACTCCATTTGTAGGTTTTGGAGTGATTTTACTTTCCGCATCTTTTGGTACCGGCAATTCAATAGTAAAAGGAATTTCCTTTCCTTCAAATTCTTTTTCAGTAATTAAGGTTGCAGGAGCATCCTGTAATCCCTCACTTATTCCATATAAGCTCACTTTAAGCTTTGGATTCTTAATTGTAAATTTATCTGTTCCTGTAAATTCAATTTTAAGATTATCCGAAGAATTTTCTGTCGCTTTCTCAGATACTGAAGCTTCAGGAGCTGTTTTCTTTTCTGTTTTGTTACAACTTGAAAGTGTCAATGCACTTGCTGCCATGAATAATAAAAGGTGATTTTTCATATATTCTTATTTTAATTAATGTGTATTCAATATTTCACAAATATTTGATAACAAAATCCATACCCGAATTGATTTTAATTCGAAGCATTACCTGAACATTTTTAAGAATTATTGATTGTATTTTGGACTTTCTTAGTAAGGGATTTAAATACTAAATCGTAAGAATGATCTATTAACTTAAAAATCAACTCTCTTTTCAAACCGTCTACATCAACTGAATTCCAATGGGTTTTATTCATGTGATAGGCTCCTGTAATCTGAGGATATTGCTCCCGAAGTTCTGCACTCCATTCCGGATCTGTCTTAACATTGATTGACAAGGGTTGTCTTTCCAGCCCCATCAATAGAAACATTTTGGAATCTACCTTTAGAACAAGGGTTTCATTATCAAAAGGAAAACTTTCCGTAACTGCTTTTTTGGCAAGACAATAGTCTAGTATTTCGTTGGCATCCATGGTTTTTTATGAGTAATTAATAATAAGTATAATGAGTCATGTGATTAATAATAATTTATAAATGATAGACAAGATGTTTAATGATAAGATCTTTTATCTTTTATCTTTTATCTTTTATCTTTTATCTTTTATCTTTTATCTTTTATCTTTTATTCAAATTTAGTAAATTTAAGAAAGAAAATACATCACATCAAACCTCATTGTTATGAAAGCTTTAGTAATAGGTGCTACGGGCGCTACAGGAAAAGATTTGGTCAATCAGTTACTCAACGATAAGGCTTTTGAGGAAGTCGATATTTTTGTTAGAAAACCAGTTGGAATTGAGAACGAAAGGCTTACTGTTCATGTTGTAAATTTCGAAAAACCTGAAGAATGGAAAGGGATGGTAAAGGGAGATGTAGCATTTTCTTGTTTGGGAACTACATTGAAAGATGCCGGAAGTAAAGAAGCTCAGAAAAAAGTAGATTTTGATTATCAGTATGAATTTGCTAAAGCTGCCAGGGAAAATAATGTGGAAGATTATATTCTGGTTTCAGCTTATGGTGCCAATCCGAAATCTAAGATTTTTTATTCTAAAATGAAAGGCGAACTGGAAGAAGCTGTAAAACAACTACACTTTAATAAAATCACCATTTTTAAACCCGGAATGTTGGAACGGAAAAATTCAGAAAGAACCGGTGAAGTTCTGGGCAGCCGAATTATAAAGTTTGCTAATAAATTGGGGCTACTGGAAAGTCAAAAGCCTTTACCTACAGATATTTTAGCAAAGGCTATGATTAATTCTTCCAAGATAAAAAGTAATGGCTACTCTAGTATTAAACTTGGAAATATTTTTTGTTTTGCAGATAAGATAATTGATAAATCATAAAAAAATCCGTGCAATCTATGGTAATATTTATTTAATCACAGATTGCACAGATTTATGGAATTCCTTAGTATTCTTTTTAAAGTAAGAACAAATCTTAAGAGAATTCTTTTTTCAGTTTTCCTGAAATATTTTCAGCGATATTTTTATTTTTTATTTTATCGAACGTTTTTTGGGCTTTTTTAATCAGTTTTTCATCACTCTTTTTTCTGCCCACCTTTATTTGGGTAAGAGCATATAATGCCAGATAGTTTTCATCTTTTTTGTATGTGGGATAGGCTTCATCCAGGTAAGGAAGAGCTTCATCATAGGCTTCCTTAAGACAGTACAATGCCCCAAACATATACTTTACATCCATTTTTACAGATCCTATATAGTTATAGCGTTCCTCTGCCTTTTTTAAATTTTCTATTCCTTTATCGTAATCTTCCAATACCAAAGCAGTATTGGCAACTCCATAATATCCTTCAGGATCACCGGGAAAATATTTTATGATTTCCTCATATTTCTTTCTAGCTTTTTCTACCTTCCCAAATTTCATATATTGTACAGCAAGATTCTGTTTAAATATTGGAGCTTTATTTTGAGATAGACTGTCTGCAATGTAATACATTACTAATGCTTCTTTATGCATATCTTGTAACCTGAAAAGATATCCTGCCATAAAATGGGCATCACAATAGGTAGAATCTTCCTTTACAACTTTCATCATCAGATTAGTAACTCCCCCATAATACTTAGGAAATTGAAGGGCGAGAATTGCCATTTCAAAATCTTTTTTAGAATCTTGTTTTTGAGGAGTACAATAATTGGTTTTTCCTAAGAAATAATTATCCTGAGAGAATCCTTTTACAAAAAGAATCAGAATACAGATCGTTAATAGTTTTTTCATCCTGTAAAAATAAAAAAAGTGGATGTAACCATCCACTTTGTAAAAAATATAATTTTTTATTTCTTATTTCAAATGCTTTGTAATTGATTCGCTTGTAGGTTTTGTTGTACTTACATAACTATCAATCAATTTTCCGTTTTCATCGATCAGGAATTTGGTAAAGTTCCAAAGGATGGTTGTATTTTTCACTCCATTTAGCTCCTGCTCTGTTAAATATTTAAAAATAGGTGCTGTATCATCTCCTTTTACAGAAACTTTTGCTGCCATTGGGAATGTTACCCCGTAATTTTTCTGGCAGAATTTTCCGATTTCAGTGTTAGTTCCGGGCTCTTGTCCACCAAAGTTATTAGCTGGAAAACCTACGACTACCAACTTATCTTTATATTCTTCATATACTTTTTCAAGATCTGCATACTGTGGGGTGAACCCACACTCTGAAGCGGTATTCACGATCAGGATCTTTTTTCCTTTGAAATCTGCAAAGTTGATTTCCTTACCGTCAAGGCTTTCTACTTTAAAGTCATATATTGTTTTTCCCATAAGTTCATTGGTTTTAGCTTTAGAAATTTCACTTTTTTGATTGGTGCAGCTTTGCAAGAACGCTGTTAATGAAAGCAACAGTAAAAAAATATTTTTCATTTCTTATCAATTTTATGCAGTCTGAACTGCGGGTGAATTAAAACTTAAAGATATTCGCAGGAAACACCTTGTTGACATCTATTCTATTAAGCACCATCACATAATCTCCATCTTTTTTAGGGCTTGAAGATTCTATTCTGAAAGGCATCGTAAGATTTCCTACTTTTTTATAATCGGAATATACTACAGTTTCTTCTTTTTTAATTTCCTTTAAGAGCATATAAGTGGTTGTATCAAAATAATACATATTCTTATTCACATTCTTGGTAAGCTCCACTTTATGGCAATAGACCTCTCCTACTTTTTCTTTTCCAAGATATTTGGCAACAAAGCCTTTATTTTCCCAATCAATAAAATCGTTATCAAAACTTTCGGGTACGTATTCCGGATATTCCTGAAGTTTATTGGCTGCATAATTCATTGCATAGCCTTTATTTCCGTCAAAACCTTCAATGGCTGTTTCCTTTCCTCCGGTTACAATAATTGTTTTCGTAAGATTAGGACGCTGCTGGTAAATTTTTATAGGGTATTCATCTTTAACTCCTAATACCACTTTTCCCTGTAGCAATACGGAATTTAAAAGTTTCCAATTGGTGAGACCTCCGGATAATTCAATATTTTTATCAATAATTTCCTTTGCAGTCTGAGCATAATACAGTGAACTTGTAACGGTAAAAAGGGCTAAGTATATTATTTTTTTCATTTAGATTTATTAAAATAGTTATTTAAAGAAAGTTTCCATCATTAAAATGATCCCGGATCTTCTTTAAAACCTAACGCTTATGTAAGGTATAATATTTTATTTTCAAATTTTTAGAGAGCAGAATCTTCTCTGATTGATTCTCTCGTAAGATATCTAATCCTCTTAATAACTTATTTATCAATTCAAATATAAGAGGAATTGGGATAAAAAGCAAAAACAGGAAGAAAGCTGAGCTATCTAATCATCGGATTGGATTTAAATATTCTCAAACGATCTCACTTTCATCGTATTAAATCAACTTTCTTGCTTTTTCCAGGTCTTCGGGTGTATCAATACCTACCCCAACGAAATTGGTTTCTATCATTTTGATTTTCATTCCGTATTCCAGATAGCGGATGCATTCAATCTTTTCCGATATTTCTAATGGTTTCATTTCCAGTTTTGAAAATTGTAATAAGGCTTCTTTTCTGAATGCATATACTCCGATATGCTTAAAGTAGCTTACATCATAGGATGTTTCTCTGTGAAAAGGGATAGCGGAACGGCTAAAATATAGTGCAAAACCATTATTATCAGTAATTACTTTTACATTATTAGGGTTTTCTATTTCTTCTTTTCCGGACAATCTTATTTTTAATGATGCCAAAGAGATTTCCTGTTGTATGTCCTGTTTAAAAACTTCGATCAGTTGTTGTAAAGGCTCTAGCTTTAGGAAAGGCTCATCACCCTGAACATTAATAACGATATCACAATGGATATTTTGTACAGCTTCTGCAATACGATCGCTTCCTGTTTCGTGTTGTCCTGTCATTACAGCTTTTCCTCCATTTTGGGTAATTTCATCAAAGATGATTTCAGAATCTGTTGCTACAAATACTTCGTCAAACAGTCCTGTTTCTACTACATTTTGATAAGTGGTGGTAATAACAGTTTTTTCTCCCAGTATCTGCATTAGTTTTCCCGGAAAACGGCTTGCTTCATAGCGTGCAGGGATGACAGCGATTATTTTCATTCAGTAAATATTAATTAAATCTTTTCAAGCCATCATCTGTACAAAGACGAATATATGGCTTATTCAGATCAAAAATAGTGAAAACTATTTTAGTTTGTCCTATAAATGTGGTATTCTGTCTAATTTCCTCATTAAAATCAGTAGTTTTTATTCTTCTCAAAAACAAAATTCCCACATCTTCGATGAAAATGTGAGAATCGGATATAGATTTTTATTTAAATGAGTCTATAGATTAAAAAGACAGCTTTACCCCTACCATATTATATTCCCATTGGCGGGATGCCATAAGGTCAAATTTATATTTTGTTTTTCCTATTGTCTTTTCTGAGGAAGTATATCTGCTTTTTGAGATTGTTTTTCCGATAAAATATCCCATTAATAGTGCTACCGGATAGTCGGAAGCCCAGTGAACTTTACTTTGCATCATCTGAAAACATAAAGCTCCGGCTAATGTATATCCTACAGGTTTTATCCATTTTGCATCCGGATAGTTGTCGGCAATCACAGTAATACCAGCCATAAACGTTGTTAAGTGCCCGGATGGCATGGCATCATAATTAGATGTATTTTTCCCAAATGCTGAAAAACTTGGAAACGGATTCCAAGCACCTCCTTTATTTCCATTTTCTTCTGCTATAAACGGGCTTTCTCTTCCGGTAATTCTTTTGATTGTTTGAGTGAAAACCCCGGAAAGGATTAAACTTTCCATTAATCCACTGGCAGTTGCCTGTGCTCTGTAATCATTTTTAATTAAACCATAGGCTCCAAAACCAATTCCCAGAAATACTAATGTAGAACCATTTCCTATAAGATACAGTGTAGATCCGATGTCTTTAGGGATTTTGAAAACCCCACCTACTTTAGTATAGTTGTTATCTTTATCCATTCCCCATCTTTCTCCAAGTTCTCTTGAATTATCAATTAATTTCTGATCAAAAGGCAATAGGATTAATGTTGAGGCAATAGCACCTCCTAAATAATAAGCATGATCTTTTGCTACAAAGTCTTTATTAGTATCAATAAAATTTCGAGGCAGTTTGGTCACAAAATCCAGCAATTTAGGCTTTGGATACGTTCGTACAGATCCATCTTTTAGGGTATATGTTTGTACTTTGGGAAGTTCAGGCATCTGTGAAAGCTCCTTTACCTGCAGTGTATCCACCTCTTGTGAACATACCAATATGGACATTGGCAATAGCAAAAATCTCAATTTTTTCATCGTTGTTGTTTTCAACCCTGTTTATTCTTAGCTTATAAAGGGCTCAAAGATAATTCCTTGTTAGCCTTACTACAAAATATTTATTTAATTTTTAATATTTATTTAATTTTTTTGTAAAATAACACCTAGGACTTAGTTGATATAATTGATCAGGAAAATGATCCCATAGATCCAGGAAATATAGACAAACGAGTATAGAAAGCCAAATCCAATGCTTTTTACAAAATCTCCTTTGCATTTGCGGGAGTTTTTAAATACTAATCTTAATGCTCTGAAAAAAATCCAGTACAACATTGCTCCTAAAAGAAAAACTGCTGACCAAAAGAAAAGCCCAAGAAAAGATAAAAGGAATACAAGTAAAATGGAAAATATAATCCATAAGAGAATTGAAACAATGATACCTCCTATTCCATCTCCTACTGCAGGCGGGTCAAAATCAAAACCATCCATTGTAGGTGTTTTATCAACATACTTTTTGATTCTTTCCCTATTTAAAATATTTCCTACATTATCTTTTAACTTCAGACCATAATACAATCCTAAAGTGATGAACAGGAAAAATACAACTCCCAAAATTGAGGTTGATATCATAGAGTTTTGAAATAATGAACGGTGATCACCCGTTCCGGAAAGCCAAACACTGATGATCACTAATGGAATGATAACCAATGTGAAATAAAATAGATATTTTGTTTCAATGAGAGGTTTTTTTTGAGGTTTCATGGGTTAATTACTATAATGTAGCAATATAGCAATGTACCAGTGTAACAATTTACCAATCTTTTTATTGGTGGCTATTGTTACACTGGTACATTTATAACTTAATTAATCTAATTATTTCAGATTATTCAAAGCTGTTTCCAATTTTGGAAGCATTACTTTGATCTCATCTACAGCTAATCCTCCAACGGAAGCACGGAACCAAGGCTCAGATTGAGCTTCCCCGAATGCTGAGAACGGAACTAAAGCAACACCAGCCTCATTGATTAAGTAGAATACAAGGTCTGAAGAGTTTCCAATTACTGCTCCATCCGGTTTTGTTTTTCCGATATAATCTAATTTGATGGTAAGGTAAAGCGCTCCCATCGGTTCGATACTGTCTACAGAAAGGCCTTTTCCCTTCAAATCCTGAACTCCACCGTGAAGAACTTTTAAGCTTTCTTCTAATTTTCCTTTGAAGTCTTCTACGAATACATTTACATTCTCAGGGTTTTCATAGAATTTTGCTGTAGCTTCCTGCTCTGGTTTTGGTGCCCATGCTCCAACGTGAGTAAGAAGTGCTTTCATCTTATCAATGATATGCGCAGGGCCAAATCCCCATCCTACACGTACTCCCGTAGCAGCCAAACATTTTGAAATTCCATCGATATACACTGTATATTCTTTCATTTCAGGGAAAAGAGAAACCGGATCTACGTGTTCTGCACCAAAAGTAAGGTTAGAATAGATTTGGTCATACATTAGGTATAACGGTTTTTCGTCTGCTCCTCTTTTTTTGTTTTCAGCAATCACCAATTCACAAATTTCAGAAAGCTGCTCTCTTGTAAACATTGTTCCCGTTGGGTTCAATGGTGAGCAAAGTGCCAATAGAACTGCTCCATCCAGGTGAGGTCTTAAATCATCTGCTGTTGGCAGGAAATTGGTTTCAGGCTTTGTTTTTACTTCTACAGCATTGGCTGAAGTAAGGTAAGCATAGTGATTGTTGTTCCAAGATGGTGTAGGATATACTACTTTATCTCCTTCGTCTACAATCGTTTTGTATACGGCATAGATCAAAGGTCTTGATCCCGCTGTAATTAAAATATCATTTGGAGAGTACTCCAGGTTCCATCTGTTTTTTAAGTCTTTGGAAACTTCTTTTCTTAAAGATAAAAGTCCGTTGGCAGGTGGATAATTTGTCAGATTATTCTGATAGGCTTTCTGAATTTCTTCCTTCAGCAATGCTGGAATAGGATAGATATTGGAATTCAGGTCACCAATAGTAAGATTGGCAATTTCTGCACCTTTTGCTTTTAGATCATTTACTTCGTTACCAATTTTTACAATTTCAGAACCGATCAGGTTCGCTGCTAATTTTGAAACTTTCACTTTATTCTTATTTAAAATTTACTAATATTATCTTCTCAGATTAATTTTGTTTTCTATTTGATCCACTGGTGTGTGGGCATCATAAGCGGCTATTAGTTCTTTAGTTTTTTTTACGGTAGCAGAGTTTGGATATTTTTTGATGAGCATATTGTATGCTTCTCTTTTATCATCATAAATTTTTCCCTCCTCACTGTCATAAATACGATCGCTATCCATTCCCAGAAGATAATCCAGCAGGTAATTGTGATAATTATCTTTTGCTTTCTTTATCAATGAGCTTTTAGGATATTTATTAATAAAATTTTCCCAAATGATCAGTCTTTCGCCTAATTCTTCCCAGGTAATTAAAAGGCCACCATCCACAGCATAGTTTTCCTCATTGTCTTTTGCCATCTGTGAAATATAAGCTCCATAATCGGGAGTCACTTTATTTTTAAAAACAGACTCATAATATCCTGGCAATGAATGAATTTCTGTAAGTCCTTCTCCCATTTCACGGAATTCAAGACCTACTTTATCCAATTCAGCAGCCATTTTCTTTATGTTATCCGGAAGTTGCTGAGTTCCAGGTTCAACCGTGTGATAATCAATATATTTATCCAATATCTCAGTTTGTGAATCATTAAAACAATCTGTATACTTCTCTCTGATTTTCACATAATCATCATATACTTTATTGTTTTGTTCCGGAGTATTTCCAGCAATCTCCTGATCTATTTTCGTACGATACCATTGTAAAGCTTTAATATAATCTTCTGTTTTATTTTCTGAAGAACATGCTGTATCAATGGGTTTGTACTGATTCTCTTTGGTTTCGTTTTTAGCAATTGAGTCGTTTGCAGACTTTACTTCAGAAACCGCAGTTTCCTTTTTACAGGAAACTACAGCTGCAGACAGTATACAAACTGCTATTATTTTTTTTATCATGGTTGCTTTATCAAATAATTAATCCAATTTTAAATCTGTTTTAACTGCTTGAATTTTAGCTTCCAATGATTTTAATTTATCTTTAAAATCAGCTTCAGAAGAGATCGCATCTTTTACTGAAACATAGAATTTAATTTTTGGTTCTGTTCCTGAAGGTCTTACACAAACTTTAGTTCCATCCTGTGTATAATAAATCAATACATTAGACTGTGGAATTTCGTTCATTACTTTTTTCTCTCCAGTAGAGATGGTAAGGCTTGTTTGTTCTTTGAAATCTTTTACTTCTTCCACTAATGAACCTGCTAATTCTTTTGGAGGGTTTTCACGGAAGTTTTTCATCATATTCTGAATTTCTTCAGCTCCTTCTTTTCCTTTTCTTACGATGTTTACCAATCCTTCATAATACATTCCAAGGTCTTCATAGATCTCGATCATGTACTGGTACATTGTTTTACCATTCGCTTTGCACCATGCTGCAATTTCACACGCTACAAGGATACTTCCACAAGAGTCTTTATCACGAACGAAATCTCCGGTCATGAAACCGAAACTTTCTTCTCCACCACACACAAACTTCTGGGTTCCTTCTGCTTCACGGATCATTTTTCCGATCCATTTGAATCCTGTAAGACCCACTTTGCATTCAACTCCGAATTTCTGTGCAATATCATAGAAAATATCAGAAGTAACGATGGTAGAACCGATGAATTCTTTTCCAGTAATTCTTCCTTGTTTTCTCCATTCGTTCAGGATGTAGTACGTAAGGATTGTATTGGTTTGATTTCCGTTCAATAACTGTATTTCACCATCCAGATTTCTTACGGCAATTCCTAATCTATCACCATCCGGGTCTGTTCCGATCACGATATCAGCGTTGGTAATTTTTGCAAGATCCATGGCCATTTCCAATGCTGCCGGTTCTTCCGGGTTTGGAGATTCTACCGTTGGGAAGTTTCCGCTTGGAATCATCTGTTCTTTAACCAAATCTACTTTTTTGAACCCTGCTTTTGCTAATGCTTTAGGAATTGTAGTATAGGTAGTTCCGTGAATAGAAGTGAAAACAATATTTAAATTTTCTTTTCCCTCGTTTTGATATGTAGAATTTTCAATACAAGCATCAATGTACACATCATCCTGCTCCTCTCCGATCCATTCGATAAGATCATCGTTCCCGTTGAATTTGATTTCTTCGAATTTTACAGAATATACTTCTTTGATGATCGCTTCATCGTTGGGTGGAACAATTTGTGCACCGTCATTCCAGTATACTTTATAACCGTTGTATTCTGGTGGATTGTGAGAAGCCGTCAATACAATTCCGCCGTTACATTTTTTATCACGCACGGTGAAAGAAAGTTCAGGAGTTGGTCTGTGATCTTTGAAAAGCAATACTTTAATTCCGTTTGCTGTTAAAACATCTGCTACTAATTTCCCGAATTCTTTTGAATTGTGACGAACGTCATAAGCAATGGCAACCTTGATCTCTTCTCCTTTAAACTGCTCAAGCATATAGTTGGCCAATCCTTGAGTCGCCTGTCCTAATGTATATTTATTTAAGCGGTTGGTTCCTACTCCCATAATTCCACGCATACCTCCTGTACCGAATTCCAATTCTCTGTAAAAAGAATCTTCCAGATCCGGGGAATTGCTGTCGATTAATGCTTGTACTGCATTTCTCGTTTCTGCATCGAAGGTATCACTTAACCAAAGTTTCGCTTTTTCTAATGTGTTCATATTTAGTTTAGTTTGGAAGCTGGAGGCTGGAAGAGGGAGGTTGTTTTTGTCCCGGCTCAACCTTTCAGCTTTTGATTTATTATTTTGTTTATGAGGCTGGAAGTAGGAAGCTAGGAGATGGAAGATATTGCATTCCTCAATTCAGACTTCTGCCTTTTATTTAATTATTTGTCTTGTTTATTAAGCTGGAAGTAGGAAGATGGAGGATGGAAGATATTGCATTCCCCTATTCAGACTTCTGCCTTTTATTTTATATTCTCAATTTAATTAAAAAGTGAAATGAAGTTCGGGAAACTAAAAGGACTTCCAGCTTCCGGCTCCCCTCTTCCAGCCCTCTAATCTATTATTCTTTTATCTGATTTCTAAAAGCTATAATTTGGTTCATTAAATTATAACTTTCAGTATAAAGATTATCAAATTCTTTTTCTGTAATATACTTTCTATTTTTTGCTTTATATAAACAGGTTACTGTTTCTGCTAAAGAGCGGATCGAGTATCCTAAAAATTTTTTAAATTCCAATTTTGACTGTAAAATACTTCCTTCAGAAATATTAAGAGCTATAGAGTCTGTTGCCCTTCTTATCTGTGAAGTAAGATTAAAAGCTTCATCTTTTGGAAAACATTGAGACAATTTAAAAATTTGCTCGCCAAAATCCATAGATTTCTGCCAAATTAACAATTTTTCAAATTTGAAACTCATGTGTTTATTTTACTAGACTGGAAGTGGGAAGATGGAGGATGGAAGATATTGCATTCCCCTATTCAGACTTCTGCCTTTTATTTTATATTCTCAATTTAATTAAAAAGTGAAATGAAGTTCGGGAAACTAAAAGGACTTCCAGCTTCCGGCTCCCCTCTTCCAGCCCTCTAATCTAATTTCTTATTCTCTACCTTCGTCGTTTTCTCTACTTTAAATGCTTTGATGGGATCATTATAGTAGACAAATTTTGCTGTGTTTTGAATATTCCCCTTTAAAGAGTCTTTTACATTCACCTCAGCATAGTTTCCATTTTTGGAATCGATATTCAGATTGGTGATTTTCCAGTAAGGAGCAATTAAACTTGCAGTATCTGAAATTTTGATCATGGCATCTTTAGTTAATCCTAAAAAGTTAGCACGGCTTCTGTTATGCATTTCCACCTCTGCCCTTCTGGTGTTGACAGATCCCATAAAGCTTGCATTGTTTTTCATATTCAATCTGAAATTATCTGTTTTAATCTCACTTGAAATATTCACTTCTACAGAGTCGGAAACGGCTATTTTTTCAAGGTTGTATTTTGAATAGATGGTTACATTGTAAAAATCTACCCCTTTTGTTCCTCTTTTTTCTTTGATGAACAAGGTTTTATCTTTTACATCTACATCCAGATTACTCGCTACATTAGGATAAGTTTCTATTTCCACGAAGTTCTTTTCTCCTCTGGCATAAAATACACGGAATTTACCGTTCAGATCCAGATTTACAAATTCCGGAACGTCCACATCTTTCTTTTCAATATTTCCCTTTGGAGAAACTTTCCCGCAGGAAACCACTGCTACCAGCATCAATGTGTATAGTACTTTTTTCATATTTAATTTTAAATATTCTACTGATGATCATGACGATCTCTTTTATTGAAAGTTTTACTGGCTTTCAATAATATCTTTTAACAAAAATAGGATTAAAATTTCTAAAAATCTTTGTCTTTTGACAATAAAATACCTGATAATTTTCAATTTTCCAGTTTTCAGGTAGATGTTATTTTTTGTCTTTTATTCTTTTATAAAACCATGTATTAGGTTTCTCAGACGTTGATGACAACAACAAATAGTCTTTATTGATATAGGAAATTTTCAGTCGAGTTGTATCTTTACTATTATTATATTTCATGTTCAGCCACTTACCTTCATTTTGATAACGCCCCCTCTGATCCATGGAAACAAAATATCTGTTACTATAAAATTCTAAAACTCCTGTCCCCCATTTAGATTGATTCTGTTTATTTTTTAATGTATCCACTTTGGATATTACTCCTTCATAGACTTCAATGAACTCCCAGGAACCTATAAGTTTGTTGGTTGAACATGAGGATATACATAATAGAATTGCAACAGCAAACAACCTTTTTACATTCAGCATTTAATATTATTTAATGGTTATTCTGGAGGTAAAAATAAATAAAAAATACCCTATTTACTATGGGTACTTCTCTTTATAATGTTTGTATTGGCTTATTTAATGTTAATGCAAAGCTCTCTAATCAATAATGAGAGTAATATTGGAAATAACTTATTTATCATTTATCAAATGTCATATCAAAAATATCTACTTGTACATTAGGAATTTCCTGCTCTACATTGTCTTTCTTAAGATATACTTTCCCAGTTTTAAAATCTGGCGAAAGTTTTAAATGGATCTCAAAATCCTTGTTTCCTATTTTTGTATAAAAATCTTTAAACAACTTCACCAGTTCCTGCTCACGACCTCTCCTTATTTCATAAGGCTGCATCTTGGGCTCTTGTCCATTTACATTCCCGGGATAAATACGAATGGTAAATTTTCTTCCCGCTGATGTTTCAAATTTTCCATCGATCTCCAATGGAATTGCCTTGGGAGAGAACTGGGTCAAGTAATCTACGTCAGAGATACACCATGCATCCTCACCATTAATATAATCAACCCCCATTTTCTGTTTTTTCAAATCAAAAGAATTGTTAAAGTCAGCTACTTTAAAAGTATATTTCCATGGATAATGAAGGTTAATATCTTTCCAAATCTGGGTATTGATTCTTTTTTCTGAAATTTCCTGTTGGGTTTGAAGAGGCATCTCTTTAATTTTATTATCAACATATGTTTGACGAGTTGCTCCTTCTCTTGTTATTCTCATCTCACCTAAATAATCATCAACAATATATTCTTTAGCCTGATAACTTCCCACCAAAAGAGAATTCCCTCCTAGTAAATAAAGAAATACCTGTCCTCCAGGAGCAATAGATACTTTAAAATATTTATAATTAGAACTTTCTTTACAGTTTAATCCTTCCTTAAATAGCTTAGACAGTTTTTCGTAATCCAATTTAAAATCGCCTTCATAAAACTTGTCTTCAGCATAAGAAAACCATCTGATCTTCATCCCAAAAGGAACAGAACGATATTGTTCTCCAGCAATAACAACCCCAGAATCACCACTCCACCATTGAGACTCTAAAACCATATCAGCAGGAATTCCGGCAATTTCCTCACCCTTCTCATTATAAAAACTTCCATTCCTAATAATCATCGGATAGCCCATATCGGCAGTTGTCAAAGTCAGCCATTCGTACTTATTATTCATATTTTTCATTTTTTCACAGCTATTAACTAACAGCCCAATTATCAGTAATAGTCCTAATAATTTTTTCATAATAATTTTTTTAACCTTTTAAAATATCTCTTTCCGGTTTTCCATTTACATAACGTCCATCCATTTTAAATGTTTCATCATCTTTATTTGAACGATGAAGGTATTTATTTCGAACCCACCTTAGCTGTTCTTTAGGTAATGTTACTGCAAGAGAATTAATACCATCATTGCCAATTGCATAATCATATAATTGTTTTTTAATAGAAATTAGCTCATTTTTCACAGTATACTTATCCTGAATTTCACCATTTTTAAAGATCATTTTACCATACTTCTCACAAAATGTTTTCATAATTGCAAAAGGAATATATTGATAGCTATTAGACAACCCTTTTCTTATCCCATATAATGTATATAAATGACTGTAAGAAAGGGTATCCAATTTAGAAAAATTGGTTTTAAGTTCTTTTGTAATCATAAACTGTTCTGGCTGATACCATCCTTCTTCAATATAGCGTTTTTTTATTTTTTCCAGTTCTTTTTCCGCTGTAATGTCATTATCTCCATATACCATATATTCCCCTAAATATCTCTTTTCGTCACTTACTTCACTATATCCCCCTCCAATATCCGAATGTACTCCAGGCATGGTAAGTTGATATCCTACGCCCGCTTTTACAGAACTATCAATATTAGTCAATTTAAAATTATTCCTGTATTCATCAGCCGCAGCTAATTGTACTATCTTTTTTGCTCTATTTTTTAATTTCAACTGAAGCTCTATAACATCATTTAAATGGAGGACACCATAAGATGCAACGGTATCAAACAACCCAATAAAGTTAAAGGTAATATCTTGAAAACTTTTTAAATTCAGCTTAATCATGATTAATAAATCTTGAGACAAAAAATACCTTGCGGCAGCTGCGCCACGGCTAAAGCCAAATACATTGATCGTGACCTTTCCAATAGATACACCTTTATCGAAATATTTTTTATCGGCAAAGTCCTTCATTTGTTCTATTCCCCGCTGTACTTTATCTTTAATACCTCTCATGTAAATAGCGATGCCTGTTCCCAATGCTCCCCCCGGAAAGGTCTGATCCATTTTCTTATCTTCCGTACCTATCCCTTCTGTATAAATTTTAATAATATCTTCATTTTCTTTAACATCATTATTCATATACAATAAAGCCACATTGGAGTAGAAATTGGTATAACTATCATCTTTTTTATTACTTTTCCTGTTATATACATCTGTTTTTCTAATCCTTTCCGTAGTATTGGTCATATTGTTCATAGTTCCATCAAAGAACATATTGAAAACTACGTCTCTCTTAGATTTACTATCCTGCTTAGGTTTGTTGTCAGAGGCACTAACTACTACAGGCATATTCGTTGACTGAGGCTTATCAACATGGTATACAAGCTCATTTTGTACAATAAGCTGTATCTTTTCTTCTGTACGGTTGATGTAATTTTTATATTCCGCTTTAATATAATACTCGTGTTCGCTTTCATCAATCCAATCCATTTTATTCAGTTTAGTCTGGTATAAACTAAGCTGTTTAAAATACAGATAGGCAAATCCTCTATCATCTACACCACTGGTAGTGTACACTCCTATTGTACGGTCTCCAGTGGTATCATCTTCATACACGGATATTTTCAGAGTATCATCTTTGGGGATATTGATCGTTTTAATGGCTAATTGTATCTTATCCAGATAGCCTACCTTTCTTTTTCCTATCGGTTTTCCCCTGAAATCCTGCCATTCTATGGATAGTATTTTTGGATTTCCTAAAAGAATATATAATTCAATAGAATGCTCAGTATTTTTGCCATTCTGAAATACTACAGCAATAAGTCTTACTTTCTTTCCTGCCAGATTAGGATGAAATTTAAAAGTTCCTATGGCTTTCGTTGATATGATCTGCCCATTATACTCTATTTTCCATTCTTTTACTTTAGGATTTCCTGTGACGCCCAGCAGGCTGTAGCTGTATGATTGATAAGTAAAGGGTCTTGTTTCTCCTATAATTTTCATCAATGTGTTTTTTAAAGTTTAACGATATCCTCTTCCTCATCTGCAACTTCTTCTTTCTTCAAATTAACAAACGGAAAGACTTCTGCAAGCACCTCAGGGCGTGCATTATCTATGTTTTGCTGAGAAATTTCCGCTGTTTGTCCGTGGTTGATAATGGTAATACAATCCGGGCTTCCTATCGGACAGGTCGCTTTACTGTCTTCCAACAGCGCTTTTCCGCTATTATCTTCTAGGGTGATGTTCTGATAGTACCCGCTCCATTGGGTGATGGTAACCTGACAGGGATTGTTGTTCATTTTAGCACAACTTCCAAAGGAATTTTTTTCGAAAGTTTTACCAATATCTACATGAGTAGCCATCAGCTTACTGCTGCCTTCCTTATCGTTAATGTATCTTTTGCTTTGGGTTTTCACCTGTAACTTATCGGGAGCTGTGCCGAACTGGCATTTACAGATAGCCCCCTGGCATACTAAATGTTTCTCGCTCATTGTGTTTTGTGTTTTTACAATTTTATTTTGTTCTGAAGCTTACATGAAATATCTAAAAGACAGATCATTCTCTCCGAAAATTATTATTCCGGTAACAAAATAGGTCGAAATCTAAGTATGCCCTATTTTTTTAGGGTCGAAATATATTTCATACTATTAATTTCAATGATTAGGTATATCAAATATAAGATTTTTGCTGATATATTTCAACAGCAATATTAATTCCCTTATTTTGATGAGAAGCTGATAATCTTCCCACTATCGAAGAAATACTTTTTGTCTCCTTATTAAGTTGATAGAGAAGATCAAGAGAGCCTTTCTTCAAATCTGCTGCAATGGGAGGATTTATTTGCACTCCTTTTATATGGATAAGAATTTTATCATGATCCGTAAGTGTTTTTTGCAGCGAAAAGACAGCTGTATAAGAGATGACTTTCTCCAAAGAGGGAAAATAGAAAGTAAGTATTTCTTCTTTCTGATAATCAGGATATACAGTGTATAGTGGCATAAAGTAAATTGCAAAAAACAAATTCTGATGCAATACTTTTGTACTTCCGCTCATGTTTTCGTAAAACCTGTTTAGCTTCCAGATCGTTTCATCTGCTACCTCGCCTTCATAATATTGATGTATTCTGGGATAATATTCTTCTTTCCAACGATTTTTGATCTCTTTTCCGTTGAGTATCGCCTCTGCTTGCCCATCTTTTTTTAAAGAAATTTGTAATGGATAAAGAGCCTCACCGGCAGTTTCTATTAGTTTTTCAACCATCAGTTCTATTTCCTGATCATTGATGTATATTTTTTTTCTGACAACAGACACCACCACTTTCTTTTTTCTCTGAATATCAACAAGGTAGTGTATTTTTGTTTCCGGTAAAGCAGTGGTCATCACTACACCGTAGCTAGATTCTTCGGGGGCATCGGGAAGTATTATTTGTGAATTGAGAATGCTTTTCTCTTTCCGCTTACTTTCCTTGTCAGCAGGGATATAAATATATTTAAGGTATTTCGGTAGATTTCCGGGAATAATTTCGTGCAGGGTACAATGCCGATTATGAAAGGCGATCAGCTCTTCTTTAGAAATATCATATTCTCTGGAAAGGGAATCCAGATCGGTAATATCTTTAATTTCAATTCTAATATTTTCCATTTGTGTGTGTGTTTCATCTTACACTAATATCAGAAAATAAATTAAAATATCAAAAAAAATACCTCGGAAAGCTTATCACTTCCGAGGTATTTCATTCAGTATATTGATACAATTTAGTTTTCAGATGGCAACGAATATATTGCTGCTGTAACCAAAATTGCTACAATAATAATCGCTACAATTAATGGTTTCCAAATTGCTTTTCTGGGATATTGTTCCTCATTCGGAAAATACTTTGGAACAAAGTAATACGAAAGGACTGATCCCCCTGCAAGGCCACACAAATAAGCAAGTGAACTTTTAGGGTTTTCAGGAATACTCACTATAATTCCAGAAAGTATCGTGATTATAATAGAAACACCCAATACAATATAGGCCTCTTCTTTCTTATTTACTGCGGTTAGATTCTGGTATAATAAAACCCCACCAAAGAGTGTTGATAGAAAAATAGAAAATCCTAAGATTACTTTTTTAGAATAAATTTTGGGTAATTGTCCTTCCATTATATTACTTCATCAATATTATAGTTCTTATGTTCGCGGTTCGTTCTGATGATCATTTCTCCCAGGAATCCGGCTACAAATAGTAAAGTTCCCATAATCATCATCGTTAATGCAATGTAGAACCAAGGATTATTGGTGATTAAATGGCCATAGATTCCTCTGGCTACATCAATCAGTTTGGATACCCCCAGCCACAATGCTGAAAGGAAACCAAAGATAAACATTAAAGTTCCTACTGCTCCGAAGAAGTGCATTGGCCTTCCTCCGAAACGACTTACAAACCAAAGGGTTACCAGATCCAAAAATCCTCTAACAAACCTTTCTGTTCCGAATTTTGAAGTTCCGTAAGGTCTTGCCTGGTGCTGTACTTCTTTCTCAGTAATTCTTCTAAATCCTGCATTGGCTGCCAGTACCGGAATATAACGGTGCATATCTCCATATACATCCACAGATTTTACAACCTGCTTTTTGTAAGCTTTCAAACCGCAGTTGAAATCGTGAAGATAAACACCTGAAACTTTTCTTGCTGCTGCATTGAATAGTTTTGACGGGATATTTTTCGTCATCACATTATCAAAACGTTTCTTTTTCCAACCGGAAACAATATCGTAATTGTCATGAATAACCATATTGTACAGTTCCGGAATTTCTTCCGGAAAGTCCTGTAGATCGGCATCCATTGTAATTACCACATCTCCGTTTGTTCTTGCAAAGGCAGCATGAAGTGCCTGAGATTTCCCATAATTTCTGGAAAATTTAATAGCGTGGATCTGAGGATACTGTACTTTCAGGTTCTCAATAATGCTCCACGATAAATCCGTACTTCCATCGTCTACAAACCAGATCTCATAAGATAAACTATTGGTTTGGCAGACTTTATCAATTCTTGAAAAAAGCTCTTCCAGAGAGTCTTCTTCGTTCAGTAACGGAATAACTATAGATAAGTTCATTTAATTTTAATAAAAATTAGTCTTGATTTGTTTCTTCGGGTTGATAGATACTTCTTGTTCTGAAAAATGCTCCGAAAAACACCGACAAAACTACGTAAAATATAAGAATTGCTGCAAAATATCCTGAAAAATGACTTGCGGTAAGCATATCTTTTCCTTTTACAGCGTCTGGAGCAAAGCTCTGCACTCTCTCTTTATACTTCTGATCAAGCTCGTCAATATCTTTTTGATGCTTTAAAATTTTTCTCGCGGAAGTATATTCAGTATCCAATTCCGACTTCTGTCTTTGAACATATTGGTAATTCAAAAGTTTTTTTGCATCGGTATCTGCAAAGTTTAAAAAAGCATAAATACTGACAATCGAAAGAATTCCTCCAATGAACATTGGAACGAACGCTCTTTTGAAAGCTTCTTTAAAAGTTACCACTCTATGGTTGTTCCAATAGGTTTTTACCGACCAGAATGCGGCCCCGGCATAGAGAATCGGCAATACAAAAGCATTGGATTTCAGTGAGATATCAAAATAATTGATTCCTGAAAAAAAAGTGTACACTACAAAGAAAACGATCATTGTAGCGATAAAAAGTATAATTCCTAGTGTTGATGGACTTTTCGTCATGTTAAATTTTTTAGAAAAAAGTTGAAAAATTATTTCCCTAAATGTCAGCCGATTAGCTCTACTACTGCATTTTTTCAACAAATTTTCTTTAATAAAGTTTTGAAGTTTACAAATATTTCCTACCTTTGCAACGGCAAGTCCTAAACAACCAGCTCCTGAGAATCCTCCAGGGTGGGAACGCAGCAAAGGTAATCGGTCGTAGCGGTGTGATTTAGGTAGCTTGCCATTTTTTTTTGGTTTAAAGTGAAGAGAGAGGTAATTTGATAATTATCTTTTTTTGTTTTTAATACCTTACGCATCATATTCATTTTTCTAATTTTTCAGATTACCTCTTTCTTGTTATTGATTAAAATTCGAAGGTCTCTCCTAATTTTGGTAAAACAAGTTCTACATTCTTATCAGCAAAATGCTTTAATGCACTTTCATGATTGATCTCAATTGCAGGGAACGTATCAAAGTGACATCCGATTACTTTCGGCGTTTTTAATAGCTCTGCTGCTGCGAAAGACGCTTTTCTCGGGCACATTGTGTAGTGGCTCCCGATCGGAAGGATAGAAAGGTCGATATTCCCATATAATCTTGGGAAAAGCTCCATATCTGCCATTACACCTGTATCTCCGGCCAAATACACATTCTTACCTTCAGGCAATCTGAAAATAAATCCTACAGGAACTCCTCCATAGCTTCCATCCGGGAAAGAACTTGTGTGGTGAGCCGGAACCATGGAAATTTTAAGATCGTCGATTTTTGCCGACCCTCCTAAGTTCACATCATCTTTATTTTTAGCTTGTGTAAAGTAACCGCATACTTCCGGTACTCCAATTACGGTTGCCTCCGGATAATGCTGTAATACTTCCGCTACATCGGCAATATGATCTCCATGGGCATGGGTCAAAAGGATGTAATCAATTTTCTGAGCGGTAATATCAAAACCTGATTCCGCTTTTTTGTAATTGTAGAAAGGGTCACTTAAAATTGTTTTGTCCTTGTACGTGAACAGAAAACAATTTTGCCCTAAGAATTGTATTTTCATTTTAAATTTAATTTCAAATATGATTAAACACAAATGACTCAAATAATTTCACAAATAACACAATAAGGTTAGTGACATTCGTGAAAGCATTTGTGCCATCCGTGTTTTTTTTAAAACGCAAAGCGTTGTTTATTTACTTTAAACTATTTCGATGGGAATTTATCTTCAATCAGTCTCAGATTAATCCCATGTTCCAGATACGCCTTACAACCGTCTAAAACTGTCGTAAAACCGCCTGTATTGTCATTAACCTGTCTTAGCATCTCATCACCTGTTTGAGTGAATCCATAGCTCTTAATAACAACAAGAGTTCCGTTTTCCATGGTTTTAAACTCATAGTCTACATTTACAGAAGGTTCTCCCCATACTGTTTTAATCAGCTGGTTCGGAATAATCTGATGAACGTTCACTACGTTTTTCACGCCATACATTTCCCATTCCCAGGTTACTGTTTTCCCTTCTTCTAATTTTCCGGTAGATTTTGTAAACCAGAAATTAGTGGTTACTTCAGGATTGATGAATGCTTCAAAAACATCTTCAACCGGTTTTCTGATAAGCATTTGTGCTTCAACGTAGACATTGGAACTCATGATATTATATTTTAGATTTAGTTAAATAAATTAAGTCCGGCTGCCGTAAGAATCGCCATTATAAACGTCATAATTCCTACCTGCTTTAGATACTGATCTAATTCTTTCGGTTCTTTTACTGACATGATGCTTCTTCTCAGTTTTGTCAAAGGAAACATTAAGATCATCACAATAAAAGCATAATAGTTTTGCTGCTCAAAGAATCCATTAATCCCCAGGAAAGCCAAGATCAATATCAATGGAAGATTTAACAGGATCATTTCATAGATCATTGCATTTTTGAATCCGATTCTTAATGCAAAACTGTTTTTTCCTGATAGTTTATCACTTTCAATATCTCTCATATTGTTCAGGTTCAAAACAGCCATACTCATCATTCCTACTGCAGTTCCCGGCAACAGCATATCCCAGCTGAATGTTTTGGTAAACAGGAAATAACTTCCGCATACAGAAACTAACCCGAAGAAGATAAATACAAAGATATCTCCCAATCCCATATATCCGTAAGGCTTCTTCCCTACTGTATATCCGATTGCTGCTAAAATACTTGCCACTCCCAAACCAATGAAAATATAAAATTCATTCATATAATCCGGAATGAAAGCCACATATAATAAAGCAATCGTAGCAATGAAAGATAATGCTGAGAAAAGAATAACAGCATTTTTCATCTGCTTGGCAGTAATTTTTCCTGATGCCACTGCTCTTGCTTCTGCTTCATTGATTCTTTTTGCATCCGTTCCTTTTACTCCGTCACCATAATCATTAGCGTAGTTTGATAAAATCTGATACAACAACGTTACTAAAAGGGCCAGTGCAAAAATCTTCCAATCCCAAATTCCTCCTTCTCTATAAAGTCTCCATTTTGCAATGAAAGCTCCCATAATAATTCCGCTTAATGATAGCGGTAAAGTTCTAAGCCTTGCGGCTTTTATCCAATCTGTCATTCTATTTTATATACTGAATTTATAAAATTATTTGAATCATATTCTATTTCTGCAGGTTCAAGCTTTGCATCCAAAAAACTGTAAGTAAACCACCTTCCACCATGAACGATCAATTCATCAACACTATCCCCGTCCCATTCATCAATACATCTTGAACACCGTAACAGTCTCCCGCCTTCATTTAAAAGAAAAATATTTTCGCTTAATTCTTCAATCCAGTCGTATATGCATGGAATGAGAATTTCTTCATTTTCATTGATGATTCCCCATTTACCATTGGGATGAAAACTGTAAACCATTATATCTGATCGGATTTTATCCAATTTAGCCTGAACAATTTCAATTTCAGGATCTTCTTTTTCAGCTCCTGCTAAATTATACCAGTCTCCCTGAAAAAACTTATAATTTTGACTCATTGAACATTTTTCAATAAAATCATAAGTCTGCTTCAACGGCTGTTCTCCATCAAAATTGATAAGAATAAAACCTGCTTCTTCATCTATTGACTCATAACCAACTCTGATACAACTCTCCCCAACCTCATCAATACGGTTAAAACCTGTATACGTTTTTTTCTTATTACCCTTGGTATCGAAACAGATTATTTCATTTTTATCTACTGCAAAAATGGTTTCTTCAGCAGGGCGAACTACCACATCAAGATAAGCTTTATCTAAAATAAAATTTCCGTTATTATCTACAACTTGTTTTCTTGCTCTATTATCAGGGTCTGTGATAGATGCTACAAACAGGTTATATCGATAAACTTCACATACATTAATATTATCCAGTTTTATTTCTTTTATCTCGTTATCAATAACTGCAACATTAGGAAATAAATTAAAATAACTTTCTTTTTCCTGCCTGATAAATCTTCCTTTTGTATCAAAGTAATATACCTGGCCTAGTAATGATTCCGAGTTTACAGTATCTTTAAAAGAGTTTTTACAAACAAAAACATTAAATAGACTGTAAAACCATATTGAATCAAAATAAGGAAATATGAGTATATTACTATTCTCTTCGGAACAAATCCCATAACAGGTTTTATATTTCCAAGGATAAATAGACTTCGTATCCGTCAGATAAATCCTTCTAAATCTCGAATCGTAACCTTCGGAAGACCATTTGCCTACTTCAAACTCCTGATCATTTACATTGAAATAATACCATTCGTGTTCAGGATTTAATGGAATCAACGGAAAAAAATTTTTCCCAGAGAAATCTTTATCAAGGTTAGCATAAAAAGACCGATCTGACAAATACTGTTCAAAATCGACAGAGAGAAGAAATTCACTTTCTTTACTTCCTCTATTTTTTTCAAGATCTTCCCTACTGATTCTCATGGCCTACAAAAATAGTTTACCAGAATTTATGATATCCACTTATCGTCTCCGAAGTTTGGTTTTCTTTTTTCAAGGAATGCATTTCTTCCTTCTTTAGCTTCTTCTGTCATATAAGCTAAACGGGTTGCTTCTCCTGCAAATACCTGCTGGCCAACCATTCCATCGTCTGTAAGGTTCATCGCAAACTTCAGCATTCTGATAGACATTGGAGATTTTCCTAAAATTTCCTGAGCCCATTCGTAAGCAGTATTTTCTAATTCTGCATGGGGAACTACTTTGTTTACCATACCCATTTCGAAAGCTTCCTGAGCGGAATAATTTCTTCCTAAAAAGAAGATTTCACGGGCTTTTTTCTGACCTACCATTTTAGCAAGGTAAGCAGATCCGTAACCACCATCAAAACTTGTTACATCAGCATCAGTTTGCTTGAAAATAGCGTGTTCTTCGCTTGCTAAAGTAAGATCACACACCACATGAAGCGAGTGTCCACCACCTACAGCCCATCCCGGAACGACTGCGATTACCACTTTTGGCATGAAACGGATAAGGCGCTGAACTTCCAGAATATTTAAACGGTGTCTTCCGTCTTCTCCAACATACCCTTGTTCACCTCTTGCTTTTTGGTCTCCCCCACTGCAGAAAGCCCAACCACCGTCTTTAGGACTTGGCCCTTCTCCTGAAAGCAAAACAACCCCTATTGAAGGATCTTCAGAAGCATCATAAAAAGCATCATATAATTCTGAAGTTGTTTTAGGTCTGAAAGCATTGCGTACTTCCGGTCTGTTGAAAGCAATTCTTGCTACACCATTACATTTTTTATAGGTAATATCATCGTATTCCTTAACGGTTTTCCACTCGATCATTTTGTTAAAATTTTTCTCAAAGATACGGAATTACAGAGAATTTTCAGGGATGAAATTTAGCGGGTAAATGATAAATAATGAGCAATGGATAATCCGTAATAAATGATGTTTTTCATTAAAAATAAAAGCCGGAACATTTCTGTTCCGGCTTTTTATCATTAAGTTATAAAATGATTATTTTGCTGGTGCAGCTGCGCTTAGCTCAGCTTCTTTAGCTTTCATTTCTTTCACTTTATCTAAGTTTTTAGTTACTACATAAATTTCTTTTAGTGTACTAACAGCATCGATATTCTTAGGGTCTACTTTATACCAGCTTTCTGCAAATGGTAAAGCTTTTGCAAATCTAGCTTTTCTCTCATCGATTAATTTAGTTGCTGCATCCGGCTTGTCTTTTCTCAACGCATTGATTTCACCTACTACTTTTCCATCGTCTCCAATCGTTGTATATACAAGGTTTTGGTAAGCGTTTGCAAAGTCTGGTTTAAGCTCAATTGCTTTTTTGAAAGACTCTAATGCATCATTCACTGTAGCTGGAGTTTTTGCCTGCATTACTCCAAGGTTATACCAGTTCGTTGCATCATTAGGATTCTTCGCTAATTGTTCTTTCAGACCGTCAACAAATTTCTCTGTATTTCCTGAGGCAAGATAAGCACTGGTCTGATCTTCTTTAAGCTTAGCATTATTAGGATATTTAGCTAATCCTTTTTCAATAACCACAAGGGCTTCGTTAGGCTTCTTAGCGTTAAGATATAATGATGTTAAAGTTTCATATAAATCTACTTCTACTCCTTTTGATTGCTCACTTTTGAAATCTGTATAATCAGAATTCTTTTTCATAAGATCCCAAGTCGCTTTATCAAGGTTTACTACCTGTCCGCTTTTCTTTTCTTTTGCGGTATAAGTAGTTTCTACTCCTGTAAATCCAGAATTAACCAGGTCAGAATATATTTTGATAGCTGCATCAGTATTATTAGCTAACGCTTGGCTAAGTCCGGCATAATACATATATAATTTATTATCCTGGCCATTAGCCTTCAACAGGTCATAAACTTCTACAAACTTAGGTGCTGCAGCTGCATAGTTTTTTGCGTTATATGCATCCATTGCTGCTTTATTAGCCTCCTGAAGCTGCGCGTTTACATCTTTCTTTTGTCCGAAAACCAAAGCAGATGCCACGATAGCCATACCTAAAATTAGTTTCTTCATAATAACTATTTTATATTAATTGTACATTTATTCTTCAGAGTCAGAATTCTCATCTTCAGCCTGAGGTGCTGTATTTTCATCGTCAAGGTTACCAAATAAAGACTCCATTCCTTCCTGAATTTCTTCTTCGCCACCTTCTACATTCTCCATCCCTTCAAGTTCTTCAGAGTCATCTTCTACATCCTTATCCATTTCTACTTTTGCAATGGCTGCAATTTCGTCATTTTTCTTAAGGTTAATTAGTTTTACCCCTTGTGTATTTCTACCCATTACTCTCATTTCATCCATTCCCATTCTGATGGCAACACCGGATTTATTGATGATCATCAATCCATCTTCGTCTGTTACGTTTTGAATAGCAATCAGATTTCCTGTTTTTTCGGTAATGTTTAGGGTAATAACTCCTTTTCCTCCTCTGTTTGTAATTCTGTAGTCTTCTACTGCAGTTCTCTTACCATATCCTTTTTCAGATACCACAAGAACTGTTTCTTTTTCTACATCATTCACAACAATCATACCAATAGCTTCATCATTGTCTTCCATAGCAATACCACGAACTCCAATAGAACCTCTACCTACCTCTCTTACTTTTTCTTCAGGGAAACGGATACATTTACCATTTTTAGTTGCGATCATGATCTGAGAAGAACCATTTGTAAGGTAAGCTCCCAATAATTGGTCATTATCTCTAATTTCAATAGCATTTACCCCATTTACCCTTGGTCTTGAATATGCTTCTAACGAAGTTTTCTTAATGGTACCGTTTTTAGTAACCATTACTACACTCATTTGATTTACATATTCAGAGTCTTTCAGGTTGTTGGTTCTGATATATGCTTTGATCTTATCATCCGGTTCAATGTTGATAAGGTTTTGTACTGCTCTTCCTTTTGCAGTTCTTGAGCCTTCAGGAATTTCAAATACTCTTAACCAATAACATCTTCCTTTTTCTGTAAAGAATAACATATATTGGTGGTTTGTTGCCGATACAATATATTCAAGGAAATCGGAATCCCTTGTTGTAGCCGCTTTATTACCTACACCACCTCTACTTTGAATTTTATATTCTGAAAGGGATGTTCTCTTAATATATCCTGCGTGAGAGATTGTAAGAACTACAGATTCATTTGGAATAATATCTTCAATAGACATTTCTCCTCCTGAATAATCAATTTCAG
Source organism: Chryseobacterium sp. c4a (assembly GCF_009900745.1). Classification (GTDB taxonomy): domain Bacteria; phylum Bacteroidota; class Bacteroidia; order Flavobacteriales; family Weeksellaceae; genus Chryseobacterium. Next base: position 5,278 of record NZ_WXVU01000022.1, on the reverse strand, counting down.
TTCTTCTTTCGTCCCCATATTTTTCTTTGACTTCAATCAGTTCATCTTTAATAATCTGGAATCTTCTTGGCTCATTAGCAAGGATGTCTTCCAAATTAGCAATCTCCTTCATAATAGCATCATACTCATCACGGATCTTATCAAGCTCCATTCCTGTAAGACGAGCTAATCTAAGATCAAGAATTGCCTGAGCCTGAATATCTGAAAGCTCAAATGCTTCAATCAAACCTTCTTTTGCAGCCTGAGGATTGGCACTGTGACGGATAATAGAAATCGCTTTATCTAATGAATCCTGAGTTCCAATCACTTTCATGAAACCTTCTAAGATATGTGCTCTCTCTTTTGCTTTTTTAAGCTCATACTGAGTTCTTCTTACGATGACCTCATGTCTGTGCTCTACAAAGTGATGAATGATATCTTTAAGATTCAGCTGCTCCGGTCTTCCGTGTACCAACGCAATGTTATTTACGCTGAAAGAAGTTTGAAGTGCTGTATATTTATATAAAAGGTTTAGAACAACATTCGGAATTGCATCGTTTTTCAATTCGTAAACAACACGAAGTCCTTTTCTATCCGACTCATCTCTGATCTCATGGATTCCCGGAATCTTCTCATCTTTAACAAGTTCCGCAGTTCTAGCGATCATTTCCGCCTTATTAACCTGGTAAGGAACTTCTGTTACGATAATAGCATTTCTGTTTCCAATTTCTTCGAAATTAACTTTCGCTCTCAGAACCACTCTACCTCTACCGGTATGGAATGCATCTCTTACTCCGTCATATCCATAAATGATACCTCCTGTAGGGAAATCCGGAGCAATAATGTGCTGCATCAGCTCATCGATTGTAATTTCTTTGTTATCAATATAAGCACAGATAGCATCTACAGACTCAGAAAGGTTATGTGGCGCCATATTAGTTGCCATCCCTACAGCAATACCTGAAGCTCCGTTTACCAATAGATTAGGAATCTTAGTTGGCATTACAGTTGGCTCCTGTAAGCTGTCGTCAAAGTTGTTCTGGAAGTCTACAGTTTCTTTGTCAAGGTCAGAAAGAACCTCATCAGAGATTTTTTTCAGTCTTGCTTCGGTATAACGCATTGCTGCTGGTGGGTCACCATCCATAGAACCGAAGTTACCTTGTCCGTCTACCTGAGGATAACGTAAGCTCCATTCCTGAGCCATCCTTACCATCGCGTCATATACAGAGGAGTCTCCGTGCGGGTGATATTTACCCAAAACGTCCCCAACAATTCTCGCAGATTTTAAATATTTTCTATTCGAAAAAACCCCTAATCCATACATACCATAAAGTACTCTTCTATGAACGGGTTTCAAGCCATCTCTTACATCTGGTAGCGCTCTTGAAACGATAACAGACATCGAATAATCGATATAAGATGACTTCATTTCATCAACAATGTTGATAGGAATTAGTCTTTCTCCTTCTTTTTGCATAAACAAATTTATTATAATGATAGTCAGACCCTTAGCTGGAAGTCTGAAAATTATTTATTTCCAATTTTTATTAACGGGCTAATTTACGAAAAAAATGCCGATTTTTGCGATAGAATTTATCCACAAAATCTTAAAAATTCTTAAAATATGAGCGTATTAAGTATAACTTTCCATTGCACGAAAAATAATCTGGAAGAATGGGAAAATTATATTGATGAAACCCTGATTTTAATGACTGAAAATCTGATGGATGTTAACCAATACATCTTATCTGAAGTTCACAGCGATTATATTGATGAAGGAAAAAACTATAATCTTCTTCTGATTTTTGATAATGATGAGCTGAGAAATGATTTTCTTGAAAGCGAGTTAAAAAATATAGCTGAACACATTGAAAATAAATTCGGACAGGAAGTACTGATCTTCGATACGCTCCTGAATCCTAAAAAAACCAGGCTGTAATTAATAAAAGTAAAAGCACTGAATATTTCAGTGCTTTTTTTATTATCCTTTATTTATCTATGAAATCCGTTATGATGGCCTCCGCATCCACCATGGTGATAATATCCGCCATGATGGCCACCACCATAAACATATACTCTTTCTGTATATCTCGGGCCATAGCCGTAATATCTTGGTCCGTAATATCCATATCCATGCGTTCTGCCTCCATAATATCCATCAACTGCACAAGATGACAGTGTGAGTATTATTACCATGACTCCAAGAGTCTTAAGCATTGTTTTCATTTTTTCAACTTTTTGTTCTGCATTAAAATAATCAATGTTAATGCCAATCAGACAAAAAAAATATTCATTTTTAAAATAAAAAAATGCCTGTTTTGACAGAGCATTTTTATTCGATTTTCTTAATAGCCATTTCTTTTTTTAACTTGCCCCGGAGCATAATCTTTAGCACTTCCACCATATATTTTTTTAGCTTGCCCGGGCGGAATCTTCTTAGTTTGATAATATCCACCATTATCATACGCCACACAAGAGGTAAACATAGACATGATGATCAATGCACCTGTAATTTTAAATATAGCCTTCATTATTTCTACTTTTTCCAATTTTATGAATACCCTAGAACAAGGTTTAGGCCAAATTGTTTAATGTTTAGGGTTTAAAGTTGATTTTCTGCGATGAACTACTTTTGCAGCATCATTACTCAATGACCTCACTTCTCTTCTCCATCAAGATAAGATCTTTCCATTCATCATTGAGTTTTCCTATTTTTTTGCGAACGCCTACGATTCTAAACCCGTTTTTCTGATGTGATTTGATAGCCATTTCATTTTCGGAAAAGATATTGGTCTGCAATGTCCAGAATCCATGATCCTCGCTATCCAGAATTATCTTTTTAAGCAATACGGAACCTAATCCCTTCCCTTGATATTCATTATCAAAATAAATGCTTACTTCTGCCACTCCTTTGAAAGCTTCTCTTTTACTTACCGGTTTAAGAGCGCACCATCCCACCACTTCATTATTTTCGTTTTCCAATACCCAACGGCAGTCATTGAAATATTCCATACTCCAGGCTTCAGCAGTAGGAACTTCTGTTTCCAAAGTAGCAATACCTCCTTCTACACCTTGTCTGAAAATTTCCAGTACTCTTGCTTCATCACTGGGAAGCATTTCTCGTAATTCGTAATTCATAGGATTAATGATATTTTCTTTTGTATTTTCTTTTGATCCGTGCATAATGGGTTTGTTTACTCTTCTCATCCTGTGAAACTACACTTATATTCCCATCCACCTCAAGTACGGATAATTTAACATTTTTGATGTTTTCGATACCATGTTCTCTAATGGCTTCTTCCAGTTCATTTTCGGTAATTTTAACCCGATTTAAAGCAGTCTGATCTGCAACTCCATCTCTTATTAAAATAACAGGTTCATCCTGCATAAAAGCTTCAAAGGAACGATTGGAGAACATAAGCCTCTTCAAAATAAAGTTAGCCACAAATAAAACCAATGCCGCCACAATACCACCCAACAGCGAAGTATCCGGGCCAACCATTGCATTCTGAACAGCATTTGAAATCAACAGCAACAGCACTACATCTCCCGCATTAAGTTGAGAGAGCTGATTTTTACCAAATAAACGAATCGCAATTACCATGAACAGGTAAACGCAAAGGGAACGAACCGCAACGTTGATAATAGAATCCACAATTTTTTTATCTACTCAAATGTATTGATTTTTTGGTATTGATGAGAAAAGTATTTGTTGTATGGATAGAAGAATATAAATATAAATTCCTTGATTGTATGAAATAGATTACAATTAATTAGTTCATGGAATAATAACCTTCCTTCGTATATTCTCATTAAAAAATAGTTTTTCTGCATTTCAGGGTCTAAAATCCACTAAAACTTCTTCACCGATTTCTAATATTAATGAGGTCTCAAAAGCATTATTTTTTTCTCGAAAAGGAAGAAATTCCATCATCTGTATAATAATAGAAATAATTTACTGCAGGTGTAAAGATTATAACCGAATTACCATTTATACCAAATGTTCCATCAGAATTAATATAATCAAAATCTAAAGACAAAATTTCACCATTTGTTTTTAAAATATTGTATCTGTTTTTTTTCATAAAAACACCAATAGCATTCCGTTGATAGGCTGGTGTTATACACTCTATTTTTGTTGTAGTGATAAGGTTTAGTTTATTATTTTCAAAAACATAATAATTCCAAGTACCATTTTCAAGAAACATAATATATTTCCCTAAAAATCGGGCTTTTGCATATGATTTCTCACTTATTTTTCTTCCATTGGAAAGAAACAAACCAAACCCGTTTTTTTGTTTAACGATAACTAAATTTTCTTCATAAATTAATCTTTTTTGTAAAATTATAGAGTCTACATCTACTTTAAATACAGGTTCTTTAGTTTCTCGGTTTATTAAGTTATATTTTTTATGATCCTTTTCTACAATAAAATAATCTGGACCTGCTGGTTCGGCACATCCTATAAAATCAGTTCTAGGTAAGCCATCCCTTAAATTAAAAATTGAATTTTCCGTATTACTATTGTCATTATAAAAGATAGCATATTTTTCATATGAAGACAATTTCACACCAGTTGCATTTTTATAATAAATGAATTTTCCACTACGATCAATTAATCCCCAATAGTTTTTATATTTTACAATTGCACTATTTCCAACAAAAGGATATGCTACTTGAAATCCAGTAGAGATTATTTTACTTTTGGATTCTGTGTTGTAGAAGTAAAAATAGTCCTCAGGATTGCTTTTATCCATAGAGTTGCTCACAGAAATGCTATCATTCGCTGACATTTTAACAATTTCGTTGAGCATTTCAAAATTTATTCTATTCTCAAACCTCTTAAGGACGCTCTGAGAATACATCTTCGCGGAAAAGAATAATAAAGTAAAAAATAAATATTGTATGGTTTTATTTGAATTCATGGTTTAAAGATTAATAAGAAAAGTTAATCATTTCTTTGAGAATAGTCCCTATCAATATTTTTATTAATTATTGTTTTATTACACCATTATCTAAAATCCCAATTACCGTCTACCCACTCAAACTTATGAAGACTTACCTTTTTTCAAACAGTTAATAAATATAAAATCCCTTCTAATTGACTAAAGATTCTTTAGCATATAGCCAAGGACTAAGTCCATTTAAAGATGTGTGCGGATGATTACTGTTGTAATCGATTTGCCACTCATAAGCCATTGCATTTACCTCCATTATAGACCCGAATAGGTATGCATCCAAAACGTCTTCTCTGAATGTACGGTTTAAGCGTTCAATATATGCATTTTGGGCAGGTTTT
>NZ_WXVU01000021.1 GCF_009900745.1 Chryseobacterium sp. c4a | reverse complement strand
AGTATGAAGTTTGGGTTTACTCCACTCTAAGTTACCATATCTTCGCAACCAAACCAAAACGGTACTCTTTCCCTGAATACCATACTCTTTTTGAGCCTGCTTGTAAGTGTAATCGCCGTTTTCTACTTGAGAAACAATTCTTAATTTAAAGGCTATACTATAGTCCTTTTGTGTACGCTTTTCTCTTGTTAATCCTTGATGTTTCATAAATAAGTCGATTAGTTGTCAACTTATTTCAGGACGGGACAGTATACAACAAAAAAGCAACCTCTTTCGAAGTTGCTTTATTTTGAAAATCTTTATAGATTATTTTCTTAGTCCTAATGCAGCAATAATTGCTCTATATCTTGCGATATCTTTTTTCTTAAGGTAATCTAGTAAACTTTTTCTCTTACCTACCAATTTCACTAGAGATCTCTCTGTGTTGAAATCATGACGGTTAGCCTTTAAGTGCTGAGATAAGTGATTAATTCTGAAAGTGAAAAGAGCGATTTGTCCTTCTGCGCTTCCTGTGTCCTGTGCAGATTTTCCGTGTTGTGCGAAAATTTCCTGCTTTTTGTCTGTTGTTAAGTACATTCCAATATTGTTTAATGATTATTATGTAACGGGTGCAAAATTACGACTATTTTTTGAATCTGCAAACATTATTGATTTCATAAATCAAATTTGATAGAAAAAAATGTTAAAAATTTCTTAATAAATTTTACACAATTCAACGAAAAGGCAGTAATTTTGCATTCGAATTACAAATGAGAAAATTTATATTCTTTACAGCAGTTACTACTTTTTTATTCATTGGCTTTACTTCAGTAAAAGCACAAAGAAATGCTGATGATAAAATAAAGAAAGTTCTATACTTCAATCCCGAGGTAGAGCCTGATATTGATGAAATAAAGGAGCCTACCAACAATGCATTCTTTGATGCCGTATCCGACAATTTCAGCGGTAGAAGAAATAAAATGCTTCGTGCTGAAGTTCAGGTTCCCTTTGACAGCATAGATAAACAAACGATCGTAGATTATTGCACCAATAATGATGCTGATTTCGCTATTGTTTCCAAAGTACGTTACTTCAAAGTAGGTTTTGGAAAATATGTGTTCTCCAATCAGGTGGTAGTAAGCATGAAACTTTTTGGAGCTGATGGAAATCTGGTGACAGAAACTGATCATGATACTTACCGTAAAAACATGCGTCTTTTAGGATCTACCGTAAACTCTGTAAAAATAGGTACAGAAGGTGCGATTAAAGGAATTATCAAAAAACTGAGAAAGCTAAAACCTACGGAATCAGAATTATAGTTTTTAAAGTTTAGTATCCAATTTTTTCTAAATGCATTTATTCTATTGAAACCATATCAATAGTTAATTTTGCTTTGCAAGTGAATCATCAATAATTGAGCAGGTTCTAATTTCACTTGTTCCACTTCTCGAATAAATTGATTATCTGTTGTTAAAAAACACCAAAGCGTAAGGGTAATTTACATACTATATATCTTAAAAATACACAGATTTTCTCATTGCTAAAACCATCCCCTATAAATTTTCAAAATCATTAATCACACATAAATTGTTTTGCATTTGATTGATTTTCAGTTAAATATTTTCACCAACCAATGAATAATTAGAAATTATTTACTATTTTAGTAGAACAATAAAATCTAAATTATATGAAAAATCTAAAGAAAATCAGTAGAGCGGCCGCCAAACAAATCAATGGTGGGCTCATTGGAAAATGCAGCAGAACTAATCCATGTATTGTAGGCTGGTGCTGTAATGGTGTTTGTTCACCACGTGCTTGTATTGAAAATTAAATTACCAACCATTCAAACAGATCACATGAAAAATCTAAAGAAACTTAGTAGAGAAAAGGCGAGCCAAATTAATGGCGGGTCTACTGAAAGATGCAATGAATTCAATCCATGCGCTGCAGGATGGTGTTGCAATGGTATTTGTTCACCATTTATCTGTATGGAATAATATAAATCATTTTAAACTATTCAAAATCAAATCACATGAAAAATTTAAAGAAAATCAACAGACAAGAACAAAAAGAAATTAAAGGCAACGGAATTATCAAGCGATGCATTGAGCACTTTGAGTGTCCTGGAGGATCATGTTGCCGAAACACCTGTGTTACATATCCATGCCCATTGGAATAAAATTCAACGCCTGTTTTCAGGTGTTTTTCATTTATTCAAAACAATAGAAACTAATTATTTATTTTCATTTAAATATTTTCACCATTAAATGAATAAATAGAAAATATTTATTATTTTAGTATAACATTTAAAACTAAAAAGCTATGAAAAATCTAAAAAAAATCAGCAGAGAAACTGCAAAGCAAATCAAGGGAGCAGGTCTTACAAGATGTACAGAACATTCACAATGTGTTTTCGGAATGTGTTGCAAGGGTATTTGTATGGAATATATCTGTTTTGAAGAATAATTTTGAAACTTTAATATAAAATTATTCTCATGAAAAATTCAAACCTTAAAAAACTCAGTAGACAGGCTGCCAAAGAAATTAATGGTGGCATGAGTCTTTTCAGATGCAGCGAAAAGAGGACTTGCTCCGTTGGATATTGCTGTAATGGAGAATGCATTGATCATGATTGTATGATAGAACCCTAATTCTAAATTTATTCTTGGTCATGAAAAACTTTAACCTTAAGAAGCTAAATAGGCTTGAGCAAAAAAACATTAAAGGAAGCGGAATAAAAAAGTGTGGTGACAATTCAGATTGCGGGCCATACCAATGCTGCACCAATGCTGTTTGTATCTACATTCCTACTTCAGAATGTGAACCCAATTAAAGAATATTGGAATTTTAAATTTAATTTTTAACATCCGCTTCGGTGGGTGTTTTTTAATGCCTTTTTTGGACTTCAGACTTTAATAAATCCTTAAATTTCCCAGTTTATTGCTCAGTCTTAAAAATTTGAATTATTTTTGCATATCCTAAAAAATTTTACGTTTTGAATTCTAGAGACGAACTTATCTTCAATCCTGCCGATATTGCCGAAACTCTCAGCGAACTTCCAGCTGACGAGCGACTGCTCGCATTTTTGAAAGTTCCGAAAGAATATAAAGCTGAAGTTTTCTCCCATCTTGATCCAGACTTTCAAGAAGATACGATTAGAAGTATCGGAAGCGACGAGGTTTCTGAGATTTTGAATGCCATGACTCCTGATGACAGGACTGCTCTTTTTGAGGACTTTCCCGATGAACTGATCAAGTATTCCATCAATCACCTTAATCCGCAGGAAAGAAGGATTGCCTTAAAGCTATTAGGCTACAATTCTGACTCTATTGCCCGTCTGATGACTCCTTATTATATCCAGATCCGTAAGGAATGGACTGTAAAAAGATGCCTTCAACAGATTAAAAAGGTAGGAAGAAAGGTGGAAACCATGAACTACCTATATGTAGTAGATGAAAGAAATCGTCTGATTGATGACCTTGCCATCGGAACTTTATTATTGGAAGAGGAAGATACACTGGTTTCTGATATGACAGACAATCATTTTGTAGCGATTACTACAACCACTTCCAAAGAGGATGCTGTAACCTATTTCGAAAAATATGACCGTGGAGCTCTTCCTATTATTACCGAAGCCGGTGTTCTGGTTGGTATTGTAACCATTGATGATATCCTTGACCAAATCGAACAACAAAATACCGAGGATATTCAGAAATTTGGGGGATTGGAAGCGCTGGATCTTCCCTACACCCAAACTTCATGGACAGAAATGATTAAAAAAAGGGCGACCTGGCTTATCATTCTATTTGTTTCTGAAATGTTGACTGCTTCAGCCATGGGGTATTTTGATAAAGAAATTGAAAAAGCGGTTGTTCTTGCCTTATTTGTTCCTCTGATTATTTCGAGTGGTGGAAACTCCGGATCACAGGCTGCTACATTGATTATCCGTGCTATGGCACTTCAGGAGATCAATCTTAAAGATTGGTGGTATGTGATGAGAAAGGAAATCATCTCCGGATTATGTCTGGGTGCTATTTTAGGGGTAATTGGATTTATCAGGATTATGCTTTGGCAGAAAATTGGTCTTTTCGACTATGGCCAGTATTGGGTATATGTAGGATTAAGTGTTTCTGTTTCTCTGATTGCCATTGTATTATGGGGAACTTTATCAGGGTCTATGATCCCGTTTGTTTTAAAGAAATTAAAGCTTGACCCTGCCACCTCTTCTGCCCCATTTGTGGCAACATTGGTGGATGTTACCGGATTAATCATCTATTTTACGGTAGCCGGACTTTTCTTAACCGGAAAACTTTTGTAATTTTAGGCATCTTCTAAAATGCCAATATGAAAATCGTTTCACTTGTACCCTCTATTACAGAGGCTTTATTTGACTTGGGACTCACCGACCATGAAGTTATCGGGAGAACAAAATTCTGTATTCATCCTCAGGATAAAGTAAGAAATGTAGCGATCATTGGTGGAACAAAAAATATCAACATTGATAAAATTAAGGCTCTTCAACCGGATATAATCCTCGCTAATAAAGAAGAAAACATCAAAGAACAGGTAGAAGCTCTTATGGATGATTTCAAGGTTATCGTAACCAATGTAGAAACAATTGAGGATAATTATTATCTGCTTAAAAATCTTGGAAAACTTCTGGGAAAGGAAGAAAGAGCTCAACTTTTTAATCTGAAAATCTACGAAATCCTTAATCAGACTCAACTTGAGACTCCTGTAAAAGCAGCCTATCTGATCTGGAAAAACCCTTATATGACCATTGGTTCTGATACATTTATTCATAAAATAATGGCAGAAATAGGTTTTGAGAATGTATTCAAAAACAAAACCCGTTACCCGGAAATTACCACTGAAGACCTGGAAAAAGCAGATGTGATCATGCTTTCTTCCGAACCTTTTCCATTCAAAGAGAAGCATATTGAAGAACTAAGAGTTTTTTATCCTGAGAAAAAAATCATGATTGTAGATGGTGAGGCATTTTCATGGTATGGAACTCATATTGCAAAATGTGAACATTACTTTAAAGAACTGCTGGCTGAAATTCAAAGGATGCAGCAAAGCATACATTCTAAACATTAAACATTAAACTTTATATGTCCGGAACAGTTATATTATCTGAAGGAGAAGAATTTGATCGCGTTATACAAGAGGTTTCGAGATACATCCATCTTTATGTAATGCCATTTGGAAAGGATGAACGAAGCTTCACTCGCATTGATAAACGTGAAAATATGTATGGTGGAAATGGAACGGTACATATGATACAAATGTTCGATCAAGCTGAACTCGCTAATAATCGTTTGGCTGCTTATATGGTTTTATTGAACAAAGGCGATGAATCAGGGTTTCATACTCACAATGAGAGAAATGAAGAAGAATTATATGTCGTAGTACATGGAACAGGAGAATACCGTGAAAGAACCGGAATGGAAGGAACTATTCGTAAAAAGGCTCTTCAAAAAGGAGATATTACTGCCATCAGTTCCATTGGATATCACTCTATTGAAAATACGGGCAACGAACCTTTAATTATGTTTGTTATCACCACCAACAACCCATAAAACATAAAAAACTCCGGTCATACGAACCGGAGTTTTTTTTATATTTTTATTGAATCTGATTACAAAATCTTGGAAACTTCATTACAAAGCCATTCCAGCAATTCTCTGTCTTCAGCTGTAAAAGGATCAATGGTATGAGAATCAATATCAATCTGACCAATGTTTTTCCCGTCTTTAAAGATTGGAACTACAATTTCAGCCTTAGTATCAATTGAACAGCTTAAATAATTGCTTTCTTCATGTACATCAGGCACTACAAATGTTTCATTAGAAACAGCAACCTGCCCACAGATTCCTTTTCCGTAAGGAATAATGGTATGATCTGTTGGAGCTCCTACATATGGGCCTAAGATCAACTCATCTTTATCTCCATTTTTAAAGTAGAACCCTGTCCAGTTAAAATAAGGGATTTCCTGATCTAACAGGTGACAAACTTTTTCAAGCTTCTCTTCTGTATTATGTTTTGGACTTTCAAGAATAGAGGAAAGTCTTTTCTTTAATTCTGACATTATATTAATTTTTAAGAGAATTGTTTTAAAGGAAGTTCTTCTTTATACCCGAACATTCCACGTTCTTTAATCATTTCTGCTACGCCTTCAGGAACCTGGGTTTCCCATCCTTTAACACAACATGCTATTTTTCTTAAAATTTCTCTGGAATAAATTTCCAAAAACTCAGGATTGTAATTTGTAATATCTACAATACGGTTGTTACGCATGAAGTATTTATACAATTCTTTCAGGTTTTCTTCTACTTTAAGATTGGTAGAATCTAACAACTGGTGCGTTTCAGGATCTTTATAAGGATACAGGTACACTCTCATTCCGTTTCGGAAAAACTTACCGAAGGCTTCAAGAATTCCCCCTGAAAGATTTTTATAGTATTTTTCGTCAAATACCATCAACAGGTTGTTTACTCCCATTGCAACTCCAATATCTCCGCTTGTATAAGAGGCAAAATAATCGATCAGTCTATAGTATTCTGAGAAGTTGGAAATAATAACAGTATATCCTAATTTGCCCAAAATATCTACTCGATCCAGGAAGTCTCTTTCATCAATATCTCCATCTGCTCTAAGGTTGGAAATCGTAATTTCAATAAGGACTTCTGTTTCTTCATGGGTACAGATTGCATCTTTAAAGAACATATCCATCCCGTTTCGAAGCATGTCTATATTTACTTTCGTTACCGGTCTGAAACTTCCTCTTACCGCAAAGATATTTTTCTTGTATAATACATCTGCCGGAAGCATGTTATTCCCCTGAGAATTGAAGATCACCGCATCAGTCATTCCGTTTTTCACCAATTGAAGAGACATCAATCTGTTATCCACATAAGAAAAAGCAGGCCCACTGAAGTCGATCATATCAATCTCCAGGTTGTCTTTTGCAATATCATCGTATAAAGACTCTACTAAGGTTCTTGGGTTATCAAAGTAATTAAAAGCTCCGAAAATAAGGTTTACCCCAAGATTCCCTAGGGTTTCCTGTTGCAAGGTAGCGTCATTTTCTTTGAATTTCACGTGGATGACGATCTCGTTGTAATCTTCATTTTCTTTAGTTTGAAAACGGATTCCCACCCAGCCGTGGCCTTTTACTGTTTTGTCGAAGTTGATGGTGGTTACTGTATTGGCATAGGAAAAGAACTTTCTGTCCGGATTGTTATCCCTTGAAATTCTCTCTTCGATCAAAGCTACTTCATAGCGGAGCATTTTGCGAAGTCTATTCTGGGTAACATACCTATTTTTTACTTCTTTTCCGTAGATGGCATCACTAAAATCTTTGTCATAAGCAGACATCGCCTTAGCAATCGTACCGGAAGCTCCCCCTGCTCTAAAAAAGTGACGAACAGTCTCCTGCCCTGCTCCAATTTCTGCGAAAGTACCATAAATAGTAGGATCTAGATTAATTGTTAATGCTTTTTGTTTAGGAGTTAGTTTCTGATACATTAGGACATTAAATTTTTTGTAAATTTACCAAAATTAAACCAACCTCAAAACAAAATGAAGTTGAAATTTTTAGGAACCGGTACTTCCCAGGGTGTGCCCGTTATAGGCTGCACCTGCGAGGTGTGTATTTCCGAAAATCCAAAAGATAAACGTTTACGTTCATCTGTAATGGTCACTACGGATGAAAATAAAAAGATACTCATCGATTGCGGCCCGGATTTCAGGCAGCAAATGCTTACCAACCAAGAACATACTGTAGATCTTGCACTGATTACCCATGAACATAATGATCATGTTATCGGGCTTGATGATATGCGACCCCTTATTTTTAAAAGTGGAAAAGATGTTCCCCTTTATTGCTATTCAAGGGTAGCCCGTGAGATTAAAAACCGTTTTCCTTATGCTTTTGCAGATGTAAGATATCCTGGCGCTCCGGCTTTTGAACTTCACGAAATAGAAAATAAACCGTTCCAGGTTTTGGATACGGAGGTTACTCCTATTGAGGTCATCCACTTTAAAATTAGTGTCTTTGGTTATAAGTTTAAAAACCTTGCCTATATTACAGATGCTGGTTTTATTTCTGAAACGGAAAAAGAAAAATTAAAGAATCTGGATGTCCTAATTTTAAACTGTATCAGAAAATTTGATCCGCATCCGGCTCATTTTATCCTTCCTGATGTCATAAAACTGTTTGAAGAGCTAAAACCTAAAAAATTATTTTTAACTCATATCAGTCATCACTTGGGTATGCATGACATTGAAGATAAACTACTTCCATCCGGAATGCACCTTGCCTACGATGGTTTGGAGATAAATTTTTAAAACTTTTTTTACAAAAAGCTTTTGAACATTGAAAAAAGTTCCTATATTTGCACACCAATTTGAAACAAACAACGCGTTTGGAGTAAACATCAAGCCCAGGTGGCGGAATTGGTAGACGCGCTGGTCTCAAACACCAGTTCTTAGGAGTACCGGTTCGATCCCGGTCCTGGGTACAAAAAAACCTCTGAAACCATTTGATTTTCAGAGGTTTTTGATTTTTAGGGGATCAAAAGGGGGACTAAAATATTATCCTTCTTATCAATTTACATAGACATCTTCTTTTATATACTCTCAATTCTCTCACCTTCAACTTAATATGCTGTCAATCCATTTTTTGAATATAACAAAGATCCATAATCAAAAATTCTCATTTTAACAAACCTATTATTAATCAAAGAAAACAAGGTAAATCCTAAGATCAAAAAAAATAACGATAAAAAAATCGTTAAAAATTTTTAACGATAAAAAAAATGTCATATCTTTGACGAGAAATAAATCGTCATATGAACCAGGATCTATTATTAAGAAACAACACAGGAATAAAATCCAAAGCAAATTTAATTGAAGGGTTTGTGGTAAGAACCAATCAATTTGAATCACTGAGGGAAAACCTGCTTAAAACCTCAGAGCCTAAAAATGTCATTATTATTGGACAGAGAGGAGCTGGGAAAACCACTCTTATACATAGACTCAATTATGAAATCATTGATAACGACACGCTTCGCAAGAAATATATACCAATAATGTTCAGCGAAGAACAGTATAGTCTTTCCGATTTAACAAATTTATGGGAAACCATTGCAATGACAATAGAAGACAGCTTCTATCAGGAGTCTTTATCTGAAACAATTGCAAGTATCATTGATAAAGAAAAGGATTTTGAGCAAAAATCATATGATTTTTTAAGAAACTTCCTAATCGAAAAAAATAAAACGGCAATCCTTTTCATTGAGAATTTTAATTTTTTCTTGAAGAAAATATCAGACAATGAAAAGAAAAAGCTATTCAGAATTTTAGAATCCGATTCGAATTTTAAAGTCATTGGCACATCAACAACTTTTAATGACGGAAATATCGATTTTCAAGAAGATGAATATAAATTTTTAAAAATTATTGAGCTTGACAGTTTAAATAAGGCAGATTGTGAAAAACTACTTATAAAGATAGGTCAACAATATGGAGAAGAGCAGCAAATTCGTAACATCATAGAGCAGCATCCAGGAAGAGTTGAAGCTTTGAGACGCTTGACTGGAGGTGTTCCTAGAACAATGTCATATTTATTCCAGATTTTCATGGACAATGAAAATGGAAGAGCTATAAAAGATCTATATTTATTGATTGATACACTGACACTCCTGTATAAGTCAGAACTCGACCAGTTATCAACACAACAACAGAAGGTCGTTGATGCTATAGCTAGAAAATGGGATGCAATTTCGGTTAAAGAAATTGCAAAAAAAACCAGATTAGAAAGTAAAAATATTTCCTCCATTTTATCTTATCTGGAAAAAAATCAATTTATCGAAAAAATACCAACAAATACAAAAAATCACCTTTACAGAATTAAGGAGAGATTTATGAATATTTGGTATTTAATGAGATTTGGTCGTAAAAATGACAAAGATAATGTTGTGTGGCTCGTTAGATTTTTTGATGCTTGGTGTGACGAATCAGAATTAACCAAACGTGTAAAAAAACATATCAATAATCTTAAAGGAGGAAATTACGACATCAATGCAGCAATTGATATGGGCAATACATTTTTGTCTTGTGAAAACTTACCAGAAACTCTAAAAGAAGAATTGATTAAAACCACCAACTCAATTCTTCCGGATCGTTTATTAAAAAATACGAAAATATCCGAATCAGGATTATTAGACAAAATAAAAAACCTGATCAAAAAGAATAAGTTTGAAGAAGCTGAAAATCTATTAGAGGACATCAAAATCAAAGATGCAAACTATTATACAGTAGCAACATCACTTTATATATTTAGTAATCAGATCAAAAAAGCAAGGGAATCTGCCAAAAAGGCTTGGGCATTGGATAATCAAAATGCTCAGATGGCAATTACTATAGGTACTTTTTATGAATTTCAAGATGACAATTTACACGAAGCTGCAAAATTTTATAAATTAAGTTTAGAGTTACCAAATGCACACGGATATGCAGCATACCGCTTGGGAGATATTGCTTTAGAATTAGAAGATAATTTTGATGAAGCAATTAAATTTCATGAAAAGGCTATTTCCATGAAGTTTAAGTTATCATTAAATTCTTTAGGCGATATTTATGCCGAGAAAGGAGATTACGACAAGGCTATTCAATATTATAATGAAGCAATTACTGCCAAAACCGGGGCACCTTACACGCGTCTAGCACGATTGTTTACAATGACCAGAAAACCGAAGGATGCAGAAAAAATGCTTTTACTGGCAATAAAAGCTAAAGAGGAGCACGGTAAAATAAACCTTGGCAGATTTTACTATCTAAAGCCAAGACCAAATTACAGGAAAGCAGAATTAGAACTTAGAAGTGCAATAAACGAAGGAAATGACGATGGGTATGTAGAACTAGCTCGAATGTTCTTAAAGATGAATCAAACTGAAAAAGCTATTGAAGCTCTTGAAGAAGGTGTTGAAAAAGGAAATGCTGATTCTGTACATCAGCTAGCACATGTGCTTGCGACAGAGAAGCAATATGACAGGTCAGATTTCATGTTTGAAAAAGCAAATGAGATGGGTGAACTTGATGCATTAGGATGCTGGGCTGAAACGATATTTAATGAGTTTAGAAACGATAAGAAGCTGTATGCCTTAGAATTGATACAAAAAGCACTAGACACAGATTTAGAACCTTCACCAAAATTAACATTACTACATGCTAAAATATTGCTCTGGAATGGAAAAGTAAATGAGTCTCTAGAAGTTATAAAGGAACCAATTCATAAGCTGATTGATGATATTGATACAAGAAGGGGCGAAACATTATACAACAAAATATTTGCTGATTTTGTAACATATTTTCTGTTGTTAATTGTTAAAAAAGAAAATACTATTTTATTGAATCTATTCAAAGAGATAGAAGATCTTGAAATGATTTTCAAACCAATTTATTTTGTTCTAATGGAAAATGTACAGGATGATTTCCCGAACGAATATTTGCGAGCAGGAAAAGAACTAAAAGAAACAATATATGAATTAAAGGAAGAATTAAAAATTTTAAAAGAAAATTTAGAGTAGAATGATATAGAATATTAGAAAATAAAAAGTCCAAGAAATTCTCACCCTCCTTGAACTTTTGTTAATCTCTCCGAGTTAAGATACCTTAGAGAAATTTTAGATTTGTTATTTTATAACGCACAAATATAATAAAAATTGTGTTTAAACAACATTTGTAATAATTTCTTTAAGAAGTGGATTCTGCCACTACTAATATTTCTAGCAGAACTTTTTGGAATTAATTATTAATATAAGTTTAAAACAATTTTTATGCAGAACGCAACAATAAAATACTATCCCGTAGGAAACGGTGATAATTCATTAATCACTCTTGAAGACAAAACAACTATTATTGTAGATTGTAATATCAGAAACTGTGTAGACGACATCTTTGATGTAAAGAAAGATCTTTTAAAAAATCTTCAAAAAGACAATGGAATTCCATTTGTTGATGTTTTTATATTAACTCATGGAGACCAGGATCATTGCAGAGGATTTAAAACCCATTTTTACCAGGGAGACCCAAGAGATTATTCAGATGAAGATAAAAAGAATAATTTAATTCGTGTTGATGCAATGTGGTTTTCACCAATGATTGCAGAAGAACATTCTAATGAAGATGAAGATGCATATCAAAAAGAAGCAGAGAGAAGATTAGAACTTCACAGAAAAGGCTCTTCACAGAAAGATAAGCCCGGTAACAGAATCAGAATCATTGGTTATGATGGAAACAAGGATTATCAGGACTTAAATCACCTAAGATCGACTCCCGGAACGGTCGTTTCTCGCTTCAATGATAAAGACCAGAAATTATTTTCTGTTTTTATTCATGCACCTTTTAAAGAACACTTGGAATCAGAAGGGGATGACAAAAAGAATTCCACAAGCATTGTTTTTCAGGCAAGATTTAAAAACAATGAATATCAACAAGACTTTTCAACATTAGCAATGTTTGGAGGAGACTCCGATCATACATCATGGGATATTATCTTGGACAAAACCAAGAAACATAATAATAGTAAGGCCTTGGAATGGGATTTATTTCTTTCGCCACACCATTGCTCTTGGTCATTTTTTAATGATCGTCCTCAAAACGAAAATCCAACTCCTAAAAAAACTTCTTTAGAAGCGTTGGATTACAGAAGAAGTAATGCAAAAGTTATCGCATCCAGTAAAAAAATATTGGATGATGACGATAATCCACCTCACTATGAAGCAAAAAGTGAATTTGTTAAAAAAGTGGGCTCTTCTAATTTTTTAAACACTTCTACATACGAACTTATTAATAAAGTTCCTCAACCTATCGTTTTTGAAGTAACATCGCTAGGAGTAGTTAAGCCTAAGCAAGGAGAAGGCACAGCAAAAGCTGCTGGAACTGCAGCATTAGGAATTGTAAATACTACATCTAAATATGGAAGTCATGACATATAGCAGCACTCTGCAAAAATATTCCGGAGAAATAGAGAATCCTTATTTAAAGGATTCTCTAGCTTCGCTGGAACGTTTAGCAGGAAGAAATCTTGATATTTTAGAATGGGGAAATCAAAGAATTGCCATTCCTTTTGAAATTAATGTTGATCTACCTAGCTTAGGAACACATGAAAACATCGATATTAGACAGATCGAACCCATCTTACTTGTTTTCGATATTTTGACATATCCAGAAAAAAGCCCCAATATTTATACAGATAGGCATGATTTTCCAAAGAATAGTTTAGCTCATTTATATATTGCAAGCAATAACCGACCACCAGCAATTTGTTATGTTCGAGAAAACGCTAATGAATGGTATTCAAATAAAAGAATTAATGATGTAATAATTCGCATTAGTAACTGGTTTAGAGCAGCTGCAGTCGGAGAATTGACTGAAGATGGAAATCAATTTGAACCAATGAGGCTTGAGGGATATTATAGTACAATATTATATGACTACAATTTTATCGTAAACTCCATTATAGAAAACAACCCTTTTCCAATTACACAGCAGTTTTCTATTGTTCAGTTTGAACAGATAAACCACAAGGAAAGACGAGCGTACAAATTCACTAAAAAAGTAACTCCTGCGAATTTTATTTCATTAGCAAAAGAGATTGAAGAACATCAAGAAAAAAATAAAGAAGATCTTACGAAACGTGAATTACGCTTAGCATTCATAATATGGAATGACGATAAAGTTATTAATGAAAAGTATGAGATAAATCTTCCAAGAAACTGGGAAGATTTTAAATTGTTTTGTGAAAGCTTTAAAATTAATTATGAAGATTTAGAAAAAATAATTGCTGAGTGTAAGATGATTTCATTTCCGGTAATTGTAGGCATAAGACGTCCAAAACCTTTGATTGGTTATTCTAGTGTTTTTGAATTGATGAACTTTGAATTTAATCTAACCAAAGACCATATCGTAGATGGCAAAATTGCAGGTAATTTTCCAATAAATATACTTTCACATAATCAATCTTTGTCAACGGCGCAAGCCGAAAAGATCTCAAATTATACAAACATACTAAAAAGAGGTGTTGTCTTTGGCTGTGGTGCTCTAGGATCTAAGATTGTAATGCATCTCGCTAGAAATGGAGTTACAAACCTGACGTTATTAGACCCTGATGAGTTTTCCTCACACAATGTTGTAAGACACGCACTTTTTGCTGATAGTATAGGTGAAAACAAAGCTGAAGCTTTACAACAGAAAATAGTAGATTTATATCCAGGTAAATCAGTGGACACATTATCTTCCACATCATTTAAGGATGGACTTATATATGAAGAAGAAACATTTAAGTCATATGACTGGGTTTTTGATTTTACTGCTTCTGAAGCATTTTTTAATAAACTTTCAGTATTACGAAGTCCTTCATCCTGTAAAATTGCAAGTGCATCAATTACAGATCATGGAAATTTAGGTTTATTATACAAAGAGGGAGTAAATAGAAACCCAAGAATTGATGATCTTCAAGCTTATCTATACTCTAGCGCTAATGATATACCTAAAATTTCTGAATGGCTCAGTAGAGAACAATTCGAAAATTCCAATAATTTATTAGTGAGAGTTGGAATAGGATGTAATTCCGAGACGACCGTATTATCAGATGAAAAAGTGTCATCTCACGGAGCCTACTTTACAGGATTATTAAAAAGAGAAATCACCTCATACACTGAAGAAGGAAAGATCTACATTCATAGAATTACAGATGACAATCATTACACAATCGAGACAGAAATGATGAACGTTAAACCCTTTGATGTTTATTCTGCAGTGAATAGTGATTGGGAGATTAGATTTAAAAATGAAATTCTTGATCATGTTAAAAAGCAAGCAGAAAAAGCAGGAAAAAGCGAAACCGGAGGTGTTTTTCTAGGGCAATGCAATCATAAAACAAAAACTATTTATGTAACAGATCTACTTGAGGCACCGTCTGACAGCAAAGGAAATTCTTCAATTTTCCTTAGAGGATTTAAGGATTTATCAAATGAAATTGATCTAATTAACAAAAAAACAGGTGGTCAAATCGGATACATTGGAGAGTGGCATTCACATCCTGAAGGTCCTGATTGTCTTAGTTCAACCGATATGCAACGTGTCGGGGAGCACAAGACAGAGCTAGAATCATTAAGAACACCATTACCAGTGTTTCTATCGATAATTACTCCAAATGGCTTTTACCCATATATTTTTTAATATGCAAAATGAAGTTAATTTAAAAAGTAAAAACACAACATTATTGTGGGTGTTTTTAGCAGCAAACATTATAATTATTCTAACTTTAATTTTTCCAAAGTTTCTTGAAAAATTTGATGTTTTATTATGGACAAAAACATTAGGAGCAAGTATTGCTCCTATTATATTATTTCTACTAAATGGACTATTATCTAGTCATCAAAAAGCAATTATAATTTTTTGGAAACTACAAGATCCTTTACCTGGTTCAGTAGCATTTTCAGAATTAAGTAAAAAAGATTCAAGAATTGATGCAAGGCAACTAAAGAATACATTTGGATACTTACCAAAAAAACCATCAGAACAAAATAAACTTTGGTATAAAATTTATAGAAAAAATTCTACTAACACATTAGTAGTAGATAGCCATCGAGCTTTCTTATTAGCAAGAGATCTGACATCATTAAGTTTTTTGCTAATGTTTTGTATGGGAGCTTTAGCACTTTTTTTTATTCAGCCTGTATATAAATATTATTACATCCTATTTCTAGTTATGCAATATTTTGCAAACTTGATTAATACTCGTAATAGAGGAAAAAGATTTGTAACAAACGTTCTTGCAGTTGAATCAACGACTTTGTAATTGAAAATTTTAACCTTTAATTAATTGAATTAGTCAATACTTAATCTGACAGTTATAATCAAATTGAATAACTTTAAAATAGATTAAGTACTGACTAATTAAGTAATTGAAATACCACCCTAGACAAAGTTTATATATTATCTTTTTCCAAATCCTGTTCAAGTTCGGATTCCAATAAAACTGGTTGTTTTTTAATATCTGATAAAATCTTTTCTAGATCATTTTTTAATTCTTCTGGATTCCCATAATTATCTAAAGCAACCGGATCTTCTGTCCACGAAATAGTTTTTCCAGTTTTTTCGTTGAAATAAACTTCATGCACTCCATAAAAAGGAGTTTCCCTTGTTCCTATATTGATAATTTGATAACGCCAAAAAATTATATTTTCCATTTATATTTATTTTCTTAAAAAAATATGCTTACTTTTAACAACGAAAAAACAGGATAAATAAAATCTGAACAGCTTAACGGTAGGATTTCTAAAATCTGAACAGTTTTTTCTTTTTAAGTTAAAAATAAACTTATAAAAATCCATCTCAATAATTTTAGAGATGGATTTTTTTGTCTTAAAGATTACAATTCAAATTAATTAACTATAAATTTATATGTTGTATTTTCTGTTTTAAGAAAATACATACCCCTCAGTAGATTATCTATTAATATTGAATTGCTTCTTAAGTTTGATTTCTTAATCAGTCTCCCTTCACTATTATAAATAAGAACTTCATTTACCTTTCTATTAAGATACAGATATTCACCGTTTTTAATTGGATTAGGATAAATTGAAAGCTGAGCCACCTTATTAATTTCACTAATTCCCAAATTTGAATAGCATGACCAGGAAAGATCATCAATAGCCACTCTTTGCCCAGTATTAGGATTTACAAGCTTAATAATGATATTTCCTGCGATATTTATATTATCAAGTGTTGTTGTCAAAACTCCGGAATTAAAAGGTATTGTTCCAACCTGGGCATCATTAATTTCCAGAACAAGGTTCCCCGGATTTCCTACAAATTTTAATTGTGTAGTGACAGTAAGACTTTTAATTCCTCCTGTAATAATAGAACTCGTAAGACTTCCATTTCTGATAACAATAGCTTTGCTATTAATTGTTTGATCGGTTCTGGAGTCTGAGGCCGTCCATGTAATATTATTATTTACCCAGATATTTGTTTCAAAAGAACTGGAGCTTACAGGAATATTTTCAAAATTTTCTGATCCGCAAGAAAAGAACATTTTGAAATTTTGATCAGTAATTTTCTGATTAATTGAATTGCAGTAAAGCATATTAGAGCAAAATAGTAATACACTGGTAATTAATAAATTGATTTTGTTTTTCATTTTTTTAAATTTTAAATTAATATTGTTTAAGTTTTGTTTTTTTAGATATGGAAATCCCTGTTCTGGATAGGCTCCAAAATTTTTTTGCTATAACACAGCTGTCGTAAAAATTGTTTGATTTAGTTAGTAGCTTCAGAAAAGCTGAGCATCAAGCTTTGTTGACTTAATTTTCTTATTGATATCTCTTTTTATCCAGATCGGATAAAAAATACGGTTTTCTTTTATTTTCGAGTAATATTTTCTTTAACCTCATTCTCTTATTTGCAATTAGAGAAATGTAGTTTATTCTGTAAACATTTAAAAAATTATAATAGTTTTTAAATGATTGCTCTTGATTATTGATTTTGGCAATAGCATTATCTATTAAAATTTCTATATTATCATATTCTTTAAAAGGAATTCTCAAGATATTTATTCTATTCTTCAACGCATATCTATTCTTAATCCAATCACATTTTATTGTTTTTTTAAAGCTTTTAAACCCTTTAAAATAATCAACCGGATAATAATGCTGATGTCCGTCAAACTCAATTATTAAATTCAGTTTTGGGATAAAAAAATCACATTTTAGTTCCTTTTCATTTTTCATTCCAGGGAATTTTTTTTGCTTTTTAAAAGTCAATTTTAGAAAGTTTAAATATTTTATGACTCTACTTTCACCAATCGTATCATTTGGATGACAAACTTTACACTTTACTGATGAAACGTACTTTTCCCTTTCCCATTCGGAACAACCACAATTTTTACAAATCAATTCATAGAAAATAATACTTTTATTATTTCGATCTATGGAACCGAAGAATGAAAAAGAGCTGTTCTTTTCTATTAAAATATTATTTATTTTTTCAACAAGATTTTCTCCAAATTTCTTTTTGTACTCCCTCGTTTTAGCGCAATCCGGACAAATATTATTTTTTCCTATTGAAACAGCTGTCTGTAGATAAGGCTTTTTATGATGACCAAACAAATTACATTTCACCAGAACCATACTGTTTTTGTCATTATGAAGATGACCTTCATATCTGATTACAATTTGCTTATCCCTGATAACAGAATTTTTAGAATTTTTTATTCTAGTGTTTAGTTCTGGAAGAGGAATACGGTTGTTCCCGCTTTGAATTATTGAAAGACATGGAGGACATTTTTTAGACCTTCTAAATATTTCAACATCTTGAACGTCTTGCTCAAAGGGTTTGCAATCATGTTCATTACACTTAAGCAAAACTACTTTTTTCAAACTTTTTCCAGACGGTTTATAATACACATCAATAGGGGTGTAGAAATGGTTATTTTCTGCACAAAGAATTTTTAATTTTTCAAGAGTTTCACTACAAATTCTTTTTTGATTTTCAGTCATTATTAAATCATTTTCCATATTAAAAATTTTTACAAAATTATCTCTTTAAAGAAATTTTTTAATTTTTGTCAAAAAAGATTTCAATTATTTTCTGTAGTTCCAAATAAAGCCTTGTCAAGTTCTTTATAATCTACTTTCGGCTTTTCCGCTGCTGTTTTGACTGAATCTTTTCTTATAGCAATTGAGATTAAAAAGATCATTACTATTAATAGGCTTACAATGCCCCAAACTGAAATTTTGCTCTGTAATATTTTCATAACTTTTTTGTTTTTTAATTATTTAATAATTATCTGATTTATAGACTCCTACTTGAAAAATTAAAGTTTCTTTCATTTTCTTCAAGCTCAGCGGATGAATTAGTTTCTTCATCTTCAATTATGTTGATTCCGCTAAATTCTTCACAACTATTATCGGGAGCCGGATTCATTTGCCTGGATCGATCTTGCTTGTTTTCATTTTTATTAATTTCGCCCTTGAAAAGAGAAATAATTTCATTGACTTCATCCCGAACTTTTTCATAATAATCAGTAATGACGAAATCAGGCTGATTATTAAACTGACTGTCTATCTGATATGCTAATTGCTTCCTTTTAACAGGCAAAAATTTCTCATGAATATAGGCTTCAGAACTTTCGGCAACTCTTCCGATGAATTCACCAACCGGCAGCTCCATAAAAACTGAATTTCTGAAAACGTCTCTTTCCTGTACAGATCGGCTTTGACCAACATTTCTTTTAAATGGATTTAGAAAATGACGTGAAGTATTATTACTTTCAAAATATTGATCTTTTTTACCAAACTGTTTACTGAGAATATCTGCAGTATGACTACTCGAAACCTGTCCGTAAAAATGGTTAAGACAACTTGCAAATAATACATCTGCTTTTTCTTTTGTGTAACCGTCCGTAAGTTGTGAAAGATCCTGACAGAAGAACATACTGGCTATTTTATTACTTCTTCCTGTATTTGGTAGAGTTTGAATGTCATTAATAAAGACAGTAGGAAACTCATCCAATAAAACAAAAGAATGATGCTTATTTGGTTGATTTAACTGTTTAGAAGCCACTGAAATCACCAAACTACATAATGGAGCTAACGTTGATGCAATAGATGGATTATTGCCTACAGTTAAAACAATCGGATTATCCGGATTATTAATATTTAAATCAAAATCCTCTCCACCAAAAATATACATAAATTCAGGTGTATTTATTTGTGCAACTGCTCCCTGTAATGAACCTACTACCCCTGCTAATTGTGAATTAGCCTCACTTTCTAAAGCTGTTGCAAGGGATAAAATCATTGCTTTTGTTTCTGTGTTTGAAGACAATAAGGCAATTAGGTCGTTGTGATTGGTTGCTATTAGAGCCAAGGTGTGTGGTAAGTCACAATATTTGGGATACTCTCTTTTCAGAAACCATATACAAGCGGTTAACAAATCTGTTGCAGAACGTGACCAAAAATCCTCTTTCTTAATAGATTCTTTCATCAAATTTTTAGTGATGGCAGAAGCGTATTCCCTTGCATATGCTGAGTGTGGCAAATATTTTGGATTTAAAGGATTGCATCTATGGCTTTTAAGTGAATCATTAAAATTTAAAACATAATGCTTGATATCCGAATCTGAATAAAAAAGTTCTATATCATTTGCCAGTGCCGGATACTTAAAATCATAACAGATACCAGCAAACTGTTTTTGCGCTAACTCTCGTATAAAAGGAACTGCAAAGCTTTCAGATTTTCCTGCTCCTGGACCGCCTATTACTAAAATCCCACGAAAAGGATTAGGAATTTGAACAGTTCTTTTTTTGGTTTGCAAAGTTAATCCCTGAGATTTTTTCTTTGAATCTTTCCATAATGAAAAGCCCGTAAATTGTTTATTAATAAACCCAAAAGGATAAAAAATTAGTCTTTTATAGAAATTGAAAGGTGTTTTCAGTGGCGGAATTAAAGATTTTATTATCCAGAATTGAATCAGAATGTACAAAAGCTCTGCGTATCCGAAACAAATTCCTACAACTAAAAATTTTAATCTTGACAAAAGATTCGCATCAGGAGATATCACCACTGAAAATCCATAACGAGATATATCGTATAGAAATGAATTTATGCCTATAACTTTCATTCCTAACGTATAAAGGACTAATAAAATCATCCCCACAATGACAAATTTTATTATTATAATTGGATCTTTTTCCATAATTTTTTAATCGTTTTACAGGCTTAAGC
This sequence comes from Chryseobacterium sp. c4a, assembly GCF_009900745.1. Classification (GTDB taxonomy): domain Bacteria; phylum Bacteroidota; class Bacteroidia; order Flavobacteriales; family Weeksellaceae; genus Chryseobacterium. The sequence continues at coordinate 86,242 of NZ_WXVU01000021.1, read as the reverse complement.
CTTGGTTATTTTTTTTATTTTGTTCAATAGTTTTTTTTATTTCGACTTCCTTAACAGATTCATGTTTCATAGCTTTTATAATAGCCTTTCTTTGCTCTTCAACAGTTCCGTTTTTCATCGCATTACAATATTCAAAAGTCTGTTTATAGCTTCTCTGAAAGGTAAATTTTTCATCAAATGATTCTTCTACTTTGTTAATGAAATTTTTCCGGTCAAAACCGCCAGTTACCTGACCTTTGCTAGTATTTTTATGGTTAGTCATCGGAGAAAGCTTCATCCTATTATTTTTGGATTTTCTGCTTACAATGATGTGGATATGAGTATCTATATTATTTTTCTGCTTCCTTTCATGATGAATTTTACCATAGTACATAAGATCTTTCGCTTGTAAGCCTTTCCCAAAATTTTCAGCATATCTTTGCATTACCTCCTTTCTGACAAAATCCTTCAATGCATCGCTTCGTTCCTTTGAATCTTTTCCAATTAACTGTAATTCTTGTTCTGAAGGGCTTATCGTAATAACAAAGAACTTTGCATCTTTTTTCCCGATTGCTTTTTTGTTGTTGTCAATAGCTTGAATTACTTCAGACGAAGAAATTTTATTTTGATCGTGAGAAAAAAAATGTTCAACTTCTTTTCCCTCCTTTACCCTTTCCATGTCCTCATGCTCCAAATAATTAACAAGACTTTCAGAACTTCCGGAGTTTGCATATCTTCCATTGCCTCCACCTTGAATTTTAACGTTCATATTTATTCTGTTTTAGCCTTTGTCATTTATTGCTTTTAAGGAATTTTTAGTTTCCATAGCAAAAGCATTAAACCCTCTTATGAAATCATTAAAATGTTCGATTTTTAAAATTCTAGAAAGATCATTTTTAATTCTTTCTTCGCTCGATACGATAGCTTCAAAACTTGGTTTTATAGTTTCTTTTTCTTGTGTCTTTATAAAAGCAATAACTTGATCAATCCGTTTTATTACTTTCTCAAGTTCTGCTTTAGAGGATTCATGTTTTGTTGGATCTAGCCCGGTACGTTCAAAAAAATCTAAGGAAATTGTTATAAATTCTTTTTTTGATATACCTTTTCTCCTTACAAATTCTTCTAGCCTTTTAAGGTCTTTTTGTGAAATTGCGATAGTTGTATTTTGAGTACTTTTTGTTTCCATTATATTGATTTATATATGATTATCATGATGGATAAAGGCTTTCAAGTGTTTTATATATCGACGATATATTGATCATAAATAAATAATTTTCGTAACTTATTGACGGTTAGTCATTTCCCCGGAGGGGCAAGAGGAAAGCAGTTACTTTTTGCAAAAAAGTACAGCTTCCTCTTGCTGGATAAATCCACCCTTATCAGCCACGAGAAACTCATTAAAATCCTTGTAATCTTTATATATGAAACTATAATCTACTGCATTGGAAAATGAAGACAATAATTCATCTTTTGTCTTTTTCCCAGCAGAATCATTGTCTAGAAAAAGTAATATTTCCGAATAGCTTTTAAGGTAATTTTTGGCTCTATTTAACATCGAAATTGAGTTAAGAATTATAATATCTTCTTTCAATTTTTCTTGAAGTTCGATATAAGAAAGCGCATCAAAAAAGCCTTCAAAAACAACAATTTTATTGCTGTCATTTTTAATGATCGAAATATCTTTTTTCAAAAGTGAACCTTTATAAAATGAATTTCTTAGTTCCCATCCTCCGGATAAATTTTCGAATCCAACAGCATACAATTTTTTATTATTAATCGTAAATTTTATCTCTTTTAAAAATCTGAATGATCTTTGAGTAAGACCTCTTTCAAATAAATATTTTTTCAGATTCCAATTTTGAATTTCCGCAACTTCAGTGATGTTGTAATTTGGCTTCTCAATTTCCGTCTGCTGATGAAAAGAAGAAAAACTTTTTTCGGATGCCCAGGAGAGAATTTCGTTGATGGAATAATTAAAATATTTCTTTAAAAAATCGATGTTATTTCCGCCAACACCTTCTGAAAATAAATACCATTGATTTTTCCTTTTATCTAATTTAAAAGAAGCTTTTGTTTCGCTTCCGAACGGACTTAGATACCAGGCTTCATTTTCATTTTCTTTATTTGGGAAGTATCCAAGAGAACAAAGGATTTCTTCCATTAGTATAGAATTGACCTGTTTACAATTTTTCATTTTTTTTTTTTTGATTAGCAAAAATTCCTTTTAATAAAAAAGAAAACTTTTAAATACTTTTAATATATATTTTAGTAATTCCCGCAAACCCTTTGTAGAGGGTAGTTTGAGTTAAAAATGAAAGGAGTGCAATACCGCAATTGACAGGAGCGCAATACCGCAAAAACAAGAGTGCAATACCGCAAAAGCATCAATTATGTCTGAGCGCAATACCGCAAACAATTGGTGAATTCACCAAGGTTTTTCCTAATCACTGGCTTTCTAGCTAAAAATTTGATGTGGAAAAGAGCGCAATACCGCAAATCTGACGGTAAAAACTGAAATTTTAACTTTTTCTTAACTTCAGAGAGTGCAATACCGCAATTGGAGAGAGCGCAATACCGCAAACACAGGAGTGCAATACCGCAAACTAAATTATATTATGACAGGATATGCATCCGGAAATCTTTTTCCGGTTTCTGATTCCCGGTAAACTTCAATAAGAAATTCTTGTAATTTCTGAAGGAAATAAATCCCTCTAATATTGGCAGAAGGTTTTCCTCCAATCCTATTTTCTTTAATAAATCTTTTGTAAGCTTCGTCAATCTGAAGCCTTATTTTTAAAATATTAGAATAACTATACAAGAATCTGGTTAAGTCAATATTTTCTAAATAATACCGCTGTCTAAAATATCTTATTCTTCGATTTATAAGTCTAACATCATTAGCCCTCTCTGTTAAAAGCCCTTCTTCAATATTCTTATTTAAATACGGAATAATTGAAATTGCATCATGTTCGTATTTATAATTGAATGATAGATGATTTAATGTATTGAGGTTTAATCTGATTGGCTTCAAAAACTTAATGCAGAAATCATTTGAATTCTTATAATTAAGATTAAACTTCTGATTAAAAGTCGAAAGTTTCAGAGTTGTACCGTTCTCAGGAATCTTAGATAACCATATTGCAAACAAAACGTGTTTGTTATTTCTGATTTTATAGACCAATTCATACATTATATGATTATATTCTGTTAAGACAATCAATTTTTTAAGCCAAAAACTACTTATTAAAAATGAAGTGTATCCTCTTTCTTCATAGCTAGGTAAAGAGATTAGTCCTCCAAAGGTTTTAATATCCTTACCCGCTATATTTTTTGATGTGTACCAACCCATTCTGAATTTTGTAAGATATTCATATGCTTCAACAATTTGTTTACTGGATCTTTTTTCTGAAATCTTTCTATTTCTGATTTTCATAGAGATAAAAACATTATTTTCAGTTTCGAATTCTTCATCAAAAAGAGTGAGTTGTCTCACTTGCTTTTCAGGCATAAACTGATCATTTCTCAGAATTGATATTATATTGAAAATAATTCTTAATGCATTTATGGGTATATCCGTTGCTTTATTATCCTGAAACAAAAAGTCATCTGCAAATTGGTTCCCTATTCTTATAAACTCAGCCCTCTCAATGTCATCATAGCTTTTTTTAACAATTTTTCTACTTTGATCGGAAACCATATGTGTCATTTTTAATTTCTCATTAACGCTTTAAAAATCCTTTGAAAAATTGAAATTGTTTTTGAAAATAAATTCTTTAACATTTCACTAAAATTTTCTCTATAATATTTGTCTACGAAATTTTCCTGAACCAGAATATTACAAGCTAATCTCCGGAGATGGTGTCTTGATAGTTCTGGATTTCTTTGAATAGAATTCAAAAATTCTTTCCTGGCTGTATTATTAGGTAAAGAATCTAGCTGTTTAATCAGTTTGTGTAATTCGTTCATGACAATTCTGACTATTTACGATTTCTTCTACCGTATTCCAGAAGCTCTTTTTTCGAATAGTAAAACCTCCCGCTGAAATTATAATGAGGAAGATTCTTATTTTTCCTGTAGTGAATAATTGTTGGAATAGAAACGTGTAGGAATTTTGAGGCTTCAGTCTGAGATATGAGGTCTTCGGGCTGGTTTTCTTCGTTTTTTGAAGGCATTATGAAATTCTGCGCTTTGTTGAGAATAATCTCAACTGCTTTTTCTAAATCATTTTTTGAATGTGAGAAAAGTTGTAGCATTTTAATAAACTTTTATTGGTTTTTCTAAATGCCAAAGTTCATGTTTAAATTGACTTAAAAAAAAATTCCGCTAAAAAACGGAATTTCAAAACAATGTAACACATTGATTTTTATTTATTTAAGATCAACACCTTTAATCATTAGCGGATTAATGAGTTTAACTCTTTTTGTATTTTTGGATCTATGTTAAATCTATCCTCTCTATGAGCTTTATTTATAGAGGAATTTTTATACTGCTCAGGTTTACTGGCAAAATGAGTTAATAAATATTGAAGATCAGGAACATTATATTCAAATTCTACCCCTTTATATTTTGAAAAAAAACGCATGATATATTTAACATCTTTAACCGTAAGATGATTTGTCGTTGGGAATTTATTAATAGATTCGTCTGCAATAAATGTAAATAAATCTTTAAAATCATTTTTTAATGGTTCATTATTATCTAATACTTTATCGACAAATCCATTAAAAAGAGTAATTACTTGGGTATGATTAATATTTAGTTTAAGTAATTTTTTATATTTTTTAATAATAAAAACTGTATTAACCTTTTCTTTTAACTCTTGGAATTCAATTTTTTGTATTTCAGTTTTTGTGACTATTTTTAGATCTAAATCAAATTGTTTATATTCTTCCATATCAAATAATATTGGAAAATCTAAAAATTCCGAATAGATTTTATTCTCAGCAATGTTAAGAGCTGAATTTAATTTACAGGGAATATTAGAAAAGCCAGCTTCAATATCATCCAATATGTAATTTTTATTAAATAATTTTACATGGTCTAAAAGTGTACGTTCTTCAAGTCTTTCAGGTAACTTAGCTATTTTATCAAGCATTCTAAACATATTCTTATTATCAGTTATTAAAGAAATATCTGTACTTAAAATATCTACCAAATCAGCCTTATCAAAAATAAAAGGAGCAATCAACAATAAATTATGATCTTTAAATATTGGTTCATCATAGTTTTCGCCCTCAATGAAAGTGAGTAGTTCTGAATTTTCTATAACTCTATCAATTATATAAAAAAGTTCCATTTTATAAAAAAGGTAAATGAAGATAATTGCGTCATTATAATCAATAATTTCAAAATTATATCTGTCCCAAAGTTCATCCCTTCCTGTAACTACACAAAATAATATCAATGAATTAATATTATCTCGATATTCTTCAATTAATTTTTCATTTGTAAAGTAAAATTCTTCACATAGTTTATATGTAAGAAAGAACTTAGGGATATCATCTAGGTAACTTTCAGCATCCAATTTCATTAACGACTTAGACAATAGCCTATGTTCATCTAGATAGTCATTAAGAACCTTTTCTGAGTTAACAGAAATATTCAAAAAATTATAAATTTTGATATGTACGTCTATTTCCATGCTTTATCCATTTGATCATCAGTAAATGCTTCAGTAACTTTCATATATTTATCAAGAACAGCATCTTTCTTAATGTTTGCTATTTTTTTAATTGCTTTGGGCTCCATACCTAAAAGAAGTGAGTTTGTTATAAATGTCTTCCTGGCTGTATGACTACTGATAAGCTCAAATTTTGGTAAAGTTTTAGAAAGCTTTTTAGAACCTACAAACCAATTTATTGTTGTCATAGTATTAATTTCAGCCTTTTCACAACACTCTTTTATATAGTCATTAAATTTCTGCTGAGAAATAGATGGTAAAGGCTCATAAATTGTTCCCTTGTATTTATCAAGAATGGCTTTAGCATACTTATTTATTTTTATAGCATGATTTTGTGTTTTTGTCTTCTGTATTGATAACACAATATGATCCTCTGAAATATTAGCTAAATGTAGCTTTGCCAAATCAGAAAATCTTAACCCAGTAAAACAACCCATACAATAGAAATCACGAACATGACTTAATCTATCATTATCAAAATCATGATTATTTAACTTTAAGAGTTCATCAAATGTTAGATATATAATATCAATATCATGCTCCGTAGCCTTAAAATCTTCAAAGTCTCTTTTATTTTGATATCCTTTTTTAATACAGAATCTGAGCATTGTTTTCAATACAGCAATGATCTTAGCGAAATAATTATTTTTTATTTCTCTTTCAATAAAACAATACCTGGATAATTCTTCAAAAAAACGATCGCTTATTGATTCAAATTCAATTTTGTAATTAGTATCATTTTCAAATTCTTTTAAAAAATTTTTGACCGTAGTCTGTGCTTTCGTTGTATTATAAGCTTTGGATAATTTACCTATCTCAATAAATTCATCAAAACAAGTAAAAAAATCAAAACTAGAAACTACTACATCTTTGGATTCAAACTTTTCAATAAAAGTCTCTTTATTAAATGAAATTTTATTGGCTTTAAAAAAAAGAAAAACATCATTAATTCTATTCTCAAGAGATTGTAATGTTTCATTAATTTCTAAATGATTATTGTATTTTTCTTTTTTAGAGTTTGGTGAAACTCTAAATCCATTCCAGTATCTAAGCTCACAACTTTCACCAGTATTGCGTTTGATAATTGTCTTCTCATGTTTTATTAAAACACGAATAGGCATTAAGCTATCTTGAGTTACTTTATCCTTTCTTAATTCGAAATAGTACTTCATTTTAAATTTAAAATAGATGAAACAAAATAAAGGGGGAATAAAAAGGGGATCATTTTAAAAATAAAAATCAAAAAAACTGACTAAACTTTAAACAATCAAATTTTATCTAACTCAAATATAGCAATATACGAACAATTAAAACTAATTAAAATTCACTAAAAAAATATGATAGTTCGGTCCTGGGTACAAAAAGTCTCTGAAATCTAAGATTTCAGAGACTTTTGCTTTTTGGGAGTAGTCAAAAGGGTGTCTGATTTTTTATTTAATTCAATTTTTTTCAACAAAAGAATTAAGGATATTTTGAAATCTTGAACTTTTCCTCTCCCTATACCCTTTTTCTTTAGCTTGTCTCATAATATATTTATTAAAAGGAAGTAATTTATTTTGTTCAGATTTTTTACATTCCACTATCTAATCTATTCTTTTGTTTTCTATCTCGTAGTACAGTATAACCCCTCCCCGTCTGTGTTAAAAGGTTTTTTACTGTTTAGATAACTTCGTTTTACTATTCAATAAGTTGTAAATTTTTTTTGTATTTTCTGATACTTTATCCCATTCTCCAACAGAATTATATTTACAACTCAATGTGGTGTTTCTGTTAATGTAATTTAATTCCACATTTCCTACATAATCAGTAGCAGCTAAAGCTGTAAATTTGGGTTTAAGAATTGAAGATTTAATCCAACTTTTTAAGCTGTCTTTTTCACTTTTGTCAAGATAAATTTTTGTTTTTACGGTGTCTTCAATAATGTATTTAGGGGGAATATTATAAATCTGTTTATTCCAGACAATATTTTCAACTTCCGAACTGTCAGAATGTTTTTCAATTGTAATTTTCTGAAAAAGAGTGATTACCTCTAATTTTTCCCAAGTGTCATTCTCTATTTCTTTTTCAGGTTGCTTTGCACATGAAAACAAAAGAATCAGAATAAATATTGATTGTATTCGCATCGTTTTTTGAGATTATGTTTCTATTTACTTGATTAAACAATTGATGATCCTGTAGGATTAACCCCAGTCTTGACAAATTATACTAGGTTCTGGATTTAACTGACATCCAAAAGATTCCATACTGGCTACATATTCTGGTGAATATTCTCCTTGTACAGTGTTTAAGCTTTCTCTTGAAACTTTTTCATAATAATTAGTTTTTGTTCCTACTCTTGGCGAAGTTTTTCGGATTCCACTTTAATTTTATTCCAAATTAATAAATTAAATCAACAATATTAAAATTATTTACAAACACCATAATTTCTTTCATCCTTTTCTTGAAAGAACATACCTCATCTTTATAAGACAAACTTAATGTCTAATTTTTGAAATTGTTTTTCACAAAAAATTCAGAATTAATTTTCAATGTAGGATCTGATTATTTAATCATAATAATTAAAAAAGCACTTCAAAATATTCCTAACTTTGATATAAACTTTTAAAATAATACTCCCATGAATTCAGAAAACACCAATCAAGAAGAACAGAACCAAAGTAATTTGGTAGAACATGCTAAAAGTTACATTGAGACGCAAAAACAAAATAATGAAGATGCGACTCAGGAAGGATGGTTTGAACTATTAATCAAAGACGACCTTGTTGGAGGTTGGAATGAAATAGTAGACAGTTTTAAAGACGCTTGGGAAGTGGCTAATACAATGATAGATTCCATGTTTGGAATGAATAAAGATCGAAAATAAGGTCATAAACAACAATTTCCCATGAATTATCCAGGCTTAAAAAGGTTATTCTGAAAATTCTGGACTTGAATGGTTTATTTTTTCAGAATAACTTTTAATATTTGTAAAAAATACATAGTTGTAAAAACAAGTTATATCATAGCACCTCTCTTCCACACGAGCCCTCTTCATTAGCTTTCCACCACTATTTACCCTAGAGAACTAGAAAAGACCATCCTTTGGGACAGCCTTTTTTAGATGAATGATTAAATGATCAAAATGTTAATTTTCTGTTGATTTTGAATTCATGATATTTTTGCTTTTATATTTTCTTTTCTGGGAGGCCAAATTGATGTTACAGGCAAATTACTGATATCTAATTTTTTACAATTTTCTATTTTTAATTCCTTTATTATATGATCATGATCTAAAAGAATGTGTTCCAATTTTGGAAAATTAGCCAGTTCCAATCTTTCAATACATTTATTTTCTCTTATGTCTAATTGTATTTCACTTCCATTAAAACAATGAAGTTCCTTTAATTCAGGGAATTTTGAAAGAATTGTATTGCTTTTTTTTCCTTCATACCACATCGCTATTTTCTTCACTGAATTCAATATTGTCAAGACTTTTCCCTTATAAGTTTTTAGCGCTAAAAAAGTAATTTCTTCAAGGTTTTGGAAATTCTTTTCAGATACATTGACTTTAGACCGATCTCCTATGACAAGATGTTGAGCATCTATTACTACATCTGCCAATTCTATATTTGATTCATGAAAAGCGACAGACTTAAATTTGAAATTTGAAAATATTTCTTTTATGGCTTGAAAACAATCATTCTCTATTTGCACCAATCCTATTCCCTCTATTTCATAACGGCTAAAGTCGGAAATAGTCATGGGGATATAGTCAACCTTCGGGCTCATTCCTAAATCCATCTTTTTTTGGGTTTCGGCAAAATTGGCAATCACCGATACTGCTTTATATTGCGGTATATAATAAATATGAGTATTCATCTTCTAATTTCTTTTTCTTCTTCTTCACCCTCATAAAGGATAGGATGATAAATCTAGCCATTCCGGCATGAAACTTATTATATCTAAAAACTGAAATCACTTCTTTATTCACACCACTCGTGTTGCATCAAAGCTTATTCCGGTTAATTTCTCTTTTTGTATTGCTTTTCTTAATACTTCACTTACATATATAGCGGAAGTTATTTTCCAATAATTATTTTTTGATGAAGGTTCTGTAAATGCATTATAGGGATTAATTTTTGAAAATGAAAAAACAGGCTTTATGGTATGATCTGTGCCCGGAACATACACCGTATTTTCCTTATCCAAAACATCCAGCATTCTATTGAATCGAGGAATATAGTAGATCCGCCGTTCTTCTGCTCTATTGATTATGGCCTCAATCCAATCCACTTGCTCATTTCCGGATAAATTGTTGTCTACGACTGATCTCATCTTTGCAGACATTAAAGGCCACGCCAAACTATTGAGTTGATAATCCTGCCATACCTCTTTTACACCTGTCAAATCATTACTTTTGATTAAACCATCTTTACCTACCTCCAATTTAATGAGATATAGCTCAAATGGAAGCTGATTTATCCCTTCCAATTCTGAAATAAGATCCTGAGCCAATGGAGTTTCTTCTGGTGCAAAAGCACTTGCTGATGCTCCTTTCTCCTCTTTTCAGCTTAATAAATAATACTTATTCACCATCATTTCATTTTTCTATTCTCTAACTGTATTTCTCAATTATCAGAATGATTCACTGTCTTATCTTTTGCTTCAATAGATCCAAATTCCAGCATTGATCTTAGCTGCAAATCTAATAATTACAGCTCTATTACTCGACATATTATGAATGACATGAACAGGATTTAATATGGATTTGTTCGTTGAATTCCTCTCTATCAATAAGGAAGTATGACAGTATGTTGAGATGAATGGAAGATATTGTACCTTTGCCACTATTTTGAACACCAACACATTTATTATAGTATGAAATATATTGTTTCATTGATCTTCCTTTCGTTTGCAATCATTTGCAGTGGTCAACAAAAAGCTAACTCTGCCAACACTGTGGAGAAAGTAATCATTAAAAAGAGCGACTGTATGTCAGGAAAATGCCTGGTTTATACGATCATTATTCATAAAGATGGGAAAGTTTATCTGGAGGCTCTAAGAAATATACCTAATAATCTGAACGGTACTTACACCTCAAAACTGGGTTATTTAGATTGGGAAGTGATTACTCATCTGGACTTCAATACCTTAAATAAATCTTACGGAAATGTTAGATATACTGATTTTTCCTCTACCGATCTTGAAATCTTTTATTCTAAAGGCAAATCTAAAAAAGTACATGATCATTTTAGTGAGGCTACTCCCGAGCTTATAAAACTCTATGAACATATAGAGCTACTTTTCATTAAACTACGCTGGAAAAGGGTTAAGCAGTAGTATATAGTCTTTAGTTTTTTAAAATATGATCACCGATTATAATGACCTCCCGAGATAAACCTCGGGAGTTTTTTGTTGAATCTTATTGGTTATTTACATTCCCTATTTCATCGCACAGATAAAATAAATCCCAAACAATTGATATATTTAGTATTTCTACTTAAAGATAAATTTAAGTATTACTACTGTAGAATATCCCCTAATTACTTCGTTCCTTTGATAGGTAACTCTCTGAGGTTATGAATATTAAATCAACCCCAAATTTATAATACAATGGACACTAATCCTAACCAACAAATTGTCATCAATGCGTGGAACATGCTTTGGAATAAGCAAAAGCATCCTGACTATTATTTACCAGATGTTATTTTAAACGGAATAAAAGCCAATGGAATAACAGTAGATCCTTTAGGAAATTTAGATATCCCTAAGTATGGCCCATTCACGTTATTTCAGGAGTCTGGACTAGGCAGTATTTCTATCGAATTTTCTAATAATATTATTCAGGGCTTAAATACAATGTCAAACGATGGAATTAATGTACCAGCTGATGGATCAGCCTTTTCTGCAACGGTAAAGATTTCAGCATTAGCATCTTCTGGTAAGTTTGACGTACTTGCTACTGGTTTAAGTATGTGTGCTGTAGATTCTGTTTGGGCTTTAGGCAGCCTAACGGGGAAAAAAGCGCTTAGTGCTGCTGATATTGATGATTCACCGGGAATTATACAGGCAAAAGATTATCGTACTAAGTTATTAAATCAAGGCGAGAATGGCCAGTTCCTGGTAAGTACTTATTATGATAATAACAATGTATATAATGATATCGCCAATGATCCTAGTACTATTTTTAATTATAACTGGGCTTATTACCAAACGAATGGTAAAGGGCCTGATGGAACAACCCAAGTCACTGTAACGAGCAAAATTCTTTCCTCTGAGACCACTGTTGCCGCTCAAAATCCTGACAGCAATAATCAAGTGGTGGGTTATGAAGCGTATAATTTACATTCCTACATAGGCCAGGGACTAATGATCAAGTCGATAGATCATAAAATAAGTGATCTACAAAATCAATATTCAGGACAAACCATACCAGCGTCTGTTCAGGCACAAATTGATAAGCTACAGCAAGCAAAGGAGGCTACTTTCGTTTTTGGAGAGAATACAAAACCTATTAACCAGGGAAACGCCAACGGTATCACTGTAAATACGGCAATGAACAATGTTCAAAACAATGCTCCTATCACCACTAGTGAAATGACAAGCAAACATAAGACCGGAATGAGCTTAGCCAAAGCTGCATCAAATGATGATTATCCGCTCTATACAGATGCTATGATTCGTGTAGATGAAATGGAGCAAGAATTCTTACAACTTAAAGCAGCCAATAAATTATCAAGAAACCTAAAAGACAGTACTCCTGTCTCCGGAACTTATAGTTTAACCATCCCTGTTCCTACTGTAACATTCAATGGTAAAATTATAACATCCGAAAGTGCTATAAGTGTGCAAATTACATCAATAACTGCTGTTATCCCTCCTCTTATGTATAATTTGAAACCCTCAGATTCCGGGAGCAGCTTGGTGACCAAAATTATGGAACACTATGCCTCAGCTACTTATATACATCAGCTTGCCCAGCAAAAAACGAATGAAGCGTTAAATAGCACTCAATTACTGGGTTATATGACGGACAGAATTAATCAAGCGTTGAATAAAGTTTTCGGATAATCATCAAATGTATTTATTATGGCAAATTTTGATATTGCAATTGGTATAAGCCAAAATGCTCTTAATCAAATCACCTCAGCTTTTTATACTGAAGGAAAAGATTCAATTTTCAAGGGTTCTATTGATGCATCGGGTATTACTGTTAATTGGCAGGCCAATACAGCACCTGTCATTAATCTTACCCCACCCTCTCTGGATAAAGCGAAACAAATTGTAGAAACCTGTAATCTTGAGAAATATCCCTTATTATCATCGATTGTATCTCCGGAAACTAAAAGCCAGGTTGCAGAATTTATGGCAGATTCAGGGAATGGGTTTTCACTTAAAATCGAAGAATTTCAGATGTCATTTGGCAGCGATCCTGTAACAGTTCCTTTATATGCTAGAGGAAGTGTTACCACGAATGGTTCACAAACCAGTTTAAATATTTTAAGTATTTCTATAACAGTTCAGGGAGCAGTGAATCAGAATATCGTCAATAAATTTATCATTCCCGAAATGATGAATGTATTAGGCGGAGCATTAAAAGGGGTATCCATTCCTCCTCTTTCTTTACCCAACATAAGCCTTGGAGGATCTCGTGCTGCTATTCAAAACGGACAGATACTGGTTTTTGCCAATATATCTTCAAATCCTTCAGTACCTTCCATTGATGGTTTTGGGTTTCCCTCAAATGATTTCTTTGCTGTTTTGAGTAATAATACTTTGCAACAGGAAGTAAATGCTTCAGTAGCAGGAAAGACTTTTGGCCCTTCCGGTTCTGTTGATCTAGGTATTACCCACGCCGATTACCATGCAACTGTTACCATTCAAAATCCGAAAGTTTCTATTTCAGGAACAGATCTCCGTATCAATATGGATCTTAAGGGGTCAGCGGGTGCTAGTATCACGATAGGCTGCAGTCATCCCGGGATAGACTTTGACGTATATGCTACTCCTTCCCCAACTGTAACTTGTACAACTTCTATCAGTAATAACAACATTTCGGTAAATGGTTCATCATGCTCTTCATTTGCTTCAATTGTCAATGTTAGTGGCTGGGTACCTCCGATTGTCAGTCAGTTTGTTGATTTAATTGCTTCAGCTATTGCCTCAACGGTAACAGCTACATTAAGTTCACAAATTGTAGGTGTTATTTCTTTTGGTTCTTTTCAACTTCCGCAGATTGGGGTTAATTATGGGAATATAAATCTCAATATTTCTGGTGCCAATATGAGCATGGGGAATATACAGAACTGTCTCACAATTCAAGGAAACATCAATATTAATAAGGGCTAAGGAGTATAAAGTAAAATATTTGACTTCAGAATCAAACAAAAAATAATCTTAAATCTAAACATGCCATGAATCCTACCATCGATACTATTTTGCATGATGAATTAGCAAGATATGATTTTAAGCTCGATCAGGCTATTGAAGAACAAGAGGGCTATTTAACCGATCTGGAAAAAAAGATGTACAAAAAAGGGAAACGCCTCCGTCCAATAATGTTGCTGTTAAGTGCAAAACTTAGTCAACGTGAGGATCTTCCGTTAGATGACAAAGTAATTCTTTCAGCAGTATCTCTTGAAATGTTACATGTCGCCTCATTGATCCATGATGATATTATTGATTGTGCTCCCACTCGCAGAGGATATCCGTCAATAAAAGAAGCAAGAGGTTCCAATATGGCAGTTCTCATCGGAGATTTACAATTTCTTCAGGCTATGAGGGGACTTTTAAAAAGTGTAGTTGTACAGGAGGATATTTCCATTATCGAAAAGATTCTAAAAGCAGGCTATGAAATTTGCATAGGCGAAATTGATGAACTGAGAGTTGATCCAGCAAAGGCCTATGATGATTTAATAGAAATGGAATGTAGTTATATGAATATCATTGATCGAAAAACAGCGGCTTTATTTGGAATTTCATGTGAAGCCGGAGCTGCATTAGCCAATTCAAAATCTGTACACCTTGCAGCATTAAGCCTTTTTGGACGGTATTTTGGACAATCTTACCAAATTATGGATGACATCAATGATTTTTTGAAATCAAGTGACAATTCCGGAAAGCAACAACATATAGATCTTGTACAAAAGAAACTCTCACTTCCCATCATTAATGCATTGAGAGAATTGCCTCCAAACAATGCGCTTTATAACTACCTAACGGATCAGGCAACAAGTGATACCGCTTTGCAAGAAGCCGTAGATGCTGTTGTAACCTCTGAAAGTTTTATAAAAACCTATAACAAAGCCAGAGAAATCATGCTCAATGCTATACATCAGCTATCTGTTTTCAGTGATTCACCTTACAAATCCGCATTAGAATCAATAGCCTTTGAAGTAATTAATGGAAAAAAGGCTGTAGAAACTACCACTACAATTTAAACTATACATACCATGAATGCATCATTAAGTTTACTGGAAGCCATTTTAAATTTGCTTCAAAAGAAAATGAGAGACTCCTCAAGTAATTACTACCTGCCGGATCTATTAAAGCAGTTAGATAATCCCAACATCAATCCGTATGTTGTAGATGGCGACTGGGATTTGGATAACTTATCAGGTGATAGTATCACCACCGGGGCCAATCAAATTTGCTTACAGGCCACTCCTGATCAATATTATCCGGCGCAGGGTATTTCTTCTTCCCCGCCTCAAATTGTATTAAGCTCTATCCAGGTAGCCGGTTTGATTAATGTATTGCCAGAAAAGCCCAATGTGATTGATCCTGACAGTGATGCACCCAAAGTATCTGTTGTCCTTGATTTCTGTACCATATTAAATTCCGGACTTCCTACAACGATTACAGTAAATGGAAATTTCACGTTGAGTCAAAGCTGCTGTATTCCCAACAGAGGATCACAAGTCTGTGATTCTTCATCATCCAAGTTCGGCACAGATGGTGAAGGAACTTTCTCGGCAGTGATCTCTCCAGCCGGACAAAACAATCAACTAACAATGAACTGTGATTCGGTTATTACGGTTCAGCCTGATTCATCATTTCTTGTAACGGTAAATTCTATGATCGTTGCTATTCCTAAAACTGCACTTACTATTTCAGTAACGATAAATTCTGCAGGAAAAGGAGATAAAAAAACGTATGAAAAGTTGGCTGAAGAAGCTCTGAATTCCGATGGAGCAAAAACACAAATACTGGCACAGCTGCAAGAACAGTTATCAAGTGATACAGCCCGTAATCAAATAGGAACCATGATCACCAATCAGCTTAATAGTATTTTATCACAAGCCGTTTTTTAATCATCTAAATAATTTGTCATGAGGATTTTATTTTGGAATGTTCAAAGATTAGGCTGGACAAGTGATGATAATCGTAGAAGTATTATCGGAAATGTTTTTTACAGCCAAGCTCCTGATATTATGCTGCTTTGTGAGTTGACGACAGCCTCACAAACGCCTCAAGCACAAAATATAACTTACAGGCTTCAAAATTCATCACAACTGTGTTACGGAGCAACGAATAATGACGGTTCATTAATTCAGCTTACAAGAATTAATCCGCCTGTGGGAGCCGGATATCCGGGAAGACCGGGTGGTAATAATTTTGCCAATCTGGTAGATCGCGCACTTGCCTATGCCGGCATTCACAATAATTATCATATTTATGTATTTCATGCTCCTGCTTACTTTATAGGAGCTGAGAGAGCTGCTACATTTCTTACTTATGCCTTAAATGCATTACATGCGGGACAAAATTGGCTTGTCATTGGTGATCATAACGTAGAGCCTTACAAATTAACTCCTTTTGTACAGAACCACGCATTTCAACCCAATACGGCCACTTATATAGGAGGAATGCCCAAAATGTACGACTATGTTTTGACCAATAACCCCGCCAATTTTTCTTTGCAGACCATTGTGCCTGGAGGAGCAGGGTCTGATCACCTGCCTATTGTTCTTGATTTTTGAAATTCTTCACCCTAAAAATATACAAGATGACTCTAGCTGAATTAAATAATTTGTTACAGATCACTAATGGTAATCTCAGATTAACCTCAGTTTCTTTACCGGATTGTCATTTTTCCGATCTACTCGAAGAATACAATCAGGGAAATGATTTAGTAATTAATAAAGCCGAAAAGACAGTTACGGAAAATGATATTACTGTAACAGGAACCTCATCTTTTCTGAATTCGGAAAATCTTCCGCTTACAGCAATATTCAGCATTGATTCATCTGGTAATCCATTAGCATTTATCAGGTATACATTAACAGGAAAATCACAAAATGGTTGGAAATTCAGCCAGAATTTCACTACTCTTCCATCTTTTTACTTTTCTAATCCACAATCTAATTTTCTAGATTCACTTGTGCTTACCGAATCGTACTATATTCTATGTACAAATGGGATGAAGGATCCTTATAATGGTGAACAACTGGCTAGAGGATTAAATTTCTACAGTAGTTTTGATCCCTTAAATATTGTGGGAATTTTTAATTCTGTTTTTAAAAAATCTAAAACTTTTTTCCTGAAAGGACAAATCCATATCCCAAGTGATAAACAATCTGCTTCGGCTGTACCTTATGATGAGTTTCCCTGGGATATGCCTGATCCGGTACCTGGGATTAATCTAAGAACAGACCTGGGGATTGAAATAAGCCTTTCCGATAAATTAAAACTTACCAATACCCGATTAAGAATATACTCTCCCATCACCAGTGACTGGTTAACAAAAAATAATTCTTACCAACCCGTAGCTTCCATTGAAGGGGAACTTTCTATCCCAAGTTTGAATGTAAGCGTAACTGTAAATGCTTATTTAAATCCTCAGAAAAAAATCACAACGATTGTGGGGAGTTTTGATGGAGTTTCATTTAAAAATTTATTGGAACTTACTGATCTTGCTAATGGAGATGGCTTAACGCAAGTATTACCTTCAGATATACAGAAAGGTATTAAAAATCTTGAAAAATTAACCCTTGAGAAAGCCAGCATTACCATTAAAAACGATTTGAGTTCTTTGGGAATTACCTCCATTTCTCTTGTCGTTGGACTACCTGGACTGTCCTGGTCTCCTATAAGTTCGTCTTTCATAGTCTCCAATATTTATTCCGAATTTATTATCATTAATCCGTTCCAGGCAGCAAGAAATGTTTCTTTGGCTTTAAAGGCCACACTCACTATAGCAGACGCTCCATTCTCTGTTCTCCTGCAGGCTCCTGATTTTATGCTTGCCGCAGAATTGCAACATAGCACCACTTTACCACTAACAAAACTGTTTAAAACCTATCTTCAGGATCTTCCAGCACCTCCTGATCTCACCATAGACGATATGTCATTTTCTTCTGATTTATCACAAGGCTCATTTAATTTCTATATAACGTTGGCTAATGACCCAGCATGGACATTGAATATTCCTAAGCCAATAACCATTTTTGATGTACGTGCTGAGGTTTCAAAAAATACACAAACAGAAGCTACCCTTTCAGGATCTTTAGAGTTTGCAAAAAATGTAATTTCAGTTTCCTATCATACACCGGGAGATTTTATGATTCGTGGAGATTTTCCAAAGATCAATGTTACAGATCTTATCAGTGAACTTTGTGACAACACTATAACTTTTCCAAAAGGGTTCAACATTGAGTTACTCAATTCCACTATTCTGATACAGAAAGTGCAATCACAAGATACTTTTTTCTTTGCTACTCAAGTAGATAATTATGGTGCTTTCTTATTTCAGGCTGTACATGACAACGGCAAAACAGGTCTTGCATTTGGATTTCAATTGGGAAGTAAGGCATTAAGTTCTATCAACGGACTTTCTATCCTTAAACCTCTGGAAGATATATTTCAGCTCTCGGATCTTATGCTACTGGTTACTTCGGTAGATCCTAGTGCCATTACATTTCCTGATCTTGATAAGTTTCAAAATCCAAATATCAAAGCCAAAAAAATATCTATTCCTTCACAAACGGGCAACAATACGGGATTTTATGCGTATGCTAATGTTGTATTTGGTTCCAGTGGCGGTCAGGGGACGCTTTCAAAGTTATTCGGACTTTCCGGACAGCTGGGAATGGTCTTATTTATAGGTGAAAACCCTTCTCAAAATGCCAAATTCTTCATCAATCTTGATTTTAAAGGAAGTTCCGGAGTTCTCAATGGATGTACCATCAATGCACAGCTGGGAGCATTCATTGCAGGGGGCGAACCAGGGATGTTTATTCTGGGTAAACTGACAACTAATTTCGGGTCACAAAAAGTAATTTTTTCACTTGAACTATTAATTGTTCCTAATGGTGCTTTTATTTCCGGTACTCTTCAGGGATCTACACCTAGTTTTAATCTTACTGATTCTTTAAGCATTACATTCAGCCAATTAGCCCTTGAAGTAGGAGTTGATTTAGAAGGCATTCCTAGTTTTGGATTTACAGGACAAATTGATACTAATAATGGATTTGACAGTTCTATTGCTGTATTTTTTGATTCAGCTGATCCGGCCAAATCGTTATTAGCTGGAGCCATAAGTGATATCAGTCTGTTTGATATAGTTTCTGTATTCTCAAAAAATATAGGAGAAGAGCTTCCGGAATGGCTCAATGATATATTAAAAGAAATTGCAGTAAAAGGGATCAACGCTTTCAGTATTGATAAAAGTAATTCTTCGGCATTGGATGATCTGGATCTGGATAAGATCAGTGCAGCCTTTGCTGCACACAATATTAAAGTTTCAAACAACATTCAGGAAAGTCTGCTGGTTGTCAATACCCGAGGCAGTATCTGGAGTTTAACAACAATGGATAAGGATAATGGAATAACACATTACCAGCTGAAACTCAATGGAAACAAGATCGATGTAAATTTAGAAGCACAACTATATCTCGCCCCTCAAAGTACAGCGATAGGCAGTATTACTTTTCCTCAGGGTTTCAAGGCAATAGGCAATGTGAGTATATTTGTTCTTCAATTGCAGTCAAATACTGAAATTTTACCTGATAAAGGGATTAAAATTAATGAGGAGGTTAATAGCATTAACTGGGATGTAGCCGGCATTGAACTATTTAAGATCAGTGGAGCTAATGGTACTGGAAATCCTGTACTCTCGATGTCTACTTTTACAGATAATACGCAACAAAATGATGATCTGAAGAATCCTCATTTCCTGATAGACGGAAAGGTTAGTTTCTTAGATATTGATGGAATTAGTATCTATGTCAATATCCGTAAAGAAGGAATCAATTTTGAAATCAATGACAAATACTTTTTAGTGGATGTGGATGTAAAAGGTACTTTTACAAAATTGGA
The DNA here is from genome assembly GCF_009900745.1 of Chryseobacterium sp. c4a. Taxonomy (GTDB): domain Bacteria; phylum Bacteroidota; class Bacteroidia; order Flavobacteriales; family Weeksellaceae; genus Chryseobacterium. The sequence continues at coordinate 66,285 of NZ_WXVU01000021.1, read as the reverse complement.
CGACTTTTCAGTAGCAGGATCTGCTGTTTTGGGAATAGGTGAACTTAACTTGGGAGCAGCCGGAAAAATACCTGTAAATACCAATATTAAAGCAGCTTTAGGGATTGCCGTTTCCAACCCTTCAAAAAATTTAACTTTAAGTGCTAATGCATCACTCACGGTAGAGATCTTAGGAGATTCCTTTAATTTAGTAGATGTATCGGTAAATATTTCTCAATCTTTCTTTGAAAACTTACCTGATACCATTGGAGACCTTATTATAGATGCCATTTTGAAAGAACCGTTGAAGTGGCTTAATTGGGTTAAAAATGGTTTAATAACTATTGCCGATGATGTCGCGCAGGTTTTAAAAGATATTTTCAACATTGTTTCCTGGAAAAACATTTGTGATCTGATGAAACAGGTAGATTATGCTTTCTCTGAAATCGTGAAAAGTATCGTCAATGTTTTTGGAGTGGCATCTACAGAAGTATGGAACTATCTTATTTCAATAGCTGAAAACTGTGCCATGGATACAGTAAGCCATTTAACAGGATCAGCAAGTTCTTATACCCTGTTTGAGTATTCACAATCGTTTTTAAGTACCATTGGAGGAACTGAAGATGCACAGCGATTATTGTTCCTATACTACAGCAATCAGGAAAATCTACAAAGTTCTCTTATGATGAATTCTGAAATCTGGAATGAATTTATTGTTCCTGACAATCAAAAATTATTAAAAATACAACCTGCAGAAACCACAATTATTTATTTAAGCAAGATAAAAAGTGTTTCACCGTATATGAGTAAGGATATTGATGAGGCGATTTCTATTCTAGCGGAATATGAGCATTTGGAAGTAGATGTATTTATCGAAAAACTGAATTAATCATGAAAGAATTGTAAGTTTTCACTCTAAAAAATATACATTTCACCACACTTTTTATATCCATGGTTTATGGAAATATTATTTTACCATTGTTGATCCATTGGTTATTCTTATTCCATTCTCCGCTACAATCGCTTTGCATATTCATAACAACTGCCTTTTGAGAAACATCAATAATTACACACAGGTAATTTTCATAGAGCCTCTTTTGGATTCCATCTTCTACATATCCTTTTGAGATATGATCCAACACAATATACCTGTGATTGGGAGAAATCCCTACAATTTCCCCATCAGAATAATTCATATTGCCATATCCTTTTATGGTATATTTTTTCCTTCCATTCAAAATAAAGGGCTGCTGATACATTTTAAACTCTTTATTATATGTATTAAAACCCAGTTTATAGGAATGAGATATAGGAATTAGCAGATGTTTCTTCCCGGATTGAGAAAAAGCAAAGGAAGATAGCTGTAGCAGAACTAATAGTATAATTTTTTTCAAGACTACATTCTTACTTATGATTCAGATTTTTGTTCAAATTCTTTAAGAACAGTAAAATAATATTTTCCTTTATTTTTTTTGAAATAAAGTTGATCACCAACAATATTATTTCCCAGGAATGTTCGTTTGATGATCAGAGCATTTTTTTTGCAACAATCCACGGTAACTTCTACAGGAGCTTGACTCCAGTAATTAACCGTTTTTATGCTTACATCTTTACCGAGCCACTTATTTTCTTTCCTGTCTATGGAAACATAAGTGCTGTCATCGGTAACTTTCTGATGTAGGATAATATTTACTCCTAATGCTTTACTCCATATCTTTTTCTCCTGTGCTTTCATCAAAACACTCAATAAAATAAGAGCCAAAGCTATTTTTATTTTCATTAAAATAACCCTATTATTTTACTCTTGTATAAACATATCCGGGAACTTTGCTTCTATCCTTTTTCTGAGTTAGCATTAAAGAAATATATTTTCTATAATATTCCTTTCCATTCTCTTTTTCCCCTATATTCCAGTAACTGTCTGCTAAATTCAGATAAGCAACGGTTCTATTTGGGGATTTACTGATAATTTCCTTCAAAAGGTCGATAGCTCCTGTATAATTCCCATTATTTAAAAGAGCAAATGCTATATTATTGTAACTATCTACATTTTTTTGAGATAAGGAAAACTTCTTTTTAAAATCCAGCAATCCTGTTTCATTAAAACGTTCTGACAACAAAGGGTAGCTCAATAAATCTTCATAAAGTTTTTTAAGATCCTTATATGGTTTTATGATTCCTTGATGATCAAAAAATGTCAAAGATTTAAACCCTTTAGAATCGATTTCCAAAGCTTCTGGATCTATATTTTTTAAGGGAAGATTAATATTTTTAGTAAGAATTTTAAAATTCTGATCTTCACATTCCTGGCAAGGATTATAGAAATTAACATTTTTTATGTACCAATCTTTTTTATATAAAAGGTTTACAGCTCCATATAATCCCCGGCCACCTCCATAATGTATTGAGATCTCGGAAGGATTTGTATATCCAAGACTGACATTGTTGAGGGCTGTAATCTCGGGTAATTCAAAACTATTTGTCTTTTTATTTCCAAAATGAACAGTTACAAGATTCTTTTCCAACACCACCTCATCCTGAAGATGATCTAGATCCAGATCATAATAATTGGATTGTGCTGATAAAAAATTCAAGAAGAACAAGCAAATAACTGATAGTACTTTAAAAGCCTTATTTTTTAATTTTATCACGGTTGATACATTTTGTGTTAAACTTAAATACATTTGTCTTTAATTCATTATAATACACCTTTCTTTCTTCCATTCCATTTCCTCCTCCGTTTACAAATTTGGATATAATCGAAAGATATTTATCACCATAATCAGATACTTCATTCATATTACTGTGTAATATTTCTTTATACTTTACTTTATTCGCCTTAGCCCCATATTCTACCTTTTTGTAAATATCCCAAAACCAGCCCGCCGAATCAATGGCAAAATATAAACTATTGGCAATTAATCCAGCTCCATCTATATCTACCAGATCAACCACTTTTTCTTTTATTTTTTTCTTCTTCTTATCTAACATCGGGTTTCCTTTATCATCAAGTTTATCTCTGGTGTAAATATACTTTTCCTGATACTGTTTTTTTCTGTCAAAGAGGTCTTCTATCTTTTTCCCCGGTATGAGCTGAGGTTTCTTTGAAATTACATAAGCTAGATATTCTTTTTGCTGGTCTCTCCATGTCAATTGCATACCTCCTCTTCCTTTATATCTTGGGCCATCACCTACTACAATATGCCCATGATCTTTAGATTCAGGATGATTACCGGGATCATAGCCTACTCCACTGGCATATTCTAAAGTAGTTCCCAATCTAGCTGTTTCATGATAACATTGAGCAAAAAAGTGTATTTTTCTTATACAGGTATTGATATGATACGTTTTGAACATAGCGTTTAACTCTTCCAGTAGTCTTTCGTAAGTAGTATCAGCAGCAGGTAAAGGACAGTTTTCATCAGAAAATATAGCTGTAGATTTTTTCTTTTCAGATGCTCTGAGTTGTTTGACAACAAGCTTTAATTCATCTAATGTCAAATCTCTGTCACAGAAACATTTTTCATCGCTTTTCGGATCCGGTACTGGTACTCCTTTTGCCTCAATACTCTCTGGGTTATGCACCTGGCCGCTATCGGTAATTTTAATATCAATCTGCCCATAAGTACAGGGTATTGTACTTTGCTGCAACAATACATGCTGTTCCTGAGATTTATAAGTTCCTACTTTTTTCCATTCTCCAAGTTTCATCACACTGGCACAAGGAAATGCAGCATTAGGACTTTTGAGGCAGTTTCCTGTAAATACAAGACTTTTAGGCCCTTTTTCCTTTACCGTTGCTGTTTTCTTTTCCTGAATGGTGGGAGTATTGTAATTTACTACCATTATTCCTTTGGGATTGGTACATAGTGTACATTCCAGAGTCGCTGTATCGATGACAACTTTTAGGCCAGCCTCAGCCTTTTCTTTTTCGGCATCTGCAGCACGTTTGTCATCCATTTTTTTTCTGTTCGCCTCCTTTTGTTGATCAGGAGTTGGAGCAGTAGGATTTTCGCCGTTGTTTACCTTATCCATAACAATGAATGTTTTAAATGAGAATGTTAAAAATTATTACCAGTTTCTTATTTTCACTTACGAAAAAGATTTATATTGAAAGTACTATCTGTTTTCTGTCTGTAATCTAAATAATCCTCTAGAGTTTCACTATTGGATCTAGAGTTAGAAAGCTCTTCTAAAGTCAAGACCGGTAAACCACTTGAAATCAGTAGACATTCTCACTTATTGTTTATAAGGCTATCATTTTTATACATCACTTCCTTTATTGTATTTTGAGAATTTTCCAAATCATTATATTGATACATCTTCCAGACTCCATTTTTCTTTCCATTACTATAATTTCCTTCCTGAGATTTTTCTTTCCAATAGCCATCTTTCTTCGACTGTTTATTAAACGCTCCCTCACCATCAATTTTTTCAATAACTGTTTTACGAAAGATATATTTGCATTGATAGCATCGATCAATCCTGTTGATGTATTTGCCAATAGGTTGATTTCTTTTAAAATTACCGAATACGATGGTATCCGATTTTTCTATCAGAAGTATTTTCCCGTTTAATTCTCCTTTATACAAAGAATAGGAAAAGTTCATATTCGGAAAGATAAATTTTCCTGTCTTTTTTTGCCTGATATCGCCATAAAAAATATCCCCTTTGTAATCTACCTGTTTATATACAATAGGTTCACTGACACATGACACCATAAAAAGTACCATAATGAGTTTATAAAAATTGGAATTCATCATTTAATTTTCTTATTATTTCATGTTGGTAATAAAACGTGGTTCCTGCAACAGAGGTATCAGGATATTCCATAATATTATCAATTGAACCCTTTTTAAACCTTATATTATTATACAGTTTGATCTTTTCATACAGCTTAATCTTATTTTCCATTTCCTTTAAGCTTTCTTCATATTCCTGCTTTTCAATCTTCAATTTACCTTCCAACTCAAAAATTCTGGTTTCCCAATCTTTTTTACTTTTAACTTTTTCATTTCCAAAATTAAATGGATAATGCTCCGGTTTTCTTTCTTTTAAGTCTTTTTTATAATTACCAATACGCTTTTCGAAATCTTCAAGGTAAATTTTCTGTTTTTCATAATAACCGTTCGGATCTATTAGTTTTGCTTTAAGTTGATTCACATATTCATCTTCATCTCCCTCTAAAAAAGTATGAGCTAATCCAAATGAATGTCCTAATTCATGAAAATAAGTATCAATATTAGAAGAATAAAAAAGTCCTCTGTTTTTATGATACCCATAGGATGCTGCCACATTATTATTTTCTCTGATTGCTGAAAAGAAGATGTACATTTCGTTATTATTGCAGTTGATTTTCTTTTCTATAAAAGTGGTATACTCGTTCCTCTTCAAAACATAATTATCTGAAATAATATTTTTCGTTTTCAACTCTGCATCATCCACTTCTAATTCTGAAACCTTATATTGTGATTTCAGATTGACCAGAAGCTTGCTGATCCCAAAACAATTAATTCCTTCTACGATATTGTTAAGCGCCGTATTTTCATCCTCAAATTTTAAAAATTCTCCATTTTTATACAATGGAGTTTCTATTATCATTTTGTTTATAGTTTCCAGATCACTTTGTTTATTACTTTTCCTCAATACTTTTACAAAATGAAAAGATTTATTCGAAAAAATAGCTTTATCATTAGGTTTAAGGATCAATAGGCCAATAAGGTTATTTTCAGAATCAAAAAACTGAACGGGCTGATCCTTTTCAAAAGTATTTTTACAGATAATCATTAAATTGGAAAGCTCAAGCTTCATACTATCGCCATCTTTTATCAATTGAGGTTCATAAGCCGTCATCTTAGGAGATATAGGTTTACCTGACTTATCATTTCTGAATTGTCTGGGCTGATTAAAATAGGCATCATTCTTTGTATCCAGAAATTCTTTTGAAATCATAAATTCTTCAGAAGCTATCGTTTTACCATCTTTGGTAAATCCAATATCAAAGAGCGATTTATCATATTTTAATTGAATACTATTTTTCTCGGTTTTTTTCGGATTTATAATCTCTACATATAAATTTAAAACTACTTCCAATTTTGTTACTTCGCCATGATTCTTAAACATATACAAATAAGGAGGATAGTAATTTGATTTATTAATATTTATTTTACTGGATTCATATTTCTCTTCAAACAATGCCTTGTTCTGGATGCAATTATCTAAAATATCCGATTTAGACTTTGTTCTGAGACTTAAAATATCATCGTGATCTCTATTCCAATCAAATCCATAATTACTCGACGTTGGAAAGTCATTCCAGATTCTCGGGTATACAATAAAATTAATGATAGCATCCTTTTGCTCCGGTACAGGTGCACCATTCGTAACTATTTTTTCGGGGATATTCACTTGACCAGAATTTGAGAACTCTACCTTTCCGCTTTCCGGAGGTGTTCCCGGGATAGCTCCAACTCCCGGTATAAATGATTTCTTCAACAAAACCTCGTTATCCTGTACTTTTACACTTCCAAAATTTTGCCATTCTGTAAGCGTATTTAAAACAAAACCATCCTCAAAGATAAAATTAGGTACCTGTTTCTCTACTACAGTTCCGGTAAGTTTATCCTGTGTTGTGGGTACATCATTCAGAACTTTAAAGGTTCCCGAATGAGCATTGAATTTAATCTTTGCTCCATCTATGGCCAACAATAAGCCTTCTTCTTTTTTATCCTTCCCTTCATTTTCAGCTCGTTTTTCCGCCATCTTTTTACTGTTCTCTGCCTTCATTTGCTCATTATCCTGAGCAGAAGCCTGATTCTGAGTTCCAAGAATATTTTCCGATTCTTTGTCCTCGTCCTTTAGCCTATCCATAATAATGAATGTTTTAAATGAGAATTTTGTTTTTTGATTTCTATGAAACCTTCTTCATATTGATCTCTTTTACAGATAAATACTCCTTTGAAGGACTCAACATCTGATGCTTCCAGATTTTCCGCTGATACTCTCAAAGTCAATGTATCTCCGGATTTTACAGGAGTCATAATTTCTGTAAAACCTTCGGTGGATTCTCTTTTCATTTTAGTATCAAATGAATTCAATAGCCCATTAAAAAGTAATCCAAACATGTTATAACTTCCCAGAAAGTCTATCAGCTTTACCTCATCTTCCAGCAAATCACTGATCTGGCTGAAATAGCGATCTATCGCTTCTCCTTTATGCGTTTCAGATAAATTAGCCAGGATTTTTGTCCATCTTAATCGTAAAAACAGGATATTATCTACTGCGGTAATATTTCCTTCATCATCTACTTTACACTCTATTTCGTCAAATAAATAGCTTATCTTTTTTAAAAATTGATCCATAGTACCCTCCTCGTCAGAAAAATCAAAGTGTGTCACCAGGATTTGAAAATCATGCCGATCCTTTACTTTTCCATAATAATAGACCTCTACTTCCCTTGCATAATTTTTTTGCGTGGAATAAAACGGATTTTTTTGTTCTATGACAATGGTCTCCAGCCGATAGGTCTTCTGATGAAGGTTTTGCAATACGTTTACCACCATATTTTAATATACTCTTCTTTGATAATCACTGTTTGGATCCATTCCCATCCAGTCTCTGTTGGCTGACCAATGGAGATATTGATTCCTTATGGTTCTTAATAAAGCTTGAGATTTGTTGATATGAAGACGTACCTCAGGAATATTCATCACGGGATGTTCATTTTCAATGGTTACTTTAGGCTGTTCCACAGGATCATTTGCTGCAAGCCTTTCATTTTCCTTTTTAAGTTCAGCGTCACTGATAAATGACCATGGTTCTCCATTTTCAAACACATATTTATGAAGAATTTTTTCAGCCTCAACCAAGTTTTTATCATCAGTTATGGGATAATCATTTTTTGTTTTGGTCATCAATTGATGATCATAAATCCCTTCTCCAAGTTTTTCCATGAACTGAAGCGGGATATAGCTGTATTCTTTTCGAAGGAACCGAACTCCTCTGATTTTCCTGTATGCAGTTCCAAAAGATAGAATATTAAGGGCTGTATTGTGGATGGTAATCTGAGGTGGTTTAAACCAATGTTCATCAATCAATTGCTGTCTCCGTTCCTGTAATGCCCCGAACGTTTTATGGTTGGAGGTTTCAATTTCGTCAACTTCTTCTGTTCCGTTTTCATATGCGCCTCCAATATCACAGTGAACTCCCGGAAATTCTTTTTCAATAATATGCGGATTATCTTTAGGCTCTTTTACTCCTTTTGAGGTAAATGGAGTTAAGGAGAAGTTCTCACGATGCTCATTTTCTGCCGTGAAATGAACCGCCTTTCGGAAAGGTCCGGGATTTCTTAGTTGTAATTGCTCTACATCATTTGCAAAATTACGTGCTGAACCTAGCGAAGCATGCAATATCCCTCTATAGCCTACTCTTTCCAGAGTTCCCATATCTCCAAACTCCTCATAAGAAGAAACGGTGTCATAAACGCCTATAAAACGGACTTCAAGCTCCAGATTTTCTAGTTGTTCAGTGGACAATATTTTTTTACTTAAAAGATAATATCCCAAAAAACCGAATTTTGGAAGTTTTCCATCAACAAGGTATTTCGGATCTACTTCTGTTTTATCTTTATCCAGCCAAGTATCTTCATATTCAGCAACCAAGGCATCGTTACCGTAAGACCCGCTTTCTTTATATCCAACTACTTTTCTTGATTTTTTGATCTCAACATCTTCAGTTCTTTTATTACCATTGATCTCATAGGCAAAGTTTCTTGCAGCGGCAGCACCACGGCTGAAACCAAATGTATCTATGGTAATCCTAATCATTTTTTTCTTCGAACTGCCATCAGGAAGAAGACTTTGAATTCTGGTGGCAACCATTTCACAGCCTCTTCTTACTTTACCTCTCACTCCGCTTTTTCCAGATCCGTATTGAAACCCATCATCTACATCCCTGCTGTTATCCATAGTACCTATTCCTTCTATGTAGACACCATATTTATTTTTTTCGCTGCTTTTATACATACGGGCTACATTGGTATTGTCATTACTAAAACTGTTATCTACTCCCTGACTATCCAGCCATCCCCTATGACTACCCCTCAGATATTGGGCATATTCAGAATTGTCATCATCTTTTAAATTATCAAACTGTTCTTCCTGTTGTTTTCTTGTTTCTTTTATAGCTTTTTCCTTTTCCTGAATTACAGCATTGGAATCTGTTTGCAATATTTTATTCTTACCATCTCTGTATTTCTCCCTTAGCTCGGTATTCTTCAGGTTATTTAAAGTACCATCGAAAAAGACCCCAATCTCAAGATGGATCTCATCTATAAGGGGTTTTGCATTCCCTGTGTTATATACAAAAGTCTTTCCCATAATTTTTGTGTTTAGAAAACTTCTATACTGTCAGCCTTTATGAAAGCTTCTTTACCATTTTCACCTTTTAGTTTTATGGTTAAATAGCTATTGGCTTCGTTTACTTTTACAATTATATCTGCTTTGGTTGAATTTGGATTATCTCCAAATACAGTTTTAAATGCTTCAAAGCCTGATTTTTCATTTAAAGTACATTCACCGCCATATTCTTTTCCATCTGCTCCCACAAAATCAAATACAATTCTTGTGGGTATTGCTCTCATTTCGTTTTGAGATAGCGGAGATTTAGTGGTTTCAAATTGTTCTCTCTCTCCATTAATAGTAGTGAGCTTTACGTTCGCCAAAGGATATAATTTTGCTTTTTCGGGAAGTTCGAAAACCAGCTTCCAGCTGTATCGTGTTCTATAGGTATCCCAAAGCCCCAACGGAATGGGCTTTCCTTTATTTTCTTCCCTTATTTTTGCAGGAATGATCTGTTCGCGGGTATGAACCATATCCAGATAATCTTTTCTCCAGAAACGATTCTCATGGCTGTCTAACTTTGCAATTTCAGATTCAGGGATCTTCACTTTCTCTGCCTGATATCTGCCTATTTCTTTTTGGTAGCCAATTCCTGCCACCCAAACAACTACCACTCCACCTGGAGCTAGTCCTATCCCCAATGTATTGTATGTCAAGTGTTCAATATCACCGCTTCCATTAGTTACCTTAATATCAAAACCTTTTTTAAAATACTCTCTGATCTTATTAGTATCAATAGCTGTATCAATAAGGTAAAACTGGTTTTCCATATAAGACATCCATATAAAATCTAAACGTTTAGGAAGGCTTTTAAAACTATTTGACATACCATTATTCACTGTACCCCAGGAATTGGTACCTGGAGTCATTCCATTATCCAGACTCACCCATTCTCCCCCTTCACAGTCAATTCCTCCTTTATAGACTTCCATCGGATATCCTAAGGCTGCTGAAGTCCCTTCACTCCATTCATATTTTGTCATTGCTGCAGTTGTTTTATGATCTTTTTTTTCCTGACACGAGATCTGAGTAAAGAACAAAAAGCTTAGTAAATATTTTATTATTTTATTCATCGTAAATATGGTGGTCATCAATAGCTATAACGATGATCCATCAATTATATGTATTATTATCCCTTGTTTACTTTGGCATCTATTTTACCCAGCATTTTGGCAACGCCTGAACTTTGCAGCAGGATATCTCCATTTTTTGCTTTATGGGTTGTTGTAGATGTTGTTTCTTTCAAGTCTCCCGTTACATTAACTGTTTTATTTTCATTAACGGTCTGCTTATAGTTTTTGGACATAAACTTGTGATTATTGGTAATGTTTACGGCATTATCATTTCCTACACTTGTCCTCATATTGTTTCCTACGTTGATATCAAGATTTTCACCAACATTAAAGGTCATATTTTTAGGAGATGTTACGGTAATATTCCCTTTTCCATCCATGAAATAATTGTTTCCACTAGGATCAATGATGGTAACACTTCCTTCGGCATCATTCATTAATACTCTAATTCCACTTCGGGTTTGAATTGATTTTAAGTGATTGTCTACACCGCCGCCAAGGGCAGTTCCTCCATGAAACATTCCCCCCATCACAAATGGACGATCCGGGTGATTGTGAACGAAACCAATCATTACCTGGTCTCCAACTTCAGGTATGGCAACATATCCTCTGTTTTGAGTGATTTGATCGGTTCCACCAGCATCGGGAGCCATCATTCGGATGAAATTGGTGGTATCATTCAATTGCCAGTCGAATCTGACGGTCACTCTTCCCTGCCCCAGCGGATCTGTATTGGATATCACAGTAGCAATCTGAGGTTCTGCAATTGGAACTGTAAAATCAGGAGTTGGGATATACCCTGTATCTGAGGCGATGGCTTCAAATCGTCCTTCATATCGTCCTAGGGTATCTACCTCATGAGTAACTTCAGTAACCATCAGTTTGGTAAAATAAGAAGTTTGATTGCTGTCGGTTTTTCTCATCTTAATATCGGCAACACATCCCGGATATAAAAAAGGAATAGTGGTACCTCCTGAAACGGTAAAAACATCTACAGCTCTGCTTCCGGCAGTACTGGTTTGTGAGATAACGACATCCATATCCGTAGCGGCCTTTATGGGAGCGACTTGTAATGATGGGGTTTTAAAAATTTTATCGTTATTCTGATAGGCTGTTTTCGCCAGGTTTCCTACATGTTTAATAGGTGTTTCTCCGGAAGTAAGTTTTGTATTAGAACTACTATTATATCCATAGAAACGGGGTTTGATATGAACAGCTTTCATCTCTACATTGATATCTGAAACATTGCTTCCATAAATCAGTTCCAGCGCTTTATTCTGAGGAGGCATATTTCCGAAATGAAGTATTTCTCCGTCATAATAGAATTGTTCACCATAGGCTTCTGCCATTCTGCAAAGGTAATTGTAATGAGTTTCGTTGTATTGGGAACTGTAGAGAATCTGAGCAGATGCCTTAGCATTCACTTTCACATCGAATTTGCTGTTTTCTATTCCCTGTTTGATAACATCAGTAGCAATAATTCCCATATTCACAGGTTGGTCACCGCCAAAACTTTGAGTATGAGGAGCTGCATCCAGTAGAATGGTTGGGCTGTATCCTTTCAGCACAATATTTCCCAGGCTATGATTTTCCTGACTGAATCCTACTTTTGTAATGACACCTACAAAGGTTCTTTCAGGGCTTCCTTCTACATCTTTATATTTAAAAACGATAGTCAAACGCTTTCCCAGAAACCGCTGAGCCTCTTCCAGATCATGATTTTGTACACCATCTAAAGTATCATGTGCTAATGTCAGTTCAAAGTTATGATGTTTCTTTACACTTTGCTGTAAGCGGAAATGCTTGAAATGTTTGATCATTTTACCTTCAATGACTATATCCAGCTTCACCACACGGTTGATTCCAGGAATATGATTCTCCGAAATCTTTTCGGAATTCGAGGTATTATTATTCATATTAATGTAAGGTGTTTGGAAGGCTTTTGTATTCAGAAAAAAAATTCTAAAAACAATCTCCTTTATATAAAATTATAATTTTTTACGATATAAAATCCACTTTTATCCGATTTATTTTAATAATCACAGGAAATCACTGAGTATATCCTCCTTGATTTTGACGTATTTATCAGAGCCAAAAAAACAGAACAGTATCTATTGTACCATTCTGTTTTATATGTACTTGATTTTTTAAGAGATCAAATGCTTACGCTGTAGGCCAAGCCCCATGGTAAGCAGAATTCCCTAAGTCAATTTGTTCTGCACTTACAACAAAAGTGATATACATACTGTTTTCATCTACAGCATCGAAGTCTACTTCGTGCTGGATTACGTATCCATTCTGCCACTTTAAAGTTGTTAATGTTCCTTCCTCATGAGATTTGTTGAATGTAACTTCTCCCACTGTAGGTTTGTACTTTCCGTTGAGTAAGCTTTCCAGAATGTCAGATTTTTCTGTAGCTTCTACTGTAATTTTGATAAGAGCATTAGAAGGGTCTGATGCTACACGTCCAGATACATCTGTAGATCTTGATACACTGTAGTTAAGCTTTAATAACTTTTGTCCTTCACCGTTGTTGAATTTTAAAATTCCTCTTGAATTTCTTTCTGCCATGATCGTAAATTTTAATCGTTAATATTGTGTGATTTGTTGTTTTATGTCACCAAATATAGATGTATTTACTATAACAAAATAGTCTTTATATGGAAATTTCAAAAAGTGTAGTAATTCTACGACTAACAATCGTTAGGTAAAATTAATATTGAAAATCATACAGTTACCGCTATAAATCTGCATTAAAAGCTTATTTCGTATCAAGATACATTCACTCCGAAAACATGCCCTACCAATGCTGTAATTCCCATGGCTACGGTTCCCCAAAAACAAATTCTAAGAACAGCAATTTTAATACTGGAACCTCCGGCTCTTGCCGAAATTGCTCCTAACAACATCAGAAATATAATAGAAAAACCATATTGAAAATAAACCATCTGTTTGATCGGTGCCACCAGAGAAACCGTAAAGGGTAACAATGCCCCAACTGCAAATGATCCAAATGATGCTACTGCTGCCTGTAGTGGTTTTGCCTGGGTAATTTCATTGATACCTAATTCATCGCGGGCATGAGCTTCCAATGCATTGTGTTCTGTAAGTTCAATAGCGACCTGCATGGCTGTTTCTTTTGTACAACCTCTTTTTTCGTATACTTTAGCCAGTTCCCGAAGTTCCACTTCCGGCATTTCATCCAGTTCCCGTTGTTCCCGGATCAGGTCTGCTTTTTCGGTGTCTTCCTGAGAACTTACAGAAACATATTCTCCTGCGGCCATAGACATTGCTCCAGCAATCATTCCTGCCAAAGCGGCCAAAATAATGATATGGCGCTCCGGCTCTGCTGCTGCAACACCTATAACAATACTTGTTGTAGACAGTAATCCGTCGTTAGCACCTAAAACAGCTGCCCGAAGCCAGCCTACCCTGTTTACATAATGCTTTTCTAATTGATGATGCATATTAAAATCGTTCTATATTTGGTGTTATACTAATGATAAGTCTGAAAAAAATAGATAATAAAGAATTTTATTCTTGGTATATTCGGAGGTCGATGGATATTACCTTCATTACTTTCTTTCCAAACTCAGCTTAAAGTTATAAAATGTTTATTCAAGAATGATTTTAAATTATATGACTTTTATTGTGGGTAAAACCTCATCTGCTCAAAGCTATAATTGGGATTTGTTCTCAGCAAATCTATTAATGCTTTTAATTCTGATTCTTCCCAGCTTTTTTGAAACATTTCGTCATGAATCAGCATGACAACGTTGCTTTTAGTAAATGTTTTATCCGAGGTACAAAGCTTCTGAACTGCAGTATACATATCATTGACGGTCTGAATAGGGGTACCATCAGAAGGACGATGCTGCCATTCTACATCCCAGCCTACTACTTTGTAACCCAGTGCTGCTAGTTGATCTGCAGTTTGTATTCCATTAGTAATATCATTCTTAGATCTTCCTCCTAACCGCCAAATATTTCTTCCCGGAAGGCGTACAATCTTATAAGGTAATCTCAACAGACTTTGATTATATACAATATCATGTACCGACTTATCTACATTATTATAAAATGCTTCATAATGATCATTGGCATGGGTAAAACTGTGGTTATATTCATCAATATAAGGGTTCTGATCATAATATTTAGCATAAGTATCCATCTGTTTATCTTTAATCACATGTTCCCCTACCATAAAAACACTGATCTTAATTTTTTCCTTTAAAATGATATCATTGATATTTTCGCTTCCATTCAGCGGGCCATCATCAAATGTGAGATAGATATAGCATTTATTGGGTGTTTGTGAAGTTGTTTTTTGTGAATACAAAGTAGTACTCAGCAATAAGGACATACTTGTAAAGTAAATCAATAGTTTATTCATACGAATTGGTTTATTACAAATATAATTAAGGATCATGAAATGAAAAATAATAGGTTCTTGATTCTATTTTTATCATAATTTTTATTTACTAAAATTTCATAACAGATACTACAAATAAGCCTTAAGCATTTAAAAATCAAAACATAAGACCATACAAAAGGAGTATTTTAATCAAAAAATCCTATTTTCTTATCTTTGCATCCGTAAAATCCGATAACAATATCAATGAGTTTATTATATATCAACTGGGATGTAAATCCTGAAATCGTCAATATTTTAGGTGTTTCCGTGAAATACTATGGCCTGTTATTTCTTTCAGGACTTGTTTTATGCTTTAATATTTTAAAAAGCATTTATAAAAAAGAAAATTTAAGTATACAGGCGCATGATGCTCTATTTACGTATGCACTTATCGGAATATTAGCGGGTGCCCGATTAGGACACTGTATCTTTTATGATTTTGATTATTATTCCCAACATCCTCTAGAAATCTTCTTACCGATTCAGAGAGGCCCGGATGGAGCTTATCATTTCACTGGTTTTGCAGGACTTGCAAGCCACGGAGGAGGAATTGGTCTGATGATTATGCTTCTGATCTATGCCAGAAAGTTTAAGATCCCGTTAATGACGGTTTTAGATGCCATTGCGATTGTACTTCCGCTAGGTGGTGTTTTTATCAGACTTGCCAATCTTATGAACTCTGAAATCATTGGAATTCCTACCAATGTTCCATGGGCTTTTATATTCCGTCAGGTAGACCAACTGCCCAGACATCCTGCCCAGCTTTATGAAGCGATTTCTTATTTGATTATTTTCCTTCTTATTTACTTTATTTACAAAAAAGATATCTTTAAAATTGGTAAAGGTTTTTATTTTGGAATCAGTATTCTTTTAATCTTTATTATGAGAATTCTGATCGAATTTATAAAGGTAGATCAGGTAGAATTTGAACATGGAATGAGCTTAAATATGGGACAGCTTTTAAGTATTCCTTTTGTTCTTTTAGGACTTTTCTTTATCGTTAAAAGTATAATGGAAAAGGGAAAAATGAAAACGTCATAGTTTCTGGCTTTCCTTATTCAATAAAAAAACTCACTGAAAGTTATTTTCAGTGAGTTTTTTTATAGGCTCAGATTATCTTGTAGTATAACCACCATTGGCAAAGATCGTCTGCCCTGTGATCCACCAACCATCAGTGACAAGAAACTCTACTAGCGGAGCTATATCTTTAATATCGGTAAGTCCTCCCAATGCGGATGCAGATTTATGATAGGCTACTGCATCATCTGTTTCCTGACCATAGAAAAACGGAGTATCCATAGGGCCAGGTGCCACTGCTGTTACAGAGATTCCTCTGGCTCCAAATTCTTTGGATGCTGCTCTGGTAAAATGCTCTACTGGTGCTTTTGCTCCAGCATAAGTAGAATATAATCCTGTATAAGCCGCCAATAATGAAGTAACAATCGTACAGATCTTACCGTGATCATTTATTTTTTTTCCTGCTTCCTGTAAAAAGAAGTAGGCTGATTTTGAATTGACATTGAACATGGTATCGTATTCTTCTTCTGTAGTTACTGAAAATGGTTTTTTCAGTACCATTCCTACCGTGTTAATCGCAACATCTACGCCGCCAAAACGAGAGATCGTCTCATCAAAAAACTTAGCAATATTATCTACTTTGGTAAGGTCTCCCTGAAATAGGAAAGCTTCTGCTCCCAACGCCTGAACTTCAGCCAGTGTTTTTTCACTCTCTGCCCTGGAGCTTTCACTGTTATAGTGTATGGCTAGCTTCGCTCCTTTTGCAGCAAAATCTCTGCTTAGTAATCCGCCAAGGTTCTTTCCTCCACCGGCTATTAAAACAACTTTTCCGTTTACATCTTGTGTTGACATTATTTTTATTTTTAATGGTTAATGAAGCAAAGATGGACAATAAAGTTCATCTCAACATGGTGAATTTTTCGGGAATTCATACAAAATTTGAAACAGGTTTAGTTTTGATCCGAAAAATCTTGTAAAATATTATAAATTTATATAAACATATTTTTCCCTAATATCCTATTATCTACCAGATAGATAGAGTTTGAATTCTGTTTCTCATATTAAACAGATGTTTACTTTTTCCAGATTAAGTGAGTTTTAGGCACAGCATTTGATGCTCTCCCACCCGTATTAACACACCATTTCATTCTTAATATATTTTTTTTAATCCTCAGCTTACTGGGGATTTTTTGTAAAAAAACATTCAATACGGCTTTATCCTTCTGTAAATAAGAACATCCGGGCAAGTTTTTATAAAAACCATTTCTGATAATCAATCATTTAAAAACAGCTTTATTCATTTTATTGTTGTATATTTGCATATTATTAAGCAAGTCACTACTTTGTTTTCTGTAACGACTTAGAATATATTTATTCAGTCTTTGCTTTTTGAGCAGCCATATTTTTAACTTTTATTCTTCTACCCAGAACAATACTTGTCGGAATTTTAAAGCTCTGTATGATTAGGAAACTTCACAACAGGAAACATCGTCGGGCTTTAAGGTCTAAGGCAGACCAGAGTGAACAATACAATTTATAGAAACTAAATACTAAAAATAATTTATGGCAGATTCTTTTTCTAAAAAGGAAAATTTCAAGAAAAAAATTCAAAAGCAAAAAGAAAAAGCGCTAAGACGCGAAGAACGTAAAACGAACAACAACAAAGGTAAGGACATGGAGGATGTCTTCATGTACGTAGATGAATTCGGAAGATTAACATCTACTCCGCCAGAACAAAGACAGGAAGTAAACCTTGATGACATTCAGTTAGGAGCTGCTCCTATTATTGAGGAAGATCCAAGAAAAACAGGAATTGTTACCTTCCTTAGTGAAAAAGGATATGGTTTCATCACTGAAGATAACAGTAAAGAAAATATCTTCTTCCACAATAACAACTGTGTAGAACCGGTAAAGAAAGGAAACAAAGTTTCTTTTGAAAAGGAAAAATCTCCAAAAGGATTTTCTGCAGTTGAGATTCAGATTGTAAAATAAAGATACATTATCTTATACAAATAAAAGCCACCTTTTTCAGGTGGCTTTCTTTATACATCGTAAAAATAACCGGTTTTCAAAACCGAAAAAATTTTTCTCATAGAAAAGCTCAGCCTCATAATTTTAAGCATAAGCTTTTAAAGAGAAGGCCACATTCATAATGAAGTGACCTCCATTTTATACCTCTTATTTAATCTAGTTTTCCTCCCAGCGCTTTAAATAACAGAACATTATTTCTGGTATTCTGATGCTGAAACTGCAATAGATCAAGTTCTGCAGTAAGTTTGCTTTTCTGAGAGTTGATCAGTTCAAAATAATTCGCATATCCTGTCAGATACAGATCATTGGATACCTCAACTCCGCGATCCAGAAAGCCTACTTCTTCTGACTTCAACTTTAAAACCTTTTCGTAGATTCTGGTCTGTTTCAAAATAGATTGAAGCTCATTGAATGCGGTGGTAATACTCTTTTGATAATTTAAAAAAGCAATCTCCTGTTCTTTACTAGCCACTTTAAACTCATATTTCAACTGGCCTTTATTAAAGACAGGAACCATCAATCCACCCAGCAGCTGCCCAGCCAATGAACTTGGTTTGAAAAGAGTTTCCACGGAAAAAGAATTTATGCCAATTCCGGCTCCCAGGTCAATCTTTGGATAAAAAGCGGCTCTTGCTGCTTTAGCATCTGCCTGGGAAGCTTCCAACACGTAATAATTAGCGGCAACATCCGGCCTTGAATGAATAACAGCTTCTACATTAATGGTCTTATTTAAAACATCCACATTAGTAGGCATAAGTATTTTACCACGTTTTACCTCTCCGCCATAGCTTCCTGTTAAAGTGGTAATGGCTTGTTCAACGGTGACAATCTCTACTTTAATATGTTCAATTTCTGCCAGCCAGTTATTGTTCTGTGCTTTGAACTGCTGCACGGCAAGTTCTGTAGCTTTTCCTACTTCACGCTGTGCCAGAACAATTTCAAAAGCTCTCTGCTGAAGATTATAGTTCTTCTGATAAATAGCAAGGCGGTTATCTAATGTCACTAATTGATAATACAAATTAGCAATATCGGTAAAGAGTTCTACCTGGAGTAATCGCAATCCTTCTGTAGATGCCAAATACTTCTTCTGGGCAGCGATTTTCTTATTTTTTAATTTTCCCCATGCATCAATTTCCCAGCTGCTTCTTGCTCCAACCCAATAGTTGGGTGTGAAATCACGGTTAATTTTCTGCTCTTCCGTAATATTGGGAGAAAGATTCGTGTCATAATTTCCCACTCCTTCCATGGTATACTTTCCATAGCGGTTTCCTGTGGCCTCTGCTCCCACTTCAAGAGAAGGCAAAAGATCCATTTTGGAACGTTGCAGGAAACTATTGGCGATTTCTACTCTTTGCTGAGCAATCTGGAAATCAGGATTGGCCTGTACTACTTTATCAAAAAGTTCAAGTAAATGGGCATCTGTAAAATAAGCTTTCAGATTGAGCTGCTGAAACTCTCCTGAACTGGTGATTTTAGTCGGTATTTCCGGTAATGTCTGAGCTTTTTTGATATCGGTCACTTTTGGTACAGCACATGATACTAAGCTTACAACAGCCACTCCCAATAATATATTTCTAGGATTTAATCTTTTCATCTTTCTTCTTATTTTCAAGTTTTGCAAAGAATATATACAGTCCCGGAATGACTACCAATCCGAAAATAGTTCCGATCAGCATTCCTCCTGCTGCTGCGGTACCAATGGAACGGTTACCAATAGCTCCGGCTCCTGATGCAATACACAATGGAATAAGTCCTGCCACAAAAGCAAAGGATGTCATCAGGATAGGTCTTAAACGCTGTCTTGCGCCTTCAATAGCTGCCGGAATAATATCAAATCCCTGTTTGTTTCTGGCTACCGCAAATTCTACGATCAGAATGGCATTTTTAGCCAATAACCCAATTAGCATAACCAAGGCAACCTGTGCATAAATATTATTATCCAGCCCTGCCAGTACTAAAGCGATGTAAGAACCGAAAATACCCGTCGGAAGACTTAATAACACTGGCATTGGAAGAAGGAAGCTTTCATATTGAGCTGCCAATAAAAGGTATACAAACAACAGACAGATCAGGAAAATATATACCGTTTGATTTCCTGATAAAATTTCTTCTCTTGTCATTCCCGACCATTCTATATCGAAACCTCTTGGAAGCACTTCTTTGGCCACACGTTCTACAGCAGCAATAGCATCTCCCGAGCTATACCCTTCTGCAGGTTCTCCATTAATCATAGCCGACATATACATATTATACCTTGTCAACACCTCCGGGCCATACACTTTTTCAATGGTAATAAATGTTGAAAAGGGAACCATTTCTCCTTTATCATTTTTCAGGTATAAATTCAAAATACTTTCAGGAGTATCTCTGTGTTCCGGGCTGGCTTGCACCATTACTTTATACATCTGGCTAAAACGGATAAAATTGGTAGCATAATAAGATCCCAGCATCGTTTGTAAGGTAGACATTGCATTGTCTACAGATACTCCTTTCTTCGCTGCCATATCATAATCCACATTAATCATATATTGCGGAAAAGTAGCATCAAAGCTGGTGAAGTTATTCTGAAGTTCAGGAGCTTCATTTAGTTTTTTAACAAAATCCTTGGTGATTTTGTCGGTATTTTCAATGGAACCACCTGTTCTGTCCAGCAAACGCAATTCAAAACCACTTGTATTTCCAAATCCAGGAACTGTTGGCGGAGCAAAAATCTCAATCTGAGCATCTGCAATTCCTTTTGTTTTCTCTGAAAGTTCGGTGATTAGTTCATTGACTGAAATGGATCTTTCTTTCCAGTCTTTAAGATTAATCATAGCCATTCCGTAAGATGAACCGGCAATTTCCGTTACAATACTATATCCGGCAAGAGTGGTTACATTTTCTACACCTTTTATCTTTTTGGCAATAACCGTAACTTCATCCAATACCTTTTCTGTTCTTTCTACAGTGGCACCCTGAGGAGTCGTTACACTTACATATACCATTCCCTGGTCTTCCATAGGAATAAATCCTGTTGGAAGGAATTTGCTTGTAACAAAAGTTAATCCGATAAACAGGAATAGTAAACCAAAAGTAACTGTAGTTCTAGTCGCGAATTTTGATAAAATACTTACATATCCGTTGGTTAATCTTTCAAAACCTGTGTTAAAACTTTGGAAAGCACGGTCAATGATGGTTTTCTTTTTATGATGATCATGAGGTTTTAAAATAATTGCACACAATGCCGGAGTAAGCGTCAATGCATTCACCCCTGAAATCACAATACTGATTGCCAACGTTAATGAAAACTGACGATAAAATACTCCTACAGGGCCATCCAGGAATGCTACAGGAATAAATACAGCAGACATTACAATAGTAATCGCAACTACTGCCCCTGCAATTTCTTTTGTAGCGCTGATGGTGGCATCCATCGCATTCATGCCTTCTTCCATCTTTACATGAACGGCTTCAACAACGACAATTGCATTATCTACAACAATTCCGATGGCAAGAACCAAAGCAAATAAAGTCAATAAGTTGACGGAGAAATCCAGCATATTCATAAAGGCAAAAGTTCCTATCAATGCTACCGGAACAGCCAGTACAGGAATCAAGGTAGAACGCCAGTCCTGAAGGAAGATAAACACCACAATTCCTACAAGAATAAAGGCTTCTATAAGGGTGGTTAATACGGCACTAATCGATGCATCAAGGAATCTGGAAACATCATAGGCCATGTTATACTCCATTCCTGGGGGAAATGAAGTCCCTTTTAATTCTTCCATTTTAGCTTTTACGCTTTCAATAACTTCGGACGCATTGGATCCCGGACGCTGCTTCATCATAATAGATGCTGAAGGTCTTCCGTCTGTTTTGGAAACCATTCCATAGTTCATCGCTCCGAATTCTACCTTCGCAATATCTTTAAGCTTTAGAATCGTTCCGTCTACATCTGATCTGATTGGAACTTCTTCATATTGTTTAGGTTCAAAAAATTTCCCTTTATATTTAATGACATACTGAAGCTGACTGGAAGTTTTTCCGGACGTTTCTCCTACTTTTCCAGGTGCTGCGGAAATATTTTGCTTTTGTAATGATGTAATCACTTCATCTGCTGAAATATTATAGGCAGCCATCTTCTGAGGGTCAAGCCATACTCTCATAGAATATTCTTTCTGTCCCATGATCTCAGCACGTCCTACTCCATCAATACGTTTTAATTCCTGAAGAACGTTAATATCCGTAAAGTTGTAGATGAACTGTTCATCCTGGCTTGGATCCGTACTCGTAATGTTAAGGTACATCAACATACTGTTTACCTCCTTTTCTGTAGTTACTCCGGCACGGATTACCTCTTCGGGAAGTTCATCAAGAATGGTGGTTACCCTGTTCTGAACATTTACCGCCGCTACATCAGGATCAGTTCCCACTTCAAAGAAAACCTGGATCAGGGTAAGCCCGTCATTGGAAGTTACCGTTGACATATACGTCATTCCCGGTACCCCGTTAATGGCTCGTTCTAGCGGAAGTGCAACAGCATTGGCTGATACTTCGGCATTGGCTCCTGTATATTTTGCTGTTACCGTTACTGAAGGCGGTACAATATCCGGGAACTGGGTAATCGGCATTTTCAATAATGCCATAATTCCCAGCAATACAAATAATATAGAAATAACCAACGAAAGAACCTTTCGTCTTATAAACATCTCTACCATAATAAGTTGATTTAAAGATTATGAAAGGTTAAGACTTCTTTTTGATTTTAATAATATCACCATCCTTTAGGGACTGAGTACCTTCATAAATGATTAAATCTCCTCTTTTAAGACCATTTTCTACCATATAGGAATCCCTTAATGTAGTTGCGATCTTGATATTGGTCATTTTCACTTTATTCTGTTTATCCACTACAAAAACATAGGTTTTATCCTGAATAGAGAATGTAGATTTTTGTGGAATAAGAATAGCATTATCCTGATTTTCAGAAATGATCAGTTTTCCTGAAGTACCATGCTTGATCAGATGGTCTGGATTGGGAAAAAGTGCTTTATATCGGATAGATCCTGTAGTTCTGTCAATTTCTCCTTCTGCTGTTTTTAAAGCTCCATTAAACTGATAATTAACACCGTTGGGTAGCGTTAATTCAATTTTCTGATGCTTCCCTAGTTTATCATTAGCGAGAAGTTCAAAATAAAGGTTCTCTGGAATTGAAAAGTAGGCATACACCTCATTAAGCTGAGATAGAGTTGTCAATAAAGTTCCATTTTCTACTAAACTCCCATCTTTATGAGGAATTACATCTATCACTCCATCAAAAGGAGCCGTAATTTTTGTAAAACTGATCTTCTGAAGCACTGCTTTTTTTTCAGCATCAGCAAAAGCATGTTTGGCCTGAGCAGATGAAAGCTTTGCCTTTACCAGCTCCAGTTCGTTATTCGCTACAAACTTTTTAGCATGAAGACTCT
Source organism: Chryseobacterium sp. c4a (assembly GCF_009900745.1). Lineage (GTDB taxonomy): Bacteria > Bacteroidota > Bacteroidia > Flavobacteriales > Weeksellaceae > Chryseobacterium. The sequence goes on along the minus strand of NZ_WXVU01000021.1, from coordinate 42,926 downwards.
GGATCTGCTTTAATTCTACTTCAGCAATTCGAACATCTGCCTGAGTTTGTTTTAAGGCTGCATTGGCCTTTAAAAGCTCCATTTGCAGCTCCGCATCATTGATTTTGAATAAAGGCTGTCCCTGATGAACAAATTGTCCTTCATTAACATAAATATGTTGGATAATTCCCCCAATTCTGGAACGCATCTCCACATTTTTCTTAGCCTGAATATCTGTCACAAACTGATTACTGACCAGCGTATCTTTTTCCTTGATTTCCAGTACCGGAACTTCCTTTTCTTTTTGATCGTTTTTTTTCGTGTCTTTACTGCATGACACTGCGAATAATGTTGCAAGACTGCAAATTATTACATTTTTAAAATACATTTTTGAATGTTTAGGTTATAAAATTTTCGTTAAAATAAATTGAAATTCAATACCTTAAACTAGTACAACTGGAGGAGATGGAGAAAGGATTTAACTCCACAAATAGTAGAAACAGCAATATCGGGAAGTACAATTTTCGGAGCAACTTTTAAAACTGCTGAGAAATCACCGACTGCTTGATCGTCTTTACGTCCTGAGTATTTTACAATTTTAGAAGCAGCAGGCAGCGCATGCGTATTCATATCTGCTTCTTCGTAAACATCCAGAAGGTGGATATTACTTACATGGGGAAGATGAGGTATATTCTGCAATGATTTTTCTGCCCAATTCGAATTGAAAAGGGTAAAAACCAATAGTATATAGAAATAGAAAAATGACCTCAGACCTGCCATGTCAATAGAATACTTAGTTTTTCAGTAAAAACGATAGTTTTGCAAAAATAGGAATTTCGCCCGGAAAACCGGCTCTTTAACTGTTAAAAAAACTTAAACAATGAAACATATATTATAATTTGGATCATAAAAATACATTTTCAGGATCTCATTTTGTACCAACAGCTCTCTTCATCTACCCAAGCTGTCTTATAGAAGATCTATTTTATAAAAAAACCACCCGAAAATTCGGATGGTTTATATTTTTAGTATTAAAATTGATCTGCGGGCTTTATCATTAGTTTATCATCTTTCATGATAAACAATATCCAAATCCAGGCAGCTGATCCCAAAATAAAAGAAATAACCATATTCGCATAAAATACTTCTTTTACTATTTCACTGGTTTGAAACTCCTGGATGGCATTACTTAAAGTAGAGCCCTGCTTTACCAAGGAAGCAATTGTAGCTATAACGTTTGAAATAATGATACTTATAGTGGTTGTAATAACAATAATATACTTTCTCCAAATTCCATTTTTTCCTTTGAAGTAACCATATCCCAAATACCCTAAAAAAGCAATCACCAACGCAATTCCCATGGCAATTCCTTTTAAATATACAGAAAATAAAACCCAAATAGCAATTAAGGGAATTGAAAAAATAATGGCTCCTAAAAAGCCTGCCCAATAGCTCTTTTCTTCTGCCGTCTTTTTTCTTTCAATTTCATAGAAATTATTATTGGTATCACTAAAACAGGTCTCGCAAAACATAACGCCTGTTCCATTAAGGTCATAATAATTATTTTTTTGTTCTGACTCACAATTATGACAGCTGCGTTGCTCTTCTATATTAAGTTTTTTGAATAGTTCAACCAAAAAATCGAACAATGAGTAAACAGTCTTGAGCTGGGTTAAAGTTATATTTTCAACGAATTGGAAAAAGATACCATTGTCTTTGATTTCAAAGTTTGTAAATCTTAATTTCCTTTTGTTTGCTTGCAGCTCAGATTTAATGTGTAACTTTTGTTCTTCTGTCAAACTACCAGTGGTTACTGTTACAAATTTATATTGTGGAGTACTTATTAAACTTGCATCTGAAACACTGAAAAAATACCCTTTGTAAAGTCCAAATACGCTATTCTCTGTTTTATACCAACCAAGGTCTTTGGCTATTTTTTTTGCTTTAGGAAAAATCACTTGTTATTGTTAATTTATTATTGATGTGACCGAAAATCATAAACTTGTTATGAAACAGTCATTTATTTGAATTAAAAAAGGGTTATTATATGGGTATTTTAGAATAATCTGCTTAATACTCTGAACCTATAATCAAAAATATGATCGAGTTTCTTTTTTACGAATAAAGAATGGGCAATTTCGCCTAGAAATACCATAGGAAGTTCATAATCTATAGTATCTCTCATCAGGACACCTTCGTCGTTCGGAATAAACTCGTGGTGGTGCTTCCATAGTTTGTAAGGCCCTTTTCGTTGGAAATCGATGAAACTTTTCTGGAAATCGACATGAGTAATCTCAGTCTGCCATTTCATTTTAATTCCAAATAATGGAGAAACATAGTAATCGATGAGCATTCCTTCATAGATCTCATCATTTTCCATTGCTGTCAATACAGTAAAGCCCATATCCTTCGGGGTAATTTCTGAAAGGTTATTGGCTGAGGAAAAGAATTTCCAGGCTGTTTCTATATCACAATTTAATTGTTGTTCACGGAAAAGCTTATGTTTCATCTTACTTCTTTTTTAATTATAGATCCACATCAGAACAGGTTTTGCTGAGTTCTGAATCATCGGATCTATTTCCTTCATGGCATTATTTGAAATTGTGGGACAGCCCCATCCTTCCGGTGATCCTTTGGGGAACACTTCTTCATCACTCATCATTTCCCAGGAATGGAAAACAATGAATCTCTTCAAGGCATTGCTATTGGTTTCTTCAAGGCCGTGCATCAGATATTTCACATTAATTCCCCATTCGCTATATCCTCTGCCCTGTAGTTTGTATTTTCCTAATGATGAAAGATGACTTCCATCTTCATTACTGAACCTCGGATGATCTCTGGATTCATCACTGCTCCAGGCATTAAATCCACAACCATGCCCTACCAGGTATTCTTTGGCAACAGCTTGTTTTGCAAAATCCCAGACAAAAAAGCGTTTAATCCCTGAATGAAGGCTCATATCAATCAGAATACAGAAATCTGTACTCAGATTCTTTGAACGGCAGAATTTCAATGCTTCCTCGGCTTTGGTTTTTATGCGGTGAAAATCGGCTTTTGGTTTCTTTTCAACTGTTACAGAAGTCTCTTCAACAGGATATTTTCTTTCTACCTGATCTTTACCACAGGACAAAGCTAAAAGAAAAGTACAGAATAGAAAAACAGGTTTCATGTTTATTTATAATGATGGAAAATTCCAAAATCAGAAGGTGTCCAAAGCGCAGCCTTTTGTCCTGCAGCCTTCAATGCGTTATTTGTCCAGGTATTGCAGGTATAAAGGAAGCTATATGTTCCTTTTGCATCATAAAATGCATCATTATCACCATATACTGCATTGGTAGGAATCAGCATGAATTTCCCATTCTGATCTCTGTCGAATTTATCTTCTACAAATTTAACTAAACTAAGGTACTGGCTTCTGCTGATCATCATCATTTTACAGTCTTCTCCTTCTTTCATTGCATAATAATAGGTAGTATGCATTGCTGAATCACTTAACCAAAATGCTGCTTTTACTGCTGTTGAGAACTTCAGATCAGCCCAGGTTGGAGTATCCAGATAAAAACCTTTATCTCCCCATCCTATTCCAATATACTGATAATCTGTTTTTTTAGATTTTGTATCTGCAAAAGGAATCATAAGGCTCCAGTCTTTCAGATTATTTTTTACGGGCATTACAATATCTGTATGTACTCCATTGGTATAAATATAGATTGGGATGTCTTTCTTTTCACCATCATCTTTGGCAGAGACCGGAATAAAAGGGATCAGTAGCCCCAGAAGAACATATATAATTACAATTCCCAGAATAACTCCTACAATTTTCAACACGTATATTAATATGGTTTTCACAGTCATGTTTTTTGAATAAAATTTAATATATAGTTTTTCGTAAAAGTATTTGTTTTAATCGAAAAAAACACTATATTTAGTTACGAAATATTCACAAATATGCGTAAAAATACCAAGTCACAAAAAAGATTTAAAGTAAGAGTAAAAACAGCTCCAAAAAGAATACAAAAAAAACGTTGATTTTCGGTGAGATTTTAATCTCCTGAAAATCAATTTTTCTTTTTAGGAAAGGTTTTTCATACAACTTATTCAGTTAAATCTAAACCTCCTTAGCGTAGAAAACCTAGGGAATGGTCGACCATCAGCTCTTATTTGGAACTTTAAAAATTTCCAACATGGGAATTGTCACCAATTAGGTAAGCAAAAATTAGTCTGAAGATCTTTGCAGAAATTCAATATTTCTTTTCAGACCTGCAAATTTTGTTCTTTTTACGGGGGATTTTCTAAAGATCTCGGAGAAGATCTCCTGAGTAAGTTCTTTCCATTCTCCTTTTTTGAAGTTCTTCAATGCTTCATTCGGCTTGAACCGACTCTGCTGATGAGGTGCGGAAAAGCGATTCCAGGGGCATACATCCTGGCATATATCACATCCAAACATCCAGTCTTCCATTTTATTTTTAAAATGATCCGGAATTTCGTTTTTAAGTTCTATCGTAGCATAAGAAATACAACGGCTACCATCAATGATCTTTTCTGAAACAATAGCATCTGTGGGGCATGCATCAATACATTTTCTGCAGGTTCCACAATGATCTGTTGTTTCATGATCCGCTATAAGCTCCAGATCGCAGATAATTTCTGCCAGAAAGTAAAAGGATCCGTTTTGTTTGGTAATCAGATTAGCATTCTTCCCTACCCAGCCAATTCCTGATTTCCGAGCCCAGCTTCTTTCCAATACAGGTGCAGAATCTACAAAAACCCGGAATCCGAACTCTCCTATTTCTTCCTGTAATTCAGCAACCATTTCTCGGAGAATCTCTTTGATCACTTCATGGTAATCTTCAGCATAAGCATATTTTGAGATTTTAAAATTCTCCAGAATGGAAATTTTTTCTTCAGGGAAATAGTTATAAGAAAGTGAAATTACAGATTTAGAACCTTCCACCAGTAATCTTGGATCGAGTCTTTTATCGAAATGGTTTTCCATGTATTTCATTTCTCCATGGCAGTTATTTTTCAACCATTTTTCAAGGTGTGCAGCATCTTCCTCCAAAAAATCAGCTTTAGATATTCCACAACTCTGGAACCCAAAGCTTTTAGCTTTAGACTTTATCAATTCGGAATATTTTTCGGCACCAGCGTTCATTAATTTCACAGTGCAAAATTAAGATTATTTTATCAATCTTCCGATGAGTCGATTTCTTTCGTCATCAAGTTCAAATCTATTTCTTTTCTGAAAATTTATGTTTCTATTAAGATTTTTTTCAAAAAAAAATTACGTAATTTCGTCTACAATTTAATGTTTAAAACAAACAACTATGTCTTTAATAGAAGTAATACAATCTGGAAACTATGAATTAATCGACGTTCGTGAGCCAATGGAGCTTGAAATGGACGGGAATATAGATGGTGCCAAAAATATTCCACTGGGTGAAGTAGATGACAGACAGGATGAGATCCTTTCTATCGAAAAACCGGTAATTTTATTCTGCAGAAGTGGAAACAGAAGTGGGAAAGCATTGGAATATCTAAACACACAAGGATTAAAAGACGGTTATAACGGTGGCGGCTGGGCTGAGCTAAAGGCTGTTCTTGAAGCAAACAGAGGAACTTTTTAAAGTTCCTTTTTTTATACCTTTTCACCATGAATATTAAAGATCAATTTGAACAGCTTTGTTTACCTTTTACCAAGGATCAGCGTTTAATTAACAATCTATGGAAAGAGATTGATACAAAATATACTGAAAAAGGCAGGCATTATCACAATCTTCTTCATCTGGAAAATATGCTAACGGAACTAGAGCCTGTAAAAGATAAAATTTCTGATTTTACAGTTGTTTCTTTTGCTATTTTCTATCATGATATTGTTTATAATGCAACTTCTAAATCTAATGAAGAAAAAAGTGCTTTAAAGGCTAAAGAAAAACTTTCTGAACTTGGTTTTCCTCAAAGCCGTATAGAACTTATCTCTGATCAGATTCTGGCGACCCAACACCATCAGAAATCGAAAGATGAAGACACCAACTATCTTTTGGATGCAGACCTTTCTGTCCTTGGAAAAGATCTTGAAAGCTATCTTTCTTATACGAGAATGATTCGAAAAGAATATTCTATTTATCCTGATCTTCTTTATAAACCCGGAAGAAAAAAAGTGCTTAAACATTTTCTGGAACTTGAAAGTATCTTTAAGACTGAATATTTTAAAGAAAAGTATGAAGTCCAAGCCAGAGCCAATATTGCTGCTGAAATTCAATTATTATAATTAAAAACAAAAAGAGATGCAAAATTGCATCTCTTCACACATTCATACCAAAACAAACCTTTAATGATTCATACCATTACTTTTGCTAAACCTATTTCTCAAAAGTAAAGAATTACATATCTCTAACAAGTGAAATTCATTGTGGATTTATTGTAATTTCAGGCTAGAATAAAGGCTTTGTGTATAGATTAATGTCATTCATTAGTTTCAATAGATCATCTATACTTTGTTTTCCTTAATGTTATATCTTAGGAAAATAATTGACCTTCTGCTTTTTCCTACTTAAATGCTTTTTAAATTCACTGAGTGACAATTGTATACATATTGTACAAAAAACTCATGTTCAACCTAAATAGGATCATTTTATAAAAAAGCATCCTAGTTTCAAATAAGATGCTTTAATTTTTATGTTATAATTTCTTGATAAATTCTATCGCTTTTTCCAGTACTAAGTCGGGTGCTTCTTTATGTGGGGTATGTCCTATTCCCGGAATGATATATTTCTCAGCAGCGCCACTTACCTGAGTTACTGTTTTCTCTACCTGATCCAAAGTCCCGTATTCATCGGATTCTCCCTGAATAAACAAAAGCGGGCAAGTTATATCTTTCAAAAGATATTCAATGTTCCAGGTTCTGTAGTCATCGCGAGTCCAGGTTTCTGTCCAGGCTTTGAATAAGGTTTCGACTTTATCTCCATGGTATTTTTGAAGACGCTCGGGTAGATTGGTAGTTTTGTAAGCTTCCCAGGCATCATAAACGCCTTTTAAAGTTACTTCTTCAACAAAGATATGTCCGGCTTCACAAATGACCGCTTCCACCTTTTCCGGATATTTTGCAGCTGTAATCAAAGCAATTGTTCCTCCATCGCTGTGCCCGAATAAAATTGAATTGTTGATATTAAGCTCTACCAGCAGGTCGTTTAACAGATCTGCTTCTAATTCCATGTAATTTACAGGTCTTATATGAGTAGGCATTGGATAAGATTTTCCATACCCTAACCGGTCATAGACAAGGACATTACATTGGGTTGCCTCTGAAAGCTTGGCTGGCAGATCCCTCCAAAGTTGTACAGATCCCAACGAGTCATGCAAAAAAACAAGAGTGGGTTTATTTTCAAATGAATTGTAATATTCTGTATATAGTTTTTTTCCCTTTACATCAATGATACTAACTTCCATCATTCAAATTATACTATTATATTTCTCCCTATTTTTTAAAAGGAAGGCATTTTGACTTCTTCAAATTCTTTCAACAGGTGATTGAAAACCGTTTCCACCGGAAGAATATCATCAATCAAAGCTGAAACCTGTCCTATTTCAAGTTCACCATCTTCCATATCACCTTCAAACATTCCGCGCTTTGCTCTTGCTCTTCCTAATGATTCAGTCAGCGCCTCTTTATTTCTTCCTGACTGATAGATATCTTCAAGTTCATTAAAGAATTTATTTTTAACCATTCTTACGGGAGCCAATTCTTTAAGGGTTAAATGAGTATCTCCTTCCTGAAGTTCTGTAATTTTCTTTTTCCAATTCTCATGAGCGCTTGCTTCTATAGTAGCTGCAAAACGTGACCCGATTTGTACTCCGTCTGCTCCAAGAATCATTGCGGCTTTCATCTGAGAGCCTAAGGCAATTCCTCCAGCTGCAATTAATGGTTTTGAAATATGTTTTTTCACGTTGGGAATAAGACAGAATGTAGTTGTTTCATCCCTTCCGTTATGTCCTCCTGCTTCAAAGCCTTCAGCAACTATTGCGTCTACTCCTGCATCTTCACATTTCACTGCAAATTTGGTAGAAGAGACTACGTGAGCTACTTTGATTCCTTCTTTTTGTAGAACCTCTGTATACGTTTTCGGATTTCCTGCTGATGTAAACACAATCTTCACACCCTCCTCCATAATAATCTGAATGATTTCTTCTATATTGGGATACAACATAGGAACATTCACTCCAAACGGTTGATCAGTAGCTTGTTTGCATTTCTGAATGTTTTCTCTAAGAATGTCAGGATACATACTTCCTGCTCCTATTAATCCTAATCCACCACAGTTGGAAACAGCAGATGCCAATCTCCATCCTGAATGCCAGATCATCCCAGCCTGGATAATCGGATATTTGATATTAAATAATTCTGAAATTCTATTTTGATTGACCTGCATATCATGCAGTTTTTTTGCCGCGTTGAAATCTATAAAATTACCCATGCTGTAAAAATACTAAAAACAAAGATTGCCAGGCTCTTTATCCCTTAAAAAACATTACAAAGACTACGAAATACTATTATTTTTTATACTGTTCCAAAGCTATATCTATCATAAAACTGATCTTCAAAATTTTTTTAGTCAATTCTTCTGTATTTTCTATTATGTTCTAGTCTCTTCCGGAGATCTTCTGTGATCGCTGAGTGAAATTCATTCAGATAAAAATTGTAATCCATCCTAATGGTTTTTGTAAAGTTATCAAATAATTTCATCCCAATGAATATATGCTAACCATCTATTGGAAATCATCCCTAATACTCATTCTTGCTTTTCCCATAACCTTTTGACAAAAAAAACCTTCAGAAATTCTGAAGGTTTTGATTTTATTTTTTGATTGATTCTTTCTTCCAATTGGATTTGAAGTTACAGTTATCGTAACGTCCGTCTATGGAGATGAAAGTAGTTGGCAACTTAGAGTTTACAAACTTTTCAACCATTTCGTTTTTCTTTTTATTAAGAGCCATCTGCTTGATTCGGCTAAAGTCTGTTTCCAGGGTAATCTGGTGAGAAGGAATTACATCTTCCAATTTAATGATTTTTACAGCTTTTCTTCTGTTGTCTTCATCTTCAAAAGCAGTAGTAATGTCTCCTTTATTCAATCCTGCTAATTCGTAGCTGATTGTTCCCGGGATACTTTCTCTTTCAATTTTATCAGAACCATCTCCTCCAGGAATTACTCCGCCGTTGAATTTAGTTCTTTTATCATCTGAAAATTTGAAAGCTGCGTCCTTAAACGTCATTTTCCCATCCATGATTAAGCCTCTGATGCTGTCTAATTTTGCTTTTGCAGTCTTCAGTTCTTCTTCTGTAGGGGTTGCTTTTAGAAGAATGTGTCTTGCATCATATACTTTACCTGATCTCTTAACTAACTGAATAATATGGTATCCGAATTCAGATTCAATAGGATCTGAGATTTCGTTTTCCTGAAGGTTTAATGCTGCAGCTTCAAACGGCTTTACCATCTGTCCCTTGTTGATGTTCTTATATAATCCACCATTGGAAGCAGAACCTTCGTCTTCAGAGTAAATTCTTGCCTGGCTTTCAAAAGTTTCACCACCCAAAATATCCTGTTTAACCTTTTTCAATCTGTTGATAAGATCTTGCTTATGAGCTTCTGTTAAAGTAGGATACATCATAATCTGAGCTAAAGTAACTTCGTCTTTTACCTGTGGCAGCTGCATTTTATACATATTGTAAAAATCAGTTACCTCGTTAGGAGTAACGTCTGCTTTATCTGTAACTCTCTGATATTTTGCCTGTCCGTAATATTGATCCGTATCGATTTTTTCGATAGCGTTTTTCATTTCGTAGGCATTTCTGAATTTATAAGCGGCTAATAATGTCTTTTCATCCGGAAATTGAGAAAGCAACTGACGGTATTTTTGATTAGCCTGCTCTTTGATCGCTGCAGAACGGTTTTCAATTAACGTATCTTTTTTTGCTTCGTATACAAGAAGTTTGTTGCTGATAAGGCTTTCAAGGAATTCACATTTGTCTGTGTTAGCAGCTCCCTGCTGTTTCCCATAATTCATCTGCTCAGTAACATCCGATTCCAAAACAATTTCATTTCCGATCACAGCAGCAATACCATCCACTAAATCTCCTGGTTTTAGCTGGGCTTTCATCATATTAGAAGAAAATATCATGATGAAAATCCCAAGAAGATAAGTGATTTTTAGTTTATTTGTCATTTTACTATTTTAACAAGTTGCAAATTTAGAATTCTTAACGAATTTTACTCAATTTTTTATTATAAATATTTCTTAAAAAGACTTATTTACTGCAGTTCAACATCAAATGTCGTCAATTCTTTGAATTGTCTCAATCTGTTGAACATATCAGATTCCTGAACTTCCTGAATTCTTTCTGTTCCAAATTTTTCCACAGTAAATGATGCCATTGCAGATCCTACAATTAATGCAGACTTCATCGTTTCGAAATCAATTTTTCCTTTTTTAGCAAGATAAGCTGCAAAACCTCCAGCAAAAGTATCTCCTGCTCCAGTTGGATCAAAAACATCTTCTAATGGAAGTGCAGGGATGGCAAATACTTTATTATCGTGGAAAAGTAAAGCTCCGTGCTCTCCTTTTTTGATGATCACATATTCCGGCCCCATTGTGTGGATTTTTTTAGCAGCTTTTACTAAAGAATATTCTCCAGAAAGTTGTCTTGCTTCTTCATCGTTGATCGTGATAACATCTGTTTTTGCAATCATATCCATCAAGATATCCAATGCACAATCCATCCAGAAATTCATGGTATCAAGGATAACAAGTTTAGGACGGTTGTTCATTTTTTCCAATACGGATAACTGAACTCCAGGATGTAGGTTTCCAAGTAATAAAATCTCGGCATCCTGCATTGAATCAGGAATTTTTGGATCAAAATTCTCCAATACGTTTACTTCTGTAGCCAAAGTATCTCTGGTGTTCAGGTCATTATGATATTTCCCTGACCAGAAGAATGTTTTTCCTTCTTTTACGATTTCAATTCCTTCGATGTTTACTTCTCTGTTTGTAAACATATCAAGGTGTTCCTGTGGAAAGTCTCCTCCTACTACAGAAACAATACCGGATTTAACGCCTAAAATAGATGAAGTGATCCCAATATAAGTAGCAGCTCCGCCTAAAATTTTGTCCGTTTTACCAAATGGTGTTTCAATTGCATCAAATGCAACACTTCCTACAACTAAAAGTTTCATATATTTTTCAATGTATATTAAAAGTAATTATTTTTTCCATTCAAAAGAATCCAGCAGGTGCTTCATATCGTTTTTGATATAATTCACTGCAGGAGCCAGAGAGTCCGGTTTCGGTCTCGTATTAAAGTATAAGTAACCAGTCACGAAATGTTTCGTACTGTCTGTAATGTAAAATTGAAGATTAGAAGCGCTTTGCCCTTTCAATTCATAGAAATTCCCGTATACTTTCTTCTCAGGGTATTCAAAGGATTTTGTATCTATAGAACTGGCTTTAATGGTATGCTCATACACCATCTTCTCAGCTTCTTTAATATGTTCTGCAAAGTCATTCTGTATCGGATAATAGGTTAGAAAAATTTTTGCCTTCATTTTAGGATAATTCATATAATACCAGCAAGGCTTTTTAGCTGCTGTAATATTAGCAAAGTCCGAATACTCGAAAGTATAGGCGCAGTTGTTTTCAAACTTCTGGTATTTCGGTGCCGGATATTCCAGACGCAGTTCTCCGTACGGTTTCGGAACCGGGTCTTTTCCACATGAAATTAAAAGCAGTGATACAAAAATAAAAATGACTTTTTTTATCATTTTGCAAAAGTACAAATTAGATTTCAGATTTCGGAAGACAAATTTCAGTCTTTCAATGAGTTTTGAATGTAATTTTCCAAAGGCTTTGGAAAGGATTTTTCATGAGAACCTTGAAGGTCGGTAGTCTGGTATTGATTTTCAATGATAAAACGATTCCAGATGTCTTCTGAAGCCACCTCAACATTGAATATTTCAATACTTAAATTCTTGTGAGTCAGTTTATGATTAACTGTTTTTGAGCCTTTAATAAAAGTTTCCATATCAGAAGAAATAGAATCTGGAAACTCAAATAATTTTTTCCAGATAAAATCATCTTTTCGTTGACGGATCAAAAATTCTCCGTTCCTATGAACAAAATAATAAGTTAAAGCCAGATCTTCAGCCTTTACTTTTTTTGTTTTAACAGGATAATCTGATATTTTTTGAAGGGAAAAAGCCAGACAGTCTTCATTGATCGGACATTCATCACACAATGGATTTTTGGGTTTACAGATTTCTGAACCGATATCCATCATCGCCTGATTGAAATCGCCAACATTATCCGGCATTACCAAAGTTGCCAATTCTGAAAAATAAGTAAATGCTCTTGAATTTGAAATATCAAAATCATCAGCAAAAAAACGGCTGAGAACACGGTAAAAATTCCCGTCTACTGCAGGAATCTTTCCACCAAAACAAATACTTGAAACGGCTGCAGCTGTATATTTTCCAATTCCTTTTAATTTTAAAATTTCTTCGTATTGACTTGGAAATACCCCATCATAATCATTCATGATCTGCTGGGCAGCTTTATGAATATTGATGGCTCTGGAATAATACCCTAGCCCCTTCCAATACAACAAAACTTCATTTTCCTCAGCTTCTGCTAAGGTTTTTACATCCGGAAATCTTTTAATGAAATTATTATAATGATTCAACCCCTGATTGATTCTTGTCTGCTGAAATACAATTTCACAGATCCAGATTTTATAGGGATCTTTTGTCTGTCTGAAAGGCAGATCTCTTGCATTATTCCGATACCATTCCAAAAGCCTGTTTCCTACATGAAGAAATTCTGAGGCTGTATTATTCTTTTCCAAAAACCAATCAATTTAAGTCACTGAAGAGATTTTACTCCTTCACCCTGTATCATTTCAGGAACGCAAAGATAGGTTTATTTTTTCTTTACAGAATATACGGATGCTCCTCTCAACCACTGATATTTCAGGTTTCTGTCCTTTGCTATAAAACGATATCCATCCAGTTTTTTCAGGTATAGATACATAGAATCTTCTTTCAGTTTTAGTTTATAGGGAGATAGGAACATCATAGGCATTTCTAAAGTAGAGTCTCTTGCAGTTTTCAATACTTTTCCTGATCTTACTTTATAAAGGAAAAACGATTTTCCACGACCTTTGGAGCTGTCTGCCAGTTTTACATTTGAACTTGCCAGTACCAGTTCGCTGCCGTCAAAACATTCTTCTTCATCCATAATGTAAGCCTTACCTTGCTGACGTTCATCCGCAAAAAGATCTTCTTCATATTGCCCCGGGCTTTGGTATTTTTTTTCACAACTTACCAAAAGAGCCATTAATAATAATGGCAGGCCAATGGCCAGTTTACTATTCATTTTAATATTCATAGGTATTGGTAGAAAAAAACCGATGTAAAAAATGCATCGGTTTTTATTATTTAAATAAGGTGTTATTATTCCTGAGCGTATTCTGCATCCCATTCGTTACCATCATCTCCTTTGTGTCCGTCTAGTTTAATAACGAAACTTTTTGTAGGGAAATAAGGGGTCATACGGATATCAAGCCATACTCTGTCTTTGTTTACTCTATCCTGCTCGAAACGAACAATCTTGAATTTCTCGATCAACTTGTCCGGCCCTTTAATATTATCTAGGAACGTTACAATTTGTCTTCTCAAATCGTCTTCGTTTTTAGCATTCCAGTTTTCGAAAGCTCTTCTGTTTAAGAAATCTAGTAATACTTTAGTTACATAGTCGAATACACGAACTACGGAATAGGTCTGAAGACCGATGTTGTCTCCTGTAAATAATGTCTTCGCAGAGAAAGCCATAATTTTACCATATTCGTTAACCATTGGTACAAGACCCATTTTTTCCAACTGAGAAATTTCACTTTTCTTCAATTCGAATTTCACTGCGTCTACTTCGTTGATATTACCGTGTTTTTTACCAGCTGCTACCTGAGACATAAGCGTTTTGTGGATCTTTCCTGCTAATGAAGTGGAAGGTGGAAGTTCTACGTTTTCTTCTTCTCCTACTTCTTCAGCTTTTCCACGTCCTACCAGCCAGTTACATGTCATGATAACATTACTTCTGTGAAGCTCACCTCCTGTAAGGTTTGCAGAGTGGAATAAATCTACTACGTCATCCGGCTTATCAAGGTTAGCGAAATCGGTAACCATCATTACTTTATTTTCGTTACAGATTTTAGCCCATTTTTCGATCACTTTATTTGATCCTAAATATCCAGGGATTGCTAGGATTGAATAGTTATCTCTAAGGTCTAAACGGTCGTAGTAATTTTTGAATTCTTCAGAAATAGCATCAATGAATAAAGGATTGTCTAGGTCTGAAACCTGATCAAGGCTTGCATTTACAATACTTACGTTATCCACTTTATCCAATTCTGTATTTTTGTAGAATTGAGCTACAGTTCTGTAGTTGGTTTCCAACAGACGAACTGCATCTAGTGTATTTTTTAGGTTTTTCTTTAAATTTTGATCAGCCTGTTGTGCTTTAGTTTTGCACGTATCAGCCATTTTATCTGCAGATTCACTACCTTCTAAAAGGCTTACCCAAAGGTTAATCTTCTGAAGAAGTTCTTTTCTTTCTTCTGATTTATTATTATCGTTAAGGAAGATTTCTTTCCTTGCTTTTCTTGTTGGGTTCATATTGGCGATACCGTCTACAACGGATTCAACAAAGCCAAAACCTCCCATTTTATTGAGCTCTGCAAGCGGGTTACCCTTCGGTTGCCCTGAATGTTGCTGCTGCCCCTGCTGTTGGCTTTCTTGCGCCTGTAATTTGCTATCCATGATTTAATGTAAGTCTTTAATTATTTTTCAAGTTCTTGTGCTACTTCTTTCAATACTTCGATGAACGCCGATCTTGTCTGGTCGTTTTCTAGCATATTACGAAGAATTTTATTGGTTTTCAGCTGACGTACAATTTTGTTGTACTGCTCCTGCTCCATGCTCAATTGCTGAAGATAATCAGATTTCTGAGTAAGGCTTTTAGGAGTAAAGTCTCCAAGATTTTGAAAACGGAATTCCTCGTCTACTAATCCTCCATCTTCTGTCTCATGTTGTACTGAAACCGAAGGCTGAAAGTGTTTGAACACGTCTTCCACTGTTTTTAATCCTGTTACAATTTCAGGGGTATAAGATTCGTCTGTTGTAAGCTGGCTTACTATCAGTGATTTATTTTCCTGGATTTCCTGAATAGCTTCATTAGCGTCTACTTTTACCTCGTTTCCGCCAACACCATAATTAAACATTGCCATATTATTATTATTTTGAGATTTACTATTTTGGGTTGGATCTGTATTTTAACAATTTACATGTAAATTGGATTAAATACAAATCCAGAGTTTAAATTTAAAAAAAAACTGTAACATACAAAATTTTGTCAAGATTTTTCTTATTTATTTTAAATTCATATTCATTTATTTAACATAAAATCAAAGTCTTATAAGGTCACTAAGCTATGAAAAAATAAATAAAAACCAAAGAAATATAAAATCCCGATATCTTTTAGATTTATAAAAAATATCCAGCACATATTAAAACAGGAATTCTTCTGATGTGAGGAAAAAATATTCGTTATATTTAAGTAAAGTAAACAGAGTAATGAAAGATGTAAAGATTGCGTTTAGAAAACCCATATATCCTGTTTCGGAATCACTAGAACAGTATTTGGAAAAACATAACAGAACGACCAAGATTCACTTCTTATATGAAGATCTGTTAAGGTTCAGTGATAGTATAAATATTCTGGATAAAGATGGCAAAGATACTTTATGGCTCGGCGTAATGTATCCTGAATATGAGTTTAAAGAAATAGAGGCTAATTTAAATAAGATATATACCCTCCTTCACTCTGATGGAGATGAGGCTACTTTACCTTACCTGGCAGTGGATACCATAGACTTTTGTACTTTCGGAAATTCTAAACCATTTCGAATTCGGGTAAGAAATATCCTGAATGATAATTATACTAATTTTTATATTAAACAAGCGGATGCTTCCCGCATATACGGGCTGGAACTTGAAGATCTGCTTTCTCCTAACCGAATTAACTTTCTGATTTACAAAAACACTTTAATAGAGGAACATATATTAGGAATTCCTGGGGATGTATTTATTCAAAAACATATGCCCAACTGTACAGATCTGGAAAAGGCACAGATCTCTAAGGAATTTGTAAAATTCAATGAGCGTTGTCTTATCGGGCTGTTGGGTGATATGCGTTCCTATAATTATGTCATTATTCCAATACATGATTTTGACCAGGTTATTTATAGAATTCGCCCCATCGATTTTGATCAGCAAAGCTATGAAGGGAATTTAAAGGTTTATCTTCCTCAGTATTTCAAAGAAAACAATCCGATGGTTACAATGGTATTGGAACGGCTGAAACCTAATTCTATAGAACAGTATCGTAAAGAAGTACGTTCTCAAATTGTAAAAAGGGTAACCAGCAGTAAAAACAGATTCGATGAACTCATTTCTATTATGAAAAAAGAAGATCTTGCACCGGAAGCCAATGTTACAGAACTAAAAACAGCTTTACAAAAACTCACGTATGATGTGAATTTCAAATATTGCAAAACGATGGGAGATATTATAGAGACCGGAATAAAGTTTGTGATCCGGAATTATAAAAAAGCATATTAAAAAGAGAATCCATCCCACATTACGTTGAGATGGATTCTTTCTTTTCTAACAATTTTTCGGTACTGTTACCAAATTTTTATTCTGTCTTCAGGAGCTTTGTACATTTTATCTCCCGGTTTGATATCAAATGCTTTGATAAATGAATCCTGATTCACCAATGGTCCGAAAGCTCTGTACATTCCCGGAGAGTGAGGGTCTGTTTTCACCTGGTTAATCATATATTCGTTAGTAGCTTTTGTTCTCCAAACGGTAGCCCAGCTCATAAAGAATCTTTGATCCTGAGTAAATCCACTGATCTTTCCTGGGTTTCCTTTATCTTTAAGATACATCTGAAGGGCATCGTAAGCTACTGCTACTCCACCTAAGTCTCCGATGTTTTCTCCGCTTGTAAATTTACCATTCACAAAGCTTCCTTTTACGGGTTCGTAGGCGCTATATTGAGATGCCAACTGACCTACTTTTGTATCAAAGTTCTTACGATCAGCATCTGTCCACCAATTATTAAGGTTTCCATCACCATCGAAACGAGAACCGCTATCATCAAAACCGTGAGAGATCTCGTGACCGATTACCGCTCCAATTCCTCCAAAATTTACTGCAGCATCTGCATTAGGATTGTAGAAAGGAGGTTGAAGGATTGCTGCCGGAAATACAATTTCGTTATTGGATCCGCTATAGTAAGCATTTACTGTTTGTGGAGACATTCCCCATTCAGTTTTATCAACCGGTTTTCCTACTTTATCCAGATTTCTTTGATATTGCCAAGCTGATACATTTTGTAAGTTAGCATATAATGATCCTCCTTGTTTCGGGGATTCTACTTTTAACTGGCTATAATCTTTCCATTTATCCGGATATGCAATCTTCACTGTAAATTTGGATAATTTTTCCTGAGCTTTTACTTTGGTTTCAGGAGACATCCAATCGATACTTGCAATGTGAGATTTAAATGATTTTAAAAGGTAATCAATATAGGTTTCCATCTGCTGTTTTGCTTCTGGAGTAAAGTATTTGTCTACATATAATTTTCCAAATGCTTCTCCAAGAACTCCGTTCACAAGAGTTAACCCTCTTTTGTTCATAGGACGTTGTTCTTTCTGCCCCTGTAAATCTTTTGCATAGAAATCAAATCTGATTTGTTCAAGATTTTCATCAAGGTTGCTAGCATTCCCATTAATTAAATGGTATTTAAGGTAATCTTTTAATAAAGGTAAGTTTTTCTGTGTGATGAACTGATCCATATTCTGGTAGTATTTCAGTTCTCCGATAATCACTCTATCTGTATTCACCCCTGCATCTTTCAGGTATTTTGCAAGATCAACATTTTTTACTAATCCTGATAATTCTGAAACGTTTTTAGGGTTGTATCTTAAATTAGCATCTCTGTTTTGTTCTAATGTCAATAAATAATTTGCCAATTGTTTTTCAAAATCCACTACATTTTGTGCAGCCTGAGTAGGATTTTTATATCCTAAAACGCCAAATAATTTTCCAACATAAGCCTGATACTGGCCTAAAGTTTTTGTATTGGCTTCGTTAACTTTCTGATAGTAGTCTCTTCCTAAACCAAGATCCGGCCCGCCAAGATATACTGCATTCATTTTAGAATTTTTCATATCGGCTCCGGCTCTCCATCCGTAAAAGGAGTTATCACCTAGTTTTGTAGCTTCTAACAGATATTTCTGAAGGTCATTTACACTTTTAATAGCCTCTATTTTTGCCAAATCTGTTTTGATAGGATTTAATCCATCTGCATTTCTTTTAGCAGTATCCATAAAGGAAGCATAAAGACTCTGGATCTTCTGTCCTTCAGAGCCTGCAGGATATGTTTCAGTAAGAATTTTATTTAAAATATCCAATGAAGCGTCATCTACATTTTCTCTCAAAGCATTGAAAGATCCCCAATTGGCTTTATCTGAAGGAATCTGAGTAGTTTTCACCCAATTTCCGTTCACATAGCTAAAAAAGTCATCCTGCGGACGAACACTTGTATCCATATAAGATAAATTGATCCCTTCCTCTTTTGCTTCTTCTTTTGCCGGCGTTGCTACTGTTGCTTTAGCCTCTGTTTTTGTCTCTGTCCCGGCAGTCTTTGCTGCACCACACGAATTTAGCAATACTATACCCGAAAAGGCAAGTATACCAATATTTAGCTTTTTCATTGAAGATAATTTTTGATTTTACACAAACTTATCAAATATACAAACTTTAATGATAAGTGATGAAGGATAATTGAGAATTACTGATGATCGTTAAGAAATGAAAATTTAAAGTCTAAGGTTAGGGTATTGTGAGGATGTTAATCTCTCCATTAAAGGTTCTTCGAATTTTTGTCATTTTTCTACCCTATAGAAATGATGATCGTTATTCCTTATGGGTTGTGGTTTGATTAGTCATTGCATTCCATTTATACAGTATGTTTTGGCTAAAGCCAATGGAAAAATTTTAATCTATTTTAGATGGGCTAAAGCCCATCTCTATTGATCTAGCTATGTAGATATGGAAACTTTATCTACGATGTAATCTACATTCTAATCTTTCACTTTTTATCTTCTATCTGCAATCTATCATCTGTTCTTCTTAAAAAAACAAAAACCGCCCATTACTGAGCGGTTTGTATATTTTACCAGATTTTGATTCTGTCTTCCGGAGCTTTGTATAACTTGTCTCCTTTTTTCACATCGAATGCCTTGTAGAAAGCGTCAACGTTGATTAGTGGAGCAAAGCTTCTGAAGTAACCCGGAGAGTGCGGATCTGTCTTCACCTGATTGATCATGTATTTTTCACTGGATAGAGTTCTCCAAACAGTTGCCCAGCTTAAAAAGAATCTCTGATCCTGAGTAAACCCACTGATTTTCCCTGGATTTCCTTTGTCTTTCAAATACATTTGAAGAGCATCATAAGCGATGTTCACACCACCTAAGTCAGCGATGTTTTCACCGTTTGTGAAAGTACCGTTTACAAATGTTCCTTTTACAGGCTCATACTTATCATACTGAGAAGCTAGAGCTTTTGTTGCTTTTTCAAAGTTAGCTTTATCTTCCGGAGTCCACCAGTCTACCAAGTTACCTTCTGCATCAAATTGAGCTCCCGAATCATCGAATCCGTGGCTCATTTCGTGACCAATAACAGCTCCAATTCCACCGAAGTTTACAGCAGCATCAGCTTTAGGGTTGAAGAATGGCGGCTGAAGAATAGCAGCTGGGAATACGATTTCGTTATATACAGGGTTGTAATAAGCGTTTACAGTCTGTGGAGTCATTCCCCATTCTGTTTTATCAACCGGTTTTCCAATTTTAGCTAATTCTCTGTTGTATTGCCACTCACCGATATTTTGAAGGTTTTTGTATAATGTACCTCCTTTAGATTCTGGAGTAATCTCTAATTTTGAATAGTCTTTCCATTTGTCAGGATAAGCTACTTTTACAGTGAATTTATTTAACTTCTGTAATGCTTTTTCCTTAGTTGTAGCAGACATCCACGTAAGATTATTGATATGAACTACAAAGCTTTTCTTTAAATAGTCGATCAATTCAACCATTTGAGCTTTAGCTTCGGCAGGGAAATATTTCTCAACATATAATTTACCGAAAGCTTCACCGATGTTTCTGTTGATTAATTCAAATCCTCTCTTGTTTAAAGCTCTTTGCTCCTGCTGACCTCTAAGGTATTTACCGAAGAAATCAAATTTCATATCTCCTAGTTTTTCACTTAGGTAAGAAGCACTTCCGTTGATCATGTGGAACTTCAGATAATCTTTAATTACCGGAAGATTCTGAGCATTCACTAATTTATCGAAGTTTTTATAATACCCTAGTTCACCGATGATTATTTTATCAGTATTTACTCCTACTTTTTTAAGGTAAGCCGGAAGATCTACTCCTTTTACCAAAGCAGAAAGTTCAGCCATTGTCTGAGGATTGTACTGAAGAGTATTATCACGGCTTTGCTCGTTAGTCAGATATGTTTTTGCAATGCTTTTTTCATAGTCAACAATTCCTTTTGCTGCTGCATCTGCATTTTTATATCCTAATTCTTTTAGCATTGAAGCTACATATTTCTGATACTCAGCAATAGCTTCAGTATTTTTTTCATTTACTTTCTGGTAGTAGTCTCTTCCTAGTCCAAGAGAAGCTTCTCCTAAGTAAACCGCGTTCATGTTAGAGTTTTTCAGGTCAGCATATACTCCCCATCCGTAGAAGTTGTTTTCACCTTCTTTTGTTACAGCTGCCAAATAATTCTGAAGATCAGCCATGTTTTTGATTGCATCAATTTTATTCAGGTGATCCTGAATAGGCTTAATACCGTCGGCGTTTCTCTTCTGCATATTCATATAAGAAGCATATAGATCCTGGATTTTTTTCCCTTCGCTTCCATCTGCAAACTTATCTTTCAAAAGAGAGTTCAGGATCGTCATGGAATTGTTATCCGTATCCTCTGCCAATTTGTTAAAGCTTCCCCAAGTCGGTTTATCGGATGGAATTTTTGCTGTTTTCATCCAAGTCCCACTTACATAGTTATAAAAATCATCCTGTGGACGCACCGAAGTGTCCATTAAGCTAAGGTCTAAGCCTTTATCCGTATTGTTTACTGCTACTTTAGCAGCTGTACCTTGTGCACTCATCGTATTTTGAGAGCAGATCCCTGCTATTAGAAACAAAGAAAGCGTTAGTTTTTTCATTATGATAACAATTTATACAATATGTATGATTTATTTCTTATTTGTTACTTTTTTGTAAAATAATTTTAAATAAATGCTGGAAGCTGGGAAATGGAAGCTGGAGGTTATGAAAGTCATAAAGAATAACTACTCTATTTCTTTATCTCTTTTAAAGAAGTTTATTGGAACTCTCAGTAGTAATAATACGACTAAAAGTAACTTCCAACCTCCCGCTTCCAGCCTCTTTTTAAGATGTTGTTATCTCCTTTACATTTCCTGTACGTTTCAGGAATCCCCAAGACTGCATTTCGCCTTTCAATGCTTTTCTTAAACTTTTAAATAATACAATATACATCAGCCATCTATATCCAAATCTTTGCGGAATGATATAGAGCAGATTCGTTAATTTCTCCCGTTGCATAATAAATGCAATCAAAGCCAGTGAGGCATCTACCAAAAGGAAAAGCAAATAGTAATTAAATATCTTCCCTCCGTTTCCTGATAATAGTCCCAAGAACATGATTACGTCTGCCAATGGTGAAAAAAACGGGATAATATATTGGAACAATAAGATGTTCGGCATCGCCCAAAGTCCCAATCCTTTATATTTAGGGTTAAGAAATGTTTGTCTTTGTTTCCAGAACATCTGCATAATTCCATAAGTCCAGCGGAAACGTTGTTTCAGGAACTGTTTTATGGTTTCCGGAGCTTCTGTTACCGCAACAGCTCTGTTTTCATTGGCAACGGTATAGCCAGCTTTCAGGATTTTCACTGTAATATCACAATCTTCAGCCAGGGTATCTGAGGAGTACCCACCTGCTTCAAGAATTACAGATCTATTAAATGCTCCGATAGCTCCTGGAATTACAGTGATGGCATTGATGTTTGCATAAGCAAGTCTATCAAAATTCTGGCTGGTTGTATATTCTATAGCCTGCCATTTGGTCAGCCAATTTACGGTATTTCCTACTTTTACATTTCCTGCTACTGCTGCTATTTTCTCTTCGGAACCTGCATTCAGGAATCTTGCAATCAGATATTTTACAGCATCTTGCTGCAACTTGGTATCGGCATCTATACAGACTACATATTCAGCATCGGTTTGTGAAATTCCAAAGTTTAAGGCTGTTGCTTTTCCACCATTTGTTTTGGTAAATATTTTTAACGCCGGATGATCCGGAAATGCAGCCTTAGCTTTTTCATAAGTGGAATCTTTACTTCCATCATCCACCATAATGATATTAAAGTTCGGATAGGTCTGCTTTAATAAATTATTCAAAGAAGAAACGATATTAACCTCTTCATTATAGGCAGGCACAATAATGGAAACCTTTGGATAGGATTCCAACAGAGGAAACCCTCCAAGCTTCTTCTCTTTTTTTCTTTCTTTAAAAGCCCAGTACGCCATAAGGATCAATCTTATCAACCCTAACACAATGAAAATAGTAAACAGAGCAACCAAAAAATGACTTATTCCATAAATTGCAGTAGCCAATACCAAATTAAGCTGCATTACATAATAAGCTTTTGTTTTCGGTACTTCCGGCATCAGTTCATTTTTACTTTTATGCAAAATGCTGGTTAGATTGGTAAAATGATACCCTTGTTTCTGAAGAGTAGGAATTAAAATCTTCAAAGCCTTTACAGTTTCTTCTCTCGTGTCACCACCAGCATCATGAAGAAGTATAATATTCCCTCTCTGCTGCTTGATTCCGGCCATTACACGTTTTACGATCTCATCTGCTTTTATTCCCGGCTGCCAATCTTCAGGGTCAATATTTTCCCCGATATCCAGATAGTTTTGTTGTCTTGCCAACGCCACCGGAATAATCTCTTCGGAAGTTGTAGGCTCAGAGTCTGCATTATAAGGAGCACGGAAAAGAATTGTACTGTGGCCTGTTATACATTCTATCAGAAGTCTTGTCAGTTTCAATTCAAGTAAAGCTCTTTGCGGACTCACTTTCGCCACATTCTCATGCGTAAAGGTGTGATTTCCTATTTCATGGCCTTCACGATAGATTCTTTTAACCAATGGCAGATTCTTTTCTGCATTTAATCCTACCAAAAAGAAGGCTGCTGGAACGTGATATTTAGATAATACATCCAATACCTGAGGAGTGTACGTTTCATCCGGCCCATCATCAAATGTTAATACGAGTTCTTTCTGCGGAGCACTCCCGTATTTTTTCACCTCATAAGAACTTGGGTAAGTAATATAATTTTCATCCGTAATAATTTTCTCCTTCGGATCTATTTCTACTGCAATTTTACCATCATGGGGGGTATTCAGAACATCCAGAACCTCACCATCACCGATATAATCCACCATGGTCTGCCCTTTTACATTCTCAAGAGTTTTTAAATTTAACTTGGAAAGTCCTGCAAATGTAAGATCCTTGTCATAAAAATTCCAGACTCTGCTGTCTTCACTTCCTAATCTCCAAAGGGCTGTTCCTGCTAATGGATATTCGGATGAAAAACGCATGGTATTAAAAATGGACGCAGCATCATTAAAAAATACAGTGTGGGTATTATTTTTAGAATCTGTGTAAGAATAATTCAGATTAAAAGTGTTGTCATTAAAATCAATCACAGCTTTGCTGGCACTTGCTTTGGTAATCGCCTGCATATAAGTAACCGAAGTATTATCATCTTTATTGGAACTCCAATCATAACCATAAGCTCCCAATCCAAGAATAATCTTGTGAGGAGAAGTTTGTTTAACAATTTTACCTGTTTGAGCTTCAATCCATTTCTGCGAAGACACTGGCCCGGCATCACTATCCGGTGAATACTCATCATAAGCCATCAATACAAAGTAATCTACATAAGGATCTAATCTTGGAATGTTGTAATCATCATTATCCGTCATAATATCCATAGTCACCAATAACTGATTCTTTTTGAAGGTTTCTGAAAGCTCTTTCATAAAAGCAATCAAGTTATCATCAGAATTCAGATTCATATCTTCAAAGTCGATATTGATTCCTTTGAAATGATATTTTAAACATTGCTGAGTAATTTTTTGAATCAGTCCCGTTCTTTTTTTAGGATCATTAAGCACTTTTGCTAATCCCTCTGAACGGAATTCTCTATCTGAATTATTGCTCAGCATTGGCATTGCTGCGACTCCGGTTCTCTTGATCACTTTATACCCTTCAGGGTCTACATTGGTTTTCAGATCTCCTGTTTTGGGATCAATAAAAAACCATTCCGGAAATACCAAATTGACATGTCTGATATTTCGTTTCAAAGACATCAGAGACTGAGGATCCCATGCCACATAAAATGCAGATCTGATTCCGCCAGGAAACTGAGCCCAGTTTCTGTTTTGATTTTTATATCGTTCTGCTCTTGCTTTTTGAATCTTGGCAAGATTGGTATGAATTGTTTTTTCGGAAATAAAACTTCTGAATCCTTTGTATTCTTTAGAAATTTTATTCTCTTGAAGATAGGGTTTATTAGCTGTAATAACAGCTTTATAATCTTCCTTAAAAGGAATTTTTGGACTTCTGTCCAGGGTCATCATCAGCCCTAAAGCCAAAAGAAGAAGTACCGCAACAAAAATAAAGATACGGCTTCCCCATTGTACTTTTTTCCAGCGTTTTTTACTGTTGGTCTGAAAAATCTGTTTGGAATTCTCCACGATTTTAAAATTTTAATGAATGTTTTCAAAAAGTGTGAAAAAGCTCATTAAAATTAATTAAAAAAAAATTAAAAAAGAATAAGTTAAATTATAGAGTTATTAAAAGGCCTACAAGATCCTGAATCACCTTCTGGGAAACAAAATTCATAAAATCTACTCTTTCCAGATGAGGCATGTATAATTTTGAAGTTACCTCCTGATTATTGATCCGTATGGTATAAAAAACAGTTCCTATATCTTTTCCATCCTCTCCTTTTCCGGGGCCGGCAACTCCTGTAGTAGAGAGGGAAATGTTCGTTTCAAACAATTCCTGACATCCTTTTGCCATTTCCTGAGCAACCTGCTCACTGACTACGGTAAACTGATCCACCGTTTCTCTGGAAACATTAAGAATTTTTATTTTTTTCTCTGTGGCATAAGCTACCATTCCGCCTAAAAAATATCTGGAACTTCCGCCTACTGATGTAATCATTTTTGCTAATTCTCCTCCGGTACAGCTTTCTGCCGTAGAAATAGTAAGCTTTCTTTCGGTAAGAATTTCTGCCAGGATATTTTCAATTTTATCTTCAGATACAGCAATTACATTATCCTTTATCAGGGGAAGTAACTTTTGGATTTCATCTTCTGTCTGTTGTTTCAGGGTTTCTTCATGATCTCCGGAGGCTGTTATTCTTAGTTTTACTCTGGTTCCTACCGGAAGATAAGACAATGAAATATTTTCAGGAAGAGCCAGCTCCCACTCTTCAATTGTATCTGCAAGAATACTTTCAGGAATCCCAACTACAGAAACAATTCTCGAATGAATATAATTAAGATTAAATTTTTCCTGTAAATAAGGAATGATCTGATCTTTTATCAAAGGTTTTACTTCATAAGGAACACCTGGTAAGCTATAACTTAGTTTTCCATTCAGTTCCATCATCATGCATGGCGCTGTTCCGAAATGGTTTTGAAAAACGATAGATTTTGTAGGAACAAAAGCCTGTTCTTTGTTTCTTTCCAGAATATCTGCACGCCCACGTCTTTCCATATATCCTTTAAGATGATTAAACGTAACCTCATCCAGAGCAATTTCATCATTGAAAAACTCCGCAAGTGCTTTTTTTGTTTTATCATCCCTTGTTGGCCCCAGACCACCGGTGGTGATAATGAGATCCCCCAGTTCAAAGGCTTCACTCAATGTATTTTTGATGGTATCAATTTCGTCTGAAATGGTAAAGATCTGTACAACCTTTATCCCGATATTTTTAAGTTCAGAGGCAATAAAATTGGAATTGGTATCGATGGTATTTCCAGAAAGGATTTCGTCACCAATAGTGATCAGGACTGCTTTTTCCATATAGCTGATTCTTGAAAAAAATTCTCCTGCAAATGACGGAAAAATATGCGGCTGCGGCAATATAAATTGATTTTTTCTATTTTTGACGGAAATTAGTTAAAGTTATGTCTAAATATGATGATGCTTCATGGCATTATGGTGGTGATTTTCCTGAAGGACTTCCTCAAAAAAACGGAGCAACCCATACCGGTATGTTCCTGAACTGGTGTATCAATAATGATTTGATCTCCGATGAACTAAAGGAAGATAATGAAGAAGAAATACAAAAAGTAAAGCGAAGAGAAATCACAGGTGCAGAATTTATCATGGATTTCTGTGACGGGAAATTCTCTGAATATGATCTCAATGATCTTGGAAATAGTTTCGCAAAAGATTATTATGCAGACGATACCGATTTTGGAAATAGATACAGTTCATTTGCTGATGATTTTGTAAATCTTTTTGATGCCAAAGCAGAGGAAAACGACTATGAATATGAAACCTTTTACCATATTGAAGATACTTACGAGAATTATGATCTGATGAAACAGCTCATTGATTATCGTTTTGAGGAGTGGAAGGAATATATTAAAGGATAAAAATTGAATGGTAAAAGGCAATGTTACAACGTTGTGATATTGTCTTTCTACCTTACAATTGATTATGTTTCACCCAAATCAGCTCATCTGTATTATATCCTATTTTCTGTGCTTTTTCAATAAAGCGTTGTCGGATACTCTCTGGGAGGACAGTTGTTCGGGAGAGAATCCAAAGATATTTTAAGCTGCTTCCTGCAACCAGGGCATATTGATAGTCTTCATCAATATCAATAACATTATAACCAGCCCAAATGGGTTTAAAGAAGGATACTTTCAAGAGAGCTTCAGTTTTATCTTTAACAAATTTAGCTTCACCAATGGATTCATGCCAGAGCTTTTTTACATAATCATATCCTTTGTTTTTAACTTGAACCGTTCCATCCGGATTTTCTGAATATTCTGCAGTTACATTATCCATATTTTTCTCGAACCTATAATCAAATCGGGCTATTTCATACCATCTTCCAAGATATTTTTTTACATCAAAATTCTTTACAGCCACAGCTCCTCTTGGAATTCCTACAGAATATGAATGAAAAGCTATATAAGCCAAAGCTCCCAACGAAACGGGAAGGATTATTTTGTGAAAGGTTTTCATAACGATATTATTTTGTGTGGTTCTAAAGAAAACGTCAAAAATAATGCCTTTGGCTTGTTAAGGAACGATAAATTCTAAGAAAAGACCTTCAGAAAATTGTCTTTAAAACTTCCGGAAACCTCAATTTCAGTATCATCAGCTAGCATTACCGTTCCGCTTTTATGATAAGATTTCACAAAAGAAGTGTTGATAATATGGGAACGGTGAACCCTCACAAAAGGGTTTTCTAAAAGATCATCAAAATGTTTTAAAAAACGGCAGACCATTTTCTTTGAACCGTCTGTAAGATATACTTGAGTAAAGTTTCCGTCGGCTTGAAGTCTTAGAATATCTTCTGTTTTTACCACATCAAATCCTTGTAAAGTCGGAAGGATAAGCTGTTGTTTTTCAGGTTTCAATTTTAAGTTCTCCAGCAAAATCTTATTCCGATTAAGTTCTTCCTTTTTCTCAATACTTTCAACAACTTTATTCACCGCCACAATGAGCTCCTGAATGTCAATCGGTTTTAGAATATAGTAACTTGCCGACTTATTTAAAGCCTGTAAAGAATACTGTGAAAATGCAGTAATAAAAATGGTTTCATAAGAAAAGTCTTTGGTGGCTTCCAATACATCAAATGCGTTTCCGAAAGGCATTTCCACGTCTAAAAATACCAATTGAGGTTGTTTTTCTGCAATTAAAGGAACAGCTTCTTTAATATTTTCTGCTTCACCAAGAATTTCTACCTGTGGGCAGTATTTAGTAAGATAGCTTCTCAATACTTCTCTTGCGATCAGTTCATCATCTACGATTACAGCTTTAATTTTCATTGGGATTAAGTATTAGGTTTCAGTTAATAACTTGCAGATGGAAATCTTATTGATATCTTCCATTTTTAAATTTCAACGTTTTATAGGATGTTTTTGATGTTTTCTTTTGTTTACAGTCTCCTTTAACTTCTGTATTCATGGTGTTTACAGAGATTTTTTTGATTTTAAGATCCGTAAAATTATTTGTTTTGGATGTATCCATGATGATATAGGAAACATCTTCTGTAAATTCACCATTGCATCGGGTATCCCACTCCCCTGTAGTGGAATCCATTTCAAACTGATCAAGAACTTTTTTAAAAGTTTTTTCTTCCGGATAATACATTGAAATGGTACCTGAAGCATACGGGTTGGGTTTGCTGCTTCCTACAAAATCTGCTTTCACTCCAAAAGCACGAATATTCGTACTGATATTGTACAATCCGGTATCAATGGTAAAACTTCTTAGGTCTACAGCATCGGAATTTAGCTCTGTAGGATCTAGATATTTGTTCTTTATCACTCCATTTTCATCTGTAATTAAAATATAGTTCTTAACGGTAAAAACATAATCCTCTTCTTCCTGACTCACAATCATCGGAATAACCACAATATAGGAGTCTTCAGCATTAGGCATTTTCTTTTCAACACAAAGTTCTTCTCTGATCTTAGTTTTATCCAATTTCAGGTTTTTAAGAATCGTTGTCAATCTGATACTGTCCATATCCTGAGCTGATACCCTTCCGGAGAACAGACAGATCATCAGTATGAATAGGGAGATTTTTTTTTCCATTGTATCATTTTTAAACCAGATTAATTTGAATAGTGACCCAAACCCCACTATTGTTTTCTTTATCCTTTACAGAACAGGTGATATCTTTTTTATACAGATCATTCAGCAGCTGAATTCTTTCGAGTGTATTTTTCATTCCCCTCCCCTCACGGATTTTCTGATGCTGGGTCTTTTGTCTTTTACTTTCTTCTATCCCTATTCCGTTATCTTCAATGGTAATCCTTAGATGATGATTATTTTTCTCAAAACTTAATTTCAAATGTCCTTTTTCTGTTCTATAACGCAATCCATGCCAGATAGCATTTTCCAGAAACGGCTGTACAAGCATTCCGGGAATCTGTAGGCCTTGCATATTCAGGGATTCATCAACATCAATTTCGTAGTCAAATTTATCGGAAAAACGTGTTTTTTCAAGAGCGAGATAATTTTGAAGCAAATCCAATTCCTGCTGAAAAGGGATAAAATCATTGGTAGAGTTTTCCATCACACCACGCATCAGTTTTGAAAACTTGGTAAGATATTGATTCGCCTCTAATTCATTATTGGTAGCAATAAAGTGATTGACACTATTCAGACTATTAAAAATAAAGTGTGGATTCATTTCCCTTCTAAGAGACTGAAGTGCAATTTTCTTATTCTTGATCTGAACTTTTTTCAGGGTTCTGAAAATGAAAATAACAAGACCTGTCAATAAGATCAAAGCTCCTATTAATCCGTAATTGAAGATGTTTTTCTTACGAATAAGCTCATCTTTCAGCTCTTTTTCTTTTTCCAGCTGCGAAATTCTCTGTTCTGTATCTTCCAGAATTTTATTATCTACCAAGCTCCTGTCTTTAGAAACTAAATTCGGAAGTTTTCCTAGAAAATCTCTATATAGCTGAACTGAAGCATCAATATTTCCAGAAATAGCATAAAGACTGTCCAGTCTCTTTACACTTTTCTGAGCTTCCAGTGTATGGCCTTTATCCAATGCTATCCCGTAGGCGTTTTTCAACAAATCCACGGCTTCTTTCGGATCATTTTTTTTGATATAAATATCAGCGAGTTCCTGAATCTGATTAACTTTCTCTTGTGAGTTATCCTTTACGAAATCTTCTTTTAAAACCTTCTTTTTAGCTTCAATAGCTTTATCAAAGTTCTTATTTTCAACATAAAGATCAGCAAGTTTCTGATTGATTGCCAACGCTTGTTGCGGAGCTTCTTTTTTTGAAATTTTATACGCGGTATTAAGGTTTTCCTCTGCTTTATAAATATCTTTCTGTTGTATATTCATGTCTGCCAATTGGCTGTATCCTTCCGCTACATTGGCTTGTTCATTTTCTTTTTTGCTTATATTAATATTATTCTGAATCGCCGCTGCCTGAACCTCTGGTGTAGGGGCTGATAATCTTGCTACATCATTAGAGTTAACGGTTTTGCTTTTCTCACTATTGCTCATTTGTGCTGCCATACTGTAATTACTAATGGCAGGGGTTATTTTATTTTGTTTTTCCTGTGATTGGGCTAATTTCCGGGTAACAGATTCCAGGTTCTTTTTATCATTAAGTTTTTGATAAAGAGCTTTCGCTTTCACAAGATACTCTTCGCTTTTTGCATAATTTCCTTGATTATAGTAATCGGAGGCTATCCCCACATACGTATCTGCAACACCTTTATCATCATTCTTATCTACCGCTTTTTTCAGTTTTGCAGCAGACTTCACAGCTTGGGAAACTCTAGCAGTATCCTGTGCTGAGAAGTAATTTCCCACCATCAATATTGAAATAAACAGTATTTTAAAAGCTAATTTCACGGATTTCAAATCTTTATTGCAAAGTAACTAAAACTTTAGCGATCAGCTTCTATTCTTTACCAAGCCAAAACATGATTTCACCAAGTGACAACCTTTTATCTTGTATAGAGCTTTCGGTTATCCTAATAAATAAACCTGTTATTTTAAACACAAAATTCGCAAAGGCATTTATCAAGTAATAAGTTTTTACGTTCGCAGAGACATTAACACTCAGCAAATAAAAAAATACCACACCTAGCTGAATGAAATGCCCTTGCGGACGAATATATACATTATACTTCTATCTTTCTCTTTGCGATTCTTAGCGTTATAAACCTTTGTAGGATCTCCATATACAAAAAAGTAAAGCAGTAAACTGAATGATATGGATAATTTCTACTTCTCACCAAGTGAAAGTTCCATTTCACCAAGTCTTCCGATTTTCAGTTTTGGATCGAACTAATTTTACATCAGAATTTAAAAGTAAAAACAAGAAATTATGAAATTGAAACATTTTTTATTAATCGGAATTTTAACGTTGGGAAGTTTTGTAAACGCTCAGGAAGTAAAGAAAAATGCAATTGAGGTAACGGGTGTTGCCGAAATGGAAGTAGAACCGGATGAAATCATCTTTAGTATCGGAATAAAAGCAGACAACAAAAATGATCTGGCAGATAATGAAAAGAAGATGTTTGATATCTTAAAAAATGCTGGGGTAAAAAACGAGGATATCAAATTCAAGTCGATGTACCAGAACATTTACGCCAAAAACGGCAAATTCTCAAAGAACTATCAGTTTAAAGCGAATGCAAAATCTAATCTGAGTAAAATCTTTGAAGATCTGAATCAGAAATGGGTAAGCAGCCTGAATATCACAGAAGTAAAAAACACCAAAATTGCAGACTTCAGAAAAGCAGTAAAGATCAATGCTTTAAAAGCAGCAAAAGAAAAGGCTGATTATCTTTTGGAAAGTATGGGTAAAAAGGTGGGCAGTGTTCTTGAAATTGTAGAAATTGAAGACTACACCAGCGATACCGTTATGCCTGTTGCCTACAAAAGCAGAATGAGCAATGTACAAATGGAAATGGCAGATGCGCCTGTAGATTTTTCTTTTGACAATATTGAAAATATCAAGCTGAAATACAGTATCAAAACGAGATACGAAATTCTATAAAATAACAGATTTAAGAGAGGCTGCCACACTTTGGGCAGCCTTTTTGGGGTCACAAGTCTATAAATAACATCATCCTTACTAATTAATAATTCTATCTGGTTAAAAAATAAAACACATCGGCACATGTTTTTTTACTAAGCTGCTTTTAATGCATTTATGATACAAGAACGTCTTTTTTGCACTCACCAAGTGAAAACCGTTCTTCATCAAGTATCCCCATTTTCAGGATTTAATACAGGTAATTTTACTTCATAATTTAAAATAATAAACAATGAAACGTTATCTTTTAATCACAATATTTTCAGTAGCTTTTTTCAAAGCACAGGAAATCAAAAAGGAAATTGAGGTAAAGCAGGCTACTGTATTTTTACAGGGAGCAAAAGTCTTTGGAAGCACTACTGTCAATCTTCAGAAAGGAAAAAATACCATAAGAATTGTAAACCTTCCAAATGATCTGGATGAAAATACATATAAAATTAATCTTGAAAAGAACACCACGCTCCTATCCATCACTCCCCAAAATAATTTTTTGAAAGAAGATCAGCTTTCCGATGGTGAAAAAAAGCTGGATGATGAAAGAAAAAAACTTCAGAGACAGGTCAGCCTTTTGAATATTCAGGTTAAAAATCTTACAGGAGAACAAAATATCATCAATGACAATTTAAAGGTATCAACCAATGATAAATCAACACCTCAGGAACAACTGATTAAGCTTACTGAGTTTTACAGAAAAAGAATGCTGGACATTGATAATCAGATCTTTTTATTGAATGAACAGAAAAGCATGCTTGATGAAAGTATTACTAAGCTCAATAAACAGTCTGATGAAGAACAAACTCATAAAAACACAAATAGAAAAGAACTTTTGCTTGAAATTCTTGCTGATAATGATACCAGCCTAAATCTTGGGGTTAGTTATATCGTTTCGGATGCAGGATGGGTTCCTTCTTATGACCTTCGTGCCGAATCTATAAAAAGACCTCTAGAAATGGTTTACAAAGGAAAAATCTATCAAAAGACAGGACAGGACTGGAAAAATATAAAATTGTTTGTCTCCACCTACAGACCATCGTACAATCAGGATAGACCTATCCTTTCTCCACTTTATGTTGCCGAATATATGCCTCACAACGTCATGCTTGAAGTTGCTGATTATAAAGCTAAAAAAGAATCTGCATTGGTAAATGCTTATCAAATGAGACAGGATATCGCAGCAAAGCCTAGTCAGATCCCGATTGCTTCTGTTTCTGACAACCAAATGAACGTAATTTATGAACTCAACTACAACCAAACAATCCTCAGCCAAGAAAAAGAACAATATGTCATCCTGGATAAAAAACAAATTGATGCTACTTACAAATACCACACGGTTCCAAAGGTAAATAACCAGGTATTCCTGATGGCCTTTGTAAAAAACTGGCAAAACCTCAACCTCATCAACGGGGAAGCGAACATTTATTTTGAGGATAATTATATCGGGAAGACGAATATTACCAGTAATTATGTGAAGGATGAGTTCCCTATTTCTCTGGGAGTTGATGAAAGAATTACAGTGAAAAGAATTAAATTGGAGGATAAAGCTTCTCAAAAACCTATGAATTCTAATAAATGGGAAACAGAATCTTACCAGATCAGTGTGAGAAACAATACCAAAGAAAGTATTGAACTTGAAGTACTTGATCAGCTTCCCATCAGTGAAAATTCTAAAATTTCAGTGAGAGCAATAGACACTGGAAACGGAAGCCTTGATGAGAAAACGGGAAGTATTCTTTGGAATAAAAAAATAGGTTCCGGAGGTTCTGAAAAAATTAACTTCTCTTATGAAGTAAAGTATCCTAAAGAGATGCAAATCCAGTATTACAACAGATAAATTTTAAACCGATGGCTACATTTAGTCATCGGTTTTTTAATATCCTTAACCACAAAAGTTTTGAGAATCTTGGATTTCCCTCTTATTATCGTCCAAATTTAAAATAGCGAGACAATGGATGTTTTCTCCCTTTCATAAACCGGGAAGCCATTTCCATTCCAGTTACTGAAAAAGTAATTCCATTTCCGCCAAAACCCAGTACAAAGTAAGAATTTTTGAATGCTGGATGTTCACTGATGTAAGGAAGTCCATCTTTTGTTTCACCAAAAGTTCCAGCCCATACAAAATCAGGATAAAACTGATAATCGGGCTTTATCTTTTTTAAATTTTTCAGGATTTCATTTTCCTTTTTATCCAGAATGGCATCTCGTTTTTCAGCTCCATAAAAATCCTCATCACCACCGCCAATCAGGAGTCTGCCATCATCAGTTGTTCGCATATATAAGTAGGGTTCATCGGTATTCCATACCAGAGTGGTTCCTATATTTTTAAATTTGTCTTTATCCAC
The DNA here is from genome assembly GCF_009900745.1 of Chryseobacterium sp. c4a. GTDB lineage: Bacteria > Bacteroidota > Bacteroidia > Flavobacteriales > Weeksellaceae > Chryseobacterium. Next base: position 8,497 of record NZ_WXVU01000021.1, on the reverse strand, counting down.
TTCAGAAACGACGGCATAGGTGCTTTTCAAATTAACAAAATTTTCCTTCAGTAAGTTTTTGCTTTCATACCCTATGCAATAGATTATTTTCTTTGTCCGGATCTTAAAACCACTTTTTAACTGAGCTATATTGAAACCTTTATGATATTCTATTTCTATCATTTCAGTTTTATCAAATATTTTCAATCCTTTTTTTACATTATGCTTACATAATTCATGAGCAAACTGAAAAGCATCAATGCTTGCTCCTTGTTTTGAAAGGATACCACCATACGTATTCTCAAATCCGAATTTTTGTAAAATTTGGTTTGCGTTTAACCATTTAACGTCAAATCCTGCTTTTTTTCTGGCCTCATATTCTTTATTCAGCCATTCAACATCTTTCTTTTTTGATGCAAAGTACAGTGATTTTTTACGTTTGAATCCTGCATTAGAGCGTATTTTCTTTGCCAACACTTCAAGAGTATCAATCGCCTCTGAACATGCTTTATAACTCGCAACTGCTCCTTTTTCTCCTATTTTTTTTGTTAATTCATAGAGAGGAATATCTATTTCATACTGCAGCATTGAGGTAGTGGCCGAAGTACTGCCATTGCAAAGCTCACGTTTATCAATAAGAATGGTATCATACCCTTCTTTTACCATTTGATGGGCAATAAGACTTCCTGTAATTCCCGCTCCTATAATTAAAACATCACATTCCTCATCTGATTTTAAAGAAGGATAAGTAGCGATCAGTCCGTTTTTTAAAAGCCAGAAAGGCTCATTTGATTTGAGATCCATATTAATATTTTACATTAAAAATAACAATATTTATATCTATTTTAACAGTTTACAACAAATTCATGGTGTAATTATTGTTGCTTTATTAAGTTCCAACCACCATAAAATATTCACTATGATAACAATTATTCCAGAAGCTCCGGAGAATGTGGCAGCATTCAACGCAACCGGAGAAGTGACGAAAGAAGATTTTGAAAAATTGGTAATTCCGCGTGTAAAAGAGAAAGTAGACCAATTTGGTGAGCTGAATTACTTATTGTACCTGGATACTGATCTGGATAAATTTACCATGGGGGCATGGCTTGAAGACCTGCTGCTAGGAATCAAAAATCTGGCAAAATGGAATCGCGCTGCCATCGTTACAGACAAAGAAGGTGTACAGAACTTTACAGATATTTTCAGTGTTCTGATGCCCGGAGAATTTAAATCTTTCCCAAAGGAAAATTTATACAATGCACTTTACTGGTGTAAAAACGGTGATGAGGTAGAAGCTTGATTACCCTTACAATAAACAATAAAAAGACTGTCTTAAAAGACAGTCTTTTTTGTTATACACCAATCATTATCAGATAAATACGTAAAAACACCTAATCTAAAATTTGGTATATTATACTGCAAAATTTTCCCAAAACAGTGAATACATTTGTATTGTTAATCCACAAAAACTTACACCATGTCAACATTCAAAACAAACATTATTGCAGGACCACTTTGGAGCAATGACGAAGCACAAAAACTAGGGCCACGTATTGCTGCTGCACACTTAGGAAAATTTACCGGACAATGGACGACCATTGTTGAAGGACAAATGAGCATTATAGAAGTTGAATTGAATACCGAACCTACCGGTAGTACGGAATATACTTTAAACGTTTTGGCCGGTCCAATCTGGAGCGATGAAGATGCTAAAGCAATTTGTCCTGCTATCTGTGCATCCTACGGAGGTACATGGAACGGACAATGGACAACAGTTGTAGAAGGTAAAATGAGCGTTTGCAGCTGCGTCTTTAAATTCTAATCTAAAAGAAGAATGTATTAATTTAAAAAAGCTGTCTTAAAAGTCTATTTTTGACTTTGAGACAGCCTTTTTTATGCTTAATTTTAATAGTTCTGCAGACTTAACACATTTTTTTCTCTTTATTTATCACACGAAACGCATTCTGTAACCGCTTCCTCATCATTGGTTGCTCCACCATACAAATACATGTATCTTACACTGATTACAAACCCAATAAAGGTCATCCCTACTCCTACTAATGAAGGATAATTGAATGGCAATCCGTATTCTAAAGGAATTCCTCCAAAAAAGGCTCCCATAGCATTGGCAATATTAAATCCAGCCTGCATAAAAGCTGCTGCCATCATTTCACTTTTTGGGGCTGCCTTCATCATCATAATATTGATAGGCGCAGCAATAGACATTGATAAGGCTCCGCACATAAATGTTAATATGAAAGCAATATTCTGGTGTTCAGACAGTAAAAATACTCCTACCAAAGAAATCATCATTAAGAAAATCAGAAGTGCACAGGTCTTTTCCGGCCCTAACTTATCTGAAACAATCCCTCCGGCAAGGTTACCAACCACCATTCCTGCCCCGGCAAGAACCATTACATATGCCATTTGGCTGCTTTCAACTCCTGAAATACCAGTCATTAAAGGGGTGATATAACTTAACCATGTAAATAATCCTCCAAACCCAATAGCTGTAATCCCTAATACCAGCCACGATTGTTTCTTTTTCAAGAATTTAAGCTCTTCCAGGAAATGGGTATTTTGATTCGCTTCTGTTGCTGGAAGCCATAATTTTAAAAATAGTAAGGCAAAAATACCAATCAATGCTACAATACCAAAATACAGTCTCCAGTGGAAAGTATGCCCGATATAGGTTACTAAAGGAACCATCACCAAGTTGGCCACAGTGAGCCCTGTAAACATCATTGATATATAAAATGCTTCTTTACCTTTTCCTGCCATTTTTGCAGCGACTACGGTTCCCACTCCAAAGAAGGCTCCATGAGGAAGTCCGGATAAGAATCTGATGACTAGCATGGTTCCATAATTCGGAGCAATTGCAGAAAGCCCATTAAATAAGGTAAATAGGATCATAAAAGCAATCAATACTTTTTTTGGAGGATACTTCACCGAATATCCAATCAAAATGGGTGCTCCAATGACTACTCCCATCGCATAGGCTGAAATCAAGTGCCCAGCCTGTGGAATACTAATCTCCAAAGTTTTTGCAATGTCTGGCAAGAGTCCCATTACAGTAAATTCTGTAGTTCCTATTCCCAATCCGCCAATCGCCAGCGGTATTATTCGTTTATCAATCTTCATTGTATGTTCTTTTCTGAATTAATAGGTTGAATCTAAGGATGGTTGTCCATCTTTATTTTAGAAAGTGCAAAATTCGAAAGAAAGATTGAATTTCACCCCTCTTTGAATGATAAAAATTTGCTCCATATTAACCTTTTTGATTAATTTTAACTTCACAAACAATCAAATGAGAACAAAATGAAGATCCAGAAAGAAACTATAGAGTTTGAAAAGGGGAAGTCTTTTAAGATATTTGCTCCGAGTCTGAAAAATTGTTTTTTCTGGCATTATCATCCTGAAATAGAACTGGTTTATGTGGAAGCATCCAATGGAATCCGCCATGTCGGAAAAAATATTTCCGGTTTTACCGATAGTGAGTTACTTCTGATAGGAGCCAACGTTCCTCATCTGAACTTCGATTATGGGATACAGACAGAATGCAAGCAGCTGGTATTACAAATGCGGGAAAATTTTCTTCAGGATATCATTTTGCCTGTTCCTGAATTTGAGAATATAAAAAATCTTTTAGACCGTTCTTATCTCGGATTATCTTTTTCCGGAGAAACCAAAAGAATTGTTGTTGAAAAACTTCAAACCCTGAAGGATAAGAGCTCTTTTGAATCATTAATGGGACTCATTGAAGTCTTACAGATTCTAGCCAATTCCACAGAGGTCAATGAGCTGAATAAAGAAGATACAAGAATTAAGTGGTTCCTGAATGATAAGATCAGAATGGGAACAATCTACGATTACATTCATGAAAACCACGACAAAAAACCTAATGTCAACGAGATTGCTCAGATTGTCAGTTTAAGTACTCCTGCTTTTTGCCGGTATTTTAAAAAGCAGACCAATATGACATTCACTGATTTTGTGAATAATTACAGGATTAATCAGGCTAAAATTTATTTATTAAAAGATTCTTCCGTAACGGAAGTTTGTTTTCAGGTAGGTTTTGAAAGTCTTTCTTATTTTAATAAATTATTTAAGCAACATACCGGAGAAACCCCTTCTGAATTTAAGAAAAAGCACTTTAAACCTATTGAAATCAACGGGCGAATTGGGGTCATCAACAGAGAGACTGCTTGTAATAGATCTTTTTAATTAAAAGGGAATTGATATTACAAAAAAATAACCGCTCATTACTGAGCGGTCTATATTTTAATGAATATGTTTTTCTGCGTGGTAAGAACTTCTTACAAGAGGTGAACTTTCAACATGTCTGAATCCTAAACTTCTTGCAAAATCTCCAAACTCATCAAACTCTTCCGGCGTAATGAATTTTTTTACAGGAAGATGTTTTTTAGTTGGCTGTAAGTATTGTCCAAGAGTGATAACATCTACATTGGCATTTCTGATATCTTCAATCGTCTGGAATACTTCATCTTTAGTTTCACCTAGCCCAAGCATTACCCCGGTCTTAGTTCTTCTTTGTCCTGCTTCTTTCAAATATCTTAAAACCTCAAGGCTTCTTTCATATTTTGCCTGAATTCTCACTTCTCTTGTCAAACGTTTTACAGTTTCCATATTGTGAGAGATTACTTCAGGAGCAACTTCTACCAATCTGTCAAGATGTTTGGTGATTCCTTGAAAGTCAGGAATTAATGTTTCCATAGTTGTTCCCGGAGAGATTCTTCTTACAGCATTTACTGTTTCCCCCCAAAGAATAGATCCCATATCCTTCAAATCATCACGGTCTACAGAAGTAAGAACCGCATGTTTAATCTTCATTAATTTGATCGAACGGGCTACTTTTTCAGGTTCATCCCAATTTACATCAAGAGGTTTTCCTGTTTTTACTCCGCAGAATCCACAGCTTCTTGTACAGATGTTTCCTAAAATCATGAATGTTGCTGTACCTTCTCCCCAGCACTCACCCATGTTTGGGCAGCTTCCGCTTTGGCAAATTGTATTTAATTTATATTTATCAACCAAAGTTCTCAATTCTCTGTAATTCTTTCCAGTAGGAAGTTTTACACGAATCCATTTTGGCTTTTGAACGGTAGTATCTTGAACTAAATTCTCCATTTATTACTCAAATTGAGGTTCAAAGTTAGTGATTTTTTTATCGAAACAATCAAAGACAGATATTGATGAAACATATAATTTTGTAATTTCAGAACTCAAAATATTTTATGAAGACCTTATTCTGCATCTTATCCCTTATTTCTGGTACATTTTGTTGGGCTCAAAAAGAATTCCAGCCAAAAGGTTCTACTATTCTTCAAACAGTGGATGGAGATCTGGATGGAGATCAAATTCCGGAAAAAGTAATGGTCTACAACACAAATGCTGATGATGAGTCTGGTGAGATCCGTGAAATCCAAATTCTGAAAAAAGTAAACGGCCGGTGGACAATCCTTGAAAAGTCAACGAATGCTATTCTTGATAGTGAATCTGGAGGTATCATGGGAGATCCTTATTCCGGAACCAGTATAGAAAAAGGAATTTTAATCATTAGCCATTTTGGGGGCAGCAGCTGGAAATGGCAGTATACAGATAAATACAGACATCAGAATGGTCGTTTTGAATTGATAGGACATACTTCAAGTTCGGGAAGGCCGGGAGATTATATCAAAAATGTGGATTTTAATCTTTCTACAGGACAAATTAATTTCACAAACGAGGTTGATAATACTAAAGAATATGGCCCTTCCCAAAAAGAAACATTCATTAAAAAAGGAATCAAGATCAATCTTCAAAATAGAAATGATAAAAGTATAAAGATTATACTTCCTAAAACTAAGGCTGAAATTTTTATATAGTTTGTTATGAATGCAGGGAAGCGTAAAGGCGAGGGTTTTCTTTTACAGGCCATTGTTAGGGTGCAATGATTTTATCTTCGATAAAATTGTATACTGTTAAATAATTGCCACGAATGCACCAATTATCATATATGATGTATAAAATCTATGCGGTTTCATATTTTAAACCACATAGTCATTAGGTTTAAGACCAAAATAAACCATTTATTCCTGCATTCGTGGCAAAAAAAATCGTGCTTTAGAGCTTTCCGAATAAACTATTAATTATCATCGAATTCGTTGTTTTTCAAAAGTTCAGCAAGAACTTTTTTAGCACGCATCACACGAACTTTAGTGTTGGCAACAGAAATTCCTAGTTCTTCAGCAATCTCCTTTATACTTTTTTCTTCAAAAAATCTCAGCTTAATGATATCCTGATAATTGGCATCCAGAGATTCAATAGTTTTAATGATTTTCTTTTGCTCTTCTTCAGAAATCAGAAGTTCTTCAGGGGATTTTGCATATTGATTTTTTACCTCATCGAGGTTTTCAACAGCATCTTCGTTTTCCCTGCTCTTCTTTCTCCAGAAATCAATGACTGTATTCTGGGCAATGGTTAAAATCCAAGTTTTAAACTGAAAATGCGGATCGAACATATCCAATTTCGATAATACTTTAGAAAAGACATTTACTGTAATCTCATCGGCATCATTTTCATCTCTCACTTTCTTCATCACAAAAGAGAAAACATCCACCCAAAAAACATTGATGAGTTTAGTCTGGGCCTTCTGATCTTTGTCTTTGGCCTTTTGAATGAGCTGAAATAGCTGTTCGTCGTTCATTAATAACAAATATAGCTTATTTGGCTTGAAAATGCAAAGCGTATATAGCTGTCAGTCGTGAATTTTACTTCGCAGATGAATGTTCAATCAGAAAAATAATTATTTTATCACTGTTTAGTTCCTTTTTACCATTTTACCCTTCCGGGCTTTTGAATTTATACTTCTGAATTTATTATCTTTGCAACTTAAAATTTTAAAGAAACAATCAATGAATTCCTTTATAGAAGAACTGAAATGGCGTGGTCTTTTTGCTGATATGATGCCTGGAACCGATGAACAACTGAATAAAGAGGTAACTACTGCATATATTGGTTTCGATCCAACGGCCGATTCTTTACATATCGGAAGTCTTATTCAGATTAAAATTTTAGCTCACTTCCAGCAACATGGCCACAAGCCGATTGCTTTGGTAGGAGGAGCTACGGGGATGATTGGAGATCCATCCGGAAAATCAGCAGAGAGAAACCTTTTGGATGAGGAAACCCTTTTACACTATGTAGATTGTTTGAAAAATCAGCTTTCAAGATTTCTTGATTTTGCCGGGAATGAACCTAATAAAGCGGAACTGGTAAACAACTACGACTGGATGAAGAATATTTCTTTCCTTGATTTTGCTAAAAATGTTGGAAAGAACATCACCGTTAACTACATGATGGCTAAAGATTCTGTAAAGAAAAGATTTTCGGGAGAATCCGGTGCAGACGGAATGAGTTTTACTGAATTCACCTATCAGCTGATCCAAGGATATGATTTCCTTCACCTATATCAAAACAATAATGTAAAGCTTCAAATGGGAGGCTCTGACCAGTGGGGAAATATCACTACCGGAACAGAATTAATCCGTAGAAAAGCTCAGGGTGAAGCATTTGCATTAACGGTTCCTTTGATTACAAAAGCGGATGGTTCTAAATTCGGAAAATCTGAAAGCGGAGAAAACTATTGGTTAGATAAAAAGAAAACTTCTCCATACAAATTCTATCAGTTCTGGTTAAATGCTACTGACGAAGATGCAGAAAGATTCATCAAATTCTATACATTCCTTGGAAAAGAAGAAATTGAAGCCTTAATTGAAGAACATAAAACAGCAGCTCACGAAAGAAAGCTTCAGAAGAGATTAGCAGAAGAAGTTACGGTTTGGGTACACGGAAGAGAGGAATATGAAAAAGCGCTTAAAGCTTCAGAAATTCTTTTCGGACGTTCTACAGCTGAAGATCTGGTAAGTCTGGATGAAGAAACTTTCCTTGAAGTTTTTGATGGAGTTCCACAAAAGGAAGTCGCAAAAACAGATGTATTAGGAATAAATATTGTTGATCTTCTTTCTGAAAAATCAGGATTTTTAAAATCTAAGAGTGAGGCACAAAGAGAAATCAAAGGAAATTCAATTTCTGTGAACAAGCAAAAAGTAAATGATACTTTTACAGCAAATGAAACGGATCTTATTGATGGCAAATTCTTATTGCTTCAAAAAGGGAAGAAAAGTTATTTTATTGTAAAGGTTATTTAATTTTCAATACGATATAAAAAAGGCGCTGGATAGATTCCAGCGCCTTTTTTCTTTTATTCTGATGTCCCGTCCTGAAATAAGTTGACAACTAATCGACTTATTTATGAAACATCAAGGATTAACAAGAGAAAAGCGTACACAAAAGGACTATAGTATAGCCTTTAAATTAAGAATTGTTTCTCAAGTAGAAAACGGCGATTACACTTACAAGCAGGCTCAAAAAGAGTATGGTATTCAGGGAAAGAGTACCGTTTTGGTTTGGTTGCGAAGATATGGTAACTTAGAGTGGAGTAAACCCAAACTTCATA
>NZ_WXVU01000003.1 GCF_009900745.1 Chryseobacterium sp. c4a | reverse complement strand
CTTCATCTACACGATTTTTTAATACTGGCTTTCTTCTGGAGATTTCCTGTAATGCTAATTCACCTCCTTGCTCATACAATTCTTTAAATCTATAAAAACTGTCTCGGGAATATCCCATCACCTTACAGGCTTTGGATACGTTTCCTAAATGTTGTGCTAATTCAAGTACGCCTAACTTGTTTTTGATGATCTTTTGTTGTGTTGTCATAATACTTAATCTGTTTTAAAGTTATTTAATTTGATTATAACTGTCAGATTAAGTATTAACTAATTCAATTTATTGTATAATGTAAGTCTATTTTATTACTTCAATAGCTGGTTAAAAGTGTCACCCTGTCTAATATCACCAGTGTTGTATCCTTTCATAAACCATTCTTTACGCTGAGCGGATGATCCGTGCGTAAAGCTTTCCTGATTAACATATCCTTGGGATCTTCTTTGAATATTATCATCACCTACAGCTTGTGCTGCATCTATAGCAGATTGGATATCTCCGGGTTCTATGATGTTTTTGGTGTCATTTGTTCTTTTGGTCCAAACTCCAGCATAGAAATCAGCTTGTAGTTCTGTGGCTACAGATACTTTATTCATTTCAGCATCAGAATATCTTCCGCTTCTTCTTAGAGCATCTACTTTTTGTGTAGTTCCTAAAAGCGTTTGAACATGGTGACCTACTTCATGAGCAAGAACGTAAGCAACGGTAAACTCTGTTACTTTAGCACCAAATTTCTGTTGTAGTTCATTGAAGAAACTCATATCCATATACACCTTTTGATCGGCAGGACAATAAAACGGGCCCATGGCTGATTGGGCAGTACCACATGCCGAGGTAGTTGTATTTTCAAAAAGAACGATTTCGGGAGCAGTGTAAGTCATTCCATTTTCTCTAAAGATCTGTTCCCATGTAATCATGTTCCATTTTCCCATCATGTCAACCATTTCTCCTATTTGCTTTTCTTGCGCGGTAAGCTCTCTTCTTTCAGAGTTTCCTGAAGATTGTATGCTGCCAGAATTCAATATACCGGAAGGATCCCCTCCCAAAAAGAAAACAATGGCTGCTATAATTAAAGTTCCGAGCCCGCCTCCTACAATCATACCACCACCTCCGCCTCCGGAGCCACGGCGATCATCAACGTTGCCGCCTCTGTCGTCTGTCCATCTCATAATAATATCTTTTTTGTTTCGTAAATTTATAAAATTAAAGTTTACAATAGCTAAAATGTTATAATTGTAATATTAAAATCTATTCTTCATTAAACTTTTCGATGAGTACCTTTTTATAATACTCTTTGTTATGTCCGTTGGTGTGTTCCAGATAGTTATATTTCTGTTGAAAGTATTGTTTTTGACAGTTTTGTGGCAGGTATTGATTGATAGTATCTTCATCGGTATGCTCAACTATAGGATAAGTGGGAAGTTCAGCTGGCAATACAGATTTATTTTTTGCTACAACTTCAATGATTTTGTGCTGTAAGAAAGTTGTGCAGCTGAATTTGGGAATATCTGTTTCTATATACTTTTTGTAATAATAATTAATTGCCTCTTTTTTAAATGTCTTCTCTAAGTTTTGTCTGTCAATGGTTATAAATAGCGTATAGAGCCAAAGATACTTGACATAATTTTTTAGTCTCTTTTTAGAATGCTTATCATCCGGTGAAATAAGAATATTTGAAAGATTGGATTTTTTTAAAATATCCACAAGAAATAATTCTGAAACATTTTTTAACTCCCCAATATTTTTTTTATCCTCAATGCTATAATAGGTATCTAGTTTTCCATAGGTTTCGATGACTATTTTTTCGTTGATGTATTCATGAAGAGCAGCCTGATCTCCTGTATAGATGATCTTTTTATCCTTATCTACAGTAATATTTAGTTTTTCTGTAGGTTCAAGAAATAGATTGATATTTTGAATAGGCTCTTCCGGAATATTTATTAAGATCCTATCCGTTTCAGTAAATTCTTTTTTGTCGCGGCTATTGAGGGGCGTTTCTTTTTTACCATTTTTTACAATGATAGGTTTAGCGGTGTTATTGATAATAGTAAGTTTCTGAGCTCTTAACCCTGAAAATAAAAATAAGAGGATGAAAAACATCCTCTTATTTTGAAATAAATATTTCATATTGTAAAGTATAAACTCAATAGAACTTTGAATTAAATTTTGCTGCTTTCAGACAGTTTCTTAATCCTATTCTTGAATTTTTGGTTTTGGTTAATGTTTTCTTCTTCCAAATATAAATAAAATATCTATTGATGTTGATTTCTATAGATCCGGTTTATCGATTTAGTTGTTTGGTTTTTAGCCAATAAGAAGTTGACTGATAAGCTGAAATAGCATCATCTACCAGTTTTTGATCTGTATTTTTTAATAGTTTCTCGTTATAGTATAATTTGAACTCAGGAGCAAGATCACTTTTCTCGAGTTCAAGAGAGTATTGTTTTGCCTTTTTAACCGGAGAAATGATGGTTAAACGATTGTCTTTTACAAATCCAAGATCTTGATATGTGGCAATATAGGCCTTAGGCTGGAATTCAGGTTTGAAAACATCCTGACCCAGGAATTTAGATTGATAACTGAAGTTTAGCAATCCAAAAAGAGTAGGCATAAGATCAATTTGTGACATTAATGTATCAAATTTTTGAGGCTGGATAAACCCTTCTGAAAAGATCATTGCAGGAATTCTGTATTTATCCATTGGAAGTTCTGTTTTTCCTGCGCTAGAAGCACAATGGTCTGCAATAATAACGAAGACTGTATTTTTATACCAATCCTGCTTTTTTGCCATGTCGAAAAAAAGCTTTAGAGAATAGTCTGTATATTTCACTCCACCTTCACGGGATTTTGACGTTCCCGGAATATCAATTCTTCCATCAGGGTAAGTGAAAGGTCTGTGGTTGGAAACGGTCATCCAATGATTGAAAAACGGCTTTCCTGATTTTGCTTCAGCATTCATTACCTGAATGGCTTTTCTGGCCATATCTTCATCTGCAACTCCCCAAACATTGGCAAAGGTAATTTCTTCAGGCTTGAAATTGTTTCTGTCTACAATATCATATCCGTTTCCACCGAAAAAGTCCTGCATATTATCAAAATAGCTGTAGCCTCCATATAGGAATTTAACATCATAGCCTTTAGACTTGAATACACTTCCGGTAGTGAATTTGTTTTTATTATCATTTCTTTTAATGATACTTTCTCCAGCAGTAGGAGGAATACAAAGTGTTAAGGCTTCCAGTCCGCGTACTGTTCTGTTTCCTGTTGCGTAAAGATTGGTAAGCATCAGAGATTTATCCGCAAGACTGTCCAGGAATGGAGTGATTTTCTGGGTATTTCCATAATGTTCCATAAAATCGGCAGAAAGACTTTCAATAGAGATAAGTACCACATTTTTCTTTACTTCTGGCTGTTCTGCTACAATATTTCTGGACAAGGAGTGTTGTGGAAACTGACTTAAAAAACTCTTTTCAGCCTGTTGTTGGTTGATTTGTGAGTAAAACTGGAAATAATCTAGTTCATTATGGGTGAACGCCCAATAGAATTTAGGAAGTCCGTTGGCTTCAATTTCATCAGCAAAAACATTGTCAGATTTAATCTGCATTAATGATGGAAGGGTCATTAGGCTTATTGCACAAAGTACAGCGAATGATCCCAGTAAGATCAGTTTTTGTTTAAAATTAGGAAGTTCTAATAATTCGTCTTTAGTCTTTTTATAAATAAACCATGTTATCGCTAAAGTTACAATCATAATCCCTGAAAATAACGGAATAACCGGATAACTTTCCATGATATTTCCTATAACCTCATTTGTGTATATTAAATAATCTACGGCAATAAAATTATAGCGTACTCCAAATTCATTGTAGAAGAAATATTCACTTACTCCATTGAATATAATTAAAAGAACATATAGTAGTAAGGTGATAAAATATAAGATATTACGAATCTTAATTCTTTGGGTAGGAAGGAATAACATCAACCCAAATAGAAAGGTCTTTACTCCTACAAAAGAAAGGGCTATCTCCGTGACAGAACCTCCATATTGCTTGAATATATTATTTGGAACCAGCCAGATATACATAAAAAAGGCCGCTAATGCTCCAAAAATAATGTATCCATAGGGCTTTTTATATTTTGAATTGGATAGAAATAAGAAGTAGAGTGCAAGGATGGCACTGGCGAGGATAAAAACAAAAATATCGTTGATAAGACCTACAAACAGTACTTTAATGATTTCAAAAAAGCCGAAACTTGCTGTAGTGATAGGATGGAAAAAGAATACCGTCCTTATTATCAAAGAAATAATCAGATAAAAAACTCCTAAATATAGGAAAGGTTTTATTTTTTTTAAAAACATGGATTTATGGTCTATACGATTTTCACAAAGATAGTTCGTTGTATCTAACTTTTAGGTCAAAAAAAGCAAAACCTGATATTTATTAATAAGAATTTAAGAGTTTATAGGTATAATTTAAACCTTAGTTTAATTAATCTGTGGATATTTTGAGATTTGCCAACAAAAAAGAGACTATTTTTAATAGTCTCTTTATATCGTTAAAGTATATCATCAATTAAGAATGTCCAAAACCGATGTTTCCTTTTTTATCAGATAAGTTTTTTTTGAAATCGATCATTCTTAAAGCAGTTACTGCAGCTTCTACACCTTTATTTCCAAGGTCTCCGCCGCTTCTTGCGATAGATTGTTCTTTGGTGTCGTCTGTAAGAACGCAGAAAATCGTAGGAGTATCTGTCATGATATTACAGTCCTTGATACCTTGTGCTACAGCAGAGCAAACATAATCGAAGTGAGGTGTTTCTCCACGGATTACACATCCAATAGAGATTACAGCGTCATATTTTCTTTCTTTGCAAAGCTGCATGCTCGCGTAGCTTAGTTCAAAAGCTCCTGGAACAGGAAAAAGCTTGATGTTTTCAGGTTTTACCCCTTCTTTTTCAAGGATTTCCAAAGCTGCATCACGAAGATTGTACGTTACAAAATCATTCCACTCAGAAAAAACAATGCCGATAGAAAAATCTTCGGCATTAGTTATATGAAGTGGCTTGTAATCGGAAAGATTAACTGTTGCCATTTTTTAATAATATTTAGTCATTTCAATGTAAGAATCAGACATTCCGTTGTCATAATCCTGGTATTTCTCGTCAATTGAAGAGAAGTATTTTTTAGCCTCTGCATTTTTCTTTAATCCTAAAGCTACGATACCTGCTTTTCTTGTGAAGAAATAAGTCGTATAAGGATCATCAGAAGCAGTAGCTGCTTTGTCTAATAATGATAGAGCTTCGTCATTTTTGTTCAATCCTGATTTTGCATCAGCCATAGCTCCGTATTTCATTGCCATTAGCGTTTTGTTGTCAGAAGAGAATTTATCTAATAGATCGTAAGCTTCCTGGAATTTTCCTTCTTTGAATTTCAATAAACCAGCGTTGTAAGCAGATAACTGACCGATGCTAGTTGCTGAATATTCGTTAGCTGTTCCAATGAAACCTGGGTTTGCAGCAGATTTTCCTCCTAGAGCTTCAGCATTTTTATTTTCTGTAAGGTTTTTCTGAGCAGCAAGGAAGCTTTTCATTGCTTCCGCGTTTTTAGGAGCAACTACAAATTGCTTATATCCGAAGAATCCTAAAACTCCTAACACTAAAACTCCAAAAACAATCCCTAGTGGTTTTGAATATTTTTCAAGAAATCTCTCAGTGTTTAAGGCCTCTCTGTCAAGATCTTTGAAGAACTCAACTGTTTCTTTACCTTCTTGCTCGTTCTGAGCATTCTTTCCCAATTTTGCCATAAGTTTTTAAAAATTGAATTGCAAATTTAATTGTTTCTTAGAGATTTACAAAATAGTTTTAGAGCATTATTCTATAAATGTTATGAATTATCAACTGTTAATATAGAAAATGCCTCGAAAACATAGTTTTCGAGGCATTAATTTTTTATTGATATAGATTAATATTCTAAAATGTGATAGACTTCAGCGCCAAATTTTTTCAGCTTTTCATCTCCCTTCAGTCCTGTTAAACCAATAAGGAAACTGAATTGAGAGACAGTCGCACCTTGCTTTTCTACTAATTTAGCAGCAGCTTCGGTTGTTCCTCCTGTTGCTAAAAGATCATCATGAATTAAAACTCTTTGTCCAGGTTTTATTTGCCCTTCACGGGTTTCGATAACAGCGCTTCCATATTCCAGATCATATTTTTCTGAAATGACTGGTGGTGGAAGTTTTCCTGCTTTTCTGATTAAGATAAAAGGAACTTCTAATGCTACAGCAATCGCAATCCCAAAAAGATAACCACGGCTTTCTATTCCGCATACTGCATCTACTTTTCCTTTACTTTTGGCAGCAAGGTCTGCGATGACATCTTCATAAAGTTTTGGATCTAAAAAAATAGGTGAGATATCCTTAAACTGAATCCCTGGAATAGGAAAGTCCGGAATATTTTCAATTGTTTCTTCTAGTCTTTTGATGAGTTCTGCTGAGGCCATTTATGGGTTGATTTTATAACTGGAAATTTTCCAGTCTCCGTTTACATTTTTAAGTCCAAAAGTTACCTTTAATGAGGTCGTTTTTCCGTTTTTATCCGTTACATCATAAGTAGCATTTACACTAGCTCCATTGGGATTAGATGCACTGGTGGTAATATTTTTTACGCTTACATTCTTTATAGCTCCAAAACCTGAATTAGGATTGGAGAAAGACTCATAGCTTCCCCAGCTTGGGTTGTTTGAAGCGTCATAAGCCGCTTTAAGATTCTGAGAACTTACACTGTTCAGAAACTTGCTTACTGTATTTTTTGGATCTGCAGTAGGCTGTTTTGGAGTAGCCGGTGCTGCAGGTGTTGCTGTACCTGGTTCTGTAGTTGCAGGTGGAGTAGTTGTAGCCGGATTATTCGGATCTACTACTGCACTTGGTTGCTGTGGTACTGCGGTTGTATCTGTTTTTGGAACGGCAGGAACTTTCAATGCTGCTGCATTTACATCCAATCCAATTTTAGACATTTTGAATGTCTTTGCCGTTGTTTTTACAGAAACGGTGATATCAATTTTGTTATCTACTACTTTTGAAGCCGGAATAGAAGAGAATTTAAGGTTAAATCCTTTAAAGTTGTTATCCTGCATCAGGTTTTTAGCAGTAGAAAGTCTTACTCCATTGCTGAACACTTCCAAGGTAGCTTCCAAACCTGCTCCGGTAAATGATACAGGTTTTCCCGCGGCATCTACTAATCTAGGAATGATCTGGATGGCTGTTGGCGCACCGTTTCCATCATTACCTGTTGGGTTTGTTACAATCGATAATGCTCCTGCTTTTACGTCATTAGGATCGCTTTCTTTAGCTTTATCATCACCGAAGATATTCATTTCACCTAATGAAGGAGGATTAGTACTGGCCCATTCAATTCCGTTTTTTTGTGCAACTTCATCAGCAAGGGTCATGATTTCGGGAACTTTTTTCCCGTTAATCAGTTTTCCAAGAGCTTTTAGCTCGTTCACATCTCCATCAGCTTCCACGCCAAATGTTTTAAGGATATAAAGAGCTTCATTAAACTTAATTTGTTTAATGGTAGGTAAGCTGGAAGTCATATCATTGATACTTGACTGCAGCGTTTTAGTATTCGTAGCATCTACATGATCTTTCTTACATGCTGTAAAAAGCAACAGACTGAAAACAAGTAGAAAAGAAAACTTTTTCATTTTTATTTGGTTTGTTGCAAATTTACTAAAACCTTTATTAATAGTGGATTTTATTTTTATTTTGTTTTTTCTGGAAATCATTTTTAAAATAACTGTTGAAAATAGGGGATATATTTTAAGAAAAAAAAGACTGATCGTTTAAACAATCAGTCTTTTAGAGTTTTATTGTGTTATAAGTCCTTAGAAAGGATACTCATAAATTTCAGATTCGTGTAGGTATGGGTTTCCTGTAGGAATCAACTTCAGTTTAGATAAAGCTGAAAGTACAGTAAACATAAATAATCCAGCTACGAATAGAACTGCTCCTAGGATTAACAAGAATACTTCAGGAGTGTTCCAGAATGGGCCTACCGTTCCTGGCATTACCATGTTGAAGTAATCTAAAAGGTGTCCTAAGATAACTACTACAGCCATTGTGGTAACCACTTTATAGTTTCTCTTGATGCTGCTACTTACTAATACCAATAGTGGTAATAAGAAGTTAATGATCAGCATTGGTAAGAATGTAGTACCGTAGTGTTGGAATCTACCAAAGAAGTAGTTAACCTCTTCCGGAACGTTTGCATACCAATAAAGCATGAACTGAGCGAACCATGTATATGTCCAAAGCATACTTGTAGCGAAAAGGAATACTCCTAAATCGTGTAAGTGGTTGTCATTGAACTGTGGTAAGAAACCATTTTTCTTAAGATAAACACTTAATAGAATGATTACAGCAATACCACTTGAAAGGCAGCTAACCATTGAATACCAGATATACATTGTAGAATACCAGTGAGGGTCAATAGACATCAACCAGTCCCAAGCCCAAGCAGCAGAAGCAAATCCGAAGAATGCAATATATCCTACCGCCCATCTGTAAAGCATTTGATACTCAACTTTAGATTTAGTATCGTCTACTTTTTTAGACTGAGCTTTAAGTTTCCATGCGAAGAAAGAAGCACCTACAACATAAATGATCGTTCTGATAGCATAGAAAGGTATGTTTAAGAATCTTTTCTTTTCGAATAAAATTACGTCAAAGTGTGCAGATTCAGGGTTTGTTAATTCCGGATCCATCCAGTGGAATAGGTGGCCATTGTGAGTGATATTTAAGATCATCATAATAACCAGTATAGCACCTCCGTAAGGAATATAAGAAGCAATAGCTTCCATTACTCTTGTGATGATAATAGGCCATCCTGCGTGAGCTGCGTGCTGAATACAGTAGAAGAACAGTACAGCGCAACTTACTCCAAAGAAGAACACTGCCACAAAGTGCAATGATGCTAAAGGCTGGTTATGGATTTGCATAGTAGCATGCTCTAAGTGAGCTGCATGATCCTGCGGTCCAACCATTTCACTTGAGTGAGTAGGAGCATCATGACCAGAAGCGTGAACAGCTTCCATCATTTGTTCTATTTTCTCAGTAGAAAGTCCTTTGTTCATAAAGAAACCAATACCAAACAGAACTAAACCTACAACAAGAAGTATTATAGAAGTTGATTTTAATTTTGGTGAAAAACTATACATTTCTTTTCTTATTTTTTAGTTTCGGTAGTCGTTTCAGTTGCTGGTGCTGCGGCTGCCGGAGCTGCTGGGCCTTTTTTGAAGGCACTCATCACATACATTGCCACTCTCCATCTATCACCAGGGTTTAGCTGTCCAGCATAAGATCCCATTGCGTTTCTACCGTTTGTTAATACATAATGAACAGATCCTACAGTAATTTCTCTGTCTGCATAGTTTGGAACTCCAGAAAATGCACCAGATTGTACAATTGGTCCTTGTCCATCACCTCCTGTTCCGTGACATGCAGCACAAGTGTGGTCGAACAATACTTTTCCTCTTTCAAGATCCTTCGCTGCATTAGCTGGGTTTAGAGGAGAAGCTGTTAGTTTTTTAGAAGCATCATACCCTGCGTTGTACTCGTCAACATTCTTTGGTAATAAGCTTTCTTCAAAAACTCCGTCTTTATTTTGAGCAACTGATCCTTCTACTGGAGAAAGACCTGTTGCACCATTATTTTTAACAAAAGCAGGGATCTCATTTTCATGATCTGAATACGCATCCTGAGCTTTCATCAATGGATCATAAGCTACCGGAAAATACATGTCCGGGAAGTATACCAATGGAGTGTTCTCCTTTGGTCCGCAAGAGTTAAGTAAAACTGTTGTTAAACCTAAAACTGCTGTAATTCTTAATACATTCTTTTTCATTTTAAGCGTCTTTAACAGTTATTTCTTCAACTCCAGTTTCAATTAGCAACTGCTTTACAGATTCTACATCTTCAGTTACGAATTCCATCATGAATTTATCATCAGTAGTTCTTGGATCTGGGTTCTGAGCTGGAGCTCCTGGATACATTTTGTTTCTAACTAAGAAAGTTAAAGACATCATGTGAGCAGCACAGAATACCATTAATTCGAACATTGGAACTACGAATGCCGGCATGTTGTGTCCCCAGTCGAATGCTGGTTTACCACCGATGTTCTGAGGCCAGTCGTGGTTCATTACGTACCAAGTTAAAGTAGCACCAATAGTAACACCATAACAAGCATAGATGAAAGCAGCATCAGAAATTCTAGTTTTCTTTAACCCTAAAGCCTTATCTAGTCCGTGAACCGGAAACGGAGTATAAACCTCGTTTATTTTGATTCCTTTATCGTTGAATGCTTTAACGCCGTTCATTAAATCGTCGTCGTCAGCATAAAGTCCGTATACAATTTTAGTGGTGCTCATCTCCTTCTTTTGCTTTATAAGTTTCACCTGAGATTTTCAAAATCGATTTTAATTCAGCCTGTGCAATTACAGGGAATGTTCTTGCGTATAATAAGAATAATACAGAGAAGAATCCGATAGTTCCTAAGTATACACCCACATCAATGATCGTTGGCTTAAACATTGTCCATGATCCTGGTAAGTAGTCTCTTGAAAGGTTGATAACGATGATATCAAAACGCTCAAACCACATACCGATGTTGATGATCAAAGCAACAATGAAAGTCCAGATAATGTTCGTTCTAGCTTTTTTGAACCAGAAAGAAGCAGGAACCACAAGGTTACAGATGATCAATGACCAGAATGCCCACCAGTAAGGTCCTACAGCAGCACCTGGAGAAAGATATGTGAAATCCTCAAATCTAGATCCTGAGTACCATCCGATGAAATATTCAGTTGCATAAGCTACAGTTACCATACCACCTGTAAGAACGATTACGATGTTCATAATTTCGATATGATACATTGTAATATATTCTTCTAAGTGACAAACTTTTCTAGCAACCAACAATAGTGTCTGTACCATTGCAAATCCTGAGAAGATCGCACCAGCAACGAAGTAAGGAGGGTAGATAGTTGAGTGCCATCCTTTAATTACTGAAGTCGCGAAGTCAAAAGATACGGTTGTGTGTACCGAGAATACAAGTGGAGTTGCCAAACCTGCAAGAACCAAAGAAAGTTCTTCGAATCTTTGCCAGTGTTTTGCTTTACCACCCCAACCGAATGCAAGGAAAGTATAAATCTTTTTAGTCCAAGGAGTTTTAGCTCTATCTCTGATCATTGCAAAGTCAGGGATAAGTCCCATGAACCAGAATACAGTTGATACTGAGAAATACGTAGAGATCGCAAATACGTCCCAAAGTAGAGGAGAGTTGAAGTTCCCCCAAAGAGAACCGAATTGGTTTGGTAATGGGAATACCCAGTATCCAACCCAAACTCTACCCATGTGAATTACAGGGAAGATTGCTGCCTGTACAACCGCAAAGATCGTCATCGCCTCTGCAGATCTGTTTACAGACATTCTCCATCTCTGTCTAAATAATAATAATACTGCTGAGATTAGGGTTCCGGCGTGACCGATACCTACCCACCATACGAAGTTGGTAATATCCCAACCCCAGTTAATAGTTCTGTTAAGCCCCCATGATCCAATACCTGTCCCGATCGTATAAGCGATACATCCGAATCCATAGATGAATAGAACTAAGGCTGCATATAATGAAATCCACCATAATTTACCTGCTCTTTCTTCGATAGGTCGTGCAATATCTTCTGTGATATCGTGATAAGTTTTGTGACCAATAATTAGAGGTTCCCTTATCGGAGCTTCGTAATGTCCTGACATTTTTTACCTATTTATTATTTAAACTTTATTTTTCTACTCTGTTTCTTACTTTAGTGTGATAGAACACGTTTGGTTTTGTTCCGATCTCCTCTAGTAAATAATATCTTCTGTTAGAGGCGTAAACCTTTCTAATTGAAGAATCTTTATCATTCATGTCTCCAAATGTCATTGCACCAGTAGAACAAGCTTTAGAACAAGCTGTCTGGAATTCTCCATCCTTCACTTTTCTTCCTTCTTTCTTAGCCTCAAGAATAGTATTCTGAGTCATTTGGATACACATTGAACATTTCTCCATTACCCCTCTAGTTCTTACAACTACGTCTGGGTTAAGTACCATTCTTCCTAAATCGTTGTTCATGTTGTAATCGAACTTATCGTTTAGGTTATAAGTAAACCAGTTGAAACGTCTTACTTTGTATGGACAGTTGTTTGCACAATATCTGGTACCGATACATCTGTTGTAAGCCATATGGTTTTGACCTTGCTTACCGTGTGAAGTTGCCGCTACCGGACATACTGTTTCACATGGAGCGTGGTTACAGTGCTGACACATTACTGGTTGGAAGATTACATCCGGATTATCAGCCGGGTGGTTCAATGCCCCACCTTCTTTGTTGAATGCAGTACCGTATAATTCTGGTACAGCCATTCCTTCTTTTAATCCTTCGTATACTTCAACTTTTTGTTTTGAAGAGTAGTAACGGTCAATTCTTAACCAATACATATCTCTAGACATTCTTACTTCTTCTTTACCTACTACAGGAACGTTGTTTTCAGCCTGACAAGCAATGATACATGCTCCACAACCTGTACAAGAGTTCAAGTCGATAGATAAGTTGAAGTGAGGACCGTCAGTATCATCAAATGCATCCCAAAGGTCGATTTTTCTTGCTGGAAGAGCTCCACTGATTGTGTGGTATTCCAAAGGTTTGTTCCATCCTTTGTGCTCATCGTCGAATGGTACGTTGATGAATTCAGCTAAAGGAACTTCTTTAGCGATTTCGTAACGACCCATTAATGTATTTTGAAGCTGGATACCTGCGAATTCGTGATCTTCTCCTGTTTTCTCGATTTTAACACCAGAAAGAACAAGGTTAGAACCATCGAATAAAGGATAAGCATTTACCCCTGTATCAGCAGTTGCTCCTGAGTTTTTCTTACCATATCCAAGCGCAAGACCTACTGATCCTTCTGCTTGACCTGGCTGTACGAATACAGGAACGTCTTTTATTGTAACTCCGTTTACAGTAAGGTTTACGATAGAACCATCTAACTGCATTCTCGCATTAAGATCGTTATCGATAGCAAACTTTTCTGCATCTTTTGGAGAAATTGTCAAGTAGTTATCCCAAGACATTCTAGTGATCGGGTCAGGTAACTCTTGTAACCAAGGGTTGTTTGCCTGAGTACCATCTCCCATTGAAGTCTTAGTGTATAATACTAATTCTAAATCAGAAGCTTTGAAGTTTCCTAATTCAGCAACAGCCTGAGCAGCGTTTCCACCTGCATAAGATAATGTTGTTGAGTTAGTAGAAGCATTGATACCGTTATATAATGCTTTGTTGAAAGAAGTACCGCCTAAAAGAGAAGCAGAGCTTGCCTTTAAATAATCGTAGTAGTTGTTTGCAGCATTGTTCTTACCATTTTTCCAAACCAATAAAGATTCTTCAATCTGTCTTGATTTATAGATTTTCTGGATGGTAGGCTGCATTAATGAATATACTCCAGTCTGTGGTTCGATATCTCCCCAAGACTCTAACCAGTTAGCTACTGGAATAACAGCCTTAGCTGCTTTGTACATTTCATTTTTCTTATCAGCAACAGCAATTACATAAGGAACTTTAGATAAAGACTTTTTGAAGTCTTCTCCTTTTGGATGAGCATAGATAGGATCTACGTTGTTTGTAACTAGTACTCCAACTTGTCCACCGTTTACCCAACCTAGGAATTCCTGATATCTTGCACCGTTGAATTCTTTTAGGAAGTTAGCTTTACCAGTGAAAGCTACTGAACCTAATTTTTGGTTGATTAAGTGTGCTAAAACCTGTGCACCTTTAGAACCGTCAGCAAAAACAACAGCTTTGCTACCTTTTGCTTTAAGTTCGTTAGCAATTTCAGTTGCAGTTTTATCAGAAGTACCGCCACCTACGATTGCGTTGTAAACTTCAACTAAAGTTTTGTTTACTGCACTTGGCTTTAATCTGTATCTTGAGTCAGCGTTAGCACCAGTTAATGACATGTTAGATTCCACTTGGATGTGTCTTAACATGTTTGCTCCTGGTTTTCTAGCCGCTGCGTAAGAAGACTCTAAGCTTGAAGCGTTATAATCTCCTAAGAAATCAGCCTGGAAAGAAACTACCAATTCAGAACCATTAAGGTCATAAACAGGTAATGCTCTTTGTCCGAATACTTCCTGAGCTGCATCTAGTCCTGCAGCATACGGATATGCATCGAAAGTTACTAATTCAGCTGTAGGATATTTAGCTTTGAATTCAGCAAATAGCTTTTTGAAAGTTGGTGAAGCAAAAGAGTGTGATAAAACCACAATCTTTTTGCCTGATGCTTTAGCTTCTTCCAAACCTTTGATAACGAAACTGTCTACTTTATCGAAAGTTTCATCTTTACCGTCTAGTTTAGGCTGCTTTACTTTATCATTATCATAAAGAGAAAGTACACTTGCCTGAGCTCTTGCGTTAGTTTTACCTAAATCACCACCAGCCGGGTTTGGTTCAATTTTGATTGGTCTACCTTCTCTAGTTTTTACTAAAACACTAGCAAAGTCGAACCCATCAAAATATGTTGAAGCGTAATAGTTAGGGACTCCTGGAATAATATCATGCGGTTTTACCACATAAGGAATCGTTTTGATTACCGGAGCTTCGCAGGCAGCTAAAGTAACTGCTGCAGTAGAGAATCCTAATAATTTAAGGAAATCTCTTCTTGAAGTACTTGATCCGTTTGTCTCAGCATCTCCAAGGAAATCTTCTACCGGAATTTCTTCCTGAAACTCTTTCTGAGCCAGCTTATTATTTAAAGCTGGATCTTTAAGTTCATGAATACTTCTGAATTGTATTTTGTTTGAAGCCATTTATACTTCTAATTTTTTAGTTATTAATAATGACATTTACCACACTCAAGACCTCCAATTGCATCTACAGTGATTTTACCTCCATCTTGTGGATATTGTTTTTTCAACTTGTCGTGTAGATTCTTGAAGTACTCTTTATTATAACCGTTGTTCATATCAACCTCAGTAGTTCTGTGGCACTCGATACACCATCCCATAGTAAAGTCGTTAGCCATTTGAACAACATTCATTGTGTCAATCTTACCGTGACAAGCTTTACAAACAACATCAATTTTGTTGTTAGGGTTCTTCTTGTTGAAAGAGTTGATGATCGCTTGTTCGCCAGCAATAACGTGCTGAGAGTGGTTGAAGTAAACGAAATCTGGCATGTTGTGGATTCTTGTCCATTCAACCGGTTGTGTTTTTCCTGTATACTGTTGTTTAGCAGGATCCCAACCTGTTGCTGCGTAGATCTTCTGAATTTCTCCATCATAGAATGCCTTATCTTTTCCTGGCTCCATGTAGTGATCTGCGTTGTATTCAGAAATTGTTCTGTGACAGTTCATACAAACGTTCATAGAAGGAATCTCAGATACTTTTCCGTATTTAGCACTAGAGTGACATAATTGACAGTCAATTTTTTGTTCTCCAGCGTGGATTTTGTGAGAGAAGTAGATTGGTTGTTCTGGTTTGTAACCTTTGTAAACCCCGATCCACATTAACCAGTTCCAAACTCCGTAAGCCGCAAGAATAGCAAGAATTGCTAATAACGCCTTACCAACGTAGTGGAACTTCTCGTACATTTCACTGAAAGAACGAACTCTTGTTTCGTTAAGCCCTGATAACTCTTCAGATTGACCTAGTTTTACTAATTGTCTTAGTTTAACTAAAATCCAAACTAATAGACCAGCGATGGCTAAAAGTGAAATAATAACGATGTTTGTTGTGCTTTTGTCTGCAGGAGCTGCCGTAGCTGCGCCAGCTGCAGGAGTTGCTTCCGTCTTTTTCTCCTCAGGAGCAGGAGGGTTAGTTGTGAAAGCTAAAATGTCATCAATATCCTTCTCCGTAAGGTTAGGGAATTGTAACATTTCAGTCTTATTAAACTTTTCAAAAATCTCATTGGCGTATTTATCCCCAGAAGCTCTTAGAGCTTTGTTGTCTTTGATCCACTTGTGAAGCCAATCTCTGTCTACACCGCCTTCTGTCTTAACACGTTCTACAACCCCCTTTAATGGTGGCCCTATTACCTGTTTGTCCAATGCGTGACATGCAGTACAATTCGCTTTGAAAAGTTTCTCTCCGTTTTTAGGATCGCCGTCTTGCCCGTAAAATGAAGCACTGGTTGATAGCAATAAGCCTATTGCGATCAACGTTTTTTTATAATGCTTTCTCCAACTAATCATTTAAATTATCTTATGTTAGTAAATTATTGAAACATATCAATTCCGCAAAAATAATATTTTTAACAGAAATTTAACGGCATATAGAAAGGGGAAAATATCATTTACGTTTAATTTGTATTGATTCTAAATAACTCGTTTGGTATAGTTTTTTAATTTGTATAAATTTGCGGAAACAAGTTTAAATGAGAAATTTGATCAAAATATTTTCGATATTATCATTGTTTGGTTTTTATAGTATTGAAGCCCAGCAGGTTGTTAAAAAGGATACGCTTTCAGGAACGGAGCTTGTCATCACCATGGATTCCAAAATAAACGCTGCTTTGGAAGGAGTGGAAGATAAATGTTCTAGAGTTGTTACCAATAATCCAATCAAAGATTATAGCAATAATGAGTCTGGTATTTCCTCAGGAACGAGTACAAAACCAAATAAGATTTATGTACCGAATAGGGAATTGACGAATGCTGAAATCTGTAGAAAAAATCCTAGAATTTTAGGATACAAAATTCAGATTACAACTGTAAAAAGTAATGAAGAAGCTAATGAGGTAAAGTCTTACTTCAGAAAAAGATTTCCTAACCTTAAAGTGGAAACCGATGCTTCTTTAAGACCCAACTATAAAATTTTAGCAGGAAGTTATTTTACTAAACAGAGTGCTTCTGGTGATCTTTCTAAAATAAGAGAATACTTCAAGTCTGCAGTTGCTGTACAGTATAGAATCTTCTGTTCAGAAGCAAAGTAATATTGAATATTTCAAAATATATAAGCCGGGAATTGTCCCGGCTTTTTTTATTGGTAATACGTTTCTAAGAACCAGAAGAATTCTGACATTCTGAACAGGTTGTTGGTGAGTAGATACATCAACAATACGCTAATTATTAATGTTAAAAAAGCCATCATTTTTGCAGAGGATCTGTATGAGCGTAATAGCCACCCCATAAGCAATGGATATACAAATATAAAATGTCCGCCATAAATATATGAAGTGTGAAGTCCGAATCTCATTACACAATGGATCACAATGTCAAAGAAGAATGAAATCATAATGACCTGAACCCATTTATTCTTGAAATTTTTTAGATAACTCCAACTTATTAATATCAATAATAAGATAATGAAAATGTAGGGAATAGGAGATGAATAAAGATCCATATAAAGACCTTTAAAGTCAAAACCTTTCATATTATGCTTGTCAGATATGATAAAACTTGGAAAAAGAATATTCCCTCCAAAAAAGAAAGAAAGGATCATATCCCATGTCGGCATAGATTCTACATTAGAGAATTTTTCATACTGTTGATTCGTCTTTGAAAAAATGTTCTGGTATTTGAAATCAATCCTATAAAGATAGAGTAGTGCATAGAGTAAGATGGCTATTATTCCTCTTAGAATTGCACTTGCTATTTTTTTCCAGTTTTTGAAAAGCCCTTTTTCAAAAAATACCGGGATGAAAACTTTTACAATATTAGTGATAGTGAGTCCTCCAATAGTGATACTTGCCAATGATAAAGCTGCTGCTGGGATCTTTTCTTCTTTTCTGAGTTTTATAGCTGCATAATGATTGTACAATGAAAGTAAAAATAAGGTGTAAGTGAAATTTTCCGGAGTGAAGGAAAGAATAATATTGGTTGAGAATACCCAAAAAAATAAAGTAATCAATAGGTTATAGGCTAATGGAAGGCTGATAATATTTTTAAGGTATTTAAAAATCTGAACAACATTTAAGGTAATAATAATATTGCTAAGCCATGCCAGGGCAAGCCTGAAGGTCGTATCCATTTTTCCGCCTGATATTAACAGGCAGAGTTCTCTGATCCAGTTGAAAAAATAATAAGATAAAGGATGTCTTTCAAAGCTGCCTCCTGTCATTAGGATCGATTTATTATCGAAACTAAAGTAAGCATCCCATGGAATTCGGCTGTCGAAGATAATTCTATAATGAATGGCAATATAAGATCCAAGGATCCCATAGCAAGTGATAAAAAACAAGAAAACAGCCAGTTCTGTATAAGAGGATGGAAAAACGAGCCTTAGAAAGTTAATAAATTTTGTTTTGATAAATAACACGTGTCGTATTTTTTGCAAAAGTAAAACAAAAAACCACCAGAATTGGTGGTTTTAGGAAGATTGTATATACACAATGATTATTGTTTGATTATTTTTTCTGTGGTGGAAGTTCCATCTGCAAACTCTACTTTCATCAGATAAGTTCCTTTTGGAAGAGTAGAAATGTTGGTGTTTTCGGATTCTGTTCTGCTAAGTGTTTTTCCAGACATATCTATAACGGAAGTAGATTTTATTTTTTTGTCTGTTTTAATATTAATTTCTCCTCGAGTTGGGTTAGGATAGATAGCAGTACTTGTTTTTGTTTTTGAATTTTCATGAGTGCCAAGAGATCCGCCGGTAGTGATTTTTACATCATCCAACATAAACATATATTTATTTTCGGCCATATAGTTGAAGCCTACTCTTATCGTTTGTCCTGCATAAGCGTCAAGATTATAAGTTACCATTTGCCAAGCAGGATAGGTAGCATTCAGAGCGGTAGCTCCGGAAATGATTGTGAAGTTGGTGTCGGTAACGGGAGTACCGCTTCCTGTGTATATCCCTACTTTGTATTGTTCAGTATAATCTGGGGAAAGAGCTTTTACCCAAAATGTTAGAGTATTGGATGTTGTGCCTAGCGCTACCGCAGGAGTAATAAGCCAATCGTTGTTGGCAATTGTTCCTAATTGTGCAGATGCAGCCCATGACGCAGCATATTTTTGACCGGTGTGTGGAGTGAAGTCTCTTACTTCTTCATCTACTCCTGCTGTTGCTGTAAGATTGTTTGTAGCATTAGTTGCGGAAGGGTTAAATATTTGAAAAGCCTTCGCTGATGAAGCATTAGGCCAATTGGGAGTCCATGAAGAAACAGTAGTTCCATTGATTACTGGGCCACCACCATAAAAGGTGTTTGCTCCGTCAAGATCAAGTGTAAGCCAACTTCCAATTCCGGTAACAACAAAGTTCGGATATGTTTCAAAGCTCTCATTGAGCAAAACTGTTTGGGAATATGCAAGCGTTCCCAACATTAAACTTAAAGAAAGTATAATTTTTTTCATATTAAAAAGATTTTTCTAAATTTAGTAAAAATCATTTAATATGATGTTGATATTTTAATGAATATTTTTGCTTTGTGGTATATTTGTTAAGAACTACACGAAAGTGTAGAGCATCCGGCTGTGTCATCATACCCGGAAGGTCTTTTGGTTGAAAATTCTGGATATAGCTCTGTATAAGGGTTTTCCAATGCTTGGGTTAATTTATCCAGCATTTCAGTTTTTCCATTGTTGATTTCCTCAATACATTCATAAAGCAGATAATTCCTTAGAATAAACTTAGGGTTTGATTTTGCCATCATTTGTAAAGAATCTTCTCTTGAAATAGAATTTGAATTCAGTCTGGATTGATATTTTTCAATAAAGTTTTTAAGCTTGCTAACTTTTTCTTCATTTAAAAAAGAGTAGGAGGCAATGCTGAAATATTCTTTTAGATTGGTATCCGCTGTTAAGTTTTCCAATTGAGAGAAAAATAAAGTATGATCAAATTCTAATTCCTGCATCAATCCCTGCCAGTTGGTGAAAAACTCTTCATCATCTTTTTTCAGTTCATCAAATCCAAATTTTCTGCAGAGCATCTTGTCGTGAGCTTCCCAAAAATAATTACCATACTTGTTTAAAGTATCTTCCAAAAACTTTTCATCTTTAATGATAGGATGAAGGGCATTGGCCAGT
Source organism: Chryseobacterium sp. c4a (assembly GCF_009900745.1). Taxonomy (GTDB): domain Bacteria; phylum Bacteroidota; class Bacteroidia; order Flavobacteriales; family Weeksellaceae; genus Chryseobacterium. The sequence continues at coordinate 299,727 of NZ_WXVU01000003.1, read as the reverse complement.
TGCCAAAGATTCCATTGAGAGATTTGGCCTTGTTTTCCAAAAGCATATCTCCTTCCTGGAAGATCGGTAGTGTTAGGAGTAAAATTCAAATCATATTCATCCATCATAGAATAAGGCCCATAGTCGATAGTGAGTCCTAAAATCGACATATTATCCGTATTCATCACTCCATGTACAAATCCAACTCTAAACCATTCAACCATAAGGTCTGCTGTACGAGTACAAACGTTTTCAAAAAAATCTTTATATCTTTGAATATCAGATGATGTGATCTCTGGAAAATAATTTTCAATGGTGAAATCCAGTAAATCTTGTAAGTTTTTATACTCTTGTTGAGCAGACATCAATTCAAAGTGTCCAAAACGAAGAAAGCTTTCAGCAGTTCTGATTACTACGGCTCCTTTTTCCAATTGTGGATTTCCGTTATACATGATATCACGTACAACATCTTCTCCGGTAAAGGAAAGGCTTAAAGCTCTTGTTGTAGGAACGCCTAAGTGATACATGGCTTCACTCATTAGATATTCTCTTACCGAAGACCTGAGAACAGCTCTTCCATCTGCATGGCGAGAATAAGGAGTAGCACCAGCACCTTTCCATTGTATTTCTGTTTTTTTTCCTGAGCTATTAGTGATTTCTCCTGCAAGGATTGCCCTTCCGTCTCCAAGTTGGCCCGCCCAGCTTCCAAACTGATGACCTGCATAAGCTGTTGCATAGGTTTGAACGTTGCCCGGGAGATTATTTCCTACTAAAAAATCAAGATCTTTATCTTCAAATTTGCCTAGCCCTATCTCTTCTGATAAAGGCTCATTAAAGGCTATTACCTGAGGCTTATCAAAACCGGCAGGCTGGATGGTTGAAAATAAAACCTTAGGAGTATTTCGCTGCATAGGGTTGTTGGAAAAATCTCCGGGAAATTTTTTAATAAAAGGCTGGCTGATGCGTTCGATATTCATGCTTCAAAGGTATTAATTATAAAAGAAAAGACCTTCCAAATTCTTGAAAGGTCTTATGTATTTCTAAAAGAGAATTTATTTATTAAAATCTACCTCATCGTTGGAATGAAGGTTTTCATTAATATTCTCTTCTTTCTTTTCTGTAGGTTTTTTAGGGGTCGGATCTGCTGCTCTTGGATTCTTAATCTCATCAATGGTCTGAAGACTTCCGTCATCTCCATATCCGCCGCCAAGTCCTTTAAGGTTTGAACAGCCATCTTTCCAGTCTGAAGGTTTGATGAACTTGTCATCCGGAGTAACTCCTAATGTTTTATCAGCCCATACTTTCTTCATGAAGATTGCCCAGATTGGTAATGCCATTCTTGCACCCTGACCTTCACCGGTTCCAAAGAAGTGGGTTGCTCTGTCTTCCCATCCTACCCATGCTCCGGTTGCAAGTTTTGGAGTGATTCCCATAAACCAACCATCGGAGTTGTTCTGTGTAGTACCTGTTTTAGCTGCAATTTCCACTGCTTTTGAGATTCCTCTTCTTCCTAGTTCTCCTGATGCAGTACCATATTGCGCAACACCCTTCATTAGTTCAATCATAGTATAAGCATACATTGGGTTCATTACTTCCTTAGGCTCTACGTTTACTTCCTTAATTACTCTACCATTGGCATCTTCAATTCTCCATATCATCTCCGGTTTATTGTAGTTTCCGTAGTTGGCGAAAGTACTGTAAGCACCTAACATCTCATAGATGGTAATATCTGATGAACCAAGCGCGATCGTATTGTTTCTGGGAATATCTTCTGTTACCCCAAGATCTCTTGCGGTCTGGATAACAGCATCTACACCTGTCATTTCAATAAGTCTTGCAGCAATCGGGTTCTGAGAGTGTGCTAAACCATCTTTTAAGGTAAGCATTCCTCCTCTTCCTGGTACATGCCATCCATTGTGGTCATAAGTTCCGTTAGAAACAGTTGAACAAGGAGTCATACCTAACTTCATAATAGCTGTTGCATATACGAAAGGCTTGAAGGTAGATCCTACCTGTCTCTTTCCTTGCTTGATGTGGTCATATTGGAAATGCTGCCAATCAATACCTCCTACCCATGCTTTGATTTCTCCGGTTCCCGGAACCATAGACATAAGTCCTGCTTGTGCAATTTGTTTGTGGTATCTGATAGAGTCCCAAGGTGACATTTCAACCTCTTCTTCTCCAGCCCATGTAAATCTTGAAGTTTTGATAGGCTTTTTGAATTCCATCATGATAGAGTCATCAGGCATCCCATCAGCTTTTAATAGCTTGTATCTGCCGGTTCTCTTCATAGCCTGAAGCATTACATCGCTGATCTGCTTATCAGTAAGGTAATAGAAAGGCCTGTTTTTTCTTCCTCTTTGTTCTGCATCAAATCTTTTCTGAAGATCCGTTAAGTGTTCCTTAATGGCTTCCTCAGCGTACTTTTGCATTTTAGAATCAAGAGTCACATAAATTTTTAAACCGTCTTTATAAAGATTAAGCTTTTTTCCTGTTTCTTTTTCGTTGGCTTCAAGATACTTGTCGATCTCTTTTCTCAGATAGAACTTATAGTATGCTGAATATCCATCAGTAATGCTTTTAATAGGGTGGAAATCCACTTCTATAGGAGTATTGGCTGCTTTTTCGTAAGTAGCAGCATCAATATATCCTGTTTTCTGCATCTGATCCAATACAACATTCCTTCTTTCCTTTGCTTTTTCAGGATATCTGTAAGGGTTGTTTTTTCTTGGGTTTTCAAGCATTGCAACAAAAGTTGCTGCTTCTGGTAAAGTAAGTTCGGAAGTCTTTTTATTAAAATAAACTCTGGATGCCATTTCAACACCGTTAGCGTTGAATAAGAAATCGAATTTATTAAAGTAAAGGGTAATGATTTCTTCCTTGGTGTATCTTTTTTCAAGACTTACAGCAACCACCCATTCTTTCAGCTTTTGGAATGCTCTTTCCACCTTGTTTTGAGAAGCTGTTCCTGTGAAAAGAAGTTTTGCTAGCTGCTGGGTAATAGTAGAACCTCCACCACGGCCACCACCGTAAGCTACAGCTCTGGCGATAGAATATAAGTCGATTCCAGAATGTTCTTTAAAACGCTCATCTTCTTTTGCCTGAAGGGCATAGATAAGGTAAGGAGGAAGCTCCTTGTAAACAACCGGTTGAGTTTTTTCTTTTTCGAATTTACCTAATGTTACCCCATCTGAAGAAATGATTTCAGAAGCGACAAAGATATCTGGGTTTTCAAGCTCTTTTACATCTGGCATCTCTCCAAGGAATCCTTGTGAGACGGCAAAGAAAAGCCCTGAAATCCCTAAAACTACCGCAATAAGTCCTATCCAAATAAATGAGACCCATTTTTTCCAAGAGGTGTTCTTTTTTTTAGGGGGTAGAGGAAATTTCTTCCCCTTATTTCCTGTATTCTTATTATTTACTTCCATTTATGGTTACGGTTTAGCCGTTTCTATTTTTATCCCAATATCTTCAATTCCCGGTAAGTTATCATTTCTCATAGCTTGTGTAAGCCCGATTTGATATTTTCCTTTTCCTGGAAACTTATAATTTAATTTATACTGAAACAATGTTTCCTTTGTATCACCAAAGCCTGTACCAAGCCATTCTCCGTTTGGTTTTGCCAAAACGTAATTCAGGGTGTCAGTCTCCTTTTTTTTGTTTTGAAGGTTAGTAAAATTTACAATAAACCTGATATTGCTATAAGGATAATTGTTATTGTTTCTTACGACAAATATAATATTTTTAGGATTCTGCGGATCTGAAATTTCAAGATTAAATTTTTGTTCACTTTTCTTATTCCACTTATTGTCAACGGAATTCATAATAACATCTTCTCCAGAAGAAGAGTTACAGCTAAAGAAAAGGATAAAGGTGAATAATCCTAAGATTTTACGCATTTTTATCTTTTTTTGGAGGATATTTCTTTTTAAATTTCTTCTTGTTCGGATTGCTTTGTTGAGCTTTATCTGCATCAGGATTAGCCTCAGCTTTTACCTTTTCCACAGGAGCTTTTTGGGGTTGCTGTGGTTTAGGTTGTCTAGGTTGGTTTCCTGCATTTGCATTAGGGTTTTCCGGTTTTTCAGATCTGTTAGGTCTTTCCTGTCTCTCAGGTCTGTTTTTCTTTTGTCCCTGTGCTTGTGCTTGTCCCTGTCCTTGATTTTGATTGTTGTTTGGCTTATTCTGATTGTTTCTGTTTCTGTTGTTTCTGTTTTTCTTCTCAAAGCGGTCAACATTGTTCTCCTGGATCAGATCAATACTTTGAGATGATGTTTCGGGCTGTTTCAGGTCTTCCAAAGGAAGTATTTTTTCACCTCTTTTGTTCTTTGAAATCAGTTTTTTAACAAGATCAATATCGAAGTCATACCATGCAATTGAGTTTTCTACATAAGCAAACCACATTTTCTTTTTGAAAACATCAATTTTGATACAGAATGCTTTTCCTTTTTCTGTTTCCAGTGTAGTGGAAGAAGAAGGGAAGTTACTCAATGCATCCAGATAGCTGTCAAGCTCATAGTTTAGACAGCATTTAAGTTTACCACACTGTCCTGCAAGTTTCTGAGGATTAATACTTAACTGTTGATATCTCGCTACATTGGTGTTTACAGATCTGAAATCTGTTAACCATGTAGAGCAGCAAAGTTCACGTCCACAAGATCCGATTCCTCCTACTTTTGCAGCTTCTTGTCTGAACCCGATCTGTTTCATGTCGATCTTGGTTCTGAAAGCTCCGGCGTAATCTTTAATTAACTGTCTGAAATCAACACGGTTGTCAGCAGTATAATAAAATGTGATTTTTGAAGAATCCCCCTGATATTCAACATCAGTTACCTTCATTTCAAGACCTATTCTTTGGGCAATTTTTCTTGCTTCAAGCTTTACAGCGTCTTCTTTTTTTCTTGCTTCCTGCCATACCTCAAGATCTTTTTGGTTGGCCTGTCTGTATATTTTAAGTGCTGATTCTTCAGAAAACTTTTTCTTTTTCATCTGAATCTTTACTAATTCTCCCGTAAGGCTTACTACGCCTACATCGTGTCCCGGACTAGATTCTACTGTAATTACGCTACCTATATGTAAAGGAATATTATTTACATTTTTATAAAACGATTTTCTGTCATTTTTAAACCTAACTTCTACAAAATCACACCTGTTTGGTGCTGGATTGTTGATGTTAGAAAGCCAGTCAAAAACACTTAATTTATAACTATTCCCGCAGGTATTTACATTTTCACAGCCATTTGCGGTTTTTTTAGGGCCGCAAGAATGTGCAGAATCGCCGGATGTTTTGCATCCACAACTCATATTACTATTATTTATAATCTTGCAAATTTATGTATTTTTATCTTTATGCAATTCTAAAATACTCAAATAACCTGAATTCAGAGTAAAACATTTTTATATTTTGATAAGGAGTTAATTGAAAGAGGTGATGAGAAGCCTTGTTTAGACGTTTGAGTGTCCTTTCTTGAATCATTCCAATTTCCGGTTGTTTGAAAAAAAATGGTTGTTAATCATTTTAACATCTTTTCAGATTTAATTCAATCTTTGCTTATAATTGGGTCTAATAATCTTTATTGTTAAACGTTAGTTTAATATTAAACATAAATACGCTTGTTGTTTTTGGTTGTTTATAAATACCTGTAAATTATTATTTTGTGGTTTATTATGTTTAGAATGTTATTTTAAACATAATTTTCTTTTTGTATATTGTTTAAAATGTTGGCAAATATTAACAGGGGTATTCAAAATAATTTTATATTTGGGTTATATAATAATAGTCTATGAAAAAAATATTAGTATCAACTGCTTTATTGGCGGGCGTTTTATCTTACGCAGGAGGCTTTAGGGTTTCTTTGCAAGGGGTAAAGCAATTGGCAATGGCGCATACTAGTGCTCATGCCGAAGATGCAAGTGTGACATTCTTCAACCCGGCAGGTATGTCATTTATTCCTACCAAGCTGAGTGTAGTAGCTGGAGGATTTGGTGCAAGTAATAAAGTTACTTTTCAGAACTTAAATACTTTACAAAGCACAGAAACGGATAACCCTCTGGGAACCCCAATCTATGCAGCGATTACTTATAAACCAATAGAAAATTTATCTGTAGGTTTCAGTTTCACGACCCCTTTTGGTAGTACGGTTAAATGGCCGGATACTTGGGAAGGTAAAGAAATGGTGCAGAAACTGGAATTGAAGAGTTATTATTTCCAACCTATGGTTTCCGTGAAACTAGCTCCTTGGTTATCTTTTGGAGCAAGTTACATCTATGCAAGAGGAAAAGTAGATTGGGATAAAGCGGTAACACAATTTAACGGACAGGTAAACATTAATGATGAGAAAGCAAGCGGCCATGGATATGGGTTTGGTTTTTATTTCAGACCTGATCCAAAATTAGATATCAGTGTTGCTTATCGTTCAGCTATTGATATGAAGGCTAAAAATGGAACAGCGACATTCAAGTTCCCGACTAAAACTCCTTATTCGTTATTGAAATTGAATGCTCAAGGTCAGGACGGATTTACGGCTGAGCTTCCATTAGTTGAAGAATATACTATTGGTTTAACTTATAAAGTGACACCAAAATGGCAGGTTTCTGCAGACTTTAACTACCACGGATGGGAGAGATACAGTAAACTTGTACTGGACTTTAACAATGCACCGATTGGAAATAATCCATCAGATCCAACAATACTTGTAAGCCCTAAGAATTTCAAAAATTCTAAAACCTTCAGATTGGGTACTCAATATGCGTTCACTAATATGATCTACGGACGTTTAGGAGCATATTATGATGAATCTCCATATACTAATGAGAACTTTATTCCGGAAACACCTTCATTTGATACCTATGTGATTACCGGTGGGGTAGGATTTAAGCTAAAACAATTCGGAATTGACATTGCAGGAGGATATGCAATGCCTCAATACAGATATGTAAACAATGCGAATCTAGGATTCTACGGGCAGGCTAAAGCAAGAGCATTCTATTTTGGTCTAGGTTTATCTTATAATCCTTTTTAATTAAAAGACTATGAAAAAAATTATAATATCGACAATAGCAGTTTCTGCACTTCTTTTTATGGTAACAAGCTGTAAGACTGATTTTGATACTGATGTAAAAGACATTCAGGTATCAAAAGGAAGTGCTGATTTCTCAAAATATGTTGCTTTAGGAAATTCACTGACTTCCGGATACAGAGACGGAGCTCTTTATATAGACGGGCAAAATGAATCGTATCCATCTATGATTGCTCAGCAAATGAAACTTGTAGGGGGTGGAGAGTTCAAGCAGCCTCTAATGGGAGATAATAACGGTGGATTGCTGCTTGCTTTAGGAGCAACTACTACGGTTCAGATTCAGGATACCAAGCTTTATATAAAAGGTTTTGTTGACGGAGCTCCTGATATAGGGAATATTAATGATAATAAAGCTACAAACATAGTTAATACTGTTCTTAAAGGGCCTTTTAATAATATGGGGGTTCCTGGGGCAAAGGTTGCTCATCTATTGGCTCCGAACTATGGAGATGTTGCAGGATTGGCAACAAAAACTGCAAACCCTTACTTTGTGAGATTTGCATCATCATCTACTGCATCTGTGATTGGGGACTTTGTAAGTCAAAATCCAACATTCTTCTCATTATGGATCGGAAATAACGATGCTTTATTGTATGCTTTAGCAGGTGCTGATAGTTCTATTGAAACACTTACGCCTCCAGCACAGTTTAAGCAATATTACGATCTGTTGATTTCTAAAATCGAAGCTACAAAAGCTAAGGGGGTTATTGCTAATATTCCAAGTGTAACTTCTATTCCTTCATTGACAACTATTCCTACTAATCCTTTGACTTCTGCAGTATTAGGAAAAGGAAATGTTGCTGTTGGAGAAGCTACAATAGATGATTTAAATAAAAATGTATATGGGCCATTAAGCCAGATTTTAACTGCATTAGGAGCAGGTGACAGAATTAAACCTCTTTCTAAATCAGCTGCTAACCCATTGCTGATTAAAGACGAAAGTATTACAAACCTAGGAGCACAGATTGCTGCTGCTGCTACAGCTTCAGGAAATCCAACTTTAATGGCGCTTGCTGGTTATCTTGGGGCTACTTATGGTCAGGCAAGACAGGCGAAAACTGGGGATCTTATTCCTTTAACAACAAAAGCTGCTATTGGTTCAATGGAAACGCTTCCTCCGGGAATTCCGGCATCCCTTGGTGCTAGAGGTATTGCTTATCCATTTGCGGATAAATATGTATTGATTCCATCTGAAATTAAAGAAATCAATGATGCTATTGATGCTTATAATGTAACCATTAAAGCTGCTGCTGTTGCAAAAGGATATGCTTTTGTAGATGCCAATGCTAAACTTAAGAAGCTGGCAGCCGATTCCGGGATTTCATGGGATGGGGTAAAATATACGGCTAAATTTGTATCCGGAGGTGCATTCTCATTGGATGGAGTACACTTAACGGGTAGAGGATATGGTGTGATTGCCAACGAATTTATCACTGCAATTAATGCAACTTATAATTCGTCATTACCACTGGTAAACCCTAATAAATACTCAGGTGTTACACTACCATAATTATTGATTAAATAAAAACTTAGAAACCACAGGAGTAAATCTTGTGGTTTTTTTTTAAATTTGCAAAATCTTTTAAAAAGTTAAAATGGCCGATCAGTTAAGTTATCTATTTTGTACAAGAACCAGCAGGGACTTGGCAGAGAAAATTGCCCAGAGTTATGGGAAAGAATTAGGGAAAATCAACTTTCAGGAGTTCAGCGACGGGGAATTTGAGCCTGTTTTGGACGAATCTGTAAGAGGAGGAAGAGTTTTCCTAATCGGATCTACATTCCCTCCTGCAGACAATCTTTTAGAGCTTCTTCTAATGATTGATGCAGCAAAAAGAGCTTCTGCAAAGAGCATTACCGTTGTAATTCCTTACTTCGGACTTGCTAGACAGGACAGAAAAGACAAACCAAGAGCGCCGATCGGTGCTAAGTTAGTTGCTAACCTTCTTACTGCAGCAGGGGCAACAAGAATTATGACAATGGATCTTCACGCAGATCAGATTCAAGGGTTCTTCGAAATTCCGGTAGATCACCTTTATGCTTCTACGATCTTCGTTGATTACATTAAATCTTTAAATCTTGACAACCTTACTATTGCTTCTCCGGATATGGGAGGTGCAAAAAGAGCAAAAAACTATGCAGGTCACTTAGGGGCAGAAGTAGTAATTGCTTACAAGGAAAGAAAGAAAGCTAACGTTGTAGAAGAAATGTTCCTTATTGGAGATGTTACCGGTAAGAATGTAATTCTTATTGATGATATGATCGATACTGCAGGAACGCTTTGTAAAGCTGCAGATATTCTAATTGAGAAAGGAGCAAAAACAGTAAGAGCTATGGCAACTCACGGAGTGCTTTCAGGAAAGGCTTACGAGAATATTGAGAACTCAAAAATCTTGGAAGTTATTGTAACTGACTCAATTCCTGTTAAAAATAATTTGTCATCTAAAATAAAAGTGCTATCTTGCGCCCCATTATTTGCGGACGTTATGACGATGGTTCATGAGCACAAATCAATCAGTAGCAAATTTGTTATTTAATTGATTTTAAGTAGTTTGCAAATTTAAATAAGAACAATTTTTTAAATTTTTTATAAATGAAATCTATTACAATTCAAGGTACAAAAAGAGAAAGCGTGGGCAAAAAGTCTACAAAAGCTTTACGTGATGCTGAATTAGTTCCTTGTGTTGTTTATGGAGGTGAAGCGCCTTTAAACTTCTCTGCTGAAGAGAAAGCTTTCAAAGGATTAGTATACACTCCTGAAGCACACACGGTATCTATTGAAGTTGACGGAAAAATAATTCCAGCAGTTCTTCAAGATATTCAGTTCCACCCAATTACTGACAGAATTCTTCACATTGACTTCTATCAATTATCTGACGACAAGCCAGTGGTTATGGAAGTTCCAGTAAGAATTACAGGACGTTCTAAAGGTGTTGTAGCTGGTGGTGTTTTACGTCAGTCTTTCAGAAAGCTAAAAGTAAAAGCTATTCCTGCTAACCTACCTGACGAAATCGTTGTAGATGTTACTCCATTAAGAATCGGTAACAAACTTTACATCGGTGGTATCAAAACTGAAGGATATTCTTTCATGCACCCAGACAACGCAGTAGTAGTTGCTGTTAAGATGTCTAGAAATGCAATGAAAGGTGGTGCTGCTGCAATGGATGATGAAGATGAAGAAGAAGCAGAAGAAGTTGCTACTCAATCTCCTGACGTTCCAACAACAGAAGAAAAATCTGCAGAATAAGTATTGCTTATTTAATGATATAAGACCTGTCAATTTTTTGACAGGTTTTTTTTGTTTTTTATGGCCTATCAGTTTTACTCACTTGATATCATTGAATATTTCTATTAACTGACAAGTATCAGCTTACAACCAGATGCTTCCTTTCGAAAAAAAAGCCGTAAATTTGAAGAGTTCTAAATAAGGACACCTTAATTTAAAAAATAAATAAATGTTTGACATTCAGGAAATAAGAAGCCAGTTTTCTATATTGGACAGAGAAGTGAATGGTAAGCCGTTGGTTTATCTTGATAATGCAGCTACATCTCAAAAGCCAAATTCGGTTTTGGACGTCTGTCACGCATATTATACGGAACTTAATGCAAATGTTCATAGAGGAATTCATACATTAAGCCAACTTGCAACGGAAGAAATGGAGCTTTCAAGAAGAAAGATTCAGAAATTCATTAATGCAGAGCACGATTTTGAAGTGATCTTTACCAAAGGAACAACTGAAGGATTGAACCTTATCTCTTATATTTTAACACAAAAATTGAAAAAAGACGATGAGATCATCATTTCTTATCTGGAACACCATTCTAATATTGTTCCATGGCAATTGCTTTGTGAAAGAACAGGTGCAAAGCTTCGTGTCATTCCTATTGATGAAAATGGTATTCTTCAATTAGACTATCTTGATCAGTTTCTTAGTGAAAAAACTAAAGTAGTTTCTGTAAATCAGGTTTCCAATGCGCTTGGGATTGTGAATCCTATCGAAGAGATCATTGCTAAAACAAGAAAAAATTCAGACGCATATATTGTAATTGATGGTGCTCAATCTGCTCCTCACTTCAATATTGATGTTCAGAAGCTGGATTGTGACTTCTTTGTGTTCTCCGGACATAAAATGTATGCACCAATGGGAACGGGAATCTTATATGGGAAAAGAGAAATATTAGAAGCTTTGCCACCATTTCATGGAGGAGGAGAAATGATTGCAACATGTTCTTTTGACGGAACAACCTATGCTGGCCTTCCTTTTAAATATGAAGCAGGAACGCCGAATGTAGGGGGGAATATTGCTCTGGGAGCAGCAGTTGATTTTATGAACAGAGTAGGACATGAGAATATTCAAAATCATGAGAATGCTTTATTGGAATATGCCCAAAGACACCTTTTAGAAATTGAAGGTCTGAAAGTATATGGTGAGAAAGCTAAAAGAACAGGGGTTGTTTCCTTTAATTTAGAAGGAATAGGGATTTCTTCCGATGTAGGAATGATCCTGGATAAAATGGGCATTGCGGTAAGAACCGGACACCACTGTACACAGCCTATCATGGAATTCTTTAATATTGCAGGAACCGTGAGAGCGAGTTTCGCAGTCTATAATACCTTTGAAGAGATTGATCTTCTTGTGGAAGGTGTTAAAAAAGCACAGAGAATGTTAGGATAAAAAATAGAATAAAAAAGCAGCTGAATCAGCTGCTTTTTTTAATCTTCAATGCATTTGCATCTACCGTTAATAATAACTTGATGGTAACCAATTTCACAGTCCAGGCAACGTTCACCTCCTGCCATGATACTTTTCATTTTGTCTTTGTTTAGTTTTTTCATATTAAATGATTTAATGTGTTAGTACTCAAATATAAAGATAAAATGTTGATAAAGTATATAGGAAAAGAATCTATTCTATATATAATAAAGTATATAAACAAAAAATCCCTGCCGAAAAACGACAGGGATTCTATATTTTAAGTTTGCCAATTGTATATTACAAGTTAGGTTTCCAATCAACAACAGCTTTGATGAATGCTTCAGCATTTTCAACAGGAACGTTAGGAAGAATTCCGTGTCCAAGATTAGCAATATATCTGTCTTTTCCGAAACGGTTAATCATTTCATTTACCATTTTCTTGATTGTTTCAGGAGTAGAGTGTAACCTTGCAGGGTCGAAGTTTCCTTGTAGAGTCATCGTGTGGTTTGTCAATGTTCTTGCGAATTCCGGCTTAATAGTCCAGTCAACACCAAGAGCAGAAGCTTTAGACATGGTCATATCTTCTAATGCAAACCAACATCCTTTTCCGAACACTACCACGTGGGTAAGTGGGCTTAATGCTTCAACGATCTGGTTGATATACTGCCAAGAAAATTCCTGATAATCAGTTGGAGAAAGCATTCCGCCCCAAGAGTCAAAAACTTGTACTGCAGAAACTCCTTTTTCTACTTTTCTCTTTAAATAAGCGATAGTAGTATCGGTGATCTTTTGAAGTAATAAATGAGCAGCTTCAGGTTGTTGGAAGCAGAAAGATTTCGCAATATCAAATGCTTTACTTCCTTTTCCTTCTACACAATAACAAAGAATTGTCCATGGAGAACCGGCAAAACCGATCAATGGAATGTCGTTGTCTAATTTCTGAAGAGTCAATTCAATAGCATCAAAAACGTATCCTAAAGTATCATTCACATCCGGAGTTTCGATATTCTGAACCTGTTCCATTGTTCTGATCGGAGTATCCAACCATGGGCCAACGGATTCTTTCATTTTAAAATCGATTCCCATTGCCTGTGGAACCACCAAGATATCAGAAAACAAAATCGCAGCATCCAAAGGAAATCTGCGGATAGGCTGAATGGTAATCTCAGCAGCAAGCTCAGGTGTCTGACATCTCGTGAAGAAATCATATTTGTCTCTTAGGGCAATGAATTCCGGCAGATATCTTCCAGCCTGTCTCATCATCCAAACAGGAGGTCTTTCAACGGTTTCTCCGCGAAGTGCTTTTAAATATAGGTCGTTCTTTATCATAATCTATTCAAGCTAATATTACCTTTCGGGCAATGCATATTTTAAAGTGTCCTTCCGATTTCTCTTCTTATCATTTCAAAGATAGAGGTCAATGTATTTTCTTCAGAAGTAAAAATTCTTTCTTGGGTATGATTTCTCAACTCTCCAGATGTGGTTTCTCCAATCGAAAACAGCTTCATATCCTTTAAGGAATTTTGCTTTGCAAAACTACGAACTCCACTTGGACTAAAAAAGACTGCAGCATGATATTTTTCAGGTATCAACGGATTGGTTTCCTCTGTGTTGTATACCGTAATTTTTTTATACTTAATGTTTTGCAAGGGAAGTTCCTTGTCCAGAACATTGATGGCTAGGTTGCCGCAGAAGTGAAGGAATTGCTCATGTTGGCAGTTTCCGATAATGAATCTTGACAGTGCATCGGCATTCCTCAATACCTTGAAGGTTCCGAAACCATGTCTCCTCAATGCCTTCTTGGTCTTTTCACCCACGCAGTAGATCTTATTGTAGTTTTTTGCCGTAAAATTCTCATTAGGCTTAAATCTGTTTTTAAAAAATGCAGCTACACCATTTACACTGGTAAAGATCAGGGAGTAGTTTTTCAGTTCAAATGGGCTGATCAGAATAGGCTTTGTCTTAATTACCTCAATACAATCAACCAAAATATCCTCTCCTAATTCTTTGGATATTGTTGCTTGGTCTATATTTTTGGTAAATAAGATTTTCATGTCTGTTGGATTAGAAAATAGAAAGGATTAAAAAGAAATTAGAAATCTAAAATTGAAGTCAATAATCTTAGATCTGGCTTTTGATTTCCGCCATTAATTCTTTTCCGCCATTTTCCAGTACCACTTTTGCGAACTTTTCTCCAAAATTTTCTTCCGGGTTGTATTCGAAGTTCTCATCGATAGCAATGCAGTTTTTACCATCAAGAGAACAAAGTGCTGCCGTAAAGCGGATCTGATCCTCAATAATTTCTGCAAAAGCTCCGATAGGTGCTGTACATCCTCCTTCTAAAGTGCTTAGGAAGTTTCGTTCCATTTCTACACAGATCTGAGTTGGTTTGTGGTTGATCTGTCTCAGGATTTCATTGATCTCCGGTTTATCGGAATGTCCTGCTACCGCAATAACGCCCTGAGATGGGGCGGAAATCATTACCGGAAGCATTTCATAATCAATTTCCATTTTCATTCTTTTGATTCCGGCCAAAGATAAAATAGTGGCATCAAAATCTCCATCCTCAAGTTTTTGAAGACGGGTCTGAATGTTTCCACGGATATCTGAAAACTCAGTATTCGGGAAATGTCTTAGCCAGAAAGCTCTTCTTCTCAAGCTGCTTGTCGCCAATTTCAGCTCGTGAAGTTCTTTGTTTTTAGCAGATTCTTTTCTGATCAGAATGTCTTGTGGATAATCTCTTTCCAGATAGGCTATCATCTCAATATTCTGAGGTAATAGGGTAGGGACATCTTTTAAAGAGTGAACAGCAATATCTATTTCATCATTCAATAAGGCTACATCAAGGTCTCTTGTGAAAACCCCGGTGATTCCTAATGAATATAAAGGCTGATTAAGGTTCTTATCGCCAGAAGAAACGATAGGAACGATTTCCGTTAAATAATTGTTGTTCTGAAGGTGCCTCGCAACCTCTCTAGCCTGCCAAAGTGCAAGTGCGGAATTTCTTGTTCCGATTCTAATGCTTTTCATTGAATTCGTTGTTTGGTTGTTCAACTAATATTTCGTGCATTAATTTACTAATTTCTTCGGCTTTTAAAGGATTATCGATGATATATTTTGCAAAACGGTTGGTGATCTTCTGGATCATTTTATCAGAAAGTTCCATATCCGTGATGTCTATATATTTATTTTTCTTGTAAAAGTTATGCATTTCATTGCGTTCCATGTTTTTTAAAACTGCTTTGAAATGATGAATGTTTGGTGCTAATTTTCTTTTTTTCTCCCATTCAATAAAGTCTTTCATCAGTTCCTTAATGATCTTTTCGGCTTTAGGAATTTCTTTTTCCCTTTGCTGGATCGTTTCCTGGATTTGTTTTGAAAGCTCATCAACATCAATCAAGGTTACATTTTCATTTTCTGTAACATTTTTTTCAACGTTGTGAGGAATGGAAAGGTCTATCACTAATGTTTGCTTTCCGTTCGGGAAATGAGACTGGTTGATAATCGGGTGTTTGGCTCCCGTAGCCACGATAAGAATATCGGTGTTTTTTAATTCCTTGTCAACATCAGCATAGTCAACATGAGGAATATTGTATTTCTGGGAAATCTTTTCAGCTTTCTCCTGAGTTCTGTTGGCAATTTTAATTTTCGGCTGATAAACGTGTTTTACAAGATTTTCAACCGTATTTTGTCCGATCTCACCTACACCAAGAAGGAGAATATTCTTTTCATTGATTCTTTTCTGACTGTTTAATATATAGTGAACAGCAGCATAAGAAACCGAAGCAGCTCCGTTGGAAATTCCGGTTTCATTCTTAATCCTTTTGGAAATTTGAATAGCTGCATTAATGGCTCTTTCCAGATATGGATTAGAATTTTGTCTTTCCTTTTTAAAACGGCTGTATGCTTTTTTGATCTGTCCGATAATCTCAAAATCTCCAATAATTTGGCTTTCAAGGCCGGCTGCTACTCTGAAAAGATGTATTAAAGCCTCTTCTTTGGTTAAAATATTAGCAAATTGAAGGAAATCCGTAAGGTTTACTCCAATGGTTTTGCAATACTCTTCTGCGACTAAAAGATAATTGGAAGAGGTGGTATAGATCTCAGTCCTGTTACATGTGGAAACCACAAATGCATCCCCAAGATCTTCCTGATGGACGCGGGAAACAAAGTTTTTGATGTTTTCATCAAAGAATGCAAACTTTCCTCTCGTTTCTACATCTGCCTTTTCGTAGCTTATAGAAAGCACGGCAAAATTCGATGTTCGGTGGATGTTGGAATACTGTAACATAAGCAGTCGCAAATTTACGATTTTTTTAATTAATGATCCTCTGATAGTATATATGATAATTATCGTAAAAAACTATAGAAGGGTTTAAAGTTTATGATTGACACCCGAGAGAATTTTATCACGGGAAGAAATAATTTTAAAATTCAGTTATTTGTCTCTTGTTTTCTTCTGTTTTCCGGGCTTTTTTACCCTTTCTTAATTTTGTCTTTTTAGCTTATAGGTTCCTTCATTAATTTTAGTTGAAATCAAAGTCTGTAATTATCTAAACAGAAAGTTAATAAAGAATTATAAATTTTAATAAAATTTTAACCAAATTAAGTTGTGAGGAAATTTCTTTGGTAGTGTTAAATTTATATCTTTGTAAACTTAAAATCAGAAGAAAAATATGAGTTTATTTGATATGTTTACGCAAGAAATTGCGATAGACCTGGGAACAGCCAATACCCTTATCATCCATAATAATAAAATTGTTATAGATCAACCGTCAATTGTTGCAATTGAACGCTCTACGGGTAAACCCATTGCTGTAGGTGAACAGGCTAAGCATATGCAAGGGAAAACTCACGAGGATATCAAGACAATCCGTCCATTGAAAGATGGGGTTATTGCAGATTTTCACGCTTCTGAGCACATGATTAAGGAATTTATCAAGAAAATTCCTGGAATCAAAGGTAAATTCATACAGCCTGCATTAAGAATTGTAATCTGTATTCCTTCTGGTATTACTGAAGTTGAAAAAAGAGCGGTAAGAGATTCTGCTCAGAAAGTAAACGCAAAAGAAGTAAGATTGATCTATGAGCCAATGGCAGCTGCTATAGGAGTTGGGATTGATGTACAGAAGCCTGAAGGAAACATGATCATTGATATAGGTGGAGGTACTACTGAAATTGCTGTAGTAGCTTTAGGTGGTATTGTATGTGACAAATCTGTGAAAATTGCAGGAGACGTATTTACCAACGATATTGCTTATTACTTGAGAACTCACCATAATCTTTATATCGGTGAAAGAACAGCTGAAAGAATCAAAATTGAAGTAGGTTCTGCAGTAGAAGATCTTGATGTAGATATCGAGGACATTCCGGTACAAGGTAGAGACCTTATTACAGGGAAACCTAAAGAAATTATGGTTGGGTATAAAGAAATTGCCCGTGCATTAGACAAATCTATCATCAGAATCGAGGATGCTGTAATGGAAACTCTTTCTCTTACTCCACCGGAATTGGCTGCTGATATTTATAAAACTGGTATTTATCTTGCTGGAGGAGGTGCTTTATTAAGAGGTCTTGCGGACAGAATTCACAAAAAGACAGGTCTTCCTGTGTTTGTAGCGGAAGATCCGTTGAGAGCGGTAGTTCGTGGAACTGGTATTGCCCTTAAGAATATGGATAAATTCAATTTCTTAATTAAATAATTTTAACTTTTTACGACTATATATCTGAATGGGATTTTTGCTGAGATTATTTTCGAAGAACACACTTTTTGTCTTCTTTATATTCCTGCAAATTATTGCTCTGGTTCTGATATTCTCTAGAAATGCCATGCAGAGATCCTGGATTGCGGGCCAAACGGCTGCGTTGAATTCATGGATTTCCGGGTATATCGATGAGGGGGTTTCTTATCTGAAGCTAAAACAGATCAATGAAGATCTTGTGGTTCAGAATAAAGCTCTGATGACAGAACTGTATGGAAAAGACGGATCGAAGAATCCTGTTTTCAAAAGAGTACATGATACCATCGGAGGGGGTCAAATCTATACTTTTGTTGATGGTGAAATTGTTTTCAATAGTATCAATAGAAGAAATAACTACTTTACAATCAACCGTGGCCGTAGAGACGGAGTCTTCCCTCAGATGGGGGTAATGGCACCTAGAGGTATTGCGGGGATTGTAATCAATTCTACAGACAGCTACGCATTGGTTCAATCGGTATTGAGTGTCAATAGGATCAGAATTAATGCTGCGTTGAAAAACTCAGGATATTTTGGAACATTAACATGGAATGGTGATAACTCCAGGGTGATGCACCTTGCGGATATTCCAAAATATGTTGCTTTAAAAATTGGAGATACCGTTGTTACAGACGGGAAATCTGCTATTTTCCCAAAAGGTGTAACGATAGGAACGATTGCCGGATATTCAGTAGATAATAAAACCGGATTCTGGGATATATCAGTAGAACTGAGTGAAAAAATGGGTGCATTGAATAAAGTGTATGTCGTGAAGAATCTGAAAAAGGCAGAAGTGCAGAAGATTCAGGATACGATGCAAGCTGTAATAAAAAAGGAAAATGATTAGCAGGACTTTATTTACCGATATATTGATTATGATATTTCTTGTTGCATTACAAATCTTTGTATTGAACAGGATTACTATTTTCGGAAAGTATACTCCGGTACTATATCCTGTATTTGTGATGTTCTATCCTTTTTTCAGAAACAAATTTCAATTCCTTGGTTTAAGTTTTTTAATAGGATTGGCTATTGATGGTTTTCTTTATTCATGGGGGATCAATGCCTTTGCTACAACGCTGATTGCTTATTTCAGAACGTTGATATTCAGAACGTCTACAGATACATCTACAGACTTTTTCTCTTTTCAGTCCCTGCAATGGGCGCAGTTTTTGCTGTTTTTATTTTCAAGTATATTCCTGCATCAGCTTTTAGTACAATATATTGAGTTCTTTAAGTTTAGCAGATTTTTTGAAATATTATTTAATGTGTTGGTGACGAGTGTAATTTCATTTATCTTTATCGTTATTTACGCATTAATATTTAAAATCAAACAAAAAGTTTGAACACACGTTATTTAAAAATCTTTTCCATCCTTGTTGTAATCGCCCTTATTTTTGTGGCGAGGCTTGCTTATTTGCAGTTGTTTACAGATCGTTATGCACTGAACGCCGCCAATACTTCCATTAAAATTGAATATGTAATTCCACAGCGTGGAGTTATTTTTGACCGAAACGGTAAGATCATGGTAGGAAACCAGCCTGCTTATGAAATTTCCTTTACACAAGGGTTAATGAAACCTGATTTTGATACATTAGGCTTTTGTAGTCTGATGAAAATTTCCAAAGCAGATTTCATCAATAAGATCAACGTTATTAAAAAGGAAAAGTACTATTCTAAGCTGACTCCTATGACTTTCTTAAAGGATCTCAGCAGGGAAGATATTGCAAGAGTACAGGAGATTATTTTTAAATATCCAGCCTTTAATATTGTACAGAGACCTCAGCGTCAATATGAAGTTTCTACCTCCGGAAACTTGTTAGGGTATACCAGTGAAGTAAACGAAAGAGAGATTAAAAAAGATTCTATCTACTATTTACCAGGAGATTTTATTGGGAAAACAGGAGTTGAGAAATCTTATGAAAAAGAACTTCGTGGGGTAAAAGGAATGAAATATATCCAAAAAGATATCAGGCTTCGAAATATCGGATCTTATAAAAATGGAACTTTGGATAAAGATGTAGTTACCGGTAAAGATATTACTTTAACTATTGATTACGACCTTCAGAGAACCGCTGAAGAAATGCTTGTTAACAAACACGGAGCAGTTGTAGCGATAGACCCGAATAACGGTGAAGTTTTAGTTGCTGCAACAGGGCCAGATATTGACCCGAATCTTTTTACGGGGCCTTATAAATCTAAAAACTTATATGCGTTATCAAAAGATACGCTGTATGAAAATAAACCTACTTTCGATCGTTCTTTACAAGCAGGATATCCTCCGGGTTCAACTTTCAAATTGTTGACAGCTCTGGCTGCTATGCAGATGGGAGTAATGGATGAGAAGACTATTTTCCCTTGTGGAGGAGGATTTTTCTATAAAGGAAAGAGAATTAAAGGGCATGGTGGAGCAGATCCGCTTATTCCTTCTATTCAGGTTTCCAGTAACTGCTTCTTTACCTATGCTTTTATTGCGATCATTAAAAAGTATCCGGGTAACCCTTCAAAAGGTGTTGATGAATGGAAAAAAATTATGAGCAGCTTTGGTGTTGGAGAGTTTCTAAATAACGACTTTGCGGTAGGTGCAAAAGGTAGAATTCCTTCCGGAGATTTTTACGAAAAAAGATTTAAAGCTATTATGAAAGCTAGTGGCTCTCAGCGAACTGATTTTAAAAATTGGGACGAGATGTCAACCGGAGCGATCTATAATGGGATGGGGCAGGGAGATGTTTTAGTAACTCCTATTCAGCTAGCGAATTATGTTGCTGCTATTGCAAACAAAGGATGGTATTATACACCTCATATTGTAAAAGCAATTGATGGAAAACCAAATCCGGATCCAAGATTTAAGGTGAAACATCAAACTTTAGTAGATCCAAAGCATTTTGAACCTGTTTTAAAAGGGATGGAAGCCGTGGTTTTGAGAGGAACAGCAAGAGGACTGAAATCCAATGACTTTACACAATTAGCCAAAACTGGTACTGCACAGGTTCCGCAAGGGAAAGATAACTCTATCTTTGTATTGATAGCCCCTGCAGATAAACCCAAAATTGTTGTGGTAGCTGTAATGGAACATGCAGGATTTGGAGCTACGTGGGCAGGGCCAGCCTGTACTGTGATTGCTGAAAAATATATTACCGGAGATTTGAAAAGAGAGAATCTGTATAAAAAGATGATCACTTCGAGTTTCATGCCGGAATACAAAAGACAATGGATTGCAGATCTGAAGCGTAAAGGACTTTACAAGGATCCTAAGCCTGACTCCATTAAACAAAAAAGAATAAAGGATAGCTTGGAACTTGTTAAACAACAAAAAGCCAAGCTTCAAAAAAAGATAGAAGAAGATAAGAAGAATACTAACACTGCTAAAAAAACTGTTAAGCAATGAAATGGACAGAAGGAATAGATAAATTGGGTCTAGGACTGTATTTCATGCTTTGCATTTTTGCTATTGCTAATATTTACAGTGTTGACCAGAAGCTTGGGGAAAAACAATTGATGTTTTTCTGTATTTCTGTATTTGTTGGGCTTATCATATTTGTGGGAAGAAGTAAGTTCTTCGAAAATATGGCAGGTATTATCTATATAGGCGGGGTACTTTTGTTGATAGGTCTTTTCCCATTTGGAAAGGAAATCTTAGGACAAAAGAACTGGTACAAGTTTGGAAGCTTTACCATGCAGCCTGTAGAATTTGCTAAAATTGGAACAGCGCTAATGTTGGCTAATTATGTTTCTGGGCCTGATTTTAATTTGAAGAACAGAAAGTCTTTATTTACTGCTTTAGGAATTATAGGTATTCCGGCTGCTGTCGTATTGGCTATCCCCGATGTAGGATCTATGCTTGTATTCATTGCCTTTTTTATAGCTTTATACAGGGAAGGATTAAGTGGTTGGTTATTTGGAGTAGGTTTTATTTTTGCAGGAGTTTTTTTGATAGCACTTGCAATCCCACCGATATATGTTGCTGCGGCTATTTTACTCATTGCCGGAGTTATGATTGCAATGAATTATCATAGAATGTCCTGGGATGTAATTTCTATTTCCGGAATTGCGGGATCTATCTTATTATTGTGTGGGCTGGCATTTGGTTCTCCTTATATTTTAGAAAAACTGCCTAAACACCAAAGAGAAAGAATTGAGGTTCTTTATAAAGGTGAAAAGGCATTTAGAGATACGTCAGGATACAACTTATTATATTCTAAAACGGCGATCGGATCCGGAGGTCTTTTAGGAAAAGGATACCGTGAAGGATCCGTTACTCAAGGAAAATTCGTTCCGGAGCAGGAAACCGATTATATTTTTTGTACGGTAGGAGAAGAATGGGGCTTTATAGGAAGTGCTACTCTTATTTTATGTTATATGGTGTATATAGGGCGAATCTATTATTTGGCAGAAAAGCAGAAATCTACTTTTAACCGCGTATTTGGGTATTGCTTTGCTTCGATTCTATTGATGCACTTTTCGATCAATTTAGGGATGGTTATGGGGCTTTTCCCAACTGTAGGTATTCCGCTTCCTTATTTCAGTTATGGGGGAAGTTCTTTGTTGGCTTTCTCTATGATGACTTTTATTTTCTTTAAACTTAATTATTCAGATAAAAATAGTTTAGTATAGTTATTTTTCTTTGTCAAAAAACAAAGGATATTTAGCTTGTCTTTAAGTCTGCCAAATTTGTGGAACAGATGGCTATTGCTGTAAATGATTACATAGTATGAAAGATGTTTATATTTTAGATCAGAATTTTGAAAATACAGATTTTGTTCAATTTCCTTTGGATAAAGGGGAGTATGAGAATTGTACTTTTAAGAACTGCAGTTTTGAATACGCGGATTTATCCGGTTTTAGTTTTACAGACTGTGAATTTATGGAGTGTAATCTAAGTATGGCAAAACTAATCTCAACAGCATTCCGTGATGTCTTTTTTAAAGAATGTAAAATGCTTGGCCTGCAATTTAATGATTGTAACGGTTTTGGTTTGTCTTTTACATTTGAGGGATGCTCTCTTCATAATTCTGTCTTTTATCAAACCTCTATAAAGAAAACTGTTTTCAAAAATTCTAAGCTTATAGAAGTTGATTTTGCTGAATGCGACCTGTCTAATGCACTATTGAGTCATTGTGATTTGTCAGGAGCCATATTCGATAATACGAATCTTGAAAAGGCAGATTTGAGGACTTCTGTTAACTATTCAATAGATCCTGCTTTAAATAGGCTTAAAAAGGCCAAATTTTCGCTTTCAGAAGTATATGGACTCTTGTATAAACTGGATATAGAAATAGACAGGAATAGCTAGGTTCTGAAGGCATATATATGCTGCTGATATTTCTGAGAACCTTTTTTAGCCAGAAGGTATTTAAACGTTACTCATCAAATTCAATAGAAGCGGGCTTTAGCCCGCTTTTTATATAAAAAATATTCCATTGGCTTTAGCCGACACTTAATAGAAAGTATGACACATAAAAAAGCCATCAGGAATTCTGATGGCTTCATTATTTAAATCAATTATTTATAAAATTAAAAATTTGCTGGTGTAGCTTGAGTAGTAGAAGCTAGATTATTATAAGCTTCCCCTTCTTCGTTGATTACTCTTTTTGCGAATCTGAATTTAGGCCCCCAATAAGAATCATTCAGTGAAGAAACCATTACTCCTTTAGATGTTGCTGCGTGGATAAATTTGATTTCCCCTTCTTCAGTAACACTTTCTACAATACCTACGTGAGAAATTCTTCTTCCATGAGAAAAGAAGATTAAGTCTCCTTTCTGTAAGTCTCCTTTTTCAATTCTTTCCCCTTCCTGAGCCTGAGAAGCCGCTACTCTTGGTAAAGTAAGACCTGCTGCAGCCCCAAATACAGAAAGAACGAAAGCTGAACAATCAATACCTCTTCTTGTAGTTCCTCCATATCTGTAAGGAGTTCCAAGGTATGTTTCAGCTTCTTCTAAGATACCATCAATGGTTTTATTATGTTTGATTGCCTTTGCAATCTCAGAATTCTTAACAGCTTTTTTAGCGTTTGCTATAGATGCAGCCTTTTCAGCAAGGAAAGAGTCGATCAATTTCTGCTTATCCTGCTCCATTTTTTTGTTGTCAATAGAAGCTAGTTTGGCATCTGTTTTGTATTCTTTACTGTAAGTTGCTGGTTTTGAAACTACATAATTGGTAGCACACGATTGCAATGATACTGTAGTAACTAAAGCAACTAAATAAAACAAAACTCTTTTCTTCATATATATTTGATTAACCGTGTTAAAATGGAATATTTATTTTCAAAAGCATTACAAAAGTAGAGATTCCGAGCAAAAGACCCCTGATATGATAATTGTCAGGATCTCATTTTAACACTATTTAACATATTATTTACATATGTTAAAGAAAAATAAACCGCAACTGCCTATTTTTGGCAAGCCTGCGGTTTTTTTTATTAAGATTCTTTAACAAAATCTATCGATATTCTTCTATAAATCACGTTTTGGAATTTAAAACTCTAATTTTCAGTGCTGTTAAAAAAACAAAATAAAATCTCTGAAAACCTAGAATTGATAGGCTTTCCAGGCTTTTTGGGTTTGCTGTTGTCAATATTAAGTCTCTTAACGGATAAAATTTAAAATGACTAACCTTTTTTATTAAGAGCTGTTGATGTTTTTAACAAAGAGGATTGATTATATCGCGTTTAATAATTCCGTAAATTGTTTATTTGTTTTCTTCAAATAATACATCCTTTTTTTCAACATAAAAATTACATACTACAAAGTTTTCTGGTTTTTGGGGGAGTAAGAAACCAATATTCATGATTTTTTTATTGGGATCTTTAGGAACTCCGTAGAATAAGTATGTATCATTGGAATACAGAAGAGTGGCATTAGGAAATTTTTTATTTACAACGATATTGTGATTATTGATATTTATTAAATCATCAGGTTGTTGATGATCCGATATTATAGTGAATAGTCCATATATGCAGGTAATAATTATAGACTTTCTTTTACTTATTTCGACTAAGTGATCAGTTATGCCAAATAAAAAACCAATTGAGATAATAAATATTGTTTGGAAAATTAAGTGGGCCATTGGAGTATAGGCGGGAAGTATTGTTAATGCTAAAAAGAAAATTATAAATATACATGCTATTGTAATGAAAAATCTACGAATGATTTTAGGAAAGATTTGATAAGTTATAATACCTATGAAAACTGATGCGAAGAAAATAATTGTCTTTATCGTAATGCCAACACCATCTATCAGTACTTGAGATAGTGAAAAATATTGGACAAGAGACGGAGAATAAAAACACAAAGTAATAAATTGTTTTGCTCCTCCTAAAAATGATACTAATAAGAATAAAAAAGAGGAATACTCTTTTATGAGATTAATATGATTGTTGATTGTTTCTTTAAATCTATCCATTGTTGATTAGTTTTATAAAATTGTGATTAGTCAAAAAAAATTCCTCAGGAAAACTGAGGAATTTAAACTAATATGGAACTTTACAGAGTTATTTTGTAAACAACATCTCTCTGTATTTTGTCATTGGCCAAAGCTCATCGTCTACCATCATTTCAAGATTGTCAGAAGCTTCTCTGATCCCATCAAATAAAGGTTTTACTTTGTTGCAGTACGCTTCTGCCTGCTTTTGGCTGTCTGATATGCTTTTTGCCGCTTCTCTGGCTTTGATAAGATCTTCAACGCCCAGCTTGATTTTTGAAACGTTTTCAGAAATGCTGGTGATTAAGCTCATCTGTTCTTTTGCCAATGGCTTGAATTCTTTATCTCCGAAGATATCCTTAAGACCTTTAACGTTCTCAATTAATCTGTTCTGATAATTTAAAGCAGAAGGAATGATGTGGTTTCTTGCGATATCACTTAGCACTCTTGCTTCAATATCAATAACAGTAGAGTACTTCTCTAATTTGATTTCGTTTCTAGCTTCAACTTCTCTGTGGTTAAAGATTCCTATTTCTTCATAAAGATCAAGGAATTTTTTATCCATTTCCTGCTTAAGAGCTTCTGGAGTGGTTTTAAGGTTGTTTAATCCTCTTTTCTTAGCTTCTTTCGCCCAGTCATCAGAATATCCGTCACCTTCAAACATAATGTTTTTACATTGTTTGATGTATTCTCTTAATACATTGAAGATCGCTTCATCTTTCTTTAATCCTGTTTCGATTAAAGCATCTACTTCTTTTTTGAAATCACGCAATTGTTTTGCTGCAATGGTGTTCATTACAGTCATAGATTCTGCACAGTTTGCAGATGATCCTACCGCTCTGATTTCAAATTTATTTCCTGTAAATGCAAATGGAGAAGTTCTGTTTCGATCTGTGTTGTCCAATAGAATTTCAGGGATTTTTCCAACTACATTTAATTTTAATTCTGTTTTTTCTTCCGGAGATAATTTTCCGTTGGTTACTTTTTCAAGTTCTTCTAATACACTGAACAACTGGCTTCCGATAAATACAGAGATAATTGCCGGTGGTGCTTCGTTAGCACCCAGTCTGTGGTCGTTGCTTGCAGAAGCAATACTTGCTCTTAAAAGGTCAGCATATTCATGAACAGCCTTAATGGTGTTCACGAAGAATGTTAAGAACTGTAGGTTTTTCTTAGGGTTTTTTCCTGGGCTTAATAGGTTTTCACCAGTGTCAGTAGCTAAAGACCAGTTGTTGTGCTTTCCGCTTCCGTTTACTCCTGCAAATGGTTTTTCGTGGAATAAGATATGGAAGTGGTGTTTGTGAGCTACTCTTGCCATGATATCCATCAATAAAGAGTTGTGGTCTACAGCAACGTTTACCTCTTCAAACATCGGTGCCAGCTCAAATTGGTTTGGAGCTACCTCGTTGTGTCTTGTTGTTGCAGGAATTCCAAGCTTCATACACTCGATTTCCAATTCTTTCATAAAGTTCATTACCCTTGTTGGGATAGAACCGA
Organism: Chryseobacterium sp. c4a; assembly: GCF_009900745.1. Lineage (GTDB taxonomy): Bacteria > Bacteroidota > Bacteroidia > Flavobacteriales > Weeksellaceae > Chryseobacterium. Next base: position 273,323 of record NZ_WXVU01000003.1, on the reverse strand, counting down.
AATAGTGGTCATCTAATTGTTGTCCTTTTGCCGGAGAATGTCCTAATAATGTCTTCCCTGTTAATACAAGATCCGGACGTGATTGATATAACGCTGAATCAACCAGGAAGTATTCTTGCTCCCAACCTAAAGTAGGAGTTACCTTTGTTACATTTTTATCAAAATACTGCATTACGTTGGTTGCAGCCTCATCCACAGCATTTAAAGCTCTTAATAAAGGTGCTTTGTAATCTAATGTTTCTCCGGTATAAGAAATGAAGATCGATGGAATACATAATGTAGTTCCCATAATAAATGCCGGAGAAGTAGGATCCCAAGCAGTATATCCTCTTGCTTCGAAAGTATTTCTGATTCCTCCATTCGGGAAAGAAGATGCATCCGGTTCCTGCTGAATCAGTAAGTTTCCGCTGAATCTTTCGATCGCTCTACCCCCTTCGATAGGAGTGAAGAAAGAGTCGTGCTTTTCTGCAGTTGTCCCTGTCAAAGGCTGAAACCAGTGAGTGTAGTGTGTTACTCCTTTGCTCATTGCCCAGTCTTTCATTGCTACAGCAACCTGATCTGCAATGTGTCTCTGTATTTTAGTCCCTTTTTTTACCGCATCCATAATAGACTGGAATGCTTCTTTCGTTAAATATTCTCTCATTGTTTCTTCTGAGAAAACATTTTGACAGAATAGTTCTGATAATTTTGCAGGGATTTCGACAGTGTTGTCTTTTCTGAAATCCTTAAATGGAAGAGTTTCTAATGCTTTGAATCTTAAGGTTGACATATTTGGGTGAATTTTGATAGGGCAAATTTACAAAAAAAATGAAACGAAAATGATTTGACCCTAAAAAATTTAGGGGTGTTTTCAAATTTTGCATAAATTAAACACTTGTTTGGTGGTTTTTAAATGGGGTGTTTGTTTTTTTGCGAGTCAAAATGTAATATTCAAGGGCGTTTTTGAAGGGGGTGTACCTGTAAATACATTTTATATGAAACATTCTGTAATCCTATGCGAATTTAAGCTACTTATTAAAAGATAGTTAAAATAAAATGGACAAAGATTTCGTATATTTGTGTGAAATTTATTTTATGACAAATTCTAGAGCAAGAGAAACAACAGAGGCTATTGAAAGATTATACATCTCTATGAGACACTTATTTTATAGAGGATTTTTCAAGCCAGGAGGTGTTTCAGGAGAAAGTATCAGAAGCTTGTTGAAAACCATCAATCCGGAAATTTACGGTACCATGAATATTCCGAACAAATTGGAACTTGATGGTTTAATGTATGTATTAGACAGGCTTCCGGAAGGGATTGAGGAGTGTGCTTTTATTCATCTTACATCTGATGAAGGGTTTGATAAAGGAAGTTTCGAACCTATTGTTCCAAAGAAAAGAAGAAGAAACTGTTATAGAATAGACGAACACCAGATGAATATTGAGGTTCTTTTGGGTCGTTCCGAAATTTATGACATTCTTACCCATTTAACATTCCTATTTATAGAAGCTGATAAAATCCGTAACCTGGCATTCATCCAAGATGAAAACTGGAAACCAACACGTGCCTTCAAAATTATTGAAGAGGTCGTGAAAGGAGAGAAAAAATTCAGCAGAAAAGAAAAAGAAGTGGCATTGATCCACCTTTCGTCTTTAATAGGAAGATCTTTTGACGAAACATTAAGAGCTTACAATACTTTTGGAGATGATAATAATCCTGACCGTTTATTTAAAATCATTTACAACTTAGGAAAAGTAAGTCTTGAAGACGCAAAAGGAACTACGGAAAGAGAAATTCATTTCAGTGCTATATTAAAAGAAAGAGTAGGGCATCACTATTTTGGTGAGAAATGGGCTAATAAAGTGAAAGAAGTTTTATTTGAAAATAATCTTCATAACCGCCCATTGCATATCATTTCAGCGAATATGCACTCTGTAAAAAATATGCTGTATGCGAATGAGGCTCTTAAAAAGAAGCATCATAATGAAGTGGATTATAAACTGTACGAAGAGATTTCCAATAAAAAAGATCTTCGTGATAAAGTATTGAAATATGCTTTAGATGAAGGGATGATTCATATTGCTGATAAAAGTGGAAGTAATATTGATGTACAGATCATCGATCTTAGCAAAACAGATTTAAAGAATACCCCATTTGCAGATTGCAAGTTTACCGGAAATGATGTAATAATGGTATTCGATTATGCCTTCGGAGAGCAAGCTTTTGAAGTAATGGACGAATTGCTGAAACCTTTTGAGCATAAAGGAGAAGTATACATGATGCATGTAAAATCTGTTTCCATTATGGGGAAAGCAGGAATCCTTACCGGAGAAAAAGGAGATATTATGATCCCGACTTCTCATATTTTTGAAGGAACTGCAGATAACTATCCTTTTGAAAATGCATTGAAACTTGATGATTTTAAGGATAATGAGCTGAAAGCTTTTGAAGGGCCGATGATCACTGTATTAGGAACATCGCTTCAGAATAAGGATATCTTATCCTACTTTATGAATACTTCATGGAGAGCAATTGGCCTTGAAATGGAAGGTGCTCATTATCAGAAAGCGATTCAGGTAGCATCTAAGATCAGACACCATATTTCACCAGATCTGTTCGTTTGCTATGCTTATTACGCTTCAGATAATCCTTTGGAAACAGGAAGCACTCTATCTTCAGGAGGTTTAGGACTTACGGGAGTAAAACCAACCTATCTGATTACTTTAAGAATTCTTGAAAAGATCCTAAGAAGCGGGAAAAAAGAAGCTTCTGCTAAGAAATAATTATAATTTCTAATGATAATATAAACCTCAGCTGTTTTTTACAGTTGAGGTTTTTTTTTAAAGAGAACCTTGACAAGGTTTAAAGCTCTGCGTTATCTGCAAAATCCGCGAGAGTTTAAAAATCAACATTTTAATTACTTATCTTTAGAAAAACATAATTTACTATGAGTTCCGTATCACAATTAGTCAAAAGATTCAGAGAGGTCATGCTTGATGGTCTTTGGATTGCCAATACCAATTTTAAGAATCAGCTTTCTGATGTTTCCTGGGAACAAGCTGTAACAAAGGTTGGTTCTTTAAATACCATTGCCATGCTCACTTTTCATATTGATTATTATATTGCCGGAATTATCCCTGTTTTTGAAGGGGGAAATCTGGAAATAAAAGACAAATACAGTTTTGATCTTCCACCTATAGAGTCTCAGGAGCAATGGGAAAACTTGTTAAATAAACTGTGGCTGGATTCTGAAAAATTTGCAGAACTATTGGAAAAGATGTCGGACACCAAACTTGATAAGGTATTTGTAGATGAAAAGTATGGAACCTATCAGAGAAATATTGATGGAATGATTGAGCATGCCTATTATCATTTAGGTCAGATTAGTCTGATCAAGAAATTATTACAAAAGTAATGTATTAGTTGGATAGATATATTCATACTCATCTATGATAGCCTGTACAATCTGCGGGTAAAAAATATTTTAAATTTTATTTAACAAATCGAATAAAAGAGTATCTAAAAAGCATATTAAAACAGTACAAAACCCTCCTATAATTCCGTATTTGAGGGTTTTGTTTAAATTACCTACCTTTAGAAAAAATAAAATTTTAAATGAGAAAATCGGCTGCAATCATTTTTGCGTTTATCATTTCACAATTCCAGGCTCAGCAAGGAGCTTATTATCAGCAGGCTGCAAAGTACAAGATGGATATTGATATCAATGCTGAAAAATTTACTTATCAGGGAAAACAGACCTTAGAATACACCAATAACTCACCGGATGAGCTGAATGTGGTTTATTTCCACCTGTATTGGAATGCTTTTAAGCCTAATTCCATGATGGATCAGAGGGTTTCTTCTCAAGGAAAAAATGGTGACGGAAGGTTGCAGAAAAATGGGATCTCAACATTGTCTACAATTCCTAAAGATCAGGAGGGAGCTCAGAATATTCACTGGATCAAACAGAATGGTAAAGATCTGAAATTTGAAGTTCAGGAAACCATTATGAAAGTCTATCTGGCAGAACCTATTAAACCCAACTCAACAACAACTTTTACCATGGATTGGGATGCGGTAATTCCTCAGCAGATCAGAAGAAGTGGAAGAAACAACCGAGAGGGAGTAGACATGACAATGACGCAATGGTATCCAAAAATTGCAGAGTATGATTATGACGGTTGGGCAACTTTTGATTATCTGGGAAGAGAATTCCATGCTCCGTTCTCCGATTTTGATGTAAATATTAAGATCAACAAAGACTATGTAGTAGGAGCAGGAGGAATTCTTGAAAATCCAGCTGAAGTAAAAGGATACGACGCTGCTGCGAAGATCAAAGCAGAAAAAGATAAAAAAGTTACCTGGAGATGGACGGCAAAGAACATTCTAGATTTTGCTTGGAGCGCAGACAGAGATTATTCTGTAGAAAGCTTTAATGTTCCGGAAGGGCCAAAAGTGTATTTAGTATATCAGAAAAATGATAAAACTAAAGCTTGGGGAGAAGCTCAGCCTTATATTACGAAGTATTTCCAAATCATGAATTCTCATTTCGGAAAGTATGTATACCCTACGTATGCCTTTATTCAAGGAGGTGATGGTGGAATGGAGTACGGAATGTGTACCATGATTCTTGGAGAAGCTAAAAATATTAAAGATTTAATGGGCTTGATGGCTCACGAAGGTTCTCACTCTTGGTATCAGCAAATGCTTGCTACTAACGAATCTGTACGTCCTTGGATGGATGAAGGGTTTACAAGCTATGCAGAAGGGTATACCATGCATCAGTTATTTCCTGAGCAATTGCCTAATCCTTTTGTTGAAAGATTGGATGCTTATAGAAACTTTATTAAAAAAGGAATCGAGGAGCCTGCAGTTTGGTTAGGTGATCATCATGATAACGGAACTGCTTATACGTACGCTTCTTATGTAAAAGGTGAATTGTATCTGGTACAATTAGGATATATTATGGGAGAGCAGAATCTTGCAGAAACTTTAAAGCAGTATTATGATCAGTGGAGTATGAAACACCCATCAGACAGGGATTTCCTTCACATTGCTCAAAAAGTATCAGGAATGGATTTAAAATGGTTCCACAATTACTGGATCAATACAACGAAAACAATTGATTATGGAATTAAGGATGTAAAGTATGATGCAAAATCTACTACAATTACCCTTGTAAATAACGGTCAGGTTCCTATGCCAATTGATTTCAGCGTGATGACAACCGATAAGAAGATTGTTACGTATCAGATTCCATTGAATATGACACATACTTGGAAAGAAAAAGATGCTTACGGTGAATTCAAAACAATGCCTTACTGGCCTTGGACTCAGAAAGAGTATACGATCACTGTTCCTTATACAAAATCTCAATTGTCTGTGTTAGGGATTGATTTCAGCCAGAGACTAGCAGATGTTAATATGGCAGATAACTTTGTAGAAGTAAAATAAAAAGATAAACATAGAGATAAAAGGAGTATTTGTAAATACTCCTTTTATTTTTTTATAAATTTGGGACTCAAATTTTTTCAAATCCTAGCCTGTAAATATAAATGAATTCAATTGTAATCAATGTAGGGAACAGCAATATCAGATTCGGCCTTTTTAATGGTGATAATTGTGATATTTCCTGGGTAATCAATACAAAGCCTTACAGAACGGCAGACGAGCTTTATGTACAGATGCTGATGCTTTATCAGACTTATAAAGTTGAACCAAAAGAAATACAGAAAGTAATTATTGGATCTGTAGTACCTCAGCTTACCAAAGTGATGAGTTCAGGGATCAAGAAGATCCACGGAATTACTCCGGTAATTGTTGATCGTACCACTCCGTCTGGAGTGCAGGCGAAATCAAAGCAGATGGGAACGGATATTTACGCCAATCTTGTAGCTGCTCATAATCTTTATCCTAATAGAAAAAAGATTGTTATTGATTTCGGAACTGCCCTTACGGCAAGCTGTGTTGCAGAAACTGGGGAAACTTTGGGTGTCATTATTGCTCCGGGAATTGTAACTTCTTTAAATTCTTTAATCAGCCAAACGGCTCAGCTTCCTGAAATTGAACTGAAAAGACCAAAATCAGTGCTTGGCCTGGATACCGTTACCTGTATGCAAAGTGGAATGGTATATGGTTTCCTTGGAATGGTAGAAGGTTTTATTACCCGTATTAATGATGAGGTGAATGATGATTGCTTCGTGGTGGCAACAGGTGGGGTTTCTCATGTATACAAGCCATTAACGGAAAAAATCCATGTAATGGACAGGCTGCATACCCTGAAAGGACTTTATTTCCTTGGAAAAGATTTATAAGCATCATCCATAAACAATTGAGATAAACTCAGCTTTATACTCAAAATACAACCATGAATACAATATGAAAGAATTAAAAGAATTTCCGAGATTAGAAACAGAAAGACTGATTCTCTCTCAATTGGAAGAGAAGGATATTCCTGCTATCGTTGAATTTCTTAAACATAGAATTTACTCTGATCTTACCTCTAATATTCCGTATCCTTATACAGAAAATGATGCTAAGCTTTGGGTAAAAATGTCTAAAGAGGCTTTTGAAGGTAAGACCGGTTTCACTTTCGGAATTAGAAATAAAGAAGAAGAGCTTATAGGAGCTATCGGACTTCATGACAGAGATGATGATAAAGCTGAATTAGGGTATTGGGTTGGAATTCCTTATTGGAACAAAGGATATGTTACCGAAGCAGCAAAAGCTATTGTAGATTTTGGTTTTAAAGACTTAGAACTCAATAAGATTTACGCAACTCACTTCCTTCATAATCCTGCTTCCGGAAAAATTATGGAGAAAATAGGAATGGTGCAGGAAGCTCTTTTAAAACAACATGCCAAAAAAGATGGGGAATACCATGATCTTGCAATGTATTCTATCTTTAAAGATTAACAGATGCAGCTTTATAAAACAAAAATCAGAGAACATTCATTATGTTCTCTGATTTTTTTATGTTTGTCCAAAAGATGATTAAAGGTCTCCTGTACATGAATTACAATCTTTTAATGGGTAAACCCATACGCCACTATCATCCTGAAATGGAAAGACTCTGCAGCCTCTTTTGGTCTCTCCATTGTCGTCAATGTAAAAACATTGATCAGGACGGATTCCACCACTAATTTGGGCTGTTTCTTTTCTTGTTAACTTTTTCATATTGTTTTAATTTGAATGGATATCAAATGTAGTTAATTATTTGATTCCTTGTGCTTTATTTGTTCAATATGAAGTGATAAAAAGAGGTCTTATCTTTTGCTTTTAAAGAAGTCTTTAACGATGGCAGAGCATTCATTTTCCATAATGCCTGTAATAACTTCTGTTTTAGGGTGTAAGGAAAGATGTTTGTTGATAAATCCTCTTTGTTCATCTCTTGCTCCGATGACCACTTTAGAGATCTGCGACCATGAAAGAGCTCCTGAGCACATAACGCATGGTTCCATCGTTACATACAATGTACAGTCTTTTAAATACTTGCCTCCTAAGAAATTAGCTGCAGCAGTTATAGCTTGCATTTCTGCATGAGCAGTGACATCATTTAAGGTTTCAGTAAGGTTATGAGCTCTTGCAATGATACGGTTGTTGGAAACCACTACACATCCAATGGGTACTTCATCTTGTTCCAAAGCTGCTTCTGCCTCCTGCAGAGCCATTTTCATATAATATTCGTCAGTAAACATCTAATCTGTCATCGTTAATGTTAAAGGAATTCTGAAACGAAATCTTGCCGGATCTCCTTTAACGAGTGCGAGAGAGAACTTTTCAGCAATAGAGTAGAGGGCAATCTCAGCTTGTCTGTTGAAAGTGAAATTATCACCTTGAGCATGAACATTGCTGATACTTCCATCTTTTTCAACAATAAAAACAACATCTGTTTTTACTGTTTTTAAATCAGAATTAACACCGTCTACATACAAAAGACCTGCAACTTCTTGCCTTAAAGTATTCATTCCTCCAGGATAATCAGCGACTTTTTCTACATTGGCAGATTTATCACCAAGATCCTGAGTATTTCCTTCGGTTAGTTTTAGAGTCTTAATATCTTCAATATTTCTTACCCTCAGTAGAGCCCCAATCAGAGCCGTGTTTTCAATGCTGTCCATCTTTTTCATAAAAAAAAGAAAGTCGCCTTTTATGGCATCCTTTTTAAGAATGTTGGATTCTGCATCAAATTTTTTCTTGAATTCATTATTCAGCATACTTCTGTGCTGATTGTAATAGTTTTTTACCAATCGGAATTCTTCCTTCTGCTGAGATAAGCAAAATGAAGAAATCATACAAAAGATGGAAATGAATAATGTTCTCAATAGGGTATATTTATGTAAATATAATTAAAAAATATGAGAACCATTTATGATCTCTTAGCTTTCAAGATAGCGGTTTAATGATTCCTGAAGATGAGTACGAATGTCATCAACTAAACCTTTCGGTTCTAAAACGGTTACTTCTTTTCCAAAAGATAAAATCTCCTGCATAAAGTCATAGGTCGGGTGGAGGAAAAACTCGAAATAGATTTCTTCCGGTGTTTCTTTTGTCTCTTTTTGGGATTGGTGAAGCGGAAAACTTCTGATGTATTCTCCCTGATGGCGGCTGCATTTTAGGACAATATTCTGCGGTTTCTGTTCTGCCAGATTCATCACTCCGAAAGCATTTTTAAAGTGTTCTCTGAAGTTATATTTGTATTTTTCTCGGAATTGGTTTTTAGCCACATCCAGGTAATTGATCCTGTCTAGTCCAAATGATTTTAAAATCTTATCCTTAGTATCAATGGCGATGAGGTACCATCTGTCTTTGGATTCTTTTAAGGCTAAAGGATGAACCTTTCTGGAGGTCATCAGCTTGTTTTTATAATTGTAATGTTCAAAGGTTACCACTCTTTTGTTACGGATAGCAAAGAATAAATCATAAAAATGCTCTATCCCGGTTGGTTTACGGCTTTCAAAGAAAATGAAATTTGAAAAATCAGGGTGGAGATTCAGTGCATTACTTACCTGGAAAGATTCTAGTAATTTTTGATTGTATTCATCCACTTCCATAATGGGACGACTCTCAATATAATATCTGTTATCCCCTTTTTTCTTATTGTGGATGGCAAGGTTGAAAAGATCAGATATCTCACGGATGTCTCTCTGCAAGGTACGGATAGAGTAGCTTTTGATCCCGGCATCCTGAAATTCAAAAGAATTTAAAAGATAGTCCTCCAGCTGTGAATAGGTAGCTGGAGAACTTTCTAATCTTTTAATAATTAAGGCATATCTTGTCAGATAAAAATCTTTCTTCATGGTAAAATTTTGTACCACAAATATATGGGCTTAATGCGACAAAACGTGTCGTGTTTTATTTTTTTGTAGGAAAATATATCATGAATAATATATTGATTTTTAATGATAATTTCCATTATTGTCTTTTTTAATTTCATGAATTGAATGTTTGGACTGTATATACAATGGTTCTCCGGTAATATCTGAAAAAACCAAAAAATCAAGTGAATCAAAAACAGGTTCGTTTATAATAACCACCCAGGTATTGATAATTTCACCAGCAGGTCTGGCTACTTCATCTTTTTCGTTGTATACCACTTTGCTGATATTTCCTTCATTAAAATAAGCAGGGTTCAAATCTTTTAAAACCTTTTTTGCTTTTAATAATATTTTTTCTTCAGTATAATTCATCTTATTTTATTTTTAATGGTTTTAGTCCATATTCATTTACTCTTACTCTGTTAATATAATTAAGTGCATCATTTAGTTCTGCTTCTGTCCACCTGCCTCTTTGGGCTATAATTTGTTTCCAGACATACATTTCTTTTGTCAATCTATTATATCCTCTGTATGCTTCAGCCCCTACTTCTTCAAAATGTTTTAAGTGACATATTTCGTGGAATGCAACTATTTCTGTACATTCTTTAGTTAAAATTAATTGACCTGTTTCCGCACTGAACATTCCAACTTTGGGAGGAATACTGGACTTCATAAAAAGCATTAAATCTTCAAAAGTTTTGAAGCCTCCAACAGGTTTATATAACTTAGTAATAGAGTTAATATCCCCATCTACAATTAATGTTAATCCTTTATTTTTTAAAGTTCCCCTAAGCTTTCTAATTTGAGTCTCTTTTAATATATTTCCTCCCAAATTACCAATGTTTTTGGATGCCATCCAATCTAATTCCTTGGAGGTAAGATTGGTAATCTCTTCGTAATAAGGTTTTACAGCATCTTTATTCTTCAGGAACCAATCTGCAATTTTCTTCCAAAGATTATTTACAAAATTTTGTAACTCTTTTCCTCCTTCTTTGAACAGGAGTATTAGATTTTCCAAAGCATTGCTTACTTTTTGATAAGCTTTAGCAGTTTGAATTTTTACAAATTTAACAGTTTGAGATATTTCTTTTCCAATTTCAGAATTAATTTTTGTGAGAATTTTACCCATTTTTCCAATTTCAGAAACTTTTGCAATATCAGCAATTGGGATAAAAAAAGTGCCTATAAATGAAATTGTGAAACCTGTTATATAATTAATTCTGACCCAGTTCAGGTCATCATTCTTACTGGTAAGATATTCTTTGATTTTTTTTGCTCCGTCTTTTACGGCTTCCCATAGGTTTTCTAATAATGTCATATCCAACATATCCCAGAAATTGTCAATCATTTCTAGAGTATGTTGAAAGTCTTTGCTAATATCAAAAGGAGCTTCTAGTAAACTACCAAAGAATTTAAGAGTTGAGGCCACAAAATCTACTAACCCATTCCATATTCCACAAAGTAAGGCGATATTTTCTATTAGATTATCTTTGACAGAATCAGCCGAGGGATCATGTGGAGCAAAGAATTTTTCAATCTGTGCCTTTATATAATTGTTATAATTATTGATTAATTTTTCAATCTTGTTGAGCTGATTAAGAATCAAATCCTCTAAAAAAACTGGAGTTATATCTGCAAAATTAAATCCTTTTTTATCTGTAAAAAGATTGCGAAAATATTGTAGCTTTTCTGTAGGAATTGTAAATATATCTATAAGTTTATCCTTTTTGAAAAAATATCCCTCAATCTCAGTGTCCCAGAAGTTATCTGATATCTTTAAGAAGTCGACCCCATTCCCAAGTTTCTTTAATACCCAGCCTAATGCTTTTGCAGGAGCGGAAACTCCCAACATAATATATCTTAGAAGGCTAAAAAATCCATTTTTTATTTTACTTTCTTTGATGTAACCATTCTTCATTAATTCTTCTACAATTTCCTGATTTACGCTATCTGTATTTTTTAATACAGCCTTCATAATCTCATTATCGAAGAGATTACTTTTAAGGTTCCCTTGATCATCAGTAAATTGTTTTCGAACTTTTGCAGACATTTTTCCGAATAAAACATCTTTGCTTAGTTCCCCTGAATCACTTTCTAAGAATAAAATGACTTCATCATCTTTGGGTTGCACAATTTCATAACATTCTCTAACCTTATTTCCATCATTTGAAACAAATAATAATAATTTAAAAGCCAGAAGATCTCCTTCATCTCCATATTTTGAGTTCCTGTTATTGTCAAAATAATAATTATAGGTACTGAATTTATATTTATTTTTAACAGTAATATTTATATCTTCTATAATATTCGTATTACCATTGGTGGATATATTCCCATCCGGATAATATTTTTTAAGTATATCATCAGTTGATTGATTGAAAAGCTTAACCGTTGCTAATGGGCTCACATTACTCATTCCGCGAATGTTTTCACCTGTCGCAAAAGCATTTTTAATAGAAGGAAAAGTTTGAAAAGAAAATTTATTTTCCATTGATAACGCTTCATTACCAATATCAAAAACATCTTTATAATCTGTGTTTTTCATTTTTAATAATTTTAAAGATTAATAAAAAAGGCAGAGTAGAACACTCTGCCTTATGAAATATGATTCAACAGAATTATTGAAGTGCTTTCTTTAGTTCTGATAAAGGAAGTGATGCGATGACTTCTTTAGGAGTATCATCTGTTGTTAGTTCAAGGAATCCGCTGTTTAATTCGATTTTATCTACGAATTTCTCTCCTCCTGAGTTGAGTTTAGCATCAAGAATTGAGAATTCTGTCTCTGTAACTACATCTCCCGGAACTTCAAATTCATCAGGATTTTCCTTAGTAAACGGAAGGGCTGTAAGGGTTTTTAATCCTGCGGAACCTTCCTGTAGAATGTTGAGAGAAGTAGGAAGTACGGTAATCCATGCTTTTCCTTGTTTTACCCCTACTGGTTCACGTAATTCGTCTACAATACTTAGATACATTGGATCTCCGATTACCGGAACTTCACCACCATTCCAGATTTTTCCTGTAGACATAAAGAACTGCACTGCATCTTCAAAGCCTGGTTTTACAGTAACAATTACCCTTGCCATACCTGCCTGAAGGAAGTTTCTGAATAAAGGATCTGTACTTTGAGACAGGTACATCTTCTGCCATTTGGCTTTATCTCCCCAATAGTAAGGATAGAAGGTATAATCCATAATGCTCCATTCAAAAGCTTGTTCCATGAATTTGGCCAATGCGGTATACTGTTCAAGGTCATCGCTTAATACAATACTGAAATCCTGCATTTTTTCCGCTCCATTGGTAAAATCTTTCCCAAGTGAACCATAATCCTGTAATAGATAAGCAATACAGTTATGTTTTAGGATAACCGATTCCATATTACGGAAGAAGTTACTTGAATTAAGGGTTTCTCTATTCTTTTCTTCTTCCTCTTTGGCTTTTTTCTCGATTTCTGCTTTTTTCTCTGCGAATACAGCATAAGCTTCATCGTATACTTTGATAATGGCTGTAAAGTTTTCTAATAACCATGTTGACATATAAGCAGCAGAAAGTTTACAAGTAACTTCAAATGCAATATTAACTGAGTCAATATTTTCACATCTGTATAAGAAATCATACGAACCTGTTACATTCTGTGGTGCAAAGTAAGCCTCACTGTCAATAGATTTTGCGTAGTTATCAAATGGTCTCATTCCTCCTGCAAAATCACTTGTATATAAAGTACTTTTCCCTCTTGAGTCTCTTTCGAAACCATAGTACATTTTTACCGCACTAGCTTCATAGTTATCAGGAATGTCGATCTGTCTATGTCTCATCTCTCCGTTTCCGTCTACTTTTTCCCATTGTTTTCCTAGAATAAGGTTAATTGGAGATTTTGGCTGATCCGTAAGTTTTACGCCATAGTGGTTTGCCCAGTATTCAATCAGTTCTTTAGTTGCTTTTTGGGCACTTTCCATTCTCCATTTGTCAGTAACATTTCTTGGGTCTAATGGTGGAACTAGCTGGTCAGATTTTGATGAAGCGGCAGCTAAATTATGAAGTCTTGCGGGCTCAGGAACCATAAATTCAAACATAGTACGTTTACCATAGTTGAAGATCTGGTTTTTCATTTTCTTATCTACCCATCTGTAAACACCTACTACATGTTTGTCTCCATTTCTGTTATCATAACCATGAGCATTGTTTTCTTCAAATTCCTCAATAATTTTTTCAATTCTTTCTTCCGCTACTTTGGTAAGGATTCTTTCGGTAGCTTTTTCTGTGATTTCCTGAGATTTTGAAATGGCTTGTCTGTTGCTATTTTCTTTAGAATTTCTGGCTGCAAAACTTCCACCTACTTCAAAAGATTTCCCCATACCACCATATCTGAAATGAGCTTCTGTGTTGATATCCTGTTGGATAACATTAGCAACTTCAGATTGCATGTCATTTCTTGTTGTCGTTGTGGTATCACTTAGAGTTTCTCGCTCTGTAGATTTAGAAGTGGTGGTTTGAATTTCGCTTCTTCTCAGTCTACGGGTTGATTTTTGTTTAAACTCTTTAGCCATAATGTTTTCGATGTGAGTGACCTCACCCGGAACGTAGGCATGAGTTGTCTGAACAACTTTTAAGTAATCGGCAATTCCTAATCTTTTTACTCCAAAGTGCTTAGGGATAAATGTTCCTGGCTTATACTGGCCGTTTCCTTCAGATGGGTTTTCAGCTTCATCTTTTGTTTCTTCAGTATAAAGGATACCTGTGAAGGTTTTATTAAGTTCAATCCCGGAAAGACGTAACGACGCTTCTTTTCCATTATTGAAATAAATTTTGATATCCAGGGAACGGATAATCTTTCCAAACTTGTCAACTAAGAATAAAGGAAGTGCGACTTTGTTGTCTATAACTTCAATATTGGAAAAAGTTTCCTCATAAAGTCCGAAATCAGTGCTTGCATTAACTATTACAGAGGCAGCTCCCCAGGCATTACTGTCAGCCTGATAATAGAATGTTGCGGTTGCAGGCATTCTTGAATAAACAGGCTCATAGGATGTTTTTAGGTAATAAGACCTTGGAACAATACGGGATGCAGCACTATAAGAATCAACAACAGGAATTAATACTCCGCCAATGCTTGCATAAGTTTGTTCAAGTGATGGAGATTTCTGGAATAAAGTTTGAACTTTTGAAGTCGTTTCTTCATCCAGTTTTTCAAAAATTTCAGAATAGGTATCAAATTCATCCGTAATTGAAACTTCAACTCTTCCTAATTGCAGTTTTCTGTCATTTAAAACGGTAATTGTTGAAAAATCTAACCCATTTTCAGGCTTTTCTTCACTGGTTACTTTTGTGAAAATATTGACAAATAATTTAAAAGAATCTAATGAAAGTTTTTCCTTCAGATCTCCAAAATTAATTTCATTTTTATATTCAAATTGGAATGGTGGAACTTTTAATTTTTCCAATGAAGCATACAGAGCATCAATTTGCTCCTGTGTCAAACCGCCATTTGCAATTTGCGATTTAACGCTGTCATGCATATTGTCATATCTTTCAATGTCAGCTTGATACGTATTTATATACTGCTTGTAAGCCGCATCATATGCTTTTGCTCTTAAAGTATTGAATGTTTTTTGAGTGGCTTCCAATTCAGCTCTAAGTTGGATGAGACCATCTTTTTCAAAGGTAAGGTAAGATAATTCGGAAATTCTCTCTCCTTCTGCTTTTAATTGTTTTTGGGTAGCCATTGAAAGAGCTGTTCCGTTGATAACTCCATTTCCAATTTTAGAAACATTTACCTGGAAGGCATTTCCATTAGACGTAGAACCAGTGTTTTCTCCTTCATATCCATCTCCAAACAATTTCATTGGGAGAACAACTCTGGCCTCCAATGCCTTTGCTTTCAAATCTTCACCATTTACTTTTACTAGTTCCGGAGTGACAGGTAAGTCACAAACATAACCGAAGTGAAGAGCTCTTAAAATATGTACTAAAGCCTCTTTTACGTAAAAATTATTTTGAGTAACGGTCTGATAGATAAGGTTGTCCCAGACTTGTCCTACCTTACTTTGAATTGCACTGCTGTTGTATAAGTTTTTGGCTGTAATTTCATCTACAGTGGTAATAACTTCTTTCTTTGCAATTTTTCTTCCGATTTTAAGGGCTTCAGAAAGAGATCCGCCTTCAATCTCAATTTCACTTTGAAAGCCGGCTGTATTGAATGTTTTAGCTGCATTTTCCAATGCTTTGAATTTTTCTAAAGCTGTGCTTGCCGGGTTGATTGCTGCATCAAAAGAGCTTGTTAATTGTGAAGGTCTGTGAATGAAACCAAGGTTTATCTTTTTAGTTTCTGTTAATTCAGGATTTCTTAAACTTACAAATCTGAATAGGGTTTGTGGTGCGTTATTATTTGTTTCGTTTGTTGCCATTATTAATATTTGGATTTTGATGATTGTGTTGTTGGTTTTCTATGATATTATACCACAGGAAGGTCATTTTTTTTCGTGTATTCAAGGGTTAGAGTAAAGGAATTGATTGCAGAATAATTGTAATTAGGATAACTTTTAAGCTGAAACTGTACAAACTCTTTTTGTAAGGAGATAAATGCTTCGTTTCTGAGTTGGTTACCCGCAAAGTCTGCTTTCATATCATACCATTCTGTAAACATTTGGTTGGAAACGATCATTTCCATGTCTTCAAAAATTTTGTCGATCCTAATAATTCCTTCATCTGGAATCTGAGTAAAAACAACTGTTTTTCTGTAAATAGGTTTATTATCAATCCATAACCCGCCAGTTTTTACTTCTTCTTTGGTATAGGAATGTTGTTTATCTGCGTATTTCTTTTGGATATAATCAAGATCTTTTACATTCTCTGTATAATCTAATGCTCCTCCTGATAGCCCTCTTGCATTCGCTGCATGACAAGTAATCGTGTATGTATTTTCTGTAACGATCTCGTTGGATGTCATTTCAGCAACAACACCGGATCCGGGCTCAAGGAATTTAAGCGATAAGGTATCCATAATGATTCCCTTATCAGTTTTGTCTAAGCAGAAAATACTTCCGGAGGAAAGTGTTGTGCTTCCAAGACTTCCTTTGCTGCTACTTCTGATAACAATATTTCCTGTTACGGGTCTGTTGAAGCTTGTTCCGCCTAGCGAAATAAATTCTGAACCGGTTTTGTCTTCCCAACCGAATGTTCCGTCAGGTCTTGCAACGATATTTTTAGTATAACTAGCATCTGCTGCTGGAATTTGATTAGGAGTAATGGAAAGTTTACCATTCAGGTTTACATATCGGTCTACGAAGTTCCCGGAAATTAAAGCGTCAGAAAGGGTTATATTTTGGCCTGAATTATTATTGTGAATATATAGACTGTTTTGTAATTGAGTGTTTGCAAATAGAGAATTATTTCCCACTATAATATTACTTCTTGAACCGGAAGAGAGAGAGGATCCTGCATTTTGACCTAAAATAATATTTTGGCTTATTCCGTCTCCGCTTGAACTTGCAGCATAAGTTCCCATAATGGTATTCCCATTGCTGTTTTTAGCATTATTAAAGGTACTATATCCGATAACAGTATTATCTGATGAATATAAACCATTTGAATAAGTGGAGTTACCGATTACAGTATTTCCTATAGAACTGCTATCAGATGTAAGGTAAGTTGAGTTTCCAATAACGAGGTGATCTGAACCACTTGGTTTAGAATTTTTACCAATTGAAATGGTATTCGTAGTCTGAAAATTTAATCCCTCTACATTATCTCCGATTATAATATTATTCTGTTGAACAGAACCACCATAATTTATTCCTTGTACTTTAATAGAATTTGTGGTTTCATTTCCTCTATCTGTTGCGGATTGTAGGGTTGAAAGTTCTCCTTGGGTGATATCAATATATCTTGCACCAGTCCATCTGTAGAGTTTATTGGTGTCTTGGACAATGTAAATCTTTCCGGATTCGCCTTGCTGAGGTAGGGCGGAAAAAGTATCAAACTCTAAGACATCATCTACATAGCTTGGTAATTGTGAAGCAGGAACGACTCCGTCTACAAGATCCGCTTTTTTGGAAAAATCATAAGCTAATTTATCCAAAGGAATCTTTTCATCTTTATGCCAATAGGATTCCTGCCATTCCCAAAATTCTTCCTGATTGGGGATATCTCCGTTTTCGAAATATTGTTTTAATTCTTGTTTGGTTTTCATATTTATTATTATCTGTAAGTGATGCTTGCTGTTGTAGGAATCCCTGCTTCACTTAGGTCTAATCCTTTGGGAGCAGAAACTATTTTTAATGATGGAAGATATAATGCATTTTTTCCTATCGTTTTTACTGTACTTGGGATATAAAGATCCTCAACTATTGAGGTAGGACAATAAAATGCATTAAATTCAATAGTAATTAGGCCTTCATTAAGAATTATTTTCTCTAGTGAACCTGTTCCTCTGAAACTATTTTTTTGATCATAAAAAGCTTGCCCTTTAATTGTTTTTAATGTTGAGGGAGTTATGATACTTGTAATGTTTTGTCCAATAAAAGACGTTTCTCCAATTTCTTCAAGTCCTTCATTAAAAGTTACTTTTATAATCTGATGGGATCCTCCGTCAAAAGCAAAGGCTGAACTGAGAATTTTTTTAGTTTTTGTGGGAATTTTTAAATCAATGCCTGATCCCAATAAATCATTACCAAGAAAGAAGGGAATAATTTGTTCAATACTATCAATAGAATCTTGAGAAATTTTCTCGTCTTTATGCCAGTACGAGTCCTGCCATGCCCAAAAATCTTCTTGTTTTGGGATATCTCCATTTTCAAAATAGAGTTTTAATTCTTGTTTTGTTTTCATTTTTACTGTTATCTATATGTAATTGTCGCAGTTGCTGGAATTCCTGCTTTACTAAGGTCTAGTCCAGCTTTGGCAGAAACGGTTTGTAATGAAGGAATAGCAAATGCATTTTCTCCTACAGAGTTGACGGAATCCGGAATGTATAAGACATTCAGGTCTTTACTGCTGCCGAACTGAAATGCTGAGACCCCAATTGTTTGTATGCCGTTTTCTAATATTAACTCTGATAGATTGATACTGCTGCTTAGAAAAGCATTTGCTTCTATTATTTTACAAGATCCAGGTATTTTTAAAGATCCAGTTAGGTATTGCAAAAAGAATGCACTTGATTTGATCTTTTCCAATGTGCTAGGGAAAGTCACATTAACAATATGGTTTTTTCCAGCTGCTATAAATGAGAACCCTCCAATAATTTTAGTCCCCTCTGGAAAAGTAATTCTTCTTCCCAGCCCAATAACTTCAGTATTGTCTGTAAGGGAGTAGACAAATTCCTCATAAGCTGGTAAATTAAGTAAGTTTTTGTCCAGTTTCTCGTCTTTATGCCAGTACGAGTCCTGCCATGCCCAAAAATCTTCTTGTTTTGGGATATCTCCATTTTCAAAATAGAGTTTTAGTTCTTGTTTTGTTTTCATATTTTGGATGTTTAAGGAATTGGTATTGACTCTTTAGCCCTAGCAATTATAATAGCTGTGCCTGGAATCCCTGCATTACTTATATCCAGGTCTTCTGGTATTATAACAGATTTAAGAGAGGGGATAGCAAATGCATTTTTTCCTACAAATTTTACAGAATCAGGAATGTCTAAAGAGGTTAAATCAAAGCTTGATGGCAATTGAAACGCACTTTCCTCAATTGTTTCGATACCATTTTCTAATATGAGTTCAGACAAATGAGTATTAACAGAGTTAAAAGCAAATGACTCAATAACCTTACAGTTTCCAGGGATTTTTAAAGATCCTTTTATATGCTGTATTTGAAAGGCTCTGCTTCGTATTCTTTCCAGTGAGTTGGGAAATTTAATTTTAGAAATACGGTTTTGAAGTGTAAGTGAGAATTGAAAGCCTCCAATAACTTTTATTCCTTCAGGGAAAATGATAACAGAATCAAGTCCTATAATTTCTGTATTATCTGTTGGAGAATAAGTAAGTTCATTGTAAGAGGTTAAACCAAGTGCTGTTTTGTCCAGTTTCTCGTCTTTATGCCAGTACGAGTCCTGCCATGCCCAGAAATCTTCCTGTCTTGGAATATCTCCATTTTCGAAATAGAGCTTGAGCTCTTCTTTTGTTTTCATTAAAAATTGTGATTGGGTTAATTAATAGTTGATAACTGAAACGAATAGAAATGTTTCAGGATCTGATCTTATTTTTATAGTGGCTGCAGATTAGATTTCCACTGTTGTACTTTTATTCTTAGACATAGTTCTGGCTGTCCAACATTTTGTGAATGGTGAATTCAAAGGATTTGAGAATGTTTAATGAGACTGCTGTGTATGATAAGGATATCAAAAGTAATGATGGACAGCGTCAGAACTTGTCGTATAATAAAGTTTTTACTTAAAAAACATCTTCTTCAAGAATGTCTTCTTCGAAGTCTTTTCTAAAGAAGTTTTCAATGTCGTTGAGATAGTTTTCATAATCCATCTCAGCATTTTCGATATCACTCCACTCTACGGTGTAGAGCTCTTCATCGAAAAGGATATCTGAATTGTGATTTGGTGTTTCCATGTTCTGTGTTATAAGGTGTTGGTTATATTTTGAACATATTTTTGGCTGTTCAGCACGTACGAATGTTGAATTCAAAGGCGTTTTTAAGTTTTTGTTGATAGTTGTTTTTGTGTCTTTTTTGATACTCCAAAGGTAGTAGTGGGAAGCGACAAAACTTGACGTGTTAAAAATTAATTTTAAATAAAATAAATATAATCTTTAGAGCTTATATTGAGTAGTTATAAGGTTAAAAGCTTATATTTTGTTTTTGATGAGTTTCTGAACGATTTGGTTCAATGTTTCTCTGTTGTCATCAATATAGCTTAATCCGGCTTGTATTAGATTTTCAATATTAGATCGTCTTACATTGTCCATTGCCGGAGAAGCGTTTTTTAAAGAGGGATTCAGGCGGTAATAATTTTTCTGATTTCTCTGTCCCAATGTCTGAAACATTTGAGAGAGCTGGTAATCTACGGTTTCTGCATTGGCAGACATTAAAATGTCAATGATCGGATTTACCCAACCTATTTTTCCAGCTTTTTCCAGCTTATTAAAAGAGTAAGGTCTCGCTTCAATTCCCGTTCCGATAGAAATAATGATCATATCATTTACTCCGGGATGATTGGCTTTCTGATGATTTTTTAAAACTTCTGCAAAAGGAATTTTTCTGGCTTCTGCATACGCACAAAGTGCAGGATTATTCGCAAACATACCGCCATCAATCAGGCTGAAGATTTGTCCGTACATAGATTTAATTTGTACCGGACTGAAATAGGTAGGTGCTGCGGATGTAGCTCTGCAAACATCTTTTACATAGAAATTATCTGTGCTGAGATGAGCTTCACAAGAGTTAAAAAGTTTAGCTCTTCTGTTTTCTATATCATAACTTGTGATTAAGCATGGTTTTATTAATTCCTTTAATTCTAAATTTCCAAAAAAGTCATTCAGGTTTTTCTCAAGTGCTTCCTGAGAAATCCTTTCATTCAATAATCCAAATGGATTCACCAGCTTTTCCCAAAAGGAAACCTGGAAAATATCACCGCCCCTTTCAGCATATAATTCCAATCCTTTCTGAATAGAATATTTTGCTTTACGGACTTCATCAGGACATAGAATAATGGAAGCAATGAGCCCTCCTGTGCTACTGCCTGCCACCAGATCAAAATAATCTCCAAGTTTGGCACCCGGTTTATCATAATACTGGAGTTGTTCTTCTATGTAACGCAGAATAATACAGGTAATGATTCCCCTTATTCCACCTCCGTCCAAAGAAAGAATGGTTGTCTTTTTCATGTGATGTTGTTAATTGTTTTTTTTAAAGAATATGTTGCAATATAATCCCATGGAACCTATGATTTTAGTTAGAAAATGTTTTGAATTCCATGTGTGGATTTTGTTGTTTTTACTGGCTTTCTTATAAAACAAAGATAGGACGGAGAAGCGACAGAACTTGACGTGTTTTATTTAATTTCAAATAAAAGAGCGTTAAAAAATAACATAATTCTGTTTGTCGCGAGGTAGCTTAAACAGTGTTCTCCAGCTGGTTTTTACAGCTCCTTTCTTCGAAGGGATTGTCTTTTTTTCAAAGTGGGGAAGATCTTTAAATGTTTTCCAGTTTCCGCCCCAGTCCCAGCCATATTTTGCAAAAACTTTTACACATTCATACCAATCGGCTACTTTATCATTATCCCAGTCTTTTGCAGTGTCCCAACTGGCTGTTTTTCCGTCAATCATCAGACAGATATCTACAGCAAGCCCATAATTGTGAATGCTTTGTCCTGCTTTAGCATTGGTTACTTTTTTACCGGAGGTAATTCTCCCGATCGCATAAAGTTTCTCCTGCTCCTCAAAAGACCTTAGCCCTTGGGTGATTCTTATTTTGGCTCTCCCTGTAAGTGCTTCGTCACATTCCTTAATAATTTGCTTTACTTCCTCTCTTACCAATGGGTGAAGCTTCTGAATTCTTTCTAATGTTACTTTATCCATAAATCTTTATTATTTGAAACAAAAATAGGAGTGCAAGGCGACAAAAATTGACGTGTTTTAATTAAAAAGAAGAGAAAAAAAGAGAGAATTTGGGAATTGTTTTTGAAAACAAAGCTATCACCCTAATACGACAAAACATGTCGTATTAAAAAATAATATGTATATGTTTTTTAATGTGTTAAAAGTGGTGTTAAATTCCTGATTCAAAAGTGATATTGTTCTTTAAAAAGAATAATTTTGTATAAATAATTCTCGATCGTCATGTATGCGCTGGTAGATTGTAATAACTTTTTTGTTTCTTGTGAAAGAACTTTAGATCCTGATCTTGAAGGCAAACCCGTTGTGGTTCTTTCCAACAACGATGGGTGTGTTGTATCCCGAAGCAAGGAAGCAAAAGATCTGGGAATTCCTATGGCAGCTCCGGCATTCAAATACAAAGATCTTTTCAAACAGCATGATGTAAAAAGCTTTTCTGCAAAATTTGAACTTTACAATTATAAAAGCCAGCAGGTAATCAATATTGCTCGTTCTTACGTTTTGGATTATGAGATATACAGTATTGATGAGCTTTTTTTAGACCTTACAGGCTTTAAATACATTGACATCCATGAGTATTGTTCTAAAATTAAAATAGAAATTCAGGAGAAAGAAAATATTCCTGTAAGCATAGGAATTGCGCCAAGTAAGACCTTGTGTAAAGTGGCCAACAGAATAGTAAAAGATTTTCCGGAACAATTTAATGGAGTCTACATCATGGATACTCCTGAAAAAATAGAAAAAGCATTAAAATGGCTTAATATAGGAGATGTCTGGGGAATAGGAAGAAAATTAGCGGCTAAAATGAATGACAGTGGCGTTTATAAAGCCTGGGATCTTCTTCAGAAGCCTGAAATGTGGGTTCGGAAAATCATGGGAATTCATGGAGTAAGGATGATTAACGAATTAAAAGGAATTCGCCAGCTTGAATTGGATGCTCCATCTCCCAAAAAATCAATTGCGGTTACCAGAAGCTTTATGGAAATGCTTACAGATAAGGAAGCGGTAAGGGAACGTGTAGAAACCTTTGGGATGTATTGTTCAGAAAGATTGAGAAAACAGAACACCTGCTGTAAAATGATTACTGTTTTCGTGCAGACCAATAGATTCAGAAAAGATCTTCCTGAATACAGAAATGCTATGACGCAGATTCTTCCCAATCCAACCAATTCATCTATTTTGATAGGAAGAGTCGTAAATGAACTTTTTGAAGCTGTTTACAGAGACGGATTTCATTATAAAAGGGCAGGAGTGATGGTCAATGACTTTGTTCCTGAAGATCAGAGACAGATCAGTCTTTTTGAAGAAGATATACAGAATCAGCATCTTCCCGTTATGAAAGCAATGGATGCTATGAACAGAAAGTTCGGTAAGGATAAAGTCCGCCTTGGAAGTATGAGCGGTGAAAATACCTTTGGCCGTGCCAAGCTTTCTCCGGAATATGAGGCTTTCCTGAAAAAGAATACGCTGCCTGAAGCTAATTTCAGGTTTCATTAAATTTCAACATTTTGTTTTCTGATCCCAATTACTCCGGTTTTAATGAATCGAAGACTCTAAGTATGCAAAATTTTTTAAAATATAACTTGCTTTATTTCAGTTTCATATAGTTTCAAAAGAGATTGTAAATTTTTTTTGCTTTTTGATTAAGCCACATTACATGGTTACACTTCTTTTGTAACCATGATTTTAGAAGATAAGAAACGTGATAAAACTCACCCTCATCCTTCCTGATAAATCTTTTTATCGAGAAATAAAAAGAATATTTTTGCAGCCATTTTTAATAATAACTCGAAAACAACACGGGAATGAAGAAACTTTATCTCGGTGCATATTCATTATGCACAGTTTTAGGTGTGTCTGCTCAGGAAGTGGTTTGGCAAAAAGACATCAAATCCTCTACTCAGGATTTTCTAAGTCAGGTTACCACCACAATTGATCAGCAATACCTTATCACAGGAAGCTCTATTCAAAACGATAAGCTTCAGGCTTCAGGAAATAAGCAAAACAATGGTTACGACTTTCATCTGGTAAAACTCAATCAGCAAGGAGAAGAAGTTTGGGAAAGGTATTTTTCAGGAAAAAATCACGATTATCTTTCAGCAACAGTAAATACTCAAGATGGTGGATTTCTATTGGCCGGAACCTCTTATTCTGGAAAAGGGTTAGATAAAAAAGAAGATTCTAAAGGCGGTTCGGACATTTGGTTAATCAGAATCAATGAATTTGGTGATGAATTATGGCAGAAAACCTTAGGAACTTCTTCGGAGGAAGAAGCCAGAGCAGTTATTCAAAGTACAGATCTGGGCTTTTTTGTAGCCGGAAATGTACAGAATTTTTCCAAAGGTTATGGTTCTAAAGATGTTTGGATTATCAGACTGGACAAAGATGGAAAAGAGTTGTTTCAACTAGTATTAGGTGGAAAAGGTTTAGACGAAATAGAGAAAATGATTCCAACGAGAGACGGAGGAGTATTATTGGGAATTTATTCCAGAAGTTCTGAGATTCGCGTTCCGGGATCTGGTAATAATCCTCGTGAAACGACTTCGTCTTCCAACGCTCGTACTACAAATCCTGTAGCCCAAACCGGAAAAAACAGCAGCAATTTTGGTGAGGGTGATTATTGGATTGTCAAACTAGACAAAAACGGTAAAGTAGAATGGGAAAAGAACTATGGTGGAAAAGGAGATGATCACATAAGAACGCTTGCTTTGACTTCCAATGGTTATATCATTGGTGGAGAATCCCGTTCAGATCACTCAGGAAATAAAACGGTAGGGATTGAAGAAGGCACAGATCTATGGCTAATCTCTTTAAACGAAAAAGGGGATGAACAGTGGCAAAAGTCTTATAACTTCAAAAATCGTGATGTTCTGATGGGAATGAATGTGATTCATTCGGCTGACGACAAATTCTCAAAAGGAATTCTTTTGGGTGGATATACTCAAGCTGAAGGAAGAATAGAAAAAGACGATGAAACATTTTGGATGTTGTATCTGGATCAAAATGGCAATGAACAATGGAGAAAACATATAAGTGGAGAACCCAGACAGAAAGAAGAAAGACTTTCCGATCTTACACTGAACCGAGATGGATCCATTATTCTGGCAGGAACCAGTGCAAAAGAACTCGGAAAGGAGAACTGGAAGATTGTAAAGTTGGGAGATAAACAGGTAAATCAGCTGATCGAAAAACAGGATATCAAGATTTATCCCAACCCAGTATCAGATTATGCTTATGTGGAGATCGGCTTTAACTTCAAAGAAGCTGACATTATGTTGTATGATATGAGTGGAAGACAACTTCAGAGTCTGAAAACGAAAAATAATGTGACCAAAATCAATACTCAGGCTTTGGTACAGGGGGCATATTTAGTAACCATAAAAACGGATAATAACAAAACAGCAAACGCTAAGCTGATTAAAAAATAATTAATGAAGAGATTTGAAATACAATTGCTTATTGTCTTATTGATGATTTGCCAATTTTCTAAAGGACAAGGAAAAATACCTGAGGATTATGGTATTGCTTGGAAAACTAACATTTCTAATGACCTTAATATTGGTAGAATTAATTTATCTATCCCTATGTATAATGTCAATTTAGGTGAAACATCTTTAAATGGTAGCTATGACTATGAGAGAGGAGGATGGAGATTAAATGTGTTTGGTAAAATTACAATAGCCTATAAAAAGCCAGGTTCACTTCATTCACCAGCATACAAGTCTATAAAAGAAGGAGCTGTAGCATCTACTGTTTATAATTGTTTAGTTAAAGATCCCAAAATTCTACTATCAAAAAAGGAAATTTTAGATAATCCTAATGTTAATATACAAGATGCTTATGAGCCTAATACTTTCTATTTTGACTTTTTAGGATATAATGGATATTTTGTTTACGATAATACAGGGAAGTTTTTAGTGTATTCCGAAAATGGAAATTTTCAAGTAACATATAATGGACAAAAATGTTTTAATGCTACCGAGCCCCTCATGGAGTTTCCAGAAATACTTATAAAAGATGATAAAGGAAATGAATATTATTTCGGGGGGGATTTTAACTCAACGGATGTGTATTATGGAAAAACTAAGCACACTTACTCTTACTCGTATGATAATGGATCTTATACTCAAACGGAGGACTATTATACTAATAAACGTGTAAATTATATTTCAGCATTTTATCTTAAAAAAGTAAAGCTTTCTAATGGAAGAGTTCTGGAAGCATTTTATGCTAATGGTAATAAGTCTATTTTAGATCCATTTACTAACGGATTAGAATATATAAACGCAGATTATCCAACAGCAATGCCAGATGTAAATATATTAAAAAGTAATAACCTGTATATGGATATGGATTTGTCAGGAGAGTTTAATAGTATGTCAACAAATGTTGCCGGACAGCAGCCAATTTTTGCTGATAGATCTACTACTGAAATTTTTCAGAAGCTAGCCATACTGGATTCTATAAAGATTTCGGACTATGGAACATTGTCCCTTTTTCATGATAGAATTGATTACGACGCACTAAAGTTCTTCCATGAAAGACAGAAGACCCCCAATTCATATCACACGGTAGGAAGGGTTAAAAAGTTACTCCTGAAAGATAAAAACAATAAAGTAATCAGAAATATAGAATTTAATTATAATAAAAGATCACTAACTCCTGTATTTATAACGAATAATGGTGAAGAGTATGGTTTTGAATATGGCTGGGGGGGAATTACAAGTATTCGATATCCTGCCGGAGGAAGAAAAGAATTTGAGTATGAAGATGGTGATATTTCAAAAAGTAATGATTTTATTTATGGGAACTATGGTGCACAGAATATCTTGAAGAATGTCGAAAGAAAGGCTGGTCGTAGGATAAAAAAAATAACAACTTTTGATAATACTAGTGCACAGCCACAAATAACTAAGTATTCTTATAAAAATGATGATGGAAAATCGTCTGGAATCTCAACATTCAATCCAATTAGTTCTAAGTTCTCGACAAGTGGTGGATGGCTGCAGGATAATGTGGCATATACAACTACCGGAAATAGAGGTGGATACGATTCCGAAATTAGGTATAGTAAGGTTACAGAAGAAATTGAAGGAAAAGAAAAAAATGAATATTATTTTACAGATATCATTACTAACCCCGATTCAATAGCCACTAAGGTATATTACAATACACCTACAGATATTTATAAAGCTTGGATCCCAATGATGGTGAATAAAAACCATGAGAGAGGAAAGCTTTATAAGAAGGTGAGCTATGATGCTAATAATGTTCCTGTTTTTACTCAATATATTAAGTATACTAATTTTTTGAATAATGCCAATCCTATAAAACAATACTCAGAAAATTGTAATGATTGTAGAATTAGTGATGATAGATTTTATATTGAGTCAGACAACCGTATTTGGCAAGCCTATAATGGACACCGTGATTATTATGGGTTTTATCAATACCAGCCAGTTATTCCTTATTTACCATCTTCCATAAGAACCATAGAATTAGTAAATCCTAATTCCCCTAGCTTTTTAGAAACAAAAAAATATATCAAGTATAATACTTTAAGTAAATACTGGCATCCTTATGCTATAGAAACAACGGAATATCTTCCTACTCCATGGGATGTTACCACGAACACATCTGCTAATGGAGAAAAAAAGATTTCCAAATTATTGTATGCCCATGATCTGGTAAGAAATAGCTGTTCTTCGGGGAATTGCCCTGCAGATAATGATTTGGTTGGAGGAAAATTTTCTACTTATAAATATATGACAGATAATCATCTGGTAAATCCTGTTATTGAAATAGAAACGAATACTAAAGGAAAAACTGAGCTTATGGAATATCAGTATATAAAGGATGCTTTTTCATATAATCTCTTGAAAATTGGAAAGATCCGTAAATCATTGTTGAATTCCAATTTTTCTTCTGATAATCCTTCATCAGCGGAAGTTGAAGATAAAATGAGTTATGAGCTTTATGATAAGGTAGGGAATCTTTTACAGTCTAAAGGTGGTAATAGTATTCCAACAACTGTATTGTATGGTTATCATCAAACGTTGCCTATTGTTGAAGTTGTGGGTGCTACCTATAGCCAGGTAATGACAGCGTTTAATCTGGATCCCAGTTCTATGGATTCTTATCTTCAATTGGATATTGTAAAAAAATCAAATCTGGATAAAGATATTTATTCTGAAGAAAGCTTTGCTTCTGCACTTAATGAATTTAAAAATAATCCTGCACTCAAAGATTTTAAAATTACCGGGTATGTCTATGATCCACTGGTTGGTATAAAGACTGTTATTCAGCCTTCCGGAATCAAAGAATCTTATGAATATGATACTTTATCCAGACCTTCCCGAATTCTCAATGAGGATAAAAATATTCTTAAGGAATATAATTATAATTATAAAGAATCTTTAAAATATTTTAATGCAGAGAGGAGTAAAACGTTTGTAGGAAATAACTGTAAATTTTATCAGGATGCGATCCCTTACAATTATATTGTTCCACAAGGAAGTTATATTTCTTTCAAACAAGGAGAGGTTGAACCATTGGCTGAGAAGGATATTAATGAATGGGGGCAAAAAGCAGCGGATACCTATGGAGCTTGTACAAACAAACCTTACGATTGTACTATTTCGACAGACTCTCGTTTTTATGATAATTCTTCTTATTTTTTTAATAGAGTATATTATAATAATTATGATAGCTATGTAGGTTTGATACGCTTTAATACCACAAATCATAATTGGGGAGCTATTGGTCAAGGGAATCAAAAAATTGGACAAATTAAAGGAATCTGTAAACCTAGGACTTTCAAATCTTATAGAGATGGGGACTGGTTGATATCTATAGATAGTAATGGAGATATTTATGCTAGTTGGTGGGGGATATTTAAGAATGTTACACCTAATGAAGGTGTCACTTTATCTTTTAAAATTCCTTTCGAATAATTAAGATTTATCTATAATGAGAATGTTTAAAATTAAAAACAAAAAAAAGTAATTAATTGATGATAAGAGCTCTAATCGTTGGGTTATTCATATCAGGAATATACTGTGCGCAAACTAATACAGAAACTTATAAACAAACCAGAACTTATCTTGAGCCTGTAACCACTACAAAATCCGATGCAAAACAATTGCGAAATGTTGAATATTTTGATGGATTGGGGAGGCCAAAACAGATAATCACTGTAAAATCTTCACCACAAGGTAAAGATGTGGTTTCTCATATTGAATATGATCAATTTGGGAGATTGGTAAAAGACTTTCTACCTGTTCCCCAATCTCAGACTCAGGATGGTGCTATTTACACTTCTCCACTGGGAAATGCTTCAGCAATTTATGGGGGAGAAAAAATATTTTCAGAAAAGGTTATAGAAGCGTCTCCATTTGATAGAATTCAACAGCAAATCAAAATTGGAAATGACTGGAGTAATAAACCAGTAAAATATGACTATAATACCAATATTTGGGAGGACTATGTAAGAAAATATGAAACTTCTACAACATGGATTGATGGAAGAACCCAAACTTCTGTACAGCTTCTTCAATATTTTCAGGCTTCACAGTTGTACAAGAATACCATTACTGATGAAGACGGGAATAAAACCATTGAATTTAAAAATGGAGAAGGGCAGCTCTTGTTATCGAGAAAAGTTTTAAATGCCTCTGAAAATGCCGATACCTATTATGTTTATAATGAATATGACCAATTGGCATTTGTAATCCCTCCTTTAGCATCTGCTCCTACAGTAGAATCTGTAACAGTAGAGAATCTTTACTACCAGTATCGTTATGACGGAAAGGGCAGGTTGGTAGAGAAGAAATTACCAGGTAAAGGCTGGGAATTAATGGTATATGATAAACAGGATAGGGTTATATTAACTCAAGATGCTGTGTTAGGAAGTACAACCAATAATTTTACAAAAAAAGGCTGGTTGTTTACCAAGTATGATCAGTTTGGAAGAGTTGTATATACAGGATTTTTTGCTAATTCAGCTACGAGGGCTGCCATGCAGACAGCTATCAACAATATGACTGCAAATCCTGGAAATAACGAATCAAGAAGTACTACTCCTTTTACGTTAAATGGGATGGATGTTTATTACACTAAAAATGCTTTTCCAACGGGAAGCATGACTATTTTAAGTGTAAAATATTATGACACTTATCCATCTCTGCCTATAGGAGTTACAGCTCCATCTTATATCATCAATACGGAGCAGCTTGTTTTAAAAGATATCCAAGGAGAGAAAAATACCAAAGACCTATTGGTGGCTTCCTATGTGAAGAATATAGAAGATGATAACTGGACAAAAAAATATAATTGGTATGACCAAAAAGGTCGAAATATAGCAACTTATTCTATTAATTATTTAGGAGGGCAAACGAGAACGGAATCATTATTAGATTTTGCTGGTGTTGTTAAAGAATCCCATACGTTCCATAAAAGGACATTGAATGATTCAGAAGTTAAAATAGTAGAAAAATTTCAATATGATCATCAGAATAGATTAATTTCTCATAGTCATAAAGTTAATAATACTCAGGAAGAGCCACTAAGCATTAACAGCTATAATGAGCAAGGGCAATTAGTCAATAAAAAAATTGGTAAAGATGACGACGGAAATGCTCTGCAATCTATAGATTATGGGTATAATATTCAAGGTTGGATGACCTCCATTAATGACCCTTCCAATTTAGGATACAAGATTTTTGGAATGAAAATTAAGTATCAGAACCCTGAAGATCCTACTTATGGAAATCCTGTTTATAATGGTAATATTTCTGAAGTAGACTGGAAAACAGCTTTAGGGGATGGTATTTATAGAAGATACGATTATAAATATGATGGTCTGAATAGGCTTACCCAGGGAATTTATCTTACTCCAGATTTAGCATCCAATACTCATAATCATTTTTATGATGAAACATTAACGTATGATCTTAATGGGAATATTAAGACGCTAAACAGGTTTACAAATCCACCTGCAGGACAGAATACACCCATGCAGATTGATGAATTGGTATATGAATATGAAAAGCAGGATAGTTCAAATAAGCTTATTAAAATAACCGACAATAGGATGAATCCTTCAGGGTATCCAGCAGGAGGAAATATTATAGGTTATGATGCGAATGGTAATATGACAAACCATTTGGATAAAAAGATAAAAAATATTAAGTACAATTTTTTAGATTTACCAACTACTGTTGATGCAGTCGTTAAAGGCTTTACTCCATCTATGAATGAAGGAAAGCTGCATTCATATAAATACAGGGCTGATGGAGTAAAATATGCAAAAAGAGTCGATGAGATCAGTCCTTATGGTCAGCAGTTCTCAGAAACTGATTATCTTGACGGATTTCAGTATGAAAGGCAGTATAGCAAAATGAATACAGCTCAAAATAGCTATGATAGTGGATATATTCTTAAATTCTATCCAACATCCGAAGGATTTTATAACTTTGAAAGAGGTGAGTATTTCTATAACCTGAAAGATCATCTGGGAAATACCAGATATAGTTTGAAAGCAGGAAAAGGTGGAGGAAGACACCTTATTGAAGAAACAAACTATTATCCATTTGGATTAAAACATGAAGGGTATAATGGAGGTAGTTCATTATTGGGAGAGTATGGTATAAACTACAATTATAAATATAATAGCAAAGAGCTCCAGGAAACAGGAATGTATGATTATGGAGCAAGGATGTATATGCCTGATTTAGGTAGATGGGGGGTAATTGATCCACTAGCGGAAACTTCCAGAAGATGGAATCCTTATACGTATGCTTATGATAATCCTATTATGTTTATTGACCCTGATGGCAGGGAGGCAAAAAGATGTTGCAGTTGGAATGATGTAAAAGCTTTTGGTAGAGGAGCTTGGAATGCTACAAAAGGACTAGTTGTAGGAGGTATACAATCGGCAAACCCTATTAATGGTGTACTTGAAGGAACTGTAAATGTATTTAAGACCTATAAAGCTTATCAAAAAGGAGGATTAGCAGGAGCAGGTAAACAAATTGGTAGTATAGCAGCTGAAGTATCTGGGGCAAAAACAATTATTCATACAGGAAAGGGTGTGCTAAAGGGAAATCCTGAAGCTATAGGATCTGCAACTGTGATGGTTGCAGCTGTGGTAGTTACCCATAAAGTAGGAGGAAAAGTGGCCACAACTGAAACAGGTACTGCTTCTTTAGAAGGATCTCGACTTTCGAGATCGCAAATGAGTAAAGTTTCAGGAGGTGGAGGAGCGCAAAGAGCAGCACAATATTCTTCTCAGTGGGAAAGTGCTAGTTTATCAGAAGCAATTCAACAATTTGCTCCTGAAGCAAAAGGGGTTACAAATGCAAAAGGAAAAACAATTTATACTAATTCTGAATCGGGAATACAGGTAGTCTATGACAATAATGGAAACTATTTTAGAGTTGAGAACACAAATCTATCAGGTAAGAGAAATTATTTAGATATGGAAGGAAATATACCCAATAATAAAATAGAAGGAGGAAGAACAGTAGGAAGAAGTCAAAGTGAATATAATCAAGTAACTCATTTTAATAATATAGATTAATTAAATATGTCAAAATTAATAATTGTTCCAAAGGATAAAGAAGCTGAAATTGCACTAGATTATGATACTGCAACCCCCGAACAAGTTGTAGAATTGAATTTAACAGATGAAGAATTTGAAAAATTATGGGAGGAAGGAGTTTTCTCATTAATCAATGAAATAACAAATAGTAATATTGATGATTTTGAAGATGAACATATTACTGATTTAAATGATATTTTGAACGCTTATGTTGAACTACAAAAAACTTCTAACGGAGTGGCAGATCTAATTAAAATGTTCGAATTAGCGATAACTTATAAAACAAGTATTCATTTTTATTTTTAAATTATATGGTGAAATGCCAACAAATTTGAACAAAGAGATGGATATGACTGCTAATGGATAAAAACAACTTTTATCATATCATAACTAATAAAGCCCCAATTTTGGGGCTTTAATTTTTCTATAATGGGTAATGTTTTTAAGTTCCGGATTAAAGAATAATTTAGATCATTTTCTTTAATACTTCCAGTTTCTTCCTTTGCCTTCTCCAATCCATTCCAAAGCTTGTTCCATTCTTTTATTTCTGGTAGCTTCAGTCTTAGCTTCAGTAATCCATGTGATGTATTCTTTTCTGAATGATGGGGAGGCTTTCTGGAAAACTTCTAAAGCTTTTTTGTGTGCATCTAAGGCAGACTGAAAATAATCAGGAATTTCTATTTCTGTTTTGGAGGGAGCTGCTTTTTTCATAGTAACGCCCATATCCGTGAGCTCCATGGCTTCTTTAATAGCCTTTTTCAGCTGAGGTTTTGAGGGAAGATCTTCCAATTTTGTAATCTTTCCCAGGCTGAACATGGAGTTCTTCTCAATATCCTGGGTGATTTCATGCATGGTTTTCATTTCCTTTTCCAGCCAGAATCCGAACGTACAGTGTTGCTTGAAGGAAGCCATAGCGCAGAGATTTTTGCCCTTGTAAATAAAATGTGGAAAACTCCATTTCATGGTTTCTTCTGCGTCAGGACAGTATTCATGAACCGTTTCGCGGATATAGTTCAGAATTGGTTTTGCAAAATCCTGAGACTTTTCGATATAAGTGTCTATTTTTGAACTGTATTTTTCCATACTTTTTATTGAAATAACTGCACAACCTCATTGACCAGGAACTTCACCTGATCGGGTCTCCCTCTGTCATTTTTAGGATTGTTGGCGTAGCTTCCGGTCTTTACAATGACGATATTGTGTTCCGGAACCATAATGATATATTGTCCCTGAAGTCCTAGGAAATAATAGTGTTTAATAGGATTATCATGGTTGATCCAAAGTCCCATTCCATAAATGTTTTCAGACTTTTCTGTAGGAGTTCTCATCCGCTCAATAAAATCTGTGTTAAGAATCTGTTGGTTCCCAAATTTACCATCATTTAGAAATAACTGCCCAAGTTTAGCGAAGTCTCTTGCATTAGAATGAATACAGCAATAGGTTTTTTCTATACCATGATCATCTGTGCTCCATTTCGCGTCTTGTTCCATTCCCAGTGGAATCCAGAATTTTTCAGAAAGATAAGTCGCTAATGGCTTTTTCAACGCTTTTTTCAGAGCAAAACCAAGTAGCTGTGTTGAGCCACTTTGGTATTCAAATTTTGTTCCTGGTTTTTCTTTAAATTTTCTCGAGAATACAGCTTTTACAAGGCTTTTTCCATAATAGGCTTTGGCATTGGGAAGAAATGGATTATTATAGTTTTCATCCCAGTCGAGACCCGATTCCATTTGAGCCAGATTTTTAAGAGTTACTTCATTTCCAAAAGCTTTCTCTTTAAACTCAGCATAAAAATCAGAAAGCTTTTCATCAATTGAGCTAATAAGTCTTTCTTCCAGAGCCTTTCCCAAAAGCATCACCGTAACAGCCTTTGCCATGGAAAAGGAATTGGTTTGTGAAAGCTGATTGTATCCATCCCAATATTGTTCATGAAGAATTTTACCCTCTCTTATGACTACAAATGCTGCTGTTTTAGAATGTTTTAAATCATCAACTAAAACTTTAGGTAGTTCTTTTGTATTGTATTCGGAGTCTTCTTCCCATCGTTTTGGAGACTCTGTCATAATAGGATTGCTGGGGAACAGGTTTCCATCATCAATAAAGGCACTTGATTTCCCTTTAAGATAAGTCTTGGAAATTCCACTGAATAAATAATCATATCCAAAAAGGTAAGCCGCTGCGGCTCCGGCTGCTGCTCCACCTATCATGTACTTTAATATTCTCATTTTTTGGTATTCGGTCTTTAACAAATTTAAAATAATTTTAGACAGAAACACACAATATAAAATGAAATAAGAGAGATTGTATAAAAACAAAAAAGCCTTGACTTAATCAAGGCTTTTATTTTATATTTTAGAAAGTAAATTTCTGAAGTTGGTTTTCTCATCAATGATTCTTCTCAACTCTGAAACCGGAACTCTTTCCTGCTGCATGGTGTCTCTGTCTCTGATGGTTACTGTATGATCCGTCAATGAATCGTGATCTACAGTGATACAGTAAGGAGTACCAATGGCATCTTGTCTTCTGTAACGTTTTCCGATCGCATCTTTTTCTTCGTAGAATAAGTTGAAATCATACTTCAGATCGTTGAAGATCTTCTCAGCATATTCTGCTAAGCCATCTTTCTTCATCAATGGAAGGATCGCTGCTTTAATTGGGGCTAATGCCGGAGGTAAAGATAAAACTGTTCTTTCTGAACCGTCTTCCAAAACTTCGTCTTTTAAGCAGTGTGAGAAGATAGATAAGAATAATCTGTCTAAACCTACAGAAGTTTCCACTACATAAGGAACATAGTTTTCATTTCTTTCAGGATCGAAGAACTGAAGTTTTCTTCCAGAGAACTTTTCGTGAGCCTTAAGGTCAAAATCAGTTCTTGAGTGAATTCCTTCCAATTCTTTGAAACCAAACGGGAAGTTGAATTCAATATCAGCAGCAGCATTCGCATAGTGAGCTAATTTCTCATGATCATGGAATCTGTAATTGTCATTCCCTAATCCTAATGCTAAGTGCCAGTTTAGACGCTTTTGTTTCCATTGTTCGTAGAATTCAAGTTCTGTACCCGGAGCTACAAAGAACTGCATTTCCATTTGTTCGAATTCACGCATTCTGAAGATAAACTGTCTTGCAACAATCTCATTTCTGAACGCCTTACCGATTTGTGCAATACCGAAAGGAAGTCTGTGACGTGAAGTTTTCTGAACATTTAAATAGTTCACAAAAATACCCTGAGCCGTTTCCGGTCTTAGGTAAAGATCCATAGCACTGTCTGCAGAAGCTCCTAATTTAGTTCCGAACATTAAGTTGAACTGTCTTACTTCTGTCCAGTTTTTAGAACCTGTGTCAGGGTCAGCAATTTCAAGTTCTTCAATTAAAGCCTTTACATCAGCAAGATCTTCATTTTCTAAAGACTTTGCCAATCTTGAAAGAATAGCCTCTCTTTTCGCTCTGTATTCCAAAATTTTTGGATTCGTAGCAACAAACTGGTCTTTATCGAAAGCTTCTCCGAACCTCTTCGCTGCTTTTTCGATTTCTTTATTCTCTTTATCTTCAATTTTAGCACAATAGTCTTCTACCAAAACGTCTGCTCTGAAACGTTTCTTAGAATCCTTATTATCAATCAATGGATCGTTGAAAGCGTCTACGTGGCCTGATGCCTTCCATGTTGTTGGGTGCATAAGGATCGCTGAATCAATACCCACAATATTTTCGTTAAGCTGTACCATAGCTTTCCACCAGTATTGTTTGATATTATTTTTAAGTTCAGCCCCGTTCTGCCCATAATCATAAACAGCGGATAAACCATCATAGATCTCACTCGAAGGGAAAATAAACCCATATTCTTTAGCGTGAGAAATTACTTTCTTGAAAACATCTTCTTGCTTTGCCATAATTTTTTTACGTCTGATGTGCAAAAATAGCAAATTGGATCCAAAATCATGAGATTCAGCAAAAAAAGCTATTAATAATCCATTAAATAGTTTGATTTTCGTTTTCAGGAGCCGGGAACCTGCTTTCGCTACTCGCTTTTTGTGAGTTTCGGCGGCGGCAAAGCCGCCGCCGAAACTCACAAAAGAGCTCAGACATACCGCTCAATCAGGGCTATTAACTTCTGTGCATCTACAGACCTAACGGGTTTCAAAAACCTGTTTAGAATACCATCAATTTTATAAAACAATTATTTCCATTGAATTATTATCATAGTCAAAGATAAATTTCAATTTGCAATAGCTTCGAACAAACCAACCATTTACACTGGCAGGATAAAAGTTATAACGTGATAACATTCTCATTAATTCTGCGGTTATATCTTGATTTTTGCCTGTTTCTATTTTTAGATTTGATATCTTTTTATGAACTTCTGAAACAAAAGAGACAACAAAAGTGTTTTCACTTGGTTTATGCTCAGTG
The DNA here is from genome assembly GCF_009900745.1 of Chryseobacterium sp. c4a. Lineage (GTDB taxonomy): Bacteria > Bacteroidota > Bacteroidia > Flavobacteriales > Weeksellaceae > Chryseobacterium. The sequence goes on along the minus strand of NZ_WXVU01000003.1, from coordinate 236,471 downwards.
TCTATAACAGAATAATCAAAGGATTGAGATAGGTTTTTAGGATTAAACTCTATTTTTTTATCAACTTTAGAATAAATTTTATCTTTCTCCGGTTGTTTGTTAATGTCTCCTTGTCCTGGCGGGGGGTGAACTACCGTATTTTCACTATTTTGTCCAAATAGTGAAAAACTATAAGTCATAATAAAAAGAAATAATAGTTTTCTCATAATAAATGCTTGTTAATACAAACCTAATCATTTTTTCTGTAGTGAATAAGAAGAAACTTGATCTCAAATAGTTAAAATTGATAATGTTTTTTCTTTCCAAAAATCTCTACTTTTGCCTCATGTTAGAAATTCTTTATCGTGACGAGCATATTATTGCTATCAACAAACCCAGTGGATTATTGGTTCATAAATCCTTTTATGCGGGTGAAGCAGATACTTATGCGATCCAGGAATTGAGAAATCAGATTGGGCAAAAAGTGTATCCTGTACATCGTTTAGACAGAAAAACGTCAGGGGTTTTATTGTTTACCTTAGATAAAGATACGCTTAGAATCATGAGCGAGCGTTTTGCAACCAGAGAAGTTGAAAAAAAATATATTGCCATTCTACGAGGCTGGGCGAAAGAGGAAGAAACCATCGATTATGATCTGGTTAATGAAAATGAAGTCACACAAAATGCAGTGACATACTATCGTCGTTTGCAGACTTCAGAAATAGATTTACCCTTTTTAAAACATCCGACTTCAAGATACTGTTTAGTAGAAGCCATTCCTGAAACGGGGAGATTTCATCAATTAAGAAAACACTTTAAACATATTTTGCATCCTATTTTAGGCTGTCGTAAACATGGTTGCAATAAACAAAATAAGCTGTGGCTCCAAACATTTGGAATCAACAAAATGACGCTTCATGCCCATCAATTAATTTTCAATCATCCTGTTACCAACGAAAACATAGTCCTGAATGCTAAGGTAGATCAAGAGTTTAAAAGAGTAGGGGATCTTTTGAATTTTGATTTGAGTGCATATTCTTAATGGATAACCAAAGGAGGAAGCTAATCCTTGACAAGGATATCAAGATTAACCAATTGTTTTCGTCTTTTATAGATGCTATAGATTAAACAATTTGATAAAATATCATAGGTTAATCAACCATTAATTTTAAAATGAGTAATTTTGTAAAACTTTTTTTCAATGTACAAATCGCTCATTCGTCCGATTCTTTTCAAATTTGATCCCGAAGAAGTGCATCACTTTACTTTTTCGATGCTAAAGAATTTTGGATTCTTCACTAAATTATTTTTCCCAAAACCTATTGAAGACAAACGTCTGGAAAGAGAAGTTTTCGGATTGAAATTTAAAAATCCTGTAGGACTGGCTGCCGGTTTTGATAAAAACGCTGTTTTGTTCAACGAGCTGGGAGACCTTGGTTTCGGATTTGTAGAAATTGGAACGGTAACCCCAAGAGCTCAGGCAGGAAATCCTAAGAAAAGATTATTCCGTCTTATTGAAGATGGTGGAATTATCAATAGAATGGGATTCAATAATGATGGTCTACAGGCTGCGATCGAAAAACTGAAATCAAACAAAGGAAAAATCATCATCGGTGGAAACATAGGAAAAAATACAGATACTCAACCCGAAAACTATACTCAGGATTATCTGGACTGTTTTGAAGGGCTTCATCCACACGTAGATTATTTTGTACTGAATGTAAGCTGTCCGAATGTAGGAAGCCACGCCAAACTGGAAGACGTAGAATATCTTCGTGAGCTGATTACAGAAGTAAAGAAAATCAATCAGTCAAAATCTGTACGTAAACCAATATTACTTAAAATTGCGCCAGATCTTAATCATACTCAACTAGACGAAATTGTAGATCTGATTGCAGAAACAAAAATAGATGGAGTAATTGTTTCCAATACCTCTGTCAACAGAGAAGGATTAAAGACTTCCCCTGAAGCTTTAGAGCAAATTGGAAACGGAGGTTTAAGTGGTAAACCTATCCATGAGAGAAGTACAAAAATGATTAAATATCTTTCGGATAAAAGCAACAGGGCATTTCCAATCATTGGAGTAGGAGGAATTCACTCCGCAAAAGATGCGATTGAAAAATTAGATGCAGGAGCGAGTTTGGTTCAATTATACACCGGATTTATTTATGAAGGCCCGGAATTGATTAACGAAATCAATAAAGAGATTTTAAAAAGAGCAAGCAGATTGCCAAGATAGATATAAAGAGACCATCTGGTCTCTTTTTTTTGTTTTAGCGATAAATGTTTGAACTTTCATGAATGCTATCAGCTGTAATTCACATAAAAACCTTTATTTTAACTTTTTTACAGCTGCATTTTTAATATCGATCGTTAGAGTATAAGCTGGCGAAGAATCCGATTTACCGATTTTATACATTATCGTTTTGCCGTCCTTTGATGTTCTCTTGGTCGTATCATAAATATTTTCCAGGCAGCTTTCAGTAAGGAATTCTTCATAGTGTTTATAATTCCAGTCTTTGGTAAAGTACAGAACTCTGTACCCTTTTTCACCTTCGCTGGCACCACATCTTCCACAGGCATTAAGGTTTGAGGTATGATCGAAATACAGTAAAACCCGGTTTCCCTTTTCCTCAGATATATAAGAAATAAGTTCATTACCTCCATATTGGTTAATGATATCGAAGGTATTTATTCTTTTATGGTTAGGTAAAATAATATAATTGTTGTAGCGGTAGATCATATCATTAGCAGTAAACAGCTTTGCAGACTGAGGGTTATCCTTATTTTCCATATAAAAGCTTCCTGTAATAGGATTTTCTCTGGTCTGATTTTGACCAAATAGAATAGATTCTTTAGGAGCAAGGCTTTGGGCAATTTCAACGACCTTTTCGACATCCTGGGGTGAATTGATCAGCTCTCTAAGCCGTTTAGAATTTTGTTTTTGTTTTGTTCCGAAATTATACAGAAACAGTTTACCATAATCATAAAGCCCTGTTAATAGGATTTTCTTCTGATATTTATCGTAATAATACCAGCCATCTACAAAATACTGATATAAGCTACAATCCGGAATACCAGCATAATGAAGCTGTAAGGTAATAGGAACACCCGCAATTTCTCCCTTGAAGATCTGAGAAGAATCTGTGACTGCTTTTAATTCAACTTTTTGGCTCTTTCCAGAAAGGAAAAAGGTCAGAAAGAGAAAAATAAGAAGTTTTTTCATGGTTATATTACCTTTATTAAATGAAGAAATGGGCAATCGTATAGATAATAAGCCCTACAAGACCTCCCACCAAAGTTCCGTTCACACGGATAAACTGAAGATCTTTTCCTACTTCCAGTTCCAGCTTTTCACTTAATTCCTTACCCTGCCAGTTCCCGACAGTAGTACTGATGAGGTTGCCAAATTGATGAGTGTTTTTCAGGATATATTTATAAGCAGTTGCCCGAACCCAGTAATCAATTTTATTTTGAAGATTTTCATCTGTTTTTAAGTTCTGTGAAAACTCATTCAGGTTTTTGGAAAGATAATTTTTCAAAGCGGAATGATCTTCCTGGAGTTCTTTCATCAATGTTTTTTTGATAGAAACCCATATATCATTAGAATATTCATCCAGCTTATCATTTTTAAGAAGTCCGTTTTTAATGGTTTTAAATTCTTCATCCCATTTCGGATCTTCTTTAAGATCAACTGAGAATTCATGAATTTTTTGAGTGATCAATGTTCTTACTTCATGATTGGGATTTTCCTCTATCTCTTTGAAAAAATCAGATAATCCATCAGCAATTTTGTCAGCAATTTTATTATCCACAAAAGATGGAATAAAAGAATAGCTTCCTTTTTTTACCCTGTCTTTTATCATTTCATCATTTTGAATGATATAGTCTTTAATTTGCTTTGAAAGATTGGTAATGATCCTTTGATGATCGTTCTTTTCCAGAATATAATTGATTCCGCTGCCTACCACTTTGTTAAGCTTGATATCATCCGTCATTTCTGACACTTTTTTACTGATAAATTGACTCACAGTAGAATCATCAAGTTTATTGAGAATATCAAGAACAATATCCGAAAGATTTTTGATCAGAATATCCTGGTTTTTCTCTTTTCCAAGCCATTCACCCACAAAATTTGAAACCTTAATTCTTTGAATATAAGGACGAATATTCTGAGGAGATAGAAAATTACTCACCACGAAACTTCCCAGGTTATCACCCAATTTTTGTTTACTGTTTTCAATCAGGTTAGTATGTGGAATGGGAAGGCCTAGCGGATGACGGAATAAAGCAGTAACCGCAAACCAGTCTGCCAATGCACCTACCATAGCAGCTTCAGCAAAAGCCCGTACATAGCCGATCCAATGAGAAGAACTGGATTTTTGCATAATAGTTGTCACAATGAAAATAAGAGCCATCAGAACAAACAATCCTGTGGCAAATGCCTTATATTTTCTAAGCTGTTTTCTTTTTGCTTCGTCATTCATATTCTCAAATTTACTAAATTTGGTTATGAAACCATTGAATGTTAATAAAGCTTTTTAGTTCAAAACGTATAAAAGGTTTATTATACTTTAAACGTTAAAACTTACGATGAAGTTTTTAATTTCAGCCATCATATTAATTGTTCTGCATGGATGTACGCAGAAACAGCAACCTATTAAAATTACTTCTATGGAAAATAAAGAAGCAAAAAACAATCCATATTATTCAAGAACCGATACTACCAAACTGAATATTTCCAACGAAGAATGGAAGAAAATCCTGGCTCCGGATCTTTATGCAATTGCGAGAGAAGCTGCAACAGAAAGAGCTTTTACCGGAAAATATAATGACTTTGATGAGTTGGGAGACTACTATTGTGCAGTTTGTGGAAATCATTTATTCCGTTCTACTTCAAAATTTTCGAGCAGTTGTGGATGGCCAAGTTTCTTTGAAGCAGATAAAGAAGGCGTTTATTATAAAAGAGATACAGCTTATGGAATGGAGAGGGTAGAAGTGCTTTGTAAGCGATGTGACTCTCATTTAGGACATGTGTTTGATGATGGGCCAAAGCCGACAGGATTGAGATATTGTATGAATTCTATCAGTCTGGAATTTGTTGGAGATTCGCAAAAATAATGGCTTTATTTCACAGAATCAGGACGTTAAAGTTTCTTAAATTCAGTTAAACTTTTTAGACTTATAAGTGGCTGATAGTGATGTTTTTATAATTTTGCCCCACTAATTTGGTACTAATATATTATTGAATGAAAGGATTTTATGGCGTAATAGGCCTTGTTTACATGGTGACGACTTCATTCTACATTTCTCCAAGAGCGGTGGTGAAGAATGAAAACGTTAACATAACAAAGACGGAAAGAGTAGCTGACACGAAATCTGAGAAGAATACTACCATGGCAGTATCTTCATCAGAAGTATTATACAAATCAATTGAATTTGATCCTGAACATGAGCTGAACTATGAAGTTTTCTCTAAAGCATTAACAGGATTTGAGAATCTAAAGAAAGCAGGTTTACTTACTGATGAATCGCATTTACTTACTGTTTGCGATTTTTCTATGTCTTCCAATACCAAAAGACTTTGGGTGATTGATTTGAATGACAAAAAAGTACTGTTCAACTCATTGGTTGCTCACGGTAAAAATACAGGTGAAGAATTTGCTACGAATTTTTCTAATACGGAAAGTTCGCGACAGAGCAGCATGGGATTTTATATCACAGATGCAACGTATCAGGGAGATAATGGGTACTCATTGAGATTATTGGGAATGGATAAAGGATTCAATGATGCTGCCTATAAAAGAGCGATCGTAATGCATGGCGCAGATTATGTAAGTGACGCATTTGCCGCAGTGCATAAAAGGATTGGAAGAAGCTGGGGATGCCCTGCGGTTCCAAGAGAACTGTCGCAATCAATGATCAATACAATAAAAGGTAGAAATTTATTATTCATCTATTATCCTGATCAGAATTACCTTTCCTCTTCGGAATGGTTAAAAGCATAAACGAAAAAGCAGTCAAATTTGACTGCTTTTTTAATTTTTGAATACATTATCATCAGAAACTTTAATCCTTAACAGGAATTATTATTGGATTTATGAATGCCGAATATAAAAATAACCAAGATGCGGATGTATCCCCCAAAGTATCATCAGAATGTGTTCCTGCTATAAGGTTAATGAGTAATCCGGACGGATCATGTACTTTTGAAGAGTGAAAAATACCTGCTTTAACTCACATTAATGCTCATGTATTTTGGATCAGTAATCAAACGGAAGAATGGGAAAGAAACACCCATATTGCTCCACGAAAACAATATGTTGTTACCATTAAAGGAACTGTTAGATTTAAGGTTACTGATGGCTCAACATTTGTAATTGAGCCAGGAGTTATTCTCTTGGCAGAAGATATTGAAGGCGAGGGGCATAGTTGGGATATGATTGATTGTGAAGAGTGGACAAGACTGTATATTCCAATGGTAGAAAATGCTGATGATTTTTTCATTCCCAATAATACTGGGAGACTTTAGAATATCCTGTCTGCCTATCTGTTATTTAAATAAAAAATCCCTATGTAAAAACACAGGGATTAAAATTATCTTTATTTCAGAACTAGCTGAATTTTTTGAATACTAGAGTCGCATTATGCCCTCCGAAACCAAAAGCATTACTCAATGCAAAATTGATCTCTTTTTCTTTAGCTTCTCCAAATACAATATTAATATCCTTTGGAATATTTTCATCAATACGGTGAAGATTGATGGTAGGAGGAATAATACCATTCTGAATAGCCTTGATAGAAAGGATGGCTTCAACTGCACCTGCTGCACCTAATAAGTGCCCTGTCATTGACTTTGTTGCACTGATATCGAGCTTTTTATTTCCTTTAAAAGCATTGTTAATGGCTTTTAATTCAATCAGGTCTCCCAATGGAGTAGAGGTAGCGTGTGGGTTGATATAATCAATATCTTCCATATTGGCACCTGCTTCCCTTACGGCTAATTGCATTGCTTTAATAGCCCCAACGCCATCCGGATGAGGTGCTGTCATGTGATAAGCATCTGCTGTCATAGCGGCACCTGCTAATTCTGCATAGATTTTTGCTCCTCTTGCTACTGCATGTTCATATTCTTCAAGAACTAATGCTCCCGCACCTTCACCCATTACAAAACCATCTCTTTCCGCATCATAAGGGCGGCTGGCTGTAGCAAAATCATCATTTCTTGTAGACATTGCTTTCATAATAGAGAATCCACCAATTGAAGCCGGAGTAATAGCCGCTTCAGAGCCGCCACTGATGATTACTTTTGCTTTTCCGAGACGGATATAGTTGAAAGCATCCATTAATGCTGTATTTCCGGTTGCACAAGCAGATACTGTGGTATAGTTGATTCCCTGAAGTCCATATTTCATGGAGATCATTCCTGAAGCCATATTGGCAATAAATTTAGGGACAAAGAAGGGATTAAAGCGAGGGGTACCATCACCCTGTGCAAAATCCATTACTTCCTTTTCAAAAGTCCACATTCCGCCTTGTCCAGTTCCCCAGATTACTCCGGAGTTGAAAGGATCCATATTTTCAAGATCTAAACCTGAATCTTGTATTGCTTCTGCAGAAGCGTACATTGCATATTGTGTAAAAAGGTCACTTCTTTTGATTTCGTTGTGGGTAAGATGCAGCTTTGGATCAAAGTCTTTTACCTCACAAGCAAAATGTACCTTAAACTTTTCTGTATCGAATTGCTTGATTAATCCTGCACCGCTGATGCCTTTAAGGCTGCTTTGCCAAAAATCTTCAACATTGTTTCCCAAAGGTGTCACAGCACCTAATCCTGTAATGACAACTCTCTTCATACTTTAGTTACTAATTTTAAATCGATTAGACTTTCATGTGATAAACCGGGTCTATCCATGTATTTTGCTTCTTTCTTTTATCATCTGAATTTCCGTTTGCAATATTATCATTTTTCTTTCGCTGTAGACGAATAATCAATCATATTATTTGACGCATAATAAAAGATTTTACTTTTTGAAGCTATTTTATATTGATACTATTTTTTTCAAAATTATCACGGCCTCTTTATTCATGGGCAGTGGCTTTAGATTTACCTTTTGTGTTCTGTTTTTTGAACGACTATTAGAAACACTTCTGAGCTATCCTTATTGAGAGTCTTTCATTAATTATAAAAAGAATCAGGTAAAATCTGTGAGGGAACATAAGAATACCATTATGAATCTATCTGCAAATTGGTTACAATCATTTGTTTTTTTTCAAATCCCTGAATGATAATCACGCAGGGATTTTATTAAATATCTTTATTTCAGAACTAGCTGAACTTTTTGAAAACTACACTCGCATTATGACCTCCGAATCCAAAGGCATTGCTCAATGCAAAATTAACTTCTTTTTCTTTAGCCTCTCCAAAGACAATGTTGACATCTTTCGGAACGTTTTCATCAATTTGGTGGAGGTTGATCGTTGGAGGGATTACGCCCTGTTCAATAGTCTTAATAGAAAGAATTGCTTCCACCGCTCCTGCAGCACCCAATAAGTGCCCGGTCATTGATTTTGTAGCACTGATGTCCAGATTCTTACTGCCTTTGAATAACCTACTGATTGCTTTTATTTCAATAAGATCTCCAAGGGGAGTAGAAGTTGCATGTGGATTGAGGTAATCGATGTCTTCTGTATTGGCACCGGCTTCTTTTAATGCAAGTTCCATAGATTTTATCGCTCCAGTTCCATCAGGATGAGGGGCAGTCATGTGGTGGGCATCAGCAGTCATTGCCGCTCCTGCCAATTCGGCATAAATCTTAGCTCCTCTCGCTTTAGCATGTTCATATTCTTCCAATATCAGAGCTCCTGCACCTTCTCCTATTACAAAGCCATCTCTTTCTGCATCATAAGGGCGGCTTGCTGTTTTATCATTTCTGGTAGACATGGCTTTCATCACGGAAAAACCACCGACTGAAGCAGGCGTAATTGCAGCTTCAGAACTGCCACTGATGATTACTTTCGCTTTACCAAACCGGATATAGTTGAAAGCATCCATCAAGGTGGTATTTCCTGTTGCACATGCAGATACGGTTGAATAACAGATTCCCTGAAGCCCATATTTCATAGAGATCATGCCTGAAGCCATACTGGCAATAAATTTGGGAACAAAGAAAGGGTTGAAACGCGAGGTTCCATTTCCATTGGCAAACTCCATAACTTCATTTTCAAAAGTCCACATTCCGGCTTGCCCTGTGCCCCATATCACCCCAATGTCAAAGGGATTTGTTTTTTCTAATTCCAGACCTGAATCCTGAAGAGCTTCGGAGGAAGCATACATGGCATATTGTGAGAACAGGTCACTTCTTTTAATTTCATTATGATTCAGGTAGACTTTAGGATCAAAATTTTTGATTTCACAGGCATAATGAACCTTCGAATTTTCTATATTAAAATGGGTAATCAATCTTGAGCCGCTGATTCCATTGATACTATTTTGCCATAGATCTGTGACATTGTTTCCCAGAGGGGTGAGTGCACCTAGCCCTGTAACGACAACTCTTTTCATAATTAATTTGGGATTTAAGGGTTAAATAAATTAAATTTCCATAAGATAAAGGGCTTGATATCTTCATTTCGTGTGTTTTATCATTTTGTTTGGTGGTTCTTATTGCTCTATGATGAGCCAGTGAATTTTACCAGAAAATAGGATTTTTTATTTTTCTAAAATCATGGTGACCCCTTGTCCACGAGCGGCGCAAATAGAAACGAACCCTTTTCCGCTTCCTTTTTGATCAAGAAGCTTTGCTAAGGTTCCAATAATTCTTCCGCCTGTTGCAGCAAAGGGATGGGCAGCAGCTAAACTACCTCCTTTCACATTTAGCTTATTTCGATCGATTTTTCCTAATGCTTTTTCCAATCCGAATTCTTTAGCCAAATCGTCATTTTCCCAGATTTTTATCGTAGCTAGTACTTGAGCAGCAAAAGCTTCGTGGATTTCATAATAGTCAAAATCTTCCAGATTCATTTTTGCCTTTTTCAACATTCTTTCTGCGGCAAATACAGGGGCTAATAAGAGATTGTGTCTGTTTTGGACATATTCTATTCCTGCTAACTCTGAAAAAGAAATATAAGCAAGTATTGGGAGATTATTATTTTTTGCCCATTCTTCACTTGCCAGTAATACAGCTGAAGCTCCGTCTGTAAACGGAGTCGAATTTCCGGCAGTTAATGTTCCGTTCTGTTTATCAAAAGCTGGTTTTAGTTGAGACAATTTTTCCAAACTGGTATCGCGACGGAGATTATTATCTTTATCCAGTCCAAAAGCAGGGGTAATCATATCATTAAAGAAACCTTCATCATATGCCTTCGCCATATTTTGATGACTCTTTAGCGCCAGTTCATCCTGTTCTTGTCTGGATATTCTATAATATTGTGCCGTTATTTCAGTATGTTCTCCCATTACCAAACCAGTTTTGGGTTCCTGTCCTTTATAGGGAACAGGCATCCAATCTTTGAGGGAAGGACTCAGTAAATGTTTTATTTTTTTAAATACTGATTTTTCCTTATTAGCCTTTAATAGTGCTTTTCTTAATCTTGGAGAAGATTCAAAAGGGATATTACTCATGGCTTCCACTCCACATGCAATACCACATTCTATCTGTCCCAAAGCTATTTTATTAGCAATATAAATGGCTGCTTCAATTCCTGTGTCACACGCTTGCTGGAGATCACACGCAGGAGTTGCAGGATCGAGGGAAGTATTCATTACCGTTTCTCTGATAAGATTACTTTCCGAAATATGTTTAATCACTGCACCACCTGCTACTTCACCAAGAATTTTTCCTGTCAGATGACAGCGATCTATCAACCCACCGAGGGCAGCAAGTAAAAGATCCTGATTTCCTTGTTCTGTGTAAGCGGTGTTCATCCTTGCAAAAGGAATTCTGTTGTAACCTACAACAGCGACTTTTTTTGTTGTCATAGCTTTTGTTTTATCATAAACTGATGCTAAGTTCTTTACTGATCATGCTGGCTACTTTGTCTAATGCAATATTCAGAAACTTTTCATCACTTGTTGTTTTAGAAAGTAAGATTCCTCCTTCAATAAGCATGATGAAAATAGAAGCATAATACTCTGCATCTGCTTCTTTGCTGATTTCCTCTTTATGTTGACCTTCCAAAATTACAGCTGATATTTTTTTACCCCATTCTTCAAAAGACCTTTTTACCTGGGTTTTTAGAAGGGGAAAAGCATCATCAGATTCTGTTGCCGCATTCATAAGAGGGCAGCCTCCGTTTAAAAACACAGTGTGCCAGTTTTTTCTGTAAAAATCTACAAAAGCATAAAGTTTGTCTACAGACGTTGGATATTGAGAACTAAAAGAGCGACTCATTATTTTGGCCAACTGTGCTGCATTATATTTATATACCTCAATAGCAACATGATCTTTGTTCTCAAAGTTTCCATAAATACTTCCTTTCGTCAACCCAGTTGCATGGGTGATATCTGATAAAGAGGTAGAAATATAGCCTTTGGTATTGAACAAAGTTGCTGTTTTCTCAATAATAAATTGTTTGGTCTTTTCTGCTTTTGACATTTTCAGTTCTTGTTTACAATGCAAATATACAAAATATACCAATCGGTATATTTTTATTTGTAAAATAAATTTACACTGATAAAAAACTCAGGCTATGAGTGAAATGACAAACGAAATTGAAATATATCAGGCCAATGATGCATTGAGGGTAATTTCAAAATTGAATGCTGCGCTTACGGGACATCCTTCTTCTGCGATTTTGGCATATTTTTGAAATTCTTCTTCTGTGATTCCTGGAACTTTTGCTGTTAGGGTAAGTTCAGATTTTGTGATTTTTCCAATGTTGGGATCAAGGGTTATCACGGAAGTGGTGGTTAGTTCTTCAGGAGTGAATCCTGCTTGTGAAAGTTCTGCACTCAGTTTCATAGTGAAACATCCGGCATGGGCTGCTGCGAGTAATTCTTCAGGATTTGTGCCCACTCCATCCGCAAAACGGCTGTTGAAAGAATACTGTGTTTGGTTCAAAGTTGTACTTTGAGTGGTAAGATGTCCTTTACCTTCTTTAATGGTACCGTTCCAAACGGCTGTTGCATTACGTCTCATATTATTTTTGTTTAATATTGTTTGATTTAATGTTTAAAATACCCTTTTTTAGGAGTATTTCTTTAGCCTTAGTATTATTTCGGATTAAATATACAAAAAAACATGATTCATAATTATTAAATTATAAATTGCAGATGGAGAGAAAATTTTCAATGAAAAAATAGAAAACATAAGCTTATATTGGTATTATTTTATCATTTTTACCAATATTTGTACTGCGAACCTTATTATTAATTTTTTTCAAAACTGCCTGCATGAATGGACTAGAAAATATTCTTAGAGAAATAACTCCACTATCTCCTGAAGACAGTTTTCTGGTGTTTGACAGAATCAAGGCATCATTTGATTTTCCGTATCATTATCATCCTGAGATTGAAATTAATTTTGTGTACAAAGGAAAAGGATATCGCAGAATGATTGGAGATCATACAGGAGAAATCGGGGATATAGAGTTGGTGTTGGTTGGGCCTAACTTACCACATTGTTGGGCTAATTATAAATGTAAGAACAGGAAAACTCACGAAATCACCATTCAGTTTAATCAAGACTTTTTTAATCAGTCTATGATGCAGAAAAATGTTCTGAAGCCGATCAATAATCTAATGAAAGATTCGATCAGAGGGATTTTGTTTTCGACAGAAACGGCTGAGAAACTAAAAGATTCGTTTCTCAATCTGTCTAAGATGAATAGTTTTGAATCTTTTATAGAAATTATGAAAATTCTCAATGAATTGGCAATTGCGGAAGATAAAACATTTTTATCATCTTACAGTATTGAATCGGAAACCTTCGATGATAATGATAAAATGAAGGTGATTCATGATTTCGTTCATAAGAATTTTGAAATTAAAATAACCCTGGATAAGGTGGCTTCATTGGTGAACATGAGTAATGTAACGTTCAACAGGTTTATTAAAAGAAGGACAGGAAAAACATTTATCAATTATCTTAATGAAATCAGAATAAGTTATGCTGCCCGATGGTTGATGGAAAAAAATCTTACCGTCTTTGAAATTGCTTTTGAAGCAGGTTTTAATAATATCGCAAATTTTAATAAAGTTTTTAAATCTATTAAAAAGACTACCCCGACTGAATTTAAAGAGCAGTTTAAAGGGGTGAAAAAAATTGAATAACCAGAGAATTTTCTACTTTGTGATTTTCCTTGATTTTCACATAACTTTCTTTTTCAATTCCAATATATTCTCAGATAATTCCTCTTTTTTTATTTGTTTTGATAATGGTTTAATTAATTGTTATTGAGTGTTTTAGGTGTGTTTAAATCAAGGCGCTGAAAAAATAATATCGTTTTATGATAAAATAGTATTATATCTGACTGTTAACAAAATTTAGATTTGTTAATGTGAATTAAATCTTAACGAAACTTTAAATAATTTAATCCATAAATGCCAAAATATTGCTAAAAAAACAATAAACTTTTTGGTGTTGAAAAATAAAGTAATGTTATTGATTCTCAATTAAATCTAACTAATCTAAACCTTATGAGAAAAGCAGTTATACCGGTTCTATTTGTTTTTTCCCTTTCTGCAGTAGCACAGGAAAAAAAAGCGGCCGACACTACAAAGGCAACCGATATTCAGGAGGTCGTAGTCACCTCTTTGGGGGTTAAAAGACAGGCTCGCTCTCTTACCTATTCCAGTCAGCAGATTGGTGGGGATGAGCTGACAGAAGTGAAAACGCCCAACCTTTTAAACGCCGTTAATGGAAAAGTTTCCAATGTACAAATTAATAGAACCAATGGTGTAGGCAGCTCGGTAAGGGTAATTATGAGAGGTAATAAATCGGTTTCTAATAGCCAGCCTTTATATGTAATTGATGGAATTCCTATTATCAATGGAACTGGGAAATCAGCAGAAATAGGACAGTATTCTAATATGCCGGATCCTGGAGATGTATTGAGTTCAATAAACCCTGATGATATTGAAAGTATGAACTTCCTGAAGGGAGCTTCTGCTTCTGCATTATATGGTTCTGCCGGAGGAAACGGAGCTATTTTGATTACCACAAAAAAAGGGCGTATAGGTAAAAGTTCAATTTCTTATAGCAGCAGCCTTACAGTGGAAAATGCATACAGCCTTCCAAAACTGCAAAATAGCTATTTATCTTATGATCCAGCAGTGCCAGGTCAGGCTGCAGGAGATAACGAATTTAGCTGGGGCGCTAGAGGAGCATCTAAAAATTATCTTAAAGATTTTCTGAAAACAGGGACAACTTGGGTGAACAGCCTTTCTTTCCAGTCTGGAAATGAGAAATCAACAAACTATTTTTCCATTGGAAATACAACGAATAAAGGGATTGTTCCAATGTCCTATTTTGATCAGTATAATGTTTCATTCAGAAACTCCAGTAAGTTCTTAGATGATAAACTTACATTGGATGCCAATTTTATCGGTTCCATTCAGGAAAGTAAAAACAGACAAACGCCGGGAGCTTCTTTCTCACCTTTGACTTCTTTATACTGGTTACCGAGAGGAGTAGATTTTGACCAATACGGACCGAATAATTATTCCTATCTCAATAAAGAAAGGTTACTGCCTGCACAAAATTGGTGGGAGATAAAGCCGGATGGAAGTTTTAAAAGAAACCCGGAAACACAAAACCCTTACTGGATTTTAAACAGAAATCCGGTTACCGTGAGCAACAAAAATGCTTATGGTGCTATTTCATTGTCCTACCAAATTAACCCTTGGTTATCAGCAAGAGCAAGAGGGAATTACAGCTGGAATATCTCCGATAGTCAGCGTGATATTGCTGCTTATTCAGCACCTAGTCTTGTAGCAGGGGGTGAAAATGGAAGAATCCTAAAAAATGTATATGAGAATTCCTCTACCTATGGAGATATCCTATTGGTTGGTAGTCCCAAAATAAGTGAGTCTATTTCATTAGACTTTACAGTAGGAGGAAGTATCAATACGACAAGAAACAAAATAACAGAAATAGATAACGCTTATCTTGCTGCTCCTAATCTGTTTACATTAAATAATTTACAATGGAATGTAGATAGAAAACCTGGAGACGGATATCACAATATCTATACAAATATGAAAAAGCAGGTACAATCTGTATTTGCAAGTGCTTCATTAGGATACAAAAATATGTTTTATGTAGATATGACCTTTAGAAATGACTGGGACTCTACATTATCTCTCACTGGAAGAACCGGATTTGATTACGAATCTGTAGGAGCAAATGCTATCTTATCTTCTATTTTTAAGCTTCCGGAAGTTATTAATTTTTGGAAAATCAGAGGATCTTATGCGACTGTAGGTTTAGGTTTACCAGCTAATATTTCCAATGCAATGGTTGAATATGGTAAAGGATATTCTTATGGAGTAGATGCCGGAAATATCGTATACCCTAAGAGCTCATTTGTTACAGACCCTAGATACAAAGAACTTTTCCCTAGACCGGAATTAAACAAGACTTTTGAAGCAGGAACGGAATTCAGATTATTGAATAATAGATTAAGTTTTGATATTACGTATTATAATTCAAACGCAACCAATCAGTTGCTGGAAACAACAATCTATTCCAACTTAGGGGGAATTCCTACAGGTTCATACTACATCAATGCAGGTAAAATTAAAAATACCGGTTTTGAAGCTTCATTATCTTATAAGGTATTAAGTTCAGAAAAATTCGGTTGGACAACTATGGTGAACGGTTCAGCTAATAAAAATACCATTGTTGAGTTATTTCCACCTAGTTTAAGCATTCCGCAGGATCAGCTTTTTACACTTACCGGTGGTGGACAGTATACGCAACTTAAATTGGGCGGATCTTTTGGTGACCTTTATGGAATAAAATTCAAAAGAGATGAGCAGGGGCGTATTCTGGTAAATGACAAAGGAGTTCCTATGGCAGAAAGTAATCCTTCTTATTTAGGAAATCCAAACCCTAAATTTATTATGGGATTCAGTAATACATTTAATATTGGTAAACTTGGAATTTCTTTCCTTATCGATGGTAAATTTGGAGGTCAGGTTCTTTCTCTTACTGAAAAAGCAAATGACTTCTATGGGGTAAGTCAGGCTTCTGCTGATGTAAGAAATGCCGGAGGGGTCTCTATTCCTAATGCTGTATATGCACCAGGAACAGCTAATGCAGGGCAAGCCTATACAGGTTTAACAGACCCAAGAGAATATTATAAAGCTGTAGGAACAACAGAAGGGTATGCAAAAGGAATTGATGAAGCTTATATATACAGTGCTACAACAGTACGTTTACGCCAGGCTTCTATTTCATATACATTCGATGTCAACTCAAAATATATGAGAAATGCGACAGTTAGCTTAGTGGGATCCAACCTCTTTTTCTTCTATAAAAAAGCACCGTTTGATCCTGAGCAAGTATCTGGAAATACACCAGGAGGAGTAGGGGTAGACTCATTTGGATTGCCGGTTACCCGATCTATCGGATTATCATTAAAAGCTAATTTCTAACTTTTACAATTACAAAAATGAAATTCAATCATATTAAAATAGTAGCATTTGGAACTGTAATGTTGTTTTCAGCTACAGGATGTACCAATGATTTTGAACAGTATAATCAAGAAAAATTAGGTGGCCCGGAAAATTTTTATGCAGACTTTAAGGCAATTGTAGATCCTATGAAATCCATGCAAAGAGAGTTGCAGGCAGATTATCAGAGGTATCCTAACCTTAGTGCGGATATGTACAGCGGAATGTTCAGTACAGCCACTCCATTTAATGGTGGAGTAAATAACCTGACGTATTCCATGGTGGAGGATTGGAATAATAAAATTATCAATAAACAAAAGGATATTTTCAATTTATCTCTGATTATTGATGATGCTGCTAATAAAATATATGCAGGGAGAGATTTTACGGGTTTCTTTGCTGTAAAAAACATACTGAAAGTGATTACTGCTGCAAGAGTATCCGATAATCATGGCCCAGTTGTATATAGTAAATATTCAACACCTAATCCTAATGGAGTAACCGACTTCGATTCTCAGGAAGCTGCTTATAATTATTTTATTGCAGATCTAACCTCTGCTATCAACGACTTACAAAAAGTAATTGCAACTTCTGCTACGGAAAGAATAGAAGATAAATCAGCTCTTAAGAAAGCTGATTTAGTGTACGGTGGAAGTATGGTTCAGTGGGCAAAACTTGCTAATTCTCTTAAGTTGAGGTTGGCGATGAGAATGAGTTATGCAGATCCTGCAAAATCAAGAAAATATGCTGAGGAAGCATTGTCTTCATCCGCAGGACTTATTACAGAAAATACAGATAATGCTTTAATAAGTGTAGGTCAGTCTGAATTAAGTCTAATTATTTATAGCTATGGCGATTGTATGATAGGAGCTCCTCTAATGGCTTATATGAACGGGTATAAAGATCCTAGACTTCCTGCTTATGCCCTTCCAACAACAGATCCTCAGATTAAGGATATTACCCAATATAAGTATTTAGGAATACGTCAGGGAATTAATTTATTAAATGGTAAGTCGACCTATGGAGAATTCTCTAAACCTCAGGCAAAAGCGGCATCAGCAGATTATTTTTCAGCAACAGATGGTAAGCTTAAAATATTTACAGCTGCAGAAACCTGGTTTCTAAAAGCTGAAGCGGCATTGAGAGGATATGCAGGAGCAGGAGATATACAGACTAATTATCAAACCGGGGTACAGCAGTCTTTCGGAGAATGGGGAAAGGCAGCGGATGTAAGTACTTATCTTGCTAACTCCACAGATACAGAAATGCCTTATGTAGATCCTAAAAATGCTTCCAATAACGTAAATGCAGGAGATCCTCAGTTAAGTACGATTACCATCGCATGGAATAATAGTGACTCTAATGAAAGAAAGCTGGAAAGAATTATTACTCAAAAATGGCTTTCTCTTTATCCTAATGGCCCTGAAGCATGGGCTGAACAAAGAAGAACAGGATACCCGATTCTTTTCAAAGTAAGAGAAAATAATAGTGGTGGAACGATCAGTACGGAAGAAATGATTCGAAGAATTCCTTATACCATCAGTACTAAAACATCATTGTATAATTATCAGCAAGCCGCACAAATGCTTAATGGGCCGGATACAGGAGGTACCAAGCTATGGTGGGATAAAAAATAATCAAATCTTAAATCATACAGAGACATCTCAGGTCAGATTTATCTGATTCATTCAGGCAGGAGAGGTACGTAGGCTCTCCAAAAAATTTATAGTTTCGTTTTTTAGCCGGAATGAGCCTTGAGATGTTCTCTTTTTCTTTAGAATCTTATTTTTAAATATGGGAAAAAACAACTCCGGAACCCGTCGGATTCAGCCGATTCTTTGGATATCCACATTATATTTTGCAATGGGAGTACCTTTTGTAACCATTAATGCGGTTTCAGGAATCATGTATAAAGACATGGGAGTTTCGGATTCACAGATCACATTCTGGACGGCACTTATTATGTTTTCATGGACGTTAAAACCGCTTTGGAGCCCGTTTCTGGAGATCTATAAAACCAAAAAATTCTTCGTTGTTGTTACCCAGTTTGCCATAGGAATTCTGTTTGCTCTTATCGCATTAAGCCTGCCTTTACATGATTTTTTCAAATACAGTATTGCGCTTTTTGCTGTCGTTGCATTTTGTGGAGCAACTCATGATGTTGTTGCAGACGGAACCTATATTGGTTTTCTAAGTAATAAAGAACAGGCCAGATATATTGGTTGGCAGGGAGCGTTTTACAATCTTGCTAAAATTATCAGCAGCGGAGCTTTAGTATATGTTGCCGGAGTTTTAGAGAAAACAAAAGGAGTTACCAATGCCTGGATGATCATTATGGTGATTTATGCATTATTATTCTTCGCATTAGCTGCGTATCATTATTTGATTTTACCTAAAGAAGAGAAAAATCAGAAAGATGAAAAAACAGCAGGAAATGTTCGCCAAGAATTATGGGAAGTGATTACCTCTTTCTTTACCAAAAAGAAAATTCTGTGGTGTATCCTGTTTATCATTTTGTACCGTTTTGCAGAAGGTTTTGCAATCAAAATTGCTCCTTTATTCTTTAAAGCCCCAAGAACTTCAGGTGGACTGGGATTGTCAACTTCAGATATCGGGCTTATCTATGGAACCTATGGTTCTGCAGCATTTATTTTAGGGTCTGTTTTGGCGGGGTATTTTATTTCAGCTCGCGGATTGAAGAGATCATTAATATGGTTATGCTGTGCATTCAATATTCCATTTGTGGTATATGCATTATTAGCTTACTATCAACCGGTTGATCTTTTACCTGTAGGAATAGCTGTTGTTGTAGAATATTTCGGTTATGGATTCGGGTTTGTGGGATTAATGCTTTATATGATGCAGCAGATTGCTCCCGGAAAACATAAAACAGCCCATTATGCTTTTGCCACAGGAATTATGAACCTAGGAGTAATGATTCCGGGAATGTTCAGCGGAATGATTAGTGACTGGATAGGGTATAAAATGTTCTTTATCTGGGTGCTGATTGCTACAATTCCTGCATTTCTTGTGACTTTATTTGTTCCTTTCCCTTATTCAGAAAATCAGAAAGAAGAACCAATCATTAATAAATAAATTTTAAAAAGTAAATTATACTTTATGACAGCTCAATCAGTAATGATCCCTTGGCAGGATCGCCCGGAAGGTTGTAATGATATTATGTGGAGGTTTTCCGAAAACCCGATCATTGACAGATATGCAATACCAACATCCAATAGTGTATTCAACAGCGCAGTAATTCCTTTCGAAGATGGTTTTGCAGGAGTATTCCGTTGCGATAATAAAGCCGTACAGATGAATATTTTTGCAGGGTTTAGTAAAGATGGAATCAATTGGGATATCAATCACAATCCTATTGAAATGCAGGCGGGGAATACCGATATGATTGAATCCGATTACAAATATGATCCTCGTGTTACCTTTATAGAAGACCGTTACTGGATCACATGGTGTAATGGATATAATGGGCCTACTATCGGAATTGGATATACTTTTGATTTTAAGGAATTTTTTCAATGTGAAAATGCATTCCTTCCTTTCAACAGAAATGGAGTTCTTTTCCCGGAGAAAATCAATGGTAAATATGCCATGTTGAGCCGTCCAAGTGATAATGGACATACACCTTTTGGAGATATTTATATCAGCTATAGTCCTGATATGAAATATTGGGGTGAGCATCGTTGTGTGATGAAAGTAACTCCTTTTGAAGACAGTGCATGGCAGTGTACTAAGATTGGCGGTGGCCCCGTTCCTATCAAAACAGAAGAAGGATGGCTGCTTTTTTATCATGGAGTAATCAATACTTGTAACGGGTTTAGATATTCAATGGGGGCTGCTTTGCTTGATCTTGAAGATCCTTCGAAAGTATTGTATAGAACAAAACCTTATTTATTAGCTCCCGCAGAGTTGTATGAGTTGGCAGGAGATGTACCTAATGTAGTTTTCCCTTGTGCCGCTTTAACGGAAGGTGATAAAGTAACAGTATACTATGGAGCAGCGGATACTGTAGTGGCTATTGCCTTCGGACATATTTCAGAAATCATCGATTTTATGAAAAAGAACTCCATTTAAAGTATTATCAATCTAGTTTCCCAAAAGATACTTAATTCCCGGATCTCATGATATAACAACCAAATTCAAAATACAACTATGAAGAAACATGTAAACTTCTATTTAGTCTCGGGTCTCTTTATTACAGCAGCATTATTTGTAAAATGTACAAGTAATGAACCGAATGACAGCAATTCAGGTGGAAAAACAAAATTTGAAAACCTTATTGCTTACAAGAATAGTGATCACGAAATTTCAGTAGGATATTATCGTACCTGGAGAGATAGTGCTACCGTGGCAGGAAATATTCCAAGTATGAGGTCTTTACCAGACAGTCTGGATATCGCAATGGTATTCCCCTATGAAACACCTCCTGGTAATGCCTATTGGAATATGTTAAAAACAAATTATGTACCCTATCTTCATAAAAGAGGAACAAAGGTTATTATCACATTAGGAGATCTGAAGAATGCTACCACAACCGGAACGCAGGACTCTATAGGGTATTCAGCATGGGCTAAGGGAATTCATGATAAATGGGTTGGTGAATACAATTTAGATGGCGTTGATATCGATATAGAAAGTAATCCTAGAGGCGAAACGCTCATTAAATATGTTGCAGCAGCAAAAGCGCTCTCTAAGTATTTTGGGCCAAAATCGGGAACAGGAAAATTATTTGTGTATGATACGAATCAGAATCCTACAAACTTTTTTACTCAGACAGCAGCTTATTATAATTACACATTCTATCAGGCGTATGGCGGTAGCATTGCAAGATTGAATAATGTTTCTGCACTCTATGCACCTTATATCAGCATGAAAAAGTTTTTACCAGGTTTTTCATTTTATGAAGAAAGAGGGTACCCTACCAATTATTGGGATGATGTAAAATATCCACAGAATGGTACCGGGAGAGCCTATGATTACACCCGCTGGGAACCTGCAACAGGAAAGAAAGGAGGGGTATTCTCTTATGCTATAGATCGCGACGCTCCACTTGAGTCACAACATGACGACAGACTTTTAAAGCCTAATTTTAAAGTTACCAATGACCTGATTAAAATTATGAATCCTTAATTTAAAATCAATATAGCTTTCCGATTAATACTCGGAAAGCTTAAAAATATAGAAATCTCATCAGAATGTGAAAAAAAATAGCGAAGCAAGGTGTTCTGTACGAATAATAGCACGTAAATTTTTTACTTTTGATAAAAATACCTTTAATACTTGATCTACTTATTTTAAACATCATGAAAAAAGAACTGCTTATTTCATTTTTTACAGCCTTAGTTTTTACAGCAAATGCCCAACAAAATAAAAATGATGTATTATCCTGGGTAGATCCATTTATTGGAACCGGAGGGCATGGGCATACATTTCCGGGCGCAACAACACCCTTTGGAATGATTCAGCTGAGCCCGGATCAGAATACGAAAAGTGGTGACTGGGATTGGTGTTCCGGATATCATTACAGCAGTAAAACGATTATGGGATTCAGTCATAATCACCTTAGCGGAACAGGTTGGGCAGATCTTGGAGATATTTTGGTAATGCCAACGGTAGGGCAGGTAAAAATGGTTCCGGGATCAGAAGACAAACCTGAAACAGGATATCGCTCAACCTTCAGTCATGATAAAGAAACTGCTGTACCCGGGTATTATTCGGTAATGCTGGATAGCTATGGTGTTAAAGCAGAACTTACCACTTCTCCAAGAGTGGGATTCCATAAATATACTTTCCCAAAGACTGATGAAGCCAATATCATTATTGATCCCACCAATAAAATCTTCGGAAATATTTACCACACATTAGTAAGCGTAGAAGGCAACAATAAGATTAAAGGATATTGCTATAGCAATGGATGGGGTGGAAAAAGGTTTGCCTATTTTGTTATGGAATTTTCCAAACCGTTCAAATCCTATGGAGTATATGCTGAAGGAAAGATAAAAAACAACGAAAAAATTGCATTGGCTAAAGATGCGAAAGCCTTTGTAAGATTTGCTACAGAAGCTAATGAGAGCATCGAAGTGAAAGTTTCACTATCTCCGGTAAGCACAGAAAATGCTCAGGAAAACTTTGATGCAGAAGCTAAAAACGTAGATTTTGCACAAGCTAAAGAAACCGCACAAAAGACATGGCGTGATCTTATCAGCAGATTCCAGGTAAGCGGAGGAACAGATAATCAAAGAAAAATTTTCTATACAGGAGTGTACCACACCTTTATTGCTCCGAATCTTTATATGGATGTAAACGGAGATTACGTAGCTGCCGAGGAAAATATGAATACCAAATGGTTTACGAACTACAGTACTTATTCCTATTGGGACGGATTCAGAGCCACGCACCCTTTGCTAACTATTATGGATCAAAAACACACAAAAGAATTTGCCAATTCCTTAATCAGCCGATATACGGATCGTAAAGATCACATGCCAATCTGGGAATTATGCGGATATGATAATTTCTGTATGCTAGGTTATCACAGTGCATCAGTAATCTGGGATGCTATTTCAAAAGGAGTACCAGGTATTGATAGCGAAAAAGCGTTTGCAGCCATGAAAGATGCTTCTCTGACCGATAAAATGAGCAGTAGTGATGGTGGAGGTGGCCTTAATGATTATATTAAGTTAGGCTATTCTCCTTCAGAAAATGGAGCATCCGTTTCTGCAACTTTAGAATATTCTTATGATGACTGGTGTATTCAGCAGCTGGCAGAAAAATTAGGAAAGAAAGAAGAAGCAGAAGTGTACAGAAAACGTTCTATGAACTTCCTGAATACTTTTAATAAAGAAAATAATCATTTTTGGCCAAGACAAAAAGATGGGAAATTCTTAGCAGACTTTCCTCTTAATGATTGGAAAAAGCTTCAACCACATTGGGTTTCCGGAAATATCTGGGCTTATGATTTCTTTGTTCCACATCAGATCGATGAAATGATGAATCTATATGGCGGAAAGAAAGGGTTTGAAGAAAAATTAGATAAGACATTTTCTGAAGCCCTTCATATGGAAGGTGAGCAGCATGTAGATATCTCAGGGTTTATCGGATCTTTAGGATTTGGAGATGAACCGGGACATCATGTTCCATACTTGTATAATTATGCAGGAAGTCCTTATAAAACCCAAAAAATGGTAAAATACATCCGTGATAATATGTATGCCGCCAAACCAGATGGAATTGTAAATAACGAAGACTGCGGACAGATGTCAGCATGGTATATTTTCTCATCATTAGGATTCTATCCTGTTACCCCAGGAAAGCCCGTGTATGCCATTGGAGCTCCCCAGTTTCCGAAAGCATCTTTACAATTGGAAAACGGAAAAACCTTTACAGTGATTGCAGATAAGATTTCAGATAAAAATATCTACGTACAGAAAATGTTTCTGAACGGAAAAGAGTATAAAAGCTGGGAACTGAATCACAGTGATATTATGAATGGCGGTGAGCTAAGATTTGTAATGGGAAGTAAGCCTGTAAAATAAAGACTAATAAAAAATAAACGAAATAAACGTATCAATGGAAAGGAGAGATTTTATTAAAACAAGTGCACTGGCAGGAGCTGGATTGCTATTTACTCAGAATGTTTTTGCCAAAAACCTGGTGACAGAGGATTTTCCTATTGTCCGTGTTTCTAAAGATAAAAGACATTTTACCAGTGAATCTGTAGAAAGTGCTATTGCAGCCTTTAAAAAGAAAGTAAACAATAAAGAATTGAGCTGGCTTTTTGAAAACTGTTTCCCCAATACATTAGATACTACGGTCTTCTATAGTGAAACCAATGGAACACCGGATACTTATGTGATTACAGGAGATATTGACGCGATGTGGCTTCGTGACAGCTCTGCACAAGTATTCCCTTATCTGCAGTTCTCAAAGAAAGATGAGAAACTTCATAAACTGATTTCTGGAGTTATCCACAAGCAGACCACTTTCATCCTGAAAGATCCTTATGCCAATGCATTCTACAATGATGATAAGAAAATAAGCAAATGGAAAGAGTATGATCATACCGATATGAAACCGGGAACCCATGAAAGAAAATGGGAAATCGATTCTCTGTGTTACCCTATCCGTCTGGCCTATCATTTCTGGAAAACAACCGGAGATACAAAACCATTTGATAACAATTGGCTGCAGGGAATAAAACTTACTTTGCAGACTTTTACCGAACAGCAGAGAAAAAAAGATTTAGGGCCTTACCAATTTGAACGCACAACAGCCTGGGCTACCGACGGAGTTCCTATGGGTGGATATGGTTACCCAACAAAACCTGTAGGCCTTATCAGCTCCATGTTCCGCCCAAGTGATGATGCTACAATATATGGATTTTTAATTCCTTCAAACTTATTTGCTGTGGTAAGCTTACGCCAGGCAGCAGAAATGGTTTCTCAGATAAAAAATGAAAAAACATTGGCTCAGCAATTAAATAGCCTTGCTGATGAAGTAGATACAGCCATCAAAAAATATGGAATTTACAATCATCCTGAATTTGGAAAAATATATGCTTTTGAAGTAAATGGCTTTGGAAGTTATAACCTGATGGATGATGCGAACTGCCCAAGTTTGTTAGGATTACCTTATCTGGATGCGGTGAAAGCAGACGACCCTGTTTATCAGAATACAAGAAAATTTGTCTGGTCGGAAAACAACCCGTTCTTCTTTAAAGGAAAACTGGCAGAAGGGATAGGAGGGCCACATATTGGATTGGATATGATCTGGCCTATGAGTATCATTATGAAAGCGCTCACTTCAAAAGATAAAGGTGAGATCAAATGGTGTATAGATACTTTACAGAAAACGCACGGCGGGACAGGCTTTATGCATGAATCCTTCCATAAAGACAATGACAAAAAATTTACCAGAGAATGGTTTGCATGGGCGAATACATTATTTGGCGAATTGTTATGGAAAACCTTTAACGAAAACCCTGAATTACTGAAATAACCCTCCATTTTATATGGCCAATTCTTCTAAGATACCTTCCTTGAAAAAGAGGGAATCCAGGGAATGCTATATAAAAATCAAACATCAAAACACCTTAAAAATTATACAATGAAAAAAAAATCAATCCTTACCACAGCACTGATGGCCATCGCGCTACAGTCAGGTTCTCTGCTTAATGCACAACAGCTTACCCCTACAGGGATATGCTATGTAGAAGTGAACAATAACAACATCCTGAATGCAGGAGCGTACAAATTGCAAACATCGGGTAGTTATCTATTCAATGTGGTGAATATTTTTGCGGCTAATATTAATTATGATACCAGCCGTGGAAGAGCCTACTTGTATTCTAATAATAATGTTACTAAAGTTCTTACGAATGCGGATACCTACATAAAACCACTTCAGCAGAAAGGAATGAAGGTAGTTCTTACCATTCTTGGAAATCACCAAGGTGCAGGAATATGTAATTTCCCTACTCGTGAGGCGGCTAAAGATTTTGCTTTGCAACTGGCGAATACAGTAAATACTTACGGATTAGATGGGATTGATTTTGATGATGAATATTCAGAATATGGAAAAAATGGAACTGGACAGCCTAATGACAGCTCTTTTGTAATGCTTGTTCAGGAATTAAGAGCACTCCTTCCGGATAAAATCATTTCATTCTATTATTATGGAGATGCCGCTTCAAGGCTTTCATGGAATGGAGCCAGAGTAGGAGATAACGTAAATTACAGCTGGAATGCCATGTACGGAACATTCTCTGCGCCAAATGTTCCTCCGCTTACCAAAGCCCAAATTTCTCCTGCAGCAGTATGGATGGGAAATACTTCCAATTCTACGACAACCAGCCTGGCCACTCAGACAAAGAATGGCGGATATGGAGTATTTATGTGGTATGATCTTCATGGAACCAATGAAACATCCCAACTCTCCGCAGGAACCCAAACATTATATGGACAACCAACCGTTTTAAGTGGAACTTTACAATCTTGGTCACAAGGAACCAATTGTGATGCTCCTATCGGATTGTATACAAGCAATCTTACCGGAACAAGCGCAAAATTAAACTGGTCTGCAGTAGGAACGAATACTTATGATATTGATTATAAACCAGCTTCTTCAACAACATGGACTAATGCCGTGTCCGCAACAAATTCAACCTCTGTAACTGTTTCCGGATTAGCAGCCAATACCGAATATGACTGGAGAATCAGAACAAATTGCAGTGTAAAAAGTGCTTATATGTTTGCTCCAAGATTCAACAGTGGATCAGGAGGAACAACACCTTCCGGTTCTTATGCTCTTTCTCTGGATGGAACAAGTGAATCAGGAGCTGCCGGAAATCTTAATCTGACAGGTTCAGCATTGTCTTTTGAAGGGTGGATTAAGCCTTCCTCCTTCAAATCAGCATCTCCGTTTATCTCGTCTATTATGGGAACAGAAGTTGGTGATTCTAATTCAGCGTTATTAAGATTAGGAGATGCCGGTCTGGCCAATAATAAACTTCAATTTGTAGTAAGTATCAATAATGTACAACAAAAACTGGCTTCCACTACAGCATTAAATGCTAATACCTGGTATCATGTAGCAGCAACTTACGATGGAGCTTCAATGAAACTTTATATTAATGGGACTCTAGATGCAAGCAGAGCTCAAACAGGAAGCCTTAGCTCAAACGGAGCCTTTAATGTTGGTTATTCCTATAATACATCTAGAAATTTTAACGGTAAAATAGATGAGGTTAGAGTTTGGAAGCGAGCGTTAAGTCAGACGGAAATCAGCCAGAATATGTGTAATGTTTCACTTCCTGCTTCTTCTTTAGCAGCCTATTGGAAATTTAACGAAGGAAGTGGTTCTACAGTTCAGGATAGTTCAGGAAATGGAGCAACTTTAACCCTCACTGGTGTGGATGCGTCCAATTGGGGAACAGATCTTCCGTGTGCTGCAGGAACTTCAAAAACAACATCTGCTCAAAGAAGTATAAGTGCTGGAGAAATAAATACTAAAGATCTCATCAAAATATTCCCGAATCCAATCAGCAAATCTTCATCATTTACAGTTTCTGTTCCCGATGAATATAACAAAGGCAAATTGACAATCTTTGATTTTTATGGAAGAATTATGGGAACAAAATCATTGAATACAGGAAACAATCAGTTTGAATCCTCCGGAATGCAATCAGGAAATTATATCCTTCAGTTTGAATCTCAGAATGGAAGTATAAAACAGACAGAGAAATTAATGATAAAATAATAAAACAGTCATTGGGCTTAGGCTCAATGGCTTTTCCTATTCTAATAAAATTAATATACAATGAAAAAAAAATCCTTTCTTATTCCCCTAATGGCCTTAATGCTGCAGGCCGGCTCTCAGCTCAAAGCCCAGCAGCTTAATCCTTTGGGAGTCTGTTATGTGGAAGTAAATAACAACAATATGCTGAATGCAGGTTCTTATACTTTACAGAATACGAACAGACAGCTTTTTGATGTAGCTATTATCTTCGCTGCCAATATCAATTATGATGTTTCTAAAAACAGAGCCTATATCTCAAACAATAATAATGTAACGAAGGTTCTGAATGATGTAAACACCTATGTAAAACCTTTACAGCAAAAAGGAATTAAGGTATTATTGGATATACTGGGAAATCACCAGGGAGCAGGGATCTCCAATTTCCCGAATCGTGAAGCAGCAAGAGATTTTGCATTACAGGTAGCGCATACAGTAAACACCTATGGTTTGGATGGAGTAGATCTTGATGATGAATACGCAGGATATGGAAATAACGGAACAGGGCAGCCTAATAACAGCTCTTTTGTCATGTTATTACAAGAACTTAGAGCTGCGATGCCTGATAAGCTAATTACTTTCTATTATTATGGTCCCGCTACTTCAAGACAAACTTACAATGGAGATTTAGCAGGAAATTATATCAACTACAGCTGGAATGCGATATACGGAAACTATATTGTACCTAATGTTCCGCCTCTTGATAAAACAAAACTTTCTCCCGCAGCAACCTGGATACAAAACTCAAACTCAGGATCTACTCCAGCATCTACATTAGCGACTTTAGCAACCAATACAAAGAATGATGGCTATGGTGTATTTATGTGGTATGACCTGGGAGGAACCAATGTTGCTAATTACCTGAGTACCGGAACCAATATTCTTTATAATGAAAATGCCCAATTAAGCGGACAGTTATATTCATGGAGCCAGGGACAAACCTGTGATCCGCCGTTAGGGCTTGATGTGAGTAATGTTACAGGGACTTCAGCCAAATTAAATTGGACATCCAATGCTTCTCAAACCTATAATATCGATTATAAACCCGCAAATTCAACAACATGGGTGAATGTAGCAAGTAATTATTCAGGAAGTAATGTGGTAATCAATAATCTGACCTTGAATACGGATTACGATTGGAGAATACAATCGAATTGCTCTCCGACATTGACAAGTACTTACCTTTTTGCTCCTAGATTTAATTCAGGAAATGGGTGTGCAACACCTTCAGGATTGGTGTCCGGAAGCTATCTCGGAAATTCAACGCAGTTATCATGGGATGCAGGAACAGCTTCTTCTTACACATTACAATACAAAACCACTGCAGCTACTGCATGGAATGAAGTTCAGAATATTAACACCAACAGCTATTCCTTGCAGAATCTTAGTCCTAATACAAGCTATGTTTGGAAAGTGCAGGCAGCATGTAATGGAGGAACTACAAGTAATTATTCAGGAGAAGGAGCGTTCAATAGCGGTTTTGCACCTGTGACAAGCCCTGGCTCAAGATCACTTTCCTTTAATGGAAGTACAAATTATCTGAATGCGGGACAGTTTAATCTAAGTGGAAATGCTGTAACCATTGAAGGCTGGGTAAAAGTAAATGCATTCAAATCTGCTTTCCCTAATATTTCATCAGTTCTTGGTATTGAAGTAGGAGATAACAACTCTGCTATGTTGAGATTTGGGGATGGTGGTCTGGCTAATAATAAACTTCAGTTTATCCTAAGTTTCGGTTCTTCTCAGGTGAAAATGAATACCAATACATCATTTAATACCAATACATGGTATCATGTAGCCGCAATGTATGATGGAACTGCAATGAAATTATATGTGAATGGTAATCTTGATGCAAGTACTCCGGTTACAGGCAACTTTACAGCAAACGGTATTCTTTATTTAGCCAGAAATTATGACAACTCCCGAGCTCTGAATGGTTCTTTGGATGAATTTAGAGTGTGGAAAAGAGCATTGACAGCTCAGGAGATTATGAGTAACAGCTGTAATGTAGCAGCAAACTCACAAGGGCTGGAAGCCAATTGGAAAATGGATGAAGGAAGTGGAATAGGCGCTCTGGACACCACTCCAAATACGCATTTTGCAACATTGGTGAATATGAGCGATACCAATTGGAAAACAGAGGTTCCTTGTAATGGATCTTTATCTGTAAGAGATGCTGAGACTGTAAAAGAGAACAATACTGTGTATCCAAACCCAGTTAAAAGAGGAAGTGATATTCACTTTACCATTACTGATAACTCCAGTGAAGTTTCGTTCTACGATGTTTCAGGAAAATTATTAAAAAAGCAGAATGTTAATCAAAATAATAATACAGTGAATACTCAGGATTTAACCACTGGTACTTATATTTACAAAATCACATCCTCAAAAAATAAAGTAGTATCATCAGGTAAGATCATTGTAAAATAACAATCAGTTATCCAACTGTTTATCTGAAAGAAGATAAAAAAGATTATTATAAAACAGACAGGCAGTCTATCCTCTTGTTTGTCTGTTTTTACAAAATAGAATTGCTAGAATTTTAAATAAAAAATAATAATGCAGAATATATTAGGAATCGATATTGGAGGTTCACATATTACGCTGGCTCAGGTAAATCCTGAAAAACGTGAGATTATTACTTCAACGTATGTAAGGGAACATGTTAATTCCTTTGATGAAAAAGAAATTATTTTCTCTGCGTGGGTTTCAGCCATTGAGAAGGCAGCTCATGATCTTATAAAAGATGATCTTTTAATAGGAATTGCGATGCCGGGGCCTTTCGATTATGAAAACGGGATTTCTCTGATGCAACAAGGAAAATTCATCGATATATATCAAGTCAATATAAAAGATGAGTTGGCTAAAAGATTATCCATTTCTCCAAAGCAAATTCATTTTGTGAATGATGCGGCAGCCTTTATGGAAGGAGAAGTATTTGGTGGCTGTGTTCAGGGATATAAGAGAATTTTTGGAGTAACGCTTGGGACAGGATTAGGAACCACGTTTTATAATGGAGATTTTGCTACCGATGAAGACTTATGGGATTCCCCTTTTAAAGATTCGATCTGCGAAGATTATCTGGCAACACGATGGTTTGTGAAACGGTATAATGAATTGACAGGTGGGCAAATCTCCGGAACAAAAGACCTTCTGGATAAGCCTTTGGAAATACAACAACAAATATTTGATGAATATGCAGACTCTTTCTCAGGTTTTATAGTGAAATATGTAGATCATTATAAACCGGAAGTTTTAGTTTTAGGCGGGAATATCGCAAAAGCTTACCCTTATTTTGAGAAAAGATTTATTCAGAATGTAACAGAGAATAATATTAACTTGCAGGTTAAAATTTCTGCCATCTTTGAAGATGCTGCCATTCTGGGAGCGGCCAGTTATGCATTAAAAAAGCTTATATAAATTAACAAACGAAACGATACAATGAAGTCTATTTTTTCTACTTGCTTTCTTTTATTACAGGCTCTGGTTTTCGGCCAACATGCATCTCCCGTAGATTATGTAAATCCATTGATGGGAACCCAGTCTAAACCTTCATTATCCAATGGAAACACGTATCCGGCAGTCGGGCTTCCATGGGGAATGAATCTTTGGACAGCACAAACCGGAAAAATGGGTGACGGATGGGCTTATACCTATGATGCAGATAAAATAAAAGGATTCAAGCAAACCCATCAGCCCTCTCCATGGATGAACGATTATGGTGCATTTTCTATTATGCCGGGAGTAGGGAAACTAAAATTCAAAGAAGACGACAGGGCAAGCTGGTTCAGTCATAAAGCTGAGGTTACAACACCTTATTTCTATAGCGTTTATTTGGCAGATATCAATGTAACTACCGAATTTACGCCCACAGAAAGAGCTTCTTTTTTTAAGTTTGAGTTCCCGAAAACCGATAGCGCTTATGTAGTAATCGATGCTCTTAATAAAGGGTCATACATTAAGATTTTACCTAAAGAAAGAAAAATTTTAGGGTACACCACAAGATATTCTACAGGGAAATATGAGAATTTTAAAAACTATTTTATTGTTCAGTTTGATAAAGATTTTGAATTAACAAAAACCTGGAAAGATGATAAATTGATCAACGATCAGTTAGAAATGACCAGCGATCATACCGGAGCAATAGTAGGATTTAAACTTAAAAATAAAGAGACCGTTTATGCTAAAGTAGCCTCCTCATTCATAAGTTTTGAGCAGGCCGAGCTGAATCTTAAACGAGAGATCGGAAGCAAAAACTTTGAACAGGTAAAAACCGATGCCAAAAATATCTGGAATAAAACCTTAGGAAAAATAGAAGTAAAAGGGGGTACAGATCAACAGATGAGAACTTTTTATTCCTCATTATACAGAACTTTATTTTTCCCACAGAAATTATACGAAATTGATGCTCAGAACAAAATAAAACACTGGAGCCCTTACAATGGAAAAATTACAGACGGAAAAATGTTTGCCGGAACCGGTTTCTGGGATACTTTCCGAGCCCTATATCCTTTCCTGAATCTCGTTTATCCAAGTATCAATGTAGAAATGCAGGAAGGATTAGCCAATGCTTACAAAGAAGGAGGATTTCTTCCGGAATGGAGCAGCCCTGGATATTCTGATATTATGATTGGAAACAATTCAGCATCTGTAGTGGCAGACGCTTATATCAAAGGACTTCGCGGATATGATGTAGAAACCCTTTGGCAGGCTGTAAAACATGGAGCTAACAATGAAGGCCCGATTGAAGCTTTAGGCCGTGCTGGAGTAAAATACTATAATGAATTAGGCTATGTTCCTTATGACGTGAAAATTGATGAGAATGCAGCCAGAACATTAGAATATGCTTATGATGATTTCTCTATTTATCAACTTGGAAAAGCATTAGGAAAACCAGCTTCAGAAATTGATATTTACAAAAAAAGAGCGTATAATTACAAAAATCTGTTTGATAAAGAAACAGGATTAATGCGTGGTAAAAATAAAGATGGTAATTTCCAGAAGCCTTTTAATCCTTTCAAATGGGGTGATGCCTTTACAGAAGGGAACAGCTGGCATTATACCTGGTCGGTTTTTCAGGATATTGATGGTTTGGCTCAGCTTATGGGCGGTAAAAAGAAATTTGAAGCCAAACTGGATGAAGTATTTTCATTGCCACCAGTCTTTGATGATAGCTATTATGGCGGAGTGATCCATGAGATCAGAGAAATGCAAATCATGAATATGGGGCAATACGCGCACGGAAACCAGCCCATTCAGCATATGATCTATCTGTACAACTATGCCGGAGCACCTTATAAAACCCAATATTGGGCAAGACAGGTAATGGATAAGCTATATCACGCGACTCCGGATGGCTATTGTGGAGATGAAGATAACGGACAGACATCTGCATGGTATATCTTCTCAGCATTAGGCTTTTATCCGGTAACACCAGCAACAGATCAGTATGTGTTAGGAGCACCATTATTTAAAGAAGCTACCATCCATCTGGAAAATGGTAAGAAAATTGAAATAAAAGCACCGGAAAACAGTGCAGAAAATATATATGTACAATCATTAAACGTGAATCAACAGCCTTATTCAAAAAATTGGCTAAGTCATAAAGAATTAATCAAAGGCACAGTGCTGGACTTTAAAATGAACAGCAAGCCGAACACCGACAGAGGATCTCAGGAAAAAGATTTTCCATATTCAATGTCAAAAGAAGAATCAGGTAAATAATTTTAATTAAGAAAAACAAGGTATATGAGCGCAGAGAAAAGAGAAATATTTGATAGAGTTGAAAAAATGCTGCAGACCCAAGGTTTTACTATTGCAGCAAAAGATGAAACCAGACCATGGGGAGGCTTTTTTGTGATTGATGAAACACAGGCACAGGATTTCGCTAATCAATACTTTGATGGAATTGATGTAGAGAACCTAAGAATAGGAGGTAAATTAAGCCCAAAGATCCTTATTGTAGCACCTGAAGCAAGACTAAGCTGGCAGTATCACCACAGAAGAGCAGAAATCTGGCAGGTAGTAGAAGGAACTGTAGGAATCAAAAGAAGCAACACAGATGAAGAAGGTGAGGTTGGAGAATACCATCCAAAAGATCAGGTAAAACTTCAGCAGGGAGAAAGACACAGATTAATAGGTCTTTCAGGTTGGGGAATCGTAGCCGAAATCTGGCAACATACCGATGCCTCCAACCCTTCAGACGAAGATGATATCGTAAGAGTACAGGATGACTTTGGAAGATAAATAAAAAAAGCAGCATCAGAATTGATGCTGCTTTTTTTATGAAGGGAAGCTGGATGCTGGAAGAGGGAAGTTACTTGACGTTTTCATCATACCTTTCCATCATTTTTATCAATTTAAAAGGATATGCTGACAGTCAAACCTTATAGGTTTTTAAAACCTATAAGGTTTATCAACGATATATTTTCAACCTTAATTTTTAAAAGGATTTTTTATCCATTAAAAAACCAGCATCAATCAAATGCTGGTTTATATATTTTTAAGGTATTTCTGTTCAGAAAAAGAAGTTAAAAAGATTTCAGTTAATAAGCTGCCCAATAGTACTTCCATCTTCCAACTCCCATCATCCCTTCTTTAGAATGTTACATCCAATCCTACATAGAAATTTGCTTTCATAATCGGAGCATATACCATTCCGCCATCAAAGTAGTTTCCAAAAGGGTTTTTAAAATCAATGATTGCATTCTTCTGATAATATGAAGTAAGATTTTCTCCTCCTACATAAGCTCTAAGCTTCTTGTTGAAGTTTTTTGAAATCTGTGCATTCAATACAGCATAAGAATTGGAATAGGTTGGTAGCTGAAACTCTGCCGGGTTTCCTTCCATATTCGGAAGTCTTTGCTTCCCTACCCAGTTTAAAGTAGTATCAAAGCTCCAGAATCCACCATTGTCATTCTTATTGGTAGCGTAAGCAAGATTGATGAATCCTCTGTGTTTTGCCATAAAAGGAGCTTCTCTTCTTCCTCCCATATAATCGGCCTGTACATCATAGTATTTATATGCTAATCTTACATCAAAGTTTTTGAAAGGAGTAAAATCCCACTGCGTTTGGAAAGAGTTGGCAAATGATTTTCCTTCCAGGTTATAGAATGTAAGCTGTTGTGGAGATTTATCTAAATCTACCAATACCTGATTTTGGAAATCCGTTCTGAAAAAATCAGCAATGATAGTAGATTTTCTTCCGAAAAGCTTGAATTCCTGTTGTAAACTTGCTCCATAGTTCCAAGCAATCTCAGGTTTTAAACCATAAATATTTCCTCCATTGGGTAGAATATTGATGGCTCTGTTGGAAGCAAAATATTGTTGGCTTTCCGCAAATACATTCGCTGTTCTAAACCCTCTTCCTGCAGAAAGTCTTAAAATAGTTTGTGGAGTAAAATCATATTTAAAATTCACTCTTGGAGTAAACTGAGTTCCTGCCAGATTGTGGAAATCCACTCTGGTTCCTGCTACCAAAGTATATTTTAGTCCAGTTAAGGTGTATTCCGCAAAAATTCCCGGAACAATCTCGTTTCTTTTAATATTGTCTGTCAGATAAGTTTCCTCATATCCATCATACAAGAAGCTTGCTCCGGCCTTATACTTATGATTGGTATTTCCAAGGATACTTTCAAAAATTAAATTTGAATAATAAGTATGCTGCTTTCCAGCGTAATTTCTCAATCCAAAGAAGCTGTCTTGCTGGTGATAAACATATTGGTTCATCCATCCGATGCTTTGGTAGGGCTTTCCTTTAAAAACATATCCTGTTTTATTCCAAACTTGGAATCTTGAAATATCTATTCCAACACCATAGGCAGGTTGCTTATCCTGAGCGAGTTTTTTATCAAAGCCAACCTGGCCTGCAGTTCTTTCATCTCTGATAAAGTTAATTCCAAAATGAGACCCCAATCCTGACTTTTCCAAATCATTATAATTAAGAAGATAAGCAGCATTGATCTGTGTTCCTTTTGGCCTGTCAAGGAAACCATCATCATTCATATCTGTATTCCCGAAAGTTCCATTTCCATGAAGAAGGAAAGTCTGAGACCACTTATCATTGATAGGTGCTACACTGGTAATATTCACTTCTGCTCTTCCATTGAAATCTGAAAAAAGATTCAGGGAAGTTTCCGGAGTTTTTGCATTTTTTAATAATTCCGTGTTGATTTGTCCTGTAATACTTTCATAACCGTTGGTTACCGTACTTCCTCCCTTTGTCAGCTGAATACTTTCAATCCATCTTCCCGGAATAAAATTCAATCCATAAGCCGAAGCCAATCCTCTGATCTCAGGTAACTGTTCTTTAGTTAAACTTGTATATTTTTGATCTAGCCCCAGCATTTTTAGCTGTTTGGTTCCTGTTACGGCATTGCTGAAAGATACATCTACGGTAGCATTCGTTTCAAAACTTTCAGATAAATTACAACAAGCTGCTTTTAAGAGTTCTTTTTTATCAATATTAAAAACTAACCCGGCTTCCTTTTTACTTAAAGAAGTAGCTGCTTTAGAACCCGTTACTACAACACCATCAATGCTTTTCTCTTGTTTGTTGTGAGAATTTTCGTTAGATACAGAAGAATGCTCTTTATGGTCTTCATGTTTCGTTGCTTCTTCATAATGAGCGGTTGGATTAGGTTCTCCAAAAGTAAACTCTCTGTCATAGAGGCAGCATCCCGGAAGCCCTTTGTAAATGTCATCTGAAGCTCTGTACTTTTCATTATCATGTCCTGCATCAGCAATTGCTTTTAAAATTTTATCCGATGAGGTTTTTGCAGCATCAAAAGCTAAAGTGATTATTTGTGTTTCGGCACTCCATTCCGCTGAATCTGCCCCTGCACTTTTTGCTGCTTTTTCAATTCTTGCTTCACATGATGCACAATTTCCTCTTACATAAAATTCATTCTCCTTTTTAGCATGAGCAGCTGTCATATTAGCATGATGATCGTGGTGAGATTCTGCCTGTACAGGCTGTAGATCTCTGTCATATAAACAACATCCCGGAAGACTTTTGTAAACGTCATCCGAAGCCTTGAATTTTTCATTGTCGTGGCCTGCTTCTGCTACCTTTTTAAGAATGTCATCTGCAGAAACTTTATCTGTTTCTATGGTGAGTGTTTGAAGATCAATAGAATAAACAGCAGTTTTTGCCCCTGCCTTTTTAGCAGCTCCTTCAATTCTTGTTTTGCACATTTCGCAGTTCCCCTTTACTTTGAACTGGTTTTTCTGAAGATTTTGAGCCGATATAAATTGGGTAAATAAGAATAATGCACCAAGTATAAACCTGGAAATATATAATTTCATTTGTTTAAAAAATTTAGATTAAATAAAATACGGTTCGCTATAGGATGTAACGAACTCAAAATGTTTTAATTAGCCTATTTTGGGCGGTTGCCAAATTTCCTTTAAACGATCTGAAAGATAAGGGTCTGAATATTGAAACTGAGGATTCTTATTCGCTTTGTAATAAGACAGTTCCAGACGCAGATTTTTGGAAAAAGGAGTTTCAATAAAGGTATAACAGATAGCACATGATGAACAGCAGTCGTCATTGCATGATGATTTTGAAGAATCATGTTTTCCGTTCTTTTTTGAAGAGTGATTTTTACAGCAGTCGCTCTTTTTTCCAGATTCTGCCTTACAGCAGGTTTGCTGCATAGATTGAGTGTATAAGCTATCTTTAGGAACTAAAAAAATTCCTAAACAAAATACTATTGCCAGTATGTGAAATAGCTTCATATCTGCAAAAATACAAAATTTATGGTAAAGGATCACCAACTTTTAATGAGCAACTGTGCCAAGGTTCACCATGAGCTGGGTTTAATTTGGGTTTTTCTCCCATAGCCAGGTTTTGTGAAGCTGTCTGAGCCGGAGTTGGAGTAGGAGTTACCTGTATATTATTTTGAGCTGCTTGTGGTGCCGGAGCAGGTTTTCCATTGAGAGGTTGTCCTACAGGAATATCACATCGATGTCCCGGTTGTCCGTGTGGCGGGTTCATTCCCGGAGCCGTTTTCACGGGTTGGGCATTATTGTCCACGGCTATTTTTGCTGGAGCCGCAGAGCTCGGATCAATTTGAATCGAATTATTAGCACCTACACTGATATTTTGAGAAGCAGGAGTAGCTGATGGCTGGCTATTTAAAGGTTGTCCTACAGGAATATCACATCGGTGTCCTGGTTGCCCGTGCGGAGGGTTCATTCCCGAAGCAGTCGCCATAGCTGCGGTAGATTGTATTCCCGCCTGATCCATCAATGAAGTCTTTGGAGTACTATTGATAGCTACAGAAGGCTGCTGAGAACCAGCTTCCTCTTTTAAATAAGTTGCTCTTTCATCTTTCTTACAAGAAACAGCTAATATTGATACAGAGATCAAACCTAAAAACGTATTCTTCATATCCTTGATTGGGTATAAAGCAAAATTAGCAAAACATTTTTAATTGTTTTGCTAATTTTATATTTATAATACGACTTTTCGATTAATTTTTTACAAGAAGTCTAAATCCTTCTCCGTGAACGTTGATAATTTCCAATCCTTCGTCATCTTTCAATAATTTACGAAGCTTGGCAATATACACATCCATACTTCTTGCCGTAAAGTAGTTTTCCTTTTTCCAGATTTTTCTTAGAGCAAGGTCTCTTGGCATAAAGTCGTTTCTGTGGATGCAAAGAAGCTTTAATAACTCATTTTCCTTTGGAGAAAGCTTGTATTCTTTATCACCTACCTTCAGTTGTCTCAACATAGAATCGAAGAAGATATTGCTGATCTTGAATTGTTCCTGCTCTTCATTTTCCAGTGTAGAGCTTCTTTGAAGAATCGCTTTGATCTTGTATAAAAGAAGTTCAGTATCAAATGGTTTTGTGATGTAGTCATCAGCTCCCAATTGGTATCCTTTAAGGATGTCTTCTCTCATATTTCTTGCCGTAAGGAATATGATCGGTGTATTCTTATCAATTTTTTTTACATCTTCAGCTAATGAAAACCCATCTTTCTTAGGCATCATTACGTCGAATATACAGATGTCGAATTCATTTTCTGTAAACTCTTTCAATCCCTGTTCTCCATCAGTAGCAAGGGTTACTTCAAAATTATTGATCGTTAAATAATCTTTAAGCACCGCCCCGAAACTCTGATCGTCCTCTACTAATAATATTCTGTTGCTCATAACTTTTACTAATTACTAATTAACAATTAAGAATGAACTTCCTCACTCTCTCTTCTTATATTTTGTTTTTTGGTTTCTTATTTTACCATTACCCCATTGGTAATTTTATTGTAAAGGTGCTTCCATCTCCTTTGTTGGACTCTACAATAATCTGCCCTTTGTGTAATTCTACAATCTTTTTAACATAGGAAAGACCTAGTCCCTGTCCTTTTACATTGTGAATATTTCCTGTTTCTTCTCTGAAGAATTTTTCGAAGATTTTGGTTTTGTTCTGGGTTTCCATTCCCATTCCCTTATCCGAGATTTCAATAACATACCAATGACCTTCATTTCTGGTCTCCACATGAATTTCCGGTGCTTCCGGAGAATATTTATTGGCATTATCCAATAAGTTCACCAGCATATTCGATATATGGAACTCATCAATTTTAAAATTATAATGAGTGGCATTAAATTGTTGAGTCAGAGTACCGTTTCTTTGTTGTACAATAAGATTAAAGGATTCTGTCGTTTTTTTAATCAATTCTCTTACATTGGTTTCTTTCAGGAATAATTCCACCTCATTTCTTTCAAGCTTAGACATGTTCAATACATTTTCTACCTGCTTTTTCATCCTCAGATTTTCCTGCTTAATCAATTCGGAATAATATTTTACTTTATCCGGGTTGGTCGCAATCTTATCATTCGCTAATGAATCTGTTGCCACAGAAATAGTTGCCAGTGGCGTTTTGAATTCGTGAGACATATTGTTGATAAAGTCTGTTTTCACTTCAGCAAGCTTCTTCTGTCTCATCATATAATTGATGGAAATGATATAAATACCCAGAATTGTAAGCAGTGAAAGGAAAGTTCCCAATAGCATCGGCCAGTTGTTCATGGCCAAAGAATATTCTTTTTTAGGGAAAACTAAAGCAAGATTATATAAGGTATTGTATTTTTTATCTGTGAAAAGAGGATAATTGTACGTGTTGCTGTCTTTTTTCTCTTTGTAGGCTTTATTGGCAATACTGGTAAGTTTGTTGTCTTTATCTACGATTCCGTATCCGAATTTTGCAGTAATTCCTCTGATTTTTAATTCTTTTGTAATGACTGAATCAAGAGTCGCAGGGCTTACCCTTTGTGCAATGGGTAGATTGTTTCCATATACCTTTACAAACTCTTTTACAGCGTAATCCCCGGTTTCAATATCCTGATTGATGTCCGAGGTAAGAATTTCGCGGTTTGTGGTATCTCGTTTTATTTTGTAAGCAGCTTCATCAGTATATAAAGTCGTTAGCTTTACAGAATCTCCTTTTTTAGAAATAGGAAGCTGTGCATTGGAAATAATATTCTTGGAATAGATAATCTGTCTCTGAGTTCCGGAATCTTCTACTTGCTGAATTGTAGTAAGTGAAGGATTTTTGCTGTTAGCAAGAATGGTATTTCTGTTATCCTTCGTCAGATATTTATCGGCTTCAATTTCTTCAATTGTTTTTGATGTACTTTCCAGGACTGAATAAACCTTATTCGAGAAATCCTGTTCCAGTACTCCATAATAGCCTTTCAACCAATAAAATTGGAGCGTAACAAAGACAATCAGTGAGATCGTCATAAACACCGAAATTATTGGGATGAATTTATTATTCATTATTTAATTATATATGTTTTGGAAAAATGAATGTTAAAATTAATTGTTTTAAGACTACGTAAACAAAAAACGAGCCAAATAATTATGTTTTTTATCTTAAAAGACTGTTTTTTAACAAATATTTATGAATTATTGTTTACTTGTCATAGGAAAAGTCCTTTGTGTAAATAAAGAGTTAACTTTATTTAAAATTATTACTTTATGGAATCTAATATCATTTTCAACAAAGATTTTGAATCGAAAAGCGTCTATGTAATGATTATTTACAAGGCCGATGCTTCAAAAGTATGGAACTATTTTACCCAATCCGAATTATTGGATCAGTGGTGGGGGCCAAAGCCCTGGAGATGTGAAACTGCACATCAGGATTTCAAAGAAAATGGGATCTGGTTGTATGCAATGGTAGGGCCTAATGGAGAAAGGTCTTATTCCCAATCCAAATATGGAGAAATCATGGAACATAGAAGTCTTGACTGGACAAGTGCTTTCTGTGATGAAAATGGAAATGTGAATGAGGATGCTCCAAGATCAAAATGGCTATTCGGCTTTACAGGAGTAGAAGAAGGAACAAAAGTGACCGTTAATATTCACTACCAATCTGAAGAAGTAATGAAAAAAATGCTGGATATGGGATTTGAAGGAGGATTTAAAATGGGGCTTAGCCAGCTTCAAGAGATCATTGGATGATTTGAAAATGAAAAAGAGATTGATCGTTAGGTTTATGATATGAAAATCGGGCACTCTAAATGGAGTGCCCGATTTAATGAAATATGGAATGAAAAATGTTTCTTTTTATTTCAACTTTATAGTTTTTCTATGCTGATGAAAGTTCCGTCTGTAGGAACAATTTTATAAACGTCGGCAACGGTTAGAATAGAAACTCCTCCTGATACCTGAACTTTAAGTTTGTCTCCTTTATCAAACATGGCCAAAAATTCCATTGTTCCCACTCTGTTAGCTCCAGCTGTAATCAGGATGGCTTCATTTAAAGGAACGTCATTTCTGGCAAGAGTAGCTCCGTTTTTTAATGCCCTGAAAGAGATAACAGGCGG
Source organism: Chryseobacterium sp. c4a (assembly GCF_009900745.1). Classification (GTDB taxonomy): domain Bacteria; phylum Bacteroidota; class Bacteroidia; order Flavobacteriales; family Weeksellaceae; genus Chryseobacterium. The sequence goes on along the minus strand of NZ_WXVU01000003.1, from coordinate 194,720 downwards.
GCTTACATGTATACCCGAAGTTTTTACTTTCAAACTGATAAGGATCTTATAAAACCCTGATTCTTTAAAGGTAAAATTGTTGAAATTATTATTTACGGTTCCCTGAGGATCAATAATACCCAGCTTATCACCATCTAATGTGTTGTTATAAAATCCAAACGGAACATCTTTTTCACCACAGCCAATCAGCACACATCCTACAGAAGGAAAATCGCTTTCAGCGGTTGTTGGATTCATGCTGGCACGTGTAGTTCTTCCTCCGTTTTCGTAAAAAGTAGGTTTCCATGTTTCTCCATCATATACAACGACTCTTTGAATGTCTTTTCTGTACATGATCATTCCTTGCATAGAAGGGTCTTTATCAAAATGGTTGGTTTGACTGGCATTGTATAAAGGTAACTCAGTTTCATTGTTTACTGTTGGGATCATTACTCCTTTAGATCGTGCTGGATTATCCTCTTTATTCACAACACTGAACATGGAATTGGAGCTTGGATTGGTTGCGCTCCCAACAATAACTTGGGAAAAAACCATCTGGGCAGCCAATAAAAGGGCTGAAATATAAATATTCTTTCTCATCTTAGTTCAATTTCTCTATATAGATAAAAGTATCTTTATCATTCATTTTAAAGTTTACACCAGCTCCTACATTCAATCCTGTATCAGCTTGAATTCCCGCTCTTAAACGGATCTGATCTCCGGCATGCAGATATTTTGTAGTGGAAAAGTTATTCACAGAGTTGGCACTTCCGGCAGTTACTAATAAGCCATAAAGCAGAAAGCTGTTTTCATGAATTTTTTGCCATCCTTCTCCTGTTGCGTTAGCATACAGCGCCTGAAGGGAAATAATAGTAGCTGCATTTCCTACAGAAAGGCCTCCGGCACTGCTTGATTTTATGGATGGATTGATTCTGTAGAAGCCATCTGCGGGAATCGTAATTTCTCCATTGGCGTTCACTGTAACTCCTAAATTATTTACATTATTTCTGTCAAAATCATTTAAAATATTAAACAATAGAGTAGGTCGACCCGTAATTCCCAATACGTTAGCAACAGATACATCGGAAGCATTTGATCCCAGGATGCTTACATTTTTATAGTTTTTGATACTTCTCTCTGTGGCGGAGATCCATCTATATCCATCATATTTTACTACATCCTTGATCTCTTTGTTATAAAATACCAACCCATTATCTTCAGGTTTATTATCATATAGATCCGATTGTGCTGCATTGTAATTAGGAAGTTGAGTATGATTGTCAACAACAGGAAGCATAATTCCTTTTGTAGTATGCTCTACCTGTAAAGCGGCTCTTGGATGAATGATTTCAGGTCTTTTACCCATTTTGACTTGGGCAAATCCTAGTGTATTTACTGCTGTCGCAATAAAGACGTTGAGTGTAATTGTTTTTCTGATCATCTTAATCGCTTACTTTGGTGAACATTATTTCTCTTGGATAGTATTTAGCAATATTGGTGTTGGCCGCAGCGGTAAGGGTAACCACTACAGATACTGTTGCTAATGGAGAATGTATTCTCGGGACAATATAATCTCCGGGATTCAAACGGATTCTTGTGGTGGTGAAAGCTGCCGTATTGGTATCTCCGCCAATTCCTAAAATTCCGTAATAATCAGGGAAGAATGTGGTAAGCTTAACCTCATTATAACTTCCATTACTTTGTTTCAAATAGGCTCGCAGCTGATATTGAGGGCCACTGGTAAGAGAGACGGCTCCTCCTGTTTTAGAAGGAACATTCAGGTAAATGTCATAAACTCCTGCTTCGTTGATGACAAATTTGGCATTATCAAAACTTTTGTCTCCATAAAGTCCTCCTCCGGCTACAACAGCTGCTTCTCTTGTTATATTAAGACTGTTGTAAGATTGTTTCCCATCAACAGGAGCACTGAATCCTAGTCCTACATGCCGGCCGCAGCCAAGAAGTACACATACGACGCTGGTCTCTTCATCAGCATTGGATAAAAAGCGAGCTTGTTTCATTTTAAAGTCGGCAGCTGTAGGCTCATTGTTCCATTTTGCTCCATCATAAGAGTAAAAGGTAGCATGTGTTTTTTCGAACATCATCATTCCTGTCATCTCATTGTCTGAGGTCGTGGAGCTGTACAATGGGAGATTTTCCGGTGCAGATACTTCAGGAAGCATCATGCCGTAATTTTTTCCTCCATATTTTCCATCGATTTGTAAAATGGCCTTATTATGAATTTCAACCGTTGGGTTTTTTGAAATTCCTACTTGTGAAAAGGCCATGCTGAGAATGAGCAACATTAAAGAAGTGCTAATTTTTTTCATGGTTTTGATTTCTATTTAAATTTTAATCTGTTTTTTCTTCAGAAGAATCTTTTCGAAATGCATAGTTTTTTCAGTTCTTAGTTTTTGTGTGTATTTTTTTCAAATTTCAGCCTGCCCGGCTCATAATGAGTCGGGATATCATTTTTGTGGTGTCTTTTTTTTCAGTGCTGTACAACAAATGCAAGCCTGAAGAAATTGACCATAGTATTCTGAGGGAAATTGACCATAGTAACAGGTCAAAAGAATGTGGTCTGAAGTCTCTAAATTACAAATCTAATACGGAATATGCCTATCAAATTCTGATAAATTGTAAGATATGAATATTATATTCGTAAAATATAGGTGTAATAGCTTGGGAATGAAATGGTTTAAAATATTAACTATAAATAAAAAAATACAATATTTTTTAAATCAACAAGTTATTTTTGTTTAAAAAAAATAGAGACAAGTTTTTGACTAGTCTCTATTTATATGGGGAATGCAGTGTTTTAGTGGTATTTCACTAATAATGCTATTGTTTCATTAGGGAATTTTCAAAATTCTGCATTTTAACTTAAATAAGCTCTTCCTCCTGAAAGTACTGAATAATTGCCTTTTTCATAAGCAAGGTTTGCTCATTAGGCTTTAATTCAGGAAGATCTTCGAGTTTGTCAAATTGAGGCCACCCATCTTCATAATGGGTGAATTTATAATATCCAAAAGGCTCAAGCAGTCTGCAAACTGCAATATGGATCAGGTTTACCTTATCTTCTTTTGTATATTTCTGTTGTCCGCTGCCCAGTTCCTGAAGTCCTATCAAGAACAGTAAAGTCTCAATAGGAGGGTTCTTCTCAGTCTGGAAGTTATCTTCGAAGAACTGTTCTATTTTTTTCCAGTATTCGGATTCGTTCATAAGATTGATAAATGATGATTAATAATTGATGGTATCAATGTTTAATCTCGTTTTATGGTTGTTTTTAATTATGATCAATTTTTAATAAAAACGCATATTCCAATGCATCTTCTTTTAGGGATTCAAACCTTCCACTTGCCCCTCCGTGACCTGAGCTCATATCTGTTTTAAAAATCAGAATATTGTTATCGGTTTTCAATTCTCTAAGCTTTGCAGTCCATTTTGCAGGCTCCCAATATTGTACCTGAGAATCGTGGAATCCTGTTGTAATTAATATATTAGGATAATCTTTAGCTTCTACATTATCATAAGGTGAATAATCCTTCATATAATGATAGTATTCCTTGTCATTAGGATTTCCCCATTCGTCGTACTCCCCGGTTGTTAAAGGGATCGTATCATCAAGCATTGTTGTTACCACATCTACAAAAGGAACTTGTGCTACAATACCATTGAATAATTGAGGCTCATAATTCATTACTGCACCTACCAATAATCCTCCGGCACTTCCGCCCATTGCATATAAATGATTGGATGAAGTATAGTTTTCCTTTATAAGATATTTTCCTGCATCTATAAAATCGAAGAAAGTATTTTTCTTGAACAACATTTTTCCGTCTTCATACCATTCTCTTCCCAAATATTCACCACCGCGGATGTGGGCAATAGCATAAATAAAACCACGGTCAAGGATGGAAAGTCTTACATTGGAAAAGCTAGCATCTACAGTGTGGCCATAGCTTCCATATCCATAGAGTAGAAGTGGAGTGTCTGCTGATTTCTTAGTGTCCTTATGGTAGACAAGAGAAATTGGGATTTTTGTTTCTCCGTCTCGGGAATCTGCCCAGATTCTTTCTGAAATATAATTTTCCGGGAAGAAGTTTCCACCCAAAACTTCTTGTTGTTTCAGAAGAGTGGTGGTTTTGTCTTTCATGTTATACTCGTAGGTAGAACTTGGCTGAGTTAGAGAGGTATAACCATAACGTAAAATCTCCGTATCAAATTCAAGATTGATTCCTATATAAGTAGTGTAGGTTGGATCGGAAAAAGGTAAATAGTAAGATTCTTTTGTCTTCTCATCAATAATTTTGATTTGAAGCAATCCCTTTTCTCTTTCTTCTAAAACCAGATAATCTTTGAAGATTTCAAAGCCTTCTAATAATACTTCGGCACGATGAGGGATTACGTCTACCCAATTTTCCATACCACAATTATCGATCTTCGTTTTTACGATTTTAAAATTTGTGGCATCATCAGCATTCGTGATAATGTAGAATTCATCTTCATAATGTTCTACAGAATATTCAAGGTCGTCTATTCTGGGCTGAATAACTTTCCAGTCTGCGAAAACGTTGTCTGCAGGAATGAAATGATGTTCATCGGAAATAGTGCTTGAACTGGCAATAAAAATATATTGTAATGATTTTGTTTTAAAAACATTTACATCAAAAGTGTCATCCTTTTCATGGAAGATAAGTACATCTTCTGCAGGGTCAGTTCCCAGTTTATGTCTGTAAACCTGAAATGCGCGAAGGCTTTTGTCCTTTCTGATATAAAATATATGTTGATTATCATTAGCCCAAACAGCCTTTCCTGTAGTATTCAGGATTTTGTCAGGAAGAATTTCTCCGGTTTTTAAATTTTTGAAGTTTAAAGTATAAATTCTTCTTCCGACATTATCTGAAGAAAAAGAAGTCAGTTCATTATTAGGACTCACAGCTACACTTCCTACTTCAAAGAAATCTTCGCCTTCTGCTAAAGTATTGACATTAAGTATAATTTCCTCCTCATTATCCAAGCTTTTGTACTTTCTGCAGAAGATTGGGTATTCCTTGCCTTCTTCATAGCGTACAATATACCAGTATTCATTGAAGATATAAGGTAAAGATTCGTCATCCTTCTTGTATCGAGCTTTCATTTCTTCGAAGAGCTCTTCCTGAAGCTCTTCAGTGTCTTTCATGATGAATTCTTCGTAAGCATTTTCTTCTTCCAGATATTGAATAACTTCCGGGTTTTCCCTTTCATTAAGCCAGAAATAATTATCAGTTCTTTTGTCGCCGTGGGTTTCTAGTATTTTTTCTATTTTTTTTGCCTGTGGAGCTTTCATCAGAATATTTTATTTTTTGTACGCTTTGATATGCTTTATCAGAACGTACTATTCAATGTTAATTTTTGTTCAAATGTAGTTAAAAAAAAACCATCTTTTCTGTATTGAAAAGATGGTTGAGCTTATTTTTTGTATTAAAGACTATTTGTGTAGTGCCTTAATATATTTTTCAAGAGCCATGGTCATAGAAGGAGTTTCCTTCGTAGGAGCCATTAGATCTACTTTTAATCCGGCTTCTTCAGCAGCAGCTAAAGTGGTGTTTCCGAAAACTCCGATCTTCGTTTCATCTTGTTTGAAGTCTGGGAAATTCTGTTGTAGAGACTTGATTCCTTGTGGACTGAAGAAAATCAACATATCGTAATCTTTAATGTTGATGTCTGTTAAGTCACTACATACAGTACGGTACATGATTGCTCTTGTCCATTCTACATTAGCAGAATCTAAAGTTTTTACAATATCCGGACTTAAAACATCTGAAGATGGCAACAGATATTTTTCAGTAGGAAACTTCTTGAACAGAGGAAGAAGATCTGAGAAGTTTTTCTCCCCAAAGCTGATTTTTCTTTTTCTGTACACGATGTGTTTCTGAAGATAGTTGGCAATAGCTTCCGATTGACAGATATATCTCATTGTATCCGGAACTGCAAAACGCAATTCTTCTGCAAGTCTGAAGTAATGGTCAATAGCATTTTTACTGGTAAAAATGATACCGGTATATTGCGTCAGATCTATTTTCTGAGTTCTGAGTTCTTTATTGTCAACCCCTTCGACGTGGATAAATGGGCGGAAATCAATCTTTATTTTTTCCTTCTTCGCTATATCCAGATATGGAGAAGACTCACTAGGCGCTGGTTGAGAAACCAATATAGACTTTATTCTCATCTTTGACTTTATTAAAAAAATAACAACTTCCAAAGCAGTAATAATGGTGCGATTTGGAGCGTGCAAATATACAAAAATTTATAATACCATTTCTCTGGAAGAATCTTGTTCTTGTGAAATAAATAGAAAAAAACTTTGAAAATGAATACAAAAGAAAAGAAAGAGAAATAGTATAAGAATATTTTATTTCTGTCTATAGGGAAGTAATAATGGGTGACACACAAAATTATCAACAAAAATGACAGGATAAAATAGAACTTTGTCGAGGTGAAGTAGAAAATAGTCCATTTTTTTCCATCTCCGATACTTTGATAGAATAAATAACCCAATGTTGACTTGGTCAGGTAAAAAAAGATTACCGCAATGAGGGTATATCCAAATTTATTAAGCTGATATCCCAAAATCTGCAGGTCTGCAATATATTTCGGAACTACCGGAATGTATTGTGAAATCAAAACAGATAAAGTAAGGGCAATCACACAGGAGGTGATAATCCAGCTCGGGAGATTGTTACTTGCATCAAAATACTTTTGAAGCAGAAAATCTTTAAGACTTGCATCTCTTTCTATAATGTTCATCATGAAAACATATAAAAATATACAGCCTATAAGTATAAAAATGACCCAATCGTTGTTCTCAGGTATTCTTACATGATTGATGTAGTTCGGTGACGATGGCAAATTTTTAAGTTTTTTATTTTTTTATTTAACTATAAATAACACAACTTGGCATAGATTTTCTTTATTGCTTCATCTGCTAAATTTGATGTTAAGCCTTTTTTTCAATTGATTTTGTGCATCATCTAAGATTCTTGATCTCAATTTTTATTTGATCCACGAATCATTGAAAAATTTTTTGCAAAATTATAGATTATTTTGTATAAAATAAAAAGGTTAAATAAACTATCTTTGCAAACTGAAATGAAAAAACTCGTCATAATCCCAACGTATAACGAAAAGGAAAATATTGAAAATATTATTTCCGCGGTTTTTGCATTGGAGGATGACTTTCATATCCTAGTAGTGGATGATTCTTCTCCGGATGGAACAGCTGAAATCGTAAAAGAATTACAAAAGAGGTATCCACATTACCTTCATCTTTCTATAAGACATACAAAAGATGGTTTGGGTAAAGCCTATATTCATGGATTTAAGTGGGCTATCGAAAATAAATACGATTATATTTTTGAAATGGATGCCGATTTTTCGCATAATCCTAATGATCTGCCTAAACTTTTTGAAGCCTGTCTGAATGCTGATATGGCTATTGGATCTCGCTATTCAAAAGGAGTAAATGTGGTGAACTGGCCTATGGGAAGGGTTCTGTTATCTTATTTTGCATCCAAGTATGTAAGATTTATTTTAGGGCTGCCTATCCATGATACAACAGCCGGTTTTGTGTGCTTCTCTCGTAAGGTGTTGGAAGATATAGGATTGGATAATGTAAGATTGAAGGGATATGGGTTTCAGATTGAAATGAAATTCAGAGCTTTTAAAAAAGGCTTTAAAATTGTGGAAGTTCCTATTATATTTACCAATAGGATTTTAGGGGAAAGCAAAATGAACGGTGGAATTATCCATGAAGCTGTTTTTGGTGTGTTAAACTTAAAATGGAAGTCAATCATCAATAGATTATAAAATTAAGCATGACCAATTCTTCCAATAAAAAATATAAAAATAAGCTGATGAAAACTTTGATCCTTGTTTTTGTTTTTCTGGGGCTGTCTTCATGTAGTGATTATATTGATAAGCCTAAAAATCTGGTTGATCAGGATGTGATGGCAGAGATCGTCGCAGACCTTGTGATGAACGATCAGGTTAATTTTATGTATCAGAACAGAAATATGGAAGCGGGTACAAGATTTATTTTAAAATCCCATAATGTAAAACCGGATGACTTTGTTGAAAGTTTTAAATATTATGTGATTAAAGAAGAAATGACAGACATCGCAAATGAAGCACAGCAAATTTTACTGAAAAAAGATCCTAAGGCGGATAAGTATGTAAAAGATAAGCTGAAGCAAACCGAACTAGGAATGCCTCAGAAATAAAATAATGATGACGCAGGGCTGCCCTGCAATGAGAATCGCTGATCGAAGCGAACTAAAAAAGTGTACAGATGAAATTTTTTAATATAGAAAAAACCTCTGAAGGAAAAGCAAGAGCAGGGGAGATCACTACAGATCACGGAAAAATCCAGACTCCTATTTTTATGCCGGTAGGAACTGTTGCCAGTGTAAAGACAGTTCATCAGAGAGAATTAAAAGAAGACATTAAAGCCCAAATTATTTTGGGAAATACGTATCACCTTTACCTTCGTCCAGGAATGGAAACAATGCAAGATGCAGGTGGTTTACATAAATTTATGAACTGGGATCTTCCTATTCTTACTGATTCAGGAGGTTTTCAGGTATTCTCGCTGGCGAGCAACCGAAAAATGACTGAAGAAGGAGCAAGATTTAAATCTCATATTGACGGAAGTTATCACATGTTCTCTCCGGAAAGATCAATGGAGATTCAAAGACAAATCGGAGCTGATATTTTCATGGCTTTCGATGAATGTACTCCCTATCCTTGTGACTATAACCAGGCGAAATCATCAATGGAGCTTACACACCGTTGGCTGAAAAGATGTATCGAATGGACTAATGATAATCCTGAATTATATGGACATAAACAAAGGCTTTTCCCTATTGTTCAAGGATCTACTTATTCAGATTTAAGAAAGATTTCAGCGGAAGTAATTTCTGAAGCTGGAGCAGAAGGAAATGCTATTGGAGGGCTTTCTGTTGGAGAACCTGAAGAAGAAATGTACAGAATTACCGATGAAGTAACAGATATCCTTCCTAAAGAAAAACCAAGATATTTGATGGGGGTGGGAACACCTTGGAATATTCTGGAATCGATTGGATTAGGAATCGATATGATGGATTGTGTTATGCCTACAAGAAATGCCAGAAATGCAATGCTTTTCACATGGCAAGGGGTAATGAACCTTAAAAATGAAAAATGGAAGCGTGATTTTTCGCCTTTGGATGAATTCGGAACCAGCTTTGTGGATCGTGAATATTCAAAAGCATATCTTCGCCACTTGTTTGTATCTAAAGAATATTTAGCAAAGCAAATTGCTTCAATTCATAATCTTGCATTTTACCTAGATCTGGTAAAAGTGGCAAGAGAACATATTATCGCCGGAGATTTCTATGAATGGAAAAACTCCGTAGTACCAGTTCTTAGACAAAGACTATAAGAAGAATATGCTTAAAATCGTAGACAAATATATCATTAAGAAATACCTTGGAACTTTTAGTTTCATGCTGGTACTATTGTCTATAGTGGTGCTTGTCATCGACGTTCAGCAAAAGATCCCAAGAATAGAAAATGCTAAAGCTCTTGATCCAAAACTGGATCTTGGGTATTTTCTCGTGCATTTCTATCCTTTCTGGATTATTAATCTGGTGGTAACCTTCCTTTCCATTCTGGTATTTATTACCGTGATCTATTTCACATCCAGAATGGCAAATAACACTGAAATTGTGGCCATTATCAGTAGTGGTGCCAGTTTTCACAGGTTTTCAAAGCCCTATCTGTATACTTCAATTCTGATTGCTTTAATGGCGCTTGTGGTGTACCATTTGGTGCTTCCCTGGGCGAATATTAAGAAGAATGAACTGGAAGCATATACCTATAATGCAGCCAATAAAGAAAAGATTCTAGGAACAGCTCCTGCCTCTTCGCAATTGAGCAGAACAGAATATATCTTCGTAGATTCCTGGAATAAAAGAGAAAAAAGAGGATCCAGCTTCGTTTACCAAAAATTCGATAAGAATCGAAGAATGGTTTATGAGCTAAAAGCTGGTGAAGTATATTGGGATCAGGTTAAAAAACAGTTCGTTTTAAATAACTATCTGGAAAAAACAATCAATAAAGATAATACCGAAAAGCTTAGTAATGGAGTAGAACTTAGGAAGAACTATAGTCACTCTCCTGAAGAGCTTTTCCCTAATGAGCTTTTAGGACAAAATAAAACAACACCTGAGCTGCTCAAATTTATTGAAAGAGAAAAAGCAAGAGGAAACAGCAACCTGAATTCTTACCTGAATGAGCTTCATCAGAGAACTTCTATGCCCGTTTCCATCATTATTTTGACTTTCCTGGCGCTTTCTTTGTCTTCTCAAAAGAAAAGAGGAGGTTTGGGAATCAATCTTGCGATAGGGATTTCATTGGCCTTCCTTTTTGTCTTCTCATTTGAGGCTTTAAAGGTCGTTTCAGAGAATAAAAGTTTGCCACCGGCTTTGGCGATGTGGCTTCCAAACCTTGTATTTCTTCCGCTTACCCTTTATCTTTACATCAAAAGGGCCAATCAGTAAAGGAGTTTTACTTCTTTGTGATAAAAAGAAGACATGCCGTCTTTTTCCAATTCGATCCAAAGTTCTCCTTTTTCATCTGCATTTCGGATGATGCCATTTTGTCTTTCTTTTTGAATTTCAAAGACTGAGATCTCATCTTTTCGGAATAAACTCTCATTGAATCTGTCCAGGATTTCCTGGTCAGAAGGAACGTTTTTTAGTTTTTCTGATAGAAATTCATGAAAGTGTAAAGTGAAGTCTTCAAGGTCAAATTCCTTGCCTATCTGCGTTAGGAGGGACCCCGCGTTCGAAATTTCCTCAAATTTATCCTGAAGGATATTAATTCCGGTACCTATAATGAAATAACTATTCTGATTAATTTTTTTCTTTTCAATCAAAATTCCCACGATTTTTTTACCTTTAAGGATAATATCATTCGGCCATTTGATTTTTACATCATTATCAGCCAAATTGGCAAGGAAATCTCTGACAATAATTGCGGTATAATAATTGAATATAAAGTCGGAACACACAATGTTTTGAGTATTCACTGCCAGCGTATATGCTAAGTTTTTTCCGGCAGTCTGAGTCCAGACATTTCCATACTGGCCACGGCCTTTAGTTTGATTAAAAGTATGCAATCCGATAAAATCTGAATTTTCGTAAAGTAAAAACTTTGATATTTCGTCATTAGTAGAAGAACATTCTTTTAGATAGAAGAGTTGACTCATTTAAGAAAACTTTAAGACATTAAGGGGGTAAAAGTAAGGTTAAAGTAAAGAAAAAACAATAAATTTGCAGATTATAGTATTTTTTTAATGAATAAAACAGCAGAAAAACAAGCACTAATAGATAAAATCGTTGAAGCACTTCAAGATGTAAAGGGAGAAGATATTATGATCTTTGATCTTTCAAACATTGAAAACTCAGTAGCGGAGACGTTCGTAATATGCAGCGGAAACTCGAATACACAAGTTTCAGCATTAGCAGGAAGTGTAGAGAAAAAAGTGAGAAACGATCTGAAAGACAGACCTTGGCACGTAGAAGGTACAGAAAACTCTATGTGGGTATTGGTAGATTATGTTTCAGTAGTGGTTCACATTTTCCAGAAGGAGGTACGTGAGTATTACGATATCGAAGAACTTTGGGGTGACGCAGTCATTACCAAAATTGAAAATCAATAATAAAAATTTTAAAAAGTCTAAATGAATAACAAAGGATTCAATTGGTTCTTTCCTATTGCAATCATAGCTCTTTTGCTTTTCTTTGGTTCCAATTTCCTTGGCGGAGATACAGCAAAAACTATTGATGAAGATGGTTTCTTTAGAGAAATGCAGGCAGGGAAAGTTCAGAATATAATTATATACAAAGACATTGAGAAAGCTGATGTTTTCCTTACCAAAGAAGCAAAATCAGCAATGGTTAAAACCGGAAAGGAAAATAATCCTTTTTCAGCTTTAGATATGGCTCCTAAAGCAGATTATTCTGTAAAATATGGAGATCTTCAACTTTTCCTTCAGAAATTTGAGCAAATTAAGGCGACAAATCCTGCTATTAAAACAGCTAAAGATTATGGAACCGGAAAAAGTCCTTTCGCGGATATTTTAATCTCCGCATTGATTTGGATTGCTATTCTGGGATTATTCTACTTCCTTCTTTTCAGAAAGATGGGCGGCGGCGGAGGTCCTGGTGGACAGATTTTCTCTATAGGGAAGTCTAAAGCTAAGCTTTTCGACGAAAAAGAAAGAATTCAAGTAACGTTTAAAGATGTTGCAGGATTAGAAGGAGCTAAAGAAGAAGTTCAGGAAGTAGTAGATTTCTTGAAAAACTCTGAAAAATACACGAAATTAGGAGGTAAAATTCCTAAAGGAGTACTTTTAGTAGGGCCTCCGGGGACAGGTAAAACCTTATTGGCTAAAGCTGTTGCAGGAGAAGCTAAAGTTCCGTTCTTCTCACTTTCAGGATCTGATTTCGTGGAAATGTTTGTGGGAGTAGGTGCTTCAAGAGTAAGAGACCTTTTTGCTCAGGCTAAAGCTAAATCTCCAGCAATTATCTTTATTGACGAGATTGATGCAATCGGGCGTGCAAGAGGAAAAAATAATTTCTCTGGCGGAAACGATGAAAGAGAAAATACATTGAACCAGCTTCTTACTGAAATGGATGGTTTCGGAACAGATACGAACGTGATTGTAATGGCTGCCACCAACAGAGCGGATATCCTAGATAAAGCTTTGATGAGAGCAGGACGTTTTGACCGTTCCATCTATGTAGATCTTCCTGAATTACATGAAAGAAGACAGATTCTTGATGTTCACTTAAAGAAAATCAAGCTTGATGATAGTGTAGACAGAGATTTCTTGGCAAAACAAACTCCTGGTTTCAGTGGTGCAGATATCGCTAATTTATGTAATGAAGCGGCACTTATCGCAGCGAGAAACAGTCATGAATTTGTAGTAAAACAAGACTTCCTTGATGCGGTAGACAGAATTATCGGTGGTCTTGAGAAAAAAAATAAAGCGATCAAACCTTCTGAGAAAAGAAGAATTGCATTCCATGAGGCAGGTCACGCAACTGTTTCTTGGCTTACAGAACATGCTTCACCATTGTTGAAGGTAACGATTGTACCAAGAGGCCGTTCTTTAGGAGCAGCATGGTATTTACCGGAAGAAAGACAAATTACAACCACTGAGCAGTTACTTGATGAAATGTGTTCACTTTTAGGAGGTAGAGCCGCAGAACAGGTAGCATTAGGAGATTATTCTACAGGAGCTCAGAATGACCTTGAAAGAGCTTACAAACAAGCGAATTCTATGGTAACAATCTATGGTTTGAGTGAAAAAGTAGGACACGTTTCTTACTATGACAGCTCAGGTCAGTCTGATTATTCATTCTCTAAACCATATTCTGAGAAAACTGCAGAGGTTATTGATGATGAAATCAAGAGATTTGTAAGTGAGCAATATGACAGAGCAATAAGAATTCTTACAGAAAATAAGGATAAATTAGATGCTCTTGCTAATAAACTTTTAGAAAAAGAAGTGATCTTCCGTGAAGACCTTGAAGAGATTTTTGGAAAGAGAGCATGGGATCCTGAATTAACAGAGAAACCAGTGACCAATACGATCCCTGAAAAAGCAGAGCCGGAAGTATTGGATATTCCTCAAATTAAAGAGAAAGAGGATGAAAATGTGATACAGGCTCCTGAAAGCCCAACACAGCTTTAAAAGCCTTTAAAATAGGATAAATAAAACCTGACAATTTTAAAATTGTCAGGTTTTTTCATATTTAAGGAGATATTTTGGAATGTATTGTAATTTATTTTCTATTTTTGTATAAAGTTGACTAAAAATAGATTAAGTTGAATTTATTCAAGAGGATTGTAAGCAAACTTACCAACCAGCCTGAAGAAGAGGAGAAACAGAGCCTGGAGAAGCTTGGGGATTCGCTGAAAAATGCGGATCTTGACTATAAGTTTGCGCAATTATTTACGCATTCGGGAGGATTTTTTAATTATTGTGCAGATGAAGCGGAGGCTCTACAAACTTTAAATCAAATTATCAAAATAGAAGGGATAAGAGACCTTTTTTGTTGGGATAAGGAACTTCAGAACTTTTTAAATGTTGTGAAAACTACTTATACCTCAGAATTGCAGCCGTCAAATGATGCAGCATTCATCACCTGTGAATACCTCATTGCTTATGACGGAAGAATAATGCTTTCCCATAATAATATTCTTCATTATCATTCTTCAAGGCTGCCGGATAGAATTATTATCATAGCCAATGTTTCACAGATTGTAAATAACCTGAATGATGCCATGGGGAAAATAAAAAGAAATGGAAATATAAAGAACCTTACTTCCATCAGCGGAAGCCAGTCCAAAATGGACAGTTCTTCCAATTCCAATACAAAACTGTTTTTATTGTTGCTTGAAGATTAAGCACCCACTTCTAAATTTTAAATCTTGGATAAAAATCTCATTCAAAGAACCCTTTCAGGCCTCGTTTATGTAGCCATTATTATTCTTTGTTCAACTCCGTTAGGAGCACAACTTATCAACAGTGTTTTTCCTGGTCTTATCCAACAGCAGTACCTTTATTATGGACTGATAAGCTTTTTGCTGCTTGTAGGAACCTGGGAATGTGTTAAAATCATGAAGTTCGGAAAAGGCTATGAAAAATGGGTAGTCTATCCATTGGTTATTTTCATATTCTATATTTTTTCCAAACGATATTTTCATCACGACTTCTTCTTTGATTTTAGGTTAAGTGAAATATTAGCTCTGGCGTTGATTGGAATAGCTGTTGTTACTTTATTCAAATTTCCTAACGAATTGTATTTTGATAGTGGTAAGCTGATCTTTACGGTCATTTATGTGGCTCTTCCGTTTAGTTTTGCATTAGGATTACCTAAGTTCTCCAGCTACAGCGATAATTTCTCTTTGGAAGTTCTTTTCCTGTTTATTTTGATCTGGAGTAGCGATACCTTTGCTTACCTTGTAGGAAAGTTCTTTGGAAAACATAAGATGGCTCCTAAAATTTCACCTAAAAAAACATGGGAAGGGTATGCCGGAGGTGTAGTTCTAACCTTAGTATTGTCTTACTTTATTGAGCATTACCAACCTGAACTGAGAGGAAACTGGATGGTTGTAGGATTTTTAATCGCAGCATTTGCTCCTTTGGGTGATTTGGTAGAAAGTCAGTTGAAGAGAAATTTCGGTGTGAAAGACAGTGGAAACATCATTCCCGGACATGGAGGTGTATTAGATAGACTGGATAGTTTTATTATCTGCGTTCCTGTCGTATATTTGTACTTTATTTTAGAAAAATTTATATAGTCTCATGAAATTGCATAGAGAATCAAAAGGAACCATTACGGTAGCAACGATACTTTTCTTGGTATTGGGTGCATTAGCAATCTATTTCCTTAAAATATGGTCTTTGTTGATCATTGTACCTTTATTGGTTATTTACTGTCTTGTATTCTGGTTTTTCAGAGTTCCAAATCGTACTATTCTGGATCATAAAGAGAATGTAATCGCTCCGGTTGACGGAAAAGTAGTAATGATCAAAGAAGTGGAGGAAAATGAATTCATTAAAGGAAAAGCCATTCAGGTTTCTATCTTTATGTCTCCTTTGAACGTTCATATCTGTAGATATCCGGTTACTGGAAAGGTAGTGTATAAAAAATACCATCCCGGAAAGTATCTTGTAGCTTGGCATGAAAAGTCTTCTACAGAGAACGAAAGAACAACGGTGGCAGTTGAAACTTTAACAAACCATAAAGTTGTTTTCAGACAGATTGCAGGATATGTAGCCAGAAGGATCGTATTCTATTGTAATGAAGGAGATCAGGCAAAAGCTGGGCATGAGTTCGGATTTATTAAATTCGGGTCAAGAATGGACGTATTCCTGCCTTTGGATACTGAAATTGTTTGTAAGATCGGAGATATTACCAAAGGAGGTTTGGATGTTATCGCTAAATTAAAACATTAAGAATTATTATTATCATAATGAAGACTGTTCTGAAAAGAGCGGTCTTTTTTGTTTCTAACATCTCATGATGTGGATGATTTACACAAAAATTACTAATAAAAAAACGGGAACTTATCCCGTTTTTACTGTTGATATATGTTTGAAGATTCCTCTTCTTTAATCTAAGCCTTAATATATGGCTTTATTTCATCTAATAAGCTTAATATAAACTCTACCGGTAAATCTTCTTCCACATCAATTAAAAGAATCTTAAACTTCTTTCTTCCGTCCTGTGTCAGTTCCGGATAATCCAGTTTGTCACCATGATAAAAACTGAGGGAATGTTTTTTGTATTTTTTGCTGTAATAGAAATAGCACAGCATTTTCTTTTTATACTTTATGAAGGGAAGACCAAAGCTCAATGTTTCTGTCAGATGTTCAGGATCTGACGCTAAGATGGTCTCCCTTAAAAAAAGAAGAGTACTTCTTTCAGGCTCTTCGATTCTGTAGAAATACTCTTGTATAGGATTCATTTTTATGTTGATTTAAAAATAATTAGTCAAAATTTTGAAGTTCAACAAGCTTGTTGTACATTCCTTTTTTAGCAATAAGCTCATGGTGGGTTCCCTGTTCTACAATGGTTCCTTTTTCCATTACTACAATCCAGTCTGCTTTTTGAATGGTTGAGAGACGGTGAGCAATCACTAATGAAGTTCTGTTTTCCATCATTTTCTCCAGAGCGTCCTGTACAAACCTTTCAGATTCAGTATCCAGGGCTGAAGTAGCTTCGTCCAGAATCATGATTGGTGGGTTTTTCAATACAGCTCTTGCAATAGAAACCCTTTGCTTCTGACCTCCGGAAAGTTTGTTTCCGTCATCTCCGATGTTCGTGTCGTATCCTTCAGAAAGCCCAGTAATAAATGTATCTGCATTGGCGATTTTAGCGGCTGCAATCACTTCTTCTCTGGTAGCATTAGGTTTACCCATCAAAATATTATTGTAAACCGAATCATTGAATAATACAGATTCCTGGGTTACCATTCCCAGAAGTTGACGGTATTCCTGTAATTTTAAATGTTTGATATCTACACCGTCAATCAGGATTTCTCCTTCAGAAACATCATAAAATCTTGCTAACAGATTGGCGATGGTTGTTTTTCCACTTCCACTTTGTCCTACCAATGCAACTGTTTTCCCTTTAGGAATCGTTAAATCAAAGTTTTTAAGGATCAGATTAGCCTTATCATAATAGAATCCAATATTTTTGAATTCAATGTTATTATTAAGAGTTGAAATAGAAACCGGTTCTGCAATTTCTTCGATTTTTACATCTGCATCCAGAATTTCCAATACCCTTTTCAGAGAAGCTTCTCCTTTCTGTACATTCGAAATAGATGTAGATAAACTCTTTGCAGGAGGAAGAATCTGGAAGAACATTCCCAGGAATACTAAGAAACCTGCAGGGGAAAGACTTTGTTCAACAATGATTTGTTTTCCTCCGTACCATGCAATGATCAAGAAAGTAATAGATCCTAGAAATTCACTCATTGGCGATGCCAGTTCTTTCTTTCTTCCTAAGCTGATTGAGCTGGAAATCCATTTGTTCATAGACTTCATAAAACGGTTGTCCATGATCTTTTCTGCATTAAAGATTTTAATAACCTTTGAAGATTTTAGGGTTTCATCTACAATAGAAAAGATCGTTCCCATTTCATGCTGGGCTTCATGAGAATCTTTTTTAAGACTTTTACCGATCAATGCAATCATTGTTCCCATTACAGGTAATACCAATAAAGAGAAAAGGGTCATTTCCGGGCTTACAATAAATAAAGAGATCAGAGTACTGATTAGCATAAACGGAGCATTGATTAATTCAACCAAACTCCCCAGGATGTTTCCTTCCACTTCCCCTACGTCATTAGACATACGAGACATCATATCACCTTTTCTGCTTTCTGTAAAGAAGGAAACCGGTAAAGAAAGTATCTTTCTGTACATGGCACCACGAAGATCCTTGGTAACACCTACACGATAGTTAATTAAAAGAAATGCACCAAGATATCTGAAAATATTTCTTAAAAGGAACATAAAGGCTGTAATGATACAAAGCCAAGCCAGTACTTTTAAAGAACCATATTGAGCAACCAATGATTGTATATAATAATTGGCATAATCTTTTGCATAAGTGAAGAAATCCAGAAGTTCCCCTGAATATACCGGAGCTACAGTTTTTTCTGTCTTAATCGTTCCGAAAAGCATTCCTAAAACTGGTAAAATAGTTCCTAGTGAAGCAATCTGAAACAGAGAATACAGAATGTTGAAAAATAAACTTCCGTAGATATATTTTTGATGGGGTTTCGCGAACCTCAGAATTTTTTTATACTCATTCATTCAATGAAAAATTTGGATAGCAAAATTACATAATTTTAAAAGATAAGACGTTCTTAATCCTGTTTTACTTTAATTGATATGTTTCAAAAATATGGGTTTTGTTACAACCCCTTGAAATAAAGTGAATAAGAATTTAAAAAGATGTTTCAGGAATAATAAGGTTTGTAGAGAAATATTATCTTCTTGAAAATAAAAAACCGCCTAAAATGGCGGTCTATATGATGAAATTAATTAAAATTTACCTGATCATTATATTTCGGAGCAAAATTTTTAGGATTTAGCTTATCCAGTGTTTTGCCAAAATTATTGATGATTTGAGTCATATTATCAACATCTACAATATTCATATCGTCGTTTACCTGATGATAGTGAGTAGCTTTGGTCATATCAACAGTGGAAAATGAGTGAGCAATAATTTTCTTTTTTACAAAGCTCACATTGTCTGAACGATAGAAAAGCTGTTGTTTTGCATACGGATCTGCGTTGATTTTTAAACCATTTACAGCATATTTATTAAATAGTTCATCAAGATCTGAAAAACCGTCTCCCGTCATATATAATGCGTTCTTTCCCCATTGAGATTCTGTTGCAACCATTTCAAAATTGAAAAGAGCCGCCATATTGCTGTAAATTTTATCAAGATTTTTATCCTCAGAGATGGCGCGTGATCCAAGCATTCCTTTTTCTTCTCCGTTGAAGGCCATGAAAACCATTGAAAACTCAGGTTTCTTATTTTTAAAATAATCAGCAACTCCTACCAATGTTGTAATTCCGCTGGCATCATCATCGGCTCCATTATAAATATTGTCTCCGCTTTTCTTATTGGTTCCTATATGATCAAAATGCCCTGAAAAACCAAGATTTTTCTCTGATTTACCTTTCTTTATACCACACACATTGTAAGCTGTTTTGCCTTTGTAATCAAAAGGTATCAGATAAGAGTTTCCTGTACAGTATTCAAGATTGTTTTCTTTGAAAAGAGTAGCAATGTAATTAGCAGCATTGTCATTTTCTGGAGTTCCGATCTCGCGACCTTTCATTTCATCAGATGCTAGTGTGGAAATGACGTTTTTTACTCTTTCTTTTGAGACCTCCTGCGCAAAAGTACATATAGAGAATAGTGATAAAGTAAGATACGTTAGCTTTTTCATAGTCTTTAATTAAAAGTTATACGATCTGTCGTCTTTCAGATCAAAATGTTGCATGGAAGTTACATAAATTAATTGATCGGATGGAAATAACAGGCAGAGTAGGGGAATAGAAAGGTAGATATAAATAAAAAACAGCTCCCAAAAGGAACTGTTCTCACTCAAAAAATCGTTGTAAGGTTACCGAAGTCTGTCTACAGATTTCACGAGCCTCTCATCTTTACGGATGTATACGTTTGCTATAAGCAGGCATATTACCGCGATCAATGGGAAAATTGGCTCAATACCCTTCTCAGGAAATTGAATTCCTCCGGATAAGCTTAGCAGCCAGTACACCAATACACCAATCAACAAAGCGTTTATAATGATGCTGATGGTATTCAGCAAAATTTGTCTTTTTCTGTTTTTGAAACTGAAGATACTCAATGATCCAATGATAACAAGGACTATACATCCTATATTAATTACAGGGATACTGTCTGAAATCACAACATCCTGTCCTGTTATAAAAAGGAAAACAGCAGCTAGAACTGCTAATAAAGTCCATATAGTTTGTATTCTCTGTAGCATTGAATATTAAATTCTTGGCAAAAATAATATAAATTTTGCACAATTCAAAAATAAGTGTAGATTTGCATTATACAATGTACTTGAAAACAAAAGTCGCCGGACTTACTTTTCTTACTCACAATTAATTACATTTTTACATTAAATATGTTTAACATAGAAACGTTAAGGTCAAAATCCGTAACGGAACTGACTAAAATCTTAAAGGATTTGGGCGTTAAAGTTGCAAGAAACAGCAATGAAAATGACAAGATCTTTGCAATTCTTGACTTTCAGGCTTCCAATCCTAAAGTAGCAAAAGATTATTTCAACGCCACTGAAACCAGCACGAATACTGAAGAAGCTCCCGCAGAAAAAACTGCGAAAGCTCCGGTAAAAAAGGCTGCCCCAAAAAAAGCTCCAGCAAAGCCAAGAGCCAATGCGAAAGCTGCCACAGAACCCGTAGTAGAAGAAAAAGTAGAAGAGAAAGCGCCGGTTACTGAAGAAATAAAAGCAGAAGAGCCTAAAGTTGAAGAAGCAGTAGCTGCCACAACAGAAGAAGTATCTGCCGCTAATCCAGCTAAAAAGAAAAGAAAAAGAGTTTCTCCTAATACAGGAAATACAGAAACTACTCAGGAGAGATCTGAAACTCCTAAAAACACAGAATCTCAAGAGCCTGCTCAGGCTGAAGAAAAGCCTAACAATCCTCAACAACAGCAACAGGCTAACAGATCTCCGAAAGGACACAATCATCCACAGAACAGTGGAAACCAACATAAAAATCAAAACCAGAACCAGAACCAACACCAAAATCAGAATCAAAACAGACATTCTGAAAAGGTAGAGGAGCAGCATGACCATAAGAAGGAATTCAGCTTTGATGGTATGGTAAGCATTGAAGGGGTTTTGGAAATCTTACCGGATAATTATGGGTTTTTACGTTCATCAGACTTTAGCTATATCTCTTCTCCTGACGATGTATATGTTTCTACAGCACAAATCAGAAATTATGGATTAAAGACTGGTGATACTGTAAAAGGTATTGTAAGACTTCCAAAAGAAGGTGAAAAGTATTTTTCATTATTAAGACCTACAGAAGTTAACGGACGTGATCTTGCATTTATTAAAGATCGTGTTGCTTTTGAATATCTGACTCCACTTTTCCCTGAAGAAAAATTCAATCTTGCAGGAAGCGGATCTACAATTTCTACACGAATTGTTGATTTGTTTGCACCAATAGGTAAGGGACAAAGAGCAATGATCGTAGCTCAGCCTAAAACAGGTAAGACGATGTTGCTTAAAGATATTGCCAACTCTATTGCAGCCAATCACCCGGAAGTCTATATGATGGTTCTTCTAATCGACGAACGTCCGGAGGAAGTTACCGATATGGAAAGAAGTGTAAATGCAGAAGTAATTGCCTCTACATTTGACGAAGCAGCTGAAAAACACGTAAAAGTGGCTAACCTTGTTTTAGCAAAAGCTCAGAGAATGGTTGAATGTGGGCATGATGTAGTAATCCTATTAGACTCTATTACGAGATTAGCAAGAGCATACAATACGGTAACACCAGCATCAGGAAAAGTTCTTTCCGGTGGGGTAGATGCTAATGCTCTTCATAAACCAAAAAGATTCTTTGGTGCGGCAAGAAAAATTGAAGGCGGTGGGTCTTTAACAATTATTGCAACTGCATTAATTGACACCGGTTCTAAAATGGATGAAGTAATCTTTGAAGAATTCAAAGGTACAGGTAACATGGAGCTTCAGTTAGACAGAAAAATTGCTAACAGAAGAATTTACCCTGCTATCGACTTAATTTCTTCAAGTACTCGTAGAGATGATCTTCTTCTTGATGAAGTAACTTCTCAAAGAATGTGGATCTTTAGAAAATATCTTTCTGAGATGAATCCTGTAGAAGCAATGGAATTTGTAAATAAAAACATCAAAGGAACTCTTAACAATGAAGAATTCCTGATGTCTATGAATAAATAAATTTAATTTGTTATTATAAAAAGCACGGATCCTCAGGATTCGTGCTTTTTAATTATTAATTAGTCAACATACCAATTGTTTTTATTTTTATATAATCTGATGGTGTATGAATTACAGATCGTATCATCAATATTTTTACACTTCAGATAATTTACGATTGCTTTGTCTCCGGACTGATCGAAAATCACACGCTCAAATTTGAGTTTTCCCAGGAACTCTCCATTGGGATTGAGGTCAGATTTTTTTGAAATTCTTTTATACCCTTCAAGAAATTTTAAGGTACTGCTGTTTATGGTTGCTGAAGGGAGTTTTTCATGAACAGGTTTAAGAGAATCAAGTTTTATAATTCTGTCATATTTGTTGTCCTGAGTAGAAGAAACTTCAAGCAGCGTATCTGAAAGTGCAAATTCATATCTTCGCTTTTCCGCAACAACCCTATTAATAATTTCACTATCCTTTTCATTCATATTAGAAAGGTGAATGTTATAACGTTGGGCAATTTCATTGAGCTCTTCAGAGGTGGTTACTACAACACCGTGAGGTTGTAGAGCATGATTGATCGCTTTATTCAGCACATTGTACTCTTCTTTGGAAACAGTCTTTCCAGAATCACAGCTTGTAAGAAATGCAAGTAAAATTGCTAAAATGTAAATATTCTTCATGAGGCTAATATAGAAAAATTAATAAATGCCCCGATACTATGGCCTTCATCAATGTTAAAGATTTATTAAAGTAATCCCCAATCTTTGATAATAGCTTAAATATTGGCTAATTTTGGGTTATAAACATTAAAAATAAAGATTATGTCATTTGAATTACCAAAATTAGGATATGCATACGATGCATTAGAGCCTACAATCGATGCAAGAACTATGGAAATCCATTATACAAAACATCACCAGGCGTATATTGACAATTTAAATAAAGCAATCGAAGGAACTGATTTAGCAGGAAAAACTATTGAAGAAATCTGCCAGACAGGGACTGATAAACCAGCTGTAAGAAACAATGGTGGAGGACACTTCAACCACTCTTTATTCTGGGAAATCTTAACTCCTGGTGGAAGCAATGAGCCAGTAGGAAATGTAAAAGCTGCTATCGAAAACTATGGTGGTTTTGAAAAATTCAAAAATGATTTTTCTGACGCTGCTAAAACAAGATTCGGTTCAGGATGGGCTTGGTTAGTAAAAAATGCTGACGGTTCTGTTTCTGTTTCTTCTACTCCAAACCAGGATAACCCATTAATGCCTGTTGCAGACGTTAAAGGAACTCCAGTTTTAGGATTGGATGTTTGGGAGCACGCTTACTACCTAAACTATCAAAACAGAAGACCTGATTATGTTTCTGCATTCTTCTCTGTAATAAACTGGGATAAGGTAGAAGAATTATTCAACAAATAATTTTCAGCTATTATAAAAATAAAAGGTTCAGAATTTTCTGAACCTTTTTTCGTTTTGATATTTTTAAAATTTATCTTTTTATTATTTTCTGTGTGAAGACCTTGTTACCTGAATGTACGTTTACAATGTAAGTGTTGGATGGTAAAGAATGGATATCAACAGCTATTTCTTGTTCCTTGGTGAATGATTTTTCAAACACAATTTTACCATTAATATCACTAATTTGTACTGATCCTGAACGTACATTGTCCAGTACTACTACAAACACTCCATTATTAGGATTTGGTGATATCTGAATGTTTTTCGGCTGAACTTTTTCTTTAAGCATGGATTTTGAGTGGTTAGGATCTGCATTAAGATCAATACGATAATCCTTATCCTGTGGTCTTGCAAATTTAGCTGCAGGAGAAGTGGTATTGGTGTTAGCACGCAGATTATCACAATACATAAAATCATATATGGAATTGATGTCGTTTTCAGCATGAAGCCCATCATTAGTTCCGGCATAAGAATAAATGAGTGTAATAATGAATTTATATTGCCCTGTAGGTGGATTGGTAAGATCTGCCTGATTTATTGTAAATTCAAATTCATTTGGATTAGGGAAGTTCAGCGTAGCAGATGTTGGGTAAACTATGCTGGTTGATATATCTAAAAGAGATATTTCAAAATCTATTATGTTTGCACCCTGAGGGATCGCATAATTTCCATGTACCTGAAGCGGGAAGCTCGTTGGTTCTTTACAAGAGCGCGCTTGGTATGTAAAATTAACATAAGCTGTATTCATTTTACAGATATCATTGCTTAGGCTGGCGATTTCAGTATTGGTTAACGTGAAATTTGTTTTATTCAGATAAAATCTCGGAAGTAGGTTGTAATCCGGGTCATCATTGTACTGCTCAATATTTCCGTAGTATGAACCTCCACGGCTGGCGATGTTTGCTGCTGCTTCCATATAGGGTGCATAATTATTCGCGTGAACTACGATAAATTTTGCATTTCTATCCTTTTTAAACTTTGTGAAGGCTGCAAATGCATTGTCTTCATGGAGCCCGTTGGGTGGGTTGAAGTTGACTAAGTAAGAACCATTGCTTAAGCTTCCGTTTGCTCTCTCTGCATCAGTGAATAAAACAATAATTAATGGTCTTTCTTTATATCTGTCTAATGATTTTTGAGGACTTACAATATCAGGATTAGGATAATGATCAAGAGCTGATCCTATTAAGTTTACAGCGTCATGAAAATGATCCCCGTTTCCTAGTCTTCTGGAGAAAGTTTGGGCGGTGGCCAGATCGCTGGTAAAATTGGATTCTATATAGATTCTTGGAACAGAAGGAGTCATTCCCGGAAAATCGGTTCCATAATGTACTACAGCAACCCGATTGCCACGGTTGCATTTTAAAATTTGTTCCGTTAATCTCATGGTAGAGACGGTCATCTGATTGAAAGCAACATCACTTATGGATCCACTATTATCCAGGCAGAAAATAACGTCGCTTCCGGAGATCTGTGAATAAAGAGAATTATAGGATAGTAAAATTGAAAACAGGATAAGCTTAAATGTATTCTTCATAATTCTCAAATTTTAAATGTTGTTAATGAATGAATTGTTATAAAGTCTTATCCGGTATTGGGATTCTTGAATTTGAGAAAAGAAGGGCATAGCCGGAAAGCATGCCGTAAGCGATAGATTTTTCATGGTTTTATATTTTGTTTATGGTTGTTACCCACTGAAAATCAAAAATCAGTGATTACACAAATATATTAAAACCTGAATGAATTGTTGAAAATATTTTTAAATATTTAATATTTTAAGTATTTATTTCTATTTTTAATTCGTTTCGTATGTTTTTATTCTATAATAATTATCTTCTGATTTCACTTCCGGATAAGCCGTTCATTCTTAATCCATATTTCCAGTTTACATAAGCGAAAACCTGGTAAAGCTTATATTCGAATTTTATCCCGTAATTCTCTCTAGGATCATAATCTATTCCGGATTCTATAATGTTTCTATATTTTCCGGTACTGTAATAACTATTCCATTCATTGACTAAGAATATGTTTTTTGTTTTTAGAAAAGATTCTGAATACTGGCTGATGGGCTTGGCTACTGCATTGAGAAAATAGTCAAATTCAGTATCTATTACAGTGAGATCCCATTCCCCGTCGTCATTTTTAGACGGTTTCATTTCATACTTTTCTTTATCTTTTTTAGAGCTGTTTTGCTGTGAAAGACAGCTGAAAGGGATAAAGGCAATTAAGAATATTAAAACAATATTTTTCATGACTTATATGGATATAAAAAAAGCACTCCAATAAGAGTGCCTTTCTGTATTATTTTTTAATATATTCTTTCTGAACTACGGAAACCGCAGGGAAGTGGTCACTATATCCACCTGTGAATCGGTCTCCATCCCAGGAACGTAAAGGATATCCTTTCCATTGCCCTTCTTTATTTATCAAATAATCAGGAGCGTAGATTTCGGCCTTAAAAATAGTATAAGTAGGAGTGATTTTTTCAGGAGAATAAAGATTTCTTGAAACAATAATCTGATCAAATAAGTTGGGAGCATCTCTGTATGCAAGAGAAGCTACTCCTGCCTTATATAATTTATACATTAAGTTATAATAAGGAGTTTTGTCAGATAATTCACTCGGGTCACCTACAGCTGCCAAATGTTTCTTTAAACTTGGACTTACTGGATCATCATTGTAGTCACCCATTGAGAATAATTTAATTCCAGGGTTTTCGGCAGTTACTTTATCCATTTCTTCTTTTAGGACAGTAGCTGCTGTATTTCTTTTAGCAAGAGAAATCGCTTCACCTCCTCTTCTGGATGGCCAGTGATTCATAAAGATTCCTACTTTTTCACCATCTAATAAACCGATTGCGATTACAATATCTCTGGTGTATTCTCTTTTTCCATTTTCATCGTAGATTTTAATTTCTTTCTTATAAGAATCTAAAACAGAGAATCTGCCTTTCTGGTAAATGATAGCTACATCAATTCCTCTTGAATCATAAGAGTTGAAATGTACAATACCATAGTTGCTTCTTGCCAGAGCTGGTTGTTTGATAAGGTCTTCAATCACCTGTCTGTTTTCTACCTCGATTAATCCGACAATGGCAGGATTATCATTCGTATATTGTCTTCCAAGTTCCGAAATTACTTTCGCTTCATTGGCTAACTTCTGTTTGTAGTACTTTGTTCCCCATCTTTTTGGACTGTTGGCAGTGAAGTCTTCAGATAAAAACTGTTTTCTGATCACTTTTTTCCCAATCAAAAGATCATCACTCCATTCACCTTTGTAATCTTCTGTTGTTTCAAGATATTTAAGCGAATCTAAAGGTACACTTCTGTGAAATTTAGGATTAGAACGCGGTAATGTTCCGTCGATATAATCTGCGGAAGGGATAGTGTCCCAAAGGTTTTCTACGTTCAGGAATGCGACAGCTGCTCTCTTTACCTGCCTCTGTTGTGAGAAAGCAGAACCAAAGCAAAATAGGGCGGCGATGATTAAATATTTTTTCATATTCTTAGTATATTCAAAAAATTGAGGGGGTAAAATTACTAATTTTATATAAGAATAAAGATTAAAATAATCTGAGTTTAATTTAATAAATGGTTAACGTTTAGATAGAAAGTCTGAAGGAAATACATTATCGTTCATTATTTTGTTATTGTTACATGGTATTTATTATTTATATAATGCTAAAAAATAAGCGGTTTGTTTGGGATTAAAAATGTTCTATAATGATTGTTCAGTACTTTCTTTAATATCTATTGCTGTTTTTTGTGATTGATTAAAATTGGGCTATATTTTTAGGATAATTAATGGAGGTTAAGAAAAATTAATAGAATAAATAACTTAAAATGTTTGAGTTAATGAAAATAGTCCTAAATTTGTTGCCCCTTAAATAAAGAAGGAGTTAAAAATAAGTTTATTATGATTAAAAAACTATCCCTAATCTCTTTGTTTACTTTAATGCCTGCCTCTTTTTATTTTGCGCAAACTACTGTGTTTGCTTATGTTAAAGATCAGGATGGTAAGCCTTTGGAGAAAGCAGAAGTAGATCTAGCACAGTCCACCGATGACACGTCTGTGGATAAAATTGGATACTTCCAGTTTGTGGATTTAAAACCTGGCCACTATCTTATTACAGTGACAAAACCAAATTTCGAGTCTAAAATCTTAGAGTTTGATGTGACTGCAGATGAGAAGAAAAAAGATTTAGGTGTTATTACACTTAATTACAACTTAGGATCAGATGCAGGAGTAATAGTTATTGATGACTCAGCAAATGATACTGAGGATGGAGGTTCAGCAATGCAACCTACAGTAGGACTTTTAAGCTCAGGAAGAGATGCTTTCCAAAATGTTTCCGCTTTTGAACTAGGTGCTTATTGGTTCAGACCAAGAGGGGTAGACAACAGATTTGAGGATGTACTTTTTAATGGAGTATCCATGTCTAAAAATGATGACGGGAAAGTAGATTTTAATAACTGGGGTGGTCTTAATGATGTCACAAGATATCCTTATGAAAATGTAGACAACATTACTCCTTCAGAATATACTTTTGGTAACTTAGGAGGTGCGGTGTATTATAACACCAGAGCATCCAGCTATAGAAAACAAACTTCATTAGCTTATTCATTTACCAACAGAAGTTATTTACATAGAGCTATTGCTACTTATTCTTCAGGACTTTCTAAAAATGGTTGGGCATTCACATTCTCTGCAAGTAGAAGATGGGGAGACAAAGCAATCATTGATGGGGTATACCAAGATGCATACGCTTATTTTGCTTCTATTGAAAAGAAATTCAGTGATAGACACTCTATTAATTTGACGGCTTTCGGATCTCCTACGTACAGGGCTTCCAATGCACCAAACACTCAGGAGGTTTATGACCTTATGGGGAAAAACTATAACTCATACTGGGGATGGCAAGATGGAGAAAAAAGAAACTCCAGAATCAGAAACGTGTTTGAACCTGTATTCATGTTAACAGATTACCTTAAAGTAGGTAAAAACTCTAACTGGATCAATACATTTTCTTATCAGTTTGGTAGCGATGCAAGAAGTAGACTAGACTGGTTCCATGCGGCTGATCCAAACCCAACTTATTACAGAAAATTACCAAGCTACGGTCTTTTGACAGCTGACGAATTCAGACAACAGTCTCAGATCGATTGGAATTATCTATATAATACAAACCGTATTAACAGATTTGAAATGGATGGGGTAACTCCAAGAGGAGCATCTTATACATTGATCGATGATGTTAATAAAGATAAAACTTTCAACTGGTCATCACACTTTGATACAAAATTGAAAGATAACTGGAAGTTGAATATTAACTTCAATTATCAGAATCTTAAATCAGATAACTTTAGAAGAATTAATGATTTATTAGGGGCAAACTATGCTAATAACCTTAATCCTTTTAACAATGATGTAAGATATAACCTTGATGATGCGAATACTCAGGTAAGAGTAGGAGACAGAACTCAATATTCTTATCAATTAACTAGAAACCATTATTCATTAAACGTTTCTACCGAAATTGATTTCAAAAAATGGAATGTAGTAGCTTCCGTATTTACTTCTCAGTCTGAATCTTACAGAAATGGAGATTATAGAAGTGGTATTGCACAGTTTACTAATAACTCTAAAGGGAAAAGTGCTGTATACAATGCTTTAGATGCAGGTATCAAAGGTAAAATCACCTATAAAATCAACGGTAAAAACTTTATCGTATATAACGGAGCTTTCTTCAGCCTGGCACCTACACTTAATGAAATCTATATCAACCCTAGAGTTTCTGATTTCCTAACACCAGGTGTTAAAAATCAAATTATCAACTCTAATGATATCAGCTATATCATGAGAGGTCAGATCTTGAAATTAAGATTATCAGGATACTATACTACAATTAGCAATTCTACAAGATTAGCAAGATATTATGCAGCTGTTTCTACAGACTCAGGATCATACAACACATTGATTAATGAGGCTATGAGTGGAGCAGATAAGAGATACCTTGGAGCTGAGTTAGGTTTTGATGTGAAAATTACACCTACTATTAACGCGGTAGGGGTGGCAAGTGTTGGTGAATACAAATACACAAACACTCCACAGGTATATTCTGTAGATGATATTAATGGTTTCAGAAGCTATGGAGCTGCTAATATTAAAGATTATAAAGTAGCAGGTACACCACAGAAAGCATTCTCTTTAGGATTAAAGTACAATTCACCTAAATACTGGTGGGTAGGAGCTTCTGCTAACTATCTGATGGATCAGTATCTTGATTTCTCAGCCCTTAACAAAACAGCTACGTTGTATACAATCCCAGATTCAGGAGGTCTTATTTATGACGGAGCTACACCGGAAGTTATTCAGCAGCTTACAGCTCAGAAGAAATTTGACGACCAATTTATGCTGAATGCTAACGCAGGTAAATCTTTCCAATTTGGAAAATACAGAGTTGGGGTAAGTATTTCTGTGAACAACATCTTAAATAACAGAAATTATGTAACCGGTGGATTCGAACAAGGTAGAGCAGCTAACTTTACAGATGCACTTGCAGAATCCCAAAGAGCAATTCCTTATTTCGGGCCAAAACTTTGGTATGATAGAGGAAGAACTTTCTTTACTAACGTTTATTTAAGATTCTAATAAGACTACAATGAAAAAATATAATTCAATTTTAAAATATATTTTTATCACAGCCGCTTCTCTATGGATTACCGTAGGATGTGTACATGATGATAAATATGATGAGCCGAATTTAGATGGTTACCAATGTGTTGCCGATTTTCAGGCGAATGTAACATTAAGCGAACTGAAAAAGAAGTTTACCGTAAACAATCCTACAGGGGCTGCTTATGTTTTCCCAGCAGATAAACCTAACGATGCAAGTGATGATTTGTATATTGAGGGATATGTTTCTTCTACAGATGAAACAGGAAATATCTATAAAACTATCTATATCCAGGATGCATTAAAAAATCCTACTCATGGTTTTACGATCAGTGTAGATATGGTAAGTTCTTATACAAGATTCCCACAAGGATCCAAAATATATGTAAAGCTTAATGGGCTTGCGGTAGGTACTTATGGAGGTGTAGTTCAACTTGGGGTAAAAACAGGAGCAGAATCTGCAGCAAATGGAGTATCCAGAATTCCTGAAAAATTAGCTCCACAGGTAATTTCAAGATCTTGTACTACAAGAGGAGAAATTATTCCAAGAGTAATCACTTTAGCAGATCTTAAAAATAATGAAGACTTAATTGGATGTCTAGTTCAATTGGATAAAGTTGAATTTGATGGTAAAGCACTATGTTCAAATTTTGCTCCTAGTGGTCAGACTGTAGATAAAGTAATCGGACAAGGATGGGTTGAATCATCAAGCTCTTATGTAACAACTGCAGTCGTAAGAAACAGTGGATATTCTTCATTTGCAAACCAATATGTTCCTGCAGGAAACGGAACATTTAAAGGAATCTTCAGTAAATTCCAGTCAGGATCTAATACAACATACCAATTCTATATCAACAAAGTAACTGACCTTGATATGGAAGGGAAAAGTGCAGATGGTATTGACCACCATTTCCCACGTCTTGATAAAGTTCAGGAAAACCCTTGTAGATTCAGCAATGCAAATCTTACTGCTAAAACAGTTTCTGATATCAAGCAGCTTGCTGGTGGACTAGCTCCAAACGGATTGGTACAGATTACAGGAGATTTCTATCTGAAAGCTCAGGTTACGGCAAATGATGAAGCGGGGAACTTATTCAAATATGTATATGTAGAAGATGCAACAGGAGGGATTAAAGTAAATATTAATAAAACTGATCTATTCCAGGATGCAAGATTTAAAGTAGGAAAAGATCTTAATATTAAATTGAAAGGATTATATATCAGAAATGTTGGCGGAGAATTACAAATAGGATCTAACGACAGTTCATCTGCTGTTGGATATAGAATCAAGGAAGATGATGTCTACAAATATTTATATGATTCTAATGAGCCTGCAAGAGCAGTAGTAGCTTCAGAAAGAACAATTTCTCAGTTAACCACTGCAGATGTAGGAAGATGGATCAAAATTAAAGATCTTGAATTCATCAACGGAGACTTAGGGAAAACGTATGCGGATGGTTCAGCACTTTCAAATAGAACTTTAGAAGACTGTTCAGGAAAAACAATTACTTTGAGAACCAGCGGACGTGCTGTATTTGCAGGAAAAGCAGCAAATACTATTGAAGTAGCGGGAGGTAAAGGAGATGTATATGCTATTTTAAGCGTATTCAATGGTACTTACCAATTATGGTTCACTAAACTTCCGGATCTTCAGTTAACTAATCCTAGATGTGACGGAAGTATCTATACACCGCTTCCTGTTCTTTATAAAGACGATTTTGCTGCAGGTGGATTTAATGGTACAGAGTGGACAGTGGTTAATAAAGTAGGGCCAAACCAATTCTGGGGAACATCTAACCAAGGAAACGGAACGAACTATTATGCAATGATGAATGGTAATGCAGGTGGTGCAGGTAATAATTTCGATAACGAAGACTGGTTGATTTCTAAAGCGGTAAGCTTAGTTGGAAAATCTAAAGCTATCTTAACGTTTACTACAGATGTAAGATATACTGGGCCTGCTTTACAAGTATTCGCTACAGATAACTATACAAATGATGTAACAACTACTACCTGGACTCAGCTTCCAGTGAATCTTGACACGAATGCCAATGCATTTGGAGATTGGGTAAGCTCTGGAAATGTAGATCTAAGTGCCTTCTTAGGTAAAAACGTAAGAATTGCATTCAAATATACTTCTACAACTGCAGGTGCTGCAACATGGGAAGTAGATGACTTCAAAATTAAAGGACAATAATTATTGTTTCTATATATGAAAGCCAGCTCGAAAGAGCTGGCTTTTTTTGTGGGGTAATTATTTACAATTCTTGTATTTTAGTATTTGTCAATTCAGATGGTATTTAATAAAAAAGGAATATGATACAGATTGAAAAACTAAAGGAGATTATCAATCATTACTATCCGATGGTAGTAACAGATATTACTCCAATAGAGCCTGGCTGGGCAGCACTCGCTTATAAAGTGTATGCAGATGATGGAAAAATGTTTTTCTTAAAAGTATATGATAAAAAGAGAAGCTCTATTGCCTCTATTTTGGATAGGGTACCTGTCTATTTATTTTTTATAGGGTGGCTCAATTCGGATGCATTTCTAGAAGGAAAAATTTCAAAATTGGTTAATACAAAGGATGATCAAATTAAGGTAGAAGATGAAAACTACCTTTATATCATAATGGATTACATAGAAGGGTACACGGTAGGGGAGCGAAATCTTACTCAGGAGCAAATTAGAGAACTTGCTGAAATCATAGCACGGTTGCACGCAATAGTTCCACCAAAATCTCCGTACATGGAGCCAATTACTGAAAAATTTGAACATTCCTGGCTGAATACATTTAGAATCTCTTTAACATCTCAATTTAGATTGTTGAACCAGGATATCCAAAACATTGTGGAACCATATCTTGTAAGTTTAGTTGATCAAATTGATGAATTGAAACACCAGGGCGAGCAGCTTTCTAAATCTGAGTTCTCATTTGTATTTTGCCATACAGACATTCACAACTGGAATATGATTGCCAATGAAGATGATATTTATCTGATAGATTGGGAAGGAATAAAGTATGCTCCAGCTGAAGCCGATCTTTTTGGACTTTATAATGAGTCTTACTTTTCTGAGTTCTTGAAATATTATCAAAAGATACATCCATCCTATCAAATGAATATGGAACTTCTTAGGTATTATATGATAAGCAGACATATAACGGATCTTTGGGAGGGAATAGAACAGTTGCAATTCGATACATTATCATCTGATGAATATAATCAACAGTTAGCAGCATTGAAAGATGTATGCGAAGAAAATGCTGCATTTATCAACAGTATTTAATAGAGACAGTTTCAAAAAACAAAAACCACCGCTTTTGTGGTGGTTTTATATTAAAATTTGTTTTGTCTAAAAGGAAACCTCGTTCACCTCTTTTCCTCTTTGGAAGTTCATCATTTTCTGACTTCCTTTATACCCTATACTAACCAGGTTAATTTGCTTAGGAAAAGCGCTTAAAAGGATCGTATTTTTAATCTTTAAGGTCGTAATATCTGAAACTCCTCCGGTCTCAAAATACACCCATACAGTTTCTCCGCTAATCTGACTTCCCGTGAAGGTAATTGTTTTGGGAGCACCATTGACAAATACATCAAAATTATTGTTCACATATTTTTTCACTTCTGCTTCAAACCCTGCTGTGTTAGGATTGATCTTAATTGCATCAGAGATATGGCTTGTATTCATTTTTGTGGTAAACTTCAATGTCTTGCTTCCATCAATATAATCCACTTTGGTCATTGAAGAGAAAAAGTCTACATACATAAAACTCATTAACACAAAAAATGTTAAAATTCCTGATATATATAAAAGTTTTTTCATCTTAATTAATAGATTTACAATCATTCTTGCTAGTTATAGTTCACAAATAATATGCCAATTAAAAATTTACATTCACAGAATATTTATCATAAAACGCTTTAATGTGTGCTACTGCCTCATCAGCAGTGTCTACCACACGATAAAGGTCAAGATCATCTTCTGCAATCATTCCTTCTTTTACCAAAGTAGTCTTGAACCATTCAAGCAATCCACCCCAGAAATCACTTCCTACCAATACAATCGGAAATTTACCAATTTTATTAGTTTGAATCAAAGTTAATGCCTCAGTCAATTCATCCAGTGTTCCGAAACCTCCTGGCATGACAACAAATCCTTGAGAATATTTTACAAACATTACCTTTCTCACGAAAAAGTAATCAAAGTTCATCGAATAAGACTTATTGATATAAGGGTTAAAATGTTGTTCAAAAGGCAGATCAATATTTAATCCTATTGATTTTCCTTTAGCATTGAAAGCTCCTTTATTTCCTGCTTCCATAATTCCGGGGCCGCCGCCGGTAATAATTCCAAAACCTAGTTTTGTAATTTTCTCAGCAATTTCCACCGCCATTTCATAGTATTTATCTTCCGGTTTCAGACGTGCTGAACCAAATATAGATACACATGGGCCTATTTTTGCGAGTTTTTCGTAGCCATCCACAAATTCAGCCATGATCTTAAAGACCATCCAGCTATCCTTAGTAATGGTTTCGTCCCATGTTTTCTGTCTGAAACTATTATGTAGTTTTGTCTCGTTGCTATCAAATTCTGGGTTTACCAAGCTTTCATCTCTGATTCCATCCATTTCCATTTGCAAAATTATTTAAAATGTTTTTCGGCTTCTATTACGGATGCTGGTCTTCCCACATCTATAAGAATGCTGTCATGCAGGAAACCATGTATGTGTTCGGTCTGCATGAGATCCAGATATTCTTCCATAACAGAGAATTTGCCTTTTCTTTTTATTTTTTCAAAGATGACTGGATTGATACAGTGAACACCACTGAAGGCAAGAGCTTTAAATCCTTTATTGAACTCAGCCAGCCTTTGTTCTCCTGTTTGTACATTCAACCAACCTCTTAATACCATGTCATCATTGAAGAGCAATTTTCTCGAACTTTCTCGATCCGATACTGCTAAAGTAGCAAAATCTTTTATTTTTTTGTGATATTCTACCAATGCATTAATGTTGAGATCAGTTAAAATATCGGCATTTAAAATTAAAAAATCTTCTCCATGATCAAGAAATCTTCTGGCAAAAATCAAGCCGCCTCCGGTTTCCAACAGCTCATTGGTTTCATCGGAGATTTCAATCTTACAGCCGAAGTTATCATTTTTATTTAAAAAATCAACAATTTGATCGCCAAAATGATGAATATTAATCACAAAATCCTTTATTCCATATCCTTTTAGATAATTGATATTCCTTTCTAAAAGAGGAATACCATTCACCTGTGCCAAAGCCTTAGGATGATGGTCTGTAAATGGTTTAAGTCTGGTGCCTTTTCCGGCAGCGAAAATAAGAGCCTTCATATAATATGAGTAATAAATGGAGAATAATGAGTAAGGTAATAACGGGAAACGAGTATTACTGATTGCTCATTACTGATTGTTCAGTTGAGGTTGTTCGTCGTGATGGATGGTTACCTTCGTTCCGTTCGGGTATTTTTCTTTAACGAACTCAGCAATTTTTATGGCAGAATATACAGATCTGTGCTGCCCGCCAGTACATCCGAAATTGATCTGAAGGTTTTCAAATCCTCGCTCCAGATAATCCTCAATATTGATAGAAATGATTGATTTTACGAGTTCTAAGAATTTTGGCATCTCTGTTTTAGTTTCAAGGTATTCCTGAACACCGATGTCATTCCCAGTTTGAATTTTATATTCTTCAATTCTTCCTGGATTTAAAATTCCTCTGCAGTCAAAAGCAAATCCGCCTCCATTCCCTGAGTTATCTTTTGGAATTCCTCCTTTTTTGTATGAAAAACTGTGTATGTCGATGTGTAGCATTTTCCTTTTTATTTTTTTTTGTGAAATTAAACCATTAAGGTATTTGAAGTAATTATTTGTTCTTGAAAAGTGTTTTCTAAGTTAAAATAGTATCAATTTTCTTTTTAGTCTCTGCTAAGATTAATTGCTCTATAACTTTTTTAAGTTCCGGATAATGATGCATGTCTTCCCAGGAAGATGCAAATTGTGAGATATTTTGGATTCCTTTTTCAAGGCTTGCCATAAAGTGTTGTTTTCTTTGAATTAATCCTCTGAAGCCGTATGCTCCCAGTACTTGAAGGAATCTCATCATCTGAATTGGCTTAACCGATTCTTTTAGTTGATTTTGAATCTTTTGATCTTCAAAAAGTTGAATATAGAAATCCAGCATTTCAGTTTTGAAATTTTCAGGGAAATTTGCTTTGGCCTGAAACAGAAATGAAATGACATCATACATCAATGGGCCTCTCATTGCGGACTGATAATCGATGAATGATACTTCATCTTTTTCGTTCACCATGATGTTTCTTGCCTGAAAATCCCGGATCATGATTCCTTTAGGTTCCAGATTTTCCACCAATGTTACAATTTTTTTAAACTCTTTCAGTAAGGTAGATTTATTATACTCCAGTTCCAGAACATCAGCTACAAAATTTTTAAAATAATAAAGGTCATGAGTTATAGGAAGCTCATCATAGCTTTCATACTCAAACGTTTTCGAAAAATCAATGTTTCCTTGGGTTTGGTTTTGCAGTTTGAAAAGCTTTTTGAGTGTCTGTTGCACCAATGCGTTTACACGAGGCGATAAATGTTCCTCCGTAATGACCTCTGATAGCGTTTGTCCGCCCAAAAACTCCTGAATATACATTTTCCTGTCTTCAGAAATAGCAAGAATAGCAGGTGTATTCAGGTTTAGCTCAGAAAAGACTTTGGAATAGTACAGAAAACTTTCATTTTCGGGTATATTCTCATTATAAGTGATGATGTATTTGTAAGTATCGGTTATGGCCAGAAAGTTGACCCTTGCAGAACCGCTTTGGGCTAATGTGATGAATTCAGTGGATTTTTTACCAAGATGGTTTTCAAAAAATCGTTTTGCGTTTTCAGAAGTCATAATAATAAGTAAACAAATATACTAATTTAACATGAATAGTGTTAGGCTGGAAGAAGGAAGTTGGAAGAAGCAAGAACTTAGAGTTGAAAATAAGAAATCAAGTTTGTTTTATAAGCTTTATTCGGAAATCACGGGGCGATTTTTTTTAATTTATCACCAATGGGTGTATTTTGTGCTTTCTGTAGCCTGTTTTCAATGGAATGCTTTAACTTTCTTGGTTCTGGTTCAGGTTATTACAGGCTAATTTTTATCTTTGTAGTATGTTAAAGGATTTTAAGCCGGTGTTGGGTATTTTACTTCGTTTCATCATTATTTATCTGGTGTTGCTTTTTGCCTATCAATTTTATTTGAATGCAAGTAAGGATTCTGGTTTGGATCCTTTTTCAAGAATTATTGCCAATCAGGTGAGTGCTTTACAAAATGCAATAGGTTATCCTTCGCAACTGTATAATGATGTGAATAATGAACAGGTTTGGTTTTATGTGAAAAAACAATATGTAACGAGAATGGTGGAAGGGTGTAATGCTATTTCTGTGATGATTCTCTTTGTATCTTTTGTTTTTGCATTTTATAAAGGAGCTAAAACTTTTGTTTTTGTGGGTGTAGGCTTGATTTTACTTTATATCATGAATCTTTTGAGGATTGTAGGGCTAAATGTTGTGATGGCTGAGCATAAGGAATATGGTAAAATGTTTCATGACTTTGTTTTTCCGGCAGTTATTTATGGTAGTGTTGTTCTACTTTGGTTAATATGGATTAAATTCTTTGCTTTAAAACATGAAAATTCTTAATTGGCTTCTTGTTATTGTAGGGATCTGTGGCTTGATAGGAGTCAGAATGTTGGAAGATCAATTGTTTTATGATCCGTTCCTGGACTATTTTCATGAGGCCAATAAAAATATTGCCTTTCCAGTATTTGAGTGGAGACAATTAATAGGAGGAAATGTTTTGAGGTTTACTCTTAATTTATTTTTCTCTTGCCTGATTATCCAAGGGTTATTTAAAAAGAAACAATGGACTTTTCAGGGTGCTTTGATGATGGTAATTGTCTTTGCGATTTCTTTTCCCATTTATCTTTATTGCATTCAGGATAAATTTGAAATAGGGTATCTTTTTTCTTTTTATATGCGAAGGTTTGTGATCCAGCCTTTGATTATACTTTTGATTGTTCCCATGTTTTATTACAGGAAACAGCTGGAAAAGGAAGGTAAAAGGTAATATAATTCTCTTAGGTTTTATATTATTCTGCAGTATGTTTGTCTACACTTGTTACATTTTCAGCAGTCCATTCTACTCTTTTTATGAACTCTTTTTGGCGAACAGGGCAGCTTTCGATCTGGCATATAGAACATGAAATAGGCTTGCAATCATCCATGTGGAAATTAAACTCAATATTTCGTTTGATATTGTTGGCCAAAAGAATAATCACTTTTTCCATCTCACTATGAGCATCGCGAAGATCATAATACCAGGGTAAGGTGATATGGGCATCAATATGCAACGAGGCCCCAAATTGCTGGATTTTCATATTGTGAACATCAATCCATTCCGTATGTCTGTTTTTTTCAAGTATTTTAATTACCTGATGAAGTATTTCAGGATCTTGCTCATCCATAATACCACTTAGTGATTTTCGGACGATTTTATAGCCTACAAAGATGATATAAAGCCCGAATACCAAAGCTACTACAGAATCCAGCCAATAGATTTTTGTAAAGTAAACGATAATTAAACTGGCTACTACTCCAAGGGTGGTAATTGTATCCGACTGAAGATGTTTTCCTGAAGAAATAAGAACCAGAGAGTTTTCTCTTTGCCCTTTCTTGATGGAAATATAGCCCAACAAATAATTGATAACAGCAGTAGCTGCAATGATCCAAATCCCTAAATCAATTTTACTCAGGGTCTTTCCTACGATAAGGCTGTATATACCCTCGTAAATGATCATAAGCCCTGCAATGGCAATTAAAGCTCCTTCGATACCGGAAGTAACGAATTCTACCTTTCCATGGCCGTAAGGATGGTCTTCATCTTTAGGTTTAGCAGCAAGATGAAGTGAATATAATCCCATAAATGCACTGATGACATTTACAATACTTTCCATGGCATCGGAGAATACTGCGTCGGAATTGGTGAGTTTCCAGGCAATAATTTTTCCAATGAAGAGGATCACTCCAAAAGCGGCAATAATCTTCTGGAATCCTATTTTTTCTTTGTGGGTATTCTTCTGGGTATTCATACAGTGTTTGATAAAAAAAAGAATCTCAATTCTGAGACTCTTTTTTATTTTGTTAGTTTATACTAAGTTGTTTGCTACAAGATATTCTGCGATTTGTACCGCG
The DNA here is from genome assembly GCF_009900745.1 of Chryseobacterium sp. c4a. Lineage (GTDB taxonomy): Bacteria > Bacteroidota > Bacteroidia > Flavobacteriales > Weeksellaceae > Chryseobacterium. The sequence continues at coordinate 155,247 of NZ_WXVU01000003.1, read as the reverse complement.
TTTGTTGCGGCTCCTTTCCTCAGATTGTCTGCTACGATCCAAAGGTTGAGCGTTTTCGGCTGTGATAGGTCTCGTCTGATTCTTCCTACAAAGACTTCATCTTTTCCTTCCGAATATAATGGCATCGGGTAGTGGTTGTTTTTTACATCATCCATTACGATTACTCCAGGAGTTTCAGATAATATTTTTCTTACTTCATCCAATTCAAATTCGTTTTCAAATTCAATGTTTACACTTTCTGAGTGTCCACCTTGAACCGGAACTCTTACTGCTGTTGCTGTTAAATTGAATGTGTCATCCCCTAGAATTTTCTTAGGTTCTTTCATCAATTTAATTTCTTCTTTAGTATAATCATCTTCTGCAAATACATCACAGTGTGGCAATGCATTTTTGAAGATTTGGTATGGATATACTTTCGCAGCAGAATCATCACCGCTGATTTCCCCGTTTAATTGGTCAACGGCTGCTTTACCTGTTCCTGTTACAGATTGGTAAGTAGAAACAATTACTCTTTTTAAATCATATTTCTTGTTCAAAGGCCCTAAAACCATTACCAACTGAATGGTAGAACAATTTGGATTTGCAATGATCTTGTCTTCTTTAGTCAGTACATCTGCATTAATTTCAGGAACGACTAATTTTTTATCAGGATCCATTCTCCATGCTGAAGAGTTATCGATAACTGTTACTCCAGCTTCTGCAAATAAAGGGGCAAATTCAAGAGAAGTAGAACCTCCGGCAGAAAAGATAGCAATATCCGGTTTGGCAGCTATAGCGTCCTTCATGCTTACAATCGTAAATTCCTTCTGTTTATACTTCACCTTTTTACCTACAGATTTTTCGGAAGCTACCGGAATTAATTCTGTTACAGGGAAGTTCCTTTCTTCCAAAACTTTCAGCATAACTTGTCCAACCATTCCTGTTGAACCTACTACAGCTACTTTCATTGATTTAATTAAAAATTTTAAGATTAAACTATTTATAAATTATAACGCATATAATTTCTTTATCTATTTTAAGCCCCAAAGACTCTTGCCCAAGGGAATGCGAATGCGAATAAAGCTACCGCGATTAATCCCATAATGGTAATGCCAAGGGAAATGGTATCGTTTGATTTTACTTTTTTGTTGATAATCGTCATTAATACCGCTGCGATAAGCATAGAGAATGGATGTTCAACATATTGGAATCTTAATGCTGCATTTTTCATTACTTCACCCATGTTTAAGCCTTTGCTAAAAGTAGTTACCAGCATAATGATTCCTATCAAAAACTGAACGTGGAAGAAAATCATTGTGAAAAGGGTCGTCTTCTTTAAAAACTTATTTACTTTTCCGCTGAAACCGAACATGGTAGCTAAAAGTGCAATGATAAATAATGCAACCAAAAGAAGTTCAAGATACCCGAATCCTTTGTGGGCACTCAATAAAATCTTGTAAAAATCCATAATCTATTTTTTTTGTAGACAAAGATAACAAAAATCCCGGCTCAAAGCCGGGATTCATATTTATAAAATCTAATATTGTTATATTATTAGAAGTTGAATGATAAGGTTGTAGACCAAGTTCTTCCGAATCCAAAGAATACTCTGTTTCCGTCAGCAATACCTTTGTAAACTCTTCCAGCCTGCTCATAAGTAATTCCATAATCAGCATCTCCTTTTTTAGCTGTTGGATTTACCAGATCAGTTGTTTTGATGTTTGTTACACCATCCTGAATATAAGTAATATCAAACAGGTTGTTTACGTTTACACCAAGAGTGAAATATTGATTTGGGTTTTTCAATTTAAGTTTGTAAGATGCACCTACATTAAATAAGTTGAAATCAGGTAATTGTAGAGCTGTTTTACCAGGAGTAAGGAAATCTGTCATATTAACAGTAGAATAAACTTTTCCTACATACTGCCAAGTACCATATATCTTAAGATCTGTAACAGGAGTTGCTGTAAATCCTAATGAAGCTGTTGTTTGAGGAATACTGTTGTTGTTAGTTCCTCCCACTTTTACTTTATCTAAATAAAGTGTAGATGTATTAGATCCGTTTGTTTGAATAGGAGTGTTGTCATCCTGGAAGTTAGACCCTGTTGCATTTCCTTTGAATTGGTAATCTCCCCAAGAGAACATACCTTGGAATTCAATGAATTTGTTAAGTCTATAGTTTGCTTCAAATTCTGCTCCTTGGTGAAGCTGAGTAATTCCACTGATCTCAGAATATCCTCTAACATTGTTTTCGAAAATTACATTGCTTCTTCTGAACCATCTGTCTTTCCACTCAGTTCTATATAAGTTAACTTTAGCGTTGAAGTTAGATGTCTTGAATCCATAACCTAATTCCACAGAGAAAATTTTCTCATTAGTTAGGTTAGGGTTTACTACCTGCTGGTTACTTGGATATACAGAATTCATCAAAGGCTGCTTGCTGTAGTACCCAACATTAGCAAACACGTTATGATTGTTGTTGATGTTATAATTGGCTCCCCCTTTAATATTAAATCCGAAAAGGTTTTTAAATCCAGTTTTTCTGTCAACAGTTTGTCCTTGTTGTGTTGATCCTGGTTTTACAAAATCATCAATTCTCTGATATGCCTGATTTGATACCGACCCTTGTGCATAAGCAGTTAACTTTTCAGTAGAGTATTCTACCTGTCCGAATCCACTGTACCAAAGAACTTCACCATCATTACTGAATGAAACTCTATCTTGCATTGGTGCATTTGATCCACCGAAAGGATTCCATGATAGTTGCTTGTAATCATACGTATTACGAACAATATTGTTTGTTGGTAAGTTTTTGTTCGTATCATCTGTATACCCTTTTGCTCCATATAGATCAGAAAGTACCTGGTAGTGATATCCATAGTAATATCTGTCATCTGTACCTACTGAGAAATTCCAGTTATCATTGATCTTGTGTTGGAAGTTCATCAAAATACCATACCAGTTGTGAGAGTTCACACTTGAAGTACGTACTAGTGTATTTCTTGCAGCACCAAGAGTAGGGGTTACAGCTCCGTTAGCAGCAAAGATTGCATCATAGTCATAATGTCCATCTGTGTTATCAACAAAAGCACTCATACCCTTTCCGCCAACAGCACCTAGGTTTCTTGCACCACCACCACGTCCGTTGGACATGTAAGCAACTGTACTTAATGTTGATTTGTCACTGATAGTCCAGTCCCAGTTCAACATGATTACAGGCTTTGCATAGTAGTTCATAGCATTTGCTATATTTGTTCTTTGCCCATTTACTGTACCATATCCGTAGTCACCATTGTATGGTCTGTATGGAGAACCATCATGATCAGGATTGTATTTGATATAGTTATTAATTGTTGGAGCAAAAGATCTCTGATCGTGCCATTGCGGAGAAGAAGTCATCATAAACTGTAAGTTATGCTTCTTGCTTGGCTGGTATCCTAATGCAAAGAAATAAGTATATGATTCGTAATCTGTATTTTGTACGTAAGTACCTCCTGCTTGTCTAGCCATTAAGAATGAAGCAGCCCATCCGTTTTCAGATTTTCCTGTATTGTAAGCGAAAGATGTTTTTAAGAAATCGTTATTACCAATACCAACTCGTACAGCTCCGCCCTGCTTCATATCTGCAGAACGGGTAAGGAAGTTCATTGTACCTCCCACAGAAGCAATTGCTAATTTGGAAGAACCAAGTCCTCTTTGTACCTGCATCGTACTTGTTACATCTGATAAACCTGTCCAGTTTGACATGTATACAGCTCCTGATTCCATGTCGTTTACAGGCATACCGTTTACCATTACGGCAATGTTTCTGGTTTCAAAACCACGGATAGTAAGTTGAGAATCCCCGAAACCACCACCACCTTTTGTAGCATATATGGATGGTGTAGTGTTCAATAATTCTACAAGTTCTTGATTTCCTTGTCTTTCAAGAATCTGTGCAGCTTTAATAGTAGAAACTGCTACTGGTGTTTTTCTATCTTTAGCGATATCAGTAACACCTTTAAGAATTACCTCTTCAATGTCTTTAGACTTGGATTTAACCGTGTCCTGAGTTTGTTGAGCGTAATAAACACTAGCTGTAGATAAAGTAATAACCGCAGTTAGTATCGATTTGTTGATTAATTTCATAATCGTTAGTAATAATTAGATTTAATTTTCTGCAAAATTCGCAAAATATATTTTAACTATTATTAACTCAATGTTAATTTTTAATCAGTCTTAATAATGTTAATTGTCTGAATGTCAGTAAAATGAATAAAAAATGACTTTTTGTATGAAAAAAGTCATGTTGTTGAATTTTTAATAAAGAGGTGGTGTTTTTGTTAAAAATTCAACGCTATTTCACTGCTTTGAGACTCAAATCTATATTCTCAGCAGAGTGTGTTAAAGCCCCTACAGAGATATAAGTTACTCCTGTTGCTGCAATTTTTTTAAGCATGTCACGAGTGATTCCTCCTGAAGCTTCAGACTCTGTAGATCCATTGATCATTTTTACAGCTTGCTTCATTGTTTTAACATCCATATTGTCAAGCATGATTCTGTCCACTTTTGCATTGATTGCCTCTTGTACTTCTTCCAGATTTCTGGTTTCAACCTCGATTTTTAACTTTTTCTTGGTCTTTTTAACATAATCCTTGGCCATTTTTACGGCATTAGTAATGCTTCCATTGTAATCAATATGATTATCTTTAAGCATGATCATATCATAAAGACCATATCGGTGATTGGTTCCGCCACCAATAGCAACAGCCCATTTTTCACACATTCTAAAGTTTGGAGTTGTTTTTCTGGTATCTAAAAGTTTGGTTTTGGTTCCTACTAATCTTGAATCCCAGTCATGGGTAAGGGTTGCAATGCCACTCATTCTTTGCATACAGTTAAGAACAAATCTTTCTGTAGAAAGTATGGATCTTGCACTTCCGGTTACAATAAGAGCAACATCTCCTACTTTACATGGCGTTCCATCTTTAATGAATGTTTCAATTGTAAGATTTTTATCGAACGTTTTGAAAATAATCTCTGCTAATTCTACTCCTGCAAGGATGCAATCTTGTTTTACCAATAATTTTGCACTTTGCTGAAGATCTTCAGGAATGGTGGAAAGGGTAGAGTGATCTCCGTCCTGGATATCTTCTTCAAGAGCAGTTTTTATAAATGTTTTTAATGCTTTATCTGTAACGTAGGCTGGTCTTTTCATTTGTTATATTTTTTAATAATATCTGGATAAACCTTTTCCGAATAATAAGTCGTGGATGATAAATAGAATAACGATCTCATGATTTTTGGCTTCTATTTTTTCAAACTCAATATAATCTTGTATAGAAGTATTGTCTTGGTTTAATCCTCTGTATTCTAATACTTCTTTAGTGAATCTTCCTTCTCTTTTTATATAGAAATCCCATATAAAGGTATCCCAGTCATATTCCTGTGTAAAATAACGGATTTTATTTCTATTAAAAACCAAAATAGGACGGTTGGGATTGTTACTATAATAATAAGTTGAAGCTAAATTATTGTCTTTTATAAAGTCTTCAATATTAATATCAATGGGTTTAGACGAAATCTTTTGTTTTGAAATTTCTAAAACATTGCATATTATTTTTAAGACTAAGGGATATTTGGAGTTTGAGATGAAATAATTTCTTAACCCTCTATGGATGCCATATCCTAATGCAATTGCCAGAGGAAATGATAGTAGAAATAATGGTATTTGTACCGAATCATTTAGATTTTTTCTAAAAATTGAAAGAATGAAGATAAAACTGAATGCAAGGAAAGCGATAATGACCTTTCTTGAATAAAATAATATATTTATTTCTGTGGTTATATTTAAGTTTGAAATCTTCATTGATTAAAGTTTCTACACTAAATCTTTATTGTAAAATGCTCCCTTATTCTCTGTCATTTCCATAGATTGAGTAATAATGAGATGGGCAACAGTCGTCAGGTTTCTCAATTCTGATAATTGTGGAGAAAGAATAGAGTAGTGATAAATTTCATCAACCGCCGCAGCAATTTCCTGATGCTTTTGTAAGGCCATATTCAAGCGTCTGTTGCTTCTTACAATTCCTACCAGATCACTCATCATTTCCTGAAGCTGTTTTCTCAGGTAGCTGATAATGACCATTTCATCCATGATTTTCATTCCTTCTTCATTCCATTCCGGAACAGCTTTTAAATCATCAAAGTTGAATAGATTTTCATTAAGAAGAGAAACTGTTTTCATAGCGGCATTGTGACCGAAAACTAATCCTTCAAGTAAGGAATTGGAGGCTAATCTGTTGGCTCCGTGTAGTCCGGAGTTGGTACATTCTCCTACTGCAAAAAGGTTTCTGATGGAAGATTGTCCGTCTCTATCCACCTCAATACCTCCCATGAGATAATGACAAGCAGGAACTACCGGAATTAATTGAGTGAATGGATCAATTCCTTCATCCTTACACTTTTTATAAATATTAGGGAAATGTTCAAGAAATCTCTCCTGGTTCATTTCTTTGCAGTCCAGGCCTACATATTCATCCCCTGAAATTTTCATTTCATTATCAATGGCTCTGGCTACAATATCTCTAGAGGCTAGTTCTTCACGTTCATCATATTTCTGCATGAACTTTTCGCCTCTTTTGGTTCTTAATTTGGCTCCGTCTCCTCTTACTGCTTCAGAAATAAGGAAAAGCATTCCGTCAATCTTATTATAAAGAGCAGTAGGATGGAATTGATAATACTGCATATTGGAAACCTTTCCTTTCGCACGGGCTACAAAAGCGATTCCGTCACCTGTAGCAATCGTAGGATTGGTTGTATTTTTATAAACATGTCCGGCACCTCCTGTAGCAGCTAATGTAATTTTAGAGGTTATTTTTTTGATGGTTTTGGATTTTTCATCCAAAATATAAGCTCCATAACAATGAATATCACCTTCGTTAAGTTCTTTTCCAGGAACATGATGCTGTGTAATAATATCAATTACATAGTGATGGTCTAAAATTTCAATATTAGGGCTGCTGTTTGCTGTTTCCAATAGTGCTCTTTCAATCTCAAAACCTGTAATGTCTTTATGGTGGACGATTCTGTTTTCGGTATGGCCGCCCTCTCTTCCTAAAGCAAATTTGCCATTTTTCATATCAAATTGAGCACCCCATTCTACAATTTCATTGAATCTTGCAGGAGCTTCCTTTACGACCATTTCTACGACATCCCGCTTATTTTCGCCGTCTCCGGCACGCATAGTGTCTTCTATATGTTTTTCAAAATTATCTTTCTGAAAGTCGGTAACTACAGCAAGGCCGCCTTGTGCATATTTGGTATTGCTTTCGTCTTCGTCAGACTTTGTGACAATGATGATTTTGGCATCAGGGAGTTGTTCAGAAACTTTAATGGCATAGGAAAGTCCGGAAATGCCGGAACCGATTACTAATACATCCGCTTTTATCATGTGCTTGCTTTAGATACAATCATTTAAATATTAAATAAATTTAAACAATTTTTCGTTTGGTTTTCTTACTTTTTTCATATGCTGAAAGGAGTCTTCTTCAGAGCGGTAACCTAAAGCGAGGGTAACGGTTACTTTTTCTATTTCGGTATTGATATTCAGAATTTCTTCTATTACATCCTGTCTGAAGCCTTCCATAGGACATGAGTCTATATTTTCGATAGCAGCAGCATACATGAGATTGGCTAATACTATATAAGACTGCTTTTCTGCCCAGTTGAAAATTTCATCTTGCGTTTTTTGATTGATATGCTGACTGATACTGTTTTTGAATGGATCCAGCGTTTCAAGGGGAATTTCTCTTACTTCCGAAATGTGTTTAAAATAACCACGGATATAGTTTTCCTCAATGATTTTCTTGGAAACAATAACGATCAGATGGGAACAGGTGGATATCTGAGAAGGATTGTAAAAAGCGGGAATCATTTTCTGTTTCATTTCCTCACTTTCCACAATGATTATTTTGTAAGGCTGAAGTCCCTGTGAACTGGCAGACAGCTTTCCTGACTCAAGAATATTATGAAGAGTTTCCTGAGGAATAATTTGATTATTAAATTTTTTTACAGAATATCTCCTGCTTAAAGCTTCCAAATAATTCATAGCACAAATTTATGAATTGAATATGAATAAAGGGTCTTTAAAATGAAATATATCAGCCTAATTTAATGTAAAAATCACCCCGCAAAGCGGAGTGACTCTTTTTAATATGAATAATGAACGTGGTTAATTTCTGTTTTTAACAATGATCCAGCCCGCGAAGTTAATCGGAGTATTGTGACTGTTGTTTTCATTCCATGAGATAGAATACCAGTAGCTTCCTGTAGGAACCTTTCTTCCGTTGGCTGTGCCATCCCATTTGTATCCATTTGTTTTATCTGCTTTAAAAACCTGTACACCATATCTGTCGTAGATATTCACATCCAGATTAGATTTTACAGCAAGTGCTGAATAGTCAATCGTATCATTGATGCCATCATCATTAGGTGTGATAAGATTGATAAGTTTAGGGACTGTGATATTGATTGTAACAGGTTCGCAGTTGTAGTTATCTTTTACATATATTTTAGCAACTCCTCTTGTAACGTCAGTAAATACATTCGAATCCTGCCAGGTTATTTTATCCATTGAATATTGATAAGGTGGCATTCCGCCTGCAACATTCACAGTGACTGTTCCGCCTGAGATATCTATACTTGAGATAACAGGGCTTTCTGCCGGAAGTACCATTACAGGTTGTATGGTGAAGCAGTCACCGGTTTTTAGCTTTACCCAATAGGTGCCCACTCCTACATTTTTAATAGATTGAGTGGTAGCTCCTGTGCTCCATTCGTAGCTTTTGAATCCTGGGCCTGCGTCCAGAGTTGTTGTGCTTTCCATACAGATGATTTTATCTTTTAAAACCCTGGACGGCGTTGGAGCTGTTACAGTGAGAGTAAGTTTAGCAATTGAAAAACATCCGTTTGCATTGAATACTTTTACATAAGCAACACCATTAGGAGCAATATATCCACTAGGATTGGTTATAGGATTGGTTCCGTTGAGAGCATCTGTTAAAGATGGGTAATATTCTTTGGTATATGCGGCTGGATTCGGAACGACTGCGGCATTGATAAGATTAAATGATGCTGTAAGCGGATTGCTTTCAATAAAACAAGCTTCTATCGGGATATCATAAACTGTTACCGGTGGGTGGGTGTTTAGGGTAATTTTAGCCGTGCTGACGCAACCTTGTGCTGTAGTTACTCTTACATATATCGTTCCCGGAGGAGAGACGTAAGCTGAAGGATTGGGGATCTGATTGGTGCTCGCATTCAGGTCGTGTATGCTTGGGTAGAATTCTTTAGTGACCCCAGTTAAAGTCGTTACTGCAGCTGTGTTGAGGTCAAATATGCCGACTCCGCCATTGTTGTTGTTACATTCGGTAAGGCTTGCGTCTGTGGCAGCAAAAGGAGTGGGTTCAAGCTGTATGATACCATCTCCATTGTCGCAAAGGGTTGCCGTGGGATCTTTAACTACAACTTTAATGGTGGTATTTCCTGTGTATTGGAAGCTGCTGGGGTTGGCAATTGGTGTAGCATTTCCCAATACATAATACGTAAATATGTAATTCCCGGGAGTATTTACAAATTGTGAATTGTATGAAGTAAGATCCACAATTCCATTTCCTGTTGTAGGATTGGTACAAACAAAAGGTTTGATTGTATTATTTAAAATAGGAACTTTATCTACATATACTTTAGCGTTTTGAATGGAGTGTCGGGCACTGGCACCTCCTGTTGCTGCAGAAAATCCAAAATACCCTTGTGACATTCCTACGGCATTTCCGGATGGGGCAAATGACTGATCAACGATAAGTACACCGTCTATTTTAATTTTAATGATCCAGCTGGTTGGATTGGAAAGGTCGGTTTCTCCATTTACTTCCACGTGCTTATAAGTAGCCCCAACAAACGGTTGTGTAGGATTTAAATCTGGAGAATGAAACGTACTTCCTGGGGTATTATTATATTCTATATTGTTGCCGGCAGTATTATTTGTTCCATAGAGAACGTGTACTTTGCTCATCTGCCCTTCGGTAGTATTATTAAAAATATCAAAACCAACCATTAGTCCGGATGCGTTGGCAGGAATTCCGAGACCCCCACCTGAAACAAATCCTGTTGGGGGATTGGCGAGATACCAGAATGTAAAGCCGTCTCCACGTCCAAATTGTGTAGTTCCGTTTCCATCAATTCTGAAATCGAATTCCACTTTCCATTTGTCACAATAACTTAAAGTGATGGGAGTAGATAGTTTTATAGCCCCATACTTGCTTGTCTGATCTGTGGTAAGTCGGATGAAATCTCCGCTTACAATAGCATCTGAAACAAGATCCCAACCTGTTGTGTTTACCGGATTTCCGATAAGTTGATAGGTCTGTGAAAGTGTTTTTCCTGGGAGGCATAATAAGATACCAAGTAAAATAAAGAGTAGATTTTTTTTCATAGTGGAAGGTTGTGATGTTACTGCATGTATTAATTTCTTATTCAAGGTTTTTTACCAGTACCCAACCTGAGTACCGGGTTTCGGTATTGTTTTTATCATTTTCATTCCATAAGATCGTATACCAATAGGTTGCGGTAGGGATCTTTTTGCCATAAGCTCTTCCGTCCCATGTGTAATTTCTTATTTTGCCTGCTTCATAAAGCTTGTTTCCATATCTGTCAAATACAGTGAAAACTAAGTTCTTTTTGTAAGCTAGTGCAGAGTAATCAATGAAATCGTTTTTATTATCCCCGTTAGGAGTGATAGCATTGATGAGATTCGGAACAGTGACCTGAACCTCAATAGGGGTGCAGTTATAAAAATCTTTAACAAAAACTTTTACTTCTCCTCTGGCTAATCCGGTAAAGGTATTTGAGGATTGCCAGTTAGTCCCATTCAAAGAATATTGATATGGGGATCTTCCGCCTGCAACATTTACTGTGATGGTATTGTTTTTAATGTCAATACTTGAGATAACGGGATCGGGAGAGGGTTTTACATATACGGTTTGTGTAGTGATACAATTACCTGTTTTTAACTTTACCCAATAAGTGCCGACGCTAACACCTTTGATGGAAGATGTTGTCTCTCCTGTGCTCCATAGATATCCGTCAAAACCGGAACCTGCATCAAGGTCAGTTTTGTCTTCTATACAGATCGTTTTATCTATTAAAATACTTGATTTAACAGGTGGAATTACTACAAGATTGATCTTGGCAATAGCAAAACAGCCATTGGTGTCTGTTACTTTTGCATAGACGGCAGTGTTTGTTGAAATATATTGGTAAGGGTTAATAATCTCATTGGTATCATTTACAGCATTGGCAATTGTTGTGTAGTATTTTTTAGTGATACCACTGGTTAGTGGGGTTACATTAGCTGATGTTAAATTAAATTCAGCATTAAGAATGTTGTTTTCAATGAAACAAGACTGCATGGTAGCCTCTTTTACCACAGTATCAGGATAAAAGGCAAGAGTAATCTTTGCAGTACCAGTACATCCCAATGGAGTGGTTACTTTTACATAGACCGTTCCGGGGGCGGAAAGATAGTTGTCGGGATTGAGAATTTCATTAGTTCCTGCATTTAGATCATTGAGTGTCTTGTAATAGTTCTTTGTGACTCCGGGAACATTTGTTACATCAGCAGAGTTAAGGTTGAAAATTGCAGTTCCTGCTTTATTGTTGTTGCATTGGGTCAATGTTTTATCATCTGCTTTAAAAGCGGCGAGGGTCAATTGAATTTTTCCATCAGGATTATCACAAAGTATTCCAGCGCTATCTTTGATGACGATAGTTACAGTTGTATTGGTATTAAATTGATAATTGGTAGGATTGGAAATAGGGGTTGAGCTGCCTTGGGGGTAATAAGTAAAAGTATAATTTCCCGGATTGGAAACAAACTGAGAATTGAAGTCTGTTAAATTTACGTTTCCAAGCCCTGTACTAGGATTAGGGCAGTAAGATTGAGTTGCCAGGGTTTTTAATATGGATACTTTATCTGTGAATATTTTTACATTTTTAATGGAATGCTTAGCACTTGCTGCTCCTGTAGATGCTGAAAATCCAAAATATCCCTGGGTCATAGTAGCTGCTCCAGCTGAGGGAGTGAATGATTGCGAAGTGATGGTATTGCCATCTATCTTTACAGTGATGATCCAGTTGGTAGGAGTTATAGGGTCGGTTACTCCGGTAACTTCTACATGTTTGTAAGTAGATCCTACAAAGGGTTGGGTAGAGTTCAGATCAGGGGAGTGAAATGAGCTTCCTGGAGTGTTGTAGTATTCCAGACCATTGGTGTCTGCTGTATTGGGAACTACTCCGTAGGCGACATGCACTTTGCTCATCGAGCCACCACCTGCTATATTGTTGTAGATATCAAAACCTACAATCAGGCCCGTAGCATTTTGTGGAATTCCTAGTCCTGCACCTTGTTGGCTGGTCACCGGAGGATTGGCGAGATACCAGAATGCAAATCCATCTCCTTTGCCGGAAGAGGTTCCGTTTCCGTCGATTCTGAAGTCAAACTCAACTCTCCACTTATCGCAGTATTTTAAATTAATAGGATCATTTAATTTTATTGCGCCTGCTTTATCGGCTACGTCATCGGTAAGCAAGATGAAATCTGTGTTTGCAACTGCACTAGGTACTATAGTCCAACCAGTAGTGTTGATAGGGTTTCCGGTGAGTTGATAGGTCTGGGCAAAGGAAGTTCCAGACAAGCATAGCAAAAGAATAGAGAAGTAAAATAATAAAAATTTATTCATTTCACTGGGAATTTAATTCGTGTAAATATATTAAATCCCAATTAAAAAATGGATATTTTATATTAATTTTGTTAAAAAAATCAATTATTATTCAGAAAATAATATTTTTTAAGATAAAGTAATGAGAGTTGTAGGTGTTGTGTTGGATTTTTGTGAATGAAATTAAAAGAGTGAATTGTTTTCCAACCCTTCAAAATAAGTGTCAATCTCAAGATCTGGGGAGCTGGCTGCGGCTACTGCTAGTTTATCACAAAGTTCATTTTCAAAATGACCGGCATGACCTTTTACCCAATGCATGGTGGGTGTGTGTTGATTGTAAAGCTCAATGAATTTTTTCCAGAGATCGGGATTTTTTACATTTTTCCAGCCTCTTTTAATCCATCCGGTAATCCAATTCTGATTGACAGCATCTGCTACATATTTGCTGTCGGTGTAAACGTGAATGTCGTTTTCTGTGGATTTTAGTTTTTCCAAAGCAGAAATTACTGCCAAAAGTTCCATTCTGTTGTTGGTCGTCTTTCGGAATCCTTTAGAAAAGGTTTTCTGATAATTCTTTTCAGGTACGCGCATGAGAATTCCGTATCCGCCTTTTCCTGGATTTCCACTGCAAGCACCATCTGTATAAATTTCGATTCTCAAACCTGTTTTGTAAAAATTGAACTGTCTAAACCAATGATATAAAGTCACCGGATATCATGAAATATTGTAATGAAGAATAATATCTTTTAATTATTTAAAAAGGAAAATCATCATCATCGTCAAAATCATTCATCGATGATCCTGAAAGTTTTGAGCTGTCGGGAAGATCAAATGCTGCTCCTGGTTGGATGGTTGTTTTAATTTTGTCAAAACCACTTGGCTCGCCAAAGTTGGATGGGAAACCACCTCCCATGCCGCCATCAAGAGCTGCTTCAATGTCACCGAATTTTGCAAAATGTTTTAAGAATGATAATCTGACATCAGCTGTAGCACCATTTCTGTGTTTTGCGATAATCAATTCAGCTTGATTTTCCGTAGAGGTTTCTTGTCCTTCTTCGTCATTGTCCCAAACTGTAATTTTATAGTATTCAGGTCTGAAGATGAAAGATACGATATCCGCATCCTGCTCAATCGCTCCGGATTCCCTTAGATCTGAAAGCTGAGGTCTTTTTCCGGGACGTGTTTCCACACTACGTGAAAGCTGGGAAAGTGCAATTACCGGTACGTTAAGTTCTTTTGCAATAGCTTTTAAGGAACGGGAGATCATGGAGATTTCCTGTTCACGGTTTCCAACTCCCTTTCCTCCACTTCCTGCGGTCATCAGCTGAAGGTAGTCGACCATGATCAGTCTTACACCATGCTGCATAACCAGTCTTCGGCATTTTGCACGGAAGTCGAAGATGGAAAGTGATGGTGTCTCATCGATATATAAAGGAGCGTTTTCTAGCTCAGATACATTCGAGAAGAGTCTTTGCCATTCTTCGTCATCCAGAGTTCCTTTTCTAAGCTTTTCAGAGGAAATTCTTGTTTCTGAAGCGATCATTCTGGTGATAAGCTGTACAGAGGCCATCTCGAGAGAGAATAGAGCCATTGGAATTTTGTGACCTACAGCAATATTTCTTGCCATAGAAAGAAGAAATGCTGTTTTTCCCATCGCCGGACGTGCAGCAATGATAATAAGGTCGGAATTTTGCCAGCCTCCGGTTTCTTTATCTACGTCTCTGAATCCGGAAGGAACTCCTGAGAGTCCTTGCTTATCCTTAAGAGATTTGATGGTATCAATAGCTTGCTTTACTAACGAGTTCGCAGTATCGAATCCTTTTTTAATCGTTCCATTGGTGATCTCAAAGAAAGATTGTTCCGCTTTATCCAGAAGTTCAAATACATCGGTTGATTCTTTGTATGAAGAATCGATCACATTCGCGGAAACATTAATAAGGCTTCTTAAAATATATTTTTCAAGAATCACACGAACATGATATTCAATATGGGCAGATGAGCTTACTCCCATAGTCAGGTCGATGATGTAATGATCACCACCTGCCTGGCTTAGCTTATCTTCTTTTTTTAAATCCTGAATGATGGTCATTAAATCTACAGGATGATTGCCTTCGTAAAGCTTCAAAATAGTAGAAAAAATGATCTGATGTCTGGGATCATAAAATACTTCCGGGGTAAGAAGGTCAATGGAATGGTCAAGACCTTTTTTGTCAATCAAAAAAGTTCCGATAACAAGTCTTTCAAAATCCACTGCATTAGGAGGCATTTTTCCATCCGCAATAGAGAGCTCTTTTGCAAAGTTTCCGTGTGTAAGGGATGATAATGTTTCTTTCTGCGCCATGGTGCAAAGATAGCTTATTTAAAAAATATCAAGAAAATAGTATTCAACAAATTATTAGCAGTCTTTGTAGAAATGCGACTAGTAGGGGATTGGTTATGTTGATAAAAAAAATCACCCCAGACGGGGTGATTTTTATGATAAGATTGAAAGATTATTCTCTGTTTTTCAGGATGACCCATCCTGAGAATTTGAAAGGAGTTTTTCTGCTGTCATTCTCGTTCCAGGTTAAAGTATACCAGTAAGTACCTGTAGGGATTTTCTTGCCGGCAATGGTTCCGTCCCATTTGTATCCGTTGGATTTGTCAGCTTGGTGAATTTTTACACCATATCTGTCAAAGATACTTAATGCAAGGTTTTGCTTGCCTGCAATGGCTGAATAATCCATAATGTCATTAACGCCATCTCCGTTTGGTGTAATAACATTGATGATATTAGGTACCAATACTGCTACTTCAATAGGATCGCAGTTGTAGGCATCTTTTACGTAGATCTTATAGCTGCCTCTGGCAACATTGTTGAAGATGTTAGAATCCTGCCATACAACATTGTCTATAGAGTATTTGTAATCAGGAGTTCCCCCTATTACATTTACTGTTATGGTAGTAGTTGCTACATCAATGCTTGCTATCACAGGTTGTTCAGTTGGGTAAACTTTTACGGTTTGTGTAGTAACGCACTCTCCTGTTGTTAGCTTTACCCAATAGGTACCTACTCCTACATTGCTGATGCTTTGTGTAGTAGCTCCTGTGCTCCATTCGTATTTTTTGAATCCTGGCCCTGCATCTAGCGTGGTTTTGTCTTCCATACAAATGATTTTATCCTGAAGTACTGTTGATTTTACAGGAGGAAGTACTTTAAGGGTGATTTTAGCTACATTAAAACATCCTCTGGCATCATATACTCTTACGTATACAATTCCATTTGGAGCGATATAGGTTTTAGGGTTTGGTATTTCATTCGTCGCATCTACGGCATCGGCCAGAGAAGGGTAGTATTTTTTATCTGTACCCGAATTTTGTGGTGTCACTGGAGCGTTGTCAAGATTAAATAAACCTGTAGATGGATTTGATTCTAGGAAACAAGCTTCTAATGCAGCATCATATACTGTGATTGGTGGGTAGAACTTTAATTTGATTTCTGTAATGGCGATACAGCCATACTCGTTGGTTGTCTTTACAAAAACTGATCCTTCGGATGCAACATATTGGTAACGGTTAGGGATTTCGTTGATGTTATGATCAAGATCATACATTGAAGGATAATACTGTACAACCAGATTAGGAGTTACTCCTATGTCTGCAGAGGTTAAATCATACATCGCTGTTCCAGCATTGTTGTTGTTACACGATGTAAGTGTTCCTGGGGTAAGCTTGTATGATCTGTCTGTAAATTTGATCTCTCCGAATTCCCTACATTGATTTAAGAAAGTGATAGGTTTGGTAGGGTCAACGTAAGATATTGAATAGGCGTATTTGTTAGCTGTATTAACCGAAATAGGAGCGGTTATAGGGTCATAATCGTTGTTGGCATCTGCCACAGTACGATAATATTTAATAACAAAATTAGGATTGTTATTTCTGATCTGATTTGATAATGTACCGAAATCAAACACTACCGGATTGCCACAAATATCAATGTTACCATCCTGTAGTAATCCTGGTTTTAGGAAAGGAAAGGGTTGGTAAATTTTTAAAGAATTATTATCAAATGGTGTAAGAAGCAGTGCTGTTCCGCCAAAGCTTAACTTGAAAGGAGCTACTTTAGGGGAGAAGTTATTTAAAAATAAATGATATATTTCTCCGGGAAGTACGTCAATGTATTTTACAAAGCCATCACCGCCAGCGGGTTCTGTAGTATCTGTAGAAGTTAAATCCAGACCTGTAAGAGGGGCTTTGGGCCCGGCTAGGTTTGCATAAGAGCATCTTAAAGGAGTTTCTCTGGGATTGTTGCAATCGTGGTTGGGTCCATATAGGGCGAAGTCATAATCAGTGGTAGCAGCGTCGGGGCCTAATGGTGTAATGAGGAAAGTAAGTGTTCCTGCTGTTTTTATACTGAAAGTAAGCCAGATAGAGTTGGTTTCAGAGGTTAGGCAGCCACTTCCTTCTTTTACATTTCCGTATCCGTTTGGAGTTAGGGAGATTTCAGAATCACTACATATAGGTATCGCGGTGACGCAGTCCTGCTGTGCAAAAACCATTTGGGTGATGAAAATTAGAAAAACCAGTAGATATTTTTTCATTTTGACCGATTTAAAATTGAATACTTGAGTTATTAGTTCTTTGGAATGAGTTGGTTACCCCATCCTGGCGCGGTTTCTAATCCTACTTTTGCTTTCTGATATTGAATTTCAGCTTCAGATTTGTTACCTGATTTCTCTGCTAACTTAGCCTTTAATATAGCCAGTCTTGGATTGTTTGGATCAGATTCTGATTTCAGAATATATCCTGAAAGATCCTGTTCTCCTTTTACTGGATTTTTGTGTTTACCTGACTGTAAGATCTGAAGGGTTATAAGTCCTTTGAGGATGTTTATTTCCTGGGGATCTTGCTCAGATAGTGGTATAGCGAGTGCATATTTTGCTGCAATAGCATTGCTTTCTATAAATGATTCGTTAGGATTTTTTGATAATAATTCTGCTTTAAGATACATGGAAACAGCAGCATAGTAAAAGGCTTTCGATTGTTCAGAGGTGTTGGTCTCTGTGAATTTCTTAAACAGTTTGTCGTAATCACCCTCAGTATTAACGGTGTTGAGCTGTATGGCACTTTGTTGTAATGCTTTGTCGGTAAAAGTTTGGGCGCTTACCCATAAACTAGTCATGAAAAAGCTTAAAATAAGTAAAGTTTTATTCATAAAGGAGTTGTTTGCTACAAATGTATGAAATTAATAACGTTTAGTGGTCTGGTTTAGTATATATTTAAAGAAAATTGCGTTTTGTGTTTGTATTTGGTATTTTGTTTTATTGGTTTGGTTGTGTTGATGTTATAATAGATGTTTGTCTTTTTGTTTTATTTGTAAATAAAATTGGGTTTTATTTTGATATTGAATAGGTATAAAAACAAAACAAGGATAGAAAGTGTTCTATCCTTGTTTTGTTTATTTTTTATTTTTAATTGATTTATGTGTTTTTAAATCAATTGATGATAAGTTTGTTAATATTGCATCTTTCTTAGCTTTGGATTAGTGCTTCCAACAATCAAGGCAACCAAGACCGTCATGCATCCTCCGAATACTACTGAACGTACTACACCTAAAGCTTTGGCCATTACCCCGCTTTCAAATTGTCCCATTTCATTACTGGACATAATGAATATTGAATTAACACTTAAAACCCTTCCTCTTATATGATCAGGTGTTTTTAGTTGTACAATAGTTCCTCTGATAACTACGGAAATACCATCAAGCATTCCGCTTAATACCAGGAACATAAAAGAAAGCCAGTAAAGTTTTGATAATCCAAATCCAATGATGCAAATTCCGAATCCGGTCACTACCGCAAGTAATATTTTTCCCTGGTTTTTTCGTAAAGGAACAATGGATAGAAGGGTAATAATACACATGGAGCCAATATCAGACCCTGCATTCAGTAAACCAAATCCTTCTGCTCCGGAATTCAGAATATCTGTAGCAAAGACCGGAATCATTGCTACTGCTCCTCCAAAAAGTACAGCAAACATGTCTAGGCATAAAGCACCCAGGATTTCCTTTGTTTTAAAAATATAAGATATTCCTTCGCGCATGCTTTCTACAACATCTACAGCTTCTTTCTTGTTTTCTGAATGCTGTTGATTCAGTTGCCAGAAAAAGAGTGAGGCAATAAATATTAAAGATAAAATAACAACCAGTGTCCATTGTACTCCGATATATCCGATGAGTAGCCCCCCGATAGCATGCCCACATACCGAAGAGATAAGGAATGTTGCCTGATTAAGAGTAACAGCATTCGGTAGGTTCTCTTTCTTTACAATTTTAGGAATCATAGAAGGAACAATTGGGCCTATAAAAGCTCTTGCAATGCCTGTGAAAAATATAACTCCATAGATGTAATAAGTGATTTCGTGCCCTGTAAAATGCATCTGCACGTTAAAAAAAGCAGGAATTAAAAGCAATCCAATCAGAAAAATATAAGCATAATTACAGATGAGTAATAATCTCTTTTTCTCATTCATATCTATAACATGGCCAGCATATAAGGCACAGCTTACTGCCGGTATCACCTCTGAAAGTCCAATAAGGCCAATTGAAAAAGGATCTTTTGTTAACTGATACACCCACCATCCCAATAAGGTAGCAAGCATTCTGAAAGCTAAAACAATAAAAAATCTCCCGGTGAGAAGATTTCTGAACTCAACATTTTGTAATGTCTGTAACGGGGTAAAGGAAATCATGAACAAAAATAGCCCTAAAAATTTATTTAGGGCTATCTGTATATCGTTTTTTAAAAGATATATTAAATATATATCAAAAGATAAAATCTATTTTAGTCGGCTCTTGAAGAACTGATCACAATGGCAGCAACTCCTGCAGCACCAATAATAGTGGCACCTGCTGCAATTCTTGCTTTTCTTCTGTCTTTCACTGCTGCTACATTAGATTTAGGGATAATTACCTCTGTACTGTCTTTTTTTCCAGCCGTCCCTACAAGATTATCTCCAACAATGTTTCTGAATAGTATTTTTTGTTTTGGAGATCCGTCTCTCATGGTAACTTTGTAAACCTTTCCGGCTTCCAGGTTGGAGTAGTTATTTTTTGAAATATCCTCGCTGTATTTTGTGGTAGCGCAAGATGTAATAACAAATAAAGACGTTAATAAAGATGATTTCAACAGTACAGATGCTTTCATTATTTTCGTTTAGTTTTTCAAATTTATAATTTTTTTCGAATATACGTTTTCGGAATTGAAAAAATATCTTTAAAGTTTGTAAATTTCTAACAAATCTGCGATATTTCTGTCATTGCCCAATCTTGGAGTTTTATTTTGTCCCCCTAGCTTTCCTTGAGATTTTGCATATTCATGGAATGCATTCTTTTTAAGCCTTGTGATATGAAGCTTTTGTAAAATATTTCCCGAAATCAGATCATCATAATACGTATTCCTGTTTCTAAGCTGCTGATCCAATTCATTTATGAATGCTTCCAGATTTTCAGGATCCTTTTCAAATTCGATCAACCATTCATGGTAAGGAAGCCCTTCTGTAGGGTTTACTTGTGGTGCAAGATGAAATTCAGTGATTTGGGCAGGATATTTTTCAAGAGTTGCTTTCATGGCTTCCTCTACTTCAAACGCAATTACATGTTCTCCAAATGCAGAAGTGAAATGTTTTGTTCTTCCGCTTACCAGAACTCTGTATGGGTTTTTGTTAATAAACCTGACAACATCTCCAATGGAGTAAGCCCATAATCCTGAGTTGGTCGTAAGAATCAGAGCGTAGTCTTTATTGAGTTCAATTTCCTTTAATGTTAATCTGCGGGCGTTAGGCTTTCCATATTCTTCTAATGGAATAAACTCATAAAAAATGCCATGGTTGGTTAGTAATAAAAGACCTTCCTTTGTATAATCGTCTTGAAACGCGAAAAAACCTTCAGAAGCAGGAAAAGTTTGAATAATATCTACCTTTCCACCCAATAAATCTTCCATTTTATCACGATAAGGTTCGTAATTTACACCCCCTGTAACCAGAAGCTGCAGATTGGGAAAGAGTTGTTTTATTTTTTTACCATGTTTCTCGGTCAGTTTTTCAAAATACATGATCAGCCAAGGTGGTATTCCCGAAATTAAGGTCATGTTTTGACTTTCTGTCTCTTCCACAATTTTATCTACTTTAGCTTCCCAATCTTCCATGATGTTGGTTTCCCAACTTGGTAGTCTGTTTTTTTGAAGATAATTAGGGATATGATGAGCGACAATTCCGGATAGTCTTCCCGTTTTAATTCCGAAAACTTCTTCTAATTCAGGGCTTCCCTGTAAGAAGATCATCTTTCCGTTTACGAAATCAGCGTTGTTTTTTTTACTGATATAATGAAATAAAGCACTTTGAGCTCCGACAATCTGATAAGGCATTCCTTCTTTTGATATAGGAATATATTTTGAACCCGAAGTGGTTCCTGAAGTTTTAGCGAAATATTCAGGAGTATCTGTCCAAAGAATATTTCCCTGTCCTCTTTTTACTCTTTCAATGTACGGTTTTAAATCTTCGTAGTCGGAAATAGGAACCCTGTTCTGAAAATCCTTTACAGAATGAATGCTTTCAAAATCATGCTCCCGCCCGAAAAGTGTCTTTTGGGCTGTATTGACAAGGGAAATTAATAAATCCTCTTGGTTTTTTTCTGCATTTTTTTTGAATTCCTCTGCTTTTCGGACATGTTTTTTTGCCCAGATAAGCGCCGCATTTTTCTTGAAGAAGTTTAACATGGTTCAAATTTATAAATAAGTAGAGAATTGTGGAACCCTTTTTAGCAGGTATGACATAAAAAAACCGATGAAACGAATTCATCGGCTTTTCTCGAAATTTGATTATGAAAATAACAACTATATGTTAATGTTATGCTTTATTTGTTTTCTTTGTATCTTTTATCCGGAGTACCATCTTTTTTAAGATGCTTGTTATCTTTGTATCTCTTGTCCGGAGTACCATCTTTTTTCATTTTAACTGCAGGTTGAGCTGGTTTTACCTCTGCCGGTTTAGCTGTTTTAGTAGCCATAGGTTTCGCCGCTTTTACTTCTGCTGGTTTAGTAGCTTTAGCGGTCGTTTTTACAACTGGAGCATGAGGTGCGCTTGTAGCGGGAGCAGTCTGCTGAGCAGTAGCAAGGCCTAATCCTAAGATTAATGACATTGCTGATAATAATTTTTTCATAGGAATACTGTTTATTTTTTGTTGATTAAAGATATACAAAAAGCAGGCTAAA
Organism: Chryseobacterium sp. c4a; assembly: GCF_009900745.1. GTDB lineage: Bacteria > Bacteroidota > Bacteroidia > Flavobacteriales > Weeksellaceae > Chryseobacterium. The sequence continues at coordinate 133,262 of NZ_WXVU01000003.1, read as the reverse complement.
AATTTTAGTTTTTTAAACTTAACTAAAGTTTATTACAGCTTAAAAAAAAATTAAAGTAATAGTATAAATATTAAAAAAGCCTGTTTTCCGATTGGGAGAACAGGCTTTTACATAAACAATAGATGGTTTAACGCGTACAGTTGGCTGTCCATGTTTTGCCATCCTGGATGTATAAAATTTTTAATGTGTTATTATCAATTCTGATATAAGAGGTTGCTGTAGACCCAACCATGACCAAGGTGTTGTCGCCTTGTTTGTTGAATTCTATTCCATTTAAACTTGGGATGCTGTTTGAGAAAGTAAAGTTATACTTGGTACCACTGGCAATCTTCGTTACAAATACACTTCCGTCGTTAGTACTTATATTGGTGGAGCCACCGTCTTTATAAGATACGCTTCCTTTGTACGTTCCTGCAAAAAAGTCATTGTCTGCAGGATCATCATCCTTGCTACACGACCAAAAAGATAATGCTGTAAAAACGAACAACATCAAAACTCCTAAAATTTTCATTGCTTTTTTCATAATACTACTTTTAATGTTTGGTTGATTTAAAGTCCCAAACACTATGCCATGAGAAAATATTCATTTTTTTTTAACAGAGAATTAAAAAAATTAGTAAAAAATTAAGATTTAAATAAGCTAAGTGGTTCATTTTAAATCTGAAAAGTTCCCGTTCTTTGGGCTTGAAGAAAAAAATATCCTTACCTTTGTATAGTATTTAACGGTTTCGGAAAACTCCCGAAATCGCTTTTGTCGTTTATACCATTACTATTTATGCAGTTAAAATCCATCAATGAAAAGTTCCTTCCGGATCTGATGCAGAAAGAATTCGGAAAAGAAATTTTTACTCAGTTAGAAAATAGTCAGCATATTGCCGTGAAGGGAAGTGCAGGGTCTTCCGTTTCTGTTTTTGTAGCTGAACTTTTTTTGGTTCAGAAAAAAAACATTCTTTATCTGGTAGATGATAAAGAGGATGCATTGTATGCCAATACCGAAATGGAAGATCTGCTTGGAAAAGATAAAGTATTGTATTTTCCCGCTACTCACCTTGAACCTTATCAGGTAGAGAAAACACAAAACGCAAATCTTGTACTAAGGACAGAGGTGTTGAATAAGATCAATTCAGGAAGATCTCCAAAAGTTATTGTTGCTTATTCGGGAGCTTTGTCAGAAAAAGTTTTGAAGAAAGAAGATTTCAAAGCAATTTCTCATCATATAAAAGTAGGGGATCAATTAGACTTTGATTTTGTGGATGAATTGCTAAATCATTATCATTTCCAACAGACAGATTTCGTTTCAGAGCCTGGAGAGTTTTCTGTAAGAGGAGGAATTGTAGATGTGTTTTCTTATTCCTATGAAAAACCCTATAGGATTACCTTCTTTGGGAATGAGGTAGAAAGTATTAAAACATTTGATATAGAAACTCAGCTTTCCGTAGATAAAGTGAAGGATTTTCAATTGGTATCCAATATGAACTTTTCGGTAACAGGAACCAGGGTTTCACTGCTGCAACTATTGCCTAAAGAAAGTTATGTGATTTCCAAAAATGGAATGGTGGGAATGCAGAAGATTAAAACCTTTTATGAAAAGTCCCTTGAAAAATATGAAACCTTAAGTAAAGATATTTCACATAGAGCTCCACAGGAACTTTTTATTTCTGATCAGGAGTTTTTATTTGATTATAAAAAGTTTAAAACGGTTGATTTCGGAAATGTAGTTATTGAAGGGTTAAAAGAAATTACCGAAATTAAAATGGAGCAGCTCCCACAGCCTTCTTTCCATAAAAATTTTGAACTCCTGATCGAAGATATTGAGGAAAAACAACAAGCTGGATTCGATACGTGGATTTCCTTTTCAACGGAAAAACAAAAAGAAAGACTGGAGTCTATTTTTGAAGAGCTGGAACATGAACTTCCTTTTAAAAGTTTTAAATCTGAACTGCATGAAGGTTTTGTGGATAATGGGCACAAACTGCTGGTTTATACCGACCATCAGATTTTTGATCGTTATCAGAGGTATAAGGCTAAAAATACCTTTGCAAAATCAGAGCAGCTTACTTTGAAAGATCTGATGTCCTTAAAGATTGGGGATTATATTGCCCATATCGATCATGGAATTGGGAAATTCATGGGATTGGTGAAGGTGAATAATGACGGAAAAATCCAGGAATGTTTTAAACTCACTTACAAAAACGGAGATTTACTATATGTAAGTATTCACTCGTTACATAAAATCTCTAAATACAATGGGCCAGATGGAAGAGAAATTGTGTTGAGTAAGCTGGGTTCTCCAACATGGAAGTCGCTAAAACAGAAAACTAAAGCTAAGGTAAAGCAGATTGCATTTGACCTTATTAAATTATACGCTCAAAGAAAATCAGCAAAGGGATTTGCTTATACTCCGGATTCTTATTTACAGAATGAGCTGGAGGCGAGTTTTATTTATGAAGATACTCCGGATCAGGAAAAAGCTACTGTAGATGTGAAAAAAGATATGGAAGCGGATACTGTGATGGATCGCCTGGTTTGTGGAGATGTAGGTTTTGGGAAAACAGAGGTGGCTATCCGTGCCGCATTTAAAGCTGCGACAGATGGTAAACAGGTAGCAGTGCTTGTTCCTACTACTATTTTGGCGTTTCAGCACTATCGTAGTTTTAAGGAAAGGCTTAAAGATTTTCCGGTAAATGTTGGTTATGTGAACAGATTCAGAACAGCTAAGCAGAAATCCGAAACGCTGGATGATCTGAAAAACGGAAAGGTAGATATAATTATCGGAACCCATCAGCTGGCGAGCAGTTCTGTTAAGTTTAAAGATCTTGGCCTATTGATTATTGACGAAGAACATAAGTTTGGGGTTTCGGTAAAAGATAAACTGAAGACCCTAAAAAATAATGTTGATACGCTTACATTGACTGCAACTCCAATTCCAAGAACATTGCAATTTTCTTTGATGGCGGCAAGAGATTTATCTGTCATTAAAACACCACCACCCAATAGACAGCCTGTAGATACACAGTTGGTAGGATTTAATGAAGAAACAATTCGTGATGCTATTTCCTATGAAATTCAGAGAGACGGACAAGTGTATTTTATCAATAACAGAATTGAAAATCTTAAAGATATTGCCGGACTTATCCAACGTTTGGTTCCAGATGCAAGAGTGATTACAGGGCATGGTCAGATGGATGGCAAGCAGTTGGAAAAGAATGTTCTGGACTTTATGGAAGGAAAATATGACGTGCTTGTTTCTACCACTATTGTAGAAAGTGGAGTAGATGTTCCAAATGCGAATACGATCTTTATTAATGATGCTCAGCGATTTGGAATGGCAGATCTTCACCAGATGAGAGGAAGGGTAGGGCGAAGCAACAGAAAGGCATTCTGTTATTTGATCACCCCACCTTATGATATGATGACTTCTGATGCCAGAAAGCGATTGGAAGCCATTGAACAATTTTCTGATTTAGGAAGTGGTTTTCAGATTGCAATGAAGGATCTTGAAATTCGTGGTGCCGGAGATTTGCTAGGAGCTGAGCAAAGTGGCTTTATCAATGAGATGGGATTTGAAACCTATCAGAAGCTGATGCAGGAGGCTCTTGAAGAATTGAAAGATGATGTGGATTTTGAGAATCTGTTTGAAAATGAAGAAGACAGACAAAAACTTTTCAAATCCGTAAAAGATGTTAATATCGATACGGATCTTGAATTAATGCTTCCTGATTTTTATATTTCCAATACGGAAGAGAGATTATTATTGTATCAGAAAATAGCGGAGATCAATAATGAAAAAGATCTTCATCAGTTTGAGCTTGAACTGATTGATAGGTTTGGGGCATTACCGAAAGAGGCCATTAATCTATTGAAAAGTGTTTCTTTAAAATGGCTGGCTGCAGATATAGGTTTTGAAAAGATTGTGATGAAGAATGGTATATTCTTAGGTTATTTTCCTAGCAATCCTCAGGATAAATTCTATCAGACAGATAGATTCAGACATATCATTAATTATTTAACAAGAAATCCTGCCGAAGCACAGCTTAAAGAAAAGTCTGGTAAAGAAGGAAATCAGTTGATGATGAGAAAAGAACGGGTGAAAAATGTAGATGAAGTGAATGTTTTATTAAAGGCTATTATTGAACATAATTGAAATATAGCTTGCAAAAATTAATAAGTTTTCCGTAATTAATCGTAAACCATATAAAAATTCACTTTTTTTATATGGTTTTTTTGTGATTCTTATCATGTTTTTCGAGGCTAATATTCCTTATTAAGAGAATTAAGCTCTTTTAAATGGGTATAAAGTCACTTTTTAATGAGAAAATATGATGTGATAAAACCCGATGGGAAAGTGGTTTAAGGTGGTATACATTTTTATTTTAATTTTAAAAACCGATCGTTGTAGAAATAATTCTACTTTTTTATATAATTATTTCTATCGTGTAATGTGTTTATTTCTATAGGTTTAACTATTATAACTGGAATTTTTTCGATTCATAATTTGTACATTTGCAGTCCTTATTATGAAAAAAATTATATTTTGTTGTGTAGTTGGATTCTTTTCCTTCTATGCTCACGCACAGGTGGGAATCGGAACTCCGAAGCCAAAATCGACACTCGATGTGAACGGCAAAACCACCTTAAGAAAAGAACTTAGAGTAGGCGGAACTTCGACCAAAGCAGGAAATGCTGGGTTGAATGGTCAGGTATTGGTTTCTCAGGGAGAAGGCAAATCTCCTGTTTGGAAATCAATTAATGTTCCTTTTATGGAAGAGGGGCAGTACAAACTAATTAATTCATATTTATCATCAGATCAGGTAGGTGTTACAGAACTTTCCAACGGTATTCAAGGAGATGGTGTCTCTAGAAATAATGTTGGAGATGATATTAAAGACGCTTCAAAAGGTAAATGGGTGAAAATTGCGGGGCTTAAAAACTCATTTATGATCAAAAATGGTAAAAACAGACTTACTTATCAGTTTCAAACGGGAGTTGAAATGAGGGCACCACAGTCTACTATATCTGATAATGTAAGATTTGCTTGTGCTGTTTTTAGAAATGATAAGTTGGTAGCAGTACGTCCTGATAGGGTAGCTTCCAGTAATAATTCCGGAAAAGCAGGGATTCAGGATTATGTTTTTACACTCAATTATACAGAAATTAATGTTCCTGTTGGAATACAGAATCTTGAAATTGCATGCAGAAAGATCAGTACTTCAAATGTAAACTCTCAGTTTGCTATAGGTCGTGATGTTCAAAGTTCAAATGGAGCATCCAATGCATTTACATTGGAGTCTAATATGAAGATTGATGTCATTGAATATGTAACTTATAAATCTAATTAAAACCAACTGATGAAAAATATATTATCGACTTTACTGCTCGCCTCGGCACTGACGCTTTCTGCACAGGTGGGTATTAACACTGAATCTCCAAAAGCAACGTTAGACGTAAACGGAGACTTGAATTTGAGAGATAAGATTGCTGTACTTGATACGAATGATAATACACTTTCTTTAGGTAACAATGACCAGATACTGGTTTCTCAAGGAGAAGGATATCCGCCTATTTGGAAGACCCTTCGTATTCCTGAATATGAGCCGAACAAATTTTACCTGATCTTTAATAATTCCTTTTCAGATAAAACAGGAGTTCAGTTTAGTTATTGGGATCAACCTCCTTCAAGTGGAACTTCTAAAGCTGCAGCTTTTGTAAAAGGAACAGACTTTTCTAATCTAACTACATTTAGGAAAATTGATAAGCTATCACAGAAAATCCAGATTTTCAGTACAGAAAGTAAGGCTTATTTTCAATTCGAAACAGTGGTGCAGGCTGATTTTGGGCCGAATGGAGCTACTGATACATCAATAGACTATGCCTGTGGTATTTTTGTAGATGATAAACTGATCAGTTTAAGACAGAATAATTTAAAAGCAAGCAGTGCTCAGTTTCCTTTCCTAACTCATAATCAAATTGGAGCGGTAACTAATCTTTCCAAAGGGGAGCATACCGTAAGTGTAGCTTGTTCAAGGCTTGCATCGTATGGAAATTCTACCAACAGAACTTTAGGTATTGGGATAAATACGAATGACAATATTAATGAATTCATTGCTCAGTCATCTTTAAAAGTGGATGTATATGAGATTCCACAAGTATTTAACCCAATCATAAATTAAAAACAAATTATGAAAAAAATATTTTTTGTTCAATTTTTATTGATGATTGGACTCATGCAGGCTCAGATAGGTATTAATACCACAACTCCTGTTAATAAATTAGATGTGAACGGAGATATCAATGTTCGAAAGGAATTGAGAACTAATGGTACTGATGTATTGAAAGGATCGGCTGGGAACGCTGGGGATATTTTCCATAACAACTCGGAAATAAAAGCAAATGATTGGAAAAGTATTAAAATAGCTGATGGACAAGGAAGTATGTCTTTGTTTTCTATTAATACAGTAGCAGATCAGACTGGGGTATTATTTACTGATAGTGGAAGTGCAAAACCATATATTGAAAATGCTAATCTGGAAGGAAACTGGACGGTATTACCTCAAGCCGTAGATACTTTTTCAGTAACGAACGCTACGAATAAAGTAACGTTTTCCTTTCAAACAATTGCCCAAAAAATATATTATGGCACATCCTCTGCGAGTTTTGCTTGCGGTATTTTTGTAGATAACAAACTTAAAGCAGTAAGAACGGATGTATTGTTAGGAGATAGTGGAGCTTATAAGATTTTTAATCTTAATGCAACTCTTGAGAATCTTACTCCTAAAAATAAATACTCTGTTAAAGTAGCTTGCATAAACAGAACATTAAATAATACAACACTTGGAATAGGAAGAGCCGTAGATACTTCAGCTCTTACCAGTGATATGGCACAATCTGTTTTAACAACATCGGTATTACAGCCTTATTAATTTTCATAGTCATACAATAATTAAGAATCTAAAAGCGTTATGTTTTTAGATTTTTTTATTTATTTGCTATATTCTTTGTGAATTTATAGGTTTAAATAATCTGTATTGTATAAAATTGAATTATATTTGAACAAATTAAAAATATATGGTAAAAAACTATTTTCTTAAAGTATTTGCTGGTATTACTCCGTCCGGTCTGCTGGCTTTATCACCTACAGGGCAGCAACTTCGAAAACAGATCAAATTTTGATAATAAGTCTCAAAATCTGACTCTTACTGTTGTTGTTAATCTTATTAGAATATAAATAATCATATAATTTCTTTGCGAAAAAAAATTATATTTGTCAAAAAATAATCAATTACCAGGAAATGAAACAAATTTTCTATGTTATCTTATTAATTGCAGGCTTTTCTTCAATACATTCCTGCAAAAATTTAGTGGATGAAGATGGGAATCCCCTTTTAGATCTGAATAAGACAGAAGGACTTAGCGGCCCAAGAGCTTTATATAAAGAAGTTACAGATAAAAATACCATCGCTGAATATCAGTACAGTGGTCTTCTTGTAAGTAGAGTGATCACAGATAGTGCTTCTATTACAGATATCATGTATAGTGGTGATCGAATCAGTCAAATCAATTTTAGAGGTTTCCTTGATCTTGATGGAAATGGAAAACTGGATAAAGACAGTATATCTTATAGCAGACAATTCAATTATGGAAACAATAGCAGGCTGCAATCAATTTCTGAAACACGTTCTGTTTTCAGAAGACCAGCCCCGGTTCCACCTTCTACTAAACCAGGCCCTCAAACCTTATTTGCTGAAGAAAGATACATTTATACTTTAACATATAATACGGCTACTTCAAAGCTTGAAACGATCACTACGATAAAAGGATTAGAGAAAGGAGGAGCTCAAATTAAGTATACTGATTACTCAAAAGCAGATTATTCTTATGTAGGAGATAATGTGTCTAAAGTACTTAAAGTATATGGCCCAATAACATCGAATAATCCAGATGTTTTCGGTACTCCTACTGAAAAATATAGCTATGAGTATTATGCTTACGATCAGCAGATCAGCCCATTTACATTATTACCAAACACGTATAAAATTTCAAGATTATTATCTACTCAACGTAATGATAAAGAAAGCTTAATTCTGTCTCCTAATAGTCCTAAGAGATGGTCTGTAACCGATATTACGGTACCAATTCCAACTCCTATTGTACAGAGTACGAATTATGTATATGATCCGCAGACTTACATGACAAAAGGCTATGGCATAAACTATATTTATAAACCACAATAGAATGGTTTTTTAACAATATTTAAACTCAATCTTCCTAAGGTTGAGTTTTTTATTTTTTATGCCTTAATTTTGCAAAAAATTTCTGATGAAATATTTAATCGTTGGGCTGGGTAACAAAGGCTCAGAATATGAAAATACACGACACAATATAGGCTTTAAAGTCGCTGAAAAAATCGCTGAAAAGCTTGAAGTATCATTTAATACAGCTAATTTTGGCTGGATGGCAGAAGGGAAGTATAAGGGCAGAAAAGTTTTCGTTCTTAAACCGGATACCTATATGAATTTATCAGGGAATGCCGTGAGATACTGGATGCAGAAAGAAAACATTCCTTTAGAAAATATCCTGATTGTAACGGATGATCTGGCACTTCCCTTCGGAACTTTGAGACTGAAAGGTAAAGGCTCTGATGCAGGTCATAATGGGCTTAAAAATATTAACGAAGTATTACAGACCCAGAACTATGCAAGACTTCGTTTTGGGATTTCAGCAGATTTTGCTGCAGGACGACAGGTGGATTATGTATTGGGAACTTGGAATGAAGAAGAAACTGAAAAACTTACCGAAAGAATAGATACTTTTTCTAAAGCCAGTCTTTCCTTTGTCTTTGCGGGAATCAGTAATACGATGTCCGGATTTAACGGAAAGTAGATAACAGAGACTTCGTTTCAGTTTTATAAATAAAGGCCATCGGATTTCCGATGGCCTTCTGTTATGCATTTAAATTAATTTCCAATCAATTTATCTGAGCTATGTTATATACTTTTTGAGTAAGTAACTAAATAGGATCTCTTGATTATTTTATAACCAGCTTACTGCTCCCGTTTCAACATCGTAGTTAGCTCCAACGATTTTGATTTTACCTTCTTCCTCAAGTCTCTTAAGCGTTGAGCTTTGTTTACGGATATCTTCGATAGCGCTTTTTACATTCTGGTGATTAAGTCTTTCTAAAAGAGAACTGTTTTTTGATGAACGTTCTTCATTTTCTTCAATCACTTCATTGATAATAGGATTGAAATGATTGATTAGGTGGTTCAGGTTATCCATTCCCATTCCTTCAATTTGTGCTGCATCAAGACCTCCTTTTAAAGCTCCGCATTTAGTGTGTCCTAAAACTACAATCAGTTTAGAACCTGCCACGTTACAGCCAAATTCCATGGAACCAAGAATGTCCTGGTTTACAAAATTACCGGCAATTCTGATACTGAAAACATCTCCCAATCCCTGATCAAAAATTAATTCTGCAGAAGTACGACTGTCTATACAGCTTAGAACTACTGCAAAAGGCCATTGTCCTTCACGAGTTGCATTTACCTGCTCCAGAAGATCTCTGTTGGCTTTAAGGTTATTAACGAATCTTTGGTTTCCTTCCTTCAAAAATTCTAATGCTTTTTCAGGAGTAATGGTAGATTGAGTTTCGTATGTATGTGCTTTCATATAATTTAGTTGTTTGTTGAATTGTTAAAAATAAAATAAAATAGTTGAATTGAGCTTACATTGCTCTTTTGTGCGTAATCAGGATGTGAGAATCTTCGCTTCTTTCATAATCTTTATAGGATGTTTTAAAGCCTAAAAGTTCTACATTGATATCTTCTTCTTTTGCACGGATATTGGCAAAATCCTGGATCATTTCCAGTACATCTGTTGTAATGTATGAAGTTTCTCTTGCATCGATGATTACCGTAGAGTTAGATTTTATGTTTTTAAGTGTTTTTTTAATGGCTGCTTTGTTTAAAAATGAAACTTCTTCAGCCAGCTTTATTTTAATTCCATCTGCATCATCCAGCTTTTCTCTGCTCAGATAATAAGCTCTCTTCATATTTCCCTGAAGAATATAGAATACAGAAATAGCAAGACCAATTCCTACTCCTTTTAACAGGTCGGTAGCTACAACGGCTACAACAGTCGCCACAAATGGTACAAACTGGAATTTTCCAAGATGCCAGAAGTGTTTGAATGTAGCAGGTTTTGCCAGTTTATATCCTACCAGGATCAATACAGCAGCAAGGGTTGCTAATGGGATAAGATTCAGAATAAACGGAATCGTAAGTACGCATACTAACAAAAGAACACCATGGATCATTGCTGATGATTTAGAAGTTGCTCCGGCGCTGGCATTCGCAGAACTTCTTACGACTACAGATGTCATAGGAAGCCCTCCAATAAATGAGCTTACCAGGTTTCCGATTCCCTGCGCTTTAAGCTCAAGGTTGGTGTCGGTAATTCTTCTTTGCTTATCTAATCTGTCTGAGGCTTCAATACACAGTAAAGTTTCAATAGAAGCTACAATGGCAATCGTTGCTCCTACGATCCATACTTTAGGATTGGTAAATCCTCCGAAATCCGGCATTGTGATCAGATTTTTAAAATCATCCATTGATTTTGGAACAGGCAGTGATACCAAATGTTCTGTACCAATCGCTAAAGCGCTTCCTGATAATTTGAACATTTCATTTAACAAAATTCCGACCACTACTGCTACCAATGCTCCCGGAAGCATTTTCATTCTTTTAAGAGCCGGAGTTTTATCCCAGGCAATAAGGATCCCTACAGAGACAAGAGTTACAATAATAGCTCCAAGGTGAATCGCTCCAAAGAGTTCTGTAAAATAACCAAAGTTCAATCCGTTACTAAAAAGAGATTGGTTCCCTTCGTAGTCTTTATCGAACCCCAATGCATGAGGAATTTGTTTTAAAATAATAATGATACCAATAGCAGCCAACATTCCTTCAATAACGTTATTGGGGAAATAGTTGGAAATACTACCAGCTCTTACAAAACCTAAAACCAATTGGATAAGTCCTGCAATGATTCCGGCACATAAGAACAGTTCAAATGCTCCAAGATCAGTAATGGCAGTCAATACAATAGCGGTAAGACCTGCCGCAGGCCCGGAAACTGATATATTTGAATTACTAAGAAATCCTACAACAAGACCACCTACGATTCCGGAAATAATTCCAGACAATGGTGGTGCTCCAGATGCTAAAGCGATCCCTAAGCACAATGGTAGTGCTACTAAGAATACAACGAGTCCGGAAGGGAAATTCTCCTTGATTCCTCCTAATAATGATGTTTTTTTCATGATATTTTTGAAAATATTATAACCGATTGATTTATTATTAAATAATCAATTATAAAAGATTGGAAAATTAATTTTTAAGCATAAACAGCTTATTCAGTGCCTGAAAAGGCATGAATAATTATAGAAAATCTAACTACTACTTTAAAATTAAGCTTCCGGAGGCGGAGAAAATATGCTAAGTAAAGGGGACAGATGAAAAGAATCATCTATCAGTACAAAAGACATAGACTGAGGTGCAGGCTCAGAAAACTTCAGATAGTCGAAAACATCCAAAGGTTTTGGAATTGTCTTTTCGTAAACAATAAAGGATGATGGGTGTGAATGCGGTTCTTCTTCGTTGATTATTATATTCGTTCTAAGAATGTCCCAGCCTGCCACCGCAGCAATGCTTGGCAGCGCTGTAAAATTCAGAAAAAACGTTAATACAATAATACTCCAGAATTTCATTTCACATTCTTTTTTAGAAAAACTATTTAGTCTTTCTGCTCATTACCCAATCGGAACCGGTAAGGTTGTAGATCTTTTGGATATCTTTTAGAGTTTTCTCAAAATCAATCTCAAGATCAATGATTTTACCTGTTCTAAGGTCAAATACCCAGCCGTGTACAATAGGTTGTTCTTCTAAAATATACCTTTCCTGTACACAAGCCATTTTAATAACGTTGATACATTGTTCCTGAACATTAAGCTCAACAAGCCTGTCATAACGCTTATCTTCATCTTCGATAGAATCAAGTTCTGCCTGGTGCAATCTGTAAACATCACGGATGTTTCTCAACCAAGGATTCAATAATCCTAAATCCTGAGGAGTCATCGCTGCTTTTACACCACCACAGTTATAATGTCCGCAAACCACAATGTGTTTCACTTTAAGATGTTCTACTGCATATTGAATAACCGCAGTGGAACTCATATCTAAAGTATTCACAACATTGGCGATGTTTCTGTGAACAAAAACCTCTCCCGGTTTGGCACCCATCAATTCTTCCGCTGTAGCTCTACTGTCTGAACATCCTATATAAAGATAATCCGGGTGTTGAGTTTTTGCCAGCTCATGAAAGAAGTTTGGATCTTCCGAAATTTTAGATTCTACCCATTTCTTATTGTTCTCAAAAATAACCTCGTACGATTGTGACATAATTTTAAATTTTTAAAAAAGGTTTATAATTATTTATTTCGTTTAAATTATTTTCGAATTCAATAGACTGAATCAATAATTATGCAAAAATATACTTTTTGCAGAAAAACTATCCACTTTTAACAAAGTTTAATATTAAAATATGCTTAAAATCATATCTAATATCCCTATATACTTTGTCTTAGAGTGAGTAGAGGCTTCTTAATAATCCAAACGTTTAAAAAACTAAGCTAAAATTACAAAGTAAAAACCATAAAATAGACTCTGGAGATTAAAATATTTTAAATTTTTTGCCTCCTTCAAGGAATAGGGATAGTCTAGATAAGTTCTATAGCTGCTATATGGGAATGTATGCCAATGGGGGATTGATCTCATCTGTCGGATTTATCTGTTTAGGATTTGTATGGCTCATAACTACATTGGCTGGGGTTATGCAGATCAGAAAAGGAAATGTGGAGATGCATAGACAACTTATGACTTATAGTTATGCATGTACATTTACCGTAGTAACACTACGACTTTGGTATCCCATACTAAAGAGCATCACACAAGATCCTGATAGCTCTTATCTTATTGTAGCATGGCTATGTTGGCTTCCCAATGTAATGGCAGCTTATTTTATTAACAAAAAAAGTTTTAAAGCGGATTAAGAAATTTTGTTGTTAATATACCCCTTCGTGGCTTCTAGACTAGGATATACTTTACCCGGATTTCCCATGACCATTGAATTTTCGGGGACATCAAAATTAACATACGCATTAGGAGCAATCAATACATTATTCCCTATATTCACATGGCCGACAATAACTGCGTTAGGGCCTATCCATACTTCATTTCCGATAACAGGATAACCTTCGTTTTTTCCTCGGTTCTGCTGTCCAATAGTGACACCTTGTGCGATATTACAGTTTTTACCGATTTTAGCTTTAGGATTGATGACAAGCGCTCCCCAATGTCCCAGATATAATCCTTCTCCAATTTGCGTTTCAGGATAAATCTGGAAGCCATATTTTATCTGGTAATGCCTTAAAACAAATTTCCAGAATAGCCCGGAAATAGATTTTTTCTGATATTTCTGAGCTTTTCTAAAAACATAGAGATAATGAAGATTTGGGTTGATGCATTTTTTCCAAATCCCAAAAGTGGAAAGCCATTGTCCGCCTTCCCTATAAAAATCTTTCTGTATTGTTGTATACTCTGGCATAGTACAATATCTTATACGTGGTCTATGATTTCCTGTAGATGAGCTACCGATTTTTCAAGTACAAACGGCAGATCTGTTTGTGCTATTTCTTTCTCGTATTGCCCGGCAAGTTCTCTATGGATAAGGAACTTTTTCATTCCTTCATAAATTCCATCTTCTGAATTAGGAGTAATAATACCTAATTTCCCATCCTGAAGCAGGTCTTTTATTCCTGAAACATCGGTTGAAACAACAGGTTTATCCAAAATAAGTGCTTCTGCAATGATGGTAGGAAATCCTTCATGTCGGGATGACATTACATAGAAATCCGATTGTTTAAGATAAGGATAAGGATTGCTTCTGAAACCAAGCATTTTTACAGTCTCCTGAAGCCCAAGCTGATTAAGCTTTGCCTGGATGTTTTCAAAATCAAATCCATCACCAATAATAATGATTTGATGATTCAATCCTTCATCCATTAGCTTTTTATGAACATCCAGAAGTCTATCATACCCTTTTTGAGGATATACTGTACCTATAGTGACAAAAGTTGGAAGATCTTTGGAAAACGGATAATCATTAATTTCAATTTCAGCCTTTTGTAGAGTGTCTTGTGAATCAATAGGGTTGAAGATTTTTACAACAGCCTCCTTTTCTCTGTCATGATGTGCCAGCTTCTGCATTTCTTCTTTCAGTTTATTGGAAATCACAAGTATTCTGTCAAACTTAAAAAGCTGTCTGATAACATCTGGCGTATATTCTTTTAGATTAAAGATATCATTCTGAATCCAGATTATTTTTTTAGAATCTTTTTGCGGGCTGGATAGCAGTTCTTTATACATTCCATGAATGGCTGCTATTTCAACGTCATATTTTTTATTCTTTAATACAAAGGTATACAACAGGAAAGGGAACCACAGAAACATTTTCTGATAAAGTACTCTGAAAGCTTTTACCGGAATTTCATGAGGTTTGTTGGTGGTGATCATTTCCCCTTTCAAAAGATAACGGAGGTTTACCCATGATGGGACTTCCTTGATATACATTCCTGTATAGAGATTGATCAGTAAATCAACTTCATATTTGTCTTCGGGAAGGTTTTTAAGAAAATTTACTAAAACTTTTTCTGCACCACCGTGGCGGAGGGATCCAATACGTATAAGAATCTTTTTTTTCATTCAGAGCTCTTTATATTCCGCGAAAAATAATTGCTGACTGTTTTATGATCAATAAAAAAACAGTTTTTTAGTAATGATTTTTCTATTATGCATTCCAGTGATTTTTTTGGGATACCTTACAAAAATATAAAAAAAACGATGCTTCCGTTCAGAAAGAATATAAAATATTGTTAAACAAAGGATATTCGAAAGGAAGTATAATGGAAAGATAGAACTTCTTATTGTAGAGGATAGGCTTATCTGATCCTTCTTGCTTTTTTGTATTTATGAGGAAGATTTGCTTTAATATATTCATCAAGCTTTTTACGATCTTTTTCCAGTTCTCTCGGATAATCTGGGTTGTTTTTCAAAACAATATCGCCATAATCTTCAATGGTGCATAAGAACTGAGCCGGATTTCCTATAAATACAGTATTATCAGGCATCGATTGAGATAAAACAGAGTTTGCACCCAGGATGCAGTTGTTTCCAATCTGTACATCCTGCGTAATAACACAGTTGATTCCTATGGTACAGTTGTTTCCGATTTTAATGCGACCCATAATTCTAGCATCCTCATAGCCGGGAAGCTTTCTCAGAAGGGTAGTTGTTCCGCCATGGTTAACGAATCTTACCCCGGCAGCTATATTGACATCATTACCAATTTCAATAAGATAAGGCTCTGTACCAAAATAAATTTTGTCAGGCATATTGAAATTTTTTCCTACTTTCATACCACGATATTTTGCTACCTCCAAACTCGCTTTATTTAAAAAGGTATGATAGGTAGAATGTATTTTCAGTACTATTCGGTATATGAAGATCATTATTGTAAATTTGTTTTTTACTTTTGCAAAGAAAAAGAATTTATATGATAAAAGTTTCCAAAATAGAATATTATTTGCCGGAGCTGGTTCTTACCAACGAGGATTTGGAAAAAGAGTTCCCTGAATGGAGTTCCGAAAGGATTCAGGAGAAAGTAGGCATCGCACAACGCCACATTTCATCAGAAAACGAAACAGTATTGGATCTTGCTGTTAAATCATCCGAAAAAGTATTGGAGAACTACGACAGGAATAAGATCGACTTTATTCTCTTCTGTACCCAAAGCCCTGATTATTTTCTTCCTACAACAGCCTGTATTTTGCAAGATAAACTTGGTTTGAGAAAGAATATCGGTGCTATGGATTTTAATCTTGGATGCTCCGGATTCGTCTATGGACTGGCATTTGCTAAAGGTTTAATCGCTGCAGGAATTGCCCAGCATATTTTACTGGTAACTTCAGAAACATATACCAAACATATCAACCCTAAAGATAAAGGAAACCGAAGTATATTTGGGGATGCCTCTGCTTCAGCAATCATTGAAAAATCTGAAACAGGGAATGATTATAAATTCTGTCTGGGAACAGACGGCAGTGGTGCAGAAAATCTTATTGTTAAAAAAGGAGCTTTCAGAACTGATTTTGAATTGAATCCTGAAAATGAATTTGCACCGGAAAACCTTTATATGAATGGCCCTGAGATCTTCAATTTTACGATTGAAAATATTCCGGGACTGGTAAAAGAAACGATGGAAGTGAATGGATTAACGATGGATGATATTGATCATTTTGTTTTTCACCAAGCCAATTCGTTCATGCTGAATTATTTGAGAAAAAAGACCAAGATTCCGAAGGAAAAGTTCTATATTGATATGGAAAAAACAGGAAATACAGTCTCTGCAACCATTCCGATTGCTCTGAAAAATATGATGGATAAAGGAATGTTGAAGGAAGGAGATAAAGTTTTACTGGCAGGTTTTGGAGTAGGGTACTCCTGGGGAGCAACAATATTGGAAATTTAATTATAACATCATAAATAAAAAATATATGAAGACATCCGTTTTTTTGGAAAAATTACAAGAAGAATTAGAAGAAGATGAAACGCTTACATTAGATACGAATCTGAAAGCATTGGAGAGCTATGACTCTATCAGCTTACTTTCCGTTATCGCTTTTGTAGACGAAAATTTCAATAAAAAAGTTGATACAAAACATTTTAAAGACATTGAAACGGTTTCAGATCTGAGAGATCTTATTGGTAAAGAAAACTTTGAAGATTAATGAATCAGTTTTCATTAAAAGATAAAATTATTCTTATTACAGGGGCTTCTTCCGGAATCGGGAGAAGCTGTGCTGTAGAATGCAGCAAGAGTGGAGCAAGTCTCATCCTTATTGCAAGGAATGAAGAAGAACTGCAGAAAACAGTTTCTATGCTGGCTCATGATACTCAGGTGGAAACCATCATTGCTGATATTGCCCAGTGTGAAAACCTTGAAGAGCTTATCGCTGAGAAGGTTTCAATAATAGGGAAGATCTCAGGATTTATCCACTGCGCGGGTGTTGAAAAAACATTGCCACTTAAAAAGCATACCCCACAATTATACCACGACATTTTTGCAGTGAATGTTATTGCCGGATTTGAAATTGCCAAGATTTTATCCCTTAAAAAATACAAAACAGAAACATCTAGTTTTGTATTTATCTCTTCTGTAGCAGGAATGGTGGGAGAAATCGGGAAAGCCGCTTATTCTTCCAGTAAAGGAGCTGTTATTTCAGGAGCACGTTCTATGGCAATGGAGCTTTCCAGAAGCAATGTACGAGTGAATAGTATCAGCCCGGCAATGGTACATACCCCAATATTGGAAAAAATGTTTGGAAACATTGGGGAAGAAGCTGCTGAGGAAATTCTAAAAAAACATCCCCTTGGAATCGGAAAACCAGAAGATGTGGCTAATGCCTGTATTTTCCTGCTTTCTGATGCTGCAAAATGGATTACAGGCTCCAATTTGGTTGTAGACGGAGGGTATTCTGCTCAGTAATTATTTTTGATAAAGATTTTCAATGATCTCTTCAACGGCATTGAAAATCTTCTGATTATCAAATTGATCTTCTATAGTTTCCAGATTTTTTCTGATCTTGGTGATAAGTTCAGGATCTGTCAGAAATGTTTTCATGGCTTCATACATCTCATTCGTATCATAATTGATGAGGTATCCTGTCTCTTTGTCTCTTACCATGACTCCCACATCTCCGGTATCCGTAGCAATAATAGGAGTCTGAAGAATCAACGCTTCTGCTACTACCAATGGCCATGCCTCTGATTCAGAGGAAAGAATGAAGTAATCTGCATTTTTTATGTAAGGATAAGGATTCATTCTGTTACCCAATAAAATAAAGGTGTCCTGTACGTTATTTGCCTGCACCTGCTCTGTCAGGTTTTTCATTTCTTCACCATTACCCACAATCACAATACTGTGTTGAAACCCTTCATTAATCAATTTTTTGTGAGCATCAATAAGCTTATGATAGCCTTTTCTGGTATGAAGGCGGCCTACGGAAACAAAAACCGGCCCTTTTGGAAAGTCTTGTATTTTTTCTTCCGCTTTCTTTTTGATTTCTTCAATAGGAATGGCATTAATGACAACACTTTCTGCCGGGTATTGCAAATTCGGATAAGATTGATGCATAATATCCTTGATCTTTTGAGAACAATAGATCATGTGATCAAACTGAGGAAAGTTTTTAAGAATATCCGGAACCAAAGGCTTCATCCCAGGAATATTGATTTCGGAGTGAAACCATCCTATTTTTTTGGATGCGTGATTGCTGGAATTGATAACCGAAGAGAAGGCCGCGTAAGTAGGAGCAATCTCGATATCAAATTTTTTATTTCCCAGGATCCGATCCGATATTTTATGGTCTTTTAATGCCTTTGAAAGTTTTAGCCTTCTGCGGATAAGCTGAAGCTTATGGACAAGAGGGTTTTGAGAGAAACTTTCTTTTCCTTCCGTCAGATACACTTTTTTTACATGCTTTGGAAATTCATCCTTCAGTTCTCCCTGATTCAGGTTCAGGCAAACCGTAATGTCAAATTTATCAGGATTAAGATTGTTGAGCATACTTAATATCACTTTTTCCACGCCTCCCATTTCCATAGAACGGTGTCTGAAAAGAACCTGTATTTTTTTGTTTTCTGACATTATCTGAAAAGTTTTTGTAATGTAATGACTATATTTTTCTTTATCCTGTACCAAATTCCATGCTGATATTCCAACAGCGCGAAAATCTCTTGATGATTGGTATATTTTTCCGGAATTTTTTTTCCATTGATGGTGGTAAGCCTTCTCCTTTTCATTGTAGCCAAAACAACCTGAGCAAAGTAATCATAGGACTTTCCTTTGTTGTCATTTTGAGAGATGCCTCCGGAGTGTGCTCTGTAAAGATAATTGGTATCATCTATAAAATAAACATCTCCTTTTTCATACATCTTGAGATAAAGATCCTGATCTTCTGCAATCCTCAATTCAGTATTCATTTTTTCTGTCTTTTCATAAACATCCTTTCTGAATGTTACAAAATGATTGATCTGATTAGGGTAATTAAAGAAATAAGGGTCTCCATTCCTTACCTGCATGGCAGATTTAAATGGGGCAATAGGTTTAAGATCCTTATCACAGCCCATAAAGCGGGAATAGGTGAGTACTACATTCTTTTTATTTTTAAAAATCTGAATGGTCTTTTCGATAGCTGTGGGAAGTATAGCATCATCAGGATCTACAAAACCACAGATTTCTCCGGTAGCCAAGTCTATAAGCCTGCTTTTTGTAACTCCAACACCGCTATTTTTTTCATTTTCAAAAAACTTGAATCTTTTGTCTCCTGCAATAAGAGCCTTTACTTGTTCTCGTTCTTCTTCTGAAGATGCATCATCTACGATAACGGCTTCCCAATCTGGGTAAGTTTGCTTAGTAAGGGAATTGTAACAGTCCCTAAACAATGCAGCATTATTGTAATGGGCAATAAGTACGGAAAACTTCATAGTGTTTTATAACGAGTGTTGATCATTTATTCCTGTCTGGCTATCATAATGACAGGGCTTTGTATTTTTATCAGGTATTGCTGACGAATATTTCAGAAAATATGCTGAAAGAAAACTGTTCATTGAAAAATGAAATTCTGATGACAAACTGGCATTTTTCATAATAGGGATAGAGGTAATGCTTTTTTTCACTTGGGCTACACAAATATAATCTGTTTTTATATAAATGAAAAAAAAATCTTTATTTTTGCTTTATTAAAGGCAACACAGTGAGTGAAATAACAAGAGTTCTCAAAACATTTATCGGATATCTGAAAAGACCCGACCTTTATCCGGAACTGGGCCGGAAGATTATTAAAAATACTGTTAACAGAGGCAATGCCTTTAAGGGAAAGGAAAAGACCAATTCCTGGGCAGCCGGAAGGGCAGTATCACAGAAAGAAGCCGTTTCAAAGCTGTTTGGGCTTGAAATAGACGCTTTTCGTAATGATTATCAGGAAATTTTAGCTACAGCAGCACAAAGAGAAAAGGATTGTCCTGTGAAAATGGGTGGGCCTGGTGCTTTGGAACTGATCTATTATGCATGTGAGTTTGCTAATGCTCAGCATGTCGTGGAAACAGGAGTTGCGTATGGATGGTCTTCATTGGCTTCCCTTTTATCTTTGACAAAAAGAAACGGAACGCTATATAGTTCAGATATGCCCTATCTTGCTCAGGATGGCGATCAGTATGTAGGATATGTAGTACCGGAGACTCTTAAAGGGAACTGGAAATTATTCCGGTTTGCAGATAGAGAATCGTTACCAAAAATCTTTTCTGAAAGTACTATTTTTGATGTTCTTCATTATGATTCTGACAAGAGCTATAATGGAAGAATGTGGGCGTATGATGAGCTTTACAGGCATTTAAGAAAAGGAGGTGTTTTCATTAGTGATGATATTGGTGATAATTCTGCGTATCAGGACTTCTGTGAAAAAAATAATATAGAGACTACAGTAGTAGAATACGAAGGAAAATACATTGGTGTTTTTATTAAATAGTTTGTAGAAAGGTACTTGTTAATCCCTTCTCTTAATATATTTTAATGAAAATATGATGATCTCTTTAGTTGACGATTTCTGGATAAAAAAATGTGCATATAAAATGTATAGTACAGTTGTTTAAGCGGTTTTTATGAAAATAAGCCAGATTACATTTACCAGATTTCTTGCGGCTATGGCGATTGTTGTTTCCCATTTCAATAAAGATCTGTTTTTATATAAAATTGATTATATATCCAATATATTCCTGAAAGCCAATGTAGGAGTGAGCTACTTCTTCATTCTTTCAGGTTTTATTATGATTGTAGCTTACCACAAAAAAGATAAAATCGAATATTTTGATTATTATAGAAATCGATTTGCCAGAATCTATCCCTTGTATGTATTGGGGCTTTTGTTGTATTTGGTAACCCGATATTCCAATTTCAGTATTTATAAAGGGTTTTTGTACTTGTTTGGGCTTCAGAGCTGGATTCCCGGTGAAGCTATGATTTTGAATTTTCCCGGTTGGTCTATTTCGGTAGAATTTCTATTCTATCTGTTATTTCCTTTACTATATAATTATTTTTATTCTAAGGGAAATAAAAGTATTTGGGTAGTAACGGTTATTATTTGGATCATGACCCAGGTATTTTGCAGCCTTTATGTGGATTCTTCTTATTATAAAGGCCCACATACAGCAAGTCATGAGTTATTGTACTACTTTCCACTGATGCATATTAATGAATTCCTGGTTGGGAATCTTGCAGGATTATTTTTTGTGAAAAACTCTGGTCAGAAGAATTATGATGTATCGGTAGTTATTATTTTCGGACTCATATTATTGTCCTTAATTTTTCTTCCATGGTTTTATCATAATGGATTGATGGCACTGCTTTTTATTCCACTTATTGTTTTAATATCCAAGAATAATGGTATTTTGACGAAGGTCTTTTCTTTGAAACCTCTGGAATATCTTGGTGAGGCCAGCTATGCTGTATATATTACCCATATTCCTGTTCTTTACATTCTGAGAGAAGTGGTAAGCAAGTATAATTTTTCCATTGATATTGTATTCGGGATTTATATAATTGTAGTTATCCTCACTTCTATTTTATTTTATCAATGCATTGAAAAGCCATTAAGAGATTATCTGAAAAAGGTGAATATCAGATAAAAATCTTTATTTTTGTAACAAAGCAACACAATTATGGAAATGAGAATGGTTCCCAATATTTATATTTCAAATGAAGGTCTGATACAGAAATTCATTGTTCAGGAAAATAAAAAAAAAATACTGACAGCACCGGGAAAGCATACATTAATGTTTTAATAAAAAAGAATATTTATGTACAAGACATTTTCGGAGCTTAAAAAAGAACTTCGCAAAGATTCCAAAGGATTAAAAAAAATAAAAATTGCTCTGTTGGGTGATACGGCAACTCAATTTCTGAATGTTGCTTTGAAAGGGACTGCAATAGGCGAAGGTTTTGAGTTTGACATTTTTGAGGCTGATTTCGGTCAGATTTCCCGACAGATTCTGGATCCAACATCTGAATATTATGAGTTCAATGCTCATTATACAATCATTTTTGAATCCTCACATAAGCTATTGGCGCAATATTACAAGTCATACGATTCACAGGTTTGTTTTGCAGAGAATAAGCTTGCTTATGTGGCAGAGTTATATAAAACGATACAGGAAAGAAGCAAAAGCAGAGTAATTTACTGTAATTTTCCATCAATTAATAATCAGGTTTTTGGAAACTTTTCCAATAAGGTAGAATCTTCATTCGTTTTCCAACAGAATAAACTTAATTATCTTCTTTCAGCAGAAATTGCATTTAAAAATGATAATTTTTTTATTGCCGATCTGGTTTCCATTCAGAATAAATGGGGAAGAGATTTTATGTTCTCTCCCAATATCTATGTGAATACGGAAATGGTACTGTCTCTTGATATACTACCTATTGTAGCTCATCATATTACCGGAATTATTTCTTCTCTGGAAGGAAAATTTAAAAAATGTCTGATCCTAGACCTGGATAATACGACCTGGGGCGGGATTATTGGAGATGATGGCCTTGAAAAAATACAGATCGGAAGCTTTGGGATCGGAAAAGCATTTACAGAATTCCAATATTGGGTGAAAGCCCTTCAGCAAAGAGGAGTAATCCTTGCTGTTTGCAGTAAAAATGATGAAGATAAAGCCAAAGAGCCTTTCGAGAAACATCCTGATATGATTCTAAAGCTTGATGATATTGCTGTTTTTGTTGCCAATTGGGAGAATAAGGCAGATAACATCAGGAAAATTCAGGGAATTCTAAATATAGGATTTGATTCTATGGTGTTTCTGGATGATAATCCTTTTGAAAGGAATATTGTAAGAGAAAACCTGCCTGAAGTTTGTGTTCCGGAACTTCCGGAAGACCCGGCAGAATATCTGGAATATCTTTACAGCTTAAATCTCTTCGAAACAGCAAGCTTTTCAGAAAATGATGCTGAAAGAACAAAACAATATCAGGTAGAAGCTCAGAGAGCTGTTGATGTAGAGCGATTCACCAACGTTGAAGATTTTCTTAAGAGTCTTCAGATGGTTTCTGATGTTCAGGCATTCAACAGTTTTTCAAAACCGAGGGTTTCTCAGTTGACACAGCGTTCCAACCAGTTTAATCTGAGAACAGTACGGTATACAGAACAGGATGTTGAAGAATTAATGAATTCGGATACTCATCATACCATTTCTTTTACTCTTGAAGATAAGTATGGTGATAATGGGCTCATTTGTGTGATTGTTCTTGAAAAGAAAGATCAGGAAACGCTCTTCATAGATACGTGGCTGATGAGCTGCCGTGTTCTGAAAAGGGGAATGGAGGACTTTACTTTAAATACCATCATAGATACAGCCCGGAAAAATGGGTATAAATATGTAGAAGGAGAGTTTATTCCAACAGCTAAAAACCAAATGGTGATGAACCATTATGAAGGACTGGGTTTCACTGAAAAAGATGAACGATGGATACTGGATGTAGAGAAATACGAAGACAAACAAGTATATATTAATCATAAACTATAAAACATATTACAAACTATTATGAACAAGGATGAAATTTTAATTAAACTGACTGATATTTTCCGTGATGAATTAGACAATAATGAAATTGTATTGACTCCAGAAACTACAGCGGAAGACATTGAAGAATGGGATTCACTTTCTCATATTCAGCTAATTGTAGCGGTAGAAAAAGGCTTTGGAATTCGTTTTACTTCATCGGAAATCAGAAGTTGGAATGATGTAGGCGAAATGATAGACTCTATAACTTCTAAATAACTGCTGTTGTATGCTTCTTAATTCATACAGCTTTATATTATTCTTTATTGCGCTTTATTTTATTTATTATCTAAGCGGGAAAACCTCAAAGATTCAAAATATTATTTTGCTTGTAGGAAGCTATGTCTTTTATAGCAGTTGGAGCTGGGAGTTTTTATTTTTATTGATGGCTACAACAGGGGTTACCTATTTTGTAGGAAATAAAATAAAATCAGCTTCAAAAGATACATCTAAAGTATGGTGGCTGAGGTCAGGGGTTTTTATTGTCCTGATTCAGCTTTTATATTTTAAATATTTTAATTTTTTCATTGAGAACTTCAATGATTTCCTGCATCTTTTTGGAGTTAAGAATCAATTGGGAGTATTGAAAATTATCTTTCCGATAGGGATCAGTTTCTATTCGTTTAGAATGATAAGCTATTTGTTGGATATCAGGAATAATAAATTGAAGGAAATTCCATCTCTATTGGATTATGCGGTTTTTATTGCCTTTTTTCCATGTATTATTGCCGGGCCAATTGACCGAGCTACACCATTTTTGAAAAATCTGAAAATAAAAAGAGAGTTTTCTTCTTCTCAATTTACAGATGGATTGAAACAAATTTTATGGGGTCTTTTCAAAAAGCTGGTAGTAGCAGATAATATTGCCGGAATTACCTCGGAACTATTTCAGTCTTATCATACCTTAAACGGAAGTGCTTTATTTGCCGGGGCAGTATTGTATTTTATTCAGCTGTATTCAGATTTCTCAGGATATACAGATATGGCTATAGGGATTTCCAAGCTGTTAGGGATTAAGATTCAACCCAACTTTAATTATCCATTGTTTGCTCAGAATGTTGCCGACTACTGGAGAAGATGGCATATTTCTTTAACCTCCTGGCTTACAGAATACGTTTTTACTCCTTTATCTATTCACTTCAGAGATTATGATAAGTATGGATTGATTATGGCGATCATTATTAATTTTTTAGTGGTGGGATTCTGGCATGGCGCAGAATGGCATTATATTCTTCACGGATTAGTAAGCGGCATCATGTTTATTCCATTGATTTTGAGTGGGAAAATGAATAAAAAGGTGAAAACATCTAACAATTTCATTCCAACAAAAGACGAAATAAAGAATATCCCGGTAACGTTTATTCTTTTTACTTTATTAATGATTCTTTTCTTTTCAAAAGATATGGAAATGGCTACGAAATATTATCAGGGAATTTTCTCATTATCATTTTTCCAGCTACCCAATTTTCCAATCCAGAAAGAAGTTATACTGGTAATGGTATTTATGCTATTGCTGGAATGGGGGAACCGAGATAAAGAATATGCCATTAAAGAGATTTTTGTAAAGAGAAATATTGTTTTACGATGGGGCTTTTATTATATATTGGTGTTTTTAGTTTTTCTGTTTTATATTGCTCCTAAAGGGTTTATGTATGCTATGTTTTAGCAGATTAACGGAAATAATAGGAAGAACTTAGTAAGCTCCGGCATAACTTGAATTATGAAGAAATCACTTTTAAGATTGGTCATGTTTTCTATACTACCTTTGTTGGTATTAGGATATGCCGTCTATTTTTTAACACATAATACGGATGATTTTTATAAAAGGTTTACATCTCCTCAGCAGAACTCTTTTATATTGGGAAGTTCCAGAGCTGCGTTGATGGATCCTTTTATCATGGATCGTATTTTACATTCAAAATATCCCAATTCGGCTATATATAATTATTCCTTCACGTGGGCACATTCCCCTTATGGACCTAAATATCTGGAGTCTATTGAGAAAAAAATAAAACCAGAAACAAAAGATGGTGTTTTTATTGTAACTGTTGAGCCTACAGCTTTAATGGTTGATAAAAAGAAACCGGATAGTCCGGAATTTTATATTGAAAATGATAAGAGCGTTGCAAAGACTTCTATGGTGGCTATCAGTCCCAATATCGAATATCTGTTTGAAAGTTATGATCCATCCATTACCAATGAGCTCAATAAAAAAATACTACCCCCTAAAAATGTAGTGGGAGTTTCTACAATCCTGGACAACGGAAAATATGATTTGAAAATCATAAAAAAGGTTGCGCCGGAAAAACAGGAGATGTCCAACAAAAAGAATATGATAAAATTTCAGGAAAGGATTGACGGATTGAAAGTATCTGAAAATAGAATTCTTTATCTTGAAAAAACGATTGAGTTTCTTAAACAGCACGGAAAAGTGATGGTCATAAGAATGCCTGTTAATAAAGCACCCTATTCAATAGAAGAAAAAGCATTTCCGGATTTTGATAACCGTATGGAAGCTGTTGCCTTGAAAACAAAAGTGTCCTATATCAATTATAATAAATTGGAGAATAGCTACCATTGGCTGGATGAGGTTCATTTGGATAAAAGATCTGTAGAAGCCTTTTCAGGAATTGTAGCAAGAGATATTTTGTCTCGTTAAATAATGCCGAAGTTATTTTAAACGGTTGAACGCGGATTATTTTTAGAAAATAAGGATAATATATAAAGCTTTAGTAATAAGAATTGTAAATTTAATTTCAGAATTTACTGATAACATGTCAGGAGAGTAATTAAGATCAGAAAACAAATCGTGTAACCTAAAACACTTACAATGATTGAAATAATAAATGTTCCCCAATCAACAAAAAATATTCTATCGGAGAAAAATAGAAACACTCGATTTCAGAGAAGTATTATAACCCCTATCTTCTAATTACGATGTTATTCAACTCAATAGGATTTCTTATTTTTTTACCAATAGTATTTTGTCTCTATTGGTTTGTTTTCAATAGAAAATTTCAGGAACAGAACAGGTTGCTGTTATTGGCCAGTTTTTATTTTTATGCCTGCTGGGATTGGAGATTCCTTTTTTTATTGATGTTTTCCATTGGATTGGATTATCTATCAGGAATTAAAATTGAGAACAGTAAGACGAATCGGGAAGCCAAATTCTGGCTCACTTTAAGTATTGCCATCAATCTTGGTTTTTTAGGATTTTTTAAATATTATAATTTCTTTGTTGAGAGTTTTGCAGACCTTCTGAACGGTTTTGGTTTCAAGGTAAATGTTTGGCTTCTCAATGTTATACTTCCTGTAGGAATTTCGTTTTACACATTTCATGGGCTTTCTTATGTAATTGATGTTTATAAAAAAAGAATAAAAGCAGAGAGGAGCTTTACAGACTATGCTGTTTTTGTAAGTTATTTTCCTCTTCTTGTAGCTGGTCCTATAGAAAGAGCAACACATCTTTTGCCTCAGATACAGCGAGAAAGAGCATTCAATTATGAACAAGCCGTGGATGGAATGCGACAAATTCTGTGGGGATTTTTCAAAAAAATGGTGATTGCAGATAATTGTGCACCACTGGTGAACGAGATATTCACCAATTATCAAACGGAAAGTCCCGGAACTCTTGTGATAGGAGCCGTATTGTTTGCTTTCCAGATCTATGGAGATTTTTCAGGATATTCAGATATTGCACTGGGAGTTTCCAGATTATTTGGAATTGAATTATTGAAAAACTTTGCATTTCCTTATTTCTCAAGAGATATTGCCGAATTTTGGAGAAGGTGGCATATTTCGCTTTCTTCCTGGTTTAGAGACTATCTGTATATTCCCTTGGGTGGAAGTAAAGGCGGACTTTTGATGAAGATCAGGAATACATTTATTATTTTTCTGGTTTCAGGATTCTGGCATGGAGCAAACTGGACATTTATGATCTGGGGAGGGCTGAATGCTTTATATTTTATGCCTTTGCTGATCATGAATAGAAATCGACAGAATATAGAAGTTGCAGCTCAAGGAAAATTTTTACCCTCTTTTAAAGAGTGTTTCCAGATTCTGCTTACTTTTTTGATTACCTGTATCGCCTGGATTTTTTTCAGGGCAGAATCTGTAACGCAGGCGATTTATTATATCGGAAGAATTTTTAGCCGTGAATTACTTTCTGTTCCACATCCATTGCCCATAAAAGTATTAGCACTGGTCGGGTTTATGCTCATTGTAGAATGGATCAACAGAGAGAGGTTTCACGGATTGGAAATTAAAAGATTTGGTCCGTGGATGAGGCGTATTTTTTATCTTGTTATTATTTATATCATTCTCCGTTATGCCAACTTCGGGAATAATGAATTTATTTATTTTCAGTTTTAGCATGAAGAAGTTTTTAATTAAAATAGTGCCTTATTTTGTTGCTGTACTTATTGTATTGGCCATTCTTGGTTCTTTTGCAGATGGGAATACAGATGACAACTATATGCATTTTTCGGTTAAAAAACCACAGAATATAATATTGGGAGATTCTCGTGGCTCTCAGGGAGTTGTTCCTGGAGTATTGAAAAATAAGCTTTCCACAAATTTTGATAACTTTTCTTTAAATATTGTAGAATCACCTTATGGACAGGTTTACTTTAAAGCCTTAAAAAGAAAATTAGATCCTGAAACCAAAAATGGAACTTTTATTTTAACAGTAAGTCCATGGAATTTGTCATTAAATAAGAGCATCAAAGAAGAAAAAGATTTCCCTGAAGAACACTCTCCATTGAATGATATGTATTTTTATGATCAGTCTCCAAATTATGAATATCTGCTGAAACATTATACACGAAGCTGGTTTAAGATTTATACTGAAAGAGCAGAACTGGGACGATCCAATACCTTCCTTCACCAGGATGGTTGGCTGGAAGTAAATATCAATATGCATAGAGACTCTGTGGCAGTGAGAACAAATAAAAAGGAGCTGTTTTATGAAGGGTTAGCTAATACCGTAGAGCTTTCACCGGAGCGTCTCAAAGCAATCAATGAAATGATTAATTATTTAAGAACAAAAGGTAAGGTTTATCTCGTTCGTCTTCCTACATCGAAAGGGCTTATAACCATTGAAAATCGAAAATACCCCGCTTTTAATAAGTTGCTTAAAGATATCGCAAGAAAACAGAATGTGAAGTTTTTTGACTTCTCAGGAAATTACTCAGAATATGATTACACAGATGGAAACCATTTGTATAAAGAATCAAGTCGTAAGATTACTGGCCGCATTGCAGATTCTATTCTGGTAAGCAGAGGAAGATAGCGTGTTGCTACCTTAAAATAGATTATTTCTGAAATTAATGTTATAGATTCCAGATCGAATGCTTTTGTAGTCTGTTACAAGATATTTCATGATCATTCCCCATTTTTTTGAGACGGGAGCATTAGCAATCAGAAAGCTTCTATACATTCTTTTGATATGAAGTTTTATATTTTCAGGAAGGGTAGGTTCATTTTCTGCCCAGGTATCTACTTCATTCCATAGAAGAACACGTGTGGTAGCAGGATTTACTTTTTTAGAATCAACCTGAGTAATTCTGTTATCTTCATGTACTCCACGTACAGCCACGGCTTTGTCCAAAATTCCGGGATATAGATTCAGGTAATAGGAGAGTCTAAACAGAAACTCAGTATCCTGATGTAATCTTAAACTGGCTTTAAAGAAAGGATTCATTTTTTTCATTAAAGAATCCCTACGAATTGTTAGTGCGTCAATACTAAATAAACCAAAGCTTCCCAGCATATAGATTTGCCCAGGGAAAACATCTTTAGGTTCATGTATTTTATAGACAGTAGTTAAGCGATCTCCAAATAAAGAATAATACTGTTTTTTTGCCTTTTCGGTGTAATAATGAACACCAAGAGCACCATATACACCTTCTATTTCTGGCTTTTGGAAAAGTTCTTTTTCAGCATCAAACCTGTTGGGAAGAAAATAATCATCTGCATCCAGAAAGGCAATAAAGTCTCCGGTGGATTTTTCTATTCCTAAATTCCTTGTAGGCCCTGCACCGTGGTTTCCTTTATCAGCATGCTGATAGAGTTTTACCCTGTCGAATTTTTCAGCAAGCTGCTGACAAACCTCCAATGCATTATCAGGTGATTTGTCTTCAATCAGTATGATTTCGTAAACTTCATCAAACTGCAAAGCAGATTCAACCGCCTGAGAAACATACTTTTCGGCGTTGTAAACGGGAATAATTACTGAAATTTTCATTTTTTTGCCAACTTAATTTTTTATACCATTCGTGTGTGTGAAAGTGTTGCAAGATAATCAATTATAAAGACTTATATCTGATTTTTTTAATATAAAAAATAGATAAGATTCTTATTCATTTTTGATTCAAAAAGTCTGCCGAATAGAATAGATTCAGATGATTGTAGCAGAAAATTTGTAATGCACGCTTTTTTGATTTTGTGTTTTAATTTAAGTTGTAATCCTGGATTTTAGTTTTTAAGAGATCAATGAATGTCGGAAATTGATATTGTATAATCCAGACCTTATACTTTGATAGTCGGTAAAGAAATACTTTATAATCATTCCCCATTTTTTTAGCATAGGAGCTTTTGCAATTTCAAAACTGCGGTGCATCCTTTTAATATGAATCCTGACATCTTCGGAAATTTCGTTTTCAGTCTGAGACCAAAGGTCTACTTCTTTCCACAGTTTAGCTCTTGATACTGCAGGATCTATAACGCGCAGGTCTACTTTTGTTATCCTATTATTTTCATGTACCCCTCTTATAGCGATCGCTTCATCCAGAATTCCAGGATAAAGATCAAGATAGTAAGAAAGGCGAAACAGAAATTCTGTGTCTTCATGAAGTCTTAAATGAGGTTTGAATAAAGGCTTTAATTTATTCATTAAAGGCTCCCTGCGTACCGTTAAAGTATCAATACTAAACAATCCAAAGCTTCCCAGCATATGAAGTTGTCCCGGAAAGACATCTTTGGGATCATATTTTTTATAGACTGTAGTGAGTCTGTCACCAAATAATTGATAATATTGTTCTTTTGCTTTTTCGGAATAGTAATGTACTCCAAGAGCTCCATACACTCCTTCAACTTTTGGATCTTTAAATAGCTCTTTTTCAGCATCGAATCTATTGGGTAGGAAATAGTCGTCTGCATCGAGAAAGGCAACAAAGTCGCCGGTTGATCTTTCTATGCCCAAGTTTCTACTTGGGCCGGCTCCGTGGTTTTCTTTATCCGGATGCTGGTAGAGTTTTACTTTTTCATGTTTTTCGGCAAGCTGCTGACATATCTGTAATGCATTGTCCGGGGATTTATCTTCAATCAGAATGATTTCGTGTACTTCATCAAACTGAAGAACAGAGTCTACTGCCTGGGAAACAAACTTTTCTGCATTATAAACGGGAATAACTACTGAGATCCTCATTTCTTCTCCTTTTTACAATAAATTTAGAATTACAATTGCGTTTTATTAGTACCTTTTGAATTCGAAATTTAAGCTTTTAATTTTATTTTAAGGTTATTAAAAGTTTGTTTTTTCCATAAAATGGTAGGGAAGCAGTATAGAGGCAATCAGAGCAATGATTTTTGATGAAAAATTCTTCTTTGAAAGGTGAAAAAATAATATAAAATCCTCTATTGTGGGAATTATTAATATTAATTTCTACATAATTTTAAAAAAAATAAACCAGATTTTCTATATGGATGCTATGAATGAGAGTAGGTGAATCTATATTTTGTTTTTAAAATGTTCGGATTTTTTAAAATAGCGGCCAATAATCCAAGAGTCTTTGAGATACCTTTTTTACCTGAAAGTTCAAATGCCTTTTTCTGCAGATAAATATGTTTTGCCGCATCTGTTTCAAGAGATAAAGCGTCAGACCATTGATAGAGAGAGTTCCAAAAAAGAAATTGTCGTTGATTATATTGTGGAGAATATCTTACTATTTTGGTGATTCTGTTATCATCATGCATCCCTCTCATAGCGACTGGAAGGTCTATAATACCGGATTTAAGATGGCAATGATAGGAAAGTTTAATAATAAAATCTGAATCCTGATGAAGACGAAGATTTTCGTTGAATTTTAATTTTTTAGACTCAAGTGATTGTCTTCTAACAGTAAGAGCATCTAAGGTGAAAAATGAGCCAAATGCCTTGGGAGTGAGTCCTAATAATCCTCTGAAGACTTCACTACCTTCCGCCGGATAATTAACAGTGAGCAGTTCGCTTTCATTGATATTAGACTGAAATTCTTCTTTCCCTTTTTCTGTTAGGTATTCTGTACCAATCGCATTAAAAATCCCGTCTATTTTAGGATCTTTAAAAAGTTCTTTCTCAGCAGTAAATCTATTGGGAAGGTAATAATCATCTGCATCCAGAAAGGCAATAAAATCTCCTGTTGCTTTCTCTAATCCCAAGTTTCTGCTGGCTCCGGCACCATGATTCCCTTTATCCGGATGTTGGAAAAGGTGTACACGATCATATTTTTGGGCTAACTCATGACATACCTGAAGAGCATTATCCGGAGATTGATCTTCTACTAAAATCACCTCGTCAACTTCATCAAACTGTAAAGCCGATTCCACAGCTTTTGAAATATATTTTTCTGCATTATATACAGGAATAATTACGGAGATCTTCATGTTATCTATTGTAGTAAGTGAAACGGTATTGGGTTTTTAGTATTTCAGGGTTTTTAAGAACTTCTCCTATAATATTAAAGTGCTTGAAAAAGCCTTTCTTTAAGGACAGGTCAAATGATTTATACAATAAATAAATTCTTTTTCTGGGTTCTGAGGGAATCTGATTGGAAATCGCCCATTGATTGAGAGATTGCCATAAAAGAAACTGCCTCTGATTATATTGCGGAGAATATTTTACAATTTTAGTAATCCTGTTATTATCATGAATACCTCTCATAGCAACAGCTTCTGTAATGTTTCCTGTTTTTAAATAACAATGATAGGCGAGTTTGATAATGAAATCTGAATCCTGATGTACACGAAGATCCTTATTGAATCGTATATGATGATACTCCAGAGAAGCCTTTCTAATAGTAAGTGAATTGAGATGGAAAGACGTACCGAAGGTTTTAGTTGAAAGACTTAAAAGTCCTTTGAATACTTCTTCTCCTTCTGCAGGATAATTTACTGTACTCAGGGATACTTCTTTAAATTTAGACTGAAATTCTTCTTTCCCTTTTTCTGTTAAATATTCTGTACCAATAGCATTGAATACTCCATCTACTTTAGGATCTTTGAAAAGTTCTTTTTCAGCATCGAATCTATTGGGTAAATAGTGATCGTCAGCATCCAGAAATGCAATAAAATTACCTGTAGCTTTTTCTATACCTAAGTTCCTTGATGCACCTGCACCATGGTTTCCTTTATCCGGATGTTGGAAAAGTTTTACCCTACTGTATTTTTGAGCCAGTTCACTGCATATTTGAAGAGCATTATCCGGGGATTGATCTTCTACTAAAATTATTTCACAAACTTCATCAAATTGTAAAGCAGATTCTACAGCTTTTAAAATATATTTTTCGGCATTGTATACGGGAATAATTACGGAGATCTTCATGAACCTAAAGGGGAGTAATAATTAAGTTATCATTAACGAACAGTTCCTGCTCGATAGTAAAGAAATCTTTTTTGTGTACTCTGCTGTATACTTTAAAATGATTATCAAAAAAGAACTGGAGCAAATCCTTAGAAGTATGCTCTCCCTGTTCATCGATAGCAGCCGGACAAAATTCCATAAATAAAATAGGCCTGTTTTTCAGGAAGATATCCTTGTTTTCAAGAATGACAACAGCTTCGTATCCCTCAACATCCATTTTCACAACATCAAACTTAGCATCAGATATCATTTTTTTAAGAGGTTCTATCTGAACATTGATCAATTTTTTTCCGGGATTCTTGCTTTCAATAAATGAGCTCATTCCTGCATGCCCTGCAACATAGTTAAATGACTTTACTTCAGAGGAACCTCCAATAGCTGTATTGAAGAGCTTAATGTTGGTATAATTATTTTTTTTAATACTTTCGTTAAACTCGTGATAGACATCAGGAATAGGTTCAAATGAATATACCTGTTTACAGTATGGAGCTAACAGCAAACTGTGCTGCCCGATATTGGCTCCTATGTCCAACAATACTTTGTCTTTGGTAAGAACAGATCTTATATCATCAATAATATACTTCTCATAGATGCCATTTTCAAAAATATAGAGATCAACAAAACCAAACTTTTTATTAAGATAAATCCTGGTTTTTCTATTATTATAATGAATGGTAAAAAGCTTACGGTTATCAAGATAAGAAATGTTCAATTTTCTTTTGATAAAGCTGATAGGTGTTTCTTTAAATAAAATGCTATGAAGGGATCGTAGGTAGTTAGGCATATGATTTTTTTTGCTTTGTGTTTAAAAATTATAAATATGATTTGTTATTATCTGCCCATAAAGCAAGTTGTAAAAGATTCCAATGTCTCTCATCCTTGTCAAGGAAACTCTGAGCTGCTTTGAAATCAATAAAATTAAATACCTTATGATTAGGGTCTTTTAACAGATCATTTGAAAAATTCATCAGTTTTTCTTCCGCAAACCAGCTTTTTACCCCAAGACCAAATCCTTGTTTATGACGTTTTCTGATGGTTTCCGTCCAGTAAGAGCCCATGGCCTCACGAAGGATAATTTTATCATTACTATCATTAAGTTTCAGTTGATCCGGCAATTGGATACAAAATTCCGCAAAGTCCAGATCCAGAAATGGGGTTCTTACTTCCAAAGAATTAGCCATTGCCATTCTGTCGGATTTTACCATCATATTAGCTGGGACGTAATTCTCCAGATCTACTCTCATAATATCGTTAAGGGAATCAGGATCAGGGGTAAAACTATACGTTTGCAGATAGTCAGATGAAACCCCAAGTAGATCACGTTCTTTTTTATTAAAAGCATTTCTTACATCATTCAAATGAAAATCCATAATGGATGAAAACTCTATATTTTTCCTTGTAAGGAATGAAGTAGGCTTTATTTGCTGGTAGAGTTTTAATCCAAACTGAGCAATGATGTTCTTATAGCTGAAGTGTTTCTTTAATTTATTTTCAACAGTGTAGAAATGGTAGCCTCCAAACAGTTCATCTCCTACATCTCCGGATAATACAACCGTAAGGTTCTTTCTTGCCGCTCTGCATATCTCATAATGAGGGATAAAAGAAGCATCTGCAAAAGGCTCATCAAAGAATGGAGATATTTTTAAAAGAGAGGTGACAAGATCAGATTTCTTCTCATGAACCTCAATATGATTGGTTTTGTATTTATCGGCAATTTCTTTGGCATATTTCAGTTCGTTGTCTTTGTGATCATATCCGAAGCTGATCGTAGTCTGATGAGGTAAAAACTCATCCACCAAAGCTACCACAGATGAAGAATCTAATCCTCCACTCAGGAAACTTCCTACTTCTACATCTGCGATAAGCTGTTTCTTGACAGCATTTTTCAATAGATACAGAAATTCTTCCTTAGCATCAGAAAGACTTATAACGCTATCTTTTGCAGGAATGCTATAGTAGCGTGAAACGGTAAATTTTCCATCTTTCCAAACGAGTTGATGGGCTGGTGGAAGTGTATAAATGTTGCTATAAATGCTCTGATGAGAACTTACATAACCATATTGAAGATAATGGGAGAGTGCTTGAGAGCTTACTTTAGGCTGAATAAGCCCCGAAGCTAAAATTGCTTTGATTTCTGAAGCAAAAATAAACTCATTGTTTTTACCAATGGCATAATAGAAAGGCTTTTCTCCAAAACGGTCTCTTGCACAGAAAAGCTGTTGTTTTTGTTCATCCCAAATAGCAAATGCAAACATCCCGGGAAGATCATGAATGAGGTTTTCCTGTTTTCTCTGATACATGGCAAGAATGACTTCGGTATCAGAACCTCCATGATAAGGATATTCTGCATATTGTTTTTTGATGTCCTGGTAGCCGTAGATTTCGCCATTGAGAACGATACATTCATTTTGAGTATTGGAAAACATAGGCTGCTTTCCATTGTCAGAAAGGTCTATAATGGAAAGTCGGCGGTGGCCTAGTGCGGCATTGTCATAAAATTCATAGTGAGAAGAATCCGGGCCACGATGAATCAGGGAATCTGTCATCTTTCGGATTTCTTCCTGGTAATTTCTGGCATTACTGCTTATAATTCCCGCTATTCCACACATAATATTTTATTTTTCATCATTAATTTTCACTTTTTGTACAGCTAATTTACGATAGATTCAGAAAACTAGATCCTGGTTGGGTCAATTGCTTTCGTAAGCTGCTTATCTTTTCACTATCTCTCGCTATTTTTTTATACTTCAGAGATAATTCTTTGTACTTGCTGATATTTCCTGTGAGCAGGTTTTTAAACATACTTTGTTTTAATGCTTTTTTCTCCTGGTTCAAACCGTTGGGAAGGCTAGGGTTCAATGTATTGATCTCGATACGAACATCTTCGTATTTGGTGAAATCTATTTTGTGCAGGAGCTGTACACCATCATGAACTACTTTACTGCCAGGAACCAACAAGACTTTCTTTTGATGGAAATGAACTCTGTTTACGTATTCATCATCTTCTCCATAATGAAAAAAGTAAGGATTGAAACCTCCTATTGTTTCTATCGTTTTCTTTGGCAATAGCCAGTGAGCTGCATTTACAAAGTGAATTTCGTAATAAGGTTTTAAAGACTGAAAATACAGATCAGAGATCAACCTGGTTTTTTCGTAATTCTTAGCAATATACTGATCCAGGAAAATATCAAGATATTTTTCAGAACCATCAATATGAATAGGGCTTATGATACCAATTTCGTCTTTGTTGGGGTGGCTGTTGTATACTTCCAGCATTGTTTCCATACTATTCTCGTAAAGCCATGCATCCTGATTCATCAGGTAGAAGAATTTTGCCCCATCTTTATAAGCTTTTTCAATCCCTATATTATTGGCTTTTCCGAATCCAAGATTAGATTCAGATTGGGTGAAATCCACTTCAGGGAAATGAGTTTTTATATATTCCTGAGTTCCGTCCGTAGATCCGTTGTCTATTACAAAGCACTTTACAGGGACAGATGATTTTCTTAGACTGCTAAAGCATCTTTCTGCCCATTTCATGGCATTATAAGTAACAATGATGATGTGAATCTCAGGCATTTTTATTTTAATATTATTTGAGGACTGATGAAGCGTCCATATTTTACAGCAAATTCGTGATTCTAAAATACAAAAAATAGTAGATTTGTTTAAGAAACTTGTCAAACTGTGGGAAAAGTTAACATTCCAAAAGAGTTTAATGAACAGATAAAAAGCTGCTGTATATAGTAAAAGATAAATCCAAATACAATATATTCAAATGTAAGTTCATTGGAGGGTATCAATAAGTTTCCCAAAAGTATTTTTAGCTTGAATTCTTCATCTTGGTAATTAATCAATAAATACTTTTTTAAAAGTATCCATCACCGGATGAGGAAGGAACTTTTCATAAAGCTCTTTTGCGGATAAGCTGAGGTCTGCATCCAGAATAATATCCTGTAGTTCTTTACTATCGTTGTAATAATAAGCCTGATCCTGTAAATGAGTAATATGAGCTTTTTCTGGTGGGTTCGCAAAAGCAATTACAGGTTTTCCCATGATCGCAAATTCAGCTACTGTAATTCCAAAAGTTTCTCCTCTTTCGCGGGCATGAAGTAATGCATTACAGGTATTGATGAATTTCTGCTTCATGATAATATCCGAACTTGGTGGAAGAAATATAATGTTTGAAGGAACAGATTTCCACCACTTCTTTTTGATGAATGAATCTACGCCCATAAAAATGAAATAGACATCCTTGTATTTTGATGCAATCTTTTCAATGGTCTTTTGGGCAAAAAGAATATTAAAGCTGATATGCCCACCATAATATCCGAATACTTTTGCATGCTTGGGGATATTAAGTTCTGCTCTTAGATCTTCATGAGTTTGAGAGTCAAAATTAACCATGTGAGGTACATAAGGATATTTTGAGCCTGTCATTTCTTGGCTTAGCCATTCAGAGACATAGGCATAAACATCACCATGAGGTTCAAAATGCTTGAAAACACTATGGATGACAGATTTACATTCCTTAGTATCTATACCGTCTATATTGCCGTTTTTAATAGCATAAAAAAGGTCTACATTCTGCTCACGGATCAGTTGATCTATTTCGCTGAAGTCTGAGTAGCCGTGTACACGGAACCTTTTTTCAAATTTTTCAACACCCAGCGGATGATTGGTCTTTGCATTTTTATTGTATACAATGATAGACTCATTCCCCAGATATTTTTCATTAAAATCTGCGTAATCATATACTGCTATGGAAGTCCCTCTATAATTGAGCTCATCCTCATGGAAAAGAATTTTCATCTTGCTTGTGTTATTTAAATATGTTTTTCAATCTCCCTATGATCTTCTGAATAATGGTTTTCTTCGGATATTTGGTAAGATCATTATGCTTAAAAAGACCTTCTCCCTGTGCTATTTTGAAGCTTTGTTTTACCCACCAGGCAGCAATATTTCTTTCCAAGGATGCTGTTTCTCCTGAAAAAGGAATCACTGTTTCCAGCAAAAAGCTTTTTCCGACAAGGTAAGGATTATTAGTCCAGTTGGCCCAACGTGAGGTCGTAATAAAATATTCTCCCTGCTTTTGTATCTTGTCCGGAAATTCTACAGCAGGATCAAGCCAGTGCAGAGATTCAAGGAGATGGGGGGAAGTACATTCATGCCAGTCGTCATAATAATCTAGCTCGTTTCCTTTATGTCTGATGGAAATAAGAGGATAACCTGGTGTGTTTCTGCTTCGGTAGCGAACTACATCAAAGCCATTGTCAAGCATTTCCAATCCACTTTTAAGGCGGGAGAATACGGTTGCTTTATTTTCAATCAGCTCAAAGTCATGCTCCAGAAAAAGAATATTTTCACAAACAGCATTTTCTGCCAGTGTTTTCATCCCTTTTCCGATACCGATATTATCTTTTAGACCTATGTATCTTATGTTGTACTGATCTGCCAGTTTTTTGTCAGATTCACTTACTTCCTGAAAAAGAATGACAACATCATCAACTATATCTAGAAGACCATACTTCTGATAGGATTTCAATGTGTTTCTCAATGTTTTCCCTGTTTTCCAGGAAAGAATGCAAATGCTGATAGGGAGTGATTTCAAAGGATTAATTTTTATGTACTACATTATTCATCAGTTCTATTACTTTCTTTGTATAGCTTTCCCAAGTTTGATCTTTTACCAGCTCATGGGCTCTTACACATAGTTTTGTATACTCTTCTTCGTTCATCATAAGAATTGTT
This sequence comes from Chryseobacterium sp. c4a, assembly GCF_009900745.1. Lineage (GTDB taxonomy): Bacteria > Bacteroidota > Bacteroidia > Flavobacteriales > Weeksellaceae > Chryseobacterium. Next base: position 94,106 of record NZ_WXVU01000003.1, on the reverse strand, counting down.
CGGATACTATCTACAATATCACTGACTTCAGTATTTTGAAGATAAATACCGAAATCATTTTTCTCCCCATAATCTAAAGCAAAGGCTTCATAAGGTTTTATAATGATAGGCGTATAGTAAAACATACATTCAATGGTACTGGAATATGCTGCCCAAATTTCGGATGGATTTACCAAAATTTTTGCATTAGTAATAAGATCGTAGTATTGGGTATTCTGTTCCGGATCTCCTTTATCCAAATATTCATAACAAACTATATTTCGATCTGTATCTTGTAGCAACAATCTGTCTTTAGGAATATTAATAATATTTAAAGTTAAATTGGGGAAATCTTTCTGTAAAATTCTAACTGCTTCTACCAACTTTCTCGCCCCTAATAAATATTTCATCGATCCAATAAGCAGCAGTTGTTGTGATTTTTTTTTCTTTTCTAAAATTTCTTGAACAGTAGGTTTATTAAAGTTGATATCATTAACAACATTACTGCCGAGGTGATGTACTTGTTTACCATGGCGTTCAGAAATTATTTGTTGTGCATCTTTAAAAAGTGAAACGACTAATTCGGAATTGTTGAACGCTTCATGCTGATATTTGATAAACCATTTTTCAAAGAAGTAGGGTTTTCTTTTTAAGCGATCTAAGATGACCATGTCATAACTCCAATCGTGAAATAATAGTGATGGAGTATTACTGAATTTATTATAAAAATCGAAACTCAATACGATAACAAAATAAAGATCCGGATTATTTTTTACAACCTTTTTGATCTTTTTATAAGCTAATATCCTTGAAATAGGAGTTTTAATAAATTCATATTGATGATTCGGAAAGAATCGGGATAAAATTCTTCCCGGGTACTTATTCCATAATGTTTCGTATTTCGGTGAGGGCGATAAATCTACACGCAGGAGTTCATATCCCTGCATTTTTAAATTTTCAGAAAAAAGGAACGGCACATTAGACCAGGCTTTTGGAGAGTTTGAATCTCCATAACAAACAAAAAGAATTTTTTTACTCATTTAGAAATTTTTAGATATTTAAAAATGGGTGTGAAGAGTTGATGATTTTTTGACGATGCTCATGAATTTCCTGTAAGCGAGGTAAAAAATACTTATTCATTTCACGTTGCTCAATACGTTCTTTTGTATAACCTTTTAATGCGAATTTATAAAAATCCCATAATAACTGCTTTTTTATTTTTACTGGATCAAAATCAAATGCAGGATTCATAAATTCGGTTTGTTTTTGTAACCTCAATGAAAGCCATTTTTCTTTATAAGCGGCTTCGGGACTTTGAAAAACTTTATGTTGTTTAGTATCATGAACTACAAGGCTATCCAGACAAAGTATGACTTTCTTTTTATTATACACAACACGATTTAAATAGTCGTAGTCTTCACCATAATGGAAATAAAACGGATTGAACCCACCAACGGTTTCAATGGTAGACTTAGGCAATAACCAATGTGCAGCGTTTACAAAATCTATTTCGTACCATTTATTTAGCTGTTTTAAAAACAGGTCAGAAATTAAGCGGTTTGTTTTGGCATATTTTCCCAGATAATTTTCAAAATGGGAATCTAATTTTTTTTCACTTCCGTCTAAATGCATCGGACTTAGTATGCCAAGTTGTTCTTTGTTGGGATGGCTGTTGTATACTTCCAGTAATTGTTCCATACTGTCCGGGAAAATCCATGCATCCTGATTCATCAAATAAAAAAAGTCGGCTCCTTCTTTATACGCTTTTTCAATACCAATATTATTGGCTTTACCAAAACCTAAATTTTCCGAAGACTGAATAAAATCAACTTCAGGAAAGTTTATTTTAATATACTCTTGAGTGCCGTCCGTAGAACCGTTATCAATAACGATTGTCTTTACGGGAATGTTGGACTTTCGTAAACTTGTAAAACATCTTTCTGCCCATTTCATGGCATTGTAAGTAACAATAATTACATAAAAATTAGCCATCTTAAATATACTTTCTGGTTAATGTTTCTAAATAGCTCTCTGGTGTTTTTCCAGAGAAAAAAGCGATGATATCTTCATCAAAATCCACTTTATAGAAATCACCTTCATGAGTTTCGGTATAAAGCCCTTTTTTATCGGTTTCCTTTTCAATAGTACTGATGATTTCCTTTAGATCATAATAATAAGGAAAGGAGAAATTGATGGTTTTGTTGTGAGCATGTAAACCGTGTGATTCTACAAATCTCGAGATGTCTTCAATGTCTAAAAGAAGTCTTCTGGCTTTAAGATGTAGGGTAAATTGATTGTTGTTGTCAATCTGGGTTTTAAGAAAGTTGAAAAGAGTGTTGGGATTTCCCCCTTTTCCTACAATATTGCCTATTCTCAGAATGAGGTAATGGTCAACATTATTTTCTATGTAATTTTCAATTTCTTTTTTATGGATGACATAGGGGCTATTTTGCTTTGATTGGTCATGGATGCTGAGGGTAGAAAAATAGATCAGCTTCTTTTCTCTGTTATCTCCATAGATCGTTTTTAAAAGAGAAAATTCTCTTTCAAATTCTGATGCTCGTATCTCCAGAGAATTGGATACTCCTGAAGCAAAAAAAACTATATCTTGTCTGTCATAAGATTTTACAGCATTTGCTATAATACCGTTTCCAATAATCATACCTTAGTTGTTTCATTAATTGTGTTATAGGGGAACATTATTCCATATCTGAAGAAAAATTATTTCATTCAGATACTCAAATATATGAATAGTATTTCATTTTGTTGGGGTAACCAGTCTTCTCTCTCTTTTTTCTCATCGGTTAAAAAGATTAAAAATTTTATTTGCCCAAACATATCTCTTGCTGTTGAGGATATTTTTTAAATGCTGGTTATTATCGTAGAGCTTCTCAAAACTACCGAGTTCCTTTGTGAAAAACTCGATGTGTTTTCTGTATACAATATTGTGGGTTACCATTTTCTTCATGTCCCCGTTGTCGGAGATCATGTCTTTGATCATGGAGTTTTCTTTGATCCTGTAATAGAAACAAATTTCTTTGATTTTATGCACTTTACCTCCATTTTTGAGAATGGAAATCCAGAATTCCCAATCTTCCAGACCATAAATAAGGCTGGTGTCATATCCACCGGCTTTTTCCCAATCTGTTCTTTTAAAAAATGCAGTACAAAAAATAACATTTCTTACCGCTAAAGCTTGTGGGGTATATTCGGGTAGAATCCATTTTCCTGTTTCTATACCAAATTTTTCAGCTTCACAGTAAATAACACTATAGCCATTATTGAATTCTTTCTCTGCCAATTCAAGATAAACCGGAGAGATCTTATCATCAGCATCCAAAGGTAAAATCCATTCTCCTTTTGCAACTGCTATTCCTGCATTTCTTGCTGAGGATAATCCTCCGTTTTCCTTATCAACATACTGAAAACGTGCGTCTCTTTCTATCCATTTTTTAGCAGCATCTTTCGTGTTGTCTGGAGAACCATCATTAACAATAATACATTCCCAGTTCTGATACGTCTGCTGAAGTACAGATTCCAGACATTCATCAAGATAAACAGCCTGATTATAGCAAGGAACAATGATGGAGATTAAAGGATTCATTTTATATAATTTTCTTTAAAATCTTATACAAAGAAAAAGGAAGCTTCTTTCTTACAGCGAAGTCCAGTTTCTTTGAACGAAACGGATAGGCATGATAAGCACTGGTATATTCTTCAGGAAGCTGTGTCCCTGATTGATATAATTTTTGAGTAATATAATTGATACTTCCTCTTGAAACTCCTTTTTTATCAAACATCATCTGGAGCAAAGCGGCCTCCATTTCAATTCTGTCGGCTTTTACTTTAGAAATATTATCAGTATGCAGTCTGTAATAGGCCAATTTTTCCGGGATATAGGCAATCAGATATTTTTGGCTGACCTTCAACCATCGATAATAATCTTCTATGATAAATTGAGCATCATATTTACCGGTTTCTCTTACTACATCTGTTCTTAATAATACCGTTAAAGCTGCAATTCTATTCCCTTTCAAGAGTTCTTCTCTGAAAACTTGAGGATCTACTTTGCCTAAAGCATCATAGTCTGCAATATCTTCGATGATCTCACTGTCGTTATTTACAGCATGAGTATGAGAAAAAGACATTCCGTATTCATTTCCTAATTTCTCTAATGTAGAAACTGATTTTTCAATAGATTCCGGATGCAGAAAATCGTCAGCTGCAATGATTTTGATATACTTTCCTTTGGCCAGATCCATACATTCATTCAGCATGGTTGGTAAGCCTGTATTCTTAGTATGGAAGTTTTTTTCTGCAGGATAGTTATTTTCCTGCAGCCACTTTTCAAAAACTTCTACCGAATGATCCGGAGAGGCATCATCACCTACAATTAACTGAATGTTGCTGTAGGTTTGATTTTTTATACTATCCAGATTTTCTTTTATAAACTGAGAGTGATTATAGGAAACTACAACCACTGTTACTAATGGTTGTTCCATTTAAAATTCGTTTACCGTTTTAATAATGGTTTGTATTTCTTCTTCATCTAAAACAGAGGAGATCGGAAGACTTAAAACTTCTGCATGAATTTTTTCACTGATAGGGAAAGACAGGTCATTCCACTCTTTGTAGGCTTCCTGCTTGTGAGGCGGAATAGGATAGTGGATGATGGTTTGTATTCCCTGTTCCGTAAGATAAGTCTGAAGCTCATCTCTTCTATGAGTTCTGATAACGAAAACATGCCATACATGTTCATCTTCATTTTCAGGATATTCAGGAAGAATGATATCCGGGTGGGTGATTTCATTGATGAATCTTTTGGCAATAATTCTTCTTGCATTATTTTCATCATCAATATATTTCAACTTGATATCTAAAACAGCAGACTGCAGTTCATCAAGCCTGGAGTTTAATCCCTGATAAATGTTGACATATTTTTGGTTAGAACCATAGTTTGCCAATGCTCTGATGGCCTTTGCAAGCTCATCATCATTGGTGGTTACAGCTCCTGCATCTCCTAATGCTCCTAGATTTTTTCCGGGATAAAAACTGAATCCCGCAGCATCTCCGAGGTTTCCGGATTTTATGTCATTCCATGCTGCTCCGATAGCTTGTGCATTATCTTCAATGATCTTTAACTCATGTTTCTGAGCAATTTCTTTAAGCTGATCCGAGAAAACAATTCTACCCTGAAGATGCACAATAAGGATACCTTTTGTTTTTGGAGTAATCTTCTCTTCAATTTTAGCTATATCAATATTGTATGTATTGATTTCCGGTTCTACAAGAACTGGAACCAATCCGTTATCAGAAACAGCCAATATAGAAGCAATATAAGTATTAGAAGGAACAAGAATTTCGTCTCCTGCTTTCATAATTCCTAATTCTATGTAAGCGCGAAGAATCAGACGTAATGCATCCAATCCGTTGGCCACTCCAATAGCATGTTTTGTTCCAATATATTGAGCTAGATTCGTTTCAAAAGCTTTGGTTTTTTCTCCTAAAAGATACCAGCCAGATCTGAAAGTTTGAAGTAAGCTATCTTCTATTTCTTGTTGATATTTAAGATTAACTTTTTGTAAATCAAGAAACTTTATCATTGTTATTATTCTTTAAAAATTTTGCAGGGTTTCCTACCCATATTTCGTTATCAGGAACATTTTTAGTAACCACGCTTCCAGCCCCGATTAATGCATTTTTACCAATGGTGATTCCTGCTAAAATAGTAGCATTGGCACCAATGGAAGCTCCTTTTTTTACCAGTGTTTTTACCAGCTTGAAATCTTTATTTTTAGACTTAGGAAAAAGGTCGTTGGTAAATGTTACATTGGGCCCTATAAATACATTATCTTCAAGGCTTACTCCGTCCCAGATCTGAACTCCGGGCTTTATCGTAACATGATTTCCAATGGTAACATCATTTTCTATAAGTACCTGGCAATTGATGTTGCACCCACTCCCAATTTTTGCTCCCTTTAAAATGACACAAAACTGCCATACAAAAGTTCCTTCACCTATATTTTGAGACTGTACGTCAGCTAAAGGATGTATCATTTTTTGTAGTTTTTAAAATCTTCGAAATCTCTGAAATAATCATCCTCGTCATACAGTTCAGAAGCAAGACATAAAAGAACAGCATTGTGGCTGAACTTAATATCTCTCCAGATTAATTCCGGAATATAAAGTCCTTTGGAAGGCGAATCTAATATGAATGTTGCTTCATTACCTTCCAAATCCTGAGTGTTGAATTCTATTGTTCCTGAAACAGCAAAGATAACCTGCTGTAATTTCTTATGTGCATGTCCTCCACGGATTACATCTTGAGGGGTAAAATAAGTCCAGTAAACTCTGTTGATGGAAAAAGGAACATTTTTCTGAGCTTCAGCTACAGTGATGTATCCTAATTCCGGAGATCCGATCTTTAAAAAATCTATAATATGCGGAGTCATAATCATTTAATTTATATATCTATTAGGACTCGTTTTTAGTCCCTTCAATTCCATACGAATTTTGTATCTTCTTTCCATCTTCATCCAATGAATAGAGAAGTATTTTCTTGTCTTCTTTTACTACACTTACTTCAAAAGGAACAATATTAACCACGTCAATATGATCGGGGAGTCCCAGGTGAAGAGTATATCCGTCGACAAATTTTTCATTTAATTCATCAACACTTATATTGATGGTCGGGTTGAATGTTTCCACAGAAACCCTGTTTAAAGTTGTACCTACCAGTTTGGTTTGTAATGGGCTCATTCCTTTTCTAAAGAGTTTATGCTGTAATGCATGTCTGAACACATTTTCTTCTAAAGTGATTGGGTTGTGATAAGGTATTTTTTCTAAAACTTTTAACAAATGCTTAGCGTTGTATACCGTTCCGTCCACTGAAAATGGATAAGACCAGTGCGTAATATTCTTATCTGCATAATAGTCCCATTCATAATGATTGCCTTTTTTCTGAATATAATTAGGGAACCCTTCAATATTATCACCTACATACATTCTGTAAGACGAATGTTCAGGATCTTTTTTAAATTCCGAAAGAACTTCTTCATCCAGAACTACATCATTATAAAAGACACCATCATCGGTATTGAACATGACCAATTCATGTTTGGTCTTTCTTAATAAATCCTGAAGCAGCCCTTTGAAGTTATCGCCCTGCTTATTCTTTAGATTTTTCTCCAGGAAGAATTTAAAATTTTTTTTGTTGGTAAGTGTTTTGAAAAAAGCGGTGTCAAACCATATTTCTTTTCTTTCCTCAAAACGAATATTAGGATAGTTTTTATACTTTTCAATTAATTTTTTATAACCTAAATGATGATTTCCGGTCGTGTGATATAAAATAACCGTTTCATAGTCATCTATCTTTATTTTTTTTAAAATAGTACTTAGCAGATAATCTACCTGCATAGCTCGGTTATATGAAAAGATAATATTTAAAAGCATGATGAATTATTTTGAATGATGAGCACTGAAAAGTTATAACTTTTTGATTTCCGAAGCAATAGCAGGCGAAATTACACCTGGTGATTTTTTGATGTCTCCAAATTGATTTCTGATTCCATTGATTTCAAAACCAAATGATTGTGTTTTGAATGCGATCTCGGAACGGTTCATTCCCCAAAACATATCAAAATAATAAGAATCCTCATTAAGTATATTGGCCGGAATATCAAAACAGATAGAGTAGCCCCCCGGTTCTCCATTCTCACTGATCATAAAGCCGTTACTCATCACAATAACTTCATGAGAGTTTTTGATATAGAAAGAAAGATCTACAGTTGCATTTTGAATCGTGCTTATAAAATCTACTTTTATTCTTACTCCTGAATTGATATTCAGTACATTTCCTTGGATAGGTGTTGCTGAGTAGGCCTGAACTTTAATTCTGTCATTACCAATTTCAAAACCATCTTTTGAAGCTTCATAATGAGAGATGTAGGAATTCTTACGCTGGTATTCAATGATACATTTATCTTTGTCTCCTTGCATGGCCACAGAGCCTTGATCTAATAAAATAGCACTGTTGCAAAGCTCATTAATGGCAGCCATATTGTGGCTTACAAACAAAACAGTTCTTCCTTGTCCCTTTGTAACATCACCCATTTTTCCAAGACATTTCTTTTGAAACTCAGAATCTCCTACTGCAAGTACTTCATCTACGATCAGTATTTCAGACTCAAGGTGTGCCGCAACAGCAAATGCCAGACGGACATACATTCCTGAAGAATATCTTTTTACCGGAGTATCTATATATCTTTCAACTCCTGAAAAGTCTACAATTTCATCAAATTTTCGGGTGATTTCCTTTCTGGTCATCCCAAGAATAGCTCCATTAAGGTATACATTCTCACGCCCTGTCATTTCAGGATGGAATCCTGTTCCTACCTCCAGTAGTGATGCAATTCTTCCCTGAGTATAAATTTTTCCGGTTGTTGGTTTGGTTACTTTACTTAAAAGTTTGAGTAAAGTAGATTTACCAGCACCATTTCTTCCTATAATTCCTACAGCATCTCCCTGTTCAATCTCAAAATTGATATCACGGAGCGACCAAACGTACTCAGAATCTCCTTTAGTTGTTCTGTCGTTGGTTTCACCAATTTTTAAATAAGGATCTTCTTTTCCTCTTACTTTATGCCAGAATCTGTTAAGGTCATGAGAGAGAGTTCCCGTGCCCACCTGTCCCAGACGGTATTGTTTTGATATGTTTTCTGCTTTTAAAGCCAGCATGTTTAGATTGATTTTAGATTAAAGATAACAGTTAAATCTTATACGGTGTCCATAAAGGTTTTTTCAACCTTATTAAAAATCAGTATTCCTAATACCAATAAAATAAGAATAATAACCGTACTGATTCCCAGCATTAATGGCGAGAAATCACCTACGCCAAGCCAGGCGTATTTAAAACATTCAAAAATCCCCGTAAGCGGATTATAGTATGCCAGTTTTTTGAATCCTGCCGGAAGAGAGGATACCGGATAGATTACCGGAGTGGCATACATATATAAACTCACTCCAAAGCCTAATAACATACTCAAATCTTTATATTTTGTAGTAAGAGCCGAAAATATCATTCCTACTCCCAATGCAAAAAAGGCCATCAATATGATCAGAAAAGGAGTTGCAAGAATCCAGATGTTAGGCTGCACTTTTCCTTGGCTCAGGTAATAAGCCCATGCAAGAAGAAATAAAAGGAACTGTACCCCAAAACGCATCAGGTTGGAGATGACAACTGAAAGTGGCGTTACCAGTCTTGGGAAATACACTTTCCCGAAAATAGTTGAGTTCCCTACAAAGGTAGTGGAAGTAGTAAGCAATGAAGCTGAGAAGTAATTCCAGAGAGTTACACCAGACAGATAAAATAAAATAGGGGGAGCACCATCTGTAGGAAGTTTGGCAATCGCTCCAAAAACAACCAGATATACGATTGTTGTTAAAACCGGGTTAATAAAAAACCAGATTGGCCCCAAAATGGTTTGCTTGAAGCTTGATATGAAGTCTCTTTTTACAAACATGTAAATAAGATCCTTATACCGCCATACTTCTTTAAGTTTTAAATCAAATAAAGAATGATTGGCTTCTATTGTTTCTGTCCACTTTTGCTGTGGTTCATTCATCTGTGTAAGTTTTTGCAAATTTATAATAATTAATTCTTACCGATTTTTAGTTCTTACATTAGATATAAGGCTAAAAGTGAATAACTAATATATTGATATTTGTTATTATGAACAAAAACTATTGACTATGAAGTCAATAGTTTACAAAGTTTATAAATTAAATGGTTATTGACCAACGAGTTGTTTCAAATACTGCCCGTAGCCACTTTTACCATACTTTACTGCTGTTTCCAATAGCTTTTCTTCGTTGATGAATTTATTTCTGAAAGCGATTTCCTCAATACATCCGATTTTAAACCCTTGCCTCTTTTCAATAACACTTACAAATTCTGAAGCATCATGAAGTGAATCAAATGTTCCGGTATCCAGCCATGCTGTACCTCTGTCCAGAACACCTACCTCAAGCTTTTCGTTTTTAAGATAAACATTATTAATGTCAGTAATTTCTAGTTCTCCTCTTGCAGAAGGTTGTATGTTTTTAGCAATTTCCACCACATTGTTGTCGTAAAAATAAAGACCTGGGACTGCGTAGTTTGATTTAGGTTTTAAAGGTTTTTCTTCAATAGAAACAGCTTTGAAATTGTTATCAAATTCTACAACACCATATCTTTCAGGGTCTGCAACGTGATAAGCAAAAACAACACCTCCATCCGGATTGGTTTTGTTCTTTAATAAAGTTCCCATTTCAGAACCATAGAAGATGTTGTCTCCTAAAACAAGCGCTGCCGGATCATTACCTATAAATTTATCACCTAGGATAAAGGCTTGTGCCAGGCCATCTGGGCTTGGCTGTACAACATATTCTATATTACAACCAATCTGAGAGCCATCACCTAATAGTTTAGTGAACCCAGCCTGATCATGTGGGGTTGTAATGATCAGAATATCCTTAATTCCAGCTAAAAGTAAAGTGGATAATGGATAGTAGATCATCGGTTTGTCGTAAACAGGCATTAGCTGCTTACTTACGGCAATGGTTAGAGGGTAAAGTCTTGTTCCGGATCCTCCGGCTAATATTATTCCTTTCATCTTTTTTATTTTATATTCTGTGATTGGCAATACTAATTGTACTGATTTTCATAGTATTTTTGGTAATCTCCGCTGGTTACATTTTCAAGCCATTCCTTGTTCTCAAGGTACCAGTCTATAGTTTTTCCTAATCCTTCTTCAAATGTTACGGAAGGCTTCCATCCCAAATCCTTATTTAATTTAGTGGCATCAATAGCATAACGCTTATCATGTCCTGGCCTGTCTTTGACAAATGTGATTAGCTTTTCAGAATAACCTTCAGGTTTTCCAAGTTTAGCATCCATCTGTTTGATTAATTCTTTAACCAAGTCAATATTCTGCCATTCATTGAATCCTCCTATATTATAAGTTTCTCCGGTTTTTGCTTCGTTGAAGATCTGGTGGATTCCTTTAGCATGATCGATTACAAATAACCAGTCTCTGGTGTATTTCCCGTCACCATAAATAGGTAAAGGCCTTTCGTTAATAATATTAGAGATACAAAGAGGGATCAGCTTTTCAGGGAAATGATTAGGACCATAATTGTTTGAGCAGTTGGATACAATAAATGGCATTCCATACGTATTTCCATATGCTCTTACTAAGTGGTCGGAAGCTGCTTTTGATGCAGAATATGGTGATTGAGGGTCATAAGAAGTAGTTTCTAAAAAGAATCCTGTTTCTCCTAAGCTACCATATACTTCATCCGTTGACACGTGATAAAATAAATTGGTTCTCTTCTCATCCGGAAATCTTCCGTGAGTATGCTCCGGGTTGAGTGTCCAGAATTCTTTACAAAGATTAAGAAGATTAGCTGTTCCGTTTACATTGGTGTTGATAAAAGCCATTGGATCAGTAATACTTCTGTCAACATGGCTTTCTGCGGCTAAATGTACAATTGCGTCTGGGTTATATTTTTCAAAAACCCTTCTTAGTTCTTCGGGTTTTGTAATGTCTGCTTTTTCGAAAACATAATTAGGTTCATTTTCAATGTCCTTCAGGTTTTCTAAATTTCCGGCATAAGTAAGAGCATCAAGATTAATGATGGTGCTTTCCGGATTGTTTTTTACAAATTCTCTTACAACATGGGACCCAATGAATCCTGCTCCTCCCGTAATAATAATGTTTTTCATTTCTTTATTTTGTAATTGTCTTTCTACCTATACTTTTATAATAAAATCCGTTTTGTTCAGGAATTTCTAATGGATACATATTCCTGCCGTCAAAAATAACCCTATTTTTCATTTTTTTAGCCATAAGCTCAAAATTAGGATTTTTGAATTCAGGCCATTCTGTAGCAATAAATAATGCATCTACGTCTTCCAATGCATCATACATTCCTTTAGCATATTGAATTTTATCGCCCAGTAGTTTTTGAACATTGTTTTCAGCAACAGCATCATAAGCTACAACTATTGCGCCTTTTTCTAACAAAAGAGCAATGTTATCTAAAGAAGATGCTTCTCTGATATCATCTGTATTGGCTTTGAAGGCGAGTCCCCACATGGCAATTTTTTTTCCTGCAATATTTCCGCCGAAATATTTTTCAATTTCAGAAACTAAAATTACTTTCTGGGAAGTATTTACATTTTCGGTAGCTTCCAGAATCTGAAAGTTGAAATCTTCCTGTTTTCCAGATTTTATAAGAGCTTTTACATCCTTCGGAAAGCAACTTCCACCGTATCCGATGCCTGGAAATAGGAATCTGTGCCCAATTCTGTCATCACTTCCCATTCCTAATCTTACCTTATCTACATCAGCACCTACTTTTTCACAGTAATTGGCAATCTCATTCATAAAGGTAATCTTTACAGCAAGGAATGAGTTTGCAGCATATTTTGTAAGCTCGGATGACTTTTCATCCATAAAAATAATCGGGATTCCCGTATTGGTAAATGGCTGATATATTTTAGCCATAATTTCTTTTGCTTTTTCTGAGCTGGCTCCCACGACTACTCTTGAAGGATTCATTGAATCTTCCACGGCAAAACCTTCTCTTAAAAATTCAGGATTGGAAACAACATCAAAAGGAATATTAGTTTTAAACGATATGGTTTCTCTTACTCTGTCTGCAGTGCCTACAGGAACAGTACTTTTATTAACAATAACCTTATATTCGGTCATCATTTCTCCAATATCATTGGCTACCTTTAATACATAGGATAGATCAGCAGAACCATCCTCGCCGGGAGGAGTAGGTAATGCGAGGTAAATCACTTCGCTTTTGTCTAAAGCTTCTTTTAAATTGGTGGTGAAAAATAATCTTTCAGATTGAATGTTTCTCAAAAACATCTCTTCAAGGTTCGGCTCATAGATGGGAACTACGCCGTTTTTCATACCTTCTACCTTTTTTTCATCAATATCAACACAGTATACTGAATTGCCAAGCTCTGCAAGAGTAGTTCCCGTAACTAATCCTACATAACCTGTTCCTACAATCGTTATATTCAAAATGTTTGTTTTTAAAATTCAAAGACAAAAGTAATAAAAATACCTTCATATGCCTGTTTAATTTAATGTAAATGAATTTCGTTCTATTTGCTTGATAATAAGATAATTTTGCATTTTTGGAAAAAAAGCGTATATTTGCCATGGATTTACGGAAAAAATGGGAAGGCTTCGCAAGAAAGCCTTTTTTCGTACTGTAAATCAAGATAAAAGAATGTATGGAGTTTAAAAAAAGAATTGAAGAATTATTAAATGAATTCCTTGAGACCAGAGAAGATCTTTTTCTTATTGATCTTAAAATCTCTGCAGGGGATGATATTACAGTGATTTTAGATGGTGATAATGGAGTTTCTTTGCAAGATTGCCTTGATGCAAGCCGTGCGATAGAATTCAATATGGATCGTGAAGAACACGACTTCAGCCTTCAGGTGATGTCTGCAGGATTAAGCGAACCATTAGTAACACCAAGACAGTTCAATAAAAACATAGGAAGAGAGATTGAGGTGATGTTGGAGGATTCTTCTAAAATTGAAGGAGAATTGTCAAAAGTAGACGAAGAGAAAATCACTCTTGTTTTACGTTACCGTAAACCGAAAGATATCGGGAAAGGAAAGGTGGATGTGGAAGAGGAAAAAGAAATTCCTTACACGGAGATCAAAAAGGCATTAGTAGTAATTAAATTTTAAAAAAGAAAAAAAAATAGATGGATAATATAGCGTTGATTGAATCCTTTGGTGATTTTAAAGACGAAAAAGGGATCAGTAAGATTGATCTTATGGCAATTATTGAAGATTCACTGAAGACTCTTTTGAGAAAAAGATTCGATTCAGATGACCACTTTGATGTGATTGTAAACCCGGATAAAGGAGATTTTCAGATATTTTTAAATAAAACAATTGTAGAGGACGAAATGTCTGAAGATGATGATTTGGAAATTGAAATTTCTGAAGCAAAGAAGATTGACCCTACCTTCGAAGTAGGTGAGGACTTTACAATGGAAATTCCTGTTGCTCAGTTGGGAAGAAGAAATATTCTTACCCTAAAGCAGATTCTGGCTACAAAACTTCAGGAGCATAATAATGCTATGCTGTATGAACAGTTTAGAGATAAAATTGGTGAAATCGTTGTAGGAGAAATCCACCACATTCGTCACAAGCATGTAATCTTGTTGGATGATGAAGGAAACGAATTTATTTTACCAAAAGAGAACCAGATCCCATCCGATTTCTTTAAAAAGGGTGAGAATATCAGAGCTATTGTTGAAACAGTAGATTTTAAAGGTTCAAAACCACAGATTATTATTTCCAGAACTGCACCTAAATTCTTAGAGAAATTATTAGAGCTGGAAATTCCTGAAATCCAAGATGGAACGATTATCTTGAAAAAGGTAGTAAGAATTCCTGGAGAAAAGGCGAAAATTGCAGTAGATGCTTATGATGACAGAATTGATCCTGTAGGAGCTTGTGTGGGTGTGAAGGGATCCAGAATTCATGGAGTAGTAAGAGAGTTGAAAAATGAAAACATCGATGTTATTCAGTGGTCTAAAAACCCTGAAATTTTGGTGAAGAGATCTTTAGGTAATATTACTATTAATAAAATTGATATCAACGAAGAGGCAAACTATGCATTAGTGTATACTCCAGTTGAAGAGATTTCTAAAGTAATCGGAAAACAAGGACAGAATATCAGATTGGCTTCTTGGTTGACAGGATATGAAATTGATGTTTACAGAGAGTCCAGCGAGGATGACGATGTTGAATTGAGAGAATTCAATGACGATATCGAGCAGTGGATTTTGGATGAATTTAAGAAAGTAGGACTTACAACTGCAAAATCAGTACTGGATAAAGAAACTGAGAGTCTTTTAAATATGGTTGACCTTGAAGAAGAAACAATTGAAGAGGTTAAACGTATTCTGAGAGAAGAATTTGAAGATTAAGAGATGATAAATCTTAATAAAACAGTGAAAAGGAAATACTTTAATTTTAAAAATTAAAAAAACAGTAAATAATATAGATGCCAAAAATTAGATTAAATAAAGCGGTTAAGGAATTCAACATCTCGATGTCCAGATTAGTAGAGTTTTTACACTCAAAGGGTTTCGAGGTTGAAGGCAATCCTAACGCTCAATTGGAAGAATCGGCATATTCTGCATTGGAAGCTGAGTTTGCTAAAGATGGCGAACAAAGAAAAGCTTCCCATGAGGTGGTGATCACTAAAGTTCCGGAAGAAAAACTGGAAATTGAAGAGAAGAAAACCCCTGAAGTGATAAGAGCTAAAGCAAACAAACCAGAAACCAAAATTTTAGGTAAGATAGATTTAGAGCCTGCAAAACCTGAAGTTGAAGAAACCCCTGCTGCTCCTGTAGTGTCACCGGTGGAAGAAAAGAAAGAAGAGATAGTGAAAGAAGAACCGGAAGTAAAAGCAGCTCCTGAAAAGCAGGAATTTAAAGTTTTGGATAAAATTGATTTGTCTCAGATAGAATCTAGAAATAGACCTGTAAAAAAAGACAAGCCAAAAATGGAGGAGAAAAAAGAAGAAGAAAAACCGGTTGAACCTGTAAAAGAAACTCCAAAACCAGTGGTAGAAGAGAAAAAAATAGAAGCTCCAAAAGTGGAAGCTGAACCTGAAAATCAGGAACCTCAAAAAATTGAAACTGTTTATCAGAAACTGGACGGTCCTAAGATCGTAGGTGAAAAAATTGACTTAACTCAGTTTGCCCCAAAACCAGGAGCTGGTGCTAAAAAGAAAAGAAAGAGAATTGAAAAACCTGGTGGCCAGAATAATCAAGGCCAAGGTGGAAACAATCAAAACTCTGGAAATAACAACCAAGGTGGCCAGGGTGGAAACCGTCCGCACAATAATAACAATGGTGGTGGACAAGGTGGAAACCGTCAGGGACAAGGTGGACAAGGAAATCGTCCACAAGGTCAAGGCGGCCAAGGTGGAAACCGTTTCGGAAATAACCAAGGTGGAAACCGTCCAGGTGGCCAAGGTGGTGGATTTAAGAAAGGAGGTCAAAACAACAGACCTGGTCAAAGAGTTATGCCAGTTGAATTAACTGACGAACAAGTTAAAAACCAGATCAAGGAAACCTTAGAAAAACTTACCAACAAAGGTGGTAAATCTAAATCTGCAAAACACAGAAAAGATAAGAGAACTTTCCGTAGAGAACAAGATGAACGTCAGCAGGAGCTTGAAGCACAAGACAGAACGCTGAAGGTAACAGAATTTATTACAGTAGGGGAATTAGCGAGCTTAATGAACGTTTCTCCAACTGAAGTAATCTCTGCATGTTTCTCACTAGGAGTAATGGTGACAATGAACCAAAGATTGGAAGCTGATACCTTATTATTAGTTGCTGATGAATTTGGTTATAAAATCGAATTCTCTGATGCTGATCTTGAAGATACAGATACAGAAGACGAAGTTGATACAGAAGAAAGCTTAGTATCAAGAGCTCCGGTTGTTACCGTAATGGGACACGTTGACCATGGTAAAACTTCATTGCTGGATTATGTTAGAAAAACTAACGTAATTGCAGGTGAATCAGGAGGGATTACTCAGCACATTGGTGCTTATAATGTGAAACTGGAAAATGGTCAGAGAATTACATTCTTAGATACTCCAGGTCACGAAGCCTTTACAGCGATGAGAGCAAGAGGTGCTCAAATTACTGATATTGCAATTATCGTAATTGCTGCCGATGATGATGTAATGCCACAAACAAAAGAGGCAATTGCTCACGCGCAAGCTGCAGGAGTGCCAATGATTATCGCGATTAACAAAGTAGATAAACCAAATGCAAACCCAGATAACATCCGTCAGCAACTTTCAGGTTTAAACCCTCCGGTTTTAGTGGAAGAATGGGGAGGAAATGTTCAGGCTCAAGAAATCTCTGCCAAATTCGGTAATAATGTAGATGTATTACTAGAGAAAGTTTTATTACAGGCAGAAATGCTTGAATTGAAAGCTAATCCAGACCGTTCGGCGAATGGTGTTGTTATCGAAGCATCTCTTGATAAAGGAAGAGGATATGTAGCAACAATGTTGGTACAAACCGGAACTTTAAGAGTTGGTGACTATGTAGTAGCAGGTAAAAATCATGGTAAAGTAAAAGCTTTACTTGATGAAAGAGGAAAGAACCTTGCGGAAGCGGGGCCTTCGATTCCAGCAACGATCTTAGGTTTAGACGGAGCGCCTACAGCAGGTGATAAATTCCGTGTTTATACTGATGAGAGTGAAGGTAAAGCTATTGCGAATAAGAGAGAGCAGCTTCAAAGAGAACTTTCTATTAGAACGAAAAAACATACAACACTTGAAGAATTAGGTAGACGTATTGCTCTAGGAGAATTCAAGGAATTGAATATTATCCTTAAAGGGGACGTGGATGGTTCTGTAGAGGCACTTTCTGATCAGTTACAAAGATTATCAACAGAAGAGATCAGTGTGAAGATCCTTCACTCAGGTGTAGGGCAGATCACAGAATCTGATATCAACTTAGCGGCAGCATCAGATGCTATTATCATTGGATTCAATGTAAGAGCTGGTGCTAATGCAAAAGAACTTGCAGACCGTGAGGAAATTGAAATCAGAACATATTCTGTAATCTATAAAGCAATAGATGAAGTAAAAGAAGCAATGGAAGGAATGCTTTCTCCAGAAATTCAGGAGCAGGTAATCGGTAATGTTGAAATCCGTGAGGTATTCAAGATTTCTAAAGTTGGTTCAATTGCAGGTTGTATGGTTCTTACTGGAAAAGTAACAAGACAGTCTAAAGTACGTTTGCTAAGAGACGGTATTGTGAAATTTGATGGAGAGCTTGAAAGCTTAAAGCGTTTCAAAGATGATGTGAAGGAAGTAACAAAAGGTTACGAATGTGGTCTGAACCTTAAAGGATACAACGATATTGAAATCGGTGATATTCTTGAAGTTTACGAAGAAGTAGCAGTTAAGAAAAAGCTGAAATAATATTCAGATATATAGATAAAAAAAGCCGTCTCAATGAGAAGGCTTTTTTGTTTGTAATCTTTTGAAGTAAACATTCTATTTAGAAATCAATGTTTCTTAATTTATAAAAACGAAACATAAAAACTTTGTTTGATGATTATTCATTGAGTAAAATAAGATCATCTTACTGTTTAAAGGTTGTTAAATTTTTTTTTATGAATGTTTATAGGTATGATGCACAGAATGAGTGGCTTGTTTTTTTTCTTGAATAAGTCTAAAAAAGACACTCAAATATATAAAAGTTTATAGCTTGTCAAAAATCATTAATTTTTTTACATATAAAGTTGTATTTGGTTGAAAATTAGCGCTATTCTAATTTAGATTTATTATAAATAATTTTTTTTTCATCGAATTATTAATTGTTAAATTGCTTTTTAAAACGAATATTTTTTATTTTGATAAATAAAGTGGACTTAATATTGCGGATTCTCTTGTTTGTAAGGGGTTCTGTGTGCCATATTGTGAACGAATTTGTACTTTGTTTATACATGAAATTTGCTAGTGTTAATATTTATTAACATATTTGCGACTAAAATATATTAAAATTTGTTAATATGAATGTTAAACTACGTGTATTGAGCGTTGGAGCATTGTTCTTTATAGGACAGGCTGTATCTGCTCAAAAAGTTAAGAAAGATACTACGGCTAAAGAAACTCAGATTGACGAGGTTGTAATGGTTGGGTATGGAAAGCAAAAGAAGACTGACGTTACGGGTGCTATTGCAACTGTTAAGAGTGAAGTTTTGCAAGAGCAACCGGTTTCATCCGTGGAACTTGCCCTACAAGGGAAAGCTCCTGGGGTTCAGGTAGCAAATACAGGTGGACGTGCAGGAAATAATACTAAAATAAGTATTAGAGGAAATGGATCTTTAAGTGCATCCAATAACCCTCTTTATATTATTGATGGTATTCCTCAGGAATCATTAGGAAACCTTGCTCCGGAAGATATCAATAGCATGGAAATCTTGAAAGATGCAGCTTCTGCAGCAATCTATGGTTCCAGAGCTTCAAACGGGGTTGTATTGGTTGAAACAAAAGCTGGAAGATATAATGGAAAGCCTAGTGTTTCTTTTTCATCATCTTATGGTATCCAGGAAATTATCAAAAGACCTAGATTGCTGAATGCTCAACAATATAAGCAAGTACATGATGTAGCTAGACAGAATTATTTAAGTGATATTGCTGCAGGTATATTACCAAAGCCGGCTAGTCAGCTAGAGTTAACTCCTATGAAAGATACAGGAATTGACACAGATTGGATGAATTATGTTTTGAGAACTGGAGCTATTACCAATAATCAGATAAGCTTTACAGCTGGAGGAGCATCTTCTAAGATGTATTTCTCAGCTTCTCATATTAGCCAAGACGGTATCATTATTGGAGATAATTATGAGATTTCAAGAGCAAGATTAAATGTTGAGCAAAAATTTGCAGATAACTTTAAGATTGGTATTAATACTTATTTTACATATACAAAAGCTAATCCTATAGCGGATGATAATAACACTTATCAACCTTATAGCAACGCAATGGCTGCGCCACCAAACCTTGCAGCATATGGTGCAAATGGTAAGCCTAATAGATTTAACTTTAACAACCCTCTATTTGCATTTGAACGTCAAGTAAGTGATAAATGGCAAAATATTGGAGCCAATTTCTTCGCAATATATAACCCTATCAAGGAAATTACTTTAAAGACATCCATCAGTGGTAATATTGCGTCTAACAGATATAACAGGTTTGATGCTCCTAATACAAGAAGAGGTGAAAATGCCGGAGTGCCTTGGGGATATGGTTATTACAGCACTGCTAATAACAGAGATTATTTGATCGAAAACACGGCGTCATATGACAAAGGTTTTGTTGATAATAGATTAAAACTTAGTGTTTTAGTTGGGCAATCTTTCCAAAGATGGGAATATGAAGATTCTCGTGTTGAGGGAGAAAATTTTCCATCAAATAATTTACCATGGTTAGTTTCTGCTGCAACAATTAATAAAGGAAGAAGTTATATGATTGCTATGTCATTAGCATCATTCTTCGGAAGAGCTCAGTTAACTTGGGATAACAAGTATAACTTAATGTTATCAACAAGATATGATGGTTCTTCTAAATTTGCAAAAGGTAATAAGTGGGGGAATTTTCCAGCAGCTTCAGTGGGATGGACAGTTTCTAATGAAGAATTCTTCAAAGTTCCTTTTATCAATGAATTTAAGCTTAGAGCGTCTTATGGTCTTACAGGAAACCAGACTGGTATTCCTTATTCAGGAGGTCTTAGTCTGATTGCAGCTGGGCAAAACCATAACCAAGAGCCTGGAACAGCTGTTACAGAATTATATAATCCTGATTTGAAGTGGGAGAAAGGTAAGTCTTTTGATGCTGGTTTGGATTTATCAATGTTTAACAGAAGAGTTAATTTAACTGTTGATTTCTATAACAAAACTACAAATGATCTGTTATACAGACTGCCAGTTCCTCAGGAAACAGGATATAACAGTAAATTAAGTAATGTAGGAACAATCAATAACAAAGGGATTGAGATTAGCTTAGATACAAAGATTATCAAAGGAGAAAGATTTAAATGGGATTTTGCGGCTAACTTCTCTTACAACAAGAACGTTGTTGAAAAGATCGGAACAAAAGCAGGATACTTTACAACAGGATTTGGATCAATCGTTAAAGAAGGAGAGCCTTTAGGTTCATTCTATATGATTGAAGCTTTAGGAGTTGCAAAAGAACGTTACGAATATAGAGATCAAAGTGGTAAAATAACTAAAGTTGTACAGCCAGGAGATATGATTTATAACGATCTTAATGGAGATGGAGTAATTGATTCCAACGATAGAAAAGTGTTTAATGGAGGTATTGCTCCAATTTATGGAGGTATTTCTACTAGATTCTCTTTTGATAAATTAGACCTTTCAATTAATGCTCAGTATTCTATTGGTAAAAAAGTTTATGCAATGTATAAAGAAGGGCAGTTAAGTGGAGCTGATACTGGATATCCTTCATATTCTGAAAATATGATTGCAGAGCAAATGAATTACTGGACACCTAATAATCCAAATACTAATGTTCCTCGTCCACATTTAGCGGGTGCAATTTCATCTTGGAATAATCAAAGATCTTCAAGATTCTTAGAAAATGCAGATTATTTAAGAATTACAGATATTACAATTGGATATAACTTTGACAAAACTCAATTAGGTTTTATCAAATCGATGAGAGTGTATGCTCAGGTAAGAAATCCATTTACATTTACTAAGTATTCAGGAGTAGATCCAGAAACTTATTATGTAGATCAGACTGCAGCTTCTTCTCAGAATACAGCAGATACAACTAAGGTAACTTCAGGATTCGACTTAAATGGTATTCCAAATGTAAAGGTATATAGTTTAGGGTTAAATGTTAACTTTTAATTAGAAAAGAAATGAAAAAAATAAGTATATTATTACTAGCATTTGGACTATTAGTAAGTTCATGTGAAAAAGCATTGGATATTCAATCTGAGGTAGCTTTAGATGCTAATTCTCCACTATCTTCTGATGATATTGATAAGTTATTAATTGGTGCTTATAGTAGTGTCATGAAACCAAATGATTATGGTTTCTTTAATATCATGGCTCCAGAAATTTTGGCTCAAGAAAATCTTCAACCGATTAAGTTTCAGTGGATTCAGGTTAAATATTTATATGAGCATACAACGCCTCCAGGAGATATTCTATTAACTTATCTATATAAAGATTTTTATAAAGGAATTAGTAGAGCAAACACTATATTAAAAGTTCCTACATCTTCTAATGCCCAAAAAGGAAAAGCAAGATATGTAAGAGCACTGTCTTATTTAAGGCTATATGATTTATATGAAGGAGTTCCATTAGTTGATGAAACTTATGATTCTAAGCCAATCAAAGCATCTTCTCCTAAAGAAGTATTGAACTTTATTATCAATGACTTAAAGTTTGCAAAAGATAATATTGAGCCTTTCAATGTTAATGATCCTAAAGCTTTGCTTAAGCCTACAAAAGAAGCTGCTATGGCTCTTCTAGCGAGAGTTTACAGAATGAATGGAGATATTCAAAACGCAGGTCTTGAAGCTGAAGCATTGATTAAGAGTGGTAAATTTGCTATTTCAGATAATCCAAAAGATTTAGATGCTGAAACCATTCTTAAATTTAAAGGAAACAGAGCTGAGGAAAATGGATCTTGGGGATGGATTTTAAGTTATGACGCAAGTACATGGAACTGTTTTGCTGCTTCTCAAAGTCTTTTAAACTTGTTAGGAACTAATGATACTAGAAAAGTTTTGTTCGATTTTGCTGAAGCGCCAGATACAGATGGTTTTGTTTTCTCTAATAAATACAGTAAATCTGATGATTCTGATCTTTTGATCTCAAGAATCCCAGAAATGTATTTGATTTCTGCAGAAGCAGGAAATGCTAATAGATTAACAGAATTACAAACTAAAAGACATTCAACTCTTTCTCTAGATAATGAAAGAAGACTAGAACTATCTTTTGAATGGGTAAGATGGTCTGATCTTAAACTTAAAGGAGAAAAGTATAAATTGCCTTTCCCTCAGGGAGCGGTAGATGCTAATGAACTTTTAGGACAATAGTTTCCAAAATTATAGTAATATTTAACATATTATATATAGAACCCCTGCATATAGCAGGGGTTTTTTATTTACTATTATTTCTTATTTTTGCTGTACAATAATGAATAATGAAGTATATCCTTTTCATAATCACTTTCTTCAGCTTCGCTGCCCACGCACAGGTTGTTACAACAGAAGATACTCAAAAAAATAAAAAGTCGGGAGACACTCTGGTCATAGACTCCGGGAAGAAAGATTCCTTGATAATTTTCAAACCTACCATCAACGATTACTTGTATCAAACCCAATTTTCAGAAAAGAAAGTTTTTGATACGGTAATGACTTTTGATAAAACTTATATCTTTTCACAATATAATAACAGAGACAATTTCGGAAGAATACAACCTGCCAATATTGGCTCAGGATTCAACCCTCTTGTATTTGAAACGAATGCAGAACAGAACTTATCGTTATTACCTTCCAATAAATCTTATCTGATTTTGGGCGCAAATGATGTAAAATACTATGATGTAAAAACGCCAACGGCCACATTCATCTATCATAATGCGATGAGAAATGGAGCAGCATTAAATTCTACCTATACTCAAAATATCGGAAAAAGATTCAACTTTGCTATTGAATATATGGGACTTCGTTCACAAGGTCTTTACAGAAATTCATTAGCTGCCAATAACAATACCATATTCTCTGGACACTATGTTTCAAAAAGCGGAAAGTATGAGCTTTTTGCTCACTACCTTCACCAGAACGTCAACAATCAGGAAAGTGGAGGGATTACTGAAGATGATCTATTCCAAAGTGGAGACAGTAACTATAAGAATAGACAAAATGCACAAGTGAATCTATCTTCAACAAGTTCACAATTTGCTTATAGAAGATATTATCTGAGTCACCAGTTTACACCTTTCGATGCTGAAAAATTTCCTTTCAGTATCAGACATACAATATCTCATCAAGGGAATAAATATTATTATAACCAAAATGCATTAGAGACATATTGGTATAAGGCTTCTACAGAGTTAGTGAATGGAATGCCTTGGACAACGAAGAAATATTCAAGCAATCTGAGTAATACTTTGAGCTTAGTTTTTAATAATGAAAAGTTCAAGTTGGATGCTGGAGTTCGTTACCAGATGATTAAATTTGGGATAAGAGACGTTGTTGTTCTTAATAATGTTCCTATTCCTGGTGAGCTTAAAGAAAGCCGAATTGGAGCAGTAGGAAATTTGGAAGTAAAACTTTGGGATAAAGTACAGCTAAACTCATTCCTTGAGTTCTCCAACGGAAGCGAGTTTAAAAGTTATTTAAAAACGACAAATAATCTGAAGTTTGAGCCAATAAAAGATTACTTTGTGAATGCAAAAGTGAACTTCCAAAGCGCTTATCCATCATTTAACTATTTATTGAATACTTCAGTTTATAATAAGTTCAACTATTATCTTGAAAATGCAAAGAACCAATCGATAATGGAACTGGGTGGAAGTATCAATTTAAAATGGTTTAAAACAGAGCTTTTTGCTAACTACTTCAGAATTGATAACTATACTTATTTTGATAGCAATGCAGCTCCTAAGCAGAGTGACAATTCATTAAGTATTTCTCAGGTAGGAGGGGATGCCACTTTTAGTTATGGTAAATTCCATTTGAATACAAGACTGCATTTCCAAAATGCATTAACAAATAAAAACCTTATGCCAATGCCAAGTTTTGTAGGAAGAGCAAATTTCTTCTATCAAACGCAGGCATTTAAAAAAGCAGCAGAAATTCAGGCAGGGCTTAAAGTGTATTATTTCTCTAAATTTAGCTCCAGAGAGTATTTCCCGGTTCTTAACGAATATGTTCTTCCCGGTACAAATTCATTCTCTATCGGAGGGCAGCCTATTGCTGATCTATATATTAATATGAAGGTGAAAAAAATGTTCTTTTTCATAGAAGGGCAGCAGATTGGAACCTTTATTTCCAATAACAAAGCTTATGCATTTCCACATTACCCGGTGTATGATTTCAGATTGAATATTGGGATCTTGTGGTATTTGTTCAACTAAAAACTATATACGAGTTGAAAACAATTAACAAAATATCATTTAATGATATAGAAAGCATACCTCAATTAGTAAAAGACTTTTTGAATCAGAATATTGAGGGTTTTGAAGATAAAACATTTTCTGTAGAGCATTTTAGCCAGCAGATCCACTTAAAAAAAGATTCCTTCTCTTCAGAGCAGAGGAATATTTTATTTGATGTGTTCGAAAAGCAGTTGTCTGATCTTGATCTTTCTTCAAAACAGAAAGAAAATCTTGAAAATCTTAAACAACCTAACACTTTTACCATTACAACCGGGCATCAACTGAATTTGTTTTCAGGGCCGGTTTTCTTTGTCTATAAAATCTTGCAGACCATTAAAACCTGTACCTATCTTAAAGAACATTTTCCTGATTTTAATTTTGTTCCGGTATATTGGATGGCATCAGAAGATCATGATTTTGCTGAAATCAACCATTTTAAGACAGAGAATAATTATTATGAAATCAATGAGAAATCCGGTGGCCCTGTGGGCAGGATTCAGATTAGTGATACCTATTTCATCTCTGAATTTGAAAAAGAGTTCAAAGATTCAGTTTTTGGAACAGAACTGATCCTCATGTTGAAAGAAGCCTATAAGATTGGAAATACTTTAACACAAGCCATCCAGATTTTGGTTAATCGCCTTTTTTCTGAATTTGGATTATTGATACTGGATGGAGATTCAAGAGAACTTAAAGAACAGATTAAAGAGGTTTTTAAAGATGAGTTACGTCATTTCAGTTTACAGAAAAATTCAAAGGATAAAGTAGATTTTCTGACTGAAAAATATGGGAAAGTTCAGGTGAACCCTCGCGATATTAATCTTTTCTATCTTTCCGAAACGAGGGACAGAATTGATTTTAATGGGCAGAAATATATCGTTGTAGATACCCATATTCAATTTACAGAAGAAGAGATCATTGCTGAGCTTGAAAATTATCCTGAAAAATTCAGTCCAAATGCATTAATGCGTCCTGTATATCAGGAAAAAGTATTGCCAAATCTTGCCTATATTGGAGGAAATGCTGAAATCATGTATTGGTTAGAGCTTAAAGACTATTTTTCCAAAATAAATATTCCTTTCCCTATTCTGATTCCAAGAAACTCTATGCTTTTCTTGAAGGAGAAAACATTGAGGAAAATTGAAAAACTTGATCTTAACATAGAAGATTTTTTCCAGAATTTTACGGTGATTACCAATCACAAAATTTTGAAAAATAATCCTGTTCTAGAATTATTAGAGCAAAAAGAAGAAATGTTGACAAAGAATTTTGCTGAGTTAAAAGTATCTGCTGAAGCCACCGAAAAATCCTTTGGAAATATGGTGAAAGCAGAAGAAGTAAGACAACTGAAATCCTTTAAAAGGATGAAAAAACGTCTTCTTCATGCTGAAAAAATAAAACAAAACGAATTATTGGAAAGGCTTGAAAATCTGTTTTTAGATGTACACCCTTCTAAAACCTGGCAGGAAAGAGTTTTCAATTTTAGTGTATTCTTTTCAGATGAAGGCTATCCATGGCTTGAAAATTGTTTGGAAGAGATGGTGGTTCAAGATTCCAAATTAATAATTGTTGCCATTTAATTTTAAAGAAGTATTTTTGTAAATTATAATTATCTAATATGATAAAGAGGTTTTTTATTCTATCCAGTTTATGTATGGTTTTGGGAGTTTCAGCCCAGAAATCGCATACCGTTGTACAAGGTGATAACCCTTACAACATTGCAAAGAAGTATGGAATGACTGTAGATGAATTGCTGAAACTAAACCCTAAACATAAAGATGGCAAGCTGGCTATCGGAGATGTTTTAACCGTAAAAACAGAAAAAGCAGCAACTCAGGTTGCTCCTAAAGCTGCCGTACCTGAAAAAGTAGGTACCATTGCGGGAACTTCGGTTGGTAAAATTATTTTACAGCCTAAGCAAACCATCTATGGAATTACAAAACAATACAGAATATCTGAAACTGATTTGAGAAAGCTGAATCCTGAATTGGATTCTCATATGAAAATCGGGGATGAAATCACATTACCTCTTGCCAGCATCAAAAAATATGGTGGTGATCAGCCAACAGTAACCGCAGCAAAACCTGTAGAAACTTCTGTAGAAAAGACAGAAACTGTTACCTCTACACCTGTATCCGCTGTAGAAGGAGAAACTTATGTGATCCAGGCGAAAGATAATTATTACAGAATTACAAAACAGTTTGGAATCAGCCAACAGGATCTTTATGCTTTAAATCCAGGATTGGAAGAAAAAGGCTTAAAACCTGGTGATGCCATCAAAATAAAAAGATCCAATACAGAACCTGTAGCTGAACCAGCCAATTCAAAAACGAAAATTGATGCAGGGAATGAGAAATCTTCGACGGTTTCTAATAATGTAGTGGTTGGTGACGACTATGTTACCTATACCGTTCAGCAGGGAGATACTGTATTCTCAATTGTGAATAAGTTTGGAGTAAGTATTGATGAATTAATTGCTCTTAACCCAGACCTTTCAAAAGGATTAAAATCTGGAATGGTGTTGAAAATCAAAAAGCAGGATCCGGTATATGTTAAAAAAAGCGGTGATGCGCTAAGCGTAGTATTGATGCTTCCTTTCGGATACAGTACCAACGAAACACAGTACAGAGGAATGGCTCTTGACTTTTTAACGGGAGCTAAGCTTGCTATTGAAAGAAACGCAAGAGGAGGTCAGAAGCTGGATATTAAAGTCGTAGACTCAGGAAATGAATCCTCTTTCAAAAACTCTTTAACACAGATAAATCCTGAAAATACAGATCTTATTATTGGCCCATTCTTTAAGTCCAATGTAATTGATGTTTTAGATTTTACTAAAAATCAAAAGATTCCTGTAGTAGCACCATTTGCCAATACACCGGAATTATACAACTATAATAATTTGATTATTGTTGAAACGAATAATCAGACTTATGCAGATAAACTTGTAGAAGAAGTAAAAGCAGTATATTCAGATCAAAAAATATATGTAGTAGCAGACGCTAAAAAAGAAAATGCAAACTACATCAAGTCTGGTCTGGAAAAAGCAGTGAAAAATCCTAATATCGTTATTGTGAATTCTCCGGCAGAAATTCAATTAGATCAAAACATGATGACAGGGCAGTCTGCACCAGTGATTGCTGTTCTGGCCAATGACGAAATGGGAGACGCATTTGCCAACAGAATGATTGCTATTTCTAAAGAAGTACATGGAGTAAAAGCATTCAGTATGTTTTATTCTCCGGTTTTTGAAAAGAAAGTTGACGATTTGAGCCAGGCAAGTCTGGTATATCTGATGGACAGAAAGATCAATACAGATGGTAATTTTGAAAAAGAGATTCTAGCTGCTTACAAGAGCAAATATTGCAAGACTCCTCCAAAATATGCTATTGTAGGTTTTGACGTTGTTAATGATATGTTGACAAGAGAAAATAAAAAAGGAGAGATTTTCAAACAAATGAATAAAGTGCAGACTCAGCTTGCAACCAAATTTGAATTTGTAAAATCTAAGGCTAACGGAGCTTATGTAAACACAGGTTACAGAGTAATTAGGTTGGTACCTTAGATGATTTATCTTCGTTTAAAAGAATATTGTTAACATTATAGTTATATTTGCATAATATTTAATTCAATACATGAAAGCACTTGTATTTCCAGGGCAGGGTTCTCAGTTCGTAGGAATGGGAAAAGAATTGTATGATTCTAGAAAAGATATTAAAGATCTGATGGAATCTGCCAATGAAATTTTAGGTTTCGACATTCTTTCCATTATGTTTAACGGAACAGATGCGGATCTTAAAAAAACAGAGGTTACCCAGCCTTCAATATTTATACACTCAGTAGCAGCATTAAAAGCAGTAAACGGTCTTGGAGCTGAAATGGTAGCAGGACACTCTTTAGGAGAGTTCTCAGCATTGGTAGCGAATGGCGTTTTATCTTTTGATGATGGCTTGAAATTGGTTTCTGAAAGAGCGAAAGCAATGCAGGAAGCTTGTGATGCAAATCCAAGTTCAATGGCAGCTATTTTAGGTCTTGAAGATGCTAAAGTTGAAGAAATCTGTGCACAGATTAGTGGTATCGTAGTTCCGGCAAACTATAACTGTCCAGGACAATTAGTGATCTCAGGTGAAACTTCTGCAGTTGAAGAAGCTTGTGTAAGACTAAAAGAAGCAGGAGCAAAAAGAGCTTTATTGTTACCTGTAAACGGAGCTTTCCATTCACCATTGATGCAGCCGGCTCAGGAAAGATTAGCTGCTGCTATCGAAAACACGAAATTCAGAAAAGCTACAATTCCTGTTTATCAGAATATTACCACTACAGCAGTTACAAATCCTGATGAGATCAAACAAAATCTTATCGATCAGCTTACTGGGCCAGTAAAATGGACTCAATCTGTACAGAATATGATTAAAGATGGGGCATCTAACTTCGTAGAAGTAGGGCCAGGAAAAACTCTTCAGGGATTGATCAAAAAAATTGACAGTTCAGTAGATTCTACTTCTGCCATCTAATTAATATAATATGAGCGCGATTTTTTCACCGGGCAAGCTTATGCTTACTTCAGAATATTTCGCAATCGACGGAGCTCTTGTCTTAGCGGTACCAACCAAGCTGGGACAAGAGTTTTTCTTTGAAGAAAAAGATGATAACCAATCTTTAATTCTTTGGGAAGCCCTTCATCAAAACAAACTTTGGTTAAAGGCTGTCATTGACTATGAAAATTGGCAGATTCTCGAAACCAATATTCCATCAAGCGCTGAATTCATTTTGAAAACATTAAAGAATGTTCAGCAGCTTTCTACTACAAAATTCAAAAACGATTTTAGTTACCACTTAACAACCAACCTTCAGTTTCCCGCAGACTATGGTCTTGGAAGTAGTTCTACATTAATGAATAATCTTGCAGAATGGGCTGATATCGATCCTTTTTATCTAAATACAATCAGTTTAGGAGGGAGTGGTTATGATATTGCAGTGGCAAAAGAAAAGTCTGCCATTCTTTTTCAGAGTAAACCTGAGATTAAATATGAGAAAGCAGATTTTAATCCGTCTTTTAAAAATGAACTGATCTTTATTCACTTAAATCAGAAACAAGATAGTCGGGAAGGAATCAATCTTTATAAATCAAAAAATAAGTCTCAAGAATTGGTTGATGAATTTTCAGAAATCACAAAGAAAATTTTATTATGCAATGAATTGGAAACTTTTTCTGAATTAATGATGATTCATGAGCGTAAAATCTCCGATTTTATTGAAATTCCTGCAGTTAAGGGTAAAATGTTCCCAGATTGTCCCGTATTTGTCAAAAGTTTGGGGGCTTGGGGCGGAGATTTTGTGATGAGTGCCAAATTTGGGGGCTTTAAAGACTATTTTTGGGAGAAAGGTTTTACAACTATTTTTGAATGGGAAAATTTAATTGATTTATAATCAGTATTTTACAAGTCTGTTTTTTTATTTGTCATTCTGACTTATATCAGTATATTTAAACCACCTTTAACAAATAATTAATATTATTTTTGTTGAAGTCAATAAAGAAATAGAAAATATAAGTAAAATGAAAAACACTAAAATCATCCAGGATTTAGAGAAATTAGGGATTAAAGGAAACTATGAAGTAGTGTATAACCCTTCTTACGAAGAATTATACCAGGCTGAAGTTTCTCCTGAAAATCAGGGGTTTGAGAAAGCGGAACTTACGGAATCGGGCGCGGTATCAGTAAAAACAGGAATTTTCACAGGTCGTTCACCTAAAGACAGATATATTGTTCAGGATGATGTTACAAGAGATACAATTTTCTGGGATGGTAAAGTAAACTTACCTACTACAGCAGAAATTTTCGGGTCTTGTAAAGAACTAGTGCTGAACCAGCTTGCTGAATCTAAAAAGATTTATGTAGTAGATACATTCTGCGGAACGAATGCAGATACGAGACTTAAAGTAAGATTTATCGTTGAAGTAGCTTGGCAGGCGCATTTTGTTACTAATATGTTCATTCGTCCTTCTCACTATGAGCTTGAAAACTTTGGAGAGCCAGATTTCACAGTAATCAACGGTTCTAAAACAACAAACCCTAACTGGGAAGCTCAAGGATTAAACTCTGAAAACTTCATCATGTTCAACCTTACTGAAAAACTACAGATCATTGGTGGTACTTGGTACGGAGGTGAAATGAAAAAAGGTATGTTCGCTATGATGAACTATTACCTTCCATTAAAAGGAATGGCTTCAATGCACTGTTCCGCTAACGTAGGAGAAAAAGGTGATGTAGCTTTATTCTTTGGTCTTTCAGGAACAGGAAAAACTACTTTATCTGCAGATCCGAAAAGATACCTTATCGGTGATGACGAGCATGGTTGGGATAACAACGGAGTATTCAACTATGAAGGTGGATGCTATGCTAAAGTTATCGACTTATCAGAAGAAAAAGAACCGGATATCTTCGCTGCCATCAAGAGAGATGCACTTCTTGAAAACGTTGTTGTTAACAATGGAGTAGCAGATTATACAGACGGATCTATCACTGAAAACACAAGAGTTTCTTACCCAATCTATCATATTAACAAGATTGTATTGCCTTCTAAGGCAGGACATGCTAAAAAGATTGTTTATCTTTCTGCGGATGCATTCGGAGTACTTCCTCCAGTTTCTATCCTTAATGAAGATCAGGCTCAATACCACTTCCTTTGCGGTTATACCTCTAAATTAGCAGGAACTGAAAGAGGAATTACTGAGCCTCAGCCATCTTTCTCTCCGGCATTCGGTGAGGCGTTCCTTACATTACACCCAACAATGTATTCTAAAACATTGATCGGAAAAATGAAAGAACATGGAGCTAAAGCTTATTTAGTAAATACAGGTTGGAATGGTACTGGTAAGAGAATTTCTCTAAAAGATACAAGAGCAATCATTGATGCGATCATTGACGGATCTATCGATAACGCTCCTAAAACTCAGGTTCCAATTATGAATCTTGAGATTCCAACTGAACTTCCAAATGTTTCTACTGGTATCCTTGATCCTAGAGATACATATGCTGCTGCTTCAGAATGGGAAGAGAAAGCAAAAGATCTTGCTTCAAGATATATCAAAAACTTCGAACAGTATTGTGATACTGAAGAAGGGAAGAGATTAATTGCTTCAGGGCCTCAATTACAGGAACAAACAATCTAATCAGATTATTTATAAATACAGAAAAGCCTCATCATTGATGAGGCTTTTTTATTTTAATATTTTTTGCAATTGCTAATTAATTCATTTTGATCATCTAGTTTGTGAATAGTGTCCTTGATAATCTCTTCACTCAGGTTTTTGACAATAAGAAAATGGCTTGAAGAAAAGTAAGGAGCTGTTTCAAGGATATTATCCAAATATTTTGGAGTGGTAAAGGTTAACCAATATCTATCATTATTCGAAAATGTGATGGTTACTTCTATGTTATCAGATTCCGGATCTATTATTTCATCATCTATATGAATTGATGTTATTTCCGGTTCACTATCTGAGCTAAAATAAAATTTTGAATACCATTTAAGTTTATTTTCATCATTACAGATCCTTATATTTCCAGAATCTGAATTTATTCCTTCAATAATATAGGATTTTCTCTTTGTGAGCTGGCTGGAATAAACTCCTATAGCAGTACAATAAACTTTATCCTTTATCTTCATATGTTTTGTAGGCAAACTTATTTTAAACTCAGTATCGCCAATCTATATCCATCCATTCCAAATCCGGATAAAACAGCATCAGTATTAGCTGCTGTAACAGATTTCTGTCTGAATTCTTCTCTTTTATAGATATTACTGATGTGAACTTCAACCTTTGGTTTCTGAATGTTCTTTAGGCAATCTGCAATGGCATAGGAATAATGGGTAAAAGCTCCCGGATTAATCACAACAGCATCAAAATCATCTTCCTGAAGTCTGTTGATTAATTCTCCTTCAATATTGGATTGATAATAACCTAGTTCATGAGTTTGGAACTCCGATTTTAAGTTTTCCAGATAAGTTTCCATGGAGATGTTTCCATAGATTTCAGGTTCCCGGGTACCTAAGAGATTTAGGTTTGGCCCATTTATAATCAAAACTTTCATTCTATAAAATTAAAAAGTTTTTTCAATTAAAGATCAAAAACTTTAGAATCTCTCATGTTTTAATAATTACATTATTGATAATGATATTTATCATGTTTAATAATATGGCAATCATTGTAATTCCTTTTTGTAATGGGTTTTAATAAAAACTTATGTTAATTTTTGAAAAATTATCATGAAAAAACAATAAGTCTACTTGTTTTATAGACTAAAAGTTTATAGCTTTGCAACCATATTTCGATCGGCTTATAAAGAAAGATGGAGGGAACTGACCCTGCGAAATCTTGACAACCTGCATTGTGTAAGGTGTTACATTCAGCCTTTAAAGGAAAAATAAGCATTTGGTTTATCGTATTTATCGATGCCCTTTGCTGACTTTTCAGTAAAGGGCAAAATTTTAATATATGGTAAACAAAATTGATTATGATTAATAAAAATTTATTTAATTCTAAAGTTTGGATTCCACCAGTTGCTGTATTTTTTCTGGGAATTGTAAGTGTCAATGCACAGAACTCCAAACCTAAAAAAGATACTCTTAGAGAAAAGGAAATTGATGAAGTAGTAGTGGTAGCTTATGGAAAAGCGAAAAGAAACAGTTATACCGGATCGGTAGCAACAATTTCCAGCGATAAAATCAATAACAGACCTGTAACCAATGTTACTAAAGCATTGGAAGGGCAAGTTCCCGGAATTCAGGTTACGGGTGCTTCGGGACAACCTGGAGCTACTGCTACCATCAGAATCAGAGGAGTAGGTTCGGTAAGTGCTTCCAGTGAACCATTATATGTTGTAGATGGGATTCCTTTTGACGGAAATATCAATGGAATCAGCCCCAATGATATAGAATCTATCAGTGTACTAAAAGATGCAACAGCAAGTGCATTGTATGGTTCCAGAGGGGCAAACGGAATTATTATTGTTACTACAAAATCCGGTAAAAAAGGAGAAGCGAGAGTGAACTTTAATATAAGCCAGGGATTCTCAGGCAGAGCCGTAAAAGACTATGAACAAGTAAATACTGATCAGTATTTCCAATTATACTGGGAGGCAATGAGAAACGGATATCAGTCTGGTTCAATTTCTGCACAGCAGGCAGCGCAGATGGCGACGGATAATATTATTTCTAATTTAGGGATTAATCCTTATGGAGCTAATTATCCAAAACCAATAGGCACTGACGGAAAGTTATTACCGGGAGCAAGAGCTTTATGGAATGATGACTGGAGAGATGTCTTACAAAGAGTAGCTTCCAGAAATCAGGTAGATCTTGATATCAGTGGCGGAAGTGAGAAAAGTAATTACTTCTTTTCATTAGGATATCTGGATGATAAAGGAATGGCCATTGAATCCGGATTTAAAAGATATAATACAAGGTTAAAGATTAACTCAGAAGTTAAAAAGTGGCTGAATGTTGGGGTGAACTTAAGTTATACCAACAGTATTCAACAGGCACCGAGTTCTTCAGATTCTAAAGCAAGCAATATTATTCAGGCTGCGAGAGCAATCCCTTCTTTCTATCCGTACTTTGAAAGAAATCCTGACGGCTCTTACGTATTAGACGCTGATGGAAACAAGGTGTATGATTTTGGGAGATACAGACCTACGGCAGCACTTCAGAATCAGAACTTAGCGGCAAGCTTACCATTGGATAAGAATGAAAATAAGATTGATAACTTTTCAGGAAAAGGTTTTATGGAATTAACGTTCCTTCCGGAATTGAAATTTAGATCAAGCTTTTCTGTTGATTTGGTAAACTATAACGAGCATTATTATACGAATCCACTTCTTGGCCAAGGAAAAGAGACCGGAGGATCTGTAAGAAAAACCAACAGCAGAACGCTTTCTTATACTACCAGTAATATCCTGACCTATGATAAAAAGTTTGGTAAGCATCATATTAATGTTTTGGGAGGTCATGAATTTTACAAATATGATTACCAGATTATTTCAGGAAGCAGACAAGGATTTTCATTACCTAACTATTATGAGCCTGACGCAGCTTCTTTATTGGTAGATTTCGGCGGAAATAGTGATAAATTAAGTTTATTGAGTTTCCTTGGAAAAGTGGAGTATGATTTTGATAATAAATATTTCTTATCCGCATCAACAAGAGCAGATAGTTCTTCCAGATTTTTAAAAAATAACAGATGGGGAACATTTTGGTCTGTCGGCGGATCTTGGAAACTTTCAAACGAAGAGTTTGTTAAAAACCTGAATTTCTTTAATCTATTAACGTTGCGTGCAAGTTATGGAGGACAAGGAAATGACAAATTGCAAAAGCCAAATGGTTCAGCTCTTTATTATGCTTACCAGGAATTATACAAAGATTCACCGCTTGCTGGTGAGCCCGGAAAAACATTAGAAAAAGTAGGTACTCCTAATCTGATGTGGGAAACTAACCTTAACCTGAATGTAGGGTTAGAGTTTGCGATTCTTAATAACAGGATTAAAGGTAATGTAGAGTATTTTGAAAGAAAAAGTAAAAACTTGCTGTTTAACGTACCAGTGGCTCCGTCTTTAGGAATTAGTGACTATCCAGCCAATGTAGGGACAATAAAGAATACCGGTTTTGAATTTTCATTGTTTACCACACCTATTAAAACTGAAGATTTCCAATGGAATGTAGATGTTAACCTAAGTACTTTAAATAATAAAATTACAAAATTGCCTAATGGGCCACTTGTGGTTGGGACGACTAAGCAATTGAATGTAGGAGGTTCTGTATATGATTTTTACATTCAGGAATGGGCAGGGGTAGACCCAAGCAACGGAAAACCATTATGGAAGACCATTACAAAAGATGCCAATGGAAACCAGGTAGAAGGAACAACATCCGAATATGCTAAAGCTACAAAAATATTACAAGGTTCCGCTTTACCTAAGCTAACTGGAGGTGTGAGCACAAGTATCAATTATAAAAGCTTTGATTTTTCAGCTTTATTAACATTTAAAATTGGTGGGAAGATTCTGGATTCAGATTATGCTTCCATCTTACATAGCGGAAACTTAGGCGGACGTGCATGGGGAACAGAAATGCTAAACAGATGGACTCCGGACAATCCTTATACAGATGTTCCTGCTTTAAGCACGAAAACCAACAACTGGACATCAACGTCTACAAGATTCCTTTATTCAGGGACGTATGCAAGGCTGAAGAATGTAAGTTTAGGATATACGCTTCCATCTGATTATTTTGAAACATTAGGGTTGAAAAAGTTCAGAATTTATGTTCAGGCAGAGAACCTTCTGACATTCTACAAACATAAAGGAATGGATCCTGAGCAGGCATTGGATGGGACAACTTATTTCAGATATCCGGCAATGAGAACGATCACTTTTGGTCTTCAGGCAACTTTCTAACTTTTAAAATTTAAACAATGAAAAATTTAAAATATTTATCTTTTGCTTTAATAGGATTATGGTCGCTTACAAGCTGTGAGAGTGAAATGGATACCGCACCTACAGATCAGGCTACCAGTGAAGAGGTTTTCAAAACAGCTGAAAGTGCGGAAACGGTAATCAACGGAACATGGGCAAAATTCAATAATGACGGAACTACTTTTGCTAATATTGGATATTCCACTGTTTTAAGAGCAAGTGATGCGATGGGAAGCGATGTTGCTGTATTAACTAATAAATACGGTTTCGCATCTACCTACGATTTTACTGAAATGGTGAACAATACAGTGTCTCGCCCGCTATTTATCTGGACGATGTTGTATTCCACCATCAATAATATGAATAATGTTATTGCGAAAATTGATGCAACGGAAGGAAGCCAGGCGAAAAAAGATCAGGTAAAAGGCCAGGCAAAAGCATTACGTGCTTTTTGTTATCTTAATATTGCCAGCTTTTATCAATTCAGCTATCTTAAAGATAAGTCTGCATTAACGGCTCCGATCTATACAGAACCTTCAACGACAAGTAGCGTAGCAAAGAAAAAATCAAGCCTTGAAGATATTTATACTCTGATTAAAAGTGATCTTACGGATGCTGATAATCTGTTGAAGAACTATACAAGAAATACCAAGGATAAAATTAACCGTAACGTTGTAAACGGTATCTTGGCAAGGGTTTATCTGAATACAGGAGAATGGAGTAAAGCTGCTGTTGCGGCAAAAACGGCAAGAGAAGGATTTCCTTTGATGGCTCCGGAAAAGTATAAAGATGGATTCAATGATATTAATAATGAAGAATGGATTTGGGGAAGTAGACAAACTCAGGAACAATCAGATGGAAGTTATGCTTTCCACTATCTGGATGTATCTTCATCGGGAAGCTATTATTACAGCTTTATGGCAGATCCCTATTTTCAGAAATTGTTTGATACCAATGATATCAGAACTCAATTGTTCTCATGGGATAATCTTCCATCAAGAGAAGGACTGTTGAGATATGCTAAATTTAAATTTAAGTCAACACTTATTGCAGATATTGTCTATATGAGAGCCGCTGAAATGTATCTGATTGAAGCAGAATCAGAAGCCAGAAATGGGAATGTAGCTCAGGCAGTAACAGCTTTAAATCAATTGAGAGCCGCAAGAAAAGCTAATGCTTATACAGGTTCATTAGTACAGAATGATGTTGTGAACGAAATCTTGATTGAAAGAAGAAAAGAATTATTTGGAGAAGGA
The DNA here is from genome assembly GCF_009900745.1 of Chryseobacterium sp. c4a. Lineage (GTDB taxonomy): Bacteria > Bacteroidota > Bacteroidia > Flavobacteriales > Weeksellaceae > Chryseobacterium. Next base: position 56,630 of record NZ_WXVU01000003.1, on the reverse strand, counting down.
TTCTCTCTATCAGATATTATCAGAACACAAGGGACAGTGGTGAGAAAGCCATTTGTAGATGGAGAAGGAAAACCGATCAAAGTTCAGATTATAACCTCTAACGGAACGATAAAAACAGTGGATGGTAAAGGCCATACAGTATTTGACCTTCCTAATAAGACCCAATTTGTTCCGAACAGCCCTTATTATTTATTCAGTATACCATTGAAGGAGATTGAAAATAATCCCAATTTATAATAATATACAGTCCAATAATTAGATTTGATTTTTTAGCCACCGCTTTTGCGGTGGTTTTTTGTTTCTATCCCCAATGCAATTATTTTTCTTTAGTGGAATATGTTATGCACTTTGGTAAAAAGTAATACAAATATCACTCTCATCAAATAGTCCATTTTCAGAGAGAATAAAATCAAATTTTTTATCTGGAAATAGATGATAAAGCCTCATCTTCCAAAATTCCAGAATATATAATCCTATTTTCTTATGAGCTTCCGGCTCGTGAGATTTGATGTCTTCGGAAAAATAAAATACATCTGAGATAGAAAGATTGTTGATATATTTTTCCTTTCCTTGCGGGGTGTTGTCAAATCTATTTTTATCGTTTTCTCTATAACCTTTAAAATGGGATAGTAAGTAAATGTTGCCATCGATCTCAATAAAATCAGGACTTATCACTTTCATTACAAGTACTATTTGCTCGATTGTTAAAGTGTATCCCATATATGCCAAATCAGATTCTAAATTATTTTCTGTTATAATTCCTTTGTGTATAGTCATCATTTCCGAAAAGTCTATTAATGGATGGAGTATTTGATTCTGTATTTCTAGCAAAGCTAGGTTTTCTGCCAGAAAATATATTACTAAATGCTAAAATATGTATGTTTGTTCCTCTTTCTAATAAGATTCTACTTATTTTAAACAGCAATTGTTATTTAGTATTCCATTGAAGGAAATTGAAAATAATCACAATTTATAATCTACAGTCCGATACTTTCCCAAGTACAGTTGTCTTAGAATCGGCATGAGTAATACTGGCACTGACAAAAGTTTTATAAATTATTTACCTTGAGATCTGTAATATACCAAAGAGTCAAAAGTCTTCATAAATTTATTGAAATTGATACTCTTTACACTATCAAATTTTTCTCTTTTTTCAATAAAATAATGGTATTGCAATGATAACAACCTTTTATTTGTTCTGATTTTAATTCTATCGGACATATAAATAGAATTGGTTCTTTGTCCTATTTTTGTGTTGTCATTGATAAGATGAATCTGGTTCTTGTCAAAGCTTTCTTTTAAAATTGCCCAATCTTTTTCTGTTAATTTAAACCTAAGGGTATCAGAGGTATCCGGTTCAATCTGAAGATTTGATGTATAAATATCAGTTCCAAGAATAGTAGAGAGATTTCTACTTGGGGTTAATATAGTAATATCTTCGCTTAATGTTTCCTTTCTCTCACATGAAAATAGGATGAAACAGAATCCTATGAGAAGTATATTGATCTTGAATAATTTCATTTAAATGTTGAGTATTTATAAAATTGTATAAAGAATAAAAAATATCTAAGTCATCAATTTACTTCTAAAACTTAACTTTTATGCTATCCTTGATAACAAAATTATCCAGATAAATTTTAAAATACATATGAGATAAATGAGTCTTTTTGATCTTACAAAGGTAAGAACATTATTTGGGTGATCACAGAAAGTGAAAAATGGTATTTGTTTTGATAATTGGAAAATTACTGTTGGAAGCATAGTCTGATTGTAAAAACTGTATAAAAGACTTTAGAATTCACCCTGCTCTCCGAAGTTTCCCGACTTTGGAGAATGTTTATAAATTACTTTTATTTTTTGACTCAAAGTCTGGAGACTGTGCCTAGCGGAGGTTTTTTGTTGAAATATAAAGAGATATTTGAATAAAAACTGTCTCATTGATGAGACTGTTTAAATGTTATAAGTTATTAAATTTCATTATCTTCAAAAGACTCTTCAATAAAATTAATAAATTCTTTAGTTGTATGATGCAAGAGATCATAGTAGAAGTAGGCATGTTGTTTTAATAGATCTCCGAACTCTTCTGAGATATACATTTTAACCATGTCATTTTCTAAGAATTCTTTTTCTATCATATATTTAAGAGAGAATTCTAATTCACTTACCTTAATTGAATTTTCAGCATATCTATACTTTTCGAATGAAAAAACGGGTGGATTAAAGAAAGGATGTACAAACTTGTTAAATACAACGATATTTTCTATTTTCTTATCTGTTACTTTCTTAAAAATGATAAGTTTATATTCAGGTTCTTCCCATTTTCCTTTTCTAAAATTGGTTTTACAAGATTGATAATCGGTTTCAATCCCTAAATAGAAACTTCCTTTAAAGGGGCGATATTTAATTATCTTTTTGCCCAAAACTAATTTCTGTGAAAAGTCAGGAAACTTTAGATCTAAAAGATCCTGATAATATTGAATCCAACTATCTACATTGAAAAAAGCAGCATTTGCTAATGCCGTAAACATTTTTGCTTTTGGTACCAGCTTTTCTTCAAAACAATCAAAACAGGAAATGGTTTTGTAATGATTCATTTCTTCTTTGTCTGCCCAAAATAATTCTTTTGAAAAATTTTGAATTTGGTGTGTAAGATCAGTAATCACCCACGAATCATCAATTTTTTGTCCATCAACATATTTATACTGACTATATCCAGGAATTTTATTATCAAAAGTAACATCTGTATAATCTACAAAAAATTCTAAATGAGAAAGTCGTTCTTTCAAAAACTCGATGTGCGGATCAAGATCCTCGTATTTTATGCGGGGGTCAAGAATTTTTTGAAACAAAGTACATTCTAAATACGTATTTTGAATTGTAAGAATGTATTTCAGCGTTTCTTCAGAAAATTTTCCTTCATTCAGTTCTATATGTGAAAATTGATTCATATTTTAAGTTGGAATGGGTCATGGAGTAATTCTAAATAGGTTGGGTCCAATGGCTGCTACTCCCATTTGATTAATCTGTTGTATTGTAGTTGAAGATTTAGTAAGCATTTGTGTTTGTCTCAAAGGATCGGACTCTGCAGGAGCACAATTTAAGCAATTATAATAAATTATCCTATTATTTAAAATTCTAAGGATTTACCATTTTAGAAAAAAACTTTACCTTTGTAACAATGAACCTGTTAAGATGGATACTGGCAATTTATTTCATGGCGTTATCACTGATGCCATGTGAAGATGTGTCTCATCCATTGAACTCAGGAAACAAAAGTATTTCTTTAAGCATTTCCGAGACTCATTCTACAGACAAAGGAGATATCTGTTCTCCATTGTGTGCCTGCAGCTGTTGTCAGATGACGGTTTCAGCATTTAAAATGGATCCGTTATTGGAAATCCCTGAGCAGATTCCTGCTTATTTTTCAAAGAAAATCTTATTTCATAAAAACGATTTTGCCTACCAGGTATACGATCCTATCTGGCAACCTCCTAAAATTTAATTTTATTGACTGTTAGAAAGTTATGCTTTCTAAGCCTGCGTGAAACTTTGCAATACCATTGCAGAGGTTTTCATGATATTTTTGCTGCAGTATTCTATACTGTATGCTCGTATTTTCAATAAAATTAAATAAAAATCGTGTTAGATAAAATCATAAAATTCAGTATCAAGAACAAGGTTATTATTGGTATTATGACATTGGTACTTGTCATTTGGGGAACATGGAGTGCTACCAAACTACCCATTGACGCTGTACCGGATATTACCAACAATCAGGTTCAGATCATTACTGCATGTCCTACATTGGCAGGGCAGGAGGTAGAACAATTGGTCACCTTTCCCATTGAACAAAGTATTGCCAACGTTCCGGATATTCAGGAAACAAGAAGTATTTCAAGATTCGGACTGTCTGTTATTACAGTAGTCTTCAAAGAAAATGTGGATGTTTACTTTGCCAGACAGCTTATCAATGAACAGCTGAAAAATGCTGTAGAAGAAATTCCCAAAGGAGTGGGAACTCCGGAATTAGCTCCTGTAAGTACAGGTCTTGGAGAAGTATATCAATATATTCTTCACCCTAAAAAGGGAAGCGAAAAGAAATATAATGCAAAGGAACTGAGAACGATGCAGGACTGGATTGTTCGAAGACAGCTTAACGGAACTCCGGGAGTGGCTGAGATCAACAGTTTTGGAGGAGAATTAAAACAATACGAAGTGGCTATCGATCCCAACCGATTAAAGGCAATGGGAACAAGCATTACCGAAATATTCACAGCCCTTGAAAAAAATAATCAGAATACGGGAGGAGCTTATATAGATAAAAAGCCCAATGCTTACTTTATCCGTGGAATCGGACTGGTAACTTCCCTGGAAGATATTAAAAATATTGCCGTTAAAAATGAAACAGGAAGTGTTCCGATTTTCATCAAAGACGTAGCTGATGTCCGTTTAGGAAGTGCAGTACGTTATGGTGCTTTAACATACGATGGAAAGGTAGATGCTGTAGGTGGAGTAGTGATGATGCTAAAAGGAGCCAACAGTAATGAAGTAGTGAATAACATCAAGGCAAAAATTCCTACCATTCAGAAATCACTTCCTGACGATGTGGTAATAGAGCCATTTTTAGACAGAACAGATCTAGTAGGAAGAGCTATCAGTACGGTTGAGAAAAACCTGATCGAAGGAGCTCTGATTGTTATTTTCGTGCTTGTGGTGTTCCTTGGAAACCTGAGAGCCGGGCTTATTGTGGCATCAGCCATTCCGCTTTCCTTATTATTTGCTTTGGGAATGATGAATGTGTTTGGTGTAAGTGCTAACCTGATGAGTCTTGGAGCAATAGACTTCGGGTTAATTGTTGACGGTGCGGTGATCATTGTAGAAGCGACTTTACACCATTTAGGAGTAAGGAAATCTATGAGAACCTTAACACAGTCTGAAATGGATGAAGAAGTTTTCCTTTCTGCCTCAAAGATCAGAAGTAGTGCCGCATTTGGGGAAATTATCATCCTGATTGTATATATCCCGATTCTTACTTTGGCTGGTGTAGAAGGAAAAATGTTTACCCCAATGGCAAAAACAGTTGGATTCGCCATTCTTGGAGCATTGATTCTTTCCTTGACTTACATTCCAATGATGAGTGCCTTATTCTTATCTAAAAAAGTATCACACAAAGAAACTTTCTCTGATAAAATGATGAACTATCTTCAGAAGATCTATCAGCCATTATTACAGAAAGCGATTAAAGTAAAATATATTGTTGTTTCAGCAACAATAGCGGTTTTTGTGATCGCAGCATTTGTCTTTAAAAACATGGGTGGTGAGTTTATTCCTCAATTGCAGGAAGGAGACTTTGCTTTTCATTGTATATTGCCACAGGGAAGTTCACTCAGTCAGAGTATAGAAACCTCAATGCAGGCTTCCAGATTGATCAAACAATTTGATGAGGTTAAAATGGTCGTTGGAAAAACAGGATCTGCTGAAGTTCCTACAGACCCGATGCCGCCTGAAGCCACTGATATGATTGTCGTATTAAAGCCGCAAAGTGAATGGAAAACCAAAAAATCCTATAATGAACTGGCAGATGAGATCAGTGAAAAACTGGAAACTATTCCTGGAGTATTTTTTGAGAAAAATCAGCCTATTCAAATGCGTTTTAATGAATTGATGACCGGGATCAGACAGGATGTTGCGGTGAAGATCTTTGGAGAGAACTTAGATTCATTGGCGGTGTATGCTGATAAAGTGGGTAAGATCATTCAAACAGTAGATGGAGCAACAGCGCCGCAGATTGAAAGAGTAAGCGGTCTTCCTCAGATCAATGTACAATATGACAGAACAAGAATTGCCAATTACGGATTAAATATAGAAGATGTCAACAATGCAGTAAGTACAGCCTTTGCAGGAAAAGCTGCCGGACAGGTTTTTGAAAACGAAAGACGTTTTGATTTGGTAGTCCGCTTAGACAGTCTTCACAGAACAGATATTTCCGATGTGAATAACCTGATGATCACCTCAGCGACAGGAGCTCAGATTCCATTGTCACAGGTTGCCAATGTGAGTTATAAACTTGGGCCTGCACAAATCAGCCGTGAGCAAGGGAAGCGTAGAATCGTAATAGGATTCAATGTGAAAGGACGTGATGTGGAAAGTGTGGTAAAAGATATTCAGACCAAACTGGATAAAGTAAAATTGCCATCCGGATACTACTTTACCTATGGCGGACAGTTTGAAAATCTTCAGGAAGCCAGTAAGCGTCTGATGATCGCGGTTCCGGTTTCATTGCTGCTTATTTTTATGCTGTTGTATTTTACCTTCAAATCTTTCAAACAAGCTGCTTTGATCTTTACGGCCATTCCGATGAGTGCTATTGGAGGTGTCTTTGCCCTTGTTGTAAGAGATATGCCATTCAGTATCAGTGCCGGAATTGGGTTCATTGCATTATTTGGAGTCGCAGTTCTTAACGGAATTGTATTGATCGGAACTTTTAACCAGCTTGAAAAAGAAGGTGAAACAGATATTTTAAAACGTGTTTTTGAAGGAACAAAAACCAGATTAAGACCTGTTCTGATGACCGCAACTGTTGCTTCTCTTGGATTTTTACCGATGGCTATTTCTACAGGAGCAGGAGCGGAGGTACAGAAACCTTTGGCAACCGTTGTGATTGGCGGGTTGGTAACAGCTACATTCCTTACCTTATTTGTATTGCCAATGCTGTACATTATTTTTAATACAAAGATTTTGAAAAGAAAAAATAATAATCCTCAGTCATTTACTATCGTTCTTGTATTGGGATTAATGATGCTTGGGCAGACCTTTAAAGCGCAGTCCAGACCAATTTCTGTGGAAGAAGCAGTTCAGATGGCAGTCAATAATAATTTGACTTTACAATCAAAAGATTTAAGCATTAAATCGGCAGAAGCTCTACGTCCAACGGCTAAGGAGCTTCCCAAATTAAGTTTTGATGCCCAATTGGGACAATACAACAGCCCAAAATTTGACCAGTCTTTTGCGATTTCACAGAGCATTCCTTTTCCAACTTTATTTAAAGCCAGAAAAGAACTCATTAATGAAAATATCAAGAGCAAACAGATCGATAAGGAGATTACGACCAATGAATTGATAAAAGACGTTCGTACTTACTATTATCAGATCGAATATCTTCAGTACAATAAAGAAAAGCTGACCAGTTTAGCAGGTTTTTATGAAGAATTTATCAGAATTGCAACAGTAAGATTTAAAGCAGGTGATATCAAAAAAATTGAGATCAACACTGCAGAAACTCAAAAAGGAGAAATTGATCTGTTATTAAGACAGAATGAAGTCTATTTGAATAATGCCTATAAAAATCTAAAAACACTTCTGAATACCTCAGAAAATCTCGAAGTGCCATTCAACGCAAACTATGAACCATTGAAAGCTGAAAATGTTTTGGATAGTAATGTCGTAGCAAATAATCCTACGGTAAAAGCTTTCTATCAGGAAATGGAAATTGCAGAGAAGAATAAAAAGGTAGAGAAAGCTACAGGGTTACCAGATTTTAGTTTGGGATATATCAATCAGTCATTGATAGGTCTTCATACCATCAACGGACAGGAGAATTTTTATGGTTCAGGAAAACGTTTTCAGTCAGCAACAGTAGGAGTAGCTATTCCATTGACTTTTGGAGCTACAAAAGCCAGAATGCAGGCGTTGGAATATGATAAACTAGTAGCAGAAACGAATGCGAAAATGCAAAAGAAGCAGCTTACAGCCCAATTGGAAAACGCTTTCAATCAGTATCAGCAGGATGTTCAGCAATATGATTACTATACCAATCAGGCATTGCCAAATGCTGAAAAAATTGTAAAAGCAGCTCAGTTAGGTTATAAAACAGGAGAAATTTCTTATGTAGAATATCTTTTTGCCCTACAAACAGCAACGAATATTCAGTTAAAATATCTGGAATCTATTCAGCAGGTGAACCAGGCTGTAGTAACCATTAATTCAATCATTAATAAATAATATGAAGTCGATTGTGTACGACCTTAGACTCAATAAAAATTCAAATATGAAACTCAAATATAACATCATAGCCCTTGTATTCATTTCTCTGTTGGCAGTAAGCTGCGGAAAAAAAGAAACTGCAGAAGAAAAAGCACCTGAAAAAACGGAACAGAAAGAACAGGCACATGAAGATGAGGCACAAACCATTGCTTCTCTTACAGAAGAGCAAATGAAATCTGTTGGAGTGGCTTTGGGATCGGTAGAAATGAAAGAACTGACCTCAACGATTAAAGCCAATGGTCTTTTGAGTGTTCCTAATAGTAATAAAGCAACCATTACTTCTTTGTATGGGGGAATTATTAAAACAATAAACATCCAGGTAGGAAGTATTGTAAAAAAAGGACAAGTAATTGCAACCATTGCTAATCCTGAATACATCCAGCTTCAGGAAGATTATTTAACCACCAACAGCAGAATTACCTATGCTGAACAGGAGTTCAGAAGACAAAGAGAACTTTTTGATAATGATGCCGGTGCTAAAAAGAATCTTCAGAATGCTGATGCTGAATTGAAAACCCTAAGAACGAAAAGAGCCTCCCTTTTAAAGCAGTTGCAGATGATGGGAATCAATCCGGGAAATGTAAACAATGGAAATATGAGATCCGGTTTGGTGATTACGGCTCCAATCAGTGGCACCATTAGCGGAATTACTGCACAGATAGGAAGTTATGTGGATATTTCTTCTCCTGTGGCCACAGTGATTGATAACGGTTCTATTCACCTGGATCTTCAGGTATTTGAAAAAGATCTTCCGAAAATGAGAGTAGGACAGATTGTACATTTCAAACTGACAAATAACCCTGAAACAGAATATGATGCCAAGATTTACAGCATTGGATCTTCTTTTGAAAACGAAAGCAAGACCATTTCAATGCACTGCGAAGTGATCGGAAATAAAACAGGACTGATTGATGGAATGAATATCACAGGGATCGTAAGCCTTGATAAAAGTGTTACCCCTGCAGTTCCTACCGAAGCTATTGTAGAAGCAGACGGAAAATTCTATGTCTTTATTCAAACCGATAAAAAGGCAGAAGAAGAACATGATGAAAAAGGGAAACCTCATCCGAAAACTTTAAACTTCGAGAAAATAGAAGTAGTGAAGGGAACTTCAGATATGGGCTATACTGCCATTACGCCTGTCGGGAATATTCCGGACAATGCTAAAATTGTAGTAAAAGGAGCCTTTTTTGTAAATGCTAAATTAGTAAATTCAGGAGAGCACGAACATTAATGAAGGAGATCAGAATCAGTAAAATGTCGATTTTTATACGTAAATTAGAACTGTTTACGGACTTATTATAAAAACCGACTGAGGAAAGTAAAGATTATCTTACAAACTTTAATACATGACCTATTTATGCTATTAAACAAAAAAATATCAGTCTGGTATTTCATCCGTGAAATAAAATCTCAGATTCTGTTCATCGGAATATTTGCCGTAGCTATTGGACTCTTGGATATGTTGCCATGGTTTCGAAAAATTTCACTTCCACTCAATATTCCTGCACTTTTAGGAACAGCGGTCTCACTACTGCTGGCATTCAGAACTTCTCAATCTTATGAAAGATGGTGGGAAGCAAGAACGGTTTGGGGGGCTATTGTGAATGATTCCAGAAGCTTTGTAAGGCAGGTGATTCAATTTTTACCTGCTGAAGATCATAAAATGGTTAGAGAATTTGCAGAACGACAGATCATCTGGACTTATGCTTTGGGAGAATCGTTGAGGAAATTACCTTTTTCAGATAAAGTTCAGGATTATTTGAAGGAAAATCAAATCAATGCTGTTAATATCCCCAATGCTCTTCTGGATGCGCATTCAAAGCAACTTAAAGAAATTGGATCTTCAAAATTGACAGATTTTCAGCAAATGCAGTTAAATGATATGGTAACAAGGCTCTGCGACAGCATGGGGAAATGTGAAAGACTAAAAAACACCGTTTTTCCGAGATCCTATAGTGTTTTAGTGCATACTTTGATCTATGTGTTTGCGATAATCCTTCCATTTGGGCTGGATGATTCACAATTGATTGTAGAGATTCTCATTACTTTCCTGATTCCGATTGTATTTATTATCATAGAGAAAACATCCATCATGATGCAGGATCCATTTGAGAACAAACCGGTGGATACTCCGGTGACCTCTCTGGCTCAAACCATAGAAATCAATATCAGACAAATGATGGGAGAGCAAAACGTTCCTTTGAAAAAAGAAAATACATCTTATTATGAAATGTAAATAAGCCATTAACTATGGAAAACACCCAAACACAAATACAGACTCCCTCCGCAGCAAGCAGACATAAAAAAAACTTGCTGATTGTACTTTGCCTCAGTGGTACCTATCTTATTGCTGAGGTGATAGGCGGAATTGTTACCAATAGTCTAGCATTACTTGCAGATGCTGCACACATGCTGACTGATGTTGTAGGTTTATTGCTGGCCTTTATAGCTATAAAAATAGGCGAGAAAAAAGCAGATCCTTCCAGAACATATGGATATTATCGTACCGAAATATTAGCAGCAGTTATCAATGCTGTCGTTTTGTTGGGAATTTCGATATATGTTTTGTTTGAAGCTTACAAAAGATTTCAGAATCCACCAGAAGTACAGAGTAAATCTATGTTGATTGTGGCAGGGATTGGATTAGTGGTCAATATTGTCGGAATGATGATCCTTAGAAAAGATTCAGAAGGGAGCCTGAATATGAAAGGGGCTTATTTTGAAGTGCTTTCTGATATGCTGACTTCCGTAGGAGTGATGATTGCCGGAATTATTATGCTGACAACAGGCTGGTACTATGCAGATCCATTGATTTCAGCAGCCATCGGGTTATTAATATTCCCCAGAACATGGCGATTGTTAAAAGAAGCAATCAATGTATTATTGGAAGGAACTCCTGCTGATGTAGATATCCATGCACTAAGAAAATCATTGGAGCAGGTTCAGGGCGTGAAAAATGTGCATGATCTGCATGTATGGTCACTGACTTCCAGTGTCAATGCCATGAGTGCTCACGTGGTGAAAGATAGAGGAGTTTCCCAAAATCAATTGTTAAAAACGCTGACGGATACTACTGTTGAAAATTTTAAAATAAGCCATACAACATTTCAGATCGAGGAAGAAGGGTACGAAGAAAATGAAGTACATCTGTAATATTTTAAAAGATTAAAAATGAAAAAAGATATAGAAAACAAACTCATCGATAAAAATACGAAGCCTACCAGTATGAGGATTTTGGTCTATGATTTTTTAAGCTCGCAGGACGCAGCATTGTCCCTGTCTGAAATAGAAAATCATTTTGAGAATGCAGACCGAATTACCATTTACAGAACATTAAAAACCTTTGAAGAAAAAGGAATCGTTCACGGCATTCAGGAAAATACCACCACAAAATACAAGTTATGTGATGACGATTGTGATGAGAAGACACATAAAGACTGGCATCTTCATTTCTATTGTAAAATATGCAAGCAGACTACCTGTAAAGAAGATATTTCCTTCCCGGAAAACATACAAACCAATTTCCGAATCGATGAAATAAGGCTTTTTGCTAAAGGAATCTGTGAAAATTGTCTTGAAAGTTTGCAATAGCATTGCATCAGTCTCACCATTAAATTTGTATAAAAATATCAGTTATGGAAAAATGCTGTAGTACAACCCCGGAAAAAGATCCAAAAGGACATACTCATAATCATTCAGAAGGAGATGGGCATAACCATGACCACGATCATGATGATCATGGCCATTCTCATGACACCGGCGATCAGACCATATTTCAGATGTTTCTCCCGGCGATTGTTTCTTTTGTGCTCTTACTATTAGGAATTGCTTTTGACAATTATATAAAACCTGCCTGGTTTGCAGGATGGGTACGTTTAGTCTGGTTCCTGGCAGCTTATATTCCTGTGGGCTTCCCTGTATTGAAGGATGCTTTTAAAAGTATTATTAAAGGTGATGTCTTTTCAGAATTCTTTCTGATGAGTATTGCCACCATTGGAGCCTTTGCGATCGGAGAATATCCTGAAGGAGTAGCAGTGATGCTTTTTTATGCTGTGGGAGAGGTTTTCCAGTCTATGGCGGTAACCCGAGCGAAAGGAAATATCAAAGCTTTACTAGATCAACGTCCTGATGAGGTTACGATTATGGAGAATAATCAGCCTAAAACCATTAAAGCTAAAGAAACAAAAATAGGAGATGTGATCCAGCTAAAACCTGGTGAAAAGCTAGCGCTGGATGGAGAACTGATTTCCGATTCAGCTTCATTTAATACCGCAGCATTGACCGGAGAAAGTAAACCCGATACCAAAAATAAAGGTGAAGTGGTTTTAGCAGGGATGATTAATATGAACAGTATTGCTTTGGTAAAAGTAACTACTGCTTATGAAGACAGTAAATTAAGTAAAATATTGGAGTTGGTTCAAAATGCAACCGCTCAGAAAGCCCCTACAGAATTATTCATCAGAAAATTTGCAAAAGTATATACACCAATTGTCGTATTTCTGGCAATAGGCATTACCTTCTTGCCTTATTTCTTTGTCAGCGATTATCTGTTTAGAGATTGGTTGTACAGAGCATTAATCTTCCTTGTAATTTCGTGTCCTTGCGCTTTGGTGATCTCTATTCCGTTAGGATACTTTGGGGGAATCGGGGCAGCGAGCAGAAACGGAATTTTATTTAAAGGAAGCAATTTCCTCGATAGCATTGCTGAGATCCAGAATGTAGTGATGGATAAAACCGGAACCATGACAGAAGGTGTTTTCAAAGTTCAGGAAGTAAATATGAGCTCTGAATTTAACAAAGATGAAATCATGCAGTTGGTTAATCTGCTGGAAAGTAAAAGTACCCACCCGGTAGCTACTGCCATTCACAATTATGTAGGAGATATTAATTATTCCATTCCGATGGAAGAAGTAGAAGAAATTGCGGGCCACGGATTGAAAGCTACAGTTAATGGAAAAGAATTGTTGGTAGGAAACTTTAAATTAATGGATAAGTTCAATATCAGTTACGATATCAATCATGCTAATATTGTGTATACCCTTATTGCGGTTGCGTATGATAAAAAATTCGCAGGATATATTACCATTGCAGACAGTATTAAAGCAGATGCCAAAGAAACCGTTGATAATCTTCACAAAATGGGCGTAAAAGCTACGATGTTAAGTGGAGATAAAGGAACCGTAGTAAAATATGTAGCCGATCAGTTGGGAATTGATAATGCATTTGGAGATCTTCTTCCGGAAGATAAAGTGAATAAAGTAAAAGAGATCAAAGCCAAAAATCAAACCGTTGCCTTTGTAGGGGATGGTGTGAATGATGCTCCGGTAGTGGCTTTAAGTGATGTGGGAATTGCAATGGGAGGTTTAGGCAGTGATGCTACGATTGAGACTGCAGATGTTGTTATTCAGGATGATAAACCAAGTAAAATTCCAATGGCAATCAATATCGGTAAACAAACGAAAAAAATCGTTTGGCAGAATATTATCCTGGCCTTTGCTGTAAAAGCGGTTGTGCTTATTTTGGGTGCAGGAGGTCTGGCAACAATGTGGGAAGCTGTTTTCGCAGATGTGGGAGTTGCTTTGCTGGCAATCTTAAATGCAGTGAGAATTCAGAGAATGAAGTTTTAGAAATTAAAAACATACAACTATATTATATTAAAGAAGGCTCTGCTGGTTACAGCGGAGTCTTTTTTTGTTGGAATACGCAAAGGCGCAAATTTTATCTGCATTGTGTATATTTTTAAGGCGCAAGAAAATCAAAGATTTTCAGCAGGAAATCTTCTAAATGATTTGCCACTAATACACAAATAAAAGGTTAGTATTTTCAAAAATGAATTTTAAGAACTCTTCTACCCTTGTATTTATCTTGTTTAACCACATATCCACATAGATTTTGTGCAAAATAAGCTCATTCGTGTATCCTTGGCATCAAAATATGCAGCATTCAATTTTATCGAAGATAAAATCCTGGCGCCTTAAAGCACAATCTTTTAAAAACTCTTCGCGCCGTTGCGTATTCCAACAACAACAACAACAACAACAACAAAGAAAAAGCCCTGCCGAAAAACAACAGAGCTTAACAAGATTAAACTTTTATAAAGAACTAAATTTTTTGTTTTGATAAGGCAAAGAAATCAAAATTCTCTTTTCCAATACTGAATTGATGTTCCCCAACTTTGGAAAAACCGTTTTTATCATAGAACTGTAATGCTCTTTCATTGGAATTCAGAACAGATAACCAGATGTATTTCTGATCAGAATTTTCGAATGAAGTCATGAGTTCATCCATCAATGCTTTTCCTGCTTTTTTATCCAGAAACTCTTTAAGAACGTAAATCTTCTGTAGCTGAGAAACATCAGCCGAATCAATAAAATCAGTAGGAGAATTCACTTTCAGTTTTGCATATCCAATAGGAAGCTCATTCCAAAAGGCAATCCAGAATTTATTATTAGGGTTTTGTATACTGCTCCTGATTTTATCAACACTGAAGGTTCGTTCAAAGTAATCAAACAAATCTTTTGGATCTCGGAAATGTTCCGAGAATGTTTCTGTGAAAGTTACCCTTCCCAGCAATGCAATGTGTTGAGCATCCTCTGTAGTAGCGGTTCTTATCTGGATCATAGTATAGATTCTGAAACCTTATATTCAAAGTTCGTTATAATATGATAATGATGACAGGTACAGTTTTATTAATTTTATAGGTAACAGATTCTTGTAAAGAGGTGAAGACTCTCGCAGATCTTGCTGTATCGCAGATAAAATCTTCTTACCTTAAAAATGTAATCTTAAAAGTTCTTTGTGCCTTCGCGTATTCCAACAAAACAGGAAAAATCATCAATGACATTCATCATAAATACAATATAAAACAATTTTGAAGTAGTATATTTGTAACACAGAACAGAAGAATTGAGGTTATTCATATCCATATTTATCATTTTTACGGTTGCAATACGTCCTGTGTTGCCACTGGTAAACTATGCGGTAAACTATGATTATATTGTAAAAAACCTTTGTGAAAAAAGAGATATCCCGCAGTCTACCTGTAAAGGGAAGTGCTATGTAGAGAAAGAACTGGCAAAAACAGAAAAACAGTCCAATACTTCACAAACTGTAAAGATTTCCGGATTAGATGTTTTTATCTCTAATGAAATCCTTTCTTTTTCGAACAAGAAAGATCCTGAACCACTGGTAAAAGCTCCAGGTTCGGATTACTTTGATTTCCATTCTTCTGATTATTTTTCCAGAATATTTCATCCTCCTTTAGTTTAGTTTTAATATTGAACTAAGATTTTAGTTTTTAGCTAAAATCTATATAAACAATTCATTGCGGATTTATAAAAAATTTTCTATGCGATTTCAATGTGTCGTATAATTTATTTTGATGTATTGTTTAATCCCGTAATTTTATCAATAGTATTAATTTCAATTTATTATTAAAATGAAATCTCCAATTATTTTGATGGCTTTGCTGTCAATTACCTTATTTTCCTGTGCAAAAGAGCCACAGGTAAAACATACAAATAAAATGGATTCTTCCGGAGAGAATATAAAGAACGTACAGGTCGTTAACGAAGAAGATCCTATATGCCATATGAAAACAGCAGGATTTACAAAAGATACTGCAGTATATAAAAATAAAATATATGGTTTCTGCAGCTCTTACTGTAAAGATGAATTCAAGAAAAATCCTGCAAGTTATGCCCAAAAATAAACAGACTAATAACAAAAGTAAGGTCATTATCCCGATTGCTGTTATGGCCTTATTATTCCTGGGAATAGGAGTAGGAATGGGTTATTTTAAAAAGAATCTTTATACAGTGATGAAAGTTCCTGATTTTGAATTGACCGATCAGAATGGAAAAAAAATCACCAATAAAGATATGTTGGGAAAAGTATATCTGGTAGAGTTTTTTTTCAGTAAATGTCCTACTATATGTCCTGTAATGAATACCAATATGAAGGCTGTGCAAAACCAAATTGATAACCCTGATTTTGGAATTATCTCCATCAGTATTGATCCGGAAAATGATACTCCTGAAGCTTTAAAAGAACATGCCAAAAGAATCGGAGCAAAATCTCCCAACTGGCATTTCCTGACTGGTGACAGAACATATATTGGTAACCTGGCAGATAAGTTTAATATCTATGTGGGAGATAAGGAAGATGATGCAGAAAGTCTTAATCATAGTGGAATGATTGCTCTTGTAGATGAAAAAGGAAATATCCGTTGCAGATACAATAAAGAAAATATGCCGATTCTTTATTATTCAGGATTAAATTATGAAGATCCGGAAGGAAAAACTCCAAAGTTAACCGGAAAGTATCATCCAGACAGAGAGATTCTGATTGAGGATGTTAAAAAGTTGCTGAATTAGAAGGGAAGAGGGACGCACGAAGATGGAAGTACTCTTCGTTTATAGAATAAAAGAGTTCAGATTATTAACTAATATAACTTCCAGCTTCCAGCCTCCTTACTTCCTTTTTAAAGAAATATTGTTAAACCATATAACAAAACATTATGAAGATTATGAAAATAGCTGCTTTAGGAGCAGTATTTGCGGCTCAGTTTACACTGGCTCAGTTTAAGCAAACCCCTTTACCATATGCTTATAATGCATTGGAAGGATCAATAGATGCACAGACCATGGAGATTCACTATTCAAAGCACGGAGCGGCCTACGCTGCCAATTTGAATAAGGCTATTGCCGGAACTCCACAAGAAAAAGAAACGTTGATTCAGATCCTTTCTGAAACTTCCAAATTAAGCCCTGCGGTAAGAAATAATGCTGGCGGACATTACAACCACGAGCTTTTCTGGACGATTCTTACTCCAGAGAAGAACACTCAGCCTTCAGCAAAATTAGCAAAGGCGATTAATGATGCTTTTGGAAGCCTTGATGCTTTTAAAGAAAAAATGAGTAAAGCGGGGGCAGACCGTTTCGGATCAGGATGGGCTTGGCTTTCTGTGGATAAAAACGGAAAACTTTTCGTTTCCTCTACTCCAAATCAGGACAACCCTTTGATGGATATTGTAGAAGAAAAAGGAACTCCTATTTTGGGAATAGATGTTTGGGAGCACGCTTATTACCTGAAATATCAGAATAAAAGAGCAGATTATCTTTCAGCGATCTGGAATGTACTGAACTGGAAAGAAGTCAGCAAAAGATATGAGGCTGCTTTAAGCAAAAAATAATCAATGAAATTCATTTACAGCATACTTTTTATAGGCTATATGGTGTTCAGACCTCTGATACCACTGGCTGAGTATGCTGTAAATTATGATTATATCGTTAATACGCTGTGTGTAAACAAAGCTAAACCTGAACTTCATTGTAACGGAAAATGTTACTTGAGCAAAGAGTTGGCAAAAGCCAATAACGAGACAGAATCTACTCCTTTCAATAAAATAAAAAACTCAGGGCAGAAAATTCTTGATGTGTATACACTGCCTGAGATTACAGAGGTTATCATTACTGGAAAAATTACATTTTTCAATTTCAACTTTCTTTATGAAACAGCTTATTCCTTTCTGTTTCTGAATCACATTTTCAAACCACCGGTTTTTTAAGTTTTTCCTATAAAATACTAACCACAAAAATCACAAAAGTTTACTTAAGAGAGCTTAAGTAAGCTAAAATTTACTGTGCCTTTTGTGGTAAAAAATATTGGATGTTTTTGCATTCAAAGTATTTGTATTTACCAACTAAAAAAATCAACAATGAAAATGTATCAACTTTTCATCATGAGTTTACTGTTGATGGTTGTTTCCTGCACCCTCGACAAAACGGATTATGAAAACGAAATCAATACAGCCGTTCCGGAACACTATGAGTTTAAAGAAGCAACGGCTATTAATAAAGATCAATATAAAATAAGCATAGAGACCTTAAACGGAACATTTTATCAGGGATATAATGAAATCAGAGTAAAGATTATCAATACTCAGACCAACGAAAATATCAATACTTCGAACATTACTTTTTTACCCATCATGACAAAAGCTGATGGAAGTAACACTTCATGTCCTTATCGATACACTTTAGATTACAAACAGGATGGGAAATATTATTCAGGGTATTCTGTATTTACTGATAAAAGTAATTCTACAGTAAGCTGGAAACTTTATATGAGTTTCACAGTGAAAGAGGAAATGTATACGATCAATAAAGATATTATTGTGAATGAGCAGAGCAATAAAAACCTTAATATGACTTCGTTTACAGGAAATGATGGTGAGCAATATTATATTGCCCTTATTGCCCCTCAGAAACCTAAGGTGGCAGAAAATAAACTGGTCGCTGGAATTTATAAATACAATAAACCTACTGTTTCATCCGGGAGTTTTCCTGATCCTTCACAGTTTTCCTATTCTGAAGTGAAAGGATATACGCTGCAATTGGATCCGAGAATGCCCGAACCATCCATGGGAAACCATTCCTCTCCCAATAATCAGAATTTAACACAGGGAAATGACGGATTGTATTACGGGATTGTCAACTATACCATGACAGGAAACTGGACTTTAAATTTTATCATGCTGAATCAAAATGGTAAGATCATTAAAGGAACTAAGGTTTCAACAGACTTTACCCCAGGTGTTCCGGGAGCTAAAAGTGAACTTTTTATTGATACCTTATTCTAAAGTAATGAAGCAGTTCGGAATTATATTGATCTTTTTGAGTGTTGTTATCAATGCACAACACCGAAAAGTAAAAAAAGACAGTATTGCTCATATCGCTGAGGTAAAAGTTAAAAGCAATAAAAAGAAGATTGAAACGGACATGAAAATGGGCGTTTCAGTGGATGAATTTTTGGCATCTTCTGATAAAATCAGTTTTATAAAACGTGGAGCCTATGCTTGGGAACCGTTGCTCAATAACATGAGTACGGAAAGATCCGTCATTACTCTTGATGGGATGCGCATCTTTGGAGCATGTACTGATAAAATGGATCCGGTTACCTCATATATGGAAAGCAATAATCTTTCAGGGATAGATATAAAATCAGGCCAGGAAGGAAGCTCGCATGGAGCAACAGTAGCAGGAAGTATTGATCTGAAAAGAAAAAGTACTTCTTTTGGCCTTGAAAAAAAGTGGAATGGGGCCTATCAGACAGGTTTTGAATTCAATAATAAGCAAGTATTCAATCTTGGAAATATATCTTATTCTGGGAAAAAGCTTGTGGTGGACGGAAGTATCTCATTCCGGAAAGCAGGGAATTATTATGACGGGAATGATGCTGAAGTAAATCACTCTCAATATAATAAGTTCAATACCGGAATTGGAATCGCTTACAAAACAAGTCCCTTGTCTTCAGTGAAAGTGGATGCGATTTTTGATATGGCAAAGGATGTTGGATTTCCAGCATTACCAATGGATTTATGGCTTTCCCGAGCAATGATTACCTCTGCGTCTTACAAACAATTATTTCAAGAAGGAGTCATTAAGTCCTGGGATACAAAAATCTATTTCAATACCATCGAACATTATATGGATGACACAAAGCGTCCTGAAAATCTGGTACACATGGATATGCCGGGATGGAGTACTACTTACGGTCTGGTTTCTTCAATGAATATTACAAAAGAACGATATACTTCAGACATAGAACTTAATGCCTACAACAATACATCAATTGCAGAAATGAGAATGTATCCTCAGGATAGAAAGAACAGAACCATGTTTGCGTATAGTTGGCCTTGGGTAACTACACGTTTTACCAGTTTTTCGATGAATAATAAATGGGATCTATCTGATAAAAGCCATTTGAGTTTTGGAGGATCATTAGGACTGAATTATAATGAGTCTAAATATCCTGAATTCAACTGGATCTTTCATCCTAGAGCATCACAGAAAAAGACAAGAATTCTTCCCAGCCTGCATGCTGGATATCAATTTACCAATCATCATTTTAATTTTTCTGTAGGAACGGGTTATGGCCATAGAGCGCCTTCCGTTTCAGAAGGGTATGGCTATTATATTTACAACAGCTTTGACCGCTATGACTATATCGGAAACCCTGATTTAAAAAATGAAATTTCTTATGAAACCAATGCCAGTGCAGGTTTTAAGAATGAAAAAATGAGTCTTGAAGCCAAAGTGAATTATTTCTATATTCAGAATTATATTATCGGAAGGATTCTGAGTCTTGGAAGCCCTATGAACTATCAATCGGTAGGAGTGAAGGCTTATACTTCACTGGATCATGCTACACTCTTTAATATGTCTCTGAATGCCAATTACAGCATTATCCCGGATTTACACTGGAAAGGAACGTTGACGTATGCAAGAGGAAGAGATGATAAAGGAAAAAACCTGCCCTTCATCCGCCCTTTAAGCTATCTGACTTCTTTACATTATACTCATGGTAGTTTTGGAATTCAGACCTCTGTAAATGGAGATTTTATTCAGCTTAATTACAGTCCGGAATATGGTGAAGATCAAACACCAGCTTACACCGTATGGAATCTTTCCATGGATTATACTTTCAGAATCAGAAAACTTAAGACCGTTTTTCAGATAGGAGCCGAAAACCTGTTAAACAAATATTACAGCACCTATGCAGACTGGGGAAACATCCCAAGAATGGGTCGTAATATTTATACGTCTTTAAAATTCAATTTTTAAAGATGACAGAAACTTTAATTAAAACAACAACTAAAATTTTTAAAATGCAAAACTTAAAACAATATCTACTATTATCCGCTTTTTCATTAGGAATCATTTCTTGCCAAAACAGTGATGATAATCCTGTTGCCAATAATGTGACCCTTGAATTCAAAAATACATTTAAAAATGAAACGATTGTTCTTGGAGGTGCCACTTCAAGTACTGCCACTATCAATACCTCAGCAGAAGGGCAAGTTCATCATTTTTCAGAATTGAAATATGTGATCAGTAATATTCGTCTGGTAAAAGCAGGTGGTAATGAAGTTCCTTATAAAGTCAATGATCTTGATCAGGGTGCTACAGTGATTGACCAATCAAAACCGGAAACGCTTCGTTACTTGCTGAGTAATATCCCTGCCGGAGAGTATAAAAAAATAAAATTCGGACTAGGTGTAAAAAAAGATCTGAATGTTTTAGATCAGGTTAGATTTCCAAAGTTCTATGCTACTGCAGGCTCCAATGATACCCAAATGATGTGGGAATGGGGAGCTGGGTATCGTTTTACAAAAATCGAAGGTTTTTATGGAGCGGATAATAAGCAGATGTCTATCCATACAGGAAGTACCATAAAAGGATCAGAAGGTAATTTTACCCAGGGAGTAGATGCATATAGAGATGTGACTTTAGATCTTTCTCAACATGCTATTGTAGATAATAAAGCTCCTAAAATTATTATTAAAGCAGATTTTGATAAACTGTTAACGGGTAAAATCAATACGATTGTATTGGTTACAGGAACTGGATCAGATGGCAATGCCACTCCGAATATTCATACCGCTAATCAAATGGTAAAATTTGTTGATAACCTCGGTGGAAACGGTTCAAGTGATATTTCCGGAATGTTTTCAGTGAGTGCTGTTGAAAATTAAACTCTTTTCTGTTGCGATGAAAAAAGGATTAAGCATTTTAGTAATTGTTATTCTATTAATATCTTGTAATAATGATCGTTACGAACCTGTTTCTGACGATAATCCACAGATCTCGCTCAATATTCCGTCTGGGTTTCCGGAACTAAATAATTCGGTGAACTTTAACAGACCTACAAAGTATGGGGTAGAGTTGGGGGAAAAGTTATTTAATGAGAAAAGGCTGAGTGCAGATAATAGTATTTCCTGCTCCAGTTGTCATATACAGGGAAATGCCTTTGCTGATCATAATGCACAGGGAGTAGGGATTCAGAATAGAGTAGGATTGCGAAATGTTCCCGCTATTCAGAATATGCTCTTTATGAGGTTTTATAATTGGGATGGCAATATCCTTCAATTAGAAAATCAGCCCTTGGTTCCTATTATCACTCATGAAGAAATGGGTTCTTCTATTCTGGAGGTGATAGGGAAAATAAGAGACGATATAATGTATAAAGATCTGTTTCGAAAAGCATTTGGAAGTGAAGCCATTACTGCTGAAAGAATTTATAAAAGTATTGCCCAATATGAATACACTTTGATTTCTGCCAATAGCAAGTACGATAAAGTAAAACGAAATGAAGGGGAAGCTTTTACAGAAAACGAGAAACAAGGTTATCAGACTTTTCAGCAAAAGTGTGCAAGCTGTCATAATACAGAGCTTTTTACCGATCAAAGTTTCAGAAATATCGGATTTCCTGTAAATCCGAATACTAATGAAGCAGGACGTGGAAGAGTTACCGGTATTCCGGGAGATTATATGAGTTTCAGAGTTCCCTCTCTAAGAAATGTAGAATATACGGCTCCTTATGGAAGCTATGGACA
Organism: Chryseobacterium sp. c4a; assembly: GCF_009900745.1. Lineage (GTDB taxonomy): Bacteria > Bacteroidota > Bacteroidia > Flavobacteriales > Weeksellaceae > Chryseobacterium. Next base: position 34,186 of record NZ_WXVU01000003.1, on the reverse strand, counting down.
GTTCCCAACATTAAGAGCAGTTCTGGATTATTTTGATAAAGGTGTTTTGGAAGCAGATAACCTTGATCCTGTTTTTAAAAATAATGGAAACAGAATTCCTCTCTCAGAGCAGGAAAAGACCAATCTTATCTTGTTTATGAAGACACTGAGCGACCGTGAATTTGTGAAAAAATAATCATTGATAAACACAGAGAAATTCAACAGAAATTAATTGTTTATATCCCGTTACAATGTAGCGGGATTTTTCATGTTTATTGGTTGATAATCATTTTGTTCTGCATAACATCGTATCTAGTGGGAATTTTATATCTTTGCCGGAATTTGGTGAGCCATAATAAGCTCTTAAAAGGGAATCCGGTGAAAATCCGGAACAGACCCGCTGCTGTAAGCTCCGCACCAAAGTTTTTGAAAAATACATCCACTGTTTTTAGGAATGGGAAGGATTTCAAAAATGGAGTAAGTCAGAAGACCTGCCAGAAATAATAAACGTTTGACGCTTTCGTGGAATAAAGCTTAGGACAACAATGATTCTGTGCAGTGACAGCTGTGCTTTGTCGTTGCTATTCTTATATCCATTAGCGTCATCATGATCCATGAATGAGCTAATGATAGCAAAACTAACTACATTTCAATTCCATACGATTGTTTTCACGGTATTCGTGTTGACTTCTCAAATTTTATTTTCTCAATCAAGAAAAAAAGATAGTATTAAAGGGGAAGCCATAAAGACTGTCAATATTTACAAAAAAAACTTTAAAGAAATCTTGCCTGCGCAGGTCTTACAAGGTGAAGAACTAGAAAGGCTTAATAGCCATTCTGTTGCAGATGCATTACGGTATTTTTCCGGTGTCCAGATTAAAGATTATGGAGGAATGGGAGGTTTGAAGACTGTCAATATCCGAAGCATGGGAAGTCAGCACGTAGGTGTTTTCTATGATGGAATTCAACTTGGAAATGCGCAGAACGGATTGGTAGATTTGGGAAGGTATTCTTTGGATGATCTGGAAGAAATTTCATTGTACAATGGTCAGAAAAGTGAAATTTTTCAGCCCGCAAAAGACTTTGGGTCATCAGGATCTATTTATTTACAACCCAAAACACCTGTATTCACAGGAAATAAGAAAACCAATCTTTTGATAAGAGCAAAAAGTGCTTCTATTGATTTATTTAATCCTTCTTTCCGCTTAGAACAAAAGATTTCCAAAAGAATTTCAGCAAGCATCAGTGCAGAATTTCTCCAAAGTGATGGTCTTTACAAATTCCATTATAGTAGGAAATATCCTAATGGAGCTACTGCTTCTGATACCATTTCCAAAAGATATGATTCCGACATTAAAGCAAAGCGCTTTGAAACGGCTCTTAATGGAACTTTAAATAACGGAAGCTGGAATATACGGGGGTATGGTTATATTTCAAACCGTGGTATTCCGGCACCTATTGTGAAGAACCGTTTTAAAGCAAGAGGAGCGAGAATGCTTGATGAAAATTATTTTGTTCAGGCCAATTTCAGAAAAAAACTGTTTCCTAAGCTTGAAACTCAGCTGAAGGCAAAGTTTGCTTATGATTATACCTATTTTAATGATACGGTGTTGTCTCAGTCTGCGATGCCAGCCATCAATACTTATATTCAACGGGAAGTTTATCTTTCCTCTTCCAATGTATACTCCATCACTCCTAATTGGGATGTCAGTCTGAATGGAGACTTTCAGTACAATAATCTGGATGCTAATTTGTATAACTTTTCATATCCTACCCGCTATACTACGCTTGTTGCCTTAGCTTCTACTTATCAGTGGAACAGGTTTAAGTTTTTAGGAAGCCTTTTAGGGACATTTACCTTTGAGGAAGTAAAAATGAATAAACGTCCTGATGACAGGAGAGAATGGACACCTGCTTTCTTTATGAGTTATCAGCCTGAATCAATACCAGAGCTTACCCTCAGAGCTTTCTATAAAAATATTTTCAGATTACCAACCTTTAATGACCTGTATTATACGAGTGTTGGAAATACGTATCTGCAACCTGAGTTTACTCATCAATACGATGTGGGATTTACTTATCAAAAAAAATATAATCATTCCCTATTGAAAGGTCTTTATGTAAAAGTAGACGGATATTATAACAGGGTAAAAGATAAAATTGTTGCTGTACCTACCACTAATATGTTTCGTTGGATGATGGTAAACCTTGGGAAGGTTGAAATCATTGGGGCAGATGTAAACATACAGGCTGAAATGATGTTGGGGAATGTGAAAATTAGACCATTATTATCATATACCTATCAGAAGGCTCAGGACATAACAAACAATGCCGGAGAGAAAGAAACCTATTATGGAGAACAAATCCCTTATACACCATGGCATAGCGGATCCTTTACTTTAATGGCTGATTATAAAGACTGGAGTTTCAATTACAGTACAATCTATGTAGGAAAAAGATATGATGGGCAGCTGGATAATATTCAGTACAATTTTATTCAGCCCTGGTATACCCACGATCTTTCTATTCAGAGAAAACTGAGCCTGGCCGGACATCCTTTTAAAATTAATCTGGAAATGAATAATGTTTTTAACCAGTACTATGATGTAGTGCTCAATTATCCTATGCCGGGAAGAAACTTCAGACTCACTTTAAACTTTAATTTATGAAAAAGCTAAATATTTGTTTTCTGTTTTTGACATTGATTGCGCTTGTTTCCTGTCGTACCGATGATATCATTATTCCCATGGAAGTTGTAGAAGGGCTAAGCCCTGTTGAAAATACAGCAATAAAAGGATTCTATGTATTGAATGAAGGAAATATGGGCAGCAACAAATGCACCCTTGATTTTTTTGATTATACCAAAGGAACCTATTTCAGAAATATCTATTCAGAGATCAATCCCAATGTTTTAAAAGAATTGGGTGATGTAGGAAATGATATTAAAATCTACGGGAGTAAGCTATACATTGTAGTTAATGTTTCCAATACCATCGAAGTGCTGGATGCCAAAACCGCCAAGCATATCAAATCAATTTATTTACAAAATTGCAGATATATGACCTTTAAAGATGGAAAAGCCTATGCCAGCAGTTATGCAGGGCCTGTGGATATCAACCCGCTAGCTCCAAAAGGAAAAGTAGCAGAAATAGATACTTTATCTCTTACTATTCAGCGTACTGCAACAGTAGGATATCAGCCGGAAGAAATGGAAGTTGTAGGAAATCAATTATTTGTTGCCAATTCCGGAGGATACATGGTTCCGAATTATGACAGAACCGTTTCAGTGATTGATCTGAACACTTTTACTGAAAAGAAGAAAATTGATGTAGCGATCAATCTTCACCGTCTTAAAAAAGATAACTATGGGGACTTATATGTGAGTTCAAGAGGAGATTATTATAACATTCCTTCCAATTTATACCTGGTAGATGCAGCAACAGGAGTGATCAAAAAAGACTTTCATATTGCAGTCAGTGAGATGACCATTGTGAATGATAAATTGTATTACTATGGAAATGAATTCAACTATAATACCCACGCTTATGTAAAGACATTTGGAATTATAGACGTAAAGACGGAGCAGGTTATTTCCAACAGAATTATGGATAAGGAGTATGAATCAATCATTAAAACACCTTACGGAATTGCCGTAAATCCAATTACTGAAGACATTTATATGACAGATGCCCGAAACTATGTATCGATGGGATTTGTATACTGCTTCGATAAAAACGGACATTTTAAATGGAAAACTGAAGGCGGAAATATCCCTGCCCATTTTGCTTTTTTATATAAATAATAAAAACTGAGAACATGCATAAAAGAACGATTAATTATTTAACAACTGGTATTGTGTCTCTTTTGTTGGCAGGAATCATAGCTTCTTGTCAGCATGACGATGAGGTGACAGCAGTTCCTACCGATCCTGAAGTAATACCTCCTACGTTTAAAGGTTTAGATACAGCTTATACTATTGAACGATTCAGAGTATTGAGTATTCCTACCAATATTTCAGGAAACATCACCTGGAGCATTAATGATTCTATCATTTCTAAAAATTCCGAATTGGAATTTATCAGTACTAAAACAGCGGTCTATCCTTTAACACTAAAAGTGGGTGCGGATAAAGTATTTCATTCCAAAATTGTTGTCACTAAAGAAAAAGGAACATTGAGTCAATATATTTCCAAAGTATTAGACTTCCGCCCTGCTGTAGGACAGTTTATGAATGAGATTCCTGAATTCGAACAAGGAAATACAACCGCAAATATGATCAAGAAAGCCAATGACTATCTCGTGGGTTCCAATCCTTCTATGGTAAGCCTTGGAGGATTTGGTGGATATGTAGTATTTGGCTTTGACCATACCATTCCCAATATGGAAGGAAGAGATTTTAAGATCCTGGGAAATGCCTTCTTTGGAAATGAAGCCACTGACCCGCGTTCCGGAAACTGCGAGCCGGGAATTATTATGGTGGCCTATGATAAGAATAAAAACGGAAAACCTGATGATGACGAATGGTATGAAATTGCCGGAAGTGAATATTTTAAAAATACAACCGTAAAAAATTACAGCATTACCTATTTCAAACCTAATGAGAATAAAACTCCAGTTCCTGGAAACAATCCATGGCAGGCTGATATAGAATATATCAAATGGCAGGATAACCAGGGGAACACAGGATTTAAAACAAGAAATGCGTTCCATTCACAAAGCTATTATCCTCTATGGTTTTCAGATGCCTCTTACGGCTTTACAGGAACAAGGCTTAAAGATAATTTTTACGATCAGAGCGGTGTAGGAAACTATTGGGTAGGGAAATCTTATGAATTCGGATACGCAGATAATGCTCCCAATAATGACGAGGCTTCCAACATCGATATTTCATGGGCGGTGGATAGAAACGGAAAATATGTAAAACTCCCTGGAATTGATTTCGTAAAAGTATACACAGGGGTCAACCAGGAAGCCGGATGGCTTGGAGAGGTTTCTACAGAAGTAGCAGGAGCTTATGATCTACATTTAAAAAAATAAGAACAAACAATAAATTTAATTAATAAAAATGAAAAAGTTTTACCTTTTTACTCTGCTTTTTCTGTTTGCATTTTTCACGAATGCTCAGATAAAAGTGCAGGGTGTCCCACGAAATGATATTCCGGGGAATACCCAATTGAATACCATCAATAAGAATGTGACAACAAATATCAGTTTTTCTGATATTCAGTATTGGGTGGGAACCGGTTCTAACCAGGCTGCATTCGTAGTACAGTGGAATGATAGTAAAAATCCTGATGCTTTGGTATGGGGATTCAGATGGGATGGCAATGCAACAGGCGAAGATATGCTTAAAGCGATTGCAAAGACAGATAAGAGATTCTTCACATTACTTTATCAGGGAACTCAGTTCGGAACTGCGATAGGAGGGTTTGGATTTGATCTGAACGGACAGGATTCCAATGCACTTATTAAAAGCGGTAATACAACCTATCCTTTATATCCTGTTAATGGTATTGTCAATACAACAGCGTATGATTTTGATGATTATGTTGCAAAAGATGCCAGCGATCACTGGGTATCTGCTTGGTATAACGGGTATTGGTCTTATTGGGTGAAAGATCCTACTGATCCTGATTTTGGATATTCAGGGTTAGGAGCTTCTTCTCGTATTCTCCAAAACGGATCATGGGATGTATGGAACTTTAGCCCGTCTTCAGGAGGAGTACCGATCTCATCTACTTTAACACCTGTTTCGCCTTATGTAAGTTCTACCAACTTTACAAACGGTTTCTTTATGGTGAATGAAGAATGGTTTGGACATACTAACGGTTCTGTAAACTTTATAGATAATAACGGACAAATCAATTACCGTGTTTACAGCAATGCGAACAACAATCATGCTTTTGGGGCAACTACTCAATTTGGAACAATCTATGGAGATAAGTTCTATTTTGTATCCAAGCAAGCCGCAGACGGAGGAGATTCTCAATATACTCCTGGCGGGAGATTAGTTATTGCCAATGCGCAGACGATGCAGAAAATTGCAACCTTTAATACCATTGGAGGTGGAGACGGAAGATCATTCTTGGGAGTCAATGAGAATAAAGGATATATTGGAGCATCCAATGGTATTTTCTTATTTGATATCGCAAATTTACAGGTTGGTAATATGATTGCAACAACTGGTGGCGGAAGTCAATATACCGGACAGATCGGAAATATGATTCGTACTTCAAAATATGTTTTTGCCGTAAAACAGACTGCAGGAATTTTAGTAATTGATCCAACTACAGATACTGTTGTGAATACTATTGCCGGAGCTTTTATTTCCGTTGTTCAGGCTAAAGACGGAAGTGTATGGGCAATTCAGAATCAGAAACTAGCTAATATTGATCCTGCCACCCTTGCAGTACAGTATTATAATATTCCAACTACAAAATATTCTGACACATGGGGCGCTTGGAATGCAGGAAGCTTTACAGCAAGTAATACAGAAAACACATTGTATTGGATCAAAGCCGGTACCGGATTTAACCCGGGAAATCAGGTGGTAAAATTTGATGTTACTACAAAGGTATTTAATGAAAGCTTTATTACATTACCAGGTCAAACAGGAACTTATAAACAAATTCCTTACGGTGCAGCACTTCGTGTAAATCCTTCTACAGGTAATCTTATTTTAAATACTACAGAAAGTGGATTTGGAGCACATTACCAAAAAAACTGGATTCATACCTTTGATAATAATGGGAATCTTATTGATACTAAAACATTGGCTGATTATTATTGGTTCCCTTCATTAGCGGTTTTCCCGGATAATACAGCTCCGGTTGTAAACAATACATTCCCATCACAGGTTACTGCAACAGGTACTACAACTATTGATCTGAAAACAATGGTTTCTGATGAAGACAGTTTTGGTTCATCGATTATAAAATCTGTAAAATCAAATTCTAATCCATCAGTAGTAATGGCTGAAATCAATGTCAATGAAGAATTGGTACTTACTCCAATAGGCTCAGGGACATCAAATATTGTAATCAGCTTCAACTCAAACGGGAAAGTAGTAGAAAGAACACTTACAGTAAACAGTACTACTTCTACATTAGCAACTGCTGAGGTGAAAAAACTGGAATTCGGTATCTATCCGAATCCTGTTACAGATATTTTATATATCAAAACACAGGAGAAAGTAGTAAGCGTTGCCATTTATGATATCTCAGGTAAGCTTATCAATACTCAGTTCAATAATGGACAGATAAATGTAAGCATGCTGCCAAAAGGAATGTATATTCTAAAAGCAACTACAGATAAAGCTGTTTATCAGCAAAAGCTGATTAAAAATTAATTTTAGCATAGCTAATTTTAGTTTCACTCTGACCCGGCCATAGATTGGCCGGGTTTTTTGATAAGATAAGACGTATTTTATTTAATATTTTTTGCGAAAAAATGAAAATTGTATGTTTTTATTCAAAAATTTTTAGAATACTTGTGATAAAAAACATAAGGCTTACACCCTTTCAGTTACTGAGGTCGTAGGATGCGTGTAGAGTGTCTTGAGTACCATGGATATTGGTGTTGTTGTATCTAAGGCGTATGTGTATTTTCGGAGATTGAAGTACCTAAAATATATTTTTGCTGCAAAATCAAACCAAATGAAAAGCAGAAAAAATTATGTATTACCCTTAATATTCTTTACGAGTATTTTATTTTCCCAAGTAGGTATAGGTACAGCCAATCCCAGAGGTGCTTTGGACATCAATAAAGAAACCACCAATAATATGGGGTTGGTTCTTCCTACCAATGCAGATCCTAAAAACATGATCAATCCCAAAGGAGGTGATGTTGCCATAGGGACAATTATGTATGATTCCACACTGAGTTGTGTAAGAGTTTTTAAATCTACAGGATGGTCAAATTGTTTGTGTGATCAATGTGGGCCTACGCCTGGCCCTGGTTTTACTTTAGATTGTTCCAGTGGTTCTCTTAATGGAACTTTCACTACAGGGGCCCAGTCTAGTGGTACCAAAATAATTAATTATACAAACGCAACGGGGCAGTCTTATCCGGCAATAGCAGCAGCCTCTTCAGGAGTTTCAGGCCTTACAGCTTCGGCTGTAGCGGGAACATTGGCGAATGGGAGTGGAAGTATTTCTCTCAATATTTCGGGATCTCCATCCGGAGCAGGACTTGCTTCTTTCACAATAAATATCGCAGGGCAGTCCTGCAGTTTTTCTGTGAATGTAAATTCAGGGGTGATTCCCAAAAGAATGATTCTATCTCTGGGTGGAGGGATGTATACACCCAATCCGGGAAATACAACAGCTCCTACAACGATATTGCAGTCATTAGCAAATTTTGGTCCTACAGGAACTGTTCCATCCCAAGGATTTGATATCAGGTCTATAGGTACTGCACAGGGTAACCTTGCTACAAACATTGCCACATACAATCCTTATATAATTATTTTTACATGGGATTATACGTCTAATGCAGCAGATGCAGTTGCCCTTAAAAATTATCTGGATAAAGGTGGCCGGGCAATGATCTTCCTGCAGCAGGCACAGCCTAATCAGTTGCTGAATCAGATCTTTGGGGGAACCACCACTCATAATGCAGCTACCGCTACTGGACTGGTTAAGCCCATCGCTAATCTTAGTCATCCTATCCTGAACGGGCCCTTTGGAGATGCAAGAGGAAAATTGGTAGGGGATGATAATGATGATTCCAGTTCTTATACTAATGCGAATATCAACAGTTCAAATGTTGACATTTTATCCACAAACAACGGTCAGATCGTTGGTTTTGTTCATAAAACATACAAATTATTCTTTTGGGGAGATGGTGGATTCCCGTTAGGAGCATCAGCCAATACTTCAGCAACATCATATCCGGCAGGAGTAGATGCATCCGCTAAACCTATCCCAAAGATCAATTTTGGTACAGGAACTTCAGCTTCCTCAATAGTTTATAACAGTATTTTATATGCTAATGCAGTAGCATGGATGATGCAGTAACTCATGAGTGTATATTTCTAGTTTAATATTTGTTTGGGCACTGAAAATCGTAAAACAGTTTTGGTTTAACATCACAAGTCTATTTTAATGGTACACAAGTGCGATAAGGCAGGTTCTATATAACCTGCCTTATTAATACTACTTTGCTGACTATCCAATTATCATATGTTGAATAACGTTGATCACGTATTATGTCCTATTAAAAGCAATATTCGAAAACTTTGTAGGATATATGTAGTATTGATACTTCACTCTTATTATGCTTTTGAGGTAGCTATGGAATAGGTTGATTTTTGGGAGTATAAAAAATGAAATACATTTTTTATAAAATTATTAATAAAAATAATCAATGATGTGGGTTAAATGAAATTATTGTTGTGAATTTTGTAAAATATAGTTTAAAAATAAATTATATATTTAATGGTGAGGATATTTTAATTCAAGATTCTATTTTTCTCCTTTTTCTTATATCACACCGTATTTTGATGAAATGATATTGATTTTAAATGAAATACAGACGGATGTGTACTTTCTGAATCCTAGATATAAAACAAATTTATTATCAATAAAAATATACTAATATTAAAATAATAAAAACATGAAAAAAACCTTATTATTGATCTTTACTGTTTTGTATCTTAAGTTCCCAGGTAGGAGTTAATACAGGTACACCTAACCCAAAATCCATACTGGATGTTGTCTCTACGGATAAAGGAGTCCTGCTGCCAAGGCTGTCTACAACAGAAATAAGCAATATTTCAGGGCTAGGTGCCACCGAAATTGGGCTTACCGTTTTTAATACCACCACAAAATGCTATAATATTTGGAATGGCTCCCAATGGTACGATGCATGTGGAAATGCAGAAGGGCAAAGTACTTTTAGCATTAATTGCAGTACAGCCTCAATTTCTTCTAATCTTGTGGTTGGCGAGCCCGCAAAGTCTATTATCACACTGGAAATTAATGCATCAACTATAGGAACATGGAGCCTGCAGAGTAATACCATTTCGGGAGTGTATTACTCAGGGGCCGGAAATATTACCGCTCTCGGCCCTCAGTTGATTAAGTTAACAGCTATAGGAACTCCAACAGCCGCTAACAATAATGCAGTGTTTACTTTTACAGATACTCAGACACCTCCGAATACCTGTTCTGTGACCATTAAAATTATTGACCGTGCTACTAAAGTTTATACGGTGATGAGTTTATTGCCAGAATACTGGAACTCCACATTGGGGCCAACTTCTAATTCATTTACCTCTACTTTAAGAACAACATTGGCAGGTAATTTTTCACCAAGTGGAACCGTTAAAATTGCAGGATTCAATTATGTGGAAGGTACTGCAAGTGAAAGTTTAGCAAGCTTTACCAACAAACTTAATTCCGCGGATATTTTATGGTGTGGATGGCCTGCTACCAATGACTGGCGCACAGCTAATGATAAGATACAAGCTATAAGAGCATGGGTTGATAATCACAAAGGAGTAGCTATTTTTCATGCTGATGATAGTGATCATGCTATTTTTGCTAATATTTTAGGATACGCAGGTCCCTACTATGGAAATCAGTCCGGAGTCTTTACAGCCGAAAACGAAATCCCTCTTAACGGAAGTTTTGGAGATCTCAGATCTCAGGCATTCCCTGCAGCGGGTTCAGGGGCTAACCAGTCAGCAGTGCTGGGAGAGGGGAAAGTATTAGCCTATGGAAGTGGTGCCAATAGTACAGTAGCTTTAATTGTTATGAAAGATAATTACATTATTCTGGGAAATATAGATTGGGCTGGGAACTCTACCCTTACAGCTGCCAATATTTTTGGAAAATTGTATATGAATATTTTTGAATGGGCAATTAAAACCGGACCTGTTAACTAAAATTATTTACTTTATGAAAAAGCTTTTGTTATTAATAGGAATTGCTGGATTTACATTGTTCGGCGCTCAAGTAGGAGTTGGTACAGAATCACCCAATATGAAATCAGTACTAGAAGTAAAGGCAAACAATAAAGGAATGATTTTTCCAAGAATAAATACTGTTACCAGAAATGGAATGAATTTAGGGCCATCAGAAAACAGTATGTGGATTATGAATACAGATACTAAAAGAGCCAACTTTTGGGACGGAACACAATGGAGAAACTTTCAGTCTATTAAGCCTGCTGTTTTTACCATGGATTGCACTACAGTTGTTAATAATTCTTACTTAAATGTGAATATGTCTGCTTCAGGATATATTCGAATCACTCTTAATGTGAGTGAACCGGGGGCCGTAAGTTTGCAAACCAATATCGTGAACGGGGTTCGATTTATCGGAGCTCAGAGTGTGAATTCCGGTAAAATTGATTTTATATTGAATGTCGTGGGAACCCCTACTGCATCTGGAAATGTAAACTTTACCTTAACAGGAGGAGGAACGTCATGTACTATTCCGGTAAAGATAAATTAATCAGGCCATATCTAACCTTACACATATTCTAAAATAAATAAGATATCCGGTTAAAGTTGGATTAATAAGATTCAAAAAATCAAATAAATAAGCCGTCTCATTCTGGAGACGGCTTATTTTATGCTTCTGTCCTGTCCTGAAATAAGTTGACCATTAATCAACTTATTGATGAAGGAACAAGAATTTAAAAGAAAGCTTTTATCGTTAAAAGAGGTTTCTGCTATCCTGAACGAGGTGTAGTGATTGATTGAACTTGCAAATATTCTTTCACGCAAAGACCTGAGATATATTTGTTATTATCGAGTTAAGATGATCTTACGGGTATAAATCTTTTTATCCTGAGTCTGCAGGGTAAGCATATAAACGCCTCCCGGAATAGAAACAGGCAGTTCAAAAGTTTTGGATCTGAAAGGGGAGTGATAGACTTCCGTTCCCGAAGTGTTTCTGATGGAAATCTCAGAACCAGCCAATGGGATACTTCCTTCAAGAGAAATTTGCCCGGAAGTGGGATTGGGAGAAACGGTGAAAGTTTCTTTTGCAGGCAATGTCTGCATTGCTGAATGGGTATTCTTGTTCACATTGGATTCACAACCAGGTAGGATGCCATAAGAACAAGCTAATGCCGAGACTTCAGCAGAACTTAGCGCCCTCTTATAGATGATAAGTTCATCAACTTTTGCATCTCTGAGAGTCATACTTACCAAATCAATCTTTCCTATATCCGGATTTGCATTTATACATCTCTGTTCACCAGGGGTTGAAGGGGTGGCTAGTGATCCATTTTTATAGATACAGAGACTTTTGGTATCATCATAAACAATGGTAAAATGGTTTAATTGTCCGGGAGTATTCATCTGTTCAGCCTGTATTGGGCCATCCAAAGGAACTTGTTCTGCCATAACCTTTGAAGAATTTACTGCAATTTGTAGATTAAAACCAAAAAAACCGAAAACTGCACCCGGCTTTTCCATTCTTGCCCAGAAGGAGATGGTCTTTGAACCTTGTGAAAGGGAAGGGTCAATAAACATTTCAAAAGAAGATGGAATTGTACCAGTGCTAAGTGCTTCTTGGCAGACTAGATTGTTATGAAAGATGGGAGCGGAAGATGGAGCGGGAAATATTTTGTTTCTGATGACATCTTGTGGATTCCCAAAAACTGTATCATTATCTTCTTTATTGAAAGTGTAATAATAAAACGGATCCAGAGGTGGGTTGCCACATGTTGTAAATTGAGTGGGAAGCTGCTGAACATAATAAATTCTAAGTTCTTCCCCCAAGCCGATAAGTCCGCTATGCACGGTGAGCTTGATTCGGTCAAACATTTGGGTAACAGGGAACTCAATGGTTCCTTTTTGCGGATCTGAACCGGGTTTAAGCATATTGCTGTCTAGCCTTTTGCGATCATTGTTTGAAGAGATTCCATTAAATGTTTCAATATAAATCTCCCTTTTCGCTTGTTCTTTGATGGATACATTAGGAGTTTCTATTCCTATTGTGACTTTCCTGTAGGCTGGGGACAATGCAGGTAAAATAAAGGTTTGTTCAATTCTACCGTAAATTCCGGCAGGTATTCTTAAGGTGGCATAATCATTCTCATTATTCCCTATTATATTTTGTGGGTTTTCCACAGAGCAGAGTAAACAAACTCCATAAACCTGTTTGCTTTGCCCACTGATATATGTCTTTTCCAGTTGGGCATATAAAAATGTTTTGGTAAGAAATACTAAGGTTGCCAATGCGATTCTCGGTAGTAAACACTGACAGGAATTTTTTTTTTCATATAGTAAAATTTGATGTTATTGAAAAGTGAAAAGAGGAGGAACCAGCAGAGGAGCTCCTCTTTTCACCAAGTTTATCGGTTCAGGATAATCTTTCGGGTATAGATCTTTTTATCCTGAGTCTGCAGGGTAAGCATATAAACGCCTCCCGGAATAGAAACAGGTAGCTCAAAAGTTTTGGATCTGAAAAGAGAATGATAGACTTCCGTTCCTGATGTGTTTCTGATGGAAATCTCAGAACCAGCCAATGGGATATTTCCGTTTAGGGTAATCTGGCCGGAAGTAGGATTAGGTGAAATTGTAAATATTTTATTTTCGTTTATGGAAGCCGTTTTTGTGGTAACAGAATTGTTAGTAGGACTCGACGAATAAGCTTTGAAAAGTTCTTCAGGATAAAACTTTCTGTCGAAAATGAAAAATTCGTCAATTTGTGAGGTTTTCAATGAAATGATAAACTCATTGTTTATAAGATCTGCTCCTTGGGTATAATAAGGTGCCCAATGGGTGGTGTAAATAGTCGTAGGATAAGTACTCAATATATTTCCATTGTTAAAGAAATTGAATGAACCAGGTAACGATTGACTATTAACAGAAATTTTCAGATCTACCGGGTAATAAGGAGGGAAAGTTTTGTCATTAGGTTGGTAAAAGTTGCTGTTTGTGGTATAAGGCGGAGTAGGATCATTGTTGAAATTAATAACATAGAAATTGAAAGCTCCTGCAGTAGCAGGATTTTTTCTAAACATCCTTCCGAAGATCCTTTTATCAAAATTATGATTCTCATTGACGGGCTTGATGACAATACTGTCTGAGGTTATTTTTATTTTTTCACCGTATAGAGTAAGACTTACAGATCCTCCCTGTTCAATACGTGCCCAAAAAGAAACAGTTCTCGGACTTCTTGGAGATGGAACATTTAAAAAATCACTTGCTTTGAATACATACGTGGAATCCGGAGATGAATAAGTAAACCCCTGCTCACAGATCATATTATTTGAATATGCTTCCTCATGGCTTCCTACACGGATGAGATTAATATTTCCACCAGGCATATCCAATGTATTTCCATTAAGTGAATAATGATGAATAGGCGTAAAAGGAATCGTGCATTGTTCTTCATAATAAGCATAATAGATCCGGAGTCCACCGCTTAGATTAAGGAGTCCGCCATTCAAACTTATTTTGACACGGTCATATCCCTGGGCAGGACTCAATTCAATCATTGCTTTGCTGGCTTCGGTGCCTATTTTAAGAATATTACCATTTATCGCTCTGGAATCATTGTTGGATATAGTTCCGTTCATGGTTTCCACAGTGATTCCATTGAGTAAAGAAACAGATAGCGGAATATGATCTGAACCGATACCAATAATCAGTTTTTTAGTAACAGTTTGTGGGAAAATTAAGGTCTGTTCAACTTTGCCGAGAACTCCGATGCCAATTTTTAAGGTTGAATAATCATTTTCATTATTTCCTGTTGCATGCTGTGAATTCTCAACACTGCATCCTAAACAAATGCCAGAAATCTGATGGTTCTCAATGTTGGCGTATTTTTTATTCTGTGCAGAATACCATATACTCATCAGAAAAAAAAATAAAACGGATAAGGATACCCTTATTGGGTATTGATCTGGTAATAAACTTGTTTTCATATTTTGAGATTTAATGATGACAATAGAATTCATCCGTAGGGATGGGTATGAAATAAGACCGGCAGACTTTAAAGTCTGCCGGTTGTAAGCTTTTGTTTATTTGATCATAATTTTTCGGGAGTATGTTTTGCCTTCTTTCGTCTGAAGGTTGAGGATGTAGAGGCCATCCGGCTGTCTTGTTTCAAACGTATTGGATTTCAGTTTGGAACGGAATACCTCTTTTCCGGAAGTATTGATAAGACTTACCTCTGAACCGTCCAATACTAAATTTTTATCCAGTGTGATCTGCCCGTTTTCAGCATGAGCCATTAAGCTGATATAAGGATCTTTGTACTGGTATCCGTAATATACTCTAAACTCTCCTCCTAAACTCAATAATCCACCATTTACATTAATCTTAATACGGTCATAAGGCTTGTTCATGGTAAGTTCAATTTCACCTTTGCTTGGATCACCGGCTCCAAGCTTTAAAATATCATTGTTTAGGTTTTGGTAGTCGTTGTTGGAAACATCCCCGTTGAATGTCTCAATAGATACGCCTCCTAATACTTGTGCACTTAGAGGAGTCCCATTAGACCCAATACCAATCACCAATTTGTTAGTGTATGCACTGTTAGGGAAAATCAAGGTTTGTTCAGTACGAGCTAACAAACCAATAGATACCTGTAATACAGAATAGTCAGTTTCGTTAGGGCCAATGGCATTCAATGGATTTACCACTCCGCATCCTATACAGACACCATATACTTTACTTTCCTGGGCGTTAGCATAGTATTTTACGATCTGGGCGAAAGACTTTCCGCCTGCCAAAAATAGGAATGAAGCAAAAACTACGGCTTTCAATGCGCGCGAACTCAATAATAAATTAGTTTTCATATATAAAAAATTTTGGTTTTCCAGTTTAGTGTAAATTTATAAATAAAATAATTATGTTGTTTATTTTATTTGTATTTTTTAATATGTATTGATAAATTGTTTAAATTAATTAAAATTATTGTTTATAAATTAATATAGAATAGCTTTGTAGGCAAAAAAAACGGCAGCCTTTAAAAAGACTGCCGTTTTTTTGATCGTTTATTTATTTAATTATAATTTTTTTAGAATAAGTTTTGCCTTCTTTAGTCTGAAGAGTCATGATGTAAACACCTCCAGGTTGGTTAGACTCAAATGTATTGCTTCTAAGTTTTGAACGGTAGACCTCTTTTCCTGAAGTATTCGTTAAAGCAACTTCGGAATCTTCTACATTTACATTTCCACTTAAAGTTACTTGTCCATTCTGGCTATGAGCCAATAATTGAATCAAAGGATCCTGATAGGCGTAATAAATTCTGAATCCGCCGCCAAGACTTAATACTCCTCCGGTTAGTCCAATTCTGATTCCATCATAAGGTTTTGCAGGTTTAAATTCTATTGTACCTCTGTTAGGAGTTGCTCCCAGTTTTAAAAGACTTATGTCTATCGTTCTTCGGTCTTCATTAGATGTTCCTCCGTTCATGGTTTCAAGGGTTACACCACTTAATAATTGTACAGATAAAGGAATGTTATCCGTTCCGATACCTACTACAAGTCTTGTGTCAGCTCTTAGATCAGGAAAAATTAATGTTTGCTGAATTCCTCCCAATAATGCTGTTCCTAATACCATGGTGGAATAGTCATCTTCATTTCCTCCAACGGCATTTAATGGATTATCTACCCGGCAGCCTAAGCATGCAACTCCAAATACACCGGAACTCTGAGCATGAGCATAGATTCTGTTCTGGGCAAATAAAAATTGTGTGAAGAATAAAAGCAATGCAACAAGAGCACCTTTTAAAGAGAAATCATTTCTCAAAAGTAAATTAAATTTCATGTTATTGATTTTGGATGAATAGTTTTATTCAAATTTAAGGAATAAAAGAAGATGTGAAAAATAATATTTCCATTTTTGGTGATTTTTTTAATAAAATTTAATATTCCGCAAAATAAATGGTTTTGAGTGAGGACGGAGAGAATGATGAATGTTAAATACAAAGGCTGATCGAAGCCTAAAAGATATTAAGAAGTCTCGAATGAAAGCGGGAAGGTGTTTCTTTTCGCTTTTTGATTAGATTGGTGTGTACATTTCATCCCAATCATGTTCGTTTTATAGTATAATGGAGTAGACTGAATCCCCAAAAAGATAGGAGAGATGTATAAAAACGAAAAAAGGACTTTCGAAAAAGTCCTTTTTGGTAGCCCGTAGGGGAATCGAACCCCTCTTACCAGAATGAAAATCTGAGGTCCTAACCGATAGACGAACGGGCCCTCTATCTTCCATTACCGGAGTAATGTGTTAGTCTTGTTTTTATAAGTATCAACTCTTAGTTTGTAGCCCGTAGGGGAATCGAACCCCTCTTACCAGAATGAAAATCTGAGGTCCTAACCGATAGACGAACGGGCCGGTTAGATTATTTTAAGTGATAGCTTTGCAACTTTCTTTTTAAAAACCACTGTAAAATTTCAGTGGCTTTTAAAAATTAAGTAGCCCGTAGGGGAATCGAACCCCTCTTACCAGAATGAAAATCTGAGGTCCTAACCGATAGACGAACGGGCCGCTATACTTATTACGCTAATTTATTAACGTGCTTTGTCAATTTGCTTTTTAAGTTAGCCGCTTTGTTTTTGTGGATAATATTTTTCTTAGCTAATTTATCCAATAAAGCGATAACTTTTGGCAGTTGCTCTGTTGCAGCAGCTTTGTTTTCCTCATTTCTTAAGGCTTTCAATGCTGTTCTAGCAGTCTTGTGATAATATCTATTACGAAGTCTTCTAGTTTCGTTCTGTCTGATTCTCTTTAGTGCTGATTTATGATTTGCCATATCGTTCAAATGTGAGTGCAAAACTATAAACTTTTTTTTAAACTACCAAATTTATTTTGAAAAATTTTAATTTTCTTCTGAAAGGTACTTTCTAAGCTTATCTATTGCTTGTTCTATTTTTAAATTTTCTTGTTCTTTCTCTATTTTTTTGATCGTATTTCCCAACATGATCAGTGCGTTGTTCCATTCTCCAGTAGTATTGGTGAAAGTAAGTCCATCTATTGTTACTTCAAAAGCAACCCTTTCTCCTGTCCTATAAAGTCTGAAACTTATTTTATCATCCTTGCCTGTAATCCCGTCTTCATTGATTTGTAAATCATAACTTTTTGGGTTAGAGTGGATTTTCTTAAAAAGCAATTTCGCTTCTTGTATTTTTAAATCCGGCATGATATAAAATTTGATAGCCTGTAGATCACTACAGACCTGGGTTTATCAATAATATTTTTCATCAGTGTAACCATATTCGACTGATCAATTATGGTTAAATTTATTAAAAAATTTTTGCAAATATAATACTTTTGTGAGATATACCGTAATTAGAATGACTTTTTAGAGAAAAAGGTGCGATATTTTTATAGGTATAATAATAAGTACCAGTGTTTCAGTATTCTATAATTAGGTGTTTTTTTATTGCTGTAGTTTGAAATAACAAAGAATAATGGCTGAAAAGAAAAAAAACAGCTATTGTTAGCCTCAATTTACAGATGAAAAGTCTCCTTTTATAACCTTCAATTGTATGAATAAAGGCTGTAAGGATTCAATGCTAAAAAAGACTGCTTATGTATGGTTTCGAATAGATGAAATGAAAAGGAGTGCTTGTCTTATCGAAAAATACCAGGCAATACTTCCCAATAAATAGAGGTGTATTAAAATAAAAAGGAGAAATGATTATGATATCATTTCTCCTGAAGTGTAGCCTATAGGGGAATCGAACCCCTGTTGCAAGAATGAAAATCTTGAGTCCTGACCACTAGACGAATAGGCCTTAATTTTGAGGTTGCAAAAGTAGAAAAAGCTTTTGAAACTTCAAAATTATTTTTTAACTATTTATAAACTTTCTGAATCACGGTATTCTTAATTCCTTTACCTTCAAGTTCTTTCTGTAACTTTACAGCATCCTCAAGGGTATAAACCTTACCATAAGTATAATAGAAAACGCCACTGTCTTTCTCTCTTTCTACATCTTTAAGGTTTTGCAGGATATAGGAATTTCCGTTCAGTTTTTCTCCCGAATAAACCTCTATGGTGTAATATCCCATACTGATTCGTTGGTTTGGCATAAATCCTACCGCAAATGCGTTTCTAAATCCTGCGTCTTTAGCAGTTTTAAGGTTGATATCCTTTACAGAAGCCATATTGGTTACCGCATAGTAATATTTATATTGTCCATTTTCCTTGATCGTAAGAACGTAATTCAAGCCTTTAAGTGCGGGATCATTTTCATTGTATTTCGTAGGAGAACTCATCAATAATATTCTGAAATCGTTCTTCAATGGAGTTTCTGCCGGTTTTTCAGGTTCCTGTTTTTTCATGGCTATAGAACCTCCGGATTTTCTGTCAACTGCTTTTTTATAATCGATGATGGCATTATAGATACTCTCGGCAATTTCACTCTGCCCCTTTTCAGAAGCAATATAATGACTCTCTTCCGGGTGGTTGATGAAGCCTGTTTCAATCAAAACAGAAGGCATGGCATTCATACGAAGAACGTGTAAGTTTTTCTGGAAAACTCCTCTGGAAGATCTTTTATCCTTATTTACAAAGTTGTCTTCCACCAATCCGCCTAAAAGAAGACTGGATTCAAGATATTTACTTTGCTGAAGTTTCAAGGCAATTAAAGATTCGGGAGACTCAGGATTGTAAGATCCGAAGATCTGCTTATCTTTTTCATCCAAAAAGATTACATCATTCTCTCTTTTGGCAACTTCCAGGTTTTCATTGTTCTGGTTAGGCCCCTGTACATATGTTTCCGTACCATAAGCTGTAGGTCTTGCAGAAGAATTACAGTGAATAGATACAAAAAGATCCGCTTTACTTCTGTTGGCAAGGTTTGTTCTGTCAGATAAAGAAGGATATTCATCAATCTTTCTGGTATAGATTACCTTAAAGTCTCTGTTTTTTTCAAGCATGGCTCCTACCTTTAAAGTGATAGCCAGTGTAATGTCTTTTTCTGCAATTCTTCCAATGTCGGAATAAGTCCTGTTGGCTCCATGATCACTACCTCCGTGTCCCGCATCAAGAACTATAGTAAACTTCTTTTGAGAGAAAAAAAAGTTGCTGATTAGGATAAGGAGAAATGATAAAATTATTTTAAAATTTTGTTTGTGCATCTTACAGTTATAAAAATTATATTAATTTTGAGCCTTAATTATATAGAATAAAATTGGCCAAAACCGTCCTCAAAAATATATTACAAATTTTAATTATCCTAATTTTTAACAATTTTTTAGCACAGAAAACACCTGAAAAATTGCCTAAAAATGCGGTTAATGATACTATTTCCAAAAAGGATACCATTGTTGCAAAAAAAGAAGCTTTAGATGATGTACTTCATACAAAAGCCGATGATCAGCGACGAGATATCCCTAAAAAAATGACATTCCTTAATAAGAATGCCCAGGTAAAATATCAGGATATGCAGATCGATGCGGATTATATTTCCATTGATGATAACAAAAATCTGATCTATGCCAGAGGGAAACAAGATTCTTTAGGAAAGATTATAGAGCCTGTAATTACGACGCAGGCTGGGAAAAAATACGAAACCAACGAATTCAGCTATAATACCAAAACCAAGCAGGCTATTGCTTTCAATGCAAGAACTGAAGAGAGTGAAGGGGTAATTGTAGCTCAGAAAACTAAAAAATATAACGATTCGGTATTCGCTATGAGAAGAGCGGATTATACAACCGATGAATATTTCGTTAAGAAAAAAGATACGGCGGCAGACTACTTTATGAGAGCCTCCAATATCAAATTGATAAAATCCAAGACAAAATCCCAGATCGTTACAGGGCCTATTCAAATGTATATAGAACAGGTTCCTACACCGCTTATTATGCCTTTTGCCATATTGCCGTTCTCGGACAAACGTGCAGCAGGTATTTTGATTCCGAGTTTTGGAGAGCGAGAAGATGTAGGATTTTTTCTGAATGGTATTGGATATTATCAGCCGATTGGGGAGCATTTTGATCTTAAATTACTTGCGGATATTTATACCAAAGGAAGCTGGAATTTACGCCCACAAATGAATTACCAGAAAAAATACCGTTACTCGGGAAGCTTTAATGCGGACATTGGAACCATGGTAAGAGGGATTAAAGGATTGGATGATTATACAAGAAACAGTACCTATAGGATCAGTTGGACACACTCTCAGGATTCAAAAGCTAATCCTTTCCTGACTTTTAGTGCTTCAGTGGATATTGTAAGTACAAAGTTCTATAACAACCCGCTTAACAATAATTATATTTTCAATCAGAATGTATTGAATACTCAACAGAATTCAACGGTAACTCTTACCAAAAGATTTCTGAAACTTCCAATGACCATTACGGGAACGGCATCTTACTCTCAAAACTTTGCAACGGGATTGGCAGACCTTCGTCTTCCACAGATGAACGTTGCGATAAACCAGTTTTATCTGTTTAAATCCAAAACAGGAGTAAGACAAGGGCTTCTTGAAAATATTACTGTAAATACAGGTTTTAACCTTACCAACTTTGTGAATACTCAGGAAAATGAGTTGTTCAAAAAAGAAATGTGGGATAAAATGCAAACAGGTCTTAAAAATAATATCTCCTTAGCAACAAATACTACTTTAGCTAAATATTTTACATTCAGTTTAAGTGCAAATGTGGATAATGCTTTAACTACAAAAACGTTGAACAGATACTATGATCCTGTAGCGAATGTTACAGTGGATGAAATCAATAAAAAGTTTGCCGGATATTCTTCATTCTCTACCACTGCGAGTCTTCAGACTACTTTGTATGGAATGATGAAGTTTAAAAAAGGATCTGTCATTGAAGCGGTAAGACATATGATGACTCCTAGTATCGGGTTTACTTATGCTCCGGATTTTTCAAGCCCTGGTTTCGGATATTATAAAAATTATTATAATGCAACGGGTGCCCTTACCCCTTATTCTATCTTTGAAAAAGGAATTATAGGAAGCCCGCCAAGCGGATTGGTAGGAGCGTTGGGATTCAGTATTGGAAATAATATTGAAATGAAAGTGAAATCTAAGAGCGATTCTACGGGAGTAAAGAAAATTAAGATCTTTGAATCCTTAAATCTTACAGGAAGCTACAACTTTGCGGCTAAAGATCACCCTTGGTCTATTCTTACAATCAACGGTCAATCTTCTTTCTTTAATAATAAGCTTACTGTTAATACAAGTCTTTCTCTTGATCCTTATAAAATTCAATTCCTTCCGGGACAGGATACGGGAATCAGAACAGAACAATTTGGAGGTTTCAGTGTACAAGGATTCAATATTCAGGTATCTTATCCGTTAAGCAGCGAAATTTTTGGTGAAAAAACGGATTATGCTAAAAAATATAGTTCAAAAGGGGAGATCCGAAATGAAAACTATTATTTTGATGATGACCATTATGCGCATTTCAATCAAGCATGGACATTGAATGTGAATGCCAACTACGCCTATTCGAGACAGCTTAAAAGAGAAGGAAGTAAAATTGCTTCTGTAGGTCTTGAAGGAAGTGTTAAGCTTACTCCTTACTGGAATGTTACCGGAAGTACTCACTATGACCTGGTGACTAAAGAACTGGCATATACAAGAATTGGTTTTTCAAGAGATCAACGAAGTTTTACCATTAATTTTAACTGGGTACCATTCGGACAATATAAAGTGTATGACTTCTTTATTGGGATCAAAGCCAATATATTAAGTGATGCATTGAAGTATAAAGACAGAAGCTTTACACAGCCAAATTCACCTTTCTAATATCAGATTGGCATTTGACAATATAAATTTTATATTTGCAACCAAAATAAATCTAACAAGATTATCATGAAATTGCTTAACTTATGGTGGGTAATGAAAGATGATTTTACAAAAAAATAAATATCCGTATATGAAACAAATAATCAATACAGTTAACGCACCTGCAGCTATCGGTCCTTATTCTCAAGCGAATATGGCAGACGGAGTTTTATACATCTCCGGACAAATTCCTGTAGATCCTGCAACAGGTAAACTGGTAGAGGGAATTGAAAAGGAAACTCATCAGGTAATGAAAAATCTTGAAGCGATCCTTACCGAAGCTGGAATGACTTTTAAAAATGTTGTAAAAGCAACAATCTTCCTTAAAAGCATGGATGACTTTGCTGTAATGAATGATATTTACGCTTCTTATTTAGATGCAGAAAGCTATCCTGCACGTGAAACAGTACAGGTCTCTTGTTTGCCTAAAAATGTGGATATTGAAATCTCTATGATCGCACACCAGGATTAATGAACTTTATAAGAAATACATTTGCGGTATTGATAGGCCTTGTAATAACCGGGCTTATAATTACTCTTGGTATAAGAGCTTTTCCGCAATGGGTTACTTTCGAAGCTTTTGCTCCGTTTGAGCATTGGCAAAGATTTCTTTTCAGTATGAAAGACGATAAGGCCTTTTTTGGCTTTCTTTTGTTTATTTCCGGATTAGGAACTACCATTGGTGGAGTAGCAACGGCTATCATCGTTAAATACGCAAAAGTAGCCTATGCAATCCTGATCGGTTTCATCATGCTTTTTATAGCGATGCTGGATGTGATTATTTTTCCTTACCATCCTACGTTTTATAAGATTTCAATCTTTCTTACCTTTTTTCCATTTTCCTGGATTGGTGGTAAGATTGTAGAAGTAATTTATGAACGGAACAAGAAAAAAAGGATCGCTGAGAAAATGAATAAACCCAAATAAATAATAAAAAAACGCTGCAAATATTTGCAGCGTTTTTCTGTTGATATGAAAATAACTATTGTTTAGTTTGTTGATTAAGGCATTTTAAATCCTTTAGTGTACATTCTTCCGTAGTCATCTACAAATTTTACCTGTACATTTCCTTGGTATTTATTCAGAATGCTTTCGATATCTTTTTGTGAATTTACCGGCTTACCATTGATTTCGATAATAATGTAGTTGTCTACAATTCCGATCTTGGCCATTTCACCTCCTTCAGATACATTCTTAGTCACTACACCACTATTCAAACCGTATTCAGTTTTGAATCTTTCAGTAAGCGGATCAAACTCAGCTCCGATTTTTTCTGTTACGCTAAGGTCAGCTTTAGTTCTGGTAGAAGTTCCTCCTTTTTGATCTCTTAACGTTACATTGGTTGTCGCTTCTTTACCATTTCTTGAATAGGTTACCTGAACTTTATCACCAGGGCGTTTGCTTCCGATAGACATAGAAAGATCAGCAAAATCTGAAATCTCATAGTTGTCTATTTTTGTAATGATGTCTCCTTTTTTCAGACCTGCATCTTCTGCACCACTATTATCACCAAATCCTGTTACATACACTCCGGCACCAGATTTAATGTTGGTTTTGAATTGCTTGTTATAAGCCTGAACTTGTTGGTCATTGGAAAGGTCTAATGATGAAACCCCTAAGAAACCTCTTTGTACAATACCGAACTTCTTAATATCCTCAACAATTTTTCTTGCTAAGTTTGATGGAACAGCAAATCCATATCCTTGATAATATCCTGTTGTAGACTGAATTGCAGAGTTGATTCCGATAAGTTCACCATTGGTGTTTACTAAAGCACCTCCGGAGTTTCCTGGATTAATAGCGGCATCCGTCTGAATAAAGCTTTCAATTGGGTTGCTTGCTTTTCCTTGGCTTCCTAAGATGCCGATTCCTCTTCCTTTAGCAGAAACAATACCTGCAGTTACGGTAGAATTTAACCCTAGTGGGTTTCCTACGGCAAGTACCCATTGTCCTACTTCAATATTATCTGAATTAGCAAAATTTAAATAAGGAAGTCCTTTTTCTTCAATCTTTAATAGAGAGATATCTGTATTAGGGTCAGTTCCTACTAAAGTTGCGATATATGATTTTTTGTTGCTTAAAACTACTTCAAGTTTATTAGCACCTGCTACCACGTGATTGTTTGAGATGATATAACCATCCGGAGAGATAATTACCCCTGAACCCATTCCTGAAGGCATATTGTCTGGAGCTTGTTGTTGCTTTTGCCTTTGCTGGCCTCTTCCTCCAAACGGATCTCCGAAGAAATAATCGAACAGATCCTGCTCAGTCGCTCTGCTTGCTGTTCTGCTTTGATAATTTTTAATGGTAACTACAGCGGGAACAGTTGTTTTAGCTGCCTTTACAAAATCATCGCCTACTGCACCTGTATTCATTCCTGCGAATGATGTATTAGGGGCTGATGTTGTGAAATAAGATTGATCTCCATTGTTGGAACCATGTCCGAAATATTGTATAGCTCCAACGGTAGTAGCTCCGGAAACAACTCCTACTACTGCAAATGGTAATAGTTTTTTTAAAGTACTCTTCATTGTATATCTTTCTTGTTTATTAATTAATTTCTTTTTTATGTTTTTGAGTAAACAAATTTAATGTTAAATAAGTAATCAATTAGTGTGCTATGTTTCAATTTTAACTAAAATTTAACGGCTATTATGTCATTTTGTGTATTATGTCATAATTGTTAAGCTCGTAGTTAACAAAACTTAAAAAAAACTTAAATAAAAAATGACAAAATAAAGCCGACCAAAGTATCATGCGAAAAAATTATCTTTCATTACTCATGGCCACGATCCCTTCCGCCCTATAAAATTAATTTAAAATGTCTATCTTTGCAAAAATATTTTTCTCACTTAAAACGTTTATAGCATGCAACTGTATAACACCTTAAGCGCAGAAGAAAGAGCTAGACTTATTGATGAAGCTGGTAAGGAACGTCTTACTTTATCTTTCTATGCGTACGCTAAAATTGAAGATCCCAAAAAATTTCGTGACGACTTATTCCTAGCCTGGAATGCCCTTGATGCGCTTGGCCGTATTTATGTTGCTCATGAAGGTATTAATGCTCAGATGAGCGTTCCTGCAGACCAATTTGAGGCTTTCCGCGATACGTTAGAGGTTTATGACTTTATGAAAGGAATCCGTTTGAATGTTGCAGTTGAGCAAGACAATCACTCCTTTTTAAAGCTGACTATTAAAGTAAGACATAAAATTGTTGCTGATGGTCTTAATGATGAAACTTTTGATGTTACTAACAAAGGAGTTCACTTAAAAGCTCAGGAATTTAATAATATGCTTGATGATCCTAATACGATTGTAGTAGATTTCAGAAATCATTACGAAAGTGAAGTAGGACACTTTGAAGGAGCTATTACTCCTGATGTGGAAAACTTCAGAGAAAGTTTACCGATCATCAATGAACAATTACAGGATTTTAAAGAAGATAAAAACCTGTTGATGTATTGTACTGGAGGTATCCGTTGTGAAAAAGCCAGTGCTTATTTCAAACATCAAGGTTTCAAAAATGTATTCCAATTGGAAGGCGGAATCATTGAATATACCCGTCAGATCAAAGAAGAAGGGATAGAAAGTAAATTCATCGGTAAGAACTTCGTATTCGATCACCGTTTAGGAGAAAGAATTACAGATGATATTATTTCACAATGTCACCAGTGTGGTAAACCTTGTGATAATCATACCAATTGTGCGAATGATGCTTGTCACTTATTATTTATCCAATGTGATGAATGTAAAGCTGCTATGGAAAACTGCTGTTCTACAGAATGTTTAGATACCATCCATTTGCCTTGGGACGAACAGGTGAAATTAAGAAAAGGGCTGCAGGTTGGTAATAAAGTGTTCAGGAAAGGAAAATCTGATGCTTTGAAGTTTAAAAACTCAGGAGATCTGCCTAAAGCACCTTTAGCAAAAGCTGAAACTAAAAATATCCGTCAGAAGATATCTGTTAAAAAAGTTTTAGTTGGAAAAGCAGAACATTATTTCTCAAAATCAAAAATCGGACAGTTTTTAATTGAAAATAAAGAACTTTCAGTAGGAGATAAGGTGTTGATCTCTGGTCCTACAACAGGTGATCAGGAACTTACGATCACTCAGATTTATGCAAATGGCGGGCCTTGCGAAACAGCAAAACAAGGAGATCAAATCACTTTTGAAATTCCGTTTAGAGTTCGTTTATCTGATAAATTATATAAGATTCTTGAACCTGCTGAAAACGCATAATCTAAAAGAAACTGTTCAGTAAAAGTAATATAACTCTTATGTTGAAAGCTGAGCTTAGAAAAAAATATATGCATAAAAGAAAAGCCTTGTCTCGTGATGAGGCTTTCTTGTTATCTGAAAAGATCTTTCAAAATTTCATTGCTTACTTTGATCCTCAAGAAGCTCAAAAGATCCATATTTTCGTTCCTATTGAGAAGTTTAATGAGATTGATACCCAAATCTTCATCCAATATTTTTTAGAGCATAATATCAGGGTATTTGTGCCTAAGATTATTGCGGATAAACTTATTAATATTGAAGTCTTCAGTGATACTGTCTTTGAAACCAATAGTTGGGGAATTTTAGAACCCGTTTCTAATGAAGATTCAGGAGAAGCGAATTTTGATTATGTGATTACTCCGCTTTTGTATTGTGATGGAAAAGGAAATAGAGTAGGCTATGGAAAAGGTTTCTACGATGGTCTTTTTCAAAGTATGTCTCCAAAGGTAAAAAAAATCGGAGTCAATTACTTTGACCCCGATGAATATATTGATGATGTCTGGGAAAATGATATTCCGCTGGACTATTTGGCAACTCCTACTGAAGTGCTGTCTTTTTTTATTGGTTTGGAATAAAAATCTAAAAAGTAAAACTTAAACTCTCTTTTTAGCTTTGAAGTTGACAGTAATATATACTGAGCATTCTTTTCAAAGCTTCCTAATGATTTGTTCTTGTCATCAAAGTATTCTACATTGAATTTGGCGTAGTCCAGAGTATCCTTTTTGTAGAACTCCTTATATACATTAAGATCGTTTACTTTAGCGGTTTTTACTTTTAAGCTGTCCATTTCCTTTAGCATTCTTTTGAATGTTAAAGAAT
Source organism: Chryseobacterium sp. c4a (assembly GCF_009900745.1). GTDB lineage: Bacteria > Bacteroidota > Bacteroidia > Flavobacteriales > Weeksellaceae > Chryseobacterium. The sequence goes on along the minus strand of NZ_WXVU01000003.1, from coordinate 6,376 downwards.
CGGGTTTGTGAAAATAGCTTTCCATTTGAGAATAGATGAAGCTGTCTACTTCTGTATTTCTATTCCCATTAACGTATAGAGTGGATAGGTCAAGAAGCTCCTGAACCTTTTGCTTGGTTATAGAGTTAATGGCCTGCATGCTATCCATCTGTACAGCTGGATAACTTTTGGTATTATTGCTGTTTCGTAGTTTATCAAGGTCACTTGCTTCCGTTTTTTTATTACAGGCAACAAATAAAGTCAGAAGCACCGTGAAAATTAAAAAATTATTTATTCTTTTCATCTGTGGTGGCAATTTTGAATTTAATGGATACGATCTTACCGTTGTTGTCTTTTTTCATTTCTATTACATTCAGATTTTTCAATGATGTAGTAGGTGTGGTAACGAGGGTAATGTATTTTTGTTTGTCAAGTCTTTCGATTCCGTAGGTATTGTTGTCATAAACCTGATAGATGATCGCATTATTGCTGATCAGATTCTCCAGTTGATTTCTCTTTTGCTTGATAAGGGCAACTTGCTCCTCGGGATTCCCGTTTTTAATGTCTTTTACGGAGAAATAATAAACAGCCATTTTATAATCATCTGGTTTTAGTTCTATTTTTTCTTCCGCAGATGCGTTTTCTAAATTCCTGTTGACTTCCAATGGTTCATAGAAAGGAGCACTGATCTTCATTTTCAGATTTTTATCTTTCGTAGAATAAGAAAAACATTCTCCAGGTTTGATTTTATACATCAATGGAGATTCGTTTTCTTTGATCACCATTATCTCTAGGGTGTTGATGACAGAAACTCCTCTGTCTTTATCAATAAAACAGTACGTATAACTTTTTGAAAAAAGTAAATCTTTAAACCCAAGTAAACCTGTTATGGCAATTAAAACGGAAGTGACCAATGCCCAAGCGTTCTTTTTGAAGAAATTTTTCTTCGTTGTAACAGGCGAAATTTCTACTTCATGTTGATTGGGTTGATTTTTTTTAATTTGTTGGTTTTCAGTATTTGATTTTTGTAAATCAGTGTTTTCTGGGGTCTTGATTTCGGTTTTTTGAGGCTGAATTTCCGTTTTTGGAAGTTCAGGAGCTGAAGAAACCGTTTTTTCTAATTCATTGATTTCTTCTTCCTCAAGATTTTCAATTTCCTGTAGCAATTCTCCTGCAAAAAGATGTTGCTTCTTGAACTCGTACCATGAGTCGTAACCCGCATAGAGACTCAATAAATTGAGCATATCTATTCTTGGTAATTTGGTGACCGGAGAAGTTTTGAAATAGGTGTAAAATGACTTTTCACTGATGTTACCTTTGGCCTTTTTGCGCAGGTCTTCCTGAAAATATATGATATCTATACCCTTCCATTTGGATATGTCATCCTGAGAAGGGGTATATTCTTTTAAATATTGACCCTGAACGTCCTTTTTTAGTTGTTCAAAGTGTAATAGATCTAAATCTGTCAATTTTTTTTAAAATAATTAAATTGTTGATTATCAGTTGTCTTTTTTTGTAAAACTATTTTACAAAGGTATTACAATTATTTTTCATAGACAAATTTTCTAACTGCTATACCTTTGTCTTGTTCAAATAACAGAACAGAAGAAAATTTTATAAAACAATATTAACAAAATTAAATTTAATTTATTATGAAAAAGTCATTATTCGTAGCTGCTATCGCTGCAATCTCTCTAGTTGCTTGTAAAAAAACTGACGCTACAGCTACTGAAGGTACAACTGATTCTGCTGCTGCTAACGTAGCTGATTCTGCTGCTGTAGTTACTGATTCTGCTGCTAAAGTTGTTGATTCTGCTGCAACTACTGCTGTAGAAGCTACTAAAGATGCTGCTGCTGCTACTACTGCTGCTGGAGCTGAAGTTGCTAAAGATGCTGCTAAAGGTGCTGCTGACGCTGCTAAAGGTGCTGCTGATGCTGCTAAAGGAGCTGCTGATGCTGCTAAAGATGCTGCTAAGAAATAATTCTAGCTTAAGCTTAAAAATAAAAGAACCGTTTCCCTGTGAAACGGTTTTTTTATGCTTTATCATCAACTCCTAATTTACTTACCAGTTATCGAGAACCAAAAGAGGAACAATTTCTATGATTGAAAACAAAAGTAATTATTCAAGACAACACTCTCGTGCTTATCCTTTCTTTTGTTTTAAAGATTCATAGCAAGTTATCGCTACTGCATTACTTAGATTCAAAGAATCAATACTTCCTGACATCGGGATCAATGTATTTTTCCCTTTTCCAATCCAGAAATCACTTAATCCGGAATGTTCTGTTCCAAATAATACAGCAGAACGTTGCGTAAAATCTCTTTTGTAAAGATCTTCAGCTGTCTCATCCATCAAAGTTATATAGATGTTGAAGTTGTTTTTCTGAAGAAATTCTAATGTTTCTTCATTTTCTGCCTGATAAACTTCCATTCCAAAAAGGCAACCCACACTGGATCTGATCACATTAGGATTATAAAAATCGGTTTTTCCGTCTGCGACAATCAAAGCATCAATTCCAAAAGCTTCACAACTTCTCAAAATAGCACCCAAATTACCCGGTTTTTCTACTCCTTCAACAATGATAATGGTAGCGTTTTCCTTTGGAACATAAGATGAAAGCGGCGTTTCTTTTGTCTGATATACTCCGATAATACCTTCGGAACTTCCTCTGTAGGCTATTTTTTCATAAACTTTGTCACTTACGAAATGAATTCTTCCATCAGGAAGTTTTTCTTTGAATATATTTTCACAGATAAAGAATTCTACAGGTTCAAAGCCATATTGCATTGCTCTGGCATTTTCCTGTTGCCCTTCTACGACAAAAACGTTTGATTTTTTACGGAATCTGTTGTCAGTAAGTAGCTTAGTGACATTTTTTACTTTTTCGTTTTGAAAACTTTCTATCAACATTTTGCAAAATTATGCAAAATTTATGATTGAATTTCCCTGCTTTTAACAAAAAGAGTCTTCCACGTGATTTGAAATTGCTTTTTGTTCTTCTTTTTATCGTAAACCGTAATCCCAATAATCAAAAGAATGGACAGGAACTTATACAGATTACCAAAAGTGTTTCCGGAGACATTATCTGAAACATTGAAGATTTCCCAATACAGATTCATCAGAAAATGAAGTGATATAGCTGTCCAAATATTAAAATTGTGTTCAAAATATACCCATGCAAAAAATACTGAGCCTAAAAATGTAATGGCAAATATTTCAATGAGTTCTGTAATATTTTGGCTTTGATATAGGTGTACCTGGGCAAAGAGTAATGATCCTAATAGAATTGAAGATAAAAATCCCAATCTGGTAAATCTATATAATGTACCAATAAGGAAACTTCTGAATATTATCTCTTCAAAAAAGGCAGATGAAATCGTATTGATAAATAAGGATTCAAAATTGAATGTACTGACTATTCTGAAATGTATTGCATATCCGATCAGCATGGGTAAGGTTCCGATAAAAGCTAAAGAAAAACCTTTAAAAACTGAGTGATTCAAGGAAAATAGATCAAGGATTTTCTTTTTAGGAAATAATATTTTTAAAGTAATGACTAATGGAATCAAAGTTATAGAGTAGGCTATCACATGGGCTATAGCTTTACTGTGAAATAGATCTCTTGTGAAATTCTGAATGCCTTTAAAACAAAATAAATCAAAGAAATAATAGATAATAAATCCTAAGATCAGGATAGAAAAGAAACGAATTTTTTTACTCATGTTAATTATTTTTGAGCAAAAGTGGGGCTTTGTGAAAAACAGATCAAAACAATGTGATGATTGTCAAAAAATAGTGACGATTGACAAGCTTCTATGGGTTAATCTCTTGCAATCGAGGAATAATAGCAGAAATGAAACTTCTTGAAACAGGAACTTCAAAGTCGATGTTAGGGAGTGTTAATTTATACCCTTGAGCGTTACCTTTGGTGTTTTTTACTTTTTCAAGGTTCACAATAAAAGAGCGGTGACATTTCTTGATGAGATCAGTTTCTGTTTGTTGTAAAATATTGGATAAGCTTATTCTTAACAGTTGCTTTTTTACTTCACCATTTTCTAAATAGTATACAGTACAGTAGTTTTCCATGGATTGAACACATAAGAAATCAGCTGTAGAAATTACTATTTCTGCATTGTTACTCAGAATGTTTAATATCGTTTCTTTTGATTTTTTGTGTTCAGTAACTAAAGGGGTTGCAATATTCCTGGCCGTGTTTTCATGACTCTTTTTTAAATAGATATATCTTGATAAGACATAAATAGTTGAAATAGGAATACCTACTGCTAAAGAGTAAAGGAACATATATCCATAATTTTCAAAACTAAGGGAAACTTTGCTGATCACTAATGAATTGTAAAAATAGGCTAGGATAGATCCTAAAAATAATATGATGAATATTTTTAATAATTCTGAACCTATATTCCAATCATTGAGACGAGATACATAAAGATTTGAAATGAAAAATACAGTTCCGAAAATAATAGTATAAGGAAAAAGAAGTAAATATTTCTGAGGGTGGTGGAAACTTTCAGTTCCAAAGGGCTGAAAAATAATCAGAAAAAGATACACCGTAATGCCTGCTCCTAACGAAGAGAGTAGAATTTCTGCAAATGATTCAGACTTGGGGTAAGAATACAATGGTAAGGAAGGCAGATGTTTCATGGGATCATACCTGAATATTTTTATATCAGCTTTGTAAAATTATATAAAATATTATATATATCAGTATATGCTTTTTTTGTCAGTAAGCATTTGATTGGTAATGTATTCACTCGGAGTAATTCCTTCAAATTGCTTAAATACCCTGTTGAAGGTGGCCTGGCTTGTGAAACCGGCACCTGTGTAAATGTACATAAGAGTAACTTTCGTTAAATCTGATTTTTCAATGAGATTTTTTACATAATCGATCCTTAATGAATTGAGGTATTGGTTGAAGTTTTTATATCCTTTGTGATCAATCGCTCTTGAAAGGTAATTTATATTGGTTTTTAATTCTGAACATAAATCGGATATTTTAATAGAAGGGTTGGTAAAGTAATTATTGCTCCTCATATATTTATCCAGCTCCAGAAACAAACTTTCAAGTTTACGATGGTCTATCATTAAATCACTTTTATGTTTGTCTGGTAATTCTATTACGTTTTGTAGCGTATGTAAAGAAATATTCGTTTTGAGTTTTTGTTTTTCTTTCATTTTACTCCTGATACTGTATTCAAAAGCTTTAGATTCTAAGTGGTTTATTTTGAGTTTATAATAGATGAATAAACAGATTAGAGAAAAGTTGGCCAGTATTGTTGCGGCATTAGTCGGACGAAGAAATTTTTTGTCGTATGCATAAAAATGATGGTCAAAGTATTTGGCATAAACCATAATGAGCAGCATCAATATCATCGTATAGAACATGTAGTATATGACCATCTTTCTTTTTAAAAAAACATAGGCATATACCGGAATGGGAACCAACCAGATAAATCCTACAAGGGAATCATCGATAAAGTTTAGGATGATAACAGAAATATACAAAGAACTGAAATGAAGATAAGCATTCACAACTCTGGATATATTTACATTCCTCCTGATGAGTATATAGGAATAAATATAGAATACTAATGCCCCTGCAAAATAATAAAGAGGAAAAGTGTTTTTTAACCAAAAAAGATAGATGTAAATAGAAACAACATGAAAGATGGCTAGAATAACTAAATATGTTTCAACAAGCTGCTTTTTTAACGAATGTATTCTGTTATTGTAGTATTGGGTAATTCTCATCGCAGCAGGCCCTCAGCTTTTATTCATTATTTAGAAGAAGCAAAGATAGTCTCTAAATTTTTTATACAAAGCAAACATTCAAATTAAATTTTTATTACGGACTGTTTTAATAATCTTAAAAAAATACACAAATAATCATATTCATAAAATGATTGGGTTAAAAAATTAATATTCAGGATTCTATCACTGTTTCAATCATTTTTTCAATATGATTTTACTAGGGGTTTTATGGTTTTGAATAAGATTTAATTTTGCAAAAAGATAATGATATAGGGGTTTAACGGTGAATAACTCGTAAAAATTCGTACTGATTCTAATTAACACATTGATGATTTTAAAACGAGCAATAGTAAGATGTTGCCCGAATTCAATAAAAACTAAATGAGTCGTCCTAAAATAGGTTGACATAAATTAAACAATATTTAATCCGGAGAGATATTTTATTTCTTCGGATTTTTTATGCACTTTATCTGGCGTTTCCATATTAAGACTTAAATGTGGTCTTTTAGTATTATAAAGATAAATACTTTCTTTTACTAATAAGTTTAGATCTTGAATATTCTTTGTTTTAGAAAAAAGGAATTCTTGTTTCAATATTCCATTAACCCTTTCTGCTAGCGCATTTT
>NZ_WXVU01000020.1 GCF_009900745.1 Chryseobacterium sp. c4a | reverse complement strand
TCTTCCTGTAACGCTTTAAGTTCCTTAAGATGTTGTGCATCCATTCCTCCGTATTTCTGCTTCCACTGGTAGAAAGTAGCTGCTGAAATTCCATGCTCACGACAAATATCTTTTGTCGCTTTCCCAGATTCATATTCTTTCAGAATATTGATAATCTGATGTTCTGAAAATTTGCTCTTTTTCATAATGTTTAACAAACTAAATTTAATAATTTTAATTTGTCTGAAAAACAGGGAAGTTTACCAAAAAGGTAAGTCTTCACACCTCCCTGGCTTTGAACAGCAGAGAAAAACTCTGCCTGCATTGCCTGATTATCATAAGGGAGTGCCTTTCTGCCATCAGGATCAATGAACATCATCGGATTATCTAAACCATAATTATAAGGAGAAAATCTACGGAACATCTCTGCCAGAGGATCTGAAACTCCCCATCTGCCTAGGTCAGGTATATAAAACCTTGCCCCATAATCATACATCCCTGTTTCCTGAAGCTCTTTTCCATTGTATTTATAAGAATAATAGCTCCCAAAATTAGAAGTTCCAAACAATCCCTTTATATGGTTTAATCCAAAAGGATAGTAATTATTAGTATCGGTGATTTCAAGAGCGCCTGCGCTGTTTTTAGCAAAACTTACCCTGGTCTTTCCAAGATGATCTTTATATTGCTAAATATAGCGGTTTTCTAATTTAATAGAAGAAAACCATTGCATGATCAGCAATGGTTTCCTTATTATTTTATTGTTGAAAGTACGAGCATGATGCTCCTGCTAACGAGGGACAATATCAAATACATTGATTTCAAAATATTATTTCAGAAAGTATAATTCAAAATTATGATTGCGTAAATCTGCAATTATCAACGTAACTAGACATAAAATTATACTTGAAATAATATATATCTTTACTGGTAAATTCCAATGTTTGTATATTTCATTTTGTTTTTTAAACCTTTCAAATATACCCACGTATCTTTTTTTATAGTATAGTAAAAAATAATTTATAATTACTAAAAAAGATAAAAACGTGATTATAATGATTATGTAATTTTGATGAAGTTTTGGAATAGTCCAAAAATCAATTATAAAATTATAAATCATAATAAGAGTAAATATATTCAAATTAATTAATAGGGAAATTACTAGCAAAGTTGAAACTAAAGGAGCTTCTTGCTTTTTCTTATAATACTGATATATATAAAAATTTAAATAGAAATAGTATTCCATGATTTTATCTTTTATTTATTCCAAAAGTCATTACCTGTTGCTTCCAATGCTAATTTTCCTCCAAAATAGATAAGGCTTACAGGAGCTCCCCAACCAGTAAATCCTATACCTCCCATTACTAAGTCTAATCCACCTTCTCCAATTAAATTCTTTTTACCGGAGGCTATTTCCCATACTGTTACTCCTACTCCCACAACACCCACAACTTTTCCTGCTACAGCATAAACAGAAGATGCTTTCCCTGCTGCTGCATATCCATTTCTCAACCCTTGTACTCCTCTTACGAATTTGCCATTAGCTCCTTTTTCTAAAAGTTCCGTAGATTTAACAATACCTTTTGCATCTACCCAATGTTGATTGCTATAAATACTTTTTTCTAAAGCATAATAGCTAATTGCTCCTACTGTTGCAGCATTTCCTAAATTCCCCCAGTCCAAAAAACCATTTTGGCTAGGTATATAAAAAGAAGGTCTATTAATTTCTGGAATACCAGATTTATTAAGGTTCAACATATGCGCTACCATCTCCTGTGCTGTATTTGCATCTCCTTCTGCTCCTCCTGTCCACCAGCTCATATAGCCATTATGATTACGCAATGAATACTCACCTCCATTAGCAAATACTGAGACTAAATCTTTATAAGCCTGGGTCTGGCCAAAGGTGGCACCGCCACCAAAATTAGTATTTCCACCCAAATTCCCAGGATAATAGCTCGTAGTTAATCTTCCACCACCACTCAGCATTTGCCCCATTACTCCACCTCCCTGACTTTGAACAGCAGAGAAAAACTCTGCCTGCATTGCCTGATAATCATTAGGGAGTGCCTTTCTGCCATCAGGATCAATGAACATCATCGGATTATCTAAACCATAATTGTAAGGAGAAAATCTACGGGACACCTCCGCCAGAGGATCTGAAACTCCCCATCTGCCTAGGTCAGGGATATAAAACCTTGCCCCATAATCATACATTCCTGTTTCCTGAAGCTCTTTTCCATTGTATTTATAAGAATAATAGCTCCCAAAATTAGAAGTTCCAAATGATCCTTTTATATGGTTTAATCCAAAAGGATAGTAATTATTAGTATCGGTAATCTCAAGAGCGCCTTCGCTATTTTTAGCAAAACTTACCCGGGTATTTCCAAGATGGTCTTTATATTGGTAAATATAGCGGTTTTCTTCAAAACTGTAAAAACCTTCGGCAGTAGGTACAAAATCAAGGGTCCATCTTGGTGTTACATCAAGATCTGGAAATAGTATTCCTTTATTTTTATAAGCTTGTTCTTCGAAAGCAGATTCTGTACGGCAGGTCATACAAATTCCACCACCCTCAAAATAATGATACTGAAAACCATCCAGATAATCTGTAATCTTCGCAATAGGAGTTTCTCCTCTTCGCCCTCCCTGTTTAAAATAAGTTTTTCTAAGCTTGGTTCCATCTGCGCGGTAAAGATAATCCAGACTGTAAGAATACGTTTCAAATTCTGTCTTTTGAGTAATAGAAAGTCTTTGAGGAAGATTCAGATGATTATAAACAATAGACTCAATCCCTTTATCTTTCATATTGATCATATTTCCATTCGGATCATAGTCTATCATATTATTTCCGCCTTCATAACCGGTATCATTCAAAGCATATTCTTTTACCTGATTCAATCGGTTTCCCGTATACTGATAATCCAGATCATCTACTTGTGTTGCCGTATTGCTGCCGGAAACAGGGATCGCATTTCTTTTTAATGTTTTTATATTTCCGTTTGTATCATACGTTATTCTCTCATTAAAAGTATTATTGAAAGGAGCCGTTGAATTCGGTTCAGAATAGATTGCATCGCGAAGTCTGTTTACCTGATCATAGCTGTAATTATAGCGTTTCAAGATCCCTTCTGATGCATTTTTCCAATCTACTTCCGTAATATTTCCGTTGTATTTTCCGGGAGCAACATTTGGATTCTGAGGACGGGCATATTTCATTTCATAGCCGAAAAGCTTGTTCCCAAGATTTGAAGGGTCATTTATTTTGGAAAGTCCACCCTGAATATTATAAGTATACTCTATATTTTGAAGCGGATTCCCCATATCTGTACCACCCACTTTTTTATTCTTGAGCTGAGAGAGTTCATTATATTCATTTCTGGATAAGATTTCTTCAGGATTAGCATTAATCTTATGCTTATGAACAAGTAATCTGTTTTGAGCATCATAAGTAAAAGTCTGAACGATCAATTGTTCAGCATCAGCATCCAGTCTTTTATGATACACTTTAGACTGCTTCGTTAATCCTACAAAATCAAGCTCTAATTCGGTCTTCGTATAACCTCCAAGATGATTAATAGAATGAGTACCCACCACTCGGGATTTGGAATCATACCAGCTCCAGGCTTTTGTCCATTCATCATTTTCAATATTCTTTACATAAGAAGCTGTGAGAAGACCTTTGGTATTTTGAGAAGCAGTCATATCATCTTTGATAATGTTCTGTCCTATGATCTGTGTAGGAGCAGCCGGAGTCCCTGCAGGATATGTATCATAGTAATTGACACTTAGGATAGATTCCGTATCCACCATAAAATAATTATTGACATAATAAATCGTCATTCCACTTTTAGTGAATCCTTGCGTGCTTCGAGGTTCTGAAATGATATCATTTTTAATCAAATCTTGTAAAACTGCTCGTTTTGCCGTTGATACCACTATTCCTGTATAAGCAACTCTTCCCAGAACATCATATTTTGTGATGAACCACTTACCCTTCGATGCCATTGCTGGATCCTGCGTTAAGATCAATCTGTCGGCTTTATCATACACCATATACTCCCAGCCTTTTCCGGGAATCTTTTTTTCTACCAGCCTTCCTAATCCGTCATAACGATATTGATAACAAAGATTATCCTGCACTGTCGCATCTAAAGAAACACCGGATGCTAATGGCGGAATCACAAGAACTAACTGCCCATACTCATTGTAAACATAATAAGTATCTATATTCTGTGTCCCATCATTTTTACGGGTCAGAATGAGCTGTCCTGCAGTATTTTTAAACTCAATTACTGTATTTCCATCACCATCGATAACAGTACTCTTTATCAATTGATTTCCTCCATAAGTCCCATTTTCTGTTACTGAAGAAGTCGTAGCATTGTTCACCCATATATTGGAAACTGTATACTTCTTTACTTCTCCGTTCACATTAGCACTATATTCCATCTGAACAGGATGTGAAGCCCAGTCATTCCCAATCGGAATCACTTTATTAATCCTGCTTAATGGAGAGCTCTCCATCTGTTTTTCAGCATATATTTTTTCAGCACCATAGATACTCGTAGCATTAGCAAGAGGTGAGGCATAGATCGCTCCGGACTGTGTAGCGATCTGCGGGATAGGAAGATATTCTTTACTAATCCGCCCAAATTCATCATATTCTATATGGGTAACCATATCCTTTCCCGACGGAGTCGCTGCAATACCCACCAATTGGATATTCCTTCCCAGTCCGTCAAAATATTGGACAGTTTCTGTTTTTTTGACACAGTTCTCATCAAGACAATTCTTGACATAGGTATAATTTTCTGTAGTCGTGGTATTTAAGGTCTGAGCATGGGCATATCCCAAAGTCAGCATGACACTCAGTATATTAAAAAAGTTTTTCATAGTTGATAATCATCATAAATTGTGAAACATGACGTTTGTTGTGTTTTTAGATCCAATCATTCGTAAATCATTAATGCTTGTAGTTATACTGATATTCATTGATTGTCTTACCATTTCCATCCATTATTTTTACCAACCTGTTGGATGTATCATAAATATAAGTTGTTTTCATTCCGTTCGGTGAAATGCTGTTGGTTATTCCAATCATAGGATCATAAGTAGCAGTCGTCATAACATAATCTTTTAAGGCAGGATCTTTACGCATATTCTCAAAAGCCTGCAATAAAGCCACTTCATTAACTGGATTATCTGCATCTGCATTAGATGCCGATATAGCTGACATAACAGTTTGTAATCCTGATATTTGATTATAAGATAAGCCTTCTATCTTTGCTATGGGATAAGCCTGATAATATCCCCAAATGGTCGTAACCGGAATATTGTCCTTTCCACGAGCCTGAACCAGATTTCCTTTATCATCATATTGTTCCATCAACCCTTCTGTAACCTGATTTTGGTTTTGCGTATTAAAGTTTGTCACAGACGAAGGATACAGAGATGAAGCAGCATCATATTTTGTTTCTGTTTTACCTACAAGAATTCCGTTCACTTTTACTTCCGTCTGCAATGGAACAGCAGTCATATTGGCATTTATAAGACGTGTATTATTCAGGTCTCCGGCATATTGTGTTTTCTTTTCAGTAATTTTTCCATCCGGAGCGGTTTCTTTCATGGTCGACAACTGAAAATTGGATGGATTAAATATAGATTCTGAGATATTTTGCAGTTGAGTTCCATTGCTATAATAAGTATTGGATACAATTTTGGATGATTTCAGCCACGATGCTTTTGATTTATAACCGGCACATCCTCCATATTCACTTACACCATTAATTTCATCAAACATATAGTCTATATTTTCATCTGATAATAATTGATTTTGCTGATTAAAAGTCTCCTTCTTTACCTCAATTCCAGAAGACACCATGTTATAATAAGGTCTATACCACGGGTCGTTATTCTGAACATAATCCTCAATTGTTTTAAAATAATGTTTAGTATATCCCAGATTATTGGAAGGTTCTCCATAAATTTCTTTGACATTGGTATATACTATATATTTATCATCATAATAATCTCTCTCTCCATCATTATTACCACACCTTTCGTTAGTAAAAATTTGCCCACTACTGCTATTGGAATCGGTGAACAGGTCATAGTTATAAGTAATTGTTTTCTTCACTTTTAGATCGGCAGTATAATACTTAATACTTTTAATACGTGGGATCCTATTATAACTGCCGTTTCTATAAGGACCGCTGGTATTGAAAACAGCATAATTAGTAAGTGAACCATTTCCATTTCCACTGATTTTAACAGTATAGGTATCAGCAGGCAGATCATAGAGTTTCACATCAAAACACTGTTTCTGGTAATTATCCATTTTTTTTCCTGCAGAATTAAAGAGCTCATAGGTTGGTGTAATAATGATATCACCATGCATATTTTTTATCACATAGGTTTCATTAGCATAAAAATACATTCGGTAAACTTTTTTCTGAGGAACCTGAAATGTATAATTACGGGTGGTATGAGTATCAAAATTAATACTATCTACAACCTTCAGGTATTGATAATTCGGATAATCAATATAGTCGTTAGACAGATTAGGATTTGCTTTTGTATATATTTCGCCTGCTTCAAAATTATATTCTACCAATCCTCCCTCCGGCAATGTCATACTCTTCAGAGCGGAAACAAAATATTTAGGATTTATTGATCTGGTATCCACAGAACATATATAATCTCCGTATTTATTAGGATCAGATAATGGGCCGTAATTGTGTAATGATTCAGCACTATAGGTAAATTTTCTTTTTTCTATTTCCTTAAGATTTTTATCCAATTTAATCAAGTATTCGAGACTACTATTCCAATAATCAAAGCTGTACTTAGAAATCAAATGTGAAGACTTATCCCATTGCGAAACAGATTTTATCTTATAAGGATCTTCATTCTCATTATACATCTCAACCAGATCATCAAACGTATTTTCAAAAGTTATTTTACCATATCTTGTAGAGATGGTTTCCAGTTTACAATATTGATACAGCTGAATACTTGATTGGTATCCTATATATTTACTTCTTTTTTCGTAAGTAAAATTGGCAATTTCAGTATTATTTTCATCTATAATCTTCGTTAAATAAAAAGCCGATCTATAGTTAAATCCTTTGATACTGGTATCATATCGGGCAATACTATAATCGTTAAAAATAAATTTGAACCCTTTAGCATCAGTTATGGTAAATGAATTTACAATAAGTGTTGCAGGGTTAGAATCGCGGGTATATTCTATTTTTAAATTATTTCCTGAGATATTATTTACTGTAAATGTATTATTTACCGTATCTCTTACAATCTTGAATTTCCCTGCATTTCCGGGGAAATTATAATAATAAATATCATCAAACTTATTTTTTTTGTAATCGTAACTGCTGGCATCCTGATATTTTTCATCAGGCTCATTACTATTTTCCTTCGAAATTACACCTCCTTTAATCATTGACCAACCAACCCCTACTTCAGTTCCTCTTTGTTTTGGACCGGAGTTATAGACATGATAATTTAAAACCACTGAAAGATCCAGGTTTTTATTTCCGGTAGGTAATGTAAATAAGGGAAGGGATATATCAGGAACTCCGGTAGACAAGGAAACCGGTGTATTGACATAAGATGCCATTGAGGAAACAGATGGAACAGGAAGTGAAGTGTCCCCAAAGTTTCTTTGAGTAGATGAAGTTTGCGACCAACTCCAATTAAAGAGTAGTATTAATACTAAAAATATTATTTTCTTCATAATTAATGTTTTCTATTTTTTAATCAGCTTTGCATTTGCTGTTTTATTATTATCCGTTTTTATCGTCACCAAATATGCTCCCTGTACCAGAGCCTGGGTATTCATCTTGGTCACTCTGTTTTTCGTTTTAAAGTTCTGAAGCTGTCTTCCGCTCATATCATACAGCATAATATCAGCATCCTTGAAGTCAAAGCCGATTTCTACATACGCATAATCGGATACCGGATTTGGATAGATTTTGATATCGTATTTTTCAATCAGATCATTGACCTGCTTATCACCCAGCTTTACAATCTTCCAGTTTTCTTTCCCTAATTCCTTGGCACTTGTTCCGGCTAAAACGATAGAACCGTCCCTATTGAGTTTCAAGTCCGAAAGTCTTTCTTCTTTTTGTCTGGATTCGCCACTCACATGCTTTCGCCATTGTTCATTTCCATTTCCATCCAAATAAAGCATCCAGAAAGTTTCGTCATTTTCTTGTATTCTTCCTTCTGCTTGAGTATAGCCGCCCAACAAAATTCCCTTTGAAGATTTGTCATCCACTGAATGAATCACACTCATTCCCATCAGGATATCACGGTTCTTGAAATTGTAGGATTTTTGCCACTGTTCATCGCCTCTTTCATTGAGAGCAATCAGCCATAGGTCTGTTCCTTCTTCAATCCCTATGGTTTTGTTTCCTGATCTTTCGGAACGGGATTCACCGCCGATGATGTAGCCATTTGAGGTTAAAGCCAACGTTCTGATATGATCGTCTGCTTTACCGCCAAAATTCTTTTCCCATTCTATTTTTCCGTTTTTATCCAGTTTAACGATCCAATAGTCACCTTCACCGAAGTTTTCGCTTTGTTTCGAGGTGCGGGATACGGGGGTTGTGGTACGAGGTTCGGGATTCGAGTTTTGAACGTTTGATACGGAACCCGAATCTCGCATCCCGGAACCTTTCTCAGATCCCGAAGCACGAACCTCGGAACTTCTTGAATAAATCCCCAGAAGAGCTCCGCCATCTTTAGTTGGAATTATTTTCTCTACTTCGTCTAAGCCTTTTCCACCTAATACGAGTTGTGAGAGTTCTTTGCCATCTTTGTCCAGTCTGATGATCCAGACATCTTTTGAACCGTAACCTTTGGAAGAGTTTTGTACGTTTCCTGCAACGAAAAAGCCTAAATCTGTGCTCTGAATTACTGCTTTGGCTTCTTCATCGGAAGCGCTTCCTAATGTTTTCTGCCAGATTTCATCGCCAAATTCGTTGATTCTGATCAGCCAGATATCTGAACCGCCTTTGGAATCATCTTTTTTATCCAATCCTTTTCCGGAATACGATGTTCCAGCCAGAAGAAACCCTCCGTCCTGAGTAGATACTGTTGCAGATAAATAATCGTGATTATTTCCTGAGAAATGTTTTTCCCAGGCTTCTTCTCCTTGTTGGTTTAATTTAACCAGATGGAAATCGTAACCGTTGTTGGGTTTACTTCCAGCCTCCAGCTTCCCGCTTCCTGACTGTATTGAACTTCCTGTAATAAGATACTGCTGATCGATTGTGGTGGTCACCTGACTTAGAAAATCCTGAGTTGAGGATTGGATATCTTTTTGCCAGAGAACATGCTGGGCAGACACCCCCAGAGCCGTGCATAATGTAAATGCACCAAGATAAATCTTTTTCATTCTCGTGTTTGTTTGAGCTTAATGATTAGTTTTGAAATTATCACAAATTTAACTTTTTTTAGCCCACCAAAATCATGTCGAAGTGATTTAATTTAAAATATTTTCAAGAATAGAGGTGTTTTATTACATTCTACAATCCTTCAGTGGCCCTACAAATCTACTACAGCATAGCGACAGAGTACGTCGTATTATTATTTAAATACAATCAAATTTTAAAATTGGATGTTGAAGCTGTTAAGGATATTTTATAGAGGTAAATTGTCTAGCTATTTTCTTTTCTTACGAAAATTAAAACCGTTTTTGATATCCAGATTTCTTTTAATAAAAAATGTGATTAAATGGATATTATTAAAACAGAAAATCCAGCAACCGGATTATTTTATAATGGGTGGCAGCCCTTGTAGAGCTCTTATTCTATTCAGCTGAAATAAGTCTTCCCCTGAAAATTGGCTTAGGTGGCTTTCATCCTGAAATTTATTCCAGCTATTAGATTCCTCTATTTCTTCGCCATATAATTTTGTGATTGCATCTGTGAAACAATGGGCAACAAAATCTAAATAGTAATTATCAGATTCTTTTACATGATCTTCAATTATTATTTCTCCATGAGCCACCATAAACTTTTGTTCATGATCCCATCGTAAGATAATTGGATTATTTTCATCCTCTCTAAAATCATAACAGATAAAGTTTCCGCCCGGATCCATGGCTATAGGATATACTCTTTCAGGAATTTTGTTTTTTAATTCATCATATAATGAAAGAATATTTTCTTGAGAATCTAAATTGAAATCAAGCAGCTCACCAAACGCCTTCCCTCTCAGTCTCGAAGTATCAATGGTATTAGGTGAAGGTGTAGAAGCATTATAAATACGTACAATATCGATATAATCTGGCGGAAATTGTATTCCCCACTCTGTTTCTACTTTTTGAATAGAATGTATATCTTTTAAATCCTTTTTAAATAGCCATTTCATTAAAAGTTTTCTATTTTAATCAATGTAATTACACTCTCAAGATTATATATTTTCTTCAAAGGGATAGATGAGTACTCATTCTTCCACTCTTTTTGAAAGAGTTCTCAAAATCAAAAGGCTAATTATAATCAATATAGACCCCAAAAAAGCATTGCTATAGGACGGTATTGAACTTTTCACGATCAGTTCATGGTTCTCTTCTTCATCATTATGGATCTTTATGGCAGCGTAATTACAGCAATAGTTTTCACGTTCCTTACAAAGCTTATTTACACCATCGCTCTCATCAGTAACCTCAACAGCCCTTCCCTGCGCGTTAATACATTGAGAAATTCCTATTAGAATTGGAACAAAAATGAAATATAATCTGTGCATAAAAAGATAGTCATGGTTATTTCCCTAAAATATAAATTTTTGTCATATATAACGATATATAAAAGGATAAAATGATCCTAAGAAATAAAAACAATACAATATTTTTAAGATTTTCTAAGATACCCTGCCACAAAATGAATAAATATTCGGAAAATATAACAGTTGTACACAAGAAAAATATTAAATAAATTACAAAAACTTTTTATCCTATGGATTTCAAAAAAATCAAATATTTCTTTGTTTCATTTTTAATTGCAGGGTTTATTTTCAAAGGCAATATATTACCTATACCTTATCAGATCCGTTACATAATTGGCTTGCTTATATTAATTGCCTATGTTTATGGAGTCTACACTCTTATTTACCGCCCCGTCACTTCAGTACCTAAGCTTAAAAACCACTTGCTATTAAGACTTGGAATTCTGATCTTTTTTTTCTGTCTGGCCGGTATTACGCAATGGCTTCTCAACGGCCAAAACACCAATGCGGGAACAGGATATATCTCTTTTCTTGTTATCGTAGTTTTAGGATATGCACTCCTGATTTATACTATTATTGAATCCCTATTGCTATTTACAAAGAAGAAATATGAACAGACCGCTATTACCCTGGCATTAGCTTTTGCTGTTTACTGCTTTGTAATTTTCAGTGGTTTATTTGGTTTTTAAATGTTGAAATTCCATTCAGATGGGAAAATATTCACAACAGAGTCTTACTGTTTTACCTGAAAGTTTTTAAAATCAAAAGGGATTTTCTGTACAGATTCTCCGTTTTCAATGAACAATTCAATAGGGATATTGTTTCTTTCCTCTTGGGTCATTCCATTTTTAAGTTTATAAAACTTATAGATCATCCCTATTTTAGGATATTCTAATGTGATATTATCGTATCCGAAATCCAAGTCATCTATTGTAGATATAATGGGAATAACCTCGTGTTCTTTATCCCTTTTTATGGCAACAATAAGGTCATAATTATTAAAATCTATCTTTTTCTTCTGATTGTCTTTATGAATAAGAAAGTCTTTAAACGTTGTATTGGCAGACTCTAACGATACAAGCCCAAAATAAAGGCCGGAGTTTTTAGCAAGAATAGATTTATCAATAAGGTTCACATCTTTATTGACATCCTTTACTTTGCCCAAAGTAAAGTAAGAATGGTTTTCCTTGGATGGTTTAAAATATTTAACAACTCCTTTAGCATTTACATTCTTTAATGGATCTTTTGGAAGGTCATAACGAACCACAATATTGCCTCTTTTATAACTATTTTCTGCATCTTGATTATCAATCAAAATGTTTCCTTTTTTATCTGTAGCTTCAATAGACTCAAATTTTATTAAATGAAACTTATCTATGGGCTTGTCATCCAATTTAAAACTCAATTCTATAAAATCATACACTAGAGAGGCACGGTCAAAATTAATTTTTTGCTGAGAATATAAACTTGTGCAAAGAGTGATTCCTACTAAAAGAAGTATTTTTTTCATATTTTTTAAAAATTTGAGATGACACATTATACCTCAATATCCTTTAAATTATTTTTAAAAATTACGATTTTCCCATTGACTGGTAAAATAAATATTCTCGGACTTTAATATTTTTTATTATTTAGCACGCTTTTTCCAACTGAGAGTTCTATCAGTATCTCCTTCATAAAAAGATTGAGCTGCCTCCAATGCCTCATCCACACTTACAATGGCAGAAGAATCATAGACTCTACTTTGTCCACCAATCATCATCTCAACCTGCTTATTTTCTGACCATGGTTTACGTTGTATTAAATCATGATAAATTTCTTTTTTTTGAATTGAAACCACATAATCTTCATTCCCTCCGGCAACAGTTAAAATACCATGATCAGATTCAATAATAACTTCTGTAAATTCAGATTGATCCAGGCGAATTATAAAGTCTTCAACCATATTGAAATTTTTAACCTCAACATCCATATACCCGCCAGCCTTAGTATGCCAACGATCAAAAATCATTCTCATATCATCTTTTTTTCATTAATTAAAATCACGCATCATTTGTCTGCCTGCATATCATAAAAATACCATGCCATAAACAACATGGTATACTATTTCATTAAAATGTTTTTACAATCTTTAAAAACTATAATTGTACCCCACAGTACAAGTCATCTCATTGAGACTTGGGTTTTCAACAGCCTGATCGGTTTTTCTAAACATTTGAATAAAATTAAGATCAAAACTATGTCTCTTCCACGGAATATAATTTGCTCCTAACCGGAAATTAGTCACATTAATATTCGCTGTAGCACTTCCCGAGTGATTATAGGATGCTCCTACACTGGTTTTCAGTTTATCCTCTTTAAGAAAGGCTTTGGTAACCGTTATTGCAGGCCCCCAGATGCTTGATGTCTGAGAAGCGGCATACGTATGGGTAAAATTGAAAGAGGTTGCAATATTCATTTTTTTCTGCGGAAATCCTAAACTATAATTGACATTCGCATTATGAAATCTGGATAATCCTCCCCTTCTTACAATTCCATTTTCTCTGTTCACCATATCATTCAGGGAATAATTAATATTAATATTCTGTACTTTTTCTTTAGTACTGGAAATAATGTAATTCACATTGATATTGGTATTCTGTGAGATCTGTTTATAATCAATAGAATCCTTTGGCTGCTGAATCAGCAGTGGGTTATTATTGATATTATTAAACTGATTCAGCTGTTTATTGGTAAACATTGTAAAGTTGGAGTAACTTGCCGTAATCATAAGTTTATCAGAAGCCTTCAGGTTGGCATTGATTGCTCCCACCCAACGGCTTGTTTGTTTAAATTTATGCCCGTCCAAATTATCTCTTTGTCTTCCTATATTTCCGGTAAGTGACAGCTTATCTTTCCATAGCGTGAAAGCTGTATTTAAGGTAATATTTTCAAGATCATTATTAAAGTAATAAGCACCTAATGTTCTGTATCCCGGATCAATTCTTTCATATCTTACCCCAAGCATTCCTTTTTTAAGTTTAAGGTTTACTCCACCGTTATAAGCTGAATAGCTTTGCATAGATGAGTTAGGGGAAAGAAATTTCGATGCCAGCCCTTTTTTTTCTGCTCCCTGAGAAGTTGCTCTTAGGTCTTCTACTAAAGCTGTGTTGGCATATTCTCCATAGACTTCCAGGTTTTTATCAATCATAAAACTTCCTGTCATCGATAATACAAGATTTTCCTGTGGCAGAACTCCTTTTGCATCGGGAGCTACAGCAAGAGAACCTAAATCATCCTTTGCATAAAATCCTATCACTCCAAGCTTATACCTTTCTTCTTCCCATCTGATATGGGCTCCATATCCCATTCTTCGGTAGGCAGGAATTGTATTTGGATTTCCATCATCCTCAACGGCTTTATTTAATCTGCCCGTCATTACAGCCACTTTCAGAGGAATGTTTGGGGTAAGCTCAACGCCTGCTCCTGTAAACAATAATCCATTAAAGGTATAAGGAGTGAAAGTCATATTGGCATCTCCAATATAAGCCTTTACCCATTTATATTTGGGAGCAATACTCAATCGGTTGAACTTAAAGGGTACCTGATAACCTAGCTGGCTTCCCTGATTGGTAAAGCTGTAAGAAATAGGCATACTCCATCTGTAAAGACCCAGATTAAGATTCCCATTTAAAAAATAGGTAAATGGTGCTCTTCCACTATACACATTGGAACTGTAAAAAACGGAGTTCGCTGAAATTCCGCCACTAATTTTAAAGGGATTCTTTTTTAGTTCTTCCATCGTTCTTTTTCCTAGGTTTTCTAAATCTACCTCCTGCGCTTTGCTCAATGTAAAAACTGTAGTTAAAAGCAATAAAACAGTGCTTTTTGTATAAATTCTCTTCATATAAAAAGCTTTAAGGTTGTTTTTGTACTTTAATATCAACTACTACATAAGAATTTGGCCCATTGGTAACAAAATTCTTGATTTTGATCGCTCCTTTTCGTCCGTCAGCAGTCTGAAACAGAACTACTCTAGGCATTACCGAATTGGTAAACGGGGCTTTTCCGGCATTTGTTTCAGAAACATTTATGGAAGAAAAGTCATTCCCTGAGTTCAAAACATCAAAACCTGAAGGAGAAAGCTGCACCCCTACAGATTCCTGAGAATTGATGACTTTAGTATGGCTTGCATTAGGAATTGCTATGAAACCTGTGTTCTGAACTTCATCGGGTGCCACAAACTGGTTATACAAGAATGAGGAGTTCAGTCCAAAGAATGCAAAATCTATTTTGGAACCATTAGTCTGATTCGCTTCTCCCTGCTTAATCACTGTTCCCAGTTCGGAAGAGAAAAAACATCCGATAGCAGCATGGGCACTGTTGATTCCCAATTGAATATCACTGAATGACAACAAATTCGTATTGGGCAATACAGTTACCTGCTTTTGTTGTGTTTTAGTCTCTTTATCATTGGTAGATTTTAATATAATAGTATAAGTTCCAGCTGCAGGAAGCGTAATATCAGGATTTACCTCTGTAGAAACTGCCGGAACTCCACCTGCCACTATCCATTCATATGTGGTAGCATTTGTTGATAGATTATGAAGATGAAGTACTACAGGAGCCTGATAATCATTATCAATGGCATCCACCGTCCAGTTGAAATCCACTGTCATAGCAGGTTTCACGTTGATCGTTTTTTGTGTGGAATATGTTTCCAGGCCATTAGAAACTGTCAGCTTAATCAAATGATCTCCCGGGCTTGTAAATACAACATTAGGATTTTCTTCATTGGAAGTAGATGGATTTCCGCCCTCAAATTCCCAAAGATATTGAGTGGCTCCCAGCGATTTATTAATCATTTTTAAGGTAACCGGAGAAATATCACTACCCTGCATCTGCCAATCGAAATCGACGATTACTGCGGCATCTGCCTTCACTTCAATCTCTTTGGCATCAACATTTCCATCTTTGTTGGAAGCTTTTAATTTTATTTTATAAACACCCGGATTGGCATACGTTATGGGCTGTGGGCTTTTTTCAGCAGAACTGGTGACTGATGCTCCTTCAAATGACCATTCATAAGTATCTGCACCTGTAGATTTATTAGTGATTTCTACTTTTACAGGAACAGAAAAATCGTTGTTGACCACTTTTATACTAAAATCAGCCTTTACAGGTATGCTTTCTTCTACAGCGCAGGCATTAAACATCCATGCACAGGCAACCATAAGGAGAAGGCAGACTATGTTTAGGTTTTTGTGAGTTCTCATTTGTTTTTATTTTTTGTCATCATGGTTATTATTGTACAAGCATTCTTTTTACCAATGCCTCACTTCTTGTTTCTAATATGATAAGATAGGTTCCTGCCGGAAGTGAAGTGCTATAAGGGATTGTAAAGTAGGTAGATGAAGGCATATCAACTGCAGGATAAGCTTCATGAGAAACCATATCAACAATTCTTACTTTTATAGGTGCTGCTATATCAAGTCCTACCAATACTTTGAATACTCCTTTATTTGGGTTAGGAAGGATGGTAAATTCTCTTACATTGGAAGCTTTTACCGGAGTGGTATTTACACCTGATGTATTTTCTTCCACAACAACTTTTTTATAAAATGTTTTTACACATTCACCTTGAAATCCTTTCAATCCGATTTCATAAGAACCTGTTTTGAAGAATTTCAATTCCAGAAATTCATCTGTTTTATTAAGAATCTGGATATCTGGTGTATCAGGAATAATCCATTGCACTTTCTCAGGTTTGGTTGGTGAGGTATTGACGAGCACAACAGTTGACTCAGTATATGCATGGGTTGTCAGCATCAACTGCGGATTTAAAACATCCATAGAATTTTTAATAACAACCGTATCTGTTGCGGTACAACCTTTGGAATCCGTAATCAAGACAGTATATGTTCCTGCTTTGGATAAGGTAACAGATGCGTTTGCAGAAATCACTGTACCGCTCTGGTCTTTCCATTGATAGGTTGCTCCCGCCTCATTGATGTCAACATTATAGGTCTGAGTGTCTCCCAAACATAAGGTAATATCTGCCCCTAAGTCTACTTTAAGCTGAGCTGGATCTGTAAGGGTATAGTTTCTGAAAATACTACAACCATTGGCATCTGTAACGGTCACATTATAGGTTCCCGCTGGAATACCTGTATTATTTAATCCTACTGTTCCATTTGACCAAACGACATTGTAAGGTGCCTTCCCTCCTGTTACATTAATTTTAATCTCACCGTTAGCTGCTCCAAAGCAAATTGGGTTTGTTACTGCAAGATCGTTAATCAACAACTGATCCGGGCCTATAATCTGAGTACTGCCACTCACTTTACAATTTTTAGAATCGTTGACCAACACAAAGTAATTCCCTGCTGATAATCCGGTTACCGTAGGAGTTGTGTCATTGGTATTCCATTGATAAGAATATGCTCCTGTACCACCTGTAGCATTTACAGATACTTGACCACTGCTTTGATTATAGCATGTAATTGTACTTGCTGATAAGGTAATGGCTAATGCTGCTGGAAATACGAGTGTAAATTGAGCATCTGTCATATTATTGTTTGTATCTTTTACAAGAACCTTGTATGTTCCGGTTGTAAGATTCCCCAATGTAGACTGTGTAGCTCCTGCAATATTCTGGAAAAGACCACCATTCTGAATCTGCCATTGATAAGTATATGTTCCTACTCCTCCAGCAACTACTGCTTTCAAAATACCATCCTCGGCTTCATCCGGCGTACCGTTTCCATTAAGGTCTGCCTTATATTGATAATCATTGGCAATATTACAGGAGATCTGTTTTTGAACTTCAATATTGGAAACTAATGGAAGTGGCTGATCGATGATAAACTCCTGAGAAATAATTCCACAATTTCCAAGCTGGCTTGAGGCACTGGAATAGTTTTTATCTTTTACCGTTAAATAATATTTACCTGCCGAAAGTCCATCAAGCTTAATCATAAACGGATTATTTACAGCATCAGTTGTGATTCCTGTAGTGATCAAAGTTCCATTGGCTGCATCTTTTCGCCATTCAAAATCATAGGAACCATCGGCTTTAGGAGTTCCACCAATAATTCTTACGGAAATATATCCATTGCTCAATCCATATCCTGTTGGTTGAGAGATCTCGGTTTCAGATGTTGGAATGGCTATTGCCGCCGCAGGCTGAGTAATGGTTACCGTAACTTCTTTTTCATTACCGTTTTCTTTTGCTACGCAAAGGTTAGAATCTCTTACTTTTATTTTATAAACACCTGCTGCCAGATTTTGTATTTGAGTATTTGTGCCGTTACTAAAATTAGTCCAATCAAGATAAGGCTGATTGTCTTTGGTTACTTTATATTGAAACTGATTTTGTCCGCCTCCGGCTGTTAATGCAATCATCCCATCATTTCCCTGGAAGCAATATACATTCGTTTGGGAAGTCATGGAAAACGTCACTGGAGTTGGCTTTACAATCTCAAAACTAATGGTATGATTAGCTCCATCGGTATAAGTAGCATTGGATCCATATGTTCCCAGCATATCCAATTTATATTTTCCCGGAGGAAGTCCTTGGAGAGTATATGATGTATTGTTCTGAAGTTCATTCGTAATATCCTGATTCAAAACAGCGGCTCCTGTATCTGTATTTACCAAAGATATCTTTAGGGTTTCACCAGATGCTAATGCTCTGTCAAAGTTTAAAAGTACACTTCCGTCTGTTGAATCAAAACATTTAACAGGAGATATGGTACTTGAAAGAATATGAGGTGCCGATTTATAATAAGAAAATGCTATAATATTGGATGTTGAGGGTGAATTGGTACAATTCTCCATATTCACACGGATGTAAATCGTCTTACCAAAATCATTATCTGTAAGAAAGTCTTTTCCTTTTAGATGAAGCACCGGAACATTATTGAACTGTGCAGGAAACGGGGTAAAATTATTGGTATTCCCTACCGAAAATTCCCAGTTATAGTATTGATTGTCTATATTATCCGGCAGTGTAATTGTTAAAAACTCTTCTCCTGAAATATTTACATTGTTTCCGGTAGGAGTATTAAGTGTAACCACTGGTTTTATAGTTTCCGTAGAGTTTCCCGGCTGATTAAGTCCGCCAAACCCATAGTTTATTTTATCACAAATACTGATATTATGCTCATGCGTTGCATAATCAGTGTCTTTACAGCCAAATGTTCCTCTATCTCTATGAGTAGTACCATACTTTACTCTTACAATTTTATTGGCTTTAGTAAAGTCATGTTCTCCTGAAAACCCTGTATTGGCAATACCATTTCCGTTATTAGGATAATTAGTTGATCCCTGCACAAGCGTTACGTGGGAATTATCTTGTTTCTGTACTGCAATCCATTGCAGACCACCTGTTATATTATTACCACAACTACTACCATCAAATCCGACGTATCCTGTAACTGTAAAACGATATGTTGCTGTACCGCCTACCTGAGACTGTCCCCAGGAATAAGCATAAATCAGGATCAATAAAAGGAGTAAATTCTTTTTCATGTGTTTGTTTTTTTAATATTCGATACTTATTTTTTCAGTCTTTGCCACCTGATTATTTTTCAGCATTGGCTTTAATAAATAAGTGTAAGTATTTCCTACCTGGATTGACTTGTCTTCCAAAAAGTTTTGTCCCCCTGTCAATGTTCCCCAAAGACTTGGTTTTTCTGTCCCTTTCTGACGATAAACAATGATCTCCCCTACGCTATCTCCACTGATCTTCCAGTTCAGTTCAATCTGTGCTTTACTTTTGCTGGCAGAACCGGATAGATTGGTGAGGATAGATTGTGGTTCAAAACTGTTGCTTCTCAAGGTCATTTCCTGTGATTTATCTGACTTTAGCTGGCTTTTGTCTATCGCAAGCATGTAATAGGTGTACTGCTTGTTAACTTCCACATCTTTATCCGTGTACACATAATCCGGCTTGATTTCTTTGGTTTCATAGATCATCTTCCAGCTTTTATCTTCTGAATCTTTGGCCTGACGGTATAACTGATGGGAAGCAACATCATCACTATGACTTTTCAACCAATGCAGGGTTATTTTTCCATCATCTTCCAGTTTATATTCTGTGAATACTGGAGCTTGTGGTCTCACCTTATCAGGCTTTTCCAGTTCAAGGATGATGGTTGGTTTTGATTGATTTTTGCGTCGATCTGTTGCTGTGATATAATAATATACTTTAGAATTCAGGTTCTCCAGTACGACTTTATCTTCAAACTTATTTTTGGTGATTGCCTGTGGAGTAAGTCTTACCAATTCATCTCCTTTTTGAATTCCTCTGAAAACATGATATCCTTCAAGATCCTTCTCTGTATTGGCTTTCCATTCCAGGTGAGCAACTCCCAAAGAGTCTATTTTTCCTTTAAAACCTGTTGGAGTTTCGGGAGGTGTTGTATCATTAGGCTGTGCCAGTACTGAAAAAGATTCACGTTTGTCGCCCCCTTTTCCAACGGCCTGTATTTTATAATAATTGGATGGAGCAAGGCTTTTGGTTATCAAGTTTCTTGTTGTAACCGGAATTTTATTTTTGATTGTTTTATAACTATTCTGAGCATCGGTCTCGGAGTGAAGCAACTCAAAAGAAACAATATCCTTTTCGGCTTCTTTAGGAAACTCCCATTCTAAGGCAATGTTTTCATCTTCCCCGATATTAAGTTCTGAAATCCTTGGTGTAGCTTCCATGCTCTTTTTACCAGCACCGGAAACAATATCAGAGTAAGGCCCATAATCCCCAAAAATCGTTTTTCCACGGATACGATAGCTGAATTTTGCATTGTTCTGTTTCAGAGAGTCTACAAATACCATTCCCTGGGTTTGCCTGCCATCATTATCATTCATATTCATCACCGGAAGGTCTCCCAACTCTTTAAAAGCTGTTCCTTCCTGAGCTCTCTCCACATAATAAGCGGTATAAGTCTCACGAAGCTGCAAATATTCCCAGGATAATGTTACGGTCTGGTCTTTAAATATTCCGATAAAATCCAGTGGCTTAGGCAATTCGTTGGTAGCTGCAATAGAAGCCAGTGCTTCTCCTTTTACCGGCAGGATATTTATTGATTTACCATCCTGAATTGTGCTTACCATGTACAGATACCTTTCATTAGGTTTTACATCAGTATCGGTGTACCCCCATCCGGCAAGTTTGGCAACCTCAAAATCCAGATCGGCGGCCATAAGGGCATAAGCAAAACGCTGCTCAATCTCGGCAGATTTACTGACTACTCCTTCGAGTTTTCCTTGCTTTTCTCCCATTTCCACCTCAAAGCTGTCTCCGAAAAGTGACTGAGCTACAATGGCTGCATTATCATTTTTCTCTACTACCTCCTTCCACTCATTTTCTGATGCCGCTTTGAAAATTCCAAGGTCTTTTTCTTCAGGTTTCGTAAGAACTTTCCCATTTCTGGCCAGGACATATCTTTTTAAAGAAAATCCAGTTTTATTGGCTCTTTGCCATGCCAATGGCTCGTCTACCGCCCATCTCAGCGATATTTTATCTTTTTTAGCATCTGTTTTAAGACGGATATGAGGGGTAACAGGTTTGTCAGCATCCTTTTGCTGTCCCCATACAATACTGCATAACAGCATTGTGAAAAGCAATAAATGTTTCTTCAATGTATATTGTGTTTTTATGTTCATTATTTTGTTTTGGTTATTAGTTTTTTGTTAGGTTCTGAAGATTTTTCATCTCTTCCATCCAATAGGTTCACATATTCAACTGTTTCTTGGTTCTATTATTAAACATTGATGCTTGCAACATTATATTTCATCTTATCATAATACAGGCTACTTATCTTTCTGGAGTCTCTAATAATTTTACTATTCCAATTCTCATCAACATCTTTTTCATCAAAATGATATTCATAATCCAGCCATAAAAATTCATCTTTTAAATTTTTATAGGTACCCGCATGGTTTGAATAGTTATCTTGAATAGTTTTCCAATCCATTATTAATAATCAGTATACTTTGAATAGTTTTATATGCAATTTTTAGTTCATATTTTACAGATCAAATATCCTTTCTACCTATCTCCATTATTATTTAACAAATTATATTTTTTCATTATAATATCTCTTAGCTTTATTATATCACTCTTGTACTCTACATTGTAATTAGATAGTATTTCCTTTATTAGATTTATTAACAAATTATAATTAGACGTTCTTATAATTTTAGGATTCTTATATTCATTAATCAAATACTTTTCAACAAAAAGCATCGATTTAAATCTTATAGTCATCGAATCATCAAAACCTCCTAATGTATTTATTTTACTCTCAATTACATCTATAAGTGAGTGTATATTTATAATCGCATTTTCCAATTCAAACCTCTCTTCATACTCTTCTTTACTTCCTGCTATATTGAGTAGTTTCATTTTAAGATGCTCTCTAATATTTTGTTTTTCATCAAAACTCTTTAGATTCCATATTTCGTTTCGTATAACAAATGGTTTAAGCATATCAATTCATTTGAATTCCCATTTTCAATTTTTCCGTAATCATTATAAAGTTTATACAGTTCATAAATTTCATCTAGTATATCCATAGTATTTCTCAACGCTTATTTGGTATATTTTCCATTAACAGCTGACTATATTTTGTAGTCACTACTTTATCAGTTTTTTTATCTATTTGTAAGTATACTTTTTAGATTATCCATTTATTTTTTCAATATGTAAATAAGACCATTTTTGATATTCTTTTAAATTATCTGGTGATAATCCATTATTGCTGAGAAATTCATTTATTAAATCATAATCAATTCTATTAAAATCCTCTCCTAGCTTAGGAATATCAAATTCTTTTTTCATTACTTCAGATATTCCAAAATTGTCAACCAAACAAATTTTCTCATGCCCATTGTGTTTGAAATATTTCTGAGATATTGATAAATCAAGCTGTCCTCTATTAAATTTTGCAATTCTTCCATCGCCTATAGTTGATTGATAATATGCAAAGAGTATGATTGTATTAAATTTACTTGAGAGCCTTCTTAAAAATTCATCATATAAATAAACAGAATAATTAAATTCAAGTTCTATTTCACACCAATCGTTATTATAATTATTGGATAAAATGATTGTTTCATTACTATTTTGGGAATAATACAACGGTTTAGATTCTTCAATGATCTCTTGTCTTCCAATGATATAGTAATTTTTTAATTCATCTAAAATTACCTTTAGATCGTTCAATTTTATAAATGCTTTTGAAAATGTTCCCATTATTTTAATATTTGCCCAAGTTCTTCCAACGAATTCACTACTGTTACTCCTTGTTGTTTAATTCTATCTATCATATTTATTTGTGCAGGTGTCGCATCACTTAAAGGTTTATCTATATACAGAATTACCTTCTTATTATATGGATTACAAAAATTGTCTAGATCCTTATTTAACAACTTCGCAAATTGTGTCTCTTTTACAGAACTAAACGAAGCTTTAACTTCAATAATTTCATCAGCAGTTCCTACATCTATATCCGTAATATTTGGATCTATTTTTTGACCAAAGGCTGTAACTTGTTTTTTACCATTTACAAAATCACCTACTTTCCCTTCAATAATTCTTCCTACATTATTTGAATTTGATATATCTAAATTTTTAGAGTTTATTATTGAATTATTGATATCATTACTTCTTTGTTCACTCCACCTCAATATTTTTCCTGCGGGATTTGTATATTCAATCTTATTACCATTTTTCGCTATATTTCCAAATACACTACCTAAACCGTCCGCTTCTTTCCACTTCTTATACCCACCCGCCTTTTCAATAGCGCTCAGGTTTTTAGAAACGAGGTTCAGTTCATCTGCATTTTTCCTTAATGCAGGAGCTTCCTCTGCCAGAATCTGCCATGCTTTGAAGCCGTCTTCTTCATTAACAATACTTTTAAAGACTGCATTGCCTTGGGACAGATCGTTTACAAAGTCATCAAAATTGCAGGACTGTGCTGATAAAAGACTGATAAGCAGCAGTCCTATTACCGTTAATAAGTTTCTATACCACATCATTTATGAAGTTTTTATTTTCCAGGCTGTACTCCAGAGTTTGGGCTTCTCCTGTTAGTTTATCTTTGTATAAAAATTTAACATTATCCCCTTGTCGCCACATTTTTTCAAATTTCAGTTTCTCGAAGGGATATGTTTTTTGCAGCAGCTTTTGCTCTTTCAAATCTACTACCCAAACACTACGTTGTCTTAGAACAAAAAGTTTATCGTCCCAGAAGTTGTTTTCAATAAAAGTATTATTTGTTCCTATCTCTGCATCATACTTTTTCAAGCTAAGATCATGGGTATTCATAACCATCAGACCATAAGGAATAAATACAAATGCTCCATCTCCGGATTCAAGTTTAAATTTTTCTAAATCTGCTTCCAGTCCACACCCTTTTCCTTCATAGTCTAAAAGAGAATGGATAAACAAATTATCATCAACATACAACCTGAATCTCCATAAAGTAAATCCATAAAAAGGTTCATCAAATTCTGTTGCAATCAGTTTGATGTTTTTGAATTTAGATTCAAAAGTGTGGGGTCTATCTAATGCTAAGGACATAATATCGTTTTTACTTTATTTCTTTTATAAATTTGGTAGGCTTCTATTGTTTTATCCAATTTACCGGATTTTTCTGCATTTTTAAAATACGTAAGCCTACTTTTATCACCGTTGATATAGACTGCAATATCATCTGCTACATTTTGAGGAAGTTTATTCAATGCAGTCTGAATTTCTGTCACTACCGCTTTACCTTCTACAACACATATTCTCCATTTTTTATTAATTCTTACCAACGCTTGAACATCATCAAAATAGCTTGCATCCATTGCATGAAGTTTTTTGGAAAATTCTATTTGTTCTCCAGCAAGGTTCACGTTTTTCTTAAACCAAGGGGCTACATCTCCAACTTTCAAGTCTACATCTGTAGCTTTCTTGCTCATTTTAAATGAGAAGTAATAGATTCCATCATCTAATTTATCTGCCAACATTCGGGAGTCATAAGTGTAAACCAAATCATCAACACCTTCTCCATTTTTCAGGATAGGACTACCAAATCCACCTCCTAAGCTTGTTTCTTTCTGGAATCTATCGATTCTTAAGTCATAGTCATTTCCTTTAACAATTTTATTGATTTTAGAGAACCCACTATATGGAGGCCAGTTAATTCCGTTCCAATCATTCAGATTGTTATCTTTAAATAACTTATAAAGCTCATCCCATTTATCAGCGCCCCATAACCTATAGGCTTCACGAGCTATATCTCCCTTCGCTCCATTGGCAAAATCTCCTACTGTTTTAACAAAATCGTCATATTTTACATTTTTGTAAACAGCATCTACAAGTTTATCTACAATTCCCAGAGCTTTCCAAACCTGCTCTTGTTTAGTAAGCAACTCTCTCTCTGCAGGAGGCAGGTTATCAAGATTCGTAGTAAGTGTTTTCCATTCAAGATATTTAGCAGTCAATAGATCTCTTAACCCTTTATTCTCCTGCAATAATTTCTTTGTAGCCTGAGGAAGACTGCTTATAAACTTATATCCACCAACACTAAGGTTTTTCACTCCGATAATACCCATTCCAAGGTTATAAGCATTGATTGCTTTTCCTAGATTACTATCCGGATTTACAGTTTGTGTTGTAACAGCTATATTTCCAACTGCTCCAGCCACTTCAGCCATTGCCCATGCACGGCGTATCCATGTCACTTTAGTTGCCAATGCAGTTCCTCCACTCAGATATATAGTAGCTATATCCAGTGTTGTAATAACACCTTTTTCAATATAATCATTACGTATTTTATCTTTGCTGTACTTCAGGAGTATGGCGGGAACAATATAATTGCCATTACCAAAATCATAACCATCTATTGCGGATTGTATTAAAGGGATTTTATCTGCATTTGGTATCATAATTACAGGACTCAATGGGGAGACATCTGTAATCTTTTCTTTATTTTCCGTTTTAGACATCCCAGACTCATGGGCAGTCACCGGATTATGATGATACGTGGTGTAAACATCAAATAAACCTATATTACCTGTTGATTCATCATAGACTCCATCATTATGTTTTGATGTATAGCTCTGATAGATAATTGATGAAGTATCACTAGAATAGTCTACAGGATTAAGGTTAATAACTCTTGAAGCAAAATTATCTGTTTCAGATGGCCATCTATCGGCAATTGATGCCGGATATTTGTTAAACATAGACACCAATACCCCCATAAAATTGGTGTAATTATTACCTCCATAAAGGATAATTCTATCCTGTAAATGACTGACAAGATTTTTGATTAATTCATTATTATTATTTTCTAAAAGAATATAGAAGGTCTTGAAATTTTCTGCTTTAATAGAAGCAGCAAGTCTTACAATAGCGGACTCCTGATCGTCTTTTATGGTACTGTCGTATCCTAATTTTTTAATTAATTTTTCGATCTCTGTATAAGACAATAATCTTAATGAACAATCATCTACATTTTTAATTGTCTCAACAAGTAATGGCTTATCATTAGAATCAATGATCGCCCGAAGTTTGTTATATCCTTTATTAATAGCAACTACATCTTTGCCTACACAAATATCATCAGAGATAACACTACTTCCTGAACCATCCAAACAAGGTACAGTACTCAAATACTTGATAGAGTTGGCATCTGTAACTTGAGTAAGATCAAAGCCTTTTTTATCTTTAATATAATTCCAGGAAGTCGTATAGTTTTTATTGTATCCACAAGATCCATAATTCCAGAATAATGTAATTGTAGGATTCTTTGTTTTTTCTTGTTGTGAAAGCAGCGTAATGGCAAGTGGCTCAGATATTCCTTTAGCATAATAACCATTTTTACCATTTCTATTTTCCCAATAATAGTCTGTTCTTTCTGAACAGTCGTTGTTTTTACACATGGCAATTCCATGAACTGCCCCATTTGGAGTTTTCACATCACCAGAAAGATAAATACTAGATCCACTAAATTTAAATGGCTCCCATTCTGGTGTCAATTGAGTGACTGAAAACTCTCCCGCACTCTGTCCCTGGAACGCATAAAGCTTAAATGCCGGATCATTGATCTGCTTCCATTCCAGATGAGAAAGTTCTTCTCCTGGAGTATAATCCATCAATAGATTCGTTCCTTTTTCTGGAGTTCCGTAGGCTTTCCAAGGGTGTTCCAGCTTGAATACACCATGTCCTAATTCGTGGGCTCCTGTTTTGGCAGGGGTATTTCCATACACATAACCAAACTGGCCATTCAGGCGCATATATCCACTCTGTCCGGTTGAAGATTTCTTATCTGTTACAAACAGTACATATCTTGCATCAGTACCTTTATAAAGTGCGTTGATCTGCTGCTGTTGAGGACTATACGTACTCATCAGATCAGAATCTTCACTGTTGATGGTATCACCGCTTACAATAGAACTGATATTCAGGATAGGTTCTTCCTTAACATTGAATTTCACTCCAATTTTATTGTAAATCTGGTTCAGTTTAGCACCTTGTGCCTGCAGATTAGATTGTGAAGCGGCATCCAGCGGAACCAAACTCACATTGATATCTTCAGGACTCAGATGTACAAGACGGAAACTGCCGATTACTTTCTGTTTTGAGCCTGTTTCTTTAGGCATCAGCACCGCAATCACCTCTTCCTCTGCATAATCAAATGTGCCCGGAAGTTTTAACTGATAGTTTCTTTCTGTGGCTGTCTTATTAACCTCTGTAGCTTCAATAGCTTTTCCTGTTCCTAAGGTTTTAAAGATGATTTTTGCATCTTTAAAGGAAGGATCAGAAATACTTACTTTCGCGTCAAATAATTCCGTCTGCTTATTAACAGTAGCCTTATAAGGAACATATATGGTATTATTGTCTGCATCTTTTACAGAAGGATATTTGGATGTTGGAAGCTTTGTTTTTTCCGGTGTATCAAACGCAAACTTACCTGCAGCGTCTTCTTTCCATTCTATTTTGATTCCTTTGGCTGTATATTGATTGACAGCAGCATTACTTCCACTTCCTGAAACGCCGTCTGTATTGGTTGAATTGGACGCTCCACCTTCAGCCACCTTGCCTGTTTTGGTAACATTTCCATTTTCATCTACCGTCCAGATGTTTCCGTCTTTATCCTTAATCTCATAGTCTTTTCCGCCTGGGTAATCCTGCTGGCTTGGAGATCCGCCATTACCGGAATCACCATACACTGTAATTTTTCCCGGTGGTGGTGTTGCCGTATATTTAATATCTACAATCGTATAATCTACGGTAATCTCTTTTACTCCTGCATCTCCAAAAGTTTCTCCTAATCCTCCGGAAGCATAGTGTACTGCCGTTTCATTCGGATCATAAGTGGTTTCAACCGTTCCTTCAATCAGTTTTTTATCTGTATTAAGCTTGATATTGGTAAAGCTTACCTTGATTTTTGTATCCGCTAAATAAGGAACTTCAATAAAGCCTGTTCCTGTATAAATACCATTGCTCCCTTGGGCTGACAATACCGTTACCGGGAAATCTCCGGCTGTAAATACTTCATTATTCCCCAGCATGCTCTGCAATGGATTTTTATTGGCAATATCCACTGCCGGCATGATCCCACACTGATAATTATTGTTTGAAGAACTGCCGTCTGTTGTGAAAAACTGAATTCCACTATAGCTATAGGCATTTCCGGCACTATTTCCTGAAGTCGTTGGATTGGTATCTCCAAAGGTTTGAGTGCTTCCGCAGACTGTACCTACCCGATACTCATATTCTGTCTTATCTTCAAGTCCTGTAAGAATTGCTGTTGCCTGATAACTTTGCTGGGTAGCCCATTCTGCACTGCTTCCTTTTTTTCTGTATTGAACATTGTACAAACCACCCGGTTGTCCTGCAAGACTCCATCGGATCTCTACCCTTCCTTTACCCGCATTTTTAGCCATAAGCAAAGTAGGTACCGCACAATTCTCTACATAATCGAAATAGAAAATTTCCGAAAGTCCATTATTCTTATAAACTCCGTTATCATCTGTAGAATTGGCTCCCAATACAGGGTTTCCTGATTTTGCCTGCACCTGCCAAGCATATCTTTTGCCTGGCATAAGTTGGGTTTTATCTATTCCATAATATAAAGTAGGGGCATACGTTTCTTCTCTCCAGAGTGGCGGAGCTGAAAGAAAGCCGGAAATAGGACTCTGCCCCTGATCCCAAAGTTCTTTTAAAGTAAAAATATAACGGGTATTCGGAGCAATTTGTCGTGGCATCCACTGAAACACAACACCACCGCCACCACCATAAGGAGCCAATGCCTGTATTTTTTCTGCATTTTGCGGAAGAGTAAGCATCGGTGGATCATACTGAACCATAAAAACCGACGTACATGTCTTTGAAGAAAGATTATTCTTTGTATAATAATCATATGCCTGAAAGCAAAACTGATATACTCCATCTGCCAGAGGTTTTGAGTATTGCACTGCATTAATTCCGGCCAGGTTTTGTAATTCAAAAAGGGAACGTAAATCTACATTACTCAAGGTCACATTACTTCCCGGATACAGCATAAAAGGACTCAGCCCTACAACAAAATCATTAGATCTTGCAATAGGAACTGCATTAAGCCCTGCCTCCAGAGAAAATTTAATTCCCGTCTGATGCTGTGGTTCCAGAAGGTCAGTCATTAAAACCTGTAGCTGCAGCTTATTGTCTGTACTGGTTGCATAATCTGCAAGCCGAAGACTATAAGGAGGAATAACAACAGGAACCAGCTTCACAGGATATTGCTGTCCCGTCACTTTCACTGGCATAAGACCTGAAATCAATAATAAAAATAGCGCAATAACTTTAGTATAGTAGTGCTGTCTTTTTAAATATGATTTAAAACAATCTTCAATCATGTTCTGTGTTTTTATATTGAGTTCTCAGATAAAGCACGCTTTATTTGAATTTATAGTTAATTTGTTTTTCTGATCCTTGTTTGTCTCCCGGTAAAACATATTTGGCCTTAACATTATACTTTACGGAAGGGATGGTTCCAAACGTGGATTCAAGTAAAGCATTAATGAGTGGAGACCTCGAGTTTTCAGGAGATCCTACATATTTAGAGGCTGCTTTAGAAATCAATTCGTACCAGTCCGCTTTATAATAACTGAATAAGTCATATTTGAAAGGGAAAGTTTGTTTCAAAAATGCATTGCCTTTATCATTCCCCAAATATTGCAGATATGAAGTAAATACCGGGAAAGCGTTCGTAGGCGGAATTCCTGTAAAGTCATCATCACTCTCAGCTCTGTTCAATTCTAATCCGTCAAATGGATAGTTATTGTATAAAAGCCCTTTAAATTTACCCGCAAAAGAATCCTCCATTAAAGCAGTAAGATTAATCAACGGTTTATTATCAGTATATTTTGAACCTGAAATTTCAGTAGCATCAAAATACTCATCAGCATTCATATTATTCTGCAATGTCACTACGTCGGAACTTAATTTGATCCATAAAGGATTGAAATTCAAAGCAGATAGCTTATCAGAAAGTGTGTTATACTTACTGGTTCTGAATACATACGAAAGCCTGTCGATCTCACCATTTTTAGAAAGATTTTGAGCTTTTTTAATTTCTGTAGTTACAGAAACTGCTGAGCCATCAGTGCCCTCTTCTGTTTTCTCTGTATTTTCTACGGTATCATTTTCAGAGGCACTATTAGATCCGTTCTTATTTTTTGCAATCAGTGCCAGTGTATAATCTTTCTGCTTAGCAAGATCCGGCACTTTGAAATTCACAATATTATCAGCAGTATTATAAGAGAAACTACTTTCTACTGGTGAATCTGCAGCAAAAACGGTTGAAGTACTCCAATTAGGATCATCAAACAAATAGTCTTGTCCTCTTTTTAGCTTGATATAACCGTTGGTACTTTCTCCTTTATAATAGTTTTCCTGCTCGGCTACCGGATAAGCATATTTTATATTTGACAGAGGAATTGCTTCTGGTGCTGAACCTGTTTTAAATGTACGTTCTTCAATTTCTACTGCTTTTTGCCCATCAACCATCACTATTTCATACATTCCATTCTTTTTCTCCATAAAACTTACCTGAGCCATTGCTTTCAGTGTTTTGTTAGGAGGCAGAATATCATCAGAAATAAAATTGGCAAAGTCTTTAGAATTAGCATATTCTATAACTCCTTTAATTTCTTTACCTTGATCATCAACAATGGTCATTTTCTCTACAATGACTTTGTAAGTATGATCTCCATCATCTTCAGGAATTACGATAGGTTCGTTCACTCGAACGCCAAAAGTAGCTTGAGGAATAGCAAAAACATCTACGTTCGTTTCATCTTTTCTCGGGGTTAAGTCTGTAATAATCTTCATACCGCCAAGCACTGATGAATTTTCAAGAACACATTCTTCACCAAACTCCATCTTAAATCTAAAACGACCTTTTATCAAGCCACCAAGCAGGTTGTAATATCCGCCAAGATATCCTCTTACCCAATATGGATTGGGGCCTTTCGCTTGTAAAAGAGCGGCAACTCCTGCTTTAATAATTGGAATTTTCTTTTTGATAAACCAAAGCTTTATTTTAATACCTAGCTCCCCTTGTAAATAAACATAAGCCTGGCCGTTCGCATACCATCCATTAATCCCTATTCTGTCTCCACCACGATTGGAACATTTAGCTTCACCATAGTTTTTAAGCATAATATCAGTTCCTAAACCAGCCTGGAAACGTGCATATAGGAATAATGCCGTCATATCACCCGTATCAAATTTAAGGTGTGTACCGAAGGCAAAACCTTTTCCATCACCAAGAGCGTTAAGATTGCTCATATAATCAAGATCCTGAACCTGAAGTCCCAAGATTTCTGCTACTTCAACCGGTGGTGGCGGACTGCCCGGAATGCGGGTTCCTACCATAAAGTAGCTGGAAGATTGTAAATAAAAACTATCAAACCCAACTTTAAGCCCGATCATGTCCGTTGGAGTACCAATGTGCATATACCATTCATCCGGTGCAATATGTACAACAGCCCATCCGGCACGTCCATTAGGCCCAATTCCTTTGATAATTCCTTTAGCAATATCAATAAATACATCCAGACTTGCATGGAATACATTATTGTTAAAATCATAGTTCATGGCCAACTTAGCATAGATGGCACCATCAATTTTTTCGGTAACGGGATATTGTTCGTCAACCTTCTTTGTATCCAGAAATGTGTTGACTGTTTTATTATTTTTCAGGTCATTCAAAAACTGCACATTCTCAGTCATTTTTTTGAATTTATTCTGAACACCGGCAAGTGCATCTCCAGGAACTAACTTTGTAAGATCAGCCATTACTACAGCTTCACCTATAAATCCGATATTGGCCAATCCACCATTAGGATTCGTAGAAATACTGAAACCTGCCATGATGTCGATGGTTTTGTTTGTCGGAATAGAACCGTAAATACCAGCTCTCAATGCTAATCCCACAGTATTATCAGGTTTTAGAACCAAAGCTTTATTTTCATAGGTAGGATTCATAGTGAGTTCACGATCAGGAATCATTCGATAAAATGCACCTCCTGTAAACCCGGTAATCTTCAATGCAGTAGCCTGAATACTAAGTCCTTTTACAGACCCTTCAAATCCCCAATACCTGAAAGTACTGTATCCAAAAGCTGCGGCTACTTCAACGGTAATTTTACTTAGTGATGTGATCTCTGCTTTAAGATTAGCTTTAAATCCATTTCCGTATAACGGATCCTTGCGCATGATCTCAAGACTTCCGGAGATCTTACCCACTCCAATATCTACATTGTTAAGTGCCAGTTTAGTAAGGTTAAACCCATCATACTTCCATCGTTGTCTGTTATTTTCACTTACGATCAAGCCATTAATCATCATTCCGCCTGTTGCAGAAAAGCGTTCTTCCTGTAAACCAACGGTAACATTAAACCCTAAATTAGCCCGCGATCCGTCTGCGATCACAACGATATTACTGATACTTGCCGGAAAACCAGCTAATTTCTGTTCTCCTTTTACTCCAAAATATTGAACTGTTACAAATGGTGCTTTCGTCTGTAATGTAAGTCCCTGAAACTCGATTCCTTTAAAATCGGCATCTTTTTTACTGTTAGGATCATTATCATCCGCAGAAGAATTAGCTGCAATAGCCATGCTTCCGTTAAGAATTGCTTTAGGAAGGAATTCTTTATTTTTCACACGCATTTCAATGGAAGAACCGGCTGCAATAGTTGCCTTGGCACTCCAGATATCAAAATTAATATCATTGAGAGTTGTCACAGAGATCAGATATTGTTCTTCTGTTATAGCCCCTCTATACCCTAGATAATTGGGAATGGTATTTGTAGAGTTGTCATTATTCTTTTGAACCGGAAGTTGTATTTTCCCTTCCAGGTTTGCCCCTACAATTTTAGAAGCAGCAAGATCAATTCCTATTTTATCCAAAGAATATCGCCAGGCATTTTCTCTATTGGTTACCCCGCGCTCTATTGGGAAAATATTATTGGCTGCGAAGCTTCCGGAAACCCCGTAAGAATCAATCAACAAATTATTAGCTTCAAAAGAAACGCGTGTATCAATATGATCTTCTGTTTTGAATTCTTGGGGAAGGCCGATATTTAAAGTCTGTACATATAATCCTCTCCAGGATTCTGTCCCGCCAATCAGATAGCCATGGGTATTATAATACTGAGGAAATTGCACGCTTGGATCTGTTCTCAGGTCACTCAGATCCAAAATAGCATTATTGACGAAGAAAGAGAAGTATCCCTTATCCTGATTTTTAATCTGAGAAGTAATAGCAAAAGGACTGATGCTCACTTTCACCAAAATATCATTCCAGTCGCTTGCTTTAAGAGCAAAATCACCACGAACCCTGTTGGTACCATTATTTCCAATTTCAGGAAGTACAGCTCCTTTGTTATCTAAGGGCACAAGCACATTTCTGGAGATCTGAACATTCCCTTTTAAAGAGAGTTCTTTAATCCCCTCACAATCCATTGTAACGTAAGTCTTATCATTGATGCTTTCACCGTTTTTAGTAATTCTTCCTCCTTCAAGAGTAAGCATCCACTGGTTTTGGTTAAAAGGCATATTGATATCTCCCAATAACGAAAGTTTTGCATCACCAATGATCTTTCCACTATAGGATAACTTAATATCTTCGGCTCCGAAAAATAATGTTTTCTTCCCGTTCTCTGCTCCTTGTTGTGGTGTGGTTACTCTTGCATATACATTAATCATAGCATATTCGGGAGTAAATTTAGCCTTCGTAACAACAATACTGTATTCTACATTAGACTTGTTTTCTTTAAGTCCGATAGGTAACACGGTAAGCTCATTGGGATTAATCGTACTTGTAAAGTTTCCGCTTTTTTCAAGTTCTTTAAAAGCACCCATTGCTTTACCTATCTCTTTATCGTTTTCAGGATCAGTTTCGACGAACCCTGAGAATTGATCCAAAGGAAATAGGGATACGTTTGAAGCGGGTTTAGTGGGAAATGTTTTTTTTGTGTGTGATTGAAGGGAATCGGTTTTATTGTATTCACGAGCCTTTATAGGAACAAGAAAAAGGCACATAATAAAAATAAAATATATTTTCGCCATGGTTATTGTGTTTCGTGCAAAAATATATTTTTAATTCCACATAGAGGGAATAAGTACTAATAAAATTAGTGTTAAAAACGTATAACAACTATGCTATACATAATAAAATCAACCTATTAGCACTTATTTCTTATAATATTTTTACATGTAAGCCTCATGAATAAGGAATATTAAGGGAAAAATCTCATATAAATTTCCACATTGAGGAGCCTATTAAAATTAAAATGCAAATATCATATTACTCTTTCCTTTTGACACTTGCTATGGTAAGTCATTTTTATTAATTAAAATAGTAAGTCGTAGTAAGGTCTCCGTTAAAATCCGGTCTGTTATCCTGTTTTTTTGTATTGAGCTCAAAAAGCTTTTCCCCATTCTTATGGCCGGCACGTATTTTTAGTGAAAACCATCCATTTTCAAGATTCAGCCGGATGCTATTTTCATCGTTAATGGTTGAAATATCTTTTAAATATCCAATACCTACGACTCTTAACTCGTTATTGGAAGTCTGAAATATCCAGCCATCAGATTGTGCTGCCACTTCCTCATTCCTTAAAATATGATCTTCATTGGCAGAAATACAAAATGAATAATAATCTTCTTCCACTCCTATCACGGGAATAGCAATTCCGGATCTTGTGATGACATCTCCATGCTCGTTCTCAACAAAATATTTCAGGATATTATTTCCCGGCAGATTATGGTCTTGGAGATATTTTGCTAAAAGCTCAGGGCTGTATATCACAAAGCCTTTAAGTTCTGAAAATATTTTCTTCATATTATTTTTTATTAGATTGGTTTAAAATAGGTTGGCCAAATCCGGCTCTACTGATTCTTTTGTGATTTAACAACAAATACATTCAACCCCAACATTGTTTACACTCCCATAATATTCTGATAGATTACGAACATTAATCCAGTTCTGCTCTTGAAAATAAATCCTTTATCAGAGTTTCATCTTCACATGCTTTTTTAAAATCCAGTATAAAATCCTTCAATTCATTTTCATCAGAAGAATAAGCGCAAAACATTCCGCCTTCAGGATCAAATCGTATACTTGTACCGAGATCTGGTCTTTTCTCATCTAAAAAGACATTTGCTAAAGAATTCCAATCGTAACCGTTCCCTTCAAAACCTTCATCTGCCCTTGCATCAAAGATCTCCTGTTTATAATTTCCGACATCTAGACATACCGAAAAACTATTGTTATGTTCTACCCAGAAGAAAGGTTTAATGGTTTCCTTAAAATGATTAATGTCCATATTCTTAGTATTTTTTATTCTTTTCCAGCATCAACAAATACCCCTGAAACAAAAAGTCTCAGAAAAACAGTTGAAATTAAATTTGCTCATGGAAATGGTAGCTTTATGAAGTATTATGGATCAGATACTGTTTTCACAGCGTATGTTCTTTTCCTTTTCTGAATGTTAAGATGATTCTTTGAATGCTATCATACTCGTAAATTTTAGTCGTTAATAATACTTTGTTATAGTGTGATGGTAAAACAAATATAAAGCGGTTATTTATATTCAAAAAATTTTAAGGCATCAATCTGAAAATTTGTAGTAGTTCTACGACTTTTTGAAGATAATTCCATGAATTAAGATATAAAAAACCACGTAATCACTTCTATTTTAAAATAATATAAACAACATAAAACATTTATAAAAAACACATTTTTTACACTATTAAGAGATATATTTAACTATTTTGACGGTATTTAAAAAAAAACCACTTGCAAACCAGCTTTGTACAGCCATTCTATTTTATTGTTGAAGTTCTAGTTTTTTCAATAAGTGTTGGTTATTATCAGGCAATCATTTTTTCAGAATCTTTTTAAATGATAATATCTTCCAACCTGTTATCCTTATAGCTTAACACTCAAATCCTGTACTTCTTCCGCTGAAAAGCCAAAGATCTGTGGTGTTTTTATATCCAGAAGGTTGAGATAAATATAAAGCTCTGCACGATGATGAATCTCATGTTCTACCATTGCCCTGAGCCATTTCCATATTGAGATAGGGTTATTGGCTGGTGTTAAACATTTACGGCTAAGATCTTCATCTGAAAGTCCTTTGATGATTTCTATAGTTTGACGGTGCATCTCATTAAAAAATATCACACTATTTTCATATCCATCCGCCAGATCTTTTCCACAACCTTGATAAGCACTCTTCCTTCCTGAAATGGTTTCACCATACATATACCTTTCTATTGCTGCAATGTGCCTTATCTGATCTCCAATGGTAAATTTCCCTGATTTATAAGAAAAATCAAGATGCTCAGGAGGTACAATTGCAATAAGCTTATTCGTTCTTGCTCTGATTTTTTCATAATAATCAATGAATGCTGGTATAGATGTAATTTCCATTTTGAAAGGTTTTTAGTCATTAATAATTATTATTTTTCTCATTGTGAATATAAGAATTATAAAAGCTTCTCCATTTATTTATCAATCCCTATTATTCAAAACACTAAAAATAATCATCAACAAGGGATGATGAAATTTACATAATTAACAAATACCAATATTTTAATTATAAAAATCACAATAATGAAAATAGAACTTTCTATAGTACTTGTTGGTTTAAGACTGAAAACCGGAGCTATAAAGTTCTTTTTTTATTCAAATTTATTTCTTGTTAAAAATAAAAACCAATAATTCAATTTAACAATAAAATTATTCATTTGTATCATAAAATTCACTACATTTAGAAATATATTATTGATTCTAGTCTATGCTAAAGTCATTAATGTATCGGCGCAGGAAAAACAAGAAATATTCAGATTACCTGTGCAACATGTATGCACTTTTATAAATAACTGCACAGCATTATTTAAAGTTCTGTTTCCAAAAGCAGATCATTCTGACCCATTTTCACCTACTAAAAACCATGAAATATTATGAAAACAAATGTAATTACCCGACTTTATGTCATTGCTGTTTTATGTCTTTTCTCTTTTTCTTTTGGAAAAAATTCCAATCCTACAGACA
Organism: Chryseobacterium sp. c4a; assembly: GCF_009900745.1. Lineage (GTDB taxonomy): Bacteria > Bacteroidota > Bacteroidia > Flavobacteriales > Weeksellaceae > Chryseobacterium. The sequence continues at coordinate 83,273 of NZ_WXVU01000020.1, read as the reverse complement.
AAATTACGATCTATGAAAAATCAGTAGCAGAAGCCACAACCAGCAGCAGCAAAGTTTTAAAAACTAAAAATGGAGTGCGATATGAAATGGTCATCATTTCTAACAACAAGGGAGAAATAGCGAAAATAGACCTGCTCTTCACGAGAGACAAAAATGTTCTTATTGCGTGTATCAGCAATTGTCCGCAATCTCCAGGAAGTATAGATACCCAATGTGCATTAAGCTGTCTTGGAAGCTATATGGGAAAAGATCTTAACGATCCCAATATTATTTCGAAAATCCCTTTCTTCCTTTATTTTCCCATATTGGGCTTAAAATCCAAATTGGAAAACTGCATCAAAACCAATACTGCTGAGCAATGCGTTAATGATAATATAAATGAGATTGACCACTTAGTTGACCAGATTCTAAAATATATATAAATCTACTTGATAAAACCCCTGCCATTGTAAAAAGCAGGGGTTCTTTTATTATTTAAAATGTATTGATCTTCTGTTGTAAGTTTTGCTTTACGATATTCAGCCACTCTTCTCTTACAATGCTTAGTACTGCAACATCTATCCTATTGAGTTGTGAATCAAAAGCAAAGTTTCTTAAAGTTCCTTCTACTACACAACCAATACTTTTCATTGCATTAATACTTCTTTCATTTCCGGAATTGGCTTTAAAGCCTACTCTTTCAAACCCCATTTTTTCAAAGGCGAATTCAAGAAGAAGAAATTTACAGGTTTTATTAACAAAAGTTCCCTGATATTGCTTTCCATACCAGGTGTAGCCTAATTCTAATGTCTTATTAATGGTACTTATTGCATAAAATCGGGTGCTTCCAATGATTTTATTCTCAGATTTTTTAATAACAGCAAAAGGATATTCCGCCCCTTGTTCTCTCTGAAAAATAGCATTATCTATGTATTTTTTTAAGTTTTCTGCACCGTCAGCACCAAAGGCATTATATTTCCAAATTTCTGGTTCATTCATTGAAAACTCCAGAAGTTCATTAAAATCTGTAGAAAGTAATGGCCGTAATAAGAGTTGATCATTCTCTATAATATAATCATCTTTACAATGTATCATCGAATATATTTATATCAGTTCAATCCATCTTTGGAACTCATCAACTGACAGTTATTAAGATACATAAATACAATTTTTTCTGCTTCTGTCACTTACTTTTTGTAATTTAAACGGAAATTGTAATCCAACTACTTTTTATGAAGCCATCACACCAAACTCTACTCATGAATATCATCAAAAAAAGACCGGATCACAGAAGAATATTATAATACGAAGCCCAAGTTAGAAACGGTGATGATGTTACTTTGAATACATTCAGTTTTCAGGCTCCTGAGTTTTATGAAAAGTTGGGCTTAGAAAAAATCTTAACAAGCTGTAACAAACCACTATAGAATAAGACAAATATATTGAAAACTTGAACTGAAACGATAGTAAACAGATGAACAATGAAGACAGAAAACGTTTCCATCAACAACCAAAACTACATTTTACACCTCCAGTATCAGGACAATGAAAAACTCCGCCTGGAATTTAACCGCCTGACAAAAAAGGTTTGGAATTTTGATTTTGAAAATTATTATCAATCGGGATTCTGGGATGACAGTTGTATTTTATATTCCTTATTTGATGGTGATACCATTGTTTCGCATATTACTATAAGTTTATTTAAAAGTAATATTGATGGCAAACCTAAAAATTTCATTCAATTAGGAACGGTAATGACTGACGAATCCTACCAAAAAAAGGGACTAAGCCGTTTTTTAATGGAAAAATTTCTGCATGATTTTAAAGGAAAACATGATGGAATCTTCCTTTTTGCCAATGAAACAGTATTAGATTTTTATCCTAAATTCGGATTTACCCCAACCAAAGAATTTGAAGCCTTCCAAGCTATTGAAAATCTTGATCTTTCTATCCCACATAAAAAGAGAAAATTGGAACTGGATGAGGACAATGATTTAAAATTATTTGAAGAATTGGTAGAACAATCAGTTTCCAATACGATGTTCCCAACAAAAAATAAAAGTATAACCTTTTTCTACTGTTATGCCAATCCAGAAATGGGATATAAAAATTCTATCTACTTTCTAGAAACGCTTAATTGTGCTGTTATCATTGAGATTCAGGATAAAACTCTGCATATTGTAGAGGTATTCAGTCCTGAACAAGTGAATCTTAATCACGTTATTGCAGCTTTTGATGGTATTCCGTTTGATGAAGTTGTGTTAGGTTTTAGCCCTAAACAGAATGATTTCCAGTACAGATTATGGAAGGATGATGATGTACAGCTTTTTGTAACTCCTGAGCTATTATTGGTTTTTGAGAAATATCAGATCATTGTTCCTTTACTTTCTCACACCTAAAAGCAGATTATGAAACAGAATATTTATGATAATCCGGACTTCTTTACCGGATATAAAGCACTACGCGATGGGGATAAAGGCCTAAATGAATTATTGGAACAACCCATCATGAAAAGATTGCTCCATCCTGTTCAGGATAAAATAATTCTGGATATGGGATGTGGTTTGGGGCATCAGATACAATCATTATTGATCCAAAATCCGAAACACATTATTGGAGTTGATATTTCTCAAAAAATGCTGAATGAAGCTCAAAACAGGATTTCTTCTTCAAAAGTTGAATGGATATGTTCAGCTTTGGAAGATTTTGACTTTGGAATGAACAGATTTGATCTGGTTATCAGCTCAATGACTTTACATTATATTGAAAATCTGGAAACTATTTTTCAAAAAATATACAACGGATTAAAAACAGGGGGACAATTTTTATTTTCTATGGAACATCCCATCTGTACTGCAGCATTAAAGCCTTGGGAAGAATTGAATGGTGAAAAATACTGGTTAATCAACCGTTATTCTGAAGAGAACCTTAGAAAGCAAGATTGGTTTGTTAAAGATGTAGAAAAATACCATCATCAATTAAGCACCATTATTAATGCTTTATTAAAGGCAGGTTTTATCCTCAAAAATATAGAAGAACCAAGCCCTGATAAAGAGTTATTACAACTTCGACCTGATTTTGAACAACATACCCATCGACCTCCTATTGTTATTATTAATATTGAAAAAAAATAAACATCCCCGTATTTTGTGACGATCGTCACAAAGAAGATCACTTCTGATCTATTAATTTTGCTTTACAAAAACAAAGTTTATGAGCACTACAACCCAAAATGTCGCGGAACAGTTTATTCAGTATTTAAATGAAGAGGATTTTGATAAGGCAGAAAACTGTCTGGATCCTGAATTTAAATTCATAGGGGTACTGGGAACAAGAGAGAATGCTTCTGTCTATATGAAAGACATGAGACAAATGAAGTTTAAATACCAGATTATCAAAACTTTTTCCTCAGGAGAAGATATCTGTTTCTGGTATACTATTGAAATCGGAGGTAAAGCGATTGAATCTTCGGGATGGTATCAGATCATCAATGGAAAGATACATTCTTTAAAAGTATTATTTGATCCAAGACCATTACTGAATGATCAATAATGGTATTTCGAATATATAATCATACGGCAGCTATTCCTTGAGAGTGGCTGTCTTATTCAAAATATCTATGTAATTCATAGATATTTTGCGGTGTAAGAGCCGAAATCTGTTCCTATCTTTATAGCAACAGACCCTTTTTGGGGAAAAAGAATATGTGAATATGAAACAGTCTGAGATCAGGGAACTGAAAAATGAACAAGATTTTAAAGATTTTTATCTGAAGAATGCACCAGCCTCTTTCTGTGAAGAATGCAGCAACATCACTTATGCCCATGGAAATGGCTTTTTAGAAATAGCCAAACTCGAAGATCTCAAAAAAGGGCAAAAACCTGTAGAAGGAAAACAGACAAGACGAAAGTTTTACAGCATTGTCTTGCTTACAGAGGGGGAAATAGAAGAAAATATTGGGCATCAACTTTACCACTTTATGCCTGGAACCCTCTATTTCATTGGAGAAAATCAACTGCATGCGGTAGAGCGTTGGAGTGAAGATGTACAAGGAATTTTTTGCATGTTTGACGCTGATTATTTCCTACTCTGCATTAAACATCAGATCAAACTCAATCAATTTCCTTTTTTTCAGGTAAACCATGAACCGTTTATCAAACTTTCGGAAAGAGAAACCCAAATGATGGAGCATCTTTTCTGGAAATTAAACAGTGAAAAGTGTCAAAAGACCACTTTCAACGATGATCTTCTCACCCGCATGTTTCTGAATGTAATCCTTTTAGAAGCAGAACGTATTTACAATAAACAAACCTCTGCCGATATTTTCTCTTTATCCAGAAAAGATCAATTAGCGGCACAGTTTCAGCTCCTGGTCAACCAGTACTTTATGGATAAAAAACAAGTCACGGATTATGCAAAGCTTCTGCATGTACATCCCAACCACCTCAATGGAGTCATTAAAGAAGTCACAGGATTTCCTGCCAGCCATTTTATACAAAAACAGTTGATACAAGAGACTAAATCAAGGCTTATCCAAACCAGTGACACTGTTTCTATGATTGCCATGGATCTTAACTTTACGGATGATTCTTACTTTGGCCGCTTCTTTAAAAGGCAAACCGGTTTTACCCCACTTCAATATCGTAAAAACCATAAACATTAATCAAATTAAACTCAAATGCACACCACCAAAATCACATCCCCTATTGTTCTGGAATACTGGCAAGATCAGTTTCAGGGTGAAGTATTATGCGACACATCCAGTTTTACATTATTTTTAAATGATGAACTGGAAGAAGACACTCAAATTATGACTTTAGAATTTCCAACCGGAAAAAGCTGGGGCATTATCAATTCTAAAGTTTCTCAACATTTCAAAAACAGCAACCTTCATACACTGGATTTTGAAAAATTTGTGGATATTTTAAAAAATAAAGACATCTTTCTGTATGGAGCAGACTATATTTTTTATTTCCCGGAAGAAGAAAAAAACAACCTTTTCAATCTTACTATATCGGAAAATACCCGCCCTTTAACAGAGCATGATGCTGAACATTTTTCTACTTTCGAATCTTTGTCTACAGAAGAAGACCTGGATGGTGCTTTTGTTGAGCTGGATCACTGGAAAGTATATGGAATCTTTGAAAATCATCAGTTAGTGACAGCAACAAGTATGTACCCATGGGAAGATACCAAACTGTCGGATATAGGAGTCATCACCTTGGATAAATTCAGAGGAAAAGGATATGCTAAACAGGCCGTACAGGTTATTTCAAAAGCAGCATTAGAGGATGGATACGAACCACAATATCGATGCCAACTTGACAATACAGCTTCTGTTGCACTCGCTAAAAGACTAAATCTGAGCTTATTTGCCAAATGGAATTTTATATCACCGGAATCCATAGAGAAATTATAATCATAGCATAAATACGTGACGACCAAAAAGTAAAACAATGATAAGCCTGAAATAGCATGCACATATGAAAGAACATATTGAAAAGATTCAATCTCTTATTTCCCATTTTGATCTGGAGACTGTCAACGCCCTTGAAAGAATAACAAGTACTGAACGGTTTAAAAAGGGGGATATTCTGTTACAACAAGGTGACATATGCAGAAAAAGCCATCTTATTGTTGATGGTGTTGCACGAAAATTTACCTATTCCGACAAAAAGGAAATAACCACTGAGTTCTTTTTTAAAGAGGATCTTGCTATTTCCTTTACAAGCTATATCAATCAGAAACCAAGCAAAGAGGTCATTGAATGTCTTACTGATACAACAGTAGAAACGGTAGACTATAAAGCTTTTGAAACCATCAAGAAACAGTTTCCAATGCTTATGGAATATGATATTCTAATAACAGAACTGTATACAATCTGGTTAGAAGACAGACTTTTTGACTTTCATGCTCTAAATGCTACAGAGCGATATGAAACTCTCTTGAAAAAATCTCCAGAGTACTTTCACCACCTTAAACTTACCCATATTGCTTCTTATCTGGGGATTTCTCTTGAAACATTGAGCCGGATTCGAGCTAAAAAGTAAGTAGATATTATTAGCGCTATCTGGATTTATATAAAGATCTTTTGTATTCATAAAAACGAATACAGATATAAAGACATTATACCTTCCTTCTTCCATCTCCCCGCTTCCAACTTCTTTCATTTTTTTGACTTTTATCAAAGGAATATCCATCTTCAACATTGATTTTTGCTGCAAATTATTATTCAGCATGAAAAAAAGAATTATCGGATTTGATCTGGCTCGGGCGTATGCTATTTTCGGGATGTTTATTGTCAATTTCAATATGGTATTTGGGAATCATGATGCCACTTCCCTAGTTGGAAAATTTCTGGTGCTTTTCAGCGGACATTCAAGCACTGTTTTTGTGATCCTTGCAGGAATGGGAGTTGGCTTGATGACCAACAGAATACAGGAATACTCTGATTTGGATAAAAAAAGGCTTCGGAGCACCATCTTTAAAAGAGCGGCTTTTCTTTTTGTATTCGGAATGTTATTTTGTATCTGGTGGCCAGCTGATATTCTTCATCTTTACGGTGGATATATGAGTATCGGAGCACTGCTGGTGTTTATGGATAAAAAGTATTATCTGATGGCCGCAGCGATTACTATTGCAGTATTTCATCTTTTACTTCTGATGATTCCGTTTGAGAGCGGCTGGAATTTATCCAATCTTGAATACCCTGAATTCTGGACACTTTCCGGATTCATTAGAAACACTTTCTATAATGGCTGGAATCCTATATTTCCATGGTTTTCCTATTTTGCAATTGGTCTTTATCTGGGAAGGCTGGACTGGAATCAAAAGCAAATTCAGCAGAAGATATTCAGTACAGGCCTTATGATTTATCTTCTTATTGAAGGTATCCGCTATGGAAGTACATTTCTGAATTTGAGTACAGAAGCCCGGGAGTTCATCAATGCAGATTATATTCCTCCTACATTGCCTTTTGTTCTGAATACGATTGGTTTCGGAATGATGCTTATTACCGGTTTTATGTTTATCAGTCAATACATTTCTGAAAAACCCTGGGCTATGGATCTGGCAAGAACCGGTCAGATGACTCTTACTCATTATGTATCTCATCTCAGCATTGGCCTTATTGTATTTGCTTTATTCCGGGGAACTAACTATTCTGAAGTGATCAGCGGAAAAAATACAGTAGAACCTCTGTATATTCTTTTGTATTCTTTAGGATTTTTTATTCTCAGTATGTATTTCAGTAAACTTTGGGGTAAAAAACACAAACAAGGCCCATTAGAAATACTGATGAGAAAAATAACAAATTAAAAAACACATTAACAACTCATTATAAAAAACGATTCACATATTATGATAACTTTCATCTTTTCAGCTTCCATCGTCAATTCTTAAAAATCTTTGATTTGTACCATTTTCACTCCGATTTGTGTCAGCAAAATCATGTGAGGTGTCTCTAATTTTGTCTCAATAAATTTAAGAACAATGACAGAGAGAAATCAAAACGTACAGGAAATTGATTCATTGATGCTTTTTCAGTTTTACGCTGAATGGTGCTACCCATGTAAAATGATGATGCCTGTAGTAAATACTTTAAAAGTGAAGTTGGAAGACTGGCTGAATGTACATCAGGTAGATGTAGATGAACAGCAGGAATTGGCCGTAAAATACGGAATCCGATCTGTTCCTACATTTGTGGTTTTAAAAAACAATGTAGAAGTATGGCGCAGTTCCGGTGTCCTTTCGGAAATGGCATTAGAACAGAAACTGAATAGTTTAAGATAAATCTAAAAAAATGAATGTGTTAATTGATGCTGTGTTACTTGGGATAGGAGCGACCATCTTTATGGATGTATACGCTCTTATCATCAAGAGACTCTGGAATATTCCTTCTCTCGACTATCGTATTTTAGGACGTTGGATCGGACATTTCAAAAAGGGAACATTCAGCCATTCTAATATTATACAAGCTCCCCCAATCCAAGGAGAAAAAGTTCTTGGATGGATGGCTCATTACTCCATTGGGATTGTATTTGCTTTTGCTTTACTTTTTATTTGGGGAGAAGACTGGCTGATGCATCCTACTGCTTTTCCAGCTATTTTTATTGGCCTTGCCACAACCTTAGCACCATGGTTTATGATGCAGCCTGCTTTTGGTTTCGGGATTGCAGCCTCTAAATTACCCAATCCTACCGTTGCCAGACTACGAAGTCTACAGACGCATCTTATTTACGGGATTGGCCTCTATCTGGCTGGATTATTAATTTCCATCTTATTGAAATAAGGATATTAAATCCATAGATTAAAGTATAAAAAACGGGCTAAAGTCCGTTTTTTTTAAATATAGCTGCAAGTAATGGTGAATAATCAGCAGTATTTAATTATAATTTTGAATCTTAAACCCATCCTACTTTCTTTCTCCATTTGAGATATTCCTCATCTCTGCTGTCAATTTCCGGGATTTCTGCCTGATCCGGGATTTGATGTATTTCTTTGTTTGATAATGGTGGCAGGTTCATTTTCTCTCGTTCGTTGTTCAGGCTTTCCTTGTCCTCCACTGGATAAGGAATTCCGCCAGCAATGAGCTGAGTCCCATATTTCTGAGGTTTGCCTTGAAAAACCTGAATCCTGTCGTACAGATATGCTTTATTTTTAAGATGAATATCATGACTATTTGCCTCCATCATCTTATAACATTCCTTCATAAATTCCGGTTCACCAATAGAATGTTGAATAATAAGCCATGCCGCATCACTTGCCTTAGCGCCTACTTTTGATAATGTTGGAAACCCAATTTCATTTATGATCTCTCTAAGTCTTTGAGCATTGGCTCTATGTACACGTTCCATTTCCTGGTGATATCCCTCTGTTAATTTTCCTTCTGCCAACAATTTCTCTCTGATTTCAAGATCATCATCTGCAAGACGAATGATTTCTTTTTCAAATAGATAATCCATTTTTATTGTAATTTTTTCATGAAATATTTAGGAAACTCCGTATAGCCTTGTCTATCATAAAACCGGTGTGCTTTTTCTCTATGGAAATTACAGTGTAATTCTATTCTATCACAATTTCGTTCCCTGGCTACTTTTTCACAGTATTCTTCTAAAAGTTTTCCAATTCCTGAACTTCTATAGTTTTCCTCAACGGAAAAATAACTAATTCGGGCAAAGTCTCCTTTGAGAGCAATTTGCGGAATAATATGAATAGAAATAAATCCTATAACATTTCCTTCCCAATCTTCTGCAACAATAAGATATTCATCAGAATCTTCTAAAAGACTTTTAATTTTGGAGGGTAAAAACTCTTTAGTATTGGGATATCCCAGTTGATCTAATAGTTTTATCACAACTTCCACATCCTTTTCATTCATTTTTCTCAAATTCATGGCTAAAAAGATTTAGAATATATTCAACCTTTTAAAGATACAAATAATGATCTTTCATAAGGAAAACTCAGTATTTACATTTTTCAAGAGTATCAAGAATAAATCTGACTCTTTGATCGATAGTAAGTTTTGGAACTTCAATTACACGATACCCATATTCCTGATAGATTTTGTGCATACATTCAAAAGTTTCTTCAGCTACTTTTAAAGTTTGTTTTCTTTCGGAATCATTTTCATAGATTTCTTTCCAAGGTGGAAGGATAAAGACACTTTCGTTATATTCCATTTCACGGGCTATACGATCCATTTCTTTGGGGATAGAAATATTTTCCAGTTTCAGATATCCAATAGTATCTATTATTCCACGATCAAAAAAGACAGGGTCAGTACCGTTTTTTTGGATCATCCGCTTATAAGTTTTTACTGAAGCATCAAACATCAATTCGGCAAAAAGCTCTTTATTAATCCAGGGTAACCCATTTCCATTGAGATTCAATTGTTCTTTAATAATTCTCCGGCCTTCTTCTGCTGCAGTTGTAAATCCTATATGATCCAATTCGTTCAACAAGGTTGTTTTCCCGGCTCCAGGGCCGCCAGTAATGATGTAAAATGGTACACGATTATTTATTATTTTCATAGTATAGATTAAAGTTTTGTTTGAATAAACTCAAATATTTTTGCAAGGATAATCTTCGTTTTTTATTTTGCATTGAGCAAACAATTCATTAAAGATCAAATATTTAGAATTAAAATATGGACAGAAAGCTTTATGTATATCTTTTTCCCTTTCTAGTTCTAGTCTCTGTAATGATCACTCTCAACAAGAGTATGACCGCACCTTTAATTTTCCGTTAAGAAAAGAAATCAGTCGATTATCCGTTGAGAATTATAAAGAATATCGTAAAATTATTGAAAGGTATTCGAAAATTGCAGAACAAGAAGATTATTCAGATGCAAAAGCTTATTGCTATAATACAGGAGATTTTACTAAAGTCACTTTGCTATTGAAAGATGCTGATGATATTCTTAAAAGCTAAACAACATGATGCTTCAAGCCTATCTTAATAACACTAAGGCTATGCAATATATGAAAAAAAGCAGTCCGGAGCAGTAAAAAATATATCAGATGGACAGAATCTATCTGGTAAGAGCCGATTTTCTATCGACCACAGAAAGATCTGACTCTGCAGCATTTTATATTCATAAAGCCATAAAAAATTCAAGTACAGAGCTTAATCTTATCAATTCCCAGGGTTCTATGGCTGAATTGAAATTATATTATTTTAAAATGGATTCACAGATATATACATCAATAAGACTCTGAATGAGATTGAAAAAATAAAGAAAAAACAGGTGTGCATATCTATCCTTATCATCGGCTCTTATTATTCAGAAATTTAACAATATAAAAAGGCTGAAGATTGTTTCAAAATTGGCCAGAAAAAATGATTCTGCTTTTTGATCCAGATTTACAAGTTGGTATCCTCGCTTTATCTCTCAACTCAAAATGCTTAATCCTGATCCGGAGAAATTAGAACTCATATTCTGTGCAATGATTAAATTGACTTATTCATCGAAAGAAATTGCTCAAAACATGGCAATCCGGCATACTTCAGTACAAAAAGGAAAAGAAGGCTCAGAAAAAGACTTAACATTCTGAGTGATGTAGATATTTATGAGTTCTTTGGACAGTTAAACGACTAGAATTCTAAAATCAAAAACCGCAATTCAGGAACTATATACTGACATTCAATTCCGGCAGTCATAAGATAGATTTTTTCTTAAAAAAACAGCTGTATCAAAAGCAGATTGGTCACAGAAGATTGATAACTTAGTATGATAAAGGACAATCTGTTTTTAACGCATAAGAATGATGAACAATATCTGCATATAGAGGTTTCATTTTAAAAATTAATTTGATTCCCCCTCTCTTAATTATTCCTAAAGCGATCCTGTCTGAAAAGTAGAACTTAAAGTTATGGTAATGCGTTCTTTTGATACAACTGTATGGTTTTATTAAATGCTATATTGCTTCTAAGCAAATAGTCTTCTCCATTTGGTTACTGTATTTCTGCTCAGTTTGAAATGATGAGCTAATTCACTGTTGTTGAGTTGTTTTTCTTTTTGAAAATTCAGAATACTAAGAATGGTCTCCTTATTATAAGAACGATGCTTCTGATTGTCTCGATATTCTTTATGAACTTCAAAAATCCTGTTATTGATCTCTATCACATCCAGATAAGACAGCTCTTTTTTAGCTATCATTTCTCGGAGCTCATTCTTTTTTTCCGGGAATTTTAGAGTGAGGATATCATTAAATATTCTTTGATAGTTGGGAGTGTTTCGATTCTTCATATTTAATTTGGTATTTGGGTTTAGTTTTTATCCTTTATTTCTTTTTTCTTTCGCTGTATTTTGCAACCCATTTATACAGGGTTGTTTTAGGAATACGATACTCTTTAATGATCTGAGACTTTGTTTTCTTACCGGAAGACATCTGCTCCAATACAAAGTCTATAATTTCTTTGGTATATAAATTTTTTCGAAATTCAGGAAAAGCGCTCTTTTCTCTTTTATGTTCGGTATTTTCCTGTTTTCCCGGTGGAGAAAACAAAATCAGATGCTGTGAATAAAGCCTGAAAAAATCATATCCCAGTATTTTACTGAATTTGAGAAGAATATCCGTTGGTAAATTTTCACTCTGGTATAGGTTTTCAAGTTCTTTCTCTGTACATTTCATAAAATTACAAAGCCGAAGAGTATCAACATCTTCTATTTCAATTTTTTCTTTTATTAAACTTCCTATATGAATCTCTTTAAAGTTAATAGACATACTCTTTGTTATTCTTTTTCAAAATTATTTACTCTGTAACGCTATCATGGGTTTTAATTTTTACATCAATAACATCTGTTGTTTCCTTGTTTATCAGACAGTTCCAATACCAACCTATTAAAGCTTAAAAATCAAATAAAATTTATTATTCAAATTGTTATTTGTTTTTTATCAATCAGAACTTTTATACCGATATTATTTTTTGAAAATTTTTTCTTGAGAGAAACTAAAAGTCTTCAAAAAATCTATTGGATTTAAGAAGACCTTTAGTTAAAAAATCATCATTTAACTTAGTGTATTAACCCATTGTGTTTTTATGCCCTAAAGATGGGAACTCCATTCTCAATAACCAAAAAAATGCATCAGACACAGATAGGACATTGGTGTAAAACACACATTTTCAATTGATTATATTCGAATCACAATCTTAATAAAAAAAAACATCATTACCTTTCTGACACAACAAATACAAAAGGGTGGTTAGAAGACTTCGCAAAATTGGCCTCCCATTTTTATCCTAATCACAGAATTGAAAAAAAAGCTACCTGAGTGCTATCATTAGTTTTTAATCCGGCATCAGGGAATATGGAATACGGATAATCTCCGGCATTTATCATACTTCTACTTTGACCATACACATGTACAGTATTGGTAGATATTCAGTAGATTTCCTGCATTATTTTGAATCACTCTAGTATGAGGCAATGTACTTCACTTGAAGTATTAAATTTAGCATGTACTTTTCATCTAAGAAATCATGCAACGTCTGTAGATGATTCTAAAAATAAATCTTGAGTATTAAAAAAATTGTTTTTCACTTAATTCCCACAAAAAAACATACTGCTTTTTTTTAATAAAACCGAAGAATAACTTCATTTTCTTGATCCGGTCTCTGAAAAGAAATTTCCCCCATGAAAATACAAGCCTGCATATCCATCGCAGATACGATCAATCAATCCCTATTCAAAAGAAAAATAGGATGGAAAATTAATAGACAAAAATAAAAGAGTTTAATCTTTGGGAGGAAAAGTAATTCCCTCTGCCTGAATCAGATCATAGCCATACTTCATGATGGTTTCAATAACAGGAATAGATTGTTTCCCTTTCTCAGTAAGACTGTACTCTACCTTTGGGGGAACAACGGGATATACTTCACGATGAATCATTTCTTTACTTTCTAGTTCCCTGAGCTGGCTGGTCAACATTTTGTCTGTAATATGAGGAATATCCTTCTTCAGCTCACTGAAACGAAGTGGCTTTTCTTGTAACCTCCACAATATGGGCATCTTCCAGGTGCCGCCAATATGGCTTAAAGCGAACTCAATTGGGGTATAATACAATCTTTTATCGTGGAAAAACTCTGGCATAATTATTTTTTCTTAGATTACTTTCAAAAAGGTAAGTACAGAACTAAAAGGTAAGTATATCGTTTTTTGATAGCTCATTGTGCAAATTTGCATAAAAAAATTATGAAATCGAAAAGAAATCTTTTTGTTCCAATGATCTGGATTATCGGTTTTTGGGGTATGGTATTGAAAATGTAACGGCTTCTAGTATTATATGTTTGATTTCAGCAATGATTATGTTATTATTAAAAAAGAAATTGATAAAATCTAAGCTTTAATATGAATAAAAAGTCCTTACGGAAAACCTGAAAGGACTTTTACTATTTAAAGTATTCCCCATCTTTATTTTAAAACCTAAGTGTATTCAATTCGCTAAACGCTTCTTTGTTATATATTGTTTCAATAGTTCCGTTTTGCAGCAATGCGATTTTATCACAGGTATGAAAAAGAGTTTCAATAATATGAGAGCTGATTATCACAACTTTATTCTGAGATTTTAGTTGTCTGATAATATCATAGAGCAGATGCACTCCTTCAAAATCAACTCCGTTGAAGGGTTCATCCAGAATATTGATGGATTTATTCAGCATGAGCATCCCAATGAGTGCCAGTTTTTTCTTCATACCACTCGAATAATATTGTACATATTTTTTTAATGGAAGATTAAATTTTTCAATGATTTCTTGAATCTCATCTTCTTTTTTGGAAGAGAAATAAGACAGATATTCTTCTCCTGTAATATAAGGATAAAAGTAATTTTCTGTTTCCAGATAGGAGATTTGCTTCCGTTGTAAACGTTCATCTTTCCAGGTTATACTTCCTGAAAACGGCAAACTTTGATATATGGATTCAAACAAGGTGGTCTTCCCTGCCCCATTCTTTCCCAGGATTCCCAAGATGCATCCTTCATCAATCGATAAATTTAAGTCGTTTAAAACTTTCTGGTTCTTAAACTCTACCTTTACATTCTTAATTTCCAACATAAGTTTTGATATTGTGGTTAGCTTCTTTGATATTGGAATTTATCATCCAAAGCGCAGGAATAATAGTCATACTACACAGGAAGTATTCAAAATACACGCCCATATTGTAATCGCTTTCTTTATTTTTATGTTTATAGTTTTTATATTTTCTGAGAAGAATCAACAGGAGATAAAGGTTCATAAAGGCAAAATAGTACAATACATATAAGCTTTGATAAGGATTTAAGATCAAAAAAGAGCAGCCAACCGGTATAAGCAGGGCATTAAAAAACAAGGTATTTTTTCTTATTTTTTCTTTCAAAGTATATTTTTTGAAATACATTTCAAGCATTTCTTTACTTTCATGCGGCTGGTACACGGGAGAAATAAAATCAAGGACAAAAGTTCCTGCTAAGATCAATGTTGCCGGATGATACGATGAACATACAACAACGATGAATCCCAAAATCACTTTCCAACTATTCTTCCTTAAAAAGCCTTTCCACTCGAACAGGCTGTTGGGTATAAAGTTCCAAGCCAGGCTCAGCCAAGGTTTTGTTCTTGGAGGAATAAAAGTGAGTAAAACAATCAAAAGATATAAAATAAGACCTGTTTTTTCTATTTTATAATGAATATTTGCGAATAATAGAACACTATACATAATGGATGTTTCCAAAATAATGATCCATCGCCAGCCTTGCACAAAGACTTTCTTCAGAAAAGGGATATCTTTCCTTTCTCCATGAAAAAGAGCAATAAGGATAAAAAGGGAGACCGGATAATAATAGTTCTCCGGCATTTTTACTGTAATCAGAGCACCTAAAACAAGTAAAACAGGAATGCTTACTTTAGGATTCAGGTTGAGTATTCTAACACTCTGATTAAATCTGAACTTAAAATGATTGATTAGTTTTTTCAAAAGATTCTGATGATATCTAAATAATAGTTTATTGAATGGGTTTTATCAAATACAATTTGTTTTCACGGGTTGTAAAAAGCTGAAAATTGAGATTTTTATCTGAAAAATACAAATAAGGTGCGTATTTTTTTTCCAATTCAGCTTTCAGTTTGCGAATATCTTCTCCTTTAGTATTATAAAATTTTTCGGTAGGAAAGTTTTCGTTAAAGGACATTGCTTTTTTAAATTTCAGAGTATCTCCTTTTATTAAAAGCTGGCAATACAAGTCTCCATTCCAACTTTTTGAAGTGGTGGATATGGCTCCTCCTGAAGCACTGGAAGTAAATTTATCCACTTCTTTTCTTTGGAAATAAACGGGCATGATATTCGGATATCGGTGGGGCTCCAATTCTTTTTTTTCAAAACGTCCTTCTCCAAAAAGGCTGTTATTGTATCCCGGGTTTGCTCGTGAATATATTCCTTTTGATAGCTTGGTATTGGTAAACAATTGATACCATTTGCCATTCATATAGTATGTGGTACATTCTGAATCGCCATCATGATCTCTTAAATAATCATCAGCCTTTTCGACGATATTCTGAAATTGGCGGATCTGCTCATCTTCACTCCATTTCAGATCTTCATTTTGAACAATCATAGGCTTTCGCAGGGTATCACCATCTTTGATCCATGTTTTGTAGTATTTTTTATTGTAATTCACAATAAAGTCTCCAAACAACAATTCGTTCCAGTTATCACGAGTACTTTTATAAGTATAGCGATCTATAATATTCCCATCCTTATCCAGTTTATAAAAATGGTAATCCATATAAAAACGGGTACTTCCTACAGCACCATCATCTTCTATTTCTTTTTGGTTTCGGTCTTTTGGAATCTCGTTGGTCACAATAATGACATGACCTTCTAAACTTATGAAATGTTGAATTCCGGAATAGCTTTCCCACATCAATTTTATTTCATGATGCCCGAAAGTGATCGATTGGGTGCTGTCTATATACTGATAGTTTTTATATTTTTCAGGGAGTGCCGAGCGGTTCATCTTATTGAGAAGATAGACATCCAGTCCACCAAAATTGTAAAATAAAACAACAGCCAACAGGAAAACAGCTCCTATAATGAGCGTTATTTTTTTCATTTTAATTTATGATTATTTAAAGATAATTATTTTTTTTTCACACCCTTGGATAAATTCCATTATAAAGTATGAGTATCTCTAAATATGTCATCATCATCCGAAACGGAAAACAAATTCTACTTATAATTTGTAATTTGTTGATGAAAATCTAACTTTTAAATATCAATGAAAATATGAAGAGAATACACCACCTCAATTGTGTGAAAATAGCCATCCCTATGAATGATGATGTAATCGGGCACTGCCTGCTGATTGAAGAAGATAACAATCTTTTGTTGATTGACACGGGAGTGGGAGTGCAAGATATTTTACATCCTCATAAGAGACTTGGTGCTGAATTGATAGAAGCTGTCGGGCTTCAATTAGATATAAAACGTACGGCTTATCATCAGATTGTTGAGCTAGGATTAAACCCTTCCGATGTAAAAGATTGCATTATTAGCCATCTGGATCATGACCATACCGGAGGATTGGCAGACTTTCCTGACGCAAAAGTTCATGTTTCAGCAGAAGAACTTATTAATTTTTACAGTGATAATCCACGCTACATTGAAGGACATCTTGACCATAATCCACCTATTGAACAATATGGAATCTCTGATGAACAATGGTTTGGGCTTGAAGCAAGAAAAGTGAACACTTCTCTACAAACAAAAATCTATCTTATTCCTTTGTTTGGGCATACCCTTGGGCATTGTGGAGTCGCAGTAGAATGGAATGGAACATGGATATTTTATATTGGAGATGCCTACTACTTAAGAGCCGAACTGGAAGACAAACTTCACCCGGCGGGACAATTGGCTGAAGCCAGAGCTGATGATAATATCAGACGCTTAGAATCCATGGAAAAAATAAAAACTCTGATGAAAGAACATCCGGAAGTAGAAATTTTCGGGTATCATGACCGTGAGGAGTTTATAAAATATAATTTAGAAAGCCAATTTTAATAATTGGCTTTTATAGTTTAAAATAGGTAATCATCTTGCTTATTTGATCTACCAATCGTTTTGAATACGGATCTAAAATTAATCATAAGCTTAATGTATTAATTTTGAGAGTTCTTTTAGAAACTCATCTTTTCCCATTTCAACGCTTCCTATTTCGTTATAGTAGACATCATCAGATACTCTAATCGTATCTTTTTCTTTTTCAAAGGTAAACCGATCAAGATTAAGATCCATATAATCATGTTTTAGAATGACTGCATACAGCTTTTCCAGTATTGATTGATTATAACTGGATAAAGCACTAAAAAGTTCTTGTATAAAATCCTGTTTGTCCATCTTTATATTGTATTGAGATCAAAGGTTTTAATTCTATATCTATTTGTTTGACAACTCTTAAAACGCCACAACATAATGATAAATTTACGTCTATTTTCAATATCTTTTATTAATGATTCCACATTTTTCAGAATAAGGTATCCAAAACAAAACCCTCACTATACAGCAAGGGTTTGTTTATATTATATTACGGTTACTATTATAGTTCCTGCATCACTTTTTTAACTTCATCAAATTCACTTTCAATGACCGTATCAGGCTTATAAGTAGCTAAGGAAACGATAATATTGGTAAGCAGGGAAAGAATAAATCCTGGAATGATCTCGTACCAGTCTTTCAACGGATGCTGAAGATATACCCATGCTAATACTGTTATTCCTCCTACCAACATTCCGGCAAATCCTCCCTGCCACGTTGTTTTCTTCCATAAAAGAGATAACAGAATTAATGGCCCAAATGCTGAACCGAAGCCTGCCCAAGCATTTCCAACCAGATTAAGAATACTGTCTTTAGGGTCTAATGATAAAAGTACAGCAATAACCGCTACTAATAAAACAGAAAGTCTGCTGGCCACCAACAGTTGTTTAGGAGTTGCTTTTTTATTCAGGAAAGCTTTATAAATATCTTCCGTTAATGAACTTGAAGTCACCAATAGCTGAGATGAAATGGTACTCATTACGGCTGCAAGAATCGCAGTAAGCAGGAATCCTGCAATAAACGGATGGAACAGAATACGTGAGAAATAAATGAAAATAGTTTCAGCTTCTGTTTTTGATCCGTCAAACTTCATCATTGTTTCAATATCGAACTTTTGCAGGTAAGCAATTCCAACCAAACCAATTGCTAAGGCTCCGGCCACAGTAAAGATCATCCATGTAATCCCGATTCTTCTCGCTTTAATTAAATCTTTTGGTTTATCAATCGCCATAAAACGAACTAAAATATGTGGCTGCCCACAATATCCTAACCCCCAAGCCAATAAAGACACAATACTTACTGTAGTGGTTCCTCTGAATAAATCCAGATATTTTGGATCTTTAGCCTCTATCAAGGATAATGTCTCTCCTACTCCTCCAATTTGGATAATAGCCACAATTGGCACAATCACTAAAGCTAATACCATGATCGTTCCCTGTACAAAGTCCGTAAGACTTACTGCCAGGAAACCGCCTAAGAAAGTATATAAAACCACTACTAAACTCGTCAGGAGCAACCCTACTGTATAATCCATTCCGAAAGCCGATTCAAACAACTTTCCACCGGATACCATTCCTGCTGACGTATAAAGGGTAAAAAATACCAGAATAAAGATGGAAGATGTAATCTTCAGAAGATGGTTTTTGTTTTTAAACCTGTTTTCAAAAAATACTGGTAATGTAATCGCATTTTGGGCAACTTCGGTGTAAATCCTAAGTCTTGGTGCGACAATAATGTAATTGAGGAATGCTCCAAGTGTTAAACCTATTGCGATCCATGAACTGGAGATACCAGACAAGTACATTGCTCCTGGAACTCCCATCAGCAGCCAACCACTCATATCAGCAGCTCCTGCAGAAAGTGCCGTAACAGCTGCCCCCATTTTTCTTCCTCCAATTAAAAACTCTTCCGAGTTATTTGTTGATTTTCTATAAGAATATATGCCTATACCTATCATCAATAACAGATACAACCCCACAGAAATCCCTTCATATAATTGCATATCATTTTTTTTATGAAGCCGAATATAGCCATTTTCTGAGAAACTAAACGCCTTTTGCAAGGTAATAATGTTATCAAACAACCGAAAAAACAATGTAAATTTTCAATAACAAAATGATTTGCTTTTAATTATTTTCTACTAAAAAGAATTGAAAATTTAAATTATCAAGATGGAATTCAAACTATACATTTGGGATGATTGTATAGGTATAGAATCTTACTTTTCAATGATGGTAAAGCATGATTTTTAATATCATATATCCAAATATTTGCAATAAAAAACAATTACCAACCAAGAGAATTTGCTA
Source organism: Chryseobacterium sp. c4a (assembly GCF_009900745.1). Taxonomy (GTDB): domain Bacteria; phylum Bacteroidota; class Bacteroidia; order Flavobacteriales; family Weeksellaceae; genus Chryseobacterium. Next base: position 63,416 of record NZ_WXVU01000020.1, on the reverse strand, counting down.
CATATATATTTTCAAAAATATTTTGTTCCAGGCATTTCTTTTCAGGTAAAAAAAGATCTCCTTTTTTGTGAATGAATACTTTTATCAAATCTCCTCGGTGATGATATCCATTTAAAATTATTGCATTTATCCCTTCAAGTCCTACCATTTCAATACCCTTCTTTAGACGGACTGAAGTGCTATCAGCATCAAGAAAATGTAAATCGAGATCGTCTATATGCATTGTTTCATCAACGATAAACTGGGTTAGATTACGGGCGATATTAAAGGCAGAATATGTATTAAATGCTCTGTCAGCAACAGCATAATCGGATTCTATCATATCCAGATACACTTTTCTACCTGAAGAAATATAGTCTTTGTACCTGAATGTTATATCGAATGGAAGCTCAATACTATGCCTTCTGAAAGCTCTCTTCCATTGATCAATTTTTTCCAGAAGAGTTTTATTTCCATATTCCCATAGAAACGAGAAAACATTTCCATTAATATTTAATAATTCTGCAAGTCTGAATTCTTCATCACGATCATAAAATACCCACGAACTTGTAAACTGCCCAAGGTCTTTAGAATCCAGATATTTTGCCAAATAATAGTTATTTACATCTGCATAATACTTCATATACAAATTGTTTACATCTTATTTTAAAAGGGTCTGGGCTCTCCTCAAATTGTCCGTTGCCTGTAAGATTTTATTTTTTAAAATACTGTTGTAATCAGGGTTTTTCAAAAGGAATTGACTGACCGCTTCAAGCGCTTTGGGATCCTGATAACTGCTAAAGGTGGAACGAAGCCAATTATCCGGAAAAAATATAGCTCCTGTCTGTTGGATTTCCTGCAGAATATCTAAAGTTTTAGGAAGATAGTGAACAGAAGTTTGCTGTCTTAGCGGATGATGCAGATAACTTAATGCAGCCCCAACAGCTGATTCATTGGTTCTGTTCTGTTTTTGCATAAGCCCATTGAAGAAATCATCACGCACTTTCTGATCGGAAGAAGCAGCTTGCATAATAATCTTAAAACGGGTGATGCGATCGGGGTTTTCAATTCTTGTCAGCTGTTCATTCAGTAACTCTTTATTATTTGAATTTCGCAAGGACAAAGCAAGAGCCAGGTTTGTGAAATCTTCATCATTAAGAGATACATCTTGTGGTGGTGTCTTCGATTTCCAGATTTTATACAAAGTATCATATGCTTGCTGTGACTGGAAAATATCCTGGTAAGCATCAAACATAATCTTCTTATTATTTTTTGCGGTCTGTACCTGTAAAGCTTTCCACAGTTTTTCCTCAATATTTGCAGATTCTTTCAATCTGGCATTTTCAGGGAGGAAATTCCAATAAATAGAGGTAAGATATCCGGTAATTAAGCGAAGGTTCAGTTCTGTAGTTTCTTTTGGCAACTGCTCTGCAAAAAAGCTTAATAAGTCCTGAGTCTCAACTCCTGAGCTATTCAGCATATTCTCATATAGGGAAATATAAGCACTGGCACGACTAATCGGATCTTTCACTAAGGAAAAATTTGAGATCACCGCTTTATCTGTTTTGAATACGCCATAGCCTATTCCCGATGAATTTTGCAGGATAAACAAAGGTTTCGTTTTCCCTTTTAATTCGGAAATATCCTGTTGTTTTCCTTCTAGCTTTACATTAACTTTTTCAACCCGGTCTGTATAAAATAAACTGATTTCAAACTCCTGTGGCCAAGATTTTTGTTCTTTTCCATATTCAGGTTTCTGAAAAACGGTAAAGCGTTCTATTTTTTCGCCTTTGTATTGTATATTATAATCGACAAGAGGTCTTCCGGGATCATTCACCCATACTTTATTCCAACTCTGCAGGTCTTTTGGGGTATGTTTGTCAAGTATCGTAATAAGATCCGGCCAGCTGGCATTATTGTAGGCATATTTTGATAGGTATTCGCTTACTCCTTTTCGGAAAACGTCTTCTCCTATTAATAATTCCAATTGTCGCATCATAATCGGAGCTTTATCATAAATAATTGGCCCATACATCATCCCCGCATTTTGCAGATTATCTAAAACCTGACGAATTGGATTTGCTCCCAAAGTACGATCTACAGAATAAGCCGCTGGATAATGGGCTGTTAAAAATTTGAGATCATATACACTTTTATCAGTGGAAGCTCCGGTACTTTTATCTGCCATAAAATTGGCAAAAACTTCTTTCATCCACACATCATTAAACCAATCCATCGTTACCATATCACCAAACCAAAGATGGGCTACTTCATGAGCAATAAGATTAGAACGGCTGTTGAGTTGGTTCTGTGTTGTATTTTTATCTAAAAACAAAACGGAGTTCTTAAATAATATAGCACCCGGATGTTCCATACCTCCGAATTGAAAATCCGGAATAACAGCCATCCCATGCTTCTGGAAAGGATGCTTGATGCCTGTCCATTTTTCATAATAAGCAAGAGAATTTCGGTATATTGAGAAAATAGAATCCATGCTGTTTTTAATCTTCACAGAATCGGTTTCGCGGTATAACATTCTTGAATCCTGCTGACTGATTCTCTCTGTATGATTTTTAAAATCTCCGGCTGCAAAAGAAAACAGATACGTTGGAAGTAAATCTGACTGATTAAACTTTAATGTTTTCTGTCCTTGTTGCACAAAAGTATCCTCTAGTTTTCCGTTGGATATTGCACTCCATTTTTCAGGAATTGTCAGCTTTAGTGAATATTTTGCCTTCAGATTGGGCTGATCAAAACACGGAAACATGGTTCTTGCACGGTCTGGTACAAATAAAGCATACAGATAACCGTCACGTCTGTTCAATGCTCCATCTCCTGCCAAAAAATTAAAATGAATCTGATTGGAACCCGATTTCAGGTATTGAGCATCAACAACTACATGTTCATTTTCCAGAATCGGTTTTATTGTTTTCCCATTCACTGATACTGATAAAAGCGAAGTAGGGTCTTCTTTAAAGTCTATTAGTAATGCTGTTTCATTTTGTTTCTTATAAGTAAATGTAAGCACTTCAGTTCCTGCAATTCTTTCTGATTTACTTTCAGGAATTTTCAGGTTGAGTTCATATTGAATATCACTTAATGTACTTTTTCTCCACTGAGCCAGTTCATAAGATACTCCAGATTCGATCTTAGATGAAGATTTCATTTGGGCATGGTAACCACTGTTGAAAATAACAAGAAATAATGCTAACAGACGTACTTTTTTCATACATCAAATATAAGTATTTTAGCGGGACACGGGTGTGACACTCGCACCAGCTTTGGGACAGTAAAAATTATTTTTTAATTCGTATCCTTATACCCTAGACCCCATATCAATATAACAATTGAAATAATAATAAATCCCCAGGACAATCTTCTTATTTCTTTCTTTTTTTCACTGCAGAATAGATTAAAAGACAACTTTTGATCATTGAAAAAGATAAACAAAATGACCGCTGATAAGAGATCTATTGTATATCCGGCAAATATATCTATCAAATTCATTTTATTTTTATTTATTGTTTACTCAGGTTATCTATTTTTTCATAGTGTGCAGATGTTATGGATGATTTACTCTTCCCAACAGGACACGCATAATGCCATATTATGATCTGCCAACAGCCTCATTTCATCAGGGGAAAATTCCATATTGCATTGTCCTGCATATACTTTATAAAGCCATACCGAAACAGATCCTCCAATAATCCCTATTTTTTCCAATTCACTAATTTTATGTTCAATAAGCGATATAAAATAAGGAATTGCCCTGATAAATACTTTATCACTTTCCTGAACAGAAAGTTCCCAGTCATAATCTGTTTTACTGGGTTTCACGCCCAAAATAGTGGTTATCTGAGGGAAAAGCTCTTTAGGAGCTTTTATTTTTAATACATACTCTGTCATTTGTTATTATATACGATTACTATTCGATCTAAAAAGGCTGCTATCTTTATAAATCTTTCTTTAAAACAATCTATCGAATGCCATGACATTCCTGCTGTATGAACTACCAAAGCGGTATTTTCCTGTAATAAAAGATAGGAAACAACCATCACCTTTTCAGAATATTCTGCATCTTCTAGTTCAAAATCTTCCCCGATGATAAGACTTATCTCTCTTTTTACCTCTTTAATGGAACGATTCTTCATCTTCTCATAATAAGAATATACTTTTAATGAATTCTCATCCGGAAAATTCAGGAATATGTATTTCCCAAAATGCTTCTTTAAGTCACTTTTAAGATGCTCGGACTTTGTGAAATCATGATCATTTACAATATACAGTTTACCTTTTTCCAGATGCATGTTGGTTATTTTATAAGTTCTAAAAACGCTAATATGGTAATAGAAATAATATCCAATGTTTTACTATTTCATAATAATCTTTCTGATAACTTCATATAAAATAGTCAATATGACAGCACCAGCTATGATCATCGCCCACCAATAAGGAAGCACCCAAAACAGACAATACTTTATTGCATTGATACAATAAATGAAAATATTATCTGACGTATAAACCAGATGAAAAGCATCATCTGCAAGTCCTAAAGCACATGCCAACACAGAAAGCAGTAATACATTTAAAATGAAAATTTTTATACTATTCTTTCGCATCGTTTGCTTGTTTTTCATTCCGGTTTTTTAGTCATGTGTTGTTTTTAAATAAAGTTACTCCATTATTTCTTTATGATTGTATATAGCCAGAATACTGCACACACACCTAATAATCCCAGATAAAACCAAAACATCCAGATATAATAAAATATAAAAGAAAGGTCAATATCTGTAATGAATTTGTCTGCAAGAGTTACTGCTATGATAGAGGTAATCCAAAATAGAAATGATAAAGCAACTCCTATTTTGTACCAGTTTATTCTCCTCTTATACAAGAAATAGGAAACAATGTAAGGAACCAAAAACAGAATAAGTATGATAAGGTACATAATATGGTTATAAGTTTAAATGTTTAAGCCCAAAAAGGAAATCGCTAATCTCCCTCTTCGTTCTGAAAAAAATTGGCAAACTCATCATCAATAGCATAGTTTTGTGCCAGACTTTCTGACCAGCAGGGAGCATGCACAATATGTCTTCTCACTTCCCCAAAGGTATACTGGTCTCTCAATCTTCGGCTAATCAAAAAGTGAGATTCTCCCTGAGATAAGCCTTCTTTTTTTAAATTTTCTATAAGCTGATCAAGAGATGTCTCTGTAGTGTATACTTTATCAAAAACAGAGTCAAAATATTCTTCGGTCTTTTCCATCTTTTTATTTCTTTTATTTTTGTTTCTACAAACCTATTTTGAGATTAACACAAGATACATACTATTCTCTCACCCTCCTATATTATTCTCTCATGGAATTAAATTTATTTTTAGATAAAAATCACTCAAACAGTGCTATTAATAAAGGCTTTACATAAAAAATATTCATCTTATCTTTTTATTTATTTATATTAATTCCAGATAAACGAAATTATTTCTATTTTTTATCATAAATTATTAATACTTTAGCTGTATAATTGAAACGAATGGGCATACTCCTTAAACCAATTGATATTGTAGATGACATTTCACAGGAAGAATTCCGTGAAAAATACTTAAAACCACGCAAACCAGTGGTTATCAGGAACATGGCTAGAAATTGGCCTGCATATCAAAAATGGACAATGGAGTACATGAAAGAAGTAGTAGGCGATGTAGTTGTCCCTTTATATGACAGTGCTAAAGCTGATCCTGCTGCTCCTATCAATACCCCTACTACCAAAATGCCTTTTGGAGAATATGTAGATCTTATTCAGCGTGAACCTACAGATCTGAGAATTTTCTTTTTTGATCCTATTAAATTCGCTCCTAAGCTGCTTAATGATTATATCCCGCCTAAAAACCTAATGGGAGGATTTCTGGATAAATATCCGAGTATGTTCTTCGGTGGTAAAGGCTCTGTGACATTCCTTCATTATGATATCGATATGCCTCATATCTTCCATACCCATTTCAACGGAAGAAAGCATGTCCTTCTTTTCGAATACAAATGGAAAACCCGTTTGTATAAACTTCCTTATGCTACTTATGCTCTGGAAGACTATGACATTGCCAATCCCGATTTTGAAAAATTTCCTGCGCTAGACGGTATTGAAGGGATAGAATGCTACCTGGAACATGGAGATACCCTATTTATGCCTACCGGATGGTGGCACTGGATGAAATATCTGGATGGTTCTTTCTCTCTTTCTCTTCGTGCATGGGATAAAAGCTGGGCAGTAAAAGCTCATTCTTTATGGAATCTGGCTATTCAACGAAACTTTGATAATTTCATGAAAGGAAGGTATAAAAAAAGATACATGGACTGGAAGGAAAGAAAATCTGTAGAAAAAGCGAATATTGCCCTAAAAAAAGGACTTCCAAAATAAATAGCCTTTAATTCACTGGTATTATGCGATATGCAATTTAAAAAATGATTAAATTGCATAGTGAACCCGTTCCCTTAATACCTCGTGTATGTTCGAAAAATTGATTGACAGCTTTGAGAAGCTATGTCTTCAGATCATTATTGAAATATTGCTGGTACCGGTGACAATTTTCAAATTGTTTCAGGATTCCCGGCGTTGTTATGACCTGCCCGTTCATGAAATGGAAAAGGAAAAAACTGAACGCTTTCATGATTATCTGTCTCCCATCAAGCTCTCTGTATATACTTCAGTAATTATTTCTGTTCTTTTAATGGATTACAGCGGCCAGCAGAACATCCTTTCAAAGATCAAGGGATTGAGCATGGTAGAAAAAGCTTTATTTATCTTTTTGATGAACAATTTTACGGCAGTGTTGTTCAGTGTTATATTGCTATGGTATAAAAAGGAAAAGGTAAATACGGCGACTTTCCGCACCTTCCTTTTTTCTTTTATCTATACAACCGTTTACACTTCTACTCCATTTTTCATTCTGATTATTTCAACCATGTTTTTGGGACAGACCATCAATGTGCAGTCTTATCTGGGGCATCTTAACCAGGTATTAGATTCTGGAGATTATAGTTCAAGGGATTATATATTTTTTATTATTTTTTTTCTGTTTTTTGCTTTAGGAATAATTGGATTGATCAAACTATTCAAAGCACTCCATTATATTCTGAAGGAAAACTTTCGATATCATCCTTATGTAGTATGGTTCTTTACTTTATTATTTTTCCTGATTCAGCTTTATTATGCGAGAGGGTTTGTATAATGAAAGATGAGAACAAATAACTAAAAAGGACAATTAACAGCTAATTACAGTGGAAAAATATAATCAATTAAATTACGAAAGCTTTTTCTCCTAAAAACCTCTAAAAAAGACTAAACAAAGCACCTCTATTCAGTAAAAACCTTGTATGGCAGCGACTATTTGCCTCGGCTCCCATTTGTTAGTTTCGTATTAATAATAAGGAAGTTATATGTTTTTTTTAACAAACATACCAGTCTGTTCATTTTTTAATTACATTTGTGAAAATTTTCAACCAATGGCTCGACCTCGCGAAAGAATATTAAGTACCACTTTGCTTTTGTTTCATACACAAGGTTTTAATAGTACTGGCATCAATCAAATCATTGAAGAAGCCAAGGTTTCAAAGGCAAGCTTTTATCAGCATTTTAAGTCTAAAGATGATCTGTGTATTGAGTTTCTCAACAAAAGGTATGACTATTGGGTATCTGAATTGGAAAAATTCATATCTGGAGCTTTAACCTCTGAAGAAAAGATTCTGAGATCTTTTGATTTTCTCATTGAGATGAATGCAAGAGAGAACTTTCGCGGGTGCAGTTTTTGGAATATTCTATCTGAAATACCGGCTGATAAAGAGGAAATTCACGTTGTTCTTCGTTACCATAAGAATAAATTGAGATTATTCTTCAACGATGAAGCTAAGGATGAAGCTATTGCGGCTCATATCTATCTTCTTTTTGAAAGTTCAATCCTGACCAGCCAGCTCTACCGATCAAACGAATTTATCGAGACCTCAAAAACAATTATTAAAAATATCCTTCATTCCTCACACTAGGGAAGAATTAATATACTCAATCAAAAAAAACAATTAAAAAAACTATGCAAAACTCTACTTTTCTGCAGAAGACTCATTCTGCAATGTTCAGGCTATGTCTTATCGGAAGCATCACTACCAGTTCGCTGATATACTCTCAGGCCGGAAGAATCGGGATGAATACTCCAAACCCGAAAGCTACTCTGGACATCACAGCTAAAACAGATGGAAGCTCACAGGCAGAAGGTCTTATGATTCCCAGGCTTACCGGAGATCAGATTCAAACCATGACGGCAAGCATACAACCCGGAACAGAGTCCTTGATGATCTACGCAACGGCTTCTCCTGCTTCTCCCACTTCAAAAGTGGCAAAGATCACGCAACCTGGGTATTATTTCTGGAACGGAAGCAATTGGGAAAGCATGGGGGTAAACTCCAATATTTATACCTCAGATGGAGCCATCACAACTTCTTTGGCCTCAAGAAATGTAGATTTGAACGGTAAAAACCTTGTCTTTTCCGGAAGTGGCAGTGTAGGGATTGGAACCGCTCCCTCCGCTTCTGCTAAACTAGATGTTGCCGGAACTGTAAAAGCAAGCGCAATAGACTATAATTCTGACGAGAGATTGAAACAAAATATCACTGAAGTAAAAGCATCCAATGCAATCATCAATAAGCTAAGACCAGTGTCTTATTTCTGGAACGAAACAGGAAAAAAGAAAGGTGGGAATGCCCAATTACAGTATGGCCTTGTCGCTCAAGAAGTAGAAAAAGTCTTACCCAATATTGTCAGCACAGATAATGATGGATATAAGTCTGTTAATTATAATGAGCTGATTCCTCTATTACTACAGTCCGTTCAGGAACAGGGAAAAAAAATCGAAGAATTACAAAGAGAAATACAGCAGCTGAAAAAATCGAAATAACTCATAGAGAAAATGATTTTAATGTATTCGATCTTATCAAAGTCGGATCATTTTATCTCAGCTCATTATTAATCTTATAATTCAAAAAAACATGAAATTAAAATTATATTTCACTCTACTCTTTCTAATCAGTCAGAGTATTTTCGCCCAGAATAATTATTACTGGGTAGGCGGCACAGGTAGCTGGAATGACCTGAATCACTGGCGGATAGGTTCAGCATCCGGACAGGCTGCCACTATTATTCCTTCCCGCTATGACAATGTTTATATTACTTCAGGGAGTGGTTTCCCAGCCAGTGGCGGAACCCTTACAATTCCGTCATCAGCAACCTGTAAAGATTTTATTATAGATGATTCCTTTACTACTAAACTCAACTTTCCGTCAGCAAGTGTTTTTAATGTATACGGAAATCTGAAGTGGAAGTCTAATGCTTCTGCATTATATAATCTTACTATGAATCTGTTTTCAGACAGCTCTAATCCGGCTCCCAATCTGATTGACATTCCTGATAATATGATTGACCCGTCCTATATCAGTGGCGGTTATCAATCTAATTTTAATCTTAATGGAAACGGAACCTTTAAGCTTGTTAAAAATTTTGCAAGCAATGGCTTTTTCTTTTTCAATGTCAATGACAGTGCTTTTTTAGATACTGATCATAAAAATATCAATGCTATGGTATTCAGCCATAGTTCTACAGCAGCCTCGAATTTCAGATCTTCAACAGTGACGGTCACGAGTACAATGACATTAAATTCAGCCGCTAATCTTACTCAGGCTACTATTTCATTTCCTATTCTGACAATACAGACTAGTCAGAATATCAAAAAAATACTCCTGACTGCTTCAGGTTTTTCCCAAATAACAGGCGGAAATCTTCTTACAGTAGATGAGGTAACAGGAGTAGGTACTGCAGGGGGTAGTTTTACCGGAACTCAATTTAATATTAACAAAATTAATTTATATGCCTGTGTCATTAATGCCAATTTATTTAAAGGCAATGATATGGTTTTGGGTGATGGAAGCGCCGAACTGGCCGGAACCCGATTTGAAGTAAAGAATATGACCCTTGGGAAGGGAAATAATATATTGAGAGCCACACAGTTTGACATTAATAATCTTATCCTGAATGGCGGACAGTACAATTTTCGGCAGACTGTTGCCAATGCCACTTTTCAGGTTAATCAAACTCTCATCACCAATATTCCATGTAACGGAAGCATCCCAAAATTTGGGGCTGTAGAACCTACATTACCCATAAATTTGATTCTTCCGGGTAGTATCAATGGAAACGGAACAGCCTCTTTTAATGGTTATAATTTTACTTCTGTAAAACTCACAGGAGGAGCTGCTGTAACAGCGGGTATAGATGGTGGAAGTAATACGGGGAATATCACTTATCCTGGAATACCAGCAAAAACCTATTACTGGATAGGTGGCGGAGGGAACTGGAATGATCCGTCCCACTGGTCGTTCACATCTGGAGGGCCTTCTGCCAACTGTACTCCTATTATGTATGATGATGTGATCTTTAATGAAAACTCAGGGTTTACCTCAGGAAACAATACCATCAATAATGGTGGAACAGTAGCCATGATAAGAAATATGACCTGGAATAATGCTCCTGCCAATCCTGTTTTGAATATTAACACGACTCTGTATGGTCATCTTTATCTTCAGAAAGATATGTCCCTTCCTGTGTCAGTCAATTTTCTTAAATATAACACAACAGATCCGGCAGTCAACCGTTATATGAGTTTTGAAGGGCAGAGAGTTTATCAACTGACAATCTATGGGGCTGATAATTTCTATCTCATGCCTTCTAATTCCGGAACTCCCTATGATGTAGAAGTGGGCGGTATTTTCAATTTTGATAACAATGCTTTAACAAGTAACCTTTATGCGGATGGAAGAAAGATAAAAGCTGGTGAACTTTGGCTGGGCGGAAACAATGTTAATATAGATAATGCCTTATTAAGTCAGGGTATCCTAAATATTTTAACCAAACAAACCATTACCGCGCCTAATACTTCTGTATACTTCCAAAATTACAATGGACGATATTACAGCTCAGGAAATACCAATCATTTTTTTGGTAAAACCTATAAGGAAGGAAGCAGTATCGGAAGCATACAATATCTGAATACTGATACCTTTCAGGTAAATAGTGGTGATATCAGGCTTTTTGGAGTTAATAAGACAAAAAATGTAGTCATCAATGCAGCTTCCAATATTGCTTTTTTTGATACTACGGCAAAATTGACGATTACTGACAGTTGGTTATTCAATCGTACAGACTGTGATCTTATTCTTAATTTAACAGGTCAGGGTGGAAATAATCTTATTCTGGGGAACAATATTAATGGGAATGGATTTGTTGAGCTAAACAGAATGAATATCTCAGGAATCAATGCAGGTTATGTTACTCCTGTTGCAGGTGCTAAACCTATCAATGCCAGCAACTCTATTGACAATGGAAATAATTCAGGGATCAATTTCAAAGCCACCACTTCTAAAAACTTTTACTGGAAAGGCGGATACGGAAGCTGGAATGACCTCAGCCATTGGTCTTTGGATCCATCAAGCACCAGAATAACAGCGAACTGCGGTCTTCCTACCATTAACGATAATGTTTTCTTTGACCAATACTCAGGTTTCTCTACTACTGGAATTACAGCTATACAGTTGACCAATGATGTTTCAGTAAATGATATTACATTCAGTGGATTAGCTCCCGGATCAAGATCTTATTTTGCAGGAAATAACAATTACTACAAGATGAATGTTAACGGAAATATGGTGCTGCATCCCGGATATTATGATGCCGGATACTTCAGTGGATTTACGTTGGTCAACATTAGTAAACCTGCAGGAACTTTAAAAATTATAACTCCCAATGGAGCCGCCACTTCTTTAAATTTTTCAGGCGATGCCCAGTGGAAAATGAACAGAGGAACTTCACAGAATGACCTTAGCAACAGCTCAAATATCACCCAAACTGATATTTCCGGTAATAGCCTGGATATAAGCGGTACCGTAATGAATATCAACAGTTTTAATCTAAACGGTTCAAAACTGATAATGGATAATGCTGATCTTACGGTTAATAACGGCTTTGCAATCAATACTAAGCAACCTGTTGTAAATACGGCTAACAGTGTTATCAAATTATTCAGATCTACTGGTGGTTCTGATTTTGACATTGCCTTCAGTAATGTAAATCATTATTTTGAAAAAATAGAATACACTAATACAACAACTAATACGGACTATATTATTTCTTTTAATTTTCCTGGTGGAGTTATCAATAATTTCGTCATCCACTCAGCAATAGCCCCAAGAATTGATAAAGTAAACCCTTCCATTATTCTTAAAACCCCTATGTCCGTCAATAATCTGACCATAGAAAAGAATAATAATGTTTCTTTAGAAGGTAATCTACAGGTTAATCAATCATTGAAGATCCTTGGAGACTGTTTAGATCGTATTACTTTAGCTTCATCAGGCTCACCGTTGAGAACTTTAATACTTCCTAATTACAGCGCTAATCCAACCAATTATGTATTGGATAAAGTGCAGATAAAGTATATCTCTTCTTCTGGTGGACAAACCTATACTGCGACATCAAGTACGGATCTTGGCGGAAATAGTGGAATTAACTTCCTTGATGCTATTCCTTCTACTTCAAGAAATCTTTACTGGATCGGAGGACAGGGACAATGGAGAGATCCTCAGCATTGGTCATTAACTTCAGGTGGAACTCCTGTAGGAGCATGTGATATTCCGACTGCCGTTGATAATGTTTTCTTTGATCAGAATTCAGGGTTTACGCCTACTTTGAATAAAATACAGATCAGGGGAAATTATCTTTCAAAAACTAATAATATTACCTTCAATAATGCAACCAACCAGCCTGTTCTTGATTTTACGACAGATGGTGGGAATCCTTATTACCTTAGCGTTTATGGAAATCTTACATTACAGAGCGATGTAAAAATTATAGTTCCGATGTCTACTTTTGGTCTGACCCGAAATATCATTATGGCTCAGGGAGCTGCCACTGGAAAAACAAGGTATATTGATACAAAAGGAGCCTTTACCCATGTGAATGTGAATGCTCAGGATTATTTTGAACTGAAAAGCCCATATCAGGGCGATATTAATTTCCTTAATGCAGCAGGGTTCAAAACCAACAGCCATCCTATGACATTGGTAAATTTCAGCTGGAATCAATCTATTAACAATAATCCGGTTGTAGATCTTGGACAGTCTGTTCTTACAGGTACAAGAACGAACAGTTTAGGTACTGTCAATTATTATATGCCATCTATTCCGTACTATAATTTTTACAGTCCTTATTTCTTTATCTCTACAGGTAATAATCTACTCACGTTAAATGCTGCTGATGCGAAAGCCGATATGGGATATTTTACTACCAATACTCCCACAGCTTTCAATTTTGGAGACTTAACGATTTGGAAGGATGGAATTGTAAATACCGGAACAAGAGTCTGGAATTTCAATAAAATGACCTTCCTTGGAAGTACAACTGCCAATAGTGTAAGTACTTTGAGTTCCTCAGGTAAGTACAAAACCCTGTACTTTAATCCAGGATCTTATCAGATTGACAACCATCAAACCGTTACTGAAAATCTCTTTATGACCGGAACTCCGTGTAACAGAATTTCTGTATTAAGATCTACGGCAGGACAAAATACAATCAATCTCGATCCTACAGCAGCATACACCATGTTCTATGCTTCTATCAGAGATATGAATTTCTCCCGTGCTGTAAGTGCCTATGGAAACAGCCAGGATTTAGGAAATACAGCAAACCTTTCCATCATCCCTACAGATGTTCAGGCTGCTGGATTTGGAGGAAACAAAGCAATCTGTGCTTCAGAATTCCCTAAAACCTATGATGCTTCTACCTTATTCGGTACGGATCCTAATGCTGCCTATACCTGGACTAAGCTTAACAGCCCTAATTCGGGAGTGATAGGTACAGGACGTTTAGTCACGTTTACCCAACCAGGGAACTACAGAGTAAATGTCACTTACAGTCAGGATGGTTGTAATATTACAGAAGACTTTACCATCTCTTCTATTGCTCTACCGGCAGACAATACCACATCTTCATCCATGAGTGCAGCAAAACAAGCTTCAGGAGATATACAAGTAAAGTTTAAAGGTTCACTTGCTCAAACCTATATTTTCACTTATACCGTTAATAATGGCCCGGATCAGACCATTACTTCTGCTGCAAACGGAGAAGCAATTATTCTTCATTCCAAAGGTCAAACGGGAACAGTGGTATACCGTCTCAAAAGCATCCGTTTTGCGACCGGAGAAGCTTGTCCTGTGGCAATCAACAATAAAGAAATTATTGTAAACATCAATCCGGATTGCCCTACTCCAGGGGTGATGATGGTAATGGATAATGTATTGAGAGGCTGTACTTCCGCCTTGGGAGCAAGACGTTTATCAGAACTAAATCCGGTAACTGTTTCCAATCCTCCGACAGATGCTGGTGTGACAAGAATAATCTCAGGAACAGGTGTTGTAGTGAAGGAAGGAGGTGATGTATTGATGATCCGAAATAGCAATGCCTTACCAGAAAACCTTACTCTTCCAGCCAACAAATCCCATATTCAGGGGGCTATCATTTATCATAATGACCATTTCTATGAAGGAGTAGAAAACGGAAAATGGATCAGAGTAGATAATGATTAGAAATCATCAGAAATTCATTCAAGCCAACTAATAACCATGAGCCGCATTGATGTATTGTCAATGCGGTTTTTTTATTGCATGAAAGTTGAGGGAGAAAATAAAATTTGAAAATACACTTCAGTTGATACAAAAAACATCTGAATTTTTCCAATATTACAATTGAAGGACTACAATATTCCCCTCTCCTTGAGGGGTGTCAAAAATTTTTTAAATTTTTGACGGGGCGGTTTTATAGCGCAAAGAATATTCTACAACCCTTTCTAAATGGGATAATTATTTTAGGTTTTGGCTAAAGCCAATGGAATTTTATTTATTTAGCCGGCCCCTATTGATGTTGACATCCGGATGGATCATTAGATAATTGATAATAGTTGTTTAATGACAAAAACTTTTTACTTTTTACTTTTTACTTTTTACTTTTTACTTTTTACTTTTATCCAAACTTGTCACGTTTTCTTCACTAAGTTTGTCTTAAAAAGAAATATCATGCAGGAACATTACAACAGGCTGCTCACTTATGCCTATAATATTACCGGTTCTTACGAAGATTCTCAGGATCTGGTACAGGATGTAATAGAAAAATATATTTCTTTGGACAAGTCAGAAATCAGAAATGAAACCAACTTTTTGATCAAAAGCACTATTAATCACGCGATTAATTTCAAAAACAGACACAGCAAAAAAATGGTCTATGGAGAATGGCTTCCTGAACCTCTTTCTTTTGAAAATGCAGAAAATAAACTCATTAAGGAACAAACGACCCGCTATACCCTGCTCGTTCTTTTAGAAAAACTGAATCCAAGAGAGCGTGCCGTATATATTTTAAAGGAAGCATTTGATTATTCTCATCAGGAGATCGCAGAAACTCTAGACATTTCGGTAGAAAATTCCCGAAAGCTGCTAAGCCGTGCAGGAAAACAATTACAAAATATACAATACAAACCGGATAACATTAATACTTCCATTCATACTGATATTCTTCAACAATATCAGCTGGCATTAAGTGAGGGAGATGTTCCCAATATTGAAAAGCTTCTTATTGATGAAATTAAGCTGTCTGCTGATGGTGGAAAACGTGTTCGTGTCATCAAAGCTGTAGAAGTTGGAAAATCGGCTGCCGCTCAACTTTTGGCATTTGTACAACAGCAGTTTCTGGGTAAAAAACCTCATACTTTTCATACTTTTAATCATCAACCCGCTATTTGCTTCTGGCAGGATGGCCGTATTTATAACTGTCATATTCTGGACATTGATTCTGAAGGAATGATCCGTGAAATCTACTCTATTGTTGATCCTGAAAAATTAAAAAGACTGCAATAATCTGTCACGTTTTAAAAATACGGAGTGTCTTTAAAGAAAATGATCTTACAACAGTTTGAAACTTTAAAACACCTAGATTCATTATGGAACAGATTAAACTAGCCATCGAAAAGTTCATTAAAGGTGGCGATAATAGTGATACCGCTCTTTTGGAAGATATTCTTCATAAAGATTACCAGAATATCCAGGACGGATTCTTTGATAAACCGGGAATCTTTGTTATTCCCAAACAGGAATATATTGGGTTGGTACGGGATAAAATTTTTGGCGGAAAACCTCGTAAAATTACTTATCATTTTGTGGAACAAAAAAATAATATTGCCTATACCCATGTATCTCTGGAAAGTCATGTATTATTATTTTCATCCCTTATCACTTGTGTACGGGAAAACGGAAAATGGCAGGTTATTACCAATATACCCTCTATAGAAAACAAGTAAAAGCAACCTGAATACTCATTGGCCATAGCTACACCAATAAAAATGTATGAGTGAAAATAATTTTATTATTTGTGGATTCATGGCTTAAGAAAGAATCTGTATGAATATTTTCTGAACAAACTGTTTACAAATGTTATCATTTACTCTTCAACTTTGATCATAACTTTGTTTCATAACAATATCCTTATGAAATATATTATCCAAAAGGTTTTCACCAATGTTCTAGAAAATCCTGTATTTGATTTATCATTAATTGAAAGGTATTTCTCCAAAGATTATATCCAATTTGTAGATCATCAACAACTCAATTATAATGAATTCATCCTACATATTAAAAAACTCAAAGAAAAAGTAGCTGACCAAAAGATTGACCTCATCAATTATGCTGAAAATGGAAATATCATTTTTACCCATCATATTGCAAAATCAGTATTAAAAGACGGCAGCATTA
Source organism: Chryseobacterium sp. c4a (assembly GCF_009900745.1). Taxonomy (GTDB): domain Bacteria; phylum Bacteroidota; class Bacteroidia; order Flavobacteriales; family Weeksellaceae; genus Chryseobacterium. The sequence goes on along the minus strand of NZ_WXVU01000020.1, from coordinate 46,552 downwards.
TTCTTCATAAAGTATTGGCTGAGTTCACAATTCAGGAAGGTAAAATCATCAAATGTGATGAACTTACTTTTTTGCTGGAAGGAGATCTTTCTGCAAAAAATCTTGGATCTGAAATATAAAAGAAGTTCGGATAGCTAGGTATTGCTTACGGTTTCCCGTAAATTAATAATAGTATTGCTTGGTAATTTTGCCCTACAAAGTAATCTATAAAACAATAATCATGGCTTGGAGCTACAGAAAAAGAATTAAAGTAATCCCTGGTGTACATCTTAACTTTAGTAAAAGAGGAATATCTACAACAATTGGAATAAAAGGAGCCAGCATTAATTTTAGTCAGGCAGGCACAACTCTCAATACAAATGTCCTTGGGTTTTCTACCCGTCATAAGCTATCCAGTTCTCATGTAAGACCACAATATCAATCGGGAATTAATCCTACTCCTTCTTATCCTGAATCTCCTGTTAATCAGACCTCTTCTCTTCCTGAAAACATTTTCAGTGCTGACATTCATGAAATTACGAGCCAAAACATGCAAGGGATCAAAGAGGCTATCATCCTGGCTCAACAACAAAAAAAAGATTTGACTTCTGATCTCAAAAAAATTACAAGAACTTTGTCTATCACAAGGGCTAAGAAGATTCTAAGCTATGCATTTCTTTATGGGTTGATTAAAAAAGAAATTCCTCAAAATTCAGATCGGGATATCAAGGCTCAGCAAGAAGCTATTAAGCAAACAAAAGCGATGATTGAGAAATGTTATGTAAATCTGGAAATAGATTTTGATCTCGAAATTAAAAGAAAATTTGAAAAAGTCTACGAAGCCTTTAAGAAGCTTGGTACATCTCAAAAAATATGGGATATTACAAGTGCTCATTTTCAGGATAGAGTGGCAACACGCTCTTCTGCGGGTACCATCGTGAGCAGAACACAGGTTCATTTTGCATTGAAAGCCATTCCTTATATAAAGTCGGATTATCAAGCATTATATATGAAAAATGCAAACGGAGCTGACATTTATATTTATCCAACCTTCATTGTGATGTATACCAATGAAAATAAATTTGCCATCATCGGAATCCATGAACTTAATTTCCAACATACCTATACTCGTTTTACCGAAACCTCAACAGTTCCAAAGGATTCCAGAATCATTGGCCAGACTTGGGCAAAGGTTAATAAAAATGGAACGCGCGACAAAAGATTCAAAAGTAATTATCAAATTCCAGTAGTACGCTACGGAAATATCAGACTTTCTACTCAAACAGGGCTTCGCGAAGAATATGAATTCAGTAATTATGAATTTACAGAGGAATTTGGTAAAGCTTTCAAGGAATTCCAAGCAGAATTCAGATCAATTCAATAATCTATCTAAAACTGTCTTCATAGAAATGTTAAGGCAGTTTTTAAGCTTTAATCAGGCTTCCAAACACTAGTATTAACAATTCTTAAAATAACCTTAATTTTTATTTCAAATCATTTCCCAAACAGACGTTTAATTTTGTTTCAATTTTAATCTATAAAAAGAAAGTGAAGAAAATTTTTACATCTGTTTTGTTTTGTGCTTCTCTATTTTTCTATGCACAAACCGGTACTCTTTCCGGAAACATTAACGACGACGCTAAAATTGCCCTGCCGGGAGCCAAAATCTCTCTAAGTCCGGGAAATATCTATACCACCTCCGATGAACACGGAAATTTCGTTTTCCTGAATGTTCCTTCAGGAACCTACACCATGAAAGTAGATTATCTTGGTTATGGAGCTCATCAATACAATGTAATTGTAGAATCTGATAAAAATACAAAGCAAAATATCATTTTCGATAAAAAGGAAACAAGTATTGGTGAGATCGTAGTTTCAGGGGCAACATTAAAAAACCAGGCAAGGGCTTTAAACAAACAAAAAAACAATGCCAACATTACCAATGTTATTTCTTCTGATCAGATCGGACGTTTCCCAGATGCCAATATCGGAGATGCTTTAAAGCGTGTTCCGGGAATTACCATACAAAATGATCAGGGAGAGGCCAGAAACCTTATTATCAGAGGCCTTGCTCCCAATCTGAACTCTGTCACTTTAAATGGTGACAGAATTCCTTCTGCGGAGGGAGACAACCGTAATGTTCAGATGGATCTTATTCCTTCTGATATGATTTCCACCATTGAAGTGAATAAAACTTTAACTCCGGATATGGATGCGGATGCCATTGGAGGTTCTGTCAACTTAATTACAAGAGCTTCCCCTAATGGGCAAAGGATTTCGGCGACATTGGCAGGAGGATACAATCCTATCCGGGAAAAAGGGAATTATACAGCAGGATTGGTCTACGGAAATCGATTTCTCAACAAAAAACTAGGGGCTGTATTCAGCTTTTCTTATAACAATAATAATTTTGGTTCAGACAATATAGAACCTGTGTGGAGCCAGGCTAATGATGCCGCGAAAACTGCTTATATCAGTAAAATGGGTGTTCGTTACTATAATGAACATCGTATCAGACATAGTTTTGACCTGAATATGGATTATGAATTCAATTCTAAAAATAAGATCTATGCTTCAGCAATGTATAACTTCAGAAATGATAAAGAAAACAGATTTGCACTCGGTTATAAAATAAAACCGGTTTATAATGCTGATGAATCTGAAATCATAGATTGGAAAGGCAGTATCACTAGACAGAATAAAGGTGGAGATTCTAATAACGACAACACTCGTCTTGAGAAGCAAAAAGTACAGAACTATGCTTTAAGAGGAGAACACTTACTGGGCTCTAAAGTAGATCTAGACTGGTCTATGAATTATGCAGTAGCAAGCGAGGATAAACCTCATCAACGCTATATTGAATTCGAAAATAGCAAGATGAGTTTCTCACCTGACCTGAGTGATCCAAGAAAACCAATGATTAATCTGCTTGCAGCTGATCATTTAGGAAGTTACAAACTAAGTGATCTTTCTGATGCCAATAGCTTTACCCAGGAAAAAGAATTTGGAGCAAAAATGAATGTCCGTTTTCCTTTTTCTGTGATTACTGATCAAAAAGGAAGGCTTCGTACCGGATTCCGTATGCGTTTGAAGGAAAAAGAGAGAAACAATGATTTTTTCGCCTTCACTCCTACCAGCACTATGGGAAGTTTACTTTCTGTACCTACGGTGTATCTTGATGGCACCCACTTCCAGCCTGGAAATTATGTTCCTGGGACGTTCGTAGATCCGGCATATCTGGGCGGATTGGATTTATTTAATACAAGCTTATTTAATGGTAAATCGAAACCATCAAAATTTCTTTCTAATAACTACAGTGCAAAAGAACAGATCTATGCCGGATATATCCGTTGGGATCAGGACTTTAATGATCAATTATCTATGATTGTGGGAGCTCGTGTAGAAACCACTCAGATTGATTACACCGGAAATTACGTAATGAATGAAAAGGATTTGGTTGGAAAAATCAATAACACCAATACTTACACCAATGTGCTTCCTAGTTTGTCATTCAAATATGTTCCGGTTCAGGATCTTGTGCTTCGTGCGGCATTTACTACGGCACTTGCCCGTCCGAATTACTATTCACTAGTTCCTTATCTTAACGTTATCTCGGAAGACGAAATCATTTCAGCTGGAAATCCAAACTTAAAAGCGACCTACTCCTATAATTTCGATTTCATGGCAGAAAAATATTTTAAGTCTGTAGGGATTCTTTCCGGAGGATTATTTTATAAAAACCTGAAAGACTTTATTTACACTTTTTCAAGAAGAAATTATACAAACAATGACTTTGCTGCTGATTTTGCAGGGCAATCCAATCCAATTCCTGCAGGAGAAAGCAATTGGAAATTTACCCAGCAGCGTAATGGAGACAATGTAGCGATCTATGGTTTTGAAGTAGCATTACAAAGGCAATTAGATTTTATTCCCGGAGCATTTTGGAAAGGAATGGGAGTGTATATAAATTATACATATACTCATTCCAAAGCTAAAGGAATCACCAGTGAAGATGGAACAGAAAGAACAGATGTAGGATTTCCGGGGGCAGCTCCACACATGTTCAACGGCTCGCTTTCTTGGGAAAATAAACGTTTCTCTGCCAGAGTTTCTATGAATTATGCTTCTCGATATATTGATGAACTTGGTGGAAAATCTTTTGATGATCGTTATTATGACAAACAGTTTTTCCTGGATGCTAATGCTTCGTATAAAATCACAAGTCAATTGAGAGTTTTTGCTGAAGCCAATAATCTGACCAATCAGCCGTTAAGATATTACCAGGGAATTCCAAGCAGAACTTCTCAGGCAGAATACTACAGACCTAGATTTACATTAGGAGTAAAATTCGATTTTTAAAACATGAAAAAGATAACATACTATATCGCAGCACTCGCTGTTTTTCCTTTTGTGATCAACTGTAAGGGGCAGAATCAATCAGGAGAAAAGTTAAAACCAACGGTTATTACAGAAACAGTAGTTCATGATACTGATGACCCGGCTATATGGATCAACCCCAAAGATGCCTCCAAAAGCATCATTATCGGAACAGATAAAGATACTAATGGCGGACTGTACGCCTTTGACCTTAATGGCAAAATCACCCACAAAGTTTTAGGGCTTAAACGTCCCAACAATGTGGATATTGAATATGGTTTTGTTTTGAATGGAAAAAAGACAGACATCGCAGCGGTTACAGAACGTGAAACAAATAAAGTGAAGCTCTATGCTCTTCCCGAGCTCAAGGAAGTAGGTGAATTTTCCGTTTTTGATGGAGAAACGGAACGTGGCCCTATGGGAATATCAATGTACAAAAACCCGAAAACGGAAGATATTTTTGTGATTGTAGGACGAAAATCCGGGCCAAAAGACGGCTATCTCTGGCAATATAAACTTTCTGAAAAAGCAGGAAAAATTACTGGCGATGTTGTTCGAAAGTTTGGTAAGTACAGTGGCTTGAAAGAGATCGAAAGTATTGCCGTGGATGATCAGATGGGATATATTTATTATTCTGACGAGCAGTTTGGAGTACATCAATATAATGCGGATCCTGCCAAAGGAAACGAAGAGCTTATGGTTTTCGGGCAAGGTGATTTTAAATCTGATGTAGAAGGAATTTCGATTTATCCTACGTCCCAAAATACAGGATATATTCTGGTATCTAATCAGCAGAATGATACATTCAATGTTTATTTAAGAGAAAATCCGGCTAAGGGAAGAATTGCCGAAATCCCTGTTTCTACTCTTGAAAGTGACGGCTCCGAAGTAACAAATGTGAATCTGGGATCAAAGTTTCCTAAAGGAATGTTTGTTGCCATGAGCAATGGCAGGGTTTTTCATTTTTATGACTGGAGAATTGTTGAAGAAAGAATACAAGCTGCTATAAAGGCAAAATAATAATTTTTAAACACGAAGAACACTAATATTTTCACAAATAACACAAAGAATATTGTGGATGTTTGTGGTTATAATATCATTTTAAACCATTAAGAGATCTCATAAGGGTTTAAGGAAAGTTAAGAATGAGGCTTTCTTTAAGAGTTGAGGCTTATAAAAAGCGTAAGATTTTCTCTTAACGATTCTTATTTTCTTTAAAAAATCTTAATGGTTTCTTTTTTTATTCAATATGCTGTCTCAAAAATTCTTCAGGAGTTCACCATTTCACCAGATTTCCCAGTTTCATGGTAATTCTATTACCTAGGAGACAAAGGCTTAGATGAAATTAAACTTTAGCTCGTCAGATTACTCATAATTAATTGTATTTTTGGGAGCATACTTTATCAAACAACATCACCTTTACACCAAAGATTTAAATTCTAAAATGTCAAAAAAATATACAGAATGCTCTCTTCATGGAAAGCAGGAAATAGGTTTATTGTGTACTCACCTTGCGCATAGTCTTTTGGATCGGATTCCCGTAGGTTTCCATGAATATAATGAAGAGGATCTTGGTCGTCCCGATGCCTGGTGCAATCTGTGTGAAAAGAATCAGGAACATATTGAAACTGATCAGGATCGTGAAAACTGGTTCACTAGTTGTGATTATAAAATCCTTTGTGCAGCCTGCTGGGATGAAGCAAAAGAACTGAATGAAAATTAAATAACCTGTGTGATTATTTTAAACGCAGTAGACGCAAGGAAATTCCAAAATAATGATTAAAATAAAGTTCGCAAAGGTATTTCACTCAGCTAAGGATCATTAACAACTCCTTGTAAATAGAATTCTATTCAGGTGTTCGTGGGAATGAAACGTCTTTTGAAGAATTCCATCTCTTATTTGTACGTTCCAAACAATCTATCCCAAATAGAGGTATAAAATCCGAAATTTTTAGTCTCATCCAAATGATGTTGATTATGGAATCTGGTAGTTCCCACAAAGAATCGATCAAACCAGGCTGGGAAAAACTCTCTGTTTAGATGCCCTATTGTACCCCAAATAAGATTAATCAGCAAATAAATGGAAATAGAAACCACAGAAAAATTGTACCCAATCAGTAACACCAGCATCATCAGCCCAAAACCTATGGTTTCAAAAGGATGCAATACAAAAAGGCTCAGATAATTGGTACTTACATGCTCGTGATGTTTTCCATGTACCATTTTATATACAAATGGTACATGTGCTGCATAATGAAAGAAGTACATGAAAAGATCCATTAAAAAAAGGAGCGCTATAATTTCAAGACTGATCATTATTCCAGATTGGGTATTTCCCAGCTCAATCCAGCCATTTTTCCATAGAAAAACACCTATCAGCATCACAAGACTATTACAGATAACCGTAAAAAGGCTCAGATAGAAATCTGATTTTGATACAGGATGATCTTTATCCTGCAATGGACTTTTACGACAGGTTTTATCAATAAAGAGATATAATCCTATTGAAAATAAATACAAAAAAACATTGCAAATCAGGCTGAATAGAATCCATTGTGACCAGGAAAACTGCCAAAACATATTGATATAACCGGAAAGTACAGTTTCATTAAAACTCATAAAAGCATCTTCTTTCAACTTGATGTCATAAATGTATGAATTTTGGAATAAGAAGAGAAGAGCCTATGTAAAATCTTTTGAAATGATACGTTTTGTAAAACCCCTATTTCTCTCTCGCTTTTCTTTTGATTTCGCGAAGCCGTACTGTTAATTTTTTTCTTAGATCAGTATGATATGCCCTGTAGCTTTTTATACTTTCTTCAAGGTTCTTTTTATTCTTCAGATATTCTTCATACAAATTGGCCAACTCAGCAATTTGTGTAATAACATCAGAGGAATGCGCTTCAGAATGATCTGCAGCTTCTATCAGCAGTCGGTAATATTCGATACGACTGGTCAGATTTGTGTGAAGTTTTGGTTCAATTCCCTGCATGATTTTAGTTTTTTTTAATAAGAGTGCTATGTATCAATTTCTACCCGCAGATATAGGTGGAACATCACTTTGATATAAGACCTTCACATTTCCGGAAGATATTCCCTGATTTACAGATTTAAACTGGGCTCCGTTCAAAACAGAAGAAATCAAAGTTTCATTAGGATCACCTAAAGGCAATAAGGGCAATACCGTATACTCATTAACCGAAACCTGCGGTGAAATCCCATTGCTATATTCTCCGACACCATTAGCATTAAATACTTTATAAATAACCGGGTGCATTTGCCAATAGATTTTTTGAGGCTTACGTTTATCTTCTACTGTGAATCCTGCCATATCTTTTCCTAACGTTACATCTCCAACTTGGACAACCTGAAGGTAAGGTTTCAAATTATTAATAACGATTTCAGCTGCAGAAGCTGTACTGTTTGAGCTCAAAATATATACTTTGTTCAACCCTAAGGAATTTGCCCGTAGAGTATTAAAATCAAGTGCTTTTGGATCATAGGCAATCTGTTGGGAAAAAGTTCTTTTCACTTCGCCCCCATTTTTATTTCCTTTAAAGATGATGAATGGAGAAGTAGATGATATCCCTGAAGGAATAAGGGAACAAAGAGCAGCAGCAGCAGATACAGAGCCTCCATAATTATATCTCAGATCGAGAATCAGTTCTTGTACTCCGGCAGCTTTAAATTCTGCAAACTTCTGGCTGAGCTTCTGTGTCATCCCATCCGGAAAATCATAGATATACAGATACCCTACTTTTTTGCCATTTTTTTCAAATATTTTAGACAATAAAGGCTGATCAAAAGATACTCCATAATAGACTTTTATTTCTTTTTCATCAGTTATGGCTCCATTTTTCCAATTTCCTATACTAAGATCCAGTACTGTGAGATCTTTCATGGTTGAAGTTATAGATTCTGCATTATTTGCCGTCAGTGTTTTTCCATTAATTTTGGTAATAATCATTCCACGTTCAAGTCCGGCATTGAATGCCGGGGAATCTTTAAGCACTAATTTAATTGTTGTTACTACCTCGCCGTTTGACTGCTGAATAACGGTATAATCGAAGCCATACATATTCCGAATCGAGCGTGGATAACTGGAAGGGTCTTTAGTATTTACAATAAAAGAAAACCGATCCTGAGGAGCCAGCATACTTTTAAAAAAATCTTTTACAGGAAGATGATAATCCGGCTTTGATGGCATCTGATCTGCCCAGTAATAATACCGTTTCAAGCTATCCTGTACCCAAAGATTTACAGATTCTGTACTTCCTTCAGGAAAGTCAGGAGCTTTTTCATCATTATCCGTACAAGAAATAAGGATGAATATGATGGCAATGAACTGAAGTTTTAAAAATTTTCTCATCCCGGATTATAAATATTCTGCTACATCCACATCTCCTTTTACTACCCATGCGCCATTTTCCAATTTTTCCTGCAAGATGATCATATTAGCACCCATATCTTGTTTTATTTTCACCTTAATCATTTCGGAACCTACATAAGGTTCTGTCGTTCCAGGTTTATACAATTCCAGATATACAGGAGCTGTAATTCCGAAAGAGGTGTATATCTTTACCGGAGTAAAGCTCTTTTTCCCAATATTATCAAACTCCGCCAGAACAATACCATTTTCTCTTTTTAAAACTCCTTTCACATTTTTCAGAGATGTTCCTGAAAACTCTCCTAAATTCGGAAAAATAAATTCAAACCCCACCCTTCCAAGGTTGACCTGCGGTTTTATAACCTCAGCCTCCAGAAAGATTCCCGGAAGATTGAAGAAGTATAGTTTTTTATATTCCTCTATATTATTATAAGTAATATTGTATTGTATAATTTCCTTTCCTGTTTCATGATTATATATTGTCAGTTTGTTGATCTCTCCCTGATCCTGTACAAACTGAAGCGTGGTTTCTATTTTATTGGTATAAGAGGTTTTCCCGTCTATAGATATTGGTTCTCCATTGAATCTCAGCTGAAGTACATCAGGTTTAGAGAACCCTTTGATAGTCACTTCCCCTGGTTTTTGTGCAAGATCATATTTTTCCATCACCGTGTTGTCTGTGCATGAAAATAATATGACCAATAATAGTAATGCAAAGATTTTATTCATCTTTTATCTTATTTTAAACTTTAAAAATATTGCCCTACCCATTGTGCAGGGCAATACAACAATTATAAAAAAACTAGTTGAATATGTTCTGAATAACCGCTTTTTATCAAAGCGCCAATCCATTATTGTATATTAAAACTTTATATTTTGTTTTATGATCAGCTTAAAAGCAGCCTATTTATTTCTTAATAAAACTTAACCGCTCTGTAGTTTTTCCATCAGTAATTTCCGCTATATACATTCCTTCTGATAAACCTGCTATATTGATTGATCTTGAGTATTGAGCGGTAAGAACTTTCTGCCCTGCCATATTATAAAGATAAACTGTCGTTATATTTTCTTTTAATGCAGGATTAAGCTGTAGTTGTAAGTGTTCTTTTACCGGATTTTCTACAATTTTTGTAAGATTTTCTTTCTTTTTTACATCTTTTGTGCTTAGCGTAAGTGAGGTAGCATAGATAGCCATTTCATCAATATTGATATTCATAATATTATTCCCGCTGGCATTTCTGTTTGCCCACATTCCTATATAGATCTTCTTTCCTGCAAAAGCTGAAATATCTACAAGGTTTTCTGCAAATTGGGTAAGGTCTGCCGGAAAAGGATTTGTAGATGAACCTACCTGTATTTTATAAGGGCTTTGTAGATAATTTCCTGATCCATCTACCGTCATAGCCTTAAAATCTGCTAAAGTGGGAACTTCTTTTTGAGGTGTACTTACATAGATATAAAGATCACGACTCACAATAGTATGAGAAGCTCTTTGTCTTCCAATATAAGAGGCAAGAGTGATTGTTCCTGAAGCGGTTGTAAGATCTATCTGAGGAGAAATAATCCAGTCATCTTCAGTTCCGAACCCTGCAACACTTCCAGTAGGAACCAGATTAGTTGAATGCCTTAGAACTCCGGCACTTCCATACACTAAAGAGGTACCATTGTGATAAATATTAGCGCCTTGAATCCACCCGTTATTATTACCATTCTGGTCATGGAATGTCCATCCCTGAAGATCGGCAGAAGTATCAAAAGTATTTCCCCATACCAAAGTTTGAGCTGTAGCCAGCTGAGATAAAAACAGGACAGATGATAAAATTATTTTTTTCATGATACTGATTATTAAAATTATGTAAAGAAAATAAAGCAAGGAATTAGCCTGAGCTTCTTCCCTGCTTTTATTATTTTTTAGTTTACAATGGCAAAATTGTATTTCGTCCAAGCACCTTGGAATCCACCACAATTTCTTGGAGATACATTCCAGCTTCCTTCATTAAAGAATGGCTGGCTCATTCCCCATAGTGCAGCAGTACTTCCTGTAAGAAGGTTAGATGCCGGAATTCCCGCTGTACCAGCTCCTATAATAGAAGTTGTAAAGCCATGAACCTGAATAGAAGCAAGGTTTGAAGCTGAAGAAAGCTCTGATCCTGTACCTTCTACTCTGATTCCAACAGGATATCCTGTTACAACAGCATTGTTTAACGTTAATTTACCATATCTTCTGATGTGGATACCATTTTCATAAGCTGCTCCTTGTCCTGCACTACCGAATTTAGCGCCTACGATCGTAAGATTATTGATCACAGGATTTGTAATCAAAGAAGTCGCTGTACCTGTTGCATTATTATCTAGCTCAATACCGTTAGAATCTGGGCTTCCCCCACTTACTGTATGTGCTGAATTGTAATCTGCTAAAGAAAGAGCACATGTAATGGTTCCAGTATATCCATTATCAAAGTCAAAATTATCATCTTCTGCAGCAAAAGAAATCAGGTTAGAAGCATTCACAGTTCCACCGAAGAATTCAAAAGAATCATCCTGACCGTAAGATACCTGGATATGATCTAAAGTAGTCCCATTTCCAACTCCTCCTAATGATAAGGCATTTACTTCATTACCAGAGTTAGCTCCTACAAAGTCATAACCAGCAAACTCAATACGTACATATTTCATTGTTCCAGCGTTATGAGAAGGGTTAGTTCCTCCGAAATAATAATCACTACCTGTTAATCCTTCAATAGTCGTTGTAAAAGGTACATTCGTAGGGGCATCACCTAAAAGGATTACACCTCCAAAATCTCCCGGAGTTGCTGTAGTATCTTCATCTCCATCTAAAAGTCTATAACTTGTAAAAACAATTGGCTGAGATTCAGTACCTGTAGCATTGATTTTACCTGTTTTAGTAATAACCAGGATTCCTGAACCTTCTCCTATTGCATTAGGTTTTGCTTTAATGAATGTTCCAGGCTGAATGGTAAGTGTTGCTCCATTTTTAACGGCTACAGTACCATCAATTTCTATGACACCGCTCCATGTTGTATTAGAAGTAATTGGCCCACTCACTTTAGTAACAGGAAGAGCAGAAGCTGTAAGATACTCAGCTGAAGTAGGTTTCATTTCAAAAGGAGTTGAAGAATCTGCTAAATGATCGTTCTGGCAAGCTGTAAGTGATAATGCAGCAGCTGCAATTAGAGTTAATCTTTTCATTGTTATAATTTTTGATAGATCCGGTTATTTATTTTTATGACCGGAAATTTTTAATATTCAGAAATATTCGCCTCCATATTTCTGCGATTTGGTTATTGTTTTCATCCTACGGATCAGGAGGAGCTGAGCAGTAAGAGTTCCCTGTTGAATCACTATATTCCGGGAAAAGGCAATAGCGGCCGGTTTTTAATTAATTCGGTACTGTTGTGCGCATCATCAGTATTATTCCAAAGTCATTTTCAGGATTCCGAAACCTGTACCTATCTATATTAAGAGCTCTTTTTATGTTTATAAAAGCTGGAGAGTTGTGTATTCAACAGCTCTGCTTTTAGCAATTATTCCAAAATCGAGAAATCATATTTTGTCCAGCTTCCCAGGAATCCGCCACAATTTCTTGGAGACACATTCCAGCTTCCTTCGTTGAAGAAAGGTTGGTTCATTCCCCATAATACGGCTATACTTCCTATAAGAAGATTAGCTGTTGGGATTCCTGCTGTACCTGAACCTGTAACAGAAGTGCTGAATCCATGTACAAGGATTGAATTCAGGTTAGAGACTGTAGAAAGCTGTGAACCTGTCCCTTCCACCCTTATTCCTGTAGGATATCCTGTTACAACAGCATTGTTTAACGTCAGCCTTCCATTTCTTCTGATATGAATTCCGTTTTCATAAACAAGTCCCTGCTCTGCGACTCCATTTCTTGCCCCAATGATGGTAATGTTGTTGATGGTAGGATTTGTAATCAAGGAAGTGGCTGTACCAGTGAAATTGTTATCTAATTCGATACCGTTAGAATCAGAACGTCCACCGCTCGTGGCATGATAGGATCGATAATCTCCTAAAGAAAGAGCACATGTAATCGTTCCCGTATATCCGTTATCAAAATCGAAATTATCATCTTCGGGAGCAAAAGAAACCAAATTAGTAGCGTTTACTGTACCTCCGAAAAATTCGAAAGAATCATCCAGACTGTAAGACACCTGAATATGATCTAATGTAGTTCCGTTCCCAACACCTCCTAATGTCAAACCATTCACTTCGTCACCAGAGTTAGCTCCTACAAAGTCATAACCGGCAAACTCGATACGTACATATTTCATAATTCCGGCATTATGAGATGGATTAGTTCCTCCAAAATAATGATCACCACTAAAACCTAATCCTTCAATAGAAGTTGTACTGGGTACATTCGTAGGAGCATCTCCCAAAAGGACTACTCCTCCAAAATCTCCAGGGCTAGCTGTTGTATCTTCATTTCCGTCCAGAAGCTTATAGCTTGTAAAAATAATGGGCTGAGATTCTGTTCCTGCTGCATTGATCTTTCCTGTCTTGGTAATTACAAGAATTCCTTTAGCAGCTGCCCAATCATAATTCGGTTTTGCTTTAATATAGGTTCCCGGAAGGATCGTTAATGTAGCTCCATTTTTAACCCTAATAATTCCATCCATTTCAATAACACCACTCCAGGTTGTATTGGAAGTGATATCTCCACTCACAGAAGTGACAGGAAGTTCAGAAACTGTAATATATTCTGCTGAAGTAGATTTCATTTCAAAAGGAGCTGGTGAATCTGCTAAGTCATCTTTTTGACAGGCTGTAAATGAGAATAATGTTATCCCGGTTAATAGTAATTTTTTCATTTTTTCTTTTGCTTTATGTGTTCAATGATTTTAAAATGTATAAATGACATTTAATCCGAATATTCTTCCACTGTAAGCACGAAATAAGATCTTATCAATATCTTTATCATATTTAGTCGTTGCTCCGGGAACCAAGGTCTGCAATTCCCGCGCAGTCTTATTTCCTGTATTGTCTGTGTGCCCTAAATAAGAATTAAAGTTGTTGTAATACTCCTTTACCGTATTGAAGATATTCCTTACATTCAGTTTTACTTCCAGATTTCTGTTTCTTAAGAGTTTATACGAGATTTGCGCATCTGCAACAGCATAAGGACGTTGGATTTCTTCTCCGTTATAAGCATATCCCACCGTTATATACTGATCTCCTTTCGCATTGTATAAAAAGTTGAAGCCCAATCTATCTCCATCATACATCAATCCTACGTTATATGCATAAGGGGTTTGCCCGTAAAGAGGCCTGTCTACTTCATAGGTTTCATCATTCTCGCCTGTTCTCGCCTGATCTTTAAAAGCGATTACCTTTGTTGTATTGTAAGTAAAATTTCCGCTGATAAAAAGCTTTTCCAGGAATGATCCTTCAGCAATAAATCCCAGATTTTTCCGTACTTCTAATTCTACTCCTTTCAGTTTTGCATTTTTTGAATTTCCGTTGAACAATGATAGGTTTCCGTCGTTTGAAATACGTCCTTCACGCTCAATAGGTCTGTCGATATCTTTGTAATACAATCCGGCAGAGAATATTTCTCCCAATCCCGGAAACCATTCAAATTTAAAATCATAATTATTGACTGTAGAAGATACCATGTGTGTATTGTAAATCATCCCATTGGCTATCGGATCAAAGTAAGGCAATCCGGTTCTCTCATTAAACTGAGGACGAATAACGGTCTTCCCATAGGCCAATCTCAGATTTATCTTATTGGTAGGACTATAAGTAAAATTGGCAGAAGGCATCCATTGCCACGGTTTATCATCGATCCCTACTTCAGCGAAATTATTGGAATCATTCTTAGATTCAATTTGCTGAAAAATAGGATCATATTGAAAATATTCTGCGCGTAATCCCCATACCAATCTGAATTTATTTTTCCAACGGTTATCAAACATCACATACATAGCATGTTGTTCAACTTTCCCTTCATATTTTCCATCATCTACATACAATGGTCTGGTCTCCCATCCGATTCCTCCGGGTGCATAATGAGAACCATCAAACCAATCAGCAAGAGATCCGTACATTTCCAAGAATTTTGGATTCGGTACATCCCTTTTCCCATCTACTCTCAATAAAAATTTCTGCTGCTGATTCGTATTGGATTTTGAAGCTCCTGCATATCCTACTTTGATATCATTTTTGAAACTTCCCTTGTCGAATCCCCATTTAAAAGAAGCTCCATAATTATAATCTGTTTCTTTGCTGGTAATATATCCTCTTGCAAAGTCACTGGCACTATTGTTAGCTACATGATAATTAAGGATCTCACGTCCTATAAATTTATATAAAGTCTTGTATTGAGTATAATCCTTTGTGTCTGATGAAACTCCTGTTCTGGCTGCAAACCAGTTGATTTCCATATTTCCAAGCTTATGACTTCCTTCCAGTTTATTCTGCAGAAACATCTGATAGACCGGATACACTATATTCTCTGTAAAAGGCTTATCTAAAGATGGAATTTTCGAAGGATCATTATTGGGAACAATTCCATGATAAAAATAATTGTATGCAGCTTCTGCAGCGGCAGGTGAACCACTTCCGTTAGTATTTTCATCCCAGCCTGTAATTCTTGTCAGTGTATTGTCGTAAATATGAGTATATGAATTACGGAATGAAATTCTGCTCTTTCCCAATTGCAATCCAAAATTTAGCATTCCTGCTACTGTAGAATTATAATTATAGGATGCTCCGGTATTTTTAAAATTATAAAAAGGCATTTTCCCGTCAGCATCAAAAGCGAAGCCTGTCGTATCCAGCCAGTTTCCCCTTCCTGTATGATCTATATCCAGCTTATTCTGTTCATTTCTGATAATGAATGCTCCTGCAAAACCCCATTTATTATTATTTTTCAGAGCATACGTTCTTCCTAATGCCAATTGCAAATTGGATCCCATATCTCCTCTGGTCTTATAATTGGTGAAGTTATCGTTCTTAAACTGACTGGATTGTTCAAAAAACATCGGATTATCCCATTTCATAGGCTGAAGCCCCTGCGGAAAATCTCTTGTTCCGTCATCATACCCAAAATAATCATATTTTCCACGCTTACGGGTAAGAAATTCTTTAAAAGCAGTCTGATCATTATAAGAAGTTCCCATACTTACGGAAGTAAAATTTTCATTAGGAATATCTTTGGTTCTTACTTCTACAAAACCTCCTGCAAAGCTGGCATTCATATCGGGTGTTGCAGATTTGCTGACGACAACGCTTTCCACCATGGCTGTAGGAATAATATCAAAAGAGAAGTTCTGATTATAGGCTTCGGTACTTGGCAGATTAATTCCGTCCATAGCCGCTGTATTCCATCGTTCTCCCATAGATCGCACAACTACATATTTATTATCTATCGTTGTGATTCCTGTTACTCTTTTCAAAGTTCCCCCCACATCATTATCAGGAGTTTTAGCAATCTGTTCCGCAGAGATTCCGTCACTCATTTGTGCAGCCTTCTTTTGCTGAGTCAATAGCCCTGCCTGAGTATCTGCTTTACGAGATGCCGTTACCACCACTTCCTTAATGTCTGTGATTTTATCCGAAGCCCTGTTCAAAGCAAAAGAAACGGCATTGGTTTCTTTATTGACGATTGATAATTTTTCTACTCTGAGAGTGTTGTATTTTGGAGCTTTTATCGTCAAATTATAAAGTCCTGAAGGAAGATCCAGAGAAAAATCTCCATTATTATCTGTCATAGCTGATCTCCCTGCAATCTGTACTTCGGCACCCACAACCGGATTTCCTACTTCATCAACGATTTTCCCTGATAAACGTCCATTTCCCGGTATGCCTGTATTTGAACTTTCATATTTTATTGAAATAAGATCTCCATGCAAACGGAAGACTACCGGAAGACCATTGGTAATGTCTTTCAGACAACTATTGATAGAGGAGTTTTCACATTTTACGCCTTTTACCTTCAGCTCTTTGATATCATATTTTGAATAGGCCAGCCTCATTCCTGTTTTTCCTGCAAATTCTTCCAAGACTTCAATTAATGGTTTGCTTGCAGGTGCAGAAAATGAAACTTTCTGAACCAATTCCTGCGCTTCTGCGGCAACAGTAAAAAATAAGGCTGCTATGGTAAAACCACATTTCAAACTTTTCATAGGTAAGTGTTCTCTTTTGATTAAGGTTATCTGATGAGTTAATGTTTTTGATGGTTATTTTTTGAGGATATAAACATTATCTTGTTTTTGAATTTCAAATCCCAGAATAAAGGCCAGGGCTTCAATATTTTCATTGACAGTTCCTCCTGTAAAATCAGCGGTAATCTTTCTGTCTCCAGCTTCTTTCGGATAATGAATTTTTGTACTGTAATTGCCTTCCAACACCGTAATAACTTCTTTTAAAGGAACATCGTTAAAACTTAAAGACAATAACTTAGGATGTTCTTTCCCTGAGGTTTTATCCATAGCGAATGAAAGAATTGCTGTGGTACGGGCAACACCAAGATTCGTCCATTTTTGATTAGGTTTCAGATAAGAAACAGGAACACCTTCAGAAGAAACGGCCACTTTTCCTTCATAAAGATCCACCGCTTTTTTCTTCCCCGATTGAGAAACTTTGAATACCGTTCCCAATACTTTCGTACTAAAACCATCTGCATGCACAATGAAAGGATGAGTTTTTGATTTTGCTACTGAAAAGAGAGCGTCCCCTTTTAAGTCAACGACTCTGGTAGATCCCGGAAATGATTTTGCCACCGTAAGTTCTGCTCCGGGTAATAAAGTCACCACAGATCCATCTTCAAGATGAACGATCCGGTTTCCAACGATAGCTTGATAAACATCCGGTTTGAAGAATGTATGATAAGTAAATACCCCACCCAATGTGAAAAGCAAAATAATGACCGCTGCAATTTTGTAAACATTCTTTTGAAGCAGAGTTCTATGTCCTATTTTTTCATAAGGAACAAAATAATGCTCAAGCCCAGCCAATACTCTTACTCTGGATTCCTGAAGATGAACCTCATCCAAATCTTTTTCTGCATGGATCTTCCATTTCTTTAAAATTTCTTTTTCTTTTTCGGAGATTTTTTCCTCCGAAACTTCACGTGTCCAAAGTCTGAAAACAAAGGCCTCGATATTTTTATAATTAAACCGTTTCATAAAATATTTCATAGTATTCACCGATACTTCTATCAATAAGACTATGAAAATGAGAAACTTCCCCAGGGTATTTTTAACATTTTGTTCATACTACCACCGGAATTCAAATATTTTTCAACCTATTTTACAATTACTAAACATTAAATTCACAATTAAGGGATATTTTCTAGAAATATTTAACCTTACCATAATTAAAGTTCACAAAAAGTTAATTTTCCTTTAGGTAATTTTGTCCCATACTATGAACCTAACAGACTCTACTTTATTAAAGAAAATAAAATCAGGCGACCGCCCTGCATTTATGCTGTTGTATGACCGATACTGGGATCATCTGTACCGTTTTGTTTTCGTTCGGACAAAGGATAAAGAAGTTTCTGAAGAGATCCTTCAGAATTTATGGATAAAGATTCTTGAGAATACGGAAATGATCCAAACGGATGAATCGGAAAGCGCAAAAGGTTATCTGTTGCGCCATTTGCATTATCGGATTCTGGACTACTACAACAGCTTTAAAAAGATACCTCCAACATTGAGTATTGATGAATTTGATATCCCTGCAGAGATCGAGATGCCAGACCATGAATATTTTGAAATTCTTGAGGAAAATGAGATCAGTGTTTTGCTATCTATGATTGATGAGGTCGTTTCACAATTGCCTGCTACTGAACAACAGGTATATGAAATGAGGATCCGAAGAAATATGTCTGTCAATGAAACCGCAGATGCTCTAGGAATAAGCAATAAAACAGTCAGCAATAAGCTAAGCAAAGCATTGGGTGAAATCCGTGATCAGCTAAGTCCCGACTATCAGTCTTCCAAAAAACTAATATCCATATTAATGCTGATGGAAATGCTCACGAAATATTGATAGTATCTCATTAAATTATAATTTTACTGTTATTTTTGTTACATTGCATCATATTATCCTATCAATACAAACACGAATATGATCTCATCGGAATATTTACCAATAATTATTTCAATAACTTTCTTTTTCACTGTCATCATTGGGTCAATCCTTGTTTTTGTAATTCTGAAAAAAAACAGAAACAAACAAAATGAACCCATCACGGAAGGCCCAGACCATACTATTAATGTACCTCTGATCGGTTCATTTATTCTAGTTAAAGGACTTTACCCTATTTCCATAGCGAACAACAGTATTTCACCGCGTCTTATACTCCATGATACTTTTGTAGAATACAAAGTTTTATTCACAAAAAAAAGAGCATACAACGAAATACAGCAAGTACATATCTTACTAGCACCATTAACCACTAATATTATTCTGGAGTTTAAAGACAGCAGAAAATCGTTTGCCGGAAATCTTAACAATAAACAAAAGCTGGCGGAGGTATTGAGAATCTTAAAACAAAAATGTCCTCTTTCTTTAAAAGCACAGCAATTCATAGAAGAAGCAGAGCAAATGTAATTTTCTTTTAAGTTCTACATCTTTTTGTATAGATAAATCTCTGAATAATAGTACAGGATCTGTTTTTATTATTTTTAGTTCACTTAAACTAAAATCATGTGGAAGAGAAAGATTCTATATTTTCTATATCCTCACATCACCAGTTGCAATAAAAGTTAATTAGTGGATTAAAACAGGTAATAAACCTTCCTTAAAGTTCTGTATTTTAAAATCTGCCAGCTCAAAATCTATACTTTTATCATTGTTGGTAAAGACGATCGTCTTCATTCCGGCAGCTTTGGCAGCTTTTAATCCGGAATGACTATCCTCAATGGCAATACAATATTCCGGCAGGATGCCTAATTGCTTCGCAGAAGTAAGGTAAACGGCAGGATGAGGTTTTCCTTTTTCTTCAAATTCCGCAGAGTGAATAGCATCAAAAAAATCGCGAACCTGAAGTTTTTCAAGAACGGCATCTGCAACCCTTATAGGAGCATTGGTTGCCAATCCAATTTTATATTCTTTATTTTTAAGGGCTTTAATAAACTCTTCTATTCCAGACATTGTACAGTTTTCAACTTGTATCAACTCAATCACTTTAGAAACAACTTCCTGTTCTACAGAAGGTATATCAAGATTTTCCCATGGAAATTTCCCATACCAGAACTCTGTAACCTCTGTTGTCGTCATATATTTGGTCTGTGAGGCAAGTTCGTCCGTTACCTGCACTCCATATGATGAAAACACTTCCCGTTCAGCTCTTGCCCAAAAACCTTCAGAGTCTACAAGAACACCATCCATGTCAAAAATTACCGCCTTTAAAGCCATATAAAAAAATAAAAATTTAAAACATGAAAATATATTACTGACTGATTTTATATACACAACGCTGTCCTCCTGAAATAATGTGGTCTACCCTTTCCACAGTATATTCAGCTCCAATCAATGATTGAAAGTTTGAAAGTTCGGCTCTGCAAAACCCCTGACATTCCGTTGCTGCAGCACAGATTGGACAATGATTTTCGATCAGAAAGTATTCCTCGCCTTCTTTTTTCCATTCTGCCATATAACCTTCTTTACTTCTCGCTTCTGCAAGGGCATCCAAACGTTTTTCTATCGTTTTTGCTTTAGAAAGAGCTTTTTCATAACGCTCATAAGTATTCTTTTCCCGATCACTAATCAAGAGATCCAGCGCATTTTCTCCTAAAAGATTTTTTACAGATTGTAAAAGCTGAACCGTTACTTCTGCATGAGTATCGGGAAACTGAGCCAAGCCTTTATCAGTAAGTGTATAATAAGTAGAAGGCCGCCCTACTCCTTCACTCTTCATGGTAGGCTCAATTAATCCGGCATCTGCAAGGTTGAGTAAATGCTTTCTCGCTCCTTCTTTTGTGATGGATAATTCTTTAGCAATCAGAAGTGAAGTCGCTTCACCTCTCATCTTTAAAAACATCAGAATGCGATCTGCTGCCGGCTTCTTCATTTGACAATGTTTAGGTTGTTTTATTTTTCAACAACAAAGATAGTCATTTTCTATAACCTTTAATTTAAATCTATAAAACATTCATTTACATCAATTTACTATAAAATTCAGCACAACCAATAAAACAACCTAAAAGTTGTTTTATTCAAATATATTACTACCTTTGTCCTACATTAATCAAAAAATAAATGCAATGAAACCATTTACACTACCTCAGTTATCCTATGCCTATGATGCTCTGGAACCGTTTATAGATAAAAATACAATGACTATTCACCATCAGCGCCATCATCAAGCTTATGTAGATAACCTGAATACTGCTTTGGAACAAACCAACGAAACAAATCCGGATCTTGATTCTCTATTACAACGAATCAGCGAATATAGTCCGGCAGTAAGAAATAATGGTGGCGGCCACTTTAATCACTCTTTATTCTGGGAAATCCTTTCTCCCAATCCTAAATTAAATCCGGAAGGAAAGCTGAAGGAGGCAATCATTTCCACATTTGGAAGTCTTGATGATCTTAAAGCAGAAATGAAAAAAGCAGGTCTTGGGCAATTCGGATCCGGATGGGTTTGGCTGTTTATAAAATTCAATGGATCCCTTGCGGTAAGTGCCACTCCAAATCAGGATAATCCTATGATGGATATTCTTCCGGTAAACAGAGGGTTCCCTATTCTTGGGATTGATGTTTGGGAACACGCCTACTACCTGGCTTACCAAAATAAAAGAGCAGATTATCTGGATTCATTTTGGTCGGTATTGGATTGGGCTTCTGTAGAGAAAAAATATGAAGAAGTACTTTCAAAAATAAGATAATGTGTGATTGCAACCCCGTTATGAATCAGGAGACTTTTATCAATAAAGCACAAGCTTCAGGCATCATTGCTCTTGACCTTTTACAATATAAACCTACTACCGAGATTGTAGAATTGGATATTAAAGATCATCTTTTTATGGGAATGATCGTTAAGGAGAAAGAGTTTAAAGAATCAATTGCTGCGGTAGATTATTCAATATATGACGGAAAAGCGGTAGGAATCATTTGCTCTACGGATGCTATCATTCCGCCATGGGCATATATGATGCTGATGGAAAAACTGGCTCCTTATGCTGTTTATGTAGATTTGAACACCGCCAAAACAGTGCTTATTGATCTTTGGAAACGCCGTCTTATCTATGCAGACCTGAAACATTATAAGGATCAGAAAGTCGTCATAAGAGCCAACTCGGATCATGATCCTTCTCTATATTTATCAGCTGCGGGACTTCTGAGACCTTTGGTTAAAAGCTTAATGTACGGAGAGATAGGTCTTCCAAAAGTAATTTTTAAAAAATAAAACAAAATGAAAGCAATCATATTCAACGGATCTTTGGAAAGAAGAGCAGAATCTACTTCCGGGCTTATTGCAGCTTATGTATCAGAACAGCTGCAAGCCCTTGGAATAAAGACAGATATTTTTACGCTCGCAGATTCAGGCATTCCTTTATTTGATGTCACTCTTACTAAAACCCCGCTGGCGGTGGAAAGGATGACCCAGATGTTTCAGGATGCAGAGCTTCATTTCTGGCTGGCTCCCCTTTATCACGGAAGCATTCCGGGGGTGATGAAAAACTGTCTCGACTGGCTTGAAGTGACGGCCAACACTTATGAACCTTATCTTACTGACAAAACCATAGGGCTGGTATGCTGGGCAGATGGTTTACAGGCTATGCAGGGAATCAATACGATGGATACCATTGCCAAATCATTACGAGCATGGCCGCTTCCCTTCAGTGTTCCGATTCTGAGAAATTCTTTATTTGATAGTGAGAATCCCAAACAGATCTCAGCATTCTATTCCGGTAAACTTGATAAGCTTATCAGCATAGCCACCACGAAGAAAATAGAAAAACTACAACTACAATAAATCATTACAATATGATAGAAACAGATATACTGATCATTGGTGCCGGCCCTGCAGGGTTATTTACAGTTTTTGAAGCCGGCCTTCTCAAAATGCGCTGCCATATCATTGATGCATTGCCACAAATGGGGGGCCAGTTATCAGAATTATATCCTAAAAAGCCCATATTCGATATTCCCGGATTTCCCAGTGTGCTTGCCGGAGATCTCATTGATAATTTATACGAACAAGTCAAACAATTTGAACCCGGTTTTACTTTCAATGAAACGGCTGTTCATCTTCTTAAACTGGAGGAAAACCTATTCGAGGTTATCACAGATAAAGGAACAAAACACAGAGCCAAAGCAGTTGTGATCGCCGGCGGTCTTGGAAGTTTTGAGCCTAAAAAACCGCCTATTGAGAATATCTCTTTATATGAAGATTGTGGTGTTAATTATTTCATCAAACGTCCGGAAGACTATGCCGGGAAACATATTGTAATTGCCGGCGGTGGTGATTCTGCATTGGACTGGACGATTCATCTTGCTGAAATAGCATCATCACTCACTTTAATTCACCGAAGAAACGAATTCCGAGGTGCTCTGGATTCTGTAGAGAAAGTAAAAAAACTGAAGCATGAAGGAAAAATCAACCTCATCACTCCTGCTGAAGTAATCGGCCTTAAAGGAGAACATACTTTACAGGAAATTGTAGTGGAAAAAGAAGGAACCATACAGACTCTTGAAACAGATTCTTTCATTCCTTTATTTGGATTGGTTCCTAAGCTTGGCCCTTTGGCAGACTGGGGACTGGAACTGGAAAAAAACGCCATCAAAGTAGATAATAGTACTGATTTCCAAACCAATATTGGCGGAGTTTATGCTGTAGGAGATATCAATACCTATCCTTATAAAATGAAACTGATTTTATGTGGATTTCATGAGGCGGCGATTGCCTGCCAAAGTATTTATCAAAGACTAAATCCTAATAAAAAGTTTGTACTAAAATATACTACCGTAAGTGGCGTGGAAGGTTTTGACGGAACTAAAAAACAAGCAGAAAAACAAGTAGTAGCAACGATTGACTAATAACCATGAAAGACGAAATAACAATCACAGTGACAGATCAGACTGGTATTCAGCATACCCTGATCTGCCCACTGGAGATGGGACTTACTTTAAAAGATATCTGTAAAGCCTATGAATTACCTATGGAAGCTATGTGTGGCGGAATGGCCATGTGTGCGACCTGTCACTGCTATATTCTGAATGGAACGGCATCATTGTCGGAAAAAAATGATGTGGAAGATGCCCTTCTTTCAGAACTCTTTACTACTAAGGAAAGCAGCAGGTTAGCATGTCAAATCTATCTGACAGCCCAAATGGACGGCCTCTCCATAGAAATTGCGGCAAATTAACAGATTTAAGATACAAGTTTGCACAGTTTATGATGTGATAAATTGTTGGAACTGTTTTAATTAAGTTTAGTAGGGATTTCTAAGACAGTACCATGTTGAAGAAGTCCCTTTTTTACAACATTTAAAAAAAAGAATATGGCAATAAAAATAACTGATGACTGTATTAACTGCGGAGCCTGTGAACCGGAATGTCCCAATTCAGCCATTTACGAAGGAGCCATCGACTGGCGCTGGCAAGATAAGACCAAACTTTCAGGAACAGTAACCTTCCCGGATGGAACTGTAGCAGATGCGGGTACTTACCATCAGGCGGTGTCTGATGAGGTGTATTATATTGTATCCGGAAAATGTACAGAATGTAAAGGATTTCATGAGGAACCTCAATGCAAAGCTGTATGTCCGGTAGACTGTTGTATTGATGATCCTGATCATCGGGAATCTGATGAAGTGCTTCTGGATCGGCAAAAATTCATGCATGAAGTTTAATATTTTTAATAGAATTAATTCTTTCAATTTATTCTGTAACAACAACTTCCCATTTTTACACTAATCGGGAAACAAAATATCAACAATAATTTAAACCCATATTATAAATTATGAAACAGATATTATTTTTTCTCGTTATGTTTCCTGTTTTATTATCAGCACAAACCGATATACCAAAACTCAAAAAGGAATATATTCAGCTCTTGGAAAAATCCAATTATGGAAATAATCCAAAAGCAGGTAAATATTATGATGTCAATGGAATTAAAATGTACTGTGAAACCTACGGAGAAGGCCAGCCCTTACTTCTCATTCATGGAAATGGAGGTTCAATTGTAGATTTTTCCAAACAGATTCCTTTTTTTTCAAAGCATTATAAAGTGATCGTTGCCGATAGCAGAGCACAAGGAAAATCAATTGATAAAGGGAGTACCCTTACTTACGAAATGATGGCTGATGATTATGCAGAGCTGCTTCAGAAAATGAAAATTGATTCTGCTTTTGTAATGGGCTGGAGTGATGGAGGAATTAACGGGCTTTTGCTCAGCATGAGACATCCCGAAAAGGTAAAAAAGCTTATTGTTACAGGAGCCAATTTAAGACCGGACTCAACAGCAGTACAAGCTGATATTTTTAATAGAGTAAGTAATAATTATACAAAATTTAAAGAAATATTTGCTGCTAAGAAGGATAAAACAGACCTGGACTATACAGTTCTCAAACTTAAAAGATTATTAAGTGAGCAGCCCAATATAGATCCTAAAGCTTTGCATACAATTAAAGTTCCCGTTCTCGTTATTGGCGGAGATTATGATGTAATAAAACCGGAGCATACTCTGGAGATTTTCAGGAATATTCCTAAAGCCAATCTGTGGATTTTACCTGATTCCGGGCATAGTACCTTGGTCGTTTATTCGGATGAATTCAATGCTAAAGCTGATATTTTTTTCAAAACAAAATTCAGAATCATTAAAGACAGAGATCGAGAGTTTTAATGATAAAGATTAACTTATCTTATAAACAACATTATATTTAAATTTCTATTCAATCAACAAAGGCGGATCAAAACCCGCCTTTGTTGATGTTATAACTCCTGTTTTTACTGAAAGTGTTCATCCTTAATCTCCTCATAGATTTTTTGAGTAAAAGGAGTGCTTACCTGAGTATCTTTACTATATTTCAAAACAGCCCCGGCAAACAGTTCCAGTTCATTCTCTTTCTTTCCCGAATGAATATCCAATTGCAGAGACGTTGGTGTTTGAAAAGGAAAAGTAGATGCTTTTTCAAAGGTTTTTGCTATAATATCTTCAGAAAGATGAATTTCTTTTTGATGTGCAATTTGTTGTATCTCCTTCATAATCTCTGTAGCCTCTTGTTTTTGTTTTTCGTCAGTACATACAGTTCCAATAGATGAATTATGCTTAGCTGTTACCAATCCAAAACTTGCGATGAAAATAAACTTAGTCCAGATGTCCGTTAAAGAATTGTCTTTGAAATCAAAATCAATTTTACTTTCCTGAAGCAGATCGGCTACCCATGCCACGTCGCTGGAAAAATGTTCCGGATCTTTTCCTACAATCATCTTTCCGGCTTTTCCTTTATGCTCTACTATACCTCTTTCTTTAATATGAGAAGCCACATAGATGCATGTAGGTAAAATGATGTGCTCAGGAATTATTCTTCTGATTCTGTCGTAAATATCTGCTCCATTCATCATCGGAAGCAATACTGTATCTTTAGTAATCACCTCTTTAAGCTGTCTGCAAACATTCTCCAGATCATATTCTTTTACACAAATCAGCACAAGATCAGGGTTTTTAATATCACTTATATTTTGCTCAACAGCATTAGGATGAGTATGGTCATTAGGATGTTCCGGAGAGAGTAAGATCAATCCGTTTTCCTTTACTTTATCATACGTTTCTCCTCTGGCGACAAAGGAAATCTTATATTTCCCAGAAGTTTCATTGATCTGGTTTATTTTAAAACCAAAATATCCACCTACACCACCTAACCCTACAATAACGATATGTTTTTTATTCATGAAATTATTTTTAGCAAAGATGGTAGACAAATTTCAATCTATCACTTGACAAATGAAAAGAAATAACGATTTATACAATAAGTAAGGAAGCTTGATGCTGGAAGTTGGGAGCTATGGAAGTTTGAAAGACAACTGGTACTCCTCTTTATTAAAGGATAGAATTGATAACCTCCATTTTTTTCTAACGCTGAGAACGCAAAGATCTTTTTATAAAATTTTATTTACGGTCGCAAAGCACTTCGTTTAGCCAAGAAACAACTAAATTTTCTACCTTGCTGAGTGAAACGCCTTTGCGAACATGGCGTTAAAAAAAGTCCAAAAACCATTAGACTGACAGGAACTTACAGCCTCCCTCTTCCTACCTTTTACTTATTAATCTCCCTTCTGATTCGGCTTAACGAACTGTCTTTAATTCCGAGATAAGATGCAATGATTTTCAAAGGAACATGCTGAAAAATATCAGGATCTTTCTTCATCAGATTATAATATCTGGTAGCTGCCTTCTGGCTTGCCATTTCGATCAGCCTGTCGTGAATATTGTGATAATTCAGGACAAAAAGAAGCCTGCTGAACTCCCTGAATTCAGGAATATTATGAAAGTTGTACTGTACATTTTCCAATCCGGTTTCCCAGAACATACAATCTGTTATTACCTGATAAATTTCTTTGGTAGGCTGTTGCCTGAAGAAAGATAAAAAATCATTTACAAAACAAGGGGCCGTATAAATATTGGTTGTAATTTCCTCGTTATCTTCATTCAGCAGATAAGAGCGTACATACCCTTTTTCAAGAAAATATGTTTTGGTACTGATGGTATTTTGATCCAACAGAACAGCATTAGCCTTCAATTCAAACTGAGTGAAAGTTTCCGTGATTTTTTCAACCACTTCTTCCCGGATACTGAACAGAGAGTGGAAATAATTATTGATCGACGATTTATCCATTGGAAATTACAATATCACTTATTTTGGCCGGCTAAAATAGGGATAATTCTGTGAATTTCAGCGAAAATATAAATTGAAAAACAGATAAGGAACCACCCCGTCAAATCTACGATTTGCACCCCTCCCGTGGAGGGGAATGATTACGTTTTTAACTGTAATATCAGTAATGATTAGAAATTTTAATTTAAAAAGTTTCAGTTTTTATGATTTCATCTAATTTAGTTTCACTGCTTTTGTGGCCATGAAAGTCGGCAGGTATTGATCAATTAAAAATCTTGGCTGAGGCTGCATTTCTTCTGTAAAATCAGCAATCACAAAACCAGCCTTGAGTTGGCCACCAATCAAATCAGAGAGTGTATGTCCAAAAACCAGGGCTTCCTGCTTCTCTATTTTACAAGCAATTTGCTGTTGATCCAGATCCTTAATATCAGCATAAGGTAAAGTATATTTAGGTCTGATAATCCCATCAGCCATATCCTGTGGATTACGGTCTGCTACAAATACAACAGGATTGAAAAAGCTTGCCAATAATGAGCCCCCTTTTTTCAGTACTCTGTATGCTTCTTGCCAGACAGGATTTACATCTTCCACATAATGATTGGATATAGGATGAAAAACAATATCAAAAGATTCGTCTTCAAAAGCACTAAGATCTCTCATATCTCCCTGAACCGTCTTTAAAGACAATCCGTCTCGTTTTGCTACTCGTTCATCTTGTTTCAGCTGTTCTTCTGAAATATCTAAAACTACAACATCAGCTCCTGCTGCGGCCAGTACCGGAGCTTGCTGCCCACCAGCAGATGCCAAACATAGGATTTTTTTCCCTTTCACATTACCCAACCATTCTTTATGTAAAGGTTTGGGAGTAAGGTGTACTTCCCACTTCCCTTCTTTTGCCTCATTAATCAACTTTGCGCTTACAGCTTGAGACCATTCATTCTGTTCCAAGGCCTGTTTATTCCAGGCTGACTCGTTATGGTGTAAAAAGTCTATTTTTTCTTCTTGCATAGTAATTATTCTTTTTCATTAGCATTATAAAACATTTACAATGCGTTATCGTATTCAAATATAGAGACTTTAAGAGGCATCGATATTGAAAAGGCTATTCATTTTCGTGAAAAAAGACTGAATTTGTCCTTTATTGATTGGTTATAAAAAAAACGGCCACCCATTTTATAGAATTTAGAAATCACAAACCAATAAAAAAGCCCGGCAATATGCCGGGCTTCGAGAATATATTATCTGTTTATCTCGAAAGAATAATCTTACGGGAAAATATCTTCCCTTCTTTTGTCTGAAGATTAAGAATATAGATTCCACCAGGAAGAACATCTGGTAATTCAAACGTTTTTGTTCTGAATGCCGAACGATATACTTCTTTTCCGCTGATATTGCTGATAGAAATTTCAGAACCTTCTAACGGTATATTTCCATCCAGCGTAATTTGTCCGCTGGTAGGATTAGGAGAAACATTAAAAACACCCTCTTCTGCAGAAACTACATTAGAACTTGTTTTACTAGCCCGTCGATTACAGAAAACCATATTAGTACCATAAGAACAATTCAAATCCTGTATCTCGTCTTCAGTAAGTTTTCTATTATAAATTACTAGTTCGTCCATTTTACCCTGAGTAAGAGAAAGCTTAATAAAATCCATGTTACTTCTTTTCACCGGATCCCATTCTCTACAATAGCTAGCAGGGCTAGAATTAATAATAATTGGCCATCCATCTAGATACATACAGATATTATTACCACTATACACCAAAACAAAATGCTGAAGCTTATCTCCATTCATAGGATATCGAAAAGGATTTGGATCGTTATTTAATACTGCATAACCAGAAAACAGTTCCAATACTGCTCCAAAAGCCATAAGACGGAGTATACCAGCATCCATATGAGCCCAGAAAGAAACCGTAATATCACCCGTTTTAAGAGCAGGAGGTATTTGCTCGATATATAATTTTATGTCTTTATCAGGAGAAGATGTAGCAAGTCCCTGCTCACAAATCAAATTATTTTGATATAGAGGACTATAGTCAGGTGAATTAGGATAGATTGGATAAGATGTAAAATTAAATCCGGATATACTTTCATTAATATTTCCATTAAAAGAATAATAATAACTAGGATTAAAAGGAGGTAGACCACAACTTGTAAAATAATAAGCATAGTATATTCTAAGCTCATCATTCAGATCAAGCAGCCCGCCGTCCAGTTTTACTCTTACCCTGTCGAATCTTTTCTTTGGAATGAACTCTATCGTTCCTCTTTTAGTTCCCGGATCGATATTTAGCATAGTATCATCTATCTTTTTAGCATCTCCATTGGAGACATTTCCTAAAAAAGTTTCGATCTCCATTTTTTTTAAAAGTCCAACAGATATCTCAGAGTTTTTAGCGCCAATACCGATAATGACTTTTCTAAAATTACCAGCAACAGCCTCCGGAAAAATTAAAGTCTGTGTAACATTTGCACCCAATAAAGACAAAGGAACTTTTATTGTAGAATAATCATTTTCATTATTTCCTATAGCATTTTGAGGATTCGTTACAGAACAGTTAACACATAGCCCACTCACTGCATTAGTTTGGCTGTTGACATAGACCTTGTTTTGTGCAAAAGAAACGCTACTTACAAACAATAAAAGCAAGACCATTATGATGTCTTTCTTGGAACGACAAGGCCTTGATAACAAATTAATTTTCATAGTATTAAAATTTAGGTTTGGTTTTTATTTTGAGCATCACCAAGCATGATCCCATTAAAAATGGCATCACCTTCTGATTTTAAAAATGTATTGCTTAACGGATAACCGTATACCTGCAAATATTTCTATCCTTTATCTTTACTGTAAAACTATAGCCCACCAAAGCATCAGGCAGAATTTCAAATATTTTTGATTTGAGCTTTCCATGGTAGAGCTCTTCTCCAGAACTATTACAGATCGAAATATCAGGAGTTAGTAAGGGGATATTTTTATCAACCTTTCCCTTCCTGTAAACAGAACTTTGACAAACAGGCACAAATGCCTTTGATGAAACGGCCTTAGGGAAAAGACACATCTCAGGTAATAAACTAATTTTCATGGGCGTGGTGTTTTAAGCTTTAAAATTATTCAAATTTAAACATAATAAGAATACAATTAACATATTCAGTACAATAAATAGCAAATAAGCATAAATTAAATAATAAAAACAAATATTATTGGGAATTTAATAACATTAAAATAAAATTTAAATCTTTAAATATCAACACCTTGCAAAATACCCCCCTCCATCATCTTAATAATTATCCCAAGCTGAGACTTTTTCAATAAAAATATGCATCCCATAAAAAGCAAGTGATTTTAGAGAATAATATTTATCTTATATTCATTGGTATATACAGGATCTTATTTTTATTATCAATATATTGCCTATTCTACTCTATCTAAAAAAACTGATTATTAAATGAACGATATTATATTAGAATCAAAACGGCTCACCTTACGGCCATTCAAAGAAAGTGATGTTTTAAATGTACATGAAATGCTTCTAAAACCAGAAAGTACAGCATTTAATCCAACGTCTTATGTTGATGATGAAAATGAAACAAGAAAAATAATAGACACCTGGAGATCAGAAACAGAAGATAAACAGAGTCGCAAAAAATTTACTTTTTTAATAGAAACAACTATTGACTCAATCTTTGTAGGCATTATTGGCCTTGATCTTATTAAACTTCATTACAAAAATGCTGAAGTCTGGTATAAACTTAGTCCTGAAATCTGGGGAAAAGGTTATGCAACAGAAGCGCTTGAAAAAATAATCCGGTTTGGTTTTGAGAATTTGAAACTCCATAGAATTCAAGCAGGTTGCGCTATTGACAATATTCCGTCTTATAAAGTCATGGAAAAATGTGGAATGATAAGGGAAGCCCATCGCAGGAAGCTACTTCCTTTAAAAACCGGATGGAGTGATAATTATGAATATGCTATTCTTGAAGAAGACTATTTTGCGAAACTATAAACCCATCAATCGTTTTTTGTGCAACCCTCAAATTTCGAGGGATAAGTTTCAAAATATGGGAAGGAAGAGATTCCTCAGAAAAAAATGATTGTTTTATAAATTCTTAGAACTGTAATTTTTACACCACACAAAGGTTTCTTTCCTGACAATATACTTTTGGAAGCAAAGAAAGAATTCATATCTAAAAATATTGAAAACATTCTTAAGCCACGAATGCACCAATTTCTTTTCTATTCGCGTATTCGTGGCATTTTTTATCAATTACATTCAAATATAGATTCTATAGCCTAAAGGCTTATTGAAGATAATAAAAATATATTATTTTTTTATCATATCAGGCCATTTTTTTAACATTATGACAAAAACATAAAATTTAACAAACATTATAAACACAATCACAAAACACTGATTTAAAGATACATAAAACAAAAACCATACTTGTAAAATATAGAAAGAGAACAATTTCAACAGGTTCATTCAGTCCGGATTTTGAACATTTTTAAAAGGTTTTTGGTAAGAATGCAGACTCTGAAATGATGTAAATTTGCTATACTCAATGAAGAAGTCTCTTTACATATCAATTACTTTTATGCTTGTCCTGTTTTTTACATTACTACAGGGATTTGCTCACCTCAAAAAAAGTAATATTACGATTCATTCTTCACAAGATCAAATAAGTTTCAAAGTCTCCAATTCTGTTCAGCAGCACGATCTTTTATTCATTGCCTCCATTGCTGAAAACGATTTTGATGTTGATAAAACTTTCTTTGATCTCCCTTTTGTCCTTTTTGAAAAAGAAATGTTTTCATGGGGATCTACATTAAACGCTGATGTGATGATCAATTCCAAAGCAGAATGGATACATCATTATCACCTTCCCAAATATCTTTTATTCCATAATTTAAAGATCAGAATATAAGCTTCACGCTGCAATCTACTTTTGTAAACGCCCATCCATATTGGGTTTTACACCTATTTTCTCAGTAAGATTATCCGAAAAATTCAGGTAATCAGTTTCACCTATAAAAATATAAGCTATGCATGAATTGAGTATAGTGAAGGATATCTTTGATACTTTGGAAGAGCATTATGATGCTAAAGTTGAAGATATTCAGCAGGTTCAGGTAACTGCAGGACTTCTTTCCAATGTTCAGCCTGTCCTTATTCAGAATGCGTTTGATGCCTTCATTACCGACCATCCATACTATCAGGAAATGGAACTTGAAGTACTCGTTAACGATATTGTTGCTCACTGTGACCGGTGCAATAAAGATTTCAAGGTCAGGTACCACAAATTTGTATGCGAAGACTGCGGAACTCCCTCATCCAATATCGTTCAGGGAAACGAACTCTTTATTTCAAAAGTAATTTTTAAACAAAAAAACCATTAATATGTCAACAGCTAATCCAAAAAGTTTAGGAAACCGCGTAGGATCGGTTCAATGTGATAATACCACTCTTCATTTATTAAAGGCTAATGATTTTGTAGCCAAAGCCATCAGAGACCGCTTAAAAGGTATTTGCGTTATCAATGTATGTTCATCTCCGGGATCCGGGAAAACGACTTTAATGCAGGAAACGGGTAAAAGACTGGCTCAGGATCTTAATATTTCAATCCTTGTGGGTGATCCTGAAACAGAGCGTGATGCGATCAGAATGCGTGAAGTGGGAATCAATGCCTTACAAATTGTAACAGGTGGAATGTGCCACATTGAGGCTCAGATGATTTTACAGGCTTTAGATCACATCAATTTAGAAGGTATTGATTTATTATTCATCGAAAATGTAGGAAATCTTCTTTGCCCATCGGCATTTGACCTTGGGGAAGATTATCGTGTTACTCTTCTGGCTTCTACTGAAGGTGATGATAAACCTAAAAAGTATCCCCGTATGTTCTTAACCAGTGAACTGATGCTTGTTTCTAAAGCAGACTTGCTTCCCTATGTTCCATTTTCTGTAGAAGCGGTAACAAAAGATGCCCATGAAGTAAATCCTAATCTTGAAGTAATGACCATCAGCACACTCAACGGTGACGGAATTGAAGAATGGTGCAACTGGCTGAAAGAAAAAGTAAAACTGAAAAAAGAAAGCGCTAAAGAAGCTTAATATGAATACAGTACAACCAGTCGTAATTGATGAAGTAAAAACAGGCATTGATCTGAACGGTCAAAGCTCTGACGTTCTGGAACTCGAATGGTTTGAAAACAAAAAACAAAAACTAACCCGGACTACCAGATCCGGGCTTGTTTTGGAACTGAGGCTAGGAAATATCAAAGAATGGCAACAGGGAGATCGTTTATACAACAATGGGCAACTGATTGCAACGATTAATTTTAAAACCTGCCTTACCATAAGCTTTCCTGCAGAAAACGACTCCGAAGCTGCAGACTTCTGTTACTTTATCGGCAATCAGCACCTTCCGGTATTTATGACCTCTAATCAACAGTTTTCTGTTCCTTATGACGGCCGTCTGTATGAGCAGCTTTCTTTAAGATATGGTCATCGTATTGAGCTGATGGACGCTCAGCTTTTATCTCATCAATCCTTACGTTATCTGGCAAAAAAATAGAACCTATGAAAATTAAAAATCTGTTTATTATAAGTTGTTCTGCTCTGTTCCTGGCATTGCAAAGCTGCAATAACCCGAACAATTCCAGTACTAAAGAAAACGCTGCGAATGCAGAAGTATCCGCAACAGACAGCAGAGGTAAAAAAATTATTCTTCCTCATGAAGCCATGCGGGTGGTTGTGCTGTACAATGCACTGGTGGATGATGTTTATATGCTTCAGGCGGGTGAAAAGATTGTAGGAATTCCACAACAGATTTACGAAATGGAAGATACTTACAGCTTTCTTTCCAAACTTGATGACCGTATTAAAAACAAAAGCATTGCCACACCTACTTTTGGGGGACAGTCCAGTAATGCAGAAAGTATTGTAGGATTAAAGCCTGACTTGGTACTGACCTTTAATACAGATGAGGATAATATCAATCAAATTGAAAACCTTGGAATCCCGGTATTTACTTTTTCTTCTTTAAATGATGAAAAGATTCTTGAAGAATTAAAAAATGTCGGAAAACTGCTTGGAAAACAGAAACGAGCTGAGGAAGTTACAGGATATGTTGCTGAAGAAGTAAAAAAGATGAGAGCATCTCAGGCTACTTCTCCTAAAAAGATCTACTATGCCTGGTCAAAAGGACGTATTATGTCAACATCAGGAAAAGGAAGCCTTATTGATATGGCGATCACCCTGTCAGGAGCTCAGAATGCCTGCCCGGTTCCGGTAGAAGCGCCGAATATCAGTGCCGAAACGATGTACAAATGGAACCCTGATCTTATTATTCTGTGGAATTCAAAATTATCGGATGTATATAGTCTTAAAGAGTTAGAAGCGCTTCCTGCTGTAAAAAATAAGCAAGTATTCGTGATGTCACCTTCATTTCCTTATGATCCGCATACCGTGAAGTTCATGTTATTTGCTAAACAGCTCCGTCACTGGTGTATGCCCGAATACACACAGGAACAACTCGATCAGGATGTAAAAAATGCATTTGAAGTAATCTATGGTAAAAAAGGATTAATCTGATGATAAAGAGCATTCAAACAGTTTCTCTACTTATCCTGCTTCCTATACTTTTGGTGTTTGTTTCACTGATTATAGGTTCCAGTCAGAATATTGGTATGGGAGAATTGTTTCATCATATCGCTCTGGAGTTGGGAATTTCTAAAGATGAATCAGTTCTTCAGGGAAGTCTGCATACAATTTTATGGCAGGTTCGTTTACCAAGAATTGTCCTTACATTTCTGGTAGGTGCTTCTCTGGCCTCTGCGGGAGGAGTTTTACAGTCTGTTTTCAGGAATCCGATCGTTGATCCGTTTACATTGGGAATTTCCTCAGGCTCTGCATTTGGAGCAGCATTAGCTATGTTGTTCCCCATAATGGCAGTCAATGTTTCAGCCTTTATTTTTGGAGTCGTGGCAGTAATTATTACTTATCTGGTATCCTATGCGGGAGCGAAAACATCCATTGTCAGTATGGTACTTGCCGGAATGATTGTATCAGGAGTATTTACAGCCTTCCTTACCGTTTTACAATATCTGAGTGATCCTTATAAATTGCAAGCTATTGTACAATGGACAATGGGAAACCTGCATACGGCTTCATGGCAGAAAGTGCATACAGCTGTATTTCCAATTCTTATTGGCTTAACAGTTATTGTTGTACTTCGATGGAAGCTCAATCTTCTAGCTTTGGGAGATCATGAAGCCATGGCTGTTGGAGTAAACCCAACGGTATTGAAACTGATCCTGATGGCAGTAGCTACAATGATTACAGCTTCATCTGTAGCTGCTGTTGGAGTTATCAGCCTATTTGGATTGATTGTTCCACACATCAGCAGAATGATTTTTGGGCCGAACAACAACATCACCGTTTGGGCAAATATCAGTATCGGAGGAACATTTTTATTATTAATTGATGATTTTTCTCGTACGGTAATGCCCTTTGAAATTCCGATCGGAGTATTTACCATGATTATTGGAGCCCCGATTTTTATTTATCTCATGCGTAGAAACGCTATAAACTGGAACTCATGAATAGTGTGATTAGTATAGAACAGCTTTCTTTTGATTATGGAAAAGATCGGGTGCTGAATAATGTCAATGCAAAATTTGCAAAAGGAAAACTTTCGGTCATTTTAGGAAGAAACGGAAGCGGTAAATCAACGTTATTTAAAATCATTGCCGGGCTTGAAAAGAATTATAAAGGAAAAGTATGGATTGCCGATAAAGAGCGTCGAAAAATAAAAATAGGAACGTCCTCTCCTGTTCGCCTTGGATTTTTAACCCAGTTTCACCAAACTACTTTTCCATTTAAAGTCTTTGATGTGGTCTTAACAGGCCGTGCTTCTTTTTCCAGATTCTCCCCTAAACAATTGGATTATCAGGAAGTAGAAGCCATTCTGAAGAAATTTAATTTAACCCACTTAAAAGACAAACCTTATACTTCTCTTTCCGGCGGTGAGCGTCAATTGGTTCTCTTGTGCCGGGTATTGGTTCAGAAGCCGGACATTCTGATGCTGGATGAACCTACCAATCATCTGGATCTGCATTATCAGGTGGCTGTACTGGAAGTCATCCGTCAGTTGGTGAATGAAGGAACTACGGTTTTATGCGTCATGCATGATCCCAATCTTGCTTTTCTCTTCGGAGATAACTTTTTTGTCATGCGTCATCATGAACTAGTGGCTGTTCAGTCCTTGGAAAAAAATGAATTGAAGCAGCTTCTTGAAGAAACGTATCAGGTTCCTTTACTCGCATTGGATAATCAGGGCACTCCCATGTTTGCACCTCAATTAAAATAAAATATATGAAAAATCATGAAGAAATAACGATCTCATTGGTACAGGATTACCAGGTGTTTGAAGTCCTTCCTTATGTCATGGAATTCAGACGACAATTGTATCCTTTATTAGATCCCTTGATCGTCCCTAAAGACCTCGTCAATTTTGAGCAAAATTATCTACAGTCACCTACCGGAGCTTTTTTACAGGCTCGAACCACAGCCGGAAAACTCATTGGTGTTATCGGAATGATGCCTTTTGACTATCGTTTTCCTCATCTGGATATTGATGAAAAAACGACTGTAGAAGTCGCAAGATTATTCGTCAATCCGGAATACCGGAGAGCAGGAATTGCTACCCGTCTGTTTCAGGAATTACTAAAAACAGCCCAACAGAAAAATATAAAAAGATTATACCTGCATACCCATCCTTTTCTGCAGGGAGCCTATGATTATTGGCTCAAACAGGATTTTACACTTCTGAAATCCTGCTATGAAGGTACTTATCCCACCCTCCACATGGAGCTAATGATTTCAGAAAAACAATAAATACTACAACTGCGTAGAAAGATACAATGAAGCACACAACCAAAAAAGTATTGTACATCAATGGTATAATGCTCTTACTCCCTTTTGCCTTATCCGCACAGGAAACCCATCCTATTTTCGGAAAAATCCTGAATCAGGAAGGAAAAATAATTTCTAATGCCAAGGTTTCCATCAACCAGGGAACCATGACTACAACGAGTAAAGACGGCAAATTTCAGTTTGAAACTCAGGTTCAGTATCCGGCTCAGCTAACAATTGATGCGAAAGGATATTCCGGATCCACTGTCACTTTGGATTCTCTTTCTTATGACGATAAAAATGGGATTACCATTCATCTGGCCAACAATCAAACGGATCTTCAGGAGGTTTTAATTACCGCCCGTAGAAATAACTCCTACCTTACCAATAATCTGGAATTGGGTGGTAAATTTTCAGGAAACCTAAAAGATCTTCCACAATCTGTATCTATTGTCAGCAGTGAATTTATGGAAGACAAACAGGCATATACTACCCGCGATGTCGTACAAGATTTAGCAGGTGTAACCACCGCTTCTTCTTACGATGACCTTATTATCCGTGGGTTTAAAAGTGGCTACGAAACCGGAATCCGTCTTGTCAATGGACTTCGTTCGGGATATAGCTATGGAAACAGCTATTATCGTTCTCCTTTAACTATAAACCTGGAAAGTGTTTCCGTTTTAAAAGGCCCAGGTGCTTCATTATTCGGAGATATCACTCCCGGAGGAACCATCAATATGGTAACTAAAAAACCTTTGGATAAACAAAAGGGTTCTATTAATTTCTCTGTTGGCAGTTTCCAAACCATTAGAACCAGTATTGATCTCACAGGACCATTAGACAAAGAAAAGAAAATCTTATATCGTCTGAATGCAGGGTATGAAGACAGCAAAACCTTCAGAAATGTCAATCAGCAAAAGAACTTTATGATTGCTCCGTCCTTTACTTTCAAACCTCTTGACGGAACTCAGGTAGATATTGATCTGGTATACGACCAGTTTCATGGATATCTTGACAGAGGAATGGGTTTGAGAAACAATGACTTTTATGCTCTGGATCGATCTTTTACTTTAAGTCAGCCATCAGATTTTTATAATACGAAAACCTTATCATTCAGTGCAAGACTTAGCCAACGTCTTACCCATAACCTTTCATTGAATGCAAGCTATATGAAGTCTATCTATCAGGAAGATGTGAATGAACACCGTACTCTGAACAGCTATGCAGATGCACCCAATAATACGATCATGAATATGCGTTTCTTTGACCGTCATGGAAAAGATTATACAGATAACTCTGTAGTATATTTAAAATGGGATCTTACCGGTCATAAAATCGAAAACCACATTGTTGCAGGAGTAGATTATGCACAATATGAAGGAGACAGCAATAACCAACAAAGAGAAGCAAGACAACAAAAAATCGATGGAAAAAACGTTCCGTTGACATTTGATCTTAACAATCCTACCTATACCACTCACGATCTGAGTAATTATGTATGGTTATCTCAAGGAAATTATCCCTTTTTAAGTCCTTATAAAACAACCGGAATCTATGTGCAGGATCAGATTTCATTTGCAGACCGATTAAAACTTATTGTCGGACTCCGTCATGAGCATTATTACTCGGAAACAGTAAGTGGTAAAGACCGCTTTAGTGCGACTCAGAATGCATGGCTGCCTCGTATTGGATTGACCTATCAGATCAACGATCAGATCAATTATTTTGCAAGTTATTCCCAGGGATTTGCTCCTGTTGGGGCTAATTTCATCCAAAATTATCAGGATTATGGTGCTGATAAGCCCTTCACCGCTGAGCACAGCTTCCAGGTTGAAACAGGACTTAAAACAGGATTCTTTAAGAATCAATTACAAGTGGATTTATCGCTTTTCCAGATTGAGCGTAAAAATATGCTGATTGCAACGGGAGAAATTAGCACAACCGGATTTCCTGTCTACAGACAATCGGGAGAAGCAGTCTCAAAAGGTGTTGAATTGGACATCCGCGGACAGCTGACCAAAGAGTTTCAGATCATGGGAAATTATACTTTTAACTCTACTGAAGTGAAATCTTCTTCCATCGCTTCCGAAGTAGGACAGGCTTTGCCCGGAGCTCCTAAGAATATGGCCAGCATGTGGTTGAAATACGTCTTCTCAACCTCTGCTTTACAAGGACTTGGTTTTGGTACCGGGGTGTATTATGTAGATACCAGACGTATGGATAACAGCATCGGAAAAGACAGCAATGGAAGTGCTCTTTGGGGAAAATGGCCTTCTTATACAACAGTAAATGCTGCAGTTTACTATCATATCGGAAAGATGAAAATGGCAGTGAATGTCAACAATATTTTCGATAAATATTATTTCCTTGGCGGGTTCGATTATACACGAGCCTTTCCGGGAGCTCCAAGAAATGTAACAGTTTCTGTGGGGTATTCTTTTTAAACTTATTTTTAATCTTGATAAAGCCTGGGCTGTTTTTTACAGTCCGGGCTTTTTATTGTATTGGAAATCTATAAGATGTAATAATTTTATCACCGATAAAATTGAATACTGCTAAGCTTCTGTTAATATGGCTACGAATCACGAATAAAATGAATTTTTGCGTTGCTATAAATTATTTATTTATGAGTTAGTGGCTTAAAACAATTCTTTCTTAGGTAGTGCATTAATTATTAGACCTATTTTTGTAATTTAATCTATTAAAGAATAGTACAATCTTTTTATGGATAATGACTTTCACTTTCATTTTATTGAGCCGGATCAAAGCATTGCAGATTTTGTAGAGAATTTGGGAACATTCCATAACCTATCAAATGAAGTAAAAGAAGTGGTTATCATTCCGGACGGGAGAGTTGATCTGTTTTTTATGGAATCGCCTTCGGAACCTTTTCACGTTGCTCTCATTGGATTAGAAACGTATCCTGAACAAAGACAGATTCCTCCACACACCCGAGCTTTCGTGGTGAGTTTTAAACCTATTGCCGTTGAATATATCTTACAGACAACTATTGCTGATGTACTCAATTCAGCCAAAGAGCTTCCTCATAATTTCTGGAACTTTAAAGCTGAAGATTTACAGGATTTTGAACTTTGTTGTACAAAAGCACTCCAAAAAATACAGGAACTGATTCCCCAAAAAACAGATGAAAGGAAGCATCAACTTTTTAAGCTGATCTATACATCAAAAGGAGAAATGAGTGTAAATGAACTTTCTGAAAAAGTGGGCTGGAGCAGCAGGCAGATTAATCGTTACTTCACGAAACAACTTGGTTTATCTTTAAAGGCCTACTCTACTATTCTTCGTTTTAGAGCTTCTTTGGAGCATATTGCGCAAGGGCAATTATTTCCGGAGCTTAATTATACGGATCAGAATCATTTCATCAAGGAAGTCAAAAAGTTTTCAGGAGTGGCTCCCAAAGAATTATCAAAAAACAAAAACGACCGATTTATACTATTATCAGTGTTGAAAGGAAAGTAATTTTGTCCTATATAATTTAAATACAATGCTGATAGATAATATATCAATAGCCATCGTTGGGGGTGGCCCTGCCGGACTTACCCTGGCCAGACTTTTACAGCTGAAGAATGCTAATGTAAAAGTATATGAAAGAGATTTTAATAAAGAAGCACGTGTACAAGGATCTCCGCTTGATATGCATGAAGATTCCGGACTGGCAGCCTTGCGAAAAGCAGAGTTGTTAGACGAATTCAAAAAGACATTCCGTCCTGGTGCTGATAAAATGCTAATTGTAAATGAGCACGCAGAAATCATGTTCAGCGACCATGATACGAAACCACAGGAGGATTTCGGGGCTGAACATTTTCGTCCTGAAATAGACCGTGGCCCGTTGAGAAATATGCTGTTGGAATCTCTTCATCCCGAAACCGTTGTTTGGGATAGCCATTTCTTGTCTATGGATCCGCAAAATGGCGGCTGGCTGCTTCACTTTAAAAACGGAACATCAGCTTATGCAGATCTTGTGATTGCAGCAGATGGTGCACACTCTAAAATCCGACCTTATCTCACAGATAACAAACCAGTTTATTCAGGAGTAATTATGCTGGAAGGAATTGTTTCAAAGGAACATGCTCCCAACATTAATGCATTAATTAATGGTGGAAAAATAATGGCTTTTGGCAATACCCAAAATATCCTATTAGGACAAAAGGGAAACGGTGATCTTGGCTTTTATGCCAGCTTTAAAGCGGACGAAAACTGGGCAAATAGTATTAATCTGGATTTCTCAGATTCTAAAGCTGTTCTCCAGTGGTTTAAATCAGAGTATCCGGAATGGAATACAATATGGTATGAATTGTTTGAGAATGCAGTTCCACCTTTTATTCCCCGCCCTATTTATGCCATGCCGCTGGATCAGACCTGGGAAACCCAACCGAACTTAACTTTAATGGGTGATGCCGCTCATGTTATGCCTCCGTTTGCAGGAGAAGGGGCTAATATGGCGATGCTTGATGCCCTTGAACTCAGTGAACATTTAACAGACCATCGTTACCATACGTTACAGGAAGCTATTTCTCAGTATGAAATCAATATGCAAAAACGAGCTGCAGCTGCTACTCAGGAGTCTCTTGAAAATGGAGAACGGATGCATTCTGAAACTGCTTTAGCAACCATGCTGGAATTCTTTAATGGGCATATTTTGCCATAATTTAATTTGAATCCGTTACAGGTATTAAGATCATAAAAAAGGCTGCCTCACAAGAGACAGCCACTTTTTCCCACTAAAAATCATTTTTTTTCTCTCCGTTTTAGATCCTGATGATGGAGATTCATTTGTGTTTTTTATTTTTCTTGTATTCCCAATACCTCTCTTTTTTCTAATTTTTTCATCTTTACTCTGGACAAATCAGGGATAAAATATCCATTTTGTTGTGACATTCAATCGTGCCTTCCCAAGCTTATCTGCAAATCTATATTTTAAATTTAAAAAAGTAAAAATTTAACCTACTACTCTGATACAACACCTAATTAAACAACTCATAAACTGATACTTAAATACAATTCTAAACAAAAACAAACATTAATCAAAATCAGAATATAAAAAGAAAAAGTGTAAAAAATACATATAGGATGTATTTTAGATTCAAATCAATAAACATATATGCAAGAGTATATGTCACTTGTATTCTTTGAATTCACACTCATTACTATCTAAAACACGATAAAAACACAACATGATGATTATCAGTAAATTAAAATACAAAACATTAGCTGTAGTATTCGTGTAGTAGAGTTTTTTTTCATTATTTGACAAAAAATTTTCAAATTTGAAAACAAGAGACCACAAAGAAATCCGAGTGGCGAAAAAAAAATATTTCGTAAACTGTCTGACATGAGAATCAGACAGTTTTTTTTTCGTGAATCCAGATGATCAAAAAGTGAGTAGAAAACCTTCGGTCAGAATGCAGACCTTTTCTGAGCCAATTTTTCTTTCGAATGTTTGGTACTGAATAAAAAGAGGTATGGAGATATTCTTAGAAATATAAGGTTGTTTCAACAGTGTTTAAGATTTTCATAGCAATGACTAATGCTATTGAATGTTCAGATCTTTTCTTAACTACTTAATATTATCAAAAAAAACGTAAATATCTGTTTCTGTAGGAATATTCATTTTTTTTCTGATCCTATATTTCTTCTGCTGAATAGTTCTATGCTGAACGAGTGTATAATAGGCAATTTCTTTGGATGTGAAATGGAGTTTAAGCATAGCACAGAAAATCAATTCTGAATTTTCCAAACTAGGATTAATGGCTAAAAGTTTATCTAAATATCCTGGATATCCTTCCTTAAAAGAAGAAAGAAATTCAGGGTCATTTCTTTTGGCCAATTCGATGATTTCTTCCTGCCTGTTATCATTAATCTGATTTTTCAGATTTTCGGCTTCTGATTTCAAGGCTGCTTTTCTTTTTCTTAATGTATTAATGATCCTCCATGCATAAATAGCTAACAGTGAGAGTCCGGCAAAAGATAAGAAAACAACCCACTGCACCTTATTTCTATGCTGTTCAGTATCTGTTTTTGCTTCTGAAGTAAAATATTCCATGTCCTGATTAATGGTAGCCAATAAAGCCGTATTGGTTTTATTCTTAGCTTCCGTATAAGCATGCAGATAAAAATAAGCTTTTTCCTTATCTCCCGTTAATGCATATAAGGATCTCAGATCATTATAAATATATTTAGTGTATTGTGCAAAAATACGGTTGGTCTTCT
This sequence comes from Chryseobacterium sp. c4a, assembly GCF_009900745.1. Classification (GTDB taxonomy): domain Bacteria; phylum Bacteroidota; class Bacteroidia; order Flavobacteriales; family Weeksellaceae; genus Chryseobacterium. The sequence goes on along the minus strand of NZ_WXVU01000020.1, from coordinate 2,813 downwards.
TATCAATTTCCAACGCTTTCAAAAATTCTTTTTCCGCTTTATCATATTCTCCATAAGCTACATAATACTCTCCCATCACTGTATGGATATTAAGAGCTATAGCATCGTCTTTGTTAGACATACTCATCTTATGATAAGCTCTTGTTATGTATTTAGTAGCTGAGTCTTTATTTTTATAATTGTATATATAATCACATATTACTCCATCCGCAATCCCTGTATCATCCAGCATTCTTGCCTTATGGAAATATTCCAATGCTTCTTTGGTTTTCTTTTTTTGAACGTAATAATCTCCCTGCTGTAAATAAATATTATAGAGAACCGTCTTTTTTAATGGAGAGTTTTTCGTTTTCTCAATATTATTAAAAGCTTCTTTGTTATACTCAAATGCTTTATCAATTCTTCTTAATTCGGAATTAAATCTGCCAAAATAGTTATAGAATATTGCCTTATGCAAAGGATTGTCCGAGTTATTTAAAATGGTTTCGGCATTATTAAAAAGAATATTGGATTTCTGATAGTTCTCCAATGACATGTTGACCCGGGCAAGATTAATATAACACAATGCCTTACCCTCTTCATATCCTATTTTCTCTGCTTTTTTAAAGTATTTTTTATTAAGATCAACCAATGAATTATATTCACCGGCAAGACGCAATTCTTCATTCTTCTTCATCAGGGGAATATCAAAGCTCTTTTCGTATTCCCTAGAATCAGGACTGCAGGAAATGAAAAGAATTAGTACCATAAAAAGTAGAACGCGTATCATAATGCTTTTTCCCTTTAACTGAATTTTTGCAAAAATTAAGATTAAAAAATGATTTTTCCGAATTTGTGATATTACATTTTTTTTAAATCCGCCATCAATTTATAATTTTTCAACCACTTATTTTATCAAAAAAATCATAAATATCTTCTTCTCCCGGGATATTAAGTCTCTTTCGGATTCTGTATTTTTTTTGTTGTACCGATTTATGCTGAACAAAAGTATAATCCGCAATTTCTTTGGATGAAAAATGAAGTTTCAACATAGCACAAAAAGTAAGTTCAGAACTTTCAAGATCCGGATTGATCTTCAAAAGAGTATTTATAAAATCAGGATACAGCTCCTTAAATTTCATCAGAAAAGAGGAGTCATTTTTCTTGGCAAGCTCAGTAACTTCCTTCAGCATCTTTATTTTAACGTGATTTTTCAATTCCTCGGTTTCATCCTTTAAGGCTTTCTTTTTCAATCTCTGCGATCGAATTACCTTTTTAACATATATACCGGAAATTGTAAGCGCTGTAATAGATAATGCAATCGCTAAAGGCAGATCACTTCTATGCCAATCGGATTCGGGCTTCATTTCAGAGATAAACTGTTCTGTTGCCTTATTCATCGTATTTAATCGGGCTACATCCAGTCTTCCCTCTTCTTCCATATACTTTTTCAGGTAATAATACGCTTTACCACCATCATCTTTCTTTTTATAAAGTTCCGCCAGAGATTTATATACATTATTGATATGGGAAGAATAAGTACGTCTTGTTTTTATATTAATTTCTAAGGCTTTTTTTAATGCTTTTTCAGCCTCATCATTATTATTAATCTCATTATAATAGTATCCCATGGTATAATACACCCAAAGCGACTCTGCATCACTTGTTTTTTGGCTGAACATCTTCTCTTCTGATTTGGCGATATACATTCCCGCAGAATCCGGCTGATGCCTGAAAAGATAATACTGAGCTACCATACAGTTGCTATAGGCTGAATTTTCCAGATCGTTTCCTTTCAGAAAAGACTTCAGAGCGGTTCCATACCAGCCTTTAAAAGTAAAATAAATCCCTTTATTGATATAAAGTCGGGAAAAGAGTTTCTTTTTAAGTTCTGAATACTTTGCTTCTTTCAGATAGAAAAATGCTTTGGTATTACATTCTATAGCCTTATCATATAATTTAAGATGAGAGTAATATTGGCTATAGTCATCATAAAAAGCTGCTTTATGAAAAGCGTTTTCAGAGTTTTTAAGATCCTTTTCTGCTTTATTGAAAAAAAGCAATGCCTTTTCATAGTTTCCGGCAGAAACATTTACTTCTGCCATATTAAGATAACAAAGCCCTATTCCTTCTTTATATCTCATTTTAGCCGCCTTTTTCAAATACTCAACATTGAGTTTGATAAGTGCTTCATATTCTCCGGAAAGCTGCAGGTCTGAACTTTTATTAATCAAAGTAACATCGAAGGCATCTCTTTCTTTATCCTGAGAATTTGTATTACAGGAAATCATATACAATAACAGACCTATGCTAACTACACAGATCATTATCTTTCGTATAATTCTCGTATATATTGTATTGTTTTTAATAATAATCTATTTTAAATTTCCTCCTTCTCCTCCATTGAACTTCTCCACATACTTACCTATTATAATTTTTTATGGATGGGTGAAAAAAGATCATAAAATGGATATTTCCATCAATCTCTGTTATAAATATACATAATTTATACCATCAATTTTCAAATAAAATCGCTTCAATATGAAAAAAAGAGCTGTTTTCTATTGCCTTCTTTTCCCTTATTATATGTCCCGTCCTGAAATAAGTTGACAACTAATCGACTTATTTATGAAACATCAAGGATTAACAAGAGAAAAGCGTACACAAAAGGACTATAGTATAGCCTTTAAATTAAGAATTGTTTCTCAAGTAGAAAACGGCGATTACACTTACAAGCAGGCTCAAAAAGAGTATGGTATTCAGGGAAAGAGTACCGTTTTGGTTTGGTTGCGAAGATATGGTAACTTAGAGTGGAGTAAACCCAAACTTCATAC
>NZ_WXVU01000019.1 GCF_009900745.1 Chryseobacterium sp. c4a | reverse complement strand
ACCTGCCCAAAATGCATATATTGAACGCTTAAACCGTACATTCAGAGAAGACGTTTTGGATGCATACCTATTCGGGTCTATAATGGAGGTAAATGCAATGGCTTATGAGTGGCAAATCGATTACAACAGTAATCATCCGCACACATCTTTAAATGGACTTAGTCCTTGGCTATATGCTAAAGAATCTTTAGTCAATTAGAAGGGATTTTATATTTATTAACTGTTTGAAAAAAGGTAAGTCTTCAAAACTTCTACATCATTAAGACCATTGATAGAAATCAAACATAAAGGGAAGCAAATAAATTTTTCAAATAAATTTGTAGAACTAAATGATAATGAAATTCAAATTATAAATGAAGGAAAGAAACTTCCTGTTTATAAAGAAAAATATGATACTTTTGAAATTAAACCAATGAAAACTTTAAAAATTATAATACCCTTTAATCCATTTGAGTTTAATATTAAAAAAGATACATATAATTCATATCAAATTTTACTTAATGAAGATTATGAGTTAAAAGTACATCTAAAATCAAAAAAAGCAACTTGTTTCAAGAATATACTTGGAAGTAATACCGTTATTACTCGTTGGAATTAGTTTGATCTTTCGTATTTGTAATCCGTGAGCAATAATAAAGAACCCACCGCAATTGCGGTGGGTTCTGTTATTTAGCAAACGTCAGTCTAGTTTTAAAATTTTGGATGATGTTATCCCCCCGCTGTCGCGCCCGCTACGTAAAGTCTGTGACTTTGAGTTAATAATAAAACAAACCCGCTCATTGAGCGGGTTTTGTATTTTATAAAATGCATTGCAGCTTAGTTTGTTTGAGAAAGGTATCCAGGAGAGCGAAGACATGCTGTCTGTCGTTCTCTTTTAGTTTTTGTATACCTAAGAGACAATATTTTTATCCAGTAGAATATCCGTAAACCCCTTGCTAGTGCGAGCATCGTGCTCGTGCTAGCAAGGGCTTATATTATGCTATTAAATCAGCATATTGATAAAAAATGGAGCCAGTTCATTTCGAACTGGCTCCATTTTATACTATGTTTAATAAACCTATTGGCTAAGCTTATCTTTTATCACTGCAGCAGCCTGCAAAATTGCTGTTTGTACAGCAGGGATGTCTGCTAAAGGATTTAATAATCCATAATCATGAATCAGACCACTATGTCTGGTAAGAGTTACCTGTACACCCGCTTCATTTAATTTTCTTGCATAGGCTTCTCCTTCATCACGAAGGACATCATTTTCTGCAGTCTGAACCAAAGCAGGTGGTAATCCTTTTAATTGCTCTATGGAAGCCTGAAGAGGGGAGGCATAAATTTCCTTACGGGTTTCTGTTTCCGGAAGATAATTATCCCAGAACCATTTCATCATATTTTTGGTAAGGAATCTACCTTCAGAAAACTCCTGATAAGAAATGGTTTCAAAATCAGCATTGGTGACAGGCCAAAGCAATACCTGCAATTTAATGTGAGGTCCATTATTGTTTTTAGCCATTAATGCTAATACAGCGGTCATATTTCCACCTACACTGTTTCCTACAATGGCGAGGTTCTTTCCATCAACACCAATCTCTTCTCCATGTTCAGCAACCCATTGCATTGTTGCATAAATTTGATTGATCGCCACCGGATATTTTGCTTCCGGAGAAGGAGTATAATCAGGAAATACAGCTACAGCTCCGCTTTCAACAACTAAATCTCTTACCAGTCTACGATGAGTAGGGTAATCACCCAATACCCAACCACCACCATGCGTAAAGATAAATACAGGAGCATTAGGTTGGCTTCCTTTAGGTTTGGTAATGTGAATATTAACTTCATATCCATTCTGACTGATTATTTGCTCAGTTTCTTCAATTCCTGAATAATCAACTTCAACTGATTTCTGCGCGCCTATCAAAATCTGACGAGCATCCTCCGGACTTAAAAGCTCCATGGGAATGCCATCTCCAGAGTTTAATGCTTGTAAAAATGTACGTACTTCAGTAAAAATCTGAGAATCGTTTTCTCCTTTGTAAGGTCTTTGTTGTGCCATGATATTTGTATTTAATGTTAATAAAAGAACCTAAAGCATTTAAAATATACCGTGCTTTATCGTTCTGAACTGTAATGATAAATTGATATTGCAAAGCTACTCCCGGTCAGGCAATTAAATAAGGCACAAACAGCTGTATTAATTGTACATTTTTCCCTCGTTGTACATTTTTCTAAAATTAGAGGTGCTGTCACCCACTTTTAAAGAGAAGAGCCTGTTGAAGTAGGCCGGATCCTCATAGCCTAAATGATAGGCAATTTGTTTGGCACTCATCGCAGTGTGGATCAGTAATCTTTTTGCTTCAAGCATAATACGGTCTTTAATGATTTCGTTGGGCTGAGACATATTCATTTTCTTCAGGCGATGTGTCAATGTTTTGGGAGCAATCCCCATGATGTCGGCATAATCTGCAACAGTATGTTTTTCCTTGTAATGATTTTCTACCAGCAGGCTAAACTGACGATAGAATGCGGTATCATGATCTGTTCCGTCATTCATTTTATCCAAATGCTGTACACTCCATAATCTTGTAGAAAGGATGATGATTTGTTTCAGGTAAACTCTTAGCATTTCTTCCCGCTGTGCTTGTGTTACTTTAAATTCTGTTTCTATCGCCTTCAGAATATGAGTAATGACAATAGTGTCCATAGGGTTTAAAGTAATCATTGGCATATTGCTTAGGTTATTAAACAAAAGGCCATCACAAGCGACTTCAGTATCATGGATCTGAATGCAGTAGAAATCTCGGTTGTAATAGATCATAACTCCAGGTTTATTCCCTGTATTTTCAATACAAAAATGCTGATTGCTATTGATAAAGAAAAGGGTAGGAGCTTCTGTTGTATATTGCTTAAAATCTACAGTAACTGTATATTCTTCCAGTAGGTAGACCACTTTAATATAGGATTTATACTTTGCAGAATTAACTTCCTCCTGATCAATCTGGCTTACCCTGTGCAGTCCCATTTTTTTATAGAACGATTCAAGGACACATTGTTGAATTTCAATCATAGTTCAATTTCAGTTCTGATAAAATTACAATATATTTCTTGTTCTTTATACGTTCTGATGGCAAAGTGTTGATATTCAAAATGTTTAAAAGTGTTACTGGAAATGCTTTTACAGCTGGAATCAAAAAAAATAAATTTTACTGAAAAAATATTTTGTCAGTAATTAAAAACTTCCTATATTTGCACCACTAAAAACAACGATATAATCGGAGTTGAAGGAGAGTTGGCAGAGTGGTCGATTGCGGCAGTCTTGAAAACTGTTGACTGTAACAGGTCCGGGGGTTCGAATCCCTCACTCTCCGCAGAAAAAAGGTACAAGTCATCTGATTTGTACCTTTTTTATTGAGCACCAATGGAGGCTTATAAGCATACCATATAAAACTAGATAACCGATGAAACGCATACTACCAGCATTCGCTTTTTTGACAATTTTTAATTGTTCAAACGCTCAAAAAATCATCAGTACAGATATCAATAATTTTTGGATGGCTTATGACAGCATTCAGAAAAATAATAAAAATAAAAGTGAAGTCATTGAACGGCTTTTTTTGGATAAAAAAACGGATGGCCTAAAAGCTTTTATGGAAATAAAAAAATTCGGGAAAGATGATTATCTCAATGTCATCGAGAAATATCCTAATTTTTGGAATTCTATCAGACCTAAGACCTTTATTGATTCTAAAAAAATTAAAACAATCAATAGCGCTTTCAGGCAATTTAAAAAATTGTATCCCAATAATTCTCAAGGAAATATTTATTACACCATTGGTGCCATGAAATCGGGGGGAACAACCCATCATGAAGATTTACTTTTAGGAGTAGAGAGAATAACAGGTGATAAAAATACGGTTGTTTCAGAATTTGAAAACGAAGGTCTTCAAAAAATGTTCTTATATACCAACCCGTCACAATTAGAACAGGTAACAGTACATGAGTTCATTCATACTTTTCAAAAAGACGGTGAAGTGAATGTTTTGTCGAAAGCAATTAAAGAAGGTTCTTGTGATTTTATTGCAGAATTAGCTTTAAATAAAAAATTCACAGCCCATTATCTTGATTATGGGGCTAAAAATTATGAAAAGGTAAAATCAGATTTTAAAAGTGAAATGTTGAGTCAAAAATTTGACAACTGGTTTTACAACAGTCATGCTAAAAATCCTGATCTTGGATACTTTGTAGGATATATGATTTCCAAAAAGTATTATGAAAACTCGGTAGATAAGAAAACTGCTATTAAAAATATTATTGAGCTGGATTTTAATAATGAAACAGTGGTTCTGGAATTTTTAGTGAAATCAAGGTATTTTGAAGATCAGAAGAATGCTGAACAAATAGTATCTGATTACAAAGATCATCAGCCCAAACTGATAAAAATAGTTGAATTTGAAAATGGAAGTCAGAATGTAAATACCAATACAAAAAAGATTCACATTGTCTTCTCAAGACCTATGTATGAAAAAGTTTCTATCAATTTCTCGAAAAATGGGAAAGAACATTTCCCTTTAAAAAATATTGTGGGTTTAGATGAATCCAAAACGATTCTCACTATTGAAACTTCCGATTTGCAATACGATACAGAATACGATTTTTATATAACAGACAGAGTTACCCAATCTGAAGACGGGTATCCTTTTGATATGAAAGAATACAAGATATCATTTAAGACTGACAAAAAGTAATTTTGTCCAAATAATCCAGATTATAAAAGGAAAGTAAGCGTTGTCAATAACAAAAATCAAGTAAAATAAAGCAATAATTAAGGCTCAAAATCATGCTTCAGCATATTCATGAAAATAATTCTTGCTGATAATCCGATACATAGATTTTATGTTGTTTTTTATTTGGGGAGTTATTGTAATTTTTTCTATATTTGCACCACTGAAAACAACGATACAATCGGAGTTTAGGGAGAGTTGGCAGAGTGGTCGATTGCGGCAGTCTTGAAAACTGTTGACTGTAACAGGTCCGGGGGTTCGAATCCCTCACTCTCCGCAAGATGCGAAAACAGAAGTTTTCAAAAAGCATCAAAAAATAGATAAATCCTGCAAAATCAATGATTTGCAGGATTTTTTTAATTATGGCAACTGCTATAATTTCCAAAAATAATCCAAAAGTTTGTGGCAATATTGTGGCAATTTTTAGATCTACTGAAAATTGCCACAAAAACAGCATATAAAACTTTGTAAAAACACATTTAATTCACTAACAATGAACGTGTTGCAAATCAAAACATCTTGATTTAAAGCACTTTTAGTTTGACATTTATAACCCTAAAATGTTGAATTATGTTAGTAGAGCAAAGCTACGGGCTCACGTTCTTTTTAAAGAGCTCAAAAAACGAAAAGATTCGCCACATTTATCTGCGCATAACCGTAGATGGTATCCCTAAAGAAACATCTACCAAAAGAAAATGGTATCCCGATAGATGGGATCAGAAGGAAGGTAAAGCTATCGGGACGAAAGAAGATGCCAGAGCGCTCAATACGTTCCTTGAATCTTTAACGACCAAGATCAATAGCCACAGAACGGAGTTAATGAATAATGATATTCCCATTAGCTCTATTGACCTTATTAATTTTGTGAATGGAAAGTACAGGGCACGTAATAAAGTTCTTGAAGAGTTTCAGGAACATAACGACGAAATGGCCAAATTGGTCATTACAAAGGAATATTCCAAAGGTACCCACGACCGTTATATTACTGCACGCTCCCATGTACAAGAGTTTATAAGGTATAAGTACAATAAAAATGATCTCGAGTTCAGCGCACTCAATTATGAATTTATCAAGGATTATGATCTATATCTAAAAACGGTAAGAAAATGTTCTAATAACACTTCATTAAAGTATATCAGCAATTTTAAAAAAATCGTATTGAGAGCTATTGCCAAAGAGATCATTCAGAAAGATCCCTTCAAACTTTTTGTTAGCAAGAAAACCAAGATCAGAAAGAAACCTCTGACAAAGGCTGAACTCCAACGGATCGAAGAAAAAGTATTCAGTTCGGAACGACTGACTATAGTTCGAGATATTTTTGTTTTTCAGTGCTATACAGGTTTATCTTACATTGATGCCTTCCAGCTTAAATGGGAAGATATCAAAGAGGCTGACGATGGTACTATGTGGATAATGAGTAGCCGACAGAAATCAAAAGCAGATACAGATATACCTCTTTTACCAAAAGCATTAGAAATAATCGCTAAATATCAGGATGATCCACGATGCCTGAACAGAGGAACTGTACTTCCCGGTCGTTCAAACCAGAAAATGAATGAGTACCTTAAAGAAATTGCTGTTCTATGTGATATTCACGTAACGCTCAACACCCATAAAGCAAGACGCACCTTTGCCAGTACGGTCACCTTAAACAATGGTGTGTCAATGCATGTGGTCAAAGAAATGCTGGGTCATTATTCGATTAAACAGACAGAAGATTATGCCATTACCGAACAGGCTTCGATAGCCCGTGAAATGAAAGAATTGAGTGCAAAATTAAAAGGTACAGAAAACTCCAACGATGATTTGAGAAAATTCCTCGAAAAACTTGAAAAAGAGTTCCAAGAACTTAAAAACGCTCAAAAAAATAACACCTTTGAAGACAGGTATTCTACTTTTGAAAACATGCTGGACAGGGTTAAAGCAATTGTCTAAAAAAATAAGCCCCAATATTATCCGAAATATTGGGGCTTATTATTGCAGATCATTCTTTCTGCCTTTTTAGGATCTCTACTGTACTTCGATATCCCGGATGATAGGATGGCACATATTTGATATAACCGAGTTCTTGAAGCTGCTTAAAATATTTATGATAACTGCTTATAGTATCAATATGGGAGAGTTTCATAAGTTTACTTCGGCTCACCCTGATAACCCATCCTTCATTTTGTCTGTGGGCAAGTCTGGCGATTGCAAGTAGCAATGAAAGATGCCAAACGTTCAGACTCGGATCGTTGTCAAGGTAGTCCATAAAGTCAAACCATCGTTGTAGAGAATCAGTCTTCATCTTCAAATAGGTGCTGAAGGTCTTCCTTGTTGTAATAATAAGAACCTAATACCTTTTTGAAACGAATTTTTCCTGTAATTCTTAGATTCTGTAGTGTAGACGCCGAAATATTAAGGACCTTGCGTATAGCTTTACTCCGCATCCAGCCAAATTCTTCCGATTCCCTACCATCCATTAATTTGTTCTGAAGAAGGTTACCAATATCAGAAAGAATTTGAATTCTCAATGTTTCGAGGTCATTTTTTGTGATTGTATCCATATTTAAGATTTTTGATTTAATTCAAAATTCTTATTTTAGGCCACATACTATAGTTATATGGCATTCAGTGGCGTTTCTTTTCCTATGTTTTCCAAATTAGAGTCTATTTGATTTAAAACAATTATTATACTAAATTGCGCCGAAATATTTATATGGGTAATTTTATTATATCATTAGTGGTGGTGGTATCACTAATCATTATGAAAGCAGAAAGTACAATAACCAATAAAAAAGTTCTTGCCTATATCACTAATTTTCACCTGAGAATTAGTAACCAGATGCTTGTTATTATCAATGCCCCCTATGACGAAACACGAAAAAGATCCACAAAATGGATTGCTTTTCCTTTTATTGGATTAGCAATTCTAAACTACATAAGTATGATGATTTTCGGTGCAGATTCAATCCACAATCCTTTAAAGAATAATGTTATCTTTTATTGTACCTGTGTATTACTACTTATTGTAATCGGTCATCTTGATAGAAAAGACATCATTAAAATGGGTTTGTTTATCATGTTTGCTGCCGGCCTGGTTCTATATGCTTTACATGCAAATGTAGCTTTATTCGATTCCTATTTTTTCATGCAAACACTTCCCGTTCATATCATCTGGAAAGACATTCTAATTCTTCTGACCATTCCCTTCTGTTTGGGTATGATAGCCCTAATTGTGTTGACGGCAAGGCTAATCTGTTATATCCTATATCTAATTATTCGTCTATTTTTTAGACTATGCCTCTTCTTTTCTAAGGAAAAACCATTGAGGCCACTCATTTTGGTAGTAGATATAGTAACCATATTGGCTATTCCTATTTTAGTGATGGGCAAAGGCTAGATCTCACATATCTACATCAGTTTTAAAAAAACATTGGAATGGGGATCAGGTGGTCAAGTTGCCACGGAATTGCATAGTTAGGTTACCCGAAATCCACACTTATTCCCAGTTCATCTCTGAAAAGTTCAATTTCGGAAGGCTGCGCCGAGCGTTTATACATGAGCTCAATGACATCGGCACAGGACTGTTGAAAATATTCCTTCAACTTCGGATGCCAGGGACCTCCAATTTCTTCCCTATAGACCTTCATTACATCTTGGGGGTTGTGGGCAATTAGCCTTAGTCCTTCAACCAAACCAGAATATTCCTGTTCCATGGAACGTGAATAAATATAGATATTATCATATATCGGATTTTTCGTTATTGCTTGTATTGCTGTAGGCATAGCATCAAAATAAAGATCATGGGCTACCTTTGATACCTTGTTGGCAAATCCCAATAATTCAAGACAGTTTTCATAATGGATATAAGTCCCTAGTAAACTAAAACGGGGATTGACCGCTAGCAACATAATATCCACTACATATCCTCTGTTTTTTATTTCCCCGATCTTTTCTTCCAGATAACTACCGGAAGAAAAGGTAGTTTCCAAAATATAGTTTAAGCGGTTATCCTGACAGTACGCACATAAAAGATCATTCCATTTTTGTGCATATTCTGTTATAATACCAGCATAAAGATCAGGATAATTCCGCTTCAATCTTCTGGATAATGGATGAAAATCCCTAAGATTATCCGGATTACATATCACGGCACGTTCCATAAGGATAGATCCGGCCACTTTTTCTAGTTCGATGATTCCCGATCCGGGGGCTCCCACCAAAATAACAACCCTAGGCTCCGGAGATGGCAGATAACCATCAGCAACTTCTTCGACAATGATAGCAAATAGGTCGGCAAAGTCTGTATCTGACAGCCGATAGCGCTGTCTTAGCTTGTCAAGTCTGTCAATAGATATGTTTTCCATTATTGATTTCTTCTAACAGGGGTGCATAAACATCGACAAGATGTCTCATGCGCCTGACATCCTTAAAATTATCCCAATCTCTACTGACCTTCTTTAGATCTTCTGAAAACCCTTTCAAATTTTCGACCCTTTTCAGTCTGGGCTTATTTTTCCTAAGTTCTTTAAAACGTTCCCTGCCCGAATAAGCAATCAATTCAGTGAGTATCAAATTTAGGCTTTCAGTAACGACATACCAATCGAGAGGGTTACCCGATAGATTAAAATTGGTCATATTAAAGCTTAAGAAACGCTCTACCAAAACCCATTCTCTATAATCCAGTATTAAAGAAACCGGATTGCCTTCTTTATCTTTTATGATCTCCTTCCTCATAAATTTAGAATTGTTTGAATCTTTACCTTAAATCATATCCGGTAGTACGGTTGACCCAATATGCTTGCTCAAATAGCAATTAAATTCTTCTTTCCTAACTTCAGAAGAAGAATGTTAAAACCCTGTCAATAACACCCGAAAAAAATCTTACTTTTTAATTGCCCGCTTTTTTTACCTAATGCTTTTATTGTAAAATACTTTTACCAAAATTAAAATGCATGGCAAAAAATTTATTTTGTTTGCTTCATTTCTCTACAGGAATATAACCATTTGTCCAACAAAATGTTTGCTTAGCTTAATATTTCGCTTTAACAGAGGAAAACTAATGCCTAAAGAGGCCACAGAATACCATTTAAAATAGACCGGAAGCAGAATGTGGTATTTTCTGAAAATTTATAACACAAAATGAACTGCAAACAATTTAATTCCATAGGATTGGAAGAAGTCCTCGCTGCTCTCGGACACCTTCCAATCAGACAAAATGATAAAGAAGCTTGGTACCTCAGTCCCTTTGCCACAGAGTCCCAAGCCTCTTTTAAAGTTGATCGGAGCCATAACGTTTGGTATCTGTTCTCGGAAGGTATCGGGGGAACCAATACCGACTTTATGCAGAAATACCTGAACACAACCGTGAAGGGCGTGCTGGAATGGGCATCTTCGCAAAGTTTTTCTTCTTTTCCCCAGCAATCTGAACAGATTAGGAAAATACCTACCGAATATAGGATAGATAAGGTACAGGAACTTTCACATCCCAATCTTTTACGATATCTTCGGGATAGAGAATTATCATCCAAGATGTATCCGTATCTAAAGGAGATCTGGTTCACGATAAAAGATAAATCTTATTATACTATTGGATTTGAGAACCGATCAGGTGGCTGGGAAGTTCGAAATCCCTACTACAAAGGTGCATTACTGAATAAGGACATCTCAATACTGCATATTGATCCAGCAGTCCCGAATGCTAACAATCAAAAGATACATCCTGATAATGTTCTATCAGTATCGCATGATGGACGGCTTGATGACAAGATAGTCGTCGTGGAAGGCTTCATGGATGCCCTTTCCTTTCTTGAACTGAAGGGTAGCTATCAGGGAGACCTGCTCGTGCTCAATTCTACCAGTTTACTCCAAAAAGCTATTGACAGCCTAAAAGGATATTCTGAAATCTTCCTATTTCTGGATAACGACAAAGCAGGAAAGAAATCTACCGACAAAATTCTAAATATCTATCCCCACGCAAAAGACTTTTCCCATATCTATTCAGATCATAAAGACCTCAACCAGTACCTTATCAAAAAAAGACAGCGACAGGCTCTACCTTCACTAAAAACAGAAGGTATTCCAAAACAGGAAAGTGACAGTGCAAAAAAAAAGGAATCATGCAAAGAAGAAACAAACAGGGTAACGAAAGGATTGCGCAGAAGAATGTAGACTGTGCTTTTTACCAAGCTTCCCGCAGAAGTTAGGAGCTCATTCGCAACTTTGAAGGTCGGTGCCCTCCCAACAAAGTTTCTGCTTCGCCCTGCCGGGGGCTAAAAAAGGCAGCCCTTTTGATGAGCTGCCCAGCGGTTCTTAATCATAGTTCGTCTACTCATGATTCAAAGTAGAGCTCTATCAGGGCTAAATATAAAATTTTGTTATGACTGGTCAAAAAGATATAGTATGAAAACTTCCATTAATTTTAAAGCCGTAAAGCCTGATGCTGAAATCCATAATTTCCGAAAAAAGACTTTTGACTATATCCGTAAAGAATTGACGGATAAAAACGAATATTGGCAGGAGGAAAAGATTTCGGATAGAATACTTAAAATAGAGACTTATTGTAAGCAGAAGTCTGGTAGAAAATTACAGAGCAATGCCATGCCTATACGTGAAGCTGTGGTAGTCATCAAGGAAGATACCACCATGAAAGACCTGCACGATCTCAGCAGAAAACTTGAACAGGAACTTGGAATAAGGGTATTCCAGATCGCTATCCATAAAGATGAAGGTCACTGGGATAAGGAGTCCAAAGAATGGAAACCGAATCTGCATGCTCATCTTGTTGCTGACTGGCAGGATCTGAAAACCGGAAAGACTTTAAAACATCAGTCTTTTCATTATTCCAAAATGCAGGATCTTGCTGCAGAATGCCTTGGTATGGAACGTGGCACAGCCGGATCAGTAGGCAGATTGGAAGCGGTAGAATTCAAAATTCAGAAAAAAGAAGAGGAATTAAAAGCACTTGATCTCAAAATACAGGGGATGACAGCTCAGCTGGGCTCCGGTCAATTCAACGATCTTATTATTAAAGAACCTAATTTCTTCGGCGTTCAACAGATCAATCTGGACAAAACAACCAAAAACTATGGGAATGCTTTCAGATTGTATAATGCTGAGCTTTTAAAAATCAATAATCAACTAAAGGCAAAAAACAAGCAGATTACAGAACTACAGTCCCAATCAAAGGAACTCAAAACGGAAATCTCAGATCTGAAAAGCAAAAACTCCATCCTGCTGACCGATCCCAATGTTTTTGCTTTGGAAAAGAAAAAATATCTGGATTCTGTAATTGACCTGCTGGAAAAATCCATTCGATATGAACGGATGAAAAATCCAGACTCTGACAGATCGGATAACAATAAACTGAAAGAGGAAATGAACAACATTTGCAGGGAACTTTCCGCTGGAAGTCAGATCCCTTTTTCCGCCTTTCAGCAGATCTTTGCTATCGTAGAATTGGCTTCTGAACTGTTTTCACTGTTAAGTTTTGGACCTTCCAATGAGCAGGAACCTGATTATATTCCGGTCCAAAGGAAAAAGAAGAAGAAAAAAATCTACAGGGGCTGATACCATAGGTAATTATCTAATTTAGAATATCTTTACATTCAACATTATACAACACCTACGCTTGATTTAAATGAAAAGTAAATATAACAAGGATAACAGCAAAGGGATACCGATAAAGATGAATTTTTAAATCTTACCTACAAATGTTATTTTTGTATTCAAACATGACTTATCAGGATAAGGTCAATTGAAAAACATGTCCCCATAGAACAGTCCAGCGGACTGTTCTTTTTTGTTACATAAAATATACTATAATCCACCTACTGGACACCTACTTTTATTTTAAGCATTTTATTTCTTTATTAGATTAAAAAAAATTACATTTAAAAACTAACAGGCCAAAATTACACTACACGGAAAGATACCCCCAATGACAATGCTCGTACTCCCTGGTCTCCATTTTAAGTAAAATAGATCGATTATGAACATTTACATCATGTCCCTACTTGATTCAATAATACAGCAAAACATTATTGCTTTCAGTCGCTTGGAATCAGTGAGGTCAATGGGGTATTTTGCCAATCCTGAATTCCTTTCACAACAATTGAGCGTTGTTTCTGATTTTTATCTCAGTTTTTTCCAACAGCTTAAATTTATTCCTATCGGAGCATATAAACTTCACCATCATGGCCACTATAATCTGAAAGGAAAAAAAACAGATAATACAACCATACTTCAAACAATTCAGAAGATCAATGAAGCTGAATTTAACAGTAATGATATAATACCGGTCCAGTTACGCTATTCAGATAAAAATAACCTGCATTTTGTTGCAGGAATTGTGCGGATAGAAAATAAAAAATCCGCTGAATTTCATTTAGTAGACCTATTCATTCCCAAAAGACTGATTACAGGTGTTTCCCACAATATCGGTTATGTCAGGGATATACTGGATTCCTATACAAAAGACATGAAAGATTCTAAAAGAACAAACAGCGGAAAGTCCATTGTTGAATATATAACTTCAAAAGGTTATTCCTATAATCGGTTTCTGCAAGACTTCAAGGCTTACTTTGGTGATACTTTTTATTCATTTATACTGAAAAAAAGAATCATTGAAGCTGTGGGTGAAATGATATTTACTGTAAAAAGTTTAAAAGAAATTGCTTTTGAAAACGGATTTGAGGGATACAAGACGATGCACAAAGCTTTTAAACGATACGAAGTTCCACGGTCAAAAATCCCCAGGTTGGTCTGACTAAAAAAATTTTGGGGATAAAAAAATAAATTTTGGGGATATTATTTTGAATTTTGGGTGTTTTTTTAGGCTCACGTTAGCGATAACTTTGTCATAATCAACAGTAATGATTATGAAAGTACAGGGGTTCATAAAAAAACATTTCACAATTTCTGTTAGTATTCTGCTGACATTACTGTTTATTTATGCAGCAGGTAGTAAAATACTTGACTTTGAAAATTTTCAGGTACAGCTTGCTCAGTCACCTCTATTAAGTGCTTATGCTGGAATAGTTTCGTACAGTATCATTGGCATCGAATTTATTGTCGCGATACTGTTGTGTTTTAGCAATACCAGACTGATCGCACTATATGCTTCATTGGGACTAATGGCGGGCTTTACAATCTACATTTTCCTTATTTTGAATTTTAGCGATTTTATACCTTGTAGTTGTGGTGGCATTCTTGAAAAGCTCGGCTGGACGGAGCATTTGATATTCAATATCTTTTTCTTGTTATTAGCAACAATTGCAATTTTCGTCACCGAAAAACAAAAAGGAACAGGCTTACGACGACCTGCGCAATTCTCTTTTCTCACCACGGTCATCAGTTGTGCTCTGGTAATAGCCCTTTTCCTCAGTTCTGAACATATTATTAAAAAGGAGAACAACTTTACCAGACGATTCCTTTTGCATCCGGTTATCGAGAATAAAACACTGCTATTGGACAACTCCGATTACTACTTTGCAGGAAGTGACAGTACACACATCTATTTGGGGAATCACAACTTTCCACAGATTTTGTTAACGGTGGATACCGCGCTGGTAAGAATTGAGACAATGAAGATCATCCCCGATAATATACATCACAATTTCCGAAACCTTCGTGTACAGGTAAGAGCTCCCTATTATTATTTTTATGACGGCACTGTTCCCGTCATATATAGGGGACTAATTGGTGACACATTAGCACATACAATCAGCTATGGCGATGCCTACTTTAATCAGTTGGTGGCGTTAGATACCAACAAATTTGCTTTAAGAACTCAGAGCAGTTCAACTAAAGAATTTACAATTGCTTTTTTGAATCTGCCAGATAGTATAAAAGTGAAACTCTATCCGGAAATTTTGAAAAAACAATTTGATGGTGTTTTTGATGTCGACGGTAATATTATTACTGACCGACATACTAATGACCTGATCTACTTATATACCTATCGCAACCAGTTCATTGTAATGGATGAGCATTTTAACATCAATAGAAGTCTGAATACCATTGATACGACAAGTATAGCCCAGATAAAAACCACAAAACTTGCAGATGGACGGCACAAGATGAACGCCCCTCCTGTAAAAGTAAATCGACGGGCTGTAGCTTATAAAGGGCTTCTTTTTAACCAGTCTGATCTGATGGGCAGACATGAATCCAGAAAATCGTGGGAAAAAGCTAAAGTAGTAGACGTTTACCATACCGACCGAAAGGAATATATTGGCAGCTTTTATATCTATAAAAAGAAAGACAACGGGATGAAAGACTTTTGGGTAACCGACAATTATTTTTATGCAATTTCGGGCGATAATCTCCGACGTTTTAAGATACGGGATGGTGTTTTTTAATTGAATTTACAACGAAATCGGTCGTTCTGGGAATGACCGATGGATAAGGATATATAGGAGATTGCCGAAAATCCTGTAACAGATTAGGCAGTAACCAATTAAATTATGACAGCATGAAAAAGTTACTTTTACCTACTCTCCTTGTAACAATGGGATTAGGTGCAGCATTTGCAACCAATAAGGCTAAAAACAGCCCTGATGCAACTGTTCAAGGCTATGTACAACATCCAATATCCGGATTGTGTGTTGACGCGAAGAAACAATGTAGCGATAACAGTACCAATCCGATCTGTACTTGGTCGGAGGACCCAACTGTACAATTACAACGTGAGGGTGCAACCTTCTGTAGCGACCCGTTGTATGAACTTAATTAGGGGTAAATACGGAAGAATTCTTTAGGTTAAGAATTTTGCTACTGTATTTGTACGATGTAAGATCCCCGAAGCTATTTCTTGAATTAGAGATTATGCTTCGGGGATTTTATACTTTATTTGGAAGGTTTCATTTGCTTTTCGATCCAGGGAACCCCTTTCTTATCTTTAAGGAAATAGTCCCACCACTCAAATGTACGGATATTGAGATCTTTTATTTCCTCTGAATACTGAAGCATTGAATGATTGCCATTAGGATAAAGTAATGTGATAACATCTTTATTATTCCGCTTTAAACCTATATAGAAACCCATAGTATGATCTGGCTCTACCTGCTTGTCCTTTAGGCCTGCCCATAACAATATAGGTGAACTTACATTTTGAACGTAATTAATGGGATTATTTCTATCATAGAGTTCTTTATCTTCGGAAAAAGGACAATCCATACGATATTGTCCATTCTTCTCTTCGATAATACTATAGTTTGGTTTGTATGAATTGTAATTCAATGAAAAATAAGATTTTACAATATCGCTTATACCTGCTCCTGATATATAAGCGGCAAATCGGTCGGACTGAGTTGCGATAAAGTCAGTCTCATATCCTCCAAAGGACTGTCCCATTAGCCCTGTACGACTTTTTTCTATATTAGGATGATCTTTCAGGGTATCTAATGCTGCATTGACACAATCCAATACCGAGATGCCCGGACCTCTACTATCAGTCACAGTATCCGGCATATATACGAAGTATCCTTTTTCGATAAAGCTCCTGAGATTGAATCCGGTCACACTATATTCAGGAAAAGGATAATTGTTAGCTAACTTACTTTGAATTTGATAGATATGAACGATCATCGGGTATTTCTTTAACGGATCAAAATTCGTTGGGTAATATAACACCCCTTTTAATTGGACATTTTTAGAATTCGTAAAATGGATGATGTCCTGTTTTAGAGATTTTGTATCTCTTATTGCATTACTGCTTCTATAAAGATCTGTTTTTGTCAATCTCTTTGTATCAGTTATAGAGAGCTTGGAAGCAATATTGTAATTTTCTTCTACCGCCAATATTTTCTTCATCTTGCTATCGTATTTTACTGCTGACACTTTATTGTCTGTGGGTGTCATCATTGCTTTTAAGTCCCCTTTAAAGTAAGTAAAGTATGCTGTTCTATTGTCAGAATTCCAGTTTTTTCTGATAAGAACAGGAAGATTTAGATTTATTGTTTTTATTTCAATCCCCAACAAAGGATTAACCCTATAATATTGATAATTTTCGATCGTTATTTGATCTTTTGCTGCTGCTGTTAAAATCAAATTGATACGTTTTTGTTTTATATCATACTGTAGTAAACCACTGTTGCTTTCAAAAAAAACAAATGCATTGTCCAAAGAGAAAATAGGATTCCGTAAGTCATTTTCCTTGAATACTATTTGTTCTTTAGCGTCGACATCAAAAAGTTGCCATTGCTGTTTCGTACTGCTGAAACTCGTCATGTAATTACCTCCCGAAGAGGCAACGATTTTGGTCGATTGCTGAAAAATCGGATCATAGCTTTGATTAACTGTATCGTACAGATATACATCTGCTAACTCTGCATCAATTACATAATCCCTATAGGGTCTAAAAGCAAGAAGATATCGGTCACTATCAAACGAAGAAAATTCCGAAAATCTATCTGATGGAATAGAATCTGCGTTATTGGTATCAGAATGCCAAAGCCAGTACCTTATCTTGTGAGTCCCTAGATTTTTTGCTCTTAAATTATTATCGTTTTCATACCATATATCTACCAACTTTTTGCTTGGAGGACTTACCGCTTTTGGAAATGTTATCAAGTAGGCTTTACCATTTTGTATTTCAAATACCTTAACCATATCAGCTTTTACAGACGGAATACCCATAGGAAAATGTACACTTCCTGTTGTTGTGTCAATAAGCGTTAACTTTAAATTTCCGCTTTCTTTTTCCGTTTCGGTCAGTGTAAGGTATCTACCCGAAGGAGTTATTGACATTTGGTGATGTGAAATAGCATTATCTGTTTTATAATACTGTATTTTACCTTCAATACTATAAATTAGTTCACTTTTCCCCTCTGTTTTTTGATAAGCAAACCAAGCTTTCTTGGAATCTGTAACATAATGCAAAATATTACTGACTTTATACAGGATGTTCCCCTTATCATTATGGACTGTCAGAGTCCCCTTATTATCGAGTACCAGATATTGCTTTATTTCCGGGAGCGCACTCGCTTCCTGTACAGACTGATATTTTATTTCAGCTCCGGTTTTCAGGTTCACCAGTTTCGCCATACCGCTACCATAACCCAATATTTGCTGCCTACCAATGAAAGCCTGTTGCTGATTCATTCCCGTCACTTCCAATGGCTTCGTATCTTTTTTTTTCAGATTAAACAACAATATGGTGTCCTTATTTTTCCAGTAGTCTTTTCTTGCGATCGCCCATTGCCCATCTTCTGATACTTCTAACTTATTCAGCCTATAAAATTTGGACATCCAGTTTTCTAAACTGTCCTTATCGAACCTGATGTTCGAATAGAAATGTGCCGAACAAAAAAGTAAAAATATTACAACTGTATTTTTCATTTCTTAATATCCTGTATTTTGTGGGTTCATATTGGGATTCAACAGCAATTCCTTTTGTGGCAATGGCCATACACGGTGAAAATTTTGCCAGTTAGGTTTTACGGCTGATAAACCATTTAGCCTATCGAATCTTTTAAGATCTAAGAAACGATGTCCCATTTCTGTAAAAAACTCTTTGCGGTCTTCAAGTAGAATTTCATTGAGTAATGACTGTTTACCAATTGGGATGACCAATGGGACAAGTGTCGCACGTTGTCTTGTTGCATTGATATAGGGTAATGCTTCGCCGATCTTATCTTGCTGTGCCAATGATTCTGCAAGTAAAAGGTATACTTCTTCCAACCTAAATACCACAGAATATTCATCCGGATTAATAGTTCGGTTTTTATACTTATCTGCCCTGTACCAAGTATTTGAACCAATGGTTACTGTGGCGATCCAATTATCTTTGCGCCTATCCATAGCAGTAAAAGTATTAACTAAATTACTGCTTAATGCAGTTCCGGTAGGTGCAGCGCCACTGAAATAATACTCGATAGCTTCTTTGGTAGCATTACCTTCATTCTTTGGTTTTAATTGCCATAGAATATGCTTGCCCGATTTTTTAAAAACTTTTGTAAGGTCATTCTGAAATTGGTATAAAGGGCTTTGTACAATGGACTTTAATTGAATTTCTGCATCTTGCCATTTTTGGCGTAGCATGTAGACCTTAGCCAGCATCAACTGGGCAACTTTTTTGTTGGGGTATATACGTTCAGCATGACGGTAGTCATCCGTCAATAAAATTACCGATTCATTTAAATCATCTTCTATCTTGTTTAAAGCATCGTTTGAGGATGTTTTGGCAAGAAATTGATTTACTGTATAATCTGTAGTTGTTACCAAAGGAATGTCCCCATAAATCTGTTCTAAATAATAGAACAAAATGCTTCTGACCAAAAGGGCTTCTCCTTTGATCCTTTTTCTGTCTGCATCAGGCAGGGAAACCGAATGTTCAACCCCTTCAATTATAGAATTTGCTATGTACAATTTCTGATAAGCACTTGACCAGTAAGAATAGACTGCCGGATTGGAGTCAATTAAAGTATTTTGAAAAACTTCGACAATTCCGGTATTGGAGTTCATTGCATAAAAATCCAGATCATCCGTATATGTACCCAATAATGGGCCTGTCTGGTTTCCTGCTATTGGTGAACTTTCCCAGAGCCCTGCATATAATTCCGAAAGTGCAGCATTGGCTGTTTGGGTATTTTCAAAAACCTGACCCGAAGATAATTGGTTGGCGGGAAGATCGACTTCTACCAGTTTCTCACAGGAGCTAAACACATAGTTCAATATTAATAGGAACAATATTAATAGTATGATTTTAGATATTTTCATTTTTAGATTTTTTAAAGGTTGCATTGAAGACCGAAAGAGAATGTTTTTAAAGGTGGCAGAAAACCAATGACCTGAAATTCTGGATCTATTCCAAAATACTTTGTCCATGTAATCAGGTTCTGTCCCTGAAAATATACCCGAACCGATTTAAATACACTTTCTCTTATTGGTATGGTATAGGCTAATTCAACATTTTTGAGCCTAATAAATGAAGCATCAGAGACCGTCGCAGTGCTATTTTGAAATTGGGAATGATTCGGCATTGCGTTCGGTTTGTAAGGTTGGTATAAACCATCTGGATTATCTGGTGACCAGACGTTCAATGCTTCAACCGGGAGATTGTTCATGATACCGGGCGAAGGTATGATATAATTGTAATTTCTATTTTTTTGCTTTGAAAATTGGAAAAGGAATGACAGAGCCCAGTCCTTATATCTTAATGAATTTGTCCATCCACCGAAATAACGTACACCGATATTTTCAATCACCTGATTATCATCTGGTGAGGATATTTTACCATCGCCATTAAAATCTGTAAATTGGTACATGCCCGTCTGCGGGTTAATACCTTCCAGCTGGTATAGTTTTACAATGGATATGGGCTGGCCTATAACATATGTATTTCCGTAGGTTGAACCTTGCAGTCCGGGAAATGACAGCAGTTTGTTTTTCGGAAAGCTAATGTTAAATCCTGTATTCCACTGAAATACATCTTTTGATAAAGGTTTTACATTTATTTCGAATTCCCAGCCTGAGTTTTGTACAGTAGCATTTAGATTGGCCAGTACAGAGGGAAACCCGGTGATTGCAGGTAACTGATATCCCACAAGCTGATTGGATGAACGGTTTCGGTACCAGGCAGCAGTAAGATTAAGTTTGTTTTTAAAAAGTCCCAGTTCAAGGGCAGTTTCCAGCTTGGTCGTCTTTTCCCAGCTAAAGTCGGGATTAAAAAGTCGGGAGGGCGCTACCCCTGTAACACCATTATAGATTGATGAAGATACAGTATACGTATCCATATACTGATAATCGCCGATATTGTCGCTTCCTGCAATACCAAAGCTACCCCGTAATTTTCCGAAGTTAAGCCACTTTAAATCATTCAGGAAGTGCTCTTTTGTAAATAGCCAGGCTCCACCGACTGCCCCAAAATTAGCGAACTTCTTATTGGGTCCGAAACGGCTGCTACCGTCACGTCTACCGGTTATATTAAGGATGTACTTTTTTGCAAACTGATAGTTGATTCTACCGAAAACAGCCGCATATCGGTATTCTTTACTGATCTGGTCATTGATTGTTTTGGTCTGGGCTGCTGCTATGTTCCGGATAAATACATTACTCTCGAATCCGGTTCCCGTCATAGAACCTGTTGAGTTAATTTCACTTTGGAAAGTTCCGCCAATTAACAGATCAAACGAATGTTCTTTTTTCTGAAAAGCCCAGTTTATCTGAGGTTCTATCAGATAAGAAAATCTATTTTGATTGTTTTTGGATGCACTTGAGTATGCACTCGACTGGCCAGTAATATAAGCTGGATTAAAAATAGTATTGGGCCGGATTGACCACTCTTCAAAAGCCTGATAATTGATACCACTGTTTAATTTCAATCGGATATTTTGGAAAATTTCATAGCCGATATTCATATTGGATAAATACTGGATATTCTCATTTGAATAGGTAGCGTTATAGGCTGCCACCGGATTGTTCCATGTATTGTTTTCCCAGTTCAGGCTGCCATCAGTATTATATAACGCTGGGGCATTTGGAGAAAGGGAGAAAGAAGTTCTGGTAACATCCGAGTTCAGAACATTATTTTTCAGTAGTGCAAATATATTGGAAAAGCTGAATTGAAAGCGGTTGTCCTTTGACCGATGTGTAATATTACTGGACAGCGTATTGGTCTTGTAATTGAAGTCTCTACCAAAAACAGTCGTTTGTTCATTGTGTCCAAAACTTAGCGCAAAAGTTGTAGTTTCGCTTCCACCGCTTACTGATAACTGAGTGGCTGATGAAGTCGCTGTCTTCCCGATCAAAGTTTTCCTCCAGTCAGTAGTCCGGTTTTGGTGCCATGTTCCATTAATATCATAGGCAGTTGCAGGATATGTGCTTACTCCACTATTGGAAAATGCCTGTCTGCGCATATTCATATATTGCTGGGTATTCATCATTTTTAAATTGGAAACAGCATGGCTTATTCCATAGGATGTGTTGAAGCTGACATCCAATTTACCCGACCTGCCTTTCTTGGTTGTGATTAAGATGACCCCATTCGCACCACGGGAACCATAGATTGCAGTTGCGTCTGCATCCTTTAGTACTTCAAAACTCTCAATATCATTCGGATTGATACTGTTCAAAGGGCTGATACTCCCTGCGGGCAGAATTGTTCCGGTATTTGAAAATGTATTCACTTCACCTCCGACAGGTACACCATCAATAATATATAACGGTGCGTTCCCTTCACGGCGTAGGCTGTTCTTTCCCCTGATCTGTATTTCAAATCCGCTACCCGGTACGCCGCTGTTCTGAACAATATTTACACCCGCCATACGGCCCTGTACGGTGGATAATACGTTATTCACTGGTTGGTTTTCTATGTCTTTGGCTGTCACCTTTGAAATGCTCCCTGTACGTTCCTTGTCTTTGACAGTGTAATACCCAGCATTGACAATAATTTCATCAATTTTATTTACGGATGATGAAGGGTTTAGAGTATCAGCCACCGCAACGTTTGAGGGGACTGTTTCTTGTAAGTCGGATACAGAATCATTCTTCTTTCGTCTAACAATAAGCATGTTATTGTAGATCAGCCCCTCAAAAGGCAATCCCTTCAACAATTTATCAAGACATTTCATAAGAGGCTCATCTGTACATTTTGTCGGCTGCACAAAATACCCGCTCAATGTTTTTTTTGAATAGGAAAAATGCCTGATCTTTGTCTGTGAGATAAATTTTTCGATCGCATCAGGTGCAGACATTTTTTCTGTCTGATAACTTACTCTCATGGCAGAGAGACTTTGTTGGGCTTTCACCCCGTGACCGCTGAATATAAAGAAAAGGGCGGCCGTGCAAAGATTTTTCATATTTTTGCATTGTATTTAAAATTAATAATCGACGAAAAGTTATTAGTTGAATACATGGCCGACGGTCCCACCCGTCGGTCGTTTTTCTGCATTCAATTTGACAAAGTGTCCGGAATAAGTGCTGGTGTCATAAGACACCATATCTTACTTTTCAAATTCAAATGTTGTAGCATTGATTTTTTTTGTATTTAAATTATACTGTAAGGCAATCGCCTTAATTATTTGTTCTGCGTTTCCATGATGTGTTATGGAGATATCTTCCTGTCCCAGTTCCAGTGGATATATTATTTTCAGTCCATAGTTTTTTTCAATTGTCTGAATCGCCAGCTCAAAAGGGCATTCCGTGAAATTGAGGTCAATTTTCAGATCCTTTGATGTTGAGGGATCTGTTTTGTGTTCGGTTTTCATGACGGTGGCAATTTCTTTTGCTCCCATATTACTGAACGTTTCCTTTGGCTGCAAGACAAAATACTCACTTGGTTTTTCCTTCCGATAAACGGAAACCTTTCCTTCAAATAGATCCACACTGAATGTTTTCCCTTTTTGGACAACCTTGAACACGGTTCCAAGCACCCTTGTTTCATACCCATTTCCATGAACAACAAAAGGATGGACTTTTGACTTGCTAACTTTGAATATGGCGTCACCTTCCAGATAGACTTCTCTTGTATCGGAAGGAAAGGTCTTTTCAACGGTTAACCTGGCACCCTTCGATAGCGTAATTTCAGAACCGTCCACCAGGATAATCTTTTTATCCGCACTTTCAGCATAATAAACATCATCCCGAATCTGCATATCGTAGTACATGACACCAGATAGAGTCAGTAGTATTACAACGGATGCCGAAACCGCCAATCTAATGCGGGTTCTCCTTTGCCTTCTTTTTTTTACCTCGTTTGTGATTCTGCTCCACATCTGTTGGAGTTCATCTTCTGTAGGTGGTGGCATATTGGGGTTCTGTCGATTCATAAACAAGGTCCTTTATATATAAATATGCCGGAACATTGATTTTCACATCCCCCTTACAGTAAATTTTAACGAAAATTATGATACTTTAACATATTTTAAGTCCCAAACAGCCTTTTTTTAAGAAAGATGATCGCTTTGCTTATCTGGTTTTCTACGGCAGATCTTGACATATCGTACCGCTCCGCGATTTCCTGTTGCGAAACTCCTTCAAATTTATTGAGAATAAGGATTTCCCTGCGCAGTTCAGGGAGAAGTTCGATGTCTTGCTGTAATTTATCCATCGCCATTTCACGTTCAATCCGTTCATCAAATTCCTCAAACGAAGAGTCATCTGATATTTCCGGAAGTTTATCAAGATCATACTGCTGTTTTTTTATCCTGCGATAGAATAATGCCAGCTTCTGTTTGGTCACATTGAAGATGATTGCCTCGGAATTTTCCGATGTAAGCAGCTCTTTATCCCATAAATATGTAAATATGTCCTGCATCACATCCAGTACATCATCCCTGTTATTGATTTTTTGGCTCAAAAAGGAAAATATCCGGTAGTAATATCGGTAGAAAAAGGATTCATACAGATCATCCTTATTGCTCTTTTTATGGTTATGTGGGAAGGACATACATTTATGGCTCGAAAAACAAATTTACGTATATTTTAATTAATGATTAATTTCGTAATGATATTACAATTTATCAGCATTATTCTTTAACAGTTACGTGACAAATGGCGATAGTTTTTTGCTGAAATAAGTTTGTACAGATTTTTTCTGGAATTTTATAAGATACTATGATTCTTTAATTGCCAAATAATTCGGTAACTTTATAATACCAATAACCTGTAGGATTATGAAGTCCATGAAGATGATCGATGAAAAGGAGCTGCTGAATAAATTGCGGAATGGGGATCATTTGGCGTTTGAATACTTGTATAACGAGTATAAAGAACCAATCGCCAGAAAGCTCTTCGGAGTACTTAAATCATGGGATGATACGCAAGAAATCCTACAGGAGCTTTTTGTAAGGATATGGCAACATAGAACAGCCATTCAATCAGAACGGTCTTTTTCAGCCTATCTATACCGGATAGCGGCGAACCTGACAGCAGACCATTTTAAAAAAATCTCACGTGACCGAAAATTAGCTGAGGCCCTGTGGCTTACTCTCTCGCAGGAACATGATACAGAAATTTTATGCTTACAGACTTTAGCCGATCAGCAGCTCATGCAGACCATCGAAAAGCTTCCCAGACAGCGAAGAACTGTTTTTAAACTCTGTAAACTCGAGGGAAAAAGTTACAGGGAAGTAAGTGCTATGCTAAAAATTTCAGAAGCCGCTGTTAATGACCATATAACCAAGGCGAATAAGTTTCTGCTAAAAAACTACGATAAATCTGCATCCTTATTTTTTGCGCTGTTGATTAGCAATACCATAAATTAATCTAACTGAATTACAGTTAATTGCAATAATTTTACATATTTCTTCTTTTCTGTAGCTATTGTTTTGGGGACCAAGTCAGTATTACCCTTAAAAAACAGCATTGAAAACCAATAACGATATACTGGAGCTTTTTAAAAGCTATCTTGACGGAACCATTTCCAAGGAGGAATTTAGCAGGCTACTTGAATATTTTTCAATAGAACAGAATAGCAACGATCTCCATGAAATGCTCCTAATGGCTATTGAAGAAGAACGGGATTCAATAGATGAAATAGGTCTCCATAAAACGCTTGCCCTCACAGATAGCCATATCTATCAGATGATCGAGATCAGTAAAATGAAAAAGTCCCTTTTCAGAAAAAACCTTCCTTATCTGTCCGCTGCAATACTGATTATTATTGGCATATTCTCGTATTTCTTTTTTATCGAACCCAACGAAATAAGAAAAAATATCACAACAACAGATGTAAAGGATATTACTCCGGGAACCGATCGGGCAACCCTTAAGCTTTCTAGTGGATCAACTTATGAACTTAACAGTGATAAAAATGGAATCCAAACAGATTCCACAGGAATTAAATATACTGGAGGAAATAAAATTACCGATATACAGACCATTCAGAATGTAACCATCAGTACACCACGTGGTGGACAGTACAGGGTTGTTCTACCTGATGGAACCAAGGTCTTTTTAAACTCAGCGACTACCATTACTTATCCAACAAAATTCACAACACCATATCGCAATGTCGAATTATACGGCGAAGCTTACTTTGAGGTGTCACACAATCCCGAAAATCCCTTTATCGTAAAAAGTACTGGACAGAGCATTAAAGTACTGGGAACTAAATTTAATCTTTACAGTTTCGCGGGGGAACCTATTACAACGACTTTACAGGAAGGAAAAGTAGAAATAAACACCAATGAAAGAAGCAGTCTACCTATAAAGTTAAGTCCTGGACAGCAAAGTATCTTAACCGGAAACCGCGTAAGGGTCAAAGAGGTTGAAGTGTCTGATTATATCGGCTGGACAAAGGATGTATTTATTTTCAATGATACAAAATTGACCGATATTCTTCTTCATATCAGCCGTTGGTATGATGTTGATGTGGTTTATCCGAAAGACTTTAAGAACGAAAGCTTTTATGCTGAAATTCCCCGCAACAGGAAACTTTCCGAGGTCCTTGTTTCATTAAAGCATAGCGGCAACTCTAAATTTGAAATTCAGGGAAGGAGGATTATTGTGAAACAGTAGGATAATATTGAAAAGTTAGCCCTACAAAAAATCTAACCGGAACTGTTCGCGCAGTCCCGGCAGATTGTCGGCTAAAATGGTAATAATCATTGCGGATTATATAAACGAATTAACCAACTGATACAAAAGTAATCTTTATCGACTGCAATAACAACAGTAGGATATGCCCCGCAAAGGGGTTTTACTCCAGTATCTCAGATTATGAATCGATGAAACACATGGATTATTGGTTTCGCTGTTCCCGATATGAAACAGAAACCAGCCATACCCCCTTTAAGAGTATTACTCGAATGCTCCTGACATTGCTTTCGTTGCTGCTAACATTACACAGTTATGGACAGTCTATCAGCATTACAGCGCGTCAACAACCACTAATAGAAGTTATTAAACAACTTCGTCAGCAGAGCAATTATGCTTTTGTTTTCAATACCCAGCAGGTTAAAAAAGCAAAATCTGTTTCCGTAGACTTTAAGTCTGCTACTATTGAAAAAGTGCTTACTGAAATTTTTAAGAATCAGCCATTTGATTATGAAATCAAAGACAGAACGATTTATATTCAGGAAAAGAAGACAGAAAGTGACAGAAGTCTTCCTTCCAAACAGAAGCAAATCAATGGAAAAATAACCGATTCTTTAGGAATGCCACTTACAGGAGTAACTATACTTTTGCACAATACCGATATAGCAGCTCGGTCAGATGCTGATGGCAATTTTTCCCTGCCTTATAATGATGCAAATAAAAAGGTTTCTTTCAGGTTATTGGGTTACCAGTCCATTACCAAGGATATAGAAGGCGAAAGAATGGATGTTATACTTCATTCCCAGATCATGCAGCTTGGAATTGTCGATGTAACTGTCAATACGGGGTATCAGACCCTACCCAAAGAACGAGCCACAGGTAGTTTTGTTTTCCTTGATAGTACCCTTATCAATAGAAAGGTAAGCACAAATATTCTGGAAAGACTGGAAGGTGTTGTTCCGGGACTTCTTTTTAACAAAAATACTTCTGCTTCGACTTCGGGGCCGGACATAAGTATAAGAGGCCGGAGTACACTATTTGCCGGAGATCAGCCGCTAATTGTTGTTGATGGATTTCCATATGACGGAGACCTTTCCAATATCAACCCCAATGACATTGAAAATATCAGCATCTTAAAAGATGCAGCGGCGGCTTCCATCTGGGGAGTGAGATCCGGGAATGGCGTAATCGTCCTGACCACCAAAAGCGGAAAGAAAAACACTCAGCCGCTGATCAGTTTCAATTCCAATGTCACCATAGGAAATAAGCCCAACATCTTCTATGATCCCAATTTCATTTCCAGTAAAGACGTGATTTCGGTTGAAAAATTTCTGTTTGACCAAGATTTTTATGAAACCACAATAAAAGACCCCAATAGCGTTATTTCCCCTGTCGTGCAGTCTCTCTATGAAAAAAAATCTGGCTTGATTCAGGATAGTAAGTTAAATCAGATCCTTGACTCCCTGGGCAAGCTTGACATCAGAAATGATATCATGAAATATTATTATCGTAAATCTGTCTTACAGCAGTACGCTTTCAGTCTTTCAGGTGGAACCGAGCAGTATACCTACCACTTTTCAGTTGGACATGACAAAAACGATTTCGCGTCAAGAGGTAATAATAACAGGAGAACTACAATAGCATTGGCCAATACTTTCTCATTATTGAAGAATCTGGAATTGTCTTCCAATATCTCTTGGAGCAATACTAACAGCAAGTCCAATAGTACACTTGCCGAACTGCATACCGGGGGAAGCCGGAACTTTATGTACCCATATGTTAGTCTCAGGGATCAGAACGGTAATGCAACGCGGATTGAAAGAGATTATAATTACTCTTTTTTTAATTCAGTTTCAGGGTCATCTAAATATAAGGACTGGAATTATTATCCCCTAAGTGCGCTTGAAAATGCAGACAATACAGGTAGCAATGCTGATATGAGAATCGTTTTGGGACTTAAATACCGGATCATCGATGGCTTGCATATCGCTCTGAATTACCAGTATGAAAAACAACTTTCTGAAACGGCGAATTATTTTGATGATAAGACATATTATAGCAGAAATCTGTACAATATGTTTTTGGATACGGTTTCAGGAAATACGCCCGTTCCTGAGGGTGGTATCCTCAATAGTGCATACACCCGACTTATATCCAACAGACTGAGGTCATTACTAACCTACAATAAGAATTTCTCAGGCAGACATGATTTAAATGCACTTTTTGGAGCTGAGATCAACAATGCTCGCACAACTGGTAGTGGTAATACATCTTATGGTTATGACAAAAGCACAGGTTCGCAGGTTAACGTAGATTTGGTTAATTATTACCGAACCTTTCCAAGTGGTGCCAATTCACTTATTCCCAACAGAAATGGATTTAGTGGTTATACAGACCGCTATATTTCCTATTTTGGTAATGCAGGATATACGCTGGATAAAAAATACATATTTTCAATTAGCGGAAGGATTGATAAATCAAACCTTTTTGGGGTGAAAACAAATCAGCAGTCCGTTCCGTTATATTCCGCAGGATTGGCTTGGGATATTTCCAAGGAAAGTTTCTATCATTTGTCGTTTTTAACCTATTTAAAAATCAGGGCAACCTACGGGTATAACGGTAATGTGGATAAAACCGTTGCAGCCGTTACAACGATAATAAGAGCCAATAATTCTTTTATAACAGGTTTACCCAATGCAAGGATACTCAATCCAAATAACCCCCACCTTCAATGGGAAAAAACCAAGATGACCAATTTGGGGATTGATTTTGCGTCGAGTTCAGGTTTAATTACTGGATCGCTGGAATATTATAAAAAAAAGGGAATCAATCTGATCGGTTTTTCTCCACTGGCAGCCTCAACTGGTATCAGACAGTATAAAGGAAATACAGCAAGTACCAAGGGAGAAGGGATTGACCTCGCACTTTCTTTTAATCTATTCAAAACAAAACCCATTAAATGGAGCTCAGCGATCAACTATAGCTACAGTTTGGACAAGTTGGTCAAATATGACGTGGAGGCAACCAGTTTTGATTATCTTTTCTACGGTATGGGAAGCGTGACCCCACTTGTTGGAAAACCAGTCTTCAGTACTTTTGGCTACAAATGGGCTGGCCTGGATCACGAAAAAGGAGATCCGCAGGGGTATTTGAATGGTGCAGTTTCAAAAGACTATGGAGCTATTATCTCTGAGACAGCAACGGATGATCTGGTATACTTCGGTTCCGCAAGACCCATTTCTTTTGGTTCCTTTCTAAACACTGTTTCCTATAAATCACTCTCTCTTTCTTTCAATATCTTGTATAAGTTTGGATATTATCTGAGACGGAGTTCCTTAGACTACGGATCCCTAATATACAATCTTAAGGGACACCGAGACTTTAATGAGCGCTGGCAGCAACCGGGCGATGAATTAAGAACTCATGTTCCTTCCATGCCGGACTTTCCGTTAAATGCTTCAAGGAATACATTCTATATGTTCAGTGAACCACTTGTTTCCAAAGCTGACCATGTAAGATTGCAGGACATCAATCTGTCCTATTCATTACCAGCAACAAAACTGTTCTCTGGTACTGTTAAATCTATCAATATTTACTTCTACGCCGGTAATTTAGGTATCCTTTGGCGTGCCAACAAACAGGGACTTGATCCAGATACATTCGCTGGCGGGCTACCTTCTGCAAGATCCTATGCACTGGGCGTGAAATGCACATTCTAATCAATAAAGCCATGAAATCAACATACATCTTTTTTCTTCTGATCAGCATAAGCTGCTCAATGGCCTGCAAAAAGCAGGATGAATTCCTGGCGGAGAAACCCAATGACGCCTTGTCCACTCCGCAGACCCTCAGTGATTTACAACTGTTATTGAATAATGAAGAATTGTTTAATATGAACAGTGATCCGGCATTAGGAGCGATTGCAAGTGAGGAATATAATGTCTCAACACCACAATGGAAAACACTCTCCACAGCTGTCCAAAGAAATTCCTACATCTGGGCAAAAGATATATATCAAGGGGAACCCTATTCCAATGATTGGGATCAATCATACGAACAGATCTACTATGCCAATACAATTTTGGACTATCTACCTAAAATAAAATATAGTTACCAAGAGCAGAAAATCTATGATAATATCAAAGGAAGCGCGTTCTTTTTAAGGGGGTATGCCTCTTATTCATTGGTACAGACTTTTGCAATGCCTTATGATCCTAAAACCCATATATCTTCATTGGGAATTCCGATAAGGCTCAGCTCAGATCCCAATATGAAATCAGTAAGAGCCTCGATCAAAGAAAATTATGAGCAGATTCTCAGCGATGTAAATGCGTCAGTAGATTTACTACCAGATTTCCCCGATAAACCTACTCGCCCTTCTAAATGGGCCGCTTATGCATTGCTTGCACGTATTTCACTCGCCATAAGGGATTATGATAAAGCCTATGAATACGCAGATAAGTGTTTAAAAATGAAGACAGCCCTGACAGATTATAATACGTTATCACCGGGAACATATACATTATCTACAGACTTTCTTAATGAGGACATCTATCATAGAACTTTGACAGCCCATACTATTCCCAGGAGCCGGGTAAGCTGCGTCATTGATTCGGAACTATATGCCGAATATGAACCTAATGATATCAGGCGTGAAAAGATACTTTATACCTATCAAAACGGGATACGTTTCCGGGGTTCTTATGCTGTAAAAACGGGGCTTTATTCAGGTCTCGCCGTGGATGAAATTCTACTGATCCGAGCAGAGACAGCGACAAGAATCGGAAATTTAACACAGGCTCTAAAAGATGTGAACGAACTTTTGAAGTACCGTTTTAAAACGGGAACATTCTTACCAATTGATCTAAAGGACCAGTCTCAGCTGTTAATACGTATTTTATTGGAAAGAAGAAAAGAACTTATCAACAGAGGGCTTCGCTGGACAGATTTAAGAAGGCTCAATCTGGAAGAACCTTTCAAACAGACCCTATCAAGAGAAATTGATAATGTAACCTATAAGTTACTTCCCAACGACAAAAAATATGCATTTCCGATTCCTTACAGGGAAATTGAACTAACCGGAATGCAACAAAATGAACGTTAATAATTTATCCAATATTAAAGAAAATGAAAAATTTCAATTCAAATAAAATATATCAGGTCTACATTATTATAATATTAATGATCTTATCCGGATCAAGCGTTTTTTCTCAAAGTCGAAAAAATATTAGACTTAGCGGCACTATGAAAGAGCTAAAAGATGGAGATTCCATCAAGTTAGTTCGCTATCAATATCAATTTTTGTCTGCTGGATTGGAAAACCAGATCATTGCCTATGCGATCGTTAAGAATAACAGTTTTTCTTTTGATATTGAGCTGATTGGAAATATAGAGCGATGCAGACTTTATTTACCGGAAAGATTGGGTGCATTGGGTTGGGATGATGGAATTCTAGAATCAGGTTGTGATCTAAGCTTAGCTATAAAAAACAATCAGCTTGTATTTAGTAAAAAAGGAGCAGCTATAGTAAATTATCATAATCTATTAGATTCAATTTACAATTCTAATGTAGCAGGTATAAACTGGCAGGGCGGAATGATGGAAAAAAATATGGAAATAATAAAAAAAACCATTCAAGCTATTCAAGCTACAGACGGGCAAAATCCACGATACATGACCCAGGCATTTTCAGCTGTACGACTTCAAAAAACAATTGGATTAGTAAGTATACTGTACTCTATTGCCTATATAAATAAAGGCGCGGCGCAGGAATATATGCGTAAAATTGATACTGATCTCTATGACAGGTATATTAAACCTCTTTCCAGTAATAAGGATCTGGTCAATATTCCTTCTGCTTCGTGGATTTCACTTGTTGCCTCTCGTTATGGAAGTATATTCAAGAGAAATCATAATAAATCGGAGAGATTGACCAAAGTAGAGAAAGACAATGAATACATTGCCTATTTAAAAGATAATTTTAAAGGTCAAATATTATCCCAATTAATTGCGGCATTTATTTATTATAATAGACAGGCTGACACTTTCACAACCAATTACATTACCAGTATCACTAAAGATATTGATTTTAGCCGTTATCAAAATCTTTTAAAAGGTATACAAAAATTTTCACCAGGGACAGTAATTCCTGAGTTTACCCTTACAGACACATCAGGAAATGAAGTTCCACTAAGTCAGTTCAAAGGGAATGTATTGGTACTGGATTTTTGGTTTACGGGTTGTGGCGCTTGTGCCATTGCTTACAAAATCCTTGATCCTATCATAAAGGGTTTTGAAGGACAACCTGTGAAACTCATTTCGATTTCAAGAGATAGCAAACTACATCTTTGGTTAAAAAGTATTCATGGCGGATTGTATACAGATCCGAAACATATTAACCTCTCAGGAGGTAAACAGGGTGACAGCCATCCGTTGTTCAGATATTTGCAGGTTAGCGGATATCCTACCATTATTATCATTGATAAAAATGGAAAAATAATAGGCTCCCCAAGAAAGTTAGTTTCAGACCAAGGTTCCGACTTAAAAAATAAAATCGAAAAAGCTCTGAATAACAATCTTTAAAGAGCCCATTTAACAATGCTATTATTCAATCAAACGATAAACTTCATTTCGTGAAGTTACCCCACTTGGAAGCTGATTGTTCGTTGGCGGAGTGGTTGCTGTTATGGAACATACGGCTTTTCCTGGTACGCATTCATAGCCTGCTGGAACACTGGTGGACCAATGAAAGTTCGGTGATCCTGGCGTATCCTCAATAGCGTAGTAAGTTGTTGGCGGCGGAGTGGTTTTGCTTTCCTTATTTGAAGTAAATGCAAAAGCTGCGAATGTGCCGCCAGCAATAATTAACGCTGTAGCGGCGATTTTGATTGGTTTCATTTTGGTTTGATTTTAATGATTATTAATTAGACAGAAAATCTGTCTTTGAAAGAGGAGATTGAAAAAGGTACAGACGAAAAGGTCTGCGGGTTACTTTTACAATTCTGTAAGACAATTACATTTGTACATCCTAAGAATTCTAAGTTTAAATCGGTTACTGTTTTCAGCAATTCATTTAAACTCTACTATTTCAGAGATCATTGGATCTGATAATTTTAATATTTTTTCACGATCCGAAATAGTTACTATCACATCATAAAAATCTAAGATTCATATCAACAAAATTTTGGGATATATTGATATGCTGTGAGGCTATTTTTTACGGTTAAACTTTCAGACAGTTTTAAAGTCCACCTTCAAGCCAAATGTAAAGTGAATAATGCTTATAAAACAATACGATAAATTCGTGGATGTTGCGAAACATACATAATTTGTATACGAAACCTACAGAAATATGTCGTGAAGTATGTAAAATCTGTCATGGAAAACATCAAAAAATCGAGATATTTTTAATATTCTTATAAGTTTTTAAATCACAATTTCTCGAATCTATCCCGAAATACTGAAAAAAAATCTTTGGTTATACTAAAATTTGCGTTTCCATAACTATCGACAATTTCAGCTATTGGCGGTTTGAAGATAATACGAAAACTTCCCCTTTTATCACCAGTTGCATACCCACGAACCGTCGTACAATTAATCAGCACAGCCCTGTTAATCCGACAAAAATCTACATGAGCATAACTGTCTTCCAACTCACCAATCGTTTGAGGGATCACATATTCGTTGCCATGTACAGTCAGAGCTTTAACATACCGACCTGATCTAAAAAAGAAGATAATATCGTCATTAACGTTAAATTGAATATGTTTTCCATTATAATGAACAATGAGCGTCGACGGGCCTGCTTTTAAAATTTGCTTTTTAGCAGCTAGCTGTATAGGTTCTTCATTACTTCTTGTATAGAGTAAATAGTAAATCAGATAGTATAGGTTTAAAATAACCATCAGTAGTATGATTACCGGAAAATCAATATGAATGAATCCGTTTTCCCATGCATTTTGTCCCTGTAACTGAAAAAAAAGCGACATTATTATTAGATCTATGAGGCATGGCAATACTATTCCAAAAACGCTCTGCATAACAATACGGGTGAACAACATAGTCCTCCAGTCATATTTTTGATCCAATAATACTGTACATCTGTGAACAACCTGGACGAGAAACATAGCCACCACAATACTGATTGCTAAAGCAATATAAAATCCGAGGGAATATAATGCTTTGAGTAAATTAAATGGTTTCCCATGGATCACGATATAAAATGCTGCTATCACTGCTGCGCTTACACGTGTCTTCTTGTTGTTGTAAATATTGTTTATCATGGTTTTCAGATGAATATTATTCAAAGCATAGTGAAATTCTAATTATTAAATATAAGAAAAAGCTCTTTTTGTTAACTTCAGATTAATAAATCAAAAGAAAATAATAACCAAAAAACTTGACTATATGGCAAAATACCCATTTACACCAACTGGTGTTAACAGCATGATTGATTATTTATATGGTCTTCCTGACAGTATGCTGCAAGCTGAAGCAAAGCTGATCCGGGACGGTTTTAAACAATGGATCGAAGGTAATTTTGATCTATCAGCAAGCCAGAACCAATTTCTGCTTAATATTGACGTTCGAACGGCGCAATTCTATGGTGATCAATGTGCTTTCTGTTTCGTCAGTCGCTTACCGATTACCCTTGATTATCCCAATCCGCCAACAGAGCCCGGATATGCAAAATGGATTGAATCGGTTAGCACGGTAAAAGCATCTACTGATGGAAATAGAAATGACATGGCAGCTGGTGAACTGACTTTTAAAATAGTATATAGCTAAATAATCATTTGGCGTTTATTCTTTATCAAGTCCAGATTTTAAAATCAACTATCCGGAGATTCAGGTAAATTCATTCAATGAAGACCATTACTCCGGTATAGTTGAAACAACGTACCATGAAAACCTAATTTATTGCTAAATTTATGGTCAAACTGAACAGATCAGCAACAACATACTGCTTCTTTTCCAGAAAATGAACATAAATAATATGCTTTTTGTATCCTGAAAACATCCACTGATCTACACTTAAGCTGATTAATCAATTCAGTCAGTAAATGGATGCTCATTTTTCGGAATGAACACAATTTAAATCTAAATAACTATTACAATCCAAAACTTTGTGGTGCTTAATTGATTTTAGCTGGTGCTTATTAACAAATTAGCACCATGTAGTACGTACTTCATTTACCCTTCAAGACAAATCACGTAGTAGACCCGTATAATAATTAGATTTTAATCTTCACTTTTTTTAAAAACCAATACTACAGCATTCTACGGAGAACTCATTACGGAAACCCGTAATGAAATCAAAAAAATAAATTGTAAGTTGCTGGATAATAAGAATCGTAGAACTACGACAATTTTTAAATTAACACCTATTTCATTTGTGGGTGAAATTTATACGTAATATATTGCAAAACTAAATCAATAAAAAAACTTATGAAAATACAAAGCAATCAATCTAAAATAATACTTATCGTAAGTACTTAGTAAGAGTTTTAGTTCCCAACTAAATTCTCTCCGATATTATTCAAACCAGCTATGAAAGTAAATATCCTGTGGAGACCATGATTTACCAGCTGCGATTTGACCTAAATAGTCTCATCTTATTTGGACATAGTTCCAATCCGTAAATCAACACAACCGAAAAAAATTATGTCATGTTTCAAGATGATAAGAATCTGCCAAAGAAAGGAGCAGATTCAGTAAACGGAGATATCGCAAAAAATATTCAGGAAATAGCTATGAATATTCCGACTTCCAATAAAACGCTTTCAACCATTAAGACGGCAGGTAGCATGGCTCAGAGCTTTATGAACCAGCCTTTAATCCCTACTGCTCCTACCGTTGTACAAAACAGAGTTTGGGCTCAACAGCCCACATCTAAGATTTTCAATGCACAGGCAATTCCAGAAAATGCCATTGCTGGAATAAACCGTGTCGTTCGCCTTGACATTCATGTTGAAGGAAAGCCTATTAAGTATTTCAAGCATTTTAAACTGGTTCAGAGTGCTACAAAACATCATGAATTTGAGCTTATTCTAGCTCATGATAGCCTGGGGAATCCTGAGAACCATAATCTTGAAGAAGCGCACAATCTTCTGGGAAAAAGGATAACTGTTGTCTTCAAGTACAAAGACATCGAAGAAGGGCCTGAACGGAACTTTGTAGGAGTCATTACAGAAGTTGGTTTCAGTCAGAATCAGGGAAGTTTGGGCAACCTTGTATTGTCGGGCTCTAGCCCAACTATACTTTTAGATGCGGCACCTCATATTCAAAGTTTTGGTGGAGCCCAACCGATGAGCCTGAATAGTATTGCTACGGAGGTTATCCAGCAGGGGTTCGGACAAGGCCGATTTGACTTTAGAGTTGATGCAAAGCATGGTAATGTCCCTTACAGTTGTCAATATGAAGAAACCCATTACAATTATTTGGCAAGAATGGCAGAAGCCTACGGGGAACAGTTTTTCTATGATGGAGAAGTATTGCATTTTGGACAGTTACCACCACAGGAGAAGCCTGTGAAGTTAACCTATGGTAGTAACCTGACAGATATTAAAGTTAAGATGAAGGCGCAGCATGTAAAACCTTCGTTCTATGGTTACAATAGCAGTAAAAACGAGAAGTTTAAGGGCGGTGATCCAAAAATCAATCACACTTCTGATATAGCAAAACGCGCTTACGAGATTTCTGAAAGAACATTTCAGACACCATCTTTAAGGGTTGCTCCCATCAGGGCATCGTCATTTATGGATATTGATGCTTCACAAAAAGGAACAGCAGGTAGTAAAGCGTCAGAGGTTTTTGTCACTTCTGGAAATACGACAGTTCCATTTCTGTATCCTGGTTGTATAGCTGAAATTGAGATGAGGAAGACTGATTCTAATGATACCTCCTACTTTACAAAGTTAATGTTAATTGAAGTTACCCATGAAGTAGATGCGAGAGGATATTATGATGGATCATTTCAGGCAATAGCTTCTGATACAGGTTACATTCCAAGACCGGAATTTATTATTCCGGTAGCTGAACCACAATTTGGAAAAGTGGTTTCTAATACTGATCCTCTGAATCAGGGGCGCGTACAGGTTCAGTTGGATTGGCAAAGCGGATCAGATAGTACAGAATTCATACGTGTTATGTCCCCAGATGCTGGTAGTAGTGAAAAAGTCGGTAAAAACAGGGGATTTATGTCCATTCCAGAAGTTGGGGATCAGGTCATTGTAAACTTTGTTCACCTCCATCCTGACAGACCTTTTGTTATGGGCGGAATGTATCATGGCGGGATTGGTGCTGGTGGCGGTGCTGGTAATAATATCAAGAGCTTAAGTAGTCGTAGCGGAAACAAACTAGAGCTGAACGATGGTGAAGGTTCTGTTTTTCTAACGGATCAAGGTGGAGCAAATATGAAGTTTGATGGAGCTGGAAATGCTGATACAAAAGCTAATAAAAACAAATCTGTTACTGTGGGGCAAAAGAACACTGTGAATGTTGGAGATACTCATAAAACAGATGTAGGAAATGGACAAAGTGTATTGACTATGGGCAAAGATGGTGTAATTGATCTTAGTTCACTCGATAAATTAACGCTTAAAGTTGGAGATAACAGTATAGAAATTTCTACGGCTGGTATCAAAGTAAATGGAGCAAAAATTGAAATTACCGGAGAAGGTTCTTGGAGTGGTGGAAATGTATTTATTAATTAAGATTACTGCAATGGAGTATACTATAGATTTTAAATCCTTAGCTACAAGAAAGTATCTAGTTACAATTAAAAGCAATATGAACCTCAACGGGTTTACGAGTGATAATGAAGTACAAATTAGGTGGATGCTAAGTTTGATCGAAATTGGAACACAACATTACTCATTTGAACTGATTACACTAGATCATAGCATGGTTAAGGCAGACAATTCTGGATACATAGAAATACATAAAGTAGTCAGTCAAATGCAAAAAGCTCTTAATGAAGTAAAGTTTACGGTTGACCGACAGGGCAATTTCCTCAGAGTTGATAACTTGGAGCAGATAAAAGATCGTTGGGAGGATGTCAAATCTGAAGCCATTGAGTACAACCGCGGCAATACATCTTTAGTAGAATTGTTTAAAATACAAGACGAAACTTTTGAAAGCAAGGGCGGTGTTGAAGCAATGGTAAAAAATATGGAATTTTTCACCATTTATCTAAATGGCTTATATGGTAGAGATTTTTTTAGTAGAGTAAGAAAGAATATCCCAAATTTGTATAGATCGGGAACCATCCCTTTTGATTTGCGATATGAAAGTAATGCAAGTAATGATTATGACAACGCTATTAATATACAAATAGAAGGTTATCCCAGCATTCTAGATGAAAATCATATAAAAAATCTGTATGGAGGATTTCCAATTTCAGATTTTAACATGGTAAAACCTATTTATGTTTACAATGCCAATTATAATATAGATAGAGCAAACGGATTTCTCAAAGATGGTCAAGTACGTTTTAGGGAGGTCATAAATGAAAAGTTTAGTGGTGAAGTCTATTATAAATTACAACAATATGAGTGATAGTCAAACTGGAAATGTAGCTTTGAACAGTGATATGTATTTTACTTGTTCATCAGGCTTAGCTCCCGCAAAAATATATCCCACCCAGCATAATCACGCTACAAAAGATAAATTTTATTATCTTGTTAAAGACGATACGGCAACTCAGCAAATAGGTGATTTTTGCTGTCGGTGGACGTTGGTTCTAGCAGCAGCAATTGCAGCAGCAGGAGTAGTTACTGGTGGCGCTGCTTTACTTGTACTTGCAGCTGTAGCGGTGGCTGCTAGCGCAGCTTTATGTGGTGGATTAGCGGCTCCATTTAGAAAATGGGTAGGATATTCAACTTTGAACGCATATGGTCGAAGGGATGCCTATTCTCTTACTTCAAAATGTCAAATGATGTGTCCAATAGGAGGTGTAATAACTTATGCTCCTGGAATCACAAGCCAATGGCAAGCACTTGTCTATACTGCTAGAAATACAGGATGGGCTTTATTGGAGGGAGCTTTGATCGGTAAGCTTGGAACTTCAGGATTGGGTGCTTTTGCAGGTACTGCAACTCCAGCAATGGGAACCGCCATGCTTAATTTTGTTGCTCTTAATGCAACAGCGAGAGGAATCGGTGTTGCCGATCAAGTACTTTTTGAGGGTATGTTACGAGAAGGTAAAGCTTTTAGCGATACAAAAGAAGAGGCAAAGGCAGGTGCTACCATGTTCGAACAACCCTTTATTAATATTTACGACCGCTTACAAAGTGGGTATTATCAGGGCGGTTATGCGAAAGATGCTGCTGGGAATAATATACCAGAGGCACATAATGGCCACGGAACAGGTGCATTATATACAGATTTGTATTATGCCGGACTTTCTGCTGTCTCATTAGGTCTGATGACAAAAGGAGCTGCAACACATGAAAATATTACGTTGGAATCTGTTGCTGCTGCAAAGAAAGCTGTAGCGAAAGCTATTCGGGCAGGAAAGAAATTCTTGTTTGAACGTGGAAATGCTTTACCAGAGTTTAATGCTGCAAATTACACAAAATTAAGTAGCGAAAAGCTGGGGGATTTTGGAGAAAGAATTGCTGAAGATTATTATAGGTCTTTGGGATATGATGAATTCTATGCAGTCCAAAATAGATCAGGAAACGGCGTTGATATAGTCGCTAGAAAATCCGGAACAGGAGAAA
The DNA here is from genome assembly GCF_009900745.1 of Chryseobacterium sp. c4a. Classification (GTDB taxonomy): domain Bacteria; phylum Bacteroidota; class Bacteroidia; order Flavobacteriales; family Weeksellaceae; genus Chryseobacterium. Next base: position 81,511 of record NZ_WXVU01000019.1, on the reverse strand, counting down.
TGATAAAGACAGAAGTTAAAACCTCCCAGCAGGAACGTCTGTGGAACAATGGAGATACTAAAGAAATTCCAATGAGTCCAGACCAGAGAAATATGGGAGGAGAGCAATATACCAATGACCGCTTACAGCGTGCGGCTAATGGAGAAGATGGTTATACAGATGGACAAAGTTCTCAACAGGCAAGAGAGGCCTTGAGGCTTCAAGAAGAGGCAGAATTAAGTGGTAAAGAAGTTAAGACTGAAAAAATGGATATTTACGTAGATGATAACGGTAATTTAAGAGGGAATCCAGTACTTCGGGACTGGTAAATAAAAAAGAAATATGAAAAATTTAATTGAGTCAAAAGAATATACAATCGGTAAAAAAACAGAGCAAATAGGTAGACTACAGAGCCACTATTCACAATCGATCGCAGAAATTCAAGAATTTCTGGATGGAAAGAAAAGTGCTGTAGCAGTAACTTCAGGACTTGAATATTTATCAGTTTGGTATCATTGGAATTTTATTGAAAAGTTTTTAAAAGAAAATAAAGTAGATTATGAATTACTATCTAACTCAACTCTATTTGGTATAGAGTCTAACAATGTGCGTTATTTTCTGGGGAAAAAAGTTGAAACTTATAGACAAGCTTTACAATTTGATAAGGCGATAAAACATCTGGCACAGGGATTACTTCTGGGGTGGGATGAAATAGCAATAAAATATGGACATGTCTTAATAGAGATGTTGTACGGAAAACAATATAACGGATGGAATCCTGCCTACAAACATGTTTGGTTTATGTTAGAACTTTTCTGCAAATGGCAAGGAATTGAGCTAGATCAGAGCAAATTAAATTCCCCGGACGACCTAGCACCATATAATAAAGCATTGGAACACTGGGATACCAAAGATTTAAACTTACTAGCTCAATTGGTTGATGAATTAAGTATTTTTCATATTGAGCAGTCCGATGAGGATGAATATAAAGACAGAACACCTGACTTTGCCTCTTCTGACTATTTCGTATTTGCAATTGAAATTGTATTATGGCTCAATATAAGATCAAGACTTGGTTTACCAAAATATCAACCCAATAATGATTTAATGCAGTTAACTATCAATAGTTGGCACCTTACACCTCAGATAGTTCCCCAGATAGAATTATTAAAAGAGAGTAAATACAAATTATTACAAGACTATCCCGGAATAGACTTTGAAATATAATTCTTCACAAGGGATAATCCACTACAATTTAAGAAAATGAATTTTATAAATTAAAGCTGATAGAATCAGCTTTAATTTTGTTCGATAAGAATTTCCATTGGTTTAAATGGAACAAATTCAGAAAAAAACATACTGCTACAGCCAATACAATACTGTTTCTTGTTCTTGAGAAGCTATATTTTTATTGAATCAAAAATGAAAAAAATCATTGAAAAGATCCTAACATAATAAAAAAGACAGCTGCCGTAATGTTATTGATGGCAACGACTAACTGTACGATCGGACAAATTATGAAGTTTGGACAGATTTTGATAATTACAGAGGTGGCATATTTAAAATATTTGAGGAAAAGAAATATACTCAAGAAGTATGGGAAGAGTTTAAACAAGAACGATAGAACCAGTTCTTGGCTTGATATTAAAAAACATAAATTTTATGCAAATTATTTTTGACCGATGGAACCGAAGCTCCATTGTTAGGGAGACCTTTATTATTAAACGCTTCACACAGTTAGAAGATTTTATTATTCGTTTAGATCAGTCTGAATTTACCGAGATAATAGCAAAAGATACCTTTTCCGAATTGTACATTGGTGGTGGTAATGATAATTATGCTGTTTCAGTTTCCATAGACGGAATTATTTTTGATCTTATAAATAAAGAACAGAATTCAAGCAGAAAACATATACCGATAGTAATTGCAGGAGAACAACTATTTTATTCGCCGATGAAAGTTGTATCTATTGAGGATACACTCTTAGCAGCAGAGCATTACTTTCAAAATAGAAATAAGAATTCTTCTCTGAAATGGAAAAAAAGAGCATAGTATTAAAAAATTCACTAGGTGTCTTTATCATGATTGATTAAATAAAAGAATATCTTACCTCTACTAAAAGATGATTTTTATTATATTTGTAATATCAAAACTAAAACGTTCTTTAAATCTTTTGTTAGATTTTGTAGATTAAAATATTTATGGAGTTGTGGCAAATTCGTGGCTATTGTTGAATTTAAATCATCAAATAGATTCATTTTCAACAGCTTATATCAAATAGTTCGAATCCCTCACTCTCCGCGGATAACATTGCTTTCATAGCAAGTTTAAAAAACTAAAAATCCTGCAATTTTAAAAATTGCAGGATTTTTCTTTTTCTAAGACCTAATTATGGTTGTAATTTAATTTCCCTCCAATGATCGTCATTTTCTTTTTGAAACTGGCTGCGATCATGGAATCGATTTTCACTAAACGTTAAAAATTCAATATGGACAGGTTCAATGGCATAAGCTTCCCGGTTTTCAGGCAGGTAACAGATGTCGCACATTGGAAAATCCATCCAGTCTTTAGTCCAATGCGACGACTTTCTTTAGGCTTTTCCCAATTTAATTACTTTTATTTTGTCGGAAAACAAAATATACTATGATTACACTGATTGTCATTAATACGGAAGCTAGAAAAAATGGTGCTCCTGAAAATTTGAAAGGCGCTTCGTCATGAGTGAAATAGTAGAATAAATTTGTCATTATTGGAGGCCCTATGATAGAAGTAGCACTTACTAAACTTGTTAATGATCCCTGAAGCTCTCCCTGTTCATTGGATGGGATATTTTTAGTGATGATGGATTGTAGCGCTGGGCCACAGATTCCACCCAGGCTATAGGGGATAAGGAAAACAAACATCATCCATCCCTGAGTAGCAAAAGCAAATAATAACAATCCTAGAGCGTAACACACCAAACCATAATAAACACTCTTTTGTTCACCTAATTTTGGAGTTGTCCACCTTATCAAAACTCCCTGAACTAATCCTAGTAATAATCCGAGGGTTCCAAGGGAAACTCCTACCATGCGCTCAGTCCAGCCAAATTTATACATCGTAAAGAAATGCCAGTTGCTTTGTACAGCATGAATTCCAATATAAACCAGAACTAAAGCGATAACTAAACCTGAGATTTCACGGTGTTTTCTTAAAAAATGAAGTGATCCGATCGGATTAGCCCGTTTCCATACAAATGCTCTGCGCTTATTCTGATCAAGACTTTCCGGAAGAATAAAATAACCATAAAGAAAATTTAAAAAACACAGACCGGCCGCAGCATAGAAAGGAACTCTTGCGCCATAATGACCTAATAATCCACCGATAACCGGGCCAATGATGAATCCTAAACCTAAAGCCGCTCCAATCATACCAAAATTTTTAGCCCTGTCTTTATCTGTTGAAATATCAGCAATATAAGCACTTGCTGTTGATATGCTGGCTCCTGTAAGCCCTGCAATAATTCTTCCTAGAAATAACCATCCGATGGAGGGAGCGAGTGCTAAAAAAAGATAGTCTACAGCAAATCCAAAAAGAGAAATTAAAATAATAGGCCGTCTTCCATACTGGTCACTAAGATTTCCTATGACAGGAGAAAATATAAATTGTGTAAAAGCATAAGTAAAACCAAGCCATCCGCCATATTGAGCCGCTTCACTGATATCACCATGAATAAGCTCTTTAATAAGTTTTGGAACTACCGGAAGTATGATTCCCCATCCTGTAATGTCAATCAGCAAGGTTACAAATATAAACCCAATTGCTGCTTTTTTTGTTGAATTTTTCATGGTGTAAAAGTAAAACTAGGCAGGCCGTATTTCTGTTACACTTTCATGGTGTTTATATGCAATTTGTAATGTGATATAGATTCTGTTTTTAGTAAATGATCAATAAATTATCTTTTTTTAAGATCATATTGAGGCCTTTACAAATATAAATGCTATAGGGCAGTGTTTTATGAACCGTTTCTGAAAGCTCTTGGTGAGACCCCTGTAATTTTTTTAAAAAATCTGCAGAATACACTGGAGTTTTCAAAATGTAAATCATGACTAATCTGCTTAATGGATAAATTTGTTGACTTGAGTTGTGTTTTAGCATGGAGAATCATAGCATGGTCAATCCATTGCAAAACTGATTTTCCTGTTTTCTGTTTCAAAAAAGTAGAAAGATATTGTGGTGTTAAATGTAGTTTTTCTGCGTAGAATCTAACACTTCTTTGTTGGGTGGCATATTTTGAAATCAGCAAATAAAAATCATCAATGATTTCATGGGTACGGTTCTTTGTGAAATTATTCTGATCTGCCAACCCGGAATAAGCTTCGGAAATCATGCACATCAGTGCAATTACGAGATGGCGCAGCATTTCAGTCTTTCTTGGGCTTGGGGTTTTATGGTAAAAGTTTTGGATTAATGTTACCAACTCTTTCTGTAATCTTATTTCTTCATGCTGAAGCCTGATAACCGGCTGCCATCGGACTTGAGAGTTCATCACAAATTCACGCAAGATTGGAAATGCAGCAATAAAATCTAGTGAAAGGCCAATGGTTACTATTTCTGCATTTTTGCTAAGAGATTGGGTGTCAATCATCAGTTTGGGTTGTAAGACGGCGATGTCTCCTGCATTGAGTTCATATTCCAGAAAATGGATCTGAGCTTTCATGGATCCTTGTATCATAAATCCTAATAGCAATCCGTCAAATACACGAGTGTGCTCTGTGTATTCCTTTCCGGGATGGTTTTGTTGATGCAGAATAACGATACCTTCCATCTTTTTTGAAGGATCAATATTGTACAGTTTATAAACATTGTCAGGAGTTAAGAATAAAGCCATATTCAAATTTCGGAAAAAAAAGTACATTTATAGCCGAAATTAAGACTTAAAGTTTGATTTTACATTACAAATTGTATGTAATTGCCATTAAAACGTAAATGAATACCTGGTTCAGCAGAAAAATAATTGTCTTTTGATATGCTCCCATCTGTTTACAACAAAAAAACGGAAAGAATCCATTTTTTCACTCTCATAAAAGCCTTCTACAGGAATATCTACAATTTTAAAATAAGTTAAACTGATAGAACTTCCTTCTTTGATTCTTTTGTAATCTTCTTTGGATACATATATCCCTTTTTGCTGATGGTCTTCTCCAGATAAGTAAAGTTTAAAATAATGGCTGTCTGATGCTGTTTCCGAAGTGTAAGTATAAGAGTCTTTTTTTTGAACAAGAAAGGATTCTTGTATTTTGTACACTTCTTTTTTCTTGATCTTATTTCCAATAATTATTTTCCCATATAAAAAGTTAATAACAACTAAAGTAAGAATTGCTATGAAATAATAGGTAAAAACCTCCTGATGATCAAAATGTTGTTTAAGAAAAAACGAGTTGATAAAGAAAATAACAAGGTATAAAGGCAGAAATATAATGATAAGTATAAAAGGGAAGACCAATAATGACCACCATAAACTCCGGTTGAATCGGTTGAGAACAAACGGAATTTCCTTTTCTGAGATTTCTTGTTGATGCATCTTAACTACAATATATATAGGTATTTTACACTTTTACTTTTCAATGGGAGCCCATCCTTGTCTGGCTCTTCTATAGTTTACCTCTTCTAAATCCTTGTCACTTAATTTTTTTAATTCCTCTTCGTTTAGAAAATCTTCCCATAGGGTGACCACATCACCAGTGTCTATTTCATCGGTATCATTCTCATTCAATTGAGAAAGTAATTCTACTATGGTGTTGGCGACAAAATCTAAATTGTATTTTTGATTTTCAGAGATGATTCTTTCATCATTAATAATATCAGAATTTTGTTCATGATCCCAATATACAATCGTTGGACTGGCTGAATTTTCCTGATAGTTATAACATAAATAATCTCCACCAGGTGTTATTGTAATAGGGAATACATTTAAAGGAAGCTTGTCCTTCATCCAAGAATAATGTTCTAAGATATTACCTTTCTCATCCAGATTAAAATTTAAAAGCTCTCCAAATACTTTACCTTTTTTATCTTGTAGATTCAAGAGGTTAGGCTCAGGATACCCGTTATTACAAATGAGAATTAAAGTCTTATATTCGGGTGGCAGCTTCTTTCCAAAAACATTTTCAACCTGAATAATTGAATGACTCCTTTTTAATTTTTTGACACCTTTCCATTTCATGATGATACTTAATTACATACTTGTTTAAATTTAAAGATTTTATGACAATTGAGGCTTATGATTTTAAAGTTATTGTTGATATTTAAGACTAAAGGATTGGGTTTGGAATATTTCTAGATGTAAAAAGTTGGGAAATGGCTAATTTTGAGTAAAAGAATCAATGCAAATCATTATGACGGCAAGGGAGTTTATTGTTAGAGAAATTGAAAAACTGAATGATTTAATCAGTAATGAAGTAAATAAAGAATCTAATGTACAGCTGAAGGAAGAATTGTCAGAAACTGTTCATCTATTAGATATGTTTAACGGCTATCAAATCAGTAAAAAGACTGTTGATATGATTTTGGAGCTGCCGGATTTCCGCACAGGATACTCAGATTATAGAATCATCAATGATTGCGAGTCTGATGACCCAAAACAATGGGTTGAGCTGAATATAAATAATGAAAATGTAAGGTTATCAGATGGAGATATCATTATCAAAAAGAAATAATTTAAAAGTCTGAAAATCAGAATAGGAATCCAATGATCAGACTTAATCGTTTTTTATAAACCGTTTATTCCAATAAATTTTTACGGTTATTATTGAGAATATCAGGGATATTACCTTCTATCAATAAGTCGAAAAACTTGTCGTAGCCATTTTCTATTTTATATTCCAATTCATTTTGATAGAGTGGAAAAAGAGTGTACAGATTAATGATTCTGTCTTCACTGGTAATTTGCATAAAATCATCGTCAAAAGTGGCGGAAGGCAATAAAATAGAGCTTGTAAACTGAGTGTTTTCATCATAAGGCTCTGAAATATCACTCCATGCCTGTAACGAGTGCCCTTCTGTAAGGAATGTATCCTGGTGATGTGGAAACCTTGCCATTTCTTTTATCAAGGCGATGATCCAGTCGTTCTTTCCCTCACTTGGAAACGTTTTTTCAAATTTAATATCTTTAGGGAGTAAAATCAAGAGTTCAGCAAAAGCATACTCTTCCTTATCCTGAATAGTATCCTGAACCTTCATTTCTAATAAACTCATCCCGGCAGTTATCAGCAGATTGAAATCTTCATCTTTAGGTTGAATAAAATAAACATCCAGATGAAAATCCAGAGATACCATTTCATGGAAAACAGTTATTTCGTCACTTTCAAAATGAGTGTCCAGATGCTTTTCCAGCGCTTCGACATTTTCATAGTAATGCTTTTTATTTTGTATTCTTTCGATCAGTTCCTTATCCATTTTTTAGAAGTTATCGTTATTATTGATTGAGCAGTTTGCTGTTATATTCCTTTAAATATAGGATTAATTTTTAGATTTTAGACCATCAATCCAGTGATAAAGCTAGTTGATTGATTCAATGGTAATGGTATAATCCTGTCTTTCTGAAAAGGGCAAGTAAAGAAAATTGAAGAGTACAATAAACAAGGAAGAATATTTGTATACATTTGTTATAGCACATTGAAAATCTTACCACTAGTAATTGATCAAAATAAAGATACCATGGAATTTTCACCTTTCAATAAAGTTGTAAAGCTCTGTATTCAGGGAATAAGTATGGAGGAACAAAACAAACCAGAAGAAGCCGGTAAATTATTTGAACAAGGCTGGAGTGAAGCCACAAACGATGTTGAAAAATTTCTTGCAGCATATTATATGGGGAGGTCTCAAAAAAACTCTTCCGAGCGTTTAAAATGGTTTGAAATAGCTTTATATCATTCTTTAAAACCTAATGATAATACAACGAAAAGCGCTTTGTATTCTTTATATTCAAAGATTGCTGAGTGTTATCAAGAACTTTCTGATTCGGAAAAATCAAAAGAATATAATGAGCTTGCGGTAAAGGTGAAAGATGAAATTTTTGATAAAGGCCCTTTTTATCATGGTACAAAAGCAGATCTGCAAATAGGAGATTTGCTGACAGCAGGAGGCAATTCCAATTATAAATCTGATTTTAAGATGAACCATATTTACTTTACGGCTCTGCTTAATGGAGCGGGTCTTGCTGCAACATTAGCGAAAGGTGATGGAGTTGAGCGGGTATATGTAGTAGAACCAACAGGTATTTTTGAAAATGATCCCAATCTGACGGATAAAAAATTTCCAGGCAATCTGACCCGTTCTTATCGTTCAGAATTTCCATTGAAAATTGTAGGAGAAGCAACAGACTGGAATAAACCTAATCCTGAAGATATTCAGAAATTTCGTGGAAAACTGGAAAATAATAAAGGAGAAATAATCAATTAATCGGGGAGTTTTCAGAAATGATATCCAGATTAATAAACTAAAAAGCGATGAAACCCACGGCTCATCGCTTTTTATAATTAAGGTAAATTAATTCTTTTACCCTGTTCAGGAAAGATGTACTTTACCTTTAAAGGGTTGTTTTTCAATAATTCCTGTTTGATGATCTCAGGATTTTTACCTGTTGGTTTTCTATGAGTAACCACAATATTCAGGCCTTCCAGATCTTTCTGCCCTGTTTTATCTTTTAGTTTCTCCAATTCTTCCACCAATAGGTTAGGCGTAAGATGTCCAAACAGTAGGTTTTCAGGCTGGCTGTTTGGGAAGGAAACTTCAATCAGTATAGTGTTCAACTGTTTGTTCTGTACGAGTGGTGCTACATTTTTCCAGAGGTTGTCCATACGGTCAGATTTCTCAATTCTATCCGCTCCTGTATCACCCAAATAAAGAAGGTAATGGTCTTCATTTCTTACAAGAGCAGCGCTGCTCTTGTATGGATTGACATGGCTTAATTCATACCCAGTTAAGAAGAAAGAAGTCTTCTTCGTTGGAATTTCCACCCCTTCCTGAAGCTCATTATAATGATACTTTCCAAGGATTGGTTTCTGTCCCTGATCAGCAAAATTGATCCAGGTATCTGTAATAAAATAATGATTCTGAAAAATTTGAATAACAGATGGGATGGCGAAAATATCTTTTTTGGAATCAGCCGGAGAGTTGATAATAAGACCTGCCAAATGATCCAAATGACCATGAGAAATAAAATAACCTTTGATCTGCTCTTTCAGAACCGTTTCTTCAGTTCCGTTAAGACTTTTCTCCTGGATTGCTTTTCGGATTCCTGTGTTTACAGTACCGGCATCAAGACAAAGAAAAGTGTTGTCTTTGGTGGCTCCCACCAGATATGCCGATAAATTATCTTCCTGTTCTCCTCCATAGATTCCTAATGGAATAACGTCAAAATTTTGTGCCTGGCAGGCCAGATGTATCACAAGTGCCAGTAAAGAAAATGCTGTTTTTTTCATTATATTCAAACTAAAAAGACTCAACCTTTGCGGTAAGTTAGGGCAAATTTACATTATTTTTTTCCGGTTTTCTTTATTAAAAACTGTTCATTCTTCATCTAAGAAAGGCAAAAACTGAAAAAAGTATGGTATTCGATAAGTCTGTCTAAGTTTAACCACAAAAGTCACAAAGTTTTTGTGTCTCCATTGTGGTTTAATAATAGCTTGTTCAATAATAACTTCCGGTCTATTTCTTTCGGCTTCCAACAATTTTAATATCTTTAAACCCGAAAACCATTAAAATAGTTGATATGAAGATAAAACCGTTTACTTTAGGGCTGGCAGTAATTTTACAATTCATAAGCTTTACTGCATTTTCGCAAAAAAAAGTTGATTTGAATTCTTTACTGGATAAAAACTCAGAATTTATTTTTCCACAAACCACAGATAAAATTTCAAAAGCATTGCATACAGAAACTGTTTTCTATGAAGATGCTAATGAGGAAAAATATGCTAAATGGATTACGGAAGCAGGATTAGGATTATATTCCGGCCTTGGAAAGAATAATACAATCAATGAAATGTTCTTTGAAATCCCGGATGGCCAGCCATTGATCATAGAAGGGTTGCCTTATAGTCTTGTTTTGAATAAAACGACACTGGAAGAAGCCAAAGCTAAGTTCAAAAAATACGGAGCAAAAGTACAGAAACTAGATAATAATAGTGAGTTTCCGGGAGGTTCAGAGCTGATTTTTAAAAGAGAAAAACATTATTCAACATTATTTTTTGATAATAAAAATCTTTTAAAATCTTTAAGAATTACCACTGAACTTATGAGCCAGGCTGTCAATTAATTAAAATCTTTAAATTTTTCATTTTAAAACGAAACTTTTGTAAGTTAGCAGAAATTTCAGATAAAAACTAAAACAATAACCATGAGTGAAAAAGGATTAAAAGAATTAACTGATCAGGAATTATTAGAGAAGAAAAACAAATCTAAATCTGATAAAATTGTGACTGCTGCTCTCATAGGGGGCTTCATTGGGGTAGCTGTATATAGCAGCGTAAGCCACGGGATTGGTTTTTTTACCCTGTTTCCATTATTTTTTGCTGTATTTCTGGGAACTCAATGGAACAGACGTAGCCAGGCATTAGAAAAAGAATTAGAATCCCGAAACCTTAAATAAGTAAAATTTAAAATAAGAAAATAGGTCTGCCCATGGTTAAAATGAGCAGACTTTTACTTAATAATGCTTTTATAAGTAAAGATCCGGTCTTCTTCTCGGAACATATTCGATAATAGAACAAGATCATCAGTTCCGTATTGTACTGCTTTTTCTTTTAGTTTTGAATGTATAGTATCCGGTGTGCCTATGATAACCTTATTTAGTAAAGTATTAAATAATTCTTCGTCTTCACTCCCATTAATAAGAGTTTCCACTTCTTCAGAAGATCTCAATGCGCCGGGAGCTTGGATTTTTCTGGATTCAACAAACTGATATACCATTCCAAATGCGTTTCGGCGTGCTTGTTCCATATTCTCAGCAACAGAAACAGAAATAGCTACCTGAAAGGAAGGTTGATTGTGATATCCTTCCTCATTAAACTCCTCCAGATACATGTTACGAATTTCAGTATTTGAGCCGTCTGCTATGAAATCAGCCATAGAGTAGGAAATGCCATATTTTGCCGCTTCTTTTGCAGAGTTTTCTCCAGAACCCAGCCATGTAAGCTCTGGTAATGCAGAAACGTGAGTGGGTTGGGCAAACACTCCGGCTTCTTTGTAGTTTTGTTCTTTTAGATAAGCAATGATTTCTTCCAACTTTTCATTCAGATTATTAAGGATGGGAAGTTTATGCCCATTCAAAGCAAGAACGGCATCTTTCAGACCTCCGGGAGCTTTTCCCAATCCTAATATAAAACGGTTGGGATAGAGTATGGCCAGCATTTTTGCCCACTCAGCAATTTTAAAAGCGGAATAATTACGCAGCATAATTCCTCCGGTGCCCACTTTAATATTTTGGGTATATGCTAAAACAGTTGCTGCCAGGATTTCAGGACTTGAGCTTCCATAGGCTTCCACACCATGATGTTCTGAGTACAAAATACTATGATATCCCAATTCGTCCGCCATTTTTGCTAGAGCCAGGCTATTTTCAAGTGCCTGAGCAGCGCTGCCTCCTTTGATAACAGGAGTTTGATCGAGAATGCTTAATTTCAAATCCATTGTAATGATTTATCAGTCCATTAAATTAATACAAAAAAAGGGAGACCCTCAAAAGATCTCCAGCTTTTTATTATTTATTTTATGTTTATTTTAGTTGATCTCCACAAAGAGTTCTTCCTTCGATCTTCTTACCCTGTCCAGTTTTCCCCACCAGTCTGTAGCTTCATCTTTATAGCCAAGAGCCATTAGAACGGTACTTTTTAAACCTTTCTCCGGGAGGTTAAGAATTTGATCTACAGCCTCATTGTTAAATCCTTCTATGGGGGTGGCATCCACTCTAAGGTCTGCGGCAGCCAAAAGTCCAAAACCTAAAGCAATATAAGTTTGTTTGGATGCATTGTTAAAGTGTTGATCTTTGGTCTGTTGTTCCAACATCCTTAATAAATTCAAACGATAGTCATCAGTAGTTGTAGGGGGAAGATTTCTTACCTGATTGCTGAATTCAAAGAATGAATCTACTCTTTCTGTGGTATATTCGTCCCACGCCGCAAAGACTAGAATATGAGAAGCCTGTACGATTTGATCCTGATTACAGGAAATAGGTTGCAGCTTTTCTCTGAGTTCTTTATTTTTAATCACCAATACTTTAAAAGGCTGTAAACCTGAACTTGAAGGAGCAAGGCGAATCGCTTCCAATATCTGTTCTAGTTTCTCATTTTCAATGGTTTTTCCGTTATAACCTTTGGTTGCAGATCTCCAATTGAGAGTTTCGTGTAGTGACATAATTTTATTATTTATTGTATTCTTATTGAGGATGCTGCAAAGTTATAGCATAAGCAGTAGCTTTCTTATACCTGTTACCCATAGGTAATCAGTTACCTATAAGTAACCAGGTTTCAATGATTTTGAATAATTATTTAATTTTGTACTCTAATTTTTAAGGATGAAAAAGGAAAAAATAGAGCTTGGCCCGGAGTGTAAAAACCATATCCGAGGAGTTAAAGATACAGTATACCTTCTGGAAGGGAAATGGAAGACAATTATCATCAGCCATTTGTATTTTGGTGGTAAAATGCGGTTTATGGATCTGAAAAGACAGCTTGAAGGGATTGCCGCAAAAACGCTTTCAAAGGAGTTGAAAGATTTGGAAATGAATAATCTGGTGAGTAGAACTCAAAATAATACCATGCCTGTAACCGTAGATTATGAACTTACGGATTTTGGAAAGAGCCTGCATGATATTATTGATACGATGGCAAAATGGGGAATAGAGTACAGAGAGCAATTACTAAAGAACTAAAAATCAAAATAGTAATTGCTTTGTCTGAATTAGAAACTTATTTCTCTGCTACAGCAAAACCAACAGTATCCCGATAGATTTGAGGCGATACATCTGCATTGGTTTTAAAAAATCGACTAAAGTAATATTCATCCTGATAGCCTAATTCACCAGCAATTTCTTTTATTGTTTTGGAGGTAAGATACAGTTCTCGCTTAGCCTCAATGATGATGCGTTCAGAAATTAATTCTGTAACCGTTTTATTAAAGTGGGCTTTTGTGATTTTAGCTAATGCTTTGGATGAAATATTCAACATTTCGGCGTATTCACTGGCAGAATGTTTAATTTTAAAATGCTCTTCAATCGCATCTTTTAAATTTTGCAAGACAAAAGGCTTTTCACCGATTACTTTTTCCTTTGATTCTTCAGACTGCTGCTCCATTTTTATTCTGGAAAGATGAATAAGAAGAATTTTGAGATGGGCAATCAAAAGCTCATATTGAGCAAGATCCTTATTAAGAATCTCATTTTTAAGCTGAGTCACAATAGTATTGATTTGCTCTTGCTGAGCCGTATTCAGAGTTAAGTAAGGAGGCTCATAGATATTGTTGAAAAGCACTCCGTTACAGGCTACTTCATTCTGATGTTTATGAATGCAAAAGAAATCCGGATGAAACTGTACAGCAAATCCTTTGCAATCCTGATCAGAAGAAAATAGAAATGGCTGATAGGGAGAAAAAGCAAACATGGCACCGTTCTGAAACTGATGTTTTGAAAAGTCAGCCTTTACTTCTCCGGAACCTTCCAGTATAAAAATTAGTGAAAAGAAGTTATTTCGCTGGATATGATCAAAACGTTCACTGCTTTCAAAATCAAATATTTTAAAAGCAAGATTGCCTGTATTGGGATTAATAAGTGTATAGTTGTTCTGTCCTGACATTTGCAGAGATTATAAAATTCAAAGGTAATGAAATGTAGTTTTAATTGGGACATAGGGAAACCACACAGATTTACTAATCTATGTGGTTATTATTGATGTGAGAATTAATCTAATGGGGATGCAGGTGGAAAATCAATAGGAACTTTTGTAATATTGTTGACATAATTTGTGATTGAAATATCAGCTACTGCAAGAATAATATCCATTACATTTTCTTTTGAAAAACCTTGATCAAGCAGGTTTTCCAGAGTTGCATTGTCGATATGTCCTTTGTTAATCGCTATTGCTTTAGCAAATTTTGCTAAGGCATCAAATCTGTTATCAAAAGTGATGCTCCCTTTTCTAATTTCTATGATTTGTTCTTCATTAAAACTGTTGAGTTTACCAATTGCAGTGTGGGCTGCCAGACAATAATCACAAGAGTTTACCTGACTCACCACTAAGTTGATGACCTCTTTTTCTTTTTTGCTCAGTGAAGTCTTAGCATTGGTGAAAGTCATATAGTTTTCCAATGCGGTGCTGCTTAGGGCGATGGTAGCATAGGTATTGGGAATAAACCCTAATCCTTTCTGTAAAGTATCAAAAAGAGCCTGGTTGTTAGTTGAAACCTCTTCACGGGTAGGAACGTTGAATTTTGTTGTTGTCATAATTTTTATTTTAAATTGTTCTTTACTTGTTTTTGACAGTACAAAATTGCGTTGTTCTTCAACGTGATAAAATGGATATTCTACGCTTCATGATGGACAATTTTTCCCAATGGCTCTTTATATTAATAAACTATGACATACTCATGAAATATAAAATCCTCAATACCTGTGAGATATTGAGGATTTTAAAAAAGAGTTATAAAATATCTAGTTCTAGTTCACGGACGTTTTTTTTCCATAGAGAAGATGAGCAGCCAGCACCAACAGTGTACAGAATAATCCTGTAAATACAACACCATCCCATTTGAAATACTTCCAGGCCTGAGAGGCGAGATAACTTCCTAAAGAACCTCCTGCAAAGTAACTGAACATATACACTGTATTCAGTCGATTGGTAGCACCTATATTCAATGCAAAGAATGTAGATTGATTACTGATGTGCATTGATTGTAATCCCAGGTCGATCAGGATCACTCCAAGAATCAGTCCGAAATAAGTATATCCTCCAAAGTAAAAGATAATCCAGCTTGCTAATAGCATGAATATCGCTACAAGGATAATGGTGTATGTAGAAACCCTTTTAGCAACTTTTCCTACTGCCGAAGCAGCAAGAGCACCTACTGCACCGATTAATCCAAAAGAACCGGCCACTGCAGATCCTGCATGGAAAGGAGCTTCTTCTAAATGAAACACAAGAGTGATCCAAAAAGCGCTGAATCCGGCGAAACCTAAAGCTCCTCTAAAAGCTGAAAGACGTAAAACCGGCTGTGTTTTGGTCAGATGGATTAAAGAATGCATCAATTGCCCGTAATGACCTTTAAAAGTAGGTTTTACATCCGGAAGTTTTATGGCGAGTAATGCCATCAATGCCACCATACATCCGATCGCAATATAATAAATGGCCTTCCAACCCCAAATATCTCCGATAAATCCTGCCGCAACACGTGATAAAAGAATACCCAGCAATAGACCACTCATAACCATTCCTATAGAAGAGCTGCGTTTTTCCGGAGTAGATAATTCTGCAGTCAAAGGAACAAGCATCTGAGGGACTACCGAACTGAATCCTACCATGAAGCTGGCAATATAAAGCCAGGGAAGAGTAGGGGCTAAAACCATTCCCATGAGAGAAACAATGATCAGTAAAAAGATAGAAAGTATTAATTTTTTTCGCTGTACCATATCTCCCAAAGGAACAATAAAAAGTAGCCCGACCGCAAAGCCTACTTGGGTAAGCATCGCAATAATACTGATCGCTGCTTCAGTTACCTGGAAGTCTTTAGCCATCAGCCCCAGAAGAGGTTGATTATAATAGTTGTTACCTACCACAATACCTGTGGTTATGGTGATGAGCCAAAGTAAGGATTGGGTAAGTTCGGGTTTAGTGTGCTCTGTTTCTATTTTTGTCTGTACAGCTTTTGGATCTGTTATATTATTGGTCTGTATCATCTGTTTGAATTTGCTGTGCAAAATTAGCCAGAAGCATTTTCAAGAAGATGAAGAATCCGATCCAAGCATTGAAAAATCGATCACTGATCTCTGAACTGTTTTGGGGAAATTCCTATATGTTGTTTGAAGAAATTGGAAAAGTAAGGTGAGTCAATAAATCCAAGCTCGAAAGCAATCTCTTTGACTGATAGGTCGGTGGATTTTAGAAGTCTCTTGGCTTCAAGAATGGTACGCTGTAAAATAAGCTGAGTAGGAGATGTCTGCAATTGGGTTCTGCATATTTTGGTAAGATAGCTCATTGAAATATTCAGCTTTTCTGCATAAAATGAAACTGATTTTTCTTCCTTGAAAAATTCGTCAATAAGTTCATTCAATTTTACAAGTCGGGTATTGTAAGGATTGTTTTCGTTGGCATGGAAAATTTTTCGAATTTCTTTACTTACCATGGCGATGATGACTGCAGTTCTTGCGTGAATCACTTCAGGAAGAATATCTTTTTCTTCCAATTCATTTTGAATCGCTTTAAATTCATAAAGAAGCAGATCAAAAACAGATTCAGGTAAATTGAGTACAGGGTTTTTCTGATAATAAGCAAAAGAAAAAGGAAAATTGGATGAAAATTTTTCAAAATGTTCCCGGTCTACCATAAGCTGATAGCCGATGGTATGCTGTTCAAGGTTCCAGGTGTGCACTTGCTTTGGAAAGAGGATATGAATTTGTCTGTTTCCTATTTTATATTCATTAAAATCGATGGTATGAAGACCTCCGGCTTGTTCAAAAAGTACCAATAGAAAGAAATGATGTCTGTGAGGCCGTTCAATATGATGAATGCCTTTAAGCTCGGAATAAGAAAAGTTTTCATTTCCGGAAAGCTGTTTTTCTCTGAAATCCTGGATATCAATAATGGGGAAAAGCTCCATTTCCTTTATTTAGGGTAAATATAGTTTTTTTCTAGCGATCAACAGAATGTCTTTTTATCAACAAAAATCTATAAAAATTCACTTTTTTCGTCGTTTTATTAATGATAATTTTGCTAAAATTCTTTTTAGATCATGAAAAATGTTCTTAAAAGCATCGGGCTTACAACGAGAATGATATTTTGAGAGTCCTGGAGTATCAGAAAAAAAAAACAGACTGAACAATTCACAATTGGCCAGTCATTTTAAGATGAGCAGAAATGCCATTACAAAATGGAAAAGGCTGGAGAAGCTTGTGACACAAAGATGAGAGAATAAACCTGCATTACTACAATTGCAGGTTTTTACATTCATAAAGCTTTAGCATTAACGAGATAAAGCATTATGAATTAAATTTTTGAATCCGGATGGACTTACTTGGCTGATTTGTAATGATTCACAACCATTAAATAAGGCGAAACGCTTTACAGACGCTACAAATGATGGTAACCATAGCTCTAGAGCAATATCTGTATTTTCAATATGGAGATGAATCAATTCAAATCTTTTATCCTTTCTGTGAGCTTTACAATCCACTCTTCCAATAAAAGTATTTCCAAATAAAATGGGTAGACAGAAATAGCCGTATTGTCTTTTTTCTTTGGGAACATAGCACTCAAGCCTGAAATCGAAATCAAAAACTTGTTTAATACGGTCACGGTGGATAACGGCATTGTCAAACGGAGATAGCAATCTGATATCAGATTTTGCTGATTCAAATGATTTTTCAAATATATCACTCCGAATAAAAACAGCGGGAAGTCCTTCAATAGAAATCTGATGTATTTCTCCCTTTTCAAGTAAGGACTGTAATACCAAATTCACATTCTTTTTCAATGCTTCTCCTTTCCTGAGATAAGTAATTTGTTTTAAAGTAGTGAATCCGTAAGCTCGAAGAGCAGTTCTTACCAGGTATTCAGCAAGTTCTATCGGGGTAGGTTCTGTTGTATTGATAGACGATGGCAATACCCTTTCCGTAAGATCATATGTTTTTTGCATGCCGCTTCGGCCACTTATCATCAGGTCTCCCTGTATGAAGAGCCTTTCAAGAGCGAGTTTTGCAGGTTTCCAGTTCCACCAGCTTCCAGCTTTATCCTTTTTACTCTCAAAATCTCTTGCCATTTTAGGGCCTTCAGCTCGGATGGTATCTATCACATATTCCATCACGTTTTTATCAGCCTTATAATAATGTGATTCATTTTGTTTTATATGAAGCATTTGAGGAAGCACATAACGGAAATCCTGCATTGGGAGATAAGAAGCAGCATGAAACCAATACTCAAATACTTTACGTTCTTCCACCAATTCATCCAGATAATCGGACTGAAAATCAGGGATTCTTGTCCATAATGTATGGTGATGGGCTCGTTCCACAATAGATAAGGTATCAATCTGGATGTAGCCAAGATGTTCTAATGCATTCAATACTGCATCTTTTCCGGTTCCGAAAGGAGTAGCCTGTGTCAATCCCTGGCTCTCTAATGTGGCAAGCTGTAAGGTTTCTAATGAGAGTATCTTTTTCATATCCATAGCATTACAAATGTATTAATAAAAGCCGGCTGATTATTAATTTTCAATATTTAAAAAAATGCCGATAAAAAAACTGCATTTTTAAAATAAAATAAGTGAATGTAATTGGTTCATTTAAAGCTTAATAAGTGTAAATTTATAGCACTTGAAATGACAATGGTATTTAAAATTAGATATGGATCAATTCACTTAAAAACTTAATACTATGAAAAAAATAATGTATCTGCTGAGCATATTATTATGTCCTTTACTATTGAGCCAGGAAATAAGAGAAAACCTGAAAGGATTAGATGACGAAATCACTAAAATTTTGAATGATTATAAAGGAGTAGGGGTATCGGTGGCGATTGTGAAGAATGATAAAATAATATATAGCAAAGGATATGGATATAGAGATTATGAAAATAAACTTCCGGTAACCCCCAATACTATTTTTTGCATTGGCAGCAATACCAAAGCGTTTACATCCGCTTTGATAGGAATGTTGAAAGATGAGAAAAAACTTTCCCTTCAGGATAAACCCTTTAAATATATTCCCGGTTTAACATTTTCTACAGATCGAATGAATGCGTTGATTACCATTGAAGATTTACTAGAACATAGAAGCGGATTGGGAAGTGTAGATGGTACCTATATTTTTTTTCCAGCTTCCAAGAGAATTGATTTGATGCAGAGACTTCCTTTTTTAAAAGAAAACGGAGAACCTAGGAACAGCTGGAAATATAGCAATTTTGGATATCTTATGTTAGGAACCATTGCAGAACAGCTTAATGGTAAAAGTTGGGATGAACTTATCAAAGAGAAGATATTGAACCCTTTGAAAATGAATAATAGCAATACATCGGTAGATGAAATGATAAAACAGAAAGACTTTTCTTATCCTTATGGGCTTTATCATAACAGTATTGAAAAATTGTTATTTCAAAAGCCGGATAATGATAAACCCGGAGCTGCAGTGAATAGTTCAGCATTAGATATGGGGAACTGGGTAAGACTTTGGTTAAATAATGGAAGCTTTGAAAGTACAATGCTCATTTCAAAAGATTATACCAACAATGCGATGAGCGCCAAAACTGTGATTGACGGGACACCGCCTGTAAAATCTGACCAGAAAAATTTTTTATTTGCGCATGGATATGGTTGGTTTACCCAAGTTTTTAAAGGACACTATAAGGTTTCGCATGACGGGGGCGTATCTGGTTTTACCTCTAGTGTTTCGATGTTTCCTGCAGACAAATTTGGAGTTGTTGTATTGTCTAACCAACATAATTCTGATATTTCTAATACTATTGCCAATATGATTTCTATTCGGATGCTCAGATTGGATCATGATAAACCTTATCCTTATGAAAAAGAGCAATATGATATTATAAAACCGGAAAAGAATGTAAATACAGCAGTTAATGAGAAGAAAAAGCCCACTCATGATTTAGATTCTTATTGCGGTGAATATACCAACAAAGGGTATGGAACTTTCAAAATTTCAAAACTAGGAAATGATCTGTATGTCACCTTTCCAACATTCAAATTTATATTGGTGCATAAACAATATGACCTTTTCTCTTCAAAACTTACTGAAGATGTTGCTCAGCAAATGAACCCCGATTTTGATTTCAATTTCAACCTTGATGATAAAGGAAATGTGAGTGAAGTTGTGATGGATATACAAGGTGGAACAACATTCAAAAAAATAATCTGAATAGGAAGATATACAATATTCTTAGCTTCTTTAATAACATCAATCTAAAAACACTTTTTACCTGCTTAGAATAATTGTGTAAAACGGAGTTCGAATTCTCAATAAATTTCTTTCCTTATAACATATATGGAATAAATCCCTATATAAAAATTGTTTTATATGGAGTTTGTTTTTATCCTAATGTTCAAGATATTGTAATTTTTTATTAAGTTAGAACTTTTGTTTTTAATTGTTTGATTGTTAGTTTATTGTGTTTTGTTTTTGTGTGCTAAACGTATCTTTGACGTATATGGTTGTTAGCTTGTAGTGTATCTGTAGCGTATTGCTTTTCTTGGGTTTCGGATAAAATAACTCTAATCTTGCATCATAATTTTGAAGGATCAGCAGGGCTGTGAAAAGAGCAATTAGAGTGATGAAAAAAGATATTTGATACCCATCTTTTTTTACAGAATACCTGCCCAAATATGTATTGAGAAAAAACAAAAAAATATCAAAGTCAGCATTTCTTTGACTAAAACCATTGTAACAATCAATTTAAATACAATAAACACAGTATGAAAAAGTATCTTCTGCCATTAGCTATAATGGCCTGCTCAATGAGTTATTCACAGGTTGGTATCAATACCTCTAATCCACAAGGAATCTTTAATATTGATGGTAAAAAAGACAATTCTCTAACAGGAATTCCTACTGCAGGGCAGCAAGCCAATGATTTTGTAGTCATGGCTGATGGAAGTGTTGGAGTAGGAACAACCTCACCTGATGGATCAGCAATTTTAGAACTCAATGTCAGTCAGTTGACGATAGGGAAGCAAAAAGGCTTTTTGGGGCCGAGAGTTGCTCTAACGGCTTACAATGACTCAACTAGCATTCCTAATCCTGCTACCGGATTATTGGTGTATAATCTGGGGACACAGTCTACATTTACTTATGCCGGATATGTATATTGGGACGGTACTCAATGGAGACCTTTAGACGGGCGTTCATTACAACAGGGAGTTATAGGTGCTTTGAGATGTACTGATGTTAATCTTGATCCATTGACATACACTGCAGGAACTCCTTTCCAGGGAACAATGACAATTCCTTATACCGGAGGAAATGGGGGAATATATTCAGCACAGACATTAGGCCCTGTAAACGGACTTACCGCAACGATTACACAAGGTAATTTTGCCCAAGGAGCAGGAACTTTAATTTATACTATTTCAGGAACTCCTACAGTATCCAGCCCCAATACTACAATATTTCCTGTTTCAATCGGAGGGCAAACTTGTAACGCAGAAGTAGGTGGAGGTAAAAAGCTAAGCCCGGGAGAATATCAGTTTTTTACGTATGAAGTTCCGGCAACGACAACAGGTTTATTAAGTTCTATGATTCCAAATCCACCTATTTTAGGAGGAAAGGTGAGGTTAGATCTTAGTTTTTGGTCTAGTTCTAATACAGGTTCAGGCGGAGTTACCTACAACCCGAGGCTAGTGAATGTTTCTTCCAATAATGTTAAAATGTGGTATGCTGCATTATCCAGTGTAGATCGTTTCCGCCGAGCCAATATCTTAGTCGCTCCCGGAGGTTATGTAGAAACAGATAACGGGATTTACCTTAATTGGGGAGATAATATGAACAGTGGTTCAACTCCTATAAATTCTACAAGCAGCTCTGATGATTCTCAGGAAATAGAAACAATAGATCTTGCTATTGATGGAGTTTGGTATCGATTAACCATTTTCGTTTACGTTGATAATTTAAATGATAATATTCCGGCCAATAACATCAGACGTATACATATTACGGCACAAAGAATGTCTTCCTAAGCTTAGTTCCGGCGGGGCAAAGCCCTGCCGGAATCTTAAAAAAGACGATCTGATCAATGGAATCCCAACAGGTATATGAATTTTTATCCTTTTTATTTTCATTGATTTTACTATAAAACACAAACCGATGATACATGTTGTTTCTCTTTCTGAGATTCAGCAGTATTTTAAAAGAAAAAAGGAATATGAATTATAAAAATATTCATATCGGGAATCTGATTGAAAACGCTGTTTCGGAAAACAGTATAGAATTATCTCGTATTTGCAAGTTTCTTCGCTGTACAGAAAAACAAGTCCAAGAAATGTATGCCTCTAGCAGCTTGAATACTGAAATTTTATTACAATGGAGCAAGCTTTTGGAATATGATTTTTTCAGAATCTATTCTCAACACATGATTCTTTATGCTCCCACTTCTTCTAAAATAAAAAGTTCTTCTTCTGAAGAGAAAAAAACGATATTACCCCGGTTTCGTAAAAATATATATACCCAGGAAGTCATTGATTTTATTCTTGAACAGATCATGAGTGGAGAAATGACCAGAGAAGAGGTTTTGAAACGATATAGAATTCCTAAAACAACCCTTCATAAATGGATTGGTAAATACAGTCGATAAAATTTGAAAAGAGGTAAACACTCAGAAAATGACAGATATAAAGATGTTATAATATTTTCTCTTCTATATCATTGAATCAAAATATGGAAAAATATAAAGCACCTGATTTTAAGCAAATTTATACTGATATTCTTGCCAGAAAATATCCACAAAAATATAAACTGTGTAAACATTTACTGTCCAAAAATGAACTTTTAGCGTTAGATATTTTGAAGCTGAATACCATTATTTTTGGTGTCTCTGAAAAAAGCAACAGCCGATATAAGTCTTATAAAACACCTGATATTGTGAAAATTCTTGATTATCAGAAGAAAAATAAGCTCAATAATAGTCAATTAGCCATTCATTTTAAACTGAGTCGAAACACCGTAGCAAAATGGAAAAAAATCTTTTTGGTATAAATAATAGCTCTAGATTGTAATCAAAAGTGATTTTTTGAATAAAATATTAAGCGTTTTGTTTATTTTTGTGTTGAATTTTATGTTTTTGCTAATTATCTATAAATTATGTTTCGTAAAATCTGGGATTATATAGCGAATAGGCATATTGCTCCCGATACAGATCCATTGGGAAGAATTGAAGCCCAGAGGATGAACTTATTTGCATTTTCTATTGGAGCTGTTTTGATCTTTAATGGATGCAGAGATTTATTGTTTGGTTTAAAACTTAATTTTTTTGCTCTATCGGCATTAGGAATCTTTTATCTTTTCCTTTTCTTTTTCACAAAGGTGCGTTATAATCATTTTGTGACGCTGTTTAGTTTGGAGCTTTTTCTGTTTCTGATTTTCTTTTTTTCATCCACCACAGGCTTTGAAAACGGATTGTCATTATATTATTTCGTCATTATGTTGGCCTCTCTGTTTATTTTCAATTCCAAAAAGACAGTTGGGTACAATTTAATTGTTTATCTCACTGTACTTATTCTTTTCAGTATCAGTCATTATTATGATTTCAGGATTTTTACCATTGAAGGAGCAGATAATGTACTCTTTTCTGAAAACCAAAGACTCATTACTTTTCTGCAAGTATTTTTAGGCGTTAGTATTCTAGGGTATTTCATCCTCTCAAAGCAGTTTAAGATTGTAAAATTGTACCAGCAGGCTATAAGAAGTGAAAAGATTATTGCTGATATGAGAGTAAAACTCAACAATAAAGACGAGATAGATCTGGAAGGTATTGTAAAACTGGCCATGAATGATGATATTGCTTTTATACCTAAAGTAAAACAAATGTTTCCTCATTTGTACGAGAATCTTATACAACTTAATCCAGATATGAGTGCTGATGAATTTAAGCTTTGTGCTCTCATTAAATTAGGCTTTACCACAAAGGATATTGCAGAGTATAATCATCTTGCAGTCCGTACTATTCAAACCAGAAAAAGCAGACTCAGAAAATCGTTCGGAATTTCCGCTGATGTTGATTTGTACAAATGGATTGATACGATATAGTAAATTGTATTTTTTTAATGAAATCTAAATTAATTTATTAGATGCCTTTGCTCAACAAAGTCGTTTAGTATACGAAAAGTAAGCATTTTCACTGCTCTTCTTGCAAACCCTCTATCTGCCCCCAATTACTGTTCAAAGATTAGGATCAAAGTTCCTGTGATAATCAATAAAGCACCAATAGCAGTTTTTAAAGTAAGAGATTCCCCAAGAAATAGTACAGAAAGAACAATCGTTAAAGCGATACTTAATTTATCAACAGGAGCTACCTGAGTTACTTTACCCACTTGTAAAGCTTTAAAATAAAAGATCCATGAAAGCCCTGTGGCCAGTCCGGAAACAACAAGATAAATAAGATTGTGACGAGAAAGGGCAGGGATTCCCTTATATTCACTTCGCGCCAGGACAATTCCCCAGGCTACCAATAAGATGATCACACTTCGGATTGCCGTAGCAAGGTTCGAGTTCACTCCTGTAATACCAACCTTAGCAAAAATGGCAGTCAGTGAAGCAAAAAATGCGGAAAGAATTGCATATACCCACCACATAGTATAGAGTTTTAAATGATTGTTCCTAAGCTTGCAGAAACCTTTATCTAATCTACAAAATAATATTAAATCTTTCCGTGATTAGATGGGTGGAAATTAAATTTAATCTTTCTTGTCCATATCATCATAAGAAATGCCTCATCCAATAATAATTGTTGGTGAAAAATAATAACAAAATGTGTTTAAATAATTAAATATTTTCAATCTTTTATTGGGGTTAAAACCATAACAGGGTGCTGGGGTTTTTCTAAAGTTTATTTTTTATATATTTGGAACGTTACCGTATTTCTAATTTTTTGTGGAGCCGTTATTTGAAAAAATATATGATGAATACAAGCATCAGATCTTTTTTTTCGTGAAAAAATATATTCATGGAAGAGAAGATATTGAAGATGTGGTACAGGATATTTTTGTTCATTTATGGAAATACAGGGATGCTTTGGAGAAAAATAAAGAAGCAATCATCTTTAAAACGGCCAAACAGGAAATTGCTAACTTCTACAGAAAAAATAAACTCTCTTTTTCAGACCTTCAGGAAGAAATACACTCTAAAATGGTGAAAGAAGAAGACGCAGAAGAGGATTACCATCAACATACAGAACATATCGAAAAATTACTCCATCAAATGCCGGAAAAAAGCAAGGCTTTCTTTCTTAAACATAAAGTGGAGGGACAAAGCTATTCACAGATTGCTAAAGAAAACAGTATTTCTAAAAATGCGGTGGCTAAACATGTTAATAAGGTATTAAGTCTTCTGAAAACTCATATTAATCTGTTTTTTTCATTGCTCATTTTCATAAAAAGCTTTTTTCAGGGTTGACGATTTCACTATTTCTGCGTAATAGTAAATGTGAGACGCACAGAAAAGAAGAAAACGACTATAGAGAATAAGCTGTTTTCGTTTCCTATGTGTCACTCTATTTTCAGTTTCGGGTTCTGAAACTGAATTTCAATCGACTAAAAAAGAGTTTACTATGAAAAAGACAACACTACTGCTTGTATTTGTATCCGCATTTTTTTCCACCAATGCGCAGACGACGAAAGAAGATATTTTTTCTGATATCAAAACAACCGGCGGAGTATATTATGCTTATCCAACACCCTCTAATAAACAAACACCAGCTCCATCCGGCTATGAACCTTTCTATATCAGTCACTATGGAAGACATGGCTCAAGATGGCTTATTAATGATAAAGACTTTTCAGGAGTGATGGATGTACTGCAAAAAGCAGCAGACAATAATGCTTTGACACCACAAGGAAAATCAGCTTTAGAAAGATTGAAAAAAATATGGATTCAAGCCGAAGGTCATAACGGAGACCTTACAGAGCTGGGAGCATTACAGCACAAACAGATCTCAAAAAGAATGTTTAATAACAATCCTAAAGTATTTGAAAAGAATGCTGTAGTCACTGCAAAATCTACGGTGGTTCCAAGATGTATCCTGAGTATGGCCAATTTTACAAATGAATTGACGGCCAATAATCCGAAACTTCAGGTGAGTATGGAGTCTTCGGATAAATATATGAAATACCTTAATCACCATACCAAAGAATCTATTGATTTCCGTTCCGGAGATAGCTTTTGGCAGGAAGAAAAAAGGAAGTTCAGAGCAGAGAATATGAAATCTGACAGATTCATCAAAAATCTGTTCAACAGCGATGAATACATTTACAAAAATATAAATCCTGAAAGAGTTATCGAAGCATTCTACTGGATTGCCAGTGATATGCAGAACCTTGAAACGAATATTTCTTTCTACGACCTGTTTACCAATGACGAATTATTTAATATTTATCAGGCAATCAATTACCAAACCTATGTGAATGACGGCCCATCTCCGCTGAGTAAAGGATTGGTGAAGAATAATTCAATTCCTTTGGTGAAAAATATTCTGGATGAAGCTAATGATTATATTGAAAACAATAAAAACGGAGCCTCTTTAAGATTCGGACATGATGGAAATATCACACCTTTACTTGCCCTTCTTAATATTGAGGGAATGAATAAAGAAGAAATAAATCCCGGAGAAGTATATAAAATCTGGAATACATTCCAGGCGGCTCCAATGGCTGCCAATTTACAGATTATCTTCTATAAAAATAAAAAGAAAGATATTCTGGTTAAGTTTCTTCACAATGAAAATGAAGTGCATATTCCTTTAGAAACTGATCATTTTCCTTACTATCAATGGGCGGAGGCTAAACCTTATTTAGAAAATATTGTAAGCGCTCGTTAAAGTGTTTAATAACTTTTATAGAAGACAAACAAATTTTTCAAACCACAAAAGGTACAAAAGTATTAAACGATATAAGATATTTAAAGATGAAGTTTTTACTGTTGAACAGCAGACCAAAGTTTTATTGAAAATCAAAGATTTTCCTCTCATGTGAACTTCATTCTGCGGTATTTTATTACAGCTTCTAAAGTGTACTGAAGTTTTTTAAAAAAATAAAACCTTTTGTGTCTTTTGTGGTTAAACTTAAACAGACTTTATAATAAAAGTTCTAGTTTTTTAGAGTTTACTAAAAATATTTTCTGAAAAAGGTTGACGATTTAATTTTTTTGCGTAATACTAAATATGAACAATAGAGAAGACGAAGACTTCAAAAAGAACTGGGAGGAAGCCTACAGAGAAAACCAGCAAATGGATCAGCTTACTGATGCACGCATTAAGGCTGGTATTGAACAAAGGATACAAACAGGGAAAAACCGTAAGAAAATCTTTTGGGCAGCTTCTGCAGCCGCAGTTGTCATTGGAATGGGAATGTTTTTTTATAAACCATCTGAGCCTTCTTCAATTGTAGAGCCGGCAAAAGTAGAAACTTATATCAGTTCAGATTTTACAAAACCTATTGATCTTCCAGATGGAAGTCATATTGTTCTGGAACCTCACAGTAGGCTTGTCTTATCTTCCGATTTTGGTAAAACAGACCGAAGAATAACCTTTACGGGAAAGGCAACCTTTGATATTGCTAAAGATAAAACCAGGCCGTTCAGAATCAATGCTAAAGACTTTACAGTACAGGTATTAGGAACAAAATTTTTCCTGGATCAGACCACTGGAAAAGAAAAAGTAGAGCTTTTTGAAGGAAAAGTAAAGGTAGACCATCACGGGAAGATTACCTACTTATTACCTAATCAGTCCTGGAGTAAAAATATTGAAAAACCAGTTCACTTTTATTATGCTGCCGATGCTAAAAGAGAGTTCTCATTTGAGGATGAATCCCTTAAAAATATCGTAGCTGAGCTGGAGCAGGTATATAATATTAAAATAGAGTATCCTAAGGAATACGGAGACCAAAAAATTAAAGGGTCTTTCTCCGGAAACCTGAACGAGGTTCTATCAGCCATTTGCTATCCATTCAATCTTAAAACTGAAAAAAAATCTGATAAAGAGATACAACTAAAATAAAAAAGCACCAATAATGGGGATTATTGATGCCGATTAACTATTTAACTCGCTAAAGTCTAATAAAGTTATTCCCAAATTTATGAAAAAAACAATAATTTCCGTGATACTTCTGGTTGCGATGGGACTTCCGGTGGCATACGGCCAAACCGTTCAGCAGCCTCCAGCCACGCAGGCAAAGCAAAAACGAGTTTCTATTACCAAGATTTTTGATAAGCTCAGCAAATCTTCTAAAGTATCGTTTTTATACTCCAGTACAGATTTTAAGGATATTCTTGTAGATGAGAGTGGCATCAATTATTCGTCACTGGATGCAGCCTTGAAATATCTTAAAACTCATTATCCCGTAGAATATGAGATTAGAAATAATACCGTAATGTTGAGAAAAACGGCTGTAAAAGCAGTTGCTCCCGGTAAAGCGATTTCCATGGCAAAAGATACTGTTTCTGTAAAAGAAAACAAGATTGATGAAGTGGTTGTAATTGGTTACGGTAAAGTGAAAAAATCTGATGCCACCGGATCTCTGACCACGGTGAAAATGGATAGTGAAAATAATGGAAGCCCGGTTTCTGCTCAGGATGCATTAACGGGAAAAGCTGCTGGTGTTAATATTATTTCTCCCGGAGGAGCACCAGGTGCCGGTTCTGCCATCAGAATCAGAGGGGGATCTTCATTATCAGCCAGTAATGATCCATTGATTATCATTGATGGAATTGCGATTGATAATTCTTCCACTTCAGGATCAAGCAACATCCTTGGAATGATCAATCCTAATGATATTGAAAGCTATACCGTTTTGAAAGATGCATCTTCCACAGCGATTTACGGATCGAGAGCATCCAACGGAGTGATTATTATTACAACTAAAAAGGGAAGTAAGAAAACACGTTATCAATATTCATCCAATACCAAAGTGAGCTATAATCCCAAAATGCTGGAGGTGCTGAATGGAGATGAATACAGAAACTTTATAAAAAATCAATATGCAGGAAATGCTGCTGTGATTAATGGTTTAGGTTCTTATGATACCAATTGGCAGAAAGAGATATACCGTACTTCTGTAAGTAACGATCAGAACTTTAGTATGACAGGTGCTGTGAAGGATATTCCGTATCGTTTATCCTTAGGGTATACCAATCAGGAAGGGATCATAAAAAAAAATGCTTACGAAAGGATGAACCTGAGCTTAGCCCTGAATCCATCTTTTTTTGATAAACATTTGAATGTAAACCTTAATTATAAACCAAGTATAGAAAACAACGACTTTATTTCCAATCCAGCTAGTGGAGCGGTATCATTTGATCCTACAAGACCTGTTTTTGACCATTCAACAAAATACGGACTTGGATATTTTATCTGGACAGATGCTTCAGGTAGACCAATTACTCAGGCTGGGGCAAATCCTGTTTCTATGCTTGATCTTAGAAAAGATCAGTCAAAAGTAATCCGACAAATTGGAAACATCCAGTTAGATTATAAAATTCATGGGTTTGAAGACCTGAAACTAAACCTTAATACAGGCTTTGATATTTTAAAAAGCCAGGGAGATATTTTCGTCCCGGATAATGCACCGTTGGCCTGGACTTCCATTGGGAATGATGGACAGGGACTTCTTGAGAGATATACCCAGAAGAAAAGTAATTTGCAGTTAGATGCTTATGCTAATTATTCCAAAACATTGGGTAAGCATAAATTTGATGTGGTGGGAGGGTATTCCTGGCAAAGATTCTGGAAAAGCTATAGTGATTACCAGACCAATATTACCGGAGATAAATTCTATAAGAACATTACTCCAAAGTCAGAATATTACCTTGTCTCATTTTATGGCCGTTTAAACTATGGTTTCAAGGATCGTTATCTGTTTACAGCTACTCTTAGAAATGATGGCTCTTCCCGTTTTGCCAACAATAATCACTGGGGATTATTTCCATCAGCAGCGTTCGCATGGAAAATTAAAGAAGAAGAGTTTTTGAAAGACAGTAATTTCTTTTCCGATCTGAAATTAAGATTAAGTTATGGTAAAACGGGTCAGCAGGACATTGGTGGAGATTATGAATGGATGCAAACCTACACTTACAGTGATTCTCATGCTTTATATCAGTTCGGAGACCAGTATTATCAGACAATTCGTCCCAATGGTTCAGATAAGAATCTGAAATGGGAGACAACTTCCACTTACAACCTGGGACTAGATTTTGGGATTCTAAAAAACAGGATTTCGGGATCTGTGGAGGTATATAAAAGAACAACCGATGATCTTTTAAATAAGATTTCTGTGGCAGCAGGTTCTAATTTAGCCAATATGGTTTTCACAAACATCGGTTCTATGGAAAATAAAGGTCTGGAACTTACCCTGAACACCATTCCTATTAAAAAAGGAGACTGGCAATGGAATTTAGACTTGAATCTTACCTTCAATTCGTCAAAAATTACAAAGCTTACCCTTGTAGACAACCCGGACTACGGAGTGAATATTGGAAATGTTTCAGGCTCCACAGCAGGAACGATCCAAACCCATTCTGTGGGATTCTCTCCCTATACCTTCTATCTTTATCAGCAGGAGTATGATGCAAACGGCAAACCTATTGAAGGAAAATATAAAGGCGGTTTAGTAAAAGATAAAAGTCCAATGCCCAAATCTTACCTGGGAATCTCTTCAAAGATCAGTTATAAAGACTGGTACTTCGGATTCAATGGGCATGCTAATTTTGGAAACTATGTCTACAACAATATAAAATCTAAAGATTATAAAACAAAAACCTATTCGGGAAATGGCACTTATTCCAATATTTTGAGTTATACGGCACAACAAGGATTTGAAAATTTACAACTTTACTCTGATTTCTTCCTTGAAAATGCTTCCTTTTTCAGAATGGATAATATGATATTGGGACGCACTTTTAAGAACATCAGTGACAAATTTGATCTGGGGATCAGTTTTTCCGTACAGAATGCTTTTGTGATTACAAAGTACAGCGGTTTGGATCCTGAAGTATATCTGGGAATCGATAATAATCTGTATTCCAGACCCCGTTCATTTCTTTTTGGATTAAATGTTAACTTTAAATAATTCGATGATGAGACGTTTATATATACTACCTCTTATAGTATTCCTTTTTACAGTAAGTTCATGCGTTGGAGATCTGGATACAGAACCTATTGATCCGAATATTGTAACGACAGATCAGGTATATTCCAATCCGGATAATTATAAAGGAGTCCTTGCCAAATGTTATGCCGCTTTGTGTCTTAGCGGGCAACAGGGGCCAACGGGTGATCCGGATATGGGAAATTTCGATGAAGGATACAGTTCATTCATTCGGTTAGCTTTTTATGTGCAGGTTTTGACGACGGATGAAGCGATTATGGGCTCACAAACCAATGGATTGAGACAAATGGCAACCAACAGCTGGGACTCCAATACAGCAATCCTCAATGGATATTATGCCAGATTGTTTCAGATCATCGGTTATGCCAACGAATTTCTGAGACAAACTACAGATGAAAAATTGCAGGGAAGAGGCCATACTGATCCCAAGTTTAAGCAAGAGGTTGCTTATTTCAGAGCAGAAGCCCGTTTTTTAAGAGCTTATTCTTACTGGGTATTGCTGGATACTTTTGGAAAAGTTCCTTTTGTAACAGATTCAGACCAGTTGGATCCTCAATTCTTACCTAAGCAGATCATGCCTAATGATTTATATGGATATGTGGAAAAAGAATTAAAAGAAATTGAAACCATTCTTCCGGGAACTAATGAATATGGAAGAGTCGATAAAACGGCTGCAGATTTTCTGCTATCAAGACTATATCTGAATGCAGAGGTGTATACAAAATCTGCTCAATGGGCTAAGGCTGCAGAATATGCTGAAAAAGTGATTCAAAGTCATTATAGTTTATCTCCAAAATATCTTTACAACTTCCTTGCAGACAACAATACCTCTCCGGAAATCATTTGGTCTCTGAATATGGATGGCATAAAATCGAAAACCTATGGCGGTACTACTTTTTATGTACTGGCGCAAACAGGTGGAACTATGCTGAATTACCTGAATATGGGAATTTCTGGCGGTTGGGGTAATATTCGTTTACGCCCTGAGTTTGTCAATAAATTCCAGACCACTGATCAGAATTTCAATACTGCAGATCCTAATGCTTTTGCTAAAAATGACAGCCGGGCACTTATCTTTAATGTGGGGCACAAAAAAGAAATTGCAGCTCTTCCAGGCACATTTCAGGACGGATATGCTTTTACCAAATGGAGAAATGTAGATAAAACAGGAAAAGCTGGATCAGATGCAGCCTATGTAGACACAGATTTTCCGATGTTCCGTCTTTCAGAAGCCTATCTTACCGCAGCAGAAGCGTATTTCAGAACAGGAAATACTTCATCTGCTCTTCATTATATCAATGTAATCCGAAATAGAGCTTATAATAACGGGAATGGAGCAATTACGTCAGCAGATCTGAATCTGAATTTTATTCTGGATGAAAGATCGAGAGAGCTTTCCTGGGAATTGACCAGAAGAACCGATCTTATTCGTTTTAACCAATTCACATCCGATAATTATGTATGGAGTTGGAAGGGGAATACTAAAGCAGGAAAAGGAGTAGATCCAAAATTCAATATTTTTCCTATTCCATCTGCGGATATTACAGCTAATCCTAATTTAACCCAAAATAGCGGATATTAATTCAATATCAATATAAGAATAGTGGGAAAAGTTTCAAATCCTTTAGTTCAGAAGTTTTTGAAATAATCAAACTAAGTTTGATGGGTGGTGGTTCTCTCTATTTTTCCCACTTAGGGGTCTTCATTACGAAGACCCTTTTTTATTGTAGGATTTCTATGTGATTTGTTTTTTACCAGATAAAGGCTTAATGTAAAATGTATTATTTCTAAAAGAATTTGTGTTTTAACCAAAAAAATAACTACTTTTATCTCAACCAAGTAAACAATTTGTTTTGAGAACAACTCTTAAACCTATTATAGCTTACTATTAGCCTTCATAAACCATAGGCTAATTATTCTTTCGTTCAGGTAACTCTATCTGAACAGGTTTCCATTTAACCCTATTATTTAATTGCATTGCCAATATAGGCAGTTGCCTGCTATTCCGGATTTTGAAGATCGTAAGATCAGATAAGGAATAGGAGAGGCTATTTATGTTGTGACTTTGTAATGCATGGATAATAGGTGAAAAAATTCTAAGAATAGTAAGCACCCATTATAATGAGTATAGAGTATATCTGGGAGGTAAAAGCACAGAATACCCCCCTTTTGAAAAAGAAATGCAACCATTGTGACAGCGACAGGTTTCATTGCAGTGATAAATTCAGGCTGAATGCCCAAAAAAAGAATATAGATATCTGGCTAATTTACCGATGTGTAAAATGTCATCACCGATATAATATGACCCTGTTTTCCAGAATCAGAACAGAGTCTATTAGTAAGGAAACCTTTAATCTACTTTCGCAGAATGATGTTGATCTGGCTTGGAAATATGCATTTTCCAGAGAAACAAGACAGAAAAATAATGCAGAAGTAGATTTGAACAGTGTAGCCTATGAAATTCAGTTTGATGAGGTTTCAGTAGAGCAGATGATCGCTTCTGATCAGGAAATACTGAGCTTTACAATCAAATGTCCTTTTGAATTTAATCTCAGGTTATCAACGGTGATCAGAACTTGTTTGAACCTTTCATCCAGTAAACTGAATCAGTTAATTGATGCAGAGGCTATTTTTGTTCATAAAAGACCCTTGCAAAAGAAGCATAAAGTCCAGAACGGAAATATTGTTTATGTGAATAAGGAAAAATTGAAAAATATAGTATTCAATAATGAAACAGGCCATGAAGTTATAGTAAAATAACCCTGATAAAAAAGGATCGATTCATCTCGAATCGATCCTTTTATTTTATAAATCAAAAAGACTTTTTACGAAGAAAACTCATCCAGCATATCTGCGGAAGGAACAAAGAACAAAGTTCCTGTCTGAGCAGTACTGAAATCCAGAATTCGGTCATAGTTTCCTACAGGATCACCAATGAACATATTGGTCAGCATTTTTTCTACTGTACTGAATGTACTTGCATAACATATAAAATAGGTTCCCATTTCATTTGTAGAAACATTCCCGAAAGGCATATTGTCTCTCACCACTTTAAAATCATCTCCAACATTAGCCAGTGCAATATGGGAGTTTTTAGGTTTTACATCATCATCCATTTCAATATCCTGTTCCTTGGATCTGCCGATCACTTTTTCCTGATCTTCCACAGAAAGGGATTTCCATGCATTCATATTATGGATATATTTCTGTACAAAAAGATAACTTCCGCCTTCATATTCAGGATCTGTATCTCCTACAATAGCAAAATAATCACGGTCTTTTCCATGCGGATTTTCTGTACCATCTACAAAACCTAAAATGGATCTGCTGTCCCAATACCGGAATCCCTGAACTTCCACGACACAATCAGCAACCTCTTTCATGAAATCTGAAATAGTAGATGCCATATCATACGCCAGACTCTTTTCATCGGAACGGATATGAAAATGAATATCTCCTCTTGTACTCACAGCAGTATGTTTATTGCCTTTTATTTCTTCAAATTTTTTAAATTCTTTAGGCAATGGAGCAGGTAATTCAAGTTGTGACCATGCCTCATAGCCAATTCCCATGACACAGCTTGCTTTAGAGTTTGGAAAACGATCAAGAGCAGAATTATTCAGGTTGGTAACCAAAGCACAAATTCTCTGGAATACAGATTTAATGTTAGAAAGATTTGCATCCTGCTTGAAATTCCAAACCAGAAAATAAGTGTTATTGTTCGGATAATCGGTGACATTTTGAGAATTCATGTTTTTTTGTGTTTCGTTTGCAGCCATTTTTATTGTTTCTAATGAATCAAATTTAATAAATGATAATGGTACCACATCATCTTATTCTTGAGAGAAACAATTTATGACATTTTTTTCACAAATTACCGTAAAGACTTTTACATTTTTTACCATTAACCAAGCCCTAAAATGAGTATTATTGTAATGAAATTAACCTTCAATAAATTTATATGGGGCATTGGGAGATTTTTCTGTTCTTTTTGATAATTGCTTTTGTGTACTCATCGGTAGGATTCGGAGGTGGATCCAGCTATCTGGCGGTGTTGGCAATGTATGCACTTCCTTATCAGGAAATTCGTTTAACAGCTTTAATCTGTAATGTCATTGTTGTCGTTGGAGGCGTTTATATTTATGTTAAAAATAAACAGGTCGATTGGAAAAAAGTAATCCCTATAACATTAGTGAGTGTTCCCATGGCCTATTTGGGAGCTATATTGAAAATAAGTCAGGAAACATTCTTCCTCATTTTAGGGATCACTCTTATCATAGCGGCCATTTTATTATGGATTAAAACAGAAACTAAAAATGAAGAAAAAGTATCACAGGAATCTAAATCCGCAATATTAGGCAACAGCTTTTTAGGAGGCGGAATTGGCTTCTTATCCGGATTAGTAGGAATTGGAGGAGGTATTTTTCTTTCTCCTTTATTGAACCTGATGAAATGGGATACTCCAAGAAAAATAGCAGCTACATCCAGTGTATTTATCCTGGTGAATTCTATCTCAGGTATTTTCGGACAATTGTCAAAACTATCTGTAGATATGGATTATTTTAGGATTTTAAGTTTATGCCTGGCTGTTTTAATAGGGGGACAAATGGGTTCCAGAATGTCTCTGAAATGGAATCCTTTGATTATAAAAAGAATGACCGCCATCCTTGTATTGGTGGCAGGAATAAATGTTCTCATGAAATAGTATTAAAAATTTAGTAAAAGATGAAACTTAACATATTGACTTTTGGAATCACGAAAGATATTTTCGAAGCGCCGGAAAAAGAATTGGAAGTAAAAGATAATCTTACGGTCAAAGAATTAAAAGATATTCTTGAAACAGATTTTCCTCAACTCATAACACTCAAATCCTATTTCATTGCTGTCAACGAAGAGTATGCAGAAGATGATCAGATCATTGTAAGCACAGACGAAATAGCGATTATTCCCCCGGTAAGCGGCGGATAAAGTTTAAAAAACGGACACAAAATTATCCAGACATTTGTTTTTTTAAGTACAAATGAATGAATAAAAATACTTTGTGAAATCAAAGTCAAAAAAGAAAAGAAATGATTGATATCAGAATAACAGAAGATGTGTTAAACATCAACGAATGCCTTACTCTTGCTCAGGATTTGAGTAGTGGGGGCATTGCAACATTTATAGGAACTGTTCGTAATGTTACCCAAAACAAACCTGTTATCCGCTTGGAATACGAGTGTTATCAATCCATGGCCACAAAAGAAATTCAGAAAGTGATAGATCAAGCAATTTCATTGTTTTCTGTCCGAAATATTGTTGTTCATCATCGTACCGGAATTTTGCTTCCCGGTGATGCCGCAGTAATCATTGTGGTAAGTGACGGACACCGAGATGCCGTCTTCGATGCCTGCCGTTATGTGATTGATACCATAAAGAAAACAGTTCCTATATGGAAAAAAGAAATATTTGAAAATGGTGAAGAGTGGGTTTCTGCTCATCCATAAATAGAAGACCGAAAATTCGTATATTTACTATAACAGATTATTCAGATATGAAAACCAAGACATTAGAAAATAAATCTGTACAGAAAATAGATATTGTTAAAGTAAAAGAAGACAAAAGCTTCCCTTACACAGACGATATCTCTGTAGAAGAACCGCTGGAGATCCGGATTTCCTATGGCTCAAAAGAGCAGAGGAACACTAAAAATATATCCGTAACCATGAGAACTCCCGGTAATGATAACGAATTGGCTGTCGGTTTTCTATTTACCGAAGGAATCATTTCAGGGGATCATCAGATTCAAAATACAGATCATCCACAAGCAGCATGTTCCCGGAATCGAGAAAACATCATTGAAGTGGAATTGTCGGAAGATTTTATTCCTCAATTAAATCATGCAGACCGAAATTTTTACACCACATCCAGTTGCGGAGTATGTGGAAAAGGATCTATTGAATCCATAAAAACCGTAAGCACCTTTCAGAATATCGAACGAGAACAGCGAATCTTATTATTTGATGTATTGTACCGGTTATCTGACAATTTACAGTCTTTCCAGAATAATTTCAGTGTTACCGGGGGAATTCATGCCTCTGGAATTTTCAATTTTGAAGGTCAGCTCCTTGCATTACGGGAAGATGTGGGAAGACATAATGCTTTGGATAAACTTATTGGGCATGCATTATTTACAGGACAGCTTCCTCTTGATGATAAAATTCTAGTCCTCAGCGGAAGGGCAAGCTTTGAGCTTATTCAGAAAGCTGCTATGGCAGGAATTTCAGTGGTGGCTGCCATAGGAGCTCCATCCAGTCTGGCTGTAGATTTGGCAAAAGAGTTTGATATGACACTATTAGGATTTCTTAGAGACAACCGATTTAATATTTATAATGAAAGTAGTTTTCACAAAATCGTTGAAAAATAATAATAGCCACGAATGCATAGACGGAATGGGTAAAAGTTTTGCATATTCATTCTAAAAGACTTGTATTTTTTTAATTGTTAAAACAGAAACAAACCAATGAAAATAAGAATAAAAGACAACTCCATAAGATTTCGATTAACCCAATCCGAAGTTTCAGAACTAGGAAAAAACGGAATCGTTTCCAGCTTTACAGAATTTGTAGATCGACCATTTATTTATGCCATAGAGAAAACAAAAGATACTGTATTATCTGCTGTTTTCATTGAAAATAAAATGGTGATGAAAATGCCGGAAGCCATGGTGGATGAGCTGGTTTCTACAGATATTGTAGGATTTGACGGGCAGGTGGGCGTAGTAAAGCTCTTGGTAGAAAAAGATTTTGTCTGTATTGATAATACGATCGAAGATCAGAGTGATAATTACCCCAATCCCAATCTTAAATGCTAATCACTTTACAAAATAAAAAGGTATGGAAGAAAATAACAAAAAGAAAGTAGAAGAGGAAATCGGCAGAGAACCTAATGCCGAGAATCCATTTACTTTACTTGACCTTAAATTGACACATGTAGAAAAAGCAGCTGCGGGAGTTCCGGCAGTAATGGCTGCTTTTAGTGATTTATTTGAAGAAAAAACACCTATCCGAGGCATGAGAGCTCTGTTCAAAATGAACCAGATAGGAGGCTTCGACTGTCCAAGTTGTGCCTGGCCCGATCCAGATGATGAACGTTCTGTTCTTGGAGAGTATTGTGAAAATGGAGCAAAAGCTCTAGCAGAGGAGGCTACCACTAAAAAGGTAACCCCTGAATTTTTTAAACAGAATTCTTTATTTGATCTGGCTAAATTAGATGATTATCAGATCGGAAAAATGGGACGACTTACCGATCCTATGTATCTGGCTCCTGGAGCAACTCATTACGAACCCATCAGTTGGGATAATGCTTTTAAAAAGATAGCGGAGCATCTCAATGCGCTGGAGTCTCCGGATGAAGCAGCTTTTTATACATCAGGTAGAACAAGTAATGAAGCTTCATTCGTTTACCAATTATTTGCAAAAGAATTCGGAACGAATAATATGCCCGATTGCTCCAATATGTGCCACGAAACCTCTGGTTCAGCACTACGCCCAACTATAGGAATTGGTAAAGGAACCGTAACCTTAGAAGATTTTTATGATGCAGAAGTTATTGTAATTATTGGGCAAAATCCGGGAACCAATGCACCAAGAATGATGAGTGCTTTGTCAAAAGGAAAGAAAAATGGAGCTAAAATTATAGCGATTAATCCATTACCTGAAGCAGGATTGATGGGGTTCATTAATCCTCAGAGTGTAAAAGAAATTCTTACAGGCGGTGTACAGCTGGCAGACCTTTATTTACCTGTAAAAATCAATGGAGATATGGCTTTATTGAAAGCACTGGAACTCCTGTTGATTGAATTTGAGAAACAAAACCCAGGGAAGGTATTTGATGAAGACTTTATTAAAGATAAGACCGTAGGATACGAAGATTTCATGAAACAATTCGATCAGTATAAACTGGATGAGTTGGCAGAATTATCAGGAGTATCCAAAGAAGCTCTTCGTCAGGCTGCAGAAATGATGGCCTTTAAAAAACGTATAATCATCAGTTGGGGAATGGGGCTTACTCAACAGCCTAATGGAGTGGA
This sequence comes from Chryseobacterium sp. c4a, assembly GCF_009900745.1. GTDB lineage: Bacteria > Bacteroidota > Bacteroidia > Flavobacteriales > Weeksellaceae > Chryseobacterium. The sequence goes on along the minus strand of NZ_WXVU01000019.1, from coordinate 42,405 downwards.
TATGATTCGCGAAATACTCAATATTCTTTTGTTGAAAGGCAGTATTGGAAAACCGGGAGCGGGAGTTTGTCCTGTACGAGGTCATAGTAATGTTCAGGGAAACAGAACAATGATGATTGATGAAAAACCTACTGATGATCAGCTCGACCGCCTTGAAAATTTCTATGGTTTTAAAGTCCCTCGTAAGCATGGATATGATGTAGTACGCGCGATAAAAGCCATTCATGAAGAAAAAATAAAAGTAATGTTTTGTATGGGCGGAAACTTCCTTTCTGCAACCCCTGATACAACATATACAGCTAATGCTTTAAGAAAACTTAATTTACTGGTATGTGTTTCCACAAAACTGAACCGAGGACACCTTGTGCATGGTAAAGAAGCTTTGATTCTTCCTACTTATGGAAGAAGTGATAAAGATATTGTAAATGGTGAAGTACAGATCATTACCACAGAAAATTCCATGGGCGTTGTCCAGAGCTCAAAAGGAATGTTGGATGCCATATCAGATAACCTCATCAATGAAACCCAGATTGTATGCCGTATGGCCATGGCTACTCTTGGAGATCGTTCTGTAGTAAACTGGCAGCGTTATCATGACAGTTATGATGCGGTAAGAGATGATATTGAACAATGTATTCCAGGTTTTACAGATTATAACGTCCGCGTCAGACAAAAAGGAGGGTTTTATCTTCCCAATGCAGCGCGCGACGAACAAAGCTTTTCAAAAGAGCTTGGCGGCCGTGCTCCATTCACATTAACGGAAATACCAGACAATACACTGGCTTCCGATGAATATATGATGGCCACAACCCGTACTCATGATCAATTCAATACAACCATTTACGGATTAGATGATCGTTATCGTGGAATTAAAAATGAACGCCGTGTCATATTTATGAATCAAAAAGACATAGATAAAGCAGGGTTTAAAGCAGGTGATAAAGTAGATCTCTTTAACTATGATGATGGAGTAGAAAGGATTGCACCTCTGTTTATTATTGTTTCCTATCAGATCCCTGAAAAGAATACGGTTACCTATTTCCCGGAAACTAATGTGTTGGTTTCTGTAAATAATGTAGTGAAAGAAAGCAATATGCCGGCTTCCAAGTATGTGAAAATCAAGATTAAAAAACATGATCCTGAAGTGTATAAAAGAGTAGACGAAATGCTGTATCAGGGAGCTATTCAAAAACCATAATTATTCTTATATTGTGATATGAAAAAAATACTGCCTGTAGCACTGCTATTGCTTTCCGGCTGGGCATTCTGCCAATCTGGATTCAAATTGAAAGTGAGTGGAGAAATTTCCCAACCTCTAGAACTTAGTCTTGCTGATTTATCAAAAATGCCAAGAAAAGAAGCGTCTCTAAAAGATAAGGATGGGAGTGTTCACGTATATACAGGCGTTTCTGTTCAGGATATTCTGGCAAAGGCCGGAGCTCCTTCAGGCAAGGAACTTCATGGTGAGAATATGTCAAAATATTTGCTAGCCAAGTGTAAAGACGGATATCAGGTTTTATTTTCATTAGCTGAGCTGGATGCTTCCATTGCGGATAAAAACGTGATTGTAGCAGATATGATTGACGGAAAACCTCTGGCAGAAACAAAAGGCCCGCTTCGCATTGTTGCAGAAGGTGAGAAAAAGCCCGCCCGCAGCTCTTATCAGCTGGAATCCTTAGTGATAGGACAAATTAAAAAATAAATTGTTACAATAAAGCCTTTACAAGAAAAAGTATGATTATAAGGAAGAAGGAACATTGGTTTAAAATGCTTTTTGTATGGCACGGATCCGTATTACCTGGTCTGCTGCCACGTTTATTTTTGCTGTTTATCCTATCGTTGGGTGTTGTCTATTTGCGTGGAGTTATTTTTTCCTTTAAAATTCCGCTTAATCCAGCACCTTTGACCTTATTTGGTTTTGTACTGGCTCTATTTCTAGGGTTCAGGAATAATGCCAGTTATGATAGATTCTGGGAAGGGCGTAAATTATGGGGAGCTTTATTAAATACAGCACGTTCATTAACCAGACAGGCTTTAACTTTAAAAAATGCAAAAGGAAGCAATCTGTCTGTCCTTGAATTTATCAAGTTGCTTGGTGCTTTTATTTTTGCATTAAAACATCAGCTAAGAGGAACAGATGCTTATGAAGATTTAAAAGACAGACTGAATGAAGATCAATTAAAAATAGTTTCTTCAGCAAAGTATAAGCCGGCTGTTATTATGAGATTATTGGCAGAATGGGTTCAGAAAGCAAAAGAGGAAGGCAGCATAGATACCATCCAGCAAGCTCGTTTTGATGAGAATTTTGATAAATTATCAGATATTGTAGGCGGATGTGAAAGGATTGTTTCCACTCCGCTTCCTTACAGTTATCGTGTTTTACTACATCGTACCGTATACATTTATTGTTTTCTTTTGCCGTTTGGACTGGTAGATTCTTTAAGATGGTTTACACCGCTTATTGTTGTGTTTGTAGCCTATACATTTGTGGCCTTTGAAGCCATTGCAGATGAAATTGAAGAACCATTTGGGACAGAAGCTAATGATTTGGCATTGAACAGCATGTCTGTAATGATTGATGAAACCATTCATGAAATGGCTGGAGAAGAGCTTGTATCTTCTCGGAAAATAACACAGACGATTATAGACTGATGGAATTTTTAGAAAAACCTGTTATTTATACGATTGGACATTCTACTCATCCTTTGGAAGAGTTTATTGAGATGTTAAAATCATTCAATATTGAAGTTCTGGCTGATGTACGAAGATTTGCAGGTTCAAAAAGGTATCCGTGGTTTAGCAAAGAAAATCTGGAGAAAGTATTACCGAAACACCATATTGAATATATCCATTTTGAAGCATTAGGGGGAAGGAGAAAAGTTCAACCCAATTCCATCAATAGTCGCTGGAAAAACGAATCTTTCCGCGGGTATGCGGATTATATGCAGACAGAAGAATTTACCAAAGCTGTTGAAAAACTTGAAAGTATTGCAAGAATAAGAGTGACCACCTTTATGTTCAGAAGCCGTATGGTGGAGCTGCCACAGATCTATGATCTCCGATTACCTCAAAGCAAAAGGATGGAATGTGGAACATATCATGAAGATAGGGAAAGCAGAAGAGCATCCATACACAGCTCCCGCAAGAATCAGTGATGGACAGGTTTTCTATTCAGATGTGAGCTTATTTGACTGATAAAGATTAGGCTTTTTAGTTATATGAAGTTACAAACTTTAGGATTATTGTATCTTTTGCGGTTGAATAAACTATTGTTGCACTCCATTAAGGCCATTTTGTAAAGAAAATACTTCTTTCTCAGGAAACTTCTTTTTAATTTTTTTTGCCGCTTCCAGACTTCGTTTACCGGATTGACAGTAAATAACCACCGGATTTGAAATCGAAAAAATAAAAGAGTAGTGGGCTTCTAAATCATTCAGCGGAATATTCTTTCCTCCAATATTAAAACTCTCATGTTCCTCTTTTGTTCGGACATCTATAGTCTCAAAATCCTTCTGAGCTTTCATATACTCTTCAAAACTGATGAGCGGAATGGTCTGAGGTAAACCTGTAATCTGAATAGATGTTTTTCTTAGCTTAATGATTTGTGTTTTGCCACTCATTACATTCATTATCCATAATTTTCCGGCTAATGTCTCTTCAGATCGGATGAGGTATTTAATAGCTTCGTTAGCCTGCATACTGCCTACTATTCCAGCTAAAGTTGGGATTACACCACCTTCCCGACAATTGGGAACCTGAGATTCTTCGGCATTGGGAAACACATCACGATAATGGGGCGAATATGTACCATCCTTTTGTAAAACATTCCAGATGCTTACCTGGCCTTCATGCTGATAAATAGCTCCGTATACTAACGGCTTTCCTGCTAAAACACAGGCATCATTCAATAAACATTTGGTTTCAAAATTGTCTGTTCCTTCAATAATGAGGTCAAACTCTGAAATAAGTTTCATGACATTGTCGGCGGTGATTCGCAGTCGATACGGAATAATAGTAACGGAAGGATTTTGGAGTTTCAATCTTTTGGCGGCAATATCCACCTTATAAGCATCCACATCATCTGGAGTATATAAAATTTGACGGTGAAGATTGCTTAAAGAAACAATATCATTATCTGCAATACCAATAGTGCCCACACCGGAAGATACAAGATATTGAGCAGTGGGACACCCGAGACCTCCCATTCCTACAATAAGAACTTTAGCATTTTTCAAGAGCTCCTGAGAAGCCATACCAAACCCCGGTAAAGCCATCTGACACTGATAACGTTCAAATGATGTATTCATAATTTGTTTCTTTGTTTGTCACTTTTCTTTTAATAGTCACGAATGTACAGAAGATAATCAATTTGCGTTTCCAACAAAATTAGTTTTTCAGGATTCGTTGCGCTTTTTCAGCATCCTCAGGCGTATTCACATTCATTAAAGCATCCGGATTATCCGGTTTTAAAATAAGCGTATCACTATTGATTAAAACCTTTCTTGGACAGGTATTTCCGATTCCCAGAAAATTCAATAGCAAAGGATAACTTTTAGGTTCCCAAATGGTAATTAAAGGTTCTGGCAATCCATCAAAAGGACTTTCATAAGTAGTCGCTGCCTTTTCAGGATTCCTTGATTGTAGTAAGAACTCTAAAGATTTTGAATCCAGTAGAGGAAGATCACAGGCTACAACCAACCATGCTTTATCTCTTTGAGAACGTAATGCGGAAAGGATTCCACCAAAAGGGCCCATATTCAGAAAAGTGTCGGTAAGGGATTTATAATGAGGATCAAAATTCTCTAATTGATCTTGCCTGCAGGAAATAAAAACCTCATCACAAAACGGATCCAGAAGATCTGCAGCAAAATAACGCTGTTCCTTCCCATGCCATTGAAGGAGATCTTTCGCCTTTCCCATTCTCACGCTTTTTCCGCCAGCGAGAACAAGACCATTGATTTTTGGGATTGTATTAAGCTCTTCTGAAATCATTTTTTCCACCTGATTTTTCTATTAATTTAATTTCTTTAATGACAATATCATGACTCATTGCTTTACACATATCATAGATAGTGAGTGCAGCAACAGAGGCTCCGGTAAGCGCTTCCATTTCCACTCCCGTTTTAGCTTCTATACTTGCAGAGCATTCGATAACAATTTCATTTTGATCATTAAGTTCTATCTGTAAATGACAATTATCAAGTCCGATGGGATGGCAAAGAGGAATAAGTTCACTCGTTTTTTTAGCTCCCATAATTCCTGCAATAATCGCGATCTGAAATACAGACCCCTTTTTTGTTTTAAAATCATCTTTTTGTAAAGCCTCCAATACATTTTCAGGGATCGAGATGATGGCTTGTGCTACTGCCTTTCTTTGAGTAACACTCTTGCCACCTACATCTACAATAGCAGGCTGTCCGTTTTTATTAAGATGGGTAAATTCTGACATATATTCTTTTTTTTTAACCACAAATGTGATTTTTTTCTTGCTATGAATACAGGAATTTGTATTTATACGCTAATGTGTTTATATATTATTTTAATACCTCCATACCTTGTAAACTTCTCCTTTTTTGAAGGTATTCTGTTCCAAAGGAAGTTCCATAAAAGCATTAGTGTCTGCAAGATGAGAAAAATCTCCTGATCCATTGGTATTTACTGATTCAGCGATAAGCTGCCCCAACGGGTTTGTTTTCAGTTTCACCTGTACAAAGTATTGGAGTGAGAAGGGAACTTCAATATCATTCTCTAAAACAGCAAACTGTGGTGATGTTCCTATTATTTCCATCGATTTTTCCAACCAGGGAATAAAGTATCGATGTAAGCACATAAATACGGAAACAGGATTGCCCGGAAATGCAAAAACAAGTTTTTGAGCCTCATTTTTACCAAACCAAAAGGGTTTACCCGGTCTTTGTTTTATTTTATGAAAGAGCTTTTTTATGCCTAGTTCCTCACAAACTTGAGGTAAATAATCAAATTTCCCCATCGATACACCACCACTCATGAGAAGTACATCATATTCATGAATACAGTGGGAAAGTTCTTTTTTGATTTCTTCATAATTATCATTAAGATGAAGAGTATCTGCTTCAATATGGTATTTTTTCAAAACAGACTGTATGGTAATTCCGTTGGAACGTCTTAATTGGTATGGAGAAGGGATGGATGCCGGGCTTACCATTTCATCTCCTGTAGAAATGATAATAACTTTGGGCATTTTTTTTACAGAAACAGAGGTTTTCCCAATCGAAGAAGCTATTCCAACAATTGCTGGTGTAATTATTTGATGGGCTTTTACCAAGATTTCGCCTTCTTTTTTATCTCTGCCTTTTATATGAATATTTTGCCCTCTTTTAATATCAATGGTAAGGTTTGCAATTCCATTGTTGATGGAGATATCTTCATATCGTATCACAGTATCTACTGACGAATCTAAGGCTGCACCAGTCATGATTTCTATACATTCAGTTTCTGAATCTATAGGTATAGAAGGTTCTCCTGCAGATTGTACAGCTTTGATAGGAAAGGAGCGGATTCCTTTTTCATAGGCACTATAACGGATGGCAATTCCATCTACAGTAGGACGGTCAAAAGGAGGCAAATCCCGATCTGCTGTAAGATCCTCCGCCAAAATTCTGCCTAAGGCATGATCATACGCAATAGATTCATTTCCAAAATCACTCGTTTGAGAAAGTATAATCTCTTCTGCCTGTTGTACGGTTATCATTTCCATAGTTATCCTCCTATTGTAGCCATAGATTGATGAATGGAGGTTGCATTCAGACTTTGCTGTTCTGCTTCCCATCCGTGTTTGGGCTTATGATGTATACTGTTGATGATTATATTTTTCAATTCATTATCGGATGCTCCCGAGCGAAGTATATCTTTTAAATTGATTCCCCCGCCTTCATACAGACAGTTTCTCAATATACCGGAAGGCGTAATTCGTACTCTGTTGCATTCTCCACAGAAAGAACGGGTATATGCCGCAATAATACCTATGTTTCCTGTAAAACCTGGAATCTTGTAGTTATAAGAAGTAGAGCTTTTAGGATCTTCCATCTTTTCTATTTCAGGAAAATGTGCTTTGATGTGCTTGTAAATTTGTGGATAATTCCATTTCGGAGCTATATCAGAATCGTTATTTCCATTGAATGGCATTTCTTCTATAAAGCGTACATCTATTGGAAGTTCTTGGGTAAGCTTAACCAAGGGAATGATATCTTCAATGTTCTGATTGTCCATTACCACAGTGTTGATCTTTACTTTGATGTCATACTTTAATAAGCCATCCAATGTTTTCATCACTTTATCAAAGCTTTTTCGACGGGTTATTTTGAAGAAACGTTCCTCATCCAATGTATCAAGACTCAGATTGACAGATTTTACACCAAATGCTTTCAATTGTGGAATATATTGCTCGGTAAGAAGTCCGTTTGTCGTTAAGCTTAGATCTGTAAGGCCATTAAGCTTAGATATTTTTTCAATGAGATTAATACAGTTTTTTCTTACAAAAGGTTCCCCGCCTGTGATTCTGATTTTATCCACCCCCAGATCTGTAAAGACAGAGCATATTCTGAGCATCTCATCATCAGTCATCAGATCATTTTGTTTAATCCATACAAGTCCGTTTTCCGGCATACAGTAAGTACATCGGAGGTTGCACCTGTCCACAACAGCGAGCCTTAGATAATTAATATGTCTTCCGAATTTGTCTGTTAACATAAATAAGTGAAAAGAACCTTACACAAATATACTTATTGTTTTAACGATAAGCTAAAAATATAAATATCAAAAATAAAAGGTGAAAAAATAAGATGATACGCCTAAAAGTAAGACCTATAGAGAGATAGAACCCGGTTTTGTCATTCTTTTATATAGTAATGCAAAGTAAATGATATGAAAATACGATATTCTTGTCACGGTTTCTGATATTTCTAAAAGAATAAGAAGACTGTATCTTTGCACGCTGCTAAAACAATAGAAAATAAAATATATTGTGGTGGCCATGGAAAACAATATATGAGGTATTTTCATAAATTAGTATTGAAAAGATTGGTATGATAATAGATAAAGAGTTGATTAATAAAAAATCGGTAGAAGAGGTGTTTAACAAAGGAATTGATGTTGTTTTTCAGGATGAGATCAGTGGTGATTCACTTAACTTTTTTCCTGAGAACTGTTTTACCATTATATTATTGGATCAATGTGAGAGTGGAAAATGTACTACCGGATTAAACCAATACGGTTTAAAAGCTCAACAATTATTCATACACCTTCCCAAAAGAGAATACAAATGGGAATTGGCTCCCCATACCGTTGGAAGGAGGCTCATTATTAATGATGAGATTCTTAAAACTTTTTCTCCAACCCTTAAATTTACTTTTTCTTCCTATAGCAAATATGAAATGATAGAGCCTGATGATGAAACGTATCACAGATTCAGTCTTGAATTTAATGCCATTAGAAAAGAAATTGCAGCAGATGTAGTTTTTCCTGAGCTTATCAATGCAAGAGTACGTCTTTTGGCTCTCATCATCAACTTGTGGGTAGAACATGCCTATGGAAATAAAGCATTAAGTACACCGGATAATCTTGCTTTTCGATTTCACATGCTTGTAGATAAGTATTATAAAACGCAAAAGAATGTGGCCTTTTATGCTGATGAATTATGCATTACTCCCAATTATTTGGGGGTAGTTTGTAGAAAACAGTATAAAATTTCACCGCTTGAGTTTATTAAAGAAAGAATTATCCTTGAAGCTAAAAATTTACTTCATAGTTCAGATAAATCGATTAAAGAAATAGCTTTTGAACTCGGATTTCAGAATTTTTCACACTTTTCCTATCTGTTCAGAATGAAAACCGGATCTACTCCTAAAAACTACCGTAAAAAATTGGCTGAAACCAACGCTGAATAATGATTTAATATAAAAACAGGTACTGAATTCCCTGCTTTATATCGAACGAAATTATTGAATCAACTGTTGAAAAGAAAAGTCTTGTTGACGCATTTCTATTATCTAAAATAATGCATCCATCATTCAATTCATTTAGAAAAGATCAAATATTCATCACAGTACGGAATACACTTACCGCATTTCCTGTAATTTGGATGAGTTCAGGAATATGATTTTTTATAGTCACTTGAACTTTCATTTGTCCGATTCGATTGATGGTTTCTCCTTGTCTTCCAATGAACTCAAAAGTTCCGTCCGAAGCTTTTATTATTTTATTCTGAATAAGATAACCTCCTAAAGGCCCATTGGCATTGCCTGTAACAGGGTCTTCCTGAATACCGATAGCAGGGGCAAACATTCTCCCATACGTTAAAACATCTTTATCATCAGAATCAAAAGTAAAGACAAAGTATCCATTACAGTTGATTTCTTTGCTGAGATGGGTTAAAGCAGTAAAATCCGGAGTAAGATTATTTAATAAAGTTCTGCTATTAATACCAATCATTACTTTAGAATGGCCTGTAGAAGCAATTTGTATTGGGCATTCCTTGTTCAGATCTTCCGATTTTAAGGACAAAGCTTCAACAATTTTCTGGGTTGTTGAGGGATCAAAAGAAGGAACCATGCTAAAATTTCCCTGAGTCATTGTGATCAGATAATCATTATCTTCTTTTAGAATATCAATGGGAAGAATCCCCACTTGGGTATTGATTCTAACAGTGCAGGAAACTAAATGGTCTTCTAATGCTTTGGCATACATTGCACCAATAGTGGCATGCCCGCAAACAGGAACTTCAGTAGTAGGAGTGAAGTATCGTACATGATAATCAAAATCGTCGTTGGGGTTAGGTTTAATTACAAATGCTGTTTCTGAATTATTGAGTTCTCTAGCAATAAGCTGCATTTCGTCAGCTGTCAGGTTTTCTGCATTTAATACTACACCTGCTGGATTACCTTTGAATTTTTCCTTTGTAAAAGAATCAATTTGATAAACGATTACTTCCTTCATTATAACTTATTAAATCAGGATAAAGATAAGTATAAAAGTGGGATATAAAGAATTTTCTACTATACTATAAGTGGCTATATGGTAAAAAACATATAGCCACTTAGATTTTTAAAATTATACAATAATTGCATTCGTAGTATTGAAGATTAATCGTCATTCAACCATTCCAAGAAGTTTTGTACCCTCACCCGGCTCACCACAATTTCATGAGGGCATTCCGGCTCAAAATCAAGGGCTAATCGGCTATTGACAACCTTTTTAATTCCTTTAATGGCTTTGATATTGGCAATACAGTTTCGGGAAACCCTGAAAAAGAGATCCTCTGTAAGTTGTCCTTCCAACTGATCCAGTGTATAATTGATGATATATCTCTTGTTGTCTAAGGTATGCAGCATCACTACTTTTTCTTCACTATAGAAATAGGCGATGTTTTTAGACTCTACATAGAGATATCCTTCACGTGAATGGACAAGAAATCTATTTTTAACCTTTTTCATCAGGGTAGATTCCACCATCCGGATTCCGATTTCTTTTTGCTCTTTGTCAAAATGGAGATCTTCAAGCTTGATGAGTGCACGTTCCAGATCTTCTTCTGAAATAGGCTTCAGCAGATAATCTATACTGTTCACTTTAAAAGCTTGTATGGCATATTCATCATAAGCAGTTGTAAAAATAATAGGCACTTCTACTTTGATGTGATTGAAAATCTCAAAACAACTGCCGTCTGACAGACTGATATCCATCAAAATAAAATCAGGCTTGTGCTCTTGGAGAAATTCTACAGATTCCAATACACTTTCTGTTCGTCCTAGTAATTCATATTCTGGACGAAGATGCTCAACCATTCGTTTCAGTTCAGAAAAAGCCAGACGCTCGTCTTCAATAATTAAATATCTTTTCATTCTACGAAAGGTATTTTGATAATAAATAGATCCTGATCTTCCATAATCTCTAACTTTTTGTGATAGCGGTCGTATTGGGTATTCAGAAAAGAGAGGCCAATTCCTTCTCCTTTAGTGATATCATTGCGCAAAAATATTCTATTTCTGAAAGAAATTCCATTTTCATCCACAGAAATATAAATTAATAAAGGGTTTGCAACGGAACTTACATTGTGCTTAAAGGCATTTTCCAAAAGCAATTGAAAGCTGAAGGCTACCAATTTACGGTGTTCCCATTGCTCAATGGGATCGATCTCAATTTTAAAACCATTTTCAAACCGTATTTCCATCAAAAACAGATATTGCCGGAAAAAATGCATTTCTTCTTTTAAGGTATTCAATGGCTTTTTACTTACAGATAAAACCTGGCGATATACCTGTGATAATGCTTTAGTATACTTATTGGCCTGTTCCTGGTTTTCATAGATAAGAGAAGACAAAACATTCAAAGAATTGAATAAGAAATGAGGATTTACCTGTGCTCTTAATGCATTATACTGATACATCAGCATATCCCGTTTGGCTTTTTCAGAGACCTTAATGGCTCTGCGTTCGGCCTGAAAGTAGAATAAGAGGTCAATTACTAACAGAATAGGCAAATTGGCTGTAATATTAAGGATAAGACCTGTTTTGTAGGAAAGAGACTGCTTGATCCCCACATCCATCAATTCTGTAACAGTAAAATTGAAGATGATATAGAGGAGAATACATAACAAAATATTACTTACAAATAAGGAAGAAGCATGCCTGTATAAACTATCATACAATGGAGTAATCTCATTAATAAACTTAATCAAAAGATAATCCAGAAAAGTCATCACCAAAACAATAGGATAGATGATCACAAACTGCAGTAAAAAATTATCCCATAAACTACTTTTGGATAAAATACTGCTTTTCATGATCGTATTGAAGAAAATGATTTGGTAGATTGTATAGATAGTGGTTACCAAAAGGTAGTAGAGTACAATCACATACCTTCTGGTCTTCCTTTCCTGATTGGGGAAAATTTCAGAAAGATCCATATTGAATTGAGTTTAAAAATAGAATGGTTAAAATATTTCTTATTTTTGTTTTTTTGCAAAGTTATATTTTATCCCTGCAGAAATATAGAATGAAGGGTCAAAAGTTGCATTTCCCCATTTAAGAAAATTGGAAGGTTCTCTGTCACGATAGCGGTCTGTACGTCCAAAGTTGGCACCAAACATCCCATTTACTGTCCAATTGTTGAAGGTATATTCCGGTTCCATCCCTAAACTGACGAAATGATGATCAAAGTATTTTTTCTGACCATCAATTTTAGCAAGGGAGAAGAAAAACTTTGGCCGGTTAACGATACGTAGGGCAAATGCTTCATTAAATCGGTATCCTACAGAAAATTTAGGATTATAGCTCAATTCCGCATGGTATTCCATTCCGCGGGCTTTTTCACTATGGTATTGGAAGTAAGGCATCGGAATAAGCATGGGTTTATCAAAGGCATTATTTCCAATAAGTGCAACCCCAAGCTTTATTTTGGGACGAAGCTGCCAGATAAATGAGGAGTAGACATTCACAACAATATTTTCCATTCCCAGTTTTTTTACATCCAAGTTGGTAGAATAAACTCCGGCTGAAGCCCCTCCAATAAACATCAGTTTCTCATGTATAGGAGTCATATACATTACCCCAAGGTCTGCAGATCCCATTTCTTTAGGTAAAGCTTCGGCTGCTATTCCATCATTACTAAATGAAGTATAGGAAGCATTCAAAGTTGCGGCCCAAATAGAAGGTTGTTGGTAACCGGAAGGTTTTACACTTACAGGAATAGTGGCCGTTAAAGTAGTGGTGAGCGCTGAACTTTTACCCTCTGTTTTGTCTTTGTTGTCATCAATATACTTTTGTTGAGGCAGATATTCCGATCTTAATTCTATTTGTGCAAAAGCATAAGCTGTCTGTATCAATGCAGCAATGATTATCCATTTTTTTCTCATTATTTTCTTTTTTTGAAAGCACAAAGAAACTTTAATATTTGCGTAATCTATTGTTGTTTAATGGGTTAAAAGATGGATTGTAGAGTAGGATGGATGAACTGTATTATTAGAATGATGAACTTTCAGTTGTGAGAAAGAAAATCTACTTATACATTGCTTTTTGAAAAATGTAAAGATTAGAAAACTCAAAATAATCCTCGAATTACCTTCGAGGATTAAACAGTAATCTTATTTAGTCCCATTTATTGGCTGTAGAAATGGCATATTTTCCACCTCCGGTAAAAAAGAAACTTATCCCGACCAACATATAGATTACCAATAGTTCCAATGCCCAACCTCCAAAATCGTTAAGCTTGAAAATGTTAGCTGTCTGAGCAAGAATTGTCGCTGTAAAGCAATTGGCCGCAAAGATTAAACCTGCCAAACGTGCTCTGAATCCCAGAATCAGCATGATAGGCGCAATGATCTCTCCGGCAAAAACGCCATAAGCAAAGAAGGATGGTAAGCCATGCATGGTCATCATATCCTCAATAAATCCGATTCCGTGAATCAATTTGTTTACTCCATACACAGACATGGGAAACCCAATAGCTATTCTGCTGATCAATAATCCTAAATCAATGTTTTTTTTCATTTTATTATTATTTAAAAGTTATATTTTACAAATGCCCCGACATTTTCAAGGGTCTTTTTTACGTTGTTGAATTGATCGAAATTAGAAGCCACTCCATACATTATTTTGTCCTGTTTTATCCCTAATCGAATAAACTGTAACCCTCTGGGATAGCCGCTATCGTCCAGATTACCAATGGCCAGTACACTGAAATAACCCTGTAGGTTTTCCTTCAGATAAGGAGTGTATTCAAATGATACAGACTGTTCCAGAGAAAATCCTTTTTGGTAAGTTGTCCCAATAGAGTAGGAAAGGGAGTAAGTAGGGTGTGCGATGCGGTATTGTACATAAGCACTGAAGAATGCTCCTGGATTTTTTATACCCAATGCCGCATTTACACTGAATCTTTTGGTAAAATTATAGGCAAGTGTATTTCTAATAAAGAATATATTTTCCTTGTCTTTGGTATATTCTGTATCAAATAAAGTAAGATTGTTGAGCTTTAGTCTATCATTAAAATAATAATTGACATTGTGCATATAAGTATAGGAACGGTGTCCTAAAACAAGATCCGGAGTATAGGTAAGCTTTTGTGCATTCAGATTCAACGAAGCCGATGCAAGAGCTGTTATAGCGATGAGTTTTGCCTTCATATTTCTCTCATTAAAATTTCTGAGAGCAAAATTATTCAGGCGGGAACGGAATAAACTTAAGATATCTTAAGAAACGTCAGACAGGTGTTTTTTTCTTAAATAGCTCAGATATTCCACTGTGATTCCAAGATAGGAGGCAATCATGTATTGGGGAAAACGCTGTTCGATATTGCGATAAGCAGTTACAAAATTTCTGTATTTGGTATAGGCATCCACTCTTGAGTGTTCAAACGTTCTTTCCTGTAAAGTAACATAGGCTGATTGTATTTTCAAGCGCCAGAATTCGGAGATTGCAGGAACTTCTTTATATAATAATTCTAAGTTCGTTTTACTGATCTGTACAATGGTGGCTTCATCATTAGCCTGAATAAACATTCTTGAAGGCTGCTCACTTAGATAGCTGTAAAGATCATTGATCCACCAGTTTTCAATACCGAATTGAGTAATATTTTCCTTCCCTTTTTCATCTATATGATAAGCATATAAACTTCCCTGAGCAATAAATCGCATATGTCTTGAAATTTGCCCTTCCCGAAGCAAATAATCTTTCTTTTTTAGCTGAATAAATTCCAGTTTTTGAATCACAAGATCAATCTCATTTTCTTTTAAAGGAACAATTTCCTTAAAATGTTGTGTGAGTTGCGAAATAATAATATCTGTATCCATAAAATGAAGTTGTGGCATTGCCCGTTGACATAGGAACAGGCAGGTAATGGTCAAATTTACGTAAATAGTATGGCATTAATCAAGGCTGATAGATGGTAATGGTATATTTTCAAATATCGTAAAGATTGGATGCTCAAATTTTACTATCTTAACTGATGTAATTGTAAATTATCGGTATATGGCACATTTTGATAATGAATTTCAAAAATATCTCGCAGAACTGGTGGAAACAGGTTTTGAATTTGTTAATAATAATTCAGAAGAAGTAGATACTGTCTATATCATTGGATTGATAGAATCAGGTTATTTCTATAAAGTCTTTTATGAAATCAATGGATATTTGGTGAAATCTCATAAAGTGAATGAAGTATCTGATATGCAGTATGACATTAGCAATGAAAAAGCATTTGAAATGCTAAATACAGGAAATCAGCTTTTGAAAAATATCGAAGAACTTTTCAAAAATGGAGGGAGGGAAGTGCCTGTAATGCTGAAGTTATCCTATCATCCAAAGACAGATAAATTCAATAGTGATTTTAGCTATCATAAAACTTTTACAGGACATACAACCCAAACAGCACAAGAGGTATATGAAGAATGGTTTACCCAGATTGATGAACAGAATGGATAATATTTTAACTTACCATAATTAAAAGGTAAATATGGAACTAATAAGCGATATAGGTAAGATTATATTTTTCCTGTTTTTATTATTGAGTTTTATTTTTTTACCCGCCAGCACAATATTTGAAGTTATCTCAGGATTGGGATAACTTCTTTTTTTGTAAAAAAATGAAAAGAAAAATAAATTAATATTATCTTTTGAGTCTTCAGATATTATTTTTCTCATTAAAAAGAAACCTTTGTTTTTGGAATACTATTTGTAATGCAATACAAAAAACTTAAATGAACTAAATTTATTAGTAATCAAACATTTATGTTACACATACAAATGATTTAAAATCTAACAATTATTATCTTTAAATAACTAAAAACATGTTCCCTTCTCAATTAAACCGAATATTTTATTCATATAATCTTCTTTTTTTATTTCTACTTTTCTATGCTGGATCAGCTTATGGCCAGGGAGGTTTTTCACGCCAAAAGTTCGATAGTGTTCTGCTAAAAAAAACAGAATCACTCCGTATTCAGGGGGATTATGAAAATCTTGTTCGCCTTAATAAAGACTATCTGAATCTGGCAGAAGAAAAAAATTACAAGGAAGGGATTATCCTTTGCTATATTAATATCTCTAACATTTCGGCAACCATCGGAAATTATAAAAGAGGACTCTCTTATCTTTCCCTGGCTGAGAAAGAACTTAAGAAAGTCAATAGTCCTGTTTTAAAAGCAAGGCTCTATCAGGAACATGGTCAGCTCAATGGAGTAATTGGTCTTTATAAAAGTGCCTTGGATCTGAACTCGAAAGGACTATATTATCTTAAAAATATTTCAGATCAGGAGAAAAGACAGTTTTATTTGTATAGGCTTTATGCCAACAGAGCAGATTTCTTATATAAAGCCAATAAAGCAGATTCAGCTTATATTTATTTACAGAAAGGAAAAAGAATTGATGGGCAGGGGGTTCTGCTCAATACCCTTTTGGCTAAACATCATTTGATTTATACCAAAAGAAAAGACTCTACCCTGATTTATCTGCAGAAAGCTTCTGAAAAAATTAACAATACAGGTAAAGTGAATGTTCAGAGTGGTTTTGTGTATTTGACGTATGGAGATTATTATTTTGCAGAAAAAGATTATAAGACTGCTTTAGAGTATTACAATAAAGGGCTAGATAACTATAGCAAGACCAACAGACTCTACAATATCCCGGGAATCTATGAATCTATAGCAAAAACGTATAGGATGCTGAATGAACCTCAGAAGGAAGAAGAGGCGATGCAAAAATATACGGAAGAAAAAACAGCGCTGGAAAATATTCAGAATGAAGCGATCAATATTTCGATAGATCACATGCTGAGTGATAAAGACGAAGAATCTAATGGATTCCATAAGAGAATTTACATTTATGTAGGCATTATTGTTATTTTATCCCTGATTGTTTTTATTTTACTTTATAGGCATAACAGAGCATTAAGGCAAAAGAAAAATGAATTCAAAAGTGAAGCACTTTCCCTTAAAAGCCGGATTAATGATTCCTTTGATGAGTTGGTGGGATTAGCCAAAAAGAATGATTCTACATTTTTGACAAGATTTCAGGAAATCTATCCTGAGTTTTGCCCAAGACTTTTAGAGATAAATCCAAGACTTGGAGCCTCAGAGATGGCATTTTGTGCTATGATAAAACTTAACTTTACCTCTAAGGAAATTGCCGAATATACATTTATTCAACACAAATCTGTACAGCAGAAAAAACACCGTTTAAGAAAAAAACTGAATGTTCCTACCGAACAGGAATTGTTTATCTTCTTTGATTCCTTATAAATATCAAACCAAAGAAAGTAAAAGGCTATCCAAAAACTGTAATAAGTCTTATTTTAAGTAGCTGTAAAACAAATGGCTAAAAATAATGTAGTATTTGTGTGGTAGCTGAATATTAGCAAACATTCTTGTTTTCTTTCTGTTTTTTATTACTTAGCATCTACAAATCATCATTATTTACTATATTTTCTCACATAGTGATTAAATATGATTTCAAAAATCTTAGTGTTAGGAGATTACTCATACTGTTTGATGTAATCTCTTTTTTTATGGGCTCATATTATTTCTTTTTTGATATAAGGCTGGCGGTCAGTTAATCAACCCTTTTTCAGATATTCATTTTAATCCAAAGCTTAGATCCTTTGATTTTAATTAAAGCATCAAGACTCTTATTAAAACCCAATTGATAAAAAATAGATCCTATGGATAGCATATATTTTGTGTTGGTCGGATTTTAGTCTTTTTTTATAGATATTTATCGATAAATGGCTTTGTTTAGGGAAAAAACAGCAAATGTGGTATATATGTAGTAGGGGGTTATTGTGTTTTTTTTTAATAAGTTTTTAAAATTTGCAAAACAAAATGAGGGGCGAAAAAATAGATGCCTTACAAAATAATAAAGATTCTTAAAACACAATGATCAGCCCCTCATTATTATGAAGTTATTGGAAATAAAAGTATGTTGAGAAATTATAAGGTAAATTTAATAATCAACAGAAATAAATGTGAGAAAAAATAAGTAAATTCATTCGATTAAATTAAGCATATATGAAAAACGTAAAACAATTTATTACAGCAATGGCAATTGTAATGTTTGCTACAGGAGCTTCAGCACAACTTAGTCCCAAAGGCGCAGGTTCAGACAAAGATAAACATGGTTGTAAAGGATCTGCAGGATACACATTCTCAGTGATAAAAAATGATTGTGTAAGACTTTTTGAAGAAAAAATACAATTGAAGGAAGTAGATTCAAAAAAATCCTATACATCTAATGCTGCAGTAATCCTTAGTGAAGATGAGAGAAAAGCAGAAATATTCCTGCCTTCATCCGAGGGAAGCTTAGTGCTGGATAAAATAGCATCCAAAAAAGCTGTAGTGTATAAAAAAGGGCAGTATTCTTTAACTAAAAATAAGAATGCTTATACCTTAAAACTAGCCAATAAAGTAGTTTTTAAAAGCTAAAAAACAATCTTCATTAGTATCAGCACGATTTTTAGATAGTGCTAAAAGGCTGTCTCAGAGTGGGGCAGCCTTGTGCATTTTAATAAGGATAATCTTTATTTATCCTGTCCGATATCCAGGCGGTCAAACTTTCCTTCACTATTCTTATGAAACTTGAAGAATACCGGAAATGTACCCCATTGTCCTGCCTTAAAATTACCATGGATATTTTTCCCTTCGTTTTCCACCCGATCTATACTGAGAAACATTTCTTTACCAAGAGCATTGGCAAAAAAGGATTTAAAATCAACTGTATTGCCATCATCAGTCATGGCAGGATTCTCAGTAAAAAAACTGTACCAGCTTTTATCTCCTGTCTGAAGTGCTTCAACAGCCTGTTTTACTTGTGGGTCTGATATTTTTGATGTATCCATAATCTTTTGTTTTTTTGAAGGTTGTAATCTTGAGGTTTGTTTTTCATTCACCGTATACTGACCACAGGCAGTACACGAAATACTGATGGCTAATAATGTTGCAAAATAGGAAGGTTTCATGTCAAAGCTGATTTTTAAAGGGATGTTGAAGATAAATAATCAATAGGTTAAGAAAAAGAAAAGGAAGTTCTATAAGTACTCCTTTAAGATCTTTGTCCAAAAGATGAAAACAGATGATTAACAAGATACCTGCGGCCATCAAAAAATTTCCCCATACAAATGTTTTAGGAAATAATATCAGGATGGAGGCAAGGATGGTGACGGCTCCATTAATCATCAGTCCGGTCTTATCAAATCCCCATTTTCCAAACATGGTGGCCATTTCAGCTTTTCCTGAAAGCATGGCTATTCCCTGCTTAAAACCCATGAACACAGCGGTAAGAATAAGTAAGGAATTAATAATTTTTAAAATCATATCAAGTGTTTTTTATATTAAATTCAAGAAATAGGTTAATACAAATATGCACGAAATGAATGACTTATGCATGGTGAATTTTTCGGAATTTTCGGCTCAGTTATGATGATATACTTCCCACAAAGATCATTTCCTCACTATCTGGATGATAGGTATTAAATTCCCAGTCTCCATAAACTGTTTTGATCTTTAAACCTACTTTTTCAAGCAGGTAAGAGATATTTTCTTTTGTGGGAAAAGAAATAACAGAGTTTGCCTGCCATAGTTTTCCTTTAGCTTTAGATTCATAAAACGTATGATATGTGAGCGTAGTACTATTTCCTTCCCAGGCGTTCCACGCTTTTATAGTTCCATGCTGTGGATGTGTAAAGAAGCGGGTAGACTCTTTTTCTGTCCATGTTTTCCAGTCTTTTACTAAGGGGTTCCTGGAATCAAATACAAATATACCCTCATCATTCAGATGATTTTTAATGGTTTGAAAAACGTTTTCTCTGTCTTCATCAGTAAGGAATACCTGAAATGCATGTCCAGTGAGAATAATAAGGTCAAATTTTTCAGGAATATTCAATAATCTGGCATCAGCTTGTATCCAGGTTACTTTATCAGATTTTTTTCGGGCTGCCTCAAGCATTTCTTTAGCAAAATCAGTAGCTGTTACCTTCTTACCCTTCTGAACCATTGTAACAGCTAGAGTTCCTGTTCCACAACCAATATCTAATATAGATTCAGCTTTTTTAATCCATCTGCTGTAACGTTTATAATCCTCTGTTCCTGGATTATCATAGTCATAAAATTGAACCAGTTCCGTATCCTGATATAGCCTGTCTTCCATATGTCTGAAAAGATAATAAATTCTATTAAAATATAATAAAATATAGTGTTGAAGCAATGCTTATGTTTATTGCCTGTTTTCTCTAAAAGAAAACCACAGTTTGTAATATTAAACTGTGGTTTTCGATAACTAAGAACTATTTAACTATGATTCTGTCTTTAGGTAACCAAAATGTAATGCAGGTTCTTTCCCAAATAAACACGAGAAAATGTTTTGGAACTCGTGGATATACTTACACTTGATAGCATTACCATAAATTTTCAACCCTTCCAGTATTTTTCTGGAGCTCAGGTCGATGTCGTATTTTATAAAAGCTTCCGGTCTTTCATATCTGATACTCTGCTCTGAACTATATGTTTTTGAAAATCCAAACTTTTCAAGCCATTCTTCTGTTATTTTAATAGGCTTGATAGCATCTGCCGGAACTGAAATACCGTGAATATCATTTTCAATTTTAACAAAATATGCCTGCTCCATATTCTGAAAAATCTCAGTAATCGTATAAATCTGATTTTTATACTCAACCAAGTTTTTGATTTTAAGATCTGCTACGTTCATAATATTTTGAATTTTTTAGTGGATGATATGGTGATATATAAAGAGCAAATATTATGCCTAGCATTGTATTGTGAGCTTTTGTTTCCGTGAATATTAGGTTAAATTTTTAAGGCAAAAAATTAAGAAAGTGTTAAAATAAAAGGGTATAGCCGCTTCATATTGTTTTTCATTTCAAATGAAAATGTGGTACCCGTGTGGTATTAATGTTTTTTATCTTTGGGAGAGGTATTGGCAGTTGCTAGAAGAAGAGCAATCACTACAGCAATAATAAGAAAAGCAATGAAAGCATTCCAGGAATAGGAGTGGAGAAGGTATCCTGTGCCACTTCCAAGAATACTTGATCCAAAGTAATAGAACAGCCAGTAAATAGAGGTGGCTGAAGATTTACCACGTCTGGCATAAAGAGCGGTCATCTGGCTTGTCATTGTATGAGCTGCAAAAAACGAAAAGGTAAATAATCCAAGACCAAAAATGAGAAGATAAAGGTTTTCTGACAATAATAATAAAGCTCCCATTAACATACAGAGGATGGATACTTTTAGAATTGTATTGGAAGGAAATTTTTTGGTAAGTCTGCCAACAGTCATTGTTCCGAAAACCCCGAAAATATACATCAGAAATATAAAAGCAATGATAAAGTGACTTAAAGAAAATGGCTGAGCCTCCAGTCTGAAGGTCAGATAATTGTAAACACTCACAAAAACTCCCATCACAAGCGCTGCTATAAAGTATAAACGGAGCATGTAAGGGTTGGTGAGGAAAAACTTCATTTGTTTTACTTTCAGATGATAATCTGTTTTTTGTGGATTAAAAAATTTTGATTTCGGAAATAATTTCCAGAATATAATCCCCAAGATCAGACTTTCTATTCCGATTACCAACACTGCATTACGCCAGCCAAATTCACCAGCTAAAATAGTCGCCAATATTCTTCCGCTCATTCCTCCAATAGTATTTCCACTGAGGTACATACTGATAGCGGATCCTATAACTGCAGCACTTACTTCTTCTGTAAGGTAGGCAAGAGCAACCGCTGAGACACCAGATACAACAAACCCTTTGAATATTCCGATAGTGATCAAAAGGGTAAGACTTGGAATCCAGGTTGAAATAATGGTCAATAAAGCAGAGGAAACCAATGAAAAGGTCATCAACCCTTTTCGGGAATAACTATCTGCTTTAAAGGCAAAAAATAATAATCCCAAGGCCATTCCGATAGTAGATGACGAAACAAGCAAAGAAGTATCTCCCACAGATACCTTGAAGTGGTCAGCAGCCATGGGTAGCATGGGCTGAAAAAGGTAAAGCTGTGCGAATACCGAAAGTCCGGAAAAGAAAATACAAAGTTTTATATATCGGAAACGTATGCTTCCCTGATCTGCTTTCTCCAATGGATTCAAAATTTTTTGCATTTACAATGCAGTGGCTTCATAGAAAATAAGGTTCCGTAAATTTCCTGATTATTTTTTAATTGTAAAAATCATTATCTCAATGATAATAATAGGAAGGAGTGATGATAAGACGGGGGCTGGAAGAGGGGAGATGGATGTTTATATTGAACAGGTGGTAATGGGTTTATAATCAGTCAACTCGGGCTCTTTTCCTGCTTCCGGCACTTCACTATCAGTGCATCATTTCATACACCTTGATCAATTCAGCAATATTAGCCACATCAAGTTTTTGGAAAATCCTTTTTTTGTAAGTACTTACCGTCGACATCTGGATGTTGAGTTTATTGGCAATTTCAAGATTTCCGTTACCATCTGCTAATAACTTGAAAATTTCGTACTCCCGAGATGATAACTTTTCAGCAGGATTACTTTTTTTATTCTGAATAATAAGCCCGATTAATTCTGCCGGATAGAAGTACCCTTTTTCAATCACTGTTCGAACGGCATTTTTAATCTCTTCTTCACTGCTTTGCTTGTTCAGATAACCTTCTGCTCCCTCCCGGATATATTGTATTGCTACATCTTTATCATACCCTGAAAATACAAGGATTTTGATGGAGTTTTGTATAGCTTTAAGCTCGGAAATCATCTTTTTATACTGAGTTCCTGGCATATCGATATCTAAAATAATAAGACTGTAATCCTGAGATTCCAGCATTTTTTTAACCTGTGCATAATTTTCTGCAAAATCTATCTTCAGCTCCGGAAATCCCGATTCAAGGACTAAAGCGGTTCCTGCTCTGACTACATAGTGATCATCGGCAATTAAGATTCTTTCATTCATAGTAAATTAGTTTTTTTTGAGCATTAATTCCACAATGGTTCCCTGAGGCTGGTTATGTCTGAAACTGATTTCAGCATTGATTTTCTTTACCAAATGAATAACCATATGTAATCCCAATCCTTTTCCTTTAAAGCTGGGAGTTTCCAATTTAGGATTTCTGAATAAATTCATGTACATATTGATCTGTTCGTCCGGCATTCCCGTTCCAGTATCAGAGATTATTATTGTGATTTTCTGATTAATTTCTATTGCATTAAGGTGTATTTCCCCATCAAACGTATTTTTTACGGCATTATCAAGAATATTGTGAATAATAGCAGTTAAAATACTTTCATTGACTTTTGAGGACACATTCATTGCTGCTGTATTAATGATTGTAGTCCCTCTTTCTTTGGCAATTTCGCAGAAGAGCTTTTTCTTGATCTCAAGAATCCTGTTGATCGGATATTCCTCTTCTTCGAAGATGTTCTCAGCTTTATACAGTTCAGTATACTCCTTTAAATTGAGAGTGAACTGATAAAGCTGCTCAGATGACTTATAAATACTGTCAAAATATTTTTTTTGAAGCTCCAGATCATCAGATTCATGAAGCTTTTGCGAGAGCATAGCAATAAATCTAATAGGAGTAGTGATATCATGACTAATGGTTTCTACCAATTTTTTCTGGTATTCGGTTTCTTTTCGTAGATCACTTTTTACCACTTCCAGGTTAAGTGAAGTTTCTTTCAGCTCTGAATTTTTATTGTGAACAATCTGCTTCAGAACTCTGTTCTTTATTCTCAAAAAATTGGTCATTAGTTGCACAATCACAATAATGATAATCAAAATGATGATAGATACAGAAACTCGAAACAGTAAGGTCTGATAAAAAAGAGGCTGGATCTTGAATTTGATGGATTTTTGTTCAAACTTTCCATCAGGAGAAACCAACATTCTAATGCTGAGGGTGTAATCTCCCGGAGCCAGGTTGCTGATGGTGTATTTTAATTCTTTCCCTGTTGTAATCGGTTCCCATTCAGAGTTTTCCTTTCCTGATATTTTAGCCTCTAAATAAAGATTTTCCAGATTGGAAAAATAAGGAACATCAATAAAGATTTCCGCAGTTTTATAATTATTTTGAAGATCAAGAAGATGATGGAAATATTGAGGTTCAGAATTTCCAATCCTTACCCTTTCTATATACATTTTGTTCTTATCCGGATAGAAAGTTCTTACATTATCCGGATTGAAAAACACAAAGCCATCCATTGAAGGAAACACAAAATCTCCATTCTCCAATGCATAGGCATTGGGCTGTGAACTTCCGTTGAACTCATTGGTGAGGAATCCGTCTCTTTTGGTGAAGCGGTAATAATAAACAGGACTTTTTCTATCCTGTACATATTGCAACAGTTGTTTTTTGGGAACCTTAAAAAGGCCGTTGTTGGAAGATATCCAATAAAATCCTTTTCGATCTTCAAGAATAAAATGGGCAGACATCAGATTGTTATTCCTGTCATTAGGCATTTTGATCAGTTTCCGATTTTTGAGGAGAAAAAAGCCATCTTTATTGGTCATCACCCAGATTAAATTATCCTTTGTCCGGATAATACTTTTAACATGAATGTTTTTGTAGATGGGAGTCATCTTTTTACTTCCAAGAACTACAGAATACAACCCATCACTGTTGCCCACCAAAATTTCATTTTCACTGTATTGGAAGAAATTATTTACAAAGCTATCAAAATCATAGGTGTAATCCGGCTTTGAAAATGCATCATTCTTAAAAATCTGAAGCTGGCTTTTAGAATTCCCTGAAAAAGACATCCCATAAAGATTTCCACTTTGTAAAAAAGCTTCAAAACCTGGCTTTATGAAGGTTGAATCTTTCTTTCTATAACTGGAATTCTTATAAAACTTAATAATGCTGTTTCTTTTCCGGATCAGGATATTTCCGGTTTTGTCATACATCATAAGGTAATTGTCACTATTACCAAATGGATACTTTTTTACAATTCCGTCTCTTCCGAACTCTGTACCGTCTTCTGCAATGATTGTATTCTTACTGAAGGGAAGTGAGGCATAGTAAACATTATTGGAAAAATCCGCTTTTTTTCTGGCAACATAAAAGTCCGAGAGCTTTAAAACATTGAGTCCATTGTTTAAAGTTCCGAGATAAAGTTTGTTGAATTTCCAGCCATAAAACATGGAACAATAAGAATGACTTCCTATTTCATTGTATTTCACAAGGAATTTCAATTCAGGTTTGTTTTCATTGCCTACTACAATGTAAATGTCATTATTGTTGATGACAAAGGTTTGATTGGTTATTTGCTGCCAATAAATCCTTGTCTCGGGGTCATTAAAAAGGCTGGGTTCTTGATGAACAGACAACTTTCCATTAGAAATAGCATAAGTCTTCCTGTTCTTCATATCATTAATGAAAAGAACCTCATTGAATACGAACATATTGTTCAGATCTCTGTTGGAAAATGGAATAAATATTTTTGTTTTATTCCCTTTTTCATCCTTGTAGATGATCACGTTCTTTTCATTAAAACTGTATGTAGCATTTTTGAGTTTTACATAATATTGGATGTCATTGTAAAAATTACAGGCTAAGATATTATTGGCAACCCTGTGCACAAATTCTTTTCCTGTAGTGTATGTTATTTTGTCACTGCTGTGAAGTTTTGTAAGCTGGGGGAACCTATTTTTAATAAGAATTTTGTTCTCCTGAAAATCGTTAAGAACCGTAATGCTGTCCATACGTTGATCCCCAATGAATTCTCCGAAGTGAAGATTGTTTATTTTAAAATTATTAAAGGTAATGAAAGAACTTCCATCATAGCGTACCAGACCGTTTTCAGTAGAGATCCAGATAAAGCCATACTTATCCTTGACAATAGCCTTCGCACTGCTTTGCGGAAGCCCATTGTCAATATTATACCAAGTCGATGTATAGCGTTGTCCGTATATGTTGAAATATAAGCAAGTGAAAAACAATGCCCAAACTCTCATGCAAAACTGATCTGTGTCTCTTGCCCTAGAGCAAAAAACGGTTAATAATAGTTTTTATACAAGTCGAAGTTTTTTTAATAGATAGGAACGATTGGAAATAAATTTTAGTCATTAATTTTTTGCGTCTGTGTTTTTAAGCGTTAAATAGTTTCGTTTGATGGTGTAAAAATAATGAAATTATACAGATAAATCAGCATGTTTTGATGGGTTTTATTATGAGTTTTGTCTGTATTTACTGATAAAGACACTGATATTAGTCGGCTTTTTTGTAGTAATATTTCTACAAGCTGTGATAATTTATTTTACGAATTTGGTTGTAATGCGTAAAATTCAAATCTGTATTTATTCCTGCAACACTCATTTTGTGAAACTTTAATGGGGTAAAGAATAAGTCATCTGAAAGTATTTTTATGCTTTTTATAGATTAATGATGTTGAAAAACAATGAGATATATTTTTTTTTGATATTGTTATTTTTTATTCGGTATAATGCATGTTGAATGGCATTTGTTCATGATGTTTTGTAGTAAAAATTTTACAAAAAAATGGTGTTTTTTCTACATCTTATTTTTGATAGGATTTTGCAGGTTTCATACTTTTGCAAACAGTTCCCACAACGATGAAAAAGATAGTATTTACTACAATAATGATTCTACAAACACAAACGATTTTATCCCAAAACAAAAGGTCTCGATAGGAGATCTTTTGTTTTTTTATTACATCATAAAAGTGTAATAAAATTATAGAAATAAGTTGAGTTTATTTTAAGACTAAAAAAGTAGAGTTATTATCTTTATTTGCTACCCGAAAAGTTCACCATGTGGATTTTAATTCGTATTTTTAATTTTATAATTTTAATTAATTATAAGTAAAAAGCAAGATGAAAAGAAGTGAAGAGATTACCCATCAGTATTTTAGTTTTTTAGAAAACCATATTCAGGAAGTGATTTCAGGAAATGTATCTGATTTTATGGAGGTTAACGAAATTGCAGGACATTTGGCTGTGTCTCATAAACATCTTACAGATACCGTTAAAAAAGAAACAGGGCAGCATCCCTGTCACTTCTATGACGAAGAAATTATCAAGCAAGCCAAACAAATGCTTATCAATTCAGATAAATCTGTTGCGGAAATTGCCCGTATTTTTACTTATGATCCTTCCAATTTTTCAAAATTCTTTAAAAAAATGACAGGTGATACACCAGGCGATTTCAGAAAATCATTCAAAAGGTGAATTATTAGTTTTTAAAAACCTTATTAATTGTTGTTAAAATGTTTTTTTTAGTGTTGAATTTAACAATGGATT
Source organism: Chryseobacterium sp. c4a (assembly GCF_009900745.1). Taxonomy (GTDB): domain Bacteria; phylum Bacteroidota; class Bacteroidia; order Flavobacteriales; family Weeksellaceae; genus Chryseobacterium. The sequence continues at coordinate 15,145 of NZ_WXVU01000019.1, read as the reverse complement.
TGTTAGAAATATCTATCCTAAATTACTGATTTGTTGTGGAAATGAATTAATGAAAAAAATAATGATTTATAAATGAGGTAGTTGTAATAAATCGTATGAAATTTTTACGGTTTGTTTATTTATATTGATTTATTAGTTTCTTTTTTTTATTAAATTTATATTTAGAAAACGAATTAAATCAAAATAAAGAATATTTAAAAAAGCAGCTGATATAGAGTTGATTTGACCTCAAAAAATGTTATGTCTTTAATGTTTTTTTAATTTCATAAAGCTCTTGAAGCCTCTTTAATAGTTATATATTTGCTACTTGAACCCCCACTAAATAACTAACTTAGGATGAACATTGATTTTGCGACAGCAACATTTAAGGATTTTGAGAATATCCCAGAATATGATATTGCTCAAAGAGCCGATTACTTTTATGAATTTCTAGATAATATGAAGGCTAGAGGACACATGAATTACAGACTGAGAAATACCTCAGGAACAAATGCTACATTAAACATCAATATTGCAGATCAAAATAAGCAGTATGTAAGCTTTGTGTCTAGTGATTATTTAGGATTTACGCAGCACCCGAAAGTAAAACAGGCTGCTATCGAAGGAATAGAAAAATACGGAACAGGTACGGGAGCCACGCCACTTATTGGAGGGTATTTCGACTACCATTATGCTTTAGAAAAAAAAATTGCTAATTTTTTTGGGAGAAATGAAGATGAAGCTGTTATCTTTACAACCGGATATACAGCCAACAGTGCCACTTTGCAAATATTGCTACAGAAGGAAGATATAGCTATTCTGGATAGTGCAGTACATGCCAGTGTACACGAAGGATGTGTTTTTACAAATAAAAAAACGTTTCCACATAATAATTTGGAAGCTTTGGAACACATTTTGAAGATATCTGAAAATACGTACCGTACGAAACTCGTTATTGTGGATGGAGTCTATTCTCAGGATGGTGACACCTCACGTATTAGCGAAATATATGATCTTGTTAAGAAATATAATGCCTATCTTATGGTAGATGACGTACATGGCGTCGGCATTATGGGAAAAACAGGAAGAGGAACTCTTGAAGATCCGAATTTGCTCGATAAAGTAGATTTTATTACAGGTACTTTCAGCAAAACTTTCGGAAATTTGGGTGGGTATGTTATTACCAATAAAAAAATTGCCTCTTTTCTCAAGTTTCAATCCAGACAACAGATTTTCTCCGCTACAGCTCCACCTTCCTCCGCAGGAATCGTTACTGCTATCGATTTGATCGATGAAGAACCGATTTGGAGAGAAAGACTATGGAAAAACATCCACTATTTAAAGAAAGGTCTGGATGACTTAGGCTTAGATACCGGAATCACATGTTCAGCTATTATTCCAGTGAAAATTGGAGACCAAAGCAAAATGTGGGATATAGGCAGAATGTTGATTGAACAAGGGGTGTATACCAACCCAATCATGTATCCGGCCGTAGCCAGAAAAGATGCGCGGATAAGGATGACTGTAACGGCGAGACACGAGAAAGAACATCTCGACAAAACACTTAATGTCTTTGATGATATTAATAAAAAAATGCATATTGCAAAAAAATAATAAATTATGCCTAGAAAAGTAGTGCAGGGCCCAATTAGGGACAAAGAAAAAACCAAGCAAAAGCTGCTAGCAGCAGTAGGTAAAATTTTAAGAGTAAAAGGTTACTCCGGATTAAAAGTAAGTAAAATTGCAGCAGTAGCTGGCTTTGATAAAAAGCTTATATATGAGTACTTTGGAAGTACAGATAAGCTTATTGATGAATATATCAAGTCTCAGGATTACTGGAGCAAGTTTAGCCCAAATATCGAAGAGGAGCAACAGTCAAGTAAAGGCCAGGATGCTTTAACCAAAGGTATTCTTGCTCAGTTTGAAAATTTGAAGAAAAATAAAGAACTTCAAAAAATAATTCTTTGGGAACTTTCTGAAAGTAAACCAATCCTTCGAAAGCTTGTACAAGAAAGAGAAGATGTTGGTAAATTGCTTTTCGAAAGTATTACTGATCCTTATTTTGGTGAAGACGCGAAGAGATTCAGAGCTATTATTGCTTTAATTGTTTCTGGTGCGTATTACTTAAACCTTTACCCTGCTTATAATGCAAGTGAATTCTGTGGCCTTGATATGAAGACGGAGGAAGGAAGATCTGAAATAGAAAAAGCAATTGTAGATATCATCAATTTTGCTTATCAGAAAAAAAAGTAATAAAGATGAATTAAAAGTTTTCCAATTAAGACAAGATTAAGCTTGTGGATAATTTGAAAACTTTTAATTTTCAAATTAAAACTATATTTCTTATTTTTGACCAATGGAAAATTTTATAGTATCTGCAAGAAAATATCGTCCTCAGGAATTTGACACCGTTGTAGGACAATCTCATATTACAGATACTTTAGAACATGCAATTGAAGAGAGTCAATTAGCTCAGGCATTACTTTTCTGCGGCCCTCGTGGAGTAGGAAAAACCACTTGTGCCAGAATTTTAGCAAGAAAAATCAATGAAAAAGACGGATCCGTTTCAGATGATGGATTTGCTTATAATATCTATGAATTAGATGCTGCTTCTAATAACTCTGTAGATGATATCAGAGAACTTATCGATCAGGTACGTTTTGCCCCTCAGGTAGGTAAATACAAAGTGTACATTATTGACGAGGTTCATATGCTGTCTTCTGCCGCTTTCAATGCTTTCCTTAAAACATTGGAAGAACCGCCTGCTCATGCCATTTTTATCTTGGCTACAACAGAAAAACATAAGATTATTCCAACCATTCTATCCCGTTGTCAGATTTATGATTTTAAAAGAATCACCATTGAAGACATTCAGGGACATCTTAGAAATATTGCTCAGAAAGAAAATATCCAGTATGAAGACGATGCATTATACCTGATTGCTCAAAAGGCTGATGGTGCATTAAGAGATGCTCTTTCTATCTTCGACAGACTTTCTACGTTCTCTCAAAGAAATATTACTTTGGCAAAAGCAGCAGAAGTATTAAATATTCTGGACTACGATCAATATCTGAATATTGTAGATCTTGCCAAGGAAAACAAAATCCCTGAAGTGCTTTCTGCTTTCAATGATATTGTTAAAAAAGGCTTCGATCCTCATATTTTCGTTGCCGGCCTCGGAAATCATTTCCGTGATTTAATGATGGCACAAAATACTTCAACCATTGATCTGATTGAAGTAGGAGAGAAGACCAAGTCTAAGTTTGTAGTGCAAGGACAAAAATGGGCCGCCCAACAGCTGATTGACGGAATTGAGATTTGTAATCATGCGGATATTAATTATAAAAATTCCAAGAATCCAAGACTTACTGTTGAAATTGCATTAATGCAATTGGCTTCGCTGACTGCTAATTCAGACGTTACTAAAAAAAAAAATTCCTGATACTGGCTCCGTTTCTCAGTGAGAAGCAGGAGGTGAAAATGCCTGAAAAAGTTCAGGAGAAAAAAGAACCTATCAAGGCAGAACCATCAGTGCCCACTGAAAACGTTCAGGAGAACCCTATAAGTAAAACGACGACCAAGCCTTTATCCAGAACCGGAGTTTCTTCCGGCTTCAGTATCAACTCCTTTTTAAATAAAGAAGAGAAAGTAGATACAGCAGAAGATGTTGTTATAAAAACAGATCATCTTCCCAAAAACCATTTTACAGATACTGATCTGCAGGTGGAATGGAAAATTATGCTTAAACAATTGCAGGTAAAAAATAACTTCGTTTTTAATGCAGTTAAAACTTTTAAACTGGAGAAAAAAGAAGAGAACAAAATCACTGTTTTATTCCCTTCCGACTCTGCAAAAGTGGAGTTTGATAAAATTAGTGGAGAATTTTTTAATCATTTAAGAAGAAAAGTTCAGAACTATTCAATCGAGATAGAATACGTGCGAGACGTTGAAAATCTGAAGATTGAGGTAGTTACTAAAAGAAAAATATTTGAAAAATTCATAGAAAAAAATCCACTTTTGAAAGATCTTGATGATTTAATGAAGTTTGATTTGACATAATTTTTATATATTTGTCAAAGTTTTCTGCGAGAAATAACTTTTCGACAAAAACAAATTATAGTAAGAAACGCTAAAACAAAGACATTTCCAGAACAAAATGGAAAAATTATCTAATACATATCTGTCTTTCTTTGCACCCGCTAATTATTTTAGCGGTTATTTTAGCTTTTCTGCTTCTTATTTTAGAAATTTTAGAACGTATTACCGATTTTATTGGTACTGTTAATAAAATTTCTTTCCAAAAAATACAGGAGAAGTAGAGCCCTTTTATTTTCCTGATTCCTTTAAACAACTTTGAACGGCATTTTTTGAAAAGAATTATAAATTAAATTTTATAATCAAAGGGCTATTGCTGTGAACTTAACAAAAAAATATAAAAACAATAAAATTTAGAATATGAATTTAAAAGATTTAAAAAACGAGTGGATTAGCGGGCTTACACAACCATTAATGATTGCAGGGCCATGCAGCGCGGAAAGTGAAGCTCAGATGCTTGAAACAGCTAGAAGAATTAAAGAGTCTAATGCTCAGGTATCAGTATTCCGTGCAGGAATCTGGAAGCCTCGTACTAAACCGAATGGTTTCGAAGGAGTAGGAGTGATCGGTTTGAATTGGCTAAAAAAAGTAAAAGAAGAGTATGGTTTCAAAACAGCAACTGAAGTAGCTAATGCACATCACGTATTTGCTGCACTAGAGGCTGATGTGGACGTTCTTTGGATTGGAGCCCGTTCTACAGTAAATCCTTTCACGGTACAGGAAATTGCGATGGCTTTAAGGGGAACAGATAAGCCTGTATTCGTTAAAAACCCTGTAAATCCGGATCTTGCTTTATGGGCAGGAGCATTAGAAAGACTTTTAGGTCAGGATATTAAAAACCTGGGAGTAATCCACAGAGGATTTTCAACATACCAAAAAACAAAATACAGAAATAATCCTAACTGGCAGATCGCTCTTGATTTCAAAAGCCAGTTCCCTAATATTCCAATGCTGATTGACCCTTCTCACATTTGTGGTAACAGAACTGGTCTTGCAGATATTACTCAAGAAGCATTGAACGTAGGTTACCAAGGAGCAATCATCGAAACACACTCTAATCCTGATGAAGCTTGGAGTGATGCTGCACAACAGATCACCCCTGAAGTATTGGCCGAGCTAATCGGGAATTTAAAAGTAAGAAGTACAAATCTTGCAGGTTTCGAAGGAGAAATGGGAAGACACAGAACTCTGATCTCTGATCTTGATTTCCAATTAATTGAGCTTCTTTCACAAAGAATGAAAATCTCCGAAAAAATCGGTAAACTTAAAAAGGAAAACGATATCGCGATCTTCCAGCCTGAGCGTTGGAAAGTAATTACAGAATACGCTACTCAAAAAGCAAAAGAAACAGGAATGTCTCAGGACTTTATTGAAAAAGTATTCAAAGCAATTCACGAAGAATCTATTGAGGTACAGAATAATATCATGATTGATAAGAAGTAAATCGCAGACAAAAGATAATAGGAATAGGGCTTAGGGAATATGAATTTAGGAAATTGGAACATTTGTTTTCACCTATATTCTAAACCCTAAGCCCTAATTCCTTATATTTGCATTATATTATCTATGAAAGGAAAAATCATTAAATCTACAGGCAGTTGGTATCAGGTTTTGGAATTGGAAACTAATAAAATTTTCGAGGCCAGAATCAGAGGGAAATTCAAACTAATCAAAACAAGACTTACCAATCCACTTGCTGTAGGAGATTTTGTAGAGTTTCAATTAGAACAGGATGATATTGCGTGGATTACCAAAATAGAACCCCGCATGAATTATCTGATTAGAAAGTCTGTAAACCTTTCAAAAGAAGCTCATATCATTGCTTCCAATATTGATCTTGCGTGTTTTATTTTTACTTTAAAGCATCCGGAAACATCATTAGGATTTCTGGATAGATTTCTGGCATGTTGTGAAGCATACAATATTACTCCTTTAATTCTTTTCAATAAGATTGATGTCTTGCATGAAGAGGAAATCGAAATTGTAAAAGATATTGAGTTCCTTTATCAGGAAATAGGATATGATACCTTGGAGATTTCATCATACTCAGGATTAAATCTGGATCAGCTTCAGGAGATTCTAAAAGATAAAACTTCTGTGTTCTTCGGACATTCAGGATGTGGAAAATCTACATTGGTGAATGCCTTACAACCTGGATTGAATCTGAAGACTTCTGAAATTTCGGATACCCATTTAAAAGGGAAGCATACTACTACTTTTGCACAAATGCATTTCTGGCATTTTGGCGGAAATGTGATTGATACTCCCGGTGTCCGTGAATTTGCGATGATTGATATTGAAAAGGAAGAAGTACAGCATTATTTCCCTGAAATATTTAAAAAGAGAGAAGAATGTAAGTTTCATAATTGTCTTCATATTAATGAACCTAAATGCGCTGTAATAGATGCTCTTGAAACGGGTGAGATTCAGCATTCCCGTTATGCAACGTATATAAAACTGATGGATGAAGCAGAAGAAGCTGCTCAAAAATAATTACAGAATATTTCTATCAATAAATAAGATGCTTTCATATAGTTTATATGAAGGCATTTTTATTATATATACCTAATAGTATTTATACATTACAAATAGAGCCTTAGGCTATCCAGCTTAATTAAAATAAAAGAGAGTTTATTATTCAACAATCAGAATCTGACTTCAGAAGTGGGAAAGGCAAAACCTATTTTAGCTGTTTTTTATTTTACATTGTGATGAAAGTGATTTTTTTATAAAAAGTAGTTTCCAGATCTTATTGCCATTTTTTTTGGCTAGAAAATAATTGATTTTCAAAATAACTCTACTTTTTGTCATGGTGTTTTTGGTGAATAACTCCACTTTTTGAGGTTGAAATTATTCGAGATCAAAAAATATTTAAAAAATATCAATTATTTCATTGATTGAAATAGAAGCAATACTATATTAATATGTTTTTATATGGTTTTCAATTTTATCAAATTATCAAAAAAATGATTGATTTTTTACAAATAAAAAACCCAGCCGAAGCTGGGTAAAAACTAATAACCATGAAAACTCAAATTAAACATGAGAATCGTAATAGAATTAACAATTACTGTGCCAAAGTTTGGTTCATGATTTCTTAATAAAAGTTATTTTTATGTTAAAAAAAATTAAAATAAAAATCAAAGATATTTTTTGTAATTTTGCACCATTAAAAAAATATACATTTATGTCTAACATTACATTCACTATGATTAAGCCTGATGCAGTTGCTGACGGACATATCGGTGCAATATTGGGTAAGATTGCTGAAGGAGGTTTTAAAATCAAAGCTTTAAAATTAACTCAGCTTACAGTTGCTGATGCAAAAAAATTCTATGAAGTACACGCTGAAAGACCATTTTATGGTGAATTAGTAGAGTTCATGAGTTCTGGTCCTATCGTAGCTGCAGTTTTGGAAAAAGATAATGCAGTTGAAGATTTCAGAACATTAATCGGTTCTACTAATCCTGCAGAAGCTGCAGAAGGTACAATCAGAAAAATGTTTGCTAGAAGCATCGGAGAAAATGCTGTTCACGGTTCAGATTCTGACGAGAATGCATTAATCGAAGCTCAGTTCCATTTTTCAGGAAGAGAGATTTTCTAAGAAAATTATCTTACAAAATAAAAGATCCGGAGAATAATTTCTCCGGATTTTGTTTTTTATAGCAATAAGCTTTTGCACCATCTTACAAAAACAAAATATTGAATGATAAATTGTTGTACTTTTAAGCTGTAAATAAATGGAACGTTTATTGCAAAATTTTCTTAAAAAAAACAATTATGAAAATTCCAGCATTATTAATGGCGAGCTTATTGGCAGTGGGGGTTTCTGCACAAAGTACAAAACCTGCTACAAAAACAAAAAAGCCAGTGAAAAAAGTAAAAAAAGTGGCTCCTATTCCTGAAAGCCCAGAAAAACCCAAGCCTATTACTCCAAAGGCGGTTGCTAAAAGAGATACAGTTAGGATTAAAGGTTTTTCTTGTCCGGCTTGTGGTAAGGGATAGGATATGGGAAAGCCACTGTTAGGATTATCTATGATGGCAGAAGCAGAATTTGTTTCTGCTGTTTTGCCATTGCTGCAAAGCAATTCTGTTGAAGTGTTCGAATGGTCATTTGATACATTCTATAATGCAGAAGAGCCAGGTTGGCTGAGTGATCTATTAAACTTTTATGCCGGAAATAATCGTCTGATTGGGCATGGGGTTTACTATTCGTTATTTGATGCCCTTTGGAATGAAAGACAGGAGATCTGGTTGGGAAAATTAAGAGATGAGCTTCGTAAAAGAAAATATAATCATATCACGGAACATTTCGGTTTCATGAATACCGAAAACTTTCATGAGGGAGTGCCATTACCGGTTTCTTTGCATTCAAAAACACTAGAGATTGGAAAAGACAGACTTCATAGGTTACAAGACGCTGTACAGGTTCCTGTGGGTATAGAAAACCTTGCTTTCTCATTTTCTCTGGATGATGTGATGGAGCAAGGGTTATTTCTTGATAAACTTACAGAAGATTCTGATGGATTCCTGATTCTTGATCTTCATAATATCTATTGCCAGGCTTGTAATTTTAAAGTGGGAATGGAGGATATAATCAAACTATACCCATTAAATAAAATTAAAGAAATTCATCTCTCAGGAGGAAGCTGGCAGGAGAGTATATACGGAAAGAAACCTATACGTAGAGATACTCACGATGATATAATTCCTGAAGAGATCCTGTCTATATTGCCTTTCGTTTTATCTCAATGTAAAAATCTGGAATACGTTATTATTGAAAGACTTGGACATACGATCGATACAGAAGAAAAAAGAAGTGACTTTTTGGATGATTTTAGAAAGGTTAAAATGATAATAGATTCCATGGACTGGAAGATTTTTGATAGAAATTCATGGATCAAAAAAGAAATAAAAATTTCAAAAAAACCTTTAGAGGATAAGGGTTTGTATGATGAACAGACATTGCTTACAAAATTATTGTTTGATCATGTCAATGTTGAATCGATCAAAAATCATGAATTTCATTATTTTAAAACAAAGGATTGGGATCCGGAAATGATTCTCACAGCTCAGAATATTATCAAAAAATGGAATCCATATTAAAACTGATAATCACAAACCAAATTATATGAAAATGACAACTGTACTATTAATCATTACGGCGGTGCTTACAGCTCTTATAGCTGGACTTTTCTATGCTTATTCATGCTCTGTAGTTCTTGGATTGGGAAAATTATCTGATGCCGAATATCTGAAAGCAATGCAGAGTATTAATAAAGAAATTTTAAATCCTGTATTCTTTATGAGTTTTATGGGAACTGCCATTCTTCTTCCGATCTCTACTTTCTTTCTAAGAGGGGAGCAGTCTGTTTTTATTTTTCTTTTACTGGCAACATTGGCTTATCTTATAGGTGTTTTCGGAGTTACTGTAGTTGGAAACGTTCCTATGAATGACCAACTTGACCAATTTGATATTTCCGGATCTGCTACAGAGGCTATTAAACAAATGCGTGACAATTTTGAAAACAGATGGAACTTTCTGAATAATATAAGAACTGTTTTTTCAGTGATCAGTATAACATTGGTTGTTTGCGGCTGTATTTGGCATAAAGAGTAGTATTGATTCTGTAATAGGTGGAAATACCCAGGTTGAAATTCCGTATTTTTACGGATTGACTGAAGTTGATTTTATTCAGATCTTTGTGTTGTTAGTAAGGAGAAATTTAGACATTAAATAATTTTGAAAAAAAATTAATAACCAAGACGACTCAAATTCTATTGAAAAAGGCAGTTCCATCGGAACTGCCTTTTGTCTTCTTAAACTTATATTTTTTAGATCTTTAAAAGTTCAATAGTTCTTTCCGGGCTTTCAGCAGAGAATACAGCATTTCCTGCAACCAATACATCGGCTCCAGCTTCGAATAACTTAGAAGCATTGTCAAGATTTACTCCACCATCTACTTCAATAAGGGCTGTTGAGTTATTGCTTAAGATTAAATCTTTTGTTTCTGCGATCTTTTTATATGTGTTTTCGATGAATTTCTGTCCTCCAAATCCTGGATTTACACTCATTAATAATACAAGATCTACATCTGCAATGATATCTTCAAGCATTAAAACAGGAGTAGAAGGATTTAAAACAACACCAGCTTTTGCTCCTTTGCTCTGAATGTGGTGAATCGTTCTGTGAAGGTGAGTACATGCTTCATAATGCACAGAAACAAGGTCAGCACCATGGTTGATGAATTCATCAACATATTTTTCCGGTTCAACGATCATCAAGTGAACATCTACGAATTTTTTAGCATGTTGCTGAACAGTTTTCATTACCGGAAAACCAAATGAAATGTTAGGGACAAATCTACCGTCCATTACATCAATATGGAACCAGTCTGCCTGAGATCTGTTCAACATTTCAATGTCTCTTTGCAGGTTCCCAAAGTCTGCGGATAAAAGGGATGGAGCAATAAGCTTCGTTTTCATTTTTACTTTTTACTTAATATTAGATGTTAGAATAAAGAGAAAAGAATAAAGACACTTGATGTTTAATCATGTATGACTTTAAGTCTTTTCTCTTTACTCTTTGTTCTTTCTCCTATTAATGATATTTCAGTTTCATTTCCGGTTTAATCTTCAGAACTGTTTCGTAGATCAGCTTGATAACATTTCCTACGTCTTCTTTAGAGACCATTTCAACTGTTGTATGCATGTAACGCAAAGGTAGGGAAATTAAAGCACTTGGCACCCCGCCATTAGAATGAGCAAAAGCATCCGTATCTGTTCCCGTAGCTCTGCTTGCAGCTGCTCTCTGATAAGGGATCTTTTTAGTTTTTGCGGTATCAATAATCAATTCTCTAATGGTGTGATGAACGCTTGGTGCAAAGAATACAACCGGGCCTGCACCACATTTTTGATCTCCTTCTTTCTTTTTCTCGATCATTGGAGTAGTGGTATCGTGAGTAACATCAGTTACAATTGCAATATTAGGTTTGATCGTGTCAGCAATCATATCTGCGCCGTACAGACCTACCTCCTCCTGAACGGAATTGGTGATATAAAGACCAAATGGAATTGATTTTTTGTTTTCTTTTAAAAGTCTTGCCACTTCAGCAATCATAAAGCCTCCGATTCTGTTGTCAAGAGCTCTGCAAACAAAATATCTGTCATTCATCTCGAAGAACTCATCAGGATAAGTAATCATGCATCCTACAAAAATTCCCATTTCTTCTACTTCTTTTTTAGAAGTGGCTCCGCAGTCTATGAAGATGTTTTCTATTTTAGGGGTAGGTTCATTTTGATTTGTTCTTGTATGGATTGCTGGCCATCCGAATACTCCTTTTACAATTCCGTTTTCTCCATGAATGTGTACTACCTTTGATGGAGCAATAGTCTGATCCGAGCCTCCGTTTCTGATAACATAAATAAGTCCGTCATCTGTAATATAGTTAACATACCAGGAGATTTCATCAGCATGGGCTTCAATCACTACTTTAAATTCTGCTTCAGGATTGATGATGCCATAACATGTTCCGTAATGATCTACTTCAATTTTGTCTACATAAGGTCTGATGTAGTCCATCCAAACTTCTTGTCCTTTGTGTTCGTAACCTGTTGGTGATGAAGTGTTTAGATATTTTTCTAAAAATTTCAAAGATTTCTTTTCAAATTTCATAAAAAGGAATGATTTTTGCGTTTAATTTTTGTTCTTATAAGTGTAAAAATAATGAATTTTAGTAAGATTATCTGTCTTTTTATGTTCTTTTTTGGAGTCAGTGTTTTTGGACAGAAGGATACCGTGGTGGCAAAACCATTGAATCAATACCCCGCTGAATCTTTGAAAGTAGATGAATTTGGTAATAAATATTATTACGACGAACAGCAGAAAGTTAAGATCTATGAAGTTAACGGAGAGCCTGTAGTGGTGATGGATGAATTGGTTTTGGTGAATAAACCAAGGTTTAATAATCAATTGGATAAGAATTACTATTATTTCTTAAATAAGAAGTTATATAGAGTATATCCGTTATTTGTAACTGCTTTACAGCAATACAGAGACATTCAAGTAGACATGAATGATTTGGATAATAAGGCAAAGAGGAAATTTGTAAGAGAAAGACAAAATATGCTTGCTGATCAATATGAAAAGCAGTTAAGAGATCTTACCACTACCGAAGGGCAGGTTTTTGCCAAACTGATGAACAGAGCTACAGGTAAAAATGTGTACGAGATCATTAAAGAATTAAGAGGAGGGTTTAGTGCCTTTTGGTGGAATTTGAAAGGGAAAATGGCTGATATTGATTTGAAAGAACGATATGACCCTCATAAAAATAGAACCGATGAATTTGTAGAATCATTATTGCAGTCTAATTGGAATTCAGGGTATTTGAAACCTTATCCGGGGGCAAGTGATTTTAAAGTCAAAAAATAATAAAATAAAATTCCTGTAAGATCACTTACAGGAATTTTTCTTTTAATTTATCAAATACGATTTTATCGATAGGAAGAGGAAAAGGATTGTCTGGTCTGTCAATGTCCATCCATTCTGTTTTTTCGATACATGGATCCAAAATAAGAAACTCTTTTTCATCCACAATATTTACTATATAATATATGGTAAGAAGTTGTTCATTTTCTCTGAAGCGAGAAACCAGAAAATTTTCCTGGGTATAGAAGTGTTCTACAATATCTACTTTCACATTCAGCTCTTCATCGAATTCGCGGTGCAGACATTCCAACGTTCCTTCACCATACTCTAATCCGCCACCTGGAAATTTCACTAAAGGTTCACCTGCATATTCCTCAAATAGAGTCAAAACTTTTTTATCTTTTACTGCACAGCCATACACTCTAATGTTGATCTTGTCTATCATATATATAATGTATAATATTTTGTATAGCTAAGGTAAGGAATTTTTGCGAGGAGAATATTGTTGAAAGGGTAAAAATAAAGAGAATACAACTTATTTTTAACCCTTAGTGATTTTATAGTTTTATGGCATTGATCATCTCTCTTTTCCCTGGAGGCCCTTGTTTTTTTTCTACTTGAAAATTAAGCTCCTTTAGGATTCTTCTTACACTGCCTTTAGAAGAGTACGTCGTTAATAATCCGTTAATGGCCATTTTGTCAGTTACCAATTCAAATAGGGGCTTTTCCCAGAGGTCTGGTTGTGCTCTTGCACCGAAACAGTCGAAATAAACAAGATTGATGGCAGGCAGATCTATGTTCTTTAGGTCGAAAAAGTCACATTCTATCTTTTTAAGGTTGAATCCACTAATGATTTCTACTGACTTTTCCCAATCTGATAGATGAATTTTCTGATAAATATTTTTAAACTCTGGGTTATCAAAAAGCTCAAAGTACGCTAAATCGTTAACTTCGGATTCATTTATGGGGTATTTTTCCAGCGAAAAATAATTAATGACATGATTTTTGTCAGTTTTTAAATATTCATTAATTGTCACTAAAACATTCAAACCTGTTCCAAAACCTAGTTCTAAAATATTAATTTCGTAATCATTTACTAGATTTAATCCATTTTTGATAAACACGTGTTCTGCTTCCTGAAGAGCACCGTTGTGAGAATGGTAATTTTCATCTAAATCACTGATAAATAGTGTTTTACTTCCGTCTTTTGTGGTCTTAATTTCTCTTTTCAAGCTAATTTTTTGTCAAATTTACTCTAAAATTTTTATATTTAGAAAATTATGTTAAATTTGTAGAACATCGTAAAAATTTTAAAAAATGATAATTCAAAAAACTGAAAACTCCAGAATTTCTACATTTGACCCAAACAATTTTTCATTTGGTGGTACCTTCATAGATCATATGATTATATGTGAGTACGAAAACGGAAAATGGGGTGATGTAAAATTAGTTCCTTATGGTCCAATACCATTTACACCTGCTATGATGGGAGTAAACTATGGGCAAGCTTGTTTTGAAGGTATGAAAGCCTATAAAGACAAAGACGGGCAGGTTTTCCTTTTCAGGCCTGAAAAGAATTTTGAACGTATCAATAAGTCAGCGAAGCGTCTTGCAATGCCTGAGGTGACTGAGGAAATGTTTTTAGACGGATTAAAAGCATTAGTGGATATCGACAGAGACTGGATCCCTCAAGGAGAAGGTATGTCTTTATATATCAGACCATTGATTTTTGCTACAGAAGAAGCTTTGAAAGCAAGAGTTTCTGAAAAATATATGTTTGCTATCGTAGCAACACCAGCGAAAAGCTACTACTCAGAGCCGGTATCTGTAAAAATCTCTGATCATTATTCAAGAGCAGCAAACGGAGGAGTAGGTTCTGCTAAAGCAGCAGGTAACTATGCGGCTTCTTTCTATCCAACGCAATTAGCTATTGAAGAAGGATATGAGCAAATCATCTGGACTGATGATGCAACTCACGAATATTTCGAAGAGAGTGGTACTATGAATGTGTTTGTAAGAATTAACGATACAATTTATACACCACCAACATCTGAGAAAATCCTTGACGGAGTTACAAGAGATAGCTTTATCCAATTAGCTAAGAAAAGAGGAATCGAAGTAAAAGTTGAACCAATTCCAGTAAAAACTGTAATAGCAGCATTGAAAGATGGTTCTCTTAAAGAAGTATGGGGAGTAGGTACTGCAGTAGTAACCACTCAGTTCCAGGCTTTAGGATATGAAGGTGAGAAATTAGCACTTCCAAGATTATCTGACGAAGAAAGCTATGCTGCTATCCTTAAGAAAGATTTAGTAGATCTTCAAAACAACCTTTCTGAAGATCCATTCGGATGGAGAGTTGTAGTAGATCACGCTCTTGAAACAGTTTAATAGTATTTAAATGAGTCGTCCTAAAATAGGTTGACATAAATTAAACAATATTTAATCCGGAGAGATATTTTATTTCTTCGGATTTTTTATGCACTTTATCTGGCGTTTCCATATTAAGACTTAAATGTGGTCTTTTAGTATTATAAAGATAAATACTTTCTTTTACTAATAAGTTTAGATCTTGAATATTCTTTGTTTTAGAAAAAAGGAATTCTTGTTTCAATATTCCATTAACCCTTTCTGCTAGCGCATTTT
>NZ_WXVU01000018.1 GCF_009900745.1 Chryseobacterium sp. c4a | reverse complement strand
TGAAGTTTGGGTTTACTCCACTCTAAGTTACCATATCTTCGCAACCAAACCAAAACGGTACTCTTTCCCTGAATACCATACTCTTTTTGAGCCTGCTTGTAAGTGTAATCGCCGTTTTCTACTTGAGAAACAATTCTTAATTTAAAGGCTATACTATAGTCCTTTTGTGTACGCTTTTCTCTTGTTAATCCTTGATGTTTCATAAATAAGTCGATTAGTTGTCAACTTATTTCAGGACGGGACAAAATGATGAAAAAAAAGAATGAAAAACTGATAGCCTTTTATTATAAAAAGAACCTTTAAAAAAAGAATTTATGAAGAAACTTTTCTATGTTGTAATGATTAACCTGCTATTTGGGCTTTCACTATTTAAAGCACAAACTGTGAAGGTGAGTAGTAATGGAGCTGGGCAGCCCGCTGTTTATACATTTGAATATACAACCTCTGTGGCTATTGGTACAAGTACTCCAACGTCTAATGTGTTTTATCTTTCATTACCTGCAGGATTTCCAGCTATTTCTCCAATTGTATCAGGTGGTAACAACTTGCAGCCTTATGTTACTTTTAAAGTAAATGGAGTTGCTTACCCATGTTCTACTTCATTTGGGATAGGAGGAACCTGGAGTAGTGGAGTGCAATTATCTGTAGGTGGAGCAACCACTGGAGTTGCCATTCCGGCTGGTGCACAGATTCAGGTGATCCTTTCAGGGCTGATTAAAAATCCGACAAATCCGGGGGTATATACAATACAATGGAGAACAGCTGAAGGAAGTGGACAAACTACACAAAACTTTAGCAGTAATATTAATTTTTCAGGGACATTAGCGACCCAGGAATTGAAAGCCAAACAAAATGAACTTTCTGTATATCCAAATCCTGCTGTAGATTTTATTCAGGTTTCAGGAGTGGGGAAGTTTCAAAAATATACGATATATAATTCTGTAGGAAATCATATCACTGAAGGAAATATTTCCGAAAGCAGAAAAATCAATATTCATCATTTTATTTCAGGTGTCTATTTCCTGAAATTTGAAAACGGCAAATCCGTTCAGTTTATCAGGAAATAAAATAGATGAGGCAGTCTGAAATGAAGATTGCCTCATTTTGTTTTTAAGCATTAATGCTGTTCCTGAATTTTCTCAGGTGTTTTTATAAGAATTATATTTCCCACCAATAATGAAAAGCAGCTGGCTATCCAAAGGAAATATCCCGGGCCATATCCGGTTATCGGGAATTTATGTCCAGCTTCATTCACTGTAATTTCACCTACGGATAAATAGCAGAAGGTAAGTCCAAATGCAATAAGGCTTATTACCGCCGATATTTTTGTTTTCTTCAGTAATAAAAAGAATGCTCCAATGAAAAGCAGGGGATTGGCCATCCAGGCAATTCCACCACCATCCATTTCTGCCCAGCCTAGTAAGGCACACGCAAATCCGCTCATCTCATGATCCTGAGCATAGACTGCAGTGAAAGGAAGGGAAGCTATATAAAGAATAAGACATATTAATAGGATGAGTGTTGGTTTTTTCATAGTATTTGTTTTTATTCTATTAAATTACTATTATCAATAAGACTTTGAGGCAAGTCTTTTTTATTTTTAATTCCCAGTGATTTTAGCTTTTGGGTTTGAATCACAAGGTTGTCGTTTCCGGTGTAAAGCTGTTTGTAAGCATCATTGTAAACATTCTTGGCAAGATCGAGATTACGTCCTACTTTCTCAAGGTTATCCACAAACCCTACAAATTTGTCATATAATCGAGCTCCTCTTTCGGCTATTTCAAGCGCATTTTTGTTCTGGTATTCCCGTTTCCAGAGATCTGCAATCAGTTTTAAAGAAGTGATAAGATTACTAGGGTTTAATAACAAAATTCTTCTTTCATAAGCATAATTCCAAAGGTTTTGATCAGCCTGCATGGCGGCAATATAAGCAGGTTCACTTGGAATGAACATCATTACAAAATCCAGCGATTTTCCATAGTCATCATAGGCTTTTTGGTTAAGCTGCATAATATGATTTTTGATAGAGCCCAAATGCTGGTTAAGCTTCATCGTATAAACATCCTGATCGGTTTCATCTACCAATTCTGTGAAAGCAGTAAGGGAAACCTTAGAGTCAATAATAACATTTCTTTCATCCGGATATTTTACGACTGCATCCGGACGCATTTTTTTACCTGAAAATTCAGAGAATAAAGCTTTGTTGTCTTCATCACGAAGCTCATGTTCCAGAAAATATTCTCTTCCTTTTACCAGTCCTGATTTTTCAAGGATACTTTCAAGGATCATTTCACCCCAATTTCCCTGAGTCTTACTTTCACCTTTCAGGGCTCGGGTTAATTTTTTTGCATCTTCAGAGATCTGTTGATTCAGTTCGGCAAGTTCCTTTACTTTTTCAGCAAGTGAGAAACGTTCTTTGTTTTCCTTTTCGTAAGCTTCATTCACTCTGTTTTTCAGATCAGTGATTTTCTCCTGAAAAGGTTCAAGGATATTTTTTAGATTATTTTGATTTAAGGTGGTGAACTTTTCTGTTTTCTCCTCTAAGATCTTGTTGGCAAGATTTTCAAATTGCAGTTTAGACTCTTCCTGTATTTTGGTGATCTCTTCTTTTTGGGTATTCAGCGACTTTTGAAGACTCTCATTCTGGGTGGAAAGCTCTGAGTTTTTAGCAAAAAAATCTTGTTTTTCAGCAATAAGTGTTTCTATCTGAAAATCCTGTTTTAAAGTTAATTGTTTTTGCTCCTGAAATTGGCTGTTCAATGAAGAATGCTGTGCTGAGAGTTTGGCAAATTCATTTTTCAGATCATTCAGAAGATCCTGCTGTTGGAGTGTAAGATCCTTTTCTTTGTTGAGATTATTGTCCAGTTCCTGAACTCTTTTATTTGCATTTTCAAGATCCGATTTATTTTTGATATGTAAAAAGGTAAGCTCATCGTAAGAGCTTCTTGAAACCGAAGACGATTTCAATGCAAAATATAATATAATGGCTCCCAAGGCTCCGCCAACAATACATCCAATAATTAAATAGGTCATCTCCATTCTTCAAAATTAGGAAAAAAGGCTGGAAGTTAATAGTAGGTGATGGATTTCTGAAAGAAGGTTTACATGTTCCGGAAAACTCCCGCTTCCTACTTCTGGCTTCGTCTCTTCAGCAAGAATCCTTATATTTATGGGAAATTTCAGAAACATTATGAATATCTTATTGGTAGAGGACGATCAAAGAATTAGCAGTTTCCTGTTGAAAGGACTTTCCGAAGCCGGTTATAATATGACGCTTGCAGATTCCGGTGAAAAGGCCAGAGAAATTCTTCATACTTATGATTTTGATATTATATTAATGGATATCATGCTTCCTGGATTGGATGGCATGCAGCTTACTCAGATGATCCGATTTAAAGGAAATTATACTCCGATTCTGGTATTAAGCGCATTGAATAGTCCGGATGATAAAATTAAAATGTTGGATCTGGGAGCAGATGATTATTTGTCTAAACCTTTCCATTTTGAAGAGCTGATTTCAAGGATTAAGGCTTTGACAAGAAGAAATAAACTCAGTTACCAAAAAGAAGATCAATATCTGTCTTGTGGGAGTGTTGTTATTGATACTGCCCTTCATAAAGTTACTCAGAATGACAAGGAGATTGAATTTTCTCCTACAGAGTACAAACTTTTTACTTTCCTGATGGAGAATAAAAATAAAGTGGTGAGCAGAACCCAGATTTTGCATAATGTTTGGGGAATTGATTTTGATAATACCACGAATGTTGTGGATGTATATATTTCCTACGTTCGTAATAAGATTGATGAGTCGGAACAGAAAATTATTCATACCGTTAAAGGAACAGGATATTTAATTAAAGATTAAAAATGACACTTAGGAACAGGTTTACCCTTATTTCCAGTCTTTCATTCGGAATTGTTTCTATCATCACATCTGCGGTGATATTTTTTGCCTATTATGACAGTACGAAGATCTTCTATTTTGAAAAGCTTAGAAATACGGCGCTGATTTCTGCGATTTATTATCTTGAAAAAGATGAATTGCCAAAAGATAGACATGCTCAGATTAAACAGGAGTATAAGCATCTTATTCAAAATAATCAGGTAGCCGTTTATAACCAGAATAATGAAGTAACGTTTGGGCAAAACCTGAACGATGAAAATATCAAACCGATTCATATACAGGCTGCAAGGAATAACAAAGGAACGCAGTTTATGTCCGGGAACCAATTTTATTATGGTATTTTTTATCCCGATAATCAAGGAGACTTTGTCGTGTTTGTAAAATCTCCAAATGATTCATTCCAGTCACAGATTTGGAGACTTTCTATTATCATGCTTTCAGTATTGATTATTGGGCTGCTGGCTATTTATTTTTTAAGCCGATATCTTTCAAAGATTGTTTATAAACCCATTTCGAATGTGGTAGAAAGAATCAATAAGGTAGATTATAATAATATTTCTACAGCGATTACTTCTACTAATACCAATGATGAAATTGAAGATTTGATTAAATCATATAATAAACTATTGGGTAGGATTTCTGAAAATGTATTGTTACAACAGAATTTCATCAACTATGTTTCTCATGAATTTAAAACTCCTTTAGCTGCTATCTCAGGAAACTTGGAGGTGTTTGCCCAAAAAGACAGAACTCCTGAAGAATATAAAAAAGTAGCCAAAGAATCTCTGGACAATGTTTATGAGATTGAAAATATTCTCAACAATCTTCTTTTGATGTCCGGAATGACCAAACTTGAATCTTCTCATCAACAAGTAAGAATAGATGAGCTGATTTGGAAGATCTATGAAAAACTGGATGCCAAAGCAAAAGAAAATCAGTCCAATATTAAAATACAACTTCAGGTTACAAAACCATCTTTATTAGAATTTCCCGGAAATGAAACACTTTTATATCTGGCATTATATAATATTGTAGAAAATGCAATCAAATATTCTTATGGTCATCCTGTAGAGATCATTTTATCCGAAAAGAATAATCAATTGAATATTGAGGTAAAAGATCAAGGGAAAGGAATTCCTGCGGATGATCTTGTTAAAATTACAGATACCTTTTATAGAGGGAAAAATGTAGATGGTATTAAAGGAAGCGGTATAGGTCTTTCTTTATCCAGAAGCATTTTTGATCATCATCATATTACTATGAGAATTGATTCTAAAGTAGAGGTGGGGACGAATGTTCTTCTTGTATTTCCTATTCATCTTTAAAACTCGGTTTTGGCTAAAGCCATTGGAATTCTAATTGAAATGTAAACGGACTAAAGTCCGTTTCTATTGATGTCAATATCCCACGGATTTTCATAGATGACTATAGAAACAGTTTTATAACAATACTAGGTTGGGTTATTTGTGAATGATATTAGGGCAATTTGTGCTAAAAAATCTGCTTAATCTCCATGATTTGTGAGAAGCTCAAAAATAGATCTCTACCTATTCTAATCAAACTCTAATGTTGGGCTAATTGAATTTTAATTTCATTCGAAATTGGCTCTAATATTAGGAGGATAGCTTTGTGGTCTTAAAATAAGAGACCTTGAAGAAGATTTTTTTTACCCTTTTTTATATTCATTGTTTCAGTTTTTTTTCAGCACAGGTTTCAGATACTCTGAAGATCAGCAGAAAAGAGGCTGAAGCAATTTTTTTGGACAAAAACCTTGATATTATTGCTCAAAAACTGGAAATTTCTCAGGCAGAAGCCAGAGCACTTCAGGCTAAATACTGGCCTAATCCTAAACTAAGTATCAGTGAGGTGAACCTCTGGAGAACTTATGATATCGAAGAACAGCCTGCATTGATTGGAAATTGGGGAAAGAATACCCAGATCTCAGCCGAAATAGAACAAGTCATTCAGACTGCAGGAAAGCGAAGAAAAAATATTGAATTACAGAAAATTGAAGTAGAAGGCGAAAAATACGAATTACAGGAAGTATTGCGTGAGCTGAAGAAGACTTTGAGAAATTCAATGACTGATATCCTATATAATCAGGAACAACAGAAGATTTATCAAGGTCAGATCGCTTCTATCGAAAAATTAACAAAGTCCTATAATAACCAACTAGCCTTGGGGAATATCAGTAAGGCTGAATATATCCGTCTGAAAGCACAGGAAATTGAGTTCAAGAAAAAATTGGTGTCTTTGAAACAGGAAATTGAAGAACAACAGGCAGAACTAAAAGCTTTACTGATGATTCCGTCTCATTCTTACCTTGTGATTTCAGACTCATTTACCATGCCGGAAAAGCAGCTTTCAGAACTTGAGCTTACCCAATGGCTGGAAAAAGCAAAAGAAAATCGCCCGGATATCCTGATCTCTAAAAATAAAGAGAAACATGCCAGTAAGAATCTTGAAATTCAAAATGCCATGAAGACTCCAGATGTAGCCGTTTCAATTGGCTATGACCGTGGTGGAAACATTATGAAGGACTTTATTGGATTAGGCGTTTCAGTTGACCTCCCCATTTTTGATAGAAATAAAGGAAGTATTCAGGAGGCTAAGCTCGAAATTGAAAAAAGTAAAAATGAAACCCGTAAAAATCAGCTGAAATCAGAAAATGAAGTGATCTCTGTTTTCAGAAACTATATCCGTACCCAGCAGGTCTCAGAAGAAATAGATGATTCCTACGAATCTACACTGGATGGTTTATTGGTGAGTCACGAAAAGAATTTCAGATTAAGAAATATCAGTATGCTTGAATATATGGATTTTCTTGAAGCCTACATCGGCAACAAAATGATCATACTGGATACTAAAAAAGAGCTTAATCAATATTATGAAAACCTGCAATATGTGGTAGGACAGGATTTATAAACCACCATTAAGCAAGACTCTAAAAATATGAACATCTACTTATGAAAATGAACACTACTAAATATATCGCCGTAATTTATCTGTCTGCCCTGGTTGTACTTACGGGTTGTAAAGATGAAAAATCAACTCAAGAGGCTGAAAAAGGATATTGCCTCAGCAAAGAACTTAAAAAAGATATTAAACTGGCCAAAGCAGAAATGCTTCCTATTGAAGAAAGTATAACCCTCACCGGAGAAGTAGAAAGTAACTCTGATAAAACAGTACCTTTTGTAAGCCTCGTAGACGGAGTGGTGACTGATACTTATTTTTCTCTTGGGGATTATGTGAAAAAAGGACAAGTTCTGGCTTCTGTAAAAAGTACAGCTGTAAATGAAATGCAGGATGATACTCAGACCTTGCAGGCTCAGCTGGCGGTGGCTAAAAGAAAATTGGCCTCTGTAGAAGCCATGTACAAAGATGATATTGCCTCTCAGAAAGATCTTCAGGAAGCAAGAGCTGAAGTAACGATCCTTCAATCCAATATTTCAAAGACTCATAAGAATATGCAGTTGTATTCTGCCGGGGGGAGTACCATTCAGATTAAAGCTCCGGCGGATGGGTACGTTATTTCTAAAAATGTTTCTAAAGGAATGCCTGTAACAGCAGGTGGTGATCAGCTTTTTACTATTTCCAATCTGGAAAAGGTTTGGGTGATGGCTAATGTATATGCTACGAATATGAGACATGTTTATGTAGATCAGCCTGTAGTGGTAAAAACTTTAGCATATCCGGATGACAGTTTTGCTGGAAAGATTAATAATATTTCTCAGGTTTTTAACGAAAATGAAAGAGTGTTAAAAGCAAAAATTATCATGGATAATAACGGGATGAAACTTAGACCTGGAATGTCTGCTGATGTTGTATTGCCAGTTAATTCACAAAATAAAAGTGCTTTGGCAATTCCTGCAAAGGCTTTGATCTTCGATAATAATCAAAGCTATGTAGTGGTCTATAAAAAAGATTGTGACCTGGAGATAAGGCCAGTAACTGAGGTTGCTTCAAACAGTCAATATATATATGTAGAAGGAAATTTGAAACAAGGTGAGAGTGTAATTGCTTCCAATGGATTGTTGATTTATGAGAACCTGAAAAACCAATTAAATAATTCTAAGAAGTAATGCGAAAATTTGTACAGAATATAGTTTCCTTCTCTTTAAAAAACTCACTGATTGTTCTTTTAGGTACTTTCATGTTGTTGCTTGGAGGAATCTATTCTTATATCCACACTCCGATTGAAGCATTTCCGGATGTTACCAATACCAGAGTAAGAGTTATTACCCAATGGCCGGGAAGGAGTGCTGAAGAAATAGAAAAATTTGTCACATTACCCATTTCTAAGGAGATGAATGCTATTCCGAATAAAACTTCGGTAAGGTCTATCTCTTTGTTCGGATTATCTGTGGTTACAGTGATTTTTGATGACCATGTCAATGATTTTTATGCACAGCAATATGCATCCAATAAACTGGGAAATGTAAATCTTCCTTCAGGTGCAGAATACAGTATTGAGCCGCCATCAGGAGCTACCGGTGAAATTTACCGATATATTATTAAAAGTAAATTACCCATTAAGGAAGTCACTGCTATTCAGGATTGGGTAGTTGAAAGAGAATTGCTGGCTGTTCCTGGTGTTGCTGATGTGGTGAGTTTTGGGGGTGAAGAAAAAACATATGAAATAAAAATTAATCCTACGGAATTACACAATTATGACCTTTCCCCCTTGGATGTGTATGAAGCAGTTTCGAAGAGTAATATTAATGTAGGTGGTGATGTTGTGGCAAAAGGAGATCAGGCTTATGTAGTGCGGGGGATCGGTCTTTTGGAGAAGAAGGAGGATATTGAAAATATTCAGATTGAAGTAAAAGGTTCTACTCCTATTTTGGTAAAACATGTTGCAGAAGTAAAAATATCGGCAAAACCAAGATTGGGACAAGTAGGTTATAACAAGGAGAATGATGTAGTGGAAGGAATTGTCATCATGCTTCGTGGTGAAAATCCTAGTGAGGTCATTGCAAGACTTAAAGATAGGATAGAGGAATTAAACGGTGGTGAATTACCTGGAGATGTTCAGATAGTTCCCATTATTGACCGTACAGAATTGGTAAATACAACTGTTCATACCGTTTCCAAAAACCTTATCGAAGGAGTTCTTTTAGTTTCCATTATTGTATTCATTTTCCTGTACAATTGGAGAACAACATTTATTGTGGCATCAGTGATCCCATTGGCTTTCCTTTTTGCGATTATCATGTTGAAAATCCAAGGACTTCCGGCCAACCTTATTTCGATGGGAGCTCTGGATTTTGGATTACTGCTGGAAGGAACCCTCGTCATCGTTGAACATGTCTTTGTCGCCCTGGAACTGAAGGCTAAGAAGATTGGACTTCGGAGATTCAATAAAATTTCCAAATTGGGAATCATCAAGAAAAGCGCAGGAAGTGTCGCAAGCTATATTTTCTTTGCCTTATTGATCCTGATTGTAGCGTTGATGCCGATCTTCTCATTCCAGAAAGTAGAAGGTAAAATGTTCTCTCCTTTGGCCTTTACATTAGGATATGCTCTATTAGGTTCATTGATCCTGAGTTTAACGTATGTTCCGGCAATGTGTAAGCTTTTGCTAACCAAGAATATTGAAGAAAAAGAAAACTTTATTTCAAGATTCTTCAGGGTGAACATTTACAGAATTTATGAATTCAGTGTTCGTCATAAAAAAGGATTTATGGTCGGTTTTGTAGCTCTACTTGCCCTTTGTGGATGGAGATTCTCCAACTATGGTTCAGAATTCTTGCCTAAATTGAATGAAGGCGCTATTTATGTACGTGCCACTCTTCCAAATAGTGTGAATCTGGATGAGTCCGTTCGATTGACCAAAGAGATGAAGGAGATTTTAATGAAATATGATGAAGTAAAATTCGTCATGACGCAGACAGGCCGTCCTAATGATGGGACAGATCCTACAGGGTTCTTTAATATTGAATTTAATATCCAGCTGAAACCGGAAAACGAATGGAAGAAAAAAATATCCAAAGATGAGCTTCTTGAAGAAATGAGGGTTTCTCTTGAAAAATACCCGGGAATTAACTTTGGATTCAGTCAGCCGATTCAGGATAATGTGGAGGAATATGTTGCCGGGGTAAAAGCACCATTGGTGATTAAAATATTCGGGAACAATTTATTTGAACTTGAAAATTATGCCAATCAGGTTGCCAATTCCATCAGAACCGTTCCGGGAATATCAGATGTGAACGTCTTTAAAAATATCGGTCTTCCTGAGCTTAGAATACAACTTCATGACTCTAAAATGGCAAAATATGGAGTTTCCACGGCAGATGCGCAGGCGGTTATTGAAATGACTATTGGTGGACAGGCTGCTACCAAATTTTATGAAGAAGAAAGAATGTTTGATGTGATGCTGAGATTCGAAAAACAATATCGTGATACTCCTGAAAAAATGGGAAATATTCTGATACCAACTAAGGATAATAAAAAAGTTCCATTGAAGGAAATTGCTACCATTGACTATCATACCGGGCCATCATTCATTTACCGTGAAGGAAACAGCAGATATATTGGGGTAGGATTTAATATTGAAGGGCGTGACCTGGGAAGCACCATTAAGGAAGCAAAAGAAAAAGTAGATAAAGAGGTGAAACTTCCGAAAAGCCACAAGATGACCTGGGCAGGCGAATTCGAAAGTAAAGAAAGAGCTGCCAAGCAGCTGGCAATGGTAGTTCCTATTTCATTAGTACTTATTTTAATGCTATTGTATTTCAACTTTGGGAATGTAAAAGATACCCTGATCTCTTCTATTACATTAGCCTTTGCATTCATCGGTGGTTTTTTATCACTTTGGTTTACAGGAACCATTTTTGGAATCTCGGCGGGGATAGGTTTTATTATCCTTTTTGGAGTGGCTACTATTGATGGAATTGTTCTGATCGGGGTGATGAAAGAGAATCTTCAGAATAGAATGTCACTTAAAGAATCCATTGCTGAAGGAGTAAAAAGCAGAATTCGTCCGGTAGTGATGATTGCACTGATGGGATCTATGGGACTTCTTCCGGCAGCAATGTCTAACGGAATGGGATCCGAAATTCAAAAACCTTTGGCGATTATGATTGTTGGCGGATTAATTATCTGTATGCTGCTTTCATTTGCCATATTACCAATAGTATTCTATTATGCTTACCGTAAAAAGCATAAGGAAACAATATAGTTTCTTTTTATTTGTTCATTATTTGGCCGGGATTCGTGAGGAAGATCCCGGCCATTTTATTTTAGTCTACCCATTTTTTGTGGATTCCAGAATTTCAATATTTTTAACCACATCACTGCTCTCACATTTTTTAAGCTCTTTAAGGAGAGCAGGAGTAAGAATCTTTGGATGGGTTATTTGTGTGGCAACTTTTGCGGCTGCATAATCTACAATATTAATGACCTGTTCTCTTAGGAAATTAGGTGTATTGGATGCAATCACAGCTGTTGCCCATGAGGTATCTCTGGCTTTGGAAATCGCAAAATCTAAAATTGCATTGTCTTTTCCATTAGAAAGCTGATCAATGAGTTCTATCGGATAACATATCTGGTTCAGAGAATCCTGTACTTTCTGATTAATGGAAGCGATAACATTATTAATATTCCCAAAGTCTATTTTTAAAGGATTGATTTTTCGGTAGGGCATAATGGAAGCCGCCGAGATGCCTAGATCCAAATTAATATGGGCATTCATTCCCAGAAAAATATGCTGTAAGATGAGAAGATTTTTATTCTTTGTGGCTTCAAAAGCAATATACCAGGAATTAGTACATTTTTTACCATTATTGTAGCTTTCCCATGCTTCAAGATATCGTTGTGCAAAAGCGATATCAAGCAATATCATTCTGGGATTATCTTCAAATTTCCTTTGTTGAATTCCTTTTAAAACCTGTGCAGTCATAATGCGGTAAGTACAGGCGAAATATCCGGCAGGGCTTTTGTTTTCCTTGCACCAGATGATAATTTCATCAAGTTTTTTTAGAACTTCTTCAATGGTTTTCATGGTGGTTTTTTGTTTATTTAAAGATAATAAAAACCTGTGATCGGTAATGTATAGCTTCGGGCGCTTATAGAACAACCTTTGAATAGTAAAAAAGTGAGCTTTTCAGCTCACCTTATTTATTATTAATCGGATTAAGGAGTAACTATGATCGGATCTGGAAAAGGTTCAAGAACCAATGGCTTGCATCTTGCAGCGGGTTCACATCTTCCGCCCATGCATATAAAATTAGTCATAGTGGTAGAACCGTCGGGACATCTGATCATGCCTTCACCAGGGCATCCTCCGGGACATTCTGGCAGATGCAAATACCCTCCGATTACTTCTTTCAGTTCTGTTCTCGAAAGTTTTGATGTGTTCATTTTTTTCATGGAATTAATTTTTTAGTTTAACAATGGTTTTAACTAGCTTACAATCAGTTTTGTAAGTTTGCTTTGTTAAAAGCTAAAGTACTTATATTAATTCATTAAAACAAGATGTATTTTTGATTTTTTAAGATATAATTATTTGAAATTTAAATGATTAAAGAATAAATTGTATATTTATTTCTAGTTAATGAGAATTAAAAAGAGGATTCCGAAAATCTTAAGAGTAGGAAATTAAAACCAAACTGAATACCTATGAAAAATTTAAAAAACTTAAACAGAAAAGAGTTAAAAACTGTTTTAGGAGCAGCAGTAGTAGCATGTGAAACGCCTGCAGATGGAGGTTGTCCGGCTGGATATACATTCTGTAGTAACCCTTATTGTTGTTATCCACCGAGAAGACCATTTATCTGTTTTGATTAACAATAAAAAAATCCCTCCATTGAGGGATTTTATTTTTTAAGGATTCTCTTTTGAAATCTCATCATGATGTTTCAAATATAAAGGGAGAGCGGCAGAACCGTACCAAGGGAAGATTTCATAGCTGAAGACCTTCGCTTGAACCGCAGGATCTGTTTTTACCCATTGTTCTGCCTCTTCTTTAGATTTTGTATTGAAAATAAACATACCACGGTAGTTTTCCTTGTTCTTTTCGAGGAAAGGCCCGGCAACAATTATTTTTCCCTCATCAGCAAGTTTTCCAATATTGGCCATATGTCCTTTCATAAGATTGCTCATTTCGGTTTTATCCTCAATTTTTGCAGTACCGGTGGCTAGCATGACAATAGTATAAGCCTTCATACCATACTGATCTGCTCCTAGTGAAGTGGCCAGTTCCTGGTTGAACTTCGGTTTTTCTTTTTTCTTTTCCTGTGCAAAAAATAACGCAGAAGAGAGGAGGAAAACGGTAAGTAATGTCTTTGATATCATGTTGCTTTGTTTAGATAAATATAATAAAACCTTATCAACTTTTAAGACCAGGGTTACAAGCGAAGATATGGTACAAAAAAACCTCGATGATGACGAGGTTATATTTGAATGTCTGATGAGGTAATATCAATCTTTTATTCTTAAAAATTCTTTGGCTAATTCAATCATTTTTGGATCTCCGGTATATTTTCCATGTTCATCAGAAAGTTTTACTGTTGGGATCCATTCTTTATTAGGTGCCTGTACTCCAATCAGCTTCATTACGATATTCATTGGCTTTAATCCGACATCATTGGTAAGGTTGGTTCCAATTCCAAAAGAGATTCCGATTTTTCCTCTGCAGTAGTTGGTGATTTCCTCTACTTTTTCAAGGTTTAGGGCATCAGAGAAAATAATATATTTAAACATTGGATTAATACCATTTTTTTGATAGTGAGCAATCGTTTTATCTGCAAACTCCAAGGCATCACCGCTGTCGTGACGTACACCATCAAATAATTTTGCGAATTTTTTATCAAATTGCTGGAAGAAAACATCCGTAGTATAGGTATCAGAAAGAGCAACTCCCAAATCACCTCTATACACATCCACCCAATGTTCTAGGGCCAGTTCGTTAGCCATTTTGAAACCATATTCTGCAGCATGGAACATGAACCACTCATGAGCATGGGTTCCAATTGGCTTCACCCCATATTTCATGGCAAAATGTACATTGGAGCTTCCGATGAAGGTAGAGTCTTTTTTCTGTGTTAAAGCTTCCATTACCAGATTTTGTACTTTATAAGAATGTCTTCTTCTGGTTCCAAATTCTGCAAATGTTACCCCAAGTCTCCCTAATGCATCTGCCTTTTCAATAGTTTTACTCATAACCACTTCATTGGAGTCTCTCTCCATGTGGTTCATTTCGTAATGGAGCTCACTGATTAATGCCAGTAGAGGAACTTCCCAAAGGATCGTTCTGTACCATAGCCCTTCAACAATTACAGAAAGGTCTCCTCCTTCCTGATGAATTTTTACTTCAGACGGATCGTAGTGATAACCTTCCAGGAAATCAAGATAAGGCAGGTCAATATATGGACATGTTCTGGCCATGAATTTCTTTTCATCCTTGGTAAGCTTAAGTTCAGCCATTTTATTTACAGCTTCCTTTAAAGCTACATCAAAGCCTTCTGGAAAATGATGTTTACCTCTGTTTATAAATTCATATTTTACAACAGAACTAGGGAATAGCTTTACCACGGCATTTTGCATGGTTATTTTATAGAAATCGTTATCTAAGATTGAGTTGAGTTTTACGTTGTTCATAATATGTGTAATTTTAACGCAAATATAAAAATTAAAAATAAAATCGCCTAAATGTAAGGCGATTTTTTTGAAATATTTTGATGATCCTATCTGTTTATTTCCCCAAATAAGAATTGTACATCCAAACTTCCTTCTCCTGCTCGGTGATATAGTCGCTCATTTGAGAGTTGGTACCTTCGTCACCAGCCTGATCTGTAATATCTAAAAGTTCTCTTTGAAGATCAATTACTACTTTGAATGAACTTAGAATTTGTTCAACACTTTTAGTACCATCCGTTACCTCTTTGCTTTCTTTGATGGTGGCCACTTTTAAATAATCAGAGTAATTGTGTGCCGGTGTTGCTCCTAATGTCAGGATTCTTTCCGCAATTTCATCTATTTTTAAAACTAAGCTATTGTAAAGTTCTTCAAACTTCGGGTGAAGGGTAAAAAACTGATCTCCTTTGATGTTCCAGTGAGAACCTCTTGTATTCTGATAAAATACAGAATAGTTGGCTAAAAGTGCATTTAATTTTTCTGCTATTTTCTTGCAGTCGGCTTCTTTAAGGCCTATAATACTAGCGTTTTTCATACGTTTATCTTTTTATATATCTCAAAGTTACGAAATATCATGCCGAATAACCGGGGATATCAATAGATGATAACTATAAGAAAATTTTTAAAAATAGTTTGGAAGTATTAATATTGCACATCATGAAAAGCTTTTTAATAACTACGGCGCTATTTATAGGAGTATGTATAATATACCTCCTCCTGATGTTGACTGGGACTGAACATTATTTTACTTATATTCTGGATGATGCATATATTCATCTTGCGATGGCTAAGAACTTTGCTCTTCATGGTGTTTGGGGAATTACAGAGTATTCTTTTTCTTCATCCTCATCCTCACCTGTATTTACCTTTGTGATAAGCGGTTTGATCTATATATTGGGAAATCATGAGCTCATTCCATTGGTTTTTAATTTCGTGTGTGCAGTCCTGTTGGTATTTTTCTTAAATAGGTATTATGCCTTGTATTTCTTGCAAAATAAGTCTGTGGTTATCGCAAGTATATTCACTTTGTTATTTGCTTCTATTCCGCTACTCATCTTTTCTGGAATGGAGCATGCGCTGCAGGTACTTGTTATTGCGCTAAATGTTTATTGTTTTGAAAGATGGCGGGCATCCAGCTATAAAAATAAAGGGGATTCTTTAGGGTTCTATATAACGCTGGCATTGTTGGGGCTCATACGATTTGAAAGTATGTTCTATTTTATGGCTCTTGCTTTTGTTCTTCTTATACTTAGAAGATTTAAAGAGGGGGCGGGAGTACTTTTTTTTGGCTTTGTTCCTGTGTTGATTTTTAGCTATTTTACTTATCAAAAAACAGGGTATTTCTTCCCAAATTCGGTGATTATAAAAGGACTAAGGATTGATGCTTCAAAAGATTATATGGAGCAGCTGGTTATGATTATTGAATATAAATTTATTAAAAATCCTTATTTTCTCAATGCCGCATTATTCCCGATATTGATTTGCGGATTTTTAATAATTAAAGATATTAAACAGAAATTAAGCTTTCAGGATTTGCTTACGCGAAACTTTTTTATTGTTGTTTGGTGTATGGCATTAGTATTACACGGAATTTTTAGTCAGTTTACCAATTTCTTCCGATATGAAGCCTATTTGCTGACAGGGATGGCAATGGCTGTAATTCCAAAACTAAAAATCTATCTGAATGGATTTACTATTTCTCATTTTATGGTAAAACAAAATAGATTAATGGCAGTTTTGGTTGCTCTTTTATTGTGTACACTTGTACTCAAGATTGGATTGGGGAGCTATCTTATTGTCACAGGAAGTAAAAATATTTATGAACAGCAGATACAATCTGCCAGATTTCTAAAAAAATACTACAATCAATCCAAAGTAATGGCCAATGATATCGGAGCCATCAGTTACTTCACGGATATTCATCTATTCGATTTCGTGGGATTGGGTTCAAAAGAGATTGTTCCTTTAAGAATGAAGAAGAGAAAAGTAGATGCTGAGGTAGAAATCTTTCTTACTAAGTATTCTGTACAAAATAGATATCAACTTGCTATTGCTTATGATGAATGGATGGATGGGCATACTCCTAAAAACTGGAGAAAAGTAGCTGTTTTAACGATCAGTGGCTGGAATGCCGTATTAGGAAGAGATCATGTATATATTTATTCTATAGATCCTGAGATTCATGAAATATTGAAAGAACAGGTAAGGAGCTTTACATGGAATAAAGATATAACTGTAAAAATTCTAGACTAATTTTCCATAGGGTTCTAGGATATTTATTATTTCCCTCTTCATTGATCTTTGTCTTAATTTTTTAAGGAATAGATAACAATTTGTTAATAAACTCAAGACAGGGTTTCTCTAGCTTTGCGCTCGAAATATAATTTAAAGTAAAAAGCAATGAAGAAGTTCTTTCTGTGTTCTATATTATCATTATTCATGTTTTCATGCAGTAATAGTGATACAGACGCGCAAACTCCAACTTTACCTACAAAACCGGAAGCTCAGTATCAAACTAAGAATGTCATACTTTTAGTAGTAGACGGCCCTCGTATCTCTGAAACCTGGGAAGCACCCAATAAGGAAAATATACCGAACAGAGTAAGTTTATTAAGTCAGGGTGTTTTTATTAGTAATTTTAAAAACAACGGAACTACAAACACAAACCCGGGGCATAGCGCGATGTGTTCGGGGGTCTATGAAAATATCGTTAATAATGGAACAGAATTGCCAGGTTATCCATCTGTAATGCAACAATGGCTGAAGTTCACGGGAGCTGATAAAACAAAAGCATGGGTTATTGCTTCTAAAGATAAACTGGAAGTTTTGAATGATTGTAAACTAACAGACTGGAAAGGGAAGTATCAGCCAAGTGTAGATTGTGGGGTAAGCGGAAATGGATCTGGATATAGAGATGATGCAGTTACAATGACCAACACGAAGGAAATCATGAAAAAATATAGTCCTAATATGATTGTGATCAATCTTAAAGATGTGGATTCATACGGACATGATAATAAGTATGCAGAATACATTCAGGCTATAAAGACAACAGATGCTTCTATTAAAGAGATCTGGGATTATATTCAGTCTCTGCCTGCTTATAAAGATAAGACTACCTTAATTGTTTCCAATGACCATGGAAGGCATTTGGATAGTAAAGGCGGATTCAGAAATCATGGAGATGATTGTGAAGGATGTAGACATATTGAATTCTTTGCGATGGGGCCTGATTTTAAAAAGAATACTACCATCAGCACGGGAAATTATGAGCAAATCGATATTGCAAGTACAATGGCAGAACTTTTGGGTGTTCCTAAACAATTTATGAAAGGAAAAGTAATAAAGGATGCCTTTAAATAAAACTTTGATTTTTTGATACCAGCCTCTGTGATATAAATATAATGAAATCACAGAGGCTTTTTTTATGATTAAAAGTAATAGGTTGATGACATGTATAAAAGTAACATCAGTAGAATAGTCATGTAATCTTATTATTCTCATTTTGGTGAGATTTGTTAAAAAATAGGTAATGATTTCTTAATGGAGCTTGCCGCCGGGTTTTTCTAGTTTTACAGTTATAAATCACATCTATAATAACTATGAAAAGAAGATTCTACGGCACAATGTCTTTGCTTGCTATTCTAAGTTCTTGCAGCACGGAAAGCTTTCTTATGAATGATGAAAAATCAGAAAATGCAACCAATCATTCTACGGTAATACAACAAAGAGATCCTAATTCACCTGTAATTCTTAGTAATAAGGGGTTCCAGGCCAATTCAATGAGTAAGAATGGAATTCCAAACGAACCTCTTGAATTACAATATTATTTAGGAAGGACATATAAAGCTAAAAGAATTCCCTTGGGAGATCCTGAAAATATTTCTTTTCCTGCAATAAATATTGAAAAGTTATATACTGCACACCCTGACTATGTGATGCAGAATTATATAGGGAAAAGTGAAGCAAAATCGTTTGCTTATTCAAGTTTTGATCGTTATGAAGAAAATTCATCCTCAACGAAAAAGATGAATGCGGGTTTTCAGCTTAAATTGGGATTGTTTAATATAGGATCTAAGTACGTTATGTCAGACATATTTACTCAAAATAAGGTAAATGAAAGCAAAAGGGTATTTGGTGAATTAAATGTTTCCATAAAAGATGCAGTCTATACTTTACAGAAAAGCAGCGCGATCAATAAAGAAGTAGCCGAGAAATATTTACATCCTACTTTTGTGAATGAGATGTACAATACGACTTATCTTGATATGATGGAGAATTATGGCCCATTTATTTTGACTGACTTTTACTCTGGAGGAAGGGCTACAGCAGTGTTTACAGGATTGTATAATAAAAACTCAAGCATCACCACTAAAGAATCAGATATGAATCTTGATGTAAATGCATCATTTGATTTTAAAATGGCAAGTGGCGCAAATGGAAATCTTAAAGCTGACTTTGGGATAGGGAGAAAAGGATCTACCAATACCAATATCTCTCACGAAATTTCCAATATGGAAACTTCCATTAAAACTTTTGGAGGCTCAAAAACCTTTGGAAGTTTTACCGTCCCAAAAGATGTCAACGATGTGAATATTGATTTGTCAGGCTGGGTTTCCTCCTTAAATGATAAAAAAACACATACACTGGTTGATATTAATGATAAAGGATTGAGTGTTTTTTCAGATTATTTATTGGAAGACAATTTTAAAAAAGCATTTAATCAGTATATCGGGGAATATGGAAATGGCTTTGGATTCAAGAAAAGCTTAATAGAACCCTATATCAAGATCCAGAGAAAAGTACTGATGGAATCAGGAAGATTATATGGCGTTGTTCAGGTGTTTTTATATAACCGTTTCGGAGATAATATTAGAATTGACATCGATAGATTGCTTGAAAATGAAAATTTACCCATTGATCCTAAATACGGGAAAATTGCCCTTGGAGATATAGATGATGATCCTCAGGATGCTCAATTGAAGTTGAACCAAATAGGAGAGATCGTTAAAAATAAATTAAAGGATACTTATAAAGTTCGTTTTGAAGTGGGTAATTATGCTTATAATAGTTATAAGAACAAAGCCAGCTCTCAAAATGCAGCTACAACAACAAGTAAATTTGATGTAGATACTTATTCTTTTAATTATCCTGAGATCTTTTTTAATTTCAATGAAACCACTGCTAAAAAGTATGTGAACCCAAACAATAACATTATCTATTTATTGTC
The DNA here is from genome assembly GCF_009900745.1 of Chryseobacterium sp. c4a. Classification (GTDB taxonomy): domain Bacteria; phylum Bacteroidota; class Bacteroidia; order Flavobacteriales; family Weeksellaceae; genus Chryseobacterium. Next base: position 104,761 of record NZ_WXVU01000018.1, on the reverse strand, counting down.
AACGGATAATAAAAATAGAAAGTATGCCTATGCTATTCATGATGATTATGCATTGGATACGTATGGAATAAGAGCTTGGGTCAATGCTATGCCACCTGTTCAGATTAGCTCACAGGAATTGTATCAATATACGATTATTGGATTGTAACTGAATTATAAAGATGAGGGGTGTACCCATATAATCATTAAATCCATCAAAATGTAATAAAAGGTTGGGAAAGAAAATATTTTTTTATCTCATCTTCTGAATAAAAAAACTCAATACTCTAAAATGGATGCAGGTTTTGAGCCCTTCGGGAAATAAGGGGAAAGTTTTTTGACAGAAATAAAAATGCATAACTGCTTGTCAATTAAAAAAATATTACTATTTTTGCAGCCTAAAATAAAAAGCAATTAAATGCCTACTATTCAACAATTAGTAAGAAAAGGAAGAGCCACGCTTGCCAAGAAGAGCAAATCGGCTGCCCTTGATTCTTGTCCACAAAGACGTGGAGTATGTACGAGAGTATATACTACTACACCTAAGAAACCTAACTCTGCACTTAGAAAAGTAGCAAGGGTAAGACTTTCAAACGGTAAAGAAGTTAACGCCTATATCCCGGGCGAAGGACATAATCTTCAAGAGCACTCGATAGTATTGGTTAGAGGCGGAAGGGTGAAAGACCTACCGGGAGTACGTTACCACATCGTAAGAGGTGCATTAGACACAGCTGGTGTAAATGGAAGAACTCAGAGAAGATCTAAGTACGGAGCTAAGAGACCTAAACCAGGACAAGCTGCTGCAGCTCCTGCAAAAGGAAAGAAAAAATAATCATTAAATAAGGTACAGAAGCAATGAGAAAGACAAAAGCGAAAAAAAGACCGTTGTTACCAGATCCGAAGTTTAATGATCAATTGGTAACGAGATTCGTAAACAACTTAATGCTAGACGGTAAGAAGTCTATCGCATTCAAAATTTTCTATGATGCATTAGATATCGTAGAAACTAAAAAAGGAGAAACTGAGAAAACAGCCCTTGAAATCTGGAAAGATGCATTAACAAACGTTATGCCTCACGTAGAAGTACGTTCTAGAAGAGTAGGTGGAGCTAACTTCCAGATTCCTATGCCAATCAGAGCTGATAGAAAAATTTCTATGGCAATGAAATGGTTAATTAGCTACTCTAAAAAGAGAAATGATAAGTCTATGGCTTTGAAATTAGCTAATGAAGTTGTAGCTGCTTCAAGAGAAGAAGGTGCAGCTTTCAAAAAGAAAACTGATACTCACAAAATGGCGGAAGCTAACAAAGCGTTTTCACACTTTAAATTCTAATCTGAAATGGGTAGAGATCTTAAATTTACAAGAAATATTGGTATTGCTGCTCACATTGACGCGGGTAAGACTACCACTACTGAAAGGATTTTATTCTATACAGGGGTAAACCACAAAATTGGAGAAGTTCACGATGGTGCTTCTACAATGGACTGGATGGAGCAGGAAGCAGAAAGAGGTATTACTATTACTTCTGCTGCAACTACTTGTTCTTGGAACTTTCCTACAGATCAAGGAAAACCTCTTGCAGATACTAAACCTTACCACTTCAACATCATCGATACACCGGGACACGTTGACTTCACTGTAGAAGTAAACAGATCTTTGAGAGTATTAGATGGATTAGTATTCTTATTCTCAGCAGTAGATGGAGTAGAGCCTCAGTCTGAAACAAACTGGAGACTTGCTGACAACTACAAAGTTGCTAGAATGGGATTCGTAAACAAAATGGACAGACAAGGTGCTGACTTCCTTAACGTGGTAAACCAGGTTAAAGACATGTTAGGATCTAATGCAGTTCCAATCGTTTTACCAATCGGTGCTGAAGAAGACTTTAAAGGAGTTGTAGACTTAATTAAAAACAGAGCGATCATCTGGGATGAAGCTGGACAAGGTGCTACTTTCGAGGTAGTTCCAATTCCTGAAGACATGAAAGATGAGGTTCTTGAATATAGAGAGAAATTAGTAGAAGCTGTTTCTGAATATGACGAAACTTTGATGGAGAAATTCTTCGAAGATCCGGATTCAATTACAGAAGAAGAAATCAATGCTGCATTGAGAGCTGCTACTATCGATTTATCTATTATCCCAATGACTTGTGGTTCTTCATTCAAGAACAAAGGAGTACAGTTTATGTTGGATGCAGTATGTAAATACTTGCCTTCTCCATTGGATAAAGATGATATCAAAGGTACTGACCCAAGAACAGACGCTGAAATTACAAGAAAGCCATCTGTAGATGAGCCTTTCTCTGCTCTAGCATTTAAGATTGCTACTGACCCATTCGTGGGAAGATTAGCATTCTTCAGAGCATATTCTGGAAGACTAGATGCTGGTTCTTATATCTTGAACACTCGTTCAGGAGATAAAGAAAGAATCTCTAGAATCTATCAGATGCACGCTAACAAGCAAAACCCGGTAGAATATATTGAAGCTGGTGATATTGGTGCTGCTGTAGGATTCAAGTCTATCAAAACTGGTGATACAATGTGTGACGAGAAAAACCCAATCGTTCTTGAATCGATGGTTTTCCCTGATCCGGTAATTGGTATCGCTGTTGAGCCTAAAACTAAAGCTGACCAAGATAAAATGGGTAACGCTCTAGCTAAATTGGCTGAAGAAGATCCAACGTTTACGGTAAGAACTGACGAGGCTTCTGGACAAACGATCATCTCTGGTATGGGTGAGCTTCACTTAGATATCATTGTAGACCGTATGAAGAGAGAATTCAAGGTTGAAGTAAACCAAGGACAACCTCAGGTAGAGTACAAAGAAAACTTAACAAAAGTTGCTCAACACAGAGAAGTTTACAAAAAACAATCTGGTGGTAAAGGTAAATTTGCTGACATTGTATTTGAACTAGGACCTGCAGACGAAGGTAAAGTTGGTTTAGAATTCATCAACGAGATCAAAGGTGGTAACGTTCCTAGAGAATTTGTTCCTGCAATTGAAAAAGGATTTAAAGCTGCAATGAAGAACGGTCCATTGGCTGGTTTCGAAGTTGAAGGTATTAAAGTTACTCTTAAAGATGGATCTTTCCACGCGGTGGATTCTGACGCTCTTTCTTTCGAAATGGCTGCTAAGCTAGGATTTAAAGAAGCTGGTAAAGCTGCTAAACCGGTAATTATGGAGCCTATTATGAAACTGGAAGTTGTAACTCCGGAAGAATACATGGGTAACATCATTGGTGACCTTAACAAGAGAAGAGGTACAATCAGTGGTCAGGAAGAAAAGAACGGTGCTGTTGTAATCAAAGGTTCAGTTCCACTTTCTGAAATGTTTGGATACGTTACTACTCTAAGAACACTTTCATCAGGAAGAGCTACTTCTTCTATGGAATTAGAGAAGTACCAAGCTACTCCACAAAACGTTGCTGAAGAAATCATAGCTAAAGCAAAAGGTTAATTTTTAAATTAAAGAAATGTCACAAAGAATCAGAATAAAACTAAAATCTTACGATTACAACTTGGTAGACAAGTCTGCTGAGAAAATCGTAAAAACGGTAAAGGCTACTGGTGCTGTTGTAAACGGTCCAATTCCATTGCCAACGAACAAGAGAATCTTCACAGTGTTGAGATCTCCGCACGTAAACAAGAAAGCAAGAGAGCAGTTCCAATTATCAGCTCACAAGAGACTAATGGATATCTACTCTTCTTCTTCTAAAACTGTTGATGCTCTAATGAAATTAGAACTTCCTTCAGGTGTAGACGTTGAAATTAAAGTGTGATAACTGCATACTTTGCAATGATTATACAATCCGTTCCTTTTTAGGGACGGATTTTTTTTGTTTTCATTTTCAAAATGATGACCACCTATTTAGCCGAATCCAAATATTATTGATATTTTTGGCCAAATCTATACCATGAAAAAACTAATACTCTTATTATTTCCTTTACTGCTGAGTGCACAGACGCATCGCTTTGTATATCTGCTACAATATAAAAAAGATTCATTAGCACAGGATTTTACCAAAGCCAATATGATTCTGGATATCAATCCTGATGATGTCAAATTCTATCCATATTCTTACGCTCAGAACGATTCTTTGAATATTGTCCGTGGCCAAAAAAGATCAAGATGGGATGATGATCTTCCTGCTGTTATCAGGAAAAAAGGTTCTTTTGAAAATACGTCATTGATTCTGATAAATGATTTGTTTTCTTTGAAATCCACTGATAAAATGAACTGGAAATTGCTAAGTGATACGAAAGTTGATGGACAATATCATTTGCAGAAAGCAACCACTCGATTTGGCGGCAGAGAATGGGTTGCCTGGTTTTGCAAAGACATCAATCTAAGCGAGGGGCCTTATAAATTCCGTGGCCTCCCGGGGCTCATCTTTGAAATAGAAGATACCAATAAGAATTTTATTTTTAAGCTGGCTAGAAGTATGAAATTCCCTAAAACCTACGAAACATCTTTTCTTGAAAGCTTTCTTGGAAAGAAACCTCTTCCTGTAACTGAAAAAATTATTGCAAAGAAACAATTGGAGCTTTACAATGATCCATTACATGATGTTGCAGAATCGTTTAAATCCAATACCAACCCCGAGAATACTTTTTGGGTTTCAGGAGTACAGATTAAAAGCTTAGATCAATTGAAAGGGATGTCTGATGAACGTAGAAGAGTAATGCTTCGGGATAATAATCCTATCGAAATTGATAAAGCCGTAAAGTACCCTTTGTAGTAGCATAAAATAACAATACATAATCCTTTCCGTCCCTATTGTAGGGATGGATTTTTTTATGATGATGGGGGATAAATGAAATTGGGATTGATATAAATACATTTTTTTTTCTTTTTAAAAATTAATAACCATTAAATAGTATGGACGAGGGATTCTTAACAGCAGTATAGATCTGTTGGGATGTTTTTAGTATAATATAAGCGGGATTGGTAATCTTATATTAGAGGGTGCTGGCCGGGTGAGATATGTCACCTTGGTTTATTTATTTAGAATTATTAAAAATAATAATTTTGCAAAAAAATTATTGATGTTTAGAACAGTATCTTTTTCCTTACTTGTTTTAGGAACGGCTTTCATGAGCGGTCAGAAAACGAAGGACACGTTAAAAAGTAACCATATTAATGAAGTAGTCATAACAGGATCCGGATATGCTCAAAAGATCAAAGATACACCGGCTACGATTTCTGTAATTTCTCAGGCAGACCTTAAAAAAAGAGCTTATAGAGATATTACGGATGCATTACAGGATGTTCCGGGAGTTTTCGTTACAGGAGGAGGAAGTACAAGTGATTTTTCAATAAGAGGTGCTGAATCTGGTCAGACATTAGTTTTAATTGATGGGAAAAGGATCAATACAAGAGAGACAAGACCCAATTCTGACGGCCCGGGGATCGAACAAGGATGGATGCCTCCATTGGAAACCATTGAAAGAATAGAAGTGGTAAAAGGCCCAATGTCTTCTCTATATGGTTCTGATGCTATGGGAGGAGTAATCAATATCATCACTAAGAAATTGACTGGCGGTTGGAGAGGATCTGTAGGAACAAGTCTGATACAGCAGGTACATAAGGAATCCGGAAATACCTACCAGATTGATGGGTATGCTTCAGGTTCTTTAGTGAAAAACCTTCTTCAGATGAAAGTTACCGGAAGCTATTCAGACAGAAACGAAGATAAATTTGTAGGCGGATTTACCGAAAGAGTCATCAAAGCTTTTGGTACAGAATTCAGTCTTACTCCCAATGCCAAGAATACATTTAAACTGAGTTATGATTATAACCGCCAGGAAAGAAACCAAAATGCGGGATATTCATTAGCTCCTAATGCAAAAAGTTCACGTAATAACTACGAAAGAAATGTATTGGCATTAAGCCACAAAGGAGATTACTCAAACTTTCATACAAACTCTTATATCCAATATGACAATACCAACAACCCCAACAGGGATATGAGGTATGAGACATTTGCTGCGTACAGTCTTAATAATTTCAGTATTAAAGATCATGTCATCAGCTTTGGGGGAGAATACAGATATGAAAGATTGAATGACTTAGGAAATAAAATGAAATCAGAGAACGGGGAGGTTGTTACTCAATTGACACGTTGGAACTGGTCTGCTTTTGCAGAAGGAAACTGGAAGCTGGTCAACAGACTTCACCTGGTTACAGGAGCGCGTTTGGATAATGACGAAAACTATGGCTCTAACTTTACTCCAAGAGGTTACTTGGTATGGAGTGCTACGGATAACTTTACCTTTAAAGGAGGTGCTTCTTGGGGATACAAAGCTCCGGGATTAAGAGCAGTAAATCCAGGATGGGGACAGGTAACCGGCGGTGGAACTCAGGATGGAGTAATCATCGGAAACAAAGATCTTAAACCGGAGAAAAGCTTTAACCAGGAATTGACGGTAATGTTTGAGGATAATAAGAAAGTAATTAACGTGAGTGTTACAGGATTCAATACCGACTTTAAAAACAAACTGGTTGAAGTTAGAAAATGTAATAACAGCGAAGAATGTAAACAATTTGAAGCTTTATACAACCATGTTTATGATTTCATCTCAACAAGAGAAAATTTAGGGAAAGCAAATAGTATGGGACTTGAAGCTAACCTTGGGATAAACGTGACAAAAGCAATTGTTTTAAAAGCAAACTATACGTATACGGATACCAAGATCAAATCTGAGGAAATTCCTGCCCTTTACAATAAACCTTATGCAAGAATACCTAAGCACATGGCCAATGTAAATCTTTCTTGGAAAGCGAATGACAGTTTCGAATTCTGGTCAAGAGGAAACTATAGAAGTGAAAGCCAGCCGGGAGTGAGCAGAGGTAAAGCACAGGAGTATCCAATTCCATCTTATTTCTTATGGGATTTGGGAACTGTATATAGGCTGAACAAGCATGTTCGTTTCACGTTAGGAGTATACAATCTTTTAGATAAAAATATCCGTAACGATGTATCTGATCCTGCTAATAACTTTGGTTTCAGAATCGATGGAATCAGATATCAATTCGGAGCGAATTATTTCTTCTAAACCCATTTAATTTAGATTAATAAACTAAAAGAAGAAGGGAAGTTGGACGATGAAAAGGTATTGTTGCTGGGAACAGCTTTCCTGCTTCTTCTTAAAGAATCAATAAAATTAAAAAAGCTCTATCAAATATTGGTAGAGCTTTTTTAGTTCTATATTTTCAAAACTCCATTTTGAAATACCTATTCTCATCAATTGTTCAAGTTAATTTTATACATTTATTCTAAAATAATCTGAACTATGGATCATAAGAATAAGAATCTTTTTGAAAAATTTTCAAACTGGGCTGTAAAATTTACAGGAAGTCAATATGCTTTTATTGGAGCAACATTTGTGGTTTTAGCCTGGGCAGTTACGGGGCCTTTTTTTGATTATTCAGAAACTTGGCAGCTGGTTATTAATACTGGAACTACTATCATCACCTTTCTGATGGTTTTTCTTATTCAAAAAGCCCAGAACAAAGATTCAAAAGCCATACAGATCAAGTTAAACGAAATCATTGCCGCTCATGAAAAAGCGAGTAATAGAATAGTAGATATTGAAGACCTTACAGAACCAGAATTGGATCAGCTTCATCATTACTACGAGAACCTAGCTCAGTTTGCCAAAAAGGATACGGATATTCATACTTCTCATTCCATAGATGCCGCACAAAGGAATCAGGATTATAAACATGAATTCTTTAAAAGAAAACATGAAGAATGGCTGCAAAGACAGGAACAACAAAAAAAGGAATCAAAATGATTCCTTTTTTTATTTGAAGTTAATAACTTTCTTTTCGTATTTGTTATCGCATGAAATAGCTGAAATAACTGCAGCTTCCCATCAGACTTTTCGTTGTTTCAGCATCTGAATACTGTGCCTTCAGCTGAGCAAAATAAGTTCTGTACTTTTCATTCTTCAGATTGTCCATTTGCTTCTGGCGGTTATCTTCTTTTTCAGACCATTTCGGATCAGAATAATCAAAATCTTTCGGAGCTTTGGCTTCATACTGATAATATTTACCCTGCTCGGCACTTGCCATCTGGAAAAGGATTCTTGCCTTTTGTTCTTTGTTGTTGGAAAGCGCAAGGGCTTTTTGGTAATAGTTGATTGCCAGATCAAAGTTATCCGGTTCGATATAAGAGGTGTCAAGGAAGTTTTTATAATAATACTTGTAAGGATTTCCTTTATCATTATTCCAGAAGTAATATTTTCCACCATTACTATTGTCAATATCCATCACAAACAGCTGACGATAATATCCCAGAATAGAAGTGTTGTATAGAAGATTCCCGATAAGCTGATTCGCTTTTACGGCTTTTTCATCTTTACCATTTCCTATTTTTTTAAGCTGAATAAGAGCGTCGGTCAATTCAAGTTTATTCATATTGTCCTTAATGAAAGGAAAATCAGTATATCCTTCAGACTTCATAGATTCAGTATCCGGACTTTGGTAACTTTCCCAAACGTTGTGTCCGAAAACCAGATTTGAAATATTATTAAAGCCATTATATTCAGAAGAAGCATATTGTTTTTGGGTGATGGTTTGGCCGCTTTTTTCACTCCAGTCATAATTTTCTCTTGGAATTCCGCCAAATTTCTGAGCCTTTTCATAGTAAGACTTCGCTTTTTCAAAATCGGCGAGTCTCATTGCCCGGTCACCATAGATTGTATTGAAGAATGCATCAATGTTTCCTACACTATCCATATTTTTGGCGATGATCTGCTGTTCAAACTGAGTCTTGTTTGGTTTTCTATAAAACGCTTCAACACTTTTTACCAGACTGGAATTCGGGTTGTACTGAAGATCGGAAAGTTTATTATTCATCAGGAACGATTTTCCGTCTTCTCCTTGGAGGAAGTAACGGTTAGCCATCACGTCTTTTAAGAAGTCAGCAGTAGAAGGTGCGCTTCCATAATAATCGTAATCACTATTGATATTGGCAGTGTCTTTTTTCACTTCTTTTTCTACAAAATACTCAGCATAGTCTTTCATCAGATGATCTTCAAAAGCAGCATCTACCTTAGGCTGAGAAACAATATCATTCAGAACTTTCATCCTTTTAATTTCTTCCAGATATTCAGGATTGCTTGTTTTGATATCGTTCAGTATTTCCGTACTTTCTTTATAATCTTTCTTTAAAAATTTAAGATAAGCATCTGCAATCTGCCAATACTCATCTTTTGATTTTTCTTTTGCCTTTGAAGTGAACTTTTCAAGGTCATCAAGATAATCTTTAGTGTTGTCATCATAGCCACTGTATCCGGTAGTGTAAAAAGGAATTCTATTTGGGTTGTTCAGTAACTCATCATCACTTTGATCTGCCTTCTTTCCATCACCCGATGCATCAGACTTTGAACCTCCGAAAAGATTTTTAAAGAATCTTACGATCTTTTGCCAGAAAGATATTTTTTCTTCCTTTACCTCTTTTACTTCTGTTGCCGGCTTATCGGTATTGGTATCTTTTGAAGTATGGTTTTCAGTATTTCCTCTGTAGACAGACACTCTACCATAGGCATCGGAAGTATAATAATAGATGGGAAGATAACTTCTTTCCAGCTCATTGATACTTCTTACAGCCATCACTTTTAAGATTTCAGAATCAGGGTTAATGTCAAACATCTTTTCCATAATAGGAATCGGATTATTAAAATCTTCATATCCTAAAAGAAAATAAGCCATATTCTTTTCCTCATTCGTATTAGCTCTTTTCATGATATTACTGAACGAAGCCGTATCTGAAAGTTTCATTGAAACAAAAGAAGATTCCTTACGGTCTTTACTGTTCATAAATACCTGGAAAAAATTCCAGTTAGCATCACTATTCATTTCCAGCCCTCTTTGTGCTCCTGCCAATTGATCCAAAGCCATATAATATACTGCTCCCTTTAATTTAATAGGTTCAATATAACTTTTGAAAGCCTGTAGTGCAGAATCATAATTTCTGGTATAGTGATTTAAACGAACGAGCTGATATCCGTAACGTTGTTTTATCTCAGGATTTTTGGCTGCATTATATAAAGAAGTCAGAGCTGCTATAGTCTTATTATAATCAAGAGCAGTAGCATTCTTTCTGTTTTCATTTCTGTCATAATAAAATGAATTTTCACTTTCAATATAATTGATGCTCATATAAGGCTCCAGGTATTTAGCCTCAATTAAATAATCAATTCCTTCCTTATACTTCTGGTAAAATCCAGTTCCCAGTTTTTGTAAAAGTGGGTTAGAGGGAGTTCCATTTTTAAGAGCATTAAGATCATTCATACTTAATTTATAGACCAGGTTTTGAGTCTCGGCATAATTAAGCTGATTGTTAAAATATTTTTTCCAGGTTTCAATATTATCATCAGGAATCAATGATGGATTGTAATTCCCATAGAATCTTGTTGAATAAGTATGAAGAAAAGGAAGATAGGACTTATCCTTAATGATGCTCTGCGTAAAAAGATTGAAGTATTCATAATCCGGATCCGACCATGCGCAAGCGTCAGATTTGGTGTAGAAAAGAGATACAACCGCAAGTGAAAGAATATACTTTTTCATAGGGTTTGTAGTGTTTTTTTTAGTTTTTTATATAGTTGTTTTTGTAATCATGGTGCTGGCAGAGAATAATATAGACTGTAAGTCTTTATTTTCTGTCTTAATCTATAGAAGATTTAAAATGTTCGATCTAACACAAATTTACTATCTAATTGATAATAAATAATATTAAAATGGGGTATTTTTTTCTGAAGGAAATCAATTACCTCTTCCAGCTGCTCCTTCGAGATTTCTTCTACCTTTATGCTAAAGTTCCTATTGAGAAAATGCCCGAAATAAAAGTCATCTTTTAGAACTATCGCTTCATGATCAGAGATCTTTATAAAGTTGGTATTGTCAAGATCCTTTTTAGAGAGGGCGTTAATCAGTTTATGTTTGCCGAGATGATTCGTGATAATTCCCCATGAATAAATAGGCAAGGCTACATCAATATTTTTGATGGGGTAGTCTTCCATTTTTGAAAGATAGCTTTTGAGAATGTTTACATCCAAAATAGAATTCTTGTCAGATTTTTCTAATGGGGAAGAAGTAGAGTAGCACATAAGATATACTTTTTCCACTGGAGGAATTCCTGTCTGTTTTTTATCTTTAACCTGATGAAGGCGTAAAGTACAAGTAATGTTTTTTCCTGAAATTTTTTTGAGCTCCTTTAAAAATTTAAAATAATCATCCCGTGTACCGGCAGTCCAGTCACAGTCAATCTGAATTTCATTATTGATCTTTAGGTGATCTTCTTCTGCTTTCTTTTGAACCAAATGATGAATACTCTCTGCCAGAAATTTGATTTCTTCCTGAGTGATCCCAAGTAAAGTTGGATTCGTGATAAAAACGGTAGGAACGATCTGCTTATTGGTTTCAAAATTTTGATCTTTTGTAATAACGGCAACAGACTGGAATTTTCCGCCTACTTTATCTACATCAAAAAATCTTGTGTATAAAAAAGGAACCGTTGCATGATCTAAAGTTTTCTTTTCCTCATGGTCAAGTTTCAGGTTGGTTTTCCAATAATAAAATGTGTAAGGATGATCCTCTTGCTTGCTGCATGAAGCAATGAAAAGGAAAACCCATAAAATCTTTAGGATTTTCATACTGTGGTGTACATAAGTTGATTCTTCAAAATTAAAGATATTTATACAAACCATTCATCGCGAAATTCCGGGATTTTTTATTCCTGACAAATTCCATAATTTCAAACGTCCCTTCCTTGCATAGCTGACGATGAGTGTAACTATTCCGGGTGTCAAGAATTTTTTTAATTTTTGGCGGGATGTTTTTCCTGACAACAAACAAAAAGCCACCCCAAAAGGAGTGGTTCTCTATTATGCTTATTGATACAATTCACTTTCACAATTACAAGTATCTTTATCAATACTATCCTTGGCAGAACAACAGCCTTCAAGATTCTGAATATTCCCCTTTTCATCAGTAAGGTAGATCTTATCTTTACCAAATTTCACAAAAAAAGTCTCTTTATACTTTTTGAATACCACTTTCATTACTTTATTGGGAGCATATTTACCAGCATTGATTTCCTCTTTGGTTTCTTTCCCGTTGGCCTGATTAACCTGAACATATCCGAAATACACATCTCCTGTTTTCTTCACATCTAAATAATATTGAGGAGTACCTGTTCCGCTATATCCTTTCAGAATATCAAAACTTCTATGTCCGGTAAAAGGTACCTTTCCCTGTGCAAAGGTGAAAACGCTGATACATAAGATCATTAAACTGAAAAATTTTTTCATAATATTTTTTCTTCAAATTTAAAAATATCTATCAAATCAGTAAACCGTAAAATCCCGGTGATTAAATAGGTTGCCGGAATTAGTATTCTCCTCTTCTTTTAGCTAACTCTATAATCCGTATAATCATTCCCCTCCACTGGAAAGATGTCAAATCTAAGATTTGATGGATGGTCTTTTCTTCCATCACAAAAACAATAAAACCACTCCAAAAGGAGTGGCTATTATATAATTTAGTTTAAAAATTTGAATTAAAAAACTGTAGCTGCTAATTGAATTCTTGCATATTTATTAGAAGGATTCCACATAGCCATCATAGAAACAGGTAAACTGTAATGTTCTGTAATCTTAAGAACTTTTCCTGCTTTTATTCCTACGTTAACAATATCAAAATTGTTTTTTCCATTCCCATACAAAAAGGTGTTGCCATTCAATGAAAACCCTGCTCCTACAAAAGCATCCAGATTTACCTTCTGTCCACTAATGACAGGGTAGCTGGCCTGAACATAGGTAGAATATCTGTTCTTTTTATAGCTTCCATCCGGTTCCAGAATTACTTCTCCGGCATTAGCCCCGCCATAAAGCATAATATCTGCTTCAATATTAATTGGGAATGACGGCCCGAAGGTATAATTGGTTCTTAAATCAATGATGTGAGCTGTTCTTCTTTGGGAGTAGCTGAAAATATCGTCAGCAGCATTAGCCGTATTGATATTCCTTGAATTATAAAGATCCCATAATCCAATATAGAAACGTCCGTTAGAATATTGAACATAGTAATTGATCTCTTTATAATGAGTGTTATCCTTATCATCTGCTAAGGCAGAAGCACCCCAGATTCCAACCTTCCATTTCTTTTCTGCGTCCAAAGCATAAGAGAGATTTCCCATCACAACAGGTTTATCAGTAATGATTAGCCCTCTCCATAAATGGTTGTTTTGAATATTGGCAGTAAAATCCAGTCTTCCTTCTTTAGATTCTTTGGACTCACTGCTTTCCTGTGAAAATAACCTTCCTGTGGCTAAAGTAAGTAGGAAGATTCCTTTTAGTATTTTCATGATTCGCATTGTGTTAGTTTTTATTTTAAAACCATGAATAATAATGCCGCAATAACTGCTCCGATAATTGGCCCTATAACAGGAATCCAGGCATATCCCCAATCACTGCTTCCTTTTATCGGAAGAATAGCATGCATAATTCTTGGCGCAAGATCTCTGGCCGGATTGATGGCATAGCCGGTAGTACCTCCTAAAGAAAGCCCAATTACCCACACAAGAAATGTCACAGGAATAGCCCCTACGGAACCTAATCCTACTTTTGCATTAGGATCCGCCTGTACATTAATACTCGCACCCGAAATGTAAAAAATAACGAATACCAAAACAAATGTTCCGATAATTTCACTGATAAGGTTAGAGGAAACTTTTCTGATCGCAGGGCCGGTACTGAAACAAGCCAGTTTTGCCCCTTCATCTTCTGTAATGGCAAAATGATCCTTATGAAACAGCCAAACCAAAAAGGCTCCCAACATTCCTCCAATCATCTGAGCCGCGATATAAGACGGAACGAGATCCCAAGCAAATTTTCCTGCAGCAGCCAATCCAATGGTAACCGCTGGATTTAAGTGGGCTCCACTTACAGGGCCTGCAACAGTTACCCCTACAAAAACGGCTAATGCCCAGGCAGTGGTAATCACAATCCATCCGGAATTATTTCCTTTGGTATCCTTCAAGACAACATTGGCTACAACGCCGTTGCCTAACAAAATTAGAAGCATCGTCCCGATCACTTCTGCGATAAATGGAGTCATATGTGTATTTTTAAGGTCAGTGAATTAATCTTCAATCCAGCATTGAGCACGAGAAACAGCTTTGTTCCATGAATGAACCATAGCGTCTACTTTTTCCTTTTCCAATTGAGGGTGGAAATCTTTATCTACAATCCATTGTTCCTGGATCTCATCAATGTTTTTCCAGTATCCTACAGCAAGTCCTGCTAAATAAGCTGCACCTAGAGCTGTTGTTTCCAATGTTTTTGGTCTTGTAATTTTGAATCCGAAAAGATCAGATTGGATCTGCATGAGTAGGTTGCTTGCTGATGCTCCGCCATCTACTCTTAATTCAAGGCTTGCTCTTCCTGAATCTGCTTCCATAGATTTTACAATATCATATACCTGGAAAGCAATTCCTTCCAATGTGGCTCTTGCAATATGGGCATCTGTAGTACCGCGGGTAATTCCTACAATAGTTCCACGAGCATACTGATCCCAATGAGGAGCCCCTAGACCTGTAAGAGCAGGAACGAAATAAACACCACCATTATCTTCAACAGATGCTGCCAGATCATTCACTTCATCAGAAGAATGAATAAGTTTAAGGCCGTCTCTCAACCATTGAATGGCCGCGCCACCTACGAATACACTTCCTTCCAATGCGTAGTTAACCTCTCCATTGATTTTCCAGGCAACCGTTGTTAAAAGATTGTTCTTTGAAGAAACAGCTTCTTTCCCTGTATTCATTAATAAGAAACATCCTGTTCCGTAAGTGTTTTTTACCATTCCCGGAGAAGTACACATCTGTCCGAATAAAGCCGCCTGTTGATCTCCGGCAATTCCAGCAATTGGAATTTTGGTAGAGAATAGAGTAGTAGCAGTTTCACCGTATACTTCACTGCTTTGTTTTACTTCAGGAAGAATAGCTTTCGGGATGTTGAAGAGTGCTAATAAATCATTGTCCCATTCCAACGTATGAATATTCAGAAGCATTGTTCTGCTGGCATTCGAAACATCGGTGATAAACATTTTTCCACGGGTTAATTTCCATACTAGCCAGGTATCCACAGTTCCGAAACATAATTTTCCTGCTTCTGCTTTCTCTCTTGCTCCCTCTACATTGTCAAGGATCCATTTTAATTTGGTAGCAGAAAAGTAAGCATCCAGTACAAGGCCTGTTTTTTCTCTGATGGTTTCTGCATGTCCTTGTTCTTTCAGTTCATCACAGTATTTGGACGTTCTCCTATCTTGCCATACAATAGCATTATAAATAGGTTCCCCTGATTCCTTATCCCAAACTATAGTGGTTTCACGTTGGTTGGTAATTCCAATCGCGGCTACTTCCAATCCGGAAATACCAGCTTTGGCAATAATTTCTGCAGCAACGGAGATCTGTGATGACCAAATTTCGTTCGGATCATGTTCTACCCAACCTGGAGTCGGGAATATTTGTCTGAAATCTTTTTGAGATAGATATTTGATCTCTCCGCTATGGTTGAATAGAATCGCTCTGGAGGAAGTAGTTCCCTGATCCAAAGCGAGGATTAACTTTTCATTCATATGGTGATTAATTAAGGTTGATAACTTTAGGTGAATAAGGAGTTAATAAATATCCTTTGGCTAATTCGATGAATTCGTTTTCCTGTTGCTGAGCCCATTCTTCAGAATATCCTTTTTCTTCAGCAATGATTCTGGCTACATGGTGAGCACTGTCTATAGCAGCTCTAGCATCTAAGAATAAAAGTCGGGCTCTTCTTGCCAAAACATCTTCAATGGTTTCGGCCATTTCATTTCTTGCTGCCCACACAACTTCTGCTACAGTAAACGGATGGTCAGGATGTATTTTTTGTGAAAAACGCGGATTGCTTTCCTGTAAAGCTTTGATAGCAGGAATATCAGATCCGTATACATATAAATGATTGGTTCTGTCTACCTGCTCTGGTTTTACATTTCCATGAATAGACATATTTTCTGTTTTGGAAGTGGTATTGCCTAATTTGTGAACCTCCATTGCTTTATCAATAGTATCTTCAGCCATTTTACGGTAAGTAGTCCATTTTCCGCCAATAATGGATATTAATCCTGTATCAGATGCAATAACCTTGTGGCTTCGGGAAACTTCTTTTGTGCTTTTGCTTCCATCCTTTGGAGCTGCAAGAGGACGAAGTCCGGCAAAAACAGATTTTACATCTTCACGGGTTGGCTTTTTAGATAGATATTGTCTTGCCGTGTTTAGAACAAAACTGATTTCTTCCTCCAAAGCACGAGGTTCAAAGCTCTCACTTTCCAAAAGAGTATCTGTAGTTCCTACTAGAGCTCTGTCGTGCCAAGGCACTACAAATAAAACTCTTCCATCTGACGTTTTGGGAATCATGATCGCATCATCACTTTTCAGGAATGATTTATCCAGTACAAGGTGAATTCCCTGACTTGGTACCACCAGTTTACCATGTTTAGGATTATTCATATTAAGGATATCATTCGTGAAAACACCTGTTGCATTGATGACCACTTTAGCGTGAATTTGATATTGCTGTTTAGAAATTTGATCTTCAGCAACCACGCCAATTACTTTGTCCTTGTCATCTTTCAGAAGATTAACAACTTTTACGTAATTGACAGCACTTCCTCCTTTTTCAATGATAGTTTGAGTTAAGTTGACCGCAAGTCTTGCATCATCAAACTGGCCATCCTGGTAAACAACACCACTTGCTAAATGATTTTGTTCAATAGTAGGCAGCTTTTCAATGGTTTTTGATTTGCTGATATATTTCGTTTTCCCCAAACTTAATTTTCCGGCAAGGAAATCATAAACGGATAATCCTATTTTATAATAGATTCCGCCCCACCAGGTATAATTAGGAATAATGAAAGATTGATTTTTTACAATATGAGCTGCATTTTTGGCCAATAGACCTCTTTCCTTCAGTGCTTCTTTCACTAAACCTACATCTCCCTGTGCTAAATATCTTACTCCACCATGTACCAGTTTGGTACTTCTGCTGGAAGTTGCTTTCGCAAAATCGTGAGATTCAAGCAATAAAGTTTTGAATCCTCTGCTTACTGCGTCTAATGCTGAACCTAAACCACTGGCTCCTCCTCCTATGACAATAAAGTCCCATTCTTTTACATTGGTTAATTTACTGAGTTCTTCGTTTCGTTTCATAAATGTTTCGTTTATGTTTCGTTTTCAAATATATAAATTAAAAATGAAAGCAAAAAGAAAATAAATGAAATTTTAAATGTTAAAAAAAAACAGTAATTTTGAGCAAACGAATAAAATGGAAAAGCTAATTCCAAGACAGGATGAAATATTAAAAGAACTCGATGAAAAAGGACATGTTCTGGTTCAGGATCTGTGTGAAAAATTAAATGTTTCTTCAGTTACGATTCGAAAGGATTTGAATTATCTCGAAAGTTTAGGGCTTCTTTTTAGAAATCACGGAGGAGCAAGTAAGCAGGTAAGATATGCTTATGAAAAAAATGTAGGGGAAAAGGAAAATATTAATGTAGAAGCAAAGCAGGCTATTGCGAGAGCTGCACTTCCGTTGATTCAGGAAAATGATTGTATTATATTAGCATCTGGAACCACGATGCATTATCTTGCAAGAATGTTGATGAACTTCGGGCCACTTACCGTTTTGACTTCTTCATTAAGAGTAGCAATTGAACTTTGTAATAATCCTAATATAAATGTCATTCAATTGGGAGGTGAAGTGAGAAAGAGTTCCACATCAATTGTAGGATCTATTTCAGAAGGAATCCTTAAACAATTCTCTTGTAATAAACTTTTTCTGGGTGTAGATGGAATTGATCTTGAATTTGGGATCAGTACTTCCAATGCTGCAGAAGCTCATCTCAATCAGGTAATGATTGATTGTGCAGATAAAACAGTGGTTTTGGCAGATTCTTCAAAATTAAATAAAAAAGGTTTTGGTAAAATTGCCTCACTGGACCAGGTGGATTATTTGATTACAGATGACGGAATTGCTGTCGAAGATCAGATCCGGCTAGAGGAAATTGGGGTTAATGTGATGAAATAAATCGTGCTAATTCTTTAAAACCATATAATAATAGCTTACAATATAAAGCCCATGAGTGATCATGAGGCTTTTGTTTTTTTTATGTCTGGCTCTAATTACATTGTTTAATTTTCCTGCGAAGGAGAGATAGAATGTTTTTTATCTCCGTTTAAAAATAGAGGAGTAAAATTTTATACTGGAATTGTGAAATGTTTCATTATCCTTTAGTTATGGCATTTTTTTTGTTTCTAGCTGTTGGCCTTGAATGGTGAGGATGAGCAATGAGAGGGAAATGTGTTTTTTTTATGACAGATTCATTTTTGTAAACCGGTTGATTTTTCTGAAAATGATCTAAATGATTAAAAATCAAAATATTTTACTCAAAATATTTGTCGGTTACAAAATTATTCATAAATTTGCACACTCATTTTAGGAGCGTAGTGTGCCTATATCAAAAGTAGAAATCACTTCAGACTTCCGAAAAATGGAAAAAAATAAAGGATAAATTTTATTATAATATAAACAATGTCAGGTATTATTGGTAAAAAAATCGGTATGACGTCTTTGTTTAACGAAGAAGGAAAAAACATTCCTTGTACAGTTATTCAAGCTGGTCCATGCTCGATTTTACAGGTCAGAACCTTAGAAGTTGACGGTTATTCAGCTGTTCAATTAGGTTTCGATGACAAGAGTGAGAAGAACGTTGGTAAAGCGTTAGCTGGTCATTTTAAAAAGGCTGGTTCTGCTCCTAAAGCTAAATTAGTAGAATTCCATGATGGATTCACTGAAGCAAAAGTAGGAGAGGTAGTAAATGTTGATCTATTCATCGAAGGTGAGTATGTAGATGTAACAGGAACTTCAAAAGGTAAAGGTTTCCAAGGTGTTGTTAAAAGACACGGATTTGGAGGTGTAATGCAGGCAACTCATGGTCAGCACAACAGACTTAGAGCTCCAGGTTCTATCGGTGCTGGATCTGACCCTTCAAGAGTATTCAAAGGGATGAGAATGGCTGGAAGAATGGGAGGTAAGCAGGTAACTGTTCAAAACCTTCAAGTGTTAAAAGTTGATCAAGAACAAAATCTTTTAGTAGTAAAAGGTGCTGTTCCGGGAGCTAAAAATTCTTATGTAATTATCAGAAAATGGAACTAGTAGTATTAAATACATCAGGAAAAGAGACCGGAAGAAAAGTAACTCTAGACGAAACAGTATTCGGAATTGAGCCAAATCAGCACGCGGTTTACTTAGAAGTTAAACAGTACCTTGCTGCACAAAGACAAGGGACTCATAAAGCAAAAGAAAGAAGCGAAATTACTGCTTCTACTAAAAAGCTTAAGAAGCAAAAAGGATCTGGATCTGCTAGATATGGTGATATTAAATCTCCAACTTTCAGAGGTGGAGGTAGAGTATTTGGACCAAAACCAAGAGACTACAGATTCAAATTGAACAAAGCTCTTAAGAGATTAGCTAAGAAATCTGTTTTATCTCAGAAAATGAGAGACAACAGCATTAAAGTTTTAGAAGATGTGAGCTTTGCTGCTCCTAAGACTAAAGATTTCATCAATGTATTAAATGCATTGGAACTTAACGGTAAAAAATCTTTATTCGTTCTTCCTGAAGCTAACAAGAATGTGTATTTATCTTCAAGAAACTTACCTAAAACTAAAGTAATGAACTTCAACGAGATCAGTTCTTACGACTTAGTAAACGCTGGTGAGATCATTTTCTTCGAAGGTGCAGTTGAAAAATTCCAGGAAAATTTAAAGAAATAAGTCATGTCAGTTATTATTAAACCAGTTATTTCAGAAAAGGCTAACTACCTTACAGATTTAAGAGGTACTTATTCTTTCTTAGTTAACCCTAAGGCGAATAAGATCGAGATCAAAAAGGCTGTTGAAGCAGCTTACGGTGTAAAAGTAGCAGACGTTAACACAATGATTTATGCTCCGAAGGTTTCTTCAAAATACACTAAAAAAGGTCTTCAAGTAGGAAAGACAAATAAATTGAAAAAAGCGGTAATCAAACTTGCTGAAGGTGAGGTTATCGATATTTTTGCTGTAAATTAATTATTAATTATAAATAATAGTAATGTCTGTTAGAAAATTAAAACCTATCACCCCGGGACAGAGATTCAGAATTGTAAACAATTTTGAGGAAATTACTACCAACAAACCAGAGAAATCTCTAACAGTTGGTATTAAAAAGTCAGGTGGACGTAACCAAACAGGTAAAATGACCATGCGTTACACCGGAGGTGGACACAAAAAGAAATACAGAATTATTGACTTCAAAAGAAACAAAGCAAACGTTGAAGCAACTGTAAAATCTGTAGAATACGATCCAAACAGAACTGCATTTATCGCATTACTTGAGTATGCTGACGGAGAGAAGAGATATATCATCGCTCCAAACGGTATCAAAGTTGATCAGAAAGTAATTTCTGGTGAAAGCGTAGAACCAAATGTAGGTAACGCAATGAAGTTGAAAAACATTCCTTTAGGTACTGTTATTTCTTGTGTTGAAATGAAGCCTGGTCAAGGTGCAATTTTAGCAAGAAGTGCTGGTTCTTCAGCTCAATTAACTTCAAGAGACGGAAAATATGCAATCATCAAATTGCCTTCAGGAGAATCAAGAATGATCCTTACTGAATGTTATGCAATGATTGGATCAGTTTCCAACTCAGACCACCAATTAACTGTATCAGGTAAGGCTGGTAGAAGCAGATGGTTAGGTAGAAGACCAAGAACAAGAGCGGTTGTAATGAACCCGGTTGATCACCCAATGGGAGGTGGTGAAGGACGTTCTTCAGGAGGTCACCCAAGATCTAGAAACGGTAAACCAGCTAAAGGTTACAAAACTAGAAAGAAAAACAAAGTGTCTAACCGTTACATCGTATCTAAAAGAAAATAATTATGGCAAGATCACTTAAGAAAGGACCGTTCATTCATCATACTTTAGATAAGAAGGTTCAGGCAAATATAGAGTCTGGTAAGAAGACAGTTATCAAAACTTGGTCTAGAGCATCGATGATCTCTCCGGACTTCGTAGGACAAACTATTGCAGTACACAACGGGAAATCTTTTATCCCTGTATATGTTACAGAAAACATGGTTGGTCACAAGTTAGGCGAATTTTCTCCAACAAGATCTTTCAGAGGTCATGGTGGTAACAAAAACAAAGGAAGCAGATAATCATGGGATCAAGAAAACAAGATAGTTCAATCGCAAGAAAAGAAGCTAACAAAGACGTTGTAAAAGCTTCATTAAATAATTGCCCGTCTTCTCCAAGAAAAATGAGATTAGTTGCTGATATCATTAGAGGAGAGCAGGTAGATAAAGCTCTTTATATCCTAAAATATTCTAAGAAGGATGCATCTAACAAGTTAGAGAAATTACTTCTTTCTGCTATGGCAAACTGGCAGACTAAAAACGAAGGTGCGGATATTGAAGAAGCTAACCTTATCGTTAAAGAAATCTTCGTGGATAGCGCAAGACAATTGAAGAGACTAAGACCAGCTCCACAAGGTAGAGGGTATAGAATCAGAAAAAGATCTAACCACGTTACATTAATCTTAGGTAATAAAGAAAATTAATCAAGGTATGGGACAGAAGACAAATCCAATTGGTAATAGATTAGGTATCATCAGAGGATGGGATTCTAACTGGTTTGGTGGAAACGATTATGGAGACAGAATCGCTGAAGACTACAAAATCAGAAGATACCTTGAGGCTAGATTATCTAAAGGTGGTATTTCAAAAATCTATATTGAAAGAACACTTAAATTAGTAACAGTTACAATCACTACTGCTAGACCGGGACTTATCATCGGTAAAGGAGGTCAGGAAGTTGATAAATTGAAAGAAGAATTGAAGAAACTTACAGGTAAGGATATTCAAATCAACATCTTCGAAATCAAAAGACCTGAATTAGATGCTGTACTAGTTGCTGATAGTATTTCTAAGCAAATTGAAAACAGAATTTCTTATAGAAGAGCTGTTAAAATGGCGATGGCAAGTACTATGAGAATGGGTGCTGAAGGTATCAAAGTTCAAATCTCTGGTAGATTGAACGGAGCTGAAATGGCAAGATCAGAATCTTTCAAAGAAGGAAGAATTCCATTGTCAACTTTCAGAGCTGATATCGATTACCACTGGGCAGAAGCTCACACTACTTACGGTAGATTAGGAGTAAAAGTTTGGATCATGAAAGGTGAAGTTTACGGTAAAAGAGAACTTTCTCCACTAGTGGGACAACAGAAAAAAGGAGGTCAGTCAGACAGAGGAAACAGAGGAGGAGACAGAGACAACAGAAGACCTAGAAAAAACAACAACAATAACAATAATAATTAAAATTTTAGATTAGAAATTTTGAATTTTAAATTACCGTTACTTTTTTAAAATTAAAAAAAATCTAAAATCTAAAATCTAAAATCTAAAATTTAGAGATTATGTTACAACCAAAAAGAACCAAATTCCGTAGAGTTCACAAGATGAAGATGAAGGGGAATGCCCAAAGAGGTAGTCAACTTGCTTACGGAACTTTTGGGATCAAAGCAACTGAAGGTGCTTGGATCACTGCAAGACAAATTGAAGCTGCTCGTATTGCTGCGACAAGATATATGAAGAGAGAAGGTCAACTATGGATCAAAATCTTCCCAGATAAGCCAATTACTAAGAAACCAGCGGAAGTACGTATGGGTAAAGGTAAAGGTGCTGTTGAATACTGGGTAGCTGTAGTAAAGCCAGGTAAAATTATGTTCGAAGTAGGTGGAGTTCCTTACGAAGTTGCGAAAGAAGCTCTTAGACTTGCTGCACAAAAATTACCAGTAGTTACTAAATTCATCGTTGCTAACGATTTTGTTAAACCTCTTTAATCTTTGAATACAATGAAAAAAGCTGATATTAAAAATTTAAGCGCGGGTGATATTCAAGCTCAATTAACTGAAGCAAAAGCTCAATATTCTAAATTGAAATTGGCTCATGCAATCAGCCCAATTGAAAACCCGATTCAAATCAGAGATTTGAGAAAAACAATCGCTAGACTAAATACTGAGTTAACTAACAAACAATAATTTCATTTTACAATGGATAGAAATTTAAGAAAAGAAAGAATCGGAGTGGTTTCCAGCAATAAAATGGAAAAAACTATTGTTGTTAGTGAAACTACAAGAGTTAAGCACCCGATGTACGGTAAATTCGTTTTGAAAACGAAAAAATATACTGCACATGACGAGAACAACGAGTGCAACGAGGGGGATACAGTTTTAATTTCTGAAACTAGACCTTTGAGTAAGAGCAAGAGATGGAGATTAGTAAGAATCATTGAAAAAGCTAAGTAATAATGTTACAAACAGAATCAAGATTAAAAGTTGCTGATAACACAGGTGCTAAAGAAGTACTAGTTATTAGAGTTCTGGGAGGAACCAGAAGAAGATATGCTTCAGTTGGTGATAAAATCGTTGTTACGATCAAAGATTCTACACCATCAGGAAACGCAAAAAAAGGTCAGGTATCTAAAGCTGTAGTAGTAAGAACTAAAAAAGCAGTAAGAAGAAAAGATGGTTCATACATCAAATTCGACGACAATGCTTGTGTATTACTAAACGCAGCAGGAGAAATGAGAGGAACGCGTGTTTTCGGACCAGTTGCTCGTGAGTTGAGAGACAAAGAATATATGAAAATCATTTCATTAGCTCCTGAAGTACTTTAATTTTTAAAATTTTTTAAAGAAATGTCAAAGTTAAAAATAAAAAGAGGAGATAACGTAATCATTACTACTGGTAAGAAAGATATCAAAGGTAAGACTGGTGAAGTTATTGAAGTGATCAAGAAAGAAGGAAGAGACCCTAGAGTAGTTGTTGCAGGACTTAACATCATCAAAAAGCACGTTAAGCCTTCAGCTTCAAATCCTCAAGGAGGAATCGTTGAAAGAGAAGCTTCTATTCATATCTCAAACGTAGCTTTAGTTGGTAAAGACGGAAAAGCTATCAAAGTAGGTTACAAAATCGAAGGAGATAAGAAAGTAAGAATCAACAAAAAAACGGGTGAAACTTTATAATTTTAAATAACACATGGAATATATAGCAAGACCCAAAAAAGCATATAAAGAGACAATTGTTCCTGCAATGATGGAAGAATTCGGGTATAAGTCAGTAATGCAAGTACCTAAATTAGAGAAAATCGTTGTATCACAAGGTTTAGGTGATGCTACTGCAGACAAAAAAATCATTGATTATGCTGTAGAAGAGCTTACGAATATCACAGGTCAAAAAGCTGTTGGTACGATCTCTAAGAAAGACGAAGCTGCTTTCAAATTGAGAAAAGGTATGCCTGTAGGTGCGAAAGTTACCCTAAGAGGAAACCAAATGTATGAATTCTTAGACAGACTTACTGCTTCTGCTTTGCCTCGTATCAGAGATTTCTCTGGAATCAAAGCTGATGGTTTCGATGGTAGAGGTAACTACAACTTAGGTATTACTGAGCAGATTATCTTCCCTGAAATCGTAATTGACAAAGTGAAAAAAATCCAAGGGATGGACATCACTTTCGTTACTACTGCGAAAACAGATAAAGAAGCTAAAGCATTATTAACTCACTTCGGTTTACCATTTAAAAAGAACTAAGAAATGGCTAAAGAATCAATGAAAGCGCGTGAGCGCAAAAGAGAAGCACTAGTTGCTAAATACGCTGCTAAAAGACAAGCTCTTAAAGAAGCTGGTGATTACGAAGGACTTCAAAAATTGCCTAAAAATGCTTCTCCTGTAAGATTACACAACAGATGTAAATTAACAGGTAGACCAAGAGGATACATGAGAACGTTTGGTATTTCCAGAGTAACTTTCAGAGAAATGGCTAACAACGGTCTTATCCCAGGTGTAAGAAAAGCTAGCTGGTAATAATTACTAGATAAAAAATCGGGACAATTAAGTTGTCAAGATACTAAAGAATAAATATCAGACCGAAGATTTCTGACGTCTGATATTTTTCTCTTCAAGTCTTTTCAAAACTGATTGTTCTTTAACCAATAATTTATAAAAGAAAAATGGTAACAGATCCAATTTCAGATTTCCTAACAAGAGTAAGGAACGCACAAAGCGCAGGCCACAAAGTGGTGGAAATTCCTGCATCGAAAATCAAAAAGGAGATTACTAAGATCCTATTTGATCAAGGGTATATCTTAAACTACAAGTTTGAAGATAACGCTGTTCAAGGAGTGATCAAAATCGCTTTAAAGTACGATAAGCAAACTAACAAACCTGCTATTAAGTCTATCCAAAGAGCTTCTAGACCAGGTTTGAGACAGTACAAAGGTTCTACTGAACTTCCAAGAGTACTAAACGGTTTGGGTATTTCTATCATCTCTACTTCTAAAGGAGTAATGACTGACAAGAAAGCTAGAGAAGAGAAAGTAGGCGGTGAAGTAATCTGCTATGTTTATTAATTTTTAATCAGAGGAAAATGTCAAGAATTGGTAAAGCAATTATAACAATTCCAGCTGGAGTTACAATCACTGAAAACAACGGTGTAGTAACTGTAAAAGGAGCAAAAGGAGAACTTTCTCAGGAGCTTACAGCAGGAATTACTATAGAACAAAAAGATGGTGAACTGAACGTAAACAGACCATCTGATACTAAACAACACAAAGCGCTTCACGGTTTATACAGAGCGTTAATCAACAACATGATTGTTGGTGTTAGTGCAGGTTTCGAAAAGAAACTAGAACTAGTAGGGGTAGGATATAGAGCTTCTCACGCAGGTCAAAAACTTGAGCTAGCTTTAGGATTCTCTCACGGTATTGTACTAGAACTTCCAAGCGAAGTAAAAGTTGATACATTGACTGAAAAAGGTAAAAACCCAATTATTACTTTAACGTCTCACGATAACCAACTTCTAGGAATGGTTGCTGCAAAGATCAGATCTTTCAGAAAGCCTGAGCCATACAAAGGAAAAGGTGTAAGATTCGTAGGAGAAATTGTTAGACGTAAAGCTGGTAAATCTGCTTAATAAATTATAAGTATTATGGCATTAAGTAAATTAGAAAAAAGAATAAGAATTAAAAGAAGAGTAAGAGGAAAAATCTCTGGTTCTTCTGAATTGCCAAGATTATCTGTATACAAAAGTAATAAGGAAATTTACGCTCAGTTAATCGACGATAAAAACGGTACAACTTTAGCATCAGCTTCTTCAAGAGAGAAAGGTGTAGACGCTAAAGGTACTAAAACTGAAGTTTCTGCTGCTGTTGGTAAAGCTATCGCTGCTAAAGCTATCGCTGCAGGAATCGAAAGTATTGTATTTGACAGAAACGGTTTCGTATACCACGGTAGAGTAAAAGCTTTAGCTGATGGTGCGAGAGAAGGTGGACTTAAATTCTAATCATTAAATTTCGGAAAATATGTTAGGACTAGATAATATAGAAAGAGTAAAACCGGGAGGATTAGAATTAAAAGATCGTCTCGTAGCTGTTAACAGAGTAACAAAAGTAACTAAAGGAGGTAGAGCTTTCGGATTTTCTGCTATTGTTGTAGTAGGAAACGAAGAAGGAGTTATCGGTTTTGGTTTAGGAAAATCTAAAGAGGTTGCTTCTGCAATTGCTAAAGCAGTTGAAGACGCTAAGAAAAACCTTGTTAAAGTTCCAGTAATGAACCACACTATTCCTCACCAAACTACTGCTAGATACGGTGGTGCAGATATCTTCTTAAGACCTGCTTCTCACGGTACAGGACTTATTGCAGGTGGTGCGGTAAGAGCGGTATTGGAATCAGCTGGTATTCACGATATCCTTTCAAAATCTAAAGGATCTTCTAACCCTCACAACGTGGTGAAAGCTACTTTCAAAGCGTTATTGGATATCAGAAGACCTGAAGAAATTGCTAGAATGAGAGGTGTTTCTCTAAGTAAAGTGTTTAACGGTTAATAATTAAAACAATGGCAACAATTAAAGTAAAGCAAGTAAGAAGCGCTATTGGTAGAACAAAAACCCAAAAGAGAACGCTTGAAGCATTAGGATTAAAAAAACTTCACCAAGTTGTAGAGCACGAAGCTACTCCTTCTATCTTAGGAATGATCGCTGCTGTAGGTCACTTACTAGAAGTTCAAAAATAATTTTATAAAAGAGAAATTAAAATGAATTTAAATAATATACAACCTGCTGCAGGATCTACTTTCAACTCAAAAAGAATTGGTAGAGGTCAAGGTAGTGGAAAAGGAGGTACTTCAACAAAAGGACACAAAGGTCAGAAAGCTAGAGCTGGTTATTCTCAGAAAATCGGTTTCGAAGGTGGACAGATGCCTTTACAAAG
Organism: Chryseobacterium sp. c4a; assembly: GCF_009900745.1. Classification (GTDB taxonomy): domain Bacteria; phylum Bacteroidota; class Bacteroidia; order Flavobacteriales; family Weeksellaceae; genus Chryseobacterium. The sequence continues at coordinate 77,377 of NZ_WXVU01000018.1, read as the reverse complement.
AAGATTACCTAAATTCGGATTCAAAAACGTAAACAGAAAAGAGTTTAGAGGTGTGAACCTTGATACTATCCAAACTTTAATCGAGAACAAATCCATCACTGGAGATATCACGAAAGAGGTATTAGTAGCAAACGGTATCGTTTCTAAAAACGAATTAGTGAAAATTATGGGTAGAGGAGAATTGAAATCTGCGGTTTCAATCTCTGCTGATAAATTCACGAAATCTGCTGAAGAGCTTATTGCTAAAGCAGGTGGAAAAGCAATTACCTTATAATACTTACTAATGAAAGAATTTATACAAACACTTAAAAATATTTGGAGTCTTAAAGAATTGAGAGATAAAATTCTCTTCACTTTAGGTATTATCCTTGTGTATAGATTCGCATCTTATATCTCACTTCCGGCAATTAACCTTGCAGAGGTGGGAGATCTCTTAGAGCATTATAAAAATCAAGGCGGTAACAAGCAAGGAGCAGGTCTCCTTGGCTTGCTTTCGTCGTTTACGGGGGGAGCTTTCAGCCACGCTTCCGTAATGGCGTTAGGAATCATGCCTTACATTTCTGCTTCTATTATTGTTCAGTTGATGGGGATGGCTATTCCTTATCTTCAGAAGCTTCAGAAAGATGGAGAGTCAGGTAGAAATACATTGAACCAAATTACAAGATGGTTAACGATCGGGGTTTGTCTGGTACAGGCACCTTCTTACTTAACTTCTATTACTCAATTATTCTTACCATATGCTCAGTTCCAATCTGCATATTTTGTAGAACCAAATTCAATCATGTTCTGGTTACCAAGTATTGTTATTTTGGTAGGTGGTTCAGTGTTTGCAATGTGGTTAGGTGAAAAGATTACCGATAAGGGAATCGGAAATGGTATCTCTATCCTGATTATGGTGGGGATCCTTTCAAGATTACCTGAGGCATTCGTACAGGAGATGGCCGTGCAGAACGGAAAAGGAGGAATGGGATCTATCATGATCCTTATCGAAGTATTATTCTGGATGTTGGTAGTTCTTTTAGCAGTAATTTTATCAGTTGCTGTTAGAAAAATTCCTATTCAGTATGTAAGCAGAGCTCAAGCAAGAGGAGGTGTAAACAAGAATCTTATGCAGGGCGCAAGACAATGGATTCCATTGAAAGTAAATGCTGCTGGTGTAATGCCAATTATCTTTGCTCAGGCATTGATGTTCGTACCAGGATTATTAACAAAATTCGATGAGTCCAACACTTTTCTTGCAGGTTTCAAGAATGTTTTTAGCTGGCAGTACAATGTATTGTTTGCGCTATTAATTATTATCTTCTCGTTTTTCTATACTGCAATTACAATTCCGGTAAACCAAATGGCTGATGATCTTAAGAGAAATGGAGGTTTAGTACCGAAAGTAAGACCCGGAAAAGAGACAGCAGATTATTTAGATGATATTTTATCAAAAATTACCTTGCCAGGTGCAATTTTTTTATCTATCTTTGCAGTCCTTCCAGCAATTGTGCATGGAAGCTTTGTTCAGACAGATGCGTTTGCCCTGTTTTTCGGGGGAACATCACTATTGATTATGGTAGGTGTAATTTTAGATACAGTTCAACAGATTAATACATATCTGCTGAATCATCATTATGATGGCTTAATGCAATCTAAACTGTCTAGAACGACTGGATATTAATTTATGGCAAAACAAAAACATATTGAACAAGACGGCGTTATAACGGAAGCACTTTCGAACGCTCAGTTCCGCGTAGAACTTGAAAATGGGCATATTCTTATTGCTCATATTTCTGGTAAAATGCGAATGCACTATATTAAACTTTTACCTGGTGATAAGGTGAAACTAGAAATGTCTCCCTATGATTTAACAAAAGGGAGAATCACATTTAGATATTAAAACATTTAGCCAAATGGAATTCTCATTCCATTTGGCATTTGTAAAAAATAAATACTATCAAAATGAAAGTAAGAGCATCAATTAAAAAAAGAAGCGCTGATTGCAAAATCGTACGCAGAAAAGGTGTACTGTTCGTAATCAACAAGAAGAACCCAAAATTTAAACAAAGACAAGGTTAATTAAATTATGGCGAGAATTGCAGGTATTGATTTACCAAAAAACAAAAGAGGAGTTATCGGTTTAACTTACATCTACGGAGTTGGAAGAAGTACTTCTTCTGAAATCCTTAAAGCTGCCGGTATCAGCGAAGACAAAAAAGTCAACGAATGGAATGACGATGAATTGGCTGCCATCAGAACTTACATCCTAGAAAACGTAAAAGTTGAAGGAGAATTAAGATCTGAAGTGCAATTGAACATCAAGAGATTGATGGACATAGGATGCCAACGAGGAATACGTCACAGACTTGGATTACCTTTAAGAGGCCAGAGAACGAAAAACAACTCTAGAACCCGAAAAGGAAAGAGAAAAACTGTTGCTAACAAGAAAAAAGCTAGTAAATAATCGTTAGGAATTATGGCAAAACAAACTAAAGTAGTTAAGAAAAGAAAAGTAAAAGTTGAAGCTATTGGTGAAGCACATATTCAAGCTTCTTTCAATAACATCATCATTTCTTTAACAAATAAAAACGGAGAGGTTATCTCTTGGGCTTCTGCCGGTAAAATGGGTTTCAGAGGTTCTAAAAAGAATACTCCATTTGCTGCTCAGATGGCAGCTGAAAATTGCTCTGCTGTAGCTCACGAAGCTGGTTTAAGAAGAGTAAAGGTGTTTGTGAAAGGTCCAGGTGCAGGTAGAGAATCTGCAATCAGATCTATCCACAATTCAGGAATTGAAGTTTCAGAAATCGTTGACGTGACTCCTATGCCACACAACGGATGTAGACCACCAAAAAGAAGAAGAGTTTAATTTTTAGAATTTACCCATTATGGCAAGATATATTGGACCTAAAACTAAGATTGCTAGAAAGTTTGGTGCTGCAATCTACGGAGATGACAAAAACTTCGAAAAAAGAAAGAACCAACCGCCAGGACAACACGGTCCTAACAAAAGAAGAGGTGCTAAAAAATCAGAATACGCAGTTCAGTTAGCTGAAAAACAAAAAGCTAAATATACTTACGGTATCTTAGAAAGACAGTTTGCTAACTTATTTGAAAAAGCACACAGAAGCAAAGGAGTAACAGGGGAAGTTCTATTACAACTTTGTGAATCAAGATTGGATAACGTTGTTTACAGATTAGGTTTTGCTAAAACTAGATCTGGTGCAAGACAATTAGTTTCTCACAGACACATTACTGTGAACGGAGAGATTCTTAATATCCCTTCTTACTTGGTAAAAGCTGGTGATGTAATCGCTGTAAGAGAAAAGTCTAAGTCTCTTGAAGTTGTTACCAATGCATTGGCTTCTAAGTCAAACTATGAGTGGTTACAATTCAACGATGAGAAGAAAGAAGGTACCTTCATTTCTGCTCCTGAAAGAATCCAAATTCCGGAAGACATCAAGGAGAACCTTATCGTCGAACTTTACTCTAAATAATTTTTTAATCAAATTTTTGCTCAACCCAATAATATGGCAATTTTACAATTCATAAAACCCGATAAAGTAATTTTACTTAACTCTGATGAATTTAAAGGTCAATTTGAATTCAGACCTTTAGAACCAGGTTTCGGGCTTACAATCGGTAATGCTTTGAGAAGAGTGTTGCTTTCTTCTCTGGAAGGATACGCTATTTCATCTATCAAAATAGAAGGTGTAGAGCACGAATTTTCAACTATTCCAGGAGTAATCGAAGACGTTACCGAAATTATTCTTAACCTAAAGCAGGTAAGATTAAAAGCTTCAGCAGAAGGCCAGGCTAACGAGCAGGTTGTTGCTAAAGTTTCAGGTCAAACGATTATTACTGCTGGTGATTTAGGAAAATCGATCAACGGATTCGAGGTGTTAAACCCGGATTTAATGATTTGTAACCTAAACAGTGATGTAACTTTCGAAATTACTTTCAATATTGAAAAAGGTAGAGGATATGTTCCTTCAGAACAAAATAAGTCAAACAATGCACCTGTAGGTACTATTGCAATTGACTCTATTTTCACGCCGATCAAGAAAGTACAGTACAGCATTGAAAATTATCGTGTAGAGCAAAAAACAGACTACGAAAAACTTGTATTAGATATAGAAACTGACGGGTCTATCAGCCCTCAGAATGCTTTAACAGAAGCTTCTAAGATATTAATTTATCACTTCATGTTATTCTCTGATGAGAGAATCACGCTTGAAACTGAAGCTGTAAAAGCATCTATCCAATACGATGAAGAAACACTTCACACAAGACAACTTCTTAAGTCTAAATTAGCAGATATGGATCTTTCTGTAAGAGCCCTTAACTGTCTAAAAGCAGCTGAAGTAGAAACTCTTGGAGAACTTGTTTCTTACAGTAAGTCTGATTTGATGAAATTCAGAAATTTTGGTAAAAAATCTTTGACAGAACTAGAAGAATTAGTGCATTCAAAAGGTCTTAACTTCGGTTTCGACGTTGCAAAATATAAGTTAGACGCTGATAAATAATTAATAATGAGACACGGTAAAAAATTCAATCACTTAGGAAGAACAGCTTCTCACAGAAGTGCTTTACTTTCTAATATGGCTTGTTCTCTAATTGAGCATAAAAGAATCAACACTACTGTAGCTAAAGCTAAAGCTTTAAGAGTATATGTTGAGCCTCTATTAACAAAAGCAAAAGAAGATACTACACACAACAGAAGAGTAGTATTCTCTTACCTTCAAAATAAATTTGCGGTTGCTGAATTATTCAGAACTGTAGCTCCGAAAATCGCTGAAAGAAACGGTGGTTATACAAGAATCATCAAGACAGGATTCAGACCAGGTGATGCTGCTGATACTGCTCTTATCGAATTAGTAGATTTCAACGAGCTTTACAACCCGAATGCAGAGGAGAAAAAAGCTACAAGAAGAAGCAGAAGATCAACTGCTGCACCTAAAAAAGCTGAAGCTGTAGTAGCTGATGCACCTGCAGTAGAAAAAGTAGAAGAAGCTAAAGCTGACACTACTGAAGAAAAAACTGAAGAATAATAAGTTTATACTTCTAAAATATCTTAAAGGAGCTTGTGGTTTACTGCAAGCTCCTTTTGTTTAAAAACTATAACTATGAAAAAAATATTATCTTTTATTGCAGTATTATATTGCACCTTATTGTTTAGTCAGCTATTTCCTGCAGACTGGAAGCTTACTACACCATTCTTACAATCGGAGAAGGTGATAAAAATTGAAATTCTACCAGATGGAAGTTATCTGGTACAAAAGCATAATGAAGATGATGATTTATTAATTACTGAGAACGATGGTAAGACATGGAGAAGAATTAATATACGTAATAAAAGTGTAAGTGATTTTGCAATTCATAACAATAAAGGGTATGCTGTAATGGGATATGATTTAATCATTTCAGATCCAAAGTTTTCTACACCCGGTATTTCTCATCCATTACCTGTATATTTCGCCCAAGCAATGTTTGTTCTGAATGATAATACCATATTTATCAGTACTATTAATAGTAGAATTATGAAATCTACTGATGGTGGGGTTACATGGAATGTATATAGTGTACCTACTGGCTATGCCGCCAAAATTACAGGTCTATTTTTTACAGATGCAAATACAGGATACTGCGTGACTGAAGCAGCAGCAGGTAATAGCTTTATTTTTAAATCAACGGATGGAGGTCAGACTTGGGTTAAGGTAAGTGAATCTCCTGGTAGATTTTGGAAAGTTATTTTTAAAAATGCACTAAACGGTATTGCAACTCTTGATGATGGAACTACCCAATATACATTGGATGGTGGAAATACTTGGATGAGCACAAATATTCCCTTTCTAAAGGATATTAAGGTTTATAATAATGAATTCATTGCCGTTGGAACTCCAAACAAATTGTATAGAACAGCAACAGGAGAAGTATGGAATTCAAGTGTTATATATCCTACTTTATTCCACGTCTTTAATGCTCTGGCTTTAAACGGTGGGAAATTTCTAGTAGGTGGAGATAATGAAACGGGAGACGAGCTGCATCATTCAATTTTCAAGAGTACAGATCTTGTGAACTGGATTCCTGAAAAAACAAATTGGATTTATAGAGGAGGCTTAACATATAATTATGCCTATGCAAGTAAAAATCTAGCAACTGTAGGAGACTACGCATCAACAGATAAAGGAATGACATGGAAGTATATGCCTCCTAGTACACCCACTGGAGCTATTAGTATACTTCCTAACGGTAAAGGAATCGGATTGCGTAAATATGCCTATGAATTTTGGACAACACAAAATAATGGTTTAACATGGACTAGCCAGAGTATTTCCCGTGGTTTAACAGGAGCACTTGCAATGAAACCTAATGGTGATTTTGCAATGGCAACGAGAGGAGATAATGCAGATTATTATAAAGGTTATGTCACTATTTACAACGCAACCACAGGATGGTCAACTCCTTTTGAGGTAGGACGCTATGCGAGAATTATTAAATTTATGGATAACAATGTAGGATTTCTTGTTACCAGTGAAAAAATGATGAAAACAGTTGATGGTGGTATAACATGGAGTGTTATCAGTTTTCCCGGATATCTTGATAACATCAGAGATATTGTTTTTGGAGATAATTCAAGAATATATATAGGAGATTATTGCTCTGTAAATCTTGGTAACACGTGGTTTACACTTAATGGCTGGACAGGAGCATTTAAAGATTTTGAAATTTTTGAAGATGGTAGCGGATATGGAGTACAGGATGGTAATATTTTTAAAACAACAGATTACGGAGTGAACTGGCAAAAAATTTTTAGTACAAAAATATTGCCTGAAGTAAAATGGAATATAGATAAGTATGCCATTTATAAAGATTATATAATAGGAACTGGGAAGTCTGGATTTTATACATGGGATCTCGCAAATGGTACATTGACTACCGATGATCCTAAAATAGAAACCAACAATAAAATGAAGATCTACCCAAATCCTACCTCTTCAGTTTTGTTTTTTGATAGTAAAGAACAAATAAAGAATATTGTTGTTGTTGATATGGCTGGAAGAGTTTTCAAAAATATAGATTCTCCTAAAGAAACCTCAATAGATATTTCTGATCTTGCGAAAGGCAATTACTTTGTGAAAATCACTACTCATAATAAAACATACCTTGAAAAGGTAATTAAAAAATAAAATAAACCCCGTTCAGATTTCTGAACGGGGTTTGTTTTTATCATAAAAATAGTAATCAAAGTTTTTGTGTTTAAATTTAGACGAAACTTTAAAAATACAAATGTTTTATTCGTATTATTCATGATTGTGTTTTTATGTCCAATGGTGCTTATCGGGTGTAATTTTTATGTTATTTTTGAATAGCTGTTAATTATTTCAACTTAATTAAAAACAAATATTAAATAACACGACTGTGTGAATTAATTGTTTAATTTTATTTATATTTAGCAATAATTATAAATAAAATTAAACATGAAAAATCTTAGAAAACTTTCGAGAAACGATCAGAAAGATATTGTTGGAGGAATTAAAGATCCTAAAGAGTATCTTGAAGGCGAAGGCGGCGGCGGAACTTGTGCAGCAAGAGGTGAAGCCTGCTATACTGCTAATAAGAAGTGTTGTGCTGGCCTGACATGTGTAACTTGTAACACTCATAAACATGATTATTGTTGGAGCTAAAATTAGAATTCTATTTATTGTTTTAATAGTTAATATAAACAATGCATTCGGTCAAAAGAACTCAGATTCTTTTGAAATTGAAGGAATTATTAGTCCATCCGTAACAAAAACAGATTCTATTTATTTAGAATCTGCTTTTATTAATTCGGAGCTGTATGAAACTAATGCTTTTTCTTCTAAAGTAAAGGATGGTAAGTTTCATTTTTCCGGGAATATTAATTATCCCATAGGTTTATTTTTATCATTCCAAAACAATGATAAGAATTTTGTATTAAGTCAAATGATATTTATAGACAGAGGAACTCATCAACTTAGTATTAATGATTTTAAATACAATAATTATTATTTATTAGAAAATTCCCCAATAAATGCTGAGTTTAAAAATAAATTTTTGCCTGATTACAAAAAAATTTTAGCGGCAGAAGAGTTAAGTGTATCTAATGAAAACGTAATTAAAGAAACAGATTATAAGAGTATACGAAAAGACTATAACAATAGAAAAATATTATATATTCTAAAGTATGCAAAAAAGTATCCTAATTCTTTTATTAGCTTATGGTTTGCAATTGAAAGATATAGTGTATGGGGATATGATGATAACTTATTGAAAATTTATAATCTTTTATCAAAGAACATTAAACAAACTGATACTGCAAAAAAATTTGCTAGAATGCTTAATGAAAAGTATTTTGAAAATAAGATTATGGATCTACCAGTTAAAGATCAAAATAATGAATTCATTAAATATAAACTCACTGAAAAATTTACTCTTGTTGATTTTTGGTTTAGTAATTGTGTTCCATGCTTAATAGAATTTCCCAAATATAAAGGGATATATGATAAGTATAGATCTAAGGGGTTTGATATAATTGCTATTTCAACTGATAGAACAGAAGAAGTTGAACACTGGAAAAAGGCAGTAAAGGAAAAAGAACTGATTTGGCAGAATTATCTTGATGAAAATGGTGTTCAATCAAAAAAAATAAATATTAATAAATTCCCCACTAATTTCCTTTTAGATTCTAATGGAAAAATTATAAAAAAGGATATTTCTGCTGAAGAACTTAAACTTTTTTTAGATAATAATCTTAATCAATAACACATCTATTGATAATATTTTGGAGTAGCAACATTCAAACAATGTTATACCGATCCAAAAGGAGATTGCAATAATGTTTTAAGAATAGCAAAGTCATTGTGTTAATTATTTAAATTAAAATGATAAAATAAGTCTACTGGTTTTAAACTGGTAGACTTATTATTAAATAGTATGGTGAGAAAATTTATTTATTTATTGTGCTTTATACTTTTTAAGATTGTATGCGGCCAGGATAAAATTTTTGTCTATGATTATCAATATAAGATAGATTCATTAAATAGAAATAGGATAGATCAGGAAACGATGTTTTTGGATATTTCAGAAACAAGATCAGTATATTTTAGTTTACAAAAATATACTGATGATTCTTTGAATAGTGACGAGTTAAAAAAAAGTAATGCTAAAATTCCTGTTATCAGTATGAAGTCAAAAATTCAGGATGTAATTATCAAGGACTATATTACTAAAAACACTGAGATATATACTACTCTGAATGGTGATTATTATAAGATACAACCGAATAGAAAGATTGATTGGAAAATTCAATCCGATACTAAAAATATTTTTGGTTATAAAAGTCAAAAAGCGACTGCTAATTTTGGTGGAAGAGAATGGGTTGCCTGGTTTGCTTCTGAAATTCCTATTCAAGATGGTCCCTATGTATTTTCTGGACTGCCGGGCTTAATAGTAGAAGTTGCAGATAGTAAAAATGATCATCAATTGAAATTAATTAGTATTAGAAAAAGATCTATCGTTCCTTCAAATGATTTTAATGAGGGATCTATAAATGTAACAACAGAAAAATTTAATCAACTGTGGAATAAATATAAAAAAGATCCAATTATAAAAATACGGCAGGTTATTTTGAATTCGGACGGAAAATTTACAATGTATAATGCACAAGGAGAAGAGATGGATCGCAATGAGATTCTGAAATTTAAAGAGAAGGTTGAATTAGATAAAATAAAACATAATAATAATTTTATAGATCTAATACTTTATAAAGCATCCAAGTAATTTTTCAAATAAAAAAACGTCCAAATTATTGGACGTTTTTTTGATATGTTAGATCTTCGTTCTTTTCAACGGAATAATATTGTTCCCTTGTTCCAGGTGAAGACTGTCTCCTTTTACTTTTGCAGTCATATCATCTTTCTTATAAACAGTTTCATCTCCTTTGGTCTCTTCCTTAGTAAGAACAAATGTTTTTTTATTGCTGGTAATGGTTAAAGTATTTTCTTTTGGATCGTTTTTGAATACTACTTTTACCAATGTTCCATCCATTGCTTTATAGACGAAATCTGTTTTTTCAGTTTTCTGTCCATTAACGTCAACTGTTGATGAACTCTGGGTTACTGAATCAACCTTTCCGTTGTGATCAGTAACTACTGTTTCTGTGCTGTCTGTTTTAATGACACTCTTATTTCCGCTTTCACTTTTTTTGCAGCTAACCACAGTTAATGCAAGTACAGCACCAAGTGCTAAAAGACTTTTTTTCATGATTATATTATTTGATATTCAATATGATTTTTACTCTTTAATTTTACAAAAATCATGCCTTGCAATATGGTGATTTTTTACAGTTCTATGGATGTTTTTTCATTTATAATTTGAATGAAATGAAGACTGATAAGTAATAAAATCATTACCAGTACAATGGCAGTATGGATTTGTTAAAATTTATTAAAAAAATATAGCTTTGAAATCAAAAAATAATTAATTTTAATAAGACTAAAAACGAACCATAACCCTAAACTCAATTCCAAAAATTACACAAATGTGTAATTGATTCTCATTTGTTTTCTGTTGAAATTTGTTTCAAATAAAAAAGACATGAGCATTTCCATTGCCATAGTAGAAGACGAAAAGAACTACAACAATGCGTTGAAGAAGGTGATCAATTATCAGCAGGATATGAAAGTCGTTGCACAGTTCTTTGATGGTAATGATGCTTTAAAAAACCTTCCAAATATTTCTCCCAATGTTGTTATGATGGATATCCAGCTGCAGGACATGCTAGGCATTGAAATCATTGAAAAGCTCAAAAAAGATATGCCCGAAACCCAGTTCATCATGTGTACCAGTTTTGAAGATGATGAGAAGATCTTTAATTCTTTAAAAGCCGGTGCAATGGGATATCTTGTAAAAGGAGAAAGCATGGATAAGATCCTGGCTTCAATCAGAGATGTTTATAATGGTGGTGCTCCCATGAGTTTTTCTATTGCCCGAAGAGTCTTACAGCATTTTGAAAAAAAACTCCCTGAGATTAAAGGTTTTGATGAACTTACAGAACGGGAAAAAGAAATTCTTGAACTTCTTTCACAGGGACTTCTATACAAAGAAATTGCGGATAAAAGCTGCATTAGTATAGATACAGTGAAAAAGCATGTCGGAAATATCTATAGAAAACTTCACGTAAGTAATAAAGTGGAGGCTATAAATAAATTTAACCATTTTAAAAACTAAGAAACCATGGAAACAAGATTAGAATTATCATGTGATGAATTAAAAAAACAAGTTATTACAGCCATTGAAAATGCTGACTGTGATGAAGAATTACTTCAGGAAATCAAGAACTCGTGGAATATCTGGTTTAATGATCCAATATTACCACGTATTTATGATGAGGCAAAACAGTTATTTAAAGATGAATGTAGTAAGGCAGGTATTAAAATTAGAGATTCATTTATAATCAGTAAAGTATGGTTTAATAAAATTATTGGAGATAATTGGGATAAGGAATTCATGCATATCTTTTTTATCGATAATAATAATGACTTAGACATTGTGTTTAGGTTTTCAGATACGGAAAATTTTAAAAGTACTATTGGAAATGATATAGAGCTTGATTTAAATAGTGAAAGTGCCTATTCATTAAAAAATGGGCAAGCCATTCAGTTTGATAGAACATCTCCTGATTTTAGCACGCTTACTTCTAATTATAAAGAAGGTGTAGGAGAGAAAATAAGTTCAATTCAAAATTCAACCCTCACAGAATATATCACCTACAATATGAAGAAAATTTTTCTATTTAACGGCTTTGAACATGACGTAACACTTGAGCTGATATGTATTGTAGATGATAAAAAGAAATATAGGTTGACATTATGTGCTTACATACATGATAAAAATAGGATTCATCATATAAATAGTGTCGGAGCTAGAATTTATGATGGCTACTATGATTTAGGAAATTTAAAACCATAATTGTGATAATCCATTATGTATACAATATTGTATTAATAATTGTTTTTTTGAAATCTTTTATTTTGGGCAGGAAATATAGTTTTTCTGCCCAAAATAACCTATTTATATATCTCTTAGTAACTGTTTTAATTGAAGTTTATTCTTTAATAATTGATAAAATTGATGAAAATATACTAGTAGGATTACAGTACAATCTATATTTAATATTTGTCACAGTTTTCTTTTACATTTTTTATTCTAAAATTTTGCAGAAAACAGCTTTGAAAATGATTTCTAAAATCATTCTGTTTATCTCTATGGTTTTAATCCTCTTTTTTACTAAATTTTGGGGATTATACTTTGATGAAAAGCTCGCTATTATTGTTATGCTATTCATGATAAGCCATTCTATTCTTTGGTATTGTAATAAGATCTTAATAGTAGATGAAACTAAAATTTATCATGATCCGAATTTTTGGATTAGTTCAGGATTCTTGCTATGGTCTTGTTTTGCGATTTTCAGATGTTTACCAATGTATTATTTTTATTATAACGACAGAGAGTTTTCAACATTTATAAAAAGTAATTTTGATATAATAAATATTGTATTATATACAATGTTATACATTTCTTTATTTAAGTATGAATACAATTCTAGGAATGGAATTACCTCAAATTATTAGAAGTACTTATATTGTAGCGCTAGTTATAGTACTTTTTTTTATTGTCTTTATCATTTTTGTTGTTTTCATGTACAACAGAAGGCAATTACTTTATTCTAAAGAGAAACAACTTAAAGAAGCAGAATATCAAAATCAGCTTCTCCAAAAAGAACTCGAACAACAAAGATCTATTGAAAAAGAGCGAGAGCGTATTTCCCATGATATGCATGATGATCTAGGGGCAGGAATCTCAGCATTGAAACTTCAGGCAGAATTTTTAAAACAAAAAGCTAATGATGAAGATCTACAAAGTGATATAGATGAACTACTCAAGACATCTGAAGAAATGAACATTTCTATGCGGGAAATGCTTTGGAGCCTGAACTCAGGAAATGATACGCTAGGAAGCTTTGTTGATTATGCTATCCTTTATACCGGAAATTTTTTAAAGAAAACAAAAATTACCCTTCATTCAGAATGTGAAGATATTATTTCTGATACTCCCATTTCTACAGAACTGAGGCGCAACCTGTTTTTATGCTTGAAAGAGGCGGTTAATAATGTGTATAAGCACAGCCAGGCAACTGCTTTAAAACTTTCCTTTTCGCAGCATAAACATCAATTCTTAATAACTATCGAAGATAACGGAATAGGTATTCCTGATAATCAATCAGAAGGAAATGGACTTCGTAATATGAAACGAAGGATGAAGGAGGCAGAAGGAGACTGTAAAATCTTACCCAAAAGCTCAGGAACTTGTCTGACTTTTGAAATAATACTCTAGTTATTATCATCAATTTTATAAACAGCACCATTTCTAATGGTGCTGTTTTGCTTGTATAATCACCCTTTTGTGTAATTGACAGATATGTTTTTTAGAGGGAACTTTGATGTAATAAAACTTGACCGATATGAAAACTTTAATTAACGACAGTATTGAAGATTTACAGGAAGCCTTGAAGAACAATGCAGATCTTCAGGAGAAGTTTAGAAGCAATCCTGTAGAGGCCATTAAAAATGTGGAAATAAGAAATCCAAAAGAAACAGATTATTGGATCTACAGGATTATTGTGATTATGCTTGGATTGGCTATTATAGCCATTATTGCAGGGCTCATCCTTCTTTCCTTTTGGAGTGAGGGCGAACCAGACAGTCAGTTGGTAACCATCTTTGCCACCATTTCATCAGGAGCCATTGGTGCTTTAGCCGGCCTTTTATCTCCTTCCCCTAGAAAATAACCATTAAAATAATTATCATGGAAACCATTATTGAATATTACATTTTAGATTGGAATACTACATCCTCAAGAGGTAAGATTGTTTTAAAACTTGAAGATGGAGAGGCTGAAGTTTTGGAAAACTTAAGTTTTAACGCTTTTACAGCGATTGCACTTGTATTGGCTCATGGGAGCTCAAAATTCGATTCAACCACCCATTCAGTATTTAATTATAAAACATTATGAAAACAATTATTTATCTACTAATTCTAAGTTTGCTTGCTTCTTGTAATATGCAGCACCGAGCAATAGTGAAAGAGCTAAAAACCTCAAATTCTAATTATCAAATGTCATATGACGCGATGAGAAGAGGAGCCGTTTTAAATATTGACGAAAAAGGAAAAATTAATAAAATTTTATCCGAAGTACAACCAGATGCAGCCATAGCCACCACTACCGATCTTACTAATAAACTAGCTGCTCAGATGCCTTCAGGGCAGAGTGTTTCTCTAGAACAAATCACTAAAATTACAGAAACTCTATCTAAACTTGGTGAAAGAACAGCTTCTGTTAATATGCTCAGAGATGCTTTATATAGAATGGAAGAACATTGTATCAATTTTGAGTCACAGTGTAAAGGGGAATTGTATTGGCAAAGCTTCCAAATTGTAGTAGAAGCTATCACAGATTTACAGAAAGAAGCAGCGAAAACAGCCGAAAGTGAAGCTAAGGAAGAGATGGCAAAAACGCTACGGGTTCTCACACCAGAGGAAAGAGCAAAGTATAATATTAACAAATAGTCATTGAGAAATATAAGCTCCAGTATTTTATAGTACTTGGAGCTTTTTTATATCATTTTCCTTATGGGAAATATTCAATGAAGAAGAAAGAAACTGCTCGGTTTATCATAATATAAATTAACTAAAATTTAACGGCGAATTATTTCAAAAAAACTTGATGAAGTACCCCTAAAAGTTAAATTTTGATTAAATTTGTCTAAACTAAAAAAAATAAAAAATGAGTGCAATTTCTTACATAGAAGCAAGACAAATTTTAGATTCCAGAGGTAATCCTACCATTGAAGTAGATGTATTTACAGAAAACGGTGCTATGGGTCGTGCAGCTGTTCCTTCAGGAGCATCTACAGGAGAACATGAGGCTGTAGAATTACGTGACGGAGGTTCAGAATACCAAGGAAAGGGAGTTTTGAAAGCTGTTGAAAATGTAAAAGAAGTAATTGCAGAGAATTTAGTTGGACAACCGGTTTTTGAACAAAACTATATCGATCAGATCATGATTGATCTTGATGGAACGCCTAACAAAGGAAATCTTGGTGCTAACGCAATTCTAGGAGTTTCTTTAGCGGTAGCAAGAGCTGCTGCTGCTGAACTTGGAATGCCTCTATACAAATATGTAGGTGGAGTAAATGCAAACACTCTTCCTGTTCCAATGATGAACGTAATCAATGGTGGTTCTCACTCTGATGCGCCTATCGCATTCCAGGAATTCATGATCATGCCGGTAAAAGCTGATTCTTTCTCTCACGCTTTGAGAAAAGGAACTGAAATTTTCCACAACCTTAAATCAATCCTTAAAGGAAGAGGTCTTTCTACAGCAGTAGGAGACGAAGGAGGTTTTGCGCCAACATTCAACGGAACAGAAGATGCTTTGGATACTTTGCTTCAGGCAATCGAAAAAGCAGGATATAAGCCAGGTGACGACATCATGTTGGCATTAGACTGTGCAGCTTCAGAATTCTACAAAGACGGAACTTACGATTACAGAAAATTCGAAGGAGATAAAGGAGCACACAGATCAAGAGAAGAACAAGTTTCTTACCTTGCTGAATTAGCGGCTAAATATCCAATCATCTCTATCGAAGATGGTATGCAGGAAGATGACTGGGAAGGATGGAAAATGTTAACTGATAAAATCGGTGACAGAGTACAATTAGTAGGTGATGATTTATTTGTAACAAACGTTGACAGATTATCAAGAGGAGTAAAAGAAGGAATTGCTAATTCAATCCTTGTAAAAGTAAACCAAATTGGTTCTCTTTCTGAAACAATGGCAGCAGTACAGATGGCTCAGAACAACAAATTCACTTCAGTAATGTCTCACAGATCAGGAGAAACTGAAGATTCTACCATCGCTGATTTAGCAGTAGCAATGAACTGTGGTCAAATTAAAACAGGTTCAGCTTCAAGATCAGACAGAATGGCAAAATACAACCAGTTATTGAGAATTGAAGAAGCATTAGGTGAAACTGCAATTTTCCCTGGATTAGAAGCATTCAAAATAAAAAGATAATCGAATTTATAAATAACGGCAAGCGATAATTTTTGTTTGCCGTATTTTATGGAAAGTGGTATATTTAAAAAAAATAAATAAATAATGTCAGACAACAAAGTAATATTGAATTACGACGGTAATTCATATGAATATCCAATCATGGATAGTACTATCGGAGACAGAGGGATTGATATTTCGAAATTAAGAGACCAGACAGGTTTGATCACTCTGGATTTAGGTTACAAAAATACAGGAGCTACTATTAGCGACATCACTTACTTAGACGGAGATAAAGGAGAATTATTCTACAGAGGTTATCCAATCGAGCAAATTGCTGAGAAATCTAACTTCACAGAAGTAATGTATCTTTTATTACATGGAGAATTACCTACTCAGGATCAATTTACTTCTTTCGACAACAACATTAAAAAATATAACTTCATCGCAGATGAGATGAAAAAGATCATTGATGTTTTTCCTCGTTCTGCTCACCCTATGGGAGTTCTTTCTTCTATGACTTCTGCTTTAACAGCATTCAACCCGAAAGCTGTTAACGTAAACTCTAAAGAAGAAATGGATCACGCTGCTGAGCTAATGATCGCTAAGTTCTCTCACCTTTGTGCTTGGACGTACAGAAAAACTCAAGGTTTACCATTAAACCACGGTGATAACAACCTAAGCTATGTAGAAAACTTCTACAAAATGGCATTCAGATTACCAAACGCTGATTTCGAAATCGATCCGGTAGTAGTAAATGCATTAGATAAATTATTAATCCTTCACGCTGACCACGAGCAAAACTGTTCTACTTCTACAGTAAGAATGGTAGGTTCTGCTCACACAGGTCTTTTCGCTTCTATCTCTGCTGGGGTATCTGCACTTTGGGGGCCACTTCACGGTGGTGCTAATCAAGCTGTAATCGAAATGCTTGAGCTTATCGAGAAAGATGGTGGTGACGTATCTAAATATGTGGCTAAAGCTAAAGATAAAGGAGATAGCTTCCGTCTAATGGGATTCGGACACAGAGTATACAAAAACTTCGACCCAAGAGCAAAAATCATCAAGAAAGCTGCTGACGATATCCTTAAAGCATTAGGTATCCAAGATAAAGCGCTGGACATTGCAATGCAGTTAGAAAGAGTAGCACTTGAGGATGAGTACTTCGTAGAAAGAAAACTATATCCAAACGTAGACTTCTATTCAGGAATCATCTACAGAGCATTAGGAATTCCTACAGAAATGTTTACAGTAATGTTTGCATTAGGAAGACTACCAGGATGGATCTCTCAATGGAAAGAAATGAGATTGAAAGGAGACCCAATCGGAAGACCAAGACAGGTTTACCAAGGTGCTCAGGAAAGAAACTATATCGATATCGCAAGCAGATAATATTTGCTTATACCATATCAAAATCCCAAGGCTTGCTTTGGGATTTTTTGTTTTTAATGATTAGGAGCAGTTTCCCGCTATCCACTTTTACTCCTCGCGCCCATGCTGTCCAAAACCTGCTGTGGGGTAGCCGTTTCTATCGGGGCTAAGATTATGGTTGATCATAATGAATAATTGGTGATCAATATGACCATTCCCATTATAGTTTTTTACTGCTGTCTATATTCTAACTTTATTATCTAATATAGATTCAAATAACGTTATCCACAAAGTTATCCACAGTATATATTATTCAATAGAAACGGGCTTTAGCCCGTTTAGAAATAAACAAAAATTCTATTGGCTTTAGCCAAAACCTAAAAAAACGTTCATCTATCTGAAATTCAATTCAATAATTTATTAAATTTACTCTAAACAACATTTTAACCACAAAGCTGATATTTCTTGATGAAATAGATCGGAGTTTTCTTCTGTAATGAAGAAATTAGAGAGGTGATAGCCTTATTGGTGAGATTGATGTTTAAAACTAAAATACATAAAGCCATGACTTTCGGACAACAGATGTTATTTTTTTTCAGTGCAGTAGGAGCCTTTAATGGGCTACTGCTCGGTATTTATCTGCTGTTTGTTAAAAAACTGAAATATATCCCTGATTTTTTCCTTGGATTTCTGTTACTCATGTTAAGCTTAAGGGTGGGAATTTCAGTATGTATTTACTTTTACCCCGATCTGCCAAGACTGATTCCATATTTGGGACTAGCTGCGTTGTTTTTTACAGGGCCAGCTTTATATTATTACATTAAGTCATCATTTCAGCAAGAACATTTTAATTGGAAAAGCTGCCGTAAGATATTTGGAACCCTGACCGTAATTTTAGGAATTGTCGGTTTGCTTTACCTGTTCTTTCCAGTGATTTGGGATCGTTATATTGGAACTTTTATTTATACCGTTTGGTCAGTATTTATTTGTCTGACGGTTTATCAGTATTATATTTTTTCTAAGCAGAATATTGCAAAAGGTAACAGATTTGTTCTTCCGGTTCTGATCAGTAATGTGATTATCTTTTTGACTTACCAACTGATCTCTACAGGTTGGATACAGATCTATTGTGCTGGGGGAAGTCTGGTTTTTTCATTCGTTCTGTATGCTAATTTTTTAATTTTAATCAATAAAAAAGATCAGCAGATTTCCGTAAAAGATCCCGGTAATAGATATTCCAATAAAAAGATCTCGGAAGAGCAGGCAGATAACTTTGTTTCAAGATTAGAAAGATTGATGAATACTGAAGAACTCTATAAAAACCCAAATCTTAAACTGAATGACCTTGCTTCCAGAATGAATATGTCTGCCCATCAGCTTTCTCAATTGCTGAATGATAATCTCGAAAAAAGTTTTTCCATCTACATTAATGAATACAGGATCAATGAAGCCTGTGAAAAAATAGAAAACGGGTCTTATTTAAAAATTGAAGAAATCGGTTATGAAGTGGGATTCAATTCTAAGTCTACTTTCTTTTCAACATTCAAAAAAATTAAGAACACTACACCTCTTTTATACAAACAGTCGCAAACGCTTACTGGGCCTAGGTTTCAGAGTTCAAATTTATAATTTCGTACTGCGGAATTTTAATTCTAAAACCTGATTTTTACGATAAGCCGATACTTTTGATCACATAAAATTTAAAATTTATGATGATCAAACTATGGCTCCTGTTGCTAGTATTGTTTCTTTCATTTTTCGGAAAAGCACAGAAAGTTACTTCTCGAAAAGTTTCAGATTCTCTGTCTGATTCTAAAGCTTCTACCACGAGTATTTCTGAAGTAATTATTCAGGCTGCCCCTAAAAATGTAAAACTGAATGATGGAAATCTGGTGATGGCGGTTTCCGGAAATAAAGACTTTAAAACGTCTACCCATCTTCTTGATGTATTAAGAAAGACACCTGGCGTTACCGTAGATCAGGAAGGTGGAATTTATATTGGGGGAAGAATTACACCAGCCGTTTTTATTGATGGAAAGCAAGTAGTAATGGGAAGCCAGGAATTACAGGCTTATCTACAATCTCTTACTCCCGAAATGGTAGAGTCTTTAGAAGTGAATACCAATCCTTCCTCAAAATATGATGCCGAATTTAAAGGAGTTATTGATATCAGATTAAGAAAGAATACTAATATTGGCTGGAAAGGGAGCTATAACGGGAATATATATGTAAACCGATTCAATTATAAGGAAAATACATTGAGTCTCTCTTACAACACAAGAAAAGTAACATACCATCTTCAGGCAGGACTTAATGATGGAGTTTCAATATATAGATATCATGCCTTGCAACACTTGGCGAATACTGATATTATGAAGACTAATACCTATCAGAAAGAGTATGGAAAAGTCTATAGCCTTCAGACTGGAGCAGATTTTAAATTAAATTATAAAAATAAATTAGGGTTCAATCTTAGAGGAAATTTTAGAAGCAATAGCCGTATCCGCAACGGATCACTTTATGCTACTGATAAAAGCGAAACTCAGGAAGTTTTTAATACTACCAGTGAAAATCCTTCAGAATATAAACAGGATAACTATGGCGTAACAGTTGATTACTCTTTTCAAAATAAAGGATTTAAACTTAATGCTTCAGGAAATTACCTGTCGATCAAAAATAAACAACAGGATGATTTCATCAATAAAGATAAAGGAACAGCAGGTCTTTTATCCTATTGGAAATCGGATCTTCTAAATAAAATTAACATCTATATTGTTCAGGCAGATATCTCACAGAAAATTGGTAATGCGGATATTGGTGCTGGAATTAAATATAGCAGCTCAGATACTCGTAATAATATCAGATATGATACCTTATCATCAGGGAATAAGTTTGTTTTTGATCCGATAAGAAGCAATATGTTTTCCTATAAAGAAAGAATATGGGCAGGATATTTAACCTATAGCCAAAAGTTTGGAGACTTCAAGATCAATGCAGGATTAAGACTTGAAGAGACTATGAGTACTTCTGATGCTGTTACAGTTGATTCTTTGGTGAAAAGAAACTATCTGGAATGGCTACCATCTTTAAGTGTCAATTATACGTTCAGTAAATCGAGCGACCTCTCTCTTTCTTACAGCAGGAAAATGACAAGACCTGTATTTTCACAGCTCAATCCATTCCGATATTATTTCAGTCCGTTAAATTACTGGATAGGAAATCCTTATTTGCAGCCCTCTTTTACCAGTCAGATTAAAGCCGCTTTTCGATACAAAAATTGGATGACAAGCTTTACCATTGGAAAAGAGAAAGAAGTAATGACCCGCTATCCTTTGTATAATCCCAAAACAAATGTTCTTGAATATCTTGGAACAAATCTTCCTTATCGCAATTTTGCCATTGTTGAAACCAGCTTTCCAATGAAAATTACAAAATGGTGGAATATAACTAGCCAGATTGCCGGATATTATAATTATGAATTTATGCCCTATTTGGATGAAGTTTTTGCTTTAAATATTTATAGCTATGAAATGAGATTAAATCAGGTTTTTTCCCTTCCCAAAGGATATACAATAAACCTATTTACAAGTTATGAATCCAAAACAGGGAACAGCCTTTATATTATTAAGCCAAGATATATGGTAGATCTATCAGTTCAAAAATCATGGTTGGATAATAAACTCAATACCAAAATAGGATTTAATAACATCTTTGATTCTTACGAACAACAATTGGAGTTCAGACATAAACAGATTATGGATAATCGTTTTACCCATTGGTGGGACAGCAGCCGGTTTGTTTTTTCGTTGAGTTATAATTTTGGAAGCTCAAAGTTTCAGATGAAAGAAGTACAGAAAACAGAAGAGGAGGTGAGGGCGAGATAAAAGAAAACCTGCTTGAGAAGCAGGTTTATTATTTTATGGGCAAACACAGTTACCACATGTCCAGATTCTGCAGCTACCATTTGGATTCCACTCACAGCAGTATCTTGGTTTAGTAGGGCCAGCTCCTCCTATTACTGATTTTTGTTCCTCTCTTCCTAGTTTTTTAGCGTTTTTAAGCACTGAATTACTTTTGTTCATGATTTTGATTTTTTGATGTTAATAGTTAAGTTTTAAACAATATAATTCCATGGAAATTATATCACTAATATATGAAATTATTTAATTTTAAAAAGGAAAATTTACTATTATATGTGTGAAATGTAGTGAGTTGTAATGAAAAAGGTGAAGTTTTGCTAATGTTTTAACATAAAACAAAAAAAATGTATTGTCGCTCATGGAACATGAATAGGGAGACTTTGATGGTGAGTAGGTTGGAAGATAAAATAATAAAAAAGCCGTTTCACAATCTGTGGAACGGCCTTGGATGTTTTTATGGGCACATGCATCTGTCACATGTCCAGATGAAACATTTTCCAGTGACATCATCCCACTCGCAGCATCTTCTGGCTGCTATTGCTCCTCCAATTACTGATTTTTGTTGATCTCTACCTAATTTTTGTGCTTTTTTTAGCACTTGAATGTTCTTGTTCATAATTTTGTTTTTGATGTTAATAGTTAAGTTTTAATAAATATAATTTTCGCAAAAATTATATCACTAATATAGGATATTAAATTATAAAAAAATCTATTTTTTTGTTCTTATGTAGATGAAATATAGTAGGTTGTAGATGTTTTTGTATGCAGTTTGCTGTAGTTGGTCTAATAGAAGGAGAATTTTGCTGTAGAGTGTTTGGAAAGGGCACTGAATTTCATGGAGAAAATAATCCAAAAGTTTTCTAGATAGAGACCTTTACTTATATTTGTAGTATTGCATAAATCTTTATGAGACTAAACATTAAAAACGAAACGGGTAGGTTGAGATCAGTAGTTCTAGGCCAACCTAATTCATTGGGAGCTGTTCCCACACTAGAGGAAAGTTATGACGCAAAGTCATATTACTCAATCGAACACAACATTTATCCTAAAGAAGAGGATATCATTAATGAAATGAACGCTTTTGAAGCGGTTTTAAAAAAGTATGACGTTGAAGTACTTCGCCCAAGCATCATTAAAGATTACAATCAGGTCTTTTCAAGAGACGTAGCTTTTGTAATTGATGATAAGATGATTATTTCCAACGTGATTGCAGACAGAGCAGACGAGCAGGAGGCATACAAAAGTGTCTTTGAAAAAGTAGCTTGGAGAAAAATTATTAATCTTCCGGAAACAGCCCATATCGAAGGTGGTGATGTTATTGTCTGGAATGATTTCATTTTCATTGGAACCTGCTTCAGCGAAGATTACAGAAACTATAAAACGGCAAGAACCAACGAGTATGCCATTGAAATTTTAAAAGAATACTTCCCAAAGAAAAGAATCATCGATCTTGAACTGAAGAAAAATGATAAAGTTCCGTTTGAGGGAATCCTACACCTGGATTGTACTTTTAATCCAGTAGGAGAAGATAAATGTATTATCTACAAAAACGGATTCGTAGACGAAAGCGACTACCGTTTGATCATCGATATTTTCGGAGAAGAAAACTGCTTCCACATCAACGATGAAGAAATGTTTGAAATGTTCCCGAATATCTTCTCTATATCTCCGGATGTTGTAGTTTCAGATAAAGCATTTACCAGAATGAACAATCACCTAAGAGATGTGTGGGGAATGACCGTTGAAGAAATTCCTTACAGAGAAATCTCTAAAATGGGTGGTTTATTGAGATGCTCTACAATGCCGCTTGTAAGAGAATAATTGAGTGAGAAAGTTTTAGTGTTTGAAAGTGAGAGAGTTTTAATCTTTCAATCTTTTAATTTTTCAATCTTTTAATTAAAAAAAATGCAAACAACAGATACCGTATTAATGATAGAACCGATTGCATTCGGTTACAATGCAGAAACTGCAAAAAACAATTACTTTCAGGTAGAGCAGACAGGTTCCGATATTCAATCAAAAGCTTTGGCGGAATTCAATACTTTCGTGGGAAAACTGAGAGGAAAAGGAATCAATGTTATTACGATAAAAGATACATTAGATCCTCATACTCCGGATTCTATTTTCCCGAACAACTGGGTAAGTTTCCATAAAGATGGAAAAGTGGTTTTATATCCGATGTTCGCATCCAACAGAAGAGTGGAGAGAAGAGATGATATTCTTGAAAGCATCAAAGATCAAGGTTTTGAAATTACTGAAATTGATGATTGGTCATTTCCGGAAACTCAGGGACATTTCCTGGAGGGAACAGGAAGTATGATCTTTGATCATGATAACAAAATTGCTTATGGTTCCGTTTCTTTGAGATTGGATGAAAATCTATTCAGAGAATTTTGTGAAAAATATGGTTTTACACCAGTGGTTTTCCACTCTTATCAGACGGTAGGCACAGAAAGACTTCCTATTTACCATACCAATGTAATGATGTGTGTGGCAGATAAATTTGTTGTAATCTGTCTTGATTGTATTGATGATGAGCTTGAAAGAGAAAAAGTGATCGAAACCATCAAGAATTCAGGAAAAGAAATCGTTGAGATTTCAGAAGAACAAATGCAGCAATTTGCGGGAAATATGCTTCAGGTTCAAAATAAAGAAGGTGAAAAATTCCTTGTGATGAGCCAGACCGCTTATCAATCTTTAACTTCAGAGCAAGTAGCAGCTATCGAAAAGTATTGTGAAATTATTTATTCAGATTTAAATACGATCGAAGTAAATGGAGGCGGAAGCGCAAGATGTATGCTTGCAGAAGTTTTTCTTCCAAAAAAATAATATATTTACGAAAAAAATTAATTGAACCCATTATCAAATAAAGGTTTACATATTCTTCTGACTTTGGAAACAGAGTCAGAAGATTTGTTATTAGACAGTAAAGGTTTTCTTGCTTTTACAGAAAGCATTCTGAAAACTAAAAAGGTAGAGATTGTAGGAGTTACCAATCACATTTTTGAAAATCAGAGTTTTACATCAGCTGTTTGCCTTAAAGAATCGCATCTTTGTATTCATACATGGCCGGAATTTAAGCAGCTTACTTTTGATGTTTTTCTCTGTAATTATACCCAGGACAACACCGCAAAAGTAGAAGAGATTGCTGATGAGGTTGTTCAATATTTTAAAGCTAAAACCATTCAGAAACACAAAATTTACAGATAGAAAATGGATCACATTTGTCCCATTTGTAAGACTCATAATAATCAACTGGCTATAGATTTTGCCATTGAAGAATTTATTTGCAGCCATTGTAAGAGTCTTATTATCGTAGGAAAAACCACCCAGAGAAAGGTTGTTAATAAACCTGTGGAAAATGTTGTCTTGGAAGTTGGACATAAGGGAATTCTCTACGGTACAGAGTACTGGGTAATGAATATTGTCATTAAAAAGTATGGCAAAAAAACTTTTTGGCGGGAATATTCCTTAAAAGACCGTGTGGGAAACAATGTTTACCTAAGTGAAAGTGACGGACACTGGGTGTTTCTTCATCAGGTAAATCCCAACAAGTTAGATTTTGACATTAAAGATTTTCAGTACTATGCGGAATTTGGAGGCAAAAATTACAGATGGTATGAAACTACACCCTGTACCATTCATGCAGCTACCGGATTTTTTGAAGAGAATCTTTCATTTGGACTAGCTACCTATAAAGAATACGTAAACGGAACCGAAATGATCTCCAAGGAAGAATATGGAAAATCGGTTCAATTCTTCAGAGGAAATCATATTTCAGGAAATACAATAAAAAAAGCATTCGGAATCAGTCAAATGCCTTATCGAATAGGTACAGGCATCGTTCAGCCATTTTGGATCAATATAAAACAGAGTACCAATATTCTGGCTATTGCAGCACTATTGATATGTATCCTGCAATTGTATGTTGTGATTTCAAGAAGTAATCAGACTGTCTTTGAGCAGAGCATTAATTTTTCTGATGTGAATGATAAAGAAATGGTAAGCAAAAGCTTCACCCTTTCTGGCGGCTCGGCACCCTTAAAAGTACATGCATTTTCTGATGTGGATAACTCATGGGCTAATATTGGATTGAGCCTTGTGAATGAAAAAACGAATGAGGTTATCTATGCTTCTAAAGATATTGAGAAATATTCCGGATTTGAAGGAGGTGAAAGCTGGAGTGAAGGAAGCCAGACGGAAGAGTTCAACTTATGTGGTATTCCGGCAGGAACTTATCATTTCCTCATTTCAGCTGAAAAAGAAGGCGGTACTAAAGATCCTTTTAAATCTGGGTACAGACCGGGAAATGCTGATTTTTCTATTATTAAAAATGAAGTAGGGAGTTACTTCTTGAAAAATGATAAAGATCAAACAATCAATTCGTATGGAGACAAAGAAACACTGAAAAATGATATCATATTAAGAACCGGCCTTCAAAACGATATAAAAAGTGAAGAAAAATTAGATTCCATGCTTATCAATATGCCACAGGAGTATGGCTATTCACAGGGAAATTATGATAAGAATCCGTCTGTGAATATTAAAGCCACCTGGCTGCCAGTTTCCTTCTGGAATTTTGGGATTGTATTAGCCTGCCTATTACTATTTGCCGGAATAAGCTATTGGATGGGACGTGTTTTTGAAGTAAATAAATGGAACAATAGTTCCAATTCACCTTATTCTAACTATTAAGCCATGAAAAAAATTATCAATTATATCAGAACAAACTGGCTGCTGTTTAGCATTGGCGGTTTTTTTCTGGGCTGGTTTGTTTATCTAACGTTTACAGGAAATCAGTTCTGTGACTGTGCTAAAACAGAAAACTATCGTGATGGCACCACAAGGAGTCATTCCAGAGCAGGATTTTACAGATATTATCACAAATAAAAATATATAACTATGGACAACATTAATCTATTACCTATATTCAACTCAGTTCTTTATTCATTTTTAGGGATTGCTATTTTATTGGTGTGCTATTTTATTATTGAAAAACTAACACCAGAAAAGACATGGCACGAAATCGCTCAAAATAAAAACATTGCATTGGCTATTGTTTTTGGAGCTTTTATCATCGGAATTTCAATGATTATAAGCGCAGCAATTCATGGATAAGAAGAGGATTCCTCTTGAGCTGCTTTTACTGTTTTCGGTATTTGTGATTGCTACATGTGGATTGATTTATGAATTGGTAGCGGGAGCATTGGCAAGTTACCTTTTAGGAGACTCAGTGAAGCAGTTTTCCTTTATCATTGGAGTTTACCTGTTTTCTATGGGAGTAGGCTCCTATCTGGCCAAATTCATTAAGGGAAATCTCATCGATAAATTCGTAGAGATAGAAATCCTGGTTGGAATTGTGGGTGGGATAAGCTCTGTAGTGCTCTTTGTTTTGTTTAACACTTTGGCGCATTTTGAGAGCGTTCTCTATCTTTTTGTCTTTTTTACAGGATGTTTGGTAGGCGTGGAAATTCCGCTCTTAATGAATATTTTAAAAGATCGTGTTCAGTTTAAAGATTTAGTTTCAAATGTCTTTGCTTTTGATTATATCGGAGCTTTGCTGGCATCTATTCTTTTTCCTTTGGTTTTAATTCCACAATTGGGAATTGTAAAAACACCCCTGTTCTTTGGTCTAATCAATATTTCGATTGCCATATTTTTATGCTTTTACCTTAAAAAGGAATTATCAAAACCTTTCTCACTAAGGGTAAAATCAATGGCAGCATTTATTCTGCTGGTAGGGCTTTTCATTTTTTCAGATAAGATCCTGTCTTATTCTGAGGAAAAGCTTTACGGTGAAAATATTGTTTATACAAAGAGTTCTCCGTATCAAAGAATTGTTTTAACTAGAAATAACCGTGAATTCAGACTGTATCTGAATAATAACCTACAGTTTTCCTCAACGGATGAGTATCGCTATCATGAAGCATTGGTACATCCGGCAATGTCGATGGCCAAAAATATTAACAATGTCCTGATTCTTGGTGGAGGTGATGGTTTTGCTGTTCGTGAAGTATTGAAATATAACGAGGTGAAAAAAGTTCAGCTTGTTGATCTGGATGGAGAAATGACGGATTTTTTCAAAACGAATGAAACCATGCGAAGACTGAATCAAAACTCTTTATCCAGCCCAAAGGTGAAAGTTATCAACAAAGATGCTTATATCTGGGTAAAAGAAAACAAAAAGAAGTTTGATGTCATTATTATCGATTTTCCGGATCCATCCAATTACAGCTTAGGAAAGCTGTATTCTCTACAGTTTTACAAAGAACTCGAAAGATTAACCACTCCAGATACTAAAATTGTGGTACAAACAACTTCGCCTTATTTTGCCCCGAAATCTTTCTGGTGTATAGAGAAAACACTTAATCAGATTTTTCCTTTTACATCGGCTTATCATACCTATGTTCCTTCGTTTGGAGAATGGGGATTTTCAATGGCCTCATATGAACCTATCAACAACAAGATTTACAGAAGGCTTCCTGGCTTAAAATATTACGATTATGATTTCTCGCAAATATCTTATTTTAATAAAGATATGAAAGTGAATGATGTAGAAGTTAACCGTCTGGATAACCAGATATTAGTTCGTTATTTTGATGAAGAGTGGGGAAAAGTTCAGTAGAAAAGAGTTTCTGAAAACCTTATTGCTAGGTAGCCTGATGCTTCCCTTCCTGCAATATTGTGGGAAGAAGGTAAAATCTTTGTTGTTGAGAATAACAGGAACCAACCATGTTTTAGGGCATAAACTATGGGCAAAGGATTTTCCACAATTTTCTGAAGTTATCCACACTAAGTTTCTTGTGGTAGGTGGTGGAATCTCCGGACTTTCTGCCTGCAGATATTTTAGCCAGCATGGTGAGGAAGATTACCTTTTATTGGAAATGGAAGACCATTTGGGTGGAAATTCATCCAATGGAGAGAATAAGTATTCGAAATTCCCGCTGGGTGCTCATTATTTGCCTTTACCTAATAAAGAAAATACAGAGATTATAGAATTTCTTACAGAATGTGGCATCTGCCAAGGAACAGAAGAAAGTGGAGAACCTATTTTAGATGAATATCAGATGACTTTTCCACAACAGGAAAGACTTTTCTATAAAAACTCCTGGCAGAATGATATTGTTCCTCAAAAAGGAATTTCAACAGAAGTACAAAAAGAATTTGATCGTTTCTTTACCATGATGAATGCTTTTCGTCAAAAGAAAGATACTCAAGGTAACTATTGGTTTGCAATTCCTGTTCATGATTCCAGTAAGGAAGATGAGGTAATAAACCTGGAAAAACTTCTTTTTAAAGACTGGCTAAAACAACAGAACTTCAAATCTGAAGAACTTCTTTGGCTCTTAGATTATTCTTGTAGGGACGATTATGGATTAGGAATTGATTACGTTTCCGCATGGGCCGGAATCCATTATTTTGCAGGCAGAAAAAATAACTGGAGCCAAAAATATAAAGATCAGGTATTCACATGGCCGGAAGGAAATGCGAGGCTAACGCATTATCTATCAGGATATACAAAAGAAAAATCTTTAACTAAGAGTTTAGTTTTTGATATTAAGATAGATGATAAGGTAGAAGTTTTAAGTTTTGATAATATTCAGAAAAAAACGAAAAAGATCATTGCGGATAAAGTCTTGTTGGGAACACCGCAATTTGTCAATGAAAGAATTTTTGATACCAAAAAAGCATCATCATTTCATTATGTTCCATGGCTTTTAACAACCATTACTCTGGATAATGAATTTGGAGGTGACGAAGAGCTTGCCTGGGATAATGTGATCTATGGATCTTCAGGATTAGGATATATTTATGATCAGCATCAAAATATTAATCAAATCATGGGTGAAAAAGTCATTACTTACTATAAAAGCTTCTCAACGGGCGATTGCAAAAAAGCAAGAAAGAAATTGTATTCCATGAAAGAAGCAGAACTTAAAAACTTAGTTTTAGAAGATCTAAAGAAAGCCCATCCGATGATTGAGGATTTTATTAAGGAAATGCAGTTTCATAAAATTGGTCATGCAATGATTGCGCCTATTCCCCATCAGATTTTTGGAGAAAAAACAAAAGCAGCACAAGAACCAATTGATGGAAAAATATTCTTTGCTCATTCCGATCTGTCGGGAATTTCTATTTTTGAAGAAGCTTTTTATCAGGGAATAAGAACAGCAGCACAAATGCTTTAAAGCTTCCATGATCTCAAGAAAAGAGATTACTAGTCCCAGATGACCTTTAAAAAACAAATAGCTATCTACAGATGAAACAACCTTGGATACATAATGCAAAAACAGATTGGTGGTTTATTTTATCCCCACCTTTTCTGGTATTGTTAATTATTTTTCTTTTTCAGAAGCAGATTCAGGAGTTGGAGAATCATTATTCCTTTTATACATGGCTTTTCCTGATTGTCTTTGTAGATGTGGCTCATGTGTATTCCACGTTGTTTAAAACGTATTTTGTAAAGGCTGAAGTGCAAAAAAGAAAACTACTGTATTTTGGAGTTCCTATGATAAGCTGGTGCCTAGGAATTGCTTTATTTCAGTTTGGAAGTTTATTATTTTGGTCTGTACTAGCATTGATTGCTGTTTTTCATTTTATTCGCCAGCAATATGGCTTTATGAGAATTTATGCCCGCTTTGAACCTGATAACTGGAGTAAGAAAATAGATGAGGTTGCGGTATATGCTGCTACTGTTTTTCCGATGTTGTATTGGTTTCAGACCCCACGTGCCTTTACCTGGTTTGTGGATCATGAATTTGAATGGCTTAAAAACGTACCGGATTATATTGGAAGTATTACAATTTTGTATATTCTGATTATCACAGTTTGGATCATCAAGACCGTAATTGAAGCTATTAAAACTAAAACCATCAATATTCCTAAAACAGCATTGATTACAGGAACTTTCCTTTCTTGGTATTTTGGAATCGTCTATTTTAATAATGATCTGCTTTTTACCTTCCTGAATGTTGTTTCTCATGGAATACCTTATATCGCTTTGATCTATATCCGTGAGATTAGACAAAAAGATCATCAACAGTTGAATTGGATGCAGATTTTTAAGCCATTTTCAGGGATCTTTTTATTTGTAGGGATTATTTTAGGACTAGCTTTATTGGAAGAGTTTTTATGGGAAACGCTTGTGTGGAACGAACACTTTTCTCTGGATTTAGCTGTTCCAGAAAACTTCCTTCAGTTTTTAGTTCCCTTATTGGTGGTTCCTCAACTCACCCATTATCTTTTGGATGGCTTTATCTGGAGGAAACAAAAAGTATCCTAATCGTTTTTTCATCGATAAGAGCATAATTATTGTAGATTTCATAAGTTATTTTAGATATATTAAAGCCAATTGGATGAATTGTTTAAAAGATAGGTAAAGTATCAAATTAACTAAAAAATCTTATTAAATTTTACAACGTTTTTTTATACCTTATTTGTTGTTCCTCAACTTACTCATTATCTTTTGAGTGGATTTATCTGGAGAAGACCGAAAAAAGTTAGTTAACTTTGTCAGGAATGTTTAAAATCTGAAAATGAGACAATACTTTTTATCTTTAGCAATTCTCCTGGGAATCTTTGTAAGTGGACAACAGAAAACATTTTGTAATCCGATCAATATAGACTATGGATATACTCCTTTTGAAGTTTTTTCAAAACAAGGAAAACATCGTGCTACAGCAGATCCGGTAATTGTGAATTTTAAAAATAAACTTTTCCTTTTCTCTACGAATCAAGAAGGATATTGGTATAGTGATGATATGCTGGACTGGAAGTTTGTCAAAAGGAAATTTCTCAGAGATAATAAATATATCCACGATCTCAATGCTCCGGCAGTATGGGCAATGAAAGATACATTGTATGTGTATGGCTCTACGTGGGAACAGGATTTTCCCATTTGGAAAAGTACAAATCCAACCCAGGATGATTGGAAAATTGCAGTGGATACTTTAAAGGTAGGAGCATGGGATCCTGCATTTCATTATGATGAAGATAAAAATAAACTCTATCTGTATTGGGGCTCCAGCAACGAATGGCCTTTGTTGGGCACAGAAGTAAAAGTTAAAAACCTTCAGTCCGAGGGGTTTGTAAAGCCGATTATTAAGCTGAAACCGGAAGATCACGGATGGGAAAGGTTTGGGGAATATAATGATAATGTATTTCTTCAGCCTTTTGTGGAAGGAGCCTGGATGACTAAGCACAATGGAAAATATTATATGCAATATGGTGCACCGGCAACAGAGTTCAGCGGATATTCAGATGGAGTATATGTAAGTAAAAATCCTTTAGAAGGCTTCGAATATCAGCAGTATAATCCGTTTTCTTATAAACCGGGAGGATTTGCGAGAGGAGCCGGACATGGCGCTACCTTTGAAGACAATTATAAAAACTGGTGGCATGTTTCTACTATTTTTATTTCCACAAAAAATAATTTTGAAAGAAGACTGGGAATATGGCCGGCAGGATTTGATAAGGATGATGTGATGTATACCAACACAGCGTACGGAGATTATCCTACCTATCTTCCAAAGTATGCACAAGGAAAAGACTTTTCAAAAGGTCTTTTTGCCGGATGGATGTTACTGAATTATAATAAACCTGTTCAAGTGTCATCTACGCTGGGAAGCTACCAGCCTAACTTTGTTGTAGATGAAGATATTAAAACCTATTGGAGTGCCAAAACCGGAAATGCAGGAGAGTGGTTTCAGACTGATCTTGGAGAAGTTTCCACAATCAATGCTATTCAAATCAACTATGCAGACCAGGATGCAGAATTTATGGGAAAAACTTTTGGCAAGGTGCATCAATACAAGATCTATGGATCCAATGATGGTAAAAAATGGAACGTCATTGTGGATAAAAGCAAAAACACAAAAGATGTTCCGCATGATTATATTGAGCTTGAAAAACCAGCAACGGCAAGATTCCTTAAAATGGAAAATCTAAAAATGCCAACAGGTAAATTTGCATTAAGTGGTTTCAGAGTATTCGGAAAAGGAGCAGGAGAAAAGCCTAAAAAAGTAGACGGTTTTGTCCCATTAAGAGCTGATCCTAAAAAGTATGGTGAAAGAAGAAGCATTTGGATGAAATGGCAGCAAAATCCTGAAGCAGACGGATATGTAATTTATTGGGGAAAATCTCCTGATAAACTATACGGAAGCATCATGGTATATGGAAAGAACGAATATTTCTTTACAGGAGCAGACAGAACAGATGCTTATTATTTCCAGATTGAAGCTTTCAATGCCAATGGAATGTCTGAAAGAACAGAAGTCGTAAAGTCTGAATAGTAAATAAAGATATACAAAACAGCACGCTTTAATTATTTAAAGCGTGCTGTTTTGTATCAATGTATTTCAGGAAGATTTCAATTTTATCAATAAGGAAAGCGGCATTGGGTGGTTTATTCCAATCAAGATGCCCGCCATTGAATTCATAAGACTCATGAATGACATTATTTTTGTTCAGAGCAGAGTCGAGGATTTTATTTTGGCTTAAAGGAACAACACGATCTGTTTTCCCATAGTAAGAAAGAGTAGGAGGAGAGGCATTGTTGATCCAATGCACCGGACTCGTAAAATTGATGACTGAGACTTCGGTAGGTAACGTTTTAGGATCAATAAGATGTTGCTCTATAAAAGAATACTCTTCATAGCTTTTAAATCCGGAATCAGAAAGATCAGCAGGGCCTACAATATTGATCACTGCTTTTACCTTTTTATCAGTATCAAAATGATACGCATACAGCATAGATAAATGGCCACCAGCACTATTTCCTAAAAGAATCAGCTTAGGCGTATAGTTGAGTTTCTTTTTCAGAAATGTAATGACCTTTTTAATATCATCCGTCTGATTGGGAATACCATATTGAGCGGTAGAAGCCAGTCTGTAATTCATATTGATAAAAATATGATCCGGATACCTCTCCATCATAGAAAACATGAATAAGCTAAGTTGAGATTTATCCCCACCACGCCAGCCACCACCATGAATCATGATAAAGACCTCTTTTTCCTCTGAAGGCTTTTTATTGGGCTCATAAAGATCCAGCACCTGATCTGGACTATCTCCATAATGAATGTTCTGCTCTTTATTAAAGCGAATATTGTTGGTAAGATCAATCTTGTTCTTGGTACACGCTGTCAAAAGAAACAGGAAGATACAACTGATGCTAAATACGATACTCTTTTTCATACAATTAAAGATAAAAAACCTGCTGAAGAATCAACAGGTTTGAATAAAAAATATAATTGATTAAATGTGAAGACAGTTTGCTTTTATCTTGTTCTGCTCTTTATAGAATCGGAAGCTCCTTCAATATCTCTTACTTTTTTCAGTTTTTTATTTCCGAAATTGTAAGTAAGGCTCACCGTTAAATTTCTTTTGTACTGATTCTGATGAACATAATTGTAGTTTCCATTAGCTTGATAATCATCAATCACTACAATATTGGTTCTTAGAACATCATTTACATTCAGTGCAAAAGTCCAGTCGTTCCAGTTTTTCTTGATGCTAAGGTCTAAACTTGATAAGCTTCGCAGCATACCTAGTTCTATCTGCTGTTTGTCTATGTAGAAGAAGTTAACCCCAAGAAACCATGTTTTTGCTTTATCAAGACGAATTGTATTGTTGGTTTGGATCAAAATACTGGTAGAATTGATATTATTGACGTAGATGAAAGGCTTACCATTCTTATCTATGAATCGGTCTCCTGTGGTAGGATCTACATCAAGGCTTCCGTTGTTTCTGTTATGTTGAAAACCAATGCTAGAGTTGGTAGTCCAGTATTGTTTAAAGAAAGATTTTTGGATTCCTACCATGGCAGACATTTCCTGTTTATCTCCAAAATTGGTTCTGATATATCGTAAAGCAAGGTTTTCACCTATTGTTCCATCCGGATGTTGAGGGTAACCTTGTAAAGGTACCTGGGTGATTGCATCTTTAATATAAGAATGATTTAAAACTACAAAATATGAATTCTTATACATATACATCAACTCTTGATTATAAGTAGAAGAAGCTTTTACAAAAGGGTTGTTTTGAGTATAATTGTTATCCGTTAGTTTATTCTTTACCGGATTTATTTCCCAAAAACTTGGCCTTCTCATTCTGCTTGAAAATGAATAGGAGATATTATTTTTATCATTAATTGTATAGTTCAGGCTTAAATAAGGAAGAAGATTATTGTAATTTCTTTCAATTCGTCTAAGATCTTCTGAAGATGGTTTATCAGATGTTCCTAAACTGTTGGTAATCTCATATCTCGTTCCCACTTTTCCTGAGAACTTATCTGAAAATTTCTTCTCAGCAGTGATGTAAAAACCATAAATATTTTCATCATAAATAAAATGATTAGGTTTAGAATCAGGAGTTGCTGTATCGAAATTATAAGAATCATTCTTAGTATCGTTATCTGTTTTGGTTTTATTATAATTTCCACCTACAGAAATCGTTAGGTCATTCTTAAACTTCTGAATATAATCTGCCATTCCGGAGAAATTGTTAATGATCTGTGGCAGATCCTGCAACAATTGCGTACTCTCTCCTAATACATCTCTGTTGATGTTGGAGTGGTAGGTCATATTATTGGTATACTGAAATCTTTTATAATTCAGATACGCTGCGTTTAGATTCAGTTTACTGCCTAAAGAATCTGTTTTTAATTCATAATTTAAATTGAGTGAGTTATTGTAACTTCTTGAATCCTCTTTGTTTTTAGACCATGTATAGCTTGGATTATTGCTATTAATAATGGTATTGAAGAGGTTAACTGTTGAATTGTAGCTCTTGTTGGCCCATGTGTTCCAGGATAATGCTAAGTTGCTCTTATCATTTAATTGATAGTCAATATTCAGATAACCACCAATATTTTTGTTTGGATCGTCAATATCACCGGTAGATTCATTGGAAGCTCCCTCACTGCTATTTTTCAGGGTGTAGGTTTGTGCTTCTATATTTTCACCGCCGCTAAGGCTGGCACTTATTCCTAATTTATCTTTTCTGTAATTGGCAGAGAAGCTGGCTTGGCTTGCATTGTATTTACCTTGAGTATTGGAGAATCTCATATTCCCGTTAAGACCATCACTCATTTTTTTCTTTAAAACGATGTTAATGATTCCATCCGAAGACTCTACCTGATATTCACTTCCCGGAACGGTAATTACTTCAATTTTCTGAATATTTTCAGCCGGAGTGTTTTTCAGGAATTGAGCCAGTGATTCTGCATCCATATTGGATTTTCTCCCGTTGATGTAGATTAATACATTATTTTTTCCTGCAATCTTTAATGTTTTATCATCCGTTGAAGACAATAAAGGGGTTTGTTTCAGAAGGTCAAAAGTTGTATTTCCTTTTGCTACCGGCGAAGAAGCAACATCATACACCAGGCGGTCACTTTGCTTTTTGAAAACCTGTTTAGTGATGGTAACCCCTTCTATATTTTTAGTCTTTGTCGAATCAGATTTCTTTTCCTGAGCAAATGCACAGCTTCCGAATATGATGGCTATTGACAAAAGTATACGTTTCATGTTTGTTTTTTTAAGAGTGGTTAAGAGAGATAAGTTTTTATCGTTTAGGTTCTTGATTTTACAGCATCATTTGCTGATTTCATTTCCCTTGCTTTTTTCAGTTTCTGATTTCCGAAGTTGTAGGTTACTCCGATATTCAGCAATCTTGGATAATTAAAATTGGTGATGTTGTTATAGGTACCATTTGGCTGTACACTGTTAAGTCTGTAAAAACTTTGATTGAATAAGTCATTCACTTCCGCAACAACCGTCCAATCACCTATTATTTTTTTCAGGCTGATATCAAAACTTTGTCTTACCCCGATTGTACCTCCTTCCATAGCGACTTTACTTGCGAAAAAGTAGTTCACCCCTAAGAACCAGTCTTTTTTAGAAGAAAGACGAACAATATTATTGAGTGTTAAAGACATATTGTAGTTTTTTACATCAATGATATAAGGTTCCAGATCTTCTGTTTCGTATGGGCCTAGCTGGGAAGTAGGATCTTGCCATACACCTCCAGTGTAGGTATTATATCCAAGGTTTACAGAATAATTGGTTGTCCAGATATCTTTAAACCAGGATTTGTTCATCCCAAGTGTTAAGCTCAATTCTCTGTTTTTTCCATAATTTGTTCTTATGTATCTAAGAAATCGAGTCTTTTCCATGATCATATTTCCCTTATCATCATATATGATATTACCATTTTCATCTCTCTTTGGAGCCGTTAAGATTCCTTGTAAAGGAAGCAGATCAGAAGCAGAAGCATCCTCTACCATGGTATAACTAAGGTTGGCATAGAATGCATTTTTGTACATGTAATTCAACTCTTGATTATAGAATTTAGCAGCCAATACAAAAGGATTATTCTGAGTATAATTGGTAGGAGTAAAATAGGTTCTGGATGGGTTAAGTTCCCAAAACCTTGGTCTTCTAACTCTACTGGAGAAAGTATAGCTCAGGTTATGATCTGCATTGATAGCGTAATTTAAATTCAGATAAGGAAGCAGATTATTATAATTTCTTTCAAACCCGGTTTTTCCAAGAATATCTCCGGTACTTCTGGTCATTTCATAGCGGGCTCCAATTTTTCCGGATAGCTTTTCACTTAGCTTTCTTTCATAGTTTAAATAAATTCCTAAAATATTTTCCTTATAAATGAAATGATTGGTTTGTTTAGTATCGATTACAAATTCATCACCGATTAATTTGTCTTGTCTGGTATCATTATCTGTATTGGTATAATTATAACTAACTCCCATTAACCATGTTGCTCCTTTGGTAGTCTTTTTCAGATAATCTATATTGGCTGCATAATTATTGATTATTTGAGGTACCGACTGGTGCAATGCTGAATATCTCTTTTTATACGCTTCACTTAAAGGCTGAACATCTAAAGGAATACTCTCATTGAAACTTACTTTGTCTCTGTTAAACCATAAATAAGAAACATTCGAGGTTAATTTACTTCCTATAGAGTCTGTTTTTATTTCATAGTTCAGATTAAAAGAGTGATTTCTGGTTTGAGCATCTTCATTATTGATCGTTCTATTGGATAATTGTCCATTTTGCCAGTTCATCATATCCAGAACAGAATCGAAACTTTTGTTGTATCTCATATTATAAGACAGTCCTAAGCTTTGTTTTTTGCTGATCTCATAATCAAGATTGAATCCGCCACCGAAGTTTTTATTGGGATCATCATTAGATCCATAAGATTCATTTCTAAAAGTAGAATCTCCGTTAGACAGAGTATATCTTTGTCTTTCTGTCCAGCTGCCCATTCTGAAATTGGAATTTCCTGACCATTTTCCCTGTCTGAAATTGAAAGAAGCACCTGCCGATGGATTGTTATAATACGCCTGCTCATTTTGCATTTTCAAAGTCCCATTATAGCCATTGTTTTTGCTCTTTTTCATCACAATATTGATCACACCTTCCTTAGATTCCACCTGAAACTCACTTCCGGGAACGGTAATCACTTCAATTTTCTGAATATCTTCCGATGGAGTAGACTTCAGCATTTCAATCAATGCTTCAGAATCCATATTCGTTTTTTTGTTATTGATGTAAATAACAGCATCAGATTTTCCAAGAATTTTCAATGTTTTACCATCAATGCTGGAAATCATAGGTGTTTGTTTTAAAAGGTTAAATGTATTAGTGCCTTTAGCAATAGGAGAAGCTGCTACATCATATACAAGACGGTCTCCTTGTTTTTTGAAAACCTGTTTCTTGATATTGACTGCCTCAATAGCATTTACTTTTAAACTATCTTTTTTCTGTTGAGCTGTAATCAGTCCGCTGAAAAATAGAGCTGCAATGAGAATTTGAGTTTTCATGATTATTATTTTTTAATTAATAGCTTGTATGGTTTGTTATTTAACATTACAAAGATATATAATAAATTTAGTATCATGCAATACAAAGTACTTAAAAATAATATATAATAATTTTAAAGTATTGATTTTCAGATGTTAAAAATTTACTTTGAAAAATTGTTTGCCTGACCTTTCTGTATAATAAGACAACTGTAACAAGAATTTTGTTACAGCAAAACATGAAATTTTATGAAAAATAATTTTATTCTCTGTCGAATTGAGCCAGCTTTTTATCTACCCATACCGTAGCGAAAGGGAAAAATGCAGCTAATAATGCAAATACAAAATCTTCATCATCCCAGTTATAAATTTTTCTGGCAGGGAGACAAAGTAAAAGATAAAGTGTGAAAAATAATCCGTGTAAACTACCAACAACACTTATGAAAATAATAGAATAGAGATTTTCATCATATCGAATCCAGATCATAGCAACACAATACAATAAAACACATGAAATAGCCTCTGCAAGACAAATCTGTTTAAACCATTTAATAAGTTTTTCCTGAGAATATTTTGAGAAGAATTTTTCGATGAAGTTCATGTATATAAGCATAAGTTGAAAGCTAAAAAGTAAGAGACTTTCTCTGACTTCTCATTTTTGCCCTCTAATTTCTGGTTTTACAAAATTACTGATAAAAATTACTTCCATCCAAATACTCAAAAACTTCAGGCGGTAACATTGGCCTTACATTCTTTCCCTCTTTAATCATATTACGGATCTCAGTAGCAGAAAGTTCAATCACAGGAGCTTTTATTATAGAAATATTTTCATGCTGAAGATATTCAGAATCTTTCTTTTCCCCTTCAAATACTCTTGGATAAACAATAATATGATGATTTTTGATCAATGCATCAGAATTTTTCCATTTATGAAGACTGTCCAGATTATCCTCACCCATAATAAGACTAAAAGAATAGTCAGGATGTTTTTCATGAAGATAAGTAAGCGTATCAATTGTATAGCTTGGCTTCGGAAGAGAAAATTCTACATTGGAAGCTCGCATATTTGGATAATTTTTCACTGCAAGCTGTACCATATCCAACCTGTTGTGATCCTTTAATAACGATTTTTTGTCTTTAAAAGGATTCTGTGGACTCACTACAAACCATAGCTCATCCATATCTGAATTTTCCAGAATATAATTCGCTAAAATAAGATGCCCGATATGGATCGGGTTAAAAGATCCGAAAAATAGACCGATTTTTTTCATATGAGTGTAGTAGGGGAGTGTTGTATTTAATTATAATTGGAAGATTGGGTTTTTACTTTACAAAGTCTAAAGCTTAGAAACCAAAATCCTGTAGGACATCAGTTAATCCCTGAACTTAACATCCTTTATATTCAGATAATGAGTCACATTACCCTTCCAATGATTTTCTTCAAGGGTAAAAGCAAGATCAAAATTTTTATTTTTAAAATCTTCTACAAACTGTCCCAGTTTGAAGCCGACACATTCAATATTTCTTCCATTAGATTCCTGTCTGATATAAAATTTCAGGTGATTGTTATCTTTACCCATTGTTTTTACATAGCCTGAAAGCCTTTGATCTGTCAGAGTGAAGATAGGTTTCATATTGTGTGGGCCAAAAGGAGCTAGTTTTCTATGGAAATTGATAAACTCTCTGTTTATGTCATCAATATTTATTTCACAATCAATCGTAATGGATGGTTCTTTCTGATGTTCCTGAATTTTTTCCGAAACAATTTTCTCAAACTTTAGCTTGAAAGCTTCAAACTTTTCCTTTTCCATTGAAAGCCCTGCAGCAGCGTGATGCCCTCCGAATTTAAGAAAATATTCAGAACACATATCAAGCGCTTCGTGCACATCGAAATCAGATACAGATCTTGCAGAAGCTACCATTTCACCATTATTCCCATCAGTAAATACCAATGTAGGTTTATAATAAGTTTCAATAAGTCTTGATGCAACAATTCCGATTACACCTTTATTCCATTCAGGATGATAAACAATGGTTGTATGCTTTGTTTCCTGCTGAGACTCTATAATCTGGTTCAAGGCCGAAAGGGTAGAATTCATATCCAATTCTCGTCTTTCATCGTTGAGGTTCATGATATCACTAACGATCTGATTCGCATGTTTAAGGTTGTCAGAAACCATAAGTTCAACAGCCGCTTTTCCATGAGAAATTCTTCCGGCAGCATTTATTTTAGGAGCAATTTCAAAAACAATATTTGAAATTTCAAAATGAGATAGCTTATCCTCCGGAATTAAAAGCCTTAATCCGAGATTTCTTGTCTTTCTAAGAGTTTTCAATCCCATTTTCGCAAGAACTCTGTTTTCACCAGTCATCGAAACAATATCAGCTGCGATGGAAATAGCCAAAAGATCAGTGAGCTCAAATAACTCAGCATCAGGAATTTTATAAATAGTATTAAGTCCCTGGCAAAGCTTGAAACCTACACCACATCCGGAAAGTTCCTTGAACGGATATCTGCAGTCACTTCTTTTAGGGTCAAGTACAGCTGCTGCATTAGGAATTTCTTCACCGGGAAGGTGGTGATCACAGATAATAAAATCTATCCCCAATTCAGAAGCATAATTAATCATATCAAGAGCCTTGATTCCGCAGTCCAGTGCAATGATTAATGAAAAACCATTTTCTTTAGCAAAATCAATTCCTTCAGTAGATATTCCATATCCTTCAGAATTTCTGTCCGGAATATAGTAATCAAGATATTTTTTCTCAACAATTTTGCTGAGGTAAAGGTACATTAAAGCAACTGCGGTGGTTCCATCCACGTCATAATCACCATATACCAATATTTTTTCGCCATTTTCAATTGCAGTAGCAATACGCTCTACAGCCTTTTGCATATCTGCCATTAAAAATGGACTGTGTATATCGTTAAGGTTTGGTTTGAAAAATTCTCTCGCCTTTTGATAATTGTCAATTCCTCTTAGAACGAGAAGCTTAGATTCAAAAGTACCAAAACCAAGTGACGAACTTAGTCCGTCCACAACTTCCTCATCGGGTTCGGGCTTGTAAATCCATTTTTGACTCATGTTCACAAAAATAAGGAAAAAAAATAGCATTTTGAATGGATAGAGTCCTAAGTTTTGACTTAATAATTGTTAAAAATTGATTACCTTCGTGCTCCAAATTTAAATGACTATGAAAAAAATTATCGTATGCCTTACTTTTTTAGGCGCAATGAATTCAATGAATGCACAATTTAATCTCGGAAAAGCTGCCGGGGTTGTTTCAAAAGGTGCAAAAGCTTTAACATTTACCAACGAAGATGCTATTAAATTATCCAAAGAATCAGTAGATTGGATGGATAAAAACAATCAGGTAGCAGGGCCAAAAGATCCTTATACTGTAAGATTGAACAAATTGTTTGGAAAACACAAAACACAAGACGGTCTGAATTTGAACTATAAAGTATATAAAGTAAAAGATATCAACGCTTTTGCTTGTGCAGACGGAAGTGTACGTGTATTCTCTTCTTTGATGGATATCATGACAGATAACGAATTATTGGCTGTAATTGGCCACGAAATCGGTCACGTTAAAAATGAAGATACAAAAGATGCTATGAAATCTGCTTATTTAAAGGCAGCAGCATTAGATGCAGCTTCATCAGCGTCTGGTGCAGTAGCTACTCTTAACGATAGCCAGATCGGGAAAATGGCAAACGAATTTTTGGATGCTGCTCACAGTAAAAAGCAGGAATCAGAAGCAGATACCTATTCTTATGACTTTATGAAAGCTAATAAATATGATGTTGTAGGAGCGTATACTGCTTTCAAGAAATTGGCTTTGTTATCGCAAGGAAATACACAATCCGGCTTTGAAAAAATGTTCAATTCTCACCCGGATAGTGAGAAAAGAGCTCAGGCTATTAAAAAGAGAGCAGAAAAAGACGGATTATGGAAAGATCCGGGAACTGTTGCTCTTCCAACAACAAAACTTACAAAATAAT
This sequence comes from Chryseobacterium sp. c4a, assembly GCF_009900745.1. GTDB lineage: Bacteria > Bacteroidota > Bacteroidia > Flavobacteriales > Weeksellaceae > Chryseobacterium. The sequence continues at coordinate 35,133 of NZ_WXVU01000018.1, read as the reverse complement.
TATTTTATTTATTGTTTAAACGAAAATACCTCAAAGCATTGCTTTGAGGTATTTTTATATTTCAGTACATGTATCAGATTAAGAATACATTTTTTCTCTTAATTCCTTTACTTTTTTATCAGCTAGGTACTCGTCGTAAGTCATTTCTCTATCGATAATTCCGTTAGGAGTCAGTTCGATGATTCTGTTACAGACAGTTGACAACATTTCGTGGTCATGAGATGCTAATAAAAGATTCCCTTTGAAGTTAGACAATGAGTTGTTCAATGTCGTGATACTTTCAAGGTCTAAGTGGTTGGTAGGTTCGTCAAGTAAAAGAACGTTAGCTTTCTGAAGCATCATTCTACTGAACATACATCTCATTTTTTCACCTCCGGAAAGTACTTTACAAGATTTTAATGCCTCGTCACCAGAGAAAAGCATTCTTCCTAAGAATCCTCTTACGAATTCTTCGTGACGCTCCTCATCATTTTTAGTGAATTGTCTTAACCAATCAACCAAACTTAAATCTTCCTGGAAGAAGTTGGTGTTATCTAAAGGCATGTGAGACTGGTTCGTAGTAACTCCCCAAGCAACAGTTCCTTTGTCTGCTTCAACATTTCCAGCCAAAATTTCGAAAAATTCTGTGATTGCTAAAGAGTTTTTAGAAAGTACAGCTACTTTATCTCCCTTTTTAAGATTTAAATCAATATTAGAGAATAATAATTCTCCGTCTTTTGTTTTTTCAAGACCTTTTACATCTAGGATCTGATCTCCTGCTTCTCTTTCCATTTCGAAAATAATAGCAGGGTATCTTCTTGAAGAAGGCTTAATATCGTCAATATTTAATTTGTCGATCATTTTCTTTCTTGCTGTAGCCTGTTTAGCCTTAGCAACGTTAGAACTGAATCTTGCGATGAAGTCCTGAAGCTCTTTTTTCTTCTCTTCAGCTTTCTTGTTAGCCTGAGCTCTTTGTCTTGTCGCTAATTGAGATGCCTGATACCAGAAAGAATAGTTACCTGTATAAAGATTAAGTTTAGAATAATCTAGGTCACCAATGTGCGTACACACTGTATCTAAGAAGTGACGGTCGTGAGATACCACGATTACTGTGTTTTCATAATCAGCAAGGAAATCCTCTAACCAAGAGATTGTATCAATGTCAAGGTCATTGGTAGGCTCATCCAGAATCAATACATCAGGATTACCGAAAAGTGCCTGAGCCAAAAGAACCTTTACTTTGTCTTTGTTCTCAAGTTCACTCATCAATTGCCAGTGCATATCATCACTGATTCCAACGTTAGAAAGCATGGTTTGTGCATCAGATTCTGCAGTCCATCCACCCATTTCATCATAGATTACACCTAGTTCACCTGCTTTAATTCCATCTTCATCGGAGAAATCTTCTTTAGCGTATAACGCATCCATTTCCTCCTTTATCTCAAATAATTTTTTATTACCTCTTAATACAGCTTCAAGAACAGTAAACTGATCATAAGCAAAGTGATCCTGCTCCAAAACTGACATTCTTTTCCCAGGTTCCAGAGATACATGACCTGTTGTAGGATCCTGCTTTCCTGTTAATATTTTAAGGAATGTAGACTTTCCTGCTCCGTTTGCTCCGATAATTCCGTAGCAATTTCCTTTGGTAAACATAATATTTACCTCGTCAAAAAGAACTCTTTTCCCGAATTGTAAAGATAAGTTAGATACTGTTAACATATAGTTTTGTAAATTTGGCGCAAAAATACGAAAAGAATTTGGGTATTTTGTAATAATATAATAGTCAAGTTTTTAAATGTATGGTATTTTTTATATATTTCATTAACGAAATTTTAAAATGATGAAGATTGAGAAAACAGTTAACATATTAAATAAAAGAGCACGTTTTGAGTATGAAATTCTTGAAGAATACGAAGCAGGTATGGTTTTAACGGGTACGGAAATAAAATCTTTACGCTCTTCCAAAGCATCTATCACAGAATCGTTCTGTCAGTTTATTGATGGGGAATTATACATCATCAACATGATGATTGATGAGTATAAATTAGGAACTTTTTACAATCATAAAACAAAAAGGGAACGGAAATTGCTCTTGCACAAAAAAGAATTGCAAAAACTTGAAAAAAAGTTAAAAGATGCAGGAAACACGATTATACCTTTGAAATTATATATCACTGATCGAGGGAAAGCAAAGGTGCTGATAGCGCTGGGTAGAGGGAAAAAGCTTTTCGATAAAAGAGAGGCCATTAAAGATAGAGAAAATAAGCGGAACCTGGACAGAATATTAAAGAAAAGTTAAAAATCATTTGAAAAACTTTGTATATAAAGAAAAATTATATTTATTTTGCATTATCAATTATTTAATCATTTAATTCTATGAAAAATCTAAAATTAGGAATTTCAGCATTGGCGCTTACCGTTGCCTCTACTGTTTTCGCACAGACTACCAACAATCCGTGGTTAATCGGAGTTGGTGCTCACGCTGAAAACCACGTAGCAGCAAGATCTTCATTCGGTAACACGTTCTCTGCGAAAAATTTGACAAAGAACCTGTTCAACATGAACAGTTATTCTATTACACCTCCACTATCTAAGTTAACAGTTGCTAGAAACGTTGGTAAAGGTTTAGTTATTGACTGGCAAACTTCTGTTGGAAATGTTGAAAACAAAAGATTCAACATGGGGAAAGAATTTTTCCTAATGACAGGTCTTGGTTTCCAGGCTCACGGTGCTGGTCTTTTATGGAACGAAGAATCTTGGTTTGATCCATATTTAAGAGTTGGTGCTAACTACCTTAGACATGACTATACTGGGCAATCTTTCCCACAAAATGGTCTTGATGCTAATGGTAATGTATTAGATAGAGCTGTTCCTAACGGAAAAGATGGTAACGAGGCTGGTAAAGCTAACCATTTTACAGTAGCTACTGGTGCTGGTGCTAACTTCTGGGTAACTAAAAACTTCGGTCTTGGTATCCAAGGAGATTATGTATCAACTCCAGGTGATAAGTCTACAGTTGCTAACTTCTGGCAAGCTTCTGCATCTATCTTATTCAGATTCGGAAACAGAGATAGAGATAAGGATGGTATCCTAGATAAAGACGATCTTTGTCCAGATACACCAGGTCTTCCAGAATTCCAAGGATGTCCTGATACAGACGGTGACGGAGTTCCAGATAAAGACGATCAATGTCCAGATGTAGCTGGTCCAGTTGAAAACAACGGTTGTCCTTGGCCAGATACAGACGGTGACGGTGTTATCGATAAAGATGATGCTTGTCCTACAGTAGCAGGTCCTGCTGAAAACAAAGGTTGTCCTTGGCCAGATACAGACGGTGACGGTATCCTTGATAAAGACGATGCTTGTCCTACAGTTCCAGGTCTTCCAGAATACAACGGATGTCCTAAACCAAAAGACGTAATTGCTAAAGATGCTACAGGTGCTCTTAAAGGTATCTTGTTCAACTTTAACAAAGCTACTATCAGACCAGAATCTAACACTAAGCTAGATGAGGCTGCTAGAATTATTAAAGAATCTAAGGATGGTACTTTCTTAGTAACAGGTCACACTGATGCTAAAGGTGCTGCTGCTTACAACTTGAAACTTTCAAGAGAAAGAGCTGCTTCTGTAGTAGGTGCTCTTGAAGCTAGAGGAGTTGACGGTAACCAATTAAAATCAACTGGTGTTGGTTCTAGAGATGCTCAAGTTCCTGCAAAAGCTTCTGACGCTGACAGAATGGTTGACAGAAAAGTAGTTGTTGAAGCTATCAACGGTGCTGCTTGGGATGCACTTAAGAAATCTGATCTAGACGTAGTAGTGAAGAAGACTGTAGTGAAAAAAGGTAAAGCTCCAGCTAAGAAAAAAGCTGCTGCTAAAAAGAAAAAATAATTAATTTTTCTAAATAATGAATACCTCCAATTTTTTTGGAGGTATTTTTTTTTTGTAGACTTTTAAGTAATTTTGTTGAAATTTAAAAATTAAAAATGGGAAGAGCATTTGAATATAGAAAAGCTTCTAAAATGGCCAGATGGGATAAAATGGCCAAAACTTTCTCTAAAATAGGTAAAGATATTGCATTAGCAGTAAAAGCAGGGGGAACAGATCCTGAAGCTAACCCGGCATTGAGAAGATGTATCCAAAACGCGAAAGGGGCAAACATGCCCAAGGATAATGTAGAAAGAGCGATTAAAAAAGCGAGTGGTGCAGATGCTGAAAACTACGAAGAAGTTACCTATGAAGGTTATGGACAAGGTGGTGTTGCCTTTTTTGTAGAATGTACTACAAACAATACAACAAGAACTGTAGCGAATGTAAGAGCTATTTTTAATAAATTTGATGGGAACCTTGGTAAAAATGGTGAACTAGCATTTATCTTCGACAGAAAAGGAATTTTTACAATCGATTTAGCTCAGGTTAAAATGGAATGGGATGATTTCGAAATGGAAATGATTGATGGTGGGGCTGAAGATGTAGAAAAGGACGAAGAGGAAGTAATGATTACTACAGCTTTTGAAGATTTCGGTTCTTTATCTCACAAATTGGATGAACTTGGAATTGAAGCAAAAAGTGCAGAATTGCAAAGAATTCCAAATAATACAAAAGAAGTCAACGAAGAGCAGTTCAAAGCCAATATGAAAATGCTTGAGCGTTTCGAAGATGATGACGATGTTCAGAATGTTTATCACAACATGGAGATCACAGAAGAGCTAATGAACTCTTTATAAAAAATAATATAGCATTCATATACAGTTAACTTTCAATTAGTTTCTTTGTAAAAAACTATGAAACGCCTTGATGTTTTTTGATACTGAAGAAATAGAAGGCGTTCCATCCGGCAAATTAAAAGCTGAAAAATATACGGATGAAAAGAAACGTTGAGTTAGTTGTCATATCGGATGTTCATTTGGGAACTTATGGATGTAAGGCTAAGGAATTGCTGAGATACCTCAATTCTATACAGCCTAAAACTTTGGTTTTGAATGGTGATATCATTGATATCTGGCAATTCAAAAAGTCTTACTTCCCTAAACCTCACTTGAAAGTGATCCGAAAGATCCTTTCATTTGCTACTAAGAATACGGATGTTTATTATATTACAGGTAATCATGATGAAATGTTCCGTAAGTTTACTGACTTTGAATTGGGAAAACTCAAAGTTTGTAATAAAATCTGTCTGACAATTGATCAGAAGAAAACCTGGATCTTTCATGGCGATGTTTTCGATGCATCAGTCCAACATTCTAAATGGATTGCCAAACTTGGCGGAAAAGGATACGACCTTTTAATCATCATCAATAATGTAGTGAATTGGTTTTTAGAGAAAATGGGTAAAGAAAAATATTCATTTTCAAAAAAAATTAAAAATAATGTGAAAAAAGCAGTGAAGTACATTGGTGACTTTGAACTTACAGCTTCCGAATTGGCCATTGATAATCATTATGACTATGTGGTTTGCGGACATATTCATCAACCGCAAATTCGGGAAGTTGTCAATAAAAAAGGATCTTGTACATATCTGAACTCTGGTGACTGGATCGAAAATCTGTCCGCTTTGGAATATCATAATAAAGAATGGAAGATTTTTTATTACGACGACCATAAACATTTATTGAAAGATGATGAAGTAGAAGAAATTCAGGAGATGGATAATTCCGAGCTTTTAAAAATCGTAACTAATTTTACTTAATGAAAATTCTGTATGCATTTCAGGGTACCGGGAACGGGCACGTAGCTAGAGCACAGGAGATTATTCCGATACTCAAAAAATATGCTTCGGTAGATACACTTATTAGTGGGCACCAATCGCAATTAAAGGCTGATTTTGACATTAATTTTCAATATAGAGGTATTTCTCTTCTTTATAACAAAACAGGCGGTTTATCCTATCGTAAAACGTTTACGGATAATAAATTTATTGATGCTGCCAAAACAATCAAGAATTTAGAGCTATCTCAATATGATTTAATCATCAATGATTATGAACCTTTAACGGGATGGGCTTCTAAGCTGAAGAAACTTCCTATGATTGAACTTAGCCATCAGGCATCTATGAGTTTTTCCGAAACTCCCAAACCTGATAAAAAAGATTTTCTGGGAGAAATGATTTTGAAATACTACGTTCCTAGTGAAAGAAAGATTGGTTTTCATTTTGAAAATTATCATTCCCAAATTAAAAAGCCTGTAATCCGAAGAAAAATCCGAAACCTTAATCCATATAAGAAAGGGTATTATCTTGTCTATCTTCCAAGTTTTGCCGATGAAAACATCATTAAGGTTTTAAGAAAGATTCCGGTAGAGTGGAAGGTATTTTCAAAATATAGTAAAGTACAGGTTAAAGTAAAAAATGTAGAAGTATTTCCAATCGATGAAACTCAATATCTGAAATATTTTGAAGGCTGCGAGGGTATTCTTTGTAATGCAGGTTTTGAAACTCCCGCAGAAGCCCTTTTTATGGATAAAAAACTGTTTGTGATTCCTATTCATAATCAATATGAACAGGAATGTAATGCTTGTGCTTTGGATAAAATGGGAATTCCGAATTCTAAAGTGTTACAACTTCAGGAAATTATGGAATGGGTTGCATCCGATCATCATCTGAAGGTTGATTATCCAGATAATATTGAAGAAATTCTGGTGAATGAAGTATTAATTCTTTAAGAAAATATCCTCTACATCATTCATTCTCATCATCACTGCTCTAGCATAGGAACAGTGCGGATAAACGTTCCAGCTATTTTCTCTTGCAAATTTGATGGCCTCTTCTACTAAGAATTTTCCCATTCCTCGTCCTTCAAATTCAGGATGAACCAGCACAAAAGAAATGATCAGTTTTTGATCCTCAGGAAAAATGGTATAGGTTAATCTTCCTACTTCTTTTACATCATTATTCAGAGTAAGAACTCCGCCATTTCCTGATCTGTTGTTTTCAAATTTCATGATAGAGGGTTTATTATTATTAAAGATACGAAAATTATGAGGACTGATAAAATGTATTCTGGGCAATAGTTTTCTTATTTACTATTTACTTATGAAACAAAAGCGGGTATTGACAATTGTATTAATTATCCTTCCCTGTGTAATAATTATAGTCTTTGATAATAACATTAATAAATTGTCTTTCCGTCATCTTGGTCGGATCTATTTCCAGTTTCAGAATACTTTTGATCTTATCGGAAAGTTTACTGATGATTTGTCGGTCATCTACTTTTAAAGCTTTGGTATAATTATCCTTGATGATTCTCATGTCGTTATCACTCAAAGCAATAACCTGAGGAAATGAGGGTACATAATCTTCGTTGATATTCTCTAAAATAGTATGAGAAATATTGATGTTATTTTTTAGCGAAATTACCGCTGTACCAGAAGCAATATCTCCTAAGCGCTGATTATTTTTGGAAACAATCATTGAAATTAAACCTACTACGCCGGCAAAAGAGACATCTATAAGTCTGAATACCCAACGGATAAGATAATCCCCAAAACTAGCCTGGTATCCATCGATTTTTACCACTCGGATCTTCATCAGTTTTTTTCCCGGAGTTTGCCCCTCCATTAAACTTTCTAAAACAACAGGATAAATATAGGTGGGAAAGGTAAGAATGATATATACTGCCATCACTGACCAGCTGTCTAAACCGTTCAATAAATATCCCAAATCAAAAATATTGAAAAATAAATAAAGGACAACTAGGATGTATGCAACCCTTATCAGGAGATCAATGATAAATGCAAGCATTCTTTCTCCAACACTTGCAGTATTGAAGTTAATATTTACATTTTGTGAGGTATTTATCGCGATCTGAGACATAATTTTTATTATTTTAGCCTTTACAATTATGAGAGAAGTTTATTTCATTAAACAAAATAAAGAAAAATGGTTGGGAATAGAACAGGTTATTGATGGGAAAATTAAAAAAAATCCTGATGACCTGTCTTCATTGTATATTAACCTGATCAATGATCTTTCTTTTGCTCAGACCTATTATCCTAAAAGCAATACAACTGTTTATCTGAATCACCTTTCTTCACAAATCTTCCAAAAGATTTATAAAACCAAAAGAGTAGAGGAGAACAGATTGGTTTATTTCTTTAAAACTGAGGTTCCGTTACTTGTGTATCAGTATCGGAGGTATCTGTTATATGCCTTTTTATTTTTTGTGCTTTTTACTTTAATAGGAGTAATTTCTGCAGCTTATGACAAAGAATTTGTTAATATTATTCTTGGAGAAAGCTATGTAAATGAAACGATCGAAAATATTAAAAAGAATAATGCAGTAGGGGTGTATCAGAGTGGTACAACTTGGGGAACAACTATCGGAATTATTTTCAATAATATTCAGGTTGGAGCTAAATTATACATTTACGGAATTGCAGGAGGAGTAGGAACCCTATTTGCTTTACTTTCCAATAGTGTAATGCTGGGGTCTTTTCAGTATTTTTTCTATGATTACGGAGCTTTAAAAGACAGTGCAAGAGGAATTTGGCTTCATGGGGTTTTTGAAATCTTTGCTATGGTAGTAGAAGCTATGTGTGGATTGATTTTAGGAGCATCTATTCTGTTTCCAAGAACCTTTTCGAGATTTAATTCTTTTAAAAAAGGATTTAAAGATTCTTTTAAAATATTTTTAAGCACTGTTCCTTTTACTATCTGTGCTGGAATTATTGAAGGATATGTGACAAGACATGCTTTGAGAATGCCTGTAATCCTAAATTTGATCATTATTCTGGGATCTCTGGCTGTTATAGGATTCTACTATTTTGTATATCCATCCATTGTCAATAAAAAAACTAATAAACACGTTAATGATACAATTTTATAAAAAAAGAGACTTTGGAACTTTCATCAGTGATAGTTTCAACTTTTTCAAATTATACGGAAAGAATTATTTTAAAAATTATATTCTGATCAATGGCTTACTGTTAATTTTAATGGTAACAGTCTTTATTTTTGGATATAGAGAACTTTTTTCTCAAATTTTCGGTTCCAATATCAATGGTGATAGCTATTATTTTGATCAATATTTTGACAATAATTCAGGAGTACTGATTGTTGTGGGAATCATAACATTTCTACTTTTTATGCTATTGGCTATTATCAATTATCTTTATCCCATTTTTTACCTGAAAAGAATAGCACAGGGAGCAAAAAGTATAAAAACAGATGAGATTTTAGGAGACTTCAAAAAGAACTTAGGTAAAATTGCTAAGCTGTGTCTTGGAATGACGTTTATTGTAGCACCTTTATCTTTATTTGTGTTAGGGTTTTCTTATCTTCTGATCTTTGTTATTATCGGGATTTTTATTGTAATGCTGGTGTATCCTACCATATTTAATGTCGTTACATTTTTGATGTACGATTATTTTAATTCAGGAAGAGGGTTTATGGAAAGTTTGAGCTATTCTATCCGTTCACAGTTTTCTTATCCTAATGGAAGTGAGAAATCTCCATACTGGAAATACTGGGCTGCATCGTTTGTAATGTTTATTATAATATCTATAGCAAGTTCAGTATTTACATATATCCCAATGATCTTTTTTTATGGTTCGATGTTGACAACATCTCCGGATGGAAATTTTGAGCAAGATCCTTTTACAGGAGGTTTTGGGATTGCATTTTTTGTATTTTATGGAATCTCAATGCTGCTTTCATTCTTCCTTTCTAATCTGTTGTATGTAAATGCTGGATTAATGTACTATGATAGTAGAACAGACCTTCATCAAAAAGTAGAACTTGAGGAAATAGATACTATTGGAATCAATGAGTAGAATTCTTTTTTTCATATTGTTTTTATTCTCCCTTGGCTTTGTAAAAGCTCAGGATGATGGGTATATGGAAGACTCACTTTATACGACTGGGCATTATCATAATATGCTGCGTGCAGATTCTGTATTGGTGAAGAATCCGGTTTCAGACAACTCAGTGTATCCTAAAGAGTTTAAGCAAAATGTTCCGTCAAGATATAAAGGAAATGAATTTGATTATTCAGTCTCAAAACCCAGAGAATCATTCTGGCAAAAACTTCTAAAGAAGGTAGATCGTATTTTGCGTAGTATTTTTGGAGATACGGTTTTTACAAAATCCTCTGAGTTTACAGGAGTGGTTATTCGCCTTTTTGCGATCATTTTGGTTGGGTTCCTTCTTTATTTTATCATTAAATATATTCTTGGAAAAGATGGGAATTTTATTTTTGGTAAAAAGAATAAAAAGTTGAATCTGAATGTAGAAGAATTGCATGAAAATATCCATGAAATAAACTTTCCTGAGAGCATTGCCAGGTTTGAACTTACAGGAGATTATCGTTCAGCAGTTCGTTATCAGTTCTTATTTATTCTTAAAAAGTTGAGTGATAAAAAACTGATTAACTGGAATCCTGAAAAAACAAATAAAGACTATGTCGCAGAATTAAAAGTTCCCCATCTAAAAAGTGAATTTTCTGATCTTTCTTACATTTTCGATTACGTATGGTATGGAGAGTTCAATATTGACGAGCAGAGCTATCAGAAATTTAAAAATCAATATCAGGTATTTAAACCATAATCCAACTAACCATGAATAAGACTTTCAGAATATATGCTGTGATCTTCATCGTTGTGATGGTTATTTTGGCATTGCTTGATGTGAATAAAAAAGAAACAACCGATTGGCGTAAGAATTTTGATGTCAATGAAAAATCACCATTTGGACTGTTTGTATTTGATAATGAAGCTAAAGATCTTTTTAAAACTCATCTGAAGAAGATCGAGCAGGTTCCTTACGAATATTATAGCCAGCATAAAAAAGAAGCCCATAATATTGTTGTTATTGAAACCGATATTGATACAGAATCCTGGAAGAAAATTATGGATCAGGTTTCAAAGGGCTCAGATGCGATGTTGATCATGAGTTTTATGCCTAAAGAAATTGCAGACAGCATTGGATTTCATAGCTCAGAGATTTCTTTCGAGGACGAAAATGTATTGAAGTTTACAGATAAGAAATACCAGAATGACTTTATCCAATTAGATAAATTTCCTTCAGGAAAAGGGTTTTCTTTCATCAAACCGGGCGTAGAAGTTCTTGGGAAAACAATAGAGAAGAAAAATACAGATCAGGCAAACTTTATTAAAGTAAAATTTGGAAAAGGAAATTTTTATATCCATAGTGAACCCCTTTTTCTCACCAATTATTATTTACTAAAACCTGGGAATATAAAATATGCGGAGGATGTGTTTTCTTATTTGCAGGATAGAGAGACGATTTGGTTTGTGGAGAATCATACGAATGTTTCTCGTTTTTTCATGCGATTTGTATTAGGAAATCCAGCTTTGAAATATGCCTGGTGGGTATTTCTTGGCGGGCTTATTCTTTTTATATTCTTTAATGCAAAAAGGAAGCAGAGAATAGTACCTGTTATAGAGCCATTGAGGAATACATCCCTGGATTTTGTAAAAAGTATAGGAAATCTCTACCTTCAGGAAGGAGATTTTCATGATATGATGGCCAAAAAAGCCCAATATTTTCTGAATAAAGTAAGACTGGATCTTCTCATTGATACTCAGACTCTGGATGAAGAATTTACTAAAAAGCTGCAGTTGAAAACAGGGAAACCTATAGAAATGATTAATGAGGCTATTACTCTGATTAAAAAAGCCCAAGATCCTTATGCCAGTGTAATGAAAGAAGATCTGGCAAGAATCAATAAATTACTAGACGAAATACTAAAATAATAGTCCCAAAGGGACGATTTAGCCAAAGATAGAACGAAGTCCTATCAAAACAAAAGAAAAAAATTATGGAAAATCTTGATAACCCAAACATAGAAAATCAACCTTCTATCGATCTCAATAAAAACGAAGCCCAGTTTCAGTCAAGAATTGATATGATTGAGCTTCGTGCAAGCCTGGATAAAGTAAAAACCGAAATAGGCAAAGTAATTGTGGGGCAGGAGAAAATGATAGAACATTTACTGGCAGCATTACTTTCCAATGGACACGTTTTGATAGAAGGTGTTCCCGGAGTTGCCAAAACGATTACAGCAAAACTATTAGCTAAAACAGTTGATGTTGGTTTTAGCAGAATCCAGTTTACACCCGATTTGATGCCTTCCGATATTCTGGGAACTTCAGTTTTCAGTGTGAAAAACTCTGAATTTGAATTTAAAAAAGGGCCTATCTTCTCCAACTTTATATTAATTGATGAGATCAACAGATCGCCAGCCAAAACCCAGGCTGCTTTATTTGAAGTAATGGAAGAAAGGCAGATCACGATGGATGGAACCCGTTATATTATGGAGGAGCCATTCTTGGTGGTAGCTACCCAAAACCCAATTGAGCATGAAGGAACATATAGACTTCCTGAAGCGCAGCTAGACCGTTTCTTGTTTAAAATTAATGTAGGATATCCTAACCTTGAGCAAGAAATTGCGATCATTAAAAATCAGCATGAAAGCAAGAAAGAAGATAAAACAGAAGGTGTACATCATGTGATCACAGCAGAGCAACTGAAAAGCTATCAACATCTGGTAAAGGAAATTATTGTTGAAGCCCAACTGATGGAATATATCGCTAAGATTATTATCAATACCAGAGAAAACCAGTTTCTATATCTTGGAGCTTCACCAAGAGCGTCATTAGCACTTCTCACTGCTTCTAAAGCTTTTGCTGCATTGAGAGGCAGAGACTTTGTCACGCCGGAAGATATTAAAGAAGCAAGTTATGCTGTTTTAAGACACAGAGTAATCGTTTCTCCGGAAAGAGAAATGGAAGGTCTTACTGCTGATGAAATTATCCGTCAAATTTTAGAAGGAATAGAGATTCCAAGATAGGTAATAGGAAATTATTGAAATACCAATGTTGAACGGTTTAATTAACTCCTTACAATAATTACTCTTAACATGAAGTTAATGAATGTCTGCCTAAAACGATAAACTGCTACCTGCCACCTAAACAATGAAAAACTTATACATCAATACACGTTTCTTTTTTACACTCATCGGAGTGGGAATCCTGTATGTTCTGGCATTTTTCTTTCCTGTGCTGATGTGGGTAGCCCATATTACTTTATTGATTTGTTTTCTCGCAGTTATGGTTGATTATCTGCTGGTTTTTAATCAAAAAGATGCTGTCCAGGCACAAAGAATATTACCGGAAAAGCTTTCCAATGGTGACGAGAACTTTGTGAAGATTGATATTAAAAATAACTATAGTTTTAAGATCAGAGCTAAAGTCATTGATGAAATACCATTTCAATTTCAGAAAAGAGATTTTTTGATAGAAAAGACAATCAATTCCGGAGCGAATACTTTCTTTCAATATAGCTTGGAACCTAAAGAAAGAGGAGAATATCATTTTGGAAGTCTGAATGTGTATGCATCGTCGCCACTGGGCTTGGTTTCTAAGAGATTCAATTTCCAGAAAGATGCGATGTTGCCGTCATACCCATCATTTATTCATTTAAGAAAATATGAATTGATGGCTTTGCAGAGTGAATTTCTACTAGGTGGAATTAAAAAGGTCAGAAAGTTGGGGCATACCATGGAGTTTGAACAGATTAAAGAGTATGTGCCGGGAGATGATATCAGAACAATCAACTGGAAAGCAACATCCAAAGCCAATCGTTTGATGGTAAACCAATTTCAGGATGAAAAATCACAGCGTATTTTCATGCTGATTGATAAAGGAAGAACCATGAAGATGCCTTTCAAAGGACTGAGTCTTTTGGATTACTCTATTAATGCAACAATGGCTTTGTCTCATATTATTCTTAGAAAAGGAGACCGCGCTGGAATGATGACTTTTTCTAAAAAGGCTGAAAATAAAATTGCTGCTGAAAATAAAACCGGACAGCTTAAAAAAATATCAGAATCACTTTATAATATCAAAACTGATTTCTTTGAAAGTGATTTCAACAGGTTGTATCAGGATGTAAAATATTCCATCAACCAGAGAAGTCTGATTTTGTTATTTACCAACTTTGAAACGCTGGATGGATTAAACCGTCAGTTGAAATATCTTCGAGGAATTGCTAAAAATCACTTATTGGTAATTGTATTCTTTAAAAACTCAGAATTGCAGACTTTGATCCATAAAAATCCTGAAAATATGCAGGAAATCTATGATGAGATCGTGGCTGAAAAATTTGAATTTGAAAAGAAGCTGATTATTCAGGAACTCCGTAAATACGGTATTTATACAGTCTATACACTTCCTGAGAATTTGAATATCGACGTTATCAATAAATATTTGGAGATAAAAGCCAGAGGAATTTTATAATTTTGTAACAAGCAATAAGCAACAATGAAAATAACACTTAATAGAATCAACGACGATTTCTTATTTGAATGTACAAATAGTCAAGGGAATTCCATTCTTCTGGATAATACTACGCAGCCGGGAGCTAAAGGGGTTTCTCCAATGGAGAGTGTATTGATGGCTGTAGCCGGATGCAGTGGGATAGATGTAGTTTCAATTTTAAAAAAGCAACGTCAGGAAATCAAAAGCTTTCAGGCAGAAGTAGAAGGAGAGAGGGTTCAGGTAGATGATGCAAAACCTTTTAAATCTATGCAGGTGAAATTTCTTTTAGAAGGAGAAATCGATCCTAAGAAAGCTTTAAAAGCTGCAGAATTATCTTTTGAAAAATACTGTTCCGTATCCAAAACACTAGAACCGAATGTAGAAATCGGGTACGAAGTATGGGTAAACGGAGAAAAGATCTAAATCTATAGTGAGGCTTGAGGGTCTCATTTTTTATTTTGTTACGGATGTAAAATGATTTTGTCTAAATGATGAAATGTTTTTTGAACCACCTATTCTACCATTCTTGCAATCGAGGCAAAAAGATATGTACCAAAAAAAACCGAATGAAACATCCGGTTTTTTTACATCATTAATTTTTAATTATTTTCTTTATAAAGATTTCCTTATCAGTGATAATCTTTATCATATATACTCCTGAAGTTAGATGATGAATAGAAAGCTGAGTATGTTGAGCATTGATGCCTGCTTGCTTTTGAATCATTTTTCCAAGTCCGTCATAGATTTCTATGGATGATATTTTTTGAGCAGAGTGAATGGAAACGTTTCCTTTTGTAGGATTAGGTGATATTTGGGTAGAGATTTTTTCCTGTACAGTAGAAGTTGCCAATACTAGATTATCAGTAGGGCAATCGCTGTTTACAGTACATCCTGTTATACCTCCCATATCAAGCTCGTCCTGTACATTTTGGATTTGGCTGGCATCACAACAAATATATTGGAGATTGGATGCGTTATAAGGAAGAGATAGCGATTCGTTAGTCCCGTTTTTGGCATATATTTTTTCCAACGAGGATGATGAAAAAGCCACTAATTGTAATTGGGTACAATTATTTACATTAAATGTTTTAGTATAATTAGGTGTATTAGCATAAGGGAGATTCAGATTACTGTAGGCATAATCAGGATCATGCTCATAGATCATTCTGATTTTGGCATGCCCCCTGAAATCTACATCTACCATTCGATTTCTTCCGATAATCAGTGAATCCAGATTAGGGAAGTTATGGATATTCAAATGGGTGAGGTTATTGCTAAAAATTCCTAAATTTTTAAGATTGGACGAAGTTCCGGTAATGCTTTGTAACGAATTAAATGCTCCATCTAATGATACAACACTTGGTATTGTGGAGATATCCAGATTGGTGAATTTATTTCCTGTTAATTTTAAATTTTTAAGATTGTTTGTATTGATTAATTCATAGGCCGTCAATTCATTTCTTTTGACATCAATAGACTGTAGATTCTGGCAATTTTTAATTTTTAAATGGTTTAATTTATTATAACTTACATTGACTGACTGAAGAGAGCCACAGTCTTCCATTTCCAAACTATTTAAAGCCCATACAGGAGCATTTGTGAAATTATTGATAGAACTACTGTGATTAAAGTCCTGCAAAACAGGACAGTTTTTGATCACAACGGATTTTAACCCTTTCTGCCCGTTAAAAGAAGCAGCAGTAAGTGCAGGGCAATTCTGAATATTTACCGATTGCAGGAATTCTGTATTAAAATCAGGAACAGGAGTGCTGTTAGGATTAAAATATCCTGCGCTGATAGATAGAGTCTCTAATTGAGGTAATCCATTAATAGTAAACTGAGTTAAGGTATGATTATCAACAATAAGTTTTTTCAGCTTCAAATTATTATTAATAGTTAAACTCTGAAGATTTCCATAAAGATTGATAGGAGCTGTGGTATAATCAAAATATCCTAATTCCAGGCTTTCAAGATTTACTGCATTAGTAGCATCGAAAGATGTTCCTGCATATTTGGTGATTTTAATATCCTTTAGAGAAGGAGTATTATTCATGAGCACGACTTCATTCCCGGCAAGTTTTACGGAATGTAGACCTGTAGAATTATTGATATTTAAAGTTCCTAAATATTTAGAATGGCACTCAATGCTTTGCAAATTAGGTGAAGCCTCAGCAATAAGACCTGTTATATTGGAGTTTTCGTTAATGTTTAGGTTTGTAATGAGAGGGCAGGCACTTATATTCAAAGTTCCGAAATACTTAGGTGAGGAACCGGGAAATGTATCTCCCATATTGATATTAACAGCATTCAACATATTAGAATGGCTTACATTAAGAGAAGACAGCCCTAAAGAATTGATAGTAACTTGTGTTAAAGATGGATGATTACTTAGATTTAAAGTTCCGGATGTTGCTCCGGAAGCATAGAAATTCCCTTCCAGCGTCAAAGTTTCCAGAAGAGATAAGCCTTCAATAGTTGATAGTATACTCTGATAACTGTTAGAAGTAAATCCGATATTTAAGTTTTTAAGAGAAGGATTGTTTGTGAAATTCTGAAGAGGAATTCCTTTTATAGAAAGATTTTTTAAATTAATGCAATTGCTTATTGAAGCATTCCCAGGATCAGAATTATTAAAAGAAACCTCTAAATTCTCCAAAGTAGAAAGGTTGCTGATGGTGAATGGATTAGATGGAACATTCCAGTAATCAATTTTTATATTTTTAATATGAGTAAAAGATAAAATACCTTGATAATTCTGGATGGGATTATTCCCTGTTGCGTTGGGATCAAGATTAATGATTTCCAATGAACCTACCTGATCTGCCTCGCTTTGCTGTATCTGTCCATCATTATTACTGTCGATGGCAAAATAATTCCCGTTCAGGTTTTTGGCAATAGTATTACCCGAAGATGATGATAGAAGAATTGATTTTAAGGATGTGTCAGGAATATTGACGATCTGTGCTTGCATCCCTAGTGTGCATACAAGGGAGGCAAACAAAAATAATTTTGTTTTCATATTTGTTATGTTTTTTTAATCAGGTAAATCTAATAAAATAATGGGAATTATGAAATGGACCTTGTTAATATTTTGAAATTTTATCCATTGTAATTCGCTGGTTCTTATTTTCTTGAAGTTTTTTAGAATAAAAATGCCGAATGAAACATCCGGCATCTATTATTGGTTATATCTTTAAAATGTCAATCTTGGTTTTATAAGCTTAGCGACTGTAGCAGTCCATCCTGTTTGATGAGAAGCTCCTACACCACGTCCGTTATCTCCATGGAAATATTCAAAGAATGTAATGTAATCTCTAAAATGTTCATCATAATTAAACTTAGGATTTCCGCCATTGAAGGCACGTTGTCCATGTTCATCCTTTAAAAATATTGAACAAAGTCTTTTACTGATATTCTGAGCCACTTCATCCAGGTTTTTCTTCTCACCACTTCCGGTTGGGAGCTCTACTTTCAGACTGTTTCCGTAGTAATAATGAAAGCGCTGTAAACTTTCCACAATCAGGAAATTGATAGGAAACCAGATGGGACCACGCCAATTGCTGTTTCCGCCAAACATTCTACTATCGCTTTCTGCAGGAGTATAATACACTACATTTTCATTGCCATGAACAGAGAATACAAAAGGATTTTCCTCATATACTTTAGACATAGCCCGGATTCCGTAGGAGCTTAAGAACTCTTTTTCATCAAGCATTCTCGTTAATACCTTTGTCAGTCTGTTTTTACGAAGGATACTCATCAGGTGTTTTCTTCCCTGGCCTTCCTCATCCCAATGAGAGACCAGTTTGGTAAGTTCAGGTTTATTTTTTAAGATCCATTCCATTCTGGTTTTGAAGTTGGGCATCTTTTCCAGAAGGCGGTGATCTACAATTTCTACAGCAAATAATGGAATTAATCCAACAATACTTCTCAAACGCAAAGAAACACTGTTTCCATTTCCAAGCTGAAGTACATCATAGAAAAAACCATCTTCTTCATTCCAAAGACCTTTCGTTCCTTCACCCAGGTTTTCCATGGCTTCTGCGATATAAAGATAATGTTCAAAGAATTTGATGGCCATATCTTCGTACACTTGGTAATACTGAGCCAATTCCATGGCAATTCGCATCATGTTTAAGGCATACATAGCCATCCAGCTTGTTCCGTCTGCCTGTTCAAGATGTTGTCCATCCTCTAAAACCATATTTCGGTCAAAAGCTCCGATATTATCCAGTCCAAGGAAACCGCCACCAAAAATATTCTTTCCGTTTTTATCCTTTCGGTTCACCCACCAGGTGAAATTCAGAAGAAGTTTCTGAAAAACCTTTTCAAGGAATAATAAGTCAGGCTTTCCATTGCTCTTTTCATCAATTTTGAAAACTCTGAAGCAAGACCACGCATGTACTGGCGGGTTCACATCACTCATATTCCATTCGTAGGCCGGAAGCTGCCCGTTAGGATGCATATACCACTCTTTAGTTAAAAGTAATAGCTGTCCTTTAGCAAATTCAGCATCAATGATGGATAAAGGGACACAATGAAAAGCAAGATCCCAGGTTGCATACCAAGGATATTCCCACTTATCAGGCATAGAAATAATATCCTTATTGTGAAGGTGATTCCACTCTGTATTTCTTACATACTCATTAAAGTTTCTTGGAGCTTCAAAATTCGGATCACCCTTGAGCCATTTTCCGATATTGTAGTGATAAAACTGCTTATTCCACAGAAGTCCGGCAAAGGCTTGTCTTTGAACATTCCTTTCATCTTCGTTGGTGGTATCGTTTTGAATTTCATTATAAAATTCTTCTGCTTCAGCCTGTCTTGTTGTAAAAATTTCATCAAAATTCTCAAAAGGTTCGGCAGTTGCCTCGGGACAAAGTCTGAATTCAAAAATTTCAGATTGCCCGGCACCGATTATTTCATCAATTAAGAAAGAAGCTTTTGTTCCTCTTTTTTCAGGATTTACCGTATTGCTTTGATGAATGATAAAATCGTTGATTCCATCTTTAAAGTATGTATTTTCTGCCTGAGGAGCACCATAAAGCTTTGGGGTGTTGGTTTCATTTTCACAAAATACTCTTTGGGTATTATCCCTTCTGGAGTAAAATTTCTTGATAGAAATACTGTCGTGTTCAATATTAATGCTTCCGTCATAGGAAGCATGCATTTCTGCTTTGTAAGTATTGTATCCCCATTTCCAGTTGTTTCTGAACCAAGCTGTAGGAGCTACTACAATGGGGGCATCTTGCTGGCTTCGGTTACAAATGGTTACCCTCACCAGAATGTCATTATGATCAGCTTTACAGTATTCAATAAAAATATCGAAATACGCATCATTATCAAAAATTCCAGTGTCAAAAATTTCATATTCCGGCTCCTGTTTGCTCCGTCTTCCGTTTTCAGCTACAAGCTCATCATAAGGGAATTCATTGATTGGATACTTATATACCATCTTCATATAGCTATGAGTAGGGGTATTATCCAGATAATAGAAAATTTCTTTGATGTCTTCACCATGATTTCCCTGAGGATTGCTCAGGCCAAAGAAACGTTCTTTAACAATTTTGTCCCTTTTATTCCAGAACGAAAGAGCAAAGCAGAAAAGTTGCTTTACATCGGAAATCCCTGCAATACCTTCTTCTCCCCAGCGGTAGGTATAGCTTTCAGCATTATTATGATTGGTGTAGTTCCATGCATTTCCATTCGGGCTATAATCTTCCCGTACATTTCCCCATTGCCGGTTGCTTACATAAGGTCCCCAGTTTTTCCATTTGGTATCTTGTAATCTTTCTTTTTCGGCGATCATATATCATCATTTTTCCATACGAAGGTAGTTTTTTTGTAAAATAATTCCAATTGTTTTTGTCTGAAGAATAATTAATATACCCTTGAAAGACTTGTGTTTAAGAGCTTTTTTAAATATTAAATTAATTTTTTTTTGATTTTAAAAGAAAAGAACTACCTTTGCACCATTCGTTCATTCAAATATTGAAAATGTTATCAAGAAAGGTTGAGGGATTAGACCCTATGAAACCTTAGCAACCCTTTGCGCAAGCAAAGAAGGTGCTACGTTCTACCAAAGAAATTTTGGACAGATAACTTACTGAAGTTCTTTTCAGCCATTTCCTGTGGCATTTTCAATTGTATTAAAATTTAATAGAATTGAAAACAGAACTAAACTATATTAATCTTTCGTATCAAACTTATTCCCAAAAGGAATACAATATCTCGTTAAGCTATGAGCTTTTCGGGAAAGACCTGTTTACAGCTCCCATCATTTTAATCAATCATGCTCTTACCGGAAACTCAACAGTATCCGGAGAAAAAGGCTGGTGGAAACAATTGGTAAGCAAGGGCCAGATTGTTGATACTGAAAAGTACACCGTTCTGTGTTTCAACATTCCCGGAAACGGATACGATCATTTTTTAATTGAAGACTATGAAGACTTCACGCCTTCAGATATAGCCAATATATTTCTGAAAGGATTAGAAGCTTTACATATTACAAATTTATACGCCATTATTGGAGGCTCCCTTGGAGGAGGAATTGCATGGGAGATGCTAGCAAAACAACCAAAGCTGGCTGAAATTTTTATTCCTATTGCTTGTGATTACAGAACTCATGACTGGCTGCATGCGCAATGTCTGGTTCAGAAATTTTTATTGAATGATAAAGATGAGCCATTGCAAAAAGCGAGAATCCATGCCATGTTGTGCTATAGAACTCCGGAATCGCTTAACGACAGATTTCAAAATAAATACAATCAGGAAAAGCAACGCTTAGAATCAGAAGATTGGTTGGTTTATCATGGTAATGCGCTAAACGAAAGGTTTAGTTTACAAGCATACAAGCTGATGAACCATTTGCTCATGAATATAAATACTGATGAAACAGCTCTGGAGCGCATAGAAGCACGAATGCACATGATCTCCGTAGATACAGATTTATTCTTCCCAGCTTCTGAAATCCGAATGTGTTTTGAAAAGCTGAAAAAGAAAAAGGAGAATATCTCTTATCACGAGATCCAATCTATACACGGGCATGATGCCTTCCTAATGGAATATCAACAATTAAATAATATCATAAAAAACATTTTATAGAGTAATGAAAAATGCTAACGAAATAAAATTTTTGAAGAACAGATCAATCGTCAAATTTGAAGGAGAAGATTTCTTAGGAGAAATTGGGATTGACGGACGAATTTTTAAAGCACTTACTTTAGCGCGTATCAGCGTAGGAGTAATCTCTCAGCAAGCCATAGAAAACGGAATCTCTATTTTGGTTCACGAAAATGATGCTGAAAAAGCAGTAGCTTGTCTTATTGATGAATTTGAAGCAGAAAGAATATCAGGGAAAGTATCCCAAATATACAGCATCAACAATGTTTCTGTAATCGGTTTTGTCGCAGAGGATTCCAACAAAGTATTTGCAGAACTGGCGAGAAACAATGTTTTCCCATTGCTTTTAAATAAAGTGGCAGGTGAAAACAGAGTAAACATTGTAGTGACATCTTCACAGGATGAAAAAACAAGAAACATCATAGAATCTGAGATCTTCAAAAATCCAAAGACCGTTCATCTGGCTATTATCGGTCATGGAAATGTAGGGAAAACATTAATCGAACAAGTTCTTGAATCTTCAGAAGAGATTAAAAGACGTAAGAAAATAGACCTTAAAGTTGTGGCTGTTGCTAATTCAAAGAAAATAGCATTCAATAAAAAAGGGTTTGATAACAATTGGACAGATGAGGTCTTAACAGCAGAACATTCGTCAGATGTTCAGGAATTAATTAATTTCTCCAATGACAATCAATTGGAAAACCTAATCGTAGTAGATAACACAGCAAGTAAAGATTTTGTTAAAAACTACCATGCATTAGCAGAAAACGGTTTCGACTTAGTTTCTTCCAATAAAATTTTTAATACTCTTCCTATTGAAGAATATAGAAAACTAAGATATACGTTGAGCAAAAACAACAGACGTTATCTGTATGAAACCAATGTAGGAGCTGGTCTTCCGTTAATTGATACCATCAAATTATTACACCTTTCAGGAGAAAATATCACAAGAATTAAAGGAGTATTCTCCGGAACATTGAGTTATGTTTTCAATAACTTCTCTTTGAGAGATGATAAGTTTTCCACAATTATCAACGAAGCTCTGGAAAAAGGATACACAGAACCAGATCCAAGAGAAGATTTATCAGGAAATGACGTAGCAAGAAAACTATTGATCTTGGCTAGAGAATTAGACCTGATTAATGAATTCGAAGATATTAACATCCAAAACCTTGTTCCGGAAAGCTTACTTGAAGTTTCAAAATCTGAATTCCTTTCAAGATTAGAGGAGCTGGATGAAGAATACCAGAAGATCAAAGAAGATCAAGAACCTGGTCATGTGTTGAGATATGTAGGAGACTTACATGGAGATCTACAGAAAGACAAAGGCGAGTTGGATGTAAAACTTATTTCTGTTCCTGCAACATCAGCTTTAGGACAGTTGAAAGGATCAGATTCCATTTTTGAAATCTATACAGAAAGTTATGGTGAAAACCCAATCGTAATTATGGGAGCCGGAGCCGGAGCACAAGTAACTGCAAGAGGAGTATTCGGTGATATTTTAAGACTAAGTGAAACAAAATAAAATTAATGTAACAATCTAGCAATGTAACAGTTTACCAATGTTGGTTATTGTCATTCTGAACAAAGCGAAGAATCTCATTGTTAAACTGTTAGATTGATACATTGGTAAATTGACAAATTAAAACTATATGGAAAATTTCGAAACATCAGCAATAAGAACCCAAACGGAGAGATCTCAGTTTGATGAGCATTCCACGCCGCTATATCTTACCTCCAGCTTTATTTTTCAGGATGCTGAAGATATGAGAGCAAGTTTTGCTGAAGAAAAACCTAAAAACCTGTACAGCCGTTTCTCTAACCCGAATGTATCTGAGTTTACAGAGAAGATTGCAAAAATGGAAGGAGCAGAAGCCGGATATGCCTTTGCAACGGGAATGGCCGCTATCTATTCTACATTTGCAGCTTTGTTAAGTGCCGGAGATCATATTGTAAGCTGCCAGTCGGTTTTCGGATCTACCCACACTTTATTCACAAAATATTTCCCGAAATGGAATATTGAAACAACTTATTTCAAAGCAGAAGATGCTGAGAATGTAGAACAATATATAAAACCGAATACAAAGATCCTATATCTTGAAACGCCTACCAATCCGGCCATTGAAATTCTGGATCTGGAGTTTTTCGGACAAATTGCTAAGAAGCATAACCTGATTTTTATTGTAGATAACTGTTTTGCAACGCCTTATCTTCAGCAGCCAATAAAATATGGTGCGGATGTTGTTGTACATTCGGCAACGAAGTTGATCGACGGACAGGGAAGAGTATTGGGAGGAATCGCAGTAGGAAGAGAAGACCTGATCAGAGAAATCTATCTTTTCGCAAGAAATACTGGGCCTGCATTATCTCCTTTTAATGCATGGGTATTATCGAAAAGCCTTGAAACATTGGCAATCCGTGTAGAAAAACACTGTGAGAATGCATTGAAAGTAGCAGAGTTTTTAGAAAGCCATCCTAATGTGGAACTGGTAAAATATCCATTCCTGAAATCCCATCCAAACTATGAAGTAGCTAAAAAGCAGATGAAATTGGGTGGAAATATTGTTGCTTTTGAAATAAAAGGAGGAATTGAAGGAGGAAGAAATTTCCTTGATAAAATCCA
This sequence comes from Chryseobacterium sp. c4a, assembly GCF_009900745.1. Classification (GTDB taxonomy): domain Bacteria; phylum Bacteroidota; class Bacteroidia; order Flavobacteriales; family Weeksellaceae; genus Chryseobacterium. The sequence continues at coordinate 11,135 of NZ_WXVU01000018.1, read as the reverse complement.
GATGTGCTCACTTTCTGCAAACCTAGGTGATACAAGAACGATCGTTACTCACCCGGCATCTACAACGCACTCCAAACTGTCAGATGAAGAAAGAAACGAAGTAGGAATCACAGCAGGATTAGTTCGATGCTCAGTAGGTTTAGAAAATGTAGATGATATCATCGCAGACTTAAAACAAGCCTTAGATTAATCATAAAAAGCCCCAAAGGGGCGATTTAACCCAAGATAGAACGAAGTCCTATCAACCAACTATCAAACTATCAGTCTCACTCAACAACTATAAAAGAGATGACAAATATAGAATCACTAAACAAAGCCCTCAAAGAACGCATCCTCGTTCTGGACGGAGCGATGGGAACCATGCTTCAGCGATACAAATTTGAAGAAGAAGACTACCGTGGTGAACGTTTCAAAGACTGGGAACACCCGGTAAAAGGAAATAATGATTTGCTTTCCCTGACGCAACCTCAGGCGATTGAAGAAGTGCACAAAAAATACCTGGAAGCAGGAGCGGATATCATTGAAACCAATACATTTTCCGGAACTACCATTGCCATGGCAGATTATCACATGGAAGAATTGGTCTATGATCTGAACTATGAATCTGCAAAAATCGCTAGAAAAGCTTGTGATGAATATACCGCCAAAACTCCGGATAAACCAAGATTCGTAGCAGGATCAATTGGGCCTACCAACAGAACAGCTAGTTTAAGTCCTGATGTAAATGATCCGGGATACAGAGCCATTACTTTTGAAGAACTGAGAGTTGCTTACAAACAACAGTGTGAAGCATTATTAGACGGCGGATCAGATATTCTGTTGGTTGAAACCATCTTTGATACCCTGAATGCTAAGGCTGCTTTGTTTGCTATTGATGAGCTTCAGGAAGAAAGAGGAATTAAAATTCCAATCATGGTTTCAGGAACCATTACCGATGCTTCCGGAAGAACATTAAGCGGACAGACTGCAGAAGCCTTTTTGATCTCTGTTTCTCATTTGAATTTATTAAGCGTTGGTTTTAATTGTGCTCTAGGGGCAGATCAGTTAACTCCTTATCTGGAAACCCTGGCTCATAATTCAGAATTCTATGTTTCAGCCTATCCGAATGCAGGATTGCCAAATGCTTTTGGGAAATATGATGAAACTCCGGAAGATATGGCAAGACAGATCAAAGAGTATGCAGAAAAAGGATTGATCAATATTATCGGCGGATGCTGCGGTACAACTCCTGAACATATCAAGGCGATTGCAGAGCTTGTAGAAAAATATGAACCTAGGAAATTGAAGGAATTTGTGTAATTAGATAGATTTTTTTAATTAAAATCAAGAATGTAGGCTGGGATATAAATATTAACTTTAAGTAAACCACAAAATTTAATATAATGGAAAAGCCGAGTTACTTAAAAGATTCAGATGATGCCAAGTTATTTAATGAACTGAGAAAGAAAGTGAACCAACGGGTAGAAGCCATTCCTGAAAACAGAGATATCTATATTCAGATTAAAGCGATTCTTCTGCCACTGATGTATGTAGGTTTATATTTCTTCGCCGTATTAAATGCTGAAAGACATTGGATATATATTCTGAGTTTTATTTTAATGGGAATTTCTCTGGTTTTAATTTATTTAAATCTGATTCACGAAGCAGCCCATAACAACATCTTTAAAAGTAAAAGACTGAATGGGATGGTGCTGCACATTTTTGATTTCATAGGAGCCAATTCCTATATCTGGAAAAAAAGACATATCGCAAGTCACCATGCTTATCCGAATGTGGATGGCTGGGATACCGATATTGAGCAGAGTGGTTTGCTATTAATAGTGCCTTGGATTAAGGCAAAAGGAGTACAGAAGTACCAGCATAGGTTTTTCTTTTTAGTATATCCGTTGTATCTGTTCAATTGGATGTTCATAAGAGATTTCAGAGACTTCTTTGACAAGGAAAGAGTGATTTTGAAAACGCAGGGAAGAATCCCAGTCGTTGAAAAAGTGAAAATGGTGAGTTATAAGCTGTTTTACTTTTTTTATCAGATTGTAGTTCCTGTTGTGTTCTTTAAAGTATCCATTGGGTTGGCTTTAGGAGCTTGGTTTTTACAGGTAATTGCAGCAAGTATTTTTGCACTGTTTGTTTTATTGCCTTTGCATCCACTTCCTGATAATGCCTTTCCAAGATTGGATAAAGATAATGGTCTCCCATTCAGCTGGCTTCATCACCAGTTTGAGGTGACCAATGATTTAAAAGAAAATAACTGGTTGGTAAGAAATGTATTAGGGAACTTTAATTTCCATGTGGCTCATCACCTTTTTCCCAATTACAGTTATATGTATTACAATGAGATCACAGAAGAGATAGAAGAATTTGCTAAAGAACATGGCTTGGCATACAAAAGGTTTCCTCTGTTTACCGCTTTAAGTAAGCACAGGGATTTATTGAGGCAGAATGCAAATAATGCCTACTATATTTTAGAAGAATAAAATGAAATATTTAAGATTATCAGGCCTTGAGCCTCTTATCATAACGCCGGAAAGTAATTTCATCAATGTGGGTGAAAGAACTAACGTTGCCGGATCCAAAAAGTTTTTAAGACTAATCAAAGAGGAAAAATTCTCTGAAGCATTAGACATTGCCCGCCATCAGGTTGAAGGAGGAGCACAAATTCTTGATGTCAACTTTGATGACGGTTTGATCGATGGAAAAGCATCGATGATTAAATTTCTGAACTTAATTGCCTCAGAACCGGATATCGCAAGAATCCCAATCATGGTAGACTCTTCCAAATGGGAAATTCTGGAAGCAGGTCTTCAGGTGGCACAAGGGAAATGTGTGGTAAACTCTATCAGCTTAAAAGAAGGTGAGGAAGAATTTATCAAACACGCCAAAGCCATCAAAAGATATGGCGCAGCAGTGATTGTAATGGCATTTGATGAGGTAGGGCAGGCTGACAATCTTGAACGAAGAATCGAAATTTCAAAACGATCTTATGATATCCTGGTAAACCAGATCGGATTTCCGGCAGAAGATATCATTTTCGACTTAAATATCTTCCCGGTAGCTACAGGAATGGATGAGCACAGAAAAAATGCTATCGATTTTATTGAAGCGACACGTTGGGTAAGACAAAATCTTCCTTATGCATCCGTAAGTGGAGGAGTAAGCAACGTTTCTTTCTCATTCCGTGGAAATGATACGGTAAGAGAAGCCATGCACTCCGTATTCCTTTATCACGCGATTCAGGCCGGAATGAATATCGGTATTGTAAACCCTGCCATGTTGGAGGTTTACGATGAGATTAATAAAGAATTGCTGGAACTTGTAGAAGATGTAATCCTTGACCGAAGAGAAGATGCCACAGAAAGACTTCTCGATTATTCCGAAAAACATAAATCAGTCAAAAAAGAAAAGACTGAAGATCTGGAATGGAGAAACAACCCATTACAGGAAAGAATTACTTATGCGCTGGTAAAAGGAATTGACCGTTTTATTGAAGAAGATGTAGAAGAAGCCAGACTACAAGCGGAAAGACCACTTCATGTTATTGAAGTAAACTTGATGACCGGTATGGGAGTAGTAGGAGATTTATTCGGAAGCGGAAAAATGTTCCTGCCACAAGTGGTAAAATCTGCAAGGGTAATGAAAAAAGCAGTAGCCTATTTACAACCTTTCATTGAAGCTGAAAAAGACGGATCAAGACCAGCAAACGGAAAAATCCTGATGGCAACCGTAAAAGGAGACGTTCACGATATCGGAAAGAACATTGTAAGTGTAGTTTTAGGTTGTAACAACTATGAAATTGTTGACCTTGGGGTAATGGTTCCAGCTGAAAAGATTATCCAAACTGCCATCGCAGAAAAAGTAGATGTTATTGGATTAAGCGGCTTGATTACACCAAGTTTAGATGAAATGGTGTACATCGCTTCAGAATTAGAAAGACAAAATTTAGATTTTCCTTTATTGATCGGTGGTGCAACGACTTCAAAGGCACACACCGCAGTGAAAATCGATTTAAAATATAAAAACGCAGTAGTTCACGTTAACGATGCTTCAAGAGCAGTAAATGTGGTGAGTTCGTTATTGGGAGACAGAAATAAAGAATATGTTTCTGATCTGAAGAACGACTACTCAGATTTTAGAGAAAAGTTCCTGAACAGACAGGTGGATAAAGATTATGTCTCCATTGAAGAAGCAAGAGAAAGTAAATTCAAAATAGATTGGGAAAACGAAGAAATCTTCACTCCGAATAACTTAGGAATCACTGTAATTGAAAACCAGGATTTGAGAGAACTGTTACCTTTCGTCGACTGGTCACCATTCTTCAGAAGCTGGGATCTCCATGGGAAATATCCGAATATTTTAGAAGATGAGGTGGTAGGCGTACAGGCTACAGAACTTTTCAAAGATGCACAGATTATTTTAAATAGAATTCTGGACGAAAAACTATTGACTGCAAAAGCAATCTTCGGAATTTTTAAAGCCAATTCAAATGAAACCGATGATATTCTGATTCTTGATGAAAATAATAATGAACAGGCTAAGTTTTTAACCCTAAGACAGCAGGCTCAAAGGTCAAAAGGAAAAGATTATTTAGCATTAAGCGACTTCATAGCACCACAAAGTTCAGGGAAGACAGACTATATGGGTGCATTTTGTGTAACCACAGGTTTCGGTACAGATGAGCTGGCAGAAGAATATGAAAAAGCTAATGATGATTACAATGCCATCATGGTAAAGGCTCTAGCAGACCGTTTTGCAGAAGCTTATGCTGAATTTTTACATAAAAAAGTAAGAACAGAATATTGGGGCTATGCCGTTCAGGAAGAATTAAGCAACGAAGAACTGATTGCAGAAAAATATAAAGGAATTCGTCCTGCACCAGGATACCCGGCTTGCCCAGACCATTTGGAAAAGAAAACCATCTGGGATCTTTTAAAAGTAGAAGAAAATACAGGTGTTTTCCTTACAGAAAGCTTGGCCATGTTCCCAACAGCATCCGTTTCAGGGTATTATTTCGGAAGTCCACATGCAAAGTACTTCGGATTAGGAAAAATTACAGAAGACCAGCTTAAGGATTATGCTGACAGAAGAAGTTGTAGCATCCAGGAAGCGAAAAAATGGTTGTCACCAAATTTAGCAGATTAAAATTGATATGAAGATAACAGAACACATTAAAAATGCAAATGGAAAAACTTTATTCTCCTTAGAAGTTGTTCCGCCACAAAAGGGAATTGGTATTGAAGATCTATACACGAATATTGATCCGTTGATGGAATTCAAGCCGCCATTCATTGATGTTACCACTTCAAGAGAAGAATACATCTATCTTGATAAAGGAAATGGACTGATGGAGCGCCGTATCACAAGAATGCGTCCCGGAACTCTTGGAATTTGCGCAGCCATTCAACATAAATATAATGTAGATACAGTTCCACATTTATTATGCGGAGGTTTTACCAAAGAAGAGACAGAATATCTTTTGGTAGACTGTATGTATCTTGGTATTGAAAATGTAATGGCATTAAGAGGAGATGCGATGAAAGGGCATCAGTATTTTGAACCTACTCAGGGTGGGCATGCCAGTGCCATGGATCTTGTGAACCAGATCAACAATCTGGGAAGAGGAAAATATCTCCACAATGAAGAACAGGTTTGTGATGAACTGAATAAATTCTGCATCGGAGTAGCGGGTTATCCTGAAAAACACATGGAAGCACCTTCTATGAATTACGACCTAAAATGGTTAAAGCAAAAAGTAGATGCCGGAGCAGATTATATTGTAACCCAAATGTTCTTTGACAATAAAAAGTACATAGAATTCGTTCAGAAAGCAAGGGAGATGGGAATTACCGTTCCAATTATCCCGGGAATTAAGCCAATCGCAACTAAGAAACACCTGAAAATCTTACCTCAGGTATTCAAAATAGATCTTCCGGAAGAGTTGATCACTGAAGTGGAAAACGCAAAAAATAATGAAGCAGTCAAGCAGATCGGAATAGAATGGGCCATTGCCCAGTGCAAAGAACTTCTGGATTTCGGAGTTCCTGTTTTACACTTTTATTCTATGGGGAAAAGTGATAATATTAAAAAAGTAGCCGGTGAGCTATTCTAATAAAAGTACCAAAAATGAAAGTAGCCTTGTCTTAAACGACAGGGCTTTTTATTTTACCAGAATTATATAGAGAAAAATTTCAATCAAAAATAGAATACATCAAGAAAAAAGCAGTAGGCTATACACGCACTTAGAAAGAATCAACGAAGTTGATTCCACTTTCACTCCCTTAAATATATAAAAATGTAAACTAAACCTTTAGTCAATTATCCCAGTTCAATAACTCCCATCTTCCAGCCTCCTTCTTCCTTACTCTAAAGAATCACATGCCTCTCAAACTCCTTATTCCGATCAAATAAATATCGGTAAGTCGCTAGCTTCCTCGTCACAGTAGTATCCAGCGTTTCTGCAATCTTAATCATCTTTGGATTAAAATCACCAATCCACTGAAGTTCAGTAATTGTAAAATCAGTATGCTTTCTCAAATGTTGGGTACCTTCCCAGATCATATACCCGTCGATCCCTTTTCTTTGCCATTCCGGAACCACACCGAACACAAGCCCAACCATTTTTTCATTCTTTTTAAATCGTTTTAAAAATAAAAACTTAATTTTCTCCAGAACTCCAAATTTTCCGTTGAGGTATTTAAACCACTGATTGAGATCCGGAAGATTGATCCACATCGCAATAGGTTGATCATTTTCATATACAAACCATGAGATATGTTCATTCATAATGGGTTTCATGGTGTTGAACATTTTCAAAACTTTGCCTTCCTCCAATTGCTTTCCTTCCCCATGAGCAGCCCAAGCTTTATTATAAACCTCTGTAAAGTCCTTAGCAAACTTGGGAAGGTTATTCTTTTTCATAGGTTGGGCCGAAATAGCCGGATTTCTTCTATTCTTCTCGTGAGCAATGGTAAAAACGCGTGAAACTTCAGCAAATACAGGTCTGGTAAAACAAAGCTGCTCAAAATAGACTTGAAATCCATAATTCTCAAACAGCTCCTTATAGTAAGGGAAATTATAATTCATTCCATACAAAGGCTCTATAAAGCCTTCTATTAAAAGTCCCCAAAACTTATCCCGCTCTCCGAAATTAATAGGGCCATCCATCGCTTCCATTCCTTTTTCCTGAAGCCAGTTTTTACAATGATCAAAAATGAAATTAGCCGTTTCCTGATCCTTGATACAGTCGAAAAACCCGAAACCTCCGGTAGGTTGCTTCTGTTCATAACAATTGTTGATGAATACAGCTACTTTTCCAACAGTCTTATTACCTTTTTTAAATAAAAACCTTTTGCATTCTCCATTCTTAAAGAACTTATTTTTTGATGGATCAAAAATCTCCTCAATATGCTTGTCTAAAGGACGTATATAATTTTTGTCGTGTTGATAAAGTTGTGCGGGAAATTCCAGAAATTCCCTTTTATGGTCTTTGTTGTGTACTTCTTCGACAATAATCATATAGTTTTTAATCAGAGCAGGTTATAAAAGATAATACTTTTTATACTGGCCAAAATTCTACTATTCAAAAAATATCCAATAAATATGGAGATTATAGAGGTTTTTGACGATCCAAAAAATCAATAAAAACTTTTCGGAACAAATAGATGAAACAATATTATCCGTATTTTTGCTGCAAAATAATAAAAATGGTTGATTTTACTGATAACGACGATGATATTTTCACTGGAAAAGAACATACGCCTATAAGGGAAGATGCTTTTGATAAATCGCCACAGGAAAAAATAGAAAAAATTACTGAGCTTTTTGGAGAAATCATGGAAACTTTAGGCCTGGATATGACCGATGATTCCCTGAAAGACTCACCAAAACGTGTAGCCAAAATGTATGTGAACGAAATTTTCGGCGGACTTCTTCCGGAAAACAAACCGGGAATCTCTACATTTTCCAATAAATATAAATACCGCCAGATGTTGGTGGAAAAAGATATCACAGTATACTCTTTTTGTGAACACCACTTTTTACCCATTATAGGAAGAGCGCACGTTGCTTATATTTCCAATGGAGAAGTAATTGGTCTTTCAAAAATTAACAGAATTGTAGATTACTACGCAAAAAGACCACAAGTTCAGGAAAGACTGACTATGCAGATTGTAGAAGCTCTGAAAGAAGCATTAGGAACAAAAAATGTAGCTTGTATCATCGATGCAAAACATCTTTGTGTAAACTGCAGAGGGATTAAAGACACTGCAAGTTCTACTATTACAGCAGAATTAAGTGGAATTTTCAGAACGAACCCAATTACAAGGCAGGAATTCTTACATTATGTAGGAAGCCATGCGAAACTAGACTAACACCATGAACTACCAGATCCTTAAAAATATTATAGATGCTGAACTTCAGAGATACCAGACCATTTCTGAAGAAGAGTGGACTTACAAAGCAACACCGGAAAAATGGTCAAAAAAAGAAATTATTGGCCATCTTTGTGACAGTGCTTTTACAAATATCCGTAGATTTGTAGTCACTCAATATAAAGAGAACGAGAATATCGTATACGATCAGAACGCTTGGGTAAAGGCTCAGAACTATCAGAATGTTCCAACTGCTGAGATAATCAGTCTTTGGAAAGCCTTGAACTACCAGATTGTTCATATCGTTGAAAATATTCCTGATGAAGCATTACAGAGAACTTGTGATACAACAAAAACAGAACCTCAGAGATTTACACTCGAGTTTCTGATCCAGGATTATGTAGATCATTTGCAGCATCATTTAGAATCGATTTAATTATGATAAAATTTAAAAAAGTTTCACATAAAATTTTTATCACGACAATTATCTGTTGTGACAGATCTTTATTTTAACTAATTTTTGAATCTTAAAACTATTGAATCTTTTAATAAAAAATAAATGCAACTAAAAATATACAACTCGCTTACAGCGGAAAAAGAAATATTCAAACCCATCTTAGAAGGAAATGTAGGAATGTACGTCTGCGGACCGACGGTGTACAGTAATGTGCATTTAGGGAACGTAAGAACTTTCCTTTCTTTCGATTTTATCTACCGTACCCTAATGCATTTAGGTTATAAAGTAAGGTATGTAAGAAACATTACGGATGCTGGTCACCTTACTGACGACGGAGATGTAAATAACGATAGATTTGTTAAGCAAACTCGTCTTGAAAAATTGGAACCTATGGAAATTGTACAAAAGTACACCGTGGATTTTCATAAAGTTCTTGAGATGTTTAATCTTCTTCCTCCTAATATCGAGCCTACAGCAACAGGACACATTGTAGAACAGATTGAGCTTACTCAGAAATTAATCGATACAGGTTTCGCTTACGAAAGCAACGGTTCAGTATACTTCGATGTATTTGAATACAATAAAAGAGGACTGAACTACGGCGAACTATCAAAACGTAATATAGAAGAGCTTTTTGCAAACACTCGTGATCTTGACGGGCAAGGGGAGAAAAAGAATCCACAGGATTTCGCGCTTTGGAAAAAAGCATCTCCAGCGCACATCATGAGATGGAACTCTCCTTGGGGAGAAGGTTTCCCAGGATGGCACTTAGAGTGTACTGCAATGAGTACTAAATATTTAGGTGAAACTTTTGACATTCACGGCGGAGGAATGGACTTGAAATTCCCACACCACGAATGTGAAATTGCTCAAGGAAAAGCTTGCAACGGAGCAGCTCCGGTACATTACTGGATGCATGCTAATATGTTGACAATGAATTCTCAACGTATGAGTAAATCCACAGGGAACTATATTCTTCCCATGCAGTTGGTAACAGGTGATAATGATTTCTTTGAAAAATCTTTCCACCCGTCAATTGTACGTTTCTGTTTCTTACAGGCACATTATAGAAGTGTTCTAGACATTTCCAATGATGCAATGATGGCCAGCGAAAAAGGATTTATCAGATTGATGGAAGCTGTAAAAGTGTTGAACAACATTACTCCTGATGATAATAAGCAATCAGAATTCAGTCTTACAGAATGGAAAAATAAATGTTATGATGCATTAACAGATGATTTCAACTCTCCAATTCTGATCGCTCACTTATTTGAAGCTGTAAAATACATTTTCGCTTTAAATGATGGGAAAGAAACAATCTCAACAGCAGATCTTGAAGATTTAAAGTCAACATTGAATGCCTTTATCTTTGATGTCTTGGGATTACAAACTGTAGAGGAAAACAATAATGAAAAATTGGATCAGACTTTAAAAGTTTTAATCGAATTGAGAAATCAGGCAAGAAAATCCAAAAACTTCGAACTTTCAGACCAAATCAGAGATAAACTGCTTGCCGAAGGGATAGAATTAAAAGATGGAAGAGACGGAACATCCTACGTTCTGAACTAAAAATATAAACTTCGGTTTTACAATCATTCCGTAAGAAACCTACAAGAAAGGATTCTTACGGAATTTTTTTTATTTTCCTTTTCGAATTTGCTCTTATTCAAAATAAAGTCTTTAGCTCTTCAACCCTCAGGCATCAAACCTTTACCTCCTGCTTCTCTACTTTCTTCTCTCCAATTCTGGCAGGCTCATACCTTTCAACGTATTGAGGAGCTTAATCCCGCTATCCACTCATACTCCTCGCGCCATTTTTTCCCCAATGCTCCAACCCTCCCGCTCTCCAACTCTTGCTGCGGGGTAACCGTTTCTATCGGGGCTAGGGTAGGGAACGTTAATTATAAATGATGAGCAATAATAGGTAATAGGTAATAGGTAATAGGTAATAGGTAATAGGTAATAGGTAATAGGGAATAGGGAATAGGGAATAGGGAATAGGGAATAGATGTTGGCATATATAATAGTTACCATATTTAATATAATAAGTAGAATCCATTTTAACGGAGCATCCATCAATAGAAACGGGCTTTAGCCCGTTTACATACACCAAGCCTCTTCCTTTGGCTTTAGCCCAAACCTATTTTCAGATATTTTATGAAACCATATATATGTATATTATATATAGTATAACTTTCATTGCCCATTGCTCATTACTCATATATAATAGGTATAAATCCGTGTTATACGATGCTTAAAATGCCCTTTTATAACTTTCCCAAAACAATTCCACCATTGTGGATAAGTATAAATAT
>NZ_WXVU01000017.1 GCF_009900745.1 Chryseobacterium sp. c4a | reverse complement strand
TTCTCTTCCTGTAACGCTTTAAGTTCCTTAAGATGTTGTGCATCCATTCCTCCGTATTTCTGCTTCCACTGGTAGAAAGTAGCTGCTGAAATTCCATGCTCACGACAAATATCTTTTGTCGCTTTCCCAGATTCATATTCTTTCAGAATATTGATAATCTGATGTTCTGAAAATTTGCTCTTTTTCATAATGTTTAACAAACTAAATTTAATAATTTTAATTTGTCTGAAAAACAGGGAAGTTTACCCAGGAATACATGGTAAATATCCGCCTGAAGTAGGTTTTAATTTACATTGCCTAAAAGATTTGACATTTACATTCGCCTGCTTATCCTGTTCAGTAGCAATATATTTTCCTTCGGCTGTAGAGAAGTTGTTTTAATCTAAATTCAATTTAGTGAAACAAAACCATCCTTTTCCAAAAGCTGAAACTGTTTTATATCAACTATAAAAGGGAAAAAGTGCTTCTTAATGGGTTCAATTACCTCATTTTCGGTATTTGTAAAATAAAATGAGAACCCAATAATATGTACAGATTCACCTTGGTTCATTATGGATTCTTCTTGTCGATAAAAAGATATAGGGTAGAGAACAGTTATGGGTGATTCAGAAAATACCCAATAACTGTCTATGCCATTATAATAAATTATTCTATCCGCTCCTAGGATGCAATAAATCCCACAAGATTCATCTTTCCACATAAATTCATCATTTTCACGTCTTTGTTGTGAAATAGGAGGTTTGAATGTTATATTGAAATGTTTGTAAATCATTATTCTTCCACAAAATTTTGAGCAGAGTTTACAACCGATATTTTACCGCCAATGGAACACTGGCATGTAGAGTTATCTAATAGCTCTTTTTTACCTTCAATTTCAAAATCAGAAGTATTGTCCCATTTAACAGGTGAAGGCGTGCAGGAAGATCTTAAAATGCTACACATTCCAAAAGGTTTAATGTTAGTGTTAGGTTGCTTATCTTCTTCTGTAGCCTGTAGCTTTCCATCAATACTCATAAAAGATTGGCTTGTTACTGTGATTGGAGTTGGTGTACTTCCTTTATCGCACTTTAGCGGGGTTGTATTTGTGACATTCTTAGCCATAATTAAAGCTATAGATTAATACTTACTTTTTAAATATTCTTGTTCATCACTAAAGAGATTTTTATACCAGTTTTCACTTTCTAATCTTACCTTATTTACTAATTTGTGATCTACAAGTGTGGTTCCGTCATATACTCCTTCCATTTCACTGTACTTTATTATATAAATATTATAAAGTTTATTTTGAACTTTTAATGTCATAAGATATACATCCTCATCGAAAGTGTTGAAAAACCATGTGAATATATATGACCTTGTTTTAATTTCATCTAAAGTGATCTTATGTAATTGATTCAAAATGTCATTTGGAATATCAGAGTAATTCTGTTTTAAAAAGCCAGACAGTTGCTCTTTTACCCATCTTAGTTCTTCATGATTAAATACCATTGGTGAAGGATTTATGAGCCTAATTCCATCAATATCTTTATATCCACTACTTATTTTTTCTGCTATATCATAATATCCACGTGCAGTACTAATATAATATGGTTCTTCCATAACTTTTAATTAACTATGAAAAGAAAATAACAATTGTTAAAGTAATTATAACCACTGCAATTACACCAATAGAGGTATAATTGACAAGTTTTTTATTCTCTAAAAAATTATCTGGTAATAAATTGATAAAGAGTATTTGCAGAAACAATACGATAAGGGTCATTATTCCACAAAATTGAGATGATAACTCTTCTTCAGCAGGGTCATATCCATTACTATCCCATTCTTTTATGGGTATAAATTTTATAATATTTTCTAAATAATCTTTGTTTTTATCTGCATATAAAAAAAGGAGAAGATATAAGAAGAAAAATATGAATATAGAAGCTACTAGTCCTAATATGGTTAGTTTTTTATAATAAGTGAATATTTTAAAAATAAAATAGAGCAAAACAAAATAAACTAAAATAGAAAATGGACTTGCAAGCGCAGAACTATCCACATTCGTAAGATAAAAGAACCCTATAAAAAAAAGAATAAAAGTAGAAATACTTGACATACATAGAGCCCAGATAATATTATTTTTGTTTGCAAAAATTTTCAATTTTTCCATTTTGATTATTTTTTTATATAAGTTTTCATATCATTGGGAACGCCAACTGGTGTAGTTCCTCCTTTTACAGGGTAACGTGCACCATCAAAATCAAATCTCCCTCCATCAATTAAAATTCTTTTTTTATCAATTTTTTGTAATGTATCGTATCTTTTAACATCCTCAGGTTTACGATTCTTTTTATTTAATAAATATTTATAACGCTCATTTACTCTTGCTGGCTTTTTACCATCACCTGCTTCATAATACTCCATAAAGTCTAATTCGTCAGGAGTATTTAGTGTATCTTCATAATCTGACCTTGAACAATATGCATGTACCATAGCACCTGTATTATTTGCAAGTTTTTGAGCCAAACTCTTTTCTCCTAATAGTGGTAATGTTATTGTTTTATAAACAGCATGAGACATAGGAATCATTGTTGTTGGACTACTTTGCCCAGAGTATTCTTCACCGTCATAAACTTGTTTTTTAATATTGTTTTCTTTTTCAATTTCTAAATTGCCTAATCCTGTTTTGCATGAAAAACTATACAGTTTTGCTGAATTGGAAAAAGCGTTTTTATGTAGCTTGGAAGCAACTTTTTCATCCCAATCAAGCTTTTCATCACCACTACTCCTATTAGTTAATCCCATAGCTAGTTTACCAACAAATCCATGGCAATATATAAAAACTCTTTCTACTAAACATTTCTCCCGAAGTTTCTTATCATCAGTTGCCTTATCTTTATTTTTAGTGTTAATATAATTTATAGCTTCTTGGTAACTAGCTATTTTGACAAAATTACATTCAGGAGCTAATTTTTGAAAAGCTTCTTTTGTTTTTGTTATTTGAGATTCAGTATATCCGTAAGTATACATTAGGATTGTCCAATTAAAATTAAATTCCTGATTTAACTTTACTCTTCTGAGCCCCTGAAGAACAAACATGAATTTTCCGTTTGCTCCAGCATCGTTTTTCCAGTAATTTCTAGCGTTTTTAAGGAGCCCACTACCGTGTTGGTACTTCTGTGGAGCAATTACTATTATGTATTCTTTTCCAATATCATTATTCAGTACCTTATTTTCAAATTTTTTCTCAGTCCCCTTTATTGTTACTTTTTTTATCGAAAATACTGACGTTGCTTTCTTTAATTGTTTTCCCATAAAAGAAGTTTTAACTATGTTTTACAATTTTCTTTAATAGTGCCTTCCCATCTTTATCAACTGCACCTGAGAAGGTATTCATGATTTTGTCTCCTTTTTCATCAGTTTCTTCAACATCAATACTGACTTCTTCTCCCTCTTTGGTGTTTCTAGTAATAACCTCGATGCTGGCTTCTTCTTCCTTATACAATTTTTTTATTGCTTGTTCACCAGTATCATTCAACCAAAATACATCTACAATTGCAGGTTCTTTATCATAATCAAATACTCCTTGCTCAGGAAGTTTATTCATTTGTGGAGCTTTGTATTCAATCTTATCTTTAGCGGTCAATAATGAGTTGGCTCCATAAACATGCATTCTATCTTTTGCTCCAAATTCAGTTTGTCCATCAGTATAACCAATGAATTTTTCTTTACCATAAAGATCTAGGTGTGCTTTTGCAGATATTTCAGTATTAGTTCCAGCATTGATAATGGTTTTCTTACCGCTGTCTTGGCTAATCTCTTGTTTAGCAATAATCTTTATATTCTGCCCAACATTGGTATCCATATTCTTTCCTGCTTTGGTCTCGATGTTTTCTTCAATATCAAACTTCAAGTTCTTAGACTTTATAGTAATGGTTTCAGGAGCTGTAATATTGATATTACTTCCTTCTGTATCAAATCTGAGCTCATTACCGCTTTTATCTGTTAGTAAAATACTTTCATCCTCTGTAAACACTAATCTATGTCCACTTCGGGTCTGTAAAGATTTTACACGGTTGTCCATACCACCGCCTAAGCCTATACCACCATGAAACATTCCACCCATTGCAAAAGGGAAATCTGGATTGTGATATTCAAAACCAACCATTACCTGATCTCCGATTTCAGGGACTGCGACAAATCCTCTGTTTTGGCTTATTACATCTGTTCCACCTGCATCAGGGCTCATCATTCTGATAAGATGGGTTGTATCATTTAATTGCCAATCAAATCTTACCTGTATTCTTCCTTGGTTTAGAGGATCAACATTGGATATTACCGTTGCAACTTGTGGTTCAGCTTTTGGTATTACAAAATCAGGTTTAGGCATAAAGCCAGTTCCTTCAGCAATAGCTTCAAAATCTCCTGTATAATATCCTCTTGCATCCACCTCATGATTTACTTCGGTTATCATCAATGTAGTGAAGTGTGATGTTTGGTTACTATCTGGTTTTCTCATGGCTAGATCTGCTATACAGCCTGTATATAGAAATGGCACAGTTGTTTTTCCTGAAACTTTAAAAACATCTACTGCTTTACTCCCTCTTGCACTTCTTTGAGAGTCATCTATATCAAGGAACATATTAGGATTTACAGGCGCAGGAGTCAGTGAGCGGGTTTTAAATATATTGTTGTTAAGTTCATAAGTTTCAGATGATAGTTCACCAAGATGCTTGATCTGATTATCAACACCAATCATCTTTGAGTTATTGCTACTGTTATATCCAAAATATTCAGGCTTGATATGTACCGCATTTAACTCTATCTGTACATCATTGACATTACTGCCATCAATAAGCTTTATAGACTTTTCATGAGGTGGTAACTTTCCGAAGTGTAGTTTTTCTCCATCATAATAGAATTGTTCTCCATAAGCTTCTGCAATTCTGGCAAGGTAATTATAATGGGTTTCACAATATTGTGAACTGTAGTTGATATAACTATTGTTTTGCGTATCTATTCTAATATCAAAATCATTAGTACCCAATGCTTCTTTAATCACTCTATCAGCAATAATGGAAGTATTTACAGGCTGATTCCCTCCAAAGCTTTGAGTATGTGGGGCAGAATCCATCAGGACTGTAGGACTATTTCCTTTCAATACTATATTTCCCAAACTCATTTCTTCCTGACTAAATGCCACTTTCATAATAACACCCACAAATGTTCTTTCAGGACTTTCATTTTCAGGATCTTTATACCTAAAAGTTACCGTCAGTCGTTTTCCAAAAAATTGTTTAGCTTGTTCTAAGTTATGATTTTGTGCTTTACCTAAAGAATCGTGCGCTAAGGTAAGTTCAAAGTAATGATGGGTTTTAGCGCTTTGTTGTAATCGGAAGTGCTTAAAGTGGCTGATAGGTTTTCCATCAATCACAATGTCAAGCTTCACCACACGGTTAATGCCTGCGATATGATTCTCTGAAATTTTCTCAGCATTAGATCTATTTTTTTTCATAATGATTTGTGTGTTTTTATATCACTAAATGTAGATAAAAATAATGCCAAATCTGAAATTTTTTGACACTATTTCAAAAATTGTAGTAGAACTACGATTCGAGTCAAATAATTGTCTTTATTTTTACCTTTAAAACGGAAATTTATCACGGGTAAGAATATGGCATTTTTAAAAATTTTTACTTGTATTGCTCAATCTCTTACAGGTTAAAAGTTGCGATTTATCCTAGTATCAGTGCTTTTCCTTTTTAGAATTCATAGAACCCTTTCATGATGTCTTTACTTGCTTCTTCTTGTATTCTGACTTTTATTTTCACGTCTATTTTACTTGTTATTTCAGTAAAACATATCAGGCTTTTACTTGCTTTCGACTTGTTTTATTTTTCCTTCCAAACCTTATTTGTAATATTTGATTCTCTCAGCTTTCATAAATCCCTCCAAATTTCTGAAGGTGATCTTATCTAAGCTATTGGTATTACTCTGAATATACGCCTTGCTATCTTTACATTTTTTGGAAGTAAAATCAATAACATTTCCGTTATCATCTTTATATATCTCGGTTTTTTCCAATTTTTCAGCTTTTACATTTTGGTAAAGAGCATAATATTGTACTTGAATCGCGCACGTAGTATCAAGTAAAAAAAAATCAAGGCTTTTCTCAGCCCCAACCAAGATTCCTTCTTCATTGAAGTAATAATCATAAGATGTTTTGCTATCTCCAATATGCCCCCATAAATCATCAGATTTACTGATATAAACAATTTTATTATTTTTTCTAATAATTTTATAGAACAAATCCCATTGAAGCTCAAATTCTTCAAGCGGATTATCGGTTTTACTTTGCTTTATTCTACCGTCAGTCAGTTTAATGTATTGGGTAACTTTTGACGGCTGATTTTCTAAAATTCCTTTCACAAACAATTTAGTCTGTTTGAATTCGTTTTCGTAAGAGTTTTGGGAATAAAAAACTGAAAAAATGCATATATTGATAAGTACGATTAAGTTTTTCATGATTAATTAATTTGTATTGAATCTCCCTGCTGATTGGGAACGTTAGTTGCAGCTTCAGAATTCTGGTATACTTTATTTTTTCCTCTTATTTCAGATTGTGTTTCGTTTTCTTCAGAATCAGGTCTTTCAAATTTTTGATATTTATTTGGAGATTCTATTACACTATATTCATAAGGTTTTGTTTTCCGCTCATTTTTATAACTTCCAAACTTTCTGTCTTTTAAATTTTCATCCTCATATATAATCTTTGTAAAACCAAAGAAGCCGTAAGCGGTTATCAGATTTTGTTTATCACTTTCATCTTTATAGACTAATTTCCTTAGTAGAACAAGGTCTTCATTATATACCTTACTATTTTCATAACCATTCTCTGATAGAAATAAAGTTATAAAGCTCTGGGATTGCATTTCATTGAGCTTCTCACCAGCAAAAAAATCTTTTATATTTTTGAAAAGTTGAGGTTGATAAGTCATAATATCATCAACAATCTTATTTTTCATCTCTGTATTATTGGGCTTTAAGAAGAAAGCAGAAATACTAAACAGGATGATTATACCAATTATAATATAAAATGAATAACTTTCTCCTGATTGCGTTTTTTGAGTAATGTAAAGGTCACTTACAACAGCCTTTTTATTGATATCTTTATCCTCTGAATTACGGTTCTCATCAGGAAACATAATCGAAATATCCCGTAATATCTCTAAAGCAAGATCGCTGTTATAATCGTCTTTAAAAGTTTTTTTCCTTCGCTTATATTCTTCATCAAACATTCGTTTTTGTTCTGAATCTAAGGCATCGTATTTTATCCGAACCAGTAAAGAGAAATCACTCATAATTATATTTTTTAATTGAGGATTTCTGAAGAAGTAAGCTCACAAAGGATTTTATTTTGCTAATTCCATTTATTTCAGAATTAGTTTTATGAGAGGTAAACCAGAAGAATAATAGGTCTACAAATAAGAATGTTTTTTTCATAGTATAATTTTTTTTAAGTTCAATTATACGCTTCAACTCTCAATATTTTTTACGGAAACCCATAAGCATAAAAAAAGCTCGAAGCGTTAATCTTTACTCGTAATCGAGGGAGTCGAAGCCCTGTGGTACAAAGTAAAGCAACGCCCGAGCCTAAACCCGAGCATTTGCCAAACCTTTCCCGTACCACTTAAAATTTCGACTTTTCGATTACAGGAGTTAGTTCGCTAAATGCGGTATTTCTATTTTATTTTAATAATATTTTATTCTTATAATTTCATATTTTATGTTACAAAGATAGCTAAAATTTTAGGGTAACTACCTCTAAAAATAAAAAATCAATTTTATAAAGAGACAGTTACCCTAATTAAAATCCAAGATCACTAAAACTTAAATTTGTTCTTCATGGCTTCTTTCATCATGTCGGTATTAACATTAGCATAATTAGCCGTAATACTTATATCGGTATGTCCCATCATTTCTTTAACAATCGTTATCGGAACATTGTAATAATTTACCATCATCGTTCCGAAGGTATGTCTTGAAACATGGAAGGTCAGGTTTTTATTTAATTCAATAGCTTCCGCAAGGGTTTTTAATCTGGAATTATCATTCTGATTGGTTACGGTAGGGAATAGAAGTTCATCTTTGTCTTTTCCTTTGCCATATTGTTTAGCCATTAGAAAGGCTCTCGTATTCAAAGGTATTTTAACTTCATTACCCGTTTTAACTTGCTCTTTAATGATGATTTTTGTTTTAAAATCAATATCTTTCATTTTTAGCGTATTAACATCAGAATGTCTTAATCCTGTTAAGGAAGCAAATATGAATCTATCTTTAGTTAATTTCATCCCAGAATTAGGTTTCACTTTTATTTTAGTGAAACTTTCAAGCTCTTCTGGAGTAAGAAAAACTATACATTTGGATTTTTCTTTATATTCCTTGTTGATGTAGGGGTTATCAACCATCAATTTTTGTTTTATAGCCAAATTAATGATAGCATCCAGATTTTTATGATGATTAGCTATTCCATGTTTACCGTCGTTTTTCTTTTTCAAAAATGCTCCAAATTTTCCTATAAACATCAAATCTACTTCTGCAACATCAATCTGTTTTTTAAACTCCTTCAGGTATCTTCTTAAAAGGTTATACTTATAAATGGTAGCCTCTTTTAAATCTTCTGCTTTTATTTCGAGCATTTTATCAAATACCGTATAGAAACAATTAAGATTAACGCCATTGTAGTAATCTTTAATCATGTCGATAGTTAATGGCTGATTGTTATTAATCTTATTCAGACAAAATTTTTCTAACTTTAAAGTAATGTCTTTTAAAAATACATTCAATTCTCCGTAACCTTTACCGATACAAGTTTTTGTTTTGCTATCCCATTGCTCAGGAAATATCTTTTGTTTTGTTGGTAGTTTGATTACTTTAGAATTTAATCTAACCTGAACGTTAATCGGACACTTTCCGTCAACTCCTATTTTATCCTTTCTTAGGATAGGTAAAATTGAAAATGATTTTTTCATAATCTTATTTTTTAATTTTTAATCTCGCAGGAATTTTTCCTGCTTCCATTTACATTAACTCTCCTAAAAATTAAAAAAGGAGCGAAGATAGAGATTTGTTTCTAATAATCAAAATTAAATTATTGAAAATCAAATAGTTGGATATTTAGCAGGAAAATTAAAAAAAATACAATTTGGAGAATCCTTCAAAATTCCACGTCGATATATACCTCAAAATTGGAAATCCGAATTTCATGAGCTAAATAATATCAAAGTATTTTAGCAAAAGCCGATTTATACCTTAAAATTGAGAATTCAATATATTGTATTTAAAATCATGGAATTATAAAAATTCCCCCTTGGATCTTACAGGGGGAAATTTTTTTTTATATTGAACATTAATCAGAAAAAGAAGTTGGAGAATCATAATTATTGAAAATTCTGAAATGGTAATTCATGAGTTAGTATAATAATTTTCAGTTTTCAAGTTTTACCTTCATGTCATATTTGACTCAAAACTGGAAATTATATTCAAAATTTCCCCTTTGCTTTTGGAGGGGGTTGCTATAGGGGGAAAGGTTTGGAGAAAAGAATACTTCAGAATACTACAAACAATCAGTTACGGATAACAAAAAAGCCCCTATTTAAGGGGCTTTAACTACTTTTACATGTAATTGTTGTGGTTTCTCCAGGAATCGAACCAGGGACACATGGATTTTCAATCCATTGCTCTACCAACTGAGCTAAGAAACCATTATATTTTTGTTTGACTTACTTCGTTGTTTTAAAGTGATGCAAAAGTAGTAAGTTTTAGTATACAAAGCAAGTATTCATCGTACTTTTTTTGATTAAAACTAAAAACCTATTGATTATCAGTCGGATTATTTTCCTGTTCTTTTCTGATTTGCTCACTCATCTCTTCAAGTACTGGTTTAATCGTACTTTCAGGAAGATCACTGATTCTGATATACATCAATCCGTCAATCGCATCATTAAAGTTGGGGTCAACGTTGAAAGCAATTACTTTTGCATTTTGCTTGATGTATTTTTTAATCAGGACAGGAAGTCTCAATTCCGGTTCAAGATCGTCAATAATCTTATCCAGCTTGTTTAGATCAGACTCCATTTCCTCAAAGAAAAGACTTTTATCCCGGTCACGAAGTTTTACCTTGTACTCATTTCTCGGTGTGATATACTGAGCTACTGCAGAATCAAAATAATTAGAACGCATAAACTCAATCATCAAAGATTTGGAAAACTCAGAGAACTTGTTGGAAATACTTACTCCTCCCATCAGAAATTTATGATCAGGATTTCTCAAGCAAACATGCACAATGCCTCTCCATAAAAGGAAAAGTGGAAGTGGTTTCTGCTGATATTCCTGACAAATGTAAGCACGTCCCATTTCAATGACTTTTTTAAAGAAAGGATGAATGTCCTGCTCAAACTCAAATAAAGAACTTGTATAAAAGCCTTTGATACCATATTTCTTCATCACCTCTCTACCCAATGCCATTCTATAGGCTCCGGCTAGCTTTTTCTCTGCATTATCCCAAAGGAATAAATGGTGGTAATGCTTGTCATACTCATCAAGGTCAAATGGAAGATTACTTCCTTCTCCTACTGCACGGAATGTTAATTCTCTCTGTCTACCGATTTCCCTCATAATTGAAGGGATTTCTTCGTAAGTGGTAAAATAGATTTCGTAGTTTCCATTGCTGAATAACATCTTGTCTGTACCCCTAAGTTTGTCAACATCTTTCATAATGTCTTCAACAGGAGTTTCATCAATGATATTCTGAACAATATTTTCCTCCTTCAACAAAGGAAATTTAACAGACAGGTTCTGAAGGTTGATGCTTTGAGCAAGAGATTTTCTTTTTTCGTAGTAAGATTTCATCATATACACCTTACGCTTCAAAAATTCTCCCAATTCTTCAATAGTTTCCATCTCATCCATTGCTTTTACAGAGATAGGTTTCCCAATTCTGATTCTGATAGGTTTTTCTCTATCATTCATCATTTCTGCAGGAAGCATAAGAGTTTGTAAACTTGGATGAAGTTTAGCTACCTGATAAAAAAGTCGGCTGTTCTTTGCATGGAAATACATAGGAACAACAGGCACTTTAGCCATTCTAATAAGCTTGAGTGCCGTTTTTTCCCATTCTTTATCTAAAATTTCTCCATAAGGATTGTTCTTATTAGAAACTTCTCCCGCCGGAAAAATACCTACACAGCCTCCGTCTTGTAAATGCTTGAGGGTCTCTCGCATTCCGGAAGAGCTGCTATAAGCTTCTTTTCTGTTTTCAAAAGGATTTACAGCGATTACATACGGTTCCATAGGTTTGATCTTTTCCAAAAGGAAATTTCCCATTACCTTAAAATCCGGACGAACCTCTGATAAGATCTTGCACATCAAAATCCCGTCAATAGCACCCAGCGGGTGATTGGAAACCAGAACAAACGGCCCGGTCTTCGGAATTTTTGCCAAATCCTCTTCAAAAGCCACATAGCTTAAGTTTCTTTCTCTTACAAATGAGTCGAAAAAGTCCTTGCCTTCCTTATCTTTTAATTTGTCGTATAATTTATTTACTTCATTTATTTTAGCAATGCTCATCACAGCAGATGCTACTGGATTCTTTAGAAACCCAATTTTACTTAAGCCGGAAGCTTTGATCAGATCGTTTTTCGAAATTAAACTCATGTGTGTTTAGTCGCAATTAATATTATTGTGTTACCATTTGAAGGGTATTTTTGGAAATTTGTTCCAATAATACATTTTTTTCGTGGTAAAATCTATCAATGTGATCCATCTTCGCATTTCTTACTGTGAATAAAGATACATTTTTAATTGCTTCGGTTTTAAAAATTTTTTGAAGCTCTTCATTAAGCTCTTCAAGATGATTAAATTTATCCTCCAGACATAACGCCAATGAAATGGCAGAATTCTGCATCAGGGAAACCTTAATTTTATATTTAGACAAGAGTCCGAATATCAGGCTCATATGATCTTCCGCAATAAAAGAGAAGTCTCTTGTTGAGATTTTCAAAAGATCCTGATTTTCTTTTAGAATATAAGATTCCTCCTGCTGATTTTTGTCTGAAGCACCTATCTTAGTTCCTTCTTTGGTAGGATCTATAAAGGATTTTACATAAAAAGGAATGTTTTTTTGCTGTAATGGCTGCAACGTCTTCGGGTGAATCACGCTTGCTCCATAATAAGCCATTTCAATAGCCTCTTCATAAGAGATATTGGAAAGAAGAGAGACATCATCGAATTTTCTTGGATCTCCGGTCATTACTCCCGGTACATCCTTCCAGATCGTCATTGCTTCAGCATTTAAACAGTAAGCAAAAATAGCTCCTGAGTAGTCAGAACCTTCTCTTCCTAGTGTTACTGTAAAATTATTTTCGTCTGAACCAATGAATCCTTGTGTTACATAGCAGATCTCAGGATTTAAATTGGAAATAAACTCTTCGGTTTTTGTCCAGTCTACAACCCCTTCTCTATAAGAGTTATCTGTTTTTACATAATCTCTCGCATCCAGCCATTGATTGGTGAATTGGATCTCATTCAGGTACTCACTTACGATTTTGGTAGAAATCATTTCCCCACAGCTTACCACCTGATCATACACAAAGTTGTAATTAGGAGATTTATTTCTTCTTAAAAAAGAATCAATATCGTCAAAAAAGAGATTGATTTCAGCAAAAACCGCATGATTTTCAGGAAAAAGACCCTCCGCAATCTCAATGTGTTTTCGTTTTATCTTTTCAATCTCAGTTTGATAGTTAGCCTTCTTGAAATAAAGTTCTACAACTTTTTCCAATTCATTTGTTGTCTTGCCCATCGCTGAAATTACCAGCAAACATTTGGCAAATCCTTGGCTTTGTAGAACCATGGACACATTTTTTACACTGTCGGCATCTTTCACAGACGCGCCACCAAACTTGAAAATTTTCATTAAATTGTTAAAAATAAATTTGTTAGATAAAAATTACATGAGTTTTTTACGGACGACAAAATTATAAATTTACAGCGAGATATGAAATAGGCTGCTCATGTGATGGAATTAAGATTTTATTAAAATCGCCCTGAAAATGAGATTTAATAAAGGTTGAATGCAGGTATAGAGCGAATTAAGAAGAATTAAGAATCTTATTTATTCCATACATTTATTTGATATTTCTTTTTCAAACATCGGAACGGAAGGTTTTAATCTCAAATATGAGAGTTTCAATACAAATGGGCTTTAGCCCATTTAAATAAAAAATAAAAATTCAATTGGCTTTAGCCAAAACCTAAGAATAAGATCAATAATAGGAGGTACTTTTTTCCATTTTTCTATTTGAATCTTTCAAGATCTTACATAAAAATAAATAATCTGAATTTTTCATTGGTTTGGGATAACGAAATGGAGGGAACGCACTAAGCTGATATTTAATATTATGTTTTGTTGTGATTGTATCGTCTTGATATACAGGTTGTAATCTCTTTTGTAATTAAATTTTCTTAATGCAATAAATTTTCCGAAATTTGGGGGAAAAGTAAAAAGAAAAAATATGTCAAATCAGCCATTACAGACTTTAGGAGAATTTCTTATCGATAAACAGGACGATTTTCAGTATTCAACAGGTGAATTTTCTCGTCTTCTAAGTGCAATAAGATTGGCTTCGAAAGTGGTTAATAGAGAAGTAAATAAAGCCGGAATTGTAGATATTACAGGAGCTGCAGGAAATCAAAACGTTCAAGGTGAAGAACAGCAGAAATTGGATGTCATTGCTAATGAAATTTTTATTACGGCTTTGTCTCAAAGAGAGGTTGTTTGTGGTATTGCTTCTGAGGAAAATGATGATTTCATTGATATTAAATGTGGTGAAAACGGCCATTTAAGTAAATATGTAGTATTGATTGATCCGTTGGATGGATCTTCAAACATTGATGTGAATGTTTCTGTAGGAACCATTTTCTCTATTTACAGAAGAGTTACAGAGCCTGGAACTCCGGTACAACTTGAAGACTTCTTACAAAAAGGAGTGAATCAGATTGCAGCAGGATACGTCATCTATGGTTCTTCTACGATGATCGTTTATACAACAGGAAATGGAGTGAACGGATTTACATTGGATCCTTCTTTAGGAACATATTACCTTTCTCATCCAAACATGACTTTCCCTAAAACAGGAAAGATTTATTCTATCAACGAAGGAAACTATATCAAATTCCCTCAGGGAGTAAAGAATTATCTTAAATATTGTCAGATGGAAGAAGGAGATCGTCCTTACACTTCCAGATATATTGGTTCTTTGGTAGCAGATTTCCATAGAAATATGCTGAAAGGCGGAATTTATATTTATCCGTCTTATTCCCAGGCACCTAATGGTAAATTAAGATTGCTATATGAATGTAATCCAATGGCATTCCTTGCAGAACAGGCAGGTGGGAAAGCTACAGACGGATTCAGAAGAATTCTGGAAGTAGAGCCTACAGAACTTCACCAGAGAATTCCGTTTTTCTGTGGAAGTATTGATATGGTGGAAAAAGCTGAAGAATTTATGCGTATTGACAGCGTAAAATAAATGGAAGCATCATATTTTAAATATTTATTAGAATTCAAACGCCCGAGTGGAACATCTCGTGGCGTTTTGCTTGATAAGGAGACCTTTATTCTTGAAGTTTCAGACAATGGAAAGAAAGGAATAGGAGAGTGTGCCATCTTCAGAGGACTGAGTTTTGACGACAGACCCGATTATGAAGATAAGCTGAAATGGCTATGTGAAAACATTAATCAAAATCCGGACTTTTTAAAAGAAGAGCTAAAAGAATTTCCATCCCTATGGTTTGGATATGAGCAGGCTATTCGGAATTTACAGTTTGGGTCGAATATTTATTTTCCAAGTGAGTTCACGGAAGGAAAATCGGCCATTACCATCAATGGGTTGATCTGGATGGGAGATGTAGGATATATGGAAGAGCAAATCCAGGATAAATTGGAAAAAGGATTTCATTGTATCAAGTTGAAAATTGGGGTCGACTGGAAATCAGAGCATATTATTCTTCAAAAATTGAGAGAGAAATTCTCCAAAGAACAACTGGAACTTCGTGTAGATGCCAATGGTGGATTTACAAAAGAAGAGGCTATCATTGTTTTGCAGCAGTTGGCAGATTTGCATATTCATTCTATTGAACAGCCTATCAAAGCAGGAAACTGGAAGGATATGGCCGAATTGTGTGCTCACACACCTACACCTATTGCCTTGGATGAAGAATTGATCGGAATTACAGATCCAAAAGAGAAGAGAAAGCTTTTAGAAGCGATAAAACCACAGTATATCATTTTGAAACCGGCTTTGGTTGGAGGTTTTGCGGGTTCTGATGAGTGGATTTCTCTTTCTGATGAGCTCAATATTGGCTGGTGGATTACCTCTGCATTGGAAAGCAATATAGGTTTGAATGCTATTGCTCAGTATACTTTCACCAAAAAAAGCCCAATGCCGCAAGGTTTAGGCACTGGAGCTTTATTTACAAATAATTTTGAATCCAGTTTAGATCTCAGAAATGAGTTGCTATGGTTCAAAATATAAAAGATGAATTAACAAGTCGGGTTACCCGAATGTTCCCAATCCCATTCTTTGCAACATCTGGCTCTAGAATCCCAGATGTTGCACCCTATGGGTACTACAGGAATATTTCCTCCATTGATCGTTTTTAATATCTTTTTTTCTAGTTTTCTTAGATTTTTCATGGTTTCTATTTTTAATGTTTGGTTAATTAGATGGTCATCTTTTGAACTATTTAATAAAGCCTAATACATGATGTGTCAGCATTGAAGCTTTTTTCAAAATAGGATAGAATGAAATTAACTAACAGAATGGAGGTGGTGCATCCGGGCAATTGGGATTGTGACAATACTCTGCTTCCCATGCTATACAACATCTGTTTCTTCCATCCCATTCCATACAGCCCATAGGAATATAGCCTCCTTTAATTGTCTTTAAAGTTACTCTTTCTAGTTTTCTTAGATTTTTCATAATCGGATACTTTTAGAATTAGATTTGATTTTGAATGTAATTAAAAGTCCAATGCCACAAAGTTTAGACATTGGATCTTTATACATCGTAATTTTGAATTCAAGGCATCATCTAAAATGAGTTGCTATGATTCAAAATGTAAAGTCTAGCAAAACGGAGGGGGTGAGTTTGGACATGTAGCCTCGCCACAATAGCCGTCTGCCCATGCTCTGCAGCAGCCTGCTGTAGGATTCCAACTGTTACAACCTAGTGGAGGTCTTCCTCCTTTAATTTTCTTTAATTCTCCTTTGTTTAATTTTCTTAGATTTTTCATTGTAAATATTTTAATTTGTTTGATGAGTAAATATCCAAAATCATTTTATATTATACAACATGTGGTGAATTATTTTATTGATTTTTAACAGAATAATAGAAATTTTATATCAATATCGTAAAAATGAAAGTTGGGGTATATTATTCATTAATGACAATTTATAAATGATAAATCATGAAGAAAAATCCCTGCAAGGATATGTAGGAATTATAAGGTGAGATCGGAGGTGCTTAAAGGATAAAGTAATTGTAGGGTCGAATAATCTGTTGTTTATGGGTTGTTGTTTTCAATTAAATCACATCTTTTACGAAGATGGCTTTCTTTATATAAGTTAAGATATATGAAAACCTTTTTTTAATCTTTTTCATGATAAAAAAATTGTAATTCTCTACTATTTGAATTGGCAATCATCATGCCATTTGTTAGGACTGTGGTGACTTTAACATAGGGGGTGATTTTATAGTGTTTTTTTAATTAATCATTAAGAAATAATTGTGAAAATATTTTCGTTATTCTTAGTTCTATTGCTGATAAGATTTCTATCTACTCCATATAAATTCTGAAAAATATCATTTTGTACCTGTGAACTGGAAAGATATCCCCAGTGGTTTCCAACTTCAAATTTGATGCTGTTCAGCAGATCGTCTTTTACGAAAGTACAATCGATGATAGAAACAATATCTTTATAAGGACTTATATCACTTGGCCCATTTTTACCCAATCGTGGAGTAAGAATATTTTTAGTAAACTGTGAGACTCCGAGAATCAGATCCTGTCTGTTCAGATAAATAGAAATCCGGTTGGCAAGCAGGGGTAATTTATTAAATGAATCTTCAGAATCTTCAAATACTTTATAAGAAACATCGGCATTCAGAAGAATGACTTGATCAATTACTCTAAGAATATTTTCCCTTTTTAAACTGTATAACATACTTTGAAGAACTCTGTTTCCCATAGAATGGGCCATAATATGAATTCTCTGGTTGCATGGGATCAGATCACGGTTTGAAAAAATATCCTTTAAAAACTGAGTGTAAAAATAGAAGAGTCTCAGCAATGATGTTCCGGAGTTGATGCTGGATGCCTTGTCATCAAAATAACTCAAAGGAATAATACTGCCAGAAGCTGGCCAGCTCACAAATAGAATATGTTCAACAGGAGAAGCAGGATTGTCAATGAATATTTTTTTTAGATCAAGAATTGCCTTTAATTCATCATCAAAATCATACAGATAACCATGGATGAATATCAGTACATCACTTCTGTCCTTAGTGGCAGACATATTTTTGTACAGCTCGTAGAAGAGCTTTTGGGTTCCGCCAAGATTATTGGCTGTAAGTGGAGATTCTTTGATTCCTTTTTCTTTCAATAAAACTTCCAGAACCTCTTCATAACCCTGCTTTTCAGGTTCAGAAAACAGTTTGTAATTCAGGATGTTTCTATTGGTATACTCTTTTTTCTTTTTGGCCGCAGCAGTTGGTTCCTTATAATTATCAAAATCACATTTGGCAATCCTGAAATTAGGAATTGAATATTCGTCGTTGGAAAATGAATCTACTTTTTCCCCCTTATGACGGACGATTTTCCGATTGCTTAAGATGTAAACGGCCATGATTAGTTTTTTATAAAGTTAATAAAAATAATGAATCAAAATACCCCTTTCGGGTGATTTGTTAAAACTTCTGGTTTAGTTAATTTTAATACTACTAAAACTAATACCATGAAAACTGTAATCTATTATTTAGAAAAGCTTTATAATACTATTAAAGCGAATGGAATTTATATCTTTTTGTCTGTTTTCTTTGTCTTTCTACTATTCGTAGTTTCAGATGTTAGTGATGATTTTATTTATGCACTGAGTGATAAAGAAAATGTTTCTAATGTTTTTTTTATTGCTTTAGCATTTACTCTGCTTGCACTTTCTTTATGGGTAATTCCTGCATCTTTTCTAAAAGTATTTTTAGGTCGTAATATTTCCAATGAAGAAGTGTTGTTTTATTATCAAGGCTTTGAAGATATTTATAATGGGAAAAAAAATGAAAAAAGAAATCAGATTCCTGTAAAGTATATTGCTATTTTACCGTGGGTTACCTATACTGTTACTTTAGGAGTATGTTTAATAAAATCGATTTTTGCTATAGAATCTGTGTGGGTTATTTTCTTATGTCTGTTATTTATTTCATTCTATATTTTAAATTTTTTAAACAAAAAGTTTAATGTATTCTATAATTTTTTTACTAAAAATAAAACTCGCAAAAGGTTACTTGATAGTTTTATATTAGTATTCTTTATAGTAGCAGTGCTTCCCCTTGTTATTTTTTTGATTTCTTTCCGGGTTCCATATCTTGAACCAAGCAGTAGCCTAGGTTATAATATATTTTTGATTTTACTGATTATCTATAATGTTATTTGTATTTTGGCTACCTTTTTATTTTTGCTTTATAAAGAGAAAGAACCTGGTAATGTGGAATCAAAATATAATTTCAGTAAAATACTTCATCGTTCAACAATTTTTATTAGCATTTCACTTCTATTAATTTTTTCCATATTCAGTTTAAATTCAAAGCTGATATGGATCTCCCCAACTGTCATATTGATCATTATTTCAACAGTGTTTATACTTGGTTTTGAATTATTGTATACAATACCTAGAATAATTATTATCATTGAGCATTATAAAACGGGTAAACTTGAGGGGAAATACGATAAACAACGATATATTTTTTATGGAGTAATAATTTTGGTTGGGATCATACTTGCTATTCAACCGGATAAAACAATCTATATGTTGGAAAATAAAAATACTTCCCGTGAAAAATTGATTACTACTTGTAATGATGGAAGGGATAAACTGGAAGACTATTTTTTTAAATGGTTGAATAATAATCATCAGTATAATGATCTTGAAAATACTGAACCTATTGATGTTTATCTTATTTCGGGAGAAGGAGGAGGCTCTACTGCGGGAAGTTGGTTATTATCCAATCTATTAAATGTAGAAGCTGCCAATCCTCAATTTTATAATAACCTTTTTAGTATTTCCACAGTATCCGGATCATCCAATGGGGCAAACTTTTATTTTGCTATAAAAACCAATAATATTTTACCTTTAAATGGCGATAAGGAATTTATGGATGATCGGTATAAGTTTGTTAGTGAGCTTTATACAACTAACTATTTTAGCAGTAATTTTTTAGGGCTTATGTTTTCTGATTATTTTATAAACCCTATTGCAGCATCAATAAGGAATAAGAATATTGACAGGAATTATATTTTACAACAAGAAGAAAAGAATGCAATGGTGGCGGCAAGTTATACTGTAAATTCAAAGTATTTAAAATCCGTTGAAGATTATTTTGATCAAAATTATCTTGATCTTTGGTATGGTGACAAAGCTGGAGCTCAAAAGCAGTTAAACCCATTGTTTTTCATCAATACTACCCTGATGGAAAAAGGGGAAAAAGCTATATTTTCCCCTGTACGGCCTGATGATTTAGAGTTACGTGCAAGAGATATTGTTAAAGAATTTGCAAGCAAAGATGAGAATAAAGGATATTATATTCCAATTTCTGCTGCGGTTGCTCAAAGTCAGGCATTTCCAATGTTAAGTACCTATAATGAAGTTCCTGGAACAGGTCATCTTGGAGATGGTGGTTTTTATGAGAATACAGGAACATCTACTACGCTGGCGATATATAAAAGGCTAAAAAAATATTATAAGGAACATTTGTTAGTAAATGAAAACCCTAAAAGAAAGATCCGGTTTACACTTGTTAATTTTATTTCAGCACCTAGTTCAAAAAAAGATGATGGTTCATTTGATTTTTTAAAAAATTCTATGTTGCGTTATACCATTGCTCAGACTTATAAGACACCTATTAACGGACATGCTAAAGATGCTTTAGGTGCTCTAGATAGCGAAGTAAAAAGCAATAATCTCCAATATAAAAAAGATAATAGAGATGAGGAGACTGATAAATTTTTGAATATTGTTAATTCAGAAGAATTTGCCACTACAAGATTAATCAGTAAGAAGACGATTAATAAAATGTTTGTATATAGGAAGGACAATGAGAAGGAGGGGGCTGGGGCTATTATTGAGGCATTGAAAAAAGCTGATTCTGCTAGAAATACAAAAATTTCAAAAGTGAATAATGGGGCAAGTGTTTCTATGGTCTACATTCACTACTCTAATAATGCTAATAAGACAAATCCAAAACTAATCAAAAATCTTGAAAACTATATTAGTAATGAAGTTATTATTGCCAATTCTAAAGACTCGCAGAAAAGATATATGTTTCGTGTTCAGGGAGTACAAAATATACCTTCTTTTGATATCAACCAAATAAGATATTTCCATAAAGGAGATGAAGATATAGCGAACATGCTTTGTGAAGAATTCCGTAAAAAAGGTATTATTTTGGAGACTAGATATTTTAATTACAATAATTTTAAATATGCTGTTCTTGAAGGGAAGCTTGAAATATGGGTTGATCAAGTACCTAAGCCTAAACCTGATAAAAAAGACGTAAAAAAATAGAGTTTTCTGAACCCCAAATTTTCCGTAACTTTGTACCACTTTTTTTGCTATAAACAAAAGCTAATTTAATGGAAGAAGAAAAAAAATCACTCAATTTTATTGAGCAAATTATTGAAGATGATCTGGCAAACGGTTTGAACAAGGATCAAATCCGTTTCCGTTTTCCGCCTGAACCTAATGGTTACCTGCACGTAGGGCATACAAAAGCCATCTGCATCAACTTTGGGCTGGGTGAAAAATACAACGCTCCCGTAAACCTTCGTTTCGACGATACGAACCCTGAAAAAGAAGAACAGGAATTCGTAGATTCTATCATGAAAGACGTTGAATGGTTAGGTTTCAAATGGGATAAAGTTTTGTACGCATCCGATTACTTCCAGCAGCTTTACGATTGGGCCGTACAATTAATTAAAGAAGGAAAAGCTTACGTAGATGAGCAGCCTTCTGAAGTGATTACCGAGCAAAGAAAAAATCCTGCAGAACCGGGAATTGAATCTCCATACAGAAATCGTCCTGTTGAAGAGTCTTTAGATTTATTCGAAAGAATGAAAAACGGAGAATTCGAAAGCGGTTCAATGTCTCTTCGTGCAAAAATTGACATGGTTTCACCCAACATGAATATGCGTGACCCTGTGATGTACAGAATTTTGAATAAGCCTCACCACAGAACGGGTACAGCTTGGAAAATCTATCCAATGTACGATTGGGCTCATGGTGAATCCGACTATATAGAACAGATTTCACACTCGCTTTGTTCTTTGGAGTTTGAAAATCACAGACCTTTGTACAACTGGTATTTAGATCAGGTTTACGAAGAGGGAAAGGTGAAAAACAAGCAAAGAGAATTTGCAAGAATGAACGTTTCCTATATGATTACTTCTAAAAGAAAGCTACAGAGACTAGTTGCTGAAGGAGTAGTAACAGGATGGGATGACCCAAGAATGCCTACCATTTCAGGAATGAGAAGAAAAGGTTTCACCCCAACGGCTATCAGAAACTTTATTGATAAAGTAGGGGTTGCGAAAAGAGAAAACCTGATCGAGATCCAATTGCTTGATTTCTGTGTACGTGAAGATCTGAATAAGGTGGCTAAACGTGTAATGACGGTTGTAGACCCTGTAAAACTAGTGATCGAAAACTATCCTGAAGACAAAGAAGAATGGGTAGAAACAGAAAACAATCCAGAACAGGAGAATGCAGGAACCAGAGAAATTCCTTTCTCTAGAGAACTGTATATCGAACGTGAAGATTTCAAAGAAGAAGCAAACAATAAATTCTTCAGGCTGAAATTAGGTGGAGAAGTTCGTTTGAAATCAGCATACATCATCAAAGCTGAAAGAGTAGAGAAGGATGAAAATGGAGAAATCACAACGATCTATGCTACTTACGATGAAAAAAGTAAATCCGGAAGTGGAACAGAAGAGAGTTTAAGAAAAGTAAAAGGAACACTTCACTGGGTATCTGCTAAACATGCGATCCCTGTTGAGGTAAGAATTTACAACCAATTGTTTACGGTAGAACAGCCGGATGCTGAAAAAGATGTAGACTTCTTAAACTTCATCAATCCTGAATCTGTAACGACAGTTCAAGGTTTTGCTGAACCAAGTTTGAAGGATGTTGCTGTAGGTGAACCACTTCAGTTCCAAAGAATTGGATACTTTACAAAGGATCAGGATTCTACAGATGATGCATTGGTATTCAACCGTACCGTAACTTTAAAAGACTCTTATAAACCTGAATAATTTTCGGGAATAATTAATAAACAAAATCAGGACTTAGAAATAAGTCCTGATTTTTTATTTTTTACCATAAATACATAAAATAATTGGTGTATTCGTGGCGATAAAAATCTTTGTTATCCGGTATTCAAAATTTTCTAACCTTTCACTCTTTTAATCCACTCCTGGAATTTACCAACCTGTTCCATAAAGAAAGACTCATGTTCCTCTTTTTCTTCAGGACGGTCAACCAATATATGTTCAAAATAAGTATTTTTCAGGATCTTTCTTAAAATTCCTTCTCCCAGGAACGGTTTATAGTCGTTTAATGCCTGAGTAGCTTTTAATAAGTGTCGAATGTCATACTGTAAAGGATTAATATCCGGAACCTGTTTGTTGAGGTTGAGAAGATTATATACCGCTATTCTGGCTGTTCTTACAGAACTTTCCATCGTAAATACCACATCATTATTGGTTTCTACAAACTGTCCTACTAATCCTAAATTGGTACACCCTTCAGGCACTACTCTCGGACGGTCTCCTTTTGCTCTTGGCATGAACATAGAAGTAATGTAAGGCATAAATGCAGTACGAACAATCGTGTTTTCAACCACGTTATCAAGCTGATCTGCTATTCCTAGATGATGGCATAATTCGGCAAGAATTTCATTTCCTGTACATTCAGGCATCGTTTTTTTGATGTAATTACCTTCTTTATCCATCAGTAGAGCATATACCCATACTACGAGAACATCATCCGGCTGGGTAGGGTAGTGAGGTTGTCTGTTGCAGGTAAAACTCATCACCCAATTAGAATCAGTAATGGTGATAATACCTCCTGTAGCAGTTTTCCCGGAATAAGGATCATTTACACATAATTCTTTTAATTTTTCAGTAAATGCAGACGGACGACATGTTAATGTTGCAGATTCCCATGAAGACTTTTCAATATGACTACAGAATTTTTCAGGTTTCCCGAAGACTTCAGATTTAGCAGCAAGATTTTTCCATAATTTCCATCCCGCGCTTTGCCCGGCACTGCTGTTGTCTATTGTTACTTCGGGCACAGTTGTATTATTTCCATAGAAAGTACTTTCTGTCATAGATCCTGTGGTCACAATCACATAATCGTCTTTACCGATTGGTATTCTTACTTCCTCTCCATTTTGTTCCGTAATGATCCCTTCTACCGTTTTTCCTTCCGTATTGATATGAACATCAAGATCTTTTACCAACGTGTCAAACTGAATTTGTACTCCTTTTTCTACCAGGAAGTTTTTTAATGGAGTAACAAAGGTATCATACTGGTTATATTTAGGGAATACCAGGCATGAGAAGTCTTTCATTCCGTCAATAGCGTGAAGGAATCTGTGCATATACAGTTTCAGTTCCAACAAGCTGTGCCAGTTTTCAAAGGCAAACATAGAGCGCCAGAAGAACCAGAAATTACTCTTCAGGAATGATTCAGCAAAATAATCTTCAATACTAAGATCATCAAGCTCTTCTTTTTTCTTTAATAAAAGCTTAACAATGGCCAATTGGTCTTTTTTCTCTAATCCGAATTTACTGAAATCCTGAATTTGTCCCTGATTGTGAATTAATCTTGCTTTTGAATAATTGGGATCATTATCATTAATCAGGCGGTATTCATCCAATACACTGTAAGGTGCAGGCAGTTCCAGAGCAGGAATATCCTGAAATATATCCCAAAGATTTTCATACGTCATATCCATCTCACGTCCACCACGGATGATATAACCGTCTTTTGCATTTCCGGCTCCATCTAATGAACCTCCTTCAATAGCAAGTTGATCTAGGAAAATAATATTTTTGCCGGGAACATGCCCGTCACGGATGAAATAATATGCTGCAGACATTCCTGCAATTCCACTTCCGACAATATAGATTTTACTGTTTTCATAGGATTGTAAAGGAATCCCTTTATTTCTTTGATAGTTTCCGATCTGGTCTGAAAAAGACATTGTCTTTTCAGGAGTATTAATCTGAACTTCCTTGCTTGAATCCGGTTCGTGGTTTACTTTTCCAAATTGGTCAGAGGCATTTAAAACTTTGTCGAATTTTGAATTGATCGTACTCATTTTATTTTGTTTTTTTGAACATTATAAAGGTACCTCTAATCAAAAAGCAATGTATATCCCTAATGTCAGAATTAGTGTCCCGAAATTCCTACGACTGTATATTTTCTGCTATCCTATATTCAGAAGGAGAAATAGAAGTGTGTTTTTTGAAAAAACGTCCAAATGCAGAGGTGGAGTTGAATTGAAGTTCAAAGGCAATTTCTGATATTGTGATATCCGGATTTCCCAGCATCACATAAGCTTCTTTTAGCAGGGTTTCATCAATGACTTCATGAGGCGTTTTTCCACTGGCTTTTTTAATGATTTCAATAAGGTATTTATTAGAAACACAAAGCTGATCAGCGTAGAATTGGACAGTTCTGTGCTGCCTGATGTTTTCCCGAATCAGTTGGCTGAATTTGAGGTAAAGATCTTTTTTTCCATCTTCCTTATCAGGGTTTGCAGAATGTTTTGCTTCGATAATTTCAGCAGTTTCCAGTAAAAGATTAAAAATGATGGTGCGAACAATTTCCTCAGTGAATTTTCCTTGTTTTCTGGATTTCTTTTTGAGATAATTCAGAAGGTTTTGCAATACTATAGAATTCTTGGGAGTCGTTTTGACAAGACTATAGGAGCCTTTGGAAAACAAATTCATTTTTTCAATGATAAAGGGATTCGAAATATTTTTGATCAGAAAATTTTTATCAAAGAAGAGTAATTTCATCATAAAATCCTGACTGGTATTCATGAATTTTACAATCGTAGACGGTGCTGCAACCAGAATACTATGAGCATCTGCTTTATACTGATGATGGTCTATTTCAACAGTTACTTCTCCGGCGGTGCATATACAGAGCGCATAATAATCCATTCTGAAAGGAACTTTTGGAAATTCAAAGATTGGGTTTCCAGAGGAGATATAGTAGGATTGGCGACAGTCAATACTGTAAAAAGAAAGGGTGTCATGTAAGTTTTCGTAGGTTACCATTCTTACGTGTTGGTTGAAATTAATGTGTGTTTTTATGAAATTTTAGTATAAAATCCTGTTGTTACTGCAATTTACGAATTTTATAAATGTTTTTAAACCTTATGTATCTAAAATATTAGTTTTTATCCTGATACAGCTGATCGATTATTTTTATTAATATTATTTATAAAAAAGCCTTAAAATAGAGGCTTTTACATGCATTTTTATCTAACTTTGCATTTTCAAATTTTCCCCAAAATATTATTGTGAAATTAATAAACATTTATACGAGTTCTTTCAAAGGACTCTCGCAAGAGAGTTGGATGCTGGCGTTGGTAATGCTCATCAACAGAGCCGGTTCTATGGTACTTCCTTTTTTGGGAGTGTATATGACCAATCATTTACATTTTAGTATTGAAAACTCAGGAATTGTTTTGAGCTTTTTCGGAATCGGTTCCGTTATTGGTTCTTGGTTTGGTGGAATGATCACTGATAAGATTGGTGAATACAGAGTACAGAGCTTGAGCTTACTGCTCAGTGTGCCTTTGTTCTGTATGATTCCCTTATTTAAAACAGAAGTAGGTTTAGCAGCCATTATCCTTGCTCAGAGTATTGTAAGTGAGACTTTCCGTCCGGCAAACTCTGTAGCCATTACCAAGTATGCAAAGCCTGAAAACATAACCAGAGCTTTTTCTCTGAACCGTATGGCGGTTAATTTAGGATTTTCTATAGGTCCTGCGCTAGGAGGAATCCTGTCTGCTATTTCCTATGAATTCCTGTTTTACAGCAATGCTTTGGCTGCTTTACTGGCTGGTTTAATGTATATATGGTTCTTTAAAGGTCGTGCAAAACTGGATAAACAGGAAGCGAAGAAAGTAAAAGAGATCATTGAGATTAAAAAAGAAAATTCACCTTATCAGGATGGTAAGTTTTTGATTTATTGTGTGCTTTGTATGCTGTTTTCTATCTGTTTTTTCCAGTTATTCAGTACATTGACTATTTTTTATAAGGATACTGCACATTTAAGTCAGCAAAATATCGGGTATATTCTCGGCTATAGCGGATTCCTGATTGTTTTGCTGGAAATGGGATTGGTACAGGTTGCCGAAAAGTATTTTAGTCTTGCATTTACAATGCTTATAGGAACTCTTATTTGTGGATTTTCCTATGCAATGCTGGCTTTTGACTATAGTATGATTACTTTATTGGTTTCTATGACACTACTTTGTGTGGGTGAAATCTGGACGTTACCTTTTATGTCAACTATCACTGCATTACGCTCCGGTGCGAATAATAAGGGAGCTTATATGGGACTGAACGGGATGTCATTTTCCATAGCGTTTATCATTACCCCTTATATAGGAACTATGATTGCTGATAAATTAGGTTTTAATATTTTATGGATTGGAACCGGAGTATTGGCAATGGGAATAGCAACTGCTCTTTACTTTGTGATTCCATGGATGCTTAAGGATAAGAAGGAAGTGGAAGATGATTTAGCGTAAAAAATATTTTCCATTACAATATATAAAACCCAGCTGAAAAATTTTCGGCTGGGTTTTTAAATTCTTTTATATCTATTCACCAATTATGGTTAGAATATTTAGACAGAATAGGTTTGATAATCATGCTGGTGGTGCTACATGATTCATCAAAAAGCAAATAATTTTACTTTTTTGAATTGTCTTTTAGCTGATAATCAGGGTGCCCCAATTGCCAGAACGCAAAAGTGAACAGGTCTCCCAGAGTAGCATATCGCTGTGTGATTGGAACATTGGCTGCATGCCCTCCTTCAAAGTCTATTTTTAATAATACAGGATGATCAGATGTATTGTTAGCCATTAGTTTGGCCGCAAATTTTGTAGGTTCCCATACAATAACTCTTTGGTCATTGATACCACCTGTAACAAATGTTGCTGGATATTTTACTCCCTTTTTAATATGATGAAATGAATCCATTTCTAATACCGATTTAAATTCTTTTGGATCCTTCACACTTCCAAATTCTTTGGGCTGTCCATTAGGTGTAACCTCTTGTCTAATAGTGTTTAGTGAGCCTACTTCTGCAATAACAGCCTTAAACAGATCAGGTCTTTCTGTCATTGCTCTGCCTACAGCTATACCTCCCGCGCTGCCTCCCCAAATGGCAACTTTATCTTTTGATGTATATTTTTCTTTTATTAAATATTCTGTACAGTCAATTAAATCCTTCCAGGTATTAGGTTTGGTTTCCTTCTGGCCTGCTAAACGCCATTTTTCACCTTTTTCACTGCCTCCTCTTACATGAGCTACTGCAACCATTCCCCCCTGATTAACCCACAATAAATACGTTTTCGCAAAAAATGGGGAAGTGGATACCCCATAAGATCCATAACTGTCGATGAGGGTCATGTTTTTACCATTTTTCTTGAGATTTTTATTATAAATCAAAGAAACCGGAACCTCTTCTCCATCCCTTGCTTTTATGGTGATTTCTTTAACCACTACATCGGTAAATTCAGGATATTCTGTAACAGGAGTAAGATTTTCAGCTTTGAAGGTATTGGTTTTTACATCATATTTAAAACGCTGCTCCTCATTAGCCCATCCGGAACATGTTATCCAGATATCAGAAAAATTGTTCCCTATATTTTCTAAGTTAATATTTCCTGAAGGATATGGAAGTTGAATAGCAATATCTTTTCCGTCTTTATAAAGATATAACTTAGCTTCCACTCCGTTTTTAGTGGTGGTATAGTAAATACCATCTTTTGTTGCTTGGTAACCTTTAATAATTTCATCTTTTTTTTCCGGAACCAGCACTTCCGGATCTTTAAAATTCAGATTGTCAATGCTTGTTTTACAGAGTTTATTAGAAGTTGCGTTATACGCTGATAGAAAAATAGCTTTATCATTCAATAGACGGAAGTTTTTTGCCTTATCACTCGAATCGTAAAGTGGGCTCCAATTTTTCTTACCTTCCAGTAAGTCTTGTTTAGGAATGATGAATGTCTTTCTATAAGTCTGATAATCTACGATCATTCCAATGTAATATTGATCATCACTGCCAAAATTCAAAATCATTGGAAATTGGCTTGGGGTGATCTGTAAATCCGGATTGTTTTTAGCTGAGAAAACCTCAATTATGTCTTTTGGGTCTGTTCCTACTTTATAAAGAACTGTTCGTGTATTTTTATAAAAGTCCTGAGATTTCGGATCAGTTGTGGAAAAAGCAACATAGAAAAATCTATTATTATCAATCCATTTTATTCCGTCAAAGGTAGAAGGTGATGCATTGGTAATAATCTGGGGATGAATATATTTTGTTTTCACATCCATAATAATGACATCTGCTAATTCATTTCCTTTTTCAGACATAGAAATAACAATGGTATTACCATCCCGGCTTGGGCTTATATAATTGATGACAAAACTGTGATTTTGTTCACTGCTTTTGTAATCAACAGGATTGTAAAGTAGTTTTTCTTCTCCTGAAAACCCGTCCCGGTAATACAGCTTAGCAACTTTTTCATCACCCTTTTTCTTTAGATAAAAATATTGATTATTATCTGTAATATTTAGATTTGAAACAGAATATCCCTGTCTTTTATCAAGCTCTGTTCTTTTTTCAAGGTAATAGTTTCTTTTAGGGATAAGATCAAGAACAGAAGTGGTATAGGCTGTTTGTGACTTCATCCAACGAAGAGTCTCCGGGTCATCCAAATTTTCTAAATTTCGATATTCATCCACTATTTCAGTTCCAAAGTAGATATCTGTAGCAGGTTTTGATGGTGATAAATTGTTTTTCTGTGCATTGAAAAGGCCAGATAATAAACAGATAATGATTGATGTTTTTATTTTCATTAATATTAAAAAAATTGATGATCCAGATTTTATTTAAAATGTAGAAATGTTTTAGATTTACTCCACTAAGAAAAGCTTTTTGGGAATAACTTAATGTAAGTTATCTGCTCCATTCTTTATATTCTTAACAATCAATGCTGCATGGGCTCTGGAATTTTCGATAAACCAAAGATGAGTATCCTTTCCACCACAGACAACCCCTGCAAGATAGAGATCCGGAACATTTGTTTCCATTGTTTTAAGATTGTAGAATGGGTTTAGGCAGTCTCCATTGAGCTCAATTCCGGAGTTTTTCAGAAATTCAAAATCGGGAAGATAACCAGTCATAGCCAATACGAAATCATTTTCAATTTCGTGCTTATTGTTATTTTCATCCCTGAAAATCACAGAATTTTCTCGAACTTCTACCATTTCTGCATTAAAGTAGGCTTTGATACTTCCTTCTGCTATTCTGTTTTCAACATCTGGCTTTACCCAATATTTTACACTTTTTGAAATCTCGGAATGACGAACGATCATTGTTACTTCGGCTCCTTTTCTATAGGTTTCAAGAGCTGCATCTACTGCTGAATTGCTGGATCCTACCACAACAATTTTCTGTTTTGCATAAGGATAAGGTTCTGTATAATAGTGTTTAACCTTTGAAAGCTCTTCACCAGGAATATTCATAAGATTAGGAATATCATAGAATCCAGTGGCAATCACTACATTTTTGGCTTTATACTTTCCTTTGGTTGTTTCAATATCAAATATATCAAGTGTTTTGGATACTTTCAGCACTTTTTCATAAAGATGAATATTCAGATTCTTTTGTCGGGCAATTCCCTGATAATATTCTAAAGCATCCTGTCTTCCCGGTTTCGGTGCGGTGGAAATAAATGGGACACCATCAATTTCCAATTTCTCAGCAGTTGAAAAGAATCGCATATATAAAGGATAATTGTAAAGTGAGTTGACAATGGTTCCTTTTTCTATAATTAAATGAGTCAAATTATTTTTCTGAGCTTCAATGGCACAGTTGATACCAATTGGCCCTGCTCCGATAATGAGAATATCCAAAATTTCCATACCTCAAAGATACAACGTAATTGAGAGAAAATATTTATTGAAATAATGAAGATTATCAATAAACAGTGAACATGGTAAACTCGCTTTCCGCACCTCGCACCTCGTATCTCTCACTTCGCATTGGCATCAGTTTTGGTGTTTTTATACTCACTTAAAAATAGAAGATATGAAAAAACTACTTGTTTCAATGGTTGTGCTAAGTTTAGTGGTCGCTTGTAAGAAAGAGGCTGGTAAACCGGTTCCCAGTGAGATTGATACGATCACTCGGGTAAAGCCACAGGATAGTGCAACAATTGCTAAAGAAAAAATTAAGAAAGAAGGAGAGCTTAAAAAGGTAAATGATGAGGTTTTACAGGCTTTAAAAGCGAAAGATTATAAAACTTTTGCTTCATTTATTCATCCTGAAAAAGGAATTAGTTTTTCCATGTATGCTTTTATAGATCCAAAAGCGGACAAGCATTTTTCTAAAGAAGAATTTGAAAAATATCAACCTACAAAAACACTTTTTACCTGGGGAGCTCATGACGGTTCCGGAGATCCTTATAAAACCACAGTCAATGATTATCTTGGAAAGTGGGTTTTCGCTGCTGATTTTACGACTTCTCAGTACGCTCTGAATAAATTTATAGCGGGTGGAAATTCTCTGAATAACCTTGAGAAAATCTATCCTAAGAAAGACTTTACGGAAAACTATATCAAAGGAACGGAAAAGAATGGCGAAATGGATTGGAAAACACTTCGCTTGGTATTTGAAGAATTTCAAGGAAAATACTATCTGATTGCCGTGGTGAATGACCAATGGACAATATAAAAGCTTAGAAGCTGGAAGTTTTTTTCAGTTATAAAATAGATTTTGTCATTTTATAACTTCCTACCTCCAGCTTCCTTTCTTTATAAAATTCCAACGAGTTGTTGGGTTAGATTCTTTCTGGAAAATTGTTCAATTTTTTGAGTGTTTTCAGAAAGGGATCCGTTTTTCCAAAGCTCAAATTTCTCAAGAATGAATTTTTTAACGGTTTCAGAATCATTATAGCTGAAATGTTTTCCTGCATGAGTTTCTTCCAGAATTTTAGCAACATCTGCCTGACCCGGACCAAATGAAAGGATCTGTTTTCCGGATGCCAAGTATTCAAATATTTTTCCGGGAATAATTCCTTTTGAAGATTCATTGGGGAAGTTTGTAATCAACAGCATTTCTGAAGTCTGCATTTCTTCTACCGCTTTGCCGTGGGACAGATATCCCAGATTCAGAATATGATTTTTCAGACTTGAACTTTCTAGAGATTGAAGAATTTTATCATCAATTCGTCCTACAAATTTTAAGCTGAAATGGTTAGCAAATTCTGTATTCTCCGTTACCAATTCATCCAATGCTTTCCAAAGATTGTCAGGGTTTCTAAGCTGTTCCAGAACTCCAATATAACTTAGAACAAAGGTCTTATTGGATGTGTTTTGTTTTTTTGCTTTTTCGCCTGAATCACTTTCATCAAAACCATTTGTAATACAAATTGCATTAGCTCCGGCTTTCCTGAAGTTTTCAGCATCTGTATAACTTGTTGCCAGGGTAATATCTGCATTTTTGAAGACTGCACTTTCCAGTTGACGATGCTTTTTATCTGAACTTTTGGTGAGCTTCAGATGTTTGTAATAAGAGATTTCCGTCCATGGATCACGAAAGTCTGCTATCCATTTAAGATGGGGTAATTTATCTTTTAAACCTAATCCAATCAAGTGAAGGGAGTGAGGTGGCCCTGAAGTTACGATGGTGTCAATATTATTTTCTTTCAGGTATTTTTCCAAAAACTGAATAGAGGGTTTTACCCAGAAAACTCGTGCGTCAGGAATAAAAAAATTTCCTCTTACCCATATGGAAAGTTTAGATTTCCAGCTTTGATTTTTTCCTACATCAAATTGACCTGCTTTGAATTTCTTATTGCTTTTATTAAGTTTTTCAGCCAATTGATACGGTTCCCAGATTTTTGTTCTGACAATTTCAAGATCTTTCGGAACATCCTTCATTAGAGTGTCATCCACCAATGGATAACTCGGATTTTCTGGGGTATAGATAACAGGTGCCCATCCAAAATCAGGCAGATATTTAGCAAACTTCAACCATCTTTGAACACCAGGGCCTCCCGCAGGAGGCCAGTAATAGGTGATAATTAATATTTTCTTTTGTTCCATTTTTTATGAATCGTCTATAATTCATTTGTCATTCTGAACGTAGTGAAGAATCTCACTATAGCTCTTCATTCCATTTTAATTTGAGATTCTTCATTGCGCTTTGCTCCATTCGGAATGACAAAGTACAATGTTTAAGATTAGGCAGTCGGTTCGATCAGGACTTCTTTTTTCTTATTCTTATTCATCCAGAAAATTCCAAAAGCAGCCAAAGCGATAAATAGTCCGAAGCTTAGAAGAGAGATCCATTTTCCTTTTTCAATCACTTCCGGCTCAAATACCATTCTGATATGATGGCTTCCTGCAGGAACATGTACTGCACGAAGTAAATAATCTGCTTTGATATAAGGTACTTCTTTTTCATCTACAAGAACCTTCCATCCATGAGGGTAGTACACTTCAGAGAAAACGGCCAATTGAGGTGTTTTCGACTGAGATTTGAATTCTAGCTCATTAGGCTGGTATTTCGTTAAATTGATGAATGCCGTAGAATCTGCCTGAACAGGTTTATTACTAAAATAAG
Source organism: Chryseobacterium sp. c4a (assembly GCF_009900745.1). Taxonomy (GTDB): domain Bacteria; phylum Bacteroidota; class Bacteroidia; order Flavobacteriales; family Weeksellaceae; genus Chryseobacterium. The sequence goes on along the minus strand of NZ_WXVU01000017.1, from coordinate 91,511 downwards.
CTTTGTCAGAAGATGCAATGACAGCCGTTTTCTTATTGTCAACTTCCCCAATATATTTAATTTCTTCGTTTGGAGTATCTACAAATTTAAGATCGCTTACAAACCATGCATTTCCATTGGCTTTAGGATTGGGAACAACCTGAGGCTGATCCGGTCCTCCAAAAACCATATATTTTGCATTCAGTAGGTTGAGTACTTTTGGTGTTTTTACGCTATCGATACTGTTGATATAAGCATTCAATACATCATCATATCTTCTCAGTTTTACGGCATGGTATCCACCGATAGAAGCCTTGAAGTAAGAGGTATTGGTTTCACTGGTGACTCCCAACGTTTGGTTGTAAATTCTGTAGTGAGCTTTATCCTTATCAGCAATTGTTTCTAGGGTCTTGTTGACATTTACTGTCGATAAAATAGATTCAAGATTTGGATTCCCTTGTACCTTTTCAGCTAATAGATCTGAGCTTTCAGTCTGGAACGGATTTTCAGCAAAGATTTTGTCTACATAGTTGTCATCATTTAGATAACGTTTGTTGACTGTCCATAGATCAAATAAACTTATTACCCCAATAACGACCAATGCAATATTGGAATTCAGTTTTTTCTTTAAGCTAAGGAATAAAGCCACAGCAGTAATTGCTACATAGATGAATGCCTTTATAGCATCTATTTTAAATAGTTTATATCTTTCATCTACTAGATAATCAAGAAGGAAAGGAGGGAAATATGTTTTTTCACCTGCTGTCGAAAATCCTAGCAATGATTTACCAAAGACTAAAAGAATTAATAATAGTCCTAATGTTCCTGCACTTACATAGGTCAGTATCTTTTGTTTGTATTCTTCTGTTAGTTTTTCGTCCGTGAAGAATCTGTATAATCCTAAAATAGCGATTAAAGGAAATAACAATTCTACTACGACAAGAATAGACGATGGAGCTCTGAATTTATTGTAAAACGGAACGTAATCAATAAAGAAATCAGAAAGTGGCATAAAGTTACTTCCCCAAGCTAATAAAATAGTTAGGATAGAAGCTCCCAAAATCCAGTAACGGTATTTTTTCCATGCAAAGAAGAATCCTAATACCGCAAGGAAGCATACAATTGCTCCTTGATAAGCAGGGCCTGAAGTTCCTGGTTGATCTCCCCAGTATGTCATTCCACTGAATCCTTTTGAAATCCTGTCCATTTCAGCTTGTGAGCCTACATTTTCCTGCACAAGTTCCTGTACTTTACTCATCATTTCCTTGGCTTCCGGTTCCTGGCTTCCACCACCCATTAATCTTGGAATGAAAAGGTTTAATGTTTCCAGTTGCCCATAGCTCCACATGAGCATACTTTCTTTATCCATTCCGGATTTTCCTGAAGTATGGCTGTCATTGGTTAAGATTTGTTTTCCACGAACGGTTTCCTTTACATATTCAGAATTAGCCATTATTCTTTGAGAGTTCATTCCCACTCCAATAATACAAGATGCTGCGATGATTCCTGAAGAAATAAGGAAATGTTTCATAGGAGTCTTTTTCTGGATTGCTCTGATCAACTCAGAAAGGAAAAGGAATCCTAGGGCAAGAAACAGATAATAAGTCATCTGTGGGTGGTTCGCTGCAATCTGAAGCCCCATAAAAAGGGTAGTCACAATGAATCCCCAGATGTATTGTTTTCGGATGTAAACCAGTAGTATTCCGGCTAAAAGAGGGGCAAAATATTCAATGGTATTTACCTTTCCATTGTGTCCCGCAGCAATAATGATATAGAAATAGGTGGAAAGCCCAAAGAAGGTTGCTCCTAATAGAGCATATTTCCAGTTTCTAACGACTACCATTCCCAAAAGGAAAAAACCTGCAAAAAGCAGGAACAGATAATTGACCGGTCTTGGCAGGAAGTTCAGGTTGCTGTCAATTTTTTTGATGATATCGCCTTTAAATTGGCTACCCATCTGATAAGTCGGCATTCCCCCAAACATGGAGTCACTCCAATACGTTTCATTTCCTGTGCTAGCTCTATAGTCTAGAAGTTCTTTTGCTCCTCCTCTATACTGTACAATATCATGCTGGAAAAGCTGTTTTCCTGAAAATACAGGAGTGGAATATAAAAATGCTAAAACTATAAATACTACTAATGAAGCTGCAATATAAATTAAGTTTTTATTTTTTGCCATGCTGGTTATTATCTTTTATTTCTTGAATTTTTGTTACCTTTTCTCATTATTCTCTTTTACCTCTTCATAGTCTACGGTTTCTGCATCCCATTTAAGATTTTTATTATTCTTATTCGAGTTGTGTATATCCTCATGCTTATTTGCCTGTTGATTGTTATTGTTGAAACGATAACCATAAAATGTCTTAAAGAAAATTCTTTTCAGAATATTCCAGACAAAGAAAATAATAATTGCAGAGAGTACTAACTCAAGAATATACTTCATAATTTTATTTTTTTAAAATAGCTTATATGATAAGGATACGTTAAATCCATTCATATTTAGTTTTTCAGGTTGCCCATAATATTGGGAAGAAAAAGAAGGTACAGATCCCCATTTTACTTCAACTCCGAACTTATCATAATTATAGCCTGCAGCAAATGTTGGAGCAACTCTTCCGTTTGCTGATATAGAGACATTATCTACATTGTATACATCATTGTTTAATATCAAATCAAAATTTAAAAGTCCTGCTATATAAATTTTTGATTTCTGATTCAAAAACATATTGTGTTTAAATCCTAATGGTATTTGTAGAGCAGAATATTTTATTTCAAAATTTCTTCTGTTGTAATCATTCACTTTAAAATTTGCTGTTTGGAAAGCAGGTTCTGAAATGATGGCCCATTTTCCTTTATTAAAGTTCAAAACATATTCAAGTTCTACTCCAAAACGATAGGCAATACCATTCTTTTTATATTCTCCTACGTTGGTCATTCCCTCAGGTGCTCGTATAATGTAATTTGAAAATCCAACTCCGGGTTTTAAGTAGATATGAAAGTTAATTTTACTGTTATCTTTTGTATCTACAGTACTCAAACCATCATAAAGAACGAAGATTTTCTTAAGCTTATTTTCTGTATATACTAGTCTTTCAATATCGTTACCTGTGATTGTTCCGTTATCAGAAAACTCCTTTTTTAATTGTTCTTTATAGGTTTCGTTCTTCTCTATTCTATTTGAATTTAAATATTCTTTGTATTCTAATTGATGAAAAGTATCCTCATTTTCTTTTTTGTAAAAAAAGCGACTCACTGCTCCATCATTATATCGATACAGATTGATCTTGCCTTCCACCAAAGATTTCAACAAGAGAGTCTCTTCATTATTTTTAAGCTCTCTGGTATCAGATAAATTATTTAAGTTTGAAGAAGAGCGATCTATCATTACTTTCGCCTTCAGGTATTTAACATTTCCGACAGAAAATTCCTTTAAATTCTTCGTTTGTAACTGATTTACTTTTTCATTCTCATTTGTTTTATATTCAATAACATTTGGATTATTGTTCCAATCATTGTTTTTGATTAAGACATTTATTTTTTCGCCGTTTTCATTAATGATGTATCCCCTTTCAAAATTTATCTGACTATACATTAAAGATGGGAATAAAAATAAAGCGGCGTAAAAAAGGTTTTTCATTATTGGTTATTAGTTTTTTTTTTAGATTATATCAATTACTTTGCAGAAGGATTTACCATTACAGAAGAATTAGAAACACTTTTCATAGACTGGGATTGTTTTCCGTCTGAAATAGTTTCTACCTGCGTAGCTTTTACATTAATATTTTGGTTGGTAATCCATCCTGAATTTTCGTCAAACTTAATGGTTCCTGTCTGAACAAGTTCACTGCTCATGCTATGAGTAATAGGCCCTTGATTTTTCTTTTCAGTTTTCTTAGGAATACCTCCGGTTACAGCAATTTCAGCAGTTCCGTTTCCTAGGCTCTTTAATACATAGTTTGAAGTTACCTTGATGCTTCCGCTTGGATCTGCATTTTCAGAAGTTGTCCATTTTTCACCTACTTTTACCCCTTTTTTAGGAATGATAACAAGGTTTTTATTGAATTGATCTTTTAATACTTTTTCATTAAAAGATTCTTTAAGACTTGCTACAACACTTGCTTTTTCATTAGCATCCTTAATAAGAGTACCTACTGCAGTGGCAACTTTAGTATACACGGCATCAAAACCTGTAATAGAAAGTACATTTCCTTTAGTATCCATTTTCATATCAAGTTTGTTACTCGTAAGTGCCTTATTGACATTCCAGATCATTTTAAGTTCGTCTTCCTTTGGAATAGCCAGCTTAGTATCCACTACAACGGTTTTACCTTGTGCAGACTGAGAGCTTCTTTTGGAAACAAGATTAAGCGTCATTTCGTAAACATTTCCTTTGATATCGTTTACAGTAAAATTCATCTCATCTGTAGATTCTGTAGTAGCTGTAATCGTTTTTCCTTGAGGATCGGTCATTGTCTTTACATCTCTTTGGTAAGTAGTAAGAGGGTAAGTTTTTCCTTTTTCAAGTTTGAAAGTCTGTGTAACAATTCCCGCAGAGTCTCTGATTGCTGGGTTTTCTGCAACTTTTGCTACAGAATCAGCAGGAACTTCTACAGTAACTGTTTTTCCTGTTTTTGGATCTACTTTCGTGATTTTTGCCGTCTCTTTTTTACAAGATACAAGTGCTATAGATGATAATAGCGCTATTGCTGCTATGTTTTTCATTTTCTAATTTTTTTAAGTGTTGTGGTATCGAATTAATTTATTTTCAAACTCTTCTGTCTTACCGCTTCATATAGAATGGCTCCACATGCTACAGAAACATTTAAAGATTGAGTTTTTCCTTCAATAGGAAGTTTTATTTTTTCGTCAGAATGGTGCAATACTTCTTTAGAAATACCTGTTTCCTCATTTCCCATTACGATAGCGCATGGCTCTGTGAAGTTTACATCGTAGATTAATTTTTGAGCCTTTTCAGATGCTGAAAATACAGTAATCCCACTTTGTTGAAGAAAATCTACAACATGAGCAAGATTATTTTCTTTACAGATCTTCATGTTATAAATAGCTCCTGCAGAAGTTTTAATTGCATCAGAATTAATAGGTGCTGCTCCTTTTTCAGGAATGATAACAGCATCTATTCCTACACATTCTGCTGTTCTGCAGATGGCACCAAAGTTTCTTACATCTGTAAGTCTGTCCAGAATCAGTAGGAAAGGAGTTTTACCCTCCTCGAATAATTGTGGTACAAGATCCTCCACTTTATGAAACGGAACATCCGAAATAAAAGCAACCACACCTTGGTGGTTTTTTCTTGTAAAACGGTTCAGTTTTTCAACCGGAACATAATTGGGACGGATTTTATTTTTCGCTAAAATGGCTTTCAGTTCAGCATAAATAGGACCCTGAAGTGCATTTTGCACAAAGATCTTGTCAATCGTTTTTCCCGCTTCAATTGCTTCAATCACGGGACGTAGCCCGAAAATAAAATCGTCTTTCATTGATTTGTCTAAAATTTTATGTTTAAGGTTATCGGGATTCGGGGTAGGTGATTCGTGGATAATTTCCACTTCAAATTTCCTGCTTCCTTTCTTCCCGCTTCCTACTAATATTTTTCTCCTAAAATTGCTCTTTTCTGCGCCATTGCATATCCATAATGCAGGCTTTCATGCATGTTGTTAAAGATAATGGCATCCTGAATGCTTTTCAAATCCATCCCGAAACTTGTGGTGTAGGGAGTGTAATCTGAAAAGAAATCACTGTCATAATCCTTCATTAAAATCTTCGAGGTTTCTGTGAGTAAAAACTCCAGGTCTTCTACCTCCGATTTTTGAACATTTAAATTAGGTAAAGTTCCCTTTTTGTAAGTTTCAATCCAATATTTATCAATTCGGAAAGGATTTCCGCTCAGATAATAATGCAAAAGCTGTTGAGTGGCAACTGTATGAGCAATATTCCAGTAAATATTGTTGTTGAAGCCATCCGGAATCAGCAGAAGATCCTCGTGGGACGTGTTTTGCAGGATATCTAAAAGGTTTCTTCTCACCTGTCTATGTGCTTGAAAATGATAATTCATTTTGCAGAAATTTTAATCACCAAAAATAGTTTAATAAACTGGAAATGACAATTTTTTGGATAAAGGATTAAAGTAAAAGTTCCATAATGCCATAAAAACACATTATTTATTATTTTCTTTTTACATGGAATTTTGAAAGGATCATAATGGGTTTCAGAAAATTTAACTTCTCCTTTTTAAATATTTATCAATTTTTATGATGCTAAAAACCCTTCAATGATTTTTGTCAAAGAAGGGTTTTTTATTATTTTATTAACTGTTTTATGAGTTTAATAAGTGATTATTTTTTTATGATTTTATGCTTGAAAGTAGTTCCGTCTTTCAGAACAATATTTAAAAAGTAAACTCCTGTACTATATGATGAAAGGTTGATCCTATTTTCTTTATGAACTTCAGTCAGTTTCTTTCCATCTATGCTGAAAAGAGTCATAGAAGCCACATCTTCCTTCGATTTTATAGTCACAAAATCAGTTGTCGGGTTGGGGTAAATGCTAACATCTATGGTTTTTACATCTTTTACATTTAATGTTGCATTACTTTTTCCCTGCATATAAACAGATAAGTATACTTCTCCTTGTTGTCCGTTAAAAACAGCAGTAGGGATAGTATGTTTTAGGGTGTGATTTCCTGCAGTCATGTTTGTTAAAGTAAACCCACGGATAGGAACAGCATTTCCAGGACACCAGTTGTTCCATGAGGTCCAGTCTTCAAAAGATTTGGGTACAGTTCCATAGATTCCGTTACCTTGTGTATTGTATACTCTAAAAGGTTCACATGATATTCCTCCTGGGGTATAGGTGAGTACCTGTACATCATCTATATAGGTGTAGTTTTGTCTTCTTATATATTCTTCACCGCCTGCATTGGCACCGTGAGGTGTAGAGATTACCACAAAATTAGCATTGGTAACAGCGGCGGGAAGGTTGAAAGTGACAAGTCTTACCGTTTCTCCAGTGGTGTCAGTACTATTATAGTTATTGAGTTTATTATAGGTTAATATGGGAGTCAATGTATTATAATCGGTAGGGTTGGCTCCAATATCTGTTGAAAAGAAAGTTAGATTCCCTGAAAAAACATCAATTCTGCCTGTACATCCTGCAACTTGTGTTTGTGCAGCATAAGGTACTCCAAAAACATCAAGCTCCATATACATGTCGTAAGCATTTCGCAATTCCGTATTATGGAACACGCTGTACAGGTTGCTGATATCGTAGGTGTAAGGAACTTCTATTGGAGAACGGTTTTTGTTCATGAACGGAGTAATATATCGGGCAGCTTCAATTCTTTTTACATTCGCATCATTCATGGTATAAGTTGACTGGTTTTTAGGAACCAGAGCAAGAAAAACTTCTCCCAATCGGTCATAATTATCACATAGAGCTCCAATGGTTACTCTCATGGCAATTTTTGCTTTAAAGGAATCTAGTTCTGTATCTGTAAGTTTCCTTGCGTATCTGGTATTTCCAAGTCTGATCAGGTCGGTGGGAACCGGTGTGGTTACCGTTGCAGCATAGCCATCATAATATACAGCATCTGAAATCAGATTTGTCATGGTGGTTGTCTGTGATTTGAATAAGCCTGTAAGGAATAGACTTGCAAAAAATAGTCTTTTATACATATCGTTGATATTTAATGTAAATATATTAAAATATGTATTAAAAATAATGATTGTTTGTTTTTGTTTTTGGATTTACAATTGTTTTGTTGTTAAATGTTTAAATACTTTAACTGAATGGCGATATTTGTGCTGAAAGTATTCATATTAATTAATAGATACGATTGAATAATTTTTTTTATTACAAGAATCAATATTTTATTGTTAAATTAGCATTGTATTCAATAGTAATATTATTAATGATGAAAAGAATTTTACTTTTATCTCTGTTCTTTGCAGTGTTTACTGTTAATGCTCAGATCAATATCAATATCGGAAGTGGAAGTGTAGGGGCTGCACCAATAAGCAGCTTTTTTTCGTATTCTTATGTTCAGCAGATTTTTCCCAAGCAAGAGGTGAATGCCACTGCTGCCGGAAATATTACAGGTCTTACCTTTTATCTTGATCCTACTGCAACGATTAATGATTCTTCCAATTGGACTGTTTATCTTGGTCATACCCCCAAAGTATCGTTTGCATCCGGTACTGATTGGGTTCCTGCAGCTGAATTAACTCAAGTATTTACAGGTACAGTTAATAAGAATGGGAATAAGGTAGAAGTAGTTTTCACAACGCCATTCGCATATAATAATATTGATAATTTGGTGGTGGCTGCAAAAGAAAATTCGCCAAGTATTGACATTAATAATTTTGATGAAGCCTTTCGTGTTTACCCTTATTTGCAAAACTCAACTCTAATTTACAAAGGGGATCGTGCTGTTGTTGATCCGGCATCGCCACCAGGAGGTATTAGAGTAGATTATAAATCTGCAATAACAATTTCAGGTTTAACGGCTAATCTTACTCCAGGTTGTCCTTTTGTGATTTCCCCAGTTAATAATGCTCAATTTGTAACATTGTCACCTGTGATTACCTGGCAATCAGTGATGGGTGCCAACTCTTACAGGTTGTCTTTAGGTACAACTCCTGGAGGAACGGATGTTATTAATCATCAGACTGTAAATGGAGCGGGATATAATCTTTCTCCGTCTATTGTTCTTAATCGTGATACTACTTATTATTTAAAAGTAACAGCTGTGTCTGCTAACGGAGAATCGGCAGGTTGTACAGAATATACATTCAAGACCATTCCTCCCATACCAGTAAATGATGCTTGTTCTGGTGCTTTACTTGCTTCTGCATTTCCTTATACATATGTACAGGCTGATGGGATGTCTTCCACAAATAACAATGGCTTTATATTGGCTTGTGCTAATGATGGAATGAATGATGGGCTATGGTTTAAACTGATAGGAGATGGTGGTCAGTATACAATTAAAGCTACTCCTTCGGCGGCCTCTTTTGACCCTAAAATTGGAGTGTATAGCGGAACTTGCAGTAGTTTGACTTGTGTAGGAACAATGGATAATGGCGGTGGCGGCTCTGCTGAAACAATGACGATTACAACAGTAGCAGGAACTGAATATTTTATCAATATAGGATCTTACGAAGATTCAGTAGATAAGCCTGAGGGTGCATTTACCATAAATATTACGAAATTATAATCTTACTATTAAGGTTTTCCTTTTAGAATAAATGTAAATGAATATTAAAGTGTTGTGGCAATTATTTGTCACAACATTTTTTATAATAGATTGAATAAGAATATAAAAGATTAAAATATGAGGATAGAATTATCGTAATAAAATTTATAATGAATTCAAAATAACTTGTTAAACCCGGAATATTTAACAAACTTTAACTCAAATATGGCATTGATTATGTTGATTAATGCAAGTATTTATCAGAAATTTACCACTTATTTTAAATCAAGCTATGTCAGATACATATCAAGCCGAGGATATCCGTCAGTTGACGGAAAAAGTAAAAGAAAAAAACTACTTATTTTCTCTTCTAAGACAGGAAATCAACAAGGTGATTATTGGACAGGAATACATGGTAGACCGTCTATTGGTAGGGCTTTTAGGAAATGGCCACGTTCTTTTGGAAGGAGTTCCGGGACTGGCAAAAACCTTAGCCATCAAAACCCTGGCAGATGCTGTTCATGGTGAGTTTTCAAGAATTCAGTTTACACCGGATCTTCTTCCTGCAGATGTTGTAGGAACTATGATTTTCAATATCAAAGACAATGATTTCTCTATCAAAAAAGGCCCTGTGTTCGCGAACTTTGTTCTTGCAGATGAGATCAACCGTGCTCCTGCAAAAGTACAGTCAGCACTGTTAGAAGTAATGCAGGAAAAACAGGTGACAATTGGGGATGAAACGATGAAGCTTCCAAAACCATTTTTGGTATTGGCTACTCAGAACCCGATTGATCAGGAAGGAACCTATCTGTTGCCGGAAGCACAAAGTGACCGTTTTATGCTGAAATGCACCATAGATTATCCTGCTTTTGAAGATGAGAGACAGGTGATGAGAATGGTTTCTACTTCTCATCAGCCAACGGTAAAGCCCGTTATTTCACTTCAGGATATTGTAGATGCAAAAGAATTGATTAATCAGATCTATCTGGATGAAAAAATAGAAAAATATATTCTGGATATGGTATTTGCAACACGTTATCCGGAAAACTATGGATTATCCGAATTGAAAAACTATATCAGTTTTGGGGCTTCTCCAAGAGCATCTATCAACCTTGCTATTGCTTCAAGAGCATATGCATTCTTAAAAGGAAGAGCATTTGTGATTCCTGAAGACGTAAAAGCGCTAGCCAAAGATGTATTGAGACACAGAATGGGCTTAACCTTTGAAGCAGAAGCAGAAGAGATCTCAACTGAAGAAATCATTAATAGAATTTTAGCAAAAATCCAAGCACCATAATGAGTGACATTATCATTAGAAAAGCAGTTCAGGAGGACTGTGCTTCCATGTTGGAGCTAATTAAAGAACTTGCCGAATATGAAAAAGCGTTACATGAAGTAACGGTTACTTTGGATGAGTTTACTGAAGATGGATTTGGTACATCTCCGGTTTGGGGAGCTTTCGTAGCAGAATTGAACGGTGACGTTGTAGGGATCTCATTATATTATGATCGCTATTCAACCTGGAAGGGAAGAAGATTGTATCTTGAGGACTTGGTGGTAACAGAAAAAATGAGAGGAAAACAGATCGGAAAACTTTTGTTTGATGCTACAGTAGAATATGGAAAATCGAATGCCTATAGTGGAATGGTTTTCCAGGTACTAAACTGGAATGAACCGGCCATCAATTTTTATAAAAAATACAGTCCAAAGTTTGATGACGAATGGTTGAATGTATCTATTGAGTTTAAGTAATAATCAGAAGAAGGGAGTTAGAGGCTATAATCATATATTTAGAAGTATATTGAAAATCCCGAAACTCGTACCTCGAATCCCGGTAAACCTTAAACCCAAAAACTTACAACTTTAAACGTAAAAACCCTCTATGCAGATAAAAGATATTGTAAAAAAAGTAAAGCAGATAGAAATCCGTACCAGAAAAAAGACGGAGGCTGCTTTGATGGGGCAATATCACAGTGCCTTTAAAGGCCAGGGAATGACTTTCTCAGAAGTTCGTCCCTACCAGTTTGGTGATGAAATCAGAAGAATCGACTGGAATAAGACAGCTCGTTTCCGTGAGCCTTTTGTAAAGGTGATGGAAGAAGAAAGAGAACTGACCATGATGCTGGTGGTAGATATTTCTGCTTCTATGGATTATGGAACAAAAGCCCAGTTGAAAAGAGAATATGTAGCAGAAATTGCTGCCAGGTTGGGGTTTTCAGCAGCCGGAAATAATGATAAGGTAGGATTGATCCTGTTTGCAGATAAAGTATATAAAGTAATTCCGCCTCAGAAAGGAAGAAAACATATCCTTTCTATTATCAGTAATATTCTTACTGCAGACTATGTTCCGGCAGAATCTAAAATAGATAAAGCCCTGGAATATATGATGGGAATCTTTAAAAGGAAATCTCTGGTGTTTTTATTTTCAGATTTTCAGGATGAATATGATTCCAAAATGCTGAGAGTCGCTTCCAAAAAACATCAGTTATTGGGATTGAGAATTTACGATGAAAAAGACAATGAAATTCCTGATGTAGGGTATACATTATTATATGATGCTGAAACAGGGAAACAGATATGGGCAAATACTTCCAGTGCAAGATGGCGATATACTTTTGCGGAGGCTCAGAAACAAAAACTAAGAGCATTAGAAGAAGATTTTTCCAATAGTTCGGCCAGCTTTATGAATGTAAATACTGGTTCAGATTATTCAAAATTGTTGTATAATTATTTTCAGAAAAAATAACCTCGGGTTTTGCCCGTCAATAAAACATAAGGTGTTAGCCTTTATTATTTAACATTGAAAAAAATACTTTTAATATTATCTTTTCTATTCTGTGTAAATGCTTTTTCACAGGTGTTGTCCTCCAATGTAGAGAAGAAAACCATTGCTCTGGGAGAAACCAATCATCTTGTTATCAAGATTGATAATCTTAATAATGAGCAGGTAAGTTCTGCGCCCAAAAACGAGTTATTACCATTTCACTTTGAAGAAACCAAAGACAGTATTGGTCAAAATGCTAATTTCTATGAAAGAAATATAGAATTTGCTGTTTTTGAAGAAGGAAAATTTACCATTCCGGAACTGGAATTTAAAGTAGGAGGTAAGATTCTTAAAACAATCCCTTATGAAATAGATGTCATTAATACAGCTCAAAAAGCTGATCAGATCAATGATATCATGAAGAATAAAGAAGTGAAGCTTGATGCTAAAGACTATTGGGAATTATACAAGTTTTATATCTTAGCGGCATTGGCCGTGATTGCTCTTATCGTTGCGATTATTATGATTGTAAAATGGGGCAGAAAAGCAAAAAGTTCTCCGGTAGTAGCCACCAATCAAACCTTGAAAGAGTTAGACTCTCTAAAGAAGAAAAAATATATCGAAGGGGGTAATTTCCGTTCATTTTATGTGGAATTGATCGAAATATCAAGAAATTTTATTACCAAACAGTATCACCTTCCTGCGGATGTTCTTTTAACAGATGATCTTATTGATGTCATGAAGAAGAACAATACCATTTCTCAGGATAATGAGAAAATTATAGAAGAAGTATTTCTGAGAGGGGATTTGGTGAAATTTGCCAAGACATTCCCGGATCAGACAATGATGGAAAAGGATTTTGCAAATATCAGAGATTTTGTAAAGAGATCATCCAAAGATTTAGAATTCGAAAACTTGAGAAAGGATGTTTGATTTTGAGTTTTACAGTCCGTGGTTTTTACTGCTTTTTTTGCTATTTATTCCCCTTTTGATAAAAGATGCGGGTAAAAAGAAAAGAAAAGGCATAAAAGTTCCTACCATAAATAATATGAACCCCAGCAATGGAATACAGGGGGTTCTTTTTTTACTAAAGATATCAAAGTATATCATTCTTTCAGCGCTCATCATAGCTATGGCGAGGCCGAGAACCTTTACGGTTTCACAGGACAGAGATGATACCAAAGGAGTAGATATTATGCTTTCTATTGATGTTTCACTCAGTATGCTTGCGAAAGATTTGAATCCTGATCGTATTACTGCTCTTAAAGAGATTGCCGTTAAATTTGTTCAGAAACGTCCCAATGATAGGATAGGAGTTGTAGCTTATGCTGCAGAAGCATTTACCAAAGTTCCGGTTACTTCCGATCATCAGGTAGTGATTGATGAAATTAAAAACCTTAATTCTAACGGCCTTGAACCTGGAACAGCCATTGGAGAAGGACTTTCTGTAGCGGTGAACCACCTTACCAAAAGCAAAGCAAAGAGTAAAGTGATTATTTTGATGACCGATGGGGTAAGTAATATTGAAAATGCAATTCCGCCACAACTTGCGGCAGAATTGGCGAAAAGTAATAATATAAAGGTATATACCATTGGAATTGGAACAAACGGATATGCACTGATGCCAACAGCTGTAGATTTCTTTGGGGATCTTGTTTTTACCGAAGCTCAGGTAACCATTGATGAAAATACATTAAGAGAAATTGCCCAAACTACAGGTGGGAAATACTTTAGAGCTACTTCCAACAGTAGTCTTGAAGAAGTATATGACGAGATCAATCAATTGGAAAAAACAGATGTAAAGGTATCGAAGCTGTACAACTATGAGGAGTATTTCAAGATCTTCTTGTGGATTACATTAGCAATGTTGGTGTTGGATGCATTATTGAGATGGGTGTTTTATAAAATTTTAAGCTGATGAGTTGGTCTTTAGGAAATTTTTGGTATTTATTTTTGCTGTTGCTTCTGCCGCTGTTAGCTTCTTTCTTGATTCGTTTTTTAAAATGGAGAAAGAAAAAGAGAGAAATTTTTGCGGCCAGTCAGTTTCACGATAGTTTATTTGAAAAAAGTTCAGGATTTACAAAATTTTTTCCTGCATTATATTTATTGGGTACATTATTCCTGATCTTTTCAATCATTGATCTTCTGAATGGTTCCGAAGAAGTGAAAAGTAATCAGAGATTGAATAATGTGATTTTTATGTTGGATGTTTCCAACTCCATGAATGCAGAAGATATTGAGCCCAGCCGTCTCACAGAAGCAAAAAATCTGATGATACAAACGATGGCTAAAATGAAGAATGATAAGATTGGAATTGTCATTTTTGCCGGGCAGGCAATGTCTATCATGCCATTAACCACAGATTACAATTCTGCCGAAACCTATATCAGTGGCGTTGAAACTACGTCTATGAAGGTTCAAGGGACAGATTTTCTGAAAGGGATACAGGCTGCAACAGAGAAATTTAAAAATGTAAGCAAAGGATCCCGAAAAATTATATTGCTGAGTGATGGTGAGGATAATGAAGGGAATGATAATGCAGCCATAAGACTTGCTAATAAAGAAGGGATAACCATTACATCTGTAGGAATAGGAACAGATGAAGGAGCACCGGTTCCTGTATACAATGATGGACAATTGATGGGATATAAAACGGATGTAAACGGAAATACAGTTATTTCCAAAAGACAAACCGAAGCCTTAAACAAAATTGCCGGCTCTACAGGAGGAACATATATCGAAGGAAATAATATCAATGAAGCTCCGGACAGGATTATAGATGCGATCAATAAAAAGTCTTCCGGCTCGGAAACATTGGTGAAATCACAGAATGCAAACCACTATTATCAATATTTTTTAGCAGTATCTATTCTGTTTTTCTTTTTAATTTATATTTTTAATCCCAAAAATGATTTTAATCTGTAGTTCCTCTTATTATTGATATGGATGATAGTGGCTACTTTAACCGAACTTTAACAAATAAAACTCTGTTTCTTAACATATAAAGGAATACTTTTGCAAGTAATGAATACTAAAATCATATTTTTATCGTTTATAGTTGCTTTCTCGTTCTCAGGCTTTTTGTTTGGGCAGGAAAACTACCGAACTTTGGTACATGAAGGCAATCAAAAATTTGACGGTAAAGATTATGATGGAGCCTCTTCCAAATATATGGATGCAGTGAAATCCAATGATAAAGATTTTACCGCTCATTACAATATGGGAAATGCTTTGTACAAAAGCAAAAAGTATGAGGAAGCAAAAGCAGAATTTGAAAAGGCTCAGCAGCTTTCACAGACTCTTCCCGATAAGGCGGCTGCCCTTCATAATTTAGGAAATACCTATATGCAGATGAATCAGCCGGAAAAAGCGGCAGATTACTATAAAAAATCGCTTAAACAAAACCCTTATAGCGAAGCAACCCGTAAAAATTATGAGATTGCTAAGCTGAAGGAAAAAGAAAAGCAACAAAATAAAAGCCAGCAGAATAACTCTGGAAAAGGCGGTGGCGGTAATGACCAGAATAAAGGGGAAGATCAGAAAGGCGATAATAAAGACCAAAGGCAAGACCAGGGAAATGGCCAGCAAAACGAAGGTAAAAGTGACCAGGGCAATCCTCAGCAGAATAAGAACAACGAGGATAGAATGCCAAAAAATCTTGAAAATCAGCTCTTAGATAAAATTAACGAAAAAGAAAAAGAAACCGCCAGAAGAATTTTAAACAAAAATTCTTATTCGATGCCTACCAGCAACGAGAAAGATTGGTGATGAAACACAGATTGATTTACATATTGCTTACTTTAGCATCCGTAATTACTTACGGACAGGTAAATCTATCTCTTGATGCAGATAAAGCCGAGTACGGCGGAAAGGATATCGTAAACCTTACTATCATCCTTGAACTTAACGGAAGCGACCTTGTTCAACAGACAGGTTTTCAGCTTCCGGATCTTTCAAAATTCAACATTATAGGCAGCGGATCTGTAACCAATACGGTGATTGACCCAGCTACTAATACACTTATTACTCAAAAAGTTTCCAGAATTGCTCTTGAGCCTAAGAAAAAAGGAAAGATTAAAATCGGATCCGTACTGGTTACCGTTAATAATAAAATCTACAAAACCGAACCTTTCGACGTCAATATCCGGGATATTGTTGAAAAGAAATCTTTAGCCAGTAATACTTCCAATGAAGTGTATCTGAATATGGAGATTGAAGACAGGGATGTGTATCAGGATCAGCCTACCATTGCTGTTCTGAAAGTGTATTCCAGGAATATGGATAACCTTAGAAAGGTGAAAAATATACGTCTTCCTCAGCAAGATAACATCAATGTACATCCTATTAACTTTACAAAATCTGAAATCGACCCATCCGGTAACGGAAATATGGCCTCCCAGATTCTGGCCATGTTTATGGTATTTCCGAATGAGGCTGGATATGTTGAAGTGCCAGGAGTATCAGCATCAGTAAGCACCTACTCGAATAAAAATAAAATTGTTTCCAATAAGGTAAAGATTAATGTAAGAAAGCTTCCTGAAGGAGCTCCCGAATATTTTAATAATGCAGTAGGTAATTTTAAGGTAAACGTTTACAATGCCAGCAAAGAGAAACCAGAAGCTAAAAAACCACTGAATGTGGTAGTGAAAGTAACAGGAGAAGGTAATTTACCTGATATGGTACTTCCAAAAATTGCTTCCTCTCCAGATTATGAAGTTTTTGCACCAAAAATCACTTCAAAAGTTTCTCCGGGATCTTCAGGTATGAAAGGTGAAATTTCTGCCAGTTATGTAGTTGTTCCTAATAAATCAGGAGCTATTTCTATCAAAACAGAGCAGTTTGCATTCTTTGATCCTGAAAATAGGGAATATATAGATCTGGGGCAAAAGACATTGAATGTAAATGCTCTTTCCCACGATCAGGTAATGGAATCCCGTTCTACGGTAGAAAAGGTAAATGAGTATACCAATAACCTTTTAGAGACTGTTAATACACCAGTTTTAAAAACGACTTCGTTTCAGGTAAAAGAGAAAAGTAAATTTCACTGGAATATTCTTTTAACCAATATCGCCATCCTTTTAGGCTTATTTGTTGTATATCTGTTATTTAAGACTTGGCAAAAAAAACGTACATTAGTTAGAGAAACTGTATCTCAAAAACCTTTGGGTTCTGTGGCGGAAACGGAAAAAGAAATCAGAGAGTTGCTGAAAACGGATATCAACGATTATTTTGGGTATCTTGAAAACCTTAAAGATAATGGTGAGTATGAAAAGTTCTTTACGACATTGGAAGAATTGGATCAGGAAGTAAGAAACCAGTATTTCCAAGGCTCTATTGCTGAGTTTAAGACTTTTCTTGAAAAGCACAAAGGTTCTTCAATTGCTGAAGAATATGGAAAATTGCAGCAGAAAATTCAGATGGAGAAATATTCTCCTGTGAAATCTCATGATGGTATAGAGGAACTTTTGAAAACAATTGTTAATTTATATTCACAAATTAGCAAATAATCAGTTTATTTTCATATTTTTGCGAAATTTTTAATTACAAAGAGATGGAAATTTTTGAGGGTTTCTCTTTTAAAGAGATCGTTACCAGCTTTATGGTTCTTTTTGCCGTTATCGATATTATCGGCTCTGTTCCTATTATAGTAAGCTTACAGCAGAAGTTTGGAAAGATTGAAGCTGGAAAAGCTGCGATTACTGCCGGAGCAATTATGATTGTTTTCCTATTTGTAGGAAACAAAATTCTAAAACTGATTGGTGTGGATGTAAATTCCTTTGCCATCGCCGGAGCTTTTGTGATTTTTGTCATAGCTCTGGAAATGATTTTAGGAATTGAGATCAATAAAACAACTGAAGCAAAGGCAGCATCTATCGTGCCCATCGCATTTCCATTAGTTGCAGGTGCCGGAACTTTAACAACAGCACTTTCCCTCAGAGCTGAATTTCATGATATTAATATTATTTGCGGAATCATTCTTAATACAATTTTCGTATATTTGGTGCTGAAATCAGCGAAATGGTTGGAGCAGAAAATTGGAGATGCTACTTTGATGATTCTTCAGAAAGTTTTCGGTATTATTCTTTTAGCGATTTCAATTAAATTATTCACTGCTAATTTTGCCCAACTGGTGCTGAATTATGTTAATTTTTAAAAATTATGAAGAAGTTTTATAAAGTATTTTTAATACTGTTCATCGTTTTCATCGCTATTAATTTGTATGCTATCAACTGGCAGAATGACCTTATCGCTGATGAAGATAACATTAAGTTTGTATTTTCTGCATCTGCCGCTGCAATAGGTCTTATCCTGCTTTTCGTAATGGATACCTGGAGCCGAATCGGTGTGAAAAAGTAAATGAAATATTTATATAGATATAGCCTCTTTCGTTTCGAAGGAGGTTTTTTTATGGGTAAAAGATAAAAGATAAAAGATAAAAGATAAAAGATAAAAGATAAAAGATAAAAGATCTTGTCGTTAAACAACTTTTATCTGTGTACATATGCATGAGGATATCAACATCAATAGGGGCGGGCTTTAGCCTGGCCGCTCAATAAACCAAATAAACCAATTCATCGGCTTTAGCCAAAACCTAATATTAAAACACAAATAGTTTCACGAATGCAACAAAGATTAAAAGCAGATTTGATAACCATGCAATTTGCCATTCTGAAAGAATCTAAACTACTTTTTATCCTCTCGCTATTTTGTGTATAATATCAAAAAATCTATGGTAAAAGAATAGAATCCTTTCTGTTAAGAAACAGCCAGATTCTTTAAAATAGCTTCAGATTTCAGTTCTGTTTCAGTCCATTCTTTTTCCGGATTGCTCTGAGCTGTAATTCCCCCCCCTACAAAAACATGTACAGAATCTTTGTAAAGTCTTGCACATCGAAGATTCACGAAATAAAGAATGCTTTCTTCAGTTTCCACTTTGATATAACCTGCATAGAATTCACGGGGGAATTTCTCATATTTTCGGATATTTTCATTGCAAAAATCTTTAGGAATCCCACAAACTGCCGGAGTAGGGTGGAGATCCTGAATAAGGCTGTCAAGATCATTGGGCTTTATTGTGGTTTTAAAATCTGTACGCAGGTGTTTGATATTTCCGGAAACATGATCATACGTTTCAGATTGCTGAATCTGACCCGAATAGTTTTTAAGAATATTCTGAATATAAGTGGTAACCGGTTTTTGTTCTTCAATCTCTTTTACTGTCCATTCTTCAGAGGTCGGAAGGGTTCCTGCCAATGCCATGGTCTCAAACTCATGAGTCGTTTTGTTGAACTTACCCAATACTTCTGAAAAGGCTCCCATCCAGGCATTTTCACCATCATTAAACAGATATCTGAAGGCATTGGGATAGGTTTGACATAAATTATCAAAACTTGCCTTATAATCAATCGTATTAAAATCAGTAAAGATCTTTCTCCTTGAGTAAACCAGTTTGGGAAGATCATTTTCTTTAATAACTTCAATGACCTGTTGTAAAGTATTGCAGTATTCTTCTTTAGTTTCTGCTATAAAACCCGTAGCATCCTTTGTTAAGGATTCATTGGTAATCGAAAGATCATTCAAACTTGAAACATCAACTTTGATGATGTTTCCATTAAAGTTGATTTGATGAAGGCTGTTATAAGAATAAAAGTTGACAGCGTTTTTATCGGTTGTTTCCTCTACAGTATGCAATCCTTCGTTGAAGGGAAATTTGAAATAAATCATTAGTTATGAACAGATTTTGAAAATCATCAACCGGAAATAATATAGGAAATCCCGAAGTTGATTTTCCTTTCTGCAAAGGTATTATTAGTCTTAAAGATGTCAAAATTATATGAGCTGTTTTTTAAGGAAACATTGTCCATTTTATATTCCTGATATTCTAAAGACAATATCCATTTCTTCAGTGCTTTATACCGAATTCCCATAGCATATCCGAAATTGAACTGATTGGAGGTAAAATCCTCTTGTTTGTTCAAAATATGGTTTTCGGGTGCTAGAAACTGCATTTTATAACTGTTCTTATTGGCTAAAAGACCGATAAATGGATGGAAGTTTTTCCATTCGTATAATAATTTCAGCTGCAAAGCATATTCAAAATGTTTATTATTGAATCTTTGAAAAAGCAAAGGCTGAGAATCCTTTGTAAAATAATATCCATTTAGCCATGTGTCTTCTTTATTGGCATCCAGATCAAAAGTAGAACTCCAATGATATACATGAGCAGACAGCATTAATGAGAAATTATGAATGATTGGCCTTGAAGCCCATAATCCGATATTCACTCCAAATTGAGAATTACTTTTGTTAGGATCTTTAGCCCAGCTGCTATTTTTTAAACCACTTCCAATCTCTGCTCCAAACTGAAATTTTTTTCTAACGTAAACAGGTACTCCTTTTGTTTCATCTTTAAAAGACCCCATATCGAGAAGTTCTTTCCCTGTTATTATTGGTGATGAATGAAGAGAAAGTCCCTTGGGTTGTATTCTTATTGCTTTTTCAAGATAAATAGTATCATAAATGATAACTTTTTCATAAACATACAGAGTGTCTGCTTTTTTTCTTTGGGCATTGAGGATTTGTACAAGAGCAAGTAACAGGATAAAAATTAATTTTCTTAAAAACATGGTAGGTATTAGTTTATCTTTCAACATATATGGTGTCTCTTTGTATGATTTTCTTTACAACAATGATTTTTTTAGGGATATCTTCGTGGGTACTGTCCTTTATTGTTATTTGATGCCCCTTAGCATTTATATTGCTTGCTTTTTCTTCCGGAATGAATGTTTTTTCTATTCCAATGTTTGTCTGTTCATTATTTTGGTGTTGATCAGCATTGGGATTTGAATGTTGAAGATCTTTAGCTTCAATTTCTGATTGTGTTATTTTTTCTATTGTTTCAGGAGTTATGTAATTTCCGTATGTACCATTGCTTATAGGTTTGAACAGAAGTATTGATACAAAGGTGATGATACAAAGAGTACCGCCTGCTGTGAGCAGTCCCATTTTTTTTGAAATAAATCCTATACCTGTAGGAATTGTATACTTCTGGGGAAATGAATTTTCTGGTATTTCTAATATTTTTGATGTTGGTATTGAAAAATCTGAAAATTTATTTCTGAAGGTTTGTGCCCATAATAAACCACCAAAACCAAGGAAAATCAATAGTTGAGTAAGCTTTTTTCTCTTTCTTGGAGTACTCGGTTGTACTGTATTAAGCAAATGGTTTTGTATCGCCTTTTTTGCTCTTAAAAGGTGTGATTTCGAGGTATTGACTGTGATTCCTAGTTCACGGGCTATTTCTGCATGGGAATAGTTTTCAATACAATATAAATTGAAAACTGATTTATGATGGTGGGGAAGGATATCAATAGAAGAAAGAAGCTCTTCCTGTGTGAAATCATAAGCAAGAACATAGTCTTTTTCTTCACTGTTGCTCATGGCCAATGATGTTTCAGAGATTTCTGGTAACTCATCCGTAATAAAAGTTTCTTTACTGCTTTTTCGTAGATGTTGTAATGCATTATTGACTACAATTTTTTTTAACCAGGCAAAAAGCATTTTCTCATCTTTAAGCTGATGAATATTTTGGATGGCAGCTATAAAGCTGTCCTGAAGAATATCTTCCGCTGTATGAAGATCTTGTACATATCTACGGCAAATCCCCAGAAGTTTAGGGGAATGTATACTGTAGATTTTTTGCCAGTCGTTGGTTTTTACTATCAATCGTATTAATTTTAGCTGGTCATGATAGGGATGATCTTACCTCTAACATGAGTCTTATGATTATTTATTTCCTGAAAGTAAAGTTATTTCTATAAGTGTTATTTTATTAGATGTTAAAGTAATAAGGATAATAAAAAACAGTATATCCCCAAAAAATTTTGGGGAATATACCTTGCAGATTTCTCAATCCTTCATCTTTATCATCAATTGTGTTATTTTTTTACAACAAAGATTGAATTGAAGCAACCTCTCATTATATTAGGCAGACTTTGTGTTTCTACATCATTGATATAAAACTTTACAGAGGTCTGATTGGGATTGTATCTGGTGGTATAGATATTTTGATCTTTTACAGTGAATTGCCCAATATCATTAAATCCATTAGCATTATTTATCGAAACTAAAGTATTGTTCTTGTAATAGAAATCTTTACCGATGTAATATTTATCAGATCCCTCAAAATAGACCTGGCTGATTCCATTTTGAGCAATATTTGCCGGAATCTGTATATCATTTCCGGAGGTAATATTCTTAATAGATGAAATACTAAGAGTATAAGCATTAGTTTTAGTGATCATATAAATTTGGGAAGGATTGGATGGATCATTAATAAATTTATGAGGTAAGAGCTTATCCGTATTAAACAATGTATAATAAGTATTGTTATTGTAATATCCTAAATCCCATGTTACGGTGGGATAATTAGATAAATCAATATTTTTACGAATTGAAGTATATACGATATTATTAAAAACCTCTATCCCTCCGCTTAGCCTTACTGAACTTCCTGATCCGTAAGTTTCTAAAACCGTTTTTATCCCATTTTTCCAATAACAATACTGGTACTTATCCTGTGAAGACGTAGAAGAAGGATTAGTAGCTTTTCCCAGAAAATAGATATCGCCATTATGAACGATCATGTCAGAGTAGATCGCAAATTCATCATCAGCTCCTGCGTTTAAATACTCTGCTACATTATGTTTTACTCCATTTTTCCAGAAATACCATGCTGGTTTCGGATCTATCTTGTCTACATTTGTACCGAAAAGATAAACATCATTATTGTCTACGATAATTTTGGTTCCCATCAGATTTTCTCCGCCCTGCACAAAAGTCTGTTGTCCGTTCTTCCAATAACATGCTTTGAACTCATCTACACCGCCAAGATAAACGTCGTAAGATGCTGTTTTTTCCTGAAGAGTTGAATCGTCATTATTACAGGAGATACAGAATAAGAAAGCCGCTAAAAAAGCTAAAATTTGAATTTTCATGGTTGTTAGTTTCTTATAAGATGCAAAAAAATAAAAAGGTTGCAGTAAGGATATAAAAAAAGCCCAAATTTTTTTGAGCTTTTAATTCTATGTTTATTCAACTTATCTATGAATGATGTTATTCGTCATTGTAGTATGGTTGATAAGAGTTCCTTTTTCGTCCCTGATCTCAATCTCAGAAACGTGCATTGTTTTCCCTTTTCTGATGAAACGTGCAGTAGCGGTTACAATGCCATCTTTTTTACTTCTAAGATGATTGGAATTAATATTGGTTCCTACACCGTAATATTTATCACCATCAATGAAGATATTGGACAGGCTTGAACCTAATGTTTCAGCCAGTACACAGCTTGCTCCTCCATGCATGATTCCGAAAGGCTGATGCGTTCTTGGCAGTACGGGCATCGTAGCGGTAAGGGTTTCATTTTCGAGATCGATATCAATGAATTTTATTTCCATTGCTTTAGCCAGGGTTTCACCTCCCCAGTCATTAATGAATGCTAATATTTCTTCTTTAGTCTGACCTTTCATTTTTATAAAGATAAATGATGATTGATAGATGATAATTGATTATTCTCCAGTTCCCATAATATTAGGATTCCAGTTCTCAGGAACTTTAGGCACGATATCGTTTTTCACGTAATAATCCTGAATTTCCTGCATGATCTCAGAAAAAGGAACGGATGCAATTCTTTCATAAGGGATAGTGTAGCCCAGGTATACAATATTTCTCTTAAAATCTCCTGCAGCCAGTACAATAGGAACTTTTGCTGCCATAGCCATGTGATAGAATCCTTTTCTCCATTTTGGTACCCAGCTTCTTGTTCCTTCCGGAGTAATAACAAGACTGAAATCCTCTTTGGCAAACTGGTTGGCCACGAAATTTACAAGATCATTCTTTTGGCTTCTGTCGATACCAATACCTCCAAGTCCTTTTACAACACTTCCGTACCATGCTTTGGTATGAGCGTCCTTAATAATGATTTTTAAAGGTTTATTCAGAGACCAATAGGCAAAGTTTCCTAAAATGTATTCCATATTGTGGGTATGTGGGGCTACCACCAGGATACATCGGTTCAGGACGTTAACATCGCCTTGCAGAACGACTTTCCATCCTAATAATTTTAACATCAGTTTGCCTATCAGCTTTTTCATAGATTCTTGGGATTAAAAACAAAAAAGTATAACCAATTTGGTTATACTTTTACAAATATATTGAAATATTATTGCTCTTAAAATAAACCGTTGATTAAATCTACGATTTTCATTACGAATTCCATTGCAAATTGTATCATAATAAGAGTGTTTTTTAGTGTTTGTTGGTTATTAAATTTTTGCTATACGAAATTAAAACAATTTTTTCACATAGAGAACTAAAAATTAGTTTTTTTCACATTTCTGAGAGAAGAATGGTGTGAATTTCAAACGGTTGCTTTCCATCCACACCTTCTACCACTCTCTGTAGTTAATTATTTAGTTTGTATGGATATTTCGTTTTTTCCGTCCTTTATTTTGATGTCCACATCTTTGTTGATTTTTTTAATATCAGATGCTACGGAATCAATAACTTTCTTAGCCTGGTTGTTAGGAACTTTTTTACCATTAATGATAATGCTGTCTTTATCATCAGAGTTGTATTCTATGCTGGAACCATTTACCGTAATCTTATTTTTTTCGATTCTGATTCCGTTATGGTTGTCATACTCATCCTGGTCATTATCATCCATTCCATCTCCATTCAGGTCTCCATCAAAATGGATGTGGTCTTTCTTCACAGGAATTACAATGGTTTTCTGAGGAACTACAAGTTCATAATTTACTCTGTAATCTCTAAACCTTTGGTCATAAGGATATTTGATGAAATTAGGAAGCATTACTTTGTTGTTCACTATTTCTACCGGAACTGTTAATTGAACAGGGATATTATATCCGTCTCCTTCTTTTTTGATAATCAGATAAGGTGTTTTAATGTCTGTTTTTCTTATCACATCTACTGAAATATAGTCTTCTTCATACACACTTCTCTTATCGGAATAGATGTCATCGTCATAAGCTTTAAAGTTTTGAGGAATAGTTACCTGCTTAATATCTACATAAACAGTATCTGAAGTCGTATTGATGGCTACATTTTCTATATCTTCTTTGCTGCCTTTGTAGATTAGATTTTTCTTAGCCATGCTTACTCCAAAATAAGCTCCTAATCCAAGAAGTAAAAGGAATATTCCTCCTAGTACCCATCCGATATTTCTTAGTTTTGTCTTAGGTGAAAAGATCTTAATTCCTAATAAACTGAAAATAATTGCCGGAATTAAACTTCCAAGAACCATTATTGCAACTAAAACTTTATCAAGGCCATTTTCGCCCATGTAAAATTCTATTTTATTCGCTCCAGGAAAGTCTACTCCTGTTCCGAAAAGTCCAAAGATAACAAAGACTCCTATGATACTGCTTACAGCCAGTAGGACAAAGATTCCGCCTACAATGTATTTCAGTACATTCCAGATTCCGCTCCCGGCATTGTTGATGTACGGTTTATTTTCGTTGTAGATCTCTCCGACCCTCTGAGTAGATTCATTGGCAAATTGTACCAATTTATTAGACTCATTCTTAAGATTGTCGAAGTTCATAGGCTTTCCCTGCATTTTCAGGAAATCTGCTGCTGTTTCGGCTTTTGGAAGTACGGCCCAAAGAATTACATAAAGAAGTCCAATCAATGAAGAGGAGATGGCTGCTGTGAAGATTCCTAATACGAAAACTCCAAGCCAGATTGCTCTCATTGCTGTAATATCCATTCCTACATACTGAGCTAAACCAGCACAAACACCTGCAACTTTTTGTTTTTCAGGATCACGGAACAATTGTTTTTTATCTGAGTAATTAGTTCCTGTATTGGTTTTTTTATTTGTATTTTTTTCAGAAAAATAAGCCTCTTCCTGCTCTTCAATTTTCTCAGGAGTTCCGATCTGTGCGATTACCTTTTCTACATCGGTATCGTTTATTACTTCACGTTTTCCTAGAGAATCTCTGAAGATCTCCACCATTCTTATTTCTATGTCATGCATTACCTCATCAGCTTCTGAAGCATCTAGTGAGCTTCTAAGAGCGTTCAGGTAATCGCTGAGCTTTATATATGCGTGTTCTTCTATAGTAAAAGAAAAACCTGCGAGTCCTATTGAGAGTGTCTTGTTCATAGCTTTGTTTTTTAATGTTGTTGAGTGATTTGGTTTACTGAGGCGGTAAGCTCATTCCACGTATTTTGAAGTTCATCCAGAAAAAGTTTGCCTTTTTCTGTGATCTGATAATATTTTCTGGGTGGCCCACCTGTAGATTCTTCCCATCTGTAAGAGAGAAACTCTCCGTTTTTAAGTCTTGTGAGAAGAGGGTAGAGGGTTCCTTCCACGACATCCAGTTTTCCTTTTTTCAGTTCATCAATAAGATCAGAAACATACATTTCACGCTGATTGATGAGACTTAGAATACAGAATTCCAGAATTCCTTTTCGCATTTGCGCTTTGGTATTTTCAGTATTCATCTTTGATAAGTTTTGTTAATTAGGTTATATTTTTAGAAAAATGCCCCTAGCTAGTTGAGCCTTTTCTAATTTTACATTACAAAGATATGTAAATAAAATGGTATTATGCAATACAAAGTAGTGAAATTTTGAAAATAAAATGATTAAAATATTGATAATCAATGTAATAAATTTTTGATCAATTTTATGAATTTTGTTTTTTTCGAGAAAAAGTCTTTAAAAAAGTGTAAATAATTGTTGAAGTTTGTAAAATCTAAGGTGGAAATAGCAGAAAGATTAAGGGGGATCTGGGATAGATTTAGACAAAGCAGGAGTGAAAATAGTATTAGACAACATTGTATGGTTCTACTTTATTAATTTCCTCAGATTATTGTGCTATTTGTGAAAAGCATTTGTATAGTTGGTATCTAAATCAAGAGCCTTGCTTATAACTTCAGCTTCTGTTGACTCATAGTTTATTACTTGTCTCACCACATTTGAGTTTTGAAATAGGAACTATGATTCGTATTTTTGTTTGAACGTTTACAAAACAGTTGAATCCTATATTACTATGAACATGAATATTTTAAATTATTACAAGAGTTTATCTGCTTTTATATTATTAGGCCCTTTATGTTTTGGGCAATATCAGTTTGAGGTAAAAGATGCTTCAAAAAATTATGATGCCATTATTACCATCAATAATTGTTTTGATGATCAATGTATGGATAAAGGAACAGTGGAATTATTTGATAATAAGAACAGCAAAGTACAAACCTTTACATCAGATAATCTGGTGTTATATCTTGGAAAGGGACAGAGATTGGAACGCGGGAAAATAATCCCATTAGCGAAAGAGCAAAGCCCTTTGATTTTTGGTGATTTTAATTTTGATGGAACCGATGATCTGGCGATAAGAAATGGTAATATGGGGAATTACAGTTCAGCGTCTTATGATGTATACGTATTCAATAGTACCAGAATGTCGTTTGTAAAAAGTAAAGAACTTACAGAGTTGGGATCAGATAATTTTGATTTTTTTGAAACAGATCCGGTTCGTAAACGCCTTATTGCCTTTGGAAAATCCGGATGCTGTAATTTTTTTACTACAGAATATGAAGTCATTCCGAATAAAGGACTCGATAAAGTGCTTGAAAAACAAGAAGACGAAAGCGAAGATGGCTATGTGAAAGTTATCATCAAAGAAAAAAAGAATAATAAGTGGACGACCAGAACTAAGGTATATCCATCAGATCAATATAATAGAGAAAAGTAAAATGAAAATCCAGAAAGAAATCGATTTTATCCTGGCTGTAGATGCCTTGAAAAATGTACAGAGAAGAAATTACAATGCGGATGATTCCAGAAGAGAAAATACGGCAGAGCACTCCTGGCAGATCATTATTCTGGCACAAATCCTTTATCCTTATGCGAAAAACCGTGCGGATATTGACTTATTGAGAGTCATAAGAATGCTATCCATTCACGATCTTGTGGAAATTGAAGCAGGAGATACTTTTCTTTTTGATGAAGCAGCTATGGTAGGAAAGTTTGAAAGAGAAAAGATTTCCGCACAGAAGATCTTTGGAATTCTGGATGAACCTTTACGTACAGAATTTTTCAATCTATGGCTTGAGTTTGAAGAAGAGGCTACTCCGGATGCTGTTTTTGCCTGTTCTATCGATCGAATAATGCCTTTTATTCTGAATTCTTATACTTCGGGAAAGAGCTGGACGGAAGCTGGTGTAACGGAGAAACAGATCAGGAATATGCTTGAAAATGCTATTACAAGAGCGTCAGACGAGATGGGAGAGGCCTTTGAACTGTTGTTAAGCAAGAGTCTTGAAACAGAAAAAGTTTTGAAATAATCTAAGTGAGGAAGCTGGAAGAGGGAGGCTAGGCGTTATTGTTACTCTATAATATATTTGGGAGCCATTCGTTTAGCTTTTCCATCATTCGCAAAAACGGAAATATTTTATTCGGAGTTTAGAATAAAACATATATCATAAAAAGTTTCGGGCGGCCAAAGGCCGCCCGAAACTTTTCTATTTATAGTATCTGGATTGGTTTCTTGAATTCATCAATCGCTACAAAAGTAAAATCACCTACGATTGCTTTTTCTCTTTCGTAAGAATACATCTGCTCAGTGTAAATTTCAACATTTACTTTCATACTTGTTTTTCCAACGTATGAAACTTTTCCGATTAATTCTACAATAGTTCCTGCAGGAATAGGTTTTTTAAAATCAATTTTGTCACTGCTTACTGTTACCACTCTTTTTCTTGCGAAACGGGTTGCAGCAATAAAGGCTACTTCATCCATAAGCTGCATGGCAGTACCTCCGAAAAGAGTATCGTAATGATTGGTTGTGTTAGGGAAAACCGCTTTAAAGATTCTGGTTTCGGCAGCTTCAATTCTTTCTTCTGTAGTCATATTTCATTATTAATTAAGGCGAAATGAAATAGTATCAAAACAACAGAATAATGACAGGAACGTTGGAAATTCCTGAAACAATCCATCAGATCAATAAAACTTCAAATCGCGAAAGTTTCTTGTTTAAGAAAGTGGCAGGTCTCCTGACTTGTAACATCTTTTATCTCCTTCCCATGCCTCGCACAGTGGATCTTTGATAAAGATTACAGTTACTTACAGTTGCGCGACAGTCCGTGATTTTCACACGGTTCCCTTTTAATCTGTGGTTATACAGAACCAGTTTCTATGATGAATAAGCGTTAAAACTTTTTCGGCTGCAAAATTAATGAATTTATTCCGGATTATGATAAATAATCTGACTGATTACTCTTCCCTTTTTGATCGTCCATAAAGTGGTATATCTATATTCTCCCGAACCATTGATCATATAAAGGAAAATGTTGTCATTGTCCAATGCAGTTACTCCTACATTATTGAAATCCATGGTAGGCTGGAACATATTTTTGATGGCTTCTCTTACAAAAACAGAACCTCTTCCGGGTTGCTGAAGTCTGATAGATTTGATCTCAGTCATCCCTTCAGGAAGTTCGTTGCCAATTCCCCAAGGTTTAACTTTATCAATGGTAAGAAGCTTTCCTTCCGCATCCTTTTCTTTTTTACGGTAACCGGCATTAGAAGGATATACATCAATGACAACTTTGCTCCTTTGTGCAGTAGGAATTTTGGGATCAGAATTATCAGTGAAGATCAATGATCTTCCGTTTTTAGATTTAGAAGGAGTATAAGCGGGAAGTTGATCCACAAAGGCAATACGTTCTTTGTTAACCATTCCTTCTTTGTCAAGAGTTTCATATCGTACAAATGGTTTGTCTTCATCCTGCTTTTCAGGATATTTGATCCAGATCCACTCCGTTTCTCCCGGAGCAGGCTTTACAAAAACAAATACATCACCTTTACGCATTCTGATCTTATCTACAATTTTTCTGTAGTTGTCTTTATGAACACGCACATTGGCATATCCCTCTTCAGCTTTTACAACACCAAAAGGAACTTTATTTTGACCCTTAACGAAGGCTAAAGAAAAAATACTGAAAGCAGATAGGTACAATGCTTTGTTTACTGAAATCATCTTAACAAATTTTAGATTCCCAAATATATAAATTAAATGCTTTTTGGATGAGGAAAATAAAAATGTATTTATTGAAATTATCAATATCCCCTGAATAACTTATAAAGTTCTTCATCGGGAACCTGATGCTTGTCATTCTCCTGTAACCATTCCAGGGATTCTTTGCTAAGATTTAGACTGTCATAGGCCTTGGTTTTTAAATATTTTTGTTGTTCATCGACGATACTGTATATTATTTGCCCTGTTTTATCATCTACCAATTTCCTTATCACTTTTGTTGTTCTGTCTTCCGGATGCGGAGAAAGTAAAATATACCAATAGGAATGAATATCATTAAAAGATCTGTCAATACCTATAAAGGGAGATCCATATGAATCCGCTATAGCCAGAACCTCATAAAAATTCATTCTGAAATGAGAGTCATGATCTATTTTCTGTAGCAATGTTCCGTCTTCAGAATAAGCATACCATATTCCTACAGGATAACCGGCAGCTTTTACTCCATATCCAAAATGTCTTATAGTATGAATTGAACCATTTTTGTAAAAGTCAATTTGGGTCTGAAATGAGTTAGAAAACTGTTGGGTATATCCTGTATTTTCAGTTGTTCTTGTGTACTTTTGTGTATCTCTTTTACCAGTCATAATAAAGCTGATTATTCCGTCCTTGAACTCATAAGTAGTTAGCGGAATAATGCTGTCAGCTTTGTCTTTCAACTCAGCAATATGTTTATTGGTGTAAGGACTATATACTACGTTGTAAAATATTCCATTGACTGGCTGCTTTTGTTTGGCATAGGAAACCAGGGTCTCATAAGTAGGTATAATTAGGTTTTCCTTTGAAATATCATCGATTTTTATCGTATTGAATTTGTGTTCCGGATTTGGTGTTTTATGCTGTGCATTTACAAAAAGCGAAATACTGGAAATTCCAATTAAAAATACTGACCGATATATTTTGTACATATCAGAATAGTTATTTATCTACAAATCTTGTACTAAGATTCTGATCTCTGATTAGACGAGTCATAAATAGCTTTTGGATCATTTTTAAGGTAATAAGAAAATACTCCGAAAAATAATAGTACAAGCAGAAATAATGCTCCACATATATAAAAAGCCGTTCCAAAACCATAGCTGATGGTCACTCCGCCTCCTAATCCCATTCCAACTTTATTATTTCCAAGGCCTTCCATCTTGGATTGAAAAGTAAGATAAAAAGTTAACAAAGAAATAACGCCTATCAGGGAAATAGTAATATGCCAGATATATTTTTTCTTAATACTTTTTATCACATGAATAATAATTCCTGCAATAGCTGCAAGAAAAGCAATGATAATAAACGGACTTGGAGGAATATTCTCTTTGTCATTTTTATTATTGGAGTCATTCAGTGGCGAGTACTCACTGTCAGAATTGGCGGATTGATCATTGGAATCATTTCCGAAAGCCGAACCAAAAGGAGAACTTTTTTTCAAACTTTCCTTCATGCGGTCATTCATCGTTTGTTTGGAAACACCGGTTACGAGATCTGTTCCTTTAATAGACATCAAAGTGGTATCACCACATTTTATCAGGAAAAAAGGAAAGAAAAAACATAGTATAATAACGGTATAACTTGGTATCGGAATAAGATCAGATAATACTTTTAATGGTTTCATAAATTATTGTTTTGGTTAAAAGTAAGAAAAATTATATTGATAATGCACAAAAGAAAAGAGAGTATCCGCAGACACTCTCTTCCCTTATTGTATTCACAATTTGTTTTCAAATTCTCAAATTAATACATTTTCAAATTGATTAGATTCTCTCTAATTCATCCGCATCAATCGTCGTTTTGAAAGTCCCGTAGTTCACAATCACCTTATTTCTGGAGATTTTTTCAATGGTACCTACACTGGTACTTCCTGTAATACGAACACGTTGGCCAATCTTCATCCAGATTGCACGGTCACTCTTGCGTTTTTCTTCCAGTTTTTCGTTGGTTTCCGCGATCTTCTCAATCACATCCTCTTTTTTAAGCTGTTGTGTGATTTTTCTTTTAACAACCTGAAGACGCTTAGACTCATCCTTATCGGCACCAAGTTTTCTGAATTTTTCCTGTTCAAGAAGCTTCACAAAATCTTTTACCACATCTTTTCTGGATTTTCCTTTCGTATAGCTGTCTATGAAAGCTTCAATCTTGTTTCCGAACTGAAGTTTACGGTGTTCCTCTTCATATAACTTCTGAAAATTGAATAACTTCTGTTGAAGCTGATCATTCAGTTTCTGAAGATTATCACGTTTGTCTTCTACAGATTCTTTTCTTTCGGCCAGATCAGTTTTTAGTTTTTCAACCTCATATTTCTCCTGCTGCAGTTTTACAATCGTTTTGTCCAGATTCACAATATCATGTTCCACTTTTTTCTTAGCGGAATGAATGATAAATCTTGGAATTTTATTCTTTTCAGCCACTTCAAAAGTAAATGAACTTCCTGCCTGTCCTACTTCCAGTTTATACATTGGCTCCAGAGTTTCTTCATTGAAAAGCATTGCTGCATTCTGAGCATTCGGAAGCTGTTCTATAACCAATTTAATATTGGTGTAATGCGTCGTAATAATCGCAAAACTCTTTTTATCATAGAAAAACTCCATAAAACTTTCAGCCAAAGCACCTCCCAGTTCAGGATCAGAACCTGTTCCAAACTCATCAATCAGTAAAAGCGTATTGGCATCAGCCTCGCGGATGATTCCTGACATTTTCTTTAATCTCGAAGAATAAGTGGATAGATGATTTTCAATGGATTGATTGTCACCAATATCAGTCATGATCTTTTCAAAGAAAAACATCTCAGATTTCGGATGCACAGGTACAAGAATACCACTCTGGATCATGAGTTGCAGCAATCCAACTGTTTTTAAGGTAATCGATTTACCACCAGCATTAGGCCCGGAAATACAGATGATTCTGTTATGATCCGTTAAAGTCAGGGTCTGTGGGTGAATGATTTTGTTCTCAACCTTATTTCTCAACCATAGCAAAGGATGAAAAGCATCTTTTAGCCTTAATGTTTTATGATGGTTGATCTTAGGAAGTACTCCATTGATGAGTTCTGCAAATTTAGCTTTAGCTCTTACCAGATCAAGATCAAAAATATAGATCTGATACCTCCAAAGCTGAGGTTGAAATTCTGCCAATTCTGCAGTAAGTTTTCTAAGGACTTTATCAATCTCTTTTTTCTCTTCCTCCTCGTTTTCACGAAGCTTAAAGTAATGTTTTACTACACTGTCTGGTTGGATATAGGTGATAGAACCGGTTTTTGAAATTCCCAGGGTTCTTCCCGGAACTCTTTTCTTAAAACCAGATTTTACAGCTAAAACCCTTTGGTCATCAATAATTGTTTCTCGTATATCATCCAAAAAGTCACTCTGTCCATACGTAGTCAAAGCTCGGTTGAAGTTTTCCTGAATCGCTTTTTTAGCATGCTGGATCTCAGTTCTTATCCCTTTTAAAGCAGGAGAAGCCTCGTTTTTTACCTCACCAAAACGGTTGAATACCTTATCCACCTTATCGATGATCTCCTTTTTGAATTCCAAT
The DNA here is from genome assembly GCF_009900745.1 of Chryseobacterium sp. c4a. Classification (GTDB taxonomy): domain Bacteria; phylum Bacteroidota; class Bacteroidia; order Flavobacteriales; family Weeksellaceae; genus Chryseobacterium. The sequence continues at coordinate 57,911 of NZ_WXVU01000017.1, read as the reverse complement.
ACAGAAACTTCTTCCAATAATGTAGGGAATGTTTCCGGCATGGTAGGGAAGAACTTTTGTAATCTTCCGATCTGCTCCGTGATGGTTTTTATTTTGATGAAAGCACTGTTTTCCAGACGGTAATTCTCAATCAGCATCAATTTCAGCTCACCTTCAATATCTTCATATTCATCAAACGGAATCGCATTTGAACTTTCAAAACTCGACAGATATTCTGACGTTTTTTTCAATGAAAGTTCCGCCTCGTCAATTTCCATCGGACGAAGTTGAAGAATTTTTTCTCTTGTTTTCGGAGAATACGCAAATGGGGAGATTTCCGCGAGCAATTGCGGAAACTCTAATTCGTCTAAATCTTCTTTATCTATATACACAGTGCAAATTTAGTGAGAATTTTGATTATTACGTATATTTGAATGATTTACAAAATATATCCATGAAACAATTATTCTTTATTCTGCTTTTCTTTTCAGTAGGAATTCAGGCTCAAACTAAAAAACAGAAGTTTGAAAAAATGAGCCAGGTGGGAAAGAAACTGTACTTTAAAAGTGCTAAGAAAGCTCAATACGGAGCTAATAAAAGCCTTAAAGATGAGCAGATGAAGAGAATTATCAATCTCAGTCAGCAAAATGACAGCTCTAGAAAAGAAGTGGTAAAGAAAAATACAGATCATGATAAAGGGGCAATTATGTATGAGGAAACCTCTTATTTAAGTTATAGGAGGTATCATTTTATTGGATTAGACAGTAATAAGAATGTTTCTTCAAGAGATAATAGACTTGTGCTAAGAGATATTTAATAAAATGAAAAAGATAATTTTTTTCTTATTGCTTGGGATAGAGGGGATTGTTCTGCGCAAAAAAAAGAAATCATCTCAGAAATTGATATTCGATCCGAGAAATTTGATTCTGAAGCATTTTCTAAAGATGCTAAAAAATATAAAAGGGGAGATTTTTATCACAGACCGGGAAAACTAATTTTTTGTTAGAGATAAAACAGGTAAGTAATAAATAAGATCGAAAATCCGCTGCCGGCGGACGGTGAAACTTTAATGCAAAATAAATGAAACTGGAAACAGAACGTCTGATTTTAAAAGAGATTAATGAAGCTCATACTGAAGATATTTTACTCATCAGAAGTAATGAAGTGACAAATCAATATGTGAAAAGAAAGTCTCCTAAAACCAATTATGATGCACTGGAGTTTATCTTACACATCAAAAAAGAAACTCAAAATAAAGAAGTTGCTTTTTGGGGAATCTCATATAAAAACTCCTGGAATCTTATCGGAACAATATGCCTCTGGAATTTTTCGCCAGACAAGAAAACAGCCGAGGTAGGGTATGAATTATTACCGGACTATCACAGAAAAGGAATCATGTCTGAAGCTCTGAATGCTGTTCTGGACTATGGATTTCATGATTTGCAATTGGAGGAGATTATAGCGATCACAAGCCAATTCAATGAAAGCTCTAAAGGACTTCTTTTAAAATATAATTTCATATTGCAAGAAGATCAAAAAGATGAAGGGAATTCGGATAATATTATTTTTAGCTTAAAAAGAAAGTGATCCTGAGCTCATTCGTTTCCTATTCGTTATATATTATGTGTTTGTGTCTTTCGTGCTTCTGAATAGCTTTATCTATTGTATTATCCTATTTTTCCTATATTTTAATGGAAAGAAAAATAAAGATATTTAAAGTATAATTTGCAGTCTTATTTCAATATTAATTACTTTTGCAATATGACCTGGACAGAAATTTTAGCCCCGATAAAAAGTACAGAATATTTTACAACCCTTTGGGAAAAAGTAAAAAATGAATATGCAACAACAAAGGTTTTTCCACCGAAAAATCAAATTTTCAGAGCATTGGAATTAACTCCTTTTGATGATGTTGAGGTCGTAATTATTGGACAGGATCCTTACCATAATGACTATCAGGCCAATGGTTTGTGTTTCTCTGTTTCTGAGCAGGTAAAAGCTCCACCATCCCTTAAAAATATTTTTATCGAACTAAAAGATGATCTTGGAGTAGAAAGAACTACCAAAGAGCTTGATGACTGGGGAAAACAAGGTGTTCTTTTATTGAATGCAACGTTAACGGTTCGTGCTCACTCACCTAATTCTCATAAAGATCTTGGCTGGGAGACCTTTACCAATTATATCATCAAAGAAATTTCTGATAAAAAAGAAAACGTAGTTTTCGTATTGTGGGGCGCTTTTGCACAGAAAAAAGCCGAACTCATTGATCCGGCTAAACATTTTATCTTGAAATCGGCGCACCCGTCACCGTTTTCGGTGTATAGAGGATTCTTCGGAAGCAAGCCTTTCTCAAAAATTAATGAATATCTTATTTCCAAAGGAAAGAAACCTATTTCGTGGTAGTATTGGATGGAGCTCCGGCCTTTTTAATACTGATTCCTATTTTATAATTTCCGTTTAATGCTGTAGTTCCACCTTCTGCTTTAGGATAGGGGGTTACCTCTTGTAATGTGATGGTATATCCATTGAAATCAGTCGATTGGTGATAATTACGGTTAGCAAAATCCATACTGGCCAGATTTAAAAGTACCGGTCGGGTAGAAGTTCCCATTACTTCAACCTGAGCAAGAGCAACTCCAGCCCAGATACAGTTCACCCCTTCAGGGCAGCGGCTGTCTTCAGAAATTCCTTTGAAGGTAATATTCATCTGATATTCTTTCAGAAATTTATTTTCTCCTTCACTCAAATAGATGATACCATTTTTTTGATTATTTGAGGTCGTACTGGTTGTCATTGGAGGTGTTTTTGAATCTGTTTTGGCTTTCTTTTGGGCATCGCATCCCGTTAATGCAAAAATTCCCAAACTGAATATAACGGCTTTATGGAACATAGTTTTTCTGTTTTTAGGGTTAAATAATATCAAACATATTAAGAAGTACTACCAAAAACATTGCCACACCTACGACGAAACTAAATCCCGTTCCGTAAATAAAACCAATGAAAGCTCCTTTAGTAGACTGCAACGCTTTATTCATATCTTTACTATCATGAAGAAGTTCGCCGATAAATACTCCGGCAAACATTCCGATCAGAAAACCTAATGGAATGGGAATAAATATACCTACAATAGTTCCTATCACCGACCCGATACTTCCCCAGCGTGTTCCGCCATATTTTCTATTAGTTCTTGCAGGAATTACATAACTTAAAACAACAGAGGCTGCTGTAAGAATTCCAAAAGCCCAGATATAGATCATGGGAAGATCAGCATCTGTCCCGAACTTATAGATCAGCAATCCGCAGATACTTAGCAAAAGTCCTGGTAAAACAGGAAGGAATGTGCCCAGTATTCCCACAAACAATAAAATAAGACAGAGAATATTAATAACAGTTGTATCCATTCTTTAAAATATAAACGAAGATATGAAACCTCAGTGATTCAATAAATATGCCTGATTATGAAAATACAGTATTTCCCAACAAATAAAAAAGAAATTTATAAGGAGTTTTTAAATTTGGGATGAAAATTGATTACGAATACTAACATCATCATCCTTAATTTTATAAATTTGCTGTAATGAAAGATGACCTACAGGAAACCAAGAACTATTTGCAGGAAATAAGCGAACAGTTATACATTTATATCTCCCAGATTACTCCCTCCGGGCTGGATTGGATTATTCATATTATTGTAAAGCTGGCCATACTTTGTGCTGTATTCTTAATTGTAGACTTTGTTTTTAAATTTGTTATCAATGCTATTTTTCGTTCATTCCATAACGAAGAAAAATTTCCGATCCTTAAATCTATTTATCAATCCAAAATTACCAATTCGGTCGCTCATTTTGCAGCACTTACTGTCGTTGGTGGAATTCAAGGGTCTATTTTTCCTGAAGGAGCATTACCTAAGACCACCATTTTCATTATACGATGTGTGAATTTGGGATTAGTAATGATTTTAGCAGGAATGCTGTACAGATCATTAACGGCGTTCAGAAATTATTTCTCCATTAAACAGGATTTTTATAAGATTATGGCCCTTAATGCAATCTCTGAGACCGTAAAAATTCTTGGAATCTTTGTGTTTTCTGTGGTTGGCCTTTGTGTAGTTTTCGGAATTAAAGGAACTACAATTGTAGGAAGTCTAGGAGCAATAACGGCAGTTTTGGTACTTGTTTTCAGAGATACTATTCTGGGATTTGTTACCGGAATTCATGTGGCTACTTCCAAGAATTTAAAAGTAGGAGACTGGATCAGCATTCCCAAATATAGTATTGAAGGAAATATTACGGAGATAAGTCTTCTTACTACAAAAATCACCAATTTTGATAAAACGATTTCTACCATTCCTACCTATGATTTCCTGACTACGGAGATTAAAAATATGCAGGTGATGTCGGAATCCAATAACAGAAGAATTAAGAAATCTATTTATTTTAATATCAATTCCTTTAAGTTTCTTACCGATGAGGATATTGAACGTTTAAAAGAAATTAATCTCATTGCAGACTATCTGGAACAGAAAAGAGTAGAAATCAGAAGTGAAAAAGAAAGTCTGAGCAATAATGATAAAACCATTAACGGAAGACAGTTAACCAATATCGGAGTTTTCAGGTATTATGCACAGAAATATATAGAAAATGATCCTGATGTGGAGAAAAATGCAACAAGAATGGTTCGTCAGCTGGAAATTACCCCGCAAGGGCTGCCACTTGAGATCTATTGTTTCGCCAATGATTCCAAATGGGAACACTTTGAACAGATTCAAGCTGATATTTTCGACCACTTACTCGTCGCTTCAAAGGAATTTGAACTTCAGGTGATGCAGGTAAGTGTTAAAGTATAAAAGCAGAAAGTTTATTCTTTCTCAAAAAATAAATTCAATTTTAAAATGATAAAAGAATTAGAACACGAAAAAGAAGTAATAAGTCTGGGGCAACTTCCAGCTCTTATCTTCCATCTTCTAACTTCTTCTATCTAACATCTAAATAAAAAAATGACAAAACTAAGCGTAAACATCAATAAGATTGCGACATTAAGAAATGCAAGAGGAGGTGAAACACCAAGTGTGACAGAAGCAGCAATAAAGATTCAGGAGTTCGGAGGTCAGGGAATTACCATTCACCCAAGGCCGGATGAAAGGCACATTACAAGAAAAGACGTGTATGATCTGAAGCCATTGGTGACGACTGAGTTTAATATTGAAGGAAATCCGCATCAATCCTTTATCGATATGGTATTGGATGTGAAACCTGAACAGGTAACTCTGGTACCGGATGCAGATGATGCTATCACTTCAAATGCAGGATGGGATACTAAAAAACACCTGGATTACCTTACCGAGATTATTGCAGAATTTAAAAATGCCGGAATTCGTACTTCAATCTTTCTTGATCCTTTACCTGAGTTGGTAGAATATGCAGCAAAGACAGGTGCAGATAGAATTGAACTATATACGGAAGCGTATGCAAAAGATTATTTAGCCAATAAAGAAAAGGCGATAAAACCTTATTATGATACTGCGGTGACAGCCACTGAATTTGGGTTAGGAATCAATGCGGGACATGATCTGAGCCTGGAAAATTTAAAATATTTTGCAGATACTATTCCCAATCTTTTAGAAGTATCTATCGGACATGCTTTGGTTTCTGAGGCATTGTATATGGGATTGGAAAATACAGTTCAGTCTTATTTGAAGAGATTGGCAAAATGGTAATAACGGAAAAGCCTACATAAGTTTACCTGGCTTTTCACATTTAACTTCTATAAAAATATGGAAATCTTAAACTCAAAAATATTTGGCGAAGGTTCTACCGCTACGCCGCTTTTAGTATTCCACGGACTGTTTGGAATGCTTGATAACTGGGGAAGCTTCGGGAAAGATCTTGGAGAGTATCTTCCGGTGCACCTTATTGATCTTAGAAATCACGGAAGAAGTTTTCATTCTGAAGATATGTCTCATGATGATCTTGCAGATGATATTTCTCGCTATATGGAGCATTACGGAATTCAGAAAGCTCATGTTTTGGGACATTCACTAGGGGGGAAAGCTGTGATGCAGTTTGCTATTAAATATCCTGAAAAAGTGGAGAAGCTGATTGTTGTAGATATTTCACCAAAAGCATATCCGCCACACCATCAGGGAATCATCAAAGCACTGGAAACTGTAGATTTTAATACCGTTGGCTCAAGGAATGATGTAGAGGCTGTTTTGACTCAATATATTCCTGAAAGATCAACCATCCAGTTTTTAACAAAGAACCTGTACTGGGATGATGATAAAAAACTAAATTGGAGATTCAATCTTAAAACACTATCTGAAAAGTATAATGAATTTGTATCAAATGCTGTGAAGTATGGTGTTTTTGAAGGAGAAACTTTATTCATAGCAGGGAAGAAATCCAATTATATTTTACCACAAGATGAATATGGAATAAAGCAACAATTTCCCAAAGCTAAAATAGTAACCGTTAAAAATGCAGGACATTGGGTACAAGCAGAGAATCCTGTAGATTTTGCTAGTGTTGTTAAGCAATTCCTTGGTCTTGATTAAAAATATTTTATATATTTTGATAATATGTTAAAATTGTATTAAAATATTCGTTTATTTCTCTATGAGTTGAAAAATTTGTATCTTTCGATTGTCAAATAAATAAAAATATTAACTTATGGAAAACAAAAAATCAAACAAAAAGCCGTTTTTCGCAACATTTCTTGAAAAGCAACTTAAAGATCCGGAAACTGTAAAAGGAGGTACAGATATTACAATTCCTGAAAGAGATGTTGTTACCAACATTACTTTGGATCATGTAACATCTAAATTGAACGATATGGAGCATACGATGAAATATCCTTCAGACGGTGATGATGATACGATCTTACTATAAAATGATTATTTTACAATAACATATTAATAAAATTGTAACAAAAAGGGAAACTTAAAATGTTAAGTTTCCCTTTTTAATAAAATCGGCAAAATGATTCTCTGTATCACCCATTCACAGGATTTTTATACCATTGATCATTTCTTTCAATACCTTTCCTCTAAAAATATTCCTTATTTCAGGCTGAATTCAGATCGTTTGAACCATCTTCAGCAGATGAGCGTTAATGAGAATTCTTTTGAGATAACGGATGAATATGGAAATACCCTCCATTCTGATACCATTAAAGGAGTATGGCATAGAAAAGCATGGCGAATCAATGTACCGGAAGAACTCGACCAGGATTATGAAAAGATATTCCTTAATGAATATACGAACCTTCGCTATAATCTGTTGACTCAATTAGAGCATCTACCCTGGATTAATCCTTATGAGAATGAAAAGAAGATTGATGGAAATAAAATGCTTCAGCTGAAAATTGCCCAACGAAATAATCTGCTCATTCCCCCAACCATTTTTTCTAATGATGAAGAAAAAGTAAAAGCTTTTTTTGATCAGCATTGTTCAGGAAAAGCGATTGCTAAACTTCATGGGGTAACCAGGAAAACAATGAGCGGTGAAGGATTGATCTCTACAATGGTGATTGAAGAGGAAACATTGGGAAATCTTTCGGATATTGTCTATTGTCCTATGATTTTTCAGCCTTATATCGATAAGGAATACGAATTGAGAATTATGTATGTAGATGGTGAGTTTTATACCGGAAAGATCAATAATAGTGAAAATGCAGATTGGAGAGTAGGTCACGAAAATTATTTCTGGACAGCTTATGAACTGCCGGATGATATCAAATCGAACATCACTTCTATGATGAAGGAAATGGGATTGTACACCGGAGCTATTGATATGATCCGGGGAAAAGATGGAAAATATTATTTTCTGGAAGTCAATCCACAAGGAGAATGGGGAATGCTCCAAAAAGAGCTGGGATTTCCCATAGCAGATAAAATTGCCGAAAGTCTTATCAAAAGAATCAATATCCATGAATAAAATATTAATAATAACACATACTGCAGACAATTTTTCTATTGAAAAAGTAACGGAATACATTAAGGATAACCATTGTGAGGTTATTCGCTTTGATGTTGATTTATATCCATTGCAAAATAAATTGTCAACTGTTTTCCAGGATGGAGAATGGATTACAATCCTTGAAACAGCAGAAAAAAAATACCGATTAGATGATATTTCAGCCGTTTGGTACCGTAGAGCATACAATATCGGAAAAGGATTGAAGGAAGAAATGGATAAAAAATTCTATAATGCAGCGATGGGAGAAATTCGTAATACATTATTTGGATTTCTTGAATCTATAGATGCCTATTCATTAGGGAAACCAAGCGTTTACAGAAGGCTTGACAGTAAAGAAGAACAGCTGAAAATTGCTCATAAAATAGGACTTACCGTTCCGGAAACCTGTCTTACGAATAATCCGGAAGAGGCCAAACAGTTTATCTTGAAACATCAGAATGTTGTTGCTAAAATGCAAACCGGTTTTGCGATCTACGAGGACGGCGTGGAAAATGTAGTGTTCACCAATGTTGTGAGTGAGGATAAACTTGAAGAGCTGGATTCACTTTTGTATTGCCCGATGCAGTTTCAGAAGATGATTCAAAAGAAAAAGGAGCTTAGGGTTACGATAGTAGGAAGAGATGTGTATGCTTTTGAAGTAGACTCTCAACAGTTTGAAGATGCTAAAGTGGATTGGAGAAAGGATGGTATTAATTTGCTGGATAAATGGACACCGACAGAATTACCTGCAGATGTTAAAGAGAAACTTTTGGAACTTCTCGATGTTTACAATGTTGACTACGGAGCAATAGATATTATTGTTTCTCCTGAGGACGAATATTATTTTATAGAAATCAATGCTGCCGGAGAATTCTTCTGGCTGGATAATCGTACAGAAGGAAATCTGATCTCTAAGAGTATTGCAGATGTTTTGTGTGATAAAGCTCCAAGAAGAGACAATGTAGTGATGGTATAATGATATAAATGATTAACTTTTTATATAGTAGTCCTGGAGGTTTTTTAGCTTTCAGGGCTTTTTTTTACCATCTCTCCAAAAGATAAGATTTTTCACGGCATTTCAGCGGATCTCTTATACGCAAAGCTGATAACTTAAATTTCATAAGTGTTCAAAAACTTTTGTGTTTTTTGTAGTTAAAATAATAAGGTTCTCTTTTTAGTTTCAAATTTTGTGATTTTCAGAATGATAATATTGGTTAAATAAAGTTGAATTTTGCTTTAAAAATCGCAAATTTGCAAAAGCATTTTTTTAGACAACTTTTGCAGTAATCTAAAGAATTGCCGGATAGAAAATATTGTCATATTTTAGTCAGTAATCAAGTAACATACATTAATGGTTTTTGTAACGGGTGCAACCGGAATTCTGGGGAGAATAATCGTGCTGGAGCTTCTTAAAAGAGGTAAAAATGTACGAGCTTCCAAAAGACCGGGCAGCAATTTAAACGAAGTAAGGCATTCATACAGCTTTTATACGGAGAATCCTGATGATTTTTTCAATAAAATCGAATGGATGAACGTGGATTTTGATGATATTGATTCTTTAAAGGATGCCCTGAAAGGGGTAGACGAGGTCTATCATTGTGCCGCAAAAGTAAGTTTTCATCCCAAAGATGAAAAAGAGATGTATAATACCAATATTAAAGGTACTGAAAACTTATTGTATGCCTGTGAAGGATCAGATGTTAAAAAGTTTCTGCATGTAAGCTCTGTAGCTGTTTTAGATAACTATAACGAAAAAGGGGAGCTGGATGAAGATTCTGATTTTAATCCAAAATTGGAACATTCTGCCTATGCAATTTCTAAACATTTATCCGAAATGGAAGCCTGGAGAGCATCTGCTGAAGGATTGAATGTAGTCATTATCAACCCTGGTATGATCGTAGGAAGCGGAAATTGGACGCAAAGCAGCGGTGAGCTTTTTTCAACTTTTGAAGATAATAGCTTTACGTTTGCGGGTGGATCTGCTTATGTAGATGTGAGAGATGTTGCTAAAACTGCCATTGAACTTATGGAAAACAATATTTTTGGAGAACGTTTTATCATTGTTTCTGAAAATAACAGATATGCCGATCTGGCCAAACAGATCAGAACCCGACTGGGACTTAAAGAGGCAAGAATACTTTCAAGATCTATATTAAATATAGGAAAATGGGCCAATACTCTTTTCGGATGGTTGATTCCAAAGCTGAAAATGGCTACAGAATCCAATATTGAAGCGATCTCTTCATTCAACACCATTTCCAATCACAAAGTCAAGGAAAAACTGAATTATCAGTTTATTCCCATCCAAGAAAGCATCGACTTTCACCTGAACAATTATATTAACGACAAAAAGCTGAAGAAATGAATCTTGCAGAGGCAATAATCCTTAAAAATCTAGAAAAACATCCTATAAAAGCAGCAATCGGCTTTAAAAAGAAAGATGAAGCCTGGAAAGAGCTAAGCTGGAAAAAATTCAGTGAAATTATTTTTAAAACAGCCAATGCCTTAAAAGAAGCAGGAGTTCAGGAAAACGATAAAGTAGCTATTTATTCAGATAATTCATCTGAATGGATGATCGTAGATTTAGCTGCAATGGCCATCGGAGCAGTTACTGTTCCTATTTACTCTACCAATAATGCTGAGCAGGCAGAATATATCATTAATGATTCCGGTGCTAAGGTAGTCTTAGTAGGAAATCAGGGGCAATATGACGCTTGTCTGGAGTTTTTACATAAAGAAAGCAATCAACTTGAAACCATACTTATTTCTAAAAAAGCAGTATGGATCAAAAAAGAATTCAATAGTTATTATCTTGAAGATTTTATCGCGAAATCTTCTTCAGAACTGGAAATCTGTAAAAAAGAATATGATGATACGGCAACGTTGATTTATACTTCCGGAACTACAGGAACCCCTAAAGGAGTAATGCTTACTCACGGAAATTTTATCAAAGCCTTCGATTCTCACTTTGAATTTTTTAAATTTAAAAACTTTGAAGAAGAGCTTTCTCTGGCATTTTTACCATTAAGCCACGTTTTTGAAAGAAGCTGGAGCTTATTATGTTTGTATGGCGGAGCAAGAGTCTATTTCCTTGAAGATCCTAAAAATGTAGCCAAAGCCTTGGAAGAAGTAAAACCTACTGCGATGTGTGCTGTCCCACGATTCTTCCAGAAAGTCTATGCCGGAGTGTTGGAAAAAGCAGAAGAAGGTTCATCATTGAAGAAGAAAATATTCGATTGGGCACTTAAAACCGGATGGGAAACTGCTGAATTGAGAAGAAATGAAAGGCCAATTCCTTTTGGATTAAAATTGAAACAATCTGTTGCAAATAGTCTTGTCTTCAGTAAAATCAAAGATAAAATGGGTGGAAGATTATGGTTCTTGCCTTGTGGTGGTGCTTCCTTATCACCTGAAGTAACAAGATTCTTTGAATCTGTGGGTATTCATGTCACTGTTGGGTATGGTTTAACGGAAACAACCGCTACTTTAACCCTTTTCCCTTTAACTCATTTTGAGCATGCAACAAGCGGAAAACCTTTACCGGGAGTAGAAATCCGTATTGGCGAAAGTGACGAGATCCAGGCCAGAGGAAACGGGATCATGAAAGGCTATTACAACAGACCTGAAGAAACCGAAAAGGTATTTACGGAAGATGGCTGGTTTAAAACCGGTGATGCAGGTAAAATTGATGATAAAGGAAACCTGATTATTACAGACAGACTCAAAGATCTGATGAAGACTTCCAACGGAAAGTATATTGCCCCGCAACAGATTGAAAACCTTCTGACCAATAATAATTTTATCCAACAAATCATGTTGGTAGCAGAAGGAAGACAGTTTGTTTCGGCCTTAATTGTTCCAAATTTTGAGTTTTTACAGGATTATATTAAAAAGAATAATATTCCTTTCACCAATTGGGAGGATGCCGTAAAAAATGAAAAGATAATTCATCTTTACAAAGAGAAAATAAAAGAATTACAAAGCCACCTTGCTGATTATGAGAAAGTGAAGAAATTTACTCTAATGCCAGCAGAATTTGACATCAATACGGGAGAAATTACTCCAACATTGAAAGTAAAAAGAAATGTGGTTCTTAAAAAATATGCAGATATTATAGAGAAGATGTATTAATAGACTTATAAACCACAAAGCTGCAGAGGTTTTAGTACCTAAGTTTTATAAAAAACTTCGATTTTCATAGAGATCACAAATGAAGCTGTGGAAATTTCCCTCCTCTGGAGGGGTGGCCAAGTCTCAATCACTTAAATTAAACGATGACAACACAATTTATAGGAAAAGAAAATTTCACCATTCATACACAAACGGTTTCAGAGAGCTGTCCGTCTAATATTGCTTTGATTAAATATTGGGGGAAGTACGACAATCAGATCCCTGCTAATCCAAGTATCAGTTATACATTAAACCATTGTAAAACGAATACTACCATGGAGTTTCTGGCTGATGAACCTTTTTCTGTACAGACTTTTCTGGCAGGAAATGAAGAAGTGAAGTTTGCTGAAAAGATTGAAAAATATTTTAAAAATATTGAACAGTATCTTCCATGGATCTTAAAGGGGAAATATATCATCAGAACAGAAAATACATTCCCTCACAGTTCAGGAATTGCAAGTTCTGCTTCAGGTTTCGGAGCAATAGCTAAATGTCTGATGGCATTGGATGAAACGTTTACAGGAAAAACTTCTGAAGAAGAATCCTTAAGAAAAGCCTCATTTTTAGCCAGATTAGGAAGCGGAAGTGCATGCAGAAGTTTGTACAATGGGCTTATTGTCTGGGGAGAAACAGAAGAAGTTCAGGGAAGCTCTGATCTATTTGCTGTTCCTTATCCTGAAACTGAAATCCATGAAGTATTTAAGAGTTTCAATGACTGGGTTCTGTTAATCCATGAAGGACAGAAAAGCGTTTCTTCAACAGTTGGGCACGGTTTGATGAATACCAATCCGTATGCAGAAAGAAGATTCCAGGAAGCAAGGGAAAACTTTGTTCCTATGAAAGAAATCCTGAAAAGCGGAGATATGGAAAGTTTTATCAAATTAGTAGAGCATGAAGCCCTTACGCTTCACGCGATGATGATGATGAGCGATCCTGCATTTATCCTGATGAAAACAGGAACATTGGAAGTCATCAATAAAATCTGGGATTTCAGAAGAGAAACAGGTTTACCATTATTCTTTACCCTGGATGCGGGTGCAAACGTACATCTTTTATTCCCAAGTGGTGATTCAGAAGAACAGATTAAAACATTCATCGAAGCAGAATTACTACAGCATACCCAAAAGAATGGCGTGGTAAAGGATGTGATGAGGTTTTAAAATAAAAGAATTTTCAATAGATATAGTCTTTGTTTATAAAAATTCATGAAAGAATAAAATACCCACAGTCATCTGTGAAAACCTGGGCGATCCGTGGTTATTTAATAATCTTAAACTACGCTTTGTCGTTAACAATATTCAATAGAGGTGGGCTTTAGCCCACCTTTTTATGATGAATTAATTCCAATGGCTTTAGCCAAAACATATTTTCCTTATTTTTATTCTATAAATCAATCCCATGAATAAAATAGCAGCAATCCTTCTCGTATTCAGTAGTTTCTGTTTTGGACAACAGAATCAGGACATAGAAAAGCCTATTCGCAGCCTGTTTCTTGGCATGAAAAATGCTGATCCAGAACTTGTAAAAACCGCCTTTGCTGAAAATGCTGTGTTGCAGACTATTACTAAAGACGGAACTGTAAAAAGCGATAATATACAGGAGTTCATAACAACTGTTTCCAAGTTTAAGCAGGATGATCTGGATGAAAGAATTATCATAGAAGCTGTTCATACAGATGGGAACCTGGCTAGTGTATTCACCCCTTACACCTTTTATCTGAAAGGAAAATTATCTCATTGTGGATCCAATAGTTTTCAACTCGTTAAGCAGAATAATGAATGGAAGATTCAATATATTATTGATACCCGAAGAAAGGAAAACTGTAAGGAAATAAAATAATAAAAATCAAAGTATCTAAAAAAGAAATGAAAATTCACCATATTGCCATCATTGGCTCAGACTACAAAGTATCAAAGAAGTTCTATACGGAGGTTTTAGGATTACAGATTGTTCGTGAAGTATATCGTGAAGAAAGGCAGTCTTATAAACTGGATCTGGCGATAGGAGATCATTATGTGATTGAGTTGTTCTCTTTTCCCAATCCTCCTGCAAGGCCATCCCGCCCTGAAGCATGTGGATTGAGACATCTTGCATTTTCAGTTGAAAATGTAACGGAAAAGCGAAACGAACTGATAGGAAAGGGGCTAGATTGTGAAGAAATTCGTATTGATGAATTCACAGGAAAAGAGTTTTTCTTTACCCAGGATCCCGACCAGTTGCCGTTAGAGTTTTATGAAATGTAATTAGTGGGCGTATCCTGCAAAGAAGCTCACTGCCATAATTGCTAAAACAACTGAAGAAATGAATACATATATGTAGTCTTTTTCTTTTAAATAGCCAATTAAAGCAAAGATAATTCTCATCAGGGGAGTAAGGATCAGGATAAGGATTCCAAGCTGAATAATAGCCATTCCTTCTCCTTTGCATAAAGAATCCCAAAAGTGGCTCCAAACCTTCTCAGAAGAGCTGCTTACAGCAAGACTGGTGTATTTCTTAGGCATTTCAAATCCTTCAGTAAAGAGTTTGATGAAACCAATCAATGAAGTAGCCACAGACAGAATTACACCCAATCTTAAAAGATTTCCTACGGAGCGGTTCAGATCTACATCTGTAAAATTCTTTTTCATTATCTGAAGCTTTTGTTGATACCGTTATACATCATATACACCGATAGAATCGTAATCACAATGGCAAAAAATACCTTCAGTTTTTTGGTTTTGGATACCATTAGTGTTTTAGATCCAATAAAACTTCCAATAACCACTCCAATGAGTACAGGAGCTGCAATTACCGGAATAATTTCACCTCTTTGGAAATAGATTAGTGCACTGGCAACAGCTGTTACCCCAATCATAAAATTACTGGTTGTTGTAGAAACTTTGAAAGGCAATTTCATCATATTGTCCATCGCTAATACTTTCAATGCTCCAGATCCAATTCCTAGTAGACCGGACATTGCTCCGGCAAACATCATCATCAAAAATCCTGGAACTGTATTTCTTGCAGAGTAGCTTTTTAATATTCCTTTATCAGGGAAAGTTCCGTAAAGTTTAAGCTTTTCTTCCAGACTTCCATTGATTAAAGGTTCCTGATGGTCAGGTTTTCCTTTTAAATTTAAAACAACTGTTAGAAGAAGAATACTTGCGAAAATAATTCCAATGGTATTCGGATTAAGCATTCCCGAAACCAAAGCGCCTACAATGGCTCCGGCAGTAGTGGCTATTTCGAGAAACATTCCGATTCTCATATTCGTAAAGCCTTCTTTTACAAAAGCAACTGCTGCACCGGAAGAAGTCCCAATTACAGAAATGAGAGAAGCTCCGATAGCATAGTGCATTGGAACGCCGAATCCCAGCGTTAATAAAGGAATGATGATAACTCCCCCTCCCAGCCCTGTAAGTGAGCCTAAAAGGCCCGCAGAAATAGCGCCAAAGAAGAGTATGATGATTTCTGACATACTACAATTAATGTTACAAATATAAAATTATTGTAGTAGTCTGCCAAACATTTGAAAAAGATAAATTTAACGTATTTTTGTATGCATGAAAAGTGAAATGAAATTATTTTATGTCATCCTTGGGGCAACTCCCAAAGGACGAAATATCGAGCAGCATGACGTATTTTTCGGAATTGCAGAGAGTCTTAAAGATTTGATTCCCGATATGAAGGACTTCTGGAAAGAAGCAGAAGGTAAAATTCACCTTGATTGTTATCAGGAAGTAAAATTTGCTGATGGCTATGAAGTGAAGATCGTTGAAAAAGGAGAAAGTACATCAGAAAACCAGTTGTTCTTCCTTAATTTAGGAGGATATAAGCCTGGTTTTTTTGAAGAATTCCATGAACAGCATCTTATGGTAGGACAAACGATGGGAGAGATTGTAAAACGTGCTAGGGCTACTGAATTCTATCAGACGATGGGATTTGAAGGTGCGGTAAGCCATATTGACGATAAGCATGGGGTAGATATTGATGATATTTTCAATGTAAGTGATATTCTTCCTGCTTCAATGAAAGAAAAATATTCTATTGTTCTTACAAAATCTGAGGCTGAAAATCAGGAAAACCCAATGGGACTGGGATATTTAAAAATTGATAAAATTCAATAAGGGTAAATCTAATAAAAATAAAAAATGAAAATAGGAATTCTGGGAGGCGGACAGCTGGGAAGAATGTTGATACAAAGTGCGTTGAAGTATGATGATGAGTTTTATACTCTCGATCCGGCTTCTGATGCGCCATGCCATAATATCTCATATTTTACGCAAGGAAATTTCAATGATTACGAAACCGTTCTGAACTTCGGAAAAGATAAGGATGTGGTAACGATCGAAATAGAACATGTAAATGCAGATGCATTGGCCGAACTTGAAAAACAGGGAATCCGGGTGGTTCCTAATGCAGGTATCATTAAGACCATTCAACAGAAAATCCTTCAGAAGGAATTTTATAAAATTCACGATATTCCAAGTCCGGAATTTCAGGTGGTGTGGAATAGTGATGAAAAGATCATGATGCCATTGCCATTTGTTCAGAAGATGAATACAGGAGGATATGATGGAAAAGGGGTACAGGTGATTAAAACAGAAGATGATTATCAGCATTTATGGAAAGAAGCTTCAGTCATTGAAAGTTTGGTAGATATTGATAAGGAGCTTTCTGTGATTGTTGCCCGAAATGAAAAGGGGGAAACCAATACTTTCCCGGTAACGGAAATGGTTGCCGATCCAAAACTTAATCTTTTGGATTTCAATGTATGTCCGGTTCTTTTGACTGAAGATGTACAACAGCAAATTGATGTCATTACAGAGAAGTTCTTGAATGCCGTAAATTCTCCGGGGCTTTTTGCCATCGAATTATTCCTTGATAAAGAAGGAAAGGTATGGGTAAATGAAACGGCTCCAAGACTGCATAACTCCGGACACCAAAGTCAGGAAGGAAATACCAATTCACAGTTTGAACAGATGTATCGTGTGGTGAAGAATCTTCCTCTGGCAGATACGGATGCCATTACTTACAGTGGAATGCTGAACTTAGTAGGAGCAGAGGGCTACTCTGGAAAGGTAGTATACGAAGGAATGGAAGATGTTCTTCAATTACCGGAAACTTACATTCATTTATACGGAAAAACAGAAACCAAACCAGGAAGGAAAATGGGACACATCAATGTGTTAGCAGATTCCAGAGAAGAGCTTATGGAAAAGCTTGTAAAGGTAAAGGGAATGGTGAGAGTGATTTCAGAATAATTGAATTTGATCTATAAAATCAAGAGCTGTAGTTTTCTACAGCTCTTTTTATTTTAATCAGTGATCGTAACCTTCTAAATTAAGATCGGAATTCAATAAAAATTAGAAAGGCTTTTTTACCACTCTTTCTTTATATACTCCTTTTACAATTTTAAAAAGGGCAACATAAGCTCCGGCACCGTCAGAATTAATCATAGTAAGATATACCGTGTCATTTTTACGATCGTAATAGCATGTTGTAAATTCATTACTGATATTAAAAAGGTTTTCAATTTCTTTAGTGGGAATCTGAACTTTTTTATCCTTAATCTGAACGGTGATAAATTTATAATGTGTTTTGGGAGCAGTTCCGTCTGTTCCCCATATCAAGTTTCCTTTATATTTATCCTCTATTTTTTGCCCCCCATGACTGGATGAAGAAAAGAACTTCTTATTGTCTTTATAATTGAACTTTTCAGTAATGATATCCACCTTAATATTTCCGGATTTGAAAATGGCTTTGTTTTCATCTTTGGTTACAGGAAGAATGACTTCATAAGAATCAATAAGTTTAACTTTCGAACTATTGATAAAACCAGCTGTTTTATCATCATAATAAACATTTAGCCAGTTTTTATCGGCTTTATCCAGTTCAAAAGTATAAACAATTTCATCAGACTTGATTTTTCCAGTGATCTTACTTTTTGCATCCGGATTTTCTCGGAGATTTACATAGCCATCTTTATCTACAATTTTAGCAAATTGAGCAAAAGAAAGCTGAATACTTAGAATTGCGGCTGCAAGGAAGATCTTTTTTGTTTTCAATGCCATTGGATCATTTTAAATTTTAATAATAGCTTTATTGTTTAATCTGATGGATCATGGAAATTAGGTTGTTCTGAAAATAAGACTAAAAAGGGATCTCCAGTGTTCTTCCTTTATACTCGCCTTTTTCAATGGTAAAAAGGGCAACATAAGCACCAGCCCCATCGGAATTCAGCATTGAGATGTATAAAGTATCATTGATCCGGTCGTAATAGCAGTTCGTAGACTTATTATTGACCTGGAAAAGGTTTTCAATCTCCTTGGCAGGAATCTGAATGGTTTTATCTCCAATTTGTGCAGTAATGGATACATAGTGGGTCTTAGGAATGGTTCCGTCTAGCCCCCATACCTGCTGGTCTTTATAGAAATCTCCTTGTAGTGTTGAGGTGAAATCTTTTTCATTTTCCTTAAAATTAAATTTTCCGGAGACGATATTTACTTTAATGTTTCCTGATTTAAAGACAGCTTTGCTGGCATCACGTGCAATGGATGGAACTTTTTGATAGGACTCTATGTATTTCAGCCTTGAATTATGAACATAACCATTGCTTACATTCGCCCAATTCTTATCGTTGGGATCAAATATATAGACAATCTCATCTGAGTTAATTTTTCCAACAATAGTACTGTTAGCATCTGCATTTTCCCTTATATTCACATAGCCATCCTTATCTACAATTTTTGCAAACTGGGCAAATGATAATTGTACACTTAAAGCTGCTGTTAAAAGGAATATCTTCTTTGTTTTCAATGAATTTTAATTTTAGGTAAAAATAGGTAAAAAGGTTGGGAGTTGGAAGAAGGAGGCTGGAAGTTACTTTCAGACGAGTAATTACTTCCAAGTCTTCTTAAGAAAAAAAATAAACGAAATTGTAGACATTCATTATTTATCATACTCAATAACTTCCAGCATCCAGCTTCTTTTCTTCCTTACTTAAATATCTTCTGGATTACATTTCCGATTTCCACAAAATCTCCATGATTGCCTACAGAACGTATTTCAGGACTGTTTTTGTCATACTCGGAGAATGGGAAAATCAGCAGGTAATTGTTATCATTCAGATATCTGTTTAGCATTTCCGGAATAAGCCTCATCCTAGGAATATAGGACTGCAT
This sequence comes from Chryseobacterium sp. c4a, assembly GCF_009900745.1. Lineage (GTDB taxonomy): Bacteria > Bacteroidota > Bacteroidia > Flavobacteriales > Weeksellaceae > Chryseobacterium. The sequence goes on along the minus strand of NZ_WXVU01000017.1, from coordinate 38,644 downwards.
TCCACGCTTAGCCATCAGAACGATCAACGCTTCGTCTTCTTTCAGTTGGGCGGCTGTTCTTTCACCGTCCTGCCATGTATTCATAATGATGAACTCTGCTTCTATATTGGCTTTTTTGATAATTTTCTGAAGGATATCCAGGATATTTTCAGGGGCATAAAAAACAACGGTCGCACCGGAATTTCTTGCGATATTCCAAACCCTTAGCAGCGCATGGAAGAATCCAGCTTCTTTGTGAGCATTTTCAGGAATCATCACCGCATATTTCTTGATAGTAGAAAGTGGTTGGGCTGCGTGATACACCAATACATTGACATCGTCATTTTGCAGATAGCCGTTGTAAAGATTGTAAACAAAAGATGGCGAGAAACCTTTCTCATCTTCCAGACCGATAATCAGATCTGTAATTTTTTGTTCTTTGATAACATTGTTTACTCCATTGATAACATCATTGTCATATCTTTTAAGAGCCTGTAATTTGACATCAGCCGCCGCCGCCGCATCAGCTGCTTGGTGGAGTAGCTTTTCTGCATTTTTTACAGAGGATTCATTTTTATCTTCATTGATGACATTTAGGGCAAAAAGATCTTCCGTATTGGAATGGGCTTTAATCAAAATTCCCAGGTTTACCATTCTTTCTACGGTCTCTTCGTGATTGATGGCCAACAATATATTTTCTTCTTCATGGCTGTCTCCGGAAACTGTGTCTTCATTATCTGCTTCAGCGATTTTCTGAGCGCTGGCCATAGAGATAAATGAGGAAATCGTACAGGAAATGAGAATCAATAAGATACTTCCGTTCAATACGTGCTCATTCAATAATCTTACAGGTTCTCCGGTTTCAGTTTCAGAAAGAATAATATTATATCCTACCATTACAGAGGCTAGGGTTGCTGCTGCAGAGGCAGAACTTAAACCAAAGATCAGTTTTCCCTCTTCTTTTGTAAGTCTAAATGTTTTTTGAGTAGCCACTGCGGAAAGATATTTTCCACCAATAGAGGCTACAAGCATGATTCCAGCTACTTCAAGAGTTTCCCAGCTTTTGAAAAACACCTTGAAATCAATCAACATTCCTACACTGATCAGGAAAAAAGGAATAAAGATGGCATTTCCTACAAATTCCACTCTGTTCATCAGAGAAGAGGTATGCGGAATAAGCCTGTTCAATGCCAATCCGGCAAAGAAAGCTCCGATGATGGCTTCTACTCCTGCAAGTTCGGCAAGCATTGCTGCCAGATAGATCATCACCAATACAAAAATATATTGTGAGATTTTATCATCAACTCTTTTGAAGAACCAACGTCCTATAATAGGGAAAACAATCAATACAATCAGTGCAAAAACAATAAATGATACCGATAATTTTACCCAAAATTCAGTTCCTACATCGCCTTGGGACATCCCTACGATCACTGCCAATACCAATAAGGCTAGAATATCGGTAATCATCGTTCCGCCAACAGTAATGTTAACTGCCTTATTTTTTGCCATTCCCAGTTTGCTTACTAAGGGATAGGCAATAAGCGTATGAGAGGAGAAAAGACTGGCAAATAAGATCGAAGTAAGCATTGAGAAATGAAGGATATAATAACCTCCCAAATACCCCAATACAAAAGGAACAATAAAGGTGTAAAGTCCAAAGGTGAGACTCTTCCATTTGTTTTTCTTAAAGTCTCCCATATCAATTTCCAGTCCTGCCAGGAACATGATATAAAGTAGTCCGGTTGTTCCTGTGACTACAATGCTGCTGTCTCTGGATAGCACATTAAATCCGTTAGGCCCAATGATAGCTCCTGCGATAATAAGACCTAAAAGGTGGGGAACTTTAATTTTATTCAGTAATAATGGCGCTGCAAGAATGATAATCAGTACCAATAGGAACTTCAGTACCGGATCCTCTATAGGAAGGCTCAGGTTGTGTATACTCAGTAAAATCATATGTGTTTATTTGGTGGAACGTACTAATTCAACAGAGAACTTGGCTGTACAGCCGTCAGAAGTAATCGTTCTTGTTCCCTTGATTTTATTGTCAGAAATATCATTTAGCAGAACATTCATTTCTACATTCTTTTTAGCTGTAGAATCTGTTTTGAAGGAAAGTCTGATCTCGTTATTTTCAAATTTACCGGCGTATAGTCTTACCAGGTTATTATTATTGATGATTTTGGTGATGGGTTGAGTAGAATCATTATCAAATTCCCAGATATCTGTACGTTGATCACCCACAGCATAGTCGCTGCAGTTAGATTCTGTACAGATTACTTTTCCGTTCCATGGGCCGGAGATCTGAGCGGGCCAAGTGGCAATCACCACCGAATCTTTTTTAGAAAAAATACTATCCCTCATTTTTAAAAGCGATTGGTATTCAGATTCTTTTTTGGCAAATGTTTTTTCTTTTTCCAATAATTGTTTTTCCCTGTCTGTCAGGTTCTTTTCCTTTTCTTTGTAATCACAGCTTACAAGAAGAAAAGAGGCTGCAAGAAGTACGAAAAATGTGTTTTTAATCATGTTGTATAGGTTGAGTATACAATATAAGAAAAATGAAAAGAATATGAAAACCTATTTTCCGATGCTTTTTTATTTTTAAGGTTCAAATTTAGAAGATGTGTTTTTTATAAATTGGTCATAATCTTTTGTTTATCTGTTGATTTTCTTCTCAACATGTATTATTTTTAATCTTAGATTTGATGGTATGATGAGACGGATTTTACCTGTCTTATGGTATTGTTTAGTAAAGCTCAATAAAATGAAAAATACATTTTGGATTATCTTTCTTTTTTCAAATTTATCTTTCGCACAGAAGAAAGCTGAAAGTTCAAATCTTTTGCCGACCATTACTCTATGGACAAAAATACCAGATGGCCCTGGCCCAAAAGGAGAGGAGGTTATTTCTTCCAAAGGGTCTTTTACCAATATTAGTATCCCTAAATTGATTATTCATCAACCTGCTCACCCCAACGGAATTGCAGTATTGATAATAAGTGGCGGTGGATATGCTCATATTGAATCCGGCTCCGAAGGCAATCCGGCAGGAGAGTGGCTGCAATCACAGGGAATTACAGCTTTTGAATTGATATATAGGCTACCTGGTGAAGGATGGGCTACTCAATCAGTTCCCTTTCAGGATGCTCAACGCGCCTTACGTCTTATCAGAAGTAATGCAGAGACATATAAACTTAATCCAGATAAGATAGGGGTTTTAGGCTTCTCTGCTGGAGGACACCTCGCGGGCTATATTTCTTCTACTTTTGATACAATGTATTATCCATTACAAGATGCCGTCGATCGAGTTTCAGCCAGACCGAATTTTACAGCAATGATTTATCCTGTTGTATCTATGCTTCCCCCTAATAACAATACGCATTCTTTTAAATCATTATTGGGAAAATCATCAGACAGAAAAGATCAGGTCAAATATTCTGTTGAAAAGCAGGTAACAGCAAACACTCCAATCACTTTTCTGGCACAGTCTGAAGATGATCCGATTTCGTCAGTTGAAAACAGTATCCTTATGTATGATGCTTTGAAGAATAATAAAATTCCGGCTGAGCTGCACTTATTTCAATCCGGAGGACATGGCTGGGGGTTGGGTAAAAAGGATACCAATACCGGTGAGTGGACAAATTTGTTTTTAAACTGGTTAAAGATCAATGGAATGTATCAATAATATATAGATTGAACCATCATTGAAATATTACGGATGATCTTTGAAAAGGAAAAATTCATTTTCTTATTATATCTTATGCTGCTACTTTCTGTCTTTTAAACATTTCCGGTTTGTAGTTGATAATAAATACACCACAAATAATTAATGCTGCCGCAAGAATAAATTTGACAGATATCTGTTCATCCATAATCAGCCAGCCTAGGAATATAGCAATAATGGTGTTAATATAAGCCAATATGGAAACCTGTACCGGAGAAATTTTGGTCAAAGCATAATGAAAGGCAAAAAAAGCAGCTACTGAGCCGAAAATCGACAGATATAACATAGCTGAGATACTTTTTAATGTCCAGTTTCCGAAATTATAGTTTTCTGAGAATACGAAAGCCAAAATAATCTGAACAATACCTGCGAATAGGAACTGATAAAATAAATTCAGGGTGATATTTCCACTTTGAATATTAAGCTTTTTGGTGAAAATAGTTCCTGAGGCCCATCCTGAAATAGCGCAGAAAAGGAAGATCATTCCTGTTCTATAATCAGGGTTGGCAAGATCCTGAAGACCATCCCAAAAAATAAAAAGAATTCCACTGAAGCACATCAAGACACCAAGAAGTGCACGGAGGCTGAACTTTTGTAAACCAACAGCTACACTTCCTAAGAAGACCAGAATAGGAGAGCAGGCACTGATAAGCGATGCCAGGCTGCTCGATACCGTTTCTTCAGCAACGGTAGTCATTCCATTTGCAACAACTAACATTAACGATGCAAAAATAATCTGGTATCCCAGACTTTTCCAGCCAATCCATTTGAATTCCTTTCTTGAAAGAAGGATAATCAACATAATAATAGAAGCCAAAAACTGACGGATTCCCGCAACAAACCATGCAGGAATCGTTTCTACAGCTACACGAATTGCCAAAAATGTAGTTCCCCAGACTAAAGCAACCGTGAGAACAGCGAAAATAAGTTTATAATCTTTCAAAGTAAATTGAGTGTAACAAACAAATTTAGCAGTTTTTTAATGATGAGGATGGGTACAGTTGTAGTGATTTTTGGTGATACAGATGAAAGAAGGAAGTTGGAAGCTGGAGGATGGAAGTTATAGTAGTTTTCAAATGGATTGACGGATGATAACAATAAAAAAGTATGTTTTTTTGAAAGTAATTGGAAGGAAGTTGGAAGCTGGAGGATGGAAGTTATAGTAGTTTTCAAATGGATTGACGGATGATAACAATAAAAAAGTATGTTTTTTTGAAAGTAATTGGAAGGAAGTTGGAAGCTGGAGGATGGAAGTTATAGTAGTTTTCAAATGGATTGACGGATGATAACAATAAAAGAGTATGTTTTTTGAAAGTAATTGGAAGGAAGTTGGAAGCTGGAGGATGGGAGTTATAGTAGTTTTCAAATGGATTGACGGATGATAACAATAAAAGAGTATGTTTTTTTGAAAGTAATTGGAAGGAAGTTGGAAGCTGGAGGATGGAAGTTATAGTAGTTTTCAAAATGGATTGACGGATGATAACAATAATAAAGGAGTATATCGTTTTGAAAGTAATTGGATGGAAGGATAGAAGATGGAGGTACTAGTAGTTTTCGTATAAATTACTGTATAAAAGAATAGGTAGTATGTTGTTCGGAAATAAACTTCCAGCTTCCTAACTTCCAGCTTTACATTTTAATTTTTTATCTTTGAAAATCTAATAAAAATTGAAGATGGTAGGTATTATTATGGGCAGTCAGAGTGATCTTCCGATCATGGAACAAGCTGCCAATTTTCTTAAAAGTTTGGATATTCCTTACGAGTTGACTGTCGTTTCAGCACACAGAACACCGGAGAGAATGTTTGATTATGCAAAAACAGCTCAGGAAAGAGGCCTTAAAGTTATTGTTGCCGGAGCCGGAGGAGCGGCACATCTGCCGGGAATGGTGGCAAGCTGTACAACACTGCCAGTGATTGGAGTTCCGATTTTATCCAGCAATTCTATTGACGGATGGGATTCTGTACTTTCAATCCTTCAGATGCCGGGTGGAATTCCGGTAGCAACCGTAGCGTTGAACGGAGCATTGAATGCAGGGATCTTAGCAGCTAAAATTATAGGAAGCGGTAATGAAGAAGTTGCCACAAAGCTTCAAAAATATCAAGATTCCTTAAAAGATAAAGTCTTGGGAACTGTGGAAGATATTAAAGCACAGCATCCTAATCATTTTGATCAATAGTTGATAGGTAAACTCAGTATATAAAAAGCTTCACTTCTCAGTGAGGCTTTTTGTTTCTATTTTTTTATAAATTTAAAATTCTGAGTATTCTCTTTCAGATGAAGTTGCAGAAAATAGTTTCCAGGTGCTAACGTTTGAATACTAATTTTTTCATTGGCCAGGCTTCCTTTTAAAACAACTCTTCCTGCCGGATCAAGTATTGTATAGTGATCTGCAGTGGTATTTTTAATGTAAATAATATCTGTAGCAGGATTAGGATAGATGCTTATCTTATGATCTGTTTTTATATCTGAAGTTCCAAGATGAGATAAGCATTCCGGATTATAGGTGTCTCCGGCGATTGTCCAGCCTTTATTATTGATCAGATAATTTCTCGCTGCTTCTGCTTCAGGAGTTGAATACTCAAGAGGAGAGACTGGTGATATATTGATTGTATTAGCTATTGACTGATTTTGGCTCCATCCATAAAGAGTGTTGTTATAGTTTTGGCAGCTCATAGCCGTATTTTCAAGAAGATTGTTGGCTATTTGTAATGAGTTGAGTTTCCAGTTTCCTAAATTTTGATCAAAAGCCTTTGCATTACTCAACATATACGACATGTTGGTTATTGAGCTTACATCCCATCCGCTAATATTTTGATTGAATTTTTTGGCACCATTAAACATATTAGACATATCTTTTACATTACTTATATCCCAGGTTGAAATATTAATGTTGAACTGCTCCGCCATAAAAAACATATCTCTCATCAGTTTTACATTACTTGTATTCCATGCACTGATGTCCTGGTTAAAGTTGGTAGCATATTGAAACATAGCATGCATGTCAATGACGTTTGATGTATTCCAGTTTCCAATAGGCTGATTAAATTGTCCGGCACCAACAAACATCAGCTCCATTTGAAGATTTTGAGACATATCCCAGTTACCGATAGGCTGATTAAATTCCAAGGCATAAAAAAACATAGAAGTGGTATTCTTCACTTTAGAGGTATTCCAGTTTCCAATGGGCTGATTGAAATTTTGTGCCATCAGGAACATAGCTCCCATTGAAGTCACATTGGAAGTATTCCAATTTCCTATAGGCTGATTGAATAAATAGCACGAATTGAAAGTTCCTGCTAAGGAAGTAACATTGGATATATCCCAGTTATTGATTGTAGGATTTCCCACCAGATGATGACAGTTGTAAAACATATTAGACATATCATTTACTTGTGAAAGGTCAGGAATGTCGGTTGCTGTAATGTCCAGATTCTCACAACGATAAAATGCATACTGCACAGAAGTCCAGGTTATATTTCCCCATTGTTCAACGTTTAGTATTTTATATGAATCTCCTATTATACTAAGAGACTGATTTCCTCCCACTATCTGTGAGCTCATAAACCGTATTTGATTAAAACTTCCGTTCCCATTACTAATCTTTACCCGGTAAGTGGCATCGGAAGGTGTAGGATTTAGTGGGTGCCCAAAATCAATAAGTAACTGATAATCGGAAGATATATTCGATAGAGTAGCATGATGAGAGGGATAGCCTATTTCTTCCCAATAGATATTGTAATTTGTTCCTTTTCCGGGAAACCAGATTTGATTTTCATTAGAAGGGAAGGGAATTCCAGTGGAACCAGTGGAAGATGATGAAGGAAGGCTGGGCTTCCAGACTGTGATAAACTCATCTTGAGCTTTTATGATCTGAAAGAATAAGATGAAAAGAATAAAAAGTAAATTTTTCTTATACATTATCAATATTTTGTGAAATAAATATAGTAAAAATAGGATAAATGATTGTTTTGTTGATTATTTAATATTTTTCTGTCTATTTTTTTGAAATTATTGATGATATAAAATAAAAAACTCTCCAAGACATGGAGAGTTTCTGTATTATTCCTGAAGCATATTGTCCCGGGTATTTTTTTGAACGGCAATAGCACCAAAAAGTGCCAAAAGAAAGGCAAAGGCATAGAATCCTTTCTCACTTGGAAGTATGGTGGCATTCCAAAGTCCTATCGCAAGCAATACAATGGAAGAAAGGGTCGCAAACCAACAAATCCCATAGTAAATGTCAGTTACCTGAATATTTTCCAATTTATCACGAACCGCTTTCTGTAAAGAAACAACGGCAAATAAACCATATAATAGGATCGTAAAATAGTAACCTTTCTCATTCAGCTGCATTTCTGCTCTTGCAAGACCTACGATATAACCGATCATTCCTGCTCCCAATGCGACCCAAGAGGCAGCTACAAATGCATTTGATACTTTTTGTTTTTTCATGATTTTAATGTTTTATTTAAAGGGTTAAATATATTCATTTTTTGTTAACATTGTTATTATCATAAAAAAATATGGGTAAAATACGGAATGATAATGGGCGATGTAAACGGGAACTAAAAATAAAAAAGCCCTCCGGTATTCGGTGGGCTTCTTTTTTTCTATTGACAATCTTATTGTAAGATATATTCGTAATCGTATTGTACGGAAAGATTTCCATCACTGCCTATTCCTGTTGCCTTAACTGGAAATCCGGAATTGTTGTATTGAATGGTAAAAGTAGTTGTCTCGCTTGGTGTCCAGTTGCCATTGAACTCGAAACTGTCTTTGTTGATCAAGTAATTGTTTTTACTTAAAGCGGTCATTTCTCCCATCATTATTTTCAGATACTTATTGATGTTGGTGTATGGGTTTAATTTATTGTCATACGAATATTCATACTTATTGCCCATATCCATAGCGGATGTCCCTAATGTGGTTTCTACTGAGATATTGTCTCCGGAATAAGTATAAGAAGTCGTATTGGAGTTGGAACAATCTTCTGTTTTGCAAAGAGTAGAAGAGGAAAGTTGGCCATTGGAATTATAAGCATAATTTATCGTTCTGCTCCCTGATTGATTTGAGTAAATGTTTTTGATTTTATTAAGCTGGCTCCCTGTATAATAAAAGTTGGAATAGAAGTCCAGCTGTTGCTGGGCATTATAATAATTTGCTTTTATGGGTTTACCGTTACTATATTCAAAAGTAATGGCTTTTCCTGCAGATAATTGTTTGATAAGTTCTCCCTGGCTGTTGTATTCGAAGCTTTTGATAACGGTCTTAGGTTTAGACGGATCGTCATAGTATGTTGTCGTAACTTTACTTAGCAATAATGTTTTTCCCGTAGGCTCATTTTTAGTTTCATTGTCATCATTGCTGCTGCAGCTGTTAAAGAATACAACTGCGCTCATCATCCCCAGGAATAAGTAGTTTTTCATGTAATTTAAAAATTTTGGCAAAAATAAAAAATACAATGAGGTTTTAGAATAAAAGGTTTTATTATTTCATAATACTGGGACTAAATCATGTTTTTAAAGCCAGAAACCTTTGTGTGCAAAATAACTTTTACCAACTTATCCTAGCCCCGATAGCAGCGGTTACCCCGGAACAAGATAAAGATTAGCCAGGGCGTGAGGAGTATGAGCGTATAGCGGGAATGGGCTTCTAAAATAAAAAACTCCCCAATGTAGGAGAGTTTTTATGATTGCTTTTATTGAGTAATATATTCATAATTGTATTGAACATATTTTTTTCCATTGGCTTCTGTTCCGATAATCTGAACAGGGAGTTGAGAGCTATTGTATTGGATACTGTAAGTAATACGTTGCCCTTGTTTCCAATTGCCGGCACTATCTTTATTGCTTATTACTTCAGTGGTATAATTATTCGCACTGATGCCGTATGCTCCTCCCATGGTTATTCTCAGGTATTTATTGAGATTGGTGTAAGGGCTTAGCTTATTATCATAGGTAAGTTCTCTTTTATGAGCTGTTTTTCCAAATGTAAATGCATTGATTTCTGAAGTAATATTGTCTCCACTATACGTCATAGAAGAGGTTGTTGGATATTCACAGTTGGCAGATTCACAATGTGTAGAATATATCATTTTGCCGTTGGCATCGTAGCTGTAAGTTACCGTTGATTTGTCAGCTGAATTTGGGGAGGTATATTGGATATTTACCAACTGATCTCCATTGTAATTATAGACAGAACTAGATTCTAACTGTTGTTCTTTAGTATAATACTTACTTTTTAGAATCTTTCCATTGCTGTATTCAAATATAGTAGAACCAAACCTTGATTCAATTTTTATAACTTCTCCACTATTATTGTATTTGTATATGATGTCCTCAGGAATAGGATTAGGAGAGTAGTCATAATAATTGATTGTAGCCTTACTCAATAATAATTTTTTGGGAGAATCATTATCATCACTACTGCAGCTATTAAAGAATACAACTGCCCCAATGATTCCCAGAAATAAGTGTTTTTTCATGTTATTTTTTATTTTTCAAAAATAATGAATGCTTTGAAGCAAGGAAATAAAAGATCCCGTTATTTTGAAATATTGGGATTAAATCATGTTTTAAATCAGAAATCTTTGTGTACAAAATAACTTTTATCAACCTATCCTAGCCCCGATAGCAGCGGTTACCTCGGAACAAGATAAAGATTAGCCTGGGCGTGAGGAGTATGAGTGTATAGCGGGAATGGGCTTCTAAAATAAAAAACTCTCCAATGTAGAAGAGCTTTTATTGAGTAATATATTCGTATTTACAATATTATATTTATTTTTTACGTATTATTTTATAGTAGAGATTTATAAATGGTTTCTCAATTAAATAAAATGTAAATGAGCAAATTATATTTAGGATAATGGCAATGATAAATATCAAAAACATATAGGCGTTTCCATTCATATTTTTTATAGTATCGAAGCCAATAAAATAAAAAGTTGTGAATAATAAAATTCCATGAATGAGGTAAGTGCTATATGAAATTTCCCCTAAAAATTTTAAAAAATTGATTTTTAAAAATCCAAATAAATTATTGCCTAAAGCAATAATAGTAAAGGTCATGATTAGAAAAGTTTTAGAAAAATAATTACGACTGCTTGAATCAAAAGACAGACCTATAATTAAACAAAAAATTGCTAAAAGAGCATATCGTTTATTGCTTAATTTTATATTAGGATAAAAATAATGAATGATTGCCGGAATCATACCTCCTAAGAATGAAATAACATGGGTTAGTCTAATTGTATTATGATTTATGTATAATACAATAAAGAGTATTGATACAATGATAGAGATTACATTTTTGTTCTTTAGCATAAAAGCTCCAATAATCGGAAGGGTAAAATAGAATAACCATTCATAGGGTAATGACCAAACCACACCAGCTAGCATAAAATCAATATTGTAAGCTTGTCCAATAATTACCTTCCCTTTAATGTTGAACATATACCACTTTAAGCATCTTGCTAAAAAAACATATAGAGTTGAATTGAGCATAAAATGATCTATAACTAATGCGAAAACGATACAAATAGTGACCACAAAAAAGTATAAAGGGAACAGTCTGAAAACCCTTGAGTATAATAAGTTTCTCCAAAAAATCAAATTCTGACTTCCTGATTGTAAAAGTTTATTAGTGAATAGAAAGCTGGTAATCATGAAGAAAAATGCTACAGAGCTTTCACCAAGATGTACAGCAAGATGATTTTTAGGTAATTCCCATATATTCGTGTAGAGATAATTTTTCCAAATTATAGAATGGTGAATAAAAACCCCGGTTGCTAGAAGTCCTCTAAAACCATCAATACTTTCAAAACGATTGGTTGCCGTCTTAAAATTGACAATTTTAGAAATAAAAAATCCAGAAATAAATATTGATGAGTAGCAAATTAATATAAAGAGGTAGCTATCTATGCTCATTAATTAAATTTTCTATAAATATGGTGAATAAAAAATTCCTTTACAATTACATGCAAAGGAATTTTTATAAAAATTAAAAATCTTAGTATCTGTAGTATTCAGGCTTGAATGGCCCTTTTACATCAACTCCGATATAGTCAGCCTGCTCAGGAGAAAGCGTTTCAAGCTCTACGCTTAATTTCTTAAGGTGTAAAGCGGCTACTTTTTCATCTAAGTGCTTAGGTAACATATATACTTCGTTTCCGTATGCTGCAGAGTTGTTCCAAAGCTCGATCTGTGCCAAAGTCTGGTTAGAGAAAGAGTTAGACATTACGAAACTTGGGTGACCTGTAGCACATCCAAGGTTTACCAATCTTCCTTCTGCAAGGATGATGATTTCTTTTCCTTCTACAGTATAGATATCTACCTGCGGCTTTACTTCAGATTTAGTAGAACCATAGTTTTCGTTTAACCAAGCCATATCGATTTCGTTATCGAAGTGACCGATGTTACAAACGATAGCTTTATCTTTCATTTTAAGGAAGTGTTCTCCTCTTACAATGTTGAAGTTACCAGTTGTAGTGATTACGATATCTGCGTTATCTACCACAGTATCTAGTCTTTTCACTTCATACCCGTCCATTGCAGCCTGAAGTGCACAAATTGGGTCAATTTCAGTAACTGTAACGATAGAACCAGCTCCTCTGAAAGAAGCAGCAGTACCTTTACCTACGTCTCCATATCCGCAAACTACCACTCTTTTTCCAGCCAACATTACGTCAGTAGCTCTTCTTACAGCATCTACTGCAGATTCTTTACATCCGTATTTGTTGTCGAATTTAGATTTAGTTACAGAGTCGTTTACGTTGATAGCCGGCATTACTAAAGTTCCGTTCTTCATTCTTTCGTACAATCTGTGTACTCCGGTAGTAGTTTCTTCAGAAAGCCCTTTGATATCTTTTGTAAATTCAGGGTATTTATCAAAAACCATGTTGGTTAAATCTCCACCATCATCAAGAATCATGTTCAATGGCTTTCTGTCTTCACCAAAGAATAAAGTCTGCTCAATACACCAGTCAAATTCTTCAGCATTCAAACCTTTCCATGCGTAAACAGGAATTCCGGCAGCAGCAATAGCAGCAGCAGCGTGATCCTGTGTAGAGAAAATATTACAAGATGACCAAGTAACTTCAGCTCCTAAAGCTACTAATGTCTCGATAAGCACAGCCGTTTGGATCGTCATGTGAAGACATCCTGCGATTCTTGCTCCTTTAAGCGGTTGAGATGGCCCGTATTCTTCACGAATAGCCATCAAACCTGGCATTTCTGCTTCTGCAAGGGTAATTTCTTTTCTTCCCCATTCTGCAAGGGAGATATCCTTAACTTTATAAGGAACGTATTGTGTTGTTGTACTCATATGTAATGAATAAATTTAAATTCAGTTGATAACGAAAGGCAAAATTACAATTTATAATTAAGATAAAAAAACAACAGATCAATTTCATTTTCATGAGATTAAACATGACTTAAAATTATTTAGTCTTAATCTAAATAATTATTTTTATCAGATAAATTATAGCTTATGAATCATACCCATACAGAGAAAAAAGCAAAACCTGTTGCGCCAAAAGTAAAAGAGCTGATTGAAAGATCAAAAAGTGTAATCCTGGCAACTGTAGACGCTGAAGGAAATCCTAATTCCAGTTATGCTCCTTTTGTACAGATAGATAATACGTTCTATATTCTTGTTTCTTTCATGGCAAGACATACCAAAAACCTTTCAGAAGGGAGAAAGACTTCCATGATGTTTATTGAGGATGAATCTGCTACGAAACAGATCTATGCAAGAGAACGTCTTACAATGGAAGCTGCAACTTCCCAGATTGAAAGAGACTCAGAAACATGGAATAATGTTGTTGTAAAACTAAAAGAAGCCCACGGAAAAGTAGTAGATGTGATTTCTGAAATGGGTGATTTTATTTTAATTGCCTTACAACCTACAAAAGGTTCTTATGTGAACGGCTTTGGAAGCGCTTATTTTGTAGATTCAAATCTGGAAATTATTGAGCATAGAAATGATGTGAACCATCAGGCAAAATAAAAAAGAAGGGATGCTGGGAGAGGGAAGCTGGAGGTTCTGGTTGTTAAGCTAAGAGAAGAGCTGTTTCTTTATAAGTTTTCTTAGGTTTAGCTTATTTTAGGATAATGCAGGCGGGAAGATGGAAGAGGGAAGATGGAAGAGGGAAGATGGAAGCAGGAGGTTCTAGTGGTTAAGCTAATTAGAAATCTGCTTCTGAATTTTTTCTAAATAAATTTCAATTTGCTTGATTGGTGAATAGAAACTTCAGTTTTCCATCTCTCATCTTCCAACTTTTTCCTTATTTTTGTCCAATAAAAAAAGAATGCCCCTTTACCGCGACTTTTCAGATGATAATGCTACGATCCTTGTTTGGAAGTATGATGAAAGTGAAGAACTTAATATCAATGAGCTTCTGGAACCGGAAAATGCTGAAAAGGTAAAGGATTACCATCCTAAAAAGCTCTTGGAAGTACTGATGGTTCGTAAGCTTCTGAAAGGCTTAAAACCGGATTCTAAGATTTTATACAAAGAAAGAGAACCTTTTCTTTCCCCATACGACGCAGAAATTTCTATTACCCATTCTTACCCTTTTGCAGCGATTGCTATTTCTAAAAATAAAATAGGAATAGACGTTGAAAAGTTCAATCCCAAAATTCTAAGGGTCATTGATAAATTTACTTATGAAAATGAAAGAGGTTTTATTCCTGAGGATAAAGCCGATACTTTTTATACGATTATATGGAGTGTAAAAGAAAGTATGTATAAGATTCACCATTCTAAATACTGGTCTCTGAAAAAAAACTATGAAGTAAAACCTTTTGAATTGAAACACCTCCATAAGATCAGCTGTCGTGTATATGATGATCAGTTCTCAGATGAATTTAAAGCCAGAGTAGAGTTTTTTGATGACTATTGCTTTACTATTGTAGAGGAATAGTCTGTTCCCGTTTTCATTGCAGTTGTTTTTATACTTTGCTGCCAAAATAGATCAAAGCAGGAGTCTCCCAAATGGATGAAATATAAAATATGTGGAAAGTATTATGATTCTTCTACTTTTTCAGCTTTATATTTTTCGATGACCTTTCGCTGTTCTTTGGCAACATCATAAATCAGTTCCAGAATATCATGGATATTTTTAAGCTCTGTTAAATGTGAAATTTTATCAGGATCTCTTCGGTCAACAATATCATTTTCCTCAATCTCGGTTTTTCTTTTCAACAGCATATCTTCAATAGACGAATCTTCCGGCTCCAGACGGCTTTCCATTCTAAGCGTTTCGGTGATATCGTTTCCGTTTAATAAAGTTGAGGTTTGCTGCATTTCTGCTTCTATTTTTCGACTCCAGCTTTCTGCGTCAATTTCAGGATATTGCTCATTATTTTTAGAATATTGAGAAAGAGAAGCAGTGTAAGCGGTAATAAGATGAGATGTTGCTACGAACTGATGAACTACCTCCAATTTTTTCTGTTGGTTTTTAGGATCAGAAATCATTCGCTGGAAATTATCCGAAAGGTTGGCCAATGAAATGATTGCATTTTTTCGTTTTACTTTATAATCTTCAATATCGAAATTTCCCTGCAGGAACTTAGACATTACACTCTGGAAATAGATGAGGTTATCTGCAGCAGATTTTTTCATCAGATCAAGGTTCTGTGTATGTTCCCAAACAGGCAATACAATATAGGAAACGGCAAATGCTATAATCCCGGCAATAGCAGTATCTACAACTCTGTCTTTAAAAATAACATCTACTTTTCCGGGATTTAAAAAATTAAAACTCAGAAAAATATAAATTGTCATAAAGAGAACTGCCCAAAAATACTTTCCTTTCAGAAAACTGAAACACATAATCATACTGATCAAGAGAATGGCAAGTAGGATACTATTGATATGTATAAAATGCAATATGATATAGGCAATCGTTGCTCCTGTAACGGTTCCGTAGAGACGGAGAAGGTTTCTTTGTTTGGTGATAGAGTAGGCTGGTTTTAAAATAGCGGTGATGGTAATCAATATCCAGTAAGTATGCCCTAATCCCAGAAAATCAAACATGGAAAAGAGATATCCTACCAACAAGGCCGTGGTAATCCTTATGGCATGGCGGAAATGAGAAGAGGATAATGAAATATTATTTCTTAAAACCTTAGAGTTAAGCTTGGGTTCATTAGGCATGAACTTCTTTAAGTCTAATCCCGTAGATAAACTTTTTGCCAACTTTACATCCTGTGAAAATACTTTATAAATCTCATTGATCTCCTTGGTGATTTCATTGATGCGCATCAGAATCTGACGCAGAACCATGAAGTTTTCCAAACTGTCAGGAGATAGTTGTTTATTTCTAAGTTCGAAGTAATTATAATTGAGATTCTTTAATTCCAATTCAAGATTAAACATGGGTTTGGCTCTTGTACCACTTTGGAGAGCGATCCCAACATTGGTAATTTCTTCTGCTAAAAGATTAAGATAATCATGAATGTTGACCAGGATCATACTGTCTTCAAAGCTTTGCTGAAGCTTCTGATAATCACTTTCAGAAGTCATCAGTTTTTCATGAAGATCCATGGAATTAAGAAACATCAACATCAATAAACGGCTGGTTGTTGTAGATTCATTGACGATCGTTCTGGTTTTAAAAACTGTTTCTCGAGTATCTTCCTGCAGGTTTTTTATTTCAATCTGCTTGGCAATGACCTGAGTTGTCAGTTTGTCAAAATCAGGATTCTTCTGGTAATAATTAGCTTTGATTTTTAAAAATTCCGCCAATTGAAGGTAGTTTTCTCCAATCATCTGACCTGCCAGCTTATAAGGACGGATGGTGGTTACCACAAGGAATATCAATAAAAACCAGATGCATCCACAGGCAAATATCAGTAAGCTTTTAAAAATATCAGCTCCTGTAAGGTGCCCGTCAATGAAGATGGCGAGTACTACCAGTGATAATGAGCCTACTGCAGCCAATCGTTGACCATATACTCCAATTAAGGAGAAGAACATTCCAAAGACAATGATCTCCAGAAGTACCAATATCTTAAAATTCATCACCAGACTTGCGATTAAGGCAACGAAGACAAAGCAGCAAATGGCAAATGCCAAAGCATTTCTTCTTCTGATAAAGGGCCCCGGCTGATCAGTCAAGGCTACAAAGCTGGTTCCGAGAGGGAAAAGAAAATATTCTTTTAGAATTCCAAAGTGAGCAAGAACTAAACAAGGGAGAACAGTGGCCAATGTAATTCTGATTGCAGAATACAGATATTGACTGGTCACAAATTTTTTTAGCTCCGCCGAATAGTTCATACTACAAAAATAGCTATTGAATTTAAAAGAATGGTCATAAAAGAAGGACTTTTGTAAACTTAAATGTTATATTTTTTTAATAAAGTCGGAGAAAGTGTTGAGAAGTTGGATTAAGCTGAGTCAATAGTCATTTTTTGCCTCACAAAGTGAATGGTGAATTGGTAGGCTGCAGAAATTGACGAATGAAGCGGATTGACTGAATGAATTCAATAAAAAAGCCTCACGTAAATAAGGTGAGGCTTTGTATAATTGTTGAATTTGACTAACGGTCATTGTTGGAAGTTTCTTCACCAATGTTCCAGGTAAGACCAAAACGAAGGGTGTTATCCAATGCAGTGTTCACTTTAGACATATTGATCAGGTAAGAAAGATCCAGTCCGAAAGAGCGATACTTTAATCCGATACCTGCAGTAGCAAATTGTCTTGCTCCCTGTTCTTCACTTTCATGGAAATAACCTCCTCTTACAGAAAAAGCATTGTCATAAGAGTATTCCAAAGCACCACTATACATAATACTGTTCGGATTTTTGAATGATTTTCCGATACCAGCTATTGGGCCAACATTTGGAATTTCATATTTAGGTCTTCTGTAGGCATCTACTCCAGCGTATTCAGATCCTGGTACTAAAAGTTTTGAACCTTCTACGGAGATTCCAACTCTGTTTAAGTCATCTAAATACATATCGTATCCAATCCCTAATCTTGCCATGGTAGGAAGATAAGATCTGGATTCTTCATTTCCGGTGTAGTCCAGTTTAGGACCTAGGTTTTGTATAGCAAGACCGGCATTTAATTTACCATCATAGCCCCCAAAACTTGAGAATCTCTCAGAAGTATAGTATGCTGAAATATCTACAGCAAAAGAGTTTGCTGCTTTAAGAGTATTATCTGTATTGAATCCTCCGGCTAAGTCTGAACGGATAAATCTACCAGTTACAGCCATAGAGTAGGAGTCGGAAAGTTTAAGACCATAAGCAACGTCAATGGAGAATTCGTTAGGTTTTGATACCCCGTTTGAAGTCACTTCATTACCTACCAACTGTGTAAGGTCTACTTGTCCCATATTGAAGTAGTAAATACTCGCAGAGATTGTAGATCTTTCATCCTGTCCTAGAAATTTATGGAATGCTCCATATAATAAGAATACATCATTGGTAAGTTTTCCCATGTAGGGTGTATAGGTAAGACCTATGGAAGAACTTGTTCTGCTAAAAGGATATTTTGCTGCATTCCAGAATTGTGAAAATGCATCAGGAGAGGTTACTACCCCTTGATCTCCCATACCTCCTGATCTTGCGTCTGGCGCAATTCTCAGGAAAGGAGCTCCGGTAAGTACGGGGTTTATTTGCGAATATCCCAGAAAACCAGTACTTAACCCAAGTCCTAAAAGCAGTTTAGTAGTTAAATTCATATGTTGTCTTTTATATATTATCAGTTTTTTATTAATTTTATTATCTATGTGCTATATAATTATTTCAAAAGTACCATTTTTTCTACAGCAGTAGCGCTTCCTTTACATTTTTCTTGGTTTTGACTTTTTGCAAATATCTTAAAAATATATGTACCTTTTGCTACAGTAGCTCCAAAATCATCTCTTCCATCCCATTCTATAGCCTGGCGAGGAGTTCTGAAGCCTTGCAAAAATGGTTCAGCTACTACTGCCTGAGATATGGTTTTTACCAATCTCCCTGTTATGGTATAGATCTGTACATTCACATCCAGGATATCATCACAATTGTGTTCAAACTGAACATACGTTTTATTAGTGAATGGATTAGGCCAGTTCAACGGGCGGTTGATCGTCAGACGTTGGTCTGCTTCATCCTTAACTTCAAAATTTAACGTAGCAGTAGAAGAATTATTGTTTATATCCCAAACTTTAAATGTTAATTGATGTTGTCCAATGGCAAGGTTTCTGAAAGGATAGGTTACATTTCCTTTTTGATACTCGGCAAGACTAGGATTTAAACATCCATTTCCTTCTCCCGGAGCATAAAAGTCATTAAGGATAACCGTATTGATCACCTGACCGTCTAAATATACGGTAATATCATGACCAACACCTGATCCCGTAGAGTTTATCCCGGTGTCATCCGTAAGACATGCCAGAAGCATTGGATTTTGATTGGTGATTCCACCATCAGCAAAATTTGTATTGTTCATGTACAACTTCACTTTTGGTGGCTGGTTATCATTAATACCATTAGGATTGATATCTCCAACCTGTACAGACTGGTTATTGAATACATCAGTTACCTTATTATCTGCGTATCCAAGGATTCTTCCTTCGCCAACAGCGTAATTGATATCTTTAGGAACATAGAATTCTGCAGTGAATACTCCGTTTACGGCTGTTCCGGAAGCTTTTACAATAGCACTTCCTTCCTCAGTATAATTGAGTACAGGGAATGACCAGTTGTTATTGTTAAGAGTTTTTTTATTTAATCTTTTATCAAAAATATTAATGGAAACTCTTCCGTTGAAGGCTGTGTTCAAAGTTCCGTTAGGATTGTTGATGTGTCCTTTTATTTTAACAAAATCGAGACCTCTGATTAATCCAGGAACAGGTGTTTCAATATTATCAATAGTTAATAACCTTTGTGGTCTGCTCAGTTTCATCGCCGGATCACCCAATACATTTACTCTGAAGTGGTTTGGATTAACCCCTGTTTCTTTTTTTGCATTTAAATGAGAATACCCTAATGTATTAAAGTCGTCACTCGTTAATTTAAAAATATTTTTGGTGAAAGTATCGGTGAAGTTACGTCCATAATCAATACTGATAGCACGGCTGGAGGTAATCATGGTAGCAGGCCCTCCTTGTTTAAGTTTCATAAACTGCTCTCCCGCAGAATTGGTAGCAGGTTCATCCCATAATGTAAATTCACAGGTTATCGTAGATACAAGTGGGAATCTGCTGTATACATTAGAAAAATTATTAGAATTCTGAATCTCGGTAGTGGTTAGTACTCTTTCCTGAGCCCAGCCGTTGATTCCCCCATGCCCAAAATAGAACAAATACAAACTATTCCCGATACTGTTAGAGATCGCTTGGTTTACCTGAGGATATCTAGGCCCTGCTGCCGTACTTTGTACGGTAAAGGCATCCTGATACAGTTTTCTTACATTGTATTCTTTCAGAGTTGTTACCCCCGGTTGTTCAAATATATTGACCAGTGATTTGTTCATGACATCATGGAAAGGCCCATCGCCTTCTGCGTTATCATCCACCACAAAATCCAGCTTCATTCTCCAATCTCCAAAAGGACTTGATTGTCCGGGAAGAGCATTATAATAAGCCAGCGTTTTATCTATCATATTGGCTGCTTCCGTATTATTGGTTGCAGGAATTCTTCCCACAGGTAAATCTGGTAGGTTATATATAATATTAGGCGCATTTTGAGGCTGAGTCATCACAATATAATCATCCGTAACGAAGGATTGTATATAATCAGCGGAATGCTCACTTTGATAAGAGGTAACAATATTGTTATTGTTGGGAACCCTATTCTTATAATCATAAGAAGTATCCCCTAAAATGAATACATATTTAAGTCTGCCCTGAGGAGTATTTAATTTTGTTACGAAATCTCTAACTGCGGTAAGGTCTCTGCTTCCGCTTCCAAATTCTTCATAGACTTTATTAACATCTACAATTTCTACCTTGTAATTGTTTTTTGTCTGATGATAACTGGCCAGTCTTTGCGCTTGTCCCATCAATTCAGGTACAGTAAGAATAAGATAGTCTATATTGTTGATAGCAGAGAGATTCTGATTTGCAATTCTTCCTACAAATTGAGGTGTAAATGCAGCATCAGCACGGAAAGCAACAAACTCATTGTTGAAATTCTGGTCAGCAGCCGTATAAGCAAAATTGAAAGAGCCTGCTCCTGCTTTATTAACTCTTCTGTTGGCATTGGTAATATCTGTAACATCCCATACCTGTTCTATAGAAGATGCATTGGAAATACTAAAACCATACTCTGTATTACTTCCACTGGCAAGAGAGAAATCTCTGAAGTTCATTTGACTGCCATTGAAAGAAAGGTTCTCTTTATATTGTACTTCAACGTAGTCTAAATAGAATGCTCCGTTAGGGTTTTTAGAAATATCCGGATTATATTTAAATACGATTTGATTTCCTGTCTGATTAGTAATAACCCCGTTATATCTCATCGGATAGAAGTTATACTGATAAGTTGCTTCATCAGTAGGCACATTATCATGAAACGGATTAAGATCATTGATTTTAATATCAAGAGAATTTTGCTGTGATCTGTATCCTATTACTTGTGATCTGTATTTTATCACATCAGTAGGCTGCATAGGAGAATTAGTAGTAAGGGTAATCACTTTTTCAGTACTGAAAGGAGTATCTTCTACCCATATTCTTCCTACTTTTAATAAATTTTTCTGATCATTATTGATGACTTGATAGCTGTCATATCTGTTAATCAGTTGGGCAGGTAAGTTTCCATCTATAGTGGGCACTCTTTTTCCTGTACCTTTATCAAAGTTGATATAGTAATAGGAAAAATCATCATATATATTTTTAAGGTTATTGCTTGTATCTGTTCTTGACTCTCTTCTTTTGAAACCATTTCCATTGTTGGTGTCATACAGATTGTATCCATTGGGCCCTTGTGCATAGAATAAAGCATAGTCGTTATCATTCCATACGCCGTCATCTTCACCTACTACCTGTATTGCATTTTCCTGTAAAGAACTATATCGTGCATCCTGATTGAATTCAGGAAGCATAATTCCTCCATTTCCATAGATCCTCATATTTTTTGGATTTACAGAAGAAGGGTTAATTCCATTATCTCTTAAAAATTGGGTTGTAATTTTAAAGATCCCGGATTTATCTACTTTTATTTTATAAAAACTTCCACTGGCAAGAGGATTGCCTGTAGTTCCTATTTTATTAACACTTTTAAAAGTATTGATAGGGGCAGAAGTTTCAGAGACGTTAAACGAAGATAATCGCTGAACACGTCCATTTACATTCTTAAACAATCCTACACTGATGCTGGCATATCTTTCTCCATCCAATGTATAATAGCTTACCTCTGCAATGTCATGATCGGGAAGACTGCCTTTGTTCAGTTCATATAAATCTTGATTAGAAACTCCATCCCACGCTAGGTCAGAAATTTTCAGCTCCTTTTCTCCGATTCTTTGCTTTGTTACTATAAAAACGTTATTTTGGCTGAAAGAAAAACCTTCATTTTTAAAATTTGGAAGATTTAATTTTGTATCACCAAAATCTTGAATTTTAGAACCATTCCATTCTATGGTGTTTCTTTGAGCGTAAAGTGTTGATGCAAAAGCGATTAAAGATAAAAGCGTGATTTTTCGTCTCATGTTTATTATTGAAATTGCTAAATTACAAAATAAATGAAAATTTTAGAATTAAATTGTAATACAATAAAATTAATTTGTTATCGTTGTTCAAAAAAATCAAATCTTTATTTGATTTATTGAATAATTTATTTTTTCTTTGTACTCTTGAAAATATTTATATCGACTATGAAAAAACTAAAGTTGTTTTCATTAATAGCATTAAGTTCTACACTTGCATTAACCAGCTGTGGCGGATCAGGAACCAGCAAAGGTGGCGGTACCAAAAAATTTGTCAGTAAAACGGGTTGGAAACCAAACGAAAAACAGGGTTGGTTTTTTGCAGGAAAGCAACAGAAGCAGAAGGGTTGGCCGGGAATGGTATATGTAGAAGGTGGAACTTTTACAATGGGATTAGTGAAAGATGATGTTATGCATGATTGGAATAATACACCACGCAGAATGCAGGTGAGTTCATTCTTCATCGGAGAAACAGAAATTACTAACTACGAATACCGCGAATACCTTACATGGTTGAAGTATGTATTCCCTCCAAGTGATCCTAGTTTTAAGGAGATCTATAACGGTGCTTTACCAGATACCTTATTATGGGACAACAAATTATCTAGAAACGATTATAATGAAACCTACCTTCGTTCTCCGGAATTCGATTACTATCCGGTGGTAGGAGTTTCTTGGACTCAGGCAAACAGATACTGTGAATGGTTGACAGACAGAGCTAATGAAAAAGCTTTGATGCAGGCAGGTATCATTGCTAAAGATATGTATATCAACGAATCCAATAACCAAGGTGGTACTGCTTTCAACATGGATAAATTCAAAGCGAATGATCCTGAAATGCAAGGGTACATCAACGAAAAAAGAATGCAGCAAAAAGCTGGTATGAAAACTACCAACCAAAGATTGCTAGCAGCCAACAGAGCACCTAATGGAGCAATGGTTCAGAAATTCAGACTTCCTACTGAAGTAGAATGGGAATACGCAGCATTAGGAATGGCGAAAAACAGAGAATATAACCAATACCTAGGTAAAAAACCTGAAATCGAAAGATTGAGAGGTACCAAAGGAAGAGATAGAGGAATGTTCCTTGAAAACTTTAAAATGGGTAAAGGAGATTATTCTGGTATCGCTGGATGGAAGAACGATGGATCTGCACAAACTTCAGATGTAAGACAATATCCGTCTAACGACCTTGGAATCTATGGGATGTATGGTAACGTTGCAGAATGGACTGCCGATGTTTACAGACCTATCATCGATGAAGATTATAACGATTTCAACTACTACAGAGGAAATATGCCTCAGGCTATCGTAAGAAACGGTGACGGTACTTACAAAATGATTGATGAAGGAACCATCAAATATGATACTTTAGCTGACGGTAGATTAGTATACAAAGGACTTCCAGGACAATTCGAAAGAGAAACGATTGCTGATTACAGAAACTATAGAGATGGTGATAAAATGTCTTCTCTAGAGTACAGAAGAGAATCAGATTCAGCTGCAGGATTTGATATGTACAATGCTCCTCGTCAGAGATTCATTGTAGATGCAAACGGTAGAGTGAAAATGCAAAAAGATACTAAAGACAGAACTTCAGCGATCTCTAACGAAGTAAGAGTAGTAAAAGGAGGTTCTTGGCAGGATACGGCATATTGGCTGGATCCGGGACAAAGAAGATATAAAAATCAAGGTAGAGCTTATGGTTGGGTTGGATTCCGTGTTGCACAGGATGCCAGAACTAGCGATAAGAGCAGAACAAGAAGATAATATTTATCAAAATACTTTTAAAAAACCTTCCGGATTTTCGGAAGGTTTTTTATTTTTGAACAATGAAATCGCTTCACAGAAAAATTCTGAAACAGATTTAGTGATTACATGGTGATTTATTTGAAAAATATATATTTCCACATGAATATAGAACAGTTTTATCCTTTATTTTTACAGGCTGATAAAGTAACAATCGATAGCCGAAAAATAGCCAGAAATGATATCTTTTTTGCCTTTTCCGGTGATAACTTTAATGCTGCCACACTGGCAGAAAAAGCCATCGACGAAGGAGCTCTGGCGGTCATTGTTGAACAGTCCGAATTTGAAAATAAAGATAAGAACATTTTCTACGTTCCGTCTACTCTTGAATTCCTTCAGCAATTAGCCATCTATCATAGAAGCCAGCTTAATATTCCTTTTATTGGTCTTACCGGAAGCAATGGGAAAACAACCACAAAGGAGCTTATTCATGCTGTCCTTTCAGAAAAATACAACGTTCAGTATACCTACGGGAATTTAAATAATCACATTGGAGTTCCATTGACGATTCTTTCTATCAAACCTGAGCATGAAATGGCAGTTATTGAAATGGGAGCCAACCATCAAAAAGAAATTGAATTCCTTTGTACCATTTCACAACCTGATTTCGGATATATTACCAATTTTGGAAAAGCTCATTTAGAAGGCTTTGGTGGTTTTGAAGGAGTGATTAAAGGAAAGTCTGAACTATACGATTACCTTAAAGAAAATCAACAGACCATTATCGTTAACGAAAATGATCCTATTCAGGTTGAAAAAACGGAGGGTTATTCACCTAAGATCACTTTTGGAAAAGAAGAGTCGGATTATACTTTTGAACCATTCTCAGAAGATCATTTTGTAGGATTAATTTATAAAGGAGAAAAGACAGTATCTAAACTTACGGGTGAATATAATTTTACGAATCTTTGTGCAGCAGCAAGCCTTGGACTTCATTTTGGAATCAGCTTTGAAAAAATAAAACATGCGGTAGAGCAGTATACTCCTACCAATATGCGTTCGCAGGTGGTGAAAAAAGAAAACAAAACATTAGTACTGGATACATACAATGCTAATCCAAGTTCAATGACAGCCTCATTAAATAACTTTATCACATTTGAAGGTCGTAAAACGATTATCATTGGTGATATGTTAGAATTAGGTGATGAGAGCGTGAAAGAGCATCAAAACATCTTAGAATTAGCCCACGCACTTGGATTTGATACCATCATTACTGTTGGAAAACACTTTAAAGGAGTAAATTCATCAGATCTTGCTTTTGAAAATACCACCGAGCTGGCTGAATATTTGAAACAACATACCATTCAGTCAGAAAACATACTATTAAAAGGTTCCAGAGGAATAGCTCTGGAGAAAGTAATTGATTTTATTTAGCCTTTAAAGCCCAGTATTCTTTTACGATAAGCTTAATATTCTTGAATGTGCTTGGGAAAACTTCATCTTTTGTTTGTTTTACTTCTACCAAAATACAAAAGTAAAAAGTATTCTCATTTTATACAAGTTGGCGTTTATTCTGTTTTGTAAAGGCAATACTATGTTCCATCAAGATAATAATATTTATTGGATTTTTTTTTGCAAATTTGTAAAAAAGTGGTCATGCAAAAAGAAAAATTACGTACATTGAGAAAGAAGAAAGGATTTACACAGCAGCAAATTGCCAATATTATTGCAACTGATGTATCCAACTATAGCAGAAAGGAAACTGGTGATGTAAGGATTTACAAAGATGAGTGGGAAAAAATTGCACGTTTTCTGGAAGTTCCTGTGGACGAAATTTATGAAGAGGAGGAAGCAAAGTTTATTGTCGAAAATCCTGTTTTTAATGACAGCCCAGGTTCCTCAGCGGCGGGTAATGTTACTAATTTCACTAATCAAGAAAATGTATCAATCATTAAAAACCTTCAGGATTATATTTCTTTATTAAAGGATGAAAATCAGAGGTTGAAGGAAAAATTGAACAAATATGAAAAATAAAAACTCCGTCTCATTTTTTTGAGACGGAGTTTTTTAGATATGCATTATCGGTCAAAATCTAAGGTATTTTAATAATCGTCTGAAAAATAATAGTTTACTATATAGATCAACGCTCCCATAAATAGTGAGCCAGTCGATATATTCTTTAAATATGTGAGAATTGAGCACCAATTCGATTTTGCTTTATTGAGGCCAAACATGTCATCACCCACAATAACTTTATTTCCACAGTTAGAACTTTCTATCAGAAAATAAGAGACTACTAAAGTTATTACAGATACTAGGAATATCCAAAAAATTAATTTATTTACTTCTTTCATATACTCTATTTGGAATTTTTTTTAAGTCCTTATTCTGGCTTTTCATTAATGAAATGTATTGTTGATAGGATTTTTTAGCCTCATTTTTATTACCTAATTCCCATTGTAAATCAGCCAAATTAAACCATGCCACAATCCTATTCGGATCTTTTTTTAAAATTTCTTTGATTAATAATATTGATTCATTATATGCACCTTTTTGATACAAGTAATAAGCAATGTTATTATACTGCAGTATATTACTATTATTTATTGGGAATTTAAGTAATAACTCTTGATACCTTTCAATGCCAGTATAGTTAACTGAATTCTTTATATTTTCTTCAAATTGCCCTAAAGTATCCCCAAACTTATACTTTGATTTACATACCTTATCTCTTACGGCTTCATCAGGTATTGGATGTAATTTTTCTCTTATCTTTTTATCATCTAAAGCGATATTTTGTTTTACATCACAATAGTATTCTTTATTTACATCTAAACGCCAATCTGAAGTTATATAAACGGACCTAGTTAATTTCCATTTGTTGCCTTCATAGGCAACATAATTTATTCGTTGAGCCCCACCTGAACCATCAAAATATGTAGTAATATAAAAAACTTCGTTTGTTGAATTATTAGTAAGAGGCTTTATATCATCAATTACAAATCCACCATCTTCCGAAAAATTATAGGTTTTTAAAGCAAATTGATATTTTGACTTTTCATTCCCTAAAAAAAATATTAAATCATCACCCATATTTTTTTTACTAGAAACAACTTTATCTTTGAAACCATCCATATTGATATCAATATCTCTAGTAAAATAATCGTCATTTTTCTCATAGTAAAAAAAGTCGTTTTTTTTATTTTGCCCATTACATGATGCTAAGCAAAAAGTGATTAAAATTGATAGTATGATTTTAATATTTTTCATATAGTATTACCTTTTTTATCAAATTAAAAAATCATAATCTTCTCCTTGGGATCATCAGTCTTTCACTCACCTGTAGTCATGTGGCACCTTGGAGAATCTGGTTTGAGTTTTGTTGAAGCAGATGTTTATCTGCTTAGACTTTGGTTATTTAAAATTTAGATTTTAGAAAAAGGTTTAATTATTGCATTTTTTTAAAACAATATCTTTACTTTCAGTTTCCTGATAAAAGTTATTGTCTTTAAATTCTCTCTTTTTCGTTTTCTTATTGTAAAAGCCATACCAATAAAAGTTAAGTCTATTATTATCAATGTTTTTTATATATGCTACAGGCTCATCATTTAAATATTCTTTCCAATCTAATCTCATTCCTATTGTTCCAACATCTTCCGGAATTTCTTTCAACTTATAGGCTATACCTTTTTCAAAATCATATCTTTTCATTTCGACCAATTCAAGATAAATTTGATTAGATAATAGTACTAAGAATGCTTTTTTACCTTCAATAGTTATACTTCCTTCACCATCAGTACAATTAGTTTTCCAGGTTCCATCAGCAGAATACCATTTTTTATCTTTTAATGTTTTTACAGAGTCTTCAAAATCCTCATTAGTAATGCAGTCTTTGCTATTGCCCTTAACTTTTTTGATTTTATTAAGATTAGTTTTATTCACATAATATTTAACGATGTTATCATCTATATTATTTATTCTTTTTATAATTCCCTTTGTCTTATCTATCCATGATATTTCATATTTTTCTTTTTCATTAATATATATCGAAGTTATATCACTTTCACTAACTACGTGATGTAACTTAAATACACTATCTTCCATTATGCCATGATCATATATAGAATCATTCTCGATTTTGAATGACTCCCCTTCATAGCCACAATCAATAATAATATAAATATTTCCTTGTTTTTTTATTTCATACCATGTTGTGGTAAGATCCGAGATATCTTTTTGACCTTTACATGAATTAATTGCTAAAAAAAATAATAATAATTTTAAATATTTCATTTCTTTTTATTTTTTCTTACTTGAGTTACTAGATATGTCTGACCACTATAAACTGTAGTTCCTTTTAATGAATTGTCAGATTTTAAAAAAAGCTTATTGTTTTTACTTGCTCCTTTTTCATTATGCCTAGTACCTACATCATAAAAACGATAATAGATTTTATTATTCTCACAAGCCTTTCCTATAATAATAACAAAATGATCAGTAGTTCCCTCATTCAATTTTCCTCCTTTATAGTTTAATGCATGATCTACACCAACTTGGACAGGGTTGCCATTTTTCAATTGTTCATTTATGTATTGAACGGCTTGTTTAGCTTCAGCAGAATTTATCAATATAGTAGTATGTTTATCATTTTCTAAAGCGGTTTGATATCTATCAGCTTCCGCTTTTGAAGTATTTGCTAATCCTACTTTATTAAGTATATCATCACAAGTTTTCTTACATGCGACTTTTTGTGCTTCTGTATCACCCCATTTAGAATCAAATTGTGTTTGCCATTTAACTTTATCAGTTAAATCATAATGATCTTCATGACAAGATTTACAAGTTCCATTATTTTCAACTAAATTAGAAATATTTCCTTTACAACAATCATATCCAAATTCTTTTAGAAATCCTTTTTTTAAATGTAGATTACTATTACCTTTTAATTCTTCTTGAAAAAAATCATTATAATGTTCCATACATGTTTTTAAAGGTGTGGCAGGTTGACGTTTATCATTATAATAATAATGACTTAAATCGTTGATCTCAGGTAAGCTAGCCCATATAAAGCAACCGTCTTTTTGGATTGCATCTTCAATTTTATTGGCAATAATTTTATTGATTAGATTAGGTCTTTGTTTTTCCATAAGAATAACACATATTTTATCTTGGGATTCAGCAGAATAGTCAATAACATTATGTTTTTTTAAAAGATCTCGATCTTCAAAATATTTACCTGTTTTTTTCTTATTCTTAACCTCAAATCCTGCTAATTCCCACCATGTATATCTCATTACTTGATAGGCTCCAGCAGCGGAAGATCCTTGGTCTGAAGATTTTATCTTATATATGGTTTGAGGATGTGTACTCAGATTTGTTATTTTGGTTCCTCCAAAAGCCATTGTATATCCAGCTTGAAAATCGTGAGTTATATAAATAGTTTTCTTCTCTTTTTTGTCATATGATTTTATCAGTTCTCCTGTTCCTTCGCCAACTCTTACCATTCTAATAAATGCTCTTACCCTAGCTTCGCATTCACATACCTTTTCTTCTTTCTTCTCCTGCTTAGGTTCTTTAATAATCGCAGGAGAATCATTAGGATCTACTTTTACTGGTTCAGCACTTGGGCTTATTGGGATAACCTGAGAAGTCACAGAAGTATTGAGATGTTCAACTTCTATAAAATACTCCCGTTCGCTTCCTTCCCCAAAATCATTACTTTTATCATACATCTCTTTTGTAAGAGTAACATTATTAATAAAATTGGAGGTATAATAGGACAATACTAAGGGGATTTTGTATACAAGATCTCCTTTACCTATTTATCAGAACATTTTACAAGAATATCTGTGTTCTTTTTACTATCAAATGGATTTTCTGTCTCAATATTCTTTTTGAACTTCTTATGATAAAAACCAAACCATGTTAAACTTAGTTTTGATTTTCCAATAAACTCGATGATACCTACAGACTTTTTATTATCCATATTATCCCAAACCTCCATATTGTCAGGTAAGGGAATTATTGGTGGAAAATCTGTGAAATACAACTCATATTTATTAGTATCGATTTTCTTTAATTGAGCATTCATAGCAAATCGGTCTGGAATTAAAAATTGAGCATTAGTAATGACTGAAGAAAGAGATACATGAAGATTTGATTGACAATCAGAAGACCATACACCATCAAATTGTTTAAGCGGCATTGATGCTGTATCATTTTGAGTATGAGAATTGTCTTTCTGATTGAGATTAATCATTGAATTTAGTTCTAATAATGTAGTAATATTTTTCTCATTAGAACTGTCATTAATCTTAATTTCTTTTATAAATTGCCATTCCTTCTTTTCTTTATTATATAAGTAATAAGTTTTTATGTAGGGATAAATGAAGTCAAGTGTTTGTTTTTGCAAATATTTTAATGGAACATACTCTGTAATTATTTCATAATCTGTTAAGTTTGGTTCTAACTTTCTTTTAATAACCTTGTCCAAATCACTGAAGTATTTGTCATCGGGGTCATCACCAGCATCTATACCATTATTAAAATCAAACTGTAACCATTCATTTTGTTTATCTATATTTTTATTTATGAAATTTACAGTTAAGCTCCCAATATCTTTACCAATATATGTATAAATTGGATAGTCTGAATCAGGGCTTAATTGATAGCCATGAAAATATTTTTTATCAAACAAATCAGGAATTGCTTGAGTCGTGTTACTCGTTTTTTTGGTTGTAATAGTCGTAACTATTTTTGTTTTATTCTCTTGACCATTGCAAGAAATAATTCCTGATATTAATATAGAAAAATAAAAAATATTGATTAATTTCTTCATAATGTATTGCCTTTATTGTCGAATTTAGATTTCATATAATTTTCTGGATTCAAATCTGCATTCAATTTACACCTTTGTTTATTATTAGAACCTCCTATGGTAGAATAAGAGGTACCAGCTTCAACATGTATATGTCTGTGTTTAACTTCAACATGCATAGCATTCCCTGTACTTCCAGATAACCCTATTATTTGGTTATGTTTTATTTTTTCTCCTACTCGGACTTTTACCTTGGATAAATGAGCGTAGAAATGATATACAATTTTCCCATTTTTATCTTTAGATTTAATTGTTACAGTATTCCCGTAACTAGTAGGACCTTCATAACCTTTAATATAATCATTTTGTGGAAGGTCCGTTCTTATATGGACTACTTCTCCACACATCATTGAATGTACTTCTGTACCAACAACTGCTAAAATATCTGTTCCAGTATGATAATACTTTTTACCATTTGATTTGATTCTATATTCTTTTTTATACCTATTATGATTTTTATTACCACTTTGGTCATTAACTTTAGGAGTGGGGACAACATCTGAATACTCAAAACATTGTGAGCAATCGTCGGGACACTTGCTAGGTAATGACTCTTCTTTTTTAATGTGGTCCCCACAACATCCATAACCAAATTCTTTTAAAAAACCTTTTTTCAAATGTAACTCTTTATTAGGTTCAATAAGTTCTTCGGCTAATTTTTGCTCATAAATTGCTTTTACCATCTCAAAAGTATATGTTGAACTCTGCTGTCCATAAGGTGAATCAGGTAAACTAGCCCAACATAGACTGGATATTAATGCAGCTCTTTTGATATCATTATCAATAATCATTTGAATAATATCACCATTCTGCTTTCTAAATCTTTTTCTCCATTCTTTAAGCTTTTGTTCTTGTGTAATATCATGAATCTTGTTTTTTTTGTCTTTCCAAACTGTAGGGTTATAAAAGCTATCGGCACGATCTTTTACATAGTTAAATTTCATTATCACTACACAAAATTTATCTTGGGACTCCTGATCAAAAGTCGAGATATTATATTTTTTTGCATAATCCAATTTTTCAGAATAATTCCATTTTTTATTTTTATCTTGATAATATCCTTTCAGATTTTTCCAAGTGTCAGTCATTATTTGATAAGCTCCTGCTGCTGAAGAGCGATGTTTTCCTTTACTATCGGTCACAACTTCTTGAGGGTGTTCGCTGAAATCTGAAAATTGTTTTCCACTATATTGAGTTGTATAACCTATTTCTTTTTCAGTTCCTTCTTTTACCCTAAGCATTCTAATAAATGCTCTTACTCTTGCTTCACATTCACACACATTTTCTTCTTTTTTCTCCTGTTTAGGTTCCTTAATAATCGCAGGAGAATCATTCGGATCTACTTTTACTGGTTCAGCACTTGGGCTTATTGGGATAACCTGAGAAGTCACGGAAGTGTTGAGATGTTCAACCTTTATAAAATATTCTTGTTTACTGACTATATCTGCATATTCAAAGCATTGTAAACAATTTCATGAACTATTCTTTTTCAGAACACTTCTTTAGTATGATATGATTATTAGATTTATTATTTGAAAATTGATTAACTAAGTGTGTTCTTTTTTTTATGTTAATATTATACAAACCATACCATATTAACTCAATTTCGTTGTTGCTTTTTACAAAAAGCTCACCAATTTTTTCGCTTTTTGATATGTTTTTATCTTCTATTATATTTTCAGATGCTAATGGAGGAGACATATCCTGCGAAA
Organism: Chryseobacterium sp. c4a; assembly: GCF_009900745.1. Lineage (GTDB taxonomy): Bacteria > Bacteroidota > Bacteroidia > Flavobacteriales > Weeksellaceae > Chryseobacterium. Next base: position 5,956 of record NZ_WXVU01000017.1, on the reverse strand, counting down.
GATATTTTATATCATATGATTTTCCATCATTTCTTTCCACTATTATATCTACGAAAACTGCCGGAGGAGATAGCGCCAGAGTACCTGATAATTTACCCTTGTTGGATGATATATCAAGTCCACTATTGCTAATCGAGCAATCCAGTTGCCATAAACCTATAATATTTTTATTGTCTGATTGTATATCTACAGAAGATTCTTCTTGCTTTTTATTTTGAACAAAATACGATGGAAAATTAGTCTTAAAGTATTTCGATTCTATTATTCTAGGAAGAACAGGTGATGATTCTTGTTTAATTAACTTCCATTTATTTTTTTGAGTGTTATAATAATAAATTTCCGCATTTGCTTTATCGTCCAAATACACACTTTCACTTGAACATCCTGCATTCGATTTCAGAAATTTTGAAGAAACATAGTAGCAAAAAATTACATAATCCTTACTATTCTCATTTATTTTTTTTTCAATTCCTTTACTTTCCGCATCAAAATTTATTTTATCAATATCTTTATTTTTGAAATATTGATTTACCCAATAATTTTCCAATTCTTGAATTTTTGGGATATAATGAATGGTAAAATAACTATTTGTACAATCTAAGAATGTCTTTGTAGGATGATCTGCAAGGGTAGATTCATCAACAATCATAGTGTATTTGGTCGTATATTTTTTATCAAAAAAATTAATAGTTGCAGTGGTAGCAGTCTGGTGAGTTTTTTTTGATACGGTATAATTTTCTTGTGCATCTCCCTTACACGAAGAAAATAAAACTAATATTATTAAGAAAAATTTATTTAATTGTATTTCCATTTTTATCAAATTTTGTTTTCATATAGTCTTCTGCTTTTATCCTGTAAGCTCCTAAGTCACGGAAGTTATTATAACCTTCCCCTTTTGTAGCTGCCTCAACATGGCAATGCCAATATCTTTTATTTATACCACTTCCTTTTACCCCATTTGGAAATTCATCACTTGAAGCATTTCCTGTAGAGCCGGATTGAGCAACCTTTTGACCGTGCTTCACCTTATCCCCTTTTTTTACATATATTTTATTTAAATGACAATATAAAATAAATACTGTTTTACCATCTTTATCTTTTGATTTTATCATTAATGTATTACCTAAACTTCGAAATTTATACTGATTTGTTTTAAAAGTATCTACGATTGCTACAATTTCTCCACACATTAAAGAATGAACATCTTTATATTCTGGCCCCGAAACTATATCAATCCCTTTATGTCCTCTTGCAGAATTATATCCAAATCTATTATTATTTTTCCCTCCATTATCTGTACTGATTTCTGGGTTTTCCCAAACATCAGCATAATCAAAACACTGTGAACAATCATCTGGACAAACTCCATTAGATTCATTATTTCCATCACAACAGGTGTAACCAAACCCTTTCAAAAATCCTTTTTTAAGATACAAATCACTTTTTCCTGCAATTTCTTCTTTTAAAAATTTTTCATAGTTTGCCTTGCATTCGTCTTTTGTTCCAGTAGGTTGCCCATACGGAGCATTTGGTAGACTTGCCCAGCATAAACTAGACGTCAAAATTGCTTTGTCAAAATTATCATCAATTATCATTTGAATAATATCACCATATGCATCATTAAATTTAGAACGACCTGGTCTTGGAGTGCCATCTTCTTTATAAAAAAATGAATTAGCTCTTTTTGGTCGATAATTATGTTTAAAGATAACCAAACAAAGTTTATCCTGGGATTCCTGGTCAAAACTTGAAATTTTATATTTTTTAATATAATTTATCTCTTCTGAATAATGCCATTTTTTTTGTTTATCCTGATAATATCCTTGAAAACCTTTATAAGTATCTTGCATTATTTGGTAAGCTCCTGCAGCACTTGATGAATAACCTCCTGCCGTAATTACAATTTTGGGGTGGGTACTCATATCTTTATTGTGGGGCGGTTTTGTAAAGTTTTCATGTCCAAAGAGTTTCGTATAGCCTGATTCTCCTTCTGATCCTTCTTTCACTCTCAGCATTCTCATAAAGGCTCTTACTTTGGCTTCACATTCACACACATTTTCTTCTTTTTTCTCCTGTTTAGGTTCCTTAATAATCGCAGGAGAATCATTCGGATCTACTTTCACAGGTTCAGCATCTGGACTTATCGGGATCACCTGAGAAGTCACGGAAGTGTTGAGATGTTCAACTTCTATAAAATACTCCCGTTCATTTCCCTCTCCAAAATCATTACTTTTATTATACATCTCTTTTGTAAGAGTAACGTTATTAATAAAATTAGAGGTATCGTGGGCTAAAGTTACAGATACTTCATATACAAGATCATTGCTGTATCGTGAAAAATCTTCTTCCCAAATTCTTACCATTACATTTTTGCCTCTCATCCCCTGAGAAGTTATTTTAATGGATACTGTATCTCCGGTCTTGGCATTTTTAAGTGTTTTTCCTGTACCGTCTGTAAACTCCGCATTTACTATTTTCCCTTCAGGATCTGCCTGTTTCTTGGCTGCAGGCGTTACAGGAAACTTTGCTGTTTCCTCTTTGGGTTTCGGCTTATTGGGTTTCGGTTTATTATGTTCAGGAGCAACGGGAGGTTTTCTGTGTGGTGGAGTATTGTCTATCGGTTCAGCTTTCTTAGGTGGAGGTGGAATATGAGCAGGGTTGGCCACATTTACATTAGGGCTGGCCTTTAAAATATGCTTCGAAACTACTTCAGCGGTTACATAATATTCATGGGTTTTTCCTTCGCTTTTGTCTCCTCTTGCTACTCCGGCATTGGCAATTTGAACGGCCATAGTATAGGCAGGCAGCCTGAAATAAACTTTGGCAACTCCCTCATGATTCACTTCCCCAATGAGTGGGATCTGATTGATCTTATTCATCATATTTACAATAGGATCATGTCCTTTTCCTATGGCATCATCTTCCCAAAGAGTAAATGCCACTTTATATCCAAACATTCCAACACAATGGGCTTTAGCTATTATGGTATCAGTATAATGTAATAGCTTTCCTTTTGGTAATCTTTCAGAATTAATGTCTTGTAGTTCAACACTTACTATTTTCGGCTCCTCTGTTTCCTGTGGTTTTATATAAAGTTCTCCTTTATCTTTGCCTCTTATAACTTCAATTCTTAAAGCCTTATATTTAAGACTTTTAGCCGTGAATTTGTAGGTTACATTTTCTCCTTCTTTTATATTTCCCTTGGCGATCCGCCATCCGTTTCTATCTTGTATATAGATATCCCATTTTACTTTAGGAGGCGGGAAAGAAAAAGGATTGGATGTCATTACATTATCAAATACAGGAAGTGAATAAGCCTCCGTATTTCCCACAATAGGTTTTGTATTACCTTTAATAGTCAATTTTGCCATAGTCGTTAGTATTGATTATTGATAGAAATTCTATTCATAAACTTGATCAGATCCTTCCAATTCACTTTGAGACTCCTCAAAATTCATAAATGGATTAATGATATTATAGGTTTTTGGATCAGCCGTTGTTATATTTTGTTTATTCATGGTTGATGTTTGTCCATGTTCTTTTACTGTGATTTTTCCCCCAACGCTGCACATCAATTCAGAAATTTCAGAAAGGCAGCTTTTATTCATAACCTTTGTTTTTTCATATGTTTTCTGCCATTTTCCGGCTGGAGCAAATGCACAGGGTAAATATCCGCTGGACGTTGGTTTCAATTTACATTGTCCAAAACTTGGTCCGGGAGGATTGAATTGTACATCATCTTCTGTTACAGCAAGGTAATCTTCCGTTGCATTTTTATTATTCCAATAATGCTTTTGATGGGATGTTACTTTAAATTGCGGGAACTGATCACCTTGATTGCATTGAGCTTTGCCTTTTTGAATGACAAAATGCTTGTCACTATGTGCTGATGAATTTTCTGACATATCTGTGTGTTTGATGGTTCTAAAAAAATAATAATTATCCTACTAGTTTTTCTAATTCAAAAGTTATTGTCTTCTCGTAATCGGTAATCTGGATATCAAATTTTGCTTTTATCTTTTTAATAGAAAAGTTCATGAAATCCAGTGTGTATGTAGCTAAGTGATTAGCCCTTAATGATTTTGAATGGGGTATTATTTGCTTGTCATACTCCAAGTCTGTATAATACAATTCCGAAACAGTTCGGTAATCTATGGATTTCCCTGTTTGTAGTAGCTCTACTAAATTGGAGTCGTTTTGTGGTAAGGTTTGATGAACCATTTCCAGTCTAATAGGAGAAGCCGGAGCTAGCCACGAAAATTCATCATGATATGGAGCTGTAGTATCTTTTGAATGATAATTTGCTTTATAAAATTGATTGAAAATGAATTGAAAGGGTAATGTTTCTTTGAGACTATTATAGATCATTTGTGGGTCAGCCATTTTATTTTTCATTTGGTCAATATGAGAAACGGCATAAGAGCCAGTATGATATTGCTTTAATGTTTCTAGTTCATTGATTATATCCTTAGTCTCTTTAATAGGATTTGCTGCAATAAAATTTCCAGATTTGTCTATAATCAATGTTATAGGATACACTATTTTAACAAAATCGGATGCCAGATTATTTATTTTCTCCTCGGGCTTCTCTTCATTTCTTTTGAAATTGTTCATGGTGAATTCTACATAATGTTCTTTTTCTTCCTCCTTTATATATTTAAAGTGTAACGTGTATGAATATTCACTTTTTTTAATCCCTTCATCACTTTCAGTTTGTTTCACTTCATAATCCCCGTCTATTAATTCTATATTAAAAGAGATTTTTCCCATTGGAAGTAGGTGACATAAGCTTTCTCCGGATTTTCGTATTTGCTCATTGAGTTTTAATATTTCGCCTGAGTTGGGTATATGCAGTTTCTGCAAAAACCTTAAAGTTCCATCTTCAGGAATAAGGTCTAAGTAACTACATTTTGAATTGTGGTATTCACGAAGATATTTAGGATTTTCAAGGTTCAAATCCCATGAAATGCTTTCCAGCGTTTCTCCTTGTTTTACAAAATAGATGTCCTGTTTCAAGGGTGGGGTAATTCTCCTCGGAGAATTACCCGAATTTGGGATATTTTTTTTCATAATATAGAATGTGTTTTTTGGTAATAATTCCTGAAAGGTAGAAATATTATTTTATTTTAATTCTATTCTTTTGATAAATTTTAAAAAGTGTAGTACTTCTACGACTATTTATTTAAAAAGATTTTTAAAATTAAAAAACACATTCATACATCCCCTAATAATGAATTGTATTTTTTTTGCATATTTGTAAAAAAAATGATGCAAAAAGAAAAACTACGTACAATAAGAAAGCAAAAAAATTATACCCAACAACAGGTGGCTGATGCTATTGCAACCGATGTCTCTAACTATAGCAGGAAAGAAAATGGAGATGTGAAGATCACTAAAGAAGAATGGAACAAACTTTCCAAATTTTTAAGTGTGTCTTTAGGAGATATTTATGAGGAGGAAGTATCTAAAAAAAATACAAATGAAGATTCTCAAAAAATTACTTCTGTCATACCTGAAGACGACCTAAATGTTGAGCTTATTAGAAACTTACTGGATTATATTACTTTATTAAAAGAGGAAAATACAAGATTAAAGAAAGAATTTAAAAACTAATTCAAAGAAGATCGTATGACTATGTTTATTAAAATAGAATTAATAATGGATATTACATGGCAGAGTTTAAATTCATATAGTTTATATTTATTTAGCTGAATTAGTTAATACTTAATCTGACATTTATAATCAAATTAAATAACTTTAAAACAGATTAAGTATTATGACAACACAACAAAAGATCATCAAAAACAAGTTAGGCGTACTTGAATTAGCACAACATTTAGGAAACGTATCCAAAGCCTGTAAGGTGATGGGATATTCCCGAGACAGTTTTTATAGATTTAAAGAATTGTATGAGCAAGGAGGTGAATTAGCATTACAGGAAATCTCCAGAAGAAAG
>NZ_WXVU01000016.1 GCF_009900745.1 Chryseobacterium sp. c4a | reverse complement strand
CGTTTCTATTGATGGATGTTCTGTGGGAAACGGATTCTACTTATTATATTATTATATATATGGTAGCTATTATATATGCCAACATCTATTTCCTATTCCCTATTATTGCTCATCATTTATAATTAACGTCCCCTACCCTAGCCCCGATAGAAACGGTTACCCCGCAGCAAGAGTTGGAGAGCGGGAGGATTTGAGCATTGGGGAGGAATGGCGCGAGGAGTATGAGTGGATAGCGGGATTAAGCTCCTCACTCGATACATTTTTATTACTTTTGCCAACGTAACTAAAAATCATCGAATGCAATTCAGAAATGATATACAAGGGATAAGAGGTCTAGCTTTTTTATTAGTTTTTATTTTTCATTTAAATTATCATTGGCTGCCCGGTGGTTTCATTGGTGTAGATATTTTCTTTGTCATTTCAGGGTTTCTAATGACTTCTATTATCATGGGAGATAAGGAGAAATCTGATTTTAGTTTTTATAATTTTTATCTGAAGCGTCTAAAAAGGATATTTCCGGCTTATCTATTTCTTCTTATTATTGTAGCTTCTGCAGGATTTTATATATATCTGGATCGAGATTTCTGGGGATTTCAAAAGGCTGTAGCAGCATCGTTTTTATTTGTTTCTAATCTACTGTTTGCACGAGGAGATTCTTATTTCGGAGCCAGATTGGAGGACAATCCGTTTCTGCATACGTGGTCGCTTGCTGTTGAGATGCAATTTTACCTTCTGCTTCCTTTGATTCTTATATTTATCAAAAGAAAATTTCTGCCAGCCGTTATTATCCTCCTTATTGTTGCATTAACTGCCTATGCCAATATTTCTATGCACATCAGCCACGATACATCGGTTAGGTATTTCTCACTTCCTGCTCGAATTCCTGAATTTCTAATCGGATCATTATATAGCCTAACTTTAAAAAACAAAATCAATTTCAGTAGAGCCAATAATAATATCATTGCATCACTGAGCTTAGGTGTACTGATTCTATCCGCTATTCTGATCGATAAAAACACTCCGTTTCCGGGAGTGACAGCTTTAGTTCCAACTCTTGCTACTGCGAATTTATTAGTTACGGGCAGTAATTTTATTTCTGATTTTTTTGCAAAAAAAGTTCCTCGCTATATTGGAGAGCTTTCTTATTCTCTTTATCTGTGGCACTGGCCGTTTATTGCTTATATCAGATATTATAATGATGAATATACGCTTAGTACCAATCAGGTTATTTTCGTGTGTATTTTTACTTCTCTTATGGCTTGGTTTTCTTACCGGTTTATCGAAAATTATTTCAGAAAGAAAAGTAATGCCTTATTTTTACGATATACGGTTTCCGGCTCGGTCTTATTGGGACTTCTTACTATATTCCTTCCTAAAGTTGCAGCGTTTTATAAAATTCCGGATATCTATACTTCTCCTTCATTCGGTGTAGATTCTCATAATCAGAAAAAGACTGAGATTTTTGGTGATAAAAATGTTAAAAATCCTAAAATATTATTGATAGGAGACAGCCATGCCCTTACTATCAAACCATTTTTAAATTATGTTGGTGAAAAGAACCATTTTTCCTTTACCACCATTACTACTGATGGAATTATGGCTCTTGATGGGATAAAACGAAGTGAAATTCCTTCTTATGGAATGAAATTCTATGATGCCGCCCAACAGCTCGCTCCTTTTACAGAAGAAAACATCAGCCGAAGTAAAATTATTATGATTAATTGTTCGACGTTTATCAGTCCACAATCGATTTATCAGGCTGTAGAGAAATTGGCTCATGGTTTAAACCCTGATCAAAGGCTAATTGTCTTTGAAACCTTCCCTACTGTTGATCGTGATCCTATAAAGGTAAACAGGGATTATATTAAAAGAACTTCAAAAAAGTTCATAGTAACAGTGAATGAAAAAAATAAAGCGGCTCTCCAAAAGCTAGCAACAGAAAACAAGAATGTCTATTTCTATGATCTTTCGAAAAGCAAAGTATTTAAAACGGCTCCTTTTTATAAGGATACTTTAATGTATTATAACAGATCACATTTGAATGTATATGGCTCTGTTTCTATGGCTAAGGATCTGGAAAAGGATTTCATGTCTTTCTTTACTCCTATTCTGAATGAAGAAAAATAAAACAGCCTTCTACGCTACATTTGTGAGGTAAGATAAGAGCTTTGATCAAAATATAAGGTTTCCAGATGCTATCTTTCCTCTAACAAAGTTTAACTTATAATGAAAAAGTACGTCTATGATGTACTTTTTTCTTGTTATACAGGATTTCAACTATAACCATAGATGTAATAGTCATAAAAATCGGGGAGCATTTTTTTTTGATTGCTTACATTTGTATTACATTCTTACTATAAAGAGGATGAAATGAATTCATATATGATAGACAGAAGATATAAAGAAACGGTTCATACGGATCCCAACCACTACGAATATATTACTCTAACCCACGATAAGAATAAAGTAAGAATCTACGCATTAAAGAACGGATTAAAGGTTTTCCTTGCCCAGAATTTTGATGCACCAAGAATACAGACTTTCATTCCGGTAAGAACGGGAAGTAATAATGATCCTTCTGATAATACGGGATTGGCTCACTATCTTGAGCACATGATGTTTAAAGGTACTTCCAGACTAGGAACTCTAAACTGGGAAAAAGAAAAAGGACTTCTTGATCAAATCTCCGCTCTTTATGAGGATCATAAAGCTGAGCAGGATCCGGAAAAGAAAAAAGAAATTTATAAGAAAATAGACGATATCTCTCAGGAAGCAAGTCAGTATGCAATTGCAAATGAATATGACAAAGCGATTTCTTCTTTAGGAGCTACGGGAACCAACGCTCATACATGGTTTGATGAAACGGTTTATAAAAACAATATTCCGAATAACGAACTGGAAAAATGGTTAAAAATAGAAAAGGAAAGGTTTTCTGAAATGGTTCTTCGTCTTTTCCATACGGAGCTAGAATCGGTGTATGAGGAGTTCAACAGAGCTCAGGATAATGATTCCAGGCTGGTGAACTATGAACTGATGGCAGCTCTTTTCCCTACTCATCCTAACGGGCAGCAGACCACACTGGGAAGACCTGAACATTTGAAAAATCCTTCTATGAAGGCTATTCATAAATATTTTGACGAGTACTATGTTCCTAATAATTATGCTATGGTATTGGTTGGAGATCTTGATTTTGAAGAGACCATTCAATTGATAGATCAGTATTTTGGTACTCTTCCTTATAGAGAGCTTCCGAAAAAGAATCCGATTATTGAGCAGCCTATTACCAAAATCATTGAGAAAACAGTGAAAAGTCCTACTACTCCACGGGTTCAATTGGCCTGGAGAACGGATAGCTATGGAACAAGGGAAGCTATGCTTGCTGATATTGTTGTCAATATTCTAAGTAACAGAGGTGAGGCTGGTTTATTGGATCTCCACATTAACCAGACTCAAAAAATGCTTTGGGCACAAGCTTTCTCAGTAGGATTAAAACAATATGGTTATTTTTCTATTGTGGCAGTTCCAAAGGAAACTCAAACCCTGAAGGAAGCAACTGAAATGGTTCTGGATGAAATAGAACTTATCAAGAAGGGAGATTTTCCTGACTGGATGCTTCCGGCCATCATCAATGATTTCAAACTTCAAAGAATGAAAGGCCTTGAAACAGCAGAAGGTCTTGCTACTACTCTATATGATATCTACATCAAAGGAAGAAGCTGGGAACAGGAACTTAACGAGATGGATGAATATGCCAAATTCACGAAGGATGATGTTATCAATTTTGCTAATAGCTTTTTTAAGGATAATTATGTTGTAATTAACAAAGAAAAAGGTGTTAATGATCAGCTGATCAGGGTAGAAAATCCAGGTATTACTCCTATAAAGATCAATCGTGAGGAGCAATCTGAGTTTTTAAAGGAAATATTATCTGAAAAAACTGAAGATATCAAGCCGGAATTCATCGATTATCAAAAAGAGATTGCAACAGATGAAATCAAAGGAAAGAAATTAAGCTTTGTAAAAAACAAGTACAACGATATTGCTCAGGTTCATTTTATTTTCCCATTTGGAAGTGATAATGACAGAGATCTTGGGATTTCAACTCAGCTACTTCAATATTTAGGTACGGATAGTCTTTCTCCAGAGGAATTGAAAATGGAATTCTTCAAAATTGGAATCAGTAATGATTTTAAAACCTCCAATAACCAGTTATTAATCTCTCTGAGCGGACTGGAAGAAAATATTGAAAAAGGAATTTCACTTCTACAACAGTGGATGTACCGTGTACAACCGGATCAGGAAATCTACAATCAGTTTGTGGGAACTGTTTTGGAAAACCGTCAGGCTATCAAAAAGGATAAAAACCGTATCATGACTGCACTGACTAATTATACCAAACTGGGAAGTACTTCACGTTTCAAAGATGTTATCTCTAAGGAAGAGCTTGAAAGCAGTAAGCCTGAAATATTTACAGACCGCATGAAACAGCTATTCAAGTATCCTTATCAGATTTTCTTTTATGGAAAGGATTTTGAAGCATTCAAAGGATATATTGGTGAATATACTGAAACTGAAAGTCTTCAGATTCCTGAACCCAAACAATATCCGGAACCGGCAACCGGAGGACATGTATACTTTATCGATTACGATATGGTTCAGATGGAAATGAGTAAGGTTGGAAAAGGAAATAAAGTTAATCCTGCTAATTTTGGAAAGATGAATGTCTTTAATGAATATTTTGGAAGAGGATTGTCTTCTATTGTATTCCAGGAAATTCGCGAAAGCAAGAGCCTTGCTTACTCAGCCTATGTTTCTTATGCCGCCAATGCTGAATTGGGACATCCGGATTATATTACCACCTATATCGGAACTCAACCGGATAAACTGATGATCGCTGTGGATACGATGAATGAGTTGATGAGTGAGCTCCCTGAGGTTACCACTCAGTTTGAAAATGCTAAAAATGCTGCTTTAAAACAGATTGCATCTACCAGAATTACGAGAAATAACATATTTTTCAACACATTAAGGTTAAAAAGACTGGGAATCTCTCATGATTACAGAAAGGATATTTTTGAGCAGATCCAAGCATTGAAATTTGACGATATCAGACAGTTTTATCAATCGGAAATTCAATCCGTAGATTTTAATACTGCCATTATCGGAAAAAAAGAGAATCTGAATATGGAAGCTGTAAGTAAAATGGGAACTTTTACAGAAGTAAGTCTGAAGGACATTTTCGGACACTAAACATAAAAAAGCCGCTCAATATAAGTATTGAGCGGCTTTTATTTTACTATTCTAATTTTCTTATGTCATCATACAATCACCATCTCCGTCCTGGAAATGAGGATTGAAGGTTTCAGGAAGGTTTTGCAATAATTCTTTATGGAAAAGATACTCCCGCTTGGAGTCCCGTTCATAAATTTTTGGAAATACGCTAGAGTGAGATATGGCTTCATTCAGCTGAAGATGATAACAAGTAAACCCTTTTATTTTATTTTCAATGATGAAATAACTTAAAAACCGTACGATTCTATCGTAATCATTATTTGAAAAAAGGTAAGGTATTTTAAGGTAGCCATTCCGAATCTGAAGCAGGAGACAAGCTGTAAGTTCACCACTATCATTATAAATTTTCACCCAAAAGTAAGTAAAGACCTCAGCAAAGCTTGAAAAGTAATACTTCTCCTCTTTTTTACCTTTTAGAATCCAGGGATGATCTATAAAGGTATTGATTTCTTCAGCATTTCGATTTTCTGAAAATCCAGCCACAAAATTTATACTTTCCGCATCTGCACGATCAAGGATTTCATATTTGAAGTTTGGTTTTCCTACACTCAGGTTCTTTATTGAGATTAAGGAATTTGCTATGGCATCCAAAGTATAAAAAAGAGGTTTTCCTATTTTTGTTTGCGGTTTTTTCTCAGGAATGATTCCTGCAGCATCTGTTCTGAAGTAATACCTCTTCCCTCTTTTAGGAAATGCATAATCAAAAACACCCATGATAATGTATAAAGCTTCAGCCTCTTTGGTAAACTCTGTGATAGCAATTTGACCATTGTATTCTTCAAAAACCTTCTTCAATAGTTTTTTTGCAGGTCTTTTCTTTTGAAACTCAGGATTGATATAGAGCGTGCTCAACCAAGCGAAGTGTACTTTCTTTCCATCAACCATAAAATAATCAGGGAAACACCCAACATATCCTGCGAGTTTTCCTTCAAAGAAAGCTAAAATAAGAAGTGTCTGATCATCCGATGCTTTAGGATTATTAATCTGTGAGATCGCCCGATGAGCTGTAATAGGAAGAAAATCATACTTACTGAATTCACCGGATGACACAAAGTCTTCCAGTTCTTTTCTATTAAATGTTTTCAGCTCTATCATTTTCTAACAATGGTATTTTTATTGATCAGCTTTTTCAATTTGAAGTAAGCAATTTCTTTTTTCAGGATTTTTTCTGCGCTCATCCCCATTTCCATTGGAATTCTCTGAAAATTTCTTTTCACACTGTCTAGTTTAATACCTGCAGTTCCAAAGGTACAGTGTATTTCTTTATTTTTAAAGAGTTCTTCAAAGAAGGTATTTTTCACGCCAAAATCAGTAAAAGGAAAAGCAAAACTTTCATACAGGAAATCATTTTCTTTTAAGTAGGTAAAGGTTTTATGGATAGAATCCATCTGCTGTTCCAGAGATAACGTTCCGAATTTTGGATGATCCCAACTATGAGAAGATATCCCAAAGCCTCTATCTGTCAAGTTTTTTAATTCCTCTGTGCTTAAATAAGGCTTATATTCTTTTAAATAGGATTTGAAATCAAGTTCAAGCTTTTCAGCGAGCTCATCCAGGATTTCTTTCTTCTGATAGGTAACCTCTAGGATTTCCTTTTTTAAAATATCCTTTGTAGTGCCTTTATCAAGAAATAAAATACGGTATAGCTCAGGATGAATGTCTTTTTTATTTTCAATAGTTTCTATAAGCAGACTGGCTTTGCATCTGAACATAAGATCTTTATTATCAATGAAAGCCGGATTTATAAAATTACAGGCATAAATTCCTTTGCGTTCCAATACAGGAGCAACAATATTATAAAACTCACTGAAACCATCATCAAAGGTAAGAAGAGCTATTTTTTTCTGAGGTTTGAACTTTCCGACAGTGAAATCTTTGAATTCTTCCCAGTTTACCCATTGAAAATGTTTTGAAATACTGTCGAGATCTTCTTCAAACTGTCTGGTATTTTTATAGGAAATCACATGTTTGATATGGGGTAAGTTCTCATCAGAAACACAGTGATAGACAGGTAAACAGTAATTCAACGGAAAAGACTTCCCGAGATGACCTGTTTCAAAAGCAGTAAATAAATTAATGAGGCTGTCTTTCATCCTAAAATAAAAAAGAATCTATTCAAAATAAATTCAAATAGATTCTTTAAAGGTATAACTTTTAAAATTATTTTATAACCTTCATTTCATCAACAAGCCATTTAGCATCTGCAAATTTCTCAACGATGAATAGGATATATTTTGTATCCACCATAATGTTTCTGCTGAAACGTGGATCGAAGTTAATATCACTCATAGTTCCCTCCCACTGTCTGTCGAAGTTAAGACCAATCAGGTTTCCGTTGGCATCAAGAGTTGGACTTCCTGAGTTTCCACCTGTTGTATGGTTGGTTGCTGTAAATCCTACAGGAACGTCACCGGTTTTATCTTTATAAATTCCGAAATCTTTCTTGTTATAAAGCTCAATCAGTTTTTTAGGAACATCGAATTCGTAATCTCCAGGCACATATTTCTCCATTACTCCAGCAAGGTGAGTCTGGTATCCGTAAGAAACGGCATCTCTTGGAGTAGAACCTTTAATTTTACCGTAAGTTACACGAAGGGTAGAGTTAGCATCCGGGAAGAATTTTCTGTCTTTATCCGTTTCCATCTGCTGAGCCATAAACTTCTTCTGTAAGGCATCAATTTTTGCCTGAAGTGTAGTATATTGCGGATCTGCCGTTTTCATGTAAGTTTCTTTCATAGAAACGTAAAGCTGATAGATAGGATCTTTTTTCAAAGTCTTAATCAACTTATCCTGGTTAGAGAAAGCCTTATCAATATCTGCAGTTAATGTACCTCCGTTTACAGCTGTTCTTCCTGTAATGATAGAGTTTTTAGACATATCTTCTACTACAGGAATATTGGCGTTCTCATCTTTATATTTGTTGAATCCTGCCGGTAAAAACTGTGGCGCTGTTTTATTAGTATATAAAGCTAGTAATTTTGCTGTTACTTTAGCATCAAGCTCTGCACTGTAATCTTTATAGAAAGAAGTAAGTTTTGTTTTAAACTTTGTAAGCTCCTTCTCATCCATTCTTCCAGCTTCTACAGTCGCTACAAAGTCATAGTAATCTCCTGCAAGCTTTAATGTTTCAGCATTTCTTACCACTTCTGTATAGTAAGCATTATTCAATGCGTAAGGTGCCTGCTCATTGTACAGTTTGTTCAACTGATCTAAAGTAGTTTTAACTTCAGGATTTTTAGCGACTAAAGATCCTTCATACATTACTTTTTTCTCTACAGCATTGGATTTCTTTAATCCTTCTACTTCACCGATCCATTTTTTCCAGTAATTGGCTACAGATGCATATTTGGAAGCATATTTAATACGTGTTTCGTTATCTACACGCATTTTTTCGTCCAAAGTTTTTAATGCGACATCACGTACAGCAATTCTTGCAGGATCAATATCCTTCATAATTTTCTCTACGGCAACTGAAGGAAGATATTCTGTAGTTCTTCCTGGGAATCCGAATACAAATGTGAAATCATTTTCATTCTTATCCTTGATAGAAACCGGTAAATAATGTTTTGGTACGTAAGGAACGTTGTCTTTTGAATATTCTGCAGGCTTGTTGTCTTTGTCTGCATAGATTCTGAACATAGAGAAATCTCCGGTATGTCTAGGCCAAACCCAGTTATCGGTATCGCTTCCAAATTTTCCGATGCTTTGAGGTGGTGCTCCTACAAGACGGATATCTTTATATGTTTCAATGGTATAAGCATAGTACTTGTTTCCGTAGTACATTGGCTTTATCAGTATCGATTGGTAAGATTCAATTTTTTGAGAGTTTTTGTAA
Source organism: Chryseobacterium sp. c4a (assembly GCF_009900745.1). Classification (GTDB taxonomy): domain Bacteria; phylum Bacteroidota; class Bacteroidia; order Flavobacteriales; family Weeksellaceae; genus Chryseobacterium. The sequence goes on along the minus strand of NZ_WXVU01000016.1, from coordinate 142,167 downwards.
ACCTCAATGTTGTTATTGATCTTCTTGGTAAGTTCAGGTTCAGTAAGATGGTCTGTTCCTTCTAGAATCTGGAAGGTAACATCTTTAATATCTACGATAAAATCTACTTTTACTCCTGGATTTGGAAGTTCACCATTCATATTTTTAGCCCAGAAACCATTTGAAAGAAGGTCGTTCTGAACTGTAGAATGTGCTTGAATTTGCCCAAATCCACAGTGGTGGTTAGTCAGTAATAATCCTTTAGGAGAGATAATTTCTGCGGTACATCCACCGTTAAACTGTACAACTGCATCTTTTATGCTCGGCTTCTGAGGGTTGAAAATGTCCTTTGCGGAAATCTTCATTCCCAAATCCTTCATTTCCTTTTCATTCAGTTCTGTAGGAATCCACATTCCTCCATATTGTTGTGCAAATGCCATTGCAGCCGGCAAAAGAAATACGGATAAAAGTATCTTTTTTGTCATAATTAAAATTTTGCCCGAATTTACGAAGAAAAATAGGAATAGAACCAATAAAACAGGGGTAAAAATGATAAGACTCAATTTTACCTCATCAATGCACAGTGAATTACCATTCGGTATTTATAAAAATAAGCACTTATAAGCAAATTAATTATTTATCTTTCCTATCTCAATTCCCGACCCTCATTTCCTTCATTTCGAAACCTGTATCTTACATTCCGTACCTCATATCAGGCACTCCAAAATATCATATTTTCTTGGCTCAATTTTTGTTTATAGCTTGTCAGTTTAATAAAAAACATACTTAAATTAATTATTATGATGAAAAACAAAACACTTATCCTTGGAATTGGAGCAGCTTTATTCCTTGCTTCTTGTTCTAAAAAAGAAACTGTTGACACCAAAACTTCAACTACCGATTCTACTGCAACTGCTGCAACTACAGACAGCATCGCTCATCCTATCACAAGTGCACAAGGAGACACGACTGAAAATTCGTTGGATTGGAATGGTACTTATGAAGGAACTGTACCATGCGCAGATTGTCCTGGAATCAAGACTTCATTAACATTGAACAATGATAAAACGTTCAGCATTACTGAAGAATATCTTGAAAGAAAATCCAAGAACGAAGATAAAGGAACTTTTACATGGGATGCTACAGGAAGTATTATCACTTTAAAAGGTAAAACGGCTGAAAATAAGTATAAAGTTGCTGAAGGCATGATTTTCCAACTGGATATGGAAGGAAAAGAAATCGATGGGCCTAACAAGGATCTTTATATATTGAAGAAAAAATAAAAATAAAGGCTTCGGCCTTTTTTTTTGCTTTATATTAAAACTGATAAGCAATAATTCTGGGATCATCAATAAGATCTTTCATCAGTTTTTCATGCTGGGTATTCTTCCCTGTAATTCTCCATGTAACAGTAATATTTCCCTGAGTATATTGTTGTTTAATTAATAAATACTTCAAGTGATGTTCTTTAAACAGTTCTTCACAATGTCTGGCATCTTCTGAACGACTGAATCCTATTTTATATTCCCTTATTTTGTTATAGTTATCTATGAAGCTCTGAAGATAAGTTAGAGCACTTAGCACAATAAGCACCAAAGCCGTTCCCAAAAGAGAAAAATAAACATATCCGGAACCTACCGCCATTCCTATAGAGGCTGTTGCCCAGATGGTAGTAGCTGTAGTAATTCCTTCAATTTTATTTTCACCTTTAAATATAACTCCAGCCCCCAAAAAACCTATTCCGGTAATGATATTGGCGGCAAGACGATCCGGATTGGCAACTCCAATTTTAATAGAAAGAATTGTAAATAGACAAGCTCCAAAGCAAACTAGAATAAAAGTACGCAGTCCGGCAGATTTATTACGATATTCGCGCTCAGCTCCAATCATTAATCCAAGCATAACCGAGATAAAGATTAACAGCAGTTCATTCTTCACTACATAATGATCCTGTAGAAATTCCATGTTTAAAATTTAACAATAGAATAAAATTACAATAAAAAATTTTACGGAACTATTTTTGATCTCCAACTTTGTGTACTGCTACTTAAAAATTCTGATCTAACGGAAAACTTTTGTAATATTACACTTCCAAATGAGAAAATAAGAAGATTGCATTTATTTTTTCAACAGCAAAAGGTAATTGGAAAAGTGTAATCACTTGGAAAATCCATTGTAAATCATTATATTAAATAATACAACAAACAATACATTATGGACAAAGAAATTTCTCACTTCTGGCTGGGGTATTTTAAAAATGAAGAAGAATTTTATGCTTTTGTAGAAGAGGATGAAAATTATTATCTGGAAGAGGAAAATGATGATCAGTATGTTTCAAAATTTGCAGAGTCTCAAAATATCAAATGGTTTGATGATGACTTTATAGAATATGGTTTTGAAGACGAAAGGCTAGGACTGGTTGAAAAGTTTTCAGAATATTCTTATGCAGACCAATGGCTTCCTATTCTTGAACAAAAGCTTAATGATCTGAGCCTGGATACTCCGGTAAACACTATTGTTCTTGCCAGTAGATTTGTAATTCCTAACCCTGTTTCTGTGGATGGGGAGGAAAACAAGCTGTATTATATTGGTGAGATTGAGTTTGACGTTTAAATAAAAACTTCTGCCTGTAGGCAGAAGTTTTTATTTTATTATTTAAGTAAGTTTATTCTATTAATGTGCTTCCAGCCAGTTATCCCCTACACCAATTTCTACCAATAACGGAACCTGTGTTTTCAGGGCATTTTCCATTTCGGTTTTAATCAATTTTGAAGCGGCTTCAATTTCATCTGCCGGAGCTTCAAATACCAATTCATCATGCACCTGAAGAAGCATTTTTGTTTTTAACTGCTGTTCTTCCAGTTCACGATCAATCTTAATCATAGCAATTTTCACAATATCTGCTGCACTCCCTTGTACCGGAGCATTTACTGCATTTCTTTCTGCATGTCCTCTTACTACAAAATTGTTGGAATTAATATCTTTTAAATGACGCTTTCTTCCCAGAATGGTTTCAACGTATCCCATCTGACGAGCTTTGTTCACCTGTTCTGCCATATATTCTTTCAGTTTCGGATAGGTTTCGAAATAAGCTTCGATCATTTGTTTGGCTTCTGTACGGGATAATCCGGTTTGTTCAGCTAAAGCAAAAGCTCCTTGTCCGTAAATGATTCCGAAGTTTACGGTCTTAGCCTGGCTTCTTTGGGTTTTTGAAACTTCATCCAAAGGAATCTTAAAGAGCTTCGCAGCTGTAGAGGCGTGAATATCTTCTCCATCTTGGAATGCTTTAATCATGTTATCTTCTCCTGAAATTTCAGCGATAAGACGAAGTTCAATCTGTGAGTAATCGGCAGAAATTATCTTTTTCCCTTCTCCTGAAACAAAGGCTCCACGGATCTGCTGTCCTCTCAATGTTCTGATCGGAATATTCTGTAAGTTTGGATTCACACTTGCCAGACGGCCTGTAGCGGCTGTAGTCTGAGAGAAGTTGGTGTGTACTCTGTTATCTAATTTATCAATTTGCGATGGCAAAGCATCTACATACGTTGATTTTAATTTCTGATAGGTTCTGTATTCCAGGATATGCTTGATGATCTCATGCTTTGAAGCCAACTTTTGAAGTACATCTTCTGAAGTGGCGTATTGTCCTGTTTTTGTCTTCTTGGCTTTAGGATCAAGCTGCATTTTTTCAAACAAAATTTCTCCTAATTGTTTAGGTGAATTCATATTGAATTCTTCTTCTGAGAGCTCAAAAATCGTTTTTTCTAAATTCCGTAGGTCATTTTCAAGGTCAATACTTTCCTGTGCCAGCCATTTTTCATCTAAAGAAATTCCTGCAAGTTCCATTTTAGCTAAAACTTCCATCAGAGGCATTTCAATATTGAAGAAAAGCTCTTCCAAATTTTCTTTTTTCAATTGTGGAGCAAATAGCTCATACAATTGGAATGTTACATCGGCATCTTCTGCAGCGTAATCTGTCTGTGTTCTAAGATCGGCATCTCTGAAAGTTCCTTGTTTTTTCCCTTTTTTCCCGATAATAGTTTCAATGGAAACTGGTTTATAATTCAGGTATACCTCAGAAAGATAATCCATTCCGTGTCTTCCGTCAGGATTCAGCAGGTAATGGGCAATCATAGTATCGAACATGGCACCTTTCACGGTAATGTCGTACTGCTTTAATATTTTATAATCGAATTTTAAATTGTGAGCGATTTTCAGTAAGTCCTCTTTCTCAAAAAACGGTCTGAAGATTTCAAGCGTTTGCAATACTTCTTCTCTATTTTCTGATAAAGGGATATAATAGGCTAATCCTTTTTTATAGGAAAAACTCATTCCTACCAATTCTGCTTCCAGCTCATTCAATGAAGTGGTTTCTGTATCAAAACAAACAGCTCTTTGCTTTAATAGATTATCTACCAGCTTTTTCTGAGCTTTTGGATTATCTACAAACTGATAAAGGTGGTCATTATGCTCAATAGATGATTTTGTAGAAGTAGCCTGATCCAGCTCTTCAAAATTGGCAAAAAGATCAAGCTGCATTACCTGCCCTTTTGCTTCTGTATTAACTGGAGCCTGCTTTACCTCCACTTCGCTTACCGCAACTGTTTCTGTAACTGCCGGAGCAAAAGCTCTGTAAAGGTTTTCATATAATCTTCGGAATTCGATTTCTTCGAAAACTTCTTTTACTTTTTCAAAATCAGGAGTTTCAAGATCGTATTGTTCCTGATGGAATTCTACAGGAGCATCACAAATAATAGTAGCCAGTTTTTTAGACATTATTCCGCGTTCTGCAGAGGCTTCTACTTTTTCTTTTAACTTCCCTTTTAGTTTATCGGTATTAGCCAGTAAGTTTTCAATGCTTCCGAATTCTTTAAGGAATTTCATGGCAGTTTTCTCTCCAACACCTTCTAATCCCGGAATATTATCTACAGCATCACCCATCATGGCCAGATAATCAATGACCTGTTTAGGGTCTTCGATCTCATATTTGGCTTTCACTTCTTCTACGCCCAGAATTTCAATATCTCCACCTTTTAATCCTGGTTTATAAATTTTGATTTTATCGGTAACCAGCTGTGCAAAGTCTTTATCCGGTGTTACCATAAAAGTGGTATAGCCTTCTTTTTCTGCTTTGCAGGCAATGGTGCCTATTACGTCATCAGCTTCGTATCCTTCAACACCCAGAATCGGAATGTGCATTCCTTCCAGAATCCTGTGAATATATGGAACTGCAATTTTAATTGCTTCAGGAGTTTCACTTCTATTGGCTTTATAATCAGCGAAATCATCAGTTCTTACGCTTGCTCTTCCTACATCAAAAACAACAGCCAGGTGAGTTGGTTTTTCTCTTCGGATCAATTCAATCAAAGAGTTGGTAAAACCAAAGATGGCAGAGGTATCTAAACCTGTGCTTGTTAACCTTGGATTCCTGATCAGTGCGTAATATCCTCTGAAAATCATCGCATAAGCATCGATGAGAAACAGCCTTTTATCTTGTGTTGCGTCCATATTGTCTATAATGAACAAATATAAGAAAATAGGAGGATAAGTTGCTAGTTTTGGGATGGGATTCGGGTGCGGAGTATGAAGGTGTGAGGTTGTGAATATTATGAAGAATGCTTAGTTTGCTTTGCTTGCGAGTCTGATGATTCGTGTAGATTTATTTGATAGCTGTAGAAATATTGATGTTTACCTGAACCACCTCGTCAAATCTTCAGTTTACCCCTCCAGAGGAGGGGAATTATGGTCATTTTTCCTGATCGACAATGGTTGATAAGATTATAAGATAAGCTTCTTATTAGCAATCATGATTTTCATAGTTTAACTGTTCCATTTTTTTCTCGTAGCTTTCCATGTCTTTTTTGCCTATGTTTACCTTGGTAAGCTGCACCGGAATTTGTTTCTTTCCATCCGGACTGATCCAGGTTCCACTCATAGTTTCTCCTTCTTTCTTTAAAATCATCAATCCTGTAAAGCCCTCTTCTACCATAGCAAATTGTCCCTTCGCGCCTTCTGTAACGTTAAGTTCTAACCAATTGCTTACTTTTTCATAGCGGTACATCGCATTATAAAACGGATCACCACCGCATCCATTTTCTACAGATTGTAAAAATAAGGTTATCGGCATTTTTCCGTTCACGGTTCCTTTGTATAAAGAAGAACTGTTTTGTGCCTGCAAAGCAACACATGACATTATAAAAGTGAGAATAAATAGAACTTTTCTGAACATTTTTTATATAGTTTAATAGTTTATGTAAATAAAAAACAGAACAGTATACTCTCTGAGCATACTGTTCCATTAGTTTTTTTAAGTGTTGTTTTTCTGGTTTATTTACCAGCAGATGGCCAAAGCCCAGCGTACTGAGAAGTACTTCAAAGTAATTAATGTTCCTTCTTCGTGAGATTTGTTGAAAACGATTTCTCCTACTGTTGGCTTATATTTTCCGTTCAATAAGCTTTCTAGGATGTCTGATTTTTCAGTAGCTTCTACTGTAACTTTGATAAGTGCGTTAGAAGGGTCTGAAGCTACACGTCCTGATACGTCTGTTGATCTTGATACGCTGTAGTTCATTTTTAATAATTTCTGACCTTCTCCGTTGTTGAATTTTAAGATTCCTCTTGAATTTCTTTCTGCCATGATTGTAAATTTTAATCGTTAGTAATAATTTTGTTATTCAATAATTGTAAGACAAAGATAAAGCCGTTCAATATGAAAAAAAAGCTTTTGGATGGAAATCTGAAAAATTGTAGTAGTTCTACGATTTTATGTCGTAATTCTACGACAATAGAGTTAAAAACTGACACAACACCTTATTAATAAATATTTTAACCATAATCACAAAATAACTTAAAAACATTAATTATTACACAATAATGGGAAATATTATCTTAAAAAACACCCTTTATGATAGTTTAAAAATCAACCTTACCTCATCTTTTTTTGTCCCGGTTTTTACTGTTGGTGTACGTTCATTTAAATTGAAACAGGTATTCATTACCCTGATTATTTCCGGATTTATAAAGTTCAGTGAAAAGATTTCGGAGTGCCGGGTATAGAAAAGCATTCTCAATATATTGTGTCCGGTTTTGTTTTTGACAATATGAATTTCTGAAACGGATGTTTCTGGCAGAAAGATTTTATTTGTTCCTTCAAATACAATTCCGTCAGAATATACCCCAATACTTCTGATCCGGGAGGTAAAATGAAAATAAACATATACTATCAATAAATAAAGGAATATAAAAAATAAGGCTATTATGATCTCAAGTAAGGCGTTTCTGGTATGAATCAATTTTCCTATGGTTTCATGATAGGGTTCTGTGATATTTCTTACCGTAAGCATCCACAGAAACCCGATGATTACAAAAACTATAAATTTTTTCTTAGGATTCCTGATCAGCAAAGAACGCACTGAAATGCGTTCTGTAATATGGGTTGGATCATTATTATTCTTCATAATTCAAGTTTATGGACTGGAGTACTGCTACTTCTGAACCAGTGTTCATTAAGCCGCAAAATTAATGAAGAGACATAGTATAAACAGGATATATATAATTCACCATTTTATTTTTAATATCAAAATCTTCTGGCTTAAATTCTTTATTCCCCATAATTTTTAAATAAAAAAACAAGCCGAAGAAACCCGTCTAAAGATTAATTTTTCGATATTCACCTTTCCAATAGAATAATGGTTACAAGACAATTAAAATACTGATAATAGCATATCCTAAACAAATCACAATGGGAAAAGCTTTACTATAAAAATCTTTAGCAGATGGTTTCTTTGAAAACCTAGTAAAAAGATCTTCAATATCAGGTTTCATCTTCATATCGGGTGACAAAAAGTAACGAGTTCCTGTATGAGTAGTACCCCTTAACATAAAGGCTTTTCTTGAATGATAATTGTAAATATTATAAGTGGTATCCCCTTCCAGACGAACATTATTTCCTTTATCATCTTTCCAATAAAATTGGTTTCCAGATTGTGCAAAAGTAATTTTCTGCATGGCACTTTTCATCACAATAATTAAAAAGCCAAACACTATGCTCAGTACTGTAATGATTAACCGGGTTTGGTTTACCGTATAAAACTTAATCCATATTATAGCAGCCGGAAATAAAATAAACACCATAATTAATGTGGCTGCAACAGTATATTTGCTGTTAAAGACAGATAGGGTTATTTCGTTTTTGTTCATGAAATTGAAGGGTACTACATTACTTTTGTGTAGATTTTAAGGTAGCTCCTAGAAAATAGCTTATTCCTTTCATGAATCAGGATACAGCTTCTTGAAATCTTCCTTATCTATAAAATATTGCAGATACAATTTTACATTTTCATCATACACTTTTTTAAGATAGGCAGGATCAGCATCTTTGTTATTCTGTCTCATAGATCGAAGTGCTGGATCAGCACTTCTAAAATGAAGAATAGGAAGAGGTTTGTCTATTGTTCCATAGGATGGATCGGCATTTTGCTCTTTGTTGTAATAGAAATACATATCCGGCCAAATAGTTATGTCTTTGTCTTTTCTTCCAAAATCTAATATTTCGCCGCCCATATAACCTTCATTTATAGAGTAAGTTTTAATATATTTATTAAATTCTTTGGAAAAATAAGTATACGTATCTGCTCTTACATAAGACATATTTCGATTACTAAAATAAGTCATTTTCGATATTTCATCTCCACCAACACGTTCATCATCTCCATCATATTTACTCAAAAATGGGATTGGTTCTTTTATTTTTATTTTATCAGAATCTTTGATAAATTTAATAATTTCTTGATTGTCAACTTCTCTTGGCCTCAAAAAAATAAAACTTATTATAAAGAATAATAATGCAGCTCCAAAAGTCGCCCCTAAAAAATAACCTAGTCCTTTCATTATTTAGTTTTTGCAATTATGTTTATGCCTTTAGAATTTTTATTTTTTTCTGATAATACTCTTGTGAAATATTTTATCGTATCATCATACAAACTATTCTCATAAACATCAATACCTCCATCTACCACTGCACCAGCCATTCCCCATGCAAAGCCTTCTCCCATTCCTTTTAAAATTCCGGGATTGGTAAAGCTTCGCTGTACTCCGGCTATTACTAAACTTGTATTAAGCCGTAATGCTGCATCAGGATAAGCAGACCTCATAGAAGCCGCTACTACTGAAGGATAAATTCTTGCAGCTGTTATAAGGATAGGGTTTTTGTAGATCACTTCGGCGGTTGTTCCAATGACAGCATCTCTTCCTGCAGTTAATGTTCCTTTTCCGTCCGGAACAGCTTCCCAGGCAGTCCCTAAAACTCCTTTATCAGCCGGATTCTGAGGATTAGTTATTCTTTGCTCAATAGCATTAGCTCTGTCTTGAATCTTCTTATCTTCTCCTGTTGCATAATTATAAACCGTTAAAGGCAGCCCCACCGCCAGAGCCCGTGGGTCTCCTTTAGAAGATATCAAAAACATGGCACCCTGTATCATTTGAGAGCTCAGATGCGCTTCATATTCTTTAGTATTATTGGAAGCAATTTTCTGTGCCGCTGCTCTTGCCAAAACAGGATCAACAACTAATGAAAGCGCTCCTCCTTTCTTACAGATCAGTTTAGAATTCTGTAAAAGAGCTTTATGTCCATTTATGGTAACTGTATCATGAAGATTAATCCATTTAGACTGCATCGTAATATCGCAATTATGGGAAGTTTCTTTGTAGCCGGCAAATGCGGATGTACCTACTGCTGCTAAGGCAACTCCCAATGCTACTAATGCCAATCCTCCGGTAGCTACTGTAGCAACCATCAAGGCACCAACAGCAATAATGGTGCATAAGGCTCTGAGCCCGCCCCAAAATTTACTGTTAATATTACAGACAAATTCTGTCTGTAGTTTCAGATCTTTCTCTGTAAGTAAATAAGCCCTTTTGCTGGCGTGGAATACATCAGCTTTATCCCTTTTCTCAAGAATACTATTATCTGTAGGAGATTTCATTTCCGTACAGACGATCATCGTTCCTTCAGGTATGAATGATTGTGCCATTATTCTACTCGTTTTAAATTAAAATCTATCAGAAGCTGAATATTATTTTTCACTTCTTCTATTACTGTTACCCTGGATTCCTGAAGGACACTCTCTTTTTTGTTCCATACTAATGTTTCTCTGTAACTGAAATTATATTCAGAAAAATTAAACTGTACCATAGGCTTTATCCTTTCGTCATAGAGTTCAATAATTCGTCCCATATTAAGTGATGGATAATCCATTTCACTTACTCTTCTTATTTTCAGAATTTCATCTGTTTCTTCCAAAATAGCAGGAGTAAATTTAAGTATAACTTCTTCTTTATCAAATAAAGTTGAATAGTAGGTACGGGAATATTCTTCAAGAAAATCTGTGCTTCCCAACAAATGTTTCGTAAAAAACAGTTCATAAAACATTTTATTGTAATAATCTTCAATAAGATTCTTTTCAGGTTTTATAATAGTTTCTACACCAGCAATAAAATCATCTATGTCTTTTCTGTTCTGTGACATTTTCAAGACCGTTTTTCTACCTTCAAGACCTTCTTTATAATGATCCCATTCTTTCATTATTGCCTTATAATTGATAATTTCTTCTATTTTCCCGGTGTCAGCATTCAGCCTGAAAACAGAATTACACTTTATTTTATCTATTTCTGCAATAAGTTCCATTCCTGCCTGCATAATCTGGGGAGAACTCTGTACATGAACTTCCTGTAACTGAACACCAGCCAATGTATTATCATCATCCAAACCTACTTTATACTGGGATTTACAAGTGCTGTTATCTACCATTACCTGCTCCAGAACCGTACCCACAATCATTTCCGTTCTATATACAAAGTTTCTGTTGAAATCAATTTCGTTAAGATCTTCAGCAGAAGTATTTTCATCAATGGTTACAATTGAATTTACAATTAAATGCCTGATATGAATCGGGATTTCTTTTCCATAGATCTGTTGAGTCATCACTGCATTTTTATTATGAAATGCCACAAGTTCTTTTACACTTATATTGAAATGAGCAGCAATTGTTTCTAAGGAATCACCTCCTTTTATTTTATAGTTTACCAAATTCATTTTTTAATTTATATCTACTTCTGTATCTCCTTTTATTGTCACAATAGGTGCTTTCAGAGATACGCTTTCATTACCTTCCATTCCTATTCCGTTTGCTCCAAGGGCAATAATTTTTCCTTGAATAATAATATTACCATCAGAAGTCATCGTTATAGAACTACTACCCGTTTCTAATTTTATTTCTTTAGCACTGTTAATATCTACTTTCCCGGCATTATCCATGGTAATTTTGGATTTTCCTTTCCCTACATCTATTGTAGTATTTGTTCCAACGTTTATTGTAAGATTATTCCCAATAAATTCTTCACTATTATTACTTACCTCAGTTTTAATATTTCCAGTTCCACTTAAAGTGACATGATTACCGCTTCTGTCTTTAATCTCAATTCCACATCCATCATGAAACTGAATAATATTTCCGCTCTTACTGCTTAAGCTCATCACGTTATTCCCAGCGCCGCCTCCTGCACCAATACCTCCATGGAACATTCCTCCCATTACAAATGGACGATCGGGATGTTGATGAACAAAATTGATGATAACCTGGTCACCAACTTCAGGAATAGACATGAATCCGCGATTTTTGCTTACCTTATCACTGCTTCCTGCGTCCGGAGACATTACTCGGATAAATTCAGTGATATCCGGGCCGTTCTGCCAGTCAAATTGTACTTGAACTCTACCCTGATTCTGAGGGTCAGAATTGGATATTACTTTTGCAAACTGAGCCTCTGCTCTTGGGGTTTCAAATTCCGGACGTGGGATATAGCCTGTATCGGCAGCAATCGCTTCAAACTTACCATCATAATATCCTCTGGCATCTACCTCATGAGTAACCTCAATAATCATCAATTTGGTGAAATAAGACGTTTCGTTGCTTTCTGACTTACGCATTTCAATATCCGCAGTACATCCCGGATATAAGAAAGGGACTGTGGTCGTTCCGGAAGTGATAAAAACTTCTGAAGCTTTACTTCCGGCAGTTCCTTTTTGAGAGGCATCAATATCCATAAAGGATGTAGCTTTTATAGGGGCTACTCTCAAAGAAGGAGTGGTAAAGGTTTTTTCTGATATTTCATAGGCACGTCTTGCAATATCCGAAGTATGATTGATCTTTGAACTTCCTCCCGTCATTTTTTCATTTTTACTACTGTTGTAGCCATAGAAAGACGGACTTACATGCTGGGCTTTCATTTTGATTGCAATATCACTTACGCTGCTTCCATAGGTAAGTTTCACAGGTTTTTCCTGAGGCGGAAGTTTTCCAAAGTGCAATACCTCCCCATCATAGTAAAACTGTTCTCCGTAAGCTTCAGCTATTCTTGCCAGGTAATTGTAATGTGTTTCTTCGTATTGTGAACTGTAGGAAACGTTTCCATGCTGAGCATCTACTCTGAAATCGAATTTATTCATTCCCAATCCTTCACTGATTACATGATAGGCGACACTGTTCAGACTGATAGGCTGGCTTCCGCCAAAACTCTGAATATGAGGTGCTGCATCTAAAAGTATTGTGGGGCTGTATCCTTTAAGTACAATATTTCCAAGGCTTCCTTTCTCTTGGCTGAAACCTACTTCTGTGACAACGCCTACAAAATTACGTTCTGCTCCCTGAATAATATCTTTATATTTGAAAACAACAGTAATTCTCTTTCCTAGAAAGTTCTGTGCTTCACCAAGATTATGATTTTCTGCGCTTCCCAATGTATCATGTGCCAGTGTAAGGCTAAATTCATGATGTTTGGCTGCACTTTGTACTAATTTAAAATGTTTAAAATGCTTGATAATCTGTCCTTCAATAATGATATCCAGTTTCACCACTCGGTTGATTCCGGCAATAATACTTTGAGGAATAGCTTCAGCATTATGTATTTTTGAGGTAGGCTGTTTAGCCCACACTTTATTTTCAATGATAGAAGGGTTATTAGGAACAAAAGTCTGATTCATGAACATGTTTGTTCCTTGTACAGCATTCATTCCCTGTTGTCCGGCTTTTATGGCTTTCTTTACTTTATCACCCGATTTATTCAACTTTTCTTCTACTTTTTTAGCAACATTTTCCTTTGCATCTTTCAATTGCTTCTGACTGCCTATAAGATTATCCTTTGGGCTTTCTACTTTAATTGTCTTGTCATCCTGAAACATAATGTTTTGTGTTTAAGTTAAATATTAAATAAACTGCTGATCATACAGCAACAGAATCAAAAAATATAAGGTTTGATTTACGTAATCTGCTTATTAAGAGAATAATTGCACGAAATCCGTTAGCCCTTATGAAAAAACAGGACAGTATACTCTTCCGAGTGCACTGTCCTGTACCAATTTTATTTTTACTAAGATGATGAATAGGCTTATTTACCTGCTGATGGCCACAGTCCAGCGTACTGAGAAGTACTTCAAAGTAATTAATGTTCCTTCTTCGTGAGATTTGTTGAAAACGATTTCTCCTACTGTTGGCTTATATTTTCCGTTCAATAAGCTTTCTAGGATGTCTGATTTTTCAGTAGCTTCTACTGTAACTTTGATAAGTGCGTTAGAAGGGTCTGAAGCTACACGTCCTGATACGTCTGTTGATCTTGATACGCTGTAGTTCATTTTTAATAATTTCTGACCTTCTCCGTTGTTGAATTTTAAGATTCCTCTCGAATTTCTTTCTGCCATGATTTGTAAATTTTAATCGTTAATAATATTTTGTGATTCTGTGATTGTTTAGCAAATATAGAGGGTCTTTTTTCGGAAAAAAAACTTTTAACTATAAATCTGAAAAATTGTAGTAGTTCTACGACTTTTTGTAGTAATTCTACGACATTGGATTTAATAACTCCACTCAAAAGCTTTAAAACATTGAATTTTTACACTTCATAAAACACTGACTAAAAGGGGCATTTTACACTTTAATGAGAAATATTAATACTTTTTAGCATAAAATTAACAGATCTTAACTTTTGCTTAAAAATAAGGGAATAAGAAAGTCAAATGAATCTATTCGGTATGATAGACGTTTAAAATTCCTTCGTTTTGATCATGAATTATAAACTTCTAATACATCTAGGAAACATTTCTTATTTCCTATTTGATTTTTTGGAGTGTTAGTCGTAAAGAATTTCAAAAAAAATAACCAAACCGTAAATGGGTTTGGTTACTTAAATATTGTTGGTTGGTTTAAGGTTGTATACCAGAACCAGCTCCTGTACTTTCTTTTATTGATCTGGTGAGGATTTTATTTTTTCTAAGAAGAAAATCAGGCATCAAATCGGTAGGGAGATAAAAAGTACTTTCTCCTTTTCTTTGCAATTCTTCTGTAATTCCGGGATTCCATGCAAGAATTTTATCTACCTCTACATCAAGCTCATCAGCAATCACATTCAGACTAAATCCAGCATTGATCTCTGTTTCTGATAATGTCTCATTGGGCATCTTTCTATTTCCATCTTCAAAAAATACCTTATTGATCCTTGCAGAATTGTAATTGTTTAACACGCTTTGAAGTTCTCCTGTTGCATAACATGCATTCAGATATTTTTTTACGTGGTTGATGGTTTCTGCAGGAAGATATTTATAAAATTCGTGGTACTGGCTGGAACCTGCAGCCTGCATAGCTTTGGCAACATTTCCTTCTCCACAGTTGTAAGCTGCTACTACCGTTACCCAGTTATTATACTTTTTGTATAGATTCGCCAGCGAAATAACTGCTGTTTTTGTGCTTTTATATACATCTGTACGCTGATGTTCTGCAAGACCATACTGATTGGCGTGTGCTGTCATCAACTGCCATACGCCTACAGCTCCGGCTCCGGAGGTAATGTTTTTGTCAAAATGGGATTCAATAAGGGCTAAATTTCTTAAATGCTTTGGAAGTCCCTTCTGGAGAAGCAGTTGTTCAATAAATTCAACAAGATCTTTATTGGAGTTAATGATTCCCTGATATTTTCTCACACTGCTTTCTGAGGTATCTGATGCAGCAAGAAACTGCCCATTTACTAAAGCAACAGTTCCCAAAAGCATTATCCCTGTAAAGATATTTCTGACAATTGTTTTCATCGTAATGTTATTTATAAAGCAAAAAGGCGAATTGTATCAATTGGCCTTCTTGCTATTTACTTTCTTATTAATCTACTTTCCAGCTTAGTTTTTCTTCTTCTTTATTCCAGTCTACATGAATGGTCTGTCCGGATTTCACTTCTTCTCTAACGATCATTTTGGAAATAGGTCTCGCCAGCTGTGCTCGGATCACTCCGGAAATCTGTCTGGCTCCATATTTACTGCTAAATCCTCCAAGAGCAAGGTTTTTCACCGCTTCATCGCTGATCTTTAAAGCCATTCCTAATCTCGTTAATGATGCATGAAGTGATTTCAGCTGAATATTAAAGATTCTTTCTGCAATGGATTCTGTAATCGGTGCAAAAGGAATAATTTCTGTAATTCTGGCTAAGAATTCTGGTCTGAATCTTCCTGAATTGGACATAATCTGCATCAGTGAAGATGATTCCGGAATTTTTCCTTCTTCAAATTGTTTTACAATCTCTTCACTTCCGATATTGGAAGTAAATAAGATCAAAGCATTACTGAAGTCTCCTTCTTTTCCAAGTTTATCATGTACTTTTCCTTCATCCATAATCTGAAGGAATACATCAAATACGGAATGGTGGGCTTTTTCAATTTCATCAAACAAAACAACAGTATACGGCTGTTGTCTGATCTTATTGACCAACATTCCTCCTTCTTCGTATCCTACGTATCCCGGAGGCGCTCCATATAACAATGCAGCTGAATGTTCTTCTTTAAATTCCGACATATCGAAACGAACCATCGCTTTTTCATCGTTGAACAGTAATTCTGCCATTGATTTTGCAAGCTCTGTTTTTCCTGTTCCGGTAGGCCCTAACAGGAAGAAAGATCCGATTGGCTGCCCAGGTTTGTTTAATCCGCTTCGGTTTTCAACAATAGCATCGGAAAGGATTTTTAATGCATGATCCTGACCTACTACTCTGTTGAGTAGAAGGGATTCCATATTCAGGAGTTTTTCTTTTTCCTGTGCCTGAATTTTTCCGATTGGAATATTAGTCTTCGCTGCCATTACTGCTGCGAGTTCCAAGCGGTCTACTTTTTCTCTTTTTTTAGCGGCATGCTGTAAAAGCTCTGCATAGGTATCTTCAATAATCTTTTGGATTTGATCTACCGGCATTGCATTCTCCAACGCAGGCTGCTCACTCAATGAACCCCATAAGATAGGGCTTATTTTGTCTCTCAATAAATTGTAAGTCCAGATCAGCTCATCTGCTTTGTCTTTATTGTCTAAATATTCTTCTTTTAAAATTGCATCATAACTCTCTTTCCAACTGTCTAGTTCTTTTTCAGAAAGTTCATCCAGCATTTTAATAGCCGCCATAGTTCTGTCTAACAAATCAATAGCGGCATCTGGTAATTTTTTACCTTTTGCATATCTTTTAGCCAGACGTACACATTCCGGAAGAGCTGTTTTTTCCACTTCGATGCCGTGGTGTTTTTTATAACCTTCAAGAAGAACATCAATCATTTTTACACAAGTCTGCTCATCCGGTTCATTTACAGTCAACACTTCAAAACGACGATTAAAAGCCTGTTCCGGTTCAATAATTTTTCTATATTCTTCTTGAGTTGTAGCTCCGATAACGGTAATTTCTCCTCTTGCCAATTCAGGTTTAAGAAGGTTTGCTACATTTCCAATGCTTCCTTTCGGATCTAAAAGGGTATGGATCTCATCAATGAAAAGAATCGCTTTTTCAATTTTTTTACATTCATTGATCACTTTTTTCAAACGATCTTCTATTTCGCCTTTGTATGAAGTTCCGGCTAATAATGCCCCGGTATCCAATTCTAAAAGGGTTCCGTTTTTAAGCATTTCTGGAACGTTTCCTTTTGTAATTTCGATAGCAAATCCTTCTACTAATGCTGTTTTTCCAACTCCCGGTTCTCCGATAATGATCACATTCGGTTTGCTTCTTCTACAAAGGATCTCTACCAACATTCTCAGTTCTTTGTCTCTACCGATAATATTTTCAAGATTTCCATTTCTAGCCTGTGCGGTTCTGTCAACACAATAGCTTTTGATGGATGGAAAAGATGAGTCTGTAAAGTCTGACCCATTTGAGAATAATGACGCAAAGTCCCCATTTTCAGAAACGGTAAACGGAGTGTCTTTTCTATACAGGTTGAATATATCATGTTCTCTTAATGGCAATGACTTCAATTGCTGAAGTGAAAATACCACCTGAGGTTTTACTATAGCAGTAAGAATACAGATTGGAGTAATCTCATCCAATCCTAATTTTAAGCGAATATCATCAGCTTCTTCTATAAGAGTATCTACAGCATCATCCTGACCCACCTCATCGGGAAGATGACTGGTTTTAGGATATTCTTCAATACGTACATCTGCCCACTCGTAAAAATAACCGGGATCTTTATCTATGCTTTTTAGAAATTCGTTAAGACCAATATCTTTATGCATTAGAGCCTGCAAAATATGCGGACCTCCATAAGTGCCATTATAATTTTCCCTCGCTATCGACTGAGCAATATGAAATAGCTGCTTTACTGTTTCGTTGGTTACTAGTACTCCCATTTATAATTTTTCTTATATTAATATTTGCGTTCTGTTATTTTGTTCTTTTCAGACTGATTTGATGTTTTCTGCTTTTGATTTTGTTTTATTTCATCTGTGATGATTCAGGTCACAAAAGCAATTCTTTTATTTTGCTAAAATTAAATATTTTATTCTAAACGTGATAAAGATAGTTAATTCTTCAATTAGAGAAGTAATAGTCGTATTTTTTAATCTTTTCACCCTCCTCATTCAAGAAATAAAATCCCAGATTTCTTCTGTTGAGGCTACATTTTATTTATATTTTCAAAAAATATAATAAGATCAGACTTAACCACTGAAGCCCAATGTATATATAAAACAACATAGCTGAAGGTTCTGCCAATTCATGTAATTTTTCAATCAGCGTAGTTTTGATAATATCATAGAAATCTACGTTTTCATCTCCTAAATTCAGTTCATCAAATTTAACTTTATTCAAAGCATATCCCAGAATACGCTTAAGGATCTTATTTTCCGAACTGTTTTTAAATTCATTCAATAACCTGACTTTTGCCAATGCATAATCTGTACTGTTTCGAACGACTACCGGTTGGTTATTTTTAATCTTATCGATGATTTTATCGATAAAGGGTTCTAAAATTGTCTTAGAATGATCTTGTACAAGCCTGCTGATAATTCTTGACATTCCATATTTTGTAGAGAAAATACCAATACAAAAGGGGGCAGCAATCATTAATAAATAGAAAAGTCCCGCAGAGAATGGTTTTGCCATCACCGTTACCGTCAAAAATGCAACTGCTCCGCTATGTCCTAATGAGGAACCCAGGCTTTCTGCCAGTATATAAATTCCTAAACAGAAAGTAATAACTGTTGACAGAATTCCTATGGCATAAATTTTAAATACACTGAAGATAAAAACAGCGGATAGTTTTGAGAAATATTTGAGGTGATCAGTAATTTTGTTCATTAATATCTAATTTGATAACATGGTTTTGTTTTATGAGATTAAGGGAGTTCCTTATCAGGGCACAATATAATCAATATTTTTCTTGCAAAGGCATCCGTAATAATCCCATATTTTTAATGGGTAATTCTCTTGTAAGCTTAACATTTTTGGCAGCTTTATATATATTCATCCCTACTGTGGTATTCATACCCCCCACATTGATATTCATATCCTTACAATTCAGGGGCATGGTCTCCGATGCTGTAATGGTGATATTGCTTCCTGTAGCGTCTAGGTGAATCTCGTTGCCACTTTTATAGGTGATGATGATGCTTTCATCTTCCGTAAAGACTATTCGGTGTCCGCTTCGTGTTTGGATCGATTTTACACCCACATATCTGGAAATATTATCGATTTTTCATCACTTTTGGGTTAGACAATAGTATAAAAAAAAATCAGAATTCCAATTTCTGATTTTTTAAACCGTTTAAGTTTTATTTTAATTCTTCCACTTTTCCGGTTTCTCCATCCATAATATAGACAGCAGGTAGAAAAGCAGGGGGCTCTCCCATTCCATCAAAAGGTTGAGAATTGGGTTTTCCTTTTATGATAGTGATAATATATTTCTTTTTTTTCTCATCGAAATTAATTTCAAAAGTAGAATTACCGTCTTCATCAAATCTTCCGCTCCCACTGGAAAGATTAATTACTTTTTTTCTTTCTAAAAATTTCAATACATCTTGAAGCTTTATTTTTCCAAATTTCTTGTTTTCATCTATTATTTTTACGTTTCCGTTTTCTTCAAAATATTCTGAAGTATTTACTTTGGTTTTTTCGCCGATATATGTTTCTTTTCTTTTTAAATATCCATCAGCATAAAATTCTTTGTAATCTGTAAGAAATGAAGGCTTAGCAAAAATTTTCTTTTCAGTAAAGCCTCCTTCTCCTTTACTACCATTTATAGTAATTAAATCTCCATTTTCTTTTTTTTCGGTATACTCATATGTAAAAGCATCATAACTAATGGGCACTTTTTTCGCTTTTTTATCTAAAGAATTTAAGTCTAGTTTTTCTCTCATTTCAGTTTTATTAATTTTTCCCTTTTCTTTATCTTGACCATTACAACTTAATACAAGCAAAATGGAAAGTAGCAATAATCTTTTTTTAGTTTTCATTACTTAATAATAATTTTGTTATTGAGGACTTTCCATTGCCAAATATAAGTACAAAACCTTTCTATATCGGCTAAATGACTATAATCCATTAAATTGTTTGTTTTTGTTGCCTGATAGGTATAATCTCTAACTAGATTTGTTTCATCAATACTTGCAAATGTGTGTGGCAACTTCATTGCATGCATTGCTTCATGGGCAATAGTTGCTTTATTATGACCATTAAAATAAACCCCAAATGTACTTGCGGGATAAGCAAAACCATTCCAATTTCCTTTTTCTCCAATAAAGAAAAAAGTATAAAACCCAGCGTATTTATTCCCAAACTTACTTTTGAGTTCATCTTCAAGATATTTTCTCAATCCCGCTTGTTTAGTAACCTTAAATGTTCCAGATACATTAGTACAAAATTTGTTTTTGAATGTGTTAAGTAAAAAATTTCCTTTGCAGTTTAAGATTACTTCTTCAAAGTTGGGCTTTACCAATGCTTGATTAAGATTTTTAGTAAAAAAATTATAACCATCTGGTGCAGGCCCTCCAACAACTTCAACTCCGTTCGCATCTGTTTTTACTTTAACAAAAACCACATTAATATTTTTTCTAAATTGTGAAGAATTTGGGTGTATTCTCATTACTCCGCATATTTCTCCATCGGCTTTTACATATAAAAACTGCTCTTTATCAAAACTTTCTTTACATGTTATTTTTAAATAATTGAATTTTTCATATTTTCCTTTTTTTACATCTCCAATTTCTTTTAAGTTTAGTGTCAAATAATTTTCCGATTCTTTGTCTTTAAATTCTAATGTTAGTCTTTTGGGTTTTTCTTCAATTTCAATTTTTAGATTAAAGATTGCGGTTTTGCCTTTTAATAAAGTTAGAGTTGGAATAGAATATAAATAAGGTTTTTTATTTACTTTTTTCCAAACAAGAGAAAAACTTTTATAGCTTTTCAGTTTTTTATTATACATATCCAATTCTTTCTTAAAATATCCGTTCGGATTTCTTACCTTGTCCCTAGTCCAGCCATTTGTGTACGAAAAAGGCGTTAAGAACGAAGCCTCTTCAAAATATCTGCCCATAATACTTCCAAACCATTCGTCTCCTTTTTGCCCAGAATCACCAGCTCTTAACCAATCAAAACCAAATTCAGGATTATCTTTATATTTGCTATGAGGTCGAAATTGTACGATACATTTAGCTTTTATTTCTCCAGCTGAAGGTTTTCCAGGATCTCCCGCGTATAAAATTCTAGTTTTACTATCTTCAGAATATGTATCGGCAGAAGCTTCAACAATATCTGACGCTGAATAATACTGTAAATCTCCACCAATTTTTTCGTAGATCTTACCTTTTACAATTCGTATTCTGCTCATATTATTTTAGTGGTTTTTGTTTTTCTCTGCACTTCTGTTGTCTATGTTTCCATCAGCATCCTTTTTTATTTTTCCATTACTGTTTGTTTCTATTCCACCTTCATTATTTATTATAGTTTTTCCTTGTTTTGTTTCACTATGCACATCACCATCTATTACTTCCATCAATTTCCCTGTAATAAACATACTTGCATCACCAATTACAGAAGTCACTTTCATACCGCCTACAGTTTGTGTGGTATTTAAACCTATTGATTGACTTCGGTTCATTCCAATTGTATCAGATTGATTCATCCCCACACTCGTCGTCATATTCTCCCCCACATTAATATTCATATTCTTACAGTTGAGCGTCATAGTCTCAGGGGCTGTAATGGTGATATTACTTCCCGTAGTATCCAGGTGAATTTCATTACCGCTTTTATCGGTGATAATGATGCTTTCATCTTCGGTGAAGACCACTCGGTGCCCGCTTCGCGTTTGGATCGATTTTACACGGTTGTCTAGTCCTCCACCAAGACCAATTCCACCATGGAACATTCCACCCATTACAAAGGGACGATCAGGATGGCTGTGTACAAAGTTGACCATTACCTGATCTCCTACTTCAGGAATTGCTACGTAGCCACGATTTTGGGTAATCTGATCTGTTCCTCCGGCATCAGGGGTCATCACTCTTACAAAATGCGTGGTATCGTTCATCTGCCAGTCGAATCTTACCTGTACTCTTCCCTGCCCTTCAGGGTCTGCATTGGCTATTACCGTGGCAATCTGAGGTTGTGCGATAGGAACTATAAATTCAGGTTTGGGTAAAAATCCGGTATCGGCTGCTATGGATTCAAAGCTTCCGGTATAGTGACCGATTGTATCAATTTCATGAACGGCTTCCGTTACCATTACTTTGGTAAAATAAGAGGTCTCGTTGCTATCCGGCTTTCTCATGTGGATATCTACCACACATCCCGGATGAAGAAAGGGTACTGTTGTAGAACCGGAAACTGAAAATACATTTACCCCTTCGCTTCCTGCTGTACTCTTCTGGGAGTTTTCTACATCCAAATGGGTAGATGCTTTAATAGGCGCTACTTGAAGAGCAGGAGTTTTGTATATTTTATCGTTATGACTATAGGCGGTCTTGGCCAAATCTCCTAAATGGTTCACCGGAGTTTCACCGGAAGTCAGTTTTTCATTTTTACTGCTATTGTACCCGTAATACTGTGGTTTTGTATGAACGGCTTTTAATTCTACCCTGATATCATCAGCGTTGCTTCCATACACCAGTTTTATAGGCTTATTCTGAGGCGGAAGTTTTCCAAAGTGAAGAACTTCACCGTCATAGTAAAATTGTTCACCATAGGCTTCTGCCATTCTTGCAAGATAATTATAGTGCGTTTCATTATATTGGCTGCTATAGATAATCTGGGAAAAATCGTTGGTATCTACTCTGATATCAAAACGGCTTTTATCAATTCCCTGCTTGATTACTTCTTCTGCAATAATTCCCATATTCACAGACTGCCCGCCTCCAAAACTCTGGATATGCGGAGCTCCATCCAATAGAATGGTTGGGCTGTATCCGGAGAGTACAATATTTCCAAGACTCATTTTTTCCTGGCTGAATCCTACTTTGGTAATCAATCCTACAAAATTCCGCTCAGGGCTGTTATCAATATCTTTATAAGAAATAATAGCGGTAAGACGTTTTCCCAAAAACTTATTCGCCTCCTCTAAGGTATGGCTTTGTCTATCACCCAATGCATCATGAGCAAGGGTAAGACTGAATTCGTGATGATGACTCGCTTTTTGTTTAAGGGTGAAGTGTTTGTAGTATTTAATAATTTTTCCCTCAACAACCAGTGATAGTTTTACCAGCCGGTTGATCCCTGCATGATGATTTTCAGAGATCCCATCCGCATTCTGCGACGGACGGAAAGAAGATCCTTTAGTTTTTGCTTCGGTTTTCATGTGTTTTGTGTTTAGTTGAATATTAAAGATAACAACATTTTACGAAATAATCATCATATCAATAAGATATGACCCGATAAATCAATATAAAAATTTCATCTTAGGCGAAAAAAGACCGTCTTTAAAAGGGACAGTCTTTTTTTTGTATGAATGTTGATAAATGTGTATTATTTTTAGCTATTTGGCCAAAGTCCTGCATATTCAGAATTACCATAGCTGATCGTTTCTGCACTTACTACGAAGCTAATGTACATACTGTTGCTGTCTACAGCATCAAATTCTACCTGGTGCTGGATTACGTAACCGTTTTGCCAGTTCAAAGTGATTAATGTTCCTTCTTCGTGAGATTTATTAAAAGTAATTTCACCTACAGTCGGCTTATATTTTCCATTTAATAAACTCTCTAAAATATCTGATTTTTCAGTTGCTTCTACTGTAACTTTGATTAATGCATTAGAAGGGTCTGAAGCTACACGTCCCGATACGTCTGTGGATCTTGATACGCTGTAGTTCATTTTTAACAATTTCTGACCTTCTCCGTTGTTGAATTTTAAGATTCCTCTCGAATTTCTTTCTGCCATGATTCGTAAATTTTAATCGTTAGTAATATTTTGTGATTCAGTGATTGTGTAGCAAATATATAAGCTCTTTTTCTCTAAAAAAAACTTTTTAGGATAAATCTGAAAAATTGTAGTAGTTCTACGACTTTTTGTAGTAATTCTACGACAATAGATTTATAAACATATTCATAACAACCATTAATAAAGCACTTTAAAACTTATCTCCACATAAAGAAAAAAAGTACTTTTCCACCCAAACGAGAAATACACAACATCTTAGGCTCAAAAATTTGATATTTTCATCTCAAAATTACATCATGAAAATCACACAAAGGGAATTATGAAATGACATGCTTTTCTATCAGATACCACCAACAAAAAAAGCAGAAGTAAGATACTTCTGCTTTTATATACATTATACTAACAATTAGTGTTTCGTGTATTCCGGAGCCTCTGTTGGAATCATTGTCGGAGTAAAATACTCGTTCAACCAGTAGAAGGTTTGTCCGTTTTGCTGAATCTTCACAGCAGGATTATTTCTGTGGTTCAGCATTCTTTCTGCCAGATCCTTATAGCGATGGAAATAGTTTTTCACAGTTTCATTACGAACTATTTTAGATTTTCTCCATCCTTTAAGTTTATACTTGGCCATGATCTCTTCTTCAGTAAGATCGAATCCTGTACTCATTCCAACCGCGTAAGACATTGGCAATTCATAAAGATCACCTTTATCCAGAAACTTGATGGTTGGGTTGTATTTCTTCAATAATCTTACATATTCTTTAATTGCTCTAGATTGGTTGAAATCCGGTTTATCAGGAGCTGTATTTCTATATACTTCAGAATAGAAAGCTTTCAAATTATCAAATTCTGCCTCAGAAATAAGAATTCCTTTTTCTATACTTGGAGTAATCTCTTTCAGTTCTTTTGGCAGATATCCTTTTACTAAGAACGGATTTCCATAATTGATCAGCTGTGCAGCGATTCCTGCAGAAACTGGGTTCGTAAGTCCCGGATATAGATATTTATATTTTAAATCCACATCTGTTTTTCCTGCTCCTACAGAAGAATGGAAATAATCATTAAGCGATTTGTCTACACTCTGATTATCTAAAGTAACCTGAGCAATAAGGCTATCCACAGATTTTTTCAAGAATCCAGGAGTAGCAACGTCTCCTTTTTTAGGGAAAATTACAAATCCCTGAGACATACTCTGCTTAGGATAAGCTAAAGAGAAGAATCCTTCATCTCCTTCTACCAGGCTGAAATTGTTCTTGGTAAGAACGTCAGATTGGTTGATGATTTTTTGCTTTTTAAGTTCAGCAATGTTTTTAGCAGTATTGGTCACCACATTTTCAGCCATCAATACAAAATCATTGTAAGTATCGGATGATCTTGCACTGGTCTGGAACATAATCAATCTTGCCTGTGCCTGAGTAAGTGAACCAATCACACTGTACATATTTCCACTTTGGTTAGCAGATGTTCCTACAGTTACTACGATATTAGTTTCATCAGGAACGTTAGAAAGAAGATTTCCTGCAGCAGAAAGCGCCTCTCCTACCGGCTGATAACCACTATTGCTGGTACAGTTCATTTCATTGGTCTTCTGATCGATAAATGTTGTGATTTTGCTGTAATCAGAACTTAAATTAGAAACTGCTGTATTTGAACCACAAGTGTTATTTTTGTATAAAACGACACCATATTTTACATTATTAAAATACGATGGCTTTTCAAATCTAAGCTGGAGATCCTGTAATAATGATTTTACAATAGGAGCATAAGGGGCATTTCCGGCACTTATATCCAATGCAAAAACAATATTGATATTTTTATCTCTGTCTGTAATTTCTCTGTAACGATCAAAGTAGATAGGTTCACCTAAAACATTAAATACATAGTTTTTACTATAATCAAGAATATTGGTGAAATATTTTGTTTTAGAATCCGGAGTTGGCGTTTCGTTGAGCGCAAGAGTTACCGGGAAGATGTTCTCTAAAGGTTTTCTTTTGTTTACATCGGTAAGAAGAATTGCAGTTCTATTCTCAGCATCTGATCCTGATGCTCCGGGATATCCTTCGCGTACTCCCAGTTCAGTATCCGTAATTCCTGTGTTATTTTTAAGCTTAATAGCAGAACGCTCACCCCATGTAGAAATCACATTGGAACTTACCCATCCATAAAGGCCTTTACCGATACTATCGATATCTACAGACGGTTTTTTACCTACCAGGAATCTTTTGTTATTTTCAGCTTGCTTGTAAACATATACCACTTGCCCATTAGGGATCTTCACATTAGCGGTTTCAATAAGGCTAGGCGAATTGAACACCATGATCGAGTCATTTTTGTAGTATCTTTCTGCATTTCTGATGACCTCACTGTTATTAGGCACTACGGCTACTCTTACAGGGTATCCTGTTCTTTCGCTTTTAAGAGAATGATTCCATAAAAGCAGGTCAGATTCAGGGATCCAGCCATATGTTTTAATAGATTTTGAAGAGACTTTTTTCATTAAAGCATCCGGAACATATTCCGCTACCTTTACCATTCCGTCTCTGTGCTTCAGAACCATTAAAGGCTCAAGAAACTTTACTTCTTTATATGATTTCTCATCATCTTTATCCAGGTAAGCCGTATTTCTTGATCTGTCTGAAATAACGATCCATGGAACGGACTTTTTAGGATAACCGTTGACAACTGTTGAATTATCGACCTGTCCATATTGAGAAGGCTCAGGCGTTTTTTTTGACGGAAGCTTTACCTGGCAACTCGTCAACAATACTGATAATCCTATATAATATGCTGCTAGAGGAAATTTATTTTTCATCCTATTTTATCTTTTTATGATTGGCACATCCGGAGAACCGGACGGTATTATTTGCTTTGGTTTATATCTACTTTCGTTACACAGTTTTGTGTATCATCCAAATTTACCTTTACAGTCTGGATCACAGTATTCTTGTCAAACTGAAGACCTGCACAGTACATGTAAAAGTTATTTACTTTACTGTCATTTACTTTTACTACTGTATTTTCATTGTTACACAGATAAGTTTTCAACAGGTAATTGTAGTGCATATTGAAACTATTTCCATTGGCAATTTGTTGTAAATGATATTTGAAATCGTTATCAACTTTTGCATAAGAATCTTCTACAGATACTTCCTCTTGTTCCAGAGAGTTATACGCAGGAAGGATTTTGATACGGTGGTAGATAGGCTCCTGGCTTTCTTCCGTATATAGGGTTACTAAATAATCTCCCGGTTTTTTATAAGCATAGATCGCCAGCTTATCTTTAGAATCCGTATTTCCTGTTTCACCAAACTTCCAAGCAAATTGGGAGGCGTTGGAAACGGCACGGAACTGTACGTTCTCATTCTGCATGGCTTGCGTTTGAGCTTCTATAGTTGTTTTAGCTTTTGCACTGTCTTTAGGCTGTTTGATGCTTCTTGCAGATACCATTACAGGGAATGACTTGGTATACTTGTTGTCAACGATCAAACTCACCTGGTAATATCCAGGTTTATTGTAGAAGTGGATTCCACTATTTTTATCAGAAGTTGTTCCGTCTCCAAAATTCCATCTTTTGGTTTTGGCAAACTGGGTTTTATCTTCAAATAAAAGTGTATCTCCTACCGACAATGTAGATGGATAGACTACTCCGACAATATCATCAGCAGAATGGATCACCTTTTTCTGCAGCCATAGTGCAACAAGAGCCGCGATGAGCAATGTTGCAATAACACCGATAATAATGTTCTTTTTGTTTTTTTGAAAATAATTCATAGTTAATAATTGTGATGTGTTTTATTTAAAGTTCCTAAATTCATTGCTGGTTTACTGAGTACGAGCATTCATTTCATTTTTACGCAGATAAATCTTTTCCTGTTTATCTTTAAATCCTATTCTACATTCCTCCACTTGCTTTTCAAACCGCTTGATGTCTTCTGAAGTAGTGGAAATCACCTTTTTATCTTCATAGTACATCTTATAAAATTTAGCAATCTGCGGATAAGCATCTTTTCGGGTATCAACAATATCGTGGCCTTTAAAATAGCCATTCAGGTCATTTACCCCTACAAAGATATTATTTTCTACAAAAGGCTGTGGGGTCTCGTCAGTAAGTTTGGTAATCATGGTGTAGGTACTGTCCATGATGGGGATAATAATTTTTTGGTGTTGTTCAAACTCGGCTTTCTGCTCAAGATTCTGAATACCTCTCACATCTTCATCCGAAAACGGGGATTCAAATCCTTTTAAAAAGAGAACCCCAAGAAATATCATTGCCGTTACAAGCATCAGTATTAAATAAAAAAACTGATAATGCCTTTCCTTCTTAGATAGTGTAATTTGTCCTTGCATATCTTTATCTTTTATCTTTTTCTACCTCCTGTAAAATTTCGAGTAGGGTCTTTTCTAAGCTCATTATTGGCTCTGTTTACTTTACCCATACATTCATCCAGATCTCTGAGAACTGTTTTCTTTTTGAATTCTACGCCTATGATTTTGGTCTTTAAATTAATCATTGGCCCTATCTGTTTCATTAATGTAGCGTAGTGTTTAAAGCTTCCGGTACTGTCTTTTCCCATGATACTTTTCACATTTCTTACGTTGTCCATAATGTTTGTTCTAAGAAAAACATCATTTTGCACCTTGTTCATATCAAGCTGGGTCATTCGTTCGTAAATATCATCCACATTAATCTTCAATAGATCACTTCGGCGCATTAATTCCTTGTAAGCTTCTGCTTCTCGACTTATCCCTTCACGCTGTATATCATAGCTCTTAAAGAAGAGATAGAGGCAGCTAAAGGATACCATAGACAAAACAACAAATGAAAGGATAAACTTCCAAATGCCCATTCTGACGTCAGATTTGTTCAATTTTTTTTCCCTGTTAGAAGACATATATTTGCGATTTGTTTGGCCTGTGAAAGTATAAAAAAAATTTTTTATGCACAATACGTATTTTCCCCGCGGCGGTTTCGTAAAATCCCGGTTTAAATTAATATTAATTTTAACTTTCATAAGTTTTTCATAAATTAGGCCTCTGAATTTTAAATATCATTCGCCAAATCGATATTAAGAATGAGTAAAATATTATCTAATACCGTGCGTTTCTCCATAGCTGACAGCGATTTTTATTTTAAAAAAATAATGATCAAAACTTTGATGGAAAACCCTTTCTATATGCTTTTGAACGATTGTAACAATGGCCACGAACTCGTGAACAGAATCTACAGAAGACAGGAGGATGTATTCATCATTGAACTGTTTATGCCGGTATTAAGCGGTATTGAAGCAATTAAATATATAAGGAAGAACAACGCAGAAACCCCTATCATCACCTATTCCGGGACTTACCAGGAAGATATGGCTGAGATTTTATCGAGAATTCCTAATATATATTACTGCCAGAAGAACAGTACCATTATTAAGGACATTATTAAAGGAAGTATAGCTTCTGACGAGTTTGACTATGAAGCCTATTCAAAGGAATGGGAGCAACAGCCACTTGCCGTACAGGAATATATGGACAGGCAAAAGAAAGGACAGGAAGAGCTTTCTCCGGCTGAAATACAACTGATGAGATTCTGCTATGAAGGCTTCAGTAATAAAGAAATTGCAGAAAAACTGAACCTGAGTACTAGAACGATTGACACTTACATCAACCGCCTAACGGAAAAATTAGGACTGAAAACAAAACTTCATCTGATCCGTTTTTGTGTGGAAAATGGGTACTACAACTCCAGTATGTAGTGATTATGAGATACGAAATGTAAGAGTATGACCTCTGATAAGTCTACTATTACAGCTTCTATTTTTTTATCATTTTGGGTGTTTTTTCATTATTAAATTACAATATTATTTTATTGTTAAATTACCAATAACCTGTGTTAATATAGCATATACATTAAAAGCTCAACTCATTGAACAAAAATATTTTGCCACTAATTTGCTAGTATTCAATTTTTTTAACTAAATTTGCACACCTAAAATTTAAAATTAAAATAAGGAAATGACAAAGGCAGAATTGGTAAACACCATCTCAAATAAGTTGGGAACAGAAAAGAATGAAACACAGAAAGTTGTAGAAGCTTTTATGCAGGAGATCAGAACTTCTATGTATAATGGGGATAACGTTTATCTGAGAGGTTTTGGATCTTTTATCATTAAAACAAGAGCTGCTAAAACAGGAAGAAATATTTCTAAAAACACTGCGATTGAGATTCCTGCTCATAACATTCCTGCTTTCAAACCATCAAAATCTTTTGTTGAGAAAGTAAAAACGAAAGTTGCAGTAAAATAAGAACATTAACTGAATATTAACTAGTTACTAAAAAATTAAAATTATGCCAAGCGGAAAGAAAAGAAAAAGACACAAGGTTGCGACTCACAAAAGAAAGAAAAGAAGAAGAGCAAACAGACATAAGAAAAAATAATCTCTTTTTCTCGAGATTTACAATATAATAATATAGTTGGTGGTTTTAAATTTTTAAGGTTCACCGACTATATTTTTGTTTGCAACTATAAGATTCCGCGGAAAACGGATGGTTTCAAATATTATTTTAACAAAAATATAAAGGCTTTCATTCTAAATCCTTATATTTAATAGATGAATTAATCGAGAACAATACCAATTTCCTAAAATCTTAACAATTTTTATCTGATAACAAAATGAAGAAAGAACTAATAGTTTCGCA
The DNA here is from genome assembly GCF_009900745.1 of Chryseobacterium sp. c4a. Taxonomy (GTDB): domain Bacteria; phylum Bacteroidota; class Bacteroidia; order Flavobacteriales; family Weeksellaceae; genus Chryseobacterium. The sequence goes on along the minus strand of NZ_WXVU01000016.1, from coordinate 111,782 downwards.
TGAAGATGATCTTACAAAGATTGCACTGCTGGAAGACGGAAGACTATGTGAACTTCATGAGCAAGAGGACAAAAGCGATTTTATAGTTGGAGATCTGTTTATAGGAAAAGTAAAAAAACTGGCACCCAATCTGAATGCCGCATTCGTAAATATCGGATATGACAAGGATGCATTCCTGCATTACCAGGATCTGGGACCACAATATCTTACCTACAGAAAGTTTTTAAAAGATACGATCTCTAAGAAACAAAACACTTCAAGCTTAAAAAATTTCGAGATACAACCCGAAATAGATAAAAACGGAACGGTAGACAAAGTCATTGCAAAGGATGATCTTGTTCTTTTACAGATCACCAAGGAGCCTATTTCTACAAAAGGGCCCAGAATTTCTACCCAAGTTTCATTGACAGGACGTTTTTTGGTTTTAATTCCATTCGACAATAAGGTTTCCATTTCCAAAAAAATCAAAAGTTTTGAGGAAAAAGAAAGACTAAGAACTCTGATTGACAGCATCAAACCTGAAGGTTTTGGAGTCATCATCAGAACTGTTGCCGAGGGAAAAAAGGTAGCTGACCTTCATAATGATATGAATCAGCTGATTCAAAAATGGGAAACCACCTTTAAAAATATCCAACGAAACAAAGTTCCATCTAAAGTTTTAAGCGAAGAAGACAAAGCTTCAGCTATTTTAAGAGACAATTTTAACCAGGACTTCGTGAATATCATCTGCGATGATGAGCAAATGGTGAACGAAATGACCAATTACGTTGAAGTAATTGCCCCTGAAAAGAAAAATATTGTCCAGTTTTATGATTCTCATATTCCACTTCTGGAATATTACAATGTTGAAAAACAGCTTAAACAGAGCTTCGGAAAGCATGTAAACATACCAAGCTCCAAAGGCGCTTATCTTGTTATTGAACATACAGAAGCCCTGCACGTCGTAGACGTTAACTCCGGAAATAATATTACTACCGGAACTGCTGTCAATAAAGAACATGCTCTTAAAGTAAACAAAATGGCAGCCACTGAGATTGCCAGACAACTTCGCCTCCGCGATATGGGAGGCATCATTGTGATCGACTTTATCGACATGCCCAACTCAGAGCACAGAAGAGAGCTCTTTGAACATTTAAAAGAGGAAATGAAGCGCGACAAAGCTCGCCACAAAATTCTTCCTCCAAGTAAATTCGGTCTGATTCAGATTACCAGACAAAGAAACCGTCCGGAAAAACAGATCGAAACCAAAGAAGAAAACCCGAACAAAGACGGAGAAATTGTAGCTCCTATTGTCATCGTGGAAAGAATGGGAGAAACGCTAAGAAATATCCTACAGAAAGAGAAAGGAAAAGTCTACCTGCATGTACATCCATTCGTAGAAGCTTATTTAACAAAAGGCTTCCTTAAAAGTATCCAGATGAAATGGTTCATGAAGTATAAAAAATGGGTAACCATTGTACCAAGGGATTCTTTTAAATATTTAGAATACAGAATTTACAATTCCAAAAAGGAAGAATTGATAGAATTCTCTAATTAAGACAAAATTTAAAACCTTCAGTTTTTACTGAAGGTTTTTTTATTATATTTGTGAAAACACATCAAAATAAAATACAAATGAAAAAAAACACCCTCGATGGTTCCTTTTATTTGGAATATCCTACCCTATTTCTTACTTATTTACATCAATAACCTCCTTTTAAACCACTCAAAAATTTTCATAAGTAATATGATTACGGTTTAAAAAACTTCTGTTTTTCAAGCACATTTAAGGCTTTACTCCCTAAAAGACTGCTCTGAAAAACAATAATACCATTGAAAACTTTTAAAAATTAAATACAATGATTAAACATTTATTATTACCATGCATTTTGATGATTCAAAGTGTATCTGCACAGATCACTTCTTATGATACCAGCTTTGCATCCAATGGAAAATACACTATTACAGGCTCCAATACTAGCTATAACACCAAAATAGTTCAAAATCCCGACAAGAGCCTCTATTTTACTTATGCCAAAAACAATTCATCTTCAAACAACGCTGAATGCGTTATTTCAAAACTTAATGCTAATGGAACTGTAGATTCTTCTTTTGGAAATAATGGAGAAACGATCATCAGTAATTATTATACTGCTGTAGACAGTCAGCTTACCCGCCAATCTGATGGTAAACTTTTGATATTTGGCTTTAATACGGATGGTGCCGTTATTACCAGAATCACCTCCAATGGACAGCTTGATCCTACATTTGGCAGTAATGGTTCTTCAAAAATTTCAAATATTTTCACTGATTTCAACGGTACAGGCTATGGTTTATACCTTCAGGATAATAAAATTATCATCTATGGAATGTCAACTGAAGGGCCATCTAATTTTTATAAAAGTATTTACAGACTCAACAATGACGGAAGCATAGATAATACTTTCGGGTACAATGGTTCTATAAAGACCATGGGGAACTTTGTATTTTTAGACAATCAATCCAATATTGTGAGTCTTATCACCAATTACTCCAACACAAACTCCAACACAACCTACCCTAATGGAGGTATGGAAAAATATAACAGTAACGGACAACCTTTGACAAGCTTCGGAAACAATGGAGCTCTTGTTTTCACGAATAGTCCCGGAACAGTAGGAACAGCCTTTATGGATAGTAATAATTATATTGTATGTGCCAATGTCCTTAACAATGAAATTTTTAGAATAACCCCTAATGGAATCCGCGATAATACTTTTGCATTTGACAATACTGCGGCCCCATTTAATGATGGTATTCTCTCCTCTTTTATTACTGAAAAGAACGGAAGCTATTATATATCCTGGATAACAGGCCCAAGTGGAGAAACTTTTTTAATATCCAAGCTTACTTCAACAGGAGCCGTGGACCCTACTTTTAATTATTATTCAGAAAATGCAGTGGGTTCTTTATTTATTACAGACATGATTATCAACGAAGCAAGCCTTTTGGCAATAAGAGAAAAGCAAATTTTAAAATTTCTATTAAATAACTCCACTTTGGCCACTGCAGATTTTTCTAAAGCCAGCAAAACTGCCATTTCGTTTGAAAATCCAATTAAGCAAGATTTAATTTACCATACAAAGGAAACTGTACAATCTATAGAAATATACTCTTCAACCGGAAAGCTTATCAAAACGGTAAAAAACAGCCACTCGGATCTCTCTGAGCTTCCAAGTGGAATTTATATGCTAAAGATCAGATTTACCAATGGAAATGAAACAAGTAAAAAGCTGATAAAGAAATAAGAAAGGTATTATTAGACTTTTAAAAAAAACAAATGACAAAAAATATATTTATCGCACTACTCTTTGTAGTACAAACAGCTTTTGCACAAATCATTTCCAAAGATCCGAATTTTGCGACCAATGGAATATATACTATGCCCGGAAATCACACTTGGTCAATGGTTCAAAATCCCAATGGTGAAATTTACTTTACTCATAATACAAATACATATCCTGGTCTGAATGTTACCGAATCTTATGTAAAAAAGCTTACAGCCAATGGGATACCAGATACAACTTTTGGAGTTAACGGAAGCTTACAATTACCTCACAACAGTTACCTAAATGAAGCTAAAATACAATCAGATGGGAAATTAATCGTTTTTGGTTTTATCAATACAGAATCATTGGCAATATCCAGAATGCATCCAAACGGTCAACCAGATCCTACTTTTGGAACCAATGGTACTGTAGTAGTTCCCAACTTAGTTCCTGATCAGAATTACGCTTCGTATGGAATCCTTATACAAAATGATAAAATACTTGTTCATGCGATCAAATACATTCCAAACATTCAGAATCGGCATGTCATTTTCAGACTTAATTCTGACGGAAGCCTGGATCACACTTTTGGTGACAATGGTTATACGGCTACACAAGGAACTCCTCCCGGCAGGACATTTGTAAGAATGGATTATCAATCTAATATTATTTGCTTTAGCAGTAATGGTGGATTTATTCAAAAATTTAACTCAAATGGGCAGCCTCTAACGAATTTCGGAAATAATGGTATGGTATCCTTAGTAGATACCAATGGCTCTGGCTATGGAAGCACTAATGCCGTACTTGTGGATACTAACAATAAAATCCTTTTCTCATTAGCTTCAGAGGATAAATTATTAAGAATTAACCCAGATGGCACTCTTGACACTACATTTAATTACAGTTCAAATACAGATTCCGGGCTGAATGGAGGCTCATGGGTTCAAAGTATTGTTGAAAAAGGAGGTTCCTACTATATTGGAGGTGCAGGCAATTCCAATAATTTAATTTCTAAGCTTACTCAAAACGGCTCAATAGATCCTCTTTTTGGCAATTATTTGCAAACAGATTCTGACGTGGAAGAAATGATCATCAACAATAGCCATATTATAATAAGAGGAAATGGTCATATTGCAAAATACTTGCTTAGCAGTGGTACTTTATCAACTGTAGATATAAAAAAAGAAGACCAAAGTATTTATTTTGAAAATCCTGTCCAACAAAAGCTTGTTTATCAATCAAAGGAAAAAGTGAGCAAAATTGAAATCTATTCTCCGAATGGAAAGGTTGTAAAAATCATAAAAGATTCAAATACTGCTGTTCCAGAATTGCTTAAAGGAGCTTATATAGCTAAAGTTACTTTTGAAAACGGAAGCAATACTGTAAAAAAACTTATTAAGAATTAATTCAATACATACCTCTGGTTTTTACCGGAGGTTTTTTATTATCTTAGCCTAATGAGTAAAGACATGCTATACCTTTTAAGTTTTGGCTAAAGCCATTGGATTTATTTTATATATTTTAAGGTGAGCTAAAGCCCACCTCTATTGATGTTGATATCCTCATGCTCAATAGAGGTTTAATGATAAGATCTTTTATCTTTTATCTTTTATCTTTTATCTTTTATCTTTTATCTTTTATCTTTTATCTTTTATCTTTTAATTATGAAAAACCACCACTACAAAACCACTATTCAATGGACAGGAAACAAAGGAACCGGAACCAGTGGCTATAGAGATTATGAAAGAAGCCACACTATTTCGGTAGAAAATAAAACTATTATTGAAGGTTCATCTGATCCGGCATTCCGGGGAGATAAAACCAAGCACAACCCTGAAGATATGTTTCTTTCTTCTCTTTCGTCTTGTCACATGCTTTGGTATCTTCATTTTTGTTCTGAAGCAGGGATTATTATAGTAGAATATATTGATGAAGCTACCGGGATTATGACGGAAACAACTACTGGAAGCGGTCATTTTACAGAAGTTACCCTACATCCTACCGTTACAGTTGCTGAGGAATCAATGATTGAAAAGGCAAAACAACTTCATCATAAGGCTAATGAATATTGTTTTATTGCCAACTCTGTTAATTTCCCTGTAAAACATATCCCTACTGTGTTAATTAAATAATAAAAAAATATTTTTTTCAATCCTTCTAAAACATCAATAAAACTCGCAATCCAGCAACAATAACTCTAAAATAACAAGTCAAAATTCAAACAAAAGAGATTTATTTATCAAATAATCAATAAAAATAATATTTTATTACATAATAATCATAATTAAAGTTAAAATATTCATCATTTTTGTTTAAAACATGAAGTTTTTTTCATACATTTATACAAACAAAAACTAACTATGATGAAACCAAGATTAACTATTTTTGATGAACCGATGTTATATACAGAAGGCTTATCAAAATTACTGATGCAGAGCAAAATTTTTAATACAATAGACATCTGTAATTCCTTAGAAACTCTCTCTAAACATTTAAAAGATGCCCCCCCTGAAATTCTCGTCATGAGTTCCAATATGCTCATGCTTACTGAACTGAGCAAATCTGTAGAAAACATTATCTCGGAGCACAGCAATATCAAAATCATCATCATTGGCAACTGCTATGATGTAATTGATATTCGGAAGCTATTCAACAAAGGCATCAAAAGCTATCTTGATAAGACTTGCAGGTACGAGGAATTTCTAAAATCCATCAATGCATTATTATTGAATGAAATTTATATTTGTGATCATGCAAAAGAAAGGATGATAAGCTTCATCAGCAGTGAACAAGGAAAACAAAATCTTCATATCAGAGATCCCCTTACCCGCCGCGAAATGGAAATTCTAAAACATATATGCGATGGATTCAGCAGCAAAGATATTTCTGAAAAACTATTTATCAGCATCAATACGGTAGAAACACACAGAAAAAGAATTCTTTTGAAACTCAATGTAAAAAACATAGCAGGTGTTGTAAAATATGCGATTGAAAACCATATCATCGACTGAGATAGAAGCCATCAAATAATAAAAATTCCGGATCATATAACCCGGAATTTTTTGTACCTATTCATTAAACTTAGAATGATAATGAGACAAGAGATATAAAGATTTCTGACCAAAGATAAAAGGTCAGAATCTTTATACCTTAAAACTTACATTTTCTTTGTTTTTCTTTACTCATAATCTGGCATTTCAGCATTACTGAAAAGCGCAGCCCGTGAAAGGTCAGTAAGGTTACTATTCAAGTCTATAACCATTACATTTCTTTGAGAAATATTATCATTAGAGGTATTCATAAAGATAACCTGTGCATTATTAGGCGAAAATCTCGGATCCAGATCATTGGTTCCCATTGCTTTTTCGCTTGCTGAAGAAATATCACTTACAGTATTATCTGTAAGATTATAAATAAATATATGGGAATCCAGCTGGCGATAATTTCCGCTTCCATCCTGATACTCTGATACATCATGAGTAAACAAAAGAAGTTGTCCGTCTACTGAAAAATTAAGACCTCCACTCGCGCCTGCAGACCCAGATAATATCGTCTTCAGAATATTCCCCATCATATCTATGACATAAATTTTTGTATTATAACCGTTATAATCATTGGTTTTGATGGCAATTTTACTTCCATCATAGCTCCAGTCACATTCTGATATCATACTGCCATCCGGAGTTGTATACACCAGAGATAGTCCACTGCCATCTTTATTAATCCTATATAGTTTGTTAAAATTTGAATAAATTAATTCCTTACCATTGGTACTCCAGGCAAAATCCATTTCATAATTATTGAAACCTGCTACCGATACGGTGGTGACTTTAAAAGGATTAGAACCATCAGGATTTGCTGTATAAAGATGTGTACTTCCGCCTTCTGTCCGAAGAAATGCAATAAGCCCTGCATTATTATTCATCCTTGGTCTCCAGCTATTATAAGAAGAATCGGTAAACTGAAAACTATTTCCTTGTGCATCGCTTGACATGATCACAAAATTACCATTCAGCTTTCTTACATAATGATACCTGTTGGATGGAACCGTATTGGTCGTAAATTTACTGATCAGACTTAAAACTGGCTGGTGAATGCCGTCCGAAACAGACACCTGCCAGAAGTAACTTACACCAAACTTCAGATTTGAAAGCGTATAGTGATTAGCTGTCAAATCATTAACCTGAATCACATTAGTGTCAAGATTATTTTTAATTGTTAAACTATATTTTAAGACATCTGCTGTATCCGGATCAGTTGCACTCCAGGTCAGTTCAACACTTAACGGTTGATTAACTGCGTTATCTATCGGACTTAAAAGCTGCGGTGTCGTAGGCGGAGAGTTCAGAGAGGTATCATCACTCATTTCAAATACGACTGTTACCAGCTGATTTTGACTCTGCATGTTGACAGACTGAAAGCTTGTAATATATCCTGAAAGTTCTGCTTTTACAGAATAATTACCTACCGGCATTGCCGTAATTTCAAAGGAGCCATCCGCACCACTGAAAACCGTTTGGGTTGTAGGGGTTGTAAATATCTTTACATTAGCAAGCGGTACATTGCTTCCTCTTTTTACTACTTTTCCTTTTAAAGTTCCTGTTTGAGCCTGTTCTACAAGGTCTTCATTACATGAAAACAGACAAAAAGTAAGGATGAATATGCTGAGTATTTTGATTAAAGTTTTCATAATTCGTGTTTTTATTTGTTTCCAAGGTAAAAATTGATTCCCAATGCAAAGCGCAACGCCTGATCTTTCCTTTTTCCATTGACAAGCCCTTCCCAATCATCTTTGAATCCAAGATCATATTGAGCAGAAGCTCTCAGTGAAAAATTATGATTAATCATATATTCAAGTCCGCCTCCAACTTGTCCTTTATATTGAGGAGTATATTTAGAATACAAAGCTCCTACTCCGCCATAGATGTATGGACTGAATCTATATTTTGGGAAAAGCAGGTATTCAAGGTTAACTTCAGGGCTGAAGAAATTCCTTTTTATTATATTCTCATTCTCAAGAGTAAAATAGCTTCCATTTACCTCAACATTGAAGTTTGGAGTAAGGAAATATTTGATTCCTACTTTTCCTCCGATATTCATTTTAGGATTTACATAGTCATCTTTTACCTTCTGAGCCTCTACATTCGCAAATACGGAAACTTTTTGTCTATAATTTTCGGGATATCTGTTACCAATTACCCTTCCGTTATTATTCTCCTGTTCTTTACGGTATTCATTGATTAATGCTTGATAGTTTGCCGTGCTATCAATTGCTTTCCCCCATATTTTATCCTGAATACCTTCTACGACAAGTGATTTTACAGCCTTTTCAATAGCTTCGGTTACGGCCAACTGAACGGGTTCGTTTTGGGTAAGGCCTACCTCAGCCTCCAGAAGTCTTTCTGTATCTATATATCTGAAAAAGCTTCCATTAATGCTGGTTGAGAGAATGGTTTTAGAAGTATAAACCGTTTTAAGAATTTCTCCATTGAGGGTAGAAACAGCACGCAGATAAATAGTAATTCTATCTTGTCGGTATTGTGTAGAAGCGCCAATACCGAAGTAACGGGCTCCAAGGCCTCCGGTCAAAATATTGCTGTCGTAAGAAATAACTCCTCCTTCCAGAAGAATTCCGGCGTATAGAAGTGGAGGAAGTGCTTGAGAGGTTTTATCCGCATCTTTTATATATTCCTGACGGGTAGATCGGATAATTTGTCTTTCATTAAGCAGATTAGCTATGTTTTCTCTTTCGATAGGGATAAACCAACGGCTATCTTCAAGTGCTTTAATAAGAATCGTTGTGGTACCCTGAGGAACCGCAGTGCTCCAGTTGTTTCCATTTTCAGAAGGTTTGTACTGGCCAGTCTGATCTCTGAATTTATAAACCCCTATGACTATTTTTTCTTTGGGTAAAGGGAGTTTTTTCAGTTCCTCTGTGGAAGAAGTGATTTCTCCCATTGTTGGCTTTTCAGGATCTGAGGGTAAACCAAAGATCGAACTACAAGCCTGCAAAACACATAGCAGAAAACTACAGAAAAAAATTCTGGTGTAAGTGTAAGTTCTCATGATAAGTTTGTTTTAAAATTTTTATTTTATTTTGGAATGACGATCTCGGACTGATCACCTGTACTAGTATCCAAAATATTAATCAAAAGTCCCTGATTGGTATTAGTAACCTGTAGGTAAAGTGACCCAAAAAGGTAATTACCCGGCTGTATCTTTCCATCACCAAACTGTTGATCAAAGAGTTTTCTTGAAAGCTCACTAAGGATTTGTCTATTTAAACTCTGAGTAAAACTGTCAAGGGAATTTACTTTATCAAGCAGATTGCTGTAATCGTTTTTTTGATCAAACTGATTCTGTGCATTCGCCGAGCTTAAAAGCCATTGGTAATTAAAAGTATCACCTCCAAATGCTGGATTTATAGGCTTATAAACAAGTTGTTGTGATTTTCCTAAGAAAATGCCCGCAACAAAAATTAAAAGAATAATAAAAGTTTTCATAGCAGACGTTTTTAGTAGATAAATTCATTTTTTATAAGATTTTTCTTAGCTGTAAATTCTTTGATATATTTTAAACTAAAAGCCAGCTGTTCTTGTAAATAGTCTTCTCCAGGGTTGGTCATAAAGCTGTAAATGATTTTATCATCAATCTGGATATTGATCTGACCGCTTGTTCCGCGAAGAGGAAGTTCAGAAATAGTAATAGCACTACTGCTCTTGTCCGGAAGCTGACTGTATTGAATATAAAACATATCATAAAAGTCTTTCCCTACTTTGGTTTTAGTCTCGTCTATAGTAAGCCCCCTTAGCTCATAAACAGCATCGTCTTCTATTTTGGCAGTTTTCTTTTTAAAAAGATCACTATTCAATTCAAGACTGTCTTTAGCCACTAGAACTTTAGATTGCTCGTCTCGTACGTAAAGGAAAGCCTTTAAGGCATCTTGGGTTTCAAGATTTACACTGATTTCGGATAGCACCTTCACTTCATTCGGATTGATAGAAAACTTACCACTTTGCTGATTATTGGATAGATTTCCACCGCTTCCTTTTTTTATCGATATCAAAAGATAATTCAACTCTTTGTAAACAGCTGTATTATTCACAATAACCGCCTTCATTTTAATCTGATTTTCCAGCATACTGCTTTCAATTCTTGCGGTTACTTTTTTATCCTCCTGCCCATAACCCAATATCGACAGGAAGACAAAAAAAGTGACTAAACTCAGGATAGATAAGGATTTCATCATTTATGATTTAATAATTTCTCATGAAAATGGTCTTATTATCACCTTTCACATTGATCTGAATTCCGTCAGAAATGCTATTACTCCCTATAACATCAATAATATTATTATTTCCTTGGGCTGTAATTGCAGTTTTGGTACTCTTATCTGTAAATGAATTCATAAAATAAAGAGCATTAAAGTCTCCGAGCTGCTTTACCGTAATATATGTTCTGCTGTTAAGTGAAAGTTCTGCATTATTATTATCACCTATTTGAATGATATTGGAATAACCGATATTCTGATCTGTAGATTGTTTGGTGACAAGATTGAGGATTGTATTGCTGTTGACCTTATCCCAATCAATTTCCTGAGCATGCAATGGTATTATCATACAAAAAATTAAAATATTCCATCTCAAGGTAAACATGACATTCGTGTTTAATTTAAATTAAAGATACATTCATCATCAATGGAAAAAATACACCCGGCAGCCATCAATATGGAGTATCAATTCCCGGTATATTTCATCTTTTTAGCAAAAAAGGAGAAACCAACCTGTAGCTTCTCCTTCTACTTTAAAGATTACAGTATCTAAAAGGGCTTAATTTGACTGATTCACAATCATAGAGTTTCCGTTACCAATCTGAGTACCAAGATGAACATGAGCATCACCTGTTTGAGTTACTCCAGTGAAGTTACCATTACCCATCTGAAGATCAATAGCTGTATTAGAATTTCCTAATTGTGCTTGATATAATTGGTTTCCACTTCCTACTTGTACTCCCATACTCGTATTATCGTTACCAACCTGAGCAGCAACAGCAATATTACTACTACCTAATTGTACATTACTGGCACTGTTGTCATTACCATCCTGATATTGAATAAGCAAGTTGTTAGCTCCTATCTGAAGTCCACTGGCTTCGTTTCGTCTTCCTAACTGAACCTGATAAGCGGCATTACCACTTCCTAACTGAACAGCTGAAGCTACGTTTCGTCTTCCATCCTGATATTGAACCACTGAGTTACCTATACCTACTTGCATTGAAGAAGCATCATTTCGTCTTCCGATCTGAGTTTGTTCAGTCGAATTAAACAGACCAAGCTGCCATGTTGAAGCATCATTTCTATTTCCTATTTGGGTTACGGTATTTACGTTTCCAATACCAATTTGATCCACATCAACGGAGTTTCTATTTCCGGTACTTATTGCAGTATTTCTATTAAAAATACCTACCTGATCAATATCTGCCGTATTACGATTACCATTCTGTGTCAAAGAATTAATGTTCACAAGACCTGTTTGGTCTACTGTTGCAACGTTCAAGTTTCCTGTTTGGGTAGTTACATCAATATTAGCTTGAGCAAACCCGAAACTCATGGCGATTAGTGTCAACACACCTGTAAGTAAATTTTTCATTTTAGTAAAAATTAATTGGTTAATAGTGAGACAAAGGTATACGCTATATCAAAGTGAAAAACCACCATCAAAGTGTAAATTTTAAAAGTCACTGTTTACCATTCCTAAAGTCATTGTTTTTGGGATTGATCAGGTCACGGATTTCAGTTACGTAGAAATACGGTATACTGGATGTGAATGATGAATCGTTAATTCGCTTCGCTTGTCAATTTTAGAGAACAAGCATTCACTATTAACATTTAAAGTTCAAGGTTTAAAGTTTGATTAAGGTTGTCCGTTAAAATAATAAACAACAACCATTCACCATTCACTTGCGAAGCAAAATTGACTATTGACGGCTTCTATTGGTTAATTAATGTTAAGTCCTTTATTTCTTCAGGAATATATTGTTAAATTTGAGCTATGGAAAATTTTGGAAAAGATTTATTACGGAAAATAAAAAGCGTAGACCTTCCCGGTGCACCAGCCCATGGAGTATTCTCTCCTCCGTCTCGTCCCGTTTTTACGTACGATGAAGTATTGGCTAAAAACCCCAAGTTTGCAGCTGTCAACATCGTATTGTATCTAAAGGACAACGAATGGTATTTTCCTTTGATTCAAAGAACCATCAATGAACACGACCGACACAGTGGACAGATCTCATTGCCTGGTGGAAAGCGTGAAGAAATGGATCAGGATTTTGCAGAAACTGCCGTTCGTGAAACTTCCGAGGAAATTGGAATAGATAAGCACTATGTGAGAATTATCAGAGAAATGTCTCCTATCTATATTCCACCGAGTAATTTCTATGTCTATCCTTATATTTCATATACTAAAAAGAACCCTCTTTTCGTTCTTCAGCAGAGTGAAGCCGTAGAAACCATTGAATTTCCGATCACTTCTTTTTTAAATCTGTCTGATACCCCTGAAATCATGGCGCTTCCAAGTGCCGGCGGAAATGAGGTTCCGGTTATCAATTTCAACGGATATATTATCTGGGGTGCCACAGCAATGATATTAAGTGAATTCAGCCAGTTGTTGAAAAAAATGTAACTTTGCACTACCGTGTTTAATTGAAAAATGGCGAAAAAAAATATATTCACCGATGCATTCGGAACACCTTATTTTTTAAAAAGGTTTATTATTTTTATTTTAGGAGTTGTATCATACAGAAGATTCAACGGCTTTAATAAGTTAAAAATAACCGGAACAGAACATCTTGTGGATCTTCCGGATTCCAATGTATTGTTTGTGTCTAATCATCAAACTTATTTTGCAGATGTAGCTGCAATGTATCATGCGTTTTGCGCCGTAAATAATGGGTATTTAAATACGATTAAAAACCCGATCTACCTGTTGAATCCAAAGATCGATTTCTACTATGTAGCAGCAGAAGAAACCATGAATAAAGGTATTCTTCCAAAAATTTTCAAAATTGCCGGAGCTGTTACTGTAAAAAGAACCTGGAGAGCAGAAGGAAAGAATGTGAACAGGATGGTGGATATGAGTGAAGTAGACAATATTATGAAAGCTTTGGATAATGGCTGGGTAGCTACATTCCCGCAAGGAACAACATCTGCCTTTGCCCAGGGACGAAGAGGTACTGCTAAACTCGTAAAAAACCAACGTCCTATTGTTATTCCAATCAAAATAAACGGGTTCAGAAGAGCTTTTGATAAAAAAGGACTCCGTGTAAAGGTAACCGGTGTAAAACCTACCATGGAATTTAAGGCTCCTCTGGATATCGATTATGATAATGAAAAAGCACCGGAAATTTTATTGAAGATCATGACTGCCATTGAGCAGACGGAAGACTTCAATCTATTACACAATTATGATGAAGAACTTAAAGCTAAAAAATTAGAACAAAAGGACTCCAATAATTAAAGTAAATTAAAAATTATGAACAGAATAATCGGAATTTTATTCGCTATCATAGTATTAGTTTCGTGCAACAGCCAAAAAGTATATTCTGATTTCGATATCAGTTATTCAAAAAGTGGTGGCTTTGCTCCTGTATATGAAAATCTGCTGATCAAAGGAAATAATGTACATTACTCTTTTGAAGGACAGGGAAAAAAATACAAACAAGATTTTAAAATTTCAAGTGAAGATCTAAAGAAACTGGATCAGGTTCTTTCTCAGAATAATTTCAGGAGAATACAGGAGGATCGTAAAAAATTGTACGATAATATCTCTACTTCGATCAATATTAAAAAAGGACCCAATGAAGGCAGTAAAACAGATGCCAGCCTGATTATTCCCAATTATCAGACAAACTGGAATAACATCCTTGAAGCTTTTCAGCAGATCATTAATACTAATGTTAAAAAACAGTAAATACAATTGAAAACCCACTTCATTGCCGTTGGCGGAAGCGCCATGCACAATCTAGCCATCGCATTAAAAGATAAAGGATATCAGGTTACCGGTTCAGACGATGCTATTTTTGAACCATCTAAATCCAGATTGGAGAAAAAGGGAATATTACCTCAGGAAATGGGTTGGTTCCCGGAAAAAATCACATCAGACATTGATGCTGTTATTCTTGGTATGCATGCTCATCAGGACAATCCTGAATTGGCAAAGGCAAAGGAATTAGGGTTAAAAATATATTCTTATCCCGAGTTCCTATACGAACAGTCTAAAAATAAAACAAGAGTTGTAATTGCCGGTTCTCACGGAAAAACAACCATTACCTCCATGATCCTTCATGTTCTGAATTTCCATCAGAAAGATGTAGACTTTATGGTAGGAGCACAATTGGAAGGTTTCGACTGTATGGTAAAACTGACTCAGGATAATGATTTCATGGTATTGGAAGGTGATGAATACCTTTCCTCTCCTATTGATCTTCGTTCAAAATTTTTATTGTACCAACCGAATATTGCTTTAATGAGTGGTATTGCATGGGATCATATCAATGTTTTCAAAACTTTTGATGACTATATCGATCAATTCAGAAAATTTGTTGCAAGCATTACAGCAGGTGGGGTTTTAGTATACAATGAAGAAGACCCGGAAGTAGTGAAAGTAGTGGAAAACGCAGAAAACTACTTTAGAAAAATCCCTTATAAAACTCCTGATTATGAAATCAGTAACGGAAAAGTATATTTAAAAACCGAAATGGGAGATGTTCCTCTTTCTGTGTTTGGCGCACACAATCTGCTGAATATGGAAGGAGCAAGACATATTTGCCAACAATTGGGAATCATGGATGAGGACTTCTATGAGGCGATTATGAGCTTTAAAGGAGCTTCTAAACGTCTTGAAAAAGTAGAAAGAGAAGACAAAGGAACATTATATAAAGACTTTGCCCATGCACCAAGTAAGGTAAAAGCTGCAGTAAAAGCATTCAAAGAACAGTTCAAAAACGAAAGAAAATATGGTTTCCTTGAACTTCATACCTATTCCAGCTTAAACCCTGCCTTTTTAGAGCAGTATGATCATGCTATGGACGGATTGGATGAAGCTATCGTTTTCTATTCCGAAGATGCTTTAAAGATTAAAAGAATGGAACCTATCTCTCCTGAATTTATTAAAGAAAAATTCAAGAATGATCATCTAAGGGTTTTTACCAATGCTGAAGATCTTCATGCTTACTGGAATACTTTGGATAAAACAGACGGAGTTTACCTCATGATGAGTTCAGGAAATTTTGGCGGATTGGATCTGACAAAATAATTCAATTTGAAGTATAGAAATAAAACCTCCTTTCAGTGATGCTGAAAGGAGGTTTTCATGTTATAGCCATTCCATAATACCATTTGAAAACAAATGAGTAATAAAAAAAGATTAAATATTTCTAGTGATGTAGACTTCTATAATTTCTTCAATCCATTAAAATAACTCGTTTCACAACCTGATATAAAGAAAAATTCCCTTTAGTACAACCAAAGGGAATTTTTTATTTTTTATTTAACTCTTCTGAAATATCTTATCACCACATCATTCATCCCATCACCATCTCTATCTTCTGTATTATCTTCTGTCACTAATTCTGTCGATGTTAATTTATTAACCTTATAAACTCTGTTAGAATTATTATACCATAATTTCTTGGCATTTTGATCATACGTATATTTCGCATTATGATAATCAGACGGAACACATGCACCATCTTTATTCAACGAATGGCCTACAGTATTCACTTCGGTTTTATTGTATTCAAAAGTATTTTCTGATTCGCAGCCTGAAGGATAAACTGCTTTTGTTTTATTATCAGAAGTAGTATAAACATCTGCTTTATACTGATTCCATGTTCCTACAATTGGAGATACCTCTTCTTTTTTAGAATTGTTATCATCACTACTGCATGATACAATAGCAGAAAATGCGGCAAGTGCCAGAAATAATTTTTTCATGATTAAAGTTTAAAATTATATTTAAGCCCCGAAGATAATACAATTTCAATTACTTCTCCTCTATTTGAAATATGAGATTTCTCAGAATTTGTTCCGTAGAAAGCTCACTATACTCATGAATAGATTGCCCGGCCCAAATACCTACAAAATCTGGATCCTGCTTAGACTTTGCAGCTTTACGAAGTGCATTAGTCAGTTTATTCTGATAAGGATAAGGTAAGATATATTCAGAATTTTCAACGGCTTCTATATATTTATTTCTCACTCCTCTCGCATATCTACCTGAAAAACTTTTCGTTAAAATAATCTCATCTTCTCTCACCTTTTTAAGCCTTTCTTTTTCAAAAGGCTGCATAGCACTTTCTTGAGAACATAATAAAAGATTACCTACTTGAAATCCCTGGGCTCCCAGCTCTTTTACTGCCTGCAAAGTTTTACCATTGTAAATTCCGCCTGCATAGATTAGTGGAACTTTCACATGATCATATACCTGTGATAATAAAGACAATCCTCCGATTTGGAGAACATGGTCAGGATCAAAAGTTCCTCTGTGACCACCTGCTTCCGTTCCTTGCACACAAATAATATCAATTCCTGATTTTTCTAAAATTAAAGCTTCATTCACAGAGGTACAGGTTCCGATGAGTGTTACCCCATTTTCTTTCAGTTTCTGAATACTTTGGGCATCCAGATTTCCGAAAGTAAAGCTTAAAATCTTACAGTTTTCTTCAATAACTGCATCTACCAACTCATGGTAAGATCTCACTTTAAGATCTTCCAGATCAGGAAGGCTGACTTCAATATTGTTATCCTTTGCCAGCTGTTCTAAAAACGGTCTAGTTTGAGCGAATTTTGCCCTTAAAGCATCAGTCACTTCAGGAATATAATGAGTAAAAATATTCGCAGCAAAAGGTTTATTCGTTAATTTTCTTGTTTCTCGTATCAGTTCAATAGATTCATCTGCCGAAAGATCAGCCAATGCCAAAGATCCCAGGCAACCTGCACGGGCAGCAGCAGCAACCATTGGTACAGTACTTACTCCAAACATCGGAGCTTGAATGATAGGATATTGCACTCCTAATTTTTTGCTGATTATATCTGGCCAAAACATAGAAATTATTTTAAATAAAAAGGTACAAAAAATAAGTACACCTCATTTTCAATAGGATATGATATTCCTCACACCCAGCAGAAAATAAAATTCCCACAGATCTCAGAGATTACGCAGATTTTTAATCTGTGAAATTTGGGAAATCTGTGGGAGATATAATTTTTAATTAAGCTTAAATATCCGCTACAGCATTCAACATTTTCTGTTCCCATTCAGGGTCTTTTGGATCAAAGAATAGTCTTTTTCCTGTATCTAAAGAACGAACAACATTCATTTCATCCTCTGTAAGTTCAAAATCAAATACATTAAAGTTCTCCTCAATTCTTGATGGAGTAACAGATTTTGGAATTACCACAAATCCTTCCTGTAAATGCCATCTCAAAATGACCTGAGCAACTGTTTTACCATATTTCTCTGCGATTGATTTTAAATCAGGATTACTCAAAAGATTTGCATTTCCATTTCCAAGCGGACTCCATGGCTGAGTGATGATATTATTTTCTCTGTTATAAACTTGTAATTCTTTTTGTTGAAAAACAGGATGCAGCTCAATCTGGTTAATTACCGGAAGAACTGTTGAATTTGCTTTTAATTCTTCAAGCTTTTCAACCGTAAAATTACAAACTCCGATCGCTTTAATCTTTCCTTCCTGATACAGATCTTCTAAAGCCTTCCAGGTTCCCAAAAAGTCACCATAAGGCCAGTGAATAAGATACATATCCAAATAATCCATCTGTAATCTGTCTAACGTTCTCTGGAATGCCTTTTTTGCTTTTTCATACCCATGATCCTGAACCCAAACTTTAGAAGTAATGAACAATTCATCTCTGTCTACTCCACTTTTCTTCACTGCAGCACCTACAGCGGTTTCATTTTGATAAATAGCAGCAGTATCAATCATTCTGTATCCTGTCTGAATAGCTTTGATTACTGCATTTTCGCATTCTTGCAGATCTTCCATCTGCCATACTCCAAAGCCTAAAGCAGGAATATCTACTCCATTATTTAAGGTTACTACAGGTTGCCCTGTATAGGTTTTCTTTTGCATAAGTCTTTATTTTAATGATTAATATAAAGTGATTAAACAAATTTGCGACAAAAAAACGGAACTTCGGCTTACCAATTTTACTGTTTTTGTTAAAAAAATGTTATTTAATGAGTGTTTGCAGTGATGTTGGAAAACCGCGAAGACGCTAGATTTCTCTCGTTGAGGCGTTGTATTTAAGACGCTAGGATTTTATCTGCGATAAAATTGAATACCGATGATTTTTAATGCCCTTACTGAATAAAATTATACTTTCAGAACTTACGCATAAAATCTATTTGTGCATTAGCAGCAAAATATCAGCAATAGAATATTGCTGAGAATCTTCGATTTTCTTGCGCCTTAAAAGCAGCGTATTATTTATTTTTTTGCGTCTTCGCGATTTCCAACCTCCAATATTTACGATTCAATCTATGACTGGATTCAAGTCTCTATTTTCCTTATTTTTGTGGAAATGATGATTCTCAAACTATTCATATAAGCTTATAGATGGAACAATATACTTTCAACAAAATTGCCAACGATTCGGAGATTCCTTATGAATTACTATTGTTAGCTGACGAGACCACTGAAGCCATTGATCAATACATTTTCAAATGTGATATCTATCTCTTACAGGATGGAACAGAAAATATTGCCGTTATGGCTTTATGTAAAAACAGTGATACTGAACTTGAGATTAAAAATATGGCAGTCATTGAAAGCTACAGAAGTAAAGGACTCGGAAGTATTTTAATAAAAAAAGCCAAGGAAATAGCCCTTGATAATCATTATGAAGTCCTGAGTGTCGGAACTTCAGATACCGGATTTCAGCAGATTCGGTTTTATGAGAAAAACGATTTCAAAAAAACAGGGATACGTAAAGATTTCTTTATTGAAAATTACCCATCCCCGATTTATGAAAACGGTTTACAGATGAGGGATATGGTTTTACTTACCCATCATCTTACGGAATAAACCTTTAATATGTTCTATCTCCGTTTGATAATTGGTTTTCTTTCTACATCCGAAATACAAAGTGTTTTCCAGTTTTTTCTTTCCTTCCCAGATCAGCTTAATTTCTCCGCTTTCGATTTCATTTTTGCATAAAAAATCAGGAACCACCGCTAATCCTGTTCCTCCTTTCAGACAACGGATGATGGAGTTTAAGTTCGGAACAATATAATTCGGACGGAAATTCGGTTTGTGCCCAAAGTTTAAAGTCCAGTATTGGAAAAGATGTTCCATATCTCCTGTAGTTCCATACCATTTTTCATTCTTTAGCCACGCTTCGATCTGCTCTATATCTTTTGTTTTTAAAACCTTCTTAAAAGCATCTGTATCTACATCCTTTCCACCTACCAGAATAATCTGTTCAGAAGAAAATGCTTCATGTTCTATATTAGGAGAAGATCCTTTTTTTGGAGTAATAATAAGATCCAGGATTCCTTTATCCAATTGATCCAGCATTTCAGGATACTCTCCAAAGCTTATAATCAGGTTGAAAGGTAGTGAAGAAACATATTGCTCCAAAGTCGTTTGAAAAGTTTCAAAACACATTCCGACGCTAATGGTTGGGGTATGTTTTTCTGTAGATTTCTGAAAATTCTTCTCTACATCTTCCAACTTGGTAAGAGGTTCTGCTATGGCATTGAACAATACTTTTCCTCTCTCTGTAGGAATCATTTTTCTACCGGTTCTGTCGAACAATTTATATCCTACATACGCTTCCAGTGAACCTAAATGTAAGCTCACCCCGGGCTGCGAAATGAATAAGGCATCAGCTGCACCTGTCAATGTCCCGGTTTTATAGATCGCCTTAAAAGTACGATACCATTCTAAATTGACCATGACTTATTTATTAATATTCTGATGCAAATTTACAAAATAATTATAATATTAATACATTTTCATTTCTTAAAAAGGAAGCATAATAATCCGGAATCCCGCTTTCCTCGATCTGACGGGCAGTTTCTTCCAGCGGATATGCTAATTGTATAATTTCAGGGGTAATCTTTTCAGTATCCAAAGTCAATATGAGATAAGAAGCTAATCTATTTGTTTCTTTAGACCTTCCAACAGAACCACAATTGACTGCCCATTTTTTATTTTCAAACTGTTTTGTAAATGATAGATGAGTATGTCCCATCAGAATAATATCAGCCTTTGAATCTTCCAGCATACTGGTAAAAACCTCATCATTTTCTGATTCGTATAAGTAAGTATCATTGCTTTCCAGACTGGAATGTACCAACTGAATATTCCAATGCTTATTGCCTATTTTATAATTTAGTTTCAAGTGAAAAGGAAGTTCGGAAAGAAACTTTTTGTTTTCTTCTGTAATATGTTTTTTCGAATGATCAATCGCAACAAACCTTGCCTTTGTTTCTTCTTCAGAATGCTTAGATAAAGGAAAAACAGGTAAATCAAAAGCAATTCTTTCATCATGATTTCCCAATATACAAGGGATATTTAAACTTTTAATGCTTTCTATCACTTCATTCCCCCAGGGAGCAAAATCTACAAGATCACCCAAGCAAAACTTCTGACGAATTCCTCTCTCTTCAATATCCTTCAACACTACTTCCAATGCAGGAAGATTCCCATGCACATCACCAAAAACTGCTATCTGTATCATTGTCTGTCAATTTGTTAATCAAATGTACGAGACAAATAGAAATTCCAGTTCAGATACAGCATGACATTTTACCATGAAAAAAAAGATTAATCAATAAAAACTAGTAAACTTTATATAAAAGCGTGGAAAAACCAGGCTTTAAACCACAGTATAAAACTAGCAACCAATAACTTTCAAACTAAAAACCCAAACATATAAATATTATAATACTTACCTATAATTTATATTATTTTTATTATACAACACTCCATAGTAACTTTGCAGAGTAAAATTTAAACAATCATAAAAAAATGAAAAAAGTATTAATCATTAACGGAGGACAGAACTTCGGGCATTCCGGAGGAAAATATAATCAGACTATCGCAGAAAATACATTAGCCGTTCTTAAAGAATTTGATAATGTAGAAATAAAGGTAACCAATGTAAGTGAAAATTATGACAAACATGAAGAAGTACAAAAATTCGTTTGGGCAGATTATATCATTTACCACACTCCCATCTGGTGGTTCCAACTTCCGAACGGATTGAAAAAATATATTGATGAAGTTTTCACAGCAGGCCACGCTAAAGGTATTTATATGAGTGATGGTAGAAATGCGGCCAATCCTGAAATCAACTACGGAACAGGCGGAATGCTTGGCGGAAGAAAATATATGCTGACCACAAGCTGGAATGCTCCTGCTACAGCCTTTACCCTTCCTGGAGAATTTTTTGATGAGAAAAGTGTAGACGAAGGACCTCTATTTGGGTTCCACAGAATGAACGCTTTCGTATCGTTAGAAAAAATGGACAGCTTCCACTTCCATGATGTGGAAAAAAATGCCAACGTAGAACGTGATATGAAGTTGTACAGAGACCATGTGAAAAACGTATTTGCAAAAGAATTAACACCAGAATTAGTATAATGAAAATTCACCTTACCGCAGTTATTAAAGCCAAAGAAGAGCACCGTTCAGAAGTATTGGAAGTTCTTCAGAATATGGTAAAAGAAACAAGAAAAGAAGAAGCTTGTGAATTGTACAATCTTCATCAGGGAATTGAAGACAAAAATCATTTTGTATTCTACGAAATATGGAAAAGCGAAGAAGGATTAGCACAGCATAATGAGCAGCCTTATATTAAAGCTTTCGGTGTTTTAATTGATGAAAAACTTCAGGAAGTTCCTCAACTTTACATCACCAACCTCATTTAAGAATGAAAAAACTGGCGCTTTTATTTCTAAGCCTTTTCACAATAGGATTTATTCAGGCTCAACACCAAAAATCTATTGATATGAAAAAGAAAATCTTATTCGTTGTAACCAGCCATGACAAAAAAGGTAGCACAAACGAAAAAACAGGATATTATCTGGGCGAAGTTTCTCACCCATGGGAAGTGCTTCACAAAGCAGGATATGAAATTGACTTTGTAAGTCCAAAAGGAGGAACTCCACCAGTAGACGGATTTGATTTAAAAGATCCTGTCAACAAAGAGTTCTGGGAAAACAAGGAATACAGAAACAAGATTGATCATTCTTTAACGCCATCACAGGTAAATCCCAAAGACTACTCAACGATCTTTTATGCAGGCGGACATGGAGCAATGTGGGACTTGGCTGACAATAAAGAATTGGCAGATATCGCCTCCACAGTTTATGAAAACGGAGGAATTGTAGCAGGAGTATGCCACGGGCCGGCAGGTTTGGTGAATATCAAACTGAATAACGGAAAATACCTGGTAGATGGCAAAAAGATCAATGCGTTTACTAATGAAGAAGAATCCGCAGTAAAATTAACGGATGTTGTTCCTTTCTTACTGGAAAACAAATTAAAAGAAAGAGGAGCACAATTTGAAAAATCCGGACTTTGGCAGAATCATGTTGTTTCTGATCAAAGAGTCATCACCGGACAAAATCCACAATCTGCAAAGAGCGTTGGAGAAGCAATTTTAAAAGAATTAAATAACAAATTTTAAAAACAAGAAAAAATGGAATATAGAAAATTAGGAAACACAGATTTAGAATTATCAACAATCACACACGGAGCTTTTGCAATCGGTGGTAATATGTGGGGTGGTAATGAAAAACAAGATTCTATTAACTCTATTCACGCATCATTGGATCATGGAGTAACTTCTATTGATACGGCACCTTTTTACGGTTTCGGATTAAGTGAAGAAATGATTGGTGAAGCAATTAAAGGAAAAGACCGTTCAAAAATACAACTGTTAACGAAATTTGGTTTGGTATGGGACGGAAGTAACAACGGAAAAGGAGAATTTTTCTTTGACGCTGAAGACGAAGGAAAAGTAATTCCTGTCTATAAATTAGCTTCTAAAGCAAACATCATCAAAGAAGTTGAAGAAAGCTTAAAAAGACTGGGAACTGATTATATCGACCTTTTACAACTTCACTGGCCAGACAGCACAACAGCGATCAGTGAAACAATGGAAGCTATGGAATTATTAATCCAACAAGGAAAAGTTCGTGCTGCAGGGGTAAGTAACTACAGTGTTGCCCAAATGGAAGAGGCTAACAGAACTTTTAAATTAGCAAGCAACCAGGTTTCTTACAGTATGCTGAACCGTTCTATTGAAAACGATCTTGTTCCTTATTCTTTAGAGAACAATTCAGGGATCATCGTATACAGCCCAATGGAAAGAGGTCTTTTAACAGGTAAATATTTCAAGGATAACAAATTAAAAGACAACGACCACAGAAACGGTTATTTCTCTCAGTTTGATTTAAATAAAGTAAAAACGTTCCTTGAAAAAATTGAACCTATTGCTCAGGAAAAAGGAGCCAGCCTTTCTCAATTGGTATTAAGATGGACTACTTTACAACCAGCCATTACAGTAGTATTAGCCGGAGCCAGAAATGCGGAACAAGCTATTGATAATGCGAAAGCAATGGACATCAACCTTTCTCAGGAAGAATTGAACTTCATCAACGCTGCTTTAAGCGAGATTTAATATATAAGCTGGGAGCTGGAAGAGGGAGGATGGAGGTACTGTCAGGTTATTGATGACTTTTCAGCCCTTTGAACCCAATAATTATCAGACTTTAAGATGGAAATATGAAGTTGAACACACTAGCGTGTATTGTTAACTTACAGTCTGTTAATTTGAATAATTACAACAACTTAATCAATAAAATATCAGTTGTGGACCGACTTCAAAAACTTCACTTTCTCTTCCTCCAGAGCTTCCTTTCTCTTTAAAGGAAAGTAAAACAAGAAGCACGATTCAATAAATGGAATGCCAGCTGTTCAAAGACTGTAACAACTTCCCTCTTCCCTCTTCCAGCTTCCCACTTCCCTTCTTTTCAACCTATACATCATAAAAAAATGAAAAAGAATCTGATCAAAATGTTCGGGTTAGTAACCCTATTGACGATAAACAGTATTGCATTAAACGCACAAACCCTTGTAAATCCGGAAGACAAATCATGGTATCCGTCCGCTTATGGAGCTCAGGATGAAATCGGAGCAGCCAATTTATTAACCCCTGAAGTGGTAAAACAAGCACTAGGATTGGTAAAACAAGGTAAAACATTAGCATTGGCTGTTCCTATTGATAAAAACTTACCAGCTTTCAGACACAGAAGCTTCAATCTTTACAACATTCAACCGGGAGAACAAGGTGGAAAAAGTATTGGCCCTAATAAATTTACATTCAACGACGAATTGGTGAATGGATGGACAGGAGTTGGAACTCAGCTTAATGGTATCGGACACATCGGTATTGATAATGTTTACTACAACGGAAATAAAGCTACTGATTTTGTAACCGTAGAAGGAGTGAAAAAATTAGGAGTTGAAAAAGTACCTCCATTTGTTACCAGAGGTGTTGTTCTTGATATGGTAGCTCACTATGGAAAAGCTATTGTGCCTGGTGGAACAGAATTCACCGTTGAAGACATT
The DNA here is from genome assembly GCF_009900745.1 of Chryseobacterium sp. c4a. Classification (GTDB taxonomy): domain Bacteria; phylum Bacteroidota; class Bacteroidia; order Flavobacteriales; family Weeksellaceae; genus Chryseobacterium. The sequence goes on along the minus strand of NZ_WXVU01000016.1, from coordinate 86,832 downwards.
AAAGCTGTTTTAAAGAAACAAGGTCTTACCTTAAGAAAAGGAGATGTTATTCTTTTCAATACAGGATGGCTTGAACTGGTGGGTAAAGACAACAAACAGTTCTTAGAAACTGAACCGGGAATCGGAATGGATGCTGCCAAATGGCTGGCTGACCAAGGAATTGTTGCTTTCGGTGGTGATACCTGGGCTTCTGAGGTATATCCAAACCCAAAAAGTAAAGAAGAATTTCCAATCAACCAATATATGTTGGCTAAAAAAGGGATCTATAATTTAGAATTGATTGACAGCCGTCCATTAGTAAAACAAAAAGTATGGGAATTCCTGTTTGTACTGGGACAACCTCTCTATGTAGGTTCTACTCAGGTGAATGTGAATCCAGTTGCTATTTATTAATTTCTTTCTCAGTATTCGGGAATAATGCTTAATTTAATATTCCAAACCTGAGTTACTGATCACACAATTTTTTTAAAATATCAATTACAAAATTTAAAATAATGGAAAATATAACAAAAGGTTTCACACGCGCCAATCACGTAGGAATCACTGTAAAAAATTTAGAGAAATCAATTGCTTTTTATGAAGCATTGACCGGAACTAAAGTCTCCAATATCGATGTTATCGGTGGGGAAAGAATGGCAAAAACACAAGGTCTTACCGATACTAAAATAAAATTTGCCAACCTTCGCCTTGACAACATCAACCTCGATATCCTGGAATATGTAATTCCTGAAGCTGAGCAGGCATCTTACTCCAACAATCAGATCAGTGCCATGCACCTTTGTTTTGAAGTAGACAGTATTGATGAAGCTATGCAGAGATTAAAGGAAATTGGTGTAGAACCAGATGGAGAGCCAATTGTATTTGAAGAAGCAGACGGATTGAAAGCCGGATACGGAACTGCGGTGGCCTATTTCCAGGATCCTGACGGAACCAACCTTGAGATTATTGCTCCGCAAGGGCCTTTCCAGAGAAAGAACCTATAATGCATAACAAATAACAAAGCAGGAAGTAAACTCCGTACACAAACTTAATATTTACCATTAAGATTTATTTTAGAATTAATATCACGGAGCCTTACACATTGTTATTTACATTATAAAAAAGAGCTTTTCAGCACTGAAAAGCTCTTTTTTATTAATAACCCGACATTGTTTTTTTTATTTAGCGATTGGCAAATGCGTACTGATTGCAATTCTGTTCCATGCATTAATGGTGATAATCGCCATAATGATCTGAGCAATCTGAGCTTCATCAAAGAACGTTTTAGCTTTTTGATAGGTTTCATCAGTTAATCCTTTTTGGCTGATCAAAGTAATTTCCTCCGTCATTAACAACAACACCTGTTCTTCTTCTGTAAAAAATTCTTTAGCTTCCGTCCAGCCATCCAAAATGAAAATTCTCTGTGGTGTTTCTCCATATTTGATGGCATCTTTGGTATGCATATCAAGACAGAAAGCACATTTATTGATTTGGGAAGCCCTGATTTTAATTAATTCCTTTTGAATATGAGTTAAAGAAGTATTCTGTAAATATCCTTCTAATCCCAACATTGCTTTGTAAGCGGCAGCATCTGTAGTTGCCATGTTAAATCTTGCACTCATTATATTTATTTTTTGGTTAATTGATCGATACTAAAAGAATACTGTGACTGAACAGCCAATAAAAGAGCTGCCGCACTTCCCACCCAGACTGAATAATTGAGTGGCGCCTTAGAACCTAATGCAACAGTCATTGATACCGCAAAAATCAATAGAAGAATACTGCTTCCATAAGCTGCAATTCTGGTTTTAAAACCAACAAGCAGCATCAATGGTAATAGAATTTCTAAAAATGTAGCAGCATAAGCGGAGATTATACTCAATACTTCCGGAAGAAAAAAAGTCAGAGATCTTGTGTATTCTTCAAAACTTTTCATATTTCCCCATGAAGAATTTTCTGCACTCCACAACCCGAATCGGTCAGCAACTGCAGAAAGCATTGTTACGGCAAGAGCAAGCCTTAAAAACAGCTGTGGAAATTGATTTTGTGTATTTGTCATTGTGTTAGCTTTTAATCACATGACAAATTTCCGATATCTAATCCGTAAAAATCTTAAACTGGTTTAAGAACGTAATTTTGCTTTAATTTCACTTAAATATTCCGGAGTAAAACCAAGAAACGAAGCAACAAGATATTGAGGCATTCTCTGAATAAACCAAGGATACAACGTACTGAAATGAACATACAATTCTTCCCGAGAATATTCAGCCAGATAGCGGATTTTTCTTTCAGAAGCTGCATAAGCCCTTTGATAAATAATCCTGAAATATTTTTCCATTACAGGATGTTTCTCCAATAATAATTCCTGATTTTTAAAATCAATGACAAGAATGGTAGACTTTTCCACAGACTGAATATTAAAATCGGTCTGTATCTGTCGCTCATATGCAAACGTATCGGTAATCCACCAGTTTTCAATAGCAAATTGTGTAGTATGCTCTACTCCTTTTTCATTAATAAAATATTTTCTCAGACAACCTTCCACTACAAAATACATATTCCGGCAAATTTCACCTTCCAGCATCAGACTTTCCTTCTTCTTTACCTTTAATACGTCAAAAAAGGAAAATATAGACAGGTACTCATCGTCAGATACCGCAATGAATTTGTTTAAATGTGCTTTAAAATTATCCATCTTTAGAATTGAATACTCAAACTTAACTTTATTTTTTTAGTTTTACAATGACAAAAATATTAAATCATGGAAATCATTGCCAAAATACTGATCGCTATCGTTGCACTGGAACATCTTTATATTCTTTGGATGGAAATGTTTGCATGGGAAACCAAAGGCAAAGAAGTTTTCAAAGCAGCTCTCCCTGCTGAAATGTTTAAACCAACAAAGGGATTAGCAGCTAATCAGGGATTATATAATGGTTTTCTAGCTGCAGGATTGATCTGGTCTTTTCTAATTAAAGATCCACAATGGCAGGATAACATTGCTTTATTCTTTTTAGGTTGCGTAGCGATTGCCGGGATTTATGGTGCTATTTCTGCTACGAAGAAGATATTTTTTGTTCAAGCGTTACCTGCAATATTGGCTATTATTGCAGTCTTACTAAAATAGTTTCCCAGGTATTTTGTTGGAAAACACTAAGGCGCAAAGATTTTATCTTAAATCCTTTGAATCTTTAGCGTTTTCCAATCTAACTTGATTATAATTTTTCAGTTTCAAATTATCCCATTGAAGCTTTGATCTTCTTCCGATGAAGTATCCCCCAGTTCACCAAAGTTTCTGTCACAGGAAATACTGATTTTCCATATTCTGTAACAGCATAAGTAACTGTAATCGGTTTTGTATCCTGAATTGTTCTTGTAATCAGAAGATTGATTTCAAGTTCTTTCAATTCCTTGCTTAGCATTTTAGCAGAAATCCCATCAATACCACGCTCCAGTTTTTTAAAATGAATCTGTTGATCGGTTCTGTTGGTCAGATATCGTAGAATCATTAATTTCCATTTTCCCCCCAACACATCCAGGCTATCACGCATAGCAAATAATTCCTCAGTACAAGTTGCTTCTCTTTCAGTTCCGTTTTCAATAATTTTTGCCATAATAGTTTCATTAAGGTAACTAGTTACCATTTGTTAACTAGTAGCAAATATAAACTATTCCCGTTTTACATTTGTACATCAAAGAAGGATATGATTTCTCATCCATACAGATGATGATCATGTAATTGCATTAACTAAAAACAAATATCTACCTATGAAAGCGGTAATTTTAAATAAAGATTTTAGACTTGAAAACGGTTTTGTTGAAAAACCTCAACCTAAAAACAATGAAATATTAATCCAGATCAAAGCAAGCGGATTCAATCCTATTGATTATCAAATGCTGGAAAATGAATTGGAAAGAAAATTAATCAGTTCACCTATATTAGGACGCGAACTCTCCGGGATTGTAGTAGAAAAAGGAGCGGATGTCACCCAGTTCAATATTGGAGACGAAGTCTTCTGTGGCAGTGGATCTATGGGAAGTAATGGAACTTATGCAGAATATATTTCGGTTCCGGAAGTCATTGTTGCGCTCAAACCAAAAAACATTTCCTTTGAACAGGCAGCTTCTATTCCATCAGTAGGATTAACATCCCTGCAAATTTTTAAACGATTGAATTTAAAACCAGAACAAACTATATTCATTTCCGGAGCAGCCGGAGGAGTAGGTTCATTTTTAATCAAAATTTTATTAGCTCACCAAATTGACAACTTCATTGCTACCGTAGGCAGTGATGAAAATAAACAAATGCTCATAAATATGGGGGTAAAAGATCATCAAATTGTCAATTATAAAGAAGAAAACCTTGTAGAGAACATTCTAAAGGCCAACCATCATCAACCATTCGATATTGGAATTGATCTGGTTGGAAATTATATGGCTGAAGTAACTGCTGAAATATTAAAAATCAATGGAACTTATGTAGATGTAACAGCACTTGTTACCAAGAAGGCGCATGAACTTCTCTTCAACAAGGGAACTGTGATTATGAATATCTCTAATTACGCCTACAGTATGATCAAGAAATATGATTATTATAAAAACAGTCTGGAAGAAATTGCAGCGCTTATTGAAAGAGGTTCAATGATTCCATCACAATATAAAGTAATGGGCAACCTGTCTCTGGAAACAGTTCTTCAGGCACATTCCATCTTAAAAAATAATCAGACCCAAGGCCATAAACTTATCATGAAAAATTTATAAGCTACCCATGAACAAAATACCAAGACGTATCGTAACAGGAATTAAAAATGGAAAATCCATTATTGCAGAAGACCAGCAAGTAGAAAATGCCATAGAACACTTTCCTGGGCTGATTATTTCAGATATCTGGAATACTCAGAACATGCCTGCAAGTTTAGATTTTGAAAACAAAATTCCCAACACAGGTTTTCCGCAAACACCCAAAAATGGAACTTATTTCCGATATGTAGTAGTCCCACCCGATAAAGATTTAGGAGTTGAATTCAAAAAAGGAGAACCTCATCCGATGATGCATCAGACACCAACATTAGATTACATCATCATTCTTTCAGGAGAACTTTATCTGATTATGGAGGAAGGTGAAACCCTTTTGAAACCTGGAGATATCGTGATCCAAAGAGGAACAAACCACGCATGGAGTAATCGTTCCGATGAACCTTGTATACAGCTTGCTATTTTAATAGATGCTGAAAGTAAAGATTAAAAGATTTCCCACAGATTGCACAAATTTCACAGATGCAAAAAATCTGCGTGATTTGTGCAATCTGTGGGAACTTTATTTTGTTGGAAACCACATGACACAAAGAATTCAAAATAACATTCTTCTTTAGGGCGCAAGAAAATCAAAGATTCTGTAAAGAGTGCTACTGATATTTTACCACAAATATTATTTAGCTCAAAAATCTAAAAAGTATAATTTTATTCGTGCATTCGTGGAATTAAAATGATTGGTGTTCAATTTTATCGCAGATAAAATCTTAGCGCCTTAAATACAACGTATAAATAAAGAAATTTGTGTCTTTGCGTTTTCCAACCTCTTACAAAGCAGAAATCTCCAACAATTTCTGTTTCATTTTTTCCGGTGTAAGTAAGCCCTCCTGATAATACACTAAATTCTGATTCTTATCCAGGAAAATCCATAACGGATACACAGGCTGTTCTTTATTTTTAGATAAAGCCAACGCCAGTTCATGAATTCCTGAGCTTCCATTCGATAAATATTCAAATTCATGACCTTGAAAACTGACCTTTTCTCTTGTTTTTTCAGCTTCAAAATTAATAAGGTAGAAATGATCATTTATTATTTCCACCAGATCTTTATCTTTATTTAAGCGGAAAGATTCTATTTTACAAACCGTACACCAATCTGTGTAAAGATGGATCACAACAGGCTTTGGAGATGTTTTCTGTACATGCTCCAGCTCAGAAAAAGTCCCTGTCTTCATCTGGGATAGATAAAGACAGGGCACAAACATTAAAAATAAAATAAAAGTTCTCATTTCAAGGTATATTTCACTCCCAAGAACCCTCTGATACGCTGCATTGGAGCATAGCCATAAGCGGTATCGAAAGTATAGTGATTGGGATTGCTGATAGGATCATCAACATGTTTATCAAACGGGTCAAAAGGCCTCATCAGAGGGTCTTTAGGAGTAAAATTGAATAAGTTTTTCACCCCACAATACACTTCAAATCCAGATTTAAAGCTCTTTGAAACCTGAATATTAGCCAACGAATAAAACGGTGAATACTCTGGTCGGAAGTCATTCGGTAAAACAGGCAATCTCATTGGGCCATAAAACTGCCCCGTGAAATCTATGGTTAGATTACTTGGAAATTTATATGTCAGACTGTAGGTTCCACTCCACTTTGGAGCATGAAGCTGCTGTGTCTTTTGATTTTCATCATCATACTTCTGATACACATCAAGATAAGTAACCCCTAAGTTAACGCTTAATGGGAATGAAAAACTAAAATCCACATTCAATGAAGCTCCTCTGGAAATTCCATATCCGTGAAGATTATCATAGATGATTTTATTGGGATCAGAATCAAAATCACCTACGATTTTATTACTGAAATACGTATAGAATGCAGAAGCATCAAGATTCACCATACGATTCCCAACAGGAATTTTCCAGATATAATTTAAATTTCCGTTGATGGATCTTTCAGGCAGAAGATCAGATTTCACGATCACTTCTCTGGAACCAGTTAATGCAGCATGATCTTCTGTAAATAGATTAACCACTCTAAATCCTGTTCCAAAATTAAATCGTAAAGTATGATACGGATTAGGAGAAAATTTCCATGCAAATCTTGGAGAATGCACAGAGTGATGTACCTTATCATAATCGTAACGATATCCTAATAATAAGGTATTCTTATCATTAATCTCCCATTGATCCTGAACAAACACCCCCCATATCGGAGACTTCATCGGAGCATTGGTGATCCCATCAGAAGCAAGTGTTCCGGGAGTATTATCATCGTAAAAAGTTCTTTTAAAAGTTACCCCTGCCGTGATATCATGTTTTCCAAAACTTCTATCCCAATAGGTCTGTACAAAGGCTACTTTCTGAAGAGCATTAAACGGATTCGCTCCGTAAAAAGAGTTCTGATCATGATAATTATAGGAAAACTGAGTCACAATATGCTCCTTCATCGGCCACTCATACAATCCGAAAACTTCTGCTCTATTCGTATAAATACTTTCACCATATACTTCATCACTTCCACGGAAAGATTTATTCCATTGCATTTCACCACCGAAACGATCTTCATACAAATATCTTACAGCAAAACTAGCCTGTCTGTTTTCCTTTCTTTTAAAATTCCATTTATTAAAGACCGAAATTCGGCTTTGTAAAGTGGTATCGGTAAAATTATCCTTATTCTGGTCTATCCTTTCCTGAAAACTGAAATAATTTAAACTTAATAATGAAGCTGCATTCTTTCCTATATTAAACTTGGTGGAAAGATCCAGATTATTCTCAGCCCATGAGCTGGTCATCATATCTACGCTTAGCTTAGGAGCCGTTAACGCATTTTTGGTGATGATATTAATCACACCACCCATTGCCTCAGAGCCATAAATGGAAGACGCAGGACCTTTTACCACTTCTATTCTATCTACAAGGCTATTAGGAATTCCACTCAATCCGTATACTGTGGAAAGCGAGCTTACAATAGGCATCCCATCTATCAAAATCATTGTATAAGGCCCTTCCAGTCCATTAATATGAATATCTCCTGTGTTGCATACAGAACAATTCAATTGTGGTTTTACTCCGTTCACCATACTGATGGCTTCAAAAATACTTGGAGTAGGATTTTTCTGAAAAAATTTCTGGCTATAGATCTCAACAGCCACCGGGCTTTTAGATCTGCTCATCGGTTTTATGGTTCCGGTAACCACTACATCATCAATATTACTTGTCTTGAATTCCTTTTTAGAAACCTTTATAGAATCAGTGTTTTTATAGTGATTTATACTTAAACTGTCTGTTTCCTGGGCAAAACAATATGAAGATAAAAAAGTAATAGAAAATAATATTCGCTTCATGAAATTAAAATTGTTAGGCAAATCTAACAATTATTTTTCAAACATGAAACATAATAATATATATCATCAAAAATATTTGATTCAGTCAATTCATGAAAAATGATTAAATTTGAGAAACTACATATGAAAGTAAAATGAGATATCATCTATCGGGAAACATCCCACAAAAAAGACATACCGTCTTTAAATCTCCGGAAGATAAATTTTACTATGAACAGCTTTTCGGAACGGAAGGCTTTCACGGTATCTCTTCTCTGTTATACCATATCCACCGTCCTACGCAGATCAAATCAATCGGAGAGCCGAAAGATGTGACTCCTAAAATTGCAGTGGAGAAAAATATTACACCAAGAATGTTCAAAGGAATGAATGTAACGCCTGAGGACGATTTTATGGACAGCCGTAAGATCCTTTTGATGAACAACGATCTGAAAATGGGATTGGCTAAACCAAGAAAATCAATGGATTATTTCTACAAAAATGCAGAATGCGACGAATTGTTATTCGTACATGAAGGAACCGGGATTTTAAAAACATTTGTGGGAGATCTTGAATTTGGTGTCGGTGACTATCTTATTATTCCAAGAGGAACCATTTATCAGGTAGAATTACAATCTGAAAATACAGTATTCTTTGTATTAGAAAGCCATTCTCCAATTTACACTCCGAAGAGATACAGAAATGAATTCGGGCAATTATTGGAACATTCTCCATTCTGCGAAAGAGACATTATTGCTCCTGCTTTCAAAGAACCAAAGGATGAAAAAGGAGAATTCTTAATTAAAGTGAAAAAAGAAAACCAGATCACAGATTTCATCTATGCTACACACCCTTTTGATGTTGTAGGCTGGGACGGATATTTCTATCCTTATAAATTTAATATTAAAAATTTTGAACCGATTACAGGAAGAATTCATCAACCGCCACCGGTTCACCAGAATTTTGAAGCCCATAACTTTGTAGTATGTTCATTCTGTGCAAGAATGTATGACTATCACCCAATGGCTATTCCAGCACCTTACAATCACTCGAATATAGATTCTGATGAGGTATTGTTCTATACAGAAGGTGATTTTATGAGCCGTAATCATATCGACTTAATGGATTTCACTCTTCATCCAGGAGGAATTGTTCACGGGCCTCATCCGGGAGCAATGGAAAGAAGTATCGGTAAAAAATTCACAGAAGAATATGCCGTAATGGTAGACCCTTTCCGTCCTTTAAAAATTACGGAAGAAGCTTTAAAAGTGGAAGATCCGTCCTACAAAACTTCATGGTTGGAATAAAACAGTAGACGACCTTTCTTATCATTAAGAAAAACTATTACTGATTACATATAAAAGCTGCTTTAAATCCTTTATTTAAAGCAGCTTTTTTTGTAAATTTGTAAGGTATGGTTCACATATACGGCCATCATTATTTTTCATATCGCATCCTAAGTAATGGTGGTTTAATAAAAATCAATATTACATGTTAGAAAGAATCAGATTAGAAAGTCTACACGAAAAGGTAACTACAGCAGAAAATGCTGTAAAAATGATTAAAGACGGTATGACCATCGGGTCAAGCGGCTTTACAAAAGCAGGCGATAGCAAAGCTATTTTGCCGGCACTGGCTGAAAGAGGAAAAACAGAAGACCTTAAAGTCACTTTAATGACCGGAGCTTCATTAGGCCATGGTACCGACGGGAAACTGGCAGAAGCTAATGTCTTAAAAAAAAGAATGCCATTTCAGGTAGATCCTACGTTAAGAAACAAAATCAATAAAGGTGAAATTCTCTTCATCGATCAGCATTTAAGTGAAAGTGCCGAGCTTCTTCACACCAAAAATCTTCAGAGCATTGATGTAGCCATTATTGAAGCTGCTTATATCGAAAGAGACGGAAGTATTGTACCTACCACATCAGTAGGAAATTCCGTAACATTTGCTGCTTTAGCTAAAAAAGTAATCATTGAGATTAATACGGAAGTTCCTGAAGAAGTATACGGAATTCATGATATTTACCAGGCTGAAGATTATCCTTACAGAAATGTTATTCCCATCGTAGCTCCTTGGAATAAAATCGGAAGAAAAAGTATTCCTGTTGATCCCAATAAAATTGAAGCCATTGTTTTCACCAATCTTAAAGACAGCCCTGCTGATATTGCAGAACCGGATGAGAAAACAACAGCCATCGCAAAACACCTTCTTGGATTCTTTGAAAATGAAGTACAATTGGGAAGACTTACAGACCGCTTACTTCCACTTCAGGCAGGAATCGGAAAGGTAGCCAATGCCGTGCTTACAGGATTTAAGGACAGCAACTTTTATGATTTAACGATGTTCTCCGAAGTTCTTCAGGACAGCACCTTTGACCTGATAGATTCCGGTAAATTAAGTTTTGCCTCTGCCTCATCCATTACCGTTTCCAAAGAATGCTACGAGAGAGTTTTAGGGAATCTTTCAAAATATAAAGACAAATTTGTTCTAAGACCTCAAAATATCTCAAATACTCCCGGATTGATCAGAAGATTAGGAGTAATTGCCATCAATACAGCCATTGAATTTGACATCTATGGAAATGTGAACTCCACTCATATTGGCGGTACAAAAATCATGAACGGAATCGGAGGCTCCGGAGACTTTGCAAGAAACGCTTACCTAAGTATTTTTGTAACTCAGGCAGCTTCCAAAGGAAACAATATTTCCCACGTTCTTCCAATGGTTTCTCACACAGACCATACTGAACATGATGTAGATATTTTAGTTACTGATGTAGGTTTGGCTGATTTAAGAGGGCTTGCACCTAGAGAAAGAGCTCAAAAAATCATTGATAACTGCGTTCATCCAGACTACAGAGAAGAATTACAGTCTTACTTTGACAGAGCCTGTGAGAGAGGTGGACATACTCCTCATCTTCTCGAAGAAGCTTTTAGTTGGCATTTAAGATTTTCTGAAACAGGAAGTATGAAGCAGACAATAGCTGCTGAGATTTCAAATTAAAAATCACAATCCAATTACACCCTATAAAAGGATCAGATGTTATGCATCTGATCCTTTATTTTTTTACTAAATTTATGTGATTCGAATATGATAAAAGTCTTTCAACAACCTTTAAAATATTTGAAATAAATAGAGATATAAAGATTATCTTTGAGAGAGGTTAGGCATTTTATGAAATAAAAATTAGTCAGGAATTTTATAATAAAAAGATAAAATATGAATAATTACATCAGCGCAGAAGAAGCGATATATACAATAAAAAGTGGTAACCGTGTATTTTTTCACGGCAGTGCATGTACTCCCAATTACCTGATTGATGAACTGGCAAGGCAGGCTCATCGATTAGACCATGTAGAAATGGTTTCTATTACCCAACAAGGAAATATAGAAATTGCAAAACCGGAGTATAAAGACAAATTCTTTGTCAATTCCTTATTCGTATCTACGCCGGTTCGTGAAGCTGTAAACTCAGACAGAGGTGACTTTGTTCCCGTATTTCTAAGTGAAATTCCTATTTTATTCAGAAAAAATATCCTGCCGTTGGATGTTGCCTTGGTAACTGTTTCTCCACCCGACAAACATGGTTTCTGTACATTAGGTACTTCGGTAGACATTGCAAGAGCAGCCGTAGATACTGCGAAAACCATTGTTGCTATGGTAAATCCGAGGATGCCGAGAACCCATGGGGACGGAATGATCCACATCAGCAGGATTCATAAACTTGTATGGCATGAAGAAGAGCTTCATACCGTAGATTATAGTTCCAAAGTTGGCCCTGAAGAAATGCTTGTAGGGAAAAATGTTGCTGAACTTATCGAAGATCGTTCTACCCTTCAAATGGGAATCGGAACTATTCCCGATGCAGTTTTACAATGTTTGCATAATCATAAAGATCTTGGTATTCATACTGAAATGCTGAGTGACGGAGTCATCGACCTTATTCAGAACGATGTAATCAATAACAAATACAAAGGCTACAACGACAATAAAACCATTACCAGCTTTTGCTTCGGAACCAGAAAGCTCTATGATTACGTAGATGACAACACCGTCTTTGCTTTCAGAGATGTAAGTGAGGTGAACTTCCCTATCAATATCATGAAGAACAAAAAATTGGTCGCCATCAATTCTGCTATTGAAATTGATCTTACGGGACAAGTTTGTGCCGATTCTATCGGAACCCTGCAATACAGTGGTATAGGCGGTCAAATGGACTTTATGCGCGGCGCTGCTTTAAGTGAAGATGGGAAACCTATTATTGCGATCACTGCAAGGACAAAAAAAGGGATTTCAAGGATTGTTCCTTTCCTGAAACAAGGTGCAGGAGTAGTAACCACCAGAGGTCACATTCACTATGTAGTTACAGAATACGGAACAGCTTACCTGTATGGAAAAAACCTTCGTCAGAGAGCACAGGAGCTCATTAGCATTGCTCATCCTGATGATAGAGAAATGCTTGAAAGAGCAGCTTTTGAAAGGTTTAAACACTGATAATCAAACAGTAATAGATTTTAACGTTATTTTTTATTTAGAATTTAAAAATATATCTTTAACTTATACCAGTAAATCATAAAAAAGCCTTAACATTTTGGCAGTATTTTTGATAAAAATCTTTTTAAAACAAGGAAATTGAAGACTATATATAATTCAATACGAGAAGAAGTTGTAAAGCATTCGAAGGTAAGGAATTCTGTTTTGGGGAATGTGAATGAATGGAAGAGAAGCCATTATATTATTCTTTCCGAAATTATTAAAGAAGAACTATCTGATGCAGAAGAACTTAAAGGAGGTAAAAAATTTGAAATTGGGAACACGATTTCCCATGTTACTCTACAACGTTTTTTTGAAAATGATTACCAGGACAAAACTCACAGTGATCTGAGATTTTTAAAAACCCTAGATAAAATATGCATTTTTCTGGGCTATAAAGACCTTAATGACTACATCCTTTCCATAAGATACAAAAGGAAAGATCAAAACGAAGCTGAAGATCCGTCCTTTATGACCAGGTTGGTATATGATTATTGTGCACAAGCTTTTGAGTTTTGTAAACAATTTCCTGATCATAATACAGAGCTTTTCAAAGATTTTGTATTTGATGATTCTCCGTTTTTAGAAAGGATTTCGCAGTTCAGTAAAGAGCTCTGTGATAAGGAATTTCAATTGGTCACTAAAAACAACCGATCCAATTACGAGGTATTTGATATCCATATCGTTACTGATGATCCCGAAAAGAAAATACTGGAAACTCAGGAATTCTGGAATTTATTGTTCAAAGTAGGTGAAACAGGAGAAGAACACTTTGTGAACCAACTCAGTACACAGATTTATTTCTTTAAAAAAATAGATAATACCTGGAAGATCTGGGACAATTATAATCCGGATGCAGGAATGCTCAACAAAAAAATAGAAACCCTATAAAATAAGAAAGCCGCAGATGATCTCTGCGGCTTTCATGTTCGAAATATTTTTTTCTCACTTGTTTTTTGTATTACAAATGTAGTCACCTTATTTCAAACTTAAGAAACTTAAATATACTTAAGTGAACACTTCTTAGGCTTTATGTTAAATATATTCAATGAATCGGCCTTAATATTTTCGCTATGTCCAAGAATTTTGTAATTTGCATACCAATAAAATAAAAGTAAAAAGAGAAAATATGTCAACACTTACATTTGCCGAGAAGATTGCTCAAGCAGAGAATTTCTTACCGATCAACGGTACAGATTATATTGAGTTTTATGTAGGAAATGCAAAACAGGCTGCTCATTATTACAAAACCGCTTTCGGTTTTCAGTCTGTAGCATATGCTGGTCCTGAAACAGGAGTGAGAGACCGTGCATCTTATGTACTTCAGCAAGGAAAAATCAGATTGGTACTTACTACAGGTCTTAAATCAGACTCTTCTATCAACGAACACGTAAAAAAACATGGTGACGGAGTAAAAATTTTAGCACTTTGGGTAGATGATGCTTATGCGGCTTTCGAAGAAACAACTAAAAGAGGTGGAAAACCTTATTTAGAGCCTGTAACTTTAACTGATGAGCACGGTGAAGTAAGAATGTCCGGAATCTATACATACGGAGAAACGGTTCACATGTTTGTGGAAAGAAAAAATTACAACGGAGCTTTCATGCCTGGCTACGAAAAATGGGAAAGTGACTACAAGCCTGAAGAAGCAGGTTTATTGTATGTAGACCATTGTGTAGGAAACGTAGACTGGAACAGAATGATCCCTACTGTTGAATGGTACGAAAAAGTAATGGGATTTGTAAACATCCTTTCTTTTGATGACAAGCAAATCAACACAGAATATTCTGCATTGATGTCTAAAGTAATGTCAAACGGAAACGGATATGCAAAATTCCCTATCAACGAACCTGCAGAAGGTAAAAAGAAATCTCAGGTAGAAGAATATCTTGATTTCTATGAAGGTGAAGGTGTACAGCACATTGCTGTAGCTACAAAAGACATTATCCATACGGTAACTGAGCTTAAAAAACGCGGTGTAGAGTTCCTTTCTGCTCCACCAGAAGCTTACTATGACATGGTTCCTGAAAGAGTAGGCCATATTGATGAAGATCTTAAAAAACTTCAGCAGTTAGGTATACTTATTGATCATGATGAAGAAGGATATCTATTACAGATCTTTACTAAACCTGTAGAAGACCGTCCTACTCTATTCTTCGAAATCATTGAAAGACATGGTGCACAAAGTTTTGGTGCCGGAAATTTCAAAGCATTATTTGAAGCATTAGAAAGAGAACAAGAAAGAAGAGGTAATCTTTAATTTTACATTTTAAAAATATTAAGTTTTGTCAGGATACCGAATTCTGGCAAAACTTTTTTATAAAACACAGCATAATGAGAAAACTTTTAATTGGAATTTTATTCTTTGGAACCTTAGGTGTAAAAGCACAATACGGATCACTGAACGCAATTCTGGACAGACTTGAAGCAAGAAGAGGCATTAATCAGAATCTTGAAAAGGTAGATATCGATAACAAGAAGTTTGTTTTCATTAAAGATGAAGCAGACCACACGGAAAGAGATTTTATTGTTATCAAAGGGAATAATGCAACTTATGTAGAGGTTTTTGACGATAAAGCAACTGGTGAAAGCAGTTCCAACGTCTTTACCGGCGATATTGTCAGAAAAAAGAACATCGTTTCCTTACGGGCAGATGTACTTGAGGGTAAAAAAATCCCGATGCCTGTTACAAAAACACTTTTGCTTACCCAACAGGACAATATTCTCTATCTTATTGATGTCAATACCAGAGATCGATGGATTGATGAAGCTTCCTACTCAAAAAAGGCAAAATAAATATCCTGGGGAAAGTTTCTCAGGATGATATTTGAATCTAACTAAAATCTAAACTTATGAAATCATTTGTAGACTATTCCTCAAATTCGGATTTTTCTATACACAATATTCCTTTCGGAGTGGCAGTATTCAACAAAGAATATATCGGATGCTGCACAAGAATCGGAGATCAGGTTATTGATCTTGCAACCCTTTACGACCTTGGCTATTTTGAAGACATTGAAGGTCTGGATGACAATGTTTTTGAAGCTTATACCATCAACGAATTTATCGAACTAGGTAAACCTGTTACCAATGCCGTTCGTACAAAAATCCAAACATTACTACAGGAAGGTTCTGCATTATCAAAAGACCAAAAAACAATTGAAGAAGCATTCTACGACCTTGATAAAGTAAAAATGATGATGCCGGTTCACATTCCGAATTATACAGATTTCTACAGCAGTATTGAACATGCTACCAATGTAGGAAAAATGTTCCGTGATCCTGCCAATGCTTTATTACCAAACTGGAAACACTTACCGGTAGGGTATCATGGAAGAGCTTCCTCTATCGTTGTTTCAGGAACGGAAATCAACCGTCCAAAAGGTCAGACGAAACCTGCTGATGCAGATAAGCCTGTTTTTGGGCCTTGTAAACAATTGGATTTTGAATTGGAAATGGCTTTTATCGTCAACAAAAACACGGAGATGGGAGAAAGTATTTCTACTAAAGATGCTGAAGATGCTATCTTCGGAATGGTTGTATTCAATGACTGGTCTGCAAGAGATATTCAGGCATGGGAATATGTTCCACTAGGGCCATTCCTTGCGAAGAACTTTGGCTCTTCAATTTCGCCATGGGTAGTTACCCTTGAAGCTTTAGAACCATTCAGAACAGCTTCTCCTACACAGGATCCTGAAGTTTTAGATTACTTAAAATTTGAAGGTGACAAAAACTACGATATCAATCTTGAAGTGTATATTCAACCTGAAAATGGGGAACACAATCTGATCTGCGAAAGCAACTACAAGTACATGTACTGGAATATGCTTCAGCAGCTTGCTCATCACACCATAAACGGTTGTAACGTAGAAGTGGGTGATATGTATGCAAGTGGAACCATCTCAGGAAGTGATCCAAAATCTTTCGGCTCTATGATGGAATTAACATGGAGAGGCCAGAATCCT
The DNA here is from genome assembly GCF_009900745.1 of Chryseobacterium sp. c4a. Taxonomy (GTDB): domain Bacteria; phylum Bacteroidota; class Bacteroidia; order Flavobacteriales; family Weeksellaceae; genus Chryseobacterium. The sequence goes on along the minus strand of NZ_WXVU01000016.1, from coordinate 70,269 downwards.
TTATCATTAAGCAATGGTGAAGAAAGAAAATTCATTGAAGACAATGATACCGTTACCATGAAGGCCTGGGCTGAAAAGGATGGTGTAAGAGTAGGTTTCGGTGAAGTTTCTGGTAAAATTATCCCAACACTTTAAGATCAAAATTTAACCATTAGATGCTTCGACTTCGTTCAGCATGACATCGCTAGAAATACGCTGTAAAATAGCAGTTAGTATCAGATTTGTCATGTTAAGTGTAGTCGAAGCATCTTTTTTAACAACATTGAATACTTAAGTTTAAATATGAAAACAGTAATCCCCTCTGAAATAACCTCTGTACAGCTTCAGACCATTATGCAGACCGCCGTTTCACCACGTCCTATTGCTTTAGCTTCTACGGTGGATAAAGATGGTAACAGCAATTTATCTCCATTCAGTTTTTTCAATATGTTCAGTACAGTTCCTCCGATTCTGATCTTTTCACCATCGAGGAGAGTGCGTGACAATACCACGAAACATACACTTGAAAATGTACTGGAAGTTCCGGAAGTTGTCATCGGAACAGTAAACTTCCCTATTGTACAGCAGATTTCTTTGGCTTCTACAGAATATGAAACCGGAGTAAACGAATTTGTGAAATCTGGTCTTACGATGAAAGATGCAGATCTTGTAAAACCTAAACTCATTGAAGAATGCCCTGTGAACTTTGAATGTAAAGTTTTAGAAGTAAAATCATTGGGAGATCAGGGCGGAGCAGGAAATTTGGTAATCTGCGAAGTTCAGAAGATTCATATCAGAGAAGAATACCTGAATGAAGCCGGAAATTTAGATCAGCAAAAACTGGATATGGTAGCACGTTTAGGCAGCAACTGGTATTCCAGAAGTAATGAAAACAGTCTTTTTGAAGTTCCAAAACCTTTGGTAACCAAAGGAATCGGGTTTGATCTTTTACCTGAAGCTATTAAATATAGTAAAGTATTTACCGGCAATGATCTGGGAATGCTGGCTAATGTTGAAGTACTGCCTTTGGGAGAGTACCATTCCGATGAAAATACTCATCAGGATGCACAAAAACTATTACTTGAAAGTAAAATTGAAGAAGCCTGGAAGATTTTGGTTAAGTAAGTAAATGCTATAAAAATCTATATATACTATAACAGAAAGGAGTGAAAAATTCACTCCTCTTTTGTTATCATTAAAGCTGCTAATTACTCGACATAATTTAAATATCTATTTAGCATCTAATGTTTTCGAAACAGTAATTTTTCCTTTTTCTGCAAACTCAGTTACTTTACCGTTTTTATCGATGGAAACATTTAGGTTATCATTTTTGGAATCATAGTAAACGGAAGTAGCATAGCCAGGGCAATCATGCTGTTTACATCCATGAAGTTTATAGATTCCGCCTTCAGATACAATAGGACTTTCTACATTGAAGTTTTTTATCATTTCATCATAATCTTTTCCTACCACTTTTTTCAATCTTTCAGCTAGGCTCTTGTCTTCAAATAATTTGACATCATGAGGATACTTTCCATCATTTTTGGTAATAATTTCAACCGCAGCAGTCTTTGAAGGAGCTGCAACCGATGCTGAATCTGTCTTTGGTGCCACAGTTGAATCTTTTGGTTGTACCGTAGCTAGAGAGTCTTTGCTTACAGAAGATTCTGTTTTGGCTTCTTTTTTACAAGAAACAACAGTTCCTGCTAATGCTAGCGCTAATGCGCCCATAATAACTTTTTTCATAATGATATTTAGTATGTGATTAATGTAGTATAACGTAATTCCAAAGGATTTTATTTTAAATTCTCTATTCTGGAATATTATCATAACAGTTTCCTATTTTATATTTTGGATCAAAAAATCAATGCATTTTTCTGTTACAATATTAAGATCCTTGGGTAAATCAGAGTCTGTCCACGGCTCTTTTGCTCCAAAAGTATGATTCCCATTTTCAACAAGAAACAGTTCCGAATTAGGATTTAGGATATGAAGATGCTCTGCGTTCTTTACTTCTACAGCTTCATCATCTGTTCCATGGATAATCAGCATGTAGGCTTTAGCCATTTCGGTCGCTCTTTCTACATCAAACCGATGGATATCTTTTTCATAGTCCTCATAGAACTGATAATAATGAGGCATCTCTTGTTTGGTACGTCCATTTAAAGCATAATATACTCCTTCCTTTTTCCAGTTTTCAAGAAAATCACCTTTTGGAAAACGATCTAAAGTATCTACACTTGCCAATGTAATCAACCCGTTAATTCTTTCGTCCTCAAAAGTTTTAATAATGGAAATCCCTCCTCCTCTGCTATGTCCTATCAAAGTAACCTTTTCCCCATCTACATGCGGATCCTGAATAAAATGATCAATAACAACTCCAAGATCAGATAATTCTTTAGAATAATTATTATTCCCAAAAGCCTCCAAATCAGCAAAATTCTCAGGATCATCTACCGTGGTTCCATTATGGGAAAAATTAAACTTTACGAAGAAAAAGCCTGCTTGAACAAACTTTTCAGCCATTAAATCCCATGCACCCCAATCTTTATAGCCTTTATACCCATGAACAAAAATGACCAAGGGCAGTTTTTCCTGAGTGTCTTTGTAAAAAACATCAGCAAGAAAACCTTTTTTCTCTTTATTTTCTAAATAAATATTCTTTTCACTAGTCAAATTCATAAAATAAGTGGCTTTTATTTATTATTCTCTATATTTAGAATCTTAATTTAATTAGAAATTTATGAAAAAAACTTTACTTTTTTTATTTTTAATTGCCTTTTCTGCAGTCTTTGGACAGCTCAGCAAGAAAGTATTTTTTATTGGAAACAGTTATACTTATTATAACGACTTACCTATTTTGATTCAGAATATGGCTCAGTCTACAGGAGATACCTTGGATCATAATAGCCAAACCCCCGGCGGTTCTACTTTTCAACAGCATGTAAACAGTACTACAATAGCTACGCTTATGCAAGGAAATTGGGACTATGTAGTATTACAGGAACAAAGCCAGTTGCCTTCTTTTACTGATCAACAGGTTCAAACTATGGTATATCCTTATGCTACCCAACTTTCAGACTATATAAAAAATATGAACGGATGTGCTAATGTAATTTTTTATATGACCTGGGGACGAAAAAACGGAGATGATTCACGTTGTGCTGTACAACCTGGGGTTTGCACCTATGAAGGAATGGATGATCTTATTTCTCGTCACTATACAGAAATGGCAAAAGATAATGAAGGAATACTTTCTCCGGTAGGAAAAGTTTGGCGCATGATCAGACAACAAGATCCGACTATGGAACTTTATGATCACGACAAATCACATCCAAGCTATATAGGTTCTATGGTAGCAGCATATACATTCTATACTGTTATATTTAAGAAAGACCCTACGCTTATTCCTTACAATGGAACACTTACTTCAGAGCAGGCACAGTTTATAAAAAATACAGTAAAAACCGTTGTTTATAATTCAATGGACACCTGGAATATTCCTTCCAATGATGTACACAGCAGATTCATCTATCAAATAACCGGAACCTCTACTGTTAAGTTTACTAATAAAACAAAAAATGCTACCACTTATTTATGGGATTTCGGGGATGGTACAACCTCCACTCAGGAAAATCCTGAACACATCTACACTACTACAGGAAACTATCAGGTAAAACTAACCAGTAACTCATGTAACACTAATACTACTAAAACAAAACTGATAACTCTAAACAATCTGAGCACAAAGGAAACCAATATTGAAGATGCTGTTCAGATTTATCCTAATCCTACTCAGAACTTTATTACCATTGTTACCAAAAAGAAAACAGAAATTCTATCCCTTACTGATGCCAGCGGAAGAACAGTACCTTATCAGATGAACACAACTGATGCAGGATATACCGTCCAGCTTCATCATTTATTTACCGGAATTTATTTTTTAAAGTATAAAGTGGGAGAAAAGGAATTCACTAAAAAAATTATAAAAAAATAACCTTATTTTTGCTTCATGCAGAATTTAAGAACAGTAACGGTAATGCGTTATATTCTGCCATTGAGAGAGGGAGGTTCTCTTCCCGCTCTGGCAGAAGCTGATGATGATTTTAAATATGTCTTAAAATTCCGTGGCGCAGGTCATGGAGTTAAGATGTTGATCTCTGAATTTATAGGCGGAAAGATTACGGAAGCTCTGGGATTAAAAATTCCTGAACTTGTATTGATTAATCTTGACGCGGATTTTGGCAGAACAGAAGCTGATGAAGAAATACAGGATCTGCTAAAATCTTCTGAAGGTTTAAATCTTGGATTACATTATTTATCAGGTTCTATCACTTATGATCCAAGTGTGAAAGTTGATCCTCTACTGGCTTCAAAAGTAGTATGGCTGGATACCTTCATTACGAATATTGACCGAACATTCAAAAATACCAATATGCTGATGTGGCATAAGGAACTTTGGATTATAGACAATGGAGCTTCTTTCTACTTTCACCACTCATGGCAAAATTTTGATGCTGCGGCAAAAACACCATTCAAGTATGTGAAAGACCATGTTCTGCTTCCTAAAGCCAATAAGTTGGACGAAGCAGATAAGTTTGCTCATGAGGTACTGAATGAAAACCTTTTCAGAGAAATTGTGAATGCTATTCCTGAAGATTGGTTACACTGGAATGATGCGGATGAAACTCCTGACGAGATCCGTGAAATTTATTTCCAGTTCCTGAAGACCCGATTCGAAAATTCTCAAATCTTTTTAAACGAAGCTAAAAATGCAAGAGGATAAAATATACGAATACGCGGTAATACGCTTGGTACCAAAAGTTGAGAGAGAAGAATTTTTCAATATCGGACTGGTCATGTTTTCCAAAAAGGAAAAATTTATCAAAATAGAATTTTATTTATGTCCTGATAAATTCAAACTTATGCACAGTAAACTGGATTATGATGACATCATTCAAAATCTGGAAAGCTTCCAAAAAATAGCAAATGGCGAAAAAGATGGCGGCCCTATTGCCCTGCTCGATATTCCGGAGCGTTTCCGTTGGCTTACTGCTGTGAGAAGTGCTGTTGTACAAACTTCCAGACCTCATCCGGGAAAATCTAAAGACTTAAATATTACTTTTGGTAAACTTTTTGAGGAGTTAGTAAAATAAAATTCCCTCAAAAAAAATAGTATGAAATTATTTAACTCCATATCAACGAACAGGTTTTTTATAAGCCTGTTTTTTATTGTCTTTTTAAGTTCTTCTCCAATTGTATTTTCCCAATCATTTTCTCAATCTCCTGAAAAAGTTAAGCGGGTAAAAAGTACACTTCTACCGGAAATAGCAACCGTAGCTGAGAATATCGTCTATAAAAGAGGTAAAAAAGGAGATTCTCTTGCTCTGGATTTGTATACACCCAAGAATTTTTCCGGTAAGCTTCCTGTATTAATTTATGTTCACGGAGGCGGATGGATAGAAGGCAGTAAAGCCGTTTACGCTGACAATTATCTTGAAACAACGATCGCCAAACTGATGGAAAAGCAATATGCAGTGATCAGTATCAATTATACCCTCCTGAATGACAACACTCACTTTCCTCTTCCATTGGAAGATACCAAAGATGCCGTACGATGGGTAAGAAAAAATGCTGAAAAATACAACTTTGACACTAGCAATATTGGTCTCTTCGGAGCATCAGCCGGAGCACACTTGTCTCTCGTAGCTGCCTATACGCCAGATGACACATTCAAAGGAAGTGCTGATCTTTCATCCTATTCAGCAAAAGTAAATTATGTAGTGGATCATTATGGGCCTGTTGATCTGAACAAACTTTTCCATACCAGACTGGGAACAATTCCGGTGGCTCTGGTAGGAATGGTTTCAAAAAAGATTGTAAACCTACAACAAGGACTGGTAAAAGGTATCTCAGGATATGATTTGAAAAAAGATCAGGATAGAGCTATCGATTATCTAAAAACCATCTCTCCTTCAACGTATACCGAAACAGGTGTTCCTACCTTAATTGTTCAAGGGAATAATGATAAAATCGTTCCGCTAAGCCAATCTAAAAAATTATACAGAAGACTTAAAAGAGCCAAAGTAGAAACCTCATTAATTATCATTGATAATGGAGTGCACAGTTTTTCCACAACAGATAAAGCTGCTCTTGATAAAATGGTAGATCAAACAGTAGATTTTATTGTTTCTCAAAAAAAATAAAACTATACATAGGATCTCCTGAAATAACCTCAATGCCCATCATCAGAAATACCATCAAAAATAAAGTGACAAATCTGCTAGATTGATATACATATCATCCGTTTTTATTTTAAAAATAATTACCTTGGCTTATATTTAATTTATTTTCAATAAAAAAGCCAATGTTTTGAATTATTAATTAAAAAAAACTAAAGGATATGGATTTCTTGAACAATATCAATGCGCTTACTCTTATATTTGCATCTGTACTTATTTTTGCCATAGCATATCGATTTTATGGTATTTTCATCGCCAACAAAGTACTTAAACTTAATGATCATCATACCACGCCTGCTGTAGAATTCGCAGATGGCAAAGATTATGTTGCTACCAATAAAAATGTACTTTTTGGGCATCATTTTGCTGCTATCGCTGCTGCGGGGCCTCTTGTAGGGCCTGTTTTAGCTGCTCAATTCGGATATTTGCCCGGTGCTCTTTGGATTTTAATTGGGTGTGTATTAGGTGGCGGAGTGCATGATATGGTTGTTTTGTTTGCTTCTGTTCGGCATAAAGGGCAAAGCCTTGCCACTATTGCTTCCAAAGAAATTGGGAAAACAACTGGCACTGTAGCCGGTTTTGCCATCTTATTTATCTTAATTCTTACATTGGCGGGGTTATCACTTGCTTGTATTAATGCAATGCACGAAGCCTCCTGGTCGCTATTTACAGTAATCATTACAATGCCTATTGCGATCATCATGGGATTGATTATGCGTTATAGACAAAACAGTGTTCTTTTTGCCAGTATCCTCGGAGGGATTCTATTAATTGCCGGAATTATCGGCGGCCATAGTTTGATGCAGAATCCTACAATGAATAATCTATTTTCATGGGATATTAAAACCATTTCCATTGCTATTCCTCTTTATGGTTTTCTGGCTTCTGTATTACCAGTCTGGCTTCTTTTAGTTCCGAGAGATTATCTTTCTACTTACCTTAAAATCGGGACGATTATTATGCTTGCTATTGGTGTCATTGTCATCCATCCTACGGTACAGATGCCTGCCATAACAGCATTTGTAAATGGTGGTGGCCCTGTCATTGGTGGCCCTGTACTTCCTTTTATTTTTATTGTGATTGCCTGTGGAGCTATTTCTGGGTTTCATGCTGTAATTGCTACGGGAACTACTCCGAAAATGCTCAATAAAGAAAGAGAAATTCTTTTTGTAGGCTATGGTGCTATGCTGGTAGAAGGTTTTGTTGCCCTTATGGCCTTGATTGCTGCCTGCACTTTAATGCCTGGTGATTACTTTGCCATCAACACTCCGAAAGAGGCTTATGATTCATTCCTTGCCACACACCCTTCATTACATGGAGTAGACATTGATTACTATTCTCAAAAAATAGGTATTGATCTTTATGGAAGAACAGGCGGTGCTGTTTCTCTGGCTGTGGGAATGGCTCATATTTTCAACAAAATCCCTTATATGGATCAACTGACTGCCTACTGGTATAATTTTGCGATTATGTTTGAAGCGGTATTCATTCTTACGGCGATTGATGCCGGAACCAGAGTGGGTCGTTTTTTCCTACAAGAGATGTTAGGATCTGTTGTACCTAAATTTAATGATAAAAACTGGGTTCCCGGAATTATCATCAGCAGCTTATTATTTACTTTTGCCTGGGGCTATCTGGTGTATACCGGAAATGTGAGCAGCATCTGGCCATTATTTGGGATCAGTAACCAGTTATTGGCAGCTTGTGGACTGATTGTATGCACTACCATGCTCATTAGAATGAACAGAGGGAAATATGCACTTTGTTCAGCAATTCCAGGTGTTTTTATGGCAATCATCACGTTTTGGGCGGGATATATTCAGGTCACTAGCATTTATATTCCAAAAGAACAATATTTACTGGCTGCTCTTGCCGTAACGGCAATGGTATTGATGTTGATTGTTTTCATAGGAGCTTTCAGAAAATGGTATCAGCTTCTTCAGATCAATACCACAAAAATTGACTATTACGGAGAACCTGTAAAAGAATTGGTAGAGCGGTAATATGCTTTCAGCAAAATCTGTTAAAGGTTTTTGCTTCCTCTGATAATTTTTATACATTTGTTTTGCTTTAGGGGTATTCTGAAAAGAATTGAGAGAGTCCCTTTGAACCTGATACGGCTTACACCGACGTAGGGAAAAGCAAAATGACATGATTTCCTTATGTCTTTTGTCTCGGATTTTTTCCTAAAGCTATTTTTTATCTTTAATCATAACAATGGAAAAAAATCTTTGGGAACAAGTTCAACTTGTACGACAAAAGTCTCCTCTTGTTCATAATATCACCAACTATGTAGTGATGAACAATACTGCTAATGCTCTTTTGGCTGCAGGAGCGTCTCCGATTATGGCCCATGCCCGCTCTGAAATCAAAGAAATAATCAATATTGCCCATTCATTGGTGATTAATATTGGTACCCTTGATGAATCCCGGGCTGAATCTATGATGATGGCCGCTGAAACGGCAGATGCCATCCATAAACCATGGGTTTTGGATCCGGTAGGTGCAGGAGCTACCTCTTTTCGTGATCAGACGTTACACCAACTTTTACAATTTCATCCTACTGTAATCAGAGGTAATGCCTCTGAGATTATTGCGTTGGCTAAAACCAATACAACAGTAACCAAAGGCGTAGACAGCACCGCAGACAGTAGTGATGCTGTTGAAGCCGCACAAACCCTGGTTGATCAATACAACACGATTGTATGCATTTCGGGTGCAACAGATATTATCCTAAGCAAAAATCAGTCTATACAAATCAAAAACGGACATCCTCTCATGACCAAAGTAACAGGTCTGGGATGTTCTGCTACTGCACTAATTGGTGCATTCATCGGAGTTACGGAAGACAAAGTAGCCGGAACTGCTGCTGCTATGGCATTATTGGGGATTGCAGGTGAACTGGCTATTCTTGAAAGTAAAGGCCCAGGCAGTCTTCAGGTCAACTTGATTGATAAGCTGTACAATATTACCGAAGAAGAATTTACAGGTCATTTGAAAATAGAAAAATCATGAATGCAGCTACTTTCCCCTACTCATTATATCTAGTAATTTCTGAAGCCGACTGTAAGGGAAAAAACTTTCTGGAAGTTGCAGAACAGGCCATATTAGGAGGGGTGGATATAATACAGCTTCGTGAAAAAAATGACAGTACTGAAGCATTTCTTCAAAAAGCCTTGCGACTTATTGAAATTACAGATAAATATGGTATTCCTCTTATCATCAATGATAATGTCATCGTTGCCGAAAAAGTAAACTCAGCAGGAATACACGTGGGCAACAGCGATGCAACTCCTCAGGATCTGAGACAACGACCATTGATTGGCAGTAAAATAATCGGTTACTCTATAGAATATCTCGCTCAGCTCAATAACGAGCAAACTGCAGTTTCCGACTACCTGGGAATAAGCCCTGTTTTTAAAACCAATACTAAAACGGATACTATTGTAGAATGGGGCTTGGAAGGAATTTCCCAAATCAGACAACTTACAGATAAACCTTTAGTAGCCATAGGCAATATTCATCTAGGCAATGCAAGAGCAGTTATCAATGCAGGAGCAAATTGTCTTGCAGTAGTTTCCGCTATATGCAGTGCTGCTGATTCTCAGAAAGCTGCTTATGAATTAAAAAATGAAATTGTAAAATGAAAAAATACAAATACCCTTCAGTCTTAACTATTGCCGGCTTTGATGGAAGCGGCGGTGCCGGGATTCAGGCTGATATTAAAACGGCTTCTGCTTTAGGTTGTTTTTCAACATCAGTATTAACGGCTTTACCTGTACAAAATACTCAGGGAGTACGAAAGATATATCCTATTCCTGTAGAAGCAGTTGCTGATCAAATAAAAGCGATTCTGGACGATATTGTTCCAGATGCTATAAAAATTGGTATGGTTCATACCCCGCAGCTGGTAGAAACCATTGTTTCCACATTGGCGGAGTACCCCAAAATTCCTGTTGTCTTTGATCCTGTAATGGTTGCCACCAGCGGCCATCGTTTGATTGAAGAAGAAACCATTACCGCACTCACTGAAATGCTTTTTCCTATTGCTGATGTCATCACTCCCAATATGGATGAAGCAGCAATTTTAGCAGATATAAAAGTTGAAACACTGGAAGATCTATATACCGCCGGAATCAAAATCAAAAAATTAGGATGTAAAACGATTCTTCTTAAAGGCGGACATCAGGAAACCTCAACTATTACCTCCCTATTCTATGATGAACAGGAGAATTTTCATTCTTTCGAAACATTGAAATTTAATACTAATAATACGCATGGTTCAGGCTGTACGCTTTCGTCTGCCATTGCAGCCTATATTGCTCAGGGAAAAACCTTATATGAAGCTGTTGCTCTTGGGCAGCAATATATCTATCAGGCTATAGAAAACGGAATAGATGTACAAACAGGACATGGAAACGGGCCGCTGAATCATTTTTTTAACCCTCAAAAACTTATCAAAAATGAAATGGTCTGAATCAACCTGGAACGATATACAAGAATGCTATCAATCTATTTTGGATATGCCTTTTATCAAAGAATTATCAGAAGGGAGTCTGCCACAGGAAAAATTCCGTTTTTATATGGCTCAGGATTCTTTATATCTGGAGCACTTTGGAAGAACGCTTTCCCTTATAGCAGCCAAAATTACTGAGCTTCAGGATGTCCTTACTTTTATGCGTTTTGCTGAAAATACCATCGTTGTTGAAAATGCTCTTCACGAATCTTATTTCAAAGACTTTGGGCTCACTGATAAAGGTATTTTACAGCCAGCGTGTCATCATTATATTCACTTCTTAAGAAGTACCGCAGCACTGGAATCTGTAGAAATTGCGGTTGCAGCAGTTCTCCCTTGTTTCTGGATTTATCGTGAAGTTGGAAATTACATTTATGAGATCCAAAATACAGTTGATAACCCTTATGAAAAGTGGATTGCAACGTATGCTGGAGAAGAGTTTTCAGCAGCAGTGGATCAGGCAATTGCTATCTGTGATAAAATAGCTGAAAACAGTACCGAAGAAACCAGAAGAAGGATGACAGAAGCCTTTATTACTGCATCCAGAATGGAATATCACTTCTGGGAAGCGGCTTATGATTTGAAAGTCTGGAAGTAAGGAAGCTATTGAAATCCTACCGGTGTTTTGGTATTATTTTATAAATAATTCAGAAGTTAATATTTACCATAATAAAAAACGGAACCTGAAATTTGGTTCCGTTTTTTTATAAGGATCAATTATAATTAAAAATTGAAATTAAGTCTTGCGAAAACATAACGCCCGTTCTGTCCAAATTGTGAAGTGGAACGAGAGTAAATAAACTGATCGTTATTACTTGACGCAGGTAAGTTTTTGGTAGGATAAATATCAAACAGGTTGTTTACTCCTAAAGTTAATCCTACATTCTTTGTAAACTGGTAGGCTGCTGAAATATCAGTAATAATTTTATCTCCTATTGTTTGGTGCTCATCAAATCCAATGATTCCATCTCCGTTTGCATCAAGAACATCTGCTCCGGTCACTTTTCCGAAATAGGTATTTCTAAGATAGAATGTAGCCCCTTTCCATGTTAGAGTATGTGATAAACTCGCTTTTACTCTAGGTACTGCTTCTTCCAGATATACTCTTGATTTTTCAGAAAAATATACTTTTTCAAGGGTTGGAGATTTTAACAATCCTGCAGAGTGAATTTCTCCTACCTGTCTCGTTTGATTCAGGTTGATGGCAAAACTATTATCCAGTTTTACGCCTGAAAATCTTGCATTATGAGCGATAACAACATCCAAACCTTTTGTTTCCGTATCAATGGCATTGGTGAAAAACTGAGCTCCATTCACGTTTAATTTATCAAACTCTATTTGAGCTTCGACAGGAACATCTTTTCTTAAGAACTGATCGGTCAAGATGATTCTGTTATCAATTTTAGTAAAATATCCGTCAGCGGTAAATGTTAAGTTGACAGATGGAATTTTATAGGTAAATCCTACACTTGCAGATTTAGAAGTCTCTTGTTTTAGTTTCGGTATATTGAGCTTTTCCGCCAATACAGAGTCATTGCTGTATGTTCCTACTTCAAGAAGTTGTCCTCCGGTAAATAAGGTAGAAGTTACATTATAGTAAATCTGGTGAATAGATGGTGCTCTGAATCCTGTAGATCCTGCAAATCTTACATTAAAATTAGGAGCTACTTTAATTCTTGAAGCGAGTTTATAATTAAATGTAGATCCAAAATCTGAATAGTTCTCATATCTCGCCGCAGCATCTACCAAAAGCCAATGGGTGAAGTTAAGTTCCACATCTGCATAAGCTGCTAATGACTGTCTGTTTTTGTTCACAGCATTTTCTGGTCTAAATCCATTGAATACTTGTGAGCCTCCGGGAAGAGGTGCTCCGAAGAAGTCTGTAGCTCTTGTGGAAGCATTTACACCATCCCATACATTTCCAAACTGATCATAAGTTGTATAAGATCTTTCTTCACCAGCTGTCATTTTAAAGTTTTCAAAACGATGCTCTCCTCCAAATGCCACATTCATTCCTTCCAGAACATCATATTTTTTAGAAAAATCCAAATTGATGGTATTTTGAGTAAATCGTAAACCTCCTGCATCAAACTCGTTAGGAGAAGCAAATCTTAAAGAAGTATTTCCTGTATTTCTGATATTATAGGTAAAGGAATTTTGTCCAAAAGTATTACTGAAATCGATATTCCAGCCTTCCCATTTTCCTTTGATTCCTGCCGCTAATGATATATCCTGAATATCGGTTCCAATCTGTGGTAAATAGCCATTAGGATATAAACCTGTAAAAGTCCTGCTTTCTCTGGGTCTTCTGTAAAATCCTCCGGAAACTCCGTGTCTTAAGCTGTACCCTCCAAAAGTATATACCTTCCAGTCATCACTTACCGGTAGCTCAGCGTTAATGAAAAGCTGGTGATTGTTAAGCTTAGACTGGCCTACCTGCATATTGAAGTCTTTCCTTGTCTGTCCTCTGTATGCCAGCTCCTGATCTGTGATATAATTCAGTTGACTCGCCGTAAACACTTTAGGATCCGACAAAACACCCTGTAAAGCAGAAATAGAGTTAGCCCCTTGTATAGCATTTTGTAAATCCTGAGAAAAATAACTTACTTGTGGTGCATATTGGTGAATATAATTTATAATCTGCTGTGAATTGGGAGTATTGTTTATATTACTAAACAGAGAGGAAAGATTCACTCCATCTTTCAATGCGCGTTGTTCAATTGCATTATAAGCATTATAGATTGCTCCCGATTCGGTTCCTGCTCTATATGTAGGATTTCTGAATTGTGAAGACCATGTAATATTGAAAAAACCGCCTTTAGTTCCTATTTTTTGACCATAATTAAGATCTAGCTGAATATTCTGACCATCAAAATTTCCGGTGTGATCATTGGCGGTAGGTGTCAAATTTCCACCATAGCTGATTTGCCCCGTCAATTTTCCGGTATCTTTTTTCAGCTCCAGATTCATTACCCCTGCAATGGCATCAGATCCGTATTGTGCGGCAGCTCCATCTCTCAGAACTTCAATTCTGTTTAAGGCAAAGGATGGAATAGCATTCAAATCTGTCCCTACAGTTCCTCTTCCCGGTGTTCCGTTTACATTCACCAAGGCAGAAGTATGTCTTCTTTTTCCATTCACCAATACCAACACCTGATCCGGCCCCAAGCCTCTCAATTGTGCAGGATCCAAATGGTCTGTCCCATCTGAATTGGTCTGAACTGTAGAAGTAAATGAAGGGGCAATGGCATTTAGAATCTGCCCTATATTAGACTGAGGCAGTACAACTGAAGCTTCCTTTAAATTGAATACATCCACAGGAACTGGGCTGTCTGTTTTTGATCTTGCTCCGGCTCTGGATCCCAGAATGACAACCTCCTCTACATCATTAGTTTTCGTGCTGTCTTTTTTTATAGTTCCGCCTTTTTCCTGTCCATAAGTGAAAACTCCCAGAAAGAAAAGAACGGATGCTGAAAAAATAGTTTTTTTATTGCTCATATCATTTCATCAATTTGATTAAACATTTATGTTTTTTGCAGGTGCAAATGTAAAGCATATTTATTAGTCCACAAAAATAATAGACTTTGTTTTTATAAAAAATGATAATCGTTTCTTTCTATCCCTTATTAAAATTACTACTTTTTACCATAAGTTTAGATATTTTCATAAAAAAACGGACTCAAAAAATGAATCCGTTTATATTATTTGAAAGCTGTTTTACAGCATTAAATCTTTGTAAGTTTAGCATATTTCAGAATCAGGTTTTTCTCACCTTCATGGATGAATACTACTTTTGCTTTGATATTCTGCGGATCTGTTCCGTCTAAGAAAGCTACCTCTCCTATTCCGAAACGATCGTGTCTCACTTTATCTCCTACTTCAATATCCTGAGAAGAAGCACCGCTTGGATTGATAATTCTTGCTGTACTTACCGGTTTTAGTTTTTTTATTTCCGGAGCAGGCTTAGAGTCTTCATTTCTATTAATCGATTTCTTCTCGACCCTTTTAAAAGATTTCATTTCAGACGGATGTTCATCAAAAATATTGGATTTCACTCCTGAATTATTGATAAATCTCTTCTCCAAAGCAGGATTCATGAATTCTATATATTCATCATCAATCTCACTAAGGAATCTTGAAGGTTCTGCATCTGTAATCTTCCCCCATTGGAAACGAGAAACCGCATAAGAGAAAAACACTTGTTTCTCTGCTCTGGTTAACGCGACATAGAATAATCGCCTTTCTTCTTCAAGATCTTCTCTGGTCGCAGAACTCATGAAACTTGGGAAAAGGTTTTCTTCAAGACCTACCAGGTGAACAACCGGGAATTCCAGTCCTTTGGAAAGGTGAATAGTCATCAATGAAACCATGTCATCTTCCAATTCTTTATCTTGGGTATCTGCAGAAAGAGCAATATTCTCAAGGAAATTAGAAAGACTCGGATCTCCATCTTCCAACTGCATCTGTTCTTCAATAAACCCTTGCATAGAGTTCATCAATTCCTGGACGTTTTCTACTCTTGAAATCCCTTCCGGAGTCTGATCATCTTTTAAAAATTTAATCAAACCGCTTCGCTTAGCAACTTCCATCGCAACACTATAGGCCGTTTCAGTTTTTAACAGTACCTGGAATGCTTTGATCATTGACCAGAAATCATTCAGTTTGTTTAAAACACCGTTGTTAAGACCTAATTGAGGAGCATACATTGGTAGATTATCCAGTACTTTTGATACCGCAATATTCTGAGCATCAGCAAAAACAATCAACTTGTTCTGCGTAGTCTCACCAATACCTCTTGTAGGATAATTAATGATTCGCATTAATGCTTCTGAATCATTTTCATTGATTAAAAGACGAAGGTAACCGATTAAATCTTTTACTTCTTTTCTTTGGTAGAATGAAAGTCCACCATATACTTTGTATGGAATATTCTTACGTCTCAGCGCATCTTCAAAGGCTCTGGTCTGCGAGTTGGTTCTGTATAAAATAGCAAAATCACTATATTTTCTCTGATCACGGTTACGAAGTTCCCAGATATTTCCGGCCACAAAGTTGGCTTCGTCTGCATCAGAAAGCGAACGATATATTTTGATCTTATCTCCCTCTTCATTATCACTGAAAACATTTTTCTTGAACTGCTGTAAGTTTTTAGCAATAACAACATTCGCAGCATTTACAATGTTTTGTGTAGAACGGTAATTTTGCTCCAAAGATACCGTGATGGCATCCGGATAATCCTTTTTAAAATTCAGAATGTTATAAATATTAGCCCCACGGAAAGAGTAAATGGACTGAGCATCATCTCCCACCACACAGATATTTTCAAATTTAGAAGCCAGTGCTTTTACAATAAGATACTGAGAATGGTTGGTATCCTGGTACTCATCTACCATAATGTATCTGAATCTGTCCTGATACTTGGCTAAAACCTCCGGAAAACGGGTTAACAATTCATTGGTTTTCAACAACAAGTCATCAAAATCCATCGATCCATTTCTGAAACATGCTTCTACATATTTTTGGTAGATCTGCCCGATAAATTTCATATTTGCTTTTTCATCAGCCTCCATTAATTCGGGGTTGTTGAAATAAGCTTTTACCGTAATCAGGTTGTTTTTATAGGTTGATATTCTTGCCTGAACTTTTTTAGGTTTATAAAGATCAGCATCAATATTCATATCCTTCAATACTTTCTTGATCACATTCAGAGCATCCTGCTGATCATAGATGGTAAAATTGGAAGGATACCCCAACAAATGAGCTTCAATTCTTAAAATTCTTGCAAAAACAGAGTGGAATGTTCCCATCCAAAGACTTCTTGCATTGCTATCTCCTACTACCTTTGCGATACGTTCTTTCATTTCACGAGCCGCTTTATTGGTAAAGGTAAGTGCCAGGATATTGAAAGGGTCTATCCCATTATGGATAAGATGGGCAATACGCATGGTAAGCACACGTGTTTTCCCGGAACCTGCTCCAGCAAGTACCATCAGAGGGCCTTGTAAAGAGGTAACGGCTTCATATTGTGATTCGTTGAGTCCTTTCAGATAATCCATACAGCAAAAAAATTTTTGGGATCACAAAATTAAGATATTCAGAGGAGAATTCAAATTATGAAATGCCAATAGTCAATTTTGCTTCTCAAGTCAATAGTAAATGATTGTAGTCGGTAAAAGTTAACAAGCATCATGAATTGGTTATTAGTCCTTTTCTTAAACGATAATTTTAAATGTGAATGGTCAATTCTGCTTCGCAGGTGAATAGTGAATGGCTGTAGTCTACAAAAATTGATAAGCGAAGCAAATTGACCATTGACCATTGACCATTGACTTTTACTTATTCTCCAACCTTGAACTTCAACGGATGAATTTTGTTTTGTAACTAAAAATGTGAATGATTACAGTCCTCAAAAATTGACAAGCGCAGCGAATTGACCATTGACTTTTACTTATTTAGTCTCCAACCTTGAACTTCAACGGATGAATTTTGTTTTGTAACTAAAAATGTGAATGATTACAGTCCTCAAAAATTGACAAGCGCAGCGAATTGACCATTCACCATTGACCTACCAACTTCCAAATTTCTGTAACATTTAATTCACTTTCCCTACTCATTGTTAAACAATTTCTAACTTTATGAAAAAGCGATTTCTTTCGGCTGCTGCCGTAGCTTTCTTCGGGCTCATGCTGAATGCACAGCAAATTAAATTCGAAGAGTATGATCTTCCCAATGGTCTTCATGTAATTCTTCATCAGGATAATTCGGCTCCGGTAGTAACTACAGGTGTGATGTATCATGTAGGAGCAAAAGACGAAGTAAAAGGAAGAACCGGTTTTGCCCACTTCTTTGAACATCTTTTATTCGAAGGAACTCCTAACATCAAGAGAGGAGATTGGTTTAAGATTGTTTCTTCAAACGGTGGACAAAATAATGCCAATACAACCAATGACAGAACTTATTATTACGAAACTTTTCCTTCCAACAACGAACAGCTTGGACTTTGGATGGAAGCAGAAAGAATGCGTCATGCCGTAATCAATCAGGTAGGAGTAGATACCCAAAGAGAAGTTGTAAAGGAAGAAAAAAGATTAAGAATGGATAACCAGCCTTATGGAAACCTTTTCCCAACGATCCAAAAGAATCTGTTTACCAATCACCCATACAATTGGCCAACCATCGGGTCTATGGAAGACCTGAATGCAGCAAAACTAGAGGAATTTCAAGCTTTTTATAAGAAATTCTATGTGCCGAACAATGCTACTTTAGTGGTTGCCGGAGACATTAAACCAGAGCAGACTAAAAAATGGATTGAAGAATACTATGGCGGGATTCCAAAAGGAACAGTTTATCCAAAGGATTTCCCTAAAGATGCTCCAATCACTCAGGAAAAAGAGGTAACGGCAACGGATCCGAATATTCAGCTTCCGGCTTATGTTTTTGCTTACAGAACTCCTCCTAATAAAGAGAAAGATGCTTATGTGTTAGATATGTTGTCTTCCTATTTAAGCAACGGTAAATCTTCAGTTTTATATAAAAAATTGGTAGATCAGGATAAAAAAGCACTTCAGGTAGCGGCTTTTAACCAAGGACTTGAAGATTACAGTATTTTCGCTTTCTTTGCGATCCCAATGGGACAAACATCTAAACAAGCTTTACAAGCAGACATTGATGCAGAAATCAAAAAGCTTCAAACCACTTTAATTTCTGATGAAGATTATCAAAAGATTCAGAACCAGTTTGAAAACCAATTTGTCAACCAAAACTCAAGCATTCAGGGAATCGCTGCTTCTTTAGCTACCAATCATGTTTTGATGGGAAATACCAATCTTATCAATAAGGAAATTGACATCTACAGATCAATCACCAAACAAGATATTCAAAATGCAGCTAAAAAGTATTTGAATTCTAACCAAAGAATCATCATCAACTACGTTCCTGAGAAAAAATAATTTACCCATGAAAAAGCAATTCACTTATATAGCAGCGGCATTTTTATTTGCAGGAATGCTTTCTGCCCAAAAAATTGATCTTAATGCAATGCCAAAACCAGGGCCTACTCCTGCCATCAACATTGCCAAGCCAAAAACATTTCAACTTAGTAACGGATTAACTGTAATGGTGGTTGAAAATAATAAACTGCCAAGGGTAAATACTACTCTTTCTATGGACAGACCGCCTTATTATGAAGGAAATATTACAGGAGTAAGCATGCTGATGGCAGAACAGCTTGATAACGGAACAACCAACCTAAGCAAAGATGAGTTTAATAAAAAAGTTGATTTCCTTGGAGCCAATATCAGCTTCTCTTCTAGCGGTGCTTCTTCAAACTCTCTTTCGAAATATTTCCCTGAAGTAATAGGATTGATGGCTGATGCAATTGTAAACCCAAAATTCTCAGCACAAGAAATTCAAAATGCGAAAGAAAGAATTATTGAAGGATTGAAAGCTGATGAAAAAAATGCGTCATCCATCGCTGAAAGAGTGTCCAAAGCTTTGATGTATGGAAAAAATACATCAAGGGGAGAATTCGAAACCATTGAATCGATCAACAAAATTCAACTGGCCGATGTTCAGAACATTTACAATAAATATTATGCTCCGGACAATGCTTATTTAGTGATTGTTGGAGATGTAAAATATGATCAGATCAAACCTTTGGTTGAGAAAGCATTTGGAAGCTGGAAAAAATCAAACACAAAGTTTGCTGCTTTAGAACCTGCCACGAATGTTACTAAAACAGAGATCAATGTGGTGGATGTACCATCTGCTGTACAATCTGTATTGTCTGTTGGCAACCTGAACAACCTTAAGATGAAAGATCCCAACTACTTCCCTGCTACGATGGCCAATTATATTCTTGGTGGTGGTGGTGAAGCAAGACTTTTCATGAATCTTAGAGAAAAGAACGGATTTACTTATGGAGCTTATTCAAGCATGAATGCAAGCAAATATTCTCCGAATTTTGAAGCAGAAACCAGCGTAAGAAATGAAGTAACAGATAAAGCGGTGAAGGAAATGATGAATGAACTTAATGCTATTTCTACCGTAAAACCTGAGGAATTAGACAATGCTAAAGCTAAACTTAAAGGAGCTTTCATTATGTCTCTGGAAAAACCTGAAACCATTGCAAGATTTGCGTTGAATCAAAAAGTTCAAGATCTTCCAGCAGATTTTTATACCAATTATTTAAAATCTATTGACAAAGTTACTGCAGCTGATATTTCTACTGCTGTAAAATCAACTATTCTTCCGAACCAAAGCAGGATCTTCATTGCAGGTAAAGCTTCAGATATTGCTGAAGGACTTGAAAAACTAGGCTATCCGGTAAAATATTTTGATAAAGAAGCCAATCCGGTAACCAAACCGGCAGCACAAAAAGTAGATGCTAGTGTTACCATTGGTTCTGTAGCCGACAAATATATTAATGCGATCGGAGGATTAGCTGCTCTTCAAAAAGTAACTTCCATTACCGCAGATGCCACTACCAAAGTTCAGGGAATGGATATGAATATGAAGCTCATTCAAGGGAAAGGAGGAAAAATGATGATGGATATGAAAATGATGGGCAATACTCTTCAAAAGATTGTTTTTGATGGTAAAGACGGCTATATGGAAGCGCAAGGCAAAAAAATGCCTTTGAATGACAAACAGAAAGCGTCTATGGCAGAACCGGAACTTTTCCCGGAACTTACTTTTGCTAAATCTGCAGATTTAAAATTAACAGGCATTGAAAAGTACAATAATGAAGATTCTTATGTGATAAAAGGATCCAAACAAACCTATTATTACAGTGTAAAAACCGGATTAAAAACCGGTGAAATCAAATTAGGAGAAGGTGGAGCCATGCCTACAAACTTTGCGGATTATAAAGACGTGTCGGGAGTAAAACTTCCTTTCACTATTATCCAAAATATGGGTGGAATGGAAATTAACCTGGCGGTACAGTCTTACCAACTTAACCAAGCTAAGGATACTGATTTCAAATAATAAACAAACTATATTTACAGAAAAGGCTATCTCAATTTTGGGGTAGCCTTTCTCTTACCCTAATTTTAGAAACCGGAACACAAAAAGACACTGCTATTACTCAAATTGAAGGGAAAGTTCACAAGGAGTCTGTATGTTGAATCCGGCAATTCATATTCTCTATTTACTTCACCCTACATTTTAAGCTCAAAATCATTGTTTAATTTTTATTTTTTTGCGGTTGTGCCATATTTACCGATATCTTTTTTTGTCATTCAGTAAAAAAAGATTAAATTTGCCCATTCAAAAAGATATCAGAATTAATGGATACTATATTTACACTATTGATGGTTCTTATTATGATTGCCAGTGTTTTATTGGTAATTGTTGTTATGGCTCAAAACCCAAAAGGTGGAGGTCTTTCCAGTACTTTCGGAGGGGCATCTTCCGCTCAGTTTGGAGTACAAAGAACCAATGATTTCATGGAAAAAGCAACATGGACTCTAGGCGGAACTATCATCGTTCTTATCCTTATCAGCGTTGTTATCACTGGTAAACCGTCACAAGCGGCTCCAGCTCAACAACAACCAGTTAAAAAAGAAGCTCCGGCAAAACAATCTGCACCGGCTTCTTCTACAACTACAACTCCGGCATCAACACCTGTTGCACCGGCTAAATAAGAAGATTATTTTTCTACATATAAAAAGCAACTCCCATCGAGTTGCTTTTTTTATTGTCCTATATTTTCAATATTTAATTGATGAGATTATGCTCACTATCATTTCGATGAAGAAGGAATCTTATCCATCATTCAGATTTTTCGTTCCACTTTCACTATAAGCGGAAACCTTAAAGATTGTAGAATCGTATCTAGAAATTACAAAGCACCTGATCAATACTTCAGACATGTTCTCCTGCTTCCCTCTTTCAGCTTCCAGTCTGCTTATTTCAATTTAATCTTCTCAATCTGATAACGGAGTTTCAGTCCAGCTTTTAAAAAGGAATATTGCATAGGTTTGGACTCCTTATAATATTTGTCAATAAAGATCTGCATAGCACCATAAAAACGGTTCAGATAAACATCATTCTTGATTGTACTTTCCCCTTTATGATGAAGTAGAGAGACCTTACCATAATAGTAATTCTTGTATCCGTTCCTTATTAAAGTATAACAAAGATCAATATCTTCACCATACATAAAATATGCTTCATCTAATCCGCCTACTTTTTCATAAACTTCTTTTTTCAGCAGAAGAAAAGCTCCTGTCATCACTTCAACTTCAGCAACAGCATTTTCTTCAAGATCGTTCCTATAATAAGATTTCGAATTATTTTTCTTAAAATTGGTAAATAGCTTTTCAAAAGAATTGAACATATCCGGAACTGAACGTTTACTTTCCGGCAAAAAATGTCCGTCTGCATCATGCATTCGTATTCCAAGGCATCCGAAATCGGGTTGATTATCTGAAAAATCTAATAATTCTTTCATATAAAAGCCCTCCAGTTCCGTATCAGGATTTAAAAGTAATACATATTCGCCTTTTGCAGCTTGTATTGCAGTATTATTAGCCTTTGAAAAACCAGCATTAATTTCTGACGCGATAAAGTGTACTTCAGGAAATTCAGTGATAAGATCCCTCCATGAACTGTCTGTAGAAGCATTGTCTATTACAATAACCTCATACTCCACTTCTTTTACATATTTCTGAATAGATAAAAGACAGCTCCTGAGCAGTTGGGTAACATTATAATTAACAATAATAATAGACAGCTTCATATTAATCCTTTTCGTTGTATGGTAATCTGTTGATAATAGATCTTCCTAGTGAAATTTCATCTGCATATTCCAGTTCATCTCCTACCGAAATTCCTCTGGCAATGCTTGAAAAATTTACATTGAAGTTTTTAAATTTTTTATAAATATAATAAGCGGTTGTATCTCCCTCCATGGTAGCACTCAATGCAAAAATAAATTCCTTCACGATCCCTTCATTCAGCTTTCTCTCGATACTTGGAATATTCAATTGGCTTGGCCCTACTCCTTCCATTGGAGAAATTTTACCTCCTAAAATCAGATACTTTCCGCCATACTTCCCTGTATTCTCAATCGCAATCACATCTCTTACATCTTCAACAATACAAATCAACTCACCGCTTCTTTTCTCATTGCTACAGATTTCACAGATGTCAAAATCAGAAAAATTATGACATTCTTTACAGTATTTTATATCGTTGACAAGATTAATCAGGGAGTTTCCAAGACTTACCGCTCTGGAACTGGGCTGCTTTAATAGATGTAATGCTAATCTCAAAGCTGTTTTTCTTCCAATACCAGGTAACCCTGAAATTTCATCAACTGCCTTTGCCAGCACTTTACTTGGGTAATCCATAGCTACAAAAATAAGCAATATTTGAGGAAAACAATCTATCCTGAAGAGGAGTTTTTGAGTTTTAAAATGTCGAAAAGTGAATGATCAATTGTCAATTCGCTTTGCTTGTTAATTTGGATATTTAAAGTTTAAGGTTATTACAGTTTAACAATTCACTATTCACTTGCGAAGCAAAATTCACCATTCACATTTAGACTTTAAAGACTTCCCTTGATATTTTTGCAATCCATGTCTATTATTTTTCATCTATTATCTAAATTCCCCTAACTTAATGTCTCATCATGATATTTTAAAATCCAATTCGGCCGTTATACTCCGTAACTCTAAAAAAACAGTTATATT
Source organism: Chryseobacterium sp. c4a (assembly GCF_009900745.1). Taxonomy (GTDB): domain Bacteria; phylum Bacteroidota; class Bacteroidia; order Flavobacteriales; family Weeksellaceae; genus Chryseobacterium. The sequence goes on along the minus strand of NZ_WXVU01000016.1, from coordinate 46,834 downwards.
TGCGGCTTAAATTAAATATGAAAAAAAAATAAACTAACACATGGTACTCAACAACCTAAATTATCCACTGGACTTTAAGTTTAAAATTTCGACATTGGCCAGTGACTTCAACATTACGGACAAAAATGGGAATTACGTAGCATACGTACGTCAGAAAATGTTCAAATTAAAAGAAGACGTTATCGTTTTCAATGACGAAAGCAAATCAAAAGAACTTTTCAGAATCCGAGCAAATCAATGGATTGATTTTAATGCTTCTTATTCATTAAATGATATTGTAGACAACAAAAACTATGGTAGATTAGCAAGAAAAGGAATGCGTTCTATCTGGAAAGCAAGCTATGACATCCTTGATTCTAAAGATCAGCCTAAATTCAAAATACAGGAAGACAGTGCATGGGTAAGAGTGTGGGACAGCTTCGTAGGTGAACTTCCTATCATCGGAATGTTTACAGGATATTTCCTGAATCCATCATATACTGTTACCGGTATTGACGGAAAAGCATATTTCAAACTTAAAAAAATGCCTTCGTTCTTTGGAAGAAGATTCCAATTAGATAGAATGATCGACATTGATGATGAGGAGGAAAGTTTAGTAATCCTTTCACTATTAATGATGACCCTTCTTGAAAGAGCAAGAGGCTAACATTTCAAAACCACAAACACATGAAATACCTAATCATTTTATTTTCTGCACTTCTTTTAGTTGCTTGTAAAAAAGACAAAGAAACAGTTTCTGCCAACACTGCAACAGATTCCTCAAGCATCACTAAAGATTCTGCTACGGCAAGTATTCCTTCTGGAAAAATTCAGATTGAAACCATTTCATTTCCTGAAGAAATTAAAGAATGCTCATGCTATTTCGCAAGAAACAAGTCTGATTTTGAAGCTGAAAAATACATCTATGCAGATGATGCCGGAAAAACAGCCTATATGAAGCTGGATGGTAAAAGACTTGCCATGAACCTTATCTCTTCAAGCGATATGGAAGTGGATGAAGAATTGACGAAAGAAATCGAAAATGAAGGTTACAAAATCTCTGTAAAAGGTAAAAAGATAAAAGGTGAAGAAGCTTTACTCTTTGAAGGTACTTTAACTATTGAGAAACCGGATGGCAGTATAATTACAACACCGATCTACGGAGAATGTGGTTGTTAACAACAAAATGTGAATAAGTTCATTCTAAAATTTACTTATTCCTTCTTTTTAAACTCATAAAAATGCTTCTGTATTCCACGGAAGCATTTTTTATTTTGTAAATTTGAGAAAAATAAATTTCAATGGCATTATCTAATATAGAACCGCAGATAATCTGGAAAAACTTCTCCAAATTAAATGCAGTTCCAAGACCATCTAAAAAAGAGGAAAAAGTAATTGCTTTCATCAAAGGATTTGGTGAAGATCTAGGCTTAGAGACTACTGTAGATGAAGTAGGAAACGTAATTATTAAAAAACCGGCTACTGCAGGAATGGAAAACCGTAAATCGATTGTGCTTCAGTCACACTTGGATATGGTTTGCCAGAAAAACAATGACGTTAATTTCGATTTTGAAACAGAAGGGATAAAAATGGAGATTGATGGAGATTGGGTAAAAGCAAAAGGAACTACTTTAGGAGCTGATAACGGTTTAGGAGTAGCAACGATTATGTCTATCCTTGAAAGTTCTGATATTCCTCACCCTGCCTTAGAAGCTCTGTTCACTATTGATGAAGAAACAGGAATGACAGGTGCAATTGGTTTAAAACCAGGGCAGCTTACAGGAGAGATCCTATTAAACCTTGATACGGAAGAAGATGACGAAATTGATATAGGTTGTGCTGGAGGTGTAGATGTTACTATCACTCAAAACTATGCAACAGAAGCTCCAAAAGGGCAGGTTGTAAGAATTGAAGTAAAAGGATTACAGGGAGGTCACTCCGGAATGGATATCCATAAAGGTTTCGGAAACGCCAACATTATCTTAGGAAGACTTCTTTACAAAGGATTGGAAAATCAGAATGTAGAATTGATCTCTATTGATGGTGGTGGATTAAGAAATGCCATTCCAAGAGAAGGTGTTGCGATTATTTCTGTAAGAAATGCACAAGAATTTATCCAGGATGCTACTACTCTTAAAGCAGAAATTCTAGAAGAATTTGCCTCTGTAGAAGCAGGTCTTCAAATCAATATTGAAAACTCTACATCTTCTGACAAAGCTATTTCAGAAGGAGATTCTAAAAAGGTTATTCTTACTTTAAAAGGTCTTCACAACGGAGTATACAGAATGAGTCCGGATGTAGCTGACCTTGTAGAAGCTTCCAACAACGTGGCAAGAGTTGAATTGAAAGGTGGAGAATTAAAAATCCTTAACCTTACAAGATCTTCTGTAGACTCTTCTAAATATTCTACAGCAGAACAATTGAAATCTGTAGCAGAATTAGCAGGAATGAATGTCGTATTCAGTGGTTCTTACCCAGGATGGAAACCAAGACCAGGATCTGAAATCGTACAGATCATGGAAAAAATCTATACAGAGAAGTTCAATGAGAAGCCTCATGTTGTAGCTTGTCACGCAGGTTTAGAATGCGGTATTATCGGTGCCAACTATCCGGAAATGGAAATGGTAAGTTTTGGTCCTACCATCAGAGGAGCACACTCTCCTGATGAGAAAGCAAACATTCCATCTGCTCAGAAATTCTGGAGCTTCCTGAAAGATATTTTAGCGAATATCCCTCAGAAATAAAATAGTAAAATAACTATATTGAATATCCAAAGTCTTATGATTTTGGATATTTTTAATTTACATCATTACATCCAATATTAACCCATTAAAAATAATTAGTAGCTCACAGATTAAAAGAACGTAACATTTAAATATATTCTGAATATTTCACTAACTTATTTAGCTTTAATGGGAAAAAACATTTAAATATGAAAAGTATTACAGTATTCTGCGGCTCAAGTTTTGGCACAGATAAGATTTATGAAGAACAGGCATTTTTACTTGGCCAGACATTAGCAAAACAAAATATACAGCTTATTTATGGTGGTTCAGAAACCGGTTTGATGGGAACAATAGCCAATGGGGCATTAAGTGAAAATGGAAAAGTAACGGGTGTTCTTCCCCATTTTCTACAAGCTAAGGAAATTGCTCATAAAAACCTTACTGAGCTAGTTCTCGTAGAAACCATGCATGAGAGAAAAACGAAAATGAATGACCTTTGTGATGGCGTGATCGTTCTTCCCGGCGGCTATGGAACTTTGGAAGAATTCTTCGAAATGATTACCTGGGCACAGCTTGGTCTTCACAAAAAGCCCATCGGTATTCTGAATATTGACGGTTTCTACAATGACCTTATTAATTTGGTTGAGAATATGGTGAATAAAGGCTTTTTAAAGGCCGTAAACCAGGATATGCTTCTCATCAGTGACCATATAGATGATTTGCTTGAAAAAATGAAAAATTACCAGGCTCCTACGGTTGGAAAATGGATTTCTAAAGAGGAAATTTAATTATAAAAAGAAGGAATATTTTTAGAATATTCCTTCTTTTTATTTATCTATTTATATTATTATCACCATTTCTTAGACATAGTTTAGTACTTTTGTAATTAAAATTTTATCACTATCAAAAGAAATAATACCATGAAAAATATATTTCTAACAGGCTGTCTATTGTTGAGTCAGATCAGTTTCGCTCAATATAATTACCCAAAAACTCCCGAAAAACCTGTAACGGATGATTATTTTGGAACAAAGATTACAGACAATTATCAATGGCTGGAAGACCTGAAAAGCCCTGAAGTACAAACATGGTTTAAGGCTGAATCAGACTACAGCCATACTATTATTGATAAAATTCCTAATCGTGAGACTCTTTATAACCGTATGAAACAGGTTCAGGAAATGGGTGGTGATTCTTACAGCTATGCAAAACAAAGAGGTAATTTTTATTTCTATCTTAAAACAAAAAAGAACGAGAAACTTTCCAAGCTATATACCAGGGATGCCTCTACAGGAAAAGAAACATTGATATTTGACCCCGAAACGTATAAAAAGAATGCGCAGATCACTAATTTTTCAATAGATTCTAAAGGCCATAAAATAGCATTACTATTTTCGCAGTCCGGTGGTGAAATTTGTGAGATTAAGATTTTAAACTTGCAAACAAAAAAAATACTTGACGATACACTGAGCCCTATCTGGAGTGAGTTCAACTTTGAGTTTACCCCAGATGATCAGTCTATTATTTACACCAAGATGAGCACCGGAGATCCCAACAGCAATATGCTCCTGAAAGAAATGAAAGCAATGCTGCACAAGATCGGAACCCATCCTGATCAGGATATTGTACTGGCATCAAGGGAGGCAAATCCCGAAATTAATATGCTAACAGAACAATTCCCAATGGTTGAGTTTTCTGACGATTATCAATACATCTTACTTAATATAGGCTCTGTTAAATTGGAAAGTCCTCAATTCTATACTCCTTATTCTGCTCTAAAGGATAAAAAAATCACGTGGAAACAGATTGTAAAAGCTTCGGACGACATTGTCCAAACCTTCGTTAAAGGAGATCAGCTATTTTTTCTTAGTCACAAAAATGCACCGAATTATAAAATAGGACTTACAAGTCTTTCCAACCCTGACTTTGATAATGCTAAAATCATCGTTCCGGAGGGTAATGCTGTAATCACATCAATACACAATTCTAAAAATTATTTATTCTATGCTTTAAACAATGGTATTACTCAGGATAAATATCAAATTGACCTTAAAACGTTAGCAATAAAAAAGGTACCATTGCCTGGTGGAGTCAATAGTTCTGCCTCCCTTAACTCCCGTGAAAACGATCACCTACAGTGCAATAACAGCAACTGGCTTACCCCGAATACATTCTATGAATATACCCCTCAGGATGGGAAAGTTATTAAAAGTAAATATTTCAATGGAGATAGCAATTATCCGGATTATTATGCATCCTATGAGGTAAAAGAAGTAGAAGTAAAAAGCCACGATGGAGTTATGGTTCCTCTTTCTATTATCTATCCTAAAAACATGAAAATGGATGGCAGTACTCCTGCTTACATCACCGGATATGGCGGCTACGGGATTTCTTCTACTCCACGCTTTTCCAACAGACTATCTGTACTGCTTGAGCAAGGCGTAGTGGTTGCTATTGCTCACGTGAGAGGAGGTGGAGAAAAAGGCGAAAACTGGCATAAAGACGGAATGAAAGCTAAAAAACCTAATACATGGAAAGACTTCATTGCCTGTTCAGAATATCTTGTTGACCAAAAATACACTTCTCCTTCAAAATTAATGGGTAACGGAGTCAGTATGGGAGGTGTTCTTATCGGAAGAGCCATTACGGAAAGACCGGATTTATTTGCAGTTGCTATCGCTGAAGTAGGAATGACTAATGCTCTTCGTTCTCAAAACTCAGCCAATGGAGATAATCAAATTCCGGAAGTAGGAAATATAAACAATGCTGAGGATATTAAAAGTCTGATCGAAATGGATGCACAAAGCAAAGTTAAAAAAGGAGTAAAATATCCAGCAGTGATTGTTCGCACCGGAATGAATGATTCCAGAACTACCCCTTGGGAACCAGCAAAATTTGCAGCAGTACTACAAAACAATACAGCATCTGAGAAACCTGTTTTATTGTATGTAAATTACGAAAACGGTCATTTTACAAGTGACCTGGATGTAGTTTTCAAAGAATATTCAGATATTTTTGCTTTTGCATTATGGCAGGTGGGACACCCGAAATTTCAGCCGGCTAAGAAATAAAATTAAATAATTCATTAAAAACAAAAACCCGTTCGAAAAATTCGAACGGGTTTCTTATTAAGATTAAAAAATATTTTCTAAGGATAAGGAGCAATTTCCACTTCAAGTCCCTCCATAGCATCTGCAATATGCAACTGGCAGCCTAATCGGCTATTATCTTTCACATGGAAAGCTTCAGCAAGCATTGCATCTTCTTCATCTCCCATTGGTTCCAGACCAGGATCATTGATTACGTATACCTGGCATGAAGCACACATCGCCATTCCGCCGCATACACCAATAGTACCTTCTTCAGCCAATTCATACGAACGAATGATCTCCATTAAGTTCATGGACATATCCGTAGGAGCTATAACATCGTGGGTTACACCTTCTCTGTCGGTGATTTTAATATTAATATCTGACATAATTCTGCAAAATTAGTCAATTTTTTTCACAACAGCCTTCTCTGCTTCTTTACGGCTTCCGTCAAATCCGTCTACTCCACTTACGGTAGTATATTTTAATACGAATTTTTTACCAGGATTTAGTCTGTTATAAACACTCTGACACATTAAAGTAGCCTCGTGGAAACCACAAAGAATCAACTTCAATTTACCAGGATAAGTATTAATATCTCCGATCGCATAAATACCATCGATGTTCGTTTGATAATCAAGAGCGTTGTTTACCACAATCGCATTCTTTTCAATATTTAATCCCCAGTTTCCGATCTCTCCTAATTTTGGAGTCAATCCGAATAATGGAATGAAATAATCAGTTTCAATTTCAAAAGCTTCCTCACCATCTTTTTGTACAGTGATTGCTTCTACTTTTCCGTCACCTCTGATGCCGGTAACTTCAGCTGGAGTAATTAATTTGATTTTCCCTTCGTTTTTCAGATCCTGAACTTTTTCTACAGAATCTAAAGCTCCTCTGAACTCGTTTCTTCTGTGAATCAAAGTAACTTCACTTGCTACATTGGAAAGGAAGATACTCCAGTCAAGGGCAGAATCTCCACCTCCTGCAATCACTACTTTTTTATTTCTGAAGTGCTCAGGTTCTTTAACGAAATATTCCAATCCTTTTTCTTCATACTCCGCAACATTTTCGAAAGTAGGTTTTCTAGGTTCAAAAGTTCCTAATCCACCTGCAATAGCAATCGCTTTACATCTGTGAACCGTTCCTTTGTTGGTAATTACTTCAAACCACTCTTCGTCTACTTTTGTATAAGAAACAGCTGTTTCTCCCAACGTAAATCCAGGCTGGAACTGCTTGATTTGCTCCATCAAATTATCTACCAATTCTCCAGCATTTACTGAAGGATACCCCGGAATATCAAAAATAGGTTTCTTAGGATAAAGTTCAGCCAATTGCCCTCCCGGCTGTGGAAGTGCATCAATAATATGGCACTTCATTTTTAAAAGACCAGCTTCAAAAACTGCAAAAAGTCCTGTAGGCCCTGCACCTATGATCAATATATCAGTGGTTATCATAATTTAAGATAATTTAATTATACATGTAACTGCAAATTTACTAATTTTAATGCGAAGCATATTTAATTGATTCTAAATAAAAACCTGAGATTTGTCAAATATCTAGCAATTAAGATTTTAAATTTGGCAATATTTTTGTAAACGACATACCATGAAGAAAATCTTAAACCTTTTAGCAGTCTTTATCTTCTTTCTAGGTTCAGCCCAGATTGATAACGTAGCAGACGGTGAATCTATCACCCTAAGAATTCACTATGGATTCTTAAATGCTGGAACTGCTAATCTTACCACCAAAAAAACGACTTACAAAGGAGCGCCGCATTTGTATGTAAAAGGAACAGGCCAAACGACAGGTGCTGTAAAAGCGTTCTTTAAAGTAGAAGATTTATACGAAAGTTTTATTGATTCCGCGACAAGTCTGCCTAGCTATTATGTTCGAAATGTACGTGAGGGAAGCTATCGTCAGCATTTTGAAACAGCATTTAATCACGATAACAATACTTTAATATTAACTGATAAGAAAACACCAGCTAATGGTTCAAAAGTAATCAAATCTGTAAAAGGAGTTCAGGATATGCTTTCCTGTTTTTATTACCTTAGAAGCAAGAGCCAGGATGAGCTAAAAGTAGGAACAGTAATCAATATGAATGTATGGATTGATGATGAAATGTTTCCTTTTCAGCTTAAAGTGATAGGAACTGAGGACTTAAAGACAAAATTCGGAACAATCAACTGTTTAAAAATTATTCCATCTGTAAAAAGCGGAAGAGTCTTTAAAGAAAAAGAAGGGGTAACGATGTGGGTATCTAATGATGCCAACCATATTCCTATGCTGTTAAAAGCGGAATTAGCAGTAGGATCACTGAAGGCTAGTATTGACGATTACAAAAATGTAAAATATCCTTTAAAGTTTACCAAATAAAGTATTATTAGATTCCAAAATACGAAAAGAGGTCATCAGAGCAGCTGATGACCTCTTTTTTATATGGTTGACTAAAATCTATAAGAAACGCCGGCTTGTACAATTCCTTTCATTCCAATATTGGTCTCTACAAAAACACTTAGATCACCTCCATATCTTAAACCTATAGGAACAACATTAAACCCAAATCCTGTACTGTTATCCTTACGCTTCATCCTATCTGTGCTGGTATAGGTTGTATTGATAAAATTAATTCCAATACTTCCTCCCGAATACAATCCCAACTTTTGCTTCCGAAGCCAGAAATAATCTACTTTGGGAAGAATGGATATTATATTTTGTTTCGAAATAGACTCGGTTTTTCCATAGAGCTCACTAGTTACATCCGCTCCATAGCGCCATTTCATATCTTTACTGTAAACCATCAGTCCAAATGCCAACACCCCGTTACTGGAAGGTGCCTGGGTATCTGTTATAGAACCAACAATAGACGAACCCAGATCATAGGCAACTCCATATACAGAAGGGGTTCCATAACTGGCAGAAACTTCAATTTTTTGTGCATTAATGCTCACTCCTACAAGTAAAAGTGGAAATAATAATTTTTTCATCAGTATTTATTTTAGTTTCATAAAAATATATAAACCTAAAAGTAATGCCAAAGAAAATGACTAAATAATTAAATCCAAACAAAAATAAAACAGTTAGATGAGAATTATTAGAAATATTTCAACTTTCCAATAGTCCATGTAATATATTTTCAACCAGTGTTGTCTTTATTATAGGAGCAGCAAAGGGGCTTCAATGTCAATACTTCTTTGAGATACCTAGCAGATTCGAACCGAAGTATGGACATAAGAAACAGACACGTGTAAATTTTCAATAAGATCAGTTTTTAATTACGTTTTGTTTCTTAGGTCAGTAATTAAAAACAAAAACCTCCGGAGCTCCGGAGGTTTATTTATTATAATGTCTTGAATTGCTCCAAGGTTCTTATATCATTTTCAAAGAACATTCTGATATCGCTCATTTGGTACAGAAGCATGGTAATTCTTTCAATTCCCATTCCGAATGCATATCCTGAATATTTCTCAGAATCAATATTTACATTCTTTAATACAGCAGGATCTACCATTCCACAACCCATAATTTCTAACCATCCTGTTCCCTTTGTGATTCTGTAATCTGTTTCAGAGTTTAATCCCCAATATACATCAATCTCAGCACTAGGCTCAGTGAATGGGAAGTAAGAAGGTCTCATTCTGATTTTAGACTTTCCGAAAAGTTCAGTAGTAAAGAACTGGATTGTTTGCTTTAAATCTGCAAAGCTTACATTCTCATCGATATACAATCCTTCAATCTGGTGAAAGATACAGTGAGAACGTGAAGAAATTGCTTCATTTCTGAATACTCTTCCCGGAGATAAAATTCTGATAGGCGGCTGGTTTTCTTCCATATAACGAGTCTGTACAGAAGAAGTATGCGTTCTCAAAAGAATATCCGGATTCTGCTCAATAAAGAATGTATCCTGCATATCTCTTGCCGGGTGATATTCCGGAAGATTCAATGCGGTAAAGTTATGCCAGTCATCTTCAATCTCAGGACCATCTGCCACTGCAAATCCAATCGATTTAAAGATTTCAATGATTCTGTTTTTTACCAGGTTGATCGGATGTCTTGACCCCAAATCCAATGGAAATGCCGGTCTTGTAAGATCTTCTTTTTCTACCACCACAGAAGATGCGGAAGCACTTTTCAAATCCTCCAATTTCACAGCAACTGCTTGCTTCAAAGTATTGATCTTCTGTCCGAATTCTTTCTTCTGGTCGTTAGGAACTTCTTTAAATTTTTCAAAAAAATCATTCAGAACTCCTTTTTTACCGTTGTACTTGATACGGAAGTTCTCTATCTCTTCCTTAGAGGTAGCATTGAAGCCGTTTACTTCGATCAGTAGTTCTTCTATCTTTTCTATCATTATTTTACCCTTTCAAAATGTTTTGCAAAAATACGACTTTTAAGTTGAATAATAAGTCCGTCATAAAAAAATCTGCCTCTTTTTCGAGAGGCAGACTTCAATCACTTATTTCACTTAAATAAAAAAATTATTTCTTTTCTAAAGCTTTCACGTTGATTTGAAGAGTTACCTCATCTTTAATCACTCCGTTTTCAGCAGGAGCCTGGAACTTCACGCCAAACTCTTCTCTCTTAATATCCTTTGGCTCAGTAGCAATACTTACGTCTCCATCTTTCACAGAAACATTTGCTTTAAACTGAACAGGCTTCGTAATTCCTTTAATTGTTAAATTACCATCCAAAAGAGTATTATAATCACCTTCGGTAGCAGGAGTAACCTTTGTAATTTCATAAGAAGCGGTAGGGAATTTTTCTACTTCAAAGAAATCACCACTCTTTAGGTGACCATTTAATTTCCCCATATCTTCAGGACTGTCTTTCAGGTCTACAGAAGTAAGAGAGTTCATATCAGCAACGAATTTACCGCTTTCCAGTTTTCCATCCTTCACTGTTACATCTCCACTTTCAAACTTAATGGTTCCGAAGTGGCTCGTATTTTCAGATTTAAATACTTTGTATCCTTTCCATTCAACCTTACTGTTTAGCGTATCCAAAGTGTACTGGTTACCATCTTTGGTTGTAGTCACTTCATTACTTTCACTGGTAAGCGGTTTATCTTTTTTACAAGAAACCATTACGGCAGTAACGAATAAAGCAGGAATAGCTAACGAAAACAGTTTTTTTCTCATTTTTGATTTATTTTTATTACTCCCGCTAATATAATAAAAAAAATTATGTTTTCATAAAAACCTTACATTTGTAATATGCTTTTAGAAATAAACAATTTATTCTTCTCTCACACCAAAGAAAAACCGTTGTTTCAAAACCTTAATTTAAGATTTGAAGCCAATAAAATCATTGCTCTTGCCGGAGAAAGTGGATGTGGAAAATCTACCCTTTTAAGCCTGATGTATGGTTTGCTGGATTGGGAAAGCGGAGACATTACCTTTGATGGAATCAGATTACTAGGTCCCAAAGGAAATCTTGTTCCCGGAGAAGCCGAAATGAAGTTTGTAGCACAGAATTTTGACCTTATGCCCTATGCTACCGTTGCCGAAAATGTAGGTAAATTTATTTCAAATATCAATTTAGCAAAAAAAAGAGAAACGGTTCTTGAACTTCTTGAAGTAGTCGGGCTTCAGGAATATGCCGATATACTTCCTAAATATTTAAGTGGAGGGCAGCAGCAAAGAGTTGCCCTTGCCCGAGCGCTATCTGTTTTACCTAAACTCCTTATTTTAGATGAGCCATTCAGTAATCTGGATTTTCCAAGAAAAATAGAGCTTAGAGAAAGGCTTTTCCGATATGTAAAGGAGCATCAGATCTCCCTAGTTATTTCTACTCACGAACTTCAGGACATTATGCCATGGCTGGATCAGATCGTTATTCTTCAGGATGGAAGACTTATTCAAAATGACAGCCCTGAGGAAACCTATAGAAATCCTTACAATTCTTATGTTGCCAAATTATTTGGAGAAGTTAATATCTTCGATGAGGAAGAAGCAGCTCATTTTAATCTTTCAAAGTTTTTCTATTATCCGAAGGGAATAAAGATCTCCGAAAATGGTCTTGAAGCAGAAGTTTTGGAAAGCAGATTTGCAGGAAATTATTATTGGAACAAAGTAAAAGCAAAAGATAAGGAATTGGTGGTTTATACAGATGAAAAGTTATCCGGTTCTGTTACTATTTCATTTATATAAATCAAAAAAAGCGAAGAGAAACCATCCGTAAATTTGGCATTCTATTCTTTAACTTCAGAGCCTTTATTTACTCAATTTTTCAAATTTCGCACCCTTTCAAAACAAAACATAACTCATACATTTCCTTATACTTATCTATAAAAAAAATACAAACATAAGAATCTGTTATTAAACTTTTTCTTACATTTGTATTTCCACAGCATAAGGAAATTATTGGTTATTTCTCTTTCTGCCTTCTAGACGGACATTAGCAATCTTGCAATTAAGTCTTTTGAAAGATTACACTGTCCAATTCTTTCCTTTTTTTATGGTATTCAGCCAAAAGCTCTGTAATAGCCATTAAGCTTTCTTCACAAACTCTGATTTTAAAGCCATTGCTCCAAAACCATCAATTTTGCAGTCGATATTATGATCGCTTCCCGGTCTCAGTCGGATATTTTTCACTTTAGTACCAGCTTTTACCGGTTTCGGTGCTCCTTTTACAGGAAGATCCTTTACCACTACTACAGAATCACCATCCTGAAGTTCATTTCCGTTAGAGTCCAATATTTTTCCCTCGTTGGCTGCTTCAGAAGCTGCTTCCTCAGGATTCCATTCGTAGAAACACTGAGAACATACCATCATGTTATCACTCGGGTAAGTAAACTCGGAGCTACATTTCGGACAAATTACTGTATCACTCATATTTTAATTTTTTGCAAAGGTAGGGCTTTTTAAAGGTTGAAGTCAAGAGATAAAGATCAGTATAATAGATAATAAACACTCTATAATTCACCATTTATTTTACACCATTAAGTGAATTATACCAATATCGATTAGTTAAATGTAAAGAAAATAACACATATTAATAAACCGTGCACGTTTTATTCAAAAAAACTTTTCATTTAAGCAAAGAGATAAGTTCATTCATCTCTAGAAGAAAAAGTATTGTAACCGAATAAAAAAATAAAAATCTTCTGAAAAAATCATTGCAGATTCAACATTATCTTTCTTATTCATTAAAAAAAATAAGTGATGTATAACATTATTCATCATTTATTCTAAGCCTAAAACCTTCTTCCCTATTTCTCAAATCCCCTTTCACCTTCAAACTCTGCAACTCAATTCTGAACTCTCAACTTTAATTCGTATTTTTGCAGATTCAAACAGCGAAGCAAACTTATGGAACTTATTCACAGAAACTTGGCAATCGGAATTCACGATGCCTTACAGGAGACATTTTTTGAAAAAAACAAATATGCCGATAAAGTGATTGAAAGACTTTTAAAGGCAAACAAAAAATGGGGAAGCCAGGACAGAGCCGTTGTTTCTGAGATTTTCTACAATATTATCCGTTGGAAAAAACGCCTTGAATACTATATGGGCGAAGGGGTAAAACCTAACAATATCTATAAACTTATCATTGCCTACCTTCTTTGGAGCAAGACCAATTATAAAAAGTTTGAAGAGTTTGACGGAATCAAAATTGCGGACATCCTTACTAAACTTAAAAAGAATACAGTTCCTACAAAAGCAATTGAGCATTCTATTCCAGATTGGTTGGCAGAAACTTTGGAAAAAGAATTGGGAGCTAACTGGGAAAGAGAAATGATTGCTTTAAATGAGCAAGCTCCTACAGTGTTGAGAACAAATTCATTAAAGACAACTACAAAGGAACTTATTTCTGACCTTTCAGATGAAGGAGTAGTATCCTTCCCTATCAAAAACTATCCTGATGCAGTACAATTGGAAGAGAAAAAGAATGTTTTCCTTACGACAGCTTTTAAAGAAGGATTGTTTGAAGTTCAGGATGCTTCTTCTCAGAAGATCGGATATTTCCTTGACGTAAAAGAAGGACAAAGAGTTATTGATGCATGTGCGGGTGCAGGAGGGAAAACGCTTCACCTTGCAGCATTAATGAGAAATAAAGGACAAATTATAGCTTTAGACATTTTTGAGTGGAAACTGGCTGAATTGAAGCGTCGTGCTAAAAGAGCCGGAGCTCATAATATTGAGACCCGTATGATTGCAGATAATAAAGTGATCAAACGTCTTCATGATAAAGCAGACAGATTATTGATTGATGCACCATGTTCAGGTCTTGGAGTTTTAAAAAGAAATCCTGACAGTAAGTGGAAAATTGATCAGGACTTTATTGACAGAATCAAAAAAGAGCAGCAACAAATCCTTCAGGATTATTCTAAAATGCTTAAAAAGGGAGGAAAGATGGTATATGCAACATGTTCTATCCTTCCATCAGAAAACAATCTGCAGGTAGAGGAATTCCTAAAAAATAATCCTGGATTCAAAATGGTTAAAGATGAAAAGGTAATGCCAAGTACAGGTTATGATGGATTCTATATGGCCTTAATTGAAAGAGTGTCTTAACAGACTTTACAAAATAACAATAAAAAACTACTCCAAGGGGTAGTTTTTTTGTTTTTACAGCTCATGATGTAACATTTCCTCCATATTCCCTACTAACTCTATAGATTAACCGTTTTGATGTTGTAAAGTAAATTTATAAACTCTATAAATTACTTTGTGGCAAATATTATTATGAATAAAAGAACTGTACTTAATTTTAAGTCTAGCTTTTCATCATCCCAGCCTTCTAAGCAGGGCTATGGAAGCCCATATATCAGTTCTTACCCCTAAATAGTGATTCTACTCCGGAAACACAAAAACCACCCGGAATTCATCCTATAAAGAATACAAAACGTTTACTCATTTAAAAAAGTTGGCCCACAATGCACACTCTTGCTATCTTATTAAGCAAAGAAACCATTGTAAGCTTTAAATCTATTGGTATGAAGAGAAATCTTATTTGTACCAATGGAATAATATGACCGATTAAAAAAGTCTATAAAAAACAAAACCTTCTTGCATGAGAATTGCAAGAAGGTAAAAACACAAATGATGAAAAAAAATTATTTCGAGCCACAAAGTAAGGGCTAAAATTCGCAGAATAAATTATCATATATTAAGAAATATGTCATTTTTATTTCGTATAGAGGTTACAATCATTTTATCCCAGCGAAAAAAATCAATTAAAAACATATTAATTACTTCAAATAGTTAATTTTTTTCTTCAAAATAAATTAATTAATTAAAAATTTAAACTTATACGTATTTTTAATTGTGATTTATAAACATCCCTTATACTTTTGTCACTATAAATAATAAAAATATGTGTGGTATAGTATGTTTATTTGATGCCAAGCAAAAAACCGAGATATTAAGACCTCAGGTTTTAGAAATGTCAAAAAAGATTCGTCATAGAGGGCCGGATTGGAGTGGAGTGTATCAGGATGAAAAAGTAGTTTTCTCCCATGAAAGACTTGCTATTGTTGATCCAACCTCCGGAAAGCAACCTTTATTTACTAAAGACGGAAAAGTAGTATTAGCGGTAAACGGCGAAATCTACAATCATAGAGAATTAAAAGAAGAATTTACCGACTATGAGTTCCAGACTCAATCTGATTGTGAAGTTATTCTGGCACTTTACCAAAAATATGGAAAAGACTTTGTTGAAAAGCTAAACGGGATTTTCGCATTTGCGTTATATGATACTGAAAATGATATTTACCTGGTTGCTCGTGACCACATGGGAATTTGTCCTCTTTATCAGGGATGGGACAAGAACGGGAACTATTATGTAGCTTCTGAACTAAAAGCACTGGAAGGTGTATGCAAAACTATCGAAACCTTCCTGCCTGGCCATTTGGTGTATAGCAAGGATGGTATTGAGCTTCAACAGTGGTATACCAGAGAGTGGGAAAGCTTTGATCATGTAAAAGAGAATGATACAGATATTTCTAAATTGAGAAAAGGTCTTGAGGATGCAGTACACAGACAATTGATGAGTGATGTACCTTACGGAGTATTACTTTCCGGTGGTTTAGATTCTTCTGTTATATCAGCTATTACAGCAAAGTTTGCCAGACAAAGAATAGAAAGTGGTGATACGCAGGAAGCATGGTATCCAAGACTACACAGTTTTGCGGTAGGTTTAGTAGGATCTCCTGATTTAGCTGCTGCACAAAAGGCCGCTGAACACATCGGATCTGTTCACCATGAGGTTAACTTTACGGTTCAGGAAGGGCTGGATGCAGTGCGTGATGTAATATATCATTTGGAAACCTATGATGTAACCACCATCAGAGCTTCCACTCCAATGTATCTTTTAGCGAGAGTTATCAAATCAATGGGAATCAAAATGGTATTATCCGGAGAAGGTTCTGATGAGTTATTTGGTGGATACCTGTACTTCCACAAAGCTCCTAACGCTAAAGAATTCCATGATGAAACGGTAAGAAAACTTGGAAAGCTTCACTTATATGACTGCCTGAGAGCCAACAAAGCTTTGATGAGCTGGGGAATAGAAGGAAGAGTTCCTTTCCTTGATAAAGAATTTATGGATATTGCTATGACTCTTAATCCTCAGGATAAAATGATTAACGTTGCTGAAGGAAAAATTGAAAAATGGGTATTAAGAAAAGCCTTTGAAGATATTCTTCCTGCCTCTATCGCCTGGAGACAAAAAGAACAGTTTTCTGATGGTGTAGGATATTCATGGATTGATACTTTAAAAGAGGTAGCTGAGAAAGAAGTTACGGATGAGATGATGGCTAATGCAAGATTCAGATTCCCTTTAAACACACCTCAAAACAAAGAGGAATATCGATACAGAACTATTTTTGAAGAGCACTTCCCTAGTGAAACTGCTGCTGCCACTGTTCCGTCGGTTCCATCGGTTGCTTGTTCCACACCCATCGCCTTGGAATGGGACGAAGCTTTCAAAAAGATGAATGATCCAAGCGGAAGAGCAGTGAAAGTGCACGAGACTTCATACTAGAAGTTTGAGGGTTTGAGAGGGTGAGTGTTGTAGAGTGAATAATGAATGGTTAATTTGCTGTGCTTGTCAATCGACAACTTACTGTTAAGGTTTAAAGTTATTGTAATACTCAATCAATTCACGATTCACTTACAAAGTAAAATTAAATATTGACATTTACTATTTAAATCATCTACTTTCCCCTCTTGTTTTTAACTTTCATCACAATAATTTATTAATCCTGTAGCAATACGGGATTATTTTTTGAATTAACTACAACAATATGGCATAATTTAACTGACAATCAAAAATAATATCTAATAAATAATTATATTTGGAAAACGAAAATATCAATTATAAAAAAATGAGAAGAAACCTTACTGTTTTATTTGCCTTATTATCCATCAGTTTTGCTTTTGGACAGGGAAAATATGGCAAATATCTGAACTCAAAAAAGCTTGCTTTAGCTTATAAAAGCGTGAAAGATGCTGATAAGGATGATTATTATCAACAGTTTTACTGGCTGGTAAAAGCTGAGCAACTTAAGACTTATCCTCACCTAAAGGATATAAAGCCTGTAGTTCTATATGAATTTGTAAAATACGTAAACCCTCAAAATCCGACAAAAAAACTGGATAAAAGAGATAAAGAATTGAGAGCTACTGCAGAATTATCTTTAAATCAATACTTCAAAAACAAAAATTTTGAGAACAATTCTGTCCTGATGTATAATCTTGAAACTTATGTAGATCCATCAAAAGGACAGTTTTACACTAAGGTAGATCCTGAAAAAATCAAAGAACTGGTTCCAAAGGAATTATTTGCATTCAATTCTTTCAACAGAAACCTAGGCGAGGAAAAGACTTCCTATCTTTGGGTTGACAAGAAAAAAGATGATCTGAACATTGTAGATATTATTCCTAGTGAAAAAGATGATAAATCATTCTACACAAGATTAAGACAATATCTTCCAAGCTATAAGTTTTCAAAATATGTTCCGACTGTAAAAAAAGGAAATAAAACTGATAAAACAGATATAGAATATTATTACATCATGCCTTTCGAGCAGAATACCGATAATATTGAATACAAAACAAAGGATTTCAAAAATTTCACTTTAAGCCAGTATAGAAAAGCCGGTGACGAATGGAAAGGAGTAGAAAAGACTAAAAAATAAATCAAAAAGTCCTGTGATATTTCACAGGACTTTTTTAATTTTATATGGATTTCTTTATCTAAGGATCAAAACCGCTTAAAGTAAGCACTTTCTTCACATAAAATAAGTCTGGAAATTTTTAGATGTTCCAGCCTATACAAAAATGACAGAAGCAACTCCTCAACAAACATCAATAAAGAAAATTCTTCCTTTGATTCTGGCTACGGCTATTTTTATGCAAATGCTGGACTCAACAATTCTGAACACCTCTCTCCCATCCATTGCAAAGGATCTTCATGAGTCTCCTCTGAATATGCAGAACGCCATCATTAGCTACGTATTGACATTAGCTGTTTTCATGCCTGCAAGCGGATTTCTGGCGGATCGTTTCGGAACTAAAAAAGTGTTTATTTTTTCATTGGTATTGTTCAGTTTGGGTTCTCTATTCTGTTCTTTATCTCAAAATCTCACCCATCTGGTTATTTCAAGGGTCATTCAGGGAGTTGGAGGGAGTTTGATGACCCCGGTTGGAAAGCTGGCACTCATTAAAACTTTTGACAAAAATGAATTGCTTAAAGCGATGAACTTTGCTATCATTCCAGCACTTATAGGACCTGTTTTAGGGCCTTTAGTAGGAGGTTATATGGTAGACTATCTATCATGGCACTGGATATTCCTCATCAACATTCCGATTGGATTCCTGGGCATTATTTTAGGATTAAAATTCATGCCTGATTACAAATCCACTGATGTAGATTTTGATTTGAAAGGATTTTTAATTTTCGCAGCAGCATCTCTCCTTCTTTCCGTTTCACTCGAGCTTTTTGGAGACATGCAAAATATAACACCGGTTCTCATTGTATTTATCCTTGGATTCTTATTTCTGTATTATTACTATAAGCACGCAAAAAAAGAAGGTCACCCGATTTTTCCTTTAAATCTGTTTCAGGTAAGAACGTTCCGGGTAGGAATTATAGGAAATCTTGCCACAAGATTAGGGATCAGCTCTGTTCCTTTGCTGCTTCCTTTAATGATTCAGATTGCTTACAAACAGTCCGCAGTCACTTCAGGCTGGATTATAGCGCCTATGGCTCTAACGGCTATATTCGGGAAGTCATCTGTGATTAAAATTCTTGATAAATACGGCTATAGACAAACATTAATGGTGAATACTTTTATTATCGGAACATTGATCTGTATGTTAGCTATTCCAGATATTCATACCTCCTTATATTGGTTTGTTCCTATTATTGCGGTTCTTGGTTTTTTCAACTCGATTCAATTCACCTCAATGAATACAATCTCCATTGCAGATCTAAGGAATTTCCAGACCAGCAGTGGTAATTCTTTAATATCCGTTAATCAACAGCTCGCCATCGGTTTCGGAATTGCTTTCGGATTAATTGTTCTAAAAATATTTGAAAGTTCAGACCTCATCCAGGGAGAAACACACAATGCTTTCCGATACACTTTCCTTACTGTAGGAATATTGACGATCTTATCAGGATTGGTGTTCAGAAGGCTGCATATTTCGGATGGAAAAAACATGAAATCGAAAGAGGAATAACCCATAGGCAGAAGCCCTATATTTCACCTTTTAAACACTGTTTTACAGCTTCATTTATTCATCCTTTACGAACTTATCACAGATCAATGCATTTGCCTTTTAAGTATGGTAATTTTGTTTACATAAAATCAACAATATTATGGCAACTAAAAAAGTAGAAATGGTAGTATCTCCAAGACCTGCACACTTTGTAGGTGACGGTTTTAGAGTTCATAATTTTATTCCAGGCGTACATGGATTAGATATGAAAAGAATGGATCCGTTCATTATGCTTGATTATAATTCAAAATTTCATTTCAATGGTTCTGATAGACCAAGAGGTGTTGGCGTTCATCCACATAGAGGTTTTGAAACGGTAACAATAGCATATAACGGAAAAGTAGAACATCATGACAGTGCTGGAGGCGGTGGCATTATCGGAGAAGGGGATGTACAATGGATGACAGCAGCAAAAGGAGTTCTTCACAAAGAATATCATGAAACAGAATGGGCTAAAAAGGGCGGAATCTTTCAGATGGTGCAGCTTTGGGTGAACCTTCCTGCAAGAGATAAGATGAGCCATCCAAAATACCAGGCTATCGAAAATTCTAAAATGGAAAAGGTTGATCTTGGTGAAAATGGTTTTATAGAAGTGATTGCCGGAGCATATGATGGGCACAAAGGCCCTGCATTCACCTTCACACCTGTTCATATGATGAATGCTAAGCTTAAAGCAGGTGGTAAGGCAGAATTTAATTTTCCTGCTCACTTCAATACTGCAGCTTTGGTCATCGAAGGGAATACAACCATCAATGGAGAAAGCCAGGTGAAAGCTGATCATTTTGCACTCTTTAAAAATGAAGGAGAAGTCTTTACTCTTGAAGCTGGAGAAGATTCAATTGTTTTAATTATCAGTGGAGAACCCATTAATGAACCGATTTTTCCTCACGGCCCTTTTGTCATGAATTCCAGAGAGGAAATTATGCAGGCATTTGAAGATTTCAATACAGGAAAATTCGGATATCTTGAAGATTAAAAGAATAGAATTAAATTTTCCTTAATCTTAAATTACTCCTTTTTTATTAACTTTATATATCATTATATCAGGTTGAAGTGTAAAAGATTAATGTTAAGTAATGTGTGGAGATAAACCTTATAGGTTTTTGAAACCTATAAGGTTTGTTTTCTTAACAAGATCTTTCGCATACAAACAAAAGATGTCAATCTCTTACAACTTCACCTATCAACTTTTAATACAGAAAATTATGAAACCGGAATTTGAAAACATCCCTCTTGTAAAAGCTGAAAAAAGATTCGAGATAGAACTCAATGGACATTATGCTTTCATTGATTATCGTGAAACCTCTCATCAGATTGCTTTGATCCATACTGAAGCAGAACCTGAGCTTGCAGGAACTGGTGCAGCAGCGGCAGTAGTAGAAAAGACTTTGAATTATATCGAAGAAAGTGGTAAAAAACTTCTTCCTTTCTGTCCTTATGTTTTTGCCTTTATAAAAAAACATCCTGAGTGGAAACGTATCGTAGATGAAAAATTTGACGGATACGATAAACTGTAACAATCATTAATTAACATTCTAAAAAGCATTACATCATTATGTCAAATATTGGACTTATCATCGAAGAAAAAGCAGCAGATATCGGAAATTTTCTGGTAGGAAGACTTCTTCCTTTCCGTGAAAAAAGAGCTGTGGGGCCTTTTGTTTTTATCGACCATATGGGGCCTTCGGAATTAAAGGATTATCAAAATCTCGATGTTCCACCGCATCCGCATATCGGATTGTCTACCTTAACTTACCTTCTTGAAGGTTCTATTTTCCACAGAGACAGTATTGGGAGTGCCCTTGAGATCAAACCTGGTGCTGTTAACTGGATGACTGCCGGAAAAGGAGTGGTACATTCTGAAAGAACTCCTGAGTATTTAAGACACAGTGATAAAAAACTTCATGGATTTCAGATCTGGGTGGGTCTTCCTAAGCATCTTGAACAATCCGAGCCAACCTTCCATCATATTGAAGAAAATGACATCCCAGTTTGGGAAGATGATGGGATTCAGTATAAATTAATTGCCGGAGAAGCATTTGGAAAAAAATCTCCAGTTCCGGTACACAGTAAGTTGTTCTTCATCGAAATCAAAACCAAAGAGGCTAAGAAAATAAGCATCGGAAAGGATCTTTATGGTGAAGTAGCCATGTATGTTCTGGACGGCACAGTAAGTACAGAAGGGAATTCGTATGGATCAAAACAGTTGATGATCGCAAAAGACACTAAACTTTGTGAGTTTGATATGAGTGAAAACGGCACAGTATATCTTTTCGGAGGTGAGCCTTTCGATGAGGAGCGCTTTATCTTCTGGAACTTTGTAAATTCTGATAAAGAGATCATCGATCAGGCAAAAGTAAACTGGAATGATCAGAATCATGAGGCATTTCCATTGGTTCCGGGTGATGAGCAAGAATATGTTCCTCTTCCCAAAGCCATTTTAAACAGAAAATAATCCCCACCGATAAAAAACCATGAAAATATTAGCATTTGCAGGAAGTAGTTCTTCTACTTCCATCAATAGGGAGCTGGTAAAGTTTGTTCTAAAAGATTTCCAGCACGAAGAGATCAATCTCATTGACCTTAATGATTTCACCATGCCTGTTTTTTCCGTGGATCTTGAAAAGAAAGGATTTCCGGATGAGGCACATCAGTTTTTAAAGGTCATTGGGGAATGTGATTTCATTATTTGTTCTCTTGCAGAGCATAACCGATCTTATAGTGCTGCTTTTAAAAATGTTTTTGATTGGGCATCAAGGATTAATGTAAAGGTTTTTCAGAATAAACCTATGCTTTTGATGAGTACTTCTCCCGGAGGATATGGTGGCGGAAATGTGATGAATACAGCCAAGACATTTTTCCCACAATTTGCTGCTGATATCAAGGATACTTTTTCATTGCCGAAGTTCTATGAGAATTTTGATCTTGAAAGCGGAGTCATTAATCCTGACCTGCTAAGCGAGTTGAAAACAAAGATTGAAAACTTTAAAAACATCGTTACAACTCATGACTAAGGGAAGACTGGAAGCTTTCAGTGATGGAGTTCTAGCCATCATTATCACGATTATGGTTCTTGAGCTTAAAGTACCTGAAGGGAGCAGCTGGGCAAGTCTCAAGCCTCTTCTTCCTAAATTTTTAGCTTATATTTTCAGTTTCATCTATGTAGGAATTTATTGGAACAACCACCATCACTTGTTTCAGACAGTAAGAAAAGTGAATGGCACTATTCTTTGGGCGAATCTTCACCTTTTGTTCTGGCTTTCCATGATGCCTATTGCTACGGAATGGATTGGCACCACAGGCTTTGCAAAAAATCCTGTAGCTACTTATGGAATCGGGCTGATCATGTGTGCAATAGCCTATACTATTCTGGAGAATCTTATCATCAAATATGAAGGGGAAAGCTCTAAGCTAAAAGAAGCTATTCATTCAAAGTATAAAGAGAATATATCCATTATATTTTATATTCTGGGAATCGCTACTTCATTTTTTTATCCTTATATTGCCATAGGTTTTTATTACATTGTGGCTCTTATATGGCTGATTCCCGACAGAAGAATCGAAAAAACATTAAAAGACAATTAATATGGAAACACACGAATATCCCAACGGCGACATTACTGTTATCTGGCAGCCTCAAAAGTGTATCCACTCGGCTGTATGTGTAAAACTACTTCCTCAGGTATATAATCCGAAAGAAAGACCTTGGATAAAAGCGACCAATGCAACTCCTGAGGAACTAAAAAGACAGATCGATCAATGCCCATCAGGAGCATTAAGTTATAAATTCAACACTGAAAAATAATGGCAGTAACGGTAAAAGCAAGTTTAGGAAAAACAAAATATTATACAGAGGTAACAGCAGGTGAAAACACAATTATTACCGACGAACCTTTAGATAAAGGCGGGCAAAATAAAGGTTTCAATCCTATGGAAATTCTGGCAACTTCTTTAGCAAGCTGTACAGCAGCTACTTTAAGAATGTATATTGAAAGAAAAGAATGGGATGTGGAAAATATCAATGTAGAAGTGGAACTTGAAAATTATCCGTTGACCAAAAGAGCCATCTTCAAAAGAGATATTACTTTTGAAGGGGTTTTGGATGATGAACAGATGAAAAGACTTCATACCATTGCTGATGCGTGCCCGGTACATAAAATATTAACCAATGATATCGAAATACTAACTAAATTCTCATAAAACATGATCGAAGTAAAACAAAACAACGACGAAAAACACGGAAGTTTTGAAGCTTTCATAGATGGAAGACGCGCAGGAATGATGACGTACACCTGGGCAGGAGAAGAAAGATTTATTATTGACCACACGGAGGTGGAAGAAGCTTACAACGGAAAAGGCGTAGGTAAGGAAATGCTTTTGGCTGCTGTAGATTTTGCAAGAAAAAACGGAAAGAAAATCATTCCGCTTTGCCCTTTTGCGAAAGCTAGTTTCCAGAAGAGTGCGGAGTTGCAGGATGTTTTAGTGAATTAATCACTGTTTCCACCCTTACAATATAAACCTTTCAGAGTAAATCTGGAAGGTTTTTTTATGGCCTATTCTTTTCATTTTAACGCTAGGTTCGCAAGGATTTTATTTAAATTACGGCAGATTTTAAGTAAGCAAAGGCGGAATCGATTTTCAACCGATTTGATGAAGCAAACTGCTATTCATTATCACTGAAAATATAAAGAATAATTGCTTTTATGAGCTTCATAACCTCCAGCTTCCCGCTCCCCGCTTCAAGCCTTTCTGAAAAACATAAGTTTTATCCCGATCTTAAGTTACTTCCAAAGAGTAATTACATAAAAATTGCGACTGAACGAAATACACGATTCACGATGGTTCTTTTTTATATATTTGCTAAAATTTAAAATCTAAGCATGAATTCAGGAACTATCCTTTTGCTGTTTGTCTTTATCTACTTTATTGGTCTTTTGGTAATTTCATATTTTACCAGCCGAAATTCTGACAACCAGTCTTTCTTTATCGGTAATAAAAAAAGTAAATGGTGGCTTGTGGCATTTGGGATGATAGGTACCAGTTTAAGTGGAGTTACTTTTATTTCAGTTCCCGGGACTGTGGGAAAAATGACAGGTTCCGAATACATCTACGGAGGTTTTGAATATTATATGATGGTGATCGGTTTCTTCATTGGATATTTTATTGTAGCCGCTATCCTGCTGCCTCTGTATTACAAGATGAACCTGACTTCCATTTATACCTATCTGGGAAAAAGATTCAATGTGGAGGCTCATAAGATCGGATCTATTTTCTTTATTATTTCAAGAGCGATTGGAGCTACAGCAAGATTATACCTGGTTGTGAATGTATTGCAAATCTTCCTTCTTGAAGGATTAGGAGTACCGTTCTGGGTAACTTCAATGGTTCTTTTACTAATGGTTCTTCTCTATACTTTTGAAGGGGGTGTAAAAACTATTGTCATCACAGATACTTTGCAAACCTCTTTTATGATTATCAGTTTGGTGGCTTGCATTGTTTATATTTTATCTAATCTGAACTTATCTTTTGGTGAAGCCTATACTATTCTGGAACAAAAGAATTATACTCACTTTATCAATTCTGATCCTAATTCCAAGACATTTTTCCTTAAAACCATACTGGGAGGAATCTTCATTACCATTGCTATGACAGGGCTGGATCAGGAAATGATGCAGAAAAATATATCTGTAGATAATCTTAAAAATTCAAAGAAAAACATGCTAACTTTTGCAGGAACACTTCTGCTGGTTAATCTTGCCTTCTTATTTTTAGGAGGGCTGCTTTATCTTTTCGCCTTGCAACATGGGGCTGAATATGGAACAACAGGCACAGATCCTATTACCAATATTTTCGGTTTCAAAGATGCAACAGGAAATATCAAGAATATTATGGGGGATGACCTTTTCCCTGCACTATCACTTAATGGACATTTCCCAATGATGATTTCCGTTATATTCATTATCGGATTAATCTCAGCATTGTTCCCTTCTGCTGATGGAGCTTTAACGGCTGTAACGAGTTCGTATTGTGTAGATTTATTAAACCTTAATGAGGATAAAACCAAAACTGAGAAAGAAAAGAAAAGACTTCGTATGAAAGTCCATTTAACATTTACGGTTATGTTCTTCATCTTAATTATGGTCTTCAAAGCTCTGAATGACAAATCTATCGTGTACCTGATTATGGAAATTGCCGGATATACTTATGGCCCGTTATTAGGACTTTTTGCTTTCGGAATCTTTACGAAGTTCAAGATTTCCAAAAAGTACTCTATTCTTATGGTGACTATTTTAGCTCCTATTATCACTTATATAATCAATTTTGCAGTGACTTCTTACACAGATTACAGAATTGGTGTAGAGCTGATTGTTCTAAATGGATTATTGACCTTCATTGGACTATGGCTGGTGAAGGATAAACAGCATTTAAGAGTTGTTTAGGGGTTAAAAAACTTCAGTATCCAACTTTTGGATCTTTATAAAAATAAAAAGGCTGTTTTCTTTCGTTGAAAACAGCCTTTTTTGTGAATTGCTTATTCTTTATTCTTTAATCCATTTTATGGTTCTGTCAAAAGTTTTTGTTTTAACTTTAATCAAATAATCTCCTTTTATAAGCTGAGCCACATTAAAAGTGCCTAGATTATTTTGATCAGGTGTGTTATTCAATTTACTGAATACAAGCTTTCCACTTACATCATAGATGGTAACATCATAAACTTCATTTGTATTTGGAAATTTAATATTAAGAATTCCTTTACCTGGGTTAGGATATATTACAAATACATCTTTTCCGGTTACTTCATTTACAGCCAATACATTTTTACTGATTGTAAAGTTGACAGGGTTAATATTAAAAAATACGTTTCCTGCTCCTGCTACCATAATTCTGGACGTTGTTGTATTTACATCAGGAATAGTGATAGCTTCGGATCCGTCATTTGGAGTGGAAGCAGCCAGAATAGTTGGATAAGTAAGACCTCCGTCCGTTGAAAGTAAAATACTTACATTAGAACAATTTACAGGGGCAGCGGTGGTATTGGCTACATCCCAAGTTATAGTCTGTGTAGAATTAGCAGCCCATGTTACCGCAGTATTAGGTGCAGTTACTTTAAATGGACCAGAGTTTCCATCTACCGTAATGATTGCATCATCGTTGGCAACTCCTCCACAACCTGCATTATTATCTCTTACTGTAAGTCTGAATTCCATTGTTCTTGCATAAGATGGCAGAATTTCTCCTTTTGATGTTGTATTATTAATAAGACTTGTCAGTTTTGGAAAGTATCTATAAGAAACCGTTTCCGGTACAAATGACCTGAATATAGCGGCATTTCCAGTTGGAGTATTCCAGTTTCCTTCAGGCCCGTTATCATTTTGTTCCCAGCAATAAGTAAGTGCATTGTTTTCAGCATCTGTTGCAGAACCCGTAAGCTTAAATGGTGTTCCTTTCGGTATTGTATAATTACTTCCTGCATTCACCGTAGGAGCAGTGTTACTAACAGGGTTTGTCACCTGGCAAGTTTTTGAGGCCACTGCTGTGGTAATAGATTGAAATGATCTGGTATGAAAAATAGGAATACTGTTATTTGCTAAATTATTTAAAGTTCCGCAAATTCCTGCATAAGCCATAATCGTAATTCCACTTCCAGGTTCTACAGCATCACTCGCTTCCCGGTTACCACCTCCACAACTTCCGGTTACTGCATTAAAAGTATGTGGCCCCCAAAATTGATGTCCTACTTCATGAGCAACATAATCAATATCATACGGATCACCCACCGGGTTCCCTCTACCTGTGATTCCCTTTCCTTTATAATCAGGATCACATATACCATAATATGCTAATCCACCGCCGCCTGTACTAAAAGTATGTCCTATATCATAACTATTAATTCCAATTATGTTATTAATCTGAGTCTGGCTTTCCTCAATTAATACATCTGAATTGTTATTACCATTGAAAGGATCGGTATTAGGATCGGTAAAAATAAGGCTGGTTTCATTTGGCACTAATACCAATCTCACTGCTACCTCTTGCTCATAAACACCATTTACCCTGTTTACAGTTGTTACAATAGCAGAAAGTGTTTGAGCCACAGTGGGAGAAGATTGCCCTGTTGCCGCTTTTGCATATTCACCTGTACAGGCTACTGCAAAACGGAAAATTCTAATTTGATTTCCTACGCTTGGAGTAACGCTTTTTTGGGAATTTTTTTTTTCTACTTCAAATTTTTCATCTTTGGTTCCGCAAATCATGGGGTTCTTGTTAATTAAATCCTCTTTTTTGTAAATAATATAATGATCTATATTATTTTTTGCATAAGGGTCAATATAAGTATCCCCTGTCACCACAGATTTTATCTGAGCATGGAATCCTAATTCTGTAAAATCTAATTTTAAAGTGGCATATTGATCATCAACTCCTTGCCCTGTAAAAGTAACCAACTGGGGGAATTTATTAGCTAACTCTGGAGCCATTACTGCAGATTTCCAGATTTTGAATTTTGCTTTTGTTCCATCAGGCATAGGCAAAATAATAATAGGAGCTTTATCTTTAAAATCAGTATCCCTCAACTCCGGAACTGATTGAAAATAGCTTTTCATTCCAGCTACATCCAATTTGTAGGTGAAAAATTTTTCAGGTTGTATCAATCTATCTTCCTGTTTAGCTCCGACAGACCTTTCATTAACTCTTGTAAAAAAATCCTGCGCTTTCCCTAAAGAAATGGATATAACAAATATCCCTAAATAAAGTAATTGTTTAATTTTCATTGTTTATATGGTTTAATTTTCAAATAAATAATCAAAAGGATGAAAAATAAATTATTTAGCCAAAAATAATTATAAATCTAACACAATAAACCTATACAAAAAAACAAATATTCTCTATTGATTTACAAAATAATACAAATTGTAATTATTTGAAAATTAAATATTTAAAAAAAATAAAAGATCATAAAAAATATCAATAAAACAATTATTGTATTTTACTCCTAAACATTAAAAAATCTACCTATTTTATCAGAAAGTCTTTAAATATTTGGTAATTCTTCCTTATAGAGGGATCTATTTCAATATCTTTGAAGGCAAAAATTAAAATAAAAAAACAGTATTAAAAACTATGAAAAAAATTATTTCACTTTTCATTTTTGTATTAACCTTCGGATCTGTAGCAGCGCAAGAGAATTTTGAAGTATCTACTTTAAGGATTGGGCCTTACAAGATCTTCATGGAAAAAAGTGAAGCAGAAAAAATTGCAGGAACTAAGCTCAAAATTTCTGATGGACAGCAGAAGAATGGGGTAAAATATAATGGAGAGCTGATTAATATCGAGGTTTTTCAGGGGTATGGCGGTGAGGCAAAACCCGATGCGGTTACCATTGCCGGAATGACCACTACCAGTAAAAAATTCAAAACCAAAAGCGGAATGGGTGTTGGAAGTACCAGAGATGAATTGATTAATGCTTATAGAAATTATCCTATATTTAGTGTTCGTCCGGAGGTTGATGACAATGGTAAACGCGTTAAAGATGCGGGATACTTTAATATTGAGGACTATGACGCCGGAACACAGTTAACATTTAAATTTATTAATAATATTGTGACTGAAATTACAGTTTACATCAATGAAGGCTGTTAAAAGCTGGAAAATATTCAAATCAAACAAAATCCGGATTTTCATGTCCGGATTTTTGCATTTCCATAAGCCGGTAAAAAATTGTAAATTCGCGTGCAAATAAATCAGATATAATGAGTAAAAGTATCGAAGAGTTAAAATCTCTTACTACACAGATCAGAAGAGACATTTTAAGAATGGTTCACGCTGTAAATTCAGGACACCCGGGAGGAAGCTTAGGCTGTACAGAGTACTTTACAGCACTTTATGGAAAAGTAATGAACTATCATCTTCCTTTTACGATGGAAGGCAAAAATGAGGATCATTTTTATCTATCAAACGGACACATTTCTCCTGTATACTACTCTACTTTGGCAAGATTCAACTTCTTCCCGGTAGAAGAATTGAGTACTTTCAGAAAGCTTGATTCAAGATTACAGGGACACCCTACTACTCACGAAGGTCTTCCAGGAATCAGAATTGCTTCAGGTTCTTTAGGACAAGGGCTTTCTGTAGCATTGGGAGCTGCTTTAGGTAAAAAAATGGACGGAGATCAATCTTTAGTTTACACGCTTCACGGAGATGGTGAGCTTCAGGAAGGTCAGATCTGGGAAGCACTGATGTTTGCTGCTGCTAAAAAAGTTGATAACATTATTTCTACAATCGACTACAACGGTCGTCAGATTGACGGTGATACAGATGATGTATTAAGCCTTGGAAATCTTCATGCTAAACTTGAAGCTTTCGGATGGATTGTTTTGGAAGAAAAGAATGGTAACGATCTTGAAGCTGTAATCGGTATTCTTGAAAGAGCAAAAGCTGAAACAGGAAAAGGAAAACCTGTAGCGATCATGCTTCACACAGAAATGGGTGCTGGAGTAGATTTCATGATGGGATCTCACGCTTGGCATGGTAAAGCTCCTAATGATGAGCAATTGGAAACTGCATTCAAACAATTGTATTTAGAAGCTCCTGCTGACTACTAATATCTAACCATCTGTTAAACTCTCGATTAATAAAAATAAAAATGAAATATACATATACAGAAAAAAAGGACACACGTTCAGGATTCGGAGCCGGACTAGCTGAACTTGCTGACAAAAACCCTAATGTAGTAGCACTTTGCGCAGACCTTATCGGATCTTTGAAAATGGAAAAATTCATTGAAAAAGCTCCTGAAAGATTTATTCAGGTAGGTATTGCAGAAGCTAACATGATGGGACTTGCTGCAGGTCTTAGCATTACGGGGAAAATTCCTTTTACCGGAACTTTTGCTAACTTCTCTACTTCAAGAGTATATGACCAGATTCGTCAGTCTATTGCTTACTCTGGAAAGAATGTAAAAATCTGTGCATCTCACGCAGGTCTTACCTTAGGAGAAGATGGAGCTACTCACCAGGTATTGGAAGATATCGGAATGATGAAAATGCTTCCTGGAATGACCGTAATCAACCCTTGTGACTACAATCAGACCAAAGCGGCTACTCTTGCTATTGCTGACCATGAAGGGCCTGTATATTTAAGATTCGGTAGACCAACTGTTCCTGTATTTATCCCTGAAGATATGCCTTTCGAAATCGGAAAAGGAATTATGCTTCAAGAAGGTACAGATGTAACGATTGTTGCAACAGGACACCTTGTATGGGAATCTCTTGTAGCTGCTGATGAACTTGAAAAAGAAGGTATTTCTTGTGAAGTGATCAACATCCACACTATTAAGCCTCTTGATGAAGAGATCATCTTAAAATCTGTTGAAAAAACAGGTAAGATTGTAACCGCTGAAGAGCACAACTATCTTGGTGGTTTAGGTGAATCTGTTGCGGGAATGCTTGCAAGAAAAAGACCTACAAGACAGGAATTCGTAGCAGTAAATGATACTTTCGGAGAATCTGCAACACCAGCTGAATTGATGAAGAAGTATAAGATTGATGCTGAAGCAGTGAAAGAAGCTGTAAAGAGAATTTTAGCTAACTAACCATTAGCATTATTATAATAACTGCGGGCTGTTTCTAAGAAACAGCCCGCAGTCTTTTATTGAATAGTGATTCAATGTTGGAGTTTTATTGAATGTGAACCAGCCGTCGAAAATTCTTTGAATTCTGACACTCCTCTATTGGAGAAGAATGGTTATACACATAGTTGTCATGGTTGTAGCTTCTACCCTACTTATCGTTTGTTTTTATTATTCTATTTCATTAAAAGGAATTCCTACGGCAATCAGGATGGGGCATAATATTTCTTTTATATAATCATCCTCTCTTTTATGGGAAGCCTTAGACCCTGAAAAATAATTGCTGATTCTGTAGTTCTTCACAAACTGGTTGCGTTTCTTTCCGATAGAATAGTAATACCCTCCACTTTCATTATGGATAAAATAAGTCATTTCATCAAAGGTCATCAGCTTTTTAGAGAGCATTAGTTTCCTATAAATACACTTCTCTGATTTATCAAAAATATATTTTACAGGAATTCTGAAAAACAGATCAAACAGGAAGTATCCTATATAAAGAACCCAGATTCCAAAGGTGATTTTAAAACTATCTCCGGACATCTTATCCATCAAGTAATATATGATGACAGGAACAGCAACAATTCCCAATACCAGCCACCAGACCAAAGTACGAAGGGAATTATAATTGGGCATAATGCTTATTTCGCTTCCGTTCTCTTCAAATTTATAACGATCTGTTATGTTCATTGTTTTGATCATTAATTTTCATAATGTCTTCTGTTTCATTTACCATCTTTTGTATCCCTTTTTGAGTGAGTGCCTGGCCGATGGTCAGATATTTTTCTTTTCCATCTACTTCAAAGTAAATAGACAGCACTACATTGGTTGTAATAAAGCCCATATATTTTGTAGATAATACGTAAAAATTGGTAAAATCTTTTAAATTATAAGTTCGGGCTGCAACAAAAATAGTATGCTTACCGGTAATCGTTTTTCGATCCATATCGATGATCAACTTCTTGGTAAAAAAATTGATAACGATAAGGGCAACAACAGCAATGATAATAAGACTTACAGTTCTTGCATTGTTAAAGATTACCCCAGCTATTATTAAAAAAATAAGACATAATACAGTGACGAAAACCGGTTGATTTTTAAAAATGTATTGATTTCCTTCCTGCTTGTAAAATTGATAAGAGTTCATAGTAAATTGTTTTATATATATTTTGATTGAGGTATTAAGGCGTTTATTTATTATTCATAACGTTGAGCAATTTCATCTTCATTAATCGTTTTCAGGGTATTTAAATCTGTTCTGAAATATGTATCATGAATAGAAAAGTAAGCATCGATTTTAACGTTTGAGGATGCTGAAGCTTTTTTCCAACAGTCAAAAAACCATTGTTCAAACAACTTATACTTTTCATCATCATACTCATCCAGGATATCATCAAAATCGTCTTCTTCATAATGATCCTGAAAATCGGAGGCAGCCTTCCATATTTTTTCAGGAATAAGCGCGTCCCAATCTCCATTTTCATCAGCACTACTGAGCTTTTGGGTAGGCAAAAAAATGGTATTCGTCATTATTTTTCCTTTCTGGTCTACTCCCCAGCATACAATATCAAGATATTCATATTCATACTCAAAATAAAATGCCTTGATATCAGTTTTCCCGCTATGGTCGAGATAGACGATATTTTCTCCATTCAACAGATGAACCAGGTCTTCTGTGAGCTGTATACTGGTTTCTTCCAGGTATTTTTTAAATTCAAGATTAAGCTTTTTAAGATCTTCCATGGCTGATTCTGTTTAAAAGATGATGATCTGTCAATTTTCCTTCCGACTGTTTTTTTAAAAATTCCGAAAACATTTCATCGATAGGTAATACCAGCAAATCAGGATGACTTGTCAACCATTGTGGATCATTACTCTTATAAGATGTGTCTGAGACAATTATTTTATCCTGCTTCATAATATATAATGAAATGTGTTTTTTTATTCTTCATCCTTTAATTGCCTCAGCTTTCCATCCACTCCAGATATTCACTTCTATACTCATTATCATTGAGCCTGATAATTATGTTTTTCAGATCCTGCTTCTCAAATTCATCATCTGAACCAGTAAAAATCAAGAAAATATCTTTCTCTATGCTATTTA
Organism: Chryseobacterium sp. c4a; assembly: GCF_009900745.1. Taxonomy (GTDB): domain Bacteria; phylum Bacteroidota; class Bacteroidia; order Flavobacteriales; family Weeksellaceae; genus Chryseobacterium. The sequence goes on along the minus strand of NZ_WXVU01000016.1, from coordinate 13,583 downwards.
AAAAAGCTTTTTTGCAGCTTCTTCTATCTATTATTTCAACACCCTAAAATCTACGCTATCTTTCTTCTTTTAAAAGGGGCGGTAAAATTACCTTTATCCTTTGAAATGACATGACTCTATTTATTAAAAGTCCAGCCAGTTTCATGATTATAGCTAGTCTTCTTATATCCTTCAAGGTTATCTATTTTTGTTATACATGATCCATCCCGGGATTAGAATTACTCCTGCAATAAGTAATGGAATTAATTCTCCATAACTGAATAGCCAGGAAGTTTCTTTAGATGGGCCTATTTTTACCACAACGGCCAAACAAAAGCCTATAATAATCATGATAATTCCTAATATCTTTTTCATACGATTTCTTTTTAATTGTTACCAATACTTAATCTACAAAATTGTTGTAGCGGCTCAATACAGTACCAGCCTCACTTTCAAGATTATCAAGATCCCGGTTCAGTTCGGTATTGTTTTCATTCAAACTTCTTTGAACGATTCGCATTTTTCCAAGAAAATCATTCACCGAATTATTAAAAGCGATATAGCTTCCCTCTTTCTGTTTTTCAGATGATGGAATCTTTTCATCAACATTTCGTTTATATAGGGTTTCCATTTGTTGATATTGCTGGGCAAACTTCTGTTTATAAACATTGATATCCTTAATAGCATAAGAATCATCGATAATCTTTTGGGTAAGCTCCATTGTTTCTTTTGAATGGATGATTTGATCTTTCAATGGATGGTCTTTAAGAACTGCTATTTCCGCTTTATCAGCCTTTGGAGAAAGTTTAGTAAACAGTTCATTGGCTGCATTACGATTCTCTTGAATCAGTTTATTGCCCTTTTCACTGATCTCGCTAATTTTTTTTCCTTTATCATCCTTCCAGTCTTCAGCATTTTTATAAGCTTCCAGTTCTTTTTTCAATACTTCTAGCTGAGTAGCCGTATCCTTCATTTTATCTACAAGAACCTGATATTCTTTCCCCAATACACTTGGTGCCTTAATATCCTGGTTGATCCACATCATTATTGTAGGGGTAAATATCGGAGACATACCAATATACTGTGGATTCGCCGTTACACTTTTCACATATTCCTCCATTTGGCTCAATGATTCCTTAAAATTTTTAATAAAATCTGCCTGGGCATCATCCATTTTCACCACCTTGTTATTAAAAGAAACAATATCTCTGTTTTCATCCCCAGAATTAACACTAAAAGGATTGACCTGATTATTATTTCCGGTTTGTGAAAGTTTTTCTTTAATTTTCTCAAATTTATCACAGGATGTCATCGAAAGTCCTATGACGAGTATTCCTGCAATGATTAATGATCTTTTCATAATCTAATATTAAAAGTTAAATAGGTGTTATTTTGTACCGTCCATTAAGGTCTTCCCATTCATTCACAATTTCCTGCATCGCTTTCTTACTGAAAGATTGTGAAATTACCGGGCGCTTAAAATGTGAAATATTTTTAAAGTTACCATACAGATAATATCCTAAGGGAATAAAACCCATCCGAATCGTCTGTAGCTCAAACCCTTCAAAATCACTGAGATCATAAGTAAATTTCCGACGATTTAATCCTGTATGAGCAATGATAAGACTCTTTGACATCGGATCAAAACAAACATTGGGAGGCATAAAGGAAACAATCGTTAGCAATACTGAAAATATCAGCATAATAATTCCTGTTTTAAGATAACTGGTATTAATAATCACGATGATTGAAATTAGCAACCACGCAACCATCACTATATGTTGTAAAGATAAGTACTGTTTTACCTGATAGCCTGTTCCTTCTTTTTTTAAATGTTTAAAATCTTCCATACCTGTAAGTATCTGAAATTTCTATCCTAGAAAAGAAAATTGGTCGTCTGCTATTTTCCCGATCAGTGGCAAAGGTTTTTCCACCTCATTGGCTGCATTAATCGCTCCAATAATCATCAATACCAATGGCAGCACAACAAATATTCCTAAAATACCAATGTGAGTAACTGAAATAAGAATCCCAAGAATAGTGGGTAAAATAAAAGAAAGAATTGCTACTCCTAAAGACTGTTTAAGATGATACTTTAAAAGATTATCTGCCTTTTCCTTTCCTGATATAAAAGCGATCAACCATCCGAAAATCGTAATATATGATACGATAGATAATGTTTTGTTGTCCATGATAATTTTTTTTATAATTAATATTTTTTGATTTTTTCTCTGAATCAAAATTGCAACAGAAAGTTATAATTCCAATTTTTCATGTTACTACAAAACAACCTCAGCTCAAAATAAAAGTGTCTACAAATTGTCTACAAAACATTCTAAACAATTAATTAACAAGTGATTAAATACAATGTCGTGGTGTGTTTTTTTATGATAATCGTCGATAGGTATCTGCAATTTTTGTATTTTCACCTTATGAAATTGCAGTTCACTTTTTTATTCTTTCTATTTTTCATCGGTATTCTTTGCCCGGCCCAAAATGCATTTATTGATGGTCTTAAAAATCAATTGAAGGGCAACGGATCTGCTGAAGAAAAATTTAAAGTTTATAATGAACTTTCAGAATATTACAGAGTCAGTGATCAGTATTCTGCTGCTGAAAAATATATTCAAGAGCAAATAGGTCTGGCCAAAAGGGAACATAATTATACAGAGGAAGTAAAAGCATTGGTTCAAAGTGGAATTATTAAGCTTAATCAATCACAATATGATAAGGTTCCCAAGCTTATTGATGCTGCTAACGCCACTGCTCAAAAAGCGAATGATAAAACGGCTTTATTATACGCTGATTATCTAAATATTTACTATAACAATTCCCTGGGAGAAGCAGAAATCACCATGAAACTTATTCAGAAAATACTTCCACAAGTTGAAAAGCTTCCTTCAGAAGTTTTACTGAATGCAAAACTCAATTACCTCCTCTATGGCATTCATTCCGAATGGAATGATGCTAAAAATGCCACATTATATGCTCAAAAAGCAGTGGAACTAGCCCAAAAGTCAGGAAATAAAAATATGCTCAGCTCAGCTTATTCTGCCATGGCGGTCTGTTATTATTTTCCTTATGAGAAAACCGGAGACATAAAGGATCTAAAGCTTGTTACAGCAATGTGTAAAAAAGCCGTTGCTCTTTATCATCAGTTTCCGGGACAGGTTTCAGCCCATGTTCATGCTATGGCTTTATTAAATCTAGCCAATTACAATTTGAGTTATCCGGTGATCACCCCGGAAATTCGTAAGGAAATTCAGGATAATACTAATGAAATACTGACACTCACTCAGCATACTACCTTAAACCAAGGGATTCAAGCCGGAGCTTTAGGAATTCTTAGTAACCTTGCTACCCGTGATCAGAATGATTCCTTGTCAGAAAGATATCTTTTAAAAGCTGAACAGATTTTACTTACTCAGCACCCTGTATACTATCATGTCATGATCAATGTAGTAAGTGATCTGGCTAAATTGTATGAAAAACGGAAAAACTATCAAAAAGCATACGAATATCAGGCGAAGGTAACAGAATACAACAGTCTTCTTTATAACGAAGGGCAGGCAGAAACAGCCAAAAGGCTTGAAGCTCAGTTTCAGTCTCAGAAAAAAGAGTCGGAACTAAAATCCCTCACAGAAAAAACAGCAAGCCTAAAGAAAGAAAAATTTCTCTATATCGGATTAGGAATCATTGGATTAATCGGAGCATTTTTCATGTTCCGTTCTTATCATTATAAGTTACGCTATTCTATAGCACAAGAGAAAAAGCTAAATACAGAAAAACATGAAGCTGAAATGCTGGTAAAACTTCAAAAAGAAGAGCAAGCCAGATTGAAGGCAGAACAGGAATTGCTCACATTGCAGCAACAAAAACTTCAGAGTGAAGTACTGGCCGGTCAGCTTCATATTCAGCATAAAAATGAGGTTCTTCAGCAGCTTCAGACCCAGCTTTCGGATAAGGATATTAATATCAGCCACGTTGTCAAAGAGCAAAACCGTGTGGATAATGATTTTGAAAAGATCAGATTTACCATTCAGGAATTACATCCCGACTTTTTCAAAAATATCAATGAAAAGACCAAACAAAAATTAACCCCTCTGGATCTTAAATACTGCGCTTATATTTACCTGGGAATGGATACCAAACAGATCGCCAATCTTCTAAACGTAGAGCCTAAAAGTGTGAGAATGACCAAATACCGACTGAAAAAGAAATTCGTATTGGATGAAAACATGGCTTTAGAGACTTTCTTACAGACCCATACTTCACGAAGATCAATAAATTATTGAGAAAAAGCTTTTACTGTGGTATGTTTTAGATTTTCTACAAAATCACCCTTGAATCTAATTGTATACTCAAGTATATCATTGCATAATTCATTTATTACGTACAGCATAACTTATTACTTTGTACCAAAATTTATAATCAATTAATGTCCAATACGTCATCACTTATTATTGAGAATAGTCTCCTATTTTTAATTTCACCCATTAATATTCTATATTTATTTTTTTACTTTTTCGAAAAGCCAAAATCAATTCACTTACTTTGGATTTAATTTCATTGTTTTTACGAAAAATAAAAATCAATTCACACTATTTAGATTTATTATTCTCACTATTACGCGTTATAAATATTAAAAAATAAACAATAATCAATATTTATTGAATACAAATCAGTTTTATGCATTTTTTTTCATAAATTCACAATAAAATAAAAACCATGAAAAAGAACACTTTATTAAGACATTTCTTGTTACTCTTATTATTTTGCACAAGATTACTGAATGCACAAGAACGCGTCGACGGATTCCCGGTTATTAATGTCAACGTTCCTCAGCTTAGAAATGATAAAGGAGAAGTGTTGAACTTGGGGCAGACAATAAGGGCTGTGCGTATTTCGGTTCCTAATATTGAGGAAAGATCAACAATTGTAGTAGCACTGGACAAATGGTATGTTGATGACGATCATGTCCGGGTGGAAAGAGATAGTGACTTAGAAGCAAAGCGTTTTGTAAGGCGTATTACAGATGGACTAACAGAAAATGCCTCTTATTTTTTTGGACGAAATCAGATTCATGGAATTTATTTGATGCGTCCTCTTGAAGATGTGGTTTCAAACAATGTAGGACCAACAGGACATGCGGATGTGAATATTCTGATTACTCGTGGAACGTATTATGGGATAAGTTCAGTAACTATTCCGTATGATATTGCTACGGGTGGATTAAATGCTAGAAACGGCTTGGGTGTCCAGTCAATGATTATTATGCCGGACACGCCAAACGTGTTAGTGGGCTTTAATCCGGATCGTTCCAGGTATGCTATGAACGAGTCGTTGATGCTGGCTCATGAAATGATTCATGCATCAGATAACCTAAGAGGTGCAGAGTTTGATGAGACAGTTCCTGTAGAGCAGAAATTGCAAAAGATACGTGGAGGAATATATGAGGTTGTAATGCCTATTGAAGGGTCAGAGATTATGACAACGGGGGAATTGGACTCACATATCCTTGGAGCGCAAATGAGTTCCACAAAAAATCGACTGGAAGATTGGCCTGCGATTAAGTCAAATGTAGAGCTTATAAATAAAAAAAAGGAAATTACAGATAGATATCCTAATGATCGGGGGAAAATAAATGCCATTAATGATGTTGAAACCGGACGACGTTTGGTTAGTGGTATTAAAGAGAATATACTTGTGGAAGAACGTGGCTTAAAGCCGCGTCGGCACTATTATATTCCTGATGACGCTGCCAGAATAGCATGGAATATGAATGATGGATTTGTAACATCAAGCCTTTATCAAGTGCCAGAGGGAATAAATATTACTAATAGTGATCTGAGAGATCCGGATGCTTTGGTTCGGAAGTTAGGAAATATTCCACATCCAGTTCCTCCATGTGGTCCTCCGAATAGAGCTAGAAGGCCTTGCAAGCCTGATCCAAATGGCAAGGTCACAGATGAGACGAGGGACCGTATTAAGAAGGTGAGGGAATTTCTCAAGAAAAATCCCAATGCTCCGATATATGATGGCTCTGCACTTACGCATCCTGACTTTATGGAACAGCGGGCCATCGGCCGCCCTAAAAAGGTCTATTTATCGGATTCACGGGGCACCAATGAAATATTCCGTCACGGAATTCTTTCTAATGGAACGGATTATTCTGTTTTTACTGACGTATTGTTAGGCTCTGAAGAGTCTAATAATTCAGGTTGGGTGGTAACTACTGAGTCACTTGATCAGTTGGTAGATAAAGTGACAGCTCCGACAAAAAAAAGTGGATGGGTTATTCCAGGACATCCATCTTCTCCCAAAATCTACTATTGTGGAGCTTGGGTATATGAAATTGATGCGACCGATTATTTTGTTTCTTTTGAAGAATCAGCTCGGGCACGTGGGCTTCCTAACGAACTGGAAGTTGCAGCGCAGCGGAAGGAATGGGGTGCAATTCGTAAGATCGACGGGGGGAATATTGAAAAAGCTACTTTCTGGGAGGCAGCCTATGAGGTGACTCCGGATGGAAATGTTAAACCGGAACCGCTTTATAAACGAGCGTTAACTGTCATAGAAAATACAGAATTCTACCGCCCGATGTGGAATGCATACTCACCGTATTTAGATAAAAAATCAGGATGGAATGACCAGGTGAAAATTTTTGATAAGAATAAATTGGATACCCATAAAAGCCGTGGTGCTTTAGAGGCAGATTTCATGAAAATGGCAAAGAGTATTTCGTGTCCGGCAGGGATTTGTCACGGAATAGATTTAGGTGCTTTGAAAGCCAATGCTTCCAGGTTATTAGATATTATCACCAAAGATGATAAGTTTATGAGATCATTTCCAAAACGAGGGAAAAAGCTATTGAGCAAAGCTGAGTTGGAAACCGCTTACAATTTTATAGTTAAACGGGTGAAACAAACAACTACAATTGAATTTAAAAGTCCGTTGCAAAAAGCTGGTTTCATAGCTTGGGTATATAATACACAAGTTCTCCTTAATGCTCAAGATAGCACAACAATGGATAAGTATGCTACAATTTTAGGAATAGTGCCATATTTCGGAGAAGCTACAGGGTTGATAGCAGCCATCCAGAGTGGAGATCCGGAGGCAATTATTGTTAATTCACTTGCGGTAACAGTTTTATTGGTATCAATAGTTTATCCTCCGCTTGCCGCAGTTTCTCCTACTTTTCTTATTTATCCGTTTGCAAGGTTTCTTATTGATAAGGTTATTGAAGCATACTCTGCAGGTCCTTGGTTTACAAAAATTGAAAAAACACTTCCGATCCCAGATGAGGATTACCAAACAATCTTGGATCCTGTTTCTCTTAAAGATTTTAAGGGCAATGCCCAAGCTGGATTTACGGTAAACTTTGAGGTGAAAAATATCCTACCAGGAACTCAGATTGTAGCCCGAAGAGTCATTCTGGATAATGAAGGTGAAACTACAGAAATTACTAAAGATGTAGAAGTAACGGGAGAAGATTCAAAAATGATAAACATGTCTATCCCTTGGGCAACTAAAGCACAGGTTGGAGAGAGGATGGAAAGTTATGATTTCTATTATAGAATAAAAAAGAACTGGGGGACATTTGTCTCGGCGAAAGTGTTGCGTATTATGACAAAATATGAAGCAAACTCATTTGTTCACAATAGAACTACGATACCTTTTAAGAATAGTCAAAAACTAAAAGAAAAAGAATTGATATGGGAAGATTTAAAAATAATGAGGCTTACTAATAAATATCCGGGATTAGTAGGAACGGTATTTGCCGCTAATATTGATGCAGCATTTTATGATGTGAACTCTTGGGATTCCGACAAAAAAAAGTATAAAAGAATAGGTTTTTTTAGCGGGCCTAAATTTTTATGGTATGATGCGATAGAAAATACAATAGAAGGAGGGAAAAAAAATATAAAATATATTTCGGAGACTTTCCCTTTCACAGCCGGGACATCATTTTCACAAAGAATAGATGCTGCATCTATGAGTTGGAATCAAAAGGATCTGGTATACTTAATAAAAGGAAGTCAGGTGGCTACTTATAATATTAAAACAAAAAAAGACAGCATTATACCTATTAAACAAAAATTTCCTTTTATTGACGAAAGATTCACAGACAAAATAGATGCTTTGACATTTGATTATGAAACAGGGGAAAAAGCTACTTTTTTATCACTAGACCGGTTTGGTATTTATAATTTTAAAGATTCCGATACGAAAGTGGGGGATGCTGTGAATCGATGGAAAATTTATGGAGGTCTTGATTTATCAACCGGATTTGATGCAGCATTGGAAGATGAAAATAACATAACACATTTTTTTAAAGGATCTCAGCTGTTTAATGCTCAGTTTAGTGAACAAAGGAAGCTACGTGATAATATATTAATTTCTCTAAAAATAGATAGATCAACCTATATGAATAAACCACCTGGTCAAATTTGGGTTGTTGACAAATATATGCATGTTAACTCAGAATCTTTAAGTATGGAACCAGTTGGCTCTTATGATAAACAAAAGGCAAAAGCAACAACATTTCGGGTTCATGCCAGTCCAAAAAAAGCAGGATGCTTCCGTTTTGAATCTGAGCTGGAACGAGGAAAATTTATTCGGAGAGGAAGTGTTAACAATCCGGGGTGGACTCGGATTACTCTGGCTAATGATAAACCAAACAATAACACCTATCTGGAACAATCAACTTTTTGTCCAAAAGTAGATGGTTCTATAACAAGATTAGAAGCTTTTTCAAGTCCTGGCTCCTTTATGATGTATGATGTAGTTAGACAAGAATTTCACATTCATAAAAACAGTGGTGGTACTTCTGTCGGACGATATTTTTATGATCAATGGGGAATTTCTGATCCCTGGTATGCTAGTGATGTAGATTTTAATCTGGGAACAATTGCTATGCTCAAGGTTGATGGTGCTTCGGGTCAGCCGGATGAATATTTACACTACGGGGCTAATGGTGCACGAATTGATAAACTGTCTGAGACTTCATCCATTTCAGATAAGCAAAGGGCAGCATTTTTTATCCGGCAGGGACTTGCAAAGACTAGTTGTTATTCATTTGAATCCGTAAGTAATCCGGGGAATTACCTTTATCATTCAGAGCTTGATAAAGGCGCAAGAAAGGTAGGCTTTTCTGAACGTGAGAAAGGAGATATTCGGAACATGACGTTTTGTGCATTCAAATTAGGTACAAACAGAACCCGTCTGGAAACTTATAATGTAACAGATGGAAATCTACGACGGATGGGAGGAGAAGTATGGGCAGCGGTAAAAGGAGAGGCAGAAAAAGGAACAGGAGATTATGACCGGGATATTGCCTGGAATATTACACAACCGTTGCAATGGGAATTTACAGGATTGAGAGATCAGATTGAACCGGTAAAGATAGCTCCGGGTAATGAAGGAATTGTTCCCTGGACGGTGGCAAATACCGGCCATCAGATAAATGGAAGCTTTCAGAATCAGGTATTGTTTACAGCCCCGGATAATACCCGGTTTATAGAACAAAATGAAGTGAAGCACACCGTATCTAAAGATGGAGGCAAGACCTGGAAGAGTGATGACTATTACAAAACATTAACTGGTTGTAAGCTATCAGAAAAAGGAAAATATTTGACTTGTGATGATACCGGGAGAGACAGAGGCTGGTGGGGCGCTTTGGGAAATGATAAAACAGAAGGTAAAACAGAATATTTTGTCCGCTATCAGCCAAGAGTAAAGGTAGATGCCAATGTCCCAAAAGGGAAATGTTTAGGATTGGGAAGAGGTGAGATGAAGATAAGGGATGCCCAACAGGCCTGGACTGGTGGATGGCATCAGCTAGGGGATATATCAGTAGGTGGAGCTTTAAAAGTATGCACGCCAGGCTTTGTAGAAGAAGATCGCTCAGAGGCTGTAAGATTAGCTCCGGGTAGTGAGGGCACTGTCCCTTGGATGGTGGCCAATACCGGATTCGAACTACGGGGAGATTATTCAGGAAAGATGAAATTTAAAGCTCCGGTTGGGGCTACCTTCCCAGCACAGGCTACCGTGCCGTTTTCTTACACAGAGGATGGGGGACAAAATTGGAAAGAAGAGCGCGGCCTAACCGGGTGTAAAGTTATTGATAGAGGAACAGGCCTGAGCTGTGATATAAGTGAGGTGAAAAATCACAGTTGGTGGGGTCCCGAGGGTAATGATAAAGGAGAAAACAAAAAGGAAAATATTTTCCGGTATCAGCCAAGAATCCGGATTGATGATAATACTCCTCAGGGAAAATATTTGGATGAAGGAAATGGTGAGCTGGAGATAAAAAATGCTTTGAATGCCAGACCTCACAGTTGGGATCAGCTGGGAGATATTAAAATAAAAGGTTCATTAAAAGTGCATACAACAGGTTTCCTGGGGGCGGTTGATCGTTTTAAAAACGCAAATATTGCTCCCGGACAAGAGGGGATTGTTCCATGGTTGGTAGCTAATACCGGATATCATGTGAAAGGAGATTTCAATAACAAGGTAGTATTTACCGCACCTGATAAAACCCGCTTTGTAGAACAAGCTGAAGTAAGCCAGGGTATTTCAAAAGACGGTGGTAAAAGCTGGATAACTAACGAAAATTGGAATAAATTAACAGGATGTGTAGTGTCTGAAGGAGGAAAAAAACTGCTGTGTGATAATGTTGGAAAAGAGCGAGGATGGCATGGCCCTAAGGGGGATGATAAAGGTAAAAATAAAGAAGAGTATCTTTTACGATATGAACCAAAGATTCGGGTAGACGATCTGGCTCAGCCGGGAGAAGACCTTTTAGGGCGGGGTAATATAATGATAACGAATACCCAAATAGCCAGAACGGGCGGGTGGGATCTACTTGGAAATGTACCCGTAACCGGTGTTCTAAAAGTTCACGTAGCTCCCCGGAAGCTGGAAGCCGGGAAAGAGACCTCATTGAAAGTTCCGGGACAGGATAAGTTTTTAAGGCATCAACACAGCTTGGCCCGGGTAGATCTTATCTCTGAAAAGAGCCCTATGTCAGCTAAACAGGATGCCGGTTTTATAACCCGTTCAGCAGAATCAGTTTCAGGACGGTCGTGTTATTCATTTGAATCGGTGAATTATCCGGGAAGATTTTTATTTGTAGACGTGAGTGACGGAAATAGGGTCAAACTTGGAGAGCAGTATGTAACAATAGGCAACCGGCGTGCTGACCGAGCCGTTAGATTTTGTGCAGCTACAAGTGGAGATGGTTCAGTCATACTGGAATCCATGCTAGTGAATAAAGAAAGTCTAGGGTTTTTAGTACGTGAGGGAAATAATAGTGATATAGTATCTGTTAAGCCTCAGCCGGCGGATGCTGCCGAACGTAAGAAATGGGAAATCAACCGCCAATGGGAGATTGGGGGAATTTTAAGAACCCTAATGCTAGAAGATCAGTCAGAAGAGATAAATGTGACCCCCGGACAGAAGACTACAGTAACGATGGGAATAGCTAACCAGGGAGGGCAGATTAGTGCTGATCATACAGGAAAAGTGGAATTCACAGCTCCAGAAGGAACCAAGTTCACGGAACCAAGTACAGTCTCAATCCGTATCTCTGGTGGTGGAGGTCGAAGTAAACGTGATATTCAGGAACTTAAAGACTGTGTAGTTTCTGACAATGGCAAAAAGCTGACATGCAATGATACGGGCCAGAAAGATTTAATTTGGCACGGAATGCAAGGAGACTCAGAGGGGAAAAATAAAAAGAAAGAAGCTTTTTGGTATGATGTATCACTTATGGTAGATCAAGATGCTCCTCAAGGAAAATGTACAGTAGGCCGGGGTGTAGAGACATTGGTTAATACTTCGGTGACTACCTCTAATGGAGTAGAGAAGCTGGGAAATGTATCGGTAGCAGGTGCTTTAAAAGTATGTACTACCGGCTTCCCTGGTGCCGTAGACAGGTCTGAGATTGTAAAACTTGCTCCCGGTAGTGAAGGAATAGTGCCGTGGGTGGTAGGTAATACAGGTTATGAGTTGACTGCCCAACGGAATATGGTGAGGTTCACCGCTCCGGAGCAGACAACATTTCCACAGCAAAGATCTGTGACTGCTATGTCAGTAAATGGGATTGGGAACGTTAAGGCCCTGGAGAACTGTGTAGTTTCAGAGCTTGGTAAAGTCCTTACCTGTGAGGAAGTAGGGATCGATAATAAAAATCATAAATTTGAGTGGAAAGGAGCCTTGGGTGACAGATCGGGAAATAAAAAGGAGGAGGAATTAATCAAGTTTATGCCGAAAATAAAGGTAAATGATGATGCTCCACATAATAAATGTCTGGCCTCGGGAAATGGGGTAAGAGTCTTGAAGGATGTTTATATATCAGACCCTGATGGGGGGCAGAATATCGGAGATATACAGGTAACCGGAGCTCTGAAGGTTTGTACCACCACCGGACTTTTTCCTATCGATAAGGTAGTAACCTTGCAAATGACGGATAATCCACGTTGGAAGATCCGGCAACAGGATGGTAGAGGCTGGGTGGATGAGATTAATAGCTCCGGTTCGATGCAGGATCGTATGGATGCAACTTTTATTTTACGGAAAGGTAATTCTGATAAATCATGTTATTCACTGGAAGCCGTTTATTACCCGGGACAATGGCTGTATGTGAATCGCAAGCATGAATACAGGCAGGTTAAGCTTGGAAGAACAGCGGATGCCAAAGCTTCAACATTCTGTATGATTAAAGATAAAAATAAAGGTAAGGGAATTATGCTTGAAAATGACGGACTTTATCTGATGAAAGCACAATATTTAGATAAAGGACGGGCGCTTCGGGCAGCGAATTCATCGAGTGGTGAACCTAATTTCCCAAAGAATGCCCAGTGGGACATCATAGATCCGTTATGGGATGTAGAGCCTATAACCAATTTGGAGCTAAATAAGGCCATAACTTTACAGTCTGCGGATTCCTCATTGAAAGATTATGTGCTTAGAGGTACGGATGGCAAAGCCTGGTTTGGCTCAATTAATTCTGGAAGTGATGCAAGAGATCGTATTGATGCTACATTTATTATTCGTGCAAGCCATAATGGATACGCATTTGAATCAATAAATAGACCGGGGAACTATTTATATGTTGCAGAAGATAACAAAGTTCAAATGAGTAATAACCCTAATGCCGCAGCATCAACATTTCATGCTTTTAAAAATTCTAAAGATGAGATTATGTTTACAAATTTAAGTGTAAATAAAAAAGGAATATATGAAAAACCGAAATTTATCTGGCATGAAAATGACAAAATTTGGGCATCACCAGCTGGAGGTTTTTCTGATAAAGCTATGTTGTGGAAGATTGTTACCCCATTATGGAATGTAGAGCCCGTAACCAATTTGGCGTTAGACAAACCAATCTCGCTTCAGGCAACGACCTCAGGGTTTACTGATCATGTACTTAGAGGTACAGATGGACAAGGCCGGACAGGCAAAATTGACTCTAAGAGTGATGCAAGAGATCGTATAGATGCTACATTTACTGTGAGAAAAGGAATGAGCAATAATCTATGTTATTCCTTTGAATCTGTGAATTACCCGGGACAATATCTATATGCCCCATCCGGAGATAA
>NZ_WXVU01000015.1 GCF_009900745.1 Chryseobacterium sp. c4a | reverse complement strand
GAAGTTTACAACCCATAGGGCCGTCGTCCTTCACGCGGGATGGCTGGATCAGGCTCTCACCCATTGTCCAATATTCCTCACTGCTGCCTCCCGTAGGAGTCTGGTCCGTGTCTCAGTACCAGTGTGGGGGATCACCCTCTCAGGCCCCCTAAAGATCGCAGACTTGGTGAGCCGTTACCTCACCAACTATCTAATCTTGCGCGTGCCCATCTCTATCCACCGGAGTTTTCAATATTCATTGATGCCAAAAAATATATTATGGGGTATTAATCTTCCTTTCGAAAGGCTATCCCCCAGATAAAGGCAGGTTGCACACGTGTTCCGCACCCGTACGCCGCTCTCAAGYTTCCGAAGAAACTCTACCGCTCGGCTTGCATGTGTTAGGCCTCCCGCTAGCGTTCATCCTGAGCCAGGATCAAACTCTCCATTGTATGTTTGTCTGACTCACTCAAAGTTTTTAACGCTTTAGTTTTTCCTTACTTGGTTGTYATATTGTATGTCAATGATCTTTATATCTTTCGCTTTTTAACGAAGCAATCTATCTGTCAGTGTCGCTCCGTATTTGCGAGTGCAAAAGTAAAACTTTATTTCTAATTGACCAAATGTTTTGAAAGAAAATTTTAAAGTTTTTTAAGTAACCTTAATCTCCATCACTACACTCAACCCTCTACTCCTGCGCTCCCTTAATTGGGACTGCAAAGATACAAACTCTTTTTTAACTCGCAACTTTTATTTGATGAAAATTAAAAGTTTTTTTTCGTTTCATATCTCAGTAGATGATAATGTTTATGCTTATTTAAAAGCCCTTCTGCGCTTACTGATATACTCTCGTTTTCAGTGGGATATTTATACTTATCCACAATGGTGGAATTGTTTTGGGAAAGTTATAAAAGGGCATTTTAAGCATCGTATAACACGGATTTATACCTATTATATATGAGTAATGAGCAATGGGCAATGAAAGTTATACTATATATAATATACATATATATGGTTTCATAAAATATCTGAAAATAGGTTTGGGCTAAAGCCAAAGGAAGAGGCTTGGTGTATGTAAACGGGCTAAAGCCCGTTTCTATTGATGGATGCTGCGTTAAAATGGATTCTACTTATTATATTATTATATATATGGTAACTATTATATATGCCAGCATCTATTACCTATTACCTATTACCTATTACCTATTACTTATTATTGCTCATCATTTATAATTTATGTCCCCTACCCTAGCCCCGATAGAAACGGTTACCCCGCAGCAAGAGTTGGAGAGCGGGAGGATTTGAGCATTGGGAAAGAATGGCGCGAGGAGTATGAGTGGATAGCGGGATTAAGCTCCTCAATACGTTGAAAGATATGAGCCTGCCAGAGTTAGAGAGAATGAGTATATATGAAAGAGTAAAAAGTGGAAAAAAAGTATAAAGCCTTTTTCTTAATCAATAGGTTTCTAAAAATAGAAATTAGAAAAAGCGCTTGATGAGCAGCTTATAGGTATAGTAACCGATAAGACATCCTACTGTGTCTGCAACGATATCTAATGTTTCCATAGATCTTCCCAATCCCATTTCTTCCTGCAGGATCTCTGTAAGGAAGGCATATATAAGGATGATCTGAAAAAAGTAAAAAAATTTTATTTTGGGAAATGCGGCAATAAAAGAGAACCCCAGGGCTGCAAATATACTTACATGCAACACTTTATCGATGCCGTTGAACATGAACCAATATTCATGATTCTCTTCTCCGGGTTTGAGAAGCATATAAGTAAGAAATGCCCAATAAATGGGCAATATCTTACTAAATATTTTTGAAATTTTATCCAATGATTGCTTTGTAATCTTCTGCAGAAAGTAATTCTGAAAGATCTGCTCCATCAGCAACTTCTAATTTGATGATCCATCCGTCTCCATAAGGGTCTGTATTCAACAATTCCGGCTGATCTTCTAATTCTGAGTTGAATTCGATAACTTTTCCTGCGATAGGTAAGAATAAGTCTGAAACAGTTTTTACTGCTTCTACACTTCCAAAAACGTCTCCGCCATTAAGGTCATCATCTACAGTATCTACATCTACATAAACGATGTCTCCAAGTTCTCCCTGAGCAAAGTCTGTAATACCAATTGTAGCCACGTTACCCTCGATCTTAATCCATTCGTGATCTTTAGTGTACTTTAATTCTGATGGTGTGTTCATTTTTTAATTTTTATTTTCTACAAATGTATTCAAAATTCTAAAAGGTTCAAAGCCTTAATAGGCATCTTCATTAAATTTTGATGGTAAATAAAAAAATCGCTGCAAAAGCAGCGATTTAAGTTGAATTAATTATTTCTTTATTACTTTATTAGGATAAGTCTTTCCATTTGAATCAATAAGAGTTACCATATAAATTCCCGGAGGATATCGTAATAAGTTGACCTCAACGTTATTCATTGAGGATATTTCTTGGGTTATTAGCTTCTTACCATCTATTGAATAGACTTCTACTGTTTTGAAACGTTTTCCATTAAAATCAATATTTAATATGTCTTTGGTAGGGTTTGGATAAAGCCTCACATTCTTATCGATAATGACTTCTTGAGTTGAAAGAGTACCATTAAGTATAATTTCGCCGTAACTGGCTTCCTCTTTAAGCGATGGATTTGCCATTTTCTTACTCGCTTTATCATGATAATCTGAAAGTACTGGATGCAGCATATCATCATACGTTAAGGATTCAGGAAAAGATTCGGAACTTGTTGTTTTAACATAAAGCTCTGTTCCATTATTTGATGAAACTTCAAATCCTGGTTTTATTACAACAGAATGCTCAGCTTCAAGTTTTACTTTCTTATTTCCTACTAAGGGAGCTGTAAGATGGCTTAAAATATAAGTTTTAGGATTTCGATAATCCATATTTATCAAACCATTCATAATAGATGTACCCACCCCATCATAAGTATCAGCCGTAACTACTTTTAATAATCTTCCTGTCTGTATTGTATTATCATATTTTTTTGTTAACCCTTCCTGACCAGCAAACCATTCGTCACGCTCAATCTTATCTAGGTTCATATATGCTCCTGAAAAAGGTTCGCCAAATATTTTTTTCAAATGCTCTGCATTTATAAGATTATAAGCTAGAAAAAGTCTTGTTTTATATCCTGTAGTCCCTCCAGAAAGATACCTCCATTCTATATCATCTAAAAAAAAAGAATCATTTAAAGCGATTAGTTCGTTCTTAAATAACGGATTGGTTTTAACTATAGTCGTATATGAAACTCCTCCATGATTCCATTGATTACCTTCTTTATAGTATAATGTTCTTTTATTTCGTATATCCAATGGAAAATCTGGACCATTAAGATTTCTATTTTCTGCAACAATCATTGTATTACGATTAACATAAATATTTTTAAAGCCAGTCCGACTACCATCTAAATGAATTGTTGTATACTTACTCAACGATTGTGTAGAAAGGTTAAATCTCCACACATCAATTTGATTAGGAGTTTTATGTCCAAAAATTTCGTACGTATTATCCCCTTGATAAGTCATATTTACTGGAACTAACATATCAGCTGGCGTTTTTCTTACAAATAAAAGTTGGGGAGAACCTGCTGCTGCTGACTTAATATTAAATGCTAAATTCCCGAATGTACCAGCTTGAATAAGTAATAAGTCTTTTTTGTAGAAAGCAATTCCATGATTATAATGTTCATTAAAACCTCCTTCATAAATTAATGGGAAAACTTGTTTAACCCATGGCGAGTTTTCATTTTCTCTATAAATTTTTATTAATCCTATTCTTTTTACATATGCATACGGAACTAAAATGAGAATAGTATTTTTCTCAAAAAAAACTTTTATACCATTTTCTTCATAATAAGGAAAAGTTTGTTGAAGTTCTAATGCATTAGGAAACACATCTATTACAGATTCAGTATCATATTCATTATTTATTTCATTATATTTATATATATTCACTTCAAATTTATCATAAATACTAGAACTCACAGTTTTTCTTTGTCTTAATAAAACAGCAACTCTATCTTCATCAACATTTATCAGACTAGATTCAACTCCCGGAAAACTACCACCTATACTAAACTGATTAGTCATGATTATATCTTTTGCTTTAATTTTTTTTACAAAATTATTTCCAATCCTATAAGAATGATTTAAGTAAGAATATCCTTGACATGTCTTATCAATTCCTAAGCATAAGAGTTTATTACTCATCTTAGGTTCATTAATTTCTGTATCTCCAACAGCAGGGATAAAATCATTTTTCACATATATCTTCTTTCCATATGTAGAAAAGGGTCTCACCCTATATTGATTTAAATCTTTAATTGTCGCTTCCAAATAATCTGGGCTGTAATAAAGATCTCTAACATATAAAGGATTACATCCTTCTTGGGGATTTTCGATATTTACACTTCCCCAATTCCCTATTCCAGCAGGGCAATAGTTCCCTATAGATTGAACATTTTGACTATCAGGATTCAACCATGGCTGCATAAAGATATAATCTCTCCAAAACCTTGAAAACAAAACATTGTATTTAGCTTTATTGGTAATTGTACTACCACATGCTTTAAACTTATCTTGCAATAGATTGATGGGTTTAGTGGGGGTTTCATTAGAAATCTCATATATGGGTCCTGAGGATAAAGTCCCTAAAATAAATCCATCTCTCGTAAATAAAGAAGCACCAGATGAACCATAGTATGGAAATCCGTTTGCAAATTCTACAGCTAAAAAATATCCCTGACTTAAATTTGTACTAAAACTTTTTGAAAAATAAACATTAGGACTTTCCGTATTAGAAGAATCATAAACTGCAGAGTAGTTTGTAGGAGTAATATAACTTTGATTTGCTATCGATATTTTCTTTACAACACCTGAAGGATGATGGGCTGTAAAAGAATAATCTATATTATTAGGAAATTGGGCAGTAGACCATCCAGAATAACACACTTTATATTTTTTTAAAACTTCGGCGGTGGTATTTAATTTTACTAACGCGAAATCTTGTGATAAGCCACTATAAGTTTCATCTGGATATTTGGTTATCCCCATAGAAGTAAGTACTTGCATCCCACTTACCGAATTAGTAGAAGGTGAAGAAATATTTCCCCCTACAGTACTACCAGCATCGTTACATAATTTGGTTTCATGATTAAAAATAACAATAGATTCGTTCAAAAAAACTGGTTTTTGAGGAGTTCCCTTAACACAGTGCTCTGCTGTTAAAAAATATGGTGCTCCGTCTTGCTTTGTATTATTGATTAATGTTCCAGAACATGTGAATCCATATATCGCATTAGTGTTTACAACAAGTCCAACTGACTTAATATTTCCTTTATTAATAGTACTATTATAACTATTCCCGTTTAAAAGGCTTCCATCAACACAAGAAACATTTTTATTGCAAGAAGTATAAATTGAAGCTTCAGACTCTGAAAACGGACCATCACTTTCATATAAATTTGAAAAGCCATGCATTATGGTGTTAACTTGAATATCAATTTTAGCAAGATCACTTTCATTTTCTAAATCAAGTTCTAGATAAATCTCGCTTCCTTGTATTGGCTGTGTCACAAATACATTTTCAGACTCCTTTGAATTTATAATGTTTTTACTATTAAAAGATCCCAGAATCATTCCGTCAGAATTATATAAAAAAAACTTTGCTCCTTCAGGCATATTAAATTTTGAAAAAAAGGTTTGAAGTGAGTATGCATTTTCTGATCTAATTTTTAGCAAACAAATAAATTTATCTTCTAACTTAAATTTTGTAGACTCTAATTTAAAATCTTTCTTTATTTCAATTTTTTTACCATAAAACTTAAGATAGTTAACTTGTGGATATTCTTTAATATAAGCTTCCAAATTTCTAATTTCAGCCTCATTATTCAACGTTTTGATAATTGGCTTTAATTCTTTTAATAAATCGGCAGGAGTAATATAGGATTCATTAATATTAATTACCAATCCATTAATTCCAGAATTCAAATAATCATAAAAAAGAGGTCTTCCGCCTTTATCTTCCTGAGCAAATACCCAAATATTTAAAAGTAAAAAGAATATTAATAATTTGTTCTTCATTATTTCATGTTTAGTTTGTTGCTTAATTCTTCTATTTTTTCTTCTTGCTTCTTAAGCCTCTTATTCTGTTCTATAGTATATAGTGTGAGTTCTTCTATTTTTTGCAATAGCTTGATTTGAAACTCTCCTACATTCACTCCTTCTTTTTCCATTTCTTTAGCAGAAGCTATTTCAGGAAGGTGTTTCTTTTCTTTGATATGTTTTTCAACGGTTTCTAATTTTGGTAATTCATACCTTTCATCAAATACAAAATCAGCTGTTGGTGTTAAGGTGACTTTGATTTCTTTGGCTTCGAATTTTCCTTGGAGTAAAGCATTACCATTCTCTCCATTGATTACAAATGATTTTGCCCAATCCCAATCACTACCAGAAGAATTTATTGGTGCAAAATAAAGACTTTTCCTTCCATCATCTGGAGAATGAAATAACCATGAATTACTTCCACCACTAATTAAATCATTGAATTTACCATCTCCATTAACTTCAAGTTTTGTTGTTGGAGAAGTTGTACCTATTCCAACATTTCCGTCCACATACATTTGCCCATCATGTTTTAAAAAAAAAGTAATGTCATCTGTTCCAAATCCACTTACAACATTCTTCATAAAATATCTGTCGGGATTCCTTACATGGAATGTTTGAAGTAATAACTGATTCGAACCGATACCTTCTGTACTCTTTACGGTTAATTTTTCGAGAGTAAGAGATGATGGAATTGTTTGTGCAAATACAAAAGATGAAGCCAATAAGGCTAGCGAGAATAATTTTGTTTTCATTTTTTTATTTTTTTAAGAGTTCAAATTTAATATTTTTTCATATTATAAATCACATTGGTAAGATTTAATACAACTAATTAATATGCTAAAATATTTCAGCATTACGACAAAAACTGTCGTATTATAATTCTTTCTATAGTTATTTAAGCCTTTAAATTCTTAAAAACTAATACCCCCAAAAAGTTTAAAACTTTTTGGGGGTATCTAAATATTATAAAAATAGCTGTTATCTTTCTCCTAGAATCCACCGCCGGAATCTCCGAAGGTAAATGTTGCGGAAATACCTGCTCTGATCGTAGACAGTGGGAAGGCTGTTGAGATCTTATACTTTGAGGTCATCTGTTCGTAGAACACTCTCAGGTTTAAGTTTTCGGAGACATTATAGTCTGCAGAAAGCTTAATGTTAAGAAGTCTTTGTCCTCCTGTAATCTGCGAATCATTCAACAGAATATTCATAATGGAAGTTTTACTATCTCTTAGTGAAATATCTCCTCTGATATTAAGGTCACTGCCTTTTCCTCTTGTTCCTCTTCCTCTCACATTAGCTGTACCTAATCTGAAGTTACGAACAATATATCCTAATCTTACTACATATTCTGTATTGGAATCTTCAGTCAGGGTATGGTTTACTAATCCTAATACCATCATTCGGTTTTTGTTGTATTGCAATCCAAACTGCATATTGTTTCTCATGGTAACATCTATCCCAAGAAGTGGTGAAAAAGATTCTACATATCCTACCTGAGAGAAGGTATAAGGATTGATCTTATCTCCATCATTCACTTTAATATTACCTGCATCATCTACTGTTTGATAATATCCGGTAGGGTTAGCATGATAATCAATATTACTTTGAATTCCTGTTGCCGTATAGGTAGCGGTATATCCGTGCAGGATATCAAATTTTGTAAACTGCCCACTAATAATTGGAATATTCTTTAATCCCGAATAGGTAATTCTCCAGTTTGGCAATGGTATTCCTGATTTTTTAGGGTTGCCTATCGGAGAAACAGATTTCCCTTCAAGAGCAGCTCTGAATGCAGGAATTAATACATAAGCATTAGCTATACTATAATGTTTAGCAAATCCGTCATTTCCTATTTCAGCATTTGGCCCACCCAACTGTTGTGAAAGCTTCATTGCATTTTCTCTGATTGACTGATACACTGCTGCACCATCTTTGAATGATGATTTAAGAAGCATGGTAGAGTTCGAGTAAGTCACCATATCCGTTGCAAATGTAAAATTAGGATCCGGCACTCCTCCATTGACGTAATTAAACCCTGTATGGGTGAAATTACTGTTGAAATTATGTAATACGTTAAGATCTATCCTCAAATCATTCATCGGCATCATCTGCAAATTGGCACGCAATTCTCTGGTAGACATTCTTACATAGGCATCTGTCATAAAACGAGAGTCACTCACCCAGCCATTCTCCATTACTGTTCTTCTGATGTCTGCCTGAGATCCCAAAAGGAATCCAATTGTAGGTCCACCTAATGTTTGACCAGCACCATACCAGTTTGGAGCTGACAATAACCCAGGAAGTACAGTACCATTATTCTCCGTATAGCTTACATCCAACTGCTTGAATGAAGTCAGGAAGAATGCAGCACTTTGAAGTACAGTAAGCTTATTTTTGAATTTATAATGCTTGTATTTGTATCTGTTCTTTTCCCATTGCTTTGTATATACATTGTTCAGGGAATCCATTTCCTGCTTACGCTTCTGAAGCTTAGCGTTAATATCTTTGAAATACTTAAATTGTCCAAAGAATTTCGGAATATCTGCTGTTGCAGTAGCCTGAATTACATTGGTATTCTGTCCTATGGATCCTAAACTTCCTTCTGGGCTTGCAAGTAAGGCCGTAGACCTTGCATTCCAGTTATAGGTAAATCCGTATCCTACTTCTGCATCAATAAAATCCAGAAGTGGAAGATACTGGAACGGAAGTTTATAATTCAATTGTGCTCTGTGATTATACAATACAGGTCTACCTGCTCTGAATACATTCCCGAAAATCGCTTTATTATCCATCGTATTTACATCGATGTTATCATTAAGTGTTCTTGTAGCAGAATTAATTTCCAGTTTTAATGACTTTGTAAAATTGAATCCTAACCCATACTGCCACCCGAAGTAGAAGTTTCTATTTCTGATAGCATTCATATCTCCACTAGTATTTCCACCTAGAATGGCTTCAATATTTCTAAATTCTAGTTCACTGTAGTTTCTGTCAATCTCTGTTCTGAAAGATAATCTTGTTGGAATAGGATTGATATTGAATTCTTTTACCCATCTCAAATATTTAGTAGATTTTGCGGTATCGCTGATCATTTTATTGAAAGGCTTGATCACCCATGGTTTAAAGGTATAATTGTAATCAACATAACCTCTCAGATACTGTCTGTAATTTCTTTTAGTATAAATATCTCTGAAATAATCATCATTATACACCGCAGTTACTGAAACGTTTTCAATATCATAGAACTTCGTTTTTTTATTTTGATTGACTCTTTCTTTACGCATATTAACAACACCAATACTTCTTTGTTGTGTATATGTTCTTGCCACTTTTTTAAGCTGCTCTTTGTTTGGAGCTTTACTAAATTCAACATCGGTATCCAAAGGATTATACTTTGGATCTTCGATGGTTTGTGAATAAGAATAGTTCAATGGAATCTTTACTCCTGTCTTTTCAGGCAAAAGCTTATCTACATTCACCATTGTATTAATACTGAATGCTGATTGAGTAGACTGAGTTCTTTCCGCTGGTTTAGAGTCAATATTTCCAAATCCTACTGAAGTATAAGAAGCATTGGTATTAACGGTTGCAAAATCTCCCAAGTTGAAGTTTAAGCTCGCATTTCCTGCATATCCACCATCATTTTCAATATCAGAAAGACGCATTTCATTAACCCATAAAATTCTATCTATAGATACTCCTGATTCATCTCTAGGTATTCCATTCTTAATACCAATCATAATGGTTGTCACATTTCCTAAACTTGGACGTCCTTTGATATAGATTCTTTTATAGTTATCTCCCGGATCAAAAGCTGGATCCATGAATCTTTGAGTGATTTTATCAGCATAGATTTTATCTCTCCTTATCTTGGCATCTACAAAATTCTGGATATCAAGATTCACTTCATTTTCCATTGGCCAGATTTCCATAGGAGCTGTTGCAGAAGTTGAAGTCAGTTTCAAAGACGCTTCATATTCATAATAGTTATCCGTAGCATCGTTTCCGAAACGAATAAACAATTTGGTTTGTTTGTCTAGACCAATTACTCTTCCTAATGGCTCATGAGCATGCACAAAAAGCTTTAGCTTTTTATATCTTCTCATATCTAAAGTCGTGTTTTTGAATACCCCTTGTGCTTTACCTGGTTTCAGGTCTTTAGCATTCATATATAAAGAGGCCTCATTCTGTCTTTGTGCTCCAGCATTTCCGCTTAATACCTGTCTATCAATTCCAGGAGGCAATACATAAGGAGGTTGATTAAGAGCATTCTCTTCTATATTTACACTACCTATCTCAAGCTTTCCGATTTCAATATCCTCTGCTGCCCCTTCATTCTGAGCCGGGTCTAATTCTGCATTTGAATAAACCGCTAAATTTTTAGGATACTTTCTCCAGTCTGATCTTACAAGATCCATCGTACCAAATCTCAATGTAGAAGTATTTTCAAAACCTGTAAGCATTAATCTTGCAAATCTTACATTATTAAGTACCGTTGGGCTGTGAGTTCCTTGTTGTGTATCAAAATTGGAAACCGGTATTCTGAACAAATACCATTTTACATCAGCAGTTTGCCCGTTCAGGAAAGCTGCCTTTACCGTTTTCACATCAACGATATTATTACCTGTTCCTAATCCAAGGCTGGCCTGGTCTAATCTTATTGGGTATTCATTATAGCTTTCAATCTGATCCAGGTTATAATCTCTGTTGATATCTTCAGCATCAGGAGTCTGTGAAGCTACATTCAGTGAATTGGCTTCTGAGTTTCCATCCGGGTTTCTGAAATACTTATAACGCTCAACAAGAGAAGCAGCTTGGCTTCCTGTAAATTTATCGGATAAATAGAAAACAAAGTCATCCACTGCAGGGTCAACAATATTGGTTACTGGATTTACAAAAGTATTTCCGAATCTCATGGCTTCCTGATCTGAACTCAAACCATCATATCCAACATCCTGAGCTCTTCTTCCGTCACCTTCTGTAGAGAATGCATATAAAATAGGTGGCTGCTTAGGCTGTACTCCCCAATTGGAAACCGTTGTAGCTGGCGCTGATCCCGGAGCAGGAAGACCGTTTTCGTACAACATTTTCCCATCTTTAAGAATATCTTCAGATACATTCCCTAAGTGTAATAATAATTTAGGGTTAGTTCCCAGCTGATTCCCATCAGCATAAGGATCCATCATCCAGAACTCAACATATTCAATGTTTGAACTTACAAAGTTCGGTACACTAATAGGTCTCATAATACCCGCCCATCTACTGGCTGCCTGTTCTGTTGCTGCATTAACGTTATAGGGCCCTTTTTCTTTAGGATAGAAGGAAATATCAAAAGTGTTGGTATAGGTTTGATCTCCTGCTACAAAATCCCTGTTATTATAGATTTCTGAAAGTAATACTCTTCTTGAAGCATGGTTAGATACAGATTGTGGTGTAATTCCTCCAGGAGCCTTACCTCCAATTCCCCAAAATCTTGGGTCAATATTATACCATGATAATAACCCTCTTCCATATCCACTCGTTAAGTCATCACTTGTAGGAGGTATATTAAAAGGAGGTGCTGAATTTTTTTCAGGTCTTGATGCTAAACTCCATGCTGCAGGTTCCTTTAAAGATATTTTAGAAGTAGTCTGCTCAAAATCATCAATATAAGACTGGCTATTGGTAGACTTATTCAATCCAGGAATAAGATATGCCGCTTCCATTTTAAAGTTGATATTAGATGGAGCCTCAGTTTTTATTAATGGGAGTTTATCTGTAAATCTTGTAAGATAAGGAGCCTGATTATTGTACATCATATTAATCCCCGCCATTGTATTGTTAACAGCTTCCTGCCCATAATTTACTTTTTGGGTAAGTGGAGATTCTGAATAATTAATAACTGTTCCGCCTAAAATAAAATGTTCATTGAATCTTCTTTCCAAGTTTAATCCTAAGAATCTTTTTCTTTGGGTATTAAATGTAAGCTGATTTTCTAATGAAATATTGATGGCCTGCCCAGACTGTTTTACATTTTCATTAATGATCGTTACTGTTCCCAGCATGTAATCCACAGTATAGTCTACCCCTTCGGAAAGTTGTACTCCATTGGCAGAAACCTTTACAGATCCCTGAGGAACATTTACCGCACCCAGCGAAATACCTTGTCCTTGTACTCCTTTATAACGACCTTCAATAGTATAACGTTGAGGAACCGGAGTTTGGCCTGCCGTAGGTTTTATTTGATCATATAGATCATGGAAAACGTATTGAGGATCATTACTTCCTAATACCTGTTGCATATAGTCCCCGAATGGCTGTACTTTAGTAAAGATAATTCTTCCTGTTTCCGGTCTTACGGTAATTCCATTTACAAAGTCAAAGATTCCATCTCCTTTGGTACCGTCTTTATTATTCTGAATATCGCCATTCATATTAAGACGATCCCAATTCAGCAATTTCAATAGGTTTACATCTTTAACAGGGGTATCCGGAAGATAATTTACCTTACCTCCTGTTTTCTGATCTTTATAATAAACATTAAGAATAAATCCATCAGGAGATACCTGTCCTGCATCCAAAGAATAAACGTTCTTCATCATCAGATCCCACATAGGAGAATTGGTATCTACACTGTTGTTAACTTTCAATACTTTAGTAATAAGAATAGGGCTTTCCTCTGAAAACTCACCTACTTTGTATACTTTACTGCTCCCATTGACTGTATATGAATATGATACAGCCAAAAGCTGCTGATCATTAAGTTTCTGGTTTAAGGATATATATCCCAATTGGGGCTGGAAGACATATTCATTCGCATTTAACTTTCTGGCTTTGCTATTAAAGATAAAATGTTCTCCGTTGGTGTAAGGTGTTGTACTTCCTGTAAAAGTTTTTCCTTGAAGGGTTGCCTCATAATTCTTACCAGCTTCTCTAGTCCCTACTGCCGATGAAATATCATTATAGAGATTATTTAATGAGTTATCAGGTAATGTTCCGCCTCCTTCACCCAGGTCTCTGATTCCAATAATTCCTTTCTGGTAGGCAAGGTTCGTATTCCCTTGATCCAATACCCAAACTTCAAGCCTTGTGATATTAATGGTGGAATTGATCTGTGGATAATTGAGTAACGCATTATCATATTTATCCAAAAAGTAATGTCCTAAAAAGTAGTGCTGATTCTCTTCATAATCGTTGGCACTCACTTTAAAATTATTCATTACTCCACCTCCTTGTACTACAATATTTCTGGCTTCTCCTTGTTGTTGAGAAAGAACAACGGTTCCAAAAGTTTTTCCTAACTGAAATTCAGTCTTTACCCCAAACAATGATTGTGAACCACGGATCAGACTGGTTGAAAGCGGCATATTTACGTTACCGAACTCAACTCTTTTAATAATTTTATCTTCTCCGCCTTCATTGGGTTTATCTACATTGCCTAGCCCTTTACTTTGAAGATCTTTCCAGCTTCCTTTTGCCTGCCACACAAGGTTCATTCTGTTTTCAAAGGCAAAACCACTCTGAGTATCATAATTGGCTTTTAATTGAAGGTTCTCTCCTACCTTTCCTAATAATCCTAGCTGAATTCTCTGGTCTATATCAAA
Organism: Chryseobacterium sp. c4a; assembly: GCF_009900745.1. GTDB lineage: Bacteria > Bacteroidota > Bacteroidia > Flavobacteriales > Weeksellaceae > Chryseobacterium. The sequence goes on along the minus strand of NZ_WXVU01000015.1, from coordinate 122,472 downwards.
AGTAAAGCTGGTCCTATTCTGTGGAAGGATCAGCGGGTTATCTATTTTTTGGTAAAGTCCTGCGAAATCTATGGATGCATATCCGGAAGGAATGATCTCTATTTTGTTTCCTCCGAACAGGGTCTCAAACAATTTGTTGTTGATCATCACTGAAGGAATAAGACCCTTCTTTCTGGCATCACTTCTGTCTTTTCTGAAAAGGAGGTTATATTTTTCCGATTTCTCCTTATAATATGCCCTTGTCTGGAGAGCGAGTACATATTCTTTATACTCTTCCGGGGACATGGCTGTTGGAGGGCCTGTAATGGTATTTCCAATTTTGGGATATACATAATACATGCCGGTTTTTATATCGAAATAGGCTTCGTACCTTGTAGGATCTGCCACTTCATATTGTTTTCGTATGATCGTGGTGTCTTTCGCCTGTTGTGCAAAAGCACTCACAGACATACAGAGGAACGACAGGAACAAAAATATTTTAAAATGCTTATTATTTGCCACCAAATGTTAAATGTTTTTTAAAATTTGTTTAACCAATTCTTCAACGGAGAGGTCTGGATTTTGTTTTAAGATCTTATCCGCCATCTTCTCGCTCGTTCGCTTAGGAATTCCTAAAACTTCTAATGCAGATAACGCTTCATCCTTGATTTTATTATTCACCAGCGTTGAAATATTCTCTGCTGGACCACTGAATTTCTGTACTTTATCCTTAAGATCAACAATAATTCTCTCTGCTGTTTTAGCCCCGATTCCTTTAGCCTTCTGAATCAGTGCACTATTCCCCGAAAGGATGCTGGAAGCAATCTCATCAAGGCTTAATGTGGATAATAAAATAAGGGCAGAAACTGCTCCTACTCCATTAACGCTTATTAACAAATTGAACATCTCTTTTTCCGAACGAGTGTTAAAGCCGAACAAAAGGTGAGCATCTTCACGAATAATCTGCTGGATAAATAAAACAGTTTGTTGATTTAAAGTAAGTGTCTGTGAGGTCATTAAGCTGATCCCAACATAGTATCCAACGCCTTGTACGTTGATTACTGCATAGGTAGGTGTAAGTTCTTGAACAGTACCTTGTAAAGAAAATATCATTATTAATTTTTGAAACTCCCCAAATATAAAAATTTAACCTCCAAATACAGCATTAAAGGTTAAAATAAATTGTTTTTAACGACTATGGATATTTAATCGCTTCTGATAATTCTATCGGATTGTTGTTCTTTTTTAGGAAAGATTGAGTATTTTTTGTCATTTCCTTAAAATTAGGTTCTATGTCATTTCCTTTCTGATCCTTAAATTTTGCCTTCACATTTCCGGTTTTCATTTCACGAAACGGATCATTATAATAGTCCAGCATTGCTTTTTTAAGATTATTCCTTGATATTTCCATGGGCTTAGAGCTAAACCCTTCAATGTCCATTTTGTGAAAGTCTTTTTTCAACCCTGAAAAGGAAAATTTATAGGAATTGCTTTTATCTTCCATCTCCACAATCAGCCCTGGTAATCCTTTGAAGACATAGGGGCCTTCCTGCAATGGAATATCCTGTGTAAACCAAGCCTCCCAATCCCTTCCTTTATAGTTCAATGTTGCTTTTTGGCAGTTATAACCATATTTTTTAGCAACCTCTTTCTCTATTTTCCAATCCAATTGTGCGGGGTCTGTCAGTTTATATACATCGGATAATAGGTAGTAATATCTCGAACTTCTATTCTGCTTATCCTTTACTACATCAAAAACATGATCTGTCATAGCAAAACCTTTAAAGCCAGTACTTCTCAGAGAGTCTACCTGATATTGTTTTTCTGTACAAAATCTGGATTCTCCATCCTGAACGAGGAGCACCATTTTTTTGGATATTGTTTCAGAACTTAATGTGTCTTCTTTATAGACAAGATTATAATCTATTCTCATATCCTGAGAATAAAAATTTTGAGTGCATAAGAAAAGCAGAATTGCTATGAACGTTTTCAATTGCATATATCAGATTATTAGTTTTACTTTCCTCTCTTTTAACAGTATAAAAGCAAGGTTATTTCACTATACATTGACCTTAAAGATAATAAAACCATCATTAGCTATACCAACTGATATAAAATAAACCGATGTTATCACTATATCAACAAAAAAAGCACCTTTTATCAAGGTGCTTTTGTATAATAAGTTCAATCAAATTACTTTTTCTCTCTTCTCTGCGCGTCAAGAACAGCAATTGTTGCAAGGTTTACGATTTCATCTACGCTTGAACGCATTTGAAGAACGTGTACCGGCTGTTTTAATCCCATTAGGATTGGGCCGATAACCTGTGCCACTTTCATTCCTCTTAGAATTTTGTAAGAAAGGTTAGCGCTTTCAAGATTCGGGAAGATGAATGTATTCGCCGGAGTTGTTCCCAGTTTAGAGAAAGGATAATCACTTAAATGATCTGCATTCATTGCAAAATCCGGTTGGATTTCTCCATCAACAATCATTTTAGGATATTTCTCATGAAGAATACTTACTGCTTTAGCTACTTTTTTAGAAGTTTCAGAGATGGCAGCAAAATTTTCAAATCCAAGCATTGCAATTCTTGGTTCGATAGCAAAAGATTTCACTGTAAATTCTGCCATTTTAGCAATATTCACTAAGTCTTCAGCTGTAGGGTTTTGGTTGATAGAAGTATCTGCGAAGAAAATAGGTTTCTTTTCAGACAAGATCATCATCATTGCCGCTACTTTATCTACTCCTTTATCTTTTTCAATCACTTCTAAAATAGGACGTAATACGGAAGTATAATTTTTAGAGAATCCAACGATAAGCCCATCAGTATCACCATGCTTCAGCATTAGTGGCCCGAAATAATCTCTCTGACGAACATATCTCTTAGCTTTGTACTCGTTCATTCCTTTTCTCTGACGAAGTTTCCAAAGTGTTTCTCTATATTTCTTTCTGTTTTCTTTTTGATCATCATCACTTGGATCAATGATTGGAACATCCAGATTAATTCCGTAACGTTCCATCTGCTGTTTGATGTATTTTTTATCTCCTAAAAGGCTTGGATAAGCAATCCCTTCTTCATAAAGAATCTGAGCAGCTTTCAATACATTGTATTCTTCAGCATTTCCAAGGGTAATTCTTTTTGGGTTAGATTTTGCACGGCTCTGCATCATTCTTACCAATCTCTCATCTCTACCCATTCTATCCAAAAGCTGGTGCTCGTACTCTTCAAAATCAGTAATTGCTTTTCTTGCAACACCACTTTCAATAGCTGCTTTTGCAACCGCACTTGACACTTTTGTAATCAATCTGTTGTCAAACGGTTTTGGGATAAAATACTCTCTTCCGAATTGTAAACTCTGAACATTATAAGCAAGAATTACAGCTTCTGGCACTGGTTCTTTTGCCAGATCAGCAATAGCATGTACTGCAGCCAGTTTCATTTCTTCGTTAATTCCTGTAGCTTGAACATCTAATGCACCACGGAAGATATAAGGGAATCCTAATACGTTATTTACCTGGTTAGGATAATCACTTCTTCCTGTTGCCATGATTACATCTTTACGGGTTGCAAGAGCAAGATCATAAGCAATTTCAGGATCTGGGTTCGCCAAAGCAAACACAATAGGATTCTCACCCATGCTTAGCAACATCTCAGGAGTCATCACATTTCCTTTGGATAATCCTACGAAGACATCAGATCCTTTTACAGCATCTTCTAATGTTTCAATATCTGTTTGAGCGATGAAGTCTAATTTTTCAGGAGTAAGGTTTTCTCTCTTATGATTGATTACTCCTTTACTGTCGCACATCAGGACGTTTTCTTTTTTCAATCCTAATGAGATATAAAGCTTGGTACAAGCAATAGCAGCTGCTCCAGCTCCATTTACTACCATTTTTACTTTATCGATATCCTTATTGGCAATCTGTAATGAATTGATCAATGCAGCAGCAGAAATAATAGCTGTCCCATGTTGATCATCATGCATCAAAGGAATATTTAATTCCTCTTTTAATCTTTGTTCAATATAGAATGCTTCAGGAGCTTTAATATCTTCAAGGTTGATCCCTCCGAATGTAGGAGCAATTCCTTTTACAATCTCGATAAATTTATCAGGATCTTTTTCATCGATCTCAATATCAAAAACGTTGATATCGGCGAAAATTTTAAACAACAGTCCTTTCCCTTCCATTACCGGCTTAGATGCTTCTGCACCGATATCTCCTAGTCCAAGTACCGCAGTACCATTAGAAATTACAGCAACCAGGTTTCCTTTTCCTGTATAATCGTATACTGTTTCAGGTTTATCGTGGATTTCCATACAAGGAACCGCTACTCCTGGAGAATAGGCCAGTGATAAATCTCTTTGAGATGAGTGTGGCTTGGATGGTATAACTTCGATTTTCCCTTTGGGTTCTGCTTTATGATAATCTAACGCGGCCTGACTAAAGTTCTTCTCGTCGCGATTGTTGTTACTTGACATAAGTTTTATTTTTTGTTAGAGTATATATTTAATGTGGTAATCTACTAAGCTTTCAATTGGTTTCTGAACAACATGTCCCACATTTAAATTTAGTTCTTCCGCTACAGAGCGTAAAATATTTTCGTAATAATAAGCAATAGAGCCAATAAAGTTGATTTCAGCATCATTGGCCTCTTGATAAGGCATAACCTGATATTCGAAAAAGCTTTTCATTTCTTCGAAAACCATGTTTACAAAGTAAGGGTGATCCTTTCTTTCTACAACAAACTTATTGAAATCAGCTAAATAAGCATTTGGTCTTGGAGCGTGATACATATTTTTCAATGCATCTTCTATAGTAAGTTTATAATCTGCCTCAAATTCACTTTGAAGATCTGCAGGAAGTTTTTTCATGAAATACCTGCGCACCAGCTGTTTTCCGATCGCGCTTCCGCTTCCCTCATCTCCGATCAGGAATCCAAGGGATGGCAATTCTATTTTTAAATCTTTACCATCAAAATAACAAGAGTTTGATCCTGTGCCTAAAATGCACACGATTGCAGGTTTTCCTTTATAAGCAGCATAAGCTGCAGCCATTAAATCTTCTTTTACAATGATTTCAGCCTTTCCAAACACTTTCTTAAGCTCAACTTCGATGGTTTCGCGGTTTTTTTCCACGCCACATCCTGAGCCATAAAAAAAGACTTTAGTGATTGAATTCTTTACTAATATCAGGTTGCTGTTCTTCTGTATTTCAGGAGCGATAAGCTCCCTATTGATAAAATTCGGATTAAAGCCGATGGTTTCAGTTTTCAGAAAAACCTTTTTGAAGTCATCAAGGATTACCCAATCCGATTTAGTAGAACCACTATCTACAATAGCAACCATATTTTAGAATTTAATTTAAGGGTGCTAAATTATGAATTTATCTTCAATTAGCATTTAAAACAATCTGGAAGCTGTCTAAAATCATTAATGTTTAATCTTGGTTTTTGTTTCGTTGAATTGTAAAAGCCAATCTTCAATTTCATCTTCAAGATAAGATGCCTGTAGCACCATAGCATTGATAAAATCGTCGGGAACGGGTTCACCATTGGAGTTTTCGAGGTTCCAAAGTTCGTTAGACATATTTTCGTATTCAGAATACACTCGTTTGAAGCGGGAGTTTTCTTTTTCAAGAGCTTCAATATTTTTTTGTTGAAGCTGGAATTTTCTGTATTTGTTTTGACGTTTCATACAAATATTGTTATCAATTGGATCATAAAAATTAGAGTAGTATGCTTTCAACCACGCATTACAAGATAGAAAAAACCATTTCACAAAGGTTTGAAAATGAATTTATTATCAGGTTATAGGGACATCATTCTGTTTATTAAAATTAGAAATAATTTTTATTTAAAAAAATATTTTAACAACTTTTTTCAGTGTTTAACATATAGTTATAAATTTGCATATCCATATTGTAAAGCCTATTTATTTTGAATGCCTGAAAACCATTATGAATACAAAGGACTTTAGGAAACTTCTATTGTTTTGCTTATAAAACATTCTAGTATCCAATACAATATAAGATATATTTTTAGTTTTTATATTAATTAAATGAAAGAAATACTCATACGCCAGAAACAGGTTTTATTCTTCATCATTGCAGGAGGATTGAGTGCTATTGTTGAGATTGGCAGCTTTAAAATATTTAGTACTTACCTTCCTCATATCTTTGCCAAAGAAACCAACTTTCATGGTATACATTACCCTTTAAGTAATATTTTTTCTACCAGCTGTGGGATTATCAGTAATTATTTTCTGAGCATCTGGTTTGTTTTTGAAAGAGGAAAACATTCTAAGAAAAGAGAGTTCGTTTATTTTATGATGGTCTCTTTTATCTCTACTTTATTCAGTCTTGGTTTTTTTCAGGTATTTTACAGTTTTATATTTAAAGATAATATCAATTTAATTTTTTATACCTTGAGTCCGGAAATGACCAGTAAGATTGCAGCCATCCTATTGGTTTCCATTCTTAACTATTCGGTAAAGAAGAAAGTAATTTTTAACGGTTAGACTGTGACAAAAATTTTAAATTATCTCTGGAGATTCTGGCTATTGTTATTAGCATTTGTTTTAACAATCACTCTTGGGATTCCCGTTTATATTTTATCCTTTAATAAAAAGCATTACAGATATGCTTATAAGTTCGTCCGACTATGGTGCTTCGGAATGTTTTACGGAATGGGCTTCAGGTATGATCTCATCAAACTTTCTGAACAAGAGAAAGACAAAAGCAAAGAATATGTCTTTATTTCGAATCATACTTCGATCATGGACATCATGCTCACCTGCATCCTTTTTCCTCACCATCCCATTTGTTTTGTAGGAAAAAAAGAACTGGTTAAGATTCCTATTTTTGGAACCATTTATAAAAGAGTATGTGTCATGGTAGACAGGGCTAGTGCAAAAAGCCGTGCTGATGTGTACCGCCGCTGTGCCGAGAAAATGGAAGAAGGCAACAGTATTGCCATTTTTCCTGAAGGTGGAGTACCCGATGACACGTCCATCATCTTGGATGACTTTAAGGACGGTGCATTTATGTTATCTTCAAAACACAACTCTCCTATTGCTGTCTATACCTTCATCGGGCTTAAAGAAATGTTTCCTTTTGACAGCTCCAAAGGCTATCCAGGAAAAGTAAAAGTCTATTTCAATGGAATTATAGAGCCTACTGATTCTCCAAAAGACTTAAAAGCAGAGGCTTATCAAGTAATTAAAAAAACCTTGACGGAGCATTCCATTTAAAAGAAATAGTTATATTTGTTTGCGAAATTTTCAATAAAATATGTCAAAAACCAACCAGCCGACTAATTACCCGGCGCTGTACACACTTGTACTTGTATTTTTTTTCTGGGGGTTTATTGCTGCCGGCAATAGTATTTTCATCCCTTTTTGTAAAAACTATTTTTCTCTCGACCAGTTTCAGTCACAGTTAATAGATTTTGCTTTTTATACTGCTTATTTCCTGGGAGCATTGTTGCTTTTTATATTCAGTACTATAAAAGGAATTGATATTATCGGAAAATGGGGCTACAAAAAGAGTATTGTTTATGGGCTACTGCTCTCTGCCCTTGGTGCCGCTATCATGATCATTGCCGTTAAAAGCAATGTATATTATGGGATGCTTATTGGGCTCTTTGTGGTAGCATTAGGTTTTTCAATCCAGCAGACTGCTGCGAATCCTTTTGCCGTATTACTGGGAGATCCTAAAACCGGAGCCAGCAGACAGAACCTTGCAGGAGGAATCAATTCTTTTGGAACCTCTATTGGGCCCATTATCGTTGGTTTAGCGCTTTTCGGAACTACAGCTACAGTAGATGACGATCAGATTAAACATCTTGCACTGGACAAGGTAATCCTTCTTTACACCGCTGTAGGAGCTCTTTTCCTTATTGCTGCAGGGATTTTTTACTTTTCCAAGAAACTTCCTGATGGAATTTCTACTGAACCTATGGAAAAAGCAGGAAAAGCAAGAAAAACTTTGATCGCAATGACTGCTCTTGTTATTCTTTTCTTTATTCCGGTATTCAGCAGCTACAATTCTGATGAAGCTAAAAGTATTGAAACTTTAGGCAATGAAATTACGGTATTAGATAAAACACTTGAAAAAGAAACTGATGCTGTAAAAATTACAGAGCTTAAACAACATGTTGCAGATAAAAAGGCTGAATTGGAAACCATCAAACATCCTTTAGAAAAGAAAAGAATGATGTACCTGGGAGGCGCATTACTTGTTGTTATTGTGTCTCTTGTGTTTGCAAACTCAAGTGCCAAGAAAAATGCTGAAGGCTGGGGTGCTATGAAGTATCCACAGCTTGTATTGGGAATGATTGCCATTCTTGCTTATGTGGGGGTGGAAGTTGCCATTGGAAGTAACCTGGGAGAACTTTTAAGTATGCCGGAATTCGGAGGGCATCAATCTTCGGATCTTGCTCCTTACATTTCCATGTATTGGGGAAGTTTAATGATTGGTAGATGGACGGGTGCTATTGCGGTTTTCAATCTGAATAAACAACAACAAACCATTGCAACTATCATTGTCCCTTTCATCGCTTTTTCTGTGATTATTGGAATCAATACGATCGCTCAAAAAGATATGTCTCACCTATATTTCTACGCTGTTTGTGTTGCAATTCAGGTTATCTTATTCTTGATCAGCAAAAATAAACCTGCCGTAACGCTTATTATTTTTGGATTATTTGGTACAGCCGCAATGATTACCGGATTATTAACAACAGGAAATGTGGCTATTTATGCATTCCTTTCCGGAGGTCTTGCTTGTAGTATCATGTGGCCATCTATTTTTACATTAGCTATTACAGGTTTAGGAAAGTATACTGCTCAAGGATCAGCATTCCTTGTAATGATGATTCTTGGTGGAGGGATTATCCCACCACTTCAGGGTAAACTTTCTGATATCATAGGAATCCACAGTTCTTACATCATTCCTGTACTGTGTTTTGTGTATATTACTTTATTTGCTTATTTGGCTAAAAAATCTTTATTTAGACAAGGAATTAACGTAGACGTTTTAGAATCTGAAGGTGCACACTAACAATACATTACATATATATAAGAAGAAGAGATTTTGGGCAGGTGTTTTACTTGCCCAATTTCTTTTGTTTTATAGTTTTTCGAAATCTTTACTGATGATCTCTTTTTTTGAAGAGTTTTTTGAATTTCAAAAGAAAATACATCAGACAGTCTTTAGCTGGCTTCCTTTTTCAATAGGTGATATCATCTATATTCTACTTGGAATTATCCTTTTATACAGCCTTATTGCCTTATATAAGAAAACAAACAGAAGTACTTCCCTACTGAGAATTCTTATCATTGTAAATATCTTTTACTTTACTTACCAGATATTCTGGGGAATGCTTTATTTTCAGACTCCAATCATTAAAAAACTTTCCCGACAAGATCCACCTGAACTCAATAGAGCAAAGAAACTAGCCTTGCAATATCTTGAAAAATGTAAAGCCACTCGTACATTGGTACATGAAGACCATAACGGGATCTTTGTTGTTACCAATCTAAAGGCTGTACAACAGGAAATCCTTTTCCAACAGACCCGCCTTCCACAATATATTTCCAATAAAAAAGTTACTCAGATACTTTCTATAAAGCCAAGTTTATTTAAAAATGTAATGAACTTCACGGGTATCTTAGGATACTATAATCCTTTTACTGCGGAAGCACAGTATAATTCCAAATTACCTCATACTTTCATTCCTTTTACCACCGCTCATGAAAGTTCTCATCAATTAGGCTTTGCCAGAGAACAGGAAGCTAATTTCATCGGATATCTGATAGGAATTCATTCCAACAATCCGGATTTGAAATACAGCACTGAATATTTTACTTTGAAAAGCCTATTACGGTTTATTGTTGAAGAAGACCCTGAATTTGTAAAGTCTGTTATTCAAAATTATTCTCCGGGAATGAAAAGAGACCGCGCTTATGAGAAAAGCTTCATACTCAGACACCAGGGTTGGCTGGATGACTTCTTTGGGTTTACCAACAATGTATTCCTGAAAAGCAATCAACAAGAAGGATCTGTTACTTATTCTTACTTCATTGATCTCCTCTTAAACTATGAAAAATAGAACATAAAAAAGAATCGTATCAGGCGATACGATTCTAAAAACACAAATGATGAAAAAAAATTTATTACCTTGACTTGTTCCCTCATTCAAGGCGATGTAAAAATACGACATATTTTATAAATACAAAAACATTTTATTTCTTTTTTGAAACTTTATGAAAACTTTATGATTTTTTAAGTTTTTTTGAGTTCGACCCTAATTAACACCAATCACAATCAAGTACCCCATCTACTCATAAAATAATACCTAAATTATACTTAAACTGAGAAAAATTTACAAAATGAAAATTTTACTTACATATAAAATATTCCACTTATCTGCGTTTTTTTAGAATGTAAAAATTAGAGTTATTCTCCTGATTATTGAAAATATTTCTAATCTTTGTTTCTATAAAAGCTGGCGTTTTTTACCTGTTGGTTGCCCCGAGTACAAACCTTTTTTCAGCTTTATTTCCTAAGACATTATCTTATTCACTTATGATAAAATGATAATTTATGACCTGAACAACCTCCAACAATCTCTTCATAGATAGCAGACACTTGATCAAAAACTCGTAGAAAACTAGAAATCAATTAATTTAAAAAAAGAAACCAAGCCTATTAAAAAAGCAATCATTCATTTACTTTTTTTCATACATTGCGATATAATATTTGAAAAATAACAAGACATGAAAGGATTACCTGCAGATACCTCAAAATATCGAATCCTTAATTCAATATTAATGATTAGTATTTTCATTTTATCTTCTTGCAAAAAAAATTACATTACTTATTATAAAAAGGTCAATGAAATTGACAGTACTTACAGACTCGCTAATAATCCTAAATTAGCCATTCAAGAATATAGAAAACTCTTTAACGAATACGACCCTAAAAATCAGGAAATGATTGAAGAGTTCTCTACTTATATTATACTGGCAGATCAGTATCATGAAGATTTTGGTGGCAAAGAAAGTTTATACCAGCTTATTTCCTTAGTAGCTCCTTATCATGACAGCTATAAAAAATATCTGACTCTTTTCAAAAAATATGGGATAGATAACACAGAAGTACAACAAAAAATAGCAGACTGGAAAAAAGATCTTAACCAACAAATGGTGGATTCTTTTAAAATTGCCTTCACAAGAGATCAACTGGGAAGACCTAAAGATACTGTATTGGTAAGAAAAAATATAGAAAAGAATGCTCGCCTTTTCAAATGGACTTTTGAAAATATAGGATTTCCTTCCAAAGATAAAATAGGAGGCGCTCCTATGCTAACTCTTGTTAGCCACATGGGAAGTTCCAACACCCTCTATCCTTATCTGGAAACAAAAATTTTTGAATATGTAAAATCTGGAGACTGTCCTCCACTCGATTATTCTATGATGGTTGATTCACATAAGTTTTCACCAGGAAAAACCACTAAATATGGAATGGGAAGAAGCTTTATAGAAAAAATAGATACCGTTACCATAGATCGCCAAAGAAGAAGTATAGGTCTTGCCAGCCTTAAACACACGGCTGCAATCAAAAAGGATTTCCTGAAAAAGCTCAAAATGGAAAATTCTAATATCGCAATAGAATAAAAGAAACATTAGAGATAAAGTTATAAAATGCAGTAAGATGAAAAATCTTTTTATATTTGAGCGGAGCTAAAATATTGAAAATTAAAATAAATACTCCAACCCATCTTTATATCTCACCAATAAAAGAAAAAAACTTTTGTTAATTTAAAACATCTGTGTATTTTAGATGAAAATATTAATATGATTTTTGATAAACTAATTAACTACCTAAAACTTGATAAACAGGAATTTATTTTCCAGTTCAATTCACATCCCAATTATCCGTCTGCATTAGCATTTAGTGATACCTTAAACTTTTTAGGGGTAAAGAATGATGCCTATCAACTTGATAAAGAATATTGGGACGAGCTTCCTGAAGAATTTATTGCGATTGTTGACAATGCTTTTTCACTGGTAAAAAAATCAGGAAGCAATTATGCCGTTTATTCTGAAAAAGCCAAAACATTAGATAAAGAAGAACTTTACAAAAATTCTACAGATTTTGTACTTCTGTTTGAAAAGACTGAAAAGGCAGAGAATAAAACAGCATTCAATTTCAAACCTATCCTATATGCCGTTTTTGCTGTAATCCTTATCTATTCATTTATATTCCAAAGCCCTTATGAAGCAATTTTCAATCTACTTTCATTGGCTGGTGTTTATATTTCACTGGAAATATTCAATCAAAAATTTGGAAACACATCTAGCGTCATAGGAAGTATTTGCGGTGCTGCTACAGCAACTCAAACAGCTAACTCCTGCGACAGAATTATTAAACAAGATAAAACAAGCATCTTAGGATTAAAGTTTTCTGACTTTTCACTAATCTACTTTACCGGATTAGCAATATTAGGATTATTCTTACCTGCTACAGCTTACCTTATCAAAGGATTTGCTTTTGTTTCTGTATTAGCAATTGGTTATTCTTTATATATCCAGGCTTTTGTTGAGAAAACATTTTGTAGAGTTTGCCTTTTAATCATCTCTATCCTGGTTGGCCAATTAGTAATCAGTGCTTTTTTCTTCCAGAATCTTTCTTTTGGAGTGGGGGCTCTTTTACTCACCATCGTTTTATGGGCTATTATCTTTTCGGCGGTAATGTATTTTAATACGCTGCTTGAACAAAAAGAAGAGCTTCAAAAATCCAATGCTAAAAATCTTAGATTCAAAAGGAATTATGAACTATTTAAAAGTCAATTACTAGAAAGAGATCAAATTGTATTTCAGGATACTGAAACATTTTCAGTAGGAAAAAGAGAGGCAAGACTTCGTATTTCTATTATTTCTAATCCTTATTGCGGCTTTTGTAAAGATGGCCATAAATTAGCAGAAAGTCTTTTAAAGAAATACCCGGATGATGTTTCTCTACAGATGAGATTCAATTATACACCGGAAAGATCCAATGAGAAATACAACACATTAATTTCAGACCTTACCCACATCTATAATAATAAGTCGGAAAAAGAATTCCTACATGCTGTAGAAGAATGGTTCGAAACAAGAGACGAAAATAAGATCAATACCCTGTCTGGTGGAGTTCCCACTTCTGAAAACCTAAATCCATTGATTCAAATGAGTATAGAGAACAGTAATGCAGGGCTTAACTTCACTCCTATTCTTATCATTAATGGCTATCAGTTTCCTGAAAAATACGACCGAGAAGACATCGTATTCTTTGTAGATGAGCTCATAGAAGATGAAGAAATATAATCTTCACCTGTGATGTAAAATTCACTATATTAGGAACAATAAAAGCAGCCACCGAAAAGCTATAAAAGAGTAGGTAAACTAAAAACTATTTATTATGAAAAATCTCAAAAAACTTTCAAGAGAAAGCCTAAGGACTCTGAAAGGCGGTATCACTCAAGAATGCGCAAGAATTCAGTATGAAGCAAGCTATTGTGAATCCAAAACAAAACCTCCCAAAGAAGGAGCTGTAGATGCGTGTAACAAATGGTGCTACTACTAGCCTTCCATTTCATTGAATTATAATTTTGAATAAAGAAAAAATGCCGTCATATACTGACGACATTTTATAATGATTATTAGTTTTGAAAAAATTTCCTTTTTATAAACAACCAGACACTAAAGACTGTGGACCTACATGTCTTAGAATTGTAAGTAAGTATTACGGTAAAAGTATATCTCTGCAACAGATCCGGGCTCTTTCTGAAACAACACGTGAAGGAAGTAGCCTCCTTGGATTAAGTGATGCTGCGGAGAATCTGGGCTTCCGCTCGTTGGGAGTTCAAGTCGATTTCAAAACCCTGGTAGAAGAAGTTCCGCTTCCATGTGTTGTGCATTGGAATAAAAACCATTTTGTAGTTGTTTATAAAACCGATAAAAATAACAAGGTATATATCTCTGATCCAAGTTATGGATTGATTTCCTATACTCCGGAAGAATTTATCAAATCTTGGATCGGAGAAAACGCCCATCAAAGTACGGAAGAAGGAATTACTCTTATTTTGGAAACCACACCGGCATTTTTTCAAACTGAATTTGACAATGATCAAAGCAAAGCCAGCTTTTCATTTCTTTCCAGATACCTTTTTAAATACAAATCACTTGTTATTCAACTTGCTGTAGGACTTCTCGCAGGAAGTTTACTATCCCTTGTCTTCCCGTTTCTTACCCAAAGTATTGTAGACGTTGGGATACAAAACCAAGATATTAACTTTATCTACCTTGTCTTAGCAGCACAAATTATGTTATTTATCGGCAGAATGGGTATAGAAACCATTCGAAGCTGGATTCTTCTCCATCTTTCAGCCAGAATTAACATTTCCATTATTTCCGACTTCTTTATCAAATTGATGAGACTTCCTATCAGTTTCTTTGATACCAGAATGACCGGGGATATCATGCAGAGAATCAATGACCACCACAGAATCGAACAACTCCTTACGAGTTCTTCATTAAACACTCTGTTCTCACTGGTCAATTTAGTGATCTTCAGTATTGTCCTTCTGTATTATGATTACAGGCTATTCCTTGTTTATCTTGTGGGAGCTGTAGCTTATATAGGATGGATTACGTTCTTCCTGAAAAAAAGAAAAGAACTTGACTATAAAAGATTCTCCCAGGTTTCTCAGGAGCAAAGTAAAGTCATTGAGCTCATCAATGGAATGCAGGAGATCAAAATGCATAATGCTGAAAAGCAAAAAAGATGGGATTGGGAATTCCTTCAGGTAAAATTATTTAAAATCAGAATAAAATCATTGTCTTTAGAGCAATGGCAATCTGTAGGAGGAAACTTCATTAATCAAATAAAAGATATTTTAGTAAGCTTCCTGTCTGCCAAATTAGTATTGAGTGGAAACCTAACGTTAGGGATGATGCTTTCTGTACAATATATCATTGGACAGTTAAATAGCCCGCTTCTTCAGCTTATCGACTTTATTAAGCAAACTCAGGATGCCAAAATCTCCCTTGAAAGATTAGGTGAAATTCATGATAAAGAGGATGAAGAAAATAAAGATGAGCAGTATGTTACCGACATTCCACAAAGGGATATCGAAATTACTGACATGTCATTCAGATATATCGGATCTGATGTTCCGGTTTTTGAAAATTTAAGTCTTTCCATTCCTTATCAAAAAACGACCGCTATTGTAGGAGCCAGTGGAAGTGGAAAAACAACGTTATTAAAGCTTCTGATGAAGTTTTATGAACCAAATAGTGGTGATATCAGAATTGGAAATACTGCCTTGAAAAATATCTCTCCTAGATTCTGGAGAGATCATTGCGGAGTGGTAATGCAGGAAGGTTATGTATTCAATGATACAATAGCCAATAATATTGCTGTTGGTGAAGATCATATCGATAAAAAGAAATTAAGGCGTGCTGTAGAAATAGCCAATATTAAAGAGTTTGTGGAAGGATTGCCATTAAGCTATAACACAAAGATCGGAAATGAAGGAGTAGGCGTAAGTGGAGGCCAAAAACAAAGACTTTTCATTGCAAGAGCTGTTTATAAATCTCCCGACTATATTTTGTTTGATGAAGCTACCTCTGCTTTAGATGCCAATAATGAAAAGATCATTATGGAAAATCTTGAACAATTCTTCAGAGGTAAAACTGCAGTAGTTATTGCCCACAGACTTTCCACAGTAAAACATGCCGATAAAATTATTGTACTGGATAAAGGAAAAGTCGTAGAAGAAGGCAGTCATGCCGAATTAGTAGATCTACGCGGTGAATATTATCGATTGGTGAGAAACCAGCTTGAACTAGGAAATTAATCTCGGCATCGGAAGCCAAAACCTGAAAGCTTAATTTAAATTAAATCCTCTCTGAAATATGAGATGGAAATGTATCAGAAAACAATGAAAGAAGAAGTTTTAGACAATATTGAACTCCGTTCAGAAAGTGTACAGGATATTCTTACCCAACCCCCTAATTGGATGATCCGCTGGGGGAACACGCTTATATTTGTAATTATCCTGCTTATTTTTGTAATGAGTTACATTATAAAATATCCGGAATTTGTACCTGCGCCTATTATCGTAACATCTCAAAATCCACCGGAAAAATTAGAAGCAAGAATCAACTCTAAGGTTGAGAAAATATTCATTAAAGACCATCAGGAAGTAAAGAAAAATCAGGTTTTGATGGTAATGCTATCAGCTGCCAACTACAAAGATGTTATCGCATTAAAACAACTGATCGACTCCCTTTCACCCAACCAGCTAAGTTCTTTTCCTATCGCACAGACTTCAAGATTTAAGCTTGGTGAAGTACAGGGGGAATATAATAGCTTTGCAAAAGCATTCCAGGATGAAGATCTTTTTACAAGATTACAGCCTTATGCACCGGAAAATCTAGCAACTAACCAAAGTTTATCCGAGGCAAGAGCGAGAATTTCCACTTTAAAGCAGCAAAAAAACCTGGAATCCGCCAAGTATGATCTTACCAGAAAGAACTTCCAGAGATCTCAGGAACTATTTAATCAGGGTGTGATTTCAGCTATGGAACTTGAGAATGAAAAAATCAAATATCTTCAGGCACAGCAGAATCTTGAAAATCTTAATATTTCTATTTCGCAAGGTGAAGAAGGTATTTCCAATCTTAACAAAACAAAAAGTGGAACTGTTATCAATACAGAAAAAGATAAGATCACCTATTCTTCACAAACTTTACAGCTATTTGAACAATTAAGAAAAGCAGTAAAGCTTTGGGAGCAGAATTACCTTGTTATTTCTTCCACGAATGGTATTGCCAGCTTTCAGCAGTTTTTTGGTGAAAATCAATTCGTAAAAGCAGGAGAACCTATTGTATCCATCTTACCGGATAATAAAAGGAGCCTCGTAGGAAGAATGTCTGTACCTACTGTGAATTCAGGAAAGGTTGTTACAGGACAAAAAGTATTGATCAAACTGGATAACTATCGTTTCCAGGAATATGGAATCATAGAAGGAAAAGTTCAGAATATATCACTTATCCCTGATGATAAAGGAAATTATTATGTAGATGTAGTTTTGCCAAAAGGATTAAAAACAAGCTATAATAAAAATCTGAAATTCGATAAAGAGCTTAGAGGAAATGCAGAAATTGTAACCCAAGACCTAAGATTGATCGAAAGATTCTTCTACCAGATCAGAAAGCTATTAGGCTATCAAACCTGATAAAATTTTATCATAAAAATAAGAAGCCGCTTCTCAAATGATGAGAAGCGGCTTTTTTATATCCCTGCTTATTATTTATAAAAGTAAAAATGCACACTATCAATATTGCCTCTTCTTTCAAATTTTAATTAGATATTAAATTCAATTGTAGCAGCCTACCCTAATATTTAATCTTTACACTCAAGCTGAAATCTCTTAGGTTGTCTTTTTCTAAAAAGGGTAAACAATTACAAATAAAAGAAAACCGGTAAAATGAATGTAATTGAATAAAAAAAGAAAACCGCAATCATTATAAATGATTGCGGTTTTTGTAGCGAAGACGGGAATTGAACCCGTGACCTCAGGGTTATGAATCCTGCGCTCTAACCAACTGAGCTACCTCGCCGTTTTGGTGGTGCAAATATAAAAAAATAATGTTATCTGTACGCCTATAATTAAAAGAAAATTTAAAATATCTTTTATAGAAACTATAGAGGAAAGAATGTACAGGCAATTGAATATATGATTTGCTGTATTATTTTGGATCAGAAACTAAAAATGGGATCAAAACTCTTAGCCCTTTCCTCTCAAATAAGCACTAGCTTTAACAAGAGTACTTCTATTCTTATAAGTAATCATTAAAAAATAATGTTATCAAATGACATTTTCTAAGGAGAGCAAGCAATTATAAGCGAAAACAATCTCTAAAAAATGAATGCAATGATATAAAAAAGAAAACCGCAACCATTATAAATGATTGCGGTTTTTGTAGCGAAGACGGGAATTGAACCCGTGACCTCAGGGTTATGAATCCTGCGCTCTAACCAACTGAGCTACCTCGCCGTTTTGGTGGTGCAAATATAGAAAAATATTTTTTACCTCCAAAATTATTTTACCATAAAATATTCTAAAACATTCCCAACATGATCTGGTTTGTTGATTATCTTATTATTAGCATCTAAAATAAAATAGGTCGGAGTTGCATGAACATTATATGTATCTACATAGCTACTGTTCCATCCTCTCAATTCTGAGTCGTTAACCCATGGAAATGCAGCAATCTTGTTAGAATAAGAACTCTTATCCACATCTAGAGATAAAGCGATAACCTGAATATTTTTTGATTTTAAATCATTGTATTTCTCCAATAGCTTTGGTAGTTCACTTTCACAGTGTGAACAAGTAGACGACCAGAACACGATCACCTTCTTATCTGCTTTCACATCGTAAAGCGATTTAGCTGTAGTATTTGTTGCAGACTGGAACTTATAATTAGGGAATAAAGCCCCCATTTCCACATTCGCATTAGATTTCAATGTAGAGGCCAATCTATCATTAATGGTACATTTAAGGTTTTTAGCCATACCAAGATATTTGTTTTTAAACTCATCCATCTGATACACATCAAAAATATCGATAAGTTCAGATAAAACAGTCTGTCCTCTTGGTGTTTCTACCTTTAAACGGTCTAAAAGCTTATCCACTGATCCGCCAACATTCGTATTACCTCCTGAGTTCAAATAAGACACCAATACTGGTCTTAGCAACGATGAACTTTCAAGCATATCATTAGACTTATCCAGGAAATTGATAATTTCATCCTGATCAACCTTTTTAGCGCTGTCTGCAGAGTTCCCAAGAAACTTACTATAATTGGTATTGTAATACGCAATAAACGGGTGCTTTGCAGCATCAATAGAACCAGCAGTACCGGAAAGCCTTTCAATTTCTGTTTTTAAAGCTTTTCCAAAGTCTGTATTGTCTTTATAATATTCTTTAATTTGAGCCAATGCAGGTAAAATAAGCTCTTTTTTTTGAGAACCTTCCTGTTGTTTACTCATAAGCTCATTGGCTTCATCCAAATAAATAACATCCTTCACTTTATTATTCTGAATATCTAATTTGAAATTGACATTCTTATTCTCAGAAATAAAGCTTACGGTATTATTAGTTACAGGGAAGTAAATCTTCATCATCCCCATATAGTTATTTGGATATTTAAACGTCCATGTATTATTCTTACTTTGTTCTTTGGTAACAATAATATCTTTTGAACCATTTAAGGTATATAGAATAGCATCCTGATCTTTAAAATCTGCTGGAGTTTGAACTGTAACTGTAAACTGAGCCTGCAATGCAAATGCAGCTAAAACCGTAGATAGTGTATAAATCTTTTTCATAGAGTAAAAATAAAAAAACTCTCTGATTAATCAGAGAGTTTACTATTATTTTAATAAAATTTTATGCTTTTATGTTTTTATACTTCTTTGTATAAAATGCGATGAACGCAATAGCTACCACAGCCAGTAAATATACATACATATCAATTGGTGCTGATGGAGCTCCTCCTGTTCCGTGACCTCCTGTTCCTCCACCTCCGGGAACTGGCATATCATCTGGATCTGCACTTATCAATATTGTGGTAAAGAAAAACAAGGCAAATACTAGTTTATTTATCGTTTTCATATTAATTTTTATTTTAAGATTTTGGTGTTAACTATTACTCCTTTATCCGAAACAACTTTTACAATGTAAGAACTCTTAACAGAACCATCAAGTTCAATTACGAAATCCTTAGATGTATCAACAGTTTTCTTAGAGATGATAAGTTTACCACTCATATCATAAACTTCAATATCTGCTTTTTTCCAATCTGGATCAAATCTAACGATATAATTACTGATTGCAGGATTGTATACAACTGTTGTTCTGGAAAGTGTTGTAGCTGCAGTTTCCTTAGTTGCAAGAGTTCCTTTACTAGGCTCTCCATAATATAAATTATAAGATTTAGAGCTTACAGGAATTACATCTCCTTGTTTTGCTTCTTGTACAGAACCATTAGATGCTTTATAGAAAAATCCTACTCCTGAAGACAACTTGTGTGTTCCAGCAGGAATCATTTCTGCATTCTCTCTGATTTCAAATTTATAAGAAACTATTTTTTTATCCGGCTTACTAAAATCAAAATTCCAAAGTAATAAATCTTTTCCTAAGAAATCTTTTTCATTAGCTTCGTTGATATATAGCCAATATTTTGCATTATAATTCGGGTCATAACCTCCAGTTGGTAACTCTTCAAAAGTACCAATAAGGTTACTGCTACTAGCGGCAGCTTGTACTGTAGTGGCAATAGAAGTCTGGTGACCTGTAGTGGCTGTAGCAGAAACTACATAATAAGCTCTTCCAAGCTCATTACCATTAGCATCAAGACCGATAACCCCTAATTGCTTCACACTTGCTCCAATGGATTTATTAGCTTTACCAGCTACTTTAGCAGCATTTACATTATAGTCTGTTCCATCAGCTCTCACTACATCCTTAAATCTTCTAAGGGTACTGAAATCCAACGTTTGAGCACTATTATTTCTAAGCTTAATAATAAATGGCTGCATTGGTTTAATAATTAATCCAATATCTCCAACAGGAGTTCCATCTAAATTAAAAGTCTGCTTTAATGCACCTGTAGTAAAAGTATACCCATTAGGCTGTGTTACCACTGAACCTGATGTATACTCAATCCCCATGATATTGGAAACGTTATTACCGTCCGTAATGGTTCCTCCTTCAATATAACCAATCTTAGAAAGATCCAGGTTTGTAAGGAACGGGTTACCAAACTGGTAAATATTCTTACCATAAGTTGTGTTCCATTCTCCGTTAGGAAGATCAAACTGATCCTGAAGATAAGAGTTATAAGCTTCACCATAACTGTTTGCTGCGTTACCACCTGGGCCGAAATATACATTTCCTCCGTTTTGTAAATTCACAGGAGCAAAGGTAGCGTATGGTCTACCAGTTATCTTATTCACTGAACCTGATACAGGCGTATTAAGATTTAGGTTGTTATTTCTAGAACCTAACATATAATAAGCCGGGCCATTACTGGTTGTGCTTGACAAATCAGTAACATGATCAGATTTAGCCTGGGTATTATTCCATTGCAAAATAAGATCATTGTTTACATTACCAGGATTCTGAATATTCCTTACAGTACCGAATGTTTTACCTAATTCAGTTGATAATGTATTGTAAGCTTTACCGTAGAAAGGAAGTGCAATTTGTTGGAAATAATTGCCGTTACCTTGTTTGTCTGTCAGGTATTCTTTAGTTACAATACCTGTAATGTTGGACTGAGTAAGTCCATTAATGTACAATTGACCGTACGTAGAAGCGGCATAAGTAGCAGGGGTATTTAGCCTTAAAACAATATTATCTCCACTGGTGGTTTTATCCGCACCTAATGCATCAATTGTTTTAAAAGCATCTGTACCTGATCCTACAATCATGACATTTCCATGTACATCCAGAACACCAGTATCTTTTGTCTGTACACCACCACCACTATATACTAGGGTGCCTTCGCTCACATACATATTAGCACCAGTGTCTACATGACATAATATCTGCGCCTGAACAGAATAACTGATTGCTAAAAGACCTATAGCAAATAAACTTTTTCTCATTGTATAAATTATTTGTGTGTTAATACAATCTTCACCCGCAAAGGTATTATTTTTTTCTTTAAAAAAAAAACTTTTTATCTATTAATCAAAATATTATCTTCCGTTAAGACAATCTCTTTTTCCTCTCCGATTGAAAACATATAGTCTTCCAAGACCTTCTCTGTGGTACCTCTAAGACCTCTTGCTCCTAACCCTTTTTCAATAGTTTCCTCTACAATTTTTTCGATTGCCCCGTCTGTAATTACCAAATTCGTGCCATCCATTTTGAAGAGCTCCACAAATTGATTCACAATTGAGTTTTTAGGTTCCTTCATAATTCTTACCAGCGTCTCTTTTGTGAGTTTATCGAGGTAAGTGATGATTGGAAATCTTCCTAAAAGTTCGGGAATTAATCCGAATGATCTTAAATCAATTGCATTAATATTTGTTAATACATATTCCTCTTCATCCGTCTTATTGATTTTTTCAGAACTAAAACCAATAGCCTGCTTATTCATTCTTCTTTCGATGATTTCCTTGATTCCATCAAAAGCGCCTCCTGCAATAAACAGAATATTCTGAGTATTCACCTGAATATACTTTTGATCAGGATGTTTTCTTCCTCCTTGTGGTGGTACGTTAACAATGCTTCCCTCCAACAGTTTCAATAACCCCTGCTGTACTCCTTCACCGGATACATCTCTTGTAATACTTGGATTGTCTGATTTTCTTGCAATCTTATCAATCTCATCAATAAAGACAATTCCTTTTTCAGCTTTTTCCACATCATAGTCTGCTACCATCAAGAGTCTTGAAAGGATGCTTTCAACATCTTCTCCTACATATCCTGCTTCCGTTAAAATAGTAGCATCTACAATACAGAAAGGAACATTAAGTTCTCTTGCAATGGTTTTTGCCAATAGGGTTTTTCCTGTACCGGTCTCCCCTATCATAATAATATTTGACTTTTCAAGCTCTACTTCTCTGTTTTCGTCCTGAGCATGAAGTAATCTTTTATAATGGTTATATACTGCGATAGAAAGCTGTTTTTTTGCCTGATCCTGCCCGATGACATATTGATCCAGGAATACTTTGATCTCTTTCGGTTTTTTAAGATCTTCCATATTATCTGCAGGAGAATATCCTGCCTTAGAAGCACTGTCTTTCACGATTACGTGTGCCTGCTCTATACAATTTTCACAAATAAAACCGTTCTGCCCAGAAATCAACATCTGTACTTCATTTCTTTTTCTTCCGCAGAAAGAACATTGGTTTGGATTCATATTATATAATATATGTATATGTTAAAGAAAATCGTAAAAAATTACTTTTTTACGATTTTCTGTGTGTTAAGAATTAATAATTGAGTTTTGAATCTCTGTATATTCTTCGTTCGTTAATTTTAGTCTTTCATTTCTGAAATTCATGTCTTCCATTTTATTTAAAGGAATAAGATGAATATGTGCATGAGGAACTTCAAGTCCTACAACCGCTACTCCTACTCTTACACATGGAATTGCAGTTTTGATCTTCTTGGCTACCTCTTGGGCAAATCCCCAAAGGTTTTTGTATTCTTCACTTTCAAGATCAAAAATCAAATCCACTTCTTTTTTCGGAACTACTAAAGTATGTCCTTTCACCAAAGGCATTGCGTCGAGGAATGCGATAAAATTTTCGTCCTCAGCGATTTTATAAGAGGGAATTTCGCCATTGATGATTTTTGTGAATATAGTGCTCATTTTTATAAAAGTTAGAGATTAAATACTAGAAGTTTAGAAATGAAAGGGGGTATCAGACTATAGAGAAATGTCTAATACTTCAAAAGAAAGTTTGTTTCCGTTTGGCAAAGTAATTTCAGCGGTTTCGCCTTTAACTTTACCTAGTAATCCTTTAGCAATAGGAGTATTTACAGAGATCTTTCCTGATTTAAGGTCGCTTTCGTTATCTGGTACCAATGTAAATACCTGCTCCTGCTTCGTTGCATTATTCTTAAGCTTCACTGTAGTTAAGATAGAAACTTTTGAAGTATCTAATTGGCTTTCGTCTATAATTTTAGAAGTTGAGATAACATCTTTCAGCTTAGAAATTCTCATTTCAAGCATCCCTTGAGCCTCTTTAGCCGCATCATATTCTGCATTTTCAGACAAATCTCCTTTGTCTCTAGCTTCTGCGATCTGCTGAGTAATTTTTGGTCTTTCCACAGTTTCCAACTGTTCCAGCTCAGCTTTCATTTTCTCAAGGCCCTCCTTTGTTACATAGCTTGCCATAATTTTCAAAATTTAGTTTTAGTATAAAAAAATAATCCGACATTTGCCGGACAATGTTTTACGTGTTATAATCGTTTAATTTTTACAAATATATAAAAATTTAAATTGAAATGAAAAAAACTTTTTCGATACTATCTATTTTCATTTTATTGGTTTTCAGTACATTATCCATAAACTCATGTGGAAGAAGAGAAGATACTGTGAACTGCTTTCCTAATGTTCCTATTAATGTTACTCTACTACCAAATAATTACAATGACCTTACAATTAAACAATGGACTTACGTAGATATACAAGGAGCGGGGACGCGTGGCCTCATTGTAGTAAAGGCTGGGATTAATACCTATAAAGCTTATGATCGCAACGCACCACATATCTGTCCAGATTTAAATACAACCTTAAAAGTCGATTATCCTCTAGTTACTTGTCCAAAGGACAATGCAAAATGGAATATACTAACTGGGGAACCTGTAGCAGTCTCTCCTCTACCACTCAAAACTTATTTTTGCCAAGTAGATCCTGCTACAAATTCAATTACAGTTTATAATTATTAATTATTATGAAGATCGTTATACAAAGAGTCTCTGAAGCCCATGTAAAAGTAGACGGAAAAATAGTAGGAGAAATAGGAAAAGGTTTAATGCTGCTGGTAGGCATTGATGAGAATGATGAGAAAACAGATGCAGATTGGCTGGTACAAAAAATACTCAATCTAAGAATCTTTGGTGATGAAGATGATAAACTCAATCTTTCGGTAAAGGATATCTCCGGAGAGATCTTGTGCATCAGCCAGTTTACCCTGATTGCTGATTATAAAAAAGGTAACCGTCCTTCTTTCATCAAAGCAGCTAAACCGGATAAAGCTATTCCTCTATTTGATTATTTTAAAGAAGAAATCGCAAAATCAGGATTGAAAACTGAAAGTGGTATTTTCGGAGCTGATATGAAAGTTTCATTAATCAATGACGGGCCCGTAACCATCGTTATGGACTCTATTACAAAAAGCTAATAATTAACATCAGATTTTATAGGATTAGGATTGGGAATCTACCTGATCGTAAGCAGTACTAATACCTAAGAGAAAATGAAAACAAAAATTATCCCCAAAACAATATTTTTTTCCTCAAGCCGTCCGTTAAAATTTTTATTCTTATTCTTCTTTAGTACAGGATTTTATCTTGGCCAAAGCCGCGATGAACTTTTAAAAACCAAACTGGACTCTGCTTTTTCAAATATTTTTAATGCAAACGAGCCTGGAGGCAGTATATTGATACAGCAGGGAGGTAAAACGCTATATGAAAACTCATTTGGTCTTGCAGACCTTAAAACAAAGGAAAAGTTTACAACCAAAACGGTTTCAAACCTAGGCTCTATTTCCAAGACCTTTGTTTCTTACGGTATTTTAATACTCCAAAAAAGAAATAAACTTTCCGTCAATGACAATCTTTTAAAATTTTTTCCGGATTTTAAAGTTAAAAAAATAGCAAATGCCGTTAAGCTCCATCATCTTCTTACACATACTTCAGGTCTTCCAGATCTTAGACATGTTGAAAAAGATAGTATTTATTATCTTACGGCAAAAGATGAAGAAAATTTCAGTCCTTTAAAACAGACTGATTCCTTAGAGTTTGAACCAGGAAGTAAATTTAATTATTCCAATCCTGCTTATAACGGATTAGCATTGGTTATTGAAAAAGCAGGCTATATGAAATGGCAGCATTTTATTGCAGAAAATATATTCAAGCCTTCCGGAATGAGTAGCAGCACAATAACGGATGGCAATTTCCCTGATAAAAATGTAGCTCATGGCTATATCCTTAGGGATAAAGTATATCAGGAATATGATTATGGTGAGTATCCGACATTTGCAGCTGCTGGTAACGGAGGAGTATGGAGCTCTGTTGAGGATTTAAAAAAATACATTTCAGCAATTCAGGAGTGTAAATTTACAAGCTGTGCCATTATTAAAGAATCTGAAACAGTCTATAATCCTATAAACTGGAGTAGTGAGAAAGCAGCTGATCATACCGGGACATGGTTTGTTCACAATGGTTTTTATTCAGGTATAAAAACAGAGGAACATGTCAAAGTAATAGAACATGCAGGAGATCAAGGCGGTTTTAAATCTCATTTACTAATGATTCCTGAGAAAAACATATCCATTATCTGGCTTACCAATAATAATCAATTCATTACCGGGCACATTAGAAGAATACTGCTTCAATTGAAATATATTGATTAAAATTACAAACGTCTTTCACCTCAGCTGAAAGACGTTTTTTCAATATCTTTTTTAGAACAATTATTTCGCAGGAACGCTGCTGAAATTAAGAGCTACTTTAATATTCATGTCTGAAGAAGTCTGGTTCTTCAACTCATACTGGATGAATTGGTAGAGATGTTAGAGCGGGATGCGATCAGCCTCTCTCCTGTTCCGCTGAATGAAACATCTATTTTAATGGTTTTAAACGTCCTTCAATTGATATCCAAAGTGATGAACAAAAAGAACCTATTCAGGCTATCTAAAAGCAAAAAATCCTTTTCAGCAAACTGAGAGGGATTTTTTATAAAAATAGTTACAAATCCTTTATATAAAGACAAAAGAGTTTGATTAAAAAATAAATTCACAAAAACGTGATTTGTTTTCATTTTATTATTATTTTTGATATTATACAAAACAATTCACAACCATTTAATAAAAATAATATGAAAACAAGAATTAAACTCCTTTCTGTATTTGTGTTTTGCAGCTTTATTTCCTTTGGACAAAAACTTTCAGCTCGCAGCAGTAATCAAAATGATCAAATCTATGTATGTTTTTCAAAGGGCATCGCTTCAGACAAGAATGCATTTGAGAAAAATTCTGAACTGGAAAGGTTTGCCAGAGAGAATGGAATTTCCTTTACTTATGATCTGGGTTTCAGTGATAAAAAAATCAATGAAATGATGGAAAACAGTAAAATGAATGGAAACTCCGGAGAATCTGTTCAAAAGCTGAAAAGAATATTTAAAGCTGATGTTCCTGTTCAGAATAGTGATACTTTTCAGAGACTTATTCAAACTCTTGAAAAATTTCCTGAAATAGAATATGTTTCTGTGATGAGCAGCTCACCGGTTGAACCACCATTAGTGAATATGTTTGTAGCAACTCCGGATCTGGAAAATGTGCAGACTTACCTGAATGACAATCCGGGAATTAATGCAAAATACGCATGGTCAAGAGGAATCACCGGGCAGAACATCCGTATTCGAGATGTAGAATATGGATTCTATAAAACTCATGAAATGCTGACCAATCAGAATTCCATCCAACTAGAGCCCGGATATTCTCCTAACTCGGGTTTATCGGGGAATAATTATAGGGATCATGGTACTGCTGTGGTCAGTATT
Organism: Chryseobacterium sp. c4a; assembly: GCF_009900745.1. Lineage (GTDB taxonomy): Bacteria > Bacteroidota > Bacteroidia > Flavobacteriales > Weeksellaceae > Chryseobacterium. The sequence continues at coordinate 95,133 of NZ_WXVU01000015.1, read as the reverse complement.
TTAGGATCAATAAAAGATAATATTGGGCTTACAGGTGCGGTTTACAATGCATCAGAAATAAAAGGATATATGGAATGGACTACTGTGGGATATAACAGGGCTTCAGCAGTCAGCAGATCCATCAATGCCTCTCAGGCCGGAGATATCATCTTGTATGAAATGCAAACCGGAGGCAAAAACGGTGAATATTGTCCTGCCGAATATGATAGTGTGATCTGGGATCTTACAAAAGCGGCTACAGATTCGAGAATTATCATCATTGCTGCTGCAGGTAACGGGAATCAAGATCTTGATGAGCCTTTTTATGCGGCATACAGAGCCAGAGGAAACAGCGGTGCCATCATTGTAGGTGCAGGAACTCCTAACACTACCCACTCAAAACAAAGTTTCAGTACTTATGGAAGCAGAGTGGATGTACAGGGTTGGGGAAGCAGTGTTCTGGCTGCAGGATATGGATCGTATGCAAAATATGATAATGATAATAACAGGACTTACAATTATTTCAGTGGAACAAGCTCTGCAACTCCTACTGTAGCTTCTGCGGCAGTACTTATACAATCTTTTTACCGTCAGACTACGGGACAATATTTAAGCCCAACTGCCATGAAAAATCTATTGGTTTCTACAGGAATTCCACAAGGAGGGACTGATGTTAATAAGAAAATAGGCCCGCTTCCGAATGTGAGAAATGCTATTTTACAATTGGAAAGTAAATCTGCTGTTTCTGCAAAAGCGCTCCCTGCACTTGAAGTAAAAATATATCCTAATCCTTCCAGCAATTATATAGCGGTTCAGAGTGCGGAAGATAAAAAATTAGATGTTGAAATCATTAATATGCAAGGAAGATCCGTGATAAAAAGTACAGTTTCTTCGGGAGAGAAAATTACCATTTCTCATCTTCCTACCGGGCAATATATCATGAATATCAATGAAGGTTCAAGACGAGTGGTAGAGAAGTTTACCAAATTATAATTAAGAGAGAAAAACCGAAACTCTTTTTTTTCAAAACAAAAAACTCCTTTCAGTATTTTGAAAGGAGTTTTTTTAGTCATAGACTATTTGTACAAAATTATTTTGCAGGAACACTGCTGAAATTAAGGGCAACTTTAATGTTCATGTCTGAAGAAGTTTGGTTCTTCAATTCATAAACAGTTCTTACAGTAAGCCCTGAGCTTTTTACAATACTATCCAGAAATCCTGTATCATTCAGATCCAGGCTCATGCTGGATGAATTGGTTGAAATATTAGAACGGGAAGCAATTAGCCTTTCCCCTGTTCCACTGGATGAAACATATATTTTAATAGTTTTAAATGCACTTAGGTTTCCTCCGGAAGGAGATACTACGGAAATTTTTGCATCTGAAATTCTTACATCTTTGATCTGAGCATTATTATTTCCTCCAAACCATGTTTGTACATTGGTTGCCGTTGCTGTTGAAGAAACTTCTTTATCAGTAGGTACACCTGTAGAAACTAAAACATTCGTTGTATATGGGAACGTATTCTGAACAAGCGACTGTACGGTTCCGCAACTTACAAGTACAGCTGAGGCGGCCATTGCTGTTAGAACTATATTTTTCATAATTTTTAAATTTAAACTTCTGATGTTAATTTGCAGAAACTGTACCAAATTGAATGAGACTACTCAATACTCACTGTAAAATGTCCTTTGGTATTACCGGAAGCCATATTACTTTTCCCAATAATCAGCCATATTTCTCCTTTTTTAGGAACTTCATAAGTGAGTTCTCTTCCGAATGGGCCATCATAATCACCATTAGGAAGTTTTATTTGATTGAATCTGATATTAAAATCTTTTTCTTTCGTTGAAATTTTAGCATTAATTTTAGATTGTTCAAAATTGGTCAATTTTAAAATCAGCTCTTGACCATCTTTTTTGAATTCTTCACCTATTGTAACAGGAAGTTGGGCAGCATCTACGGTTCTTACAATCCGACCTTCTTTCTCACTTCTCATTACCCCTTTTTGTAAAACTTCCTTGGTAACAGGAGCATTGTTAATGATTGAGTCTTTTTTTCTCAATGCTACAGAATCCGCTTTATAAACAGAGTCCGGCGTTTCTGTTACAATTGTTGAATCCTTTTGAGACATATCTGTCACGGCAGGATCTTTTTTACATGAAATAATAATCAGTGGAATTAACAATAAGCTTTTTTTCATAATAATTAATTTTTGAGGAAGTGAGAAGGATGGAAGCTGGGAGATGGAAGTTCTTATCGTTTTCCATACTTTTCAAAATTATATTTTATTGAATATTGTCAATAATTACCTATTTTCAATGTGCCCCCTATTCCATTTTCAACACAATCCTGGTTAATCAGGTCTTTTCAAATGCTAAAATTGTTCCAACTTTTTTAATTACCTTTTTTTTCAGATTGAAATTCTTTTTATTGTTTTTTTATTATGCTTCTTTAATACTGAATGGTTTGATAATAGATGATCTTTGAAAGGAAAGATTTTGACTTTTCTATCTTCACTTTATTCAGGATATCTTTTTTCAATTTTTGGTTATTCTTTTCATCTGCGTATCTCATCAGACTCTTTTCACTGAAATTAACTGACCCAAAATGGTAATTAACAGCAAAATCGTTACGTTTCATATTCTGTGAAGTAATAAAACCGCCCCAGTTGATATAGCTGCAAATCAAAATGGTTCCATAAAGATACCACGCCATGGTATTGAAGAGGAAGGCATTTCTTTTTTGTCTTTGGATTTTAATAAAAGTTAAAGAAAGTCCCACCAGAGATAAAAGAAGGAAAGCAAAAACACCCAGTCTTTTATACGTAAAGGCATAGTTGACAATATATTCATAGTTTTTGGCTGCTGCAGAGAGGATAAGTACGGCATTTAAAGCAATCCAGACTTTAGCTAAGATTTTCAACAGTTTTGCTTTAGGATCAAAATTGAATCCTGATTTAAAGTAAAACATAATAACCAGAATGGCCATCACAATAGACATGATCACGGCATTCACACGCTCATGGGTTTCTTCCGATAACTGAACCGGTGTTTTTGAAACTTCATAAAACTGTTCATAATTATAGGTAATAATAAAAAATACCAACAAAATATTCAGACAAAAGAAGGATATTACGCCACTCGTTCTTTCTGCGTCCAGATCAAGAAACGAATAGGTTGATTTAGGCTCCTGAGCACTTCTCTGAAAATCATTATCCAAATAATGATGGTTCTTGTAAATCAGTTTTTCAACAGCAAAATTCCAGAAGTTAAAAGCAATAAAAAATCCTAATACGGAAAGACAGAAGACCTGCCAAAGATTGAGATCCAGTTCATAATCTGTAAACAGTGCTGCAAAATGATCACTTCCTGCGGCATAAATTCCAAAGAAAACAGAGATAAGAATAAACGGGATAAGCACAAAAGCCATGATCTTCTGCCACATTCCGGGAACGTTTCTCTGGGGCAGCCATTTATCGAGCATAAAAACTCTGCAAATTGAAGTACAGCTGTTCGTTATAAAAACAGGAATAAGAAAAAGAATCTTCATTTTCCTGTTCCTCGATTTATAAGCTAATAAAAGAAGTGAACTTGCCACCGCCAGAAATGATGGAAAGTCGCCATACCATGCAAATGCAATCCCTGACAGTATACTTGTAACTGTAAGAATATAAAAAGTTCTGGTTTTGTTTTTCTCTGGTGTTTTAAAGAAATTCAAAATCGCGTATAGGATTCCAAGGATTCCAAAATTCAGCCCCATGTCCTGATCATAGAACAGGACTACGAAAAGGGCTGTTGTGAGAAATATATAGTGATGTGTTTTCATAATTTAATAATTTTAAAATTAGACTAAGAGATAAAAGACTAAAAGAAAATAGACAGAGAGGTCAATGTTCTTAGGAATTCATTTCAAAACAGGATATAGAAGTATAATAAGGCAATAGGTATGTTCAGCAGTAGCAGTAAAATAGAATTCCCAGCTGCTTTTTCTTCGGAAATATCTGAAAGGAATACAATCAGCAGGTGTAAAAATATAAGAGTATTCACAAGCACGGCAAAGACTACACATATAAACCCTAACAACAATAAGAATTCATTCTGGGTGATAAAAAATAATAAAAACAGAAATGTTCCCAGGCCGGAAGAAATAAGAAAGGTATATTTTCCAGCTGCATTGAATTTTATATTTTCCATAGGATGCGTTTTTAATGTAAGGCAACCGGATCTTTCTGTTGGATAAAGTCTTTCAGGTGTTCAAAATTCTGCCAAAGTAAACCTTCGAAATCCCATTGATGAAAAGCTCTCATCGTCTGTCCTTTCTTGTAAGCTTTACCATATATTTTGATATATTCCGGGAGAATAAAGGTTCCCAATACGATAGCTGCTAAAAGATGAGCATTGAGTTTTCCATTTCCCAGCAAAAGATATTGCATGGCAATTTCATCCTCGAAGTTGGTTCCACAGCCAGTGATCAGATGATGAACATCATGATTTTCCATTTTAGGAATCATCGAAAACCCGTGTTTATGGTAGAATTCTCCAAGTTTTCTTCCCAGTGAATCTTCCTGAAATTCCAGCAGCTGCTTTTCATTGAACTGCCATTGTCTTTTTTTCTTTTTAAAATATTTTCTGTAGAGTTTTTGAGTTTTATCATACACAAAAAGCAGAAACTGAACGCGTATTTTTTTCATAGTATATGTATTTAAAAAATTAGATTCCATCCTATGATGGCATAAAGAATAGCAAAGGGTATATTAATGAGAAGATATCCCGCTGACTGAAAACAGATTTTACGTTTGTGATTATTGATTAATCCGTAGAGCATGAGGCCTGCTAAAACAATGAGGTTGAAAACTGCACCATAACTAACCAGCAAAAGACCTACGTCTGCAAAGTGGAAATCTTTAGTGAATACATATCCAAAAAGGCAGATGTTTCCTATGAGGAAAAACACTCCAAATACAGCTTTTCCTAAGTTTAAAATATTTCTTTCTGACATCATTAGAATAATTTAATTAAATAAACTGATCCCTATTGCCCCATATAGAATTGCAATGGGAATATTGATTGAGAGTATACCAACCGCCTTTAAGCAGGCTAAAAATTTCGAACGATATACTAAACCGTAAATCAAAAAAGAAAATACACACAACAGATTTGCCGGCACTCCGAAATAAATCAGCATATAGCCTGCTCCAGCAAATCCATTTTCCTTGGTTATTATCGCTCCTAAAAGAAAGATTGTTCCCAGTATAAAAAATACTCCGAATATAGATTTTCCGAGATTGATGATTTCTTTGTTTTCCATTTAATTAATTATTTAAGCTTGAGTTAATGTAAAAACAGTGATTTCGGGGCGAACCATAAATCTTACTTGGAAAGAATGTCCGAGGGCACGATTGATATACAACATTCTTCCATCTTTCAGATCAATTTCTCCAGATATATATTTTTTATTTTTTACCGGAAGTATGGGAGTAATGATGCCCGGAATTCTGCATTGCCCCCCATGGGTATGTCCACTCAAAATCCAACCTTGATAACCATTCCATATGTTCTTATCACAAGCATCTGGATTATGACAAAGCACAATATTGGCTTTTGAAGAATTATACTGCTTCATCACTTCTGAAGGTTGAAAATAAGGTGACCATAAGTCTTCGAATCCTATAAAATGTAAACCATGACTTTCCTGCTGGGCATTCCTTAGCATTGTGATCCCTACATTGCTAAGGGTATCACATACTTTTTCTGAGCATTCTGCATCCTCCCAATTTTCTCCGTAATCATGATTCCCTAAGATTCCAAAGGTTGCTAAAGTACCCAGAACACAATTTTCCATTACTTTTTTTAGGTCTTCTTGTTCCTGAGATGTTCCATGATTTACAAAATCTCCTGTATACACTACAAAATCAGGTTTGTATTGTTTAGCTTTTTGAAAAGAATCAATTAAAAACTGCCAATCGAAGCGAGTTCCTACATGCAAATCTGAAATCTGCATCAATATTTTTCCTTCCAATGCTTTAGGTAAGTTTTTCACAGGAAGTTTTCTTTGAACAAATTCCACCCAAAATGGTTCTACCTGCCATGAATACAATACTGGAAAAGCTCCCAGCACTGAAATCTGTAAAATCTTTTTTAAAAATGTCTTTCTATTCATTGTATTTATTTTAAACAAAGAACTTTGAATTACAAAGTTTAAATTCAAAAAAATATAGGACTATCGTCCTAACAGTTTTTCCAGGGCATCCAAATGATCTGTAAAAGCCTGTCTCCCACTTTGGGTAACACGATAAGAGGTTTTAGGTTTCTTCCCTACAAATTCTTTTTTCACTTCGATATACCCTACTTTTTCAAGAGCATTACTATGGCTGGCAAGATTTCCGTCTGTAATCTCCAACAAAGCTTTCATTTCAGAGAAATCAACCCAGTCGTTTACCATAAGAACGGACATAATGCCCAATCTTACACGGCTTTCGAATTCTTTATTGAGTTGACTTATTTTGATCATTTTTCTTTATCTTATTTATTCTGATACAGCCAAATTCTGACTGTTTTTTATTCTTCTTAATCCTTCCTGATCTCAGAATCCTCCTCTTTAGTGATCTCTATTTAAAAACAGGTGCAAAAATAAGGATTAAATTCTTGTCTCTTCCTGGAAAGCATTATTTGGAATATCTTAGCGACCTTGCTATTAAAAAAGTAATATCATCTTCCATATATAGACAACTCCAATACTGATAATAAAAGATAAAAATCCAATCAACAGGGGCCAATAGCCCATAATAGTATCTTTTCTTTCCGAATAAAATTCAATTGTGTCTATTAGATTGAGTTTTTTACTTCCATTTGAAGCAGACAATTCTTCTTCGGTACCAAAATCTTTCACTTCATCTGTCTTGGCATTATATGAAAAATACCTGTTATCAAATGTTTTTCCTAAAACAAGATTTCCATTTTCTTCCATTTTAGAAATCTCTGAAACTAAAACCATTCCATCTTCCTTTACAATAGAGGCATATTCCGGTATATCAATAAATGACAGGTGTCTACCATTTTCAAGGGGAACATACCAGGCATCTCCCATTCCTATATCTACTTTTTTATTATCTGATACTATTGACATGCCAATAATACCGCAGATGTACAAAGTATAAAGTCCTGCAAAAGGTGTTATAAAAGCTAATAGGATCTTTCTCTTTTTATTCCCACCCTTACTGACAAAATAAGTTACTACAACTCCTATTAAAGCACAGATAAAGCTTGCAATAAATATTGCTATAAGGTGTATGAATATGACAAAGCCTATTCCCATTATTTATATTTCTTATGCATGATAAATCCATAAACTATATGCAAAATACCAAAGCCTATAGACCAAAAGACCAATCCCCACCCCAATAAAAACAGAGAAAATAATCCAAGGGCTACTTCACAATACCCAAGGTATTTTACATCCGGCAAGGTGTATCTCTCAGCACTTATTAATCCTAATCCATAGAATATCAAAGTTGTAGGTGCAACCCATACTACTAAATGATGGTAAATAAGAGCTGCGCAAAAGATTCCCCCCGCTGCTAATGGGATCGCAAAGGTAATTAAAAGTCGCTTGGTGGTAGCATCCCAGATCTTTAGCCCTTTCTTTTTACTTTTATTGGCGGTAAAAATATATCCACTGAAAACCGCTACTGCCAACACTACCAATCCGGTGATAACAAGTTCTTGAACCAAATCAGGAGTAAAGCTAAGCCTACCCGTGTGCATATACCCCACTTTTTTACTTTCCATGGCAAAATAGGCGTATCCTGCACCTAAAAGTGCTACTATACCTGCTACCACTCCTGAGAGCCCGCTTAAAGAAATAAATCTGGAAGACCGTTCCATCATAGAACGGATATGGGATAAATCTTCGTGATAATTTTTCGAATCCATAAAAAGAACTTTGAATTACAAAGTTATAATTTTTTATGAACCTGCAAAATATTTTTATCAAAATTATAGAAATGGATTTGAACTTAGATGATGGGAACTAGAAGTTATAAGAGCAATAATCATGGGTTATTATTCTTATTTTCATATCGAAAAGCTTCATTCATAATACAGTAATAAAAGACCTTTCCCAATTTTCTATCCATAAAAAAACCGCTGAAATAATCAGCGGCAAATATCTTTTGTGTAAAAAAATTATTTTGCTCTCAATCTTTCTTTGATAGCTTCAATATTCTTTTTTGCAGAATCTTCTAGAATAAGACTGGCACTCATATGAATTCTTGCTGGCATCAGTTCGTTGAAGTGATCTGTACCTTCCCATGAAACTTTTTTGATTAATGCCAACGCATCACTGCTTCTTGAAGCTAAAGTCTGTAAGAACTTCTCCAACTTTTCATCCATTTCCTGGATATTATCCGACACCGAATGATATACATTATGCTGTTCTGCCCACTCAGCGGATCTGAAATCGGCATCAATTGCCATTGCTGAAAACTGTGATTTCCCGATTTTTCTTTCTACGTAAGGGCCAATAACGAAAGGGCCGATTCCTAGATTGATCTCCGTAAGTGCCAATGCAGAATCTTTTGTTGCAAAACAGTAGTCTGCACCACATGCAATTCCTACTCCACCTCCTGTTGTTTTTCCCTGAACTCTTACCACTACAATCTTTCCACAATTTCTCATGGCATTCAGTACTTTAGCAAAGCCACCGAAAAATTTTGTAGAAGCCTCAAGCTCTTCAATAGCCAAAAGTTCATCAAAGCTTGCTCCTGCACAGAATGCTTTTTCACCTTCGCTTTTTACTAAAATAGCTTTTACCTCATCTTTAGCTCCTTCTTCTAAAATGGTCTGAGCCAGTTTTTCTAAAATAGCTCCTGGAAGAGCGTTACTTTTTGGGGTTCCGAAGGTAATTTCGGCAATATTATTTTTAATGTCTGATACTACGAATTCGTTCATTTTAATTTTTATTGGATTCTTACAAAAATACTAAATACACTGCTTTTGGAGAAACTTCAGAGAGAGAAATTCGAGGGAAAAGTATTTGATAACTAGGTTTATGAAAAAGGGAGATAGAAGATGAATAACTGAAACTATCATCAGGCTTATAATGAATAAAGATATACTCCTAATTATTGAATTGTACATGCTGCGTTTTTCACTTTATGTACTCAATTTATTTACCTCAGCAAAAATTCATTATCCGTAGAAATACGGAATACTCAATTTGGTATTTTCTACTCTAGTACTGTCCTTTTTTTAGTTGTTCCTTTGGGTAAGAAAATACATCACTTAACGGCGGAATCTGAAAAGCCATAATAGAGTAAGAAAATTAAAGGCTAAAAAAATATATCATGGAAGAGTACATGGGAATCATTAAATTATTTGCAGGAAATTTCGCACCAAGAGGTTGGATGTTTTGTGACGGAAGCATATTACCTATTTCAAGAAATACAGCATTATTTTCTATTTTAGGAACTACTTACGGTGGGGACGGAATTACTACGTTTGCCCTTCCTAACTTAAAAGGAAGAACCGCATTAGGAGCAGGAAATGTAAATGCTAACGAATATTATCCTTTAGGGGTAATGGCTGGAACTACACAAAATACATTACTTACTTCAAACCTACCAAGCATTGGAGGCGGATTTCAACTTAAAATAGCGAAGCAAAACGCCAATACAACAACACCCACGGCTACATCTTCTTTTGCCATCACAGGAATTCCTAACGGGAGAGATTTTCAGGCAGTGCCCAATTTTATAGATGCAGATCCGGATACTACCATCAATACCAAATCTATCTCATTTACGGGCCAAAATCTTCCGGTAAATAATATGCCTCCTTATGTAGGACTTAATTATATTATTTGTGTTGCAGGAATTTATCCTCCACGTGATTAATATCCACAATAACCTAATATTTAAAAATAAAAATCATGAAAAGCACTACCTTTTTAATCATTTGTAGTCTGCTCATTTCAACTTTATCATTTGGACAGACCAGTACAGAGACTTTTGAAACCGAATCTCAAGGAAGCAGCAGTTTTACGGATAATGGAGTTATTTTTAATATCATTTCCCACACCTCTACTTTTGATATAGGAATTTTTCCCAATACAGGATGGGGTGGCACAGCAAATGACAACAGATATATTGACAATACAGGTTTTGTAAGTCTGGCCAATGCCAATGCTTCATTCAGCATAAAAACCACCTCAAACCTTTTCAAGGTAAATAGGTTTTGGGTGTACGTAACGAATGAATTGTCAAATCCAGTGGCTACAGGCACTCTTACCATAACGGGAAAGCTGAGTGGTGTCACAAAATTTTCTACGACCAAATCCAATAATTTTGCAACCAGTTTAGGGACAACTAATGGCTATACCCTCATTGATTTAACCAACCTCAATGGTCAAAACTACAGCAATATAGTTATAGATGAGCTTAGGCTTAGCCTTGGAGGAAATTACTATTATATTGGACTGGATGCTTTCACCTGGGTAAAAGACAGTAACATTGTATTGGGAACTTCAGAAACTAAAAGCACTCAAAAAAACTTGACTCTTTATCCTAATCCAACCAATGGGCCGCTTTCTCTTAAAGCAGAGAACAACTCAGAAGCACAGGTATACAGTGTTGATGGTAAAATGTTGAAAACTGTTCAAGTTCAGAAAGGATTGAATGAAATCAGTATTGCAGAACTGCCTAAAGGAGTTTACTTTATCAAAACAGCTACTGAATCTACTAAAGTTATTAAAAACTAATATTTCAAAGTTCACATCCGAGCTTGTTCCCATAAAGATTCTAATTCATGAATAACAAAATCCCTTGATTTATATTAAGGGATTTGTTTTTTATCTTGTCCATTTATGAAGGTGTTCTATTCTTCCATTTCTTTTTAAGAGTGCTTCAAATCTTAGCTTTAATAAAATTTTGCGCCCGTCAATAGTTCTGGTAAAAACCAATTCAGATTCTCCAATGTTTTTATTCCAGATTGTATTAAAGAATTTTGCACTCTTTTTGTTTTTTGCAAAAATTTCCGGTACTGAAAAGTATTGTTCATTTTTCAGAAAAAAATATTTTCTTTTCTGCTTCAGTAGATATCTTGGATTATCTATCTGAGAAACCAACTCTTGTAATGTCTGGATAAATTGTGTATTTTCATATTGGCTACCTCCTTTCAGATAGCAGAATGCTCCTTCACTGTTATTGGAAGAGCTTACAATTTTGAGATCTTCCAAAGAAGTTCGTATCACTCTTTCATGAATCAGACCTTGCAAAACAACCTCAGCGAGAGTCCCGAGCTGCTTCCCTATATCTTTGTATCTCCAGTATTGTTTTGATGATATATACAATTTTCTTCCATACACAATGGAACCCGCCAAACCAAATAAGGATACAAACAAAGAAAACCTTCTAATAGAATTAATTGCCTGTAAGTTTTTAAATACCCCCATTAAAAGATTCTGCCAGAATAATAATACGGTAGAAACCATTACCTTCATCATATTTCCTGACATTTTCCTGATATAATCCATCTTTACTTCTTTCATAGCTACCATATTGACAGAAGGAACCTGAATCTCCTCTACCAAAATACTTCCTTGCTCTAAAGCTTTTTCCCAACGTACGATAAGATTCTGTCTATCTTTAGCCAAAGTAAAAAATGTCTGATTGATCTCTTGAATCTCTTCTTGATTTTCAATCGTCTTAATATTAAGCCTTTCAAAATTATTTTCAATGGTGGGAGTTTCTTTATTGGAAATACCTACAAAAGTTTTAAACCTCCGTTTCATACTATTCAGATCCTGCCCTCCGGTTTTATCTTTGGAGTCAAAACATACAAGATGCCATATATTTCCAGTTTTATGAGGAGTATCCTTATCTGTTCTTATCACTCTTCCTCTCATCTGATTTGAAAGTACAAAAGAACTTACAAAACTCGCCAGGATTAACGTATTCATCTTTGGTGCATCCCAACCTTCTCCCAGCAATGATTTGGTTCCAATCAAAACATGAATTTCTCCACGTTGAAAGACTTCCGTAATAATGCGTACAATATCATGCTTTATCTGCTCTGTAAGATTAATAATAAGGTAATCCTGATCATAACTCAACGAAGAAAGTCCTATTCCTAATAACCCATTTTTCATACAGAGCTCTTCAAATATACTTCTTGACTTACTGGAATGATGACCAAACCTCCTGTAAGAACTCCAATTTTTTTATGTTGAGAGTTTTCCCGCCTTAACTTTTCAAAGATGGGAACAGCTCCTATTTTATCCAGAGTAATTGTATTCTGAGTTCCACTATTTAAATATTCTTTTTTAATAAAATCAGTAAGAATTACCATTCTGAGGTTTTCTTTAAGTTCTGAAAACTCAAAATCAGCAATATCTTTTATACCCTGAAGTTTTCCAATACTCGAATTAAGAATTTGGTTCAGATTTTTATTATTAAAGAAACACAATGTTTTTTGCTCGAGAAATCCAAGTCTTCTTAATCTATTTCCCAAATCGGTACGGTGGCCTTCATTATCTTTAAAATAACTCTCATCTACTACTAAATAGAAGTCTAGCAGTTCTTCCATCCAAAAGAAATCAAATTCAGGAATATATTTTTGTTGATCCCCAATAATTTCAAAATGGACTTCAGGAATATCTCTTCCCCTGAAATGAAGATATACCAATCCTGAAGTATAGGAAGATATATTTTCATAGATCCAATCTAAGTGCTCGAGTGGATTCTGATACACAGGATACTGTTCAATAACATTAAGAAGTACATCATCTTTTTTAATTTCTTCAAAAAAGGCTAAAGCATGTGTATGATAGTATTCAATTTTCTTCTGCTCTTCCTGTGAAGGTAAAGTAAAGTGCACCAAATCCTGATGTGGGCAAAGATCTCCTTCAATCATCAGTTCGGGAACAGATATTTCTGCATCTATGGGGCCATTCAGCTGGATATATTTTTGCCATTCTGTATAAGAAACATCAAAAGGAGGGGTAGCCGTAAGAGACACAACAGTAGGTTCAATTTTATTTTTCAAATCCATGAGGCTCCGCCACCAGGCATTTTTCAAATGATGTGCTTCATCCAGAATAAGTGTTCCTACTTTCTGTTTCTGGAGTCGTTTTATAATTTCTGAAGCTGGTACTTTTGGTGATTTTTTTACCATTTCGTCGCCTTCTTCAACGGTTTCAGAGAATGAATGAATTCCCTGATAGGTTGTTACTGTAATAATTCCTGGTTTTCTGATATCTGAAGATATCCATTCAGGAACAGCTTCTGTCTTAAGGAAGAGTTCACAGAATCTTTGAATCCATTGATTTTTGATGGCTAATGTAGGGGCAACGATAAGGGTAGGCTTACCAATTCTCAGCATTACTTCCAATCCCAGAACTGTCTTACCAGAACCTGGAGGAGCAGATACATGCAGATGATTATCTACAAGATATTCATCAAGATGATCCAGAAATTTTTTCTGATAAGTTCGCCAGTTATATTTAAAAGTAGTGTTTTTTGGGAAAACATTCATGTTCACAATTTAACAAAAAACAGAGGAACGGGAATTACTGATTTTAATTTTTTAATGCTAAAATATATTTGTCTATATACAATTGTTTCTCCTTTGATTTATATTGCTGAATATACCTTGGATGCTCCAGAACAGTCAGAGTGTCGAATAGCTGGGCTTCTTTATTGAGTTTTGAAATAAATTCAGCATTCTTTTTACCCAGCACAAAAACTTCTGAGGTATCCAGGTTCAGGCTAATGTGCTTTTTTAATGACTCGATCATGAAGTCTTTTACATCCTTAAAAAGCTCCTTGTCATCATAATAATTAGCATTAAGCCATCCATTTTTGGTTTTTCTTACAATTGCCAAAGGAAATGGAGAATTGATATAAATATCTTGATAGAATACATCAGCTCCGCCATAGTCTGCAATCATATCATACATGAATACGGAAGAGACTTCATGAGTATGGGCAGATTCCATTTTTATTCCACATACATTTTCCAGACGTTTGGTATCGGTAAACGGAACACCTGTTACTCCTGCTCCATGCCGGCTAGGATTGATCCCGACAATAAACTTTCTTTTACGAAAATCATTATAATATTTATGATAAAACTTCTGCATGACCTGCATTGTCTCCGGATTATCCAGATATGGATTCAAGACTTCAAAATCATCAGGAAGGTTTCCTGAATAACTCAGATTCTCATTGAACTCAATCACCTGATCTGCAAAAGTTTTATTCATTGAATTTATTTTAGAGTAACAAAATTATCAGGCTGATCCGCATCATCGTCTTCCTCCTCATCTTCCTCATATTCGGACAATTCCAACTCAATATCAATAAAGTGAATATATACTCCACATATTTGATCCTTATCGTCATAAGCAAAGTACACCGGATATACACCGTCTCCTACTCCACTGGCAAAAATTGGGATCTGATATTCTGTATTAGGTACAGTCCAATTGATCCAATCTCCCAGTTCTCTTTGGTTTCTTGGATTTTCTGAATAACTTTTCGCAAATAATTCTGCAAAATAATCATCATAAATATTATCTACCTCTAATTCATCAATAAATTTATCTACATAAGGAACAACCTCAGGATCGGTAATGCAGGCTAAACCAGCATCTACATTGAATCCAAAAAATGCATCATCATTCACACTGTCAATATTTTCAATACCAATGAGTGCCTCTCTGTAAATCACAGGTTTTTCTTTAGTAAATTCTACCTTTACAGCGGCATATCGGTCTCCCCAATCCTCCAATTTTACCACAGCAATGGTTACAGGAAAATTTCCTCTAGGAACCTCAACGAAAAAAGGCTGCTCTTTCTGATTCAGATATACCAAAGGATCTCTTACGATTACTTTTCCTGATGGCAGAGAAACATTCCCTATTTCCATGGTCTCCATCTTTTGATCCATAATTTCATCTGAGGTAAAATACGTTTCAATATCTATAGGAGAAATCAATTTGTCTTTTACCTCTTCCCATTTTTGCATCCAGCTTTCGTTCATTGCTTTTACTTTATGATTGAAGTTTAAAAGTACATAAAAAATAATTCCCGCTAACCTAGACTACCCTCAAATTCATTTTTCAATTCTTAATCTGATTTTCTTTAACTTAGTTTCCAATGAAATATGGAATGTGCAATAGATGAATTGAAAAATTATTTCATCATTTAAAACTTATAACCTATGCTTGGAATTATTACTGAACTATTCATTTCCTGGCTTCTGTTACGCTATATCGTAAGAAGAAACCTTTCTGTTTTAGGACTTGAACCTACCTGGATGAGAACATTCAATTTGGGAATAGGATTCTTGTTGGCTGCTCTTGCATGTATATGTTACCAGTTAATGTCAACTCTTTTTGCCAATAACACCTGGATTTTCAATAAGGATATCAATTTTAATAACATCATCACAGCTATTTGGTGGGTTCTCAAATCTGTCTTGTTTGAAGAATTACTTTTCAGAGGAGCTTTACTTTATATAATAATTGAAAAATGGGGAAATAAAAAGGGCTGTATTCTGTCTGCAATATGCTTTGGAGTATATCATTGGTTCTCTTATGGTGCTTTTGGCAATATTCTACAAATGGCACTTATCTTCTTCATGACCGGTATTTTTGGATTTGTGCTTGCGATTTCCTTTTCAAAAACAAGATCAATGTATCTTCCCATCGGTATTCATTTCGGATGGAATTTACTGGATCAGATTCTCTTTTCCAGGAGTCCATTGGGAGTACAAATCCTTATGAAATCCAATTCCAATACTCTTGAAGGCATCCCTTCATTATTTGTCTTTTTATTCCAAATATTTGCATTACCGCTTATGATCTATGGATATCTTCATTATCTACAACGAAAGCAAATGCCTGATAAAAGCGTTGATCCCATCATAAAAAAATAGCAGCCAAAAAAGAAATATTTTATATCAAAATAATAGTAAATATTAATACTATATGTATCATTAAAAATAAAATCCCTTTCCACATAGAGCTGAAAGGGATTTTAATAGATATTTATTTTGAATTAAATCAATCCAAACTGTTCAAAATGATGAGTAAAATGCTTTTTATGCATCAGTTCCCACATTTCTTTATTCAGTTTTCCGAATACAAAGTTCATGTGTTCTGCCTGCGGATTTTCTTTATAATATACCACAAATCGTTTCATATTATCAATAAATGACTGTTTTGCTGCTTCCAGATTCTTGTGAGTAAGTTCCGGAAGGGAACCATCTTGTGGTAAGAAGGGAGCTGTAAAATCTTTTGGCATTCCTCTATGATTGTATAGAGAATCTTGCCATTTTTCAAGGTGTTCTTCAGGAGTAAAGCATTTATTAGCTTCCGGTTCGCCCAAACTTACCAATACTGCCTGGTCTAAATGCTCAATCATTTGCTGTGGAGACATCTTCCCCCACAAAGCAGGAGTACTTTCCGTTAATCCACCTAATATCTTCTGAATATTTTTCACAGTCAGATCGATGAAAGGAGATTGTTTTGCTACCAAGGTTAAAATAGTTGCTACGCAAACTACCTCATCTCTTTGATTTACTACTTCAACCAACCATTTCACAACTCCGGATGGGATATTTCTTCCTTTTACTCCTCTGTTGATCTTTTCTTTTGCTGTTAAATAAACCGTAATGGTATCTCCAGCGTAAACAGGTTTGAAGAAACTGCATTCTTCTAATCCGTAATTCGCGATAACAGGGCCTTTTTTTCCTGAAACAAATAATCCTGCGGCGGCTGAAAGGATAAAATATCCGTGAGCAACTGTTTTATCAAAAATAGTTCCTGTTAAACTTGTCGCATCCGTATGAGCATAGAAATGATCCCATGATACATTGGAGAAATTGACAATATCTGCTTCAGTAACGGTTCTTCCTGCTGTTTCCAGAGAGTCTCCTACTTCAACTTCTTCGAAATATTTCTGGAAAGGATGCTTGTCTGAGAACTTCTTCTCTGCTCCTTGCTGATAAATTTTAGTAATAGCCTTCAATACATCCGGTGATCCCTGAATCGCTGTTTTCTGCAAGAAGAAATGTAGTCCGCTCAGACCGCCCATTTCTTCACCGCCTCCTGCTCTACCAGGCCCACCATGCATCAAGGTCGGCAGTGGAGAACCATGACCTGTACTTTCTTTAGCATTATCTCTATTCAGTACAAAGATTCTACCGTGTTGAGAAGCCATTTTCCAAGATGTTTCCGCGATAAAGTTTTCATCATGGGAAACAATAGATCCTACCAAACTTCCTTTTCCTCTTTTTGCCAAAGCCGCTGCTTCTTCAGCATCTTTATATGGCATTAATGTAGATACTGGCCCGAAAGCTTCTACATCATGAGAGATATTTTTCTCGAAAGGTTTATCATTCAGGAATAATTTAGGACTCATAAATGCTCCATTTTCATAGCTTGCATCTACTAGTTCATGCTTTCCATCATAAACAAGTTCCGTTTCTGATTTTAAAATATTTACTTTTCTTAAAACTTCTTCGTATTGCTGTCTTCCTACCAAAGATCCCATTCTGGTTTCTCTGCTTAGTGGGTTTCCGATCTTTGTTTGGTCTAAAGCTTTGGCTAAAGCATTCTGAACATCACCAATTAAATGTTCAGGAACAATAATTCTTCTGATGGCCGTACATTTCTGACCTGCTTTTGTGGTCATTTCGTTACGAACTTCTTTGATGAATAAATCAAATTCCGGAGTTCCCGGTTTTGCTTCCAATCCAAGGATAGAACAGTTTAGAGAATCTGCCTCCATATTGAAACGAACAGCATTTCCTGCAATAGATGGAAGTGACTTTAGTTTTCTTCCTGTGGTTGCAGAGCCTGTAAACAATACAGAATCTCCGTCCTGAACATAATCAAGAATATTTCCAGGTTCTCCACATACCAATTGTACAGCTCCTTCAGGTAAAACTCCACTTTCAATCATATCCTGAAATACCACATTCGTAAGATAAGATCCGAAAGGAGACGGCTTCACAATAGATGGCACGCCTGCTAACAACGATGTGGATAACTTTTCCAACATTCCCCAAACCGGGAAATTATAAGCGTTGATTTGTACAGAAACGCCTTCACTAGGTGTTAAAATGTGAGTTCCCAAATGAGTTCCGTTAGCAGAAATCTTCTGAGTATCTCCATCTACCCAAAACGGAGTATTAGGAAGCATTCTTTTAGCCAATCCTGAATAGGTAAAGAAAGTTCCGAAACCTCCTTCAATATCTACCCACGAATCAACATGTGTTGCTCCTGTTTTATATGATAATTCGTAATACTTTTTCTTTCTTTCCAGCAGATAAAGGGCTACTTTTTTCAACATTTCCCCACGATCGTAGAAAGTCATTGAAGAAAGATTCTTATATCCTACCGTTCTACCATAGTCAAGAGCTTGTTCAAAATTAAGACCTTCCGTATCGGAAACAGCAACCTGCTCTCCGGTTACAGCATTGTATAAAGGGATTCCGGTTCCGGTTCCTTCTACCCATTGTCCGTAGATATAGTTTTTTAATTTTTCCATATAATATTTAATTTAACAATGTATCAATCTAACAGTTTTTCAATACATACCTTCTGTATTCGGCATGAAAGTAATTGTTACATTTTTACATTGGTATATTGTTACACTTATAATTTATTTCGGTTCCTGATACGGAAACAACTTTACTAATCCTTCATATAAACTTCTGTGAAGAATCGTGGCGTGGTTATCTGTTTCCATCATTTTATATTCTACAGTCCAGTTTTTCTTTTCTGCTTTTTTCAAAACATCATACAAGCTCTCTGCATCTTTTACCATTACAGGGTGCTCTCCTTTTCCTACAGAAACATAAACGAATTTTTTAGTATCCGAAGATTTTGAAAGTAATTGAGGAGCCTGCTTTAAAAGGCTTTCATCATCCCACCATAAACTAGGGCTAATAATGAAGTAATTATTGAACATTTCAGGTTTTTTCAATAAAATCTCTGTTGCTAAAAGTCCTCCAAGAGATTGACCAAATAAGTACTTCTCTGTTGTTTTGAACTGACTTTCAACATAAGGTTTCAATTCCTTTTCAAAAAAAGTAATAAACTTATCGGAATGTCCTGTTGTAGGATAGTCTTTCTGTAAATCTTTTATATCCGTGTGAAAAGTAAAATCTCTTTTTCTATCCACATTGGCAATTCCTACCACAATAGTTTCCGGCATAGAATACATCTGATTAAAGAACTGCACCAATCCTGAAACATGAATAAAGTCTTCATTCATACTTCCATCCAAAAGATAGATAATAGGGTATGATTTTGCTTTATCAAAATTTTGAGGAAGATAGATGTTTAATGTTCTTTCCTCATTCAATGTTTTGGACTTAATAGTCCTCACTTCTCCTATTGTAAGCGGCTTAGCAGTAACAGTCTGCGCTGAAATTGTATAGTTTACCGCCAACATCATACTGCATACAAGAGCAATTTTCTTAATCATATTTAATTTTTTTTGAAACCTAACAGGTTTTAGAAACCTGTTAGGTTTAGATTTTCACAACTATTCTAAATCCAAATAATCATATTCAACATTTGAATTATGATAAACCATAAAGTCTTCTATTGTTTCAAAATAATCTAATATCGTTTTCCTATCCAATTTGCTTTCTTTTTCTAAATTAAAAAAAGATTTATAGGAAGAATGTTTCCAATTTTCAATATTGTTAACAATGCCATGATGTACAGGATTGTTATGTATATAGTGTACAACTTTCAACAAATACTTTTCATCATTCACTTTTTTCCGCTTTATTGTATTAAGAAAAAGAGCTCCTTTTCTGTTATAAACCTTATTATAAGCTTTTGCATAAGCATTCAACAAGTCACTGAAAGGTTTCATTAAGAATTGATGTTCATTCTCATTATTTACATTCTCAAAACTCTTAAATCTCAATAATAAATGGAAATGATTAGGCAACAGACAGTAAGCATATATATCAGCTATAGGATGAATATATTTCTCTACTTTTTCCAGAAAAAACTGATAATTTGAAGCTTCACGAAAAATAATTTCAGTCCCATTTACATGAGAGAAAATATGGTAGATTCCTTCAAATTCAAAACTTTCTGTGTTAACCATCTTTTTAATCCAATACTTAAGTGTAAACCTAACAGGTTTTAGAAACCTGTTAGGTTTAGAGATTCCATAGTTATTTCACATCATCCCAGATACTATAATCTACAATCTTTGTTGGGATCTGCTTTACATACTCAGTAAAAGGCTCACAAGGCAGAATGGCTTCTTTTCCTTCTCTTGCCAATTCCTGATATAGTTTTGTTCCTTCTGTTTTCCAATGAATCATTTCATCAGAAACATCACGGATAATTTTTGCAGGACTTCCTACAATCAATTTTCTGGGTTCACATCTGAAATTAGCTGGAACGAATGCCAAAGCACCCACAATACTTTCATCACCGATATAAGCTTTGTCCATCACTACAGAATTCATTCCGATCAAACAGTTTTTTCCGATATGTCCCGAGTGAATAATCGCTCCGTGTCCAATGTGAGCAGATTCCTCTAAAATCGTTTCTATATTGGGGAAAACATGGAGTGTACAATTCTCTTGAACATTCGCTCCATCTTTAATGATAATTTTTCCCCAGTCGCCACGAATTACTGCATTCGGGCCGATATAGACTTCTTCACCAATTTCCACATTCCCTATAATTACTGCCTGCGGATGAATATAGGCAGAGGGTTTTATAATAGGACGGATTCCGTGATATGAGTAAATGTTCATAAAGTTTAAATTTAATGTACCAATTTAACAATGTAGCAGTCTAGCAATAGATGAATATTGTTATATTGGTAAACTGTTACATTGTTACATTATTTGAAAAGTTATACTTTTTCAATCACCATTGCATACCCTTGTCCAACACCGATACAAAGAGTACACAATGCATATTTTTTATCTTGTTTCTGAAGTTCCATAGCTGCCGAACCGATAATTCTTGCACCGGAAACTCCTAGTGGGTGACCTATGGCAATGGCACCTCCATTAGGATTTATTCTTGCATCATCATCTTGCAGCCCTAAGCTTCTTGTTACAGCCAATGCTTGTGCTGCAAAAGCCTCATTTAATTCAATGATATCCATATCATCAAGAGAAAGGTTTAATCTCTTTAATAGCTTTTGAGTAGCTTCCACAGGCCCTATTCCCATAATCCTTGGTTCAACACCAGCTACAGAAGATCCTAAGATTTTAGCTTTCGGTTTTAACCCATATTTTTTCACAGCTTCTTCGCTGGCTAAGATCAATGCTGCTGCTCCGTCATTCATTCCTGAAGCATTTCCGGCAGTTACCGTTCCTTCTTTTCTGAAAGCCGGGCGAAGTTTTCCTAATCCTTCCATAGAAGAAGTGGGTTTGATAAACTCATCTTTTTCAAAAACGATAGGATCACCTTTTCTTTGAGGAATTTCAACTTTTACAATTTCTTCAGCCAATCTTCCACTTTCCTGAGCTTTAGTCGCTTTTTGCTGAGACCAAAGGGCAAATTTATCCTGATCTTCTCTGTTGATCTGATGAATGTCTGCAAGATTTTCAGCTGTTTCACCCATTCCGTCAACACCGTACATTTCTTTCATTTTCGGGTTCACAAACCTCCATCCAAAAGTAGTATCATACATCTGACTGTCTCTTCCGAAAGCTGCACTAGGCTTAGACATTACATAAGGAGAACGAGTCATATGCTCTACTCCACCTGCAATATAAATCTCACCCTCCCCTGCTGCAATGGAACGGAAAGCATTGGCTACCGCTGACATTCCTGAAGCACAAAGTCTGTTTACCGTCTCACCTCCTATTTTATAAGGAAGTCCGGCCAATAAAAGCCCCATTCTGGCTACATTTCTATTATCTTCCCCAGCCTGATTGGCACATCCGAAGATTACATCCTCAATTTCTTCAACAGGAACTTCAGGGTTTCTTGCTACCACTTCTTTGATAACAATGGCCGCCAAGTCATCGGCTCTTACTTCTGATAATCCTCCCTGTAGTTTTGAAATAGGAGTTCTCACATAGTCTATGATGTATACGTTGTTCATAATTATTTTAATATAACAATTTAGCAATGTAACAGTGTAACAATACTAGATTGATGGGTTTTTATTTAAACTTGTACTTAATATTTTATATATTATCTTTCCAATCTCTGTAATTTGAACTTCTAATTTTTTTTCAAAAGGATAAGTTTTAGAATTCTTACACAGATATAGCCAATATTTGGTTTCTTCCAATTCTTTAGCTGCAATTTTAATTTTATTTACAAAATCATTCTTACTGTGAGGATTTTGTGCCTCAAAAGCATTTGCACCTATACTTGTTCCGGAACGTAATAGTTGTTTTGCGATAACAAATTTTCTTTTTTCTTCTAACAATTCACAAAATTCAATTATATCTAAAGAAAATTGAACAGTTTTCTCAATTAATGGATTATTTTCGAAATTTATCATTTGTGTCAGAAATAAATTTTCTTTTTATTATTGGTACATTGTTATACTGGTATATTATTACATTGAACTTATAGTTCAGTTACTTTTTTCCCGATTTTATAAACTGTTCCTACAAATTTGGCAATCAGTTCTTCGTTTTGGTTGGTGATTTTAATATCATAAACAGCTGTTTTTCTGGTATCATTAACCAGAACACTTTCTGCTCTAAACACATCACCTTCTTTTCCAGCTTTGGTAAAATTGATGATACAATTTAAAGCTACAGCTGCATCTCCGGTATTGTTGGATGAAAATGCTAATGCTGAATCTGCAAAAGCAAAGGTAACTCCACCATGAACGGTTTTAAGCCCATTCAGCATGTCCTTTTTGATAGGCATTTCTATCAGGCAATAGTTTTCTTTCACTTCAATCATTTTGATATTCATCCATTGGGAAAAATAATCCTGATCGAACATATAATCTGCAACTTGTCTTGGATTCATTTTTACTATTCGTTTATTATTTCTTCATACAATTCATCTGATAATCTATCGTAAACGCTCATGGTTTTACCAAGAATTACCTGTTCATATGAAAGATGAGTATCGGAATCAACAGAGCTATTTTCCGGTTCATATAATGCATTTAAGTCAATCCCATTTTCAATGGCTAATCGATTAATCAGCATTCTGTATTTTTCGTTAAACTTCCCAAGTAATTCGAGTCTTTCCTGACTCTCCATGGAAGAAGCTTCCTGAGTTAAATACTGCTTTTCAATGAGAAGCCTTGTTTCCAGTTCTGCTCTGAATTCCTCTATATTCATTTATTCAATCTAATAATTTAACAATGTAACAGTTTACCAATGAGATGCTTCGACAAGCTCAGCATGACAGCGCAATTGCTACATTGTTAGATTGGTATATTGTTACATTTTACGTAGTAACGGACTTTGTCTGTACCTTTCTTCCTGATATTCGTTGTAAAGATCTAGTAATGTTTCGGAAATTTTTGAATATCCTATTTCCTTTCCCCAGCCTAATAATCCTTTTGGATAATTTACTCCTTTCTGCATCGCCAGTTCAATATCTTCGTCATTGGCAACGCCTAATCTTTTCGCTTCAACAGCTTCATTGATGAGCATTGAAATGATTCTTAAAAAGATTTGTTGATAAAGAACATCATCTTTCTGTGCTTCGGGTTTTACAGCACCTTCACTGTAATCATAGAATCCTTTTCCTGTTTTTCTGCCATGAAGTTTAGCTTCCGACATTCTTTGTTGAAGTAAAGAAGGTTTATATTTCGGATCGTAGAAATAATCTTTATAAACCGTTGTAGTCACAGCGAAGTTTACATCTACTCCAATAAGATCCATTAACTCAAAAGGCCCCATTTTAAAGTTTCCAAGAGTTTTCATGGCTTCATCCACCTGTTCGGGTGTTGCCAAATTTTCTTCTACAATTCTTAATGCTTCACCATAATATGGACGAGCAATTCTATTCACAATAAACCCAGGAATATCTTTAGCAATAACAGGTACTTTGCCCCAGTCTTTCATGAGGTTGTATATTTTTTCAGCTAAAGTTTTTTCTGTTAATAAAGATGGAATCACTTCCACTAAAGGCATCAACGGAGCCGGATTGAAAAAGTGAATTCCGATGAAACGCTCCGGTTTCTTCAATTCTGCACCAAGAGAGGTGATAGAAATGGATGATGTATTGGAGCCGATGATACAGTCTTCAGAAACATACGTTTCAAGTTCTGTAAAAACCTTGGTTTTGATATCTTTGTTTTCAATGATCGCTTCGATAACTAAATCAGCATCTTTTAAATCCTGTAATGCTTCACCTTTAACGATATTGTTTCTGATCTCTGTGGTTTTTTCCTGAGAAATTTTTCCTTTTTCAGCTAATTTCTGAAGGGTTTTCTCTAAACCTGTAAGTGCTTTATCTATTTGTGGAGCATTAGCGTCGAATAAAACGACCTTGCATCCTGCTGTTGCAGCTACCTGAGCAATTCCAACACCCATGGTTCCTGCCCCAATAATTCCAATATTCATAGTTAAAAAAATAATGTAACAATGTATCAGTTTACCAATGTAACAATTTTATCAAAAAATTGAATCATGCTAGGCATTTACATTGATTGGTAAACTGTTACATTCATAAATTGTTATATTAATCTTATTTTCCTTTATAATCAGGTTTTCTTTTTTGTAAAAAGGCATTTACACCTTCTATAAAATCTTCTGTTTCTGCTGCTTCTTGTTGAAGGTCTGCTTCCAGATCCAGTTGTTCTTTTAATGTATTTGTGTAAGAATGAGCAAAAGCCTTTTTCGTCAGCTTAAGGGCTGCAGTTGGCATATTGGCCATTCTTTCAAGGATTTCCATTGACTTCGGAGTAAATTCTTCTTCATTGAAAACTTCAGCAACAAGACCATAAGATTTAGATTCTTCCGCAGATAATTTTTTACCTGTAAAAGCTAAATAATTAGCCAACTGTCTACCTAAAAGTTTCGGTAAGAAATAAGTACCTCCTGTATCAGGGATCAAACCGATATTTGAAAATGCTTGAGCAAAGTAAGCTTTATTGTTTGCCAGTACAAAGTCGCAGATTAATGCCAACATAGCACCAGCTCCTACTGCAGGCCCATTTACCAAGGCAATAACCGGCTTTTTACAACGGGTAACTTCAGTTACTAAAGGATTGTAATAATCTACTACAATTTTTCTGATGATGTCGTGATCATGGTGCTCTTTTCCAACCACAAAAGCTTCATCCAGATTTTGTCCTGAACAAAAAGCTCTTCCTCTTCCGGAAATAGCAACACATCTTACCGTTTCGTCCTCACTGCATTCTTTAATGAAATCTTTCAGATCTCCTAAAGCTGGCTTGGTAAGCGCATTCATTGTTTCAGGCTGATTCAGGTAGGCGATTTTAAGCTTTCCGTCAAAGTGCGATTTAATATCGAGTTGTGTATACATAGTTTTTTGAATTTATATTTAACAATGCACTAATTTAACAATATAAATTAATGTAACAGCGTAAGAATTTAACAATATGGCAATGCCATCGTTATGTCTCACATAGCCCTGAGTTTCTTCAGTAAACTGCTACATGGTTTCATTAGTGTATTTATTATTTATATCATTTTAAATCATCACGTTGTTATTAAAATTTTCGTGATAAATTGTTTGACCAGGTACATTTGTATCATCAATTGGTTCGGAGGTATTATAAATCAAATTATCCTTAACAAATACCTTATTTGTTCGTATGTAGAAACCTCTCTTCAGATTTTCAAGAGTATTATTTGCAATTGTAACAACATTTTCAAGAGTTTTACCAGGATTAATAACTATTCCCATTCCCGTACTATTCCCCGTAACAAAATTATTATTAATCAACACTCGCCCCATGTATTTATCCGCAACATCTAACCCATCTATTTGGATTCCTACAAAACCGTCGTAGCTAAGCTCTTTTCTTCCATTGAGATGGTTATCATTAATATAAATTTTTTCTATTTTCTTAGGCTGTAAAGGAACATTTCCATGCCCTGTTTTAAATCCTTTTACTCTAATACCTATCCCTATAAGATTAAAAGCCTGGTTATTGCTTATTGATACAACACTTACATCTCCATGAATTGTAATTCCATATCTTAGATTGTACATTTTATTATTTGAAATATCAATATTTTCTGCTGCACAAAAAGGAGAAAGTCCTTGTATTGTAATACCATAGCTTAGTTCAGTTTCAGAATCCAGGATATTGTTATGAATACTGATATTTTTAAATACTATTTGATTATACTTTTCTCCTTCTCTGGAAGCTACCATAATCATCCCATCCTGATCAGCAATCAGTTGATGAAAAATATTGTCATTTATAATTCCATTTTTTCGGGTTCCATCAAATCTAATGGCTCCCCAGGTTAAGTTTTTAAATGTATTATTTGAAATAATAAAATTATCGACATAATCATAAAAATCAATTGCATAAAGCCTGTGCCCCCCTGCATGATTTCTTCCACAATATTCAAAATTATTGTTATTTATTAGTACAGATCCAAACTCACCAAGTTCAAAAGCATAAATAGCAACAACTCCATGATCAGGATTATGGTTTTCAGCATTTATGAAATTATTATTTTCTACAACTACATTTGCCCAGCTACATTGTCCAATTACCAAATGCTCCATCATGTAAGATTGTTCCTGAAGCCCGCTTTCAAAAAGATTATCACTCACAAGAATATCCCCTTTAAAACAAGAATAAATATGTACTGCACGATTATATAAATCAAAAAAGTAACAGTTTGTAATTTTTATATTGTATGATTTAGTAATGAATATTCCTCCATTATATTCTTTATCTGTAGAATTATCTACAGAATTATAAACAGGTAGGTTACTTTTATTCAGATCAAACTTCAACCCTTCTATAATAAAATTATTACAGTCCGTAAAATTAAAATAAGCTCCTTCAATCTTTTCTTTACTATCTGATTTGATCCATGTATGCTGTCTGTCCCCCAACAGTTTGAAACAGGAAAGCTCCTGAAAGTCCAATTGTTTGTTTACAATATACTCTCTGGCATCAAACCTTAATGTTGCTCCTAAATAGGCTGCCATTTTAACAGCTGCCACAATAATAGCTTCGTCATCAGCATATCTTTTATTACATCTGTACCATTCAATATTGATGGTATTTTCAGGTAAAATAGCTTTATAGTACTCTCCGTTCCTCAGAAGAATAACTACATCATCTTCCGGTAAATTACTTCCTGTGATCTTCTGATAATAAACTTCTTCTCCTGTGTTCATGAAAAATTCCTTGTGTCCATAATCTGCAGGATTACATGTTGAAGGAAACTTCTGGCTGCTACAATTTGTCATAATAAATGTTTTGTTTTGATTATTTTAAATAAGATCATTAAAAATGATACTATAGCAAAGCTAAGTGCTGCTAACGACAAAAATTGTCGCATCATTTTTTCATTTATACAACGAGTCATTTATTTTGAAATGACTTTTCAATATTTAATGACATTTAAAATAATCAAATGGTTCCAGGCAATCTAGACACTGATAAGAAGCCTTACACAGTGTAGATCCGAACCTGCTGATCTGTTTGGTATGTTCAGAACCACAGCGTGGGCATTTTTTCGGTTTCCCGATGTGATGTTCATCTGCTCCTTTTTCAGGCGGTGTAATTCCGAAAGCACGGAGTTTTTCTCTTGCTTCATCGGTCAGCCAATCTGTTGTCCAGATCGGAAACATTTTGGTGACTACTTTTGCCTCCCATCCGTTTTCCTTCATCATTTTGATAATATCCTCTTCAATGGTAAACATCGCGGGACATGCTGAATAAGTGGGTGTAATTGTTACCTCACAGGAATTCTCTCCTGTAATCTGTGCCTCTCTGACAATTCCTAATTCCACAATATCAATAACCGGAATTTCCGGATCGGGAATTGTTTTTAATAAATCTAAAAGCTGATTCATATTCTATTTTTTACCAGAATCAAGAATTATTTTCATTGAGTTCTGATAGTCCAAATTATCTGTTATTCCGTTATGGGTCTGACCTTTTAACAAAATCAAACGATCTCCTTTTTTAAATTTTTTTTTAAGTTTCAAAGATGCATTATAATGAATAACCTCATCTTGATCACCATGAAAAAGAATAACAGGTGATGAAACGGTTTTTAAATATTCATTGGTTTCAAAATTATATTTCAGTAAAAACTTAGGAAGAAATGAAAATTTTTGATCCATTTCATCTTTCATACTGTAATAAGGTGCTTGTAAAACCAATAATTTTGCGTGATGGTTTGATGCTAATTTTGCAGCTAGTCCCGTTCCTATTGAGTATCCTAAAATTATAATTTCGTTCTCCGGATACCTTTTTAAAAGTTCTCTGTAAGCTGCTTCTATATCCGAAAAAAGCTGGACTTTGCTATTAATTTCACCTTCACTTTTTCCATAGCCTCTGTAATCAAGTATAAATGTATCATAGTTCATACTCTTATACAGCTGAGCAACCTCACTCCATTCTTTAATTGATCCTCCATTTCCATGAAAATAAAAGATAACTCCTTTGGGGGCTTGAGCTTTAAAAAAAACTGAATTTAAGCGCTTATCGTCTTTTGTTCTTATTGTTATCTCTTCGAAATCATCTCTAAAATTAAACTTATAATTTTGAGGTAACTTTTCAGGATAAAAGATAATTTTCTCCTGATAGAAATAAACACCCACACATAGTATCACATATACTGTAAGAAAAAAGATCAATATTCCCAGAAGCAAATTTTTCATGGCTTGTTACCACGTACACCCCGGATACGCTCTCTGCATATACTGAAGTTCACAAAGGATAAATCCGAAGTATTCCGTATGATATCCTGTTCTTGATTTTGGCTGCATGAAAGGATTTGTTGGATATTCCAAGCCAAAACTTTGGAAATCTTTTTCTGTAATCGCTACAAACTCTTTGTATAGCTCATCAACATTAGGAACAATGTTTAAAACAGCAAGATCATCCTCACCTTCTGTTTTAGCAAATAGACCTTTTGTATATTCCCAGATATTTTCGATAGCATTCTCTAAACGTGTACGGCTTTCTTCTGTTCCCTGAGCGAAGATTTTCATCCAAGATGCAGCGTGAGTATAGTGATATCTTACTTCTTTTAATGATTTTTGGGCAATGGCGGACAACTCTTCATTGGCTGAGTTGGATAACGCCTCGTACATCAGTTTCTGATACACAGCAAAAACATAAACTTTCAGAATCGTCTGGGCATAATCTTCGTTGGGAAGTTCTGTCCAGTGTGCATTTACATATTCGTGTTCGTATCTTAGAAAAGCGATATCATCTTCACTTTTACCATTGTCAATCACTCTTGACGCATAAACGTAAAAGTTATTTGCCTGACCAAGTTCATCCAATGCGATATTTGTTAATGCAATATCTTCCTCCAGGTAAGGCCCTTCACCACACCATGCAGATAAACGCTGTCCCATAATGAAACTGTCGTCTGCAAGTTTTAATAAATAATTATATAATGGATTCATTGTTTAATAGATTTGAAGACTAATAGATAATAGACGGATAGATAATAGATAGGTAAACTTTAACGTCTTTTATCTATTCGTCTATTATCTCCATGTCTTATTCTTATTACATATTTTTTACATCGTTTGGAATCTCGTAGAACGTTGGGTGACGATATAGTTTATCATCAGCAGGGTCAAAGAAAGCTTCTTTATCCACTCCTTCTGAAGTTACAATATATTTACTTGGAACTACCCAAACAGAAGTTCCTTCTTTTCTTCTTGTATAAACGTCTCTTGCATTTTGCAAAGCCATTTCTGCTGTTGGTGCCTGTACAATTCCAACGTGCTTGTGAGATAATCCCGGTTTAGTCTGAATAAACACTTCCCACATATCTAAATTTGCCATAGTCAAATTAATTTAACAATGTATCAATGTACCAGTTTACCAATTAGATTCTTCGCTTTGCTCAGAATGACAATTGATTGTTACATTTTTACATTGGTATATTGTTACATTATTATATTACTTCTTTTTGTTGTTTCTCTGCAAAAGCAATCGCTGCTTCTTTTACCCAGGAATTTTCTCTTTGCGCTTTTCTCTTGGTTTCGATACGCTTCTTATTACAAGGTCCGTTTCCTTTTAAGATTTCCATAAATTCTCCCCAAGGAAGCTCTCCGAAATCATAATGTTGTCTTTCCTCATTCCATTTCAGGTCTTTATCCGGAATCGTTAATCCCAGGAATTCGGCTTGAGAAACAGTTACATCAATAAATCTTTGACGAAGGCTGTCGTTACTTTCTCTTTTTACTCTGTAATTCATAGAGATTTTAGAGTTTGGTGAGCTGTCATCATTAGGGCCAAACATCATTAAAGCCGGCCACCAGAAACGATTTAACGAAGCTTGAGCCATTTCTTTCTGCTGCTTGGTACCACGGCAAAGTGCCATTAAAATCTCATACCCTTGTCTTTGGTGAAAAGATTCTTCTTTACAGATCTTTACCATTGCTCTTGAATAAGGGCCATAAGAGTTCCCCATTAGCATTACCTGATTCATGATTGCAGCACCGTCTACCAACCAGCCGATAGCACCAATATCGGCCCAGCTTAATGTTGGATAGTTGAAGATACTTGAATATTTTGCTTTTCCTTCCAGCATATCATCATAAGTAGCATCTCTGTCTGCTCTGATACTTCCATCACCTAGGGTCTCAGTAGCAGAATAAAGGTATAAACCATGTCCTGCTTCATCCTGAACTTTAGCCAAAAGCGCCATTTTTCTTCTCAATGAAGGCGCTCTGGAAATCCAGTTAGCTTCCGGCAGCATCCCTACAATTTCAGAATGGGCGTGCTGTGAAATCTGACGAACCAATAATTTCCTGTAATCATCAGGCATTACATCTTTTGGTTCTACTTTATTTTCTTCGTGAACGTATTGAACAAATTTTTCTAAGTCCATAATTTTTTCAATTTAGCAATGTATCAGTCTAGCAATGTACCAATGATTGTTATACTGGTAAATTGTTACATTGTTACATTAAATTTTTAAACATCATAATTAAGCATCACCACATTCGTCGTCGGGTGACATTGACAGGTAAGAACGAAGCCTCTGGCTACTTCATCTTCGGTAAGTGCGTAGTTTTTCTCCATAAAAACTTCTCCTTCTAAAACTTCCGCTTTACACGTACAACACACTCCTCCTTTACATGCAAAAGGTACAGGAAGATTGTCTTTCAATGCTTTATCTAAGATACTCTCTTTTTTGGAATTAAGGTGGAATGAATATTCATCATCATCAATAATTACCGTTACCATACTTTCAATGTTGGCAATAGCTTTGAATTCATCACTCATCTCCTCTGTATTCTCTTCGTCAGGAGCTGTGAAATATTCAAATAAAACCTGAATAGCCGGCACTTTTTTATCTTTCTTTAAATAATCTGCAATCCCTTTAATCATTTCTGAAGGGCCACAAATAAAATAAGTTGCTTCTTTTACATCAATCTCTGTATATCTTTCAAACAGCTGATCTAATTTTTCAGGAGAGATTCTTCCTTCAAAAACAGGATCTTCATGTTTTTCACGGCTTACCAGATAAATCACTTTAAGCCTTCCATTGAATTGTTCTACCAGCTTATTAATTTCAGCCTTTCTTAAAACATGCTCCATACTTCTGTTACTATAAAACAGATAAGCATTACTGTTCGGTTCCTGATAAAGACTTTCCTTAATATTGGATAAAACCGGAGTAATTCCGCTTCCTGCGGCCAACCCAATATATGTTTTTACATTGGTCGGGTGATAAGAAGTATTGAAACCGCCCATTGGAGGCATTACTTCCAACATTTCATCCATATGAAGATGCTCATTGAAATATCCTGATACTTTTCCGCCTTCCAGTAATTTTACTAAGACTTCCAGTGTATTGCTTTTTTCGCTTGGAGCATTACAGATAGAATAAGAACGTCTTTCTTCATTTCCGTTGATCATCATTCGGAAATTAAGATACTGCCCTTGTTTGAACCTGAACTTGTCTTTCAGTTCTTCAGGAATTTCCACGGCAACATTTACCGCATCTGAAGTATCCTTCTGAACCCTTACAGTTTTAAGTTTATAAAATGAATTCATTATTTTTTTAGTATTCTATTAATTTTTCCACCTTCGCATTTCGGTAAGCTGTCCTGGGCATGCACTTTCACTTTTGTAGTGATCCCTACTCTCTTTTTGATTTCGTTTTCAATATTTTTCCCGAAGATTCCGACAAAATTAAAATAATCATCGGTATTTACTTTAATTTTTTGAGCATTTACAAGCTCATCATCAATTTCAACATCAATATCTAAAGCCACACACATATGCTCTTTTTCAATTGGGGTTAAATAGTAATTAGGAACCACTCCTTTCACATGAGAGAATGCATCTTCAATCTGGCTTGGATACACATTTACCCCTCTTACAATCAGCATATCATCCGCTCTGCCAACAATTGGTTTCATTTTCACCATTGTTCTTTTGGCATTTTCATCGTAATAGAGGCTTGTAATATCATTCGTCCAGTAACGCAGAAGCGGCATTGCTTTTTTTGTTAAAGTCGTAATCACCAAAACTCCTTCTTCCCCAAAAGGAACTGGCTGCTTGGTAATTGGATCTAAAATTTCAGGATAAAAATGGTCTTCCCAGATGTAAGAACCACCCTTCTCTTCAAAGTCTTCCATAGAAACTCCTGGGCCAATAATTTCACTCAAACCATAGATATTGGTAGCATGCACTCCCAATTTTTCTTCAATATGACCTCTAATAATTTCTGTCCATGGTTCAGATCCCAATACAGCATATTTTAAACTTATTTCATCGGCTGAAATTCCTCTTTTAGCAAATTCATCAGCAATAGTCAATGCATAAGATGGTGAACAGCAGATCACTTCCGGTTTAAAGTCTACAATAAGATCCACTTGTCTGGCCGTCATTCCTCCCGAAATAGGAAGAACACTCATTCCCAGCATCTCTGCTCCATAATGAAGCCCTAATCCTCCTGTAAAAATTCCATATCCATAAGCATTATGCAATTGCATTCCGGGTCTGGCACCTGCAGCATGCAGCGATCTTGCAACAACTTCACTAA
This sequence comes from Chryseobacterium sp. c4a, assembly GCF_009900745.1. Taxonomy (GTDB): domain Bacteria; phylum Bacteroidota; class Bacteroidia; order Flavobacteriales; family Weeksellaceae; genus Chryseobacterium. The sequence continues at coordinate 61,979 of NZ_WXVU01000015.1, read as the reverse complement.
AAAGGTCTACATCTTCTTTAGTATACCCCACCACTGTTGGTTTTCCTGTAGTCCCACTTGAACAGTGAATTCTCTGAAGTTCAGCTTTAGGAACCGTAAATAAACCGAATGGATAATTATCTCTTAAGTCCTGTTTGTAAGTAATTGGAAGTTTCGTGATATCTTCTATTGACCTTATATCATGTGTCGATATCTGCAATTCATCAAACTTTCTTCTATAAAATTCCGATCTCTCGTTCAGATAACCCATGAGATTTACTAACCGGTCGGATTGAAGCTGTCTCAATTGACCCAGCTCCAGATATTCAACTGAAAAATCCATAAAACTAACTAACATTTGTTAGGTGTAAATTTAACAAGATTTTGGAATCTGGCAAAATTTTTATGACATTCGTCATATTTTGAACGATTCTAAATAAAATGACTGAAAATGGCTAGCAAATTTCCATGATTTAAAGAGCTATATTAAAAGGGTACAAGCCGGGTTTTTAAAATTACTTATATCCTTCCTAATTGTCATTCAGAGCGAAACGAAGCGAAGCATGGAATCTAAAGTATTAGCTAAATTCAAAATAATAAAGTAATAATGAAACTCAAATAAATTATAGAGATTCTCCCTTTGTAAGAATGACAAAGCATATTAATTACTTTGATTCCCAAGCAGGCCATAAAGGATCTTATCCCTTATTTCCTCAGTGATTTCATCTGTAGAATCACTATTTCTTTTGAACCAGAAATACGAATTATTGAGGGTATGAAGAATGAATCTTGTAGTAAATGATGGGGATTTCAATTCCCAGTTTTCTGCCTGATAGATTTCGGAAATCAGCTGTTCCACTTCCTGCTGATAATTTTTCCTTAGCTCAATGAATTCAGGAAGTCTTTCTTCCAGATGTCTCCATTCTATAGAATAAATGTGGGTAACATCGCGGTTTTTAAGAACAACCGATAAATGTTTATCCAAAAACAGATCCAGTTTTTCCCTTGGAGCAATATTCGTATTTTTTACTTCCTGAAGCTTATCGAAAAACTCCTGTGCAATACCAAAACAAACCCATTCCAGAATTTCTTCTTTTGAACGGATGTGTGCATACAGCGATGCTGCTTTGATATTAAGCTTCGTAGCCAGATCTCTTACCGAGCTCCCCATATAGCCTTTCTCTTTAAAAAGTTCTACAGCTACGTCTAATATTTTTCTTTGTTTTTCTTTAAGTTCCATATTTCTCAGTTACCTGGAAGTGCTTTACGATTCCGGATTAATCTCAATAAAAGAAGCAGTACAATAAAAACTATAATACAGTTCACTATTGCAGCATCCCTTAAAAAACTGTTGTGGTAATAAAACTCCTGTTGTCTGTAAGGTATCTTAAGTTCACGATCCTGCAAATCTATAAACACTTTGTAGCAAATAGCTGCCGAACAAAGGATCACAAATGGAAAACCTAAAACAAGCACATTCAATGCTATAGCAGACACGTTTTTACGGTATTTAGCCACAAAAACAAGCAACAGAAAGATGATTAATTCCGCAAACAAAGCTATCAAAAAATTTTTAAAGTCTGTGAAATAGTCACCGGTAAGTCCCAAAAGCCCGGCATTCACAACAGCCAGGAGCAATACTGTAATCAGAGAAACCACCCATTGCCTCATTGTTGACACCCTGAATGTAATTACCACAGTAGATAAACTAAGTGCCAGATACACCAGTACCAGAAGTAGTTCATCATCAAATATCTTATACTTACTGCTATTAATGATCTTTCCGTAATAATCTTTCAAAAGATAGGAATCTACATAAAGCTTCTTGACATCAGAAAATTCTTCAGACCCACTGGAAGTATATCCGCTCCGGTCATCAATATACACATTGGAAACAAACAGAGGTTCATTATAAAAATATTCAAACCATAATGAAGTAGTGACATTGGTTTCTAAATGATGCTCTTTAAGCAAAGCAAAATAAGCATCCAACGTTTTTTTGATCTGTACAGAATCACTTTTATAGTAAAGCATTCTCACCTGATCCGTATACAAAGAATCCAGATTACTGCCGGAGTAAAGCATTTCAAAATCATGATTGGCAATCATACTATTCCATGGAAATAGCCTATCCTTGTATTCAAAAACATCGCTATTTGTGGTATAAGTTGTAGAATCTGTTTTACCTTTTTGTGAAACGATCTGCTGTCTATCCTTCGTATAGTCATCATTGAGCAGGAGTAGTCTTCCTTTATAGGCCAATTCAGCTTTCTTTTTCAGTTCCTCCTGTGAAAAGACACTTATAGCGGCATATCTGCTGCCATATCTTACCGTAAAAAATGCCATTGAAAAAAAGGTCAACATAATGTATACGATCAACCATTCTTTAAAAAGGTCATTCTTCTTTTTAGGATAAAATGATTTGAAGGCATTGTTTCTGATATAAAACAAAAACCACACAAGCAAAATGACACACCCTATAATCCCGGTCCCTGCTGTGGCAAGATCCCTGTTTTTGTAAAAATAAAAATTCTTGTCACGGAGATCTTTTCCAAAATCCTGAAACCAGAAGCCAATAAGGAAGGCCAATACATGAAATAACAATCCTACAATGACCATATAAGGAAATTTGGTATTCCACAACAGCGGAAAACGAAGCAGTAATGCAGTATCTATTTTTTTAAACATAAAATCTATTTTAAGAAAAAAGCCCGACTTGATTTTGAAATATCACGGAAATAAACAATACTGATCGCCTGCCCCAGACAAGACTGTATAAAATCTTCCCGTTTCATCTCTTTATCAAACACCGCTATAAACGTGCTTCCATTTTGCTCAAGTGATTGAAGCGGAAGCTGCGAAAACTTCCGTTTCAGATCAGTGATATTTTCATCGGTTTCAAACTCTATAATAAGAAACTTCGCATCTTCTCTGTTCAGATCCTGCTGTTTTCCGTTTTTCAGGAAAATAATCTGGCTGGAATTTTTCTCTACCTCATAAAGCTGCTGAGAACTAAGTACAACTGCCAAAGGGCGAAAAGGAGAATCCGCAATCTGTCTGAGATCTTCCAAAACCGTTTGCTGTGCGATAATATCGAGATTGGCAAGCGGTTCATCAATCAAAAGAATCTTAGGCTTTCTCAAAAGCATTCTGGCCAGTTCAAATCTCATTTTATATCCTGAACTTAGATCCTTCCAGGCATATTCTCTGAATTTCCTGAGCCCCAGTCTGGCAATGATCAGTTCTGTAATTTCAACAGATTCGGCAGGTGAATATCTATATGATGCCGCAACAAATAAGAGATTCTGAAGAAGACTTCCTCTCCATGAAGGAGTACGCTGTGGAATATAAATCAACTTTGAACGAAGATCATACGGATCTTTATAAGGAAAAAGAAAATACAGTTCCCCTTTAGTTTCTTTCAGTTCTCCACATAAAGAACGGAGGAGCGTTGTTTTCCCATTTCCGTTTTCTCCTACCAATCCTATCATTTCACCAGCTCTGATCTCAAGATTCAGCGGGCCCAATGTGAAAGCACTGGAATACTTCTTTTCCCAATTGTTCATGGTGGTCAGAACATTGCGGTCTGCCGGCTCTTTCTGCTTCAGTTCAGCAGTAATTTCAGAAAATAACTGATTAAGTTTTCCGGGAACATCTTCGGAATATTGATGGGAATCGTACCAATTCAGAAATGCATTGGTCTTTTTATAAAAAATAATTTTTTCTGTATCGAGTGTAAAGTCTATGATCCGCTTTAATGCATGGTCATAGTTTCCGGAACTGATCTGATCCGTCACTTCTTCTATATATCCCTGAAACGTTTTCATCGGTTTTTATTTCGTCTGACAAGATATTAAATATTTATTTTTTCCCATAAAAAATAAAATCGGAAATTTTGTCAAGTTAATTTTACGTTAAAAATAGCAAATCCGGAAATTTTGTCCTATTTTTTTGTAAATTTAATAATTGAACGATTTTTGCGATACAGTCTTCGATTACATGATTAAATAATTGATAGGCATTAAGAAACTGAGCCTTAAAATTTAGTTTCTTGATGTTTTTTAAAACTGAACTTTAAACGAATCATTACCAAAAATATAGAAAATATGAACTTAAACCAATATACTGTAAAATCACAAGAAGCCATTCAGGCAGCTCAACAAGTTGCAATGGAATTTGGCAACCAACAAATAGAACCTCAACATTTACTGGAAGGAATCTTCCAGGTGGATGAAAATATATCGCCTTTCCTATTAAAGAAATCTGAAGCAGATGCCAATTTAGTAAGAGAGCGAAACCGTGAAAATTTAGAAAAGCTTCCTAAAGTACAGGGAGGAAATATCTATCTTTCACAATCAGCAAACAAAGTATTGCTGGATGCACCCAACATCGCTAAAAAAATGGGTGATGAATATGTAACGATCGAACATTTATGGTTATCCTTAATAGAAACCAGCTCTGAAGTTTCTCAGATGTTGAAAGACATGGGTGTAACCAAAAAATTATTGGAAGGAGCCATTAAAGAATTAAGAAAAGGAAGTAAAGCTAATTCTGCAAGCTCAGAAGAAACTTACCAGTCCTTAAATAAATATGCTAAAAACTTCAACGAATTAGCTGCTGAAGGAAAACTGGATCCGGTAATCGGACGTGATGAAGAAATAAGAAGAGTATTACAGATCCTTTCCAGAAGAACGAAAAACAACCCTATCCTTATTGGAGAGCCGGGTGTAGGTAAAACGGCTATCGCTGAAGGAATTGCCCACAGAATTATCAGTGGCGATGTTCCGGAAAACCTGATGGATAAAACATTATATTCATTAGATATGGGAGCGTTGATTGCCGGAGCAAAATACAAAGGCGAATTTGAAGAGCGTTTGAAATCTGTAGTGAATGAAGTGATCAAATCTGACGGGCAGATCATTCTTTTCATTGATGAGATCCACACTTTAGTAGGTGCCGGAGGAGGTGAAGGTGCAATGGATGCTGCCAACATTCTGAAACCTGCCCTTGCAAGAGGTGAATTAAGAGCCATCGGAGCAACCACTTTAAATGAATACCAAAAGTATTTTGAAAAGGATAAAGCATTAGAAAGACGTTTCCAGAAAGTAATGGTAGAAGAACCGGATACTGAATCTGCCATCTCTATCCTTCGTGGAATTAAAGATAAATATGAGGCTCACCATAAAGTAAGAATCAAAGATGAAGCGATTATCGCTGCAGTGGAAATGTCTCAAAGGTATATTTCAGACCGATTTTTACCGGATAAAGCGATTGACCTTATCGACGAGGCTTCGGCTAAACTGAGAATGGAAATCAATTCTAAACCGGAAGAACTGGATGTTTTAGACAGAAGATTGATGCAGTTGGAAATCGAACTAGCAGCAATTTCAAGAGAAGGCAACCAAACTAAAATCGACCATTTAAAAGAAGATATCTCTAAAATTTCTGAACAAAGAAATGAGATCAACGCCAAATGGCTGAAAGAAAAACAGAAAAGTGAAGATCTTACCCAGATCAAAAAAGATATTGAATCTCTGAAGTTAGAAGCAGAAAGAGCTTCCAGAGCAGGAGATTATGCTAAAGTAGCGGAAATCCAATATGGAAAACTTCGTGAAAAAGAAGATGATCTTTCCAAAATGGAACTTGAAATGCAGAACCATCAGAATGAGCTTATCAAAGAGGAAGTAACTTCTGAAAATATTTCTGAAGTAATTGCAAAATGGACAGGCATTCCTGTAACCAAGTTATTGCAGTCTGAGAGGGATAAATTACTAAACCTGGAAGCTGAACTTCACCACAGAGTGGTAGGACAGGATGAGGCAATTCAAGCTGTAGCTGATGCGATCAGAAGAAACAGAGCCGGATTAAGTGATGATAAAAAACCAATCGGATCCTTCTTATTCTTAGGAACAACCGGTGTTGGTAAAACTGAGCTGGCTAAAGCACTGGCAGAGTTTTTATTCGATGATGAAAACAATATGACCAGAATTGATATGAGTGAATATCAGGAACGTCACAGTGTTTCCAGATTGGTAGGTGCGCCTCCGGGATATGTAGGATATGATGAAGGCGGACAATTGACTGAAGCGGTAAGAAGAAGACCTTATTCCGTAGTTCTTTTAGATGAGATCGAAAAAGCGCATCCGGATGTTTTCAATACCTTACTTCAGGTTTTGGATGACGGTCGTTTAACAGATAATAAAGGGCGTGTGGTGAATTTTAAAAATTCTATCATTATTATGACCTCGAATTTAGGTTCACATCTGATTCAGGAGAATTTTGAAAACTTAACCGAAGAAAATCAGGATGAGATTGTGGATAAAACCAAAGATCAGGTTTTCGATCTTTTAAAGCAAACGTTACGTCCGGAATTCCTGAACAGAATTGATGAGATCGTATTGTTCCAGCCTTTGAAAAAGAAAGAAATCGGAAAAATCGTTCAGTATCAATTGAGAGGGTTTAATGAGATGCTAGCAAAACGTAACATCATTATGACATTCACACAGGATGCTGTAGATTATTTGATGGAAAAAGGATATGACCCTGCATTCGGAGCAAGACCTTTAAAAAGAGTAATTCAACAAGAGGTATTGAATAAACTATCTAAAGAAATCCTTGCAGGAAATGTAAATGACGGTGACAGAATTACCCTGGATTACTTCGTAGAAACAGGATTAGTATTCAGACCCACTGAACAATAAAAGAAGAAAATAGTTTTTTTCATATATATTAATTTTTGTAGATAAGTGCTGTAGAGAAAATCTGCGGCACTTATTTTTTATATTTTTAGAATGAAGCTGCATTAATTTCCGTAAAGATTATTCTTCCTTCCGCCTACTTAAAAAGCCTTTTGATACTGTAAAGAAAGACATATCAATATCGTTTTAAAAAAAAATAAATATTCACAATTAATGAACTACACATCATCAGATTCACACCAATAATTCAAAATAATAATTTTATTCACAGTTTATATCTTTTTAAAGTGAAATATTATTAAATTTACTTTTCAAACAAATTAATAACTTAAACAAAATCAGTATGAAAAAATTAAAAAGAACCGAACTAAAGAAAATTGCGGGCGGGGTACTTCCTCCAATGATTGCCTGTGACGAATTCTGGAATTGTCCTACAGGTCTTTGTTGTACAGCAGGTCTAGTTTGCAGAGATCCTAAAAAGTACGGATGTATTTAAAAATAAGCGGAGAGTTTTTCTCCGTTTTTTTATGTACTATAAACTAGTTTTACATTACTCTTTTTCTACTCCTATACAACCCGTAAAAATACGGTAAAAATAATAGTATAATTCCCTATTCCCTACTCTATTTTTTAACCTATTTTTTTACGAAATTTGCAGAAATACGGATATTCCATTATAAAACTAAGTTATGAAAACAGAATCTACTAATGAGCGCTATTCTTCTGAGTCAGGAATAATGTCAAATGAACTCATGAAAGTTCTTATTGACAATTATCGTCAGAACCAAATGAATGCCATCAACAAAACCATGGGAATTGAAGATGCTAATTCTATATGGTTTGATCTTCCGAAATTGAAGAATTTCATCGCACTGATGGAAAATGAGGCCCACAAAATAGACCCCGAATGTACTCCGGAAGACTTGGGCATCAGATTTTACTATGCTGCTTATCCAAAAATGGAGAATTGGGGCATTATGGAAAGTCACCCGGTATCACCAGAATATTCTGGAAGACACACCCTTGTTATGATTCCTACTTTAAAAAAAGAACTTGAGGGGGAAGTTTTCAATTGTGATTTCCATACTTTACAAATTAAAAAAAGAAAATCACCTAATCTTGCCCTTACAGCACGAGGACAAGAACCTCCTGGAGAATTAGGTGAAAATAGTGGGATCTTATCTCCTCCCGGAAACTCCAGAGGAATGTTCTAGTATAAATTAAAAGAACTTTATTATAAACAATGACTGAATTTCAGAGGTTTTTCTCACAATTTATGTACACCGGAGAGGCCATAGCCGCTCTGGTTTCCATTATTTATTTCAACCGTATAAAAAAACTGCATTGGAAGTATTTCTCTTTATACCTTATTGCCATTTTTTTATGTGAATCTTCTGTGAAATGGGCAGAAAAACCTCTTCGTATCGATAGGATTATCTTTTACAATTACTTTGTAATGCCCCTGCAGTTTATATATTTTTATTGGCTGTATGCAGTAAAATCTTTGAAGAAGCCCAAGTTGTTCTATATATTTTCGGTGCTGTACTTTGCCGCATTTATTCCACAGCTTTCGCTTTTCATGGAAAAAAAGGTTGTTTATTCTCTAAATTATACTTTAGGTTGCTTATTTTTAATGGTTTTGGTAGTCATGGAATATTATAAGCAGGTCAACTCAACGGAGATCCTAAAATTTAGTACCAACAGGATGTTTTATATCAATCTGGGAATTACTCTTTTTTATATAGGAACGCTCCCATTTTTTACCTTCATGTCTCTGCTTTGGGAGTATAGAGATATATGGGATCTTTATTTTGCTTATTTTCAGGTTTCCGGAGCTGTAATGTATATTTTATTTGCAAGTTCATTTATATGGGGAAAGCAGAATTAATAGCTACAATCATTCTTTTCAATACATTCTTTGTAATGTTTGCTGTTGCAGTAGGTATCTACATCAGAAACTACAGACAGCGCAAGAAAGAATATCTTAATGAGATTGAAATGAAAAACGAAATCCATCAAAGGGAGTTACTGTCTACTCAGCTGGAAATCCAACAGGCTACTATGCAGCAAATTGGGCGGGAACTTCATGATAATATTGGACAAAAACTAACCCTGGTGAGTCTATATGTTCAACAAATGCTTTATGAGAACAAAGTTCCGGAGGCCAACGAAAGAATTGATCAGGTTTCACAAATTATCAATCAATCTTTACAAGATCTGCGAAGTCTTTCAAAAACCCTTACAGATGATAATATCAGTCAAAAAGAAATCATCACTTTGATCCAGGAAGAAGTGGACAACACCAATTCATTGAAGAAATGTCTGATCAGCTTCGAACATAATTTTGATCAGCTGGATTTGGGTTTTGTACATAAAAATTTACTGCTCAGAATCACTCAGGAATTTATTCAAAACAGTATAAAACATTCTCATTGTAAAAATATATTTATCAGTTTAAATACTTCTGAAGATATACTTTGGGAACTCACCATTCGTGATGATGGAATTGGATTTGATACAGCTCATACAAAATCCAACGGAATAGGTCTTACCAATATGAAAAATAGAGCTGAAATTATCGGTGCCGATTTCCTTCTTGAAAGTAAAAAAAATGCAGGTACCCAACTTAATATTATCTTAAAAAAACAGCCATGAAAAAAACAATCGTAATTGTTGATGATCATATACTTATAGCTAAAGCCCTTGAAGGGATTATCGGGAACTTCAGCGAATTTGAAGTTATCTACGTCTGTGATAGCGGCAAAGATCTGATACAAAAATTTGAAGAGGGAAATAAAATTCCGGACATCATCCTTATGGATGTGAGTATGCCTGTGATGGATGGTTTTGAAACAGCTGCATGGGTTACCAAAAATCATCCGGAAATCAAAATAATGGCACTCAGCATGCAAGGTGACGATAATAGTGTAATTAAAATGATTAAAAACGGAGCCAAGGGATACCTTTTAAAAAATACTCATCCCAAAGATTTGGAAACCGCTTTGATAAGATTAAATACCGACGGATTCTTTTACCCTGAATGGGCTTCAAAAATTATTTTTTCCAATCTTAATAAAGCTAATGAATCTGAAATTTCGGTAAAGATCTCCGAACGTGAAAAAGAGTTTCTGAAATACACAGTCACTGAGCTAAGCTATAAAGAGATCGCAGATAGAATGTGCTGCAGTCCCAGAACAGTAGAGAGCTATCGAGACCAATTATGTGAAAAACTGGATTTAAAAACCCGTGTTGGATTAGCTGTTTTTGCTATTAAAAATGGCTTTGCCGGCTAACAGTAATATTAAAAAAATTCTATAAAAATAAATAGTTATAGAATTTTTTTATTTCACTCAATCCACTTAATTGTGAAATATATTAATTATTTTCAATTTTAATTAAAATTCAATATAAATCCATTTTAAATAAACAAAACACAATTAAATCAATCATTAAATGAGAATTATTTAAATAAAATGCAAAATAACTTGCATATCAATTTCAAATAATATAATTTCACATTCTCAAAATTATAAAGCGATATGAAAAAACTATTATTTGGAGCTCTTGCTCTGGGATTAATGTCTGCATGTAATAATGACAGCGTAAACAACCAAAATGAAACACCAATGAATTCAGAAGCTTCTTCTCCTCTTAGTGCTACACAAAGAAATTGCCCTTCAGAAGAAATGAGAAATGAAGCTTTAAAAAATGACCCGGCATTAAGACAAAAAGTTGCTGATTTTGAATCCAATGCTACCAATTTCGCTAAAAACATGGCCATGGGAAAAGTTCTAGCCGATGGAACTGTTGAAATCCCGGTAGTGGTGAATGTATTATACAGTACAGCTGCGGAAAATGTATCAGATGCAAGAATTGCAGAACAGATTACCGTATTAAATGAAGATTACGGTGGAACAAATTCTGATGTTTCAAAAATACCTACAGAATTTCAAGGGGTAAAAGCAGGTGATGTAAAAGTAAGATTTAAGCTAGTAAATACAGTAAGAAAATCTACAACTAAATCCTCTTGGGGTGCCACAGATGTAAAAAACAACACCATGAAAAAAGCATCTACAGGAGGTATTGATGCTACAAATACTACAAACAACTTCAATATTTGGGTAGTGGGACGTATGCCTGATACTAGAGGGGATATCCTTGGCTACTCATCATGGCCTGAAGATTCTGGTACATGGAAAGATGGTGTAGTAATAGCAGCTCCATTTTTTGGTAAAACCGGAACATCTGCTAATTTTAACTTAGGAAGAACAGCTACTCACGAAGTAGGTCACTACATGGGACTTAGACATATCTGGGGTGATACAACATGTGGAGATGACCTTATTGCAGATACTCCTACCCAAACAACTGCTAATACAGGTAACCCAACTTACCCGCTTTATAATACTTGCTATGGAGTAAAGAGATCTGTAATGTTTATGAATTATATGGATTATTCTAATGACAAGTCTTTATATATGTTTACAGCAGGACAAAAAACAAAGATGCAGTCTGTAGTAGCAGCTAATGGGCTAAGAGCTGGATTAAGAGTTAATTAACAAATCTTATAAATTATTAAATATTTAAAATCTATTCCAAGTTTGGGATAGATTTTTTTTATATTTTTACGTGATTTTAAATTTCAGGATCACAACGATGAAAAAAATAGCCCTAGCATCAGGGATTTTACTGCATTTATATAGTTATAAAGCACAGGATACAATCCAATCTCGAAACCTTAAGCAGGATATTGCTTTAATCAACACCAACACACCTATCAAAGAGTCTACACCATTTTTCAAGAAGGAATGGGTAAAAAAATCTGTGGCTCCTGCTATTCTTTTTACAGCTGCTGCGGCAACATGGGGAGAAAAAGAAAATATCCGTGAAGTGAGAAACAGATACCTCCCCAACTTCAAGGTAAAATATGATGATTATCTTCAATATGCACCTGCTGTAGCCGTTTACGGACTAAAATTGGGAGGCGTAAAAGGACGAAACAATATTGGAAGAGCTACTTTATCTTATGGTGCCAGCTTGGTGATTATGGGGATCCTGGTCAATTCCATTAAGTATACAACAAAAGTTGAGCGTCCAGATGGATCCAAAAACAACTCTTTCCCATCAGGTCATGCTGCTATGGCTTTTACCAATGCCAGCTTTTTGCATAAAGAATATGGAATGGTAAATCCTGCCTACAGTATCGCCGGATATGGCTCTGCAACACTTACAGGACTTGGAAGAAATTTAAATAACAGACACTGGGTTCCTGATATTCTTGCTGGAGCAGGAATCGGAATCATATCTACTGAGCTTGGATATTTTTTTATTGATAAAATTTATAAGAACAAAGGAGATAATTTAAGTATTTTATCCAGAATACAAGGAAATGACTATCCATCTTTCCTTGCCCTAAAAATGGGTACGGCATTAGGTACCACCAACTTCCTTAAAGAATCTGAATTGGACAACAAAAAACAAGTCGGCTTTGAAGGCGGAATAGAAGGTGCTTATTTCTTCTCTAAAAAATGGGGAGTAGGTGCAGACATCACTTTTAGCAGCTTCCCTATTAAATCTCAAAGAATTACTTTTGATGATGGGCAGGATTTTGGCGATCATGAGGTTAAAACACAATCTATGGGCTTTTTGTCTGCAGGTATTGGCCCTTATTTCTCTCATGAATTCTCTGATAAATGGCAGCTTACTTTAAAGGCAACAGGAGGCTATGCAGCTACCGCAAGTGGAAAAGTTTTTGTAAAAGGAGATAATATAGATGCTCCGAATCATCAACTTCAGATCGCAAGATACAAACCAAAGCCTGCTTTCCGTTGGAATACGGGAGCCTCTATGACTTATAAGTTTAATCCTGGATTAGGACTTACTTTCTACACGGATTATAATCTGATCAACTCTACCATCCGTTACCACTTTAGCGATGAAATCAAAGAAAGTGCAGAACTGGATGAGCAATTGAATAATATTATTGCTAAAGAAAAGATAAGTTATATCACCCTTGGTTTAAGATTAACTGCATTTTTTTAAAATAAAAAAGCCTTCAGATACTGAAGGCTTTTATTTTATAGAGTTTTACTGTTATCTCCTGGTGTATAATCCATGAAAATATCTCCATCTAATTGTACCGATTTTACTCTTTTCTTAATAGGAATCACCAGATCTGTTAGTTTCTGATCCTTTTCCCACACAGATGGTGAAAAGTGTAATTTTTCTGTAGTCCCGTCTTCATAAGATAATATAGCATCAAACGGAATGGCAAACCCGCCTACATTAGCAACATTCACGGTAAGCAAATCATTCATTTGAGAAGCTCCGGCAACTTTTAAATCAATATAATTATTGGTATAAAACCAGTTTTGGAAGAACCAATTCAGGTTTTTTCCTGAACCTGTACTCATAGAATTAAAATAGTCCCATGGAACCGGGTGCTTCCCGTTCCAGTTATCCATATAATGGTGTAATGCTTTTTTAAACTGCTCGTCTCCCAGATAATCTTTTAGTGCCAGATAAGATAGAGAAGATTTTACGTATGAATTGTTTCCATATCCTGAGCCACTCACTTGTGTACTCATCGTAATGATTGGCTGATCCTGTTCTGCAGACGGATCATTGATCCATCTTTTTACACGGAAGTTTTTATAAAAATCTTTCGCTTTTTCTTCACCATTCTCATCAATTCCGATTAAATACTCCAGCGTAGTTGCCCATCCTTCATCCATAAAGGCATATCTTGTTTCATTAATTCCCATATAGAAAGGGAAATAAGTATGTGCAATTTCATGATCTGCGGTAAGTCTGGCATCCTGAAGATCATCAGGAATACTTGTATCATTAATCATCATTGGGTATTCCATGTCAGCATACCCCTGAATGGCTGTCATTACATTATAAGGATATTCTACTCCCGGCCAGTTTTTAGAAAACCAATCCAGATTGTAACGCATCCAATCTACATAATGTTCAAAATCTTTAGCTCCCGCTTTATATCCTGCCTGAACGCTTGCTCTTTTGGTTTTCAACTGAACACTTGCTGCATCCCATACATAATGATTACTCAAAGCAAAACAAAAGTCTGTTATATGATTGGCTTTAAACTTCCAGACGTTCCATTTGTTCTGCTGGGTTACTTTTCCGGACTTCATTTCCTGCTCAGTAGCAATATGCATCAGCTTATCACTTTTCAATGAAGCTTTATACCTTTTCAAATATTCAGGCTGAAGAACGGATTCAGGATTTAGAAAATCTCCGGTTGCCCACACTACATAATTTTTCGGTGCAGTGATGGCAAAACTATAGTCATTAAAATCATTATAAAATTCCTGTCTGTCGGAATGCGGAAGCATATCCCATCCATTATAATCATCATATACGGAAATTCTAGGGAAAGAATAGGCTACATAGAATGTTTCCGGATCAATCTGCCCTTCTCTCCCACTCTGTACAGAAAGTGGATATTCCCATTCTATTTTAACTTCAGCTTTTGATTTTGATTTTAAAGCTGACTTTAATTTTACTTTTTCAACAGTTCCCCAATCATCACTATTGATGTCATACTTTTCACCGTTTACAATAAATGATTTAATTCTAAGCCCTGTGGATAGGAAATCTTTGGAAACTGTTCCTGATCTTGGAGATTGTGGCTTGTGCAGGTTATTCACAAATCTGATAGCCAATTCATTCAGATTGTCCGGACTGTTATTAGTATAAACAATTGTTTCTTTTCCGGAAACGATCTTCGTATTGGCATCTACTTTTACATCAACATTGTAAGTTCCTTTATTCTGCCAGTAGTTTTTGCCAGGTGCCCCTGAAATATCACGGGTTCCTTTCTCATAAGCTCTTTTAATATTTCTCGGCATATACAATTCCTGAGCGGAAAGCTGCAACAAAGAAACAACCACCAGCATTCCGGAAAAAATTCTCTTCATAATGATCTCTTTTTAAGATAAGTATCAAAAATAGCGAAAATGTAACACCAAGTGAGAATTTCTTTTGTAATAATGTTTTATGATAATTGACTTTTTATTTAAAACATTCTAAAGCCTATCTTGTTCCGATGTTTTTCTGATTGTTTTTGCATTCTTTACAGCCTGGTTTCCAAAGTTGAATTTAAGTGATAATGTAACCCCTTGGCTATCCGTATAATCCAGGAAATAATTATCCTGATTGGCATATTTTGTAACTACTTTCTGCCCCATTGTTCTAAAGATATCATTGACAAAGAAAGAGGCTTCCAGCTTTTTATTAAAGAACTTCCGATTCATGACAAAATAAGCATTCCAGGTAGCAGAAATTCTGAAAGGCCCCTGAACCCCCGGCGAATAATAACGATGCCCCATCTCTATTTTCCAGTCACTGGTTTTATCTAATGTAAAGCTTGTAGAAATATTGGACATCCAATTCCAAACTTTATTCTTATGTAATATACCATCCACCCCATTGAAATAATTTTCGTTGTGCTCCAGATTTTCAGAGACTACTACATTCCACCAGGGTTTTATCTGGATATTTTTGTACAAACTTAATCCAAACGCCTGCCCTTTTTCAATATTGGTAAAATGATACACTACATTATTGGTTTCCGGAACCTGATAGGAGATTTCCATAGACGGATGTAGTTCTTTACGGTAATACAGATCAAGATGCCAATCTTTCCAGGAATATGAAAGGTTGAGATTATGGATAATAGTTGCCTTTAATTGTGGATCTCCCTGAAAATAAGAGAATAGATTATAATAAGATTTTGCCGGATTCAGCCATGAATAAGTAGGTCTGCTGATCCTTTTACCATAGGAAAACCCAAACTCATGCTTATTTTCAGTTGTATATTGTGCATAAAAAGTAGGAAAGAAGCTCCAGTAGTTGCTTTTATTTCGTTCATAAGGCTCAGAAACGACTCCTTCAAGATCTGTCATTTCCGCACGAAGCCCACCTTTAAAATTCCACTTTCCTATATTGTATGCCAGTGAAGAGTATAAGGCAAAATTATATTCTTTATAATCAAAGACACTGCTTTTTTCAGGTCTGTATTCTATAGATCCATTTTCATTATCAGAGAAATCAAGTGTACTGTTTGTTTTTACGAAGCTGTATTTGGCACCCGACTCCAGCTCCAGTTTTTCTCCTTTCCATTGATAATCCAACTGGGTGGAATATAATTGCACATCAGCTTTATTTTGAGTCATAAAGTTTTCCTCTCTTGGAGATTGACCGGCAAAATCTAAATGAGTTGCCACATTCTGATATTTTTTGGTATTGTTGCTGGTAAAATAATTAATCCATGATAGATTACTTTTTTTATTTAATTTTCGATCTATCTGAAAACTAACAGAATTATTGGAAGAACTTGCTTCATGATCGTTCAATGTTCTATAATGAGATTCTATGATTTCCTGACTGTTGTAAATTTCTGTAGGCACATCGTAGATTCCATAAGATTTTGGAGAAAAATACCCTGAATAGTTGAGGCTCAAACTGGTCAAACTGTCCAGTTCGTATTCCACATTAAAATTCAGAGTATTCTGGTTAGTGTTTTTATCCTTCCTATTCATTGTACTCACCCATCTGGTTTGGCTTTCGGGATAATGAACATAGTCAAATCCTTCACGGAGATAAGTCCCCATCCCTTTATAATAGCTTGCCATAACGGAGAGCTTATCCTTCTTATAATATTGAGACAGTCCGAAAACTGCCTTTGCATATTGCGTTTGAATATATTTTGAAGACAAAATTCCACGATAGCCTTCAATTTTGTTCTTTTTCATGACAATATTGAGCACCGCACTTCCTGAAGCTTCATATTTTGCAGGTGGATTGGTAATTACTTCTACAGATTTCACCTCATCTCCCTGTGTATTTTCCAAGAGATTTTTAAGTTCATCTCCTGTCAGCATTACTTTTTTATCATTAATTGTCACTAAAATTCCAGTACTGCCTTTTACTGTAAGAACATTGTTATTTACCGCAACATTCGGAGTGTTCTTTAAAATTTCCCATGCATTGAGTGATGAAATATTGCTATTCTCAACATTAAATTCAAGGCGGTCAACTTTTCTTTTGATCAATGGCTTTCGTTTAGTCATCACCACGCCTTCTATTTCTTTTGCCTCCTTTCTAAGAATAATTTGCAAAGCTTCAGATTTTTCCAAATCTAGATTCTTTTCAAATAAAGAGTATCCATTGTTTTTAATTACCAGCTTAACATTTTGTTCTTTAACACCTTCCAGAATAAAACCTCCGTTACCATCGGTTTTTAACTCTTTAATGAACTCATTTCTGGAATTGTAAAGGATCACATTCACAGCTGGGAGTTTTTCATTTTCGGTATTCATTACCGTTCCTGCAATTTTTTGTTTTTGAGCCATCATCATCATTGGAAAGCACAGAAAAAGAAAAGTTTTATTCATGGTCATATTTTTGAGAATGATATCATATCACCTCTTGTTTTACACTACAAAAATCTATATTGAACAGGAGAAATTCGGTTAATAGAAGGTTAATGATGGGTTAACGTCTTTTTAGCCTTAAAAATGAAAAGCCTGAATTTTTTGATTCAGGCTTTTAAAATGGATTTAAACTATATTTTACGGATAAGGAATGGCTTTATCCAATTCTATCGGGTTATAATACTTTTTTATATTCATCTGGGTTTGTTTGGTGAGACCGGCAAATTCTTCTTTACTCTTAATTTGCCTCCCTTCAATCCGTACATCCCAGCCGGGCTGAAATTCTGTTCTCATTCTAGCATAGGGATCATTATAAAATTCAAGATTAAGTTTCACCCATTTCTTATAATCAATAGTAATAGGATCTAGTGAATAATGTTTTTCAAGAAAGCTTTTTGTATCATAGGTTTTGGGAAGGTTAATATTTCTGGAGAAGGAATAAACATAATCTTTCTTATCATCTTCCACATACAGAACCAGGCCTGGTAACCCTCTGAATTTATAAGGTCCTTCAGGAATATTAATATCTGAAGTAAACCATGCCGTCCAATTTCTTCCCCCAAATCTTGCTGTCGCCTTCTGTAAACTATAATTATTGATTTTTTTAGTATCCGTCTCTATTTTCCACTGAATATTGTCTTCTGTTTCAAAAACATAATAATAAGGCATCATTTGAATCTGAAAGTAATTTTTATTTGTATTTGTATTTTTTTTTCGAATAATTGTCTGCTCAGATTGACTGGTATGCTGAGAGGACATGCCACCATGAAGAATATTAAGAGAATCGTTGACCAGAAATTCAAATTCATAGAATTTCACTTCTTCCGGATTAATATCCAGTACCATTTCTTCTTTCTCATATGCTGCATCATTAGCATCTGATCTGTATTGAAGTTCGTAAATGAACCGATGCGTCTGTGCGTTCATTATAATTGCCACCAACAGCATAAAAGAGATAATTAGTTTCTTCATAATATTGTATTTGTATGCTAAAATTAAAAAAAATATTATCAATCGTAAGATTGGTTAATGAAAGGTTAATGATAAAAATACTGTTTCAGGAAAATGTTAAAACTCTATCTTTGTTTTGATGATATCCAAGAATAAAAATCTGATTTATATTTTTGCCACGCTATTCCTTTTTTTGCTGGGCATTCAAGTATATTTTATATATCAGACGTATCAGGTTAAAGAAAGGGAAATATATAGATCTATAGACCAGAACATTTCAGTTTATACTGATCAAGTAGTCAACAATCATTCTTCTGGTGATAAGAAAAGTGATTCCCTGAAAAAAATTATTACTCAATATTATCACAAAAAGCTCAACAAACAGGATTTTTTAAGATATCTGGTTGATAACAAAAAGAATTCCAGTAAGAATTTAACAAACTACATTCATGATCGATACAAAAAAAACGGATATATCATCTGTGTAAGAATTCAATATAGTGTCATCCAACATCTTCCTGACAGCACCAAGCTAATACAGCATCCCGTTACCATTTATGAAACAAAAGATAAGGTAAAAAAACCACGAATTACCAGCATTGGGACATGGCGAACGTCTTCTATCCAAGAAACCACAGGAAAGGAGACCGTTAGTGATATAGATTCATTTCATGTTGAGACCAAAACGGAAATTGAAATTGAAAATATACAAAGTCTCGTTTTCAGAGGAATTATTGTTTTAATTATCTGCTGTATCAGCTTACTTGCCAGTGTTCTTTTGTTATACATTCTCACTGTCAAAAACCTCATCAAGCAGCAAAAACAGGTAGAAGTCCTCCACACTGTTGTGGATAACATTTCACATGAGTTTAAAACCCCTATAGCGACATTAAAAATAGCTTCCAAAACGTTAAAAAAAGGCTGGAATCCGGATACTCTTCCACTTATTGACCGACAGATTACCAGACTGGAAAGCCTTATGCTACAGCTTCATAAAGATGAAACACCGGATGAAATAATTGCAATACAACCTGAAAACTGGGACTTTTTTATTCAGGATCTGGCCTTTACCTATCCGAAAATAGATTTTAAATTTGAAAATAAAGTCTCCACACAGCTTCCTTTTGATAAAAACTTCATGGAAACAGTGGTAAAGAACCTTTGTGAAAATAGTATCAAATATGGAGCTTCCATGGTGAAAATCAATACCAATACTTCTTCTCAACATTTGAAAATTGAAGTTTCCGACAATGGGCAAGGGATGGAAAGTAAAGAACTGAAAAATATTTTTGAAAAATTCTACAGAATACAGTCGAATAATATTCATAATAGTAAAGGACTTGGGCTTGGACTTTACTTCGTGAAGGAAATCATTACCTCTTATCACGGTAAGATTGATGTGTCCAGCCAGCCCGGCGTTGGAAGTACTTTTAAAATAACCATTCCTTATGAAAACTAAAATCTTATTGGCAGAAGACGATTCTGATTTCGGAACAATACTTAAACAATATCTTGAACTGGAAGACTTTGATGTTAGCTGGTTTCAGAATCCTGAGGATATCATTCCCCTTCTCACCAATGATTTTCCTTTTCAGATGGGCATTCTGGATGTTATGATGCCTAATATCGATGGGTTTTCACTGGCAAAAATAATATTAAAAGAAAAGAACAACTTTCCGCTTTTATTTCTCACTGCAAAGAATCAAAAAATTGATCGTTTAACCGGGTTAAAAATAGGAGCTGATGATTATATTGCCAAACCTTGTGATCCTGAAGAACTGGTATTGAGGATCAGAAATATTTTGAAAAGAATTTCACCTCCTGCTGTAGAATCCCAGGTGAAGATTGGTGAATACTCTTTGGACACTCAAAAACTCCTTCTTTCCCACCCTAGCGGAAATGCGCGAATGACCGTTCGAGAGCAAGAACTTCTGTTGTATCTTCTAAAGCATAATCACTCTACGATCACAAGAAATAATATCCTGGACAATCTATGGGAAACCAACGATTATTTTACAGGAAGAAGCCTTGATGTATTTATCAGCAGACTGCGAAAGTATTTCAGTAATGATCCCAATGTAAAAATCCAATCCCTCAGAGGAATTGGATTTGAAATTGATTTTCCCACTATCTAATTTTAAAAGGAAAGCTTCACCATAACCGGAAAATGATCCGACGGATAAAGAAGGTTCTCCCTTCTGTCATTGATATGACGGTGAGATCTTATCTTAAAGCCTTTTGTAAAAATATAATCTATTCTTTCTTTGGGTACTTCATTAACATTAAAGGCGGTAAAGGTTCCAACAGGCCCATAATGTTTGGTCTCCGAATGATTAAAGGTATCATTCATATTTTTTGAAAGTATTTTAACTGGTTCTGTATCATCAGTAAGATTAAAATCTCCGCTTACTGTTACCGGCAAATTTCCAGGATTAAGCTCTTTAATCTTTTTCAGAATGAGCTCGGATGATTTTACTCTGGCTACATTTCCAACATGATCAAAGTGAAGGTTCATAGCCAGAAATTCCTTTTTTGAGCTTTTATCTTTGAAGATGGCATACGTACAGATTCTGTTCAAGGCCGCATCCCATCCCTTTGAAGGTTTCTCAGGGGTTTCAGACAACCAGAACGTTCCTGATTTTGCGACTTCCAATCTTTGGGTATCATAAAAAATAGCAGAAAATTCTCCTTTTTCTTTCCCATCATCTCTTCCTACTCCAATATAATTGTAATTCTTCAAACCATTTTTAATATCCTTCATCTGTTCAGGAAGTGCTTCCTGAACTCCGAAATAATCAGGGTGATAATAAGCTAATAAATCTGTAACCTCCTGTTTTCTCTCAGGCCATGCATTTTCCTTATCAGAAGCAACATTCAATCTGATATTAAAACTCATTACGGTAAGGTCTTGTGAAAATCCCAATGCAAAAAGCATAAGAAACATCATTGAAAATCTGAAACTCTTCATATATTTTATCAATTTGGGACAAAAATAAGACTTCTCCGGATCAGAGAAGCCTTATGTATATCATGATAATGTTAAATTATCTCCTGTATTCAAAAAGCAAAAGTTATTCTTTATTGAATGTATGTTCTCTTCCAACATCTTCAAGAGTCATCGTCTTTTTATCTTTACTGAAAATAATGGTAACGTTTGCCTGTTCAAAAATGAATTTATTATCACCCAGGTATTCCAAAGGAAATTCTGTCTGGCCAGCAGGTTTTCCATAAAGTTGGCCATCTTTTTCGATAAATGTAATTTTAAATTGGGATTCTTTAGATCCATAAGTTCCCATAAAATCTTTTGGATTGATCTTATCAATAGGTTTTGCATCTGAAGGTCCCCAACTATTATTTTTTGGATTAACATCAGGAACCATAGAATTCGGATCCACTTTTACCTCAGCAATTTCTTTATTGGAATCTACTTTGAATTTCCATTCTTTATTTCTCTTCCAAACCTCTACAGGAATCTTTACATTTTGTACTGTTCCATCTTTGAATTTTAGCTCAACAGTTGTAGGCATTGGTAGCTGGCCAATATTTTCAACGGTGATCTGGGCTCCACTTTTAAAGTCTCCATTCACATATTTTACATCCTTAACTGCCTGATCAATTTTCCATTTATTAAAAAACCATCCTCTCCAGAACCAATTTAATTCTTCACCGGAAACATTTTCCATCGTATGGAAGAAATCCCATGGGGTAGGATGTTTGAAAGCCCAACGATCAATATAGGTTCTGAATGCTTTATCAAATTTTTCAGGCCCAAGGATGGTTTCCCTTAAAATAGATAAACCCATGCCCGGCTTATAGTAAGCCAATGCTCCAATACTCATTTCTTTCATATTGTCTGGCCCTACCATAATGGGCTCTAAGTTATCACTCATTAGAAAGCTTCCAGACTTTGCTATATCTTTTTTTCTGTAGTATTCCCCTTTATTGAATGCCTCAGTTGATAATCCATTGATAAAAGTATTAAACCCTTCATCCATCCAAGCAAATAGTCTTTCATTAGAACCTACAATCATAGGAAACCAATTGTGCCCAAATTCATGATCTGTAACTCCCCAAAGACTTGCTCCTTTTGAATCCATATGACAGAAAACAATTCCCGGATATTCCATTCCGCCTTCATTTCCCGCTACATTGGTTGCTGCCGGATAAGTATATCCATACCATTTATTTGAATAATGTTCAATGGCAGCTTTCGTATATTCTGTAGATCTTCCCCATGCTTTATCACCAGCACTTTCAACCGGATAAGCAGAAATAGCCAATGATTTTTTGCCATTGGGAAGATTAATTTTTGCAGCATCCAAAATAAACCCTTCAGATGAAGCCCAGGCAAAATCCCTTGCCTGTAGAATTTTAAACTTCCAGGTCTTTGTTCCTGTTGCCTTATTTTTTCCGATTTCAGCTTCAGGACGAATCATTACGGTTTTATCACTATTTCTAGCTTGATTCCATCGGCTGATTTCTTCTTTACTATATACTTCTTTTTCATTTAACAATTCTCCGGATGCTACCACATAATGATTGGCAGGTACAGTAATATTAGCCGTAATATTTCCATATTCTAAATAGAATTCCGAAGCTCCCAGGTATGGTAAAGTATTCCAGCCTAATACATCATCATACACACACATTCTCGGATACCATTGTGCCATGGTAAATATTTTACCATTCTTAGTATTCTGTATTCCCATTCTGTCTGAGCCATATTCAGGAGAAATAAAAGAATAATTGATGGTAATTTTGGCAACTCCACCTTTCGCTTTTAATTCTTTAGGCAGATCAATCTGCATCCTTGAATCTGTAATCGTATATTTAACTTCCTGCCCATCAAGTTTTACAGATTTAATAGTATAGCCTCCTTCAAAAGCTTCTCCATGGGCTCCGTTTCTACTTCCAGATAAAGGTACTACAGCATTCCCTCGGGAATCTTTTGCAAATAAATTCTGATCAAGCTGTAGCCAAAGGAAGTTTAATTGATCTGGGCTATTATTTGTGTAAGTGATTTCGGCAGTTCCTGAAATCTCTTTTTTATCTTCATTCAGGCTTACATTTAAATGGTAATCTGCTGAATTCTGCCAATAGGCATGTCCCGGTTGTCCACTTGCAGAGCGGGTTTCCGTACCAGTCTGAGGGTAGAAAAATGGTTTAAATGCTTCTACATAATCATATTTTGGAGTCTCCTGCGCGTATACAGATCCCGTAAAAAGAAATACTGCAACGGCTGAAACAAGTATTGGAAATTTATACTTCATTTGAAAAAGGTTTATATATAGGTAAAAAAAACTCCCGGAATTGTTACAAATCCGGGAGCTTTTTATATAAAAAAATTAATTAATTAATTAATTCGACTTTTTAGCTTTAATCATCGCTTCTAAAGCATCCCACATTTCACTTGGAATCGCTTCAAGCATATTGAATTCTCCTGCTCCTTGAAGCCATTCTCCGCCATCAATGGTTACAACCTCTCCATTCATATAAGCAGAATAATCTGAAACAAGATAAGCTGCAAGGTTAGCCAGCTCCTGATGTTCTCCTACTCTTCTCAACGGAACTTTTTTCTTCATATCAAATTTTTCCTGTAAATCTCCTGGAAGAAGTCTATCCCAAGCCCCTTTAGTAGGGAAAGGGCCAGGTGCAATGGCATTGAAACGAATTCCATATTTTGCCCATTCTACAGCCAATGATCTGGTCATTGCCAACACTCCTGCTTTGGCACAAGCAGATGGTACAACATAGGCAGAACCTGTCCATGCATAAGTGGTAACAATATTCAGAACAGTTCCGGGAGTTTTAGAATCTATCCAGTGCTTTCCTACAGAAAGTGTACAATTTTTGGTACCTTTTAAAACAATATCTAAAATGGAATCAAAAGCAGAATGAGTTAGCTTTTCTGTTGGTGAGATAAAGTTTCCAGCAGCATTGTTAAGAAGAATATCAATCTTTCCAAATTCCTTAAGAGTTGCCTCTTTCATCGCTTCCACCTCATCCCAGTTTCTTACATCACAAGCTACACAAAGAACTTTTCCACCGGTTTCGGCTTCCAGTTCCTTTGCTGTGGTTTCTAATTTCTCCAGATTTCTGGAAGTGATTACCACATTGGCTCCCAGCTCAAGAAAATATTTGGTCATCGCTTTTCCAAGACCGCTTCCCCCTCCGGTTACAATCGCTACTTTATCTTTTAGTGCACCTTCGCGCAACATAGGTTGTGTATACATACTCATAATTTAATGATTTTAATAAATATAATATAGATTCTGCAGGCGACAAAAGATTCCTGGAGAAAATTAATGATACTTTGTATGTAAATTTAATATAATTATTCTTCCTGTCACTTTTTTAAATTATGCAGGAGATAGTAATAAAATAAAAGCCGTTTTACTTTCTGTAAAACGGCTTTTATCGAATATTGAAATATGAGTTATGAAGCAACTGTTCCTTTGAAAGAAAGGGTTTTAGGTGTCTTACTTTCGCTGGTTGTAACGTTCACCGTTTTCATGAATGGGCCAGCCGCTGCAGCATTATAGCTTGCTTCTACAAAACCTTTTTTACCTGGCTGAATAGGAGTTTTAGTATAATCTGCTGTTGTGCAACCACATGAAGGAGCTACATTTTGTATAATGATTGGTTTTGAACTTGTATTGGTAAATTCAAATCTGATAATTTTTGGTTTTCCCTGAGGAATATTTCCTACATCTATAGATTCTGACTTCCATTTGATACCATCAGCAACCATTTTTACAATTGAAGAACCTTCTACTGAGAATACATTAGCATAGAATGGAGAGAAAGCTAGAACTGCTAAAACTGCTGTAATTTTTAATTTTTTCATGAGTATAAATTTTTATAGTTAGATATCATAAATACATTTGTATTTTCCCTTATGATATAGCAAATGTAAAGCAGATAAGCTATATAACTTGTTAACCGTTATCAAACATTTGTTAACGAGTTGTTAATGATAAAAGATTAATAGATATTTTTGGATAATATTGCCTTATAAAATGAAAATCAAAAGACTCAATATCATTATAACGCTGGGGTTTATCGCTATTATCGGTATTTTAATAGCTCAGTTGATCTGGGCTCGCCAGGCTTATAATCTTGAAGATAAGAAATTCAATCAAAAGGTAAATATTGCGTTGATGGAAGTAGCGGAAAAATTATCCGGCGGAAAAAGTTCTTTTACCGAAAGCCCTGTTCAAAATATTGCCAATGATTATTATGTAGTTAATATCAACAATGAGTTTCATCCTGTAGTGCTTGAGTATTATCTGAAAACAGAATTCACCCGTCTTCAGATCAATACTGATTATGTATATGCCCTATACAACTGTCACAGCGATAAAATGATTTATGGAAAGTATATGACTACCCATCAGGAACAGCCCAGTAATAAGGTAATCAACTTTCCGAAGCATAAAAACCTCATCTATTATTTTTCTATCCGGTTTCCTGATAAAGCAACTTATCTGATCAGTTCGTTACGATTTTGGTACTTGCTTACATTTGCCCTGATTATTATTCTTCTTGTATATGTATATTCTATCTATACGATCATTCAGCAGAAAAAATTCTCGGAACTACAGCGTGATTTCATTAATAATATGACCCACGAGTTTAAAACACCTTTATCTTCGATCCTTTTGGCATCAGAAGCGCTCAATAAGCAAGACATGGTGAAGGAAAATACTAAACTGCAAACTTATACGTCTATCATTATCAATCAAAGCTACAAACTTAACAGCCACATTGAAAAAATATTAAATCTTGCCCGAAATGATGCTTCAGGAATGTCATTAAAGCTTCAGAAAATTATATTGCTTCCATTTATTCAGGATATTGCTGATGCTATACAACAAAAAGACGAAGGTCTCACAATTCATATAGAAATTGACAGCAGCACTTCAATCATGGCTGATGAATTTCATTTTACCAACATTATTTACAATATTTTAGATAATTCTATTAAATATTGTGAGGTGAAACCTACAATTGTGATTTCATCTTATAAAGATTCAAAAGGAGTATATTTAAAGTTTAAAGACAATGGAATAGGAATTCCGTCTAAAAATATTTCTCATATTTTTGAGAAGTTTTACAGAGTAAATACAAAAAGAAGTGAAGAGGTGAACGGTTTTGGATTAGGGTTGTTTTATGTAAAAAAAATTGTGCAGGAACATAACTGGAAAATTTCAGTTGAGAATAATGCTGACAAAGGAATTACCACTACTCTATTTTTCCCGTTTTAATTTGAATAAGTACTTATGGAGAAATCTAAAATTTTATATGCTGAAGATGACGAAACGATTGCTTTCCTGATACAGGACAGCCTGGAAACATATTATGACATCAGCTGCTATTCTGATGGAAAATCTGCTCTTGAAGCCTTTAGCGACCAAAGTTTTGATATCTGCCTGCTGGATATTATGATGCCAGAACTGAACGGCTTTGAAGTGGCGGAACAGATTCGCCATAAAAACGCTGATATTCCCATCATTTTTATTTCAGCAAAAGCATTAAAAGAAGACCGTATCAAAGGACTTAAGATAGGAGCTGATGATTATCTGGTAAAACCTTTCAGTATAGAAGAACTCATTCTGAAAATTGAAGTTTTTCTGAAACGTTCGAAAAAAACCAACATATATTCTTCAAATTATAAAGTTGGGAAATATGACTTTGATCCTAAAAATTACACTTTACAGGATACAGTGAATACTATTAGTCTTACCCAAAGAGAATCTGAACTGCTTCTCTATTTTATCCGAAACAAGAACACCGTTCTAAAAAGGCAGGATATTCTGAAAGCAATTTGGGGAGATGATGATTACTTTATGGGGCGAAGTCTGGATGTATTTATTTCCAGATTGCGCAAAGTATTGGCCGATGAACAGGATATTCTGATCGAAAACCTTCATGGAATAGGTTTCCGTTTTTCTGAAAAAATCCAATATTAAACAAATTTCTTTCACAACAACACAGTAAATGATGATTTTAATTAATTTTAATCTTTGAAAACTTATCAATTAATGAAAAATCACAGAACCTCTGTTTTTCTTTTTCTTTTATTTTCCAGCTTATACTGTAAAGCTCAAAAATTTGAAAAATTGTACCAATATGTAAATCCACTGATTGGTACTGAAAAAATGGGACATACTTTTCCCGGCGCTACCGTTCCTTTTGGAGCCGTACAGCTAAGCCCTGAAACGGATACAATATCTTATGAACTTAACGGAAAATATAATGGTGAAGTTTATAAATATTGTGCCGGATATCGATATGAAGACAAAACCATCACAGGCTTCAGTTCTACTCACTTCAGCGGTACTGGGCATTCTGATCTTGGAGATTTTCTGATCATGCCAACTGTAGGTAAACTTCAGCTTAATCCGGGAACAGCAAACAACCCTGAAAGCGGATACAGAAGCCGATTTTCTCATCAGAACGAAAAAGCCGAAGCCGGATATTATCAGGTAAAACTTGACGACCATAATATTTTAGCAGAATTAACAGCTACTTCAAGAGTGGGTGTTCATCGATATACTTTCCCTAAATCTGATCAATCCCATATCATCTTGGATCTGATGGCAGGAATCTACAACTATGATGGAAAAAATGTCTGGACTTATGCCCGTGTAGAAAATGGGAATACAATTACAGGTTACAGGCAAACCAATGGCTGGGCAAGAACAAGAACGGTTTATTTTGCTATGAAGTTTTCAAAACCATTTAAGTCATACGGTCAGAAAAACTATGATGAAAAGCAGGTATACAAAGGTTTCTGGCGAAAGTTTGATCAAACAAAAAATTTCCCCGAGATCGCCGGAAAGAACCTGAAAATGTACTTTGATTTTGATACTAATGAAAATGAAGCTATTGAGATAAAGTTTGCTATTTCTCCGGTAAGTCAGGCCAACGCTCTGGAAAACCTTGAAAAGGAAACCGGAAACTTATCTTTTGATCAGGTCAAAGCAAAAGCTCAGGAAACATGGAACCAAGAGCTGAATAAAATTGTCATCAAAGGTTCTGATTCCCAAAAGACCAATTTCTACACTGCCATGTATCACACTTTTATCAACCCTACCACTTATATGGATATCAATGGGGAATATAAAGGATTAGATCAAAATATACATAAAGCTGAGGGTTTCACCAATTACACAACATTCTCTCTATGGGATACCTATCGGGCACTCCATCCATTCTTTAATATTATTCAGCCTAAGCGAAACAATGATATGGTGCGATCTATGATGGCACATTATAATCAGTTTTCAATGAAAATGCTCCCTATCTGGTCACATTATGCCAATGACAACTGGTGTATGAGCGGCTATCACAGTGTAAGTGTTGTAGCAGATGCCATCATTAAAGGAAATTATAATGGTGATCCAAGAGAAGCTTTGAAAGCCTGTGTAGCTACAGCCAACAAAAGAGATTATGAAGGAATCGGACAATATATCGATTTAGGGTATATCCCTGCCGAAAAAAACGGAACTTCAGTTTCAAATACCTTGGAATATGCATATGACGATTGGGCTATTGCTCAACTTGCCAAACACCTTGGTGAAACCGAAATTTATAATCAATTCATCAAACGTTCTGAAAACTGGAAGAATAATTTTGATAAAACTATAGGGTTCATGCGCCCACGTCTAGCTGATGGAAGTTTCAAAAAAGATTTTGATGTATTAAGTACACACGGGCAAGGTTTTATTGAAGGAAACTCATGGAACTATAGCTTTTTTGTTCCTCAAAACCCAGATGAGCTGATAACGATGATGGGTGGGAAAAAGAAATTTGCATCAAAACTTGACGAACTATTCACGATGCATTTACCTGATGCATTTTTCGCTGACACTGAAGACATTACCCGAGAAGGGATTATTGGGGGTTATGTTCATGGTAATGAGCCAGCACATCATGTTGCTTACTTTTATAATTGGGCAGGGCAACCGTGGAAAACCCAGTCACAAATCCGTCACATTCTTGAGATGCAGTACAAAGCAACACCGGATGGACTAGGTGGGAATGATGACACCGGACAAATGAGTGCTTGGTATATTTTAAGTTCATTAGGCTTTTATCCTGTAGCTCCGGGTTCTGAAGACTATTCAATCGGAAGCCCTGCAATTGATCATGCTATTTTGAATTTAGAAAATGGAAAAACTTTTGAGATTGAAGCGATCAATCAAAGTCCGCAAAATGTATATGTTCAAAAAATGCTCTTAAATGGAAAAGAGATCAAGAATTTTACCTTGAAGCATTCTGAAATTATGAAGGGTGGAAAACTTACTTTTTATATGGGAAGTAAGGCCAAAAAGTAAAGTTATAAACGAATGAAAAGGATGAAGTGACATTCTTAGAAAATAAAAAAGCGGTACCATACCGCTTTTTTATTTATTATTTTGAACATTTTTCGTTAAACATCTTGGTTCCCTGAGTCTGTTCCAATTCTTTTAATCTTTTTAATGCTACACATGCTACATTTGTATTATTCTGTGCCAGTGAAATTGAGACGACATTGTATAATGATTCTATATTGGTATTGTCGTCTTCATGAGCTTTATTGAAAAAGTAAATTGCATTATCGTACTTTTGGCTGTTAGCAGCCTTTAATCCTTTATTAAAGTTTTCTCTGGAAACACTCCTATCCTTTATATTGACTATAATCTCATTACTGGTATTTTCTCGACGAGAAATTTTATTATGAAAACCTAAACTACCGGAGCCATCTTTTATCTCACTCTTAATAGTATAGGGAACGATGATCTTTTCAAAGTTTTCATAACCTGTTAAATCCCATAGCTTATAATTTTTCTGTATGGTAACCTTAAATAAATCGATACTTTTTTGGTTGTCAGTATTCTGTTTTTGATTATCTGTTTTTACTGCAATTTCTTGTTTTCTGGGAAAAATGATAATTTCTCCATCCACATTAAAATTGTGCTTATATCTTTTTTGCGAGTAAATTTCCATCAGTTCAGTAACGATCCCTTTGGTGAATGTTGGCGTAATATTTCGGGAAGTAATTACGATGGAATCACCTGTTGCCTTATCGGTAAAGTTTTTCACAAGAATAGCAGTTTTTACAAACTTCATCTTTCTTATTTGGTCAGGAAAATCTACTCCATCTATTTTCTGTATCACTATTAATGAATCTGATGTTAGTGTTTCAATCTCATAGTTAGATTTGTCTGATAACTTCATCAAGTTTTTTTCAATTTTGAAATCATTACATTTCGTTCTTTCTATCGCCCAAGGATCAATTTGTTCACATATAGTATTTCCTTTAATCTTCCATACCAAAAATCCGTATGATTGCGGTGATAAATCTCTGCTGCCATCAAGCATAATGGTCTTCACACGTGTCCATGATGTGTTAGACAATAACTGCGTATTAACTTGTGAATTGAATTGTAACGAAATAGACAGGAATAGAATTAATAAAAATTTGTACATAGAAATTAGCTATTATTTTTTCGGTATAAAGCTACATAAATTAACAGATAATAAAAGAATGATAACCATCAACCTTAAAAAAAACGCTGACTAAAACCAATGGCTCTTTTTAAAATTAAAAAAAGCGGACTAAAGCCCGCTTTTTAAATGATCATCATCTCCGATATTTTACAGAGCTGATTATCATTTTGTCTTTCTGTTTCAATTACTTCACTTCAAAAAGCAATCTCTCCCCAAATTTCTCCTCAGCAATTTTCCCATTATCATAAACTAAATGTCCATTAACAAAAGTGTGAGTAACTTTAGAGTGGAAGTTCATTCCTTCCAGTGGACTCCAGCCGCATTTGTAGAGTAAGTTATCTTTGGATACCGTCCAATCTGCATTTAAATCTACCAAAACAAGATCCGCTTTATAACCCTCCTTTACAAACCCTCTTTTTTCCACTCTGAAAAGGATTGCCGGATTATGGCTCATTTTTTCAACAATCTTTTCTAAAGAGATTTTTCCATTTTTATAATTTTCCAACATCACAACTAATGAGTGTTGTACTAATGGTGCTCCTGACGGACATTTTGTATACACATTATTCTTTTCTTCTGCAGTATGAGGAGCATGGTCTGTTGCTATAACATCAATTCTGTCATCCAACAAAGCTTCCCAAAGAGCATCTTTGTCCTTTTGTGTTTTTACAGCAGGATTCCATTTGATTAAGTTTCCTTTTGTCTCATAATCCTCATTGGTAAAAGTAAGGTGATGAACACATACTTCAGCTGTAATCTTTTTATCTTGTAGTGGAATATCATTTCTGAAAAGCTCCATTTCCTTAGCCGTTGAAAGGTGAAAAACGTGAAGTCTTGCCCCTGTTTTTTGAGCCAGTTCAATGGCTTTTGAAGAAGATTTATAACAAGCTTCTTCACTTCTGATTAAGTGGTGAAACTTCACCGGAATGTCCTCACCATATTCATCTACATACTTTTGGGTATTGGCTCTGATCGTCGCTTCATCTTCACAATGAACAGCAATCAGCATTTTTGTATTGCTGAAAATATTCTCCAGGGTTTCAGGATTGTCTACCAACATATTTCCTGTAGATGATCCCAGAAATAATTTAATCCCCGGAACATTTCTAGGATTTGTTTTTAAAACTTCTTCAAGATTATCATTCGTTCCGCCCATCATAAAGCCATAGTTAGCATAAGCTTTTTGAGAAGCATTTGTATATTTATCCGCTAACAATTCCTGAGTAACAGCATTCGGAACAGTATTGGGCTGATCAATGAAACTAGTCACCCCACCAGCAATCGCTGATCTTGATTCTGTTTCGATGTCTCCCTTATGAGTAAGCCCCGGATCACGGAAATGCACCTGATCATCAATCACTCCCGGAAGAAGATACTTTCCGGAACCATCAATTACTTGATCTGCATCTTCAGAAATACCAGACGCTATTTTTGAAATTAAATCATTTTCTATTAAAATATCACTTTCAACGATCTTCCCTTCGTTGACAATATTTACATTTTTGATTAAGGTCTTCATTTTACTTTTTTAGAAATTAGATTAGAAATTAGAGGTTATAAAAGGTTTGTGTTACAATTAGAGCTTATCATCAATACAATCTCGGTTTATAACATCTTGCTTTCAACTTCTATAAAAAGCAAAATTAAGGTTTATGAATGAATTTTAATATCACCCATAACAAATCAATTTCTAAATATTTACATTTGCATAAAATTTTTCGAATTGTATAAGAAATTATTAGGGCAAACAATTATTTATGGAGTAGGTGCTATCGCTCCAAGAATTATTTTATTTATCCTGAATCCACTTTTGATTTATAAAATCCCCAATGAAGGTTTTGCTATTTTCACACAGCTTTATGCGTGGATTTCATTTGTCAACATTATCCTTTCATTTGGTTTTGAGACTGCCTATTTTCGATTTTCAGCGGAAGATGACAATGAGAAGAAGACCTTTAATACTTCATTCTGGTTTTTATTTTCAACGTCTACACTCTTCCTTGCATTATGCTATTTTTTCAATCAGCCTATTGCTGATTATGTAGGCTACCATGATAATCCCCAATACATTAAGTGGTTTGCTTTAATTGCATTTTTCGATAATTTATTGGTCATTCCTTTTGCCTGGCTGCGTTTTCATAACAAACCGATCAAATATTCAGCAGTAAGAGTTTTCCAATCTATATTTCAGGCAGTTTTTACAGCCGCACTATTCTTTTGGATTCCGGAAAACATCTCAAAAAGCTTTGGTTTAAACCAAAATGTAGATTATCCTTTCTTTAGTAATCTGGCAGGAAGTGCCTTAGGCTTCTTATTACTACTGCCGATAATCCTAAAGGTAAGATTCCAATTTGTTACCTCATTATTTAAAAGAATGATTAAATATTCTTTCCCATTGATGCTAGCGGGTCTTGCTTTTATGGTGAACGAAAATTTCGACAAATCAATTCAAAGAAATCATATTTCAGATGAACAAGCCGGAGCTTATGGAGGTTGTTATAAACTAGCGGTATTGATGACCTTATTTGTAACCGCTTACCGAATGGGAATTGAACCGTTCTTCTTTAAACAAATGGATAAAGGGGATGCTAAGAAAACGTATGCTAAAGTAGCAGAATACTTCGCTTTTTTCGCATGTGCCGTTGCCTTGGGAATCATTGCTAATATTTCCTGGTTGAAACATGTTTTCATCCCTAATAAATCCTATTGGATTGCCATAGACATTATTCCGATTATTGTAGTTGCCAACCTTTGTTTCGGAATCTATTATAACTTCTCCACCTGGTATAAAGTAACCGACAGAACCAGCGTTGGAACTGCAATCTCATGGATTGGAGCCGGTATTAATATTGCTTTGAACTATTTAGCACTTTCTTATTACCACAGTATGATTGGTTCTGCATGGGCAACATTCGGAGCGTACATCATCATGATGATCATCTCCTATCTGCTAGGACAAAAATACTATCCAATCCCTTATAGAATGAAGAAAATGTCTTTCTTCTTACTATTACTTGGAGTTTTCAGTTTTATTATTGTAAAATACCTTGATTATAATATTTTAACAAGCAATTTATTATTCTTAATTTTCCTTGGAATTTTAATCTATTCTGAAAAAGATATGATTTTATCAAGAATCAGGAAAAATTAAACTTTGGTCTCTCTTTTGATAACCATTAAACTTAAAAACTAAACAAAGTGACTAAACATGATAAGTCTTACGTTTTAAAAGCGTTTTGATTATTATCTTTAGCTAAAAATACACTACTTTTTTTAACAAAAAACATCGTTAAATCATCTATGAAAATTATAGTTCCTATGGCTGGACGTGGTTCCAGATTACGTCCACATACACTAACTGTTCCAAAACCACTTATTCCTATCGGTGGTAAACCTATCGTACAAAGATTGGTGGAAGATATTGCTAAAGTTGCAGGGGAAGAAATTGAAGAGGTCGCTTTTATTATCGGAGATTTTGGTTCTGAAATCGAAAAATCACTTCTTCAGATTGCTGAAAAGCTAGGAGCAAAAGGAAGCCTATATTATCAAAATGACCCTCTTGGAACAGCTCATGCTATCAAATGCGCAGAACAATCAATGACAGGCGATGTTGTAATTGCTTTTGCTGATACTCTTTTCCGTGCAGATTTCCAATTGGATAAAAATTCTGATGGGGTAATCTGGGTAAAAAGTGTTGAAGATCCATCAGCATTTGGAGTTGTAAAACTGGATAACTATGGTTTCATTACCGATTTCGTAGAAAAGCCACAAACCTTCGTATCAGACCTTGCTATCATAGGAATCTACTATTTCAACAGTGCTGAAAAGCTAATGGATGAAATAAACTATATCATGGATAATGATATTAAAAATGGAGGTGAATATCAGCTTACGATGGCCTTGGAAAATCTTAGAGCTAAAGGAGCTAAGTTTACACTTGGAAAAGTAAATGACTGGATGGATTGTGGTAACAAAAATGCTACGGTAGAAACCAACAGTAAAATCCTAGAATATGAGAGAGAAGAAATGAGCCATTATCCTGCTTCCGCAGTCATTGAAAACTCATTGATTATTCCTCCATGTTTTATTGGCGAAAATGTAAAAATTTCCAATTCTAAAGTAGGCCCTGGAGTTTCATTAGGAAATAACACAACGATTGTGAACTCTAACATTGAAAACTCTCTGATTCAGGAAAACACAAAAATCAACCACGGAAACCTTTCCAACTCAATGATTGGTAATTCTGCTCAGTATGTTGGAGTAGCAAGAGAAATTTCTTTGGGAGATTATTCCGTTTTAGATTTTCTTTCTAAATAAATAAGATTATAAATTCTTTATTTTAAATAAGATAAACCCAGCCACACAAAATGTTTTGTGTGGTTTGGCGTTAATATTGCACCGTATTTTTTTAATTGAAAAAGATAAATACATGAAAAATTGGATCCCGCTTCTTTTATTGCTTCTTGCTTTATCATCTTGTAAAACCCGTAATGCTGTAAAAAATGGTACAGGTACCACTCAAGATAGTATTAAAACATCAGAAGATAACAGAAACCCAAAAGACGTAAACCAACCGGTAAGAGACAAGCTTACTTTTTACGAACATGTATTGCTTCCACCAAAATTCGATCAGATCAAGATTGATAGTAAAGTCCGTGTAGAAACAGGAAGTTTTATTCCTACACTAGATGCTACTATTTATATTGAAAACGACAAGAAAGTTTGGATGAACCTTAGAGCGCTTCTATTTAATGTAGCTAGAGGTATTGCCACTCCCGATGGGATACAAGGACAGGATAAAACCAGTAAAACCTATATTGATTCTGATTTCGATTATCTTAATAATCTTTTGAATGTTAATTTTATTGATTATAAAGCCCTAGAAAAAATTCTATTGGGAAGAACTTTTGTGAAAATTAGTGATTCACAATTTTCTCTTACTCAAAATGCACAAGGATATAAAATGGTTTCTAATGTAAACCAGAAAATTGTAACCGATCAAAAAACAAGAGAATATAAAATTGCCTTACAATACGATACCAATTACGACTTATTAAGTGTCAACTTAAAAGATGTTTTATCTCCTGACGAGCTGGAAATATCGTACAGCGACTGGAATGAATTCAATGGAATTCGCCTCCCACAAAATGTTAAAATAATTATAAAAGGCTCAAAATCTAGTCAAATTTTACTGGAAAATACGAAATTTGACTTTTCGAGGATGGAAACACCTTATTCTGTACCATCCAGTTATAAGAAAATTGAGATTAAATGATTAAAAAATTTAGCTTTTTAATAGGTGTTCTTATGTTTGGACTGCACCAAGGACAGCAGAAAAAAGAACAGCTGCAGAAGCAGAATGCCGAACTTAAAAAACAAATTGCACAAATAAATACAGATTTAGCTAAAACAAGAAGCGAATCTAAACTTTCTATAGCCTACCTTACCAGCGTTAATCAAAAGTTAGTATTAAGAGAAAAAGTCTACAATAACACTCAAAAAGAAAAGAGATTTATTGAAGATGATATCTATTTGAAACAGCTTGAAATCAACCGTCAAAATAAGGAATTAGCAGTTCTAAGAAAGAACTATGCTGAAGTTTTGGTGAATGCTTACAAAAACAAAGGGGTACAGAATAAAGTAACCTTCATTCTTTCGGCTAAAAATATGGGTGAAGCTATCCGAAGAGTACAATATTTAAAACAGTATTCGGATTACCAGGATAAAAAAGCTGCTGAAATTACTGATGCTGCCAATCAGATCAAAAAAACCATTTCGCAAAGACAAAACTCTGTAAAAGAAAAAGAAAACCTTCTGGTAAACCAACAGAAGGACTTAGCTACGATTAATGCGGAAAGAGCTCAAAAAGAACAATTGGTAGCTGATTTTAAAAAGAACGAGTCAAAACTTACTGCAGAGCTAAAACAAAAACAGGTTCAATCTAAAGCTCTTGAAGGACAGATCAGAGCGATTATTGCTGAAGAAATCAGAATCGCAAAAGCTGAAGAAGAAGCGAGAAGAAAAGCAGAAGCCGAAAAAATACGTTTAGCAAAACTAGCTGCTGAAAGAGAAAAAGCAAGAATTGAAGCAGAAGCCAAAGCAAGAGCGGAAGCTTTAGAAAGAGAAAGAAGAATTGCTGAAGCTGAAGCTAAAAAAGCAGCAGAATTAGCAGCAAAAAGAGCTGAAGAAGAAAGAAAACGTAATGAAGAAGCAGCAAGAGCAGAAGCTAACGCAAGAGATGAAGCAAGAAAAGTAGCCGCTAAAAAAGCATCTGATGAAGCAGCAGCCAATGCAAAAGCAGCAGCCGATAAATTAGCCGCAGCCAGAGCCGCAGAAGCAGCTTTAACTAAGAGAAAAGAAGAGGAGAAAAAAGCGGCAGAATCTAAGGCAATGACAAACTATGGAGTGACAACCTCTACAGGAAGCAGTTTTGCAGACAACAGAGGAAGATTAGGATATCCTGCTGATAGAGCCGGACAGATCACTCACCGTTTTGGAAGACAGCCACACCCTGTTTTCAAAAATATTACAGAAGAAAATAATGGTATCAAAATTTCCGTACCATCAGGTACCCGTGCAAAATCTGTATATCCAGGATCTGTATCTTCAGTACTGGCCAACAATGATGGGACAAAAACCGTAATCATTAAACATGGAAGCTACTTTACCATTTATTCCAACTTAGGAAGTGTGAGTGTTTCCAAAGGACAACAGGTTTCTGCTGGAACACCTGTAGGATCAGTGGCTCAGGATTTTGATGGTGCTTATACCCTTGATTTCCAAGTATGGAACGGAAGTACACCAGTTGATCCATTAGGTTGGATTTCATATTAAAAAAAGTGTAACTTTGCAAAAATTTTAAGAGATGAATACACTAACAATACTTGCCTTATCTTGGCAACATATCCTTATCGTAGCGATACTATTGGTATTGCTTTTTGGAGGAAAGAAAATTCCAGAACTAATGAGAGGAGTTGGTTCAGGAATCAAAGAATTTAAAGATGCGGTAAAAGAAGAAGACAAACCAGGTTCTGAAAATAAATCGTCTTCTACAAACGATAATTCTACAAGCAACTAAAATTCCTTAGAATTAATGAAATTTACTGAGACTGCATGGAAGGTCTTCAATCAATCTATTGAAGACTATCACGTGTCTGATGACGTTAACACTCTAATTGATAACCCGTTCGAAAAAGATAGTTTGGAACGGATTTTGTATGCAAAGAACTGGATTGATACCGTTCAATGGCATCTGGAAGATATAATTAGAGATGAAAATATTGATCCGGCTGAAGCTCTTCAACTGAAAAGAACAATAGACGCTTCCAATCAGAAAAGAACTGATTTGGTAGAATATATTGACAGCTGGTTCCTTAATAAGTTTGAAAATATAACTCCTAAACCTGAAGCAAAGATAAATACGGAAACTCCCGCTTGGGCAGTAGACAGATTATCAATTCTTGCATTAAAGGTCTATCATATGTCATTAGAAGCTAATAGAGAATCCGCTTCTGAAGAACACAGAAACAACTGCCAGGCTAAACTGGATGTTCTGCTTACTCAGAAGGAAGATCTATCCACTTCTATAGACCAGTTGCTTGCTGATATTGAAAACGGTAATGTTAAGATGAAAGTATACAAACAAATGAAAATGTATAATGATGAAAGTCTTAACCCAATCCTTTATCAAAAAGGGCAACAAAAATGAAAAGACTAGTTTTTTTTGGAGTACTAATACTATTAACATCTTCCTGCGCAACGGAAAAGCTTAACCTTTCTCCGCTGTCAAATAATTTTTATAGCGATACAAAAGGCTCTGATTCTGATAGAGGCTCCAAAAAGAGTTTCAATATCAATGTCAAAGAAAATGTAAACGCTTCTGAAATTTCAAATATTATCTCAACTTTCCCTAAGTTCAAAAACAACGGGCTAAATGATGAGGTCACCAGTTTGAAATACAGCCTTCAGAATTATTTATATGCTATTGACGCTAATAATTCTGCAGGGAAAAGCAGAGCTTTGAAAAGCTTCGAGAAATCATACAAGAAAATTCAAAAGCAAAGACAAAGCCTTGAAAAAGATGATGATGAAGTTCTTAACAGATATCTGGTACGTTTAAAAACCAATATTTCTGTTATTGAAGATGCTTTACCAGGAAGTTAAAAACTAATTGAACTATTAATGATTAAAATTCAGGCGGAAGCCAATGTTCCTACAGAGCACGGCAATTTCCGAATGATCGCTTTCTCCGAAAATGAAAACGACTGGATGCCTCATATGGCTATTATCGCAGAAAATACAGATTTTTCAAAACCTGTGAATGTTCGTTTCCATTCAGAATGTATTACCGGAGAAGTTTTCCATTCAAAAAAATGTGAATGCGGCCAGCAATTGGATGCTGCAATGAAATACATCCACGAAAATGGAGGTATCATTATTTATCTTCGTCAGGAAGGTCGTAATATTGGCATCATCAATAAATTAAAGGCATACTCATTACAGGAAAAAGGTCTTGATACGGTACAAGCTAATCTTG
Source organism: Chryseobacterium sp. c4a (assembly GCF_009900745.1). Lineage (GTDB taxonomy): Bacteria > Bacteroidota > Bacteroidia > Flavobacteriales > Weeksellaceae > Chryseobacterium. The sequence goes on along the minus strand of NZ_WXVU01000015.1, from coordinate 22,857 downwards.
AACTTGGACTTCCTGCAGATGACAGAAACTTTGGAGTAGCCATTGAAATCCTTAATCTCCTAGATGTAAAAGATATCAACCTTTTAACCAATAACCCTGAAAAGGTAAAATATGTGGTAGACAGCAATGTGCATCTTAATTCAAGGGTTCCGTTACAGATACCGGCCAATGAGATCAGTAAAGGCTATTTACAAACAAAAAAAGATTTCTTTGGACATCTACTCGATGACAATGATAAATAATCTATCATAAATAATAAAAAGCTCTAAAAAAATATTTTTAGAGCTTTTTTTATTCTCTTATTCGATCAAATTATTAATTATATATATTTATTTCACATATTAGTGTATTTTTTCAAATTATTATATTTGCCTCAAAATTATACCATGAAAAAAACACTAATTATTTTCTCTAGTATTTTATTATTAGGCTGTACAAGTACAAATGATCTTATTTATTCTCAAGATGAAGCTTTGCCTCTTACAACCGATCTGGATCAATCGGCACTAAATTCCCATTCAAAATTATTAGCCAATAGTCTTGGTGAGGTAACCCTTATGGATTTAAATATAGATAGAGCTCTTATAAATCCAGATGGCGGTGGATGTACATTTACAGCTGGATATAGTGTTGAAAATATACATAAATCAACAGCCGCATTTGGCCCAACCCCACTCTCCTTTTTGGGTTATACATTTAGAGGATATGGAAAGCCTAGAACTGATGGATTTCTTTGGAAGGGTATAAGAATTGACATTGAGAACCTTCCTAAAACAACTATCAATAGGGGACAAACCACCCTTACCAATAATTCTCAATCAAATGCGCTTTCTATAGAGCATCCTTTTAAGGCAAATGTAACTTATCAAATAACATTAACGGCATGGGTTACTGATTATATATGGAAAACTAAAAACAATAACAGAGAGGACAGAAGGGATGATAATAAGTATGATGTACCACAAAGTGAAGCATTCCCAACAATTGGTATAGAGTTAGCCAGCAGCCCTACTATTAATGGTAATGATCCTTGTGAGCCAAGACCTTTTGTTCAACCTTCACCTTTTGTAGTGAGGAACTATTATAAATCTCAAACCGTCATATTAGCAGAACCAAACAACCAAAAAAAAGAAATGACATTTAACTTCTCTACCACCGAATCTAAAAATGCATTTATAATTTATTTCTTGCCTGGACGTTCAGAAAATAGAAGTTCAACCTTCATACCAAAAAATGCTTATTATATGTTTGTTACCGGAATCAAAATTGTAGAAAAGCCATTTGATCCTTCCCATGTTGTCACCCCCACCTCACCTTGTAATAATAATGGAGGATTCAGATGTCCTTAATATATCCAAATATTACATAAATCAAAAGCTCCGGAAGATAACTCCCGGAGCTTTTTTAATTATAAAAAACTGAAAAGATATTTACTAATTTACTCTTGACATTGGAACGTGAGAATCATCAAGATTATAATATTTAACAACAGCATTATAGTCACTATAGTCTACATTTGCTTTTTTAGCTTTATTACCTGATGCATTTGCCGGAACAAGTACAATTCTAAATGTTTGATTCGTTAAATATTGAGCAGTTTCAGCAGATGTCATTTGCGTTCCTTGATTAAAATTTGCTTTTGTCTCAATATTTACATCAGTAGTATTAAACTTAAAGTTATAATCTAGCTCTCTGTTTGTTGGCAAACCATTAACATTATCAAGATAATAGGTTTTTGGAATTTGTTGCCACATATTGCCTTCTTTTCTATATACAAGAACGACATCTGTACTTTGAATACTGATACCTTTCGATAATAAGAATCCATTTCCGCTACTAAAAGTCCCTGTAGCATCCTGCATTAAGCTTATTGTATCTCCGTCTCCAACAACATTATCATTGTTATTACAGCTCATAACGAATAAACCAACAAATGCTAGCAGTATAAGTGGAAGAATTTTTTTCATTTTTATAAATGTTTAGTTATTATTTATATTGCGTATTCAAATCATATACCAAAAATTTCAAAAACTTTGTTTTCGTCAATTTTTTTAATTGTATTTTTGTTCTTATTCAAAAAGTCATGAAGAAATTATTATATACTTCACTCTTTATTGCTGCACTTATCAGTCCTAGGATTAATGCCCAATATCAGCCTAAAAATGCCACAAAGGAAGATGTTAAAAAGGCTCAGCAATGGGTTGAAAAAACTTACAAAAATCTTTCTCAGGATGAAAAATTGGGTCAGCTTTTTATTGTTGCATTGTATACCAATAAAGGAGAAGACTATATCAACCAGGTAAGAAATATTGTTACCAATGATAAAATCGGAGGTTTAATCCTGATGCAGGACGATGCCGCAAGGGAAATCAACCTGGTGAATGAATTCCAGCAGAAGTCGAAAGTACCATTGATGATCGGGATGGATGCCGAATGGGGATTATTCCAGAGAATTGCTACGGCTCACAAATTTCCATGGGCTATGACACTGGGAGCCATTCAGGATAAAAATTTGGTCTATCAGATGTCTGCAAAAATTGCAGAAGACTGTCATAGAATGGGAATCAATTGGGATTTTGCTCCTGTAGTAGATGTCAATACCAATCCCAACAACCCTATTATTGGTAACAGAAGTTTCGGATCTGAGGTGGATAATGTGATTAATTCTGCCCTATCTTATTCTAACGGGCTTCAGGATAATAATATCTTAGCAGCCATCAAGCATTTTCCTGGTCACGGAGATACCAATACGGATTCTCACCTTGATCTTCCGGTGGTTTCTCACAATATGGAAAGATTAAACTCTATAGAGCTTGCACCTTTCAAAGCTTTGATGGATAAAGGAATTGGCGGTGTTATGGTCGCTCATTTATATGTTCCAAGCTTAGAATCAGGAAAAGGAATTCCTGCTTCTGTTTCTAAAAATATCATCACAGGATTGTTGAAAGACAAACTTGGGTATAAAGGATTAATCATCACTGATGCTCTCAATATGGGAGCTGTAGCCAATAAATACAAACCGGGAGAACTGGATGCCATGGCATTTAAAGCAGGAAATGACATTATGCTTTTCTCTCAAGGAGTTTCTGAAGGTAAAAAACTGATCCAAAAGGCCATTGATAATAAAGAAATCCCACAATCCAGAGTAGAGGAAAGTGTAAAGAAGATTTTATTAACAAAATATTTTCTTGGGTTAACTCAATACAGCCCGAAAAATCCGGAAAACATTAATACTGATTTGAATAATGATTCTCATAAGACTTTGGTTCAGAATCTTTATTCTAATGCATTAACCTTACTAAAGGATGAAAAAAAACTGCTTCCTTTATCAGGAAAACAAGTTTATTATATTCCTTTGGAAGAAGCCCCTTACCAGACATTCGCCAACAGAATGGGATCTAATGTGATCATTAAAAAAGCCAGTGAAATCAATACAATCCCAACAGGGTCTACAGTAATTGTTGGTTTCCACAAAGATAATTCTACAGCTTACAAACCTTATAAAATATCAGCAGAATCAAAAAAAGTTCTTTCTGACCTAACCAGAAATCAAAACGTAATTCTTAATGTATTCGGAAGTGCATATGCTTTGAAAGATATTGATCTCTCAAAGATTTCAACAGTTCTTGTTTCTTATGAGAACAATGATGATTCTATGAACGCGACTGCTGATGCTTTAAATGGAAAATCAAAAATATGGGGAAGACTGCCTGTATTGGTCAATGATCAACTGAAAGCAGGAATGGGTATGGATCTGAATCCTGCAGCCCTAATGAACACAAAATAAAACAACATCAAAAACAACCATAATCCAATGAAAATAGGCATACTTTGCTATCCAACTTATGGCGGAAGCGGAATTGTAGCAACAGAACTTGGAATGTCCCTTGCCAACAAAGGATATGAAGTACACTTCATAAGTTCTGCTCTTCCTGCAAGATTAGATATTACCAATCCTAATATTTTCTTCCACAGAGTAAATGTCCAGACCTACCCGCTTTTCCAATATCAGCCTTATGATATTGCGTTAAGTTCTATGATTTACAGGGTTGTAAATCTCTATAAACTGGATCTGTTGCACGCTCATTATGCGATTCCTTATGCCTATGCAGCATTTACGGCTAAGCAGATGTTACAGGAAGACAATAATGATATTCCTCTGGTGACGACTTTACATGGTACGGATATCACTCTTGTAGGGCAGCATCCAAGCTATAAACATGCAGTAGAATTCTCTATCAACAAATCAGATGCAATTACTTCTGTTTCTGAAAGTCTGAAAAAAGATACGCTTCAGTTTTTCAATATCAAAAAGGAAATCCAGGTGATTACCAACTTTATTGATAATACTGAATTTGACGACTGTACAGAATGTCAAAGAACTCAATTTGCCAATCCTGATGAGAAAATATTGATCCATGTATCCAACCTTCGCCCGGTAAAGCGTGTGGACGAAGTATTACAAATCTTTAAGAATGTTGAAAAAAAGGTAAAATCCAAGCTTATCATCATTGGTGAAGGCCCAGATATGGAAAAAGTGAATCAGTTCCTTGAAGAAAACCCGGATCTTATTTCAAAAATTCGTTTGTTGGGGAAAGTGAATGATCTTTATAAGATTCTACAACTTTCTGATGTATTTTTACTTCCATCTGAGCAGGAAAGTTTCGGTTTAGCAGCTTTGGAAGCAATGGCAGCTTATACTCCAGTAATCAGCTCTAATGCAGGAGGAATTCCTGAAGTAAATATCCAGGGAGAAACAGGATATCTTGCTGAAATCGGAAATGTAGAGGCGATGAGCAACTACACCATCAAGTTGTTGAGCAATGAAGAACTTTTAGCCAAAATGAAGCAAAACGCGAAAGATCAGGCCATAAAATTCGATTTGAAAAACATTCTTCCTATTTATGAGAAAATGTATAGAACGACTATAGAAAATTTCAAAAAGGAGTTGACGAAAGTATAATATTTCTATTATATTTATCGTCACACTATGACGGAAAAATTACTTCAATATCTTTGGAACTATAAGGTTTTCAAATATTTTGACTTCAAGGATATTGAAGGAAATTCCGTTGAGATCATACAATTCGGGAAATGGAATAAAGATGCCGGCCCGGATTTTCTTGATTCAAAAATTAAAATCAACGGTGTGGTTCTTGCCGGAAATATAGAACTACACATCCGTTCTTCGGACTGGATTTTCCACAATCATTCTCAGGATCCAAATTATCAAAATATTATTCTGCACGTTGTTTTTCAACACGACACTGAAATTAGTGAACTCACAGATCAAAAAGTTCCTACCCTTGAACTGAAACATTATATTGACGAAAATATAATCTGGAAATACGAAAGATTAATCAATGGAAATCAGTTTATAGCCTGTGAGAATATTTTTAATACAGAAAAAATTCCACTGCATTTTCATGAAGGAAATATTTTTAAAAAACTGGAGGAAAAATCTGTTGAACTTGAGCAAAGCTTACATCTTTATAAAAATAATTTTGAGGCGGTATTATTCCACAGCTTAGCCTATTCTTTCGGGCTAAAGGTGAATGCCCATATTTTTAGACAGATTGCAGAAAGTATTGATTTCAGTATTATCAATAAAATCCGCCAGAATCCTTTACAGTTTGAGGCTTTATTATTCGGGATTTCAGGATGGCTTACAAATCCTGAGGATGGACAAATGAAAATATGGAAACGTGAATTCGATTTTCTGAGGGTAAAGTATAAACTTCCTGAGCTGACATTTCATCCCAAATTTTTAAGATTACGTCCTCCTAATTTCCCAACGATCCGCTTGTCTCAGCTTGCCGATCTTTACCAACAGCAGAATTTATTTTCAAAAGTAATGGAAGCTGAAAGTATGGGAAATCTCTATGATATTTTTAAATCCGTTAAAGCTTCGGAATACTGGGATTGTCATTTTAATTTCGGAACCATTTCGAAAGTACAACCTAAGACTTTGAGTAAAGATTTTATTGACCTCATCATTTTGAATACCATACTTCCCCTAAAATATGTTTATCATAAATATCATAGTGAAGAAATTGCTGATAAAATCATAGAATTCTACCAAAATATTCCTGCCGAAAAAAACTCAGTGATCCAGAACTGGAAAAATCTTGGGGTATCTGTAAACAATGCTCTAGAAAGTCAGAGCCTTATTTATCACTATAAAAATTCATGTGAAGAAAAAAATTGCTTAACTTGCAGTATTGGATTTAAACTTTTAAAAGAATCTTGAAATGCTGAGTAATATCCGTCATAAAATGGAAAGAGAATGGTTTGGCGTACTGACGAGAATGGGCGCTAAACTAGGGATTCCTGTATCCAAATTAAGAATATTCTTCATCTACTCTACTTTTGCTACAGCCGGTTTTTTCTTTCTGATTTATCTGGGTTTGGCATTTACTTTGTGGATTAAAGATATTTTTATCACCAGAAGACCAAGTGTCTTTGATTTATAATCATTATGGAATTTTTACCGATTACTTCTGCTGAAGATCATAGAGTTCAGGGAATCTATACTTCTTATACCAATACTTTCCCTGTAGACGAACAAAGAGATAAAGAACAATTTCTGGATTTATTTTCAAATCCCAAAGTAAGCTTTATGTCTGTAATACACGAATCTGAAGAGATTGGGTATCTCATCTTATGGGAACTGAGCTCTTTTGTTTTTGTAGAACATTTTGAAGTGTTTGAAGCTTTCAGGAGTAAAAAATTGGGTTCTCATATCATCCAGCATTTACTGGAAAATTATCCACAAGTGATTCTGGAAATAGAACCTGAAGATCAGAATGAAGATGCTAAAAGACGTTATTCTTTCTACCAAAGAAACAACTTTGAACTGATTGATACTACTTATATACAGCCAAGCTATGGTGAAGGAAAACAATCTCTGAACTTATGGCTGCTGGCCAATTATACTCCTGAAAATGTGGAGGAAATTAAAAACGAACTTTGTGATATTGTATATCCTTAATATAAAACGCCGGAATATTTCCGGCGTTTATTTTTATAGATTGCAAAATATGATTTGAGTTGGATTAATTACAAATTTTTGCGATTTATATGTTTAATATGAATCATTAGAGCACTATGTGATGATATTCTAATTCACCTGATACTCCAATTTTATGGTAATACTGGCTTCTTTTTCTTTAGAAGAAGTATTGAATGTTCCGCCATAGGAATAATCTTCGTTTGAATTGGGAGCTGTGATTTGAATGACTCCCATCGTCGCTTTTTTAAGATTTCCTAAGCTGCTTCCTGAGTTTTCTGCAATTTTTTCAGCCCGTTCCTTCGCATCTTTTGTGGCACTGGCAATCATCTCCTGTTTTACAGTAGCCAGTTTGGTATAAAAATAAGAAGGTGAAGAAGAAGTGAACTCAATTCCACGATTGATAATTTCAGTAATATTTCGGGAGAGGTTTTCGATTTTGCCTACTTCTTTGCTTTCAATAGATACATTCTGGGTCAGATTATAGCCAGAAAATTCACCCTGCACATAATTTCCATTAGCATCATTATAACTTCTAAACTGTTTTTGAATATCTACTGAAGAAAATACAATCTCATTTTGCTTTATTCCTTTTGAAATCAAATAATCATTGATGACTTTTCTGTCTAAAGCCAATTCATCATAAGCTGATTTCAGATCTGAATTATTTTTAGAAAAGCTACCCGACCAGGTAATCAGATCAGAGGTAAAGTGCTTGGTTCCCAAACCAGTTACGGAAATAGTATTCTCGGATTTATTTCTATTTTTGATAGCATTTCCTAGAAAGCCGAGTCCCAATACAAATCCCAGTGCTCCTACCGCTACTGCAATAATGTTTTTATTCATAAAATTTGTGAATTTGGTTTTGATTATGAGAATATTGCAGCAATTTCCATTCCAATACTTTAAGATTTCCTTAACACAAATAATAACTCTGAAGTTAAAGGCTTAAAGTTCCAAAAAGAGAACGTTACTTATGACTCTTATTCATTCGTTCAATAAAAAGAGGAATGACTTCTTCCATTCTTAGTATAACGCCGGATAGATTGCGTGCTTTTACATAAGTACGAACTTGAGGCTTTGCACTAAATGAGAATTCAATAAACTCTGAGATTCTGTCAGCCGGAATGCCGGCGTTTACAAAATAGTCATCTTCTACCCTACTTCTTACCCACATAATATGTTCCTGAAGGTCATCATATCTGTATTGTCTCTTCTGTTTTCTTGCCTTCCCACTTATCAGATCATATACTCCCTGTACATTCAGACTTCCTAATAACATAGGTAAAAGGACACTCTTTACTTCTGCCGGTTTTTCTCTCATTTTCCCTACCGGTTCCGGAAGTCCAATAGACTGTTTTACCTGCTCTCCTTTATCAATTTTAGCTACGATTCGGGAATCCTGTTCCAAATCTCCGGATAGCTTTTTCACAATTTTCACTTCACCAATATCTTTGGGAATCTGAAAAAGAGTGATTAACAATTCAGCATTACCTCCATCAGTAAGTACTCTTCTGGAAACTCTTCTGAAGTCTTCTTTTACAAACCTCAATTCATCATTAGGATTAGCTTCAATAGAGAATGTTCCTTGAGAATTGGAATAAGTTTTTTTATCTGAAGACATATTAACAATGGTTACGGCGCTCAAACCTTCTCCATTGTCATCAATAATCCTCCCAGTTACAGTTTGCTGGGAAAACACAATAGTACCGCACAGTACCATAAGGAAAAGAAAAATCTTTTTCCCATTTGTATCTGTTTTATCTTTTAGTTTGTGGAGCACGATAAGACGAAATTCTTGTTAAAACAAAACTTTGAAATCTGTACAGATCTGCATCACTGCAAAATCCATATTTCAATATCTTTTTTCTTTCAAAACCACCTGCAAAAACATAGGAAATGAAATGATCTATTAATGGTTTTTCTATTTTAAGACTGGTAAAATAATCATCTCCAAGACTTGTCCGTATATAACTCATTAAATCAATATCATCCCATTTATTTTTAGCCTTTCCAATCATAAATCCTTCTCCTTTTGGCTGCACAAATTCTCCTGGTTTTGCGGCAAGAATTCTTGGATCTGACTTCTGTTTCATATAGTTTCCTAAATCTGCCAACAGCTTTTCAACCTTTTTAGGTTTATTGTAAATTCTTGAATCTATTTTCAAATTTCCAGTTAATCCCTGTTTCACTTCCACTTCAGGAATCTGAATGGTTGATCGCATAAGGCTAATATTCATAGGAGATTGTACGTTTTCCTGAGAAACTTTTTTCGCTACTCTATCATACCCTGCCTTTATAAATCGCAATTCGTCACCTACTCTTCCGGATATCATAAAGTGTCCGTCATCGTTAGAAAAAACCATTTCGTCTGTCCGAATATTGATAACAGTAACATCCTGCATTTCTGCACCATTCTCAGAAGCTATCTTTCCAAAGATATAACTTTGAGCATTGGAATGACTGAAGAAAAGAAGAGATAGAAAAAAAAGTAGTTTGAATTTCACGGATTATTTTTTATAAAGCAAAGCTAAAATTATTTTTAATTTGTACCATAAGTTTAACCACCATTAACGCCTTTTAGTATTTCTAGCTACCTTTTGCTGTTGAAACTGTTAAATAGCTGGATTGAATTGTTAAATTTTTCTTTTAAATTTAGCTAACTTGCAGTCTCAATTCTCTTTTAACAATGCAAAATTCTTACACAGTCATCAATGCTTCTGCAGGATCCGGGAAAACATACGCCCTGGTTCAGCGACTTCTGATGATCTGTCTCCGTTATCCTAATCAACAGCAATCGATCAGGAATATTCTCGCTCTTACCTTTACCAATAAGGCTGCGAATGAGATGAAGGAAAGAATTTTATCCTGGCTTGGAAATTTCTCAGCCAGTAATTACGCAGAGAATGCAGATCTTAAAAATATTCAGAAAGCTTTTGAAGAACAGGGATTAAAAATTACAATTGATGATCTGCATCAAAGGTCGAAAAGACTACTGGATCATATTCTTCATAACTACTCTACTTTAAATATCGGAACGATTGACCGTTTTAATTCCAGATTGGTAAGAAGCTTTTCCTATGAATTGGGATTGGCTAAAAATTTTAACCTGGAAATTGAAGCTGAGCCGTTTCTTATTGAAGCTGTAGATAAAATGCTAGATCAGATCGGCGAAAATGAAACGATCTCGAATTCTTTCATGGATTATGTAGACTATAGTCTCGAAAACAATGAAAGGATTAATCTGAATAAAAACCTTTATGATTCGGCAAAAGAATTTGTAAAGGATATTCATTATGAGCATCTGAAAAACAACGAGAGTTTTGATGATACCAATTATGAAAACATCAAAAATGGACTTCGTAAAGAGATTGTTCTGAATAAAAAACAGGCTACAGAGCTTGCGGCATCATCTATTGAGCTATTCAAATCCAGAAATATTGAGATTGAAGATTTTGCTCAAGGAAAGAACGGAATCGGAGGATTCTTTACCAAAGTTATAGATTTCTACCAACAGAAAAGAGCAGGTTTCCCTTTTCCTACAACCTTGGAAGAATCGGTAATCAACAATTACAGAAAAGGAGCCTCCTCAAAATCTAAGCATAAAGAAGCTGAAATTTTTGAAATTCTGGATCAGCTTATTGAAAACAGGATGAAGCTTATTCTTCTCTATATTGAAACGCAGAAGAAAGAAAAAGTTTTATCGGCCCTCCTTCCTTTAAAAGTAAATAAGGATATTCAGGATGAGCTTAAAAAAATTGAGGAAGAAAATGATCTTGTTCTTCTTTCTAAGTTCAATATCTTAATCAATGAAAATCTGAAGAATGAACCTTCTGCGTTTATTTATGAAAAGGTAGGAGCTCAATTTCAACATTATTTCTTTGATGAGTTTCAGGATACCTCAGAATTACAATGGCAAAATTTTGTTCCATTGAGAGATCATAGTGTCTCTACTGAATATACATCTTTTACATTGGTAGGAGATCCGAAACAGAGTATCTACAGATTCCGGGGTGGTGAAAGTAAGCTAATGCTGGACATTATCAACAAAAAGGAATTCTCTCCTAAGCCGGCAGATCTTCTTGTTCTTAAAGACAATTGGAGAAGTGCCCGAAATATCGTACAGTTTAACAATGAACTTTATCAGTATCATTCTTTGGGACTGGAAGAGGAACACAAAAATATTTTTGGTACAGATGCCGAACAGACTCCTAAATCTAAAATCGACGGACGTGTAAAGGTAAATCTCATTGAAAACCTTACCAATGAAGAGTTTTATGATGATACCTCAGAGAGCATGCGAAGAGATATTCAGGAATGTCTGAACAATGGATTTAAATTCTCTGATATTACGATTCTTTGCCGTGGAAATTTTGACATTTTCAGTTATTCTCAAAAGCTCGGAAATTTAAAAGTAAACTATCGTGGTGAGGAAATCAATATCAAAACGATTTCTGATAAAGGGTTGACTCTTGAACTTTCCAATACTTTAAAAGCGGTTATTGAATTTTTAAGGTGGGAAATTAACCCGAAAAATAAGCCTTGCCTGATTATGATGATGTATTACCTGAATACGTTGGGGAAAATTCACATGGCAGATTTTACGCTGGAAATGAAAGAGATTCTGGACATTGAGGGCCATGAGAAAATCCTTCAGTTTATTCAGCAGAAATATTCATTACAGCTGAAGCAGGATCACTTCCCAAGATTCAATTTATATAATTTTATTGAGTACTACATCAATGAGTTCTCTGTGGAAAATAAGGAAACTGACTTTCTACTTAACTTTTTGGAAATGCTTTTCAATTTTACACAAAACGCGGGAGCAAGCACCAAGGAGTTTTTAAAATATTGGGATGAAGAAGCTTCTTCCTACACCATTCAGGCATCGGAAAATATTGATGCGATCCAGATCATGACGATTCACAAGTCTAAAGGGCTGGAGTTCCCCATTGTTTTTATTCCTATGATGAATAAAAATCGTGACAGCGAATTTACCAACTGGTTTGAAACCAATGAAAACGATGCTTTAAAGTCTGTAAATATCAACCAGTTCAGCAAGAACCTGGAAGTGTATGATGAGGAAATTCAAAAGTTCAATAAAAAGAATTCTTATAAAAATCTGATTGATAGGTTATGTTTACAATATGTAGCAACGACAAGACCTGTTGAGCAGTTATTTTTCTATCTTCAAAAAGCCAATAAAACCTCTAATAATCTTGAGTTGTTAGAATTTATTCAGACCAAAAACACTGAAAATGCGGATTCATTTGATCTGTATAAGGTAGAATCTGAAATGCTGAAAAAGCATTCTAAGACGAAGAGTTCATCTTTTAAAACTCAGAATATTCAGAATCTGAAAAATGTAAACGAAAAAAGCACTTCCATTAAAATTGCTACACCGTCGAAGAATTATCAGGTAAGAAACGAAAAAGTAAGAATAGGGCTTTTTGTACATGAGCTTTTGTCGAAGATCAATACTGAAAAAGATATCAACAAAGTATTGGAAGGCTACACACTGGATGGGCAGATTACGCTGGAAGAAAAAAATGAAATACAAATTACCTTACAGGAAATTGTCAAAACATATTCTGAATTTTTTGATGAGAAATGGGAAGTAATTAATGAAAAAGATATCATGATTTCTGAAAATGGTGAAAGTCATATTTCAAGACCTGACCGTATTCTTAAAAGTGAGGAAGGCTATATCATTGTTGATTTCAAAACGGGTGAAGAGAAAGGTAAGGATGAAGAACAGGTAGAAGGATACAAAAATATTCTGGAAAGACTTGGTAAAAGAGTCTTGAAAACGCAAATCATCTATTTATAAATCTTCATAGCTCCTTATATCAAAATGAGGGTACTCCTTTTCTTAACCAAAATATAATCTTCATTGGAGTCCCTAAAACAACAGATTAATTGTATCTTTCATCACATAAAAAAACTCCTGGAAAATATAAGATTATCATTACTTTAAAAACTAACACAAGTATTAATGATATAACCATGAAAATTTATTTAATCTCATTTCTTATAAGTCTCTTCATGATGGCCTTATCCGGAACTGTCATATTTAATATTTTGGATTATCAGGATCCTCCTGTCAATGAGGAAGGTTTTAAATATATGCCCACAGAAAATTTGGCAAAATCCTTCTTTTTTAGTTTTATTATTGGAGCGGTTACGTTTATTACAGCGGCTAGAATTCAGAGGCTAAAACATGGTAAATAAATACAAAGGCTATGATAAAAAATTTCATTATTAAAAACTGGAAGATTTTATTCAACATTCAATGGGTAGGTTTCTGTATTTTCATTGCTTTGGCGGTTATCTATTATTGGGATAAAGAGGCTCATATTTATTTTAACAGAAGCCTGGAAACTATTGATATTCAAAGTCTGTTTTCATTAATCGTAACCTTGCTTTTCGTTTTATTTACTGTGGTTGCTATGGTATACCCTCTCCTACTCCTGATACAGATTTATTTGATCCAAAGTGAGAAAGGCAGTGGTAAAAAGTTATTTTTCTTAGCTGCTTTATATCTATTAAGCATTGTTTCTTTATTTTTATTGTACACCATCAACAGCAGCCATGCTATAAAGACTTTACAGTCGTTGAATTAATTTAATTCCAGATTATGACGAGGCCAACACCGTCATTACTCAATAGGTTTTTATCCTAGAAATATTTCCTGCGAATCGCTATAATATCTGATGGATTTTTGAATGTTCACAACTCTTTATTGATCATAGAATAACTTTGTTTATTATATCTCTACACCTATCATAAAGCTACAATCCTTTTCTGGCAGGGCTACCCTACTTTTTATATAGAGTATTAATTTTCTTTAATGTATATCTCTATTAAATGAATTAATCATATATTTACGGCTTAATTTAAAAATTTATATCATTATGAAAAACTTCAAAAAATTATCTCGTGAGGATCTTAAAAAACTAGCCGGAGGTAATGGTGTTAAATGTGAATTGATGAGAGGAAATATTGTATGCGATGATCAAGATGCCGGTACTCAAGGTTGCAAAGAATGTGTATCATGCCCTAACAGGCAAGGCAGCCAATCTTGTTATACAGACCCAAATGGAAATTGTGCCGAAGCAAAAAGAAAAGCAGCATCCCTTTGCTAATCATTATTCATGAATAAATATCTTATTTTTATTTTCTTTTTTATCCAATACTCTTATGCTCAAAATTATAGAGCTATTTATGATTTTAATTATAAGTTAGATTCTACAAAATCTTATTCAGATACCATTGAAATGGTTCTTGATATCCAAAAAGAAACTACTAGATTTTATTATCAGAAATTAATTAAACTAGATTCTTTGGTGAGAAACAATGAGATTATTTCTTACTCATTTCCCGTACAGCAAGTGATCAAAAGGAATCAGAATTCTTTTGAAAATGAAAATTTTGTCAGTGTAGAGGATAAGTATTATACTTATTTTTCCACTGATCAAATAGACTGGAAGATCATGCCTGAGATTAAACACTCTGCCCATTATACATTACAAAAAGCAGAAGCAATATGGAGTGGCAGGAAATGGACAGCATGGTTTACTCCTGAAATCCCTATATCTGAAGGGCCTTATAAATTTAAAGGATTACCCGGATTAATAATAGAACTAGAAGAATCTAACAAGAATTTCGGATACAAGCTGATTTCTTTCAATAAGCTGGCATCAGATTATGATACTACCAATATTGTTGAAACCAACCTTGGAAATCCACCTGTAAAGATCTCTTTGAAGAAATATCAGGAATTATTATTAAACCAATATAACAATCCTTTTAGCGAGTATAACAATATGAAGGAAGGATCCTGGGGAATAACAATTGATGGTAAGGAAATTAATACTTTGGAAGGATTAAAAAGTATCAAAAAAAATTATCAATCAGGAATCAAGAGGTATTATAATCCTATTGAATTGGATAAAGCAGTTAAATACAAATAAATTTTATACAGAATATGAAAATAAAAAACCACGATCTTACTCGATCGTGGTTTTATATTGTTAAAAACTTTTTATGTTTTAAGCATTTGGATCCGGAGTAAATACTCTTTGTGATAATTCCTGATCAAAAAGGTATAATGCAGATGGATTATCGCATACCATTTTGATTTTCGTTACATACTGAGAAGCACTTGCTTCTTCTTCAACCTGTTCGTTGATAAACCACTGTAGGAATGATGTTGTTGCAAAATCTCCTTCTTCGTTGGCATTCTTCACAATATTGAAAATACTTTTAGTTACGATTTTCTCATGTGCCAATGCTTTCTCAAAAATATCTGTTGCACTTTCGAACTCATGTGGAGGTTTTGCAATTTCTCCAATGATGATTTCACCACCTACATCATTCAGATAATCAAACATTTTATCTGCATGCATTAATTCTTCTTTGCTTTGTACTCTGAAGTAGTTAGCAATTCCATCAAGGTCTTTTCCTGAAAACCATGCAGACATTGAAAGATAATATTGAGCGGCGTATTGTTCGTGGGCAATTTGTTCGTTAATTAATTTTGCAATTTTTTCGCTAACCATAAGTATTAAATTTATAGTCAAAAATAGGGAATAAAAGCCCGAAATCAAAAGTTTTACAAAAAATTAATACAAAAAGGATGGAAAAAAAACCATCCTTTACACATTAAAAAATCAAAATTATAAAGAGTTATTTAACTTCTGGAGCAGCTGTATTCATCGGCTTTTTCATCATTCTTCTATCCTTCATTGCCATTCTTTTTTGCTCCATTTTCACTTTTCTGTCAGCCTGCCATTTATCATATTGTTCAGGGGTAAGAATTTTCTTCATATCTGCATCCATTTGTGCTCTTTTGGCTTTCATTTCATCCATTTTAGCCTGTCTTACTTCCTTGTTTTTGGCAAACTCAGCTTTCATTTCGGCTTTTCTTTTTTCCTGTAATGCCTTTACCTGGGCTACTTGAGAAGCATTAAGGTTAAGATCTTTTTGCATCTGTGCAAGATGCTCCTGTTCTTTTTGTTGCATTTTTTGCTGCATTTCTGCTCTTCTTGCTTCCCTGTCTTGTGGAGTTGTCTGTTGTGCCATTGCAAAACTTCCCATTCCGATAAATGCTATTGCTAAAACTAATTTTTTCATCTTTTTAAAATTTAATTAATTGTTATTATACCTTTTTGATTCAATACTAAACCCTAAGTTAAATTAACACATTCATAAATAATGTTAATTTTTAACATAAATAAACCAAAAATAAACCAAAAAAAAGGACAGATTATAAAAACCTGTCCTTCACACCACTTAAATATAATATATGAAAATTAATTCCTTACCAAGCTTCCTCTAAAGCCTCCACTATTCCCTCGACTTGGTGCAGAATTTTCAGATCTTTGTTGTCTGAAACCACCATTATTTCCACGGAAACCACCATTGTTTTCTCTCGATGGAGCCGGAGCTGCTTCTCTTTTTATCTCATTATTTCCTCTGAACCCTCCATTTCCTGAATTTCCTCGAAACCCATTATGATCAGAATTTCCTCTAAAACCTCCAGAGTTATTATTTCTAGAACCTCCGTTGTTTTCCGAATTTCCTCTAAAGCCATTATTGTTGTTATCAGATTTATCTCTAAAGCCTCCGGAATTACTATTCCTAAAGCCTCCGTTGTTTTCTGAATCTCCTCTAAATCCATTGTTTTCAGAGTTATTTCTAAAACCTCCGGAGTTACGGAATCCACCATTTGATGTTCCTGAGTTTCTGAAACCATTATCTGGTCTGCTGCTGCCTCTTACAATATCAAAAGTAGGATTATCAATCCTTCTGAATCTTGCACGATCCACTCTGTAGATATTGATATTGATATTTCTATATCTTGGCATTACAGTATATCTCGGAACATAATAAGATCTTCTGTAATTTTGAAAATATACAATAGGACTTGCTCCTCTATAATAATTATTCTGGAAAACTACAAAAACCCTTGGCCCCATAATTCTTTCTAAAGCATAGAATCTGTCATAGTACCATCTATCCGGATTAAATCTGTAGAAATTATCCCAAGCAGCAAAACTTGCATACAGATTATTCAGTCTTATGATCTGATCTACTTGCCAACGGCTTAATCTGTTTTGAACAAAGAAACCGTTCCAATCAATATTGATAACACTGTTTCTATAATCGTTATAATAGCTTTGATAATAATCACTTGGATAGTAATCCTGAGGATAATTGTAATAATAATCATCAGGAAAATAATTTCTGTCATCTTCATCGCCATAATAGCCTGCTCCATTCTGATAATAACCATCATCTCCCCAACCATTATTCGGATACTGTTGAGCAGACATCAAAACGCCCAGCCCAAAAGCTAATCCCAAAAATATTTTTTTCATCTCTATAGTCGTTAATTGGTTAATATATAACAGAATATCTCAATTCTATCTTTTTGATACAAATAAAAAAAAGAAGTTAAATCCTAAGATCAAACTTCTTTTAAAATATATTTAATTCATTGATAATCAAGTGTTAAATTTACATCCTCCCACTATCTTTTATCCAATGAGCTATCTTTTCATTAAAAACTTTCTCATCTTTAAGATCTTCCAATTTTATATGCATTCTATAGCGCCAATAATGTGGAAAAACAGCAGGATTGTTAATCCTCTCATTATCAATCTTATTATTGGTAAGTCTTGCATCTGTAGCCAAGAATTCCTGGATAGGGAAAATAGCCAGCATAGATTCATTATATAAATGCTGCTTCATGATGATCTCTGCTAAATCAGGAGTTAATTCTTCAGGTGCTTTTCCATATTGAATCAACTGCTGATTAAAATATTTCTGAGTCAAAGCAGGATCTTCTTTCCACCATTGTCTTAAAGTAGAACTATCATGAGAAGAAGCCGTAACCACATTCATATAATTAGCATGTCTTGGATCATAGAATGGAATATTCTCTGCAGGCATACGCTGAACTTTAAGGGCAATAATCGCCAGCTCATCCATTACAATCGGTACACAAGCCGGAACCATTCCCAAATCTTCACCACAGATTAACATTTTGGTAGCATTTAGGATAACAGGAAGTTTCTCCATTGCTTTTTCATACCACAAATGATCTTGTCTTCTGAAGAAATAATCATGGTACAGATCATAAATACTTTTCTGCTCAGCTTCAGGTAAATATTGATAAGATTCTGTATTATAAACATTGAACCTCGGATGATAAACCGTTTCTCCTTTTCTTTCTTCAGGCAAAAACAAAACGTTAGCACAAAGGGAAATCAATTTTTCCTCAAGGGAACCATGCGGTTTTTTCTTAAAGAAATCCACTAGCTTTCTTTGAGTATCAAATTCTTCTTTAAAACTATAGGTTCCATCTTCATTACGATTCATAAATACAAGAGCTTTTCCGCTATCTGCTGCAAAATATTTCCATAAGATCTCGTTGTTGATAAACGGCTTGCAATATCTGTCAAATTTAAATGGAATCTGCCAAGCTTTAAATTCATCCGCCACAATAGGAACTGCTGGATAAAAATACCCTAGAATTCCCTGTACAGCTGAAATAGGCATTCTCCATATTCTAAAGAACCCTAAGATGTGGTCAATTCTCATAGCATCAAAATACTGCTCCAATACCTTAAATCTATTTTTCCACCATCTATAATCATCAGCCTTCATAGCTTCCCAATTATACGTTGGAAACTCCCAGTTTTGACCAAGTTCTGTAAACTGATCAGGTGGTGCACCAGCCTGGAAATCCATTCCGAATAATTCCGGCTCAGTCCAAGCTTCAACAGAATATCTATAAATTCCAATAGGAAGATCTCCCTTTAAAGAAACGCCAAGATTATGAGCATAATCTACAGCATCCTTTAGTTGTACATGAAGTTGATATTGTACCCATGCATGAAGCATTGAAAGATCATAATCTTTACTTTTTGTTGTAAAAAACTGTAAAATCTTTCCGGCAATATATTTTTTATGAGTTTTCCACTCATTGAAATTAGGAGTATTATACTTGTCTCTTAATACACAAAACGCTGAATAAGGAACCAACCAATGCTCATTATCTTTAATGAACTTTTTAAAGTTTCTATCTTTATAAATCTTATCTTTTTCAGCATAAAAAATAGCTTTTAGGTATTTCCATTTGCCTTCGATCATCTTTTCATAATCGATAAGTTCAAAAGCATTTAAAGCCTCTTTATCAGCTTTATACTCCTTAACTAATTCTTTCGGTAAAGAAAAATCAAGCTTTTCTAATGAAATATACTGAGGATGTAAAGCATAAACGGATACTGCAGCATAAGGATAAGAATCCGTCCACGAATAATTTGCAGTTGTATCGTTAATTGGAAGAATCTGGATAATTCCAAGATTTGTTTCTTTTGTCCAATCTGCAAGCTTTTTAATATCAGAGAACTCTCCTACTCCAAAACCTTCTTCACTTCTTAAAGAAAATACAGGAACAGCAACACCGGCATCATGATACATCTGATACCCTTTAAATCTGAAATAATGATTGGAAACAATCTGCAATACATCAGGCAACGGATTAGCAATAGTGAATCGGTTTTCACCTGTTTCTACATCTATTACTCTACTCTCTTTTGTATCATAGATACAATATTTAAACTGGATGAAATCATTTTCAGGAATTTCAACAGAAGCCTCCCAAACTCCAAAATCAGTTTGAGATAAAGGAACTACTCTGTTATAATCCCAATTTCCTAAAGAAGCCGTATTTCCAAATAGCACAATTCTCCAGTCAGGATTATAAATAGGTGCTTCTATTTTGAATAGATGAGTATGCTTTTTCAGAATTACTGATTTCTCTGGCGTAAAGTCGTGTAACTTATTATAAAGAATCTTGTTGTTTAGATAATTTTCCGGAAAATTTTTGTTATTCCATTCATCAAAAATAATAAACTCTTTATAGTTGTGAGGAAAATGAAGATGATGTTGAACAAACTCATCTCTTAAAACATTTCCTTTTTCATTAACCACTCTATATTGATAAGAAATAGACTTTGAAAAGTAATCCACTTCACATTTCCACAAACCATTCTCTGCATAAAACATTGTATGGACATGAGCCGCGGCACCTTCTTCCCCAATCACCAACTGCAGATTCTCTCCGGCTTTTACAATATATCCTACATTAAAGTATAGCTTCATCTATATTTTTTTTATAAAAGTACATTATAATATCGAAAAATAAAACTTATTGAATATCAAATAATCATTAAAAAAACCTTCTCAATCTGATTGAAAAGGTTTTATGATAAGTCAAATTTTATTGATCTATTTTTTTAGCTATTATTCTGTGATAAGGATTTTCTTATTGAATATTACTTTACCTGATTCATCAGCTATGCTTACAACATATGCTCCACTAATTAATCCTCTAAAATACACCTTCTGATCTAGTGATCCGTCTTTCACAGACAAACTCTCGTTCATCACATTTTTACCAGACATATCGAAAACATTCAACTTAATATTTCCTTTTAACTTTTTATCATTAACATGAACATTCACAAATTGTTCGTTAACTCTTGTAGGGTAAATATCCAGGTTTGTGCGTGCGCTATTATTTGAAGAAACTCTGTCATTCACAAAGTATTTACTTGCCAAATCATAAATATGCAGATTCTGTTCTCCTGGAAGCTGCTTAGCTTGTAAAGTAGTAAGATCCACTTCATATAGAGGTGCGCCTTTAGCACTTGCAATAACCACTTTTCCTTGTTGATTAACGGCTGATCCATTAACAGAATAGTTATCCGGAATTCCTACAATTTTACCAACAAATTTTGCTTTTAGCTCCTTAGTTGAAACTTTAAATACATTTCCTGAAGCTGCAAAAATATAAAAGTTATTATCAGCATCAGCCACCATATCTCCGCCGAATCCTGTTTCTAAGGTTGTAAATGAGTTTCTGCCATTCGAAGAATCATCCTTAATAATACCAAGATCATTTACTACATACTGCCCAGCTTTCTTACTGATCTGTAAGAATTGAGTCCCTGAGTTATTAACAGCATAAATATTTCCATCATAGCCTGTGGCCATCCTCGTAATATGAGAATTAATATCACATGATGTTACTCTCACTACATTATTCTCTACTAAAGTAATTTCCTTAGTATAAGGATTCAACATATAAATATTAGAAGAAAACATAGGCATATAGACCAAATTATTATTGGAAGAATCATACGCCAATGCTGCCATAGTAACAGCCTGAGAATTATTAAAAGAATTTTTGTCTTCAGTCACGACTCCTCTTCTGGTTTGTGAAACAACTTTTGAAGATGAGTCAGCAGTAAAAAACTTCTCTCCGGAAGTTCCATTCGTCGCATCTATCACACGAAAATCATTGAAATTAATACTCGGAGTATCCTTTCCTGCAATAGCAAAAACATCCTGCTGAGCCTGGATATATCCGCTAAACAGCATTAAAAATAGAGGGAATAAATGTTTTTTCATAGAATGTATATTTTAGATTCGTAATCATATTGGTATGACTAAGTTACACAATTTACAAATTAGAAAACCAAAAAAAAGCTATGATTTGAATAAAATTAATAATATATAAACTAAAATGATACTAGTCTGTTAATTATAAATAAAAATAGATTATAAGGAATCAGTGATATACTTTAGCAATTTCAATATATTTTCAGGAGCTTAATCCTGCTATCCACTCATACTCCTCGCACCTTTCTATTCCAACGCCCAATCCTTCCACTCTCCACCTCTTGCTGTGGGGTAACCGTTCCTATCAGGGCTAGGAAGAACAATAGATCATGAGAATAAATAGAGTCCTATGAAATTGATTATAAAATTATTTATTAGTGATGAGTAAAGAGCAAAAAGTAATTTATAGTTGATGATGAATATTTGCATGATACTTTAGAATGTCAGTACTGCTCACGATTTGTCATCCCACAGGGATCTCGACAACGTTAGCCCTGGCTGGTATATTTATACAGTGTTCAATCCATTCAATAGAAGTGGGCTTTAGCCCGCTTTATTATTTACAAGCAATCCAATGGCTTTAGCCAAAACTTATAATAGAAAGAAAGAATGAATGAATGAATAGAGCTTAGTAAGCATCATTCAATGATGATATAAAAAAGAGCTGCCTAAAATAAGAAGTATTCCTACTGATTCGCTCTCTTTGTCATCCCGCAGGGATCTCGGCAACACTAGCCCTGGCTGATATATTTCTACAGTGTTCACTCCATTCAATAGAAGTGGGCTTTAGCCCGCTTTATCATTTACAAACAATCCAATGGCTTTAGCCAAAACCTATAATACAAAGAAAGAAAGAATAGAGCTTAGTAAAAACATCATTCACGGATGATATAAAAAAGAACTGCCTAAAATAAAAAGTATTCCTGCTTATCTACTCTCTTTATTATCCCGCAGGAATCTCGACAATGTCAGCCCTGGCTGGTATATTTCTACAGTGTTCTCTCAATTCAATAGAAGTGGGCTTTAGCCCGCTTTATCATTTACAAGCAATCCAATGGCTTTAGCCAAAACCTATAATACAAAGAAAGAAAGAATGAATGAATGAATAGAGCTTAGTAAGTAAATACTATTCACTGATTTCCATACTCCTGTTGAGATCCTTACAGGATAACAAGATACAGGGAATAACGATAATAGAATAATGATAAGGAATAGATGGTGGTGGTTGGTGGTGTACTCCCTAAAGTATAAAGCAAAAAAAAATCCTCTATCTTTCGATAAAGGATTTTTAAAAATAAAATAAAAACTGGCGGCGGCCTACTCTCCCGCGTTAGCAGTACCATCGGCGCTGGTGGGCTTAACTTCTGTGTTCG
>NZ_WXVU01000014.1 GCF_009900745.1 Chryseobacterium sp. c4a | reverse complement strand
TGAAGTTTGGGTTTACTCCACTCTAAGTTACCATATCTTCGCAACCAAACCAAAACGGTACTCTTTCCCTGAATACCATACTCTTTTTGAGCCTGCTTGTAAGTGTAATCGCCGTTTTCTACTTGAGAAACAATTCTTAATTTAAAGGCTATACTATAGTCCTTTTGTGTACGCTTTTCTCTTGTTAATCCTTGATGTTTCATAAATAAGTCGATTAGTTGTCAACTTATTTCAGGACGGGACAAGAAATAAAAAAGAGGCTGTACAAAATGTACAGCCTCTTATATTTTTAAGTTAACATTCCACCGTCAACGTTTAATGTTTGTCCGGTAATGTATGATGCCATTTCGCTTCCTAAGAAAACGCAAGCATTCGCAACATCAGCAGGCTGCCCTCCTTTTTTCATTGGAATTCCTTCTCTCCATTCATTAACTATTTTTTCATCTAAAATAGCAGTCATTTCTGTCTCAATGAATCCTGGAGCAATAGCATTACATCTGATATTTCTAGAACCTAATTCTAAGGCAACAGATTTTGTAAATCCAATAACACCAGCTTTAGAAGCAGCATAGTTTGCCTGTCCAGCATGTCCTTGAATTCCTACTACAGAAGTCATATTAATAATAGATCCTGATCTAGCCTTCATCATCGGCTTAATAACCGCTTTAGTAAGGTTGAAAACTGAATCCAGGTTTACTTTGATCACCTGATCCCAATCTTCTTTAGACATTCTCAATAATAAGTTATCTTTTGTAATCCCAGCATTGTTTACCAAAATATCAATTTGCCCAAACTCTGCCATTACTTCTTCTACCAATTTTTGAGCAGCATCATAATCTGACGCGTCAGACTGATATCCTTTAATTTGGGTTACAGAACTTAAAGCTGCTTCTAATTCTTTAGCTTTGTCTACAGAACCGGCATAAGTAAATGCTACTTTTGCTCCTTGTTGAGCATACATTTCAGCAATACCCTTCCCGATTCCTCTTGTAGCTCCGGTAATTAGTGCTACTTTTCCTTCTAATAATTTCATATCTCTTGACGATTATTTTTTTATAACTCATTCAGCTAGTGAAAGCTGACTCACTTAGTACAATAATTCTTTTTCAGAATTAAACGGTTTGCAAAGATATTATAAATTGTTATTCAACACCTTGAAAACATAAAAATACTGAACTTTTTTGTTAAATTTCTATCATTTTATTAAAGTTCAGCCATATCATTTCTAAATCTGGTGAAATATATTAAGTCTGTTTTTTTATCATTATTCAATTTCAATACTTCCTTCATCCAGATAAATTTATCATAAATAATATCTGTTAATGGCTCATTTTGAAAATTTAAAACCCCATATTTTCCTTCTTTCTTTACAACAATTTCATTTTCAAAGTTTTCAAAAGCAATAATATCTTCATAGGTAAAAGGAACAATTTCTATCCCCTTTGCATCCAGAATGCCATACAGATGATCATTGTTCATACAGACAAGTGGCTTTGAATATTCATTTAAAATATTAAAATATTCCGCATTCTGCCCTTTGACCTGCTTGATTCCTTTAAGCTCAGTGACAGATTTATTATGTACAGAAAAACGATAATACTGATCTTGTCTCTTGATAATCATATTCTCAGGATAAAAACCTACAATCTGATCACCTTCATTCAGTATATTATGCAATTCTTTATCTAAAAGTTTTTCCTCACTTCCCTTTTTAAGATAGATAAAATCCTTTCCGGAAACGGTAAAATTTTTAATAAAATCATATTCCTGAGGAACAACTATATTGCCCTGCAGATCAACAATTCCCGATTGGTCTGATTTATCCTTGTAAACTCTGAAAAGGTTGTTAGACAATGCATACAAATAGTTAAAATTATTCGGATAAAGCTTCTGATCTTTCTTATAAAAAACGGTTGTTTTATTTTTCTTTCTGAGATAGATGAATTCTTTCTTACCAAAATATTCCGGAGTAATTTCGCTGTAGATTTCATCCACAAGAATGTTATCTTCAGTATCAATTAAACCATATTTTCCGGTTGCCTTATTTCTGGTAATCAAATAAGGATAAGCATTTATATCTACTACATTCTTTGAAAACTTATGCAAGGTTTGTCCGTTTTTCCCAATAATCTCACTTTGATTTTCTTCATTGAGAGTAAGAGCCTTACCATTTTCAAAACTGTAATCATCTTTAAATTCTCTGTCGCTAAGCTGTTTTCCATTAAAATCATACAGAAACCATTTTTTATCTTTTAAAACAAAGAAGGCATCCTTTCCTGCAAATCGGATTTTGTCTGAATCTGGAATAACGAGCTTTCCATTATAGTCATAAACCACCTCTTTTCCCTGCCTGGAAGCGATAATACGTTCTTTACTCCACCAAGGTGTATTGAAGTCCTGATCTTCAAATGGAATCAACTCATTTCCTTTTTCATCAATAATTGCTGATTTTCTTCTGTTTCCTTCCTCAGAATAAAGAATAAACCTGTTTTTAAAAATATGGGAAAGTCCGCCCTTATAAGGTGATTCAAAAGTTATATTTCCTTTAGCATCTACAATGCCCTGTTTTTTGGAAACAGGATCATACGCTATCCCAAAACCATCAGAATAAGAACTTACCTCCTTCCCTGTTTTTTTGGAAAGGAGAACCTTACTGTATTGGTTCGTTTGCGCCATACAAATCGTAGAACACAATACAAAAACTATTTTTTTCAATTAAAATTAAATAGAATTATTGACAATAAGAACAATCTCGCCCTTTAAAGTTTTACTCTTGGAAAATTCAATTAATTCATTGATTGTTCCACGTTTAGTTTCTTCAAATTTCTTGGAAATCTCTCTGCTTAAGCTAGCTTTTGTATGCTCTCCGAAGAATTCTTTGATTTGTTCTAATGTGGTATTGATCTTGTGTGGACTTTCGTACAGAACAATGGTTTTCTTTTCTTCTGCCAGTTGTTTTAGCTTGGTTTGTCTTCCTTTCTTTTGTGGTAAGAACCCTGCAAATAAAAACTCATTATTCGGAAGTCCGGAAACCACTAAAGCCGGAATCAAAGCTGTTGCTCCAGGTAGGCATATCATTTCGATATCGTTATCTGCTCCTGCTTTTGCCAATAAATATCCAGGATCTGAAATTCCAGGAGTTCCTGCATCGGTAATGATCGCGATATTCTGACCATTTTTAAGGTCTGTAATTACTTTTTCCGTTGCCTGATGTTCATTGTGTAAATGATAAGATTTTAAAGGCTTGGAAATTTCAAAATGTTTTAAAAGTATTCCGGAAGTTCTTGTGTCTTCACATAATATATAATCTACATCTTTAAGGACATTTACTGCCCTGAAAGTCATATCTTCCAGGTTCCCAACGGGTGTGGGAACAAAATATAGGATTCCGCTCAAAATTATAAGAATTTATTTTCCACCAATATCCAAAGTCGCTGAGCATATTCATCCACTTTATTCCATTTTCTTTCATAGTAAAGGTCGCTCAGATATTCCTTGGCTTCCTCTAATGTTCTGAAATGATTTAACTGTGCAACCGTATCATTCAAATCTGCCTGGCTTCCTTCAAATAACATTTTTGAAAAAGCTATTCTGTCATTCAAATCCAATCTCAACTCCGGTTTAGGCTTATCAGCTTCCATAAAGTTGGTAGGGATATTAGATTTAAGAATACTTCCTGCATCTTCTTTTAAGGTTTCAGGATGATTTTCTTTTGGAAACTCTCTTTCCAGCGGATCATCATCAAACAGGGTCTGAACAGCTTTCAATCCTTTGATATTGGCTAATTTTATTTTTTTCTCCTGATGATATTCGTCTAAGTCTTCAAAACTTTCATCAGAAGGATGTCTATCTGTTTCTTCGGGAACAGGTTTATCTATTTCAACAATTTTTCTTCTGTCATATACTTCAGCGAGAACTTTTTCTTCCTGTTTTTTTTCTTCAGAATGATCGTTCTTAATGTCATTCAGGATATTTTCAACATTGGAAGTTTCGGTAGCCAGTTCTCCCTGTTCTAAAGAGATGTTGGAAGCTACGAATTGTTCTTCATTCTCTTCAATCAGCATTTCATCATCAAGCATTTCAGTATCGAAAATACTTGGAATAGTTTCTCTTACTTTATTTTCTCTGGTATCATTTACTTCTGCAAAATCTACCTCTTTTTTATCCTCAACTTCTTCTTCAGTGTCTATTTCATTCAGCTGATTATTAAAGATCGCTTCTTCCTCAGTCACTTCATCTTCAAACATATCTTCATTGATATCATCGTCTGAATCCGGTTGAGCATCAGCAAGGATTTTTTCTTCATCCACAAAGCTTACAACGGCTTCCTGAGCAATATGATGTTCGTTTTCATCAATTTCGTTCAATTGATTATTGAAAATTGCCTCCTCTTCTGTTACCTTCTCAGAATCAACTGAATTCTGAAAATTTTCTACAGGTCTTTCTTCATTATTTTCAGCTACAAAACTGATAATATTTTCATGGAATTCATTTTCAACAATATGATTAAGTTGATTGTTAAAAGCTTCATCATCATCCAGACCATTGATGAAATTGTCATTTTCATGCTCATCAATTTCATTCAGCTCATTATTAAAAATAGCTTCTTCTTCTGTTACTTCATTTCCTGAATCATGATGATGGTGATCTGCTTCACCGGAAGCAAAAGAAATAGGAAGACTATCCGAGTGTAGAACCGGTTCTTCTGTTACGAAATATTCGATATTCTTTTCCAGTAATTTCAAAAAAGAAATCCTGTTAGCAAGCTCATCTACAAGATCTTGCTTGGAAAGTAATTCATCTACGTTATTTATTTTGTCAAGATTATCAATGATATTCTTGGCCTCAAATAAAATCTTTTCCTTTAAATCTTGGATATTTTGCATGATAAGATTCTTATTAAAATTGCTTACTTTTGATGTTGAAAATATACGGCTAATTTAACAAATGTTTTTAGAAAATACAATTAATCATTCCAAACAAAGTGGTTGGATGGAAGTGATTTGTGGCTCTATGTTTTCGGGTAAAACCGAGGAGTTGATCCGAAGATTACGTAGAGCAGAAATGGCAGGACAAAATGTGGAAATTTTTAAACCGAAACTGGATATCCGGTATTCTGAAGAGGACGTTGTTTCTCATAATCAGAATAAAATCCGCAGTACCGCAGTAGATAATCCTAGTGAGATTCTTCTATTGGCATCCAATTGTGATGTAGTAGCAATAGATGAAGCACAGTTTTTTGATGAAAGCATTGTTGACATTGCCAATCAACTGGCTAACAATGGTATCCGAGTGGTAATTGCAGGATTAGACATGGATTTCCTGGGCCGTCCTTTCGGGCCAATGCCCAATTTGATGGCAACCGCAGAATATGTCACAAAGGTGCATGCTATTTGCAAGAGAACAGGTAATCTTGCCAACTATTCCATGAGGACTTCCCAAGGAGACAATCTGGTAGAGCTGGGAGAAACCGAAAGCTATGAAGCCGTAAGCCGTCGTGTTTTTATTGATGAAGTGCTTTCAAAAAGGAAGTAATCAATAATAAAAGCTTGATATCATAAAATATATTCACTTAATATAAATGAAAAACGAAAAAGCAATATTGTAAAATTCCAAAAGGAGATCTGCTTAGCAAATAGCTCTTCTACCCTCTTTGCAATTTTACCTTTTTGCAATTTCGCCTTAAAATAAAGCAGAAAGGGTACCAATGAACTATACAGTACAACAAATTGCAGAGATCACCAATGCACAGGTTATTGGAGATAATAATTTAGTGGTTAAAAATATAGCCTATGATAGCAGGATTATTTACTCCATCAGGAATACTGCTTTCATTGCTATTAATACCCATAAAAATTCTGGTGAAAAATTTATTGAAGCTGCTATAGACAGGGGCATCAATATTATTATTTCTGAACATCAGTATCCACAGTTTGAAAATATAACATGGATCATTGTTAAGAATTCCGTGGATTTTCTACAACAATTGGCCAAGTATCACTTTGAAAATTCTCATTTACGATCCATCGGAATCACAGGAAGTAATGGAAAAACCATTGTAAAGGAATGGTTGTACCAATGTCTCTGGAATGAATTCCCTACTGTAAAAAGTCCGAAAAGTTTTAATTCTCAGATAGGACTTCCCCTTTCTCTTCTTCAAATAAACGATTCTCACGAGCTGGGAATTTTTGAAGTCGGAATTTCTCATCCTAACGAAATGGAAAAGCTTGAACATATTTTCCATCCTCAAATCGGATTATTAACCCATATCGGAAATGCTCACGCAGCTAACTTTTCTTCCGAAGAGGAATTGATTGATGAAAAGATCAAGCTTTTCAAAGATTCTGAGATCATCATTTATAATGGTGACCATTCTTTAGTAGATCAGAAAATAAAAAATTTATATTCAGATAAAAAATTAATCTCTTACGGGTTCAAAAAAGAAAATCAAGTCTTCATCAAAAAAAATACGAAGGATGAAAACATCATTGTTGAATATTTTGGTGAAGAAATCAGTTTTCCGGCTCATCAGAGAGACGAATCGACATTAACCAATGCTACGGCGCTTATCGCAGTCCTCAAGGTGTTACAGGTCGAAAATAAAAAGATCGTCGAAAAAATCAACCTTTTAAAAGCCGTCGAAATGAGGCTTGAAGCGATTGAAGGAATTAAGGGCAATATTGTTATTAACGATTCCTTCAACCTTGACCTCGATTCTTTGAAAACAGCTCTTCAATTTTTGAAGGAATACAACAAACCGAAAAAATCTTTGGTCTTAACAGACATCGTAGGGGTGAATGCCAACTCAAAGGAATTATATGAGGAAGTATCCGAATTGGTGAATGAGCAAAATTTTGACTCTGTCTTTCTAATTGGCAATGAAATTTCAAAATTCAGTGAATTATTTAAATCTAAAATATACACTTTCATCGATACCAAAGAACTTATCGAAAGTAAACATCTTTCTGAAATCGAAAATCAGATTATTCTTCTGAAAGGTGCCAGAAAATTTGAAATCGAAAAATTAAAAGATGTCCTTGAACTTAGGAAGCATGATACAGTTTTAGAAATTAATCTGAACGCGATTCTTCATAATATCAATTACCACAAATCTCTGCTGAAACCAACAACAAAAATGATGGCTATGGTAAAAGCCAATGCTTACGGTTTGGGGAGTTATGAAATTTCAGAATTCTTACAGCATCATCATATCGATTATTTAGGGGTAGCTTTTGCTGATGAAGGTGTAGAGCTTAGAAAAAAAGGAATCACCACTCCTATTGTGGTGATGAATCCAGAACAACACAGTTATCAAACGATCATAGAATACAACCTGGAGCCGGAAATTTATAGTTTCAGAGTTTTAGAATTATTCTATGAAGCTGTACAAAAATCAGGGTATGACAAAAAGTATCCGATCCATATTAAACTGGAAACAGGAATGCACCGCCTAGGATTTAAAGGTTTTGAACTGGATCAATTGAGTGAAACTTTAAGTCAGAAAAATCTTAAAGTTCAAAGTCTTTTCAGTCACTTATCATCTTCTGATGTTCCTGAAGAAAAAGAATTCACATTAAATCAATTAAAGACATTTGATGAAAATTCCAATCAACTGATCGAAAAAATAGGCTATGCTCCTATCCGTCATATTTTAAATTCTTCAGGAATAACAAGCTATACAGATCATCAATATGATATGGTAAGGATTGGTATTGGAATGCTTGGAGAATCTCCAGATATTGAAATTCAGAAACAATTACAGTCTGTGGTAAGCTTTAAAACCGTAATTTCACAGATATCAATGGTTGAAAATGATGAATCTGTTGGATATAGCAGAAGATTTAAAGCAGATCACCTTACAAAGATTGCTACCATTCCTGTAGGTTATGCTGATGGCATTCCAAGACTGATCGGAAATCAGGTCGGAAGCCTGGGAGTAAACAAAACATTAGTTCCGATCGTTGGAAATATCTGCATGGATATGATGATGATTAACGTGGAAGATGTTCCTAATGTAAAGGAAGGTGACATGGTAACCGTCTTTAATGCAAAACCAAGTTTAAAAGAATTCGCAGGATACTGCAAAACGATAACCTATGAAGTATTAACATCCATTTCGCCTCGGGTGAAACGGATTTATATAAAAGATTAACTATGAGAAAACTCCTGATTCTTCTTTTCATATTCCCATTACTATGGATCCAATCTCAGGTAAAAAAAGACCTGGTGATTCCGAAGAACCCCAAAATAGGACTGTCGCTTGCCGGTGGTGGTGCCAAAGGTTTTTCACATGTAGGAGTGCTTAAAGTATTAGATTCATTAGGAGTAAAGGTGGATTATATTGCCGGAACCAGCATGGGAGCCATTGTTGGTGGTCTGTATGCTTCCGGATATTCCGGTAAGGAAATAGAAAAAATCGTAATGGATACGGATTTCTATTCTTTAATTATGGATCCAAAATCCAGACAGGAAGCCAGTTTTTTCAACAAATCAGTTGACAAATATCTTTTATCCATTCCATTAAAAAATGGAAAAATTACCCTTCCTTCTTCTATCAGTACAGGACAAAGAAACGTTTATCTTCTGAAAGAACTTTTAAAAAATGTTGCCAACATTGAAGACTTTTCTAAGATGCCTATTCCTTTTTTATGTGTTGCTACTAACCTTGAAAGTGGCAATATGCAAATCTTTGAAAAGGGAGATTTGGTACAGTCTATTATGGCCAGTTCTGCCTTTCCATCCTTAATGGATCCTGTTAAAATTGGTGACAGTATTTATATTGATGGAGCCATGACGGTTAATTATCCATCAAAGCCATTAAAGGATCGTGGAATTGACATTGTTATCGGTGTGGATCTAAACCAGGATCTATCCAAAAGAGAAGATTTAAACAACATTATATCGATTCTAAACCAGGTTATTGATTTCGGGATCAAAAGAGATACGAGAAAACAATATAAATACACAGACATTAATATTAAACCTAATCTTAAAGGAATGTCTGCTACAAGCTATGACGAAAAGAAAAAAATTCTGGACAGCGGCTATGTAGAAGGTTTAAAATATACCCAGGTTTTGGATCAATTGCCTAAACGTCCTTTTGATCGTCTTAGACAGCGTGTAAATCCAATATATTCCAATGTATATAAGATAGACAGTATTTCTATAGAAGGAAGTAAAATTTACGGAAAAAACTATACTCTGGGGAAAATGGGATTACGTCTCCCCTCACTTCAAACGTATGGAAATATCAATAAGATGGTGGATAAACTGGTTGCTACCAACAATTATAAATTCATTAACTACGATATCGTTCAGGAAAACGACGCTAATTATTTAAAGCTTTATGTAACCGAAGATGATGCCAGACATTTTTTAAGATTCGGTTTGCATTATGATGAAGTATTTAAAACAGGATTGCTGCTGAACTACTCGGCAAAAAGGCTTTTATTTAAAAACTCCAATCTTTCAGTAGATGTGATAGTAGGTGATAAATTGAGATATTACCTAAATTACTTTATTGACAACGGCTATATTCCAGGATTTGGTATTTATTCATCAGGAATGAGCTTTGATCTGAAAAATGCAGATAATAATATTATTGATAAATGGGAATGGGCAAGAAATGAAGCTTATATACAATCCGTTTGGAAAGATAAATTCGCTATTGGGGGTGGTATAAGCCACGATTACTTTAAAGCTGAAATTAATGGCGATAACAGACGTTACGGCCGCTTTTTAAACCCTTATATCTTCCTAAAGACAGATACACAGGATGACAAAGAATTTCCAACCAAAGGAATCTATTTTGCTGCTGAAGGAAAGGTAATAGATCTTTTAAAATCTGAAGTTGAAAAAAGAATCGTTCAGATAAAAGCAGATTTAAAGATTAATATTCCACTGGGAAAACAATTCACTTATCGTCTTAATTTATTCGGGGGAATCACTCTTGGAGAGCATCTTCCACCCTATTATCAATACAGACTAGGAGGAATTTTTGAACAAAATGTTCTTAATTTTAAAAGCTTTGGAGGATTTTATTTTGCCCAATTATATACTAATAATGTAATATTGGCATCTAATGATCTTCAATTTAAGTTTAATAAAAACTATTTTATCAGCGGAAACTTTAGCTTTGCCAACCTTTCAAATGATATTAAATTTGAGGATGCAGTTAAAGTAAATTATAGTTCGTTGGGTATTACGGCTGGATATAAATCTCCTTTTGGGCAGATTAAAGTGAACTTCAGCCACTCATTAAAAAACAATCAAAAAGGCATATTCAGTGTTATTTTAGGACACTGGTTTTAATACAATGATACAATTCTTTTACGAAAATTTACCAGAGTCGGTAGATACAAATTACAAACAATGGCTGGAAGATTTGATTCTTTCAGAAGGAAAAAAACTAGGAGAAATCAACTACATTTTCTGTGATGATGAATATCTTTTGAAGATCAATCAGGATTATTTACAGCATGATTATTATACTGACATTATCACTTTTGATTATGTAAAAGGCAAGACAATAAGCGCTGAGATTTTCGTATCTTTGCAGCGCATTTCCGATAACGCTTCTACCCTTTCCCGAGATTATGAAGATGAATTAAGAAGAGTTTTAGCCCATGGAATTTTACACCTTATAGGCTATAAAGACAAGACGGAAGAAGAAGAAAAAGAGATGCGAAGAATGGAAGATTTATATTTAACGAAGTATAGGGATTTAAACAATTAGATTAAATAATACTTTAAGTCTAATATCTAAAGTGCTCAATTCTAGCAACAATATAAATTTACTTAGAGTGCATTCTTCAAAAATGTTTCACGTGAAACATTAGGGATTAAAGTTAAGGTTTAAGCTTAAACAAGCAAGATAAAAATGATTTCAGAAATATATGATGTAATCGTAGTAGGTGCAGGACACGCAGGATGTGAAGCAGCAGCAGCGGCAGCTAACCTGGGTTCAAAAACACTATTGGTTACAATGAATATGCAGACCATCGGACAGATGAGTTGCAACCCGGCAATGGGTGGAATCGCAAAAGGACAAATCGTAAGAGAGATTGACGCAATGGGTGGATACTCCGGAATCGTAGCAGACAAATCTGCCATCCAATTCAAAATGCTGAATCTTTCAAAAGGTCCTGCCATGTGGTCTCCAAGAACCCAGAATGACAGAATGCTTTTTGCCGAAGAATGGCGTTTAGCATTAGAGAATACTCCCAATCTTGATTTCTTTCAGGATATGGTGAAACAACTGATTGTTGAAAATAATAAAGTAACCGGAGTTGTTACTTCTTTAGGAATTGAGATTAAAGCAAAATCTGTAGTTCTTACCAACGGAACTTTTTTGAACGGATTAATTCACGTTGGCGATAAACAATTAGGCGGTGGAAGAATGGGTGAACCAAGAGCATTTGGTATTACCGAACAATTAGTCTCTTTAGGTTTCGAAGCCGGAAGAATGAAAACCGGTACTCCACCAAGAGTTGATGGAAGAAGTTTGGATTATTCAAAAATGGAAGAACAGAAAGGAGATCAAAATCCTCAAAAGTTCAGCTATCTTGATACTCCAAAATTAACCAAACAATTAAGTTGTCATATTGTATATACTAACGAAACGGTACACGATATTCTTCGTGAAGGTTTCGATAGAAGTCCAATGTTTAATGGTACGATTCAAAGTTTAGGTCCAAGATATTGTCCAAGTATTGAAGATAAAATTAATCGTTTTGCAGAAAGAAACAGACATCAGCTTTTCGTAGAACCGGAAGGATGGAAAACGGTAGAGATCTATGTAAACGGATTCAGTTCTTCTCTTCCGGAGGATGTACAGATTAAAGCAATGAAACATATTCCAGGATTTGAGAATGTAAAAGTTTTCCGTCCGGGGTACGCTATTGAATATGACTACTTCCCTCCTACCCAGTTGAAGCATACTCTGGAAACAAAATTAATTGATAATTTATATTTCGCAGGACAGATCAACGGAACTACAGGATATGAAGAAGCAGCAGGCCAAGGTCTGATTGCCGGAATCAATGCTCATAATAAAGTTCATGAAAAAGATGAATTTATTCTGAACAGAGATGAAGCTTATATTGGTGTTCTAATTGATGACCTTATTACAAAAGGAACTGAAGAACCATATAGAATGTTTACTTCACGTGCAGAATACAGACTTTTATTGAGACAGGACAATGCTGATATCAGATTAACTGAGAAGGCTTACCAACTTGGATTAGCAAAAGAAGAAAGATTAAGAAGAGTAGAAACTAAAATAGCTGAAAGTCAGCAACTTGAAGAGTTTTTACGTGAAACTTCTTTAAAGCCAGGTGTTATTAACCCTATTTTAGCTTCAATAGAAAGTAGTCCTGTAGATCAAGCCTATAGAGCTGCTCAGATTCTTACAAGACCTAATATGAATCTAGAAAAACTTGATGAAATTGATTTCATTAAAGAAACTTCTTCTCAATTCAATGATGAAGTGAGAGAACAAGCTGAAATCAACATTAAGTATAAAGGATATATTGAAAAAGAGAAGGAAAATGTAGCCAAACTAAACCGTCTGGAAAATATTAAAATCCCAGAAAATTTTGATTACGCAAACCTTTCAAGCCTTTCTGCAGAAGCAAAACAGAAGATGTCTAACGTACGTCCTAAAACAATTGCACAGGCAGGAAGGATAAGCGGTGTTTCTCCTGCTGACATAAACGTTTTACTAGTGTATTTAGGACGTTAAAAATAAAATGTTTCACGTGAAACATTTCTTACAATAAAAACAAAAATTAAGGTACTTATAAGCTTTCAATACTTATGAGTATCTTAATTTTTTAAATTATAACAGATTTCAACTTCAATGAAAATAAAAGATCATTTTCTTTCACAGGAAATATTTGAAATTAAAGAAACAGAAACAAAGGGAGTATATAAAACCTCCCCTATTCCATCCAACATTTCTAAATATTACGAAAGTGAAGATTACATTTCTCATCATCAGGATTCAGGAAGCTTAAAAGAAAAACTATACAAATTTCTTCAGTCTTTTAATTTGCAGTACAAGAAAAATATTCTGGTGGACAGAATTAAAAAAGGCTCTAAAGTTTTAGACTATGGATGCGGTGCCGGAGAATTTGTAAAGTATATAGAAAATAATTTTGAAACTTTAGGATTTGAACCCGATGCGGATGCAAGAAAAGCAGCTCAAGGAAAAATTACCAAAGCAAAAATTCTGGATGACATTCAAAAAATTGAAGATAAAAGTTTAGATGCAATTACCTTATGGCATGTATTTGAACATATCGAAAACCAGAATGAAATGCTGAATATTTTCAACAGTAAATTAAAAGATAAAGGAATTCTTATTATTGCTGTTCCCAATCCTACTTCTTATGATGCAAAACATTATAAAGAATATTGGGCAGCTTATGATGTGCCAAGACATATTTATCATTTTTCAAAAAATGGAATGGAAAATTTGATTTCTAAAAAATCTGATTGGAAAATGAGAAAAATCAAACCTTTGGTTCTTG
Organism: Chryseobacterium sp. c4a; assembly: GCF_009900745.1. Taxonomy (GTDB): domain Bacteria; phylum Bacteroidota; class Bacteroidia; order Flavobacteriales; family Weeksellaceae; genus Chryseobacterium. The sequence continues at coordinate 148,494 of NZ_WXVU01000014.1, read as the reverse complement.
ATGCTTACTACATCTCTATGTTGAGCGAAAAATATAAAAAATCACCTCTATTCTGGCTAAAAGCAACCATCTACGGAACAATTTCGAACATAAAAGCCCTTTTTTCGAACGAATTTTCAAGTTTGATATATATTATCGAAAAAAGATAGAAAATCGATTTTTGAACCATTTCTGAAGGTCAATTTTCAGGGTTTAAGCAAAAAAAAATTGAAAACTCAGGGAATTCTTCTCTGAGTTTTTATTTTTTTCAATCACCTTACTTATTCTAATCTCAGTTTCATTTTAAAAATTGAAATAAATTTCAAAAAAATATTTTCCTACTCCCCTACTCCACTTTTAGCAAAACATATTTTTTAAATGAAGGTATGAGCATCAACAAAATCCTGAAAGATTCAAAATAATGTAGATTCTGGAAAAAGTAGCGAAATTAGCTTCAAAAAAAAGTAAATATTCAATTTCAGAACACTAATTCTTACAAAAACACATCTTTTTAGCCTTTATTTTCAATTTATATATAAATACTCAAGAAATAATAGTTTTTCGATTTTTAAAGCATTTCTGAAGGTCAATTTTTCCGCGTTTTACAAAAAATTATTTTGAAGATCATGAGTAATGCAATTTAGATTTTAAATGGAGCTTAAAATTTCCAATTTAAAAAATCAAAGTTGATTTCCCTCCCCTCTCCTGTAAAAATGAAAAATTTATTACTAAGAAAAAAATACTTGAGAAAAATTTTTAGAATTGACTTTGCTATGGTTTATTCAAATTTGAAAAAATAATTTAATTGAATTTGGGAACCTCAATCATTTAAAACAAATTAATTTACGAAACAATTCTTAATTGCCTACCGAATCATAACACGTGAAATACAAAAATTACAAATTTCCAAAAAAAATAATGTAAAAAATTTCAATTCTCTTCCAATATTAACCTTAAAAACTCTTAATTCATACAATAAAAACAAGCTTGGTCATTGATTTACAAGATATTACAACCAAGAATAAGAGGCATAATAAAATAAAATCCATATAAGACAAGAAATAGCATAAATTATAAAATAAAAAGAATAAAAATTACACAAATAATTATGCTTAAAAACTCATTTACAGGTAAATACAATCATATAAAACAATCATAAAAAACCATTAAATAGTAATATAGAAATTATGGATCATAATGTATAAATGTTAATATGAATATCTATAAATCAGATTATTAACTCTAATTCATTTAAAAGAAATTCAGGTATGTTAAATGACTGTTCTTTCTAAGCTCATTCAAAAAATTCAATAGAAATAATAAACAACATAGATTTTCCCTTAAAAAACTCCTAGATAATGATTTGAATAAAATTCCTAAACCAACGATCAAAGAAAAATGAATATAGATCTTCTACTCACATGATGCAGCTTGCATCCTAACCCAGAATTTCAAAACCTATTTTTCTTCTGTAAGTAATCAAGTGTTTTATTTTTAATTGTAAGAAAAAAACAACTCATCTGCCTTATATTTTCAGTCCGTAAAATGAAAAATAAACGATATTTCTGTGCCGAAAATCCTTCCATAGATGTTCCAAAAAAATAAGAAAAAAAGTAGTTTCACCTACTGAAATCTGTTCTTTTTTGAATATGAAAAAATTATAAAATTCAAACAAAAAACTTCATCACCGATGGATAAAAATACTTGAATAAATCTTATTATTTCTCTTTTGCATTAAGATTTACTGCATTAATTTTTCCTTTATTAAAAGGCATTAAAACGTAACTTTCACAAAATCAAAACCCCTAAACATAATATAACCTCAGGTTATATCTAAAAGTTATAAAACCCTTAGTCAATTCAGGATTTCTCAATGAAAATTCAACCATAAAAAAGCCTGCTAATATTATTAGCAGGCTTCGAAATATTTAAAATTATCCTCTATTAATTATTGATAGCAGCTACTCCAGGAAGCTCAAGTCCTTCAAGACTTTCAAGCATTGCTCCACCTCCGGTAGAAACATAACTTACTTTATCTGCATATCCAAATTGCTTAACGAATGCTACACTATCTCCACCTCCTACTAGAGAGAAAGCTCCCAATCTTGTTGCTTCAGCAATACTGTCTCCAAGAGCAATGGTTCCACCTGCAAAATGAGACATTTCAAAAACACCAATAGGACCATTCCAAAGAATTGTTCTTGAATTCAATAATACATCATTGAACTGATCTCTTGATTTGTGACCTGCATCCAATCCCATCCATCCTTCAGGAATAGCATAGATATCTACTTCTTTTCTTTCAACATCATTACTGAAGCTTTCAGCGATGATTGCATCAGACGGAAGATATACTTTTACTTTATGTTCTTTTGCTTTTGCTAGAATTTCTAAAGCAAGAGGAAGCTTATCATCTTCAACCAATGAAGTTCCGATTTTTCCTCCTAACGCTTTGATAAAAGTGAAGGCCATACCACCACCGATAATCAAATTATCAACTGCTGGAAGAATATTTTCTATAATAGTAATTTTAGTAGAAACTTTAGATCCACCTAAGATGGCAGTGATTGGTTTCTCACCACTTTTTAAAACTTTATCGATTGCATGAAGCTCTTTAGCCATTAACAAACCGAAAAATTTAGTTTGTGAAAAGAATTTTGCAATAACAGCTGTAGAAGCATGAGCTCTGTGTGCAGTTCCGAAAGCATCATTTACATAAGCATCTCCTAATTTTGAAAGTTTCTCAGCAAAACCTTCATCCCCTTTTTCTTCCTCATTGTGAAAACGCACATTTTCTAATAATAGAATTTCTCCCGGCTTCAAATCAGCAGCAGCCTGTTCAGCTTTCTCCCCAATACATTCATCAACGAATTTCACTTCTTGTCCAAGAACATTTGAAACTTCCCCAAGAATATGTTTCAGAGAAAACTCATCCTTCACTTCCCCTTTCGGTCTTCCAAGGTGTGTCATCAAAATAACAGAACCACCATCCTGAAGGATTTTTTCAACGGTTGGCTTCACCGCAACAATTCTGGTATTGTCAGTCACATTCAACTGGTCATCTTGTGGAACATTGAAGTCAACTCTTACAAGAGCTTTCTTATCTTTAAAATTGAAGTCGTTAATTGTTTTCATTTTTATCTTTAGATTTATTTTTTTTCAAATTTCAGGGAATTGCCCTCTTCGGCCCAGGTTACATTTCAGCAAATTTCGGCAAGGTCAATTCCATAAACTTCTTTGATTTTTCGTTTCACAAATGTAAGGTTTTAAACTTTTTCAACAGATTGATCGAAATAAAAGTTTTCAAAAACTTTCCCCGAACCCAATCACCCATTAATCAACAAATCTTTCTCTTTATAAAAAAAAAATAATGTAGTTGTTGTTATGTATTGTTAGTAACGGGGATAAGTTTTAGGCATAAAGTTGATAATACTCAACTGGTACATAATTCATAAATAACTCACAATATAAATCTCTGTAAACCTGCATATTCACACACTTATTCACAATTGTTGATAACTTTGCCAACAAACCATTATTAGTTATTTTATTATGGAAAAACCTGGGGATAGCTTGAGAAAAGATCTGGAAAGTTGTGGGGAAAAGTTTAGAATAGATTTTCTATTACGAAATAAATTCATCTTTGAAAATAGAAAGTTGAAAAAAGTTTTCCACAGTTATTAACATACCTTTTCACAATTAACTCACGGTTTACTAACACGAATTGTTATTATTCTTACCTTTGTAAGGAAATAAAATCTAAAAAAGCTTAATAAGAGTATTATGAAAAGAAAAATTGCTATCGCAGCGGACCATGCAGGCTATGAATATAAGGAGATTGTTAAGAACTACCTTTCAGAAAAGTTTGAGGTTCAGGATTTTGGAACGTTTTCCACAAACAGTGTGGATTATCCAGACTTTGTCCACCCTGCAGCAACCTCTGTGGAAAACGGAGAAAATGAGCTGGGAATTTTGATCTGTGGAAGCGGAAACGGGGTTCAGATCACGGCGAACAAACATCAGAAAATCAGATGTGCACTTTGCTGGATGCCGGAGATTGCAACACTGGCAAGACTGCATAATGATGCCAACATGATTTCTATGCCGGCAAGATTTATATCAAAGGAACTGGCGATTGAAATTGTAGATAAATTTCTTTCTACAGAATTTGAAGGTGGAAGACACCAGAACAGAGTTGATAAGATTGCTGTTTGCTAAATATACTGAGGCCTGTAATTTGATTGCAGGCCTTATTTATTTTTTATTTGTACATTTGCAGTGTTCAATAGAAATTAAATTCTATACTTCTCCTGAACCTTTGTAATATTTTTGAAGATATTTTATAAAAGGTTTTTCTCTTTTCTTCTCCAGATTTGTAGTAAATTTATACAAAACTAAAGATTCCGTTATAAAGTAGATTTAGAAAAAACAAGATTAAATTAAACATTAAGGTTTGATAAAAATAAAAGGATCTGTGGTTTATTTTTTTATGATAAATTGTTTTAATCCATAAAAAACAAAAGATTATAATGGCTGAAAAAATACCAAAAGAGCTTTGTAAAAAATATACATAATAATAAAAAAGATATTCAAAGTCCTGGCATAGATTTTATAGCTTTGTTTAATAAAGAGAACAAAAGTAAAGCAAGGACTTGAGTAAACAATAAAGGCTGTTATTTTGAATGTGAAAATTCTGGAATTAAAGAAATTTCTTTTCATGAAATAACAACTTAAGAAATTTAAAAAAAATTAAAATGCCAAAAAAAAGAAAATATATAAGTCATAAAAATGATTTGAAACTGATGGAAATCGGAAGATTGATCCTTCGTTTCATGAATGCAAATGCATCAAAAATTTATAATTATAAGCAGATCGCTGATGGAATAGATTACAAAAATCCAAGACAAAGAGAACTTGTGATCCAGGCGCTGCATAAACTTCAGGGATCTGAAAAGATTAAAGAAGTAGAAAGAGGAAAATATATTGTGAACCTGAAAATTGCAGGAACACTAACCGGAATTATTGATTTCAACCAAAGCGGAAATGCCTACGTAAATGTAGAAGGATTAGAAGATGATGTCTTCGTTCATTCTAAAAATGTAAAGGATGCGCTGCAGGGAGATAAGGTTCTTATTATAACTTATCATTATAAAGGAAAGAAATTAGAAGGCTCTGTTTTGGAGGTTTTAGAGCGAAACAGAACAGAGTTTGTGGGTACTTTCCAGAAGGTGGCACACAAGGAATTCGGGTTTGTGGTTTGTGATAAAAAATCAATCAATACAGATATCTTTATTCCGAAGGCAAAATTCAATAATGCAGAGGATGGAGATAAGGTCATTGTAAAGATGACAGAATGGAAACCTGGGGATAAAAATCCAGAAGGAGAAATCATTCAGGTATTGGGTGCTCCGGGAGAACATGAAACAGAAATCCATGCTATTCTTGCCGAATATGGTTTACCTTATGAGTTTCCACAAGAAGTAGAAGCAGATGCTGATAAAATAGACAGAAGGATTACGGATGAGGAAGTAGCAAAACGTTGGGATATGCGTAGTATCTGTACGTTTACTATTGACCCTAAAGATGCGAAAGATTTTGATGATGCTTTATCCATTAGAAAACTGGAAAACGGACACTGGGAAATTGGTGTTCATATTGCTGATGTATCTCATTATGTAGTTCCGGGAACGATCCTGGATGATGAAGCCTATCAGAGAGCAACTTCCGTTTATTTGGTGGACAGAGTGGTACCGATGCTTCCGGAAGTGTTGAGTAATGATGTGTGTTCTCTTCGCCCTCACGAAGATAAATATACTTTTTCAGCAGTTTTTGAACTGAATGATCAGGCGGAAATTCAGAAACAATGGTTTGGAAGGACAGTGATTCATTCAGACAGAAGATTTACGTATGAGGAAGCTCAAGAACGTATTGAAACAGGAAATGGAGATCTGGCTGAAGAAATCAATGTGCTTGACAGATTGGCGAAGATCATGCGTAATGACCGTATCAAAAACGGCGCTATTACTTTTGACAGAAGTGAAGTAAGATTCAACCTGGATGAAAATAATGAGCCGGTTGGAGTATACTTTAAAATCAGTAAAGATTCCAATCACCTGATCGAGGAATTTATGCTTTTAGCCAATAAAAAAGTATCTGAATTTATCTCATTAACGAGAAAAGGAGAAATTACCAATAATACATTTATCTACAGGGTTCACGATGATCCGGATCCTGCTAAGTTAGAGTCATTAAGAGATTTTGTTTCTACGTTCGGATATAAAATGAACCTGGCCAATACCAAAAAAGTGGCAGAATCTTTAAATAAACTTCTTCATGATGTAAAAGGAAAAGGAGAAGAAAATATGATTGAAACTCTTGCGATGAGAAGTATGAGTAAGGCAGTATATTCTACAGAACCTATTGGTCACTATGGATTAGGTTTTGCGTATTATTCCCACTTCACCTCTCCTATTCGTCGTTACCCGGATTTGATTGCTCATCGTCTTCTTCAGCATTATCTGGATGGTGGAAAATCTCCAAGCAGACCGGAACTGGAAGAAAAAGCAAAACACTGCAGCTCCATGGAAAGATTAGCTGCTGATGCGGAAAGAGATTCTATCAAGTATATGCAGGTGAAATTCATGGAAAAACATCTTGGTGAAACATTCACTGGAGTTATTTCCGGAGTGGCAGAATTTGGATTCTGGGTAGAGATTCCTGAAAACGGAGCAGAAGGTCTTATTAAATTAAGAGATTTAGTAGATGATTCTTATATGTATGATGCGAAAACACATGCGGTGTACGGAGTAAGACATGGAAATAAATACCAATTAGGAGATCAGGTTCAGATTAAAGTTGTAAAAGCAAATCTGATTCAGAAGCAATTGGACTTTAAGATTGTTGAGTAAAATCAGGAATTAAAAATATAACAATAAAAAGAGGTTGTTCCGGAATGGAATAACCTCTTTATTTTTCTATGATCTGAAAAAAGAGGTTATTATGAATTACATGTGCTTGCTCATACTACTTCAACTTCCCCTACCCGCTTCCTTTCTAAAAACTATGTCCCAAATAGCAGCTAAAATAAAAGTTGATATATAACATCTTTATTGAATAATTAAATCATAAAGTATAACTTTGTATAAAACGGAATGAAATTATTTTCATTTTAAAAATTATTAAATGCTTGAACTTGTACTATCTGCCATCATTTTAGGATTCATGTTGAGTCTGGTTTTTATAGGGCCTATATTCTTCCTGTTAATAGAAACCAGTTTCTCCAGAGGGCCAAAGCATGCCTTATCATTGGATCTTGGCGTTATCACTGCAGATTTATTGTGTATTGTAGCAGCTTATTATGCCAGTGCAGACATTGTTACTTTAATTGATAAACATCCGGGTTTCTACAGGATTACTTCCATTCTGATTTTTATTTATGGAATTGTGATGCTGGTGACGAAGACCAAAATGCATATTCCCGGCGAAGAAAAAATCATTAGTCAAAATTATATTAAAACTTTTTTCAATGGTTTTTTCTTTAATCTTTTAAATGTTGGAGTGATCCTATTCTGGCTGGTAACGGTAATTTCCGTAAGGAATCAATATCCGGACACCAGCAGTTTTATTTTATACATCAGCATTGTCATCGGAACTTACCTTTGTATTGACCTTGCGAAGATATTTCTGGCTAAGCAATTTCACGATAAACTTACTCAAAAGCTGGCCAATAGGATCAGAAGAGTTGTAGGAGTTATCCTTATTGTATTCAGTTTCTTTATCTTCCTGCAGAGCTTTAAAAAGTTCAATCAGTTTGACAGACAACTGGAAGAAGCCGAGAAAAAAGAAGTAAAATATCAAAAAACGAAATGAAAAAAATTATCTTTCCAAAAGCCCTTAAAAAAGGAGCTAAAATAGCTGTTATTTCCCCTGCCGGAGCTGTAGATACCACTCAATTGGAAAAGGGAATAGAATTAATTAAAAGTAAAGGATTTGAACCTGTTTTGGGGGAACACCTTTACACCAAATTTTCAAACGGATATAATTATGCCGGAACAGAAAAGGAAAGAATAAAAGATATCAACTGGGCTTTAAATGATAAAGAAATTGGAGCAATCTGGGCTTCCAGAGGGGGCTATGGCTGTCAGCATCTGATTCAGCACTTAAAGCTTAAAAATTTTACAGAAAATCCAAAATGGTACATTGGCTATTCCGATAATACGGTTATACAAAGCTATCTTTTGAAAAAAGGGTTTGCTTCCATTCACGGGCAGACCATCAAAACATCCAGTTTTGGAGTTACCGATGAAAGCTATGATCTGATCTTCGATATTTTAAAAGGAAAAACGCCTAAATATAGCTTAAAATATCACCCATTAAATAAAAAAGGGAATATTGAAGGAGAATTGGTTGGAGGGAATTTAGCCCTTATCTACGCCCTTCTGGGAACTAAATATTCTTTTGACTTTAAAGATAAAATTTTATTCATTGAAGATATCGGTGAAAATTTCTATGCGCTGGATCGAATGATTATGAGCCTGGAACTGGCAGGAGTTTTCAATAAAATCAAAGGACTTATCGTAGGTGGAATGACCAATATGGGCGATGAAAAAGATAATAAAGAGTATGAAGCCAGCTTTGATGAGTTTGCCTATACAATGATCTTCGAAAGAATTTCAAAATACAAATTCCCTACAATATTTGGCTTTCCAAACGGACATATTAAAGACAACAGACCTCTTTTGATTGGAGGGAGGGCGAAGGTCAAGATTGAAGCTAAAGTGAAGATCGAGTTTTAAAAGATTCTTCTCTCCTACCCTTATACATCCAAAAACTGGCCATGGCTAATCACAACGACTTTGGAAAAATAGCAGAAGATCTGGCAGCCGATTATCTTCAGAATAACGGGTATAAAATTTTAGCCAGAAACTTCAGGTTTCAGAAAGCAGAGATTGATATCATTGCTGAAAAAGATGCGTTCATCATTGTTGTTGAAGTAAAGGCAAGATCTACAGATGCCTTTATGCTGCCTCAGGAAGCGGTGACCAAAACAAAAATTAAATCGATCGTATCTGCGGTAAACCATTACCTGGAAGAATTTAATAAGCAGAACGAAGTAAGGTTTGATATTATTTCTGTTCTTCCTGGTGAACATAGAAATTTAACGATCGACCATATTACCGATGCTTTTCAGGCATTGGATGCAAATTAATCAAATAAAAAAATAATAAATAATGGATCAGTTTAATACTATATCAATGTAACAATAAAGATCATGCATTGGTAGATTGTTAAACTGATCCATTGCTACATTCAATAATAATCAGTTTTATGAAAACAATATTCATCACCGGCGCAACTTCCGGTATCGGTAAATCCACTGCTGAGCTTCTGGCAAAACAGGGAAACAGAATTATCATTTGTGGAAGAAGACAAGAAGTACTGAAATCTTTAAAGGAAGAATTATCTCAATTTACCGAATTATTTAGTTTAACATTTGATGTAAGGAATCTTGAAGAGGTGGAAACAGCGATCAATTCGCTTCCTGAAGAATGGAAAGATATTGATGTTCTGATTAATAATGCTGGAAATGCTCATGGGCTTGATCCTCTTTCGTTGGGCAAGACAGATGACTGGGATTCTATGATTGACGGGAATGTAAAAGGACTTCTTTATGTTTCTAAAATGATCATCCCGGGTATGAAAACTAAAAATTTAGGTCATATTGTAAACATTAGTTCTGTTGCAGCAAGGCAAACCTATGCCAATGGAGTAGTGTACTGTGCTACTAAAAAAGCAGTAGATGTTATTTCTGAAGGAATGAGACTGGAGCTTACTGAATTCGGTATTAAAGTAACCAATATTCAACCCGGAGCTGTAGAGACAGATTTTTCATTGGTAAGATTTAAAGGAGACAGTGAAAAGGCATCAACGGTATATACAGGGTATGAGCCTTTAAAAGCAGAAGATATTGCAGATGCCATTGCCTATTGTGTAAATGCCCCAAAACACGTTACTATTGCTGATATGTGTATTTATCCAAGCGCTCAGGCTGAACCAAGAACGATCTATAGAAAATAGTCTCAAAATAAAGGATTAAATTTGTAAAAAATTGTAAAGCAATTTTGCCTTTCCGCAAGGTTGCTCTTTTAGCTTAAAACAAGAAAATGAAAATTCTATATCTTGAAACATCGTCTAAAAATTGCTCAGTAGCTGTATCCGATAATGAAAAGCTTCTATGCTTGTGTGAAGAAGTTTCTGAAAACTATAAACAGTCTGAAAGTCTCCATACCTACGTTGAATGGGCCCTAGAAGGAGCAGGAATATCACTGAAAGATATTGAAGCAGTTTCCTTAGGGAAAGGGCCGGGTTCTTACACAGGGTTAAGAATTGGAGCTGCCTCTGCGAAAGGCTTCTGCTATGGTCTGAAAGTTCCATTCATTGCGGTCAATTCTCTTGAAAGCATGATAGAGCCGTTTTTAGGGCAGAACTATGATTTTATAGTGCCATTGATCGATGCAAGAAGGATGGAGGTTTATACGGCCGTTTATGACGGTTCTACGGGAAAGGAGATCTCTGTAACCGAAGCGAAGATTTTAGACGAAACCTCTTTTGAGGAATTCGGAGATAAAAAAATAATCTTTGTGGGTGATGGAGCTACAAAGGCAAAAGATATTTTAAATCTTCCTAATGCAGACTTCAGAGATGATATTTATCCCTCTGCTCAGTACCTGATTACAAAAACACTAGAGAAGATAGAAAATAAAGAATTTGAAGACATGGCTTATTTTGAGCCGTTTTATCTTAAAGATTTTCATGGAGTAAAGAAAAAGGGTTCATAGAAACTCTTTATCCCCATAAAAACAAAAAGCGAAGAGTTACTCTTCGCTTTTTGTTTTTATTTACTATCTGGCCCGCCATCAGGGACATATTTGTTTTTAGGTTTATCTGTTTTTTGTTGAGGTATATTGTTCATTTTACCTGTTGACATGGGTTGTGCCGATTGAGTATTTATCGTTTTGAAATTCTCAGTGTTGTTTGGATTACCCTGAGGAATATTTTGGTTTTTGTTGATAGGTGGAGTAGGAGAGTCTGGCTGTTGAGGCAGAGCATTCCCTTTATTATCGGTAGCCTGGAAGCTGAGGTCACTTTTTAGATAATTCAGCATTTCTTTAGCTTTTATTCCCTCCGGAGTTTTAGCATAGTTTAAGGCAATCTGTTCAAGTTGAAGGATCATTACTTCTTTTCCACTGGACTTTCCTGTATTGAAAGCATTCAACAGGTAGAGCTTTGGAACCAATGCATCTTTCGGGTATTTCTGAATCGTTTGGTCTATGACGTTTTTACTTTCCACAAACTTTTCAGATTCGTATAAAGCATAAGCTTTCTTATACTCATTTTCTACATCCTCTGTAGATTTTACGAAAGAATTATTTTTCGGATTTCTGGCAAATTCAGCAAATGAAGTATAAGGGTAGTCAGTTAAAAGAATTTGTTTTGCTCTTTCTGCAGCCTGAGGTGTTTTCTCATAATTCATGGCGAAAATTTCATACAATGCCTGAAGCATTACTTTTTCTTCCGGTTTTACGTCTACAAGATCATACAAAGTTTTAGTGGCAAGGGGAGTATTGGTAAAATAATTCTGATACATGATACCAAGCCCTAGAGAAGCAGTATCTCTATCCTTTTTAAGTTGTGCCAGTTTTCCCTGATCAGTAGGAATCTGTTCTATATAATAAGCAGGTTCAAAACGTCTTGGATTTGGAGCTGTAGTCACCCCAAGAGCTTCACTCTTCATATCTTCAATCGTAGCCATTTTTTTTGAAAAACGCCAGTTATCAGAAAGTGCTCTTTCTCCCCATACCTGCTTAAATGAAGAAGCTCCTTTACTTACAGTTCCGACATTATTGAAATAAAATCCTTTCGTTGTTACCCCAAAGTCTTCAAAAGCATTGGCATTATTATTGGCAAAAATAGAAGTAGAATTATAGTCACCTGTATCAAATCCTTTGTTTCGCTCTGCCCGTCTTCTTTCCTGTTCTTCTTTCTCTTCTTTGATTTTTAACTTATCAATATACTTTGAGAAAAAGTCTGTTCTTTGTGCATTATCCATTTTAGCCAAAGAAAGAATACTGTCATTCTTTTTAATCAGATAATAATTCTTGGAAATCTTTTTGATATAAGCAGATTGATCTTTTAATAAAATCTTTGAAGGCTCATAGGTCATTACTGCAAGGGCAGAATCATAATACGTTCCGGCACCGATATAATCATTCTTTTCAAAATAGCTTTTTCCTATCTCATAGTAAGCAAGCCCACGAATCTGTGGGTCTGAAACCTTTTCAAATAAAGACTTTCTGAAAAACTGTTGCGCCTCATCTTTTTTACCTGCTTTATTGGCCATAAGTCCCAAAGCATACAAAAATTCATTTTTTCTGGAACCATAAGTTCCTTTTTTGCTAATTCCTTCCAGGTAATTTTTGGCTCCGTTATAATCTCCTTTACCATTAAAAGTTTTAGCAATAGCAATTTGAGATTTTACTTCAAATTCAAAATCATTAGAATATTTATAAGCTGCGGTATAGCTTTCTCTTGCCTTATCATTCTGGTTCAGATTTTCAAGAACCTGACCTCTTAAATAAGCAATTCTGCTTTTCAGTTTTCGATTGGAATTAAGCTCAAAAGCCAAATCTAATTCTCTGGCAGCATCTTCTTTTTTCCCTGCATCCAGAAGAGATTCAGCATAGTAAATACTTAGCAGCTTAGCATAGCTTTTATTGATTTTATCATCCTTTAGTTTTGCAAAAGTCTCATGAGCTCTGTGATAATCTTTGATTTTATCATAAGCTACACCCTGATAAATTCTTGCCAGAGGAATCCTCTTATCATCCTTCATGTGAGTGAAAACATAATTAAGGGCATCCAGAGCTTCCAGAGGTTTATTTCGGTATATTCTTGATTGAGCAAGGATGATATAAGCATCGAAAATTTGCTTATTCTTTTCTTCACCATTTCTGGTAACCGAATATTTGTTGATGGCCTTTAAAGCTTTGGCTTCAGCAATTTCTAGTGTCGTTGCACCCTTAGACTGAGTTCCATCAGGATTCGTAGGGGCATTTCCAGGGCCATCGGGCATATTAGGAGCTCCGGAATTTCTTCCAGGTCTGTTGGCTACTTCTGCCATCTTCATAGAATTTTCAGCAAAAGCTGTAGATTGCCCAAGATCACTTCCCAAGGGTTGATCTTCAAAAGTGAGAATAGAAATATAAGGAGCATAGAAATTATCCTTATGTCCCTTATCTCTTGCAGTAAATTCACTATTTAGCGCATCTTTAGCATTAAATAGTGTGTTATAGTATGTAGAAAATCCCTTCAATAGTTTGGATCGCTGCTCCGGCTTTTTTACTTTGGTACCACAGGAAGCAACAAGGCAGATCACTAAAAGGAACAATATATTCTTTTTCATTATTCAATATAACTTGCTAATCTGCTTTTTATTATCAGCAGTTTGATGATTTTGTAAAAATAATAAAATTTTATAATGAATAATATTTATATTTCTCCCCGAAATATTTTATTTCATCTTTATAACTGTTGGAAATTACTATGGATTTTTAAATCGCAGAAATCTCTTTCAGAATTTTATAAACGAGGTGGGTAGGAAGTCCCATAATGGTATAAAAACTACCTGTCAGACTTTTGATTTTTGCCATTCCCAGCCATTCCTGGATCCCATAGCTTCCGGCTTTATCAAAAGGCTTATAATTTTGAATGTAATATTGTATTTCATCATCTGAAATCTCATCAAAGATTACATCAGCTACATCTGTTTCTGTAAACGTCTGATCAGCAGTTTTGATGGTAATACCTGTGTACACCTGATGAGTTTTTCCCGAAAGATTTCGAAGCATATTTTGGGCATCAGTTTCATCTTTTGGCTTTCCCAGAATCTGTTGATCGATAGCAACTACGGTATCGGCAGTTAATAAAACTTCTCCTGCAGCTAAGCTTCTAAATGCTTCTGCTTTTAATTCAGATAAATAAGCTGCTGCTTCCTCTATTTTAATGTTTTCAGGAAGTATTTCTTCACAATCAATTTTTACAACGTCAAATTCAAAACCAAGGCTGGAAAGAAGTTCCTTTCTTCTCGGTGATTGTGATGCTAAAAGTAATTTCATAAATAGTGTTATACAGATTGGGTGTTATCATCATGCCAGTTCCCCTGAACTTTCATTACCTGCTCGATTACATCACGTACGGCTCCGCTTCCGCCTTTTATCGGAGAAATATAATCAGCAACTCCCTTTACTTCAGGAACAGCATTTTCAGGACATGCCGCAATAGCAGAACTTTCCATAATATGAATATCAGGAAGGTCATCTCCCATAGTCAGGATTTCCTCATTTTTAAGGTTATATTTCTTTTTAAAATCTTCAAAATCCTCCATCTTATTATGGGATTTTGGATAATAATCCTGAATACCAAGATAGTTGATTCTATGTTTCACCATTTCATCATTTCCTCCGGTGATAACCCCTATTAAATAGTTGTTTTTTAGAGCTTTAACAACGGCGTAGCCATCCAGTACATTCATTACTCTGCTCATGTTTCCTCCCGGCATCAGGTATACACTTCCATCTGTGAAAACTCCGTCTACATCAAATACAAAGGCCTTAATATCCTTTAATTTTTCTTTATAACTCATACATTTTTTGAATAGAATGATTCATTGTCTTATAAATGGTAAGACTTTCTTCGTCTTGTAATAACTGCTCATGTAATTCTAAAACCCTAAGATCATTTCTTACTGCAGGCCCGGTCTGAGCCATTTTAGGTTCTATCTCATGGATCTTCTGAACCGTTTCATCAATCAATGGTAAAAAATAATCGAAAGGGATTTCCTGAGAATCTGAAATTTCTTTGGCTCTTGAAAAAAGATGATTTACAAAGTTAGAGGCAAAAACTGCAGTCAGATGAATGTACTTTCTTTTTTCATGATTGCTTTCCATTACATTTTCTGAAATTCTGGAAGCCAGTTCAAAAAGTGTTTTTGTATCCGTTTCATTTTCCGTTTCAATGAAAAACGGGATCTTTTCGTATTCCAATTCTTTGGATTTTGAAAAGGTCTGTAACGGATAGAAACTTGCCTTTCTGTATTCTCCGTTTAACGTTTCCTTCGGAAGTGAACCGGAAGTATGAGCTACTAGGCAGTTCTTTTTGGTAATCATTTTCGAGACTTCTCCTACAGAATTGTCACTTACACAGATGATATACAGATCCGCATCTGCCAGATGTTCCGTAGAATAGGGAATATCCAGCTCTTCAGAAATTTTACTCAATTCTTTTTCGTTCCGCCCAAAAATCTGAGCAAGGGAAATACCTTTCAAAGTGAAGGCTTTTGCTATGTGATAAGCTACATTTCCGGAACCGATAATTACAATTTGCATCTAACAAATATAGGATTTTAAGCCGAGCCGGAAAAGGAAGAACCTTACAGAAACCCGAAACTTCAATATAGGCACGTTTATTGCGTAAGTGTCTCATATTATTTTTAATATTTAAACTGAAAATTGAATAATTAATTTAACTTTCAGCTATTTTTGTAATCCAAAACAATGAAAGGCATCTTATGAAGATTAAGGACGCGGAGATTATTTCGTTGATGCAGAATCCACGGACACAGGATAAAGGTGTTCGTGCCTTGATGGATGCCTATCAAAGCAGATTATACTGGCACATACGAAGAATTATTGTGGACGGAGATCTTGCCCAGGATACTTTGCAGGAAACTTTTATTAAAGCTTATCAGAATTTTCATCAGTTTAAAAACGATAGCCAGTTGTATACATGGCTGTATAGAATTGCTACCAATGAAGCATTACAGCAAGTCAATAAACTGAAGAAAATGCAGAAGACCGATGAAGATCCTGAGTATCACATGCAAAACCTTGTCGCAGACAATTCAGAAGGAGATGCCGAAGAAATACAGATTTTATTGCAGAACGCCATACAAAGCCTGCCCGAAAAACAGAAACTGGTATTTATGATGCGGTATTATGATGATTTACCCTACGAAGAAATATCTAAAATTGTAGATATGTCAGTAGGAACATTGAAAACAAATTATCATTATGCTAAACAAAAAATAGAAGATTATATTAAGGAAAATTACGAAAGATAATTTTTGACAAAACAAAGATGAAAGAGTTCGACATAGAAAAACTAGAACGTAAAAACATTTACACAGTCCCTGAAAATTTGTTTGAAAATATTCAGGAGAGGGTTATGAATGATATAAAGCCGGAACAAAAAACACCAGCACCGGTCTTTAAATTAAATTGGATGTATGCAGCAGCAGCGTCTTTAGCTTTGATCTTTGGAGTAACTTTTATTTTTAATTCCAATAATGATTCAGTAGATAAAAACCTGAACTCAAAAGAGGCGTATGCTCTTCATAAAGGTGAGCCTAAAACAGATGCTCAGCTTGCTTATGAAACATTACAAAATGATTTAACTTCTGTTGAAAATAATAATCAAACAGTTGTAAATCAGAAAAATAATACTTCTTTGGCCTTAGAAAGTGAAGAAGGAAATGGAAAAGAAACTGTTTCACAAAAAACAGTGAAACCTGTAACAAAAAAAGAAGAAACACGGATGAATGAATATCTGGATTCGTTCTCTAATTCTGAAATTGCAGAATTGGCGAGCAATTCGACCCAAGATGTTTATTTGGATTTATATAACTAATAAAGAAAGATGAAAAAGATACTATTGACGTTTTTTATTATTTATGGTTTTGGCTTAAATGCTCAAAATTCAGATTATGACTGGAAAAAGATGGATCCTAAACAAAGAAAGGAGGTCATCAACAACCTTTCTCCTGAAGAAAGAAAAGAATTGCTTAAAAAATTCAGGAATAATATGATCATGGATAATCTGAATGTAGATCCTGGAGATAAAGCAGAATTTACACAGCTTTATAATGAGTATCTAGACAGCCAGAAACAGATAAAAAGTCAATTTGATCCAGGCTTTAATCCTGAAACATTATCTGATGATGAAGCTAAAGCGAAGTTACAGCAAAGCTTTGAAATAGGGCAGAAGCTTTTGGATAACAGAAAAAGATATGCAGAGAAAATGCAGCAGGTGATTCCCTGCCAGAAAGTTCTGAAGCTGTTTCAATCTGAGGGAATGATGAGAGATAAAATGAATGAAAGAAAACCTCATGTACATAATAACACTTCGGGACCTAAACAAAACCCATAATAGTTTATTTTTTTAATGTTGGACGGCTCTTACAAATCTTTTTTGTGAGAGCCGTTTAATTTCCCCTTTAAATCTATACTTTTGCCGAAAAAATAATAAATGAAAAAAATATTCTTCTTCTTGCTGATGGCAGTTTCATTATCAGCACAGAAAACAGAATTAGTAGAATTGAAGCAAAACATTAAAGATCGAAGAGGAATTGCAAAATCAATAACCATTATTGATAACCGAGCTGATAAAGAAATAGGGAATACCTTGTTTCATAAAGAAACCTATACATTTAAATTTGCGAATGATGATTTGAAGAGCCACATTGAAAATTGGTTCTTAAAGGATAATAAAACGAGAGGAAATAATGATATCGTTTTATTATTAGAAGATTTAAAAGTTTATAGTGAGGATCCGGAAGCAAAAATACCCACTACAAAAATTAAAATTAAACTTTCAAGTTTTATCAAAAGAAACAATAAGTATTATTTTCTAAACCGTTTTCAAAACATTATTACCTCCGAATCAAGCTTCCCTAAACATGTAGCAGCCCAGATATCTAATGCTGTAACTAGTACGATCAGGGATTCTTATACATGTTTACCTTTGGTGGGGACAATTTCTGAGGAAGAGTTACCGAATTATGAGCAATATCTAACTAAGATTTCTCCTGTTTTTGGTAATGCTGAATTAAAAGATGGAGTGTATAAAGATTTTAGATCGTTTTATGATCAGAAACCTGAGCCGGGATATGTTATAGATAAAAATAAAAAAGGGAGAGTAACCAATATTAAAGATACTAATGCAACTTTGAATCAGGAGGTTATAGATAACGAATTAGTATTTGGATATATAGAAAATGGTAAAGCGTACAGATCTACACCGGCTGGATATCTGGAAATGATAAAAGACGATAAAGGGTTTTATGTTGTTGCCAATAAGACAGAGCTTTTTGTTGGCAATGGAGCTAATGGAGCTAATGGGGCCATGATCGGTGCTATGGCAGGAGGAATTGTTGGAGCATTGATTGGAGCAGCTATTGATTCCGGTTCTAGTAGAAGGAGCAGCAATGTGGATACTTCAAATATGCCGAACATATATCTTGATTCATTAACCGGAAGTTATATGTTTGACTAATCATAGAAAGAAAATAGAGGGAGATTTTTTAGATTTTATCGGGTATTTCAAATAAATTGATACAATAAGATCATGAAAGACAATAATCTCTCGCTTTTTTTTATCTTTGCAAATTACAAGATTCTTAAATGAAAAACATACGAAATTTTTGCATAATCGCTCATATCGACCATGGTAAAAGTACCTTGGCAGATCGTCTTTTAGAGTATACCAATACCGTTACTCAAAGAGAACTACAGTCTCAGACGTTGGATGATATGGATTTGGAAAAGGAACGTGGGATTACAATTAAATCTCATGCGATCCAGATGGATTATGAATATAAAGGAGAAAAATATATTCTAAACCTAATTGATACACCGGGACACGTAGACTTCTCTTATGAAGTTTCCCGTTCTATTGCTGCTTGTGAAGGAGCGCTTCTTATTGTGGATGCTGCTCAAAGTATTCAGGCACAAACCATCAGTAATTTATATTTAGCATTGGAAAATGATTTAACGATCATTCCGATTTTGAATAAAATTGACCTTCCATCTGCTAATCCTGAAGAAGTAACAGATGAGATTATGAATCTTATCGGTTGTGAATATGAAGATGTATTGAGAGTTTCAGGGAAAACGGGAGAAGGAGTTCATAATTTATTAGAACAAATCGTTGAAAGAATCCCTGCACCTGTTGGAGATCCGGAAGGGCCACTTCAGGCTTTGATTTTTGACTCTGTTTACAACCCGTTCAGAGGGATTGAGGCTTACTTCAAAGTGGTAAACGGGAGTATTACTAAAAACGAAAAAATCAAATTCTTCGCAACAGGAAAAGAATATGGAGCTGATGAGGTAGGTACATTAAAATTAAAACAGGTTCCAAAGAAAACCATTCAGTGTGGAGACGTAGGATATTTGGTTTCAGGGATTAAAGATGCCCGTGAAGTAAAAGTAGGAGATACCATTACTTCTTTTGAGAAACCGGCAGACGGCCCAATTGATGGATTTGAAGAGGTAAAACCAATGGTATTTGCTGGTATTTATCCGATTGATTCTGAGGATTTTGAAGAATTAAGATTCTCTCTTGAAAAATTAAGACTGAATGATGCTTCTCTAGTTTTCGAACCGGAAAGTTCAGCAGCTCTTGGTTTTGGATTCCGTTGCGGATTCTTAGGAATGCTTCACATGGAAATTGTTCAGGAACGTTTGGATAGAGAGTTCAATATGAACGTTATTACGACGGTTCCTAACGTATCTTACTTTGGGTATACGAAAAAAGAACCTGAAGTTCCGATTCTGATCAATAACCCGTCTGAAATGATGGATCCTTCTACCATGGATAGAGTAGAAGAGCCTTTTATTAAGGCTTCTATCATTACAAAATCTGACTTCGTTGGAGCTGTAATGACTCTATGTATTGAAAAGAGAGGAGAGATCGTTAACCAGAGTTATTTAACATCAGAAAGAGTTGAATTAATCTTCAATATGCCTTTGGCTGAGGTAGTTTTCGACTTCTATGACAGACTAAAATCTATCTCTAAAGGATATGCATCATTCGACTACCATCCAATCGGATTCAGAGCTTCTAAGCTTGTAAAAATGGATATCCTGATTAATGGTGACATGGTAGATGCCCTTTCATCTTTGATTCACGACAGTAATGCTTACTATATTGGTAAGAGAATGTGTGAAAAACTTCGTGAGCTGATTCCAAGACAGCAGTTTGATATCGCTGTTCAGGCAGCATTAGGAACGAAAGTTATTGCAAGAGAAACCATTAAAGCTCTAAGAAAAGATGTTACCGCAAAATGTTATGGAGGAGATATTTCCAGAAAGCGTAAGCTATTGGAAAAGCAGAAAGAAGGTAAGAAAAAAATGAAGCAGATCGGAAGAGTAGAAGTACCACAGTCTGCATTCATGGCTGTATTAAAGCTGAATGATTAATCATCGATTATATAATATCAAAAACCGGTTATTGACCGGTTTTTTTATGCATTGATCCGAAGAATATCACCTGTTATTTTTAAATTAAAAGAAATTAAACATAAAATAAATTTTTAATAAGGGGTCATTCTTTGTGCTATATTTACTGCAAAATTAATTTCCATGAAAAAAATCTATTTACTCGGTGGGCTTTTTTTTACTGTTTTAATCTATTCGCAAAGCCTTGTGGGAGGAATCAATTCAGGGAGTATGTCCAATGAGGCTCTTATTCATACAGTGGGAGAAATCTATGTGATTCCCACCAACCCTGATCATCAGAATACCGGAACACCAGGAATTTTATATCAAACTGTTTTAAACGTATTAGGCGTTAATGAAGTTATTGCAGAACAGGAAAAAGTAAGTGTTTACCCTAATCCGACTGCAAATTATATTACCCTCAATGTTTCTTCAAGAATAAAACCAAGAGAAGTTATGATATATGATATGTCTGGAAAACTGATCGCTCAAAAAGAGATTAAAGAAAGCCGTATCGACTTGTCTTTTCTTACCCAAGGAATTTATATGCTGATATTTAAAGATTCAGAATTAAAGCCAGTAAAAGTTATTAAAAAATAAATCAAAATAAAACCATGAAAAAAATATACACCCTTCTTGTAGCTCTGTCTGCAACCTTATTTACCTTTGCACAAGTTCCTGAAGCATTTTCTTATCAGGCTATTGCTTTCAATTCAACGGGATCTCCGGTTGCCAACGGAAATGTTTCAGTAAGAATTAGTATTCTGAATAACTCTGTAAATGGAACTAATATTTATACAGAGACTCATACAAAAACAACCAATTCCAAAGGATTAGTCAATCTTAATATAGGGCAGGGAACACCGGTTTCCGGTTCATTTTCCGGAATTAACTGGGCTGCAAGTTCTAAGTTTATTAAAGTAGAAATGGATCCTGCAGGAGGAACGAATTATACGAATGTCGGAACCAATCAGCTAATGGCTGTTCCTTA
The DNA here is from genome assembly GCF_009900745.1 of Chryseobacterium sp. c4a. GTDB lineage: Bacteria > Bacteroidota > Bacteroidia > Flavobacteriales > Weeksellaceae > Chryseobacterium. The sequence continues at coordinate 127,194 of NZ_WXVU01000014.1, read as the reverse complement.
TGCAATGGTTGCCAATAAGGTTAATGTCTCTTCTAAAGATTCATCAATAGGAGATGATATCATTGAGAGTAAAAGCAGCAATTATTATTTTCTGGATAAGTTTGATCGTAAAATTTATGCTTTCAACTCTAAAACAGGTATCTGGTCTTCAAAGTTATACAATGTAGAATACACTAATAATAACATTACCCCAACCATTAATGCCTCTAATGGAAATATCATATTTACAGACAAATATGAACGTACGGTAAACGTTTTTAATTCCAAAACAGGAAATTGGTCTTCTCAGCTGTTTAATGTTTGGTATTATAACAATGGTCATTCAAGCCCTGAAGTTGTAACAATGGATAACGGGAATGTAATGTTCATTGATAAAGAAGATCATAAAGTATATACATTCAACTATATAAGCGGTACTTGGTCTGGGCAGGAATTCAATGTTGGCTATCCTAATAACAATAGTACTCCTACAGTAATCTATTCAGGAAGTAACTTTGGATTTGTAGATAAATATGAGCATAGCATCAAAGTATTCAATTCAAAAACGATGGAATGGAAGACCCAGGAGTTTAGTATTGGTTATTTTTATAATAATGGAGGATTGGGAAATCCGGAAATTATAGCGAACAATGGAAACTTTATGTTCACAGACAAATACGACCATAAAGTCTATGTATTTAATTCCAAAACAGGAAACTGGGTAGCACAGGAATTTAATGTCGGATATTTTAATAACAATATGAGTGTCCCTACAACAGGGGTATCCGAAACCAAATAATTTTGAAACCGCATTCCTTATAAAGAATGCGGTTTTTATTTAATTTCAAAATATCTGTCTTGATCTTTTATTATTTTCTTATCATAATTCATTGTAAAAGGCTCAGATGTAGCACTGCCAAAAGATAATTTAAACTCTCCCTTATCTTTTCCGGGGAGAAAATTTACAGAAGCAACTATAATTTCGTCAGAACCAAATTCCCAATAAATACGATCCCATGATGGATCTCCGCAAACGATCGCATTGTCATTCCTTAATAATTGCCATTTTTTCCTGTCATTTAAAATAGCTGGAAATAAGTTTTTAAATTCTGGCAAAATTAGTTTACGACCGGAAATATTTTTTATAAATACGGGAAATGACTTATATTTCTTTAATGTTTTGGTTTCAAAATTATAGGCATATTTGGGAATTGTATCTTGCACTTTCGCTATTATTTTTACATTTTCTGAGCTTAATGAATCGTAAACGACGGCTTTGTTAGAAAAGGTAACCCTATCTAAAAAGGGATAAAAGTATTTCGAAAGAATATAATCTCTTACCGAGTCCTGTTCTATTTTAAAGCCTGGAGGCGGTGGAGGCGGAGCCAACATAGTTTTGAAATATTTTACATTTATAGATGAGGTTTCTTTTCCAATATAAATAATTCCGGTTCCTACTTCTCCAAGACCTTCATTAAAATGTTGAAAAGTCAGATTGTCCTTTTTTTCATAATGCAGGGTAATGGAATCTGCAAAGGATTCTTTTTTACAAGAAATTAGCCCTAGAATAAAAATAAGGCATAAAAGCTTTTTCATAATTAAGTAAAAATAGTAAATATTTATTCATAACTTTGCGTATTCGTAACGCAAATTAATTTATGGGGTCACCAAAAAAATTACAGGATATAAAAGTGGCTGTAGATGCAGTTATTTTTGGATATTTCGACAAGAAAGATCTACAGATACTTTTAATAAAAAGAAATATAGAACCTTTTAAAGGCGGATGGGCACTTCCGGGAGGACTCGTTTTAGATGATGAAAACCTGGATGATGCTGTAAAAAGAGAATTGCATGAAGAAGCAGGCATAAAACCCGATTTTTTAGAACAACTCTATACATTTGGTAACGTAGGCCGCGACCCAAGAAATAGAGTGGTTTCTGTGGCTTATCTGGGGCTTGTGAACCCATCTTATCATGAACTCTTTGCTGACTCTGATGCAGATGATGCACAATGGTTCAGCGTCAATCAACTTCCTTTAGTGGCCTTTGACCACAAAAATATTATTGATATTGCCTTAAAAAGACTTCGTACCAAAATTCAATACCAACCAATTGGCTTTAATCTTCTTAACGAAGAGTTTCCTTTCTCAGACCTTGAAAACCTTTATAAAACAATTGTAGGACAGGAAATAGACCGTAGAAACTTCCGTAAAAAAATCATGAGCTACGGATTGCTTAATGAAACCAATAACGTTAAAAAAGAAGGCAGCGGAAGACCCGGAAAACTCTTCACTTTTAATCAGGAAAAATACAAAGAGCTGGAAGAACAAGGATTCTACTTTGAAATCAAATAGTTTTTAACCACAAATTGCACAAATATTTTACACGAATAATTACATATTTATATGCTATTCATATAGTAAGAATTACGTTGAAATTGTTTGAGAAAAATATCCAGTACATACATTCAATAGGAACGGACTTTAGTCCGTTTTTTTATGAACAAAAATTCCATTGGCTTTAGCCAAAATCTATCCGATTAGCGTCATGTGTGCAAAATATTTGTGTTATTACTGTTTTATGACAATTAAGTTTTTAATCTGAAAATCAATTGTTTATATTTGTTAGTGTAAAAATAACACAAATAAATTTGGAGCATAAAATGATATTGTATTACATTTGCGTAGAAATAACACAATATGAAATACACCTTACAAAATATTAAAGAGAAATTTCAAAAGAAACAAAGGATAAAGTTTTTGTTTTTCTGGGGGCATACTGCTAAAAGTGAAATCACCAAATCATGTTTTAGCCAATGGTTTACAGGCAATTTTGAAGAAAATGGAATTGTCTACAAAACAGCAGAACATTATATGATGGCTGGGAAAGCAAGATTATTTAATGACCCTGAAACGCTGGAAAAAATATTGAAAGCTCCAAGTCCCAATCAGGTTAAAAGTCTGGGAAGAAAAGTAAAAAACTTTGATCCGAAACTTTGGAATGAACATAAATATGAGATTGTAAAACAGGGAAATCTTTTAAAATTTTCACAGAACAAAAAGTACAAAGACTTTCTTTTGTCAACAGGAGATAAAATCCTGGTAGAAGCCAGTCCTTACGATACCATTTGGGGAATCGGAATGCTGGAAACAGATTCAAGAGCAGAAAATCCTTTATTATGGAACGGAGAAAACCTTTTAGGATTTGCTTTGATGGAAGTAAGAGATGAATTAAGAGGGTAAAAACACAATAACCAGTCACAAAATAGTACTATGAAAGGATAAGACCTGATGAATACTAAAAAATGTTTTGCAAAACTATGTCCTTTTTAATTAGCGTAATAATAACACAAAAAAAATGATCAGTATGGAAGATGAATTAAAACCAAGATTTATCGAGTCATTACAAAGAAATAATGATCAGATCAGAGAAGACCGTGCGCGAACAATCGGAGAAGATTCAGAGTTGATTTACAGGCGCAAGGTAGAAGACATCGAGTTGAAAATAAAAAGACTCGAGCGTGAACAGGAAGGACTTATTGATATCAGTCCTTTGGATAGAAACAGTTTGACTTTTGCGGATTTTAATCCCGAAGCATTCGTTCAGAAAGACATGGAATTATCATTAACAATCAGAAATCTGAATATTCAGTTAGAAGTTTCTCAAAAGAGATTTGAATATTTATTTGGAAAAACATTTTAGTCATGGGAGGTACAAGATACGATATAGATGCTCGTTATGATAGAGCAAGTAGAGCAGGTTACGGAACAAAATCCGCAGGTGAAATTTTTACACAGAATGCCCAAAGAAAGGCACATCCATCAATGATTCCCCAGGGAATTTCTTTTAGGGAGTCCAGAGATTCTGAAGTGCATCCTAACACAGTTCCTATTGTTCTGGGGTTGGATGTAACCGGAAGCATGGGGCATATTCCACATCAACTGATCAAAGAAGGGCTACCAAAACTGATGGGTGGAATCATCCAAGGTGGAGTTCCCGATCCGGCATTGCTTTTCCTGGGAATAGGAGATCATGAATGTGACAGCTATCCATTGCAAGTAGGGCAGTTTGAATCCGGAGATGAAGAACTGGATATGTGGCTTACCCGAACTTATATAGAATCCGGAGGCGGTGGAAATGGAGGAGAAAGTTATCTATTAGCGTGGTATTTTGCCGCTTTCCATACCAGAACAGATGCTTTTGAAAAAAGAAATCAGAAAGGGCTATTGTTTACTGTAGGTGACGAACCTTGCCTGAAAGTTCTTCCGGCATCAGCCATAAGAGAAATTATGGGCTCAGGACAGCAAACCTATACTCATTATGAGCTTTTGGAAGAAGCTAAAAAGAAATATGAGGTATATCATATCAATGTTCTGCATTCTGATCAGGCTATAAGAGCAAATAGAGATTGGAAGGAACTATTGGGAGAAAATTGTATATCCATACAAGATCATAGAGATATTCCGGAAGTAATCACAAAGATTATCTGCAAAAAATTTAAAGAGAAAACCTTTGGAACACCAAACGTAGATGGATTAGACAATATACAGATGCTGTAGATCACAAATTAGCCAGAACGGCAATAACTTTAAAAATACCAGACATGAAAAAGGCGCAAATTGTTATAGGATTAGGTTTCGGAGACGAAGGAAAAGGAATCACGACAGATTTTCTGGCTCAGCAAAATCCTGGGGCTGTAGTCATCAGATTCTCAGGAGGACAGCAAGCTGCTCATACCGTGATGATGGATAGCAGAAAACATGTTCACTCAAGTTTTGCGAGTGGAGCCCTTCGTGGATTACCTTCTTATTTTACCGAACATTGCACAATTCATCCCTTATTTCTATTCAATGAAAGGGAAGAGTTAAAAGCAAAAAACGGAAATACAGAGCTTCATATTCATCCTTTAGCCAAGGTAACTACGCCTTTTGATGTCTGGCAAAACAGAACCAATACTAAAAATCTGGAACATGGAACCTGCGGAAAAGGAGTAGGAGCTACCATGAAAAGAAATGAAAGCCCTTACAAGTTATTTGCCATTGACCTCATTGCTCCTAAGGAAATGCTGATCGAAAAGCTGAAAGGGATTGCTTATTACTATGGTTTTATGGAAGAAGAACAGATCAATGAACAGATTATTCCTTTTTTAGCAGCTGTAGAGGAAATAGATTGGAAAATAATAGATTACAGTTATCTGAACTCATTTGAAAATCTCATTTTTGAGGGAAGCCAAGGCATTTTATTAGATATGGATCATGGTGTTTTTCCGAATGTGACATACGCTCATACAACTTCAAAAAATGCTTATGAGATCTGTAAAAAGCTCAATATTAAAGATATTGAAATGTATTATGTGACCAGAAGCTATGCAACACGTCACGGAAATGGGTGGATGAGCAATGAAAAAGAACTTCTTTTAAAAAACAATGAAGAGGAAACCTGTACCTTTAATGAGTATCAGAAAGAGTTGAGATTCGGAAGTTTAGATTATAAATTGTTGAATTATGCTTTAAAATTGGATGGAGCTTATATTACCCCGGTAAAAAAGAACCTGGTAATAACCTGTCTGGATCAGATGGATGAGGAATTTAAATTTGATCAGCTGGAAATAAAATTTGACAGTATTTTCGGATCTTATTCTCCTAATTCAAAATATTTTAAAAAGCTTTTTTAATACCTTCAGATAAAGATTTTATATTTAAGGGAGGAATAGAATGAAGAGGTAAATAATGAATTAAGAATAGATCACAATGAAAACGATACACTATTTAAAAGGAGACGCTACTGTTCCACAGGCAAAAGGAGTAAAGATCATTGCCCATATCTGTAATGATCTGGGAGGCTGGGGAAAAGGCTTTGTACTGGCGATTTCTAAAAGATGGAAAGAACCGGAAAAAGAGTACAGAAACTGGCATCGCTTCAGAAGTGAAAATAATTTTGCTCTGGGTGAAATTCAAATCGTGCAGGTTGAAAAATATGTGTATGTAGCCAATATGATCGGGCAAAAAGGAATGAAAACAGGAAGCAACGGAGTTCCTGTTCGATATGAAGCCATAGAAAAAGGCCTGGAAACACTTGCCCATGAAGCTTTAAAACTCAATGCAAGTGTTCATATGCCAAGAATCGGATGTGGACTAGCCGGAGGAAAGTGGGAACAAATAGAACCAATCATCGGAAAAACCTTGCTTGAAAATAATATTGAGGTATATGTGTATGATTTTGATTAATAAGTGATGAAAGAATTTGAAATAAGAGCAGATTATACCCGTGATACGATTGTTGTATATCAGGCTTATAACAAGTCCATTGCAAAAGCTGCGGTAGAAAATCAGAAATTTAGTGCTCCTTTTTCATTTAGCAGAATGACCTGGATTAAGCCTTCTTTTTTATGGATGATGGAGCGAAGTAATTACGGGCAGAAATCCAATCAGGAATGTACTCTTGCGATTCACATCAAAAGAGAAGCATGGGAAAAAGCTCTGGAACTGGCAATTTTAACTTCTCCTGAGAAAAGGGTATATCCTAAGCCCGGAATATGGGAAGAGGAGTTTGAAAAAGCCAAAGTATACGTACAATGGGATCCCGAAAGAAATATCAAAGGTAACAAGCTGGAATATCGTTCCATTCAGGTAGGAATCAGTCGATTTCTGATTGAAGAATTTAATGAAGATTGGATTGTAAAAATAGAAGACTATTCACCATTGGTTAAAAAGATTTTAAATCTTACCAAGCAGGGGGAATATGATAAAGCAAAAAAACTATTACCTGTAGAAAAAATATATCCGCTATCTAACGAAATTGCTCGCAGGATAGGATCAAATTAAGATTTTAAAAATGAAAACAATAAAACTTTACAGACCGGTAGGAGAAAAGGAAATGATGCTCATTGTTGAGAATGGATATAAAAAATTTCCTCCAAGACTGGAATGGCAGCCCATCTTTTATCCGGTTTTGGATGAAGACTATGCTTCAGAAATTGCTGAGAAATGGAATACCAGAGATGAATTTGGAAACTATCTTGGTTTTGTAACATGTTTTGATGTTTCTGAAGAAGTTGCTAACCACTATCCGGCACAGAATGTAGGAGCAAGAAATCATAATGAATTGTGGGTGCCATCAGAAGAGTTGGAGACATTCAACCAAGCCATTATTGGAAATATAAAGGTTATCAAAGTATATGTAGGAAACGATTTTAAAGGATCCTCTCATACTGAAATAGAAAGTCTGGTAAAGACTTTAAAAACAAACGCCACGAATTCCCTAGGATTGTAAAAACATTCCTGCATTCGTGGGCTAAAAAGAATTAAATGAATAATGCCACGAATGCAGGATTATGATGAGTTTTTAAATGATAAATAAACTAATAAATCCGTGGCCAAAAACAAAAAACAATCATGACAAATAAAGGAATGGCAAAAGATACATTAGATATCCTGGCCAGAAAATATTATATAAATACAGAAAACGAAAAAATAGATATAGCAAAAGAGCTGGAAACCAGTAAAAAGGAAACTTTGCTTTTCACTCCGGAACAACTTTCCGAACTGGCTACCGGCCCAATGCCGGAAGTACATTTTGAAACTCAATTTGAAACTTGGCGTTGCAGTTCACTAAAAGCTATTTTAGAATTAGTGAAAGAAGAAGATCAGGATAAGGTAATGTGCCTCAATTTTGCCTCAGCCAAAAATCCTGGTGGTGGATTTATCAATGGAGCTGAAGCTCAGGAAGAAAGCCTTGCAAGAACTTCAGGATTATATGAAAGCCTGTTAATGGCAGAAGATTATTACACATTACACCGCAGTATGGTCTCTTGCTTTTATACAGATACGATGATTTACAGCCCTAAAGTTCCTGTTTTCAGAAAAGATAAAGGAGAATTGCTGGAAAAACCTGTCATGTGTAATTTCATTACTTCTCCAGCTGTGAATGCTGGAGTAGTCAAGAGACAGGAGCCTCAAAGAGAAAAAGAGATATTAGGAGCAATGGATATCAGGACAGATAAGATGCTTGCACTCGCTTTACATCAGGGAAATGAAACCCTTATTTTAGGAGCCTGGGGCTGCGGAGTATTCAAAAATGATCCAAAAGAAATTGCCGGTTTGTTCAAAAAATATCTCCAGGGAAAATATAAGAACAAGTTTAAAAGAGTGGTTTTTGCAGTGTTGTCAAAGAAAGAAGAGATGCTGAAACCATTTGAAGAAATACAATGAAACTTAAAGTAAAAAAATATAAAGACCAGCTTCAGGAATGGCCTCAAAAAGGACATCATATCATGGCGCAATATGACGATGATAAAATAGTGGTTTACCAGTCTTATAAAAGGGGAATAGGCGAATTTGCCGTTAAAAATCAATATTTTGGTGGTGGATTCAGTCTGGAAAGAATGACATGGATAAAACCCAATTTTCTTTGGATGATGTACCGTAATGGTTGGGGAACAAAAGAAGGACAAGAATATGTATTGGCAATACATTTAAAGCTGAATGCCTTCAAAAGATATCTTGAAAATGCAGTAGTTTCTACCTATAATGATAATCTTGGCATATCCAGAGAGGAGTGGCAGAATCAGGTAAAAGAATCCTCTGTGAGACTTCAGTGGGATCCGGATCATGACCCTTTTGGAAATAAATTGGAAAGGAGAGCCATACAAATTGGTTTGAGGAATGAGTTCACCCATTCTTTTGCGAAAGAAGATATTATTTTAATTGAAAATATTTCAGATTTTGTCAAGGAACAATACCAATTTGTATTGAATGATGACTTAGATCAACTTGTCACTCCAGAAGAGAAACCGTTGTTATTTGAGGATGAAATTCTGAATGAGAAATTGAATTTAAAGTAATTTCCTTTAAAATACTTGATCCTGATTCAAATACCTTGAAGAAATATGAAAATTGAAATAATAAAAGGAGATATCACAAAGATTCAAGCAGATGCTATTGTCAATGCTGCCAATTCTTCCTTATTGGGAGGCGGAGGTGTAGATGGAGCTATTCATCGGGCAGGAGGATCGCAAATCCTGGAGGAATGTAGGACGATCAGAAACAGACAGGGTAAATGCAATACAGGAGAAGCAGTAGTGACAACAGCGGGAAATCTTCCTGCAAAATATGTCATTCATACGGTAGGCCCAGTCTGGAATGGAGATGAAGAAAAATGTGTTCGACTTTTGTCTGATTGTTATAGAAACTCTTTAAAGTTGGCGGAAAACATTGACGTTAAAATCATTGCTTTCCCAAATATCAGTACAGGAATCTATAAATTTCCAAAAGAATTGGCTGCGAAAATTGCGGTCAATGAAATAAAAAAATTTGAGTCGGATAGCATAGAGAAAGTTATTTTTGTCTGTTTTGATGAAGAGAATGAAGACATTTATAAAAGGCTTTTAAAATCTCCCCTTTAGAATCAATTATATTCGTGGCTAAAAAACACTGTGTACAAAGCAAAAATTTAAAACCAATGAAAAAACTAACCATATTAAGCGGAGCAGGAATCAGTGCCGAAAGCGGAATACAAACTTTCAGAGACGGAGATGGTCTTTGGGAAAATCATAATGTAACCGATGTGGCCAGTCCGGAAGGATGGAGGAAAGACAGAGCTTTGGTATTGGAATTTTACAACCAGAGAAGAAGGCAGCTTCATGAAGTAGAACCTAATGAAGCCCACAAACTGGTGGCAGAACTGGAAAAATATTTCGATGTTCAGATCATTACCCAGAATATCGATGATCTGCATGAAAGAGCAGGCTCTTCAAAAATCCTTCATATCCATGGAGAATTGTTCAAATCATGCTCATGTAATAATAAAAGATTGGTTTATGAGCAAAAAGATGACATTAAGATAGGAGATAAAGCAGAAGATGGTGCTCAATTAAGGCCATTTATAGTTTGGTTTGGGGAAGATGTTCCTTTATATCAGGATGCCAGAGAAATGGTAAAAGATTCAGATATTTTGGTGGTGATAGGAACCTCTTTACAGGTATATCCTGCGGCTGGATTAATCCATAACATTAAAGATGGCTGTCTTTTAATTGTTATCAATCCTAATGAAACAGGTTTTGGATACGGACAGAGAGCAGTAGTGATGAAAGAAACCGCCACACAAGGGATGAAACTTTTATTTGATAAACTGGTAAATCTTGCCTGATGGAAAATAAAGTAAAGGCAGGAATAATGGGAGTATGCATTGGTGATGCCCTTGGAGTTCCTGTAGAATTTAAAGATAGAGATTATCTGAAAAAGTTTCCTGTTACAGAAATGCAGGAATTTGGATCACATAGTCAACCCAAAGGAACGTGGAGTGATGATAGCTCTCTAACGCTCTGCCTTGCTGAGGTACTTACAAAAGGCTATAATCTGGAAAAGATAGGGCAAAGCTTTGTAAAATGGGTGAGATATGGCCACTGGACTGCTCACGGAAGACTTTTCGATATTGGAGTAACTACAAGAGAAGCTATTACAAGACTGATTAAAGGAGAGAGTGCCAGATTTTCAGGAAGTATTTTTGAAGAAGATAATGGGAACGGATCTTTGATGAGAATTCTTCCGCTAGCATTTTATTTAAAAGATGAAGAAAATATTGAAAAAATTTATCAAACGGTAAAGGAAGTCTCCACGATTACTCATGGACACTTCCGATCTGTTTTTTCATGTTTTATCTATGTGATTTTTGCGATTCAGCTAATAAAAGGAAAAAATAAAACGGAAGCATATACGCATATACAAAAGGTAGCCCTGGAATATTCAGAAAAACAATGGTTTAGCCTAAATGAAGTTGAACTCTTTCATAGAGTTTTAAAAAATGATATTTCAGGTTATCCAGAAGATGAAATAAGGGGAAGTGGTTATGTTCTCCATAGCCTGGAAGCCTCTCTATGGTGCTTTTTAAACTCAGAAAGCTATTCTGAAGCAGTATTGAAGGCCGTAAATCTGGGCGAAGATACAGATACTACTGCAGCGATTACAGGAGGGTTGGCAGGAATCTATTATGGATTTGAAAATATTCCGCAGCAATGGGTTGATGAACTGGTGCGAAAAGATGATATCGAAAAACTATGCGAAAAGCTAAGTAATAAATACTCAATAAATCAATGAAGTCTTTCCTAAAAATAATTTCCGATATATTTTCCAAGTCAGATCCAGAGAATGATATTTCGAATTTTCCTCTGAAGAAATATAAAGGAAGAATTGAAATCAATAAAGCGTTGGAAATAGAAAACTGTAATGTTCATTATTCTCCGGATTATGCATTTCATACACCGGATGAAGTTTTGAATATTTTAAAGGATCAGCCCTTACTTTGGATAGATAATCAAAATAGCCTGTTGGGATTTTCAGATCAAAAGAGAACTTTATTAATACCTCTGAATAAGATCAATGGAATAGAAATTCAAAATATGTTAAAAGGAAGAGGGCCAGCAGAAGCTGGGTTATGGGTTTATTTATATAAAAAATCATTTGTAACACTTGCAATATCACCAGAGATCTATTATTTTGATCAATATGCGGATGAGATCACCAAAACAACAGGGTTTATAGTAACATTTTCCCCGGAATTTTATAATGCTTAATTAAAACAAAAACCAATGAACGAAATAGAAACAAAAAGAATAAGTAAATTTTTAAGCCTCATTTTGAGGCATCAACCCGAGACTATCGGATTAAAACTAGATGAAAACGGCTGGGCAGATGTAGAAGAGCTGAGAACAAAATCAGCGAAAAAAAGAGTATATTTTTCTTTTGAAGAATTAGATGAGGTCGTAGAAACCAATAATAAAAAAAGATTTGCCTTTAATGATGATAAAACCAAAATCAGAGCAAGTCAGGGACATTCTATTGATATAGATTTAGCCTTGAAAGCTGTACAGCCTCCTGATTTCTTGTATCATGGTACGGCAGAAGCCAATATTTCTTCCATTCTAGAAAAAGGAATTGAAAGAAGAACCCGTCAGCATGTACATTTAAGTGCTGATAAAGAGACCGCTACAAAAGTAGGAATGAGACACGGAAAACCTATAATTCTAACCATCAGAACAGGAAAAATGTTTGAAGATGGCATTGAATTTTATCAATCTGCCAACGGAGTATGGCTTACAGAGTTTGTAGATCCGAAATACATTTCAAAGTAATAAAAAAAACAACAGTATTGAAGTAAAACAGAGCCATTATGTAAAGATAATGGCTTATCTTTTCACCAACTAAAGCATGAAATGAACAGAACATTAGTAATAGGAGATATTCACGGCGGAGCTAAGGCATTGCAGCAGATACTGGAAAGAGCTGAGGTTACCCCGAATGACAGATTAATTTTTCTTGGAGATTATGTAGATGGCTGGAGCGAGTCTTCTCAGGTTATTCAGTCTTTAATAGAACTTTCCGAAAAAAACGAATGTATTTTTATCAAAGGAAATCATGATGTTTGGTGTGAAGACTGGCTAGCCCGCGGACAAGGGCCGGGTGTCTGGCTTTCTAATGGCGGAAAAAGTACGGTAGACAGTTATGAGAGTTATTCTCCGGAAGATCAGGAAGTACATCTTGAGTTTTTCCAGCGTATGAAAAGCTATCACGTTGATGATCAGAATCGTTTGTTCATTCATGCCGAATATTCTTCCATGCATGGCCCGGAAAAAGAAGTATATTCCAGCAATTACCGTTGGGACAGAACCCTGTGGGAAACTGCTGTGGCTATGGATAAAAAACTGGAAAAACACTCTGTACTTTATCCTAAAAGACTGCTTCTTTACAAGGAAATATTTATCGGGCATACTCCAACACTGTATATTGGAAGTAAAGTCCCAACCAATAAAGCCAATATCTGGAATATGGATACCGGGGCAGCCTTTACAGGAGCTCTATCCATCATGGATATTAATACCAATGAATTCTGGCAGAGCGATCTGCTTCCCTCATTATATCCTGATGAAAAAGGAAGAAATGGAGATATGTTAAGCAGGTGATATACAGGATTGTATGACTACTTTAATTGTCATTACTCATTACACAGTTTTTCATGTCAATACTGAACTCCAAATCAGGTATCTTATTTAAAAATGCTACATTCTTTTTATCCATCAGCTTACCACAGTTTTCTATGGTCAACTCCCGCAAATGTAAAAGGTTTTTCAAAGAGGATAATGAATTAAAATCTCCCAAATACGCTAAGAAAATCGTTTCTAAAGTGAGGACTTCAGATATATTTTCCACTACATTTTCCATGTTTTTACAGGAAGTAAAATCAATATCCGTTAAATGTGAAAACTCAGTAATCCAGCTAATATCCACAACCGAAGGAATATCCACTAAATAGAGTGCTTTTATCCCTTTTAAATTAGGTAATGAAGCCCAAACGCATTCCTTACTTTTTTCAATCGAAAGCGTTTCCAGCTGATGATTAACAGGAAACTCAAATCCTGCTTCTTCAAACTTTTCAATAAACAGCGTTTTGAGTGAAGGATGATTAAATAAATTCTGAAAACGTTTGGAATAACCTGTAAAGAGTTCCTCCAGATGCTTCAATTGAGCCCAATCTATTGTTTCCTTTCCTTTGAATTTACAGTTTTTGATTTCTAGTCGTGTAACATTTTTAAATTGATAAAGTTCCTCGCTTGTATTGAATGCTGTATCTTTTATATGCAATATTTTAATTTCGCTGAATACCTCATAGAATGTGCTGTTAGTCAGTATGTTTTCATCAATTTGTTTCCCTGAAACAATAAGATTGTAAATATTCTTCTCTTTCATTAACGAAGAACAGTCTTCTGCCAAATCTCCTTTTTCCAAGATAATAAATTGATCCGGTCTTCCTTTTATGGTAGTTCCTATATACATTCTACAACGTTTCTTTTCCTTTCGTTTCAACAGCTTTGATAACCCATTCTTCAAAAGTTCGCCATGAATTCAATTCATCCGAAACCTCTGTATATTCATCAATAGGATATTCATGACAAAAGACATCATAGTTTCTCTCATCCTTTCTCGTTGTGCAGAATCCCATCCAGTCGCCCATAGAGCAATGTAAACCGATCATGATAAATTGATCGTTTATTTCTGCATCTTCAATTTCCTGTTGTACATGAGCGTTATATTCTTTTAGTTCCGCTAAATTGTAAAGTTCAAAACAGGGTAAATATTCACCTATTAAAAACTGACCGCTTCCGATTTCAGATAAAAAGTGATAATAGGATTCAGGGAGTAAATATTGGGTAAAAGCTTTTATTTCTTCTATTTCTTCGCGGGAAAGAGTTTGAATAGTAAACTTTAATAGTTCTGATTCTACAATCTGCTGGCCATCTTTCCATTGAGATGTTTCAAGAATAGCTTCGTTTTTTGAAATCCATTCTTTCAATATTTGTAACGCATTGATAAGCTCTGTCTTCATGAATAAGGCTGTATAATTTTAGGAGTAAGTACTCATTCTATTGCATTGTACTCACTTTTCAAACTTAGTGAATTTTCCACTCTTCTTTATAGTATTTAATATCCCTGAAACCAGTTATATTTGTGGAAATTAAATTTCATGAAAGATAATATGTTCCAGGAATTAACCAATGAGCAGCTGCTTAAAAAAAGAAATACACTAAAAGGGCTTGCTATTGGCTTTGGAATTATGTTTTTGTTAGCAATAGTAGCATTTGTTACCATTATTACGATGAAAGGAAGTAAAGGGTTTCCTTACGCAACCTGCATTCCATTTTTAGCAATGCCAATAACAATGAGACCTTTACTGACAAATTTGAAAATGGTGAATAAAGAAATCAAGGCAAGGAATCTTTAAAAATCACCTTATTCTTGAACAGAAAGCAGGAAAAATAAGGTATTGATTCATTTTTTGTTTTTTTGGCAGGATCATATTGACTAATTTTAAATCCGAAAATTATGTCAATAATGAAACTGAAATACCTGCTGCTTACTCTAAGCTCTTCATTGCTATTTGGCCAAAAAACATTTCAGACTCCTTTTGAAAAAGGAAATGGTAACCAAACCGTTACTTATGACGAAATGAATGCCTATTATCAGGATTTAGCCAAAAATTTTAATACCATTCAGTACCTTAAAAAAGGAGAAGATGACAATGGAAAGCCCATTTATGTAGTGGTTTACAATCCTTTTCCTGAAAAAAATGTTGAAAAACTGAGAAAAGATAAAGCCATTCTCTTTGTCAACAACGGAATTCATCCAGGAGAGCCCGATGGTATTGATGCTACGATGATGCTGATGAGAGATTTGGCAACAAAGAAAATTAAAACACCTCAGAATTTCATTATTGCTGCTATTTCTGCTTATAATATCAGTGGTATGCTGAACAGAGGATCCCATTCCAGAGCCAATCAGAATGGGCCTGAACAATACGGGTTCAGAGGAAATGCAAGAAATTACGATCTAAACAGGGATTTTATCAAAGCCGATTCTAAAAATGCAAGAAGTTTTCAAGAGATCTATCAATGGCTGAAACCAGATGTTTTCATAGATAACCATGTCAGTAATGGAGCAGATTATCAATATACTTTTACCTATATCTCAACTTTTAAAGAGCGTTTAGGAAATACATTAGGAGCTTATTTTTATAATGACTATCAGACTAAAAACCTTGAGGACATGAAGAAATTAGGATATGAAAGTACTCCTTATGTTAACATTCATGGTGATATTCCCGAAGTTGGTTTTGCTTCTTTTGAAGATTCCCCAAGATATTCCACTGGGTACACTACCTTGTTCAATTCTTTGGGAACAGTTCCTGAAACCCATATGCTGAAACCTTATGATAAAAGAGTAGATGCTACTTACAAATACATGTTGGTAAATCTACAGAATCTAGATAAAGACTATCAGAAAATAAAACAGCTTCGCCTCGAAAATCTTAAACAATATCAGGCAGGAAAACAATACGGAATCCGCTGGAAAATAGACTCTACCCAATACACAACCATGGATTTTAAAGGCTATGAAGGCAAATATAAACCAAGTGAAATTTCCGGGAAACCAAGATTGTATTATGATCGAAATAAGCCTTTTACCAAGAATATAAAACTTTTTACAACAGCAGTTCCCACGGGATATATCACGATTCCTAAATACTATATAATTCCTCAGTCACAATACAGAGTAATTGAAGAATTTAAAAGAAACCAAATTCAAATAAAGCCGATTCTGAAAGATAGTACCATTGCTGTAGAATCTTATAAGATCAAAGACTTTAAAACCGTAAAGAATCCTTACGAAGGACATTATGTACATTTTGAAACCACAGTAGATACTTCCCGCAAAAATCTGACCTTCTCAGCCGGAGATTATGTGGTTTCCACAGACCAACCTGGGGTAAAGTATATTATAGAAACTCTTGAACCTGAGGCATTAGACTCTTTTTTTAACTGGAATTTTTTCGATGGAATCTTAGCGCAAAAAGAATATTATTCCGCTTATATCTTTGAAGATACAGCAGCAGAGCTTCTGAAAAACGATAAAAAGCTGAAAGAAGCCTTCGAAGCAGCTAAGGCATCGGATAAAAAACTGTCAGAGAGCGGAGAGACTCAGTTGGATTGGATCTACAGACATTCACCTTATTTCGAAGATAAAACCTTCAGACAGTATCCTGTGTATAGGGTGTTGTAAATGATTGATAAATAGATTGTAAATTAAAAATACGTTTCAGAAGGAACGTTTTGGTTAATAGATCTTGGTAAATCTCTTTTTCTTCCTGGGAAAAGGTTCAGATACTATTCTTTTTTCAGAACATTATTATTAACAAGATTTTTCAGAATTTTGATTTAATAGAATAATTAACACGTATTTATATTTTGTGGTTAATTCATGTTGGTTTTCATTGATTTTTGTTATTTTTTTATTAAATTAGAAATAAAACAATTGTTATGAAAAAGATTTATCAATTTTTTATGATGGGCTTATTGATGCCCTTAAGTATGTCTGCACAGTATTCTCAAAGTTTTGATTCGGATACAATGCCGGCAGATTGGACAATAATTAACGGGGGAGATTCGGGAACATGGAAAACATGGACTTCCTATGGATCTATTAGCACCCCTCATTCCGGATCTCATTTTCTGGGATTGGAATATGACAGTGATGTGGCTCATGATGATTATGCCATAAGTCCCGCTATTGTAGTGACGACAGGGGTTTCGGATAAGCTGACTTTCTGGGCTAGAAACAGAGGTGTTAGCATTGCAGAAGATATTGATGTTAAAATATCCACAACTACTCCTACGGCTGCAGCCTTTACCAATACATTAGCTGCCGCTGTAACACCTCCCAATACGTGGAAAGAGTATACCTACGATTTGACTCCTTTTGTTGGGCAGACCATTTATATTGCTTTCTATTCAAGCACAACAGATATCTGGTTTATTGGAATAGATGATTTCGTAATTTCAGGAAATAACCTTTCGGTTTCAGAGGTAGATAAAGATAAACGTAATGCATCCATCTATCCTAACCCTGTTGAAGATATTCTGAATATCAAAAACAAGAGTCAAATATCCGAGATAAGCATCTATGATCTTACGGGTAAATTGCTCAAAAAAGAAAATATGAACTCAGAGAATGGAACGGTAAATGTAAGTGAATTATCTCCTGGAAATTATCTTCTGAAAGTGAAAGACCGGGAGGCTGTAAAAAGCTACAAAATCATTAAAAAATAATTATACCAAAATAAAAAAAACGCTTCAAACGAAGCGTTTTTTTATTTTGGTAAACCTCTTTTCAAAGCAATTTCTGCCCTCTTGATAGCTACTTTCTCTTTCCAGTCCATGTATTTATTTTTGAAATTAGACTTCATAATGTCATCAAACTTTCGCTGTACAGTTAGATTCCATAATGAATGTGCTTTCACAGCCCATGACTTATCCCATGCTCTTAGTGAGATAGAGAATGAGCCGTCCAAATACTTCATCCAGTGCCACCATCCTGTCGGCATAAATAGGGTATCTCCATGCTCAAGGAAACATTCAATACCTTCTACACCATCCAGTGCCGGGAACTTCGTGAAATCAGGATTTTCGATATCATAATCTTCCAAAGCATAAGTTGCATAAGGAATCTGATACAATCTTTCTTTCCATTTATAATCAAAAAGAAGAATATGCTTTCTTCCATTGAAGTGAGTATGGAAAATGTGCGCCATGTCTATATCGAAATGTAAGAAGGTTACAGAACCTTTTCCACCGAAGAACATATTGGGATACTTATCAAGGAAACCTCCCATGAGTTCTTTAGGGGAAATGTAATCTTCCAGAAGTTTAGGGGCATATTTTATAGGATCAAAAAGGAAAATTCTAAGATCAGTAGGCTCTCTTTGAATAAGATCTATATAATCTCCGAATTTCATTTTAGCTGCAGAAGAATTGATGGGAGCAGAGGGATCTGCTTTTGAGCTGTCATATAAAGGGACCTCCACATCTCCTACAACCTCCTTCATATATTCCATCGTCCATTTTTGGTAAGCAGGCCACTTTTTTGCCATATTTTTGATGACAACGGGCCTTCTTGGCTTTAGATATTTTTCGAAGAATTCCTCTTTAGAAATATCATCTACAACATCTATAGGCTTTAAAATAATTCCCATTTTGTAAATTTTATGTTACAAAATTATTAAATAAATATTTATGAACCAGTGTTTAATTTTTTTTTTAACTATGTTTCAAATCTAAATTAACTATTTAGTCTAAATAAGAATACAAATATTTTGAATTTGTTATTAAAACGATGGATTTTCTTGCCAAAACACATAGAAAATACCCTGCAACAGAATTACAGGGCAAAAACACAAAATAGATGAATAAAAATCCATTCTGATACGAATATATTCTTTTTATTTCATTAGCACTTTTTGTAAAAAGAGGATAAATTAAAGAATAAAAGATACTTACATGATTTCAATTCAATAAATAGGGATATATTTTTAAATTTAAATTTTAAAAACTAATGCCCCGAGAATAATTTTTATTTTTTCAAAAAAATGAACTTTTTTTATATTTATTTCAAGTTGTTGAAAACTAGTGTATTAAATTTTAATTAATTATTCAGGGTGTCGTGATTTTAAATATTGAAATCGCAAATCTGGTTTTTTTGGAAGAGATAGAGCGTAATGCCCTTTGTAGTGATTAGGATTTAACCTTTGTAGCGAAAATATATCTTTAAAGAAAGTGTAACGAAAAACTACAATGATTAACTAATTAATCAAATAGTGAATATGAAAAAAAATATTTCCTTATTTCTGATGCTCTTCGTGACTGTGTTCACCTTTGCTCAGAAAACAATTTCCGGAAAAATTACAGATGACGATGGGGTAGGAATACCAAGTGCGAGTGTCACCATCGAAGAACCCGGTAAAGATGCCATTCTTGCCTACGGAATCACCAATTCCAAAGGAGAATATAAAGTTACCTTTACCTCTCCGGAATCTAATGTAGATCTTAAAGTAAAAGCTTTCAATCAAAAACCTCTTACCAAGCAGATCAGCAACAGCGATCAGACCCTGAATTTTAAAATGCAGTCTGAAGCTACAGAAATTAAGGAAGTACAACTAAAAACCAAAATGATCACCGCAAGAGGGGATACTATTTCCTATGATCTTAAAGCATTCAATAGTAAGAACGACAGGACTTTGGCTGACGTAATGAAGAAAATTCCCGGAATTGAAGTGAATACAGACGGAACAATTCTTTATCAGGGAAATGCAATCAATAAATTCTACGTGAACGGAAAAGACCTTATGGAAGGCGGTTATGGGACGATCAACAATTCTTTACCCAAAGACGCTGTACAAAAAGTAGAAGTTCTTGAAAACCACCAACCGGTCAAAATCCTTCAGGATAAAGTACCTTCAGACCAGGCGGCGATCAATATCAAATTGAAGAATTCCGTAACGATGACTGGTCGTGGTGAAGTAGGGACAGGCTTTGGTGAGCCATGGCTTTGGAATGTAAAACTTACTCCAATGTTTTTCGGACAGAAAAGCCAGTGGGTAGTCAATTACAAAACCAATAATATGGGTGAGCAGGTGGAAAATGAAGGAAATATTCTTGCCTTTGGAAATAGCTGGGAAGGAAAGAGAGCCAATGCATCACAAAACAGCTGGCTGAATGTTGAAAAAGCAGGTTCTCCGAATCTACCCGTTAAAAGATATTTGATGAATAATGTGCATTATTTGTCTGTAAACTATTTAACAAATATTGATAAAAAGAAAGAATGGGAATTAAAAGTAAATGCCAATTACACCAACAATGCGGTAGAAAGAGAAGACTATAATGAAACTACCTATTTTCCAACCAATGAAAGGCCACAACAATCTACAGTGGTCATGAGTACAAAAAATAATTTTTATACAGATAAACTAAAAGGAGAATTGATCTTCACGAAGAATGCCAAGAAAGGGTTTTTCAAAAATACTACAAGTTTCAGTCAATTCTGGAATGCAGACCGAGCTTTTGCAGATCGAGCAGGAAGATTAGGAAATCAAGCCGTAGAATCTCCTACATCATCTTTCCAAAATTCATTGAGTACCATTATTCCATGGGGAGAAAAGATGGTGAATTTTAAGTCCTACATTAATTATCAGGATGATCAGCAGACATTGAAAGTAGATCCAGCAAGCTATCTACAATTGCCATACAAACTTCCAAAAACGAATCCGAATGATCCAAGTGAAAAAGATAAATACGGAATCGTATATTTTAACCCGGGAACTTCAGCAATACAACAATTCAGACTGAAAACATTAGATACTTCACACTCTGCCAATATTAGTTTTTCTACAAAAGGATGGACATTTACTCCTCAGGTAGGTTTTGATTTCTCTACGGATAAATTAAATTCAAACTTTGAAGGGCAGGCGATTCCCAATCCATCTATTCCGAATGATGTTCCACCCAATTTTAACGATGGGATATATAAAAACAATCTGAAATTTACAGAAATTGTTCCTTATGCTTCAGTAGGGATCAATTATAAATCCGAGAATTGGAGTGTTTTTGCTAATTTTCCGGCAAATTTCAACAGCATTAAAGCTGAAGATGATTTAAGAGGAGTTTCAAAATCATTAAATAAGACAACATTTACTCCAAATGCATTTATTCAGTATACATTCGCTTCATTTTGGAAAGCAAGCTTGAATGGGAATATCAGCAACAACTTTGGAGATATCCAGACGGCTTATGCAGGATATATGTTACTAAGTCCAAGAGGATTTAATGTGATGGATCCAAACAATCCAATTCCACAAACAACATCAAAAAGTGCAGGGTCAAGAATTGAATACAGAAACCCATTAAACAATCTATTCTTTAATATAAATTATTTATTGAGTGATAGTAAAAGAAATCTGCTTTCTTCTCCAATTTTGGATGCAGCTACGGGTTCTACATTAATTCAATACATTGAAAGAGAGAATCACTCAAAAAGTAATAAATTCAGTGTTGAAGTGGGTAAGTATTTTCCAAAATTTAAAACCAATGCTTCTGTGAGCTATGGAAATACATTGTCAAAAGCTGATGCATTCCTGGATGGAACACAATATTTGAGCAAAAACAATACACAGACATATGGATTGAAGTTTAATAATACTTATTTCAGCTGGGCAAGTATAGATTATACACTTAATTTCTCAAGAAATAAGCAGGATAATATTGGACTGAGCCAAAGCAGACTTGGAGTAAATACAGGATTTAATCACAATTTGGCCGTTTATTTCTATCCAATAGAAAACCACACAATAGGATTCAATTGGGATCAGGTGAATACAAGTGATGGAATTAATAAATACAACAATGCGTTCTATGATGTTTCATACCAGTTTTCATGGTCAAAAAAGAAAATAGATTTTGAAATTAAATGGTTAAATATTGCTAATAGAAAGTACTTTGAAACGTATACTATCAATCAGTCAACGAATAGTTCTTCTTACACCAAGATTCAGCTTCGTCCAAGTCAGGTCATGCTTACCGTAAAATTCAATTTTAAATAAAATAAAAAACCAATCCGATCGGATTGGTTTTTTATTGAGATATATAGAGCTTTAAAAAGCTTGGTGATCAGCAGAAGGGCCATAGCTTCCCGGTAAAGGAATGTCATTGATTCTGTAATAAACACCCAATTGTGCCCTGTGGTGAGTGATTTGGTTTAATGCATGACGAATAGACTCATATTTAGACCATTTTGCTAATTCCTGACCATTATTTTTTAATGCCCAACTGGCATTAAGATCATTTTCTTGAGCCTTTTCAAGAGCCTCTTTTCCAGATCTAAAATTCTGATCAAGAGTTTGGAGAAGATCCTCACGGGTAAAAATTTGTTTAGGTTGATAATCACCATTCGCAAAATCAAGCTCCGATGTATTAAGCATTGTATTCGGCCATTCAAATATCTCCGCGATATGAGTGGCGAGTGGTAGCATTTTCATACTTTTTTCATGGGGAGCATAGTCGTTTTTTTCGTCAGGATAAGTTTCAAAGAATTTCCTGGTCGTCTGATATTCAGCTTCCAGCTCATTTTTAAATTATGATAAAGTATCCATAATATTTTGTTTTTGAGAAACTTAAAGGTAAAACTTTTACAGCTGAAAATGTTTTAAGAGAATCATAATTTTTGCCATTGTCTTCATTTTTTTGTACAAATTACTATTCATTCAATATTAGCTTTCATTCTAATCCTCCTCTTTCTGTTTTTCCAGAAAAATAAATTGAAAAAAACTGTAACAAATCATCAATTGTGATTACTAATTAATAAAATCGAGAAATGAAAAAGCTATTTTCAGTATTTCTTATCGCACTTTTTGCCTTTGCCAACGCTCAGGATGGTAAAGAAACGGCTAACCGATTCTTTTATGAATTGACTTTTAAACCAAAGAAAGATTCTGCGAAGTTGGATAAGGTCATTACTATTCTAGATATTACGGATAAAAATAGATCTATTTATCAGGATTATACCATTATTTCGCAAGATTCTATCATGAAAGTGGAAATAGAGGCAATGAAAAAAGCAGGGATCATGAAAGACCTTTCAAAGTCTTTAAAGGCCCCAAAGATTACCTCAAAAGTATATAAGTTTTATCCTGGGATGAAAATTCAATATGTAGATAAAGTGGCCAATGGTTTTACTCCTACCACTATTGGATATAGCGAAGACCTAAAGTTCAATTGGAATATTCTCGGTGATAAGCAAAAAATTGGGGAGTATAATGCTCAAAAAGCAACTACTGAATTTGGCGGAAGAACTTGGACAGCTTGGTTTAGTACAGATATTCCTTTTCAGGATGGCCCTTATAAGTTCTATGGACTACCGGGGCTTATTGTGAAGATTGAAGATGCCGACAAAAACTATTCCTGGATATTACAAGGAAATAAAAAAGTGAAAGATTATACAGAACTTTCTTATGCTGACAATCTTATGAATGTCTCAGCAAAAGTAAACGAACTGTCAAGAGAAAAATTTGAAAAAACATTCAGTGATTTCAAGAAAGATCCGTTTGCTTCCGTACGCCCGATGATGACACAGGAAATGATGTCTAAATCAATTCCAGGTATGGATGGAACAATTGGAGACATGA
Organism: Chryseobacterium sp. c4a; assembly: GCF_009900745.1. GTDB lineage: Bacteria > Bacteroidota > Bacteroidia > Flavobacteriales > Weeksellaceae > Chryseobacterium. The sequence continues at coordinate 103,659 of NZ_WXVU01000014.1, read as the reverse complement.
TGAAAAAACAGGAAAAGCATTACAAAGAGTTTTATAACTCCAATGATAACCCTATCGAAAAAGTACAAGCTTCTTCAGCTCAAAAGAAAAAATAAGCATTCATATCAACTAAATTATATTCCGAATCAACCCAGGTACAGCAATGTGTTTGGGTTGATTTTTTTATAAGCAAAACGTTATTTAGATTAAATTTAAATAGCGTATATTTGCACTACCAAAAAATCAGGGCTTTGAAAGAGAAAGAATTACATAAATTAAGTGGATTTCCCAAAAACAAAATGGGAAAGATATTGGGATATGATAATGACCATCTAAAAATGCCCAATAAAATCATTGAAATGGGGCTTCTTCCGGAGACTGTTTTCAGGATTTTGTACCAGGCTCCGTTCAATGGGCCGATGTATGTGGAATTTGGAGCTGAGAAAAGCCGGATTGCTCTTCGTGAGGAAGAAGGAGATTATATCATTGTTGAAGAATTGAATTAATGCAGGCAAACAAGAAAAAACAGATACTTTTAGTTGGGAATCCGAATGTAGGAAAATCAACGGTTTTTAATGCACTTTGTAATAAAAAGCAAAAAACCGGAAATTATGCTGGTGTTACCGTTGCAAGTCATTCGGGAAACTATACCTATAAAAATGAAGATGTTGAAGTTATTGACCTTCCGGGTTCTTACAGTGTATATCCCAGTTCAGAGGATGAAGCTATTTTTTCAAAATATCTTATTGATGAACAGAAGAACTACGCAGGAGTTGTTTATATTCTTGAAGCATTAAGTTTAAAAAGAGGTCTTCTTTTATTTCAGCAGATTCAGGATCTTGGGATTCCTATGATTTTGATCGTCAATCAGATTGACCAAGCAGAAAGAAGAGGAATTACCATAGATATTCAAAAATTTTCAGAAGCATTAGGCATTAAGATCATTCAAACCAATGCTAAAGAACAGATCGGAATCAATGAGGTGAAAGAAGCTGTTTTCAGCAGCGAATTTGTGAAAACAGATAAAGCTTCATTTGAAACCCCTAACGAACACAAAGATTTTATTCAGAAATTGATATCTCACAAAGGTTTTGAGAATGAATATAAAGCTTGGATGAGCATTTCAATGGGAACTGATCTTGGAAAACTGGAATCGGTAATGGATCAGATCGGTGATTCTGAATCTAAAAGTCTGGTACCTAAAAGATTGCAAGTTCAGGAAACTGTCCGAAGATATCAAAATGTAGATAAAATACTGGAGAATGTAATCTCTAAGCAACCTCAGTTCAAAGAATTGTTGACAGAGAAACTGGATAAAGTTTTAGTTCATAAATTCTGGGGATATGTTGTTTTTATGCTGATTCTATTGATCATTTTCCAAAGTGTTTTCTTTTTGGCAGAATACCCGATGAATTGGATCGAGAGTTTCTTCTCATGGCTTTCAACCTTTACAAAAGAGCATCTTCCAGATGGCCCGGTCAACTCTTTAATTTCCAATGGAATTGTTCCGGGAATTGGAGGGATTGTCGTTTTCGCACCACAAATCGGAATTTTACTCTATTTCCTTTACTTGCTGGAAGATTCAGGGTATATGGCAAGAGTTGTTTTCCTGATGGATAGGCTTCTTCGTCCTTTTGGACTGAACGGGAAAAGTATTGTTCCTCTGGTATCAGGAACAGCATGTGCGATTCCAGCCGTTATCTCTACTAGAAACATTGAGAATGTTAAAGAAAGATTGCTGACGATTTTGGTAACCCCATTTATGACGTGTTCAGCGAGACTTCCGGTATATAGTATTATTATTGGATTGATTATTTCAGAAGGGTCATTTTTAGGAATAAAATATAAAGCTCTGGTGCTAATGGGAATGTATCTGTTAGGATTCTTAGTTGCCTTATTTTCCGCAGCCATTCTGAAAAGATTTATTAAAGAAAAAGGAAAAACCTATTTGGTAATGGATCTTCCTGCTTATAAGAAACCACTCTTTGGCTATGACTTCAAAATGGTCTTGGGGAAAGTTTGGGATTTCATTACTGGAGCAGGGAAAATAATCTTCATTGTAAGTATTATTATCTGGGTTTTAAGTTATTTTGGGCCAAAACAACAGCCCAATGAGTTTGTTGCTTCAGATGTTCACTTAGATCATTCTTACCTAGCCAAAATGGGAAAAGGAATTGAGCCGTTGATCGCTCCACTGGGATACGATTGGAAAATGGGAGTAGGAATTCTGACCAGCTTTGTCGCAAGAGAAGTATTCGTAGGAACCATGTCAACGCTGTATAGCCTTGAAGATGATGCACCGGAAGTAAAAGTGATTGATAAGATGAGAAGAGATGTAAAACCAAACGGAGAGAAAGTCTTCAGTTTTGCAACAGGAATTTCCGTGCTTCTGTTCTACGCGTTTGCAATGCAGTGTGTGTCTACACTGGCAGTAGTCTATAGAGAAACCAAAAGCTGGAAATGGACAGGCTTTCAGGTGACTATGATGACAGGTTTGGCATATTTTGTGTCGATGATAGTATATCAAATTTTAAAGTAATGGACTCTTCATTAATTTTTCAGTACGTACTGATTGCTTTATTAGTAGCATTTGCTTGTTATTCTTTATTTAAAATATTCAAAAAGAATTTTGCCCCTAAGAAGTTCAGTTCCAAAAGATCAAGTTGCGATAAAGACTGCGGGTGTTCTTAATGTGAATTTAACTGGATAATTGAAAAAAATGTAGTAATTTCAGTTTTTTAATTTAAAATATCCAGGTTGAATCTAACAAGAGGAGTATGTGTTTTATTGTTTTTGCTGTTAGCCCTTCAGGTTGATGCGCAAAGAGATACCACAGATATCAAGTCTTATGCAGATCAGGTAATGATTCGTGCCAATCTCGATACCAATATTGAAAGCTATGTTTTCAAACAGGGAGAAAAGGAAAATGAAACAAAACAGATTTTTTCGATCAACAACAAAACAAAGGTTTCTTTTTCTATAGATTACAGAATTATAAGTGCTACCATATCCTTTGCACCCCGTTTCTTTGCAGATAATAATGACAATAATCTGAAAGGAAGCAGCTCTTATACAGACTTCAGTGTCAGGTTTTTTCCCAACAGATTGATCCAGAATCTCTATTACAAAAACGTAAAAGGTTTCATATTGAAAATATGAAAGAACTCTTTCCGGCTTGGAGGGAAGGAGATCCTTATTTGCAATATCCGAACTTAAGAGTACAGAGTTTTGGAGGTTCTACATCTTATATTCTTAATAAAAACTTTTCCGCAAGAACTATCTATACCCAAGGAGAATGGCAAAAGAAAAGCAGTGGAAGCTGGGTTCCGTTCCTTGATTATGATCTTACCATTTTCAGAAATACAATAGACGATCAGAGTGCTAAAGAAATGCAGTATAAAATAGGAGCTAATATTGGATATTTTTACAATTGGGTGCTTGGAAAGAACGTAAATATTTCACCTTATTTAGCCCTCGGACTCGGTGGAAAGTTTTCAAATTTCTGGAATGTTAAAGGAGATGGTTCTCGGGATAATGCTCAATATCTTACTTTAAGAATGGAAGGCGGACTCCACATAGGATACAACACAGACCGCTTTTTATTTGGTGGAAAAATGAATTTCAGTGCTTACACCTATCAACAAACAAGAAATCAGGCAGTAGAGAACAACAGCATGTATGGATTGTTGTATATAGGCTATCGTTTTGCTCCTCCGAGAGTTGTGAAGGATACTTATGATAAAGTTCAAAAAAAGATTCCCATTCTATAAGGTAAATGTCTTTTTAAGTATCTTTGTTTCGTATAAATTATTACACTAATCAAAAGAAATAAAACAGAATGTCGTTAATAAAATCTATTTCGGGAATCCGAGGAACCATAGGTGGAAAAGTGAATGATAACTTAACACCATTAGATGTGGTAAAATTCGCTTCCGCATTCGGAACATGGCTTCAAAACAATAAAAATAAAAAAGACTTAACCCTTGTTATAGGAAGAGATGCCAGAATCTCAGGGCAGATGGTTTCTTCATTGGTAACAGCAACATTACAGGGATTGGGAATCAATGTAATTGATTTAGGCCTTTCTACAACTCCTACCGTTGAGATAATGGTTCCTGAGTTAAAAGCAGATGGAGGTATTATTCTTACTGCATCTCACAACCCAAAACAATGGAATGCCCTGAAACTTTTAAACGAAAAAGGAGAATTCATTACTGGTGAAAACGGAGCAGATGTTCTTGCGTTGGCAGAAAGTGAAGACTTCAGCTATGCAGAAGTAGATGATCTTGGAAAATACGAAACAAGAGATGATGCTTTTGATATTCATATTCAGCAGATCCTGGATTTACCAATGGTAGATGTGGAAGCTATTAAAGCTAAAAACTTTAAAGTCGTGTTGGATGCCGTAAACTCTACAGGAGGAATCGCTATTCCAATGTTACTGGATAAATTAGGTTGTGAAACCGTTAAATTATACTGTGAACCAACAGGCCATTTTCCACACAATCCTGAACCTTTAAAAGAGCATTTGGGAGACATCTGTGAATTGGTTAAAAAAGAAAATGCAGACCTGGGAGTTGTAGTAGATCCAGACGTAGATAGATTAGCCTTAATTGATGAAAAAGGAGAAATGTTCGGTGAAGAATATACCTTGGTAGCTGTTGCGGATTATCTACTAAAGCATAAAAAAGGAGCCGCAATTTCTAACCTTTCTTCAAGCCGTGCTTTGAGAGATGTTGCTCAGTCTCACAATTCAGAATACTTTGCAAGTGCTGTAGGAGAAGTAAATGTGGTAACTTTAATGAAAGAGAAAAACGCTGTAATTGGTGGTGAAGGAAACGGAGGAATTATCTATCCTGATCTTCACTACGGAAGAGACTCTTTAGTAGGAGTCGCTCTATTCCTTACTCATTTAGCAAAAGAAAATAAAACCGTTTCTGAGCTAAGAGCAGGATATCCAGCTTATTTTATGGGTAAGAAGAAAATAGAACTGACTCCAGAAATTGATGTAGATGCTATCCTAAGCAAAATGGAGAAAGAATATGAAAATGAAGAAGTTTCTACTGTAGATGGTGTGAAAATAGACTTTGAAAACAATTGGGTTCACCTTAGAAAATCCAATACAGAGCCGATTATCAGAATTTATACAGAAGCTAAATCTCAGGAAGAAGCCGATCAATTGGGAGATGATATCATCGCTAAGATTAAAACTTTAATTTAAAATAATAGATAAGAACGGACTTGTTCCGTTCTTTTTTTATACCCTGATGTTTGAACATATCAAAAACAGATTTCCCTTCTCCAAAGAGACATGGAGGAAATTTTTAGGCAACTTTGAAAGAATGGAAGTTCCTGCTAAAACGTTGCTTTTAAACGAAGGTGAAGTTTCTACTAATGCCTTTTATTTGGAAAAAGGAATTGTAAGAGCCTGGTATAATAATGACGGCAAAGATGTGACCTTTCAGTTTTTTCTGGAAAATACCATGTTTTCTTCCCTGGAAAGCTTTAAAAAAGGTCTTCCCAGCATGGTTTCTTTCGAGACCGTGGAACCCTGTGTTTTGTATAAAATTAAAAAACCAGATGTCGATGCATTCCTGGAAGAGTTGTATGAGAATCCTGAAATGAGAACATTTTTTATGGATGCCCTTTTTGAGCGAATTTTCGACTATATGAAACACTTTTTTTCATTCATAAAAGACACTCCCCAACAGCGATACATAAATCTTGCAGAAAAAAAGCCGGAAATCATTAAAAGAGTTCCTCAACATTATATCGCATCTTACTTAGGGATTACAACAGTACACCTTAGTCGAATAAAAGCTAAAATATTGAAAGAGAAGAGTTAGTTCTTAGGTTGGAAGAGGAATGTTGGGAGTTGGAAATTTCTTGCAGACCATTTAGAAGAGAAGCTTATTGATTGGTTTTTCTAACCCAGCGTACGCAAAGAATTTAAAAAATGCGGTTTATAAAATGTTTGCAAAGGCATTTCACTCAACGATGTGGGTATCCTTAGCTGAGCGAAGCGCCCTTGTGAACGAAAAATAAAACAGTAGTCTAAATAACTTTGCGAGCTTAGCGCTTTGTAACTTTTTTGTTTGTACATAGGCTTTATCTTTTTAACCTTTTATTGATACTAAAGACTCATATAACTTCCATCCTCCCTCTTCCAGCTTCCAGCCTTTCTTCCTCTAAACTGATAACAAATGTTATCGTCCCTACATTTTCTCCGCCATAATTTTGTATAAAAATTTAAAACAATGAAAGGCGCAGTAGTATTTGAAAAAGGAAGCACTCCTCAATATGCAGATTTTCCGGAACCGGAAATATCAAATGAAAATGAAGTCTTAGTAACTGTAAAGGCAGCATCTATTAAAAACCTTGATAAAGCAAGAGCCAATGGAAAGCATTATTCTACGGAAAACGATGCCCATCAACCAACAATCATCGGATCAGATGGAGTAGGGTATCTTGAAGACGGGTCAAAAGTTTATTTTTTCAGTAAAAAAGGCACCGTTGCCGAAAAAGCAGTGGGCAATACTCAGATGATGGTGGCAATTCCTGATGAATTGGATTTTTCTATAGCAGCAGCCCTTCCCAATGCGGTAATGGGATCTGCAATGGCATTAAAATTCAAAGCGGGGATACAACCGGGAAGCATAGTATTGGTAAACGGAGCAACAGGAATTACAGGCAGAATAGCGGTTCAGATTGCGAAGGTGTATGGAGCTAAAAAAATTATTGTTACCGGAAGAAATGAAGAATCTTTGCAGGCTCTTCGTGAACTGGGTGCGGATGAGGTGGTTTCCCTGCATTTAAGTGACGAAGATTTTAAAAAGAAAATTAAAGAAATTCACAACGAAAGTCCTATTGATATTGTTATTGATTATATCTGGGGACATTCCGTAGAGATGATTTTATCGGCTTTTAAAGGAGATGGTACATTTTCCCACAAAACCAAGCTGATCACGATAGGCGGGATGAGTGGTGATACCATTCAATTGTCCTCACAGATTCTCAGAGCTACCGATATTCAGATTTCAGGATCAGGCTTAGGAAGCTGGACGAAGGAAGAATCCGCATTATTATTTACAGAAATTATCCCCGAAATGTTTCAGGCTGCTGTGGAAGGAAAAATTAAAATAGAAACAGAAGAAGTTGATATAAAAAATATCGAAGCTGCCTGGAATGCTGAGATACAAACCGGAAAAAGGCTCGTAATAAAAATTTAACCCCAATTTCCGTTTTTTTATCCACAATCCTTTTTTCGGTTTTCTTTTTTTACTATTTTTATAATAGAAATTTATGAAATGGATATTTCAAAAAAAAGTTGCAACTTTGCATAAATATTTGAATATCAGTTTCAGATATATTATTAATTAATAAAGTTTGCCGAGGTCTGCAAGTAAATTCAGGCATTGGGCCGACGGAGAGGACACTATTGGAAGAGTATTTTGGAAATGAACTTGTAAAAAAGTTCGAAGAAATGATGGAAAACAATGACGAATTCTACTTCGATACCGAGGAGTTGGAAGATATCATTGTTTATTATTTGGAGCTGGGTGATTTTAATTACGCTGATATGGCGGTTAATTATGGACTGAAGCTTCACCCCAATTCATTAGATATCAAGATCAAAAGACTTGAAATTCTTCTGGAATGGGAAGAATACAATGCGGCGAAAGATCTTATCGACGAGCTGAAAGGTTCTTCTATGGAGAATACAGACTTTTTGGTTTGCTACGCCAAGTATTATTCGAACCTGGGTAACCCTAGAAAATCCATTGAAATCTGTAAAAAAGCCCTTACGTTGGAGGAAGAAGAAAATTTCCTTCACAACTTTATTGCAGATGAATATGTAAACCTGGGAGATCCCTTTAACGCTCTTAAACATTACAGAAAAGCACTTAAAGAAGATCCTGCAGATGAATATTCGCTGGAAAATGCAATGGTGTGTTTCAGTGACCTGAATAAGAGTGAGGAGGCGATTGCCTTTCTTAATGAATATTTAGATGAATTCTCTTATTCCGAAACTGCATGGTTTGAATACGGACAATTCTACTTCAACAGAAAGAATTACGATGAAGCGATAAAAGGATATGACTATTTATTAGCCATCAATTCAAACTCTGTAGGAGTATATGCCAATAAAGCAGCTTGTTATGAAGCTCAGGGGCAGTACCAGAAAGCGATTGAAACCTATGAGGAAATGCTTGAACTTGAATATACCAAAGCATTTACTTTTTATAAAATCGGATTGTGTAATAAAGCTTTAAAGCAACCTATCTTAGCTTTAAACTCATTTCAGAAATCATTGAGAGAAGACCCTCAGTTTTATCTGGCGATGATGGAGCAATCTTATTTATATGAAGAAATGGGCGGTATGTCGGAAGCGCTTCATTTTGCTAAAGAAGCAACACAGCTGAATGAAAATAATCTTGATTATCAAAAGAGATTAGCATTCCTGTTCATTGATTCCGGAAAATTTGAAGAAAGTCTTTCATGTCTTAAAAAGCTGGTAGATGCTGAGCCATCAAGATTCTATAACTGGTATGCGTACTCAGAAGTGCTGATGCTTGTAGGGGAATACGAAGAAGCCATTACTGTTTTAAATGCAGCAATAAGACATCACAACAGAGCAGAATTGTTTTATCAGCTAAGCAACTGTTTTTTCAATCTGAAAGATCAGGAGAAAGGAATAGAATCACTTCAGAAAGCTTTAGAGCTGGATCCGTCTCTGGTAAAGGATATGCAGAAAAAATATCCGTTTATCAAAGAAGAGGTAAAAAAGGTGAAGGTGAGTAGAGTGAAGAAAAAGAATTAAACGTACTCCAAATAACAGAAAAGCTTGCAGAAATGCAGGCTTTTTTTATTGATAAAATGCTTTTTTAAACGCATGGAATACGCAAAGGAGTAAAAACTCTATGATATTTTTTCGTGCACAAAAACACTCCGTTAAACAAGGAATGCGAATATCGCTAAGTGAAACGCTTTTGCGAACATTTTATAAACCGCATTTTTTAGATTCTCTGCGAACTCTGCATTAAAATAATACTAGAATATTGATTAGAAAATAATCAGTGAATTATAAACCAAAATAAACTTCCTGCCTCCTTCTTCCAGCTCCCAGCTTTTATACTTATTTTTTCGGATTGCTTCTTAAAAAGATCAACCCGGCAATAATAACTCCGGCTCCGATAAATTGCATAACAGTAAGCTTTTCACCATCAATGAGCCCCCAAATAATAGCTACAATAGGCATAATAAGGGTAACCGTTGAAGCAAAAAGAGGAGTAGATACCTTTAGCAGCCTATAGTTCATCGTCATGGCAAGTCCGGTTCCAAAAATGGAAAGTAAGCTTACGAACATAAGTCCCAGCATATTGTCTTTTGAAAAACTAAACTCAGAAAAAAATCCTGTACTTGTTAACGCAATAAGAGAAGGGAAAATTAAAACAAAAGAAAATATAAAGGAAGATAAAACAACAGAAGAAACTTCCATAAGCTTCGATTTCACAGTGGTTGTACTCATCGCATAGCATAATGTAGCGAGTAAGAGCAGTAAAATAGGGATCATTTTAAGTTCTGCACTATCTCCCCCACCAAAAGCAAGGATACAGACTCCTGTAAAGCTTATCAGAACTCCTGTAATCTGTTTCTTTGTCGTTTCAAATTTCCATACCAATGCACCTACAATAATGACAAAAATAGGCATCATAGAATTGATGATTCCAGCTATACTGCTGCTAACCTCCTTTTCTGCAATTGGAAAGAGAAACATGGGAATAAAATTTCCGGTAAACGCAGCCAAAATAAGCCACTTTATATGTTTCTTCGGAAAAAGCTTATAATTAGAAATGGCAATGGGAAGAAGAATAATTCCGGCAATAAGCACTCTCAATGAGCCTACCTGATAAGGACTGAAATGATCCAGTGATTTTTTGATCAAAATAAAAGAAGACCCCCAGATAATGCTCAGGGTAGCCAAAAGAAGCCATTTTTCTTTATCTGCGTTCATTGTTTTCGTGTAGGATTTTTAAAAATTCTCTCTTGGGTATCATTTTGGCACCTAAGCTTTCCAAATGTTCAGTATGAGACTGACAATCAATTAATTCAATGTCGTTTTTGTTGCTTTCCACAAAGTGAATAAACCCAGCCTTTGAAGCGTTGCTTACTTTAGCAAACATACTTTCACCACAGAAAACATTTCCGATCTGCAAACCATAAAAACCTCCTACAAGTTCTCCGTCTTTCCATACTTCAATACTCTTTGCGAGACCATATTCATGAAGTTTGATGAAAGAATTCATCAACTCATCAGAAAGCCATGTGCCGGATTGCCCCGTGCGCTCAGTTTGCTGACAATTTTTAATGACTTCTCTGAAGTTTTTATTCTCTGAAAAAGTAAAAATATTCTTATTTAATATCTTTTTCATCGATTTGGAAACCTTTATCTCGCTAGGGATTAAAACGAATCTTGGATCCGGACACCACCACAAAATTTCCTCCCCCGGGTTGAACCAGGGAAAGATACCCAATTGATAAGCGAACCAAATGCGCTCTACAGACAGATCTCCCCCAAAGGCAATCAGCCCGTCGTGGCCATCATATACTTCCGGATCTGGAAATGAAATCTCATTTTCGTCTAATCGAACCATTTTTTAGCAAAAAAATCCCACTTTTAAGAAAGCAGGATTTATATTTGATTTTAATTCTTTAATTAGAAAGGTAAATCATCATCGTCATCTCCGGCAAACGGATTCTCGTTAGAAACAGGAGAAGCTGATTGCTGAGGCATAGCCTGAGTAGGTTCTGATCCATTATCAAAAACTTTCTCTACTCTCCATCCTGTAATTGAGTTGAAGTATTTAGTTTCACCTTGTGGAGAAACCCATTCTCTACCTCTGATGTTGATTCCTATCTTTACGTTTTCACCTTCTTTAAGGTTATCTAACAAACTAATTTTATCAGATAAAAATTCTATGTTTATCGGCTGTGGATACTGTTCCTGGGTTAAAATAACCAATTCTCTTTTTTGAAATCCACTTGCAAATGTTTGAGTTTCAAAAAGTTTCTTTACCGTTCCTTGTAATTCCATATCGTAATTATTAACGTTGTAAAAGTAAGAAAATGAAATGTAATAATAGGTGCTGCTGAAAAAAAATCTGGAAATTTTAATTTTTTTTCTGAAAAAGTTTGCAGATAAAGGAAATTGTCCTATATTTGCACTCACAAAAACGAAGCAAGCTCTTTAAAACTTACAATATAAAAAACCAGCGGATGTGGTGTAATTGGTAGCCACGCCAGACTTAGGATCTGGTGCCGTGAGGCGTGGGGGTTCGAGTCCCTTCATCCGCACTATGCGAAAATAGCTCAGCTGGTAGAGCACAACCTTGCCAAGGTTGGGGTCGCGGGTTCGAATCCCGTTTTTCGCTCCACACCATGCCCTGGTGGTGGAACTGGTAGACACGCAGGACTTAAAATCCTGTGTCCGCAAGGACGTACGGGTTCAAGTCCCGTCTGGGGTACAAAGCCTTCTGTATTTTGCTACGGAGGGTTTTTTGTTTTTATAGAGAGTGTTCTTTAATAGAATTTCTTATATTTGTAAGAGAATTGATTTTGAATCTGTGAAAACAGATCAATATAACCAGCGGATGTGGTGTAATTGGTAGCCACGCCAGACTTAGGATCTGGTGCCGTGAGGCGTGGGGGTTCGAGTCCCTTCATCCGCACCATATAAAAAGTAGGATTTGGTTTCAAGTCCTTTTTTTATACCACACACCAGCCCTGGTGGTGGAACTGGTAGACACGCAGGACTTAAAATCCTGTGTCCGCAAGGACGTACGGGTTCAAGTCCCGTCTGGGGTACAAAACCCTCTGTATTTTTAATACGGAGGGTTTTTTGTTTTTATACTAGACGCGATTGTTGATATCATATTGTTATACATTTGTTTAGAAAATACCAACAAACTCAATACAATTGAATCTAGATTGCACAAGAAAAGCTCTTTATTTTATTCTTTTTAATTTTTTCGATAATAACTAGGGCCTACTCCCACTTCGTTCTTAAATGCTACACTAAATGACGAAGGCGAGGCATATCCCAAATGATAAGCGATCTCTTTAATGGAAAAATCAGAGTTTTTAAGTAAATAAAGTGCTTCTTTCATTCTAAGCTTTGAAGCATAATGAAAAACTCCGTCCCCAAACAGTTCTTTAAAGCCATTTTTTAATTTAAATTCATTGATACCAAATTTTATTGAAAGCTGTTCAATGGTATAAAACGACTTCAGATTCCCTTCTATAAATTCTTTTATGGCCATCAGTTTATGAATTTCAGAAGTATTGATGGAAGATTTGCTTTTTGTTTCAGTTTCGTTTTCCTGATTTTTTGCAAATTCAAAGATGAGCAGTAAAAGGCTTAGGATTTTACTTTTAATAAAATAATCTTTGTAGAAACCCTCCAGATTACATTTTTTGATTTCCAGTAAGATACTCATCATTTGTGGGGTGATAGGAAGCCCTTTCGGAAATAAACTGGCTGGCTGGTTTTGATCTATTTTTAAAATAAAATCCTGCAATGCATCACTGCTTTCTGCCAATTGGTGAAAGTAATCTTTGGAAACATAAATATCCAGATTTTTGTATAGGAATTCTTTATGAAAATAAATTTCTACATCCGCATTTTCCGGAGTATAATAAATATAATGGTGAAACAGTTTGTATTCTCTGCTTTTTCCATCAACTAAATCCTTAATAGCATCTGCTCCATCCAAAAAGAAAGACAACTCTATGTATTTTACTGCTTCAGTACGGAATTTCATCGTATAATCTTCAATATACGAAAACTGATATTCTTTTACCAGAAATTCATCCCCCTCGTATAAAGTCAGTGTTTCAAATTTTCCAAGTTCATTGATGAAAATTTCGGGCACACTCCCACAATGATTTTCATTATAAAAATCTAAAATCTGTTTTACAATAGTATGGTTTGGTACAATCTCTCCCAAAATCTAAAGTCTTTATCCCAAGCTCAAAAGTGTTTCCTATTAGCAACTCCTAATTTTGCTCGTGTAAATTTAATTAAACTAATTCTAAATAATGATCTATGAATAAGAACAAATTCCTTTTTTCCGCATTGTTTTTTCCGGCTGTTATGTGGGCACAAAGCACTGCACAGATTACAGGAAAGGTTGTGAATGCTCAAAAGAAGCCTGTTCCGGCTGTAAAAGTAATTCTTAATAATGGAGAATCAGAAACTTATACTGATGAAAATGGGATTTATAAGTTCAATAATATACCCGCAGGAAATTATCTTCTTAAAGTAGACGATCCGGATGTTGCTAAAACGTACTCTTTTACATTAAAGGAAAATGATAGTATTACTCATGATTTTATACAAAATACAGATACTTACCAGATTGTTGCAGTCAACGTTAGTGCAAACCGTAAAACAATCCCTTCTTCAACTTTAAGATTAGGGGAGAATCTTTTGGTTACTCCTCAAAATATTCAGGTGATAGATCAGCGTTTACTGAATGACCAGCAGATTCTGACTACAGCTGAAGGATTGAGCCGAAATGTAAGCGGAGTGCGTACTATTACCCATCAGGAAGAAGGAAGCGTAGGGATTGCCGTACGTGGATTTTCTGCTTCTAATCTTAGAAACGGAATGGATGTGAGCGGAAGTTTTGGCCCGCTTCGTGAAGATATGTCTTTTGTAGATCGTGTTGAATTTGTAAAGGGGCCTGCAGGTTTTATGATGGGGAATACCCAGCCCGGAGGTTTCTATAATATTGTTACTAAAAAGCCTGTAGGAAGAGAGAAAGGAAATGTTCAGCTTACATTAGGAAGTTTTAATCTGTATAGAGCTTCTACGGATATTGAAAAAAGATTAAGTAAAGATGGCAAGCTCTGGGGAAGGCTTAATTTGATGGGAACAAAATCAGGTTCTTTTCAGCAGTATGTAGAGCACGAGCAGTATGTCATCAATCCGTCTTTCAAATATATAGCATCAGATAACACGAATATTACACTAGAATATATTCTTTCGCAAAATAATTTTCAGGGAGGATTTTCCAAATATGCTTACGGGATTGATGGATTTAAAGAGGTAAAGAGATCGTTTAACTTTTCTGATCCAATTATAGATCCAACGCGTTCATGGGAACATAATGTCTATGGAACGATTAATCATAATTTTAATGATAATTGGTTGATTACCGGCCAATTTGGGTACATACGATCCCAGATGCAGGGAGAATCATTATATGCTAGTTATAATAATATTGCTCTAGCAGATGACCCTCTGAAGGGAAGAAAAAAAGGGGATGTAGACCGTGGGATCAGTATCAATGATGCTTTGAATACTTCCACAATAGGACAGGTATTTACGAGAGGAAAATTTGAGACAGGTAACATCAATCACAATATTCTTGCGGGAATTGATATGGGAAAGAAATCTTATGTTGCCGATTGGTCTGTACTTCCTCAGAAAGTAGGTGCTGCATTTAATATTTATAACCCTGTTTATGGCAACCTAAAAAAATCTGATATTCCGGAATATGACCGTTCAAGATCTCTAAGAGAACGAGGTGCAAATTATCTTACAGACTATTCTTATACTTCATTTCATGTGCAGGATGAAGCTCGTTTTCTGGATGATAAGTTGAGAATAGCTGCTGGATTCCGTTATACTTCAACAGTAAAAACCAGTGCTGCGGATAAAGGAAATGAGGTTAAAAATACAGCTGTGACTCCAAGATTCAGCATTACCGGATTATTGACTCAGACATTTACTGTATACGGATTGTATGATGAATCTTTTCAAGAGCAGACCGGAAAGCTTCTTAATGGCAATACAGCCGATCCTTCGTATGGAAAGAATACAGAATTTGGAATAAAGAAAACATGGTTCAATGGGCAATTGATGACAAATCTTACCTTTTACCATCTTACCAAAACAAATATGTTAACCGCTGCCGGAATTGAACATCCGGGACTCTTTGAACAATCCGGGAAAAGCGTATCCAAAGGAATTGAGTTTGATTTGAATGGAAACATCAGTAAAAACTGGAGTATTCTCTTAAACTATGCTTATACAGATGCAAAAGTAACAGAGGATAATGATCCTAAAAAAATCGGTGGAATGCTGTATGGAACAGCCAAGCATATTACCAATGCCTGGTTGAAATATACCATTGCAGAAGGAGACTTGGAAGGACTAGGTTTCTCGCTTGGTTATGAGTATCAGGCTAAAAGAGCAGCATGGCCTGTGGTTTTAGATCATCCTTATCTTCCGGATGATTATTTCACATTAGATGTGGGGGTCTCTTATAAACGAGATAATTATCAGTTGTCATTTTTGGTGAACAATTTAACAGACCGCTATAATTATGTAGGGTTTTATCCCGGAGCCTGGGGATATACTCATTACGGATGGAGAGCTTTAAATCCAATCAATTTCAGACTAAATCTTTCATATAATTTCTAAATGAACACCGGAAAACCCCAAAAGAAAAACAATAGAAGTCTGTTTTACAGGATATCTGCCTGGCTGCATTTGTGGCTGGGCCTTGTTTCCGGGATTGTCATTGTGATCATCTGTATTACCGGTGTTACCTGGTCTTTTCGTGATGAAATTAAAGATTGGCTGAATCCTGAACTAAGAATTGATTCTGTTCCGGGAAAAGAAATGGCCAATCCTGCAGAGCTTTACACAAAAGCAAGAGCTTTATATCCTTCAGAGGAAATATCTTTTGTATGGAGACCTACCGGAAAAGCAGCGATGGTAGGTTTTGGAAAAAGAAATCCTGGTTTTGTTCTGCATATAAATCCTTATACTGGGGAAGTGATTCGTAAGCCATCATTCAAAGAAGAATTTGATTTTTTTGAATGGACATTGAAAGGGCACCGCTTTCTATGGCTGCCATCAGAAATAGGAAGACCTGTTATCAATTACTCTACTTTTGTTTTCTTAATTACTTTACTCTCAGGATTGGTGTTGTGGTGGCCTAAAAAATGGACGAAAGCCATGAGAAAGCAAAGTTTCTCAGTGAAATGGGATGCAAAGATCAAAAGACTTAATTATGACTTACATAATGTTTTTGGTTTCTATGCCATGGTTTTCCTTTTGGTCATTTCTATGACTGGTATGTATTATGGATTGCCATGGTTTAATAAATTTTTATACTTCACAACCTCTCTTGGGCAATCCCCTGAAACTGAACGTAAGGAAATCAATAATATCTCTTCATATCAACCCGAAAAGTTGGCTGAATCTATGCTTATGGCCTGGGAGGATGCTGTAGATCAAGTAAATGCAAAAGGGTATTACCTATCTGTTCCCAAAGATTCTACCGAGACAATAGGGATCTTTTTATATTCCTCGCATCGCCAGTTTTATGATCTTCAAAGTTTCAGTTATGATAGGAATACAGGGATTCGATTGGCTAATGCTTCAGCGTATGCAGCTCCCTTTGACAGAGCAGATTTTGCTACCAAAGTACAAAAACTGAATTATGACCTGCACGTAGGATCTGCTTTTGGAGGTATATGGGGAAGAGTTTTGTATTTCTTTATTACGCTGATAGGGGCTTCACTTCCTGTTACAGGATTTTTAGTATGGTGGTTCAAGAAAAAGAAAAAAAATAAAATAGAAAGAGACTAATTATTTTCTTTCCAGCCTTTCTAATCTTTCAAAAATAGTTGTGAAAATATTCTTTTCAGTAGTAGAGACATGTCCTACAATTTTATAAAGATCCTTTTCGCTTGTATTTGTTACATACTGCAAATTACCATTGGTGTTTTCTAATAGTTGGCTGGCAGCGTCTTTTTTAAGGTCTGCCTTATTCAGAAATAAAATATCTCCATAATGGTAAGGAGAAAGAAGCTGTTTTTCTGTTGTAAATTCATATACAAGATCTACAGATGCTAATATTTTTTGCAGGATCGAGCTGTTTTCAGAATTATTTGTCCTTGGATTTACGGCTTCATTTCTTCCACTGATCGCCAATTCAGGGAATAGCATCAGTTGGTCAATGTCTGAAACACTGGCTAACTGATTCACCTGTAGCGTTTCTGTGAGTAATTTATCAAGATCAAGATTAAAATGACTGGCAACCTTTAATATGGTTTCAATCTTCGGTTCTGCACGGCCTTCTTCATAAGAGCTTATTACCCCTCTGTTTAAGTCAAATAAATCAGCAAAAGCCTTCTGGCTCAAACCTCTAACCTGTCTTATTTTCTTAATATTAGTTCCAAAGAAGCTCATTGTTTGTCTAATCTTTTTTGCAAAGATAGAGAATCCTAAATAAATAATTGCTAAAAATATTTGCAATTTGAAAATTTTATGGTATATTTGTGTAGAGCGAAAAAGCAAAACACTAAACCAACCTGCATGAAAAATCAAATATTTAGAACGGTCAAAGAGTGGTTGTTAGATTATGAGTTTAACATTATTCTTGAAGATGAGGCTCAGAGAATCTTAATCATTGAAAAAGAGTCCAACGGAATCAAAAATATGATCCTTATTATATCAGATTCTATCCTTATTATGGAACAGTTCCTTTTCGAAATAAAAAATCCTACAGAACAAACCTTTAGAAGACTGCTTCAGAAAAACAGAGATATTGTGCATGGAGCTTTTGTTTTAGACAGTACAGGAAAACGGGTGATTTTCAGAGATACCCTTCCTACAGACCACATGGCACAGAATGAAGTAATGGCTTCCATCAATTCATTAGGAATTCTGGTAGGAGAGTTTACCAACGAGATGCTTGAAATGAGTAAGTAATTCACAAAAGATATTTAAAATGAACATTTTCAAAAGATTATTAACAATAGGAAAAGCAGAGATCCATTCTGTGATCGACAACTTTGAGGATCCTATCAATGTAACGGAACAGGGAATCCGTGAGATGAAAGAAGAACTGGGGAAAAGCATCGAATCTCTGGCACAATTGAAGGCGCTTACCATTCGCAAGAAAAATGAAGCGGAAACAGAAGAACAGACTTCAAAGGACTATTATAACAAGGCCATAGTGATTGTTCAGAAAGCGGAAAAAGGAGAAGTGGAAGCTTCAGAAGCAGATCGTCTGGCCAAGGAAGCTTTAAAAAGACAGGCCTCTTCCCAGGAAAATGCAGATCAACTTCATAAAGAACATGAAAAACTTCACACAGAATGTGAGAAAATGCAGGCGACAATCAATCACCTGAAATCTAGTATTAGCAAATGGGAAAATGAGTTGAAAACCCTTAAAGCAAGAGTTCAGGTAAGTGAAGCTACGAAAGATATTAATCAGAAAATGACCCAGATGGATACCGGAAGTACCGTAAGTATGCTGGAGAAACTGAAAGAAAGAGTTGTACAGCAGGAAACGCTGGCAGAAGCCTATTCTGATCTGTCAAAATCAGGAAAGACAATTGATGAAGAGATTGATGCTATGGTAAACAACAAAGATAATGAAGCAGAAGAAGCTTTGAACAGATTAAAGGAAACACTTAAAAAAGGCTAATATGACCTTTCAGGAATTTTTAAACATAGCATTTTCACCGGTAAATACTGTTTTGAGTGTATTGCTGGGACTTTCAGTGGTCTATTGGTTATTTACCATCATTACTGGGCTGGATATCGATGTGGGGCTGCATTCAGATCTTGATGTAGGGGCGGATACTCATGTCCCGGATGGTCACTTTCATGCTCCGGATCACGATCCCTCCGCGTGGATGCATTTCCTGAAGTTTCTGAACCTGGATATTGTCCCGGTTACCTATTTCCTTACATTATCATTATTGATTACATGGCTCGGCTCATTTTACCTTAGTTACTTCGTTCCACTGCCAACATGGGCAGGAATACTGATCCTTTTTCCCTTGTTTATTGCAGGAATGCTGATCACTAAGGTCATTCTGAAACCTTTAAATCCCTTTTTCAAGGAAATTAATCACAAAGGAGAAGTATCCTATGCGTTTTTGGGAAGAGAAGGACGTTTGAAATCAAGTATTCAGGATGATAAAATAGGAATGATGGAAGTCTTTATCGGAAGCGATCCTATGACGCTGATGGTCAGAAGTCAGGATGGAACAAAGCTGGAACACGGGACTAAAGTGATGATTGTAGACGAAGACCTTGATAAGCGAATCTACTATGTGCAGAAATCCATGAGATACTAAAAAACAATAACCATGCTCAGCTTATTTTTAATCATGTTGAACGCTATGTTGGAGATCTTTCTCAACACCTTTTAAAAAAACACATTTATATATAAACTATTAAACTTATAAAACTATGAACTTACCATTAATTGCTGGAATTATCATTGTTGCAGTAGCATCAATCGGACTGATTTTCTGGATTTTATCCATGTATAAAAAGACCGTTCAGGGAATTGTTATTTTAAGAACCGGTTATGGTGGCACAAAAGTTTTCTTTAATGCAGGAATCGTAATCCCTATCATTCACCGTATGGAATCTATGGATATTTCTGTGAAAAAACTAGAGATATCAAGAGAAGGAAAAGCCGGATTGATCTGTAAAGATAATATGAGAGCAGATATCCAGGTGGCATTCTTTATCCGTGTGAACAAATCAGTAGATGATATTGTGAATGTAGCTCAAACAATTGGCTGTCAGAGAGCATCTGATGCTCAAACTTTAAGAGAGCTTTTTGAAGCTAAATTTTCAGAAGCCCTAAAAACAGTAGGAAAGAAATTTGATTTTACTGAATTATATGAAGCAAGAAGCGAATTTCGTCAGGAGATCCTTGATATCATCGGAACAGACTTAAATGGTTATGTTTTAGATGATTGCGCAATCGATTACCTTGAACAAACGTCTATTGATAAGCTAGATAAAGACAATATCCTTGATTCTGAAGGGATTAAAAAAATTACAGAACTTACTGCAACGCAAAATATTAAAGCCAATCAGGTTCGTCGTGATGAAGAAAAAACCATTACGAAACAAAATGTAGAAGCCAGAGAAGCTATTCTTGAGCTTGAAAAACAGTTGGCAGAAAAGCAGGAGTCTCAAAAAAGAGAAGTAGCCAATATCAAAGCTCGTGAAAATGCTGAAATCTTAAAAGTAGAAGAAGAAGAACGCCTGAGATATGAGACCGTTCGTATTGCGACAGAAGAGAAATTACAGATTGCAGAAGAAAATAAACTTCGCCAGGTAGTGATTGCTGCTAAAAATAAAGAACGTGCAGATCTGGTAGAAACAGAAAGAGTATTAAAAGACAAAGCTTTAGAGGCTACAGAAAGAGAAAGAATTGTTTCCCTTGCTCAGATTGAAAAAGAGAAAGCGATAGAAATAGAAAAGAAAAGCATTCAGGATGCAATTCGCGAACGTTTGACAATGGAGAAAACGGTAGTGGAAGAGCAGCAGGGAATTAAAGATCTGGAAGCTTTCAAAACCGCTGAAAGAAACAAACAGGTTGAAATTACAGTCGCTACTCAGGAAGCAGAGAAAAGGTTAATTGAAGAAACAAGAGCCGCAGAAGCACGTAAGCTGGCCGCAGAAAAAGATGCTCAGAAATATGTGATCGAAGCACAGGCGAAGCGAGACGCTGCAGAGAAAGAAGCTGAAGCACGTAAGATCATTGCAGATGCTAAGGCAAAAGAAGAAGCTACTGTAGGATTATCTGAAGCTCAAGTGTTGCACGCAAAAGCAGACGCAGCAGAAAGACAAGGAATTGTAGAAGCCGTGGTCATTGAGAAAAAGGCTGAAGCAGTGAAGAAAGAAGGAATTGCACAGGCAGAAGTAATTAAAGAAAAAGCATTGGCAGAAGCTGCTGGAATCAACGAAAAAGCAGAAGCTATGAAGAAACTGAATGATGCCGGAAAAGATCACGAAGAATTCCGTCTGAAACTGAATAAAGAAAAAGAAGTGGAGCTGGCTGAAATCGCTATTCAGAAAGATATTGCAGAAGCTCAGTCTCTGGTATTGGCAGAAGCCTTCAAAACAGCGAAAATTGATATCGTAGGAGGTGACAACACATTCTTTGATAATGTAATCCGCCAGGTTTCTGCAGGAAAAGGATTAGACAAATTTGTAAGCCACAGTGAAAATGCACAGATGGTGAGAGAAAACCTGTTGGGAGATGGTGAAAATATCATTGGCAAAGTAATGGGAATGGTAGATAAATATAATATTTCATCAGACGATATCAAAAACATGAGTATCGCATCCCTGATCTTTAAACTGAACGGTGTAGCCAATCAACAGGAAAAAGGAATTCTGGAAAGAGCCCTTGATATGGCCAGACACATGGGTGTAGACAATAAACCGGTAAACAATAACCATGTTTAATATATGAAAAACATTTAATTTACTGATAATCAATTCGTAAAATAGATTAGCTGTTTGCATGACAAACCTTATAGGTTTTCAAAACCTATAAGGTTTACATGAAGATGAAAGTATAATAAGTTCTACACCAAGATATGCTGTTGAACAACAGCCATGACCATCTAATCCAACACTATGTCAGAACAACTTAATTCCGGAACCTACGAAATTATTCAGAACCGTCTGAATGAGCAGAAAAATGACCTTATACAAAGGTTGAATCAGCTTAATGAAGACCGTAAAAATATCTTCGGTGGAATAGATTTTTCGTTGATTGCCAATGAAAGGGTTTCCACAGATCATAACTGTATAGCCAAGGATATCTATTCATTAGGAGATTATTTGATATTTGGTTCCAATGCCCATTTAGGCTTACAGACTGAAATTAATATTTCAGACGTTTTTTCCATTTATAGAATCAATAAAAATAGGTTTGAACCTCAGGATTATGACCTTATCAATGATGAGGTTTTTATTGATGAGTTTAAAAACCTTTACAAATATTACAGAAATACATTCTTTGCAAGATTTACTTTTACAGAGAACTACCTTTATATGGTTTTCCAGCTTTCGGAAAGCACTACCGATATTAAAGCCTTCAAATGGCTGATCAAAGACAATCAGCTTATTTATGTAGATTCAAGAAGTGCTTCAGAAACGGCATATCCGCCGCAGCATGGTTTTGCGTGGACAAAAGCAACAAGAGATATGCAGCGATCCGGAAAACATCCGCATATTTCCCTTGCCGATAAGGTTTTTGTGGAAAGTATCGGTGGAGATATCACCATTAAGGTTGAAGATAATACCGATACCGGAAAAGGGATCTATTCCGAAGATGTGATCCATAAAGATCAGAATCTCGATGATGCTGAGATCCATTTCTGTGACCTGGATAACCTTGTTTTATTTAAAATAAAGCCCTACCAGGAAACAGAGCGCTATTTTATTTATAATCATAAAGAAAAGACCGTTTCAAGAGCTGATGCGCTCAAATATTCAGGATTATTACTCCCGGAAAATCAGGGAGTGCTGTTTTCAAACGGATATGCTCTCCAGACCGGAGGTTTAAAGGTGATTTCACAGGATCAGAATCGGCTGTATTACCTGAAAACGGTTACAGAACCCAACGGAGAGAATTTTTTATATGTTTTCTATGATGATAAAACGAATAATTATCAGCTGATCTCCTATAATATTATCACTCAAACGATAGAAACACCTATTCGTTGCAGCGGTTTCTCACTTCTCAATGATGGAAAACTCATTTACCTTAGGGAGAGTATTGAGACCACCAAGCATCATCTCGCTCAGATCTGGCAGACCCCTTTCTCAAAAGAATTACAACCCAATGCTGAAAAAGCAGACAGTCTGATTTACAAGATCGGAAACAAAGATATCGTAAGAGTAATGGCCGAAAGTCAGGAGCTTATCACTCTTCTGAATAAAAAAGATTCTTACAGCGGATTATACGATGATATTGTAAAGCTTTCCACCTTTATTCTCGATACCTATTACTTTTTAGGTGAAAATGAAGTTCAGAAACTGGATCAGCCACTTAAAGAAATTCGGAAAATTGCCCATTCGGCAATCAATGAATATGAAAAAGTAGTTGAACAACGGAAAAACACAGAAGAAGCTTTAGAAAAGATAAAGCTGGCATGTCATAAGATCCTTGACGATACCAAAAGACTTCATTATTCCCAACTTACTGAATATATTGATGCCCTTTCACAAATTAGAGCATTAAGAGGAGAAGTTACAGGAGCAAGAGAACTGAAATATGCAGATGTAAATCTGTTGGATTCTCTTGAAAAAGCTCTTTCAGACCGTTATACTGAACTTTCTAATGCCTGCGTAGATTTTCTGTTGCAGGAAGGGGCATTATTACCTTATGAAGAGAAAGCACAAACAATTTCAGAGGATATTATTGCGTTACAAAAGGCTATTGATGCTAAAACCATCGATGAAAACATAAGTACATTATCCGGACAGTTGGAATTGCTGGTAGATATTGTTAATAACCTTAAAATTGAAGATACTTCCCAATCTACCCAGATCATTGAAAACATTTCTTTGATTTTTGCGAGACTAAACCAGGAAAGACTTGAACTCAGCAAAAGAAAAAGAGAGATTTCAGGTAAAGAATTGGCTTCAGATTTCCAGGCACAGATTACCTTATTTGATCAGTCTGTAATTAACTTTCTGGAACTTTCCCAGACCCCTGAGAAATGTGATGAATACCTGACTAAACTTTCCATTCAGCTGGAAGAAATGGAAACCAAATTCATTGATTTTGATGAATTTATTCAGCAGATAGGAACCAAAAGAGAAGAAGTCTACGGACATTTCCAAAATAAAAGAGTACAGCTTACAGAATCAAGAAATAAAAGAACCCAAAGTCTCTTTGATGCAGCCCAAAGAATCCTGAAATCTGTTCAAACCAAGGCAGAATCCTTTGACTCTGAAAACGAGATTAATGGTTATTTCGCTTCAGACCTGATGGTTGAAAAAGTGAGAGATCTTGCAAGACAATTGGCAGAGCTGGAAGATTCGGCAAAGAGTGAAGAAATTCAAACCCTTTTAAAAACCTGTCAGCAGGAATCCGTAAGAAGGCTTAAAGATAAAAAAGAGATCTACGTAGATGGTGAAAGCATTATTGCATTAGGAGATTATAAATTTGCGGTCAATCAGCAGAAGCTGGATCTTACTCTTGTGCTGAGAAATGCACAGTATTACTACCATCTTACGGGAACAAGCTTCTATGAACCTTTAAACTTCACTACAGCTGATGAGTTCAAAGAAGTCTGGAACCAGGAATTTGTTTCAGAAAATACCAAAGTAAAACGATTTGAATACCTTGCCTGGAATGTCTTTTCAAATCATAAAGAACTTGCTGCAGAATCACAGAATGAACGAGAGGTTCAGCAATTTACGGCAGAACATTTTGGCGAAGGCTTGGTAAAGGGAATCCATGATAAAGATGCACAGATTATTGTAACCAGACTTCAGCAGATGTACAATGAGCTGGGATTAATGCGGTTTACAGCTCAGGAAAGAGCACTCGCACAGCTTTTTTGGTTTTTCCTGAATCCTGAAAGAAAAGAATATTACAGTAAACAGTTTGAAGCAGCAGCTATCATTGCTCAATCTTTTGCCGGAAAACAAGGGTTTGAGTACCTAAGCAGGGAATTGGCAGAAGAAATGAAATCATTTGCATCAGCAAATGACATTTTTAAAGAGACAGATTATACCAATGCTGCAGTATATCTGAAACAAGAAGACAAAGAAAATTTCCTGATCTCAGAAAAAGCAGGGGCTTTGTATGAATTATTTTTAAAAGAACTTAAAGAAAAAGGTAAAGATCTTGAGTTTTTTGTGCAAATACAGGCTATGTATCAGTATCCTTCAGCATGTTATTATATTGCGGAAGGAGCATTAAAAGCTTTTGATCCTAATGCAGAGAAAAATATCATAGATGAGGTTCTTGGCTGTATCATAACCCAGAAGTTTGATCCGAAAAATATCAGACATATTTCCTATGAAGCCGTAATTAAAGATTTAAAATCCCTTGAAAAAGATGCAGAATATCCTCTGAATTATTTTGAATTTGTATCCAGGTTAAATCATTTCAATACAGTTACCGTTCCAAAATACAAAAGACTTCAGGAATTAAAATACAGCTGGGTCGATGAGAAGAAAAAAGCCTTGAAACTGGATACTTTCCAGCCACAGATATTAAGCTCATTTGTCAGAAATAAACTAATCAACGATGTCTACTTTCCTTTGATCGGAGCCAACCTGGCAAAACAATTAGGGACAGCAGGTTCAGATAAGAGAACAGACCGAATGGGAATGCTTCTTCTGGTATCTCCTCCCGGATACGGTAAAACCACTTTGATGGAATACATGGCAGAACGTATGGGACTGGTATTTATGAAGATTAATGGGCCTTCATTAGGATATGATATTGTTTCCACAGACCCGGCAGAAGCCAGAAATGCTGGTGCCAGACAGGAATTGGAGAAACTGAATCTTGCTTTGGAAATGGGAGATAATGTGATGTTATATCTGGATGATATTCAGCACTGCAATCCGGAGTTTCTGCAAAAGTTCATTTCCCTTGCCGATGGTCAGAGAAAAATTGAAGGAATCTACAATGGAGAAAGTAAAACCTATGACCTGCGCTCGAAAAGATTTTGCTTGGTAATGGCAGGAAACCCTTATACAGAAAGCGGAGAGAAGTTTAAAATTCCGGATATGCTAGCCAACCGTTCAGATACTTACAATTTAGGCGAAATATCAGGTTCAAAAACAGACCTTTTTGATCTGAGTCTGATTGAAAACTCACTAATGTCCAATGAATATCTGACGAGACTGACTCAGCCAGGAATGGAAAATCTTTATGATCTGTATGACTGTGTGATAACAGATAATCCTGCAGACAATCTTAAAGGAAATTTCAGTTCCAATGAAATCTCAGACTTTAGGGCTGTATTGAAAAATACCATTATGGTCAGAAATATGATTCTGAAAGTCAACAAAGAATACATTGCCTCGGCGGCCATGTCCGATGACTACAGAAATGAACCTCCTTTTAAGCTTCAGGGATCTTATCGTAATATGAATAAGCTTATTACTCAGATTCAGCCTATTTTAAAGGAAAATGAAGTCATTCAGATCGTATTGAGCCATTATCAGAATGAATCTCAGACTTTAACAACAGGTGCAGAAGCCAATATGCTGAAACTGAAAGAACTGATAGGAGTCATCTCGGAAGATGAAAAAGAGCGCTGGGAAGAGATCAAAAAGACTTTTGTTAAAAATAAAACTTTAAAAGGCTTAGGGGAAAATGATAGAATGTCTCAGATTGTTGCTTTACTTGCTCAATTCGGAGACGGACTGGAAGGAATTAAAGAAGCTTTGAAAAAAATAGAGTAGTCCTTCAGATCTTCTATTTCTAAAAATAAAAACGGTTGTTTCTTTGAAGCAGCCGTTTTTTATACTCTCGCAGATCATGCAGATTACGCGGTTTTTACATGAGCATGTACTTTATCCGCGAGAAATAAAAATAATTCTGTTGGAAAACGCCAAGGCGCAAAGGTTTTAAATAATAACCTGCTTTTAAGGTGCAATAAAATCGAAGATTTTCAGCAAGCGTATATTTTACCCCATAACATAGGCTTATAGGCTGTGTAAAATCATTTTATTCGTGAATTCGTGGCCATCTAAACATAGCTTTAGCTTATCGCAAATAAAATCTTTACACTTTAAAAGAGGTAGGCTGGGTAAATCCTTTTGCGCCTTCACGTTTTCCAACATATTCTCTCGGGTATAAAAATCTGTACCCACAATATTCTATACTTCTGTATCTGTATCCAAGCTTAAAGACTCCATAATTTTGTTTTGTTAAGAAGAATACTATGGAAACCAACATTCAATATCAGGATCAGCTTCAATATGCAGAAGTCTATATTTCAGACATGTTAGGACTAAAAAATATATTCCAGCAAGTTCAAAATACCGGAAAAGTAAATTCGGAGTTTGGGTTACCTTTTCTGCTGGCCAAAAAGAAAGATGAGGTGATTGCATTTGCCAGCTTGGTGATCAATGAAAAAGGAGGAATTGACTTTAAAGTATATGATAAATCAGGAACTGAGGTTTCCGAAAAGAAGAGCTTCATCTCGCGGGTAGAAAGCTTTTTTAAAAAAAATAATACTCCTAATTTTCGAAATCCTGAACAGTTGAAAAACAGCATTTGCAGGATGATTAGCTGGTTAAATCAATAATAAGGAAGAGATAAAGTTGTACATTTACTTAAAACTGTGATCAATGCCTAAAGATGTTCTTTATCTTAAAATAGCCAATTCTGTCACGGAACAGATCAAAAGTGATACTCTGCAGTTTGGAGACAGGCTGCCCTCCCTCAGAAGTGCTCAAAAACTATATAATGTTAGTTTAAATACTGTAAAACAGGCTTATATGGAGCTTGAGAGCCGCTCTCTTGTAGAATCACGTCCTAAATATGGATATTATGTGAGTCAGACTTCTCAAAGAAAGCTGGCATTACCTTCCGTAGCCAAAATGAAAGTTTCGGAAGAAAAAAACAGCCCGGAAGATCTTATCGGGAAAGTATTTGGATCTATTGCAGGTACAGATATGACACAGTTTGCGCTGGGAATTCCCGGAAAAAGTCTTCTTCCTGTTGCCAAGATGAAGAAATGTATGATTGACGTAATAAAGCGGAAGAGCGACAGCGGAACCAATTATGAGCCGGTACAGGGAAGTGTTGGTCTTCGGAGAGAAATTGCCAAGTGGTCTATTGTGATGGAAGGGAAAATTACTGAAGATGATCTGGTGATAACTTCCGGTGCTATGAACGGGGTTTATAACTGCCTTATGGCCGTTACCCAGCCGGGAGATTATGTAGCAGTAGAAAGTCCTGTTTATTTTGGAATTCTTCAGGCTATTCAGCTTTTAGGGTTAAAGGCGGTAGAAATTCCTACTCATCCTATTACAGGAGTAGATCTGGATGCTTTAAAAAAGGTAATGCCGAAGCTCTCAGCCTGTTGTTTTGTGGTGAATTACAATAATCCGTTAGGTTTCCAGATGCCGGATGAAAATAAGAAAGAACTGGTAAGAATGCTTACTGAGCACAATGTTCCTTTGGTTGAAGATGATGTGTATGGAAATATTTATTTTGGAGCAGGAAGACTAAAGCCATGTAAATTTTACGATGAAGCAGGAATTGTAATGTGGGTGGGTTCAGTATCTAAGACTTTAGCGCCTGGATATCGTGTCGGCTGGGTAGCTCCGGGAAAATTTAAAGAGAAGATTATCAGACAAAAACTAGTGCAGACTGTTTCCAGTCCGTCTCTATTTTCAGATGTAATTGCTGATTTCCTGGAACATGGCCGTTACGATCACCATTTGAGAATGTTTAGGAAGAAGCTGTATGCCAACTATTTGCAGATTCAAAAGTCCGTGACTCAGTATTTTCCTGATAATACAAAGATTTCAGAACCAAAAGGAGGGTTTATGTTATGGCTGGAACTGGATAAAAGAATATGTACTGAAGATTTATATGATGAAGCAGTCAGTCAGAAAGTGAACTTTGCTCCGGGAAGAATGTTTTCACAATACAATCAGTATCAAAACTGTATGCGACTCAATTATGCCTTAGAATGGACAGACCGTGTAGAAAGCGATCTCGAAAAGCTGGGTAAAATGATAAAAAACAGAATATAATAAACTTAAGCGATGAATGATATTAATAATGAAGTAAAAATTATAGCTTACGAACCTCAATATAAGGAAGCTTTTAAAGCCTTAAATGAAGAATGGATCAAAACATTTTTTGTGATGGAAACCAGCGATTATAAACTCTTGGATAATCCTGAAGAATACATTTTAGATAAAGGCGGATATATTGCCTTTGCTTTGTTGAATGGAGAAGCTGTAGGAACATGTGCCTTAGTAAAAGCCCAGGATGAGCCTCTTGCGTTTGAACTGTCAAAAATGGCGGTAAGCCCTAAAGCACAGGGAAAGAAAATTGGCTATTTGCTAGGCAGTGCTCTTGTTGAAAAAGCCAGAGCATTGAAAGCAGAAAAAGTATTTCTGGAGACCAATTCCATATTGGTTCCGGCTATAAAGTTATATGAAAAACTAGGGTTTAAGCATATTGAAATTACCAATCCGGGCTATGATCGTGTAGATGTACAGATGGAATTGGATTTTAAATCCTAAGGCAAAAAAATATTGGAACTCGGATGCTCATATCCTTGTTCCAATATCAAAATTTAAATCTAATTGTTTTCCTGTTTTATTTCTTGATAAAAGCCTTTGTCATAGACTTTTTACTGCCATTAAGTTTAATAAAATACATTCCGTACGGAAGCCCTTCAATATTGATTTTCTCATTATAATTTCCATTAGAAGACTTTAAATTTTTTGTGAAAATAAGCGATCCTTTAGTGTCAATGATTTCAGCTCTGATTTCCTTATCGCCTGACTGATAACTGATCGTAATTTGAGTAGATGCAGGATTAGGATATATTGTAAAATGGTCTGTTGTACCCCTTACTTCTTGAGTGCTCAAAGTTTCTTTAGAACAGGCAGGAATTCTGTTTATTCCATCAATTCCCCAAGAAGACTGTACCGGAATACAAAGCCAGTTCAGTACCGTTGGAAAATGATCTGTTTCCCTTGTGGTTGAGGAATAATCATAAATTTTAAAAGTATTGGAAGCATTGGCAGTATACGTTGGAGAGCCTGTGATACTCATGTGATTCGCATTAAGACTTGAATCAGTTAAAGTACTTCCTGAAGACTCATTACATTTCCAATTGGCCAAAAGCTGGGAATAAAAAGGATGTGAAGAGGTAATATCCTGATTGGCCCAGTTTGCAATCACATCATTCGGAAGGGCAGATTTCCAGATTCTGACATCTTTGTAAGAAGCGGCAAGATTAACTCCGTAAGTATTGGTTCCATCCTGATTTAAGGTGAAAGGAAGAGCAGAATCAATATTTCCGATTGTATTCATTTTAGCAAAAGATACGGGAACTCCGTCTTCATATAAAGTTACAAGACCATCTCTATCGAAACTTGCTGCAATATGTTTCCATTTATTGGTTTCTGCTTTTCCGCCTACAAGATCAATTCGGTTGGTACCATCTCCAATATTCATTTTAAAAGTCTGTCCGGAGAATCCCGAAAAGATAATTCCTTTGTTTTTTCCATTCGCCCAGTTTTTATTTCCGATAAATACAGGATCACTGGTATAGGCTGCGTTAGGTTTTACCCAAAATTCAATAGTGAAATCCTGACTAGCTCCAAAGTTGAAAGATGTTTGATTGGCAGGTTTTGCGTAAGCTCCTGAAGGAAGATTAAGCTGATTAAACGTTTTATTAGACTCCAGAACGGTTTTACTGATTTGCTTAGGGGTAAATCCCGGACTGGAATAAATCGTAAAGATATTTCGTTCAGAAAGATTTCCGCCACCGTGAGAAGAGTCTGTTGCCCCATGATCTGTTGTTAAAACAATTAGCCAGTCTTCATTGTTGTAAGTCGCTCTGTTTTTCATAGCATTAACAATTTCCCCAATATAAGCATCAGTCGTCTGAATAGAAGATACGTACTGCGGGATAGCAGAAGAGAACCCATAAGAATGCCCTGCATGATCCACATCATCAAAATCAACGAATAAAATATCAGGATTATCATTCTGTAAAGCATTTACAGCTGCATTTTTAACGGCAAGATCTGTCCCTAAATTAGACTTTACATCTGCATTTTGTACAATTTTGTCATTAATGGGAGCCCAATTGACTAAAGACATTGTTTTCAGAGTAGGGTTATAGGCTTCTGCTCTTGAAATAAAGTCAGGATAATTGATGTAATTAGGACTGGTAAAATTATTGTCCTGGACATTATGTTTCGTATGCCATACTCCTGTAAGCATGGTGCTCCAGCCGTTTCCACTCCAGGTTGTGGCAGCACACAGGCCATCAAGAGAATAAATGGATTTACTGATGAGGTTCTGGATGTTAGGGGTGTTGGTAGACATCATAACATCTGCACGACATCCGTCGATACCGATAAAAAGGACTTTTTTAGTCTGAGCTCCAAGGAAACAGCTCATTACAACAGCCATTGAGAATAGTTTTGTTTTCATGGGAAAATGGTTTTGAATAGTAAATGTTTACAAATAGTAATTTATTTTTTAATAATTGTAAAATTAATTTACTATTTGTAAATATATATGAACAGTAAATTAATTAATTGATAATTAAAAAGATGCTTTGAGAATGAAGTGTAAGGAATAGGTTTAGTCTTGTAACTATAATAATATTAGTATTTTAATTGGTTTAAAGGAAGCCCGAGTATTGGCTCAATCCTAAGGATTGCTTAAAATTTAAGAGTTGACAAATATTAAAAATTTGGTATTTGGTATTCTGAGATTCTTCATTACGTTTCACTCCATTCAGAATGACAGTAAGCAAAGTTTCAATGAAGGCAAAAATCCAGTCGGGAGAGTGATAATTCCCCTCCCTCGGAGGGGTGGCAAATCGAAGATTTGACGGGGTGGTAAACGGGGTGGTTTTAAAAAGGCACAAATGTTATCTATAAAAACATTTATGCCCAAGTATTTAAAAAAAGAAGTATCTAAAGGATATTTTCAGCCTCAGAAATGGTATTGAAAATATAATCAGGTTCAGCCTTTTCCAGCTCTGTCCTGTTCTGCGCTCCGGAAAGTACAGCAATCGTCAATCCACATCCTGCATTTTTCCCTTCCTCAATATCAATTACGGAATCTCCGGCTTTTAATACCTTTTCCGGCTCCTGAATATTAAATTTTTTCATGGCGAGATGAATCATTTCCGGGCTTGGTCTGCTTTCTGAAACATCATCAGCCGTAATTAAGGCATCGAAATGTACATTTTCTTTCCATTGAAGCTTGTCCAGAAGTTGTTGGGCAATCTCAGAAGTATAGCCGGTGTTTAGAACCACTTTTTTATGCTGAGCCTTCATTTTAAGGAGAAAGTCCTCCGTTCCGTTGATGGGTTTTACCTCAAGATTCTGATAAGCATTCTTTAATTTTCGGGAGAAATTTTCAAAAATAGTAGGAGCATCTGCTTCATTTCCATTGATTTCCTTTAATAAACTGGTGATGGCTTCCAGCTTTTCCATTCCGGCACAAGTGATAAGTACTTGTTCTAAAGTAACTTCATAGCCATGTTCATTAACGGCTTCTGTTACCGTTTTGTATACTACATTATCTTCATCCACTGTAGTTCCGGCCATATCCAGAACCAATAATTCTATATTTTTCATTGAAATTTATGCGTAAATTTTGTCTATATTAAATTTAGAGAAGCCACCGCTTCCTGTCATTCCTTTTCCACCGATACCTGTTACAATATGAATGTTCGGAGATGGGCTGTGTTCAAAAATATCCTTTGTTTTGCACTGAGAATACACTCCAAACCATCTTCTCTGGATTTCATAAGTTGGAAGATCAATGATTTTCTTAGCTTCATGAATCATGAATTCATCAATTTCCATATTTAAATCAAAACCAAGGTCATCTGCATTTTTAGCATCCGCATATTCGTGAGAGTCTCCAAGAATGATGGAGCCGTCTAATGCCTGTTTGAAAAGGATATGAACCCCAAATTTCTTCTCAAACGAATTTTGGTCTTCTAGCGATTTGATTTTCTGGAAAGAAGCACATTCGCTAAACGATTCATATCTTCTGATGGAAAGTCCTGTCAGAATATTTCCCTGAAGAGAATAAATGCCCTGAGGTTTAGTTTGAAGCATCTGAAGTTTACTTACTTCCAAATCGCTTTCATTGAAGACATTAGGGTACAGGGTTTTGAACTCATGTCCGCCGCAGATAATGATTTTTGAGGCTGTATACTCCGCTCCATCAGCAGTGATGGCAGTACATTTTTGATCGTCTTCATGGGTTTCAACAACCGTAGTATTATAAATGATCTGTAATCCCATCTTTTCCTGTAAAAGCTTGTGAAGCTTTACAATCATATCTGCAGAATCTACAGAAAGCTCCTGTGGAAAGAACAACCCACCTTTACAATAATCAGAACGAAGGCCGTCATATTTCTTGATACAGTCATTTTTGGATAATAAAACAGATTCATAGTCATTATTTCTGTTAATTTCATACAACTCTTCAATAAGCTGAAGTTCCTCATCATTGGAAGCGATGTAAACAGAACCGTTTTGTCTGATCGTAAGATCTGCCTGGGCATGAAGTTCATTATATATTGTAAGGCTTTCTCTTCCATAGTTTTGCCATTTAAGATCCATTCCTGAAGGAACTACCTGTCCGAAATTTCTTACTGTGGCACCTTGAGGCAGAGAATTTCTTTCCAGTAAAGCTACTTTAAGATTTTTCTTCAGAGCATGATAAGCATGGAATGTTCCTAAAATCCCACCGCCCACAACGAGTAAATCAAATTTTGTTGTCATTGTACTATAATTTATAAGATTTTCGACGTATCGAAATTGATGTATTGATTAGAATTTGAATTAGGCTTTGCCTTTTTTTTGAAAGCCAGAAAAGCAATGATTGAAAGAATTAAAACACTGATGGTGATAATATAATTCAGGCTGATATAAAAAGTAAGCCATGAAGTCTGGGCCGATCCGAAGTTTTTATACAACAGGATCAAAACACTTCCCAGATATCCGAAAGAATCTACAATATAGATCAGGAAGCCTACATTTCCTTTAATATCAAAGGCGGCGATCATTCTGTCAAAGTAGATTCCATTGAACGGAATATAGCAGATATACATTCCAAAACCAGAAATGGTCATCCATAAAAACGGAGATAATGCATCCTGCTGAAATAAATAAGTTGAAAGTCCCACCGTAAGAATTCCTGCAAAAAGGATGTAATGATAGTAGGCAAAGGCTTTTTTATTGTTTTTTACTTTGACCATGAAGCTTAATATCAATAATACCATGATCGCAATGGGAATTTCAGTAAGGGTAAAAATAGAACTGTCAAAACTAAAATGTAATCCATCCCAGATCTCACGGTTGAAATTATCCCTGAAATCTCTTAAAACAGTCAAACAGATATAAAGAAAAATAATGCAGACAATTGGGATAAAGAACTGCTGAACAAGTGCTTTTCTCTCCCTTCCGTTCAGTGGCTGTCTTTTACTTTTAAGCATAACATCTTCTTCATTGGGCTTGGGAATTCTTTCTAAAAGAACCCCAAAAAGAAGCAAAGGAATAATAAAAATCAACCCTGCCGAAAATGGCATCCAGAATTCTGAAACAGAAAAAGTATCCATCAGAAATTTTCCTACCGATTTGGTAAATCCTGAAGAAACCACAAAGCTTGAACAAAGAAAAAGCCCGATGATTTCGGTGGTTTTACGCCCTTCGATATAAGAAAAAACAATTCCCCAGATCATTCCCAGTGGAATTCCATTTAAAAACATAAAAAGAATATTGTAAGGAGCAGGGGTAACAGCAAATCCTAATAAAGAAAGCTCTGCTATGGCAATAAAAGAAAATAGATAAGTAAGTCTTTTCGCAGGTTTTAATTCAGAAATAAATTTAATTCCGATAAACTTGGAAATAAAATATCCTACAGCCTGTGCGATGATAATCAGGATCTTATAATCAACCCCGAAATAGGAGAGTCCCTCAAAAGAGGCTACGGTAAAAGGTTTCCTGAAACCGTACATGCAGAAGTAGACACCAAAGGCGGCAAAGGCAGCCTTCAGTGTTACTAATGTTTTTTTATTGATCGTTCTGGCCATGGTAATGGTTTAGAAGTTCAGTTTTATACCCAGGTTACATCTTACTCCATAATATTCTACCTGCTCAGGACGGTCTTCATTTTTTCCGAAATGGTAGATCAAAGGCTTATTCAGAATGTTGTTGATGTCCATATACAACCCGATGTTTTTGGTAAACTGATAAGAACCACCAAAATCTAAGCTGCTGTATTTTCCATAGTAAGAATCATTAATATCATCTTCCGCATATTCTACTGCATATTTACCTTTATAATTGTAGGCAAGTCGTGCATTGAATCCTTTTTGCTCATAAAACAGCTGGAAGTTGTACAACTCTTTAGCCTGGTAAGGAAGAGCTACTTTTCTTCCGCTTGGTTTCTCCATTTCAGAAGTCATAAAGGTTGCGTTTACCTGAGCGCCGAAGTACTTAAGGAAACCCGGAAGGAAATCAAATCTCTTGGTAATTTCTAATTCAAGACCGCCCAGCCATGCTGCACTTCCGTTATTAGGAGCAGAGAATTGAACTCCGTTCATTCCATTATAAGTTCCGATGAAAGAATCCTGGAAGATCGGATCTGTAATCGATTTATAGAAAATACCACCACTCAGAATCCCCACATTCGAGAAGTAATATTCTCCCATCAGGTCAAAATTCAAAGAATAGGTTGGATTAAGGTCTGGGTTTCCTCCTTTAAACTCATTGTCAGCTTCGATATAAGTTCCCCCAGGTGTCAAGTCTCCGAAATTGGGTCTTGAAAAAGTTCTTGTTGCAGCAAAACGAAGATTGGTCTTATCGTTTAAGGCGTATTTCAGATGAATCATTGGGAGAACAGCAAGGTAATTTTTAGTATGTTCAACCGGTGTTAGTACATCATCAATCACGTTATATCCTTTTACCTTTGTATTAGTATTGGATAATCTGATTCCTCCTAAAAGCGTAATCTTATCATTCAGTTTGTAAGTTGCCATTCCGTAAGCATCCGCATGTTTTTCAAAAACATCAAAGTTTCTTCCTAACGCTTTATTGTATTCCAAGGCTTCGGAATCAGTCGTATTGATTTTTAAATTTCCCTGATTATCATACCAGAACTGATTCATTCCTCCCGTAGAAAGTACTGGCCCGAATGTATTTCCGATATGAGCATTCATTTCACTTAAATACTTTCTTCCATTTGGCTGAGTTGTAATATATTGTGCATAATCAGATAACAGAGGTGCAGTTCCGTTGCTCCAGTTGTAGAAAATATCAGAGAATTTAGCATTACGTTCCTTATCTCTGTATTTAAAACCATACTTTATTGTTAGGTTATCAGAAGCATTAATTTCATGATTGAAAGCTGCTACAATTTTATCTTTTTCTTCTACAAAAACCTTGTAAAATTCGAGGTCGGTAAATTTCATCTGGGTAGCATCCATTTTAAAATCAGGATTGCTGTAGAAGCCAAATAAAGCATCCGGGTTTTTGTAATCTAACTTTCCACCATCGGCTTTCCAGTAAGCTCTTGGCCCGTTTCCACGATCAGAAATATAATCAGGATTGATGCCTACTCCGGATTGGGTGTATTTAATGACATAATACGAATTGTTCTGTTTATCAGGAATATTTCCATATTTAAACTGGTTGTCATAATAAGATAAATCCCAATCAATTTTTCCTTTATTCAAATTATGGACTCCACCTAATGAAACAGAGGTAAGTTCGGTAATCAATAAGTTATGGATATTCTGAAGTTCTACTCTTGCTGTATTATTGGCAGAGCTAAACTTGTCAAATCGTACTCTGTGCTTGTAATGGGTTTCGTCATCAGACAGAGTTCCGTACATTCCTTTCAGGTACAAAGTATTTTTAGGAGAAAGTACATATTCAAACGCAGCATTGATACCGGTTGTTTTTCTTACTCCGTTATAATCACGAAGTTCCATTCTGAAAACCCCTTCATCACCACTTCTTCTTGCTTCAAAATTATCCGTTGACCAGTTTCTGATGAAATGGGCAAAATTAAATAAGTACCCGAATTTTTTATCTTTTGTTCTTCCGCCATATAATAAACCAATATTGTACACTCCTTTGTCCGCTTTGGCATTGTAACCACTTCCTAATGTGGCTTTAAACTCCGTTTTCATAGGAGGAGTTTTGGTAATGAAATTCACTCCACCCCCAATTCCGTCAGCTTCAATATCAGGTGTAAAAGATTTGTTGACATGCACATAAGAGATCAGTTCTGTTGGAAAGAAATCGAAAGCGGTTGCTCTGGAAGTTGTTTCCTCTTCTGCAGTTGGAAGTCTGTTTCCATTGATCGTTGTAGATGCCCAGAATGGTGGAAGACCTCTTAGAGAAACAAATCTTCCCTCGCCCTGATCTCTTTCAATAGAAACTCCCTGTACACGCTGTACGGTTTCAGCTGCATTTCTATCCGGAAGTTTTCCGATTCCGTCAGAAGCGATGACATTGGTGATGTTAATTGCATTTTTCTGCAAATTCAAGGCTCTTGCCTCTGTATTTTTTAAAGTTCCGGTAACGATTACTTCGTCAAGATTCTTTCTGGGTTGAGAAAGCTTTATGATCCCAAGATCTGTTGTTTCGTCAGATTTTAAATTAACCGTAATATCAGAAGTTGTATAACCAATATAGCTGATTTGCAGGCTGTATTCGCCTTCTTTGATATCATTGATGGTAAACTTTCCGTCTACATCGGTGGTGATACTTTTGGATGAACCTTTTATTTTGACGGTGGCACCGGGAAGCGGCTGACTGTCGTCAAGAACAGTTCCTATAATTAACTGCTTTTGTGCTGAAACAAAAGTGATGAAACAGACAGAAGCAAGGGTAAGTATTTTCTCTAAATTTGTTTTCATTTTTACATATATTAAATTTTTTATGCAAATCACGCCAATAATTTTAATATATATAAATATTTTATATTAAGTATTGATTAACAAATCAAGTCGGTTTATTACCCAAATTTTACTTTCCAAACATTTATCAGGAAGAAAAGGAAATAAACTATATTTTTAATAAATGTTTTATTTGTAGGCTGTTATGAATCTGTTGAGACCCAGTTTTATGAATAGGTATTTTCTGCTGAAAAGGAGTTTTGGATTAACATACCGTTCATTTTAATCCAAAATAAGAAAATCAAAAGTTTACAAATAGTAAACTTTTTAGTGAAAGATAATGATGTATCTGCGGAGAAAATATTTTTTTGGCTATAAATACTTGATTACAATTAATAATGCATAGCTCTAAAAACTAAAGGGCATATAGAATAAAATTATTTGTGCATTCGTAGCTAAAAAACTCTGTGTAAGATAGGAGTTATGCGGTGTAAAAATAAAGAACAAGCATTACACAGCTTTCGTTGCTAATACTTACCGGAACGTGTGGAAACTTTCCGTTGAAATATAAGGAGTCTCCTTCTTTCATGATGACTTCCTCATTATCAATAATGTATTTTACTTCTCCCTTCAGAATATATTTGAATTCCCAGGCATCGGTAATTACTTTTTCCCTTTTAGAATTGGGTTCAAGCGTAAGTAAAACGGCTTCAAAACCTAAAGAATGTAGACTTTTGCTGAAAATGTGCATGTATTTGAATCCTTCAGCCTCAACCTCTTTTTCTATAACCTGTTGGCTTTCTTTAGGAACATAAATGAATTTTGCATTGGATTTTTTTTCTACACCTTCAAAAAAGAAGCTTGCATCAATATCCAGTGATTGAATCAGATCTAATAAAACAGGAAGCGAAGGAATTGTTCTTCCATTTTCGATACGGGAAACAAGACCGTTACTTACATTGGCTCTGAAAGCCAGTTCGTTAATGGTTAGATTGTTTTTTTTTCTGATATCCTTTAATCTCTTTCCGATCCCTATTAAAAAGTCATTCATGTTGTAGTCAATGAAAAGCAAAGGTAGTATTATTCTATATAGGTTGTATGGCAAAAAGAGGAATTCACGAAAAGGTAAAATGATAAGAAGTGTAAAAAATAGAAACGTGAGGTTCGCAAGTTGATTAAGTGTGCCGCTTTATTTTTCGCTCGCAAAGGCACTTCGCTCAGTTAAGAACGTGATCATAGCTGAGTGAAACGTCTTTGTGTTCTTTCTATATAGGTTATATTAAAAAACTCTTTGCGCCTTTTACGTTAAAATCTAATCCATTTAAACTAGTTTCAGAAATCGTTTGCCATGGGCTCCTTTCTTTAAATCTCTCTTTTCCTTTCAATATATTTCGGGGTTGCCCATCCCAATAAAAATTCCCTATTTTTGTAAAACTCCTTATTTCATTTATGAAAAAAATAATTCTCATCGAAGACGAAACCAGTGTAGTATCTTTTATCAAAAAGGGGCTTCAGGAAAACGGATATGAAATTTCCGTGGCTTTTGACGGGCGTACTGGTGTGCAGTTGGTACAGGCCAATGATTTCGATTTGGTGATTTTAGATATTATGTTACCGGAGATGAATGGGTTGGATGTTTGTAAGGAGATCAGAAAAACGAATCAGAGTGTTCCTATTTTGTTCTTAACTGCTTTGGGTACTTCTGAAAATATTGTTCTTGGGCTGGAAAGTGGGGGTGATGATTACTTAGTAAAACCTTTTAAATTCATTGAGCTGGTTGCCCGTGTAAAATCTCTGCTGAGAAGAAGTCATAACAATGGCCCACAGGAAATCGCAGAGCCGGAACCGGATAACGAGCATGTATACCAATTCTCTGATTTAACGGTAAATGATTATACGAAAAAAGTAACCCGTGCCGGAGAGGAAATTACGCTTACTTCTACAGAATATAAATTATTGCTTTACTTCCTTAATAACCCTGAAAAAGTAATTTCCAGAGCAGAGATCTTAGATGCAGTTTGGGGTGTAAATTATGAACTGGGAACCAATGTGGTGGATGTTTATGTAAATTATTTAAGAAAGAAGCTGGATGACAGGGATGATAATAAATTGATTCATACCGTAATAGGAATGGGGTATGTTCTGAAAAAAGCATAAAAGAATGTTTAACAAAGTGATTACAAATCAGACCAAAACAATGGTACTTTTAATGTTGGTTTTTACCGTCATTATTTTACTGTTCAGTGGATTGGTTTACTTTTCAATTGTTAATTTTTCTCATCAAAGGTTTTATGAGCTTTTAAAAATCCGTACTGCCACTATTGTTCAGATAGAAAAAAGCAAGGATCATCTGGATCTTCCTGAAAATTATATTCTCAGTAATCTGAATGATGAAGAGCTTCCGATGGAAAAAGACTACGTTTTTGCAGTTCCTACAGATTCTAATTTCAAGAAAATTTCTCAGGAAGTTCATATCCCCGATTATTTCTTTAAAAATGTTCTCAAAAAAGGAGAAGACAACTATAATGATAAAGAATTCTATTACATTGGCCAGAGTTTCAGATATGAGGATAAAGATTATATCGCTATTGCTTCAGCCAAAAACCATTATGTAATTTATTACCTTGGTTTTCTTAAAAGAACCCTGCTTACATGTATTGTACTATCGCTGTTCTTCAGTATGATATTTTCATTTTATCTTTCGAAAACACTCTTTAAACCTATCCTTAAAATTACAGGGAAAGTAAAAGAGATCAGTTCGGAGAACCTTCACCTGAGACTTGAGCCACAACCGGATAATAAAGAATTGAATGAACTAGTAGACACCTTCAACGGAATGCTTAACCGTATTGAAACGTCTTTTGAAACTCAGAATCATCTGATCGGAAATGTTTCCCATGAATTGAGAACTCCGCTTACCTCGATTATGGGTGAAGCTGATGTTGCTCTTTCTATAAGCAGAACACCGGAAGAGTATAAAGAAACCCTTGAAATCATTCTGGATGAAGCTGAAAAACTAGACAGAAAGATTAAAGCCTTATTAATGATCGCCCAAACCGGGTTTGATGGCAAGATCCAGAAAATGGATAAGGTAAGAATGGATCAATTGCTTTGGGATGTTATTGAAACCTTGAGAAAAATTGATTCCAGAAATAATATCTATCTGGATATCAGTATGCTTCCTGACAACCCTAAAAAGCTTAAAGTACAAGGGAACGAACAACTTTTACATCTCGCTGTTGCTAATATTATCAGTAATGGCTGCAAGTATTCTAATTTCCAACAGGTTAAAGTTTCCTTGGGAGCCACAGATGCAGATGTTTACATCATTGTAAAAGATAACGGGATCGGAATTCCACAACAGGAAATGAACAAAATCTATGATCCGTTTTTCAGAGCTTCTAATACCAATAATTATGAAGGGTATGGAATTGGACTTCCTTTGGCAAGAAATATCGTAAGAATGCACCATGGTGAACTGATCGTTACTTCAAATGAGAACCAAGGAACTACGGTACAGATGCGTTTTCCTAATTTTTACAACACACAGAAAGAAGCTTAATTGTTAAGTTTTCAATGTGTTATCGTTGTTTTTCAAAGTTTTTTTAAGCTTTTTTTGTTCCTTATATTAATACCTCTTAACAATTTTCTAATCTCATTTTAATCTCTTTAATGACATTTTAATTCCGTTCCAAAGAACTTCTAATCTCATCGTTCTAGTTTTGTATCATCGAAAAAGATAAACACAATACAAAATAATAAAGAACATGGCTAAAACAATTTTAATTGCAACAGATTACTCTCTTGAGTCATTGAACATATTGAAAAAAGTATTAAGAGAAAAAGATGCTGCTGAAGATCAGAATCAATATAATATTCTTTTAGTTTCAGGATATGATTCCGGAGATTCTATCAGAGATCTTTTATTCAATACCAAGACCACGATTTTCAACAAAATCAGACCTGGAGAATTCTGTGATGCTTATGAGATCATCAAGAATAAGTATCCTCATTTAGTCAATAAGATTGTCTGTGACATCTTTACAGGAAGTTTTCAGAGAACCTTTAACCAATATGTGGCAGCGAATACGATTGAAGAAGCTTATTATTCTAACTCCATTAAAAGTAAAGGCAAAGGAAAATTTGATCTTGTTCCTTATATCAAAAAATGCAAAGAACTGCAGGCAGGGGAAATTACCCTTGAAATCAAAGAAAGACTTCCGGAAAGAGGAAGGTTGGCAGAGATCTTTGTAGAGGTCTAAATCATTATCAACATCATTAAAAAAGATTAAAAATGTTAAGAAATTATAGTAACAGCAGAACATTGGGAGACAATATCAGGTTGGGGACGCTGACTGCCTTTACGGCAGGTACTATAAATATAGCATCCCTACTTATATTTCTCTCTTTTACATCGAACGTCACCGGCCACTATGCTATTTTAGCTGCGGAAATCAGTAAAGGAAACTGGACGCAAGTAGCGGTAATGGGAAGTTGGATCTTCTTGTTTTTCTTCGGAAGCTTTTTATCCAACTTTATTGTAATTAATTTCAATAAAAAGAGTAAATATTTTGCTCATGCAATGCCTCTTGTCCTGGAAATATTATGTTTGTTTGGAGTAGGAGTGTATGGTCAGTTGTATTATCAGAAAACATTAGAGGAAACAGAAGTTTTGGTAGCCGTGATGCTTTTTGCCACAGGATTACAAAACGGCTTGACGGCCAGTATCTCCAATTTCTCTGTTAAAACCACCCACCTTACGGGAACAACCACCGATTTAGGAATCCTGGTTTCCATGTTTACCCAGAAGAAGTATAGAAAAAATGGGGAATTAATTGGAAGAGCAAAGTTGCTCATGAGTATCATGGTGGCTTATGTATTAGGAGCTGTATTCTCAGGATTAACGTATTACTACCTGGAATTTAGAGTATTCTATGTGATCAGTGTGTGTCTTATGATTGTGATCGGATATGATGCTTATAAAATTCATGTAAGACACTTCAATACGAAGTACAGATATAACAGGATTTATAAGAAACCAAATCTTTTGGCTTATCTGTATGAAAAGATCCATGGGATTCCTAAAAGTAAAAAGAATAGAAAACTGGTCTTTGAAGACTAGGATTAGATACCTGGTGCAGGGTAAATATCACTATTAATTTTTTGTATAAACTAGCTGGTTCAATCCTCTATTGATGTAAAAACAATAGGGGATTGTTCTCTTTGAAAGTTGAAATCTCTGAGAGTTTGGAGCAGAATTTGCAGAAAGCTGTATTGTTGAAATGTTGATAATTAAATATTAATTCCCGTTTTTAATGTTTTAATTCCCATTTTCATTGACTATTTTTGTAAGTTGATTTACGTTTTTATGTCAGATATTATTCAGCTTTTACCGGATCATGTAGCCAACCAAATTGCGGCAGGAGAGGTGGTGCAGAGACCTGCATCCATCGTGAAGGAACTTTTGGAAAACGCTATAGATGCAGATGCAACGAAGATTGAACTGATCATCAGAGATGCCGGCAAAAACCTTATCCAAGTGGTAGACGACGGAAAAGGAATGTCCGAAACAGATGCCAGATTAGCATTTGAAAGACACGCTACGTCCAAAATCAGAGGAACGGAAGATATCTTTAAGATCGCAACAAAAGGGTTCCGTGGGGAAGCATTAGCTTCTATCGCAGCTGTTTCGCAAGTTGAGCTGAGAACAAAGCAAAAGGACGCTTCTATTGGAACCAACATATATATTGAAGGTGGAGTTTTCCAATTTCAAGATCCTGTACAGACTGCAGAAGGATCTAACTTTCTGGTGAAGAATCTTTTTTATAATGTTCCTGCCAGAAGGAAATTCCTGAAAAACAACAATATTGAATTCAGACATGTTATAGACGAATTTCAACGTGTTGCATTAGCGCACGAAGGCTTGGAGTTTTCTCTGTTTCATGATGATGAGGCGGTTTTCAGACTAAGAAAAGGAAGCCACATGCAACGTATTGTAGATGTGTTTGGAAGAAAATTACAGCCCCTTTTGATTCCTATCAAAGAAGATATCATCTGGTGTAAACTTCACGGGTTTGTTGCTAAACCTGAAGGTGCTAAAAAAGCAAGAGGGGAGCAATTCCTTTTTGTCAATGGAAGATATTTCAAGAGCCCTTATTTCAATAAAGCGGTACAAGAAGCCTTTGAGGGCCTTCTTCAGCCAGGATATGTTCCGTCATTTTTCCTTTATCTGGAGCTGGATCCGGAGAAAATTGATGTTAATATCCATCCGCAGAAAACAGAAGTAAAATTTGAAGATGAGCACCTTATTTTTGCTCTTCTTCGTTCTACGATCAAAAGGTCATTGGGAATTTATAATGTTTCCCCGAGTCTTGATTTTGATAGAGATCCGGAATTGGATGAAATGATGAATAAACCTATCCCAAGTAAGGGTAACGGTGGCGGAAGCGGTGTTATCAAAATGCCGGAGATTATTGTAGACAGAGATTATAACCCGTTTTTAGAAGAAAAAAATGTAGTGCATCCTGAAGAGATTCAGAATCTTACGGAAATGTACCACCAAAATATTACAGCAGAACCATCAAAGATCAACCTGTTTGAGGATGAAGATTTTGATGAGGACTTAATGAGACTTCCGAACGGATATTGGTTGTTCAATAAGGGAGATGTTACTTTGATGCTTGATTTGGGAAGAATGCACAGATTACTGGTTTCAGAAAACAATAAGTCAACCAGAAAAGCACATTCAAACACAAACAGTCATGCACTTTTATTTTCTCTGGAGTATCACATGAATGAAATTGAGAAAAGTAAATACGAATCCATCAAAAAATATCTTCCTGAGCTTGGGTTTGACATGAAAATTGCTCATGAAAGCGTACTGAGAATAGATTCACTTCCTGAAGGGCTG
Source organism: Chryseobacterium sp. c4a (assembly GCF_009900745.1). GTDB lineage: Bacteria > Bacteroidota > Bacteroidia > Flavobacteriales > Weeksellaceae > Chryseobacterium. Next base: position 59,306 of record NZ_WXVU01000014.1, on the reverse strand, counting down.
AAAGAAACACAGGCCATGAAGTTTCTGGAGAATCTTTTCGAAATACTGGATTATAAAACAGAAGATGAATTCATGCAGTATTATCATAACCAATGGAGTAAAATGCAATCCAAGTCAAGGTTTGATTTTATTTATAAAAAAGATGCGGAACAAGTCATCAAAGATTTTACAGCATTAGGATTTCCAGAGTTTTTACCAGATGGAAAAAGATGTTTCTATGAAGTTCCGTTTAATGATTTTAAAAACAAATTTTAAAAAATATGTTTAACAATATACCACCAATTACAAGGAATATCATCATTATCAATGTGATCGTATTTATTGTTACTTCTTTAATGGGAAATCAGGTAATCGGTTATCTTGCCGGATTTTATCCCTTTTCTCCTTTCTTCCATTCTTGGCAGGTGATTACCCACATGTTTATGCATGGAAGTATTATGCATATTTTGTTTAATATGATGACACTCTTTAGTTTTGGGCCTATTCTGGAACAAACTTTGGGTGAAAAAAAATACCTTATTCTGTACTTTTTAAGTGGTTTAGGTGCTTTCTTCCTGTTTAATTTGTGGAATTTTGTGGAAGCTCAGCAACTTTCCAATGAATTACAACAATTAGGATTTAATGTAAATGCCTATATGTCCGGAGCAAGTGTACAATTTTCCGGAGATGCAACGGCTGTCATGAAACAGAAAGAATTATTAGAGAGTTTAAAAGGCATTGTTGCAACTCCGATGGTAGGTGCTTCAGGTGCTATTTTTGGAGTAGTAGCTGCCTTTGCAACATTATATCCGGATTCAAAAATTGGAATTATGTTTATTCCGGTTCCAATAAAAGTAAAATACCTTTTACCAATTGTTATTGTGATCTCTGTATATCTTGGAATTTCGGGGAATGGAGGCGGAATTGCTCACCTTGCTCACGTAGGTGGGGCTCTGGTAGGCTGGTTGCTGGCAAGAAACTGGAAAAAATATTTATATAGATTCAATTAATCATTTTCTGTGAAGATTTTCCGACTTATACTATTGATCCTGCATGTAGGAATCCTATTTCTGTTGCTGGGTTCGTTATTGAATGCTTATATCCCGCCTAAAATATTTCCGTGGTTTAATCTGCTGTCTTTGGGATTTCCGATTCTTATCAGCCTGTATATTATTTTAACCATATTTTGGGTCTTTAGCTGGAAAAAAAGAGCCTTTGTATTCATGTTTGTGGGATTAGCGTTTATTAATCCTATAAAACGATGGGTTAATTTTTCTTCTGAAAATAAAGTAAATTCAAGTTCTATAAAAATTGTGTCCTTTAATATAAAAGCAGGACTTATGGGAAAGGAAGAGCTTCTCAATTATCTGAAAGCTCAAAATGCGGATGTTATTCTTTTACAGGAAGATGGAGGAATGGAATATCCAACCCTAAAAGACTATAATAGAACCAAATCAAATGGGTTTTTAACAATCCTGACGAAATATAAACTCTCCAACGAAAAAGTAATCTATTCCGAAGACGAAAGTACAAGCTTGCCGGGTGGCCTTCAGGCAGATATTGAAATAAAAGGTAAGACCTATAGATTTGTTGATGTATATCTTTATCCATTTCAATTTGAAAAAGAGATGGTTAAGCTTAATGGTAATTCTGATGCTAATGAGAAAAAAGTAAAGAATGTTGTAAGAAAATTAATTCCGACTTTCAAAAAACATCAGGATCAGGTAAAGAATATCAGCCAAGCTATAGAAAACTCTCCATATCCTGTTGTTGTAGCCGGAGATTTTAATTCTGTTCCCAATTCTTATGAGTATTATCACTTGTCAGACGGGCTTGAAGATGCATTTATGGCTACAGGAAGAGGAAGTGCAACCAGCTTTCATGATTATAAGTTTCCAATTAGGATAGACTATGTTTTTTCATCAAAATCATTAAAGGCTGTTTCCTATGTCGTTGACCGTTCTGTCAGTATTTCAGATCATTATCCGGTAATTTCTGAGCTTTCTTTGAACGGGGAATAATCATAAAAATAGTTAAAATTTGATCGCTTGGTAGGGTTTTTGCTTAAAAAAAGAGTACCAAGACCGTTTTTTCATGAAGTCGAATCAGATATTACTATTTATACATATCGCTGTTGCTGTTTTGCTGTTATGTACCCTGGGAAATGCTTGGGTTCCGCCAAATCTTTTGGGGAACCTGAATTTGTTGTCTCTTGGTTTTCCTTATCTGATATCGGTACACATTATTCTTACCCTGGTATGGATGATCAAAAAGAATAAAATAGCGATTGCTTTTGCATTAGGAACATTGCTTTTTTATAATCCGATACGAAGATGGGTCAATTTTTCTCCTCAAACAGATAAAGTCAAAACAATACGAGATATTAAAGTTCTTACTTTTAATGTAAAATATGGTGATTATGGATGGGATAAGGTAAAGAATTATATTAAAGAGCAGGATCCGGATATTATTTTGGTTCAGGAGAAAGATACGAACCGTGCTTTAAGACAGGATCTTGTAAAATATCCTTCAGTTATTCTAAAGACAAAACATAAAATTGTAAGACAAGCAGAGATCATAGAAGATAAATCAAGAGGAAATTCTTTCTATGCGGATGTCGACATTAACGGAAAGATCATAAGAATTGTAAATGTTTATCTGGAGCCTTTCAGACTTCAGAAAACAATGTTTACCAAGTTAGATGCGATGGGAATAGGAAATGTATCTAATCTTCTTTCTCACATGATTCCTACTTTTCAGGCTCATGAGGATCAGATTAAAAAGATCAGAAAAGCGATTGATTTTTCTCCTTATCCGGTAATCTTAGCTGGAGACTTTAATTCTGTTCCGAATTCGTATGAATATTATAATCTGGGAAAAAACCTTCAGGATGCATTTTTAACGGCAGGAAAAGGGAGTGCTTCAAGCTTTCATGATTATAAAGTTCCTTTAAGAATTGATTATATTTTCAGTTCAAAATCAATTATCCCATTAAGCTATAAAGTAGATCACTCTGTAGAATTATCGGATCATTATCCAGTAATTGCAGAATTTCTGCTAAATTAGTTCCATGAAAAATTTACTGTTTGCTATTTTTGTTTTTACTCTTCTTTGTACAGCTTGTTCCAAGAAAGATTCTCCGGGATTTTTAGCTGAACAGGATGTGAAAATTCATTATGATACAGTTGCTGTAGATTCATTTTCAAATGGTGCTGTTACCGTAGATATTGCCCGTAAGATTAAGATGTCTTCACCTCAGTATCTGGACTCGGTAAAACAGGCTAAAAAAGCTTTGGAAGAAGAGAAGAAACTGAAAGCTGAGCTTGAAAAAGAAAATAAAGCAAAAGCAGAGGAGGAAAAGAAAAAAGCAGACGCTGAAAAGAAGAAGAAAACTGCTGAAACTCCTTCTTCCACTGAAACCAAAACAGAATAAACTAACAACATTTTTAAAAATATACAATATGAAAAAGCAAATTCTTGCAGCAATTGCGATCTCAGTATTCGCAGTAGCCTGCACAAAATCAACATCAAAGACTGAGCAGGTAGAAAATGCAGATGGATCTGTTACGACTACAACTACAACCGTTACTGAAACTTCTCCTCATATAGTTGATTCGGCGAAAGTAAACGAAGCTAAGGAAAAAGTGGATGCCAAGTTGGATCAGGCAGGAAATAAAATAGATAACGCTGCTCAAAAAGCTAAAGATAAAATTGATGCTACTGCAGATAAAACAAAGCAAGACCTTAACAAGGCAGGGCAAGATATCAAAACAGAAGCCAACAAAGTAGGGAAGGATATTAAAACCGGAGCTCAGGAAGCAGGAAAAGATGCTAAAGAAGCTGCGAGAAAAGGGGCTTCGAAAGTAGAAGATGCTGCTAAAAAATTAAAAGAAGATTTAAGCAAATAAAAAATAAACCCGCAACTGAATTCAGCTGCGGGTTTATTTTTATGGCTGGAAGTCAGAAGAGGGAAGCTGGAAGTGCCTTCTCCCTCTAACTATAGTCATTGTAAGTGAAAATCCTTCTACTTTACTTCAAAAGAAAAATATCAGTTGTCTAAAGGATCCTCCATCTTCCATCCTTTCTTCTATTTATTAAGTTCCAGTAAAGGTTCTATGTATTCTCTATCATTACTCAATCTAGGGACTTTATTCTGGCCACCAAGTTTACCTTTGGATTCCAGCCAGTGATAAAACAGATTGTCTTTGGCAATATGAACAATAGGTCTTCTTAGGGTCATATTATTATACCTTTTGGCTTCGTAATCCGAATTGATTTTCTTTAAATGCTGATCAAAAGCATCAATAAAGCTATCCAAATTATCCGGACGTTGGCTGAATTCAAAGATCCATTCATGAGCACCGCCCTCATTTTCTTTCATAAAGACAGGAGCGCCTGTAAAATCTGTAATTTGAGCACCTGTTAGTTCGCAGGCTTTAGACAATGCAGATTCTACATTAGTAATCATTAATTCCTCTCCAAAAGCATTGATATAATGTTTCGTTCTTCCTGTAATTTTTATTCTGAAAGGATTGATAGAAGTAAATACAACCGTATCACCAATCAGATATCTCCATAATCCACCATTGGTGGTGATGACCATGGCATAATTTTTTCCAATTTCCACATCTTCTAAGCTTACCACTTTAGGATTAGAAAAATGGAATTGATCCATTGGGATAAACTCGTAGAATATTCCATAATCAAGCATCAAAAGCATTTCGTCACTATTAGATCTATCTTGTATTCCGAAGAAGCCCTCCGATGCATTGTAAATTTCGTAGTAATTGATGTTTTTTCCGATGATCTGACGGAATTGTTCCCTGTAGGGCTTAAAACTTATTCCACCGTGGAAAAACACCTCCAAATTAGGCCATAGTTCTGAAATACTTCCTACATTGGTTTCGTTCAGTACTCTTTGCAAGAGAACCATCATCCAGCTTGGTACACCAAGGATGCTTCCTACATCTTCATTTTTTACTTCTGAAGTGATTGCTCTAAGCTTGCTCTCCCATTCGCCCATCAAAGAAACCTTTTTGCTTGGTGTGGTCGTAATTTCTACCCAGAACGGAAGGTTATCAATTAAAATAGCGGAAAGATCCCCAAATTTGGTGTTAAAATCTGCGTATAATTCTGAACTTCCACCTAAACGTAAGTTTTTATAATTAAACAATTGATTTTCAGGATGATTATTGGCGTAAATAGACACCATGTCTTTTCCGGCCTTCATATGGCAGTATTCAAGGCTTTCTGCAGAAATGGGGATAAATTTACTCTTAGCATTAGTAGTCCCGGAAGATTTAGCAAAATGTTTAATCAGTCCTGGCCAGCTTACATCTCTTTGTCCCTGCCTTGCTTTTTCAATATAAGGTTCCATTTCTTCATAGGTAACAATCGGAACTTTATTTTTAAAGTCCTGATAGCTTGAAATGGAGTTGAATCCATGCAATTTACCATATTCAGTATCCTCCGCATGAAACAGTTGGGAAAATAGTATACCCTTCTGAGTCTCAATGGGATGATCCATGAAATTCTGAATCTGATCTATCCTTTGACGGATAAACCAGTTGACTACGGTATTAAAAAGTGCTTTGGTTGCCATTCCAACAAATATAATAATATTTGAATGTTTAGAGAATTTTTTATAGGCATAAATAAAAAAACCGTTACAAAATTTGTAACGGTTTAGTATCTAGTTTATTGTTTCTTAGCAGTACTCATCATAAGCAGCCTGAAGGTTTGCAGCAATTGCTCCTGCAGGATTTCCTTCAATATGATGTCTTTCCAGCATGTGAACCAATTCTCCATCCTTGAAAAGTGCTACACAAGGAGAACTTGGAGGAAATGGAGCAAGGTGTTTTCTTGCTTCTACTACAGCTTCAGTGTCAAACCCTGCAAATACGGTAGTTAAGTGATCAGGTTTTTTATCTCCTGTTAAAGAGTAAACTACCCCAGGTCTTGCAGCACCAGCTGCACATCCGCATACGGAGTTGATTACTAAAAGAGTTGTTCCGGATTGCTTTAAAGCATCTTCTACCTGAGCAGGAGTTGTTAAATCCTGGAAACCTTTATCTGTAAGTTCAGCCTTCATAGGCATTACTAAATCTGTTGGATACATAAATTTTGTTTTTTATCACTACAAAGTTAAACAATTCTTTAGTTTTGGTCAATATATAATAACTATGAGTGGATTAGGTATATAAAATTAATCAAATGTTAATATTGCAATAATATTCATAAAAATGTGAATTAAAATCAGGAATAATGAAATATTTTTATTAAATTTGAAATGATTCTGAAAAACAGACGACCATGAAAAAAACATTTAAGGCTTTCCCTCAAGCAATCAATCACTTAATACTGTCTGAAATATGATCGTATCTAAACTCTTTTTTTAAAGTTTTTTGAATCAATTGACTTTAATATCCAAAAAAATGAAGCCCGAGACTCAAAAAAGTCCCGGGCTTCTTAATCAAATCGATATGCAAAGGTTGTATATCCTTAGTTATGGAATGAGATAGATGTTTTGAATCCGGAAATCCGAATCCTGAACTTGTATCACATTATGAAAGGAGCTTTTTAACCATCTCGGAAATGCTTTTTCCGTCTGATTTTCCGGCTAATGCTTTTGAAGCGACTCCCATTACCTTTCCTAAATCTTTCATAGATTCAGCTCCGGTTTCTGAAATTATATTTTTAATTTCTGTTTCTAATTCTTCTGCAGAAAGCTGTTTCGGTAAAAACTTTTCAATTACCTTCATTTGAGCTTCTTCTACTTCTGCAAGATCTTGTCTTCCCTGAGCCGAAAACTGCTCAAAAGAATCTTTACGCTGTTTGATCATTCTCTGAAGAATGGCAATTTCTTGTTCTGCAGAAACTTCAGCACCTCTGGCCTCTGTTTGCAAAAGAAGAATTTGAGATTTTACAGCACGAAGAGAATCAAGGGCAACTCTGTCCTTCTCTCTCATCGCTGTTTTTATGGCTTCGCTTATTATATTTTCTAAACTCATTTTAATTAATTTACCAATGTAACAGTGTACCAATGTACCAATTATAAAATGCACAGAATTGTTACATTATTAGATTGGTACATTGTTACATTATTTTAGTCTACGTCTTTATTTAAAAATCTGTTTTCTCTGATCTGCATAGAGCCATTGTTATCAGACATATACGTGTTGATGTTTTGGTCTGATGCGTTGGTTCCGTCAATAGAGATATTTTTTCTCTTGAACGCAGGAATAGATTCGAATTCGCTTGTGCTATCAAAGCTTTGATAACGTGAATTGAATTCTTTTAATTTATTTCTTCTTTCGATTACTCTGTCCTGATCAATCGTTTTGTTCACGAAAGTGAATTCTGATTCTTCAGTTTTAGGAGTTTCGATTTCTGTTTTGTTTTCAAAAGCTGGTCTTGTTTCAACTTTTGGTTCTTCTTTTTGGTAGAACGTCTCAATTTTTTGAGCAGGCTCTGCTACAGCAGCATTTGTTGGCGTATTAAATTCCGCCTTAGGCTGTCCGTAATCTGTTTTTGGCTCATTTCTGATAGGTTCATTAACGAAGAAATTGAATTCAACAGGTTTTTCTTGTGAAGCGCTGTTGTTGAATACATTTCCAGATTGAGGGTCTTCCTTTTTATTGTCAAAATCAAAAGAGAAAGACTGAATTTCCAAATCATTTGGATCTTCCTCTTCTTCAATAGAAAGTAAGCTGTATTCTTCTTGCTCATCTTCGTTTCTCCACCCTTGTTCAGGAGTATTGATTGTATTTTCTTCTTTATCAAAGAATTTGATCTCTGTTCTGATCTCTTCTTCCTCAATAATCATTTTTTTTTCGGTAGAAGTCACATTGAACGGGGTATCATGATCTTCATCATCCAGTCTGAACAGGCTTTTTCCGCCGAAATCATGCGTTATTTCTGGCGAAGACTCTCTTTCTTCTCTTGTTTTAAAAGGAGAGGATTTTGGGGTCTCTAAATTGTCATTAAGACTGATTCTAATCTTTTCTGTTGGGCCTGAAAACTTCTTATTGTCATTAGAAAATCCTGTTGCGATAACAAGAACGCTTACTGCATCTCCTAATTCTTCATCAGCACCTACTCCAAAAATAATATCGGCTGTATTTCCAGCTTCTTTCTGGATGTGATCCATAATGATTCCGATTTCATCCATGGTAACTTCTTCCGCGCCACTTCTGATCAACAATAGTACATTTTTAGCACCTGTAATTTTGTTGTCATTCAATAACGGAGAATCTAATGCTTTTCTTACGGCTTCTTCAGCTTTATTTTCACCTGAAGCAGTACCGGTAGACATTAGAGCAGTACCAGAGTTTTGAAGCACAGATTTAGCATCTCTAAAGTCGATGTTTACATCAAAGTAACCTGTAATAACTTCTGCCATTCCTTTAGCGGCATTAGCTAATACTTCATCGGCTTTAGAAAACCCTTGTTTGAATCCAAGGTTTCCAAATTGCTGTCTTAGTTTATCATTGTTGATCACAATTAAGGAGTCAACATTATTTTTTAATTTATCAAGTCCGTTTTCGGCTTGTTCTAGTCTTCTTTTTCCTTCAAAACTGAAAGGCACGGTCACAATACCTACGGTTAAGATTCCCATATCTTTTGCTACTTTAGCAATGACAGGGGCAGCTCCGGTACCTGTACCACCACCCATTCCGGCAGTGATGAACACCATTTTCGTGTTCTGACCCATAGCAGCTTTAATATCTTCAATACTTTCAATTGCAGATTTTTCTCCTACTTCAGGATCTGCACCAGCTCCAAGACCTTCCGTGATGGAAGTTCCTAATTGAACTTTATTGGCAACAGGGTTATTATCCAGGGTTTGCGCGTCTGTATTACAGATTACGAAATCAACTCCGTGGATCCCTTTTTCGTACATATGTTTTAATGCGTTGTTTCCTCCGCCTCCTACACCGATTACTTTTATGATGGATGAATTTCCTTTTGGTAGGTCAAATGAAAATCCTTGTGTACCTATATTTTCCATAACTATACTTTTAATAATTATAATTGATAATTGATTGATGATAATTGATAAGGAAAAGATCGTTTATCGCTTATCATTCACCATTTATAATTTACTCTACTTCTTCAAAGAATTTTTTTACTTTTTCCATAAGCGATTGGCCAAAGGTCAATCTCGCTTTTCTGTTTTCCTGCTTTTCATTGGCAACCGGTTGTTCCTGAACAGGAGTAGCGGTCGGCTGAACGGGTTGAACAGTTTCTGCTTGTACAGGAGCCACTTCAGGCTTAGTCTGCTCTTTGATGATTTCTTCTATATCATCAACAGTCTGTTTTTTATCCCTGATCTTCAAACTCTCCATCAGTAACCCAATAGAAGTAGCAAATTCAGGGCCTTTCAGGTACTGATTTTTATCGTTGGCGATATATTCATTCGCAAAACCGATTCTGCTGTCAAAACCTGTTGTATAGTTGGCCAGCTGTCTAAGATGCTTCAAGTTTGATCCACCCCCTGTAAGAACGATTCCGGCAATCAGCTTTTTCTTTTGTTCAAAGGCTCCGTATGCTTTTAATTCGGTGTTTACCATTTCTAAAATTTCTTCTACTCTTGCATTGATGATTTGTGCAAGGGTTTTTAAAGAGATTTCTTTATCTGGTCGCCCATGAAGCCCCGGAATTGTTACAAAAGTACTGTCTTTTTCTAATTCAGGCACAGCCGAACCGAATTTTACTTTCAATTGTTCAGCATGTTTTTCAATAATGGAGCATCCTTCTTTGATATCTTCCGTAATAATTCCGCCTCCGTAAGGGATTACGCAGGTATGACGGATGATATTGTCTTTGAAGATAGCAATATCTGTGGTTCCCCCTCCAATGTCTACAATGGCTACTCCGGCTTCTTTCTCTTCTTTGGTAAGAACAGCTTCTGAAGAGGCTAATGGTTCTAAAGTGAGGGCTTCCATTTCTAGACCGGCTTCACGAACGCATCTTGCAATATTACGGATGCTTCCCATTTGCCCAACTACAACGTGGAAGTTAGCTTCTAAACGTTTTCCGTGCATTCCTACCGGCTCTTGAATTTCACCTTCGGAATCCACTTTATATTCTTGTGGAAGTACATGGATAATTTCTTCTCCAGGAAGCATAACCAGTTTCTTGACCTGATCTTTTAATGCTTCAATATCATCATCTGTGATGAATTTATCCGGATGTTCACGCATAATATAATCGGAGTGCTGCAGAGAACGAATGTGTTTTCCTGCAATACCTACCGTAACTTTGCGGATAGGAACCCCGGCACTGGATTGTGCCTCGGATACTGCAGCCTTGATTGAATTAATTGTTTGTGAAATATTATTCACAATACCTTTATGAACACCAAGACTTTTAGCTTTTCCTACACCGAGAACTTCTATTTTCCCGTGTGCATTCCTTCTTCCGACAATCGCGACTATCTTTGTTGTCCCGATGTCCAGACCTACTGAATACTCTTGATTTTCCATTTTTATATCGATTTGATTTTTTCTACTTTTTCCATACAGGACTACATCCTGCTTTGTGTTACATAGCCCTTTTAAGACTCTTTTTTATTCTATTTTCACCTTTGGTTTCGGCTTTGGTTTGGACTGTACCGGGGCCGCTGTTTTTTTCTCTGTTTTCTTAGCTTCTTTTGCCTGTGTTTTCGGTTTTGTGCTCTCTTTCGGTTTTACTGAAGTTGAGTTTGTTTTTTTTGTTTCGGCTATTTTGGGCTTTGCCTCTGTTTTTTTGGCTGCAGCTGTGAGTGCCGGAGCTTTTGCCATTTCTAATTTACCAGCCTTCAGGATACTGTCGTTTTCCTTGAAGTGCGGATTGAGAGTGGTTACAATCTGATTCTGATATTTTACAGAAACCATATTATATTTCTGAGGATCCTGATATACCAGATATTTTTCCACAAATGTTTTAAATCCTTTTACTTTAAAATCAATATTGTCAAGATCTCCAATTTCCACTTTATAGTTTCCTTCACTGGTCAGAAGACTGTAATTGTCTTTAGTTTTTGAAATTCCGATAAAAAACTTCTTACTGAAGTCATCATTATCAATTTTTCCAACCAATTCTGCCAGTTTTTCATACTCATCTGGTTGTACATTTCCTGTGACCAACATACAAGGGTGTGAATAGGTTCTTGAAATAGGAAACTCAATACCTTTTTCATCCACATAAAAGTCTTTCCCATCTTTATTGAGTCTGAAAACAGGAACTCTCTGTTTGATATCCAGATTAAGTTTTCCGTTTAGATTCAGATATACATTGGCACTGTCAACAGCTGGAAGGGAGTTGATCTTTTTTTCTAATACCGGAATATTAAGATCTCCTACTTTTCCTGACGGATTCTCCTTTCTTACAATTTCTCTGATATCTTTTTCATCAACAAAGTAAACGGGAGTTCTTTCATTCATTTTTACAGAAATCTTATTATCCGTAATCTTCTGGCCACCGAATCTCTTCAACGAGAAACTCAGTAACAACCCTAGGATGATTACCGTGATAACAATTTTTAATATTCTGTACTTATTTTTCATACATTTTTTGTATTCATGTATTTATGTAAAATGTATTCATGAATACGTAAATACATTATTACTGTTTACAATTTATTTAGCCATTCGCAGATCGGGTCATATAGGGTGTCTATATTTCCGGCTCCTACGGTGAGAAGGATATCAAAATCTTTTTCTTTTATTTTTTCAAAAGCATCGGATAAAGTTGATACTTCTTTTTTGTCTAATGTTACTTTTTCCAGCAGCCAGCTTGAAGTGATTCCTTCAAAATTCTCCTGAAGTTCTCTAGCTGGATAGATATCCAATAAGATCAGTTCATCCGCATTGCTCAGGCTTTCTGCAAATCCGTCTGCAAAATCTCTTGTTCTGCTGAACAGGTGAGGCTGGAAGGCTACCAATAGCTTTTTATTAGGATAAAATGTTTTGATAGAGCTCATTACCGCATTGATTTCTGTTGGGTGGTGAGCATAATCATCTATATAAATTTTACCATTTTCGTAAAAATGTTTGGTATATCTTCTTTTAATTCCCTTAAAATTGGCAATTGCCTTTTTCAGCGTATCAAAATCTGCGCCCAAATTGTGCAAAATAGCTAATGCTACAGTAGCATTTTCTACATTATGGATTCCTGGGATCTCCCAAACGAAATCTTTTATAGTTTCTGTTGGGGTGTGGAAGTCAAAATAAATCTTATCATGATCCATTCTCAGGTTGTCTGAGTAATAATCTGCCTTTTCATTAACAGCGTAAGTTTGATGTCCTCTTCCGATTTCAACACCTTTTCTTACGAATAGTTGTTTGTCTTCAGGAACTAAGGCTGCAAACTGTCTGAAACCTTCTTCAATATGGCTTTTATCTCCATAAATATCCAAATGGTCTGCATCTGTAGAAGTTACCACAGCCCAATCCGGAGAAAGGTTTAGGAAGCTTCTGTCATACTCATCTGCTTCCACTACAGAATAGGTAGAACCGTTATAAAGAAAGTTTGACTTAAAGTTTTCAGAAATACCGCCTAAAAAGCATGAAAAAGGAAGATTTGCTTCTTTACATAAGTGAGAAACAAGGGTAGAAGTTGTCGTCTTCCCATGAGTTCCTGCTACAGCGATACAATCTGTGTTCTCAGTGATTAATCCTAAAACTTTAGCACGTTTTAAAACTTCAAACTGATTGTGATTGAAGTAATCTAAAATTCCAAGCGTTTTGATGGCTGGAGTGTAGATGATCAGTGTATCTTCTTTTTGAAGAGAAGTTATTCTTTTATCAATAAGATCTTCGAAAACAATATCAATACCTTCTTGCATCAGATTTTGAGTAAGTTTGGTGTTGGTTTTATCATAGCCTAATACTTTTTTTCCGGACGCATGGAAATAACGCGCCAAGGCACTCATTCCTATCCCTCCGATTCCAACGAAGTAAAAGTTTTGATATGTTTCTAAGTTCTTCATTTCTTCCTTTATCTATTAATCACTTTAAATATCTCATCTACAATCTCTTTGGTAGCATCAGGTTTAGCAAAATACTTTAGATTGTCGGACATTTCTTTTCTAACATTTTCATTTTCGCAGATTTCTGATAATGTATTCCAGAATTTTTCCTGCATTTCAGAGTCTTTTACCATTCTTGCTGCATTTTTTTCCACCAGGTTCATGGCATTTTTGGTTTGGTGGTCTTCTGCTGCAAAAGGGAATGGTACCAATAAGACCGGTTTTTGTGCTACTGCCAACTCTGAAATGGCAATGGCTCCCGCTCTTGAAACGATGATATCTGCTGCAGAATATGCAAGTTCCATGTCTTTGATAAATTCACGGATCAGAATATTTCTGGTTACAGTATCTTTTGTTTTTTCAATAATATCTTTATAATCAAGCTTTCCTGTCTGCCAGATGAGCTGATAGTCTTTGTCTACAATTTCTTTTAAATGAGCTTCCCAGGCATTGTTTAATGTTCTGGAGCCTAAAGATCCACCTACCGAAAGAATGGTAAGTTTATCTTTATGTAATCCCATTTTTTGTTTTGCCTGAGTGGTGTCCTGCATTCCCGTAATAATTGTGGAACGAATCGGATTTCCCAGGAATTTTATTTTTTCTGCAGGAAATCCTGCGACTTTCGGATAGGCTGTAAATATGGCTTTAGCTGCTTTACTTAAAATTTTGTTGGTTACTCCAGCATAGGCATTCTGTTCTTGAATAAAAACAGGAACTCCCAATTTGGTAGCTTCATATAAAGCAGGGCCACTTGCAAATCCTCCTGTTCCTATAGCAACATCCGGTTTGAAGTCTTTGATGATGTCTTTAGATCTGGATAAGCTTTTCAGAATCTTAAAAGGAAGTCCTAAGTTGGATAATAAGTTTCCTCTGTTGAATCCGGCGATATCAATTCCTTCAATTTTGTAGCCTGCTTGTGGAACTTTTTCCATTTCCATTTTTCCGTTGGCACCAATGAACAAAAATTCTGCATCCGGAAATCTTTTTTTGATTTCGTCAGCGATAGCGATGGCAGGGAAGATGTGTCCTCCTGTTCCTCCACCTGATAGTATTACTTTTAATTTTTTGTTCATTTTAATTAATAGGACTGTGTCCGATTTTTTGTTAAATCGTCCCTTGGGACTCTTTGGGTTTATGCGATATCGTTTATTTCCGCTATGCTTTGTTTTTTGCCCATTCCTTCTTCATCATAGATCTGAATTCTTGAGCTTATATTTAAGATAATTCCTAACTGTAAATAGGTTACCAACATTGAGGTTCCCCCATAACTAATCAATGGTAATGGTTGTCCTGTTACCGGGATCAGATTGACAGCAACGGCAATGTTTACCGATAGCTGTATAAAAATCATTACTCCGAGACTGAGCACCAGCAACGATCCGAAGAAGGCTGGCATTTTACTGGCAATCATCACAATCCTTATCATCATAATCAGATAGAGACTGATCAGGAATGCTGCTCCAATAACTCCATATTCTTCTACAATAACAGCGAAGATAAAGTCGGAGGCAGATTGTGGAAGCATTTGTTTTAATGCACTTTTTCCTGGCCCCATTCCGGTAATTCCACCATGTACAATAGCAGCTTTAGCCTGCATTACCTGATAATTTTTGGCTTTTACACTTTCATCATCGGTATCTGCTGATTTTGCTTTGCTTGATGTAAATGTTTCAATACGGCTCATCCATGTGTGAACACGGTTTCCTCCAATCATATTGGTATTCAATGCAATCAATAGGAAAAAGACAATGGCTACAAATGAGGCTGAAATAAAACCTGCAATGTATTTCCAGTGAAGCTGCCCGACAATCAAAACAATTACTGAAACCATCAGAATCATTAATGCCGTGGAACCGTTGTCTTTTGCCACTAATACAAAAACAAGAAGAATAGGCCCGAAAATATACATGATATTCTCTATAGGGAGTCTTTCTCTTGTGATCTTCTTGGTGAGATATCTGCATAAATAGATAATCAGCATCAGGAAGGCAAATGATGACGGCTGGAATGATATTGGTGTTCCCGGAATTTTTAACCATCTTGAGGCACTGGCTCCGTCAATGGTTTGTCCGGTAAACATCGTAACAATCAATAAGACAATCATCAGTCCCAACAGAATACTGCTGAGCTTTCCGATGTATTCATATTTTATCGTTCCTACAAGGCGCATAATGGCTAATCCTAAGAGAACGAAGAACATGTGTTTGATAACGTGGCCTGTAGTGGTTCCGTTATTCACAATATATTCCAGGTTTGAACTTGCAGAGTAAACAGGGAAAATAGAGAAAATGGAGATCACAAGAATGACCATCCAAAGTACTTTATCGCCCTTTAGAAATTCAAATCTGTTTTCTGTATTCTGCTCGTCCATAATTAATGCTATTTGCTTTTGGCTAATGGCTATTGGCTTTTAATACCTGCTCTTTAAACTGACGACCTCTGTCTTCATAGCTTTTGAATAAATCAAAGCTTGCACAACATGGAGAAAGTAGAACGGTGTCTCCTTTTTTGGCCAGTGATTTTGATATTTTCACGGCTTCTTCCATGCTTGAAGTATCATAAATAAACTCCTTTTTATCTTTGAAGAAATCTATAATCTTCTTATTATCAACTCCAAGACAAACAATTGCCTTTACTTTTCTTTTGACTAAATCTTCAATTTCAGTATAGTCATTTCCTTTATCTAATCCTCCAACGATCCATACGGTTGGAGTTTTCATACTTTCTAAGGCGTAGTAAGTTGCATTCACATTGGTTGCCTTACTGTCGTTGATGTATTTTACACCATCTGTTTCAGTTACGAATTCCAATCTGTGTTCTACTGCCTGAAATGTCATTAATGAATGTCTGATACTTTCATTATTGATCTTCAATATCTTACCAGCAATTGATGCTGCTAAGCTATTGGCAACATTATGGTTCCCAAGTAGGGATAATTCTTCAACTTTCATGGAGAATTCATCCTTCAATTTTACCACAATCTGATCGTCACTTACAAAACCTCCTTCAGGAAGCTGTTCCTTTGTGGAGAAAGGAATCATCTTCGCTTTTATTTCTAACTTTTCAAGCAGGTTTTTGCTCATTTCGTCATCTTTATTGTAGATGAAGAAGTTATCATTTTCCTGGTTTTCAGTGATTCTGAATTTTGCCAATGCATATTCTTCATAGTTGTAGTTATACTGATCCAGGTGATCCTGAGACAGATTCAACAATAAAGAAATATAAGGTCTGAAATTCTGAATATCATCTAACTGAAAAGAACTTACTTCCAGTACATAATATTCATGGTTTTCATCTGCAACCTGTTTTGCAAAGCTATATCCAATGTTTCCTCCTAAGCCTACGTTTAATCCATCGTTTTTCAGGATATAATAGATCAATGAAGTGGTGGTTGTTTTTCCGTTGCTTCCTGTAATGGCAATGATCTTAGCATCTGTAAATTCAGAAGCGAATTCAATTTCAGAGGAAAGTCTTATTCCTTTTTCATGAATTTTGTGGATGATCTCTGCTTTTTTCGGGATTCCCGGGCTTTTTACGATCCAATCGGCATTTAAAATCCTTTCTTCATCGTGGTTTCCTTCTTCAAATTCAATTCCATTTTCGGTAAGAAACTGCTTATAGTTATCTTTAATGGCTCCTTTATCTGAAAGAAATACTTCCAGACCTTTCTTTTTGGCCAAATAAGCAGCTCCACATCCGCTTTCTCCTCCTCCTAAAACAACTATTTTCATATTATAAAAGCTTTATGCTATAGGCTTTAAGCTTTAAGCTTATTGCTTACAGCTTTTAATTTTATCTCATTTTTAAGGTGATCAGACAAACAATTGCCAGTATTACTCCAATGATAATCATTCTGTTTACGATTTTACTTTCGTGAAATCCTTCTTTCTGATAATGGTGGTGTAATGGTGACATTTTGAATAGTCTATTGTTTTGAGCATATTCCAGCCCGTATTTTTTCTTTCTGTATTTGAAAACGATTACCTGAAGCATTACAGATAGATTCTCAATCAGGAAGATTCCGCATAAAACAGGAATCAGTAATTCTTTTCTTAAAATAATGGCTAAAACGGCAATTACTCCGCCCAGCATCAAACTTCCTGTATCTCCCATGAAAACCTGGGCAGGATAGGTGTTATACCAGAAGAATCCAATGACGGCACCTACCATTGCGACTGCGAAAATGGTGGTTTCTCCCATATTCGGCAGGAACATGATATTCAGATAGTCTGCGAAGATGATGTTCCCTGAAAGGTAGGCGAAAAGCGCAAGGGTGAGCAGTATGATGGCACTGGTTCCTGCGGCGAGACCGTCTATTCCGTCTGTGATATTGGCTCCATTGGAAACGGCTGTTACAATGAAGATCACGATAGGGATAAAGACAATCCATGCCCACTCATGGGCATCTTTTTCATTCATCCAAAACAGGATTCCGCTGTAATCAAACTCATTGTTTTTCGCGAATGGTACTGTAGAAACTGTGATTTTTTCTGTAGGCATGAAGTTTTGCTCTACGTTGTTTCTATTAACCACTTTTGCATCAGCATATTTTCTTTTAACGGTAATGTCTGGGTGGAAATACATTGTGATTCCGACAATTAAGCCTAAACCAACTTGTCCTACAATTTTGAATTTACCGCTTAATCCGTCTTTATTTTTCTTGATTTTCTTTAAATAATCATCAAGGAACCCGATAGCTCCCATCCAAAACATTGAAACCAGCAGTAAGACAATGTATACGTTTGTTATTCTTGTAAACAACAATACAGGAATAATGGTAGCCAAAATGATGATAAGACCTCCCATGGTAGGAGTTCCTTCTTTTTGCTTTTGGCCGTCCAATCCAAGATCACGGACTAATTCACCCATTTGTTTTGTTCTCAGGTAATTGATCACTCTTTTTCCGTAGACAAGAGCAATAATTAAAGAGAATAGCACAGCCATTCCGGCACGGAAGGAGATGTATTTCAACATTCCTAATCCCGGAACGTGAATTCCATGGTCGGTTAGATATTCGTATAGATAGTATAGCATGTTTCTGTTTTTTATTATTTAAAAATTTAATTTATTTAAAGATTTAAAGATTGGGTTTTTCAATATTTTCACTTAAATACTTAATAAAGTTTGATATGTTTGAAGAAACTTCTCTCGAAAGGGTAATGATTTCTTCTGCTTTATTTTGATCACCTAATTTTAATCTTTTACTTACAATTAGCATACTTCTTACTTCAGCGCAGCTGCCTTTTGCAATTTTTAAATATTTAATAAATTGTCTGTTATTATTATATTCTGAGCCTTCTGCAATATTGTTGCTAATTGAAAAACTCGCTCTTTTTATCTGGTTATTAAATTCAAATTCTTTTTCAAAACTTTGACTTTGAAGAAATGAATAAACTTTTTCAATAAGATCTAAACTTTTGATATATACTGGAAAATTTTCAAAATTCTTCGTCATAATCAAATTTTTAAATCATTTAAATGAATTCAATCTTTCAATTTACTTGGACATTAATTTCCAAAGCTCATTAATTACTTCTTTGTCATCAAAATGGTGTTTTACGCCATTTATCTCCTGATAATTTTCGTGTCCTTTTCCGGCTACGAGAATAATATCTTTAGGTTCTGCAAACTTTATCGCCATTTTGATGGCTTCTTTTCTGTCCGGAATTGAAGTGTATTTGCTGAAGTTCTGAGGTTCAACGCCTGCTTCAATTTCCTTGATAATCTGTCCCGGATCTTCTGTTCTCGGATTATCTGAAGTGATGATTGCCAATGTTGATTTTTTAGTGGCAATATTTCCCATTTCAGGTCTTTTCGAGTGATCTCTGTCTCCTCCGCAACCGAAAACGGTGATTAATCTTTCGTTTTTGGTTCTGATATCATTGATGCTGTCCAGAATGTTTTCTAAGGCATCCGGCGTGTGTGCATAGTCTACGATAAAGAAAATTCCACCGTCTGATTTCATGGTTTCAAATCTTCCGGAAACTCTTTTTAGCTTACTGATGGCCTGAAGAATTTCATCCTGTGCAAATCCAAGTTCTTCTGCAATTCCGAAAACCAGTAATAGGTTGTATACATTGAACTTTCCTGTTAATGTAGTCCAGAATTCTTTCCCATTGAAGTTCAGCAGCATTCCATTGAAATCAACTTCCAGTAGTTTTCCGTGGTAGTCTGCCATTGTTTTCAGAGCGTAAGACTTCTTTGTAGCCTTTGTATTTTGAAGCATTACACTACCGTTTTTGTCATCTATATTGGTGATGGCAATGGCTGTATCTTCTAATTCATCAAAGAATCTTTTTTTGGTTTTTAAATATTCTTCGAAGGTTTTATGATAATCTAAATGATCGTGAGTAAGGTTGGTAAATCCTGCTACTTTGAAGTGTAACCCCTCAATTCTGTTTTGAGCAATTCCGTGAGAACTTACTTCCATGAAAGCGAATTCACATCCCTTTTCCACTGCTTCAGCTAAGATTTTATTAATGGTAATAACATCCGGAGTGGTATGAGTAGCTGGAATAATTTCTTCTCCAATTCTTATTTCAACAGTTGATAATAAAGCAGAATCATATCCTAAATTCTTGAAAACATCAAAAAGCAGGGTAGAAACAGAGGTTTTTCCGTTGGTTCCGGTAACTCCGATCAGTTTTAGCTTTTTAGACGGGTTTCCATAGAAGTTTGAAGCAAGATGACCTAAAGCTTTAGCAGAATCTTTCACTTTAATATAAGTTACATTTTCTGCCAGTGTTTCAGGGAATTCTTCACAAACGATTGTTGTTGCTCCTTTTTCAATAGAAGATGCAATGAATGAGTGTCCATCCACCACTGTTCCTCTCATTGCAATGTAAAGAGAGTTTTCTGTAACCTTTCTGCTGTCGAACACCAGTTCTGATACCTCACGGTTGTTGTCACCGTGGATTTCTATTACTGGGATTCTGTTTACTAATTCTGTTATTATCATCTTTTATCAATAGGACTTTATCCTATTTTTTGTTAAGTCGTCCCTTCGGGACTCTGTTTCTTTTTAATTCTGCAGAGATAAATATATTCTCTGATTCTTACTGATCGTTGTGCCTTCTAATGGGAATTGTTCTTTGATTCTTCCAACGCCTTTAAAATCGACACGATATCCTAAGTTTTCCAATTGTGGGATGACGTTTTTACCAATCAGTCCTACTACATTGGGCATTTGCTTATCATTGACTGCTACTTTCACATTAGGTTCCACCATTTTGTTAAGGTTTACCTTTTTGTCTACGAGCATTTCTTTTTCAATATTTTGTGGTGTTTTCAGGAATGTTTTTCCTGCAATTTCTTTAAACACCGGTGCTGCTACAGGGCCTCCATAAAATCCAATTGAAGTATTGGGCTCACTTACCATTACGTAGCATGTATATTTGGGTGCATCTGCCGGATAGAACCCTGCGAATGATGCACGGTATTTCATCGGGCCAGGAAGCCAGTATTCAAACCTTGCCGTTCCTGTTTTCCCTGCCATTTTCAGGTTAGGGGTAAAGATGCTTCGCCCTGTTCCTTTTTCTACGGCTTTGGTTAATGCATTGGTCATCATTTTGATGGCCTTCTCAGATGCCATTTTGTTTACCATTACTTCGGGTTTCGCCTTGTACATTACTTTTCCATCTTTCATGATCTTATCAATGAATAATGGTTTAAGCATTTTACCACCGTTAGCGACTCCGTTGTAGAAGGTTGCCAGCTGAAGCAGGTTAACATTGGAAGAGTATCCGAATGAAATAGAAGCTAGTGTAGCTGCATTCCATCTTTTATTTTCCGGAGTTACGATCTTTGGTTTTGTGATTCCCGGAAGCTCGATGTCCATTTTGTCAAATAATTTCCAACGTTTTAAGTGGTCAAGGAAGATCTGAGGTTTTTCAGCGTAATATTTTGTGATCAGTTTAGCTGTTCCTACGTTACTGGATTTGGCTAAAACATCACTAATATCGTATGTTCCTCCTCCATGACCGTCAGAAATTCTTTGTTTTGCATACGTCCAAACTCCGTTTCCTACATTTACCGTTGTGTTTTCATCGATGAATCCATCATCCATTGCTGCTAAAAGCGAAATGGTTTTGAAGGTTGAACCGGGTTCGATATTATCTTTTAGTGCATAGTTGTAAGAGTCTTCATAATCTCCTGATTCTGTTTTTCTTAAATTAACTAATGCACGTACTTTTCCGGTTTCCACTTCCATGACAATTACAGTTCCGTGTTTTGCTTCGTAGTGCATCAGCTGCTTCTCTAACGCGGAATGTGCAATGTCTTGAATTCTAAGGTCTAAAGTGGTGTATACATCTTCTCCATCTACCGGTTCCTGAACTTTCCAGAAGTCAATTGGTTTCCATTGGGATGAATTGATTCTTTGCTCTAATCTTTTTCCGTCAGTACCGGTTAAGTGTTTAGAGAAAGCTCCTTCTAATCCGGATTTAAGCTCACCATTATCTATACCGATGGTTCCTGCACCAATTTCTGAAGTAGCAAGCTCTCTTTTGTAGTTTCTGTCTACGATAAAACCGCCTTTGTTTTTACCTCTTTTGAAAATCGGAAACTGTCTGATTCTGTCGTATTGGTCAAAATCAAGACCTTTTACCAGAGTATAATATTGGTTTTTCTTTTTCTTTTGTTCGTCAAATTTTTGTCTGAACTCTCCTCTGGATTTTCCGAACATTTTGCTCAGAGAATCCGTTAATGCCCCGATATTG
The DNA here is from genome assembly GCF_009900745.1 of Chryseobacterium sp. c4a. Lineage (GTDB taxonomy): Bacteria > Bacteroidota > Bacteroidia > Flavobacteriales > Weeksellaceae > Chryseobacterium. Next base: position 37,598 of record NZ_WXVU01000014.1, on the reverse strand, counting down.
TTGCTGTAGATCGTATCTTTCATCGTTTTGAAGTCAAGATAGATGTCGTAGCGCATCACTGTTGTTGCCAAAATAGATCCATCGGAGGCAAATAGATTACCGCGGGCAGCTTTTAAAGTGGCTTCACGATAATTTTTATTAATGTAATCATCCTTAATTTCCTGAACATTGGTATTCTGAAGGATTACAATCCTTGCCAAGAACATTACAAACACGCACAAAGCTACCACTGCAAAGAGGTAGCCCCATCGTAACGTTTTTTTACGTTTATTATCGTATTCATTTTGCTTTTGCATCTGTACTGTCCAGTTTTATTAGCAATTTATGAGGGTGGTTTTCGAGGGTCATCAATGAGTCCCTTGCAACCTCTTTCCCCAGCTCTGATTCCATTTTTACCTTGATCAGCTTACTCTGGGCGTAAGCGTTTCTCGATTTATATTCTTCTGTTTCTTCCTTTAAGGCGTTTACAATTTTTATTTTTTTATTGACGAGATGGTTACTGTAAATCATAGCCATCATCAGGACAAACAACAAGAGAAAATACTTGTAATGTATTTTGATCTCATCACGATTCAGAAAGTTTCCTTTTATAATATCTATAAAAGTGAGTCTTTTCTGGGGGCGATTTGTTGTTCTTTTTGCCACTTTAATTCAATCAATTTGTTTTGTCGTGAATTCACTTGGTTGTCAATGGTCAATCTAATTTTTTAAAATTTACTATTGACGGTTTATTCATTCACTTTTAAACTTTTATTCCTGTTCTCATTTTAGCACTTCTTGCTCTTGAGTTTTCTTCAATCTCCTTATCATCCGGGATGATTGCTTTGCTCTTTACTAGCTCAAATGCTTTTTTATAATTTCCGTAGATATCTCTTTCCGGTTCTCCTTCGAACATTCCGTTTTTCAGGAATCTTTTTACCAAACGGTCTTCTAAAGAATGGTAAGAAATAACGACTAATCTTCCTTCCGGTTTTAAAACATTGAAAGCCTGAACCAGCATTTCCTTTAATACTTCAAGCTCTTGATTAACTTCTATTCTTACGGCCTGGAAAAGTTGTGCATAGAATTTATTCACTTTATGAGGTGGAAGGTAGCTGAAAAGCTTTTTCAAATCCTCAGTGGTTTCTATACTTTTTGTTTTTCTATGGTGAACAATATCTCTAGCCAGTTTTCTTGCTTCTCTTAATTCTCCATAGTGATAGAAGATATCTGCCAACTCTTCTTCTCCATATTCATTAATCACTCTTTTGGCATCAAGGTTTTGCATTACGTTCATTCTCATATCCAAAGGAGCATTGCTTCTTGTAGAGAACCCACGGTCTGCTTCATCAAACTGGTGAGATGAAACACCTAAGTCTGCCAACACCCCATCAATTTGTGATATTCCATACATTAGTAATGAGTTTTCCAGAAATCTGAAATTCTGATTTACCAATGTAAATCTAGGGTCATCAATTGTATTTTTAAGCGCATCCAGATCCTGGTCAAAGCTGAACAGTTTTCCTTTATCAGAAAGTCTGCTCAAAATCTCCCTCGAGTGGCCTCCACCTCCAAAGGTGCAGTCCACGTAGATTCCGTCAGGATTCGTCACCAAATCATCTACACTCTGCTTCAACAAAACGGGGTTATGATACATGCTTAATTGTGTTTTTTATTAATAAAATCCTTAATAACTACAGTTATTCTTCGTCAAAAGAGCCCATTACATCTTCGGCTAGGCTGGCAAAATCAATTTCATTGGTGGAAATTACCTGTTCGTAAGCATCTTTGTCCCAAATTTCGAAGAGCTCTCCTGCACTGGTAATCACAATATCTTTCTGAAGATTTGCGAAACTCATCAGGTCTTTTGAAATCTGTAGTCTGCCTGCGTTATCCAATTCTACTGTTTTTACTCCTGCCGTAAACATTCGTATGAAATCAGCATTCTTTTTTATGAATCTGTTCAGTTTATTAATTTTGCCCATCAGTTTATCCCATGCATTCATTGGATAGACCTCCAGACAAGGTTGGAACACAGATCTTTTGACTACAAATGCCTTGTCTTCGAAGTTTTCCATCTGTTTGATTAAAGATGAAGGAACTTTTAAGCGGCCTTTGTCGTCAATTTTACACTCATATGTTCCAATGAAATTTTTCATTTGGGACAAATTTATATAATAATTTCCAAAATTTCCCACTTTTTCCCACTTTTTGACTCAATGTTAATAAGTTTTATTAAAGATTGAGTTCCAAGAATGTAATTCATTGATATGTAGATGGTTGTTAAAACTGTTATTTAAGCCATAATAAAGGGGTTTTGAAAAAAAAAGTTAAAAAGCAGAATATTGTATTATTTTTATCTTAAATTAGGATAATCAAAATATTTTTGAGGTTTAATTTGTATTTTTGCAGGGCTTTATTAAGGCATTATATGATATTTAGTACGAAAAAAGAAAAGAAATATTCCTATGTAGAGGCGGGGGAAGGACATCCATTAGTGCTGTTGCACGGATTAATGGGTGGTTTGAGCAATTTCGATAAAATGGTAGATTTTTTTTCAGACAGAGGATTCAAAGTATATGTTCCTCAGCTGCCGATCTATGATTTGCCGGTACTCAATACGAATCTTACCACTATAGCAAAATATATCATCAAGTTTATTGAAAGTCATATTTCAGGGCCTGTTACCATTGTGGGAAACTCTATGGGCGGGCATGTAGGGCTTATTTTGACCTTGGCGAGACCTGATCTGGTAAAGAACTTGGTTCTAACTGGGAGCTCAGGTTTGTATGAGAGAACTTTCGGGGATAGTTTTCCAAGAAAGAATGACCGATCATATATCAGAAAGAAAACAGAAGAGGTATTCTACGATCCTAAGATCGCCACTGAAGATCTTGTTGACGAAGTTTTCTCAGTGGTGAATGACAGAATGAAAGGAATAAAAACGGTAATGTTGGCAAGAAGTGCCATCAAACACAATATGTTGAATGATCTTCCAAAGATTCAAACACCTACTTGTCTGATCTGGGGAAAACAGGACAATGTAACTCCGCCTGAAGTGGCTGAAGATATGCATAAGTTTATTCCTAATTCAGAACTATTCTGGATCGATCATTGTGGCCACGCCGCCATGATGGAAAAACCGGATGAGTTTTGTGAAATCCTGTATAGCTGGATAAAAGATAAAGTTTAAAACATAATAAATGACCATTAAGAGCTTTTCTTAATGGTTTATTTTTCTAAAATATATTCAAAAATGATTATTAAGACAGCAACGTTTGTAAAAAGTAGTGGAAAATGGCAGGAATGTCCTGAACCGAATATTCCTGAGTATGCTTTTATCGGAAGATCTAATGTAGGAAAATCATCATTGATTAATGCCATGATGAATCATAAGGATCTTGCTAAAACGTCACAGACTCCGGGAAAAACTCAGCTGATCAATCATTTCTTAGTTAATGAGGACTGGTATCTTACCGATTTACCGGGATATGGATATGCAAAAGTTTCAAAGGTTCAGAGAAAGGATTTTGAAAAGCTGATTACTAATTATATCCTGAACCGAAGAAACCTGGTGAACCTTTTTGTATTGGTAGATATAAGACATAAACCTCAGGCCATTGATCTTGATTTTATGCAATGGTGTGGAGAAAGTGGTGTTCCGTTTTCAATTGTATTTACAAAAGCAGACAAGCTAAAACCTAATGCTGTGATCAAGAATGTTGAAGACTATAAATTAGAACTGCATAAAACATGGGAAGATCTTCCAGAGTTATATATTACCTCAGCTGAAAAGAAAGAAGGAGGAGATGCTATTTTAGATTTTATATCTAAGACAAATGATTTTTTAACTCAAAATGGTGTAAGCTTCGATGAATAATATTATTTGGAAAATTAAGACTTTTGAAGAGTTTACAGTTTCTGAATTATATGCTGTTTTAAAGGCTCGTATTGATGTTTTTGTGATTGAACAAAATTGTCCTTACCCTGACCTGGATAATTATGACCAGAAAGCGGTTCATATCTGGGCGGAAGAAAAAGGGGAAGTACTTGCGTATTGCCGTATTTTCGATAAAGGAATAAAATATGATGAAACTTCTATTGGTAGGGTTCTCACCACAGAACAGGCTAGGGGAAAGAGCTTAGGAAAGGTATTGATCAAGTATGCTGTTGATACGATAGAAAATCGTTTTCACACTTCAGAAATCAGGATTTCAGCGCAAGATTATCTGTTGAAATTCTACGGAGATTTTGGTTTTGAGGATACAGGAAAGAAATATTTAGAAGACGATATTCCGCATACGGAAATGATTAGAAAATAAAATAGAAAGCATCTCAATAATGGGATGCTTTTTTTACCTTGATTCTTTTTTATGATATGTCAAGTTTTGGCGCTGTCTCTTGATATCTTCGTCATGTTAACCTTAAACAATAGATTATTATGATTTTTACAGAAGATTTTTTTAGCCCAACGAGTGCATATCCTTCAGATGATGTAGTTCAGTTAGTGGATAGTTTTACCAAGGAAAATGTGAACTATCAAAAATATACAGGTTCTGCAGCAGTAACTGATGATGGAGTCGTTTACAGAAAAAAAGGAAATGATTTTTATGTGGATATTAACTTTTTGACCAGTGGACAATTAAATATCCAAAGATTTGGAGCTAAGGGAGATGATTTTACAGATAATAGTGCTGCGATTAAAAAGGCTTTGGCGTTTTGTGAAAATTACAGAAAAGAGAGAATAATACCTGAAAATGGTGCAATGTACCATCAATTTGACAAAGCGATCACTATTTATTTTCCTAATGGTATTTATCGATATACTGATATTGGGAATATAAAAATAGAGAACCTGACTATTAAAGGAGAAACTTTTAGAGGTGTTGTTTTGAAATGCATGAAGGGAGGTATTGCATTGGAGATGAATGCCTTTAAGGATAATAATGATTCGCCACCGTTTTGTAAAAACTTAAACCTTAACAATATTGTTGTAGAAGGGCAGTATAATACAGAAGTATTGATCTTAGCCCAAGGAATAGCTCATTGTAATTGGGAGAATGTTGCTGTACGGGAAGCTGATAAAGACTTAGGAATTGGTTTTCATTTTAAGGGAGTTATGCTTTCCGGTTTCAAAAATTTACAATGTAGTTCTGATGTTGATACTGTTATGAAAACAGGTAATAAAAATATTCCTTATCAGGGATTAAAACTGGATCATGGGCATAGAATAGAAAAAGAAAAAAAGATAAAAGACGGAAAAGAAGTAATAGTAGAGGTATTAAAGGGAATTGGAAATTGTAGTAACAATTCTTTTTATGATATTAAAATGGAGGGAATGCCTTTTGGAGTCAATATTTTTCAAGGTGATCAAAATACTTTTTATAGTGGAACTCCGGAGTCCTGTACAAAATATGGTGTAATGGTAAGCAGAGAAAGCCGATACAATACGTTTATTGGAAGTGCTTTTGAAAATGATCATTCGATTGCAGATATTCTTGATGACGGAATTCATACGGTTTATATTAATTGCTATGCATCCAAAAAAGCCTGGTTTCAAGGTCAGGGAGCAACCGTTTTAGGAGGATTTTGGCAGGAATTACAGATTGATAATTCTGCTGAAGCTACAAAAATAGAAAATGTAACCATTAAATATTTTGGATTACCAAGTGCAGGTATTATTGATAATGGAAAAATGACCACAATCCAAAATGTGAGGGATAAGAACCTTGGTGCATATATTCCTAATAAATATAATTCAACTATACATTTAAGTTCATCACAAAGACCTCAGAATAATTCCGTCGGCTCGATGATTTTTGATACAGATTTATTAAAGCCGATCTGGTTTAATGGAAATAGTTGGGTAGATGCATCAGGAAATATTGTTTAATATTCTTTGAACTTAAGATAATGCTTTAGAATCTATAAAAATAGGCTGCTAAAAAACATGCAGCCTGTTTTTTAAAATATGTTTGGGAATATCTTCCTTGTACCTGCATTAGCATCCTTTATTTGTACAGCTTTTGATTAAGTATGCAGTTGATACGATAGAAAATCGTTTTCACACTTCAGAAATCAGGATTTCAGCGCAAGATTATCTGTTGAAATTCTACGGAGATTTTGGTTTTGAGGATACCGGAAAGAAATATTTAGAAGACGATATTCCGCATACGGAAATGATGATAAAATAAAAAAGCGAAGACAATCTTCGCTTTTTTATTTTATAGATTCTGAATTTTGTAGTAGTACAATGTTATTTTTTTGTCACTTTAGTAACTATACTTTTTTGATCGCTAATGATTCTTAGCAAATATGTTCCTTTAGAGTCAGGCATCTTAAACCTGAGTTCGTCTTTATCATTAAAATCTATTGTTTTCATCAATTGTGATGCTGCATTATAAATCTCAACTTTTACAGTTGTAGGGCTCTTTGTGAACTTTAGACTAACCTCATCATTGGTGGGGTTAGGGTATACTATAACATCTATTCTTTGCTGTGTATCAGTGTCTCTGGCAGATAAGGTAGTGTTTGGTGAGATCTTCCATAGGTCTTCCCCAGTAAAATTGCTGCCATATTTTTGAAATCCTACAATGTACAAGCTATTTTTAAAAGAGAATATAGAACTTCTTCCGGAACTGTTAAACTGAGGAAGGTAATTAACGAGGGTGTTATTTATAGGGCCATAAGGAAGAACTCTGAATTCGGGAAAAGATGCGACTAATTGAGCATTACCGGAACCTGCATATTCAAACAATTCTGTTGTGAAGTTATTCTGATCTCCTCCTAATAATGAGGTTGTTCTTACAAAATATATCTTCCCATTATATCCACATATACCAGTATAATCATAATTTCCTCCCGGCGTGGTAATATTTTCTTGATGAATTATGGTAGGAGAGTTGATTCCGTCATATTTATAGATATAATATTTGTTATTTGCTATATTATAAAAGTATAAATTATCATTATAGACTGTTAAGAAAGAAGGATTTGAAGAGCTGTTTCCTGGTGTTACATCTAAGCAGGTTATACTATTGGATGTATCATCGTAATAATAAATTTCAATTCCATATTGAGTTGTTCGATTGATAAAAAACAGTTTGTTTTTGAATTTTGTTAAATAGTTTGGATAAGCACCAAATTGATCATTTTCAGATGAAACGATGCTTGTTATCTGATTGTTTGTGGGATTGTATTTTTTAATAGTATTGCTTATTGTTGTATTATCCTTCCATGTTTTATAGAATAAACTTCCATTGTGCTCTATGTTGCTAAAAATGAATGGAGGGTTCCAGTAATTTTTATATCTATTAGCTGTAAATTGATATGTTGTATTTATATTTTGGTCTATATAACAAGTATTGTTGATATCACCAGTATAGTAGAATCCACCCAAAAATGGGGTAAGGTTTTCAAAAGTTTTGCAGCCAGAGGGAAAAGAGCCTGTATTTACTTGATGAACCAAGGTCTTTGAAATGGTTTCATCAAAATACCAAAGTTCTTTATGAGTGTCTACATTATTGCTATTTGGAATTTGAGGTTTAGTATAAAAGATTTTATTATTACTATTTACTAGTTCCCCCGCCCAAAGGTTTGAGGTATCATTTACCTCATTGCCATTATCATATTTTAGTTTATAAGGAGGATTTTGTCCGTCATAAGCCCAAACTGAAAAAGTGTTATCCTGTCCTGATGCTTGGCAGTCTTTATAGAATTTATAGACCAGAAAATTTTCTGTTTTTTCAAATATATGAGTATATCTGTTTGAACGGGATGGATTGGTATTCCCACAGTAATTCGTAACGTTCACTAAGTTATATTGTCCATATCCAAGGAAGGGGAGCAATAAAAAAAATATTTTTTTATTCATCAGTTAAATGTTTTTTGGTGTTATACTAAAGTACAAAAAATTATAATAGTTAGCTGAAAAATATAAAAATGTGTAATTTATTTCTATCTGATTTTCATGGTTTTAGATTTGTGTTGCGAATAAAGCTCTATATTAGAATTAAGTTGGAATGCTTAAATAATAATAAACATCTATCATGGCAATTATCAGTTTTTAAAGCCTGAATGCGTCAAAAAAGCGAAGATGAATCTTCGCTTTTTAATGATGGTTATATGTTGAGTGTTTTTTTTTGAATTACTTAAAATTCATGGTTATTAGCTTTATATTTTAATTACAGCCAGCACAATAAGATCTATCTACATACTGCTTAGTATTTCCGGAGTAATAATAGCAGCCTCCTCGTGATCCGACGTACAACTGATTTCCGTTGTAAGTACATCCTCTACTGGTTGAGCTTGAATAGGATCTTGGTGAAGAATAGCTAGATCTTGTTGATTTGCTTTTTCTGCTGGTTTTAGTTTTCCCCTTTCTTGGCTTTTCGAAAGATTCCTTGGATGAAGATGTGCTGGCTGTAGATGCGGAAATGTTAGCGGGTAATAAAAGACCAAGTCCCAGAAGACCTGTGAAAAGTAGTTTTTTCATAATATTTGTTTTTTAGTTTTTATATATATGTTTTCATGGTTATGGCAAGTATTTTATTTGATATAGATTAATAATGTTCAAGCGTTTTATGAAGCTCATTTCTGAAATTGTATATTTCGTCAAGGCTGTTTAGCAAGACCTTTTCACCAGAATCTTTCCCATTATGAAATGTTTCGATATACTTGTTGGATGTGTTAAAATGGAGTCTACAAAGTGGCTTTCTGTTATTGTCGTCCAATAGGATTCCAAAATAGGATAATGTATCTCTATAAGCTATACGTGTAGAAGGAATCTTCTCTCTCATTATAGCTTTTACAATTTGAAACCCTTCAAGTTCTTCTTCAGTAGTAACAATTTTAGAATCATTATTTTCATCAATAGATGGGGGTGGTTTTATATCATCATCTTGTTTTTCAATTTGTTCATTAATGCTTAAAGCAGACTTAAGCCTATAGCTAATGGACTCATTGATAGAAGTTGTTAATGCCTTTTTAGTATATTCTTTAAAAGAAACTAATCTATTTGCTGTAATGGGTTTATCAAAAAATCTGTTTACTAAAAGTTTAACAATTTCATCAGAAGGGGATTCTATCTCCTTTTCAAACTCCTTTCTGATAGCCTTAATGTACTTTAGAGCCTCAGCAGAATCTAAAATGCTTTCAAGATTATAGTCTTTTTTGGTAAAACTTTCGAGAATTTTTATAGAACTGTCTTTTAAGTCCTCAATATTGATAGTGAAAAATGGTTTTTCATCCATAATATTAGGTTTTTCAAGGTCAGTATAAAAATTATAAATAATACCGTTAGTAAGAACTCCAAACCTTGTTTTGGAAACGTGATAATATCTATGTAGTTGAGAATTATGAGCATCAGCATTTTCTTTCCAATGCTTGCATTCAATTATGAAAATAGGTTCGTCATTGTTTTTAATTACATAGTCTACCTTTTCACCTTTTTTAGTTCCAATATCACAAATATGTTCAGGAATAACTTCTGTAGGATTGAAGATGTCATAACCCAGAATTTGTATGAAAGGCATTACAAAAGCATTTTTAGTTGCTTCTTCGGTCGCAATATGATCTTTTAATGCTGTGACTTTTTGTTGTAATTGCTCAAGTTTAATCTTAAGATCCATGATTATTTTTTTTATATCCCAAAAGTAAGATCGTTTAATTTCCAATCCTTACGGGAAACCGTAAAAACAAAAAACCTTTCAAAAAGTTGAAAGGTTGTATAAAATGATAGGTTTTGTTCTAGTCTAGATAATCCCTAGATCTTTACAAAAAGCAACAAGTTGTTCATTATTGGTGATTCCAAGTTCTTCTTTAAGGCTGTTTAGCTTTTTTTCTACGCTGCTCAGACTATTGGGCTTAATGTTGTTGTTTTGAAGATACACAGGAATATTCTTTTGTAGCACTCCTTGTGACAAAAGAGAGACAAGGGTGATATCATATTCTGAAAACTCATAATTGTTGAGTTTCTTCACTTCCTGTTTAAGATCAAGGGATAGATAATTGTTACCTTCAAATACTGAGGCAATGGCTTTTTTAAGTTCTTTAGCATCATTTCTGGCTTTACGAACAAATCCATTAGCTCCATATTCTGTAAAAAGAGAATTGATAATACCGGATTTATGTTCTGCAGAGAAAACAATTGTTTTCAGAGAAGGATGTAATTCTTTTACGGTTTTAATAAGTTCTTTCCCATCTTTAATTTTTTGTTCACGATGATCTTCTTCAAAAGAGAGATCCGTAATTAGTAAATCATATAAATCATTCTCTCTAATAGATTTTTGTACTTTGGCTACTGCATCATCACAATAATACACATAGTCTGTATTGGTAATATTAAGATCTTCAAGGGTTCTTTGTACAGAAATACTACTGCTTTCGTGGTCTTCGGCTATTAAAATTTTTTTGAACATTTCTTTTTCATTTTAAGAAGTGGGGAATGATATATAGATTTTCAGCCCCTTTTCTGTTTTATTGTCAAAAATAATTGACCCCTTTATTTTTTCAATACGGGAAACCGTATTCGTTAACCCATTTCCATGAATAATATTTCCTGGGATACCGATACCATTGTCTTTATACTGAATATGGATAAGGTTATTATTTCTTTCAAATTTAAAAGTTACAAAAGTGGCTTCACTATGTTTTTTCATATTAACTAAAAGTTCACGGATGATTTGATAAACCTCATCCTGTACGGAATAACTAAGACCTGCCCAGATATTTACTCCGTTTCCAGCAAGGAAGGTATTCACTGTATCATTTTTAAAAGATCCAACAAGAGTAGATATTTTATCATGAAACTCCATGATGCTTTCTAGTTCTGGTTTTTCATAGGAGATATCTCTGGATTTTTCGTAGACAAATTCCAATTCATCTAAGGCTTTATCCTTATCGAAGTCTGCCTGATTTTCAATTTTGGTCATTACCTGATAGATTCCGTTGGCCACCACATCATGTACTTTTTTGGAGAGTCTAAGTTCGTTTTCTTTGATCTTTAATTCGTTTTCGCGTTGTACTTCTTTCTTTCTTTTTTTATACCATACGATACCTCCTATAATGAGTAGAGATAGAGCTCCCAGCCCAATATTTTGTTGCAGCAGCTGTACTTCTTTTTTTGCTTTTTGAAATTTTAAAGTTTGATTTTCCGTTTTTTGCTTTTCAAGACCATATCGGAAATATGCAAACTGATTTTTAGCCTTATTTCTGGATATCTGTACACTATCATTAATGGACTGAAATTTGTCAAAATATTTTTTATAGTCATTTTTATCAATGATAATAATCTTTTGTAATGCTTGTAGCTTATCCTCCGGGTTATTTATTGTTGTGGCTGTTTGTAGCATTTTTTTAGCATACATAAGAGATTTTTCCTGATCTTTTAAAACGAAATAATCCGCTAATGTGGCAAAGCTGGAATTGAGTCCTTCAAGATTATTATATTTTTCTCTGATATCCAGTGCGCGTTGAAACTCTGGTAAAGGGTCGTAGCTTTTATCTGAAAGGTATTTTGCATTTGCCAGATTATTAATAGCTCTTGCCTGGTTTTCATGATCTTTAGATTGAGTAGCGTAGCTAAGATATTTTTTAGCGAGCCTGTAGTTTTTCTGGTTGATAAATGCATTTCCAAGGTTGTTATAGTAGATATACTTTTTATCATCGTCATCATTATATTTCAATGCATTTTGGTAAAAAGTAATAGCACGATCATGATTGTATAAAAATGCAGAAGCAATTCCCATATTGTTGTAACTGGAAGCCAGATCTCTTCTGGTGATGCTATCTTTCTCATCTTTTAGAAATTTATTAGCTTCTAACGAAGATTCTATACTTCCGTAAAAATCACCATAGTAAGTCTGGATAATGGCCATATTTATCAATGACTCTGCGGCTCCAATGGAATCACTGCCTTTTAAATATTCGTCTTTAGCAAGGTTGTAGTAGTAGAATGCAGAATCAGAGATTTTTTTGTCTCTGAACTCCCTTGCTTTTTGATAAAAAGCATTTTGGATATGAGCTATTTTTGTTTCAGACCTTTTTTTATAGCAGGAAAAAAGGGTTGTTATTACAACAATAAATAAAAGATTCCTTTTCATGGTTGCAGTTTAAAGTGCAAAATAACAAAAAGGATAGATTTTTACAATCTATCCTTTGTTTATTTATTATGGCAATGAAAAAGGAGGGGGAGTCTGTCCCGTATTTCCTGTGGTATTGCCGCCACCGCCATGTCCATCACCCGTTTCCGTTTCTGGGTCTTCTTTGGCACTTAGAGTTGTGATATTTGACTTTTGATTGTCATTATAGTGTGTTGTATTGACATTATTAGTAAATGCTAAAAGTAGCATCATAAAAAACTGGATCATTTCCTTAAAATTTTTTTCGTTTGAAATTGTTTTTCTTCCTCCCGAGACATTTTTATCTCGGGCAGTACACAGTTAAAATTTCGAAGCGCTTCTAAATTTTTTGGGAAGTGAACCTTCAAAAACGGAGGAGAAACATCTGCTTCCCAACCCGGAGTTTTCCTCCGTTTTATCTGGTGATTTTGAAATCAGTTTTGTAAATTTGTTTTTGTAATGTTTTGTTTTTCACTGATTTTCTGAAGCAAAGATGCGACAATGCGTGACGCATTACTAAGTCACGTTTTGGACATTGATGGACACGAAATGGACAATGCAGGCTTTATGGGAATCCGTAATGTGGAATGATTGATAATCATCTATTTTGTAAAGACTCAAAAAACTATATATGTCCAAGAAAAAACTACTAATTCATGAGGTATTTAATAAGGCTCGAGAAGACTTTCCAAAAAAGACTGCAAAAAGTGGTTTAGCTTTGGAGCTATCTAACCATTTTGAGGAAAAATGGAACTTCATCATTAATGAAAGAACTTTCGTGAGGTATTATAATATTTGTATAATAAACAACAAGGAACCTGATATAAGAGATGGAGAGATACTTGACCAACTTAGTCGGTATTTAGAATATGAAAATTTTGATGATTTTTGTAAGACATTTGTCAAAAAGAATGAAGATGCCAGTAAAACAACAGTAAAGATAAAGGTAGACGAAGATGATGAGTCATTTCCTGAAAAATTAGCTAGAATAATTAATATAACTATTAGTAATACAAATACTCCTTATTTCAATATGCCGGAATTTGTAAAGCAGAACGGATTAGGCATAGCAGGAGCCTTTCTTATTATAAGTGTTTTAATAGGGAATTATTATTCATCAAAAGGTAAAATTAGTATGCCAATAACTTTATTTGATAATAGAAATTGTATGTTTTGGGAAGACAATGAGTATAAGTTGGCCAATTGTGAAGATAAAAATCCTCGACGCAGTCTTATACCAAAAGATACCATTCAGCTGAAGTATTTTAAAAGGATTACAAGAAAGGATACCCTTACTGTAAATAATGCTTTGGGGAAGACCTGGTATTCAAAGTACAATGGGCATGTTGAGTTTTTTACTATGGATGGAGTAGATCCTGATACAGGACGAGAATTAAGAGCCTCTACAGAGTATATTATAGATAAATATGCAGGCTATTGATCAATAAAAAAGCGGGATAAAATATCCCGCTTTTGTTATGATAAGACTTTATTGTCTTGGTAGCATTGCCCTTACTAGTTAAATTATTGTATTTACTCTGCATTCAGCATTCCCAGTTCTCCAAAATATTTTTTAAATTTTTGGATTTTAGGGCCTACTACAGCACTGCAATAAGGTTGTGTAGGATTTTCATTATAATATCCTTGGTGATATTGTTCAGCAGGCCAGAATGTGTCGAATTTTGTTAATTCTGTCACATAAGTTCCTGTCCATCTTCCTGATTCCTGAGATACTTTGATGGCTTCTTCAGCTTTTGCTTTTTCCGCATCATCTTTATAATAAATGACAGAACGGTATTGAGTTCCGATATCATTTCCTTGTCTATTAAGCTGAGTAGGATCGTGAAGGAAGAAGAAAACATCCATTAATTGCTCATAAGAAGTTATGGAAGGATTATAAGTAATTTGTACTACTTCCGCATGGCCTGTTTCGCCTGTACATACTTCCTGATAGGTTGGGTTTTCTTTATGTCCTCCTGAATATCCTGAAATGGCAGATTCAACACCTTTCAAGAGATTAAAACAGCTTTCTACACACCAGAAACATCCGCCACCGAAAACGATGGTTTCTAAATTATTGTTATCCATTTGTTGGTAATTATATTGTTTTTAAAGCATTTCCACTCATCCTAGAAAGGTGCAGAAAATGCTAATCAAAAGTAAGAAAAACTTCATGGATTTTGATACGGATCTCATGAATTGTTTTCATAGATAATGCTAATGATAAAAGAGAATTGCCGGTCTGTATAGAAGATTTATTTTTTGTCACGAATGCATTTATAAAATCATGGGTACATCGGTAGCAAAACAAAAAAGCGATCTCTCATTGAGATCGCTTTATATATTTGATGTGTATCAGTTATTTTTCCCAAACCAAAGCACTGGCTCCTAAAATAGCAGCATCGGCTTCGTCCAGCTCACTGAATACCAGTTTTACTTTATTTCTAAAGATCGGCAATAGATTCCTTTCCATGTGGAGTTTGGCAGGCTTTAAGATAAAATCTCCGGCCTTGATTACTCCTCCAAATAAAAGAATTGCTTGTGGTGAAGAAAACATCACAAAATTTGCCAGTGCTTCACCCAGCTTTTGTCCTGTATATCTGAAAACTTCAATAGCAATTGGATCTTCTTTCATCGCACATTCATATACGGTTTTAGAATTGATCTCATCTTCAGGATATTGGTTCAGCATAGATTCTGGGAACTCGGCTCTCATTTTCTTAGCTGTAATAGTGATTCCTGTAGCAGAAGCATAGGCTTCTAAACTTCCTTCAGATCCTGTACTCCAGTGCTTTCTTCCCCCTGGTTTTACAATAGTATGTCCCAGTTCTCCGGCAAAGCCATCATGTCCGTAGATGAGGTTTCCATTGGCGATAATTCCGCTTCCTACACCTGTTCCTAAAGTAATCATGATAAAATCCTTCATTCCGCGCGCTGCTCCGAAAAGCATTTCACCCAAAGCTGCAGCATTTGCATCATTGGTTACCGTACACGGTAAATTGAATTTTGCGGTCATCAGTTCAGCAAAAGGAATTACACCTTTCCAAGGTAAGTTGGGGGCTAATTCTATTGTTCCTTTATAATAGTTGGCGTTAGGTGCTCCTACACCAATTCCGTCGAAGTGCTTTTCAGCACCATGCTTTTCCATTAAAGGATATACATGTTCATATAAAGCATCGATGAAATCTTCTACTTTATCATAGGCATCGGTTTTAAGGTTTCCTTTATCCAGAACTTCTCCACGGTGGTTTACAATTCCGAATTTGGTATTGGTTCCGCCGATGTCAACTCCAAGGGCAACCTGTTTTGATAAATCTATTAATGACATTTCTATTATTAAATTCTAAGGGCTAAAATTATAAAAAAGATTGTATTAATGGATTATTAACCTGGTATTATTTAAAAGATTAAGCTGTTTTTACTGTTTTTTTCTTTCTTCGTCCCCACCAGATCATAAAACCTGTTACCGGAAGTGAAGCACAGATAAGACTTACAATAAACGCGATTATCTTTGTAGGAAGCCCTAAAATAGCTCCTACGTGAATGTCGTAATTGGCGCTTACCACCTTTTCACCAAAATTTTTATCCTTGGGATCATGGGTATGCAATAATTCTCCTGAATTTTCATCAAAAATAAGACTGCTGCTTTTGTGATAAGAATAAGAAAGGTGCTTTACATATACTTCAAAGTTAGGGTGCTCATGATCATCCATGTGCTCATGTCCAAGATCTATGGCAAAACCATTGGAATCAGGGTATTTTTTCTCAACAGTACTGATGATCTTATCCAGAGTGGTCTCGGTTCTCATCTCTATTGGAGCTTTTGTCTTGATGTGGGAGAAATCCGGATATTGAGTTTCTCCACCGGAAAATACTACATAGATCATCGCCTGAACTATAAAGAAGGCATAAAATAATCCTGTAATTGAAAAGATAAGAGCAAAGATTGAGGCATAAAAGCCGAGAACATTATGAAGGTCATAGTTCTTCCTTTTCCAGCTTTTAATGTTTTTCCATTTAAAAGAGAAACGCTGTTTTCTTGCTGCTTTATTTTTAGGCCACCATAAAACAATTCCGGTAATGAGCATAATGATGAAAATGATAACCGGTATTCCCACCACATAAGTTCCCCAATCCTGTTTCAACAAATAACTCCAGTGAATCATTTTTACAATATTGAAAAAACCATTTTTCTCATCATATACTCGCAGAACCTTTCCGGTGTAAGGGTTTACGTAGGCTTGTTTATAGATAGGAAATTCATCAAAATAATTCCAGGCATCCGTGTTATGCTCATACCAGAAGAACATATAGGACATCTTTTTGTCGATTGGGATATTCACCCAATGGATGGGATATTTTTCTTTTACCTGATCAGCAACAGCTTTTTCCATAACCCTGATGGGTAGTACCTGCTTTTGCTCTATATTCTGTTCATGATGATAGATAACATCCTTTCGGGTATAATTTTCCACTTCATCTTTAAAGACATACAATGCTCCGGTAATAGAGATAATAAAGATTAAAAATCCAATAACCAGCCCAAACCATAAATGGAGTTTTGCAGACCATTTCTTAAAGAATCCCGGTTTCTTCTTGTGATGATGATTTTTCTTCATATAAACAGTTAAAGTTTTGCAAAGATAAACTTTACTTTTTATTTAGATTAATTAAAATTTATATTCAAGAATGAATGTTCCTCTCGTTCCCAATGAGTTGACGAATTCATTGTCTCTGGCAGACCACCATGCAATAGAAGGTTGATATAGCCTGTTAAAAAGGTTTTCAACTCCTAATGATACTTTCCAGTTCTTGTTGATGTCACCCCCTAATTTTACATTAAATACGGTGTAGTCAGGAACGAATCCCTCCCCATATGTAAATTGTTTTTTAGCATCGGGTTGAAATCTGTTTTGTTGAAAAGAATGAAGCATGTCAATACCAATGAAGGCTTGTGGAATTGGTTTCACCTGTACATAGGCAAGAACCTTTGGTGCAGAAATTCTGCTGTTATTGATTTTTGCTGAGTAATTTCCGTTATCATCCGGCGAAGTGATGCCTTCCATCCAGCTATAGCTACCACCGAACTGAAGCCATTTCACAGGAGTGAAATGTAAGAATCCTTCTACCCCATAGATAATTTCAGGTGCTCTTTTAATGGTTAAAGCTCTGTCTGCTCCCTGAACAAATGTTGCACCTAATTTAGAAGTACTTACATAAGAGGTTAGCTCATAATTCATCCAGCTGGAAACTTGTCCTGTAGCACCCAATTCGTAATTGTTAACAATGATAGGCTTTGTTTCAAGTTGTTTAATAGTTTCGGAAGTTGAGGTTCTCAGTATTCGTCCCAGTTCATTGATCGAGTAGGCTTGTGAAAAGCTTCCGAAAAGGTTAATGAATGGCTCAATATTGTACCGTACCCCAATATTTCCAACCAATGCATTATAGCTTAATTTTCCTCCTGTTACAGGAATGCTTTGTGTAAATGTTCCTTTATTATTAAGAACAGAAAGGGTGGTGAAATCATCTACATTTACCTTGATGTTTTCATATCGAAGACCTCCTTTGATGGTTAATTTTTTAAACAGATCAATTTTTGCCAATAAAAAAGGGGCAATATTGGTCATATTCATATTGGGAGTCCAGAAACGGCCGTCTTCTAACTTCTGTACTGTTTCATCATTCAATATGTCAGCTCCATAGATAATTTCTCCCTGTGAATTTTGAGAATTCCAAAGCTGGGTATCAAAATTGAATCTTGCCCCTGCTTTTTTAGAAAGAACATTAGACTGGCCGCCATTGAAGAAAGTATCGCTATATCCGTATACGGTTTTAAAGTCCTGATAATAAAGATTCACATTCAAGGATGTTCCTTTAAATAAGTTTTTATTATCATAACTTATTCTGATATTATGATTTCTTGGCGTTCCCTGAGGAGTAGTTTCTAATCCTTTTCCTAATCCTTCACCAATGGTAGGATCGATACCATAGGTTCCTGTATGTAATCCAAGGTTCAAGTTTGATTTTGATGAATACCCAATATATGAAGCTTCAATTCTTTGGTTTTCGTTGATGTCATAGCCTAATTTCAACATACCGTTGTAATTATCCATTTTTGCTGTACTGTATGTTGGGCTTAAATAAACTTTATCGGCATCTTTCATATAACCTGTTCTTTCATAGGCTAAAGAAAGGGTATAATCGAATTTATTGATCTTTCCAGATAAAAGCTGACTTGCTCTTACTCCTAAAGTTCCTCCGGAAAACTGTCCGGTAAGACCAATTTGAGAAATTCCGGAAATGGTTTTATTGGTTTTGTTTCTTTTTGTAATATAATTGATGATCCCCCCATCTGCTCCATTTCCATAGATGGATGAGGCTCCTTTGATGACCTCAATTCTTTCAATAGCTGACGGATCTATCACTCTTAAATCTCTTGCTCCATTTCTGAGTGGAGTAGATTGTGGAATACCGTCTATTAAAACCAGTACCTGACGGCCTCTTAAAGTTTGTCCGGTATTGGAAGTCTGCCCGGAGTTGGTTCCTAAACTGGGAACAGTGTATTGGAGGATACTTGTAATATCAGAATTGACCGTCAATTGAGACTGGATCTGTTTTTCCCCGACAACCGTAATGGAGCTTGGAACTTCCTTAATATTTTCCTTCTTCCTGGAAGCAGTCATGACAACTTCTTCAACTTTTTGAGTTTTTAAAGAATCTTTGACCTGAGCAAAAGTTGTAATTGTTCCCAGGCATGCAGCTGATAAAAGCGCTTTTTTCATTATATTTTCTTTCCTTGTTTCTTTCTTTTTCCCCACCAGATCAAGAAGCCGGTAACAGGAAGTGAGGTGCATATAAGGCCGGCCATAAACCAGATTATTTTTCCAAATAATCCAAAACAAGATCCTGTATGGATATCATAGTTGGCATTGGCATATTTTTCGGCGTTACTCAGTTGTTGATGAGGTTTGTTGGTTAGTAGTTTTCCAGAGTATTTATCAAAGGTCAGAATGCTTCTTTCACTGAATTGTCCTTCCTGTCCATAGATGGTGATGGGAAGATTCTTCAGTTCCTTTCCTTTCTTATTTTTTCCGTTGAAGCTAATTCTGTAGCTGGATGATCCTGCATACAATTTTTCGGCTTGCTGGGCGGTGATATCAAAAATATCAGTTCTTTTTGCCATCAATGAGTCCGGAGATTTAATCTGTTTTTCTTTGGGAAGTTCCAGAGAACCGGATAAAGTATAATTGAAAGCGTTTTTTACATAAGGATATGCAAAATAGATCCCCGTGATGCTCATCAATAAAGCAATGAACGAGGCATAAAAGCCCAATACATTGTGGAGGTCGTAGTTTTTACGTTTCCAGGTTTTTACATTTTCCCAGCTGAACCAGAAACGTCCTTTTCTTGCATTTTTATTTTTAGGCCACCAAAGAATGATTCCTGTAATAAGCATAAAAATAAAAAGGACAGTTGGAATTCCTACGACATATTTTCCCCACTCAGAGTTGAGAAGAAGACCCCAATGGATGTATTTTAAAATATTGAAGAAATCGTACTTCTCGTTGTAGACCGCAAGAATTTCCCCTGTATATTGATTGACATAGACCTGTTTATTGATAAGCACTTCCTGGAAATAATTCCAGCCCTTCTTATTTTTTTCGTAATATAAGAATCGGTAAGATTTTCCTTTATC
Organism: Chryseobacterium sp. c4a; assembly: GCF_009900745.1. GTDB lineage: Bacteria > Bacteroidota > Bacteroidia > Flavobacteriales > Weeksellaceae > Chryseobacterium. The sequence continues at coordinate 17,804 of NZ_WXVU01000014.1, read as the reverse complement.
TAGTGATACTTCAACAGAATTTATCGGATACTTTTCATTGAGCTCCAGGTTTACTTTCTCACGAAGTGTATGAATAGATAGAGGTTTTTTACTACGATCTTCCTTTTTTACATAGATGGCTTCTTTGCGGATTATATTCTGTACTTCGTCCTTAAAAACGTACAAAGTCCCTGTAAGAGAGACTATAAATACAATGATACCAACAGATAAACCAAACCACAAATGCAGTTTGGCAGACCATTTCTTCGTTGGAGAAATTTTCTTTTTATGATGATGCTTTTTTTTCATAGAAAAAAGCTAACCCTCGAGGGGTTAACCTTTAATTTTTAGAATTTATATCCGATTGATAATCTCCAGTTACGTGGTGCATTGTAGATCCATGCATATTCTCCTGCATCTCCTCTGTAGCCGCTATAAAGTTTTTTGTTAAGAACATTATTCAGCATCAGATTGACATCGAATTTCTTAGCAACATAGGAAACTCCGAAATTGGTATCGAAATAATCCGGTAATCTTTGATCTTTTTTAGCATTTACTCCGTACCAGGATTGTCTTCCCCCTTGATATTGATACCCTGCGGAAATTCCAAAACCTTTCATAAGGCCATGTCCAAACCTATAGTTTACCCAGGTATTTTGCACATTTTTAGCATTTCCGGGTGACTGCATTCCAATTCTTGTTACATCTGAGTCTTTGATGGTCTTTGCATCTGTATAAGCATAATTGATGATAATGTTCAATCCCTTGATGATTTCCCCTTTGATATCGGTTTCAAAACCTCTAGCTCTTTGTTCACCAGTCGCAACCTGAAAAGGAACTCCACCGTTTTCGTTTGAATTTCCTCCTACAAGAATATTTTTTCTTCTGATTTCATATACCGCTAAGGTTGTATTCCATCTTCCTCCAAACCAGTCTTTCTTCAATCCAAACTCAATGTTTTGTCCCTTGAAAGGGTCTGTAATCAATGTTTTATTGATTCCTGTTGCGGATTGTGGCACAAAGGTTTTATCATAAATCCCGTAAGCGGAAAAGTTTTCGTTAATAGAATAACTTACTCCTACTCTTGGTGTAAATTCACCAGCTTTATCTTCTACTATAGGGGTTTTGACTCCCGGGATAATATTGGGATAACCAGAGTAGGTTTTACCGCTTGTATATCTTCCTGCTAATGTTAATCTTAATTTATTATCAAACATTTCAATCTGATCCTGAGCATAATAAGAAGTATATTTTACGCCTTGATCATTATAGAAAAGGGCAGAAGTATTTAATGTATAAAAATCAGAAGAAGGTAGTCTTGAAGGATCTACTCCATAGTTTACATTGTAAATATCAACGGGGAATTGTAAGGTTTCTTTACCGTCCACAATTTTTGAATAGGAAGAAAAGTCTGCCTGATATTTTCTGTCTCCATAATCGAATCCTGCAATAATTTTATGAACAATATTTCCTGTATTAAGTGTACCTCTTACATAAGTCTGAAAAATGTGGTTTTTTCCTATTGCCTGCCAGTTGCTTAATGTCCTGTTTAACACATTTTTATTAGCGGGGTCAAAGGATCCCCACCATGAGCCTCCATCATAGTTCAAGTCCATATAAGCATATTGTGTGCTCCAAACCCAATCTTTGAAAAGTTTCTGGTCTAAGCTTAAGAATAAACTCTGATCTTTTACTTCGGTTTGTTTGAAGTTGGGATCATTAAAGTTGGTATGTACATTTAGTGAAGCATATCCGTCATTAGACATCAGATAAGCTCCGGGCTGATTGAATTTTAAATACTGATAATTGTACTGTGCTGTAAAGGTAGTCGTCTTTGTAGGTCTGAAAGTAATAGAGGGAGCAACAATAATTTTGCTTGTTTTATCATTTTCCACCCATGATTTATTCGAACTACCCATTAGGTTAATTCTGTAATCTAAAACTCCGTTTTTCACAAGAACTCCATCCAGGTCTGCTTCACCTCTGAAAAGATTGTAGCTTCCTGTAGTGAAACGTACACTATTGGCGAATTTTCCTGTTGGTTTTTTAGTAACAACATTATAGAATCCCGCAGGATCTCCCATAGAACCCATAAATCCGGCAGGGCCTTTTACAAACTCTATTCTGTCTATAATAGAGGCATCAGGATTGATCGGGCCCCATGTGGAAGACACATTCATTCCGTTCATGAAAGTGGCAATACTCGCTCCTCTCATATAAACATTAGAATATACATTATCCCAGTGTTCTACTTTTCTTGCCCCACTTACGTTTCGGACAATTCCTTCAGACATGTTTAGGGTAAGTTGATCCGACAAAACCTGAGAGCTTACCGATTGTACATTCTGGGGAAGTTCAAGAATAGGAGTCTGGATTCTTAATGAACCTGAGACTTCGTTCAGTTTGTATTTCTGATAATACCTTCCGTTAACAACTACTTCTTCAATATTATTGGATTTGATGGTGTCTTTTTTTTCCTGAGCAAATGTTAACATGGAAGTTAATAATGCTGCTCCTATCGTCAGTTTTTTCATTGTTTATAAGGGGTAGTAATTTATTGTAACAGTTTAGAATTTATAAGTAAAGCTTCCTACGACATTAGCAAGTGGCTGTGCATTGGCAGTAGTATATCCGTTCCAGTAATATTCATTGGTGAAGTTGTCTACTTTTACTCCGATTCTGAATTTTGCCGTATCATAGAATACATTGGCATTCATAACAAGATATTTTGGAAGGATAAATGTCCCCATTGTTGTGGAATTAACGATTTTGTTATCACTGGCATAATTTCCTCCAACACCGAATCCTAAACCTTTTAAGTTTCCATCCAGGAATTGATAGCTTGCATTAAAGTTAACCAACCATGGAGATGAAGCTGTTGCAGGTCTTCTTCCCATAACCGTTTCATCAGCTTCAGTGTATTTCATATCATTATAGCTTACTCCGGCAATTACAGAGAATCCTTTGATTAAGTAAGCATTTGCTTCCAATTCAACACCGTGGCTTGTTAAAGAACCAGCCTGTCTTTGAATGGCTCTTCCCTGGGCCGTATACCCAACATTAAGAAGAGTATTCTTTACTTTGATATTATAATAACTTAATGTTGTGCTAATTCTTCCTTTGACAAGGCTTGCTTTGAAACCTCCCTCAAATTGATTAGCTCTTTCAGGATCGGAAAGCGTTACATTAGAATTTGCATCTGAAATATAGTATCCATTGCTTGTGAAACTATTTTGATAATTTCCGAAAACAGATACTTTATCCTGAATAATCTGATACACAATTCCTAATTTGGGAGACCAGGCCCCCTGAGTATAGGCAGGAGTTGGATTTTGTCCGGTTTGTCCACCTTTAAAATCAACACTCTCGTATCGTAAAGAGGTAAGGATATTAAGGCCTGTTACAGGGGTAATAACATTGGAAATATATCCGCTGTAGACATCTTTTTTTCCTGTGCTTATATAGGTGTTATTGCGGTCAAAGTTCGGATCACTTTGCAAACTTTTATACTTTGCAGCCAAAGTTTCACCGTTCATGTTAGCATAATTGGCAGCATTAAATGGAACCCAGTCAAAATCAGTGAACATGAAGAACTGATTATCATTCATCCTCATATAATCGAATCCTGCAACTGTTCTGTTTCTTACATTTCCGATTTTAAAATCAGCATTGAAATTCTGTTGTAACTGGAAATAAGTTCTTTTGCTGTCCTTGGTAGACTGGTCAGCTCTTGAAACCCCAATTTCTGATGGATTGGTTGGGTTGGGTGAAAAGTAATAGTATGGATTGAAACCATCAGAATAAGAATATGAAGTACTTACATTTGTTGATGATTTAATAAAATCGTTTATTTTATAATTAACCTGTCCGAAAAAATTCCTTGCTTTGGCCGTTGTTTTAAGACCATCACCAGCATAAGTCTGTTTGTAATCGTAACCAAGATCCTTCATTTTATTCATGTTATCTGCTCCAAGAGCTGCAGTTGATGAATAGAAGAAAAATGCCGGTTCTGGATAGGCATTGGTTTCAAACATTTCTAATTCTGCATTAATCTCTAGGTTTTCTGTAGGACGATAGGTAAGGGAAGGAGTAAATGCATAAAAAGAATTTTTAGCATTGGTTTTCTGGAATGTTCCCTGATTGGTATAGGCTGTATTTAACCTAAACAATAATTTTTTGTCATTGGTAACAGGGGCATTTACATCTGCCTGTACTCTGTAATAATTATAGCTTCCGCCCGCTAAAGATACAGCTCCCCCAAATGTTTCATATGGTTTTTTAGTGATTCTGTTGACCACTCCTCCATAAGAAGTTACATTACTTCCGAATAGGGTTGCAGAAGGGCCTTTTAGAATTTCAATTCTTTCGATATTAATTGCATCCATTGAAGTGGTAATTGGGGCTACCATTCCGTTTCTTATAGAATTTCCGGCTACAAATCCTCTTAAATTAAGGAAAATTCCACCATCTCCTGCTCTGTTGGTTGCACTCCACATTTTCTGCGCTCCAGCTACGTTTCTGAAAGCATCATCTACGGTGAATAATAATTGATTTTCTAAGACTCCTTTGCCAATAGAAGAATAAACTTGTGGATCTTCTATGGCTTTTAAAGGCATTTTGTTGGAGTAATCGCTGTCTTTCTTTACATATGTACTGATAACTACTTCGTCAATGCTTTTTGTGGTTAATGAATCTTTTTTTTGGGCAGAAACCAGCATTGTTCCCAGTGCAGAAGCACAAATCAGTACATTTTTCATGAAAGTCAAATTTTATGCAAATATATTGTTTTTAACTATTCTAAATAAACAATAATATTGATATTTGTCATAAAATTATTATACAATTAATAACAAAAAACCGCTCAGGTCAATGCCAGAGCGGTTTTTTTATAATATCATTAATGATTTCTTATGCAGGAATTTCTCCTTTGTATAAGAAAGAAATAATCTCTTTGTTCAATTTCTCGATCATTTCACTGAATAAGTGGAAAGATTCCTGTTTGTAGATTACAAGTGGATCTTTCTGCTCATAAACAGCTCCTTGAGAAGATCTTCTTAAGTCGTCCATTTCACGAAGGTGAAGCTTCCAGTTTTCATCAATGATAGATAAAGTGATATTCTTTTCAAAATCGTTGATTAAGCTTTCACACTGAGTATCATAAGCTTCCTTAAGGTCAGCCACAATAGTCATCGTTTTATGTCCGTCTGTGAAAGGAACCTGAATCATTTTAAACATTGAACCTTGGTTTTGGTATACATTCTCAATGATTGGGAATGATTTTTCCTTCAATAGGTTCAATTTCATCTGATAATCTTCCTGAGCAGCTTTGAATAAGATATTCGTAAGATCCTGAATGTTTTTATTATTAAAATCATTTTGTGAAACCGGAGATTCCATTGTAAATGTTTTAATGATATCAAATTCGAAATCTTTAAAGTTTCCTGTAGCTTTTCCTTTCGCAACGATAGAATTAGCAACATCGAAAATCATATTCGTGATGTCATATTTCAAGTGATCTCCGAATAGAGCATTCTTTCTTCTCTTGTAGATTACGTCACGTTGTTTGTTCATTACGTCATCATACTCAAGAAGTCTCTTTCTTGTTCCGAAGTTGTTCTCTTCTACTTTTTTCTGAGCTCTTTCAATAGACTTACTGATCATAGAGTGCTGAATAACTTCACCCTCTTTATGACCCATTCTGTCCATCATCTTAGCGATTCTTTCAGAACCGAATAAACGCATTAAGTTATCTTCAAGAGACACATAGAACTGAGAACTTCCCGGATCTCCCTGACGACCAGCTCTACCTCTTAGCTGTCTGTCAACACGTCTAGAATCGTGTCTTTCAGTACCAATAATAGCTAAACCTCCAGCATCTTTTACTTCTTTCGAAAGCTTAATGTCGGTACCACGTCCTGCCATGTTTGTTGCAATCGTTACAACTCCTGGTTGCCCAGCTCCTGCAACAATTTCTGCTTCTTTTTTGTGAAGCTTCGCGTTCAATACCTGGTGTGGAATCTTTCTTAATTGAAGCGCTTTTGAAAGCAACTGAGAAATCTCAACAGAAGTTGTACCTACAAGTACAGGTCTCTTTTCTGCTGTTAATCTTTCAATTTCTTCAATTACAGCGTTATATTTTTCTCTGTTAGTTTTGAAAACTAAATCTTGTCTGTCATGTCTTAAGATAGGACGGTTGGTTGGAATTACTACAACATCTAATTTGTAGATTTCCCAAAGCTCACCGGCCTCTGTTTCAGCAGTACCAGTCATCCCCGCAAGCTTGTTGTACATACGGAAATAGTTCTGAAGCGTAATGGTTGCAAAAGTTTGAGTAGCAGCCTCAATTTTTACATTTTCCTTCGCTTCGATCGCCTGGTGAAGACCGTCAGAATAACGTCTTCCTTCCATGATACGACCTGTCTGCTCATCAACGATTTTTACTTCACCATCAATAACTACATACTCATCATCTTTTTCAAATAATGTGTAGGCTTTCAATAGCTGGCTCATCGTGTGAACTCTTTCAGATTTTTCAGCAAAATCAGCAAAAAGTCTTTCTTTTGCTTCAAACTCTTCCTCTTTAGAAAGGTTTTTAGCTTCTACTTCGGCAATCTCAGTTCCAATATCAGGAAGTACGAAGAAATTGGCATCAGAGTTCCCCTGAGACATGTATTCAACACCTTTGTCTGTAAGGTCTACCTGATTATTTTTCTCCTCGATTACGAAGTAAAGATCTTTATCTACGATCGGCATATCACGGTTGTTGTCTTGCATGTATTGAGCCTCAACTTTCTGAAGCAATGCTCTGTTTCCGCTTTCCGATAAGAATTTGATTAATTGTCTGTTTTTAGGAAGACCTCTGTATGCCTGAAGCAATTTGAATCCTCCTTCTTTAGTGTTTCCTGCTGCGATTAGTTTTTTCGCTTCATTGAAAATGGCAGAAACTGTTTTTTTCTGAACTTCAACGATTCTGTCGATAGAAGGTTTAAGAACGTCAAATTCCTGTCTGTCTCCCTGAGGAACCGGACCTGAAATAATCAATGGTGTTCTTGCATCATCTACCAATACTGAATCCACCTCATCCACGATCGCAAAGTTCAATTCTCTTTGCACCAATTCTGAAGGTGAAGTTACCATGTTGTCTCTTAGATAATCGAAACCGAATTCGTTATTCGTTCCGTAAGTAATATCTGAGTTGTATGCTTTTCTTCTTCCGTCTGAGTTCGGTTGGTGGTTATCGATACAATCGATAGACATTCCGTGGAACTGATACAATGGACCCATCCAAGCCGAGTCTCTTTTCGCAAGATAGTCGTTCACCGTTACAACGTGAACCCCTCTTTCCGGAAGTGAATTTAAGTAAATAGGTAATGTTCCTACTAAAGTTTTACCTTCACCGGTTGCCATTTCGGCAATTTTACCACTATGAAGAATAATACCTCCGATAAACTGAACATCATAATGGACCATATCCCAAACTACAGGAGTTCCGGCAGCGTCCCATGAGTTTTTCCAAACAGCTTGGTCTCCTTGGATCGAAACGAAATCCTTCCCTGCAGCAGCCAGTTCTCTATCCCAGTCACTTGCTGTTACACGGATTTCTCCATTCTGAGCCCATCTTCTTGCGGTCTCTTTGATCAATGCAAAAGCTTCCGGAAGAACCTGAACTAGAACTTTTTCTTCAATTTCGTATGATTCTTTCTTTAAAGACTCAATTTTTGAGAAAAGAGCTTCTTTCTCATCAACGTTTGTTGAATTTTTTATCTGCTCTTTAATCTGTTCTATTTGAGCTGTGATCTTGCTGGTAGCATCTTTAATATTTGCTTTAAACTCAGCAGTTTTTTGTCTCAGTCCATCATCCGACAATTGTTGGATGTTAGGTTCTACAGCCTTGATTTTTGTTACAACTTTTTTTACTTCTTTTAGGTCCTGCGCTTTTTTGTCTCCCAAAAACCCTTTAAGAACTTTGTTTAAAAAACTCATAAATTTTTTGCTTTATGCTTAATGCAAGATGCTTTAAGCGTTTTAATGACACGCTTATCGTGTAAGTTAATATATAAAAAAGGGCAAAAAAGCTCTAAGCTTGTAGCCTAAAGCTTATCGCTTTATTAATATTCGTCCTCGTTCCAAAGGAAATCTTCGTCTGTTGGATAATCGCTCCAAACCTCCTCGATAGATTCATAAATTTCTCCTTCATCCTCAATGGCCTGAAGGTTTTCAACTACTTCCATAGGTGCACCAGTTCTGATTGCGTAGTCAATAAGCTCTGCTTTTGTCATTGGCCAAGGTGCGTCACTTAGATATGAAGCTAATTCTAATGTCCAGTACATAATTTTCTAATTTTTTGCAAAAGTATAAAAATAGGTTGTATAATAAACTTTTTTATACTTGATTTTCAATTCTTTTTATAATATTTTCTTGTAAATGTCTGTCATCAACTGCATGGCAGCCGTGTCAGCAATTTACTATTGTCGTTTTCTCAAAAACCATTCCACAAATTTTTTTATGCCATTTTGGAAGTCTGTGTCAGGTTTATACCCTATTAAAGTCTTTGCTTTGGTAATATCGGCATTCGTTTTTGTGACATCTCCAGGCTGCATTGGCAGAATTTTTCTCTCGGCTGTCATTTTCAGGGCATCTTCTATGGTGGCTACCATCTCTGTTAAAGTGACTACCTGATTTTCCCCTAAATTAAGGATTTCATACACTTTGGAATTATTTTCCAGGTAAGAAATAGACTTGATTATTCCATCAATGATGTCATCAATATACGTATAATCTCTGGCAGTTGTGCCATCTCCATAAAAAGGAATTTCTACACCCTCTGAAATAAGCTTTGTAAACTTATGGATGGCAAGATCAGGACGCTGTCTTGGGCCATATACGGTGAAGAACCTTAATTGAATCATATCAATATGGTAAAGATTGTGGTATACGTGTCCTAGAATTTCTCCGCATTTTTTTGTTGCTGCATAAGGTGAAATAGGGTTGTCTACATTATCAGTTTCTGCAAAAGGAACTTTTTCATTATTTCCATAAACGCTTGATGAAGAGGCGCAAATGAACTTTTTAATATTGAAATCTTTACACAACTCCCAAAGGTTCATTGTTCCGCGAACATTTACTTCTTCATACTCCAATGGCCTTTCAATAGAAGGACGAACACCAGCTAATGCAGCCAAATGGATAACCATATCGATGGAGTGTTTTTTGAAAATTTCTTCAAGCCCCTCTTTATCTCTGATATCCTGATAGTAAAGGGAATATTGATCAGAATGAGAGAGAGAAACCAGATGTTGAATATCACTCTCTTTATCAGAGAATTCAAAATCCGAAATTGTATCAATAGACTCTAAAGTATTTTTAATTTTTATCTGATAGCTGTAAAAATCATCAAAATTGTCAACGTTTATGACAGAATGTCCATTTCTTAATAATTGTTCAATTAAATGGGAACCAATAAAGCCGCTACCGCCTGTTACAAGATAAATCATCAGTGGTTTTTTATGAATACAAAAATATAAATTTTACTTTTTGAAAAATATAATCATTAAATTTACTTAAAAAAGTAATATAAATATAATATGCAGTTTCAAGGGCAAATTTTAAAAATGATAAGCTATGATGCTAAACCCATCCAATATTATCTCAATCTTTCAGGGGATCTGATCCACCTTAATGAATTGTTTGGAAGGGAATTAAGCATTAAGCATGTAGGGTTTCAGTGTGTAAACTGTGGTGAAAATAAGCCTATTTATAGAATGGGTTTCTGTAAAAGCTGCTTTTTTGAAAGTCCTTATGCGAGTGATACAATCATTCGTCCGGAGCTTTCAACAGCCCATTTAGGGGTGGCAGAACGTGATCTTGAAGTAGAAAAGGAAATTCAGCTTCAGCCTCACACCGTATATCTGGCTTATACCGGAGATGTAAAAGTTGGAGTGACGAGAAATACTCAGATTCCTACAAGATGGATTGATCAGGGAGCCACTTTTGCACTGCCTATTGCAAGAACTGAAAACCGTTATGAAGCGGGAATGATAGAAGTTGCCTTAAAAGAGCATTTAGCAGATAAAACAAACTGGAGAAAGATGCTTCAGGACGACTTTGAAGGAGAAGTTGATCTTGCAGATTTCAGACAAAAGATCAAAGAATATTTTCCAGAGGATTTCCAGAAGTTCTACAGTGAAGGAGAAGAACTTTGGGCATTCGATTATCCGTTTGAAAAACCTGAAAAAGTAACTTCATTTACTCTAGATAAGAAGCCAGAATTTACAGGGAAACTTACAGGGATCAAAGGACAGTATCTTGGATTTGAAGGCGGAAATTTTATTAATGTAAGAGGGCATGAAGGATATGTGATAGAATTGGAGATTAAAAACTAAGAAATGCTCAAATATTTATCACTAATTTTTTTTATATCATGTATTCAAAATAACTCCAAAATAACAAGAAAAGATATTGATTATTTTGAAAAAGATAAACACGCAAACTTGTTTAGAATACATCATAAAAACGGGAAATGGGGATTCGTTGATAAAGATACCGCTACCATAATTCCTTTTATATATGATTTTATAAACCCATTTGATGAAAATGGATTAGCTTATGTGAAAGATAAGGGCAAGGAATTTTATATAAATAAAGAAGGAAAAGTTATTATTCCTTCTGATTATGATGAATTGGGTCTGTTTTCTGAAGGTATGCTCAGTGCCAAAAGAAAAGGGAAGTGTGGTTTTCTAAATATTCAAGGTGATTTAATAATTCCAATGATATATGATGGTGCTGGTTTTTTCAGTCAAGGCTTATGCATTGTTTCAAAAAATAAAAAATATGGGTTTATTGATCGGAAAGGAAAGGTCATTATTCCTATAGTATATGATGCGGCAGATAAAACACATGCAGATTCTATTGTGGTTGTTTCTGAAAATAGAAAATGGGCCTTTTTTGATTCTAAAGGAAAACAATTATCAGACTTTATATATGATAAGGTTTTTAGTGGTTATAATGCAAATATACCCCCTCCCTCGAATATCAGTGAAGTTACCACTTATTTTCAAAATGGTGCTGTTTTAACATTAAAAGAGAAGAAATATGAATTTCTTAATGAAAAAATAAGACCTGCTTTTCATGAAAATAAATTTGATTCTGCTTCTGTATTTGATACTTATAAAAATGCTATTGTTAAAAGAAATGGTAAATATGGAATTATAAAACCGGATGGGGTTGCCAAAGTTCCTATAGAGTATGATTGGGTAGGTTATTTTGATACAAATCACAATTCGTCAGAATATTATAATGCAAAAAAAGGAAAGATATTCCATATTTATAATAAGGATCTGAAAAAAATAGGAGAATCATATGAACCGGTTTCAAATGATTTTTCAGTTTCTACACAGAATTTAATATTTAAAAACTTGAAAGGGCAATATGGAATGGTGAATTCGACCGGAAGTATTGTAATTCCTTTTGAATATAATGAGCTTGAAAAACTGAATCAAGATCTCTTTCTGGGAAAAAAGAATGGGAAAGTTGGAATTCTTGATAAAAACGGAAGACTAAGAATCCCTTTTGAATATAAAAGTCTATATGGGTTGGATGATAATGACCAGTTATTTATTGCAGATAATAAAATTATAGATTTGGATAACAAACCAATACTATTTGGATATGACCGTATTACACCAATTTATTATAATAGTCAGAGGTTTATTGTATCTAAAAATAAAAAGTACGGAATTGTTGATGTTAAAAATAAAATATTACTGCCTTTAGAATATGATGAAATATCAAATTGGGTAGAATATGGGCCGGAAAAAAGACATTTTATCGTTAAAAAGGGTAAACATGGATTAATAGAAAATGAAACATTCAGGATTGTAATTCCACCAGTTTATGATAAGTTTATTCAAAGAAGAGATGTGATTTTTGCTCACAGAAATGGAAAGTCAGGTATTTTAGATATTAATAATAAGGAAATTTGCCCTTTTATTTTTGATGAGATTAGGCCTGGGTACTTTTTTGGGATTGGATATAGTAAAGATAATGACAGGATTTACTCTAAAAAAGATAATAAGTTTTATAAAATAACCTTAACAGGGAAAATTATAAAAGAAATTTCTCAGAAAGAATATAAAAAGAATACTGAACACCAAAATATGTAAGTATGAATAAATGGGTTAAAAGACTATTAATCAGTTTCGGAATCCTGGCAGGACTTCTTCTTGCTGCTAATTTTGGACTAAATTTTTGGCTTAAAACCCAGCTTCCAGAATATATAAAAAAGAATACCGATTATAAAGTCTCCTATAAAAGTTTAAATGTAGATCTTGGTACCGGAAATATTCTGGTGACAGGAATTTCTGTCAACAGTAAAGATCCTCAAAATATCAATGTTATAGGACTTCAGGGAACTGTTGATACTTTAAAAATTAGTCGTTTCGGAATTTATGATGCCATTTTTAATAAAAGAATCAGCTCTTCCGATTTGTTGCTGGCAAAACCTAATCTGAACGTCATTCTGGCAAAGCCTGTTGATCAGAAAACAGGAAAGAAAGGAAGCCCTTTTTTATTTGAAAACATTAGAATCAATAAAGGAAAGATTGCCGTTTTCAAATCTACCAAACAGAAGTTTGTATCTGTACAGCAACTCGATCTGTTTGTTGAAAATCTGCAGCTGACAGAAGAATCGGTAGAAGATAAACTCCCTGTTGTTTTTGATAGATACAGTATTAAAGGGCAGAATTTTTTTTTCAGACCGGATAATGTTTATGCCATGACCATTCGTTCTATCAATACAATGGACGGGCAGATGTCTGTTGAGAACTTCAAACTTATTCCGTTATTATCGTTTACACAGTTTAGAAAGTTTTATCCTCAAAAAGCTCAGCTGTTAGAATTTACCGTTCCTAAAATGGAATTCAAGGATATTCTTTTAAGTAAAAATAAAATTTCTCTTGCAGACACTGAGCTCCAAAATCCAATTCTTACGGTTTATAATACGGGCGTAAAAAAGACTAAGAAAGAAAAGAAAATATCCGATTTTGAAGTTAATTTGGAGAATATAAAGCTTAAAAATGCTGTTGCTCAAATTAATAAACCCGATGGAAACAGACTTTTATCTGCTGGAAATCTGAACTTGAATATCAATAAGCTAGTATTCAATAAAGAAACTTCTGAACAGATAATTCCAGTGGCTTACAAGGATTTTACGTTTTCAGGGAAAAACATCGTGTATACTGATCATCAGAATATTGCTATTGGAAGTATTGCATTAAAGCCTACCAACGGAGAAATACGTAATCTTTCATTAACGCCAGGTACTCAGACTCATGAGAAAACAACAATGGATTTAAAATCCAATCACATAGCTTTTACTATTAATAAGCTGGAATTTCTCAACAAAAAGCTGAATCTGGATGTCAAAGATATTCTTGTGGAAAATGCAAACGGAATAATAAGAGCAGGCGAAAATAAAGCCAAGAAAAATACCAGTTCAGGAATTATACAATCTGTCATCGTAAGAAAAGTTTCTTTAAAGAATTCTAATCTTATGTATGATAAAGGAAAACAGCCTCTGGAATTCCACGATTTGAATGCTACAGTAAATGGTATTGAAATAGGACAAAAAGAGAATTCTCAAGGACTTTCTTTTAAGATAAAAGATTATTTCCTTACCACCCGAAATTTTGCTTATAAAACTCAATTTTACAATCTCAGTCTTGGGCTTTTAAAGTTGAATAAAAATAAAATACAGGTCAACAATTTTGCAATGAAACCTCTCGTTTCGAGAAGCCAGTTTATCAAAATGATTCCTGTGGAGAGGGATCTCTACGACCTGAAGGCTGGTCAGATCACTGCGGAAGGGGAGTGGGAATTATTTTCTGATCATAAGTTCATCAATGCGTCTCATGTAGTGATTCAGTCTGCAGATGCCAATATTTTCAGAAGTAAAATTCCTAAAGATGATCCGAAGATAAAAGCCTTGTATTCCAAGATGCTTCGTTCGATCAAAATTCCAATGAATGTCAGTAATCTGGATCTGAAGAATTCCATTTTGGTCTATGAAGAGGATACACCTGAAAGTATGGGGCCGGGAAAACTTACATTCAGTAACTTTACGATGAATGTCAAAAACCTGAACTCAGCGAAGGCAAAAGGAAAGCCTACCAAGGTTGATATTGCTATTCATTGTTCATTCATGAATTTATCACCACTTTCGGTGAATTGGAGTTTCGATGTTGCTGATCAGCATGATAATTTTGCCATTTCAGGAAAAACGTCCAACCTTCCGGCCAATGGAATTAATCCTTTTATAAGACCTTATCTACATGTGACAGCAACTGGCGGAACGATTCAGGAAATGTTATTTAATTTTAAAGGAAATCCGGCGGGGTTGCACGGAACATTTAATTTAAAGCATAAAGATTTAAAGATAGCCGTTTTAAATAAAGAAAACCATGAAAAGAAAGGCTTTTTAACGGCTGTAGCGAATGTTTTTCTGAAATCAAACTCTGGGAGTTATCCGGAATCTGTAACGGTAGAAAATGTAGAACGTGATCCTACCAAATCGTTCTTTAATCTTTTCTGGAAGGGAATTGAGCAGGGATTGAAGAAAACTTTGATTGGTAAAAACGTAGAGAAGACTGAGAAAACAGTTAAAAAAGCTGTTTCGAATGTGAAAGAAATGAAACAATCGGTAAAGGAAATCAAGCAGGAGATCAGAAATAAAAAAGAAAGCTCTTCACCTCAGGAAGAGAAAAAAGAAAAGAAGGGATTTCTAAATAATATCTTTAAAAAGAAAGATAAGAATACCGAAGAGAAGTAATTTTTTAAACCATTGAGGGGCGAAAATACGTTGATCTTGAAACTAATTTTATTTTAATCAAAATAACCTTAATGGTTTAAAAAATTAATATTTGGTGGTAAGTCTTAAAAATTGAATTCATCACTTTCCAGGATAGGAATGTCTCTCAGAAATGCATCAAATTTTTCACCAGGATAATTGCTGTCTGCTCCATAAGAGTCGATGATCATTCCACGGTTTCCTGCATCATCTTTTACAACATATAAGACCGCATTGTCATCCGGATTGCTGTCTCCTTCAAAACGATAGGTTTTTATAATGATAAGCTCGGAAGGCTGATACACTTTTTCGGAGTTTTCAAACTTCATTTCACAGCTCTCATTCATTCTGAATTCCCTTTGAATACCTCTCTCAGAGAGTTTTTTCATGACTTGGCTTAAAGTGGTCATTTGGTCGATGTTTTCAGGATTTTCCATAATAATATTTTTGTTTTTAAGTACAATAATTAAACCATTGCTTTTCTAAAGGTAAGAAAAATAGCTGATTATAATTTTCTTAAAAATATAGTTTAATGTTAACAAAATTTATAATTCAGAAAAATAAAATAGGTACACTTTTTGCAATAGTCATCACAATAAATCAAAGAAAATATGAAAAAAGAAGTTGGAGTTTTACTGGCAGGGGGAGTTGGTCTTTTGGCAGTATTAAGTTTAATAAGTATCAAAAAAATATTGACTAAAAAA
The DNA here is from genome assembly GCF_009900745.1 of Chryseobacterium sp. c4a. Classification (GTDB taxonomy): domain Bacteria; phylum Bacteroidota; class Bacteroidia; order Flavobacteriales; family Weeksellaceae; genus Chryseobacterium. Next base: position 2,279 of record NZ_WXVU01000014.1, on the reverse strand, counting down.
GATAAAAAATATAGTGATAGTTATTCAGATTATCACAGACACTTTGATGAAAAGAGCCACGACGACGAAACACACGGAGTGGAATTTTACGCGCTGAAGTAGTAAAAAAATATATTAAATTATGTTTAAATCCAACGCTTTTGAAAGTGTTGGATTTTTTTGTGGAAAACTTAAATGTTAAAGTTCATTATTTTATAAAAAAACCATTCTAATTTTACATCAGAATGTCAAACGAAAATTTCATAAAAGGTCAGGGAGCTCAGCGAAACGTTATCAACCGTTTCGACAGGTATACCTATGAACCTGAGGATGAAGATTTCGAAACGATAAAAACGTCATTTACCGAAGTTTTTCCGAAAACAATTGTAAATCAGGTGAAAAGCGAAGATCTTCCGATGGAATATTCTATGAATCCTTATCAGGGTTGTGAGCATGGCTGCTCCTATTGCTTCGCAAGACCTACCCATGAATATTGGGGATATAGTGCCGGAATTGATTTTGAAAGGAAGATCATGGTGAAAAAAAATGCTCCTGAATTGCTGGAGAAGTTTTTTCAGAAAAGAGGCTATAAAGCTGCTCCTATTTTGCTCTCTGGAAACACCGATTGCTACCAGCCTGCTGAAAGACAATTTGAGATAACCAGAAAACTCCTGCAAGTTTGTCTTGATTACAGACATCCTGTCAATATTCTGACAAAAAATGCATTGGTATTGAGGGATTTGGATATTCTTAAACCGATGGCAGAACAGAATCTTGTTTCTGTTTCTCTGAGTATTCCTACCATTAATGAAGAGCTGAGGCGGAAAATGGAGCCAAGAACAAGTTCTGCGCCCAATAAATTAAAAGCCATCGAAATCCTGTCCGAAAATAAGATTCCTGTTCATGTTATGGTGGCACCTATTATTCCTGGGCTGAACAGTGATGAACCTTTAAATATTCTAAAATCGATTTCTGATGCAGGCGCATTGGGATTTGGGTATACTTTAGTCCGTTTAAATGATACGGTAGAACCTGTTTTTGTTAATTGGATTGAATCTCATTTCCCAGACAGGGCTCAAAAGGTATTGAATCTTATCCGATCTATGCGAGGCGGAAAGCTGGGTGATAAAAGATATTTTGAAAGACAGAGGGGAGAGGGGAATATCGCTGAAATGATTCATACCACCTTTAAAATAGGCAGAAAGAAGTTTTTTGAAGGCAAAGAGTTTCCCAAATTATCAACAGCCAACTTTACGGGAGCTAAGGATCAGCAACTGAGATTGTTTGATTAAATAGAGTAAAAAACGCTCCTAAAGAAGCGTTTTTTGTTTTAGTAAATAATAGGCTGTTCTCCATCTGGGCAGATGAATTCTAGTCTGCATAATGCTTTATACTGTATTCCGTCACTACAGACATAAAAACATTCTCCATTATAAGGAAAGCTTATCCCTCCGGAAATGGTTTTCAATTTGCCTTTGCTTAATTTTTGTAAATTTTTCATATCGTTTGAATTTGGTTTCAATAAAGATATGAAAAATTAGTTAAGTGTTTGTTTTTGAGTTTTTTATTTCAGTCTTAGGGCTGGATGCCTGGCAATAAAAATACCGTTTCCTGAGAAACGGTATCATTACATTTTGGTGATAGATCTTACATTTCCTCAGAGGTAACCGGGCACTTAAAATCCTCTGTGCAAGCTGCACAAATAATAGTACCACTACAATAATACATACAATATTCAATAACAGGAACATTAGCACCTCCTGAAATCCCTTTCAATTGGTCTTTTCTTAGTTTTTTTAGATTTTTCATATAGATTCAATTAAAAATTTGATAGTAAATCAAAATTAATTAAAATATTTTTAAATAAATACAATGGTTGTGTGAAAAATAAAAAATATTTAAAAATATTAAGAAAGCATTACTTTGAGTAGTTGTTTTGGTTTAAATGTTTGATTGTTAAATGAATAAATGCTAATTTTAGATGAGCGGCATCCGAAAAGCTTAGAAATTAGAAAAAACCAAATAATATAAACTTAGATATGAAACGAATGGTAAACTTCCCTGTTTTTGAAGACTTACCTTTTTTGAAGACTTACCTTTTTTGAAGACTTACCTTTTTTCAAACAGTTAATAAATATAAAATCCCTTCTAATTGACTAAAGATTCTTTAGCATATAGCCAAGGACTAAGTCCATTTAAAGATGTGTGCGGATGATTACTGTTGTAATCGATTTGCCACTCATAAGCCATTGCATTTACCTCCATTATAGACCCGAATAGGTATGCATCCAAAACGTCGT
>NZ_WXVU01000013.1 GCF_009900745.1 Chryseobacterium sp. c4a | reverse complement strand
TATGAAGTTTGGGTTTACTCCACTCTAAGTTACCATATCTTCGCAACCAAACCAAAACGGTACTCTTTCCCTGAATACCATACTCTTTTTGAGCCTGCTTGTAAGTGTAATCGCCGTTTTCTACTTGAGAAACAATTCTTAATTTAAAGGCTATACTATAGTCCTTTTGTGTACGCTTTTCTCTTGTTAATCCTTGATGTTTCATAAATAAGTCGATTAGTTGTCAACTTATTTCAGGACGGGACATCTATAAAAAATAAGGCTACCCAATCATGGACAGCCTTTTATTTTTATTATGCAGAAGCTGTAAACAACAGAAGTCTGTTATGGAAATTCAAGATTTAAAAGTTTTTTAGTCTTTCTATTGAATACAAGGTTGATAAAAGGAAACTTAGTATCTCTTTTGCCTACTTCCCGAATTAATACTGTACGACCTAAATTCGAATCATCAAAAAATTCAAATCCCTGAAATTGTATTTTTTCAATAAAGCCCAATTTTGAATCTATTTCAGCAAGTCCATCTTTTAAGAATTTATCCTGCGGTTTAAATTTAGGATCAAACATTTCAAGAATTTCATCATAATTTTTATGTATTAAAGCCGAATTCAACCTATCAATTTCAGGATAAATATTTTTAATTTCCTCTAATTCTTCTTTAGAAAAGGATTTCAAAATATTGGTACCATCAGATAAAATTATTTTTGTTTTAATGATGTCATATTTTTCTGCATTTTGGTTTTGATATGACTGTATGCACTTTTTGAAAATTACTTTTATTTTAAAATTTTGAGCGTCCCCTTCGGATGAGTAAAAGTACCGTCTTTTCCGGAAATATTAGAATACACTATGTTTTTGTTGTAATCCTGAATATGAGTTACATTGAATCCCAGATGAGGTTCATGCCAATACACCATAAAAATGTTCTTTGCCACTTCTACTGCCGTATACTCTACAGTATCTGTACTGTTTTTTGAGCTACCCTCAGTTCCGGTAAATGTCATTGTTTTATTGTCTTTAAAATCCAAAAGGAATTTTACTGTTCCAAAATCAACTTCAACTTTGTGTCCGATGGCCGGATATGGTGATTTTAAATCCCAATCCATTTCGCCTAAGAAAACCTTTACCCCCATTTCCAATTCATCTTTTCCGGGAAGATTCGGAAATCTCTTTACCATAAAGTTTACAATGGAAGATGAAGTTTTATTTTCAGTAACGGCTTTCTTGTAATCTTCAAGATATGCTTTTACGAAATCCAGAGATGCTGGAGACAAAGACTGTTTTGCAAAATGTGAGGGAATAACCTGCTGAGGTCTTAGAGAGCTCATTGCAGCAATCTGCCCAATCCATTGGTCAATAGCTTTTACATTCTGAGTATCTGCCATCCAAAGATGTGAATTTATGGAAACTGAAATTCCTCCTGCAATCGTTTCAATGGATGGAATCCAAAGAAAGCTGTGTGCCGGATCTTCAGGATTTTGTTTGATTTCAATTTTGTTTCCTTCAAGATCAGGGATTGAAGTAACAGCTTCCGGAATAATGATTTCCGATGGAGCATCTGCTTTTAACTGTGGCTTCCAAACAGCCATTTTATCATCTTTTGAAGCGGAAATAAGATAAGCCGTCTGTGCTGTAGAAATAATTCTTACGTTAGGAAAAGCTTTTTTAATAACATCCAATCCAAAATAGAAATCCGGATCACTATGGGATATAAAAACCGTTTTTAGATTTTTGCCCGTTGCTTTTATTTCTTTTACCAATTGCTCTGCATATTGCTTTTGAAACTGAGCATCAATAAGCATAGCATCTTTATCTCCATAAATAATGGTAGACGTAATTGGAAAAATAGCCTTGGTTCCGGGATTGTATACTTTTACTTTCAGGTTTCCTGCAAATACGCTAATGAAACCTAAAATGGTCATTAATGATAATAACTTTCTTTTTAACATTTTGTTCTTTTTAGATTAATAAGCTGCAGTGAAACGTTCGCGAATGTGGTTGTTCTGCTCAAGTTCATCAACCAAAGCTACTGCTACATCTTCTACTGAAAGACGGCTTCTTCCCTCTGCATCGAATACAGGAGTTTCCAATGATGTTCTGTATTTTCCAGTTCTTGATCCCACGTTAGCCTGATTCATTTCCACTGCCGGGCTGAAGAAAGTCCAATCTAAAGTATTATTTTCTTTAATCTTGTTTAAATAGTCTCTGGCAGCAGTTGCTCCCGGTTTATACGCATCTGGAAAATCCGGAGTGTCTACGATCTGAACATTATCTGGTGTGTAAAGACTTCCAGCTCCTCCTACAACAATTAATCTTTTTACTCCTGATTCTTCTACTGCTTTTTGAATATTTTCAGAACCATTCAAAAAGTCGTTGTAAAGGTTAGGATTTGTCCATCCTGCATTGAATGCGCTGATTACGGCATCACTTCCTTTTAAAGCTTCAGCTAATTCTTCTACATTGTTTACATCTACGCTTTTTGCTATTACATTTTCCTGTGTTTTTACCTTTGACGCGTCTCTTACTAAAGCTTCAACGGCATATCCTCTGTCTGCCAATTCTGTTACGATGTGTGCTCCTACAAATCCGGTTGCACCGATTACTGCTACTTTTTTCATAATGTTTTATATTTATTTAAATTGTAATAATTTTTGTTACATTTATAGGTAAAAAATTTTATTCGAACTGATCTGCGAATTTTTGCAAAGATTTGTCTCCTAAAAACTGACTTACCAACTGATCGGTCTCTTCAAATAATGTATTTAAATGACTATTAATTTCTTTTCCTACACTACAGGCAGGATTAGGATTTTGATTTTTTTTTCCTAATACTTCTGTATTCTTTACGGATCTGTAAATCTCAGAAATTGTAATATTTTCAGCGTCTTTTGCAAGCTGGCTCCCCCCTTCTTTTCCTTGTCTGCTGATAATTAAACCCGCTTCTTTTAATACACTGATCTCTTTACGTACAATGACAGGATTTACATTGATACTCCCAGCAATCCAATCAGAAGTGAGCCACTCCTGAGGACTTTTCGCCAATAAGGTCATGATATGTATTGCCGTAGCAAATCTTGTATTATTCATTGTAATTACTCTGCAAAGATACACAAATTTTAATTGTAACAAAATATATTACAGTTAATTTTTTCTTAAAGGATTAATTTATCCAGATCCAGCAGTAAATAATTAATATTCTGATTGATTGTTCTTGTTGCCGACTGCATCTGATTGAGCATAGCCGCTCTGTTATGAAGGTCATCTGCTCTGTAATATCCGCCATCACTGAAAATCACCGATTGATCTGCTGCTGTTTTATTATCATCAAATTGATAATGCAGCCACCTTTCTTTCATGTTTCCAATAATGGATCGTTCTTCTCTATTGGAAAACTTTTTCTCAGTATACATGTACCATATAAACGGTGGAAAATTTGGAGATTCTAGTTTCCCTCGCCAGATGTCTCTTAAAAGGTTTCTTTGGTGAATAAATTCAACTTTTTTTCCTTTCGGATTAAGGGTGGCCAAACCGAATCCTGCTCCCAAAATACCCCCTCCAATACCAATAGCATTATCCCAGCCATCACTTTTCACAATTCCACCGGCAATGGATGAAGCTGCTCCGGCAATAATTGAATATAATATCAATTTATTATTTCTGGATGAATTAAGATTATCTACATAATTGCCTATTTGTGCTACTCTTTCCCCTTCGCAATCAAATTCTGCGGCGACGGCATCCAATTCCGTTAAAGCAATTGTAATTCTGCTGTTAATTTTAGTTTTAAGCTGTAGAATTTTAACCTGAGAAGCCAGAGATGAATCTTTTTTAAGATCAATAATCTTGTGAACTTCATCCAGGTTATCCAATGCATTTAAGATGAGAATACTCTGGTCAGAAAACATTCCTTTCAACTCATTGTTTGCTGTTAAAATAGAATCGGAATTGTAAGACGGAACTTTATTACTATAATTATACTTAAAGGGAGCTTTACAATAGCTGTCCTTTAAGGTAAGTATGTTCTGCTGAATGAGCTGGTTCTTCTTGGAAACACAAGAAGTAAGCAGACCAAAAGCAATAAAGAGGGAAAGTAGCTTTTTCATGCAAACTAATTTTTTGTGCAGTAGCTGAATTATTTTCAGAAATCATCTCCAATTTCAATATAATTCATCTATACGAATATAGTACAAATAAAAAAAATTACCTGAAATCAGGTAATTTTTTAATCTATTTTTAAGCTGGATTATTTAATACTCAGTAATTCTACTTCAAAAATAAGAGTACTGTTAGGCCCGATCTCTTTACTGATCTCCTGATCTCCGTATGCTAAATGTGGTGGAATAATCAGTCTCCATTTACTTCCAACAGGCATTAGCTGAAGAGCTTCTGTCCAACCTGAAATAACTCTATTTAAAGGGAAAGATGCTGGAGTACCTCTTTTTACAGAGCTATCAAAAACCTTTCCGGTAATGGTCGTTCCATGATAATGGCATTTTACAGTAGATTTAGGCCCTGGTTTTGCACCCTCTCCTTCAGTGATAATTTCATATTGTAAGCCGCTTGGTAATTGAACAACACTTTCTCTCTTACCATACTCTTCCATATATTCTTTACCGTCTTTAAGATTTTTTTCGGCTAATTCTTTTTTACGCTTAAATAACAAATCTGCTACTCCCATATTATAATTTTTTACAAAGATAAGGCTTTTTTGGAGTTGGAAGATGGAAACGGAAAGACAGGGATCTAAAGTTTAGCTTATTAAACAATCTTCAAATTCATACTAAAATTCTCCTTTTAAAACATTTACAAAATCACATTAACAACTCATTATCAATGCATTAAATAATGTAATTTAAAAAGAATACATTTTTACATCATCTTGTCTTCTTCTCCTTTTATTAGGCATACTTAAAATTCAGATAATTGTAATAATCTCTTAACACAAATTTCGAAACTTGGCGTTATAATTGGATTTAAAAACTAAATGCCAAATCCGATATTATATAATAAGAAGTTTGATGAGCTTAATGAAGAGGAAAAAAAGCTTCTTGAAATCAATAAAAAATCGATTGCAGATTTTGTTGAACAATCCTCTTCCATTAGTGATGTCAATTATGCGACAAGAAACGCTCATGCAAAAACATATACAGTGGCCAAAGGAACATTTTGGGTAGACTCGTCTATTCCAGAGTTTTTGAAGCCTTTTTTTGATAGTGAGAAATTTAATTTACTCATAAGGCTTTCCAATGCACAGATGAAGATTAAAAACTCAAAAAGGGATATCCCAGCTTATGGTTTTGCCGTACAAATCAGGGATGAAAACAATCATCTGCTCTCCAATTATCCATTGGTGAACTTTCCCCTATTCCCGGTTAATTCTGTTTCTACCTTTTTAAAACTATTCACAGCCATTAATGAATCTTATATCAAAAGCTGGAGCAGCCTGTTTTCTTTGATAGTGCAAATCGTCAAAGTAATTCCATCCGTTTTAACGGGTTCATTTATCAGGAATGCATTTAAATTGTTTAGTAAGAGAAATGATTTTATCCTTTCTTTCGATTATCATTCTGTAGGGGCTTATCGCCTGGGAGATTATATGATGAAAATAAAACTTCATCCAAAGTCTGTTAATAAGAATATGGACAAAAGGCAAAACACGAAAAAGGCTTTAAAAAATTATTTTCAGAATAATGATTTTGCTGCAGATGTTTTGATTCAACTTTGCTATAATCTGAAAGATCAGCCTATCAATAAACTCAATGTAGAATGGAAGAATTCACCATACATTAAAATTGGTGAGGTCAAAATAGAGCAAGGCGCTTTATTGGATCCTCGTGATTGCAGCAATGAGCTTCTTTCTTTTAACCCTTTTGAAAGCAAAGCAATCTTTCATCCTGTAGGAAAAATTCAAAAACTGAGAGAGGGAGCTTATAAAGTTTCAGTACAGACAAGGAGGAAAATCAATACGCTTTTACACGGAAAGAAAGTTGAATTATAAACACAAATACTGATGTTAAAGATGCCACGAATGTACAAATTGTTTTATTTACCCATAAAAGCTATGTGTCTATGCGGTTTGAGATTTTTAACCACACAGACCCATAGAATATGATAATGGAAAAATTAGAACTTTCATAGATTATGCAGATTTTTATTCTTTTTACCTGAACTTGCGCTCTTCTTCTTTTATTGCAAGATCATTAATGCTAGCATATCTTTTTGCCATCAAACCATTCTCATCAAATTCCCAGTTTTCATTTCCATAGGCTCTGAACCAATTCCCATCTTTGGTTTGATATTCATACTCAAAACGAACGGCAATGCGATTTTCTGTGTGTGCCCAATATTCTTTCCTCAGTTTATAATTGAGTTCTTTTTCCCATTTCTTCTGAAGAAATACAACAATTTCTTCTCTACCGTTCACAAATGTATCTCTGTTTCTCCATTCACTGTCTATTGTATAAGCTTTGGAAACTTTTTCAGGATCCTGGCTATTCCAGGCATCTTCTGCCATTTGAATTTTTTGCTTCGCTGTTTCAAGAGTGAAAGGCGGAAGCGGATGTTTCTGTTCCATTGTTTAAGGGATTAAATTGTTGACTATTTTTTTTGATTTCTCTATCAATTCATTTGATTTAAAGAGTTGACTTTCTATAATACTGCTTTCAAAAAGCATATAGACATGATCAGAAAGGGTTTCATCTTGTATCAATTCTAAAAAGTAATTCCTAAGATCTGATTTATGAGACCGGATCACCTTCAGAATTTTTATATTATCCATAGGGATTTCAGATAAAATATTCAAAAAACTGCAGCCTCTGAAACTTTCTTTTTCATTCATATAGATCAGGAAATCAAAAGCATTGATAACCTTTGAATGCAGATCTTTTGATTGGGCAGAAAATGTATGAAGCTCATTAAACCAATATTCATGTCTGACGTTCAGAAATTCAACACATAGATCTTCCTTTGACTTGAAATGAAGATAAAAGCTTGCCTTAGCCACTTCTGCTTCAGAAATAATCTGGTTAATTCCCGTAGAATTATATCCCTGTTTTGCAAACAAATTGAATGTGATTTCTATAATTCTTTCTCTTGGTGACTTCATATTACTTTTGTTTTACGTTACAAATATAGGAGAAAAAACACAACAGACAAACCTGTCTGTCTATTGCATTTTTTAGAAAGAAGATGGAAGATAGAGGTACTGTTTGTTTTCTTGATAACTTTCCATATTCTTATTATGCTAATTCCAATACATTACAGATCAGCTATTCTTTCGACTACAAGAACTTCCTTCTTCCCGCCTCAATCTTCCAACTTTATCAAGATCCTCATCCCATTAAAATACAGAACAATTACTCTTTCGACTGCAAGAACTTCCTTCTTCCCGCCTCCATCTTCCAACCCTATCAAAATGCTCATCCCATTAAAATACAGAACAATTACTCTTTCGACTGCAAGAACTTCCTTCTTCCCGCCTCCATCTTCCAACCCTATCAAAATCCTCCTCCCATTAAAATACAGAACAATTATTCTTTCGACTGCAAGAACTTCCTTCTTCCAGCCTCCATCTTCCCTCCTCTCTTTCCCACAAAAAAGCCCCCAAGATTAATTCTCAGGGGCAATCGTTTATATATACTAGAAACTTAGTCTTCTAACTTTTCTTTTTCCTCTTCTTTATCAGGGAACATAATGGATAGAATAACTGAAATTACCAATACTCCACCTACAATTCCTAATGAAACCGGTGATGAAATGTGATACCATGGTGCAATCAACATTTTAACTCCGATAAATGTCAGAATAACTGCCAAACCGTATGGAAGTTTGCTGAACATGTGAATAAAGTTCGCTAATAGGAAATATAATGATCTTAATCCCAGAATAGCAAAGATATTTGATGTATAAAGGATAAACGGATCGTCTGAAATGGCAAAGATTGCCGGAATAGAATCAACTGCAAAAAGAACGTCCGTAAATTCGATAACTCCAACTACGACTAATAACGGTGTTGCCATTTTAATCCCGTTCTGAATAGTGAAGAACTTATCTCCATCATAATTATCAGAAACTTTCCAGAAGCTTTTAATCAGCTTAGCTCCCGCTGTATTGCTATAATCTTCGTCGTCGTCATCGTCTCCTCCGCCCCACGATTTAATCCCGGCATACACAAGGAATAAACCAAATAAGGCCATCACAATATTAATCTTCACTGGAGTTCCGAAAATGTCCATTTCAGGAAGATAAGTAAGATTAATTAATCCTACTCCTGCAAAAATAAATATGGCTCTGAAGATCAGTGCTCCGATAATCCCCCAAAAGAGAACCTTATGGTGAAGAAATTTCGGTACTTTAAAGAATCCGAAAACAAGGATAAATACGAATAAATTATCCACAGAGAGGGCTTTTTCAATCCAATACGCTGCTTGGTATTGGGTAAATTTCTCTACTGCTATGGCATGGCTTTCCGGAGTTCCGTCTGTATTGAAAACCCAGTAAACCACTCCTGAAAAGATCATGGATAATGAAATCCACACAACAGTCCAGATCGTAGCTTCCTTGGATGATACCTCATGACTTTTTTTATTGAAGACTCCTAAGTCCAGGAGCAGCATGATAACAACCGTTATCGCAAATCCCCACACCAGACCTGGGTGCAGTTCTAAAATACTTTGATGTTTTTCCACTTGACTAATGTGTTATTATATGATAAAAGCAACAGATGTACAAAGTACAACTATTGCTATTTTATTTATTTTTTGATTGATAACCGATTATAAATAATTCATCTGAACCGTTTGAATCGTCTGCTCCAGTTTTCTATCAGCAGTTGGATCTCCAATGGCATTGAATTTCCATTCTCCGTTTCTTCTGTAGAAAACTCCCATTACCATCGCAACATGTCCTTTGAAAGAAGCATCATTTGCAATATCATATTTAGCAAAAACTTCTTTTACATTCGTTGGAGTTCCTTCATAAATACGGATAGACGCAAAAGGAATTGTTCCGAAATCCTGACCTCTATAGCTGTTCAATACCATTGCCACATGATCTACATTAGGTTCAAGGTTGCTGAAATCTACAGTAATCACCTCGTTGTCTAATCCGTCATCACCGTTTACGTCACCTGTAAGATCGTCTCCACTGTGTCTTACAGAGCCATTTTTGGATTTCAGGTTTCCAAAATAGATTACTTCCGTTACATTTTTATTTGAATCGTATAAAATACAGCTTCCGTCTAAGTCTACTGCTTCTTTTTTAGTTCCGAATAGTCCTTTTTTTTCAATTGCTCCCCAGTTGATTCCAACACATGCCTGGGAAAGTTCAGCTCCGTTTTCTTTTTTAAGGTTGATTCTCTGACCTTTTTGTAAGTTGATAGCCATTTCTTTATGTTTAGTTGTTATTTACATTTTTGCGAAATATCATCCGCTTTTTCAAATTTTGTTTTTACTGATTATTCAGGTTTAAATTAAGCATTGCCCGCAGAATATTTGTTTCTTCATCAAAGGCAAATATTTTGCTCATAATATCAATATTCTCAAGGTTTCTTAGATAATCTTTCAGCACAGCTTCTACCTCCGGAGGTAAGTTTCGCTTCCTCTCATTCATATTATTTTCCAGCTGCTCATTTTTATTTTTCAGTTGATCAATAATGGTACTCTGATTCGATTGATTTTCAGAAACATCCAGTTTATCCAGTTCTTTATCAAAAAGATAAAGCTTTTTATCATCCACACTGAAAATAAAATGATCATCCGTCTGAAAGATTTTGAAAAGCTCATATTCATGGGTTCCAATCTGATAACCACATACAAAACGGACTTTAAATCCTTGTATATTCAGCCTTCCCAATAATTTTCTTTCAATAGAATAATCTCTATATTGATATGCCGGAAAGTTTTCAGATTTCAGCAGAGATTCATCAGCTTCTGTCCTATAAAATTCTTTAGCATATTTTTTATGGAAATACAATACATTCTCCCAATTGGCAGTGAAAATATCTTCTGTAAGATCTTTATACAAAGCCTTCAAATGTTGAGAGAATATACCGCTGTACATTTTCCTATCTGTCTGAAAATTGTCTACCTGCCTTTCTTCAAAACCTGAAATATATTTATTGTTGATGTCAATTTCATTAAGAACCGCCAGCATATCATTTTCCTTTTGTCTTTTTATCTTCGTCAAAAGTTCGATAAGACTGTCGGTATACTGCAGGTGAAAAAGTTCCAGCTTATTGTAATCCAGAGCCGTATTTTCCTGGAACAAATTGTGGATAATATCTGTTTTGATGTAAATTGATATTATGTCAATATGTTCAAAAAAATTAGCAAGAAGCTTAAGTCTTGTTAACCTTCTTCTGCTTTGTGACAATATGGTTGCTGCATCTTCCCCCACCTTAGTACCCTAAAAATTAACCTCTGACATTTGCTTTCAATTCGTGCTCCAATGTCTGAAGATCCTGATCCAGTTTTCTTCTGTTGTCAGCTCCTTGTTTCTGAATCTGTTTCACTTCATTTAATGTATTGATCAACATTGAAGTTGTTTCTCTTAATGTTTCTACAGATACAATGGTCTGTTCATTAGCTCTCGCTACATTCACTGAGTTTTGACCAAGACGCTCTGCATTCTTTCTCAAAATTTCTTCTGTAGTAGAAGATACTTTCTGCTGAATTTCAATACTCTGCTGCTGTCTGTACATCGCAACGGCAAGCGAAAGCTGATTTTTCCATAAAGGAAGTGTAGTGGTAAGAATAGTTTGCGCTTTTTCTGCAATAGAAACGTTGTTATTCTGAACCAATCTAATCTGAGGAAGTGACTGCATCATGATCACACGTACCACTTTAAGATCAGCCATTCTTCTATCTAATCTTGCAATGAAATCTCTCTTATCGGCAATCTGATAGTCCTGGAAATTCTGTGGAGCAGTTTCCATCTGAGCTAACTCGACAGCCGCTCTTTCCATTCTAATATTTCCAGCAATCACAAGTTCTTCAATTTGTTTGATAGAATTTACATTGCTTTCAAAAATCGTCTGAAGAACTGCGTTATCCTTTGTAGAAGTAATGATTCCTGCATTTACTTTATAGGAGATCTGCTCAATATTGTTAATGATTTTATCATATTTTGTAAACAGGTTTTCCACCTGAGTGATTACCTTCTTCATGAATGGTAACTTACTCAAAAAGCTTTTTACTTTGTTTGTGTTAAGCTCTTCTACGTCTACATAGTTCAGCTCTACCAAAAGATCATTGATAAGCCCTCCCACTTCTCCTGAGTTTGATCTTCTTACATTTCCTAAGAAGCTATCACTCTGATTGGTTAATGTTTTCTGAAGTTCTGCTCCAAAATTAACAATGGATCCTGGATTAGCTTCATCAATAGAGTTCGCCAAAATTTCATATTTCTGGCGGTCTTCTGATGGCAACTGTGTTAAATTTACATTCCCCTCTCTATCTACAAGCACTGCTGGTGCTACATTTTGAGCAGGCTGAGCCGGTGTTGGCGGAACCATTGGTGTAGGTTCAAATGTTCTAAGAGGTTCAATTGATCCTAGCGGATCTATAGGTTGATTTTCTTGATTGTCCATGATTACTTCTGATAAATTGATACAAATTTCTCAAGGCCGTCTCTCTGTCCTGCTCCTACAGCCTCAAATTTCCATTCTCCGTTTCTGTTATAGATTCTTCCGAATTCTACTGCAGTTTCGATTGAGAAATCTTCATCCAATTCGTATTTTAAGATCTCTTCATTCGTATCTGTATTGAAAATTCTGATGAAAGAATTTCTTACCTGTCCAAAGTTTTGTCTTCTTGTGTCTGCATCGTGAATCGTTACTACAACCGTAATTTCCTTTACAGAATCGTCAATTTTTGTAAGATCAATTTTGATCTGCTCATCATCACCTGATCCTTCTCCTGTAAGGTTATCACCAGTGTGGATTACTGCTTTGTCCGGAGACTCAAGATTATTATAAAAAATAAAGTGATTATCTGAAACTAATTTTTTGTCATCACCTAACAAAAATAAAGAAGCGTCAAGGTCAAATGCTGTTCCTGTAGAAGTATTATTAATATCCCATCCTAAACCTACAGTGAATTTAGGTGCGTTGATGTTTTCTCTTTGTCCTTTTTGTAAGTTAATAGCCATAATATAATTCCGTTTGTGTTAAAGTATTGATGTTATTTTTATATTCTTTTATTAAATGATAATTGTTGCTAATGGCCAGCTCCAGCAGGAGATCCATCTGTTCTTTTTTTACTTTAGACGTAAGATAATCAAAATTACTTGAATCTAAGCCTAAAATATATTTTACAATCCTTGTATTGAACTGAAAACTGAATTTATTCATTACTTCTGCAATATGTTTTACGTTTTTCACTGCATAATAATTGAAAAAGTTTTCAATTTTAGGATCCAGATCAAAGTTCATCAGTTCAGCATAATACAGGAATATGAAGTCTGCTTCCACATCATATTCATCCAGGATTCTGTTCACTGTAAACTCGTGACTTCCTGTAATTTTTATATCGTCTATAAAAATACAAAGTTTTCCCCTTAAAAAGTCTTTATCAATGTAATAAGTATCATTGGCAATCAGATTTTTACGATCCTCAAAATTAAGGTTTCCATAATCTGTGATATAGGTATGATTTCTATTGATTTTTGATAAAATACTTGACTTTTTCTCTTTTTGAAACAAATAATAATCCAAATGTTTTTTAAAGTAAAAACATAAGAAATTGGAAGCCGTAGGAATGGCCATATAAGGGCTTGGAAGCACTACAATCTCTTTATCTGTATTTAAAAGTTCTTCGTTTTCGGAAATAAATCCGTCGAATAATTCTTTTGCAAATTTTTCAGCATACGACTTATCGCCATACTTGAAATAGCTGTATTCTGCCGGTGAGAAAGTAAACTCATCTGCTGAATGAATGTGGTGTAAGCTGTATCTTTTGTTCATGTTTATGGTTAGTGTTTAAGTAAATGTGCGCTGAACCCAAAGTCTTTTGCTCCTTTATAATCGGCAACCGGATTGTCACCAATGTGTAGAATCTGGCTTAGTGGAAGATCCTGATCTTTAAGATTATTTTTCACTTCCTGAAAAATAAGTGGGTTCGGTTTTGAACAGTTGATTTCGTCAGAATAAATATGGAAATCAATATACTGATCCAGATTTTCATGAATCAGAAACTTTCTCATGGTTTTTCCTTTGATAAATCCTGTATTACTCAGAATATTGATGGTTTTTCCCTGATTTTTAATTTCATCAAAAAAATCATGAATATTTTCAAAAATGACAACAGGTTTATACTCAAGAAACAGTTCTTCGCTTTTTACATAAAACTCATTCAGCTTTTCTTTGTTTAAAAGCTTTACATCTACATTCAATGCTCCCAGAATCATCAGATAAATCTCGAAAGTGTCTATATTTCCTCCTGTAACTTCGTTAATGGTATTGCAAAGATCATCATAATATTTTACAGTTCTTGCAACCACTTCAATCGGAGCGTCCACATTAAAAAATGAGGAGAACAGCTCAACTCTTTTTGCTTTAAATTCAGGGTGAGATTTGATTAGGGTGAGCCACAAGTCAAAAGAAAAATGACAGTGGTTATGAATGTCGATATCTGTTTTCAATATGTTTTAAGTTAAAAGTTTTATTTAGCTTCTTGAAAAAGATTTAAAATTTATTAATCATCAAAAAGTGTTTAATTCTCTATATCTTCCCAAAGATAAAATTTTTATCATTACTGCATAACTTTACCTCTCTGTTTTAAGATATTTTATGATTTGAGAGAAGAAATGGTAAAAAATAAGGACTGTAGATTTATCTTACAGTCCTTGTGTGAGTTTTAAGTATTTCTTGTTGTGAATAGTGAATAGTCAATTCGCTTCGCTTGTTAGTTTCAACTATATTTCAAAAAATTCACGATTCACTTGCAAAGCAAAATTCACTTATTGATTTATACCCTACTTTTCCGGCATCACCTTATAGCTAGGGTCTTCCTGAATATTAACTTCTACTACAGCTTCAGCAGTTTTCAACATTTTGCGGCAGTCTTCACTAAGGTGGCGAAGTAATACTATTTTCCCTTGTTGTTTATATCGTTTTGATAATTTATCTACTGCATCGATGGCACTCATATCTACGATTCGACTTTCCTTAAAGTCTACCACCACTTGCTCAGGATCATTTATTGGATCAAATTTATCTGCAAAGGCTGTTGCAGAACCAAAAAATAATGGCCCATATATCTCATAATGTTTAACTCCATTTTCATCAATATATTTTTTGGCACGAATCCTCTTGGCATTATCCCAGGCAAAAACTAAAGCAGAAATAATCACTCCTACCAAAACAGCAAGGGCAAGATTATGCAGAACCACGGTAATTAAAGCAACAGTAATTCCTACAAATATGTCTGATTTCGGCATTTTATTCACAATTCTGATAGAAACCCACTGAAAGGTACTGATAGAAACCATCATCATTACTCCTACTAAGGCCGCCATCGGAATTTTCTCAATAATAGGGGCTCCAAACAAAATAATCAATAAGATCATGATAGAAGCGATAATTCCTGATAGTCGTGCTCTAGAGCCTGCATTAAGGTTTACCAAAGTTTGGGCAACCATTGCACATCCTCCCATTCCACCGAAAAAACCGTTGCTAATATTAGCTAATCCTTGTGCTACTGATTCTTTGTTGGCACTTCCTTTAGAATTGGTTATCTCATCCACCATCGATAAAGTTAACAATGATTCGATAAGACCTACACCAGCCATAATTAAGGCATAGGGAAAAATAATCTGCAGGGTCTCCAGAGTGAAAGGAATCTGTGGTATATGAAAACTTGGAAGATTTCCACTGATATGGGCGATATCTGCTACTGTTTTCGTGGGAATATTAAACCCAAGAACAATGGCAAATACAACAATAATCGCTACTAAAGATGCAGGAACAGCTTTTGTAAGTTTTGGAAAAAAGTAGACAACCGTAATAGTAAGCACCGTTAAACCTCCCATGATATACAAAGGCATTCCCTGAAGCCAATTTACAACTCCATTAGCATCTGTAATTTTAAACTGCTCAACCTGCGCCATAAAAATAATGATCGCCAATCCGTTCAGGAATCCGTACATAACCGGTTGTGGAATGAGTCTTACAAATTTTCCTAATTTAAAAACTCCAACAAGTATTTGAAGGATTCCAGCCAAAGCTACGGTAGCAAAGAGATATTCGATGCCGTGAGATTTTATGAGTGCAATTAAAACAACAATGGTTGCTCCGGCTCCTCCAGAAACCATCCCCGGGCGGCCTCCCAAAACAGCCGTTACCAATCCCATTAGACAAGCAGCATACAATCCGGTAAGTGGAGATAATCCTGCCAGAATCGCAAATGAAAGAGACTCGGGAATCATGGTCATGGCAACCGTAAAGCCTGCCAATAGTTCATTTTTATAATTTATTTTCTTCGAAAAATCGAATAAGCTGATAGTATTTTTCATTGAAATGCAAAGGTAAATACTTATTGAATGCTATACAATTTTCTCTTTTGCCTCTTTATACTACTTTTATTTAGAATAATTCACACTTCCGTTCAAATAATATGTTAATTTTAATTAAAATTAGTCCATAAACAAACTTTTTTATATTTCTCCTTGTCTTCGCTTTTAATTTTTGTTTAAATTTGAAAACAATTAAGCAGATTATTTGGTACTAAACAAGATATTCTAAACGTAAAAAACTGGTTGTCAATACACATACAACCTTTCAACACAAAAGCTTAACGTAAATAGAATTGCATGAAACAAGTTTAATAGGCTATATATTATTTACACAAATGGTAGAAAAAAGAAGTTTGAAACAGAAGAGGAGCGATTACCCGTTGGAAATAAAGCCTATACCTAAAATATCCATTTAAGATTAAGCTGTCCTAACCTATTTCCAAAGACTTTATAAGTCGCATTAAGGAATTCAAAATTTTGAATGTATCCTGCATTTTCTGATTTCAAAAATAAGTGAATTACATTCTGTAATGATAGAATAATATATATTGCCTGTTTTGCGTTTTCTTATGCATAAGTTTTAATAATATAGATAATATTAAATAAAAATGTTATACAAAGAAATCCATATTGGAAAGTTTATTAAGGAGAGGGTTGATGAAAGCGAAATAACCATGGAGAGGATATGTAAGTTCCTGGATAGAGATGAAGATACTGTAGAAGGAATGTACAACAATAGATCAATAGATGTGGATCTTCTTTTAAGATGGAGTAAACTATTAGAATATGATTTTTTCAGGCTCTACAGTTCACACTTGATTTTATATGCTCCGCCTGCAGCAGCCAACAAAAATCAGCAAAAATCTGACAAGATCCCTTACTTCAGAAAAAACATTTATACTCAGGAAATTAAGGAATTCATTATGAAAAGAATTCTTTCAGGGGAGATGACTCAAAGTGAAGTTATTAAGGAGTATTCTATTCCTAAAAGTACACTTCATAGGTGGCTTCAGAAAACTGACATTAACGGATAAATTAATAAGAGATGCGTCCCAATTATAAGAAGATATACATGGACATGCTCAAAATGGAGTATCCTGATAAATTAAAAGATCCTAAAATAAAGGAACTTCTTGGAAAGCTGGATACCAGTGAAGATGTTCTGAAATTCAATGACAGGCTTTTCAAACCTTCTAAGGAAAGCCAAAGAAACAATCAAAAACTTAAAACGTACGACAAAAAAACGATGCTTAAACTTCTTGAGTATCAAAAGAAGCATGGCCATTCTACCAGTTATATGTCTAAAAAATATAAGATAAGCAGAACTACTCTTTCCAAATGGAAACTCATGTTTGAGGAAGAGCTGGATCAAGCTATAAAAAAAGCCGATAAATAATATATCGGCTTTTTTTATAAGGTAATAGTAAGAAAAACCCGGGGCACACGTATGCCGGAGTCGAACCGGATAGCCTTGCCGGAGTGACCGACTTCGCTATTCCTCCCCAATAGGTACGATGAAGTTTTTTCTAACGACACTTATCATTTAGAAAGGAAGCTTGAAGTGGGAAGAAAGGAAGTTGTTAAAGTCTGAAAGAATAACTTGTCGGACTTTTTAGAAAATTACGATACAAAGATTATTTCCTCCTCCCTGCTTTTGGCTTCGTTTATTTAATTTTTTGTAAATATTTATTTTTTAATAATAAAACAAGGCGACAGGCAAATAGTGATGTCGTGCTCTAACCAGCTGAGCTACTCTTCCTTTGTTTTGAGTGGAAGAGACGGGACTCGAACCCGTGTCCCCGTCGTGATGAATGAAGTAGCACTATTCTACGGCACTTGTTTGTTTTTATTTTTCTTCTTCAGCAATATAGATAGGATGAACTCTGGCATTTTCAGGGTAATCCATTAAACCAAAACTACTCCAACCAGAAGACAAATAAAGAATTCTTTCTTTCAGAAAAGGAATATCTTTGGTTTCATCATATTTAAAATTTTCATCAAATATTTGCTGAACCTCATCAATAAGTTCCGGATAAAACATTTGGTCTTCTTCATCAAAGACTTCGATATGAATATCAAGATGATTCCTTAGCTCATTTAATAAATAAGTTCTGAAATCCCAGCCCATAACAATAATATCAGAAGACCCCATTGAAATAATTGGCTTCCATTTAAGATTTTCATCACTTACAATATATCGGAAACCTCTTAAAGGTAAAAGAGCCGGAACATGAGAAAACCATTCTTCAAAAATTTCTATTCTCCTATCCAAAGATGCGGGTTTTATCCCCCATGACTTCAGCCAAACCTGACTTTTTTCATCAACATCGTGCTTCATCCAATTATAAGAGCCTTTTATTATTTCCGCAACTTCCTTTTCATCAGCAAGCCAATTATAGAAGAATGTACTTTCTTCTATAATCAGTTCTCCCTCATCTTCATATTCAACAATTTCTTTTTTATCAATAGCATGAAGGATTTTTAAAAACTCCCGATGCTCTGGTGTAAACCGAACTTCATACTTATACTCGATCTCGTTAATCTGTTCATCTGAAAGGCCTTGCCATTTGGCACCGTAAAATCCATTGAGACAATTCTCATCATCTACAGACCATATTTTTTCTGTACGTTCTTTGACCCAGTATAAAAATTCAGTCAGATTAATTGGTATATCCATTGTTATTAATTTTAAAAATAAAAAGAGGCAAATTTTGAAAAGACATTTACAGATCATTTTCATGATCTTCTGGAGTTGAACCAAATAAACCGAAGTAAGCCTTTTCTACGGCACTCTTATTATAATCAAGGTAAAAGTATGGAATCCTTTCTTTCATTTGCTCTATCCTATTTTTGAGCTACATCCCGTTTACAACAAGAATGACAGGAATTGAACCTATAACCTAATGATGTGGTCGAAGTATGATTCCTAAACGACACTTGATTTATACTTTTTTTGCTTTCCATTTGTATTCGTTTCAAATATGATTACAAAATGATAATCAAAAACAGCAAGGCAATCAGCTAAACAGACTCGTATTAACGGCGTGCTATCTTTATACCATCTGCTTTCGCAGAACAGGACTTGAACCTATACCTCTGTTACCCCACGAAGTAGTTCTGTTTTACGGCACTTGCTTTTAATTTTTCCATTGGGTTCTTCTGAATTTCTTCCAGTTTCGCTGAAACTTGGTATATTTTGCGTTCACCACTTCTAATCCGTGTGGAAAACAATACGAACATCCTAAATCGTTTCCGTATTGGAATCTGGAAATCTGTACCCCGGAAATTTTCTTCGGGAAATCAATCCATTCATATTCATTGATTCCGAATTTTTGTCTTAAAGTTTTAATTTTTTTCATGAGTATTGAGTATTAACCTCAATACACTGCTTCTTTAAGATCTGGTTTATAATTATTCATGGTTATTAGTTGATGTTACAAATTTATCTGGTTACTGCGCATTCTTTTTACGCAGTTCATTTTTTTTATAAAAACCAAGCAAAAAATCATAAGAGTAATTAATGGTTTCAATTGGAAGTTGACGATGAAACTCTTAGCTACGGCATTGGTTTATTTTTACCGGATAACTTGGTGAAAGACACTGTCAGTTTTGGAATCGAAGTAAATCTTTCTTACGACACCGGTAATATTTATACTGCAAAATTACATAGTAAGTACGCATCCTTTTTACGTAGTTTATTTTTTAATAGGAAAATAATGATTTTATCAACTCAAAAAGTTTGAAAATCCCTAAAATAGGAAGCGATATCAGAAATACGATCAACATTATGAACATTAAAGTATTTAGAAATCCTGTTTTGGCTTCCGACTTTGGATAATTGCTGCTCTCTCTGTTTTTAGGTTTAAAATCAGGGATATGTTTTGTTTTATTGAGGCTATCTTTCTCAAGTTCAGCCAAAATATTCACGGCATATTCATTAAGGAGAGTTTTATTTCCTCTGAAGACAATATCTTTTAAAATAGCATTTCCAGAATTGCTTAATGTCTTTCTGTAGAGCGCAACAGCTTTTTCCATTTCCTCATTTTCAGGTTCAGATAAAATCCAGAACTTTCCGGCTTCATCAAGAAATCCTGCGTTATAATAAATCTGGCCTAATCTAGTTCTCAAAGAAAGATCATTTGGAAACTGGTTGATTAAATTTCTTAATCTGTCACAAGCTTTTTTCTTTTTTCCTTCTTTCAAATCTTGTTCTATTCTATCAAACAGCTTTTCCATGGTTGTATCTTTTTATTCAATACCGGACATGTGTTTTGAAATTACCTCGGCATTGTTGATATTCATTTTCTTCAAAATATCTAAAATTCTATTTTTAAAACGGATCTGATGTTGGATCACTTTTCCCAATTCATTTTGAAATTCTGATTCATCAACTTCAAATTTTATTTTTACATTTTTCACCTCATTAATATTAGCTTCTGTATAATCTGAAAAACTGATGACTCCATTTTCTCTTTTATACAAAACCCAGGGATGTCCGATCCACATTTCTGCCCATCCGAAAGATCTGTTATCTATAACTTTCTCCCAGTTTTCAATATTTTCCATATCTCCACAGCAGCTTGGCTGAATAAGAACTTCATCATCTTTTTTCAATACAATTCCACCATCAAAAGATAATACAAAACCATTTTCATCAGGGTCTTCAAATTCTACTTCACTAAGTTTTCCAGCTACAATCATTTGTAAACTTTCATCATCAATGGTTTCAATATCTACCAGATTGGAACCTTTCTGAATCCCATTAAAATTAAGGGTAAGCCGTGATGCTGTTTCTGTCAGTTTCAAAAAATACTCTTCCGGATCAGGATACTCAACGGCTTCCGGTAATTCAAAGTCTTCTTTGGAATATTTTAAAGGATTAATTTCAATGGTGTTAATAAGCTCTATCATAATATATCTCTGCATTTTCTAGCCCCGATTGCAGTGGCATCCTTTTTCTGAATTGCCCTAAGGCAGGCGAAAAAGATATAGCGGAAAGCGGGAATAAGCTCCTAATATACTAATTTTTATAAGGCTTATTTTGTTTTTAAATTTCTATAAATAGCTTACCTCCTTTTTGGATAACATTTTCCACGAATCTTTTAAAAACAGGATAATAATATTCTTCAAAATCCTGATCTGCCTTTTGGCTATTCTTTATGGATTCTAAAGTTCTCAGAAAATCATCAGCTTTTATTTCTTCGGTTTCATGGTCACGCCATCCTATGTACTCTGTGTAATGCCTTACAAACTCGGGCAATTGTCTGTATTCACAGAAAGGAATTCCTTCATAATACCAATAATTAAGGTAGCTTCCGAAACTATCACCACCAAAAGTTACATATTCTTTTTGGCCTTCAAATTCTGTCCACAATGCATATTCGGCACCACAATCAGGGGCTCCGCAAACAGAGCATATACAGAGATGGGTAAGATCTTCTACGATTTTTTCCATTTTAATTATAATGAATTGGGTATAATTTAACTGATATCAAATCTTCCTTTTCGGACAAATACTTCATAATAATCCCAGGCATTAAGCTTGTTAATTTTTTCCAGAACATCTGTTAATGTTTCCCGTTGCATTGGTTCCAAGCCTATCTTCAGTATATCATCTGTGCAATACTCATGTATCTTATTTCTAAATTCAGGGCTCATTACATGCTGACGTATTTTTTCCAGAACCTGCATTCTAACGGTTAATAATAATTCATCCTCCCAATCCTTTAGTTCTTTTTGAACATACATGGTATCATACCTTTCAAATTCAAATGGAGAAAAGCTTGTACACCAATCGCCCCAAAGGGATTCTTCAAAGCTCCCTGTAAAGATCTCCATGGTATTGCCATCAATCGTAATGACTGAATCCATATTCAGATGGTCATTTTTTATAGATTTAATACATTCTTCAGCATCCTGATGAATCTTTAACCCATGAAAATTGACTACAAAAAAATCCTCTCCTTCATCAAAGCATAATGATTTCTTAAATTTGAATTGAAAAGATTCTTTCCCTATCCGTACAACATTTACAAACACGGGATATTTATTGATAATCTTCATGGGTTTATTTTTTAGGAATTAAGGATAACTGAAGTAGCAGTGCCTTTTACAGCACTACTTTTTCAATCATTTCTATGGCTGATTTTTGGTCTTCTAAGGCATTCAATACATCGAAAATCTTGTCTGACCAGCCTGCAATAAGGTATACATCATTTCTTTTAACATCAATAGGCTGTCTGCCGTATCCTGCCAAATCAAAAATATAAAGTTTAGCTTTAGGGAGCCATCGATTTATACTTACTCCATGTATCTTCAAAAGAGTTTCCTCTTCCGCTGCTATCCCACAGTTGTGTATCGGTAAACAACATTACTTTATCTACGATTTCTTTTCTTTTGATCAAATCTTCGATCACCAGGTAACCATTCGTAGAATATCCTACTTCACCTTCCCTTTTGTAGAAGGCATCTACATTGTTCAAAATGCCTTGTTTTGGCATCGCAACACGCAGCCATCGGTCACCAAAGATTCCTGTAGTCACATTCTGACACTTCGACTGCAGGATCATAGACATCAGCAAACCAATATCATATAATAATACTTTACTCCTAGGAGAAACTGATTTCTGCATAGAACCTGAAACGTCTGCCGCAATCACTACCGAAGTATTGAACCCAAAACCTTTGATATTCTGTGCGCTTACCACTACTGCTTCTTCTAATGCATTCCAAACAGAGGATAGATAAGGAGAATCAATCTTTTTCAATTCTCTATACGCAGCCAGGAAACGAAATGGCAATTGTTTTGAATTGCGCACTGCTCTTTCATCTGACAAATAATTACAAACCTTACTCATTGCCTCTGGAGATACTCCGGCTTCAAGAATATTTCTTAGGTTTCGTAAAGTAGCCATATATCCCAGTTTATTACTGAAGATCAGTTCTTCCCATTTGCTTTTGAAAGCCTGTTTCTTTTCAGCTTCGTTTACAAACTTTTTCTGACCCAATACTGAAAGTTCTACTTCCCATGTATAAGGGGTTTCCAAAATATCATTTACAATCTTGTTGAAAATGGACTGTTGGTTTTCATCTTTTGCTTTTGGATGTACAAGAAACAAAGCGTCTTTTAAGGTTACTTCTCCTTTTCTGTTGTATTTAGCAAACTGATATTCATCAAATTTATTGAAAGACTTTGCCAGACCTTTCTGGATCTGCTTGGACAGTCTATTCAATTTTTTGGTCTCCGTTCTTTCATTAGCAAGCTGATAATACGCTAACAATTCTGTAATTTCATCTGCTCTCTGAACCACGCCATCTACCGTTTTGCTCACCAGACCGTTACCAGAAGTTTCCTTCGCTAATTCTGTGGCCAAAACTAATGGAATAGAACGTAGATGCATATCTTTTCTGGCATATACAGCAAGTTTTGCAACAAATTCCGGATCGTTTTTCTGAATCAGAGATTGTATTCTCTCTAATCTGTCATTTCCTTTTTCATACGTAATATCTGACAGTCCTGTTGTCACTACAGCACTGTACAATTCTTCTGCAGGTGTCATTACATAAGCTTTTGCACCTTCGTGGTTGGTTACCACTATTTTTTCTTTTCTTAGAAAGTTAAATTTCATGAGTTACTGTTTTTAGTGTTAAACATGGGAAGAGTTTTGCTTCCTCTCTGATTTCTGATGCAAAGTAAGAACAGTATTACGCAGTCTTTTTGCGTAGATTATTTTTTTGAAAAAAAATTACTTTTTATTTCAAGCGGGGTTGATGAAGGATTTGAAGATCTCTCAGATGTTGCTGATAAGGCCGATTTTAAGTTTTGGCTAAAGCCAATGGAATTTGATGGTTTATTGTTTGGTCGGGCTAAGGCCCGCCCCTATTGATGTTGATATCCTAATAAATAATTTATGTTTACAAAAAAGCCGGGCTAAAGCCCGCCTCTATTGATGTTGATATCCTGATGCATAATTGTTGTTTAACGGCAAGATCTTTTATCTTTTATCTTTTATCTTTTATCTTTTATCTTTTATCTTTTATCTTTTATCTTTTATCTATCATTCATTTTCATGAAAGAAATCGGTATTACAAGGCTGTTATACGAGTGTTTTCTAGCTTTGTGGTATTAAAATTAAAGCTATGATTAAAGGATTATACGAAACCCATGTTCAGGTAAGTGATTTAGAAAAAGGAATTCAGTTTTATACTGAAGTATTGGGGTTGAAATTGGCACATAGAGATGAAACAAGACCTATTGCATTTCTTTGGATTGGAGAAGGAAAGGAGTTTATGCTTGGATTATGGGAGCAGAAAGAAAACCTTCAGACAAGACATTTCGCGTTTACCAGTACTAAGGAAGACATTTTGAATTATTCCGTAAAGTTTTTAGAGAATAAAAATTTAAAGCCTTATAATTTTTTGAAAAACGGTAGTATAGAACCTATGGTATTTGCGTGGATGCCTGCATTGGCTATTTATTTTAATGATCCGGATGGTAATCAGCTTGAGTTTATTTCCATTCTGGAAGGAGAAAGTAAGCCGGAATTGGGAGTACTTTCTTATGAAGAGTGGATGAATCTTCAATAAAACTTAAAATGAATTCAGATATCCTTTACACAAAAGATCCCAGT
Source organism: Chryseobacterium sp. c4a (assembly GCF_009900745.1). Classification (GTDB taxonomy): domain Bacteria; phylum Bacteroidota; class Bacteroidia; order Flavobacteriales; family Weeksellaceae; genus Chryseobacterium. The sequence continues at coordinate 149,937 of NZ_WXVU01000013.1, read as the reverse complement.
CAGTTTCTGGCTGTAGTTCCGCAAAAGAATAATGACGACATTGTTTTGCTATGTTTAAAAGGACTTACTTAGATCACAATCGGGCATCATAGTTTTGAACTTGGCCCGACTATGATCGCTATTCTTTCTCCCGGTAAGATTTTTTCAACAGAAAAAGCTTCAGCTGATCTGGAAGTCATTCAGCTGTATTTTGATCAATCATTTCTCAACAAAACTTTTATACAGGAAGAAGTTATCAATCAATTTCTGGAGGGATAGAAGGTACACAAAATGCATCTTTAGTTTTATACGGCACATTTTCACTAGCTCCTTTTTTTGCTATTATCGCTCTTGTCTCTGTTAAAAAATAATTCCTTATTAAATCTATTGCTATTCTAACGAACTTCGGCAAGCCCTTAGGGCTTGCCGAAGTTTAGATTTAATATACTAGATTCACCATTTTCTTCACCGCCAACACATGTTTACAAGGCCCTCTTTCGCCCTGATACTTGCTAAACCATTCACAGGTACAGCGTTCTTTATCTTCTTCCAGAATTACAGTATGATGTACACCTGTACCTTCTACTCTGGCTTCTGTTCTTTCTTTGGTATTATTTAAAATCTCTACTTTTCCTTCTTCAATCAGCTTTTCAGCATTTTTCATTCGAGGATTCAACCCTAAGATCCGGCTCAGTTTAAAAGGTAATCTGCGGTAGAAAAATTCATTATCATCCAGATCATATCCAAGTAATCCCATAGCAGCCAATCTTCTTGTTAAGTTTTCTGTTTTACTTACACTAAGATTTTCTTCTATTGTCAGAGTTGTTGCATTGAACGACTGATTGGCATAGGCATATTTATCTAATGCATCCATCCATTCATCAGGAACTTCTGTAGTCAGGCTGTTTAACAAGGCTCCTTCACCTGAGAATCCGCGCCAGCTTTCTCTTGATAAAGAAAAGCTGAATCTTATATTTCCCATATAGAGCTGCCAAGTGGTAGATTGCATATTCGGATGTGGAAACACCTGCATAGAATCAATATACGGAAGCAAAGGTTCCAGCAAACGAAGTCTATGAAGACCTCCAATACAAACAGCATCAACGGATTTTACAGGAGAGAACATTGGTTTGTTTCCTCTTACAATCAGATAGTAATCTGACTTCACTACTCCTTTTGGCATTCCTCTGAACAACTGCTGGGTCTGAATCTTATTAAAGGTATGTTGTTTTTCCGATTCGGAAAGATAAATCTGCACAGTTCCCAGGCCTTTTATCCATTTTACAGGCAGTGGAACTTTTCTTTCCACTACTTTTTTTTCTTCCTTGTACAGTCCCACTTCTTTTTCTCCCACAGAAAGCATAATTTGTTCGTTGGGACGAATGCTTCCCAAGGCTGTTATCATAGTCTGATTAAAGTCTACATTGGTGGTTCCGTTTTTCAGGAACTCACCATCCAGTCCACCAGGAAGAACATCTACACGGGCATATACGCCTGCACAATGGGAAAAGCCTTCAAAGCGAAGTCTTTCGTTCCCAGCAGTAACGATCGGATCTTTAAGAAGAGCCATTTGAAATGGTGATAAACTGAAACTTGATTTCACAATATTGGAAAGCGTGATGAGACAACGCGCCAATATAAAAGGCTGTCTCACATTTCCCCAAAAAAAACAGGGTACATCTGTCTTTTTCTGTATCTCGCTATATTGGGCAAGAAACAGTTCTTCAAGCGCATCTTTCTTTACGAATGAGGATGATCTTGAATAATTATAAGTAAGCATATCTTCCATACATCTATTTTTTTAGAAGATGATTGCAGATTTTTTTCAGGCTCGAGTTTTCTTTCCAGTCGTTGAGTTTTTCGATTACTTTTTTATGAGCTTCCGACTGGTTTAAAGCTAATACTTCGTGGTACACCTCCAGCAATTTCTTCAGGTTGGTAACAGGCTTATCCATCTGAAGGAGAATGTTGGAAATTAGTTCTTCCAATGCAATATTATGATTTTTACTGACATTCAGCATCTGATGTTGAATAAGATCTGTCAATCTTTTTACCGGTGCCCACTCCAATTTTTCATGAGTACCAATCACTTTTCCTAATTGCGCATTGTCTATCATCTTGTGAGAAACATGTTCCAGCCAGATTTCAGCAGCAGTTCCACGGATTGTTTTATCTCCATCCAGGAAAATGGTACCTAAAAACAGATATCCCATTTCTTCCAAAGGTTTTTTAACCTGATAAAGGGCTTGTGCTGTATTCAGTACTAGATTTCTTTCATACACTTCTGCAATACCTGAATAGAAAAGACAGCTTTTAATCACTTTAGCCAAGGCATTCCCTAATGTGTTTGGAAAGCACCACATCATTCCAATGGTTTCAGAAAGCTCTCTTGGTTCAGCAATAAAGTATTCCAGCAGCAACGGATCTTTTCTTTTTTCTACGTGATATTTTGGAATGGTAATATTCAGCTCAGTGGGATAGTATGAATTTTTCTTGCTGTCAATGGTTTTCCATTGATAAACACCTGAAAAAAACTCCCTAGGAATTGTATCATATCCAAAACTACTAAACTCTTTAAAATCTGTTCCCGGAGAACGTGTAATTCCGGCAGTCATCCACCATGCAGGATGTTCGAATTTCCCTTTTGGCTGTGGATTTTTACCAAAGAAGAAAAGCATTAGTTCTTTATATTCTCCTTTTAATTTTGCTTCAGCAAGCTGTAATGCCTCAGAAGTATTATCTAAAGCACATCGCTGCAATGCCAACTGCAAATCCAGATGGTGAGGTTCTATATCTTTATCCTGATATACCTGAAGCCTTTCTACCAAAGTAACGGGACAGATCCAACAAGGAGCATGGGTAATGGCAAATAGTAAAGGAACGCTGTCACCAGCATTTATTTTTTCATAAGTATATATTGCCAACTCCTTAAAAGCTTTCATTACAGGGCTACCTGCTCCCACTTTTGCAATAGGGCCAAGCTTTTTTTGATAGTTTAAATATCCTTCTCTTGCAGCTTCTTCATTACTGGTTTTCTGATATATTTTTTCCAGATTTTTAAGCTGATCCGGATATTTTTCCAATAAACTTAATCCATAATTAATAATAAGATTGCATATCAGGACATTCAAATACGGAACTTCCCATTTTGCAATGGTTTTACAGGCTTTAAGAAATACAGGTTCTATTAATTTTACAGACTCTTCATTGATATCATTAGCAAAGCGGGCAAAGCCGGACAAAGCTGTATCACAATGATGGCTGTATGGATCTTCTATAGCTAAGGGAAGGAAAAACATTAAATCTTCAAAACTTTCCAATACCTTAACTTTATTTTCTTCTGTGGTCAAAGATATTTTTTCTGAAACAATTGCTTCCAGCTCCTGAAGTTCTTCTTCTATATATGGATCTAAAAGAGCACGCACATTCGTCAGAATATTATCCGAGTAATGAGAAAGTGATTCTTTTATCGTTTCGGACGGAGGAATATATTTCAGAATAATCTTTGCTGCTTTTGACTGTATACTGTCATCTTTGCTTACAAATGCAGAGGTTAAAGCAATTCCTAAGACTTCAGGATCAAGTTTTTTATGTTGGAAGATCTTTTCCGTTAACGTAAGACTGCCCATCACAACGGTTTTAACTTCCTGACTCAACAAATTAGGAAGATAATGAGCAAATTCACTGCTTTTAAAAGCTGGATTTCCTACCATTTTCTTCAAATGAATAAGAATTGTATTGGCAGCTTTTGACTGCACAGACGTTAATCCGGCTAATAACTCATCCTGAAGCTCTACCAATTCATTTTCTGTTGGTTTTAAAGCTGTAAAAGCATCCATGAACCAACCTGTCACATTCTTATTGAAATTTCTGTTGGCAGCCAGGAGGCATTCTCTTAAAAATCTTTTCCTGTCGATTTTCTCTTCTAAAACAAGCTTTTGTACCAGTGGAAACCAATCTCTCTGGAATGGTAATGATTTGGATGGATATTCGCACAGATACCAAAAGTGAGTCCTGAGTGTTTCGGGATGCTGATCCAGATCTGCCGGATAATTACTCAGGTGATGTCCCAGCAATTCAGGTTTAGGCTGGATATAGCCTTTTTCTGCCCATCCTAAAATATGCTGATAATTGAAAGCTGTAAACTCAGCATCAATAGAATCATTGATAAAGTCGGAGAACCAATCTGGGCATCCCCATTCTAAAATCTGCTCTGTTTGTTCTATATTGCGAAAAAGACTCCAGTAATTTTTACCAAAGTTTTTTTGATCCATACAGACAAATGATGCAATATCAATAATAGCATGCTGATTTACAGAGCCTGCTGTATGGTAAGAATTCTTAGTCATGATGATCTTGTTGATCTCACGATCTATTTTTTTTATCGTAGGTACTAATGTCTGCTTTTCTTCTGCGGTAAGCTGCTTCAGAAAAGGGACGATCTCATGTATTTTTTCCTCATTAAGGATCTCATAAAGTCTTTCTTTCATGTGTTTTAATTTGATGTATAATTTTTTTCAGGTTATTCTCATTTTCCCATTCTTTCAAACCTTCAGCAATTTTCTCACTTACCTGGGTTCTGTTTTGATTCAGGAGCTCATAATAGAGCTCCAACAGTTTTTTGATATTAAAAACCGGTTTTTCAACTGCTGAAAGAATGGATATCAACAGTTTTTCAAAGACTTGGTTATGTCTGGTACTCAGATTAATAAATCCAGAAAGCCCATCTGTAAATCGTTTCACAGGTGCCCATTCAAAATTAATCTTTTTGCCTATAATCATTCCGAGTTCCAGAATATTAAAATCCTCTGAAACAGCCTTGTTTACTAGGGCTTCAAAAGCCATACCAGAGAATGTTTTATCTTTATTAAACAATCCTGCTGACAGAAACAAATAATGTACAGGCTGAAACGGAAGATTCAGTTTCATTAAGGCATCAAGGAATTCTATATTCCCTTTTATGTCATACTGATAGGTAGAACAGGATAAATCACTATTGTATTTGCTTACCACCAAAGATCCCGAAAAATAAGGGGTTGTATATAAAGCACGAATCAAATCATCCTGATACATTGTGTGATAAGAATTGAAAAGATAATCCAGAAACGAAGCATTTCCATGGAGTTCTTTACTATTTTCAATAGAGATTAATGATTCTGGAACTTCTTCAGTATCATTCCACTTATAGATCTTTTTATATCCCAGCTTCCAGTCGAAACTGCCATCAAGAAATTCTTTTTTATAAAGTTTTGAAAAATAGTCTTGCTCCAGAACCGGCTTGAGAAGATCAAAATATTCATCATTCAGCTGTTCTTTTGCATATTGTTCCCCTTTTTTCAGCTTCTCTTTTTTTACCCGAAGTAAAGCAATCTCCAGATCAAAAGGAATAGGCATCTCTTTTTGCAGCTGATAAATTTTTAATTTATCCACAAGAGTATTCATCGTGATCCAACAAGGTGTATGTTCCGGTACTGACAGTAACGGAAGTTGTTTATTTTCTCTTAAAAACTCAAATACACCTAAGAACAGCTGTTGATATGCTTTAAAAATAAAAGGAGTTCTTTTTTCACTCCAATTTTCGAGTGTAGGAAAACTCAAATAGGCATCCGATAATACTTTTGATGTATTTCTCTGTTTCAACAGACCATAATGAATCACAAAAGTGGCCATCAAATGTTGGAATCCTATCGTTTCTTTTCTTTTGAATGCGGCATTAAAGGTAGGTTCAAGCTTATTAAAATCTTCTTCTTCAAAAGTACCATTGAATCTTATCAAAGCATCCAGAAACAGATCAATGTGGTAAGTTTCATTATTATTAAAGATCTGAGAAGCCAGGAAAATAAAATCATCAATGGCTTCTACAGGAGTAATAGGCTGTGATATATACCATGGAGCGGCTTCATAGCTAGGTTCTTCTTTACTTTCAATGACATCATTTACCAGAAGAAATTTCGCCAGTAAAGACTGTGCATCAGAAAGAAGAGAAGCTGTATAAAATGTCAGTTCTGTCTTTATTTTTTCTGATTGTGGATCTCCGTATCTAACGATAACCTTTGCCCCTTTGGTTTGAAGTGTTTTATCTTTATTCAAAAAGACAGGCATCAAAAACAGGCATACTGTTTCATGATATTTTTTATGATCTTTTGCTATTTTCTCCAGTGCCTGAAGGAGGGCATTGACAATATTCTTCGTGGGAAGAGTCATCAAAGCTGCAGCAGCCTGCAAAAAATCTTCTGTTTTAAAATTATTTTCTGCAACTATCGGATTGATAATCTTTAATACTCCCGGAAACAACGAATGTTGTGTGGAATGAAAGATCATAAATATTTCATCCTGTAAATCCAGAATTTCTTTGTGGGTAGGTTCCAGATAAGCAAAAAGTTCAAGGAACCAGGTATTATGTTCTTTTGAAAAATTAAAATTGATTGCAGCAAGGCTTGCTTTCAAGACTCTTGAACGGTCAATTTTCTTTTCTTCAATAAGATTCTTTACAACATCTTTCCAGCTTCTGTTTTGATAAATAGAGGTAATGCTGCATTCATGCTCAAACAAATACCAGATATGGGATTTCAGAGTTACCGGATAAGCAAGGAGTATTTCTTCCGTTCTTGATGATGAGGAAAGCAAAGAGGCCCAGAATTCAGGTTGAAGAGTCAAGTAACCTTTCTGTTCCCATTCCAGCACTTTCAGATAATCGAACCCATTGAGGAACAAATGACTTTCTCCAATCCAATCAGGAACATAGGTTTCAAAAAGTTCATCAACAAGTTCTTCCGGAATGGAATGGAATCCCGGTCTCATCTTTTCATATTCCTCCTTCGTTATACTGCACGCCAAAGCTGCCAACACCGATACTGTATTGTGCCCCCATTCTTTGTTTATGTGCTTCTTCAAAATGGCAGCTACTTCTTTTCTATCTTTAGGTGTAAGATTCTTTAGGAAAGGAATAATTTCCTTGATTTTATAGTTTAAATATATAACCTTAAACTGCTCCTCAATAAGCATAAATTCATTCTTGCCCGGCTAAAATAAAGAAATTTGATTGCCCGGAAGTAAATTATCCCTAAAAAGTGAATTTTTTAACAAAATTTTAAGTTAATAAAAGCTCTTCTACCACTCGCTTTACTTCAATACCGAGTTCTCCCATTGTAAAGATATATGGAGTAAGAAATCGTAAAGTATGCCTAAAACTGGTAGTTTTATTAGCATCTCTTTGAAAAAAGGATAGAAATAAGAAAAGGAAAAATGAAAATTACCATTTGGTATACAAATCACAACATAATCATAATTTATTGATACTCAAACACATTATACCCTATTTACAGATCTTGAGTTTCCTGATTCCATTTCCGATTTTAACTGAACGCATATTCTACAGAAAAAAATATATACAAATACTTGTAGTTCATTAAAATTCATATATTTGCAAAAATAAAATACTTGAGAACTCAAATACTTTTCAATGATAAGCTCTGAATTATTATTTTTAATGAATATCAACAAACTACAATCGGTTATTGTCCGAAAGTTTGATTCTCTGAGTTCCCATGGGTTGGGATTTAATGATTTTGTGATTCTTTATATCCTTAGTCAATCTTCTGAAAGCAAAATGCGCAGAATTGATTTGGCTGAGAAAATTGGGGTTACAGCTTCCGGTATCACCCGTTTACTAAATCCTCTGGAAAAAATAGGATTGGTGGGAAGAGAAACCAATGAAAGAGATGCCAGGGTAAGCTATGTTGTGATTACTCCTAATGGAAAAAAAATATTTGAAGAAGCAAAAGTAACTGCTGAATATGCCACCAAGAATATTCTTTCTTCAAAAAAGAATAAACAACTGCAAACAGCTACTGAACTTTTATCCGAATTGGGTGGAAATATTAAATAGATCAATATGAAAAATACTATAAAACAGCAACTTCGAGAAAAGGCAAAAAACCATGTTATCACCATGGGAGTACTTGCTGTGAGAAATAATATAAATGGAAAACAATATATCAAAGGAGCATTGAATCTGGAAGCATTGGTCAATAAGATGAAGTTTGTATTACAAAGTGGCTTATACACCAATACTCAGCTACAACAAGACTGGAATGAATATGGAAGTGAAAATTTCAGTTTTGAATTTATAACCATTATTCCTACTCAGGAAAATAAATATGTTAATTACCGTCAGGAGATCTTAAAGGCAGAACGAACTGCCCTATCGGAAATTGACGGAGAACTTTACGGATTATGAACCATATTGTTGAAATAAATGAAGTTGATCTTTGCTATGAAATCTTAGGAGCGGAACATCAACAGACCATAGTACTGATTTCAGGATTGGGAAGCCAGATGATTCGCTGGGATGATACATTTTGTGAATTATTGGTACAACACGGTTTAAGAGTGATCCGGTTTGATAACAGAGATTCCGGAATGTCTGTTTTTCATTCTCATAAACCCTTGAATTTTACTGGAAATCATCAGACTTTCTTTTCTAAAATAAAAGCAGAAGATATTCCTTATTCTCTGATGGATATGGCCAAGGACGTGATTGGCTTACTTGATTATTTACAGATTGAAAAGGCTCATTTTGCAGGCAGATCTATGGGTGGAATTATCGCCCAATTATTAGGGTCGTACTATCCTGAAAGGGTTTTATCATTAACGATCATCATGTCAACATCTCTGAATCCGGCTTTACCACCTTCAGATCCTGATGTTATGGCCATGATGATGAAACCTTCAGTAGATCCAATTGCAGATAAAGAGGGTTATATTAAGGATAAGCTATTTTTTGCTAGAAGAATTTCAGGAGATTTATATAAACTGGATGAAAACTTAGAAAGAGAAATGATTGAAGAAGAGCTTACCCGCTCAAACACAAAAGACGGTATTATAAGACAACTGCTGGCCATAGCTACTTATCGGTATGATCGGGAAGTTTTAACGAGAATCAAAATTCCAACTTTGGTTATCCATGGAACTCAGGATCCTATTTTTCATCCGGATTGTGGAAAAGATATTGCAGATTCTATTCCCGATGCACAATTTATTCTGATTGAAGGAATGGGGCATTCTATTCCACCGGAATTATATCCTTCAATCTATGATCAAATTACAGAATTAAGCCCAGGAGTTAGAGCATAGTGTTGAGGTGATATTATTGTTTAAAAGTTCTCTCTACTTCTGTCAATCCCATTTTTGCCAGATGCCTGTAGATGGTTGCCAGAGTAAGATTTCTTTTTTCAGCAATTTCAAAAGGAGGCATCCCTTCATCAAATAATTGAAAGGTAATAAGGTGTGTTGGTTTTTTAACAACGGTTATTGAAGTATCTATTTCAATTTCTTTATCAAATAACAGCACATCCAACAGGTAACTGGCTTTCAATCTTTCAATGTAGTTTTCAAGATCATACAAAAAGGTTTTCGTTTCTTCATTGAATTTTTTTAAGCCTTTAGTTCCTATCGTATCCGAGTAAAGACTTTTCAAAGGCAATAAAAATTTTTCTGCAGTATTCTTATAAAAAAAGTGTACAGCGCCCTGACATTTTTCTTCGACCTCACTCCATTGAATTTCTCCAGCTATAAAATCGGCTAATTTCAAACGGATTATTCTTTTAAATTTTTCAGATACTTTAAAAAGGTGCTCGCTTTCTCTTTCAAACTCATCAGACAAAGCATCTATCTTTTCCTGATCCGACATCTTTGCCATTAGAGCTATTTCTTTCCAAATCAAGACTGTTTCTTTTATCCACGCTGCATCTAATGTCATTTGAACTTTATGCAATGTATAATCATATTTTTCATGTTCAATGATCTGTGTAAGCCTGTCATTGGCATTGGTAACCTGCTGAAAGTCTTCAATTCTATGATCTTTGAATATAGCATTCTGTGAAATTTTAGATTTCAAGACGATTCCATTCAAAGTTCTGCAACGGCTTAATGCAACATAGACCTGCCCACTGGCAAAGGATCTTCCGGCATCAATAATGACACGATCAAATGTCAATCCCTGACTTTTATGAATGGTAACTGCCCAAGCCAATCGTATAGGATATTGTTCAAAACTTCCCAATACTTCTGTTTGAATGTTTTTATCAGCATCAAGAGTATATCTTTTCTGTTCCCAGACTTCGGTGGTTACGATAATTTCTTTTTTACTTTCATCCAATACGACTTTTATAATATCTTCATCGAGATAGGAAATTTCCGCGAGCTTCCCATTGTAAAAGTTTTTATCAGGCGATGAATCATTTCTAATAAACATAATCTGAGCACCCACTTTCAGCTCCAGAGTTTCTTCCATCGGATATTGGGTTTCTTTAAACTCCCCAATCACTGAAGCTTTATACAACATAGATTCTTCATTGAGCTCCGTGAGTTTTTTCTGATTAATATGATCTGCAATACGATTATGAGAACATAGATGAATGTAGGTTTCATTTTCAGGCTCAAAATCAGGATTGTATCGGGAATTTAATTTTTCAAAATCCAGTTCGTGAAAGTCTGCATGTCTTACTGCATCGAGTATTTCTAAAAATTCTTCATCCTGCTGACGGTATACCGTTGTTAATTCTACAGTGATTAATCGTACATTTTGTAAAGCCTTGGCCGAAAAGAAAAAAGGAGTTTCGTAGAATTTTGATAAAATCCTTTCAGAATCATCTCTTACCACAGGCGGCAATTGATATAGATCTCCTATTAATAACAACTGAACTCCTCCAAACGGCAATTGATTTCGTCTTACTCTTCTTAAAGAATGATCCATCATATCCAGTAAATCAGCTCTCAACATGGATACTTCATCAATAATAATTAATTCTATTTCCCGAAAAAGATCCAGTTTTTCTTTTCTGTACTTAAAATGGGGAAACAACTCATTGATATTCATCGCAAGATTAGGATCAACAAATTCTGTGGTAGGAACAAAGGTTCGTGAAGGAATGGCAAACAATGAATGTATGGTTACTCCACCAGCATTAATTGCTGCAATCCCGGTAGGAGCAACAATAATATGTTTTTTACGTGTTTTCTTTACAAAATCATTCAGGAAGGTAGTTTTTCCAGTTCCTGCTTTCCCTGTCAGAAAAACGCTTCTGTTGGTATGTTCCAGTAGTTTGATGAGCTCCTCCAAGGGATACAATTTTTATCAAAGGTAAATTATAAAAAATAAAAGGCCATAAAAAAAGACTGAACCTTTCGGAGCAGTCTCTTCATATCAATTATTATCTATTTAGATTTTAATTATGCTGTAGGCACCAATGCAGAATCTTGGCAATATTTCTGGCATCATCTACTCCTCTGTGATGGGTTCCGTCTAATTTAAACCCAAGTTCATTCAGGGCTCTTTGCATTCCTACACTTTTTCTTACCGTAGGATGAATTTCACCGAATAATGTTTTCACATTGATATGGTCATCACTTAAAGGATAATCCACATAAAATCTTCTGGCCTGGTTCTGAAGCATATTCAGATCATAGTTTCCATAGCTTGCCCAGGTCAATTCTTCTGAATCGTATTCTGCTCTCAGGATATCAAAAGCATCATCCAGCATGATTCCTTCATTATCCAACATATTTTGAGTAAGAGTAGTAAGCTCCGTACAGAACGGGCTCACTTTTGAATGTTGGGGTTTTATTAAAATCCCTTCATTTTGAGAGATTTTACCGGTTTTTGCATTCATGATACAAACCCCGATTTCGATTATCTCACTTTCCTGACCTCTCGGCGGGTACTTTTCCCAACACGTGGCTTCAAGGTCTATAATGAGTATATTTTCTGTTGTTTTCATTGTTTTATATTTAAAATTAAAGGATGGAAGTAATGTATAGTTTTGATTTTTATACTTCCATCTAAAAAGTTATTCCAAAATCTTATTGAGAATTTTGGCGGTATTATAAGCATCGTCTGCTCCGCTGTGATGGTTTCCGTCGAAATCCATTTTCAGATGATCCAGAGCTCTTTTCAAGCCAATAGATTTATGAAGTCTGAAATGTCTTTTGAATTCATACATCACATCAAGGTATTGTCCTGAAAAAGGATTTTCAATTCCGAGCCAGTCGGATTGTTCAATAATCTGTTCTCTGTCGAAGTTTCCGTATCCGGCCCAGGTAAGAGATTCAGGGTTGTATTCATCTCTGATCTTTTCACAGGCTTCTTCAAAATAGATTCCTTTTTCTTCTATTAATTGCGGGGTAATTCCTGTTAGCTTTGTACAGAATCTATTGATTTCTGATCTTTCGGGAATGACATAAATGCTTTGTTTTTGGGAAATAGTTTTGGATATCAGATCCAATTTACAAATTCCCATTTCGATAATATCTACTTTCTGTCCGATTGGAATCCTGTCGTTTTCCCAACAGGTTGCTTCCAAATCGACAATTATGATTTCATTGGTTGTTTTCATGGTTGTGTACAATGTATTAATGAGAGCAGGATAAAGTCAATAAACCAGGTCATAAAGAATCTGGATACCATAAATATGGCATCATTTAGCTATTGATTTATTTTCTGTTTAAATTCTTTTCTCCCAAGCTCTCCTGTCTACTACTCTCGAGGGGCAAATGGTGGTGTCCATTTTTTCTTTTTCATGATTTCCTTGACTTCTTCGTAGGAAATCGGGTAAAAATTGTGGCAATCTACTCCTACATCGAAGCTCAATGCCATTTCATCATCCGGCAATGTTCCGTGTGAATGTCCGTATAGCTGCCAGACTCCACGATGTGAGCCATTCCAGGTGCGCATGGCGTAATGAAAAAGAATGATTTTCTGTTTTCCATTGCTGGTATCCGGCTCATCAATTTTCAATTCATGATAATCTCTGATGGAGGCAAATCGCTTAGGGTACGTTAAAGCTGCTCCTTCATGATTTCCTTTGATCAAATGGATGTTTCCGTTCAGCTGATCTAAGATTTCTTTTGTAAAATCCGGTTTCCCAAGACTGAAATCTCCTAAATGGTAAACCGTATCTCCGGGATTGATTCTTTCATTCCATCTTTTAATCAGTTCTTGATTCATCTGCTCCATAGACTCAAAGGGTCTTTCGGAGAATTTTATAATATTTTCGTGACCAAAGTGATGGTCTGCTGTAAAAAATATATTAGGTTTCATTGTTTTTTAATTTTTTTGTTTAGTTATTGGTAGTGTTTAGAACCACCCGTCAAATTGTAGATTTAACATTCCTCCTGAGAAGGAAAATACTAGGTCTTCAACTGGGACTTTTTCTGAAAGAAGTACTACGTTTTTTAATTTTGAAAAGCTTGATAAAAAGCGGTTTCAATTTCTTGTTGATCATTTTCAGTATATCTTCTTGAAAAATGGATCGGAATGGCTTCTTTTACCTTACACTCATTCATGATTTTTCCAGATGCAGAGGCAAAACTGTGATAATTAATCTTTGCAAATTCCTGATCTGAATCCTTGTAAAATGTTTCAATATAGACTGTATCTGCATTGCTGAAGACTTCTTTTATCTTTTTATAATTGTCTTCATCCGCAGCATGATCCATGATTACTCCTAATTTGTAACCTTCATTTCTGGTTAACAAATGAAACAAATCTGATGTTTTATACAGAGTTCCTTCTATTTCAATTTCTTTATCCGGATCATTATTTTCAAAGGCTGCTTTCAGTTCACTGATCCATTTTCCTTTCTTAAAACCAGAAGCATTTTCATGAAAAGTAACGGTATCCTTTTCTTTAAAAAGGTACGCAATGGAATCTGTTTTGTGATCAAGAATAGCAAAATCTATATTTACAAATTCATCTTCAAAAAGGAAATTCTGAGTCTTTACATATTCAATATTCCAGTAAGGAGGACGAAGGGTATAAACCTTGATTTCTTCTTTGGAAACAATTTCACGGATCTCATATTCAATAGCATCTTCTGCTATTAAATTCCAGGTATAGGATTTTAATCTTGCTTCAATTTGCTGATGAATATTTTTTGGCCCACAGATAACGACTTTTTCTCCACTTCCAATCTGATGTCTGAAAATACCATCAAAATTGGAAAAATGATCGATATGAGTATGGCTGATCAATATCGCCGATATCGCCTGCGCTTCTTTTACCGTTAATAAACTGGCCTCTCCACAATCACACAAATAGTGCTTTGCGGAGTTGGGAACTTTTATTAATATACTGATGTCTTCTTTTAAAAGACTTTTTATTTCTGCCTGTAACATTTTTTCTTTCTTTTTAAACCACAAAACCAATTTCTTTGTCATTCCGTAGGAATCTAAATATCATTTTAAATTTTTACCGTAGGGATTCCTATGGAATGACAAACTGGCTGCCTAATGTGAATACTAACAATTTCACCTTTATAGACTCAAAAATATCTAGATTTGTGGTTGCATTTATACATAAAAAAGTTCCGGTAAAATAAATTACCGAAACTTCATCTTTATTTTAAACAATAAGTTCTTTTATCGCTTTTCTACGTATACCAAAATCAGATTTCCTGATCTTACACATACGATTATCCGCTGTATGATGGAAAACAATACCTTCCATATTATTCTCAGGATTGCTCAGAAAGTTTTTGATAAATTCAAAATCCAAACTTTCTAAACTAAGAATATTATTTCCGTGCTTTACTAATAAATGACCTTTAATATTTTCAGGATTTCCCTGCACTTTCTCACCAATAAGTTCGTAAGTACCCTCTTCTACCTTGCCCGATTCGGCCAACGCATTGAAACCTTCCCAGAAGTACTGATCATCTTTTTTCTCCATGCTACACTCTACCCAATGCGGATGATGGCCTGTAGTAAGATCTGCTTCCTGACATGGAATTGCACCTTCAGGAGCTGTTTTACCTTTTTTGGCATCGTATCTTTTGTATAATTTACCATTGATCACTGCACATGCAGAACCATCAAACTTTTGCGTAGCAATAGCTTTTCCATCAAAAACCCAATTGTTTTCAGGATTAATTTCGTTAATAACTCTTCCTAAATTATTTATATCTTTTTTGAATAATGTACTTATCTTTTTCATTTTTAATTGTTTTAATGGCAAAAGTTCTTTATTCATTGGCATCAATCCCAAACTATACTTTTGCTGAATTTAATTCTTCTTTCACAATATCAATCACTAAAGAATTCAACTTTTTATTGATCCTTTTCTGTTCTTCTTTTTCAATGGTTGTAAAAACTGCCGGAAAATCTTTTTCAAAATCTTCTAAAATGTCTT
Source organism: Chryseobacterium sp. c4a (assembly GCF_009900745.1). Taxonomy (GTDB): domain Bacteria; phylum Bacteroidota; class Bacteroidia; order Flavobacteriales; family Weeksellaceae; genus Chryseobacterium. The sequence continues at coordinate 134,771 of NZ_WXVU01000013.1, read as the reverse complement.
GTGCAAAAAGACCAATCACTTTTCCTATCATTTTAGGTTCGAATTCGCCGATTTTGCTCACCACATTATTCAGGCGGTTCACTGTTGCATATCTTTGGATTTCATCCCAAATATTTTGAGCAGTTTCACTGAAATAAACCTGTTTCTGGACAATTTTATCTTGTTTTTTGACCATTTTAGACTTCTCGATCCATTTTTCATTCTTATTTTTCAGAATGACTCTGGATCCGTTTCCAAAATATCTGGTTTTTAGAGTTTTGATAATGGTTCCTTCACACATATTGTTTAATTCGGGAAGCCCAAACCAACCCGGAATTTTTGAATTGAAAACATTGGGAAACCTCAAAGCTTCCTCCAGAGTTCCCTGAAAAAGGGTTCTTGCATAGAAAAATCCTGTCTCCTCAAAAATCTGATTGATCACTTCCGTATCCAAATAGGTAATCCCATTCAGTTTAATATCAAAAGCATAAAAGTCATTGTGAGGCGCATATTCAATTCCTTTCTGCACTTTCACAGCATCTTTTACAGGTTCTACTTCTTTATGTTTGTAACCGCCACCGAACAATTCACCGTAGATCACCACAGTTTCAACATCCGGGTACATGGTTTTTACCTTCCAGAACACCTCTATTACATTTTTTCTGTAGCGTTCCAAAATCTGATGTGCATTGAAAAATTTTTCATCCTTTTCGATAAAAGCAGTTCGCTTCCCGATCTTAATTTCCTTTCCGTCGGTAAAGAAAGAGAAATTAGCTCCATGAACTTTTTCCTGCACAATGAAAACCTCATCCCCAAAGCCCTGTAGTCTGATTTGATCGATCACACGGGTTTGGTAAGCATTTTCTATAGAGTTATATGTTTTGAAAATCATTTTTTTAGTTTTTTAAAGTTTTTTAAAAGTCTTTCTATATTCTCTTTTCCCACAGGATTCATAGAGTGGCTATAGAATTTCGGTAAGTCTAAATAATGATCCATACAGTATTCTATTAACCATTTTGCACAATCATAGCCTGTTTTTTCCACAAACTCTTTCGTGTCTGCTTTCAGGTAGTGTTCATCGGCTAGATCATGATCAAAAGAAATCATTTCCGGAAGGCCTTTTGCCAGAATTCTATTGACAAACTGATCGTAATTCCGAACAATATGCCAATCTCTTCTGAGAAATATATCCTGTTTGGTATAATGATACGCCTCAATCGGGTATCTTACATCATCCAGAAACAATAGTCTTTTGGTCATTTCCATCGTATTTTTTTGTCTTTGAACTTTATCTAGTCCTCTTGAATCCAATCTACAACAGTCTTTAAGAAATGTAATCTCACTTCTTCAAACCTTGTAATATTGGGAATATGATTAATTTCCAATAAATGTTTATGACCGTTTTTCTGAACGATATAGTCATTCGCGATCACATCCATTCCTATTTTTTCTTTTAACATCAGGGTATCCTGTAGGAGTTCTGCATCAATTTCCATGAATTGGGCATCATCCGGATGTATGGATTTTAACCATGTTTCTCCTTCAAGCTTGATCTGCCAGGATTTTTCACCGATGTTTAATATTCTTACAGCATCGCCTTCAAAATAAGGTTCGAGCACACTGTTTTCTGTACTTTCCCAGCTTCCTGTAAATTTATGTTTGTTTTCTCCACAGTGCCAGTTGCCCCATTTTGCTACCAATTCGGTATCCGTATTCACATAAGCTCCTGCCGAGATAAATCCTCTTTGGGAATTAAATTTTGAATACTTCATCGCTTTGGCAAGGCAAGGAATTTTCAATCGGCATTCCATCATTCCGTAGGCGTTTGGAAAGCATGGCCCATTCCAAATGGCCAACCCGGCGATAAGATCAAGATCATCTTCAAAAATTCCATGATAAACTACTTTATCTACCGGAAGCATTCCTACTCCCTGAGGTTTTTCCACATATAATGTTCCATCGACTACTTTTATCATCGGAATGGATTGATGCCAGATCATAAGGCCATCATAATGCTGTCGTATATATTCGTATTCCTGTTCGTGTAAACCGATAACGGCTATTCTATTGTGAGTCATGTTTTTAGTTTTTGTTGTATTATTTTCTTAATACGTGATATAATAGTTTTGCGGTATTATAAGCATCGTCTGCTCCGCTGTGGTTATTGCCTTCAAATTCAAGATTTCTTGCTTCGAGTTCTTTTAAAAGACCTCTCGGCTTTTCTCCTTTCATCAGGCTTATCAATATTTTGAGATCAATATAAGTTGTATTAAAGGGAGATCTTATTCCCATTTCTTTACATTGACTTTCCATAATTTCCTTATCAAATCCTCCGTATCCTGAATAGATTCTGACCAGTGAATTGTATCTGTTCTTTATTCTTGAACAGGCTTCCTGAAAAGAGAGACCTTCTTTTTCCAGTCTTTCTGCTGTAATTCCGGTCAGTTGTGTACAGTATTCACTGACTTCGGATTTGTAAGGTTTTACGAAATAACTTCTTTTATCTTCGATGCTTCCATCTGACATATTCAGCTTGCAGATTCCGATTTCAATAATTTCTCTTTCCTGATTTTCAGGAATCTTGTCATCTTCCCAGCAAGTCGCTTCTATGTCTATTACTGTAATTTTATCATACAAAAGCATTGTTTTATTTTTTAATTTGAAAAGTAGATATTCAATGCCTTGATCACACTTTTCACGTTGGTATTGGGATAAAATCCGGAACTGTTGATGCCATTGATTTCAACAATTTTCCAGCCTTCATCTGTTAAACAAATATCCATTACAAAGGCTTTTTCAAGATTAAACAGTTGAATCATTTCTTTCGCAAAATTCAACCCGTCCCGGGAAACATTTTCTTCGAAAGGAGCTTCCTCATGAAGTTGGTAATAACCGCTGTCAACGATTTCTCCGCCTACAATCCAAAGTCTTGCTTCTTTTATGGTTCGCTTGGCTTCGGAGATCTGAATTAAAGAATCTGCTGTAATTCTGTTGGCTTGATTTTCTAATTTTTCAAAAACAAAATCCTTCCATTCTGATTCTGTAAAAACCTTTCCTGTAAAAATCTTCGCTTCATTGTAAGGCTTAATAAATTTTTCTTCCCCTTTTTTCCATGATAATTCTTCAGAAATAGTTTGCACGGAAACCTTATGATTCAAAAGGTTTTCACCATAATGTTGTGAATAAATCTCATACAAATGGTTACCTCCGTAAAAAGAACCGGGAACCCAATCTGAATGCTGTTTAGCCAGTCTTGCAATTGTCACAGAACCATAAACGAAAATATCTTTTCGATCTGTTTCAAAGTCTATTTTATCTGCTGTTGGCAGAATATTGATCACTTTATAATCAATATTTAATTCCTCCAGTGCCTCAAAAATTTTATAATGATCGGGATCTGAATATATAGTAGACTGAATTAAAAAATACATGGTTATTGGTTTTAATCTTTAATTTTTTATCTTGTTACACCATCATATCAGCACAATTGGAACTAGCGAAGGCAAAAGGTTTTGCTTTAAACACATATCCCATTCTCAGAATATATCCCATAGCATCTTTTAATGCTACATTGGATTTAAAATCAGGATCGGTATTAATGTCTGCGTGTACCTCCATTTCTACTCCATAAGTGTCCAATACAGAACAGATTGCATAAGCGATTTCAACAGATTTGTTGACTTCATTCAGCATTCGTTCTTTGATACTGATGTTCTGTATTTCTCTTTCTTTTCTGATAAAGGTAAACGCTCCTTTTCCTTCACGAATAAATACTACTGCTGTAGCATAATTAATAGCTTCTCCATATACGTGAGAGTCTGATCCCACACATACTTTCAGACGATGTCCGTTTGCTTGTTCGCGAATAATGGCTTCTTCTACCAGCTGTGTGATAGAATGTTGGAAAAATTTTCCGTTCATGTTCTGCCATGTTTGTTGTTGCGTTTCCATTTTTTTACATACTTTAATTTATAATTGATAAATGATTATTGATAATTAATTAGTGAATGGTCAATAGTGAATTTTGCTTCGCAAGTGAGTTTTTAAATTGCCCGTAAAGCGAATTCACTATTAATTATTCGTTTTGCACTCCGAACCGGACTTGAACCAGTACCATCAGTTTTGGAGACTGAGATGCTGCCATTACACTATCAGAGTAAATATTGTTAATTCATTAGGACTCGAACCTAAACTCCAAGAATCAAAATCTTGTGTGCTGACCAATTACACTATGAATCAGATTTAAATTCATGAGTAATAAGTAATTGGTAATGAGTAATGTTAAAAAACTGTCAAGTATCAAAGATGACTCATTATATTACTTATCATTCATGTTTTTGCGGAACAGACAGGAATTGAACCTGTACCTTTAGTTTTTCAGACTAACGTGCACACCAAGTACACCACTCTTCCCTGTTTATGAGTAATGATGAAAACTATTTTTCTATCATTCATGACTTATTATAAAAAGTAAAAGGTTGTCTCTTTTTATTGACTAAAGATCTTCTGCGCTTGACAAACCCTTTCCCTTTTCTTCATTCTGTGTGAATGGCAACTGGCCAATGTTTTTTTAATCTGAACTTTCATGGTATTAAAATCAATTCAATATTGACCAGTTATTCACATCCAGTACTCTATAAGGGAATCGAACCCTTGTTTTCTGCTCGAAAGGCAGACGTCCTTACCGTTAGACGAATAGAGCGTTTTTTATAAGCAATAAGTAATTGGTGATGAGTAATCTATCATTCATTACTTATTGTTCATTATTAAAAAAGAACAAGCTTGTCTTTAAATTTGCTTAACAAAAAGAACTTCTACGCTTGACAAGCCTTTCTTTCGAAAATTATATTGAGCATTTAATATTTTCTTTGACCTACTGACTAGGAATCGAACCTAAACAACAAGAGTATATTTCCTGCATGCTGCCATTACATTATCAGCGGTTTGGTAGAAGTAGTAGGATTCGAACCTACTCAGCAATGAAGCAACAGATTTACAGTCTGCCCCGACTCTCCAACTTCGGCGTACTTCCAGATTTTTTATAAGAAATGAGTAATTTATCATTCATTACTTATTGCTCATTATTGATAAAAAGAAAAAGCCTGTCTGTATTTTGTGTTTTGGCTTAAAGATCTTCTGCGCTCGACAGACATTTTTCTTTTATTAATAAAGGATATTCTTCATTCTTATAAGTGATAGATACTTCTTCCTATTCACTTACAATTTTACTTTGAGATGGTTATGGGATTCAAACCCACTCAGCTTACGCAACGGTTTTGCAGACCGCCCCGACTCTTCCACTTCGGCGAACCATCAGATTTTAATATGAATAATAAGCAATGGGTAATGAGTCATCTTTTACTGCCTATTATTAAAAAAACAAAGTCTGTCTCTATTTTTTTGTTTGAACTTCTGCGCTTGACAGACTTTATTTTTACCTAAAATTGTATTAATCATATTTATATTTAGCTTCTAACTGCTTATGATTGAGAAAGAAAAAGTTTGTCTGTACTTTTCGTGTTTTGGTGTAAAGATCTTCTGCTCTTGACAAACTTTTATTTTCTCCTGAAACAATTAACATTTAGTTACTGCGATTCCGGAAAGATTCGAACTTTCAACTTCTGGTTTAACAGACCAGCGCTCTACCATTGAGCTACGAAATCTTTTGTACGGGAAGAGGGATTCGAACCCTCAGCGCCTTGATCCTAAATCAAGTGTGTCTACCGTTCCACCATTCCCGCGGCGGTTTTATAAGTAATGGGTAATTGGTGATAAGTACTATTGAAAACTATGTTTCTACCTATGATTCCTGATTACTCATTATTCATCATTTTTTCTGTCTGGAAAGCAAGATTCGAACTTGCGACCTCCCGCGTCCAAGACGGGTAAACAACCACCGTTATCTTTCCAGCTTTGCAGATTCACTTTCATTCTTTTCCGGGAGACAGCCGGAGCCGATACTTCTATGAATCTTTGCGGTCTATGCGAGAATCGAACTCGCAGTGCCCAAGAGACAGTCGGGCAGGTTACCATTACCTCAATAGACCTTTTTTGCGGAGAGCAAAGGAATCGAACCTTCACTACTGTCGTAGAACTTATTAGCAGTAAGCCGCAACAAACCAACATTTGCCTACTCTCCTTTTGTGACTCCAACAGGACTCGAACCTGTAACCCTGGGTTTAGAAAACCCATGCTCTATCCAATTGAGCCATGGAGCCATTTGCCACCTCAGAAGGACTTGAACCCTCAACCTTCGGGTCATTTCCGATACTCTACCTTTGAGCTATGAGATGAATTTGGGTATCTCCGGGGATCGAACCCTGTTCTCCGGTTCCACAGACCGGCGCTTTACCAAATAAGCTAAAGAAACCATAAAAAAAGCGCCTCTTTTTGGGAGGCGCTCGTTTATATTCTGACGTGAGAGATCATTAGCTGATCCACGTATATAAGCACCTTTTATCCACAATTTCACTATCATAAGCACACACCATCCCTCTCGGCTCTTGTCCGAATAGTTCTGAATATTGATTGAGTATGTTATGTAATTGTTTCATTTTATTTTTGTTTTGCTTTTAAATTATTTTTTGTTGAATCCTGAAAATCTGTTGCTTTCAATTTTCGGTTGCAAAGTAAATAGGATTTTTTGGAACCTGCAAATAAATTTTCAAATTAAATTATTGATAATCAATTAGTTATGTTTAATTTTTAGAGTAAGCGATTTCTGTCCGCAATATTTTGCAGATATCTTAATTACCTAAATGACTGTCTCTCATTGGGTTGTCTATCACTCTATTTTATTGTATTAAAGTTGCATTGTTAATTAAAAAATTTTCATGTTTATGGTTATTTTTTTTCATTCTAAATAATTTCTGACCTAAAAAACAAAAAACGCCTCGAAAAATCGAGGCGTTTCTGTTGTATTTTGATTAATTTTTTACGAGTTTACAGTAAATAATTTCCAAAGTCAGCACATTTCGCCTCATTCCATATCATCCAATCATACACGAATAATCCCAGTTTTGATGGGCTTTCGCATAGTTCTGCATTGATATGTGCTCTTTGTATTGTCATAATTTTCTGGCGCAAAGATATGAAAAATTGTTTTTCAATACGGAAAACGATACATTTGTTCACCAATACGGGGGATAGTTTAACTGGAAAAACACTACACTGCTAACGTTGAAATTGGAGGTTCGAACCCTCCTCCCCCACAAAATTCTATTATGGCCTCATATCCATTCAGTAACGAGGAATGGGAAACCTGTCTGAAGGTTCTGGAAGCACTTCAGGAGAACCCATTGCACAATCCGGATAATCAGCGTTTCAAAACTCTGATCTCATCAATTCGTAAAAAGGCTCAGAAAAACATCGGTAAAAACCCAGAGGAATATAGAGATCATCAGCAATTACAGGCTAAAAGTCCTGATCTGGAAATTCTTAAACAATCAGTTATTGTAAAGAAAGCTCTGGACAATGAAACGTTGTATACTCATACTGAAGAACAAGCTCAGTCTTTTTCAATACTGCAAAAACCTCAATTATGCTATTGCTGCCATCAGCCCTATCATCAGGTTCATTTCTTCTATCACAAACTTTGTCCTTCCTGTGCGGATGAAAATTATAAAAACAGAAATTTAACTCATGATTTCACTGGTCAGACTGTAATTATTACCGGTGGAAGGGTAAAAATAGGATATGCTGCGGCCTTAAAGTTTTTAAGAAGCGGAGCAAAAGTTGTTGCCACTTCAAGATTTCCGGCTTTGGCATCTGAACAGTTTCAGGGAGAGAATGATTATGATGTATGGAAGGATCGTCTTTTTCTTTATGGTTTGGATTTACGAAGCCTCAGATCGATACATGATTTCTCAGATTATTGTTATCAAAACTTTGGAAGTATTGAGATCCTTATCAATAATGCAGCGCAGACCATCAAATATACTCCGGAATATTATCAGCCACTCATCGTAAAGGAAAAGCTTCTTTTATCTCGTACTCCTCAAAACCTGATTGAAAATAAAACTCCTGTACATGGGAGAGAACATGATTTTTTAACTTTATCTCACCAGGATCTGTCTGAAATGCCTGTCACTCGTTTTGGGCAGCCAAAGGATTTAAGAGACAAAAACAGCTGGAATTCTCTAATGGATGAAATCGGAACTGAGGAACTTCTGGAGGTGAACCTCATCAATCATATTTCTCCTTATCTGCTGATTTCTGCCTTGAAACCTCTGATGAAAAAAAGTTATGCTGAGCACAGGCATATCATCAATGTCACTTCTACAGAGGGACAATTCAGCTATAAGAGTAAAAATGAGTTTCATCCTCATACCAATATGACTAAGGCTGCCCTGAATATGCTTACAAAAACTTCAGCTTCTGATTTTGTAAAGGACAACATCTTCATGAATGCTGTAGATGTGGGCTGGATTTCCACCGGAGCTATAGAATCCAAAAGAGAAAGACTTTTCGAAAAAACGAAAATACCGCCTTTAGATCCTGTGGATGGTGCTATGAGAATTTTTCATCCCATTGTAAAGATCAATCAGGGTGACCAGGAAATTTATGGAAAGCTTTTGAAGAACTATCAGGAAACGGGATGGTGAGGAAGCTGGAAGTGATTATAACTAAAGTGCAGTACACTTAGAACAAACTTTTTTAGAGTTACTGTAAAGTTATTATTCTATTTCTTCATCTAATTATTCCTTTTGTGATATCATTTCTTGTGCAATTTCAAAGGGATTTTTATTGTCATATTTATATTGGAGATATTTCAATGTATTATCCATTTTATTTTTATCATTTAATTTCTAAACATTTTATTTCTTCCGGTTTTAAATCTCGAAATATCTTTAAGAATCACTTCATCGTCGGGGTTAAAGTATTTCAGTTCGTTAACAATTTCTGAGCGGTTTTCTATTTTCCCCGCAATAATCTCGTAAGCTATTTTTCGGGTAACCGGCTGTAGTTTAGGGTCTTTTTTAAACTCATATTTCATGGCTTCCAAATAGGTCATCTTTTTGTAAGCCGGAGTTTTTTCATAGAGACTTTGTATTTCTGCCTCCAGTTTTTTAGTATCAAAAATATTGGTAAAGTAATTATTCAAGCAATTGAAGGCATCTTTATCTTCTTCCCAGCCTTTTAATAATACCTTTTGGGCATCTTCAGGCTTTTCCATTTTCTTTCTATATACCAGTGATGCTTTTACCATCTGATTGTTGGTTGTATAGTCATCCGCTACCATTTGATAGTAAGTATGGGCATTTTTCAGATCATTGATTTCTTTGTAAAGATCTCCTACCTTTTCTTTTTGCTCCATTTCTTTGTACAGATCAATAGCTTTTTTGTATTGTTTTGCCTTTTCATAACAATGGGCTGCATCTGATTTATTTTTCAATTTTTTAAGATATACTGCTGCTGCTTCGTTATAAAATCCACCATCTTCAAGGGTTTTTGCTCCTCTGTAGTGGTCTTGCAACAAATTCATATAAACTTTTGCTGCTTTTTTGTACTCTTTTTCTGCAATATATTTCTGAGCAAGGTCTTCGTATTTACTTCGTATTCTGTCAAACAGTGAGTTTTCGAGATAAAAGTTTCCACCTCCGGCTCTGCCTCTTTTTGAATTCTGTTTACTTTGTTCTTTATCTTTTAAAAAAGCAATAACCATAAGGATGATAAATGCTACAATTAAAAAGATCATTAAATTTCCGACAACACTCCAAAAACTTTCATGAAACAGTTCTGCCACGATACCGATGACTTTAAACATGGCCAACAATACAAAAGCGGCCATAAACTTATCTATAAATTTTTGTTTATTCATCATCATCAGAGTTTAAAATGGTTTTATCATCCCTGAACAGGCGGTAAAGCAATAGCATCACTCCAATAGCCAATACCCATACAAACCAGTTATAGCCAAACATTTTAACCAAAGGATAAAAAAGATACACCAGCATGGCTACCAGGATGATGATCAAAAGGAATTTCACCCAGATCGGAATATTATCTCCACCAAGATTCAATGATTTATTTTTAAACAGGAAGGAATATAATCCAACGGCTGCAATCATCAGAATTACCATGTATATAATATCTGAAACAGGAGCCTCTTTCTTCAGGGAATGGCCACCAGATTCTACGCCTTTTACTTTGGAGTCTTTGATGGCTGACGGAGGGGGCATATCTGCAATATCAATGGTGCCGTATAGCTTTCCTAAAGAGTCTTGTATCAACACCTGTTTTTTCTTTAAAAGATATTTTACAACGTCTCCATTCACAGGTTTTCCTTTAGTATATTGCTTTAAAGAATCGGAAATCTTACGCTTCAGCACTTCGCTTCTTTTCTGAATATGCTTCGTTATCTTTTTTGTATAAATGATTTTAAGGGAATCTCTGCTTTGCTGTTCTTTATTGCTAAGTTTTTGAATATCGGGACTAATTTCACCTACATCCCTTCCTCCTTTCTTTTTATATTCTTTTTTTTCTTTTTCTGTTTTACTTTCCTGAAGGCCTGCATTCAGGAGTTCATTAGACAAGCTTTTCCTTTTATCAAAATACATAGAATCTATCTTCTGATCTATTTCTGAAACTCCGGAATGAAAAGCAATTATATCAGAAGGAGATTGTGCTCCCTTTGTTATACTTCCTGAAGAGACTATATTTTCATCCTGAAGAGGTTTATCTTCGGCGGGCAAAGCTATTTTTAACACAATGGCAATGATAATGATGCCCCAGAATATCCAACGAAAATTTCTGGTACCGGCACTTTCCACTTTACCTCCTGCTCCACGACCCAATAACCCTTCCAGCCAGGTAAATTTACCAAAACCATCGCCTCTGGAAGTTCCCATAATATCTAGAGGGATTCCCAGTTCTATGGCTCGCTCAGGATATTTTTCAATGTATTTTAAATATTTCTCAATTTCTTTTTTATTTCCTGCCATTACTTTCTTCAGGTCAAATGGCAAATTATTGATCCATTCTTCTTCAGTTTGAGGTTTCTGTAATGATTCGAGCATTTTTTCATCATCTATCTCAACTGTATAGCTTTCTATGGTTTGTGGAATTTTAACTCCATTCAAAGGTTTTCTGATGGTTGCTGCTATTTCCTCAGGCTTCTGAATCAAGCTTATCCAATCGATCTGTTCTGATAATTTAACAAGTCCAAATTCAGGATGCATGATAAGTAAATCCGAACCCATTGTTTCCCAATCTTCGGGATTAATTTTTGGATAAAAGGTAGTATTTTCCGGGATAAAAAGTTTGTTATCTACCGATTGGAAATAAGCATTCCTTCCAACTTCTTGTGGAGCATGATCTGAAAATACAAGAAAGCATCCGTACAATACATTTGGTATATTATCAGGAATAGCAAAGGATCTTATCTGATCTAAATTGATTCCCAATGTTTCCATTTCCTGAAGCCATACCCATGGTGAGGAACCTTTTATTAAAAGTCCTTTTTTAGGATATATATTCTTAGGGAAAGGTTTTATTCTAAGCTCCATAATCTAAGATCTGCTCTATAAATGGCTTTAAATATTGATCATACATTTCTTCCATAGTCCTTACTTTCAATAAAGCTTGCTCCGGAAGGTAATATTCTGATCCTCCAAATTCTGTATAGGTAGCCAATGCAAGGAAGCCATAAGTTGTAGTGGGTATATAAAATTCCTCAATTCCTTTGTTACTGCTCCTGAATGTCAGCATCCCGCGAGAATCTGCAATAACTTCGCTGCCATCCGGGAAGGTATATTTATTTTTATTCTGTTCTGCGAATATTTTGATCTCAGATCTGTTTTTATAGAGGTTCAGACTATTCTCATATACGCTGCTTATTTCAAATCCTGAAAAAACAAGATTATGATGAGCATTGACCCCTATTTTATTGAAGTTTCCAATGATTTTTAATCCGCTTCTATTCAGTTTGGCTACTTCTGCATTTACTTTTGCTATATTTTTATCCAGATCATAATACTTGTTATCAAAAGGCTCTACAGAGATATTTCCTTCGATGTTAATTTTATATAACTGAGCGTTGCCAGGCTGATGCAGATAGAAAGACTGATCAAAATAAATGGGTTGATAATCATCCGGGATATTCAATCCGGTAACATTAATATCGGAATACTCTCTTGTATTCAGATTGAGTTTAGATACTAATTTTTTGGAAGGTTGATATTGACAGAGAATAAAATGTTTCTGTTTATTTTTTGCCAGGGCAAATTGTCCGGTTGGTTTTACAGAAATGTCTTCAATCATTACCTCACAACCATGATAAGTTTTATAGTAATCATAGGAGTGTCTGTCATAATAATTATCAGAAAGATACGTTTTCAACAATTGTTTTTTTGAGCTTAGGATAAAAAATTCACCTTCGTACAAAAACTGAGCAATCTTATTAACTGGAGTTGGGAACAGAATTGGATAATTTAATGGAAGTTCGGTTTTCTTTCCGTTTGAATTGTTTTCTGTATTTTTCTGCTGTGGCGGATTAGCCCACAATTCATGAAGGGGAAGTTTTATTTTCTGGATATGCTTTCGCGCTCCTTTATCATGCTTATAAAAGTTAATTTCTCCATTTGATGTTGTAGCTACTAAAAATTTAAGTTTATCTCTATTCTTATGAATAACTCGTTGAACTTTTTCGTCTTCGAGGTTCTCTTCATGGGTTATGAAAAATACTTCTATATCTTTTTGGGGATATTCTTCATTAAAAAATTTATCCAATGCTTCTGAAGCTTCCAGCACAGGGCTTACCTGATTGAGATTTTCAATTACGGTTTCTACTTTATTCAGAGAAATGGGAACTGCTGCCTGCCCCAGTGCCATCACTTTACATTCTGAGTGGGCTTTAGGATGTTTTATAATGGCTATTGCTGATGCAAATGCCAGTACTTTTGGTGTTCCCCAGTTTCTAAGGGAAGTATCTATAAGAATTATTCTTTCAAAAATATTTTCTTCGGGTGGTATTTCTCTTTGAATGTATAAGGCTTCATTATTCGCCACACGATTCATGAATACCTCATCATCATTAGCAAATTCTGACAAGAGCATTTTATGAAAATCACCTTTATTGGTCATATCAGAAACTCCACCGATAGGTTGTTCTCCCGGAGAAAGATGACGCATTGGAATTTTAAGTCCGCTCCAAATCCTTTTAATCAGACTTCCTACCTGAAATGTTTTAGGCTCTTCCACCAGTTCTCTGATAAAGTCTTTAGCGGTATCTGCTGTAGTTTCTTCCTCTACAATCTCATCATCCAATTCTGGTTCTTCGATGAATCCTTTCATCGCATCAATGATGGATTGTGTAGTTGGAAATTTGTCATTAAGATCCAAAGCTTTTAAATCTCTGGTTAAAGCGGATGCCCCATCAGTTTTTTTATCTGCACTGGCAACAAGTTCATGAGCTCTTTTGTAATAGAGTTTCAAGGAAAGTTTAGCACTTACAGAAGATATTGTATTGTGACTATCTTTAAATAAAGTCTGTAACAGTACAATTTTGTTCTGTTTTTGTTTGTAAACTTTAGGAAGTGCTTTTATTTTATCAAGAAATTCAATCTCTTTTTCTGCATTAAATTCAAAATTTCCAACACTATATAATTTTGTAGTATGTCTTAAAGGGCTTGCAAAATCTGTATATCCTTCCTGCATGGCATATAAGACCATCAATAAAGCCCCGAATGGAGGCCATCCCTGAGGCTGAAGTTCTTTAAGAATTTCCATGACATAAGGCCTATAAGCAATAGCCCCTACTCCTGGAACGGAGAGGAGATTGTTATTGTTATATCCGGAATCTCCGGGAACATCTTCATCGGTTTTCCATTCCCAAAAATAATTTTCATAGGACTGGAAGTATGCCTTTAATTCCATTCTCTTGATTTTTCAGTAAGACGGAATGAGCTTACGGACAATGGTCGGAAATCTGTTTTCTTTATTGAAAGATAGTTTCCATTCACATCCCATAACAGCCATCCATCTAATTCTTTATTATATTTCTGCTGTAAAAATATACTCAGGTTTTTAAACTCAAAATCAAAACCGGAAGGCAAAAGGTGTCCGTCTTTTGTCCAATATGTTTTTCCCGGCAGACTTAATAATGGAGTTCCTAAAAAAAGAGCATTATCGTCCATCACAGCCCATTCTATTTTTTCCAGCCTGAATTTTGGCAATGCTGCCATACTTTCTTTGATATCCTGGATTTTGCTTATTAAAACAATGACCGGATGTTCTTCATTACTTTCTTTTAATCTGACTGATACTTTTTCACTGATCCCAAAATAATTTTGGTTAGAAGCTGGAAAAGTAAGCCTTAATGCTTTATCAATAGGCATCCAAAGCAATGCTGTTCTCATTTTTTTACTGGGAACCAAGGCTTCTTTTTTAAATAAAAGGCCATCCCGAAGTTCGTACAGCAAAAAATTAGGCAATTGATGAAGCTCTGAAGCTAATGCTTGTTCATCTGTGAAGCCTTTGAGCCATATTGTTTCATCATCCGTTGCAATCTGAACGTTTTTCCAGTCTCGTAGAGAGCCTAAATAATCTTCATCGGCACGGGGAATTTCTGCCCAGAATTCTTTTATATGGTTTGAAGAATTTTCTGCCATAAGCTTTCAATTTCTTGCTGAATGTATTGTTTCTGTTCAGGGTTTCTGATCCAGTCACATCGTGTTTGAAGGTATCTTAGTTTATCTTTAATTACGTTTTGTTCTTCAAAGCTTAGTTGTCCCTGATTCCATTTATCAACAAGGATTTTCACATCCTTCATCACTTCTTCCGGATTGGGAGTCTTGTTCTGCATGGCCTGCGGATGGGAATTTGGATGATCGTCCTTCTCAATGGTTCGGTTGATGATTCCTTCCAGAATTTCAATTTGTTCTTCTGTATCCCAGATATGTTTCAGAACCCAAAGGTCTGATAAAACGGCTTCATTTCTTCCGCAAATCAAAGCACTTGCAGCGATGAGATTCTGAAGTTTCACTGCTCTACGGTCGGAAATAGCAATTCCTGTGTTTCGAAGACTCATAATGGTATTCAGATATACTTCATAAATTGGTCTTAAATCTTTTGTTCTACACAGATTCTGAAGTTCTCTGATCTGATCGGCATGAATTTCCGGAATGTCCGTTTCTTCTTCATTTTCCAATTTTCTTCCTGCTAAAAGTACTTGCTGTAAGAGCTCCGGATTGACGTAATCTACATTGATTCTTATCAGAAAACGATCGAACAACGCATTCAAAGCTTCATCTTCCGGAAGAACATTGCTTGCTCCTACAAACATCAAAGCTGGTAAATGTTTGGTTTCTTTTCCTCTTTTGAAGATCTTTTCATTAAGAGCCATCAAAAGGGAATTCAAGATAGCAGAATTGGCATTGAAGATCTCATCCAGAAAAACCATGGAAGCTTCAGGCATCATTCCTTCAGTATTAGTAAGAAGTTCACCTTCTTTTAATTTTCTGATATCAAAAGGGCCAAAAATTTCATTTGGTTCCGTAAAACGGGTTAAAAGATATTCAAAGTTCTTTCCGTCTTTTACAGTTTTAGCTAAGGTTCTTACAATAGCTGATTTTGCAGTACCCGGAGGCCCATATAAAAAAGCATTTTCTCTTGCCAAAAGACAAATTCCCAATAAGTCTACTACATCATTTTTTCCAACAAAGGTGTCTTTAACATAGTTTAAAACCGTATTGAGTGTATTAATATTCTGTATCATTGATTTTCCTCAGGTATTATTTTCAATTCTCTCCAGAATGCATCTTTATGCATTCCAAATTCTGCGATAAGTAATTTATTGATGAATGGAACCTCCGCCAGTTTATAGTCTTTTTTCTCAACAATTCTTTCCAAATATAATTTCCGATAGGTTTTATCTTCCAACTCTTTCTGCCAGTTTACATGCTTCAGGTCAAGATCATATCCAACTCCTGAATAATGGAATTCTGTAAGAATATCTTCAAGCATCTTAATGAGTGGGTCTTCGGGATCTATTGAATTCAGGGCAATCATCACTTCAGGTAGGAATCTCAAACATAGATCGGCAGATAAAACAGAGGAAATATCTCTTGTTCCTTTAAACTTCGGAATAAGATTTTCAAGATTATTGATTGTATTTTCTCTTATTAAATATAACTGAGCACTATAATACAATACTTTTGCTGCCCAAACAGCTGTTGTCTTATTACATATTAACTGGTCGGACAGAAATTCAAGTCTTTCTTTTTCAAATTCTGCTTCAAAATATTCTTCTGCTTCCTGCTCTTCTTTGGAGGAAATCGTCTGAATATTGGAAAATAGCGTAATGCATTCATTTTTCCTCAGCAGAAAGATTGTATCTAAAAATGGTGATTTGGTTTCCATCATCTAACAAAAATAGAATTATTTCGTTGAGAACAAAACTTTTGAAGTGAGGATTGATATTAAATTATGCTGCTGATGGAAAAATGCGGGTTTTAAGGCTGCAAGTGGCGTTTTTTTTACTTTGAAAGAATTGTATGTTGGAAAACGCTAAGGCGCAAAACTTTTTCTTTTTGATGCTTTTAAAGGCGATAAGATTTTATCTGCGACAAGATTGTGTACTGTTAAATAATTGCAATGGATGTACGAATTATTATTTAGGATATATAAAATCTATATGCCCTTTAGTTTGTAAACTTAATTTCTTTTTACAAACTAAAGGGCACATAGAAAATTGCATAAAAAAATACATAAAATATAATTCACTGTAAATCAATACTTTTCATTACAAATAATACATTTCAAAATATCTTTGTACTTATGTACTTTAATGTTTTCCAACAATAAAAATCTCTTCAAGAGAAAGAGATTGCTTCGTCGCTAGCGCTCCTCGCAATGACAGTTTAAGCAACAATTTCAATGATGTTGTTTTCTGGATCGAGGATTACACTTTCATAATATCCATCTCCTGTTGTTCGGGGTTCACCTGCAATGGTATAGCCGTCTTTTCTTAAAGTCTCTGTAAGCTCATTTACTTTTTCTTTATTTTCTACTGAAAATGCAATATGGATGATCCCAAATTGTTGGAATTCGTAAGAGTTACTACTTTCTCTAAGATCTGGCTTGGTCATGATTTCAAGTCGGCTGCCATTTTCAAAACTGAGGAAATAGGATTCAAAATTTTTGATTGGATTAATATACTTTTCATTGGAAACTGCTCCAAAATACTTCTCGTAAAATGCTCTGGATCTTTCAAGGTCTTTTACCCAGACTGCAATATGCTCTATTTTCATTTTTTAATTTTAAGAATATTGAATATTGCAAAAGTAGCTGCCAGCACTGAGGTATATCCGCTCTCGGTTATTCTATCTTTGTTCTGTATTTACCTGTTTTTATTTTTATTGCAAAAAGACGGACAAAAGCAAAGATCTTAAAACTCTGGTTTAAAAGACATCAACAAAACATTTATATACAATTATTTACCTGTGATATTCTTATAAAATGGCTTCATCATTTCACTTCTCACAATGATGAGGTCAATATAAAAGTTATTATCTTTGTGCCATTCAAAATTAAATTATGAGTATTCACATCAGTGCAAAAAAAGGAGAAATTGCTAAAGTAGTATTGCAGCCGGGGGATCCGCTTCGTGCACAGTATATTGCTGAAAATTATTTAGAAAATGCAAAACTGGTAAGCAAAACAAGAGGTATCTTTTATTATACAGGTCTTTATAAAGGTAAAGAAATCACTGTAGGAGCTAGTGGAATGGGATTCCCAAGTATCGGGATCTATTCTTTTGAGTTATTTACAGAGTATGAAGTAGATACCATCATCAGAATCGGAACTTGTGGTGCTTACAATACGGATCTTAAACTTTTTGATATTTTAAATATTGAAAATGCAGCCAGCGAAAGTACATATGCTAAATATGCATGGGGAATTGAAGGTGATATTCTTCCTCACCAAGGAAATATCTTCAATACGATCAATGAAACGTCTAAAGAATTATCAATAGATGCTAAAGCGATCAATATCCACAGTAGTGATATTTTCTACAGAAAAGATCCTAATACTCCTGAAATTGCTACAAGATACAACTGTCCTGCAGTAGAAATGGAAGCTTTCGGATTGTTTGCTAATGCTCAGCACTTAGGTAAAAATGCAGCTACTATTCTTACAGTAACTGATATTATACCAACTCATGAGAAAATCTCTGCTGACGAAAGAGAAACAGCATTGAAACCTATGATGGAATTGGCTTTAGAGTCTGCCATCAAGAGTTTATAAGAAAAGATAAAAGGATTAACCTTTCAACAATAAAAAAAGAGCTTTACTGTATCAGTAGAGCTCTTTTTTATAGTCTGAAAAACTTCTTGGCAGTTTCTGTCGTTTCATCTGCAACTTCTGAAATGCTGATCTTCTTCAGATGGGCAATCGTCTGGGCCACATAAGGGAGGAATGACGGTTCATTTCGTCTGTTCTGCACCCTCGGCATATTCTTCGGAAGCATGAATGGAGCATCAGTCTCAATCATCATTCTGTCCAGCGGAACATATCGGATCACTTCTTCTAACTGTTTAAATCTTTTTTCATCGCTGATAGCTCCGGTAAAGCCTAAATAAAATCCTTTGTCCAGATATACTTTTGCTTCATTTAATGTTCCGGTAAAACAGTGAACCACCGCTTCCGGTAATCGGGAAAGATAATCATCTGTAATTTCATTAAATTTTTTAAATGCTGACCTCTCGTGAAGGAAAAGTGGTTTATCAACTTCTATTGATAATTCTAACTGAGCTTTATAGCATTTTTCCTGAACGGGTCTTGGAGAAAAATCGCGATCAAAATCCAATCCACATTCGCCTACTGAAATGACGTGATCCTGTTTTAATAGCTTTCTCAGCTCGTTAATGCTTTCATGATTAAAAGATTTTGCATCATGCGGATGAATTCCTGCTGTTGAAAATAAAACATCAGGATAATCTTCTGCTATTTCTGCTGATTCTTTGCTTCCACGAACGCTTGTTCCGGTAAGGATCATATAATCTACGCCATTATCTAATGCGCGATTAATAATTTCTTCTTGTTCATTGTAGAACTGTTTATTGGTCAGGTTAATGCCAATATCAATGTATGTATTCATTTGTTTTAATTTTTTGTGTTATTGTTTATAGGCTGGAAGATGGAAGAACGAAGATGGAAGTTACTTTCAGTCATATCACTACTTATCATCAGTATAAAAGTTCTTGAAAAATATAATAAAGAACGTAATAATCGTTTAATGACATCCTTAACTTCCTTCTTCCAGCTCCTAGCTTCCAGCCTTTTAATTCTATTTTGCCCGGGTTACAATTTCCCAGTTTTCGTTTTCTTTTGGATTAGATTCTTTTGTCATGACAAGTCTGAAGTTGAGTTTTCCTTTATCTTTATTAGTGAAAATATAGAAGGACAGATTTTCTGCTTTAGCTTCATCTTCTGAAATTTTATGAGTCAGGTAATAATTCTGAATAACGGAAAGATCCTTCTGAAGGTATCCATTTGTATTTTTAGCTAAAAAACTCAGAAACTGTTTGCCTTTCTCTCCAATAGATTTCTGGCTTGTATCTGCGGTTTTATAAGTTCCTTCAAAAATTATCACCAAATTATCACATCCTGACAATTCTGCTGAGGCTTCAAAATCATTTGATGCATACTTTTCTTCTATCGTTTCGGTATAATTATGTCGGTCTATACTTCTGTGATGTTCAGAACTTGGATTAAAGATCTTTTTATCTTTCCATTTCGCCAGAGAACAACTGGTGAGATAAGATTCTTCGAAGACATTTCCATCTTTATAAATAAAAGAAAGTTCTGTAGATTCCAGACTGTCTATCGGCTTATCGTAAGAACGGTAGTTCTGTTGTGCTGTAGCTTTTAGTTTTCCGCCTTCATAGGAAATTCCGTCCAGAACGTTGTATGAAAAAGGAGCAGATTCCTGTATTTCATGCCTTTGGCTTATTTTATGGTCTTTTCCCATAATGATATATAAAATCTCGGAATTGGTATTGGCATTTCCGCCCAGCATTCCTTCGGAGTTTCTTTCTATGATATAATCTGTGATTCCGTCATTATTAAAATCATCAGAAGCTATTGTATGGAAAGTCACTGTATATGGATCTTCATCATTACGAAAAGAGACCGTATAATTTTTATAATCTATTTCTTTAGGTTTCTCATTGCCTATTTCTTCATCCAGTAATACTTTCAGAATGTCAAAGTCTTTTTGTGATTCTGTATTGGGAGCAGCTTTTACAGCAGTTAATGAATCTTTCTTTTCACCAGGCTTTCCGTTTTCTTTTCCTTTACAGGAGAACAATGCCAATGCAAACGCTGAAAGTAAAATATATTTCATAATCATAGTTTTTATTTTTTGGTCAGATTACATCCGAAATATGAGGACAAAATTAATCATAATGTACGCAATCTTTTTACGCAGTGGGAAAATATTAGTTAAATAGGCTGGAAGCTAGGAGTTGGAAGAAGGAAGTTATCAATGTCATAGGATGAATTCTATTTCTTTTATCATTCCTTAAAAAATTATAAAAAGTTTCGGAGCAAAAAGTAACTTCCAGCCTCCTTCTTCCAACTTCCAACTTTTATTTTATTCATTGATAAATTTTTCAAGAAATCCTATCAGTTTTTTTCCTCCATGGCTCCAACGGATTCCGTGGCCTTCTTTTTCTCTGACTTCAAAGACCAGTTCATGCTTATAATGAAAGAAAACATTCCACCAGGTTCTGTTGTCTAAGATATATTGAACTTTCATCATTACTTTCTCCTGTTTCTGCTGATTATTTCCTTTGACTTCGCCCCAGAAGTTATCTTCCATTCTTCCTGTATGTTTTTCCCAGGCACGTTGGCCAATGGTAATATCGTCGTTAAAAGGTTCTTGGCAGGCTTTAATCAACATTGAGTTTAGGGGTGGAACTGCCCTTTCATCACGAATGCTTGCAGAAGTCAGTCTTTGCCCTAAAATAATCAGCCAATTTTCAAATGGAATACTTTCCAACTGCGCTGCTTTCACCTCATCTGTTTCATTAGTATTGAAAATGTTGATAAACTGATTAAAGATCTTTTTTCTGTTAATCTTGACTTCTTCATTAAAATACGGAAGGTTATACTCCAGAATGTTATCCTGAAATTTTTGAATATTCTCCGACAGAGCCTTTAGATGGTCTTCTGTTAAAACAGCCTGATATTTTCCCTTCCAATCAGCTGAAATCCATGGAATATACTCATCAAACTTATTCATCGTAACATTGTATCAGATTAACAGACAGGTTTTCTTCTTCGATAAGATAACTTATAAGATTAAACCATTCTTTACAATGATCCAGAATCCAGGCATCTGAAGAAATAATTATTGCAGAGCTTTCTGCCAAAAACTTATCCGGACTAAATTCTAATTCTGCCTCCCAGTTAAGTTGATTTTCCATCGCAACATCAACAACAATCTGCTTAATTCTTCCGCTATTGGAAACCGGCCGGTCAAAAATCCATACTAATTTCTGAACCTGGCTCTTTTGAAAAAATGCACTCACAAGCTCTATGGCTCTCTGAGTCTGGTTAACTCTCTTATACGTCCCATGAACACCGGAGAGATCTCGAAAGCAGCCATCAACCCCTTCAAAAATATAGGCTTCTGACAATAAACTTTCCAACAGGATTAATACATTGAAGCCATCAAGGTAAACAGTTTTATTTTTCAGATCCGAAATTTTCAGCTGTTTCTTCTTTCTGTCATGAATTTGCCCTTCTGATGCCGATGCCCCACGCAAGACTTGTATCTGTCGTGTTTTCAATCGGTATCTGTTTCCAATAAGATCAGATGCCGCTTTTTCTGCATACCCTCTTGTGAGTAAATACTGCATATCCTGAACAGCCAGTTTCAGTTTACTGATCTGTTTTTCTGAACCGAACAATGCATCATCGCCTGTATTTTTTCCGCGGTTTCTGTTATTCATACTCAAAAATAGAACTTTTAGAGATAAGATTCTTTACAACGATCTTCTAAATACAGAAACTTTAAACACTAATATCAAAGGAAAAGCTAAAAGATAATTAACCACAAAAGTTTTTGAAAATTTTTGATTTTCATATTTGTAGCCATCTGTGTGATCTGTGAGAAGCTTTACCATCTGCATCTTTATGATCTGTGAAAGAATAGTTTTTTCATAAAGCAGTTTGTTGTACTTTTATAGAAAATGCACAAAGCCATGAAAATAAATAACCCGTTTTTGTTTGTATTACTATGCTTCACTCTTTGTCTGCTAAGCTGTGAAAATAAAACGAAAGAAAAAATTATTAACCTTGCAGGTCTTGGCAAAGGTCAGGAAACCTTGAAGAATATCGATAATTTTGATAAAGACACTAAAACACTTCATGTACTTGTTGCTTTATGTGATAATAAATACCAAGGCATTGTTCCTGTTCCCGAAAAAATAGGAAATGGGCAGGATCCTGATCAAAACTTATATTGGGGAGCGGCTTATGGAGTTCGGACTTACTTTAAAAAGAGCAAGGACTGGAAGCTTTTAAAATCTGAAAAAAAGGATTCAATAAGAATGGAAAGGCTTATTTTTCAACATACCTCAAAGAAAAATTATTATCTGGTTGCTGATGCTTATGATGGGCAATATATCAAAAACTGTACAAAAGATTTTTTCTACAGCAATTCAGGACAAATGAAAGATGTACTTTCAGTGAATAATACCAAAATTGGACTTTACGGAAATGCTAAACTTGTGTCTTATGTGGGACATGACGGATTGATGGATTTCCAACTGTCTGAATCTTTTAAAAATACGGATAATCAGACAAGAGATTGTATTATTCTGGCCTGTTACAGCAAACGATTTTTCGCACCATTATTACTGGAAACCAAATCTAATCCTTTAGTTTGGTCAAGTCATTTGATGGCTCCCGAAGCTTATATTCTGCATGATGCTTTAACAGGTTATCTCAACAATGAGTCGGGTGAACAAATCAGAAGCAGAGCGGCATTGGCCTATTCAAAATACCAGAAATGCAGTGTAAAAGCAGCAAGAAATCTTTTGGTGACAGGCTGGTAATATGATATTAGTTAACTTATTACAAGATCGGTTATATTTTTTACAACAAAAGAGATATTTCATACAACAGTTTTAACCCGCAATAGGGATAAGTTTGCAAATACTTAAAAATACCCTTATGAATACACTGAAAAAACTATGTTATTTGTCTGCAGCGATACTTTTATCTGCTCCTTTCGTTTCATGCTCCAGCGATGATAACGAAATTATTATTGAGCAACAGACTCCCTCGCAGGTTCTATCTTCTACTCCATGGGAAACTACGGGAGCTAAAGATAAAAACGGTGCTAATGTAGCATTAACGGATGCCAGCGTAGCTGGTTATGTAGGATTTGCTTACTTTAAAGCAGATGGGAACTTTGCTATTTACAGTTTAACTGATGTATTAAGATCAAGAGGAACATGGTCTGTAGATGCTCAGGGAAAGACGAGAACAATTGCTGCTTTAAATCCGGATGGAACAACGATTTTTACTCGTGATGTTGAAATTCTTGTTTTAAACAAAAATGAATTCACATACAGAATCTGTCCTAATGCGGCTGATCTATCTGTTTATTATGATATTATCCATACAAGAACTGCTCATGCAGAGCCTAAAAACGGACAGCTTACACTGGCTTCTACTCCATGGAAAACTACAGGTGCTAAAGATAAAAGCGGAGCCGATGTTGCTTTAGATAATTCAAGTGTAGCCGGGTATGTAGGATATTCTTACTTCAAAGCTAATGGAACTTTTAAAATCTTCGGATTGAATGATTTATTGAGATCAGAAGGGACATGGTCTATTTCTCCAGACGGAAAAACAAGAACCCTTACAACTCCAACATTCACACGCGTTGTAGATATTCTTGTTCTGAATGAAACGACATTTACCTACAGAATTACCCCTGATGCTACTAATCCATCTGTATTCTATGATATTATTCACACGAAGGATTCTCACAAGGAACCTCAATAGTGATTATTTTTTTGATAATAAGGAAAACCTGCTCAGTGATGGGCAGGTTTTAATTTTCTTCGCTAAGTATATGTATTTTATTCTACCAGTATTCTTCCCACCATTTTTTCCAGGTTACATTTTCTAATTGATTGAGATCTACTTTTTCCCCTATAATGGGTAAAGTAATCGGCTGATTATTGTCTTCTGCATTTTTAGCGGCTAATTCTATTGGTTCAAACCACGGATGCTGTGCAAGCTTGAATTTTGAATGATGGACGGGGATAAAATTTTTCGCTTTTAATTCTTGTATTTCTCCAATAAGCTGATCCGGCAATGTGTGAATGTACGGCCATTTTTCGTTGTATTGTCCGCATTCCATTATGGCAAGATCAAATGGCCCATATTTATTTCCAATTTCGGCAAAATGGTTTCCATAGCCGCTATCACCGCCCAAAAATAGATTTTTAGTTGGGGTCTTCAGGACGAAGGAAGTCCAAAGAGAAATATTTCTGTTCAGCAGCCTTCCGGAAAAATGTCTTGCCGGAGTCAATGTAATTCTAAAACCATCCGCAATATCAATACTTTCCCACCAGTTTTTTTCAATGATTTTTTCAGATTCCCAACCCCAGTATTCAAAGTGCTGCCCTGTTCCCAATCCACAAATTACTTTTCCTACTCGATCTTTTAATTCCTGTACCGTTTTATAATCCAGATGATCCCAGTGATCGTGGGAAATCAAAAGAAAGTCTATATCCGGTATATGTTCGGGTTTATAATAGTCTGCGCCTTGAAATGCTTTTATAGATCCGGGCATTGGCGAAGCATTTCCACTAAAAACAGGGTCTATTAGGAACTTTTTGCCATCAATTTGTATAAAATAGGAGCTGTGCCCAAACCATACCAGAACATTTTCTTCCGGTGAAAGATTTTTTAGATCTGTGATAACAAAAGGAAGTGCTGATTTTGGTGAAGTATTTTCTACTTTACACAAACTGTTAAGAAGGGCTTTGGTCATACTTTCACCCTCTAATAAAGCTGGTGTAATCAATATATTTTGAAATCTCCCATTAGCATAATTGGGAAGTGTACTGAAGTATTCTTTTCTTTTTTCATCAGGAAACTGCCCGAGTTGTTTTACTAAATTCATTGCTTTATTTTTTTACATTCTGAGCCTTTCTTCTTCAAGATCCAGCCTGGTTAGATAATGTCTTATATATTCTTCGTCGATATTTGGATTGCGTCTGTTTTCTTCGCGAAGCCAGATGCGTTGTTGTTCCAGTGTTTCAAAATAAATTTCTTTAGCCTCATCAGACATCTTATGCACTGAATTTTCTTTGTCTTCCTGCTCCCATCGATCCATCAATTTATTGAAATATTCATTTTCACTTCGTCTTTCTTTATAGTTTTCATGAAGATAATTGAGGGCAATACGGCGCATTCCTCTTCTTAAAAAATGTTCTGATTCGTCTTCAGACATATATTCTCCTCCGGTATCAGACAAGTGAAGTTTCTTGATCAAAGCGGGTAATGTAAGTCCCTGAATAATAAGGGTTGCCAAAATTACAATAAAAGTAATGAAAAGAATAAGATCACGATGAGGAAAAGGCTGCCCGTTTTCCATCACTACAGGGATTGATAGGGCTGCGGCTAATGAAACCACACCACGCATCCCCGTCCAGCTCATCAGTATAGGAGCTTTCATTCCCGGATCTCTATCGGCAACATTAATAAAATTTCTCATAATCATTGTCACAAAAACAGCCCCAAAAGAGGATAGAAAACGTACGATAATCAGGACTGCTGTAATCAGTAATCCATACATGATTGCATCTGAAAGAGCTATTCCTTCTTTATTCAGCCCTACCATAATTTCCGGTAAGTCTAAGCCGATCAATAGAAACACAATTCCGTTAATCAGGAATACGAAACTTTCCCATACATTGGAACCTTTAAGCCGTGATTCTGAAGTTCTGAAAATTTCATGTCTTCGGATGGAGAGAAACAATCCGCCACTCACCACCGCCAATACTCCAGAAGAATGAACTTCTTCAGCAGCAATGTACATTACATAAGGTGCTACCAAGCTAAGGATAGCATCCATATTAACATCGGTTGGAAATATTTTTTCAATTTTAAGAAAGATAAATGCCAACACAAGGCCGATTCCCAATCCTCCGAATACCATCCATCCAAAGCTTACCACTGCATCCTGCCAGATAAACTGTCCGGTTGCTACGGCTACCATAGCAAATCTAAAAATGATAAGTGAGGAAGCATCGTTGAACAAGCTTTCACCTTCTAAAACAGTAGACAAATTTTTAGGAACTTTTACAAATTTCAAAATAGCACCTGCACTCACTGCATCTGGTGGAGAAACAATTCCTCCCAATACAAAACCTAACGCTAATGAAAACCCGGGAATATATGAATTGGCTACAAAAGCGACTGATATCGCGGTAAGAAATACAACAATAAAAGCAAAGCTGGTAATGATCCGCCTCATCTTCCAAATTTCCTTCCATGAAACAGCAAAAGCGGCTTCGTATAATAATGGTGGCAGGAAAATGATAAAAATAAGTTCAGGGTCAATTTTAATGGGTGGTAACCCGGGAATAAAACTGATAAGGAGACCAGCAATCACCAATATAATGGGATAAGCAACTCTTAAACGATTCGCCAGCATAATGGCTCCAATAATGACAAGAACCAGTCCGAGATAATATATAAAATTCTCCACCATTTGTTTTTCAATTAATTGTGTGAATCTAATTTATATATTTTTTGAGAAATATGATTTGTTTTTTTATCTGGTTTTCAATTCGAACAGAAAAAGAAGTGTAGATTAAACACATTAAGGAAATTGATGTTCGCTAACAGGATAATTCTTAATGTTGATTTTTCCTTGTGACATGACTTTGTGATTTATTTTGATGAAAGCAGGAAAACGGATACATTTTACAGTTTGTTTTCCTATTTTTTTACAACCAGGAACATCAATCCGAAACTGATTAATAATATAATACCTAATATAACAGCTGCTTCGCCTATGTGCTTAAGATACCTATTCCTGTCAAAGGTAAATTTTTCGGGATGAATACTGAATTCTTCAAATACAACAGGATCTATTCTCAAATCGGGTCTGAAGCGGGCAATTCCTTCGATAAATCGGGCTCGCAGCGCTCTTGAATTTTTAATGTAATACATACTTCCAAGGTGTGTTCCATCAAACATTATTTGAGTTTCATTATGGTCTATTCCTACAGTGAGTATCCATGTTTTGCGTTCTTTCGATATATACACTTCATAATCATCTGAAAGATAAGATGGCCCCAACTGACTGTAAAGCACATCATCTATGCTTCCATCTTTTTTATAAAAATGAATTCCTTTATCATCTACTATTATTTTCCTGATAGCTACAGCCATATTCTTTCTCATATAACGGAAAATCCGATACATCGCAACAGCCCAAACAGGATAATATAATATAGCAATGAGCACAAGTATCTTCACACTGTCTGATATTAAAAAGGGAAGCACAGCAAGTACTATAAACATCGCCAGCAACAATGCTCCTCCGGAAATATTTATCAGCCATGTCATTATCCGGCTAGGTTTGGAAACTAATGGTAAAAATTGTTTTGTAAAATTCTCTTGCATCTGTTTAATATACGGAAAAAATGAGAATAAAAAAAGCTCCAGTTGTTCCCTGAAGCTCTGTACAAAATTGAAAATAAGATATGTTCTTTAAAACTATGAGATTGTATATTTTTTTTCTGTTGTCACATTATAAACATCGGAAATTACATTGTCTACAAACCTCCATTCTGCGTCTGAACTTCCGGCTGTAAATTTCACATGCAGATATCCTCTTTTATAAAGGTTGGCATAATCCAAATCATCAATCAGTGCTGAAAAAGCTTGAGCCAATGCAATCGCCTGGGTAGGATCTGAAGTGATCCCAAGATAGCCTTCAAGACCTGGTGAGGAAACGGAGCTGCAAGCCAATTCGGTTCCAATGAACTTTCCTTGTGCATTGGTTAATTTTCCTAACCAAGCATTGTGTGTATCACCTGCTAATACAACAATATTTTTACCGGCAAGGAGGGAATATAATTGTTCTCTTTCCATGAAATATCCGTCCCAGGCATCAAGATTATAAGGTAAAGTGGTCGTTATTCTTGCTATTTCCTGCGGTGTAAGTGCCGGATCTTGCTTTTTATATCTTTCTTTGATAACGATCAGCTGCCCAATTGTATTTTGTAAAGCCTGCATCGTAGCTGGTTGTGCACTTCCAAGCTTTTTTATTTCTGCTAAAATCTGATTGAGAAGCATCAATAATTCTGCAGGCACCATCATTTTGGTCATCAGAATCTGCTGTCCCAATACTTTCCATTTTGCGGTATCTGCATTGATTTGAGAACCTAACCAAGTCATTTGTTCACTTCCAATCAATTTTCTGTTGGGATCTAAAAATGCAGTTTTAAATTTCACCTGATCAAAGTTTCCAGCAGCATCTAAATAATCCGAATACTCCAACTGTTTATCTCTTGCTATCACTCTGGTATCCATCATATAAAGGGAAACAATATTTCCGAAGTTGAAGCTTCTGTAGATTCTGAGATCTTTTCCTGTTTTAAGAGGAACATATTCGCTGTATGCCTGAAATGCAGCTTTTTTTCTCAATTCAAAGTCTCCTTCATCCGGCTGATGGTTCTCTGCTCCGGATTTGTAGGTATCGTTGGCAAATTCATGGTCATCCCATACGCAGATAAAAGGCTTTTTCTGGTGGGCTAACTGAAGGTTTTTATCACCTCTGTATTGTCTGTATCTTTCTCTGTAGTCGTCCAGATTCAGGATTTCTTTAGCTGGCTTATGAGCTCTTCCAAGTTGATTCGTGTATGGATTGGTTCCATATTGCCCCGGTGCATATTCATAGATATAATCTCCAAGATGTACTACTACATCAGCTTCAGATTTGGCAACCGCTCCATATACATTGAAAAGCCCTGCAGGAAAATTGGAACATGATACCACCGCCATTTTCACATCATTTACAGAATCTGTTTTAGAGGGTAATGTAATGGTCTCACCTATTACACTGGATTCTTTCGTTTTAAGGTTATAGAATCTGTAGTAATATTTGGTATTGGACGGAATATTCTGTACATCTACCGCTACAGTAAAGTCATTGGTTGCTGATGCATTAGCATTTCCTCTTCTTAAAATCTCAGAGAAATTGCTGTTTTTACTTATTTCCCATGTAATTTCTGCATTTGTTCCTCCGGAATATCTTGTCCATATAATAACTCCCGTTGCTGTAGGATCAAAACTGGCTACTCCAGTATCAAAACCTGCATTTTTAAGATCATCAGGAGCTTTTCCATTGTCAGTAAAATCATCATCACTACAGCTTATAATCAGAGGAGCAATAAGAAGTCCTCCGGCAGCCAACAGTGAATTTTTTAGGAATCTTCTTCTGTTAAGATGATTATTATTTTCCATCATTACTTTTTTCTGCAAAGCAACGGGATCTGGAGAAGAAGGCTGTTAACTGAGTTTTAATTATTCTTTACGCTTTTTTTAAACATATGTTTAACATAATATTTTCTGAAGTTTTAAAGTTAAAAACCATTAAATATTTTGTTATTTCTAGAAAGTGTACCTTATTAAAACTAGAATCTATGTTTATATTTAATCACAATCAATACCAGCAAAAAAGAGTATTTATTGATTACTTTTTTGTGGCAAAAATCATTTTCAGCCCATCAACAGAACCAGGAGATAGTACTTTAAAACCAAAAGGTAACAAATCCTCTTTTAACTGATCTATTGTATAGGGATCATGCAGCTCTATAATGATATGGTCTACTTTTCTAAGCCACTCATTATTCTCCTTTAAAAGGAACTGTTCCAACCCTTCAATATCTATTTTTAATAAATCAATATGAGCTATTCCCAGCATATTCATATAAGTGATCATACTATAGGATTTTACCGGACTTCCCTTCTCTGCAGCTGTATCTGAAATTCTAAAATTATAGGATAAATCAGGGGAAGAAAGAAATACAGTTCCGTCTTTAGTATCAATAGCAGCATGTTCAGCAATGATATTCTTGGAGAAAGAGATGTTTTTCTCCAATATTGTATAGTTCTCTCTTTCAGCTTCCAGAGCATATATTTTGGCATGAGGATACTGTAGGGCAAAAAATACAGATGTAAATCCTACATTCGCTCCCAGATCTACTATAATACTGTGACCTGATGTAAAAAGTTCTTTTGGAATCTGATAGGTTCTTCTCCAGAAAATTTCATAAAATATATCAATATCACCTGAGTATGTTCTGATATGAATGGGAATATTTCTTTCTGATAAGACAAGATTATATGCGATAACCTCTTTATTTTCTTTTCCAAAAAAATTATTCTTTTTAAACTCTGAACTATATTTTTTAGAATTTTTTATAAATGCCAAAGCTTGAGAGAAAGAAGGACTGATCTTAAAACAAAAGATAGCCTTAGAAAGAATTGTACTTAGTTTATTGATAAACATAATTTAGATATTGCTGGTTTCAATTGGTATAATCAATGTCTGAAAAAACAATGTAAACCATTATTTTCTGAAGTTCCGCAAATATAATCATTCATACTTATATAAAATAGACTGGACAATGAAGCTTTCATCTATTTTGTCTAAGTTTACCATAAGAAAATAAGATGATTTCAAACTATTATTGAGTTTTTTTGATAATATGCTTAGAGCAGAAACTATAAATAAAAAAGCACTCTAAGTAAAGTGCTTTTCTGTTGTTCCATTTAAGGTTATATCTTATTCTAATAATGGATAGAGTTTACAATACCTGGCAATAAAATTATTTTTTTACATGCACTAATTCAGGATTATCTTTTAAAGTCTTGACCACAAACTCTCTGAATCCTTCTTCACTAATATCTTTTGCTCCGGTTTTAGTTTTCAAGGCATCCCAATTAAAGGTATTTTCTTTTTTTGAAAATCTTCTATACCATTTTTCAATCTCAGTTCCATTTCTAACTCTTGAAGAAGAACTATTTTCTGAATTATCACTATTTTTAACTTGCAACAATTCTCCTGTAGCTTTGCAAAAATCGACTGCATCAATACTGCTTCCCCAACAACAAAACCATCCTAGTGGTTTCAGTTTTTCACATAGATATTCTTCCAACAAGTCTCCAATTACATTTTCAACCGACATTAAAAAAGAGTGGCCGTACACAATTTTATCAATCTCTTCATCGGTTGAATTTTGAAATGTATTTTTCAAAACTATTTCTTGAATTGGATCAGGAAATGTTCCAGAAGGATTAGCTTTTCTTACAGAAGTCCTATTATTATAAGCTTTTATATACTTATCAGCGTATCTCTTTGTATATTCCTTTACTGAAACGCCTTCTTTACCAAGCGGTTTGAATGTGGGTAAGTTCCTTGCATCTTTAATCGCAACAGAAAGAACTATTTTTAAATCATTATAATATACTTCATCTTTGTATACTTCTTCTAAATATTCTAATGATTTTTCTAGGCTTTCATCGAATGTTATCTGTGGATCCATGGCTTTTTGAGCCAAAGTAGGAATATTATATTTTATTAGCAAATAAATTCCTTTCTACATTCTTAAACATACTGGTTATGAAATCCTGATACTTGGTGTTTTTATACTTTGTTTGTTTAAAGTCTGAATAATTATTCTTAATGACATGATTAGAATGATTAATTAGAGTATTCCCTATTGCCTGGCCTAAGCCTGTAGGTACAGCATTCCCAATTTGTTTATATTTATCCAGAGTTTTTCCACTAAAAACCCAATGATCAGGAAACTGTTGTATTATTTTATATTCTTCTACGCTTAATGGTCTGATTTCATCTGGATGGCATAAGTCGGTAGCAGGCATGGCTGGATTTGTAACTAAAGTAGGTGAAGGCTTATTCCAATCTAATCGTCTTAAAAATCCAGTTTTTCCACCTCCTAAATAATAAGCTTTACCAAGCGCTTTAATCTGAAGTTCTTCAGGTAAATTACGCCAGTTTTCTCCACTCTTTAATAATCCATAATAGTAAGCTCTCTCAGGAGAATATTTGATATGTTCTAAAGGATCATTCCCTAAATTATTAATGACTTCATTAATATTAACCCATGGTTTTAAATTCCCAGAAGGAGTTTCTGCATGGGTAGGTTCTAGAAGAGGAACTTTTTCATCACCTAAAGTACCTATAATAACAATTCTCTCTCTTTTTTGCGGAGTTCCGTAATTAGCAGCATTATACAAATCAAAATTAATATTGTATCCTGCTTTCTCTAGTCTTAAAATTATATACAATAATGAAGAGCCCTTAACTTTTAACAACTCATCCGGAATGTTATCTATAATTTCATCACGAATTGGAATTTGTAAAATAGAAGACATTAGCCCCCTTACATTTTCCATTACAAAATATCTAGGACGAATTTTCTCAATGACATCAATAAATTTAAGAAATACGTTTCCCCTTTCATCAGCAAAACCTAATCTTTTACCAGCGGTACTAAAGGCTTGACAAGGAGGGCCACCAACGATTACATCTACCTGATCTTTGTTATCCAAACCGGCATATTCTAGAATTTGATCTATATTATAATTTCTTATATCTCCTATTAATCCTAATTCAGGTTTATTTAAACTAATTGTCCCCCGGCAGTGTTTATCAAACTCGCAGGCTAATAATATATTTAATCCAGCTTCTTCAAGTCCTAAGTCCAAACCTAGTGCTCCTGAGAAAAAAGAAAGGGTATTTAGGGCATCAGCGTTGTAAGAAACTTCACTAATCTTATCTTCAATCATGCGGCAAAATTACTAATAAATTTACACTTTCAATATTTATTTATAGAATCAGAATCTTTCAAATTTTCATTAAAACAGCTCTAATTCGCTCTAAAATAGAATACTATTCTTTTAATAAATCTGCTACATTCAGTTTTAAATCTTTTTCCGTTAATCAGAAGATATTTTTTAAGAAAGGATACTACAAAAACTAAGAAATACGTATAAATAAAAAAAGCACTCAAATAGAGTGCTTTTCTGTGGTCCCACCTGGGCTCGAACCAGGGACCACCTGATTATGAGTCAGGTGCTCTAACCAACTGAGCTATAGGACCTCAAAACTTGGTTAAATTTTGTGTTTGCAAAAATAGTAAAATTTCTTTCACTACAAAATTTTTTATTGCTTTTCTTGGCAAAGTTCTACCAGCACACCGTTTGTGGACTTTGGATGAAGGAAGACAACTAATTTGTTATCAGCACCTTCTTTCGGTTCTTCAGAGATAAATTGAAATCCTTCTTTTTTTAATCTTTTTACTTCTTCCAGGATATTTTCCACCCCAAATGCCAAATGATGGATGCCTTCCCCCTTCTTTTCTATAAATTTTGAGATTGGACTTTCAGGATTACTGGCTTCTAAAAGTTCAATTTTGCTTTCTCCTGTTTCATAGAAAGAAGTTACTACCCCTTCCCTTTCCACCGTTTCTTTTTTATAGGATTCTTTTCCTAACAACTTAGCAAAAAGCTCATCAGATACTCCCAAAGACTTTACTGCAATGCCAATATGTTCTAGCTTCATAAATACTAATAAATATAATTAATTCGTAAATTTGATACTGTGGCTTAATTTCAAAGTATCAATTCAAACAAAAGTACTAAATTTGCATAAATTATGGAAAGTAACAGACAAAGAAAAGTAGCACAGATCATTCAGGAAGACTTCGCAGAACTTTTCCGCAAGCAGGCTGCTGACAGCAAACAAAGTATATTGGTATCCGTTTCAGATGTAAAAGTAACGGCAGATTTGGGTATTGCTAAAATCTATTTAAGTATTTTCCCTCAGGAACACCGTGCTGCGGTAATGAAGGAAATTGAAGAAAACAAACCTCAATACAGAAATTTCATCGGCCAGAAAATGGCAAAACAGGTACGTATCATTCCGCAACTTAACTTTTATTTAGACACCGCTCTAGATGACTTTGAAAAATTGGAAAGAGAATTAAGAGGCGAAGGCGATAATCCTGTTTTATAGATCTTGAAGAATATTGCATTTTACATAGCATCCAGATACCTTTTAGCTAAAAAAGGCAGT
Source organism: Chryseobacterium sp. c4a (assembly GCF_009900745.1). Lineage (GTDB taxonomy): Bacteria > Bacteroidota > Bacteroidia > Flavobacteriales > Weeksellaceae > Chryseobacterium. The sequence goes on along the minus strand of NZ_WXVU01000013.1, from coordinate 100,642 downwards.
ACTGCTGTGACCTTTATTACATGGCTTGCAGTAGGAGCTATGACGGTTGCTGTGACTGCAATGTTCGTTATTATCTCTGTGTTTTCAGGACTTGAAGACCTGAATAAAGATTTGATTTCAAATCTCCATGCTGATTTAACTTTAAAAAGCGCTTCAGGTAAAACCATTAAAAACCTGGATCAGGTGAATAAGGTTTTAAGAAGCAATAAAGAAATTGGTAACTACTCCCGTATTATTGAAGAAAAGGTCTATATCAGCTTTAATGGAAAAGGTGATATAGCTTATTTACGGGGTGTAGATTCTGCCTATACAAAGGTAAATCCTATCAACAAAGATATTTTCTATGGAACTTACCCAAGTTTCAAATATTCCAATGAGGTATTGATGGAAAATAGTCTTGATAACAGATTATCCATCCCGGTAGATTCCTCCAATCATTATGCAACGGTCTTTATGCCGAAGCCAGGAACTGGAATCATCAGTAAAGAAGAAGATATCTATAATAAAAGAGATATCCTGGTAACAGGAGTTTTCCCTGGAAAAGACCAGATGGACAACTATATCATCTCTCCTATTGAACTAGCAGAAGAATTATTAACGCTCCCGAAAAATTCAGCTTACCAGATTGTTATTAAATTAAAAAATCCGGAAAATGCTGATGCTGTAAAACAAAATTTACTTTCTTCTTTGGGCAAAAACGTTGAAATAAAAACCAAAGAGGAAGAAAATGCCGCTTTCTGGAAAATGATTAATACAGAAAAGATGTTTATTTATCTGATCTTTGCATTGGTTATTTTCATCACCACCTTTAATCTTGCAGGAGCCATTATTATCTTGCAGCTTGATAAAAAAGAACAGGCAAAATCTCTAATTTCATTAGGCTTTCCTTTAAGCCATCTGAGAATGACCTATTTTTATACCGGAATTCTTATTGTTATTTCCGGAGTTATTACGGGATTAATCTTTGGAACAGCATTATGCTACTTCCAACTTTACACAGAATTCTTCAGAGCCAATGAAGTATTGCCGTTTCCAGTAAAAATAGTTGGTAAAAACTATCTTATTGTAGCGCTTACCGCATCCCTTTTTGGAATTGCTATTTCATGGTTCTTCTCAAAGATCAGCAAAGAGTATATTACTAAAAATTAACACGTTTCAGTTTCATTTTTTTGTACCTTTACGGCCCAATTTTAAAAAAATGAAACGAATTTTATCTTTTTTATTTCTAAGTACTACACTTATTAATATTTTCGCCCAAATACCATTAGGTTATTATAATGGTACAACAGGTTTAACAGGATATACCTTAAAAACAAAGCTTAATCAGATCATCAGCAGTGGAGCTCAAGACAAAGGATATAGTGGATTATGGACAACTTACTACACTTCAGATTTAGATAACTACTATGAAAACAATGGAACTCTATTGGATATGTATTCTGAAAAGCCTGCAGGACCGGATGCTTATGAGTATGTATTAGGAACTAAACAATGTGGTAACGGTAAAAATTATGAAAACTCTTGTTATAATAGAGAACATTCTTTACCTAAAAGATATTTCGGAGGTCAAAATGCTACTCCAATGGCAAACGATGCTCATTTCGTAATTCCTACAGACTATTTTGTCAACAACAAAAGAAGCGATTATCCTTACGGGGAAACAAGTTCACCAACGTGGACATCTACTAATGGATCAAAACTAGGAACCTGTACTTTCCCTGGATATAGTGGAACTATCTTCGAACCAATCGATGAGTTTAAAGGAGACATTGCAAGAATGCAGTTATATTTTGTTACAAGATATGAAGATAGACTTGCCTCTTTCACCCAATTCCAAACTCCATCAAGCCCCTTAGATGGCACTACAGATAGAGGATTACAACAATGGTATCTAAATCTTATGCTAAAATGGGCAGCCCAAGATCCGGTTTCCCAAAAAGAAAGAGACAGAAATGATGCAGTCTATGCAAGACAATCAAACAGAAACCCTTTCATTGATCACCCTGAATGGGTTAATATGATCTGGGGATCTACACTTTCTACAAGTGAAAATAATATAACAAAAAGTACAGAATTCACGATCTACCCTAACCCGATAAAAAACAATGAATTGTTTGTAAGAGGTGAAAATCTTAATAAAATTTCAAAAGCTCAGATCTTTGACCTTTCAGGAAAAGTGATTGAAACCATTGCTAATCCTTTCCAAAATTCAAATAAGATTAACCTTAAAGGTTTAGTGAAAGGTACTTACATCTTAAAAACAGATAATTTCTCTACTAAATTCATCGTAGAATAATTATTATAAAATATTTCAAACTAAAGGCCGGATTTATCCGGTCTTTTTTTATAATTTTGATCGTATGGATTCCAATAAAAAATTAGGATTGATAGGTCGAAATATTTCCTATTCTTTTTCTAAAAAATTCTTCGAAAATAAGTTCCAAAAGCTTATGCTTAAAGGTTTCTCCTACGACATTTTTGATTTGAATGAAATCAATGAAGTTGAAAACCTCTTCTCATCACCCGAATTATTAGGCTTCAATGTTACCATTCCTTATAAAGAACAGATTATCAATTATCTTGATGAATTAAGTGATGAAGCGGAAAAAATAGGAGCAGTGAACTGTGTTTTAATTCAAAATGGTAAAAAAACCGGATATAATACGGATGCTTTTGGTTTTGAGAAGACACTTCTTCTTCATAAAAAACCAACACAGGACAAAGCATTGATCTTAGGAAACGGAGGAGCTGCAAAAGCTGTAAAATATGTTTTAGACAAACATAATATCCCCTCCCAAACCATCTCAAGAAGTACGGAAATCAATTTTGAAAACCTGGATAAAGAAACTGTTCAGAAACATCAGATTATTATCCAGTGTACACCGGTAGGCACATTTCCAAATGTTGAAGATTGCCTAACTTTTCCTTTTGATGCGCTTTCTCCTGAACATTTAGTTATTGATTTAATTTATAACCCCAACTACACGCAATTTATCATCAATGCTTCTGAAAAAGGAGCCAAAACGGTAAACGGTTATTATATGCTTGAACAACAAGCAGAAAAAGCTTGGGAAATTTGGAATTTTCAAAAAAAATAACATAAATTAGTACTTTAATTGGCCTTACAGCTATATTTAAAGGATATTAACGCCACTCACATAAAAGATTTGCTATGACTACAGAAAACAATCTTTCTGAAAACGAAGAAAAGAAAAATCCTAACGAAGTATCTCAGGAGACATCAGGAAACACTGTTGCTCATGATGCCCATTCCCATGAAGATGATGCTGAACACCTGGAAGAACATGAAGATGTTGAAATCTCTCTGGCTGATGCCCTGAAAGAAATGGAAAAACTCATCAATGCATCTGATGCCGGTGAAAATTCTAAAAAATTCAATCAGCTAAAAGAAAAAGCAAGTCATCACATCCATGATGAAGTGGAAGATAAAAAACACGAGTTTGTAGAAGCAGGCAATGCTCCTGAAACATTCAGCTATGAACATCCTTCACAAGCTAAGTTTTCCGCTTTGGTTAATATTTTCAAAGAAAAGCACGATGAATTCCAGAAAGGACAAGAAGAAGAGCAAAAGAAAAATCTGGAGCACCGTCAAAGTATTATTGAAAGATTAAAAAATTTATATACCAATTCAGAACCGGGAACCAACCTTTTCAAATCTATCCGTGAGATCAAGGAAGAATGGTCAAAAGCCGGACAGGTTGCCAAATCTGAATTCAAAATCCTTAATAATAATTATTTCCACCACCTGAACCAGTTTTATCAAATGCTGGATCTGAATAAAGAATTTTTAGAGCAAGAATACAGCCACAATCTTGAAAAGAGACAACACATCATTGCCCGTGCTCAGGAATTGGAAAATGAACCTGTTATTCAAAAGGCTTTAAATGAACTTCAGTATCTTCATAAACTGTGGAAAGAAGAAGCAGAACCTGTAGCAGAAGAGTTCCGTGAAAAAACATGGGAAGAATTCAAAGAAATTTCCAACAAAATTCACGAAAGAAAATCGGAGCTTTCAGCATCTATTGAAAAAGAACAAACTGCCAATCTTGAAAAGAAAAGCCAAATTATAGCTGAGATTAAGAAGCTTTCTGAACCTTCTGAAACACCTAATCACAACTATTGGCAGAATGCAATCAAAAGAGTTGAAGACTTACGTTCTGATTTCCTGAAAACCGGAAGTGTTCCTAGAAAACTATCCAACCAGAATTGGAATGATTTCAAAACAACTCTTAGAGGATTTAATACGACAAAAAACAATTATTATAAGTCCTTAAAAGGTTCTCAACAGGCTAACCTTGAAGAAAAACTTAAATTGATCCAGACTGCTCAGGATAATCAAAATAATGAAGAATGGGATATTGCTGTTCCATTGTTCAAAAAACTTCAGGAAGACTGGAAAAAAATTGGACATGTTCCAAAGAGCATGACCAATAAAATCTGGGATGAATTCCGTGATGCCTGCAATGCTTTCTTTAACAATTACAGAGAAAAGAGCAATACTTCTACAGATAACTGGAAAGAAAATTACAAAAACAAAAAAGCTCTTCTTGACGATCTGAAAACCGTTTCCAATGACGAAGGAAGTATTGAAAAGATTGAAGCCATCAAAACAGCTTGGAATAATATTGGGAAAGTTCCTAGAGATAAAATTTCAATCAACTCTGAGTTCAATAAAACTTTAAGAGAGAAATTGAAAATCAACAAAATCAATGAACTTGAGCTTAAAGAAGAAGGTTTATCTGAAAATCAACTTACTGATAAAGCAAGAAAGATCAAAAATCAGATTTCTGATCTTGAAGCTGAAATCGTTAAACTTGAAAATAACCTTTCATTCTTCAATAAACCATCAAGAGAGAATCCTCTGTTAAGAGATACTTATAATACAATTGATGAAAAGAAAGCTCATCTGGAAACTTTAAAGCAAAATCTCCACAACATTATTGCAGGAGAATAAATCTTAATACAAAACATAAAGGCGGAGCAAAGCAATTTGTCTTCGCTTTTTTCTTTTTATCAATATGAATAACGACGAATTATATATTAAAAGATGCATTGAACTAGCTCAAAAAGCTATTGGTAAGACCTACCCCAACCCTCTTGTCGGAAGTGTAATTGTTCACAACGGAGAAATCATTGGTGAAGGCTACCATCATAAAGCTGGAGAAAACCATGCTGAAATCAATGCCATCAATTCAGTGAAAGACAAAAGCCTTATCCCCGAATCAACGATTTATGTTTCGTTGGAACCTTGTGCACATTATGGTAAAACTCCTCCATGCGCTTTAAAAATTAAAGAACTTGGTTTTAAAAAGGTAGTCATTGGTGCCATGGATTCTCATGATAAGGTAAACGGAAAGGGAAAAAAGATCATTCAGGATGCAGGAATAGAAGCCGTTTCAGGGATTCTTGAAAAAGAATGCATAGAGCTGAACAAAAGATTCTTTACTTATCATGAAAAGAAAAGACCTTATATCATTTTAAAATGGGCAGAATCAGGTGATGGATTTTTAGATAAGGATTTCAAACCTACTGCTGTTTCAAATGCCTTGGTTAATCAATTCGTTCACCAATTAAGAGCAGACGAACATGCTATTTTAGTAGGCACACAAACCGCTTTACACGACAACCCAAGTCTTACCGTCAGAAATGTTGAGGGTACAAACCCAATCAGAGTTTTAATTGATTTTGATCTGAAAATTCCGAATGACTTTAAAATCTATAACAACGAAGCCAGAACATTGGTTTTAAATGCTGTAAAAGAAGCGACAGAAGATCATGTAGAATTCATTACAATCTATAAAGACAACTTTTTACCTGATTTGATGGAAGTGTTGTACAAAGAACAGATTCAATCCATCATTATTGAAGGCGGTCGTTTCACTTTACAACAATTCATTGATGCCGGTCTTTGGGATGAAGCCATTGTTATAAAAAATGAAAACCTAAAATTTGAGAATGGGACAAAAGCCCCGGAATTCAATCATATTCCTAATAAAATAGAAAATTATAGAGATAATATCATTTCTTTTTTCAAATCAAAACAAAACCACTTTATCACTCTTGCATGAAATAAATTCTTACCTTAGTAGTATCCAAAAAAATATTACCATGAAAAATGTAAAGAAAATTTCAAGACAGAACTTAAAAAAAGTAAAGGGAGGCATTGCTCCTGAGTGTTGTTCGTTTTACCCATCTTCATTACAACATTGCTGTGCTACCCCTTCGAGTATGAGTTGTCCACCACCTTGGACAGATGGTTCATTCCCATGCTAATACTATTGTATCGTACAAATTAATCGAACTAAAAATATTACCATGAAAAATCTAAGAAAATTATCCCGAATCGGGTTAAGAACAATTCAAGGAGGTGCTATTTTTGTAACATGTACATTACCTAACGGTCAGCCTACAAGATGCAGAGATAAGTGCCCTGAGGATTTCTGTGGCCCAACAAGCTATATGTGCCTAATTCCCATGGATCTTTGCGGAGATGGAATATAAGAGCTAATATTTGTTATTAAAAATAAGATATATGCTGTCAAAAATTTAACAGCATATATCTTTTTGAGCGTAATTTGTCAATACTTTTATTAGTTTTGTAAAAAACTAATAAAATGCAGAAATATTTCTCTATTCTTTTTTTGAGTTTAATCTCCATTACCAACGCTCAGGAATGGCAATTTTTAACTCCTGTAAAATCATTTTCCACTATCACTAATCTTGAAGTTACACCCGATCAAACATTATACATGCTCGATCAATCTCAATATGGAGTTGTAGCCTCTTCAAAGGATGGCGGGAAAACCTGGAGAAAACTCTTCAGAAACGAAATATACAGAGATATTCAAATGCTCAATAACAATGTTGGATTTGTATTAACGCAAACCGGGATTTATAAAACCACGGATGGATTTAACACTTCTGTTTCTAAATCAGCAAATGCCGCTTTTTTAAGAACTTTTTATTTTGTAAATGAATCTGTAGGCTTTCTGGGTGGGAATTCAGGGGTTATATACAAAACATTAAATTCAGGAGATTCATTCACTTTTGCGGCATTGCCGGAGCAAACTAGTATCAATGATATCTTTTTTATAGATGAAAATATCGGTTTTGTGTGCGCTGCTAATGGAAAAATCTACAAAACAACAAACCAGGGAGCTAATTGGAGCGCTACAAACTTAAGCTCAACCAGCATTAATAAAATTCTTTTTATTAATAATACGGATGCTTTCATTGTCGGAAATAATGGTAAAATCTTTAAAACAAATGATCAAGGTGTAAACTGGTCTCCTGTAAGTATTTCAGCAACTTATAATTTAAATGATATAAAATTGTACTCCAACCAGCTTTATGTTGTTGGTGATGACAATAGAATTTATAAGTCACCCGATTTGGGACAAACCTGGACGAATCAACAATTAATTAATACTTATCCTTATTTCAATCTTAATTCGATTGGTATGTTAAATGGCAATATGCTTGTTGGAGGACAATCCAACATTTATACATCTACCAATACAACTAACTGGAGCGTTTTAGTACCTGGTGTTTATCCTTCCAAATTAAAAAGCATTTCTTTTGCCAATGACAACCAGGGAACTATCGTAGGAAGCGGATCTAATGGATTCTACAGTGTTGTTTACCGTACAACTGATGGTGGTCATACCTGGATCAACCAAATGGCAACATTTACATTGAATGCTTTTAAAGGGGTACAATTAAAAGCAAACGGAAAAGGTATTCTTGTTGGAAATGGAAGCTATTCTTTAACATCAAATTTTGGACAAACATGGGATAGTTCCGGATCAAATAATCCGGTAACATTTATTTCTGATTTCTGGATTAAAGATAATGGAGATGTTTTATTAGGTACTGCATCACCTTATGCAAGTCCTCCCAATGGAATACATTTCATATCACCACCTTCAACAGCTTCCCAATTTACTGAAATGGAAGAAATAGAATCCATTCAGTTCTATAACGATATGATTGGTTATGCAGGTGGCTCTCATAAACTGTATAAAACTACGGATGGAGGAATTACCTGGAACTCTATTTTTGAAGCAACAGGTTATTTAAATTCTGTCAATGTAATTAGCGCAACCAAAATTAATATAACTGCAAATTATGGAAAAAAATTTACGAGTAATGATGCGGGAGCAACATGGGTAGAAACCACAAACTCTAATTCTTCTAAATTTTATTTTCTCAATGAAAATGTGGGCTATTTCTTGAATGGTGTTCTCTACAGAACTACAGACGGAGGAGCTACCTCACAACTTGCTGTTCCTGGCATAACTAAGTATGATTTAGAACTTACAAGTATTAATGCTATTAAATATTTTAATAACAAAGTTATAGTTGTAGGAGATTATTCGGATATCTATATCGCTGATTTTTCAAATGCATCTTTAGCAACCAACGAAATGGAGAAAACAAAAGATCATCCAGGTATTCAGATATATCCTAATCCTACTACATCCTCAGTATTCTTTAAAACACCCGTAGCTTTAGACAAAGTTCAGGTTTATGATGTTCAGGGGAAAATAATGGCATTTACAAAAGAGAACAACGGAATTAATATCTCACAGCTGAAACCCGGAATTTATTTTGTTAAGTTTGATTCCAATGGAAAGTGGCTCACCCAAAAAATAATAAAAAAATAAAAATACTGAAGAAGCTGTCGGAATTCCGACAGCTTCTTTTCCAATAAAGGTGTAAATTTATAAAGCATTTAATACTTTTGCATAAATAAAGAGGATTACAGGATGACGTTTGAGTACAAAACCATAGAAAAACCCATAGAAAATACTTTATTAAAAGAAAAAGGAAGCAAGTTTATCGGATTTGCTTTCCCAGTCACCAATGAAAAAGAGCTAAAGGCCGCATTGGAAAAGATTAGGGAAGAACATCCAAAAGCAACCCATCACTGCTATGCTTTCAGAATGGGATTAAATGGTGAAAACTATCGTGCTAATGACGACGGTGAACCTTCAGGAAGTGCCGGACTTCCTATTTACAACCAACTTCTAGCTAACGAAATAACCAATGTTCTTGTGATCTCTGTTCGTTATTACGGCGGTACAAAACTAGGCGTTTCAGGCTTAGTAAAAGCCTACAAAGAATCTGCTAAAATCACCTTAGAAGAAGCCACTATCATCACAAGAGAACTGGAAACAGAAATTGAAATTCAATTCAACTTTAACCAGCAAAATATTATTTTCACTCTATTATCAAAGTTTGATGCTAAAGTGTTAAATTTTGATGCCAACGAAAACTGTATTCTTACTGCTTCATTAAAGCTGGCTCAAAAAGAAAGTATTTCTGAAAAACTATCAGAGATGCAACATGTTTCATTTGAGTTCAATGACTAATGTGTATTCATAAAAAAACATCTCAGAGATTTTCTGAGATGCTTTATATTTCATTTGAAATTAAAGATAATTAATCTCTTCTTCCACCAAGAAGTAAAGACCCCCAGTAAAGAAGCTGAGCCAAAGACCCTAAAGCTGCCACCACATAGGTTCTGGCTGCCCATTTTAAACTATCCTGAACTCCAACAAACTCTTCAGCTGTTACTGTTCCTGTATCTTTAAGCCATTTCATCGCTCTGTTGCTTGCATCATACTCTACGGGTAATGTTACAAAAGCAAACAATGTTGTCACCGCAAACATCGCAACTCCAATAGCCAGAATAGCTGTATTTCCATTAGGATTATCCACAGTTCTGGTGGCTGCCATAATCGCAATACCTGCAATAAGAACAAACTGCATCAGATTGGAACTAATATTAACTACAGGAACCAACTTTGAACGTAAATTCAACATTGAGTATCCTACAGCATGTTGTACGGCATGTCCGCATTCATGAGCCGCTACAGCTGCAGCTGCTGCATTTCTCTGCATATATACACCTTCAGAAAGATTTACTGTTTTATCTGCCGGATTATAATGATCCGTCAACTGCCCGGGAACTGATATTACTTGAACATCATTAATCCCGTTATCTCGCAACATTTTTTCCGCTACTTCTTTTCCCGAAAGGCCATTTCGAAGATGTACGTTGGAATAATATTCAAATTTTGATTTCAATCTGGACGAAACCCACCAGCTCACCAGCATTGAAATACCAATAATGATATAATAACCCGTCATTTTTATTTAGATTTTGTGTTCAATTTTTAAGCATAATGATATAAAAACTGTGCCAAAGTATACGATTTTATTATTTATATTTGTCCTCAAATTACTCTCAAAAAACATGTCAACAGTTTCAATTATTGAAGTAAAAACGCCCGGCCAACTCAAGCAATTCGTAAGATTTCCAATGGATCTGTACAAAAATAATCCGTACTATGTTCCATCCTTTATCAATGACGAAATCAACATCTGGAATGCTGATGAAAATCCTGCGCTTCAATATTCCGAAGCGAAACAGTATTTAGCATACAAAAATGACAACATTGTAGGGAGAATTGCTGTTCTTATCAACCATAAAGAGGAAAAAGAATTAGGAATTCAAAAAGTACGTTTTGGATGGATCGATTTCATTGATGACGAAGAAGTTTCTCAGGCATTAATCCAAAAAGCAATAGATTATGCCAAAGAAAAAAATATTGATAAGATAGAAGGCCCAATGGGATTCACGAATCTTGATAAAGCCGGAATGCTAATCAAGGGTTTCGACCAATTGGCTACCATGATCGGAATTTACAACCACGATTACTATCCTAAGCATCTTGAGAAACTTGGATTGGTAAAAGAAAAAGAATGGGTAGAATTTGAAATTATTTTCCCTGAAGTTTTACCAGAAAAAATTCACAAATTCAACGAGCTTATTTCTCAGAAATACAAACTAAGCGTTTTAAAATTTAACAATAAGGAAGAAATTATCCAGTATGTGGATCCAATGTTTGATCTTTTAGATGAAACGTACAAACATCTTTCTACCTACACTCCTATTTCCGACGAACAGCGTAAAACATATAAGGAAAAGTACTTTAAGCTTATTGACAAAGACTTCATTGTTTGTATCGTGGATGAAAACAATCACCTTATATCCTTTGCGATTACGATGCCTTCTTATTCTAAAGCATTACAAAAATCCGGAGGAAAACTATTGCCTTTTGGCTGGTGGCACTTTTTAAAAGCAGGTAGAAAAAACGACAGAGCCAATTTCTATTTGATCGGCATCCATCCTGACTATCAAAGAAGAGGAGTTACCTCGATCATCTTCAAAGAAATCTGGAAAATATTCAGAAAAAAAGGAGTTAAATATTTAGAAACCAATCCTGAGCTAGAAGAAAATAAAAGTATTCAACTTTTATGGCAGGATTATAACCCCGTGAATCATAAGAGAAGAAGAACATACTCACTTGAGATAAATGATAAATGATAAATGATAATGATGAGTGAGTACAATCTTACTCATTCACTCTAAAACTCTTCCACCCTCAAACACCCTTACCTCATGAAGCCACAACTTATCATTTTCGCTGTTTTAATTGCAGGATTTATTGCGTATAACTTCTTTTTTCAATCACAAGATGGCAGAACAAATACGGTAATTAATATCGTTTTTGCAAGTCTTCTTTTTGGATATATTGCATTTATGGCTTACTCTCTCCTTAAAAAAATGAAGAAATAACTCGTTATTTTTATTGATTCTAAATTGTAGGTTTTCTCTATTTTCAGCCGACTTTTAAGCTGATAAATTTCATGCTTTCTTGTTTATTCGTTAAATTTGCAAATTGAGATAATAATGCAAAAATGAATTTACCTGAAAGTTATATTCCAATCCTTATCCAGGCAGGTGTAGCAGTAGGATTTGTCGCTGTTTCATTGCTTGGTGCACATTTCTTAGGGCCAAAACAGAAAAAAGGAGATTCTGTAAAAAACCAAAGCTGGGAATGTGGAGTTCCTAGTGAAGGAAATGCAAGAACACCGTTTTCAATTAAATATTTCCTGACTGCGGTATTGTTCGTACTATTCGATATTGAAATCGTATTCTTTTATCCTTACGCGGTAAACTTCAGAGAATTCGGCATGGAAGGATTCCTGGCTGTACTTACGTTCGTTGCGATCTTCTTCGTAGCGTTTTTCTATGTTTGGAAACGGGGTGCCCTCGATTGGGATAAATAAATTTCAACATTAAAAGATTGAATTTATTTAAGTAATTTAAAGATTGTAAAGGTCTTATTTTTTTAATCTTTAAATATTTTAATCTTTAAATATTTACTAAAATGTCAGATAAAAAACCAGTAATAAGAACAGATGCACCTGCTCCCGAAGGATATGAAGGAGAAGGGTTTTTCGCAACAAAACTGAGCAGTGTAATCGGGATGGCAAGAAAGTTTTCACTTTGGCCATTGCCATTTGCTACCTCTTGTTGTGGTATTGAGTTTATGGCTACCCTAAACCCTACTTATGATGCTTCAAGATTTGGTATGGAAAGAAACTCTTTCTCTCCAAGACAAGCAGATATGCTGATGGTTTGCGGAACTATATCAAAAAAATTAGGGCCAGTCCTAAAAGAAGTATATACTCAGATGGCTGAGCCAAAATGGGTAGTAGCAGTTGGAGCTTGTGCTTCCAGCGGTGGTATTTTTGATACTTACTCTGTACTTCAGGGAATTGATAAAATTATTCCGGTAGACGTTTATGTTCCTGGATGTCCTCCAAGACCAGAACAGATCATTGAAGGTGTAATGCAGGTACAGGCTCTAGCAGAAAGCGAAAGCATCAGAAGAAGAGACATGCCTGAATATCAGAAATTATTAGATTCTTACAACATAAGCAACTAAACGGAAATGACAAACGAATTTGTATTAGAAGCAATCACCAGAGAATTTCCGGAATCTGTTATTTCAAGTTCAGAGCCTTATGGAATGCTGACGATTGAAGTGAAGAAAGAAGATATTAAAAAAATCATTCACTATCTTAAAGATTCATCTTTGGAATTCAATTTCCTGACGGATATCTGCGGTATTCATTACCCTGAATTCCCAGACAAGGAAATTGGTGTTGTATACCATTTACATAATATGATGGCCAACTTCAGATTACGTCTGAAGATCTTTATGTCTAGAGAAAATATCGAAGTAGATTCTCTTGTTGAGTTATACGCCGGTGCTAACTGGATGGAAAGAGAAACGTATGACTTTTATGGGATCAAATTTAAAGGACACCCGGATCTTAGACCTATTTTGAATATGGAAGATCTTGGATACCACCCAATGTTGAAGGAATATCGCCTTGAAGACGGTACAAGAACCGATAAGGATGATAACATGTTCGGAAGATAAAAATAATGCAATAAGCGATAAGCAGTAAGCGATAAGCTTAAAGCCTATAGCCTATAGCCTAAAGCATTTAAATTATGAAAGATAACTCATTATCTAATATACTAAACCAGTACGAAAGTAAGGAACAAATTGACGGACAACTATACACCCTCAATTTAGGGCCTACTCACCCTGCTACTCACGGGATTTTCCAGAATATCTTAACGATGGATGGAGAAAGAATCCTTCATGCTGAGCAAACGGTAGGATATATCCACAGAGCATTTGAGAAAATTTCTGAAAGAAGAAACTATTCTCAGATCACTACCCTTACTGACCGTATGAATTACTGTTCTGCACCAATCAACAATTTAGGTTGGCACATGACAGTGGAAAAGCTGATTGGCGTTGAAGTTCCAAAACGTGTAGACTATATGCGTGTTATCTTAATGGAACTAGCGAGAATCGGTGACCACCTGATCTGTAACGGGGTAACCGGAATGGACTCAGGAGCGATTACTGGTCTTACTTATATGTTTATCGAAAGAGAACGTATTTATGATATGTATGAGCAGATTTGTGGGGCAAGGATGACGACTAACATGGGAAGAATCGGAGGATTTGAAAGAGATTTCACTCCTAAGTTCCATGAGTTATTGAAAGACTTCTTAAAGACTTTCCCACCAAGATTCAAAGAATTCTGTACCCTATTAGAAAGAAACAGAATTTTCATGGACAGAACCATCGGTACAGGAGCTATTTCAGCAGAAAGAGCATTAAGCTACGGGTTCACTGGTCCAAACTTACGTGCAGCAGGTGTAGATTATGATGTGAGAGTTGCACAACCTTATTCTTCATACCAAGATTTCGACTTCATTATTCCTGTAGGAACTTCAGGAGATACTTACGACCGTTTCATGGTTCGTCAACAAGAAATCTGGGAATCCATTAAAATTATCAAACAAGCATACGAAAACCTTCCTGAAGGGCCATTCCACGCGGATGTTCCTGATTTCTATCTTCCAGAAAAGGCAGATGTATATCAGAAAATGGAAGCATTGATCTACCACTTCAAAATTGTAATGGGAGAAACTGATGTACCTAAAGGAGAAGTTTACCATGCTGTAGAAGGAGGAAACGGAGAATTAGGGTTCTATCTTGTAAGTGACGGAGGAAGAAGCCCTTACAGACTTCACTTCAGAAGACCATGTTTCATCTACTATCAGGCATATCCTGAAATGATTACAGGTTCTGTAATTTCAGATGCTATTGTAACGATGTGTAGTATGAATATTATTGCGGGAGAATTAGACGCATAATAACTTTGACTAAAAGATAAAAGAAGAAAGAATAAAGACTTTCTTCAAATTAATAAAATTGAATTTAGATCACGAATCAAAAAGTCTTTTCTCTTGATTCTTTGTTCTTTAATCTATATAAAAAAATGAGCGAAACAATAGCTTTTAAACCGGAAAGTTTAGCACAGGTACACAAAATTATCGCAAGATACCCTGAAGGAAGACAGAAATCTGCTCTTCTTCCTGTACTTCACTTGGCACAGAAAGAATTCGGAGGATGGTTAGACGTTCCTGTGATGGATTATGTTGCCGGACTATTAAGTATCAAACCGATCGAAGTATATGAAGTGGCTACTTTCTATACCATGTTCAACATGAAGCCGGTGGGTAAATATGTTTTGGAAGTTTGCAGAACCGGGCCTTGCATGGTTTGTGGAAGCGAAAAAATCCTTGATCATATCAGAACGAAACTGAACATTAAAGACGGTGAAACTACTGAAGACGGTATGTTCACTCTAAAACCTGCTGAATGTCTTGGAGCATGTGGTTATGCACCGATGATGCAGCTTGGTAAGTTCTTTCATGAAAATTTAACGATAGAAAAAGTAGACGAAATCCTTGATCTTTGCAGACAGGGACAACTTGCTTTAGACTAATCATGATTTTGAATCCCGGATTTAAAGTCAGTTAATTTTTAAAATAATTATAAAAAGCTAGAAGCCCAAAGCCAATAGCTAAAAGCATAATAAACAATGAGTAAAAAACTTTTACTTAAAGACGCACATATAGAAGGTATCCGCTACTTTGAAACATACCGTAAACAGGGAGGTTATACAGCAGCTGAAAAGGCCTTGAAGATGACTCCTGATGAGATTCTTGAAGAAGTAAAAACTTCAGGACTAAGAGGTCGTGGTGGAGCTGGATTCCCTACAGGGATGAAATGGAGCTTTTTGGCAAAACCGGAAGGCGTTCCAAGACACCTTGTGGTAAATGCTGATGAATCTGAGCCTGGAACATTCAAGGACAGATATCTGATGGAGTTCCTTCCTCACCTATTGATCGAAGGAATGCTAATTTCATCTTACTGTTTAGGTTCAAATGTTTCTTATATCTACATCCGTGGAGAATATTCTTGGATTCCGGATATCCTTGAAGAAGCTATTGAAGAAGCTAAAGCAGCAGGATTTTTAGGTAAAAATATTTTAGGAACTGGTTTCGATCTTGAAATCTATGTACAAAGAGGTGGTGGAGCATACATCTGTGGTGAAGAAACGGCATTGCTTGAATCCCTTGAAGGAAAAAGAGGAAATCCAAGATTAAAACCGCCATTCCCGGCTGTAAAAGGTCTTTGGGAAAGACCAACAGTGGTAAACAATGTTGAGTCTATTGCAGCAATCGTTCCAATCATTGATATTACAGGTGCTGAGTATGCTAAAATTGGTGTAGGCAGATCTACAGGGACGAAATTAATTTCTGCTTGTGGAAACATCAACAAACCAGGAGTATACGAAATTGACATGACCATTACTGTAGAAGAATTCATTTACTCTGATGAATATTGTGGTGGTATTAAAAACGGAAAAAAATTAAAGGCTTGTATTCCTGGAGGAAGTTCTGTTCCGATTGTTCCTGCCAACTTATTGCTAAGAACAGTGAACGGAGAGCCAAGATATATGAACTATGAATCATTAGCTGACGGTGGTTTTGCTACCGGAACAATGATGGGTTCAGGAGGTTTCATCGTATTGGATGAAGACCAGTGTATTGTAGATCACACGATGACTTTAGCGAGATTCTACAACCACGAAAGCTGTGGACAATGTACTCCTTGCCGTGAAGGTACAGGATGGATGTACAAAATCCTTAAGAAAATTGAAAAAGGAGAAGGTAAAATGGAAGATATCGATCTACTTTGGGATATCCAGAGAAAAATCGAAGGAAATACGATCTGTCCATTAGGTGATGCAGCGGCTTGGCCAGTTGCAGCAGCCATTCGTCACTTCAGAGATGAATTTGAATGGCACGTGAAAAACCCTGAGTTATCTCAGACTCAGAACTATGGATTGGCACATTATGCAGATCCTATCCCAGCTGTTGAAAAGAATGCGTAGTTGAAATGAAAAGATTGTTTGTTGTCGGCTTAATGATGTCGAGTTTTGTTTTCGGACAAAAAAAGGATTCTTTAGTAGTAGAAAATAATGCAGATCTGTTTAAGACTCCTGTTTCTAAGAAACCTGAGCCTTTAAGTAAAAAAGGACAAATGTTCTTTTTCTACGGATGGAACAGAGCAGCATTCAGTAATTCTGATATTCGTTTTAAAGGAAATGGATATGATTTTCAACTGAATAATGTAACGGCTCAGGATAGACCTACCAAATTTGGACTTGTTTATTTTGATCCAAGTTGGTTTACTGTAACGCAGTATAACTTCAGAATAGGATATTTTATTAAAGATAATTTAGCGCTTGTTTTAGGAATTGACCACATGAAATATGTGATGGATCAAAATCAAACCGTTAACTTTAAAGGACATATCTCAGATCCTGAATATGCTGCCATAGTACAAAACGGGCAAGTAAACCTTGCAGATGAGAAGTTCCTTACTTTTGAACATACAGACGGACTTAATTATGAAAACTTAGGTCTTGAAAAGTATCAAAGTATTATCAATAAGAAGAATGTTGATTTGGTTTGGTCTTATGGTGCCGGTATCGGATTTATGTTCCCAAAAAGTAATGTAAAACTTTTTGGAAATGAAAGAAGTGACCGTTTCCACGTTGCAGGTATGGGAACCGATGTAAGAGCCAGCCTTAACTTAGTACTTTGGAACCACGTAATGGTGAGATTAGAAGGAAAAGCAGGTTACATCAATATGTGGGATATTAAAACTACATTGAATAACAAGCCAGACAAAGCTCAACAGGATTTTGTTTTCGGACAAATCATGGGGGGAATTGGATATACATTTAATACAAAGAAATATAAATAACAAAGCCTATTGCTTAATGCATAAAGCTTAAAGCATACAATATGAGCGAAGAAGTTAAAAAATTCAAAATAACTATAGACGGACAGACTACTGAAGTTTTGCCTGGTACTTCTATTTTGGAAGCTGCAAGACAAATTGGTGGTAAATCTGTACCTCCTGCAATGTGTTACTACAGCAAATTAGAAACCAGTGGCGGAAGATGCAGAACTTGTCTTGTAGAAGTTTCTAAAGGATCTGAAGCAGATCCACGTCCTATGCCGAAATTGGTAGCAAGTTGCAGAACAAATGTAATGGACGGTATGGAAGTTAAAAACCTTACTTCTGAGAAAGCTCAGGAAGGAAGAAAAGCCGTTACCGAATTCTTATTGGTAAATCACCCTCTTGACTGTCCGGTTTGTGACCAGGCTGGTGAATGCCACCTTCAAGATCTTGGATACGAGCACGGAAACCTTGAGACAAGAACTGAATTTGAAAGAAATACTTACGAAGCTGATGATCTTGGCCCACACATCAAACTGAACATGAACCGTTGTATTCTTTGTGCAAGATGTGTATTAGCTGCTAACCAATTAACAGGTGAAAGAGAGCACGGTATTCTTTTCAGAGGAGATCATGCTGAAATTTCTACTTACTTAAATAAAGCTTTAGACAATGACTTCATCGGAAACGTTATCGACGTTTGTCCTGTAGGAGCATTAACAGACAGAACATCTCGTTTTGCAAGCAGAGTATGGTTTACAAAACCAATGAATGCTACTTGTAAATGTGATAAGTGTTCAGGAAAAGCTGTAGTTTGGATGAAAGGTGACGAAATTGTAAGAGTTACTGCAAGAAAAGACCAGTGGGGTGAAGTTGAAGAATTCATCTGCGATACATGCCGTTTCGAAAGAAAATCTTTATCAGACTGGAATATCGAAGGTCCTAGACATATCGACAGACACTCTGTAATTTCATTGAATCATTACCAAAAGCCAAAAGACGAATTGATAATGATTGATAATCCTGATGCAAAGGAAATCAGTGAAAAAGACGAAAAATAATTTTAATAAAGACAATTAGATTTCAGACGCAAGACATCAGACTTTATCTTATATCTAGTATCTGACATCTCACATCTAAAAATCTTTACAATAAAAAATGGATTTACTTACATTTAAACTTATACTTGTACTAGCACTTTTCCTGCTATCGTTAACGATTGCAGCCTACTCTACCTGGGCAGAAAGAAAAGTAGCCTCTATCATGCAGGATAGAATTGGTCCTAACAGAGCGGGACCTTTCGGATTACTGCAGCCTCTTGCTGACGGTGGAAAATTCTTCTTTAAGGAAGACTTTACGCCTGCCAATGCTGAAAAATTCCTTTTCGTATTGGGCCCAGCTTTAGTAATGTTTATTTCATTGATCACAGGAGCAGTTATTCCTTGGGGTAAAAGTTTAAATATTGCAGGTACTTCTTTTGATCTTCAGGTAGCTAACATTGACGTTGGTGTACTTTTCATCATCGGAATGGCTTCCATTGGTGTTTACGGAATCATGATCGGAGGTTGGGCTTCGAATAACAAATATTCATTATTAGGTGCTATCCGTGCTTCTTCTCAGATGATCTCTTATGAATTGGCAATGGGACTAGCACTTCTTTCTATCATTATGATGTCTGGAAGCTTAGACTTAAAAGTAATCACTGAAAGCCAAACTACTGGAAAACTTTGGGGAGTTATTCCTTGGGTTTCCGGGATGAACTGGAATATTTTCTACCAGCCAATTGCTTTCCTTGTATTCTTTGTAGCCGCTTTAGCAGAAACAAACAGACACCCGTTCGATTTACCTGAGTGTGAATCTGAATTGGTAACAGGATACTCTACAGAATACTCTTCTATGAAGTTAGGTTTATATATGTTCGGGGAATACGTGAACATGTTTATCTCTAATGCATTCATGGTAGTACTTTTCTTCGGTGGATATAACTATCCTGGTATTGAATGGGTAACTCAGAACTGGGGAGAAAACGTTGCAGGAATCTTAAGTATCGTAGCATTCTTAACGAAAACTGTAATCGGAATTTTGATCTTCATGTGGATCAGATGGACACTTCCAAGATTCAGATATGACCAGTTAATGCACTTAGGATGGAAAACATTAATCCCAATGGCATTAGTAAACCTATTAATTACAGGAGCTGTAATTTTAGCATTTGCAAACTAAGAGATAAGAATATATTTTTAATGCTGGATACAGATTCAGCCTAAAAAAATTAAATAAATGAAACTTACAAACAGATCAAAAGTTGTTTCCAATAAAGAAATGACCCTTGCTGAAAAAATCTACCTTCCTGCCATCTTTACAGGAATGGGGATTACATTTAAGCATGCTGTAAGAACCGTGATAAAGGGTGCTCCCGCAGTATATTCGTATCCGGAAGTACAGAAGCCAAGAACCACCATCTGGAGAGGCCAGCACGTTTTGAAAAGAGACGAGGAAGGTAGAGAAAGATGTACTGCTTGCGGACTTTGTGCGGTAGCTTGTCCTGCAGAAGCCATTACGATGACTGCTGCTGAAAGAACAAAAGAGGAAAAAGGTCTTTACAGAGAAGAAAAGTACGCTTCAGTATATGAAATCAATATGCTAAGATGTATTTTCTGTGGGATGTGTGAAGAGGCTTGTCCTAAATCTGCGATCTATCTTACGGACAGATTGGTAGACGTAGAGACCAACAGAGGTTCTTTCATTTACGGAAAAGATAAATTAGTTGAAAAAATAAATGAAAGGATTGACATCACGACAAGACAATCCGAGAAACAAAAAAATGCGGTAAAATAATGGATCAGTTTTTATTTTTCTTGGTGGCGTTTTTAGCAGTAGCAAGTGCGGTGTACTTCGTGTTTGCAAAAAATCCTTTATATGCTATTTTGTCATTAATTGTTACGATGTTTTCAATTGCCGGAATGTACATTCTTCTGAATGCACAATTCTTAGCAATCATCCAGATTATAGTGTACGCAGGTGCCATCATGGTACTTTTCCTTTACATCTTAATGATGCTTAACCTTAATAAAGCAGACGAAAGTAAGAAGGGTAATACTTTAAAATTTATTGGAGTTTTTACTGCAGGTCTTCTTTTGGTAGGAGTTTTAGGAGTATTCAGAGGAGTTCAGCAAAACCACATTGTTGTTGAGAATGTAGACAGAGGTGTTGGTCTTACGAAGAACCTGGGTAGACTTTTGTTTAATGAATATGTTTTACCGTTTGAGCTTGCTTCCATCCTGATTTTAGCAGGTATTGTAGGCGCGGTATTAATCGGTAAAAAAGATTTATAAAATTATGGGAGAAGTAAATACATTTATACAAAGCATCCCTTTGGACTACTTCATTATCCTTTGTTCAGTATTGTTCTGCTTAGGAGTAATGGGCGTATTGCTTAGAAAAAATGCTATTGTGATTCTGGGCTGTGTAGAGCTTATGCTTAATTCTGTAAACCTTTTATTGGCTGCTTTTTCAGCATACAAAGGGAACGGAGACGGACAGCTTTTAGTGTTCTTCATTATGGTGGTTGCAGCTGCTGAAGTAGCGGTAGGTCTGGCAATTATTGCTATGCTGTATAGAAATACCCGTTCTGTAGATGTTAGTATATTTAATAAATTAAGAGGATAAGAATGGAGAATTTAGTATATGCAATAGTACTTTTACCACTTTTAGGGTTTCTTATTAACGGTTTATTCGGAAAAAATCTTCCAAAAATAGTAGTTGGTTCTTTAGCAACAGCTATGGTTTTTGGATCATTCTGTATTGCTGTAAGTCTTTTCATGAATTTCAATTCTGAAAGCCAGCCTGTAATCGTAAAAGCTTTTGAATGGTTTAGAGTAAACGGAGTTCAGATCAATTTTGGATTCCAGATCGATCAGCTGTCTTTAATGATGGTAATGATTATTACAGGTATCGGTTCACTGATCCACTTATACTCTATCGGATATATGAGTCATGATAAAGGATTCTATAAGTTCTTTACTTACCTGAATCTTTTCATCTTCTCAATGTTACTTTTAGTAATGGGAAGCAACTACCTTATCTTATTCATCGGATGGGAAGGTGTAGGTCTTTGTTCTTACTTATTGATCGGATTCTGGTATACCAACGAAGAATACGGTAAAGCGGCAAGAAAAGCTTTCATCATGAACAGAATTGGTGACTTGGCATTATTGATCGGTATCTTTATGATTGCTGCTCAGACGAATGCTGTAGATTACCTTTCAGTAGCTGAAAACGCTTCAAAATTTGAATTAGACGGAACAGTGATTATCTTTATCACAGCGAGTTTATTCATCGGTGCTACCGGTAAATCTGCTCAGGTTCCATTATATACATGGTTACCGGACGCGATGGCTGGGCCAACTCCGGTTTCTGCGTTAATTCACGCGGCAACGATGGTTACAGCGGGGATCTATTTAGTAGTAAGATCTAACTTCTTATTTACTTTAGCACCTACTGTACAAGGAGGGATTTTATTCATCGGATTCTTAACGGCGGCTTTAGCAGGATTCTATGCTCTACGTCAGAACGATATCAAAAAAGTATTGGCATACTCTACAGTTTCACAGCTTGGATTTATGTTCATCGCTTTAGGTCTTGGAGCTTATACAACAGCTATGTTCCACGTAATGACGCACGCTTTCTTTAAAGCTTTACTATTCTTAGGTGCAGGTTCTGTAATCCACGCTATGAGCAACGAACAGGATATGCGTTTCATGGGAGGTCTTAAAAAATATATTCCTCTTACGCACGCGACTTTCCTGATCGGGACATTAGCAATTTCAGGTTTCCCTCTATTATCAGGGATGATCTCTAAAGACGAAATTTTAATAGCAGCTTTCGCTAAAAACCCTGTTTACTGGGTAATCTTATTTGTTTTAGCGGCAATGACTGCAACGTATATGTTCAGACTATACTATCTTACTTTCCACGGAGAGTTCAGAGGTACTGAAGAGCAAAAACACCACTTACATGAAAGCCCGTCTAATATGACATTACCATTGATCGTATTGGCTATTCTTTCTGTAGTTGGAGGTTTTATCAACCTGCCACACTTCATCGGTCACGGACACTATGCTAAACTGATGGAATGGTTAAAGCCTGTTCTTACGGAACAAAGCTACAGCCAGATGGAAGCTACTCTTTCCGGAGTACCTTTCAATACTGAAATGATCTTATTAGCAGCTACAGTATTAATGTTCTTCTCTGTATGGTTTATCGTTAGAAATACCTACGTGAAAAAGAAAAAAATGGCTGTGGCAGAAGAAAACTATACCGGATGGGAAAAGCTTTCTGCTAAGAAATTATACGTTGACGAACTTTACAACGCATTGATTGTAAAAACTGTTGAAGGATTAGGACGCGGAGGAAAGATGTTTGATAAGGGTATCTTAGACCGTTTTGTAAACTTTGTAGGTGATGGTGCTGAAGACAGCGGAAAAGCTATGAAGCGTGTTCAAAACGGAAATGTAGAGACGTATATTCTTATCATGTCTTTAGCTGTGGGAATTATATTAATTGTTAACTTTTTATTACAATAATAATGTCTTGTTTATTATTAACATTATTACTATTACCTCTAGTAGGTTCGGGATTAGTTTTTGCGTGGAAGAGTAATTCCAGCAAATATTTGGCACTAGGGATTGCATTGGTACAAATGCTTCTTACGTTCTATATACTATCGGATTTTGATTTTACTCCGACAGTAGACAGCGTATTGCAGCACGAGATCAATTATCCGTGGTCACAATTTATGAAAAGCTCTCTTCACTTCGGTATCGATGGAATGAGTATGCTTCTTTTATTGCTGACTAACATTTTAGCGCCAATCATCATTTTATCTTCTTTCAACGAAAGTGTAAACTACAGAAATACATTCTACGGATTGATTCTGTTGATGCAATTCGGTCTTGTGGGAGTATTTACTTCTCTAGACGGATTATTGTTCTACATTTTCTGGGAAGTAACTTTGATTCCAATTTGGTTTATTGCCGGACTTTGGGGACAAGAGAATAAAAGGTTTGAATTCACTACGAAGTTCTTCGTATATACATTCGTTGGATCTTTATTTATGTTAGCCGGATTGATCTATGTGTACAACCACTCTGCATCATTCGCTTTAACGGATCTATATAATGCGCAACTGAACGAAACACAACAGACTGTGGTATTCTGGTTCATCTTCTTTGCTTTTGCAGTGAAATTACCGGTATTCCCTTTCCATACTTGGCAGCCTGATACCTATACCTACTCTCCTACTCAGGGATCGATGTTGTTATCTGGTATCATGCTTAAAATGGCGGTGTATGGTGTAATGCGTTATTTACTTCCAATCACTCCGCTTCCGATTGCAGGAATTTCCGGACAGATTGTTATCATCCTTGCTATTGTAGGAATTGTTCACGGAGCATTGATTGCCATCATCCAGACGGATATGAAGAGAATCATCGCTTATTCATCTTTCTCTCACGTAGGATTGATGGTAGCAGGTATCTTCGCTTCTGCAGTGGTTACTTTAAGAGGAACTTTCAATGTAGAAGGTGCTGAAGGTGCTTTGGTACAGACTTTCGCTCACGGTATCAACGTAGTAGGTTTATTCTACTGTTGTGATATTTTATACAAGAGATTTAAATCAAGAGACATCAGACAAATGGGTGGTTTAGCTAAAGTAGCGCCTAAGTTTGCTGTTTTATTCTTGATCATTATATTAGGTTCAATGGGAGTTCCATTGACGAATGGATTCATCGGGGAATTTATCCTGTTAAAATCAGTATATGATTTCAACGGAACTGCAGCAGTAATTGCTGGTCTTACGGTAATTCTTTGTGCGGTGTACTTATTGAGATTCTACGGAAAAGCAATGTTTGGAGAAGGAAATGCAGAAGTTTTAAGCACAGCAAAAGATTTATCTGGTGTAGAATTCTCTGTATTAGCTAGTTTAGCGGTTTTTGTGATCTTACTTGGTATTTTCCCACAACCGGTAATCGACATGGTGAGTAGTTCAGTGAAGTTTATCTACACAGCGATGGCTAACTAAAAAATTAAAAGATTTAAAAATTAAAAAAATAAGAGATTAGGGAGAATAAAGATAATAGACGAAGAGATAAGAGACAGGAACTTTTGAGCTGGAAACTTATAACTCTAAACCTTGAACTTTAAACTTTAAATCTCACATCTCAAATCTATATTATGAGTGTTTTAATTATTGTTTTCCTAACGGCAGTTATTGCGTTATTTTCAGGAGTTTTCGAGCAAGGAAAATTCGCAAGATACATTGGGATTTTGGGTTTAATCATCGCATTGTATGTAAGCTTTATGCCTGAATGTTCGTTCTTCGATCACTACAAGCATATGTATGAATACAGTGCTAATACAGCATTATTCACTAAATTATCCATTGTAACAACTTTATTGTTATTCTTCTTGGGAGGTTTTGCATTCAGCAATCACAGAAGCCACCAGTCAGAATTATATGCATTGATGTTATTTGCATTATGCGGAGGAATTGTTCTTTTCGGATACCAGAACTTGGTAACTATGTTCTTAGGTGTTGAGATTCTTTCTATCCCGTTATATGTAATGGCAGGTGCCAACAAAACTGATTTAAGATCAAATGAAGCTTCAATCAAGTATTTCTTAATGGGGGCATTCGCGACAGGTTTCTTACTTTTCGGAATTGCGTTCATCTATGGAAGTGCAGGTAGCTTTGATTTATATAAGATCCACGACTTTGGAGTAGCTAATGCTTCAAACGTAATGTTCATTTTAGGGGTATTGCTTATCCTTTGTGCATTGGCATTTAAAGTGGCTTTAGCTCCTTTCCACATGTGGAGCCCTGATGTATATGCAGGTTCTCCTTCATTGATCACGGCTTTCATGGCGAGTGTAGTAAAAATCTCAGGATTCTTCGCACTATTCAGATTGATGACCATCGGATTTGCTGGAGTAACTCACGAATGGATTCATGTTTTAGGAGTATTCTTAATCATTACTTTATTATTAGCAAACGTTATGGGACTTGCTCAGACGAATGCAAAAAGAATGTTGGCGTACTCTTCAGTTTCTCACGCAGGATACATCGGATTGGTATTCTTCGGAATGACTAGTCTTTCTACTTATAACTTAGCATTCTATTTATTCGCTTACTCATTATCTACAGTAGGAGTTTTCATGTGTTTGATCTGGGTAGAGAAATTAAAAAGAGAAACTTCTTTCGGAGCTTTCAAAGGATTGGCAAAAACAGAACCTTTATTGGCAACAGCTGCAGCAATCTCTATGCTTTCAATGGCAGGGGTTCCGCTAACAGCTGGTTTCATGGGAAAATTTGCTTTATTCTCCCAAGCAATGAATGGAGCAGCTTTCTTAGTTTTAGTAGCCGTTTTAGGGTCTGCCCTATCCATTGCTTACTATTTAAGACTGATAATCGCGATGTTCTTCTTTAAAGAATCAACATTCAAGTCATCAGAAAAAGTAACGCTTACTTACAATATTGTTGCAGTATTTGTAATCGCAGCGATTATTATCTTGGGTGTTTTCCCGGATCTGTTTGCAAAAATGTTCGGACTGTAAAAAGTTATCATACAATATCAAAAACCTTTCAGATGATCTGAAAGGTTTTTTTGTGCTTTGGTCTCCCTTTTCTTATAAGCAGGATTTTGTTATTTTTACATATTAAAGAGTTTGATTGAACGTAGTATAAAAGCTGCTTCATTCAAAAAAATAATTACTCCAAATCATTGTATGACCACAAAAGCCATTCTTACTTCTCTATTCATCATCTCCCTTCTATCTTCTTGTCAAAAGAAAACTCTGGAACAAAAAATAGAAAATCTCCCGCCAATACAAACTACCACTGCTCCAGCTCCTATCGAAGAAACTATAGCAGATATGGAAAATAATTCCTTTACTCTAAGTTGTGGTTCAGGGTGTGCAGCAACCTATACTTCTGAAGATATTTCCCAAGATAAAAATTCTGCAAAAGTAAAGTTCAAAGTGGAAAACTATATGAATGATCAATTGATAGAAACCACTTACGAAACCTATCTTTTTTATTACAGCAATACCGGGAAAATTGATAAAATCATCAATGATGAAACCCAGAAGAATATTCTCACTGAATATATTCCCGATGCACAGGAATCATTTAAAGACTTTGCCTCATCACTGATTAAGGATAAGAAAATTAAATTATACAATTAAAAGAATACAGACAGAAAAAAAGCTAGGATTTTATTTAATTATTATTCAAAAAAATAGAAGATGACTGCCAATACTTTTAAAAAGTAAATCAGAAAGATACAATGTTCTATTTATTTTGATTATTTCTTCAAAAAAATAAAACAATTTGGTTATAAAGAATCATTTTTACCAATCTAAAACATCTTTGGAAATAGTCTTTTTTTCATAACTTTACTTGAAAATTCAGCTCTTGGCTAATCTTTACAAAAAAGACTCTCCCTTTCAGGTTTATATCTCGTTCAAAAAATATTTGGATGTGCTGGAACATATTCGCTATAATGATCGTCTGGAGTACAGAGCCAATTATGCTGAATCTCTGATCGAGAGAACACGAAACTTTAAAGAACTGAGAGAAGGTTTCCAGGATATAAGCATTCTTGAAAAAAATGAAGATCTCATCAGATCTCTACTCGCCGATCTTTTCCCTACAGGGCTTACCCGCAATGAAATAAAAGCGGCCAGTATTCCTCTTTCCAATATTACTTTCAATTATACGGAGAGATTTAAAGATATCCTTAAAGATGCTGGAAAAGATTTTGAAATTGAGCTGAGAAATATTAGTGACAATGAATTCTATGTGTTCTGCTGCTGTCTGATCCTTCAGAGTTATTTTAAAAAAGATATCAGAAGTACCATTCCATTTTATTATGATATCCCGAATAAACTGGGAATCATGAAACATTACAAGATAACGGTAAATTCAGATTTTACAGAGATTTATCCTACTGAGGATGCAAAAATCCCAACTGAGGAAATCATGGATATGCTGTTGGAAAATCTGGATGATTTCAAATTATGGAAAAAATATTTTCCTTCACAATCCTGGATATTGAAAGGCTTTACCATTATCTCACTGGTAGACTGTACCTCAGAAGTTGCACTTTCTGATTTAAAATCAAGCATGATCGAAATTGATCCTGAAAATTTAAATCCGAATGAGAATCTGACAGAGATTTTCAAATCATATTTTGATGTTCCGGAGCTTAGTTTCGGACTGATGACCTTTAACAAAAAAGAACAGAAGCTTGATAAACTCCCGATTTATGAAAGCTTGCTTACCAATCATATTCTGGACTTCTGGATCAATACATTTGACGAAGAAACCCGTAAAACAACTTTTAACAATTTAGCTCATAATTCGAAATCCATTGTAGTTTCCAATGTGGATAATATGGATGAGAATGTTAAACGACTTCCCTCCTTTCCTATTTTAAAGGATAACAACGTCAACAGCTTCATGGTAATTCCAATCATGAAAGACAATGAACTTCTCGCTATTATGGAGTTTACCTCTCCTATTGCGGGTAGTTTTAATGGTTTAAAGCTTAAAAAACTTGAGTTTTTTACCGATATGGTTCTCTTCTCTCTCAGTAGATTTTATTTTGAAAAAAATTATCAGATAGAAGCCATCATACAAAGGGAATATACAACCATTCATGACAGTGTGGTTTGGAAATTCAGAAATGAAGCAGAGAAATATTTTACAGCTTCTCTAGGAAAAAAAATACATACTTTAAAGGAAATTTCATTTAAAAATCTGACTCCTTTATTTGGAGTATCTGATATCCGTTCTTCATCTGAAAAGCGTTTTAACCTCATGCTTAAAGACCTGAATCATCAGATAGAATGGCTTAATACAATATTCACGCTCATCAATTCTGATTCTGAAAAATTCATATTGGCTCTTGATGTATTTGAGAATGAATTGAATAATGAAATAAAAGCAGATACAGAACAACGTTTCCAAAGATTACTGAGAGAAGAAATTCACCCCTATTTACAGGGAAAACTGGAGGTAAGAACCCCTAGACCTGTGAAAGCTAAAATTCAGGATTATTTTTCTCAGATACTGGCACAAACAGATCTGTTTTACAGCCATAGAAAAAATCTGGATGATTCTATTACTCTTGTCAACAGAAAGCTGGCGGATATGCTGGATGAAAGCCAAATTAAGGCTCAGCAGATCTTCCCGCATTACTATGAAAGATTTAAGTCTGATGGTGTGGAACATAACCTGTATATTGGTCACAACATTGCCCCGGATCTTCATTATACTTCAAAAGTAGTACATAAATTAAGATACTGGCAGCTGAAGACGATCTGTAGAATGGAACTGGAATTTCAATCCTTTAAAAACGATCTTCCTATTCCGTTGGATATAGCCTCTCTGATCTTTGTTTATAATGAAAAAATAGATATCCGTTTCAGAATGGATGAAAAACGATTTGATGTAGACGGAGCCTATAATTCCTATTATGAGATCATTAAAAAACGTCTGGATAAAGCTCATATAAAAGATTCTTCAGAAAGAATCACTGCTCCCGGAAAAATTACCATTGTTTATTTTGGGATGGAAAACCAGAAAGAATATCTGGAATATGTAACCAAGCTTCAGAAGAAAAATATCCTGGAACATGATGTGGAATTTCTAAAGGTAGAGGATCTTCAGGGAATTACAGGGTTACTGGCACTGAGGGTTTCAATCAGTCAGAATGAGTCTGAAAAATAATAACTTTTTACTTCATAAAAAAATCAGCCAATTTTAAAATTGACTGATCTCGTTATTTATATTTTTTACAGACTAAGGAATGCAAATCCAAAAGACAACACAGAAATAATAATTCCAGCCATGAAGATTTTATAAGTTATAGATAAAAGCTTGTACTTTCTGTCAAGAACTTTTCCCAGATAATAAAGGTCTTTTACCATAGAATCATAAATATAATCCCTGTCTTTGATCAGATCTCTCATCGCATTATGATAATCGTCAAACAACATCTGTTGGAAGTTTCCAAAGAACAACAGATTTACTTTTCTATTGGCGATATCTTGCGAAGTAAATGTAGTTTTCGTTACATTCGGTTTTGTAGAAAGGATCGCAAATATAATTGTGAGTACACTGGATAACAATAAAATAAAACTCGGAAGGATCAGGTGAGAGTTTTTAGGAGCATCCAATTTTGGCACTAATACAGAAAGACATACAGAAATAATAATCGCATTTACAGACAATAGAATATTCGCTTTACTATCTGCAATATCACTTAATCTTGTATGATTATTAAGTGTTACTCTAAATAAAGTATCGACGCTTCGGTCAGACTTTTCTTTATCTTTTTTGCTGTCAGATTTATTATCTTTATTATCTGTACTTCCCTTCTTATCATCTTCTTTTTCCAGCTTCTTTTCGATCTTCTTGATATTTTTCTTTTTTAAAGGCTCCCAATTTTCTTTAGCATAATCTGTATAAAAAGTATGCTTGTTTTTCAGCATATCCAGGTTACCGGCATTCCATTCCTCATTGGAGAAACATTTTACATTGGTAAGCTCCCACTCTTTTCTAAGAGCATCTGATATATCGCTATAATCATGTCCTGCAAAATGACTAAAATCAGCATCTTTTACAATTTTTTCCAATAGATTTTGAGGGACATAGGTAATTTTAGTAGCCAGGATCAGTTTTTCTACCTCTGCAATATAATTTTCAGGGTAATTTTCCTGATGAAGAAAGTTCTTCATGATTTCTACTCCTCTTTCTTCGTGGTTCATGGCACATTCTATATACCCGGTATCATGAAACCAAAGAGCTACAAGTACTTTTTCCTGATCTTCTTCTGAGACAGGGGTATTCTTCATAATCTCCTCGGCCTTATTGACTGTATAGGCAGTATGAATAAAATTATGGTAAAAATATACTGAAGATAACTTATCTTTGAATAAGATTTCAACATAATTTTTAGCTTTGTCTAGAATGCTCATTCCTGAATTTTTGTTAATGTAAATTTATGAATTTATCCTTTAAAAATCATCTAAAAAATACTTCTATTGTTCTGAGAACAGTAATGTCCGCCGGAGTCATGTACTCCTGCGCAACATATAACGTACAAAAAGGCAAAAACTTATTCGAAGTAAAAGATTCTGAGATAAAATCTGAAAACGATTTTAAACTTTTCCTGATTGGAGATGCCGGAAATGCAGATGAACCGCAGGCACAAAAAACATTGGATTTATTAAAAGGCAAGCTTGATTCTGCAGACAGCAACTCGATGCTGATCTTTCTTGGAGATAATATCTATCCCAACGGAATGCCTAAAGAATCAGATAAAGGGTATGCTTTAGCCAAAGAAAAACTGGAAAACCAATTTTCCATTACCAAAAATTTTAAAGGAAAAACTCTTGTTATTCCAGGAAACCATGATTGGTATAGCGGATTAAACGGGCTCAATGCCCAAGAATCATTCGTAAAGAAATATTTTGATGATAAAAAAGCTTTCCTTCCTAAAAATGGCTGCCCTATTGATGACATCAGCATTACCAAAGATATCAAACTGATTGCTATCGATACGGAATGGGTGATTGCGAACTGGGATAATTACCCAGGAATCAATAAAAATTGTCACATTAAAACCCGTGAAGATTTTTATACTGAATTCAAAGATCTTATCATCAAAAATCAGGGAAAAAGGATCATCGTTGCCCTTCATCATCCCATCATTAGCAGTGGAACTCATGCAGGATTTCATTCTGCAAAATCTCACCTTTTTCCTCTTGGTAGTAAAATTCCAGTACCGGGAGTTGCCAGTGCCATCAACATTCTCAGAAGTTCTTCAGGGATAAGCCCGGCAGATATCAACAATCAACATTACGCAGATCTTGCCAACAGCCTGAAAAGTATTGTTCAAGACAGAGATAATATCATTTTTGTATCCGGACATGATCACAATTTGCAGTATCATGAAGAAGGAAACATGAGACAAATCATCAGTGGCGCAGGTTCTAAAACCAATCCTTCCACGATCGTTGAAAAAACAGACTTTTCTTATGGAGGAAGCGGTTTTGCTGTTCTCAATATTCGAAAAGATCAAAGTTCTGATGTAGAGTTTTTTTCTACAAAAGATGCTAAACTTCAGAAATTGTCACAAATTTCTGTCATCTCCAAACCCGACGTATTTGTGAATAATTTTCCGAATACGTTTCCCCCTACATTTACTTCTACAATCTATCCGGTTCAGCTTACCCAAAAAAAAGGTTTCTACCGATGGCTTTGGGGTGATCATTACAGAAAATACTACGGAATGCCTATTGAAGCTCCTACAGCTAACCTTTCTGAATTGAATGGCGGCTATGTTCCTTTCAGGGAAGGAGGCGGAAACCAGTCTAATAGTTTAAGATTAAAAGCTAATGATGGGCAAGAATTTGTGATGCGGGGAGTGAAAAAAAGTGCGGTTAGGTTTCTTAATAATATGGCCTTTACAAAGAGTACTTTGAAAGAAGAACTTACCAATACGTTTCCGGAAAAATTCCTTTTGGATTTTTATACAACCAACCATCCCTTCACTCCGTTTACGATAGGAAATATGTCAGAAAAACTGAATATTTTCCATAGCAATCCGAAGTTGTATTATATTCCTAAACAACAGGCTTTAGGGAAATATAATCAAGATTATGGTGATGAAATGTATATGATTGAGGAACGCTATTCTTCAGATCCCAAAACATTAGCTTATCTGGATCATGCAAAAGATATTGTTTCTACTGACGATGTTTTGAAAAACCTAACCAAAAATTACAAATATTCTGTAGACCGGGAATCTTATATCAGGGCAAGGTTATTTGATATGCTTATTGGTGACTGGGACAGGCATTCTGATCAGTGGAAATGGGCAGAATATGAAGATGGCGATAAAATTGTCTATAAACCTATTCCTAAGGATAGAGATCAGGCTTTCAGTAAATATGACGGAGCTGCATTCAAACTTATCATGAATGTTCCGGCTATCCGACACATGAAAACCTTTACGGAAGATATCAGCAGTGTAAAATGGCTGGCTATGGAGCCTTATCCTATGGATCTTGCCTTTTTAAAAGCCTCTACTCAGGAAGAGTGGGAAGCACAGGCAAAATATATTCAGGAACATTTGACTGATGCAGATATTGATGATGCATTCCATAATTTACCCAAAGAAGTTCAGGACGAAACCATCGCAGATATCCAAAGAAAACTGAAAATAAGAAAAACAAAACTACAGAGATACGCCTCCGAATATTACAATGTGCTTCAGGAAAAAGTTCTTTTAGCCGGAACTTCAGACCCTGATAAATTTGTAATTACTAAAAACGGACATTCTGTTCTTGTACAACAATACAAATTAGGTAAGAAAAAGGATAAAAACGAACTTGTTTTTGAAAAAACTTATCATGATTCAAAAACAAAAGAACTCTGGATCTATGGATTGGAGGACGACGATATTTATGACGTAGTAGGAACCGGAAATCCTAGAATGAACATCAGACTGATTGGTGGTAATAACCATGATGTATACAATGTGGCAGACGGAAGAAAAGTA
Organism: Chryseobacterium sp. c4a; assembly: GCF_009900745.1. Classification (GTDB taxonomy): domain Bacteria; phylum Bacteroidota; class Bacteroidia; order Flavobacteriales; family Weeksellaceae; genus Chryseobacterium. Next base: position 67,443 of record NZ_WXVU01000013.1, on the reverse strand, counting down.
AAAATTTACGACTTCGAGTCTCAAAAGAATACTTATAATTCAGGGAATGCAACTAAGAATATTTCAGATGATTATGATATAAATACCTATAATTATAAACATCCAAAATATAATGCATTTGCCGGATATCCTAATTTTGATTACAACCCTGATGATGGGGTCATTATTGGTGTTTTGGCTAATTATACCGTGAATAATTTCATCCGTGATCCATTTACTCAAAAGCATAGTTTAAAAGCTAATTTTTATACTGCCACTGCCGGATTCAACCTTATTTATAAGGGGATTTTTAAAAAGGCAATTTCAGGATGGGATTTTAATATTGATGCAGCTTATACTACACCAAGATTCTCTCAAAATTTCTTTGGCCTTTCCAACGAAAGTCCTTATGATGAAGAAAATACTGAAAGAGAATACAATAGAGCCAGAATCTCCAAATTCAATGTAGCTCCTTCAATCTCGAAGAAAGGCTGGATGAATTTTAATCATCAGCTGCAACTTACTTTTGAAGATAATAAAGTTCAAAGAAAAGACGGACGTTTTATCAATAGTTCTCCAGATGTAAGACCTGAAGTTTTTGGCAGTCAACAGTTCTTAGGAGCTAATTATACATTCAGCTATAAAAATGCGGATAATCCTGCCTTTCCAACCCTGGGTATGGAATTGATGCTGAATGCTGACTGGAAAGCTACTTTTTCCAATTTCAACAAAAACTTCCTTACATTAAAAGGAAAATTGGCTATTGATCACAGAATTGATAAGAAAGGAGTGTTTGTATTTGCTAATGCCAGCAATGTTATGTGGATCAATAATGATAATTTTGAGTTCTACCAAGCTGCTGCATTAGGGGGAAACAACGGATTGAGAGCATTCAGAAATGAGAGATTTTCCGGAAGATCATACTTTACCAACAATTCAGAGATTCGTTGGGATTTTGGAAGAATCAGAAACAATATTGCTCCTGCCAACTTAGGAATTCTTGTGGGATATGATATCGGCCGCGTATGGAATGATGGAGAATATTCCAGAAAGTGGCATCAATCTGTAGGAGCTGGAGTTTGGTTAAGCATTGTGGAAATGATGTCTGCCAGACTGAATTATTTCTATGGATCAGACGGAGGAAGGGTCTCTGCTGGTGTAGGAATGAAATTCTAATACAACAACAAAACATACATTTTAAATAAAAAAGAATCAACTCAATTGGGTTGATTCTTTTTTTAATATAATTTCCCATTTCAGATGGTCATAAAAAATAAATAAAATTTAACATTAGGTACTTTAGTTTACAGATTTTCAATAATAAACAAAATATGAATTTCAATAATAATTCATATTTCAAGCTTTATATCCTTCACCTATCCATAGATCAATATGTTTATCAACTGCTGAAAAAAATGGCTATTTCTAAAAAATTATATTTGTTTAAAATTATTCATTAAAAAAAACACTTCGGAATGATAAAAAAGCTATTATACATGGCATTATTTGCTATGTCCACAATTTCAAATGCGCAAGTAGGGATAAAGACTCCAACACCACAAAGTACTTTACATGTTAATGGTTCTCTTCAGGTTGTAAAAGATTTGAATGTAGGAGGAACAGCCAACACTAAAGGAAACTCGGGAAATAGAGGTGAATTCCTTATGTCAAATGGGATAGACAATCCTCCGGTATGGAGAACCATAGAATCTGAAAACTTTCTGAAAGTTGTTTTCGTTGGAAATAAAACCACCATCAGCCCTAGCAGTGGAAGTTATAAAGGAACTCATACAGCCCCTGTGAGCACTCATGAAAATTATTCACAAACGTATGTTTATAATATCAGTAATAAAATTGATAATGCTTACCTGACCTATAATACCAGTACCGGCCTTTTTACTGTAGTCAAACAGGGATATTACAATATTGTACCTTATGTGACTTATGATCTTAATTTAAATGGGAACGGATATACTGCAGGAACGGCCAATTCCTACATCCAGAGAGTATCACCTTCTACTGTAACCCTTTCAGCAATATCTACAGGACACGGAGAACGTACTACAGGACTGAACCATAACCTTTCATCTATTAACTTCTTTAATGCAGGAGAAACCTTCAGAATACGCTGTCGTTACACCCAGGATTTCAGGCTATCAAGTGGAAACATTCACATATCTTATCTGACACCATAAACATCATTCTACTTATATTTATTTATGGAGAATCCACAGCAAAATACTGTGGATTCTTATAATATGTATAGTCAATAGAAAATCTTACTGAAGTGAAAATTGATATACATTCCCACTCTCTCCTTCTCCTTTTTCATCAGCAATCATTAATGTTTTATCATCAACAAAAACAATAGCCTCTTTCTGAGAATTATGGTTTAAAGAAATCTTATTAATCTTAGCTGCACTGAAATCATCGGCATTAAATCCTGTGAGAACATGCACATTCTTGTGAGTAAGCAATACGATCTTATCTTTTGTACTGTTAATCGTTGCAGAAGTAATAGCAGCATCATTATAACCGCCCTGAAGCTTTAATTTACCAATCAGTTTGGCTTCAAAATCTCCTTCTTTATTAGGAACCTTAAATACCAGGAAAGTACCGTCAAATCCTTTACTTCTATTTTTAGTGAACAGATAGAAGTTGCCATTCATTTCTACAAATGCCTCACAATCATAGAGCAAATTTGACTTTTTAGGTGGGAATTGTGTTTGTCCCTCATAATGAAACTTAGTGGTTTGAACGACTTTTGTAGTAGTTTGAGTAATATCCTTCAAATCTGTTTTTAAAATAGCCAAATCCTTTCTGTCGTTATCATTATTTCCAAAATCGCCGATATAAACATTTCCCTGCGTATCTGAAATAATATCTTCCCAATCTGTATTTTCAGCATTTTCAACAGGAACTTTAGCTATCTTCTGACCATTGTCATTAAGGCCATATACTGCATTTTTATTTCCTCTGTCTTCTATTACCCAAATGGTTTTCTTATCCTTGGACAAAGTAATTCCGGAGACTTCTTTTAATTTTTTGGGAAGGGCAAACTGTACTTTTAATTCATTGTTCTTAATAGGGGAATTCTGAGCCTTTGGATTACAACTCAATAAAAAGAAAGCGGGTAACATAAGAAAACGTAGCATATTTTTATTTTTTAACTGAACATACATAGCATTAATTGTTCCAATTGGAAATTAAGATAAACGTTTGGCTTTTTCCCAGAGCACATCCATTTCTTCTAAAGACATATCCGCAAGTTTCAGATCCTGTTCTTCAGCAAGTCCTTCCATCTTCTGGAATCTGGAAATGAACTTCAAATTGGTTCTCTCCAATGCAGAATCCGGATTGATCCCTGAAATTCTTGCATAATTAATCAATGAGAAAAATACATCACCCAATTCCTGTTCCTTCTTATCCAAATCTGTTTCTGCATGAAACTCCTGAATCTCTTCATCCACCTTTTTCCAGGCATCTTCCGCATCATGGAACTCAAAACCGATTCCTTTTACTTTATCCTGAATTCTATAAGCTTTCACCAGGCTTGGAAGGCTTTTCGGAACACCACCCAAAATGGATTTGTTTCCTTCTTTCAATTTTAATTTCTCCCAGTTCTGCTTTACCTCTTCCTCGTCTTTCACTTCGGTATCTCCATAAATGTGAGGATGGCGGAAAATCAATTTTTCATTAAGGGAATTAATCACATCTGCGATATCAAAACTTTCTTTTTCTGAACCTATTTTAGAATAAAAAACCAGATGAAGCAATACATCGCCCAATTCTTTTTTTATCTCCTGCAAATCTTCCTGCAAAATAGCATCGGAAAGCTCATACGTCTCTTCAAGGGTAAGATGACGAAGAGATTGTAGCGTCTGTTTCTGATCCCACGGACATTTCTCACGCAGATCATCCATTATATCCAATAATCTCCCGAAAGCTTCTAATTTTTCCTGTTTTGTATTCATAAGTAATTGGAAATTCAATATTATACAAATGTAAGGGTTATTAGGACATGATGACAAACGTTGGGGGTGAAAGTTATGGGGTACGGGATTCGGGATTCGGGGTGCGTGTTAGCATGGTTGAATAATTATTTAAACCTGTTAGGTTTTTAGAATATATTAATCTCAGATTCTTTGTTCCACACAGAATAACCCTGCAAAAAATTACAAACAAAAAAACCTCATCATTTCTGACGAGGTTTTATATGGTAAATTCAAAAATGAATTATCCTTGCTTTCTGTGCGTACTTTTAGGAGCTGATTTTGCTGCTGAAGTCGCTTTTACTTTTGGAGCTGCCGGCTTTTCTGCTTTTGGAGCTGCTTTTTTAGCATCAACATCTAAGCTTACTTCTCCTGCAGGTTCTCCTTCTAAAGTTTCAGGCTCTGCTTTTACAAAGCTTTCAGGAGTGATGTATCCTGCTTTCTGAAGTGTATTGTACCACTGAGCCAATTTCTTGATATCAGAAGAATATACTCTCTCAGTATCGTAGTTAGGAAGAGAAGCTAACATAAAGTCTTTTAACTCCGCATCTGAAGATTTGTGAGAGATTGTTTCTTTGTAATCGTTGTTTTTTGCAATATTTTCAAAAACTTCGAACAATGGAACTTCTTTTTCAAATGTAAACATTGCGATATTATCTAATAAGCTTACCTGGCTTGAGTTTCCAATGCTTACTTTCTTCTTGTTGGTAACATCTTCAATGATGAATCCGTTTCTTAATTGAGAAACTAGTTTGTAAAGTCCTGGTTTTCCAGAAATTGAAATTATTTTTTCTAACAGCATAATTTTATTTTTTGTAAATTTTGCAATCAGCGTTAAGCTTTTTGCTTTTTATTATTTCTTGTAATCCTTGTTTAAATTATTTTGGAAATCTCATTTTGTAACCGATGCTTACATCCCCTTGAGAGATCTTTGACAGTTTTCCTTTTACCAGTTTCTTCTTCAAAGCACTTAGGTGATCGGTAAACAAAACCCCTTCAATATGGTCATATTCATGCTGAATTACGCGGGCTCTAATATCGGAAAAAGTTTCTGTATGTTTTACAAAATTTTCGTCATAATATTCAATAACGATTGTTCCCTTTCTTTTCACATCTTCTCTTACATCCGGAATAGACAGACAGCCTTCATTAAACTTCCATTCTTCACCAGATTCTTCAAGGATTCTAGCGTTAATGAACACTTTTTTGAATTCTGCCAACTCATCCTTAATATCCTCATAATCCTCATCTTCCGCAAGAGGAGTAACGTCTATTACAAACAGACGGATATCCAAACCGATCTGAGGCGCTGCAAGACCAATTCCGTTTGCGCTGTACATCGTTTCGAACATATTATCTATCAGTTCCTGTAATCCGGGGTAATCTTTTTCTATATCTTTTCCCACTTTTCTCAAAACAGGATCCCCAAAAGCTCTTATCGGTAGTATCATCTTAATCTTTGTTCTAAAAAATTTTGCAATATGATGGTTGCACTTACTTTATCTATTAATCCTTTTTCCTGTCTTTTCTTCTTGTTTTTCCCGCTTTGAGAAATAAAGAATGAAGCCATTTTGGAAGTAAACCTTTCATCAAAACGATGAACTGCAATATCCGAAAATTCTTTCTGAAATGCTTCAATGAATTTTAAAATATCAGTTTCCACTTCTGAAATATTTCCTTTCAAATCTATGGGAAGCCCAATCACCACTTCGTCAACCTTATTTTCACTGAAATATTTTTTCAAAAATTCCATTACATTACGGTTCTCTACAGTCTCTAACCCACTGGCTATAATCTGCATATCATCCGTTGCAGCAATGCCACAACGGGCTTTTCCATAGTCTATTGCAAGGATTTGTCCCATAAGTTTGCAAATTTAGTAAAATTTACTGATTTTATTCATTACGCAGTTTTTTTATGTAAATCATGTTTCATTCCATATTTTTTTTTATAATTTTAATCTTCCAAAAAACAGATATATGAAGAGACTCATCCTCGTAAGACATGCGAAAAGCGACTGGCCGGAAGAAACGGAAGACTTTGACAGACCTTTGGCAGACAAGGGACTGGAGGATGCTATGAACATGTCCAGATTCCTTAAAAACAATAACATTTCCATCGATTATTTTGTATCAAGCCCGGCGGTTCGTGCTTTGAATACGTGTAAGATTTTTAATCAGACCTATCAGCTAGGCTGCTCTACGAATGACAAATTATATAATCCTTCGGAAAGAAATTTTGAATCTGTAATCTATGACCTGGATGACAATCTAAGCTCAGTAGCTCTTTTCTCTCATAATAATGGAATTTCGAATTTTGCGAATTCTATTTCTGAAAATATTTTTCATTTTCCGACCTGTGGAGTTGCTGGTTTTGAAGTAGACTGTGAGTCCTGGTCTGAATTTGATGGAGCCAAAAAGAAACTTTTATTCTTTTATGAACCAGGGAAAATATAACTTCAATTTTCTATTTTTTATGCTTCCATATTATACTTCTTTTCTCATGTTAGAAACAGAAGAAAACTTATTTTGATTTTAAGCAGAACTTATCCTTTTCACAACAAGACCTGAATCTTGTACAATAAACCAACATTTCTTTTACCGGCTACATATTCCCCTCCACACCTGAGGGGCAACAAAAATCATTTTTTGACGGGTGGTTAGTTTCGGCTAAAGCCATTATTGATATCAACATAAAAAACGGGCTAAAGCCCGTTCCTATTGAATTATATCAGTCCTCATTTTCAATGATCATTAAAATTAGTATTATCTGTGAATAAATTAGTGACATTCGTGGTTAACAAACAAAAAAGAACGAACCAAAGTCCGTTCTTTTCAATATTTTTCTAAAATTTTATCTTTTACTTTCTTTTCAAGTCCAGATCATCAAAATCAAAACTGAAATCGGTAACGTCAGAAATCGGTTTTAATTTTGCAGATTGGGCTTTTCCGTTTTCATCATAATCGAATAAGATATAAGCATCGGCATCATAACTTCTGTCATCCCATTTAATGATGAATGAATTGTTAGAATATGGAACTAGCTCTCCTTTTAATCTTGGTGAGTTTTTGCATGAAATTCTGTAGGTATTTCCCTGCTGAGCAATGTCAACATCTCCGAACCAAACATCATTATACGTTCCGGTAAACTGTTCTGCTTTGGGCTGAAGGGCTTTCTCCTTTTTAAAGGCTTCTGATTTTGCAAAAGCTTCTTTCTTTTGTTTATTAAATTCACCTTCCATTTTTACCATTCTGTCTCCATACGTTTTCAGCCAGTTTCTGTCTGCTACTCCAAGGTAAGAATCTTTCACTGTATTGGTAATGGTGTTAAATGCTGCTCCAGATTGTTGATTCGTTAATACAACGATTCCTAATTTAAGATCAGGGATTAACGTAAACTGAGTTACCGTTCCAATCAATCCTCCTGTATGCTGTACTTGTTTGTGTCCTTTTACATCACTTAAGAACCAACCTAAACCATAACCATAGAAACTTGTATCATAAGGATTTTTAGCGGCTACTCTATCAGGAATCTGTAGGCTCCAAAGCTGTTGGGCATTTTTATCGGAAACTAATTTCTTACCATCTTTTGTGGTGAAGTTATTCATTAAACATTCTGCCCAGGTAGTCATGTCTTTGATATTACTCATAATTCCTCCGGCAGCATTTCCGGTTTCGTTCCAATCATGGGGTACTGCAATGGCTTTACCGTCTACAGGCGCATGGGCATCGATCTTATTGGTTGCTGCCTTCGCTCTGTTGTAGCTTCCAAAGCTGGAAGTCATTCCTACAGGTTTCATGATTCTTTGTTCAATAAATTCTGCCCAGCTTAATCCGGAGATTCTGTGGATCACTTCACCCGCAACAATAAACATGATATTGTTATAGTCCAATTTTGTTCTGAAAGGATTTTCTGGCTTCAAATATCTCACATTATGAATAATATCATTAACCGTTAAACTTCCTCCTTCCGGAAAAAACATAAGATCTCCTTGTCCCAGTCCTAATCCTGCTCTGTGTGTAATCAAATCTTTAATCGTTACATTTTGAGAAACATACGGGTCATACATCTGGAATTCGGGAATGTATTTTGAAACTTTATCATCCCAGTTCAATTTTCCTTCATCTGCAAGAATCGCCAGAGCCACACAAGTAAACCCTTTTGAATTGGAAGCAATTCCGACCAAGGTATTATCATCCATGGGCTGCTTGGAAGTAAGAGAGCGTACTCCAAACCCTTTGGAATAGGTCACTTTCCCATCTTTTACAACTCCTACCGACATTCCGGGAACATCAAAGGTCTTCAACGTATTTTGGATCAGCTCATCCAGTTTTTTTTCTTCAACCTGTGCGTTCGCCAATCCTACGGTTAAAAGAAAAATGAAAAAAGAAAATTTCTGCTTCATTATTTTTTTAATTTTCCCAAATTTAGTAAATAAGCTGAGTATGAAATAATAAAATTGTGATTTATATGGATGGAAGCTTGAGGATGGAAGATGGAAGTACTCTTAGGTTATAAATAAAAGGAAATCATTATAAACCTAAGTTGTAAATCAGGTTGAATTTTATAACCATGTCTACGATAACTTCCAGCCTCCAGCTTCCCACTTCCTTACTTCCTTACTTCCCTACTCATACCCACAAAAAAAACCGGAAGACTTTTCTTCCGGTTCTCGTTAAATCAAATGATCTTATTGTACTAACAAAAAAGAAATTATTTTTTAGTGATGATGTTTACTCCCATTAATCTACCGCTTCCTTTTAGTTTAAACTCAACTTTTGTGTTTTTAGAAACAGGATCATAAGAACTTAAGCCTGAAAAGTTATCTACTTTATTATTAGACATAAAATAGATTCTGTTTTTATATAAGAATGGGTTTTGATAGTTGTAGAAATTATCTACCGGAATATCAAGTTTTACGGCTTTCTTCGTCTGCACATCAATTTCATTCCAGAACCAGATATCATTTCTGTAGCTTACTCCATGTCCACCTGCATAATAAGATGCACCGGTTGAAGGGATAGTAGTATAGATTTTATTATTGTAAGCGAAGATTCTGTTAAACTCAGCCGGCTGTACATAGTCCTTCATATCAATTTGAAAAGTCGAATCGAAGGTAGTTTGTCCGTTCTTTATTCTAAGAATCTTTGATGAATAAGCAGCTTCCTGAGCTTTCATATCCGATGCCGCTACCATATAGATATCTTTTGTAACCTCATCAATACTCCATAGAACGTGATCAGTGAAAAGTCCTAAGTTCGTAGTATTAGGATATTTCGTAATATTTTCTACTTTTTTTGAAGTCAGGTTGTATACAGCAACCGCCACTTCTTTTACAACAGGTTTGATCTGCCAGTTTGATCCTTTTTTACCGATCTGTAAATCAAGGTACAACTTATCATCTCTTTTGATTAAGATTAATTGTCCTGCAGCCTGATACGCTGTTTCCCCTGGCTCAAGCACTGAAGGATCAATCGTTTGAGCTAATGAAGAAAGATCAATTTCTCCTGTACGCTGCATAGTTCCCGGATTAAAGGTCTGAATTTTAAGCATTCCTCTTGAACCATCCCAATAATATCCTTCACTATCACTTACCACTAAATAATTAGGTTCAAATCCATTATTTTGAGTAGCTATAAATCCTTTTGAGCTAATATTTCCGGTATTATCTGCCGTTAATTTAGAGAATCCTTCTTCTGAAGAGGCTGCACCACCCAGTCTGTAAATATTTTCTCCAAAAGCTTTTCCTCCTGCAGAGTAAGCAATCTGATAGAACGGCTTTTTATCCGCTAATGAAAGTTCCCCTTGAGGAAGTTCTGAAAATGAATATATATTCCCACCCCATCCTGCTGTACTATTATAGATGATCCAGCTGTCTTTAGCTGCTGTTGGTGGTTTCTGTTCTTCAACAGTGTCATCATTGCTACTACAATGGGTAAACAACAATAAACTTAACGCTGATAAAATTATCGAAAACGGTTTTGATTTTCTCATGATTATAATATTAAAAAATTGTATAAGTTAGTTTCAGATGATAAGATCTTGTAGGTTTCTGTGCATTATAATTATCATAAAGTCTTTCATTCAGAAGATTATTAACACTAAAATTAATGGCGAGTTTAGGATCTGCCAGGAAATAGGTAATTCCTACTCCTGCATCTACCATTCCTGTTCTTCCATCATTGGGAATCAAAAGATTACTGGAAGCTATATTGGCTTTAGAAAACAATCCTGGTTCAAGATTTTTCGGTACCGGATATAGCATAAAACGATGAACGTAATTGATGTTATAATACAGTTCCACTTTATCTTTCATTTTTAGGATATCTGAAAAATTCACTCTCAGATAGTGATTCCCAAACAAGTAAGGAATATTGGGCTGTCTGGCATCTTCCCAAATGCTTTCAGTACCGGAAAGGTTTTTAAGCCTTATATCCTGATACGTAAAATTGAATCCTGTCTGAATATTTTTAATAGGCTGATAATTGATTTCATACTCCAATCCAAGAATTCTGTTGTCATAATAATTCTGATACCTTCCGTAAGGATTATCCGGAATCATGAATATTGTATTTTTTACATTCCTGTAGAAAAGGTTTAAACTTGTATTCAGTTTATAGTTTGAGGAAGTATAATCCAGAACTATATTTACATTGTCACTCTTTTCAGGTTCCAGATCAAGATTTTCTTTAATAAGAACTCCGTCTCCGAAAATTTCAGTTTCATCAGGAAGGCGAACTGCTTTTTCATAGGATAATTTTAAGATAAAGTTCTTAGGTTTATAACTTATTCCTGCCATGTATCCGAATTCATTTTTATGATTATCAGAATCCCAGCTGAAGTTATATTTATCTGTGGTATAACCTTTAGAACTGAAATAATAATTCTTCACCCCAAATACAGTTTCTATTTTACGGTCAAGCCAATGAGAGACTAATCCTAAAGCTGCTATATTTTTGTTGTAGATGGCCGGAGTCTGCAAAACATCATCACCATATACATTCACCGCACCATAAGGATCACTTCCTTTTCTTCTCTGGTAGAAATATACATTTCCAAATTCAAGGCTATGATTATTATTGATCTTGAATGCGGCATTTAACCTTGTATGAACCATATTGTAATTCATCTTCAGGTCATTCCCTTTATTGATTTCTCCTACACTGTTTTCATTACTGAAAGTGTATTCTCCCAACCAATTGTATCTTCGTTTGCTGATATCCACAAAAGAATTGTTATATCTGGCAAAAGCAGCCATTAAATCTAATTTAAAGCGATTATCAAAGAACATTTTTTTATACTGAAGATAACCGGTCACATTCTTTTCCTTTGCAAAAGCTTCTCCATAAGGTTTTCTCATTTCAAGATCGTTCTGAATCTCTTTATAAAATTGAGAATAGATGAACCCCACTCTAAAGTCGTTGGCCCAGCTTTTATTTCTTACTCCAGAATATACTTCCATATAAGATGCTTCGGTATCATCATGGAATCTTTTGGCCTCAACTTTTTTAAGATTAGCGGTTTCAGGATCTATAACTTCTCCAAGAATTTTATAATTATTCTTAGAAAACACATAACTGGCTTGTGTTCCTATATAAAATAAGCTGTCTTTTTTCCCTGTAAATACCCCATTAATATGAGACTTATAAGTACTAAACGACCCAATTTCACTTGAAATTTCAAGGTTATCTTTCTGTACCGGCTTTGAGATAAAATTAATCCCGCCACCTAAAGCATCCGATGCCAAAGCAATCGGCATTACGCCTTTGTATACATCTACCCTATCCAGCATATTGGGTGATAACACATTAGGATTAAAGCTATGTCCGTAAAATTCAATGGGAACTCCATCTCTGAAAATTCTAACAGCTTTTCCCTGAAGCCCACCAAGATTGACCTGAAATCCAGACCCAACACCTCCTTCTGTACGAAGCTTGACTCCGGTTGCCATATTCAGGATTTCTCCAATATTGTTTGCCTGACTTTTTACAGCCTGCATATCAACGATTTTGACACTCAATGGAGTTTCCTTCAGTTTTTCAAGTTTCCTTTTACCTCTGATATAAACTTCATCAATATGGTTTGCTTTTGAAATCTCTATTTCATATTTCTGGGTCGACTGGCAATTGATATTTAATGTATCATTATAAACAACCTTACCCTGATAAAATACAGACACCTTTACAAAACCATCCGAAAGTTCAGCAAAATCAACAGTTCCTTGTTTTGAAATCTTTTTCTTTTCCCCATTAATGATCACATACATATCATCATGGTGATAATTTTTGATATTCTTAACTACTAAAGTAATCGGACAAGCCGCCAACGCTAAGGAAGAAAATACAGAGATCAGAAAAAATATACGCTTCATAGTTTATATGGTTTCTAATGCTCCAAAATGCTGAAAAGCAATATTTTTTTCTAATGGATAATATTCGTGTCCTAATACTTTATTGATGATAGTGGCATTTCGGTAAGGCCCCATTCCAAGATCTGAAGTAATGATCCCTTGTGAATCTACACAACCGTTTTGCATGAATATTTCATTGTCATTTACATCAACGGTGTAGTTTTCTGAAGATAATAATGTTCCATCATTCTGGCTTTTATTCAAACGACCTTCAATAGGTTGTAGGAAATGAGGAACTTCATATCGATAGCCTGTCGCCAGAATAAGATAATCAGTATGAAGTGAAAAAGATTTTTCTTCTTCCAGATGCCTCATATTTAAGGTATAGTCTTCATCATACGACATCTCTTCAAGTAAGCTGTTGGTAAGAATTTTCACAGGAAGAGGCTGCTCCTCTTTCATCTGCTGATGATAAAGTTCATCATAAATTGTACTGATGAGCTCATCATTGATTCCTTTGTAAAGAATATCTTGTTTGTTGATTACTTCTCTTCTTTTCGGCAAAGGCAGCCTGTTGAAGTAAGAAATATAATCCATTGAAGTAAATTCATAAGTGAATTTTGAATTTTCCATTGGGAAAAATCGGTCTGCAGCAGTTACCCAATTTAATTTTAAATCTAACTCCGGTCTGGCGGCAAGAAGATCATAAAATACTTCACCGCCACTTTGCCCTGAACCTAATACGGTAATTGTACTGCCTTTCTTTAAATATTGTTTTCTGTGTAAATATTCGGAAGAATGGAAAATATGTTCTTTAGAGAAGCTTTCCGTTATTTTTGGAACATTAGGAATTGAACCTACTCCTAATACTATTTTATCAGTGAGATAAACTTTCTTTTCGCAATTAATAAGATCAATCACTGAAACTTCATAACATTCATAGGTTTCGTTGTAATCTATTTCTGTAACCGTATGACTGAAATTCAAACTTTTAATTTGTGAGGCAACCCATTTACAGTAAAGATTATATTCCGTCCTCGTTACATAAAAACTTTCCTTAAAACAGAAACGGAAAATCTTACCTTTTTCTCTTAAATAGTTAATATAAGTAAAAGGGCTCTTAGGGTTTACGATCGTCACCAAATCAGCCAGGAAAGGAACCTGAAGGGTTGTTCTGTCGATCATTAAACCACTATGCCACTCAAATCTTGGTGCTTTGTCAAAAAATATGGTTTTCAGGTTATGTTCTTCAAGAAGAGCCGCAAGACTTAGATTGAATGGCCCTATTCCTATACCAATGATATCATATTTCATAAATTATTTTTTCAGTATTCAAGGATTATGTTGTAATGTTTATTTTCAGCACTGAGTTTTTAAAAATATCTTCTGTTGTTTCATAGAATTTTTCACGGCTCAGGAAAGTCAGGTTTGACGTTTTATAAGGAAGTGCCAATGATCTGTTGAACTCACATCCCACTTTCGTAATCAGATTATGGGTTCCTTTATGAGATGCTGATGCCTCGCCAATCATTCTTGTCAGTTGCGGAAAAGAGAAGAAGTATTCCATGCACATGGCCAATGCATTCATTGAAAAGTTGGGAATTTTTTCTTTAGCAGGAGCAATAAGCATGTGAAAGCCGTAGTCTCCCGGATTGAAACGATAATATTTACCGACTTCATCTTTTACTGCCCAATACAGTTCTAATGTAAAAATAGGATTACCATTCAGGAGACCAATATAAGGATGAGAATAATCAACCCCCATGTGTTTGATGTAAGCCTCCTCAAATTCCTGCTGATCTACATCCATCTCCCAATACTTTTTAGCGTACTCCATATTAGACCATTCATGAAGGAACTCCATATCCGTTTCCGGGTTAAATGCTCTAAGAGTAATTTCTAAAGTACCGTTATTAAAATATCTTTTATGCAGGATTTCTCCATAATCAGGTTTTATAAGCTTTTTAGAATAATGTTTAGGATTAATCAGGAAGTTATGCTGTCTGATATATTCTTTCCAAATATCTTCATTCACACTATGAGCCTGTTTAAGGAACAGTCGGGCCTCTATCATTTCATAAAGGAAGTTCATAGCCTCACCATATATTTCCTTTAAAGAATCTATTTCTGTATCTACAATCTGATAAAGCACTTCTTCTTCAATGGATCCCAAATACGCAAGATGTCTGAGAACCGGATAAAGATTGTAATAAACCACGTGAGTTCTGATAAAGCTCTCTGCCTTTTCATTTCTGATAGCAGATCCCTCTGGAATATATTGATCAAAGCTTACATTTACTTTATCAGCATTCTGATGAATAAACGTATGTTCAAGATTACTGTTATAGATTATTCCTTCTTCAATATACTTTCCAACTGCTGTTTTTAACAATGAATGAGTATATTCTGAAAACCAGCGAATAATAGCTCCTTTTTTATCATAATCAGACTCCAACTCAATATTTTTCGAAATAAATTTCAGAAGGTGATCATTCTCATACCCAAAGAAATTAAAGACTGTCCCTACTTTAACAGAACCATTGAAAGAATCTGAATCTTCCGCAATGGCAAGCCCGGGATCAAAATATTCATCAAATTCCTCAGAAAAATATTTAATATAAGCTTCTTCAGAATTTTCTAATGCTGTATTTCCTCCATAAGCAGTTGAGATAAGAAATTGATAAGCTTCTTCAGCACTGATCTTAACTACTTCCCCCATTCTTTTTTCTCTATACCCTACCTCTTCGCCTATGTGATGAACTCCGGTAGTAGAAAAATGCTTTACAGGAACAATTAAATAAGAATCTTTACCTGTAATATTAATTCGGATGAATTTACTTTCAGAACAACTGTTCATGAACTTCGACAACTCTTCATCAAACTTTGGTATAAGGTCAAAATAATACCAATTTTTGCTCTCCAATAAGTATAAACCGACACTCATTATTATTTTTGTTTAGATTAAATAAAAATTAAGACAAATATATACATATTTTATTACCAGCCAATAAATTATTTAAAATACCGAAAATGAACATATTAAAATACTGAATATCAAATAATTAAATTTAATAACTCAACTTAATTAATACACCAAAAAGTGAATATATCTACTTTTTGGATCCCCATTTTTTACAGTAAGAGACAATTTCCAGCTTTCTAAAAAAAACACATTGAGAATTAAACAAAAAAATATCTAAAAAACACAAAATGTCTCAATTTGAGACTTTGTAGTGAGGTTAAGTTGTTATCATGATCTTTTATATTAACCGAAAACTTTCAGTCTTCTATTGAAAAGCTTAATTTTGCTTGCATTAAAGTTTACAGTATGAAAAAGTTGATTCCCATCCTTCTAATAGTATTTTTTGCAACGGGATTTATGAAAAGCCAGGACAGAACTTCAGATCCTTTTCTTTTACAGACATGGAAACTAACCAAACTTGACAATTATATTTACAATTACGAAAAGCAGAATATTTTCGATGCTAAAACACCAGGTTTAAAATTCAGTAAAAATGGTAAGATCATTGGGAATTTAAGCAAGTCTGCCAATGGCTACGATACAAAAGACGATTTTCCAGGTAAAGCCTCAAAGATGGAACGATATATGGGGAATTGGAAAAAAGTATCAGACACCACCATTGCCATTATGTTTTCTTCAAATAACAGTATGGATGGAACGTTTGTCATTTCAAGGCTTACAGAAAGCGGATTAAAACTCAGAAAACTCTTCAGCGCGGATATTGAAAAGAAACTGGATTCTATACGAAGAACAAAAAATATTTCGTATTAATAATCAAAGGACTCCATCAAAGTCATAAGCTTCGCTAAAAATAGCTTTATTAAAGCTTCTTTATATTTGCAATTTAAAACATTAAAAATGACAATAAAGAAACTCATCACTTTCGTCTTATTGACAGTGAGTTGTAATTTATATTTCTCTCAGGATGTGACCATTAAAGACGATAAAGTTCTCTTGGATGGAAAACAAATTCTAAAAGCAGAAAAGATCAATCTTACACAATATTCATTCTTTTCCCTGAAAGATGATGAAGAAATATTGATGTACAGATACATGGATAATGAAACACCGAGATATGTAAACGACGATTACTTTATTCTCAACTTTTTATCGGAAAAAACTAAGGTAGAATCCACTGATTTAGCCAAAATCGCCAATTTTATGAATTCCAAGAAAGGAATGGAGAAATTGATAAGATGGCTCTTAAAAGAAAGAGTAATCAATCAGGACGGAGAACTCAACCCTGATCGTGTTGCTGTATTTAAAGAAAAATACGACGAAAATATTACCCAAAGAACAGTTAGATAATGACCAAAATCCTTCTTCTTTCGGACTCTCATTCTTATATAGATGACCGGATCCTTGAATATGCATCTCAGGCTGATGAAATCTGGCATTGTGGGGACTTCGGAAGCATGGATGTTATTGAACAGCTGGAAAAAATAAAACCTTTAAGAGGAGTTTATGGGAATATAGATAACTCAAAAATTCAATCCGAATTTCCTGAGGTCAATCGTTTTTTCTGTGAAAAACTGGAGGTTTTAATGATTCACATTGGTGGCTATCCCGGAAAATATACCCCACTGACCAAAACTGAGATTGCTAAAAAGGCTCCTAAATTATTTATCTCAGGACATTCTCATATTTTAAAAGCTATGTATGACGAAAAGAACAGTCTTTTACATCTGAATCCGGGAGCTTGTGGAAAACAAGGCTGGCACAAAGTGAGAACAATGATGCGTTTTGTAGTAGATGGTGAAGAGATAAAGGATCTTGAAGTGATTGAACTAGGCCCAAGAGTTTAAGATGTAAAGAAAGAAAGAAAACCTGTCAAGGTTAAATAAAGTAACAAGATGAAAATTGGTGATACAGTTTCTGTAGTGGATGAAGATTTAAGCGGAGTGGTAACTTCCGTGAAGGGAAATATTGTATTTTTTAAAGATGAATTTGGTTTCATCCATCAATACCCAAAAGAAAAACTGGTTCCCAAAAATGCTGATCTCTATGAAAACATCCGAGTTGTAAAAAAAGCGGAGCCTAAAAAAAATATTTCTAAAAAACACCAGAAAAATCATTTGGTTTTAGATCTGCATTTTCATAATTTGGTAAAGAATCCTAATGACTATGACAGTTTTGAAAGATTGTTTATCCAAAAGGAAAAACTGATTGAAGTGATAGAGTTTTGCAGGAAAAATAACCTGAAGAGGCTGGAGATCGTTCACGGAATTGGAGATGGGACGTTGCAGAGAATGGTTCGGGATGTTTTGGAAAGCCAGATTAATATTGATTTTTATAATAAGGAAATACTTCACCATCAATCGGGTGCGGTAATGGTAGAATTTCACTAAATTTGCAGGAATTGAAATATGAACGTACTTAATTTACTTTTTACCAAAGACGGATTAATCTATCAGATTGTTAAAAACAAAAGCATTCTGGAGGAAAAGTCTTATTTTGTTACTGAAGAAACTCCAGCCAACCTTATTGAGGAAAAACTGGATGAAGTTCTTATCAAACAACGTTATGATGAGATCCAGGTGATTTCTGCTCTAAATCATTTTACATTGATGCCGGAAGGTTTCTCCGATCATGATGCAGGATTTGACCTCATCTCATTCAATGCACCGGCAGATAGAGATAAAGAAGAGCTGATGCTTTCCATCAACAAAAAATTCAACATTCAGTTTTATTATACTTTCCCCAAGAATTACTATAAGAAAATAAAAGAACTGGCGATACCGGTACATTTTAATTTTTCCGGGGAAAAGTTTTTAAGCTCTATCAACAATAAGAATAGTAAAGAGATCCATATTAACCTTTATCATAACCAGTGTGAATTTTTCGCCATTGATAATAAAAAAATCATACTTTACAACAATCTGGATGTAAATTCTGAGGTAGACTTCCTTTACTTCGTCATGTTTACGTTAAGCAAAATAGGTTTCGGAATCAACGAAACTACTTTTTATGCTTACGGAGAAACTACAGAGAATGAAACATTTATTTCCGAGCTTCAGAAGTTTGTAAAAAACCTGAAAATCGTTTTTGACAATATTCCTAACAAGAATTTTATACTTAATTAGATTATAAGGCCACAGGAAATAGGGAATAAATCCCCAATATTATAATCATCTGTCCCCTGTAATCTATTACCTAAACCCTAACAAAAATATGTTCAGAATAATATCAGGCAAATGGAAAGCCAAAAAAATTGCCGCTCCTAAAAACTTTGAAGTAAGACCGACAACGGATTTTGCCAAAGAGGCTTTATTCAGTATTTTGGAAAACAAATACGATATGCAGTCGATTTCCGTATTGGATCTTTTTGCCGGGATCGGTTCCATTACTTTGGAATTTGCTTCCAGAGGATGCCAGAACATCACGTCTGTAGAAATGAATCCAAAGCACACTGCATTTATCAATTCTACAGCATCCGAATTAGATATGGCTCTTCAGATCAATGTACAAAGAGGTGACGTATTCGACTGGCTGAAAAAATTCAGAAATAATAAATCCTTTGAAATTGTTTTTTCCGATGCTCCATTTGAAATGGAAGAGAAAAAATACCAAGAATTGATCTCCCTGGTTTTAAACAATAAATACCTCAAGGAAAACGGAGTTCTTATTGTAGAGCACCAAAGCCGCATGAAATTTGATCATCCTAATTTGATAGACACCAGAAAATACGGAAACGTAAGTTTCAGTTTTTTTGAACCTAATAAAGAAGATAATCAGGAACTTTAGTTCTTGATTATTTTTTTTGAATTAATCGGAGCTTGTATTCCCCATTGCGTAATGGCTTCCAGAACTGGCAGCAACGTTTTTCCAAAATCAGTTAAAGTATACTCTACCATTAAAGGAGGTTTTTCCGTATATACTTTTCGATCAATAATATGATCTTCCTCCAACTGTTTAAGCTGAAGACTCAATGTTCTTTCTGTAATCGTTGGGATCTCTTTCCTCAATTCATTATATCTTTTGGGCCTACTAATAAGGTGATGTAAAATTACAGCCTTCCATTTTCCGCCTATAAACCTCATGGTTACGCTTGTACAACAAGGGTAAGATTTGTTATCAATTGTATACATTTTTATACTATCCTTTTTAACCGTTATTGCAAAGCTAATAAACTTAAATTAATTTTGCAACTATAAAAATGATAGTATAAAATTATGAACTTTTTAGACAAAATGAAAACAAGGTATACTGTAAAGAAGTATAACCCGCAAGGCAACATCAACGAAGAGAAAATTGCCCAATTGAAAGAAATTCTAAATCTAAGTCCTTCATCGATCAACAGCCAGCCATGGAATTTTACCTTTGTAAATCGTGGTGAATTAAAATCGCAACTGGCAGAAGTTTCCTTCATCAATAAGGAGAAAGTTATCGATTGCAGCCACCTGATTATTTTTCAGGTTCTTAAAAACCCTGAAGATTTTGAAAAACAAATTGAGGAAAACCTTCCTGAAGGTGCAGTAAACTATTACAGAACAAGAGTAAAACCAAAAGGAGATGCATTTGTAAAGTCATGGCTAGCACATCAGGTCTATTTATCACTAGGCATTCTTCTTTCCGCCTGTGCAGATATGGGAATTGATTCTACCCCTATGGAAGGAATAGAGCCTGAACTGTATGACGAAATTCTAAAAAATGATAAATATGAAACGCTTTTCGCAGTTGCAATAGGTGAGAAACTGGATACTGATGCAAATCAACCGAAATTCAATCCAAAATCAAGATTAAAGGCGGAGAAAGTAATTCTGGAAGCCTAATTTTGGTATACAAATTCACAAATACCTTCACAAGAAATACAAAAGATATTGATTAATGCTTTCACAGATTATGCAGATTGAGCAAACAATACCGCACAATAATCTGCATAATCCGCGAGACAATAATCTACCGCATATAATTTTATCTAAGATAAGATCCTTGCGCCTTAAAAATGTAACCTGTTACTTTATTTGTGTCTTTGTATTATCCAACACAAATAAAAAAGTCTGCTTCTCTATGAGGCAGACTTTTTTATTTATAATACTTTTAATTCTAAATCGATGGTTTTACCGAAAAATTTCTTGGAGATCTTTTCAAAATTTTTGGTAAGATCCGAAAGGTAAAAATGATAGTTCGGTTTAGGGTTATTTTCATTCAGAAGATTATATTTATCAAGGATAATCTTCAGGTGATTAGCCACAATATTAGGTGAATCAATCACACGAACCCTGTTCCCATAATATTGTTTAATCTCATCGATTAACAATGGGTAGTGCGTACAGCCAAGAATCAGAGTTTCAATATTCTTCAGTTTATTATTGCTCAAATAATTGTAAATAATAGCATGAGTGATCGGATGGTTTTTAAAACCTTCTTCAATAGCCGGAACCAGTAAAGGAGTTGCCAGTTCATCTACTTTAATCCATTTATTATGTTTTCGGATGCTCTTTTTATACAATCCTGAATTCACAGTAGCTTTAGTAGCAATGACTCCCACATTGTTGTGGATTTCATAGGATACTTTTTCCGCTACAGGATTAATAACATCTATAACAGGAACTTTTCCAGCAACCGACTGCATTACTTCATTCAAAGCATTAGCTGTAGCCGTATTACAGGCAATTACAATTGCTTTACAATTTTGTTGAAGCAAAAAGTTAGTAATCTTTGTTGAATATTCTATAATCGCTTCTTTGGACTTTTCGCCATAGGGAAGGTGCTTGGTATCTCCAAAATAGATAAGGTCTTCATTAGGTAAAAGCCTTTTGATTTCCTTAGCAACAGTAAGACCTCCTACTCCACTATCAAAAATACCGATAGGCTGGCTAGGTGAAAGATGCGAATAATCTTGTTTCTTCGTTTTCAAATGAACTGAAATTTTATACAAAATTAATGAATTTATATCGTATAATATACTATATAATTAAGAAGCTTCAATGTTGTTCAGTTATATTTTAAACACGTCATCAAAGCATTTTTCCATTTTAAACCATAAATAAATCTGAAGCAATTCCATCTGCCATAAACCAGTGTTTTTCCGGAATTTTCAAATGTTCATTTTCGATGATTAAAATACCTTCTTCTATTTTCTGTTTGATCTCATTTTGAAAATGCTCCATAAAACGATCATCAAACTTTTCTTTCAGGCTCTTCAGATTTACTCCCCATGTAGTTCGTAAACCAATCATAATCATCTCATTAAATTGATCTTCCTTAGACAGAATCTCTTCTTCTTTCGCTAAAAGTTTTGTATTGAGACTCTTAATATACTGCTGGTTGTTGGCTATATTCCAGCTTCGTACGTCAAATCCGTTATAAGAATGTGCAGAAGGCCCTATGCCTAGGTATTCCTGATATTTCCAATATGAAGAATTATGTCTTGAGTAAAAGCCAGGTTTTGCAAAATTAGAGACTTCATAATGTTCAAAACCATGATCTTTTAAAAAGTCTGAAAGGTAATAGAATTCTCTGTTTTGTTCTTCTTCTTTAGGGCTTTTAACTTTTCCTTTAGCAATCCAGTTATCCAGAGCTGTCTTCGGCTCAACAGTTAAAGCATAAGAAGAAATATGAGGAACTTCCAATGCAATTGTTTTGTGTAAGTTTTCTTTCCAGATCTCAAGGTTGGAGGTAGGTGAACCATAAATCAGATCTATACTCAGATTTTCAAATCCGAAATCCTGAGCCCGTTTGATGGATCCTTCTGCTTCCGAAGCGGTATGTGCACGATTCATCAGTTTAAGATCTTCTTCAAAGAAGCTTTGTGTCCCAATTGATAAACGGTTAACAGGAGTTCCTGACAACTGCTTTAAAAAATTCTTATCCAGATCGTCAGGATTGGCTTCCAATGTAATCTCAATATCTTTTTCAAAGCTAAAATAACGCAGTACTTCATCAATTAAAGAATTGATCTCATCCACAGAAAGAATAGAAGGTGTTCCGCCTCCAAAATAGAGTGATTGTAAACTGCGATTCTGCAGTTCATCCTTTCTAAGCTGTATTTCAGTTTTCATAGCGCGAAGCATTTCATCTTTAAAATTTAAGGATGTTGAAAAATGGAAATTACAGTAGCTGCACTTTTGCTTACAGAAAGGGATGTGAATATATATCATAAAAAAAGCCCTGAAAAAATTCAGAGCTCAAATTTATTTAAATTAAATTGATTAATATCTATATCCTCGAACATTAATAAAGTTATCGAAATTATAACCAAGTCCGATCATGAAACTGTTTCCTCCGTATTTCTGAATATCAGACAATCCAAGGTTGTAAGTAGCCCCAATCATAAATTTGTTGAATCTTACTTTAACAATCGGAGCAATTTCCAACTGCTGGCTGTCAAATCTATTCTGAGCTGCTCTATAACTTACCCCAACAGAAAATGCATTGACTTCATTAGAGAAGGTTGCCATTAGGTTATAATCCATTACTCTTGTTGAATTCGTGTTCAGGTTGATCATCATAGCAGGAGTTAACATGATATTATCAGCAATATTCCAGTTATATCCTAAATTTAAGAAAAACTTAATTGGTGAAGGTTCAAACCCGTTTACAATAGGCTTATCATTCCCTAAAGCGATATCATTTACCGAAACACCCCCGAAAAGGTTTCTATAAGTTGCAGCCAAACCGAAATTAGCATAAGCCATGAAAATGTTCTCGCCGTTGCCTTTAATTAATGGGTCATTCTGTTCTTCAACATTAATTTTAGAATAATCAAAATTTCTATTATACAAACTAACACTGGTACCAAATGAGAACTGATCTTTTCTGTCTCCTTCACTACTTAGAGGAATAAAATATGAAGCACCTGCTGTAACACCACCTGCAGATTCTGCACCATTGCTGTCTCTGAATACGGTAATACCGGCACCTACTCTATCGAAAATGTTTGCATTGATTCCCACTGATTGTACATTTGGGGATTCGCTGAATTTTGAAAATTGTTTTTGATAAATGGCATTGAGCTGTACGTAGTCTGTTTTACCGTACTGAGCTGGGTTGAACAGGAAGTCACCATCCAAAAGATACTGTTGATAATATGGTAGTGATTCTTGTGCTTTGTATGCATTTGACAAAAGAGCTAAACATACGATAGCATATAGTTTTCTCATAACAAATCTTGATTTCAATTCAACAAATATAAAAAAAATCTCAATATATTTTTAGTTTTCCAAATAATTTCTCCATTTTTTTACAGCATCCGCCATATCTTTGGGCATTGGGCTTTCAAAATATAATTCCTTTTTTGTTGTTGGGTGTATAAATCCTAGGGTATGCGCATGCAAAGCATGTCTTGGAAGAATTTCGAAAACATTTTTAATAAATTGTTTATACTTTGGGAGATTCACCCCTCTTAAAGGAGTATGTCCTTCATAGCGCTCATCATTGAATAAAGTATGCCCAATATGTTTGAAGTGTGCTCTGATCTGATGGGTTCTTCCGGTTTCAAGCTTACATTCCACCCATGTCATATATTTAAATCTCTCTAAGACTTTATAATGGGTAACGGCATGTTTCCCCTGACTTCCATCTTCATAAACAGACATCTGCATCCTGTTTTTAGGGTGTCTTCCAATATGTCCTCTTATCGTTCCTTCTTCATCTTTAGGATTCCCCCACACAAAAGCCCAGTATAACCTTTTTGTTGTTCTGTTGAAGAATTGTTTAGCTAAGAAGCTTAATGCATATTCATTTTTAGCGACTACCAGAAGTCCGGAAGTATCCTTATCAATCCTATGAACAAGTCCTACTCTGTCAAGGTCAGACTTTTCCCCATTTTTTTCAAAATGAAAGGCCAAGGCATTTACCAGTGTGCCATCCCAGTTTCCATGTCCCGGATGCACTACCATACCCGCTTCTTTATCTACTACGACCAGATCATCATCTTCATAAACAATATTCACAGGAATATCCTGTGGAATAATTACATTTTCTCTTGGGGGACGCGTTAGCAATACAGAAACCTGATCTCCGGGTTTCACCCTGTAATTTTGTTTTACTGCAGTTCCGTTGACTATAACGTTTCCAGCCCTGCAGGTCTGTGAAATTTTGTTCCTTGAAGAATTCTGGCGGTGTATTAAAAGAAACTTATCAATTCTTAACGGTTCTTGTTTGGGATCAACAATGATATTAAGATGTTCGTATAACCCTTTATTTTCCTCATCAATATCGATATTATCAATACTGTTTGAATCCAATAATTCTTCGTCTAAAAAATCTTCGTTATCTTCTGACATTGTATTTATTTTTTTACACAAAAGGCTTCAACATTTTGCAGTTGAAGCCTATATTTTTACTATTAATCTATATTTATTCTACGACTACTTTCTTAGCCTTTGGCTTTTGAGCAGGTTGCTGTGCAGGGTTTGAAGCTGCAGGTTTCGCAGTGTTTCCTGTAGCCGGAGTACTGGTAGAAGCTTTAGGCTTCTCTGTTCCTGTAGTTACAGGTTTCGGAGTTGTAGACTGAGGCTTTGGAGTCTCTGTTTTTGGAGCTTCGGCCTTCGGTGTTTCTCTTTTAGGTGCTGGAGCAGGTACTACTGGCGCATCATAACGAGGTTCATTATGAACTTCTTCATATCGCACCGGTGGCAGAGAAGTATCTACCTTCATTCGGTAAATAGAATTCAACTGTTCCACTTTTGCTCTAAGCTCTGCCGGAGTTTTTTTACTTGCCCAAAGGTCAATCTGCATGCCCTGATCACGAACATCTCCTGATGCAGGATCCTGATAGTAGATAATATCAGACTCATCCTTACCACCATCTTCATATTCTACCAATCCTACTTCAAACATACTCTTGGTAATGACTGCTCTTGCTTCTTTTACAGAAAGTCCTACTACATTCGGGATAGAGATATTTCTCATTGGCCCAGATCCTACCACAACGTCAATAATAGAGAATCTAGGAATTTTGGTACCTGGATTTACGGCATTTCCTTTATATAAAATTCTTAAAAGAGCATCTTTCTGAATACTTGGTTCATAGATAGTATCACCAATTTTAAGACCTACCTGATCCAATCTCTGGAATGCCAATCCTGAATATTTATTGATCACATCCGGAACTACAATAGGAGCCCATGTTCTTGGATTTACTTTAAGACGTACTGTTCTTCCATCCTTTACACGAGAACCTGGCGCAGGATAAATCTGCAGCACTTGAAACGGTCTGTATTTAGGATCATAATTAGCACTGTCCACATCATATTCCAAGCCTGTGTCATCTAATATTTTAACGGCATCATGCACGGATTTATTTACAACATTGGGGACAGGAATTTCCTGGCCATGATTAGTATGGTACTCTAACCAGCGGAACGTAAGCCATACTAGCCCTACGAAAACACCGATTGCCACTACTAAATTCACTAAAACTTTCCAATTGAAAAGTGATTTAAGCATACTTAAAAATACTTTAATTATAACCGCAAATATAGCTAATAATTTTAGAATGGACTTTTTATTTAACACAATTCATTTTTGATTTTAAAATTTCCCGATTTCCCGTATTGCATTGCATAAAATGTTTAAATTTGCCTCAATTGATACTATATGGTTATGAACAAAAAAAGTGTTGCCGTAGTAATGGGAGGCTATTCCGATGAATATGTTGTATCCTTAAAAAGCGGGCAGTTGATCTATGATTCTTTAGACAGAAATCTGTATGACGTATATAAAGTAGTAGTTCTTAAAGATGAGTGGTATTTTTTAAGAGAAGATGATAAAAAACTCCCTATCAACAGAGGAGATTTCTCTGTTACCTTAGATAATGGAGAAACATTAAAATTTGATGTATGTTTCAATATCATTCACGGAACACCAGGTGAGAATGGTATTTTACAGGCTTATTGGGATGCCATAGGTCAAAAATATACAGGTTGTGATTTTTATCAGAGTGCCCTTACTTTCAATAAAAAAGATACGCTTGCCGTATTGTCAAAATATGGAATTCCATCGGCAAAAAGCATCTATCTAAGAAAAGGTGAAGAAATCAATGTGGATAAAATTGTAGAAGAATTAAAACTTCCACTTTTTGTAAAACCAAACCAATCCGGATCTTCTCTTGGAATTTCTAAAGTAAAAGAAAAATCTGAACTGATTGCTGCTACAGAATTTGCTTTCAAAGAAGACCACGAAATCTTGATTGAAAGTTTCCTAAACGGAATGGAAGTTTCAGTAGGTGTTATTGATTTTAAAGGTGAAACCATTGTTTTAGGAATTACGGAAATTGTTCCTACAAAAGAGTTCTTCGATTATGAAGCTAAATATGAAGGTGCTTCTGAAGAAATCACCCCTGCAAGAATTGACGAAGAAACTACAAAAAGAGTAGAAGAAATAGCTAAAAGAGCTTATAATTCCCTTGGCATGAGCGGTTTTTCGCGAAGCGAATTTATTTTAATGGATGGCATTCCTTATATGCTTGAAATGAATACCAACCCGGGATTCTCTCCTGCAAGCATTCTTCCTCAGCAAGCAAAACACTATGGAATTTCCATTATGGATCTTTGTGGAAACGAAGTTGAAAAAGCTTTAAATAAAAGAAAATAGATAGTAGAAGCGAGACATTAAAGGTTAGAATTTAAACCAATATATGGATAACTCAAAATCATAACTCATACAACATGAAAATTGCTGTTTTCCCAGGGTCATTCGACCCTATCACTTTAGGACATTACGATATTATAGAAAGAGCGGCACCGCTATTTGATAAATTAATAATTGCTATTGGGCAGAATTCCCAGAAGAAATATATGTTTCCTCTTGAAAAAAGAAAGGAGTTCATTCAAAATTCCGTAGCAGAATTTCCCAATGTAGAAGTAGACTCATTTGAAGGCTTAACAGTGGATTACTGTTTTGAAAAGAATGCTCAATATATCATCAGAGGCCTTAGAAACCCTGCAGATTTTGAATTCGAAAAGGCCATTGCTCATACCAACAGAACTTTAGCCCACAAAAAACTGGAAACCGTATTCTTATTAACTTCATCCGGGAAATCTTTTATCAGCAGCAGCATCGTAAGAGAAATCATCACCCACGGTGGCGAATACGAACTGATGGTTCCAGATTCTGTAAGGGTTGAACGATAAACAGTATTATAATTGATAAGCGATAAATGATAATTGATACAATGGCCAAGAATTTGCTTAAGCAGAAAAATCACTCATCAATTATCATTTATCAACGATCATTTATAATTATATATGCACGAACAGTTCAATTTTGCCATAGAAGTACTTGGAACCATTGCGTTTTCCATGTCAGGAAGTTTTGCAGCCATGCAGAAACGGCTTGATCCTTTTGGCGTTCTTATTATTGCCTTTGTTACTTCCGTAGGTGGAGGAACTGTAAGGGATCTCCTATTGGATATTCCTGTATTCTGGATGCATGATCTTTTGATGTGTGCCCTGATTCTCATTACCAGTATCTTTTCAATGGTATTCAAGTCCCTTGAAAAAAACTTTAAGGTAACCTTATTTATTTTCGACAGTTTCGGACTGGGATTATTTACCATTATTGGTATTCAAAAAGGGCTGAACGTAGGTATCCATCCTTTAATCTGTATTGGTCTGGGAACCATCACAGGGTGCTTTGGAGGAATTATCCGGGATATATTACTCAACAGAATTCCTTTGATCTTCAGAAAAGAGATCTATGCTACTGCATGTATTGTAGGTGGAGCGGCGTTTTTATTAATGACAAAGTATACACCCCTTTCTTATACTTTTGTGCAGATTTTTACCATTTTATTGATTGTTGCCATTCGAACACTTGCCGTGAAATATCAATGGCAAATGCCCAAATTTTATGGTTATGATCAAACCTCGGAAATGTAGTGATATGAAAAAACATTACTTCATTATTCTGGCATTTTCTTTATTATCCTGTAAAAAGGAACACAAATTTGATCTTGATAAGGATCTTTATCAGTTTTCAGAAAAAATGGAGAATGGAGATACAGTGACAATCAATACTAATCTTTCAGCGTGTACTTTTTTCGCATTTGAAACATATACTTTTATCAAGCAAAATGACACTCTCTTCTTAGAAAAATATTCTCAGATAGATACGGGTGGAAAAAAAACTCAAACATTACCTAAGATCATTTATAAAATTAAAGCAAGAGATCCTCTTTCTTTTGAAAATTATCTTAAATACCTTAACAAAGAGAACAGGATAGAACAGAATACTAATTTCCCCCTAGTTTCCGTGAATTACAAAAATCAGAAACATAATTTTTATGATGATGGCCTTCGTGATAGATTTATAAAACTGGATAGCTTACTCCGTGTAAAAGAAAACATTTATCCCAAAGATACCTTTTTCCATCAGGAAGCTCCACCTCCTCCTCCTAATAAGAAAAACAAAAAGTCCTGAAAATTCAGGACTTTTTTATATGAATCTGAGGATTTCTTATTAGAATCTACCTCTTTGTCTCATGTTAGGATTGTGCATGTGCTTCTGCATAGTTGGCATTTTCAGCTGATCTTTCATCATTTTGATCTGATCAGTCATCATTCCTGCACTGTCTAATCTTTTAGCTTCTTCCAATAGTTTTTGTCCTTCCTGTCTTCTCCCTTTAGAAAGAGCTGCTGCTGCAAGATTTAAAGTAGCCATTGCTCTGTCGTGCTTCATATTCAAACCATATTCTAAAGCTTTTTTCATTAGCGGCTCCACTTTTGTCGGGTGATCCTGAGCTTGTGTTAACCCTAATAGATAATGGAAATATCCATATTGAGTTTTATGTAATTGCCCTTGGTAGTCTGTTACTTTAGATAACCATTCAGCTGCTTTTTCCATATTTTGTTTTCTCAATTGCCAGAATGCCAAAAGAATATATTCATTTTTAAAGAAAAGAGCAATTGGAATGGCTGCCAAAAGAAATACAACAATTCCCCAACCAAGACTTCTTGTGTAAAACATCATATAAAGTCCTAGAAGAATAAGGATTGCTGCTACCGCAATTTTTATGTATTTATTCATTATTAAATTTTAGAAGTGCAAAGATAATAAATTTAAAGGTTAAAGTTCAAAAAGTCAATGGTGAATGGTAATTATCCTATCCTAATCGATTTTTAAACTCACTTATTATACAGAATTCTGTTAAGCTTCACTCTTTATTCTTTCAAACGTCTGGAAACAGAAATCATAGCCATTCTTTTCGTCTTTTTCATGGCAGACTTCATTGGTCTTTTTCCAGATTTTCTCATTGATCTTCGGGAAAAAGGTATCCGCTTTCAGATCTGCTTTCACTAAAGTAACCTCAAGCTTATCCACAAGCTCCATGGTCTGTTCATAGATATTACCTCCGCCGATAACGAAAACTTCTTCATCGATCTTTTTAGCAAACTTGAGAGCTTCTTTAAGGCTTCCTACAATCAGAATTCCTTCCTCAAACCAATCTTTTTTTCTTGAAACAACAATATTTGTACGATTAGGAAGTGGCTTTCCTATACTTTCATATGTTTTTCTTCCCATAATGATCGGATGTCCCGAGGTAAGGTCTTTAAAATGTTTTAAATCTTTCGGAAGATGCCAAAGCAACTGGTTTTCAAAACCAATCTCATTCTTCTCTCCCATAGCTACCACTATTGTTGTCATTCAAATATAATTTTTTACAAAATTAGCACATAATTTGTATATTTGATTAGCACAAAAAATTAAAAAAAATAAACTATGAAAAATAAAGGATGTCTGGGCGCAGGAACTATTGGTATTGCCCTCCTTGTTATTGTTGCTGTTTTATTCTTTTGGGGAAAAAGCGGATATAACAATTTTGTTAACAAAGAACAGACTGTTAACGCAAAATGGTCTAATGTAGAGACTGTGTATCAGAAAAGAGCTAATCTTATCCCTAACCTGGAGAGAACTGTAAAATCGTATTCAAAATTTGAACAGGAAACTTTAACACAAGTTGTAGAAGCACGTTCTAAAGCGACTTCTGTCAATATTGATCCTACCAATATGACTGATGCTGATATTGCTAAATTCCAGGCTGCACAAGGAGAATTATCCGGGGCGTTAAGCAGATTAATGGCTGTGGTAGAGTCTTATCCTAATTTAAAGGCAGATCAGCAGTATATTAACTTCCAAAGAGAGTATACCGCTATTGAAAACAGTATCAGAACAGAAACTGTTTATTATAACGATGCTGCAAAGGATTACAACACCTCTATCAAGACTTTCCCAAATAATATTTTGGCGAATTTCACCAACTTTAAAGAAAAACCTTATTTCAAAGCTGATGCAGGAGCTCAGAAAGCCCCTGAAGTATTCAAATAATAATGGGTAATTTCCTTACAAATCAACAGATCGCTTCCCTTGTGGAAGCGATTCAGTCAGCAGAAGACCATTCTACGGGAGAGATTAGAGTACATATTGACTCTAATACAGAAAAACGGGATGCTAAAACAGCATTCGAGGTTTTCAAAGAACTGTGTATGGATAAGACTACTGATAGGAATGCTGTGCTTTTTCATGTAAATTTTGAACAAAAATACCTCACCATAATCGGAGATGTAGGAATTCATGCAAAAGTAAGTCAATCGTATTGGGATCATCTGCATGACTATATCACTTCTGAATTTGCCAAAGGAAATTATTATAAAGCGTTGAAAAGTGCTATTCTGGAAACAGGCCTTGAACTTAAAAAACATTTTCCTGTAGAAGGAGAAAACCCAAACCAACTTCCAAATGAAATTACGTTCTCTTAAAATAGTATTTTCATTTTTACTGATCTGCTTTTACACATTTGTATCAGCACAATACACTATTCCTCAAAAACCAGCTGTTTTATACCCTGTTTTTGATGAAGCCGGAATTCTTTCCGAACAGGAAAAGAGTGAACTTAATAATAAGCTTATCAAATTTGCTGATTCCACTTCTACTGAAATTGAAGTTGTGATCATCAAATCAACCAAAGGCGAAGATGTTAACTTTCTGGCCACCATGTTTGGTGAGCAATGGAAGATCGGAAAAAAAGGCGTAGATAACGGTGTTGTTTTCCTTATTGCTACTGAAGACCATACCATGTCTATTCAGCAGGGAAGAGCTGTAGAACAATACCTTACTGCATCTGTTGCAGGACAGATTCTTGATTATATCGTTACTCCCAATTTTAAAAAAGGACTTTGGTATGAGGGTATCAATCGTGGTACCTCAGCCATTATGGAGGCCGTTGAGGGCAAATTCAAACCGGTTCCAACGACGGCACCTTCCGGTGACGGAAGTGCCCTAAAGGTTTTGATTATCGCATTTGTTATTTTTATCATCATTGCTATCCTCTTTGGCAATCGAGGCGGTGGTGGCGGCGGCCATGGTAATAATGACGATGATGATGTCATCATTACCCGAAGAGGACGCAGAAATTATCCTGGTGGGTTCTTCCCATTCCCAGGTGGTTTTGGAGGCGGAGGCTTCGGTGGTGGAAGTTCCGGCGGTGGTGGCGGTGGCTTTGGAGGCTTCGGCGGTGGCGGAAGTTTCGGCGGCGGCGGTGCATCCGGAGGATGGTAATCTTACAATAATTACAATCATTTATAAACAGATCAGGTCTTTAAGACCTGATTTTTTATTTAAAAAACTAAAATAACAGTATTTCTTTGACTTTAATTAACATTAAATACACTTTCACATATTAAAAAATTAATAAATCAACATAAAACCTAGCTTTTATTCAATATTTTTTCACTATATTTACTGAAAACAGGATTATGAAGAAGACGCTGGTAGTATTTGCACACCCTTATCTGGAGCACTCTAATTCGAATGTAGAGCTCATTAATTTCTACGTTCGCCACCAGCATTATACCCTAAGAGATCTTTATGAAGAATATCCTGACTTCCATATTGCCGCCTTCAGGGAAAGGAAACGTTTGGCCAATTATGACCGATTTGTGTTCCAATTTCCATTGATCTGGTTCGGAATGCCTCCTCTATTAAGATTATGGATTGATGAAGTTTTCGACAGAGACTGGCTACAGCCCGGTAAACACAACCCTCTGGAAAATAAAGAAGTTTATATACTGGTAACGACCGGAGGAAAGGAAAGATCTTTCAGTAAAGATGGAACTTATCAGTACACCATTGATGAACTCATCAGCGGACTGATTGTTTCATTAAAGGTCTTCAAGGCTGATATCAAACACATCAAAATTGTTTACGAAGCCAATAAATTGTCTAAAAAAGAAATTATTCTGCATAAAAAAGAGTTTACAGAACTGCTCAATCAATAACATATGGAGTCCAGCTTAGCGATGAACACATTACTTTTTCTGGGTGTAGCTATTATCATGGTTCCACTAGCCAGAAAATTGGGATTGAGTTCAGTAATCGGTTATATTTTAGGGGGAATCATCATTGGCCCCTATGTCCTCAGCCTCACTGGTAATAATGTAAATGACATTATGCACGCCAGTGAATTTGGGGTTATCATGCTTTTATTTATCGTTGGTCTTGAATTGGAACCTAGGAAATTCTGGGAAATGCGAAAGAAAATAATGGGATTGGGACTCACTCAGATGCTTCTTACCATTTTATTGTTATTCGTGGTATTCATCAGTGTAGGCTGGAGAGTCGATAAGGCTATTGCAGTGGCTATGTGTTTTGCTTTATCCTCTACAGCCATTGTATTACAGACACTGCAGGAAAAGAATAATTTTAAAACCACCGCTGGAGAAGCTTCATTTTCTACCCTTTTATTTCAGGATATTTCTGTGATCCCTATTTTGGCTATTCTTCCCATTATTGCCAATTATAAGGCAAAACATCACGATAATGAAATTCAAATCCTGATACAAAAGCTTCCGGAATGGCTTCAGGCAAGCACCGTTATTCTTGGGGTCGCTCTATTGATTCTATTAGGCAGATATGTATTTGTTCCTTTTTTACGCTATGTCTCAAAATCCGGAATGACGGAATTATTAACGGCTTCTTCCCTATTTCTTGTTATCGGCGTATCCGAACTGATGATAGTTATTGGACTTTCTCCTGCATTAGGTGCATTCCTTGCCGGAGTAATGCTGGCAAACAGTGAGTTCCGCCACGAACTTGAAGCTCAGATTAATCCGTTTAAAGGATTGTTATTGGCCGTATTTTTTGTCAGTGTAGGGTCAACAATTAATTTTAATATTATTCAGAAAGATCCATTATTCATTTTCAGTACTGTATTTGCAGTATTGGCTGTGAAGTTTTTGGTATTGTATACCATTGGAAAATTCTATAAAATAGATACCCCACAAAGTCTTTTCTATGCTTTTGCCCTTTCGCAGGTAGGAGAATTTGCCTTTGTACTGATTAACTATGCATCAGATCTTTATCTCCTGAGCCCAGAACTCAATGCTCAGATGATGGCCGTTACAGCAATTACGATGTGCATTACTCCTATTCTTCTTATTCTGAATGATAAATTTATTACTCCAAAATTCATTCGCGAAGTTCCTGAAGAAGATCATGATTTCAATATTCTGGACAGTGATGTAACCCAGAAGAAGATCATCATTGTAGGTTTCGGACATTTTGGAAGCACCGTAGGCCGTCTTTTAAAAGCCAATAAAATAGCGGCAACCGTTTTAGACAGAGATTCGGATCGTGTGAAATTGTTGAGAAGTTATGGTTTTAAAGTATATTATGGAGATGCTACAAGGATTCCTATCCTAAGAGCTGCAGGAATTGAAGATGCTGAGATTCTGGTATTATGTCTTGATGATTCGGATGATAATATGTTTATAGCAGAGCTTGTTCGCGAACATTATCCGGAGGTTAAAATATTTGTAAGAGCAAAAAACAGAATTGACGCTTATGAGTATCTGAATAATGGAGTAAATAACATTTACCGGGAAACTTTGGGAACTGCTGTGGATATGGCTGTGGATGTCCTGCATGAAACAGGAATGAGAAAATATGCAGCAAGACGACTGGGACAACGATTTATGGCGATTGATAAAGCCTCTATCAGAAAGCTGGCGAAAGCATCAGAAGATAGTGATATTGCTTTATTTACGACAAAAGAAATCCTCCAGCGTGAGGAGGAACTTTTGGCTTATGATAATCTTAATTTTGATCATAAAAATTGGGATTCTTCTTTATCCACAGAGGAAGATGATGATGAAGAATCCCAGGATTAATTTATTGAATATTTATACTTCCGCCACTGCTTTCGTCCTTAATAACATTTTTAAGTTCTCCTTTTCTGGCAATATCTACACTTCCGCCTGAAGAGGCTTCTGCTTTAACGGAAGAAACGGCGCTGATCTGGATGCTGGCTCCACTGGATGCCTCAGCTTCTACATGATCTGCAATAACTCCCTTAGCTGAAATACTACTGCCTGAAGAAGAACTGATATCCGCTTTTTTAGCTTTTCCTGAAATATCGATACTCGATCCTGATGAAGAGTCTATATCAAGATTTACAGCCCATATTTTACCGCTGAAACTACTGCTGCTGTCTGTATTAATATTAAACTCATTAGCCTCCAGATCTCCTGAAACACTTCCAGCACTTGATGCTTCAATACTTGTTTTTTCCTGAGTAAACTTGTCTTTCACACTGATACTTGCTGCTGATTCGGCCACCAGTTTTGTAAAATCTTTAGTATAAATTTTTGCTGTAACCTTACTGATATTCATCACTCTGATTCCTTTCTTATAATGAATATGAAGCTTTCCGCCACTGTTTTCTACAAGAACCTCATCGATGATGCTTTGTGGAGCTGAAATGATTACTTTTTCAACATCTGATTTGATCACCTCTGCTTCAATAGCCTGGGAAACCTGAATTTCATCAAAATCTCCATTGAATTCTCTCTGCTGAATAGGCCCTGTTTCCTTATTGATAACTTTCTCTACCCAGCCACTTTTTTCCTTGTTTTTTTTCTCATGTCTTTCATTACATGAGGCTAAAACCACTAAGGCCGAAAAAATAAAAAGAGTTCTTTTTTTCATGTTTATTTCTTTTATAGATTATTTTTTTGATAATATAATTTAATAACAACTAAAATATAAAAAATATTACATCTTCTTCTCATTATCCTTTTAGTCTCTGTAATTCAAGGGTTGAAAAACGTTAGCAACCACAAAGATTTCATTACGGTTTACATAAAAATGTTAAAACAACCGTTTTATTAAATACATTAGTCAAAATATCCTCTGTAAAGCAAGTTTTTAATATCTTTAGGGTTTAATAACAACTATATTTATGAAGAATATTTCATCGGTATTATTAATTTCTGCCTTGGCGTTCAATCAATCTTGTACTACAATGAAACAGACCGATACACAACAGGAACTTCCGGCTCCTGATCCATCTTTATCTTCAAATCCTTTTATGAAGAAGAGCAAGCTTCAGTATGAAGCTCCAGAGTTTGACAAAATTAAAAACGAACATTTTAAACCGGCTTTTGATTTCGGATTAAAGCAACATGCTGCCGAAATTGAAAAGATAGCCAATAACCCAGCCGCTCCAACGTTTGAAAACACCATCGTTGCCCTGGAAAAAAGTGGTGAGGTGCTGAGAAGAGCACAAATTGTATTTTCGAATCTGACAAGTGCCAATACCAACCCTATTCTACAGGCTTTGGATGAAGAATATGCTCCTATTTTTGCCGCACATTCTGATAAAATGTACCTGAATGAAAATCTTTATAAAAGAATTAAATCCATCAAAGAAGACGGTCTTGATTCTGAAAGCAAGAGATTGGTTCAGTACTATAAACAAAACTTTGAAATTGCAGGAGCGAACCTTTCTGCAGCAGATAAAGAAACATTAAAGCAGATCAATCAGGAACTGGCTTCTCTTTCTACCCAATACGCTAACAAATTATTGGAAGCAAGAAAACAAGGTGGTGTATTCTTTGCTGATGCAAAGGAATTGGACGGACTTTCTGCAGACGAAATTGCAGCGGCAGCGGCTGATGCTAAAACTGCAGGACAACCAGGTAAATATCTTCTTGCTCTACAAAATACGACTCAACAGCCTCTTCTACAAAACCTGAAAAACAGAGCTACCAGAGAAAAACTATTCAAAGCTTCCTGGACAAGAGCTGAAAAAGGAGATGCTAATGATACCAGAGAAACAATTGAAAAACTGGCTAAAATCAGATTGAAGAAAGCTCAGATTCTTGGCAAAAAGAATTTCGCTGAATGGAAACTTCAGGATCAGATGGCGAAAACCCCTGAAGCGGCTACTAAATTGATGAACCAAGTGGCTACACCTGCTGTAGAAACAGCAAGACGTGAAGCTAAAGACATCCAGGATCTTATTGATCAGCAAAAAGGAGGTTTCAAAGTAGAACCTTGGGACTGGAATTTCTATGCTGAGCAAGTAAGAAAAGCTAAATTTGATCTTGATGAGAGTGAAATCAAACCTTATTTTGAAATCACAACTGTTTTAGAAAAAGGAGTTTTCTTCGCTGCTGAAAAATTCTATGGATTGACTTTCAAAAAGAGAACTGACCTTCCGGTGTATCACCCGGATGTAGTGACTTATGAAGTCTTCGATCACGATGGAAAATCTATTGCCATCTATTATCTGGATTTCTATACGAGAGATTCTAAAAATGGAGGAGCCTGGATGAGCAACTTTGTAGAACAGTCTTATCTTATGGGAACAAAACCTGTAATTGTAAACTGCTACAATTATCAAAAGCCTGCTCCTGGAAAACCATCATTAATCAGCTTTGATGATGTTTCAACCATCTTCCATGAGTTTGGACACTCTATCCACGGAATGTTTGCAAGCCAGAAATATCCATCTCTTTCCGGAACGAATGTACCAAGAGATTTTGTGGAATTCCCTTCTCAGATTAACGAACACTGGGCACTGGATCCAATCGTAATCAAGAACTATGCAGTTCATTATGAAACCAAACAACCGATTCCGCAGGCTCTAGTAGATAAAATTAAAAAAGCTGCTACCTTCAATCAAGGGTATATGACTACAGAACTAATTTCTGCAGCAGCTTTAGATATGGACTGGCATTCTGTAACCAATGAAAACCAGTTTATTCCTGTTTTGGATTTTGAAAAACAATCTTTAGCAAACCACGGATTTACTTTAGCTACTGTTCCGCCAAGATACCATACTCCTTATTTTGCACACATTTGGGGTGGTGGATATTCAGCAGGATATTATGCTTACCTATGGTCTGAAACATTGGATAACGACGCATGGGAATGGATCAGCAAGAATGGTGGATTAACCAGAGAAAATGGTGACCGTTTCAGAAAATACATTCTTTCTGTAGGAAATTCTGTAGATCTTAACCAGGCATTCAGAGATTTCACAGGGCATGATCCGGATATCAAGCCTTTATTAAGAAACAGAGGATTTATTAAATAATACTCTATGATATTCAATACAGGTATAAAAGTATTGTCCTCATTAATTATTCTGACTTGCTTCTCAATGAAAAACAAAAGATTTGAAGGCAAGTCAGATTCTTTTTTTCAAAAAAATTCTGATACGATTCCCAATAAAGAATGGGCTGAACTCATTAAGGAAGAAAGAAAATATTGGGATTCTACCTGCACTGCTGAAACAGCAAGAGCTGAGTCTGATATAAAAAAGAACAAACTTGTTTATTTCCATTATTTTGGAATGGTAGATCATTACAGAAGTAATGTAGAAATGAATGAATTGCTGAAGAAATACAATATTGAGGTAGATTCTGCCCTTACATACTGTACAGTTCCCGGAAATCTCCAAAATTGCTACGGGCATGTAATGTCTAAAGAGATCGATCGAAAATTCGGATCCAAATTTATTGACTCATTGAGGCATATCGCAGAAATAGAATATGTAAACAAAAATCTTGATAAGATCTATGATTTTGAAGAATGTGATACCATTTCGAGATATCCACGAAGCAAATCATATACAGCCTTTTTTGAAGATTATAAGATAAACTTCTGGAAAAATGTTCAATATCCTGAAGGTTTTGAATACCGTAAAGACAAAGATCTTTATTCTTCTATATCTGCAGATTTTATTCTCAATAAAAATGGCTCTATCTCAGATATCAATATCAATCTCCGATTCCAAAATAAAAATAACTATAAGTATTCTTCTTACTTTATCAACGAAACTAAAAATTTTATAAAAAAAACAAAATGGGTTCCTGCGACTACCCTGGGAATAACAGTAAACAGCAGAGTTCCTTTAACATTTTTCTTTAAATAACCATGAAAAAAATTATTCTAAGCACATTATTACTAGCTTTTGGCTCTATGTATGCTCAAAAGGCGAAAACAAAACCTCAAACCAACAAGATAGATAAACAGCTCGTAGGTATATGGAAAGGCGGTGAAAAAGATCAGCAGATCGCCGGGATGGAAAAACGCTGGGTAATGGATAGAAAGGAAGACGGAACTTTTATCCTGATTTTTACTACTATTCATGATTGTGAAGTCAATCAACACATTGAAAAAGGACAATGGTGGATTGAAAACGGAGAATTTCATGAACTTCATTTCAATTCCGGACAAACAGATACTTATACTTACAAGGTGCTGGATCCAGAGCATGTGAAATTCAATTCAAAACAGCAAACTATGGCAATGGCAACCGATGTTTATAGCTTTGTGGATACAAAGATCGACGAAGATAACCAGTAAAATATAACGAAGCACTCTTAAAAAGAGTGCTTCGTTTTTTGATGATATACTCACCGTTAGATCTGATACAAAGATGTGTAAAAGATATTATAAGTTTTGGCTAAAGCCAATGGATTGTTTAATCATTTAGAACGGGCTAAAGCCCGTTTCTATTGAATATATTCTACCCTATATTCAATTAAAATAAGAAAATGAATATCGTGTTTGGCTTTATGACGCAGGAAGAATCCCGACATAGCAATTCAAAAATTTTAATTTAGATTCCTATGGAATGATAAAGGCATAAAAAAATTTAAGACATAGATTAAATGCTTTTTAATAAATACACTCTTAGTAGCATTAAATTTTATCACAGATAAAATCCCTGCGCCTTAAAAACAGTTTAGGAGATAAATAATTTACGCCATCGCGATCTTCCAGCAACAACATTCAAACAGAAGTAAAAAACCCGATCCGTTTCTATTGATATTCCTTATTTTTGTGGCATAAAATTTTAAATTTAAAAGATGAATTGTCCCTGCTGTTCAGGAAAATCCTACGAAGAATGCTGTAAGCCTTATCATACCGGAGAAAAATATGCTCCTACTGCTGAAGCATTAATGCGTTCCCGATTTTCTGCTTTCGCCATCCCGAATGGTGAATATTTAATGGAAACCACACTTCCGGGAAAACGAAAATATCACAACAAACGGGATCTGCAGGAATGGGGAGAGATCAATGAATGGACAAAATTGGAAATCGTTCAGACTCCAGCTTTAAATCATGTAGAATTTAAGGCTTATTATACAGATCAGGATGGGCATCTGCAAGTTCATCACGAGTTTTCTGTATTCCAGAAAATGCATGAAAGTTGGTATTATGTTTCAGGTGAATTTTTAGATTAATAATATGAAGAAGAACATTATTTACACATTGCTGATCCTGTTTTGCAGTTTCAGTTTTTTCAATGCCCAAACAACTGAGGATAAAAAAGAAATTTCCACGGCTGTAACTGATATATTAAAAGGATTTCAGACCAAAAATGGTGATCTCATGAATAAATATGTGAATGAAACCTATGGGGTTGGTGTCCTTTTTAAAAATGGTGGTGACTTGGGGTTTGTTTTAAATGAAGATGTTGATTTCAGTATGCCGCTAGGACATGTCAAAAAAGCATGGAATATCAGAAATCAGTTTCCAATACAATTCGACCAGCATTCCGGATATGATTTAAAAAATAAGAAATGGTCGAAAGAAGGATTATTTGTTCAGTTCAATTCTAATGTAGTCAATGATTATGCTGACAAGTTTTCAGAACTATACGCTGTAAAGGATCAGACTATTTTTAAGATCAATTCCAATCCTAAAAATGTTGTTTTTGTAACACTTGCTGAGAACAGTAAAGAAAAGGCTCCTATTAACGGATTTAGCTTTGTGATGACTAAACTTGAAGGAAAATGGTTTCTTACGTTTATTGATGTGACGGAGTATGATGCGGAATAAGAGTGAGAGAAAAACTATCTCGTCAAATCCGTTGATTTTATAACCCTCCAGCGGAGGGAATAACAAGTATTCTATTGATCTTAGCATATAAAACAAAATAACCAGCAGAGCGTTCTACTGGTTATTTTTATATTGTCTTACAATCTATTTGTAGTACAAAAAAATGTCCGAAAAAATCGGACATTTATATTATTTCTTAGTGAGCGTCTGTTCCGTCAATTCCGTGAGCGTGACCGTGAGATAGCTCCTCCTCAGTTGCAGGACGAGTGTTTAAAACTTCCACTTGGAAATCTAACACTTTACCAGCCATTGGGTGGTTAAGATCTGCTACTACAGCCTCAGGAGTTACTTCTACTACAAAAGCCTGGAAGTTATTCCCTTGATTGTCTGATAAAGGTAAGATCGCTCCAATTGGAGGAGTTCCTGATTCTTTGAACATTTCAAGTGGCAATTGTGCAATAGCATCAGGCTGTCTTTCTCCGTAAGCTTCTTCAGGCTGAATTACAAAAGCAGATTTATCACCAGCTTTTAAGCCAAGGATATTCTCTTCAAATTTTGGAATCATCATTCCAACACCATACAAAAATGTAAGTGGATTTTCTGCTGTTGTTTCTTCTACAAGAACTTTACTTCCATCTGCTTCGAGAGTGTGAAGGATATACTTTACAGCTACAACGTGATTGTTTTCAATTGTCATATTTTTCTTTTTTTGTCGTAATTTTTTTTACGATTAACGATAATACAAATATACTATTTTTGAAATGATTCGGTAAGTTTGGAAGATGAGAGATGGAAGAAGGAAGTTATGAAAGGCATAAAAAGCTTTTGAAACTCTTTTTCATCCTCTAGAAATTATTTTTATTAATAAAAAAACGGGCAGAAGTCATACGGCTAACAATAACCTCCAGCCTCATGCTTCCAGCATCCAGTCTTTATCTATTTTTCTTCCCTTCGTCTCTTTTCTTCTGTCTCAATACAAAAAGATACAAGCTTTCTACTTTTGCTCTTGCCCAAGGTGTTTTCCTTAAAAACTTTAAAGAAGAGCTTATGCTTGGATTATCTGTAAAGCATTTTATATTGATCTGCTCACCCAGTTTCTCAAATCCCTGGTAATATTCTACCAGTTCTTCAAGGATGGCATCGAGTCTTTTTCCGTGTAACGGATCTTTTGATTTTTCTTCCATAACGCAGTAAAATTAAAACATTTTATCAGACTTACCCACTAAAATTGTTTCCCCTCTTAATCTTTAGTATTTTTGATGAAGCAATTTTTACCCCTAAAAATTATTCGCTGCAAACCATTATGAGCAAAAATAACGACGCTAACAGGAAAAAAAATAAAAAGCAAATTGATCAGAAAAAACGGAAAACACAAAA
This sequence comes from Chryseobacterium sp. c4a, assembly GCF_009900745.1. Classification (GTDB taxonomy): domain Bacteria; phylum Bacteroidota; class Bacteroidia; order Flavobacteriales; family Weeksellaceae; genus Chryseobacterium. The sequence continues at coordinate 25,643 of NZ_WXVU01000013.1, read as the reverse complement.
TGCAGAAGCAGAAAGAAAAGCACGTTTAAAACAAATTTATCAAGATTTCAAAGGAAAGGAAAACGACAACAATCTATAAGTTTGGGGTAGAAACAAGTTTCTTTTTATCTAAATATGCTTATTGATACATTAAGGTAAACCGTATTTTTAAAAACACAACTTCTTTTATCTTTAGGCAGTTCCTTTAAACTATGATCAACTTTTTATGAAAATTTTACACACCGCCGACTGGCATTTAGGAAAAAAACTGGATCGCTTTTCCCGACTGGAAGAGCAGGTTTCAGTGATGGAGGAAATCATTGCGATTGCTGATGAAGAACAGGCAGACCTTATTCTTGTCGCCGGTGATCTTTTTGATAATTTTAACCCCGCTGTTGAAGCCGTTGAGCTTTTTTATAAAACACTGAAGCGTTTATCTCAAAACGGGAAACGTCCTGTTATTGCTATTTCAGGAAATCATGACTCTCCGAACCTCATCAATGCTCCCGATCCCTTGGCCCGAGAATGCGGAATTATTTTAATCGGCCATCCCAAAGCAGAAATTATCCCTTTTGGAACGGAGTATTTCAAGATCATTCATTCAAAAGAAGGGTTTATAGAAATGAAAATCAACACTATTGATTTTCCTATTAGATTATTGCATACTCCTTATGCCAACGAAATCCGTCTGAAAGAATATTTGGGAGAAAATAAAGAGGAAGAGATCAACAATGTTCTTTCAAAAACTTGGAAAGATCTTGCAGATCAGTTCTGTGATGAACATGGGATCAATCTTTTAACAGCCCACTTGTACATGAATAAAAAAGGAGCTGATATTTTGGAAGAACCGGAAGGAGAAAAACCAATCAAAATCGGAAATGCCGATCTTATTTTCTCAGACAGTATTCCTGAACAGATCCAATATACAGCTTTAGGACATCTGCATGGCTTTCAGAATATCGGAACAAAGGAGAAACCAGTAATCTATTCATCTTCTCCCCTATGCTACAGCTTTAATGAAGCCGGGCAGACAAAATATATTTCTATCATCGATGCTGAGCCGGGGAAACCTGTTTCTTATGAAAAAAAGGCACTGAAAAGCGGAAGAAGGTTGGTAAGAAAAACCTTTACCTCCGTTGATGAAGCGGTTCTGTGGCTAAGAGAAAATCCGTATACGTTTATTGAATTGACTTTAGAAAGTGAAACTTTTTTAACAGCAGATGAACGCAGGCTGATCTACCAGGCTCATGATGGAATTGTTCATCTTATTCCTAAAGTTAAAAACAAAGAGTCCGGAGAGGAAACTGCTCATGAAATTAATCTAAATCAGGACATAGAAACATTGTTTAAGGATTATTTTAAATCAAAAAATGGTGGCCAGGAGGTCAATGAAGAACTGATGAAATTGTTTAACGAAATTTTAAATGCCTAAGCTATGATTCCTATACAATTAACAGTTGAAGGTTTATATTCTTACCAGGAGCGCCAGACTATAGATTTCAAAAACCTTACAGAAGCTGGTTTATTTGGTATTTTCGGAGCTGTGGGTTCCGGGAAATCATCAGTTCTTGAAGCAATTTCGTTTGCCTTATATGGTGAAACGGAACGTCTGAATATGCGTGATAAAAGAGCATACAATATGATGAACTTAAAATCCAACAGTTCTTATATTGAGTTTGATTTTATTAATTATGAAAATAAAGTTTTCCGTGCGACCAGGGATTTCAGACGAAATTCTAAAAAGTTTGAGGATGTAAAGCCTAATTCTGTAGCTTTCTATGAAAATATTGATGGAAAGTGGATCCCTTTAGAACATTCCAACGCAGAAGCGATTATAGGTTTAAGCTATGCCAATTTCAAAAGAACGATCATTATTCCTCAAGGGCAGTTCAAGGAGTTTCTTGAGCTAGGTGCTGCTGACAGAACCAATATGATGAAGGAGATTTTCAGTCTTCAGCGTTATGATCTGCAGAATAATGTTTCAGCTTTAAATACCAGAAACAGATCCGAATTGGATCAACTTGAAGGCCAACTGAAGGGTTTTGAGGAAATCAGTGAGGAAAAAATTCAGCTTCAGAAAGATCTTTTAGGGGAAGAACAAAAAAAATTGACTCAGGCTAATGAAACATTTGAAAAGATTTCCCAGACTTATCAACAACTGAAAAACTTAAAAACGGATTTTGACAGCTTACTACAAAACCGGGAAAACTTCAACAACCTTTCTGAGCAAAAGCCGCAAATGGATGCACTGGAAACTCAAATAGAACTGTATGATCGTACTTTCAGAGTTTTTAATCCATTGATTATCGAAAAAAACAGGCTTTCAAAAGGAATTACTGAAAAAAGAAATGAGAAAGAAAATCAGATCAAAACTTTACAGACAACAGAAGTTACTTTTAATGCTGTAAAGGAACAACTCCTAACTTTGGAGCCTAAATTTAAAGCTTTGGAACAATCCAGAATACAGGAAAATGATCTGAATCTTATTGTACAGATCCTGAAGTTTTATAAGGAGATTGAAACACTTAATGAGAGAACTCAGAAAGGATCGGAAAAGGTAGCAGAAGTAGAAGCTCAAAAAGAGATTATTCAGAAAAAGATCACTGAGCTTTCTAAAAATATTGATATTTTAAAACAGCAAAAAATTGATCCTGCCCTACTTTCCAAGGTGGGAAACTGGTTTATTCAGCAGAAAAATTTCAAAAAATCCCAGCAGGAACAGATTGAAAAAACAGAAACACATCAGAAACACATTGAACTGATTACTGAGGAACTGAAACCCTTTGCTCTTCAGGATAATTTTAAAGCCGATTTCAATCAAAAGAAAGAGGTTCTGGAAGCAAAGAAAAAAGAACTTTCTCAAAAACTGGATCACCTGAAAATTCAAAAAGAGCTCACCCGTTTTGCCAATGAACTTCATGATGGTGAGGCTTGTCCGCTTTGCGGCGCTCAGGAGCATCCGCATATTGTGGAATTTCATGATGTCAATACCGAGCTACAGGATATTCAGGAGAAGATTAAAGTAATTGAACAGGAAGTTCATCAACTTCAACAGCAGGAAACAGCTGTCGAAAAAATATTGGATAGAAAGAAAATCTTTGAAGAACAACTGATCTCTGAACAAAAAGTTCTTCAACAGATCCAGAAAGATTTGGAAAACCATCTTCAGCAATTTACATGGAAACAGTTCAGCCCGGATCAGGAGGATGATTTTGAGAAAAAAAGATCGGATTCTTTTGCTTTGGAAAAGAAGATTGAAGAAATAGAGAAAACCATTACACTGGAGCGTGAAACCTTGGAAAAGGAAAATAAAGTTCTGGAAAAATATAAAAATGCTTTGGAAACCTTTAAACTGGAAGAAGCTACCAAGCAGAAAGAGATCAACATCAGCCTTTCCCATCTTAAAATCCTGGAATGGGAATCTTATGAGCAAAAAACAGTAACTGAAGTGGAGGAAGTTTATCAGAAATTGAAACAATCCAATACTGAAACGGAACAACTACATCAAAAAGCGTCTCAACAGGAAAAAGACCTTGCACCCAAATTAGCAGAACAAAAAACTATTGTCAGCCAAACTGAAAAGCAGATTGCAAACTTTGAAAAAGAAATTTCAGAGAATCAGCAAACGATTGATAAAGCTTTAAGTGAAAACAATTTCACAATATTTAATGAGGTTGAAAATATCCTGCAGCAGGAGATCAATATTCAGGAAGGAAGAGCTAAAATTCAGCAATTTAAAATTGATTTTGAAACCCTGAAGAAAGTGATTGAAGGATTGGAACTGAAATTGAAAGGACTTTCTTTTGATAGCGACCAGTTTTCACTGACTGAAAGACAGTTTGGAGAGGCTCAGGCTGAACTGAAACAAATCAATGATGCCGTGGTGACCATGATTGCTGAAAAAGACAGACTGGAGAAGGAATACAAGAAAAAAGAAGAACTTCTGAAAGAGTTGACAAAACTTCAGAAACGTTCTGAAAATCTGAAACTGATGATGAATCTATTCAAAGGTGCCGGTTTTGTACAATATGTTTCTTCTATCTATCTGAGACAACTGTGCGATCATGCCAATATCCGGTTCCACAGGATGACAAGAAATCAACTGAGCTTACAGCTTAACGAGAATAATGATTTTGAGATCATCGATTACCTCAACGAAGGCAGAAGCAGAAGTGTAAAAACTCTTTCCGGAGGACAGGCTTTTCAGGTATCTTTAAGTCTTGCTTTAGCATTAGCAGAAAGTGTTCAGTCCAACGCTCAGGCTGATAAAAACTTTTTCTTTATTGATGAAGGTTTTGGAACTCAGGATACCGAATCGGTAAATATTGTATTTGAAACGCTGACCAATCTGATGAAGGAAAACAGAATTGTGGGGATTATCTCTCACGTGGAAGAGCTTAAAGAAAAAATTCCTACAGCACTCAATATTATCAAAGATGAGGAAAGAGGAAGCTTGATTGAGATTGTTTAATCTTAGGTTTTAAAAACATAAAAGTCACAAAGAGTTAAAAAACTTTTGTGACTTTTATTATTAAATTAAACCCGTAATTACAGGTTTTTTACCAATGGTTTTACTTCTTTCCCAAATAGTTCAATAGACTTCATCATGATATCATGAGCTGGATCACCAATATCCATGTGCCCGATAAATCTTGTGATTCCAAAGATTTCCTTCATATAAGCAATTTTGTCTGCTACCTCAGCCGGACTTCCGATGAATAAGGCTCCGTCTTTGCTTCTTCCCCCGTCATACTGCATTTTGGTATAAGGAGCCCAACCTCTGGAAGAGCCTATCCTATCCATTTGAGATTTATAATTGTGGAAATATCCGTCTACCACATTCTGATCATCACTTACAAAAGTATGCGAATGGATCGCAATCTGCATTTTGGACATATCATGCCCTGCTTTTTGATATTCCTGCTTGTAAAATTCAATCAGGTTTTTAAATTGGATTGGCATTCCGCCAATAATTGCAACCACTAATGGCATTCCTAATTGAGCAGCACTTAAAACAGATTGTGGTGTTCCTCCTACAGCTCTCCAAATAGATATTTTACCATCATTTTTTGCTCTTGGATATACGGTCTGATTATTCATTGGAGCACGAAGCTTTCCTGACCAGGTTACATTTTCTTCAGAATTGATTTTCAATAACAAATCCAGTTTTTCATCAAAAAGTTCCTCATAGTCATTTAATGAATAGCCATATAATGGAAATGATTCAATGAAGCTGCCACGTCCCACAAATATTTCGGCTCTCCCGTTGGAGATCAAATCCAATGTTGAAAAGTCTTCATACACTTTTACCGGTTCTGATGAACTCAAAACAGTTACTCCACTTGCTAATTTTATATTTTTGGTAATGCTTGCCGCTGCTGCCAATACAATTTCCGGTGAAGAAACAGCATAATCCGGACGGTGATGCTCTCCCATGGCAAAGACATCTATTCCTACCTCATCCATGAATTTTACCTGCTCCAGAATTTCATGAAGCTTGATTCCTGCATCTCTATATTTCCCTGTTGACTGATCGAAAGCTAAATCTCCGAACATTCCTATTCCTAATTCCATATTGTTGATTTTAGTTACACAAAAATAGAGCTATACAATGTCATTTGCATTGATGTTTGATAAGATCGACACTATACTTTAAAGACTGATAAATCTTTGATGTTGGAGAATGCAAGGGCGCAAAGAAAATTTAATATGATCCTATTTTTAAGGCGTGAGGATTTTATCTGCGATAAAATTGTTTACTGCTGAATAATTGCCACGAATGCACGGATTTTTTAGCATATAAAAAAGCGTATGTTCCTAATATAGTTGAAAATTTTAAAGCCACATGAGGTATAGAATACAGTATCTGATATTAACATTATTAAAATAAATTCGTGCATTCGTGGCAAAAAATCAGCGTAACTTCTACTGAAAATCTTTGATTTTCTTGTGCCTTAAAATAGCATGCCTTTTATTGCCTTTGCGCTCTTGCGTTTTCCAACAACTACAAAAAAAATCCAACCGAACGGCTGGATTTTGTTATTATTTCTTCAGATACAGATCAAAATAATCTGTGATTTTCTGCATCAGGTGAACCCTGTCTTTTCCGATCACATTATGTGGATGTCCCGGATAAGCAAAGTAATCCAATTGAACTCCATTATCTACTGCTGATTTGATGAACTTAATAGAATGTTGCCATACCACTACATCATCTTGCGCTCCATGGATCATTAATAGTTTTCCTTTCAGATTCTGAACTTTATCCAGAAGATTAGCTGTGGCATATCCTTGTGGGTTTTCCTGAGGTGTATCCATATATCTTTCTCCATACATGATCTCATACATACTCCAATCAATTACTGGTCCTCCAGCTACTCCTACTTTGAAAACATCTGGCTTACGAAGCATAAAACTTGTTGTCATAAATCCTCCAAAGCTCCATCCATGGATACCCATTTTATCACCATCTACGTATGGAAGTGATTTTAGATATTCAACGCCTTTCATCTGGTCGTTCATTTCTGTTGTCCCCAGGTTTCTGAAAACAGCCTGTTCGAATTTCATTCCACGATTGGAAGAACCTCTTCCATCCATAGTGAAGATAATATATCCGTTCTGAGCCATGTATTCGTACCAAAGATTTCCGGAAGCCGGGAAGCTATTTGTAATCAGCTGCAGATGCGGCCCATTGTATAAATAAACAATCGTTGGATATTTTTTGTTAGGATCAAAATTTGTTGGCAAGATAATTTTACCATATAACGGTGTTCCATCATCAGCTTTTAATTCTACATTTTTAATTTCAGGTCTCTGATAATTCTTTAATGTATTTTCAGAAGTAAAAATATTGGTAGATTTTAAACTGGATGTATTGATAATATTTCCTACTCTTGGAGTGTTCGCATTACTGTAAGCATCATATAAGTGATTCCCGTCATTGCTCAGAAGTCCAAAGTGCATTCCTGCTTCAGAGTCTAGTCTCTCCATTTTGAAATTCATCCAATTGATTTTATATAAATGTCTTTCTAAAGGAGTTTCTTTAGTAGAAGTAAAGAAAATTTCTTTTTTCTTCTCATTAAATCCTAAAATATCGGTAACCAACCAGTCTCCTTTTGTAATCTGTGCCACCAATCCTTTTTCAAGATTGTAATGGAACAAGTGATTGTATCCTGTTCTCTGGCTTTGCCAGATAAAATCTGTATTTGAATTTGGGAAAAAAGTAAGCGGATGTTGTGGTTCAACATATTTACTGTCTGTTTCTTCAAATAAAGTTTTCACTAATGTTCCTGTAGCAGCATCATATTGGTTCATCTTCATATGATTCTGTCCTCTATTCAATACAGCTACAAAAATATATTTTGAATCCGGGCTCCATGTAACAGCAGTCAAATACTGATCTTTTTCACCATCAACTTTCAGGAAGGTTGTTGTCTGAGTTTTAATATTGAAAACACCTAATGTTACCTGGTGAGACGTTTGTCCAGCCATTGGATATTTGATGTTATGGTTAACAGCTGGCGTTACCGACCAATCAATAATCGGGTAATCTGCTACCATACTCTGATCCATTTTGTAGAATGCAACGCTTTCAGAGTTGGGTGCCGGGAAAATTCCGGTATCAATTCCGAATTCATTTCTGTGAACTGTCTGGCCACTGATGATATTCTCATTAGCTTCATTGGTTACAGCGATGGTTTTCCCATTTTTATTGACAAATAAATTATTCTTTGCGGTGAAAGCAAAAGTCTGTCCATCACCAAACATTTTTACGTTGGCAGCATCAAGATCTATTTTTGCTGAGTTCTTTACTTTCCAATCGTTTCCTGACTTTTCAATCCAGAACATTTTACCATTTGTATTGAAATACCCGTTTGATATTCCTGTAAACTTAATAGCAGGAACAGCCGTAAGTTTACCATCCGTAAACTGTTTGTTCAGCTTTGTAAGAGATACCAGCGTATCTTGCTTATTTGTTTTTAAATCTGTAGTCAAATACCCACCTTTTACAGATTGGATATAGGATTTTCCATCTGCAGACCATGAAAATTGTGAAATATTTTTCACTGCCAGGTTGGTTCTCATTCCATTTACAGCCTCCGCCATCGTAAACTTCTGTGTCTGGGCAAATGCTGAGCTACCCAAAACAAGCATCAATAAAGAAAATTTATGTAATTTCATTGTATAAAATTGAATCCATCAAAAATAAGAAATAAAAACCATCCGTTAAGAAATGTTAAAATAAAACATTCATAAAATGGAATTAATCAATTGATAGAAATTATTTCTTATCTTAATAGTAGAATTTTGTGGTGTTGGTTGGGGAAACGTAAAGACACAAAGTTTGTTTAAAAGAATACATTTTTAAACGTAAGGATTGTATTTGCGAGAATATGAATTGGGAATTTTAAAATGAAAAATAAATCCGTTATTCAAATGAGCTCATTTCATTTCTTATCCTATATCAATGACTCGTATATGTCCTCTGTTCTAAATTTGCATCATTAATAATAACAAAAAATACAACATTACAATGGCAACAAAATGGACATTAGACCCAACACATAGTGAAATTACTTTCAAAGTAAAACACATGATGATTTCTAACGTAAAAGGAAGCTTCAGAACTTTCACAGCTGAAATTGAATCTGAAGATGAATTCTTTGCAAATGCTAAAACTACAGCTACTATTCAGACTGATTCTGTATTCACTAATAATACTGACAGAGACAATCACTTAAAGTCTGAAGAGTTCTTCAATGCTGGAGCTCATCCAACCATTACTTTTGAATCTCAGAACCTAAACAATGAAGTTGTGGGGAATCTTACGATCAACGGAATTACAAAACCAGTAACATTGGATGTAGACTTTGGTGGAATCAATGTTGACCCATGGGGAAATACAAAAGCAGGTTTCTCTTTTGAAGGAAAAATCAGCAGAAAAGATTTCGGATTGAACTGGAATGCAGCTCTTGAAGCAGGAGGTGTAATGGTAAGTGATGATGTAAAAATCGCTGGAGAATTACAGTTTGTAAAACAAGCTTAATTGAAAACATACTTTATAAAGGGTTCAGGGATTTTACTAAAAAACCTTGAACCTTTTCTTTTTTATTAATATTCAAGAATTATGAACCTCAACGATCTTCAAAATATAAGCGAAAATTTCAAGAATACACAAAGAATGCCTGTTTTATTCCTTGGACACGGTTCTCCTATGAATGCTATTGAAGAAAACCAATTTGTACAAGGATTCCGAAAAATAGCCACGGAGATTCCAAGGCCTAATGCTATTTTATGTATTTCTGCGCATTGGTACACTCCGGGAACTTTTGTTACCGCGATGGAAATGCCTAAAACCATCCATGACTTTTCCGGGTTTCCTAAAGAATTGTTTGATGTACAATATCCTGCTCCAGGAAGTCCTGAACTGGCTAAAGAAACCGCTGAACTTTTACTTCCTGTAGAAGTGGAAGAAGATCACAACTGGGGGCTTGATCATGGAACATGGTCAGTTATCAGACATTTATATCCTGATGCAGATATTCCCGTGATTCAATTAAGTATTGATTATACAAAACCTCCACAATATCATTATGACCTTGCCAAAAGGCTGAATAAACTTCGTGAAAAAGGAATTCTGATCATAGGCAGCGGAAATATTGTTCATAACTTGCGCATGATTGACTGGAAAAACATCAATACCGTAGGTGCCGGCTGGGATTGGGCAATAGAAGCTCGGGAGAAAACCAATAATTGGCTTCTGGATGGCAACTTCCAGAATATTATTGATTATCATAAACAGGGAACTTCTTTACAGTATGCTGTTCCTACTCCTGATCATTACCTGCCTTTACTCTATACCTTAGGTTTGAAAGATCAGTCTGAAGAGCTAAAACTATTTAATGACGAGCTGATTGGCGGTTCATTAAGTATGACGAGTGTAAGAATCGGATAACATAATATAACAAAAAAGGAAACACCTCAAATGAGATGCTTCCTTTTCTTTTTATCATCGTATTATTTATTGTACAGCTTTTAAAACATTGATGTTTCCGTAGCCATAGCTTGAATTAACATTCGGATAGTAAGTTGCCGATTGTCTCATTTTATTAAGCACTTGATCTCTTGTCCATGATGGATTTTTAGCCCAAACCAAAGCTGCGATTCCTGCAGTAGCTGCCGTTGCCACTGAAGAACCTCCTACATAATCGGCCTGCCCATTATAATAGCTTAAAACCGGAACTGTATTTCCTGATGCTCTTTCCATCTGGAAAGTAAAATCAATCTGACTTCCTGAATGGCAAACATTACATTTTTGGTCAGAAGTTCCTTCCTTCACTCCTGTTATAGCCTGAGTTTCCGACATTGAAGCAGGGAAAATAACACCTACAAAATTGGTGAAGCTGGTAGAGGTTCCTCCTGCACAGAAAATCAGTTTTCCTCTGGCATAGGCATACTTTACTCCATCCTCAATTTTTCCTACTGAAAAAATATGTCCCATAGACATCGATATGATCTTTACATTGGTATTGTTTCCTAATTCTGTAAATGCAGTTTTTACTCCATTTTGCTCACTTGAAGTTTCCAATACAACGTTTTCAGCAGCACGATAAGCTATAAGATTAGCATTATAAGCGACTCCTACAGGAAGTCCTGCATTATTTCTAGGTGCGGTCATTACAGAAGCCATTTTAGTTCCGTGTCCACACTGATCTGCTGAACCATCTGAGTTGTAAACGCCAAACTTAGTAATTGTTCTTCCAGATGAAGCTCCATTATTAAAACTAGATCCCAATAATGACTGATCCGGAGAAACTCCTGTATCAATAAGGCCGATCGTTACGCCTGCTCCTGTACTATAATTCCAGGCATCAGGGATATTATGTTTGGCAAATGCCCATGGAATTTTTGCACTAGGTGTAGTAGACGTATAATCTACAGCACTTAAAGTAGCAGTAGAAAAGCCACATCCTGACGAACCACTTCCTGAAGATTTCGCGGTAGTATTGTAGTTTGCTTCATTTTCAAAATAATGATAGTCTGCAGGTTCTACATATCGGATAGATTTCATTTGACGAAGAGCTACAAGTGTTTCTTCTTTTTCGATGGTAACATCCATCTGATTAAGATATTTATCCGAATTCAGAAGAAATCTTGCTGAACCTTTTCCTTCAGATTTTTCAATGACATTTAAAATCTCATTCTCCATTTCTTTGTTATCCGGAGATTTACTTCTGTCAAAATCATCTTTGGATGATCCAAATCCAATAGATACCATTCTGTTTCCACGAAAAATAGCACTCCAAAGGAAGTGATCAGATTCATTCTTCCAATTGAAAGTACCATCTTTTTTAATAGCTTCATTGATTCTTTCATTAACCTGTTTGGCTGTCAGAGGATCTTTCTGAACCGTTCCAATGGTTGGATTTTCATTACGAAGCTCTTCCTGCGTACAGGAATTTAAAGCAAAAAATAATGCTAAGAAGAATACACTTTTTTTCATATATTATAATTTTGATTGGAATCACAATATAACACTTTAACGAGAATTAAAAGCTTAAAAAAAATGAATTTAGCATTATATGAATATTAATTTTACGGATTACATCATAATATAATCAAATAAATGCATTTTAAAATATTAAATCTTTTTCATAGCATACACTACTCTCAACCCCTATGTACTGTCCATAATTAGGTATCCTTTGAAATCCGCTTTTTTCATAAACGGAAATTGCATTCGTTAAATCCTGGGAAGTTTCAAGAATTGCTTTGTTATACCCTAAATCTTTGGCCCAGCTTTCCAGTTCTTTAACAATGGTAGAAGCTAATCCACGTTTTCTGTATTCGGGATGGGTAAACATTCTTTTGATTTCAACAGTACCTTCTGAAAATTCTTTAAAAGCTCCACATGCTGCCGGAACTTCATCAATGTAAACAACAATACAATTATTAATCCTATCGATTTTATTATACTGGGCAAAGAATCCATTTTCGTTACCATTATGTTCTGCAAGGTTTGCATCAAGATATTTTACTAAAGTTTGGAAATCTAAAGAACTAGAATCGGTTCTATGTATAGTCATATTTTTATATTAAAAGATTGGTGGAAATAAAAAAGCTCCCTTTCGGAAGCTTTTCATTTTTATTAGTTTACAACAAACTTTCTTTCTTTGATCAGCTCAGCAATGGCCAGCATATCCTGCCCAATCAATCTGTCGTCTTCAAGTTTTGTAACTTTTGAACGAAGAATAGTAAAGTTCTCTTCAATGATTTTGGAACATTTTGCTGGTCTTCTAAACTCTAATCCCTGAGCAGCAAACATCAATTCAACAGAAAGAATATTAACAAGGTTTCCTAGAACCTGATTGAATTTTCTTCCGGAAATACTTCCCATAGAAACATGATCTTCCTGTCCTAAGCTTGTAGGAATAGAGTCGGCAGATGCCGGGAAACACAATGTTTTATTTTCTGTTACCAAAGCTGCTGAAGTATATTGAGGGATCATAAACCCTGAATTCAATCCTGAGCTCTCTGTTAGTAATCTTGGAAGCCCGTATTTTCCTTCCAATAGTAAATAGCTTCTTCTGTCTGAAATATTTCCTAGCTCAGCTGCTGCAAGAGTTGCATAATCTAAAGGTAGAGCCATCAGCTGCCCATGGAAATTTCCTCCTGAAATAGATTCTTCAGCACTTAATACGATTGGGTTATCTGTTACAGAATTCAACTCTGTTTCTGCCATACTTTTAAGGTGTTCAAAAGCATTTCTGCTCGCCCCGTGAACCTGTGGTACACATCTCATAGAATAAGGATCCTGAACTCTTTCACAGTCTTCATGAGCTTTCATATTCTCAGATCCTTTCAGGAATTTAAGCATTCTCGCTGCTACTTTTTTACTTCCTTCAAAGGGTCTGATCTCGTGAAGCTCCTTTTTGAATGGACTTGCAGATCCTCTGTACGCTTCAATACTCATTGCAGCAGTCATATCAGCAAGATCCAACAAATACTCAAATTTTTCCAATCCTTTGATGGAGTGTGCCAGGATAAACTGAGTTCCATTAATTAATCCTAATCCTTCTTTTGGCCCTAAAGTCAATGGTTCAAGATTATGTTTTTCTAAAACTGCCATAGTTTCAGAAACTTGGTCACCATCCCAAACCTGCCCAAGACCCAATAAAGGTAAAACCAGGTGAGCTAAAGGTGCTAAATCTCCTGATGCTCCTACAGAACCCTGCTCAGGAACTACAGGAATTATATCTTTTTCAAGCATCAGAATCATTCGCTCAATAACGTCTAAAGAAACGCCGGAAAATCCTTTTGACAAAGCATGAACTTTAGCAATCATCATGATCTTTGAAAGTTCCTTTTCAATTGGCTTTCCTACTCCTACTGCATGAGAAATAATCAAGTTATACTGTAACTGAGCGGTTTCATCCGCAGATATTTTGGTGTCGCATAATGGCCCGAAACCTGTATTAATTCCATACACACATCTATCGGACTCTACAATTTGCTGTACGTTTTTCTGAGATTTTAAAATTTGGTCTTTTGCTGCTTTATTCAGCTTGGCTTTATTAGGTTTTTTACATATTTCCAGAACATCATGGAAAGTAAAAACATCTACTCCGTATATCATTTCTAAAAAATTTTCTTAAAATTACGCATTTAGCAATAATTGAAGAAACTAAATTTCACTGTTCTATCTTTTTATCTAAACAACTGAATTAATTTATGACTTCTACCTCCCGAAAGTAGAAATTACCATCCATAAAACTGAATAGTATTAAAAACATAAATTTTAAAACTCATAGAGCATTCTGAAGGTTTTTTCTTTTTAAATAGAAAGATTGCTTAATTTTGTTATATGAATCCTTCTTTAGAATTACAACTCAAAACTTTACCTTCTGAACCGGGCGTTTATCGTTATTATGATAAAAACGAACAGCTATTGTATGTGGGGAAAGCTAAAAACTTAAAGAAGAGGGTTCTCTCCTACTTCAATAAAAACCTTTCAGGATACAGGATCAAAATTATGGTCAGCAAGATCCAGCGTCTTGAAACCACCATTGTAAACAGTGAATATGATGCTCTTTTGTTAGAAAATAACTTAATCAAAGAACATCAGCCGTTTTACAATGTCATGCTGAAAGATGACAAGACTTATCCTTGGATCTGTATTAAAAATGAAGATTTCCCTCGCATTTTTTTAACCAGAAATGTGATTAAAGATGGTTCGGAATATTATGGCCCTTACGCTAAGGTACGCCCGGCAAAGATATTACTGGATACCATCAAACATATTTATAAACTCAGAACCTGTAATCTGAATCTTGCTCCCGCTAAAATTGCAGATGGCAAGTATAAAGTCTGCCTGGAGTATCATATTAAAAACTGTGAAGGGCCTTGTGAAGACCTTGAAAGCAAAGAAGAATATGATGAAAAGATAGATGCCATCCGTGGAATCATCAAAGGAGATTTCCGAAAAGCCAAAGAATATCTTGTGAATCAGATGATGAAATTAGCTGCTGATCTTCAGTTTGAAGAAGCTCAAATCATTAAAGAAAGATTAGATATTCTGGAAGATTATCAGGCTAAAAATACCGTAGTAAATCCGAATATCGATGATGTAGATGTTTTTGGTATGACCAGTGATGAAACGGCTGCTTATATCAATTTCTTTAAAATAAGAAACGGGAATATCATTCAGAGTTTCACTACAGAGATTAAAAAGATTCTTGAAGAAACGGATGAAGACATTATGGAAGAGGCACTCATTGAAATCCGACAGAAGTTTGGTTCCGATTCTAAAGAAGTCCTGCTTCCTTTTCATTTGTCTGTAGAGATTCCGAATGTGAAGCTTATTGTTCCTAAAGTTGGGGATAAGAAAAGAATCGTAGAACTTTCTGAAAAAAATGCAAAAGAATATCGCCTGGAAAAATTGAAACAGGTTCAGATTGTTGATCCGGAAAGACATACCAACAGAATCATGGCTGAAATGCAGAAACTTCTTAGAATGCCTGTAGAGCCTAGACATATTGAAGGATTTGACAACTCAAACATCCAGGGAACCAATCCAGTTTCAGCCTGTGTAGTTTTTAAAGATGGTAAACCCAGCAAAGCCGACTATAGAATTTTCCATCCTAAAACGGTAGAAGGCCCCAACGATTTTGCAACAATGGAAGAAGTCATTTACCGCCGATATAAAAGAATGTTAGACGAAGGGGAAAGCCTTCCACAACTAATTCTTATTGATGGTGGAAAAGGACAATTATCTTCTGCCGTTAAAAGCCTTAGATTATTGGGTCTGTATGGAAAAATTACTATTGTAGGGATCGCCAAGAGACTTGAGGAGATTTTCTTCCCCGAAGATCCTATTCCATTGTATCTTGACAAAAAATCTGAAACGTTAAAGATTCTGCAAAGAGTAAGAGATGAAGCTCACCGATTTGGGGTTAAACATCACAGAACACGGAGAAAAAATTCCACTATTAAATCAGAATTGGAGGAAATTCCAGGAGTGGGAGAAAAAACAATCGAATTATTATTGTCTAAACTGAAGTCTGTAAAAAGAATCAAAGAAGCCAATCAGGAAACCCTTGAAGAAATTTTAGGCAAAAGCAAAGCAAAAGTGATTTGGGAGTTTTTCAATAACAATGGGTAATTCCATCTACCACATAAGTTTATTTTCCACAAATAAATGAAGTTTTTTATAAAAGCTTCACTATTCCTCTATTCTCCCAAAGAGAGACATAAAAAACACAAAAACACCCATAAACATAAGTGAAAATCAACAAAAATTAAATATATTTAAAATATAAAATAAATAATATCATTATTTGCATTTTTTTCATAAATTAGTATTATTAATCAAAACCAATAATACCATGAAAAAAATTCTCATTTTGTAAATGATAAGGCTTTATCATTTACATTCAATAGCACTCTACATTATTTATTTTTCCTTATTGTATTCATGTAAATGATCCTGCTCTCCATTGAATTAAAATGGTTACAAAACGGGATGTTTTCTATAAACCATAAAAAACACATCAACATATTCAATAAAAAAAATAAGCTCTTTTCAAGAGCTTATTTTGATATCTAGATAAAATCTAATCATTTATTTTTGGGTAAAGACCTCCTTCGAATAGGTTCCATCAGCTTGTGGAATATCAATAACGATATTTCCATTTTCAAAATAACCGGTTGTCATTGTACTCGTATTATCTGAAAGTTTCACCATAAAGACATCCTTTTTTGAAGTTGTTTTAAAAATAGCAAACGGTACAGAGCTCCCTGATTTTGCTAAAATAAACTGATTCGCATCAATCTGTATCTTTTGTACTTCTATTTTTCCATTAGAATAATTAGCACTTCCTTCTGAATTTGTTGATGTTGATGGAGCTTGTGGTGCAGAACTCTGAACAGGATTAGAGATACCAACAGGCTTTAAGGCAATCTTTAAAGCATCTGTCAAACCTTCTTCAAAGTCTTTTATGTCTGAGCTTCCTTTTGACTCAAGAACTGTTTTATTGTTACAATCTTTAAACTCAAGAACCAATTTATTTGTAAAAAAGCTTGAAACACTTACTACATTAGCATTCAAAACATTACAATTGTTATCTTTAGCTTCCCATGGCCATTGATCTTTACTTGTAGGCAATACCGTATACTTCTTGCTTTTTAATGCTTTTATTAAAACATCCTCTAAACCGTAATCTCCTTTGAAGGTTGTAAACCTATCAGGAATAGATACATATTTGTAATCTGAAACTTTCTGTCCGAAAACAGCCGTTGAGCAAATAGCCAACATCAACATTGATAACTTTTTCATATCCTCGTTTTAATCATTTCTGAAGGCTCCCATATCCAGTTTAAGTGAGAAGAAGTTGGAATAGAAATTAGATCCGCCAATCCCTGAATTTGTAATTGCATAATCCAGAGTAAGTCCTCTATATCTAATTCCAATCCCTGCACTCGGCTGGAAAGAAACTTTTCTTTTTAAATCTTCTATATCGGTAATAGATTGGAATCTGTTAATCCCTAATCTTACAAAAATCATTTTCTGATACCCTAGCTCAGCTCCTGCATAAGGGCTGATACTTGCAAAATCAGTTGAAATAAGAGAAGCTGTCTTCGCAAAATCCACATTGATCCCTGCTTCCGGCAATACATATACACTGCTATTGATTTCAAATAGTTTACTCGCCCCTACATTAAGTTTAGGCATTGTAAGTTCCATTTTATCTTTTGGTGCCGGGTTGAATTCCTCTCCGTTAACAACAGTAGATAATTCTTTCTGATTGATACTCCAAAAGTTGACGGTAGTGGTAATATCTCTTACCATTCCCCCGAATTTCCATCCGTTTTCACCTTTATAAATAGCACCTACATCAAAACCAAAACCATAGCCATTGGCGAATTTACCCACATTTCTATAAACGATCTTGGCATTCACCCCTACATCCAAGTTTGGATTTCCACCAGGACGGAATGCATAAGAAAGAATAGCTGCATAATCAGACTGAGAGAATTTCGTGATTTTATCATAATCAATATTCCCTTCAGCATCAATCATCTGGGTTGTATTTAAAATATTGTCTACTCCAAGTCTCACTACCGATACTCCAAACACACCTTCCTCCATTACTCTGGCGTATGCTAAATAGTCATATTTTGCAATAGATTCAAAGTATTCAGCGTGCATTGCTGCTCCCTGCCAGTCTTTGTCTATAGACATCAAACCTGCCGGGTTCCACATAGGAGCATATACGTCATCCTGATTGGATATTACAGCACCTCCCATTGCCAGTCCTCGGGCACCTGCTCCGATATTTAAGAATTCATTGGAATACTTCCTGATAATCTGAGATTGAGACAGCCCATAGAGCAGTGAAAATGTGAGTAAAAAATATTTTTTCATCATATAAAATTGATGCTAGTTAAAGTTTTTAGTTTTTCTGGCTTTAATTAATCCATTCACTATGATTGCCAGTATCATAACTCCTGAGGCAATATAAAATATAGGGCTCATATGTTCTGATTCCCCAAAGATAAAAAAAGCTAGTATAATTCCGTAAACAGGTTCCAAATTAACTGTTAAAATTAGAGTAAAAGGTGAGATATACTTCATTAATTTCACTGATTCCAGCATTGGGAAAGCCGTAAAAACACTTGCTAACAAGCATATTAACGCGATATCGCGATAGTTTATTTCATTCATTTGAAAAATTTGGCCTGAAAACAAATAAAATAACATTAAAATAAACCAGCCACAAAATATTTCATAAAATATAATGTTGCCGGAGCTCGTTTTACCAAACATTTTGCCATTAAAGACAGAGAATATTGTCCCAAAAATAGCACACAGCACCCCATATATGATCCCTTCCTTATATTGAAATTCTGTTTTGAAAATCAGTAGAATACAGGCTACAATCACTACTCCCATCACTACTTCTGAAATATCGATCTTCCTTTTAAAAATAATGGGCTCCAGAATTGATGCAAAAAGTGTTGATAACGATAAACAACTTAACGCAATGGATACATTGGAAACTTTAATCGAAAAAAAGAAGCAATACCAGTGAAGAGCCATGGCAAAACCTATGGCTGCCAGCTGGAAAAATATTTTTTTTGAAACTTTTATACTTTCCTTTTTATATATTCTGATAAATGCAAAAAGAAAGATCGCAGCAAACAGCATTCTGTAAAAGACAAGAATCTGAGCATTCGCATGAATCAGTTTTCCTAAAATTGCAGTGAATCCCCATAAAAATACTATTAAGTGCAATCTAAAAAGCGCTACTTTATGCATATCCTCTCCTCTTTAAAATTTTAACAGGCAAATTTACAAATAGGCTTTTACAAATCTTACAAAAAATCTAAATTTAAATTAATAAAAAAATGACAAATAAAGTTTTTAATAGTTTTTGTAGCTAATACATGATCTATTCTATTAATTTTATAAAAAGATTATAAAAAACAAATTCATAATTAGATGATACTCCATACAAATATTAAGATCAAAACAGAATATCTCACCTTACAACCTGTTAAAGAGTTATACATAGATGATATTCTGGAGCATTTTACAAAAGATGTTACTCAATATATGCCTTTTAATCCAGAAGGAGATAGAAAAGATATTGTCAACTTTGTTAGTGAATCAGAAAGAGGCTTATCACAAAATACAGACCTGGTAATGGTTGTTCTAGATTCAACCGAGACTTTTATCGGATGCTGTGGGATTCATGATATAACGGAAGAGTCTATTGAACTTGGGCTATGGCTTAAAGAAAGTTCTCAAGGGAAAGGATTCGGAACTGAGATCATTACAGCACTTATTAAATTTCTGGAAAAGAATTTTACTTTCAAATATATTTTATACCCTGTAGATGAAAATAATATAGCCAGCAAAAAAATTCCAGAAAAACTAGGATTCACTCCAGCTAAAAAATACAAGAAATTTAAAAATACATTCACTGATCTTAATATAGTAGAATATAGAAAATACTACTAACAAATTCTGATCACACTCACAAAAAACCCTGAAAATTGGTTAAACTTTCAGGGCCTTCAAATAATAAACTATTAAAAAAATAAACTAGGAACAGAGTATTTTGCAGAGGATATCACCCCCTGTTACTCTGATGTAAAGTTAGAAAAAATCTCAATTATTTAAAAATATTTTTTAGTTAAAAATTTCACAATTTCCTAATAACCAAAGTATTAAACAACTGTTTTACTTTCTATTCGTATTCCTCATAAAAATAGTATCTTTAAGCGTAAAAAATTGAAAATTCTATGGACATCGAATTCAACAAACGAGAAGATCAGAACAGATTAAAATTATCAGAGATAAATCGCTTGCTTGCCGAGATCAAAAAAGGAGGCGGCGAAAAGAGGCTTCAAAAGCTTCGTGAGGAAGGAAAAATGACCGCAAGAGAAAGGATAGACTATCTTCTTGATAAAGATTCTGATTCCATAGAAATTGGAGCATTTGCAGGCTACGAAATGTATGAAGAACATGGTGGCTGCCCTAGCGGAGGAGTTGTAGTAGTAATGGGCTATGTTTCCGGAAGACAATGTCTTATTGTAGCCAATGATGCCTCTGTAAAAGCGGGAGCCTGGTTCCCTATCACTGGAAAGAAAAACCTGAGAGCACAGGAAATAGCAATGGAAAACAGACTTCCAATTATTTACCTTGTGGATTCTGCAGGCGTATACTTACCTATGCAGGACGAAATTTTCCCGGATAAAGAAATGTTCGGTAGAATATTCAGAAATAATGCTAAAATGAGTGCTTCAGGAATCATCCAGATTTCGGCTGTTATGGGAAGCTGTGTTGCAGGAGGAGCTTATCTTCCTATTATGAGTGATGAGGCCATGATTGTGGATAAAACAGGCTCTATTTTCCTTGCAGGAAGTTATCTTGTAAAAGCAGCTATTGGAGAAAGCATCGATAATGAAACACTAGGAGGAGCTACAACACACTGTACTATTTCAGGAGTTACTGATTATAAAGCAAAAGATGATAAAGACGCTCTAAACAGGATTAAAAATATTATGAAATCTATCGGAAGTACTGAAAAAGCAGGCTTCGACAGAATAGAAAGCTTCCCACCAAAAGAAAGTCCAGACAATATCTTCGGAATTATGCCTGTCTCCAGAGCAGAGCAATATGATACCTATGAAATTATCAAGTGTATTGTGGATAACTCCGAATATGAAGAATATAAGCCAGATTATGGTAAAAGTATCATCTGTGCTACTGCCAGAGTAGATGGCTGGTCTGTAGGAATTGTAGCCAATCAGAGAAAATTAGTAAAGAGTGGAAAAGGAGAAATGCAGTTTGGCGGAGTCATCTACTCTGATTCTGCAGATAAAGCAACCCGATTCATCGCCAACTGTAACCAAAGAAAGATCCCTTTAATCTTCTTACAAGATGTAACCGGATTTATGGTAGGATCCAAGTCAGAACATGGTGGAATTATCAAAGATGGAGCTAAGATGGTAAATGCTGTTTCCAACTCAGTAGTTCCTAAATTTACCATCATTACAGGAAATTCTTATGGAGCAGGAAATTATGCTATGTGTGGAAAAGCTTATGACCCACGACTTATTGTAGCATGGCCTTGGGCAGATCTTGCTGTAATGGGAGGAGCACAAGCCGCAAAAGTATTGGCACAGATTCAAGAATCAACATTGAAAAAACAAGGCAAGGAAATTACCGAAGAAGAACACAACGAAATCTTGGATACCATTTCAAAGAAATACCAAAAACAAACGGAATCTACTTACGCAGCAGCTAGATTATGGACAGATGCTATCATCAACCCAGCAGATACCAGAAAATGGATTTCTATGGGAATAGAAGCAGCTAACCACTCTCCTATTACAGAGAAATTTAATCTGGGGGTTATCCAGGTTTGATAATATACTAAATGAGGCTTTAATCTTTATTGATTAAAGCCTTTTTTCACGTAAATCTGATTCATTCACCTTGGATAATTTTTTTTATCTCTTCAAATTTTTCTTTTGGACATGGATATTTGGGGGTTTCGCCAATTCTGTTGTAGGCAATCTTAACAGGTAATCCCATTTTTCTTTTTGTATCAGCGATCCAACAAGTTTTTATTGATGAATTGTACTTATTTTTATATTCATCTTGAATTTGCTTATATGTCATATTCTTAAATTTAATATAATTTAATGATTCTTTATAATCTAAAAAGCCAAAAGCTGTAGCTTTTGGCTTTTTAGATTATTTATGAATTTTCTTAAGAAAAGAATACTCCCGTTCTGAATCTTTCTCTATTCAGCTTTTTGTTAACTGCCAATCCCCAAAGAATAAATTCCTTTAAGAATAAAACATCTTCCGGTTGAGTATCCGGCTGATATTTTTCAATAATCTGATCAAGAGGATAAATTCTGTTAAGAGATTTTGCATAGGCTTCATCCGAAGACTCATCTGTAATTTCCAAAAAGCCATCGTCTTCCAAGAACCATTCCGTAATCTGACTAAACGGCCCATCAATATTCTTTTTCTCTAGTTTTTCCACTTTCGGGAAATAGGAAGTGAATAAAGTTCTGATCGCATTATCAATTAATAACTGAGCCACCGCTTCAGCGCCTTCCTGTTCACCTTCATACACCAATTCCACTTTTCCCGTAATCGCAGGAATAATCCCCACAAAATCGCTTAATCTTACAGAAGTTGCGTCGTCACCAGTCAATAGAGATCTACGTTCAGCCGTACTCAATAAATTTTCAAAAGCTGTAATACTCATACGGGCACTCACTCCACTTTTTGAATCTACATATTCACTATCACGAGCTTCAAAACCAATCTGTTCTAAAAGATCCTTCGCTAACGAAGGTACATATACTCCATTTTTCTGACGACTGTCTAAACTGGATTCATAATTGGTAATTTCTCTTGCAATATTGATATTTTCAGGATAATGGGTCAAAATCTGAGATCCTATACGATCTTTCAGTGGAGTTACAATACTTCCTCTATTTGTATAATCTTCAGGATTCGCCGTGAAAACAAATTGTATATCCAAAGGCATTCTCACCTTAAATCCGCGAATCTGCACATCACCTTCCTGCAAAATATTAAACAGAGAAACCTGAATTCTCGCCTGAAGATCCGGCAATTCATTAATTACAAAAATACAACGGTTCGCACGCGGAATCATCCCAAAATGAATCACACGGTCATCTGCATAAGAAAGTTTAAGATTGGCTGCTTTAATAGGATCTACATCACCAATCAGATCCGCAACAGTCACATCCGGCGTAGCCAATTTTTCAAAAAATCTTTCATCACGGTGAAGCCATTCTATTGGAGTATTATCCCCTTCCTCCTCAATTAATTCTTTAGCATAACGGGATATCGGATTGAATGGATCATCATTAATTTCACTTCCTTCAATAAAAGGAATCCATTCATCCAGTAAAGAGGTCATCATTCTTGCCAGTCTGGTCTTTGCCTGACCTCTCAATCCTAATAAATTAATATTATGTCGGCTTAGAATTGCATGCTCCAATTGAGGAATGACCGTATTTTCATATCCGAAAATTCCTTCAAATACAGATTCTTTATTACGAATTTTAACTTTTAAATTATCTCTTAATTCGTCTTTTATATTTTTTGATATATATCCTGACGCTCTTAATGAACCCAGTGTTTTTATGTTTGGCTTTTCAGTCATTTTATTTACAATCTGATTTATAAAATTTGAAATATATTTTTAATAAATAATTATTTTCTAGCGGATTCTTTTCTTACGATTAGTCTCATAATCCTCAAAAATCATATGTCCTAATCCATTGAGTCCCGTATAAAAAGCCTTTCCTTGATTAGCTTCTGTAAATTCACTCACGAAACGCTGTAAATAAGGATCCTGAGCAATCATAAAAGTAGTGATCGGAATATGCAGCCTTCGTGCCTGAGATGCCATATTATAACATTTCTGAACTACGTATTCATCCAATCCATAAGAATTCATATAATAAGTACCATCAGCCTGACGAATACAACTTGGTTTTCCGTCGGTAATCATGAAAATCTGCTTATTAGTATTTCTTTTTCTACGTAAAATATCCATTGCCAATTGAAGGCCTGCAACGGTGTTTGTATGATAAGGGCCAACCTGCAGATAAGGCAGATCCTGAATTTTAACAGGCCATGCATCATTTCCAAAAACAATAATATCCAGAGTATCTTTTGGATAACGTGTGGTAATCAGCTCAGCAAGTGCCATTGCTACTTTTTTGGCCGGAGTGATACGATCTTCTCCGTACAATATCATACTGTGGCTAATATCAATCATCAAAACGGTACTCATCTGTGATTGATGAATACTGTCTTCTACAATTAAATCATTTTCAGTAAGATGGAAATCTCCAATTCCGTTATTAATTTGAGCATTCTTCAGACTTTCCGTAATGGAAATTTTCTCTACCGAATCACCAAAGTTATAATTACGGAACTCTCCAGTTGTATCCTCTCCTGTTCCGCTTTTATTGGTTTTATGATTTCCGTTACCACTTTTACCAAGATTTCCGAATATTTGATTGAGTGCTTGTTTACGGATATTCTGCTCCATTTTGGCGCTTAGGCGAATTCCATTTCTTCCATTAGGATCAACTTCTTCGCGGATATATCCTTTCTTTTTAAGGTCTTCAATAAAATCGTCAATAGTGTATTCCGGAGTTGTAAGCTGATATTCTTCATCAAGCATTCTAAGCCAGTCAATGGCTTCATCAAAATCTCCTGAGGTATGGGTCAACAAATCTGTAAAAATTTCCAATAACCGATCAAATACAGACAGTTCCGGTGCTTTGTAAGTTTCAAACCTGAACCCTCTCACAATATGCTCTTTCATAAAATAAAGTTACAACATAAATAAAAAGACTTTAAGAGATTTAGTCTATTGCAATTTTTATGAATAGAAATAACGTTGGTTTCAAACTTATTCAAAAATAATTTTCAGGAGCTTAATCCTGCTATCCACTCATACTCCTCGCACCTTTCTATTCCAACGCTCAATCCTTCCCCTCTCCACCTCTTGCTGTGGGGTAACCGTTCCTATCAGGGCTAGGAAGAACAATAGATCATGAGAATAAATAGAGGCCTATGAAATTGATTATAAAATTATTAATTAATAATAAGCAAAAAGTAGTCTATAGTTGATGATGAATATTTGCATGATACTATAGAATGTCAGTACTGCTCACGATTTGTCATCTCGTAGATAATCTAGAAAAATATAAATGTCAGCCCTGGCTGGTATATTTCTACAGTGTTCACTCGATTCAATAGAAGTGGGCTTTAGCCCGCTTTATCATTTACAAACAATCCAATGGCTTTAGCCAAAACCTATAATACAAAGAAAGAATAGAGCTTAATAAACATCATTAGCAGATTTCCATACTCTCTTTGTCATCCCGCAGGAATCTCGGCAACATTAACCCTGGCTGGTATATTTCTACAGTGTTCTCTCCATTCAATAGAAGTGGGCTTTAGCCCGCTTTATCATTTACAACCAATCCAATGGCTTTAGCCCAAACCTATAATAGAAAGAAAGAAAGAAAAGAATAGAGCTTAGTAAGCATCATTCACTGATGATATAAAAAAGAACTGTCTAAAATAAAAAGTATTCCTGCTTATCTACTCTCTTTATTATCCCGCAGGAATCTCGACAACGTTAGCCCTGGCTGGTATATTTCTACAGTGTTCACTCCATTCAATAGAAGTGGGCTTTAGCCCGCTTTATTATTTACAAACAATCCAATGGCTTTAGCCAAAATCTATAATACAAAGAATGAATGAATAGAGCTTAGTAAACACTATTCACTGATTTCCATACTCCTGTTGAGATCCTTACAGGATAACAAGATACAGGGAATAACGATAATAGAATAATGATAAGGAATAGATGGTGGTTGGTGGTGTACTCTCCCTAAAGTATAAAGCAAAAAAAAATCCTCTATCTTTCGATAAAGGATTTTTAAAAATAAAATAAAAACTGGCGGCGGCCTACTCTCCCGCGTTAGCAGTACCATCGGCGCTGGTGGGCTTAACTTCTGTGTTCGGAATGGGAACAGGTGAGCCCCACCGCTAAAACCACCCTAAAGGTTGTATATAGCAT
>NZ_WXVU01000012.1 GCF_009900745.1 Chryseobacterium sp. c4a | reverse complement strand
ATGGGAATCTCTTTATCTCCCTGTTTAAAAATTAAACTTCTATTACTGAAATCTTCATTCATACGCAAAATTATCTCTATTGGTTTGTTGGGATCTGCTTGTTTGAATAAACCCATTATCTCTTCTTCATCAAAGGGTTTGACTTCAAAAACAGTTTGAAGCTTTTTATTATCTTCGAAAATGAAGTTTAATATTTTAGGGACAGCTCTTGGCTTAAAGGGATTTTCTTTAATGGGTTCAAGAATTTTCTCATTAAAAATGGTTTCTTCCTCACCATTAAACATTTTAAATCCAATGTTCATTAATTGATGTCCCTCAATTTCAGTTTTGGCACGCCAATTATATTTCTTCCTATAAATATCCCAGATATCATATTGGATACCGTTCTTTTTTAGATTTTCATAAGCTTCAGGAACAGATGCTGACTTGTCAAAATATTTTTCTTGTGTTATGGTTGGATTTCCAGGTACAAAATCTTTCATAGCAACACTTGTTTCTTTTGCTTGAAAACGAGCCACTTCTATCTGCTGGTCATCACCATATACCCAAACAACCACTATACCACCAGGTGCACAACTTACTCTTATTTCTGTGTAATTTGAAGTTCTCCCAGTTCGCCAGTCTATAGTTCCTTTCTCAAAAAGTTTTTTAAAAGTATCAATAGGCATATCCCAACTACCTGTATAAAATTTGTTCTCAATAAATGATGCCCAGGTAATATCCATTTTTACAGGCAGTGCTTTTAAGTCTTCACCTTGTGTGTGTGTAGAACCAGAATTTCCCCATCCATTATGATTAATAGCAGCAGTAGGTAAATAAACACTACCTCCATCTTCTAAATAAAAATGGCCATTATGGATTCTTGTTGGATATAATTCCGGAGCATTAGTCGTGGGTAGCCATTCGTACTTTTTCATTTGAGGTTTACAGGATATTATAAATATTAATAGTAAAAGTTGTATAATTTTCATGAGTTGGGTTCTATTTTACGAAATCTAACAATAGTTTTACCTACAATTTTGTAGTTGGGTTCATAAGCACCTACTCCGTCTCCAAATTTTGAGTTCCAGTGTATGTATTTGCTTCTTAATCGATTCAGCATATTATGGTCATATACTTTTAGATTAAAACGCTCTACCTCCTTTGTATTTTTTAAATCAAGTTTTTTTCGCATTTGTTCAATCTGTGATCGGGTATAGTAGGTCATTTTCGGTAATTCACCATAAATATACTTTTCTAAACGCTGCTTTACTTTGTTCAAATCAAACTCATCTGCTGTGCTTGGATTTGGAATATAAAAATCATTTTTTAATTCTTTCATATCAATAGAATCTGCATATTCTTTATTCAATTTTTCAGACATAAGATGAAGCGTAACATAGCTATAGGTATTACGAATGCCATAGCGGGTCATATGGGTTTGGTGATCACTATCAGGCTCAACAACTTTAGAAAATCCCCAACCTTGTGCAATTAAATCTTTTAAATCATTGTTGAGTATTTCGTCATATTCTTTATCACTACGGCCATCTCCCCAATAATTGTCCAAATCCATAATTTGAAAATTAATTTCATTCATTTTATCAGTATAGCAGCCGCCAACATCAGAATGTACGCCAGGCAAATAAAAATCTTGCCCGCCTGCTCGTTTTGCAGTTGGTGTTAACATAAAATTTTTACGATGTTCATCATCAGCACAAAAATGAATTATTTTTTTTGCTTTATACAAGTTATTGATTTCCAGATTAAGATCATTTAAATGTAATTCACTCACATCATTATCGAAATTAGCACTTGTTGTGGTGTTTGTAGCATTTGGATCGTAAGAAGAAACGGTATCATACAAGCCTACAAAACGTACTTGAAGCCGTGAATATTCTAACTTATATTTCACCAGTTGTGAGCCCCAAATGTCACCACTTTTATTTTTACTCAATTCATAAATAAAGTTTCTAGCCGCTGCCGAACCTCTGCTGAAACCAAATACATCAACAGTTAAGGTATTTATTTTATCTTTTCCTTTTAAGTTTTTTGCTTTTTCTGCCAGCAGACTACATCCTTTTGCAACTTTAGCTACAATGCCCTGTTTTCCTGAGCCAAAAGCAACCCCTAAATGCCCCTCTCCAAACACCGTTGTTATATCATCTGTATCAGCGCCTAAATCGTCAGTACCTATACCTTCAATATACAAACTATCTGTAAAGTTATCTTTTGCATAATGCAATTCCTTACGAGCTACATTAGAAAGATCATTCACATAACTGTCTGTTTTTTTATCAGACAGTTTATGATAAGCTTTGTTAGCATCACTTCCTTTTGGGGATAACCTGGCGTTTGTATTTGTTCTGTTATTTTGTGTGCCATCAAAAAACACCCCAATCCTAATATCGATAGTTCCTTTGGGTGGCGGTGGTGGCGTATAATCTCCGAAGTTTGCCATAATTATTTAGCATTATCTTTTGATACTATTTTCCTATTACTAGCAAGAGTCAGATTTCCTCCGGTTGCTTCTACATTTATCTTTTCTGCTATTTTTTCTACTTTATTTCCCACGGTTAAATGATAAGATTCTTTAACTTCAATGGTGATATTTTTTGCTGATTTCCTTATTGCCATCATTGTAAATTTTAAAATAACTTAGATTTTTCAGCACTATTAAATTCTACAATTTTCCCGCTTTGCATGGTCATATTTTCTTTTTCACTGAACATTGCTATTTCTCTGGCTACTTCATTTGAGATTTCAGATTGTCGTTTAAAGTCTTTTTCTATCAGCTCCGTACGATTATCCGACATTTCTCTGATATCTCCGGAAGCAGTTTGTGCAATATCTTTTCCGGCAACAGAAGTTATATCTTCGTTTGCAGAATGGGTAATATTTGTTCCTGCATCCACGGAGACTTCTTTTCCCGCTTTCATCGTAATATTTTCTCCTGCGTTTACCGTAAAATTCTTAGGGGCTGTTACAGTTATACTTCCTTGTCCGTCCATAAACCAGGTATTCCCACTCGGATCCAGAATAGTGACGCTATTTTCATCATCATTCATTAAGATTTTAATTCCACTTTTGGTTTGTATAGAGTGCATATGATTATTAATACCCCCTCCCAATGCTGTTTCCCCGTGGAATATACCTCCCATCACAAAAGGCCTGTCAGGATGATTGTGTACAAATCCGACTACTACCTGGTCGCCAACTTCAGGAATTGCAATATACCCTCTGTTTTGAGTAACCTGATCGGTTCCTCCTGCATCGGGGCTCATCATTCTAATAAAGTGGGTCGTATTATGGTTTTGCCAGTCAAACTGCACTTGTACTCGTCCCTGATTCAAAGGATCGGTATTGGAGATTACTTTACCTAACTGAGGATCTGCTTTAGGTACCTGAAATTCCGGTCTTGGTATAAACCCGGAGTCGGCGGCTATAGCATCAAAACTACCTTCGTAATAACCCCGCCCATCCACTTCATGCACCACATTAAGCATCATTATTTTCGTAAAATACATTGTTTCATTGGAATCAGGTTTGCGCATTTCCAAATTAGCACAGCAACCGGGATATAAAAAAGGAACAGAAGTAGTTCCCGAAGTGATAAACACTTCCGAGGCATTGCTTCCAGCTGTCCCTTTTTGAGAGTCTTCCACATCCATAAAATTAACGGCCTGAATCGGCGCTACTCTTAAAGAGGGAGTTGTGTATGTTTTCTTTGAAATCTCGTACGCCTGTTTGGCAATTTCTGATTTATGATCAATCTTTGAACTTCCCGTCTGAAGCTTTTCATTTCTGCTGCTATTATATCCATAGAATATTGGATTCACGTGCAGGGCACGCATCTTCACACTAATATCACTTACACTGCTTCCATAGACAAGGGTAAGTGTATTTTCAGGGGGTGGAAGCTTTCCAAAATGCATGACTTCACCATCATAAAAAAACTGTTCGCCATACGCTTCTGCTATACGAGCCAGATAGTTGTAATGGGTTTCTTCGTACTGAGAACTATAATTGACATTATTATGTTTTGCATCTACTCTGAAATCAAATTTGTTTTCACCCAATCCTTCTTTTAGCACCTCAGATGCAATGGTATTAAGACTTACAGGTTCT
This sequence comes from Chryseobacterium sp. c4a, assembly GCF_009900745.1. GTDB lineage: Bacteria > Bacteroidota > Bacteroidia > Flavobacteriales > Weeksellaceae > Chryseobacterium. The sequence continues at coordinate 172,167 of NZ_WXVU01000012.1, read as the reverse complement.
TTTCCGCCAAAACTCTGGGTGTGTGGAGCGGCATCTAAAAGCATAGTGGGGCTAAAACCGGTAAGAACAATATTTCCCAGACTTCCTTTATCCTGTGCAAAACCCACTTCAGTAATCACCCCCACAAAATTCCGTTCCGGAGAATTCTCTACATCTTTGTAACTAAAAGTAGCAGTGATACGTTTTCCCAAAAAACTCTGTACCTGTTTCATGTTATGATTCTCTGCATCTCCCAAAACATCATAAGCCAGTGTGATGTTAAACTCATGATGCTTATTGGCACTTTGTACTAATTTAAAGTGTTTGAAATATTTAATAACAGTGCCATCAATTACAATTTGTAATTTTACAACACGGTTGATTCCTGCTACTTCACTTGATGGGATCGCAGCAGCATTATGAATTTTTGAGGTGGGTTGTTTTGCCCATAATTTTTTATCGACTGTAGTAGGCTGGTTGGGAACCAGATTTTGGTTCATAAACTTCTGCTCTGCGTCTTTAGCTTGCTTTTTTGGATCAATTCCCCGGCTAAGATCAGTTGTATTTTTATTAACAGCTTTAGGAAGATTTACTTTGGACGAATCTCCTTTTTGTGGAAGATCCCCTTTGAATTTTTGAAACATAAATAATTTTTTTACAGTTGTGTTTTTAAATATAAAATGAGTATACCCATTTATTTGCTGGCCTTAATTAGCTCATACACGGTCAGGCAAAATTGCGGGCCTCCATGTCCTTTTCCTAAAGACGGGTATGAGAATGTTTCAGAATAGTAAAGCATTAGTCTGAGTACTTTACTATATTACTTATAAGAAATGTTGAATGTATTTTCACAGCCAATATTTCATGATTTAATTAAGACTAATATACTACCATAAAAATTCACCACAAAATGAATCAATAGTTTTTTCGAAAATTGTAGTAGTTCTACGACAAAGCCTACCTAATTAGAAATCAGTTATTTTTAAAAAAATATTTATAAAACAGGTCTTAAAACATGAGTACAAACCAATAATTTAATTTCAATTACCCCTTATACATTTTAAATAATTGATAGTTCGGTTGAAGTATGCTTTATTACTAAATTGGAAGAATAATGTTTAATCCTCTTTCTTTGTTTTTTGAATAAGTAAAATTGAGGCTTGTAATTTTTTTATTAACGCTCTTAGGAGTTTCTAATTCTATTTTAGCGTGGTTAAGCAAGTCAATTTGAATTTCTGAAGATAAATACCCTTTGCTTCTAAGCAACGTTCAATGAGATAATGGTTCTCCAGCGTATTTTAAATTATTTATTGTGAGTGTTTTATAGTTGGTTTAGTTTGCTGATTTTTCAATCAAATGAGCAACTTTTTTCTTTTTTAAATTCATAATGCGTAACAGGTTTACTTATTCATGAATTTACCAATGTTCAGAATCAACAAGAGCAGGTTTTAACCTGCTCTTATTATAAAATGTATATTCTTTTGCTTTAACGAAAGCTTAAAGCAGGAATGTATTGAGAAATTTTTAGTAGCTCATTTCTACAATTTTGGAAGCATCCTGGGGAGTTAGTTTTTTATACTCTCCAAGTCCCATCCAATTTCTTTCTGTAAAGGCTTTTTCCACTCTTTCAGCAGTACCTTTATAGTCTTCTGTATATTCGGAAAGTTTGGTTTTAATGTGAAGGCTGTGGAAGAATTCTTCAAGCTTTTTGATTCCCAGTTCTGCTTTTTCTTCGATAGAACCTTCTTTAATTCCCCATACTCTTTCAGCATATTGGGCAAGTTTCCCTTTTTTATCTTCAAAGTTATAACGGTAGTGAGAAGGAGCGATGATAGCCAGAGTTCTGGCATGATCAATACCAAAGTAAGCTGTTAATTCATGTCCCATTGCATGCACTGCCCAGTCTGTAATAACTCCTTTCTGAATCAACCCGTTTAATGCCATGGTACAACACCACATAAAGTTTCCGGCAGCATCATAGCTGAATTCATCTGCTAATACTTTTGGAGCGGTTTCCTGAAGGCTGATTAGGATGCTTTCAGCAATCCTTTCCTGAAGATCTGCAGAAGATGGTGCTGTCATATATTGTTCCAATACATGAGTATACGCATCAGTAAGCCCGTTTACAATCTGGTTTTTAGGAATAGATCTGATGACCTCAGGATCTAAAACAGAGAATTGTGGGAAAAGTCCAGGCCCACCGGAAGATAATTTTTCATTAGTTTCTCTTCTTGAAATAACGTATCCGGAATTCATTTCAGAACCCGTTGCAGGCAGTGTTAAGATACTTCCAAAAGGCATTCCTTCTCCTTCAAACGTTCTTACCTGCTTTCTCAAAATATCCCAAGGTTCACCATCATAGTTCGCTGCTGCAGAGATAAACTTAGTTCCGTCAATAACAGAACCTCCACCTACAGCAAGAAGGTAATTGATTCCGTTTTCTTTAATAAAGCTAATAGCATTGATTAATACTTCGTATTCTGGGTTTGCAGGAACTCCTCCAAATTCATACAAATCATGATCTTTTAAGGCTTCTTTTACCTGGTCGTAAACACCATTGTTTTTGATGCTTCCACCACCATAGATCATTAATATTTTAGCGTCTTTTGGAATTTCATTGGAGATTTTAGCGATTTCACCTTTTCCAAAAAGTATTTTAGTCGGATTTTTAAATTCGAAATTAAGCATTATTCTAAATTTATTTTATTCAAATTTACGGAATGAAAAGGGAAAATTAAGTTAATGAAATTTTAAAATTGCTATGATTGTATTTTATGAAAGCTATCAAAACTTAATCCCGTGTTTATCAATATCCGTAATGATTGATAGTCTTTTTAATTGTATTTATTTGACATTATTAGACAGGTACGCCTTCGCTCTTTTGATAAAACCTTCCTTATCCTTTTTAATCTCTTCAAGAAGTTTCTTTCTATCATCCGGGATCGTTAGATACTTATCTCCCCAAAGATTCATTTCAACAATAATTGGCACCAGATCAATCCCTTTTTCTGTAAGATGATATAATATTTTTAACTTATTGTCCGGATGGTTTTTCTTGTCAATGATGCCATTTTCCAATAAGTTCTGAAGCCTTGTAGCCAGAATATTGGATGCAATTTTTTCATCAGCTTTTTGAAGCTCTCCATAAGTACATTCTTTTTTAAGCATCAGGTCACGGATGATCAATAATGACCATTTATCACCCCAGATTTCCAGAGAACAGCTGATGGGACAGTCTGATCTTTTTTTACTCATTATTTTTATTTTAAAATATTACTTGCAAATTGAAAGTGTTTGTTTTAATTTTGCTTTTATTTTGCAAGTAAATTTAACCATAAAAAATTAATAAATCAAATGGAAAATTATGACATCGCCGTAATTGGTTCAGGCCCCGGAGGATATGTTGCTGCTATAAGAAGTGCTCAATTGGGGTATAAAACCGTAATAATTGAGAAATATGAAGCGTTGGGCGGAACTTGTACCAATGTGGGTTGTATTCCGACAAAAGCTTTACTAGACAGTACTCACCACTATGCAGAAGCTCATCATAAATTTAAAGAGCATGGAATTATGCTTGATGAAATAGAACTTGATTTTACCCAGATGTACAAAAGAAAGTCAGAGGTAGTAGGTAAGAATATTAGTGGACTTGATTTCCTAATGAGTAAAAACAAAATTACTCGTTTGAGAGGTACAGCTGGTTTTATCAATAACACAACCATTAAAGTTGTTCATGAAACAGAAGTTAAAGAGATTACTGCCAAAAACTATATCATTGCAACAGGTTCAAAACCCTCAACTATTCCAGGGGTAGAAATTGATAAAAAAAGAATCATCACTTCTACTCAGGCTTTATCTTTAAACGATAAACCCACATCAATGATCATTATTGGTGGGGGAGTCATTGGAGTAGAAATGGCTTCTATTTTTAACAGAATTGGAACCAAGGTCACTATTCTTGAATATGCAGATCATCTGATCGCCGCTATGGATCATGAATTAGGAAAAAATCTGCAAAAAATTCTTAAAAAAGAAGGTGTTGATATCCGTTTGGGACAATCCGTATATAAAACAGAAGGTTCAGAGTCTGAAGCAAAAGTCTTTTTTAAAGATAAAAACGGTACAGAAAATGAATTGACAGCCGATTATATTCTTGTTGCTGTAGGAAGAAGCCCTTATACAAGAGGATTGGGGCTGGAAAATACTGATGTACAGTTGGATCAACGTGGATTTATTAAAGTAGATGAAAATAATCAGACCTCTGTTTCTAATATTTATGCTATTGGTGATGTTATAGGAGGAGTAATGCTCGCCCATAAAGCGGAAGAAGAAGGGGTTTTGGTTGCGGAATTGATTAACGGACAAAAACATCATATCCATTATAATCGTATTCCATCAGTTGTATATACCTGGCCGGAAGTAGCATCTGTGGGCTATACCGAAGAATATCTTAAAAAGAATAATATTGCCTATAATGTTGGGAAATTCCCGTTTTCGGCAAGCGCAAGAGCAAGAGCTGCTATGGATGTGGATGGGTTTGCAAAAGTTTTGGTAGATCCAAAATATGGAGAGGTTCTTGGTGTACATATTATCGGAGCAAGAGCAGCTGACCTGATTGCACAGGGCGTAATTGCACAGGAGTATGAGGTAACCGCAGAAGATATGTTTCGTATTTCTTATGCCCATCCAACCTACTCAGAGACTTTGAAGGAAGCTTATCTGATAGCTTCTGGACAAGGAGCCATTAATATCTGATGGTGAAGACGATAAAAAACACAAAAAAATTATTTTAGGTCAACCTGTTTTAAATTTTCAATGAATGCACGAATTATTTTATTCGTGCATTTGTGTAATATAATCTTTACGCTTTTGTATATTTAAAACAGGCTATAAAGTATTGCAATTTTCACTTTTTGAGTAAATACCATTACTTTTAGCTGCCAGTTTTCCAGATTTTCGATTGATTTTAATTAAAAAAGATTCTTTAATTACGGGACAACCTTTAGCCTGTAAAGCATATAGTGAAATGTAGTGATCATCAATTTTGTAGGAACCCGTGAAATGATTTTGAGTGTCAATTGAATATCCATAAGTAGTCGCTATTAAAAGCGCTTCGGGAAGATTATCAACTGTTCCGACGAAATCTCTTAATTGTTGTTCATTGGAAAAATAAACAGTTCTGTCTTTTTTGCAGGCAAGGATATATGAAAAACAGTTATTACCCATACATTTCTGGAGAAATCCTTTTTCAGGAGCAGGCTCGTTAATTGTCATGTAAAGAGGAGCCTGACTTTCATAAATGATAGCTTTATCCGGATCAGGGTCATTGGTCAATACCCTCCAGTAATCATATTCTTTGCTGGGAATGATGAATGGATAAAGATATTCCGTAGTGTCCAGAATATTCGGGATTTTTTTATAATCATCAGGAACCGTGATCTGAGCAGAAAGCAGATTGGAAATGATCAGGGAAAGAGTGATGATTATTTTCATAAAGAAATGCGTTTTCAGGACAAATTTACAAAAATTACTGATGCTTTTTAATGCTTTGAGTGGATTATAGAAACTTCATAGGATATCCTGTTTTGATGTTTCCATGAATGATCTTTTTCAATTTGGATTCAATCATTTTTTTCGTCAGGGGTTTTAAATGATCGATATATAAAACACCCTGCGTATGATCATATTCATGCTGTATGATTCTTGCTGTTAACCCACTGAAAGTTTTCGTTTGTTGGATAAAATCCTGATTGAGATATTGAATAGTAATCTGCCATGGCCTTTCCACTTTTTGAGACAAGCCGGGAATACTTAGACAGCCTTCATAATCTTCCCAGGTTTCTTCAGAAGAATCGATGATCTTAGCATTGATAAAAGTTTCCCTGATTCCTTTATCATTCCTCTCGAAATTAAGGAGCTGATCTTCAGTATCAAAGTTTTCAAAGATGATTTGGCTGTCAACAATAAAAAGCTGTAGAGGTTTATTGATCTGGGACGAGGAAAGTCCACATCCGTTGGAATTTTCCATGGTTTCCCACATATTGGAAATGAGATCCTGGATTTCCAGGCTGTTTTCATTAATTGATACACATTTTTGCTTTAAAATGCGGTTTCCATAGGCAACAATAGGTAAATTCATTGAAATAATTTTCTGCAAAGTTCAGCAGAAGAGGAGAGATATACAATGAACCTATGTTAATTAATCTGTCTACGGATTCTGCTTAAAGCTTGTGGAGTAATCCCGATATAAGAAGCAATATACTTTAACGGAACTCGTTGGAGCAGTTCAGGCTGTTCTGTGAATAATTTTAAATACCGTTCTTTGGCCGTAAGCTTCAATAAAGATATTTCTCTTTTGCTTTTTGCCAGAAACAGTTTCTCTGAAGCAAAACGCCCCAAATGGTTTCCTACATTGGTTTGACTGTATATTTTCTGTAAGTCGTTGTAAGAAATTTGCCATACCACAGTTTCTGTTAATGCCTGCATCTCATATTCAGAAGGTGTTTGGGTAAGAAAAGAATCATAGGCACAGGTGAACTCTTTTTCAAAACTGAAGCTGAAAGTATAGCCATGTTCATCATCAGGAATATAAAACCTGACCAATCCGGATTCAATGAAAGATAGAAAATTTTCTGTATTGCCTTGCTGAGTAATGATCTCATTTTTAGCATACACTTTTCTATGGAAATATCCTGCGATAAATTCCCATTCAGATTCTTGTAGCTTAACAATTTGCTCGTAATATTCTCTGATATAACCCATTTGTGACATTTTTTAATACAGCATCGGATGATATTGTAGATAAGAATTAATGAAGGTTCAAAGTTACGAAATGTTTCATTGAAGATACATATAATGATGATGTATGGAATGCTTAACTTTTTATGATAAAAAAGACTGCAGTTATCACTATTATTTTTAATTTTCAGGTGATGATAAAGTTTTAAAAATAAATTTTGAAATAAGTAAATTAACTTTTCATTTTTTGTCATTTATCAATTCAACTAATTTCAAAATCACTTACATTTGTTATTATGAGACACGACCAACGCGCAGAAAAATTCAGGCAGATCGTGGAGAATAAATTCCAGATCTACAATTCATTATTTATGAGCCTGCCCTATGATAAAATGACGAATATCGGAATGCTGCTTCCGTTCCTTTATGAGGAAAGCAGAACCGGCTATGAGGTAGGAAAAACACCCGAAGAAATCGTCGAAGAATTTTTTAAAAACCATACGGATCTTCAGACTGAAGAGCAGAAACTTGAACTGCTTTTTAAGATCATCCAATATATAGAGAGGCAAGTGGTTTTATTCGATAGTATCGAAGATGCTGCGTTTCCAAATCTACATTCTGAGAGTGATGGCGGAACCGTAACCAATCTTTTTGAACGCTCTTTTCAGGATCATAAAATTGAAAAGGTACGTGAGAAACTGAAAGATTTCAGTGTGAAGGTTGTATTTACCGCACACCCTACTCAGTTTTATCCAAGTTCAGTACAGAGAATTATTCAGGATCTGAGAGGAGCTATTACCAGTGATTCCGTTACACAGATTGATACACTTTTGCAGCAATTAGGAAAAACACCTTTTGTGAATAAAGAAAAACCTACACCTATTGATGAGGCTTTGAGTATTATTTCATATCTGAGATATGTGTATTATGATACCATTGGTGAACTATTTACTAAGATTAAAAAAATATTTGGAAACGGACATTTCCATCTGCATGAAGATATTATTCAGCTTGGCTTCTGGCCAGGTGGAGATCGTGACGGAAATCCTTTTGTAACGGCAGATGTCACCAAAAGAGTGGCCGAAGAACTTCGTTCTGCAATTCTAAAGTCTTATTATAGCCACTTGAAATTTATCCGAAGAAGATTGAGCTTTAGAGGTGTTTCTGAAGTATTAACCGCTTTAAGTGAAGAATTGTATGCTGCAATTTTTGATGGAAAAACAATTACTGCAGAAGCGATTTTAAAGAAGACGGATGAAGCTGAAAAAATATTGATCAATGAACACAATTCCTTGTTCCTGGATCTTTTGGTTAATTTCAGAGATCGTGTGAAGATTTTCGGAACTCATTTCGCAACATTGGATATTCGCCAGGACAGCAGGATTCATCAGAAAGTAATTGATGAAGTTTTTGCTAAAGTATATGGTGATGAGGAGGCAGATCATGAACAAAAATTCAATAAGCTGATTCAAATGTCAAATTCTGTAAATGCCAACGATTTTGAAGATATTGTAAAAGATACTTTACTAACGGTTTCTCAGGTTTCTGAAATTCAGGATCTGAATGGATTGAGAGGCATGAACCGCTATATTATTTCCAATTCCGATGCTGTGAAAGATGTGATGAATGTTTACGCATTCTTTAAGGTTTGTGGTTATCAGGATGAGGAAATCAATATGGATATTGTACCGCTTTTTGAAACCATGGAAGGTCTTGATAATGCAGAACATGTGATGAACGAACTGTATCAGAACCCTGTCTATAAAAAACATCTTGAAAGAAGAGGCAATCAGCAGACGATTATGCTAGGATTTTCTGATGGAACAAAGGATGGCGGATATTTAAAAGCCAATTGGGAAATTTATAAAGCAAAAGAAGTGCTGACTAAACTTTCGGAACAAAATAATATCAAAGTGGTATTTTTTGACGGTAGAGGCGGGCCGCCAGCAAGAGGAGGAGGAAAGACCCATGACTTCTATGCTTCCCAAGGAAAAACAATTGCCAACAATAAAATTGAACTTACGATTCAAGGGCAGACTATTACCAGTATTTTTGGAAATAAAGAACAGGCAAAGTATAATTTTGAACAGCTTTTGACGGCCGGGGTAGAAAATGATGTATTCAAAAATGCTAAAAAAGATCTTACAGAAAAAGAAAGAGCATTGATCATTGAGCTTGCCAATATCAGTTACCAGAAATATTCAGATTTGAAAGCTCATCCAATGTTTGTTCCTTATCTTCAGGAGATGAGTACATTGGAGTACTATGGAAAAACAAATATTGGAAGCCGCCCATCGAAAAGAGGTGGCGGAAGTGAACTGAAATTTGAAGATCTAAGAGCGATACCATTTGTAGGATCCTGGTCACAATTGAAGCAAAATGTTCCCGGGTTTTTTGGTTTTGGATATGCAATGCAGCAGATGAAAGAGCAAGGAAGGTTTGAAGAGGTTAGAGACTTGTATAAAGGTTCGGATTTCTTTAAAACATTGGTTTTAAATTCAATGATGAGTATGAACAAATCCTACTTTCCGTTGACGTATTATATCAAAAACAATCCTAAATTCGGTGCTTTCTGGAATATTCTTTTCAATGAATATGAGCTTTCAAGGGACATTATGTTGGAGCTTACAGGGTTCAAAATGCTTCAGGAAGAAGATCCATTATCCAGAAAATCTGTGAAAATTCGTGAAAAAATTGTTCTTCCGCTGTTGAGTATTCAGCAATATGCTTTGATGAAAATCCAGAAAGGAGAGGGAAATAAAGAAGCCTATGAAAAACTGGTAACAAGATCTTTGTTCGGAAATATTAATGCAAGTAGGAATTCTGCTTAGAAAGAATGAAAAGATTAAGTGCTGTGTTCTTATTGTTCATTTCTATTTTGGGATCTGGTCAGGCTAGACAAATGTGGAAATTTGAATTTGAGTTTAGTATAAAGTCACAAAAAAACACTTCATATCAATACCAAGATCTTGAGGTGTTTGTAAACGAAGCCAGTACATATCTTAGAGAATCTGAATTGAAATATAATCCTGTAAGCAAGAAGTATAATGTATTACTATCTTATACTTGTTTTGGTTGTGGGGAAGGATACAATTGCCAGCCACCGGAATTATACCTGAAACTGAATATGGAAGATATATCATTTTCCAATCCTAAACAGTTTTCTGCTTTAATTCCTGTATACTTCCAAGAGTTGCCGTTTGACCAAGATAAGCTAAATGAGAATGAAGTAATTCGCATTGGTGAAATTAATGTTGACCGTTTTCTATCAAAAGATGCCAACACTTATGAGGGTATAGAAATGCTTTCTCCTTTTGCAAAAAAACATAGTAAGAAAGGAGAATATATTCCCAGAAAAATTACCAGAATGGTGCATGTCCCTTTGCTGACTAATTCCAATAACAAACTTAAATAAAAATGGCTGTTTCATTTGAAACAGCCATTTTTATTTATTCTTTTATAAATTTTTCATAATAAACTTTGTCTTGTGAGATGATTTTAAGATAATAAACTCCTTTGGAAAAGTCATCAACTTTTACTGATTTTTCGTTGTTTACTTTTCTGATTAATCTTCCCAGATTATCATAAATTTCCAGTGAAATGATACCATTTTCTGATGCAATATTCAAAATATTTTTAACAGGATTCGGAAACAGAGCAAATTTTTCTTTTTTTACAATTTCAGACGTATTTAATACACTGTTGTACAGACTTCCAAAATTAAGAATGCCATATCCCATCTGGTCATTATGGTTAGGATAAAGTGAAGCCGTTTGTCTTAATTTTGTTTTGAGCTGATCCCTGTTCATGGTAGGAAATGCCTGAAGAAGACAGGCTACCCCTCCTGCAGCAATAGGAGTGGCAAGGGAGGTTCCGTTAGTACTATAAGTTGTGTCACCTAAAACTGTAGCCGTAGCCGTTCCGCGGGTGCTTCCATCAGGTTTAACGACTCCAAGTGAATTAGGGCCAAAAGATGAAAATATGGAAGAATTCCCGGCAGCATCTACAGCGCCAATGGTAAATACTTTAGGATTGTCTGAAGGGGTAAGAAGATAATGCCACGGCTTATCTCCTGAATTTCCAGCAGCAACAAGGACGAAAATTCCTTTGTCTGTAGCAATTCCGGCCCCTCTAGCAATAAAGGAAGTAGTCCCGTTCATGTTAGCATAGGTGTAATTATATTGTGGGTTATCAAAAACATTATATCCAAGGGATGTGGTGATAATTTCGACCCCTTTTCTATCAGCTTCTTCTGCTGCTTCAATCCAATAGAGTTCTTCTTCCGGGATTTCAGCTGCTGTATTTTCGCTACAGTACAGATAAAAATCAGCATCCGGAACCGAACCTGTAAAAACATTTTCCAGATATCCACCCATAACACCTAAAACAGTTGTGCCATGGGCATTCAGGGAAGAATTATAGATGTCGGTTGATTTGTTGACAAAGTTATAGCCGCCTTTTATTTTATTATTGTTTCTTAATCTTAGAAATGCTGCTCCGGTATTTACGGTGGGAAATCCGGTATCAATAACAGCAATAGAAATTCCGGTTCCGGTATAACCGGCAAGATGAAGAGGTCTTATATTGCTCTGGTCTATCTGTGCTGTCCCCGAACCATATTCAAAAGTTGTAAGCACTTTTTGTGCATTGGTGGGCTTATTCCATTTATTAACAGGTGACGACTTTACAATAGTTGCTCCGTTTTTGGCAAAACTTTCCACAGAAAGTACAAAAGGCTGTGTTTGCAAAAGGGCAATTTGAGTAGCAGTAGCATTTACAGCAGCACCATTAAGCCACTTAGAATAATCGGTGACGGTAAATCCCAGATTTTGAAGATTTTGTATATAAGATTGTTCTATGGGAGCATCCTGATCATTAAGTGATATTCCTAATATTGTGCGTCTGTCAAGGGATTTTTGACTAAGTTCAGAAAGAGGATTAGCAAAAAAAGCAGCTTTATTAGGCTTATCCTTAAAATACACAAAAACAAGCTGAGTTTGTGCTGTAGTATAGGAGTAACCTGCTAGGAAACAAAAGAGTAAAAATTTTTTCATATAAATTTTTGTATAAAGATAAAAACAAAATCAATAAAATTTTTGATAGGATTTTAAAATCCTTATTTTTACAGAAATAATTTATTTATGAAAAAAATTCAGATGGTTGACTTGCAAAGTCAGTATTACAAAATAAAGAATGATGTAGACAATGCAGTTTTAAATGTAATGGATTCCGCGGCTTTTATCAACGGTCCTGAAGTGAAGTCTTTCCAGAATGAATTGGAGTCTTATTTAGATGTAAAGCATGTTATTCCATGTGCTAATGGAACTGATGCATTACAGATTGCCCTTATGGCGTTGGATTTGAAGGAAGGGGATGAAATAATTACTGCAGATTTTACTTTTGCAGCTACAGTAGAGGTGATTCATTTACTTAAATTAAAATCGGTTTTAGTAGATGTGGACTATGATACTTTTACAATATCAACAGATGCTTTAAGAAAAGCGATCACTCCAAAGACAAAAGCAATTATTCCGGTACACCTATTCGGACAATGTGCCAATATGGAGGAAATTCTGAAAATTGCAGAAGAGTACAATTTATATGTAATTGAAGACAACGCACAGGCAATTGGTGCAGAATATACATTCTCCGATGGAACATCAAAATATGCCGGAACTATGGCAACAGTAGGAACAACCTCTTTCTTCCCGTCCAAAAACCTTGGATGTTATGGAGATGGTGGAGCTATTTTTACAAACAATGATGATCTGGCACACCGTTTAAGAGGAATTGTAAACCACGGAATGTACGAAAGATACTATCACGATGAGGTAGGAGTGAACTCTCGTCTAGACAGTATTCAAGCTGCTGTTCTAAGAAAAAAATTACCTCACCTGGATTCATACAATGAAGCAAGAAGAAAAGCTGCAGATTATTATGATGAAGCCTTTGCGGGGAATGAAAATATTTTAACACCTAAAAGATCTGAGAGCTCTACTCACGTATTCCACCAATATACACTAAGAATCCTGAACGGTAAGAGAAACGAACTTCAGAAGTTCCTTACAGAAAAGGAAATTCCGGCAATGATCTACTATCCGGTAGCACTAAGAAAGCAAAAAGCATATTTCCAGGAAAGTAATGCTGCTGACTTTGTGAATACAGATAAGCTTTTGGATCAGGTGATCTCTCTACCGATGCATACGGAATTAGACGAAGAACAGCTAAAGTATATCACAGATGCTGTGCTTGAGTTTATGGGATAAAAAAGTATGAAGGAATTTTTTCTTAAAAGTAAAAAGTATAAAATCTTTTTAGGGTTTCATCTTTTTATTACAGGGATCTATTCACTTTATTTAATAAATACGGTGATATCCTATAATTCCTCATCTTACTCTGAATACTATAAAGAGAGTATTTTTGAAAATATTCTGAAATACTCTCTTTACATTATTGTAAATTTAATGGCGGTGATCGTTATTTTTTACAAATTAAAATACACAAAGGCTATTCTCAATTTTTTTGCGGTAGTGATCTTTATTTTAGTTTGTTTTGCTAACTATACCTTAATTAAAAGTTACATTAACAATTCATATTATAACTTTGTAATTATTTTTAATACATTAGTTATAGGTTTTATTCTTTTTTATATCTACTATCTAAATTATAGAGAAATAGAAAAAAATGAAATAGAAAATATAGGAAAACACGAAGATTAAAAAATGGCAATACTTGTTACCGGAGGACTTGGATACATTGGTTCTCACACTGTAGTGGAACTTCTCAATAATGACTTTGATGTCGTTATTGTAGATGATCTATCCAATTCGGAGAGGTTTATTTTAAAAAATATTGAGGAAATTACAGGTAAAAAACCTGTTTTTTATCCTTTTGACCTGAAGCGTAAAGAACTTCTTTCTCAGGTTTTTGATGCACATAAAATTGATGGCTGTATTAATTTTGCAGCTTTCAAAGCTGTAGGAGAGAGCCAGGTAAAACCTGTAGACTATTATGAAAACAATTTGTTTTCCCTAATCAATATTCTTCAGGAATTTAAAGAAAGAGAAATTTCAAACTTTATTTTCAGTTCATCATGTACCGTATATGGACAGGCAGATGTGATGCCGATTGATGAAAATACACCCTTGAAAATGCCTGAAAGCGTTTACGGGAAAACAAAGCAAATGGGAGAAGAGATTCTGATCGATTTTGCGAAGGCATACAACAGGAAAATATCATTGTTGAGATATTTTAACCCTATTGGAGCACACCCCTCTGCAAAAATTGGAGAACTGCCAATAGGAGTTCCCAATAATTTGGTTCCTTACGTAATGCAGACTGCTGCAGGAGTACGTGAGAGACTAAGCATTTGGGGAAATGACTATCAAACATCAGATGGAACAGCGGTTCGTGATTATATTTACGTTATGGACTTGGCAAAAGCTCACGTATTAGCTTTGAAGAAACTTATAAAAGATCAATCAGTAGAAGCTGTAATTGATATTTTTAATTTGGGAACAGGAAAAGGCTCATCCGTTTTGGAAATTGTAAAAGCTTTTGAAAAAGCAAATGAAGTAGAGGTGCCTTACCAGATCTGCGATAGAAGAGAAGGAGATATTACTATTGCTTATGCTGATCCTTCTAAAGCGGATAGAGAACTTAATTGGAAATCTGAAACATCACTGGAAGAGTCTTTAAGAACAGTCTGGGAATGGCAAAAATATCTTAATTCGAGAAATTAGAATCATAAAAATACAATCATTATGGCTTGGAATCCGGAAGTGTACGATCAGTTTAAAGAAGAGCGCTCTGCTCCATTCTTTGATCTTTTAAAGCTTGTCGAATCAAGAACAGGAATATCTGTTATAGATTTGGGATGTGGAACAGGAGAATTAACGTCTAAGCTTTTGGATTATCTTGAAGACTCAAAGGTTTTAGGAATAGATTCTTCAGAGGAAATGCTAGAAAAAGCAGCTCAATTCAAAACAAGCCGATTGAGTTTTGAAAAAAGAAGTATTGAAGAACAGCTTCATCTAGGAGACACCTATGATTTGATTATTTCCAATGCAGCAATCCAATGGTGTAATAATCATAAGGAACTCTTTCCAAGAATCATCAGTAAGATTAAGGAAGGAGGCCAGTTAGCAGTACAGATACCATCTAATCATGAATATATAGTACATCAGCTTCTTAGAAAGATTGCTGGTACTGAACCTTATAAAAGTGCTTATAATGGCTGGGAAAGAGAGTATACCGTTTTAACGATTGAAGACTACGCCCGAATATTATTTGATCATAAAGGAAGAAACATTACCGTGTATGAGAAAGTATTTCCCCATGTTCTAGAAAATGCAGAGGCTGTATTTACCTGGGCTTCCGGAACAGCGATGCTTCCTTATATAGAAAGGCTTCCTGATGAGATGAAAGAACAATTTAAAAACGATTATAAACAACAATTACAAAACATCTTCCCTGAATCACCGGTCTTTTATCCCTTTAAAAGAACATTTATCTCAGCGAAGTTTTAATTTAACATTAATATGAAGACACAAAGAATAGGTATTACATTTTCCTCATTTGATTTATTACACGCAGGGCACATCAAAATGCTTGAAGAAGCAAAAACAGTGTGTGATTATCTGATTGTTGGGTTACAGATTGATCCATCTCACGATCGTCCCAATAAGAACAAGCCAAGTCAAACGATCGTTGAACGTTATATTCAGTTGAAAGCAGTGAACGCTGTAGATGAAATTATTCCTTACTACACCGAAGAGGATTTGCTGGATATTTTAAAATCATTTGTAATCGATGTAAGAATCATTGGTGATGATTACATGGATAGAGATTTTACCGGTAAACAATATTGTGAAGACAAAGGAATTGAGATCTTTTATAACAAAAGAGACCACAGGTTTTCCACCAGCGATTTAAGAAAAAGAATTTACGAAGCTGAAAAAGAAAAAGCTGAAAGACCAGAAACTGTAAAATAAAAGAATAAAAAATCCCGAAAATTACTTTTCGGGATTTTTGTTGTATTACATCGGGCCTTGTTGTTCGTCCCCGGTTGTATTAGAATTAATATCCTTTTTTCTCTTAGGCTGTTCTATTTTCTCACCTTGTTTGAATCTATAGGTTAAAGATACAGAAAACTGTCTTGGCTGCCATTGCATATAGCTGCTTCTCGTATAGTCACTTGTATAGTTAAATACTTCCATACCTCTTGTGTTAAAGATATCCTGAATATTGAAAGAAATAGTTCCATCTCCTTTCCAGATTGTTTTAGATGCTCCAAAGTTCAAAGCATACATATCTTTTCTATCTTGGTTGTCTGTTTTTTGACCTCCTCTGTAAAACCCTTGTAACTGTACGCTTAATGTCTTATCCAATCTGAACGTTGTATTAAGACGTAATCTTGTGGAGAAACCACTACCGTTAAAGTTTAACGTCCTTGTCTGAGATAAACCATTGATATCTGTCGTCAGATAGGAAGCAATTCCCGTTGTTTTGTATCTAAATATATCGGCACTACCCATAATTTTAAACCATGCAAAAGGATCATAGGTAAAGTTCAGATCCAAACCAATACGATCATCATTTCCTAAGTTTTCAGGTTTAGTATAGAATACTTTCTCTCTTTCATCCGGTCTGTAGACTAGCATTTTAGTGTCATCTGTGGCATGTCTGTAATAGAAAGTAGGGTTTAGGGTAAACTTCTTCTTAGTCAGATTATAACCTACTTCATATG
The DNA here is from genome assembly GCF_009900745.1 of Chryseobacterium sp. c4a. Taxonomy (GTDB): domain Bacteria; phylum Bacteroidota; class Bacteroidia; order Flavobacteriales; family Weeksellaceae; genus Chryseobacterium. Next base: position 155,702 of record NZ_WXVU01000012.1, on the reverse strand, counting down.
AATCTACATAAGATGGATTCAAATCAATATTTCCTTCAAAAATATTCTGATTATTCGTATAGTTCGGGAAAGGAACCATAAAGAAAGATCTTGGTCTGTCTATTCTGCGGGAATAATTAACTAAGATTTGATTGTTCTTCGCGATATCATAACTTAAGAATACACTTGGAAATAAATTATTGTAATTCTTGGGTTTATCTAATGGGGCTTTCGTAGGGTTCTGGCTGATATAGTTGATTTTAATGTTAGAAATTTCATCTCTTAATCCTACCTGATACCCAAAGTTTCCAATCTTACTCTTAAACTGCAAGTAGAATGCGTTGAACATTTCCTTGTAATCTGTATTGTTGTTATAATCAGGAATAAGAGGATTATTAGACGTACTGCTTACAAAATTATCATAAGTATTGTTATTGATATCTAGTCTGTAACCGGCTTCAAGTTTTGAATTTTCACCTATTGGTAATTCATAATCTGCTTTTCCTATTATGGTTTTGCTTACAGAATGCCTTCTTGTAATATCCTGTACAGAAGGTACGTAATCTAAACTCTCCAGAATATCAGCATTATTGTTACTTCTGTTTCTTTGTAAACTTAATGATAAAGATAAATTTTGACCTTTATCATCAAACTTGTGATCCAACCCTACATCTCCCTGGAAGGCAAGATTGTTAAAGATACTTTTAGCATCCCTTAATGTGTAAGGGTTCATGAGTTTCCATAAATTTGAAGTATTTCCAGTATATTTATAGAAAGTATCATAAGTGTTGACAAGCTCATTTCCATCCCCTTCAAAAGTTCTTACTAATCCCGTTAAATTAATGGATGTTTTGTCTGAAATATCATATACAAAACCAGCATTCAAATTATAGTTTTTGCTATACGTCTTATTGGTTGAATTTTGAAGCTGATGAACAGCAATGGTTGGAATTTGATCTATTTCGTCCTGTGTAGTTGGAATAGGATTTATTGTTGGGAATTTAATGTTATGGTAAGTGGTTTCAGAATTGTTTTTCGTCTTGTTTTCTGTATAGCCACCGCCACCATTTACAAACCAAGTCCAGTTGTTTTTTCTCCAGCTTAAATTGGCGTTTAGAGATGTTCTTGGAAAATATCCCAAAGTTCCAACCACGCTTCCGTTAAACCCAATCTTTTTGCTCTTTTTAAGAATGATATTTAAGATACCGGAAGTTCCACTAGCTTCAAATTTTGAAGAAGGGTTCGTGATTACTTCAATTTTCTCAATCTGGTCAGCAGGAATACTCTGCAAAGCATTCGCTCCATCATCAATACCCAATAGGGAAGAAGGCTTACCATTAATTAAGAATTTTACATTGGAGCTTCCTCTCATAGAAACCGTTCCATCTGTATCTACTGTTACTGACGGAACATTTGTCAGAACATCCTGAAGGCTTCCTCCTTTGCTTACAATATCCTGAGATGGATCATACGTTTTTTTATCCAGCTCTACCTTGTAAGGTTTAGCTGCAGATGCTGTAATAACAACCCCTTGTAACTCTTGTGTTTTTCCATCTAATGTGGATGTCGTTGAAGCGTCAATAGATAGGGCACCAATATTACCGGCTCCGGTAATGTTTTTATTGATGATGCTTTTTTTGTAATCAATAGCCTCTACAGTAATATCATAGCTTCCGGGAGTAAGCTGTAATTTGTATTGCCCTTTTTCATCGGTCAATACCGCATCACTTAATGATTTGTTGGCTTTGTTCGTAAAGGTTACTGAGGCGTAAGGTACAGGTTGATTCTTTTTATTGACAATGATCCCCGTAACGCCGGCTTTCTCCTGTGCAAATGCCATTGCAGCTGCCGAAAGTACGAATGTAAGTCCTAGTGCTTTTCTGGTGAAAATATTGACAATTTCTGTCTTATTCTTCATAGGTTATTTTTTTGTATAAAATCGTGAAGGGATAACCCTACATACCTTTAAAATCAGTATTGGGTTGATTTTTAAAATATTATGATTTAATTATTCCGTTTTTATTGATAACACTCAGCTATCTGCTGAGCTTATTTTATATTTTTTGAATTAAGCCAGTCCTGATAAGCCTTTGCGTTTACAGCATGTTCTTCCGCACTAGCAGTGAACTTATGATACCCAAACCTTGCAGGGTCTGCACACATAAATATATAATTATTGTTTTCTGCATTCAAAACAGCATCTACTGAGTTCTTATCCACTACACAAATAGGCCCAGGAGGAATCCCTGCATTAGCATAGGTATTGTATGGAGAAGGAGTAGACAGATGCTTATATAAGACCCTTTTGATAGACTCTTTAAAATTCGTCTGCTTATTGATAGCATAGATCACCGTAGGGTCAGACTGAAGTTTCATTCCTTTTCTATAACGGTTCAAATACAATCCTGCAATCGTTTTCATTTCATCCTTCTTTCCTCCGGATTCCTTATAAACAATAGAAGCAAGTGCATAAATCTGCTCTCTTGTAAGGCCGGATTGCTGTTCTTTATTTTTTCTTTCAGAAGTCCAGAATTCATTGTATTGATCTTCAAACTTTGCAAAAAACTCTCTTGGGCTTACTGTCCAGAAGAAATTATAAGTATCAATGAAGAAATATTTTTTCAGATCTTCAACGTTCTTATATCCTTTTTCCTGAGCAACAACATCCAGGTCATTTACAAAATGAAGAGAATCCAGTTCTGTTTTTTTGGTAACCTTACCAATCATTTGGTACATATCTCCAAAATCTCCGATTCTGAATGAATTTGCTGTTTGGTTACCTGCTTTAATCATATTTACGAGATCTGTATTTCCTTTCCCGCTTTGGATGTGATAACGTCCCGCTTTAAAATTGTCAGGAAGACCTTTGTCTTTAGCTACAATTTCAAAAGACTCACGATCTTTAATATACGGAGCAATAGAATCCAGGATCTGATTAAAGTTTGCCTTATGAGGGATCAAAATATAACCGTCCTTTTCTACGTTATTTCCGAAGTATTTATTATAAAATCTCAAACCAAAAAATCCTGCCACTACAAAAACCAGCAGAATGATAATGAGAATAGCTTTTTTCATTCTTATATTATTGATTAAAAGTTTTGATTTTAAAGAAGTTCTACCTTACCTTTAAAAACTTGCTTTGCGGGTCCTTCCAGCCAGATATTGCAGAATGAATCACCGCTTTTTTCAGCATATACTTTAAGATTCCCTCCTAAAGTTTTAACTTTTACGGAAGTTAGATTGTCTTTTTGAAGAAAAGTTAAAGCCGAAGCTGTAACTCCGGTTCCACAACTGTAAGTTTCATCCTCAACGCCTCGTTCATAGGTTCTTACGAAAATCTCATTGGCTGAAATTTTTTCAACAAAGTTAACATTGATCCCTTTTTCTTTATAATTTTCCGAATTTCTGATCCCGTGTCCTTGAGTATAAACATCGTAATCACCCAGATTTTCTACATATTTTACGTAATGAGGAGAACCCGTATTCATTACAGCATCTTGTCCATCGTGTGAAATAGTGTCTACATTAATCATTTTTAGTTTAATGATCCCATTATGGATTTCTGCTTCATGCTCACCATCTATTGCAATGAATTTGCACTTATCTTCAAAAACGTCAAGGAAAAAAGCAAAAGCTACCAGGCATCTTCCGCCATTTCCACACATAGTACTTTCTCCACCATCTGAATTATAGTACACCATTTTAAAATCATAATCAGGATCGTTTTCCAGAAGGATAAGCCCATCAGCGCCTATTCCGAAACGTCTGTCACATAGCTTTTCAATGATGTTTTTATCTTTAGGAAACTGAAGGTCACGGTTATCTACCATTACAAAATCATTTCCTGTTCCCTGATATTTATAAAATTCCATATTGTTTTTTGTCTAAATAAAGAAACAAAATTAGTATATTTTAAATGAAAAACGAACAGTGTTAACTGTTCGTTTCCTTATTTATAATCGTTATTTATAATTGTTCTATCTAAAGCCTCCACCACTGTTTTGTTCTCTAGTTGTGCTTGTATTTTGGCTTCCTGAACTGCTGTTTCTGAAACCGCCACTGCTGAAACCTCCGCTAGAAGATGAAGATTCAGTTCTTCCGGTGTTAGTACTTCCAGAATTTCTGAAGCCTCCTGAGGTAGATCCTCTGTTTTCAAAGCTATTGTTTTGATTTCTGAATCCACCGCTACTTTGGTTATTCTGATTTCCCTGGTTGTTCTGATAGCCGCTGTTTGAATTTCTGAATCCACCACTGCTATTATTAGAATTAGAATTTTTGTAGCCTCCATTATTGTAATATCCGTTATTACTATTGTTATCACGGAAACCGTTATTAGGTCTCTGTGAAGTAGGAGTAGAATTTCTTCTTTCTACATATACTTTTCTTCTGGAGTTATTATAAGTGTCATAATAGTAAGGCATACCATTATCATAGTAGTAATTGATGTTGTTTCTATAATAATAGCCGTCATTACCATAATACCCGCCATTACCGTAATATCCGGAAGGTGCGTAATAATATCCATTGTTATAGTATGGGTCACCATAACCATAACCGTTGCTACCATATCCGTCCGTATAAGCTAAACAAGATGTTAAACTGCTAATAGCAAAGATACTAACTGCTATTTTTAATAAATTTTTCATGACTTTATTGTACTTTTTTTTCTTTAAAACTTTTTTTCCAATTGAGGTATCCTAAGATAGCCATTATTGTAAATACCAAATATTGAACCGAAGTGATACCAAGACCCTTAAAAATCATCATAGGAATGCAAATTAAGTCTCCGATAATCCAGAAAATCCAGTTCTCAATGCGCTGTTTAGCCATAAACCACATTCCTGCTAAAAATATTGAAGTGGTAAAAATATCCAGCCAATTTGCCCAATCCAAATGATAGAGTCCAAGGTTGACTCCTGCCATTGAAAAATGATTGTCAATATAAGGTTTATAATAATAAATAGAAGTAACCAATCCTAAACTCAGGATAAAAAGGATGATGGCATAGACCCATTCTTTTTTTGTTGCCCATGTAACATCCACATGGATATGATCTTCCGAATTTTTGGCCCATAATATCCAACCATATATACTCATCACAGTATAATAGACATTGATCAGGCAGTCTCCCAATAGTCCGAAATTAAAAAGAATATATACATAGATCAGCGTTGAGATAATGCCTGTAGGGTATACCCATATATTTTTCTTAATTGAAAAATATACGCTCATAGTTCCGAAAATAGCACCTGATGCTTCAAGCAAAATCTGTAAAGAATCATAGCTTTCATAAGGCTTTACAAAAAGATCATATAAATTCATGCGTTCAAAAATAAATAAAAATATGGACTTTTTAAAATGAATTAAATAATATGTTGTTTGGGCTTTTGAAGATTTTAATGTAAAATAAATGATGAAAGTTTAACGATAAACGCGGGAGTTCCTAAATTTTTTATATTTTCGTAAATCCTTAATAAATAAAAAAACATGTCGAAAATTTGGGTTAAAAAACCACTAAGTGCCTATGAGGCAGATATGAAGAAAAGTGAGCTGAAGAAGGTTCTTGGAAAATGGAGTCTAACAGCAATAGGAGTAGGTGCTATCATTGGAGGTGGAATCTTTGTTCTTACGGGAACAGGAGCCTATTATCATGCAGGGCCAGCACTTGCAATTTCCTTTATTATAGCAGGTATTGCCTGCGTTTTTGCAGCATTGTGCTATGCGGAGTTTGCCTCCATTATTCCCGTTGAGGGATCTGCGTATGCGTATGCGTACGGAACAGTTGGAGAAATCTTTGCTTGGGCAATGGGATGGTGTCTCATACTGGAATATGCTATGGCAAGTATGGCGGTTTCCGTGAGTTGGTCCGGATATTTTACCAAATTCTTGAAAATCTTTGGCGTTCATTTACCGGCATATCTTACGTCAGATCCTGCCAGTTACACAGGAGGTGGTTTTTCTATGAACCTGCCTGCATTTGTTCTTGTTCTTTTGATTACAGCTTTATTGGTAAAAGGAACTAAAGAAGCAGCAGGAGCTAATAACCTGATTGTTTTGATGAAAACTTCTGCCGTTATCTTTGTAGTAATTGCCGGAGCTTATATCATTTTCTCAAACCCTGAGCTGTACACAGCAGCAGACGGCGTGAAAAACTGGAAGCCTTTCATTCCGGATCAAGTTCCGATCAAGAATTCTGAAGGAGACTTGGTTTCTGCTTATGGTATCAAAGGAATTATTTCCGGAGCAGCAGCTATTTTCTTCGCTTATATCGGATTTGATGCCGTTTCTACTCAGGCAGGAGAAGCTATAAATCCTAAAAAAGATGTACCATTTGCAATCATTGCTTCATTGTTGATCTGTACTGCTTTATATATCTGTGTATCGCTTGTATTAACGGGAATGATGCATTATACAGACTTTAATCCAAATGGGAAATATCCGGATGCAATTAAAGCACCTGTAGCGTATGCATTTGAAATTGCAGGAAAACATTGGGCAAGTAATATCGTAACGATCGCCGCTACAGTGGGACTAATCTCTGTAGTAATGGTAATGATGATGGGACAATCCAGAATCTTTATCGGAATGGCAAAAGATGGATTGATTCCTAAATTCTTTGGAGAACTTCACCCTAAAACGAAAACACCTTACAAAGGAATTATTTTACTAGGAATTATCGTAGCATTGATTGCTGCATTTACCCCTATTTCTACTTTGGCAGATATGACAAGCTTCGGAACCCTATTTGCGTTTACATTGGTTTGTATTGCTGTTTGGGTAATGAGAAAAAAAGAACCTAATTTGATCAGACCTTTCAAAGTCCCAGCTTATAAAGTTGTAGTAGGACTTGGAGTACTTATTAATTTATATTTGATTTATAACCTAAGTGATCATGCTAAAGAGCTTTCTGCTTGCTGGTTATTATTAGGTGGAGTTGTATATTTTCTTTATGGTAAAAGAAATAGTAAACTTAATAATCCTGAAAAATATCAGAACGATTAATGATAATATAAACCGCTTCGGCGGTTTTTTTGTTCTTAAATACTAATATCTTATGAAAAAAATATTTTCTATTATACTCCTTTCTGTAGGAATGACTGCTTTTTCCCAACAAGTGGAAAACATTGAAACAATTCTTACTGATAAAATAAGCATCAGAGCCCTTGAATTGTATGACCATAAAGTCTGGTACAGTGGGACTGATTCCAAATTTGGATTTGTGGATCTTAAAGATTATAAGAATCAAAAACAGATAAAGCTATCAGAAGAAAAACTGGAGTTTAGAACTTTGGGACAGAACAAAGATTCTTTTTATGCAATCAATATAGTAAGTCCCGGTCGTTTCTTTAAAATTGATAAAAATGATCTTACATCAGAAATCGTTTATACTGATAATGCTTCAACGGCGTTCTATGATGCCCTGCATTTTGTAAATGATAAGCTTGCTTATACATTCAGTGATGCCGATAAGGATAATCTGTTGAAATTAGCCGTGTACAAGGATGGAGAATGGAACCCGTTTAAAAGTGATTTTAAATTAAACGAAGGAGAAGCTGCTTTCGCTGCAAGCAATACCAATATCTCTTCTTCTCAGAAATACCTGTGGATTGCCACAGGGGGGAAGGCTTCGAGAATTTTAAGAATGAATTTAAAAAATGAAAAGCTGGAAGCTTTCAACACTCCATTTGTTCAAGGAGAATCTTCTCAGGGAATGTATTCGATAGATTTTTTTGATGACCGTTTTGGAATTGCAGTAGGAGGTGATTATACCAAGCAAGCCGCTAATGTTAATAATATTGCAACCACTCACGATGGCGGTCAAACCTGGCAGGTTCAAGCTTCCGGACAGAATGCTGGATATATGACCTGTGTAAAAATCAAGCCAGGATCTAAAGGAAAGGAGATTATTGCAGTAGGAGATCAACATATAAGTTATTCTTCTGATTTTGGAAAGACCTGGAAGAAGATCTCTGATGAGAAAGGACTTTTTGTTTGTGAATGGATTAATGGAAACAGTGTTGTGTTGGCAGGAAATAGTAGAATTATAGTGATGAAGTTGAAATAGTTTCGCTTTCACTTGATTTTCTTAAAAAGATTCCAATCTATTTATTTTTATAGGGTAAATATTAAATACTTGTGATAAGAGAATCCGGATCAAAAAAATAAATAAAACTGATAGAATTTATCATTATCTCTGTAACATGCTCTGTTAGCGTATTTAGATTCATTATAAACTAGAACCTAATATAATTCATAGGTTAAAATTCATAACTAATGGTTAATTTTGTAGGATGGAATTTTAATTATGTTAAATTTCCTCACCTTATAAAATTTTATTTTTCAAAATGAACTCTTTAATAGATAAGTATAATATTCCTGGGCCTCGTTACACTTCTTATCCTACCGTTCCTTATTGGGACGAATCTACATTTTCTCCGGAAAAATGGAAAGAAACAGTAATCAGGTCATTCCATGAGACCAATGCAGAGGAAGGAATTTCTATTTATATCCACTTGCCTTTCTGCGAGGCGTTGTGTACATTCTGTGCATGTCATAAGCGTATTACCAAACAACACAGTGTTGAAGTTCCTTATCTTGAAAGTGTTTTAAAGGAATGGAAACTTTATCTTGAGCTTTTTAATGAAAAACCAAAACTGAAGGAATTGCACCTTGGTGGTGGAACTCCTACATTTTTCTCTCCTGAAAATTTAAAAACATTATTGGAGGGCATTTTTTCTACTGTAGAGATTGCGGAACATCCGGAATTTTCATTTGAAGGGCATCCGAATAATACAACAAAAGAACATCTTCAGACTTTATATGATCTTGGATTTAGAAGAGTAAGTTTTGGGGTTCAGGATTACGATCCGAAAGTACAGAAAGCAATCAATAGAATTCAGCCTTTCGAGAACGTGAAGAACGTAACGGAATGGGCTAAGGAAATTGGATACAGAGGAATCAGTCATGATTTGGTATTTGGACTTCCGCACCAGACTTGGGAAGCGATGGAACATACGATCAGAAAAACGATGGAACTGAAGCCGGATAGATTAGCATTTTATTCCTATGCACACGTTCCATGGGTGAAAGGGGTAGGACAGAGAGGGTTTGATGAAAATGATCTTCCAAGTGGAGAAGAAAAACGCCGTCTGTATGAAGACGGAAAAAAATTGCTTCAGGATTTAGGGTATATTGAAGTAGGAATGGATCATTTCTCATTAGAGCACGATGATTTATATCAATCTTTGATTCATAAAAAGCTTCACAGAAACTTTATGGGATATACTTCAAGTAATACTCAGCTGATGGTAGGACTCGGAATGTCTGCTATTTCAGATTCATGGTATGCTTTTGCTCAGAATGTGAAAACAGTGGAAGAGTATCAGACGATGGTGGAAGAAGGTAAAATTCCTGTTGTAAAAGGACACGTTCTGAATGACGAGGATCTGATTGTAAGAAGACATATTCTAAATCTGATGTGTCAGCTTGAAACGACCTTTACTTCAAACAATTCTTTCCCGGAACTTGATAACGCATTAGAAATGCTGGAGGAAATGCAAAATGACGGATTGGTTGAAATTTCAGGTAAGGAAATTAAAATTACTGAAGCGGGGAGAGCCTTCACTCGAAATGTAGCTATGGTTTTTGACCTTAGAATGATGAGGAATAAACCGGAAACGAGAATCTTCTCGATGACAATATAAAAACAAAAGCGATTCAACACTGAATCGCTTTTTATTTTAGCCACAAATACACGAATATTTTTGTATCATGAACTGAATAAGACTTTTTATATAATTAAAATTCCATATGCAGTTTGTTATTCCGTAGGAATCCAGATTCTTCTATTTCAATAGGCTATGTTGAGATTCCTACGGAATGACAATACACTTATAAATAAAAGATATTCGTGCATTCGTGACGATAAAACAGTTGAGTGAAATTCCTTTGTGAGTTTTTTTCGTTACTTATTAGCAATTATCATTGCGTTTCGTTTACAGTTAGGAGTATTATTTAATAACGATTTTCTGGCTGTAGGACTTATAATCTCCCGATTTCAGATTGATAAAATAAACCCCCGCGGGAATTCCGGAAATATTAATTCCTTTTTCATTAGTGATGTGATCTGTTACTAAAACTTTTCTTCCATCTGCGCTAATGATTTCTGCGGTTACGCTTTTATCTTTAATTCCACTGATGAAAATCTCTTTGGAAGCGGGATTAGGGTAAATTTTTAGGGTTTCCGAAAGATTATTTTCACGGATGTTTAAAGTTCCTGTGGTGATTTTGAAAATTTTCCCACTTTCTACTCCTGCTACGTAAAGCTCTTTTTGAGAATCCTGTCCGAAGGATGAAAAGCCGTTCCCACTATAGGCTGTTGTCCAGGTAATAGAATTATCAGTACCTAAGATACCGATTTGGTTGGAGCAGTAATCGGCAAAAAAATATTTTCCTTGAAGTGAAGGATATTGAGAGCCTCTGTACACATAGCCACCGGTAATTGAACATTTTCCTCCGGAATGATCGTATACGGCAATAGGAAATGTCATAGAAGATTGGACTGGACATCCTGTTGTAGTATTATAAGCATTGTTTCCTTCATAGCAACGCCATCCATAATTGATTCCAGCTTGTGAAATAGGCATTTTGTTAATCTCTTCAATCGCTCCTTGGCCAACATCTGCAATCATGGCATTTCCTGTGGTAAGATCAAATGAAAATTTCCAGGCATTTCGGAGCCCATACGCCCAGATTTCATCAGCACCGTCAATACCAGCACCTGCAAAAGGGTTGTCGGAAGGAATATTGTATGGAGTAGGATCTGTAGCATTCACATCTATTCTCAGCATTTTTCCCAGTAATGAGTTTTTATTTTGAGCATTATTATTAGGATCTCCACCGCTTCCGCCATCTCCTGTCACAACCCATAGTTTTCCGTCGGGTGCAAAATGAATACTGCCTCCGTTGTGGTTAGCAAATGGTTTTACAATCGTTAACAGGATTTTTTCAGAAGCGGGATCGGCAATATCCGGATTGGTTGGATTAACACTGTATCTTGCCAGTACAATATTTCCTGCTGTATTGTTATAATACACAAAAAAATACCCATTGGTTGGGTATTGCGGATGGAAAGCAAGTCCTAAAAGACCTCTTTCACCATTAAAAACAATTTTTGATGAAATATTCAGAAAGTTAGCTGAATTAATAGCTCCGCTAGGTTGAATAATCTTTATTATACCATTCTGCTGAACAACGAAAAGCCGGTTGTCATTGGCGTTCGTAATCTCCACTGGGCTTGTTAATCCCGTGGCAAATTCTTCCAAATTAATGCTTTGTGCATTAACAATTAAAGAAGAAAAGATACTTAGGGTAAAAAGTAAATTTTTCATAATATTGTGATAATTAGTGTATTGAGATGTGAATGAAAATTTTATACCAATCAGTTTTTGAAAACTTCACTATGATAGTATGAAAAAATTGTTAAATCTTAAATAGAAATCAGAATACTGATATATCTGAAAATAAACCATTTCTGTTGTTAAAAATTCATAAAATACAAGAAAATCATTATATTTGCCGACTTAATTTAACGTAGTTATAATAAAATGCAAGGAAAAGGGCTTATTACAATTGTTGCTATTGTCCTGGGGTTGATTTGCTTAAACGAGCTATTGCCAACCTGGTACGCCAGCAAAATTGAATCGCAGATAGAAGCTGCGAAAGGAAACGAGAAAGAGATCAAACGAATCAAGGAAGATACTCTTAATCTTGGGTATACAAAGCTTTATTATTCAAAAGCTAAAGACAAGGAAATGAAATTGGGTCTTGACTTAAAAGGAGGGATCAATGTTCTATTGGAAATCAACCAAAGAGATTTGGTAAATGATTTAACCAATTATTCTACAAATCCTGTTCTTATTGAGGCTTTAAATAAGACTGATGAAGCTCAGAAAAACTCAACAAAATCTTACATCGACAACTTCTTTGAACAGTTCGATGCAGTAAACAAAGCAAAAGGAACAAACCTAAAGCTTGCTGATCCGGAACTTTTCGGAAATACGACTTTATCTGAAATCAAGTATAATACTACTGATGAGCAGGTTAAAAGTATTGTGAAGAGAAGAGTTGACCTTTCTGTAGGAACAGCTTTCGAGGTAATCAGAACGAGAATTGATAAGCTTGGAGCAATCCAGCCAAACGTTCAGAGAGTACCTGGTACAGCTAGAATTTCTGTAGAAATGCCTGGTATGAAGGATATTGACAAAGTAAAGAAAATGCTTCAGACTTCTGCAAAACTTCAGTTCTGGGAAGTACAGCAAGTTCCTGAAATTGCCCCTTATTTCCAAACATTGACAACTATGGTTGCTGCAAAAGGAGATTCTATGGGAGTTGCAAAGAATGTGAACTTCATGAACCTTCTTCAGCTTGACAAATTAAGAAGTAATGGTGTTGCCAACGTAAAGTTATCAGATACTGCTGCTGTAAACAAAATCTTGAACAGCAAAGTAGGAATAGCTGCACGTCCTGCCAACATTAAATATACACAGTTTATGTGGGGTTACAAACCTGAAGCTACAAGTCCTGATGATTTAGTATTGTATGCAATCAGAAGTAACATCAACCAAAAAGCTCCGGTAGATGGAGCGGTAGAAACTGCAAACATTAGCTATGACGAACTTGGAAGAGTAGTTGTAGATATGCAGATGGATTCTAAAGGAGCAAAAGAATGGAAAACGTTAACTGAGAAGAACGTTGGAAAACCAGTAGCGGTAACTCTTGATAACAGAGTGTATACTGCTCCAAATGTTGTAAACGCTATTCCTAACGGTAGAACTCAAATTTCTGGTAACTTCTCTCAGGAAGAAGCCAAAGAATTGGTAGACGTTTTAGGAGCTGGTAAATTACCTGCTGGTGCTAAAGTAGTTCAGGCTACTCAAGTAGGACCTTCACTAGGACAGGAGTCTATCAACGCTGGTATGATTTCATTTGCAATTGCATTTTTAATTATTATTGTTTATATCATTTTCTATTATGGTGGTGCGGGAGTATACGCTGTAATTGCGATGGTAATTAACCTTTTCTATATTTTCGGAATTATGGATTCCGGAGATTTTACTCTTACGCTTCCTGGTATTGCTGGTATCGTATTGACGATGGCTATGGCAGTAGACACGAACGTAATTATCTACGAAAGAACAAAAGAAGAATTATTTGCTGGTAAGAGTATCTTAGAAGCTTATAAAGATGGTTTCAAGCATGCATTAAGTGCAATTATTGATGGTCACTCTACTACGTTATTGACAGCTGTTGTATTGTTCTTCTTCGGAACAGGGCCTATTAAAGGTTTCGCATTGACATTGATGATCGGTATTATCATGACATTGTTTACTTCTGTATTATTATCAAGAGTAATGATCTTCAGCAGACTAAACAAAGGAAAACAACTTTCTGTATGGACTCCTGCTACAAAGAACTTATTCAGAAATACGTGGATTGACTTCATTGGAAAGAGAAAGTATGCATACATCATTTCTGCTGTATTAACAGTGATCTGTTTAGTATCAATGTTTACACACGGTTTCAAATATGGTATCGACTTTACCGGTGGTAGAAACTATGTAGTAAGATTTGATAAAGAGGTTAATGCTAATGATGTTGAAGAGAAATTAGTAAAACTATTCAAAACTGAAGATGGTAAAAACTCTTCTGTAGAAGCTAAAACTTTCGGAAATAATAAGCAATTAAAAATCTCTACAGATTATCTTATCGAAGATGAATCTTTAAAAGCTGACCAGACGATTGAGCAGAAATTATTTGAAGGATTAAAAGCAGATCTTCCTGCTAATACTACTTTAAATGATTTTAAATCTGCAGACAAAGATCATGCTGGTATCATTTCATCTGAAAAAGTAGGGCCTACTGTAGCTGATGATATTCAGACACACGGTATCCTTGCAGTAGTAGCTGCATTGGCAGGTATCTTTATCTATATCTTATTCAGATTTAGAAAATGGCAGTTCTCTTTAGGTGCTGTTGCAGCATTATTCCACGATGCGGTTATCATTTTAGGAACGTATTCATTACTTCATAAATATATGCCATTCAACATGGAGATCAACCAGGATTTCATCGCTGCGATCCTTACGGTATTAGGATACTCTATTAATGATACGGTAATTATTTTCGACAGAATTAGAGAATACCTGAGAGAGAAGAAATCGATCACATTAGCTGGATTATTTGATGACTCTATTTCAAGTACATTGGGTAGAACATTCAACACTTCATTCACTACGATTTTGGTAATCCTTGCGATCTTTATCTTCGGTGGTGATAACCTAAGAGGATTTATGTTCGCTCTGTTAATTGGTATTGGATTCGGTACTTACTCATCTATCTTTATTGCATCGGCAATTGCTTATGACTTCCTTAAGACAGGAAAAGAAGAAGATGTACACGGAAAAACAACTTCCGAGAAAGAAGTACTTGCTTCAAAATAATACAAACTACAATAAATTAGTAAAAAGCCTTTCGAAAGAAAGGCTTTTTTCATTTTTGAACTATTTTCTTTAAGGCATCTTCTAGTATATTTTTCTATATGAATTGAGAAGCGGTATTTAATAGCTTGTGTAGTAAGGGATATTAATGATTGTGATGTTTTTTGTATTACTCATGCTTAAAATTTATTATATATTTCTCAGTGTGCGTGTTTTAACCCATTTTTTAGACTTAAAAAAACGCTCAATTTAACATAAAGTAGAGTTATTTTAAAATAAATCTATTTTTAGAGATTAATAATTTCGTGTAAGGTCTCAATAATACGGCTTTTTTTAATATTTTATATTAATAATGGTTTTGATTAAAAAAAATCAGAAAAATATAGAGTTATGCGGTAAATTATCATATATTTACTATAAACAAAACAAAAATGAAATTTGAAAAATTATTCGTGGCTGCGGCACTATGTGCTGGCGGCATTATTACCGCACAGACAGGGATTGGCACTCCTAGCCCTGATAAAAGCTCTGCTTTAGACGTTACTGGCACCAATAAAGGTGTATTAATCCCAAGAATTTCTGATCTAACTACTGTAGCCACTCCGGCAAATGGTTTATTGGTTTATGATCTGAAAAGGCAGGCTTTAACGCAGAATATCGGAACTCCTGCTTCTCCCAACTGGGTTCCCATCAGTGGAAACATCGTTAAATTCTTTTACATGCCCTCCATCAGCATTGATACGTCTACTTTAGGTACGGGAAGAACTTTAGATCTGTACCAGTTGTATAGAACACAGTTTTCAACACCTAAAGTCATCAGTACAGGAGCTCCTGCAGCAATTCCTTTTTTTGTAAATGCTACAGACCTTTATTATTATGTAACAGATTTTGACGGAAGTGTTTTAAAGAATGTAAGCATTGATGCTAATGGGATACTGAGGTATGATGTGACAGGAACAGCTACAGCCTGCTCCTTTGTTAATATTGTATTTGTTATCAAATAATTTTAGGAAACATAAAATCATTGCAGTCATGCCTAGCTAGGGATGAGTATTATTTCGTGTACAATTAACAGCTTAAAACTATCAATGATGAAAACAAATTCAATACTACGTTATATGCTTATAGCATTGTGTCTTTTCGTGTCAAACAAAATGACATCTCAGGAAATGGTTTCCCTGCCCATGGGTGGATGTGGAAGATTATTGGATACAAATACCTCTGCTCAATATGCTAATTTTATTACTATTTTTCCTCCTTGTTTAAAGGTGGGTGCAGTGGCAGCTAATGCCAGCAATATGACTGATATCGACGTTAATTCATACGCGTCTCTTAAACCGGGTATCGGAGCAGGGATATGTCCTATCTATATCAGTGTAGGAACTACCGGGAGCGATTTTCCTGCAAACAAACCAGTGTATATAGATTTTTCTTCTGAAGGATTTAATTTTAATGCTAGCTTCAATGATGCTAGTTTCAGATTTTTTAATAACGGTCAGGAAGTATATTCAACTCCGGTAGGAGGCCACTTTTTCTTTGATTTTGGAGATAATCAACCCAGAAAGATCATTAAAGTAATACCCACTGTAGCTTGGGATGAAGTTCGGTTATCTTATTCAGATTTTGGAATTGGCTTTACATTCAATGAAATGAAGGTGTACAATATCCTTTCGGAATATTATATAGATCCCATGACATACTTGTCTCAGCCGTCCGACAGAACTGTACCTGTAGGTGGATCCACTACCATGACAGCGGTTATCAGTAATACGGATATAGATGAGACTCCTGCTAATGTTACCTATCAATGGCAGGTATTAAATGGCTCTATATGGACTAATCTTACCAACGGAGCAAATTACAGCAATGTTACCAGTTCAACATTAAATATTAATAATGTTCCTGCAGGATTTAATAATAATCAGTATAGAGTAGTGGCTAAATCCAGTTTCTATACTTGTTCATTTCAGGCCAATTCAAATACAGGAAGACTTTTTGTAAATGCAGTAAACAATCCCGGAACTGTAGCTGCTGACCAAACAGTTTGCTTGGACATTAATAGTGATCCGGCTGCTTTCACCGAAACCGCGGCTGCACAGGTTACAGGAACAGCGGGTTATCAATGGCAAAGTTCAGCTGATAATATAACTTTTACAAATATTACCAATGCCACTTCTGCTACATACGATGCACCGGCAGTATCACAAACGACTTATTACCGCCGTGGCGTAAGATCAACACTTAACGGAGATATTACTGCTTATCAGTATAGTAATGTAGTAAAGGTTACTTTAAAAAAGAGCTGCCTTATCAAATGCATTATATCCAATCGAATGATCTCTACAAAACTTAATAGCAACTAGTTTTATGTAAACATTTATCGTAAAAGACCTGTTTTCAGAATCACCTGAAATCAGGTCTTTTTGTTTTATGATTATTATATCTTTAATTTTCTCTTCTTTCTATTGTTTAAAATAATATAAAAACAGATAGTTATGTAATATGATTCTGTTGTTCAGTATTATACTTCTTTAATATAGTGCAATTTAGAACCATTATTTTTAAGATTTGTTTAATTTTGCAGCATCATGGAAAATTCAAAGAAAAAAGCAGCTATAGGCTTTATATTTATTACTTTACTGATTGATATAACAGGATGGGGAATCATTATCCCCGTTGTTCCTAAATTAATAGAGGAGTTAATTCATGCCGATATCAGTGAAGCTGCTAAATATGGTGGCTGGCTGGGGTTTGCCTATGCATTCACACAATTTATCTTTTCGCCGCTGGTTGGAAATTTGAGTGACAAATATGGGCGTAGACCCATTATTTTGATCTCACTTTTCGGATTTGCCATAGATTATATTTTCCTTGCACTTGCCCCAACTATTTGGTGGCTGTTTCTGGGAAGAATTATAGCGGGAATTACCGGAGCCAGTGTCACTACAGCGAGTGCTTATATTGCAGATATTTCTACGGACGAAGACCGGGCAAAAAACTTTGGACTGATAGGTGCTGCTTTTGGTTTAGGATTTATTATAGGCCCTGTTTTGGGGGGAGTTCTTGGGCATTATGGAGCACGAGTTCCTTTTTATGCTGCTGCAGGTCTATGCCTTCTTAATTTCCTTTATGGGTATTTTATTCTTCCTGAAAGTTTGGATAAAGATAAAAGAAGAGAATTTGATTGGAAACGTGCAAATCCTGTAGGTTCATTTAAGTTCTTAGGAAAGCATCCGGAAATCTCAGGGCTTATTACTGCACTGATCCTGATTTATATTGCAGGACATGCTGTACAAAGTAACTGGAGTTTCTTTACCATGTATAAATTCAACTGGACGGAAAGAATGGTTGGTATTTCATTAGGAGTAGTAGGTTTGCTGGTAGGATTAGTACAGGGGCTTTTAATCAGGTGGACTACACCAAGGTTAGGAGAACAGAAGAGTATTTATTATGGTCTTGCCATGTATGCAATAGGATTGTTGTTGTTTGCTTTTGCTTCAGAAGGCTGGATGATGTTTGCCTTTTTAGTTCCTTACTGCTTGGGTGGGATCTGTGGGCCGGCTTTACAGTCTGTGATTACGAAAAGTGTACCTTCCAACGAACAAGGAGAACTTCAGGGAGCATTAACGAGTTTAATGAGTGCCACTTCCATTATAGGCCCGCCAATGATGACCAATCTGTTTTATTTCTTCACGCACGACGAGGCTCCATTTAAATTTTCTGGGGCACCGTTCTTCTTAGCATTCATTTTAATGGCGATTAGTGTTGTCATTACTTATTCTGCTTTTAAGAAAAAAGGAAAGATTTAATATATTCGACTTTTAAACCGGGAAGAGGAAGAAAATGATTATTTTTAAGAGATGAATCGTATTCCTCAATATAAGCCGGATGAGTTTAAATCGATCCTTGATCTGGATTGGGCGGGTAGGAGTATGGTGCACCAAAACCTTAATGCATTCTTTATCGAACCTCTTAAAGTTCTCAAAGATGCTAAAACCCCTTCTCAACCCCATCGTAAGACAGTTAATGATTTCGTTTTTATAAAGAAAGGAAGTCTTGAAAAAATGGTATGTTCAGATGTGTTCACCATACAAAAGAATATGGTAGTTATTCTGCCGCCATACAAAATCAGAACCTTTCTTAATAATACACCGGATGTGGAAGGTTTTTATTGTCATTTTTCTGATGAATTTATTTCAGAAGGTATTCCGGGGTTAAAATACCTTCAGGATATTTTGAGCTATATAGAGATCAGAAATAATCCTACATTATATCTTGACGATGAGCATCAGGAAAGAATAGATATCCTTCTTCAGAACATGACTGATCTTTATATGATGGATAATGATTCGGAGCTTGTAAGGATCTATCTTTTTACTTTATTAGGAGAAATCCGACATTTTATACAAGGGCTTCCTAAGCGAAATCTATCGATAAATGAAACTCTTGTATTCCGTTTCAGAAGGTTAATAACCCATCATATTCAACAGGTTCATGCGGTAAAAGAATATGCTGATCTTTTAAATGTTTCTCCCAATCATCTTAATAAATCCGTGAAAAAAGTAACGGGGAAAACGGCTTCTGATATTATCAATGAAGCACTTCTGATGGAGGCAAAGGCTTTACTTTCATCATCACTTCATACAGTCTCTGAAGTTGCTTTTGCAGTAGGGATTGATGATGTTTCCTATTTTTCAAGACTTTTTAAAAAGCATACAGGAGTAAGCCCTTCTGAGTACCAAAAAAGGATTGATTTATCCTATTAATGATTGTATATGTTCTAACTTTTTAAAACATAATCTCAGAAATTTGCAGATGTAAACATTTAAAATTAGAATCATGGATGATTTAAAATTAGAAAAATACCTCAGAAGAATTCATTATTCTGGTAATTTGGGGGTGAATATGGAGGTTTTAAAAAAGATTCATCAATTACACCCTCAGTATATTCCTTTCGAAAATATAGACTCTTATACAGGAAAAGTCCCCTCATTAGAGCTAGAACAAATTTTTCAGAAATTGGTAATGGAATCCCGAGGTGGGTATTGCTATGAACAAAATCTGCTTTTGAGTGAAGTGCTGAAATATTTAGGTTTTAAAGTTGAATTGCAATTGGGCAGAGTATTGTGGCGAAAAGATGAAAACAGCAGTGCTGCTAAAACACATTTATTGCTGATTGTTGAGTTGGATGATCAAAAGTATCTTGTAGACTGTGGTTTTGGAACTGCTACACTTACCAGTCCATTACTTTTGAATGAAGAGGAAGGGCAACAGACTCCTAATGAGCCGTTCAAAATTTCACAAAAAAATGGTGCTTACACACTCTGGACTTGGAGAGAAAAATGGCTGCCGGTGTATCGTTTTGAGCTGGAACAGGTAGAAGCTCCGGATCTTGACATCTGTAATTGGTATCTATCAACCTATCCCGAATCTAATTTCAGGAAAAATTTGATTCTTTCAAAAGTTGATGCTCTTGCACGGTATACATTTAGTGACAATACTTTAAATATCCGAAAAAAGACGGAAGGAAAAGAATCTGTTTCTATTGATAATGAAATCCAGCTTTTTCAAATGTTAAGGGATATTTTTGGTTTGAAGGAAAATGCAATTGAGCTTTTAAGGCAAAAAGGATAAATTAATATACTATATAAATAAAGGGAAGCTGCTGCCAGACTTCCCTTTATCATTTTGAAAATTTTATATTCTATGAAACTAAGGATATAGTGATTTTACTCCATTGCTTACCATATTGCTGCCTAATCCTGAAAATGATACCGAGAATTTGCTGGCATTAAAACTTAAAGATCCGGTTGGAGTACAAAGTCCCAATGCATACTGACATTGTCCATAAGCACCAGTTCTTTTGATAATTTTGCTTTCGCTTTTTGCTTTTCCTAAGCTGATATTGGCCCAATCATTAACATCTGCGTTGGATACTGATGAGCCAGAGTAGTAAATGGTAATCTGATATCCCATTTCTCCTCTTTTAGATCCCCAAAGCCAATTGGCTGTCCACCATTCCTTGTACCATTTGGAAACTACTTTTGCAGCGGCTGTATTTGAATTCTCAACAGTACTTCTCGTATCCATCATAATAAGACTTCCAAGAACATTATCCCAGATAATCCCGGCATCATTATAGAAGCAAAGAGTAGTGAATTTACCGCTTTTATTACTCCAAATGATTTCCATAACGTTGGTTCCGGATTTTATTTCTGAAGTCACCATTTCTTTTAATCCGCTTTGGGCAATGGTAAGATCATCACCTACATATAGATCACCAATTCTTCCCAATTTTACAGTGGAAAGATCTAAAAGGTTTCCTACAGCAATAAACTGATCTTTATCAGAAATAAGATTTTGAGAGAGCTCTATTCCTTTTTGAGTTGAAATTTTCCCGATCACATTTACACCGGCGATTTGTAAATCACTGTGCATGTATTTTTCAAGACTCTTTTGAGATTCATTCAGCTGAGACTGTACAATTTCTGGAACAACAGATGAAATAGAGGTGGTTTCTTTCTTCAGATCAGCAGAAGTGATTTTAGTATGAACAGCTTCTTGTTTGGAGATTTCGTTGTTATCATCACTACAGCTGCTGAGAACTAATACCGATAGAACGGCCATACATTTAAAGGCAGTAATTAATCTTTTCATAATATATTTGATTTAGGTTGTGCTTAGTAAATATAATTAAATATTGTGTAATTCTCAATATTTTGAATTAATTATTTATTAATTTGTAAATAAAATCTATTAATTGTGAGAAAGGTAGAGGCTGGATATAGTAAGGGAAATAGATTGGTAAAGGATAAACGTGGAAAAAGATGTTTGAAGTTGAAATTTAAAATCAAGGAAAGGGGAGTGCTCTAAATCTCTGATAATAAATCTAACTTTCCTTTGAAATCTTAAAATTTGTTTAAATTTTTAGTTTACCTTAAATAAATGTATAATCTTTCGTAATTTTACAGCATGGAATTAAGCATTGGAGAAATGGCACTGATTGCAATAGCAATCGTTGTATTATTCGGCCCGGATAAATTGCCTCAGATCGCGCGTGACTTAGGTGCGGGCGTTAGAAAGATGCGCGGCGCAGTAGAAGATATCAAAACTGAAATTATGAAGGAAACAGATAATCCTGTTTCTGAGATTAAACGTGAGATTGAAAAGGTAAAAGACGCTGCTAAAGATTTTAATCCCATGAAGGATATCGAAAAGGATGTTCTTACAGAACCTGCTTCTACCACTCAGGAGCCTCCAAAACCAAAGCCTGCCGATGATGAAACCTACGAAGGGCCTGTAAGCAGATAAAATATGGAGGAAATTATTCAGGAAGATAAGCAGGTATTTTTATACCTTAATAATTTGGGCGATCCAGCCTTTGATCAGTTTTGGATGTTGATATCCAGTACATGGATCTGGGTGCCGCTTTATATTATATTCCTTTATTTTTTATACAAAAATTATAAACTAAAATCTTTAGTTTTTATTCTTATATTTTTAGCACTTGGAGCCACGGTTTCCGATCAGCTTGCGAGTGTATTCAAATATGGAGTGGCAAGATTGAGACCCTGCCATGACCCTAGTTTGGAACATTATATGAGGATTGTAAAATGTGGCGGGCAGTTTGGATTTTATTCTGCTCATGCTTCTAATACATTCTTTTTAGCCGCCTTTTTAAGTATTTTGCTTAAAAATAAACTAAAATGGTTTCCTTATGCTATATTTGTATGGGCTATAGTGGTTTCCTACAGCCGAATATATTTAGGAGTGCATTTTCCAATTGATATTTTGGTGGGAGCGTTTGTTGGATCTTTATTGGGAGTGATATTTGGTGCACTCGCCAGAAAAGTGATCAACAAACAAAATATAACCTCATGAAAAAATCTTTATTACTTTTAGTTTCCATTAGTTTCTCTTTAAATGTCTTTGCCCAGGATAAAAAAATGGCCGAAGAATGCTTCAAAAAAGCAGATTATAAATGCGCTGAAGAACAATATTCCAAACTGGTGGAAAAAGAACAGATCCGAAAAATTCAATCAGAATATTATAACTATCTGGGAACGGCGCAAAGAAGATTAGGGAAGACCAGTCTTGCTTTCAAATCATATGATATGGCCTTAAAGACCAATCCAATGTCAGTTTCTGTGTATGAAAATCTTGCTTCATTATATAGCCAGAAAGGAGATAAGAAAAAAGCATTAGAGTATGTAGAAAGCGGACTTAAAGTAAATGACAAAAGCCCTGATTTATATCTCACCCGTTCCAAAATCTATGAAAGTCAGGACAAAAAAGATTTAGCTAAAGCGGATCTTAATCATATCCTAAACTTCGAGCCGGATAATCTTTTTGCAAAAACCGGATTGGCCAATCTGAAAAAAAATAACGGTGAACTGGAAGATGCATTAAAAGATTACAATAAACTCATCGCTGAAAAACCTGAATCTTTATTGTATAATGGCAGAGCCGATGTTTATGTAAGAATGAAAAAAAATAAAGAAGCTCTTGCAGATGTTACTAAAGCTATTTCCATTGATCCGAAATTTGCCCAATCCTATGTAACTAAAGCATTGATTTTATTTAATACCACTAAGCCTAAAGAAGCTTGTGAAAATCTTGATAAAGCGGTAGGGCTAGGTTATGAAAAAGCTATATTGGCAGAGTATTATGCTAAATGTAGTAAGAAATAATACAACTCTGTATAATTTTCCAATTCTTAAAATATACCTTGAATGATCAGGATTTTATTGTGAAATCTATTATTAACCAGAAATAAAAAACAGTTGAATAAGGTGATACACCACCCTTTAATTGTTTTTATTCATATAAAAAAATATACATGTTAAATGTCGTTCTTGTAGAGCCTGAAATCCCTAATAATACAGGAAATATCGGACGCTTGTGTGTGGGAACAGAATGTAAACTACACTTAGTTCATCCTTTTGGATTTATAATTAATGATAAAAACCTGAAGAGATCCGGATTGGATTATTGGGTACATCTCGATGTTACTGAATATGCGA
This sequence comes from Chryseobacterium sp. c4a, assembly GCF_009900745.1. Taxonomy (GTDB): domain Bacteria; phylum Bacteroidota; class Bacteroidia; order Flavobacteriales; family Weeksellaceae; genus Chryseobacterium. Next base: position 132,202 of record NZ_WXVU01000012.1, on the reverse strand, counting down.
ATGTAGAGGAGTGGGTAAAAAGTATTCCCGATCCATCCCGAGTTTTTTTAATGAGTTCACACGCTGAAAAATCATATCTTGAAAACGAGTTTCAGGATGGTGACTGGCTTGTTTTCGGAAAGGAAAGTGTTGGATTGAGTGAAGAGGTTTTAAGCCAATTTGAAAAACATTTAACCATTCCAATGTCCAAGCTGATCCGAAGCTTTAATATTGCCAATTCGGTTGCTTTTGTTGTAGGAGAGGCCAAAAGACAGATCGGTCTAAAAAAGTAATCTGCTATTGACCGTATTTTTAATAAAAGAAATGACTTTTAATCATTATGATAAGGCTTTCCCTGAAGGATCTGATCTGCACGGTAAAGCTGTTCCACGATAAATAAGCGGATCATCTGATGGGTAAAAGTCATTTTTGATAACGACATTTTTTCATTCGCTCTGCTATACATATCTTCGGAGAAACCATAAGCACCTCCAATTAGAATGTGTACCTTTTTTATGGATGAATTCATCCATGTATCTATTTTTTGTGAGAACTCGCGACTTGTAAATTGTTTTCCCTTTTCATCAAGGATAACAACAAGATCGTTTTTATCAATATGGTTTAGAAAAAGCTTAGCTTCCTCTTTTTTAAGAAGATCAGGAGATAGATTTTTTGCATTTTTAACATCAGGAATTTCCGTAATTTCAAAATTCCAGTGCTTGGGAAGACGGTTAAGATAATAATTGATCAGGGATGTAATTTCCTTATCATCCGTTTTGCCGATACAAAGTAAACTGATTCGCATTGTAAGAAGTTTCAGGCGGCAAAGATAAGGTTTTTATGGTAAGGTTCAATATGAACTTAGATAGCTGGTTTAATGTTGAAAGTTCAAAGTTCAAGGTTTAAAGTGGTTATCCCTTCGCTTGTTATTGACGATTCACTTGCGAAGCAAAATTGACTATTGACATCTCATATCTCTAAGTCTATTATCTCTCCGTCTATTATCTCCGTATCTCTTTCTACTTATTTAATTTAATTCCCCTACCTTTGTAAAAATACAAGCACATAGATGGGTATAAAAGTTCCTAATTTTATTCTGAAGATTCAAGATTTTTTTGACAACATCCATATTCCGGTTTTAGGAATATCGCTTTGGCAAATGTTTCAAATCTATATCTCCGGGATTTTCAAAGGAAAGATAGGGCGAAAAGCAGCTGCTATTTCCTGGAGCTTTACCATGAGTTTATTCCCTTTTATCCTGTTCTTACTTTCGGTATTGCCTTATATGCCGCATTATGATAAATTGCAATTCTATATTTTTGATGTCCTGATGCATAATGTTTTTCCATCCAATATGGAAGGGGATGTGAGAGGATATATTGAAACCAATATTATTCCCAATATGAAAGGAATCAGTAATCTGACTATCGTATTGGCGCTCATTTTTGCAACGAACGGTACTTTCTCTTTGATTAATGGATTTAATGAAAATACAGAAGAAAAACTGAGTGATGTAAAGGAATTTATCCTTTCATTTTTTATTACCATAGGTTTTATTACCATGGTATTTTTAACACTTTTCGGAGTTTATTATGTGGAAGTGGTAATGAAGCTTTTTACGCCGGCTTATGATGTAACATGGCTGGTGGATAATCTTTCCAGTATCATTGGTTTCGTATCTTTTCCGCTGTTTTATTTTATTCTTTTAACTCTATTTTATTGGTTGGGAACGGTAAAAATTACAAGATTCAGACAGGCGGTTCCGGGTGCGATTCTTACAACAGTATTGTTTGTTTTAACGACCTATATTTTTGCTATTTATGTAAAGGATATTGCCCGCTATAACGTTCTTTACGGATCCATCGGAAGTATGATCCTATTGATGGTTTGGGTGAATGTAAATGTGTATCTTTTGCTCTTCGGAAATGAATTGAATATGGCGATCAGAAAACTTAGAATAGAAAAGCTGTTGTCGGATGAAATTCAGAAAGAAACTGTTCATTATCATTTACCGATTACCGAACCTAATTTTGAAAGTGATGAAGAGCATAGAAGAAAACTGGAAAACCAGAAAAAGAATTAATCTTCTTCCGGTTCCATATTTCTTTTAGAGCTGATGCTTAAAATCGTAAATCCTAAAATTGCAGCAATAAAGGAAGCAATCAGAATGGCAAATTTAGCTTCATCCTGAATCATAATTTCACCTTTAAAGGATAGTAAAGCAATAAAAATAGACATTGTAAATCCAATTCCTGCAAGCAAACCTACCCCAATCATCTGAGTCCAATTGCTGTTTTGTGGTAAAGAACTAAGCTTTAATTTAATCGCAATCAAAGAGAATAAATTGATTCCGATAAGTTTTCCAAGAATCAATCCGAAAATAATCCCCAATCCTAAAGTACTTGTTATCCCCGCAACCATTTCGTTTGAGAAGGTAATATTGGTATTTGTTAAAGCAAAAATAGGCATGATCAGGAAGCTTACAGGAATGTGAAGCTGGTGTTCCAGTTTTTCCAATGGTGAAATTTCTACATTCGAAGCGTTGGTAGGAATGGAAAACGCTAGTAAAACTCCTGCTATTGTTGCATGAATTCCGGAATGATGCAGGAAATACCATAAAAACAGCCCAGGAATAATATAAAATATTGTTTTGGTAACTTTTAAAAAGTTTAAAATAAATAGCAGAGCAGTTATTCCAAACGAGAGCAGGAGGTAAGTCCAGTGAATTTGATCAGTATAGAAAATAGCGATGACAAGAATTGCTCCAAGGTCATCTACAATAGCTAATGCTGCTAAAAATATTTTAATTGAATTAGGAATTTTCTTTCCCAGCATCGAGATTATGGCTAAAGAAAAAGCAATATCTGTAGCCATAGGAATTCCCCAGCCATTGCTGTATTCTGTTCCGGTATTGAAAATACTGTAAATAACTGCTGGTACAAGCATTCCACCCACTGCTGCAAAAATAGGCAATGAGGCATTCTTAAAAGAAGAAAGTTCACCCTCTACAAGTTCCCTTTTTATTTCAAGACCCACCAAAAGAAAGAATACGGCCATCAGGCCATCGTTAATCCAGATACTGACTGGATATTCCAGCCCAAATAAGTGTGTTCCTACTTCCTTGTCTAAAAAGTTCTGGAAACTTTCGGCAAGTGACGAGTTAGCAATAAGTAATGAAATAAGCACACAGAAAATAAGGATGATTCCTGAGGCTTGACTGTTGTTGAAAAATTTTTTAAAATAAAGAGATAAATTCATGTTTATGATTGTAGTCGTCTCACTCTGGAGACTCCATTAATATTCTTGAGCTTCTTGAAGGTTTCCTCCAATTGCCCCTTATTCTTGACTTCAAGATTAATGTTTCCGATGAAAACTCCGTTGTTGGATTCAATAGACATACTCTTCATATCCATTCCCATACTGCCACTGATCACTGTGGTGATATCGTTAATCATACCCATTCTATCAAGGCCTTCGATCTCGATTTTCACTCGGTTTTTGAAGCTTTCTTCATTTACCCATTTAGCAGGAATGACACGATAGTCATATTGTGCTCTAAGGTTAATAGCATTCGGACAGTTATCGCTGTGTACTTTAATACCATCAGAAATGGTAATGAATCCGAAAATTTTGTCTCCCGGAATTACCGTGCAGCATTTTGCATAGGTATAGTTCAGTCTTTCTTCATCTTTTCCAAAGACGATCATGTCAAGGTTTTGCTGTTTCGGCTCCTCATAATGAACATTCTTAGACGGAGATTTTCTGAATCTCGAAAGTAGATTATTAAATACGTTCTTACTTTCAATATATTTTCTTAAACTGCTTGCATCCAGTTCATTGGTCTGGAATTTAAGGAACAGTTCTTGTGAAGATTTTAAATTAAAGAACTTTTGCAGTTTATTGATTTCTTCATCATTGAAATTGATTTTTGCATGACGAAGTTTTCTTTGTAAAGTTTCTTTTCCTTCTTCTACCAGTTGATTTTTCTGGGAATTCAGATAACTTTTAATCTTGGATTTGGCTTTGGAAGTTACCACGAATTCCAGCCAGTCAGATTTAGGTTTCTGATTTTGAGAAGAAAGGATGTCTATCTGATCTCCATTCTGAAGAACATAAGAAATCGGAACCAGTTTTCCATTGATTTTCGCTCCCAAACACTTCATTCCCAAATCCGAGTGAACGGAAAAGGCAAAATCCAATGCTGTTGCATTGGTGGGTAAAATCTTAATTTCTCCTTTTGGAGTAAATACAAAAACTTCTTTTGAATAAAGATTCAGTTTAATATTGTCCAAAAGTTCAGAAGTAGAAAGATTCTGCTGTTGCTCAAGCACTTCACGAATTTCTGTAACCCATTTTTCGAAATTACGATCGTCAGAGCTTTGTTTATACCCTTCTTTATATTTGTAGTGAGCTGCAACCCCTTTTTCAGCGATTTCATCCATTCTTTCTGAACGGATCTGTACTTCAATCCACTTTTTATCAGGCCCTAAAACGGTAAGGTGCAAACTTTCATATCCTGTAGAACGAGGCTGGGTAATCCAATCACGCATTCTGGAAGGATTGCTGTGATAAACATCTGTAACGATGGAGTAAATTTTCCAGGCCAGGAACTTTTCGTTTTTAGCATCCGATTTATAAATAATTCTGATGGCATAATTATCGAAAACTTCTTCAAAGGAAACTCCTTGCTTCAGCATTTTTCTATAAATAGAAGAAATAGCCTTTGCACGCCCTTTGATTTTAAAATTTAGCCCTTCTTCACGAAGTCTTTCAGAAACCTCGGTTTTAAATTCCTCAATATATCTTTCGCGGCTTTCCTTGGCTAATTCCAATTTTTCCGTGATTTCATTATAGATCTCAGGGTTATTGTATTTTAAAGAAAGATCTTCCAGCTCAGATTTAATATTGTATAATCCAAGACGGTGTGCCATCGGAGCGTAGATATAAACCGTTTCTGAAGCGATTTTTTTCTGCTTGTCTGGTGCCATACTTTCCAAAGTACGCATATTGTGAAGGCGGTCTGCAATTTTGATCAGGATCACTCTGAAGTCTTCGGATAGCGTCAACAACAGTTTTCTGTAGTTTTCTGACTGTACAGAGATGTTCTGATGGTTCATGATGGATATTTTGGTCAATCCATTCACGATATTGGCAATTTTCTCACCAAATATCTTTTTCAGATCCTCATAAGTATAATCGGAATCTTCAATGACATCATGCAGCAATGCACAGGCAATGGAAGTTGCCCCCAAACCAATTTCTGTCGCTACAATTTTAGCTACAGCGATAGGATGGTAGATGTAAGGTTCTCCGGATTTTCTCCTTTGATCCTTATGAGCATCCAATGCAATATCGAATGCCTTCCGGATAAGTTTATTATTTTCCTCATCCAGTGTTCTGTATGTGTTAGAAATCAGATCCTTATATCTTGCAAGGATCTCTTTGTTCTCTTGTTCTAAATCGTAACTCATTTGTGCAGATGCCTATATTTAGACGAAAATACGAAATTTTTTGCTTTTTTCAAACATAAAAAATCCGTAGCACGCACTACGGATTTCTGGTTATTAGGTTTTATATCGATTAAGATTTTACTTCCGAATTGATCCCATCAGTTGATGTCTTAATTCTAATATCAGGGCTGTTGTGAATTTCAGCTCTGTTTCTGGCATCAATATATTTTTTAATGGTATCGTAATTAGCCTGATCAATGCTCATGTTTTCGAACAGGTACGTTTTTATGACAGCATTTTGGGTGAAAATATTTCGGACACTTTCCACCTGACTGCTATCTTTCGCTGCAACACTTGCCAGGTATTGGGTGTTACTGGATTCACTGCTAAGGTATATGATGTAATCAGAGTTGGAAATTCCTGAGTTTTCCAAATCACTCTCAAGCTTTTTGTAATCGCTATGGTGCTCAAATAGCCCAGCTAATATATTTGACATAATTAATGGGTTTTAAAGTTGTGATTAAAGTTAATAATTATTTTTCTAATTTTTTGTTGTAAAGGCAATAAAATTTATCTATTAATATTTTATCTATAAAATAATGTTAAATTGTTTGAGAATGTCTATTGAACGCGTGTTTGAATTTTAAAATTCAATAATTTTTTTGAAAGATTTCGTAGGAAGATAGATCTTCCTGTCAAAAGAAGATTGAAAAAAACTAGGGCTGTTTAACTCTAATTTTCTGATGGAGATTAATATATTCTTCGTGCAGATTTAAAAATGAACAGGTGGTATTCTGTACTCTGTTATTCTGAACGAAGCAAAATGCAGTGAAGAATCTTTTATATTGCCTAGATTTTTCACACTGAGATTGCTCTCATTACCTTTCACTGTGCTACAACATAACCATCTGCAAAATCTGCGAGAGATAAAAATAAAGAGACCACTTTATAGAAATGATCTCTTAATCGTAATATTTGAATTTAATTAAATTCTTTCGTTTTTAATTTCATCTACAATTTCAGGATTTAATAAGGTGCTGATGTCTCCAAAGTTGCTGAAGTCGCCTTCTGCAATTTTTCTAAGGATTCTACGCATAATTTTACCTGAACGTGTTTTGGGAAGTCCTGAAACAAACTGAATTTTATCCAGTTTGGCAATAGGGCCGATCTGATCTGAGATCAGCTGATTAATTTCTTTTTTAAGATTTTCTTTATCACGGCTTTCTCCGGTTTCTTTAAGCATTACATAGCCATACAGGGCATTTCCTTTGATATCGTGAGGATACCCTACGATAGCAGATTCTGCCACGGCAGGGTGTTGGTTGATGCTGTCTTCAATAGGAGCTGTTCCAAGATTGTGCCCGGAAACGATGATGACATCGTCTACACGTCCTGTAATTCTGTAGTAGCCCACTTCATCTCGTAGAGCACCATCACCTGTAAAATATTTCCCTGGAAAAGCTGTAAAATAGGTTTCCTTATATCTTTGATGGTCGCCCCAGATGGTTCTTGCAATTCCTGGCCATGGAAAACGGATACATAAGTTTCCGGTTACCTGATTTCCTGTAATTTCATTGCGTTTATCATCCATTAGAACAGGTTGAATTCCTGGTAAAGGAAGGGTAGCGTACGTTGGTTTGGTTGGAGTAACAAAAGGAAGCGGTGAAATCATGATTCCCCCAGTTTCAGTTTGCCACCAGGTATCAACAATAGGGCACTTTTTCTTTCCAACATGATCATTAAACCAATGCCATGCTTCATCATTGATAGGTTCTCCAACAGATCCAATGACTTTAAGAGAGCTTAGATCATGTTTATCTACCCACTCTGCACTTTCTTTAGCCAAAGAACGAATTGCGGTAGGAGCGGTATAAAATTGAGTGATCTTATGTTTTTCAATTACCTCCCAGAAACGATCCGGTTCAGGATAAGTAGGAACACCTTCGAAAATGACCGTAGTAGCTCCATTTAATAGTGGGCCGTAAAGAATATAAGAGTGACCGGTAATCCAGCCGATATCAGCGGTACACCAATAAATATCATTTTCTTTATAATTAAATACATTTTTGAAGGTATAAGCAGTGTACACCATATATCCGGCACATGTATGAAGCATTCCTTTTGGTTTTCCTGTAGAACCGGAAGTGTAAAGAATGAAAAGCGGATCTTCAGAATCCATGATAACGGTTACGAAATCAGGAGAAGCTTTTTCGTACAAATCTGCCAGCCAATAATCTCTTCCTTCTTTCATTTTGATCTCGTTGTGAGTTCTTTTAACGACTAAGACATTTTCAACCGTTGGTGTTTTTTCTAATGCTTCATCTACAATACTTTTCAGATCCAGAACTTTGTTTCCTCTGTAGCTTCCATCGGAAGTGATTACCATTTTTGCTTCACAGTCATTTACTCTTGAAGAAACTGCAGAAGCAGAAAATCCCGCGAAAATAACGGAATGAACAGCTCCTAGTTTAGCACAAGCCAGCATGGTAACGGCCAGCTCCGGAATCATCGGAAGGTAGATGCAGACTCTATCTCCTTTTTCAATACCCATCTCCTTTAAAACATTAGCTGTTTTATTAACGCGGGTATACAGTTCGTTGTATGAAATATGCTGAGCCTCTTCTTTTGGATCATTGGGTTCCCAGATAATTGCTGTTTTTTCTCCTCTTATGGCGAGATGTCTGTCCAGACAGTTTTTTGTGATATTAAGTTTGGCGTTTTTGAACCATTCGATTTTAGCTTCATTCATATCATACTTAACAACCTTGCTCCATCTCTGATACCACACGAAGTTTTGATCGGCTACCTTGTCCCAGAATTTCTTCGGATTTTTGATCGATTTTTTGTAATCTTCAAAATATTGTGGTAAATCTTCTATTAAGTAATTTCTCATATCCTTTTCGTTTTTTGAAATTTGAATTGTATTGATAGTTTGTTTTGATTGTATATAAAAAGAAGGAGGTACCTTTTTTTAAATTAAAAATGATACTTAAATATATGTTTAATTTTTCGGTTAACCCCTATATTCATTGATCTTTTCCTGAATTTCCTCAATAATTTTCTCATCATCTATAGTGGATGGAATCTGAAAATCTTTTCCATCCAGTAATGTTCTGATGAGCTTTCTTAAAATTTTTCCGGATCGTGTTTTAGGTAATCGTTTGACAACCATTGCGTTTTTTAAAAAGGCTACGGCTCCAATTTTTTCACGAACCATTTGAATGATATTCTTTTCAATTTCTTCTTCAGTGATGCTGGTGCCATTTTTTAAAACAACAGTTGCAAAAGGAATCTGACCTTTTAAATCATCATCTATTCCTACAACAGCGCATTCTGCCACATCGGGATGTGAAGAAACGATCTCTTCCATTTCAGATGTTGAAAGTCGATGTCCGGCTACATTGATTACGTCATCCACTCTTCCGGTGATAAAAATATAGCCGTCTTCATCCTGGATGGCACCATCTCCGGAAAAATAATATCCGTTGTATTGTGATAGATAACTGTTTTCAAAGCGCTCATAATCTTTCCAGATGCCAAGTAATGCTCCGGGAGGAAGAGGTAGTTTTATTACTAAATACCCTTCATGGTGAGGATCTAGCTCCAGTCCGTTTTCATCGAAAATTTTGATATCATATCCCGGGATAGGTTTTCCTGCAGAAGCTCTTTTGATTTTATAATTCTCATCATACGTTAATAAGCCAAGCATTGGCCAGCCCGATTCAGTTTGCCACCAGTGATCGATGGCTGGGATGCCAATATGCTCTGCAAACCAATCCAGAGTAGCAACATCACATCGTTCCCCGGCAAGGAATTGCTTTTTGAAGTTTGACAGGTCATATTTTTTTACCAATTCTCCATTGGGGTCTTCTTTTTTAATTGCTCTGATAGCGGTAGGAGCAGTAAACATGACCGAAACTTTGTATTCTGAAATAATTCTCCAGAAAGTCCCGGCATCAGGGGTCATGATAGGTTTTCCTTCAAAAATAATGGTTGTGTTTCTATTCAGTAAGGGGCCATAAACAGAGTAGCTGTGTCCAACAGCCCAACCAAAGTCGGAAGCGGCCCAATAAGTTTCACCAGGTTCAACACCATAGATATATTTCATGGAAAATTTCAATGCTGTGGCATATCCTCCGGTATCACGAACGATTCCCTTAGGTTTTCCTGTAGTTCCGGAAGTGTAAAGCAAATAGAGTGGGTGAGTGGATTCTACAGGAATGCAGTCAACAGGTTCTGATTGTTGAACTAATTCTTCATAATCAATCAGTCCTTCAAACATTTCATTCTGATTATCTACTAATTTCCTGTTGTAAACAACGATGTTGTCTACCTTATCCTGTGCTAACTCAATCGCTTTTTCTACCAATGGAAGATAAGGTATTCTTTTAGCTATTTCTATTCCTGCGGTAGCGGTGATTAAAACTTTAGGTTTGCAGTCGTCAATTCTTACCACCAGTTCATGAGGGGCAAAACCTCCGAAAACTACATTATGAATGACTCCAATTCTTGAACAGGCTAGCATGGCAAAAAGGGTCTGCGGAATCATTGGCATATAAATAACAGCTGTATCTCCTTTTTTTAATCCTAAAGAAGCTAGTCCCCCTGCAAGTTTTGATATTTCTTCCTTGGCTTGATTGAAGGTGTATTTTTTTTTCTGTCCTGTTACGGGGGAATCATAAACAATAGCATTCTGATCTCCGAAACCATCTTCAATATGTTTGTCAATGCATAGATAACACATGTTGAGTTTTCCATCGGCAAACCACTGAGGATAGCCGTTGGAATCATTTGAAAGAATCTGTTGTGGAAATTCAAACCATTGTATAGCCGCAGCCTGTTCTTCCCAGAATTTTTCTTTATTTTCTATGCTTTGTTTAAATAGAGTATCTGTATTCATATCAATAGTCTTGTATTTGGTGTTTTTTTGTTATCCTTGACAAGGATATTTTTCTCTAAAACAGCTCTTCAATCTGCTGTATCAGTTTCTTAATAGAATAAGGTTTTGTAACATAGGCATCAGCTCCCATTTCAAGGCCTTTTTCAATATCTCTCGGGTTGTTTTTGGCGCTGAGAAAGATCACTTTTGTGTCCTTTAGTTTTTCATCCTGTTTAATGAGATCTAAAGTGCTGTAGCCATCAAGATTAGGCATCATGATGTCGAGAAGGATCACATCCGGAACCATTGTTTTTAAGAACTCTAGAACCTCCGTTCCATCACGGGCAATGAAGACATCATAGCCGTTTTTCTTAAAGCTGTATTCGAGCGACATTAATATTTTGTGTTCATCATCTGCAATGATTATCTTTTTCATAAAGGCTTTTTAAAGAGGTTCAACTTCATTTTTGCTCTCGTTTATTATTTTCTCGGGAAGGCTGATGGTAAAGGTTACGCCTAGACCTCTGTTTTCAGCTTTTATACTTCCATTGTGAGCTTGTATTATTTTCTTGGAAATGGCCAGTCCAAGTCCGCTTCCCGTAGGTTTTAAAATATTTTGATTTTTAGACTGATAAAATTTGTCAAAAATCATTTCCAGATCTTCTTCCGGAATATGTTTTCCTGTGTTGAAAATGGTAATCATCAATTGGTGATCTCTTTCCAATAATTTAGTTTGTATGGTTCCTTGTTCATCAGTGAATTTTAAAGCATTTCCCCAAATGTTTTGAAGCAGCTGGATCATTCTTGCTTCATCATACTCAAAGATAAACTGATTCAGGAGATTAACCTCGCTTAAATGAATGTTTTTCTGTTGTATCAGATGGAGGAGAGGGCTTAATGCTTTTTTATACGTGTCAAGAATGTTGTTTTGTTGAATATTCAAAGAGATCTCACCATGCTGAAGTTTGTCGAGGTAAAGAATATCGTTAATGATCTCACTTAATCTGTCAGATTCCGTGATGATATTGTTTAAAAATTCCTGCTTGATTTCAAAAGGGATGTCGTCGTCATCGGCTAAGATCTCTCCTGCTGAACGAATTGCTGTGATTGGGGTTCTGAGTTCATGAGCAACAGAATCCAGAAAGTCGTCTTTTTGACGGTCTTTTACAATCAGGTTTTCATTAGCGGTTCGAAGATCATTAGATAATTTTTGAAGCTCTTCAGATTGTTCTGTCAGCTTTTTATTTAAACTGATATTTTCTTTGGATTCTTCAAGAATATTAAGAACTTCTTTCAGAGATATTTTATCCTCCTTGGTTACTCCTTCAATCAATATTTTTGCTGAAGCGGTTCCAATTCTTCCTGCCAGAAGGTTTTCAGAAAATTTGATAAATCTTGAGTCGGCGGTTTCTGTTTTAGAATCAATATTATATTTTAAATTAAAAATTCTCAAGGCTTGTTCAGTCTTGTTTTTGCCTAAAAATCGTTCCAAAATGTTTTGAATGTCTGAAATATAAGCGGTTCCTCTCCAAATAAAAGCATCTTCATGATTTTGAATGTATTTATCAATATCTACATACAATTCAGCGAAGTTTCTTTCACGGTAATTTCCTTTGGTACTTACAGAAATAATAGTGAACAAGCCTGTATTCACTAGAATCGACCAAAAGAAAATCTGTGGAATTCTTGCCAAGTAAGGAATCGTAAAGAAATTGAAAGAATTGTACATGTCTCTTAAAACCCCTTTGAATTCCTGGTTGTATGAGAAGTAATATTGCGGAATGATCAGTCCGAAATAACAGATTCCTAATCCTGCAGCAAGCCCAATCAGAGCGCCTTTATAACTTCCTCTCCTCCAGAATATAGCACCAAAGAATGCTGGAGCCAATTGTGCAATGATCACAAATGAGATTAATCCTACGGAGTCTAATGACGTTTTTAGGATGAAATATTTATAAAACACAAAAGCCATGATAATCAGAGCAAAAATGCTGAACTTCCTGATATTGGTAATGCTTCTTGTGTTTTGTTCCTCGTTTTCAGATTTTAGTTTTCCAAGTAAGCCATAAGGAATGATAAGATTGTTGGAAAGCATGATGGATAGAGTAATTGCAGAAATGATAATCATGGAAATGCATGAGCTCAATCCTCCAAGGAATACCAAAACAGTGATGATCGTATTGTCAAAATGTTGTGGAATTAAAATAGAGTAGAACTCCGGATTTACTTTTTCGCCATCAAAAATCAATCTGCCACCCCATGCAATTGGGAAAATAAATATGGTGAAGATTAATAAATAAAGCGGGAAAAACCAAATAGCAGTTCTGATGTGTTTTTCCTGTCTGTTTTCAACAATAGCTACGTGAAATTGTCGGGGTAATAGGCAGATGGCTGTAGCTGAGATCATACATAAAACCATCCAGTTCATAGCGCCTTCAATACCGTTGAACGTGTTTTTTTCTTTAAAATCTTCAAAATGACTTGCTTTCTGATAGATGTCTGTGAATCCGTCGAAAACATAATAGATCACGAAAAGACCAAGGATAATAATGAAAAATAGTTTTAAAAAACTCTCCAGCGCAATCGCTGAGATGATTCCAAGTCGCTTTTCTGACGCATCTACATATCTTGTTCCATAATATGAAGAAAATAAAGCGATTAAAACAACAACAAATGTTGCGTTATCAGTCAATATATTCTTAGACATAGGAGTTTCTGTAACCAGGTGAAAGGTTTCAGAAATGGCTTTTATCTGTAATCCGATATAAGGAATAATGGCTAAAAGGCAGACAATGGTGATGATGGCACTCAGGCTTCTGCTGTTTCCATATCTTAATGAGATGAAATCAGCGAGGCTGCTTATCTTATTAATTCGGGCAATTCTTACAATTCTTGTGTTGATGTAAATCCATGCAGGAATAATCATAGCGGGGCCAATGTAAATCGGAAGATAGTTAAGCCCGCTTGTAGCAGCAACACCAATGCTTCCATAGTAAGTCCATGCGGTACAATACACAGCCAGTGACAATGCATAGATATAAGGATTGTTGATCCAGAACTTACTTCTTTTCTTCTCTGCTAGGTGGGCAACTAAAAACAGAAGAGCCAGATAAAACAATACCACAAAAAATAATGCAAAGCTACTCATTGTACTTTTTTACAATTACAAAGGAAATCAAGATGGAGATCATCCAGACAACAAACAGATAGATTAAAATCATGGGATAGCCTAAAACCTCTCGCTCGCTATTGAAAAGTAATGAAATAGGGATGCTGAAAGCAATCATTAATCCGATGCTTAGGATAACCAATTTTTGTTCGTGTCTTTTTTTCATAAATGATAATTAGAAAAGATAATTGATGAATGATCGCTTTATAATGAATCATCCACCAATTATCATGAATCTCTTATTAACTATATTTTGTCATCAGAATATTCTCCTGTTAAAGCATAGTATCCAAAAACAGCCATTCCGCCTGAGATAATTGGCATCAATACAAATAAGATAATAATCCCAAAAACCAGGTCTTCCTGCTTTCCGGAAGTAATCTTTGGAATCCCCATCACTGTAATTCCGAAATATCCCACGACCACTGCTATTGCGATCCAGAGAATACCTAATATTTTTTTTAGTCCGTTCATTTTAGTTGTTTTAAAATTAATAAAAATTTGAGTGAATCAATGCTTAATCGTGAAGATTATTGTTCTTATTTTTAAGATAAATTAATCCGATGATTAGGCAGACTCCGGCTACTCCAATCGGATACCATAATCCTTCAAGATACCATGAAGCGTGTCCTGCTTCTTTTCCTGTGGTAACCAGGTAAGTTGCTACTGCAGGAAGAAGTCCTCCAAATACTCCGTTTCCAATGTGATAAGGTAAAGACATTGAAGTATAACGTATTCTTACAGGGAACATTTCAACAAGGAATGCTGCAATAGGCCCGTACACCATCGTTACAAAAATAACCTGAATAAATACAAGGAATACCAGGTACCATTTTGTGTGATCACTTACTGTTACAGATTGGGAAACTTTTGGTTCTTCAGCTTTTCCGTCTTTTATGATGGGGCCGCTTGGAGACCAATGAACGATACTGTCTTTTTTAATTAAAGTTCCATCTGTGTAAAGTGTTTCTTTATGAAAGGTCACAAGGCTGTCTGTAGCAATATCTTTGTGAATTTTAGCTGTTCTTTTTTCTGTAATTCCGTGGGATGCTACTGTTTTATTTTCAAGACTGACGCTTTTAAACATGCTGTCGTAAATAGGTCTGTAAGCTAAAATTGCAATCAACATCCCGGTCATCATCACTGCTTTTCTTCCGATTTTATCCGATAGCCAACCAAAGAATACAAAGAAGGGTGTTCCTAAAAACAAAGCTGTTGCCATTAAGTAATCTACCTGTGTAGAATCAATGTTCATTACCTTTTGCATGAAGCTCATCGCATAAAATTGTCCTGTATACCAGATGACCCCTTGTCCCATGGCTGCTCCAAAAAGGGCAAGCAGAACAAATTTAAAATTCAATTTATTACCAAAGCTTTCTTTTAATGGATTTTTAGAAGTTTTTCCTTCACTTTTAGCTTTTGCAAAAAGAGGAGATTCCTTCATGTTTTTTCTGATGATATAAGAAACCCCTACCATTAAAATGGAAATCCAGAAAGGGATTCTCCATCCCCAGCCATCAAATTCTTCAGGAGAAAGGGTGGTTTTTGTAATTAGAATCACAATTAATGAAATGAAAAGCCCGGCCGTTGCAGTCGTTTGGATCCATGAAGTCCAGTAACCTCTTCGATGAGGTTGTGCATATTCTGCAACATAGGTTGCAGCACCTCCGTATTCACCTCCAAGAGCGAGCCCTTGTAATAATCTAAGAATTAAAACCAAAACCGGAGCAAGAAATCCAATGGTTTCATAACTTGGAATACATCCGATAAGGAATGTGGAAAATCCCATAATAAGTAAAGTAACAAGGAAAGTATATTTTCTTCCGATAAGGTCACCTAGTCTTCCGAAAAATAAAGCTCCAAAAGGTCTTACTACAAATCCTGCGGCAAAAGTAGCTAAGGTTGATAAAAATGCTGCTGTTGGATTATCTGCGGGGAAAAACTTCGTGGCCAAAACAATGGCTAAACTTCCGAAAATGTAGAAGTCATACCATTCTATCAATGTTCCGAGAGATGAGGCTGTGATAACGCTCCAGATGGTGCGGTTTTTCTGCTTGTCGGTCATATTCTCGTAACTTTCGTGATGATTATCGCTCATATTGATTAGTTTTTGATGTTAATGGAAAGTGATCTTGAATGATCCAAAAAAGGATTGAGTTTAAATTTATTTTTGATCTATTAAGGATAGTAAAGATGATAACTAAGATTATTTTTAGTGGTATACTTATTCTTCATCTTTGGTGAAGCTTCATTTTTTTTTAATCTTCACATTTCTTAATGGTTTAAAACCTTATAGATAGATTTGGAACTGTACAATGAATTCTCCCTTTGAAGATGGGCTTTCGCTAGGACTGGTGTAAACAGGTCTTGTTGAGTATTGAGTGGTGATTTTGGCATGATGCCCGTCTATAAACCAATTGGCACCCACATCAAACTGGGAAGACGATTTATCAAAAGCTTCAAAATTCTTATGAGTATAAGCTGCGAAAGGCTGTATTCTGATTTTTGGCTTTTCTGCCTGACTTGGCAATAGTAAACCTGCTTGTGCGTAGATAATATTACCTGTTCCAATGGTGGGTTGTAGATTTCCTGGCCCTGCAATAGCTTTATTGCCGGTAAAAT
Organism: Chryseobacterium sp. c4a; assembly: GCF_009900745.1. Lineage (GTDB taxonomy): Bacteria > Bacteroidota > Bacteroidia > Flavobacteriales > Weeksellaceae > Chryseobacterium. The sequence continues at coordinate 116,103 of NZ_WXVU01000012.1, read as the reverse complement.
TAGGATCAACTGCCGCAACATTCATGGTGCCAAGATTTCTTACATAGTTGGGGCCGAAGTTGTAATTATAATATCCGGCATAAGCGGAAACAGCCATTTTGTTTTTGGCTTCTCCTAATGGGATGTCTGCAAAAGCATCTACTGCGAAAAGAGTAATGTCGTGTTTTTCTATGTTTGAATTAACGGAAGTTCTTGTTCCATCTGCCTGATGGTAAAATCCGGCACCTACATTGAAAACTTTCTTTGTTCCCAGATAAGATCCTACTTTAAAAGGTAATGTGTTGGATTCTTCATCAAGGAATTGATATTCCACGTATCCTGCTTTTGAAAAACTTGGGTTTCCATTGTTGTCTACTGCGACAGCTTTTGAAGAGTTGGTTACATTCGCTGGAGTAAGATCGGTAGCGAAAGGTTTGTTTAAACTGAAACGATATTCCAGTTTTCCATATTTCCCTTTGGCAAACATTCCGATTTGTCTTCCAAACTGATCCGAATTGTCAATCAATGGCCATGAGAATACTGGCGAGTCTACTGTAAGGAAGTTCAGGGTGGATGCCATAGTCATACGAGAAAGTCCCATATAGTAATGAAGTCCTGCCCCTAAAGATAAACTGAATTTTCCCGCTTCTCCAGGTAAAATAACTGCGTATTCATTCCAGGCATCATGAAAGAACATCTGAGTTTTCTTTCCGTTTCCATAACCTCCTGTTCCTGAGGTGCCCGAAGCGCCACCATTGATGAAAGTTTGATTATTGATTCCAAAATGAAGAAGGATCATATATCTTTTAGAGATCTGTGCATAGGTTAAAGCCCGTAATCTTCTGTTTCCCAGACTCCATGTGTTGTCTGTGGGTTCGTTTCCAACCATACTTCCGGGATTCATGGCGCTGTTTCTTAGCCAAAGCTGATCCCATAAAATAAATCTGATGAATTTGTCTCCCTCAGGGTTGAGGTTAATTTTTAATCCACTGCCATAATCAGGAGAACCCTGTGAATACATAGAACTGCTTATTAAGACTGCTCCAATAAATGTAAGTAATTTCCTCATAAATTATCAATTTTTGGCGTTGTTTTTTGTGAATACCAAATTGTAATTAATAATTTGTTTACGAAAATTTAATATATATTAGTGGTAATAGTATAGGTATAATTTGTTGCGAGGTGCGGGTTTCGTGTTTCGTAATCCGGGTTTTTGGATTTGTTTTATTTATAAAATATTGATAATTAATGATTTGTTGTTTTTTTACTGCGCTTCGCTTCTCTAGCCCCGAACCTCGCATCTACTTCTTAAATCTCTCCCATTTAATCAGCATATACTTATCAGCAAACTGAGTAATGATAATTCCTGAGTTTTTAATATTCTCTTCCTGAGCAATATATTCAATGAGTTCATTTTGTTTCAGGATTTTATAGACAGGATGGAACTCTGAGTGGGGTGGTCTTGTGATGTTGTATTTTTTGATCCACGAACTAATAGTCACATGAGATACTCCAATAATTCGTTCAATTTCACGGTAACTTAGTCCTTCCAGGTAGAGTTGTAAAGCTTTAGTGACATAATAGTCATCAATCTGTTTTCCTAGTTTTTTTACCGTAAAATAATAGTTGCAGTTTTTACAGTAAAACCGTTGTTTATTATTGATAATACCGCTTTTAACCACTTTATTACCCTTGCATTTAGGACATGTGTTTTCCATAACTATAGTATTTTAGCAAATATATAATAAATTAGCAAATATATATTTTTGATTAAAGATAATTTTACCTGTATAAATTTTTAAAACAAAAAAAATATCTTTTTTATTTGCATTTGAAAGAAAATATATTTTAAATTTGCCAAAAAAATTAGATAAATAAATGGAAATAGAAATTTCCTCATGCGAACATCTAATGTATGTGAGTGAAATACAGCAGGAAATGTATGATTCTGCACAGCGTAGAGGAACGGGAATCGCAAAACGTTCTATAGAATATTTGAGTAAAAAGATTTCAGAAGGCAATGCTGTGGTAGCCACTGAAAACGGAGAGTGGGTAGGTTTCTGTTATATAGAGACCTGGTCGCATGGGAAGTTTGTAGCTAATTCGGGATTGATTGTATCGCCCAAATTCAGGCATGGTGGAGTTGCTACTCAGATCAAACATAAAGTTTTCCAATTATCTAGAGATAAATATCCGGAAGCTAAGGTATTCGGGTTAACTACGGGACTTGCAGTAATGAAAATCAATAGCGATTTAGGATACAAACCGGTTATTTATTCTGAACTGACTCAGGATGAGGAGTTCTGGAACGGATGTAAGAACTGTGTGAATTATGAAATTCTAATGAAAAAGGAACGTAAGAACTGTCTTTGTACAGCAATGCTTTTCGTTCCTGATAATATTAAAAAAGATGAGGTTGTCAACAGTCAGCCTGATAATAATAAAGTAAATAGTGTTGTGAATGCACAACCAGAAATTAAATATAGCAATGAACAAGAAAGTCATCTTAGCGTTTAGTGGAGGTTTAGATACTTCCTACTGTGCAAAATATCTTAGTGAAACACTGGGGTATGATGTATATGCAGTTACTGTAAATACCGGAGGTTTTTCCAAAGAAGAAGAAAAAGAGTTGGAGAAAAAAGCTTTAAACCTTGGGGTAAAAGAATACAGGTGTGTAGATGCTCAGGAAGATTATTACAATTCTTGTGTGAAGTATCTGATTTTTGGAAATGTATTGAAAAACAACACATATCCTCTTTCTGTAAGTGCTGAACGTACAATTCAGGCACAGGAAATTGCAAAATATGCGATTGAAGTAGGGGCAGATGCAATTGCTCATGGAAGTACGGGAGCGGGAAATGATCAGGTTCGTTTTGATCTGATTTTCCAGGTGATGTGTCCTAATATTGAGATCATTACGCCAATCCGTGATATGGCTTTGTCTCGTGAAGAAGAGATTGAGTTTTTGAAAAGCCATGGCTACGAAATGGAATTCCATAAAGCACAATATTCAGTGAATAAAGGGCTTTGGGGAACTTCAGTAGGAGGAAAAGAAACTTTGACATCAAGAAATTACCTTCCTGAAGAAGCTTTTCCATCTCAGGTAGAGAAAACTCAACCTTCAGAATTGGAAATTGAGTTTAAAAATGGAGAGGTAGTGGCTGTAAATGGAGAAAACTTTGATCATTCCGTATATGCAATTCAAAAAATAGAAGCATTGGCTTCTGCTTACGGAATCGGACGTGATATTCATGTGGGTGATACCATTGTTGGAATTAAAGGAAGAGTAGGATTTGAAGCAGCAGCAGCATCAGTGATTATCAAAGCGCACCATTTATTGGAAAAACATACGCTTTCAAAATATCAGCAAATGATGAAGTCCCAGTTGTCTGATTGGTATGGAAACTGGCTTCACGAAGCGCTTTTCTTAGATCCGGTCATGAGAAATATTGAATCTTTCTTAACGGACTCTCAGAAAACAGTAAGCGGAAAAGTTTTTGTAACGCTTCATCCATACCGATTTGTTCTAAACGGAATAGAATCGGATCATGACTTAATGTCTGATAAATTCGGAAGCTATGGAGAAGCCAACAGAGCATGGACGGGAGATGATGTAAAAGGATATACAAAAATTGTAAGCAATTCCTTAAATATATATCACCAGATTAACCAAAATATCAACTAAAGTTCCGAAGGAACGCTTTACCCCCAAGATAGGACACAGTCCTATCGATTAAAGTATGAAAAAGACAGTAGGAATAGTTGGTGCCAACGGTTATACAGGAAGCGAGTTAATACGTTTACTAGCCTTCCATCCTCATGTGACATTGAGTTTTTTATATAGTCGTTCGAATTCGGGAACAAGAATTTCAGATCTGTACCCGGATTTAACGACGGTTTGTGATCAGGTATTAACTAATCAGGTAGAAGAGGTTGATGTACTTTTTTTGTGTCTTCCTCATAAAGAGAGCCAAAACTGGTTGACTCAAAATCCGGTTAAAGAAGAAACGCTGGTTGTTGATTTAGGCAATGACTTCCGTTTGGATGGAAATTTTAAAAACAGAAATTTTATCTACGGATTACCTGAAATCAATAAAAAACAACTGTCAGGTTCAAAAAGTATCGCGAATCCCGGATGTTTTGCTACGGCAATTCAATTGGCATTATTGCCATTGGCTGAAAAAGGATCTTTAGATGAGATTTTTACAACGGGAATCACAGGATCTACAGGAGCAGGTCAGTCTTTACAGGCAACAACACACTTCACCTGGAGAAATGATAATGTATCAGCTTATAAAACATTAACTCATCAGCATGTAGATGAAATTTTACAACAAATAGTTTTGTTTAACCATAAAGAAGTTAGCCTGAATTTTGTACCATGGAGAGGTGATTTTGCAAGAGGGATTTTTACAAGTTCTACAGTGAAAACAGATTTGGAACTTTCTGACATCTATCAATTGTATCAGGATTTTTATGCAGAGGCACCTTTTGTTACGGTGAGTGAAAAAGCAATTGATTTAAAGCAGGTTGTCAATACCAATCGCTGTGTGATCCAGATTGAAAAGAGTGGGAATGTAGCCGTTATTCACTCAGCGATTGACAATTTGTTGAAAGGAGCTTCAGGACAGGCGGTACAAAATATGAATATCGCGATGGGCTGGGAAGAAAATACAGGTTTGAACTTGAAACCGATAGCATTTTAATGCAATAATGTAACAACTGATATTTATGGGAACTCGAAACTCGAATCCCGTATCATTAATCAATTATCATTTATAAAAAGACATGAATTTATTCAACGTATATCCATTATTCAATATAAATCCAGTTAAAGCTCAGGGATCTTTCCTTTGGGACGATAAAGGCGAAAAATATCTTGACTTCTACGGAGGACATGCTGTAATCTCTATTGGCCATAATCATCCACACTACCAAAATAAACTGAAAGAGCAATTGGAAAAAATTTCATTCTATTCTAATTCAGTTCAGAATGAATTGCAGGTAGAACTGGCGGATAAACTGGGGAAGCTTTCAGGATATGAAGACTATAATCTTTTCCTGTGTAATTCAGGAGCTGAAGCTAATGAGAATGCATTAAAACTGGCTTCTTTTCATAATGGAAAAAGCAAAGTGCTTTATTTCTCAGGATCATTTCACGGAAGAACTTCTGCGGCGGTTTCTGTAACGGATAATCCTAAGATTGTTGCTCCGGTAAACTTTTCAGAACGATTCATCAAATCTGAATGGAATGATGTAAAGCAGCTTGAAGAAACTTTTGCTGTACATGGAAATGAAATTTCTTCCGTAATCATCGAAGGAATACAGGGAGTGGGAGGAATTATGATTCCTACAGAAGAGTTTTTATCGAAAATTAAAGAACTGTGTGATCAGTATGATGCTGTTTTGATTTTAGATGAAGTACAATCAGGATATGGAAGAAGCGGATACTTCTTTGCGCATCAGGAATTCGGAATTGAAGCAGATATTATCACTACGGCTAAAGGCATGGGAAATGGATTTCCTGTTGGCGGAGTTTTGATTAGTCCTAAGTTTCAGGCTAGCAATGGTTTGCTGGGAACTACTTTTGGTGGGAATCACTTAGCTTGTGTGGCTTCGATTGCAGTTCTGGATGTAATGAAAGATGAGAATCTTATAGAAAATACTCAGCAAATGGGTGAGTATATTGAAAATGAAATTAAAGATTTACCCCATATTAAATCGATCCGAAGGAAAGGGTTGATGATCGGAATAGAGCTCGATAGAGACTGTTCAGAAGTAAGGAAAAGCTTACTGTTTGATCATCATATTTTCACCGGAAACTCAAACGATAAAAGTGTTTTAAGGATTCTTCCTGCACTCAATATCAAAAAAGAGGAAACGGATCTTTTTATCAATGCTTTGAAAGAGGCGTTGGAAAATATTTAATAGGTATTAAAATCTTTAAAATCAATTCAAAATGAAAAAATTCACAGCTGTAAGTGATGTAGAAAACTTACAGGAAATTATAAAAAAAGCTTTACAAATAAAAGCAAACCCACATTCTGAAACAGAAAAAGGAAAGGGGAAAACAATAGGTCTTGTATTTTTAAATTCAAGTTTAAGAACCCGTTTAAGCAGCCAGATTGCAGCACAAAACTTAGGGTTGAATGTATTAACCTTAAATGCAGCGCAGGAAGCATGGAATCTTGAGTTTGCAGATGGAGCGGTAATGAACGGAGATACAGTAGAACATATCAAAGATGCTATTGAAGTTTTAAATCAATATTGTGATATTATTGCTGTACGTTGTTTTGCAGGAATGAAGAGTAAAGAAGATGATGTAAATGAAAGTATTCTGAGCCAGTTTGAACAACATGCAAAAGTTCCGGTTATTTCTCTGGAATCAGCAACACGTCACCCGCTACAAAGTCTTGCTGATTGTATTACGATTACAGAAAACTGGAAAGAAGACCGTAAGCCAAAAGTGGTATTAACTTGGGCACCACATATCAAACCAATTGCTCATGCGGTAGGAAATTCATTTGCAGAATGGATGCAGGAAATGGATGTAGAGTTGGTGATTACCAATCCTGAAGGATACGATTTGGATCCTGCTTTTACAAAAGACACAAAGGTAATTCACGATCAGGATGAAGCATTAAAAGATGCAGATTTTATCTATGTGAAAAACTGGTCTTCTTTTGATGATTATGCAGCAATGCCTGAAGTAAAAGGAGATTGGATGCTGACTAATGAAAAGCTTGCAAATACCAATAAGGCAAAAGTAATGCACTGTCTTCCGGTTCGCCGTAATGTAGAATTAAGTGATGAAGTAATGGACGGAGAAAATTCAATCATCTACCAACAGGCAAAGAACCGTATTTTCTCAGCACAGGCAGTTTTCAGCGAAATATTAGATACCATAAAATAACCTCCAATGAGTCCCGAAGGGACGATTTAACCCAAGATAAGAACTCATTTCTATCAATTCTAAATGTAAAAAAAATGAAACAGAAAATATACATCATAAAAATAGGCGGAGCGCTCATTGATGATGAACGATTACTGGATCAGTTTTTAGATCAGTTTTCCGAAATTAAAGAAAAGAAAATTCTTGTGCATGGCGGAGGTAAGCTGGCAAATACGCTGGCAGATAAACTCGGCATAGAGCAGAAAATGGTGAACGGAAGGAGGATTACGGATAAAGATACATTGGATATCGTAACAATGGTATATGCTGGTGGAATCAATAAAAATATTGTTGAAAAGCTACAGCAGAAAAAATGTAATGCGATAGGGTTTTCGGGAGCAGATGGAAATCTGATTAAAGCTAAGAAAAGACAACATCCTGAAATAGATTTTGGATTTGTGGGAGATATCAATAAAAAGAGTGTGAATAGAAAGCTTATCTCAAAATTGATGAAGCTGGATCTTATTCCTGTTTTTTCTGCCATTACCCACGATAAAAAAGGGAATCTTTTTAATACCAATGCAGATACTATTGCTTCTGTGATGGCACAGGCATTGTCGGAGAAATATGAAGTGGAGCTTTTGTATTGTTTTGATAAACAGGGAGTGTTGGAAAATGTAGATGACCCAGAATCTCTTATCAAAAGTATTTCTGAAAACGATTTTACAACGCTGAAAGAAGAAGGAAAGCTTCACAAAGGGATTTTACCCAAATTAGAAAATGCTCTTGGAGCAATAAAGAATAATGTAGATAAAGTGTTTCTGATTAAAGAAACAGAACTTAAAAACCATATAGAGAATCATCATGCAGGAACTGAAATCTGTTTATAATAAAGAAGAATTGTTGAATAATGCGGTTGAACTGCTTAAAAAACTGATTGAAATTCCTTCCTTCAGTAAAGATGAATTCAATACATCGGTGGAGATTGAAAACTTTTTCAAAAAACACCAGATCCCGACGAAGCGTTTTAAGAACAATATCTGGGCGGTGAATAAAAACTTTGACGTTTTTAAACCTTCAGTTTTATTAAATACACATCATGATACGGTAAAGCCTAATAAAGCTTATACGCTTGATCCGTTTGTTCCTATTGAAAAGGATGGAAAGCTATTCGGATTGGGAAGCAATGATGCCGGAGCTTCTCTGGTTTCTATGGCTCAGGTTTTTTTACATTTTTATGATAAAGAAGATTTAAAATATAATTTAGTGATTGCGTTGACAGCAGAGGAGGAGATTTCAGGTTTTGACGGAATCGAGGCTCTGTACCCACAGTTACCTAATATAGAACTTGCCATTGTAGGAGAACCCACGCAGATGAATCTGGCAATAGCCGAAAAAGGACTGTTGGTAATTGATGGAGAGATGAAAGGAACTCCTTCTCATGCTGCTCATCCTAATGACGATAATTCGATTGTAAAATGTATGCAGGATCTGCAGGGAATTTTAAACTTTAAGTTTCCGAAGGTTTCAGATTATCTTGGGGAAGTGAAAGTGACCCTGTCTGGAATTAATGCCGGTGTACAGCATAATGTAGTACCAGAGTCTTGTCATTTCACATTAGATGTAAGGGTAACGGATGAATATTCCAATAAAGAAGCCTTTGAAATTATTCAGTCTCAGATGAAATCAACGCTTACGGCGAGGTCTTTCAGGTTGAATTCTTCAAAAATCGAAATGGATCACCCGTTTGTAAAAGCAGGATTGGAAATAGGAAGGACAACTTATGGTTCGCCAACATCTTCGGATCAGGCAATCATTCCATGTACCTCTGTAAAAATGGGGCCTGGAGACAGTAGGCGCTCTCATACAGCCGATGAATTTATCTACATCAATGAAATTGAAGAAGGAATAGATATCTACATTCAGGTTTTGGAAAAGGTGTTATAAAGGATGGAAGCGGGAAGAAGGAAGAAAGGAGGTTGTTGCGTTTTATTATTAACTTCCAGTCTCCAGTTTCAGGCTTCCAGCATAATAAATATTTTGACTAATGCTCAGCAGGCAATAAAGTTTACGTTTTAATAAGGATTTATGCAAACGATACCATTAAAAAGTGACTTTATATATTAAGGAAATGTTTTTTTATAGTTAATAGTAATAAGGATAGTCTTGCTGGGCTTGTCAAAATCAATCAAATATTTTAAATCGGACTGTATCATATTATAATAAGGTGATTACAGTCTTAGAAAATCAATACGTACTTATGAAAAAGATATGGCAAAAGGACGACCTGGCCACCAATATATTAGTCAATAATTTTACCGTAGGAAAAGACCTTGACTTCGACGAACGTTTAGCAAAATATGATGTTAAAGGCTCTATGGCACATTGTAAAATGCTGGCAGAAACCGGAATTATTTCTCATGAAGAATCTGAGCAGATGCTGGTAGTGTTAAACGATATTTTACAGCAAATTGAAAATGGTGATTTTGAAATTGATAAAGAAGCTGAGGATATCCATTCTCAGATAGAAGCCATCCTGATTGCAAAACTAGGCGATACAGGAAAGAAAATCCATACAGCAAGATCAAGAAATGATCAGGTTTTACTGGATATTAAATTATATTTATTGGATGAAATTCGTGAAATAACGGCACTCACCGATGAGTTTTTCCAGATTTTGATCCAATTGGCAGATCAATATAAAAATGTATTGCTTCCAGGATATACCCATTTACAGATTGCAATGCCTTCTTCTTTCGGATTGTGGTTTGGAGCTTATGCAGAAGCACTTTTAGATGATGTGGAAATGTTGTTTTCAACAAAAAATATTATTAATAAAAATCCACTGGGATCAGCAGCAGGGTATGGTTCTTCTTTCCCGATCAATCGTGAAAGCACAACGTATAACCTCGGGTTTCAGTCGATGAATTATAACTCTGTGTATGCTCAGATGACTCGTGGAAAATCAGAGAAGTTATTGGCGATGGCAATGGCAACTTTAGCGGGAACACTTGGGAAATTTGCTTATGATGTTTGTCTGTATCTGAATCAGAACTTCGATTTTATCAGCTTTCCAAAAGAATTTACAACCGGAAGCAGCATTATGCCGCATAAGAAGAATCCGGATATCTTTGAATTGGTTCGCGCACGATGCAACAGAATTCAGGCGTTACCGAATGAGTTGATTTTATTGACGAATAACCTTCCGTCAGGATATCACAGAGATGTACAATTGACCAAGGAGATTCTTTTCCCTGCCATTGATTCATTGAAAGAATGTCTGGAGATATTAAGCTATACTTTGCCAAATATCCAGGTAAAAGATGGAATTCTTGAGGACGAAAAATATAAATACCTGTTCAGTGTAGAAAAGATCAATGAAGAAGTGAAAAGTGGAAGTTCTTTCCGTGATGCTTACATAAAAGTAGGGCAGGAGATTGAAAATAATGAGTTTGAATTTGAACCAGGCGCTCTGGATCATACACACCAGGGAAGTATAGGAAATCTATGCCTGGATAAAATAGAATATCAGTTCAATAAACTGAAAAATAAATTATTGGGTTAAAATCTAAACCATTAAGATATATAAAGGCTTGAGTTGACATAAAAATCTAAAAATTACTTTAGAATCGCCTTATGTTTTATCGTTGTGAAATCCTTAAATCTTAATTGCTTAAGCTGTCTTAATGGTTGGATTTTATTTTGATCTTTGAAATTGATGATGGTGGCTACCACCTTTAAAAACCATGAAGAATTTTAAAGGTAAAATGAGTTAAGAAAAGCTTGAGTTTTTACACTTAGCTTTTGTCATTCGCATGCGAGTATTCTTAACTATTTTTCATCACTTAAAGTTTTTTAATGGTTTAAATTGACAGCTATTCCAGTTCTATCTTAAATTTAGTAGATTTTTTTACCTCATGAAGTACGATGGAACTATGGTACTGTCCAATATTAGGAACGTTTGAAATCACATTGACTGCAAATTCATTATAAGAATTGATGTCTTTGGCAATAATCTTCAACATATAGTCATACTCTCCGGAAAGACTGATGATTTCCTGTACTTCATCATATTTACCGATATGTTTCTCAAAAGTTTCCAAAACTTTCTTGGATTGCTCTTTAAGACGAACATTACAGTAGACAACAATATTTAACCCCAGCTTCTCACGATCTAAAAGGCCTACATACTTTTGAATGATCCCTTGCTTTTCCAACTGTTTGATTCTTTCATAGGTTGGTGTAAAGGTAAGACCAATCTTTTCTGAAATTTCTTTCACTGATAGAGTAGAGTCTTCCTGAATAATGCTGAGAATCATTTTGTCTTTTAAATCCATAGAATAAATTTGAATGTTAACAAAAATATTAATTTTAAATGAGAATAGGTAAATACTAAAGGTTTTAATTTATTTTAAAATTTGTTTTTGGAGGTTCGTGAAATTTTTGTATCTTTGCACCTAATGAATAAAAAAGCATTTATATCATTAGATTTACCGGGCGAAAGCGCCCTTTACGATATTTATTGTTATTAGCGAAGATTGTTGTCTTCGCTTTTTTTATGCTTAAAAATTAAGATTATGTTTACGATTACAGAACTAAGTACCGAGAAAATCAACAGTATACTGACAGAAGCGATGGCTTTCAGAAATGGAAAAACTGCTAAAATTGAAGGCGAAGTTTTTTGCTCCAATCTTTTCTTCGAAGACAGTACAAGAACAAAAACAAGCTTTGATATTGCAGAAAGAAAATTAGGATTACAGGTTGTTCCTTTTGATGCTTCACACAGTTCTGTAAATAAAGGCGAAAGTCTTTATGATACAGTAAAGACCATTGAAAGCCTTGGAGTAAACCTTGTAGTAATCCGTGATAAGAAAGACAGATATTTTGAAGAACTGAAAAATATTAAAATTCCTGTAATCAATGGAGGAGACGGAACAGGAAACCATCCTTCACAATGTATGCTGGATCTGATGACGATCTATCAGGAATTTGGAAAGTTTGAAGGATTAAAAGTAGGAATTGTAGGGGATGTAAAACACAGTCGTGTTGCCAATTCAAATGCTGAAGCTTTAAGAAGACTAGGGGCTAAAGTATATTTCTCCGGTCCTGAACAATGGTTTGACGAAGGAGCATTAATCAACGGAACTTATCTTTCCGTAGACGAATTGATCGCTGAAGTAGACGTTCTGATGTTATTAAGAATCCAACATGAAAGACATGATGACGCAATGAGCTTTACTGCTTCAGATTATCACAGAAAATATGGTCTGACGAAAGAAAGAGAACTAGCCATGAAAAAAGAAGCCATCATCATGCACCCGGCACCTATCAACAGAGGAGTGGAAATAGATTCAGATCTGGTAGAATGCGAACGTTCAAGAGTCTTCAGACAAATGGAAAACGGGGTTTTCGCCAGAATGGCCATCTTAAAAGATGCATTAGAAGAAAAAGGATTTACCTTTAAATAAAAAGAGCCAAGGTAAAAGTAAAAAATATAGCGAGCTCCGTAGGAGCGACCTGATAATAAAAAAAGAAAATCTAAATAGAAAAAATGAAGAAAAAATTAATACTGGAGTCCGGTGAAGTATTTCATGGAGAAGGTTTCGGAGCAGAATTGGAAACTGCAGGAGAAGTAGTTTTCAATACCGGAATGACAGGGTATCAGGAATTGATCTCTGACCCATCGTATTGTGGTCAGATAGTTTGTATGACCTATCCGCTTATCGGAAATTATGGTATTAACCGTGATGATTATGAAAGTATTGAGCCGGCAATTAAAGGGCTTATCGTAAAAGAACTTTGCGATCTTCCTTCTAACTTCCGTACTCAGATTACTTTAGATGAACTATTTAAAAAGAAAAATCTTTCAGGAATTTCAGGAATTGATACAAGAAGACTGACAAGAATTCTTCGTAATTCAGGAGTAGTGAAAGGAAAAATTGTGAATGCGGACGCAGATGAAGCGTCAACTGCTGCAGAATTAAAAACAACTGCATTCCCAACAAATCAGGTAGAAGAAGTTTCTACAAAAACACCTTATGCAAACCCAAACAGAGGTTTCAAAGTGGTGTTGGTAGATTTCGGAGCTAAATTAGGAATCATCAGAGAATTATCTCAAAGAAACTGTGATATTATTGTGGTTTCTCAGGATACAACAGCTGAAGATATCCTATTGATGAATCCAGACGGAATCATGCTTTCAAACGGCCCCGGAGACCCGGAAGATGTACCACATGCATTAGATATGATCCGTGGATTATTAGGAAAAGTTCCAATCTTCGGAATCTGTTTAGGACACCAGTTAATTGGTCTTGCTTGTGGAGCTAAAACATTCAAACTGAAGTTTGGACACAGAGGAGGTAATCACCCAGTACTAGACCTAGCGAAAAACACGGTAGCAATCACTTCTCAGAATCACGGATATGCTGTAGATCAGGAAAGTTTAAAAGGAACAGACCTTATCGAAACGCACATTGCACTAAACGACAGAACCAACGAAGGATTAAAACACAAAATCCACCCTTGTTTCTCAGTTCAATATCACCCTGAAGCAAGCCCAGGCCCTGAAGATGCAAACTACTTGTTTGATGAGTTTATTGAAATGATGGAGGACTTTAAAAAGTAAGAAAGACTTCAGATATTAGACATCAGATAACAGACTTGATCATGCATAATTTTGAAAAACTGGTTTTTTGGCAGAAATCTATAGAACTTGCAAAACAGATTTATATCATTTGTGCAGAGTTACCTAAAGATGAAAAGTTTGGTTTGGTTTCTCAAATTAAAAGGTCTGTGGTCTCTATTCCTTCAAATATAGCCGAAGGAGCCGGAAGAAATAATGATAGAGAATTTTATCATTTTCTCGGAATAGCCAATGCGTCCTCTTTTGAGCTACAGACACAGCTAATTTTAATTAGAGAGTTAAATTTACTAGAAGCAGAAAAAGTCAATGGTTTAATATCAAATCTGAATGAAATTCAAAGAATGATTTATACATTCAAATCTAATTTAAAAAAGTAAAACATCCTGTTGGAAGTCTGAAATCTGACATCTAACATCTTGTATCTAAAAAAAGAAAAATGGCAAAACGTACAGATATAAAAACAATTTTAGTAATCGGTTCAGGCCCTATCATCATCGGACAGGCAGCTGAATTTGATTACGCAGGAACGCAGGCTTGCTTATCTTTGAAAGAAGAAGGCTACAAAGTAATTTTGATCAATTCAAACCCTGCAACGATCATGACAGATGTGGAAATCGCTGATAAAGTATATATCGAGCCGATTTCATTACAGTTTGTAAGCCACATCATCAGAAAAGAACGTCCTGATGCATTACTACCAACGCTTGGAGGACAAACAGGTCTTAACATGGCGGTAGAACTTGAGAAATCAGGAATTCTTGAAGAATGCAAAGTGGAAGTATTGGGAACTAAACTTTCTGCCATCAACAGAGCGGAAGACAGAGATCTTTTCCGTGAATTGATGAGAGAATTGAACGAGCCGGTTCCTGAATCTGATATTGTAAATACAGTAGAAGGAGCATTAGCTTTTGCTGATGAGATCGGTTATCCTGTAATTGTTCGTCCTGCCTTTACAATGGGTGGAACAGGTGGAGGTATCGCTTCCACTGAAGAAGAATTAAAAGAGATTGCTGAGCTAGGACTAAAACACAGCCCGGTTACACAGTGTCTTATTGAGAAATCAATTGCTGGTTTCAAAGAAATTGAGTACGAAGTAATGCGTGATGCAAACGACAACGCGATTGTGGTTTGTAACATGGAAAATATTGACCCGGTAGGAGTTCACACAGGTGACTCTATCGTAGTAGCACCTTCTCAGACCCTTTCAGACAGAGAGTACCAATTATTGAGAAATGCTTCTTTAAAAATCATCCGAGCATTAGGAATTGAAGGTGGGTGTAACGTACAGTTAGCACTAGATCCATATTCATTCAACTACTATATCATCGAGGTAAACCCTAGAGTTTCCCGTTCATCAGCTTTAGCAAGTAAGGCAACAGGATATCCGATTGCAAAGATCGCAGCGAAAATTGCAGTAGGATTAACGCTGGATGAAATCATGAACCCGGTAACAGGAAAAACATACGCATGTTTTGAACCTGCTCTGGATTATGTGGTAACAAAATTCCCAAGATTCCCATTCGATAAATTCGAAACTGCAGACAGAAGACTTTCCACTCAGATGAAAGCAACTGGTGAAGTAATGGCAATCGGAAGAAACCTTGAAGAGTCTTTACAAAAAGCAATCCGTTCATTAGAAACTGGAATCAAGCATTTAGGATTAAAAACAAAACAAGCTCAGGCTCTTACTGCTGAAGAAATCGAAAGAAGAATCAGAGTGTGTGATGATGAGAGATTATTCATCATCGGAGATGCTTTAAGAAGAGGATACGACTGGGAGCAAATCGTAGAATGGAGCAAAATTGATAAATTCTTCATCTGGAAACTAAAAAAACTAGTTGATTTTGAAAAAGTTATCGCTGAAAATAAATTTGATAAAGAAACATTAATTGAAGCAAAAAGATTAGGTTTCGCAGATATCAATATCGCAGTTCTTTGGGATGTAAAAGAACGTGAAGTATTCAACTTCAGAAAAGAAAACGGAGTAATGCCGGTTTACAAAATGGTAGACACTTGTGCGGCTGAGTTTGAAAGTGAAACTCCATACTTCTACGGAACTTATGAAGAAGAAAACGAAAGTGTAGTTTCTGATAAAGAAAAGATCATCGTACTAGGATCAGGACCTATCAGAATCGGACAGGGAGTTGAATTTGACTACGCAACCGTTCACTCAGTATGGGCGATCAAAGAAATGGGTTACGAAGCAATCATCATCAACAATAACCCTGAGACGGTTTCTACAGACTTCTCTATCTCTGACAAATTATACTTCGAGCCACTTACTGAAGAAGATGTAATGAACATCATCGAGCTTGAAAAACCTAAAGGAGTAGTAGTACAGTTCGGAGGACAAACTGCAATTAACCTTGCAGACAAATTAGCTTCTCATGGAGTACAGATTTTAGGAACTTCACTTGAAGATCTTGACAGAGCTGAAAACAGAGATAAATTCGAAAAAGCACTTCAGGAACTTGGAATTCCTCAGCCAAAAGGAAGAACTTCTACTTCAAAAGAAGAAGCCATTAAAATCGCTAACGAAATCGGTTATCCGGTATTGGTACGTCCAAGCTACGTTCTTGGAGGTAGAGCCATGGAAATTGTATATGCAGAAGCAGAACTGGCGCACTATATGGAGCATGCGGTAGATGCAAGCCCTGAGCACCCTGTGTTGGTTGATAAATATATGGTAGGAAAGGAGATTGAAGTAGATGCGATCTGTGATGGTGAAACAGTGGTAATTCCAGGAATTATGGAGCACATCGAAAGAGCAGGAGTTCACTCCGGAGACTCTATCGCAGTATATCCGCCACAGAATATCTCACAAAGTGAAATCGATACTTTAGTAGACTATACTCAAAGACTGGCAAAAGGACTGAAAGTAATCGGATTAATGAACATCCAGTATGTACTTTTTGAAGGAAATGTATATGTGATTGAAGTAAACCCACGTTCATCAAGAACAGTTCCTTTCTTATCTAAAATCACGGAAGTTCCAATGGCAAACCTTGCAACGAAAGCGATCTTAGGACAGAAGTTAGTGGATCTTGGTTACAAAAACGGATTGGTTCCAAATAAAGAAGGAGTCTTTGTAAAAGTACCGGTGTTCTCTTTCTCAAAATTAACGAAAGTTGACATCTCTTTAGGCCCAGAAATGAAGTCTACAGGAGAAGTTATGGGGAAAGATACGACTTTAGAGAAAGCCCTTTACAAAGGACTGGTAGCAGCAGGAAGAAAAGTTCCTATGCATGGTTCTATCTTATTCACTGTAGCAGATAAGCACAAGGAAGAAGCTGCTGATTTGGCTGCAAGATTCCATGAAGTAGGTTTCAGAATCTGGGCTACAGAAGGTACTGCGAAATTCTTCGAAGAAAAAGGAATTCCTTGCAAAATAGGATACAAAATCGGAGAAGAAAATGTAAACCTGATCGACCTGATCCAGAAAGGAAAAGTTCAATATGTGGTAAATACGACTACAAAAGGAAAACAAGCCGAAAGAGACGGATTCCAGATCAGAAGAATGAGTGTGGAAAACGGAGTTCCTTGTTTAACTTCAATGGATACAGTAGAAGCCATTCTAAAAGTAATCGAAAGCATGAGCTTCAAAATGGAGACGATGTAATTTCGAAAAACAAATATTTCAAATCCCGCGAGCTTTCTTGCGGGATTTTTTTTATTAAAAAAATCACCAATCAAAGTATTCTGTTTATTTTTACGAAAAACATCTAAACTAAATTGAAGTGAGTATAAAAGCAATGACGACAGGTTTTTTAAGTTTTATTTTTATCCTGATTTTTTTAGGATGTTCTTATTCAACAGATTTTTATATTCAAAATCTGACCGGAACAAAAAGAATAATAACGATCAATTATCATTACCCTGTTTCAAAAGCAATAAATAATGATTCTGTTAGTTTCGGATTTCATTATGAAAATGAAATATTATCTCCTAAAGCTTTTAGAAAAATAAAAAAGCTGAAGTCTCTTGAAAAGATAGAAATGAAAGACTCTGCTATTGTTCTGGAAGTTCCGCCCAATTCCACAACAAGGATTGACAAAAGCTATAACGGAAGATGGAGATATATGATTAAAAGTGTTGAAGTTGATGGAAAAGTCTTTAACACTGAGGACTTGCAAAATAAAACCAAGTTTATCAGTAATGATTATATTTATAAAATTGAATAATAAAAAATGGATTGAATGAGAAATGTAAGATATGTTTTTTTATTATTTAATTGGGTTCTTTTATGTTCTTGTGTAGCAAAAACTAATTTTGAAAATAATTCAGAATTCAGAAAGTATGAACTTGCCTATAATTCTATTGCTCATAAACTTAATCAAGGAAAACCATTGCTAAAAGAGTATAATTCAGATGCTTCTGGAGTGAAAATAATTTCCAGAATTTATAAAATTAAAAACTATTCTCTCTATAAAAGTGAATATTTTAAGAATGAGAATTCATTTCCAAACGCAATCATAGCTAAGATCTCAAAAAAATATACTCAACCAAATTGGAGAGAAGATAAAAAGTATAGAGTTATAAGGATTGATGAATTAAGTAAATTTCATGGGCCTTTACAGTATATTTACTTTTCAGAAATCAAAAATGATTCTCTGAGAGCAGATATTTTAGGAAATCCTTTTACAACATATTCAATGACTACCGGTCAACATTATTTAATCATATTTAAAAATAATAAGATTGAATCTGTACAAAAAAATATTGGACATTATGATTAAAAGTGTTGAAATAATTTTACAAAAAGAATATAAATTCCTCGCTAGACTGTATCTTCGCATATAGATATCTATACGCACCATGAAATACAAATATTTACTTTACATTCCGTTATTGACAATTATATCTTGTAATAAACCTGACCAAAGAAATTCTGCAACCCCAAAAAGATCAGTTACTTTGGCATCAGTAAAAAATCAAAACGGGAAAGAAATATCTTGGAAAGGTTTTGTGAACGGGAAAACTCCTGTATTTATTCACTATCAGATTGATGGAGATATAATTGTAGGTGAAATTACTTACTTGAATACCAAAAACAAATTACCAATAACACTTATAGGAACCCTTGAAGCTGATCATAGTTACAGAATTCTGGAGTTTGAAAAGTCAGGAAATATAACCGGTGTTATTACCGGAAAACCTACAGAAGGTAATTTCAAAGGAAGTTGGTTTTCGCCCAAGACCAGAAAGGAACTTGTACTTGATCTTGTGAAGAAGGATACAGCTCTTGTTTCAAAGGAAATAGAAACAAAAAGAGAAGATTTGTTCGGACGTTACCATTACCAGTATAGTGAAGCTGGGTATCAGGGAGATTTGGAAATTAAGAAATTACCAGATTCAAAAGCTGTTTTTGGGATAACATCAGTAACAGGAGATCCGGGAAGAAATATTGCCCAAATAGATGATGACACCATCAGTCTTACAACAACCAATTTTACTTACAAACTTCCGGATACAGATGATTGTGAGTTTAAAGTAAAATTCTACAAAGGGTTTGCTGTAGTTCAATATACTCAGGGAGTATGCAGCGGACAATTCGGAATGAATGCCACCATTGAAGGAATATATTTGAAGACAAAATAATCAGTGATCACTGTTTATTACCTAGGAATAAGTGAATACATAATATGATTATCGATAATAGATGGACGAAAAAGCAATAAAAATCTTGCTCAAAACTATAAAGAAATCTCAGGATGAAAGCTTAAGGGATTGGTTTGAATGGGATGCTTATATACAATATATTACCAAAGAAGATTTTGAATATGCAAAGAAGCATCATGTAATGTATGAACAGGAAAATATCGGTCATGATGAAATTTGCAGTAGAATTAAAACTGCTGTAGCTAAGATTAAAAAACAGGATGTTGTAAACGCTTTCCTTTATAGTTTAAGTACCAGACAATTAGAATACCGCTCATTTTTATCAAGTTACTGTATTGCAAAATCATTGTCGGAACATAGCTTTACAGCCAGTCCGGAACCGAATGAAGATATTTGTGCAGTTTGTGGACTTCATACCTTTGAATTTGAAGAGTCTATTGAATTTAATACGATCAATTATTTTAAATATAAAGACGGAGCTTGCTTTGATAGTTTAATCCAGGTGTTATTTGATGTAGAACAATTTCCAAAACTACCTGTTGTAAAGCCTAATGAAAATGATTATACAATATTATCAGAGCTGAAAGAAGTTATTGAAACTTCTGACCCCAACGATAGAGTAGCTCAACTTAAAAAAAGGATTTCCAAAATATTAAAATCAAATGATGGAGAACGGGTAGCATTGTTGGAAATTCTGGGAGTTATTGATATCTTGCACGATGATGACCATTTCGGATATGCTGAAAAATATGTTACTTATCCGGAAAGAGAACACAGACCCATCAGAAATGATGATGTTAGTTATCCGGCACGATGGTGGCAAGGAAAATTTGGGATTGATATTGAAAAATGGGAGTATTGGTTTAAAAATGAATAACATTATTATTGTAATAACTTAAATACAATGTCAGAATTAGAAAAATATAAAAGATTGATACTTGGTAGAGAATTATCTAATCTGTTTTTTACCAGACAGGATGGGCCTTATGAACATATACAAGGCATCTCACCTGCATACTATTTTTCAACAGTTATGGAACTTGATGATACATTGAAACTGCACTTTGGAAGCGACTTTATTACAGATTGGATCAGTAAAGAACCTCTTACTATTCTAACAAATGAAAATTGGGAACTTCCCAAGGATATAGCTTTCAAAGGTCAGAAAATCATAGATCTGAGTAGGGATGAATACGAACAGCTTGTTTTTCATCTAGAAAACGGAATAACCATAATGCGCACAATGGATTATTGAGATCAGTTGTTTATTGAAAAGATGGCGTAAAATAGACAGCAATATAAATCTAATTTATTTTTTTTTGCTGATTTATGTAAGAGGTTGTAAATTAGGGGGTCATAAATAAATGATTCAAGAATTGTTATAAATTAATCAACTCCCACCAAACTATAAAACAACCATGGCAGAATATTACGCAAAATCTAATGATTCTTTATCTTTTGATCTCATGCATGATGATCAACTCACAGGAAAAATTACCTATAAAAGTTGGTTTAATTTCAATGCAGTAATGGAACTGGCCAACCATCAAAATTATCAGATAGAACCCAAAGGATTTTGGGGTACAACTATTGAATTGAAAGATAATGAAAAGGTTCTGTTAAAGTTTAGAATGAATTGGAATGGTGAAATAATCGTACAAACGTATTTTGATGGAGTAAAAGAAAGTTTTGTGTGTAAACATAGAGGAGTCTTCAAAGATTCATTTGTACTTACTGATAAATTGGGGATAGAACTTTTAGTAATGAAACCTAAGTTTAAATGGAACCTACTGAATTATGAATATCAAATCAATACTTCTGATGGCTTTGAGGAGTTTTCCCATAAAGATATCCTATTATTGACTTCATTACACTGTGCAAACTATTATATGTCTATGATGGTAGTTGTATAAAGAATTCAACCAGAGATAATAAAGTTTTTATATAAAATAGAGCGGTTAAATTTCAATCGTTATTGAAATAAAGGGTTTGTGATTTTTCACAAACCCTTTATTTATGGCCTTTTTCCAGGGATAAAATTTATGATATCGATCATGTTTTTATTTAGAATTAATAAAAATAAACTATTTTTGTTGGACTAAGCTTAATTATAAAAATGAAAAAAACTATTATTTCTGCTGCTTTATTGGCAGTAACCATGCTAAGTGCACAAGAAAGTGATACCATTAAAGTAGCCGAGATCCAGTCGGTATCCCTTCAGGGAACCCACAATTACAGAACCAAAAAATCAGAATCAGTAGCAAGACTTCCTTTAGAAAACCTCGAAAATCCAACGGTTTATAATCTTGTTCCTAAAGAGATCATCAGCGAAATGAGTGCTACCGATTTCAATACGGCAATGGCTTCGGCTCCCGGAGTTGTAGTAAACAACAGTGTTAATGATAGTGGTAACGATATTTTTCTTAGAGGATTCAGCTCCAATGCCAGTTTCAGAAACGGATTGACTCAAAACCCAAGAGTACAGTCGGAAATTGCCAATATTGAAAGAGTAGAAGTTATCAAGGGGCCATCAGGAACATTGTTTGGTGGAACGTTGGCAAGCTATGGCGGAGTAGTGAATGTGGTTACCAAGAAGCCACAGGAAAACTTTGGCGGAATCATCAATTACACCACGGGAAGCTGGGGAATGAGCAGAATCACAGCAGATGTAAATACCCCTTTGAATAAAGAAAAAACAGCATTGGCAAGATTTAATGTAGCTGCTTATTCTCAAGATTCTTTTCAGGATGCAGGGTACAGTAAAGGAGTATTCTTTTCAGGAAGTATCTTATATAAAGTAAGTGATAAAACTACTGTAACCTTAGATACAGAATTTCACGCACCGGAAAAAACACTTAATGCTTATGTAAGAAGGTCTGAAAACTTAACCTTACATTCTATGAAAGACCTCTCGGCAATTCATGGCAGATCATTTACCAGTAATGATGTTGGCTCGAAAAGAACCAATTTTGTAACCATGGCTGAAGTTACCCATAAATTCAATGATCAATGGACTTCCAGAACATCTTACCAAAGAGGAGAAGCTAATGAGAAAGAATCTATTTTTTTGGTATTAAATTACAAGGATAATAACTCAGTAAGCAGAAGTATACGCCCTTTTGATAATTATAAAATTACAACAGATAATATTCAGCAAAACTTTATTGGCGATTTTAAAATTGGAAATTTAAGAAACCGTTTGGTGGTGGGATTAGACTATTTCCAACAGACCAGCAAAAATCAATATCCAGTATATAAAGTAGGGAGTAACCCCTCTTCAGCATTCGTTCCTTATCCTTTAGACGGGATCATTAATCCGGATAAAAGCAAACAGAAAGATGATGTAGTTATTTTAGATTCTACATCACCATGGGCTCCTATTTCACGAGATATTATCAAATCACTTCCGAGAAACGGGACGATGTTCGATATCAATAAGGTGACTACACTCAGTGTATATGCATCAGATGTATTGAATATTACTGATAATCTATTGGTAATGGCAAGTTTGAGAATGGACAATTATAAGAATGAAAATTTGATCAGTAATGGAGCAGAAAAGCAGGGGGAGTATAAACAAACTCAATTTGCACCTAAATTCGGATTGGTGTATGAAATTGTAAAAGATCAGGTTTCATTCTTTGCTAATTATGTGAACGGATTTAAAAACGTTGCACCTCAAAGAGATCCAAGAAATACAAATGTTTTTATAGAATACAAACCTGAACAAGGGAACCAGTTTGAAGCTGGATTTAAGCTAGACTTATTAGGCAAAAAATTACTGACAACGGTAAGTTATTATAATATGAAAATTAAAAACCGTCTGATTGAAGATCCTTCTATTCTAGGATTATATATTCAGGATGGAAATATCAAAAATCAAGGTTTTGAGGTAGATGTTGTAGCAAACCCTGTGAAAGGATGGAATATTGTCGCAGGATACGGTTTTAATGATAATAAATTTGATGACAGAAGCCCGGATGCCGGAAAAAGAAGCGCCTGGACACCTAAACACGTAGCCAATTTCTGGACAAGCTATAAAATTATGAGCGGAAGCTATGAAGGACTAGGTTTCGGAGCAGGATTCAATTTTGTAGATAAAACGTACATCAATATCAAAAATCATTTCCTGGCACCATCATATACCACGGTAGGTGCAACGATTTTCTATGATAAGAAAAAATACAGAATCGGTCTGAAAATGAATAATGCATTCAATGAAACCTATTGGAACTTCTACGGACAGCCACAAAAACCAAGAGAATTCCTGGCCAATTTTGCATTTAAATTCTAATATTCATTAAAAAACAAAAAACGTTGTCTCAACCTTAAAGTTGATTGGAAAAGCGCAACGGCGTAAAAAACAAAATTTTCAGCAGGAATAGCCTGTTATATCAATCTCACAAATTTCAATAGAGTATGACCTACGAGAGATAATATAACAAATTTTGAAATTGTATGAAGATAAAATCTTTGCGCCCTTGCATTTTCCAACAACACAATGATCAAAAGACGACTCTTTCAGATATGGAAAATAAAAAAACTAACCCCAAGAAAAAACAGGGAAAATCCCTGACAAAAAGAATTACAGGATGGCTCCATCTCTGGCTCGGACTTGTTTCCGGGATCATACTACTTGCCGTTACGCTTTCCGGAACGGTTTTCGTCTTTTGTGACGAGATTGTTGATCTTTGTGGTGGAAGTGCCAAATATGTACAGGCTCCGGCCAATGCAAAAAAAATGTCACCTGAAGAGCTATTAGCCAAGTTTCATGAACAGGTTCCAGATCGTAAAGCATTTTATTTCGATACCTATAGAGAAGCAGACAGAACATTCCGGGTAGCTTCTGCCACCAAACCGCCAAAAGATAAGAATGCTGAAAAAGCAGAAAAACCTAAAGGAAAAGGCAGAGGGCCAAGAGGTGTATTTGCCTATCATTATCTTGATCCTTACACTGGAAAAGTGATGGGGTCTACAAAAAGTTATGAATTTTTCTATGTGGTCGCTCACATTCATGCCCAATTATTGGCAGGGAAATTTGGAAAAACGGTAGTAGGAGTAGCTTCTATTATATTTTTTATTCAGCTAATCAGTGGATTGATCCTCTGGTGGCCAAAAAAATGGAACAAAACAACAAGAACAACTGCTTTTAAAATCAAATCAGGAACAAAATGGCGCAGAAAAAATTACGATTTCCATAATGTTTTTGGGTTCTATTCTCTGTTACCTGCTGTATTTATTACAATTACAGGACTGATTATGGCGTATAAGGTTTTAACAGATCTTACTCAGGTTACTTTTGGGGGAGCTCCCGATGCGCATAAGATTGCAGAAAAATATGATCCCGTATATGATCCCGAGAAAAAAGCATTGTCGTTTACAGATTTTATAGATCGAAGTTTTAAAGAAATTCCCCAGGCAAAACAAGTCAGAATGAGTGTGCCGCGTAAAGATTCTGCAACGGTTTACAATGTGGTGGCCGCTAAATTTATTGGCTTAAAAAGCATTGTGGATGGGAAAAGCAAAGAAGTCAACAAATATACAGGAGATGAAATTAATTATCCGAAAGAAGTGCTGATGCATGAAGTGATAGAACATATGAACTTTGACCTTCATGTTGGTTATTGGGGTGGAATGTTCGGAAAGATTTTCACGTTTATTATCGGAATCATTTGCAGCAGCCTTCCCATTACAGGATTTCTGATCTGGTGGGGAAGAAGAAATAAAACAACTAAAAAGAATACTGAAATTAAAAATATTCATCAACACAGAAAAGAATCACATCATGAACAATTGGTTTAAAATTTTATATGTATCTATATTTTCATTCTTTACACTTGGAAAAGCTCAGGAAAAGGTAACGATTGGAGAGAAACAAACTGTATTTTCAAAAATTTTGAATGAAAACAGAGAAGTCTGGATTCATCTGCCTAAAACCTATAATGATACCACTATTAATCCTGCAAAATATCCGGTGATCTATCTTTTAGACGGTGAGATCAATTTTGAATATTATACCGGGCTGACGGATTTTATCGCCAGAACTCCTTATGCGGATATGCCGGAATGTATTGTCGTTGGAATCAAAAATACAGAGCGTACAAGAGATCTTACCCCTACAAAATCCCAAAAGAAAAGCCCTGTAAATCCTTTGCTGACTCTTTTTGCAGACAGTGGCGGAAGTGAAAACTTTGTAAAATTCTTACAGGACGAGCTAAAACCTTTCATCAGCAAGAACTACAGAACGCAGGAGTATTCTGTGTTGGTAGGACATTCGTTTGGAGGTTTGTTTGCCATTAATGTGTTGCTTGCTCATCCGGAATATTTTAATGCTTATGTTGCCAATGATCCAAGTTTATGGTGGGATAATGAAGTAACGCTTTCAAAAGCAAAAGATTATCTTGATAAAAATAAAAAATTCCCTGCCAATAAATCTCTATATGTTTCTCAGGCTGATAATGAAGAACAACAGAAAAACTGGAATTCTGATATGACCCAGGCTATAGAGAAATTTAAAGAAATGGTTGAGAAAAACGCTACCTTAAACTATAAGCATCGCTTTTTTGAAGGAGAAACACATGGGACGGTTTCTTATCCTGGAAACTATGAAGCGTTAAAGTTTATCTTCAAAGGTTTCAGAACGGATATAAAGCAGCTTGCTAAAAATCCCGGGTTACTGGATGCAGAGTATAAAAAGTTCTCAGGAAAAATGGGAGCAGAGTTTATACCTTCCGAATCCTATCTGAATGTGATTCTTAAATTCATGAAAGGAAATGATTTTAAAGAATCCGAAGCGTATTTTATAAAGCAGAAAGACAAGCTTTATCCGAAAGTTAAATAATTGATAAATTGGGGTACACTGACAAAAGTTCAATGTACCCCATTTTTTATAGATATTTATTTATATTTTTAATAAGCTCAGTAGGTTCTTATTGAATTCCTTTTGTGAAGTTTCAAGCTTTGAAAAGAATTCACGATCAAAATTTTCTACAGCAACTACAGCTTTTTTTATTGTTTTTTTTCCGGCATCGGTTATTTCAATGGTTTTGGCTCTAGTATCTGTGATATGTTCTTTTCGACTGATAAACTCCTTTTTTTGCAGTGCCCTCAATACCTGTGAGGTTGTCATTGGGTCAATTTTAGTCGTGTGAGAAAGAATAATCTGGGTAACTTCAGTCTTTTGAAGAATAAGCCAGTGAGCACTCGCTAAAATAACAAATTGTGAGTGGGTGAGATCAAATGGCAAGAGTGCTTTTTTAATTTCCCGTTGCCAAAGATTGGTAACCTGCCATAATAAAAAACCTGAACTGTCCTCAGCTTTCTCTACACTGAATGTATTATCCTTATTCATTTAGAACATTTTTGAAGCGATTAAATTAAAATCTTTTTCGGAAATTTCAAAATGTCCATAGCGAAAGGGGTAGCCCCAAAACTTTTTATTTTCTATAAAATCAAGCTCCTCAATGAGTGGGATGATAGAACATTTTTTACAATCATAAAATTCTACATTTCTTCTGAAAGGAATAAATGTTTCTGTCATTTGAAAAGAATAGATTTCATCTTCAATGATTTTTCCAATTGCAGTAAATGCCTGTAGTTTTGCCGGGCTGCTCATCTTTATCTTAGAAGAGTAAACAATAATATAATCACCCTTTTTCATGCGCTGTAAAGGTGCTTTTTTACCGTGGCAAACCTGAATAAATTTACCCTCTACTCCGAGTTCTGTATGTTCTCTAGACACAGAAGCTATCCAATATCTGGTCATAATTTCTTAGCATTTTTAATTTGATTAGCAATATCTTCCGGAAGACTCTTAACAATATCATGAACAACCAGTTTGATCCAAAGTTTAGATAATAAACCTTTTACAGTCATTGTAACCGTGATTTTTAAACCATTTTCTGTTACTTCGTAAAAATGCTCGCCATACATTTTCGCCAACGGAAATGAAGTTAAATCAGTAAATTTTTGAAAAGGTATAACTTCTACAATTTTAATTTTTACTTTTGGCCCCCCTTTCGGCTTTAAAATAAAAAATTCCCCTTCCTTAAATTCCCTCAAAAGGTTTGAATACTCAACAGTATCATCCCAGTCTTTCCAATGATTAATGTCGGTAGTTAATTTCCAAATTTGTTCTCGGGTAACTTCTCTTGTAAGTACTGAATATGTTTTTTTCCACATAATATTAATTTTATAAGTGCAAATATAATAAGTGTGCATATTAAATGCAAAAGATAAATACTGTTTATGATAATGGTGTGTTTTAATATGTTGTTTGTCTGTTGTTTATATTTTGTGTCTCATGAAATATAAACAGATAAAATTGAATAATGCTAAAGGTATCCAGAAAGGACAGGCCAGGACAATTGCAAAAATAAACATAGGAATCGCTCCTTTTAATCCGGCACTGATGATTCCGTCTGTTGATAAACGATTCCCAATGGAAGTAAAGATACATGCAATGAACAAGGATGCAAGACTCAATCCGGCTGAAAATCCAGTCAGTTTCCAGTTTCCGTAATTCTTAGAAGTTCCGTTCAGTTTATAAAATACGATTCCATACATAATGAATATGAAAAGTGAAATAAGAATATGATAAATGGACATCAGACCAGGAAAGATAATGATGAGTACAATATTGCCAATCAGTAGATTAATGAAAATACATAATGTAAAAAGATGTATATTTTGTTTCATAATTGTGTTTTGTGTTATCTTAAAATTACATTATTTTTTGCTTCAAAAACTTTTTACAATAAAAAAAACAAACCTGTACATTCACAGGTTTGTTTATCAGTTTATTTCTTTGAAAAATATCTTGCAAACACTGCTGATTGAGCAGCTTCAACAAACTATTTTTCAGCAATTAATGCCTGTTATCGCAATTAATGCTAAGTTCAGTCTTTTCTTTATCCAAAAATGTAATCACCGGGCAACCGAAAGAAGGAGATATGAAATTAAAGACTACAGGTTCTTTTCCTTTAAAAAGTTTACCCGTCCATTGAGCATAATTATTGGAAGAATCATTTTCCGTTTTTACTAGAGGATTAAATTCTGCACCGTCTTCAATGAAAAATGTTTTTTCAAATATTTTTTCTTGATGCTCATTAACCACAACCAGTTTACGTTCCTGCGTTCCATATTCTTCAAGAAGATCCTGTACATAATAGGTAAGATTTTCATATTGATACTGATAAATACCACCGTATTTTAGTTTTGAACCGGAAAAATATTTTTTCTGAATATCAGCATCTGCTTTTTCCCATTTGATCATCTTCATTTGATTTTCTACAAATGGACTTTTACTCCCAAAGTAAGCGATCACATTCGTGTATTTATCAAAGATATCATTGCCTTTCTGAGTGTCAAGCTGGAATCCTACCATATAAGACTCAGAATCTATCTCATCTCCTTCACCCATATAAGGTGAGATATAGGCTACAGCTTTTAGCTTATTAACAGGGATTTTTTGCAGCTTATTGGTTTCATAATTGTAGAGATATAATGAATCATTTTCTGTAATATGAATTCCGGCCAGCATTTTTTTTCTGTAAGAATCATCTAATTCAATATAAGATAACTCGTTAAACGGAAGTTCCTTTTGTTTTTTCAGAAAATCTGCCGGAACAGCATCCTTGTCATTATAAATATCAGAGACCGAGATAAAGGTATCCATAAGGTCTTTGCGCTGCATGGTGGAAACATTGAAAATATTAAAATTCTTAAAATCTATTTCCTCTTCCTTGGTAGCCGTTTTTACAGAATCTTTTACAATTGTTTGCTGATTCTGAACCGTTTGTTTGTCATCTTTTTTACAGCTGACAATCATTAGTTGTGAACATAAAAGCACTATGGCCGTATTAATCTTCATGATTAAGAATATTTGAATTTAATTTATTTTGTAATAAGTCTCAGAATAATATTTACTAGGCTTAATGTAAGCCATTTTTCTGTCTGCATCAAAAATCCAGATGAATCTACGCATCATATCTGCTCCAAAATAGCTGATATTTTGAGTTTTAAGTTCTCCGGAAAAGAACCCTACAGGCATGTTTTTAAAAACAAAATTTCCAAGTTTAAACGCAGGAAGAATCGCTTGTTTTGTAATGACGCTCTGGCCTTGGGCATTTTTTAGCGTTTTTTCTCCAGTAACTTTTAAATGTTTGTTCAGCTCTTTGTCATCATCAAAATCATTGCTATATAAAATGCTTCCTGAATATCCGGACTGGAGTGCAAAATATTCTTCCTGTTGCTTTTTCCCATCCACAACATTATCCGCCGCAAGGTAAAAAACATCCTGTTTCCACAAAATAGGAACAGCTTGGAATCCTTTTAGATCTGGGAGTTTATCATAGACTGTAAATTGGCTGTTATCATAATCAATTTTAAAAGTTTTTCCCTCAAAAAGAGCTGTTCCAATCTTGCCATCTGCTTCAAGACCTGTTAATTGATTATCTGTAAAACTGACATCTTTCCAGCTCATATTGCCAATATCAACAGTATTATGCTCGCTGATTTCCTCTTTATTGAAAATGATATGATCCGTTTTTCGTTTTCGTTGCGGAGAAACAGCAGCCTCCTTCATGGCAATCTGAAACATCAGGTCTAATGAATCTTTTTTGTTGACAAGCGTTTTTATAATAATGGTATTATGTTTTGTGATTCGGAAAGGAATGTTTTGCTGAGCCTTTATACCGAAAAATACAGCAGAAAAGAGGAGTGAAAAAACTGTTTTTTTGAGCATTATTCGTGATTGGTATTTAAACCTTTAAAATTACCCATTATCTTTGGAACACCAAATAATAATATGAAATGGTTGAAAAATTACTTCAAAGCGGAATTCATTGGGAAGATAGAGCGTTCAGACGGAATGAGCTTCTGAAGATTTCAGGAAGTACAGATACTGATATTTATTTTATTGAAAAGGGAAGTGTTCGGATCTTTATGATGGATGAAAATGAAGAGAGAATCATTCGTTTTGGATATACCGGGAATATTATTGTTTCCCTCGATTCCTTTCTTTCCGGAAAGCCATCGGAGCTTTATATTCAGGCTATCAAAAAAACGATGGTAAAAGTTGCTTCAAAAAAGGATTTTTATGGCTTTATTCAATCTGATGAAGAAAATATGAGATTTTGGATGAATGTTTTAGAAGATCTTGTGCTACAGCAATTAGAAAGAGAAAAAGATCTGTTGATTAATGCTCCAAGAGAACGCTTCGAAAGAGTATTAAAGCGAAGTCCAAAGTTGTTTCAGGAAGTTCCCAATAAGTATATTGCCAATTATCTAAGGATGTCACCGGAAACCTTATCAAGGCTTAAAAAATCTTGAGTTGAATCAATATTTAAGAATATACCGATTCGGAAATTTGTAAAAAAACAGTAATGAAAATTTCAACCGCAAAATTGTTAGATGAATTAAAAAGCAGAACCGGAGAACACTTACAATATGCCCGAAATCTTTTATTAAGACCGGAAAATGAACTGAATTTCAGAACATCTGCCGATAGTTGGAGTGTATTGGAATGTCTGGAACATCTCAATCGTTATGGAAACTTTTATATCCCTGAAATTTCTCATCGAATTTCTTCTTCTGCAACAAGTCCGAAACCTGATTTTAACCCAGGAATTTTAGGAAACTATTTTGCTAATATGATGCTCCCCAAGGAAAAGTTGAATAAGATGAAGACCATTAAAACCATGAATCCTATTCATAGCCAGCTGAATAAAGAAGTCGTGAATGAATTTATAATACAGCAGCAACAGTTACTTGATCTATTGGAAAAGGCAAAGCATATCAATCTGGAAAAAACAAAAACCGCAATCAGTATTTCAAAATTAATCACCTTAAAATTGGGTGATACTTTCCGTTTTGTCATCTACCATAATGAAAGACATATTGCCCAGGCAAAAAAGGTTATAAAGAATATATAAAAGAAAGGGTGTGAATTCGGGAAAAATAGTAATTTTAAACTAATGGAATTCATACATCAAAAAAAGATACAGACTCCACTGGGAGAAATGATTGCCTGTGCAGTTGATCAGGGAATCTGTCTGTTGGAATTTACTGACAGGAAAAATTTTGATAAACAACTGAAAGCATTATCAAAAACACTGAAGGCAGAAATTGTAGAAAAAGATCATATTCATTTTCAACAATTGGAAAAAGAGCTAAAAGAATATTTTGATGGAGACAGATCCCGGTTTGAAGTCCCTTTATTTATCACAGGTACTGAATTTCAGAAAAAAGTTTGGCAGTTATTACGCGAAATACCAATGGGAGAGATCAGAACCTATAAGCAACAATCTGAACTTCTTGGTAATCCAAAAGCTATTCGTGCTGTAGGTACCGCTAATGGAATCAATAAAATTGCAATTTTAATTCCTTGTCATCGTGTTATCGGCTCGAATGGAGAACTGGTAGGGTATGCAGGCGGAATCTGGAGAAAACAAAAGCTGTTGGAATTGGAGAAAGCAATCCTGTTTTAAAAGTTTGTAAGAAAAATATAAAACCCAACACCTTCAAAAATACTTGTTCATTTTTCGGTTGCAGCCACCTGAGTAATATTCCTACTTTTGACTAAAAAATAGAATGATCAGTTTCAAAAGTTTACATCAGGAAGAAGAGCCCTTACTATTAGGAAATGTGTGGAATGTACAAAGTGCAAAAGTATTTGAAAAATTAGGGTATAAAGCGCTGGCAACTTCAAGTTCGGCTGTAGCGATGAGCTTAGGATATGAAGATGGAGAGCAGATGAGTTTCGAAGAGTATTTTTATATCATTAAAAGAATAAAAGCATCCGTTTCCATTCCTTTATCTGTTGATTTGGAGGGAGGGTATGGAAGTACCGATGAGATCGTTGTTTCAAATATTATCAAGCTGCTGGAAATAGGAGTAGTCGGAATCAATTTGGAAGACACCTATGTTATTCACGGAGAAAGAAAGCTTTTAGACAGAAATGTATTCTTTGAAAAACTAAGCACTATTCTGTCAATGCTAAAAGAAAGAAGAAATGAAATCTTTATCAATATAAGAACTGATCCTTTTTTACTGGGTATGGAAAATGCATTGGAAGAAACACTCAAAAGAATTGAAGGGTTTGAAAAACTTAATGTTGATGGAATCTTCGTTCCCGGCATGACGAATGAAGAAGATATCAAAACAATTGTCCATGCAACATCACTTCCCCTTAATGTCATGTGTTTACCTGATCTCCCCAATTTTGAAACCTTGAAATCAGCAGGCGTAAAAAGAATTACTTCAGGGGCATTTTTAAACAGGCATATTTATCGTGAATTGGAAAAAATAAGCGATACAATTACGAATAGCAAAAGCTTTACAGCACTTTTCATCTGATCATGGAACTTACAGAAAAAATAATGTATGACGCTTCTTTTCGGAAAGATTCCTCCTTTGAGGGGATCTTCTGGATGGGAGTAAAGACGACCGGAATATTTTGTCGTCCTACCTGTACTGCGCGTAAACCGAAATTTGAAAATGTGGAATTCTTTTCCAATACAAAAGAAGCGATGTTGAAAGGGTATCGTCCCTGTAAAGTTTGTAAACCTTTGGAAACTTTGAATGTAACTCCTACTTATATTAAAGAATTGCTGCAGGAAATTGCCGAAGATCCTGCTTTGAAGCTTAAAGATTATGATCTGGTGAAAAGAGGATTGGAACCCGCAACGGTTCGCAGGTGGTTTCTGAAACATCATGGCGTTACGTTTCATGCCTTTCAGAGAATGTCTAAACTAAATACAGCATTTAAAAAACTTCAGCAAGGCGAGCTGGTTACTGAAGTTGCTTTTGATTCAGGATATGAAAGTCTGAGCGGTTTTAACGAAAGCTTTAAAAACATTTTTGGAGTATCACCAGGTAATAATAAATCAGAAAAGATTATTGATCTGAAAAGAATAGAAACCATACTGGGAACCATGGTAGCTTGTGCAGATGAATACGGGATTTGCCTCCTTGAATTTTCAGACAGAAAGGCTCTGCCGACAGAATTGAAAAATATTTCCGCTTATTTTAATGCAAATATCATACAAGGAGAAAACTCTCATTTTATAACCCTGGAAAAAGAACTTGATGAATATTTTGAAGGAAAAAGGACAGCATTTACCGTTCCTCTTTCTCTTGTAGGAACCGCTTTTCAGAAGCAGGTCTGGGAGATATTAAAGCAAATTCCTTATGGAGCAACCAGAAGTTATCAGGAACAGGCCGATATTCTCGGAAATCCGAAATCTGTTCGAGCAGTAGCTAATGCCAATGGACTCAATAAAATCTCAATTTTGATTCCCTGCCATCGGGTTATTGGAAGCAATGGACAGCTAACAGGTTATGGTGGCGGAATCTGGAGAAAACAAAAATTATTGGAGCTGGAGAAAGCTATTTTATTTTGATTTTCGTAATTTTAAACAAAAATTTACACGTGAAAAAGTTATTAGTAGCAGTTTGTATTTCAGTTTCAGCGTTCGCTTTAGCACAGGATTACTCCGTACCAGCGGTAAGTCCGCGTCAGAAAGTAGAACAGCAGTTTTCTATGTCTAAAATTTCTATTGACTATGGAAGACCGGGAGTAAAAGGACGTAAGATTTTTGGAGAACTAGTTCCTTATGGTCAGATTTGGAGAGCAGGAGCTAACTCATCTACAAAAATTACATTCGGACAGACCGTTAATTTTGGCGGAAAAAATGTTCCGGCAGGAACTTACGGATTATTTATTGTTCCTACAGAAAAAGAATGGAAAGTAATTTTGAATAAAGATTTCCAGCAATGGGGTGCCTATACTTATGATCCTAAACAGGACGTAGTAGACGTAACGGTGCCGGTGAACAAACTGGCAGACAAGCAGGAGTGGTTTGAAATTACCCTAAATCCAACAGATGAAAACTCAGGGAACTTAGTGATCAAATGGGATATGAACCAGGCTGAAATTCCATTGAAACCAGCAAAACTGGATACGGTGATCAAGATTTCTGATAAATTGAAAGAAATCCAGAAAATAGAATCCGATTCTAATAAAAAAGGCTAAGCATGAATTTTTCTATTCAGCCTGTTTTAGAGAATGAAGAATTTCAATTAATCCCCTTACAGCAAGGGGATTTTGAATCTTTATATGAAGTAGCATCAGATCCTAAAGTTTGGGAACAGCACCCGAACAAGGATCGTTACCAAAGAGAAATTTTTGAAAATTTCTTTAGAGGAGCTATAGAAAGTGAAGGAGCTTTTAAAATCGTAGAAAAAGCAACCGGAGATGTATTGGGAAGCAGCCGTTATTATAATTTTGATGAAAAAGACAGCCATATTTTCATAGGTTATACTTTTTATGGTACAAAATCATGGGGAAAAGGAATTAATCCTAAAGTGAAGAAGTTAATGCTGGATTATATCTTTCAATATGTAGATAAAGTACATTTTCATATTGGGAAAGAGAATTTCCGTTCACAAAAAGCCCTTGAAAAACTTGGCGGGATAAAAATCGCAGAAGAGGAAGTTGCCTACTTTGCAGAGCCTACAAGAACCAATTTCGTATATGAAATTAAAAAAGAAGATTGGGTATGAAAAAATATAAAATACAACAGTCTCCTTTTGTAGTTCCTACTACAGACGGAAAATTGATTGAAGAACATTGGGGAAATTCCACTGGGAATTCTAATGTCTCCATTGCTCACATGGTAGCTCCTCCGGATTGGAGTGAACCCCATCAGACCCCTGAGTTTGATGAATTTACCTACATTATTTCTGGGAAAAAGCAATTTGAGATCGATGGCGAAATCGTTGTTTTGGAAAAAGGAAGCAGTATCCTTATTGAAAAAGGAGCGAGAATTCGTTACAGCAATCCATTTTCAGAACCATGTGAATATCTTGCGATCTGCCTGCCTGCTTTTTCTATGGAGCTGGTGAACAGGGAAGAGGAAGGAGTAGACTAATCATTGATGGCTTTTTAGAAAGTAAAAAGGATGAATGGATCTGCAATGAGTGTGGTGCTAAAGCAAAAACTAAACTGAAAGATCCTTCAAAAGAATATTGGTTGTAATACAACACAAAAATAAATGAAAGCTATCTCAAAAATGAGATAGCTTTTTTGTGGTAAGGACTCTTTTTTAGACTGTATACTATCTAAGAATTTCTTTTAAAAACAACAGCGTATGGCTCCAGGCTCTCTTTGCCATCGTTTCGTTATAATCCGGTGATTTGGGATCTGTGAATGTATGCTTGGAATGAGCATAAGTAATGATTTGCCAGTCTGCATTTCCGTCATTCATTTCCTTGATGAGGTTATTGTAGTCATCAGGGCTTACACTTTTGTCATCGGCAGGATTTTCCACCAGAATTTTAGCATTTAATTTTTCATTTTTTCTGCTCTGATCTCTTCCCAGACTTCCATGAATAGAAACCACACCTGCTACAGGAAGATTTCCTCTGGCAGACTCAAGAGCACCTGTTCCTCCGAAGCAATAGCCGATCACTGCAATTTTATCAGCAATGGCTCCGCCTCTTTTCAGTTGTTCTAAAGCCAGGGCAATTCTGTTCTGATATTCTTTATAATTTTGTTTGTAATAGCCAGAGCTTTTGGCTGCTTCTTCATTGTTGACAGGGATTTTCCCTTCTCCATAAATATCTGCAATGAAGGCAATATAACCTTGTTTTTCAAGTTTAAGAGCTGCTGTTTTGGCTTCCTCATCAATTCCTTTCCAGGCGGGAAGAATAAGGACTCCGGGAAGTTTCTGTCCTGCATTGGACGTGACTAAACCATTCAGTTTTTGTGAGCCGTCTTTATAAGAAACTGTTTTAAGGTTTTGACTTAAAAGAGTTCCTGAAGCAATAATTGATGCAGTGAGTAAGATTGAACGTATCATATTATTTTGTTTTTTGCTGAGGTTAAAAAATGATTAGAGATCTAAATTAATGAAAAATAATGGGGTATAGTTTTATTCTTTAAGGGATTTCCACTGGCCGTTTTTATATTCATAGGTTTTTGGAAGAGCAGAATTCAGAATTTCGATTTTAAAGGGGGTTATAAATTGTATATATATTTGAATATAATCCTTAGGTCTTATTTTGTTTTTGGATGGAATGATGATATTGTCGCTTTCTTTATCGTAATACTGAAGAAGGTACTGAAAAGTGTCCTTACCCATTAAGCTTTCCAGTTCAGTATTCGTAGAGTCATCAAAGATTATTCTTCTGATAAGGATTTCCTTGTTGTACTTTTTTAAAATGTATTGGAAGATATCTTTATTCCAGAATTTTGAAATCAAAAAGTTTTTAATGTTCATAGGATAGGGATCATAACAGCCAGTTCCGCAGATGGAAGTGAACTTTATATATCCGATACTGATCCCAAAATTATGACTTAGTACCTCTTTTTTATGAGTGGCAAGAACATCTTCCAGGATTTTTTTATTGAGAAGGCTATATATGGCTTCAATGTTTTGATGTTCTTCCTGAAATTGCTCATATTTTATTTGTTGTTGTTTTTGAAACTTCCCGCAATCTTGTTGAGTAGGACGGGGACAGCCACTATTTTCAGGTAATCCGGGTATTGTGGGGCAGGCATCATCTTTATCCAAGATACCATCATTATCATAGTCAGGCCATGGGCAGCCGGAATTTTCAGTTGGGCCGGCTACTTCGGGACATTGGTCGTCTTTATCTACTATGCCGTCCTTATCAGTGTCAGGCCACGGGCAACCGTAGTTTTCTGCTGCACCAGTTTCTGTAGGGCATTTGTCAAGGTAAAACGGGATATTATCATGGTCTTCATCTGCAAGACAATTTTTTTTGTTGAATTCTTTTCGGCATTTTTGGAATGCTTCCTTGTCTTCAATGGTCTGGGCATGAAAGAAAGTACATACAAATAGTAATAAGAATAAAAAATTTCTCATATTTATAAAAAATCCTCAGCCAAATTAATGAAAATAACTTAACTGAGGATTTTTTTTATATTTATAATAAAATTACTGGATTTCGATACCCAGATGAGCTAGCTCTTGCTTCAGATCCGTATCCGGCAGGATATGAATGGTTTTGAATCCCAGTGATTGTGCCATTTCAATATTCTTTAGGTTATCATCAATGAAAACTGATTCATTTGCCTGGATATTATACCTTTCCAATAAAACCTGCCAGATTTTAGGATCAGGCTTAATCAGTTTTTCTGTTCCGGAAACCACAATTTTTCCATCAAAAAGCTGGAAGAAATCATAATTTTCCAAGGCGTAAGGAAAAGTTTCAGCTGACCAGTTGGTGAGTCCAAATAAATGGTAGTCTGTGTTCTTTAGTTTCCTTAAAATATCAACATTTTGAGGGATATCACTTTTCAGCATTACCGTCCAATTATCGTAATAGGCTCTGATTTCTTTTTCCCATTCCGGAAATTTCTTTATCTGTATTTCTGTGCCCTCTGAAAGACTTCTTCCTCTGTCTTGTTCAATATTCCATTCGTCCTGGGCAATATTTTTCAGAAAGTATTCCATTTTTTCATCATCATTGAAATAATCTTTAAAGAAATATCTTGGATTCCAATCCATTAAAACACCTCCGAAATCGAATATTATATTTTTAATTTTCATACTGAATATTTGCTGCTTTTTTTGTTTAAGCTTTAATCTGGTCTATAAAATATATATTGCTCATTTTCATAATAAGCATTAATGTGCTGAAGACCATTTGTTAAAATAATTTCCTTAGCTCCGATAATAGAGTTGTATCTGGCCGTCTGTTCAAATGTTTTTTCCGTGAGTTTAATTTGGGGAGCTTTACATTCAATCAGGATAACAGGTTCTGTTTTTTCGGTGACTAACAGATCGATTCTTTTGGTGAGACCATTTAAAACAATCTTTTTTTCGGTAATTAAAGCAGAGGTAGAGTAGGACTTTACATTAAGATAATAATGTATCCAATGTTGTCTTACCCATTCCTCAGGAGTGAGTAGAAGATAAGTTTTGCGAACCAAATCATAAATAAAAAACTTATCTTTGTCTTTCTTGAATTTAAAATCAAAAGTTTCCTGAAAATTCAGTTTTGGAAGTTCCATTAGTAAGATGAAAGAATTAGATTTAATCCTCAAAAATATTAAAAATAAAGAAGTTTTACCTATTTATTTTTTCCACGGAGAAGAAGCCTACTTTATTGATGTTGCCGTAAAAGCCCTTGAACATAACTTTTTGGAAGAGGATGAAAAGGCCTTTAATCAAACCGTTACCTACGGAAAAGATACTTCTTATCAGGAGGTACTTTCTTTGGCAAGGCAGTTCCCAATGATGGGTGATAAGCAGGTAATTATCGTAAAAGAAGCTCAGGATCTGAAGCTCAATGAAGAGGAAAACAGAATTCTGGAAGCTTATGTTGAAAATCCCGTACCTTCTACGGTATTGGTTTTTGCCCACAAACATAAGAAACTGGACAGCAGAAAAAAGGCTGCTAAAGCTCTGGATAAGGCCAATGCTCTTTTTCTTAGTGAATCAGTAAAGGAAAACAACCTTCCCAAATGGATCTCTGATGAATGTGTAAAGCTTAAAATCAAGACAGCTCCCAATATTTCTCATCTTTTAGCAGAATATCTTGGAAATGACCTTTCAAGAATTGCCAATGAACTGAATAAACTGAAAATTATCCTTAAAGAAGGAGAGGTTTTAGATGGAACGATCGTTGAAAACCATATCGGGATCAGTAAAGAATATAATATTTTTGAGCTTCAAAAGGCCTTGGGAACAAAAAATGCCAATACAGCTTTTAAGATTGCTCATTTTATGGGTAAGAATCCTAAGAATAATCCTTTTGTGATGATGCTGGCAAGTCTTTACAATTATTTTTCTAATGTAATCATTTATCAGACGATGGCAGGGCAGTCACCACAAACGATAGCCTCACAGATGGGGGTAAATCCTTATTTCGTCAAAGATTATGCAGAAAGTGCAAGGTTATATCCTTTGAAACATGCTACAAGAGTGATTTCTATCTTAAGAGAATTTGATATGAAAGGAAAAGGTCTTGGTGCTGTGAATATGGGCGAAGCTGAACTCATTAAGGAATTGGTGTATAAAATCATTAATGTAGACAAAATTAAAATGAAGGTATAGAGTAGAGAGATAGACTAATAGATAATAGACGGAGAGATGAGAGACAGGGAATAGGTCTCAACAAATAGGTTGGGAATAGGTCTCAACAATAAGTTGTGAACTTCAGAACACCTGTTACACAGCATCATCTGATATCTCGAAACTTGCATCCCGCACTTTCATTGACAATCCGCATATCTCTTATTGACAACTATCATTAAAATAACTTTAAAAAGACGACAAAAATTACGAAATTAGCGGTCTTAATTTAATTAAATCCTTTTCGAACAAGTAAATTATGGAGCAAAACATTTTAGATTGTGTGATCGTTGGATCTGGGCCTTCTGGTTTCACAGCTGCTATTTATGCAGCAAGAGCAGACTTAAAACCTGAATTATATACAGGTTTGGAGCCGGGCGGACAATTAACTACAACTACCGAGGTTGATAACTTTCCAGGATATCCAGCAGGGATTACAGGCCCTGAAATGATGATGGATCTGCAAAAACAGGCGGAAAGATTTGAAACTAAAGTACATTACGAAATGATCACTAAAGCTGAATTTTCAAAAGAAGTAGGCGGTGTTCACAAATTATATGCTGGAAACAAAGAGATTTTAGCCAAATCGGTAATCATCTCTACAGGAGCTACAGCAAAATACTTAGGTCTTGATGATGAGAAGAAATATGCTGGCGGTGGAGTTTCCGCTTGTGCTACTTGTGACGGATTTTTCTACAGAGGAAAAGATGTAGTGGTAGTAGGGGCAGGAGATACTGCTGCTGAAGAAGCTACTTATCTTGCTAAGCTATGTAGAAAAGTTACATTATTGGTTAGAAAAGATGTTTTCAGAGCTTCAAAAGCAATGGTTCACAGAGTAGAAAGTACTCCGAATATTGAAGTGAAATTTCACCACGAACTGATTGGTATTGAAGGTGAAAATAGCTTAGTAGAAAGAGCGGTAATTATCAATAACCAGACTCAGGAAACTTCTACTGTAGATGTGGAAGGAATCTTCATTGCCATTGGTCACAAACCTAATACGGATATCTTCGTAGGTCAGGTAGATCTTGATGAAAACGGTTATATTGTAACTGAAAAAGGATCTTCAAGAACCAATCTTCCTGGAGTTTTTGCTGCAGGTGATGTTCAGGATCATATCTACAGACAAGCTATTACAGCTGCGGGAAGCGGATGTATGGCTGCTATGGATGCAGAAAAATATTTAGCTGAATTACACTAATAAATTTAGCATTTAATGATACAAAGCGTACCCAATGGGTGCGCTTTTTTGGTTTCCATGAAAAGTATATCAGTGTACAATTTTATCGGAGATAGAATCTTTATGCCTTACAACATGTTATTTTATATTATTTGCACCCATGCGATTTTTCAACCATAAAAGTATAGGAAAACTTTGTTTGATTTGATAAATGTATAATGAAACATTGATATATTTGTGAAATTTCAAAACAATATAACGCTTAAAATAAAAGGCATGAAAAAAGTAACAGCAATTGGAGGAATCTTCTTTAAATGTAAAGATCCGGAACAAGTGAATGATTGGTATAAAACTCACCTTGGAGTAGAAACCAGTCCATACGGAGCAAAATTCGATTGGAGAGAAGCAGAATCAGAGAAAAAAGGATATACATTATGGAGCCCGTTTAAGGAATCTACCCAATATTTTGAACCTTCGGAAAAGGATTTTATGATCAATTATCATGTGGAGAATATCGAGGCATTGGTAGAAGAGTTAAAAAAGGAAGGAGTTACTATCTTGGATGAAATTGCAACCTATGAATATGGTAAATTTGTTCATATTATGGATCCTGAAGGCAATAAAATTGAGTTATTTGAACCGGCAGGAGAGTAGATCAACTATTGAATATAAAAATAAAAGCGGCCTTCAAAAAGGCCGTTTTTTATTGTATTGCTATTGAAGAGCATTTAATCTAAAATATAGATCTTCTTTTCTTTTAAATTAAACCCAAGTTTCTTTCCAAGCCAATTGATACTGGTTTTACCTTCATAGATTAATTCATCCACAAAAAACACATTAGGTTTCTCAACCTTTGCAAACGCATTGGAAACAGAGTTTACACTTGCCTTATAAAACTTGCTGGTAATAGCCGGATTAAATTCACTTTTCTTTTCGATAGGCTGAAGACCTTCTTTCTTAATGCCCAAAGTAACCATCAATCTTTCACTCAGCCGGAAAGAATCTATTTAACAAGCTCCTTTTTCTAATATTTTTTTAATTTCATTATCATTATCATTATCTAATCCCCTATAGGGACTAGTTAACACAACTCTATCTTTGAGATGTTTTGGGAAGCTATTTAAAGACTTGTCATCATCAATAATGGTAATTTCATTAACATTATAATGCTTAAATTCTATCCATTTTTCAATTTCTTCTCGTCTTGAAATTTTATGTGAGTTTTCGGTTTCAATGATAGAAATAGAAATAGAAATAAAATGAATCCCCCGTTTCTCAAATATTTTTTCCCAATTATGAATTGTAAATCTATGCCTGTGAGATGTTGATAGAATAATTTCGGCATTTTCAATAGAATTAATAGCAGATATTGCCTTGTAGGAAAATCTGTAAAATCCATCATCCTCTAATTCTACTGTTCTATGAGGATTAGCATGAACCATTACGCCATCTATATCTAAAAATACTTTCATTATTTAGTCTCTATCGAAATCTTTTAAAAATTCATCTGATTATTGATGAAATTTAGATTCTTCATAATTGTGCTCATTTGATAGTTCATTTTCATTAGTTATCAATTCTACTAATTTTTAGTAAAAATAAATAGAACTGTCTAATAGTCAGAGTTATTTATGATTGTTTCTTTTTAGATTAGCAAATACTGTTTAATTGTAACAATCTTTATCTCTAAGATCTTATGATTAATTTCTTTGTTTTGATTTGTGTGGTTGAATCTTGCCATAAGACAACCCTTCCGAAGACTCATTTTAATAGCTTTATGAAACCCATTGAAAAACTATCAGATATGACACCTCAATTTGAAGCTGGAATTAACATTGCTATTAAGATTCCAAAAAGTAAATATGATAAGACTGTTGCTTTTTACAGAGATATTTTAAAGTTACCGGTGGAGGAGAAGCCGATTGATAATCCCACTGTTTCCCGAACCCATGAAGTGAAGTTTGGACATGCTATCATCTGGCTGGATTGTGTAGATAATTATACACACTCTGAAACCTGGCTGCAGCTAACCGTTCCTGATGTTGAAGAAGCTACAAAATATCTGCAATCAAACGGAGTGGAAACCTGTGATGAGCTTGAAGAGCTTCCGGAAAATATGCATTGGATCACAGATCCGGCGGGTACGGTGTTTAATGTACAGCAAACTCCATCATAAGATATATAGGTAAAAACCTACTGATTGCAGTAGGTTTTTATTTTGTTAAAAGAAAGTCATGGATATTTAATATCGTTCCAGATCAGCAAAACTTAAATCCTGGATTTTTGGTAATGTATTTACTTTGATCTTTTTTGTTTTTTTGTTTGAAACTTTAGCAGAGCCTAAGTCTCGCTGAAAATCTACCTGAGTTTGTGCTAATAAATCAATATCGGATTCAGAGGTAGTGTTTTTTCCATCCCAGGATACGTGTGAGATTTTAATCAGTTCAAAATTATTTTGTTTCAATCTGAATTCATAGCTGCTCTTGCGGCCGTTGATATCCGTTAACATTTTTAAGTTACCATCTTCAATGATGAAGTCCGGAATGTTATTTCCGTTATGGTTTCCTTTTTTATTGGCTGGATATTGGCTTTCCATAATTTTGGTGGAAGATACTGCCAGTTGCAATTTTTTATTAGGCTG
Source organism: Chryseobacterium sp. c4a (assembly GCF_009900745.1). Classification (GTDB taxonomy): domain Bacteria; phylum Bacteroidota; class Bacteroidia; order Flavobacteriales; family Weeksellaceae; genus Chryseobacterium. The sequence continues at coordinate 73,044 of NZ_WXVU01000012.1, read as the reverse complement.
TGAAAGGAATATTTGGAGTCTTAATGGTCTCGTTTTATCCTTTATATCCATTTCTACAACAACTTTGTCATTATAGGTATCATTATTTAGATCTCCTTCTTCGCTTTGTACCTGAGCGGTGTAATTGTTTTTGTCAGCAGTTTGCGCATATACATTAACTGTTGTCAAAATAGAAAGTAAAACAATATACAGTGATGATTTTTTCATACTTTATGAATAATAATTTGGCTTAGTGAATACTTCAGTACTGTGAATGATTTGATTTTTATCGTTCTCCTAAAGGAACATTTATTAATCGCTCTTGTTTTATTTTGAACTCAGCTTCATTAATCGGTTTGTAGACCACTTCAGCACTCACGGGGTATTTTGTAAGAAGACTTTTGGGTCTGATAGGCCGTTTTTCTAATCCGCCGCCACAGTTCGGGCAGACATTCTTGAAAATCTGGTCAACACAATCTTTGCAAAATGTGCATTCAAATGTGCATATCATGGCTTCGGAAGAGTCGTAAGGTAAAGGTTTCTGGCAATTTTCGCAACTGGTTCTGATCTCTAACATAGTAGATTATTGTTCTGATTATTGGTGATACGAAGTTAATTTAAATTTGATACATACAATGTTCTTCCTTGTAATTTATTCATTTTCTCTTGCTGGTACTGTTGTATATTCCTGAAAAACAAAACCTACTGAAAATAGTAGGTTCTGATATATTGTTTCAATAAATATTATTGTATGGTACTGGTAAGCATGGACAGATTAACGGCACATTGATGCAGGTGCTCTTTTTGAGCATTGAGCCATTCTTTTCTTTTGATGATATCACTCTTGCTGCTATTAATCATTTTACTGACTGATAAAGGGGAAGGCATCCCTTCTCCTGTTTTACGGGTAATACTTTGTAAAGGATCAATAGCTGATTGAAGTTGTTTGTCATTAAGTTGAATCATTAAGCCCAGTTGCTTGTGTACAGCTTCTTTGACCATACTAACTGTGATTTTGTCAGCTGTCAGCTTTTTAGAGAGCGCGTCTTTTACAATAATAGCAACCACTTCATGGGCATCTCTAAAATCTATATGATAATCTTTTACAAGCATATCAGCTAAGTCTGTCATCGTAGAAAAATTTTCTTTAGCATACCTTAGCATCACTTCTTTGTTGGGGTGGAGTGTACGTATAACACCAGTCATAGCGTGGGTAGCCGCCAGTACAGCTTCCAAAGGTTTTGGATCCAAAGGATATCTTGTTCCGGAATGTTGGTATTCAATAGCGTTTAATGAACTAAGGATAGACATTAGCTGGCCAATACTAAGATTGGAAGCTTTTCGGCTTCGTTCCAGGGCATCCGGGTTTTTCTTTTGAGGCATCATACTGCTGATTCCAGCAAAAGAATTATCCAGTTCTGCCATCTTATATTCATCGCTGCTCCATAGCTGTATTTCTGAAGCTAATCGGCTTACTCCACTTAAATAGATCGCATTGTCGGAGGCAAATTCTGCAATATGGTCCCAGCCGGCAACGCCTTCAATAGTATTGGTAACCAGACCTTCAAACCCCAACAATTCTGACACACGTTGTCTGTTCAGAGGCCATCCTGTACCTCCAGTAGCTCCTGATCCCAAAGGAGATTGGTTGATTCTGGCATAAAGTTCAATATAACGGGCAAGAGATTTGGAGAAGGATTCGTCTAATGCCATCAGATAATGAGCTAATGTAATAGGTTGTGCTTCTTTTCGGTGAGTATAGGCAACCATAACTGTTTCTAGATTTTCAGAAGCTTTTGCAGCTAATGTTTCCCGAAAATAAATCAAGGATTCAATGATCTGTAGTAATTTATCCCTCAAAAACATTCTGTTGGTCGTGTTATCTAAGTCATTACGACTTCTGCCTATATGCATTTTTCCACCCACACTTCCAATTTGCTTAATAAGAGCTGCTTCGTAGGGCATATACACATGTAATGAGGCATCTTTTTCTGCTAAAGAATCTACAGTGCTCAGTCCTGCAAGAATTTTAGAAGCCTCGTTCTTACTTATTATATTCTGTTCTCTAAGCATAATAACATAGGCGCGATGAACTGATGGTTGATAAGGAAACATGGCATCGGCTAAACTTTGATCTTTATTCTCATAATCATAGAGTTCCTGGAATTCTGCAGCTTTTGCTCCTGATGTTAATCCAATTCGACTGGCATCTTTGAGGGAAGTATTATCTTTTGTTTTGGGGTGCGTTTCTTTGCTTATGTTCTGGGATAAAAATTGCCCCTGAAGGTTTAAAGCTGCCGCGGAAGCAAGTATGGCAAGTGCCAATTTGTATTTCATGATAAGGAAAATTTTAATAGGTATTTTGTTAATGCAATTGAGTTGCAAAAATAAAAACTTATTTGGAACTATTTGAAAAAATCCATTTTTAATTATAAATTTTTGTTCATGCCTTATATAAAGACTTCATTGTTCTTGGGGTTGATAACAGCTAAGATACTTTATTGTTTAATGAAAAAAAGATCCTGAAAATGAATGCGGTAAAGCATGATTTTCAGGATCAATCCTAAATGTTTTTTGTCGTTTTCCTATCTGACTTTTGTAAATTATTTTAAAACCTTTTCGTAGATTTCATTCAATAAATTCTGTCTCATTTTTGAGTTCCTTTGATTTAAAAGAATGATGATTCCCCAGTTTTTAGCTCTGTTATAGCAAATGATGGAAGATTGTCCCATAGAATCACCGGATTTTAAATAGATGGTATTTTGGTCGTCTGTACTGATGTTAAATCCTAGTCCCATTTCTCTTTTTTCATCCTTGTAATAGATTTTTTCGGTCAACAATGCTGCTTCGGATATTGGATTTCCTTTGCTTAAAACAGCTTTTAAATATTTAACCATATCAGAAGCATTAGACTTTACCAGTCCGGCTGATGCTGTCACATTCCATTTGAAGAATTCCTGAGCGCCACCTTGAGGATTGTAACCCGTTGTTTTGTTTTTTACATCGAAATTTTTGGTCAAAGTCTCATTCATTTTCACGGGATTCAATATTTTATTTCTCAAAATCTCATCATAACTTTTACCATAAATCTTTTCCAATATTTGTCCCAGTAGAGTATAGCCAATGGTAGAATATCGGTATTTTCCGTAGTCGATAAGCTCACTACAATTATTGATGATTTCTGTCAATGTCTTTTCGGTAACATTGCTCACAGGTTGTTGTGGATTAAGTTCTATCAGCTTTGCAAAATCGATGTCTGGTAAACCTGATTGATGAGAAGCTAAATCTGAAATTTTTATTTTGTTTTTCAGATTTTGTTGTAAAACATATCCCTTAGGCAGATAGCTGTCGATATAATCATCTACTTTTAGTTTTTTTTCAATGGCTGCCTGTGCAATTAAATTGGAAGTCAGAATTTTGGTAATAGAAGCAATTTCGAATATCGTATTTCTATCAACTTTAGTCTGGCTTTCTTTACTCAAATTACCATAAGCTGTATAATATGTTTCATTGTTTTTGACGAATCCGACACTAATGGATACATCCGGATTTTTTTGATAATTGTCCTTGATAATTGAATCTATTTTCTTGGTAATATCTTGTCCAAAAGAAAAGCTGCTGATTAATAATAGCACTGCGAAAAAGGTGAATGAAGTTTTCATTGTATCGTTGTTTTTAATGTTAAAAAATTATTTCGATACAAAGATGTGGAACCGCTTAAACCTAAGCGACCGAATAAACGTATTCGGGCTCATTTATCCTGAGAAAATAGGTTCGAGTGATGGGAAATAGACGTACGGGTAATTACAAGCTGTTGTATTTTAGTAATTTACGATATTCGGTAGGAGTGTTTCCCGTATGTTTTTTAAAGGCAGTATTAAAAGAAGATTTTGAATTAAAACCTGCTTCATACAGAATTTCAAGAATAGTTACCTTATTTTTTGTAGGGTCTTTTAGAATTTCTTTAGCATATTCAATACGATAAATATTTACAAAATCATAGAAATGTTGTCCTAATTGATGATTGATCAGAACGGAAAGATCACGAACCGGAACATTCATCTCTTTGGCAATATCCTGTATGGTTAAAGAAGGATCAAGAAACGGTTTTTCTTCCGTCATGAATTTCTTCAGTTTCACTATATCTTCATTGTTTTTATTTTCATCCGGAATTTCAGGCTCATCATTCTTTTCCTCAGAAATAATAGTTGAAACAAGCTTTAATTTTGAATCTACATTTCTGAAGAGATCAGGATGATTCAATGCTTTGTATAAATACCAGCAAACGATGAAAAGCTGAAGTACCAATATTCCAATCTTGATCCATTCGGAAGCATTGGGGTAGTCAGAAAATTTGAAGATATTCTTTAAAAGAGCAATCGAATATAAGATGGTTAATACTATAGTAAACTGAAATAGCCATTTATAGGAATTGATATTCGTACCGGCATAATTTTCCAAATACAAATTTTTTGTCTTCTTCAACTGGAGAAATACGGCAGTAAAATAAACAATGATTTGAAGGTGAAAAAGAATATGATTGATCTGCAGTTCTATCATATTCTGTCGATTCGTGATGAAATCAATTTTAGAAGCAGTATCTACACTGTAAAATCGAGGCAGTAAAATGACATTTACAATTAAAAACGGGAGTAAATGAATGAGATATTTTGGTGTAAGCTTAAAATCAGAGTAGGAAACCGATAGTACATACAGATAAAAAACCGGAATTTGTAAAAATGCAATTGTATATCTCAGCATTCCCAGATTGGAAGGGATATCAGAAATGGAACTCAATAATGGCTCACAGATATCTATTGCGGTAATGATGAGAAAGGCAGCAAAAAGACGATTGCTGATCTTGTTGTTTGTTTTAACAGTAAGTAAAAAAAATGCAAGAAAAAATGAAATGAATAACGATATCATCGTTACAATACTTAACATATTCATTTTATCCATTCACTATTCTTTTGTTTAGCATTTGAATTCTGGTTATATTTTTCGTAAATATAATTATTTTAATGAATTAATTAAGTAGAATATATATTCGGACTTATGAAGTGAAAATAGCTTTCTTTTTCATCCTCAGTAATGTAAAAATCTCTTACATTTTGAAATTGATCCAAAATAGGGACTTACAGGTTCAATTTTTTGAGCTCATAAAGTTCCGGAGATAAGAATTTAATGCAGTTGAAAATTATTCTAAAATTCATTAATAATTTAAAGTTTATACAAATGTTGTAAAAATAATTTATTTATGTTGATGAAAATTTGTTAATTTAGAGCTTCATTAAATCTAAATATTATGAAAAATTTACAAAAAATCCAAAGACAGGAAATGAAATCAATTAAAGGAGGTATCAACTGCCCTGGTGGTCAAATATGTTTGATCGGCGGAAAGTGGCAATGTATGCCATACGATGGATGTGGCGGTGGAAACCAGCCTTAACTTGTAAACACAGCCCAACTTGACTATGAAAAATTGTAAAAAAATTTCAAGAGATCAGCTGAAGAGCATCCATGGAGGAGCGGTAAGCTGTTCGGAACTATGCTGCCCACCTCCGGGAATAAAAAGATGCCCTTGGGTTTATTGTGTAGCACCCTGTGAAATATTGAGCTAGTAGTTTAGCTTGTGTATCAAAGTAAATAAAGCCTTAAATTCATTGATTTAAGGCTTTTTGTAATGAAAGAGAAGATATTGCTTGTTTTCTTTATGCTATCTTAACTCTATTTTATTTCCTTTATTTGCAATTTATTTCAGACCAATTACCTCTCAAAATGCCATTGTTTATGGAAGACAACCTGAACTGTATTTATAAAGTCATCAATTTCATTGAAAGAAATTATGATCAGCAGATTTCTGTAAAAGATTTGGAAGAAGTTTCGAATTACTCTTACAGAAATATTCAGCGTATCTTTAAATACAGCTGTGGGGAAACAATAGGTGCTTTTCAGCAAAGACTGAAGGTGGAGAATGCTTATAAACGAATACTCTATACTCAGGAAAGCCTTACGTCTATTGGGGTGGAAGTAGGGTTTTCTTCTATAGCTTCTTTTTCAAAAGCTTTTAAGCAGCATTTTGGGATATCTCCTAAAGAAGCGAAACTAAGTAAGCAACAGTTACTTTGTGAACCGGATCTGATTCCGATAACCTCTGATATCTTGTTGGAACCCGAAATTGTATACCTTAAACCGGTACAGGTGTATTATCAGAGTATTCAAACCTATTACAATAATGAAGAAATTGAATGGCTTTGGGACAATTTTATGCATAATGAATTTCCCAATTCCAATCCAGAATATTTTGGAGTCATAGCAGATGAACCTTTAATTAAGACTGAAATAAACTGCCGGTATGATGCCTGTTCAACCATTCAGGCTCAGAATAAAAAATTGCCCTCCAAGCCTATATTGGGAGGTAAATATGCACGTTTTATTCATTCCGGAACCTATGAAACAATAGATGATACTTATACCAAAATTTATTCCCGATGGATTTTTAATTCCGGACTTGAGTTTTCACATAGTCCTATCATAGAAAAATATGAAAGGTACTCAGAGGATATTGAGGATCAGGAGGAACAATTGACTTATATTTTACTGCCATTGAAATAGATTGTCAATTTTGGACAACTTTGACGCTATGTATCGATCTAATTTTACCTTATCAAAAAATATATCACCTATGCAAAAAAAGAAAATCATGTTCTTATTGTTACCTGTTATCATGTTTTCCTGTTCTCAGGATGAGATAACAGCTCCTTCCACTTCAGGTACGCCTGACCCAGCTTCTGTTGTTTACAAAATGCCTGAGGAATCAGCCCCACACGAAGGAACCTGGCTTCAGTGGCCTCACAAATATCAATATGGTATTGCCTATCAGAACCGGTTGGATCCTACCTGGGTGGCAATGGCTAAAGCGCTTGTAGAAAGTGAAAAAGTGCATATTGTTGTTTATGACGCTACGGAAAAAAATCGAATTATGGGGTTGTTAAGCAATGCCGGAGTATCACTCACCAATATCGATTTTAAACTACATCCAACCAATGATGTCTGGGTAAGAGATAATGGGCCTATCTATGTGAAGGATAAAAATGGCAAGCTGTTTATTCAGGACTGGGGATTTAACGGATGGGGAAATAAAGCCCAGTATGGTAACTGTAATACCATTCCTTCCAAAATTGCAGCCGATAGTGGAGTCCCAAAAATAGATCTTAATTCTGTAATGATCAATGAAGGAGGAAGTGTTGAAATTGATGGAAATGGGGTGTTAATGGCTTGTAAAAGCTCTATCCTTAATGAGAACAGAAATCCTGGAATGACCCAGCAGCAGGCAGAAGCTATTTTTACTAAAAATTTAGGAATTACAAAATTTATCTGGCTGGACGGAAAAGCCAATCTTGATATCACAGATATGCATATTGACGGATTTGCCAGATTTGCGAATTCTACTACTATTATCACCATGGATACGAATGATCTGGATTACTGGCAGGTTCCAAGCAGTGATATGGGTAAGCTTTACGGTGCAACACAAAAAAATGGTTCTCCTTACCAGTTTGTGAAAGTTCCTTTAACAAAGTATGATGTGATAACCACCTATGGAAAAAATGTAGGTAAAGCATCTTATATTAATTATTATATTGCGAATAACCGTGTTTTGGTGCCTAATTATAATGATCCTAATGATAGCGTTGCTAACCGCATTATACAACAATTATATCCCGATAAAAAAGTGATTGGAATTGACTGTCGTAACCTGTTTGCCAATGGTGGAATGGTGCATTGTGTAACGCAACAGCAACCAAAATAAATTACTTTATAATAAAAACAAAAAAACCTACTGGTATTTAGTAGGTTTTTTTGTTGTTTCAGCGGAAAGTGAATTTTAATATGATTACTTTTTTTACTGTTTTCTATGCTTAAAATAAACAAAAAATAAATTTTCATTATTCTAATTCAATAGGATTGTGCCCTTTTTTCTCTGCTTCACTTATTTTGGGTCTTGTGTGATCCTGTGAAAATACAGTTCCCATGCTTTCTAACTCTCGTTTGGCATTTGCTCTAAAATTTGTTCTGGCTTCCGATAATTCTTTTTGTGTGACCAATTTAGCTCCCTGGTATCGTGCTTTATTTATTGTAATGGTCTTACCTCTTAGTTTAGAGCTGGATACTGCTTTTACTAATTCATAATCATAATCACCTGTTTTATCAGTTATTTTTACAATTAATCCTGGAAGGCCACTGAACTTGTATGGGCCATAAGGAAAAGGAATTTCAGTTGAGTACCAGGCGATCCAGTCTCTACCTTTATAATTTACTTCTGCCTTTTTACAGTTAATAGAGTTAATTATTTTTGTTTCATTAATTAGCTTCCAGTTATGAATTATGGGGTTGTTGTAGTATAGTAGAGTCATTCCTATTGATTCATAAAATTGCGAATTTTCATTTGTTTGGATAATTAAAAAGTTAGATCTCGAAGTAGGAATACTACTTAAATCAATAACATTACTTTTTTTATTATATTCTGCTGAAAAAGCGGAGTCAAATTTTAATTTATTTTCACTACTGAAAAAAGAACGTTTATCGGCTATTTGTAATGAATATAGCTCTTTTATAATATAATCTGGGTTTAGATTATTAGGCTTGTACTGAAGTAAGTAGGAGAATTCGCCTCTTAAAGAATCGCTTACAGCTGTTTGAGAGAACGAAATTGAGAAAATGAATAAAAATATAATAGTTAAAGTTTGTTTTTTTATAAAATTCATAATTTTTCATTTACAAGAAACGTTCAAAAAATCTTTGTATGTACTTCTTTTTAATTGTAATGAAACAAATTATTTTCAAAAGCAATACAAATTATTTTTGAACGATTTCTTTTTTAGATTAATCTAATTAATCAGGTTTTTATTCTTTATATTCAGTTTAGTGAAACAATTAAGGCGTGTATGGGCTGTCATACATACAGTAATTGGTTTGAATACTGGACCCCCAGCTATTCCATTGATTCTCCGACCAGTCTTGGCAAGTATATGCAGATGTACAAGTCACCTTTACTGTTCTACAGTCACTAAACCATGCTGCCTTAGCTTTTGCATTTGTTTTACTTTTATTCTTTGAAAGGACGGCTTTTTTAGTCTGAGATTTTACTGTTTTCTCACTTTTCAGACTATTCGATTTTGTATTTATAATGTCAGAAGCTAAAGTGTTAGCAAATCCTAGTGTTGTACCAGTTAATAAAACTGCTACAAATAATAATTTTTTCATAGTTATTAAAAAATAAATTAATGGTATATGTTGTTATCGATAACGGGACAAATCTACTAATTTAGTAGACAAATAAAAAATGAAAATATCGAAAAAAAACTAATGTCATTTTTGTTAATTTAATATTTTAATACAATTACTTATTTAAAGTTTATTAATTATTAAAGTCTAAGATTTGAGTTTAATTATTTCACTTTTTATGGATTAATTGTTGAAATATTTTTTTTAAATAAATTAATGAAAACTTTGATTTTGGCTGGAATAGAAGCCTTATTTTGATGATTAAACCAGTTTTTTATAATTGGTTTAATTACCAGGATGAGCTAAAAGCCCTCTAGTTGTCTCGTTTTTGGTAAATTTTCTTGCTTTTTGAGATTGAACTTATATCTATTTGTCTGGAAAGTTTAAATATTTTGGATTTGTGATTTTCGAAAGTTATAGAAGTCTGTTTTATCCTTGAAAATTTATTAAATAGGGTACTTAGATAAGAAGTTACTATCATCAGTACAAACTTATTAAGTGTTTGAAGATGCTAACCGATAATTTTTTAAGAAGGAATAATAATGAATGTGGGATCAGAAAGTCTAATAAAAAAAACTACTGGTATTCAGTAGGTTTTTTTGTTTCTGCGGAGAGTGAGGGATTCGAACCTAATGTTTTAAGTGATTGAAAATCAAATGATTTAAAATTTACTTTTCAAAAGTGCCACGAATTTGCCACAACTCCAATATCTTATGGATCATGCTACAAAATCTTAACAACTCAACTAAAATATACTTTAGTTTCGTTAGCCAAATATAAGAATTATCTCATTTATTGAGTTAATTTTTGAATGAATCAATTTAGATGTAAGGTTTTTACTTATTCTTCTGCTGGATTTATATCTATTAAAGGGCTACTAAGTCCCAGTCCAAGAATTCACTGTAAATAAATACGTAAAGTATCTTCTTGGATGGAATGAAGCTCGGACAGTAGAGACGTTAAAGTTGGATAATTGTAATTCATGTATATTTGATCGGTGTTGCTTACAGAGGGCTTTTTCCATATGTTAAACTCACTGATTTCATTTTTTACAGCATAATTTTTCTTACTTATCAGATTATCATCTCTTATATTGGTTTTTTTGTTAAATTAGCCCATACAACTGGCTTTTGTGACGTTTGCGTCTAAATCGAAATTTTTATCTTAAATTTTTTGCCACTTCGCAAACTTCGAAAAGATGTTTGTAATATTAAAAAAATCACAATAAATGAAATTCATATATTTTTGCTCCTTGTTTATTATTTTATTGAGTTGTAATTCTTCTAATGAAGAAATTCATGCAGAGCTAGAAAAATTTGATAATTCTTTAGATTCTCTAATTTCAGTTAAAACATATAATGAACCAAATATTCTAATTTTCGAAGCAGATACTTTAAAAAATAATCCTAAAATAATTGAAGAAACTTGTTATCAAATCATTGAAAATGATTCTATAAAAATTGATGCGAATTGTCATATTTACGAATTTAAAAATAATGACTTAGTGCTTAATTCAAGTGAAAATGTTTTGGGAAGGAAATTTGTTATAAAGCATATATATTTTTCAAATAATATTGATAATAAATTAATTGAAAGATTAAGAAAAAGAGAAGCAAAATCAGATACAATTTATTCGGGCAATGTAAAAAAGTACGATCATCGTGGACGTCTTATAAAATTTGTAGAATCAGGAGTATGGGACGAAATTGAAAATGGAGTTAAAAAAAACAAGGAAATTAGACGTGTTGAAATATATAAATATAATAATGACCAGACAATAACGACTTGGAGAAAAGACTATTTCAATAAGCAATATAATATTGATAGCCTTAAGCAAACAAAAATTACGACTTTTACTAATTCTAAAGATAATACACTGTCTCAAGACCCTAAAGAATATTTATATAAAAGAGATAAATTCGGAAATTGGATTGAGAAAAGAAGAGATATAAAAGAAAATCCTGAGGTTTATTATAGAAAATATACTTATTAGAAGCATTACAAACAAAGAGCAAGAAAAGTAGGGCTCTTACCTACTTTTCTTGCTCTTTGCTCTGCGAATTGGGTTTTGAGTATCCTCTAGGGATACTCTCTGCGTTTAATGTGTGGTATTTACGGACATTTTTTTTCATTTATTTAACTGACAATCAATCCAATAATTCTGATCTCTAATTCGTTGCTTAGTTGGGTCGTAAATATCACCAACTTCTTTCCATATTGGAGTTTCATCTGATAAAGCATTGACTACCTGAATTGGAGTTCGGCTATATTTCAATATTTGGAAGATTCAATTTCGATGTGAAAATTTAATTATTCTTTGATTTATATCTATTAAGGGGTTATTAACTCCAAGTAAGTAAATATGTAAAGTATCCTTTTGAATGGTATGAAGATCAGACAACTGAGACTAGAAAGTTGGGTGGTTGGGTCTTAATAGGTTGCCTTTAGATTGAGTGTTTAAAATTTGTTCTCTGATGACGAATTCGCCGTTAGTAAACAGAGGAATCAGAAAAAGAGTTTGTACAACTAGGTTGATCACTACGAAGGGTAATTTCGAAAAGGAGTCATTTGAAATTTGATAATATTCCGCCTTACCTGTTTTATTCTCTTTATATAATAATTTCCAAATAAATTATCAAGTTGAGTTTTTTAATCTTAAATAAATTAATTATTGTAATTAGGAATTTTTTATATTTACGGTAAATGCATTGTAATGAAAAGGATTTTTTTATTAATTTTTTTATTTTTCTTTTTATGTTCGTGTAATAAAACACAAGAAACGGAGATTGATTCAATATTTAATTTTCCTCTGCGTAAAGAAATGGATTCACTACCAATAGGTAACCAGAAATACCAGATGGAAGTCATTAATAAATACTTGAAAATAGCGGAGAAAGGAAATTATAAAGATGGTAAAGCACATTGCTATATTGATATAGCTAATGTTAATATTAACCAGGGGAAATTTAATGAAGCTCTCATTGTTCTTAATAAGGCGGAAGCTTTTCTTAAGAATTCAGACAATATACCACTTAAAGCTTATATGTATAATGTTTATGCACTTCTTTGTTATAGGGTGAATCTCAATGATAAGAGTTTTGCACTCATGTATAATGATAAGGCATTGCATTACATGGAAGAAATTGCTACAGACAAGTATAATATATATCATTTGGATAACATATATCAGGTAAGGTCCGATTTTTTCTCTACCAATCAACATCAGGATTCAGCCATCTATTATCTAAATAAAGCCAGGAACAATCCTAGTTCACTTATTTATTATATAAGAACCACTACTTCCTTAGCAGAGTTGAAGATGTATCATTTCGAGCCTGGTTCTGCTACTATATATATTAATGAGGCTCTAGAAAAAATTAAAAAGATAAAAACAGAAACAAGGACGCATCTCTACACATACATGGTTGCGGGTTGTTATTATATGAAAGTTGGTAAATATCATGAAGCAGTTGAATTTTTACATAAAGCATTGGAAATTAATGATGAAATTCCTGATAACCACTATTCTCCTTTTTTATATGCTTATCTGCAAGAATTGTATCAGAAAATAGGGAATAAAGAAAAAGAGCTCTACTTTATGAGTTTAGCCTCAAAAGCAAAAGAAAAAATGTTCGAACAGCGGGACTTGGCTCTTAATCTGGTCAATAAAAAATTGATTTCAGATACCAAACAAAGTAAAGCAGCGAAAATCAGTATTATATGGCTATGTTTTGCTTTTTTTATTATGGTGGCTCTTGCTGTTAGTATGTACATATATATAAAAATAAAAAAGCTGAAAGCTGAAAAAAATATGCCGGAAGTTCAGCCTGAAATATTTCAAAGCCCATTAGGTGTCCAACAGACGAAAGAATTGATTGAACTTGCAAGAAATAATGATTCTTTCTTTCTTGCGAGGTTTAAAGAAGAATATCCAATATTTATATCGAAATTACTGAAGATAAATCCAAATTTGGAAAATTCAGAAATTATCTTTTGCGCAATGCTTAAATTAGGGTTTACATCTAAAGAACTGGCACAAAATCTTGTAATACAACATACTTCCGTACAGAAAAGGAAAAATAGGATAAGAAAAAGATTGAATATTCAAAGTGATATTGATATTTATGATTTTTTCGACCGCCTTGGATAAATAACTTAGTTTGGGATAAGGTTTGAAGCTGGGAAATAGAAGAAGGAAGCTATGAAGATAATCAATACTTATAACTAAAAGTGACTTCTCGCTTTGTATACTTTAACTCCTCAACCCGAACTTAGATTATTTCAGGCAAGTAAATTAGAAATACCTTCAATATTAATTTGTTCTGATTATCAAATTATTAAATGTTTGTATTACTCATGTCATATGAAATTATCCCTATGTGAAGCCCGTGTCATATGTAAGATTAACGTGTTGAAGTACATTTGTAATATGTTGATATTTGTATTTTTCTCTTGATAAATTGACATTTGCCTAATACAAATTTTCAATTAAAACTAAAATTATGAAGAAAAATATACTTTGGTGTGTTTTGATAACATCCTCAACAGTATTGCATGGGCAGATGGGCGTTAATACAATAATACCTAAGTCTACGTTCGATATAAGTGCTAAAAGAGATTTATCTGGAAATATAACGGATAATACACAATTAATAGGTTTGCAGGCTCCTCGTCTTACCAGGGCTGAACTAACATTAAATACCGCAGCTTACGGTTCAGATCAGCAAGGAGCTTTAGTATATATTACAGATATAACGGGTGGTGATACAAATGGGACGAGAACGAATATTACGGGTATCGGATATTTTTACTTTGACGGAAGCCTGTGGCAGAAAATCAATACATCATTGACCTCGAATGACTGGCATACTACAGGGAATTCAGGAACACAGGCAGGAACCAATTTTTTGGGGACTACCGATGCACAGGAATTAATGTTTAAAACAAACAATGTTCAGAGTGGATACATGGATTATTTGAATGCCAAGCAAAATACCGCTTTCGGATATAATGCACTGGCTGCAGGACCTAATTATAATATTGCAAATTCAGTTACGACAAACAACAAAAATACAGCGCTAGGTTACGAAGCATTGAACTCACTTGGCACTGTTTCCGGTTCGTTTCAGAGGGAAAACGTGGCCGTTGGTGCAGGTGCTATGAAAAATCTGGTGGGAGGTGCATGGAATACGGCTGTTGGAGTCAATGCAATGGGAAGTGCCACAGGTAACCCTAATACATTATCAACGATGAGGAACAATACGGCTTTAGGGATCAGCGCTCTGGCACAGCTAAATAACGGAGCCTTTAATATTGCTATCGGACCCAATACGATGTCTCAGGCTATGACTACCATGCCAACAGATGTATTATCGGGTAATATCGGCATGGGATTGGTAACATTGGACGTCTTACGCAGTGGAACCGACAATGTAGCATTAGGGACCTATGCAGCACAAGGCCTCAAAACCGGGAGTAATAATGTTTTCATAGGAACAATATCGGCGCGCAATGCTACAGGTGGAGACCAGAATATATTTATAGGGCACTATGCTTCCGGTTCAACCACTACTTCGAGTAATGAAATCAATATAGGGAATGTCATTACCGGAACCGGTGCCAACAATAATGCCACAGCAGCCATAACGAAAAAGATTGGAATCAATATGGGAGGGACTTTGCCCAACTCTACATTACAGGTTGGTGGTTCCGTATCATCACCAATAAAAGCTGTTACAGCAGATTATACCATAACAGACACTGACTATAAGATTCTGACACGGCATACAGGTGCTTCAACAAGCATAACCCTTACTTTACCCGATCCCACAACCTGCGCAGGAAGAATGTATTTGATCCAGAATATGAAAAATAATGGAGGAGTGAAACTTAACTACGATATTGAAATAGGGGGTGGCTATGTCTGGACGAACGGAACCGCCTCGTTAACCGCTCAAGGGGTAATAGCTGGGACCTACGTAACTGGGACTTCTATTATTTTACAAAGTGATGGTATCGGATGGATTGGTATTAGCCAATAGCAGGATAATAAATTACAACTTAATTCTCAAATTATGATAAAAAACATATTAGCTGTATTGTTCGTGGGTACTTCAATGGCCATGCCAGCTCAAGTAGGAATTAATACACCAACTCCTAAATCTACCCTTCATATAAATGGAGAGATGACACTCACCTCTGCTCTGAATGTAGGAGGAAATGCAACCACAGCAGGAAATCCTGGGAATAGCGGAATGATTTTACAATCTCAGGGAGCGGGATTACCACCCGTTTGGAATTCTGCTGCCACTATTTTTTCCCCTGCTACCTATTCCGTAACGCAAACTACCAATATGTATTTACCGCTAGGTCTTAATATGCCCTGGTTACAGGTTCCCAACTTATCCCAGGCGGTAACGATTCCTAAAGGGAAAAAAGGGCTTATCATTATCACCGGGCAGCAATGTTTTCAGCAAACCAAAAACGTACAATTTTTGACTGGGATATCGGTAGGCCTTTTTGATGGTGCTAATATGAATCCTATCATATCTTTTACCGGAGAGCTGGTATCAAAAATTCAAAGTGGATTAGTCAGCGAGTTTACACTGATTCCTGTATCCTATTCCGAATTTATTGATGCGACCACAGCAGATGTAACGAGAGTATACAACATAAAAGCAAGAGTAAATTATAGTCCAGGTAATGCAACTGATGATGTTCAGGTAACTAATAATCCTTTTTCTAGAGGAGATTATTCCCAAATGAGAATATCATTAATTATTTTCTGATGAATTTGTTAAAATTATAGAAAGGAGAATTACAATACTGTATTTTAACTGTAAATGTTTGAAATCATGAAGAATATTCTATCAATATGTATGTTAGTATCCATTTATATTGCCACTAAGGGGCAGATTGGAATTCATACACCAACACCTAAATCGTCCCTTCATATAAACGGTGATATGACACTCACTTCTACATTGAAGATAGGAGGGAATTCGGCAATGGCAGGAAACAGCGGAAACAGTGGAAATATACTGCAATCTCAAGGCGCAGGATTATCGCCTGTCTGGAAGGCTACAGAGGCTGTTATTACTCCAGTTACCTATTCGGTAACACAGACCGGTACCCAATTTTTGCCCTTGGGTTTTAATATGCCTTGGTTGGATATTCCGGGGTTGTCTCGGACGGTAACGATTCCTCAAGGAAAAAAAGCGCTTATCATTATCACCGGGCAGCAATGTTTTCGGCAAACTAAAAATATCCGAAAACTAACCGGAATATCTGTAGGACTTTTTAATGGGACTCCAAACCCTTTAGACCCCATTATATCATATACCGGACAACTTGTATCACAGATTGCTACCGGAACCCCACAAGAGTTTACTTTATTGCCCATTACATATTCTGAGATTATTGATGCTACTGCGGTAGAAGTAACAAGAGTGTACAATATAAAGGCCAGGGTAAATTATGCCTCCAGCGGAGCTGATGACACGCAGGATATTCAGGCAGTTAATGATCCTATGGGAGTGGGCGATTATTCCCAAATGAGAATATCACTAATGATTTTTTAACAGATTGTAAAAACCAATATCAGAAAAATATTAAAAATATTAAATTTTTTAAATCAGCGGTTTTCCAGACTACTTAAAGGTAAAGAAGGTAGCTGCTTTTTTAGTAACAGCCCTGAGCTTGGGCTAAGGAAGCTGAAACTATCTTCAGGAAACTACTTTTAGTATTGATATATCCACTGTAAAATTAAATTGCCCTAAAAAAGACAACCGCATATTATGAATGACCTATAACCTCCCTCTCTCTGCTTCAAACCCGCATCAGTCAGATATTCTTATTCTAAACTGAGATTAACAAAATACACAGGTTAATATCAATTCTATTACGATTGAATTACAGAAAAGATGGGTTTCCGGACGGCAGAGGTGTATAGTATGTTGCACTGAACGATGGTAAACCGATAAGTATATTTTAGTTGTATGTGAGTATGGGGTCTTACAATCCTTTACATCTCATAAAAATTTTGATTTTAATATAAATGAATTTTAAAGATATCCATATAGGACAAATGGTGAAAGCTCTGGTTGCAGAACGTGGGATAGATATGCCACGTATCTGCAACTTTTTTAAGTATTCCGAAGATAATATTGAGCAAATGTATAAAGAGAAAAGCATGGATTCTGAAGTATTGCTGAAATGGAGCAAGCTGCTGCAATATGATTTTTTCAGGATCTATTCCCAACATCTGATATTGTATGCACCACCTGCTCTTCTCGATAAAAAGGCAGATTCAAAAAAAACATCATTGCCACTATTTCGTAAAAATATATACACTAAGGAGATTATCAATTATATATTGAATCAGATATTGACGGGAAATATGTCCCGAAATGAAGTGATGAAACGTTACAGGATACCTAAAACCACATTATACAAATGGATAAGCAAGCAAGAAAACAACGGAAAGTAACACCTGATTATAAGAGTATCTATTCTGATATTCTAAAGAATGAATTCCCTGAAAAGATTGAAGAGTGTCAATCGCTATTGAATAAGAAACATCTAAGTGTATTGGATGTCCAAAAGCTTAATCAAAAAGTGTTTGGTGTTTCTGACCAGAATTCGAAAGCAGAAAACGGGAAATATCACTCATACAAGAAATCAGATATTCTACACATGCTGGATTATCAACGAAAACATAATCTTAATAACAGTCAATTGGCTAGACATTTTAAACTGAGTAATAATTCCGTTTCAAAATGGAAGAGAATGTTTTTGATATAAGTATATCATATCCAATTTATGTTTTAATGTAAGGATTTTAGTACAATATAAAAAAATAAAAGGTAGCCGTTATTGGCTACCTTTCTATTTGACTGAGTGTTGCTTATCTTGTTAACAATACTTTTTTTGAATAGGATCTTCCTTGCTTTGTCTTGAGGGTCAAGATATAAACTCCACCCGGCAGGGTTGCGGGCAGATCAAAAGTTTTGGAAGAGAATTTTGAATGGTATACTTCCTTACTGGAGGTATTGGTGATGGCAATATCAGCATCTAACAACAGAACGTTCCCGCCAAGGGTGATTTGCCCTGTGGTGGGGTTAGGGGAAATAATGAGTTGCTCATCTTCCGGAGTGATTTTTAATTTGGTGGCAGGGGCTAAACTAGATGATGGAGAACAGCCCTGAGATTTACTGTAAGAGCAGTATAATTCCAGGACTTGTTCTTCAGTAAGAGCATCTCTATATAGAAGGTATTCGTCAATTTGTGCGCCTTTAATTGAAATACTTCTATATAGAGTGAATGGAGGGTAATCTGAGTAATAAGTAGAAGAGCATGGGGAAACCTTATGCCCATTTTTATATAAACATGTAGTAATTTCTTTTGTACTGTTTGTAGCATTCCGGGTTATTACATAATGGTTTAATTGATTGGCTGAATTAGGGATAACAATAGAGGGAGGATTATTAGATTCAACGAATGGTCTAACTTTAATACTGTCTTTTGTCAGCCTAAATTCTATATAATTAGACATTAGATCGAAATATTGATCTGGACTATTATCATCACCTAGAACCCAGAATGCTATGGAATTTCTGTCTTGGAATATACTACCACTGGCATCTTTAACGGTTAAACCTTCGCCAACAGACGAATAAAAAGAATTACCACATGCCATGTTATTGCGATAGGTTATATTTGAAGGATTATTTGGTATAAAGTCATTCGCTTCACTTGTTGGTGTATTTTTTAAGCTTCCATTAAATGGAATATGAACTAAGGGACTGAATGGAGGAGGGCTGCAGGTTGTATAATCACTTGGAATATGGTAAGTGTAATAAATTCTAAACTCATCACCAACGTCAAGCAGACCATTGCTCAAATAAATACGAACACGGTCAAAAGGTTTTTTAGGGGTAAACTCAATGGTTCCCTTTTTGGGGTCTTGCCCAATCTTCAGCATGTCGCTGCCAATTTCTTGATAATCATTATTGGATACCGTACCAATAAATGTTTCAACATGCACTTTTTTTATCTTGTCAATAGATAGGTTGGCATTCGCTGTACCGATTCCAACGATGATTTTTGCAAAATAATTGTTAATAGGTGCAGGGAAGATTAATGTTTGTTTGATGGTTGCCAAAACGCCGATGGGAATTTTTAGAACAGCATAATCATTTTCGTTGTTTCCCACTGCATTTTGTGGATTTTGTATAGAACAGAGTAAGCATACGCCAGTAGTCTGATTCGTTTGGCTGCTTGCGTAGACCTTGTCCTGTGCATAAGGCAAGATGCCTGTAAGGAACAGTAATGTGAACAATAATGCCTTGTGCATTATACCTTGTTGTAAAAATGTTTTTTTCATAATGATGAATATTTTGGTTGGTGTTTTTGATGTGAAAAGAGCATGTCCTGTTGTAGGAACATGCTCAGTAGGGGCAGTTTATCTTGTCAACAATACTTTTTTTGAATAGGACTTTCCTTCCTTGGTCTTGAGGGTCAAGATATAAACACCTCCCGGCAGGGTTGCGGGCAGATCAAAAGTTTTGGAAGAGAATTTTGAATGGTATACTTCTTTCCCGGAGGTATTGGTGATGGTAATATCAGCATCTATCATCAGAACATTTCCGTCGAGGGTGATTTGCCCTGTAGTTGGGTTCGGAGAGATGATAAGTTGCTCATTTTCAGAAGTGATTTTTAATTCGACGGCAGGGGCTAAACCGGATGATGGAGAACAGCCCTGAGATTTACTGTAAGAGCAGTATAATTCCCATATCTGTGTTTCATTAAGAACTTTATCATACTCAATGTATTCGTCAATCCCTCCCCCTCTAATATCAAAAGATCTCTTAATAGGATATAAAGGTGAACTACTAACATTATTATAAGATAAAGAACAAGGTGATACTTTTTTTCCGTTTCTGTATAAACATGTTGTAATTTTTTTCTGCTGATCGGTCGCTTCAGTGGTTATGAGGTAATGATTTAATTGATTGGTTGAATTAGGGACAACGATATTAGTAGGGTCTTGTGCAAATGGTTGAATGTCAATGCTATATTTAGTCAGCTTACACATTGCAAAATCATTCGTTATATTAATACTTTGTTGTGGTATATTTTCATCACCGATAGCCCAAAATGCTACAGTATTGAAATCCGTATAATGACTATAAATAAGGGGAGTTGAGAGATTGGTTTGGGGGTTTGAGTAAAGGGAATTGCCACATGCCAAATTATTACGAAATACTATGTTGCCATTTTCTAATAGATCAGGCTGGCCTATTTTATTTTTAATGTTACCATTGAATGGGATGTAAATTACAGGGTTAAATGGAGGTGTGTCGCAGGTAGTATAATCGCTTGGAATATGGTAGGCATAGTAAACTCTTAGTCGGTCATCCAGATTAAGGGTGCCGTTGTTCTTTAAGCTGATTTTGATTCTGTCAAAGGCTTTTTTGGGAGTAAGCTCAACGGTTCCTCTTTTTGGATTGGAACTGATTTTCAGAATGTCACCTGTGATTCCCATTTTGTCATTGTTGGAAATATTTCCTAAAAATGTTTCAATGGAGACCCCTTTCAGTAATTCTGTGGATAGGTTATCCATGCCCGCCCCAATGCCTATAACAATTTTAGCATAATATTGAGAGACAGAAGCGGGAAAGATTAACGTTTGATTTACTGTTGTATTAAGGTCTAATCCAATTTTAAAAGCTGAGTAATTATCCTCATTGTTACCCACCGCATTTTGTGGGTTCTCTATAGCACATAATAGACATAGCCCACTGATTTGGTTGGTTTGGCTGCTTGAGTAGACCTTGTCCTGTGCATAAGACAAGATGCCTGTAAGGAACAGTAATGTGAACAATAATGCCTTGTGCATTATACCTTGTTGTAAAAATGTTTTTTTCATAATGATGAATATTTTGGTTGGTGTTTTTGAGGTGAAAAGAGCATGTCCTGTTGTAGGAACATGCTCATTAGGATCAGTTTATCTTGTCAACAATACTTTTTTTGAATAGGATCTTCCTTGCTTTGTCTTGAGGGTCAAGATATAGACTCCACCCGGCAGGGTTGCGGGCAGGTCAAAAGTTTTGGAAGAGTATTTTGAATGGTATACTTCTTTCCCGGAGGTATTGGTGATGGCAATATCAGCATCTATCATCAGAACGTTTCCGTCGAGGGTGATTTGCCCTGTAGTTGGGTTCGGAGAGATGATAAGTTGCTCATTTTCAGAAGTGATTTTTGATTCGGTGGCAGGGGCTAAACCGGATGATGGAGAACAGCCCTGAGATTTACTGTAAGAGCAGTATAATTCCAGGACTTGGTCTTCAGTAAGAGCCTCTTTATATAGAAGGTATTCGTCAATTTGTGTATCCAGCATTGAAATATTTCTTTCTGTATTGTATGGAGGAAATTCTGAAGTGTAAGTGGTAGAGCTTGAGGAAATTTTATGCCCGTTTTTATATAGACAAGTTGTAATTTCCTTTGTACTCCTTGTAACATTTCTTGTGATTACATAATGGCTTAATTGGTTTGCTGAATTAGGTACAATGGTGATGGGAGCAGTGTCAAATTTGCCAACGACTGGTCTAAATTTAATATTGTCTTTTGTAAGGGAAAAATATACAACAAAAGCAGATACATTAAGACGTGGGTCAGAAGAGTTCGCATCACTTTGAGCCCAGAATGCAATGGTAGTACTGTCTGGATCTGCAATGAGGCCACCGTTATTAAACTCTGTGATGCCAAACGAATAAAGAGAATTGCCACACGCCATATTATTGCGATAGGTTATAGGTAAATCAGGAATAGAGGGTAAGTCACTATAAACTCCATAGCCAAGTGATAATGGTGACATTTTTGTATTGCCATCGAATGGGATATAAATGAGAGGTTTGAAAGGAGGGGGATTGCAGGTAGTATAATCGCTTGGAATATGGTAGGCATAGTAAATTCTTAATCGGTCATCCAGATTAAGGGTGCCGTTGTTCTTTAAGCTGATTTTGATTCTGTCAAAGGCTTTTTTGGGAGTAAACTCAACGGTTCCTCTTTTGGGATTGGAACTGATTTTCAGAATGTCACCCGTGATTCCCATTTTGTCGTTGTTGGAAATATTTCCTAAAAATGTTTCAATGGAGACCCCTTTCAATAATTCCGTGGATAGGTTGTCCATGCCAGCTCCAATGCCTATAACAATTTTAGCATAATATTGAGTGACAGAAGCGGGAAAGATTAACGTTTGATTTACTGTTGCATTAGCGTCTAATCCAATTCTAAAAGCCGAATAGTTGTCCTCATTACTACCCACCGCATTTTCTGGGTTCTGTACACCACATATTAGACATAGTCCATTGACTTGGTTGGTTTGGCTGCTTGCGTAGACCTTGTCCTGTGCATAAGACAAGATGCCTGTAAGGAACAGTAATGTGAACAATAATGCCTTGTGCATTATACCTTGTTGTAAAAATGTTTTTTTCATAATGATGAATATTTTGGTTGGTGTTTTATTGATGTAAAGGTGTAAGGGTAAGAAATTGGTCATTATTTCAAACAGAAGTAAATGTTTAGATTGATTTTCATAGAGTGATATTTAGTTTTTATAAATTTACATATAAAATGATTGTGTTGTTAAAATTATTTGATAATAGTTTTATGTTGTAATTAATAATAATTTTATTAGATGAATTTTAAGTATTACTTAATGTGGGGGGTGGTGTAGGTTCCTTAATGGTTGCTATTGGTTTTTAAAAAAAAGAAACCAGTGACATAGGGCCATCGGTTTCTGTTAAGTGAAGATTTATTACCTCTTAAAATTAAATTCAAAAATTACGTTGCCACTGATTTCAAGTATCATAAACGTATTGAAACGATTATAAAACCGTGGAACTTCAGGAAATTTGGTTCAGGAAATGAATTGGATCTTGAAAAGCCAGATTTGGATGTAAGCTTTATCAAAAAGTTAAAGATTGGTCCGGTTAGTACTGGTTTTATATTAAACTTGTTTAAGCTTTTTGGCAAGACATTAAAAGTATAAAATAAGCCTGTTTAAACTCATTTTAAGCTTAGCCACAAAAGAAACAAAAGCTATTTGTAAAGATGTTGGATAAGATAAATGTTCACATAGACCTTTAAAAATCACTCCTAAAGTTTTTTTTAAATGTGACTTTTTGGGGGTAATGAAAAAGTTTAAACAGCTTTATTGATAACTTTTTAAAAAAAACATAAAGCAAAAAGGTTAAATTCTTTTACAATCTTTTTTGCTTTATGTTTTTAATGTAAGGAATTTTAATGATGTCCTTGTTTAAAGGGTGAAAGTTGAAGATTGACGGCACCCATTACCCAAGATAGTCGTTAGGATAGGTTGTTATGTCATACTTTTTATTAATCTCCTGTAAAAAAGCAATTCGTTCAGGGGTAATTTCGGGAATGGGAGGGAATTCACCATCCTTTACCGGGATGCCTACTTCCTTAAACATCTGTTCGAGACCTGCTGGTACCACAGTGCATAGAAGACGGGCAAACTTATCCGAAGTATTCTGAAAGCAATGGATTTCCCCACCCAAAGGGATGTTTACGAAACCTCCTTCCTGAAGCAGGACTTTCCCTTGCTCTGTTTTAAATTCCAGTGCTCCTTCCACAATGTAGAACATTTCCTGAGTGTCAGGATGAGCATGGGGAGCAGGTCCACCGCCTGGGGGAACAGACATTTCAATGACGGCATAGGCTCCGTTGGTTTCCTCTCCTGAAATAAGGATGCGGTAATTACCGCCAGCTATGCCCAGTAGTTGCCCTTGATGGTTATCAACTATTTTTATAGGGGATATTTTCATTACTAATCAATTATTATCGTTGAAACTCTGCTCTTTTGTTACCGCTGTACATGCCTCCGTCATAGTAGGATGAGTGGGTATCAGTGACAAACAATACAAGTTCGGCACTCTGTTGTGTGTAAAAGCTTATTTCTTCATTCTTTATGAACAGGCTTTCACCTTTTGTTAAGGAAATCTCTTCATTTACAATGAGGTCTCCCTGAAAGACATACAGCAGACAATGAATGTGCTCTTCAAACTTTCTGGGCAGGGTAAGGGTGTGGGATGGAGTGAGCTGCATATCATAGATCCAGGTATCACTGCTTAGTGTTAATTGGGTTTGTGCCCCGTCGGGAGAAGCAAGCAATCTCCATTCGTTGACACTGCTAACGGTGTCGAGTTCTTCGAAAATAACCTCCGGTTTTGAATCCTTTTCCTTTGGACGAATAAATATTTGCAGCCCTTCCAATTCTTCCAGCATTGCTTCTTCATGGTGAAAAAGCTTTCCTGCTTTCATCAGCATTAGTCTGTTGGGGGTAATGAATTCAGAAAATCCCTCTGAATCTGTATGCTTTACCTTTCCGCTTCTAAAATAAGAAAGAATATCATCATTGATATGGGGGTGCATTTTTATGACGGCACCGGGATGGATGTGTGCCTGATCAATTCGGCCTATTGAGTAATAGCCGGTATCTGAATCCGTCAGCTCAAGACCCGGATACAAGATGGAGATATGGCTGTTGCCTAGTTTTACTGAGTTATCTATTTTTTTTAACATGGTCTCTGTATTTTCTTTTAAACAAATTTACCAATTTTAGAAATAACTTCTTCAAATACAATACCGACAACTTTTTGCCCTTCATCACTCGCCCAGCTGTCAATCATATCTGCCACCAATTGGTTGATGGTTGTTGTTCTTACCCCTCCTTTTTCCCAGGTTTGCTGTGCTATATCGTCTGCGATTTGAGTTGGGGAGCCTCCGGCATCAATGACTACCTGAACATCAAAGCCTTCCTCAACCATCGATCTTGAAGGATACACGATGCATACATCATGGGTCAATCCTGCCATGATTACATTCTTGCGACCATTGGCTGCCTTCAGAACCGCATCTCTGAAATTTTCATCATTCCATGCATTCGTAATCCCGGCACGTTTTATCCTGCTTGAATATTCTTCAGGCAAAAGTTCTCTGATTTCAGGAATCAATAATCCTTGTGCGTATTCTTCCTGGCTGCTGGTAAGAACAACAGGAATATCAAGAACTTTGGCAATTTTTGCCAGAGCAACGGTACGGCTTATAATCATTTCCTTGGATCTATTGGCACACCAGTCCAAAGTACCGGTTTGATGGTCAATAAGTAATAATATACTATCTTCTTTTCTAAAATGTTTCATCTTAATGTTCAATTTAAATATAATTCTTTCCAATAGTTGGAAACTTGAAAGCTAAGATAGTTCATTACCAATCTCAATAGAAGGGCAAAAAAGCTGGATGTTTGGTCAGAAGGTAATATATTGTATTGCTATGATAATTGTTTCAGTTGTTCCCTATACTGATTAGGGCTCATTGTTGAATATCTTTTGAAATATTTTCCGAAGGTACTCTGGTCAGGGAAATTAAGCATCTCAGCAATTTGAGCCAGAGTAAGAGTTTCGTTTTGGAGTAAGAGCTTAGATTCCAATACTACCTGCTGGTGGATCCAAAAGCTGGCGGGACGTCCTGTTTCTGAACGTACCACATTGGTAAGATACTTGGGGTGTACCTTTAAATAAGATGCATAGAAATTTACTTCTCTTGTTTTGACGGCATTTTCTGTCACAGCCTTTCTGAATCTTAAACTTAGGGTACTGATAATATTAGCTGCCTTTCCCTGCTTCTCATACAGGTCGGCTAAAAGATTTAGAAAAGTATATACAACTCCCTGGATGATTTCCGTCTGAAAGGAAGATTGGGGTGGAGTATAATCATCAATGATTTTCAACAATTCCTTACAGTGACCGGATTCTTTCTTTGTGAGAGGGTTTACAAATGTTCCGCTTTCAGACAGATTGGAGAAGACAGAGGTAATCTGGCTTTCAATATATTTATGTTGAAGAAAGTCTTCAGAAATAAGAACACTTTTTGCTTTAAAATTCTCGCCGGGAGATCTCCAATTCTTTATGGCAGTAGGATCTGCAAAAAGAATGGCTGGAGCATTGATTTCATATTCCGTCAGGTTGCTTTGTAAAATAACAGTTCCACTTTCAATATAGCCCAGACAATAATAATTGGACCGGTAAGGTTCCATAAGATCAGGAGTAATAATGAAATCCGGAACAAAAATGTACCCCTTTTGGAGTTCAAGATTTTTGAAATCATTGTTCAAATACTGAAGAGTGAGTTCTTTTACGGTGTTCATCATGATTTGTAATACTTTTAATTCTTTTCTGTAGGCTTTCCTCACATAAAAATATGAAAATCTTTTATACCTATTTAAAAATAACCAAGGACTATTTTGTTTTTTAGAAGGAGTATATAAAGAACCTGTTTAAACTCTTTCTTTAAAAAAGTTTAAACAGCTTTAATATATAAATGGAATCCATCTTTTGGTTTTTTTTTGATATTGGATATATTCATCCCCAAAACAATTTACCAATCCCCTTTCTTCATTGCTTATCCTTTTATTAAAGGCCATAAAAAAAAGTATGGTTCCAAAACACAATGATATCCAGTTATTCAAAGTTAACCCTATTCCAGCAAGGCCAATAATAATTCCTGTATAAGATGGATGCCTGATAAATTTATAGACTCCTGTTGTTATCAACTGATGATCTTTCCTGATAGAAAGATCCATTGTGAAAAATTTTCCAAGATTTCTGATGGCTGAAACCCTGAGGATAAATCCACAAACAAACAAAAATAATCCCAAATATCGGAAGCTAATATTGCTACTGATTGGGCAATCGATTAATTCTGCAATTATGACAGAACCGATTAGTGAGATACAAAAAATCATCCAAAGGTTTGAAACACCTATTTTATCGCTCATTTTCTTATCTCCATCTGATGAAAGTCTGGTTCTGATATTATAATATTCCATTACAAACCAGAAAATTACTCCGAAATAAATGATAACGTCGAAAGTTTTCATAATTATTTTATTTTAAATGTTTTTTCCAAAAAAATTAATGATGTTATAGACTGGCAGATAAAGAGGATCAGGTTTAAAAACAACTGAGAGAATATTTTTATGATTAAGAAAGCCATCTGTAGCAGACCATAACTTTAGCATCTTACAATTTATACAGCAACGACTTATCTATTTCGTTGACAGAGGAGCATCCGCACATATGCATTATTGTAATCAGCTCTTTTTGCAGGGTTGACAGCACATCCAGCATTTCCTCTTTTCCGTTAACTGCGAGACCATAAATTGCTGCTCGTCCGATTAGAACACTTTTTGCACCAAGTGCTAAGGCTTTAAAAATATCGCCCCCTGTCCGAATACCTTCATCCATATAGACTTCAATAGTATTTTTCACTGATTCCGGAATCAGCGCTAATGCATCAAGCGAAGCTATTGCGTTATCTAACTGACGCCCTCCGTGATTGGATACAATAATACCTCTAACTCCTGTTTCTAGGGCTTTCTCTGCATCTGCAGGATGTAGAATACCTTTTAAGATAACTGGAAGTTTAGTAAAAGATATTATATCTCTTATATCCTCCCATCCGGAAGCAGAGCCCATGTATTGTGGATAATATTCATCTAAATTTTGATAAGGAAGTGCAGGATCAGTGGGTAATAAAGGCAGTTCAGCGGCTGGTGGAAACTCTGTAGAAGGGGCATCCGAATCTGATACTTTGCATATGGAACAGCCTAAAGGAGCATCGATGGTTATTACTATTGCAGAACATCCAGCTGATTCAGCTTTATTAATCCATTTCTTCATTAATTGTTTATCTCTGGACATTAATATTTGATACCAACAATTCGACAAATCACTGCTTATCTCTGAGAAGTCTAAGGTAGAAAATGATGAAATCACATATGATATGTTGAAAGCCTTAGCTGCCGCCACAGTATCACATTCTCCATTTTGGGAATATATTTTATGCCATGCGCTTGGAGCGATCATGATTGGTGAAGAAATAACACTTCCTAGAACTTCCACTGAGGTATCTACTTTTTGCACATTGTTTAATACCTTGGGCAACAAACTATACTTGTTAAATGCATTTAAATTTGCATTAAAAGTTTCGCCATTTCCGGCACTTTTTTGTATATAGTTAAATGTTCCGGCAGGCAAACTAGCCATAGCAGTTTCTTCAAAATCTGAGATTTTCGTTAATTTTTTCATGATTTAGTTGCGTTAAGGTTCATTATCTTGTAAGAATGACCCTGCGGGAATAGACTTTGTGATCCTTGGTTTGTAGGGTAAGGATATAAACACCTCCCGGCAGGGAAGCAGGCAGATCAAAAGTCTTGGAGGGGAATTTTGTACGGTATACTTCTTTTCCTGAAGTGTTGGAGACCGAAATATCAGCATCTAACAACAGGATGTTTCCGCCAAGGGTGATTTGTCCTGTGGTAGGGTTGGGGGAAATAATGAGTTGCTTGTTTTGCGGAGTGGTTCTGGCTCTGGTAATAGGGACCGAACCTGAGACTGATTGGCAATCTGGAGACTTACCATAAGAGCAATATAAATCAAGGACTTCATTTTCATTCAAGGCTTTATGAGGATATTCAAGGTATTCGTCAATTTGTGCACCCGTGATCCAGAACCCTCTCTTATGATGGAATGGGGGAGTAGGTGTTAAATAAGAATCGGAAGAGCAGGGAGAGATTTTATGTCCGTTTTTGTACAAACATGTTATGATTTTTTTTGAATCCTCAATGAGTTCTGTGGTCATTACATAATGATTTAACTGATTGATGGAGTTAGACGGAATGATATAGGTAGCAGTAGAATTATAAGGAGCTGTTTTAATAATAATTTGACCCTTCAATAGATGAAATTTTGAAAAATTAGGTCCTGCAATAATACTGGAGGATGGTTCGTCATTGATTCTGCCCCAGAATGCAATTGTACTGTAGTATTCCGGTATATCTGAATAATGGGTGAGTGTTAATTCTTCCGTGGATGAATACAGAGCATTGCCACATACCATATCACTCCGGTACGCTATTGCCGAAGATGGAGAAACGGTAGGAGTGCCTCCTCCCATTATATTTTCAATATTCCCATTGAATGGTGTGTAAAATGATGGGTAAAACGGAGGGATGCCACAGGTTGTATAATCGCTTGGAATATGGTAGGTGTAGTAAATTCTTAGCCGGTCATCCAGATTAAGGGTGCCGTTGTTCTTTAAGCTGATTTTGATTCTGTCAAATGGTTTTTGGGAAGTAAATTCAACGGTTCCTCTTTTGGGATTGGAACCGATTTTCAGGATATCACCTGTGATTCCCATTTTATCATTGTTGGAAAGATTACCTAAAAATGTTTCAATGGTGACCCCTTTCAATAATTCCGTGGATAGGTTGTTCATGCCCGCTCCAATGCCTATAACAATTTTAGCATAATATTGACTGACTGGAGCGGGAAAAATTAATGCTTGATTCACTGTTGCATTGACGTCCAATCCAATTCTAAAAGCCGAATAGTTGTCCTCATTGTTACCCACCGCATTTTCTGGGTTCTGTACACCGCATATTAAACATAGCCCACTGATTTGGTTGGTTTGGCTACTTACATAGGTTTTGTCTTGTCCCTTAAGTGGTAAAATGGCAAGAAACGGAAGCGTTATCAATAATATCTTTCTTATTGTTCTTCGGAGTGAAGGTGAGTTTTTCATGATGAGGGATATTTCGATTGATGATTTTGGGACTTGAAAGTGTAAAAGTACCTTGTAGAAAATAGTCTCTATGATTTTAAATAAGAACTGTCTCCAAGCAGGTATTATATATGGATGTTTTTTGCTTTTTCATTCATATGAATTTACAAATAAATATATTATGTTGTTGTTTTTATTTAATAATTGTGTAATTTTTTAATTTTGAATAAAGAATATTTGTAGTTTATGTTTAGTGTTGAAGATTATATTTCCCTTTTAAAGTTCTTGACATGAATCATTTTTATCAGCCTCTTTAGGCTTTCTAAATGTGGCTTTTCGGATTTTGCTTTGGAGCCTACGAATAATGATTACGCTTGCGTAGATACTCAATAGGAATTAATTAAGTAATTGAGAAAACTTATCTATCTATAATAAAGTCGTCTGTCTCGGATCATCCAGTTTTACTAATACTAACTTAACGGATACCCATCATGTTGAACAGATAAAAGTTCTTAATAGAGAATATAAAAAGCATGTTGCTGGGTTTTATTTATAAAGCTATTACAGATTTGGCAGGATTGATAACAGTGCTTTTTTAGACTGGGTAATATTAATTGCTTTGATGTAATCAATAGTTTCTTTTTTATGGGTGATAGGGGATCAGGTTTGATTTAGATTAAGTAGTCTATATTGATAATCCTTACAAAAGCATTTTGTATAGTGTGGTATAGTCCATCTAAGAGCAATTCTGGTTCTTGTAGGATGATTGTTATTCGTAAAATTGAGTATAAAATAGCTTTCAGATTGTTAAATTTTTATCATGAAGGGTTTTTGTAGTATGCTATATCTTTAATAAATGATATTGCTTGTGTTAATTTGTAACTAAAATAATTTTTATATCTTCGGATTTTGATGAAATGTATCTATCAATACTTCACTATTAATATTAATTAAAGAAATATTTAAATCCTTAACACTTATGAAAAAGAAAACAAAATTTATTATTCCCTTATTGCTGGCAATGAATGGGGTTACCTGGGGCCAGTCTCCAGGGGGAGTTTCAGCCAATTTGCAAATATGGGTAAAAGCTGATGCTGGTACTGGAACTACGACTAACAATGCACAAGTTGTTTTATGGAATAATCAAAAGGCAGGTGGTGTAAACGGAATAGCCAATCAGGGAATGGCAGGGTACTATGCCGATCCTGGAATTGGAGCAAGACCTATTTATAAAACAGCTTCTTCTATTCCAAGCTTCAATTTTAACCCTGCTATAGAAATTGTAAGTACAGATATGTATCGGTCTGGATATAAATTTCCTTTAGGTTTTCCAAATAATACTACTAACGCAATAACTTCTTATATTCATCTGTCAAGAACAGCGGCAACGAACTATAGAACTGTTTTTGTGATGAATGGAACTACAAAGAGTTCGAATACATCAACTACTGCGGGAATATGGCAGTCTCCTTTTTACGGAACCTATGGAAACAGACCCAGCTTCTATAACGAAAAAGAATCTGGAGATGTGTTTTTTGGCAGTAATACTATAAATACGGTAGGAACCAATATTCCCAGTATACAATCTTACTATAATAGCATTTCTGGTGGGAATATGAAATATTTCTTTGATAATAATGGGTTATCATATGGAGGGCCTTCAAATAATGTCTCTTCTACTGCAAACTATCCAGGAATGGTTCTCTTAATGGATAATGACGGAGGAAATGGAAGTACTTCTTTGGCTGGTGACAGAATAGGAGAGTTTATCCTTTATTCAGATACCCAAACACCTACCGAGAGACAAAGAGTGAGTTCTTATTTAGCGATTAAATATGGCATTTCGCTACAGCAACCTCAGAATTATTTAACTTCAGATGGCTCTATTTCCTGGAATTCTTCCACAAATACAACTTTTAATAACAATATCTTTGGCTTGGCATTAGATAATGCTTCTGCTCTGAATCAAAAAGTATCAGGCAGCATAAATCCCAATACAATTCTTACTGTTGCAAATGATAATGATTTTAGCTCTGCAAATGCAACAGGTACAAGAACTGCTTTTGCTCAAGACAAAACATTTTTGGTATTGGGTGACAACAATGTCACCGCCACGGGTTTGACGGCGATGACGAACCCTTCTACTTTCAATAGAATACAAAGAATCTGGCGTGTACAGCGAACCAATGATACAGGGAGAACATATCTTCAGGTAAATTTATCTTCTTATCCTGGTATTCCGGCAGGTACAGCATTGAACAGGATATATATGGTAGTGGCAGATGATGCTGCTCTTAACACAAAAGTCCAGTATATACCTGCAATAAGTTTTTCAGGAGGGGTAGCCGTTTTTGATTACAAATTTCCAAGCGATAAATATATTTCTTTTGGTACGGGGACTACATTTTGTACAAGGGAGCCTAATACAACTCCTGCTACTGCATTTACCAAAATTGGAATAACAGGATACAGTGCAAAACAAAATAACTGGCCTGAAAATATTCCAAATGGCTTCATTGTACTGGAATCTGGGTCTGAGGGAATGGTCATTACCAGAACGACTCCGGCAAATATTTCTACCCCTGTAGAAGGAATGATAATTTATGATACTTCTTCCAACTGTTATAGTTTGTATAACGGAAGCACGTGGAAATGTATGGTAAGAGCCTGTAATAATTAAGATAAAGATTAAAACAAAAATCCAATGAAAAATAAAGATATAAAAAACAGTATTGGTTTACTTGCTATTATTTGTTCAACTCTTCTAAATGCGCAAATAGGAATAGAAACGACTACAATAAGAGGCAGTGGCATCATGGATTTTCCAATAGGGTCAGATAAAGGTATTATAATACCTATTATTAATTCAAATAGAAATCCTAACCCTTCACCAGGAACAATTATGATGTATCAAAATATAATAGTAGGTTTTACTAATTCGGGAAGCGTAAATTTTACAGATGTGGGGAATACGAGTTCCGTATCATTTAATGCTTCCACACCCCCGCCGGTAGGAGTGAATGATGTCATCATAGGATCTGGTTCGTCACCTGCTTCAGGAGGTGCTTTGGTATTGGAATCTCCAAACAAAGCTTTAATCCTCCCTTCTGTTTCTAATGTCGTAAACATGCCTAATCCTTATCCTGGAACTATTTGTTACGATCAAAATAGTAAGAGTTTTGCTTTGTTTGATGGACAGGTTTGGAGTTTTTGGAAATAATAATAGCATATGGAAATATAGACTCATATTAATATTAACCATATTTAAGTATATTAAGACCTTAATTTTTAGGGTTGATATAAAAAGTAAGGTATCCCTAAAAAGGATGCCTTACTACTTTTAGAAACCAATTATGCTATCTTGTCAGGATAATTTTGCGGGAGTGTATTTTTTTATCCTTGGTCTGTAGATTGAGGATATAAATACCTGCAGGCAGCGTTGTTTGAAGATCAAAAGTTTTTGAAGTAGACTTTGAGCGGTATATTTCTTTGCCTGATGTGTTGGCAATGGTTATATTAGAATCGGTCAAAATGGTATTTCCATCAAGATGAATCTGTCCGTTACTAGGGTTGGGAGAGACGGTGACGGTTTCAGTTTCCGTAGGAACAATTTTAGCTGTAGGAGTAGTGCTCCCCTGGTTACAATCATCAAATTTCCCATAGGAGCAAGTTAATCTCTCAATTTCATCCTTGGAGAGGATCCTATCGCAAATGGGAAGTTCATCAATATTAGTATTATATGTTGAGAGATGTATTTTGCTATATTAATCATATAGTTTTTAGATTTACTGTAGCCTTAAAAATTTCCATTCTTATAGACACATACCTTATTGTAGCCATTTGTTTCTGCAATATAAGTTATTGAAAAATGATTTTGGGTATGACAAAATAGTGCAGGTATAGCTTCTGTATCGTTATATGTTATTCCAATTTGGAGTCTTTTTACTCGCATTTTAATGCTTGATCTAAAAGCATCTATTCCGAAAAATGGGTTTGTATCATAATTTGTACTATCCACACTAGTCAAACATGTGGACCATCGGTAAGGATAGTTTTGCTTATTGGATCGGTTGTAAAGTCTACAGCTTTTCCAGATACCCCATTGGGGATTGGATAGACATATTAGGACGAGTTTTTAAATCCCAGTCTGAAATTGCTTTTTTTATGTTCTCGTTAAACGAATAATAATAAAGAGGATCAAGAGATAGGTTACCATAATTGGGTATTTGTAGTACCTCTCATGAAAAGTTTGCAATTAATAAGATTTTCGAATTTTGGTTTGAAAACTACGGATAATGATCAATTCCTTGCAAATACTAAATAGGAATTAATTAAACAATTGGGAAAAACAATATATCGTATATTTAATTTTGTATCTCAATGATGCGAGATATATTTTCAAGAGAAAAACGCTGTGTGAGGGTTATTCACTTAAAAATTATAAACATCATGAAACAATTTTATAGAAACATTTTATTATCAATCGAAAAAGAGGAGAAAGAAGTGTCGCGGAGTAAAAAAAGTATCATAGATGAAGCCTACCATATGGTGTCATATCTGGATCGAACATTAATCGATTTAAAAGAAAAGATGGTATCAAATGGTTTTGAAAGCATTATGGAAGAGATCGGCTTCTTCAAGAATGTTAAACCCCATATTATGGGAAAACTTATCTATTATAATAAGGTTGTCCGTATAGAATCCTCCAGTCCCACAAATACAGACCTAACAGACGCTTATTATACAGAACAGATCAAAGTTCTTAGTAAGGAATATAAAAAACATGTTACCGGATCCGATTTTTACAGCTATTACAGATCAGGCCGGACTGATAAAGATGAATACTTTTTTAGACTGGGTAATATCAATTACTTTGATGCAATCGATAGTTTCTTTTTTGAGGTTGACCGGGACTTTTCTACTTTTTATGACTATAAGGTCGCACGGATTATATCGTATGAATTGCTCCAGTCGTATCTGTCTTCCAAATTCACAAAACCTAGTTTTTCTGAAAATACATTTGTTGATATTAATGAAGATGCGGAGTTTTCATGGGCAGATTCTAAAAATGCACTTATCGAACTCATTTATGCGCTGCACATTTCCCGCAGTGTTTCTAATGGTAAAATTGGATTAAGAAGAATAAGCGAGATGTTTGAAGATATTTTTGAAGTGAGCTTGGGAGATATTCATCATGCCTTTTATCAGATGAAGTTTCGGGGTGGGCAGAGGGCTAGATATCTGCACCATTTAAAAAGTTCATTAGAGCAATATATGGATAATGAACTGTGATAAACTGCAAATTTCCAATTGATAAGGGTGATCTACATGATTGCCCTTATTTTTTATCCATATCGTTGGTCAGCACTAGTCATATCTGACAGATTGGTATCCTGTAAATCATGTTAAATCTATAGAATTATCAGTAAAAAAATATTCATATGACTATGATATGGGTAGCTCCCCTGTGGGAATCTGCTGGAAAATCAGTGTCAATTTTGCTTCATAGACCAAAGAAAAATAGCTATGAATATAGACAGATCAGAATTCTTGGCCTGGATGGATCGTATCATGAAACGTTTAGACATCCTCGCCGGAGACTTAGAAAACAGGGAGAAGAAGCGACTGAGCATTGACGGAGAGGAACTGCTTGATAATCAGGATGTGTTGCAGATGTTAAAGATCACCTACCGTTGTCTGCAACGTTACCGTACCATCGGAAAGATCAAATACTTTACAATCAGCGGAAAGATCTTTTACAAGAGTTCTGATGTCCATCAATTTATCCGCGAATGCTATAACGGCGGAAAGCTTAGGCAATAAGAGGTCTGAATAGGAACCGGCGAAAGAACTGCCTTAGTTACATTTTACCTTCAAACCGAATTTAAAATTTTTATATGGATCAACAAATTGAAAAAACGAGAGGAGAGGGGACCGATAAACTGGAACCGCAATCCGACATTCTGCTTGTTCTGGATAAGAAAAAGAATAAAATAGAAGGAGTAAAAGGAGTTGATGAGGAAGGAAATCTACAGACTGTAGAGCCAAAAAAATCAAACCTGATGGACTTTATGCGTGTGGACAAAGGTGATGCGATCAGTAATTTTTTTTCAAATTTCTGGCGAAGGCTGAATGATCCTATGTCATTTAGGTTCTTCAAGGCACCAGAAATCAATATGAATGAAATTGCTAAGAAATTACAGGCTGCGATCGACAATCCTACACCTGAAGGAAATAAACTTCTGGATGCGCTGGAAGTGAAGTATGACAATAAACTAAAACAAGAGGAAAAAATGGAAGCAAAACAAGAAACAAACAATGGAGAAAATGCTGTTAAGCAGGAGTACAAGTACGATGTTAACAAGATTGACTGGAAAGTAGCACGTGAATTTGGTCTTAATCAGGAGTTACTGGAAAAAACAGGACAGCTGGATAAACTTCTCAAAGGCTATAAGACTGACCGTGTATTTACATTAGCAGCCAATATTGATGGAGCACCATTAAAAGGAGACGCCCGACTTGCCCTGAGACAGGTTGATGACAAGGTGCAGATCATGATGAATTTCGTAAGGTATAAACCTGATCTGGAATCGCCTTTCTTTGGGCACAAATTCACTGATGAAGATAAGCAAAATCTGCTCAAAACCGGCAATATGGGACGCGTAGTTGAAATAACTAATTATGAAGGTGGAGAACCAACCTCCGCTCTGCGGGACAGCAGATAGTCGGGGATCTTAGCAGGGGATTGATGCAGGGAGTTTCGGGATATTTTTCCAAGAAATTGCGGACAATGAAAGTAACGCTGAAAGCTGGTCATCAGGTTTTGCTGGTGGCGAAAAAGTAATTATAAAAAAACGACAAAATGAAATCAATCAAGAAAATACTTGTGATCGTCCTGTTTGCGGGACTATTCTTTAAGACATTTGGACAGCAGTCCTTAGAGACGGGAAGGGTGGAACCCTATCGTCTTGAAGTTACTTATAATAAAACAACGCATCTTATTTTTCCTATGGTTATCAGATATACAGATCTTGGCTCAGAATATCTCTCAGCTGATAAGGCAGAAGATGCTCAGAATGTGCTAAGGGTAAAGCCGCAGTAAGGGACTTCACGGAAGAAACCAACTTCAGCGTCATAACAGAAGATGGCAAATTTTATTCTTTCAATGTGCTTTACAATGCTGATCCGCTGACATTAAGTTACGATTTAAAAAAAATGCAGCAGGAAGGTGAACGAAATAGTGTGAATAATGTTCAATTTGAAGAGCTGGGATTTAATCCACCATCACTTACAGAGGCTGTAATCAAAACGGTCTACCACGAAAATAGGAGATATGTCCGGCACATTGCTTCTAAAGCTTATGGCATTCAGTATCTATTAAAAGGTCTTTATGTTCATAATGGCAAATTCTACTTCCATACTGAAGTAAAAAATAAATCAAATGTTCCTTTTGTCATAGATTTCTGCACGTTCAAGATTGTCGATATCGACAGAACGAGAGCAGGATAATTCGTGTCAGTAGAAGTATGCTGATGACCATGTCCCATATAGATACTATTCCCACTTATCACAAGTATTTTAAGCAGTTGCAGGATTTTGGGTATATAAAATATAAACCCTCGTATCATCCTGGTTATCGCAGTATTGTGGAACTACAGGATATCTATTTCAGATGATAACAAAAATAGAGTGTCAATATAACTTGTTGACACTCTATTTGTTTTAATAGTTTAGCTCATTGTTAGCTTTGCTTTATTTAACATTGCATCGAATGCCATACATCTAAGTAAAAATGAATCGTTATCTGATTCCTTTCCAAAATTCTTCAGTTGTTCAAGCTCCTGCTGTAGCTGGGTAAGAATCGATTTAGTATCAATATTTTCCAAACTGGAATTATTGCTTAATTTGCCCTTCAATATTTCCATTTCCCGACTAATAGTTGCCTGTTCAGTAATAGCATATTCTTCTGTCTGTTTAACAGAATAATGCCCTAGCATCTCTTTGACAACATGGATGGATACCCCATTGTTCAAGGTTACAGTACTGGCGAATGTACGACGGGCCTTATGTGTACTTAATGTATCATTGATTTCGCATAGCGTAGCAATTTCTTTTAGGTATTCGTTCATTTTTTGGTTGGAACGTGCCGGTAATACTGTGCCTTTTTGGATGCAGATAGGATCATTGGAGTATTTTGCTATGATTTCCATGGCTTTGGGTAGGAGCGGAATATCAGTGTTTGATTTGGATTTTTGTCGGTTTGACATTATCCACATACATCCATCGTCTCCTTCTTTAATATAATCCCATGTCAATTGGTAGGCGTCAATATATGAGAGTCCTGTATAACATTGAAAAACAAATATATCCCTGACAACTTCCAGCCGCTTTGATGTAAAGGTTTTACTTTCTAAACGTTTTAGCTCTGCCCTAGTAAGTGGTTTCTTTTTGATTTTTGTTTTTTTTCCTGTAAACAACTTAAATGGATCTTTGGGGATATACTCTTTAGCCACTGCACGCAAAACTATTTTCTTAAAATTGCTGATGTACTTAAGCGAGGTATTATTGGAACATTTTCTGACAGTTTTCAGAAATAGATCGTAATCTTTAACAAAAGAGTAATTTAGTGCGCCAAATGACAGATCACTTTTTTTGTATTTGTACTCGATAAACTGTTTAACATGTGCTCGGGCAGTAATATATCTATCATGTGTACCTTTGGAGTATTCTCCTGATTCAATCAGGCTCTCGATCTCATCATTGTGCTCCTGAAATTCTTCAAGCACCGTATTTCTTTTCTTGTAATTGCCACTGACAAAATTAATAAGGTCAACAGAGGATATAGGAGTATCACTGTTTAAAAGTTCGGTCTTAAAATTATTGATCTTATTGGTCAGTGTCTCCAGGAAAGAATTAAGTGCTCTGGCGTCCTCCTTAGTGCCAATTGCTTTTTCCGTCTTCTGGTTCCATCTGGTAGAATCCCATTGTCTTTTAGTAGAGGTTTCTTTAGGAATTCCATCTACGGTTATCCTAATATAAACGTAGCGGTCTGTCGTACTTTGGTTTTTCGAACTCTTTAAGAAGTAGGAGAGTCCATAACTTTGCTCTAACATAATTACACATTTTAAGAGTTATTAATGTCGAACTAAAGCTTAAAGTAATCAAGTTGTTAATCTAATTTACTTGTTGTAAATCAGATTTTTATGATTTTATTTGTGGCAATTTTGTGGCAATTTTTGATTTTTTGAAAATTGCCATGATTTTGCCACAAAAATTATGAGTGTTTTTAAAAAGTTTAGCGATTGCTACAAATAAAAAAAACCTGCAAATCATTGATTTTGCAGGTTTTAACCATTTTTTTATGCTTTTTGAAAACTTTCGTTTTCGCATCTTGCGGAGAGTGAGGGATTCGAACCCCCGGACCTGTTACAGTCAACAGTTTTCAAGACTGCCGCAATCGACCACTCTGCCAACTCTCCTTAAACTCCGATTATATCGTTGTTTTCAGTGGTGCAAATATAGAACGAATTTTAATTTCTGCAAAACTTTTTCAATATAAATTTTAACAAAACTTAATAATCGGTTAAAAATCAGATTGATTATTTTTATTAGTTTCTCTAAAATGGGTAAAAGTATTCTGCTTTTCTCCTGTTAATCCTGTTTTTAAAAGAAAATAAGCTGTGTTTTTCGAAAGAAATTGAAGTAAAAAAACAAATTACTCTCTGAATTCTTGATTTGGTGTATTTTTTGCAATCCTTGTCGGACTAAAAAAATTAATTATTTATGAAATTATCTTATCTGGGAGCAGGTATTTTAAGTATTGGATTAACATTCACTTTGGGATCTCATGTTGCTCTAGCGAATCAGCCTTTGGCAACAGCTGCAGAATATATACAAGACAATTCTGATTCCTTAAAAGTGGAGAATCTGGCTAAAGAGCTAAAGAAACTAAAACCAATCAGTTCTAATGACTTTAAAGCTAAATTTAAAAAAGAGATCAATGGTTTTAAGCTTACAGAAGTGACTGCTTTTGAAGATAAAGAAACAGGGTCGTATGCTACAGCAAACTATACTAAAGGAACTCAAAATGTTTATTTAATGGTAACAGATGGAGCCGGAGCCGGAGCTGAGTCGGTAAAAGGAAACCTTCTAAGCTATCTGGAATTAAAGGCAGTGGAAGAGCCGGAAGATAAAACCAATATCAAAAGCTATAAAGGATGGCTGGTTTATTTTGATCATAGTATGTACGAAAATGATAAAATGACAAGCATTCAGTATCTGGAAGGAAACAGGTATGGAGTAGTAGCTTCCGGAACCAACATCTCTCTTGAAGACTTAAAAAAGTTTTTAGATAACGTTAGTTTATAATATTATCATATCACAATATAGAGCTCTGATTTATGAAGATAAGTCAGAGCTTTTTTGTATTTACTTTGCGTGTCATTTATTCTCTAAATTCCTTGATTTTCCCTTGAATAAAGCATTCCTGTTATAATAGTTTTGAATGATAAGCCGGAGAAAAACTATAAAAAAACGCTTTGCCATTATCTTACATCAGGGGAGTTACTTTTTAAATACAGAAAATATCACATTTTTTTCGGCGGACGAGGACATTATCTTGGCCGTTGATATTTCAGGTAAGAAACATTTGTTTAATGAATTTACATGGAAGTTAGAAGTACTTCTTTGCCCCTTCAGATTTTTTTAGGATCAGCCCGAAGTGAACTTGTACAAAAGAAGCATGTGGAAAGAATAAAAGAGCTATAATAAAAATACACTGGCTCTTCAGTTGAAAGGATTTAAAAATCAATCGATTACAATCTAATGGAGTATTGCGGCTTTTTGTGTGTGGATTGAAGAGTAGCTGGGCGGAGAGATTCAATATTTAGTACTAATCATAATAATGTTGTCCGATAATTGAATGTCCCAATCCCTAAAAAATCATATTTGAAAATATTTTGAACAGAGTCTTTTTTTTACATGTATTCTAAAAAAATAGATTTACATTAATGAAAAACTGAGGTTTTATAGGCTTTTTGATATAAAATAGGATCTTATTTACCTTGTTTTATCATTTATTTTATATTATTATATAGACAAAAATTAAATTAACTTTGTAAATTGAATGATATTTTGACATTATTAAATTTTTATTAATAATATTATATTGTTTAAAACTAATAAAAGAGACTTAGAAAAATAGAGGGTTAATTTAGCTGGCAGTAGATATGAAATATAAATTCTTAAATTTCAAATTGAGAAAGGTTGTTCATTACTCATTGATTCTGTGTATCTTATTGATACAGGTTATTATAGGTGTATTCTTTTACAATGAGTTTGTAAATGAGAAAAAACTGCAGTTTATAAAGACTCAGCTGGAAGAGAGCAGAGCTTTGGGTGGTCTTACAGATAATTCAAGAAAGGATTTTCTGGATGCACAAGAGCATCTCCAAAGATACATGGTGAGCCAGGATAATAAAGATCTGCAGCTTTATTTCGAATCATTAAGAAAACTTAAAAAGAATTTTGATAAGATCGGGGAGTATGAAAATACAAGCCCAAGGCTGAAAAAAAGTCTGGCTCAGAAAAAAATGGATACCATGAAGGTCACTAAGCTGAAATCGCTTATTGATTCTGTATACGAAACCTCTTTGAAGCCTCCTACAAAAATAGAGGATAAGCAGTACGAGCCTGCAAAATATAAGAACGACTTTGAGAATTTAAGCGTACAGACGCACACCTATGCTGATACCATCAAGAAAAAAGGGTTTATGGGACGTTTAAAAGATGCCATAACAGGGAAGGTAAATGTTCAGAAGGAAAGTACAGTCATTACTTTAACGAATCATAAAACCATAGACATTTCTAACGTAAAGGATGAAATGGATAAGGCTTTAAAGTCGATGGATAAACATTATGCTGCCGAAGTAAAGAAAGCGCAACAGTTTGCTGTAAAAAATCAGCGTGAGAATATGCAGTTTTACAGTAATTTCAGTAAACTATTAGTGTATAGTAACGGACTGATTGATGTGTATGAAAATGCCATTAAAGATTTCAAAACCGAACTTGAAAAAGAATATACTAAACAAAGTTCTGATAACAATAAGATCAGAAGATATCTGGTACTTGGATTGATGATTTTAATGTTTATCGTATCCATTCTGATCATGTATTTTACAAGAGTTGCCTTCATTTATGAAAGAAAACTTGATGCAGCCAATAAAGAGATCAAAAACAACCTGAATTTCAAGAACCGAATATTGGGAATGTTGAG
This sequence comes from Chryseobacterium sp. c4a, assembly GCF_009900745.1. Classification (GTDB taxonomy): domain Bacteria; phylum Bacteroidota; class Bacteroidia; order Flavobacteriales; family Weeksellaceae; genus Chryseobacterium. Next base: position 30,857 of record NZ_WXVU01000012.1, on the reverse strand, counting down.
CCACGATTTAAGATCTCCATTGAAAATCGTTAATATTTTTATTGACAAGATTTACAGAACAACAGGAGATGAAACTATAAAAGATTATCTGAAATCAATTAAATTTACCAATAGTACTTTGCTTTTGCAGTCTAACCAGATTTTGGAATATACCAAGAACCAGGATGCCGAGAAAAAACTTATACAATCTGTTTTTAACCTTAAAGACGAGATCGGTTCTATTGTAAAAGTAATTTCTCCTTATCTGGAGACTAGAAATAATAAATTTGCAGTAACGGACAGAATTCCTGAAGGAGTAGAGGTGTTCTCTGATAATATCAGAATCAATCAGATCTTTATGAATATTCTTGGGAATGCAAATAAATATACCGAAAACGGGAAAGTGGATCTTGCGATGACAACAGAACCTCTAGGTACTGATAAGATTACATTGATCACAACAGTAGCAGACACCGGAGTAGGAATTTCCGAGTCTGATTTGAAAAAGATCTTTGATCCTTACTATCAGGGAACTGTTTCAGATGAAGTAGATAACCTTGGAGTAGGATTAGGACTGAATCTTGTTAAAGAAATTGTAGAGCTTTTTGATGGCGAAATATCAGTTTCCAGTAAGTTGCATAAAGGAACACAGGTGACATTCAGAATCAATTTAAATATCAATAATAAATAATGGAAATGCCAATTGAAAACAGGGAAATTGTATTCCTTTTAGCCGATGACCACAGTATTGTAAGACAAGGAATGGAGATTGTTATTAGTGATATTGCTCCCAATGCTAAAGTCTATCATTCTTCATCTTTACAACAAGCAGTAGAACTGATAGAAACAAGGGGAATTGAAATGGCCATTATTGATGCACATTTTCCCGAAGGAAACAGTCTGCATGTTTTACCACAAATGAAAACTGCAAATCCTGATATCAAGATCCTTATTTTCACGGGGCTTGAAGAAGATTTGTATGCACTAAAATTTATAAAAGCCGGAGCCAATGGGTATCTGAGCAAACTGAGTGAGGAGGAAGAAGTGAGAGAAGCTATTTTGAGCTTTATCCAAAAAGGAGAATATTTCTCTGATCTTACAAGAAATTTATTAGTACAGTTTATTTACAATCCAAATGTAATAAGCCCATTAAGCAGCTTAACCAAAAGAGAACTGCAGATTGCAGAAATGTATGCAGAAGGGTATGGAAATCTGGAAATTGCGAATAATTTAAATATAAAGCAAAATACAGTGAGTACGATTAAAAAAAATATCTTTGAGAAGCTAAAAATAGAAAATATTGTAGAGCTTATCGATCTTATTAAAACACATCATAAAATATAGGATTCAGTAGGTCTATTCTGAGTTTCTTCATTGTTTAATTCATTTTATCGATAAAAATCTATATCACGTCCGATATGTATCTACGGGGTTTATAGATGATATTATCCTGCGATGTCGTTACTTTGTAGTATAAAATTTACCAAATGAATTGCTAATGCTTTTTTTAGTTTTTTCACTTCATTAAAGCCGGTAAATTGAAATAATTATAAGAATAATAAACTATAATTATTTAAAACGCAAGTGATGAAAATGAATTAACAAGTGATGAGATTAATACAAAAGTGTATGAATGGCCTTACATGTGGATTTCTTGAAAAAAACAAATGAGAAAAAGAAAAAAAAACACAAATTAACATAAAGAAATTCAAGGTTCGGTTTTAGTACAAAAGAAAAGGGAGGCAGTAAAGCCTCCTTTTTTTTATGATGTTTTGTTTTCAGCAAAAAATGGAAAAGAAATAAAAATTGTTACTTCTGAGTTTCCACTTTATTAAACTTTTGAATAGCTTCAGGGCTTACGGGAGCGAAGAAATTAATCAGATTTCCATCCGGATCACAGAACAAGAGTGAACGATTTCCCCAAGGCATGGTCGTGGGCTCCTGTACAATATGATCTGTCAAGTTTTTAATCTTTTTATATTCAGCATCTACATCATCTACCAGAAATTCTATGATGGTACTTATTTGACCTTTGGATTCAGCAAGGTGCTCACCTCCAAACATTTTCATGGTACGAGTACTTCCTATAGCAATGGTAATAGAATGAGTAGCAAGTTCAGCAAAGTCTTCCGTATACCATTGGGCAGTTAATCCCATTGCTTTTTCATAAAACATAACGGACTGTTTGATGTCTTTTGTAATGATTCTTAATGACATTAATTTCATATAATCTTGTATTTAAAATAATTTGATACAAAATTAAGCGTGATATATGACAATAGGATGTCAGTAGGATTTTTGAAATGGAATTTATTTTTGTATAAAATGATTAGCTTACATAGAAACCGTAGATGGCTAATAAAAATTAGCAATATGAATTAACTGTTTAAAATCAAGGATTCGTAGTTTTCGTCCTTCCGATTTGATGAGCTTTTCCTGCTTAAAATCATTGAGAATTCGTGCCAGTGTTTCTCTGGCAGTTCCTACCATATTGGCAAGGTCTACACGAGAAAGGGAAATCAATACTTCATCTTCAGGAGTATCGTTGGATTTATATTTGTCGTGAAGAATCAATAAGCTTAAGGCAGCTCGCTCTCGAACAGTACGATGAGATAAAACTGCAATAAGGTTAGCCATTACACTAAATTCATGGCTCAAAGATTTTAATAAAAGTCTTGAAAATACAGAAGACTGGCTAAGAATTTCCAGAAAGCTGTCTTTTGAGATAAATGAGATGACAGAATTTTCAAGAGTAGAAGTGGTATCTCCATATGATTCCTGGCTCAAAATAGCTGAGTATCCGAAAAACTCTCCTGAACTGTAGATATAGATGATCTGTTCCCTGCCATCATTATCTACTTTGTATTTTTTTATTTTCCCCTCATTAAGATAGTAAATACCATTAGGCTTAGTACCATCCGTGAATATAGCCTCATTTTTACGATAATTTTTGGTTCTCATGGCTTTGAGGAGTAAATCCTGATCATATTCAGGAAGTTCATCAAAAAGATACTGATTGTTGAAAATAAATTTTGAGATCATAATTTTTATAGGAAGGCTAATGCATCAACGTTCAGTTTGTAACTTAAATCACATTTTAAACTGATCTAAATCACCGGATTTCTTGCCTGAACGAATTAATTTTACAAAAGTAATAAAATAGATTTTGAATTGGGAATTATAGAAGCTTATACAAGTGAAAGCCAGCTGTAAATCCCGATAAATAAAGGATAATGGTGTTTCAAAACAATTACTTTCCCGAATGATATTTTAAGAATATTAAGAGCACTGGATAAAAATTTAAGTTGACATGTTTTTCACAGCAGTTGCTGACATTTCTAAATTATTTTTTTTTACTTATTTATTTTATCCAGTTGTTTTTAAGGATTATTTTTTTGAAGTGGAATACTCCTTTGGCTGAACCTATAAAACAAAATATTTTAAGTATAGTTTTTGGAAGAGATTAAAGTATTGATATGTTCAGACATATAGGGAAAAACAGGACTTATTTTCATAATATAAAACTGGCATCAGCACTCTCTTTTGTCGCCGGAATAGTGAATATTGTAGGAGTCTTATCAAGTAAAATTCTTACTACAAATATAACAGGACATTTTGCCTTCTTTTCGGAAGAGGTCTTTCTTAGAAATTACAGCAATGCCTTTGTTTATCTCATTTTAATTATCTGTTTTCTGACAGGTGCATTCTGTTCAAGCTTTATTGTTGAACTCTCTTCCCGTCACAAAAGATTAAGACCTCACCTAATTCCCTTATTGATTGAGATTTTAATATTAGGATTTGTAGGTTTATCAGACATTAAAATATTGAAGATCTCAATATCAGCGTTCATGATTGCAGGGCTTTTACTGGTTGCAATGGGAACTCAGAATTCTTTGGTTACGAGAGTCTCTCAGTCTGTAGTAAGAACTACCCATCTCACGGGGATTTTTACAGATTTAGGAATAGAGTTGTCAAAATTATTTTTTAAGCAAAGAGAAAGTGAGTACAGACAGCTTAAAAAGAATATAGCTCTTAAACTACTTGTTATAGCTTGTTTTTTTTCCGGATGTATCATCGGAGGTTTCCTTTATAAGATGATAAACCTGAAGACATTATTGCTGGCAGCAGGATTGCTTTTTGGGATCATCCGATACGATAATTTTTTATACAGATATTATGCACTAAAACGAAAATTGAGATAATATACCCGTATAAAAAAACGGTTACACCAGCATATTGGAATAACCGTTTTTATTGTAATGATAGAAAGTTTATTGAATCTGTGTAACAAGAGATCTTACCGTATGTGCGGAGAAATATCCTAAAGCACCGTTACTGATATTACTTGGCGGATTAGCCGGAGTAACACTGCCTCCATAACCTTCCGATATTTTAAGCAATGCACTGTAATACGTAAATATATTGGTATCGATAGACTGCATTTCAACGCGAATGACATCTCCAGCAACCACTTCATGATCTCTGCCTTTATTGTCATCATTAGGAAGCCCTAAAGTCCATTGATTGGGTAATCCGTTATTTAAATTATCAGAAAGTACACTGATATATTTTTTAGTTAAATTATTGATGGTAAAACTGAAAAGATAGCGATTGCCCAATTCTGAAGGATCTGTAAATACAGGGAGAAGCGTATAGGTTTTCTTACTCCCGAACATAAAGGTATCCTGTACAAGACCTTCCAGTTCCACAGCCTGAGGCATTGTACTTTGAGCAGTATATTGTTTTCCTTCTGCCGATACTTTAAGCGTATAGGTTCTTCCCGGAACTCCCGTAAATGTACTCGTTTTATATTCCCCTCCGCCAGCATATTCCAACGTTTCTGTCTGCCCAGTGTTATCACTTAAAATAACCTGAGCTCCTGTAACAGCCGGATATTGGTTGGGTTGTGCAAAGCCAACAGACTTTGTGATCTTTACGGTATATGACCCCTTAGTATCAGTGACATTTCCTTCAATGACAATGTTTCCGCTCTGATCAGTCAGATCCAGATCAATTTCTTTTTCACAAGAAGTGAATGCCAATGCAGATAATATGATAAAGAATGTTTTTTTCATGATTTAAAATTTGAAATTGTAAGTGATGTTAGGTACCCATCGGAATAGGGATGTCTGCATAGCACGGGTTGTTCCTGGATTATTTGGATTGTCTTCAAAAGTAATAGTGTAGGCATTTTCACGACCATACAGGTTATAAATTCCGAATGTCCATGATCCGCGGAAACGCTTATTCGATTCCGGTTCATAAGTAGCACTAAGATCCATTCTGTGATAAGCAGGCATTCTGTCAGCATTTCTGCTGTTATATTGGAAGATGGTCTGCCCGTTAAGTTCATATTTCCCAACAGGGAAAGTTACTGCATTTCCTGTACTGTAAAGGAACAATCCGGAAAGAGTCCATCTTGGATTAAGCTGATAAGTAGCTACAATAGACAGATCATGGGTTTTGTCCATTCTGGCATTATACCATTGGTTATCATTGATTCCGTCGATCTTTCTTTCCGTTTTAGATAGAGTATAGGAGATCCAGCCCGTTAGCTTTCCACTTTTCTTTTTGGCAATAAGCTCAAGTCCATAAGCTCTTCCTTTTCCAAATAGTAATTCACTTTCTACATCTGCTGCAGTACTGAAACCAATCTGAGCGCCATTTTTGAAGTCGATCTGATTTTGCATGGATTTATAATAGATCTCTGCATTCACTTCATAATTGTTATTATTGAAATTTCTGCTGTATCCTACACTGATCTGATCCGCAATTTCAGGTTTTACCGAATAGCTGCTTCCAATCCACTGATCGGTAGGATTTCCACTGCTGCTGTTGCTTAAAAGGTGAAGGTTTTGGGTGTTTCTGGAGTATCCTCCTTTCACACTGCTCACATCATTGATTCGATAATTGGCTGTAATACGCGGTTCAAGATTGGTATAGGTTTTACCGAATTTTCCTTTTTCTAAATACTGACTTCCTGTAAGCGCTCCGTTCTCATAGGTATTGAAAGTATCTCCACCCAATACACTGAATAATGAAAGCCTCATCCCATAATTGATGGTAAGTTTTTCTGTTGCTTTAAAATCATCATTAATATATAAAGCATTCTCCCAAGAATATCTCGGATTTCTTGAATAAGAATTGACAATCGTTCCGGAGGCGCTGCTTGGCGTTAAAGTATGGTAAATAGATTGCAGACCGAAACGTACGGAATGTTTATTTCCTGCAAACCAGGTAAAGTCTTGCTTAAGATTCCAGTCCTGTATCTTTGAATTTAAATTGAACTCACTTTCATTATTTTTCAGGCTGATCTTGTAATCATAATTACTGTAAATGAAAGAGGTGTTGGAAAACAATTTGCTGTTGATAATACTGTTCCATCGTAATGTTGCCGTAGTATTTCCCCAATCGGTATTGAATGTATCTCCCAATCCTAAGACATCTCTTCCGAAATATCCTGAAAGATAGATACGGTTATTTTCATTGATCTGATAATTGGCTTTCAGATTAAGGTCATAAAAATATAATTTGTTGTCTTTATAATCTTTAGAAGATTTAAGGAATAAATCCGCATAGGTTCTTCTCCCTGATACAATAAATGAGGACTTTTCTTTCTGAAGTGGGCCTTCTACACTCAGCCTGCTGCTAATGAGGCCGATTCCACCGTTTACATTGTAGTTTTTGTTGTTTCCGTCCTTCATTTTCACATCCATTACCGAAGAAAGACGACCTCCATATTGTGCCGGGCTGTTTCCTTTGATAATGCTGGCATCCTTCAAAGCATCACTGTTAAATGTGCTAAAGAAACCAAGTAAGTGTGAAGCATTATACACAGGAGCTTCATCCAGCAAAATCAGGTTCTGGTCTGTAGCACCGCCTCGCACACTGAATCCACTGCTTCCTTCACCATTACTTTTGATACCCGGAAGAAGCTGTATGGTCTTCATAACGTCCTTTTCTCCAAACAATACAGGAAGTTTCTCTATATTTTTGATATTTAAGGTCTCCGTTCCCATTTGGGCGCTTGAAAGATTCTTATCCTTTTTTACCCCCGAAACCACCACTTCATCGATGGCATTGGATTTCTGCTCTTCCTGATTGAGGAAAAGATCCAGCTTGATGTTTTGATCAACTTTGATCTGCTGTTCAAAATCTTTGTAACCCGGATAGGAAATAATTATGGTGTGATCACCTTCCGGAAGAGAGAGGGAATAGAACCCATATTCATTGGCTACAACGTTAATCGAAGGATCATCGCTTACTTTTACCGTTACACCAATCAGCAATTCGCCGTTTTTTTTATCCTTCACTGTTCCGCTTACAGAGCGGGTTTGCTGTTGGGCCATCACCAGAGTACTGAAACAGAGTGCAGCAGTGGCGGCTGTAATTTTGAAAAAAGATGTTTGCATTAGTTTTTATTAAAAAAGTAGTAGATCTCTTCTATATTGTAGTGGAGTTTATTGTTGCCTGTTGATTAGTTGAAAGAATAGGGAATTAGTTACAGACAAAGAGCTGTTATTGAATAAATTAATTTCCAGTTTCATTGTTTTGATCCTCATTCAGATAATTTCAGAACAAATATAATATAACTTATGTGAAGCATAGTAGTGAATTAGAGTAATTGTTCTATTTTTTTCTTTTAATTTGCGAAAATAGAGACGATGGTTCGTATTCTATGGCTACAAAAACTATAAAAATTCTATTTTTGCTGAGTATGTTGATCAGATTAAAAGTATGGAAAATGTAAAAAAATGGATAAAGGCTCATGGATCTACAACCATTATGATGGTTGTACTGATCATCGTATTGGTAAATCCTGATGCCAAAGCTTGGCTGATGAGGCAAGTAGCCTCTACCGGAATTCTCAATTCGAGTATTTCTAAATCTGTAGATAAATCGGAAAATGCAGTAGCTTACACAGGTTTGATGGTAAAGAATGAAAATGGAACTCTTATTGATCCTTCTCAATGGAAAGGTAAAGTGGTCTTTATCAACTTTTGGGCATCTTGGTGCCCTCCATGCCGTGCGGAGTTTCCTTCTGTTCAGAAATTTTATGATCAATATAAATCTCATCCGGATATGGTATTTCTTACAATAAATCTGGATGATAATGTTGCGTTGGGAAAAAATTATTTAAAGAGAAAAGGATTTACCATTCCTTTCATAACCCCTGCAGCCAGTATTCCGGAAGCACTTTATAACGGTTCACTTCCTACAACTGTGGTACTGGATAAAAAAGGAGCAATTCGGCTTCATCATACCGGAGTAGCAGATTACAGCAAAGCTTCTTTTTACGAACAAATAGATTCATTACTGAAATAGATCACAGCCATAAAATAAACATTCTGAACAGCCAGGTGATTGTTTATGTGATTGATAACCAATAGTAAAATATGAAATTATATACTTTGTTTTCCTTTCACCCTAAAGAAGATTACTATTTCTCAGTGATTGATAAAAAAGGAAATATTTTTGATAAATTTAAACTTCCTGAATGTCGGGATATTCCGATCGCTAATAATTGTATTCCCATTAAAGAAGAATTTACAGATCAGTATCAGCTGAATCTGGATGATTTTTTGAAAGAATATGATATTTACACCTGTTATACCGGAGGTGTTGGTGATTTATTTTCTGAGAAGGCCGTTGCAGCTTTAAAAACCGAACTTCAGGATGAGGTTGAGTTTATTCCATGTCTGCTGAAAGGGCAATTGATCCCAGTATATGCTGCTTTATTTCTGAAATCAGCTCCTATTGTAAAAGACTTTGAAGGAATGGGGTTTACATTTGAAGGCCCGCTTTTATTGGATGCAAAATATGCTGTTCAGGATGAAAATAAAGGGATTAAATTGGTTACTCAGGCCTTTGTAGATCTGGTGAAAAGCAACCATTTGAATATTGAATTTAAGTTACAAACTTCAGACAAAGCCTAGCCATGATTTTATTTAAAATAGTGCCCATTGAAGAAATAAAACTTGAGATTCTCAAAGAGGAAGGAAATGTACAAAACTTTCCCAAAACAGTTGATTTTCCCTTTCCTGAATGCTATAAGAAACTGGTTACTTTGATAAAAACAACGGAAATTTCTACGGAAACTATTTTATACAGCGCCGTGGAAGCATTCAATAATAATAAAGAATTTGTATCAACAGATCATTGGTGTTTTGCAGGAAACGGGCAAGGAGATCATTGGTTGATGGATAAAGAGCATGCCATATTTTTTTATGATCATGATTACGATGAAAAGTTACAACCTATGAACATTCATTTTGAGCAATGGCTGCAGATGGCGTACGTTATTCAGCAGTTGGATGCGTATTTTAGTGAACATGAAGATATTTCAGAGTCAGTGAGAGAAGGGTTTTATGATGCGTTGAATGCTATTCATCCTAAGCTGGCTGAAAATTATCCTTTTATAACTTAACTTCAGCTGAAATAAGAGCTTTTAGGCTGTATAGCTCAATAAAATATCTACTTTTGAATCGAAAGAAAATTATTTAATACCATTTTCACTACTTATGAATATAGATCAACTGAAGGAAAAGGCTCAGCCACTAATCCGTAAAGCCAAATTATTCGTTTTGGCTAATGATCAGGATGGAAAAACAGCTTACATTAATGAAGATAAACCACTTCGTTTTCTGGTAAAATACTCGGATCAATGGATGGGGTTAATAGAAGAACAGGATGAGTTTAATTTCGTACCGATTAATATAGAGTCTATTGACCTGAACAGTTATACCGCTTTAACAGACAAAGAAACAGTAATTTATCCGCCATTTGAGACATTAATGCACTATGGAGATGAAGAGGTTCAGCAATGGATCACTGAAAATGATGGTGATAAGAATGATCTTTTCAGCCTGCTGGCTTTTGCTTTAGATGAATATACTGATATCTGGATGGATTCTCACCCTATTTATTCCAATGATGGGATTTTTGCCTATCAGGGCGGTTGGGCAATGACCTGGCCGGAAGATGATACACCCATGCAATGGAATGAAGATTTGGAATTCCTGTTCCAGATCGGATTACAGGATGAACCTTTTATAGAAGTATTCTACGATAAAAAGAACTCTTCCTATGTCTGTATGGAACGTAATACATAAATCGTATGTTAGGAGAATATCAAAAAATTAAATAGAAGTAATTGATATAATGATGAAAGCCTGTAGATCAAAATTGCAGGCTTTTTTATTGATGATCATAATGAGTTATTTCAAAGATGTAATAAGTTGGTTTAAATATAAAGGAGTCCAACGGTCTTTATCAGGCTGAGTCAATAGAATAGGGTATTTGTTAATCAGTATGTTAAAATATTGACCAGTATCCATTACAATGTATTTACCACTAATATACAGATGTTGGTTGTGATCTCCTTCATGAAAAAACAGTACTTTTATACTTCTAAGAAATAGAATATGCCGGATCGGTTAAGAACTCATATCGAAAAGATTCTTCCTCTCAGTGATGAAGAGTTCGAGGATATATCTTCCTGTTTTACCTATAGAAAGTATAAGAAACATCAATTCTTACTGCAAGAAGGAGAATTAGTACCCTACAATTATTTTGTGTTGAAAGGGCTTTTAAAGTTGGTTTACACTGATGAATCCGGAAAAGAGCATATCGTAGGGTTTGCGATGGAAGATTGGTGGGAAACCGATTTTGCAGCTTTTTATCAGAACCAAAAGGCAACCATGTCATTAGAATGTGAAGAAGATACTGAAGTATTATGCCTGACTCTTGAAGACTACAGGAAAATTTGCAGTACTCATCCTAAAATGGAACACTTCTTTCTGGAAAAAGCCTATATGGGATTTATTTCAGCACAACAACGGATTCTTTCCACAATGACAACAGGAATAAAAGAACGCTACGAACAATTATTAGAAAAATATCCGTCTCTGGTACAGCGTGTTCCAAAATCATTACTTGCTGCTTATCTAGGAGTTTCCCGAGAAACACTAAGTCGTTTGCCGTTATAAACTGTGATATCCGTCACTTTATAATCGTGATCGTAATCACGGAGCTCTGAGGTCTTTATTCTGCAATTTTGCCAAGTAACAGATACATAAAATTCTGCAAAAACAATGGAAAAAAGAATCATCAACCCGTGGACATGGCAACATGAGAGAAGCTATTCACAAGCCGTAGAGGTAAAGAATGTAGAAAGTACTTTATATTGCTCAGGACAGGCAGCTATTGATCCTGACGGAACCTCAAGTAATAAAGATATGAAAAGCCAACTGGAACAGGCAATAGCAAATCTTGAAGAAGTCATCACAACAGCAGGTTATGCGTGTAATGGAATCGTAAGATTAAATATTTATACCACTTCAACTCAGGAGCTATGGCCTCATTTTCCTATTCTCCAAGAGTGGATTGCTTTGCATTCTATAGAACAGGCGGTTACCATGCTGGAGGTCAATGGCCTATTTGAAACCTTAAAAGTGGAACTGGAAGCTACAGTCGTTAGATAATCTTCAGAACAGTTTTTAAAACCTAACCTCCAATTGTTTTGGAGGTTTTTTCTTACCTTTATATAAGCTAATTTGTAATGATATAAAGGATATGAATATTCAACTTTCTTCAAAAAATGCACTCGTAGGAGGAGCTACACAGGGAATAGGAGCCGGAATCGCTGTTGAGCTGGCCAAATGTGGTGCCAATGTTACGATCATGGCTCGCAACGAAACAAAACTTCAAGACTTCGTAGCAAGATTACCAAAAGTAAACTCAGATCAGAAACATGAATATCTTGTGGCTGATTTTTCAGATTTTGAAAGCTACCAACAAATCATTACAAAATATTTTAGTACACATTCCACCGATATTTTGGTGAACAATACCAATGGCCCGGAACCTGGGCTTGCCGTTGATAAAACTGTATCGGATTATCAGAAAGCTTTTGATCTTTTGTTTAAAACAGTCTGCGAAACCACTTTACTGGCTTTACCTTATATGATTGAACAAAAAAATGGTCGTATCATTAATGTTTCTTCACTTTCTGTAAAAGAACCTATTGGGAATCTTGCCCTTTCAAATTCCATACGGTCAGCAGTAGTGGCATGGGCAAAGACTTTATCCAACGAAGTGGCGCAGCATCATATTACAGTCAATAATGTTTTAACAGGATATTTTGATACCGAACGTATTAAAAAGCTCGTGAACCATGAATCTCAGCAGTCAGGTATTTCTGAGGAAGACATCAGAAAAAACCGAGAAAATAAAATTCCGATGAAAAGATTTGGAAAACCGGAAGAGTATGGTCATCTGGTAGCTTTTCTTGCTTCAGAATATTCCTCTTATCTTACCGGAGCGAGTATTCCTTTGGATGGAGGATTGAATAATACGTATTAAAAAGGAGAAGTTGATATAATTGGAGGCTGGAAGCTACTATTTGGCTTACTACTTAATAGAAGTCATTTAAATAATTGAACTATAGTTTGTATTTCAATAATTTCAATTTCTTTGCTTGCATTTTCCAGCACTATTTCCAAATTTGAAAAAAATCACAGAGTGATGTAATATCTCTTTCCTCCCAGTTGTCATATTAATATTGAAAAATATAATATGAGAAACTGGTCTTTTAAAAAATGGAACACCGTACTGGGATGGTTCCTTTTCACTATTGCATTGATTACTTATTTCTCCACGATGGAGCATTTTCTGAGTTTCTGGGATTGCGGAGAATATATTGCTTCTGCTACTAAGCTTGAAGTTACCCATGCTCCGGGAGCCGCTTTATTTCAGATTGTAGGAGCTGTAGCCGGAATTTTTGCATTGGGAAATACTGCGAATTATTCAATAGTGATTAATGCCATGTCAGCACTTTTCAGTGCATTGACTATTTTGTTCCTGTTCTGGACGATTACTCATTTCTTAAGAAGACTTCTCAATAAAAATTTCGAAGAAATTACAAGGCATCAGGAGATTTCAATTCTGTTTGCAGGAGCTATTGGAGCCCTGTGTTTTACATTTTCAGATACATTCTGGTTTTCAGCGGTAGAAGGAGAAGTATATTCAATGGCTTCGCTGTTTATTGCGTTGCTGATCTGGCTGATTACCAAATGGGAAAACGAATATAAAGCTGCAGACAATGAAAGATGGATTATTCTTATTTTCTTTATTCTAGGACTTTCCGTAGGAGTACACATGATGTGTATGCTGGCTATTCCGGCAGTATGTCTGATATATTATGCGAGAAAATATACGTTTACATGGAAGAGTTTTATTGTTGCCAATCTTATCACATTGGGTGTTCTGGCATTTGTCTTTAAAATTATTTTCCCATTGATTATGACGATGTTTGGGCAACTGGAGATTTTCTTTGTGAATGGGTTGGGACTTCCTTTTCATTCCGGAACTGTTGTCGCTTTTATTGTAATGACAGCGATCTCTTATTTCATGATTAAATATGCCAGAAAAGCAAAAAGAAACATCTACCAGACCATTGTTTTATCTGTTGTATATATGATAATAGGTTTTTCATGCTGGATGGTCATTCCGATCAGAGCGAATGCTAATCCGCCTATGAATCTTAACAATCCTGATACAGCCATCGGAATGAAGGATTATTATAACAGAGAACAATACGGAGACTGGCCAACGACCTACGGACAAAATTATACGGCAGCTCTTGATAGAAAAGGACTGGAAAAAAATGAAGACGGAAGTTATAAAAGAAAAGTTACCGGGGATATTTATGAAAAGGATGAGAAGACCCAGACCTACAGAAAAACAGGAGAAAGGTTTAACTATGTTTATAATAAAGCCCATATAAGCTTTATGCCGAGAATGTTCAGTGAAGATAAAGATGTGATGGCGAATTATATTTCACTGTATGGCGCTCCGGACTTTACATTCAATAATGAGAATGAAGATGTAGCAGATAATCCGCAGGCTAAGCAGATCTTTGATGAATTGAGAGCTAAATATGAAGATGATTCTATTACGGTAGACGATTATATGAAGGTGAAACCTTATGATCTTATCAATGTACAAAGACCTTCTTTTGCTCAGAATATGGATTATTTTATCACCTTTCAGAATGGGTATTATTTTGTAAGATACCTGATGTGGAACTTTGTGGGAAGACAGAATGATTTAGAGGGACATCTCGAAAATACCCATGGAAACTGGATCTCCGGGTTCTCTTTTATAGACAGTGCTTTATTGGGTAAGCAGGATAATATGCCAGCTAAGTTTAACAATGAAAGTACCGTGAAATTCTTTTTTCTACCGCTTATCTTAGGTCTAATCGGTTTCTTTTTCCAGCTGAACAGAGACTTTGGAAGATTCTATGCCATTCTTTCACTGTTTGTTATTACCAGTATTGGAATTGTTTTCTATACAGGTGTAAAACCTTTTGAACCAAGAGAAAGAGATTATGCAATGGTAGGGTCGTTTTATGCTTTTGCCATTTGGATCGGGTTGGGAGCCGGAAGTATTTTATGGTTTATTCAATCCAAAATAAAATCTGATACGGTCAATATTGTACTTGGTGTAGTCCTGCTGGGAATTCCTTTCATGATGGGCTTTCAGAATTATGTTCCACATGACCGCAGCAAGAAATCCGCTGCTCATGATTCAGCCTATTCTCTCCTGGCATCATTGCCTAAAAATGGTATTGTTTTTACCTATGCCGATAATGATACGTATCCGGTTTGGGGTCTTCAGGAAACAGAAAGATTCAGGGATGATGTAAAAACAGTGAATTTCACAATGTTGGCCACTCCATGGAATATTGATCAGGTAAAAAGAAGAACTTACAATGCAATGGGAATTCCAGGTGAATTAAAACATGAAGATTACCGGGATGGAGTAAATGATCAGGTATATCTGATGAAAAAAGAAGATTGGGAAGGATTTTTTGCGATGTTAAAAGATCAGGGAGCTCCTGAAACAGAATTTCAGGAATTCAGAAAGTTCCTGACTCAGGATTCAATGACTGTAAAAGATGCTATTAGGTTTCTGAAATATAAATCTCCTGCAAAAGACGAACTCCTGAAAATGTATTTCGGTGAGAAAGAATATGAAAAATATAATATTATCCCGGTAAATAAATTCATTCTTCCGGTGAATAAGGAGAATGCTGTAAAGTCTGGTATCATTAGTCAGGCTGATCTTCCGAATGCTGTGGATCACATTATGATCAGCTATGGAGCGAATACCCTTTATAAAAGTCATCTTATAATGCTGGATATACTTGCTAATTTCGACTGGAAACGTACGATCAACTTTTCTTCAGGAGGAATGTATGACAGCGAAAATATCTTTTACCTTGATGATTATCTTCAGTTTGATGGTTTTAGCTACAAATTGGTTCCTATTCGTACTCTTCAAAGTCCGGATGGAGATAAAGGCAGAGTAGATGCGAATTCTCTTTATAACGTAGTAAAAAATTACAAATGGGGCAACTTCAAAGATCTTAGTGTCTATTATGATGAGACCGTTATATCCGATATTATGAACTACAGGATGTCTGTGAGCAGAGCGGTTTCTGCATTGATGGCGAATGGAGAGAAAGCAAAAGCTTCAGAATTGCTGAACATTGTAACGAAGGAAATTCCAGCTGAAAAATACAATGATCCCCGTTCATTGAGCTCGATTGTTACTGCTTATATTATTGCAGGCCAGGAACAAAAAGGGCTTCAGTTGGCTGGAAACCTGAAGAAAGATATATTTTCTGAATATGACTATTATCTGAGTCTATCTCCTAAATTCCAGGCAGCAGCCAAAAGACAGATGAGATCTAAACCTATGGAATATGCGCTTGTGGTTTCAGCAGTGGCAGATGCCTATAGAAAATTGGGACAGAATGAAAAAGCTCAGGCTTATCTTCTGAAATCAGTGGAACCAATAGATCAAAAGTTCAATGCTTTTATCAGTAGGCTTCAGCAAATGGATAAAGAAAAAGCAACAAAGGAATCTGAAAAAGTTCAGCAGATAGCTCCTTTTTATCAGTACTTATTCAATGCTATGGAACCTTTTGATTCTACTTATGCAAAGAAGAAGGAAGAGCAGATCACTACAGCGATTATTAAAGCTACACAATAATACTCATTAAGATCAGGCAGGCCTTTCAGAAAAAGGATTTTGTTTTTATAGTTTCGTTTTAAAATCTTTTGATTTTGCCTTGTACAATTCTGAATCCTGTCTGCTTAATGTTTTTAAAAGCCTTTGAACAGAATGTTTAAGGGCTTTTTATATAAGTAAACTGAAGGTAAGCCAGCCATTTAATAAGATTATAGTTGGAAGACTGTATATTTTTCTCTAAATGAATACCCAATCAACATTGTTATAGAATGATTTTCGGATATCCTCATAAGTACATTAAAAAGCCTTACTGCTTTTCCTAAGATCCGAAGGCCGCGATTGCGTAAACTCATGAAACGTATCACTAAAAGCGCTGATTGAACTATAGCCAACATCATTCGCGATCTCATTAATAGGCTTATCCGTATTTAAAAGAAGTTCTATGGCTTTGATAATCCTTAACGTTTTCAGATACTGAAGAAAAGAAATATCCATATCTGCTTTAAAGAGACGTGATATAGAGCGCTCACTCAACCCAAATCTGTCACTTACATTGGTAAGAGTTAATTTTTCTCCCATATTCCATTCCAGGTAAGAAACTATTTTCATCATCTGCTTATTATGAGTGGCAGGTAGAATAATAGGCAAGGGTTGTTTATGCGTTTTAGGTAGAATTTTTTTTAAAGCAATCAGGAACTCAAAGTTTTCATCCTTATCAGTCACATGTTTTTCATCCCAAATCTCTGTATATTTGATCATCTGGATTAAAAGTTCTGACGCAGGATAGATGCCCAGCCTGCTGTAAAAAGGATCCGAAACATCGTCATGCGCATAAAAATAAAGGGAACGCAGAACAGTAGCGGTATGGCCGATCTCTAAAATATGCTCCATTCCCTGAGGAATCCAGAAGAAGTGTCGGGCAGGTACCACATAGGTTCTGTTTTCGATAGTAATATAAGCAATACCGCCTTCTACATAACTCAATTGTCCTTTGGTGTGTTTATGGAAAGGAATCAGTTTCTCTGATTTTTCATGCATAACGAATACACTTTTGTCGTGTTTATCGATGTCCGGAAGCGCTGCGATTAATCCCATATTAAAACTAAAATACTGTTGAAAATGCAAATATAATAATTTGGCCGGAATCATGTAAAACTTGACTATTTTAGATAAAAATAATATCAGGATTGCCAATAAATTTGCAGTGCAATAATTCGAAAAATTCAAATGAAAATTTATGTCACCGGACTGCTGATGCTAGGAGCTTCCTACACAATATCGGCTCAGACAGGCAGTCCACGAAATGATACCATGCGGATCTCCCTAAAAGACGCATGGCAAAGAGCTGAAGAAAACAGCCGTCATATTAAAATCAATACCATCAATGTAGACATTGCCGAAACGGAAGTAAAAGACACCAAAAGAGAGCGACTTCCAGAAATACAATTTAAAGGATCCGTAGAAAAAGCCTCGAATATCCCAATTTATGAAAACGGAATATTTTCCAAACCTACCCAACACGAGGTTATCCACACCCTTTACAGAGTAGGAGCCGATTTTTATCTGAACATTTATAACGGAAATAAACTCAATTTAAAGATCAAGGAAAACGAAACCTTACAAAAGGTAAAAGAAATTCAGAAAGAACAGGCCGTTTCCGATATCCATTACAAAACAGCAGCTCTTTATCTGGAACTTCAGAAAACATATATTTTCAGAGATCTTATTCAGCAAGATATTAAAGATCAGGAAGTACAGCTTAAAGAAATCAAATCTTTATATAAAAACGGAGTAGTACTAAAAAGTGATGTTTTGAGAATCGAGCTTGAACTTTCAAAACGTAAGATGACCTTGGTGACCATTCAAAATGATATTCTGATCGCGATGCAGAAACTGAACATTCTTTTGGGAGTTCCTGATGAGCAGATTGTGATCCCAGAAGCTCCTTCTGTACAATGGGATGCCAATACAACTTATGCAGAATATCTGAAACTGGCGATGGAGCATTCATTTGACTATCATGTTTCTGAGCAGGGAACAGAGTTAAGTAAACTGAAATTGAAGCAGGTAAAAGCCAATATACTCCCTAAAGTTGGGATGTATGGCGAATTTTATTATGCTAATCCGCAGATTTTCCTTTACCCTTATAATCCTAATTGGTATTCATTGGGAATCGTGGGACTTAAAGCCTCGTTTTCTATTTCCGAATTGTATCACAATACCAATAAAGTAAAAGCCGCTAAACTGGAATTTGAAAAAGAAGAGGAGGTGCATAAAGATACTGAAGATAAGGTAAGACAACAGGTAAAAGAAGCTTATTTAAGATATCAGGAAGCTCTTGAACAGATTAAAGTTGCAGAAACCAATGTTGCCCAGGCCAAGGAAAATGCACGTATTATCAAAAATACTTACTTCAATCAAACCTCCCTTATTACAGAACTTTTGGATGCGGATATCCAGTTGCTTCAGACAAAATTTGAATTGGAAGCAGCGAAAATCATGGCACAGAACAATTATTATTTACTACAAAATATTACAGGCGTTTTATAATACAATGAAAAAAAAATATACCCCTACCGACAGATTGATCACAAAGATCACAGGATGGATTTCAGTTTTAATCGTTGCCGCACTTGCTGTCTGGGGCGGTTTTACTCTTAAAAATTATTACAGATATGAGCAAACCAATGATGCCCAGGTTCAGGAATATGTAAACCCGGTTATTTCAAGAGCAGGCGGGTTTATTGTGGCTGTAAAATTTGAGGAAAACCAGGAAGTAAAAAAAGGAGATACCCTTTTATTGATTGATAATCGTGAATATGTTCTTCAGCAAAAACAAACGCAGGCTGCTCTTCAGAAAGCCCGTGCACAACTAAAAGTGCTGCAAAGTACCACCGGAACTACAGAGAAAGAAGCCGCTGCTGCGCAAGCTCAGGTAGATGCTAATAAGGCAAAGGTCTGGAAACAACAACTTGATTACAATCGTTATAAAAAACTTTATGATGAAGAATCTGCTACCAAACAGAGACTGGAAGATGTAAAAGCAACACTGGACGTGAACGAAAGTGACTATAAAACGTCACAGGACAATTATGCTGCTTCCGTATCAAAAATCGGTGATATTCAGGCTGAAAAAACCGTTGTGCAAGCTGAAATTGCAAGATTGGAAGCTTTATTGGATCGTCATAAGCTAGATGTAAGTTATACCGCTGTAGTGGCTTCGTATGATGGAAGAATGGGAAGAAGAACCGTTGAGGTTGGACAAATGATTGATGCTGGAGAAACATTAGCTTTCATCGTGAATAATGAAACGGATAAATGGGTGGTGGCTAATTATAAAGAAACCCAGATCAAGGATATGAAAATTGGAGATCAGGTGAAAATTGTTGCAGATTCTTACCCTGATAAAGAATTTAAAGGAACCATTATTTCATTGTCACCAGCAACAGGTTCCAGTTTTTCTTTACTGCCTCCTGATAACTCTACCGGAAACTATGTGAAAATTGTTCAACGTATTCCTGTAAGAATTAAAGTAGAAGGAAAAAGAAGAGAAATCGATATTCTCAAAATGGGAATGAACGTAAATGTATATGCTAATAAAAAGCATTCCTAATGGCTAAAAGACAAATGCCCTTTTTTAAAAAATGGGCACCGGAATGGCTGGTGAAAATTATTCTTTTTTCCATGACTTTACCGGGAATTATCATTTTTTTTCTCCCACTGACCAATATTAATGCAGCAGCAGGGTATTATGGGAGTGAACCTGCAGATATACAGTTTTCAGTAGCATTATTCTATGCAGGATATGTTGGGTTTTATTGCCTTGAAAGGAGGTTTTTTAGTTTTCTGGCAGCTAAGGAGTATTTTCTTTTATTTACCACCTTACAGATTCTAGCCTGTCTTATATGTTATTTCACCCGTGAAGTGTATGTTCTTTTTCCCATACGTTTTATACAGGGAATGTTGTTTGCCGGGAATGTCAACCTTTCATTGACGTTGATTTTTACACGACTGAGTAGTGAAAGGGGAAGAGAGATCAGTTTTTCCGTGTTTTTTGGAATCCTGATTTGTGCATTACCTTTTAATAACCTGATTACAGCTAATCTTATAGATTCCTATAATTTTAATATCGTGTATAAAACGGCGATCTTTTCATATTTGCCGGGGCTTATTTTTCTGACATTATCCATGACGAATTACAGACCCAATGTGCGGTTTCATTTGTATAAATTAGACTGGCAAAGTTTTGCGGTTTTCAGTACGATTTTGGTGCTGGTGGGTTATATAACCATTTTCGGACAGGAATATTATTGGCTGGAAGATAACCGGATTTTGGGAAGTGTAATGGCTATCATTGCATTGATTGGGATATCGGTTTTCCGTCAGAATTCAATTAAAAGACCTTATATAGACCTTAGGATTTTCAAATACAGAAATTTTAAAATAGGGTTATTGATTCTTTTCGTTATGTATATTTGTCGCTTTGCCTCAGGAATTACAAACAGTTTTTTTGCGACAGAACTGCATCTGGATCCATTTTATATCTCTTACATCAATATATTTAATCTTTCCGGATTAATTATTGGGGTTATCATAGCCTGTTGTATGGTTTTACAGAAAAAGAAAATACAATATATCTGGGTGCCGGGTTTTCTGATGTTGCTTTTATTTCATGCTTTGATGTATTATTCCTTTGATGTACAAGCAGATGAATTCAATTATTATATTCCTTTATTTCTTCAGGGATTGGGGGTAGGGCTGATTATGGTTCCGACAATTATTTATATCATATCATCAGTTCCTGCTTCTATTGGGCCATCAGCAGCGGCAACTGCTTTAGCTATCCGTTATTTTGGGTTTTGTGCCAGTATTGCATTGATTAATTTTTTTGAACTCTTTGAAAAAAGTCGTCACTACAATGCTTTTCAGGATCATGTTACAGCGGTAGATCCTTTTGTAAAGGACTTTCTACATAAACAAACTGCTAAACTTACCGCTAAGGGAATGCTTGAAGATCATGCGGTAAAGGCCTCCAATAAATTGTTGGTAGGAAGGCTTAATGTTCAGGATCATGTCCGTTTTGCGATGGATTATTACGAAATGATGGTATGGCTTTTAGCCGGAGCATTACTACTAATCATCTTATTTCCCTATCTGAATCGTACTGCCCTTTATTTAAAATCACGCAGATTATCGCCTGCATAATTTTTTAATTTAAAAGTATAGCTTATTAGCTAATTTTATAGTGAGAGTGCTGAGACTGTCTTTTAAGGCAGTCTCTTTTTTAGGTGATGAAATTAAAAATAAAGATGGCTGAAACTGTTCCTTTTTTGTCATTGCAGCCATCTGGCATTCTCTGTACCTTTGTATCATACAAATTGAGACATGGAAAATGCAGGAAAACAATCAGGAATAAAACATATAGCACTTTTGGTCTTACCACAGGTTCAATTGTTGGATGTTGCGGGTCCGTGTGATGTATTTACAGGAGCCAATCTCTTTTTGCCGGATGATAAAGCCGGTTTGAAATATCAGATTCACTTGATATCCGGTACCGCCAATAAAATAATATATTCAAGTTCGGGAATTCCCTTGCCATGTACACATACTATTTACGATGCAGATTTTCCGATAGATACCCTGTTGGTAGCAGGTACAGACCTTGAAACCTTACATGAGATCAATGCAGACCTTTATTCCTATCTGCAAAATATGACGGGAAAGGTAAGGCGCATAGGATCAGTTTGTGTGGGGGCTTTCGTTTTAGCTAAAGCCGGATTGCTAAAGGGAAAACAAGTTACAACCCATTGGAAATATGCCAATATACTGCAACGGACTTATCCTGATCTGGAGGTAAATGTTAATCCATTTTTTATTCATGATCAAGGAATTTATACTTCAGGAGGAGTGTCTTCGGGAATAGATCTGGCTTTGGCGTTATTGGAAGAGGATTTCGGAAAACCCATGGCTTCGGAAGTGGCTAAACATCTCGTATTACACTTGAAAAGACCAGGAGTACAATCTCAGTTCGGAAATGCTATTTCTGATTATGAAATGCTATCGCCATTCACAAAGGAAATCAGAGATTTGCTTAAAGACAAATTAGGACAGGCTATCAGTATAGAATTTATGGCCGAATCTGTACACATGAGTGTTCGTAATTTCTCCAGAGTATTTTTGAAGGAATCAGGAATGACTCCAGGTCGGTTTCTTGAAAAAATGAGACTGGATCAGGCTAAAAATATGTTGGAATACACAGAGATGAGCATCGAAATGATTGCTGGAAAATGTGGCTTTGGAAATGCAGTTTCTCTTCGTCGGTTATTTTTAAAATATCTTTCAATTTCTCCGGTACAATACCGTAAAAACTGTACGGGAACCGAATAACTCTTTTTACTTTTTGATCCGTTAAAGCTGATAATCAATTGTCGGCAAGGAAAACTATATCCCTATTTAAACTATTAATTTTTAGAATATCATTATGAATCAACAACAAAATAACAAGACAATGAATGTAGCATTTTTAATTTATGATCAGGTAGAAGCTCTTGATCTGAATGGCCCACTGGATGTTTTTATCAAAGCGAATCTTATCTCTGCAGGAAGCTATCATTGTTATACTGTCGGGAAAATGAAAGATGCTGTATGCATGGAAGCTAATACCATGGCCATTATTCCTACCTATGATATACAAACAGCTCCAAGACCGGATATGATTGTCATTCCGGGAGCCAATCCTGATTATGTGATGGAATACTTACAGGATCAGGATTTCCAGAATACAGTAATGCAATGGATTAAAGATCTGTATCAAAACGGAACGATTGTTTTTACAGTTTGTACAGGAAGCATGCATTTATCTAAAACAGGAATTTTGAATCATAAGGAAATTACCACCCATTCTATGTTGCTGGATGCCCTGGAACAACATAACCCGGAAAGTATTGTGAGAAGAGATGTTCGGTTTGTAGATCAGGGACAATTGATTACTACAGCAGGAATAACAGCAGGAATAGATGCCGCGCTTTACCTTGTGGGAAAACACCACGGACAAAACCTGGTAGATACGATTGCGGAACTTTTTGAATATCAACAGTCTTCTAAAAACTAAGAGATATACAAATAATGTAAACTACAAGTATTTATAAAATGATGGATCTGTATGATATGTGAAACAATATAAATATTCATTGTACAGATGTATTATTTGTAGGATTCGGCGGGCCAAAGGCCCGCCGAACCTTTTTTTAATATAATACTTTACAGAACTCCGCTTTCCAGAATGGAAAACGTTTTATGTATACAGTTGATTTCTGCCAACTTTCCATAAGGAAGGGTGAAAGTAGGGCAGGTATGACCAAAATCCATTTGGGTAATAACCGGCATATCGTATAGGCCTTCTTCATCCAGAACCTTTAGTATTTCTGTTTCATATTCTTCAGCATAAAGATTATCATAAGGTCTTCCGAAAATAATTCCTTTCGCGTTTTTCAGAATTCCTGTTGCTGCATAATTCCGAAGCCAATATCTGACATAATCAGGATGTGGTTTGCCTTCAGAGGTTTCAAAAAACAGAATGCTGTCTTTCCATATTTCCGGATCCGGCCAATAGTCGGTTCCTTTGAGCATTTCTAAAACTTCCATACAACCACCGATCAAAGATCCTTGAACAATAGAATTTCCTCTGATAAATCGCCATCCAGATGGCGGCGTTAATTTTCTTTTAACATCCTGTAGAGAAATATCAAACCAATCCAGAAATTCAGTAGTCCAGCCTTCCGGGTTTGGATGAATCTGACCAATCACAGAAGGAGAGAACAAGGTTCGTTTGATATCGTTGATCTGGTACTCATGCATGGCTCCATTTTCTGCAAAACCAACCAGCAGTGAAGTTCCATAGAATGAACTTAAACCTGCTTTGAGGCAGATAAAATGAGTAATAGTACTATCTGAAAACCCTAGAAATATTTTAGGATTATTTTTAATGATATCTAAATCAATATACTTCAACATCCGGATGCTATCATCACCACCAATATTTGAAATAATGGCTTTGATAGATGGGTCAGAAAAGGCTTCCATAAGATCATTGGCCCTGGCTTCAGGGTTATTATAGATCCATTCTGCTGATTGTAAGGCGTGCCTGGTTTCTGTAACTTCTAGATTAAAGATCTGATTCAGTCGTTCTTTGCCTTTTAAATATCGGTAGGGTAGATCACCGGCTGCACCCCATGACATAGAAATGCTTGCTACTTTATCACCATCGACTAATCTTTTGGGAGTAATTAATTTCATAAATATTGAGCTGTAAAACAGAATGATTTGATTAATAATGATTTAATCGCTGAAGAAATAAATCAAATGATGGCTTTTTAAAACCACTTTTTTCAAAAATAAAACATCTTTGCCAAAAATCCAATGGTAAACATTGAAAAACACGCAAAATAACTCTCATCAGAGCCTTTACAATGGCAGAGGATCAAAATATTTTCTGAGGACTCAGCTAAATTGAAATTTTTTGTAAAAAAAATAATTAGCATAATTGATTTATAAACAGATGTTTGCTGATTATTCATGAAATTTTATGATAAAAAAGTCTAAAAAAACTTGGCTTTAAAGGAGATTTTCCTATCTTTGCAGTCCCTTAAACAAAGGGATTTACTTAAAAAAGTAAGTGGCCGACTCGGTAGCTCAGCTGGTAGAGCAATACACTTTTAATGTATGGGTCCTGGGTTCGAATCCCAGCCGGGTCACAATCAAAAAAAACTGCTGTTTCAGTAGTTTTCATTTAAAAAATATTTACTTGAAAAAGTAAGTGGCCGACTCGGTAGCTCAGCTGGTAGAGCAATACACTTTTAATGTATGGGTCCTGGGTTCGAATCCCAGCCGGGTCACAATCAAAAACTGCTGTTTCAGTAGTTTTCACTTAAAAAATATTTACTTGGAAAAGTAAGTGGCCGACTCGGTAGCTCAGCTGGTAGAGCAATACACTTTTAATGTATGGGTCCTGGGTTCGAATCCCAGCCGGGTCACAATCAAAAAGAACTACTGTCTCAGTGGTTCTTTTTTCGTTTGTATTATTTTATAATGTGATCATTTTAAGTTGATTTTTGCTGTGTTTTGTCTATAGAAAATGGAATCAGCCTTTCTTACGGGAAACCATCAAAAGTAGATAAAGAATGGTTGTATATTTAAAAAAAATAGAAGCAACTAAAACTTATTATGAACATCACAATATTTGATGATAAGACAAGAACACTGGAAGGTCCAATGCAACATAACGGCGACCTTTATACTTATTACAATGACAGTGCCCGGCCGGAAATTGGGAATATGCGTGTACTTCTTGAACAGTGGTTTGCCCGGTATCCGAAAGAAGAAAAACAGGATTTGAAATCACGTTTTCAAGCTGCTTTTAATCCGGCTTTTTATGAACTTTATATTTACATTCTTTTCCAGCAAATGGGTTATACATTAAGTATCCATCCTGAATTGCCCGATGTTAAAAAATGTCCGGATTATCTGGCTACAAAGGGTGAAGAAAAAATTTACATTGAGGTAAAGTATATTATGATGCTTACACAAAATGAGCAATCTTTACAAAGAAGAGAAAATGCTGTGCTGGATGCTATAAATAAAGTAAATGCGTCTAATTTTCTTTTAAAATTAAACAGCATTGTTTTTAAGGAGAGTAGTCAGCCAAGTGGAAATAGGATGATTAATTTTTTTAATAAAGCTCTTGCCGAGATTGATCCAGATAAGTACAACGGAGATTTAATGAAGAATGGATATGGAGCTATGCCTACGATAATTTATGACGATGACAAGATTACGATAGAAGTACAGTTACTTCCCAAATCCCCTTTGCAAAGAGGGACGGATTCTCGGGCTGTTGCTATATTTCCATCTGTAAAACAAATCGGCAACGATAGTGAGAATATTATCAGTGCTTTAGAAACCAAAGCCAGTAAATATGGACATTTAAACGCACCTTATATTATTTGTGTTAACAAGCAAAGCGTATCTTTTGATGTAATAGAAGTACAGGAGGCATTGTACGGATCGTGGGAGAGTTCATGGAGTGAAGATCCAAACAACCGTGATGAAAAATCAAGATTTTCGGGAAACGGATTTTTTGGTTCAAAGCACAATCCAAGAGCAACAAGGGTTTCAGGTGTTTATGTTACCAATGCAAATACGGCTAATTTAACGACTACAGCTAACCATGTTTTCAGGCATAATCAATTTGCAAAATTTCCAATAGATTTGGAAATAACGAATTCTATTGCAGTGCTATTGAATGTTCCGGATGGTTATCCTTTTAATAATGTATCAGTTTAAATATGTTCAAGTTCAGCAAGTTTTTCCCAGTTCTTCTATAAAAGTGTTCGAAAAGCGCTCCATTGGGGTCACAATCAAAAAGAACTACTGTCTCAGTGGTTCTTTTTTTATTGTATTCCCATCTAATAGTCACGTATATTTGTAGGACACTACAATTGAGTCAGGAATATGAAATTCATTCACCAGATCGATCCATCAAAGTTTATTTTTTTTGACCTCCAACATTGCCGGGATAGTTATATGCAGAATCCTCAGCGATCTGGTTTTTTTGAAATTATTTGGTTCAAAAATGATCCGGAAATTAATGATGGAGACTCTATGTATTTAATTCCGTTATACCGTTCAGAAAAAATAAGTTTTGAAAAAAAGAAAGGTTGTGTCATAGCCTTTAAAAGGGAATATCTGGAAGAGGATGATAAGGAATTTGCGCTTGATGTTTTTAATCTGTTCAATATACACGGACAATATACCAGTCTTCATTTGGAGGATGACGTTGTAGAAACACTTCAATACCTTAGAATATTGATTGAGAAAGAGTATCAAAATCCAATGGGGAGTTATTTGCTTTTAAAATCACTATTGAAAGCCTTTCTGCTAAATCTGATTCGTACCTGCCAACATTATTTTTTAAACCAGGATCTCCATCAAAAAAGAGTATATCAGTTTATTATGCTGATGGATGATTATTATAAAACTGAACGCAAAGCAGAATTCTATGCTTCAAAAATGGGAATCAGTGAAAAGAGAATCAATCAGATTCTGAAGGAAAAAATGAATAAAACACTTACTCAGCTCCTGCATGAAAGAGTTGTTGTGGAAGCAGAAAGAATGCTGATTTCCGGAGAATTAACGATCAAAGAGATTGCATTTGACCTTAGCTTTGATGATCCTGCCTATTTTTCCCGATTCTATAAAAAACAAACCGGGAATACTCCGGAGGATTTCAAGAAAAAGAATGCTTGTTTATAAATACAATAGTGTGCTTCTTTTTTAAATACATTTTTACGTTTTACAACCAAGATGCCTAATGTTGGTGATCTGTTGACCTTTGATTTCCAAATTGTACTGTTGGATTAGAAAATAATACAATAATCAGCGAGTTCAGCTGATCTACATTTGTATAACAATCTGCAAGATCATACAAAGGCAGTGAAAGAAGGTAAACTATACTTTAGCCTAGGCAGGTTGCAGGTTGTAAGATCAAATAATGTAATTAAAATATCACGTATGAAACCTACAAAGGAAACAGAAGAACAAATGTTCAGGGATATTAATGCGCTTTTATCTCCTAAACCCATTGCGCTAGAAGCAGGAATCAGAAGATTAGAGAACGGAATGCTTCATATTTCTATGAGGAACGTTTTGCATCATTGTAAAGGAAAAATGTTGGATTGGTGGTTTAAGTATTTTGAAACAACCGAAGACCTTAAACTCTGGCATCCTCATGATCATGTAGAACATGGGGGCTGGGATAGTCAATGGATTAAAAATGAGAATTATATTGGGGCAACTATCCGGGCTACAGAGTCGTTGGGTGATATACCTCCTGTATCAGCTATCATAAAATTCCACGATCCTGCAGAGATCTTTGATGTTGATATTTTAAAGCAAGCCTATGCTGATGGATCTGTAAGTGCTGTGGTGTATGCAAGAATTGGTTTTGGAAAAGATACTCCAATGGATGCTAATGGAGATCCTATTGACGGTTATATGTTCCATGTAGTAAGAGATACGGTACAAGGCTGTACATTGAGGAGTCATTTTTATCTTGGTGCTGTAGTAGCAGATAGTGAAAATAAGCTGTCAGATGAAGTGGGACTTGGATTGATGGAGCATTGTTATAGTGAATTTACTTATCTCTCTAATGTGCTTCCTTCCCTTTACTATGCTAAAAACAAACAAGGGGATAAAGCACCATTTCTTTGGTAGAAAAGCTTGCATGAAGGTAAAGAATGAATTTTTTTGATAGGATTATTAAAATGCGGTATGAAGATTTTTCATATCGTGTTTTTTGTAAATAATTATAGGTCAGGTTTTTGTGCGGTATTGTTTGTTTGTCTTAAGAAATGAGATGAATTGTTTGCATAAAAGAGAGACTATTTTTTTAGATAAAAAGCCTAATAAAACTTGTATTTAAAGGATATTTTCATATCTTTGCAACCTCTTAAACAAAGAGATTTACTTGAAAAAGTAAGTGGCCGACTCGGTAGCTCAGCTGGTAGAGCAATACACTTTTAATGTATGGGTCCTGGGTTCGAATCCCAGCCGGGTCACAATCAAAAAGAACTACTGTTTTAGTAGTTCTTTTTTTGTTTTTTTATACTATTTATCAATAATATAGATTGTAGTACAGAATTTATCTTCGGTATTTGAAAAGCCGTTTCGTTGAATTTCAGTTTTCGAGAAAAACCAGGTAATAAGATTATTTATGAGGTTTTTGCATTTCTATATTTTTCTGTGCTTCTTTGTCCAATCTCTTTTTATCCTGCCAGAACATTAGTAAAAATAATAAACCAACCGCAATACATACATAAGCAATCAGCTTACCGATCCTTTCAAGAAACCTTGTGGCAGTAGCTCGTTCATAATTGGAGAAACCCTCCAAACCGGAAGAATTACGTCGATTGAATTTTCTTCTATTAATCCAGTAGCGTAGGGCAATACCAATAATAAAGAAGAAAAGTCCCATAATAAGTGCTGTATAATCCATAGTTGTGTTTTTTTTGTGTTGTATAAATTTAAAAAAAATAATAATGATGTGATGATATATTTAAATGTGCCAAGACAAATTCTGAGTGAACAGTTTGTTGGTAAATAGTTTGAAACATACTAATACATTAAACCGAAAATTCTTTAAATTCATATTGGAAATTTTATTATGAATATAGATAATTTAACACCTATAGAATTAGAAGAAAAGTTTCAAAAATTTCTTTTAAATATCGATGGCTACATTGAAAATTTGCGATCAAAAGCTGAGAATGAAAATTTAAAGCTTGATATGAGTTTAAATAGTTTAAATGATTTGGAAACATATAGTAGTAAAACCAATATTGCTGTTGATATCGATCATTATACTGATGTTGCTGCTTATCTGGGAGAACTAGTAAGAAAAGAATTTGGAGGCAAATGGATTTGCTGTTTAGATAAAGAAAATAATCCTGCATATTATGGATTTCCAGTCATCGAAGGGCATGCGCCGGAGGGCGTGTTATTTGCCCCTTTTTTTGTTGTTGAAGCATTTTTACTGCGAGAGAAGAAAAGTCTTTTTTTAAATGCAATTAAAATTCAGGTTGGCGCTAATAGAATCGATTGGAGTAAATTCTAAAGCCGGAGTAAATATCCCGGTCATTTTTAACACATAATCCTATTCAGATTTCTTCTTAGATATAAACTCAAAACTCATTGAACTTTCGTTGCCAAAATAGCCAAAGAAAGATTGCTGTTCTTCTGAAAGCGAAGTATAATCGAAACACGTTTAATGGGCACAAATACAAAGAACTACTGTTTTAGTAGTTCTTTTTTGTTTTTTTACAGTGTATATTTCATAACAAGGATCTCTGAAGTTTCATTGCTCTCACAATTCGTTTCTTCAAATCCATTCTTTTTATATAGAGAATAGGCAGAATGATTTTTAGAAGCAACTTCCAAAGAGACTTCTGCAATATTGAATTTTTCTTTGCCTTCTTGGATGGCGCTTTGTATTAATTCTGAGCCAATATTTTTCCCCTGAAAGTCTTTCTTTACATACATCTGATAAATATTTCCCATATTATTGTCATCAATAACAAAAGCACAAAGACCGACCAGTTTTTGATCAGCAAAAGCACCCCAAACTGATTTTTTAGGATTTTGATTTTCAATATCAATTTCCATTCTGAGTTTCTCTGTGTTCACAGCTTCTTCATAATTGGTTTCAAAAGAGTCTGGAAATTGTAGAAGACTTTCCAAACGAATTTCCCGATACATTTTGCTTTCATAAGGAACCAATTTTCGATATTCAATATTCAAGATTATTTTTTTTGTGATCATAAATTTATAATTAATTCTTCGAAACATAGAAAGACAGAAGGTTTGTTTTTATTGAAAAGAAAAAAGAATCAAATTAAGGAACTTAAATAGAAGTACAAAATGTAACAAATGTGATTTCAGAGAGTCTTATTGTAAAGAAGAAAATACTTATTTTAATCTTACAACCTTGGGGAAGGTCTGATTTTTAATCAAAAAATAAAATCAAAATTTGAAATATTGAGTCGTCCTAAAATAGGTTGACATAAATTAAACAATATTTAATCCGGAGAGATATTTTATTTCTTCGGATTTTTTATGCACTTTATCTGGCGTTTCCATATTAAGACTTAAATGTGGTCTTTTAGTATTATAAAGATAAATACTTTCTTTTACTAATAAGTTTAGATCTTGAATATTCTTTGTTTTAGAAAAAAGGAATTCTTGTTTCAATATTCCATTAACCCTTTCTGCTAGCGCATTTTGAT
>NZ_WXVU01000011.1 GCF_009900745.1 Chryseobacterium sp. c4a | reverse complement strand
AGAACTGCAATTAGACCTGAACAGCTGGTTGTCGTATTACAACAATGAAAGAACGCATACAGGAAAACATTGTTACGGTAAAACACCGATGCAGACGTTTCTAGATAGTAAAACTATTGCAAAAGAGAAATTATTGGAAACTCTTGCAGAGGAACAAAAAATCCTTACTTTTGGAAGTAAGGATAATATTGGATAACTGACAATTATTTTTAACCCCTAACTGTCAGATAAAGTCGTGGCTATTACAATTTAGCCTTTAAAGCCCAGTATTCTTTTACGATAAGCTTAATATTCTTGAATGTGCTTGGGAAAACTTCATCTTCAATCTGAGGGACGTTTTTCCAGGCTACTTCAGTAATTCCTTCCTCAATCTGTGGCTTTGAAGTGTCTTCACCATTGAAGTTCATTTCAAACCAATGGGTGCATTTCAGGATTTTCTCCCCGTTTCTTTCGATATAGATATGATAAGTGGTATTGATAAACTGTACCAATTCTACGTCTCTTAAACCGGTCTCTTCTTCAATTTCTCTTACAGCAGATTCTTCCCTGGATTCTCCTTTTTCCATTTTTCCTTTTGGAAGATCCCATTTTCCTAATCTTCTGATGAAAAGCATTTCACCTTCAGGTTTAATGACAAGTCCTCCGGCTGCTTCTATAATTCTGAACAGTTTTTGGAATTCCTGCCAGATTTCATCAATATTCTCTCCATAAACATTAAGTTCGTTTACAGAAGTATTCTCTAAAAGATCCAATGCAATCTCTAAAGTCGTGAAACTTTCATATCCCAATTTTTTTTCAAGTTCTTCGGGATGTTTAGATATCAATAATTTTTTTTCGTTCACAAAAACTTTATACATCTTAGATATTTATAGTTAGTATTGATCCTAAGGTAAATATGGGTTTAAAAGGCGATAAAATAACATGCTTTTATAGCACTTTTTGCCACATTTATACGCAAATATATCAAATTATAGCAACAAAATAAACCAATTGCCATGCTTTATTTTTCCAAGTGCAAACAATTGTTTGGTTTAGTTTACAATACCATTATTTCTTAGATAATAAGTATTCAGGAAAAGATGCGCTCTTTAAAAGTAAATTTTGACTATTAAATATTCGCATAATTGGGATTAAAAAATATTGATTAATTTAAATAACAAATTATTTCGATATGGTATGATTTGAACAATTATGGAATAAACATCCTGGTAAAGGTGTTTTTCCTTGTGATAAGTCAAAGCACGAAAATCAATGTGCAATCAGGATGAGTGTAGCATTTGAGGAATCAGGAATAGATTTAGCATCTTTCGCCGGAGTGAGGTGTTGGGAAAGACACGAGAATGGATTTAAACATATTTTAAGAGCTCAGGAATTAGCCAATTGGGTAGATAAACATCCCGAAGTTTTTGGAAATGCAATAAAGCTTTCAAGGAAGAAGTTTCCCAATATGAATAGTAAGAGTTTTAAGCATAAGGGGCTTTTATTTATTATGGATGGATGGCTTGGCGGGGTAGATCATATTGATTTATGGAACGGATTAGAAATGAAAGCAGGAATGCCTGACTATTTTGAAAAAGGAAAGGAAATATGGTTCTGGGTTCTTATTTAAATGATAATACTATGAAAAAAATATTATATGTAGCGACAGTATGTATGTTTGTCTTTTCTTGTAGAAAGGAGGGGGAAAAAACTTCATCAACTATGAATGTCATTACTGATACTACTTTAGTAAAAAATGTTTTATTAAAACTAGAAGATAGTTCGGGGATAGGAATACTAAAAATCTATTCGAATCAATATAAAGTCTCAGGGAAAATAAAAATTAAGCCACCTTGCTATTTTTTGAAAAGAGATGGGAAAGCTTTATCTTTTTCTTATCCGGATGCAGCTGTAGATGAAACCATCATTATGCAAGGTAAGAATGGTGTTCAAGGTATTATCTTTAAAAAAGACAGTATTATATATGAAGATTATTTTCCAATAACTTCTCCTTACAATATACAAGAAGGAGCGGATGAAATAGTGTATCAGGACTTTGCCCATAGATTTTATAAAAACAAGTATAAATAGTCTGATTTATTTTTAAGCGATTGTTGCTGTTTTATAGTAAGATATTAAATTATATAAGCTCTGCCGTAACTTTCTTTTCAGGTCTAGTCATTTGCTTTTAAAAGTATGCTTTGGATAACGTCTTTGTGGATTTTTTTCATAATTTTGTTGTTATCGTAAATGTAAAGAATCTTATCTTTATAGGAATTTAAATACAGAATAAAAAAATGAATTTAGAAGGACGAAAAATTATTGTCAATAAATCATCTAAGGAGTTAAGCGAATTACTGAAAACTCCTGAAAATTACAAAGATTTCATGCCGGATGGTCTTCAGAAATTTGAAACAAGAGATAATGGTTTTAAATTCGGATTACAGGGAATGCCTGAAATTGCTCTGAAAATAGATGAGGTAAACGATCAGAAAGCAGTATTGAAATCTGCAAGTTCAAGCTTGGATTTTTCATTAACAGCTACTTTAAACCCTATCAATGAAAACCAGACGGAAGTTCAGATGCTGTTTGAAGGAAAATTCAATCCTTTCATCAAAATGATGGTAGAAAAACCATTACAGAACTTTATCAATACATTGACAGATAAGATCGAAGCCTACAAATAATACATAAAAAAACCTTCAGAAATGAAGGTTTTTTTTATGATATTGTATCTATACTTTATTTAAGCGATTACTCCAGAGCAATGGTCAGCTATACTTCCTGTAGCTGAAGAAAGTACATTGATCTCATTATTCATTTTTAATACTCCCATGAACGCAAAGATTAGAGCTTCTTTATATTCGATGATTTCTTTTTGGGGAATGATAACCACAGATTCTGTTTTTGTTTTTATTTTATCAATCAGAAAAGTATTATAAGCACCACCTCCGGTTATCAAAATATCCTTTAGCTTGTGTTTATTGATTATGGTAGAGATTTGTTGGGCTGCATGCTCTGTGAAAGTAGCCAGTGCATCCAAAGGAGCTATACCCTCAAGCTTAGGGAATATATATTGATGACACCATTCTACCCCCAATGATTTTGGATGCGGTTGATGGTAAAAATCTAAAGAATTAAGTTCATGAAGAAAGCCCTCGTTAATTTCTCCTTTTCTTGCCAGATCCCCGTTTTCATCAAAACTTTCATGAAGTTGCTGGGCTAAGTGATTAAGAACAATGTTAACAGGAGCAATATCAAACGCAATTCTTTTACCTTCCAATTGAAGCGATATATTTGAAAACCCACCCAGATTAAGGCATGCATCATATTCGGAAAAAAGAAGCTCATCTCCTATAGGCACAAGAGGAGCACCATTGCCTTTCATCAAAACATCCTGACTTCTGAAATCATAGAGTACCGGTACACCTGTTTCTATTTTAATGGCTTTGCCATCTCCAATCTGAAGAGTAAATTTTCTTTGAGGCTGATGAAAAACGGTATGGCCATGAGAGGCAATTAAATCAATATTTTTAAGTTGATGCCTTTCAATGAATTCTTTAGTTCTTTGTCCCAGATAAAAACCATAATCAGCATGAAGTTCTAATAAATCTGTGACCGAGCAGTGAATAGCGTTTTTGAGCTTATGTTCCCACTCAGTAGAATAGGGAAGTGTTTCTGCTTTTAGGATCTGGAAATACCATTTGTCTTTTTTTTCAAATTCAGCAAGACAGATATCCAAACCGTCCAGACTTGTTCCGGACATCAATCCAATGGCTAGAGTTTTCATTGTTACAGAAGCTATTTTTTATTCTCAGAAAGTCTTTTTGAGCTAAAATCTCCGGAGTTATTATAGAAAGTGTATTCCGAAAAATCATCCTTGGCAGTCATACCATTGGCTCCCACAAGCGTTGAGCCATCTTCCATCGTTACATACACTGTATCTTTTGTGTAGATCTGTCTTTTCTTCTGATCCCAAAAAATACTTTGCATAGCGAATTTCTGGCCTTCATTGGTGGTAATCCTCACATTTCCTTTAGCCTCGTAAAACTGTTTGTAATCGTAAAACTTGGCATATTTTGCTTTGATTGTTCCTGGAATTTTTGGTTTTTTCTTGTCGAAAAATTCAATATCAATTCCTTTTCTGGCTACCGTATAAGGACTGTCGATCAGCTCGTATTTTTCAATGATAGGAGCTTTGGCTTTCAGAACGACAAATCCGGAATCCCTTTGTACGATATTAGCATTATTAATGACCTGTGAAGGAAAGTTTTTACTGTTATTACCATTCTTTTTGGTAAGATCCTCTTCACAGGATGTGAATATAAAAAATATAGCACAACTAAAAAGGTATGCTATATTTTTATATATTATTTTTTTTGAAAAATTCATTCTAGTTATATAGAGCTTTTCTGAACCATTTATCAGCAAAATTGAAACCGACTTTCAGGTTGATAAAGTTCTGATTGATAAGATTGTTCTGAAGAGTACCTCTCTTTCCTAATTCTACACCAATCTCTAAACCACTCATTCTTGTAATACTGCTGTTTTTGAATGGAAGCATTACTCCGGCAGAAATACCAAACTTATTGATGCTGTTCCCTTCTAATTTAAGATTTCCTCTTTCATAGAACGCACCATATCTATAAACTACCCTTGAGAAGTAGCTTCTGAAGTTGTTGTAGTTAGGTAAATACCAACCACCGGCAGAAATTCTGTAAGTATCCTGTAGATTGAAAGATTTTCCGAAGTAAGAAATGTCTTCTCCTTTTTTATAATCAATCTGTCCGGAAAGGAACCAATGGTTTTCACTTCCATATCCAACCCCTACGGATGCTTGTAATGGAAGAAGGTTCTTAGATTTAGTTTTTAGATTTTCAATTTCATTAACATCAATCTTATCACCCGCTGCATTAGCATATCTGTAAGTACTGTTGATATACTCAGTGGTCATATTACTGGTATTACCGAAAGTTGCTGTAGCACCGATCGTTAATTTCTTATCAGTAC
The DNA here is from genome assembly GCF_009900745.1 of Chryseobacterium sp. c4a. Classification (GTDB taxonomy): domain Bacteria; phylum Bacteroidota; class Bacteroidia; order Flavobacteriales; family Weeksellaceae; genus Chryseobacterium. Next base: position 177,588 of record NZ_WXVU01000011.1, on the reverse strand, counting down.
GGGTGTTAAGCTTTTGGTAACTTGTACCTAAAGTAAAGTTGAAGTTTCTGATCCTGTTTTTCGTTTCATATCCATTGATATACTCCGAATTGGTAGCATGGAACTCCGTAAGGTCAGATAAATCTCCAAAATAGATATTAGCTCTGGCTCCTACGTTGAACTGATCATTGATTTTATAAGATACAGCTACTGCAGCAGTGTTTAAAGTACCGCTTCCTTTAAAATCATTCTGAAAAACAGTTCCGTCTTTTTGAGTCTGTTTATTCTCAATACTATAGTTTTTTGAACTATATGGCTGATAGGTAATTCCCATTTTAACCTTTGAGGAAATAGGGAATGCCAATGAGATATTAGAAAGATACGTAGAATGCTTTGTAGATTTCGTATCGTTATAATTCGATTTGAAATAGTTGTTTTCGTTGGTAGCTTCCAGCTTGATACTCGTAAGTTCAAAATTGGCGTTGTTTGCAGGGTTTGCAAAGTTGAAACTACTAGTAAAATCACTTATAAAAGCAGTAGAGATACCTCCCATGGAAGCAGTTTCGATCGTATTATCATATTTTACATCCCCAATTCCATATTTTGCATACGGAGAGTTACCTAGACTCTGTGCATTCAGAAAATATCCAACTGATATGAATGATACTACAAAGATTTTTTTCATTCTTTATTTTTAAAACAATGCGCAAATATCTTAAATATTAATGAATTGTAAAAATTATATGTGGTTAAAGTTTGTTAAGGGCTGTATAATGGGGAATTTTTAAGCTTTATAGATTATTAATGTCAATTGTGAATCACGAATTTACTTTGTTTGGTAATTTATATAATTTAATATATAATTCACTATTGATGCCCCTGTGAGGAGTAAGACAGTGATTGTTTAGCCATCTCCATCATGAATATCTTTTACCATCTGTTTTCTATTTACTTTTCAAAGGCAAAAACTCACCATTCACAAATTTAACGCTGAATTCTTCTCCAGTTTTTTTATCTTTGAAACATGAATTGGGAGAACATCGCCGGACAGGAAAATCTAAAAAAACTTCTTAGAGAAAGCATTGCCGAAAACAGAGTGAGCCATGCCCAGCTTTTCGTAGGAAAGGAAGGTTATGGAACTTTACCGATGGTATTGGCCTATGCAAAAGAGATTTTAAGCCAGGAAAATGAGCATGCTGCTTCAAAAGTAGAACATCTTAATCACCTGGATCTGCATTTCAGTTTTCCCGTTTTTACAGACAACAAAAATTCTTTAAGTAAAAATAAATTTGAAGAGTTCCGGGAAATGATTCTGGCTTCACCCTATGCAAGTTATGATGACTGGACAGCTTTTTTGGAATCAGAAAATAAGCAGCTTTTCATTTCAGCAGATGAAATTGACGACCAAAATCAGAAGTTTTCTTTAAAAAGTTTTGAAGGAGGAACCAAAATTTTAATTGTATGGAGAGCCGATAAAATGAATATTGCCGCTTCAAACAAGTTCCTGAAATTTCTGGAAGAACCACCGGCAAAAACCATTATCCTTCTTACAGCAGAAAGTACCAACGACATTTTACCAACCATACTTTCCCGTACTCAGGTGGTGGAAATTCCGAGAATTCATGATGAGGATATTGAAATATATTTAAAAAAGAAATTCTCGGTCTCTGAAGAAAAAGTAAGAGAAATTGTTCATGAAGCACAGGGAAATCTTAACGAAGCTATTAAACTTCTGAATTCAGGAGACAAAAGCAATGAATTTGAAAAACTTTTTGTGCAATGGGTTCGCGATGCCTTTATGGTAAAGAAGAAACCGGAATATCTGAGAAGTATTATTTCCTGGGCCAGAGAAATTGCAGGCTGGAATAGAGAAAAGCAAAAGAACTTTTTGAATTATTGTTCTGAAATATTCAGGCTGGCACTGCTTCAGAATTATCAATCGGAGAATCTGGTGTATAAGAAGATCGATGCCAATGGTTTCAACTGGGCAGGTTTTTCAAAGTTTATCAGTGGAGCCAATATTGAAAGTATTCTGGAAGAGATCAACACTGCAGATCTGCATCTTACCAGAAACGGAAATCCTAAAATAGTATGGACGGATCTCGGGATAAAATTATCGAGATATATTCATAAAAGTACATAATATAAAACTCCGGAAATTTTCCGGAGTTTTTGTTTTTCTTAAAGGTATTGTAATTTAAGCTGTCTTTTTATCTTTTGCAGCTTTTTTGTCCTTTGAAGTATTATCTGCTGTTTTTGCTTTTGCATCACATCCTTTGTGATGAGCGTCTGAACAAGCTTTTTTATCCTTGGCAGAACATTCTTTTTTATCTTTTCCTGCACAGCAGCCTCCTTCCTTAGGCTTTTCCTGAGCATAGCTGAATGTGAATAAGCCAATGGCAAGAATTGAGATGAGTTTTTTCATGATCTAAAATTTTTAAAGTGGCTAAATGTAATATTTTTTTGGTTACCCTAAGAATTTTTTAATGATGCTTGAAATTCCTGAAGTTCTTTTTCCATAAAATCCGGATCATTTAGCTGTTTCCGCATCGATTTAATATTGCCGATGGTACTCTCCAGAGCAGTCCTGAACCATGGGAATTCCTGGCTTAAAGAAGTAAGTTTTGCCAATGCTCTCAAAGAATTATCTGTTTGAGCCAGCTGTACAGCATGTTCATATCTGAAGACAGGGCAGTAGTAATATTCTTCTGCAACATGATCCCAAGTGTCATTATCTGCTTCAGTATTCATTAGGTAGAGTATGGCAAAAATTGAAGAATCTGTATAACCTTCAGAAAATTTGAAACAATCAAAAACAGATTCTGTATCATTTCGTTCTATTTTTTTGTCCAGTACCTCATGAAACAGCTGATGGGAAAGTTCTTTTTCAGAATGATTTCCGATGATATGAAGCACTGTGGAGTATTCCACTTTTACAAAATCCTCTTCTGGGTTATTGTGATACGCAATTTCAATATATTCTTTAGCTGTAGGATTATCCAGTAATACCCGGTGAAGTTTTGAAAGAGAAACGAGTTCTTCTTTGGTAAAATCCCTCTTGTCGGACATGTTTTGATTAAAATATTGAAGAGCCTTTTTAGGATAACGGTCTTTTACAAATCTTTCAATCACTTGCCAGTCTTCCAGTTTATCAAACTGAGACTGATCCCAGAAACTATAGAATAGTGACATACGATCCCATTTTGACTGTATACCGGCCCATTCACTGAAAAGTTCTTTATGGGCTTGGTGAGCAGGAAGAATATTACCTTTATCATCTTTGATTTCAATGTCAATATCGAGTTGCGGATTAGAATAATATCTTCTGAAGGCTTCCATCATTTCAAGATCAAAACGATTGCTCTCTTCATTTATTAATGGAGCAGTGGTTTCTTCCTTATCAACAACAGTTTCTTCCATTAATGGAATATCTGCCTCTCCGGCTATTGGAGTAATTGTTTCTTCTTGCGGAACATGGATCTCATTCTTAATCGAAGGAGTTGGTATTTCTTCTGGAGAATCATTTTTTTTGAAAGTAGCTTCCTTGGTGTGGTCTTTTTTCTTCATCCACTTGAAAAGGAAATCAAATAGGCCCATAGACATTGTTTTTTGTAAATATAAATTAAATCTACATTAAAAAAATCAATCAATCGTTTGATTTTATAAAAAACTTATGTAAATTTGCCCCCTGAAAAAATGGAAGTGATATGATTTCAAAAGAAGAAAATATATTATTTGCTGCGGAGATACTTTTTGCTGAAAAAGGTTTCGATGGAACTTCAACCCGAGAAATTTCCAAGGCAGCGAATGTAAATATCTCTATGATCTCCTACTATTTTGGGTCAAAAGAAAAACTGTACGAAAAACTTGTTGAATACAGAATGAATGAAGGACAGTTTTTCTCAAGAGATATTGTGGAAAGAACAGATATCAATGAATGGCAAAAGATTGAAAAAATAATAGACCAGTTTTCTAACAGAATAAGAACGCAAAAATGCTTTTACAGGATCATGCAGCGGGAACAGCTTCATACCTCTAACCCGCAGATCGTAGAGTTTTTGAAAGAAACTAAAATGTCATTCCTCTCCATGTACTCCAGAATACTGGAAAGTGGTTTGAAGAGTGGTGTTTTTACAAAAAATCCTCCTATTTATCTGCTTCATTCTACCATAAGCGGAACTCTATTTTATGCATTCAATGCCAAAGAAATGTATAAGGAATTCCTGAATGATACAGAAGATGAGGATGTTTTTGACGAAAAATTTTATACAGAACTTAATAGACACATAAAACATTTACTAAAAGACCTTTTAGGTTATGAAGAGAATAAATAACTCAGTGATTGCATTATCACTATTCGTAGGAATAGCAAATGCAAATGCTCAGGAGAAAAAGAACCTTTCTCTTGACGAAGCTGTGCAGCTGGGAATCCAGAACAGCAAGAATCTCAAGATCGACGCAGCCAAGATCGAGGAGGCTACCGCTGATCTTTTGGAAGCTAAAAACAGACAGCTTCCGGAACTGAAGGTTTCAGGAAGTTATATGTACCTTCCCATAAAACCGAATGTAGACATTAAACTTCCTGGGATGTCAGGAGGAGGAGGCCCGGAAGTACACCAGGTATTGTATGGCTCAGCCAATCTTAGCGTTCCTATTTACAGTGGGGGAAGAATCAAATATGGGATTCAGTCGGCAAAATATCTGGTAGAAGCATCAAAACTAAGTACGGAGAACGACAAGACTGCCATTGCTTATAATGTTGCCCAGGCTTATAACAACCTGTTTAAAGCCAATCAGTCAATCAAGGTTTTTGAAGAAAATCTTGCGGCTTCCCAAAAGAGAGACGAAACTTTCCTGAAAATGGAAAATAACGGATTGATTGCCAGAAATGACAGATTAAAAGCTAATCTTCAAACTTCTAATATCGAACTTCAGTTGCTTGAGGCCAGAAACAATTACAATATTGCAAACATCAATATGGATTTGTTATTAGGCCTTCCTGAAACTACAGAAATTGAAGTAGATCAGAATTATATTGAAGAAGGTTCAGAGGTAAAACCTGTTGACTTTTATGTGAATGAAGCGAGAGAAAACCGTAAGGATCTTCAGGCTTTGGTTCAACAGAGAAAAGCAGCACAATTGGGAACAAAAGCAGCTAAGGCAGAAAATCTTCCGTCAATAGCATTTACAGGTGGATACGTAGCGGCAGATATTCCAAAGTTTCTTACAGTGTATAATGCGATCAATGTAGGTATTGGAATTTCTTATAATTTATCCAATATCTGGAAAGAAAATTCATCATTAAGACAATCTCAGGCTAGAGAAAAGCAGTTAGCAGCTACAGATGAATTGCTGAATGATAACATTAAGCTTGATGTAAACAGAGAATATCAGAATACAGACTTTTCTAAAAAGAGAATTGCTGTTTTCGAAAAATCTGCTGAACAGGCAAATGAAAACTACAGAATTACAAAAAACAAATATGATAACGGCCTTGCAACCATGACGGAATTATTGGATGCAGATGCAGCTCAGATTGCTGCTAACGTTGGCGTAATCAATGCAAAGGCAGATGCAGCCTTGGCATATAGAAAACTATTGCAAACAACAGGAACTTTAACAATTAAATAATCAGATCGAACCCAAAATGGAAAATAATAATACACAGGCAGCTGAACCTAAAAAGAAAAAAAGTTTAGTTTTTCCTATCATTTTAGCAGCTTTAGTAATCGGAGGAGGACTCTACGGTTACAGAGCATATAGCTACGGACAGTATCATGAAGAGACTGACGATGCTCAGATTGCTTCCAATATGGCACCGGTAATTTCTAAAATATCAGGATATGTAGCTGAAGTAAAAGTAAAGGATAACCAGTTCGTAAAGAAAGGGGACACTCTTGTCATCTTAGATAACAGAGATCAGAAAATGGCTCTTGAACAGTCACAGGCAGCTTTATCTACTGCAAGAAGTAATATTTCTACTGCGGAAGCTACAACGACTGCTACTTCTAAAAATATCAACAGCTCTGAAGCGGCTGTAGCAACAGCAAACGCACAGATTGAAGCAGCAAAAGTAAACGTTTGGAAAACTTCACAGGATTTAAAAAGATATGCTAACCTTGTAAAAGATCACTCTATTACAGAACAGCAATACGAGCAGGCTTTAGCTGCCAAGCAATCTGCAGATAAACAACTACAGGTATTGGTAGAACAAAGAAATCAAATTGCTCAGCAAACGACCATTGCTTCTTCTCAGACAGCTGCAAGTTCTCAACAGATCAGCGTTGCGAATTCAGTAGCGAAGCAGAGAGAAGTAGATGTAGATAATGCTAAATTAAACTTATCATACACTGTAATTCTTGCTCCTGAAGACGGATATGTTGGGAAAGTACCTACACAGGCAGGACAATATCTTCAGGCAGGAGCTCAGCTATTTGCTTTGGTTAAAAATGATCAGAAATGGGTAGTCGCTAACTTCAAAGAAACGCAGGTAGATAAAATGGTAGAAGGACAGAAAGTGAAAATTGAAATTGATGCTTTCCCTGATCAAGAATTTGATGGAGTTGTAAGTTCATTCTCTCCAGCTACAGGAGCTACTTTTTCTATTCTTCCTCCAGATAATGCAAGTGGAAACTTCGTAAAAGTAGTTCAGCGACTTCCTGTAAAAATTGATTTTATAAATCTTGACAAGAATATTGCGAAAAGATTAAGAACAGGAATGAATGTGAAGGCTGAAGTTTCATTGAAATAACACTTAAAATTGTTTAAAAGTTAATCCATTCCCTTATCAGCAGTGAATCCAATTGGCAGTTACTATAAGAATAGGCTGCTCTAAAATTCACCATTCACTAGCGAAGCGAAATTGACCATTGACTTTTTAACATCGAAAAAACTTATGCAAGATTCATTAGTAGAATATGGAGCCCGAAGAGTGATCATTACGATCACAGCTATTCTTTGTGCTCTGCTTGAGATTGTGGACTCCACGATTGTGAATGTTGCCCTTAATGAAATGAAGGGTAACCTGGGAGCTACACTTTCAGAAGTGGGCTGGGTGATTACTGCTTATGCCATCGGAAACGTAATTATCGTACCGATGACCAGCTGGCTTTCTCAGCAGTTCGGGCGTAGAAATTACTTTGCTGCTTCCATCATTATATTTACCCTGTTTTCATTCCTCTGCGGAAATGCAACGAATATCTGGGAACTGGTATTTTTCAGACTGATGCAGGGAATTGGAGGAGGAGCACTTCTGGTAACTTCGCAAACGATTATTACCGAGTCTTATCCTATTGAAAAAAGAAGTATGGCGCAGGCTATCTATGGATTGGGGGTAATTATCGGGCCAACCTTAGGACCGCCACTTGGAGGATATATCGTAGATAACTTTAGCTGGCCATATATTTTCTATATTAATATTCCAATTGGGATTGCGGCAACTCTAATGACACTTCAGTTTGTAAAGAGCCCGAAATATGCTGAAAAACGTAAAGTATCCGATGTAGACTGGATAGGAATTGCACTGCTAGCCGTAACAGTAGGCTCATTACAATTTATCCTGGAAAGAGGACATGAGGAAGACTGGTTTGCAAGCGGAATGATTGTAGCGTTTACAGTAGCTGCAGTTTTAGGATTTATATTATTCCTCTGGAGAGAGCTTACCTTTAAATATCCGATTGTGGAGCTTAGAGTACTTAAAAATAGTAATCTAAGAATTGGAACTATGATGTCGTTTGTGCTAGGATTTGGATTGTATGGTTCTACTTTCATTGTACCTCTGTATACGCAGAGTATTTTAGGATGGACAGCCCTGCAATCGGGAGCATTGATGATTCCGGCAGCATTAACAACAGCCTTCATGATGCCTATTATTGGTAGATTATTAGCAAAAGGTGCTAAACAACAGATCTTAGTATCTTTAGGATTGTTTATTTTCTTTGTCTATAGTTTCTGGGGATATAAAATCCTGACACCAGATACCAGTAAAGATGCCTTCTTCTGGATGCTTATCGTAAGAGGTGCCGGTCTAGGGCTATTGTTTATTCCGATCACTTCTTTGTCTTTAAGTACACTGAAAGGTCAGGAAATTGGCCAGGGTGCTGCATTTACAGGGATGATGAGACAGTTAGGAGGATCCTTTGGGATTGCAGCGATTACCACATTTATAGCCAATGCAGGCCAGACCTACAGGAATAATCTGATTTCCCATTTAGATGCGAACAGTTTTGATGTTCAGCAGAGGCTGGCAACTTTGAAGGCTAGCTTTATCGCAAAAGGAATGACTCCTGATGCCGCAATGAATGCCGCTTATAAAATGCTTGACCTATCTGTCACCAAACAGGCTACAGTATTGTCTTATATGGATGTATTTCTTTACCTCGGGGTAATATTTTTAATATGTATTCCGTTTATCTTATTTATCAAAGAAAGAAAGAGTAAAGAAAAAATAGATTTGAGTGAAGCCATGCACTAAATTTTAATTAAACCTTCGGATTTTCCGAAGGTTTTTTTATGAAGAAATCCTATTTCCTGGGTTCAGTAATTTCTGATTTCCAGCTCCCTTCTTATATTAATTTTTCATTTCTTTTTGTTAAAAATAAAATCACTTATTGGAGAATTTGTTTATTTTTTTTAGCTTTACACTACCAAATGAAAAAATATGAATACATTCCCTCACCTCAAGAATCCTCCTTCAGGAATTAAAATCCGGAGTACCATTTTCTGATTTACACCGATTTGTTTACCCACAACTTTATGAAGTTTTGATGTCTTATGTTATAATAAAGGCAATATTTGTGATTTTTATAATCCCGAGAAGGTGTGGAATTAACTGGTCTTATAATTAAGCGATATGATGTACTTACCCATCTTTTTACACCATACTATATTCTGTATTCATTAACTTTTATAGCTAATAACCTTAAAATTTAAAATTTATATGAGCCAGATACAATTGCCTGAAACCTTTATGGCATTATCAGATTTTAGAAAACATGATGTTTATCTTCCTGAAATAGATCAGGATCAGATTATCTTAGATCTCTTTCCTGCAACGTTTACAGAACTTACTCAGCGTCTTTCAGATATTACAGGAGCATTCTATGGTGGATTATTGAAGCAGGCAGGTACTCTTTACGGTGAGGAAGCCATTAATAAACTTTCTACTGCTTTCATGCATGATCTCGGATCAAAAATGGCGTTGAGAATTTTACAAACCCAACCTAATTTGCAGCCGGGAATTCCTGCAGTGGCAAAAATATTAATAGGAGCAGTTTTTACATCCAGTCCCGAATATAATTTTGATTTCAAAGAATTAAATGACCAGAGAGTTGAAGTACTGATTAAAGGAGTAGACCGTTACCACAAAATCACACAAAGTCTCCAGATCGCAGGACTGTTGAAGTGGCCGGTTATAGAACCTTTTATACAGGGAGTATGCGATACTATGGGACTGGATGTTTTATTGGAAATAAAAGTGCTGAAGCTCGATCCTGACAGCTCATGTAGCTATCAGGTGATAGTAGAGGAAAAATAAAATGGGTTTTTAAGATAAAAGATCTAATCACTGAATATCAAGATTTATTTGAATCAATCATGATGATGGTTTTTACGTAACCTTATTATTGACATCAATGATCCATAAAATATTAATAGGAGCGGGCTTTAGCCCGCTCTCATTATAAATCCACATTCATCCGGCTTTAGCCAAAACATAAAAGATCCGAAATGACCCGTTCGGCTGTAACATCTATGAAGAAAGAGCGTATAGAATCGTAAACCAATATCACGGACTCCACTTGCTCGAATTATCTTATCCTCTGTTCCCACTCAATCCCACTGATATCAATCAGTTTTAAAGTATGAATATCTTCTTTTTGAAGAATATCCCCAATTCCGATATGAATATCTGCCTTTGCCCCCAATGGAATGACAAGACTATATTTTCCAGGTTTTACCTTGGCTACATAATGATTTTTAATATGGTCTTTAGAAAGCTCTGAAAGCTCCTTATGATCGAATTCCTTTAAAATATTTCCGTTTTTGTCGAGAACATGAATGCCAATAAGGAAAGATCCATACACATCAGCACCTTCCGTTCGGTACACTTCGAATTTTAGATCAGAGTTATTATGTGAAATATTGGAAATCTCAAGCTTAGGCTTTACAGACTTATTATGCAATGTTCCCCAAACACCACCGTGAAAATATTGGTTGGTGTAAAGAGTAAGAGCAAAAATAATCAGAGAACCTGTCAGAACAAATATTTTGGGGCGGGAAATAGGAAATACTCCGGATCCCAGCCATTGAAACCATTTTTTTTGAGTAAAATGTTTGCTTTTCTTGATAAAATAATCATCAAGGGAATAAGAACCACTTCCCGTAAGAAAGAGAACAAAGCCGCCTGCAACTCCCAGAACACCAATCTGCCATTCATCCAGACAGGTGGTTCCCAGCCATCCTGATCCCAATAGAATTCCCAATGCAAGACTGAAGATTCCTATGCTCATAAGCCGGGTAAAAAGGCCAAGAATGATAAATAATCCTACAATAGCTTCGATAATTGTAAAAGTCATCATAGATCTTTGTAATGCATCCGGATGAGTAACCAGATATTCTATAATGGGTTTAATTCCTAAGGCGTTGGGTAAAAAATGATTGAATTTTTCTCCGATATATCCCTTTTCATCAGGAATAAGCTTGTTTTCAAGGATAAGTCTGCGCCAGAAAGCTGAAAAGTAAGTCCATCCGATAACCATTCGGAGAGATAAAGTATATAATCCGGCCAAATCATAAGACTGGCTGTTTGTTGTATGTTTCATTGAAGTTAATATTGTATTATAAAAAACTGATTGTGATGAATTAGCGGTTCTAAGCCAGATTCAATTTCAATCTTTTAAATAAAATATACTTCGGAGGGCTGTTTCCTGTACTAAGCCCTGAATATTCATTAAAAAATAGTTTGTCTTCCCTGGTATTTTTTGCTGTAGCATTACTATTCCAAAAATATCTTTTGTATTTGGATTTTGCTTCAGCCTTTGAAATGGAAACTTTTGAGGAAGTTGTTGAAGTATCACAGTTTAAGGAAAGTCCTGAAGTTATTTTGACTTTATTTAAACCACTGATATATTGAATGTCAAAAATATCGAGAACATTTCTTTTAACGGAACATGGTGATAATGAAAATACCAGAATAAGCATCGTAATGATGGCTTTATAAGTCTTCATATGGATTCTGGTATTTGACATTCCTACAAAACTACACTTTATTTTAATTTTAGCTCAATAAATTTCAAAAATTCATCCTGCTGATCTACAAATAAATAGTGTGAGCAATTATCAATAAGCTTAAAATTTTCTTTTCCAACAATGTTTTTAAGGTTGTTCAGTTGCTTTTCAGAGAATATTCCATCATTCTTTCCATAAACAGCGAAAAGAGGAATTCCTTTTCTTTTGATTTCTTTTAAAACAGCTGTATTATCAAGATTGTTTAAAGGTTCGTTCTTGTAGAATTTGATCGGAGAGTTCTGATTTCTGATATTGTTTTTGAAGAATTCGCCAGCTTCATATTCTTGTCGAAGAGTCTTACTTTCCAGGGTAGGATAGGGCATGTCGAAGAATTTTAGTTTACTGGCAGTTTCGTAGCATCTTTTTCGATAAGCTGCTGAATTTTTAGGCAAATTTTCTATTTCAGAAATCTCTTGTAATTGAGCCGGATCATTTTTAAAATATTCCTTGGCTTCCTTCAAAATGTGATCGTAAGTTTCCTGTTGGGAAAATAAGGCTCCTGCAAGGGTAAGTGTTCGTACTTTTGATGGAAACTGCTGGGTAAATAAAGTACCAATGATTCCTCCAAAGCTATGGGCAAGGATATGAGCTTTTTTGAGGTGATAAGTACTATAAAGCTGATGCAGATCGTCAAAACTTTCTTTAAAAGTCATGGTAGCATTTTCATCTTTGGAGCGTCCTTCACCACGTCTATCATATACAATCACATAAAATCCTTTATCAGCAAGCTTTTGAGCTGTAGTTCCTTCAAATAAAGTGGCATTTCCACTCGGCCCGCCATGAATAAAAATAACAGCCGGATTCTTTTCGTTTCCATAAGCTTTTGAATAGATATGCTGAGCATTTATGGAGATTAAGAATAAGGAAAAAATAAGGGAGAATAATGATTTCATAATTGATACTTTATAGTAGCTAAGCTAGTTAATATTTTTGAGGTGCTGAATGAAAAAAGTTGTTGATGAGTTTGCTAAATTATTAATTAAAAGGCCTTCAAAGTGTTCTTTTTTCCCCAAGAAACTTCCATCTTCCATCCTCCAGCTTTTTTTCTCAAAAAATACACTACTGACTAACAGTTGTCACAACCTTGTCTTATCTTTATCCCGTTAAACCAAAACAGATACTTCAATGAGTTATTGCTTAGCCATAGACGGAATGCAGCCAGAGAGCAGAAAAGAATTGCATAAAAATTATCACGATAATTATTACGGATTTCCAATTCATGATGATAATGAATTGTTTGGAAGGCTTATTCTGGAAATCAACCAGGCAGGTTTAAGCTGGGAAACCGTTTTGAAGAAAGAAGAGAGCTTCAGAAAGGCTTACGATAATTTTAATATTCAAAAAATAGCGGCCTATACAGAGGAAGATCGTGAAAGGCTTTTAAACGACAGTGGAATTATCAGAAATAAACTGAAAGTAAACGCGGCCATTGAAAATGCCAAAACAATCATTGAGTTACAAAAAGATTTTGGATCATTTGAAAAATGGATAGAACATCATCATCCTAAAACACTACCAGAGTGGATGAAATTATTCAAAAAAACATTCAAATTTACAGGTGGTGAAATTGTAAATGAGTTTCTGATGAGCACAGGATATCTGAAAGGAGCACACCATGAAACCTGTCCGATTCATGCCAAAGTTTTGGAACAAAAACCTTTGTGGAAAGAGAGTTAGAACATAAAGAATTTTCTTGTCATCATTGTATAAGAACGATTTGTCTATGTGGTTCAAAAAATATATTTTAATGTTTAACATAGGCACATAGAAAAATAGGTTTGAAAGGTTTTTGCTAAAGCAATTCTTATCTTAAGCTTCTCACGGTAACATCAGGTTTTTCACCCTGTGGAACAATGAAAATAGCATTGTCATTAATGGTATCTCCGGGATCAAAATAATAACTACCGGTTACAGGAATAGTACTGGTGATAAATTTCCCGGATTTGTCATATGCAGAGTAGGTTACGTTAAGCATTTGGGCTTTCATTTTCAGCTCAATTTTTTTAGAGGTAAGCCTTGATCCGGTAGCATTAATGCAGTCTAATTCAACAAGACCAATATTGCTTACAATCTGAGGGAATGCGGAAAGTCTGATATTGTAAGCTTTATCCGATTTATTTTTTACGGATGCCGAAACTTTATAACGGTCATACTGTTTTCCACCAGATTCAACACTTTCTTTATTAAGGATGTTGAAGGTTACTTCCATACCGTTAACGTCTAAGGCTTGGCCGTCGGAAATCTTTTGTGCATGTAAAGAAGAACACCAAAGAATTGTTGTGGAGAGGGAGATAAAGAATACCAAGTTTTTCATACTATTACATTGTGTTAGGTTTATTAAATATACACAAAATAAGAAAATGAAGTATAATTTACACTTTAAAGATTGTTTGTGTGAATAAAAGTATCCATATATTGAATATCTTTTTTATTCATTTTCAGAAGTCTCTTCGGTTAACTGTTTGTGTTCTATTCCCCATTTTTCGAATTCCAGGATAATAGGTTTCAGCTTATAGCCGATTTCCGTTAGTTCATATTCTACTCGTGGCGGAACTTCTGCATACACAGTTCTTGTGATGATTTTATCTTCTTCCAGCCTGCGAAGCTGAAGCGTAAGCATACGTTCAGTAATATTCTGAAGATGTTTCTTCAATTCTCCGAATCTCATTTTACCATTGATGAGATAACAGCAGATCGCAAGAGCCCATTGGCCACCAACGATATTGGATGCGTAGATTTCCGGACATTCATCTGCAAGTGCTTTTTTATTGGCAAAATTGGTGGAAGTTTCCTTTATTTTAGTCATTACTTACATTTTTTATAGTACCCTACAATAGGTAGCTAATGTACGAAATGTAAGTAAAGTGTTGTAATTTTGTTGTAGAAATTATAAACATAATGAAAACACTGATAATTGTTACCCATCCTGAAATTGAAAATTCTATCATCAATAAAAGATGGATTGAAGAGTTGGAAAAAGATCCCCAAAAATATACGGTTCATCAATTGTATAAAGCCTATCCTGATGGGAAAATTGATATAGCGAAAGAGCAACAGTTGATGGAGTCTCATGATACTATTGTATTCCAGTTTCCTTTCTACTGGTTCAGCAGCCCGCCCCTTTTAAAACAATGGCTGGATGAGGTTATCCTGTATGGTTGGGCTTATGGAAGTAACAGCGGATTTAAACTGGCTGGCAAAAAAATGGCTTTAGCGGTTACTGCCGGTATTGATGAAGACGTATACTCTGCTTCAGGAAAATATAAATATACGATGGAGGAGCTTCTCAGACCTTATGAACTGACCTTTGAATATATTAAAGCACAATATAAAGATCCTTTCGTTTATTACGGTATAGAGCGTAACCCTTCAGATGAATGGATTGAGAGAAGTGTTCCTATGTATCTTGATTTTTTAGAGGCTCTTTCGGTCAATAGCTGTGATCAAGGTAAATTGCCCCTTGATAGCAGCCAAGACTCTCTTTAATGCTCATCATTATCTCAGGAATATATTCATAACCTCCTTCAAGAAGATGTTCCATATCATCACGGTATAGATAATCATGGTCTTGAAGGTAGGTTTTTAAATGCTTTTCTGTACTGATATGCAGGTTGGGAGAGGAGTCAAACTTTGAGATCTCAAGTGATTTTCTCATTTCCTCTACATCAGGAGACTCTTTAAAAACAGCAACCTTAAAGGAAAGTAGAATAAGGTAATCCACCATCAGAAGAAGTTCATCACTGCTTAAAATAGAGTCAATAGTCAATTCCAGGGCAGTCTCAAGAAGTGGAATATAAAATTCTTCAATTCCCATGGCTGTAACTGAAAAGAGTAAGGGGACTTCATAGCGGGTAGCCAGATGCCAGATGCTGACAAATCCGTGATGGGCAAATATTTCTTCGCTTCCTTCATGATCATTTTGATAATACCAGGTAAACCAATCGAAAAGAGCTGTAAACTCATTATTTTCTAAAGTGTAATCTTCTTGCTGAAGTTTTAACATGAGCTTTTCATAGGATATTCTTGAAAATTCTTTTTCGCTGTTCAGAAAATCCCGGAAAGTTCCAAAACATTTATTAATGACCTCTAAAAATACATCAGGAAGGTTTGTATCTGAAATTTTCGGATACAGGTTTTCTCTGATCCTTGCTTTATCCAGTTTGTAAAATTCTATAAATCCTCCCATTTTTTCTTCTGATAAGTTTTATTTTGATTTAAAAAAGGATTCTGTTTCGTATCTATATCTTTCCTCAGCCCAATATTCAAGTGTTTGTTTAAAAAGTTTTTGCTCATATTTTAGAATTCCGGCTTTGGAATTGAAGCGTTCCAGATTCCTGGGTGTCGGAGATTCTATTGAGCTGATCCTATTTCTGCAGATGATACACTGGTTATTAAATACTGATTTTCTGTGACATACGATACATTTTTCAAAATGATTACAAACAGTATTGATTTCATTGTACTGGCCATCTGAAAGCAGTATTCTTGGGATTTTGGTCAGTAGTTTGAAGAAATTCAATGATCCATCAGAAAAAAATATATAGTCCAGATTATCAAATTCCTTTTCCTGTTCTTCTTCTTTTGTTAATCTCTTCAATTCAATGTGATAGGAATAAGAATCATTAATTTCAAAATACACCTGTTTGATTTCTGACCATGAGATACGGTGTATTTTTTTATCATAATACGTAAAACCTAATTGATTGATATTCCTGATCCTCTTGTTTTTTAACTTTTTAACTTTACATTTTTTACAGAAAGGTTCCTGTAAAGAACTTTCTACCCGTTTTCGACTACCACATTGAGAGCAAGTTGATTCATATATATCAAGATATTTATCAATAATAGTACAAAGTTTTTCGTTACCACCGGCACGAAATCCTTTCATTGTAAATACTCCCCAAGAATATTTGTACTGTATAGGCTGAAGATAAGTCCATCCATTGGAAGAAAGTTCGGCAAACATTCTTTTTCCTTCCTTTTCCCATCCCGGATAAAGATCTTTAATGAAATATTGGATGTATGAATATTCGTTGAAATTGCCGAAATTGTAATTCCTATTTTCTAATTCTTCTTTAATAGATTGAATATATTCCTCTGAATAAGAATGCGGAGCCATAAAATAAATATAGGCAAGCATTTCGGGAGTGTTATTCTTTAATGAGTTTTGCACCTCCATAGTTGAATTTCAGGTCTGTTCAGTATTATTTGCTATTTAAAACCCTGTTAATCCTTTTCTCTGCCTCGTCTTTTGTAATTCCATTATAAAAATCATGTACAAAAGGATGCTCATAGCTTTGATGAGGAAAAACAAACGGACGGCCGATGGTATTGTCTACCACAACTGTTGTAGGAATGCTCTCAGAAAAATCATAGTCAGGAAGATAGGTATTAAGCCATCCGAAATATTCAGCTTTGAATTCTTTATTATCGTAATTTTCGACATATTCAGTATAGCTTTTTTCACTTAATGAAACCCAGACTCCATAATCAAGATCCCTGCAGTCATCGGTAACTTCCTGTATTAAAACAGTGCGGATAAATCGATGAGTATCTTCAGGAGTTTTAACTACACAAAGGTCTGAAGTAAGTTCAGCATTTTTCTGTTCTTCCTCAGATAAACAAGAATAGAAATAAGGTGAATTATAGGCCAGTGCAGGCCAGTCTTCTTTTTCTTCGCCACAGCATTCACAGATGTATTTCATAATGAGTTTGCTTTTCAGCTAAAATACTTAAAAATCCTTATCCCACCGTAGGCGTATCCTCTTCCTTCAGTATTTTCTTTTCCTTCATAGTAAGCATCATGCGTTCATACTTATATTTTTCCCAATCAAACTGGTTCAGGAAGTCAAGGGCAGCCTGAAAACCTCTGTTGAAAAGATCTTCTTTCTCTTCTCTTTTCATAAAGAAATTAAGCCAGCTGCTGGTTCCACAATTGACAGTCTGTATGCTGTACAGCTTATAGAAACTATGTTTAGTAAGAAAGGTTTTATCATTAAAACCCTTTAAAGTACTGATGATATTTCCGGCATAACTAAAAGGCGTTTTGAGGATTTCCTCACTGGTTTTTCCTTTTTCAGAAAGAAGATCAGAATCACTCGTCAATTGTACTCCAAAAAGAGGCATCCTAGGATAGAAGACTTCATCTGCATGAAACAGATCAATAGGGAAATTGGAAATACTGCCGCCATCAATGAAAACACCAACAGGATTAATATCTTCCTTTTTTGTATTCATCCAAAATCTCCATGCATATTTTACCGAACTGTCATCCTTATTGATTCTCTTCTGAAAAGGTTCAAAGAAAAAAGGGACAGACATGGAAGCTCTTACAAATTCTGCGGGACTGATATGTTTTAACTCTTCTTCAGACCAGTATAAATTGGCCATGGTAGGAAGTTCTACTTTTATTTTGGCATTGATATCTGTAGCAATCACAACATACTCAGATCGAAGAAGGTAAAAAGGGTTGTTTTTATAATAATCATTGTTCACAGCACTGTCGTAAAAGATTTTATATCGGGTTTGATCAATGTGTTCCAGGTTTTTAGCTTTGATTTTTTCAATACTGGCTAAAGTGATGTTATAATATTCCTGTTCGTTTCCATAGCGATAGTTCAGGTTCAGATCATGTTCTTTTTGTATAAATTTCTCATTAAGATTGGCTACGGTTTGAATTCCAAAATTATCCAAAGCTGCTTTCATCGTATTTAAAAATATATTTCCGGGATTAAGCCCGCTATTTTCCTTTCTGAAATTATTGTATAATTTTTTGATACAGAGAAAAAGAATAAGCGCCGGAATCAAAGGAATTAAAAACATCAGTTTGGCACTCAGAATACTTCCCGAAGGAGCTGCAAAAGGAATACTAACGAGAATAATGAATAAAATAACAGCAATAATAGCATTGATTTTAAAGAAGTCTTTATTGTTCAACATCCCGTGAAGGGTTGTTTTTACATACGTTTTCCCATCCATAAAATCAGCAAAGTTCCAGCTAAAAAGAATCTCTTTAATCAGTTCGCTTTTAGGTTCTTCCTTTGTTTTGCAAGCGGCAATAAGCATGGTATTGATAGCTCCGGCACTGGTTCCTGCTATTTTCAAAAAACGGATTCCAAAGATTTCCAGGCCATAAAGATAACCTACCAATGCACTTCCCCAGACACCACCACCTTCCTGAACAAATTCTATATATTGATTTCCCTCTGCATCCAAAAGATCAGAAAATTCTTTAGCAGAGATATTTCCATACAAAGAAACCAGTTTATCTTTGGATGCCTGTGAAAGAGAATTATCCTGCAGAATTTTGTTAAGATCTTCAGTTTTCATGGTCTCTGGTTTTCGGGTCTTAATATTTTGTTTAGGTCATTGTAAACTGTAGGTGGAGCAATCTCTAAATTACTGTTTATTTGTAAACCATAAGATAAAGATTGAT
The DNA here is from genome assembly GCF_009900745.1 of Chryseobacterium sp. c4a. Lineage (GTDB taxonomy): Bacteria > Bacteroidota > Bacteroidia > Flavobacteriales > Weeksellaceae > Chryseobacterium. The sequence goes on along the minus strand of NZ_WXVU01000011.1, from coordinate 158,888 downwards.
CATCTTTTTTATATTGAGAACATTTAGGATAATGTTATATTGAATTCTCTCACAGCTTTTGCTGATTAAGCATGTTCTTTTGCAGTATTATCAACAAAATCTGCAGGAGAAATATATTCCTTCATAAGATCACCATTGTCTGCGTCTCACATAGATAAATGTACTGATAACAACGGTAGCCATTACCCCCAATGTTATAAAATAACCATGTTTATGATGAAGTTCAGGCATATTCTCAAAGTTCATTCCGTACACACCGGCAATAAAGGTGATAGGTAAGAAATATACTGAGTAAATGGCCAACACTTTCATCACCTGGTTAGCTTTTTGATCCGAAAGCGCCAAAAACATTGAAATAAGGTTGGTGATCTGTATATTTAAATGGTCAAAATCGGCCACTACATCCTTGTGTTTATCCTTTAAATCCACAATTTCAGAGTCTTGCAGGTTCAAAAGCTTGAACTTGTCGATGGCATCTGTTGAAATCACCAAAACCCGCGAGTTCAACCCGGATTTTCGTTTCAGTTTGTACAATCTTCGGATCTGGCTGGTGTGGTTAGTATTCTTGAGGAAGATCTCATTTTCAATATTGTCCATGGTTTCCAGTAAACTTACCGATTCATCATCAAAACTTTTCATAATCAATATGGCGATCATTAAAGCTACTTTTTGTGGAGTAGCTTCTTCCTGAATGAGAGAAAGTTTCTTTTTTGTTTCAGAAATACTTCTGGTTTTCATCCTATGGATGGTGATAATGGTTTTATCCAGAATGAAAATCGCAATCTTTGTGCTGATATCACTGATGGTGTTCAGATTTTTTCTTTCCAGCTCTGTACTTTCACGGAGAAGAAAGAATTTTACATTTCCGTCTTCTTCATATTTTGGAAGGTGATTAGGATCTATGGTATCTTCCAGAAGAAGATTGTTGATTTCGTATCGTTCATGAAGGAATTTTAGGTCTTCTGCAGTAGGAGCCTCTACATCTACCCATTCGCAGTGGGTACTTCTGTATATCGTATCAATTGGCATAAAGTAAAAATACTAATATTTTGAAAAACTATGTGTTAAATAAGTTTTATCTTTGCCAAAATTATAAAACTATATGATTAAAAGTACAATAAAAGGTGTGGGATTTTATGTCCCAGATAACATTGTTACAAATGATGATCTAGCAAAACTAATGACTACCAATGATGAATGGATTACCGAAAGAACAGGCATCAAGGAGCGAAGACACAGAAAAAACAGAAATGATTCTCAGGAAACTGCAGCTTACTTAGGCTTCAAGGCATCAGAAAAGGCTATTGAAAATGCAGGTTTAACAGCTAAAGATATCGACTATATTGTTTTTGCAACCCTTTCTCCGGATTATTATTTTCCAGGGTGTGGCGTTTTACTTCAGGATATGCTGGGATGTGATACCATTGGAGCATTAGACGTAAGAAATCAGTGTTCAGGATTCGTATATTCTATGAGTGTAGCTAATGCTTTCATTAAATCGGGAACTTATAAAAATATCCTTGTGGTAGGGGCAGAAATTCATTCTTTCGGGTTAGATTTTTCTGATGAAGGAAGAGGTGTTTCTGTTATTTTTGGAGATGGAGCAGGAGCTATAGTTCTTTCAGCAACAGAAGACGAAAAAGCAGGAGATGTATTAGCGGTCAATATGCATTCTGAGGGGAAATATGCCGATGAATTATGTACACAATTCCCAGGTTCTAAGTTCGGATGGAGCGACAGAATGAGAAAAGAACCTGAAAATGTAACAGACAAAGAAGTATATCCTATCATGAACGGAAACTTCGTATTCAAACATGCGGTAACAAGATTCCCGGAAACCATGATGGAGGCTTTAAATAAAGCTGGAAAAACAATCGAAGATCTTGATATGTTTATTCCACACCAGGCGAATCTGAGAATAGCTCAGTTTGTTCAGCAGAAGTTTGGATTGCCGGATGAAAAAATCTTCAACAACATTCAGAAATACGGAAATACAACAGCAGCTTCTATTCCTATCGCTTTAAGCGAGGCCATTGAACAAGGCAAAATTAAAAGAGGTGACCTAGTCCTTCTTTCCGCTTTTGGTAGTGGATTCACTTGGGGAAGTGTTCTTTTTGAATATTAATGAAACTAAGAACGGTATAAAAAACCAAACTGACTAGTCCTGAAAAAGGTTGACTGGTTTACTAATTCAAATATACTTAAATCAGAGTAGGAATTTTCCTATTCTGATTTTGTTTTTTATATGTTTTTAATTTCACATTATTTTTCATGTGTACTTGGCTTGGAATGTTGTAGTTCAGGGAACAATGCGGTCTTAAATTATTATAATAGTAAATTGATTGTTCAAGCTGTTGTGAGAGATTTTTAAAGTCTTCAAAAGTATCAATCAATCCAAATTCATATTTCAGAATGCCATTCACTCTCTCCGCTACAGCATTTTCATAAGGATCCGAGTTTTCGGTCATACTGATAAGAATATCACTTTTCTTCAGCATTTCGGTATATTCTTTACTGCAATACTGTAGTCCCCTGTCTGAATGATGAATTAATGAATGCTTGTACAACCTGTTCTTTATAGCTTGTTTTAATGCCTTCAATGTGGAGCTGGTCTGTAAATTATCACTCAATTCATATCCTACAATTTTCTTCGAATACGCATCGGTAATCAAATGAAGATAATAACTCTTCTCTTTGGTCTTCAGATAGGTAATGTCTGCAACCCAGACCTTTTCTGAACACTTCAGTTCCTTCTCTTTGATGATATTGGGGTATTTCTTCATCCAATGTCTGGAATTCGTTGTTTTGAAGTAACTGTGTTTTCTGGGAATCAAAAGATAATTTAATCTTAAAAGATTGAATAAACGATCTCTTCCTATATGGAGTTCCTCTTTCTCAAAATCATTTTTAAGCAATACATAAAGTTTTCGAGTGCCTATCTTAGGCATCTTTTTACGGATGGATAATACCAACTCTATGGCTCTATCATCGTTATTATTCAACGTGGAGCGTTTTTTCCTCTTGTAATAAGCTTGTTTGCTATATCCAAACAATCGGCAGATATCTTCCAGTGTAAGTGTAGTATCTAACCTTATTTCCTGGATTGATTGGAACCAGACTTTTTTACAATCTCAATCTTAAGCTCTCGTTCTGCGATTTCTATAAACTTCCTGAATACTTTAAGCTCTTCTTCTTTTTTGGCTAAAGCTGCTTCAAGCTCTTTGATTTTTTGTTTCTGCGGATCTTTCATTGGCCTACCTTTACTTAGCTGTTTTTCATAACTAAAGTTACCAAATTTTATTAACCAACTCGGAATGCATGAATTACCTCGAATGTTGTATCGGGTTTGTAATTGGGATTTTGTATATAATCCCCGTTCATATTAAGAGACAACCTGTCTTTTGAAAGCTTCACTGTATTCTTGTACAGGAGAAGATGTTTTTTTTAATTTCATAAGGATGACTGATTTTAGCGTTTTTTAGTCAACCTTTTTCAGGACGAGACAAACACATAAAAAAACCGCAGAACATTCTGCGGTTTTTATTTTTATACTTTTATCTATTAAAGACTTTTCAATAATTTTTCCGTATCAGAACTATCCTGGCCTGAGCTTTTAGCCAGTTCTATAGATTTTTCAGCCCAAATTTTTGCGTTTTTCTTGTCACCCACCTTATTGTAAAGATTAGCAAGAGTATCTGTATTGGCAAAATTCTGATCCTTTTTTACAGATTCTTCACCCCATGCTACTGCTTGTTGTAAAGACGTTTTATTGCTTATGTTTTCAAAGAAATTCCAGGCAATAGAGTTTAATTCTGCAGAACTTGCCTTAGAATAATCTTTGTATAGTTCTAAAGTTAATTTCTCATACAATGGAATGTCTTTATTCTTTAAAGCTCTGTTGGCTTTCAGTTTTTTTAATAATTTCTCTGCATCCTCTTTACTCATTAATTTTTGAATTTCTGCAAGAAAATATGGGTCATTCCAGGTCTTAGTCTCAGAATTATATGCCTTTTTAGAGATCGTATTGATTTTAATGCTTTGGTCAATCTTAGCATATTTATCTTCAGGATAAAATTTAAAAATTTCTGTTTTTTTATCCTGAAAAATCTTATACAAAGGACTTTCTGTAGTGGATGTACCAGCAATAAGCAATTGAGCATCCTCTTCTTCCATCGTAGGTTTTACCTGGAAATAGCGATTCAATACCTTACCGGCAAATTCTGAATCGTTATATATGGTAAGCTCTGCAAGATTCTTCAAAAAAGCAGGTTCTTTTTCTCCATTTTCAAATTGTTGTTTTAAAGAAGTCAATTTTTTATTCGGATCTTCTGCATCTTTTGCAAACTGAATGAAATCTTTTTCTTCAACATATCCCAACGTTCTGTGTACCGCTTCACCATTTCCATCAATGAATAAGTAAGTAGGAAATGCCTTTACATTATATTTTTTAGCAAGATCAATACCTTCTCCTTTCTCCATATCAATTTTAGCATTGATAAAATGAGAATTATAATAGTCACCTACATTTTTCAATGGGAAAATATTTTTTACCATCAGTTTGCAGGGGCCGCACCATGATGCATAAGCATCTATAAACACCAATTTGTTTTCCTTTTTGGCTTTAGCGAGGATAGAAGCAAAGTTGCCTTCCTCAAATTTGATACCTTGTGCCCATGCTAGTGCACCTATAAAAAGAGTAGAAAGTATAGCGATCTTTTTCATAAAAAACGATTTGTTCCCTGCAAATGTAATAAATATGATGACATTTAAGTTCGTCACATTGAAAATAATTTTTAAAGAACCTTATTTTTAATACAGGTTTAGGCTTATATGAAAGAAAAACATCTATTGTTTTGGACTTATTATTAAAATTAATGTAAATGATAATTTTAGTTAAATGATTAAATTTCAATAGAATATTTTAATAAAAAGCAAAATATTACTAATTTTGTAAAAAACAAAAAGACACCCGTGAGAAAATGATGAATTATTATAAGAATAATAATTTGTTTTTTTATGTCTAATAATCTATTGAAACTTTTGTTTTTGCTGACCACAGCAATCTTCATATCAGCTCAGAAAAAAAGCAATTTCGATCAGGCGTGCGAAAGGACTTCCTCTATCATGGCCTATAAAAATTTACCTAAGGCTATAAAAACAGCTGATTCACTCTACATGTCTGCTCGCCAACCCTCAGAGAAGGTGAAAAGTCTTATGCTTTCCTCAGAGCTTTACCATCATAGCGGTGAACTTAAAAAAGCAATATGTTTTAGCGAAAATGCCCATTCATTAATTGAGCAAGCTAATAATAGAGAATGGATGGCCAGTGTATGTCGATTATTGGCGAGACAATATAGACAGGTAGGGTTATATGAAAGAGCCAAGAAATATATTTTCAAAGGACTGAATGCGTCTAGGCAAATTTCTGGTTTTCAGGAAAGTAATGAAGCAGAAGGATTGTTGAATCAGGAGATGGCTTTTTATGAAATGGAAGTAGGCAACTATGTAAATGCAATACAATACATTGAATTTTCTCTTAAAAACTTCGGAAAAATTGATAGTCAGAATGAAGAAAGAACCCAGGCGGCTTCCTATCAATTATTGGGAGATGTTTATTTTAAGCTTAATGATTATGTCGTTTCTGAAGGTTATTACAGGAAAGCTGAAGACTTGCTCAAAGACGGAAGCTGTACATTAGGACTGGTTTATAATGGGCTAGGGGGGATTCGTTTAAAACAAAAGAACTGGAAAGATGCTGAAATATATTTGAAAAAAGCCGAAAAAATTGCGGATACTTCCCGAAGTCTAAAACTTAAAAAAGCAGTTTATTCCAATATTAATGATTATTACGAAGGAACAGGCGACAATTTTAAAGCCTCTTTATATGCTGTGAAATATGTGAGAGCTTATGACAGTATTGCTGCCCGTAATCAGGGGTTTTCAGGAATACCTAAAGAAGAAGCTGCAATTAAAGTTAATAAAGGAAGTGGGCAAATGAATGTAGCTAAAAATGCGGCTATCATCATATTGTTTGTTTCATTGGTAGGCTTGATTATTTTCTTTAAAATAAGACAGAAAAGACAACTTTCAAAGTTGAGGAATATCATAAGAACTCAAGTAAAAGTAACCAATGGCTATAAAGGAACATTATTAAGACAGCCCGCCCATTCTGAATTTTCAAATATATCGGTAGAGGAAATAGACGAAAAAGATTCTGAAGCAGACCGAAAGAGGAATGACTCTCTGATGACATCTGAAACAGAAACAAAACTGCTTGAACTTCTTGAAGAGTTTGAAAAAGGAAATCTTTACAACAATAAAGGAATGTCTCTTTCATTTTTAGCAGGAGAACTTAATACCAATACCAAGTATCTGTCTTATGTGATCAATCAGCACAAAAGTGCAGACTTTAAAACGTATATCAATAGATTAAGAATCAGTTATATTGTAGATAAACTTATCAATGACGAAAAGTATAGACAATACAAAATCAGTATTCTTGCTGATGAATGTGGTTTTTCTTCACATAGCAAGTTTGCTGCAGTATTCAAAGCAGTTACGGACTTTTCACCATCTGCGTATATTAAGCATCTAGATCTTGAAAATCAATTAGATAAAAATGTTCATTTTCGGGAAAACGATTAAAAGTGAATAGTTTCATCCATTCTGTCTTGCTATTTTCACGAAAATGGATAACCTATTGTTTTTTGTAAGACGGCTACTATCATATCTTTGTGAAAGTGTTACGGGAATGACCACAATCATATCACATCTTACCCTTTTAATTTTGAAGGAATGAATTTTCTTTTTCCTGAAATAAGGTATGTTCTCCCAACAACAAGCCAAACCATGAAATTTTGATATGGAACGCGTGTATATTTCGTTTTTCATGAAATAGCCACGGTTCCTCTTTTCCTATGCAATGAAATATTCTACAAAAGAATATATACATATCATATAATCGGGGTTGATTGCCCGGTTTTTTTTCAGTCAAGTTTTTTTAAGTGCAAGTCCACAGATATTCTGTGGATTTGCGATTTTATTTAGTCTTTGTACTGTCGGTTTTTATTTTTGAAGTATCAGGAGTTACCGATGCCGGTTCAGAATTGGCAACAGCAGAATCACCCATTCTGTTTCTTAAAGAATCTTTATTGTGAGCTTCCTTAAATTCCTCTCTTTTTTCTTTGTTTTGAGCACAACTTCCAAGGAAAAGAAGCCCAAGAATTGCTCCTAGCCATAATTTTTTCATAATAATACTTTTTTATGTTTGGTGATTAATCAAATATAGAGATAAAAGATAAAAGATAAAAGATAAAAGATAAAAGATAAAAGATAAAAGATAAAAGATAAAAGATAAAAGATAAAAGATAAAAGATCTTGTCGTTAAACAACTTTTATCTGTGTACATATGCATGAGGATATCAACATCAATAGGGGCGGGCTTTAGCCTGGCCGCTCAATAAATAAAATAAACCAATTCATTGGCTTTAGCCAAAACCTATTTTTTTCATCCAATAAGTCAATTAATGTATTTATCCTTAAACCTATTATCAAAAAAATCTGCAGCGCTTTCATCTGCAGATTTTCCATTTTAAATTAAACGTATATAATACTACTTGGCAGGAGGTGTTGCCATCGAATCCTTTTTCATCTTGATACTATCAGGATTCTTCATTTTTGTGGTCATGGTGTCTGTTGTAGTTGGCGATGCAGCCCGTGTATTAACTGAATCACTATTACTTGTAGACATGGATGACTCCTTGGTTCCACAGCTCACTGCAAATAATCCTATGCCGATGGCTGTTAGCAATAACTTTTTCATACAATTTTATTTTGGGGTGTATTGATGAAAAAACAATTTTTATTCCTAACAAGGGACTGGAAGTCGTAAAATATAGGTAAAGTTTGTTAAAAGATGTTAGGTAGTAAGGAAATGGGAGGGTTTGAGAGTGTTAGAGTATTAGAAATGGGGGATAATAGACGAAGAGATGATAGATGTTTTAGTTTTCAATTTCAAGGGGCGGTTTTGCTTCGCAAGTGAATAATGAATTGCTAGTGATCAGTGAAAGTATGGAAATCTTGAACTTTCACCCCGTATCTCGTATCCTGACATCTCGCAACACACCATAAAAAAGCCCCGAAACCGAAATTCCGAGGCTGTGTTGAAAGAACAAGACAACAATTACTTATACTTATTGTCTATTGCTCATTATTTATAATTACCCTAGGTATGGATATTTGTAATCTTTTGGAGAAACAAAAGTTTCTTTCACACTTCTTACAGATGTCCATCTAAGAAGGTTCATTTTAGAACCCGCTTTATCGTTAGTTCCTGAAGCTCTACCACCACCGAAAGGTTGTTGACCTACTACAGCACCAGTTGGCTTATCATTGATGTAGAAGTTACCAGATGCGTTTTCTAAAGCTTTGTAAGCCTCAGCAATAGCGTAACGGTCTTGAGAGAATACAGAACCTGTTAGTGAATAAGGAGAAGAAGAATCAACTAATTTAAGAGTTTCTTTCCAGTCCTGATCTTCGTATACAAATACAGAAAGGATTGGGCCGAAGATTTCTTCTACCATACTTTCGTATTGAGGGTTTGTAGTTTCAATTACTGTTGGGTGTACAAACCATCCTTTAGAATCATCACAAGTTCCACCGATTGCTACAGTAGCCTCAGAAGATTCGTTTGCTCTTGTAATATATCCTTTACATTTTTCGAAAGAATTTTTGTCGATTACAGCGTTTACGAAGTTAGATGTATCTTCAGGAGAACCGATTTTAATAGTAGCCATTTGAGCTTCCATTACTTTTTTCACATCAGCCCAAAGAGACTTAGGTACATAAGCTCTTGAAGCCGCAGAACATTTCTGTCCTTGGTATTCGAAAGCACCTCTTACTAAAGCAGTAGCTACTGCCTCTACGTTTGCAGAAGGGTGAGCAATTACGAAATCTTTACCACCAGTTTCTCCAACAATTCTTGGATAAGTTCTGTAGTTGTGGATATTATCACCGATCATTTTCCACATTCCCTGGAATACTTTTGTAGAACCTGTGAAGTGAAGACCTGCAAAATCTTTGTGAGCTAATACTTTCTCAGCAGTTTCTTTACCATCTGTAAAGATCATGTTGATAACCCCAGCAGGAAGACCAGCCTCAATTAATACATCCATGATTACTTTTGCTGAATAAACCTGCTTGTCAGAAGGCTTCCATACCACAACGTTTCCTAACATTGCCATACAAGTTGGAAGATTTCCTGAAATAGCTGTAAAGTTGAATGGAGTTACTGCAAAGCAGAATCCTTCTAGTGGTCTGTACTCTACACGGTTCCAGATTCCGTTATCAGAAACTGGCTGCTCAGAATACATTTCAGTCATGAACTCTACATTGAATCTTAAAAAGTCGATGAACTCACAAGCAGAATCAATTTCAGCCTGGTGTACATTTTTAGACTGTCCGATCATTGTCGCTGCATTAATTACATCTCTGTAAGGGCCTGCCAATAGATCAGCCGCCTTTAAGAAAATTGCTGCACGTTGTTCCCAACCTAGTTCATTCCATGCTTCTTTAGCTGCCAATGCCGCGTTGATAGCGTCATCCACATGTTGCATACCACCTTGGTAGTAAAATCCGAAGTCGTGTGCATGATCCTGTGGAGATTGAAGCTGTACTTTTGAATCAGTTTTTACTTCCTTTCCATTAATGATCATTGGGATTTCTACCTTCTCAGCCCACATTTTTTTGTAAGTGTTGATAAGGCTTTTAACTTCTGGAGATCCCGGTTCATAAGAATTTACCGGTTCGTTTACCGCTAATGGTACTTGCGAAATTGCTTTTGACATATTACGTTTTATTATTTTTATTAAAATTAAAATAAGTAAGTTGTATACAAATTTACGATAATTATAAGGAAAGAAAAAAATCCGATCTCTTTTTGTGAAATAAACTTTATTGTCAAGAAAACATTGATATATAACGTTTTTTTAATGTTTTATATTGAATTTATTTAATATATTTATTCGATTCTTTATATAGAAGAAAAAGATATAGAGGATTGTTGTAATTATTGGAATTGGGACAATAAAATATTTGTCATAGTTCATTAATAGTCTTTAAGTATTGTAAATAAAGGATTTATAAAGAAATGTTAAATTTATATAAAATTGTATTTGTTGCGATTTTGAACATTTTAAATAATTTTTTTGATAGCCCGGAATTTAAGATTACTCTAATTTTACACCATTATTATCAGACATGAAAAAAAGAGTCCTATTTTTCTCTTTTGTATTATTTTTCTCAGCTTTATGTGTAGGTCTTCTTACACATACGGGAAAAACTAAATCATACTCTGATCTCTTATCAAAAATTCATCTTCTTCAACAAAAATCCGATCAGCAGACTCAGCCTGAAATCTATAGTTTTTCAGATGCCCAGGATGTACAGGATTCTAATGATTGGGAGAAAGTAAAATTTGATTATTCAATACTTGCTCAGCAATGGCTCAACTATTTCTTTGATAAGTATACTTTTAATACACCGGTTGCGGCCGTTCAAAATCGTGTTTATATTACAGCACCAAGATACATTCTGTATCATTCCCTGCAAATAGCGGGCTGCTAATCTTATTTTAAACTTTTAATGATCCTTTGTGGTTTGTATTCTATGGTAGATACAGATCCATAGGCTTCATTCCACATTTTACATTTTTTGAACATATCAATTTGTCTTTTGAGAAAGGCGAACCGGATACTGTTTGTCCAATTTTAAATAAAAATACTATGCACTTAACACCGAGAGAAACGGAGAAGCTTATGCTATTTCTGGCAGGCGAGCTGGCTCTAAAAAGAAAGGCTAGAGGCCTTAAATTAAACTACCCAGAATCTATTGCATTAATCAGTCACTTCTTGCTTGAAGGAGCAAGAGATGGAAAAAAAGTTGCTGAACTCATGCAAGAAGGCGCAAATCTTCTGACTAAAGAAGATGTGATGCCGGGTGTATCAGAAATGATCCACGATGTTCAGATCGAAGCTACATTCCCTGATGGAACGAAGCTGGTAACCGTACACAACCCAATCCGTTAATTCCTATTGATTATGATACCAGGAGAAATTTTTGTAAAAGAAGGTACTATTATCTGCAACGAAGGCAGAGAAACAGTTAAAATAAAAGTAACCAACACGGGAGACCGTCCTATCCAGGTAGGATCACACTTTCACTTTTTCGAAGTGAACAAGGCGATGAGCTTTGATCGTGAAAAAGCTTTCGGAAAGAGATTGAATATTGTAGCAAGTACTGCAGTACGTTTCGAGCCGGGAGAAGAAAAAGAAGTGGAATTGGTAGAAATAGGAGGAACTAAAAAAGCAATGGGCTTCAATAACCTTGTTGATGGACAGGTAGATTCTGAAGATCAGAAAAAAGCAAGCTTAGCAAAAGTTCAGGAGTTAAACTTTAAAAATCAGTAAAATGAGCTTAAACGTAGATAGAAAACAGTACGCCAATATATTAGGTCCTACAGCCGGAGATAAAATCAGACTGGGAGACACTGAAATTATTATTGAAATTGAAAAAGATTTCACCCATTACGGAGACGAAGCCGTTTTTGGAGGAGGTAAAACCGTACGTGATGGTATGGGACAAAATGTTACTGCAAAAAGAGATGAAGGAGTTCTGGATCTTTGTATTACAGGAGCAGTAATTATCGATCACTGGGGAATTGTAAAAGGTGATATCGGGATTAAAGATGGTAAAATCGTAGGAATCGGTAAAGCAGGTAACCCTGATACCATGGATGGAGTATCTCCTAACATGATCATTGGGGCTTCTACTGAAGTTCATGGTGGAAAAGGATATATCGTAACTGCCGGAGGAATTGATACTCACATTCATTATATCTGCCCACAACAAATTGAAACCTCTCTATATAGTGGGATCACTACCATGATCGGAGGAGGAACAGGCCCTAACGACGGAACGAATGCTACAACAGTAACTCCAGGGAAATTCAACATGCAGAAAATGCTTGAAGCAGCAGAAGAGTATCCAATGAATTTAGGGTTCTTCGGAAAAGGAAACTGCTCAGCAGAAGAGCCTATCGAAGAACAAGTTGAGGCGGGAGCTTTAGGAGTAAAAATTCACGAAGACTGGGGAGCAACGCCAGCAACTATTGATGCTGCTTTAAAAGTAGCAGATAAATATGACGTTCAGGTTGCCATCCACACAGATACTTTAAATGAAGGTGGTTTCCTTGAAGATACGATGAGAGCGATCAATGGAAGAGTAATCCATACATTCCACACGGAAGGTGCAGGTGGAGGTCACGCGCCGGACATCATCAAAGCTGCGATGTATCCAAACGTATTACCTGCGTCTACCAACCCTACGCGTCCTTATACAGTCAATACAATCGACGAGCACTTAGATATGTTGATGGTTTGCCACCATTTGAGTAAAAACATCCCTGAAGATGTGGCATTCGCAGATTCTCGTATTCGTCCTGAAACCATTGCAGCAGAAGATATCCTTCATGACATGGGAGTTTTCAGTATCATGAGTTCAGACTCTCAGGCAATGGGTAGACCAGGTGAAGTGATTACAAGAACCTGGCAGACGGCAAGCAAAATGAAGGGGCAGAGAGGTGATTTAGCGGAAGATAAGGATAGTGGAAACGATAACTATCGTGCAAAAAGATATGTTGCCAAATATACCATCAACCCGGCGATTGCACACGGTATTTCAGAATACGTAGGATCTCTTGAAGAAGGAAAACTAGCAGATTTAGTAATCTGGAAGCCAGCTTTATTCGGAGTGAAACCTGAAATGATTGTAAAAGGAGGATTTGTAATTGCTGCAAAAATGGGAGATCCTAACGCTTCTATTCCAACGCCACAGCCAATTATTTACAGAAATATGTTTGGAGCTCACGGAAAAGCTAAGTATGGTATTTGTGCCAACTTCGTATCTCAGATCTCTATCGATAACGGAACGATTGCTTCTTACGGATTAGAAAAAATGATTCTTCCAGTGAAAAACTGTAGAAATATTGGTAAAAAAGACCTTATCCATAACGATAAGACTCCTCTAATTGAAGTAAATCCTGAAAACTATAAAGTAACGGTAGATGGTGAATACATCACTTGCGAACCGGCAGAGACACTTCCTTTAACACAGTTGTATTACTTGTTCTAAGATAAATCTTATCAATAAAACCTAACAGATTTTAAAAACCTGTTAGGTTTATTTAACAGCAAAAAAAGATTTATCAGACCCTATTTTAAAACAATTATAGAACTACGTTTAGAATGAAATATTTAAATAAAACAGTTTTTTCTCTTGCTGTAGCCGGAATGTCTTTATTTTCTGGTAAAGTGAGTGCTCAATTTTTAGGAGGACACAGGCTTAAAAGTGATGAAGATGGGCCAAAAGGACAATTTATGATGTATGGTTCATTGGATTACTCAAAGGTCACAACTCCTACAAACAGCAGCAGTACCGTTTCCAGCGCGCCCCTTGGAGTAGGATATTTTATCAATAATAATGACCTTATCGGGGTTAATTATGCTTACTCTCAGAATTCTGTGAACCATAATGTTGTTTATAAACAAAATGAAGCCGGAATTTGGTATAGCCCATCGGTAATGCTTGGAAAGTACTTTGTATTGATCGGACAGGTAGATGCTCATTATGTATGGGGACAACAACAGACAATCACGGCTGATGCGATGGAGAACTTTAATGGTTTCCGTCTCCGTGCTTACCCTTTGATCGGAGTTTTATTAGGCGGTGGCTGGGCGTTGAAATTCAAATTTGCAGAACTTTCAATGCTTCAGACGAAAACCAAACAAGAAGGTTGGACGAAGAGCTATGTAGCAGGAATCAGTGGTTCAACATTCGGGGTAGGCATTTCTAAAAACTTTGACTTCAGAAAAAAATCGGCTAAAGATGATAATTAATCAAACCATAGGCAATCTCACCGAAAATCCTACCCAAAAGAATATAGATTATCTGGATCTTGAATGGTTTGAAACCACGAAAAGGATTCAACGTAAAAGAACCAGAAATGGGGTAGATGTTGCCATCAAATTTCTAAAAGAAGGGCAGCGTTTGCGTGAAGGAGATATTCTTTTTGAGGATGCAGAAAAAGTAATTGCGATCAATGTTCTGGAAACAGAGGCCATCGTAATGGTTCCCGGATCTTTATTGGAAATGGGAACAGTATGTTATGAAATCGGAAACAAGCATATTCCGCTTTTCATTCAAGAAGATAAAGTATTGCTTCCGTTTGAAATGCCTATGTTCAGATGGCTGGAAGCAAGTGGTTTTAAACCGGTAAAACAATCGGTAAAGCTGCTTAATCTTCTAAAATCGAATGTAGAACCTCACGGACACGGAAGTCTTGGCTCTACAATTTTTACCAAAATCTTAAAAATGGCCGCTCCAAAAGATGAATAATAATATGAACATAAATTTTTTATCAGGGCTGCTTCATCTTGCAGATCCCACGCTTCCAATCGGTGGTTATACGCATTCCAACGGACTTGAAACGTATGTACAGGAAAGAATCGTTCATAATTTGGAGACCGCGAGAGAGTTTGTACAGAACATGCTCCAGTACAACCTTAAGTTCAATGATGGGGCCTTTGTAAAACTAGCTTATAAAGCAGCCGAAAAAGGAGATTTACAGGCACTTTTGGATCTCGATAATGAGTGTAATGCGATAAAATGTCCAAAAGAAATCCGCCAAGCTAGTCAGAAATTAGGATTAAGGTTAATTAAAATCTTCAAAAGAAGAGACAACTTCCCATTGATGGATGAATTTGAAAAGGCTGTTCGAAATAAAGAAGCCAATTCTCATTACTGTATCGTATTTGGAGTCTATGCTTATTTGATGAAAATTCCTTTATATGAAGCGCTGTTAGGATTTTATTATACCTCAGTTGCCGGAATGATTACCAATGCGGTAAAGTTGGTTCCGCTAGGACAGCTTGATGGGCAGGATATCTTATTCGCTTTATATCCTGTTATGGAAAAAACAGTTTGGGAAACCATGGAGCTGGACAGAGATCTGGTAGGGCTTTGCAATACAGCTTTTGATATCAGATGTATGCAGCACGAAAGGCTTTATTCAAGACTTTATATGTCGTAGAAAATAAATAAGTTAAATGGATGAAGAGGTCTTTGCTGAGTGTAACGCCCCTGCGAACGAAAAATCTTCACCATCAATAAAAAATCTTAGCGCTCTCAGCGTTAAAACAATCAAAAATCAAACAAAGTAAAATTTAACAAAATGGAAAACAGAAAATATATAAAAGTAGGAGTTGCAGGGCCTGTAGGATCAGGAAAAACTGCATTATTAGAACGTTTAAGCAGAAAATTATTCGGAACTTACGATCTTGGAGTAATCACGAATGATATTTATACTAAAGAAGATGCTGAATTTATGGCTAAAAACAGTCTTCTTCCTCATGATAGAATTATCGGAGTAGAAACAGGAGGTTGTCCTCACACTGCGATCCGTGAAGATGCAAGTATGAACCTTGAAGCAGTAGATGAACTAGCTGCGCGTTTCCCTGAAATTGAATTGGTTCTTATTGAAAGTGGAGGTGATAACCTTTCTGCAACTTTCAGTCCGGACCTTGCAGACGTTACTATTTTCATTATTGATGTTGCAGAAGGAGAAAAAATCCCTAGAAAAGGAGGCCCTGGTATTACAAGATCAGATTTATTGATTATCAACAAAATCGACCTGGCTCCTTATGTAGGGGCAAGCCTTGAAGTAATGGAAAATGATGCCAGAAGAATGAGAAAAGGAAATCCTTTTGTTTTCACCAATCTTAAAACAGATGAAGGATTGGATAAAGTGATTGGATGGATCAAAAAATATGCTCTTTTAGAAGAAATTGAAGAACCGAACTTAGTAAGATAAATGGATAGTCGTTTAAATATTATCGCAGGATTTAAGGGAGGAGAATCATATGTGAAGGATCTTTACGTTTCACTGCCTTTCAGAGTTGTTTCTGTAGGGCAGAGGAAAAATGATAAGAAACTGTATCAAATGGTGATGAGTTCCTCCCCGGGAATTCTGGATGGAGATCATTATCACCTGGATGTAGCTCTTGAAAAAGGATCTTCCCTTCAGTTACAATCACAGTCGTATCAGAGACTTTTCAATATGGAAGATAAGGCTGTTCAGGAGTTGAATGTAACGATGGAGGATGAAACCTCTTTTGCTTATGTTCCGCATCCCATTGTTCCGCATGAAGATTCAAACTTTAAAAGTAAAGCCCATATTCATATCGGGAAAAACAGCCAGATTATCATCAGTGAGATCATTACTTGTGGAAGAAAACATTATGGTGAAGTCTTTAAACTGAGACGTTTCCAGAACTTGATGGAAATCTATCATAACAATAAATTGGTTGTAAAAGATAATGTGGTGATCCAGCCTGATCTGATTCCGATCAGCAGTATCGGTAATCTTGAGCAATATACCCACCAGGGAACTTTGATCTTCTATAGTACAAAAGAAAATGTAGATAAAAATAGTCTGATTGAAGAAATTATAGAAGCTGCAGCACAGCATCATGAAGATATGGAGGTGGGCGTTTCTGCTATGGAAGATAATGGTTTTGTAGTAAGAGCTTTAGGGCATGGTGGAGAACTGATGTACAACTTTTTCGTGTATGTGCAGGAAATCCTTTGGTCTCTGGAGTAAAAAGGAAATCAGGAGCCTTGTAAAGGCTGGTATCTCCGAAATCTCCGAGAACATCTATTCAACAGAAGCGGGCTTTAGCCCGCGCAAATAAAAGAAACCTTCCATTGGCTTTAGCCAAAACGTAATAAAGAATCTGAAATAACAGCATTAATAGAAAATGGATAGTACAGTTTGGGCGCTTCTTTTGAGTGCCGTTTCAATAAGTTTTATACACACAGCTTCAGGGCCAGATCATTATTTACCCTTTATTGTAATTTCCAAATCCAAAAAATGGAGTGGAATGAAAACGGCAATATTAACTGTGGTTTGTGGGTTTGGACATGTTCTTAGCTCTCTGATCCTTGGTTTTGTTGGAGTGTTTTTAGGCTGGCAGCTGAATAAAATCTCCTGGTTTCAGGATATCAGAGGAAACTTCTCGGGATGGGCATTGCTGATCTTTGGCGGAATTTATTTGGTATATGGGCTTATTCAGGCCATCAGGAATAAACCTCATAAACATTTCGATGTAATGGGTGATGATGTTTACGTTTATGAACACAATCATAGTGAAGTAGTAATGCCTCAAAAAAGGATAAAAGTAACCCCACTTGTTCTTTTTATGATTTTCGTGATGGGACCAAGTGAACCTTTGATTCCTTTATTATTCTATTCCGGAGTAAAACATTCTATGTCTGAGATTGCCGTTCTGGTAACTTCATTTACTGTTACTACTGTTTTAACAATGCTTGGAATGGTTCTTTTAGGACGGTATGGCTATTCAACATTATTCAATACTGAAAAACTGGAAAGATATATGGGAGTTGTAAGTGGCGCTGTGGTAACAGTCTGCGGAATCGGAATGGTCTTTCTGGGATGGTAGTGAGGTTTGAGGGTTTTAGAGTAGGAGCGCTTAAAGTTCAAGGTTTAAAGTTGTTGTATCTTCACTAAAGATTAACCATTCACTTGCAAAGCAAAATAAACTGTTGATCTTTAAGTCTACAATGTTCCGCACCTTGTACCCCGCACCACACATCTCGAAACCCGTACTCCGCATCTCGAACAATATTTCACCTTACATTATTAATACAATTAAAAAAACTATGGACGAATTTTTCAAAAAACTACCTTTTTTAGACAATGTTTTAAAAGGAATCGGGCAGATTATGCTTCAGGAAAACAGATGGACTGGGCTTCTGTTTCTTATAGGAATCTTTATGGGAAGCTGGCAATGTGGAGTTGCGGTATTGCTTTCAACAGCAGTCGGAACCTTTACTGCCATGAAGCTGAAGTACAGTCAGTCTGAAATTAATGCCGGATTGTACGGTTTCAGTGCAGCACTTGTAGGAGTAGCATTGGCTTTTTTATTTGAAACAACAATCTTAATTTGGGTACTTATTATATTGGGAGGTGCATTGGCAGCTGTTATTCAGCATTTTTTCATTCAAAAGAAAATTCCGGTGTTTACTTTTCCTTTTATTGTGATTACATGGATTCTTGTGTTTGCTTTGCATCATTTTACACATATTCCTCCATCTGCAATGTTGAGTGCAGAGGTTGTATCTACAAAGTATGATGATTTCCTTACCTGTACCAACGGTTTTGGTGAAGTTATATTTCAGGGAGGTGTGCTTTCAGGAATGATTTTCTTTCTTGCTGTATTTATCAGCTCACCTATTGCTGCTTTATATGGATTAGCGGCATCTATTCTTGGTGCTGGACTTTCACAACTGAATGGGGAACCTATTAAAGAAATTCACATGGGATTATTCGGATTTAATGCTGTCCTTTCAGCGATTGTATTTTCCGGAGTTAAAAAAACAGATGGTTTATGGGTGCTTATTGCTGTGTTTCTAACAATAGTAATCGATGATCTTTTGGTGGATAACCATTACCTGGATGCTGTAGGCGGAGTATTTACTTTCCCTTTCGTAGCAGGAACATGGATTACTCTTTTAATTCAAAAGATATTTCTTAAAGCAAAAGCGTAGGCTTGGGTTGGGGGTTCTAGAGTTTGAGAGTTTGAGAGTAGGAATGTTCAAGGTTGTGATTCTTTCACGAGTAATTGGAATTTCAAAATTTCCTATTGAATTTAAGACTAAAACATCTATCATCTCTTCGTGTATTATCTATCATCTTCTATCCACCCTCTAATTTATAATTTAACTAAAACAAAAAATGAAAATAACTAAAATAGCAGCCGCTTTTCTTGTCATGGTATTCAGTGGAAAAATGATGGCTCAGGAAGCAGAAAAGCAGTTGCAAATCAAAGATGCAGAAGACAAATTCCCCATTGCGGATGTATTGGTGAAGTATGACCACGGTAACAGCCACACTCATACCGGAACGGACGGTACTTTCGCTATTCCTGTTAAATCACTTCCTGATACATTGATGATCAGCCGTCAGGGATATGATGAGGTAAAATGGTTGGTTACCAATGATGATGATAAAAATAAAGTTATTTTTTTACAGCATAAACCATTTCAGATCTCTGAAGTAGCTATTAATCATAGTTCTTTTTTATCAGCAATTACTAAGGTAGATCTGAATAAATTTCCTGTTAATTCAGCACAGGATTTATTGAGAAAAGTACCAGGGTTATTCATTGCACAGCATGCGGGCGGAGGAAAAGCCGAACAGCTTTTTCTAAGAGGATTTGATGCCGATCATGGAACAGATGTAAGCGTAAATGTAGACGGAATGCCTGTGAATATCGTATCTCATGCTCACGGACAAGGGTATTCTGATCTTCACTTTGTAATTCCTGAAACAGTAAATAATATTGATTTTGGAAAAGGAGCCTATTATATGGATCGTGGAGACTTCAATACCGCAGGGTATGTAGATTTTCAAACGTATAATGGATTGAAAAATAGTATGATTAAACTCGAAGGAGGTTCATTCAACTCCAAAAGAGTATTGGGAATGTTCAATATCCTTCATGATGATCTGGGTAGAAAAAATGCGTATGTCGCTGCCGAATACAATTATACTGATGGGCCTTTTGATGTAAAACAAAATTTCAACAGAGTTAATATTTTCGGAAAGTATAACCAATGGATTACGGATAATGATTACTTCAATATTCAATTTTCAACCTTCAATTCCTCATGGAACGCTTCAGGGCAGATTCCTGAACGTGCAGTAGATGAAGGAATCATCGGAAGATGGGGAAGTATAGACCCTACCGAAGGCGGAAAAACATCCAGAACAAACCTTCAGATGAACTTTAAGCATATCATTTCTCCATCTGAGCAGATTGATGCGATGGCTTTTTATTCAAAGTATAATTTCAATCTGTATTCCGATTTTACATTTTTCTTGAAAGATAAAGATCACGGGGATGAAATTCAACAGACTGATGGAAGAAATATCTATGGAGCAGAAGTTAAATACACCAAAAGCTTCTCTCTTCCTAATAGCTCATTAAACTGGACTTCCGGAATTGGCTTAAGAAACGATGATGTCAATACCTTACAACTGAACCATGTCTATCACAGAGATATGCTGCTTGATCGATTGTCTGATGTGAACGGAACAGAAACTAATCTTCATGCCTATTCGGGCTTGGTTTGGAAAACGGGAAAATGGACAATTAATCCAGCCGTAAGAGTCGATCACTTTATCTTCAATATGCATAATCTATTGGATCCTGAACAATTGCCTTCAGGACAATCAAAAGAAGCAACAAGAGTGAGTCCTAAATTGAACTTTTCTTATGCTCAGAGTGATAATGTAATGTGGTTTCTAAAAACAGGGATGGGATTCCATTCCAATGATATGAGAGTAGTCGTTACCAATAAAAATGAAAATACGCTTCCTTATTCTATAGGAGCTGATTTTGGAGTAAGATTACATCCATTCAAATCATTAATTATTACACCTACGGTGTGGTATATGGATCTGCAGCAGGAATTTGTATATGTAGGAGATGATGCGGTGGTAGAACCCTCTGGAAAATCCAGACGTTTCGGTGCTGATCTGGGAATCCGTTTTCAGCCATTGGAAAACTTTTACCTGAACGCAGACATCAATTATTCTCATGCAAGATTTATTGAAGAAGAAAAAGGACAGGATTATATTCCATTAGCACCAGTAGTGACCAGTACAGGATCCGTAAACTGGGATTTCTTAAAAGGATTTTCTCTAGGTCTTCAGTACCGTTATCTTGGTGAAAGACCAGCAGTAGAAGACAATAGCATTAAAACAAAAGCTTATTTTGTCAATGATCTGATACTTTCTTATAACCGTCAGAAGTGGGGGGCAAACATTCAGGTCAACAACCTGTTCAATGTAAAATGGAATGAAGCTCAGTTTGCTACCGAAACCCAATTAAAAGGTGAAGCTGAACCTATTACAGATCTTACCTATACACCGGGAAGTCCGTTTGGAGTAAGAGTGGGAGTGTATTACAAGTTTTAGAGTGAGAGAATTTTAGAGCTTTAAGGTTAAAGCGCTATTTTCAAATTAACTCATTCTCAAATTTTCAAATTCTCCTTGCTCTGCTTTATGAATTTTGTCTAATTTTAATTTATCATAATATCGTAAATGGAAGTATTATCCAATTTTCAATACAAAAAACTTTTTCTGCCCAATATCACAGAGAAAATATTAGCCAATAATGCGGATATACAGCTTTATCGGATAGAGAATTACCTCAAAGGGATTCTGATGCCGGTAATTCCATACCGTACAACGTTTAACTTTATTATTTTCGTGACCAACGGGCATATTAAGCAATATCTTGAAAATAAAGAATACCATGCTGAAAAAGGTGGGGTAATCTTTATTAAGCAGGGAACCATTACAGCTACCGTAGAACTATCCGATGATATTGAAGGTTTCTTTCTTGCCTACGAAAATAATATCCTTTCCGAACAAGAACTGCCTAAACATAAAAGCAGTATTTTCTTTATGACTCCTTTCCTGAATCTGGATAGTCTGACTTATGGCACCATTACCCAGCTTTTACCCATCATGGAACAGGAACTTTGGCTGAATAGTCTGAATGTGAATGATGTTGTTGTCACTATGCTTCACCTGATTTTGATCAAAATGCTCAGTACAGATTCAGATACTCATCATAAATCTGCCACACGACCGATGGAGCTGTCACTTCAGTTTCGGGATCTTTTATTCAAGTATCATGTAGGCGAAAAAAGAGTAGCATTTTATGCTGATAAACTATCTGTAACTGAAAGTTATCTGAATAAATGTGTGAAAAGTGTGACCCAAAAATCACCAAAGCAATGGATCAATGAAATCGATATCAATTACAGTAAAGCATTGCTGCATTCTAGTAAAGACATTGCTGAAATTGCTTATGAACTAAACTTTCACACTGCGTCCCATTTTACCCAGCTTTTCAAAAAAATTGCAGGAATTACACCGAAAGAGTACAGGACTCAGTTTTTGAGCAATAGAGTGAAAGGGTAAGTCTGGGGCTGGAAGCTGGGAGAGGGAAGCTTGAAGTTCTTGAAACCTCCAAAATCAATTGTTGGCTCTTTAACGGATTTATATTTATCTACGGGCCTATTGGATAACTATTATTTACTCATGGTCTTTTGTCATTCTGACGAAGGAAGAATCTCCTATACAGAAAGATTTCTTTCGTTAAAAATAAAAAACCAATATAAAAACATTAAAAAATTTAAAACGACATCTGGAGTACTATCGTCTAATAGCACTTCCATCCTCCAGCTTCCCTCTTCCCTCCCAACTACATCTTCTCATTCTCCAACATCTTAATCACCAGCTTCTCCTCTTGGGTCAGATCTGCTTTTCCGTCATTTTCTTCAATGACTTCCAGTTCGTCAAAATATTTTTTGATTGTATTGTTTTCGTAAAGGTTGATGACTAAAGGATGAACATAATATTTCCTGCACACAGCACTGGTATTCCCCAAATGTTCAGCAACAATATCCAGAGCTTCCTTTACTTTCTTTTTATATTGAGTATCGTTTTCTGCATACCCAATTTCCCTGAAAGCAATCAAAGCATTTACTGTACCTGACCAGGTTCTGAAATCCTTGGCTGTAAAATCGTCACCACTTATTTCTTTGATATAGTCATTCACCATCCCGGAATCTATGGAATGTTGGTTTCCTTCATCATCCAGATACTGAAAAAGCTCTTTGCCTGGAATATCTTTACATTTCTGTACCAATCTTGCCAATCTCTTACTTCTTAGGTCTACATGATGCATGATACCCTTTTTCCCTTTAAATGAAAAAGTTATTTTTTGTCCTTTAATTTGAACATGTTTATCCTTCAAAGTAGTGAGGCCAAACGAACCATACAATTTTTCATAGACATTATTGCCAATACGGATATTGGTTCTTTGCATGAGGCTTACAATCAGGGCTAGTATTTTTCTCTTTTCAAAATTCCTTAAAGCGAGATCCTGCTCAATATGAAGCCGGACGTTTGGTAATGCATATCCGAACTGAAGCATTCTATAGAACTTAGTATGATTCCTTAAAGCACTCCATAACGGATGATAGCGGTATTGCTTTCTTTTTTTTACATCAAAGCCTGTGGCCTGAAGATGGCCGTTTTCTAAAGCACAGATCCATACATTTTCCCAAGCCGGAGGAATGACCAGCTTATTGATCCTGGTAATTTCGTTTTTATCCCGGATCTTTTCACCATCTTTATAATAAGAATATTTTTTCCCGGTCTTCTTACGGGTAATTCCGGTGGTTTCTGCATCGGTGGTATAAATAAGATGTACCGCCTTTGCAGAAGCTTCCGGATCCTTCATGATTTTAACAATCTTTGATGGCTTCAGGTGAGAAATGATCTCTAAGTCTGTATTCTTCTCCTCCATAAAACATGGTTAAGAGTTTTTACCCTTCGAAAAAATCAGTAAAAGAATCACTACTATTACACAAACTAAGAAAATTCCCCACCACATTCCGGCTTTAAAGATTGTTCCTACTGCTTCACAACTTGTTAATGTTAACAAACTTAATATCGTAATACTATATAGGCTCCATTTTTTCATAGTGTATATTTTATTGGTGTCTGGTTATACTCGGAGTTTGTCGGCTTTCCAGTTTTTGATGGATCTTTTGATCTCATCCCCTGAAATATTCTCATGAAGTGCCCTGTACAAAAGCTCCTTAAATTCATCATCATGCGCAAATCTTAAAGCTGCAATCTGGTCAAACCTTAATTTTTCAACTGTTTCATCAGACCTTCTGTTAAAAATCTCAAAATACCGTTGCTTAAATTCTAGGATTATCATGCGGTTCTGAAGTCCTAAAGCATAATGTTGCCTGGTCATAAATGCCAGATAAAAAAGCAGAAATATGACGATTGAAAATAAGATCCAGACCAGCTGGTTACTGGGATCATCCCAGATTTTATAGATTCCTAAAATCTCCAAAACAATTAATAAAGGGAGATAAATAAAATGATGAGGTGGATAAAATTTTCTGTGGTTATTATAGTTCTGCTGTTTCATAGGAATTAATGCAGCAATAATCCTTCCAAAAATTTATTATTTTAATAAAAAATATCATTTTATGGTATGAATTTTACTTTTTTTTACAAGAATGCAAGTTGAGTTTTACTTTATCATCTATGTGGTTAAAAAACATAAATACATGATTTAAACCACATAGATGCATAAGTTTATGAAGCTGAAAAGAAAGACTTAACCGCAAATTTTACGGATTTTTGTGTTTGCCTTATAGGTTATTTAAGCTTTTTAAATGATATAGGTATTTGTTGTCAATGCACAAATAAAAACGATTCGTGCATTAGTGGGCATTAAAAATTCTAGTTTAGATGTGTTCCCTATCAGAATTCATAAAAAAATAACATATCATTCGGAAAATAGGGACTTTATTTGCTTCTTCGACTTCAAATTTTTCGTAACTTTCGGTGTTTAAAAATGAAAAGAATGACTTCAAAGGAAAAAGTTGCTGCGCTTCGTGAAGAAATGCAGAAAAATAATGTTGATGCATTTATAGTATATTCTGCAGATCCGCACATGAGTGAGTACCTTCCTGAAGAATGGCAGGAAAGAGCTTGGCTTTCAGGATTCTTAGGTTCTGCCGGTTTTGTGGTGGTAACTAAGGACAAAGCAGGCCTTTGGACAGACGGAAGATACTTTACACAAGCTGCTATTGAACTGGACGGTTCAGGAATCGACCTTTTCAAAGACGGGATAGAAGGAACTCCTAATTATATTGATTGGATTATTTCTGAAATTCCGGCTGGAGGTAAAGTGGCTGTAAATGCTTTAGCGGCTTCCAATGCCAACTGGGAACTACTTTCTCAAAAATTTAATTTAAAAAATATTACCCTTGCTGATATTCCTCTTTTAAAGGAGGTTTGGACAGAAAGAGGAACTCCATCTGCTAACCCAATCTTTATACAACCAGTAGAAAGAGCAGGTAAATCTGTAGCAGATAAACTTTCTGCTATCCGTCAGAAAATGGAAGAGCAGGAGGCAACCGTTCACATTATTTCAAGTCTGGATGATGTAGCCTGGACATCTAACCTAAGAGGAAGCGATGTACAGAGCAATCCTGTATTTTTAGGATATATTGTGATTACTAAAAATGATGCTGTTCTATTTACAGGATTAGAAAAACTTGAAGTAGAAGCAAGAAAACAAATGGATGATTCTTTCGTAAAAATGATGCCTTACGAAGAATTTTATAACTATCTGAAAGCTTTCAAAAATGAAAAAGTATTGGTTTCTCCAAACAGCAACCAGCAGATTTTTGAAACATTAAAAACAGACAACCAATTTATCAAAGCTCCGGTACCAGGAAACCTGATGAAAGCTCAGAAAAATGAAACTGAGTTGGAAGGTTTCAGAAAAGTAATGGTAAGAGACGGAGTTGCTATGGTGAAATTCCTTTATTGGCTGACTCACAATGCAGGAAAAGAAGCGATGAATGAATATTCTATCGGTGAAAAACTGAGAGGTTTCCGTGCTGCAGGGGAAAATTTTGTAGGAGAAAGCTTCGGATCTATCATTGGGTACAAAGATAATGGCGCAATCATGCACTATTCTGCTAAGAAAGAAGGAAGCAAAGAAGTAACCAATGAAGATACAATCCTTGTAGATTCAGGAGGTCAATATCTTGAGGGAACTACTGATATTACAAGAACTTTTGCATTGGGAACCCCTTCAGAAGAGTTCAAAAGAAATTCTACTTTGGTATTGCAGGGATTGATTCGTTTATCAATGGTAAAATTCCCTAAAGGAACAAAAGGAGTACATCTTGATGCTATTGCAAGACTTCCGTTATGGATGGAAGGCAAAGACTTCAACCACGGAACAGGACATGGAGTAGGAAGCTTTATGAACGTTCACGAAGGGCCACAGAATATCAGAAAAGACCTTAATCCTCAGGATCTTCTTCCGGGAATGGTTTGTTCCAACGAACCGGGATACTATCTTGAAGGACACTACGGAATCCGTCATGAAAACCTTATCGCAGTAAGAGAAGCAGAAAAAACAATTCACGGAACATTCTATGAATTTGAAACATTAACGTTCTGCCCATTCTTCAAAGATACTGTGGTAAAAGAAATTCTTTCAGAAAGTGAAATTGCATGGCTGAATGATTATCATAAAACATGTGAAGAAAAACTTGCTCCTTATTTGGATGGAGAAGTGAAAGAATGGTTCTTACAATTGGTAAGCCCATTGTAATAAAAACTAAAGTCAATGTGGTGAGAACCTTAAACATTGAACTTTAAACTTTATAATACTAAACAAATAATTGTTAGATCAGTAAAAGTCCTGTAAGTTTCTTGCAGGGCTTTTTTATTTATACAACCGTATTTTCACGGATAAAATTGTAGGGATTCTCCTGATGATAGGATGTACAGCTCTTTTTATCTTTGCAACAACAAACACATCATTTCATATCTTCATATAATAACTTAGTAATTCAAAACGGTTGATCATCCCGCTCTGGGATGGTTTTTTTATTGTTGGAAGCAGGGAAGCTGGAAGTTATGAAGGCCAATAGATATTATTTTCTTTTTAATTGGGTTATAACAATCAGGAGTAATTGTATCCTGATAGTAACTTCCAGCCTCTTTCTTCCATCTAACTTTCTCACCCCGGATTTAATTTTCTGCTAAGTTTTATTTATTTTCGCCACATCAAGAAATTCCAACAAATGGTACATGATTTTTTTCGGAGCTTTGAATTGTTTTCAGAAAATGAGATTGAAGAGTTTTTGCAGCTTTTTGAAATAAGGAAAGTCAGCAAAAATGAGTATTTTATACAGGAAGGTGAGAAATGCAGGGAAGTGGCCTTTATACAATCAGGAATTTTCCGTTCCTTTTATCTTTCTGATGACGGAAAAGATACAACGTATTGTTTCAGATTTCCTGGCACAATGATGGCTGCTTATTCATCATTTATTTCCGGCTGCCTCAGTAAAGAAAGCATGCAGGCGATTACCGATGCAGAGCTTTTGATTTTGAAGAAAGAAAAGATAGATGCTTTGGTTCAGGACAATCTCAACTGGACGAAGTTTTTGAAGATGATTGCAGAACAGGAATATCTTGAATTGGAAAAACGATTTTTTCAACTTCAGAGAGATAGTGCTACCCAGCGTTATATAACACTTCTTAAAAATTACCCGGATTATATTCAGAAAATCCCGTTACAGTATCTTGCTTCTTATCTGGGAATTACGCAACGACATTTAAGCCGCATCAGAAAGGAGATCTCTTTTTAGACATTTGTCCTGTTTATTGGTTGACAGGCTCTATAATTTTGTCAAAAAAATAGATGGAGCACAATATTCTGATTATCGGAGGAAATGGATTGGTGGGCAAAACGATTGCCCGTATTTTACAGACGAGAAACCCTCATCTCAATATTTTTATTGGTGGACGTAAAGGCGGAAATAAAGGTCGGGATTTAAAGATTAACGTAACAGATCCCAGTACCTTTCAGGTTATTAAGGATCAAAACATAAACCTGATCATTCTTTCCGTGAATGATAAATCTGACCATATTCTGAAATATGCAATAGCCAATCATATTGATTATCTGGACATCACCAAGCCTACTCCTGCCTTGGTAAAGGCTTATAATATTACAGAAAAATCCGAAATAAACAGCAGAATTGTTTTCAGCTCAGGATGGATGGGGGGAATAGTACCCGGATTGGCTAATACATTATCAGAAAATCCTGATGATATAAAGGGAGTAAAGCTTTTTGTATATTATTCTGTTAAAGATTTGGCAGGGGAAAGTTCAGCTCATTTTATGGCAGAGAATGTTGCTGTTCCTTTTCATGACTATAAAAATGACCGACCTCATTCTATCAGACACTTTTTAGATACGGAAACTTTTGATTTTTCTTTTGGAATCGGAAAGAGAAGTGCCTATAATTTTGATGTTCCTGATCTGTATATTCTAAACAGAACTGAAAGGATTCCAAATGTAAGTGTAAAAATGACGTACAGTTCAAAATGGATAACATGGCTTCTTGGCTCTTTCCAATATATCCGGCTTTTCGATATTTTATCCTTAAAAACAAGACAACAGATCTTTAGTGCCAGCGGGAATGGAGATCAATCTGTTTTTGAAATCATCGTACAGGATCAATACGAACTGAAGAAGCTGAGCTTACAAAGCACAAAAGGACAGGCAGAATTAACAGCTTTATCAGCGGTTTTGCATACAGAAGAATTGTTGAGAAATCCTCACGAACACAATGTGTATTTCAGTCATCAATTGCATGAGCCTTTATCATTATTGGCTCAGCTTAATGCCTATGAAACCATTAATATCAATATAACACAATGAAAAAAATAGCGATTATCAACGGTCATCCTAATAAAGACTCTTTCAATTTTGGAGTGACGGAGGCTTATAAAAACGGAGCCCTGGAAGCAGGAGCAGAAGTAAAAGAAATTACCATTGCAGAGTTAAACTTTAATCCCAATTTGCAATTTGGGTATCAAAAAAGAATGGAGCTTGAACCAGATTTGTTAAATGCCTGGGAAATTATTCAATGGGCAGATCACTTGGTTTGGGTGCACCCTGTTTGGTGGGGAGGTTTACCAGCTTTAATGAAAGGTTTTATCGATAGGCTTTTCCTTCCTGGATTAGCTTATAAATACAGAGAAAATTCTTTATGGTGGGATAAGCTTTTAAAAGGAAAAACAGCCCATATTATTACCACAATCGATCAGCCGGGCTGGTATTACCGTTTGATGTATGGTAGACCAAGTGTCAATCAGCTTAAAATATCAACCCTGGAGTTTTGTGGAGTAAAGCCCGTGAAAGTAACCTATTTGGGTATTATCCGGACTTCTAACGAAGATCAGCGAAAAACATGGCTGAAGAAAGTGAAATCTTTGGGGCAAAAATTAAAATAGAATAGTATTAAAAAGAACATGGAAGTTGGAAATTCTTCTAAAAAATAATGTAATCTCCAGCTTCCTGTCTTTTACAATCCCTTTTTCCCCTCAATCCAGTAGGCTTGAGATCTGATGCATCTCGCAGAAACTCCTTTAGCTTTAAGAAACTTTCTTATTAAGGACATTCTGGAGCCGTTTCCGGTAAGGTAAAAGACAGCAGCATCATTATAGATGGCTTCTTTTTCTTCTCTTAGAAAATCAGTTAAGGCTTCTATAATTCTCATTGTGCTGTTTTTGGGACTATGATAGCCATATAAATTGAGGCTTTCCAAAGCTTGAGCTTCTTCCAGTTCATGAAGACAAATAAATGAAGAACCACATTCTTCCACGGCTTCTTTAATGGAAAGAGAGCTGCCTAATGACGTTTCGTCTCCTATTGAAAAATGGATTTTTGCATCCGGCTCAAAAAAACGTTTTCCTCTGGGCATTAATATTTTGATTGAATCTCCGATAGATAACTCCGTGGCAAAGCGACTGCCCACCGCCGAATCATCATGGAGATGAAATAAAACTTCAAACGTTCCCGCTTCTCTATTAAAATTGAAGGGTGAATAATTGCGGAAATCCCTGTCGTTGATTCTTATTCCAATGGCATAAGCCGGTTCAATCCGAATATCCTGTAAATTGGTTTCAAAACGTACAAGGCGAAGATTTTGCGATATGGAGTCTATGTAAATAACTTTACAATCTTTAAATTTTGAAGACCATACATTCTCTACTGTATCATTGATCCATTTTGGTAAACTTGGCATAAATAATTTTTATTGCAAAGGAAGCTTCAAAATTAAAATATACCGATAGCCATTTCAAGGAAATGATTGGACAATTCGTGGTTGGTGAAGTAAATGAAAAGGACTAAAGGAAGTGGAAGTAGGAAGATTTTTAAGTATAATGAAGAAAATGAAGTTGAGCTACCTGTTGGCATTCCTGAACTCTGATGGTGATTGATCTTCCAATTTTGAAAACAAACGGCTGAAATAAGTATGATCATTATATCCTAATTCGTAAGCAATTTCCTTTACTGTAAGATGAGTAAAGACAAGTAAGCGCTTGGCTTCAATTAAAATTTCCTGATGAATCCAGTGTTGTGCAGGTTTTCCGGTTACCTCACGAATTGCTTCTGTGAGATATCCCCTTGAAATATTAAGTTTTTCTGCATATTCGGATGGACTTTTCATGGTTTTATGGCTTTGCCGTACCAAGATTTTGAATGCTCTTGTCAATTGTAAAGAACGATTTTCACCAGTAGCCTGAGAAGAATTCTCTTTTGAATAAATAAGGGCAAACATTCCTATAAAAGAATGTAATAAAGATTGAATAATAAGGAAACCCTCTTTGGAAGCCAGCATTTCATCCGTATAAAAGGTATGAAGTATCGCTGCTGTATTATTAAACTTTTCTACCCATTTTTTATCTATCGTCAGAGGTTGTATTCCTTCCAGAGACTCCTCAAAGACAGAACGTACGGCATCCGGAACCAGATCAGATTTTATAGCGATAAACCATCCATTCACTTTGTCCATTAAAAGACCTTGATGTACTTGTCCTGGCAATACACAAAAAATGGTGGAATCTTTAGCTTCAATGATGTTGAAGTCAACCATCATTTTTACATGTCCGCTTTCCATACAAGTAAAAATATAATGACTATCGCGATGTATTCCTTTATCTATAAGGATTTCCTCTGTATTATAGGTATTCCTATCCATTCTTTTGATATGAAAACGGTGTTTGGAAACATCACTTAAATCGTAAGTAGGAATGGTATGCTTCATCTTTTGAAACTTTTTTATAGATTAAAAGGTTCTGTACATTCAGTTATTTAGCTTTTGAAAAAGCCATTTTTACAGCCAGGAAGACGAGTACACTTGCCATAAACCATTTCTGTACCTTAATCCATGCCGGATTATTGGAAAAAAATACGGCTACTTTTGCTGCTGTAAGGACTATTAAGAAATTAACGCTGAAACTGAGCAAAACCTGTACTACTCCAAGTTCTAAACTCTGGCTTAGTATCGAACCATATTCGGGTTTAATGAACTGCGGAAAAAATGATAAGTAGAATACCGCTACCTTGGGATTGAGTACATTGGTCAGAAAACCAACAGTGAATAGCTTTTTAGGGCTATCATGTGAAATACTATGATCCACTTCAAAAATATTTTTACTCTTAGGTTTGATGGCTTGATAAGCTAAATATAAAAGATAAACGGTACCTGCCGTTTTCAAAACTGTGTAAGCAAACGGAACGGCTAACAATACAGCTGTGAGTCCAAAAGAAACCATAATGATGTGAAACATAAATCCACAAATAACCCCAGTTAATGAGATAAATCCGGACTTTTTACCCTGAGTGATCGATTTTGAAATCAAATAAATCATATTCGGCCCCGGGCTGATAGCCAGTATAAGTGCCGCCGCCATAAAAAATGGTAGGTCTTGAAATGGAATCATAAGTCAGAATGTTTTACATCATATTTTTCAGAACAAAGATACACGCTGTTTTTGAACTGATTTTATAAAAAACAAAAGAATATTAAATTTTATTCAATTGTGTTTTATTTTACACTTAAATGTGATTTAAAACAGATAGCAGTGCATTTTTTTTGTAAATTTCAACTCATAAAATAATTATCATTCAAAAATATTTATTACCATGACAACGGAAAACATCTTTGAAGCCCTTAGAAACTGGAAAAACCTTATTGATTCTTATACCATTGAAAATGATACGAATGGAACCGAAATTTGGAATTACTTAAATCAGGGAACTCATTTCAGCGTTTCAGGAAGAGAAATTGAGCAATGGGCAAAGAATCTGGAAAATGAAGAACTCAAAAGAATTCATGCGTATATAGGTATTCATGAAAAGAAATTAAAGTTTTTTCTGATTGATTCTAAAAGTGATAAAGATGCTGATTTTAGTACCGTTATTGCTAAAGATTTTTTATTCAATTTTCCGGAATCAAAGATTGAAAGCAGTTGTGATATGGTAGATCTTCCTACTACAATTACCGCAGAATCTGCTATTAACCGTAATTTTAGATGGAATATGTTTGGAACAGCATGGCTGCGGTCTCAGAAAGACAAAGATTTTTTCCAGGTGATTTCAATTCCTTTTTCAGATTATACAGACATGAGGATTGAAGGAGAGAAAACCTGTACGAGTTTCTTCGGACTTACTGATGATCTGGAAAAGAAAGATCCAGATTTTCCGTATCATATAGAAATTATTACTGTAGAAAGCCTTGCTGTTGATCATATAAGTAAAGAAGCAGAAAATTATTCTACCCCAAGACCTCCATTTTCCGTTGATACCCTCAGTGATTATCAACTTTTGAAGAAAAGCAGTAGTGTTTTCGTATAACAACCTGTCTCTGTATCTGCAAATTATCATTAATCTGGTTTTATTGGCAGGATTGATTGTATTGATAAAAGAAAAGGCGAAAGCAAAAGTTCCTGTGATCATCCTACTTTCAGGAGAGTTGATTCTGGAACTTACGGACTTAATTGATCGGATGATGAAGCTCAATACCCTCAATACCTACAATTATGCATTGAGCCAGTTTTTTGGCTTGATGATCCTTACAGTGATTTACAACAATTATTATATTCAGCTTTCCCGTCAAGTAAGATGGATTATTTATTGTTATGCAGGATTGGTTTTGGTGGGAAATATGCTTTATGTACAAAATGATGCATTGGTTACTTTTTATTCCAATATTATAACCAGTGTCATTATTTGCAGCTATGCAGCCTCTTATTTTATGAAGATTATCAGAGAAGGACGTGTAGAAAAGAAGATGTTCATTGTCAATGTTATTGTTTTTTTATTTTTTTCTGTAGAATGTCTCATCTCCACTGCTTTTAATTTTCTAATCAGCAATCATTTGAACTGGGTAGCACCCATTTGGCTTTTTAGAGGCGTTTTGCTGTTGTCTTTTTATATTGCTTTTATTAATCTGGGATGTGGCGTTGGGAAAATCAGGATCAGATAGTTATATGGATATGGATCGGTATTGGACTATTTTTATTAACAACTTTATTAATTACTTTATTGGTTGTTAACTATTTAAAAAGTATAAAGAGAAATAAGAAGAAGGTTTCTCAGCTGGTTCGTAGTACCCAAAAAGAATATTGGGAGAATATGCTGGTTCTGCAAGAGAAGGATAGGGAGCGGTTGGCAGAAGAGCTTCATGATAACATTATTTCACAGCTGAATCTCATTCGTTTGAATCTTCATGATAAAAAACCGGAAGAACTCAGTCGGGATTTAAAAAAATCGATGCAATTGATTCGCGAACTGTCACACAATCTTACTCCACCGGATCTTAATGAGATTGATCTAAAGGATTTGATTGAAGATTATCTGGAACAGGTTAATAAAAATACAAAAGTGGTTTTTCATTCTATGACAATAGGAATGCCGCTCAGTAACTCTGTGAAATTAAACCTTTTCAGAATTGTTCAGGAACTCGTTACCAATATTCTAAAGCACGCAGAAGCTACCAGAATTGATGTTTCACTGAGAATATCTCTGAATTATCTGATGCTGACGATTGAAGACAACGGAAGAGGCTTCGTAATCGGAAATCATTCCGGAGGTATTGGCCTGAGGAATATTAAATCACGGGCACAGAAAATCAAAGCGATTTATAAACTTAAAACACAGCCTGAAAAAGGAACAAAATTTATAGCCTGTATGGCAATACAATAAAATAAATATGGAACATTCAAAAATTAAAATAGGAATTGTAGATGATGACCTGCTGTTTGTGCAGCTTTTAAAAAATTATATTGAAAATAGTGGGAATTATCAGGTTGTTCTTACATCAACCGGTGGAAATCAATTTTTTAGTGAAGATATTCCAACGCTGGACATCCTGATTTTGGATTTAAGGATGGCAAACGGAGATGGCCTTGAAGTGATGACTGAATTGTCAAAACAGGAAAACGAAATCAAAATTATAGTGCTTTCCAGTTTCTACAGACGTTCTTTTATGGGGCAGATGCTTAAAATGGGAGCTCATGCCTTTTTATCCAAAGAAATTGAACTCGAGGAACTGTTGGTGGTAATCAATACTGTTTACAACACCGGACATTATTTCTCTAATGAACAGATTGATGTGATGAGAACCCAGTTTTCTAATAAACTTTCCGAGTTTCATGCATTTTCTAAAAATGAACTCACCGATAGGGAAATTGATGTTTTAAGACTGGTTTGCCAGCAGCTAAGTACCAAGGAAATTGCAGATGCATTATTTATTTCTCCCAAAACTGTAGAAACTCATAAGACCAATCTCATGATTAAAACAGGAGTGAAAAATATGGCCGGATTAGTGATCTATGCTGTACAAAATAACATTATTGATGCCCACGAAATAGTATTGTTTGATAAATAACCATAAAGAATCAGGGAGTACACTGATGTACTCCCTGACCACAAGAAATCTAAAAAACACACTATAATTAAGGATTTAATACCTTCGCAATAGAAACAGCATCTGCAATAGTATCCAGACTATAGATCTGGATTACCCCTTGTGTAGTGGCTGCTTGACCTAAAATATTCTGTTGGTTTTGTGCAGTTACTGCATTCTCAAACATAATTCCAGTGGAATGTGCTGCTGTTTGATATACGTTACTTAAAGCTACAGCAGGAGATTCTGCTACTACTTTTACATTCGACTGCGTTACTGCGTCTGTAATTTGCTCGTTTACTGTTGAGCCAGCTTTTTCGTTAGCCATAATAATGATTGTTTATTTGGGTTTAAAAACAACCGGATTTTCCGGTTGTTCGGATAGTGATATTCTGCCTTTAGCAAAAAATGAATTACGGATTAAG
Organism: Chryseobacterium sp. c4a; assembly: GCF_009900745.1. Taxonomy (GTDB): domain Bacteria; phylum Bacteroidota; class Bacteroidia; order Flavobacteriales; family Weeksellaceae; genus Chryseobacterium. Next base: position 123,933 of record NZ_WXVU01000011.1, on the reverse strand, counting down.
GATTTTAGCCATAGAAACCGCGTCAGCGATGGTATCCAGACTGTAGATCTGAGAAATTCCCTGAGTCGTTGCAGCCTGAGTCACAATGTTCTGTTGGTTCTGTGAATTCACTGCATTTTCAAACATGATTCCTGTAGAATGTGCAGCGGTTTGATATACGTTACTTAATGCCATTGCAGGAGATTCTGCTACTACTTTTACGTTCGACTGCGTTACTGCGTCTGTGATTTGTTCGTTTACTGTTGATCCAGCTTTTTCGTTAGCCATGATGATTATTGTTTATTTAGTTTTAAAAACAGCCGGGTTTTCCGGCCATTCGGATGATGATAATTCTGCTTTTCGCAAAAAATGAATTACGGATTAAGGACTCTAGCAATAGAAACTGCATCAGCAATGGTATCCAGACTATAGATCTGAGAAATTCCCTGTGTTGTAGCAGCCTGTGTCAAAATATTTTGTTGATTTTGTGCATTCACTGCATTTTCAAACATAATTCCTGTAGAATGTGCTGCTGTTTGATATACATTACTTAATGCCATTGCAGGAGATTCTGCTACTACTTTTACGTTTGACTGCGTTACTGCGTCTGTGATTTGCTCGTTTACTGTTGAGCCAGCTTTTTCGTTAGCCATGATGATTATTGTTTATTTGAGTTAAAAACAGCCGGATTCTCCGGCTGTACGGATGATGATAATTCTGCTTTTCGCAAAAAATGAATTACGGATTAAGGACTCTAGCAATAGAAACTGCATCAGCGATGGTATCCAGGCTATAGATCTGAGAAATTCCCTGTGTAGTGGCTGCTTGTGTCAGAATATTTTGTTGATTTTGTGCATTCACTGCATTTTCAAACATGATTCCTGTAGAATGTGCAGCGGTTTGATACACGTTACTCAATGCTACAGCAGGTGATTCTGCTACTACTTTTACATTCGACTGCGTTACTGCGTCTGTGATTTGTTCGTTTACTGTTGATCCAGCTTTTTCATTAGCCATAATGATTATTGTTTATTTGAGGTTAAAAACATCCGGGTTTTCCGGTTGTTAGATTGAAAGTCTGCTTTTCGCAAAAAATAAATTAAGGAGTAAGGATTTTAGCAATAGAGATCGCATCAGCGATGGTGTCTTTGCTGTAAATTTGAGTAACACCCTGCGTTGTGGCTGCCTGGGTTAAAATATTATGTTGATTTTGTGCATTCATGGCATTTTCAAACATAATACCTGTGGAATGTGCAGCGGTTTGATACACATTACTCAACGCTACAGCAGGCGATTCTGCTACTACTTTTACGTTCGACTGGGTTACTGCGTCTGTGATTTGTCCGTTTACTGGTGGCATAATGATTATTGTTTATGGGTTAGAAACAACCGGATTTTCCGGTTGAGAGAATGAATTTTTTATTTAAAAACATTAAGGTCTCAGGATCTTAGCAATAGAAACCGCATCTGATACCGTATCCAGGCTATAGATCTGCAGAATTCCCTGAGTGGTTGCTGCCTGACCTAAAATGTTCTGTTGGTTCTGATTCGTTACTGCATTTTGAAACATAATGCCTGTGGAATGGGCTGCAGATTGATAGACATTGCTTAAAGCCATTGCTGGAGATTCGCCTATTACCTTTACGTTTGCTTGCGTTACTGCATCCGTGATTTGTTCATTGACTGTTGCCATAGTTGTAATTGTTTTTTTTGAGCTTTGCTCTCGGTTAATAATTATTGAGGTAAACTAGTTTTCTATTATATTTTTAAACTCACAACAGATCCTGCAGATGAAATACATTTCAAAAGCATTGATATAGACTGGTAATTGATGATGAGATCTGAAGGGTGATTCTTATTACAATGGTTGAAACCATTATCTGTAAAATCTGTGCGAGTTTAAAGGATATTTTTAAAGCTCAACAAGCAAAAAATGTTGTTGAAAAAGGATGCGGCTCCCATTTTTAATATCTGTCTTAAAAACGAATTCCTGTGGTATAGCAGCTGGCAATGTCGGATTCCTTTTGGGCTTGAAAATGGATTCTGAATGATTGCTTTTGAACATTGATAGCGCTTAAAGACGGTGCAAAAATTGACGTTGACTTGATTGTATATATGGATAGCACCGGATCTTATTGGTTACAGGAAAGTAAACCGCATCCGTAGTATTGAAAAATCGGGATTAAAATCTACCCTTTTTTAAAACTCCCAGTTCTCTGTATTTCAGTTTTCCGGAACTCATTTTTTTCATTCCCATGACATAATTGGTCATTCCCATCATAGAGTCCCTTTGTTGATTCAGTACAGAATTGATCTGCATTAATCCTGTAGAATGTGCACTTACCTGGGTAGAAATAGCTTGTGGTACTGCTGTGGACATTCCGGTGATTATTGTATTGATTTCGTTCATAATAATTATGGGTGTTTGATGATTTATGGTCGGAGATTACCAAATCTTGCATTCAGTTTATTCATTCTGTCTACAATTTTGATCTCCTTTTGCCTTAATTTTGCTGTGGAAGCTTCCTGAAGTTTTTTCAACTGTTCTTCATAATTCATAGCAGGAACTTCAGAAGATGGGCTTGCTGCCGGAGCCGCTTCTTGTTGTTTAACCGCTTCTTCCAGTTTTTGCAGTAAAGGAGCCAGTGACTTCATCGTCTCTTTAATTGCTTTTTCCTTGATGTAGTTAACGATTTCATCTTCATGCCTCAACACGAAAGGCATAATCTCTTCCTGAACCATTTCAGGCTCTGTCACTGCTGCTGGTCGTCGGGCAACAGGAACTTTCTTGGGGGCTTTTCTGTTCATAGGGGTTGTTTTTTACTGTTATAATAGAATTACAGTAAATAATTAATGAATGCTGCCGCCGCTCTCCAATCCCGATTGAGATCCTGAACAACAGTATATCCAACGGCTTCCAGAGCAATACAAGCTGAAATAGCATTCGCCGAAAGCATTTCTTTTAGTTGATCTTGAGGCAGTTTTAGAATATATTCACTTGGAAATAAAGTGTTCTTAGAATGATTTTCAGCACCTTCGTTGGCTATGATTCTCAGAATTTGCTGGAAATAGTGAGCAATCAGCCTCGAAACCTGAAATTCCAGTTCCCTTTTCAATTCCACGGTCTGTTCGTTGGTTATTAAATCTGAAACCGCTGATACATCCACATCATGCACGGAATATAAAGCTTCTCCTGTATCAGAGGGAGTAATAGTAATATCTGTTTTGAGGATCCATTTTGCCTTTTCAAGATTGATGGTTAGCAGCTTGGAATCGGTTTCCGGAGCCGCAATATCACTCAATGCCGTGAGGGGGAGAATTCTTACATTACAGAAAAAAGCTTTGGGATCATCCAGTTTGATCATCACAACAGCTATTCCTGTCGCTTTTTCTTTAGGTTCTACCACAAAACACTGATAGTTGGTATACTTTCTAATACTTTTACAGTTCACCAGCCTGATGGTTGGCTGAATGTTGATGTCTGAGGTCTGGAGATTAAATACAAAACGTTCGGCATTATTTTCAGCTTTTTTGTGATCGGTACTTTTGGTATCCAGATAAGAGCTGTCATGGGCTCTGATCAGATAAAGACGTTCATTTAAATCACTTAAACTCTCCAGATTTAAAATTTTAGCGGGTTTGGTTACTGAGGAATAATTCATGTCTTATTATTTTTGAATTTGTTAATGAGTTGGGTTATTATTGTTTTTTTCTCTGTTTGTTCTTCAGGTTCCCCTGAAGTAATTATTGGTTTTACGAGTGGCTGTGTCAGTTTTACTGACTTCAATACCAATTTTCCCTCATGTGCAGCCGTGATAAAGTTTTTTCTCATATTTTCTTTCTCTGATGAGGTTTCTTCCTGAACCGGATGTCTTATCCGTTTTTTTTTTTCGCTCTCGTCAGCCTCTTGAGAAACTTCTGTAAACGAAGTAGGAGAGGAATGAGTTTCATTGGATACAGGAAGCGTGTTGACATTATAAATAGTATTGGAAACTTTAGCTTTTACCTCTGCATAATCACTTACCATTTTAAATAAGTCTTTCATCATTTCATTTCCTTTTCCTGCATCTTGACCTTGTAACATTTCTGTTGGTGAAGTGGATGCCTCTTTACTGCCCGGAGCTGGCCCGAAAGTCGTTCCGTAGGTCAGTAAATTATTAGCGAGTCTGCTCAATGCGATAAGACCGACCTGTTCAAAGCCCTTTAAAAAGGATTGTAAGTCCTGAACCATCATTCCTGTAGACTGTTCAATCATTACTTTCGTTACTCCGGTCATTGGCGAAGCTTTTGGGGGTGCCAGCACCTCACTGTTCACAAATACTACAGCTTTTTCCGCCGGAGTGGTGGCTTCTGCTGCCTGTGGCTGTAAGTTTTCACTGTTGAGTTCATTCATGATGGTAAGGTTTTAGAGTTATCCTTTTAAAATTTTAATGGCATCAGCAACTATGGCTGGGTTGAGCTGATTCAAGTTCTGCTGATTGGTTACCGAATTCTGAATGGAAATTCCACTGGCATGGGTAGCCATTTGATAAAGCATACTCATAGCCTGTGCGGGAGATTCACCAAGTACGGTAACATTGGTCTGCGTTACTGCGTCTGTAGTCTGGTTGTTTACGGTGTCTGCCATATTTAGGGTTTAAATGGTTATAATTATTTTAATTTTTACAATCCTTTTACAAAGGCTTTTCTTTTAATCCAGCCATCTTATTTTTCGACTGAGTCTTTAGAATGAGATTGTTGACCTCTTTTGTCTGATACAAATTTCATTATTAAAAATAAATCTTCATTAAGGGAAAAAACGGATTTTTTTAAAATAAGGGAATTCTCTTATGAGTGATTTTTATATTGAAAAGGAAGTGATGTTATAATGAATCATGATCTTAATAGAAGCCCTAAAACTATTATTTATATATACTTTGATCATCCATACTAAGAGTAAACCCTGAATTTCTAAAGATGGGTGCATTCCCTCTAATCCGGTAGGAGCTTTACCTTGAAATTTGTGTAATAACCTATTTAATAATCAATAATGGAAACAAGTACAGAACCTAAAGTACTCATTCAGCCGGGGTATGCAACAGGAGATATGTTTGCAATTGCTGCTGCTTTAATTGATGATGATAATCTTCATGTAATCATTACAAAAGGTAATGAAAATTGCAAAGATCCCACAGACAAAGCGGATTCTATCAAAAAGTTTTATGAAGAGTCCGAAATTGCTAAAAAGAGGATACATCTGGTGGAAGTAAGTAGATTAAGAAACAATAAGGATGAATTAAAAGAGACAATTTGTAAGCTTCGGAAACAAGAAGTAATTCCAGAAAAAGAAGTGCCTCTTGGCTATGGGACGGATTATGTTGCCGAAAACTTCACAGCTGAAATGCGGGTGAAGCTAAGAGATGCATGGAAGGTTAAGAGTGATGAAAGAGAAAATAATGCTATACAAAAATGGTTGGAAGAAAAGCACATACCTATCAGTGGAGGTCGTTTATTGATATTATGGTCACGGTTCAGTGGTAAGAATGGAGATATTCATATAGAGCATGATACCAGCTATTTTGGAATCAGGCAGATTATAGATAGAGCAGTGAATATGTATGATGCCATCATAATCACAGGAGATAAGGGGTATCAGACGGAAAGAAGAGATATAGGTTGGAGAAGAAAAGACGATTCGAAGAAAAGAGGTCATCAGTTTGACGAAATTGCAAAGGAGGTTAAGAATAGAGATGGAGTCTCTAATGTTTTTAATATCACCGAATTCTGGAATGATAAAGATTCAGATGAACTTCCCAAATGGGGTGGAAATACTCGGATGGGGCAATTTAAACTGTATGAGTATTTTAAAAACAATTTTGACGAGGTAAAACATCTCGGGTTCAGAAGTGGAAATCTTGAAGTGATGGCTATGTTAGGCTATAAAGTCTTATATATGGAAGAATATGGCAGTGAAGGTGGTAACAGAATGGCCAAATGGAATGAAAATCGTGGAAAAATCCTTAAGAACCTTAAGAAAAAAGGTATTAATATAGATAATATACAGGATATTGGATATAAACGACTCCAGTTACATGTACTCCCAACAAGGACAGGTAAATATCTTCAGGATAAAAAGGCGAACTTAGAGAAAGAAGTTAATGAGAGAATAAAGGGAATGGATGAAAAAACTAAAAAAGAATTAGTTAAAACAGACAAAAGAAAAATAGAAGAAATAGTAAAAGAAATAATAAAAAATGAAATAAGACGACCAAATTTTACTCCTGGTAAGAAGGATGGAACTCTAAAACCTAATGAGATACGTGATGAATACTTAAGAGGATTTGGTTACTCAGACTTGAATAGGCTTTTTGATGAATATATACGTCCTGAAGGTTGGAAAGAAAATGAATTTACAATAATGAGAGAAAAGAAATATTATTTGGATAAGCGTACTACTGAAGAAGCTAAAATTTTGAATCAGGGTGAAAGAGAAAAAAGAACAGAGCTAATAGCCACCCAGCCCTCCTGAATGGTTTAACATCAAAGTGATACCGACAAATTAAAATCCGTATTTCTGCGGTTTCCTATATGAAACTTTATGCTGAGTTTTGCAGCGCGATAATCTCGTACCTAAATTTTATATGACTATACACCGAAATCCGGGACAGCATAAAACTGTTCCGGATTTTAATGGTATGGATTAAAAACAATTCCCTATTCTCAGATAAAGAAATATTACTTCTTAAAAAACTGTAAATTAGCGGTCGAAAATTAATTGAGAATACATTTCCCGCCATCTTTACCATGTCTAAACTAAAAGCTGTAAGAGAACAAAAAAACCTAACTCAGGAAGAACTTTCAGAAAAGTCGAAGATTTCTGTAAGAACTATCCAACGAATTGAAGCGGGTACAGAACCGAAAGGACATACGCTAAGAGCATTGGCTCAAGCTTTAGAGGTAGAGGAAACTTCGTTGCAGGATATTATTATAATTCCTGAGATGAATGATGAGGCAAAGGATGAAAGTATTCCTGAGATGAAGAAAGAACAGCAACCTGATATTAATTATTCTCTCATTAAGATCATCAATCTTTCATCACTGTTATTTACATTACTGCCACCATTGAATATTCTCGTTCCTCTTATTCTGATGTTTACCATGAAGCAACGAAATAATCTGGTGAGACAAATCATTTCAGTTCAGATGATATGGACAGTAATGGCACCCATTGTATTCATCCTGGGGATATTTTTAAAACTAGGAAGACCTTTTACCTTGATTCTTATGGTTGTAATTGTGCTCTCTAATATTTTTATTATCCTTCGCAATGCTGCAGAGATTGACAGGAAAAGGAAGTTGTATATAAATCTGAATTTCAGTATGATATAAAAATTGTCGTCACTTTGTCGGGTTTTTGTCGGGTTCATTTTTCGTTGTAAAGCAGATGAAAATATAATCTTTGTCAAAAATTTAATCATGACAAAGACAGCTTCATTGGCACTTCTTTTTTTTACCTTTCTTTTTAATCCTATTCAGGCGCAATTACCCAAAACAGATTCGCTCTACCGAAACATTATGTCTAAAGACAGCATGTTTTTTTCAGTAGCTTACAATACCTGCGATGTTCCGAAGATGGAAAGTTTTCTAAGTGAAAAATTTGAATTTTATCACGATAAAGGTGGCTTTGCAGAAAAAAATAAATTTATAACCGATTTTAAAAATGGCTTATGCAAATCTCCGGAAACATATCAATTAAAGAGAGTCCTTATCGAGAAAAGCACTCAGGTCTATCCTATGTATAAAGACGGTAAGATATATGCAGCCATTCAGAACGGAGACCATCTGTTTTATGAAAAAGTAGAAAATCATGCTGAAAAACTAGTAGGAGAAGCCAGTTTTACTCATTTGTGGATACTGGAAAATAAGGAGTGGAAACTGAAGAATTCCTTAAGTTTTAATCATCATCCAAAGCAAACTACAGATCATGAAACTATGTTTGATAATGATCAGTCAATGGAAAGCTGGCTTAAAGAAAATCATATTCCTGTGCTTGGATTAGGGATCATCAAGGGCGGAAAACTACAGGAGGTGAAAGTTTTCGGAGATATTTCAAAAGGGCTTTCAGCTCCCGATAATGCCCTTTTTAATGTAGCCTCTCTTACCAAACCCGTTACGGCAATGGTTGCATTACGCTTGATAAGCCTTGGGAAATGGAATTTGGATGAGCCTCTCGATACTTATTGGACAGATCCAGATATTGTGAATGATCCAAGACATAAAAAGATAACAACAAGGCTCATTCTTTCCCACCAAACAGGATTTCCCAATTGGAGATGGATGAACCCTGATAAAAAACTGAACTTTCAATTTGAACCGGGAACACAATACCACTATTCAGGAGAAGGTTTTGAATACCTGCGAAAAGCCCTTGAAAAGAAATTTGGAAAACCATTGGAAGAACTTGCAAAAGAACTGATCTTTCAGCCTTTTAAAATGAATGATACCAATTATATTTGGGATCAGAAGACTGATGAATCAAGATTTGTAATCGGATATAATACAGACGGAAAATCATATCCAACAGAAAAAAATAAAAAGGCCAATGCTGCAGACGATTTGCATACTACAATCGGGGATTACGGAAACTTTATGGTCAGTGTGATGAAAGGGAAAAATCTGAAGCCGGAAGTATTTCAGGAAATGATAACCAAACAGGTGAAAACTAAAGAAAATAAGTATTTCGGACTTGGTTTTGAAATCTATGATCTGGGTAATGGTGAATATGCATTATCTCATGGCGGAGCCGATCAGGGGACAAGATGTATTGCGATCATACTTCCGAATTCAGGTAGAGGTATCATTATCTTTACCAATATTGATGATGGTTATAAAGTCTATGAAAAGCTGGTTCTTCATTATTTGGGCAATGAAGGAAAGAAAATTGTTGATATAGAAAATAAATAGTTTCTTAAGTCTATTCTTAAAATGATAACGGTTGTAAATAAACCTTTGCATTTAAAACAATAGAATCCTTTAGAAATTTTCATTCATAAAAAAGCCTGTCATTCATTATGAAGACAGGCTCTGTTATTTTTATTTTACCTTTTCTAAAAGATATAATTTTGCCCCGGAAAATGCCAGTTTAGGCATCAGATTACCTTCCAGAACCATCGTCTTACTGTTGACATCAATTACTGAAATATAATTATTGGAATTGTATTCAATATAGTTTTCCTTTTCTTTGGTGATAGGATTTTTTCCGAATTCCAGTGAGTATTTTACCCAGTCTTCCTTATCAGTACTACAGTGTACAGGTTTGAATTTCGATTTTTTAGCTTTGAAAATCATTTGGTCAAAGCCGCCTGCACATTCAGAAGAAAATGTACTTTCCGGATTTTGGTCTTTGGTAAAATCTTCGAAAGAACCTTTGTAAACACCTACTACTTTCCAGGTTCCATCCAAACGGTCTTCATCTATTTTACCTTTTGCTTTGCTTACCGCCCAGCTAATCCCATTTACGGTTCCTTTTACTGCCTTGTAGCCTATGTTTACCGCTCCAGAAACTACTTTAGTTGCAGTTCTTACTACACATGAATTTAATACCAGAACAGCCGAAGCCAAAAATATCATTTTTTTCATATTGTCAAATTTTTTTTGCGAAGATAAGGCTTTATGTTTAATAGGAGGAATAAGGGCGGATATTGCAAGAGGGAAACTGAAGGGGATTGAAAACAATGAATAGGTGATTCTTTTTTTATTTGTTAGACAGTTTTTTATGGAGAGGTAATTGAGTTTGTAAGCTGGAAGTTAGGCTGTTATTTATTTCATTGGTATGATATTCTTAGTGTTTAGAAGTAGGTTTAAAGTTTTCAAAAGTATAAACAAGATGGTAATATATTTTGTTTTCCTGATAGGTTTTCCCCATTGGAGTCACTTCTTCTCCCTGTGATAATAGTTTCTTTTCAATCAGATTGTTTTTATACTTTTTTAAATCAGGAAGAAGATAAGAAACGGATGTTGTTTGCCCTTGTTCATTATCATTAATAAACAGCCATTCATCAAATTTTTTATTAAAATAACAGGCAAGGTTACCGCCAAGTTTTTTGGGGTCGGAATATTTCATTGTAAATCCCTTTTTGATTAAAAGACTATCCGTATTAATCTTATTCGGAATAAGAGTATACCAGATTTCAGAAGGTGTTAACGTTTGTGCTGATGAAAGGAATATTCCTGAAATTAAAGCCGTAAAGAATAATATTTTGTATTTCATGTTGGTTGTAGACAAGGTTACTTTTTAAATGTACACATTATTGTCCTGATTTCATTCACTTTATTTTTTGTATTTTTAAGAATAAGATTAATAATGATGAAAATACTTTCTTTTATCATGCTGTTTCTGTTGTTATATTCCTGTTCTCCTAAGATGTTCAGGCTTGCTACTTCGGATGATAAAGCCAATTTTAGGATCTCAAATCCTTCTAAAGCGGTATTTTTTGTAGAAAATGAAAACATTACAGCTTCGGAAGATTGTATCCGTGATCACAAGGAGATTGCAGACAGGTTTTACAGAGAATCAGGAGGGGCTACCGAGCGATTGATGATTGCCAGAACCAATGCAAAAACTTTTAAATTCTCTAATGGAACAACAATTTGGTTTGTAGACGTTCAAAACTTTCCGAAACGGACAGCTATGATTTTATTTGACGGGAAAAACGAACCTCTGATTGAATATAATCCCAAAAACTATGAACATTTCGTTAAAAAATATCTGTCTGAAGATCTGAAAAAGAAACAAGAATCCGAAAATAAAAATCAAACTGCCAGAAAAGAAGCTTCAAAGACCTGGAATTCCATGGAAGCCATTACTTTTACACCCGATCAAAAATATGCAGATAGAATTATTAATCATAGCAATACTGCTTATTATCCTTTATTAAACTTTGAAGATGGCGGAAATTGTAACGGGCAGTTTCGGGATATCATTTATTTGGATGAAAAACAGGAAAAGATAGGCTATACCGCAGATCTTACCTACAGAAACGGGAAAATGCTGGAGTATCTCTATTCGCGGGAAGGGCTTAAAAGTGTCCAAAAATATTACCTCAATACAGTAGGATTATTGGATTCTATTGTGACTTCTGAAAATGGGAAAAGAGAAATGAAACTTAATTTCAAATATCTACCCCATCAGTTTGTCATTCATTCAAGCTATGGTTCCAGGGAAGAGTTTCATCTTAATGTGAAAGGACAGGTAGATATAAAATATGACTTTGATAAAGAGAACAAAATGAAGCGAGAGATTCATTATACCTATGATAATCTCGGACGAGTTTTAACAGAAAAGAGTATTTATGATGGAGAATCTCCTGTTACCAATACGTATCAATACGATTCCGATACAAGAAAGATGTATTCAAAATTGACTATTCAGGGGAAAGATGGAAAAATACTTTCTGAAAATAAAGCTCAAATGATTGATGGTAAACAAATATTTACTACTATGGCTGACGGAAAAGTCCAAAGTAAATCTGTTTCAACGCTCAATAATCATTGTGAAGGAAAAGTGATTACATACGATGGTAGTGGTAAAGTAATCTCTGTAAGTGTTCAGAAAAGGCGATAAGAGTTCTATATTTAAGTTTCACCTATTTTTCTTTTAGTTTTTGCTATGTGATAAAAGTCATTAGGCAGTGATAAATATTTATTTATATTTGTTCTAAATAAAAATAACATGAATTTTAAATCTTTATCCCTACTGTTATTAGTAGTTCTAACTCTTTATTCTTGTCGTACAGATGATGATGATCCTTTACATGAGAAAACTGAAAGTGTAAGCTATAAGAAAATTGATGATCAAAAGCTGCCCTTAGTTTTTTACAAATCATATAAAGTGCATCCGGTTCAAAATAATGAAAATTTCAATCCTAACGGCAAGATAGACTTTAGGTTCAGTACACAGGTTTTTAACTTTATAGACGGGCGAAGAGGGATTTTATTTCCTTTAGTAAAAGAAAAAAAAGTAAATGGGCTTGTTTTGGCTGCTTTGAGTAAGGATGAAAAAACAGTTTATCTTTCAGATTTAAGTAATATTGAAGATCAAATGATGAAGAGTATTCTCCTTCAAGTATCTTTGGAATACAATAAAAAGTTTAATAATCCGAATGCAAGATGGATAGACTGTTTTAATGAACCTCATAATCCTAATTGTACAGATGAACCTCCTATTAATGAAATACCGGGAGTTATTATTACCGTACCTGGTCCCGGTCTTCCATGGCCTATAGATCCAGGAATTGGGCTTCCTACATTTCCCGATTTCCCAGACCTTCCTATTGGAGGAGATATCGTAGCCATGACAATGGCTCCGCCTCCTGATGTAGCTATTAATGATATTAAAAAATTCTTGAGCTGCTTAAATATCAGCCAATCGGCAAAACTAAGTGTCTACGCAGAGAAAATGGGTAGCGGCCATGGAGTAGGCCATGCTTTTATTTCTATTACACAAGGAAATAATACAATGACATATGGCTTTTATCCTAAAACAGGATTAACAGGTGTCATAACGGGGCCTGGAATATTTGGAGACGATGGTGGACATATATATACCCATTCCTGGAATGTCGGAAATATTACCCCTACACAACTCCAAAACATTATAGCTGCTTCTATTTCATATTCCGGAGGAACCTATGATTTAGGATTAAATAATTGTGCAGATTTTACACTTACCATTCTAAATTATGCTGGTGTTGCTACCAATACATCCGGAATTGATCATCCCAATACCGTTGCGAATTTAATAGAAAATAATAATGGAAATACAACTCAGGGAAATGCTCCACAGAGCAAAGGCTGTCAATAAAATAACTATGAAAAAAAGTATTAAAATAATAGCAATAATTTCTTTTCTGCTTACTTGTTCTATTGACGAAAAGGGCTTGCCTATTATGGTAACACTATTAATTTATTCCTTCGTTTCTATTCAGGAAATAGTGTATTATGGTCATTTACATAATATATTATGGGAAGGATTAATCTACTTACCATTAGTAATCGGTACTATTATTGTCTTTTTTAATGCTAAAAAATATAAAGAAAGATATCTTCAGGTATTTTGTTTTATTTCTTTATTAATGACCTCGATTCCTTTAACAGGTTGTCTAGATATAGATCGCTACAATCATATAAAATTAGATTTTATAATACCTTTATCTGTCTTCATTATAAGCTCATTGGTATTAATAATACTCACTTTTAGAGATCAAAAATAATGTAATCCCGGATTAATGATCCGGGATTTTTTTGTCATATAGCGTTATCTGTTCCTATTTAAAAACAATAGCATTGCCTTTATTTCTCATTGGTTCCATGCAAAATTTCTCCACCCTGTAAAGAGATTTCCACTGCTTGATTGCTATATATTCTCATTTTATCTTCGTAGTCAGCTATAGCCATTGAAATATTGCTATGGGTCATTATGTTTTCCGTTAAAAGAGCAGCATCTATAAATGCTGTATTGGCACCCACACCTCCTGCTGGACTCATGGTATGTACAGCATCGCCTAAGGCGGTAATATTTCCTGATGGCCAGGGCTCTTTGGAGAGAGAGGAGCGTATAGGATTAATAGACAATGATTTTTGATCTGCATAATTGAACAATGCCTTCAGCTGAGAATGCCAATCATGGGTGAGCTGATGAATAATGGGAAGAATTTCTTCTCCTGAATGGTTGTAAAAATCAGCCTGCAAAAGTCCAAAAGCTTCAGGATCTCCTATAAAAGCCCAATAGAAATAGTTGGAAACAGGACTCAATAGATCCGAGGATGTATCTTTTCGGGAAGAGTCGAATACCATTGCATCAATAATCAGTGAATACTGATTTTCTATAATGACAGAGGTTCCTTTTTGCAGTTCCGGAGAAATAGCTTTCAAAGCTTCCGGAGAATAGAATGTTCTTCCGTAGATCGTAATATTTCCTGTATTCACTTTTTGATCTCTGCAATATTCAGATCCGATTTTAGAATGTACCCCATCAGCTGCTATGACCAGATCAGCAATGTATTTGGTACCATCAGTGAAGGATAATTCTACTTCTTGATTTTCTAATGCTGTCCAGCCTTTTAATTCTTTTCCAAAACTGATATTTTCCTGCAATCCTTGTAATAAAATTTCACGTAGAGTGAGTCGGTTGGGCTTTAGATCCGGTATCTCTTTTATCCCATCACTCCATGATTCTACCAGTTCGTTTCTTGAAGATTCAAGAGTTGTAGTGAGTACATTCATGCCACGATAGCTTGTTGCGCAGGTATTTATAAAAAGGGTATACAAATCCTGGGGAAGACATGTTTGTAGTGCTTTTCGGCCTGGTTCATTCACTCTGATTCTATATCCTTGAGTTCGGGTATTGATGGCTGCATCTTTTTCAAAGATCTTACAATCTAGTCCGTTCTTTTTTAATCCCTGAGCAAGACATAAGCCTCCTAATCCTGCTCCTATAATGGCAATACGTTGGTTTGTGTGTTTTTGTATCATAATTTTAAAGCATCAATCCTGTTATATATTGGTGATGAATTGATGGGACAAAATTATAATGAGTGTATAAGTGAAACGATAGTTATTTAATGGTGATGATGGGACAAATCTTGGTTTTTTACTCTGAATTCTAATGCTGTTGTTCCTGTTCCTTTTTTAAAGAACCGTGAAAAATACACCGGATCATCGTAACCTAGTTCAAATGCAATTTGTTTCACATCCATGGTTGTATACACCAATAGGCGTTTGGCTTCCCACAATATTTTATGTTGAACCCAAAAGCTGGCAGGATATCCTGTGACCTCTTTTACCACTTCATTCAGATAAAGAGGAGTGATTTTTAATAATTGAGCATATTGCTGCACCTGCTTGGTACTTTTAAAATGATCGGAAATAAATTTTTTGAATTGTCTTGTAATATTATATTTCTGACCCTTCTGTGGAATCTGTAACGTTGGCTCTTCTGAAATCCTTGAAATAATAATTCCAATCGCAGCATCAGCGAGTGAAGTCTCTATTGATGGACTATATAATGTAGTTTCTTTTTCAGTTTTTTCAAGAAGGAGAAGCAAGTCAAAAAGCAAGTCATTAGCTTTAATAGAAACAGATTGATGAAGCCATTGATATAGATCCAGAATTTCCCGATGCAACTCAGAAACACTTTCAGCTTCTATAAATAAAAACCAGCCATCATTATTTTTCTGATCAATATACTGGTGAATCTGCCCCGGTGCTACAAAACAAAGAGAGGCATCTTTTAATGTGATGGTTTTAAAATCAACTTCCAACGTAAAGTCACCTATTCTCTGAATAATAAACATATAATGATCATCACGATGAACTTCTGCCTTTTTCTCATGGAAAACGGATAATGGCATGAGTCTGATTGTTGAATTCTCCAGTTGATTGTGATGGGAGGGAATCATCTTTTTCATGGAATGTACCTAATAATAATGAATACGAAGATACTCTTTCTGGGGTAGAAGTACACCAATAAAGGAGAGTTAAAGGTTTGTATGCGATTGTTTTAGCCACTAATTCACGAAAAAAATGGTGTATTAGTGGCTAAAAAATATTTTCAAGGGTTCAGGTACTTTTCTATAAAAATATCTGTGCGAATTTGAGAAAATCTGTGGGTAAAGAAATTACTTTTCTTCAGCCTTTAATTTATTGACTAAAGGATTGGCGTACATCGACAGGAAATATTCTTTAGAAACAGGATCAGACGGATCGATACGCATTTCCTGTCTTCGGATAAACAATTGTTTTTCCTGTTCAGTATATTGTGAAGCATAGGTATCTGTATTGTTGATCAGATCATAGGCTATATATTTTGTAGGCCAAAGTTTATAGTTTTGAATGATAGATTTATCAATGACCTGTGCAATCGCTTGCAGCTGTTTATTTTTATTTTCAATAGTAGCGGCAATATCATCCAGCTCTGTATCAATAACATTGCCGGCGTGCAGGTGAATCCTCTTTTTCTGGCCTAAAATTCCACTGAGTATAGTGGTGAAATCTTCGTTTTTTCCTTTGATGTATTCCTCGTCTCTATGTTGTGCCAGCAGTTGAGGCATTTTTAAGGAATCTGTAGGATCATATTCATAAGAGATGGAGATAGGAACGATCTTTAATGTTTTAAAATAATCGATCAGAGATTGATCTCCGGCTGCCATTGCAAGCATTTTTAAAACACCTTGCTGAGTAGCATCATTTCCGTCTTTAGCACGACCTTCACGCTGTGCAATCCATACGGAGCGATTTTCTTCGTGTAGCAGCATATCAATATACTCAGACAGGGTTTGTGAGCTTTTAAGCTGATCACGAATAGACAGCCCTCTCTGAACTAAAAAGTTCCGGTTTAGTTTGGCCAATACATTCAGAAACTTTCTTTTCACAAGATTGTCACCGATGGCTGAAGCTGTCATAATATGGCCACTTTCTAGCAACACGAGGTTAAGCAGGGAAGTATCCAGTACAATATCCCTGTGATTCGAAATATAAAGGTAAGATGTGTTCTTATCAAGCTTATCAAAACCTGAAGTCGTTAATCCTTCAGAACTTTTGGCAAGAATCTGACGAACAGCATACGCTACAAACTGATGCTGAAAATCACTTATGGAATGAACATTTTTAAACTGTTCCAGCCAAACCTGCTCATCCTCACCGGGAAAAGTAAAGTTCATCAGTGCTTTCATCATCGGATCACGGGCTATGCTTTGCAATCTTTCATTTACTTCCTGATCATAGAAATACCGGATTTCATCAAACTTAGACATGCTATTGTAAAAATTAAAACTTTTTGCAAAAGAACGAAAATTTATCTGGGGATAGGCTATAAAGGTTGTTAAAGTATTATGAATGGCGTAGAACTTAGAGAAATCATCTGATAAGTTGGAGCAAACTCAATAAGTAGTTCTGAAAATTTAACCACAAAAGTTTTTGTTTAAAACTGTTTAGTTCGATTAAGCTAGTTTAAAATGATACGGCATAAGTAAATTTACTTTAGAAGAAAATCAAATATTTTCAAAAATTTAAGGTACTTCTCATACGTAAAGCTTGTTACTTAAAAATCACTTACTTGTTTAGCTCTTTTGTGCCTATTAAACCTATTTCAGTAGAAAATTCAGAATTTCTACTAAATTGATTCCCAACTTTGCTCTGTATTAATTCTAATATCACGGTGAAGCAAGTAACAATTTTAGCAGCCATGCTTTTTTCGATAGGTTTGGTGAACGCTCAGCAGGGAGCTGGGCAGGGGAAAATAAGCGGAAGAATTGTAGATTCCAAGACAGGGAAATCAATAGATCATGCCAGTATCGGACTTTTCAATCAGGATAATAAAGAAGTAAACGGAACTACTTCCAATGAAAAAGGAGAGTTTTCTATCGATCATATTGCCTCCGGAACTTATAAAGTGGCTGTTTTTTATGCAGGGTATAAAAATAAAACAACGTCAGATGTTCAACTTGGCGATAATAATATAACGATTACTCTTGGTGATATTCAATTAACGAATGGAGAAACAGTAATAGAAGGCGTAACCATTGTTGGTAAAAAGGCGGTTATTGAAAATAAGGTGGATAAAATCGTTTTTAATGCGGCTAATGATGTGACTTCTCAGAATGGAGCGGCTATTGATGTGCTGAGAAAAGTCCCTCAGGTGACGGTGGATGCGGATGGAAATGTGGAGCTTCAGGGAAATGCTAATATCAGGTTTTTGATTAACGGAAAGCCGTCCAGTATATTTGGAAACAGTTTGGCTGATGCGTTGGCTTCCATTCCGGCGAGTCAGATTAAAAGTATTGAAGTGGTTTCCAGTCCGGGAGCTAAATATGATGCTCAGGGGACGGGTGGAATTATCAATATTGTTTTAAAGGATAATAAGGTAAGGGGAATCAATGGAAGTATCAATGCCACGGGCGGAACTTTATTTGAAACAGGATCTCTGAATCTGAATTATAAGAATAATAGCTTCAGCATGAATGCTTTCTTTAGCGGGAATGCTCAGTTAAAAGCCAAAACTCCTTTTTCACAGGACAGAACTTCAAGAGATGCTTCTTCCAATACCAGCACGCATTTGTTACAGGATGGTTATACTGATTTTGAAAGACATGGCTACCGTACAGGTTTAGGCTTCGACTGGAGCTTGAATAAAAGCAGTTCATTAAGCGGTTCGCTATCTTTCAACAGTTTCTCCAATAAAAGTACCGGATTAATCAATCAGCAACAGTATATTACCGATTATAATACCTCCAATGTTTCTTCAATCATCGGATCCAGGACTTCGGATAATCAATCCTCGGTTCGTTCTATAGATGGAAGCCTGAGTTTTAGAAAAACCTTTGCCAAAGAAGGGCAGGAGCTTACGGCAGACTATGTGTTCAGTTATGGTTCACCGAAGAGCAGTTATTTTCAGACTCAAAGTTTATCAGGAGCAGCTTCGCCTTACAATGGTATTTCAGGAAGTAATCCGGGAACGGATAACAGCCACAATATCTCAGTAGATTATGTTCATCCTCTGAATGATAATGTTACCTTTGAAATGGGGCTTAAAACGGTACAGCAACATATTACCAATGCCACGGATGTTCATGTTCTGAATACTTCATCCGGGCAATATGAAACAGATCCTTTGCAGTCTTATCATTTAAATTATGATATGGGAGTTTATGCGGCCTATTTTTCTTCCAAGTTTAAACTATTGAACTGGCTGGATGTAAGAGCGGGTTTGCGATATGAATACACAACCCTTAAAATAGATTTCCCAAATACGAACATCCCATCGTATGGTTTATTAGTTCCATCCTTCATCTTATCTCATAAATTTGATAGTGGTGAAACAGTGAAGCTATCCTACACAAGAAGATTGGAACGTCCTGAATATACGGAACTCAATCCTTTCCTTAATTTCAGTGATCCACACAATATTACCACAGGAAATCCGGCGCTGAAGCCTGAAATCGGAGATAATATGGAACTTGGGTACACGAAAAACTTTACGAATGGAGGGAATATCTCCTTATCCCTTGTTGAGCGAATCAACAGTCAGGATTTAAAACAAATTACCACTTTTTATCCTACTTTTACAGCCAATGGAACGGAGTACACGAATGTATCGGTAACCGCAAGAGATAATATCGGGAAAGAATACAACTCCGGCGGAATTATCTCTCTATCACTCCCATTTTTCCAGAACAAACTGAATCTGAGAAGTAATATCATGGTATTTCACCGATATATTGTAAGCCATATTTATGTAGGAAACTTGGATATGGGAATGCGGTACCGTGCGAACCTGAATCTTAATTATCAGTTTCCAAAGAACTTTATTCTGGAAGTATTCGGAAATTATAACTCCACCGCTAAAAATATTCAAGGGAAAAATCCTCAATCTATCACCTATACCTTTGCCGGTAGAAAAGAATTCTGGAATAAAAAGGCAAGTTTAGGCTTTACCATTACCAATCCGTTCAATAAATACATCAAGCAGGTAACCACTGTGAGCACCGGAGATTACGATTCTTATTCTGTAAGAGAATTACCGTATCGTTCTTTCGGGATCAGCTTCAGCTATAAGTTTGGGAAGATGGATTTTAAAAAGGAGAAGGATATTAGTAATGAGTATTTGAATGGGCCGGGATCGGGGAGCTAAGTTTTATGATTTATTTTTGTGTATTGATACTTAATAAAAAACCGCTTAAAAAAGCGGTTTTTTATGCTGGAAAAATAAATTAATTTTTTTTCAATTCTAAAAATGTTTTAAGAGAATTTCCTCTATAGTATTTCATAATCAGATCAATGACTCTATTTTGATTAGAAATGATAGAGTCTTTATTCCATTCATTATAGTTCATTAAAACGAAATTGGTGTTAGCTCTAGCTTCAATTGCTCCTTTATATTTATTTTTTTTAGTTTCGTAATCTTTGTTGCTTAAAGAAGAGTTTTTATTTCTGTCGATCAGCACAAGATTGCCGATTTTGTGAAGCCATTCCTTATGGAAATCAGAATCTACTGACCATAGTGTATTTTCAATTTTTTGTGGTAATAAGTGTTCTATACTTGATGAGCTCTTATTGTATTGAAGTTGATTGGTCTTATTTCCCATTAATAAATCTAATTTTAATAAGATATATCTGGTTTTATTAACCTTCGTTCCACTAAAACCACCCCATTTATCATTCTTTAAACTTAATTCTAAATCATTAATATCCAAAGGTTTTTCTGAGCTTATATTTTCATCAAAATATTCATATTGTAAACAATTGTCATTAATCATTAAAGCACTTCCTTCTTCAACAGTTATTTCTTTATTGTTAATTTTATCACCATAGAAATCTATTTTTTTCAGGATATTAAATGTTCTTGTCATGGATTGTCTTCTCCCCAAAAGCCAGCTCAAAGAATATAGATTGTCAATTTTAATGAGAAATTCAATAATATTATGATCTCCAAAAACTTCTCTAAAATGCATTAATGGGGTTAAATACTGGGAACCGTATACACTGGAAAGGATAAAGTTTATATTAAAAAATAAACTTGCCGATTCTTTACTATTGATACTGGAATTATTTAATGCAATAAAATGTTTAAGGTATTTTTCAATTAAATCTAATGTTTCTGATCCTTTAATAATAATCCCTTTTTTGAACATATAATCAAAAGCTTTTGTCAAACTTTGGTTATCGTCACTTTTATATTTCATTTTTATAAATACAACTGTCCATAAAAATTCATCAAAAGATTTATAGGGAAGATTTATTTTATTTTCAAAATCAGACCATTTATTTGCGTATTCCCGTCTTATTTTGTCATCTGTAATGACCCTAAGATTTTGCGCTCTTAATATATCACTCATTTGCAATTGTAAGCCTCTGCTATTGAGTACGGTAAAGAGATTGTAGGCATCATCAAGATTATTGGGTGTCGCTAAATAAAGCGCTAAAACTTTTGTTGATAAGTATTTATAAAACTCCGTCAGGAATACTTGAAACTCTTCCGGATTTTCTTTTTCCTTATTACGAAACCAATTTAATATAATGCTGAGTCCATTCGCCAAATTTCTTACAGAGGTACTGTTTTCATGATTATTAGTAATTTGTTCTAGCTGTGCAAAATTTAGTTCAACTTCACTTATGATATAACTATCAATGAATTCTTTATCATCTCTAATATCAAATTCTATTCTATGTCTCGCCGGAACATTATTAAACTCATCTGCTTCTTGTATTAGTTTTTTTTGAACACTTTTTTTCAAATCAATACTTTTAGAGAGATTACGTAAAGATGCGTGTAATAAGAAGAGGGTTAAGAAACGCTGTTGACCATCTAAGATATCTTGAAATTTATATTTAATTTCATTAGCCACATTTTCACGTGTATTCCAAATCATACAACCTAGAAAGTATTCTTTTTCTTTGTTATTTTCCAAAGCATTGGCTATGTCATCCAGAAAGTTTTCAATTTGATCTACTCCCCAAACATAGGGTCTTTGGTATTCCGGAATGTTGTAGAATTGTTCAGGACTAAATATATCTTTTATATATTTTTTTCCTGTTATCAAAGTGTTGTTATCCATTTGAATGTAAAGGTCTAGTTTTTATTATTTAGCCCGTAAAATTACAAAAACATACTATAAAGTACCACAAAACAACGAAAGTTGTGTATTTAATGCTGTTTAGAATTATGGGGATATACCTTCTAATAATTTTTCTTTTTGATATATAACACTTTAGAGAGTTATTACTATTTAAATCTATGAGAAGTGACTTTTGGCTTATCTGTAATTAATATGATAATACAGATATTTTGATGGTAATAAATTCATGGATTTATTAAATTATTAAAACCATATTGTCAATTTTGTCTAGGTCTAAAGTGGGAAAGAATAGATCAATTTGAAATGGAGAGAACTCATCAATTTTAGGGAGATTAAGGTTGTTTTAATAATTTTTTTTCTATATTTAAAACTTCATAAATGTTGATTTATCATGGAACATAAAATACATCAGGGACGCAATGTAAAACGATTCAGGGAAATGCTGGGCATTAAGCAGGAAGCATTGGCTTTTGACCTTGGGGACGACTGGAACCAGAAGAAAGTTTCTCTGCTGGAACAGAAAGAAATTATTGAAGATCCTTTACTGAAAAGAATTTCTGAAGTATTGAAAATTCCGGTGGAAGCATTTCAGAATTTTGATGAGGAACAGGCGGTGAATATTATTGCAAACACAGTGACTACAGTTAATGATAATGCCACAGGCCAGGTATTTCAGATAAATCCTACTATTAATACTTCTGAAAAATGGTTGGAAGCATTAGAAGAAATTAAGAAATTAAACGAAGAAAAGATTGCTCTTTATGAAAGGATGTTGAAGGAGAAGGATGAGATGATGGGGAGGCTGGAGAGGTTGATTGAGAAGGGATAAACTTGCAATATTATAAGTGAAAAGCTCAACAGAATGTTGAGCTTTTCATATTTAAATTTATACTGTTATCTGATTCTTACTTAAAGCTTTCCTCCTATTCCTTTGAATTTTTCGACAAAGGCACTAATTTTTTGAAAAACACTTTGTTTCTTGGTTAAATACTGTGGGTTTAACGGGCTCATTTTAGGTAAGATAGCATTCAGTTCTGTTCCGTTTTCACTGGCAAATTCACGTTTTAATGATGTAGTTATATATCTCTTTGTCGCCTCCTCATTTAAATTCTCTTCTGTTATCAGCTCAAAAGCTTCAGCTCTTTGTTTCTCACCTGCATAAGTATAAAATGCGTCTAAAATATTTGGTTTTTCTTGTATTTTATCAAGATCTGTTTCATTAATAAAGTCGACTACAAGACTCTCTTTTGCTCTTTGTCCAATACTGGCACGAATTACTCTACGAATTTCATCAATTAAAGCAGTTTTGTCTTTTGTCTTTTTGTTATGTTCAAAAATTAACTCTAGAATGTAATCCAGGTTTATTTCCTGAGATTTTAATAAGTCTATTTCAAAAACAACATCATCCCAATCAATTTTAGATGCTTCGGCTTCTTTTCCATCTTTCTCTCGTCTTAACCAATCGCGTATGTCATTATAGGTGGAACGATAGTCCTGAGCGGTTCTTTCTGGTAATAAAGCTATTTCTTGCATTGCTGAAATAGCTTCGTCTGTCACAAAATAAGTCTCTTTGAATGCTTTGACAGCCTCAGGATTATTTACATCTATAGCCTGTAATGCTTTAAGGTGAGTAAATTCATCGTAATTCTGCAAAACATTTTCTACACGCAGATATTCACCAAAAAGTTTCGCAAACTCCTTTTTATCTTTTTCTGTGACAATTTCATCAGGATCGGGAAACTTTTCATTCAATTCATTTACAACATCAATATAACCTCTGCGGGCTTCACCAGTAGCAACCTCTGTAAAACCTTCCAAATATTCTTTATAGCTCTTTTCAAGCACTACGTTTTTGGTATTGTTATCTCCAAATAAAGTGATGGCATCAATGGTTGCCTGTTCTAAATCTCTAAATGTAACAATGTTACCAAAGGTTTTTGTAGCATCATAAATACGATTGGTACGCGAAAATGCCTGCATTAGCCCATGATAGTGCAGATTTTTGTCTACAAAAAGTGTATTCAGTGTAGGGGCATCAAATCCAGTAAGAAACATGCCGACTACAATGATAAGGTCTACTTCTTTGCTCTTTACTCTTTTTGCAAGGTCGCGGTAGTAGTTTTGAAATTCTTTACTTTCAACTCCAAAACTGGTTTTGAACATAGCGTTATACTCATTGATTGCTTTGGATAAGAATTCTTTTGCGCTAATATCCATTGCTGATGGTTCAAAAGTTTCATCAGGAATTTCACCAATGGCGTTTTGTTCTTCATTGGCTGCAAAAGAAAAAATGGTTGCTATTTTCAACGGCTTTTCACTTTCTTTTTGCAGACGATTCAGTTCTTCATAATAGCATTTGGCAGCATCTACGCTGCTTACGGCAAACATGGCATTAAATCCTTTGTTGCTACCCTGATTTCTATGGGTTTTAATTCTGAAATTTTGCAGAATGTATTGCGAGATTTCTTTAATACGGGCTGGATGAAGTAATGCTTTTGTGTTTTCTGCAGCGCTCAGTTTTTTTTCATCCTGCTCTTGCTCTATTTTCTTAAATTGTGGACGTACATTGTTGTAATCTACTTTGAACTTCAATACCTTTTCATCTCTAATAGCATCGGTTATCACATAGGAATGCAATTCGCGACCAAATACACTTCCTGTGGTTTCAGCGCCTAAAGCATTTTTAGGAAAGATTGGTGTACCGGTAAACCCAAACTGATAGAATTTTTTAAATTTTTTCTTTAGGTTTTTCTGAGCTTCACCAAATTGAGAACGGTGCGCCTCATCGAAGATGAATACTACTTGTTTTTGATAAATGGCTAAATCACCTTCACTTTTCATGAGGTTATTTAGCTTCTGTATAGTGGTAACTATAATTTTGTTATCTTCTTTTTCGATGTTTCTTTTTAAACCGGCAGTACTATCGGAACCGTTTACGCTATCGGGCGAAAAACGCTGATATTCTTTCATGGTCTGAAAGTCCAAATCTTTACGATCCACAACAAAGAATACTTTGTCTATAAAGTCAAGCTGTGTTGCCAGTCTTGCCGCTTTAAAACTGGTCAGGGTTTTTCCTGAGCCTGTGGTATGCCATATAAATCCGCCACCTTCTGCAGAAGACCATTTTTTTGCTTCATAAGAACTTTTTATTTTCCACAACATTCTTTCTGTTGCTGCTATCTGATACGGACGCATGATGAGTAATGTATCACTAGTATCAAAAACAGAATAGGTGAGTAATACATTTAGCAATGTATGTTTCTGAAAAAAAGTGGCTGTAAAATCTTTCAGGTCTTTAATCAAAGAGTTATCCGCTCTTGCCCAGTTCATGGTAAAGTCGAAACTATTTTTATCCCGCTTTACAGTGTTGGCAAAATAACGACTGTCTGTACCGTTTGAGATAACAAATATCTGTAAATATTTAAAAAGTGAGTTTTCGCTGTTGAAGCTTTCTTTACTGTAACGATGTACCTGATTAAATGCTTCACGGATAGCAACTCCACGTTTTTTTATTTCTACATGTACTAAAGGTAAACCATTCACCAAGATTGTTACATCATATCGATTGGCATGCGTTCCTTTTTGTTCGAATTGTGAAATTACCTGCACTTTATTGCGAGCAACGTTCTCTTTATCTACTAAATAAATGTTTTGGATGTGACCATCATCAAATACAAAATCGTAAATATAGTTTTCATGAAGCTTTCTTGTTTTATCAACGATGCTGTCTCCGGGTTTATCCAAATATTCTTCTACAAAACGAATCCATTCCGCATCTGTAAACTCCATATTATTCAGTGCCTGCAGTTGTTGCCTTATATTAGCTAACATAGCTTGCTGTGTCGTAAGGTTAGATGGTTTTTCGTAACCCTGAGCGACCAAGTCCCGGATAAAATCCTGTTCAAGGGCAGCTTCCGTCTGATAGACCGCAGGTGGTTCGTTCAATGTTGAATATTTGTCGTATTTATCGAGAACGATGAAATTGTTGGTTTCGGTTATGGTGTTATACTGTGCCATTTTCTTCTATGACATTTGGGTTAATAGTTGATTTGAATCCATATCTTCTTTTCACTTCTTCTACCAGAAAGCTCAATACCCGCTTATCATTTTCTTCAATAATTGATATTTCTTCACCATGATGTTTAGAATGACTGGAGAGATTTATTATTCGTTTGTAATATGCTTCACGTGATTCTTGGGGTAAAAGGTCTTCCCATTTATTGTGTCCCAAAAAGGTAGATGTTTTTTCTAATATATTACGAAGAAAATTGAAATGAAACTTTTTTATATCATTTGGCGATTGTATAGCTTTTTCTAATTCGGATAAAAGAAATAAATGATACGAGAATGGAGAGTCGCTTACTAGCTCATTTATTGAAAAAGTTCCATCGTCCAGTTTTTCTAAACGCCATTTTATTGTGTTCTTTACTCCGTTAAATTCATTAAATAGCACATTGTAGAATAATGGATTATGAGTAGTGATAATGAATTTTACTCCTGAATTACTAGACTTAATTAACTCAGCTATATTTACAGCCAACTCGATTAAGTGGGTATCATCGAGTGAACTTACCGGATCATCAATAAATACATAATCCAAATTATTAAATAGCCCGCCTAAGTTTTTGAGTTTTTCCTGTGCTGTGCTCAATTCAATATTAGCCACTTCCGCTTCATTTCTCAATACGTCTGCTTTATTAGCGTCCTCTTTCTTTCTGCTTTTTTTAGCTAGATTTTCTGCTTTTTTTGTGTCTTTGCTTTTTGATTCAGCTATTACGGTCAATGATTTTATTTCTTCTTGTGCCTCCCCTAATGGGATTAACACCTCTATAGCTTCCCTTAGTAAACTATAAAACACACTCCAAATAAAACAGCTCTCTTCACCTTTAGAAATTTTCACAAATTCAGAGGGCTCATCATTTCCACGTTCAAATGAAAAACGTACTTCAGAGTAAGCAGGAATCGTTACATCCCTATTGTCTTGATCCTTAATAGTATATTCCTCATTAAAAGTAGGTGTTAATTTATCATTAGTATAACGTTGGAAATGAGCTGCTATATTAGGCTCTTGTCCTTGATCCAGAAGTATCCATTTTGTATACTCATTGGGCTGAATTTTCAATTTCATTAAATCATTATCCCAATAAAACAAATCTTCGGTAAATGCATTGTAGTACATTATCTTGATTCCTGTTTCCTCTTCTTCGGTTTCTGGATTTTTGGGAGCTATCAATTCTTTAAATTCACGTGACAAACGTGTTTTACCAGTACCATTAAAAGCATAAATTAATTGCACTTTTTTATTGGCAACCTTTAAAGATTGAGCTATCTGATTTAGTGTTTGTCCCATATTATGCGATTATCTCATCTTTTGGAAATGTTAATAACAAATCTCTGTAATACTCAAACTGTTTTTGTCGTAATTCTATTTCTTTTGGCAAACCTTCACTTATTGAATTAGTTAGAATATCAAATTTGTCTAGAATAGAAACGATGCGTTCTTGTTCTTCAGGAGAAGGTATTGGAATTATTGTCTTTCCTAGCCCCTTTGCATTAATAGCAGAAATTTTACCAGAAGATATGTGTTTTTTAATCTGATCGTGGAATTGTTTGGTTCGTGTAAAATAAGCGACAAACTTTGGATTTAAAACGGTTTTATATGAAAAACAAGCATCATGAATAACCACATCTTCGTCACCCAACCAAGCTGTCCCTTTTCCAATATCTTCAATTGTTTCACCAGCCGCAACGATAACCACATTACCTTTTTGAGCTAACCGCAGATTTTTATTTTTAACGAGCTCTTCACTCACAAAAGATTTTGTTGTATCTGCCCAAGTACCATAATGTGTGTACATTTCTCCGTAATGAATAGTAGGAACTCCTTCTGTAAGTAAATCAGTTTTTACAAAACGCTTACCTCTTTGAAACTCTCCAATACTTTCATCTCCCAAAGGTAAATGTTGGATTTCGTTTTCATCAAAAGCAAACAATTGCTCACGATAATAATTATACTGCTGTTTACGAGCTGTAAGCTCTGTTGTAAGCTCTGTTGTAAGCTCTGTAAACTTATCGAGAATATCAACTATTTTTTGTTGAATTTCGATTGATTTTTTGGAGTCTTCCGGGCAAGGAATAGGAATAAGTTTTTTGGAATAATTACTAATCCATTGTCGTTTGTGATCGCCGTCAATTAATTCACTATGCAAAGTGTTCAACCAATAATAAATATACTTTAATGAAGCCTTTGATTTATCTTTAGATGTAATCATTTTCATTGCTGATGACTTAGCCTTAAAATCAAAATCAACCCATTTATTAGCTGCTGTAAAATCATCGAAAATAATTACAGGCATTTCTGATGCTTTATAAATACCACCAGTTTCATCAGTGTATCCGAGAATAAAAGTTTTTCCGGCGGTCAAAACAGGGATTTGGAAATTATCATTATAATTACTCGAATCAACCAAGTATTTGGTAGGTTGTTCATAATCAGCGAACTCTCCCAAAGGTTTCCATTCTACAGTAACACCTTCTAATAATTTTTCTAAATAACTCATGCTTCAATCTCCTTTATAATGTTATCAATATCAGCACGTAGCTTATCTATCTTTTGTACGGTTTTGGCCATTTCCTTGTTCAATTCTACTATGTCAATCTTTTCACGATTGTCTTTGGGCTCTACATACGAGCTTACAGATAGATTATAGTCATTTTCAGCAATTTTTGTATTATCGATAGATGCCGCTATATGAGCTTCATCTGCTTTACTATCGAAGAGGTTCATTATCTTATCAATGTGTTTGTCTTTCAACACATTATTATTGGTTACTTTTTTAAAGAAATCTTCACCCGTAGCATCTATAAATTGGGTTTTGGTATCGGTCTTATGTTTGGAAAGTACCAGGATATTTACAGAAATAGAAGTGCCATAAAACAAATTGGACGGTAAAGCGATAATGGTTTCTATAAAATTGTTATCCACCAAATATTTTCTAATCTTTTGTTCAGCACCACCTCTATAAAATATTCCAGGAAAGCATACTATAGCCGCCCTTCCTTTACTGGAAAGATAACTAAGTGCGTGCAATACAAAGGCAAAATCGGCTTTAGATTTAGGAGCTAATACGCCAGCAGGAGCAAAACGGTCATCATTAATCAAGGTTGGATCGTCTGATCCTATCCAATTGACTGAGTACGGTGGATTGGACACAATGGCATCAAAAGGTCTTTCATCTCCAAACTGAGGATCAATTAGGGTATTACCTAATGCAATATCAAACTTATCGTAATTGATGTTATGCAAAAACATATTCATACGAGCCAGATTGTATGTTGTATGGTTGATTTCTTGTCCAAAGAAGCCTTCTTGAATAATATGATTATCAAAATGTTTTTTGGCCTGAAGTAGCAAAGATCCTGAACCTGCTGCTGGATCATATATTTTATTTACCTCAGTTTGTTTATGCATCGCCAGCTGTGCTATAAGTTTGGATACGTTTTGTGGAGTAAAGAACTCTCCACCTGATTTTCCGGCATTTGCAGCATAGTTGTTAATTAAAAATTCGTAAGCATCACCAAAAAGGTCGATTTGGTTGTCTTCAAAACTTCCGAAATTCAACTCTTCCACGCCTTTCAATATAGCAGCTAAACGACTGTTTTTGTTTTCTACTGTATTTCCTAGACGTGTACTTGTCGTATCGAAATCAGCAAAAAGTCCTTTAATATCATTTTCAGAAGGATAGCCGTTTGCAGAACTCTCGATAGCATCAAAAATAGCTTTTAAATCTGTATTGAGATTTTTGTTTGTGTTGGCTTTTTCAGCAATATTTACAAACAATTCACTAGGGTATATAAAATAGCCTTTTGTTCTTACTGCATCGGCTTTAATTTCGGGTGTGATTATATGATCTGGTAACTTTGCATAATTAACACTATCATCGCCCCCTTCCATATAATTTGCAAAGTGTTCACTAATGTATCTATAAAAAAGTGTTCCTAGTACAAAATGTTTAAAGTCCCATCCGTCTACAGAGCCACGTACTTCGTTGGCTATTTTCCATATTTTATTTTGTAATATATCTCTTTGAACTGTGCTTGTCATTTTTTGTTTTTTATATCTTATACCTCTTCATTACGTATAACATAACAGTCTTTAAGACTATTAATAGCAATGTTTTTATAACCTATTTGCTGGTAAAAAGAAGACAAATTTACTATAAAATATATCGTTATAACATTTTTATCTACTAAAAATAAAACTTTAAATATGATCTTAAAAATTGGAATTGTTATTTTGCTTTCAAACAAAACTAAATGGCAATTATGAAATGTTAAAAGATTAATTATTTTCGTCAGATAAACATATAAAAGTCTAAATGATTTAATATTTTGATTTTAAATTTAATAAATTTTTACAATTGAGTTTATGCTATGATCTCAATCCTCCTACACATCCACCTCCTCAATCTCCAAACCGGCAAATAAACAAACACCACAGACAGCACTCCAGCCAGCACCCCCACAACAACAGCCATCGCCGTAGCATCCAGCCTATAATCCTTTGAAAAATTATACTGCCCTAAAAAAAGCATAGCTAATACCAAAGAACAGGTAATCACTCCATGCAGAATACTCAGCTTGGTCATTAATTTTTTAATATTTAACTCTTCATCTACAGTAAACTCAATGGCGCCTTGTCCGGCGGCATCGGTTACTCTTTTGATGATGTCTATGGTGAGGACAACGGGGAGAAATAAGGCCATGGGTAAGGTAAGGCGGGCCAGATTCTGTTCGCCGGAGAAAAAATGAGTGTAGCCTAATTCTTTGAAGCTGGCATAGGCGATGATGAAATTGAAAAATACATTGGGAAGGACATAATAAATTGTACGCTTCATGAGAAAGCGTTTAAGGGTTGTTTTTTTGAGCTTTTTAGGCGGCTTTGGCTTAAATTTCAATTTCATGAGGTGGTCATTAGCGCTATGGCTTTCTCTTTTATTTGGGCGGCTTCCGCTTTGGGAAGGAAGTCTTCGTTGGACAAAAATATAAAATCCATCTGATGATTGTATGTACTCGCTACCAAAGTGTTTGAGTTCAGCCATGGGAATGCTACTGTTGGACTGAAGATGGTTTCTACACTGAATTTTTTGTACTCGTTCGGGATGTTGATCCTGCCCATATTGGATAAGGTTACATCATGACCACCATTGCTTGATTTAAGCATGGAGATCATACGGTCAACGATCGGATGCATCTGTTCACCCATCCACAGCAATTCGCGGGCTTCCATTTTTCCTATTTTCTGAGTAAGGTCTTCTTTAATGTGCTTGGCGTTGTTCAAAAGATCGGAACTTCCTTTTTTAATCGCAAGATCAACCGTTGGGGCAAAAGCAAATAAATGATCCTCTTTGATCTCCGGAATAAAATGACGCACATCTACCGGACTGATCACTTTCCCTTTGGCTTCTTTTCCTTTTACTTCCTGAAATGCCTGCATGAACGCAGCACACAATAAAGCATGCACGGAAACTCCGTTAGCTTTGCATCGCTCAGTAATTTGAGCTGTGGTTGTCGGATCCAGTTTTTGGTGAAGAACATAGTCTTTTCCAAAGTTTCTCTTTTTACTTTTCTGCTGTAGCATAAAGAAGAACCTGGCAAAGGTCAGATAAAGTTTGGCTTTGAATTTCTTAGTTTTTACATTAAAGTTGGAAGGTAAAAATTCATCTACGGATGTGAACGCCTCATAAGGTTCTAATTGCAGATCAGGATTATCCAAAAGCTGAAGAAGCTCATGCATTAAGGTAACTCCGGTAGTTCCGTCTGAAATGCAATGCGGAATGGCCCAAAATACTTCAGAAACATCCTGACCTCTTACCCAGACTACACGGGCTAGTGGCATTTTCTCATCCTCAAATAAGATTTTCCATTCTTTTTGAGACTCTGTCAGCCAGTCCTGGTCTGTTTTTCTTTCCACGATGCGGAGTGGGATAGGGGCAATCTCTTTTTCTTCTATAAAAAAGGGATATTTCTCGCTTTTAGAGTCGATAACCACTCTTAGCAACGCATGTTTCTGCTGGATTTTTTCCAGAGCAGTTTTAAAATTCTGCTCCGGAAGTTCTCCTTTTATTTTGGCTGCAAATATACAGTTTACGGGCGTTTTGGGATCTACATACATAATCCTTTCCACCATCATTAGTTTTCTTTTGACCATGATACAGCGATGTATTCCAGTTGTAATTTAATAATTTGCATAAACTCATCGCGGATGGCGATGGCATCAAGATAAGGCAAATAGCCTTCACTTCCCACAAAGGAAAAATCCATTTTCCCGCGGTAGGTAGAGACTACCAATGTCGTTGTATTTCCCAATGGGCCAATCACAGACGGACTGAAAATAGTATCTACAGAAAATTCCTTATACTCATGAGGAATCTGAATGCGTCCTAGATTGGAAAACATACAGTCGTTAGAGGATTTTCCGTTCTTTAAAAGCTTAGTGAAATTATTCAACGCATCATGACCGGATTCCATCACCATCATGGTAATATACGGATTGAGCTTAGAGGTTTTGCGTTCTACAGAAGCCTGCATCGAACGTACATTTTCTAAGAAGCTCAGTTTTTCATTCGCCGAAACCACAATCATCAGCCCAAAAGCGAAGATATGGTCATTTTTGATCTGTGAAGCAAAACGTCTGATGTCTACCGGACAGGAAACTTTATTAAAAGCGCCCTCTCTTTTTACTTCTTTAAAGGCCTGCAATAAAGCAGCACTTAAAAACGTATTCACCGTTACATCATTGGATTTACAATAGGAGACCAGTTGCTGGCATACTGTTTCATCCACTTTCCAATGAAGCAGATAGTCATCCTTGCGATCAATGGATTTTTTACCGGTAGGAATATACTTAATTGCTGTAGCAGCCAGTCTTCCAATGAATTTTGCCTTTAGTTTCTGCTTTCGACTGTTTAAAATATTCGCCGGAACTACGTCCTCAATACCTAGAATAGGGTTTTCTATTCCAATATCTGCATTGGGATTATCCAGTACTTTTAAAAACTCGTAAAGAAAAGCCATTGCAGAACCACCATCGCATAAACAATGGTGGAACGCAAAAAGCATGTCAGAAACGTTTTCCCCTTTAAGCCAGACAAACCGGATAAGGGGTAATTTTTTAGGGTCAAATAAGGTATTCCATTCTTTTCTGGATTCTTCCTGCCAGTGATCTTCGCTTTTTCGGGCAACAATGCGCACCGGGATGGAAATAGGGTTTTCAGGAACATCAAACCAGGGAATGTTTTTCTCGTCATGAGCGATCAACGCTTTTAACCACGGATGTTTTTTCTGGATCTTAGCCAAAGCTTCCTGGATATCCTTTAATGTAAAGGTACCTCTGAGCCTGAAAGGGATCACCGCATTGAAGGGTTCTGTGCCGTCTCCCAGTAACATTCGTTCGCCAAATAACAATCTTCTTTTCATAGGCTACACAGAAGCTAATGTGGAATGTTCCTGTACAAAGTTTTCCAGCAATTCTACTGCTTTATCATTACCTCCGGCAAGAGTAAAGGTGTTTTGAACCTCTTTGGCAGCAGCTCTGTATTTAGGATTTTCCAGTAATTCAAAAACAGTTTCACGAAGAGCCTCTACACGAAGCCTTTTGTATCGAATGCTGATTCCGCAACCTGCCTGCTCAATTAATTTTGCAATATGGAAGTGGTCGTAAGCGATAGGCGTGATCAACATTGGCAATCCATTACGGAAAGTATCATTTACGGTATTGAAACCGCCATGGCAGATCACCATATCCATTTGCTGCATCACAGCTGATTGAGGTACGAAGCTGTTTACGATGAAGTTCTCCGGCCATTCTTCAAAGATTTCCGGTGGAGTAGCAGCAATCACTGTCACAGGCTGATCTTTGAATGCAGCGATGATCTTTTCAAAGAAAGCTTTTCTGATGTCTACCAATAAAGTTCCCAGTGATACGAAGATCTTAGGAGTGGTAGAAGCATTTAATTTATCCCAGTCAAATGGCGCATCATTCGGACGGCCTTTTACCGGGCCTACAAATTTCATATGCGATGGCACCGTATCAAAACCTGCAAAAGCCTGTGAAGTAAAGACCATGTTTAGCTTATGCGAATGGATGTAAATTCCTTCTTCATGAATGCCTACTTCTTTTTGTAAGTCTTTGATCAGATTTTGCTGCCATTCCCAGATTTTTGGGGCACTTTTTTCTGTGTCTCCCATTACATCCGGTGGTACTGGTGTTGTTGTTACACAAGGAATATTATGTTTATGGGCGAAAAGTGCTCCTCCGAAAGTGATACAGTCGTTCACGATCACGTCCGGCATCCAGCTTTCTGTCAATCTGCTTAATCCAGGCATCATCATTTTGGCAAAAGGAACATACGTTTCTTCTAATGCCAGTTTCATCACTTCAGGGCCTGAACAAGCTGGGCCATCATCCTGTCTTTTTAAAATACGGGCGATTTCTTCCTGATAGGGAATAAGATCTTCTTCCGGATAGTAGTAAGAACCACCTTCGGGAATATGTTTGTTGTCTAAAGGCGTAATTCCAAACCATTTTACTTCGTGCCCACGGGCAATAAGACTGGCACCTACACTTAATGTTGGGCTCACATGTCCGAAAAATGGCGGAACAACGAATAAAAACTTAGATGGTTTTTCGTGTTTTGATGCTTTAGTAATTGCCGTTTCCAATAAATTAGCTGCTGTAGATGCTCCTCCTGCTTCCATAAAAGATTGTCCTACTTTTTGAGCAGCCTCACGGTAGCTCGGGTGAGTTAAAATTTGCTGTACTGCCTCTCTCAGATGATTGGCTTTAAATCGGTTGAAATTAAGTCTTTCACCTGCTTCTGTACGTACCACACGTCCTGCAACGTGCGACTGGTCATACGCAATCGGAATGACTACCAAAGGAATTCCGTTGGATAAGGTTTCAGAAACGGTATTGTGACCGCCATGGCAAACCACTCCATCAAGATGAGGTAACAGATCCAATTGTGGAACCTGCTGATAAACCATAAAATTGTCCGGCCATTGCTCGAAAAGTTGTGGATCAGAAACTACTACCACCGTTAAATCTTCCTCTTTAAAAGCATCCACTACCTTTTGGAAGAATGCCTTTTTATGATCGTGATCAAAAGTGGTTCCGATACTTACTAAAATCTTTTTATTGGAGGCATTTTTTAATCTGTCCCAGTCAAATTCACAAGAGATACGTCTTTCAGTAAGAACCGGCCCAGTGAATTGATATTGAGAAGGAAGATCATCCATTTCGCCAAAGAAATAGGTTGAAGTTAAAACAAGTGTCAACAGATCTGAAGTGGCCAGAGAACGCTCTTCATTGAAACCTAGTTCTTTCTGTAAATCGATGATTTGATTCACTTCCCATTCGTGTACTTTTGGAAGCTCATTCATGATCTTAATGGCAGCCGGAGCCGTAACGGAAGTCGCACAAGGAATTCCTAATGCTTTGGCAGCTATCGGAGCGGCAAATAACTGGTGGTCACCGATAATTAAATCGGGTTGGTATGTCTTTAATAAAGCAACAATTCCGTTATAGCAATGTCTGTTCAATGGAATAAGAACTTCCTCGTAAAGGAACTTCACACTGTCGATTCCATACACTACTTTTTTGGAAATAATATCGAGATATTGTTCGCTTTCTTTCTTTTCTTCGTCGGTCTGATCGTATTGGATCAGTAATAATTTTCCGCCCTCCGGAAGTTTCGCCTCTAAAGTTGGGTCAAGGCTGATCCAGGCTACTTCATGCCCTCTTTCCAGCAACGTAGCACCGATGCTTAGGGTAGGATTGACATGTCCTGTCAATGGTGGAACTATAAATGCAAATTTAGCCATGGTTTTTCGTTAAGATGTTAGATAAAAACTGAGCGATTGTCTCTGCAATCAGCTGAGGTTCCTGAATCGGAATATTGTGATCGCCGGAAATCAATTCAAGTTCGGATGAACTGATTTGAGACTGCAGCCATTCTCCTGTAGGTCTGCAGTTGGAATCAGCACCGTAAAGCAATAAAGTGGAAGCTTTCAGTTGATTGAAATCCGCTTCACCAAGAAAATGTTTTTCCCTGATCATATCTGCTTTGATGCTGGTTTGATTAAACAAAAACTCATACATACGATGGTTCTTTTCCATTTGTCTTTTGCCCATCTGAACTTTGGTAGTATCTGTAAAATTGGCTACATAATGCTCAAGGAATTCCTTGCTGTATTCATCAATGATGTTACGGGCTTTTTCATCCTGAGGATCCGGAGCCTCCATCACCACCAGTTGATTGACGCGTTCAGGATATGTTAATGCTGTTTTTAAAGCAATAAGACCGCCGAAGCTATAGCCTACAAGATGTACTTTTTCCAGTTGAAGGTGATCCATTAAACCCATCAGATCGGATGACATGTTATCAAGGTCGTACCCATCCAAAAAGCGTTCACTCATCCCGTGACTTTTCAGATCGTACATCACCACATGGAAATGTTTTGCCAGAATTGGGGCAATATTAAAATAATAAATGGACAGGTTACTGAACATACCGTGGATGAGTACCACGGTTTGTTCGGCTCCTTTGTTGAGTTCCTGTATATGAACTTGTTTATTATTGACAGTGATTATTGGCATTCGTAGATATAATTGATGATCATACTAAGGTCAAGATTAATAAGCTGGTCAAGATCCATAGAAGATAACCAACCTGTAAAGTCGATCTGATCGCCAAAATGCGCCTTGATCTTTTCAGAGAAAGAGACAATCTCAATGCTGTCCATTTCAAGATCTTTGGTGAATGAACTTTCCGGAGTAATGTCCATCTCCTCTACAAATTCAGCACCTATCACTTCAGTAATAAAACCTTTTAATAAAGTAAAAAGTTCTTCGTGGTTCATTTTTAATGTTGCGTTTACAGTGTCCATCCGATAATATAATTTTTATGTTTAATAGTTTTGATTTCAATATTGTTGATCCACAAGTGATCCTCTTTTATAAGTTCGACTTCGAAGGATTTTGGATTCCCTTTCAGTCCGGTTCCTAAGAATTTTCCGTAGGCTTCTTTGGCTACCCAGAAACGGGTCGTCCATTCTGCCTGATCTCTGCCTTTTAATAAGGCTAATTCATTGTCTGTAAATACCAGGTCATAGAATCCTTCGCTGCGTTCTTCCATGAGTTCCATATCAATTCCTACAGATTTACCATATCTAGCAATTCCCACAGCTTCTTTTCCTTTGTGAGCGAGTGAAATATGGATGTTTTCTGTAAAATCGCTGATGAGGTAAGGTTTCCCCACTTCATCGGAACGGATTTCAAAGGTGATCGGGAAGCAGGCATGATTTTTTTCCTGACGAAGAAGATTTCTCACGGCATCTTTTACGGCTACACGGCTTACCATCCAGTTTTTCTTTTTGTTTGGTAATAATTGCTGGTGATGCTGTTTTTCCGTTTGGTTGAAATATCTTTTCAGAATAAAATCCCATGAAGCGACTCTGGTATAGGCCTGGTGGAAGAAAAATACTTCCGGAGCAATCTCTTCAGAAAGGCGGTTGTGCAATGGCGACATGGAAACATTCCATAAAGCGGCATCAATTTCCAGTCTTCTGTTCTGCCAGCCTGTGATGGCGCACCATACTTTTCCGTCTCTTTTCAGAATGATATCTGCAATGGCAAATTCATCATTAAGTTCGGTAAGCATACAGGTGCATTCAAAAATACCTTCCTGATCGTGCATATCGCCAAAGAATTCAATATCTCTGATCTTCACAGGGAATGCAATACGATCTTTCACCAACGTAAGCTGTAACCAAAGTCCGAATAGCTGTCCGGCATTGTCCAATAGAGAGCCTTTTCCGCCGTTTCCTTTGATCTTTCCAACGATTCCTTTTTTTCCAACCGCTGAAACTTCTGTAATTCCCTGGTATTTATCACCATGGAACATGTGAGCATCATAGATTTCTTCAGGGGTTCTTTCAATTGGTAAAAGATCACCAACAGAAAGGTTGAAGGTTGGAGTAGGGACAGGTGCAGATTTTAAGATCACTTCAGCATTGGCAAAGTTTTCAATATCCAGATACGCATGGTTTTCGCCACGCCATTGTCCTTTTACGGTTTTTTCAAAAGGTTGGGCTACGTTCATCCATTGGAATACACTTACATTCATGATTTTATGAACCTGTGTTCCCGGAATTTCTGCTTCTGCAATTTCTGCAAGCTGCTCAAAGATCATGGTCATCGGAATAACCGGTTCCATATCTGCTACATGAGCCCATCCTTTAGGTTGTCTCAATAAGCTGTGGTCAATCAGGTACGGATGACTTTCCAGCGTTACGTACAGATCTTTTGTGAAGGTTGTACTTCTTGGTGCTTTGGGTGCTGCTTGTTGTACTACAGGAGCAGGACGTGGGATTGTGATCTCCGGACGGTTTTGGAATAAAGTCAATACTTCTTCCTGCATACGGATCATATCGGCAACGTTGTCCTGGAATGCTTGTACCAGCGGATGACCACTTTTAGCAGTCATGGCTGAAGCAGTATATTGTTTTGGTGTTTCAAAGGCTGGAGCTAATGCTTTTACTTCTTTAAAATTTCGGATAATAGGCGAGCCTAATTCCAGCTTTATTCCTTTACCTGATGATTTTTTTGATTGCTGCTGAAGCTCCAAAAAGTCAAGAGCAATCGTTTTACCTTCTACAAATAGTGAAGCTACAACACGTTGTAACTGTGCCAATGCAGAACGGGCAGGAACACTGGAAGCAATTGTACTGAATGCTTTTCCTTTTAAGGTATCATCAATAAATCCGATCAGACCTCCTGTACCTACCTGAATGAAAACTCTTACACCTTCATCGTATAATTTATCTGTCAGTTCACGGAAACGAACAGGTTCAACCAAATGCTCAGCACTCAGTTTTCTGATAGCTGCCTGATCTGCAGGATAAGGTTCTAATGTAGTGGCTGACCATAACGGGATCTTCGTTTTCTGGAACTGAGCTTTTTCCATTCCGGCAAGGATCACATCCAGTTTATCAGCGATAAAAGGAGAGTGGAATCCGGATTGGAATGGCAGTACCTGATGGAAAATTTGTTTTGATTTTAATTGCGGAACCAATTCATCCAATGCAGCATTGCTACCACAAAGAATAACCTGATTAGGGCAATTGTCATTAGAAACATACAGATCTGAAATTTCAGTAATAAAAGGCTGTACGACATCAATTCCGGCTCCGATGGCAATGAATTTAGAGTCTTTTAATTCAAAAGTTTCCGGATTCAATACATCGATCAGAGCTTTTACAGAATTGGCTTCTGCTAATTCTGATGAATATCCTGCGAGCCATTCTCCTAAACTGTGTCCCGCATTCATGTCCGGGATGATTCCCAGTTTTTTTAATGAATTATCAAGGATACTGCAGTTGTTGAAGATGTTTAAAGCATCTGTTAAAAGGCCTTCACCTTCTGTTTCTATAGGGGCTGTTAATCCGAAATAACGGCTTACACTTTCCACCTCACCTTTTGCCAGTCCATCCAAACCAGGGAATACAAAGGCTACTTTTCCGCCATCTTTTAATAATGGAGTCGAAGTG
Organism: Chryseobacterium sp. c4a; assembly: GCF_009900745.1. Taxonomy (GTDB): domain Bacteria; phylum Bacteroidota; class Bacteroidia; order Flavobacteriales; family Weeksellaceae; genus Chryseobacterium. Next base: position 84,733 of record NZ_WXVU01000011.1, on the reverse strand, counting down.
TACCAAATGTCCTGTTTGTTTTTCCAGATCAGGTTTTTAGAAACAATTTTAAGGGCTTTTTCTACTCTTGCAGGCGTAGGATCAAATATCGCTACTCTGAAATCTCCTTCTCCTGTTGTTGTTTCGTTATTTTTTAATGCAGCAAGCAATGCTGCATGGGTAGGTCTTGCCAATAGCAGAACATTGTCTTTTTTCGGCATATCATAGCCTTCAAGAACAACGTGTGCATTGATTCCTCCAAATCCGAAAGCATTGACCGCCGCTACTTTTGGCAGTCCGGTTTTTGACCAGTTTTTGGCTTCCTGTACCGGTTCGAATCTTGTATTCTGCATGTCTGCTGTTGGATTCTCACAGTACAATGTTGGTGGTAATGTGTCATGGTGTAAAGCAAGACAGGTTTTAATCAGTCCTGCGATTCCTGCAGCCGGCATAGCATGTCCGATATTGGACTTTACCGATCCGATTCCTGCTACCGGAGCAGCTTCTTCTTTCCCAAAGAACTGTGCTAAGGTCTGAAGTTCTGTTTTATCTCCAAGCGGAGTTCCGGTACCATGGGCTTCCAGGTAACCTACTTTATTTTTATCCAGATCAGCATTGATCCAGGCTTGTTCTAAAGCTTTCAGCTGTCCTTTTACGGATGGGCTCATTACGCTGGTTCCGTTACCATCACTACTGACACCCACACCTTTGATCACCGCATAGATTTTATCCTGATCGCGAACGGCATCTTCCAATCGTTTTAAAACGACGAAACCACAGCCTTCGCCAATCAGTAATCCATCAGCATCCATACTGAAGGGCTTGATTTGCTGTTGACGGGACATTGCTCCCAATTGAGCAAAAATACTCCAGAACGCAGCATTTTGTCCGGTGTGAACACCTCCGGCGATCATCATATCGGAACGACCTCTCTGAAGTTCCTGTACAGCGTGATCTACAGCGATTAAAGCACTGGCACAAGCAGCATCTACGGTAAAAGCAACACCTCCAAGGTCAAAACGGTTGGCTACCAATGAAGCTACCAGATTGGGAATTAATCCCATAGCAGTATCAGCAGCGAAACGTCCTTTGCGTTCCTGGAAAGCATGTTTTACTTTTTCAATATCCGCAGAAGATACCTGAGGGAGCAATTCCTGCAATAAGGAGGAGATCTGTTCTCCGGTTCTTACAATTTCAATGGCACGGGTAGCTCCCGGCCCGGTATAGTTTCCTTTCCCGATGATGATTCCTGCTTTTTCAAGAGAAGTATTCTTTTGAAATACTCCGGCATCTTCCAAAGCTTTCTGAACCAAATCAAGGGTCAGTAAATGATCGGGTTCTGTTCCTTCCACTGCAAGGGGTAAAATTCCAAAGCTGGTAGGATCAAACTCATAGTCAGGGATAAACCCGCCTCGTTGGCAATAGAAACGATCGACAGGATTGGTGGCATCACTAAAGTGTACCGGATCTATCCGATCAGCCGGAGCCGATTGGGTAGAGTCTACTTTGTTGACAATATTCTGCCAAAAAGTATGGGCATCCTGCGCCCCGGGAAAGACGCAGGATAGTCCAACTACAGCAACATCTGTTTTTTTCATGTTTAGTGTTTACAGAGGATTACCAATTATTTCCTGACATGATAAGCACTTGGCTTTCAGTTCCGTATTTTATTTCGTTAAGGAAGATTTCTTTTCCTTCATCCAATGGGATCATAGAAATACCTCTACGTTCGTATTCAGATTCAAGGGTGGAAGAAACCATTCCTGCTCCTTTCCAAGGTCCCCAGTTGATGGAGATTACTTTTCCTTTTAATCTTTTATTCAGAGCGTTAGCGTAATCATCCAGTACGCTGTTGGCAGCCGCATAATCTGTCTGGCCTTTGTTGCCGTATACGGATGCAATACTTGAGAATAATACTACAAACTGGCAGTCTGTACGAAGTTGTTCAGCCAATACACGAAGTGGTTTTACTTTGGTATCAAATACACGTCCGAAAGATGAAGTTGTTTTTTGTTTGAACAATTTATCTTCTAAAAGACCTGCTCCGTGGATTACTCCGTCTAAACGATTGTATTTTTCATAAATATCGCTAATCAGGCTGCTTAATCCTTCTTCGTCACAAAGGTCTAATGATTGATAAATAATGGTGTTTCCAAGTGCTTCCATATCACGGATTGTGCGTAGGATCTGATTATTTTTGAAAACTTTTGTGGTTTCTTTTTCAATCTCAGCAGGGGAAGTGAATTTTCCGGACTTAATTAAGTAAGCTCTGATTTCTTCCTTAGTCTTCATTCCTTCGAATTCTTTAGCAGAAGCTTCATTTCTTGGATCTGCTGATCTTCCTACTAAAATATAAGTACATGGATATGCCTGAGACATGTGTTTCACCAATTCTGCAGTGATTCCCTGTGCTCCTCCTAATACCAGTACTACTGATTTTTGATCTAGCTGAATGTGAGCTTCATTTAAACTTGTTGACAATGGGGAAGGGATAATATCTACCTTATGTCTTTTTTCGTTTTTATAAATAACCTCAGCTGGTTTATCGTTGGTAAGGATTTCCTTTAAAGTAATATCAGCAATCTGATTTACTTCCTGAGGAGTGCTCAAACTGATCAATCTGCAAGTTGTATGATCGAATTCTCTTGCTAAACTTTTGAAAAGTCCCGGATAACCCTGGTGATGACGCAGTACACGAGCATCAGTTACTTCCTGAATATGAGCCGCAATATCGGAGATTAAGTAGACCCATTTTGCTTTGTCGAAATCAAGTTTTTTGATCAGGTCTACATGATCGATAATGCTTGGTTTATCGGTTGCTGAGAATAGGTCTAGCATAATTAATCCATCAACATTGGAAAGATCTTTGTCTGCATCTACCAATTCTACAATAGCACCGTGTTTTTCCAATTCAGCTTTAATTGCTGAGGTTTGTTGGGTGTCATCTTGGGTGATCGCAAAGCGTTTTCCTTGCAAAATATCTGTATTTTGTACAGATGAAGCATCTGTAGGAGTGATATCGAAACGAAGACGTGATAATACATTGTTAGTCGGTTCAGAAGTTACTTCTTCCTTTACTTCGTTTTTTACTTCACTATTGTCGCCGCTCATTTCACTGATCCAGCTTGCCAATCCACGAAGGGTTTTAATGGCTGCCAGTTTTTCCATTACATCATCAGCCTGTTCAAGGTTTTCACCAAAACCGATTTTGTTTTTAAGATCTGCGATGATTTCCATACGTTTGATAGAATCGATACTAAGATCTGCTTCCAAATCTAAGTCTAGTCCTAACATCTCTTTTGGATATCCTGTTTTTTCGCTTACGATATTCAGGATAGCGTTTTGAAGGTCTTCTAGTGATAATGCAGATTTTGCTTGTGGTTTTGAAGAAACTTCAGGTGCAGTTCCGTTTTTTTCAGGAGTTGCTGGTGTTGCATCTGCTCCGGAGAACTCGGTAAGCCATGAAACTAATCCGCTTAGGGTTTTGATTCCTGCTAACTGTTCCATCACCATATCTTCATTGGTATTGCCTTTAGCTAAGGTTCCCAATTCGTTACGAAGGGTTCCGATGATTTCCACTCTCTTGATAGAGTCGATACTTAAGTCAGCTTCAAGATCCATTTCCATTCCTAGCATTTCCTGAGGATATCCTGTTTTATCACTTACAACCTGTAGTAATAAAGCTTTGATATCTCTTGTTGGAGTTGCTTTTACAGCAACGGCAGAAGCTGCTACTGCAACAGTTGTCTGTTGAACCTGCTGTACAGGAATAGTACGTTCAGGAACGGCGGCAGGTATTGGAGTATTATAAACAGGCATTGGATTCACTTGAGGATTCTGTCCCATAAAGGAAAGCATCACATCACGTTGTGCCTGTATCATTAATTTCATGCTGTTTAAATATTCCTGCAACATACGTTCTGCCGTTGATAGGCTTTCCGGTGCAGGAGCTTGCGTATTGTGAGTCGTAAAATTGTTCATAGGAATAGGATTTATGATAGGGAGTGCACCATTAGCAGGTAATGAACCTGTTGTCGGATGTGCTGCTTGTCCGTTAACGCGCCAGATGGCAGGGCTTTTTTTGTACGATTCAGGCTGGTTGATGTCAACAAGCTGAACGAAGCGGCCATCGAAAAGTTTCTCTATATTGAAGCTGCGTCCGGTTCCTAAATACTGTGCTAACATGCACAGTAAATGGCTGAATTTGTTACGGCTGCTGTCTTCAACATATAAGGTCAACTGGTCTTTTTCAAGACATGATTTTGCCAATCCTGTAAGGACTTTTCCAGGCCCTACTTCGATGAAGATTCTCGCTCCATCGTTATACATCGCTTGCATTTGCTCCACGAATCTTACTGGCTGAACTAAGTGATCAGTCAATCTTTCTTTGATGTCTGAAGGTTTCGATGGATATACTTCTGCTGTCGTATTAGACCATACAGGGATCTGCATTTCCTCAAAAGGAACGTCTTTTAATACCTCAGCATATAAATCTTTTGATTTTGCCAGTAATGGACTGTGGAATGCACACGCTACTTCTAGTTTTTTAGCAGAAATTCCTTCCTGTTTAAGGACTTCCAGTAATGTATTGATAGCTGGAGTGCTTCCTGCAATAACACATTGAGTAGGAGCATTGAAGTTAACGGGGTAACATCCTTCCACTTTAGCAATGATCGGCTGTAAGCGCTCATGAGTAGCACTTGCTGCTAGCATTGAACCCGGATCTCCACCTTCTACTGAATTTAATATTGATTGAGCTCTCTGGATACTTAAATCAACCAATTTATCTTCACCAAATACTCCTGAGAAACATAGAGCAGGTAATTCACCATAGCTATGACCAGCCAGCATATCAGGAATAATTCCTAATGATTCTAAGAATTTGGCCAATGCAAGATCAACGATTCCTAGAAGCGGTTGTGCTAAACGAGTATCTTTAATGGTTTCTTTTTGTTGTTTTAAATCCGCTTCATTGAATGTTGTTGAAGGGAAAACTACTTTTTCAAGTTCAGGATAATTATCGATCACTTTACGCATAGCCGGGAAAACCACGAATAAATCACGCGCCATGTTGATTCTCTGACTTCCTTGTCCAGGGAATGTGAATGCTACTTTACCTTCTTTTTTATTAACAGTAAAAGTATCTTTGGTTTCAATTCCTAGCAATACCAGTTCAAGCTTCATCATCAGATCTACAGCGTTATCAGCCACAATACTGAACTGAATTGGTTTTTCTGAAGCAATACTTAAACTGTATGCAATATCTTTTAATGGAATCTCATCATTGATTTCCAATAATGTTTTGATCTGGCTTGATTGTCCTTTAGCTTCTTCATATGTATCCCCACGGAATACAAATAATTCTGAAGGCCACGACTGCATTGCAATAGAGTTATCCTGTTTTGGATGGTTGGCAATTACAGTGTGGAAATTGGTTCCTCCAAATCCAAATGCACTGATTCCTGCATAACGGTTTTTCTCCGTCCATAATCCCGTTTCAGCATGGAAAGAGAATGGGCTGGTTTGTGCGTTATAGTAAGCATTAGGCTGTTTAAGGTGAAGGGTAGGAGGTTTCACACCATGGTAAACAGCAAGAGAAGCTTTAATTAATCCTGCTAATCCTGCAGCACATTTAGTATGTCCGATTTGTGTCTTCACAGAACCTAGATGTGTCTGTCCCGGTAAAGCACCCGAACGACTGAATAGATTTGTTAAAGCACTTAATTCTGTTTTATCTCCAACCACAGTTCCTGTGCCGTGAGCTTCTACCAATCCTACAGAGGCAGCACTGATTCCTGCTTGGGTATAAGCACGCTCCAAAGCTCTTACCTGGCCTACTTTTCTAGGAGCTGTTAATCCAAGAGCTTTTCCATCACTGGATCCGCCCACTCCTTTGATTACAGAGTAAATACGATCTCCATCGTTGATGGCATCTTCATATCTTTTTAAAACAAGAATAGCGATTCCTTCTCCAAGGGCAATTCCGTCTGCTTCACTGTCGAAAGTAGCACATCTTCCTTTTCTGGAAAGAGCATGCGTGCTGGAGAACATCAGGTAATCATTGATTCCGTTATGTAAATCTGCTCCTCCGGCAAGAACCATATCAGATTTACCTAATACAAGTTCCTGACAAGCCAAATCAATAGCGGCTAATGAAGAAGCACATGCTGCATCTACGGTAAAGTTTCTTCCACCAAGATCCAGACGGTTCGTAATCCTACCTGCGATTACATTGGCTAAGATACCAGGGAAAGAATCCTCTGTGGTGTGTGGGAATGCCTCTTTTACTTCTTCATGAAGTTCTCCAAAGACTTGTTTATAATATCCTCTGAAACTATAGCTGTTGGCAAGGTCGTTACCTCCTTCAGCTCCAATAATTACAGAGATGTTTTCTCTATTAATATGTTTTTCGCCATATCCTGCATCTTCCATAGCACGTTTTGCTACCAATAAAGTAAGCAATTGTGTAGGTTCAATAGCAGCAAGAGATTGCGGCGGAATCCCAAATGCAAGTGGATCGAAGTCTATTTTTGGAATAAAGCCACCCCATTTGGAATGCGATACATCAGCTTCGTCTGAATCCGGTTTGTAATAAAGATCTTTATTCCATCTTTCATCCGGAACTTCAGTAACGCTGTCTTTTCCTAAAATAATATTTCTCCAGAATTCATCAAGGTTTTTAGCACCAGGGAAAATACATTCCATTCCAACAATCGCAATATCCAAAGGCTTTTCGCTTGATGTAGGTTGTTCTGATAACGCTGCATTTTGGATGTATTCGTGATTGCTGATACTTACATTTTGGTGAAGCTCTTCAAGAGTCATCACTTTGTTTTGCATAGTGGCAATCTGGCCAATCATGTACATTCCAAGATCAAGCTGGTCATCTTTAGGAATATTTACTAATTGATCTCCTTGACGTTCTATACCTTTTGCTGCAATTCTTAAACGGCCTACATTTAATTTTTCAAGTTTTTCCCATACTTCTTTTTTATCCGTTCCGGCAGCTAAAAGTTTAGCTTTTTCGGTATTGAAGTGGTTGGCAAATGCTGTATTTAAGCAGCGGGTTTCATGGCCTGGAGCTGTTTCTAATAATACAGTATCTTTAGCCTGCATAGCCTGTAACTGAAATTCTTCCTGAATGGCTCCGGTTTGTACAGCTTCCTGAGTATACAGGTAAGCAGTTCCCATCAATACCCCTACTTTTACCCCTCTGGCAGCCAATGGAGCAGCCATGATGGAAACAAATGCTGTTGAGAAATCATTATGGATTCCACCTGCAAAAAATACACTTATATTTTCCGGGTGATCTTCTTTTAGTATACGCTCAATTTGTTTTTCCCAAAGAACTGTACTTGATAATGGTCCTACGTGACCACCGCACTCTCGGCCTTCGAAAATAAAATTCCTTGCACCTTCTTTAAGGAAAATATCCAATAAGGCAGGAGAGGGAACGTGCAGGAATGTCTTTATTCCCGCTTTTTCAAATACTTTAGCTTGAGCCGGTCGTCCACCTGCGATTAATACTACAGGCGGCTGAGCTTCCAGAATGTATGAGGTTTGTTCATCTCTTAGTTCCTGAGGAGCAAATCCTAAAATACCTACACCCCATGTTTTGTTACCTGCTAATTCTTTTGTTTCCATGACCAAAGATTTTGCAGAATTCCCTTTCAATAGTGATAAGGCAACGAATGGTAATGCTCCGGCTTCTGCAACGGCATTGGCGAATCCGGGAACATCGCTCACGCGGGTCATTGGGCCTTGTGCAATTGGATATTTTAATCCAAGTTCCTGTGCTAATGGATTGTTTTGGTCAATAACCTGAAGTGTTTTGGCTTGCTTTAAATGACCATACATGGCTTCTTTAAGTCCGAATGCCAGTTTTTTCAACGTTCTGAACTCTTCATACAGGTCGGTTGCCAGCGAAATATCTTGTCCCATTGGGATATAGCTCTTGCTGATATCAAGATCTGTAAAATATTGTTTAAGCTCTTCAGCATTGATATCGTCTGGTAATGAAGGGGAATTGGGTCTTACCAATATACGGTGATCGGCAATGATTTTGGTTTCAGTTCCGTTCAACTTTGAGCATAAATCCTTGATGTCCTTTGGAACAGAACTTTCAGGGAATAACGCAAGCTGGCTGTCCAGTACAACTCCTGCTGCTCCTAAAGCTTTTACAGCAGCGGCGGTATGAAGACCTATTCCTCCTTGTACCCATACTGGAATGCTTATGATTTCTTTGATAATGCGCTGGAACAATACAAATGTGGATTCGTAACCGATTTGACCTCCTGCTTCATTTCCTTTGATGATAATTCCTTTAGCTCCTGATTGTTCAGCTTGTTTTGCTTCTTCTAAACTGGTTACCTGATAGATAATATCCAGCTCCGGATTTTGGGGAACTTTCATTCCGAATGGTAAGATCGCAAATCTTACACTTTCAGAAAGTTGAAGTGTTGATAATTTTTGATTAGAAACATAAATACCATAAGAGGGTAGGGCTGTTTCTTCCAGTTGACTAAGTGCTTCCTGGGCGGTCGTTAACTCTTGGCCTAAGCTTAGGACAGGAAATATACCTGCCTGATGCAATTTAGGCATAAGGCTGACATCCGGCTTTTCAAAAGGCGTTAGTCCAATAATGGTTAAGTTTTTCATGGCGTGATATGTTAGTAAGGATATTGTAAAAAATACATAAGTCTTTGAAGCAAAGAAAAATGCTTATTACAAAATCATAAAATTGGTTTTTATTAAATTTTTAATCGTCAGGCTTTTTTGTTGAGAATCATTCAACAAGGTGTATATAGCCCTAAGGTAATTAGAGTAAAGGTATGTGTCCAGCTTTTCAAGAGGTATTAGCCTCGTAATGGTCAAGTTTTTCATAGCAATTAATATTAAAATAATAATATGCGATTTCGCATTGAAACATCAATCTTATGAATATAAAGACTTATTGTTTGTTATGCGTGAATAGAAATAATAAATTTATGATATTTTATTAATCATAAATAAAATTCGATAATAATTTTTTAACAAACATTTGTTAATTATTCAAATGTTATTAAAGTATTCGGTTTATTTTCTTATTCATTATAAACAAGCCGGCACAAACTATGTAACTATAAATATAAAGAATTATAGTTAAAGAAATGTTAAGCAAAGATAGGAATAAAAAATAAAATATTTCAAAAAGAAGAGATTTGTTTTCTTTAATATTACAAAAAGATAACATTCCGGATTAACGATAAATCCTGTAAAAATTGAATTTGAAAATGAGATAAAAATTTCAGGTTATTCCGCATGAAGCTGAAATGGAATGCTATAGAAGTGAAAGTAGGGAATGGTTTTTGTGAATTATTTAACAAAATAGTTTGAGAAATTCATAATATTAATAAATTGTTTTATACCTATTAGTTTATAGATTGTTTAAGAAACAGTATCGTAAATTTTAATTTATTAATCCTCTTTATTTTTTATCTTTACATAAATTTTGTATTTTTGCTCCCTATAAAACCGGATTATATTCAGCGGACTGCTGGAAATCAGTTTTATATTTACTTTACCTGGATACTATCTGACTTATTTTTTCAAGTCACATATCATCAAAAATTGTATTAATTCATCTTCATTTCAAATGATGGTCTTTACTGTGTCTAATTTTGAATAATTTTTATTTAAAAAGAAATAGTGATTCTGTTTTTGGAAATGATCAGATCCGTAAATTATTTTGGATATAAAAAGAAGGTTTAATCAAAAAATAAGAATATATGAAACAGGTAGCTGTTTTTAAATCAAATGATGATCAAAGAAAAGTGCTTATGCAGTACAATAATTCTTTGTCAGATTTCAACGGAATCGTTAGGCAGGATATGGTGGATACCGGTTTTGGAAAAACAAATGTTTTGAGCTTTGGAAATGATACTCATCCTAAGTTGGTTTTGCTTCATGGTGCTAACTCCAATGCGGTATCATGGGTAAAAGATTTTACAATGTATGCTAATGAATATAAAGTGTATGCTATTGATATTATCGGTGAGCCTGGGAAAAGTGAGCAAAACAGGCTGTCTTATGAAAATGAAAACTACAGTGACTGGCTGAATGAAGTTTTCCAACAATTAAAAATAGATAAGGCTTGTTTGGTTGGGCTTTCACAGGGTGGATGGATTGCTGTTAAGTTTGCAGTAAAGTATCCTGAAAAAGTGAAAAGACTCGCTTTGCTTTCTCCGGCCGGAATTGTAAATACAACGGGTAGTTTTATTTTGAAGGCGGTATTTTATTCTCTTTTCGGAAATTTCGGGAAAAGAAAAATCAATGAATTGATCATAGGGAATCAAAAGGTGGATCATCAGGTTTTAGATTTTATGGAGCTTATGCAATCGGCTGTTAATTCCAGAATGGATAAAGAATATATTTTTTCTGATGAAGAATTGAAGAAACTAGCAATGCCTGTTCTTTTTATCGGAGGTGCTCATGATGTTGTTCGCGATTCAGAGAAAATTAAAACAAGACTTGCCGGTCTCCTGCCTGATTTTGAATTTTTTATTGATCCAGAAAAAGGGCATGTATTAGTGGATATGGCTGATGTAATTAGTGAATTTTTGTTAAAAGCAAAAAATAAATAATATAAAAAACTCCAAAAACAATTTGTTCTTGGAGTTTTTTACAGAGTGTGATCTCTTTAGAATATACTTAGGTTATACTGTTTAGCAAGGTCTAAAATGATATGATATCCGGCCAATGAATTTCCATGCTGATCCAAGGCAGGGCTGAATACACCAATACCCATTTTTCCCGGAACACTTACAGTAATTCCACCGCCTACTCCTGATTTGCTGGGTAGTCCTACCATTCGGGAATATTCACCACTGAATTCATACATTCCGGCAGTAAGCATCTGAGATTCTATCAGTTTGGCAACATCAGCATTTTTATATTGAGAGTCGCCATCAAAACGTACGCATTGATTGGCAAAGAAATATCCGATTTTCGCAAGATCTTCAGCGGTAAGTTCAATAGAACATTGCTTGAAATAATTATCTAGTTGGTCTTCATTTCCTGAAATCAATCCGCTGTTTTTCATGATATAGAACATTCCGCGGTTACGATGTCCTGTAGATTTTTCAGATTCATATACAGATTTGCTATAGTCAATGGATGGGTTTTTGGTGATATAACGTACCATGTCCAATACTTTAAGGAAGGGTTTTTCGTCTTCACCGGGGATTAAGGAGGTGGTAAGGATTGCGCCTGCATTCATCATCGGATTAAGTGGCTTTCCTGTTGTTTCAAGATTTGAAAAATGATTAAAAGGTCTATCTGATCCAAAATAACCCATTTTATCGAAAACATTAGCTTCTCCTCTTTCGTTAACAGCAACCATTAAAGCAATGATTTTGGAAATGCTTTGCATGGTGAATTTCTTTTGTACATCACCTGTGTTGAATACTTTTCCATTCTTGTCTACTACTGAAAATGCAATTGCTTTGGCATCCATCTTACCCAGTTCAGGAATATAATCTGCTACTTTGCCTTGTGTGTAGTAATTTCTGTTTTTTTCCAGAATGCTGCTTAGTGTTTTTTCTGAAATGGTGGAAAGATCAGTTGTTTTCTGAGCATAGATTACTGTGTTTAAGGACAAAAAGCCTGCGATAAGAATTCCTTTGGCGGAAAATAAAAAGCTATTTTTTTTCATGTAGAATATTTTCGAATAAAAGTTTATAATAAGCCTCGAAAAAACAAAGATAAGTATTTCATTTTTTGTGCAAGATTTGAAAGAATTCAGTGTGTTTACTTTTTTAACTCAAAATCCTTATAAAGTAAAACTCCGTATTTATCCAGCATATGGGTTTTGCTATTTTCTATCTTTCCGTCACCGGTGTTGATGTAGTATAGTGAACTCTTTTGAGTGATGATCTCTTCCTGGTCCTTCTCGCTAAGATTTTTAACGATTTTTATATTGTTTTTTTTGTCAAAGTTTCCCATCAGTAAGACTTGCTCGGAATAATTGCCTAAATGAAAAATAGTAGGCTTGTCTTTAGAGTGTGTATTGATTTCCCGAATGAGATCTTTAGCGTATTGTAATTGCTGATTTTCATAATTTTCATTGACAAATACAGTTCCTTTAATCTGGACTTTTGCTGCGTTTACATGAATTAAAAAAGGAGAAAGGAGTAGTCCAAATAATACAGGTTTCATGAGTTTTTCATTTACTATATATTGAAGGAGTGTAAGAACAAAAGGGATTGATGGAATAAGATATCCGGCTTCCAATGGATACTTAATAAAAAATACCAGATTTAAAATGATGATTAGAATGCTGAATACAGCAAAGTTATTTTTGGGTAAGTTATTTAGTTTTTGATATCCTTGAGTGAAGAACTGGATGGCTAAGCCTAGAATAATGGCTGATATTCCTAAAGCTCCATATATGTATAGTGTAGCTAGACTTAATAAACTTGAAAGGTTAAATGCTGAGTCTCCTGAACTTTGCAGGAAGCTGATTCCGTATTTAAAAATAACAGGGGAGAAGAACAGGCAAGTGAAAAGAAAGGCCAGAGCTGAAAACTGAATTACCTTTTTGATGTCCTTTTTTGAATAAGCATAAATTAAAAAAACAAAAGCGGGCAGGAAGATGATGTTGTTGAATCTTGCGCTGACCATCAGTCCAAATAAAATAGCAGATGCCCAAAGATTTTTATTCAGAAGATAATAAGTGCTGCTTAGTAAAAAGAATAAAGACCAATTGTATTCCATGGCTACAGTGCTGTTGAGATAGATAACCGGAACAAAAGAGAATACTATTGAGATGGGAAAAGATAAATTGACTTTAAGGAAATTCAAAATCTTAAAAAGATATAAACAGCAACCGACTGTAAACAGAACTGACACTAAATTGATGATCCAATAAGGAGAATTGTAGAGTAATGAATATGAAAATTCCGGAAACGGATAACCGGGGAGTCGGGAAGCATTGTAAGTATGATCTTCAGAGAGTATTTTTCCGGTATATACTTCTCTCCAGGCATCCAAATCAGAACCTAAACTATTAAAAATAAAAGGTAACCGTGACAGCAGTACTATTAAAACTATCATTATTTCCTTGAAGTATTTTTTCATTGTACCTGTTAATTGTTTTCTAACGCAAAATAAGTTCTTTTTTACTTAATAAGAAGGATAGTTTGAGGCTTTTATCCTTAGGTAAGGCGGATGTTTTATCTTTGTTGATATTTTTTTTAATGTGATCATCAGTTAAAATACTTCTCCAATATTAGCGAAAAAGCCATGTGAATTATTCTGGCCAAAACCGTAATCTATACATAGGTTGGTGTTGCTGTGCTTGTTGAGTTTGATGCGTAATCCAACTCCGTATCCAAAGAGAAGTTTTTTATACTCATTGGAAAGGTCTGCAGAGAAAGATTGAACATTTGCAAAAACGACTCCTCCTAACAATCCGTTTCTGGTAATCCCAAAACGATATTCATTTTCATAATAGTACATGTTTTTTCCACGAAATCTGCTTTGTATGTAGCCTCTTCCTGTGTTGTTCTGGTCATCCCATCCTGTACTGGGGAGCATAAGGTAGGGTGGGGTTGTTTTACTTGTTGTCAACCAGGCAAATCCCCAAAATGCAAGAATGTTTTTTGAATTAGCTGGAAAGTGAACATATTTTCTTGCATCTATTTGAAGTGAAGACCAATTGGACTGGCTTCCCATGAAAGTGAAATTGGGACGGTAAGTAATGCTTATATATCCTCCGTTTTGAGGGTTGATTTGATTGATTCTGTTGTCGTATAGAGCTTTTATAGCGAGTCCTGATGCTCTCTCGGATGTTTTTAAATCCCGGGAGAGAAGATGACTTATTTTTGTTCCCAGTGAATCTGTGACTTTGATATTCCAAAACTGATCATAATAGATTCCTCCCCCTATGTAAAAATCTTTTAAAATATTAAACATGACGGATTGATGCAGTTTTATGTATTTAAAGTTAACGGTATAAGCTGTATTGGAGTTTGCTTCTATTGAAATTCTTTTTCCTCCCAGTCCATATACTTCTGAGGGGTAATTGAGGTATTTAAAATCACTGACAAAATTGATTTTGTTTCCCTTTGTCCAGATATTGGCGTATAGAGGGAAGATTGTTTGTTTGTACTGAGAATAGGTATAGCTGGTGGAAATGTTGGAGATTTTCTGGCCTTTGGATCTTTGCTGATAAAAACCAATGTTACCACTTATAACACCTGCAAACCCTGTCTGTAGAGTATATCCGACAGCTGGGATCATCGACCAGTTGAATTTCTTCTCAGCGCGTATGGTATCTCCATTGCTTTTTTTATGAAGAATTTGATGAAGGATGTCTACGATATCTTTTTGGGGTGTTTTGGGTCTACTCAGGGTGTCGGATAAAGCCTGAGGCTGGTTGCTCTGGGCCTGGAAAGGAAGAGAAAAGAGAATAAACAGGAGGTAGGTGAAAATTCTTTTCATGGTTGTGAATTTGTAATAACAATAATACAAGTAAATTCTTATTCAATATAATCGGGTAGCCGGGGTATTGTGTGGAGTGATTCCGGCTGTTATTCAAATATGCTATGATTAATATTAATAAAGAACATTTTGGGTTTAAAATATTATTAAAAAATAAAAAATGAGATAATTGACTGTTGTTTTGTGTTAATTTTTTTCTTTAAAATAAGTATTTGTGTAGTAAAAAATTCTCTTTTTATCACGTTAAAAGGATAAAAATTTACTTTTTTATAAATGTTTTTCGGGTGTATTAATTGTGATTTAGTCAGTAATGATGGTGTTTTGTTGATATTTAATGTTTGATATTATTGTATTTTTCACTTATAAATGATTTTAGTGTTAAAATTTTTATTAATTTCCAAATGAAAATTAATACATTTTTAATAACCATGAAAAACACTACTTACTTTAGTAGGCAGCACATCTTCAGATGGCTTCTACTATGTTGGCTCCTTGTACCTTGGGGGCTGCAAGCACAATCATTAACCAATATTACCTGGGATTCCCAAGTGGGATGTCAGATATACCGTGGCGAAAAAGGGCCGGGTACCGATTCATTTGCAGCGGCAGATATCGACTCCGGAAAATGTGTTCGTGTCTGTGAGGGCAGTACCGTAAAATATACGGCTCACGGGTCGAATATTTCTTTTGTTGCCTGGACATCTACCGGAGGGAACGTACAGAGCACTTCAGGGGGAGCCAATCTTGAGGCTACCATTGTATGGGGAACTGCTGGATCAGGCTCCTTACAGGCACTTGTAACATTTACTAATGGAACAATGGAAGTCCAAAACATCTGCATTGAGAAAATACATAAACCTTCCGCATCATTTGAAATGGTAAATCTCAAAGACAGAGTATGTAAAAATACAGAGGTTCATTTTAAGAATTTTTCTCATGCGAATGGCGGGACGGATATTGTCAACTATTTTTGGGATTTTGGAGATGGAACAACGTCCACAGCTTTTGAACCTTCTCATACCTATACTCAAGGAGGCGGAATGACCGTTGCATTAACGGTAACTAACAAGTGTGGGTGTTCGGAAACAACTTATCGAAAATTAGAAGTAATGGAGGCTCCTCCTATCCAGATCAACTGTGCGTCTGTAGTATGTGAAGGAAGCATTGCAAAATACAGTGTTCAGAATGCATGCAAAGGAGATTGGAAAGTCATTGGAGGATCATGGTCTGTTACCGGCGAAAATGAAATCGAGGTAAAATGGGATAATGTAGATCCTGAAGATGGTTTCGGCTATGTAATGTATAAGTCTGAATGTGGTTGCCCAGAGTGGACGACTGTTAAGATTCCGGTGATTTTGAAAAAAGGATCCATTAAAGGTGAGCCAATAGTATGTTTAGGAAAACAATATAAGTATTCTATCCCACAATGGCCAACTACAAAAATTGAAAAATGGGATGTAATAGGCCCTGCATCTGGAATGTTGACGTACAATCAACAAAGGAATGAAGTTCTTTTCACAGGAACTGTACCTGGTACGTATACATTGACTGTTGAATACACTAATACTTTATTGAAATGTAAAGGGTATGCAGAAAAAACGATTGTAGTGGAAGCACCTGTAACAATATCAGGCGGACAAGAGGAAATCTGTATAGGAACTCCTCAGACCTTTATCGCTTCTCCCAATGTCCCTGTTATTTGGAACATTACTTTAAACGGTAATTTAGTATATACTTCGCCACAAGCAACCACTATACCTCTTGATTATCCTTTTTTAACGGCAGGAAGCTATATGATTACGGCAATTAAAGAAGGCGGAGCTTGTGAGAGTAACGCAATATTCGTTAAGGTGGTACCTATGCCGAAACCTCCGAAACCTACTATAATGGGAGAATCAGTGATATGCCCGGGAAGACCTTATGTTTACTCAACCATTACCATGATAGGAGGAGTAGTTCCTGTATGGAGTGTTACGAATGGTACTATTCAAGGAGGTAATACAGGGGATTCTGTGACTATTATATTTAACCCGGGAGCTTCTTCGTATGTTGTTTCCGTTGCTAATAAATTGTTAAGCCCGGCAGGTTGTGTATCCAAAGCTGTATCTAAAACAGTGACACCTATAGATCTTAATACTATTTCTATCATTCCGAATCCAGGGCCTTTCTGCCCGAGCAGTACTCAGATGTTTAAAGCGAACCTGGGAAATATTGTTCCGGATATTATAGAATGGAGCTTTGAAAATCCTAATTTCGGAAGCTTTATCAATGGGAAAGATTCCCAAAATGTTACCGTAAACATCAATGAGGTTGCTAATAATATATATACAACAAATCTTAAATTAAGAGTTGTAGTATGTGGAAAAGAAAAAATAGTGACCATGCCAATAAGTAAGTTACAACTTCCGGTAATAAACTTTACAAATGTTGGAAATATTTGTTTAGGTTCGAATTTACACTTTACGGTTAACCAGGGTATTATTACCTCTGCAACAAATGTAACATTTACTTTTGCGAATGGATCTACTTACACGACAGGGTTCAATCCGTCTGGAGTTTATGATTTCCCAAATAACGGATATATTCAGAATAATACGGGGGGTAATGTTTCTCAGATAGTTACTGTAACGTATAGCGGAACTAATGGATGTGCTTATAAACCTAAAGCAAGCGCAAGTTTCATTATTCTTCCGGAGACCATTATTACTATTTCACCAGTATACAATCTTGAAGTTTGTGGAGATTATCCTATGCAGCCTTATACGCTTACGGCTAATAGCTCTACAGGACTTACGAATACTACAGGTTGGCAGTGGTTCAAAGATGGAGCGCCTATCGGTAATAATACCCACTCATATACTTTATCAGGAATGGGGGTTGCAGGTACTTATCAGGTAAGAGCAACCGATCAAAATGGCTGTGTTGTATATTCACAGGAAATTCATGTAACAAATTCATGCCCATCTACAGGTAATTGTCCATCGCCACCACCATTTTCTTTCGTTCCGAAATGGACAGGTTGCAACACAATTACTGTAAGTAACGTGAATTTTACCACTTCACCGGATGAGATCCAATGGGTTTCTAACGGGGTGCTTACTTTGGTGAGTCCTCAAGGACTGCCTTCAGCTACCTTCCAGACCAATCTAGCAGGAGCACATATTGTTTCCCTTCGAGTAAGATATGGTACATGTTGGTATTCTGCAAGTGTAGAAGTTAAAAAACATTATGAACCTAAGTTTAATGTTGCCCAGACTTGTAACGGCAATGGATATAATGTTACTTTATACAATACTTCTACAGTATTTGATCTTGGTGCCAATACCAATGCTGTTGTGTATAAATTTAGTTTGCCTGGATACCCTGATCAGATTGGTCAGACTGCTAATTACAACAATTTGGCACCGGGTACTTACACCTTTACAATGAGGGTGTCTGCACCAACACTTGGATATCCTGAATGTGTAATGACGAAAACAGTTACATTAGCACCAGTTCCGGATATGAATTTTACACTACCGAATACAGCATGTAAAGGAAGTGGAGTGAGTCTTTCCGCGGGATCATATACTCCTGGAAATATTTATACCTGGAATTTTGACGGAACATCTTTCGTGACTTCACAATCAGGCACTACTGTTACATTCAATACTGCCGGATTAAAGTCTGTGAGCTTACAAGTGACAACACCGCAAGGATGTGTATATAACTCTGCTGTTCGTTCTATTACGATCAATGAAGCTAATCTTACTGGATCGCTTACTCCTTTAAGTGTAGTAGCATGTGAAGGAGCTTCTCCGGTAATTTCATTTGTTCCGTCGGGCACTGCGCCGTCAGGTTATATGTGGATGAATGGTAATTCAGTAGCATCTGGAGTATCTAATTCAATAAATTACATTCCTACAGAAACAGGAAATTATTGGCCTGTACTGATATCCGCAAATGGATGTATGAATTTTGATATGAGTGTTAAATCAGTAGGTGTAGCATTTAAGAAACCACCATACGTGAATATTTCAGGACAATCAAATGTTTGTTCTAATGGCTCAATAACGCTTAGAGGTATTGTAGGTGATAATACGCTGGAATATAGATGGCTAAGAGATGCCGTTCCAGTGACAACGGGCTGGTCTGCTACTCACCCGATTATTTACACTACAAGCGGGTTACCTGCAGGTACTTATACCTTTAGGTTGGAAGCTCGTATACCGGGAACTACAGATTGTGCCGGATCTAAAGAATTTGTGGTTACAGTGAGTAATCCTCCAGCAGCACCTGTCATTACAGCTACTCAGGTGAGCTGCCAGCCTTATAGAGTTAAGTTAACAGCATCAGGGCCGACTAATGGAGAATACAACTGGAGTAACGGAATGAGTGGACAATCAATTACCGTAGAAGAAGGAGGGGTATATAGAGTAATTTATACAGCTCCAAGCGGTTGTAAAGTGTTTGGCCAGAAAGATGTACCGTTGAGCATAGAAAGTCTGATGTGGGTATTCCCTACAGGCTGTTATGATTTCTGTAGAGAAAAAGATCGTTATGTCTTAGGACCAAAAGGGAACTTCGATTATCACCAATGGGAGAGATTTGGAGTTAATTTACAAAGTGGAGTGAATGACGTTATCTATCCATTCTACTATGTTGATGCATCCGGAAGCTATCAATTAAGAATTGATCAGAATGCACCTGGACTTCATTGTGAATATTATTCAGGAGCACTGAACTATTATCCTGGTAAAAAATGTGGTGTAGAAACTCAATGTCAAGTTGATGCTAATATCACAGCATTCAAATGGGATGGCGATCATTATAATGTTCACGGAACCTTATATAATGCGGGAAGCCAGCCGATAATGCTTACAATTTCAAGCGTTAACGGATATGGAACTTATTTTCCATCTATGATTACGATTCCGGCAGGAGGAACATACGATATGAATGCGAATCCGTTGGCATTCTATCCAAATTCAAACTTCCCTGGCGGAAGTGATGCGATCTTATTCATGGGTCAGGGTGATTGTAAGTTTGTTGTTGAGCCTGAAATTAAAGGCAAGTCTATTGCTTCAGCGGCTAAAACACCAAGTCTTACTACGGCTTCATCACTGAAATTGATGCCGAATCCTGCGAAGGAGATTGTAAAAGTGTCATACAATACCGGTAATGAGAAATTACTGGCGACACAGATCAAGGTTTTTGATACCATGGGTAATGTTAAATTCCATAAGGAACTAAAAGCAGCTTCAGGAGAGGTAAATGTAGATATTTCTCACTGGTTGCAGAGTACTTATATTGTCATTGTACAAGCGGGAGAAACCTCGTTGCAAGGCAAGTTGATTAAAAATTAATCCATATTTCATTTTCAAAAACAGTGCCCTCTTATGGAGGGCATTGTTTTTTATAGAATGTCATCAATGACTGGAAGTATTGGTAAGAGGCTTTACAGAAGTATTTGTGTCTTTATGGACAGAAATTAATACATTTCTTCACTGTAGACCTGCTTTCCAAGATAGAATAGTTCATGTTTTTTAAGATTCATATGGTCTTCAAAAATATCGTGTACAAAGCGAACCAATTCGTTTACCTTTTCCCTTTGGGTAATTCTGATTCGGGATTCAAAATTAGTAGTGAATCCACTCTTAGTATAATTCAATGATCCAAGATAAGCAACTTTGCGATCAATAATATAAATCTTTGAATGCAGAAACTTATTGTCATAACGGTTATTCCTGATAAATTTAAAATTTAAATTTTCAGAGTAATGATAAGTGTAGATCTGCATTTTTTCTACTTCTGTTTTCTTTTCCCAGCATCTGAAGAATCCATATAAGGAAGCAATAGCAACCAAAAGCGCCACAACGTTATTGGAATTGGTAAGATCATCCACCAGATGGATTCCCAAATAAATGATCGCAAAAATTCCCAAACAAAACAGTACAATAGAAGACAAAAAGAAAAGATTTTTTAAACTTTCCCTTTTCTCTTTTTTCTTTGCATCTGTTACCCGGTTCTGATGAATGAGCTTTCGTAAAATACTACCATATTGTTCTGGGCGAAGATCACTGAATGCTAATCTCACATTAATATTTCTGTTTTTCAGCATGATAAGATCATCCAGCTTTACTTCATCAATATAGGGAGAGATGATTAAAACTTCTGCCTTTGCATTCAGAATGTCTTTATTGAGTTGATTGCCTGCGTTTTGTCCCACAAATACTTCAACTCCTTCACTGTTTTCAGTATCAATTTTAAAATAATATTTTTTGTTTTCTTTATAATACACGTTTGCCTCTCTTAAATCGTATTGAAATCTATATGTTGTCTAATTTGGTGTTCCTTTATAAACAATATCCGCTCCAAAACTGGAAATTCTCCATCGTTTATATTTTAGGGCTCAAATGTACACTTCTTTTTACGTTTTGTTTTTACGGGAAAGCATAAAAAACATATCATGATAAAGATTAATAAAGATCTAGGTAATGCTGTATTTTTATCCGAATAGAGGAGTGGATTTTACAACCAAATATTGATGATTGTAGAATTTTATTATCAAGGGTTTTCATCGTTCTCCAGTTTTTGAAAAAAGACCAGAAAGTCCTCTTCAGTGGGAATGCTGAGTTTTTTTCTTAATCGATATTTTTTTTGCTGAACAGATTTGTGCTCAATAGACATTATAGAGGCAATCTCTTTAGAACTGAAATTAAGCCTGATCATAGCACAAAGCCACAAATCTGTGGCGGAAAGGTCGTTATTTCTTGTAAGCAAAGCATCAATGAAATCCGGATATATTTCCTGAAATCGGGTTAAAAAAGAAGAGTCATTGTTTTCAGCAAGTAGGATCAGATCATTATTATTTTTAGTCATTATGCTGTTCAGGCTTTCACTTTCACTCTGCAATCGTATGATACTATCTTTTAAGTTAGCAGTTTCATTGATGATTCGCCTTTTCGTATGTTTCAATCTTTTGTAAACCAGGATTCCGGCAAAGACGATCACAAGTAATAGTAATCCGGAAAACATAAGGGTATTGAACTTAAAAGTCTGTGCAGAAGCTTCTTTTTCAGTCAATAATTTGTCAATAAGCAGATTTACAGTATTATTCTGAATGTTGGCCAACTGCTCTTTTGCATGGATGAATTTATTTTTGAATTCAGTTTGTTTCTCTTTATCTCCCAGATTGCCATAGGTTTCTGCCATTGCTTCATATATATAGGGAATATTATAGATCCTATGAGTCTGAATGAAAATAGCTAATCCTTTCTGATAATATTGTAGGGATAGAGAATCTTTCTCTTTGATCTTATAATAATCACCAGCAACTCGATACACCTGTCCTTTCTGTGATTCCAATATTCCTTTTTTCTGTTCAGCGATAGCAAGAGCCCTTTCAATATAAAATTCTGCTGAGTCTATTCGTTTTGTATAGTATAGCTGATGCTTTGCAATTAGACTGTTGATGAGGTCTGTATTGTCAATTTGCATGGCTTTATGGAAATAGATCAGAGCAGAGTCATTTTGTTTGATATCATAAAGAAATTCGGCTCTGTTTGCAAAAACCTTTTGCAGGTTGTATTTCTTTTTATCTGTCAAAGAGCATTGGTGAGTATAATAAAGGGCTTTTGCATTATACCCAAGTGCAGTGTTGTACAGCTTGGTTACTTTACTCATCTGACCATATTCCTGAAAAAGTCTTGCTTTTAGAGCTTTATTATCAGAATCTTTGAGTAACTCTTCTGCTTTTTTTAAAAATGCCAGCCCTTTTTCATAGTTTCCTACAGTAACAGACAGGTTGGATATATTAATATAGCAAAGTGCAATCCCATCCGTGTAGCCATTTTTTTGAGCTGTATGAAGATATTCCCGGTTAAGGTGTAATACTTGTTCGTAGTTTCCGGCAAGACGAAGGGCTTCATTTTTCTGTAAAAGCGGGTAATCGAAACTTTCTTTTTCCTGATTTTTTGACGTACAGCTACTTAGTGTGCTGCAGAATATGATAAATGGAATGAGGTTTCTTTTTAAGAAATCAATATTTTTCATAAGATAAGATCGAGAACAAACTTAATAATAAATCAGAATAATTTTATGTTAAATAGCAAATATTTAAACATAATTGATATGGGTTTAATAATTTTTTACAATAGAATAAATTAAATAAAGGATTTTTTACGGAAAAGGAGAAAAACTGTTGAGATGAAAGGCGAGAGGATGACCATGTAATCATGTGGGATAAATATCAGATATTCTGTATTTTCGTGTATAATAATGTTACATTAATTCCAAACAAAACGACGATGGAAGCAACCCATAAAAGAAAGGAGATTTATATCAATACAAAAGCAGAGTGGCGGAAATGGCTGGCGGAATTTCACCAATCTCATCCATCAGTATGGGTTATCTGTAATACCAAAAGATCAGGATTACCTGTAGTGGAATGGAGTGAACTGGTGGACGAAGCGCTTTGTTTTGGCTGGATTGACAGCACGAGAAAAACCATTAATGAAAACTCTTTCAAACAATTATTCAGTCAACGCAAACCGAAGAGTACATGGTCTAGGATCAATAAAGAAAAAGTGCAGCGGCTCATTGATGATAAATTAATGGCAGAAGCTGGGTATGAATGCATCAGATTGGCTAAGGAAAATGGGTCATGGGCAATCCTTGATACAGTAGAAGATCTGATCATTCCGGAAGATCTGAATGAAGCTTTTAAAGAGTATACAGGTTCAGAAGAGTATTTCTGGGGATTAAGCAAGTCGATGAAAAAAATGATGCTCCAATGGATCGTTCTTGCCAAACGACCGGAAACCCGAAATAAGCGGATTACTGAAATTGCAGAACACGCGGCACAGGGCAAGAAACCTAAACATTTTTTGTGAAGGATTTTTAAGTTAGATGAAGTCAGTTTTGTTTCTGGCGGATTAGAGTTATAATAAAAGCGATTCCTTATTTTTGCAGAGAACAATGACAAAGACATTTATTCTAAGATATGAATGATATATTTTCTGACAATTCTCAAATAGGAATGGTTTCTACATTCTCTGAACTTGTAAATACTCATTTTCAGGGCGATATCAATGCCATGTGCTGGTACAGGAATTTAGAAGGAGATTTTGAAGAAATTGTTTCCAAGCTTACCCTTGAGGAGAATATTACAGAAGTTTCTGCTGAGGATCTTTTGGCATTACACTTATCAGAAAAGGGAAATGTTGCCAGGGAAATTATCTTAAATGATTTACAATTACTCACGGATTTCGGTGCTTCACCTTCTCTTAATCTACTTAAAAACTATGAGCGGGATGTAGAATTCGATTTCATTTCAACCGATGTATATTCATATCATGTGGATCGTTCACCCATTGGAACCGATACTTTTTTATGCACTTACTTTGGAGCTGCGAGTGATATACTGCCCAATAATCAGGCTATGCAAAAGATAGAGGTGCCTGAAATCCGGGAAAAGCTTAAAGAACTGCATGATGGCCCAGAAGAGGAATTTGAAACCTTTTTGAAAGATTGTTTTTTCGATTTACATTATCAGCCCAAACCCGATGCAACCCCTACGAATCTGGGAATAGGACATCTTTGGCGACTGGCAGTAGATCACCCGACACAGCAGGTTCTGCCTTGTGTTCACCGAGCACCTGTTGAAAATGAAGGAGAATATCGGTTGCTTTTGATTTGTTAGGGATGGTATTTAGTGTATTATATAACCAAATTTCATTCAAAAGTAGTATATTTATAAGATATTTTCTTATTTCACTGTATTTTGATTTTTAGATTCTTGAAATAATTGTATTGAATTTTGACGGCAAATGACTAGATCGATTGTAACTTTAATTTTCCTTTTAAGTGGTTTTTTCTTTTTAAATGCACAAGAGAAGAAAGACTCGCTTTATTATAAGATAGAAGAATTTTCAGATAAAAGAAAAGTCACCAAATTTCTTCATCGTTTCATATTCCGTAGAGAAGCAGATTCTACTTCAGTGAAGTCCAGAATTGAAAAATTACCGCAGGAAGCTTACAATAAAAGATACATTAGGAATGTAAGAATAGAAACAATTGACCCTTTTGGATATGATTCAAAAGACCAGAAAGAAAAACTGAAGTGGTACGATTGGTTTACAGATCATCTTCACTCCACCACCAGAACTTCCATCGTTAATAATTATTTGCTTTTTAAGGAAGGAGAAGAATATAACGCTCAGAAACTTTACGAATCTGAACGTTTGCTGAGAACCATGCCTTTTGTCAATAGGGTTAATATCAGTGTTTCGGACGATACTTCCAGTAAAGATTCTATCGATGTCGTAGTAAAAGTCCTGGATTCCTGGAGTCTGAAGCCGAGAGTGAGTTATTCCGGAAGTAAAATCGGTTTGGGAGTGACTGAGGAAAATGTTTTAGGATTAGGGCATACCCTTGATTTCCTTTATAGAAATGATTCCAAAGAAAAGCAGGACTACCTCTTAGGAAGCTATACCACACACAATCTTTTTGGATCTTATATCAGTGCTCAAATCCTTGGCGAAAGAGATTTTTTAAGAAATGAAAGAATCAATTTCAATGTGAGACGAGACTTTTTCTCTCCTTTGACCAAATGGGCGGGTGGTTTTACTTTTGAATATTTTAAGCGTAATGTACTTCTTCCTTTAGAAACAGATACAGCTTTTCCGGAAGTTCAGATCAAGGTGTACAGTCAGGATTTATGGGGTGGGTATCAAATACCTGTTGCATCAGATTCTGGTGAAAAAGTGACCAGTAATATTGCCGTGATAGGACGTTTTCAGAACTATCAGTATAAGGACAGCCCAGGGATCGATCAGTATAAATATTTTAGCTCCTACAACAGCTTTTTGGTGTCCGTTGGGCTTATAAACAGACGCTTTTCCGTTCAGAAAAATATTTTCCAATATGATTTGCCGGAGGATATTGCTTACGGAAATTCACTGAGTCTTATTGCAGGTGGCTTATCAAGAAACAAAGAAGTGAATCCTTATGTGGGAGTTTCTGCATCTTACGGGAGCTTTACAAGATTGGGATACTTTACTTTAAAAGCACAGTTTGGAAGGTTTTTTAATGAAGATAATCAAAACAAAGAATCATTTCGTATAGATGGAACGTATTTTACGAATCTCATGGATTGGAAATTTGCCAAAGTAAGACATTTCTTTTCTCCAACAGTGGCATTAGGAAATCCGCAGCATAATTATTCTTATAAAGATCGTATTACTCTTTCTTCTCCGGATGAGTTTCCTGTATATAATGCAGATTATATCGGAACCAAAAAATTGGTTTTAAGATATCAGCTTCAAATGTTCATCCATAAAACATGGAAAAACTTTCATTTCAGTCCTTATTTAACAATGGCTGTGGGCTGGCTGGGTATGCCTGATCAAAAGCTATTAAGCACCCATGCAAATACTAAAATAGGGGTGGGTGTTTTAATTAATAATCCATTTTTGGTATTCAACAGAATCCAGATTTCTTTCACGTATTATCCTCGGGTTCCATTTGATAATAATTCTGTTTTTGATTTTAACAGCAATAGAAATAATCTTCTGCCAATGAATAGCTTTGCAACGGAAGTACCCCATTTCGTGAATTTTGGAAATTGATTTTAAAAAATATCTTGGCTAATAGACGTTTCTAGTATTGGTCTCACTTTGCTGGAATTACAAAAATATTGCATTAGGAATCGAAAGTATTGTTTTACCCTTTTGGCAACCTTTTTTTGGCAAATTTACTGCAAGCCAACAATCGTTAGAATGGAAGAACTCTCGGAAGAAGTGCTGCCTTTATTCCCAGCTCTTACATGATAATTTTTGAGTATTTGATCTAAGTAATGGTTTTTCCGATTATATTTGACTTTCTTTTGAAAAATCACTTTATATAGAAAAAAACTAATTCAACCAGAACAATGCTTAATAAAACAACATTAAAAGATTTTATTTACTGGACTTCTATTTTTATAGTGTCTATCTCTATGCTTATCTATGGGCTAAGTAAACCATTTCAATTTGGAAGTGTTGAAAATACACAGGTGATCGGCAAGTTATCCGGCCAGCAGCTTATGTGGGCTTTTTACGGCTATTCAAAATTATATCCTATTATTATTGGCTTTTTTGAAGTGACAGGAGCGCTGCTGATATTATTTAATAGAACAAGGGTTTTAGGCTGTTTACTTTTAACAACGATACTCGTCAATATTATTATTCAGGACTATGTATTTCATATTGTCGCATTGTCATCTGCGATTTACTACCAGATATTGATAATTTTACTATTGGTATTTGATAGGGATAAAGTGGTTGATTTGTTAAAATCTTTGTTTTTTAATCCCCAAAAAGGGAGAATTAATGTGATTATTATAGCTGTTTCTCTGATAGTTGCGTTAATTTTGAAATTTTATGAAACAAAAATAATTTAGGAATTGATATATTTATTATATTTAAAAAAGTTTAATACCAAAATTTATTTATGAAAACCAAGAAAACAAAATTTGAGAAATTTTCAAAACTTCCTAACTTAAACAAGGATTTGTTGAATAAAGTGAAAGGAGGTGTAGCAGCAATCGAAGAATCTGCAGAGATTACAATATCTAATAAGTGTGGCCATTTCTATACGATCAGTGGAGAGTGTAGACCAGACGGTAGCAGCTGCTGGCCTTGGCCTTTTTAATTATCAGGCATAATTAACAAAGGGCTATTCTCTAATTTATTGAGAATAGCCCTTTGCTATTGTAGCCAGGTAGTCATCAGAAATTACAATTAAAACATCATAGCAGCTTTTTCAAATTTTAGATAAACTTATAAAAGTTTTTCACTTATTATCACCTATATGGAATATAATTCACTTTTCATCGTAAAAAAAAGAACCCTTATTACAAATAAGAATTATAAAAAGACCTTGTTTTTAAATTTATTTTCAGATTGGTTAGAGGCAGCCCAACAAAAAATTTTAATTGCAGAAGGTTTTATATCTGAAAAAGCAATAACATTATCTTTTAATTCCCTATATGATACCATCATAGAAATCTCTGAAAGGGCACTAGTAGTTGAGTATAGAGTTTTTGAAGAAGAGCTCAATAAAGAATCCGGCGAAGAAAAATTATTAGAATTTGAAAAAGAACTTTTATCCGTAGAGTATAGAAAATATGTACTCGAAGAATATCCGGAGCTTTTTAGATTGGTTTTTGAAAATATTAATTATTTTGTTGAGAATCTTAATGATATTATTTCTAACTATATAAACGATTTCGACGAAATTAAGGCAATGTTCAATGTCCAAAATTCTGATATTGAATATATAAGGATCGGATTGGGTGACAATCATAATAAAAATAAAAGCACCAGCTTACTGAAAATAAATAATGAGTCTCCTATTATTTTTAAACCCAGAGACTTAGCTCTTGAAGTATGCTTTTCTAATTTTCTTACCTATTATAATAATTCTTGTGGTACCAATATCTATTTACCTAAGACTTTATACAGAAAAAAATATTCATGGACAGAATTTATTAAGTCTTCCAATCAGGACACCCAAAAAGCTTATTTATTTGAAGAAATAGGACATACAATTTGTCTTTTGTACTTCCTTAATGGTACAGATTTTCATTACGAAAATATAATTGTTAATGACACAGAAGGTTTGGTGCTCATAGACTGTGAATCCCTTTTGTATCCTATTGTTAATACCCGAAGAAATGAGCATAATGTACTTTCTATAGGACTTTTGCCTAAAAAGATTAAAGTAGGAAATCAGCAGGTAGATTTTAGTGGGTTAAATCTCAATGCGGATATCACCCAAGACTCTCCAATAGAAAGAGAAGCTATAAGTATTGAAAATGGAGAAATAACAGCAATTGAAGGAAAAAATATATTGGTTAAACCCAATAATTTTCAACTTGATGGGCAGGAGAATGCTAATGATTATATTGATGAAATACTAGCCGGTTTTAAAAAATCATATCTCTTCTTAATGGAGAATAAAGATGAATTAATAGCATTTTTTGATACAGACTCAGCAGATTATCCTATCCGTTTTTTACTCCGAAATACCTACCTCTATTCTCATGTATTGTATGAATCTTTATCTCCTATTTTATTAACGGATCAGGAAGATAGAATTTCATTTATGCAACAATTGGAAGAACCTTATTTTGGATTTAATAATTTGTTAGATTCGGAAGTAGCAGACCTGTATAATAATGATATTCCTTATTATTATTGCAATGTTAAATCCACAACTCTGGAAAACACCAGTGGATTAAGCCAGGATCAGTTTTTTGAAAAAAGTCCGTTAGATGCTCTTCACTATAAGTTGTACAATAAGATCTCAAAAAGAGATTTAGAGCAGCAGTTATTACTAATCAGATATAGTTTTGCTCAGAATACATCTCAGAATTCTACGAAGATATTTTCCAAAAGATATGTTTCAGAGAATATCAATTTAATATATGATCATTTCAAAAACTTAGTAGGCGAGAGCAGTACTTACTTTACTCTTCAGGAATCTTATAAAGAAGCCAATCAGTATAATCTGGAATATACTCATCGTGATCTAATTAATGGGATGTTTGGAGACATATTATTCTTAGCCGAAGCAAATAAAATATTCAAAAACTCTTATATAAGCGAAACGATATCCCGTCTTTATAAAGATAACGTTCAACAATTATGCAGCTCTGAATATATAGGAATGGCAGGAATGGGCGGGGCAATATATTTTCTATCAAGAATGTATAGGATCTATAATGACGATCAATACATCAATGAAGCTTTACGCTGTATTGAATCTTCCGATTTAATGAATAATATTGAAAAATCTCAAAATAATGGAGTTATTTATGGAAGGGCAGGATTATTAATTGCTTTAATTGAACTCAAAAAAATAAAGAATGACTCAGCTGTAAATCAGTTGATCCATTTTACCTATAATCAAATGATTTCTTCTGCTGTTGTAACCCCGGAAGGGATACACTGGCTTTCAGAATTCCATCATCAGCCATTATGTGGAGTAGCCCATGGGTCTTCTGGTATCATTTTGTCACTTTTAAGATACTTTAAATTATTTGAAGATGCTGAATGTAAAAATATCATTCAACAGGCTGTATTGTTTGAAAATACCCTATATAGCACAAAACATAATAATTGGGCAGACAACAGAAGTTTTGTTTCTGAAGAACTAAAGTATTCTACTTTTGGATGGTCGCATGGTGCCCCTGGAATAGGATTGGTTCGTTTGGAATTAATAGAATCCAATATATTTCAATCGGAAGACTTTTTAAATATTTTAAAAACCGATTTGCAAAACTGTGTTGAATCTACCTATAAAAATGGTTTCAAAGGAAATGATTCATTGATTTTTGGGAAATTTGGGAACTCTGAACTTCTCGTTCGTTTTTCTGATCATATTAAGGATACCAAACTATTAAGCGAAATAGAAAGCCATCTCAATTCATTTAATAGCTTATCTTTTATTAAAAATAATAGAGGACTCATCATTCCTGGGCTTTTCAATGGAGTTTCCGGATATGGATATCAGTTACTGTTTTTTAATAAAGAGATCAAAAATTCTATACTTACATTTGAATGTAATTAAACTTTTAAAGCTTACAATAGAGATTACGTATCGATATTAAAAAAAAGACTCCACTTTTTAAAAAGTGGAGTCTTTTTCTATTCTATAAGACTTTTAACAACTTCTCCCAAAAGATCTTTCCCATTTTCGGGGTTATAAATAAAGCCATGCTCACCTTCCGGAAGAGAACGAAATGTCCAGTCTTTAGCTAAACCTTTATTATCTAAATATACCTTTTCAACCTCCTTAAAATTATAAACACTATCATCCTGACAGTTTAATGTTATAAATTTTTTCCCTTGAGCCAAATTTTTAAATTCTATTTTCCTTGGAAAAGCATGCGGGTTGGCAGAGATGGCGAAAAAGCCTTTAAATATATTGGGTTTTTGTGTGGCAAAATAAAATGTAGCATTACCACCATTAGACATTCCGCCTAAGAATATGTTCTTCTCATCAATCTTAAAATTCTTTTTAACATTATTAATAATTGTGAAAATATTATCAAACGCTTCCTGTTGATTAACCCAGCCGAAATCTTTCTTGCCCAAAGGATAGACAACAATTGTATTGAGCGTGTCTGCTATTGAGAAAATAGGTTCTTGCTGCAGCTGGTACTGATCATGATTAAATCGGTCTGTACTTACAATACCGCCATGAAGATACACGATCATTTTTGAGGGCTTTTGAAAATCAAATTTTTGAGGGATGAAAACTAGGTAGGGAACTTTTAAATCTTTTACCTGTGTGAAAAACAATGCATATCCGGAACCGGTAGTGAGACCTTTCTTATCCATTAGCTTTAAAGCGTTTTCTTGGATCGATTGATTCCACTCCTTATTCAGTTTATCTTCTATCGCCTGTTTTTCAATTATGCTTTCTTTCATTTTCCCAATGATTTCATTCCATTCTTTTAGTTCATGTAATTTTTCGAAAGCACTGTCTTTTTCGATATGGTTTATTTCCCCTGGCTTATTACCCAATCCTTTTTTCTGAGCTTCTGATAACCATAGGATAGATTGGTTGTTGTCATTGCAATGGCTGGCACTTATAGCAGCATAATAAAATGTGTAAGGATTCTTTTCACTTACTCCTTCAGGGGTTTTTAAAGCTAAATTATAGCTGGCAAGAGCTTTACAATAATCTTTTTTTTGAATGTTATTTTGAGCTTCTAAAATTAATTGCTCATAGTTTTGTCCAATAAGAGGTTGAAATATAAATATATATAGTATTGGCAAATATTTAATTCTCATTGTTTGAGAGTGCTTTTTCATGAAAAATTAATTTTTTTTCTAAGATAAGTATAAAAAAAAATTTTCTATTCATTTTTTTTATATATTTACCAAACTAACCACATGAGAGTGAAATACTCAAGAAAATAAAGGTTGTTTATTCATGTTTTGTACTTTTTGCTTAATTTGTTAAATAATTGATTTTTGAAATTAAGGGTACGAGCAAAGAATAGTAGCTTTTGTTTAAAGAAATAATTTTATAAAAACTTATTAACTATGAAAAAAACTAACAAAAATTCTAAAAAGATTGATTTAAACTCTTTAAAAGTAATCAACAAAGAAAATCTTAATTCAATACACGGTGGAGGTAGAGAATTATCCCTAGAGCAGTCTGCATGGTCTTCTCTTGTAAGTGATAATGATAACACTGATACTTTTTCCTCCCTATTCTCAGATATTGAAAAATAAAAACTAATTCTTCACGAAAAAATTAATGACAATTCTTGGGAAATAATAGATTCAAGAGTCATTAATATCTGAAAAAAAATCTCTTTACTCATAAATATTTGGGTAGAGCGGGAAATTCTATCTCTTTTTTCAGATCTAATCAACCATGTAAAACTTTTTAAAAATTTTAACTATGAAAAAACAATCCATCAAAACAATGAACCTTGATAAGCTAAAGGTAATTGATCAAAACAAATTAAAAACACTTCATGGAGGAGCAATCAATATTGAAGATACTATGGCCCCTTCAGCCTTTACATCTCTTTTTGATGATACAGACAAAGGCTCTTTCTCTTCTTTATTCTCAGATATTGAAAACTAATTAATGTTCATCAGCTGATCACGAAGAAAAGAAATGAATACATCTTTTCTCGGTGATAATGATATATAACACATTTTTAAAATCTTAATTACTATGAAAAAAAACGCGAACAAAACAATGAACCTTAGTACATTGAAGGTAATTGATCAAAAGAAATTAGCAACACTTCATGGAGGACTTCAGCAAATGGAAGACTCTTTAGCGCCTGCGGCCTTTACATCACTTTTTGATGATACAGATAAAGGTTCTTTTTCTTCTCTATTTTCAGACATTGACAAATAAATGACATATCATGAAAAAGAAAGAAGTAAAAAAAATAGATATTAAGTCTCTAAAAGTCGTTGACAAGAAGAGCTTAATTACAGTTCTTGGAGGATCAAGCTCTCCTGATGAGTCATTGGCTCCTGAAAAATTCTCTTCTTTATTCTCAGATATTGAGCATGACGGAGGATTTTCATCTCTTTTCAGTGATAATGATGTATAACATTATAAAATCTTAATTATGAAAAAAAATGCTAAAAAAATAAACCTTAGTACATTAAAGGTAATTGATCAAAAAGAAATGGCTACCCTGCATGGGGGACTTCAGCAAATGGAAGAAGTTGCAGATATCGGATTAACTTCGGTTGCATACGATTATGACAAAGGATCATTATGTTCTGTATTTAAAGATATTGACTTTTAAAATTAAACTGATATGAAAAAAGAAATGAAAAAGATTGATTTATCTAAAATGAAGGTAATCAACAAAAATCAGATGGCCAAAGCACATGGCGGACTTCAACAAATGGAAGAATCTTTTGATATTACAATGTGTTCATGGGATCACGATATAGATAAAAAAGGTGAGCAAACTTTGTGTTCACTTGTTGCTGATTTCGATAACTAAATAATAAATGCACATATAAAAAAAATAAAATACAGGATCTGATCTTGTATTTTATTTTTTTAATTTTTTTTAATTTATGATTTTAATTTTTTCAAATGAAAAAGAACCAACGACTGACATGGTCATCGATTGGCTTCTGTATAAAAAAGCACCATTTATTAGGCTGAATAGTGAAGATATTCTCAATAATAAGTCTTTATATATTGATGTAGCAAAAGGAATAATAAAAATCAATGACATGGTAATTTCAATTGATGAAATTAATGTGGTTTGGTACAGAAGATGGAATGAATTCGGATTTCAGCTTCCTAAAGATATTCCTAACCGATCTCAATTGAATTTTGAATTAAGTTCGGAGCTTAATGAAATCAGTTCCTTTATATTCATGTTGCTCTCTGGTAAAAAAACCTTATGTAATCCCTTTGCCAATAAGAATCACAATAAGTTGTATACTTTATATCTGGCTCATAAACATGGGATTAATATAGCTCCTTCTTTTATTGTAAACTCTGTGACTGCGGAACTGGATACTGAGACAGAGTATATCACAAAACCGATATCAGATTCCAAGCTTATTGTAGATAAAGACCAAAATTTTTGCTATAAATCTTTTACAGAAAAAATGGATTTATCTGCTATGAATGATGGAGAATCTTTCTTTCCATCATTGTTACAAGGAAAAATAGACTCGGCTCACGAAATCAGATGTTTTTATCTGGATGGTAAATTCTTCCCAACAGCGATTTTGAATTCTAAGACTTTAGATATCAAAAGAAGTGTAGGTTTTGATGCGGAAACCGTAAGAATGATTCCTTTTAAATTTCCTGAAGAAATTGAAACAAAGATCACTGGATTAATGAAGGATCTAGGGTTGAACTGCGGAGCAATTGATATTATCAAAACAACTTCCGGAGAGTTTTATTTCCTTGAAGTAAACCCGGTAGGGCAAATAATTGGGTATAGCACTCCTACGAACTATACCTTGGAAAAAGAGGTCGCAGAATGGTTAATAAATAATGATTATGAATGAATTTCAGTACTTCAGTGAAGATGAATTAAAAACACTTCCTTTATATTTTAGATTTATGTTTCAGATGGATTTTAAAAAAATCAGACAGATGGAATCTGGCTACGAAACATCTACTGCCAGTAAAATACATAAATCTTCAGCCTATCAAAGGTATGTAAGCTATAAGCCTACAACGAAACTTAAACTCAAAAAAATAGATGATGAAAACTCCTGAAAATTATTTCTTTAAACTTTTTGCGAATTGTATTCCTGTTAAGGGAGAAGAGGAGATTTTACTTTTTGATCTGCATAAGATTAGCTATCTTGAAATTGATGAGTATATCTATGATTTAATCACAGACACTTGTGAGGTTAAAAATATTTCCGAAATTAAAAATGATTCCGACCTGAGAGAAGATTCTGCTGAAATTCTTGATTTTCTTGTAGAAAATGATTTCGGATTTTATGTGGATGATGTCAATCAGTATCCTAAAATTAATACTTCTTATGTAACACCTGATATCATCAATAATTCAATTATTGAAGTAGAAAATTTTGAAAACTACGATATTGAATCTGTACTTACTCAGCTTAACGAATTGTTTTGCGGTAAAGTTGAAATTTGGGTAAAAGATAAAATGGAACTTGAAAAATTAGTTTCTATTGTCAAAAAATTTGAAAATTCATTTATGAGAACAATACAGATTGTTCTTAATCATAATTTCTTATCAGATGCTGATATTGCATTTATAGATCAGGGCTGGAAAGACTTGAATAAAACAGAGCTAATCATTTATAATCATACGGTTAGTAAGTCTGAGAAAAATTTCTATTTTTCACAGGACGATTTATCGCTGTCTAATTATATTTCTCAAAGCCAAAATCCTATCTATATGAATTTAAATTTTTATTTAGAAAGCTTAGAGCATAATGTATTTTTAAATAAAAAAGTATGCATCGATAAAAAGGGGATGATAAAGAATTTTATTTCTTTTGAAAAATCTTTTGGAAATGTGAATACCGATCGTTTATCTGATATTGTTGAAACTGCAGATTTTCAAAAACTTTGGTTTGTAAATAATGATTATATCAATCAAATAAAGCATTCAGCACTTAGATATTGTTTCCCAATAACGGATGAGCTGTCTTTAGATAGCACAGCAGAATTCTATAATATTCCTGAACAGGATTCTTATCCTTGGAATATAAAAGCTGAATAAAATTTCTATGATTAAAAATCATATAGTAAATAAAAATCCCTTTAAATATCTGTTTAAAGGGATTTTGTGTTATTGTAATGTAGATCAGAGACTATTTCTCAGGTTCAGTTTCTTCCATGGTGTTCTTTCTTTCACCCAGAAGTTTAATTATTTTGCTGGTCGTCTCTTTTTAATTCTCTTTCCACTTCATCAACCTCGGTTAAGGGAAGAAGAAAGGTGTTTTCAATATAGTTCCGGATATTTTCATCTGTTTTATGGTTTATTTTTCTGATAAAGAGCTGATTGGTAGATTTCAGAGAATCTATATACTTCAATATATCTTGTTTATTATGAAAAATTGATTTTTCAAATATTGCTCTTTTATCATCATTCACAATAATGTCATTAAAAGATGTGTTCATAAGAACAGTCTGAAAAAAAGATTCGGCAGGTAAAAAAGTGTGTAGGTAGTAATCTTCAAAGTCCATTACTTTTTTATTGCTTGTTAAGAAAGCACAAGTTTCCCTTGTAAACATAAACCATTTCCCACCAATATAGGGTATTACTCCTTTCATAAATTCTCTTTTATAGATGAATGAGGAGATCATATAGGCTAATTCAGTGAAATGATTCTGTATTCTTTTCAGGGTATCTGGTCTGTAAAATTTCTGATCATAGTAGAATAGATAATTCCGGCCGTTATTTACGGTAAGAAAATTACGTATGATGGGTTGGGATTTCAGGGGATAATCTTCACCACTGAGATTGATGAAATAATCCCATTCCCGGCTTGCATTTAAGAGAAACTCCATTGCATTAAGCTCTGCCTGGATCATACTGAAGCCACCTGAAACAATATTCAGACTTTCTAGAATAAAAACATTCGGAAATTGTGTTATATAGAGCTGTATTTCTTCTGTAAAAGAGTCTTGGGCTTTTCTGTCAATGTGAATAAAATAGAACTGATCTTTTGTATAAATTTTCTGAAACATTGCCTTGAATACATGAGGTTTATGATGAATCATAATAAAATAGGCAATTTTTACATGCGATGTTGCATGTGATTTCAGGGTCTGGGTCTGAGGTTGGGTTTTGGGAAAAGCAGTTTGCATTTTGGGAAGCTTAAAATCATCCGCATCTGCAAACAATTCGATTAACGTGCGGAAGGTATAAATAAATTTTTGATAATCAGTTAATTAAATATAGCTTTGTTTGTTTTTTTTATCGTAGGTTTGCAAAACATTTATAAAACAGGTTTCTGCCTTTGCTATTCTGTAATAGTTTAAAATCACAATTTTCTTTTCCAGTTTTGCTTTTCCAGCTACCCATTTATAATCTTGATTTCATGAGTAAAAAGTCGAAGATTGTAAAAATCCTACTATAAATAGGAATGATATGTTATTGCTGATCATAAATAATATTGAATGATATTGTTACCGATAAAGCAAGCAAAATGATAAACCGGAAAGGTATTCTTTATTTGTTTATCCGTACACCAATTCAAATTCTGATCAACAGATTTGTTTACCAACTACCGGAAGACCGGAATTTATAATGAGCTTTAAAAATTTAAACTTAATCAATCCCATTGTTCGTGCTGTAACGGAAGCCGGATATTCCAGGCCCACCGAAATACAGAGTACTGCAATTCCACATATTCTGGGAGGAAGGGATATCATAGCATGTGCACAAACCGGAACCGGGAAAACTGCAGCGTTTGCTATGCCTATATTACAGTTACTGAAAAGACATAATCCTGAACATAAAGAAATACGTACCTTAATTCTTACTCCAACCCGGGAATTGGCGATACAGATAGAAGAAAACTTTAGCATTTACAGCAAATATCTGCCTTTATCCCAACTTTCTGTTTTTGGGGGAGTTTCAATAGGTGGCCAGCTTGCTGCTCTGAGAAAAAGAGTGGATATTCTTGTAGCAACACCAGGAAGATTATTGGATTTGGTGGATAAAAGACATATTGATCTCTCTAAGATTGAAATATTGGTTTTGGATGAAGCAGACAGGATGCTTGATATGGGATTCGTAAATGATGTAAAAAAGGTGTTAGCCTTAGTTCCCAGAAGAAGACAAACCTTATTTTTTTCTGCCACCATGCCGTTAAGTATAAAGAGGTTTGCTGCAAGCATTCTTAATAATCCTGTTGAGGTTACCGTAACTCCTGTATCTTCAACGGCACAAACAGTAAAGCAGTCTGTATATTTTGTAGAGAAAAAAGATAAAACAGATCTGTTGATTGATATATTACAGGAAAAAAGTACGGTCAGATCATTAGTTTTTACCCGTACCAAACATGTCGCGAATAAACTTGTTCAGCAATTAGAAGATGTAGGGATTTTTGCCGCTGCTATTCATGGAAATAAATCACAGGCAGCCAGGCAAAATGCACTTGATGATTTTAAAACCAGCAGAATTAATGTATTGGTGGCTACAGATATTGCAGCAAGAGGCATTGATATAGATGACCTTCCCAATGTTGTTAACTACGAACTTCCTAATATCCCGGAAACTTATGTTCATCGGATTGGAAGAACCGGAAGGGCTGGGGCAGAGGGTACTGCTATTTCGTTTTGTGATGCAGACGAACGTGTAGACCTTAAAAATATTCAAAAGCTGATCGGCTTTACAGTACCGGTCAGATCATTTTATAAATAAATTCTGTAGCGTTTACAGAACATACTATTCAATTTTTAATAATAATTACAATGCAACAAGGCACCGTAAAATTTTTCAATGAAGCAAAGGGCTTCGGATTTATTACTCCAGCAGATGGAAGTAAGGACATATTTGTACATTCTTCAGGATTGAGCGTAAGTGCAATTCGTGAAAATGATAAAGTCGTTTTTGATGTACAAAAAAGCGACAAGGGCTTAAATGCTGTCAATGTAAAATTGGCATAATTTAAACTTGATTGTAGATATTTCAAAAGATAATTTTTTGCAATTTCAGTTTCATATTTTTATATTTTTTTACAAATTCAGAATTCAGGCTATTTGTTTGGATATGGTATTTGAACGGACATTACTATAAATACACTATTTTTTATTTCCATAATGTTCATTTGGCCTCTTACTTTTAGTGAGAGGTTTTTAAGGAAAGAATACAACCAGCTTAATATAAAAACAAAAGAGAATGACTGTCATCAACAATTTTATTGAATATAAAGCTCTGGAAGGTAAAATGATAGGAACTTCTGCCTGGCATACAATACATCAGGCTCAGATTGACAGATTTGCAGAAGCAACTCTGGATTATCAGTGGATTCATACTGATAAAGAAAAAGCAGAAAAGGAAGGCCCTTTTAAGTCCACTATAGCTCACGGTTACTTAACATTATCACTGATTCCTTATCTCTGGAAACAAATTGCAGAGGTGAGAAATGTAAAAATGGAAATCAATTACGGAATTGAGAATCTTAAATTTGGGCAGGCTGTTCTGGTGGATAGTGAGGTGAGGCTACAGGCATCTGTAAAAACGGTAACAGATCTCAGAGGAACGGTAAAGGTAGTGGTAGAAGCGAAGCTTCTTATAAGAGATCAGGTCAAACCTGCTTATGTAGGAGATGTTATTTTTCTTTATCATTTCATATAGAATCATAAATGATCTAGGCTTATCACAAAATAATGTTCAATTGTTTTTTGTGCTTCTTTGCACATTGATAGAAGGTCATTTCTGGATGTGTTCTCAAAACTGAAATCATCATGGGTTTTCACAATATACTCGGTGACGATTTCAATATTCATTACATCGAGTTCTGTTACATCGTTTTTCAGCCTGTGTTCTTCTTTAAAAAAAGGAATTTTATGGAAAATAGTATCGTTGAACCTAAAAAGATGTATTGTTTTCACTGCAAAATATTTAATAAGATGAAAATTTAGATTGAGGTTTATTTCGGAATCCTAATCTCTTCTTGGGGTGTTTAGTTCGCTTTTTCATTAAGGTTTTATTGTAAATCTTTTTTCTTGATAATCCCTTTTTCAAAGGACTTTTGCTGTATGATAAGTGAAATAAGATATTGTCTTAAATCTTTAATTGTAATATTTTTCTCTTTTGCAGAAAAAAATAGTGGAGTTTCGTCTAAAAGTTCATACAATTCAGGAAATTCTTTTTGAATTTCAACCGTTTTTTTAAATATCTTTTTTGTTAAAATAGATATGGTATTTACATTATTCATAGCCGCTTTTTATTATCGTTACTATCATTTTAAAGCGCTTATTTCCTTTTATAGAATGAGATTTATGAGCGGGAATGATAATGCATTCTCCTTCTTCCATAAAATAAGAAGCTCCGTCTATTATAACTTCTGCTTTACCTTCAATAATCTGTGCAACAGCGTCAAAAGGAGAAATTTTTTCGGGTAATCCTTCTTTGTCATCAAAAGATAAAGTGCTGATAGTGCCGGTTAGTTTTTCCAGTATCGTTTTGCTTACTACAGAATTTGGAATGTAATCTACAATGTGGCTGGTAATATATACTTTTGATTTCTCAAGTTCTTTATGATTCATCACGGTTGGTTTAAGCATAAAAAGAATAGAAGATATTGTAAATAAAAGGGACAGAACTGTCTAATATTCCGTCCCTTTTTTCAGTTAAAACTTTTGATGAATATGTCTTTATCATAGGCTTTAACTGTCCTTGAAAACAATTTATGAAAGATTAATTTCTTTGATAATACTGAGAACTTCTTCTCGGTTTTTTCTTAATCTGTTTCCGATTCTTTCAAGCATTTCCTTTTCTTTACCCTCTTCAAGCTTTAGGTCATAATCCGTTAATGTTGAAAATTTTTCTTTCAGTTGTTTTGACTGTTCATTCCAGTTTTCCGGAATTTTGAAAGATTTATCGTCTTTGTTGTGGCTGGTGTCCATAAGGTGGGTTTTTAGTGTAACTTCATTGCTACAGTACAAAGTTGAGCGTTTAATAATTTATTGTATTACAGATTGTTTCTTTTATGTTGCACATATCACACTTTTACAAATATCAGATCAGATCTCTCTTTTTTTTTATCAATTATTACATTGTAAACGCAATAAGATTGCCCCTTAAAGGTGCTATTTTGGAAAACAAAGCCTTGCCATGAGATAACTTACTGTGGATTCAGCACCCTGATTGAGATTGACATTTTTCTCTTCAAGACCATCATAGCATCCTCCTGTTGCAGGGTTATAAATAATCTGATGTAAATGATTTTTTCCTAAAAACCAGCTAAAAGCATTCCTCATCATCTGTAAATATTTTTCGTCCTTAAAAACCTTGTAGAATGTAGATAAGGCCAGTATGGTGTAAGCAACATCAATAGGCTGTTCACCACCAATTGATTCAGGGCTTTTAATCGTTTCTTTGTGTAGCCATCCTTTGTTAGATATTACTTTGATACCTCCTTTAATAAATATTTTAGAAAGCAAAAACTTGAAGGATTCATTGGCAACCTGTTTATACATTTCGTCTTGTGTCGTAATCCATGCACATAATAAAGCCTCAGGAAGTACGCTGTTTCCATAGGTTAGGTAGCTTTCAAACCAATGCCAGTCTCTGTGTTTTTCATGCTGATACATTTTTACCAGTCGATTGGCCAGCTTTTTCAATAATGGAATATTGTTTTCAGCATTTTGATAATGCAATCCCTTGATGATAAAAGCCATTGCACGGGTAGAATGTATTTTATCAATAGACGGAAAACTTTTTTCAATAATTGATTCCGCTTCATCAGAAAACTGCTGCGGTAATATAGCTTTTATAGAAAGAAGATAGCCCAGTGCCCAGATAGCCCTTCCATTAGAATCTTCCAGATTGGTCTCATAATTCTGCTGCGCAAATTCCTTGTGTTGATTGATATAATTGAGGAAGCATCCATCCGGTTGTTGACAAAACTTAATGAGCTTCAGGTAAGTTGAGATTAAATCAAGGTCAGATTCATCTTTGCTCAGTTCGTAATGTCTGCAGGCCACAATCATAGCACGGGCATTATCGTCCAAAGTATACCCGGAATTGATATCAGGTTTGTTGATTTTAGAAAACTGGATCATCCCAAAATCTGTTGTCATATTTTTGATATGGCTGAGATTAATGTTGGGGAAGGTATAATGTAATGTCATTTTATCTTTGCTGTATTGTTGAAATAATAGGGCATGTGAAATAGAAGAATTCTCCCAGGCTGTGGGAGCCATTTTTTCCAAACTATTTGATCGTAATTTTTCCTGTGCGGTTTCATTTTTCAGTAATGTATTCACGGCAGACGCAAGTTGTTTCGGTGCTTCAAAATCAATAATAATTCCCAGGTCTTCATTTAATATTTCCAGAGCATGGGGAATAGGAGTGGAAACAATAGGGCAGCCACAGCTGATGGCGTAGGAAAAGGTACCGCTTACTGCCTGATTTCTGTCTTTTGAAGTGAAAAGATAGATATTGGTAAGCTGAAGATAATCCAACAACTCATCCAAAGGCAGATACTGGTTGATAAAATAAGTATGTTTTTCCAGATGGAGTCTCTTAACAGTATTCTGCAAAAAATCACGATACTTCTCACCTTCATATTTAATGATGCCGGGATGTGTTTTTCCAATAATCAGAAACATTGCATCTGGATTTTTGGAAATGATTTCAGGCAGAGCTTCTAAGGTGGTTTCAATATTTTTTCCCGAACCCAGTAACCCAAATGTTGAAAGAACTTTTTTATCTTTAAATCCGTACTTCGCTTTCAGTGAAATCTTATCGATAAATGGTAGTAAATGTGTACCGTGGGGAATTACTTTAATTTTATCAGATGGTATATCATAATCATTGGTGAGGATATCTGCAGAAATACTGGTCATTACAATAATAGATTTTACGAAACGGCTGATTTCTTTTACCTTTTCTTTTAATTCCAAATCCGGTTTCGGCAGAACGGTGTGAAAAGTAATGATGATATCTTTCTCTACATTTTGAAGAAAAAGCGGCAATCCGTTTTTAGCTTCAGCGAAAAATCCAAACTCATGCTGAAGCATAACCAATTGAATATTGTCATTTTTGTTGATTTTATCAGCCAGCTCCAAATAAGAAATAGCATCGGATGTATTGAGTCGATATTGAGGATTTTCTTCGTATTGATAGCTTTCATCCTCAGTTTCCATTGGACAGGTAACTATGCTAAATGATTCTTTGAACTTTAGCTGAAGAGATTTTATCAAATCCTGACAATACGTTGCAATACCGCACACCTTAGGAGGAAAAGTACTTATAAAGATAATTTCAGGTTTATAGTTAATTGTGTTTTTTTTATTTTGGACAGATCGTCTTTTTGTCTTTCCCTCCACATCTGGGTTTATATTTTTATTCATGATGATATCTGTTTTAAAGACTGATATTCTGTAGTGAATAGCCAGTTATGATATGTACTGTAGTAATTCTTTCAGTAATTCCGGAATACTTAAAGAAGTAACAGCTATTCTTTTATCTGCAGCTCCGTAATAAATATGGAGTGTCTCTCCTTCTACAATGGCTCCGGTAGGGAAGCAGACATTGTTCACTTCTCCCTTTTGTTCCCATTCTTCATCAGGTTTGAAAATAGGATAAGGAAGTCTTGAAATTTCTTTTTCAGGATGGTCAAGATTCAGTAAAGCCGCACATGCGCTGTACACATATCCTTCAATGGTATCATGTACACCATGATAGATTAAAAGCCATCCATGTTCGGTTTCTATAGGGGGACATCCGCCGCCAATATAACTTACTTCATGCTCATACTGGGGAGATAATACAATATGTTTTTTAAAGTGAAGAAAATAGTCTTTCCAGAAATCAGGGGTTAGGTCTTCAATACTTTCTATACATGCAATTTGGATATCTGGTCTTATGCGGTGAAGAAAATAAAGCTTACCGTTAATTCGTCTTGGAAAAAATATCACATTTTTATCCCATAGGAAGATATCTTTATTCTTTTTATAAGTAGGTGGGAATTTATTGAAGCGTCTGTACTTTTCACCTATTTCACCTTGAGATTCAGATAAAAGTCTAAATTTTTTGTATGGAATTTGGGGAACAATAATCCCCAGCTTTTGCCACGATGTAAGATCCTCAGATACAGCAAGAGTTCCCAATGCATTAATTCCGTCATAACTCGTATAAGTAAGGTAAAATAAATGGTCGATTTTTACGATTCTTGGATCTTCAACACCATGTTTTTCATATTCAAACTCGGGGATGATAATCGGATTGCTTAACCGGGTTTCTATCGTTTTATAATCTGATAATGTACAGTATCCAATACTGGAGAAATTATTCTTGGCAACAGCCCTGTATAATAAATGTATTTTTCCATTATCCTGAA
The DNA here is from genome assembly GCF_009900745.1 of Chryseobacterium sp. c4a. GTDB lineage: Bacteria > Bacteroidota > Bacteroidia > Flavobacteriales > Weeksellaceae > Chryseobacterium. Next base: position 41,222 of record NZ_WXVU01000011.1, on the reverse strand, counting down.
TGACTGCAGGATTTAAAACACCCTCACTCTCAAAGTCTAATGTTGTTTTTCTGAGTATAATTCCGTCTTTTTTCAGAGATATCATTTAGTTGTCGGTATTTTGGGATTCGTTTTCCCAGCCTCTTCGTTTATTCATCTTATCTTCCCGTTTCTCTTTTGCGGATTTTGCGGGTGGAGTTTTATCTGACTTCTTTTTTCCCTCTTTTTCTTTTGACATTATGAAATATTTTTTGTTAACTGTAAATTTCAATCATTAAAAAAGGAAAGCTTTGCAATTGTCTTTTAATTTGTTGTATAAATCATAGATATTTCCGATTGAATAGATTAACTTTGGGTAAATGACTGTTAATGAAATAATTGACAGGTATAAACAATAAGGGAGATGAAGTTGTATATAAAATATATGGTAAGTTTGCGTTGCAAAATGGTTGTTCATCAGGAACTGGAAAGGCTGGGCATTAAAAATGCTATTGTAGATTTGGGAACTGTGGAATTATTGGAAGATATCAGCACCGAACTAAGACAAATTCTGAAAGAAAATTTACTTAAAACAGGGCTTGAAGTATTAGATGATAAAAAAAGTATCCTGATAGAAAAAATAAAAAATGTAGTCATAGAAATGATTCATTATTCAGAGGAACTCCCAAAAGAAAATTTCTCAGATTATGTAAGTGAAAAATTAGGATATGATTATACTTATCTTGCCAATACCTTTTCAGAAGTGAAAGGAATGACTCTTCAGCATTTTATCATTATTAATAAAGTAGAAAAGGTAAAAGAATTGCTGTTGTATGATGAACTCAATCTTACAGAAATCTCTTATAAACTCAATTACAGTAGTGTAGCCCATCTTTCCAACCAGTTTAAAAAGATCACAGGGCTTTCTCCTTCATTTTACAAACAGTTGAAACAAAGACGTCTTGGAAATTTGGAAGACTTGTAAAAAGTGGGATATGTGTAAGATTATTCCGGATATATATAGCTTAGTATATACTGAAACGGCCATCTTTGTAGTATAATAATCAGGAATTCACCCAATCCATAAAGTTTATATCACCATAAATAGTGCAATTTTAGATAGGAAAATATAGTGAACAGTTGAAAATATTTATCATATAACATGCTGTTCTCCGGTATTTGAAAACATCGTAGTAGTAAAAAAAGACTGGAAAAGCCAATATACACCATGATAAAATTAATAGGCTTATGGATTCTCAATTTTGATAATGAGCATATTAAAATCCCAATAAAAATAGGAGATCTGTTTTCAGAAGGTTTTAATTAATTAAGGATAGGAACCTCTGGTTTCTGTCCTTTTTATGATATTGATATGATGATATGTAATAAATTTCATCAACTGTGCCCACAAAAAAGAGTATGTCCGAATATGAATGTGTAAGCAATTTTTTTCTTAGTTAAGAGTTGAGGGACAAAACAGGGAACAAATTCAAATAATTTATAACATTAATTCCTTCATTTTAAGGATTAGGAATGTCAGTATGACTTTCAGATCTCCATATCCACAGGAGCACAAAATTGGACTGCCGAAAAAGAAGTTGTCAAATAATGAGTTCCTTTATTTTGTTGTGGAAATGGAGATTCTTTAGAAGTTAATTTTACGGCGGTTCTAATGGGTTTGTTATCAGTTTTTTATATTGGTGTCATATCTGTGTCGTATCTGTTTTTTTTGTTTTGTTCCTACAATATTACAATTTTGATATAATATTATTAAAAACAACAACCTATTCAGAGTAAATGGTTTTTATATATGGCGAATGAAAATTGTGTTCCCTATTTTATTTCTGATGTAGTTTGATTGTTGGGGGTATAGTAGAACTATTTGGAATGGCTGTTGTTATTATATAAGAGATCAGTACAAGACCGGAAAATTGGAAAGCTTAATATCCGTTAAACAAAAAAAAGAATATTATGAAAGCGTTGCAACTAATATCTTATGGCGATCTTACCGATAGCCTTGCTTTTAATGAAGTTGTCAAGCCTGAGATACTGCCCCATGATGTACTTATTGAAGTATATGCAGCTTCTGTAAATCCAATTGATAAATTATTTATTGCCGGAAACTTAAAAGATTCCCAGCCTTTGGATTTGCCGGCAACGATTGGCTTTGATGTCAGCGGAGTTGTTGTTGACAAAGGTGGTGAGGTTACTGAATTTGAAATTGGGGATGAGGTCTACTCCCGGGTAGCGCAGCGGCGTTTTGGAACAATTGCAGAATATATTGCTGTTGACAGTGGTATAGTCGCAGTCAAACCAACTAATATTACGTTTGAGGAAGCTGCCAGTCTTCCGCTCGTTGCTCTTACTTCAATTCAGTCTTTAGAACGGGTGGGTATGAAAGAAGGCGACAGAGTTCTGATCCATGCGGGATCGGGTGGTGTGGGAAGTTTTGCCATCCAGTTTGCCAAGACTAGAGGTGCATATGTCTATACAACAACCAGTACTGAAAATATGGATTGGGTAAAAGAACTTGGTGCGGATCGTGTTATTGATTATAAAACAGAAGATTATAGAACCATTGCAACCGATCTTGACATTGTCTTTGACACTTTGGGAAGAAATTACACGGAGGAAGCCTTTGAGGTCATAAAAAAGGGAGGAAGAGTAGTTAGCATTGTGGGACCACTGGACGAAGAAACAGCAAGGCATTTGGGTATTCCCAATTATAAACTTCCAGCTAATCTTTCGCAAGCGATTGAAAATAAAGATGCTACCTATAAGATGGTGATCATGAAGCCTGACGGACGGCAGTTGGCCTGGCTTAAAATAGCAGTGGAAGATAGAATGATAAAACCGGTGGTAGATACTGTATATCCTTTTTCGGAAAGTATTGAGGCTTTTGAACATTTGGCTTCTGGCAGATCAAAGGGAAAAATAATCATCAAAGTAAAATAAATGAGACAGGCAATCCAGATTGCATGTCTTTTTACCCTCGCTGGCGAGAGCGTAATGCTCGTTGCTCATTATTTCATAAAATATAAACACAAAAAAAGCGAGTTAACAACTCGCTCTAATTTTTATAAAAATCTCAATTATATCGTCTCAAAACATCTACTTTCCGATACAAAACTTAGAAAAAATATTTCCAAGCACTTCATCGTTGGTAACCTCTCCTGAGATTTCTCCAAGGTGTTCCAGGGCGTTTCTTAGCTCATAAGCCAGTAATTCCGTAGAAATTTGGAAAGAAATAGCTTCTTTTACCTTATTGACAGCCTCTAAAGACTTTTGTAAAGCCTCAAAGTGACGCTGATTAATAATGACTACATTATTTTCTTCCGATTTTAATTGTTCAACGTAAGATGATAATTCATTTTTAAGATCCTGAATATTTTGGTTCTCAACTGCAGAGATTTTAATGAAATCAAATTCATGCGAGATAGCCTTCCTGAAGATATCTTCTACCGTTTCGTATTTTGTTGGAGTAACTTCATCAATCTTCGTTGCGCAAATAATTAATTTTAGATCATCTCTTAATAAAGACTGGATCATTTCAATATCTTCGGAAAAATCTTCTGTAGCAGCATCAGCCAGATATACTAGAATATTAGCGTTTTCGACCTTTTCTTTGGCTTTTTTTACTCCAATTGCTTCAATTTCATCCACTGTTTCACGCAATCCGGCAGTATCAATCAAGCGGAAAGCATGGCCTTTAATATGAAGAACTTCCTCAATAGTATCTCTCGTGGTTCCTGCGATATTGCTTACAATAGCCCTTTCTTCTTTTAATAAAGCATTAAGTAGCGTAGATTTTCCTGCATTAGGTTTTCCGATAATCGCAACAGCGGTTCCGTTTTTAATGGCATTTCCATATTGGAAGCTTTCAATAAGAGACATCAGTTTTGTATCAATTTTATCCAGCAATCCGCTTAAAACAGTTCTGTCAGCGAACTCCACATCTTCTTCTGCAAAATCCAGTTCAAGCTCTATAAGAGAAACAAAATTCAGAAGGTCTGTTCTTAATAACGAAATTTCATTAGTGATTCCACCCTTTAATTGGTTGATGGCTACCTTTCTGGATGCTTCGTTTTCCGAAGCAATCACATCTGCAATCGCTTCTGCCTGAGAAAGATCAATTCTTCCATTAATAAAAGCACGAAGGGTAAATTCTCCGGCTTTAGCCATTCTGGCGCCATTTTTAATAAGGGTTTCAAGAATACGTTTTCCAATATGCGGTGAACCGTGAAAAGCAATTTCTACAGAGTTTTCTGTAGTAAAACTTTTCGGTGCCAGGAAAATAGAAAGCATAATTTCATCAATTGCTTCTTCTCCATCCATAAAATAACCGTAGTGAATGGTATGGGACTTTTGTTTCTCCAGTTTTTTCGCTGGAAAACTTTTCTGAACTATAGGCAAAACATCATTTCCGGAAACTCTGATAATGCCTAAAGCACCAATTCCATTGGCTGTAGCCAGGGCACAAATAGTATCGTTATTCATGCGGCAAATTTACGCTTTTTAATGCAAATTTTATAGAGGCCGCTATATGTATTGTCTATACTTCTTATCAGGCAGTCGTGGTTCATAAATATTGTCTATTGAAATTACCCTTTAAATAAACTGGTGAAAAAGCCATGAAATTTTTAAAAGCGACTGTAAAATGTTGAGGATTTTTAGAACCCAGAAAATCATTTACTCCGTTTACAAATACTTTATCATCCAAGAGAAGTCTTTTGGCTTTCTGTTTCGGGAATTCTAACAAAATAGAATGGAAATTCCCCTTAAAACGGAGGTTGATTATGCTGATAGCGCAGATATTGAATTCAAAGCTGATAGGGCATTTTAAGATTGAATTATGATCAGATTGATACCATCATAGAGGCAGTAGGGTGTAAAAGTAACTTTAATTATATCAATATTCCAGGATTGCTGGATGGAAAAAAGGAGTCTATTCACATCAATGGTGTCGCTCTGATAGATAAATTTTATTATGATGGCTTTCCCTGGCTGGTCACCCGGAAATCTGAAATTATTTATGGTATACAGGAGGATTTTAGGAGGATTTTTGCTCTCATTAGAGAAGGTATTTCTTAAATATACTATGCTGATACATATAGGTTTAGGTTTTCTGATTTTTCTTTTTTCTGAGACTTGTCAACTGCTATATATCCATTACAATATTGAATTTTTAAATAATATAAAATGACTTCTTAAATATATTTAATTTTGATTTATTTAAGACATTGCCTATCAATAAGTTGTTTATGTTGTAGAATTAAACGCAGTAAAAAAATATTTTTGATGAAAATAAATTTCGGCATGGTATTGTATTGTTATTTATAATAGTAAGAGAGTTTGGTATATTAATTGTTGAGTAGGGATTCGATGATGTAGAAAATTTGATGATTTCTCATTAAAATGTGAATAATTTGTTAATTTAGCATAAAAATATATGAATAACTTAAATTTTTTCGATATTAATAAAAAATTGATTTTTTTATTAATGGTTGCCTTTTACGGTATTACCTATGCCCAGACCTGTACACCTTATACGGGACAGCCAATGGTAAGCGGAACAACTTACTGTCTTAATGGGAATCTTACTGTAGGGACGAATATCAGCATCCCAAATGGTGCAACACTTATTGTTCAGTCTGGACAGTTGCAGTCTGTTAATATTCAGGTGGACGGAGTTTTAGAAATTGGAGACGGAGCAAGTGTTAAGTCTAATGGATCCATTCTTATAGGTACTTTTGGAACGAACCAAAATTCAAAAGTTAAATTGGGTACTAAATCATTTTTATCTCTTGTAGGATCAGTAGTACAGGGTGATACTTCATTTATGGGAACTTATCCCAATGTAAGTTCTACTCTAGAAATGGGAACCAATAGTGTAGTGGAGATATGTGGTACATTTACTCAGCAGTCAACAACTTATCCTTTTATTAAATATGTAGGTCTTCCTACTGGTAAAGCTTATTGTATTGCTAAAGGAGATGTGAGTGGTGGTAATGGATCTGTTTTAAGTAATGACAGTCAGATTATAGCTATTGCAATGGCATCTGTTACCAGTCTTGGCCCTGGAGCTGCAAGTTTCTGTGGCCCGAATGCTACATCAGCTTTATGTCCGTCTCTTTGGCCAAAAGGATTATCTGATGATAAATCAAGTTGTGGTAACGCACCTACAATTATTGATGATATGGATAGTTTTTGTACAAAACCGGGAGCAACAGGAACACCAGATGGTTTTACCAAGTTCGGAATTACCATACAGCAAAAAAACAATGCTTGGCCAGAAAATATTCCTAATGGTTTTGTTGCCATGGAAGCAAAAGATAAAGGCTTTGTAATCACAAGAGTTCAGCATGTAAGCCAGACTCCACAGCCAGGAGATGCTATTGCAGATCCTAAAGAAGGAATGTTGTTGTATGATATACAGGATAAATGTGTAAAGCTTTATAATGGTACTGAATGGAAGTGCGTGGTGAGAAGCTGTAATGATTAATTTAAAAATTGATAAAAGGATGAAAAATATAAAAAATATAAGCATAGCCCTTGCTCTTGTTATTTTTAATCTTTCTGTTGCCCAAGTAGCTATTGGAAAGCAGACGGTAGATGGCAGCAGTACGGTTCTTGATTTCAATAATGTATCCGGGAACACAAAAGGATTGATCCTTCCGGCTACTTCGGGTCTTCCTACAGGATCTTTAGTGAATGGAACATTTGTCTTTGATGTTAATGATAATAAAGTAAAGGTTTATGAGAATGATGTATGGAAGCCTCTATCTGATGCAGGAAGCTCAAATAGCATTGTGGTAAACAATTCTGCAGAGCTAGGGAAAGGGGTTGTAATCGGGGCATCATCCAGTACTGCAGATGGAGTATTGGTGTTGGAAGCTACGGATAAAGCAATGATCCTTCCTCAGATCGCTACTCCGCATATTAATGTAAAGAATCCATATCCGGGAATGGTATGTTATGATACAACCAGTAAATCATTGGCGGTATTTGACGGATCAGTCTGGAATTACTGGAAATAAATAATCTTGATATGAAATAATTTCCGGGAAACCGGTTTATATAAGTTTATAATGTGTATTGAAACAGTGGTATATGAATATATACTGCTGTTTTTTTTGTCGTATTTTATAAAAAAATAAGAGACTGCTGCTTTTAAAGGGCAATCTCTCATTTAAACAAATAATATAAATTGTAATATTCTCAATTTTTTATGAACGGACGAAGATCATAATGCTGAGACATTGTTTCATCATAGGATGTTGTGTTAAATAGGCCTCTCTTTTATTTGTGTTTCTAGTTAATATTATTTGTTTTTTTGTAAAAACGCTCACCCCTCCTGGTTTTCATCACTTGTGTTTTTCATTTGTGTTCTTAATACTTTTTTAGATTAAATTAAGTAGTTGCAGAGGGGGAGGTTTTATAATTATTCTTGAAATTATTTATGTTTGTTTTTAGTAATACTCTTAATTGTATAAGGTTTATATTTTTCACATGGCAAACATATTCAATAATGTGAGGATTTTCCAAAAAACAACATACGACATAGCTACACTATGGGTACTACCTTGTGTTTAATTTGTTGATATATAGGTTTTTGTGTTTTGTTTGGGAACGGTTTTGCAATTTATTTTTATGATATTAAAGTTGAATGTTTTGAATAGAAGTATCATTCCTAACTTTGAAAATCGATTGTTTTTTCAATAAAAAGATTCTTTATAATGTAAATTTTATATTAAATATTATGTATTGAATATGATAAAAAAATAAAACTGTAGTTTATCAGATATAAAAAATCCTGCCGTTGAGCAGGAGGGTATTGATGGTGATATTTTAAATCTACAAAGAGGTAAAAAAACTATAAAGATCAGTTTCAGAAGGAATATCAAGTTTCTTTCTAAGCCTGCCTTTTTTAGTTTGTACTGATCTGTGTTGTATAAAAGTAAAATCTGCAATGTCTTTTGAAGAGAAGCCTAGCCATATCATAGCACATAAAGACAGTTCTGATTTTGTCAATTGTGAATTGATTTTTAAAATATTCTGAAATAAACCAGGATTGATCTCTTCAAATCTTTTGATAAATTTAAGATCATTAGTTTTAGCAAGGTCTAATAATTCTGCGAAATCTTCCTTCGATATTATTCCCTTTGATGAGAATGCTAAAGCACTAGATCTTTCAGAGAGTTGATCCTCCTTTTTATATTTTCTGTTTCTGATCAATAAAAATAAAATAATACCCGTGACAAGAGCAAATATTCCGATGAAAATAAAGATGAGATTAGTATTACTCTCGCTTTTTTCTTCAATGATTTCACTAAGGGAAAGGTCAATGGCTTCATTTCCGGATAATTTAAGCTTCTGATCCAGATCTTCAGCCTTGGAAGTGTAAACTTCCTCCATTTTACGATCATTAAGACTTTGGTAAACGAAAGCAATCTGTCGATAAAGTCCAGGTAATTTATTGATTCTTTTAGTTTTGACTAAAATGTCTGAAGCTTTTTGATAAAAGTTTAATGCTTTCTCATATTCCTTTTTTTTAGAAAGGAGATCAGCATAAAAAGAGTAAATAATCCCTTGTCTTACGGTTCCGTATTCGGCTTTTTTAAGAAGGCTTAATGCTTTGTTATTGTATAAAGTGGCAGAATCAAGATTTTTGGTTTGTTGTAAATGATAATTACCAATCAACGATGCATTGAGAGCTGAAGGGTCTACACGGAAGCCTTTGTGGCGGTAAATCAATGCCGAATCTCTATATGATGAGGAAATAAAATCTGCTCTTTGTTCATACATATTTCCTAATAACCATCCTTTTTTATCCAGTTTTTTACCATAATAAATGGCTTTAGCATTGTAGCTTAAAGCGGTATTAACTAATCCTGTAACATAATTGATCTGACCATACTCATGATAAAGTTTAGCATAAAGGAAATTGTCATTAAGATGGGTGATGATTTTTTCAGCTGATTTCAGATAAGCATGGCTTGTCTTGTATTTTCCCATCATACCATAAGTATTGGCAAGATTAATATAACCTAAAGCTTCTCCTTTTAAATATCCTCCTTGCTTGGAGAGGTTGATGTTTTCATTATTAAGAGTGATGAGTTCCTTGTCTTTTCCTTCAAGTCTTAATTTTTCATTTTTTTGAAGTAAAGCGTTATCGATTTCTTGGGTGTTGATTTTTTTACTGCAGCTACATAAAGAGATTGCAATAAACAGATATAAAAATAAAGGGTAATTTTTTAAAAAAGGATCACTTATACAGCTCATGGGGTGTGATTTTGTAATCATTTACATAATGATGAAATTATTTTCATAATCTCAATCTTGATACTTTCGTATGAAAAGATATATTGCAGCTTTTCATAAGCCTGTTGTTTCAGTTTTAATCCGTTGTAAAACTGTATGGATTCCTCTTATATTGACGTGAATTTTTTGGTATCATGATACCGGACAACCTATTACAGTTGCCTGAATTAATAAATTTAGTGCTCATCATTTTTTTTGTAACTTAAATAAAATTCCCCCTTTTTTATAAGGTGAAATTTGAAGAACTAAAGTACTAAAAAATAAACAAGCAGCCAATACCTACCTGATGTATTGAAAACCTAAATGTTGGAATTGTTTACGCTAGTTTGTTGAGATATAGTATGATACTGGGTTTTTGTGTATGAGTTGGCAGGAATTGTGTTGTCAATACATTAATTTGTAGAATACAGGCTTTTAGGAGAGTTATAAAATTTGAGCACTTTCCTTAATACTGCTCATTACGAAAATACTTTTCGTCTGGCCAATTCCTTCAATTTCAGATAGTTTATTGATGAAAAATTCGTGAAATTCATCCATATTGGGAGCAAGGATTTTAAGCATAAAATCAAAATCTCCGCTGATATTATAGAATTCTACAACCTCTTTTAATTTTCCAACCTCTTCAATGAATTTTCCAGCCGTTTTTTTATTGTGAACATTCAATGCGATCATACAAATGACCATCATCCCTTTATTTACTTTTTTGCGATCTACTACAGCTGTGTATTCCCTAATGATTCCCAGTTTTTCCATACGCTTAATCCGTTCATGAGTAGGTGTTGGGCTTAGATTGATCCTGGCTGAAATGTCTCGTACACTCATCTTTGCATCTTTCTGAAGAAGTCGTAGGATGGAAAGATCTTTTTCGTCTGAGATATAATTTTCTGTTGGCATTTGTTCTGTTTTTATAGGGTTACTTTTGTTGTTTCAGTAGTTTTGTTCTTTTGATTTGTTATGTGTGGTATCTTTGTTCCAAATTTAATGTAAAATTTTCAAATACGTTCTGTTAATTTTAATTTTGCAGGAAATTTGAATATATGGATACAAGGAAAAATATAATATTAATTTTAGCATCGGTAGGAACCTTTGTAGAGGCGTTGGATATTGCCATTATTAATTTAACAATTCCTTCTATTCAAGAGCAGTTCCATATCGGAGCAGGAACTGTACAGTGGTTGCAGACTTTGTACGTATTGTTCTTTGGAGGTTTTTTAATCATTGGCGGAAAGCTTTCTGATCAGATTGGAAGAAAGAAAATGTTTTTATTGGGTGCCTTTATTTTTATGTTGACCTCATTAGGAGCAGGGCTTTCTGAAAGTTTCAGTGTATTAGCAATATTCCGTGCTTTGCAGGGATTAGGAGCCGCGCTAGTAATGCCGGCAGCCTTATCGATTGTAACCAATACTTTCAGAGAAGAACAGGAGAGGAATCGTGCAATTGGTATTTTCAGTTCCTTTGCAGCAATTGGTTCGGGAAGTGGCCTTTCAGTAGGAGGGATTATCAGTACCTATTTAAGCTGGCATTGGGTTTTTCTTATTAATGTTCCGATTCTTTTGATTACTCTCATTTTGTCTTATTATTATCTACCAACAGATGAGAAGAATGAGACTCCACAGAAAACAGATGTAATTTCCGGAATATTAATGGTGCTAGGGCTTTTAAGCCTTACCTATGGAACCCATGAACTGGTTCATGTTAAAGAAGAACCGTTTCTTGTAATAGGTTCTTTAGTAACAGCGGTAGTGTTATTACTAATGGTATTTTTCAGATTGAGAACTGTTGCTGAGCCGTTATTTGATTTAAAATTATTCAGACATAGTTCATTAGTGGTTTCTAATGCTGCTTTCTTTACCTTAGGAGCATTTTTTATCGGGTTTTTATTCCTGATTTCATTAATGCTTCAGAAAGATATGGGGTATAGTGCAGCTTCTGCAGGATTGATGCTTGTTCCGTTCAGTGTTTTATCAGCTTTGACAGCTAAATTTATTTTACCACATATTGCCAAGCGATTGAGTTCGTCTCAAATGGGAATATTGGGTTGGGCTTTTATGCTGGCTGGTGGGATACTGTTGTTAATTTCTGTGTATACAGGGCATCCTCTAACTGTTGTTTTATTAGGAGCGGCTTGTATCTCAGGAATTGGAATGACGTTCTGTTTTACAGCGCTTTCTGTAATGGGAATTCAGGATGTTGAACCTGCTAATTACGGATTGGCATCAAGTTTGACTTCTACTACTTACTTCCTTGGAGCGGGGATCGGACTGTCGTTTATGACTTTAATGAGTCAGGTTTTTCCTTCAAAATTTGCGGTGGGAAGCTTGAATCTGATCGTATTGATTAGTTATGCTCTTCTAGCCCTCGGAATGTTATTCTATTTTATAGTAAAAAGCTTAAAAGTGAAGCAGACAGAAATAGCTGTTTCATAATAAGCGACCTTAAAATTACACAAACTATATGAGTGAGGAATCGGTGTCTAGGCATGGGTTCCTTTTTTTGTTTTGTTTTTTAGGATGGTGTTATTCTTTATTACTTTTGTATCATGAGAATACAAATCATTAGTGATCTTCATCAGGAGTTTGGGCGGACTGAATTATGTTTTGATAATGCAGATGTTATTGTTCTGGCTGGAGATATTAATTTGGGAACGAAAGGAATAGAATGGATTAAAGAAACGATCTCTGATAAGCCGGTTATTTATGTTCTGGGAAATCATGAATATTATAAAGGTTCATACCCTAAGACACTCCATAAAATAAAAGAAGCTGCTGAAAACTCTAATGTTTTTGTGCTTGAAAATTCATGGGTAGATATTGAAGGGATACGCTTTCATGGGACTACTTTATGGACTGATTTTTCAATCTTTGGAAACCCTGTGGAATATGGAATGCTCTGCCAGCCGAAAATGAATGATTATAAAATGATCAAGCGCGATCCGTCTTATTCAAAAATGAGAACGATAGATACCTTTAAGATTCATCAATTTTCAAAAATATGGCTGCAAGAAAGTCTGGAAATTTCAAAAGAGCTTACCAATATAGTGGTTACCCATCATGCTCCGAGTATTCAATCTGTGCCGGAACATTACAAAAAAGATCCATTGACTTCTGCTTATGCATCCAATCTGGAGGAGATGATTCTTGAATATCAACCGTTATATTGGATTCATGGCCATATTCACACGCCATGTAGGTATAATATTGGGAAAACAGAAATCATTTGTAATCCTCACGGCTATATAGATGAAAAGGATAACGGCTATGAGAAGGAATTGATTGTTGAGATATAAAATACAAATAAAAAATAGTGAAAAGAGAGCGATCGGGATAAGTTAACTTCCTTTGCTCTCTTTACTCTATTTACCATTCCATTTATCTAAATATTTTCCATAAATCTTTTTAACGCTTCGTAAGCTTCTGTTTTTTGAGAGAAGGTTGGATAGATTTCAACTTTTGAAGCTCCGGAAGCAGTCAGCCATTGCGACCAGAGAATTTTCATAATCTCAAAGTCTGTTGGTTGTAGGGTGCTGGCTCCATTTTTGTCTAAAGATCGGTCTGTTATTTCCAAAACCAGTACGGAAGTATTGCGGAGTGGAGTCGAGGTTTTTCTTATCAGATATTCAGGTTTTGATTTGATGAATTCTTCCAGATTATGACTTCCGCTTTTCAAATAACTTTCTCTTATTTTTTTTATGGTTTTCTGATCCAGAGTATATTCGGAAGTATTATTTGCGCTTTCAATATAGCCATCGGTGAATAAAACGATGATATTTCTTGTTCCTTTGATAATTGCCTGATTGTTTCCGATGTCAACTTTTGTATCAGGGGTATTAATAAGAGAATTACTTACGGTTTGGTTAAAATAATTCCAGACATCAGAGCCTGATAGATTTTGTAAAGAGTAAGTGTAGATTTTTGAAAGATTATTTTTTAATAAAGAGATGTCTGACTTGAGTTGCCCTCTTTTATAATCTGAAGACTCACGTTGATTATTTTTGAATTTTCTGAAATTAATTTCTAACTTTTGAGTATCTGCAATATTCTGATTCAGGATTCCCCGGTTGATAAAATCAATTTTATAGGTGTCCAGTTGGTTCATTTGTCTATTTTTAATTTTTAGAAGACTTTCTATATTGTCAGCAATATTGTTGATGAGTACGGTGTCCTGTAATGGCTTGGGGTGAATCTCAGCGTTGATTCTGTTAGATAAATCCGGAACAATGAGGACGTTATAATCGTAAATTTTTGGGATATCTGATGATGAATCAGCAGAAGGTGTGTTATTCTTTTTGCAACAATTTGAAAGTGTAGAAACAGATAATAGAGCAATGAAGCTTAATATGAATTGTTTTTTCATCTTAGTAAAATTAGTTTTGAGCGAATTCTGAAGTGAATTGTTCATGAAATGCAATGACATTAAGCCAGTTTTCACATTCTCTGATAGCTTCAGTCGTTTTAACTTCTGCTTTATTGATAGAGTAAATTTCATATAAATATTTACTCCAGCCTTCCATGAAAATATTTACTCTGTTTTCCATTTCCGTTTTTGAGATAGGAAGCCTGTCGTTATCTACCTGGCTTTTATAGATCTGAGCCAGATTTTCTACTTTCTCTTTGAAGGTAAGGAGAAGTTGTTTAAAGTTATTTATTTTGGTATTAGTTAAAATAGGAAACTCCTGAAGTTGCTTATTTAAAATGATATTGTTTCTTTCCAATCCCTGGTTTTCACTATTTAATTGGCCGTTTTCCTCTTTAAAGGCATTCATTTGTAGTTGAAGCACTTCCTTTTCCTCTTCTAATTTTTTTACAATAAATTCGGTTTTCTCCTGATGATGTGTTTTTGTTCTCTTTTGATGAGAATGATAGAGTTTATTGATAACCAAACTGAAAAGATAAACTCCTAACGTTCCTAAGGTAAAAACAAGAAGGAAGTTTTGGGAAAATACAATTTCAGAAAATGAAGACTTTTTATCTGTCTGGTTGGTGAGGTACTCTATATCATTGATATTTTTAGCAACCTTGTAGGCGATAAAGCAGTCTACCAGGAAAATCAATATCAAACCTTTGTTCTCTTGGATGATTTTGTTGATTTTTAAAAGAATGTTTTGAGGTTGGTTCGCTATTTCAAAAGGTGTTTTATCGGGCTTAATTAACTTCAACATACCTAATGCTAATGGAATGCTTACAAAAAGAAAGAGAAACATAATCCCGCCCACTCCTTTATTCCAAATCTTGGTAATAGCATGGGCATTGAAAACTTCGGGTATTTCTGTGACAATTCCTTTTCTAAGTTCAGAGAGAATATCTTCTTTTGAAAAGATAAAAATATAGGCTACAGAAGAATAAAAGACGAAAATATACAAGATCAGCATCACCGTAATAAAACTTAAAAGTGAAGTTAAAGGCCAGTTGATCGGAGGCATAACAAAATCTACTTTTAACTCATTGATCTTTTTTATCAAAACATCAATTTTATCTTGTATAAAAGGGATTTTAATAGATGTATTAGTTTCTATGCGATGTTTTTTATCTTCAATTTCCTTCTCTGTAGTATGGATTGTATCTTTTATATTTTGCGTCTCAGAAATGAGGTTGTATTGTAGTGTATCGATCTCATTCTGAGTTTTCATTTCTACATTGCTGATGCTTACTTTAAGTTGCTCTTCAATTCTGTTTTTCAATCTTGTTTTCTTCTCAGTGATCACTTCAATTTCGTTAATGAAATTTGAATAAAGGCTATCCATTGCCTGAGGGAGTACCTGATGATCTCCCTGGTTTTCAAAGGCTCGCTGATAAGCATTCTCTTTCAGAAGATTTTTGTCAAAGGATCCTACTTCGGTAGCAATGATGTTGTCTAGTACATCTTTAAATTCTTTTAATGACTGTTCCTGGAAGTTAAGTGATTGAACTTTTGTTTCATTAGGGAGTTTATTCATTGTTGGTTTCTCAAATGTTTTTTCCTCATTTTCTATTTCTTCAATGCTGAGCCCGCTGTTCAATTTCTCAATTCTGTTTTTGATGGTGAAAAAGCTTTCTGTAAGTTCGTTGATTGTTTTGGGGTAATTGGTAATTAAAACCTGTTCATGATTATTTTTGGCATTGTTTGACCAATTGTATGAACCGGAAATTGCTAAGGCTCTGTCAATCACACAAAATTTAAGATTCATCATTCCATAGCCTATATTCTTTATTTTTGTGAAATTCAATCCCAGTTCAACAAGCAGATCGAAGTCAAGCTTTTCATTGTCTGGTTGATCAGAGAGAATAAGTGATACTGTTATGTTTTCTTTAAGCTTATCGCGGATGATATGGTATAAATCCTGATTGGTAAACCAGGCCATTGCAATGAGAATTTCTGATTTTGCATTGTGTAATTCTGATTTGATCCTTTCCAGAATCTCATCAGTATTAGAAATTGAGTCTTGAATCATGGTATTTATAATTAGGTTTTTATAAAAGAGTAATTAATGGTTCAAAAATAGGAACATTGAAAGCGGATACTTTACGGTTTTCCATAAATGAAGAAAAGCAAAAAATAGGGTGTACCGTACCCAATGATTATTGTTTTGCTTTTCCTTAGTTTCCCCTTTTTCATTACCTTAGTACTTTCATAATCCATTTCCTATGGCTAAAAGATCCCGCAAAGAACCTCCTAAAGAACCCGATTTTGTTTCTCAATTGGCTTTTGATGAAGTTTTACAACAAGTAGAATTTGATCTCAGAATCAAGGAGTTTGTGGTGATGGAAATTGACAAGGCGAATTATAGTATCAAACCCAATATCCCTTATCGTTCTGATTATTTCTGTATTTTTTTGGTACAGGATGGAAGTGTAGGATTCAGGCTGGATGATAAAAAGTACATGGTTTATAAAGGTGATATTGTCTTTTGTCCCATGGCTGAAACCTTTTGGGTAGATGATATTGCAGACAATTACAATGCAAGATACATTTTCTTTTCAGTGGATTTTATTTCACAGGCTGGTTTTAACTATAAATCTAATAATGTACTGAAAAGCCTATCCTCTGACCCTACCCATATTGTAAGGAATGAACCGGAATTGTATAAAAGATTGCAGTTCTATCTTGGTGAATTGGAAGCGCTGAATAACAAGGAGAAAGATAATTACTATTTCAATGAAATGATCTGGCATCACTTTTCATTGGTGATCTACGAGATTGATAATTATTTTAAAAAAATAGAAAAACCACATTTAGTTACCCCTAGAGAGGATGAGTTAACGACTAGTTTTTTTAAACTTGTTCAGGAGCATTTCAAAGAAGAACATAATGTACAATTCTATGCAGATAAGTTGTTTATCAGCCGAAAATATCTTACTAAGGTCATTAATAAGACGATGTTCAAAACACCTCGGGAGATTATTCATCAGGTATTGGCCGTAGAAGCTAGATTGTTGCTTAGAAATCCCAATCTGAATATCAATGAGGTAGCTGTAAAGCTTAAGTTTTCAGATCAGGCTTCCTTTAGCAAGTTTTTCAAAAAACATACAGGCAGGTCTCCTTTGGAATATAGAAAAGATGATTTGTATTGATGAATAATAAAATTTTCATTTTAGATGTCTTTTTGATAAAGTGAACGTTATTTCTGATTTAAAATTTCGAAATATATTATGTTTTTTGTCTATTAATGATATATCTCATGTTTTTCAAAATAAGGTGTCTTTTTGACAAAACAAGGAGTTTTTTGAATAATCTTATTGAACTTTTTTCATTCGAATTTTGTGGCGAAAATTTAAATGACTAGAGTTATGCAAAGATTTTTTATTCAGAAATCAACCATAATTTTCCTCTCGCTTATCGCCTTGGCGGGGTGTAGGAAAAATAACCAAAACCAATCTTATCAACAGCAGGCACCGGAACTTCCTGTAGAAATAGTAAAACAGGGGGATGCTTCTGTTTCAAGAGAATATGCAGCATCCATTGAGGGGATTTCCAATGTGGAGATCAGGCCTCAGGTAACAGGATATTTAAGTAAAATCTTTGTAGATGAAGGAGAGTATGTAAGAGCAGGGCAGCCCTTGTTTAAAATTGAAGATCAAATCTTCGGTGAGCAGTTGAAAAGTGCACAGGCAGCACTGATTACTGCACAGGCAAATCTTGCAAGTTCAAAAATTGACCTGGACAGAAAAAAGGAACTATTTAAAAATAAAATGGTTTCCGATATTCAGGTGAAAGAGGCTGAAGCAGCTTATAATGCTGCTAGAGGAGCAGTGAGTCAATCCACATCATCTATTGAATCTGCAAAGATCAATCTTAATTTTTCAACCATTAAAGCACCAGTAAGTGGATTTATCGGGAGATTCAACTATCGTTTAGGAAGTTTGATGACTCCAACTAATCAGGAACCGATTACCTTGTTGTCAGATATTCATCAAGTGTATACTTACTTCAGTTTGAGTGAAAATGATTTTAATAATTTTCAGAAACAATATGTAGGAAGCAATATTGATGAGGTAATTAAGAATACTCCGGCAGTATCTCTTCAGCTTTCTGCAGGGGAGAAATATGCAGAAACGGGGAGAATTGATGCTGTGGAAGGACAGTTTAACAAAACTACCGGCTCTATTACTTTAAGAGCAAAATTCAATAACCCGAATAACCTTCTGAGAAGTGGAAATACAGGAAAGATCTTATTGGATCAGTTTTATAGCAATGTTGTTTTGCTTCCTATAGCGTCTACGAGAACTATTCAGGATAAGGTTTTCGTATTCACAATCAAAAATGGAAAAGCAGAAATGCTTCCTGTTGAAATTAATGGAAAAGCTGGCGATAATTTTATCGTAACAAAAGGGCTGAAAGCGGGTGATCAGTATATCGTTTCTGGTTTCGACAGGCTACAGCCGGGAACTCCTGTAGTGGCACAAAAGAAAAATGCTCAACAGAAAAAATCGTAAGAAGAAATCATGTTAAAGAAAATTATAAAAAGACCCGTACTGGCAACGGTTATTTCCGTATTGCTTGTCATTCTCGGGATCGTCGGTATGGTCAGCCTGCCGATTACAAAATTTCCGGACATTGCCCCACCTACTGTTATGGTAACAGCTGCCTATCCGGGAGCTAATGCTGAAACGATTGCAAGATCTGTAGCCCCGCCGTTGGAAAATGCAATCAATGGAGTGGAAAATATGGATTACATTACTTCTACAGCGAGTAATGATGGTACATTAAGCATCACGGTGATTTTTAAATTGGGAACGAATCCCGATCAGGCAGCGATCAACGTTCAGAACAGGGTAGCACAAGTAACGAATCAGCTTCCTGCTGAAGTAATCCAGGCCGGAATTACTACGGTAAAGAGACAGAACAGCATGATTGCCATGGTTTCTCTTACAAGTAAAGATGGCTCAATGAGTGATCTTTTCCTTGAAAACTATGCAAAAATCAATATTGTACCGGAACTGAAAAGAGTAAAAGGGGTAGGAGATGCCATGGTATATGGAAATAAGGATTATTCTATGCGTGTCTGGCTTGATCCAAATAAATTGGCTTCTTATAATCTTACTCCATCTGATGTTTCCCGTGCTATTCAGACGCAAAACCTTGAAGCGGCACCTGGAAGATTAGGAGAAAGAAGTAAAGAAGTAATGGAATATGTCCTTCGATATAAAGGAAAGTTCACGGAACCTGAGCAATATGAAAATATTACAATTAAAGCGTTGAACGATGGTTCTGTTTTAAAACTAAAAGATATCGCTAAAATTGAATTCGGAGCTTATAGTTATACCGTATCTTCTAATTTTAACAAAAAAGCTTCTGTAACGATGGCTATTTTCCAGATGGCTGGCTCCAATGGAAATGAAGTTCAGATTGCACTTCAGGAAAGAATGAAGGAACTTGAAAAATCGTTCCCGGCAGGAGTGACTTATGAAATTCCGTATGCAACTAAAGAAGCCTTAGATCAGTCAATTGATCAGGTAATTCATACCTTAATTGAAGCATTTATCCTTGTATTCATTGTGGTGTATATTTTCCTGCAGGATTTCAGATCTACATTAATTCCGGCTATTGCAGTTCCGGTATCGATTGTAGGGACGTTCTTCTTTATGAAGATATTTGGTTTCTCAATCAATATTCTTACGTTGTTTGCCCTTGTGCTCGCGATTGGTATTGTGGTAGATGATGCCATTGTAGTAGTGGAAGCAGTTCATGCAAAAATGGAACATAAAAAACTGAACCCAAGAGCCGCAACGATGTCTGCGATGAGTGAGATTACAGGGGCAATTGTTTCCATTACCTTAATTATGTCTGCAGTATTCGTTCCGGTGGCATTTATGAGTGGTTCTACAGGGTTGTTCTATCAGCAGTTTGCCTTAACATTAGCGATTGCGATTGTGATTTCAGCGATTAATGCATTGACTTTGAGTCCTGCTTTATGCGCATTGTTCCTGAAGCAGCATCACGGAGGAGCTCATGAAAAAATGAATTTCAAAGATCGATTCTTTGCCGGATTTAACGCGAGTTTTAATAAGCTTACATTCCGTTATGGGAAAGCTGTATTGTTTCTTTTGAAGAAAAAATGGATTGCATTGGCAATAATTGTTGCCTTTGGAGGATTGTTCGCTTGGATGTCTATGACCACTCCAAAAGGATTTATTCCTGATGAAGACCAGAGCTTTATTATTGTAACTGCTAATCTTGCTCCGGGAGCGTCTAAGGATCGAACGTCTAAAGTAGTTTCTGACACGGAAGATCTTTTGATGAAGAATCCGGCAGTAGATAAAGTGATTTCAGTGGATGGATTGAACCTGTTCAGTGGTTCAATGTCTTCTTCTGCAGCTTCTATTTTCGTTAAACTGAAAAAATCAGGAGAAAGAGGAGCTGTTAACAATATTAATGATATTATTGGACAAACTCAGGGGGCACTTTCTCAGGATAAGAGAGCTAATTTCTTAGTGCTTAATACACCTACAGTGGATGGTTTCGGAAATACCAGCGGAATGGAGCTTGTGCTTCAGGATCGTACCAATGGGGAACTTCAAAACCTTGGGAATATTTCTTATGGAATGATGGGTGCTTTGATGCAGAGACCGGAAGTAGCGGTAGCGTTTACTACGTTTGATGTTACCTATCCACAGTTTGAAGTACTTGTAGATGAGGTGAAAGCAGCGCAATTAGGAGTGAATGTTTCTGACGCGTTAGGAGTAATGCAAGGGTATTATGGAAGTATTCAGGCTTCTGATTTCAACAGATTTGGGAAGTACTACAGAGTTTTAGTACAGTCTACTCCGGAAATGAGACAGGATAAAGAATCTTTGAACGGTGTTTTCGTTAAAAATAATCTGGGCCAAATGGTTCCTATTAATACTTTGGTTAGCTTAAAACAAGTAACAGGAGCTGAAGTGGTGGATCGTTTCAATCTCTTTAACTCGTCTAACTTAACTGTAATGGCTGCTCCAGGATACAGTACAGGTCAGGCAATGGCTGCTGTGGAAGAAGTGAGTAAGCAGGTACTTCCTCCGGGATATACTTACGATTATAAAGGAATGAGCCGTGAAGAAGCGGGATCAAGTTCGCAATCAGTAATGATTTTCGGATTGTGTATTGTGTTTGTATTCTTTCTGTTGTCTGCACAGTATGAAAGTTATATTCTTCCATTTGCAGTATTAATTGCTATTCCGGTTGGTTTGTCAGGAGTTTTTGTAGGAATTACTTTCGCGGAATTGTCTAACAATATCTATGTTCAGATTGCTTTGGTAATGTTGATCGGGCTTTTAGCAAAGAATGGTATTTTGATCGTAGAATTTGCGATTCAGAGACGTAGAGCAGGGAAGAGTCTTATTGCTTCAGCGGTTGAAGGAGCAAAAGCACGTTTACGTCCGATTTTGATGACCTCTTTGGCGTTCATTACAGGATTACTTCCATTAATTTTTGTGGTAGGGCCATCTGCAATGGGTAACCATTCTATTGGATATGCTGCGATTTCAGGTATGCTTTTCGGTACTATTCTGGGAATCTTTGTAGTACCTGTACTTTTCGTGATGTTCCAGGCTTTGCATGAGAAAATTAACGGAAAAGTAGTAACGGATGCAGATTGGGAATATTAATTCAAATGATTTTAACAATGAAAATTAAAAATATAGCATATATCGCATTCATTTCAGGAACAGCGGTCTCCTGTGGTGTTCAGAAATATGAGCGACCTGAAGTGAAGATGCCGGAGGCTTTCAGGAGTGACAGTATTGTGGTGGAGCAAAATGAAAATATAGCAAAGATCAGTTACAAAGACTTTTTCAAAGATCCTGTTTTAGTTGGTTTGATTGATAAAGCAATGATACAGAATAATGACCTGCAGGTAGCTTTAAAACAGATAGAATTTGCTTCACTGGCGTATAATCAAAGTAAATGGGGAAATGTTCCAACGGTGAATGCTACAGCAAACGCTACGATCAATCGAGCTTCAGACAACAGTATGAACGGAATGATGGGAAGGCAGTTCATGGGAAAGAGGTATACGGAAGATTATACTACCGCACTCAATTTTTCATGGGAAGCTGATATCTGGGGGAAAATTAAAGGAAGAAAAGAGCAGGCTTTGGCTGATTATCTTAAAACCCAGGAAGCAGCAAAGGCGGTAAAAACACAAGTGGTAGCTGCTGTTGTTCAAGGATATTATAATCTTTTGATGTTGGATACTCAATTGGAAATTACTAAATCCAATCTGATGTATGCCGATAATACCCTGAAGTTTTTGGTGAAGCAACAAGAACTTGGATTGACAACAGCTTTAGCAGTGCAACAACAAGAAATCGTAAAAGATCAGATTCTGAAAACGATTCCTGCGATTGAAAGTTCTGTGGCTACTCAGGAAAATGCATTGAGTCTGTTAACCGGTTCTATGCCTGGTAAAATTGAAAGAAGTGCAAGCCTGAATAATGTTCAGTCACCGGATCATGTTTCGGCGGGAATTCCGTTAGAATTGCTGAGTTATAGACCCGATGTAAAAACTGCTGAATTGGAGGTGAGAAAAAGTGCAGCAGCGATTCACGTGGCTAAAATGAGTATGTATCCATCCTTGAATATTACGGCTCAGGGAGGAGTAAATGCTTTCCAGATCAGCAAATGGTTTAGCGTTCCGGGATCTCTTTTCGGAATGGCTGCCGGAGCCATTGCACAGCCTATTTTAAATGGAAAGCAACTTAAAACGCAGTATGAGCAGTCTAAAGTATTAGCAGATCAGGCGGAAATAGGTTTTAAACAATCTGTTTTAAAAGCGGTAGGAGAGGTTTCTGATGCTTTAGTACAGATTCAAAAGCTTGAAGAGCAACAGAAAATTGCAGAAGGATTGGTGGTGAAATCAAATGAAGCTGTAAAAAAAGCTGATGTATTGTTTAAGTATAATTCGGCGACCTATGTAGAGGTGATTATGACACAAACCAATAAGCTTAATGCTGAATTGGAACTGGCTTCTCTGAAAGCTCAACGATTGAATGCAATCACTGCGCTGTATCGTTCCGTAGGTGGCGGATGGCAATAAAGTAAAATTAAACCTGCTTCGTCTTTAATGATGCAGCAGGTTTTTAATCTATGATTATTATGAAGAATACAAATATACAAGAGGGTATCATTCTAATTCCGGATTTCAGTGGATTTACCGAATTTGTGTTCAATACAAAACTTTACACAGGAGAATATATTGTAAGACAACTACTATCTACACTGATTGATGTGAATGATCAGTATTTTGAGATTTCTGAAATCGAAGGCGATGCCATTTTATTTTATCGATATGAGGAAAATCCATCGTATCAAAATATTTCAAAGATGCTTTGGAAAATGAGAAACGCATTCAACAGGAAAATAAAAGAATTGAGTAAAAGTTTGAGTACAACAATCGATTTATCTCTGAAGTTTATTGTCCATTATGGAGCATTTTCGCAGTATAGTATTGGGAATTTCAGGAAATTATATGGCAAGCCGATCGTGGAGGCTCATCAGTTGTTGAAAAATGGATGGGCAGAGAAACCTTCTTATGCTTTATTCAGTAATTCTTTTTTAGAAAACAGTAATAATCAGAACTCTGATTTTAATGAGGATCAGCACCATCTTTCAGAAGTAGGTATGATTCATTATTTTGAGAATATAAACTAGCATATTTTTTATTTTTTAATCCTTGTAAATTTGCTATTGCTAGCGGCCCGGGTGAGATCCGGGCTTTTTTTATGTTAAAATTTGACCTTGAGAGAATTTTTTTTTCTTTAATTTTTTATATATGCTCTCGGTGTAAGTGGTTTTGTTTATTTATTTTATCTTAATAAATGTTATTTTTTTAAATTATTCCTAAAATTGAATTTTGTAAAATGTTAAAACAGAGAGGTTTATTTCAAATTTTTATTTTCTTGATGTAACAAATATTGAGATATAGTGGTCTTATAGATAAACTAAGATTTCACATGAAAATAATATTATTTCCTATAGCAGTATTAACGGGTTCTCTGGCATTAGCTCAGACTCAGACTCCGGCTGCTAAGGATACTGTAAAAGGCAATGCAAAAGAGATAGAAGCGGTTACCATTGTGGCAAGAAAACCAACGGTAGAGTCTAAAGTAGACCGAACTGTTTTTAACGTAGCCAACAGTGCTATCGTAGCTGGAAATACAACATGGGATGTTCTGAGAATGACTCCTTTGGTAAGCATAGATAATAATGACGCAGTAAAGGCTGAAGGCCAAACGGTAACAGTCTATATCAATGATAGAAAATCAGTTTTTACAGGAAAGGAATTAAAGGAATATCTTAAAACAATTCCGGCTGATAACCTACTGAAGATTGAAGTGATTACCAGCCCATCTTCCCGTTACGAAACTTCAGGATCTGTTATCAATATTGTCCTTAAAAAAAGAGATGATGAAGGGATAAAAGGAAGTATATCTCTTAATAACAGACAGAGTACCAAAAACTCACAATACACAAATTTTAACCTGAACTACCATAAGAAAAAATTCACACAGACTCTTATAGGAGGGTATAATAACGGGAATTATGTACAGACGAATCAGACGTGGGATCATCGATATGACGGGAATAAACTTACGCAATTCAATCTGAAAAATCTAATGAGAAATGAAAGTCCTTCTATTTCTTCCACCTCAGAGTTTGAAATCAATGACAAGAATAATTTTGGATTTGTCCTGGAATATTCACAGAATAGGAGTTTACATACAGCAGAATCTGATGGGATGATCTCCAGAGATGGAGATCCTGGCGAATCTTTCCGTCAGAATCAAACTGATTGGGGATTCAGTCGTAATTTGGGTACGAATGCTTTCTATAAATATTATGATAAAGAAAAGAATAGAATTTTAGATATTAATGTAGGAACCAATTATTCAAGTAATAATAATGATAACTTAATTGATAAACAAATTGATAAACAAGGGGTGAAAACAGATCAGCAGCTTGGTGTTCTCAGTTCTAATCAGATGCGTAATTACTACTTGAAAATAGATTATACACAACCTTTAGGTAAATCAGGCGGAACAATAGAGGTAGGGGGTAAATCGGAAATTAATAATCATGTGATTCCTAACAGTCTTTATGGATTCAGTATCAATGATCCTGCTTCAGACTATTCTAATCTATCTAAGAACGATCGGTTTCATTATGAAGACAGGCTGAGTTCTTTATATGCTAATTATAGTAAAACTTTTTTTGAAAAACTGGAAACCAGAATCGGACTTCGATATGAATATATTGATTATAAAGTAAGACAGGATGTAGCAGGTACGGAAAGAAAAGATAAATATGGGACTTTTCTTCCCAATCTATTGCTGAAATATAATTTTTCAGAGAAATTTGATTTGAGCCTTACCTATAATAGAAGTATCTGGAGACCGTGGTATTCTGAATTCAACCCTTTCCTGATGCCTGAAATCAATGGTACCTATTCCAGAGGAAACCTTTATCTGAATCCCAATCCCAATGACAGGCTTTATCTGAAATTTGGAATTCTGAAAAAGTATTTTATTTCCGCAAGATACATGCATACCAATCAGGATTATTGGACGACTTATGTAACGGAAAATGGAAGAACGGTTTCCTTACCCGGTAATTTTGACGGAAAGGTTGAAAAATATTATCTTTTTGCCAATACCAATCAGAATTTTCTGAAAAATAAACTGAATATCAATGCCGGATTTGGTTGGTATTATATTAATAATAAGGATTTTAATGAAAAGAATAAGCTGGGTGGTAAAGATTATATCAGTTACTGGGGAGCTTCTGCAAATATCTCTTATACTAATCTGTTTAATAAGAATATTAATTTAAGTGCATGGATGGAGCTCGCCAATCAAAATAACGGAAATTCATACGCAAACAATACCAATGTCTTCCATAATATTTCAGTGACCAAGATATTCCCGAAAACCCAGATGGAGTTGAGTATGCAGCTTATGAACATCTTTAAAAGACCTTATGGAGATAACACAACGTATAGCCCTGACGGAACTTTTAGAGAGTATTCAAAATGGGATTGGTACGGTGTTTCTCTTACTTTTGTAAAACGTTTCGGAAATCAGAAAGTGAAAGAAAATACCAAAACGGATGTTGAGAAAAACTCCGGCGGAGCAAAATAAAAAAGGTAGTTCAATATAAAGGCAGGTTTCAGTTTTGAATCCTGCTTTTTTTTTAATCTGAACCATTAAGAATTTTTAAGTGTTTAAGCATCATTAAGATTATAGCTGAAATTATTGATAAGCAGCGTATCTTTATTCATCTTTGAATAAGCTTAGTTTCTCTTAAATCTTTATTTTTCTTAAAGGTTTAAGAGTTTAAAGCGCTCGCAGATATCGCAAATTATGCAGATTTATGAGAAAATCTAAACAATCAGGTTGCTTATTGAGTGAAAAACAAAAAAAGCAGGTTCCAATAGGAAACCTGCTTCAAAGTTCTACAAAATTAATAGATAGATAAGTTAGCTGTCAAATAGTAATTTCCATCTTCATGCTTCCATCTTTTACTATTTCAACGTAAACTTTATTTTTGTTTTAATAGCATCAGAAGAATTCCCGATTTGTGCTTCGAAATCTCCAGGTTCTGCAACCCAGTCATGTTTCTGAGCATCAAAGAAGCTTAAAGCCGTTTTATCGATGGTAAATGTTACTTCTTTTTCTTCTCCGGGATTTAAATATACCTTTTCAAAGCCTTTTAATTCTTTGGCAGGGCGTGGGACTGATGATTTTAAGTCAGAAATATATAATTGTGCAACCTCTGCTCCGGCTTTCTTCCCTGTATTTTTAACGGTTACAGTAAAAGTAATAGTGTCATTAAGTGATAAAGTTGTTTTATCAGCCTTCGCTTTACCCAACTCAAAAGTAGTATAGCTTAATCCATGTCCAAAGCTGAAAAGAGGTTTGATGTTTTTAGTGTCATGCCAACGGTATCCTACTAATATTCCTTCATTATAAGTAATATTGATTGGATTTTTCTGATCTTTTCCTTTTCCCGCTGCCAATTCATCCCTTTGACCAGGATATTCTCCAAGCTGATGTGCTGAATTATCTTCAAGTTTTACAGGAAATGTAAACGGTAATTTTCCTGAAGGATTAGCATCACCCGCTAAAATAGAAGCGATTGAATTTCCAGCTTCAGAACCAAGATACCAAGCTTGTAAAACTGTTGGAACATCTTTAATCCAAGGCATGGCCACAGCATTTCCGGAAACCAGAACTACAGCCAGATTTTTATTGGCTTTAGCAAGTGCTGAAATCACGTTATCCTGATTGTAGGGAAGATCATAATTTTTTCTATCGTTTCCTTCACTATCCTGGAAGTCTGCTTTATTCAGTCCGCCTACAAAAATTACATAATCTGATTTTTTGGCAAGGTCTACAGCTTCATTTAGCAATTCCGTTTCAGAGCGGGTATCTTTTAGGTCTTGTCCGGATTTTACACCATTATATTCACCACCTATATCTCCTACATATCCTCTGGCATATTGCACATCAGATTGTTTTCCAAATCTGGATTTTATACCATCTAATGGAAGCGTTTCGTATTTTACTTTCAATGAAGATGAACCACCACCAACAGTCATTATTTTAATGGCATTTTCACCAATGACGGCGATTTTTTTAGCCTTATTAAGGTCGATAGGAAGTATATTTCCTTGATTTTTTAATAAAACAATCCCCTCTTCTCCTATTGTTTTAGCAACAGCTTTATGCTCTTCAGAAGCAATATTTCCGAAAGGCTTATTTTTGTTCATGGTAGTTTTATAAGCAAGACGAAGAAGTCTGGTTACTTTATCGTCCAGTTCTTTTGTTCCTACTTTTCCTGCTTTAATCAGATCAAGATATGGTTTTGCAAGATAATAATTATCGTAAGCGTTTTTAGTTCCGGCAGAAAGGCCATTTGTCCATGATCCAAACTCAAGATCCAACCCGTTATGGATGGCTTGCTCAGTATTGTTAACAGCACCCCAGTCAGAAACGACCACACCTTTATAATTCCATTCTTTTTTCAGGATATCGTTTAAAAGGTATTGATTTTGGCTGGCATATTGACCTTTGTACATATCATAAGCTCCCATGATCGTCCATGAATCTCCTTCTGTAACAGCTGCTTTGAAAGGTGGAAGATAAATTTCATACAAGGTTCTGTCATCTATCTTTACATTACTGGTGTGACGAAACATTTCCTGGTTGTTCAGGGCAAAATGTTTCACAGAAGTTGCCACCCCGTTAGATTGTACTCCTTTAATATAAGGAACCACCATCTTTGAGGTAAGGTAAGGATCTTCACCCATATACTCAAAGTTTCTTCCATTTAAAGGTGTTCTGTAAATATTGACACCAGGCCCCAATAGAATATCTTTTTTTCTGTAACGAGCTTCTTCTCCTAATGCTTTTCCGTAGTTCCAGGACATTTTCTTATTCCAGGTAGCGGATAAAGCTGTCAGGGCAGGGTAGGCGATGATAGAATCATTAGTCCAGCCAGCCTGATCCCATTCGTCCCACATCACTTCAGGTCTTACACCATGAGGACCGTCAGTAGTCCAGAATTCCGGAATTCCTAACCTTGGTACCCCAGGAGAACTGAATTTTGATTGAGCATGAAGCATTGCTACTTTTTCTTCCAGCGTCATTCTGGAAAGAGCGTCCTGAATACGCTGTTCTACAGGTTTTGATTCGTCTAAATATACGGGAGTATTAGTCTGAGCCATATAAGAAACAGAAATAAAGGTGAATAAACTTACAATGGCGGTTTTCTTTAACATATTGCCTTTTTATTGGATTGAAGCAAAAATAAACAAAATTTTTATATTATCTCAAAATGAGAAAATAAATTTTAGAACATAAAAAAACTGCCGGCAAATTGCTGACAGTTTGTTATTTATTGTTGGGTAGAAATGTGATTGGTGAGATAAGAGATGTAAAGAGAATAGACGAAGAGATAATAGACGGATAGATGATAGACAGAGAGACCTTACATATCAATAGTCAATTTTGCTTCGCAAGTGAATCGTCAATTAGAGGTGAAGGGATAACAATCCTGTTTCCCGTATCTCGAATCTCGCACCCCGAAACTCTTCAACACGACTACCAACCCTTTACTGCTCCACCTTTAAACACTTCCAGGGCTTTCTTTTCCACTTCATCTGACTGGTATGCTTTCACAAAGTTTTTTACCTTCTGGCTGTTCTTATTATCTTGTCTTGCCACCACAAGGTTTACATAGGGAGAATCTTTATCTTCTTTAAATATGCCTTGTTTTTCTGAATCCAGCCCGGCTTGTGCTGCAAAATTATTATTGATGATTCCTACTACAACATCTCTATCGTCCAAAACTCTTGGGATTTGGGCACCCTCAATTTCCATAATTTTCAGCTGTTTTGGATTTTCTGTAATATCGGTAACCTTAGGAAGTAATCCGACCCCTGCTTTTAGTTTCAATAAACCATTTTTCTGTAACAGGAGTAAAGAGCGCCCACCGTTAGTAGGATCATTTGGAATAACAATCGTACTCCCGTTTTGCAGTTGATTAATATTTTGAATTTTCTTTGAATAAGCTATGATAGGATAGACAAATGTATTTCCAACAATTGCAAGATTATATCCTCTTTGTTTAGATTGTTCAGTTAAATAAGGAGCATGCTGGAAAGCATTGGCATCAATATCCCCGTTCATCAGGGCTTCATTAGGAACAACATAATCATTGAAGGGGATCAGTTCCACTTCAAGGTTGTATTTTTCCTTTGCCACTTTTTTTGCTACTTCAGCCACTTCCTGTTCCGGTCCATAAGTAATTCCGACCCTGATAAAGTTTGGATCATCTTTTCTCCCTGAACAGGCGCTGAAAAGAAGTACTCCCGCAGCTATTAAACCTAAAATCTTTATTTTTTTCATTCTATTCTTTTTAATTTGTAAAAAAATTCCAACAGTAAAATCATCTCTCTTACTCTAAAACTTTCAAACCCGAATCCTGCACCTTGAACCCTTCAAACCTATCTATGGTCAAACTTCTTAGACAATCTATCACCCATAAACTGAATGATGAATACCAAAAGCACCAATAAGATCAGAACTGTATTCATAATCACAATATCATAACCTATATATCCATATTGATATCCTACCTGTCCCAGTCCTCCAGCACCTACGGCACCTCCCATAGCAGAATACCCTACTAAGGTGATTAAAGTAATGGTTGCATTATTAATTAGAGAAGGAAGTGCTTCCGGAAGTAAAACTTTTCTAATAATTTGAAAAGGCGACGCTCCCAATGCTCTTGCTGTTTCTATTAATCCGTGAGGGACTTCAATAAGGCTATTTTCCACTAATCTTGCAATAAATGGCGCTGCTCCCACACTTAATGGAACCAATGCTGCATTGACTCCAATAGATGTTCCTGCTAAAACTCTTGTAAAAGGAATCATCCACACAATTAAAATAATAAAAGGAATGGCCCGGAAAATATTCACAATAATGGATAATGTTCTATAGTACATGGCATTTTCCAACAATTGTCCTTTTCTTGTTAAAAATAACAAAATCCCAACCGGAAGCCCTAAGACAAATCCAAAAAATCCAGACACAAATGTCATATAAACCGTTTCCCAGGTTCCTTTTGCCAAAAGGGCAAGTACTGCATCACTAAGCATATCCTTTTACTGTATTTTGAATTTTATTCTGATTAAAATAATAAATGGCTTTTTGGTTTTCCTCAGCCGCTCCTTGAAGTTGCAAAAGTAGTTTACCAAAATTAGAATTCCCAAAATATTCTACATCTGCTTTCAAAAGTTTGTAAGGGATTTTATGTTCATTATATAACGCTGAAAGAATCTGTTCAACGCTTATGCTTTCGTTAAGCTCTATTTCGACGAGTGGAAATAAACCATCTTGTGGCTCTTTCTGTAGTCTGTTGCTGAGTTCCTGTGGCAGGGTCATAACATCTGAATTTATAAATTGTTGGATCACCGGATTTTCCCGGTTTGAAATGATCTCACTTAAAGTTCCTTTGGCTAATAATTTTCCTTTGTCTATCACGGCAACATGATTACAAACTGTTTTAATGACTTCCATTTCATGGGTAATCAGAAGAATAGTAATTCCTAGTCTTTGATTAATATCCTTTAGCAGTTGTAAAATAGATTGAGTGGTTACCGGATCAAGAGCACTGGTTGCTTCATCACAAAGCAGAAGGTGAGGGTCGTTAGCTAAAGCTCTGGCAATAGCTACTCTCTGTTTCTGACCTCCCGAAAGGCTCTTAGGATAATCATTGGCTTTATCTTCAAGACCTACAATTTTCAGTAATTCGTTAACCTTTCTATGAATTTGATCTTTACTGATGTGATCCAGTTCCAATGGAAGTGCTACATTATCAAAAACAGTTCTTGAAGAAAGAAGATTAAAATGCTGGA
The DNA here is from genome assembly GCF_009900745.1 of Chryseobacterium sp. c4a. Lineage (GTDB taxonomy): Bacteria > Bacteroidota > Bacteroidia > Flavobacteriales > Weeksellaceae > Chryseobacterium. The sequence continues at coordinate 10,069 of NZ_WXVU01000011.1, read as the reverse complement.
AGATCATTCCTATTTTTTTACGTTCCTCAGCGAGCTGCTTTGAGCTCAATTGAGTGAAATCCTTTCCATTAATAATAATTTGCCCTTCTTCCGGTCTTTCTAATAGGTTCACCGTACGAATCAAGGTACTTTTTCCTGCACCCGAGAACCCTATGATCCCAACAATATCTCCTTTATCTATATTGAGGCTCACCTGATCCAATGCTTTAAAAGCCTGTTTCTTCTGGTAAAATGTTTTTGATATGTTTCTGATTTCTATCATTCTAATGTTTTATACTATATTAAATAGGCTGATATCTTTTGCCTGTTCTGTTAAAAAATCTTTTAACTCTTCTGATTTTGACCTTAGACCGTTTTGAAAGTTTAAAATACTTGGTGACATTGGTCAGCAATACTCCCAGCAATATGATTGCCAAACCATATAACTGGCCTCCATTGATGCTTTGATTGGCCACAATCCAGCCTGCAATAACGGTAACAATAGGGTTAATGTAGGTATGGGTGCTTACCAAAGCAGCGGGTTTCACAGACAAGAGCCAAATGTACGACAAATAAGCGACTATCGATCCAAAGAAGATCAAAAACAGAACTCCTGCCCAGGCTGAGACTGGTACCCTAGAGACCGAAAAATCAGTCCATTCCCCTCTGAATAAGGCAATAAGAAAAGCAGCTGCTCCTGCAACAATAAGTTGTTGAGCAATATTCATAAAGGTAGATTGTGAGGCGGGGTTTTTCTTAGAATATAAAGAACCCAAAACCCAGGCAATGGAGCTTAATCCTAATACAATAAAAGCCGTAATACGAAGATGACCATCAGTAGCGGCATGTGCTGCATGTGAATTAACACTTCCTTTTAAGAAAAAGACTAAACCAACAAAGCCAATCATCAAACCTATTGGAATAAACTTATCTGAGAAATAATATTTCCAGTTTTTTCTGTCGATAGCAATGAACCAGAAAGGCCCGGTTGCTATAGAGATAGCAGCTTCAGAAGCTGTAACATACTGTTCTCCCCAGGCTACAAGACCTGTTCCTCCGGTTAGGATAAGAACTCCGGTGATCGCGTTTTTCTTCCAGTTGATCAGGGAATTGGCTTTTTCCCCTTTAGATAGGAGATACCCGATCATCAAAATTCCTGCTACCAGAAATCTCAATCCTGAAAGAATGAATGGTGGAAAACCTTTCAAGCCAAATGAAATAGCTAAAAACGTAATCCCCCATATTACATAGATGTTTGTAAATGCCAATGGAACCAGCCATTTGTTTTTAGAATTGCTCATTTTTATTTTTTTTAATGTTTTGGTGTTTAAATAAAAAAGGCTCTACAACTCGGTAGGGCCTTTGAAAGTATGTCATATTAAAAGTAAGGTCACCCACAGTATTCTTTATGCACAGGCATACAAATAGTTTTCATCATATTTTTAATGATGTGTTTATGTGTTGCATTATTCTTTGTTTCTGTGCTCATTTTGTTTTATTTCCTGAATACGTTTGCAAATATATAATATAATTTTAATTAGTCCACTAAAAAAGTAGGGTTTTTGAATATTAATTTATTGTTAATGATTTATTTATTTGTTTGTCAGTTTTTTGTGTTGTTTATTTTTTTGTGTTTTAAACTTGAATTTTAATTTTTTAATTGATTTGCACTTGAAATGGTAGTTTTTGTGTGTTGTGAAAAAGATAAAATAAATTGAAATTTTTGAGAATTATATAAAGTGTTTTTTGTGAGAGTTTTTATGTTTTAAAGAAAAAAATCTTGCTGATTTATTAAACTAGTTAAATGTACAGGATTTCCAGTCGGTGTAACTTAGCATTAAAATTAAAGACATGGACAATAGAATATTAGGTCTGCATCATATTACAGCTATTGCAGACAATGCAAAAAGAAATTTAGATTTTTATACTCAGGTTTTAGGAGTAAGATTGGTAAAGAAAACTGTTAATTTTGATGATCCGGGAACGTATCATTTCTATTTTGGGAATGAAAATGGAACACCGGGAACTATTCTTACTTTCTTTCCATGGGAAGGAGTGGGACAAGGTACCAATGGAAGCGGAATGGCAACTCATATTGGGTATTCAGTGCCTAAAGGAAGCTTAGAATTCTGGAAAAACAGGTTAAAAAACTTCAATGTAAATGTTGAAGAAAATGAGATCTTTGGTGAAAAGATGATTTCCTTTAAAGATCCCGATGGCCTTCAGTTGCAGTTCATAGAACCCTCTGGTGATGATCACCGAAAAGTATGGACTACAGATGATATTAAAGATGAAAATGCCTTGAAAGGATTCCATAATGTAACATTAACCTTGAAAAGAGCTGAGCCTACAATCAAAGTACTGACTGATATTTTAGGATATGATCTTCAAAAACAAGATGGTGAAAGATACCGATTGGCAACAGATGCCATTGATACAGCCAATCTCATCGATATTATAGAGAATGATACAATTCCGAGCGGAAGAAATGCTGCCGGAACCAATCACCACATTGCTTTCAGAGTGAAAGATGAGAATATTTTGATGGAATATCGTGAAAAAGCTTTATCCGCAGGTTTGAGCATTACTCCGAAAATCAACAGAGATTATTTCTATTCATTGTATTTCCGTGAACCTGGAGGAGTTCTATTTGAAATTGCAACAGATAATCCTGGGTTTACCGTAGATGAATCTTTGGAGGAATTAGGTACAAATTTAAAATTACCGGTTCAATATGAAGGAATGCGTGAAAAGATAGAAGGTGTATTGCCGAAGTTATCATAGATCATGATTCAGCTTTAATAAAGGATTTACCTTTGAAAAAAATAAAAATATGGAAAGAACAGAAATCGTTTTGGAAGGAAGAAAAGGAGAAATTCAATTTTTCTCAGATGATCAGAAAGCCGGTAAAATGGATATTTCAGTCATTGGAAAAAAACTGACCGTATATCATACTGAAGTCGATCCGGAATTTGAAGGAAAAGGGTTTGCTAAAATTTTATTGGAAAAGCTTGTTTCTTATGCCAGAGAGAATGATCTGAAAATAGTACCGCTATGTCCGTTTGTTCATGCACAGTTCAAACGTCATCCGGAGGAATATAATGATGTGTGGCTGAGAGAAGAAAAATAAATACTTAGAGGATGTAAGAGGGAAAAGCAAATAAAAGGGCCACCTCTTTATCTTTTATGCTCTCTTAGATTATTACAACAACCCCATTAATAACAATCAACATAATGAAACTTATCACAGGATTACACCACGTGACAGCAATCACAGGCAATGCGCAGGAAAATATAGACTTTTATACCGGAGTTTTAGGACTTCGTTTGGTTAAAAAAACAGTGAATTTTGACTATTCAGATGTGTACCACTTTTATTTCGGGGATGAATACGGGACACCAGGAACCATCATGACCACTTTTCCGTATGGTAAAGATCTGATTAATGGAAGACACGGGAAAGGAATGCTCAATACAACTGCTTTTTCAGTGTCTATGGATGCATTGGATTACTGGGTGAGCCGTCTGGATCAGTTTAATATTGCCTATAAACAGCCACAGCAAAGATTATCCGGTGAAGTTTTTATTTATCTTGAAGACTTTGATGGGTTGGGTCTAGAGTTGGTTTTTAATACTAAAGATGAAAGAAAAGGCTATTATAATGGATTTATTCCTAAAGATTATGCTTTAAAAGGAATTCATCATGTTGAAATATGGTTGGAGGCTTATGAAAGAACAGCGGCTCTTCTGACTACCCAGATGGATCATAAAGTTATTTCTGAAAGCCCTGATAGAGTAAGACTAGGAACAGAAGATCTTCCTGGAAAATATGTAGATCTTATCTATGCTCCCAATGCATTGAAAGGACTTGCAGGAAGAGGTACTGTACATCATGTAGCTTTTGCAACTCCAGATGCACAGTCTCAGCTTGAAATGGTTGAAAGGTTAAATGCTTTTGGACTGGAACATACTGAAGTGAAAGACAGAAAATACTTTACTTCAGTTTATTTTAAAGAGCCGGGAGGAGTTTTGTTTGAAATTGCCACCTCTGGCCCTGGGTTTGATCTCGATGAGGAAGCAGAATTTTTAGGTGAAAATCTGCAGTTGCCCCAACAGTTTGAAACACAAAGAGAACGTTTGCTTGATGTTCTTCCTAAAATCAATTATCCAACAGAACAATACAGATAAAAAATAATGAGTCATATTTTAAATATAAAAACCGCAGGTATACCATTAAGACAGGCGAAAAAAGCTTTGATTATGGTTCATGGACGAGGTGGAAGTGCTCAGGATATTTTGAGCCTTTCACAACATTTGAATGTAAAAGATTACGCTATAGTAGCCCCACAGGCTTTGAATCATACCTGGTATCCATTGTCATTCATGGCTCCGGTAGAGCAAAATGAACCGTGGCTTTCTTCTGCATTGGAAATGGTTGAAGAGACTGTACAAGCAGTAACAGATGCAGGAATAGCTCCAGAAAATATTTACTTTTTCGGATTTTCTCAGGGAGCTTGTCTTACACTGGAATTTTTAGCCAGAAATGCTCAGAAGTTTGGTGGGGCAGTAGCCATTATTGGAGGAGTGATTGGAGATAAGATCAACCGTGAAAATTATAAAGGCGATTTTGCAGGAACTCCAGTATTATTGGGAACCAGCAATCCAGATTTTCATGTTCCTGTAGAAAGAGTATATGCTACAGCCAATATTTTAAGAGAAATGAATGCGGAAGTAACGGAGAAGGTATATGCCAATTTCGGACATTCAATTAATCAGGAAGAAATTGAACTGGCAAACTCTATTGTATTTAAATAGAGAATCTCATTCATAATCTCCCGCAGATTTCACAGATAATGCAGATCTTTCTGCATAATCATCTGTGAAAACCTGTGTTATCTGTGTGAAAAAATCTGCTGGATCTGCTTAATCAGCGAGATGTAAGGAAAAGAGACGTTTTTTTTAAGAGATAAAACATGTTATTTGTCATTCTGAACGAAGCAAAGCGTAGTGAAGGATCTCATTCATAATTTCCCGCAGATTTCACAGATAACACAGATCTTAAAGCATGATCATCTGTGAAAATCTGAGTTATCTGTGGGAAAAATAATTTGCGAGATATAAGAGGCAAAAGATAGCCATTAATTCATAAAAATAAAAACAATGAATATCACAAGAATTTTCAGCGATGAAAAAGGAGAAACTCATTTTGAAAATATAGAAATTCCTCTTGTTGACCAGGGAGATATTGGTTTCCTTTCTGAAACGATTGAAGTCAATGCATTGCAATTCAGACAAGTTTCTGCATCCTACGATTATGATTTTCATTGTGCTCCACAAAAACAATATATCGTACTTTTGGATGGCGGAGTAGAAATAGAAACTTCACTGGGGGAAAAAAGGAAATTCAAGACAGGTGAAATTCTTCTGGTAGAAGATATTACAGGAAAAGGACATAAAACCAAAAACCTCAAACTTAAAGAGAGAAAATCGCTGTTTATTTATGTTTAATCATGAAATACCGGTTTCCATAATCAACTCCTAATTTTAAATATAGAACCTTAAACATCAAACCTTACAATGAAAACTTTACATTTTTTAGTCATAGGAAAGAATCAGGAAATTCTGGATGTATTAAAACGAATTATTGAAAATAATGAAGGCTGGACGGCCGAAATTCAGAGTGATGAAAATTTCTGTTATGAGTACATCAAGAAAAATCATGTAGATATTGTACTGTTGAGTTCAGGATTAGAGGATCAATTTGAAAAAGATATTAAAGTATTCTGTGCCGATTTAGATAAAGATGTTAAAGTAATTGATCATTACGGAGGCGGAAGCGGACTTTTAAAGAATGAAGTTTACAGTCTTTTTCCTAATTTGCAGGAGTAAACCATTACTCCATGTTTGAAAACATTATCAAAAACATTTCAAGATTTATTACCATCACGCCGGAAGAAGAAAAAGTATTTACAGATTTGCTGGTGTGTCAGAAGTTTCCTAAGAAAACCGTATTGCTAAGAGAAGGAGAGATCTGCCAGTTTGAAGGTTATATTCATAAGGGGTGTGTAAGGATGTATTGTTTGGATGATAATGGGACTGAAGTGACGTTACTGTTTGCCATTGAAGATTGGTGGATCAGTGATATTGCCTCTTTTCAGGAACAAAAACCTTCCAAAGTTTATATCGAAACATTAGAAGATTCGGAAATTTATATGTTGAACCCCACAACAAAAGAAAAATTATTAAATGAGATTCCTAAATTTGAAAGGGTTTTCAGAATGTTGGTACAAAGAAATCTCACAACGCTTCAAAGTCGTCTGGTAGATACCATTTCCAAATCCGCATCCGACCGATATCTGGAATTTATCAAAGTATATCCATCCATCCCACAAAGAGTAGCACAATATTATATTGCTTCTTATCTTGGTGTTTCAAAAGAATTTGTAAGTACGATTAGAAAACGTCTGGCTTCGAAAGAGAAGTAGAAATGCCAACCCTTGTCAAGGTTTTAAACTTTGACAAGGGTGAGACCTTAAAAATCTTATTTATTTTTATTCAGCCAGTCCAGCCTTCTCTGATCAGGAAGGTGCTTGACCTGAAAATGCTCGAATTTTGCATTGAAACCATTTCCATCCGGACAGGCGGCCATTAAGCCTACCATAACGGGAGTATTGTCCTGCAGATGAGCATTTCTCATCATGATATAATTCTTGTCATCAAAAGAATAGAAGATTTCAACAGCATCCAGACGTCTGATTGCTTTAATCCATACAGCCTGTGGCTTTTCTTTAAGTTCTATTACACTCCAGTCACTTGTAGTGTGGGTAACTACAGTACTTAAGTTATATTTTCCATCTACGTATTCAATTCCAAATTTGATGTAATTTTGATGATCTGTACGAAGCATCAGCCCCATTTGATCAAACCGGACTTTATAGTCACCTGTAATTTTGACTTTAACTTCAAATTCCCCACCATAAGTAGCATAATAAAACGGAGCATCATCCACTGTAAATCCATAATGGGAAATCCGCCAATAATCACTTTGTGGAGTAACGAACATCGATAATGAATTGTCCTTTATTTCCCATTTTTCAGGCTCATTGAACCAATTCATTTTTTCTAAACGCTGTGCTCTGACGTAGTGCAGAAATCCCATCATGAAAGACAGTGTGGCCGCTAGTAATAATTTTTTCATTAAAAAAGTATAAAGTTTAGTATAAACAGAAGGTTATTGTCTGAAACTGATGTCCGTTTCATTGAATGACCATTAAAAAATCTATATTTACAAAGGTAATTTCCCCAAAAACAGAATTCAATAGTTAGAAATAACCATACAATGAATATTAAAGCTAAGCTTGATAAAGTATTATTAAACCAATCTTTTGAAAATGAAAATGTCTCCGAAATCTGGCTAAAGTACCGGTCCATTGCAAAAATGTATTCTGAAATTGAAAATGCGATCTGTGTTTTGACAGACCTTAAAAACAGAAAAAGTATGATTCATTATGGCGGTTTGAGTTCGCTGATCGGGATTGATCGTAGTGGAGAAGAATCAGAGATCTCTTCTATCTGGGAGGATGAAATCCTTAATAAAGTACACCCTGAAGATGTCAGGAAAAAGCTGGTTCTGGAACATTATTTTTTTCATTTTTTAAAAGACATTCCAAGAGCTGAATGGATGGATTATTATATGGTTATTAACCTTAGAATGCGCAGCCGTTCAGCAGAATACCTCATGGTATTGCACCGAATGTTCTATGCTGTAGAGGAAAATAATGTGAGACTGGCACTTTGTATTTATAATATATCGGGTAACAATGTGAATACTATGCTTCATGAAAACGGGGTTATTGTTAATTCTATGAATGGTGCTACGCTGTATTACAATGAATTTAGGTATAGAGATATATTATCGGCAAGGGAGAAAGAAGTACTGAAGCTGATTGCTCATGGAAAAATGAGCAAAGAAATCGCGGAGTCACTTGAGATCAGTTTAAATACAGTCAACAGACATCGGCAAAATATTCTTCAGAAGCTGCAGGTAAAGAACTCAATCGAAGCCTACAGACTGGCTAAAGCAATGGATCTGGTTTAATTAAAAACAGAATGGCACCAGGAAAAATATTTTTCTTCAGGTCATTTATTAAACTAGTTAAATGTTTGGTTCCTTTCATTGATCTAAATTTGTCCTATCAAAACAAACAAATAACAATTGAGATATGAACAGAAAAGATTTTTTAAAAAAAGGGTTACTCGGAACAGGAATGTTTGTAGCATCCGCTTCTCTGGGAAATACAATGCAAAATGAAATTGACGAAATAGAGCCGTTAGAGCCTATAGGATATAATCATCTGCCTAATACAGATTCGAAAATTAAAGAAAATTCTGTCATTCATAAAGCCGATTCAAGAGGAAAGGCAGATCATGGATGGCTATTGAGTCAGCATACATTCAGTTTTGCCAATTATTATAATCCGGAAAGAATGCACTTTGGGGTATTGAGAGTTCTGAATGATGACCGAGTAGAAGCAGGTCGTGGTTTTGGAACCCACCCGCATGATAATATGGAAATCATCAGTATTCCTTTGGAAGGGGATCTGGAACATAAAGACAGCATGGGGAATACAGCCATCATCAAAAGTGGAGATATTCAGGTGATGAGTGCAGGAACAGGAATCATGCATAGTGAATTCAATAAAAACAGTGATCAGCTAGTGAAATTTCTTCAGATCTGGGTGTATCCTAAAAAAAGAAATGTGACACCAAGATATGATCAGATTACTTTAGACAAAACAAAAAGTCACAACACATTCCAGCAGATCCTTTCACCCAATGCCGATGATGAAGGGGTGTGGATTCATCAGGATGCCTGGTTTCATTTGGGAACTTTTGATCAGGGAAAAGAAATCAATTATCAGATCCGAAAAAAAGGAAATGGAGTGTATGCCTTTATCCTCAAAGGAAGTGCTGAAATTGAGGGTCAGCAAGTAGAAGAAAGAGATGGTTTTGGAGTTTGGGATATTAATGATTTAAACATTAAAGCTACATCAGAAGGTACAGAGATTCTGTTAATGGAGGTTCCTATGACAATGTAAAATAACAATATCATGAAAAATTTAGTAAATAAATTAATGATAGCAGCTGTATTAGTGTTTTCAAACCTGATATTGGCGCAGACAGCAACGGTAGGAACGACTAAAAATTGGGGTTCTGTGGATGGAATTTCCATGATAGGACTGGTGCAAGGGCCTTCTTCTGCGGATACTCAACTTCAGGTTGCCTGCGTTTTTGAATATACAGAAGGCGATATTTTTAAGGCTCCGGCTTTGCCTGCTAATCTGAACGGACTGGTACACTTAGACGAAGCTTTAAAAGGCGAGCTTACGAATATCAGAAAATCGGGACAATTTCTGGGACATTCTTTGGAAACCATTTTAATTACACCTCCTACCGGATCTATGTCCGGAAAGAAATTATTATTAATCGGTCTGGGAGACCGGAACAAATTTACTCCTGATATGATGATTTCAGTAGGAGAAGTTGCAGCCCGGGAAGCGATGAGGTTGGGTGTGTCCAATTTTGCTTTTGCCAGCGATTTAAAAGATGCCGGAATAGATTCTCCAACAGCCTTAATCGCAGGAAATGTAGTTCGAGGTATTGTTCAAGCCAATCGCTCCGAAAATTACTTAAAAGAGCACAAGTTATCTACAACCAAAAAATTAGAAAAAGTATATCTGTTGGCTGGCCCTGCCTTTTTTGAAACAGCAGGCAGCGGAATTTCCGAAGCCATTACAGATGCAAAAAAGAAATAATGAACTGGTTTCATTAATATTGTTGATCGGTAAACTTCCCTGTTTTTCAGACAAATTAAAATTATTAAATTTAGTTTGTTAAACATTATGAAAAAGAGCAAATTTTCAGAACATCAGATTATCAATATTCTGAAAGAATATGAATCTGGGAAAGCGACAAAAGATATTTGTCGTGAGCATGGAATTTCAGCAGCTACTTTCTACCAGTGGAAGCAGAAATACGGAGGAATGGATGCACAACATCTTAAGGAACTTAAAGCGTTACAGGAAGAGAA
>NZ_WXVU01000002.1 GCF_009900745.1 Chryseobacterium sp. c4a | reverse complement strand
ACCTGCCCAAAATGCATATATTGAACGCTTAAACCGTACATTCAGAGAAGACGTTTTGGATGCATACCTATTCGGGTCTATAATGGAGGTAAATGCAATGGCTTATGAGTGGCAAAYCGATTACAACAGTAATCATCCGCACACATCTTTAAATGGACTTAGTCCTTGGCTATATGCTAAAGAATCTTTAGTCAATTAGAAGGGATTTTATATTTATTAACTGTTTGAAAAAAGGTAAGTCTTCAAATTCTTCTTTGTTGATATAAATGGTAAAGCAAAAATCATGATGTATGATGGTGCAAGAAATTGGTATATAAGTGATTATAATTATTTGTTTTATAAAGATAAAAATGCAAAAAACATCGATAATATTATAGAAAAAATTAAATTAAACCCGTAAAGATTGGCTTTACATCTTTTTATTTTATGAAAGATGATATAAATAAAGCAAATGGTTTTGATGAATATTTGAATAGTAAACAAGCATACTATCTATAGTAAATCTTATGAATATATATAGACTTTTAATTCTTATCTTCTTGCCATTCTTATTTATAAATGGCAATAGGCAAACGAAACTTGAAGGCAAAACCTATATTGCAGAACTTCCTGCTACTTGTAAGGATGGGATTGGAATGATATATACATCCAGAATTCTAACATTTGATAAAAATACAGTAACAAGCTCTTACAAAGTTGTTGCTTCTGTTTCCAAAGAAAGGAAAAATACATATGAACACATGTATGACAATTTAACCAAAGTCTACAAATGGAAAATTGAAAAAAATGTTTTGATATTTGAAAATTGTAAAGAATATGGTATGTTGAAAATTCAAAATTCAAAAATAATTGGGTATGACAATGATTGGATGACAGCTATTGAATTTAAAGAACAAACCAAGTAAAAAATTAACAATGAAAACTTTTCTTACGATTTTTAGTATTTTGACATTTAGTATCTATTGTAAATCTCAAGCAATTAAGAAACCTATGAATGGCTTTTATTTCAAAAACTCAAAAGAATTTACGAATAAAGAAAATATGATTTGGAATAAACAAGGAGACTTCGCAGTAATAAAATTAGGATATTGGCGAGGCGATTGTTGTGGAGGTGTAACTATGGCTGAACAAGTTACTGGTAAAATCATTAAGGACACTGTATTTTACAACAAAAATTATAAGCGAAAACCTAATTGTGACACTAAAATTGGACTTTGTGGAAACGCAATTGATTTTGTTATCAATATCAAAAAATACCCTAATTACAGAAAATTAATTTTTAAAGAAGTTGTGAAATGAAAAAACATTTTTGACAGACAAGAAAAGGCTAACAATTTAGTAAAAGTAAATATTTACAATACAAACATTTTCGGCTTCTTTCAAATTTCGAATCAAATAATTAGACTTATTCACAAACATTCGTTTAAAAAAAGATCATTTCATTATAGATATTTCAAATTTATTTATATTTTAGCATATTCTTAAATTTGTGAAAATGAAAAAACAGCTACTTTTATTTGCCTTTTCAACTCTGGCACTTACTTCTTGTAAAGACGATAACCTTAGAGCCTATGAAATGGATATTATGAAAGGGGATTGGAAAGAAGTAAAAACAGAAATTATTTCAGGAAAAGATAATAAAACTGTGCTTAAAACAATACTTCCGGAAGGATGCAGTGCTAAAAATACGCTTTTCTTCAAAACAGACTTTTCCACGACCTATACAGCTTATGATGGGAATCCAGACGGAACCAACTGTCAGATTGCTGCTAAAAACGAAGGAAAATATACTTACGATGCTGATTCTAAGATCTTAAACATTCAGTTGAGTGGTGAAGATGCCGGAGATATGAAATTCAAAGTCGATATGCTTACCGCACAAGAACTTAGACTAGCCCCGCAATATGGAAACTATGATGTAGATGGTGATAAAGTAATTGATATTACTTATATTACTTACAAAAGATGAAATATAAACTCCCGCCAATCGGGAGTTTTTTATTACTTTTATCTCACATTTTAAAACTGAATACAATGAAGAAGATTCTATCAGCATTTCTACTGCTGTGCTTTACTATTGCCTTTTCGCAAGAAAAAAAACCAATGTTCTGGCAAGACATTCAAAATTTCAAAAAAGAAAATCAACAAAACCCATCGTCTAAAAACGCTATTCTATTATTAGGAAGTTCGTCTTTTACCAAATGGACTGATGTAGCAGAGTACTTCCCTACTAAAACGATTATCAACAGAGGGTTTGGAGGATCAAGGCTTACGGATCTTAATTATTTTGCTGATGATCTGTTATCTCCGTATCAGCCTAAACAGATCATTATCTATTGTGGAGAAAATGATTTTGCAGACAATCACCAGCTGAAAGCTCAGAAAGTGGTGAAAAGATATAAAAGCTTTTACAAAAAGATACGTGCAAAATTCCCCAATATAGAAGTGGATTATATTTCAATGAAATACTCTCCAAGCAGAGAGGTTCTTTGGCCACAGATTAAAGAAGCTAATGCAAAGATTGAAGCTTTCATGAAAAAACAGCCTCATTCAGCATTTATTGATGTTACAAAAGCTATGGAAGATGTTAACGGGAATGTAAGAAAAGATATTTTTGTGGAAGATATGCTTCACTTTAAACCGGAAGGATATCAAATCTGGACTAAGGTGATTACTCCTTATATGAAATAAAAAAACTCCCGATGTATTCGGGAGTTTTTTGTTTATTATTTCTTTCTCTTCGATTTAGAGATTGCTTTTTGTTGTGCTCTGTTAGCCCCAAACTTCTTAGGTGCTTTTCTTTTTGAAGGCCCACCCCAGTTTTCTTTGGTGTTCTTTGCCTTTTTCTCATGGAAAGCTCCTCCTCCTTCATTCAGTTTTACCTGTGCTGGGTTTTTCATTACCACCTCATCTTTCTCAGAAGCAATTTTGTTTGGATTAATTTTAACACCTTCCGGGAAGTCATTAAAATGTAATTCTTTATCCATTAAAAGCTCGATATCAAGAATTAAAGGCTCTTCTTTTTTAGTAACAAATGTTACAGCTTTTCCTTCTTTATCAGCTCTACCAGTTCTACCAATTCTGTGAATATATTGCTCTGGAATATCAGGGGTTTCAAAGTTGATAACGTGAGTAATATTTGAGATATCCAAACCTCTGGCCATTACATCAGTTGTTATCAAACCTCTGATTTCTTCATTTTCAAAGCTCTTCATCGCCTTTAGTCTGTAATTCTGAGACTTATTGGAGTGAATTACATCAAATTGTTCAGGGAACAATTCATCAATCTTAGTAAAAAGAAGATCTGCGTGTTTTTTATTATTATTAAAAATCAACACTTTAGACATATCTTCATTGTTCTTCAACAAGTTTTCAAGTAAGTTGATCTTTGTATTAAAGTTTTCTACTTTATAAGCGGTTTGTTCAATCTTTTCAAGCGGTGTTCCTGATTTTGCCAATGAAATTTCAATCGGGCTGGCAAAATATTCATCCAACATATCATCAACAGCCTCAGTCATGGTTGCAGAGAAAAGAATATTTTGTCTCTTTTCTTTCATCATTTCAAAAATGTGAGTCAATTGAGGTCTGAATCCAAGGTTAAGCATTTCATCAAACTCATCAATAATAAGCTTTTGCACTTCTTTCAGTGAAATAGCATTATCAATGGCAAGATCCATTACTCTACCAGGAGTTCCCACCAAAATATCACAACCATCATTGAATAACAATTTCTGGGTATTGATATTTTTACCACCGTAAATTCCAATCACTCTTGCAGTGATATTTTCTGTTAGTTTCTCAAGAATTTCTGTCACCTGCACCACCAATTCTCTTGTTGGAACCAGTACCAAAACTGTTGGATTTCCAGTTTTACTGTATTTCCAAGTTTTAAGAACGGGTAAAAGATAAGCCAATGTTTTCCCGGTTCCGGTTTGTGCAATTCCCATTACATCTCTCCCGGAAAGGATAGGCTTTAAACTTTTTTCCTGAATAGGTGTAGGCTCAAATAATTCTAAATCCGCTAAAACATCAAGAACTTTAACCGGCAGGTCAAAATCCGCAAAAGTGAGTTTTTCCATTTTGCAAAGATAGGTATTAATATGTAGAATCTGAAATCTGGTTTTTGCAATAGCAAATAGCAAAGACAAAAGTGTAAGATTAGAACCTCACCTTTATAACAACATTGAACTTTAAACTTTTGAACTTTGAACCCTACATCATCAATTCACTTTTACACTTTTACTGCTTATTTTAATATCATCATCTTTCCATTCACTGGTGGTAACAATGACATTTCCTTTCTTTTTAGGATCTTTTGTAATTGGGAATTTATCTTCTTCCCACTGGTTGCAATGGGTTGAAATAGGATCTACAAGGGATTTCCATCCTGTTTTGCTTAAAGTATAAGTATAGAACGGGTGCCAGCAGCTGGTACACCAATTGGGATAAAAGCCAATATCATCTTTCCCGTCATTATTAAGGTCTCCCAGATTATATAAAGCTCCACCTTTAGCCATTGAAATCGTGAACGGCTTTATATTTTTATCACTGAAATAAATGGTAGTATCACATTTACCGTCACACTCATCACTGCAATCACTTACTTTAGCATAGACATACTCCTTTGTTCCGTTTCCGTCAAAGTCGCCCTGAGTTTTCTCTTCATTTCCTTCCTGTGCCATAGCAAATACACTGCAGAAAAGCACAATAGATATTATTAGTTTTTTCATTGTTTTATTTTTTGTGCAAGATTCGAGATACAGGATATTGAAACCTCTCATCTTTATCACGTAAATTAAATCATTTTAGCTTGCCTGCCTATTATTTTCTAGTTACTCTCAACAAAAGTATTACTATTAAAATAATTGAAAAAGCAAAACCTAAAACAGCAACCAAAGACAACTCTCCTATCCTTGGCCCCGATTCTGACACAAAAACAATTGCGGTAGCAACAATATTAGCACCCAGAATCATCGCTAAAATAAGGTTAACGACACTTGATTTTATTAGCTGATTGGTCTTTTCAATATTTTTAATCTCACTGGAGACTGTAAATTTATTTTCATCCAGTTTTTGAAGTACCGACCTAAGTTCCCTTGGAATTTCATCTACATTGTCTGTAAAATTCATCATCCGATCCATTCCTGTTTTTAAAAGGTTTTTCGGATTGATTTTTTTGGTGAAAATCTTTTTAGTGTAAGGATGCAGACTTTTGACAATATCCAGATCAGGATTGATATTTCTTCCGACTCCTTCTATGAGGCTGATTCCTTTAAATAAAAGATAAAAGTAATCTGGCATATACAACCTGTTATCTTTTAGGATATCCTTCATTTTATTGATAATCACCTGAACGTTGATCTCCTGCAATGAAGAGCTATGCACGAAATTCAGAATATCTTCTACATCATTTTCAAATCGTCTTTCATCAGGAATCTCATAGCTTATGGCCATTTTCTTGAGATAACGTACTATTTTATGTGGATTCTTAGCTACAAAGCTTACAATAAGATTTTCCAGAATCTCTTTATCATTCGGCTGAATTTTTCCTACTGCACCAAAGTCTATAAAGACAATTCGCCCATCTTTTTTCACTAAAATATTCCCGGCATGTGGATCGGCATGAAAGAAACCATAATCTAAAATTTGTGAAACGAAGAGTCTTAACCCTGCTTCAGAAACTTTTACAGGATCAATATTATTTTCTAACAAAACAGATTTATCTGTCACTTTGATCCCATCGATAAATTCCATACAAAGAATATTATTGTTGGAAAATTCATCATATACTTTAGGAACGTAAGTTTCTTTGTTATTTTTAAAATTGAGTCGGAACTGTTGGATATTATTTTTCTCATTAATCAAAGACACTTCTTCCAGTAATGATCGCTCAAAAGTGGAGATAGCTTGTTTAAGATTAAGCTTCTCTCCTATTTCTGAATAAGCAGAGATTAATTTTTCAATATCCTTGATTAATAATAAGTCATCTTCAATAACTGATTGTACATCAGGTTTTCTAAGTTTCAAAATCACCGGACTTCCGTCTAGTAAAACGGCTTTGTACACTTGTGCAATAGAAGCAGTAGCCAATGGTTCTTTCTGAATTTCCAGAAAATGATCCTTCGTGGAGATATTAAATTCACTCTCCAAAGCTTCTTCCACATCCATGTCCACAGTTTCTACTTTATCTTGTAGTTTTTGTAGCTCCTGAATCAGTTCCGGCGGCAACAGATCTTCTCTGTTACTGAATGTTTGACCCAGCTTTACAAAAGTAGGCCCCAGCTCTTCTAAAGCGAGTCTTATTCTTTCGTAAACGGTTCCTTTCGAAATAATTTCATCAGCATTACCGGAAACTTCTTCCTGTTTATTTCCGCCATTCATTCTGGCTAAAATATCTTTAAAACCGTATTTACTTAATACAGAAATCAATCTTGCTGATCTTTTCAGCTTTCTTTGTTGTTTATCAAACATAGTGTATCAATAGTAAGTGCAATTTACTCCAAAAACTATTCCTAATGCTATGTTGTCTTAGGTTAAGCGTAAAAATTTAGGGTTAAGCGGATGGAAGTTGGAAGCTTGGGGTTGGAAGTTACTTTTAGCCATACCATTACTGTTTCATTTTTTATAAAACCTTCTAAAAGATAAAATCTCTTCTTGATGGTTTTACGAATTTCGGTTTTCAAGACCTCACTTTAGGCTCATTTTGAGTAACATTTCCTAATATTAATTTAGCTGATTTTATAAAAAACAAGCCATAAAATCACTATAAAGAGATTAAATTTTCCACCACATAATCAATATTTTACGCTATTATTTATAAGCATAATGAAAAAACAATGTCATGTATAATAATATTTTATATATTTACAACGTACAAAATATTAAAACAAACCAATAAAAGTATTACGACATGAAAAATTTACGTAACAGCAAACTTTCAAGAGAACAATTAAAAAGCGTTTCAGGAAGCGGAATCATTATCGGAGACGGCAAGTGCTCACGTCAGTGCTGCCCTACTGACGGACTTCCACAATGTCCTGGCTTAATCTGCCCTGCGGTAGTTTGCCCACAGTATTTATAAGATACATTTTAAATTTTAGGTAAATAAAAACAGAATGCTTTCGCATTCTGTTTTGTTATTTAAGATAGGTTTCATAAAGGTCTTTTCTTCGGTCTTTCATTACCTGAACGGAACCATTATGATGCAGATCTTTCAGAAGATTTAAATCAACATCTACGATCAATGTCATTTCCGTATTAGGAGTAGCTTCTCCTTTAATGGCATTAGACGGGAAGGCAAAGTCTGAAGGAGTAAATACGGCAGCCTGTCCAAACTGGATATCCATATTGTTTACTTTCGGAAGGTTTCCTACACAACCTGCAATCGCTACGTAACATTCATTTTCTATCGCTCTGGCAGCAGCACAATGACGAACTCTCATATATGCATTTTGCGTATCTGTAAGGTAAGGTACAAACAGGATTTTCATTCCCTGATCTGCCAAAATCCTTGGTAACTCTGGAAATTCTACATCATAGCAGATGACAAGACCTATTTTACCACAATCTGTATCAAAAACTTTGATCTCATTTCCTCCTTTCATCCCGTAATACCTCTTCTCATTGGGCGTAATATGGATCTTTCTGTATTCATCCATTCGGCCATCACGGTGAAGAAGATAGCTGACATTATACAAATCATTCGTCTCATTATCAAAAACAGGCATGCTTCCGGAAATGATATTGACATTGTAACTGATGGCCAGTTCAGAAATTTTCTTTTTAATCTCTTCGGTAAGTTTAGCCAACTCTATCATACTATCTCTTTCTGAAAGATTGTTGAATGGAGCTAGCAAAGGGGTATTGAAAAGCTCCGGAAACAGTACAAAATCGGATTTGTAATCTCCCATTACATTCACAAAGAACTCTACCTGCTCGTAAAAGGCATCTATATCTTTAAAGTGCCTCATTTGCCATTGTACCAATCCAAGGCGGATAATACTATCCTGCATGGTATTCGGATTCTTGCTGTAGTAAATATTATTCCACTGAAGAAGAACTGCATTCTCTTTGGATGCTTCATCTTCGGGAAGGTATTTTTTTAGTACCCTGATCGGTAAGAAATTATTGGAAAGCTGAAAAGACAATACAGGATCGTAAATCTCTTTATCTCTTACCCTTCGGATGTATTCTCTTGGGGAAAGTTCGTGACTGTGTTTATGATAGTTTGGAATTCTTCCTCCTAGAATAATTGATTTTAAGTTTAATAATTCACATAATTCCTTTCTGGCATCATAGAGCCTTCTACCCAAACGCAGTTCACGGAATTCAGGATCTACAAAAACTTCTATTCCATATAAAACATTTCCCTTTGAGGTATGGGTATTAAACGTATAATTCCCTGTAATATCGCTATAGGTGTGGTCATCGCCAAATTCATCATAATTCACAATAATAGAAAGCGCCACAGCAGCCAGTTTTCCATCTACCGTAATACAGATTTGCCCGTCGGGAAACATTCTTGTTAGTTTTTCTATACTTTTTTTAGACCATATGGATTCTGACATCTGTGGATACGCTCTTTTCATTGTTGCAGCCAACTCTTCATAATCCTGAACAGTCAGGGGTCTTGTTTCTATTTGCATTTGATGTAATTTTACTTAAATTTAGGGAAAATTGTTTTAACAGGTTATTACTAAACAAAACATTAACAAAAATATCAATTAGAGATGGCTATAGTTTTTCTGAATCAAAGCGAATGCCTATTTGTAGGAAAACTTTAAATGAAGGACAGGATATTGTTTATTCCCGCCTTTCACTTCAGATAAGAATCATCAATTCTATTTATTTAATGATGAAGGAGTTCATCGTTCTTGCCTACAGAAAACAGAACTTGGAAAAGAAGCATTAAAGTTTTTAGAAACATTATAATATAAATAAAAATCCTACCCAAACGGGCAGGATTCATATTTTAAATTCAAGCTGAAAATTATTCCCACTTAATAATCACTTATTCTTCTTTTAAATGATATACTTCTTTCTGTTTTTGAGGCTTAATTTCCCTTACAATCTCATACTTTCCATTAAAATAGTCTAATTGACATTCATATTTTTTGGATTTTCCACTGGCAATTAAAACTCCTATAACACCACCAATTGGGCCACCAATCATTGCGCCTGTAGTTCCGGATATAAGCTGTCTTTCCCCAGTTGGCCTGTCGTATATTTTTGAAATAAAATAAAAATCTTCGGAGTCTTTTCTCATAGGATATAATTCGCCTTCATACATTATATATGCTTTTCCTTGATTAATCACAGCGTAAGAATCTGTTTTGGCATTTCTCTTTTTACCTTTATCATCAATATAAGTTACTTTAGTAATCATCCCCAGATTCACCAATATTTCATCAATAGGCTTATCAGGAACCTGTGCACTGAAAGATCTATAATTCATATAAACCCCATCTTTTAATTTAGACTGGGTATATAAGGGTAATTGTGATTTTGCTATTTTATCATAATTACTGATATCTTCCTGTGTATATGTTCTATTATCAATAGGAGCAGCAGAAACAGTTTCAAAAACAGTTTTATGAAGATAATCCAAAGATTGTTCTTCCAACTTTTTGGTTACATCCATCTTAAACAAAACCATCGTAGTATCAATTTTTTTAAGCAATTGATATTGATTCTCTTTGCCTCCAAAAATCAAAGCTCTTAAATTAAAGTATCCATACTGCACCATATCGATAGTTACTTCCTTGTAATTCAAACTTCTTAGTTGTACCAGTAATTCTTGATCATTTGCAGAAGTTTTATCAATTCCTTTATCAAACATCTTATTTAGCTGCTCTTCAAAGCTTGGATTAAACTTAACTTTTGCTTTTCTGTCTGAAACTCCTTTCATCACGATCCCATAATCTTCCGGATCTGTTCGAATATCCTGAAGCTTAATTTTATTATAGTTGGAGTTGGGAATTGTTTGTGCCGGATCCGGTAAGTTCAATTCTTCAATAATAAACTTTTTAGATTGTGCAAAAAGTGAAGTTACCGTCAAGGACAATAAAAGGATAAGTGTATTTCTCATATATTTATATTCCAATGGATTTTTATTTTTCTAGTAACGAAAATCCATATCAATTAGTATTCATGGTTATTTTATGCTAAATAAGTGCTTTTTTCAGAAATAATAAAAATATTTAACAAAAAAATCCTACCCGAATGAACGGATAGGATTTGTATTTAAATTCAAGTCAAAAATTATTCCCACTCAATGGTTGCAGGTGGTTTGCTTGAAATATCGTAAGCTACTCTATTGATTCCTCTTACTTCATTGATGATTCTGCTGGAAACAGTATCTAAGAACTCGTAAGGAAGTCTGCTCCAAGTTGCCGTCATGAAATCGATCGTGTTGGCAGAGCGAACTACAGCTGTATATTCGTAAGTTCTTTCGTCTCCCATAACCCCTACAGATTTTACCGGAAGAAGTACCACGAAAGCCTGAGATACTTTTTCATAAAGATCATTTTTATATAATTCTTCAATGAAAATATCGTCAGCTTCCTGAAGGATTCTTACTTTTTCAGCATCTACAGCTCCCAATACTCTGATTCCTAATCCAGGCCCAGGGAAAGGGTGTCTGTATACCAAGTGGTGAGGAATGCCTAATTCTTCTCCTACTCTTCTTACTTCATCCTTGAAAAGCTCTCTTAATGGCTCTAATAGTTCGAATTCCATATCTTCAGGAAGTCCTCCAACATTGTGGTGAGACTTAATTACTGCAGATGGCCCGTTTACGGACTGGCTTTCGATTACGTCAGGGTAAATTGTACCTTGTGCTAAGAACTTAGCGCCTTCAATTTTGTGAGATTCTTCATCAAATACGTGAATAAACTCGTTTCCGATAATTTTTCTCTTCGCTTCAGGATCATCTACTCCTGCTAATTTTGAAAGGAATCTTTCTTTAGCATCTACCATTTTAATGTTCATATGGAAATGCTCTCCATATTGATCCATTACTTTTTTGCCCTCATCCTTTCTTAATAATCCAGTATCTACGAAGATACAAGTCAACTGATCACCGATTGCTTTATGAATCAAAACTGCTGCTACAGAAGAGTCTACTCCTCCGGAAAGACCAAGAATTACTTTGTTGTCTCCTACTTTTTCACGGATTTCTTCAACTGTTTTTTCAATATAGTTGGTCAGTTTCCAGTTTTTCTCTGAATTACAGATTCCAAATACAAAGTTTTCAAGCATTTTTCCTCCTTCTTCCGTATGAGAAACTTCAGGGTGGAACTGAACACAGAAGATTTTTTTATCTTCGTTGGAAATAGAAGCAATTACTCCAGATTTTGCATTTAATTCAAAACCTGTAGGCAACTCTCCTACTTCATCAAAGTGACTCATCCAAACTACAGAGTTCTGAGTTACTCCTTTTAATAAAGAACTTTCTTTAACGATTTCAAGATTAGCCTTTCCGTATTCTCCTTTTTCTCCCTTGTTTACTTTTCCTCCTAAAAGGTGAGCGGTCATCTGCATTCCATAGCAAATCCCCAAAACAGGCACTCCCTGCTCGTACAGTTCTTTTTCAACCAGGTGAGCATTTTCTGCGTTTACAGAACTTGGCCCTCCTGAAAGAATAATTCCTTTTGGCTGTTTTGCTAAAATATCTTGTAAAGGTGTATTGAAAGGTAAGATTTCAGAATACACACCCATCTCACGGATTCTTCTTCCGATAAGCTGGTTGTACTGGGATCCGAAATCTAAAATAATAATACCGTTGTTCATTTTTGATAATTGATTTGTTTGAAAAATTTCAGATTTCAGACATTAGACATCAGATTTTTGATCTGAACGCTTTTATCTTACATCTGAACTCTTTTTTCTAATATTAACTGTTTTACAAAAAAAGACCTGGAATGACTCCAAATCTTTTTTCATGATTTTATTAAAACTTTCCGATGTCTTCTCTATAGAAGCCGTAATCGAAATGTACATGACCTGCATCTTCGTAAACTTTCTTGCGGGCATCGTCGAAAGTAGCACCTGTAGCTACAATGTTCAGTACTCTACCACCATTGGAAACCACTTTATCTCCTTTTCTGATAGCTCCTGCGTATAATAGTTTACTGTGTTTCAGTTTGTCTTCTCCTGTAATTTCGAAACCTGTTTCAATGTTTCTTGGATATCCTCCCGAACACATTACAAGACAAATTGCTTTTTCGTCTTTAAATTTAAGTTCGATATCTTTTCCTTCCATACAGTCCTGGATTACATCAAGAAGATTGTTTTCCATAAGAGCCATCAATACCTGAGTTTCAGGATCTCCGAATCTCATGTTGTACTCTAGAAGGTAAGCACCGTTTTTAGTGACCATTAATCCAAAGAAAATGATTCCTTTGAAACTGAATCCTTCTGCTTTAAGACCTTTAATAGTAGGCTCTAAAATATTTTGTTCAAAATCAGCATAGTGCTCCTGAGTGAATTCCGGGCTTGGTGCCACAGAACCCATACCTCCTGTATTTGGCCCTGAATCTCCATTTCCGGCTTTCTTATAATCTTTTGCTGCAATACAAGGGAATAATTTTTCACCGTTTGAGAAAGCGATGATAGATGCTTCAAATCCTTGTAAATATTCTTCGATTACTAAACGGATACCGGCATCACCATAAATTCTTCTGATCATGAAGTCGTGAATGGTAGCTTCAGCTTCTTCCAGGTTATCACAGATAACAACACCTTTACCACCCGCTAAACCACTCGCTTTAATCACTAGAGGATATTGCTGAGTCTGGATATATTCTTTTGCTTCATTATATGAATCAAATACTACAGCTTTAGCTGTTTTGATATCATAGGTCTGCATAAATTTCTTAGAGAAAGCCTTACTTCCTTCCAGGCTTGCCACTTTCTGAGTCGGTCCGAAAACTTTAAGATCATGTTTTTTGAACTCATCCTTTAGACCTGCTACCAATGGAGCTTCAGGTCCTACGATCGTTAAATCGACCTTTTCTTTAATAGCGAAATCTCTAAGTTCTTTGATTTCTGATAAATGAACATTTTTCCCTATTACATCGGTAGTAGCATTCCCGTTGGCAAAAAACATTTTAGAAATTCTTGGGTCATTCTGAAGCTTTGCTGCTAAAGCAGATTCTCTACCGCCTTCACCTATGATTAATATTCTCATACTTTATTTATTATCTAGTCTTATTCTACAAATATATAATTTTGGATGTTAAAATTACCATCCAAAATTATTTTTTAACTCTATTTTAATTAGTGGAAAAAGTGTCTAACCCCAGTAAACATCATTGGGATTTTATGCTCATTAGCAGCTTCAATACTGTCCTGATCTTTTACACTTCCTCCTGGCTGGATGATTGCTTTGATACCTTCCTGAGCGCAGAAATCTACGACATCACGGAAAGGGAAAAATGCGTCAGAAGCCAATACTAAATCTCCTGTGAATTTTTCTTTTGCTCTTTCGATTGCCTGCTGTGTAGCCCAGATTCTGTTTACCTGTCCGCCTCCGATTCCGAAAGCCTGGATTCCGTTGGAAACCACAATAGCATTAGACTTCACATATTTTACCACTCTCTGAGAGAAAAGCAATGCTTTTTTCTGTTCTTCTGTAGGCTGAGTTTCAGTAACTACTTTGATATCATCAGAGAAATGTAAATCATTATCCTGAACCAAGATACCACCATCTACTTTTACCCAAGTTTTCTTATCAGAAACAGGGTTTACGATTTTGATGATTCTAAGGTTTTTCTTTTTTCTTAACACTTCAAGAGCTTCTTCGTCAAAGTCCGGAGCCATTACAATCTCAAGGAATGTTTTGTTTAGCTCTTCAGCCGTTGCAGCATCGATCTTGTAGTTCATTGCAACAATTCCGCCAAAGATGGAAACCGGATCACATTCGAAAGTTTTTTGGTATGTTTCCAATGCTGAAGTTCCGATGGCTACGCCACATGGTGTAGAGTGTTTTACAGCACAACAAGCCATTTCTTCTTTGAACTCAGTAACTACTTTCCAGCAAAGATCCATATCACGTAGATTATTGAAAGAAAGTTCTTTCCCTCCAAGCTGTTCGAAGTCTTTCATCGCTCCGTTCTCGAAAGTAGAAACGTAATAGGCTGCTGACTGGTGAGGGTTTTCGCCATATCTCAAATCTGAAACCTTTTTGTAAGATGCATTTAAATACGTTGGGTATTCCTCATCTAAAAGCATTCTTGAAATAGCAGCATCATAAGCTGATGTAAGGTTGAATACTTTTCCTGCCAGCTTTTTACGGGTCTCGATATAAGTATCCCCGTTTTGTTCCATTTCTATTTTTACTGTTGTATAATCTTCTACGTCAGTAATTACGGTAACAGAATCAAAGTTTTTCGCAGCAGAACGAAGCATTGATGGTCCACCGATATCAATAAACTCTACTTTCTCGTGTAAAGAAATGTCTTTATTCACGTTTTCAAAGAAAGGATAAAGGTTTACGATCACCATGTCTATCAGACCAATTCCGTGCTCCTGTACAGTTTTCATGTGCTCTTCGTTGTTACGAACCGCTAACAATCCACCGTGAACTTTTGGGTGTAAAGTTTTCACTCTACCGTCCAACATTTCAGGGAAATTGGTTACCTCATCAATCTGAATTGGATTTAAACCAGCGTCTTTCAAATGTTTGAATGTTCCTCCTGTGGAGATCAACTCATAATTCTGAGCTTCCAAAAACTGTGCAAATTCAATTAATCCACTTTTGTCAGAAACACTGATTAAAACTCTCTTTTTACTCATTACTTTCAATTTTTACTTTTCACAGTTATTTCAAACTGTATCCGGTTCTTTCACCTCCGGATTACTTTTTATTTTACTTAGATTTTTTTTATTTAATGTAACAATGTATCAATCTAGCAATGTAACAATACCTTTAATATTGGTAAACTGTTACACTGATACATTGTTATATTTATTAGTTTCCCAGAACTTTATTAATCGCTAAAGGAAATATTTCATATTCAATATGGTGAACTTTCTGGGCTAATGTTTCAGGAGTATCATCCGCTGTTACTTCAAAAGATTTCTGAAGAATGGGTTCTCCTTCATCAATCCCAGGAGTTACAAAATGTACAGTTGCACCACTCTCTGTTTCTTTAGCTTCAATAACTGCATTATGAACGTTCATTCCCCACATTCCTTTTCCTCCAAATTTTGGAAGCAACGCCGGATGAATATTGATTATTTTACCATTCCATTTTTCACAGAACTCAGGTTTTAAAATGGATAGGAATCCTGCCAATACAATAAGATCTGTATCTTGTGGAATTACGTTAGCCAATTCGCTGCTGAAATTCTTTCCTCTTGGAATCAGTATATTTTTAATATTATGATTTTCTGCTCTTTCTAATCCAAAACATTCTCTGTCAGCAACCACCAGACTTACTTTTGCATTCTGGATTTCTCCAGCTTCAATAGTATCTATGATTCTCTGCAGGTTAGTTCCTGAACCGGATACAAGTACAACAATGTTCTTCATTATTCCGATGTTAGATGTCAGATATCAGACCTAAAGTCTGGTGTCTGAATCTGATGTCATTTATAGTGATAAATTGATTTTTTCTGCTCCCTCAGTGATTTCACCGATTTCGTATGCATCATCTAAAAGGTGTAATACTTTTTCAGCGTGTTCAGCATCTACTACGATGATCATACCTACCCCCATATTGAAAGTACCGTACATTTCTTCACGAGCGATTCCGCCTCTCTTCTCCAGTTCAAGCATTACATTTGGAATTCTGATTTTAGAACCGTCAATAGAAGCACAAAGTCCTTCAGGAATAATTCTTGGAACATTTTCGTATAAACCACCACCTGTAATGTGAGCAATTCCGCCTACTTTTACTTCTTCCAGTACTTTATGGATGTCTTTGAAGTATAGTCTTGTTGGAACTAAAAGTGTTTCATATAAAGGTTTTCCTTCAAACTCTTCTTCGAAGTTAGGGAATACTTTTCTTACTAAAGAGAATCCGTTTGAATGGAATCCTGAGCTTGGCAATGCGATAATTTTATTACCTGCTTTAATGTTAGACCCATCAATAATCTGGTCTTTTTCTACGATTCCAACACAGAATCCGGCAACATCATAATCTCCTGGCTGGTACATTCCCGGCATTTCAGCAGTTTCCCCACCGATTAATGCACAGTTATTATCCTTACAAGCATTTACCATTCCAAGAACGATTTCAGCTGCGATTTCAGAATCAAGCTTTCCACAAGCTAAATAATCTAAGAAGAATAGAGGTTTAGCACCGTGGCAAAGAATATCGTTGGCACACATTGCAAAACAGTCTACTCCAATAGAGTCATATTTTTTGGTATCCAAAGCTACTTTCAGCTTAGTTCCTACTCCATCTGTTCCTGAAACAAGAACCGGATTTTTGTATCCGCCGATTTCGTAGAAAGCTCCAAAGCTTCCCAAATGGTTCAATACATTGGAATTATGGGTTTCACCCACTGCTTTTTTGATCTTGTCAACCGTTTTGTATCCTTCTTCTTTGTCTACTCCTGCTGATTTGTAAGTGTTGCTCATGCTTAATAATTTATTTAATGTAACAGTATATCAGTTTAACAATGTAACAATAATCTAATTAAAAAAAACAGAAAATTGGTTTATTATCACCGGCATACTGATGCATTTCACTTTTATATTTTTACTTTTTATACTCGATTTAGAAAACAAAAAAGCCGACAATCTTTTCAGATTATCGGCCGTTATTTTATCTCAGAATTTCAGAGCCCACAATTTTCCCTTTATGAGAAAAACATTGTTTATAGGAGGTCTGAATTTTCATCTCTTTTCTTTTTGCAAAAATAGTAATTTTAAATGAATATTCAAATTCTATTTTTCAAGGATTGTTTCAATGGCTGCAATCTTCTTTACTTTTTCCTTTAATTCACTGTCTTTCTCAGTGTTAGAAATTTTTTGTTCTGCCTTATCAAAGTTATCATTGAAGAAAGGAAGTGAGAAAATTTCTACTACATTTCCACCGTGGAAAGGGAAACGCTTAGATGCTGCATCTAAAACACCTGCTCCACCTCTACCTCCAGGTGATGTAGACATCAATAACATTGGTACTTCGTTCCATACTGTTCTGTCTTTGATTCTGGATACCCAGTCGAATACATTTTTGAATGCGGTAGAATACGTTCCGTTATGCTCTCCTAAAGCAACCAATAATACATCTGCCCCATCAATTTTAGCAGCAAAGTCATGTGCTTCCTGAGGAACTCCGCCTGCTAATTCTCTTTCGTGTTTATAGATTGGCATTTCGAAAGGGTTCAAGTCAATCACTTCTACTTCTGCATTTTCAAATAATGTTGATGCATAAGCTACCAACTGTTTGTTCATTGAAACTTCTGAGTTACTTCCTGCTATTGCTAAGATTTTCATATATCGTTTTATATTTTTGTTATACGTTAAAGAGCCACCATTTCTAAAGATCTTACATGATGATTCTCTACTATTTTAATTTTGAGGATACAAATTTAGTTTTTTATTTAAGATAAGAAGGTAATTCCATTGGGACTTCCATCAATAATATTTCAGCATCTTCTACCGCTTCGATATTAAAGCTTTGGGTATCCCAGATTCCTAATCCGTCTCTCTCATTCAGTACTCGGTCTCCTACTTTTGCACTTCCTTTTAAAACAAATGCATACACTCCATTGCCTTTTTTGTTCAGCATATAGTTTTTACCATTTCCTTTTTTGAAGTTGGCGATATTAAACCATGCATCCTGATGAATCCAAACTCCGTCATCATTCTTATTAGGAGATAAGATCTGTTGGAATCCATTGATTTTTTCTCCTTCTTTAATGCTTTTCTGATCATATCTTGGTTCAAGATCCAACTCTCTAGGAAAAACCCAAATTTGTAAAAATTTTACTTCTTCGTCCTTATTTTTATTGTATTCACTGTGTTTCACTCCAGTTCCGGCACTCATTACCTGAATCTCTCCTTTTCTGATCACTGCAGTAGTTCCCATTGAATCTTTGTGTTCCAGATCTCCTTCTAAAGGAATTGAAATAATTTCCATATCTCTGTGTGGATGCGTCCCGAATCCCATTCCCTGAGAAACGGTGTCATCGTTCAATACTCTTAACACTCCAAAGTTTGTTCTGTCATTGTTTTGATAGTTGGCAAAACTGAATGTATGGTAAGAATTTAACCAACCATGATTGGCGTGGCCTCTTGAATCTGCTTTATGATATACTGTTTTCATTTCTGTGATTATTTATGGTACAAATGTACGGGATGAGAAGGTAAAAAAAAGTTGATGTAAGATAAGAAAGGAAATCTAAGAACAATGAAGGCTGTAAAAACTAAAGATTGAACAATGATTTTTTTATTTTCTCCATAGACTAAAGATTTTCGTAGATATTTATGGATTACCTGATCAAGAAATAGCTCACCCTGCACTTTATTGCTTTGGGGAATTATTGTAATATACTTTGTATTATAGGCTCTGCTTTCTATATTCATTTTGGTTAAAAGCTCTCTAGCCATAAGCCTTATATCTTTCCAAAGTTTATTAGTATTCTCTTCTCTTTCCAAAAACTTCAAATGCTATCTGACAGATTGAAATTTAACAAATACTCTATTAAATACTATTTATGTATCGAATTAAATCTATATATTTCACCACAAAGGGTATTATAAAACTTATTATATTTGTCCGTCAACACAAATAATAAAAAAATGATCAAGAAAACTCTATTTCTAAGTATTGCAGTGATAAGTCTATTAGCATGCAGTAATAACGACGAGAACAACAATGCCCCAGAAGCAAGTATTGTTGGTAAATGGCAACCTTCTAGGTATATGGCTTATTCCGGAAAAAACGGCAGTATCATTACAAGCCAATCATCTGATGCCAATGTATGTGATAAAAAGGGATCTCTAGACTTTGCTGCTAATGGAAAACTGCATCAAATTGCCTATTCTGGAAATGCAGAAGCACAATGCAAAATTGATTTCGAGGCTACCTCAGATTATACCTATGATACTGCTACTAAAAAAGTTCAGGTGAAACATACTGATGGAACCGTAGAGGTTAATTCTTTAAAAAAATTGAGTGCTACTGAATTAGAAGCTATTCAAGAACTCACAGATGTGAATGGAGACGGAATAAAAGATGAAATAACGGCCATCTACAAAAGATTATAATTGAGAAAGCCACCTGAGTCAGGTGGCTTTTATATTTCTGTCTTCAAAACAATCTGCGACATCTGCAGAATCTGCGAGTCTAATCTTATAAGAGCCTGGAAGTATATAAATTTTGGCTAAAGCCAAATGGAAGATATTTTAAATGTGAAAGCGGGCTAAAGCCCGCTTCTATTGAATTTTAATACGATCATGATTATTGCATTATCATGTATTTCAAGCTTATTTACTTCTGATTAAAAATGCACCTGCTTAATTTCTTCTTCGATTTCTTTGGGAGTTTCATTTTCAGATTTAACGAAAATCATTGTTACCAAAGCTCCAATCAGCATACAGACACCACCTACTACAACGTAATCCATCGCCTGTTTTCCAAAAAGACCACTTACGATAGGCCCTCCAAATAACCCGTTAATAATCTGCGGGATTACAATAAAGAAATTGAATATTCCCATATAAACGCCCATTTTTCTTTGAGGAATCACTTCAATCAGCATGGCATACGGCATTGCCAGGATACTTGCCCAAGCAAATCCTAATCCGATCATTGAGATCCATAAATTATCTACATTTTTGATGAAATACATAGAGATCAATCCTAATCCTCCACATAACAAAGCTAAGGCATGGGTTTGTTTTTTACCAATCCATTTGGCAATAGGCGTTAGCAAAAAAGCAAACGGAATTGCCCAAAGGTTATACATTCCAAAGAGCTTACCGGTTAAATCCCCTGCATCATTAAAGGCTTTTGAATGGGTATCTTCCGGAGAAAGACCCAAATGATGGGTTGCCAGAGCACTCGTTGTAAATACCCACATGGTAAACAACGCAAACCAAGAGAAGAACTGAACAATTCCCAGCTTTTTCATCTGCGCAGGAATAGTGGCAAAATCCTTGAAAATATCTGAGAATTTAGACTTTTCATGTTCTATTTCTTTTCCATCTTCAAATGCTGCAAATTCTTCCGGTGAGTATTCTTTAGTAGTAATGATGGTGTATAGAATAGAGATAATCAGTAATACTGCTCCTACGTAAAAGGAATAAATTACGTTGTCTGCCACAAAACCTTTTGGTGCTACGTTAGAAACGCCTAGTTTCGTTAACCAATCTGGCAAATAAGAACCTAGTACTGCTCCAAAACCGATTAGAATGGTTTGTACTGAAAATCCTATTGTACCCTGATGTTTTGGAAGCATATCTCCCACTAATGCACGAAAAGGTTCCATTGCAACGTTCACTGAAGCATCCATCATTGCCAGGAAAATCACTGCCAGTAAAAGTGCATTGGCTGCAAACATCTGCGTAACAGAAGCTGCATTCGGAAGCAATACTAGTCCTATCGCACACAAAACAGCTCCAATCAGAAAATAAGGTTTTCTTCTTCCTAAAGGACTCCAGGTGTTATCTCCCATGTGGCCAATAATTGGCTGAACAATAAGTCCCGTAATCGGAGCTACCAGCCAGAACCACGACAGTTCATGAACATCTGCTCCTAAATTGGCAAGAATACGGCTTGCATTTCCATTTTGTAATCCGAACGCCATTTGGATCCCAAGGAATCCCATACTCATATTGATGATCTGAGTAAGTGAAAGTTCCGGTTTCATTTTTCCAGCCATAGTTATCTTTATGCTTATTTTGTTTTTAGTTCTTTAATCAAAACATCTTCAAGAGCTGTTTTTTCAGCTACTACTTTATCGACAACATCATTAGGAATGGTCATAGAAAGAACATATTGTTTGACTTTCCATTGTCCATTGATTTTTTCTACCACCCCTGAACCGCGGCAAATTTTCATCTGAGTATCCAATAGTTCGTCAAACCATGCCAGTTTTCCATCTTTACTGAAATGAATATTTCTTTTCAATGCTGTAAAATTCCAAGTTTTCTTTTTATCAAAATGAGGTTTCGCCCAAACCATGAACTCTTTTTTATTCCAAACTTCTGTAGCATCTGTTCCGATAAACGTGGACTCGTCAGCAAAAAAATTGAAATATCCTGTATAATCTACTTTTGCAGCAGCTACATTAAAAGCATCAAGCATGGAACCGATCTCTGATTTTTCTTTTTCAAATGCTTTATTTGATTGTGCTGAAACGATTGTAAATCCAAATAAAAACAGGATTAATGTATGAACAGCTATTAATTTTTTCATAGGTATTATTTATTTTTCAAGTTCAATAATCAATGGTGTTTGAGCGGGTATCGTCAATGTATTCTGTAACGGAAATTCCTTTCCTGAAATAATATCTTTCCCTTTGGAAAATCCTTTTAATGATTCTTCAAAATATTTTAAGTCTAACGTCTGATCTTTTTTATTATTGTTGATGATGACCATTACACTTTCTTTATCGTTATATCTGAAATAGGTAAACACCCCATCCTTTGGAACAAAATTTTTCGTTTTTCCTGTATGAATAACCTCTTTTCCTTTTCTCCAGTTCAGTAATTTCTGCGTAAACTGATAGAATTCTTTTTGTTCAGACGTTTGTGTTGCCGGATTGAAGGCATTTTGTTGATCAGATTTCCAACCTCCCGGAAAATCTCTACGAATATCGGCATCACCACCCTTTTCTTTATCTCCTCTCATTCCCACTTCCGATCCATAGTAGATTTGTGGAATCCCTCGAACGGTTGAAATGAGAGCTAATCCCATTTTGTAAACATTGGGATCTGCATTGAAGATTTCATTCCATCTTTCGGTATCGTGATTTTCAAAGAAAACCATTACATTATTGATATCCGGATAAAGAAAATCGCTGCTAAAGGAGTCATAAATTTTGATCATTCCAGCATTCCAGCCTTCTTTTTCTTTAAACGCTTTCGGCATATCCCCAAATAACATAAAATCCATTACAGACGGCAGATTGGAGTTATATCCGGCTGCTTCTCCTGTTTTAGAATTCTTTTGCCAGGCTGAAATCTGTCCTGCAGTATACAACCAAGATTCTCCTACAATATTAAATTTCGGATATTCATCGGTAATTGCTTTTGCCCATTTGGCCATAGCTTCCTTATCGTTATAAGGATGAGTATCTACCCGGAATCCTCCTAATTCTGCATATTCAATCCACCAGATGGCATTTTGGGTCAAATATTTTAAAACCAAAGGGTTTTTCTGATTGAGATCTGGCATTGTTTTATCGAACCATCCGTCCAATGCATATTTTTTATCAATATCTGAAGAATTGGGATCAAATTGTGTGGATGTTTTGTAATTGGATCTTTTGAAGCCATCCTCTCCTTCTTTGAACCAATGAATCCAGTCTTTTGTAGGAAGATCTTTAATCATCCAATGCGAAATACCCCAGTGATTGGTAACATAATCCATCACGAGCTTCATCTTTCTTTTATTGAGTTCCTGAGAAAGCTTTTTATAATCTTCATTGCTTCCATAGCGAGCATCAATCTTATACAAATCAGTCTGGGCATATCCATGATAGGAATACACTTTTTCATTGTCTTCATTCACTGGTGTAAGCCAAACAGCTGTTGCTCCCAGATTTTGAATATAATCCAGATTATTCATGATTCCTTTTAGGTCTCCACCGTGTCTCCCGTTAGGCAAACTACGATCTGCTTTTTCAGTTAAGCCTGGTACAGAGTCATTTTTTTCATCTCCATTAGCAAAACGATCGGGCATAATCAGGTACATAACATCCTTTGAAGTATAGGATTCCCGATCCGCAGACCCGTAATTCCTCTGCTTGAGCTCATAAGTATAAGAACCCAGATTTTTTTTATTCTTTTTGATATTGATGGTAAACTTCGGTACGTTAATCTCATTCGTATTAACCGTAATAAAAACGTAGTTCGGATTTTCTACTTTTTGGATGTCTTTAATCTGTACAGCGTCTGAAAGGGAGATCTCATTATTGGCAATTCCTTTTCCGTAAACAAGGATCTGAAGTTCAGGATTTTTCATCCCCTTCCACCAGAAAGAAGGTTCTACTTTTTCCAATATTTTTGATTGGGAAAAAGCTATTGAAGCAGCGGATAGGGCAAAAAATGTATATATTTTTCTCATAACTTAGTCTTAGTCTTCTATTTAACCATCAGCTGTGCATTATAAAACGTCATTAAGAACACTGCTCATTATTTTAAAAACCAGCAAGTTACATTAAAAAACACAACAATTTAAGTATGAACAACTTAGCAGCAAATTACGAAAAAATTTTAGAGTTATTACAAAATAATAAGCAGAATTATCTTTTATTCATCAATATTTCAGAGGGTTTGATTTTATGAGAATATAAACAGGCTAAACATCAATATAAGCGGTTTATTTTTATAACAAAAAAAAGATAATTCACGATTCGGCACCCAGCCATTTATTAAATTTTCATTAAAACACAGGCAAAAACCAATATTAAATCTAAAAAATTCCCATTTTATCTATTTAATGCTTAGTTTTACAGAAAAAATGTTTGATTTTAGTAAAATGTTTGAAAGTGATGGGCCGGATATTGTTTATCCTTGGGCTATTCCTATGTTTGCAGGTATTATCTTTATAGAGATGGCCTATAGTCATTTCAATAAAGAAAAGCTTTATGAAACCAAAGATGTGGCTACCAATGTACTTTTAGCCCTTTTAAATTATAGCTTGGATATCATCATGAAAGGATTCTCTATGCTTGTCATGATGTTCTTTTACTATCATCGCATTTTTGATTGGGAAGTTGGAGTATGGTATTGGATTGCAGTATTTCTGGCTCAGGATTTTGCCTACTACGTCCACCATTATGTAGATCATCATTCCCGTGTATTCTGGGCAGTACATATTACCCATCATAATTCTGATTATTTTAATATTACTACAGGATTCAGAAGCCCTGTGTTTCAGCCATTGTACAGATATTTATTTTTTTCCCCTCTGGCATTCATAGGATTCCACCCTCTGCATGTTATGGTAGCTTATTCTGCTATTCAGATCTATGGAACTTTCGTCCATACACAATCCATCAAAAGTATGGGCTTCCTTGAACATATTTTGGTAACCCCTTCTCACCATCGTGTTCATCATGCCTGTAATATTAAATACTTAGACCGTAATATGGGAATGGGACTGATTATCTGGGACAAAATCTTCGGTACTTTTGAAAAGGAAGACCCAAATGTGCCTGTAAAATATGGTATCTATCCTAAAATGAAGTCTAAGGATCCGGCCACTGTTCTGTTTTACGAATGGAGAAGAATCGGAAAAGACCTGAGACAACCCGGGCTTTCGATCAAAGATCGTCTAAAATATCTATTCTATTCACCGGGATGGAGACATGATGGAACCGGAAAAACAGTAAGACAGTTTCAGAAAGAATATAAAGAGAAGATTAAAAACAAACCACCGCAAGCTAAGCCCGAACAAACAGAAGTAGAAGCAGAGTCAACGACAGAAGCGGAATATACTGCAAATTAAAAGCAGATAGATGGAACATGGGTGTTAGTCATAAAATACGACTATTCTATTTATTTTTCAGTTTAAAAATTTTTGAACCATTAAGGTCTTTAAGGGTCTAAGAAAAGTTAAGAATATAGCTAAAGCTATTATTGATAAAGCAATCTGCTTCATTCATCTTCAATGAAACTTAACTGTTCTTACAATCTTCACTGTTCTTAATGGTTTATTTTTTTTCTTTATCTATCCCACAAAGGGTAAGAACCTTATGTTATATTCTCATGGGCGCAGGGATGAAATCAATTTATCTGATTTTCATCCAAGCTTACGACGCTCTTCTCACCCTCTGATCTTTGGGCGATTCTGCTTGCCAGCCAGCTTACATAGAACAACTGAAAACTGTGATACACCATAACAGGCAATAAAAATAATACTTTCTGATCTTCAGGAATATTCAAAACCAACAGAAAAAGACTTCCGTGAACCAATGATTTTTTTGAACCACAGAAAGTTACCGTAATGGTATCCTGAGCATTAAATCCCATTTTCTTAGAAATGAATTTGAGAATATTATACACCGCAAAAAACAGGAAAACAACACTGAAAGCCAGGATCAAAAATATAACCGGCGGAACTGAGCTGAAAACATTTTCTATAAAGGCTGTTGAGAAACTTTCGTAAACAATTAATAAAATAATAAGCCTGTCGAATTCTGAAATAATACTGGCATATTTTGTCACCCATTTTTTGAAAACCGGATTCAATAAACCCCCCAGAATAATTGGTAAAAGGACTTTCATTAAAAGCTGTTGCAATACTTCTCCATGATCTCCTGAACCTGATCCAGAAGTTAAGAAAAAGCTCATTAAAAGAGGGGTCATGACAATACCTATTAATCCAGAAATGGAAGCATTAAAAATAGCTGAAGTCACATTTCCTTTTGCAATAGATACCATTACTACAGATGATGAAACGGTAGAGGGTAAAGCAGCAAGGAAAAATATAGAAATCCATATATCATAATACTCTGAGCCTTTTACCAAGGGATAAAAGATCAACACCAACAAAGGGAAAAGAATAAATGTCCCAGTTTGAATCAGTACATGCAGTTTCCAGTTGGAGATGTCTTTTACAACCTCTTTTAAATTCAATTTAAGCCCATACAGTAAAAATATTGCTGCAATGCCCCAGTCTATAAAGGCTGAAAGGTTGAAATATTGATTATAGGATTGATCAAAAGGGATCAGTTTTGCCATTAAGACCATTCCGATCAACAGAAGAAGAAATACGTTTTGTTTATTAAAAATTTTAGCCATCAACATTAAAAATAGAGTCTTTTACCAATAAAAAAATCCTTAAAGGCAAGACCTTTAAGGATTATAAAATTAAGAAATTTTTATTTTACCGGTTTGATTGAGATGGCAAAACCACCGCTTCGTACCATTTTAAAATTAATTTTCGATTTGCTTGTAATCTCTTTCTTGTAGATATTATAGCTTTGAGGATTATCTATATAATCAGCATCTTTTCCATCTTCATAGATTGTTGCTTCATATTTTTTCCCTTTATCCAGGAATGAGAAGTCTACAGTGTACTCACGTTTGTTTTCATCGGTAATACCTCCTACAAACCAGTTTTCTGTACCTTTTGCTTTTCTGGCAGTGATTACATAATCTCCCGGTTCTGCAGATAAGATTTTCGTATCATCCCAATCTGCGGCTACGTCCTTGATAAACTGGAATGCATCCATATGCTTTTTATAGTTTTCAGGAAGGTCGGCAGCCATTTGAAGCGGCATATACATCGTTACATACAAGGCAAGCTGCTTAGCTAATGTCGTTTTCACGAAACGCTGATCTCCAGGGAAATAATAATCTAACTTCGTTTGGAAAATTCCCGGCGTGTAATCCATAGAACCTCCCATCCATCTTGTAAATGGAAGTACTGTTTGGTGATCAGGCTTGTTTCCTCCAAATGCTTCATACTCTGTTCCACGAGCTGCTTCTGCAGAAATATAATTTGGGTAGGTACGGCTTTCTCCTGTAGGACGTACAGATTCGTGAGAATTTACCATGATTTTATAGTCGTTTGCTTTTTCAGCAATTCTATAATAATGGTTGATCGTCCATTGGGAATAGTGGTGTTCCCCTCTTGGGATAATATCTCCTACATATCCTGTTTTTACAGCATCATACCCATATTTGTTCATCGTTTGGAATGCTTTATCTGCCCATCTTTCATAATTCGTTGCAGAACCTGAAGTTTCATGGTGCATAATTAGTTTAATTCCTTTTGAATGAGCATAGTCATTCAACATTTTGATATCAAAATCCGGGTAAGGAGTTACGAAATCAAAAACAAATTCTTTAGAGTGACCGAACCAGTCTTCCCAACCGATGTTCCAACCTTCGATCAATAATCCCTGGAATCCGTTTTCAGCAGCAAAGTCGATATATTCTTTAACTTTTGTATTGTTTGCAGCATGTTTTCCGTTTGGAGTCAATTTTGTAAAATCAGTTTTACCTAAGTGTACATTTTCAGCTGTAGAATACGCCCATTGAGATTTTCCAATGATCATTTCCCACCAAACTCCCATGTATTTTGTAGGGTGAATGTAAGAAGTATCTGTATATTTCGTAGGCTCATTCAGGTTAAAGATCATTTTAGAATCCATTACCTCTTCAGCTTTTGGAGCTACGATAATTGTTCTCCAAGGCGTTACTGACGGAGTTTGGATATATCCTTTTGCTCCTTGTCTATCAGCCGTTAAATGTGTTTTGAACTTAAAGTTCTGTGCATCTACTTCCAGATGTGAAGCCGGATAATCCAATACTGCTGCTTCAGCAACATTGATGTATAAAGGTGATTTTCCTTCTTTTTTAAGCATTAATGGAGACTGAACTGCATTTTTTACTAAACTTTGTGAAGCATTAGCGTCATATGCTTTATCCCATTTTGCCGGAATTTCAGAAACTTTTGTTTCCTGATACTGATATTCCTGAGAGTCGTAATCTGCTACGATCCACCAAGCTTTCATATCTGTAGGAAAATCGATTTCAGAGTCTTCTTCTCTAATAACGAAATAATTAAGATTTTTTTGTTGTGGGAATTCATATCTGAATCCAAGTCCATCGTTGAATAATCTGAATTTCACAACAATACTTCTATCTGTAGAAGCCTGATTTAGCGTTACCGCTAATTCATTGTAGTTATTGATATAATTTTTCTTTTCTCCAAGAACCGGCTGCCAGGTTTCATTTTTGGAGTCTCTTTTTTCATCTACCTTCGCAAAACCGTTATTAAGGTCGTACTTTGCGTCTTCTGGTTTGGCAATTTCAGAAGCAAATTTAATGGCTGTGTCTTTAAATAATCTCAATCCCAATTTAGAATCTTCTACTACTACCGCACCATTGTATTTCAGGTTATAGAAAGGAACTCCATCTTTCAATTGGAAATTCATTTCAAATTTACCGTCCGGTGATTTTAAAGATTGTGCTTTCACACCTACAAACATCATTGAGAGCAAGAGCGCTCCAACTGTAATTTTCTTCATAATGACTATTTATTAACTTAAAAAAATAAAGTGCTGCCCAAAGCAGCACTTTGCTTTATTTTAATTTGATTTTTATTAATTTAGAATACTGGGATCACTGAATATTCTCCTGTGACATCATTGAAATACACATCATATTTGAAAGCTTCACTTACAGGAATATTTCCGCCCCCTAGGTCTGCTACTCCAAAAAACTCTTTAGAAACTCCCCAATTTGTTCCCCAATCATGATCAGCTCTGAACTTAAATTCTCCTGAACTTAAGCTTACTTTTTTCTTCACCCAGATATGAGGATCAAAAGTTGATTTTTCCATATCTACATCAGTACTCCAATCTCCTGAAGCTGATCCAATCATAGAAATAGTAGTATACACTTTAGTTGGAGCAGGTATAGCGATTAATGTATAGCTTAATGCATTAGTATCAATGGTCAATTTATAATATCCTGCTGTAGCTACTGGAATATTTGAAGAACCTCCTCCTGCAAGCAGTGCTCCGGCAGATGCCCCTAATCCATATTGAGTATCCCAGGATCCTGGCGTTTGAATAAGTTTAAATCCTCCTGCTGCAAAATATCCTGTATAAGAGTACACTCCAGCGGTAGCCGTTTTTTGTAAAGGATATAATTTTGCATTGGTTGCTGAATTATCCCAAACTGCAGCAGTAGCATCACCAATAAGATAAAGATCTGTATAATTATATATAGGTCCTAAAATATAAGGTGTTACAGCTAATGTAATTACATTCGAATAAAATGATGCTGTTCCTACCACTGTCCTTACCCTTACTTCTATCTGGTTAACTTCATTAGGAGCAGCTCCTAAACTCAATAACAATGTGTTTAATTGTTTATTGGTCATTGAATAAGGAGACGTTACAACATCTAAAGACTTACCGTCTTTAAAATTATTTCCTTTAAGTCCTATTTCAATTTTTGGAGCAGAAACTACAGCCAAATCGAAAGTTGATTTTGCCCATGTAAAATTAACTGCTGTATCATCTAAATGAGTTTTATCTAAAACTATGGTCGTTTTATCTGATGAAATTTTACTCTGAGCCGTTTCATTAAGCATTGCCTGATCTTCATCTTTACACGAAGCAACCAAAATCCCAAGAACGGCTATTGTGAATATTTTAAAAAAATGTTTCATTTTCAGTTTCAGTTTTAAAAATTAATACCCAGGATTTTGTGTTAAATTTGGATTAGAAGACAAGGCTGTATTCGGAATAGGAAACACATTATAATTAGACGAAATTGCAGTTCCATCTTTCACCCCTCCTTTCCAAGGCCATAGGTATGAACCTCCTGTAAACTTATCAAATCTAATTAAATCAGTTCTTCTCTGTCCTTCCAAGTTGAATTCTCTTGCTCTTTCCGCTAAAATGAAATCCAAGGTAAGATTACCTGCGTTGATTGCAGAAGCTGTTCTTTTCCCTCTCAGCTCATTCATATAAGTTAAAGCCTGTCCTAAGTTTGCTGTAGAAGCTCCTCTGATTGCACATTCTGCATAGGTAAGATATGCTTCTGACAATCTGAATACAGGAAAATCTGCTCCTGAGAAATCAGTTGTTTCTGACGGCCCTGATGTTCTTAAATTTCTGAACTTTGTTGAAGGATAACCATCTGTCCATGTTTTGTAATCCGTCATTTCATATTCATGACCTGTCTGCCAGAATAATTTTCCTCTTTGATCTAGAGTAGTAGCTACAGCATTAGCACTACCACCGTTGTAATCAGTAAGACTGTTTCCAAAAAGGCCATACCAAGCTTTTGAAGCTCTATGACCTCCCCATCCATCTCCTTTAATACCAAGAAGAGCAGGATTTAAAGTAGAAGGAGATCCTCCGGTACTTCCATTGATGATATAAGTAGAGTTACCATAACTTTGTGTCCCGATCGGGTCGGCAATTAATGGGAAAATAATCTCAGGAGAAGTATTATTGTCTGCGGAAAACATTCTTACAAAATTGGTATCTAAAGTATACCCTCCTTCATCAATTACTTTTTTGGCATATGTAGCAGCATCATTCCATCTTGCTGTACCCGTATATACCTGAGCATTAAGATACAGTCTGGATAACAGCATCTGTACTGTTGCTTTGTTTACATGACCATATTCTGTTTTACTGGCGATAGTAGGTTCTATAGCCAACAATTCACTTTCTACATACTTGAATAGTTCTATTCTTGATGCCTGTTCTTTAGGCGTTGGATTGGCAAGGTCTTTTTCTGTAACAATTACCCCTTTTCCAAAACAATCAATCATATAAAAATATGCAAAAGCTCTGATAAATCTTAGTTCACCAATGTATTGTTCTTTATTACTAATATTAGCTTTCCCAAAAGCATCAATTAATGCATTTGCTTGAGGCACAGTATAGTATACTCTATCAAAAAGATATCTGAAAAACTTATTATCAGAAGTCCATTTCGTGGTAGTTGTTAACTGATCCAGCCCGTTATCACCCCATCTGTTCTTCATTCCATCAGCAGTAAAGTCTTCAAGATTAATAATCCCTCTCAGAAAAACAGTTTCTCCTTTGTCATCTCCTGTAATATCTGCTTCACCGGGCCCTTTTGCACTTGACATTGATAGTGACGCATACACTTTTGCTAAAAGACCATTGGCAGCGTTAGGCTGTGATTCAAGGAGCTGCTCTAAAGTTAAAAGGTATTCAGGCTCTGTATTCAATTCATTCAGACATGAAGTTGTAGAAACTAAAGCGAATGATAATAGTATTATTTTAAATTTATTAAGTTTCATGTGTGTCAAATTTTAAAAATCAAGATTTACTCCAAAAGTGTATATTCTAGGTCTAGGATAGAAGTTGGCATCTATCGCGTTGAAGTTCTCAGGATCCTGACCCACATATTTATTTGTAATAACAAATGCGTTATTAACAGCACCATAAACTCTTAGACTTGTACCTTTAAACAACTTATCAAACTTATATCCTAATGTAATGTTCTCACAACGTAAGAAAGTTGCATCATGCAAGTTGTAATCGGATAACCCTTCTGCATCTCCTTTTGTTTTGAATCTCGGATCTGCTGCTCCATCATAAAAATTAAGAACATTGAACAAACTATTACTGTTTACTGGGTTAGAAGCTTCTGTATATCCTCTGTTTACTCTCGCAGCATAATAAACCTTTCCTCCTATCTGCCCTCTAAAACTAGCTGATAAATCAAAATTTTTATAATTTAAAGATGTTCCGAATCCAAACGTCCATTTAGGTCTCAGAGGCACAAAAGATTTGTCTGCATCGTTGATGATCCCATCTCCATTTTTATCTACAAAAGCACCAGGAATCACTCTTCCATTGCTGTCGTAAGCCTGCTGGTATACCCATGCAGAGTAAGGCTGTTGCCCCACGGCATGATAAGCTAAAAGAACCCCTGTTCCTGCAAATGCAAGAGAAGATTCATTAGCCCCTACTTTGTCTCTTCCTTTCAAATCATCTACTGTTCCTATGTTATAAGCGATGTTTCCGTTCAGATCCCAATTTAGATTCTGTGTTTTTATAGGATTAACATTAAAAGAGGCTTCAAAACCTTTATTTGTAAGACTTCCTACATTATCAATAAACTCATTTGAAAGCATCTGACCTGATGGGAAAGGTACTCTGGCCAATAAATCTGTTGTTTTTCTATAATAATACTCTATGGATCCGGATATTCTTCGGTTTTTAGTTCCAAAATCCACTCCGGCATTATAAGTAGTTGTTTTTTCCCAGGTTAAGTATGGGTTATATGGAAGGGCTGTAAATAATTCAGGAATAATAGCTCCATTCGGCAAAATAGTTCTTGGGAAATAGAAATATCTGGTATCTCCGATTTCATATAAAGGATTATAAGGATAGAATCCTGCAGATCCAGTAATGTCCTGCTGTCCTGTTTTCCCCCATCCTAATCTTAATTTCAATTCTGAGAATCCTGAGTTTTCCATCCACTTCTCATCATTCAGTTTCCATGCAAAAGCTGCTGCCGGGAAGTGCCCCCATCTTTTATTTGAAGGGAAAAGGGAGGAGCCATCAGCACGATAACTCAATGTGAATAAATATTTATTCTGGATATCTATATTTGCTCTTCCAAAGAATGACTGGATATTTAATACATTTCTGTAATTGTTAATATATTTATTATACGGAGATTCCTGACGAACACCTGACGGATCATCCATATTAAATAATTGTTTCGACCCTTTATTATCAAAGTTTTGATAAGAATATCCTCCCTGAACATCAAACTTTGAAATAAACTTGTCATCGTACTTTTTACTGTACACCAAATAAGCATCCAATAGTTTGTTGAAAATATTCTGCTCTTCACCGTAATTCAGTCCTGGATTATAAACTCCACCTACAGCAACATTATTCTGGTAAACAGTTCTGTAAGACTGTAAAGCATTATCTCCATACACTTCACGAATTTTTGCATAAGAAGACTCTGCTCCCAAGTTAACAACAGCCCTTAAATCCGGCAAAAAATGCATTTTATAATCTAATTCAACATTTCCAAGGAACTTTTGTACTTTTTCAGGCCTTGTACGTTGCATCAAGATCGCAACAGGATTTCTTGCTCCTGCCATAACATATCCGTTAAAAGTCTGATAATAACTTCCATCCTGATTATATATAGGCTTCGTAGGATCTGCTGTTATTGCTGATCCAATTGCTCCATCTGCATCGATTGTATTTTTGTTGGAGAAAATATTCTTTATATTAATATCAACTTTTAAATGATTATCAAATAAAGTTGGAGTCAGCTTCATTGACGCTGTGTATCGATCATAATCATTTGTCTTTACAATCCCTTGTGTATTATTATATCCAAATGAAAATCTTGCAGGAATTGATTTAAACAAATTAGATCTTATACTTAGATTATGATCCGTAGAAACAGAAGTTCTGAAAATCGCATCCTGCCAATTGGTATTGTACATGGTTTGCTTTCCATTTTCTGTAACCCCTAGCATACTAGCATAAGTTGGATTATATTCATTTATAAATTTCTCAAAAGTAGGCCCGTCCATCACGTCGATAGTTTTGGTAACCTTTCCTATCGAAATATTTCCACTATAATTGATTCTCATTCTTCCTGAAGACCCTTTCTTCGTGGTAATAATAATAACCCCATTGGAAGCTCTTGAACCATAAATGGCAGTAGCAGAAGCATCTTTTAAGATCGAAAATGATTCAATATCATTTGGATTTACTAAAGATAGCGGATTGGAAACCCCCGCAGGATTACCAGAATCTAAAGGAACTCCATCAATTACGATTAGCGGATTGTTATTCGCCGTTAAAGACGCACCTCCTCTAATCCTTATATTGGGTTTTGAATCGGGAGCTCCACCATCACTGGTAATTCTCACCCCTGGTGCTTTACCGTTAATTAATTGATCTGCAGATACAATTGCTCCTTTATTAAAGTCTTTTTCAGAAACAGCAGTTACAGAACCTGTTAAATCCGACTTCTTTTTAGCGCCATACCCAATTAATACTACTTCATCAATCTTCTTTTCCTTAGTGGTAGAATCCTTAGTCTGCGCGTGCATTACTGTACTTGCCAGTAAAAAAGCAGGCGCTATTTTTAATACCGTTGTAAAATTCTTCACAATTTTATTTTTATAGTTTCGTTTTTCAGTCTTAAATCCGGCCCTTAGCCAGTCTTGCAATTTAAAAAAAAATTAGAATTATTATAATTTTAATATAAATTATGATAAAATTATGTATATTACGAAACCGTTTTTAGTTAAAAATATACACCTCAATATTTTACACGATAGTATGCAATGCATAACAATTGTTTTACATTAACAAAAAGTTAAACAATTGTTTAACTTAATTTCATATTCAACCTTGAAAAACGACAACATTCATCATAATAACTCCACAAAGAGCGGTATTCAAGAGATAATCCTTATCTTTGCAGTCAAAACTTTACTATAAATGTCAAACAGAAAGATGATTACGGCAGCTTTGCCTTATGCAAACGGCCCGGTTCATATAGGACATTTGGCAGGTGTTTATATTCCTGCGGATGTTTACGCAAGATTTCAGAGAAGATTAGGAAAAGATGTAGCATTTATCTGTGGTTCAGATGAGCACGGAATCCCTATTACCATAAGAGCTAAAAAAGAGGGCGTTACGCCTCAGGATATTGTGGACAAGTATCACGAGATTATTAAGAAATCT
Organism: Chryseobacterium sp. c4a; assembly: GCF_009900745.1. Taxonomy (GTDB): domain Bacteria; phylum Bacteroidota; class Bacteroidia; order Flavobacteriales; family Weeksellaceae; genus Chryseobacterium. The sequence continues at coordinate 348,051 of NZ_WXVU01000002.1, read as the reverse complement.
TTTGCTGATCTGGGAATTTCATTTGATGAGTATTCTAGAACAACGTCTCCAAAACATTATGAAACCAGCCAGGATTTCTTCAAAGTTCTTTATGAAAAAGGAAAATTTACTGAAGAAGTTTCTGAGCAATATTTTGATGAGCAGGCAGGAGAATTCCTTGCAGACCGTTATATTGTAGGAACTTGTCCAAATTGTGGCAATGAGAATGCTTATGGTGACCAGTGTGAGAAGTGTGGTTCTACCCTTTCTCCATCTGAACTGATCAATCCAAAATCAATGCTTAGCGGAAATGTTCCTATTCTTAAAGATACAAAGAACTGGTATCTGCCTCTTAATGAATACGAGGATTTCTTAAACGAATGGATCATTGAAGGTCATAAAGATGATTGGAAACCTAACGTATACGGCCAGGTTAAATCATGGTTAAATGATGGTTTGAAGCCACGTGCTATGACCAGAGATCTAAACTGGGGAGTTCCGGTTCCACTTCCAAATGCAGAAGGAAAAGTTCTTTACGTTTGGTTTGATGCTCCAATCGGGTATATTTCATTTACTAAAGAATGGGCAGAAAAGAACGGAAAAGACTGGAAAGATTACTGGCAAAGTGAAAACAGTGACCTTGTACACTTCATTGGAAAGGATAATATCGTATTCCACTGTATTATCTTCCCAGCGATGATGAAGGCACATGGAGATTATATCATGCCTAAAAATGTACCTGCTTTTGAATTCCTGAATCTTGAGAATGATAAAATCTCAACATCTAGAAACTGGGCAGTTTGGGCACATGAATATGTGGAAGATTTCCCAGGTCAACAGGACGTTTTAAGATATGCTCTTCTTTCTTCAGCTCCTGAAACTAAGGATAATAACTTTACATGGAAAGATTTCCAGACGAAGAACAATTCTGAGTTGGTAGGGATCTTCGGAAACTTTATCAACAGAGTTGCAGTCCTTATTCACAAATATTATGATGGAGTTATTCCGCAGGGAGATGTTAATAGCCCGGAATTAAAAGAAATCAATAAGGCAGCCAAAGAAATTTCAGGATACCTTGACAATTATGAGTTTAGAAACTCTTTAACTGCATTAATGAACCTTGCAAGATTCGGGAACCAATACCTTCAGACTGAAGAGCCTTGGAAAACGATTAAAGATAACCCGGAAAAAGCAGCTCAATCTTTATTTGTAGGTGCTCAGATCGCGGTTGCTTTAGCTCAGCTATGTGAGCCATTCATGCCTTTCAGCTCTGAAAAGTTATTGAATATGTTCAATGTTGAAAAGAAAAACTGGAGTGATGTTGAAACTCAATCTGTTTTAATCGAAACAGGTCACAAAATCAACGAAGCTTCACTTCTATTCTCAAAAATTGAAGATAACGTAATCGAAGCTCAGATTCAGAAGCTGGAAGACACCAAACAAAACAATAAGAAAACAAACCCTAACGCTAATCCAATGAAAGAAGAAATCTCTTTTGATGATTTTACTAAAATAGATCTTAGAACAGCTACCATTTTAGAAGCTGAAAAAGTAGAAAAAGCCGATAAATTACTTAAACTTACGGTAGACACAGGAGTAGACGTAAGAACTGTGGTTTCGGGAATTGCAGAAAGCTTCACTCCTGAAGAGGTAGTAGGTAAACAAGTAATGATCTTGTTAAACCTTGCTCCAAGAAAGATCAGAGGTATTGAATCTCAGGGAATGTTATTATTAACGACTAAACCGGATGGTAAATTATCTTTTGTAACACCTGACGACAGCAATGTTGAAAACGGTATTGAGATTGGATAATTATCTCTTATTATAAAGATTAAAGGCTGTTTCTATAAGAAGCAGCCTTTCTTATTTTAGAATACTTGGTGGTTATGGATTATATTTTCTCGCAGATCACACAGATTTCGCAGATCCTTAACTTTGGAATGTGATAATTCTATTTACAGGAATCACCAATATACAGATATCAAATTCAATAGGAACGGGTTTAGCCCGTTCTTCATTTATACAAACGTTCCAATGGCTTTAGCCAAAACCTAATAATAAATTAGTCCATAGATATCTAATGACTAACTGAAACCTTTTGTCTTGCTCATGGATTGTATTGATAATGCGAATTGAAATGATGCGATTTAGTTTTATTTCTCTCAGATTTCTCAGATCATTTTAAAATAAGTTTTGGCTAAAGCCAATGGAAGGAATCTAAAAAAATAAAACGGGCTAAAGCCCGTTTCCATTGAATATCGTTAAATATATTTTATTTTTTAGTCAGTTTTGCTAAGTAAGAATCTTCATCCTTCAAAACCTTTTCTATCTTAAATCCATTGTTCTCAGCAGCATTTTTCAATGTATTGAAGTCTAAATAGAGCCATGTGATCGGTTTTTCAGATTCTCCTTTATAATGAACAATATATTCTAGTTCTCCGTAATATCCGCCGGCAGGAATATATACTCCACCATCTTTATCGCGGTCAAACATATAGAGAATATCTGTACTATCAATCAAGATCTGCCCGTCTTCATTCAGTAATGTTCTTAATTTTTGAAGGTAAGTATCAATTTTAGATAATCCTTCAAAAATTCCGGTACCATTCATTAATAGCAAAATAGTATCAAACATTTCTCCCGAAAAATCAAGAATATTTGTACAAACCGCCTTCTTTACACCTCTCAATTGACAAACTTCAATGGATTTTGGAGAAATATCCAATGCCGTTACATCAAGTTTCATTTCATTCTGAAGATACAAAGCATGTGAACCAGCTCCTGCACCAATATCCAAAGTTTTCCCTTTGGAGAGCTGCAATGCTTTTTGCTCAATGTCATTCATTTCTTCAAAATCTCTGAACAAATAGTCTACAGGAAGTTCATCCAATTCAGAAATTGAAGTTTCAGTCTGCAGATCTTCAGGATTCTCGTCATGATAAAAATCCCAGATGGCTTGGCCCATTAAATCTTTCATAGTGGCAAAGATACGGCTTCAAGCGGTAAAGTTCAAAGTTGGAATGGCGAGTTTTGAGTTATTGGGTTCGAGTTACGGGTTACGAGTTACGAGGTTTGTTATTACATTAACTTTGCTGAGATCTTCATTATATGCAATATGATAACGCAATAGATCGCAAGGTTTTTAGGATGTTCATACTTTTTATAAGATCGCAAAAGACGTTTCACTCAGCAATGAAACAGTAAATGTCCTCGCTGAATGAAATGCCTCTGTGAACAAAATTATTTTCAAGTTTGATAAAAACCGTTGCGTTCTCAGTGTTAAAAATATTAAATAGTTCTTTTATCTCAACTGAGGTTATGCTATGCTATTGAATCTTTTTCTTCGTGTCGGTCTGCCTGTGACTCGTTTTCTGCTTTACCTGCTTTCCAATAAGAAAATGCATAAAGTTCTTTGGATGTCCAGTTTTTTTCTTTTCGAAGGTAAGTACGGATTTCTTTAACGCTGGAAAATTCACATGCTACATATCCGAATTTTGAAATTTCAGGAATATCAATACTCTTTATCATCTCTGCAATTTCACTGCTGATTTGAGGCTGAGAATTGTGAAGCCATTTAAACTCAATATCCGCTTTGGTTTCCAGGATCTGCTCATCTTCTTTTCCATGAACTTCGATAATACAGATTCCTTTTGCTGTTTCCGGAAGGGTTTCTAAAATGGCGCTCAAAACAGGAATTGCAGTAGCATCACCCGCTAATAAATACCATTCTGCTTCAGGATATAACTCTTTTCCATCCAGGCGCATCATTACTCCAAGTTTTTTCCCAGCTTCTGCTTCTCTTGCCCATTTCGAAGCTGGCCCACCATCTCCGTGATCTGCAAAATCAATGAACACTTCATTCTTTTCCAAATCAATTCCTCTATGGGTATACGTTCTGATAGACGGAGCCACTTCTTTGGGCGGATACACCCATTCATCATTTTCTATTGTCGGAAAATAAACTTCGTCTACCCCAACCGGAGGAATAGCAATTTTATTATTATCTCCTATTGTCGTATTTTTAAACAAATGAACTTCAGGAGAATACAGATACACTCTGATAAAATGATCGGTAATGTATTCTTTTCTGGTTACTTCGGCAATGAACTGCCCTGTTGAAATTTGAGCCATAACTGAAATGTTTTTAAAATTAAAATCCAGCTTCCGATCAATATCAGAAACCGGATTTGTAGAAAGTATTTAATTCAGATTAAAGCATTATTACCCTAATCTTATTTTTTTAAAATTCAAAGGTATAAGACAGGTTAAATGTTCTGCCTCTTCCTTTATAATTGAATAGATCTGGTATTCCATAGCTTGAATATAGCACTTGCGAACGCTTGCTCCAGATGGTTTGATAATCTGTATTGAACAGGTTCTGAATTCCAAGATTGAATTTTCCAAACTGGAATCTATATCCTATCATAAGGTCTGAGGTATTGTACCCTTCCACTACATTTTTAAGTTCATCTTTCTGCTTGAAATTCTGTAAAGACTGGAATCTGAATGACCAGTTTTTTATATTATATCCAATATACGTCACCAATTTCGATGGTGAAGCATTGTAAATTTCCTGTTTCTGCCATTCTCCTTTATTGTCAACCTCAGATTTAATCAATAATCCGCTTGCTCCGAAATACACTCCGTTGTTCATGGAATAAGAAATCTCAGCTTCGATTCCCATATTTCTTAATTTCAGGTCATTAACAAGAATCTGGAATGTTTTTTTATCTACCGCTACAGTTTTGTCTGAATTGCTTAAGAATCCGGCAACCTGTGCTCTCAAACCGCCTTTATTGATACGGTATCCTACTTCAAACTGATTGGTTTTGATGGCCTGTAAAGGCTGTTCTTTGACATTGATACTGGAAACTACATCCCAATGGGTTCCGTTCAGTTTATAGGTTCCTATTCCATAATATTTTGCCGGATCTGCCAAACTTACTCCTTGTGAGAATGTCCCCAAACCTGATGATGTTCATTAAACTTGTATAGCAGCCCTGCATTCGCCAATGTTACATTATATGAGCTTTCCCCACCAGGAATGGCAGACGCTGACTGTCCATATCCTGCTGTAATCTGAGTCTGCTGTTCTGACCCAACAAAATCATCTACTTTTACTTTAATATTCTGATAACGAACGCCTCCGTTAATCTGTAATTTTGGAATAATATTATATTTTGCCTGAACATATCCTGCGTAACTTTGTGAACGGTTGGTAGGATATCTGCCCAGAGTAAACATCGTTTCATTAATAAGTCCTCCGCTTGACATTGTTTTAGCAACATCATAAATGGATTGTGTTCCTTCAAATTTTTCAAAATCTACATCTACTCCATAGGTTACATTGAGTCCTCTCCATGATTTAGACAACAAAGCCTTTAATCCTGAGTAATAGGTATCCTGTTGTGAAGAAGACATATAAGGAATTGTTTTTGTTTGTAGTTTTAAATTTCCCGGAAACGGATAGAATCCAAGTTTTTCAGCACGGGTAGCAAACTGAACATACAGATCCTGTCCTCCAAGAATATTATTCCCTGTATAAGCTACTGTTCCCATATAACGTTCTGTACCTACATTTTTATCGGAAGAAAAACCATCTCTCATTTCCAGTAAACTTCCATCTCTTTTAATAAAAGCGCCTAGGTTTTCCCCTAAATACAAACTTCTGTCTCCATTGAATTTGGAATTATAATATTGAAGGGAAGCAGTTATTTTATGCTTATTATTAAACTGATATCCTCCGGTTGCAAGGATGTCAATAGATTGGTTGTACTGAAGATCGGTTTGGGTAATATCTGTAAACAGCTGTTTCTGATTGGCTCCATATACTCCGCCATTTTGCTGATAAGCAACTCCCAATCTCCCGAAGAACTTCTCTCCTTTGGCTGAAATAGCTTGAGCCGCACGGAAATCATGGTCATCTTTACCCATAAATCCTGTACGTATTCCCAATTCAGTTTCTCCGCTGATTCCTTTTTTGGAAGGTGTTTTGGTAATGATATTAATGATCCCACCGGTAGCATTTCCTCCATAAATTGAGCTTGCTCCGGAAAGCACTTCAATTCTTTCAATATTAAATGGATCAATAGCATCCAGCTGACGGCTGATCGCACGGATACTATTTAAAGAAACTCCGTCTATCATCACCAAGGCAGAACGTCCCCTCATGTTCTGGCCATAGTTTGTTCTCCCTTGTGGGCCAATATCCATACTTGGAATTAAAATGGATAACATTTCCTTAATAGGAACTCCACTTTTGGCCTGCTCCTGAATTTTTTCTTTCTGAACTACCCAAACGGTACCGGGAATTTCAGATATTTTGGTTGGTTTCCTTGATGCTACGATAACAACATCTTCTATACCTTTAGAGGTTACAGAATCTTTAACTGTCTGGGAAAATAGTAATCCCGATGCTAATAGACCTATGAATGCATACTGCTTTTTCATTCCTTCAAATCAAAGTTTTATAATCCGGCAAAGATAAATCTTATTTAGAACTAATAAAAATAATAAAAGGTGAAATTTTTCACTTTTTTTGGTGTAAAGGCTGGAAGATGGAGGCTGGGAGCAGGAAGTTATCTATGACCTGAGTACAACTAAAAGTTATCAAAACTTCTTTGTGGGAATTCTCTTACGTTGAGCAATAGCAGTTAACCGTCTGTCATAACCTCCTGCTTCCCTCCTTATAAAACTTAGCCTCTATATGAAATGATCCATCTATAAAAATTGAGATATAGCCGCTAAATGTCTATCAGAACTTCCCTCTTCCAGCCTCCAGCTTCCTCCTTATAAACTTAAATTCAATATGAAATCATCATCCATAAAAAATGAAATATAATCGTTAACCGTCTATCATAACTCCCCTCTTCCAGCCTCCCGCTTCCTCCTTATAAACTTAAATTCAATATGAAATCATCCATCTATAAAAATTGAGATATAATCGTTAACCGTCTATCATAACTCCCCTCTTCCAGCCTCCCGCTTCCCTCCTAAAAATCATAAGATCCCAGCCCACCTAAGGACCAGGATCTTACTGTGAAAAACAAGGTATCTTTTACATCGCAGGCCCAGCTGCGTCTTTTATTTCTTCTAATAATCTTTTGCGTTCACGAAGTCTTCTTCTTGCAATAACAGATTTACCTCCAAGTACTCTGACAAATCTGAAATACTGGAATCGTTTTGCCCCAAAATGGTGCGTTGCCACATACAATAGAACTCCGGAACCAACCAAAATAATATATCCGAATATCTTTTTGGTCGCTATAATAATAGCATTCAATTGAATGGTTTTCATATTGGCCATTACATTCTGCGGACTTATAGTCATTCCATCCATATAAACAGCCAGATCTCCTATTGCTGTAACCTGAAAACGATATTGGAACCATGCGTATAAGGTTGAGAAAATACCTACCGCAAGAAAGGTTCTCCAAACCAAGACCAAACCAATGGCAGCAAGCATTTCATCCATTTCAAGTTTATCCAGTGTATAAAACCATACAGAAATAAATAATGAACACATTCCGTACCCTTTCAGGAACATAGGTAAATACCAGTTATCATAACTGAATTCCAGTACCATCGAAAAGTACATAATAATAGCATAGCCCATCATCGCTGAAAATCCTGAAAAAATATACATTTTTAATGGTTTTTCTTTTTTAAACCAAAAGACTGCGATGATTCCGGCTACAATAATTCCGGGAATCATTAACATACTTAGCTTTGCATTCGTCAATTGGTCATAGCCTAAAACTCCTACAGCAAAAGTATTCTGAAGTGAAGCAGTTCCTAAGAACATTCCTAACCAGAATAACATAAACAGGCCATGCTGTACATTATTTTTGGTGAAAATTTTAAATGAAAGATAAGGTCTCTTTAAGGTTAGTTGGCGAATTGAAAGCAATGCAAAACTTACAAAAGCAGCAATACTTGCATTAATTATATTTTGTGAATTCCACCAATCCTGTTGTCTTCCAAAGGCATATACATAAGCCGAAAACATAAAGGTTGAAATAAACAGCAGGATACTCAGCCAGTCGATATAATGCAATGGAACTTTCAGCGCAAAGTATTTATCATGCATAAAAATCCAGTGTATCAATGCCAATGTAAAGCACAGAACTGCTGTAAAAACATAAAAATGCTGCCAGTTATAAAGAAGTGCAAATTCCGCTGAATAATAAACCGCTATCTGATTCATCATCAGGACAAATGTATAGAATACGCCATAAAACATTCCACGATTTCCAATCATTACCATTAATGGCAGGAAGAGTTCTATGGTAACCATCATCTTCATAAATCCGATCAATAAAGCGGAAAAAACAAAAATCATGGGTTGTAAAGTAGTCGCATTGATATAGCTTAGCAATCCCAAAAGAATCAACAGCAGTACCATTTTATCTCTTACCTTGAACCTCATTTTAATTCTGAGGACAACAGGCATACAGGCTCCCATTCCTATCGTGGTCGCATAATTCGCCCACATAAAATATTCTGTCATAGATCCGGTACCACTTACCAGAGAACTTATGTTCCCTGTATACACCCCACCTATCGGCATCACTACGGCAAGCAGCAATACAATCAGCAGGAGCTGTACGGGTTTCGGTACCCAATCGCTATATAATCCTTTGTTGTACATATTTTAGATACTAGAGTACAGATATCAGATAGCAGACTTTACCAATTCAGCCTTCAATCTTTATTCACCATATCAAGTCTGAAATCTGACCTCTGATATCTTTTAGTCTTTATTAATATTCACATTCATATTCATCCCTGCACTCAGCTTCTCAAGATCTTCTTTTTTATTAGAAGCAGTAAACTCTATTCTTACAGGAATTCTCTGTTGTACCTTGATGAAGTTTCCTGTAGAGTTATCTGTTGGTACATTTGAGTATCTTGATCCGGTCGCTGCAGAAACAGCAGTTACTACTCCTTCAAACTTCTGTCCGCCTAAAGCATCAGCCGTCATTATCATCTTCTCCCCTACTTTAACATTAGGCATCTGACTTTCAAGGAAGTTAGCTGTTACCCATTTCTGACCGTTTAACACGATCGTTGCCACTTGCTGACCAGGTTGAATTAATTGTCCTTCAGAAATCGTTCTTCTCCCCATCACTCCATCATAAGGAGCAGTGATAACAGTATAAGAAAGATTAATTCTAGCCATATCCAACGCAGATTTTGTTCTTTTAATCTCTGCATCATTGATTCCTAGTTTGCTTTTCACTTCTGTTGTAGAAAGGTTTGCTGATTGCTTTTGATTGACTAAAGTTTCATAAGCAGCCTTTTGAGCGTCATATTCTGTTTTCACCTGATCATATTGCTGTCTTGTCACAGCTTCCGCAGATAGAAGATTTTTGTATCTGTTTAGGTTTTGTTCAGCATTCCAAAGTCTTGCTTTTGCTCCTGCAATATTGGATTCCATTACATTTACATTATTGGAAACTGTATTTACCGAAGAGCTTGTTGCTGTTTTTTGAGCCATTGCATTTTGGTAAGCTGCTTCAGCTTGTCCTAATTGAGTAAGGATCTCACGTTCATCCAAAATAACCAACGTATCTCCTTTTTTTACTCTTTGGTGCTCAATAAATTTAATTTCTTTGATATAAGCAGAAACTCTGGTATTGATTGGGTTGATGAATTCTTCTACCTGAGCTGCTTCTGTATAGGTTTTATTTCCAATATGAAAGTATTCACGAATTAACCAGAATAATCCAAAACCGATTACCAGAAAAACGATAATATTGGAAATGATCGCTCTGATTTTATTTTTCTTGTTCTGCTTTTTTTTGCCTTCTCCGCTTGGTCTTGCTGGAGTTGGTGTTGTATTTTGAGTAGTTTGTTCCTTGTTTTCCATTGTGTTGATTTCAGTTTAAAAATTAAAGAGTTCCTGTAGATTTCAAAAGGTTATAATATTGATACAAAACATTGATCTCTGCATTGGCATAATCCAGCTCTGATTGTAGTTTCTGGTTTTGTGCATCAATCATTTCAGCCTGCACAGCCAGTTGATTCAGATATTTAGCTTCGGTAATTTTATAGTTTTCCTCTGCCAGTCTTTTGGAATCATTAAGGATGTCTGCCTGCTGAATGGCTTCCTGATATTTGGTATATGCAGCATTTACTCCCATATCTACATTCTGCTGTACCAAAGTCATTGCATCATTGGCCTGGTTCTTCTGCAGTTCACCTAATTTTACTTTTTCTTTTGTTTTATACAGGGTATCGATATTGTAACTAAGAGAAACTCCTGTCTGCCAACCTCCTGAATACATATCCAAGACAGGGTTTCTCGTAGTAATTGGTCTCTGTAAAGTATAGCCACCGAATCCGGCCAGCGTAGGCATATTATCGGTTTTTATAATTTCAATATTTTTATCGGCAACTGCAATATTTTTCTGTGCTGATTTCAACATTGGATTGCTATCATGAGCAAGACTCATATAATAATCCATTCCGATTCCGGCATCTTTATTTTCAAGATTCTCAGTAGGAACGATTTCTGTGTCAGATGATAGACCTAATGCAATATTTAAATTATAATTAAGGATTTTTCTATTGTTTGAAAGGGTCAAAATTCCTTGATCCAGATTTTTAAGAGCCAGCTCACCACGAATGACCTCATTTCTGGTCACCATACCCTGCTGATAGAACTTCTGGATATTTTTAAGACGTTCCTGAGCTAGTTTTTTGTTGTTCTGAAAGACCTCTTCCTGGTTGATGATCTTGTAGACATCCAGATAGTTTGAAATTACTAAAAATCTCACATCCTGTTTGTTCTTCTCAAAATCCAGCTCAGAAAGCTGCTCACGAAGACCGGCCATCTCAATAGATTTGTTTACCAATCCTCCTTTGAAGATCAACTGTGTTGCCTGAACGGCATACGAACTTCCATAATGAGGCATTGGAACTTTTGTAGAATTTGAAAAATCTTTATCAATAACTACTGCATCGCCTAAATAGAATTGGCTTGTAGAAGCCGTGATAGTTGGAAGTTTCTGAAGCTTGGCAACATTGATATTTTGTTTGGCAATATCAATATTCTGAGCAGAAACCTTCAACTGCTGATGATTCTGGATGGCCAAGTCGGCCACCTCACCTGCGGTCATCTGTTTTACCTGTTGTGAAAAAAACAGCGCAGGAAAAGCTGCTATCAGAACTGATAGTGCTGTTTTTATTTTCTTTGTCATTTTACCTTGTTTTACAGATGCAAAGTTAGGGCAACAACAAAATCAATCAAATGTTTGATTTCTGGAAAAAGATGTTCAAATGTAGGATTCTAATTTTCGAACTGATGTCTGTATTGTCTTGGGCTTACTTTCAGATGCTTTTTAAAAAAGTGAGAAAATGCATATTGATCACTAAAACCAAGGATAGAAGAAATCTCAGATACCGGTTTGCTGGAAGAGTTTAAAAGGACTTTTGCTTCATTAATCACAATTAGAGCAATGACATGACTGGCGGTCTTCCCTGTCACTTCCTTCACTACCGATGATAGATGTCTGGTTGTAATGGATTGTCTTTCGGCATAGAACTCAACTGTTCTTTCAGTGAGGTGATGTTCTGAAAGATCTGTGAGAAAAACAAAAACAATCTCTTCCTGTCTGGACATCTGATTCATAGAATTATTGTCTTCTTTGGAAATAATCCCAGCCATTTGATAGCAAAATACAGAAAAAAGATGTTCTACCATTTCTTTTTTATACAACATTTCAGTTTCAGAATCAAGGATGTATTTGAGGAAGTTTACGCTTTTCCATACCACCTCCATTTCATTTTCAGGGAAAGGAACTCCTTTGTTCATCTGTTGTCTGAAATATCGATAGGTAATCAGCCTGTTGAATTTCAAAGACAAAGCAGAAATAAATTCTCTTTTATAGGAAACCATTCTGGATTGAAAATCGTCACTTACAGCTACTACTTCATAAATAGTTTGGGGATCGGTCACCATAAACATATTGGCAGAAACCTCCAGATCACTGAAGTGCTGGCGAAGTTTTATCGTTCCGGATTTAATAAAAATAAATGCGGGATTTTCGGGACGGAAAGGTTTATCAACAGCGATTCTCTCGAAAATATTTTTTTGCGTAAAAATTTCAACTCCGAATTTTTCTAAGGCAGACATAAGACAAATGTAAGCAAACTTATCACTGATTACAAAATTTTATTATTTTAGCACTAATCCAATTCCTGTCAGTATGAGAAAGGTTGATTTATTATTTGCAGAGTATAGTAAAAGCCATAGAAATGCGACTAACAAGTTCATTCATTGGTTTTGTGTTCCTTTAATTTTTTGTTCTATTCTAGGATTTATTTCCCTGATACCTTCCCCCCATTTTTGTATTTCTTACTTTGGATGCATTAGTATAGTAAGTTTTATTGCAGTTATTCTGATCAGTTTATATTATCTAAGACTGTCTTTACTCATAGGAATCACCATGATTTTAATAATGTTTTTAGCAGAACATTTTATCTACCTTACTAATATCAGCCTCGAAAAGCACTCCTGGATTCTTTATCTCGGTGTTTTCGTCATTACATGGGTTTTCCAGTTTATCGGACATAAAATAGAAGGTAAGAAACCGTCTTTCCTTAAAGATATCCAATTCCTATTGATTGGTCCGATCTGGCTTTTAAGCTTTATTCTCAAAAAGACCGGAATAAGATATTAGAGTGTTTGACCTGTACTTTTAAATAATTCTGCCCCCTTGACTTTCTAAGCATAGTTTTTGATAGTATTCATGAAAAATTAACTTTCCATGAGAACGATACTATTCACTTTATTATGCCTTACTCTTATTAACTGCAGTAAACAAAAAGCTGATAAACCGCTATCTGTAAATGCAGATTTAGTAGAAATCATTGATGAGGATAAAATAGCAGGCAATATTCCACCGCCACCTTCTGCTGCAGAAATACCCAATACAACAAACCCTTTAAAGGATAGTATCTCCAGAAAAATCATTAAAAACGGGAATATGAGAATCCAAGTGGGAGATATCAAGAAAACTCAAAACCAAGTCAATGAAATTTTAAAAAAGAACAATGCTTATATCCAGAAAGAAGAATTCCAAAATACAGATATGAATGAAACAATGAGTCTAAGCATCCGGGTTCCTCATAAGAAATTTGATGCACTTGTAAACTCATTCTCTGATGGTGTAGGTTCTGTTCTATCAAAAAATATTTCCTCAGATGATGTTACTGAAGAATATACTGATGTATCCATCAAATTAGCCAACAAGAAAATTTATCTTGAAAAATACAGGGATATGCTTAAAAGTGCTGCCACTACAAAAGATATGTTGGAGATCCAGGAAAAGATTCGTGCGTTGGAAGATGAGATTGATATTGCAGAGGGAAGACTACGCTTTATAGATGACCGTGTAAATTATAGTACTTTAGAGTTAACTTTATATAAAGAAAAAGTAAGAAGTTCTGCCACTTCAAAAATCGGCTTCGGAAGTCGTTTTGTAGATTCTCTTACAGAAGGCTGGAACAGTTTTGTGGCCTTTTTATTAGGAATGATTTCTTTTTGGCCTTTCTTACTACTCATCCCCGTTATCATCGCTCTTTGGAGAAAATGGAAAAAGAAAAAGTAATAAATTTTCTTATCAATTAACAAAGCCGAAACTTTACTGAATTTCGGCTTTTATTTTAATTTGCATATTTCGTGGGAAGATCCGGGTAAACATCTTTTAAAGGAATTGTTATCCCCGCTTTCGAAATTTCTGCTTTTGGAAAAGCATTTTTAAAGACTTTAAAAGTAATAACGATGGGTTCATTTCCTTTTACTTGATTCAGATCTTTAAATGCATCCAAAATTTCCTGACTGTCAAAAGAATAGTTGCTTCCATATTTCTGTGTATTTCCCCAGTCTATTAAAAATCTATTGGGAAGATTTCTTAGCTTTACTTCTTCAAATGTTTCATCATCAGTTTTCATTGATTTATCGTCAAATGCATAAGCTGAAATTTCAGAAATTTTCTCAGCGTTCTCCGTTTCAATTTTTGCTAGCCATGAATATTTTTGAGTAAGAAGATCCGAATACTCTGAGACTCCTTTTAGAGAAGGAAAATCATTATATTCATCACCTGAATACTTTCTATAGACCAACATTTTCAACGTTCCAGGAAATTCTTTTGCCTGGAAATTTCCTATTACTGCTGATTCAACATTCTTACTACCCGAAGGTTCAATCTTCAAAGAGATTTTTCCTTTCGGTAGAATCTCCACTCGTAAATTAGCTCCCAACGTTTTATTCTTCAACGAACTTTCCATTTTTTCTAAGGGAAGTTTTGTATGTAGCTGATAGAACTTTTTCTCTTCAACAGAATAATATTTAATAGATAAAGAATCAGGCAGTAAATCATCCTGTGACCAGGAATAGGCGGAATCGGAACCTTTTTTTGAAATAATTAATTTAGGAGAATTAAAATCTAATCTATTTTCAGATTGATTAAAGGTATTGATAAAAACAGCATCAAGAATCTTTAGCATCCCGGATTTCTCATCTGTTGAATTTGGTTCTACACTTATGATTTTTACCGACCAGCTTAGTTTATTAAATTCCTTCTTATTCACTAAAGTGATTCCATACAAAATAACCAGCACTACAAAAACGCCTGCCAGACAAAAATTCAGATAATCTATGACCGTTTTTTTCATATTCTTAATGTTGATACGCCCTTCCCAATGCTGCTAAATAACTTAGTGCAATAAAGGCCAAAATGGAAATACCTATTATGAAAAAAGTAAAATATTTAAATCCTTTTTTATACTTAGACTCTCCGATAAACAAAGTAAGAAAAAGCGAAATTCCCGGAATGGAAAAACAAGCAATAGCTAAAGGCAAACCTTCCCCCATTCTCATCCTAAAATCTATATAATCAAGGTATTTAATAAGCAATACCTCAATACAAACTAATAGAAAAACGGTAAGAAATGGGTTATTTTTCATCATTGTTTTTTATTTTCCTAATACAAAGACAGCAGGAACTTTATGAAGCTCAGGCTTTTGTTTCTGCCAGTCTTTTATTGTTTTCGTTTTGATAAATTCATGTTCCGGATCATTAATATTGGCCGCAATACAAAGCTTCGTATTGGGAGATAAAAACTTCAATAGGTCTTCAATAAGCTGATTATTTCTATATGGTGTTTCCATAAAAATCTGCGAATACCCTTTTTTTTGAACCAGTCCTTCAAGATTCATCATTTGCTTCTTTTTCTCTCCTTTATCAATGGGAAGGTATCCGTGGAAGGTAAATTCCTGTCCATTAAACCCACTGGATATTAAAGCCAGAATAATAGATGATGGCCCTGAGATAGGAATAACACGGATATTTTTCTCGTGACACCATTTTACCATCAGATTTCCCGGATCTGCAATACACGGCAGCCCTGCTTCTGAAAGCAATCCGAAGTCCTGTCCTTTCAGCATAAGTTGCTGGGCTTCTTTAATATCAGCATTTTCCGTATACTTATCCAATAAAAATAGTTTCAGATCAGCCTGTTTCTTTTCAGGAGCAAAGAATTTAACGACCTTTCTAGCGGTTTTCTCATTTTCCACGAAGAAGTAATCAGTTTGCATAATATATTCCTTAATAACAGGTGCAAAATGAGTGATAGAGGTATTTTCTGATAAGTAGGCAGGGAGTAAAAAAAGCATTGTTTTATTTTTTAGTTCTTTCGTTTAATGATGGTTGTGGGAAGTATTTTGCAAGATCCATGGAGAAGGTTACAGAGGTTATTTTCCAAATTCCGTTAATCTTCATCAGCATCCAGATTTCTTTTCCCCAGTTTTCCATTTTTCCGTCATACCAAAAACTGTAATCGAAATTGGCAGAAGCTACCGCTCCATCTTCAACGATTTTAATATTGTCAAATTTTTCTTCAGACTTGTCATCTTTAAAGCCTTTGATGAAAGCTTTATAATCATCAGCAAAATAATATTCTGCTTTAGGATTTTTCTCCAGACGTTTCGCCTGTGTCCTGTCTTTATAGATTCCAGTCCAAAGTACAGGTTCCTGAAATAACGACAGGTATTGAGCTTCATTTCTTGTTTTAATACTTTCCATAAAGTCATCCATTACTTTAAGTATTTCTTTTTCATCTTTCGTTTGAGCGAAAAAGAAATTAAAGCCAAGTACAAGCAATAATAATAGTTTTTTCATGATTATGTTATTAGGATTTGCTTTCTAATGGCATCACATCCCTTCTCCAAAAGCTGGAAAACATTTTCAAAATCTTTCATATCTCCCCAATAGGGATCCGGAACCTCAGCATTTTCGCGATCTCCCAATACCTCCAGAAACAATGATATTTTCTGACGTTCTTCTTCATTTTTAGCTTTGGAAACAACATCTTCAAGCACACCTGTATCCATACAGTAGATTTTATCAAAAGTTTCATAATCTGCTCTTGTGATAGGCCTGGATCTTTGTCTGGAAATATCAACACTATGATTAGCTGCTGTTGTAATGGCTCTCTTATCCGGATGTTCACCTTCATGCATAGAAATCGTTCCGGCAGAGTCTACCACAAAATTTTCCGGCACTTTTGTTTTCATAATTCCTTCTGCTAAAGGACTTCTGCAAATATTTCCAAGGCAAACCATCAGGATTTTCATAGTCTGATATTTAATAAATTAATCGGCAATCAAAATGGATTGCTGTAACAAAACTAAATAAAAAATGAAGAATACAACTATTCTTCATTTTTAAATATTTTAGATTAAGATCTCCTTACTGCTTAATTCTTTCGGTAAGATCTTTAACGTATTTCTTGATTTCTTTATCAATCTTAGAAACATCTTTGATCGTATCACAAGCATACATTACCGTAGAGTGGTCTTTTCCGCCCATTTCTTCACCAATCTTAGTGAATGTGGAATTGGTAAACTCTTTTGAGAAATACATGGCCAATTGTCTTGGTAATGCGATCTCTCTTTTTCTTGTTTTGGATAGAAGCTGCTCTTTTTTGATTCCAAAATAGTCGCATACCACTTCCTGAATATAAGGAATATTGATAACCTTCTTTTGGTTGGCTGCAATTCTGTTGATCGTTTCCTTTAATAACTCAAGGCTTAAATCTCTCTTATATACTGTAGAATATGCAATTACTGAGTTGATAACTCCAATTAATTCTCTTACGTTTGTCTTAGTTTCAACCGCAAGGAAATCAAGCATATCTCCCGGAAGAACGATTCCGTCTCGGCTTAATTTATCTTCAATGATCTGTCTTCTTGTAGATAAATCCGGAGATTTGATTTCTGCAGAAAGTCCCCATTTGAAACGAGAAACAATTCTGTCCTGAATATCCATAATGTCTGCTGGTGCTTTATCTGAAGTAAGAATGATCTGTTTTCCGTTTTGATGCAAGTGATCAAAAATGTGGAAGAAACTATCCTGAGTCGCTGATTTTCCTGATAAAAATTGAATATCATCAATAATCAGAACATCTACCATTTGATAGAAGTTGGCAAACTCTGTTTGCTTATGTGCTTTTGCAGCAGAAATAAACTGCTGAATGAATTTTTCTGAAGATAAGTAAAGAACTACTTTGTCTGGAAACTGATTCTTTACTTCAAGACCAACGGCCTGACCTAAGTGGGTTTTTCCAACTCCATACCCACCATATAAGAATAAAGGGTTGAATGCTGTAGCTCCTGGTCTTTTAGCAATAGATCTTGCTACAGTAGCAGCAAATTTATTGCTTTCTCCTTCTACATAGCTATCAAAAGAATAGTCTGGTTTCAGGTTAGAATCGATATTTACTTTTCTGATTCCAGGTACCACAAAAGGGTTTACAATATTAGCTGAGAATCCTTGTGGCATTGTTTCCTGTGTTTTTGGAGTAGGAACGCTTTGTCCCTTCATGTTCATGGTAACCGGTTTTTCTTCACCTTTAGGTCTGTTTTCCATTACGGAATACCATAATTTAACTCCTTTTCCTACATTTTTCTTCAGGGCAGCAGAAAGTAAGGACAAGTAATTATCCTCTATATATTCCTTGTAAAAATCGCTCGGTACGATAAGTGTAAGGTTATTAGCTACTAATGAAAGTGGCTGTACCTTATCAAATAACATATCGAAAGATTTTTCAAGTTTTTTCAGGTCAGAATTATCTTCAGCTGCGTTCAGGTTATCGCGCATAAACTGAAGGCATTTCTGCCATATCATCATTAAATTGTCATCCATTTTTATGCCCTGATTATTCTTTTGTTTGTACTGTTTTTAGAAGGGAGACAAAGGTCGAATTTTTTCTTTTTAAAAAAAAATATTGCGGGTATTGATTATTTAAAAATATATTTGTATGTATAATTTAAGACCTAAAATGATACACACAACACACTCAATACGAGTACGTTACGCAGAAACAGACCCCATGAAATATGTATACTACGGTAACTATGCTGAGTACCTTGAAGTTGCCCGCGTTGAGCTCTTCAGAAGTATAGGAATTTCATACGATGAAATTGAAAACCAAGGAATTTGGCTTCCTGTTTCGGAGTACAAAATTAAGTATATTCGCCCAGCTTTGTATGATCAAAATCTAGAAATTCACACTTATATTAAAAAAATCCCCGGAGTAAAAATTGAATTTGAATATGAAATTTACAATGAAGAGCATACTAAAATTACCGAAGCCTCCACTACCCTTTTCTTTTTAGATGCCCAAACCAATAAAATCATGAAGTGTCCGGATTTTCTGATGAAAATTATTGAAGCCAACTGGAAGAGCACTCCAAAAGATGCATTATAAAAAATTGAGACAGGAGACATAGAGTGAGAAAATAGAAATGATCATCACCAACTATTCCTTCATAACCTCATCTATTTACTAATTAATTCGCACCTTTGCACCTTGTATTAACCTATACCTTATAACAATATTATGAAGATTGCATTTTTGGGGCCTCATGCCAGCTTTACTCAACTTGCCGCTGCACAGCTTTTTCCTGATGATGAGCTTTTACCACAAGCCAGCATTCTGGATTGTTTTGGTGCAGTAGAAAGCGGAGAAGCCCTCAAGGCTGTTGTCCCTTTGGAAAACTCCATAGAAGGCACCGTATCAATGACGCTGGATTATTTGTATAAGACACCGTCTATTAAAATTGAAGCAGAAGCTGTAATGCCCATTGCCCACCACCTGATGATTCATCCTGAAAATTCCATTGAGGAAATCGAAAGGATTTATTCGCATCCGCAGGCTCTTGCTCAGAGCTTTCATTTTTTAGATACTCATTACAAAGGAATTCCTAAACAGGATATTTCTTCTACAGCAGCGGCAGCTAAATTTGTTTCAGAAAATAAAGATTCTAAAGTAGCTGCAGTAGCGAATCAATTTGCAGCTAACCTATACGGTTTAAACATCATCAACCGTAATATTCAGGATTTTGAACAAAATCACACCCGATTTATCATTATTTCTAAGCAACAAAACAAATATGATAACAGCCAACTGGAAACATTAGGTGAAAAATCCGGAATGCTGGTTACCCTTCCTGAAGATCATCCTGGAGGGTTACATCAGGTTTTATCTGTTTTTGCCTGGAGAAAAATGAACCTTAGTAAAATTGAATCGAGAACATTAAAAACCGGATTGGGCAATTATTTCTTCTTTATCAATGTAGAAGGCCCATGGGAAGATGTACTTCACGGAAATGCTTTAAAGGAACTGGAATCTATCAAAGCAGATGTTGATTTTCTAGGAAATTATAAAGAATTTCTTTTAGAAAGCTAAAAAAAATACATATAAATTTAAAAAGCACTGTTAAATAACAGTGCTTTTTTATGTGATATACAAGAAAAACAACATTATATAACCCAGTAATATCTGATCTATAAAAATCAATAACTATAAATAATAACCCACATAAAAGGGATTTTTATTTTTTCCAAAACCCTCATATACAAAAGTTTATTTAAAACAGGATAAAAATAACTCGTAATTAAAATATGTAATAATATATATTAAAATATAAATATACATTTAAAAATATTACATCATATTAATATTAAAAGTGAAAATTTCACAATACGAAGTGTAATATTTTTGTATATTTGTTAGCAACTAAATAAAAATCTTGATCATGAAAACTAAACTTTACAGTCTAATATTAGCGTGTGCAACATTGCCATTGTTTTCCCAAGTAGGAATTAATACTTCCGCCCCAACAGCAACCTTGGATGTGAATGGGACGATGAGAGTGAGAGTAACTCCTCCTGCAACCACAGTAACAGGATATCAGCTTTTAGCTCAAGATACAGGAACCACAGAAGTATTTGCAATGGATCCTCAATTAATAATAGGCTCTGCTAATGTTAATTCCGGCATGTTTGCTGCAAAAAAAACAGCAGGAATCAGCCTTGTAGACATTACATTGTTTCCAGCAAGTTTCAGACCTGTTAATTTCTTAGCCAGTGAAAGAACAATAGGATCGGCAGCAATGTTTTCTGATTCAGACGGCTCTTTTATTATTCCATCTACCGGGGTTTACATGATAGGATACAACTTCCGATATGGAATGGGATTGCAGGCAAACCTTCTTGTCAACGGATACGGTATTGGAATAGCAAGAACAAGAAATGGTGTAGGTGCAGTTATTGACAGCCGTCCATTTACTGGTCTTGATTTAGGACTAGTAAGTTTAACAATATCTGAATCAACTATAAACTCACTTTACTCTTTCCAGACCGGAGATAAAGTAAGTTTTGGCCTTACAGGAAGCAATCTTCTGAATTTATCAATTTTATCATCCACTATTGCTTCATTCTACATCTATAAAGTATCTAATTAATAAGAACATATTGTTAGTTATCTATATCGTTAGCCCATCACTGAATTGTGATGGGTTAATTTTTTAATGCCATTTTAAAATTCTTTATATTTGATAAAAACTATATAATGAATGAGTATCTCGCAGTTATCCTAATTATAGTCATTGCTATTATTTTCAACAACCTGAGCACGAAGATTCGGAAGCTTGAAAAAGAGATATCTGAGCTCAATTCTAAAATCAATAAAAACATATTACCAACTGAGATACCTCAAGAAGCAACCCCTGCAAAAGAATCTGTCATTCCATCTCAAATCCCAATTCATGAGCCCAACGGAGAAACTCGAAGCTCTGAAGAGAATACCAACCCCCTCCCACCTATTCAAAAAGACTGGCTAAATCCTGTTTTTGAATTTTTAAAACAAAATATTCTTACCGTTATTGGTATTTTTACCTTAGTACTTGGAATTGGCTACTTTGTGAAATACGCGATTGATAAAAACTGGATCGGAGAAACTGCAAGAGCAGGCATTGGACTCTGTACCGGAACAGTCATTATACTTACCGGGCATTTCCTGAGAAAGAACTATAAGACATTTGCCTCTATCATCACCGGAGGCGGAATTGCCGTTTTATATTTCACAACCACCATCGCCTTTCGAGAATACCACATTTTTACTCAAAATACAGCTTTTGTGATTACCTCAGTGATCACTGCCATTTCGATCATCCTATCTTACTATTACAGAAGTGAAGTCTTGATTATTTTTTCATTAATAGGAGGTTTCACTGCCCCACTGATGATCAGTACAGGAGAAAGCAACTACTTATTCCTATTCACATATCTCACTCTACTCAATATTGGAATGCTGGCAGTTGCCTTTCTTCAACATTGGAAAAGTGTGGGCTGGACTGCCTATATCTTTACCAGCATCTATCTTTTTTATTGGACTGTAGATGTTCCCGAGCTTTTAAGTATTACTTTCTATCTTATCAGTTATATTATTTTTTACATTTTTGCCCTACTCGATTATTTCAGAAAAAAAGAACTTTCTGTTTCGGATATTTTAATGCTGGCTTTAATTAATTGTTCGAGCATCCTGGGATTAACTTATACTTTTAACGAATTACAGTATGAGCCCGTCATTATCTTTCCTCTAATTTTTGCATTGGTAAACGTCATTCTTTTATTCAGAGAATATAGAAAGCGAAATTTTGGAACTTCTTTTTCTGTATTTTCCGGAATTACAGTCAGCCTGATCACCATAGCTGCTGCTTTACAGTTTAAAACACATCTTATCACCAGTGTTTGGGCAATAGAAGCTTCCTTACTTCTTTTCATATGGAAAAAGACGGGGCATAAAATCTTCAAAACATGTTTCCATATACTTTTTCCACTGGTCATTATTGCACAACTCATTACCTGGTGTGAATATTTTAATGCAAAGGATCTTAGTATCATATTTAACCCTGTATTTTTAACAAGTCTTGTCACAATTGTATCAACCGGAATCAATTTGTATCTATTAAAAAACACTCCTAAAGAAACAGATGCAGAAAGTAATTCTTTTTTCGAAGACCTTATTACTATAGCAAGCTATGGAGTGATCTATACAGCTATCCTTTTAGAAATCACCTACCATATTAGTGATATGCCTTGGGCTGTAATAACTAGTGTAGGATTACTTTACAGCATATTCTATATTTTCATCTTATTGCTTTTCAGAAAAAAGTTGAATATTGCCAAGGATCTCGAAACTGGATTGATCTATCTTTTCATGATCCTTATTATGATTAATATTTCTGTTTCAACCTCATCAATCGTGACCGATATCTTATCAAAAAAGATTCAGAGTAGCTTTTACCTCTTCCATTTATTTCAATGGATACCTTTTATATATGTATCTCTAAAAATCATCCCTGACACAAAATTTCATCAATCGAAAATATCATACTGGATCATCTCGCTTGCCTTTATTGTTTCAGTCAGTTGCGAACTACGCCATTTATATGTAGTGACTGTTTCTCATAATCTAACAGATTCCTATTCCGCAACCAATCATTTTAACATTCTTTATCTGCCTATTATTTGGACAATTCTGGCCAGCCTATTTATCTACATCGGATTAAAAAGGAACATTCAGGAATACAACAAAGTTGGATTTGCCCTGATTGGCTTAATGGTTTTAAAACTATACGGATATGATGTTTGGCAAATGGATAACATCTCAAGGATCAGTGCGTTTATTGCTCTTGGAATTATTCTGCTATTGAGCTCATTTACATTTCAGCGTCTTAAAAACATCATCAAAAACATGGTTGACAAAAAAGAAAAAAACCAAGGAAATCAGGATTTATAATTAGATTAAATGGTTTTATTTCTAAATAAAATGTAAAACATCTCAATATTTAATTCACATTTTACAAAAAACAACTATATTTATCACGTTTTTAACAGTTACATATTCTGATTATGAAAAAATTACTCTATTCTTTTTTAATACTGTCATCTGCAACCTTATTTGCACAAAAAAAGCTTGCAGTTGCCAATAATACGATTGGAACAGAAGACCTGTTCAAGTCAAAAGGCAGCCTTATGCAGGTTGTGAGAACATATTCGAATTCAGCCAGTCTTCCTGCCAATTTGAAAAAATACAGCTCTGTTTTTACAAATGGAATTACTGAGTACAAATTCACCAAAGGCTCCGGCTTGCTTGATGTAATCACACTAGCTGTCCTGAATGAACAAAATGGTATTCCTAGCAACAACCCTGTTTTTATTGATGATCATGAATTTGCCGATTCATCTACTAAGATATACTCAGGAATGGTAGCCAAAACCGAGATCAAAAACAATAACGGTAAGTCTGCGTTCTATATTTATACGACAAAGTAATTTTAACCATACAAAAAGGATAGCATTCATTGCTATCCTTCTTTATTTAATATTTCTTTCCCCATTTTTTCTTAAGCTCTTCATAGATTTTTTTCTCTGTAGCATTATTTCCAGGCTCATATAATTTCACATCTTTGATCTCCTGCGGAAGAAAATCCTGTTCTACAAAATTACCTTCGTAAGAATGGGCGTATTTATATTCTTTTCCATAATCCATATCTTTCATCAACTTAGTAGGCGCATTTCTTAAATGAAGTGGCACAGGTAAATTCCCCGTTTGTTTTACCAATGCTAGCGCTTCATTAATCGCCATATATGCGGAATTACTTTTAGGAGAAACAGCCAGATATACAGCAGTCTCACTGAGAATAATTCTTGCTTCAGGATTTCCAATAACATTTACAGCCTGAAAACAGTTATTGGCAATCACCAATGCATTAGGATTTGCCAGTCCAATATCTTCAGCAGCTAAAATGAGCATTCTTCTTGCAATAAACTTAATATCTTCACCTCCGGCAATCATTCTTGCCAACCAATAGACTGCTCCATTGGGATCACTTCCACGCATAGATTTGATAAACGCTGAAATGATATCATAATGCTGTTCACCATTTTTATCATACAAGGCCATCGTCTCCTGAAGTACTTCCAATACATCTGAATTGATGATCTCTTTGGTTTCTGAATTTTTATACTGATTTAAAACCAATTCTACAGAGTTGATCAATTTCCTTGCGTCACCGCCCGAATACTGAATGAAGGCTTCCTTTTCCAGAATTTTAAAATCCGTTCCTTCGTCTTTATTATATCTTTCAGAAGCAATATCAATGAGCTCTTCAAGTTTTTCATAGCTTAAAGCTTTCAGTACATACACCTGACTCCTGGAAAGTAAGGCAGACACCACCTCAAAACTTGGGTTTTCTGTAGTAGCTCCAATCAAGACAATCCAGCCTTTCTCTACAGCATGCAATAGAGAATCCTGCTGGGATTTGTTGAAGCGGTGAATCTCATCGATAAATAAAATTGGTGATTTTCCTGAAAACAAATTCTGTTTTTTAGCATCATCAATCACATCACGAACATCTTTCACTCCCGAAGAAACGGCTGATAGCTTATAAAATTTTCGTCCTGAGCTTTCAGAAATAATTTCTGCCAATGTAGTCTTTCCTGTTCCCGGAGGCCCCCAAAAGACAAGGGAATTCAGAGTATTATTTTCGATCATCTTCCTGATCGTCCCTTTTTCACCAGTAAGATGCTCCTGTCCCAATACATCCTCCAGTGTTTTAGGTCTTAATTTCTCTGCTAATGGAATATTTTGATTCAAAGTACTTTTATTTTTTTAGATCAATATTTCAGATTTCTACGCTCTGAAACTTATAACAAAATTAAACTAATTTTCATTTTTTTACCCTATTTTTGCATTGTTTTGAAACTTACATTCAATAAAATCATTACATTTCCTTTGGTAATTTTGATAAAATTTTACCAATGGTTCATCTCGCCCCTACTTCCTAAAAATTGCCGTTACGAACCTACCTGCTCTCATTATATGATAGAGTCTTTACAGGTTCATGGTGTATTTAAAGGATTTTGGCTGGGATTTAAGAGGATTTTACGATGTCATCCTTGGGGAGGAAGTGGCTATGACCCTGTTCCCCCAAAACACAACCATAAATAAAAACAAACTATTAAATCAATAGAAAAATGAGTAATATTTTTTTCAGAATTTACCTTGTCATATTTGCATTGGTTACTCAGTGCCTTTTTGCACAGGAATACCCTGGAGGCTTATCTGACGGAACTTTAGATATCAACGGCAACAATGTTCCTGTAAAAATCTATTCTACGACAGAATTGGGAGACCTTAGTGCTTTTCCGGATAGAGGAATTAAAGACAATGTTCTGGTTATCCTTAATGAATCCAATTTTGAGCCTGCTTATTACACTTACAGTTCTTCAACACTGGCAAGATTCAAGGAATCGCAATACCAGTTTTTCGATAAAAACTTCAAACTGATCAACGCTGCGGTTACCAAAGATAATATTACAACATTTAAATATGCGGTAAAATCTGCAAAACCTATTGCTGAATCTGATAAAGTTGCTCTTAAAACATCCTTTAAAATATGGGATCCTTCTAAGGGAATTCATCTTGGAGTGTTTACCTTACATTTTTACAGCTTAATGTTTGTCTTTGCATTTGGTTTTGGATATGTTTTAATGACCAGAATCTTTAAAATTGACCATGTTAATCAAAAATACCTGGAACCTCTTTTCACATGGACTTTAATTGGAACTATTCTTGGTGCAAGATTAGGACATGTTATTTTCTATCAGCCGGAATTATTTAAAGAAGATTTCTGGAGTGTATTTCTTCCTATCAGCACCAAAAACGGAATTAAATTCACCGGATTTTCAGGATTAGCAAGCCATGGAGCAACCATTGCATTGATTCTTACCACTCTTTATTACTCCTTTAAGATCATCAAGAAAAACCCTTTCTGGGTATATGACAGATTAGGTATTGTAGTGGCTTTAGGAGGTGCATTTGTAAGAATGGGGAACTTCTTCAATTCAGAGATCGTAGGAAAACCGGCAGATCCTAATTCTCCGTTTGCTTTACTTTTCCCTCAACAAAGCAGTGAATACGGACTTACAGTTCCACGCTACCCAAGTCAGTTATTTGAAGCGGTAGGCTATGTTGCACTCTTTGTTCTATTATGGATTCTTTATAGAAAAACTGATAAAAAATACCAGCAAGGATGGTTATTTGGTCTATTCTTTATCATCCTTTGGGCGATTAGATTCTTTGTAGAATTCTTGAAAGAGCCGCAAGGTGATGAATTTATCCAGATTGGAGGTTTAAATACCGGACAAGTTCTATCTATTCCATTTATGATTGCCGGAGTAATCATCATGATCGTGTCTAAGAAATTTAAAATTACTGAGTCTGAAAATGCAAAACCTGAATAATCAAAACATTCAGATCTTAGCATAACAATATAAAAGGCAAATTTGTTTCATTACAGGTTTGCCTTTTTTAGGCTTAAACTTTGAGGAAGTCCAGTCGGCTATCTTATAAATTCTGCTCTGTTTTTTTATTTAATTCGGTAAAAACACTTCCCAATTCATCCATTACATCTGTTGGAAGCATAGATTCTTTTGAGTGTTTTTTTGCTGCAAAATCAGCAGCTTTTCCATGTAACCAAACGCCTAAGATACAGGTTTCTTGTTCTGAATATCCTTGTGCTAAAAGAGAAGTCAGAATTCCGGTCAGAATATCTCCACTACCTCCTTTGGCAAGTCCGGCATTTCCGGTCAGGTTATAGTAAACATCTCCTTCAGGAGTAACCACTTGCGTATGATGATCTTTTAAGACAATATAAAGACTGAATTCTTTAGCCTTTTCTCTGGCTAATTCTAACCGCTTAAAAGAGTTTTCAGTTTTCCCAAACAGCCTTTCAAACTCTTTAGGATGAGGAGTAATAATTGATTTTTTCGGAATCAGCTGAAGGTTTTTATGGTCTTCAGAAATACTATTCAACGCATCCGCATCCAATACTAATGGAGTATGATAATCTTCCAAAAAAGCCAAGAGCCCTTTTTGGGTATCTTCATGGGTTCCCAAACCAGGCCCAATTCCTATGGTGGTTCCTTTATCGATATTAAAACCCTTTATCCATTGTTCTCCGCCCTCTATAAACATTGCTTCAGGACAGGAAATTTGTACAATTTCATATCCACATCGAGGAGCGAATGTAAAAGTAAGCCCGGCACCTGCTTTCAAAGCTGATTTTGTAGCCAATACAACCGCTCCGATCTTCCCATAACTTCCTCCCACAATAATAACTTTACCGTAATTTCCTTTATGTGCGAATTCGTTTCTAGATTTAAAAAAACTTTTAACAGAGCGCTCATCTATTACAAAATAATCAGTCTTCGTCGCCTCATTATAATCTTTACTTAAACCAATATCCAAAACAATTACTTTTCCTGTATATTTTCCTGTTTCCGGATGGAGAAAACTTCTTTTCCAACACTGGAATGTGAGTGTATAATCAGCTTTCAAAACAGAAAAATTGTCATCAAAAATACCATCTACAGGTAATCCAGCAGGAATATCCAATGCTATTTTAATATGATTTTTTTTATTGATCCCATCTACCAGATCTTTATATTCTCCATGTAAAGGCCTGGATAATCCAGTTCCAAAAAGGGCATCAATAATTATGGTTTTATCATCAAACTTGTAATGCTCGATCTGATTGAAGGTTCGAACGGAGACTCCGGAAATACTTTCCAACCTTTTAAGGTTTACCAATGCATCTTCCGAGAACTCTCCTTTGAAGTCTTTTATAAAAACATCCACATCAAAACCCTTCAGATACAGCATTCTCGCTACAGCCAACCCATCGCCGCCATTATTTCCGTTACCACAAAACAAAACTACTCTTCTATGGATTTTACAATGTTCAGAAAGCCAATTGGCAACAGCCATTGAAGCTCTTTCCATTAATTGAATAGAGGAAATGGGTTCAGTAGAAATAGTAAACTGATCCCAATCCCTGATTTGCTGTGTGGTAAAAACTTTCATAAGAATACATCTAACTTTTAAGCAAATTACAAAAGATTTCTCATTATCAATTCTATATTTTAATCAAACAAAACATGGTTTTTAAACAATGCATCTACCATAGCATCAGTTCTTATTGTTTTACAAACTATTTTAGTCATACCTTTCCTGATCGTTCTGTGGCAAAATTTCCGCAACATTAGAGGTTACTCCATTAATGGTTGTACCTGCCTGCAGTAAATCTTTAGCTCCCTCCAGAAGATTATAGGGAAAAGGTAAAGAAGGTTGAGACAATACATTTAACGATTCTAATTCTTCTGTTGATAATTCCAACATTGAAGCTTTCATATTTTCCTTTAACTGACTTAACGTTCTGGCACCTAGTAAAGTTGACGTTACTCCCCGCTGTAACATTACCCAAGCAATAGCAACCGCAGAAACAGCGACCTCTTTCTCTTTTGCAAGCTCATAAAGTCTGTCAATAATTTTATAGGCAGATTCTGAAATTTCAGGGTTTATTCTATCGTTTCTGTCGCTTATTTTTTCACCTTTGTTTCCTCTAATATATTTCCCGCTCAATATACCTTCTTTTAAAGGTGACCATGGCATCACCCCTAATCCCATTTCCAAAGCCATAGGAATAAGTTCATTTTCTACGGATCGCTCCAACAATGAATATTCCAATTGCAGTCCTATAAAAGCTTCCCATCCCCGAAACTTTGAAATCATCTGAGCTTCCGTAATCTTCCATGCAGGCGTATCTGATATAGCAATATAACGTATCTTTCCTTGTTTCACCAGATGATCAAGTGTCGAAATAGTTTCTTCAATCGGAGTATAAGGATCAAAAGCATGCATCCAATACAGATCGATATAATCTGTTTTTAAACGTTTCAAAGAACCTTCTACCGATTGGATGACAGCCTTTCTTCCGGTCCCGCCACCATTAGGATCGTGAGGAAACATATTTCCCCAAAATTTTGTAGACAAAACCAATGCATCCCGACGGACTTTCTTTTTCATTAAAAAATCACCGATAATTTTTTCAGAATGCCCTTTGGTATAAATATTAGCCGTATCAATAACATTTCCTCCATGATGAATATAATATTCCAGTATCTGGTACGCATCGGAAGGACTTGTTCCCCATCCCCAATCTTCCCCAAAAGTCATTGTACCTAAAGCAAGAGGACTTACTCTTAATCCGGATTTCCCTAGGGTTCTGTAATCTTTTACACTCATAATAATTTGTTTTTCTGTTAAATCTTCTCCAAAATTATTATACATTTCAACATTAAAATATCTGCAATCAAGCCATATCTATCGAAAATCAATCCGTAATAATTTATTCATTTCTATTTTAATACATTTGTAATATGAATGATTTTAAGGCTATTGCTGAATTCTACAAACACAAAAACATTGAGCCTCCATCCCTTCCTTCTTGGGATACAGGCTATTTTGATGTAATTAAAATTGACACCTTACAAAAACGGGGCGAAATCATTTCACAATTATCTTTTTGGCGTAAAAGTATATATAAAATCAAGCTGATCAAGGGAAAATGCAAATGTCATTATGCTGGTAAAACACTTGAAATAGATCAGTATGCCTTATTATTTGTGAATCCAATGATTCCTTTCTTACTGGAAGAAAGCGAAAATCCTATCCATGAACACTTTTGTCTTTTTAATGAAGTATTTTTCAGCCATTTCGGATCTATAAAAAATTACCCTGTATTTCAGAATAACCGGGAAAACTTCTTCAGTTTAACAAAACTTCAGTATGAGGAATTTGAACGTATTTTGAATGCAATGCATGAAGAACTTGCATCAGATTACAGTTTTAAATTTGATGCTATCCGAAACTTGATCTTTAGCATAATTCATGCTACTTTAAAAATGAAAGCTATTCCTCCTACCATTATAAAAAATGATGCCAGCCACCGAATCGCAATTCTTTTTGAAGAACTCCTCGCCATGCAGTTTCCCATTCATACCAAAACAGATTTTATTAAATTCAAGAAGCCGAAGGATTTTGCTGAACAACTTTTCATTTCAATTAACCATCTAAACAAGGTCATAAAGAGTACCCGAAACAAAACCAGCTCCGAAATCATTACAGAAAGAATCCTACAAGAAGCTAAGATTCTACTGAAACTCACGGACTGGCCCATAGCTGAAATTGCTTATTTATTAGGTTACGAAACGCCGTCTCGTTTTACTTACACCTTCAGAAAAAATATTGGTATCCCACCACTTTTATTCAGAAACCAACCTTAAGAAGTCCCAAAACAGTTGAGATTTATGATTAAAAGCAATCCATTGTGATGCTTACTTTTAGTTTAAATTTCTAACTTTTTTGAATAAAAAACTCTAGAAAGGAACGTTTTTTACATTTTTTAATTATATTTTTGTGTATATACTAATTAAAAAAAATATAAATTATGGGATTTGTTAAGGAATTTAAAGAGTTTGCCTTTAAAGGAAATGTTCTCGATCTTGCTGTCGGTGTAATCATCGGTGCAGCATTTGGTAAAATTGTTTCATCATTGGTGGAAGATGTTATCACTCCTTTGATCTTAAACCCTGCGCTTAAAGCTGCAGGTGCAGAAAATATTGCGAAACTTACCTGGAACGGTGTTGCTTATGGAAACTTCCTTTCTGCGGTAATTAGCTTTCTGTGTATTGCGATGGTTCTTTTCTTCATCATTAAAGGAGCTAATAAAGTTAACAAAAAAGAAGCTCCTGCTCCTGCCGGACCTACAGATGATCAAAAGCTATTAGCAGAGATCAGAGATTTGTTGAAAAGCAAAAACAATATATAATCTGTTCTTTAACAGTTTACAATATAAAAGCACCTTCATTGAAGGTGCTTTTTATTTTTATCTTATGAATTCAATTACTGAATCTGTAAAATACTTGAAATCTGATCTGCCAGAGAAAGTCCGATTCTATCCTGAGCTTCAAGAGTAGAAGCACCCGTATGAGGTGTCAGAGAGATTTTAGAATGATTAAGGATTTCTTTAGAAGGTGTTGGTTCATTAATGAAAACATCCAGTCCGGCAAATCTTACTTTTCCAGAATCCAAAGCCTCAATTAAAGCAGATTCATCAATTACCCCACCTCTGGAACAGTTAACGATTGCTACTCCATCTTTCATGCTATCAAACTCATTTTTACCAATCATATATCCATCTTTCTGAGCCGGAACATGAAGCGTAATAAAGTCAGAATGTTTTAAAACTTCCTGTAAAGGTTCTGTTTCTATATCTACGTTGATGAACTGATTGTTGTAGAATTTCACTTTGATACTTGCTCTTCCTACATTGTTATCCGCTGCAACAACTCTCATTCCAAGACCAAGAGCAATTCTCGCTACTTCCTGGCCAATTCTTCCCATTCCGATAATTCCAATAGTTTTTCCTCTTAGTTCAATTCCTGCTGCGTATGCTTTTTTAAGTCCAGCAAATTCAGTATCCCCTACTAAAGGCATTTTTCTGTTGGAATCCTGAAGGAATCTAGCTCCGGAAAATAAATGTGCAAAAACAAGTTCAGCCACAGACTCTGAAGATGCTGCCGGTGTATTGATGACATGAAGTCCTTTTTCTCTTGCGTAGTCTACATCAATATTATCCATTCCTACTCCTCCTCTTCCGATAATCTCAAGGGAAGGACAATTGTCGATAATATCTTTTCTTACCTGCGTAGCACTTCTTACCAATAAAGTACGCACTTGGTGTTCATTAATATAATCTACTAAAAATTCCTGTGGAACTTTTGTAGTAATAACCTCGAATCCTTTTTCTGTTAATGCATCAATTCCAGATTGATCCAGGCCGTCATTAGCTAAAACTTTCATAAATACAACTATGTTTTAAAAGTAGAAAGATTTAAAAATTAAAGGATATACTCCATTTAATTTTTAAATCTTTCATTATATTATTTTATTCTTCGTCTTCTTTGAATACTTCAATGGTTACTTGCTTTTCTACCAGGTCTGTAAATCTTCCCTTGTATCTTGTAGCTCTTACCAAATGATTATCGATCCAGTGATAATTACCTCCTCTAGGTTTTCCGCAGAGTACGCTATGGTATTTGAAACCATTTTTATCCAGCCAATCGATGGTGATTTGTTTTAAGTTTTCCGTTCTTGAAGTAAAGAAACAAATCTGGTGCCCTTCATCATACCATTTATTAATGGTTTCCAAAGCATCAGGATATGGTTCACAGGTAACCATTCTTTCGGGTTCTTCATTAGGAACGTCATCTGTAATGGTTCCGTCTATATCAATTAAGTAATTTTTAACTCCATCCTTCAGAATAGGACTAATGTGCTCTATGTATTCTAATTCCATCACGAAAATTTGTGTAACAAAGTTACGGCTTTTATACCTACCAGGTGTATTAATCTTAGTTTAAGTTAAAAATTTACTATAAAAATCGTTATTTGATAAATAATATAAACATTTTATTCATTATTTTATGCATTCTGATTAAAATTTTTCATTTACAATTTTAGTTTTAGGTCTTGAAATTGAGAATATTTGAGGATTTAATGAATCTTACTTTAAATTTCAAATTTTCTTTTTAACTCTCTTCTCTATTCATTCAAAAGATAGAATGTTTTCCGAAAAATTTCCAAAATACATTTATTACACTTACATTTGTAGAAATGGAAGAATTTGTAGTTTTAGTAAATCCTGATGATGTAGTTTTGGGTTTGATGGAGAAACAGCAGGCTCACGTTAATGGCCTGTTACACCGTGCTTTTTCTGTATTTCTGTTCAACAGCAAAGGTGAAATGCTGCTTCAGAAAAGAGCGTCAGGAAAATATCATTCTCCCAATCAATGGACCAATGCAGTGTGTTCACACCCAAGAATTGGGGAAACTTATTTGGCCGGAGCCCAGCGAAGACTGAAAGAAGAACTGGGAATTGAGACTGAACTATCAGAAAAATTCAACTTTATTTACAAAGCAGATGTAGGGGGTGATCTTTGGGAGCACGAGCTAGATCATGTTTTTGTAGGACATTATGAATCAGACTTTAATTTGAATAAAGAGGAAGTGGAGGAAGTAAGATTTATTTCTCTTGAAGATCTCGATCAAGAAATTTCTGAAAATCCTGAACATTTTACAGAATGGTTCAAAATCATCCTTAATGAATATAAACACCATTTTTAACGATGAAAAAAATACTTCTTTTTACTACTATGTTATCAGGAGGTTTGTTCTTTGCACAAAAGGCAAGTGCTTACGATAGCCCCAACTACTCTATCAACGTTCCGGAAGGTTGGAGATCTACTAATGATAGTGACATCGTCAATATTTTTCCGACCAGTGAAATTGGTGCCATTACCATTTCCGAGTACCACGATCTGAATCTTCCTAAAGCCGAAACGAAAAAATTCATTCTGGCTCTTTATAAGTCGCCAGATGATGAGAAAAAGGTAAAGGAAAGCAGAAGTAAAAAGGGATACACAGAATATTATTACGAATATTTTGATGAAAAAGAAAAATTATTCTGGATTACAAGAGCTTTTCAGAAGGAAAAAGACTTGTATCTGGTAACCATTAACTGTGGCCAGAAATTCTGGAACGGAAACTATATGACCCTATTCAATGAGACTTTTAACAGTTTTAAAATAAAGAAATAAAAATTAAATATGAAGAAAACAGCTTTGTACGACAAACATGTTTCCTTGGGAGCTAAGATCGTACCTTTCGCAGGTTTTGAAATGCCTGTACAATATTCAGGAGTAACGGAGGAGCATTTTGCAGTAAGAGAAAAAGCAGGATTGTTTGATGTTTCCCACATGGGTCAGTTTTTTATCGAAGGTCCGGGATCAAAAGATCTTTTACAATTTGTAACAACTAATAATGTAGATACTCTTGAAAACGGAAAAGCTCAGTACTCATGTCTTCCGAATGAAAATGGAGGAATCGTGGACGACCTTATCGTTTACAAAATGGAGGACGATAAATACTTTGTAGTAGTCAATGCTTCCAATATTGATAAAGACTGGAACCATATCGCAAAATACAATACTTTCGGAGCGAAAATGACCAATGCTTCTGATGATATGTCATTATTAGCAGTTCAAGGCCCTAAAGCTACTGAAATTCTTCAAAAACTTACTGATGTAAATCTTTCTGAGATTCCTTACTATAACTTTACAGTAGGAAGTGTAGCAGGAGTAAATGATATCATTATTTCCAACACAGGATACACTGGAAGCGGTGGTTTTGAGATCTATTTCAAAAACGAAAACGCAGAAAAACTTTGGGATGAAGTAATGAAAGCTGGTGAGGCAGAAGGAATCATTCCTTGTGGATTAGCTGCAAGAGATACTTTAAGACTTGAAAAAGGATTCTGTCTATACGGAAACGATATTGATGATACAACTTCTCCAATTGAAGCTGGTTTAGGATGGATCACTAAATTCGATAAGGAATTCGTTTCTAAAGATACTTTCGCAAAACAAAAAGAGGAAGGTGTTACAAGAAAATTAGTTGCTTTTGAATTAACAGATAAAGGAGTTCCAAGACACGACTACCCTGTTGTAGATGCTGAAGGAAATGTAATTGGAAAAGTAACTTCCGGAACTCAATCTCCAATGAAAAAGATCGGTTTAGGTCTTGCTTATGTGGACAAACCTCATTTCAAATTAGGTTCTGAAATCTTCATTCAGGTAAGAAACAAGAACATTCCTGCAAAAGTGGTGAAAGCTCCTTTTGTATAATTGTTTTAACAAGATAAAAAAACGGCTGGAAATAAATTTCCAGCCGTTTTTTTATTTAATAGCAGATACAGCAAATCGTTCTATCCATATCCTAAGTGTATTTTTTATTTATGACAAAATCAGGCATTAAATTCTGATAATATTTTCACAATATACAGCAGATCTTCACATATAGAAGTTTTCTTAAACTGGTTTAAGATTTCCCAGAAAGTCTCTATTTATCTTTGTTCAACTCATAAAAGTGCAAATTAACTCCAACTTGAAAACAAAGAAATTTACAATGAAAATCAAAAACCTACATTATTTTTCAGGATTAATAATCTCAATATTCGTCGGTCTTCACCTCTTTAATCACTTATGCAGTATTTTAGGTATCAACCAACATATTGAAGTGATGAATATATTCAGAAAAATATACCGTAATACTGTTTGTGAAAGTATATTACTATTGGCAGTGATCATTCAAATCATTTCAGGGCTTAGTCTTTTCAGAACCCTGCGAAAAACGACAACTTCCAATTTTGAAAAGCTTCAGATCTGGTCTGGTTTGTACTTAGCATTTTTTCTGATTATTCACGTATCTGCTGTCTTGATCGGTAGATTTTGTCTGCATCTGGATACCAATTTTTATTTTGGAGCTGCAGGAATCAATACATTTCCGACTCAATTATTTTTCATTCCTTATTACACCCTTGCCATTCTCTCTTTTTTCGGACACATCGCTGCTATCCATTACAAAAAAATGCAGACCTCCTTTTTATCTCTTTCTCCAGCAAAACAATCCAAAGGTATTCTACTTATAGGCATACTGACAACGATTCTCATTTTCTATGGTTTCACTAATCATTTTAAAGGTGTTCAAATTCCTAAAGAATACAATATTCTGGTTGGAAAATAACCCCTGCTAAAAAACTGTCCGGAACCATTAATGGTTCCGGACAGAATATATAATAACCTTGTACCTTTATGTGGTACACTCCATTAGTTTACTCCAAAAAAGTTCTGTAATTCTTCAACATTCTTTTTATCATTCCCTATAAAGATCTCTTTATCTGTTATAAAAACAGGGCGCTTTAAGAAGGTATAGTGATCGAGTAACAATTCTTTGAAATCTTTTTCTCCCAAAGATTTTACATCCAGGCCTCTCAATTTAATCTGAGTAGATTTTTTGCTGAACAAAGCTTCATACGACTTTGCCAGTTTATGCATTTCTTCTAATTCTTCTTGAGTAATAGGTTGCTTTTTAATCTCACGA
Organism: Chryseobacterium sp. c4a; assembly: GCF_009900745.1. Classification (GTDB taxonomy): domain Bacteria; phylum Bacteroidota; class Bacteroidia; order Flavobacteriales; family Weeksellaceae; genus Chryseobacterium. The sequence continues at coordinate 311,811 of NZ_WXVU01000002.1, read as the reverse complement.
AGTTCCCAGTCTGTAAGATCGAATTGTGCTAAAATTTTTCTGCAGGTATCGCAGGTGTTCAGGTAAAATACTTTCTTCATTGCTATTCTTAAGTCTTTTATTGGTTAAAATTCTGCTTCATTATTATTTAATCTTTCAAAAGTAGGATTTAATCTAAAACTTTGGAAATTATTAAATAACTTTATTAAAATTTTATAAAAATGCAGAACAAACCTATTACTTTTCAGTTTATTTCAGAACCTTCAGATGTTAATTATGGTGGAAATGTACACGGCGGAAGCGTTATGAAATGGATTGATCAGGCAGGATATGCGTGTGCTACTACCTGGAGTGGAAATTATTCAGTAACCGTATATGTGGGAGGAATCCGCTTTTATGAACCTATAAAAATTGGTGAGGTGGTAAAAGTAGACGCACAGGTCATCTATACCGGCAGTTCAAGTATGCATATTGCGATCAATGTCTTTTCCCGAAACCTGAAGCAACCTACTTTCGATAAAAAAACGCACTGCATCATTGTTTTTGTAGCTGTAGACGAAAATGGGAAAAAACTTCCGGTTCCCAAATGGATTCCTGAAACTGAAGAACAAAAACAACAGGAACAATATGCGAAACGTTTGATGGAACTAAGAACACAGATTGAAGATGAGATGAAACCTTTTTTATAAAAGTTGGAGGTATGAGATTCGAGTTGCCGGGGGTTAGTTTTTGGGATGATGATAATTGATTGCAGGAATTCCTTTCAAAATTAAAACCAAAAGTTCCCCACAATACTTTTCATATTATTTTATTGTACAACACATTAGGATTATCTAATTTAGTATCCACCCATTTCAAGTATAATATGAAAAATATTCTCACAATCACAGCCATTCTGTTGATGGTTTTTCTAAAGTCACAAACTCATAGGTTTATTTATGAACTTCAGTATAAGATGGATTCTACAGAAGCTGGCCATGAAAAGCTGAATATGATTCTTGATATTAGTCCGAAAGAAGTGAAATTCTATGGAAAAGACCTCGCAACTACAGATTCTCTGAACAAGAAGTTCGGAATGAATTCTAGTTATACAGATATGACAGGTCAGGTGGTGAAAAGAAAGATTAATTCTTTTGAGAATGAAAATTTCATCAATATCAAAAATGGATATTATTCATTTAAAACTACAGATAAAATCAATTGGACAATTTCCAATGACACTAAAAAAACAGAAAGCTATACCCTCCAAAAAGCAACGACCAAATTTGGAGGACGAAACTGGACTGCATGGTTTTGTAAAGATATTCCCTTTTATGAAGGGCCTTTCAAATTGCGTGGCTTACCCGGTTTGATTTTTGAATTATCGGATACTAAGAAAAATTTCATCTATCATCTTGTAAAGAGCAATGAACTACCGGAAGTATACGCTACTGAAGATTTCTTAGAATCCAATTTTGGAAATAAAGCAATTCCTATCAACGAAAAGCAAAAACAAAAGCTGATTCTGGAGTTTTATAATGATCCCTTTGCCTTTGAAAGAAACAATTTCAGCAAATCTAATAATGAACTGAAAATTAACATCAACGGTAAAGAAATTCATAATGTAGATGAGCTAAATACTCAGACCAAGAACATGCAGGAAGTAATCAGAAAATACAACAATCCTATTGAAATAGATAAGGCAGCGCATTATCCTATCTATTAACAAATAGTACCAATCCCTCTGGATTTTGTCCGAATATTCTGGTTAAATACACGTGATGTCTTTAGGTTTTGGCTAAAGCCAATGAATTGGTTTATTTTATTTATTGAGCGGCCAGGCTAAAGCCCGCCCCTATTGATGTTGATATCCTCATGTATATGTACACAGATAAAAGTTGTTTAACGACAAGATCTTTTATCTTTTATCTTTTATCTTTTATCTTTTATCTTTTATCTTTTATCTTTTATCTTTTATCTTTTATCTTTTATCTTTTATCTTTTAATCATAATTTATATCTTTGTACCACTAAAAGGAAATGGTGTTCTTCCTTACCCAACCGCTTTACAAAAGCTGATGACGCCTGATTGAGAGATTATTAAACAATAACTAATCAGGATTATTATGTCAAAAAATCAACGAACACTTGTTAAAAAAGTAGTTTTTCAAACTCAATTTTTCTTTAGAAAATTTCCGGCACTGCCTTATATTGGCAAATGGCTTTTGATCAGTATCATTATAGGAGCTTTGGTAGGAAGTGCATCTGCTGGTTTTTTACAATCATTGGAATGGGTAACCAATTTCAGAGAAAGTCATTTGTGGCTGATTGCTTTACTTCCTGTTGCCGGTTTTTTAATTGGCCTTATCTATTATTATTGGGGAAAAGATGTAGAAGCTGGAAATAATCTTCTCATTGATACGATTCATGAACCTAAAGGAATTATTCCGTTCAAAATGGCTCCTTTTGTTTACTTAGGAACTATTGCTACTCACTTTTTTGGAGGTTCTGCCGGCCGTGAAGGGACAGCTCTTCAGATGGCAGCTGCTATTGCGGATCAACTCAGCAAACCCTTTAAGCTTGATAAAAGTGAAAGAAGAATATTAATTATTGCTGCTATTGCCGCAGGATTCGGTTCTGTATTTGGAACTCCTTTAGCAGGTGCTGTGTTTGGGCTTGAGGTTTTTCTAATTGGCAGAATACGATATAATGCCCTATTTCCGGCATTTGCATCGGCAATACTTGCAGACTGGGTCACCAATCTCTGGAATGTTAAACACACTCATTATCATATTGATTTTATTCCTAAACTAGAGTTTCTTCCTATCTTGTATAGTATTTTAGCTGGTATTGCTTTTGGAATTTGTGCTGCAGCATTCAGCAGAATCATCCATTGGACGGGTTCTATTTTTAAATCAAAAATTAAATATCCGCCACTTCGCCCGGTTGCGGGAGGTATTATTATTGCTCTAGCTGTTCTGTTCATGGGCACCACACGATACATTGGGCTGGGAGTACCCGTAATTCTGGAATCTTTTGAAAAGCAGCTTCCACTTTATGATTTCGCTCTAAAAATGATTTTTACTATTATTACCCTTTCAGCAGGTTTCAAAGGCGGTGAAGTGACTCCATTATTTTTTATTGGAGCAACATTAGGGAGTGCATTATCCCTATTTATTCCATTGCCTTTTGGATTATTGGCAGGAATGGGATTTGTAGCCGTATTTGCAGGAGCAACCAACACTCCATTAGCCTGTATGCTGATGGGAATTGAATTATTCGGGGCAGAATGTGGTATTTACATAGCAATCGCCTGCGTTGTTTCTTATCTTCTTTCAGGTCACAATAGTATCTATACTAAACAAAAAATTGGTGAAGCTAAAAATAGAAGATACGAGAGCCAACAAGATCGATCCATTTCTGATTTTCTTTAACAAACCACCAAACACGCATCCCGAACCATAAACACCCCAAACTCTGTTACTCGAAATACAACTATAATCCGTACTTTTGCACCATGTTCGATTACAGGTTAAAAGTTTTCCATACGGTAGCTTCCAGACTGAGTTTTACTAAGGCTTCTGAGGAGCTTCATATTTCGCAGCCGGCAGTTACCAAGCACATCAAAGAAATTGAGGTTCAGTTGAGCACCAAACTATTTGACAGGAAGGGAACTTCTATACAGTTGACACAAAGTGGCAAAATTCTGTATGAATATGCTGAAAAGATCAGAAATATCTACCGGGATCTGGAGTTTGAAATCAGTCAGATCAACCAACAACACAAAGGAAAGCTTATCATTGGGGCAAGTACCACTGTTGCTCAGTACATTTTGCCTGAAATCTTAGCCAAGTTCAATGCTTATTATAAAGATATCAAAATTGAGCTGCTGACCGGGAATACTGAAGCCATTTCAGCACTTTTAAAAGAAGAAAAGATTGATCTTGGTATCATTGAAGGTGAATCGCAATCTTCTTATTTTGATTATAAGACTTTTAAACCCGATGAAATTGTTCTGGCAGCCAAATCAGACCATCCTTTGGCTCATAAAATGTTAAATGTTAAAGACCTGTATCAATTGAATCTTATTTTCCGTGAACAGGGTTCAGGAACTCTTGAATTTATCCAAAACAGATTAAGAGAAAAAGGAATTAACATTCATGAATTGAATACTGTTATTCAGTTAGGAAGCAGTGAAAGCATCAAAAACTATCTTCTTCATTCAGATTGTATGGCTTTTCTTTCTATCAGCACCATTTTAAATGAGTTGAAAAATAATGTTCTTACCGTTATTGACATTAAAAATTTCAATATTGAAAGAGATTTTCATTTTATTCTTCCGAAAGGAGAGCAGTCTGAATTAATAGAATTGTTTTTAAGATTTGCAGAGTAGTTTTTTTGCAATACTGAATCTTTAAATGAAAGGAAAATCCAATCGTTTTGCCAAATGTTTTTGAGGTTTATTGAATAAAGATATACCTGAATCAATATTTCTAGGTTTTGGCTAAAGCCGTCAGAAGTTTAGTTTTTTTTGATTAGGCCGGGCTAAAGCCCACCCCTATTGATGTTGATATCCGCATGCATATGTACACAAATAAAAGTTGTTTAGCGACAAGATCTTTCATCTTTCATTTTTTATCTTTATAACTTTTAGTTATCCAATATAACAAAATACGATTTACTTTATAATAACATATTCCCGAATTTTGAATCAGATTTTAAAAGTTCGAAATATGAAAGATTTCATTCAAAATGAAACGACGCGAAAAATAATTTTTATTGGATTGGCAGTTTTATGCCTTACTCCATTCATTTCTTCTCCCATTGCTCTGGCACTAGGTTTTGCTCTGGCTGTTTTTATGGGAAACCCATTTGAAAAGCATTTGCATCAATATATTCACCTGCTGTTACAGATCTCTATTGTCGGATTAGGCTTTGGATTAAAACTGAACGAAGCGCTTCATGCCGGTAAAACAGGTCTGATGTTAACGGTTGTAAGTATTATCACTGTAATGGTTTTGGGATATTTTTTAGGAAAGATCTTCAAGCTTGAAAGACCGCTATCCTATCTTTTGTCTGCCGGAACTGCAATCTGTGGCGGAAGTGCCATTGCTGCGGTTTCTCCCATCATTAAACCTACTACCAAACAAATATCTCTGGCATTAGCAATTGTTTTTACCTTGAATTCTATTGCTTTATTTGTGTATCCTGCGATCGGGCATCTGCTTAATCTCTCTCAGGAACAGTTTGGGCTATGGTGCGCTGTAGGGATTCATGATACAAGTTCAGTTGTGGGAGCTGCCGGTAAATATGGGGATGAAGCTTTAAAAATTGCCACAACGGTTAAATTAGCTCGTGCTTTATGGATTATTCCGGTTTCCCTGATTACTATGTTTATTTTTAAAAGTAAAGATTCAAAAATTAAAATTCCGTGGTTTATTGGATATTTCATTTTGGCCATTCTACTGAATACTTATTTTCCAATTATGGATACTTTCAGTACTGCTATTACTTCTTTGGCTAAATCCGGATTAAACCTAACCCTATTTTTTATTGGTTCTACTCTTTCTATCCAGACTTTGAAAACAATAGGTCTTAAGCCCTTACTTACTGCTGTACTGCTTTGGGTAACGATTAGTGTTGGAAGTTTGTTATATATTATTCACTAAAAACAGCAGCACCCTTCTGAAATCAGAAGGGTGCTGCCTATTAAATGTGGAAATGTTTATTGCATTCTAAATAATTTATTATATCTGCGGACAGTTATATACCTGTGGACAACCGATATAGATAGAGCAATACTCCGGGCCTGTAACAGCTCCTGAACAGCTGCATCCACAAAGGGATAAATCCGGTTTACCGCTTACTCCTCCTGTAATGTTTTTCAGATCTGCCTTTCTTAATTTTTTAGCATTTTTAGTAATGTTCATGTTATTTGTTTTTTTAGTTAAACGTATAGTTTTAGTTACATCCCAAAGTTAAACAAATATTAAACATTCACAACAAAAATTTATTAAAATTAAAATAAACAACTGATTTAAATACGATTACAATATCAAAAAACACAATAATTCTGTTTTTAATTTTTAAACAAATTAAAATTTACTCTGTAAATTCCAAGTCTTTATTATGAGTTTCAGAAATCGTCAATGAAGAATAAAAAGCTAACCCAAATACTACAACACCTACAATTGCTGCGCTTTCCACTACTGAAAAACTACCTTTAAAGAAATCAAAAGCCAGAATCATGACAGGTACCAGCCCTCTTACCATATTGGGAACAGTAGTGGTGGCTGTATTTCTGATATTCGTTCCAAATTGCTCTGCTACCAGAGTGACAAACATCGCCCAATATCCGGTGCCAAAGCCCAACCATACACAGAACAGATAATACTTTGTTTCGGTATTTGTATTTCCAAACAACATAATTCCTACCCCTACCAAAGTAAACAGAAGCATATAAAAAATAGCCATCTTACGTGATTTTAAAGCATGAGAAATAAAACCACTCATCAGATCACCCACAGAAATACCTACATAGGCCCACATAATAGCCTTTCCCGGATTAATCTCCTTGATTCCAAATTCAGGAGCAAATTGGTTAGCTAAAACAGCTAAAATTCCAATACAATACCAGGTAGGTAATCCCACAGCAATACATTTCAAATATCGTATCAATCTGTCTTTATTGGTGAAAAAGGAAAGAAAATTTCCTTTGGAAACACTTTTATGTTCAATATTCTTATAGATTCCGGATTCTGAAACGCTGATTCTCAGCAATAATAATAGAATTCCCATAATACCGCCAATGATATAAGAAATATTCCAGCCTCCAGCTAATTCTACCGTTAATTGAGCTACAACAGCACCCATTAATCCAAATCCTGCTACTACTGAGGTACCAATGGCTCTTAAATTCTTCGGCAGACTTTCAGAAACCAGTGTAATTCCGGCTCCAAGCTCTCCTGCAAGTCCTATACCCGCAATAAATCTTAAAGCGGCATATTGATACACTAAATGATCTTTTGGGAAATAAGGCAAAAATCCACAGGCAATATTGGCCAGGGAATACACAAGAATAGAACCAAAAAGTACAGAAAGTCTTCCTTTTTTGTCTCCAAAGACTCCCCAGAATACTCCCCCAATAAGAAGTCCTACCATCTGGCAGTTCAAAATAAAGGTTCCGTCAACATCAGGATTAAGCCCTAAAGCTTTTAAACTGGGAATCCTCACAATCCCAAACAGGAGAAGATCATAGATATCTACGAAATAGCCCAAGGCTGCAATAATAACGGGAATAGAGAAAATGTACTTCAATTTTGAAGACAGAGATAATTCTTGCATTGTTAAGTTTTGATAAAAATAAAAAACCTTTCAATTTCTTGAAAGGTTTTTATAAAATATCTTGTTCCGATTATTATCTTGCAATATTCACGGCTCTTGTTTCTCTGATTACGGTTACTTTCACCTGTCCAGGGTAAGTAAGTTCATTCTGGATCTTTTCAGAGATATCGTAAGATAGTTGAGAAGCTACTTCGTCGTTTACTTTTCCACTTTCTACCATTACTCTTAATTCTCTACCTGCCTGGATTGCATAAGCGCTTGATACTCCATCGAAGCTTAATGCTGCAGATTCAAGATCCTTCAGTCTCTGGATGTAAGATTCCAATACTTGTCTTCTTGCTCCCGGTCTTGCTCCTGAGATCGCATCAGCTACCTGAATGATCGGAGATAATAGAGACTTCATTTCAATTTCGTCGTGGTGAGCACCAATTGCGTTTACAACCTCTGGGTTTTCACCATATTTCTCAGCCCACTGCATTCCTAATAAAGCGTGTGGTAGTTCTGATTCCTGCTCAGGAACTTTACCAATATCGTGTAGTAAACCTGCCCTCTTAGCTAATTTAACGTTTAATCCTAATTCAGCAGCCATAGTTGCAGCGATGTTGGCTACTTCTCTTGAGTGCTGTAATAAGTTCTGTCCGTAAGAAGAACGGTATTTCATTCTACCTACAATCTTGATTAATTCCGGGTGTAATCCATGGATACCTAAATCAATAATCGTTCTTTTTCCTACTTCAATGATCTCCTCTTCAATTTGTTTTCTTGTCTTTTCTACGACTTCTTCGATTCTTGCCGGGTGAATTCTACCGTCGGTTACCAATCTGTGAAGTGATAATCTTGCGATCTCTCTTCTTACCGGATCGAAACATGAAAGGAGAATAGCTTCCGGAGTATCATCCACGATGATCTCAACTCCTGTTACCGCTTCTAAAGCACGGATGTTTCTACCTTCTCTACCGATGATTCTACCTTTTACTTCATCAGATTCAATGTTGAATACTGATACTGAATTTTCGATAGCCTGCTCTGTTCCGATTCTCTGGATAGTCTGGATAACGATCTTTCTAGCTTCGTTCTTAGCGTTCATCTGAGCTTCTTCCATAATGCCCTGAACGTGTGCCTGTGCTCTTGTTTTCGCTTCAGCTTTCATGGTTTCTACCAATTCTGCTTTCGCTTCTTCAGCTGTATAATTAGAGATTTTTTCAAGTATTTCTACTTTTTTAGCAGTAGCTGTATCTAATTCATGCTGCTTTTTGTCTAGAATCTCATTCTTTTTAGCATAATCTGCGATCTGTCTGTCTAAGTCTTTTTCAAGCTTTGCAGTCTTGGCAAGCTCGTCAGTCACTTTATGCTCCTTATCCTTCGTTCTTTTTTCAGCTTCCTGCATTTTTCTTTCACGAGCCTGAATATCTGAATCATGCTGAGATTTCAATTCAAGGAACTTTTCTTTAGCTTGTAAGTTCTTTTCTTTCTTTATGGATTCAGCTTGTACGTTAGCTTTTTCTATAAGGTTTTCGGCGTTTTTCTTGGCATCATCTATAATAAATTTTGCCTTAGTATTCAGAGAGCTTTTTGAGAAAATTATTCCCACGGCAGCCCCGATTACTAAACATACAACACCGACTATAACTTCTATCATAATGTATATTGAGTTTTAATTGTATTCATATCCTTTTAAAATAAAAAAAGCCTACAATAATCCAGAGATTGAGAGTAAACTCCTAATCAACACGATTTGAACTGATTTCCACTGTCTGTAATCCGGAAGACCGGCACGCCATTCAGAGGACATTTGTTCGGTAATTGTTTAGCGTTGAGTTTACCTTTAATGTGTTAGAATTATTGTAGGCAGCTTGTTCAGGAAAAAAAATCTATTTCCCGATTTCATTCAACGATTGATTGATCTGTTGTAATCTTTCGTTGGTTGAATTAATATTTTTCTCGTAGTTAAGAGAAACTACTTCTGCATTGGTTCCCAATTTCAGGGCACACATAGCCAAAGCATCTTGTTTATCTCTTACATCGAAGTTCTGTTCAAAATCTTTAATCATATTTTCGATCTGCTTCCCTACCTTACGCAAAGTTTCCTCCTCTGCTGCCGGTACGTTCAGCGGATACACTCTTCCTGCAATGTTGACGGTTATTCTCCTTACCTCCATTATAATCCACTGTTTTGAAGCTGAGCAATACAGAAATCAATCTCTTTTACCAATCTGTTGATATGGTTTTTCATTAACCTATTGTGTTCAGGATTTCCTGATATTGCTGAATAAAGTTTTATATTTTTTTGTTCTTCTGCTAAGACCTGATTTCTTCTTCTTTCCTCATCATATTTTATCTTCAGCTCTTCATGCTCAACACTTAATTCTGATAACTTTTCAGTAAGATTTCTGTAATTCTTTTGGAGAGCCAAAATTTTTCTCTCTAATTCTGAAAAATTGTTTTCTAAATCTTGAAGCATTTCAGGTTTGTATATTCTAACTAGAAGCAAAAATAAAAAAATATTAACACTAACAAAAATAAATAGTCCTATATTTTGATCTGCCAACAAAAAAGGAGATGCAAAAGCATCTCCTGAGTATTTTTAGTATGATAATTTCTTATTCAAATTTCAGTACAAACATTACAGCTCTGGTCTGTAAAGTAGAGATAGCAGAAGCCCAATAAGGAGGTGTAGTAGCGTTATCAGCCACTTTCTCATTGTTCATGAAGAATGTTCCTCTGATGGCAGGAGTCAGTTTAAATTTGTTGAAATAAAACTGAATTCCCATTTCTGCTGACCACGCAAAGTTGTGGGTAGTGGATCTGAAGATCTGCTGCATGTTATCATCTGTAGAACTAGAATTAGACTGCAGGTTTACAATATAGTTCACCCCTGCTGCAACATAAGGTCTTGAATTATACCATCTTCGCCCATGAAGCTCCAAAAGTACCGGAATATCAACCAATGTAGACTTTATATCCCTTACTTTATCCTTTTCCTGTAAAGGAATTGGTGTAAAAATAGGGTTGGTAGTAGTTCCACCTTGAAATCTATCATTAGCTTGTGTATTAAAAGTCAACTGTCTTTGTGCAAACTGCAACCCCGGTTCTACTCTTACATCCAAATAATCATTCAATCTCCATTTTGCGATAAGTCCGGCACCGAAGCTATAGCTTTCTTTAGTGCTGGTAACGAGATTTTGATTATTTTCCATTCCATAAGTGGAATTGAGTACAATTCGGTAGTCCAGTTTATTCCCGTTCAAATAAAAACCCCAACTGAATTTCTGCTCGTCGAAATCTTCCAACTTATCCATTCTGTTTCGGGTTCTAAATTGCGCGTTTGCAAAAACGGCAACATTTACTGAGGTTAAAACCAGTGCTTTTAATAGAAATTTATTCATAGGTTACTTTGTTGCTTTATAAATTGTGGCTATACCTAAACTTAGTTTTTTATATTCAACTTTCTTAAATCCCGTATCTAAAAGAATTTGTTTCATCTTCTCCCCGAAAGGAAAAGCATTTACAGAATCCGGAAGGTATGTATACGCCCTATTATCTTTGGAAACCAGTCTGCCTATAGCAGGTAATATATTTTTGAAATAAAACATATATAATGGCCCCATGAAACCCTCAACCTTTGAAAACTCCAGTATATAAACACTTTTGTTATCTTTAACTACTCTTCTTAACTCTGCCAAACCTTTGGTAAGGTTCTCAAAATTCCTTACTCCAAATGCAACGGAAACAGCATCAAATCTATTGTCCTCGAAAGGTAAATTTTCTGCATCTCCTTTTTGCATGGAAATTTTGCCGTCTAATTTAAGTTTTTTTATTTTAATAACGCCAACATTGAGCATTTGTTGTGATAAATCTAAACCAACTACTTTTGAACCGGTTCCTTTTTCAATTGTAATTGCCAGATCTCCCGTTCCTGTAGCCACATCCAGCACTTCTTGCGGGTTATCATTTTTCATCCATTTTACCAATGTATTTCTCCATAAAACATCAATTTTCATGGATAAAACGTGGTTCAAAAGGTCGTATTTCGGCGCAATATTGTCGAACATATCCTCTACCTGGCTCTTCTTTGTAGCCTCAGAATTGTAGGGAGTAACTTTAGTGATATCTTTTGTCAAAACTTAAAACTTGTAATATTCTTTATAATAATTTAGGTAATCCTGCTTTCTGAATACCTTTGATCTCGATTCCACTTGCTGGACATTTTTGATCACTTTGTCATAATCTTCATCTACATTGTAGTAAAAATCTTCTGTGTAAAGCTTATTGAAACGCTTTGCTCCTCCGTAGTAGTCCTTTCCGTCAATAACAGTCTTGTCAAGAGCTGTCAATAACGAATCTTTTTTAAGGTTATACCCGTAGTACTGGTCATTCACGTAGTAATCCTGATGCGCAATATTGAGCAGACCACGAAGTTTGTTTACTTCAAATGCCGAATCGTAAAGCATTTTTTTATTCTGATCGAAAACCTGAATAGAGTTTTTTCCCTTATTCAAATCCACATGCACATACTGCCCCGCTGATATAATTCCTTCAGAACCATTGTTGATTTTAAAGTAATACGTGTTCGGGGTAGGATTATCTACCACATAATAATTCTTCTTGGCTAAAAAAAGGAAGTAGATCCCAAAGGCAACGATAAACGCCACACCTGCAATAAGTAAGCCTTTTAAGGATGGGTTGTTTTTCATAGATTGTAAAGTACAATTTTTGCAAATTTAATAATATTTTTAATTCTCCGTTATTAATATTAATTATTAACTTTGCATCTTTAAAAAAATCATATAAACGAATGCCGAATACGATCATTATTGGCTCTGGATCTTACATTCCTAACAGAGTTATTGGTAGAGATTACTTCATGAATTCCGAGTTCTACACTGAAGACGGAGTAAAGATTGAAAAGCCTGTGGAAGAGACCATTGCGAAGTTTGTAGAAATTACAGAAATCGAAAACAGGAGATTCATTGAGGATGATCTTTCCAACTCACAGATCGGTTATGAAGCCGCAAAAATTGCCCTTGAGGACGCAAAGGTAGACGGTGAAGAACTGGATTATATCATTTACGCTAGTAATTTCGGGGAAGTTACTGAGAACGGTTACGCAGACTTTATGCCAACAATGGCGGCAAGAGTAAAGAACAAACTAGGAATTAAAAACAGAAAATGTGTAACCTATGACATGATTTTCGGTTGCCCGGGATGGGTAGAAGGTATGATTTTAGCAGATAACCTGATTAAAGCTAAAGTAGCCAAAACCATTCTTATTATCGGAGCTGAAACACTAAGCCGTGTTACTGACCCACATGACAGAAACAGAATGATTTTTGCAGACGGTGCCGGTGCGGTAGTTGTAAAAGCTACTGATGAAGAAAATGTAGGAATTATTGCTCACAACACGATCTGCGACAATGGCCCGGAATTAAATTACCTTGAGAACCAGCCTTCTATCAACAAAGAAGTAGATCAAAAACGTCTTTATGTAAGAATGTTGGGTAGAAAAATCTACGAATACGCTCTTAAAAATGTTCCTGTGGCGATTAAAGATACCATTACAGACGCTGGTCTTTCTATTGAGGACATCGACAAAATCCTTATCCACCAGGCGAATGCTAAAATGGACTATGCTATGATTGAAAGACTTCACAGACTTTATGATGTAAAAGAATACGATCATGCCATCTCTCCTATGACCATCCAAGACCTTGGAAATACGTCTGTTGCAACAATCCCTACCATGTATGACTTAATAATTAAAGGAAAAATGGAAGGTCAATCGTTTAAAGATAATGGTAACATTGTGATGACTTCGGTAGGTGCCGGAATGAACATCAATGCTATCGTTTACAGATTTCCTTAAAAATAATTTTAATTAAAAATATAAAAAAGCACAAAGGAAGTCTTCTTTTGTGCTTTTTTTGAATCAGAATATGCAAAAGAATTTTTTAATTATTGCCGGAATCTTCCTATTTCTGGAAGTTTATATTTATCAGGCTGTCAGAACGCTGACCGATAATTTCTGGATAAGAACCGGCTATTGGGCAATCTCTCTAATCGTATATGGAATATTCGCTTACGAAGTCACCCACTATCAGAGATCAGACAGAAGCACCCTGAGAGCCCAAATCATGATCTCATTGTTTCTGGTATTTATACTTCCAAAAATATTTATTGTTTTATTCTTATTAATTGATGATCTCATCAGAATTGGAGGTTACCTGATAGGTTTTGCAAAACCTGCTGAGAATTTCTTCCCAGAAAGGCGAAAGTTCCTGAGTCTTGTGGGATTAGGAATGAGTGGAGTACTTTCTGCCCTATTCATTGATGGAATAACATTTGGCAAGTATCGTCATAAAGTAAGAAAAGTAAAAGTAAAGTTCACGAACCTTCCGAAAAGCTTTACAGGGTATAAAATCATTCAGATCTCCGATGTTCACAGTGGAAGTTTTGCTGATCCGAGTAAATTACAGCACGCTGTTGATCTTATCAACGAACAAAAACCTGATCTGGTTTTATTCACCGGAGACATGGTCAATAATGTAGCAGATGAATTTAAACCATTCATCTCTTTATTTTCACAAATCAAAGCGAAAGACGGCAAGTTTGCCGTATTAGGAAACCATGATTATGCAGATTATGTAACCTGGGATTCTCCGGCTGCTAAGAAAAAGAACCTGGACACTCTGATTGACTATGAGAAACAGGCAGGATTTGATATGTTGAGAAACGAACATAGAGTGATTGAGAAAAACGGAGAGAAAATATACATCCTTGGTGTTGAAAACTGGGGACTGAAACCATTTCCACAGTTTGGAAAACTTGATGATGCTCTGAAAGGAGTTCCCGACTCCTCCACAAAAATACTAATGAGCCATGACCCTACTCATTTTGATTATGTGGTAAAAAAACACCCCGGAAACATTCATCTAACCCTTTCAGGACACACTCACGGAATGCAGTTTGGACTGGATCTTAAAAATATTAAGTGGTCACCAGTACAGTATAAATATCCAAAATGGGCCGACTTATATGAGAGTGAAGGAAAATTACTGTATGTAAACAGAGGATTCGGAGTATTAGGATATCCGGGGAGGGTTGGGGTTCTTCCAGAGATTACACTTTTTGAATTGAGTTAAGCAAGATACAACCTTCACCTTGCGAGTTGCAATTTAGTGTCAGACACCTAACTCCTATAAAAATATTAGCATTTGATCTAAAGATATCTTTGAGCAAATAACTCAATAAGCGTCTTTGAATCAAGTGCTTTTTTATTTAAGATAATCTGAAAAATACTAGAAAATATAATCCTTCATACGGGAAGTGGCCATTTCTTTTTCATTGATAAAAGAGAGAAAATCTTCCAGTTTATCTTCCATTTTTTTCCCAGAAAACAACTTTCGATAAAACGGGATATCAAAACGGTATTTATTGAAATCGGTAAACTGCCAGATATTAAGATAGACCAATACAAATTCTTCATTCTGTAAGGTCTCCAATACCATATTCTGATAATAGTTCATAGGCAGCATCTGAAATACAAAATCATTGTACGGTAATTGACTGTAAGGAGAGATACTTTCCGGCACAATACTTAGTCCGTCCTCTTCTGTAATTTCGGTATCTCTTTTCAGCCGTTTGAATGGAAAAAGAATATTCGCATTGTCGATATTGGAGACATAATTAAACTCCAAAAGCTTCAAACTTTCCTGTTGAATTTTCACATCTTTCTGACGAATTCCCCGGATCTGTTTTCCTAAAAGATCCTGAATATTCTTTTTAGCATTTTCAATTTCTTCCAGATTTGAAACTTTATTATAAAAAGCAATTTCATGCCCTTGGGATGAAATTGCTTTGATCAGATTTTGAAGTTTTTCCGCAAGAGAAATCTCCACAAAAAAACTTGCTTTTGTATCATGAATATCTAAAATTCTGAGAATCGCTTTTGTATTCTCTTCTGTTATTTTCAACCTATCTCCATCGGTAATTTGAGAACCTCTTTTTACTTC
This sequence comes from Chryseobacterium sp. c4a, assembly GCF_009900745.1. Lineage (GTDB taxonomy): Bacteria > Bacteroidota > Bacteroidia > Flavobacteriales > Weeksellaceae > Chryseobacterium. The sequence goes on along the minus strand of NZ_WXVU01000002.1, from coordinate 296,501 downwards.
GGCCTCAATATTCGCAATGTTAAAAGTCAATAATATCATTTAAATCAAATTTTAGATAAAGTTTATAATAAATTAAAAATCAGATGTTAAAACAATACTTAATTAAAGTATTACTTTACATTATTAATCCTTAGCTAATTTTACTTTAAGATTCTTGATCATGTCTTTCGTCATTTCAGAAATTCCGAAATCGTAAGTCAATCCCCAATCTTTTTTAGCTACAGAATCATCAATTGAAGCCGGCCATGAATCGGCAATTGCCTGTCTGAAATCCGGGTTATAATCAATGCTGAAATCCGGGATTTCTTTCGTGATTTCTTCTGCCAATTCTTTTGGAGTAAATGACATTCCACCTAAATTATAAGATGAACGAACCGTTAAACTTTCCTTTGGAGCATCCATTAATTTCAGCGTTGCATTGATCGCATCATCCATATACAACATCGGCATTCCTGTGTTCTCGGAAATGAAACTTGTATACTTTCCTTCTTCAATGGCTTTGTAGAAAATCTCGACAGCATAATCGGTTGTTCCACCTCCTGCCGGAGTCTTCCATGAGATCAATCCAGGATATCTGATACTTCTTACGTCCACTCCATGTTTATCGAAATAGTATTCACACCACTTCTCCCCTGCCATCTTAGAGATTCCGTAAACGGTAGTTGGATTCAGTACCACATCCTGTCCTACATCATGTTTTGGAATTCCTTTTCCAAACACAGCGATAGAGCTTGGCCAGAAGATCTTTTTTAGAAGCCCTTCTTTCGCCATTTCACAAAAATGAAGAAGAGGTTCAAGATTCAGTTTCCACGCAAAAATAGGCTGCTTTTCCGAAGTTCCGGATAAAAGCGATGCTAAGTGATACACTGTAGTGATGTCGTAGTCTTTTACGATCTGTCTCACTAACTGAGTATTCGTCACGTCCATTCTTTCATAGTGACCAGCGGAAGTAATTCCTTCCTGCCATCTGTCCAGTCCTGAAGCGACAACATTTTCCGCTCCGTGAATTTCAACAAGTCTATTGGTAAGTTCCGTGCCGATTTGTCCCAAGGCACCTGTAATCAGTATTCTTTCCGTATAGGATTCCATTTTTCAGATTTTTTTAGAATTGTACAAAAGTAAAAAAAACATGTCAACCATAATAATAAAGGTGTATTTAAAATATATTTCCGAATTGACATGATTTTTTTAAAACTAAACCTTCACAAAATAGCTCTATTCCTCATAATGGCAGGAAGCCTGAAGCTGGAAACAGGAAGTTATTGAAGTCTTAGAAGCACTGAAGAGCCAAGTGAATTATCTATTGAGCAACTTACATTAAGTTATAAGACCAATAGAAACCTCCAGCTTCCCTCTTCTAACTTCATAATCTCTCTGCCTTACTTTCCTCACTCCAAACCCCAGTTATTTATCTAATTTCCATATTTTTGTTATAAGAAAAACAATCATTATGAAGAAGATCTTAATTGCTTCGATTATATTAGCCAGCCAGCTTAGCTGGGCTCAGTTTACAGATATCAATATTGTAAAAGAGGTAAAGGTTAAAAATAAAGGTGTAGTAGTCTCTGCCCATCCCTTAGCAAGTGAAGCAGGAGCAAAAATCCTGAGAATGGGAGGAAATGCCTACGATGCCATTACTGCTACTCAATATGCACTGGCAGTAGTTTATCCGCAGGCAGGAAACATTGGTGGTGGCGGATTCCTGGTGGGTGTAAAAAATAATGGTGAAAAATTCACTCTGGACTACAGGGAAACGGCTCCTCAAAAAGCATCCAGAGATATGTACCTGGATAAAAACGGAAAAGCAGACACTGATCTCTCCCAAAACGGACGTTTGGCAGTAGGTATTCCGGGAAGTATTGCCGGATTCTTTGCCACCCTGAAACACTGTAAGCTTCCTATGGAAAAGATTATTCAACCTGCTATTGATCTTGCTGAACAGGGATTTGCTATTACTGAACAGGAAGCAGATATGCTGAATAATAATAGAGAGCATTTTAAGAAACATAATAAATCAGCTATCATTTTTGTAAAGGACAATCCATGGAAAGCAGGTGATCTTTTGATTCAGAAAGATCTTGCCGAAACTTTAAAATTGATTCAAAAACAGGGAGCTAAAGGCTTCTATGAAGGAAAAACTGCCGATCTTCTGATTGCCGAAATGAAAAGAGGAAATGGAATCATTACGTTGGAAGATCTTAAAAAATATAAAGTTGCTGAAAGAAAAGCCCTGGAGTTTGAATACAAAGGAAACAATGTCGTTTCCATGCCATTACCTTCCAGCGGTGGACTGCTTCTGGCTCAAATGCTGAGAATGGCTAGCTTTGAAAATCTTGAAAAGTATCAGCAAAACTCAGCACAGGCTGTTCAGATCATGACTGAAGCCGAAAGAAGAGCATTCGCAGACAGAGCTGAATACATGGGAGATCCGGATTTCATTAAGGATAAAACACCTTACCTGATTTCGGATGAATACTTGAAAGGCAGATGGAAGAGCTTTAGTTTTGATAAAGCAACTCCAAGTGCTGAAGTTGGAAAAATCATAGAACAACCTAAAGAATCTACTCAAACCACTCACATCTCTGTTCTTGACAAAGATGGCAATGCAGCCTCGGTAACCACTACCCTGAACGGATATTACGGAAGTAAAGTATTGGTTTCAGGAGCCGGTTTCTTTTTGAATAATGAAATGGATGATTTCTCTATTAAACCCGGCGTTCCCAATATGTTTGGAGCGGTAGGTGGTGAAGCCAACTCTATTCAGCCCAATAAAAGGATGCTTTCTTCTATGACCCCAACAATTTTGCTTAAAAATGGAAAACCTTATATGGTCGTAGGAACTCCGGGAGGAACTACTATTCCCACTTCTGTATACCAGTCTATTGTAAATGTAGTTGACTTTAAGCAAAATGCTAATATTGCAGTAAATGCTCCCAAATTTCACCATCAGTGGCTTCCGGAAACTATAAAAGTAGAAAATAACTTCCCGGAAAGCACGATTGCTGAGCTGAAAAAGAAAAACTACACCTTTGAAAAGGTAAAACAAATCGGAAAAACGGAGGTCATTGTTCTTGACGAAAATGGCAATATTCATGCTGTAGCAGATGGTCGTGGAGACGATTCTGTAGCGGTAGAATAAGAATTACTTCCCGATATAACCAATATAGCTTCGGCTTCATTCTGCAGATAATTCTGTCTGTAAGAAATGAAGCCGAAGTTTTTTTAATCTCATACAAAGATGGAGCAACAGATTAATTTCCATGACTTTTATCAGTTTTTCAGATGAAATTTCTTAATTTTCGCCCTTAAAAAAACAAAAAGACTGTTCATTGAAAGCAAAAAAAATATACAATCAGCTCTATTTTCAGGTAATTATTGCCATAAGTGTAGGAATTTTACTTGGAAACTTCTATCCTGAACTGGGAGAAAAAATGAAACCTTTGGGAGATGGTTTTATCAAACTGGTAAAGATGATTATCGCTCCTGTCATTTTCATTACCCTAACTCTTGGGATTGCTCACATGACTGACCTCAAAAAGGTGGGACGAATTGCTATAAAAGCAATGATTTATTTCTTCACCTTTTCTACCCTAGCTCTTATCATTGGCTTGATCGTTGGAAATCTTTTACAACCAGGGCATGGATTAAATATTGATCCGGCAACTCTTACCGGAAATGTTTCAGAATATCAGGCGAAAGCTCATGAGTCTACGTTGACTGGTTTTATGATGAATATTATTCCTGAAACACTTTTCAGTCCTTTGGTAGGTGACAATATCCTTCAGGTACTCCTTGTTGCTATTTTAATGGGTACTGCATTGGTATTAACAAAGGAGAAAAGTCAGAAAGTAACCGACTTTCTTCAAGATTTGTCTGCTCCAATATTCAAGATTGTTCATATTTTGATGAAGCTTGCACCCATAGGTGCTTTTGGGGCTATGGCATTTACCATAGGGAAATATGGTATTCATTCTGTACTGAATCTTATATTCCTTGTTGCTACATTCTATATTACCTCTTTCCTTTTTGTGGTTTTGGTATTAGGAGCCGTAGCCTGGTATAATGGATTCAGCATTTTTAAACTGTTATTTTACCTTAAAGAAGAGCTTCTTTTGGTCTTAGGAACCAGTTCTTCAGAATCGGCTTTGCCTGGAATGATGGAAAAGATGGAAAAAGCTGGTTGTTCGCGGACTATTGTAGGACTTGTAGTCCCAACAGGTTATTCTTTTAACCTTGATGGAACTAATATCTACATGACCCTTGCTTCTCTATTTATTGCCCAAGCGCTCAACATCCCTCTTTCCATCGAAAAGCAACTGATGCTTCTTTTGGTGGCTATGCTCAGTTCAAAAGGAGCTGCTGGAGTTACTGGTGCAGGTTTTGTAACATTGGCCGCTACATTAGCTGTTGTTCCGGAAATTCCAATTGCTGGAATGACACTTATCTTAGGAATTGATAAATTTATGAGTGAATGCCGTGCTTTAACGAATGTTATCGGAAACTCTGTAGCCACTGTTGTGGTAGCAAATTGGGAAAAACAACTGGATAAAGACCAGTTACAATATTGCCTCGACAACCCTCATTTGATTGAGAAGCAGCTGGAACAGTAGTTTGAGAAAAAGGGGAAGAGATTTTAGAAGATGTCAATGCTCAATTTTGCTTCGCAAGTGAAGGGTGAATGATTCAACAATCTCCAACCATAACCTTTGAACCTCAAACATTAAACCAAAATATTCAAACTTGCTGGTTGTACTTTCACATGAACGGGTGATTCTATCTTATTGAACTCACCATCAAGGTGCCAGTTTTTGGTATTTACTTTAAATGAAATTTCTGAAACAGGAAGATAAGTTACATATTCATCATCCTTCAGCCTTTTAGTAAACATTCTGAAAGCAAACAATGCGGAATATGTGAGTGGGAATTTTTTAACCAACACCATATCTACCAATCCATCACTTTTACTTGCTTTGGGTGCAATATAGGCATTATTTCCAAACTGACGGGTGTTGGCAATATTCAACATCAGATACCTTCCATTGTACTGTTTATATTCTTCTTCAAAAAAAGTAACCTTAATAGGTCTATAGTTAAAGAATGTTTTCAGGGAAACTTTGATATAGTTTTTGAATCCACGACTTGTTTTTTCAAATTCTTTTACCACTTTTCCATCAAACCCTGTTCCTGAAACATTGATGGAAAGTCTGCCATTTACTGTAAAAGTATCAATCTTTCTGGATTGCTTTGCCTTTATTTTCTCTAAAAGTTCATCTAAATTTTTACTGAAACGGGTTTCATTAGAGAATCCATTTCCGGAACCTGCCGGAAAAATAGCCAGAATTTTATCTGTAGAAATCAGATTCTTTGCTACCGTAGAAATTGTTCCATCCCCTCCTATTGCCACAAAGACATCCACTTTATCAAAATGCGTTTTGATAAATTCGTCTGTTCCCGGAATAGATTCAGAGACATAATAAAGAGGATTTTCCACCTTATTTTTAAGTTCATTCAAAAACGGCTGATAGTTCTTTTTGGCCGAAAAAGGATTGATGATAAAAGCTACGTTTTCCATTACCGCAAAAATAGAAAATGCTTCCTGAACCCGGAAGCATTAAGTTACTTAATTTTCATTCTTTCTTTAAATTCTGCATTTATTGTACCTTTCAGCTCCTCCCATGAAATAGGAATCGTGATATCTCCTGCTGCAAATGCTGCAATTTCATAAGGGCTGTAATGAAAATACAGGTTTTTATCGTCAAAATAAAAATTATCTGATGCCGGAATCTTTTCTACCAACAACATTTCTGAGTTTTTCACACTTCCGTCTCCATCCATCGTTCCACTGTTGATATTATTGATGTTTTTCATCAACATCGCTTCAAGTTTAGCTTTGGGCGTGGAAGTAATATCTTTTAATTCTAATTTTTTATTGTGTTTCAAATCAAAAATTCTTTCTGAGAATCCATAATTATCATGTGCTCCGCCTTCATATCCACTTCCTGTATACTGAATGTGCAGATAGCCGTTACTATTAGACACAAGATTCATGTGGGAGCTTGAATACCAATCCTGGCCATAGGTAATATCTGAAACCCAATCTTTACTGTCTTTTTTTACAGAATTAAAATAATTATTTTTTTCAGTTTCCAGATAAGCCTGAAGCCCGGCTTTAGAAAAGTCTTTTATTTTATCATTCTGGAAATAGATGCTATCTAAAAGGCTTTTATCTTTTAGGGTAGGAAATACCAATAGCTTAGAAGTATAAGTAATCTTTAAGGAATCGGTTATTTTCGTAGAATCTTTTACTATTACTGAATCTACCACAAATTCTTCAGCCTTTTTATTGTCCGTTTTCTCTGTTGAGATTTCTGCTTTTTCATTTTTTTTACACGCAGTAAAAACAAAGAAAGAAGAAAGTGCAAAAACGGCAATCGTATTTTTCATAATTTTAATTTTCGGTATTCAATACAAAAACCATTCAAAAGATGAATGGTTTTAAAAAATTTATTCAAAAAAGTTGAAAAAGCTCTTACAAACTTCTTATAATTATTTCTTTACTAAGCTGATTACCTGGTTTTCTTGCTTGGAAGCTACTCCCCAAATTTGCTTGAATGCAGGATAATATTCTTTAGGATAATCTGCACTGGCAACTTTTGTATAGGATGTTATTTCCAATTTGTTTCCTTTTTGTTCTACAGCATAACTGAATTCGATCTCTTTATCGTCTGTCCTGATTTTTTTATTTTTTGGCATTTCTTCAATAACATACCCTTCCGGAAGTTCAAGAATTACTTTTTTCATTTTCATGGTAGGAGCACCAAAATCAATAGGATACTTTCGGTCTTCTGTCTGATCGAACTCGTTAGAGACTTTACTTAAAAACAACATAGGATTGATGATTAATTTCTTTCCTATTTTATCTATTAAATTGGATGAAGAAAATTTCATTGTGCTTTCAAATTCTCCATTTTCCAATACTTTTGAATCGATCCCTGTAAAGTCTATAGAAAAGTTTTCTTTATATTGTTTTTTATATTTTTCAGGATTCTCGTCATAACTGTCTTTCACATACATTGCAAAAGCTCCGGTATCTTTATCTGAATAAGATCCTGAAATAGTACCATCTTCATTTACCTTTGCATCTACTGTCAGAAACGTGTTGCTCTCTTTCTTATTTTCCATCTGAAGTTGTATAGCTTTAGTTTTAGTTAATAAAACGCCATACTGATTCCAATCTCTTAAGGGAAGTTCATCAATTGAAGATTGCTTGGAAGTGGCATCATACATACGATACTGTCCGCCAATATTCACTGATGCAAGCACAAAATTCATATTAGAAACATTAGGGGAGACAAGATTGATCATCCCATGTTCTACAGTAGAAATAATCATTGGATCTGCCTGAAGGCCGGCTTCACGAAGAAGCATTATCAAATACAGATTAATTTCTGCGGCATTTCCTACTTTGGTTTCTACTAGTTTTTTAATTCCATCTTCGGTATAAATTCCTTTGTCTTTGTTCCAGGTAAATGTTTTTTGAACATAGGAAAATAGAGCATTGGCTTTTTCAAGATCAGATTTCATATTGAGAACCTCCGCAGGCATATTATCTTTTGCCAGTTTTGTTTTCTTTAATTCGTCTCCAAAATATTCATTTTCATAAAGTCTTTTACTGATCTGATCCCAAGAAGATGAGTAAAGCTTAAATTCTTTAAAATTGGTGGAATGAAGCTCTGCGCTCACCTTTGTTCTGAAGTTCCTATCGTTTCTTACAAACTTTTCCGGTTTGAAACCTTTTACATTCTCGTAGGCAAATCTATAGGTCTTGTATTGAGAACCAAAAACAGATTTCTCCTCTATTACTCTGTGCTTAGGGACCAATCCTCCTGTATAGTTTATGTTATAAGAGATATTGATGGGTGCATCTAATACATATTCTGTATATAGAGATGGTGTATCCGATTCAATTAAGAATTCGGGAATATTAAATAAATAAGGTGAGATAACCTCATACTGATATTCTAATACGGAACCATTTTTCACATTAGGGAAAGCAAATTTGGTCAAGTTTATGTATTTGTTTTCCTTACTTTTATATTGTGAGCTCTTTTCAACTTTTACAGGAACAGTAGTTCCATTTTCCAAATTATAAGTAAAAGCTTTGAATTTACCGAGTATCTCCTTATCTGATCCTGACTGATAAAGAGGAACTTCCAGGTTTAACCAGTCTTCGGCTTTATCTTTATCATACACTTTTACTCTGTAATAATATTTTTTATGAAGATTACCTGTAGAGTTATCTATCATAAAGTATACTGATTTATATAAGATCTCTGCAGGCGCATTTTCATCTAATAATGATTTTGTTTTAGAAAGATCTGCATCAGAGAATTTGGGAGGATTCAAAAACTCATGTTTCTGAGCCTGAACGATCATTAAGTTTGCTGAACAAATCATCAGCAATATTGTTTTTTTCATCGTTTATATTTTTGTGATTAAAATTTTGGAGTTATCCATGTTTATTATTTTCTTTCTGAAGCCTACATAATCATTGTATTTCTCTTTTGAGTAGGTTCCTTTATTGATCTGAATCTTTCTAATGACCTTTATTTCCTCACCATTTTTAACAAAGTTCAATGTATAGTGTCCAAATTCAGAATTGATATTTGTATCGTTTGGGGTTTCATCTGTTTTATAGCCTTTAGGAATCGTAAAATTAATTTCATACTCATCTTCATACGATTGTCTGATTTCAAAAGGCAGCTCACGATTCTCTTCTGTTTTATAAACATTATCTGAAAAAATAGGAACAGCTCTGAATATGAGGCTTCTACCGGCATTTTTACAATAATTATTGGTTTTAAAGTCTATATCGTAAGTAATAACAGCTTTATCTTTGTCATTGACAAAGTTTTTCATTTCCACTTTTTCAAAGTTTAACACATCAAATCTTTTTTTCAATGCATCATTCTTTTCTTTAGGGTTAAGGTTTACAAATCCTAAGTTATAATCATATTGATTTCCTGTATAAAAGAAATTTCCCTCTCCTGTTATACTGTTATCTTCTCCGATTTTGATTTTCAGTTTTTGTTTTTCTTTATTCTGATCTGCTGAATAAACCGGTGTATTAATCAATTCGATTCCATTTTTCTTTATAGAAAGCACATTTCTATCTGTAGTGCTATTGCCTAAATGATTAAATGCAGTCTGCTGCGAGGTATTTTCAAGCCAAATGTTTCCATTTTCTGTAGGTACCATTAAAATAGCATGATTTCCTCCCATTTTTGGAAAGTCCGGATCAAAGGAAACCTGTGAACGACCTGAATTGATCACACAATAGTAAGAAGGGATTCCTGCTTCATTCAACAGAGTTTTCATATAATTAGTAAGCCCTTTACAATCTCCATATCCTTTTTTATGTACTTCATCCGGCATCATGGGAAGCCAGCCTCCAATCCCCAATCCTACGTAAATGTATCTGGTTTTGGTCTGCATATACTGGTAAATCTTCTTTACTTTTTCCTCTACAGAACCTTGAAGTTGTAATGCTGCTACTTCAGCTTTAATACCAGGTGTAGATACTGCCACAGGATCAATAAGATTGTTATAATACCACGTTCCAAAATCTGTCCAGTTATTTAAAGTTCCTTGCTTACCTGCCAGATTAAACTTGGTAAGTGCAAAGCTTACCTTAGGTAATATTTTAACAGGCTCAGGAATCAATAGAGCATCATCAATTGCGGGAACGTTTTTATAAGAATATTTTTTTTCATTCGCGTTACTGTTCTCAGTTGCTGAAGCGTAATTGTATTTTGAGGGATAAATTTTAGTTCGAAGATCAATACCCGAGGTATTAATGATCTTCATCTCTGCTTCTTCCAAAGAGGTATTAGTAGAATAAAATGGTACAAAATCAGGTATAAAAACAGTATTCTTACCCTGAGATTGATATGAAAAATCAATGGTATAAGGATATTGAACAGGAGTATATGAGAATACCATTACTCTATTATCAGAGTAAAACACGCCTTGTGTATTATTAGCAAAATCACTAAAATCCGATTTGGAATAACTTTTAATTTTCTTTCCGGATTCATCGTAAATTGTAACTTTTATATCTGAAATACTGGTTGCTTTATCGTAAGGAATATAAGCAACTGCTTTTTCATCACCGTCTTTATTTAAAACTGTGGTTACGGTAGTATATTGATACCTTATATCATCTATTTTATTGATCTGAACCGTTGTAAGATCTTTTCTGATGATAACGTTAGCATTTTTCTTTAAATTTTCTGGAATTGAAGATGCCGGATAGTTTTGGGCAAAATATAATGAGGCTGTAGACAACGCCCCAAGAAAGAATATTTTCATCATGGTTATTAAAATTAAACAAAAATAGCAAAATCTTAATAACTGTTAAAAATAACTTAAAAAAAAATCACAACATTCAACACATTCGGTTTTATTCAATAAAAAAACAAATAATAATCACCACTCTAAAGGATTTTATATTCCCTTTTCGATGAATTAATTAAAAAAGAAGCTCCACGCGATGTGGAGCTCCAGCTAATACTTAAAAAAGCACTATCCTAAATCTACCTTAAAAAGGCTGTAAATAATCAAAGGTATTTTCTATACAAACAAAAATGACGGGTTGAATGTATATTCCTTTTCTATCACTTAAAATTAAAATATTTCAAATATGAAATGGTAAACTTCATATTGTCTGTACTTCCAAAATTAGGATAAATTATAATCAGTATAATTCAAAGTGTGTAGAATTAATTACACAAAAGAGTACAATAAATTCTACAGCCAATTATATAGCAAATAAAAAAGACTTCATTTCTGAAGCCTCTATTTTTCTTTTTTTATTTCTATTAATCATTAGGAATTCTTTTACTATCATAAGTATCGCTTCCAAGTCCTAATACGGGAATAAAGATAAACCCTAGGAAGAACAAAAGAATAGTATACAATGGAGTTTCTTTTGCAAAACCTTTAGCTAATCTGTCATTAACTACCCAAGCAGCAAACAAATTAACAAATGGTATTAAGAATAAAATGATCCACCAGATAGGTTTTTTCACAATATCCAGCATGACAACCGCATTATAAATAGGGACAAAAGCTGCCCAGGCATCTTCTCTACCTGCCTTTTTGAAGATTTTGAACATACAATATCCATAGAATAGATAAACAAGTAAGCTCATAAACATTGATCCAATCCCTAATCCTGCAGCAGCTGCACCGGAAACTGCATCTACCCCGTTATAGGGATCTGTTTGTAAAAGAGTTAGCATATTATTATTTTTTTTTGGTTTCACCAAATATAAAAAAAGCTTCTAAATAATTAGAAGCTTTTTTTTGATATTTTAAAAACAATTATGCATCAATTTTTGCATATTTTGCATTTTTCTCGATAAATTCTCTTCTTGGCGGAACTTCATCCCCCATCAACATTGAGAAAACACTATCTGCTTCTACAGCATTATCAATAGTAACCTGTTTTAAGATTCTGTGTTCTGGGTTAAGAGTTGTTTCCCAAAGCTGCTCAGGGTTCATTTCTCCAAGACCTTTATAACGTTGTACCTCAACTCCTTTTCCATCCGGAGACATTTCCAAAGTAAACTCTTCACGTTCTTTCTCGTTATAAGCATATACTTTTTTGTTACCTTTTTTTAATAGGTATAAAGGCGGCTGAGCAATATAGATATATCCGTTCTCAATAAGTTCCTTCATATATCTGAAGAAGAAAGTAAGAATCAGGGTAGAAATGTGAGATCCATCGATATCGGCATCGGTCATGATAACGATCTTATGGTATCTTAGCTTAGCCATATTTAATGCTTTGCTATCTTCTTCAGTTCCTACAGAAACCCCAAGGGCAGTATAGATATTTCTGATCTCTTCGTTATCATATACTTTGTGAAGCATAGACTTCTCTACGTTCAAAATTTTACCTCTTAATGGTAGAATAGCCTGGAAGTGTCTGTCACGTCCTTGCTTTGCTGTTCCACCTGCGGAATCCCCCTCTACAAGGAAGATCTCAGATTCTGCCGGATCTTTTGATGAACAATCCGATAGTTTTCCTGGAAGTCCAGAACCTCCCATTGGAGATTTTCTCTGAACCATTTCACGAGCTTTTTTTGCTGCCTGTCTTGCTTTTGCAGCAAGAACTACTTTTTGAACAATAGTTTTAGCTTCATTAGGGTTCTCTTCCAAAAAGTTAGTAAGCATCTCCCCTACAATTTTATCTACAGCACCAGAAACTTCAGAATTTCCTAATTTTGTTTTGGTCTGTCCTTCAAACTGAGGTTCCATTACTTTTACAGAAACTACGGCTGTTAATCCTTCACGGAAGTCATCTCCTGTAATTTCTACTTTTTCTTTTGCCGGAAGCCCCAATTCGTCTGCATATTTCTTTAAAGTTCTTGTTAAAGCTCTTCTGAAACCAGCCAGGTGAGTACCTCCTTCATGAGTGTTGATGTTATTTACATACGAGTGAAGGTTCTCGTTGAAAGAAGTATTGTAACGCATTGCTACTTCTACCGGAATATTGTCTCTTTCTCCTTCCATGAAAATCACGTGTTCCATAATAGATTCACGGTTTCCATCAATATAAGCAACAAATTCTTTTAATCCTCCCTCAGAATGGAAAATTTCTGATCTGAAAGAACCGTCTTCTAATTTTTCTCTTTCATCCGTTAGAGTAATAGTAATCCCTTTATTAAGATAAGAAAGCTCTCTTAAACGGCTTGCTAAGGTATCATAGTTATAAACCAGTTCTGTAAAAATAGTATCATCCGGTTGGAAAAACTGCTTAGTTCCTCTTTTGTCACTATTTCCAATTTCTTCAACTCCAGTTTGAGCTTTTCCTTTTGAATATATCTGTTGGTAAACGTTCCCGTCTCTGTAAACAGTAGTGATCATTTCATTAGAAAGAGCATTCACACAAGAAACCCCTACTCCGTGAAGACCTCCTGAAACCTTGTAAGAATCTTTATCAAACTTACCTCCGGCTCCAATTTTCGTCATTACAACTTCAAGAGCAGATTTTTGTTCTTTTTCGTGGAAGTCAACCGGAATACCTCTACCGTTATCGCTAACTTCGATTCCGTTTCCTTCTTTAATAGCAACGAAGATTGTGTCGCAGAATCCTGCCAAAGCTTCATCGATAGAGTTATCTACTACTTCATAAACCAAATGATGGAGACCTCTTACTCCCACATCACCAATGTACATTGAAGGACGCATACGTACGTGCTCCATTCCTTCCAATGCCTGAATACTACTAGCTGTATATTGTTTTTGACTCATATTAAATGTTAAAAATTTTGCTATATGCAAAGACTCACAAATATCGTGATTTTTTTCGAGGTATGAAAGTTAAAAAGTGCCAAAAAAATGTAGAGTTTTCTCAGAGAAACATAAAGAATAGCCAGTCTATAAAAGATTCAAAATTAAAATGTATTATTGAAATATCAACTGTTTTAAATCATACACAACATCAATAATTTATGCGTAAATTTATTTACTGAAAAGTTGATATTATGGATGATTTTATAGCTGCCCGCGCCCAGATGGCGCTTTCTCTGGGCTTCCATATCATATTCTCCTGTGTGGGAATGGTAATGCCTTTCTTAATGGCTTTTGCCCATTGGAAGTACCTAAAAACTAATAACGAAGTATATAAAGGACTTACAAAGGCCTGGAGTAAAGGGGTTGCCATCTTATTTGCTACCGGAGCTGTTTCTGGAACTATGCTATCCTTTGAACTGGGGCTTTTATGGCCTGGATTTATGAAACATGCAGGCCCTATCTTTGGAATGCCCTTTTCATTAGAGGGTACTGCTTTCTTTATTGAAGCGATTGCCATTGGGTTCTTTTTATATGGCTGGGATAAATTTAATAAGTGGTTTCATTGGTTTTGTGGTTTTCTTGTAGGACTTAGCGGATTGGCATCAGGTATCCTGGTGGTAGCAGCTAACGCCTGGATGAATTCTCCTACCGGTTTTGATTATATTAATGGACAATACCTTAATATAGACCCAATAAAAGCCATGTTTAATGAGGCATGGTTCCCACAGGCGCTTCACATGACTGTTGCAGCTTTTTGTGCCACAGGATTTGCTGTAGCCGGAGTTCACGCCTTTTTAATTATGCGAAAAAAGAATGTAGAGTTTCATACCAAAGCATTCAGAATTGCGGTGGGCTTTGCACTTATCGGAGCATTTGGAGCTCCTTTGAGTGGTGATGTAGCAGCAAAATCTGTTGCAGAAAGACAGCCTATTAAATTAGCTGCTATGGAAGCTCATTTTGAAACTGAGAAAGGTGCTGCATTTGTTATTGGAGGAATTCCTGATGAAGACAAAGAGGAAATCAAATATGCTATTAAGATTCCAAAGGTATTAAGCTTTCTTGTAAGTAATGATTTCAATGCTGAAGTAAAGGGACTTAAAGATTTCCCAAAGGATGAGTGGCCTCCGATAGCTGTTACCCATTATGCCTTTCAGATCATGATCTTCTTTGGAGTTATAATGATCTGTATTGGGGCTGTATATCTTTATGCTTTCTTCTTTAAAAAGGAATGGCTATCTAAAAACTGGCTATTAAAAACATTCTTAATTGCCACCCCTTTCGGATATATTGCCCTGGAAGCGGGATGGACAGTTACTGAAGTAGGAAGACAACCATGGATCATTTATGGAGTCATGAGAACAATAGATGCGGTAACTCCAATGCCTGGAATACAGTATTCGTTCTACTTCTTCACTTCAATCTTTATATCCTTATCATTGATTTTGGTATTTCTTTTAAGAAGACAGGTACAAATGGTACCGAAACTTTACGACCCAACAGACCCACAGTTTAACGATAAAAACAAAAAATCATGATCTATATTGTTATAGGCTTTCTATGGCTGTCCATCTGTCTTTACATTATTTTAGGTGGTGCTGATTTCGGTGCGGGTATTGTGGAACTTTTTACCAATAAAAAAGCCCGTCATAAAACACACGAGATTATGTATGAGTCTATTGCTCCTGTTTGGGAGGCCAACCATATGTGGCTGATTATCGCGATTGTTATCCTTTTTGTAGGCTTTCCCGAAATCTATACTACCATGTCTACTTACCTCCACATTCCTTTAGTTTTGATGCTTGTAGGAATCATTGCAAGAGGAACGGCCTTTACATTCAGACATTATGATGCAGTAAAGGATAACTGGCAGGTTTTATATACTCAGATATTCTATTATGCCAGTCTATTGACTCCATTCTTTTTGGGGTTAATTGCTGCTGCAACGGTTTCCCACTCTATTAATCCTGATGCTACCACCTTCCTTGATCTTTATATTTATAGCTGGCTAAACTGGTTTGGTGTTTCTGTAGGGTTATTTACGGTAGCACTTTGCGCTTATCTGGCTTCTATTTTTTCATTAAGAGAAACCCGTGGTAAAGAAGAGTTACTACTAATGATCAGAAAATCAAAACAAACGATGATCTTTGTTGTCATTACAGGAATTCTTGTATTTGCTACGGCTTACCTTTCGGATATTCCTCTTTTGAATTGGGTATTTTCAAAACCTTTAGGAATCATGGCGATTGCTTTTGCAACGGTTGCTTTATTACTTATTTTAAGAGCACTGAATAATCAAAAATTACTTCCTGTAAGAGCCCTTGCAGGCTTTCAAATGGTAATGATTCTTGTGGCAGCTACTTACCAGCATAACCCCAATATCATACTATTAGGTAATGGGCAACACCTATCGCTATTAGAACATATGGCACCAGCAAAGACTATTTCAGCATTGGGTTGGGCTTTGATGCTAGGTTCAATATTTATTCTTCCGTTTTTGTTTTACCTGATGGCTTCATTCAGTAAATTAAGAAAATAAATATGCAAAATTATAAGGACAAAGCAGAACTTATTGAAGAGATAAAGAAAAGATATCTCCTTTATGATCAGGAATTGAACGATATCACAGAGGAAGAAAAAGATTTGCTAAAATCAGGTGTTGACAAAACACCATCCCAAAATATATCCTATCAGATTGGCTGGACACATCTTCTTCTGCAATGGGAAGCTGATGAAAAGAAAGGAATAGAAGTAAAAACACCTACTCCCGAATACAAATGGAATAATTTAAAAGGGCTATATCAATCTTTTTATAATCAATATGGTGCTTATAGTTTATCAGATCAACGAGTACTATTACAAAAACAAGTGAATGAAATTATAACTTGGATTGAAAGCCTTGATCATGAAACTTTATTTGTTTCTGAACAGAGAAAATGGGCAACAACTCCTGCCCGGTGGCCTGTTTGGAAATGGATACATATTAATACAGTAGCTCCTTTTAAAAACTTCAGAGCTCAACTTAGAAAATGGAAAAAACAAACCGGTACAGAATAACTCTGTACCGGTTTTATTTCTGATCTATTATATTAGAGATCCTATTAATGCTTAATTGCTTTTTTAGAAATAATCTGATTGGAGACTGTTGTAATTTTAATCAGGTAGACTCCGTTGATCAATGATGCAGTATTCAGCTTCAAGCCTTTAGATTCCTGAACTAAGTGCCCACTCTCATTATATATCTCAACATTCTTAATCTTTTCTTTTGTATGTAAGGTTAGTTCGTTTTTAAATGGATTTTCGAAGGTAACTTCTGCAGCTTTCTCAATTTTTCTAGATTCAGTAGAAAGTACTTGCGCTTGCTCACTAATAATATAGCGTATTATTTTTTTAGGGCTGAAAAAATATAAATAATTTCCTATCACTTGAAAGTTAGGATATTCCCCATAACTATAATTAGTATAAACGTTATCTCCGGTATTAAAAACAGATTGATTATTAATACTTTTCAGTATCCCCGATGAGGAATAGGAAGCAATAACAATATCCCCATCTTCATCAGATTTTAATAAGAAAAATAACCGATTAGCGCTATCCGCATAAAAATTAGAATAGGGAGTGTAGTTGATAGAGTTTATTTCCCTATTTAGAGTGAAAACACCATTATTTCCAAAACTTGCATCAAGAAATCCATTAGATTTTGTTTTAGAAATTAAGCATTGAGATGAGCCTCCATCCAGCATATTCAGCATAGAACCATCGGCTTCATTATACATAGAATTTCTCACATTTATAGGTACAATTGAAGTTTCACCCAAACCATTATTCCCATAACCGGATTCCAAATTACCAGTCATAATATTCAGCTTCCTTATTCCATAATTGTTGATGTTAGAATCTACCGAACCGAATTCATATGCAAAATTATTATGAATGACTCCATAAGCATAGGTTGTAGAATAACTTAATGTAGATACCCTCCCATTGATTCCATAGCTTGAATCCAAAGCTCCATTCGCTAAAATCCTTGTAAAATTATCGTCTTTCCGGAATATTATTGTACCATTAGGTAAGATGTGTATATATTTTTTTCCTGAAATATCATTTGTTGCCCAATTCATTTGGAATGCAGTATCATATTGTCCTGCAGCAGAATACTTATCATCACTATAATTAATTAAATAGTCAGCATTTGCATCCAATAAACTTGATGGAGAGCCTAGACTTCCACCATCTACAAAAGAACCATTACTTCCAAAATTAACATCGGGAATCCCATTAGAATTCAACCGTACGTATTTTATATACTTATTGTTTCCAGCAATATTAAGGTAAGTATAAGCAACTAATAATTGGTCTCCAATAAATTTATGGGCTGAATATCCTCCATTATCATTATACGTAACTTCGCCATTATTGCCATAAGAAAGGTCTTTTTGTAGGGTAACTTGTGCATTGATTAGACTACACGCATATAGCACAATGCCTGTGGTAATTATTTTTTTCATGAGAATTTATGTTTTTATTAAGAACTAATTTACTAGTTTTTTTCAAACTACAAATAAAAAAGAGTGAACTTAACGTCCACTCTTTTAAACTTATAATAGTAATATCGTATATCTTATGCCAGCTTCATCAAAAGATTTTCATCAATCTTCTCCACTTTCACAATATTATTCTTTGTTAGCGTTTTAGAAGCTTTATCCCATTTCTTACCGGATAACTTACTTCTCTCTTTTACTTCAGCCAAAGACATTGCTTCTTCCTGAGCATTAAGGATTTCAAGGATTACTTTTTCATCTTCACCTAGCTCAATTTGAGGAACCGCTTTCTCCGGTCTCATCTGAGGGAAGAATAATACTTCCTGGATAGAAGCATTGTTCGTTAAGAACATAATTAATCTGTCCATACCGATTCCTAGTCCTGATGTAGGTGGCATACCATATTCAAGAGCTCTTAAGAAATCCTGATCGATGAACATTGCTTCATCATCCCCTCTCTCAGATAAAGCCATCTGTGCTTCAAAACGCTCTCTCTGATCGATTGGATCATTAAGCTCTGAATAAGCGTTAGCGATTTCTTTACCACAAACCATTAATTCAAAACGTTCAGTTAAACCTTCTTTGCTTCTGTGTTTTTTAGTCAATGGAGACATTTCAACTGGGTAATCTGTAATGAAAGTTGGCTGAATGAAGTTTCCTTCACACTTCTCACCGAAGATCTCATCAATTAACTTTCCTTTACCCATTGTTTCATTCACCTCAATTCCGATAGACTTCGCAAAATCGAATAATTCTTTCTCCGTTTTTCCAGTGATATCGAAACCTGTGAATTTAAGAATCGCTTCTGTCATAGAAACTCTTGGATAAGGTGCTTTGAAATCTACTTCATGCTCTCCAAAGGTAGCTGTTGTAGTACCATTTACCTGCATCGCACAGAATTCCAATAGTTTTTCTGTGAAATCCATCATCCAGTTGTAGTCTTTATAAGCTACATAGATCTCCATAGCCGTAAATTCCGGGTTGTGGGTTCTGTCCATCCCTTCGTTTCTGAAGTTTTTGGAGAACTCATATACTCCGTCAAAACCACCTACGATCAATCTTTTCAGATATAACTCGTTAGCAATTCTTAAATATAATGGAATATCTAAAGCATTGTGGTGCGTAATGAAAGGCTTAGCCGCTGCTCCACCAGGAATAGACTGTAGGATTGGAGTTTCTACTTCAAAATATCCTGCGTCGTTGAAGAAAGTTCTCATCGCGTTGAACAATTTTGTTCTCTTCACGAAAATTTCTTTCACTTGTGGATTTACCGTTAAATCTACATAACGTTGTCTATATCTTAATTCCGGATCTGTGAATCCGTCGTGTACAACACCGTTTTCATCGGTTTTAGCCTGTGGAAGTGGACGTAAAGCCTTAGTAAGAAGTGTAAAGTTCTTTACTAAAACTGTCTTCTCTCCTACCTGAGTAGTAAACAATTCTCCTTCAATACCGATAATATCACCGATGTCTAAAAGATGTTTATACACCTCATTATATAATTCTTTATCTTCTCCCGGACAGATCTCGTCTCTGTTGAAGTAAACCTGAATTTTTCCTTTAGAATCCTGCAATTCTGCAAAAGAAGCCTTTCCTTGAATTCTACGGGACATTAATCTACCAGCGATCTTCACCTGTTTACTTTCAGAAAAATCCTGTTTTATAGATTCTGTAGTATCTGTAATTGTATACTCATCCGCAGGGAACGCATTAATCCCCATTTCAGTAAGCTTATTAAGCTTTTCTCTTCTAATGATTTCTTGTTCTGATAATTGCATTTCTTATTTTTCTAAAAGCGTACAAATTTAGTCATTTTTGACTTGACCATCAATTGATTTTTTCAGAAATTTTAAAATGTCAGCCGGAATGAAGTTAAGTTCCGGGATACAGGGTATCGAGATTAGAGATATAAAGGAACGTATTATTAAGATTAAATTTATAGTTTTAATCCTAAACCAACCAGCCTTGCCTGCTTTTTTGAGGAACAAATGTCCAGGCCAGAACCCTGCTGATTTTCTGCCCTTGAGCCATATCAATAGTTTTTACCTCTAAAGCTTTTACCTTCTTTAACAAGGAAGTCAGCTTATATAGATTATCTTTTTTAGAAACCAGGCAGGTGAACCAAAGAACCTGAGATGAATATTGAACGCTTTCATTAATCATATTAGTAATGAATGCCAATTCACCGCCTTCACACCATAATTCTGATTGCTGTCCTCCAAAATTCAATAAAGTTTTTTGTGCCTTACCCTTATTTAAATTCTTTGTCTTTCGAATGTTCCCTTTAATCATCGATTCTTTGGAATCATGAAAAGGAGGATTACACATAGAAAATGTGAACTGATCTTTTGCTCCTATTACATTCTTGAATACGTATTGGGAATCAGGCTGATGTTGTAATACAATCTCTGATGATAAATCAGGATTTTGATCCAGAATTTGCTGAGCATTTTTTAAGGAATCCTCATTGATATCTACTCCCAGCATCTTCCAACCGTAGGATTGATGGGCAATTAAGGGATAAACAAGATTAGCTCCTACTCCAATATCAAGTCCCTTTACAGATATCCCTGTTGGGATTCCACTTTGTTTTTCTGCTAACAGATCAGCGATGTAATGAACATAATCCGCCCGTCCCGGAATGGGTGGACACAAATTAGTATCAGGAATCTCCCAACCTTTAACATTATAAAAATGGAGAAGTAAAGCCTTGTTGAGTAATTTTACAGCTTTAGGAATGCTGAAATTAATAGTTGTTGTCCCATGAACATTCACGAAGACATACTCTTTCAGTTCTGGCACACAAGAAATGAGCGTATCAAAATCATAAGGATTACGATGCAGATTTCTTGTATGCAGACTGGATTTTTCTGTGGACATATTTTATTTCTTCTGGCTCAGAATATATTCCACCATTTTTTTGGCATCTTCTTTAGATACCTGTGGATGAGCAGCCATAGGGACACCTCCCCAAACTCCACTTCCGCCCTCTATAATCTTGGAAGCCAACAACTCAATATCCTTGTCTGAATATTTGGCCGCGATTTCCTGATAAGAAGGTCCTATCATTCTCTCATTGACAGAGTGACACCCCGAACAATCCAATGTTTCCATGATCTTGTCACCGGAAAGATTGGATGTCGCAGGAGCAGACACGGATGCAGCATCAGAAGATGCAACCTCTGTCGTATTTTCTTTTTTAGAACAGGAAAAGATCAAAAGACCTAAAGTTCCTGCCAAAAATAAATTTTTCATTATTTCTTCGCTGTAGAATCTGTTTTAGCAGCTTCAGGGGCAGGGGCAGCCGGAGTTGCAGCAGCTGGTGCAGCAGTCTTAGCTGTAGAATCTACAACTGTAGTTGCTTCTGGCTCTTCAAGCATAGTATTGCTATCCTGTAATGAGTGATCTGCTTTTTTTGAGCAGCTTGCTAATAATAAACCTCCGATAAATGCGATTGCGAATACTTTTTTCATTTTTTTCTAATTTGAAAGCAAAAATATAAAAAATAAACGTTTCAGCTTATGACAAATGTTTCTTTGAGGAAGATTTTTACAATTTGGATGATTACTATTTTTAATTGAAAAACAATTCAATTAACAGTGAAAATTTAAATTAGGTTACTATTTTTGTATAACAAACCACACCAGAATACAAACTATTAATCCAAAATTTATGACTCAAAGAAATTTATTCAGAGTAGCCCTTTTGCTGGCTCTACTTTCCTGCTCTATATCCTGTGATGACTCTGATGATGAGCAGCCTAAATCAGAATATTCAGACAAAATAGAATCCGTCACTTTATTAAAGACTACAAAATCTTGGGACGGAACTCTATATGCAAGTTATCCAACTGGACAGCCGGAAATTTCTATTCTTAAAATCTCTGTTCCCCCTAATAAAGCATTGGATTGGCATAAGCATCCTATTATTAATGCGGCTTACGTAGAAAAAGGAGAAATCCAGATCGAAAGAAAGGAAGATGGTAAAACACAATGGGTAAGAAAAGGTGAGGTTCTACCCGAAATGGTTAATATCGCCCATAGAGGCAAGACCGGAGATAAAGGAGCTACTCTGATTGTTTTCTATAGCGGCGCTACTGATATTCCTCTTTCTGAACCTGTACATTAAACTATATAACACAGAGTTTTACAAAGTGATTAAACCAAAATTTCGTAAAACTCTGATCTTTACTTCTCATACAACCCTCTATATATCTAATGATTCGGAGTATGTAAATAAACCTTATTTCTTTTGTGTTTTTTTGATAAGTTTACCCTAATTTTATATCAAAGAAATCATTATAAATTTAGGATATGGTTTTAATCTCGAAAATCCTGTTTTTCACCAGCCATCATGGTTTTTATACTGTGATTCTTCTTTTCCTGATTTTAGGATTCTTATCTTATATTACCAAAAAAATCTGGTTTTTTATTCTTGCTATTCCACTCTCTATTTTAAATGGGTTCTGCGGACAGTTTTTGAATGCCTGGTTTCTCAACAAATATGGTGTAGAAAGCACTGCGATTATCACTTCTGATGAGGAAACCAATTCAACACTGAACGACATGTACATTCATGATTATGAAGCAGTAGTTAAAAAACAGGATGGGAAGTATGTTTCAACCTTCTTTTCAACAACATCAGCCACCATTTATCCTATTGAAAATACCATCAGAATTCCAAGAATGGAAATAAGTTTCCCTGTAAAATATATTCCGGGATATGAAAAAAATATGGTTATTCTTTATAATGAATCCGAGGAAGGAAAAGCCACACTTAAATATTCCAAGTTAGCACCGGTAAACTCTGCGAGAATCAAATATGAGGCAGACAGAACCAATAAAGAATTTGTTTCAGAATACATTGAGGCTCTGGAAAATTATACCGCAACGTATGATGAAGAAAGTTATAAAACAAAACTCGAAGAGCTCAAAAAAGAACTTAAACAACTGAAATAGAATTAATTCAATATTAAGTTTTTTATTTTTTTGAATTTTTTGTTTTTTGTATTAAAAAAATTTCTACATTTGTCCCATGTTTACAATGAGCAACAATATTTGGTGGTGGCTTTCAAACTCTTCGTCGGGTCTGAAGGTATTGTCATGTTGCTAACCGAGCATCAGATATAAACAAAACAATATACAAGGCTTTGACGGATTCCGTTAAAGCCTTTTTTTTATTCCTAAAATCTAAAAAAACAAAACAGCAGATGTTTACACAGAAAATCAAAATAAAAACCGTTTCGAAAAAAACTCTTGGAGACCTTCATACTCCAATGAATATTTATCTTAAAATCAGAGACAAGTTCAGAGATACGATTCTACTGGAAAGTTCTGATTCAAAAAGTATTGACAATAATTTTTCCTTTATAGCTATCAATGCTGTTGCCGGAATTGAAGTGAAAAACTTAAATGAATTTGATATTAAATTCCCTGATTCTGCTCCGGCAAAGCAATTCATTATGGAACGCAACATCACGGATATATTTGAAGATTTCCGTAACGTATTTGACTGTGAAAAAACTAATGATCCTATTGAACAGACGGCACAAAGCCTTTTTGGATATACCAGTTTTGAAGCGGTGCAGTTCTTTGAAAACATCAATTTAAAAGCACAAAGCCCGGAAGTAGAAATTCCGATCCTCAGATACAGATTATACCAATATGTAATTGCCATCAACCACTTCAACGATGAGATGCATATTATTGAAAACCAAATGAACGGTGTAAAATCTGAACTTCACCTTTTAGAAAACCTCATCAAAAATCAAAATACTCCGGTATATCCATTTGAAAAAAATGGTCAGGAAACCTCCAACATTACAAATGAAGAGTATATCGACCTGGTAAAAACGGCTCAGAGACACTGTATGAGAGGCGATGTATTCCAATTGGTATTGAGCAGAAGGTTTGAACAAAAATTCAAAGGTGATGAATTTAATGTATACCGTGCTTTGAGAAACATAAACCCTTCTCCTTACCTGTTTTATTTTGATTATGGAAATTATAAATTATTCGGATCAAGCCCTGAAAGCCAATTAATCATTAAAGATAACAAGGCCATTATTCACCCGATTGCCGGGACTGCTAAAAGAACAGGAAATTTTGATGCCGATCTGCAGGCCATTGAACTATTAAAAAATGATCCTAAAGAAAACGCAGAACACACCATGCTGGTAGACCTCGCTCGTAATGACCTTGGAAAATTAGGAAAAAACGTAACAGTTACTAAACTAAAAGAAATTCAGCTTTTCTCTCACGTAATTCACATGGTAAGTGAGGTAACTGCCGATCTTCCGGAACAAATCAATCCTCTTGACATGATTTCCGCTACTTTCCCTCAAGGAACTTTAAGCGGAGCTCCAAAACATAAAGCTCTTCAACTTATCAATCAATATGAAAAGGATTCCCGCGGATATTATGGTGGATGTATAGGCATGGTAGGTTTAAATGGGACTTGTAATCAAGCTATTATGATCAGGACTTTTTTAAGTAAAAACAATACTCTTTATTATCAGGCAGGAGCTGGTCTTGTAGCAAAATCTGTCCCGGAAAGTGAACTGCAGGAGGTAAATAATAAACTGAATGCCCTGAAAAAAGCAGTGGAAAAAGCAGAAAAAATAGTAAAAAACTAAAAAGGTCAGTTACTAGCCACAAATTAATCATCAACAAAAAAGCAATGAACAACAATATAAACACTCAACAATCAGCAGTAAAGATTCTCGTTTTCGATAACTATGACAGCTTTACTTATAACCTTGTCCAGATTATCGAGAGAATCCTGAATCAGAGAGTAGACGTAGTAAGAAATGACCAGATCACCTTGGAAGAAGTTGGAAAATATGATAAAATCATCCTTTCTCCAGGCCCTGGAATTCCGGAAGAAGCAGGAATCCTTTTGGATCTGATCAAAGAATATGCTCCTACGAAAAGTATTTTAGGCGTATGCTTAGGACAGCAGGCTATTGCAGAAGCATTTGGTGGAAGCCTTATCAATCTATCCGAAATTTTCCATGGAGTGGCTACTACTACTGACTTGGTAAAAGAGGACACTAAATTGTTTAAGGATTTAGCCTCAGGTATTGAAGTAGGAAGATACCATAGCTGGGCGGTTAATCCTGAGAACTTTCCCAATGAATTGGAAGTGACAGCAGTGGATAAAGATGGAATGATCATGGCTTTACAGCACAAAACTTACGATGTACATGGAGTACAATTCCATCCTGAAAGTATTTTAACTCCTGAAGGAGAAGTAATTATCCGGAATTTTTTAAATCAGTAAAAAAGTGAGTGATTATCATTCCCATTGAAAATGTAATGAAGTAAGCCCAATATGAAAGCAACAACACAAGATCCATCAACCCTAAAAACTCCTCAAATGAAAGAAATATTGCAATATCTATTCAACCACAATACCTTATCAAAGTCTGAGGCAAAGGCTATGATGATTGAAATTGCACAAAATAAGTTCAATGCAGCAGAAGTAACGGCTTTCATCAGCGTGTTTCTGATGCGAAATATCACATTGAAAGAACTTGAAGGCTTCAGAGAAGCGCTGTTGCAGATGGCAGTTCCCATCCATATAGATGCCAGTGATGCCATTGATATTGTAGGAACAGGAGGCGACGGAAAAAACACAATCAATATATCAACATTGGCCAGCTTTGTGGTGGCCGGAGCTGGGCAGAAGGTAACAAAACATGGAAATTATGGAGCTTCAACCACTACAGGCTCATCCAATGTACTGGAGGAACTTGGATATCAGTTCAAGAACAGTTCAGAACAGCTGAATGAAGATCTTGAAAGAGCTAATATTTGCTTTTTACATGCTCCTTACTTCCACCCTGCTCTTCAATCTGTTGGATTATTGAGAAAATCACTAGGACTAAGAACATTCTTTAATCTTTTGGGGCCTTTGGTAAACCCTGCAAAACCGAAATTCTCCATGATTGGAGTGTACAACCTGGAAATTGCAAGAATCTATCAATATCTTTTACAACAAGAGGAACAAGAGTTTATTTTAGTCCATGGATTGGATGGTTATGATGAGATCAGCCTTACCCATGACAGCAAAATCATTACTAAGAAAGGAGAGGAAATCTACTCTGCCGAAGACTTAGGCTTCAATCCTGTGACTTTAGAAGATATTAAAGCGGGAGACACAACCAAAGAAACAGCAAAAATCTTTATGAATATTCTGGAAGGAAAAGGAAGTGAGCAGCAAAACGCTGTGGTTTTGGCTAACGCATCTGTAGCACTTTACCATACTCATAAATTCGGAACGTATGATGATTGTTTACTATTGGCTCAGGAAAGTTTGGAAAGTGGAAAAGCATTAAAAACATTTGAGCTTTTAATTAACTAAAAATTTAAAATGATTTCACAACATTCTAATTTCTAATCTCTACCCATGACCATACTAGATAAAATTATTGAAAGAAAAAAAGAGGAAGTTTCCCTTTCAAAAGCAGCTATTTCCATCGATCAGCTAAAAAATTCTGAGTTTTTTGGAAGAAAGAGTGCTTCACTGAAAGAATCCATTAGAAATAAAAGCGGAATTATTGCTGAGTTTAAAAGACAATCCCCATCTAAAGGAATCATTAATAAGAGTGTTTTGCCTTTGGATGTTACCTCAGCTTATGAAAACTTTGGAGCCAGCGGAATTTCCATTCTTACTGATAAAGATTTTTTTGGAGGAAGTTTTGAGGATATTCTAAGTGTCAGAAAACATATCAACATCCCTATTCTACGCAAAGATTTTATGATTGATGAATACCAGTTTTATGAAGCAAAAAGTATGGGAGCTGATGTTATTTTATTGATTGCAGCTTGCCTTTCACCAAACCAGGTTCAGGAATTTACAGCACTTGCTCATGAATTGGATCTGGAGGTTTTATTGGAAATCCATACAGAAGAAGAACTAAAACATTTTAATTCTGATATCGATTTAGTAGGAATTAATAACAGAAACCTGAAGGATTTTAAAGTTGATTTACAACATTCTGTTCAATTAAAAGATCAACTTCCCAAAGACACTTTATCTGTGGCCGAAAGCGGAATTTACAATCTTGAAGATTTTAAATATTTAAAAGAAAAAGGATTTGATGGCTTCTTAATGGGAGAATATTTCATGAAAAATACCGATCCGGCCAAAGCATTTGAAGAGTTTTCTTTATTAATTTGAAAATGAGTCCATTTGAAAATTTGAAAGTGAGCTTTTCTCTGGAAAATCAAAAGTCAACAACTATCTATTAACTATTATGAACCAACAGCCAGCAACCAATTATTCCTCTCCCACACTTAAAGTCTGCGGTCTGACAAAGCTCAGCCAAATACAGGAATTAATTGATATCAATGTAGATTTTCTGGGGTTTATTTTTTATGAAAAATCACCAAGATATGTTCTGAATCATTTGAGACTGGAAGATATTGCACAAATTAATCATCAGGGAAAAGTTGGGGTTTTTGTTAATGAAAAAATTGAAACCATTGTTGAAATAGCTGAAAAAGCTAAGCTAAACCTGATTCAGTTACATGGTGATGAAAATGATCATTTTATTCTTGAATTAAAGAAACGACTAAGCCCGGATATCAAAATCATCAAGGTGATAAGAATCGGAAATGAGATCTCTGAAAATAAAAGAAAAATAACCCAGATATTCAGTAACAATCCTGAAGCACAGAATCAACACTCTATTTCCTATTACCTATTTGATACAGACAGCAAGGCATTTGGAGGAACAGGACAACAGTTTGACTGGCATCTATTAAATGAATTTGAAATTCCATTCCCCTATTTTCTGAGTGGCGGTATCTCAGAAGAGAACATCAAAAATATCGAAGAATTGAAACAGAAACCATTTGCCCTAGATATTAATTCAAAATTTGAAATAGCTCCGGGCGATAAGGATATCAACAGGATTAAAAAATTTAAAACAATCATTCCAATGAATCCCAACGGGACGATTTAACCCAGTATTGGAAACATTCCAATTAATATAAACAACAAATATATCAACGACAAACACATTCATGACAACATAAATACCAACCAAAAAAAACACACAAATGCCACAATCGTTAGTCAAAAATTATATTCGTATCGTATTCAGCACCAAATACCGGAATGATTTTATAGATGAAAACATAGAAAAAGAATTGTTTGCCTACATCGCCACATTATGTAAAGATTTTGAAAGCTATGCATTACAGATTGGTGGAACCGATAATCATATTCACATTCTTTGTAGATTGTCCAGGAAGATCGCATTAATGAAATTGGTTCAGGAAATAAAGGCACATTCCTCAAAATGGATCAAAACGAAAGGCAAGAAATATGAGAATTTCTTTTGGCAGGATGGTTATGGTGCGCTTTCAGTGGGTGAAAAAGAGGTTCACATTGTGACAAAATATATTAAAAACCAACGCCAGCACCATCAAAAACAGGATTTTAAAAATGAACTTGTGGAAATATTGGAAAAACATAAAATGGATTATGATGAAAAATTTTTATGGGATTAAATACAATAATTATAGCTAGGGATGTTATCCTTTGCTATGGTTAAATCGTCCCTTCGGGACTCTTTTGTTACCTTTGATTATTATTAAAAAATCATGAAATACCAAATTAAACAAACCAACGAATTAACAGAAAAAGATATTGAACATATCCTCAAACTTTGGGATATTTCTGCATGGAATACGATGAAACCTGCCTATTTCCGTACCTTTTTTAAAGATTCGGAATTTCATTTCCTGTTGGATTCCCATTCAGAAATAGTGGCCATTTTCCGGCTTAATTTTGATTTTGTATTGAAGATGTCCGGAGAACAATATGCTTTTGCAGAAGCTGTAGGACTGGTGGCGGCTCATAAGAAAAAAGGATATGGAGCTCAATTGGTTCAGTATTTTAAAGAAAATGTGGCTAAAAGAAATATAAAAACGATTGGTTTCTGCCATGCAGACCTTCGCCCGTTTTATGAAAAATGTGATATTGAAATTCTGTATGATAAGGCAAAAGCCATTAAAGAAAATGAAAACTCTGAATGGGTCAATTCAGAAGACGATGATATTTTAATTTTTCATGTATCTCAAAAAGAAAAAGAACTGCTCAATGCATTGAGCTCACAAAATAACGCTTATTTAATTACTAAAGAATAAAGAAATGAATTATAAAAACCCTGATGAACACGGATATTATGGAGAATTTGGAGGAGCTTTTATCCCCGAAATGCTTTATCCTAATGTAGAAGAACTGCAAAAGAATTATCTTGAAATCATTGAGTCGGAAGACTTTCAGACAGAATATCAGGATCTGCTTAAAAACTATGTTGGAAGAGCAACTCCTCTATACTTTGCTAAAAATTTAAGTAAAAAATACAATACGCAGATCTATTTAAAACGAGAAGATCTAAATCATACCGGAGCTCATAAAATCAATAATGCTTTAGGGCAGGTTCTTTTGGCAAAACGTCTTGGAAAAACAAGAATCATTGCAGAAACCGGAGCCGGACAACATGGTGTAGCCACAGCCACTGCTTGTGCATTGCTTGGCCTCGAATGTATTGTGTATATGGGAGAAATCGACATTCAAAGACAGGCTCCGAATGTAGCCAGAATGAAGATGTTAGGAGCAGAAGTAATTGCTGCCACTTCAGGATCAAAAACACTGAAAGATGCGGTAAATGAAGCTTTAAGAGATTGGATCAACAATCCTGTAACAACACATTATGTCATCGGAAGTGTTGTTGGCCCTCATCCTTTCCCGGATCTTGTAGCAAGATTTCAAAGCATCATTTCAAAAGAAATTAAAGAACAGCTTAAAGAGAAAATTGGAAGAGAAAATCCGGACTATGTCATTGCCTGTGTAGGTGGTGGAAGCAATGCAGCGGGAACATTCTATCATTTTGTAGAAGAAAAAGAAGTGAAAATCATTGCTGCTGAAGCCGGAGGACTTGGTGTTAATTCAGGAAAATCTGCTGCCACTACATTCTTAGGAACGCTTGGAGTACTTCATGGAAGCAAAAGCCTTGTGATGCAAACAGCAGACGGACAGGTTATTGAACCTCATTCT
This sequence comes from Chryseobacterium sp. c4a, assembly GCF_009900745.1. Taxonomy (GTDB): domain Bacteria; phylum Bacteroidota; class Bacteroidia; order Flavobacteriales; family Weeksellaceae; genus Chryseobacterium. The sequence goes on along the minus strand of NZ_WXVU01000002.1, from coordinate 266,529 downwards.
ATTTCAGCCGGACTTGATTATCCGGGAATCGGGCCTTTTCATGCCCATTTGTTTCAAGAAAAAAGAGCAGAGTTTTTCAGTATTAATGACGATGAAGCCTTGAAATGTGCTTTTGAACTGACCAAACTGGAAGGCATTATTCCTGCTTTGGAAAGTTCTCATGCTTTGGCAGTCTTAGACAAAAAGAAGTTCAAGGAAAATGACGTAGTTGTTATTTGTTTAAGCGGTCGTGGAGATAAGGATATGGAAACATACCTTAAAAATTTGTAAAATGTAAAAAGTATTCATGTAATATGACCTTAAAAGATAAAATCAGATCATAAATAGATTGTACATGAATGCATCAAGACAATAAAAAATGAAAAAACTAAATATATACTTCACCGCAGGAATTCCTCAACTGGAAGATACTGCAGACATTATAAAACTTATCCAGGATTCCGGGGCAGATATGATTGAAATCGGAATGCCTTATTCTGACCCTGTAGCTGATGGCCCGGTGATCCAAAAAGCCCATGAACTTGCTTTACAAAACGGAATGACCATCGAGAAGCTTTTTTCACAATTAAAAACCATCAAAAATGAAATAAAAATACCGGTAATTCTCATGGGATATATCAATCCCGTATTGAGTTTCGGTTTTGAAAAGTTTTGCAAAGAATGTTCAGAAAGTGGAGTTTCAGGGCTTATTCTTCCTGACCTCCCTCCTATTGAATTTGAGAAAAACTATCAAGACATTCTGAAAAAATATAACCTGAATTTTACATTTCTGGTTACCCCTGAAACTTCGGATGAAAGAATACAGTATTTGGATTCATTAAGTTCAGGATTCTTGTATGCAGTAAGCTCATCTTCCACTACCGGAAATGAAAATACCGTTCTAAAGAATGAAAATTATCTAAACCGATTGGCTGATCTTCCTCTTACCAATCCAGTAATGATTGGTTTTGGGATAAAATCAAAGGCAGATTTTGAAAACGTTACTGAGAAAGCAGACGGCGGAATCATAGGAACAGCCTTTGTGAATGTTTTGCTTCAGGATAAAGATTGGAAGAAAAACGCCATAGATTTTATCCATTCCATAAAAGCTTAAAATTCACTAAATTTGCATATCAAAAATTGAAATGAATACAAATCAAAATAAAGCAGTAGAATTTGAAGATTTAGGAATCAAAGAATATCAGCCCGCATGGGATTATCAGGAACAACTGATGAAGAGTATTATTGAGACTAAAATAAAGAACCGCGATCTGCCTGCAGAACAGCATATCACGACTCCGAATCACCTTCTTTTAGTAGAACATCCCCATGTTTATACCTTGGGAAAAAGTGGACATGAAGAAAATATGCTGGCCGGAATTGATAAACTAAAGGAAATAGAAGCCACTTACGTGAAAACAAATCGTGGTGGAGACATTACCTACCATGGCTATGGTCAAATCGTTGGTTACCCTGTTCTGGATCTTGAAAATTTTTTCACAGATATCCATTTATATATGAGAAACCTTGAAGAGGTTATCATTAGAACCATTGGTGAGTATGGGCTTAAAGGAGAGCGTTCTCAGGGTGAAACAGGGGTATGGCTGGATGTTGGTAAACCTTATGCCAGAAAAATCTGCGCTATGGGAGTAAAAGCATCCCGATGGGTAACTTTGCACGGTTTTGCTTTAAATGTGAACACAGATATGCGTTACTTTGAATACATTATTCCATGTGGAATTAAGGATAAACAAGTAACATCTTTAAAGAGAGAACTTGAAAGAGAACTGACACCTGAAGAAATGGAAGATATAAAAGCAAAGATCAGAAAACACTTTGCTGATGTATTTCAGGCTGAATTGATTTATAAATAATCACAACACACTAAAAATATATAATCCCTATGCATTTGTAATTATGATGCATAGGGATTTTTTATTAGCTTTTATTGAGGCAGATCCAGTATATCTTATTCAAGCAACTGTTCCCTCTTCTCTTAATACATTCAAAAATTAATAATTTCTGAAAACAAAGAGCTTTTAGCCTCTTATTTCAGAGCAGACATAAACCCTCATTTTAGCAGACATTTAATAGATATTTTATTTTTTTTGAAAAAATACTTGCATATGTTTTAATTTTTCATAATTTTATTATCACTAAATAGTGAATAAACAAAATACTATTTAGTTTAAAAATCATTAACCACCAAAATATGAAAACTATGAAAAAATTTTTGCTATCCTTGATGGTATTTGCATCCGTACTATCAATGAACTCGTGTTCAGATTCTAATGCGAATCAGGAAAATTTGAATACGCAATCTAAGGAAATTGCCATGAAAGATTATGGCAGAACTGTTCCAGTAGGGATCGATAAAGAAGATGGGAAATTTAGAGTTTCCTTTATTCTTTCTGCACAGCCTTATGAAATTAAAGATACTAAAGAGAATGAGGCTTATATTTCAATGATCAGCCAGGCGGTAAAAAATGAATCTCCTGTTCATATCTTTCTTAAATCTAATTCTAATGAAATTGCAAAGGTAGAAAGCCCTACATTGGAAGATATTCGTTTCTTTAAATCAGCTTTAACAAAAGAAGTAAAAGCAGAAAAAGGGATTACAAATAAACTGGCTAGTGTGATTCCTGATTTGGCAACATTAAACAGCTTATTTACTCAAATTAAAAATCAGTCTTGTGGAACTTCTACAGCCTCATCTCCTTGTATTACTTTCAGATATCCTGTAGACGGTTGTTACGCAAGAGCTCACAAAATGAGACAAATCTTAAACAATGCCGGATATGAATGTGAAAAACAATTTGTATATGGTAATTTAAGAGCTTCTACCGGCACTTGTTGTGTATCATGGGTATATCACGTAGCTATTCTTGTAAGCTTTAAAAATGCTTCAGGAGTCGTTGAAAAAAGAATTATAGATCCATCTTTGGTTTCAACAGGCCCAATCACTGATACTGCATGGAGAGCTGCATGTACCAATTCTACTTGCGGATCAACTTCGGTTTCTTCCTATGCTAATACAGCAGGAAATGTTTACTACAGAAATCCGGCAGGATCTTTATTATATGATAACAATCTGGTAAATACTAATTGTACATTGACAGCGTTCTCAGCACTTTCCGGCTGTTCAGCGCCTGTACCGAGTACAGCACATTGCGGATTCTAACTAACTTTTTATAGAGCTCCTGCATTTATTTATATATTGCAGGAGCTTTTTACTCTATAATTTATTATTATGAAAGCCTGGACTTATTTATTATTAATCTTTATCATGATCACATCCTGTTCTTCTAACTCTGAATCTCAGAAATTAACCTGGTATAATAATTCTACCATCAACAATATCCTTGAAGATCCCGATAAACCGGAAGAAGTTGTACGTGTAGCCATTGGAATAAGTGCTCAGGTATTTTATATTTCAAAAAAGTCTGCTGATTATAAAACATTGATTGAAAAGGCTAATCTCAGTTTTAAAAAAGGGAAAACCTACAATATAGGTGTTGAAAATAAAACCAACATAGTTAAACAGATCAATGAGGTGAAATAATCCTCTACCAAAGTCAATCTATTATCTTATTACAGAAATTCCGGCATCCACTTTGATCTCTGCACCATGAATATAGGATGCTTCTTCTGAAGCCAGGAAAAAAACCGTATTCGCAATTTCCTCCGGATCTCCCTGTCTTCTGAATGGGATGGTTGGAATAATATTCTCAACGGCAGCTTCAATTTGGTCAGAAGCTAATCCTGTATTATTGAAAATATTAGTTTTAATATGCCCCGGACTCACTCCATTCACCCGAATTCCACGTTCTGTTAACTCTAATGCAAACGTTTTTATAAAGGACTGTACTGCAGACTTTGCTGCAGAATATACAGAAAAGCTGTTCATCGCAATTTCTGTAGCAACAGAAGTATTAAAAATCACTGAACTCCCTGATTTCATTAATGGCAGCAATTGCTGAACGGTAAAAAAAGGGCCTTTTACCAATACATTAAACAGTTCATCAAAATGATTCTCATCAACGTTTTCAACCGGAGCAAATTTCCCATACCCTGCATTCGCAAAAATAACATCAATTTGTGCGGTGTATTGCTTTACTTCTTCTTGTAAACGCAATAAATCTCTCATATTTCCTGCATCAGAAACAATTCCAAAAGCATTCTCCCCTAACTGTTTCAAAGCTTTATGAATAGTATTTTCACTTCTACCCGTAATAATTACACGCCCTCCTTCTTCAATAAACTTCTGAGCGGTTGCTAGCCCCATCCCATTTGTTCCTCCTGTAATAATTGCTGTTTTGTTTTTAAATCTCTGCATTGTTTTTAATTTTAAAATTCTATGGCAAAGATTGGAATCTCTATGATGGAAAAAAATCCGAATCATGTTGAAAATATAAGAATCGATTCATTTTATAAAATAAATAATCATCATCAATAAAATCTTTCAAAATTAAATTGCACACAATTTAATTGTCTATATATTTGCATAGATAATTGATCACAAAAGAAATAAATAATTACTTAATAATTTAAAATAAAAAATGTCATTAATAGAAAACCTGAACTGGAGACATGCTGTAAAAGCTTATGACCCAACAAAAAAAGTATCAAACGAAGATTTAAACACGATTCTGGAAGCAGCGAGGCTGGCTCCTACTTCATCAGGATTACAACCTTTCCGTATTATCGTAGTTGAAAATCAGGAATTAAAAGAAAAAATGGTTGCAGGAGCTTTAAACCCTGAAGTGATGAGAGATTCTTCACATGTTTTGGTTTTTGCCGCATGGGACAGCTATTCTAATGAGAAAATAGATAAAGTATATGACCACCATACCGATGTAAGAGATCTTCCAAGAGGACGTTTTGGAAGCTACACAGATAAAATCAAGGAAATGTATGGGGCACAGACTCCTGAACAACACTTTGCACACACTGCCCGCCAAACTTATATTGCTTTAGGAATTGCTCTTGCTCAGGCTGCAGAACTTAAAATCGACAGTACTCCGGCAGAAGGATTCAGTAATGAAGCGGTGGATGAAGTTCTGGGATTAAAAGAATTAGGCTTAAAAAGTGTAAGTCTTTTATATCTTGGATACCGTGACGAAGCCAATGACTGGCTCTCTTCTATGAAAAAAGTCCGTGTTCCAATGGATGAATTTATCATTAAAAAGTAATACCTTCACGAATCTTTCGTACTTAATCTTATGGAACTTTCAAATACACCCAAACTAGAAAATCAGATCTGTTTCCCGTTATATGTAATCGCCAAGGAAATCACCGGATTATACCGTCCTTTTCTTGATGAGCTGGATATCACTTACCCACAATACCTTGTAATGATGGTATTATGGAATGGTGACGGGCTTACTGTGAGCCATATTGGTGACAAACTTTTTCTGGATAGTGGAACACTTACTCCTCTTTTGAAAAGACTGGAAGCCAAAGGGTTTATTACAAGAAAACGCAAAAAAGAGGACGAGAGAGTTGTTGAAGTATTTTTAGACGAAGCCGGAAAACAGCTTCAAAAAAAGGCCTGCGAAATTCCGGGCAAAATCCAGGAAAAAATTGGGATACAACCTGAAGAACTGCTGGAACTTAAAGAAACAGTTTTAAAAATATTAAACAAAATAGAAAATAAATGAAAACGCTATATACAACAAAAGTTACTGCTACTGGCGGAAGAAATGGCCACGTAAAAAGTGAAAACGGAGTATTGGATCTTGAAGTAAAAATGCCCAAAGCGTTAGGAGGAGCTAATGATAACTTCACCAACCCGGAAATGCTTTTTGCAGCGGGATATTCTGCATGTTTCGACAGTGCATTAAACAGAGTGATCAGCTTAGGTAAAGTAAAAACCGGCGAAACAACGGTAACAGCTCAGGTAAGCATAGGACAGATTGAAAACGGAGGTTTTGGATTGGCTGTAGAACTGGATGTTAATATCCCTGGAGTTTCTATTGAGGAAGCACAGGCTTTAACGGAAAAAGCACACCAAATTTGTCCTTATTCTAATGCAACAAGAAATAATATTGAGGTGAAACTTTCTGTCACCAATGATGATTAATCCAATTTTTTTATAATTATATTTGAAATGAGCTGTTTTTGAAATAAAAACAGCTCATTTTTTACTACAGATTTTCGCTGATGAATACAGGTTATTGAATATATTTTAATACTAAATTTGTGAAGGTTATACTTTAATACTTATAAAAATGGTGAAGATTTTGTTTTAAGATACCTGAAAAGTACCAAATATCATTAAATAATGAAGACACTACCATTCATAATACTTTCCTTTAGTCTTTTTTTGACTTCTTACAACCGGTCTTGTGCACAATCGCCACAGAAGGAAAATCCTTTGGAACAGATTAATGATACTAAAACAGCAACACGTATTAACCTGCTTATAAATGCTAAAACCTGGAACTTTTTATTCCCCAACAGGAATAATATCCAAGGAAAAAATACCAATCATCAGGATTTTTATTCCTATCAGGCATTTATAAAAGCGGCTGCCCACTTCCCTAATTTTCTGAATGAAGGAACTCTGGAAGATCAGAAGAGGGAGCTTTCTGCCTTTCTGGCCAATATCGCTCAGGAAACAAGCGGTGGCTGGGATGATGCTCCGGGAGGTTACTATAAATGGGGACTTTATTTTATCGAAGAAAATAATAAGGGAAATGGTAATAATTATTCTGATGCTTCTAAGATAAACTATCCACCGGTTGCAGGGCAAGCTTATTACGGTCGTGGCCCTAAACAGCTGAGCTGGAATTACAACTACGGACAGTTTAGTGAAGCGTGGTTTGGTGATAAAAATATGCTTTTAAAAAACCCCGGACTTTTGGCTGAAAACAATGTTTTATCTTTTGCCTCTGCCATCTGGTTCTGGATGACCCCTCAATTCCCTAAACCTTCTTGTCATGATGTGATGATTGGAAAATGGCAGCCTACAGAAAAAGATACAGAAAGCGGAAGAATCCCTGGTTTTGGAACGACTGTAAATATTATCAATGGAGGGATTGAATGCGGACAGTCTACGATACAGCCCAAAACAAAATACCGCTATGAATACTACCTCTATTTTTGTAAATACTTTGGAGTAGATCCCGGACAAAACATTAGTTGCAATACTCAAAAACCATTTGGTAATTAATAAAAAAGGTTACAGCATTGTGCTGTAACCTTTTTTATAGGACTTATTATATGATCTGGAATCTATCTTTTATTCAGATCACTTTTCTGGTAAGCGTCTACTTTTTTATAGGAATCGTTTTTCTCTTTTTCTTTTTTATCAGAGATCAAAATTCCGAAAAGATGATCAATTTCGTGTTGGAAAATAACGGCTGTAAATCCTTCTACTACTTCTGAATATTTTTGCCCTTTCAAATCTACATATTCCAATTGAATCACTTTACTTCTGTAAAACTGATCCCTGAAATCAGGAATTGACAAGTCTCCTTCAGGCCCAAGGTTCTGTAAATCGGATCTCCAAACAATTACCGGATTGATGAAATATTCTAAAGGTGTTCCTTCTTTATCAAAACGCTGTACCCAGATCACTTTTCTGTTGATTCCCACCTGCGGGGCAGCTATTCCTACTCCACCATCGGTTGTAAGAAGTGATTCTTTCATTCTTTTCACCAAAACAGCTGTATTAGGATCTGTTGGATTGATTTCTGAAGAAAGGCTCAACAATGTTTTATGCTGATGCGCATCGGTAGTCTGATAGATTGGTAAAGCAGAGTTTACATCTCCTTCATTGATAATAGACAGTTCTGTGGGAGTGAGTTTCTGTGCATTAAGCAATACTGCAAAAAGTATAAATAGAATGGATATTTTTTTCATACAAACTGGAATATAGTACAAAGGTAAAGATTGTAGAGTAAAGATGGATTATAATGTTCGGATTTTAGGAAAGGAAGGCAAAAGAAGGAGGCTGGAAGCTTGTAGTTACTGTGAATCATTAATTCTCTATTCGTATTTCAATTCTTAAGTTTTGGCAAAAGCCCGTTCTTATTGAATTTGATATGGTTATGCTTTTTATTTTTGTAGATCTCATTTTAAACCCTTACAATCTGCGTCATCTGCAAGATGATAAAAAAATAGTTCATTTAAAACCTAACCTTCTAAAGAACAATCTATGATACAATAACAATAAAAAATAATTATTTCATTATTAATTGAAAAACATTTAAATTTGATTAACAAACCATTAAAATATTCAATTATGAACCCAATTAAAACAAAATCAGATCTTAGCTTTAAAAAGCTATCATCTAAAGAACTAAAACTTGTTACAGGAGGTAATCTTGCTGATGATTTTAATAACATCCGTGAAAGATTTGATGCTGAAATGAGAAAAATGGAAGAAGAAATGTCTAGATTTCCTGTTAATCTTCAAAATGGAATCCATAACATATTGGATACGATCATTCCTCACAAGCATTAATCAGAGGATATAATAAGCATAAAAACACGGAGGTTATCCGTGTTTTCCATTTTTCGAAGTTATCTGTATCTGAGATTTTCGAGAAACATAAACTTTCCCGTCTATTCTTCATCAAGTCAGTAAACTATCCACTGCCTTGTCATTCCGCAGGAGTCTCAACAAAGCAAAGATAAATTTAAAATTTAGATTCTTACAGAATGACAAAGATGCTGTTTCAAAAATCTACGTAATCCGCAGGATCTGCGTGAGATAAAAGCATTAAAAAGTCTTTGTCATATCACTTGGAATAATCAGATTGAATTCTGTTGGAATATAATCTTTTGAAGGAACTTTCAATTCCGGATCTTCTGATTCAAAAACAGAGATTACAGCCATTTTAAGATTTGGATTTTTCTGTTTGATATACCAATAGGTTCCGCCAAATTCTTTACTGTGATAATTACCGTTATAATGAATAAAGGTCTTTCCTGCCTGTATATTTTTCAGAATAGATTCCGCCATGGTAGCATCCTTTGTTGCTTGTGCTGAGATAAAATTCATCACTTTTGTTCCTTCTGCATGATCGCCCATCATTGCCTTCATTTCCGGATATCCCGGAGTATCTAATGTTACTTTGATAGGTAACTGGGCTATGTAGGATTTTTCTTTATCGCTTAGGTTATTCAAAGACTCCAATCCTTCTTTTGCTGTTTGTGAAGCATATCTTCTTGGAATATTCGTTGCTATGAAATTGAGTTTTTTATTTTTAGCAAAATCTACTAAAGGCTTATAGTCTGTTGCATAGTTATTCCATAAACGGGCAGAATCTTTAAATGCTTTGGCATCCAATTTCCCATTCAGGTATTGATTAAGCTGAGCTTGATTATCTCTTTCAAACATTTCAGCTCCCAGGATAAGCTTTCCGTTTTTCTTTTCATACAAAGCTTCAGTAATTTTGAGTTGAAGCCAGTGATTAATAGAGCTGTTATGATTTTCTCCAAAGAAAACAACATCATATTCTGCCAATTCTTTCACCAGTTTATCAGTCTTTAGCTCTTTTCCTTTTTGATCATAAAACTGATACGCTTTAAAGTTCTGTGCACTTAATGAACAAAAACCTGCAAGCAGTATCGCTATGAAAATATTCTTCATTTTATTGTCTTTACTATTTTAATTTAACCACAAATTACATAAATATCCGGCACAAATCGGCATTTTCACCTTTTTGCTCCTAACATAAAAAAGACCGCTTTGCCTATTACCAACAAAACGGCCTCCTTAAAAATTATCTAATTATTATTTCTCAAGAGTTGCTACAAGGTCTTTCCATTCCTGAAGCTCTGGAATTCCGGGTTTTCTTTTTCCAAAGAACTGAACGATGAAGTCACCTTCTTTGTTGAATACTTCGATAGCCGTAACTTCTCCGTCTTCAGTAGGTTTTTTCACAATCCATGCTTCTGCAATTTTAGTTACATCCAGGTGTAGATTGAAATCCGGATCCATTACATTGAACCATTGCTGGTGCCAAAGTGTTTTCTTCACATTTCCGGTATGAATCTGAATGATTCCTCTGTTTCCAACGAAAACCATAATGGGTGTATTCTTCTCAGATGCATCTTCAAGGATATTTACCACTTTTGAGTTATCAATTTTCTGAGTAAATCCTTCTGGTGCCAATCTTAAAGCCTGAGTTCTGCTTACTCCAAACTTTCTGGTCATCATAAAGAAATCGTGGGTATCTTTTAATTCTGTCCAAGCTTTTTTAAATCCTTCAACATCTATTTCTGCATCCGGTTTTTCGGCTTGTTTAGGAGCTACAGCCTCAAAAGTGAAAACCTGGTTTTGATCTTCTGCTTTGAATTTTTCAACGATAGCATCAAATGCTGCTTCATCACTTTTCTTTGTCAAATAGATCTTATGCAATGCCAATCCGTCTTTTCCAAAGAACTGAAGGCTTTTTTTATCTCCTTCCACTACTGCAAAAGCAAATTTCCAATGGTTAAGGAAAATCCTAAGGTCAATATCTTCTCCAACAAAAAGCTGTGCATGCGGGCTGCTGAAGTCTCCGTTCAGATAGGTTCCTTTTCTTTCGTGAACACATTCATCATTACGGGTAAGAGCCATTACTTTTCCCAATTGCTCTGCTTCTGTAAGAATTCCTGGAAAATCAGGATTCAGTACCGTTACTTCCTCTCCTACGCCAGTTGCTAATAATTCGGCCTCACTTACTCCAAACTGAGCAGCAGCATTTCTTATTCTTATGTGTGGATTTTCTGCTTTCAGAGCTTCCCATTTTTCTTTTAAATCATTAACTAATGTGCTCATTATCTTATTTTTTTATAGTTAAAATTGTATAAATTCTTTGTATCGTTTCGTTTCCTGTTTTGCTTTTTATCTGTTCTTCTTTTTCAGAAGTTTTCATTCTTTTAAAATGACTTTTGGAGACTAGTTCTTCCATTTCATCATTATTGTAAAGCGTGAAATTATAAGCGGTAAATGGCAGCTTTTCCATGAAATCTCTTTGTCCGAAGGTCAGTACAAAAGTTCCTTTATCCTTTAAAACCCTGCAGATTTCATTTAAAAATTCAACCGGATTTTCCCAGAAGTAAACGGTATTGACTGTAAATATTTTGTCGAAAGTCTCATTTTCAAAAGGAAGCTTTACTCCTTCGTATAAAACAAATTCTGTCTGATCCTCAAACTTTTGATTCAGTCTTTTGGCTTCCATATTCATGGTTTCAGAAATATCAATCCCTGTATATTTCAATCCTTTAGCCAGGCTGAGAATGCTTTTCACATGATCTGCATTTCCATGTCCTATTTCAAGGATGTTTTCATCATCTTCAATCAAAAGGGTTCTGATACTTTCTAACGTCATGCCGATGTTAGTGGCATTCATCATTTCTCCGATCTCTACACCTTTTTCTCCCTGAGGATTGGCAAGATTCTGTGCAAGGATTTTTAATTCTTCTTTTTCCATGGTTATCCAAAAATGATCATTGGGTTATTAGTAATAGGGTGTTCGCAAATGGTACACGGAAAGTTATAAGCATGACTGATATTTTCTGCGGTAAAAACTTCCTCTGGGGTTCCATAAGCGGAGACCTGTCCTGATTTCATTAATAAAATTTTATCTGCAAACTGCGCAGCAAGATTCAGATCATGAAGCACAACAATCGCACTGTTTGCTTTCCTGGTAAAATTTTTGATAATTTCCAGCGCCTTATACTGATGCTTGATATCCAGATTATTCAGAGGTTCATCTAGAAAAACCAGTTTGTGAGCCACTTCATTTTCCAGTTGTGCCATTACTCTTGAAAGATGTACCCGTTGTTTCTCTCCGCCGGATAGAGAGTTGTATTCTCTGTCTTTAAGATGAAAAATATCTGTTTCATACATCTTGTTGTTCATTGCTTCAAGATCTGATTTTCCGGGTTGGGCATCGAAATAAGGATATCTTCCCATCATCACTACATCTTTTACTTCAAGAGGAATATCGTTACTGTTATGTTGTGAGAACTTGGCTTTATGTATTGAAAGATCTTTTACATTCCAGTCTTCAATAGGTTTATCTTTAAATAGTACCTTTCGTTTTTCAGATTTCACTTCATGAGCTAAAACACTTAAAAGGCTTGATTTCCCGGCTCCGTTAGGGCCAACAATCGCTAAAAATTCTCCATATTCCAAAGAGACATCTACCCCATCCAGAATACGGAATTCTTTATGCTTATAGTTAATTTGATGTGCTTTGATCATTACAGTGATTTTTTAAATTTAACCAAAATAGCGATAAAAATAGGCCCGCCCATTAAAGCTGTCAAAATCCCGATCGGTAATTCTGAAGGTTCTACAATACTTCTGCTGAATGTATCTGCAGTCAGAAGCAGAATACTTCCACATACAGCAGACAGAGGTAGAATAAAGGTATAATTGGATTTGAACAACAGTCTCAAAATATATGGTACAATAAGACCTACAAAACCAATAGTTCCTGAAAACGCCACACAGCTTCCCACCATTAATGCTACAGTGAGAATGATCTGCTTCTTCAGTCTTTCTACATTAATTCCTAAATGCTGTGCATCTTTTTCTCCCAGCATCATGGCATTCAAAGCTTTTCCTTTAGGCAGTAAAATAATATAGGCTCCGATCATTACAATACTGAGAATAATATTCTTCGTCCATGTTGCAGCTGCTAAACTTCCCAGATTCCAGAATGTAAGGTCTCTAAGCTGTTCATCTTTTGAAATGTATATTAAAAATCCTGTGATGGAGAAACCTATTGCTGTAATCGCTACTCCTGTCAACAGCATCATAACCACATTGGTTTTTCCGCCGCTTGTGGAAATTTTGTATACCAGCATCATGGATAAAAAAGATCCTATGAAAGCAGAAATACCTACCAATGAAAATTGTACAGCTTCAGGAAGATATTCTTTAAAGTGTCCACCTAAAACAATAGCAATAGCGGCTAGTAGTGTAGCTCCTGATGTAAGACCTATTAAATCTCCTGTTGCCAGAGGATTTTTAAAAAGACCCTGCAGGCTTGTTCCGGAAACGGATAACATTCCTCCAATTAAAATAGCCATAATAATTCTGGCTGCTCTTACATCCAAAACTACATATTTATCACTTAATGATAAATCAGAATCTCCTTGTATTACTTTTCCTAAAACATTAAATGCAGATTTACCACCAAAATCGTAAACCCCTGTATTAATAGACCATACTGCTATAATAGCAAGCAGTACGGTACTTATTGTCATGTAAAAGTATAATTTACTTTGTGTTTTCAATTAAAAGTTTGTTTAATCCAACTGCTGCTTCTCCTAGTCTCGGCCCAAATCCTGAAACTAACCCTCCATCCATTGCGATGATCTTCTTATTTTTTCCTGCGTTTGTCTGTGAAACTCCAGGCATCTTCAATGCTCCTTCATTTCCTCCTGCTCCTTGTAGTCCTGTTTCAAAGAAGAATAGTACATCAGGATTAGCTTTTACAACAGCTTCCGGAGTTAACGGTTTGAAATCTTCAAACTCATTGACTGCATTTTCTCCACCTGCCAGATTAATTAAAGAGGCCATTGGTGTATTTTTACCTGCTACCATCAGCATATTTCCTCTTGCATAAATGAATAATACCTTAGGTTTTTTAGCTAATGGCTGAACTTGCTTCAGATCTGCATCAATTTTATCATTCAGTTTCTGATAATCTGTATTTCCGATTGCTTTTGCAACGTCTTCGATTAACTTTTTGGTTCCTTCCACCGTATATTCCTGCTTAAAGACATCTGCTTTAATTCCTGATGATTTAATTTTCCCCATCAGTTCAGGGTTGATATCTTTATCAGAAGCAAGAATTAAGGTAGGACTTACAGCCATAATCGGCTCAATTGTGATAGATCTTACATGACCCAGATTTTTAGCCGTAGCTTTTAAACTTTCCGGATATGTACTGGTAACATCTGTTCCTACAATTTCTTTTTCGTGACCTAAGGCACTTACGATTTCAGTAATTCCACCGTTTAAGGTTACAATTTTATTATTGCTTTTTGGAGCTTCTGAAGAAGCTTCTGTTGTATTTTCTTTTTTTGCACCTTCTTCTTTTTTGCAAGAGTATACTGCTACAAGAACAGAAGCTGCAAGGATAAATTTTTTCATGATATACTATATATTTGATTTATTATAAGGCTTTATACATAAATGTTGGATGTCCTCTTTCCCCTTTATCATTGGTGATTTTCACAAATCTAAGTTTATAATAAGCACCTGATGCATCTTTAATGACATAGAAAACATCTCCTTTTATTTTAGATCCATCCGGCCCTAATTCTCTCCAGTTTCCACCAATCACTCTATGATCATTGTACACCAATTTAGAATCATCTACACTTTCTTTTTTAAACTTATTAAAAGTGTCCACCATTGCTGAAGAGGCTACTTTTACTTCATAAGCTCCTACATTCCCCATGGTATTGGTAGCCACAAAATCTGCATTAATATAACTTCCTACACTTGGGATAATATTGGTAAATACGGTAAAACAGATGTCCCATTTATTTTTTTCAGGTTGAATAGCGACTTCCTGATTATTTTTCAAACTAAAGAATGTATAGTTGTAAGCCTTATTTTTCTTCACTTCTACCTCTTTAATCTCTTTTCCTGTTGCATTCAGCTGGCCATATTTCACTTTATAGCCATCCCCTTGTCTTACGATCTGCACTTTCATCCAGCCTCTCTCGTCTCCCCCTGTGATTGTTGATCCCGGAGCAATTGTTCCGGTGTAAAGTTCTCTTCCAAGATTCACAAGATAAACGGCATTGGCAGATGCATCAGCATTTATTTCTTCTATGGCTGTAGATCCGGACGGGAAGTTTCCTTTTACATCATCAATATATTTTACATTATTGGGATTAAAGTCTGCAACCTGTACTTCGTCTTTTAAGTTTTTTACGTCAGACTCTTTTACTTTTTCAATATCAGTACTATTTGGAATTTTAGCAGACGCCATCATAATGGATGTATTCAAAACCACTTTAAATTCATTTCCTGAATAAAATGCAAGATCCCAGCTTACTCTGTTGTTAAATGTTTGCTTAGGCTGGCCGTTTTGTGCATTGATATCACTTAAATCTATCCATACCTGGTTTGGCTGTGCCGACCCATTGACAAACGGATCTACAGAAACTCCTTCTGAAGGGATCACCGGTACCGGATCTTCATTAGCATTGATACAAGACTGAGCTATAAATGATGTTCCTATTAAAAGATAGAATAGTATTTTTTTCATTGTTAGAATTTTAAAAATTGTAGCCTAATCGGGCAAAAAAGCTTCTGCCGTAGAATAAATCGATCTTCGGATCTGCAGTGCTATGAGCATTTCCTGTAAAGGTGGTATCCCTTATTGAAGTAACATCAAAAATGTTCTTTACACCAAGGCTCACTTCAAAATGTTGCTTGAAGAAAGGTTGGGTAATGATGAAGTTCATCATGTGAAAATCTCCTCTTTCGCCAATCTCATAAGCTGGGTTTTTCAAATCACCGGATAAGGTGAACTGTTGTGTCTTCCCGGTGTATTTATATAATAATGATAAGGTGGTATTTACATTCGGAACAGTATAATTTACCACAGCACTTGCTTCCAGGGTATAAAAGAAATCGTTCGGAGAAGTGATGAATCCGTCTGTAAGCTGTTTTGAAATTCCGTAATAAGCAACATTCGCAGCGAAAGAAAGCTTTTGTTTCTGTGCTTTGAAATTAGCTTCAAAAACGTAAGATTTGTATTTATCCAGATTCAGGTATTGATATTTTAAAGGTTGTCTGCTTACCGTTACAGATTCAATTCTGTCTTTTACATGAAGATAAGTGGCACTTGCTCCAAGGCCTAAATTCCAGCCTGAGTCGGTGGTAAATGTTTTCTCTCCGTTTAATGAAGCTGTCATTCCTGTTTCGGGAATCAGATTTTCATTTCCTCTGATATCATGATTACTGTCTACCATAAAGGTATATAACTCATCAAAGTTTGGGAAACGGTTGGCACTTCCGATAACCAATCTGATATTATCATTATCCGCAACTTTTGCTCTTGCCGTAAGGGAATAATTATGCTGGGCATCAAACTTATCACTTAACGCTAAACGATATCCCGGACGTAATGACAACCAATTGGTGGCATTCCATTCCACAGACATGAAGTTGGCATAATTGAATATTTTTCTTTTTACATTATCCGTTCCCTGAAAACTTCCGGCAATATTTCCGGCAAAACCTGAAGTATGATCCAACTCATACCCTAATTGGAAGTCGATCTTTTTATTATCTAAAAAGTTGCTGAAAACACCTCTTGAATAAAAAACATCGGCTTTATTATAAGATTTATATTCGTTTTTATCCCCAATAACTTTTCTATTCGGAATATCGTATTTAAAATCTCTGTATTGTCTATCCTGAGTCTGATAAGAGAAATCTCCGGTATAATTGATCGCTCCTAGTTTAGTCTGTACATTAAGCTGGTGGAGGAATCGGGTCGTATAATAATCTCTGTCAGTAGAAGCGTAAGTTCTGTTCTTTGTATCGTAGAAATGCTCATTTACAATTAGGTTGTAATAGTTTAGCTTTTCATTCACAAAACCGAATTTATAGAATATAGAAGTTTTATTCTTATTATATCGTACCACTCCATCAATATTCGTCACATCCTTAGGCTGCCACAAATACCCTCTCTTTCCGTCCTGTTCAAAATATTTATACCCTTCCTTATCTCCTTTAAACCCCTGGAAGTCATTATGATTGATATTAGCACCTACATACCAGTTTTCATTAATACTATAGCCAATATTTAACGTTTGAATATGTCTTCCCTCACCTTTTTTCTTAAAATCATACTCTTTTCCAACCGTTTCTTCATGTAAAAAAGCGTTTAGTGATAGTTTTTTCTGACTGTTTTTCTTGGTGATAATATTAATAACTCCTGCTACAGCATTACTTCCGTAATCTACCCCCATGGAACCTTTTACTATTTCAATTCTTTCAACATTATTGATATTAAGTTTCGTAAGGTCAATATTATTTCCTAGGCCGATATCTCCCACTACCGGAATATTATCAATCAAAACTTTGGTATATTCTCCACCTAACCCCATTAAGTTTGCTGTGGAATTACCCGAATTACGATCTGAAATAATCAATACATTCAGGCTTTGATTCAGAACGTCTGCTACATTGGTGGCTGCCATGTTCTTAATCTGAGCAGCACTAATGACTTCAACTTTATAAATAGATTTATTAATAGATTGCTGAGTATATTGTCCTGTAACAACAACTTCTTCTATACTTTTATGTTTAAGAGAATCCTGTTTCTGGGCATTAATCCAGCAGATCGCAGATAAAGATAGTATGGAAAGTACCTTCTTCTTCATAAGGGTGAAAAATTTTCGACAAATATAATGCTTTATTTAGAACAAGTAAAAATAATTATACTATTTGATGGAATAATTCTAAATAAAAATAATTGAGTAATATGGAAAACATTTTTGAAAACCTTAGTGTTTAAAGCCATTACAAAGGATATAAAATTCATTTTTTTCGAAAAAGCAATTCCATTAAAGCCAGCTCAACAAAGAAGCCAAATTAGGATGTTATTATTTCTGTAAACCCAATAACAAAGCTCTTTTCAATGCATTTTTCTTTTCATTAATCCCTCCCGCCTTAAAAAAAACAAGATAAAAATCATGTTTTTATTTAGAATGATTAAAAATAATTATATACTTTTGTGGAATAATTCTAAATAATAATTTAAAAATAAATTATGAAAACAAAACTATTATTGGCTTCAATGTTTGCTCTTACTGTTCAACAAACAGCTATGGCACAGACAGATGCATTAGGATACACGC
The DNA here is from genome assembly GCF_009900745.1 of Chryseobacterium sp. c4a. Lineage (GTDB taxonomy): Bacteria > Bacteroidota > Bacteroidia > Flavobacteriales > Weeksellaceae > Chryseobacterium. The sequence continues at coordinate 248,709 of NZ_WXVU01000002.1, read as the reverse complement.
AAGCAAATATGACGTTGGGAAATGGATATCAGAATCGTGCATTCTTTAATTTCTCTGATGGAAATATTGTTTCACAACCTGCGAATACATGGGATATTGCTTTCTATAGAAATTCTAATTTTTCAGTAGGAACAAGAATTAATGATGCTAAAAACATTGAAGTATATACTGCTGCGACCAGCTTATCAGAATGGGATAATATCAATATCAGCAACGAAGCTTCATGGGGTGAGCCACTTTACAACCCTGACCAAATTACAGATTGGAGCCAGGGAGCTCTTGAACAAGGCCCTATTACTTCTCCTAATCCTAATCTTCCTGCTACAGGCTGGGGAATTTACAATGGAATTACTCACCATATTGTAGGTAAAGCAATTTTCGTTTTAAAGTATGCTGCTACCGGAGATTACATTAAGTTTGCGATCGAAGATGCATTTATGGGATATACTTTTAAATATTCTAAGTGGAATGGTACTGCATGGGGAGCAACAGAAACCAGAACATTAGCTAACGGAACAGATGATGCTTTCTTCAATTATTTCTCATTTGATACCGGAGCAAAAGTCCCTAATATGGAGCCTTCAAAAAATTCATGGGACTTAGTGTTCACAAGATATTTTACAGATTATCCTTATGTTGATCAGCAAGGGAATCCACAAACAATGAAATACAGAATGGCTGGTGTTATCCAGAGTCCTAATATTTCTGTGGCTAAAGTGAGACCGGAAGTACAGGCAATCGCTACAGGAACTTTACCTTCAGCATATTCTAACAACATAACAACAATTGGACACTCATGGAAGCCTACTTCAGGAATTTATAATGATGTAGTGTACTATGTGAAGCAAGGATCGGATTACTACAGAATGTATTTCATTTCCAATGAAGGTTCACAAACCGGAAATATGTACTTCAAATATAAAAAGATCACAGGATCTTTAGGAATTACTGAAGTGAGTAAAAAAGCTTCTTTTGGAATTTATCCTAACCCGACAACAGCGGATAAAAAAGTAACCGTTTTGTTTGATGTAAAAGAAAAAGCAAGCAATAAAGGAACTGTAGAAGTATATGACCTTACCGGGAAAAAGGTATACACTGCTGAATTGACTAATCAAACAGGATTCTACAGACAGGATATGAATCTATCCCACCTTAGTTCAGGAAACTATATGGTAAAAATTACCTTTGGTGGAACTTCGGAAACGAAAAAACTTATCGTGAAATAATATTTTACTCAAAATACTTTCTATTTTTTCTAATAAAAAGGCGGTCTTCAGATTTCTGAAGCCGCCTTTTATTTTATGATACACTTAAAGTTAGGAATTGAGCGATAGCTGTCGGTAATTTCATGATTAAAACAAACTTCCGACCTCTCTCTTCCTACCCGTTTTTAAAATTTAATAGATTTTAAATCCTTTGTAAACTTCCACTCCACTTTCCATGATCTTGGAGGCATCTTTACGGAAATCTAATAAATGATCTTGTCCGTTATGTCTGTTGTGATGATCTACACTTTCCCAAAGTTCAATAAGGAAGAATGTACCTTTGTTATCTTTATCTTCAACAAGGTCATACTGCAGGCAGCCTTCTTCTTTTCGTGTTTCCTTTACCAGGTTTTGAAAAAGCTCTACGGCTTCCATCAAATAATTTTCATTAAACTTAAAAAGTGCAATGATATGTAAGTTCATATTCTAATATTTATTGATGTAAAAGTAAAATATTTTCAAAATCAAATTTATTTTTAAGCCTTTTATTTTTACCTCTCAGAGCATATTTTTCAACTGAATATTGATTTATAAATAGTTATAGAACTCATCACAATCACCAATACCCCAATCACAATAAACATTTTCTTCACAGGAAGCTTTGCAGTAAGCATTGCAGAGAAAGGAGCTGTAATAATCCCACCGATCAAAAGTCCCAAAATGATATTCCAATGCTGAATTCCAAGGGTTAGAAAAAAGGTAATGGCCGCTGTTATCGTTAGAATAAACTTGGCAACAGTAGAACTTCCTACTGCAAATCTTGGTGTAAATGCATTTTTAATAAGAGTCCCGGTTACTAATGGCCCCCAGCCTCCTCCTGCAAAAGAATCTATAAATCCTCCTATCACACCAAGTCTTGTAAGATTTGTTTTTCTTTTAAGTGCTTTACTTTGTTTATCTTTAAATGCATTGGAAAGAATTTGGAAACCAAGATACAAGGTATAAAAAGCAATGATCGTTTTTGTAATCTTAGCGTAATATTCTCCAAAGTAAGTAAGACTCACAGCTCCGATAATTGCTCCTATCACTGCCGGTATAGCTAATTTCTTTACAAGGTTTTTGCTTACATTTTTAAGCTTAATATGGCTTACACTTCCAGCTGCTGTAGTAAAACTTTCGGCAGAATGTATACTTGCACTTACAATATGTGGTGGTATATTCAGAAACATTAAAGTCGTTGTACAGATTACTCCATAGCCCATTCCCATTGATCCGGCTACGATTTCCGCAAAAACTCCCACAAGAAGCATCCAATAAAAAATATAGTGATCTTTCGCTAAGATCTGCTGCAGCTCTTCAAAATACCCCAATTCATACAGAGAAAAAACAGCAATTGATACTAAAGCAATCGTTACAAATAGCACATTGAGCCTTATCTGAATCTTTCTTGTAATGACCATAGCTATGAAATTATGAGTTTATATTCCTTAGCATTCCCTGTATTGCTAATCAGAATAATACTATTTCTTAATATCACTCCTACTTTCAAAGGTCTTATCATATCTACATCTTCTTTTGGAATCATACTTTATTCTTTTTGAAGTCTTGCAAATATCCAACAAAAATATTATCCTACAAAATAAGTAGACTAATTATTCAAAAAAAAGGATCAGGTCAGTCGACCAGATCCATTAAAGTTTTTTTCTCAAGAATATTGAGTGAAGCATCCCGAACTTCAATCAATACGTCATGCAAGCCGCAGTGATCTTCGTTACAGTCTTCACATTTCTCGTAGAAGTTTAGACTTACACATGGAAGCATGGCAATAGGGCCATTTACAAGACGGATGATTTTAGCCAGCTTCACATTTTCAGGGTTTTCCTTCAAGAAATATCCCCCTCCTTTTCCTTTCTTACTGTCAAGGATTTCTGCTTTTTTCAGTTCAAGCAGAATATTTTCTAAAAACTTTAAAGGTATCTTTTTGTGTTCCGCAATTTCGGAAATAAGAACCGGGCCTTCATTTCTTTTTTCTACAAGATATGAAAGTGCCTTAAACGCATATTGAGATTTTTTGGATAGCATTACAGCAAAAATAAGAAAATTGTTTAAATATGTTTAAGCTAAAAGACAAAATTGCCTGAGAGCCCATCAACAGTTTTATTTTTTATCTTTTTTGCTGTACGATACTTTTGCCTTTTTCCTATTAAATCATTATGTTTGCCCTATGTTCAGTAAACAAGAAGCACAACAACTAAAAAAGGAATTTTGGACAGCTTTTGGGAAATCCTTTCCAAGAAAATGGATTCTGTATGATACAAAGATCAAGGATATGGCATTTAAATTTTCTGCTGATAACAAAAAAGTAGAAGTTTCTCTTGATATCGAAATGAAAGATGAAATTTTTCGCGATGCCTATTACAATAAAATATGGTCTTTGGAAGATATTTTAAAGGATTTCATCGGAGATTTCCAGAAAGAAGAGCATTTTACACTGGAAAATGGAAAGGTCATCAGTAGAATTTGGGTGGAAAAAAATGGTGTTTCAATTTTCAATAAAAACACCTGGCAGGAAATTTTTGAATTCTTTGTCGACAAAATGGACGGATTTGAAAGATTTTATTACGAATATGAGGATTTTATAAAGGACATATAAAATAATTACGAAATAAATACCGTTTTACACTTTAGGCTAAGATAAAAAAGAAAACTTATCTTTGCTCCATACCACTTAAACTAATAGATGAAACTAAACATGATTAACAATGAGAAAAGTGTACAAAAACATTTTTGGAGAAGTTATTTCCAAGAATAAAGCTACCAAGCTAGATGAATATCATCTGTATTATTATGAAAGTGATTCCGATATACTAAAAGAGATTGAATTTATCAACGACGAAAGTATATATAATATCAATTATTTCTTACATGAAGGCGACAATGAGGAGGAAATTCTGGAATATCTGAAAGAAAAATCAGACTTCTTTGACATCGAAAAAAAGGAAACTACTGACGGTTACATAATTTCCACTAATAAACTGTATTCATTATCAGTAGACGATCAGCCTCTGATTTCCAAAACTGTTTTTACAATTGATGATCCTGAAAACTTTATATGTTCTCAGGTGATTGATAATGAAACACAAGAACCACAACTTGAGAAAACCGTAAAATGCTGGTATACTACAGATAAATCCGGAGAAAAGTATGCTGCTTTAGAATGCAGTTACGAAGAAGACGGAAAGCTAGAACTGGCTATTGATAAAACTTCAGATCCTGATAACGAACAGAATTGGGCACATTATGATTATGAAACCTTTCATGAGCTTCAGGAGCAATATCAAATGGATATAAGCTATTACAAAACGGCTGCTTTACTTCCAAAGGAGGCTTATCAGAATTAGAAAAATTTCCAAAATACATCAGTCAAACCAATTACAATTTATAAAATGGAAAACAATCCTATTTTTTGGGCAGATGGAGATGACCCACAAATGATCGCAGCGTACAAGAAAGCACAGGAAACTTTTAAATATTTTTGGCGCGAACAATCCTGGGAATACAGAAGAATCATTCCGGGACTTAATGTATCATGCGTAAAAGCTCTTTTTTCAGATACCACCGAAACGGGAGAAACTATTGTTGAGCACATGTGGATCAATGATATTGGTTTTGATGGTGAACGCGTAACAGGATACCTGATCAATGAACCGAACACCTTAAGAAATGTTCAGGTTGGAGATTATATAGATATTCCGCTTACTGAAATTAGTGACTGGCTTTTTGCCATCACCCCCAGTGTAAAGAAGCCTACAGGTCTTTCTAAATTATTCTCATCATCTGCAGATCCTCTTCCGAAAGCGTATGGTGGATTTACCATTCAAAAGATGCGTTCGGATATGTCTGCTTCGGAAAGAAAAGATCATGACAATGCATGGCAACTGGATTTTGGAGATTTCAACGATATTCTTGTCGTTAATCACCAGAAGGAAGCACCTGAAAACCTTATCGAACATCCGATGAGCAAAAACATGAAAGAAGATTTTGCCAAATTCCTACAGGAATATCCTGATGAGATCAGGCAGATTGATGAAAACGGACAGACCCTTCTTCACAGAGAAACCATTGCCGGAAACTTAACTACAGTACAGGCTGCATTGGATGCTGGAGCTGATAAAACAATTCAATCCAAAACAGGAAAAACAGCCTTGGATTATGCCAAACAACTGAATTGGGAACATCTTATTCCGGTATTGGAAAATTAATAATGACCCTAGAAGAATTTTAAATAAAAAAGAGAAGCTGTAAAGTTTCTCTTTTTTTTCGGCTTCTCTTTTATAGCTAAAATATCAATGATTTGATTGGATAATATTATCTACGAGTCCGTTTTCAATCGGATTTCCACCACCGTTATTATAAAAATCAAGCGGGATAATTCCCAATCGTTTTTTCCCTGAATATTGGGTATATTGTTTCAGCCACGGATTCATGGCCGGATCTACTCCTAAACCGCCCCAGGCATACTGATAAGGAGTATGGTGTCCCACTCCAAAAGCAATACTATTGAAGCTTACATACAGAACAGCATCATTATTAGCATTTTTCTGCATGGCCCGTTCCAAATTTTCCTGTACATATTTTACCTTTTTATGGGTATCGTAGCTTTCATAATTGTCTTCAATATAGAATTTTTGTCCATTGGCATTCGTTGTTTCAAAAGTGGTATTGTCTTTCCATGCTCCGAATCTTACCCCTACTTTGTTTTTATCTATTCCTGAGCTTCCTACATTCAGATCGAATCTGTATAAAAAGAGCACTTTTCCTTTGGATTCATTTAAATTGGGAATAGCATTTCCCTGAAAATAAAGGGTATTATATTTTTTAAGATATTGGATAAAGTTATCAGAAATATCCTGTCCGCTTTTCTCATTGTTTACAGACATTAGAATAGTTTCAGACGGATGATCTTTTAAAAATGACTGACAGGCATCCAATACATTCCCAAAGGTAACTCCACAAGAAATAATACCGTGGTAGAGATCTAACGGATCTGAAGAATTGGATGAATTGACAAGTCTGATATCCAGAAAACGAATCCCATTTTCCAACTGTTGTCTAATATCATAATTTTGGCATCTTGCACCAAATGATGCAGAAGAAATCTTATAGGTTCCTGAATCGTGTGTCCCCGGAATACTTAAAGCTTTGAGCGAAACAGTTTGATCCAGTTTACTCATCCATTCTGAGCCATTTAATTTAAGATAAAACTGATTAACACCAGACACTGAAACATTACAATTGAAACGAGTATTCCCATCTGTTTTTAAAATATAAGTTCCAGATACTTTCTTAATATTTCGGCTACCGATCCACCAATTGTTTTCTGATTTTGAGTTGTGTCCCTGCCCAATCTGAATATCGTGCAATTCACAATGCCTGTTTTGATAGTCAAAGGATAAAGTACAGGTAAACGCAAAGTTCAATTTCCCAGGCAAGGCATCATTAGAGCTGCAACCTATAGCATCACCGCCAGATATTTTACTTTTAAACCATTGAGCAACCGTATCTGTCCCGTGTCTTCCAGCCTGAACATCTATTTCCCAGGTATTACCAGACTTTTGAATAATATCCGCTGTATTTTCCCAAGGCTGTCCCGAGGAGATGCTATGATCTGTAATAACCATCTTTAAGTTACTCACTCCTTCCATCATTTGGAAAAGAAATCTGTTGTGTTGTTTTGTAGGCATGATATGGTGATTTAATAATATTTCCTATGATAACGGATAGATTTCTCTATCTTTTCCAACAAAATTAGATAGAATTAAAGCGTATTCATAGCGTATAAATACGTGTTTTTGATTTCGGGTATTTTTACTTAATGATCAATAGTTGTAACAAAACACCCTATTTAAATGTCTTATTATTAAAAGCTTATGATAAAATTTTCATTATTTTTCATGGTCTCTATTCTAGTGATTTCATGCCATACTATGAAAAACAGCTCAACATTGGCTTATCAGAAGACTAAAGATTCTTTAGATCTGGAGATCAACAAAATATATCAACAGGGGAATTTTAATGGTTTTTCTGTTTCCATCGTTAATGATGAATCAACTCTTTATCAGAATGGGTTTGGATATTCAGATGTGAAGGAAAAGCAACCCTATACCATCAATACCATTCAAAATATAGCCTCTATTTCCAAAACATTGGTTGGAATTTCCCTTTTGAAAGCTCAGGAATTGGGAAAGTTGAATCTGGATGATCCGATACAAAAGTATTTACCATTTAAAATTGTTAATCCTAATTTCCCTCAAAAACCTATTACCATACGCCAATTGGCAACTCACACTTCTTCCATTTTGGACAATGAATTTTATTTATCTAAAAACTATTTCCTGAAACCCAACCAAAACCTGACTGATGCAAAGCTTACTTTTGATGATGAACAGGTATTCAACCCTTCAGATTCTATCATTACAATGTCTGTCTTTTTAAAAAATGTATTATCTGAACATGGAAAATGGAATACAAACAGTTTTTCCTCCCATCAACCGGGAACGATGTATGAATATTCTAATGTAGGAACGGCTCTAGCAGCTTTTATTATAGAGCAGGCAACGGGTCAGGAGTTTAGTATGTTTACCAAAGAGTACATTCTGAAACCCTTACAAATGAATGATTCAGGATGGAAATATGAAGACATTCAATTTTCAAAATTCTCCAGGCTCTATGAAAATCCTGAAACTGTACTTCCCTATTATCTTTCTGCAACTTATCCTGATGGTGGATTTATCACTAGTAGTAATGATTTAAGTAAATACTTGACTGAACTCATCAAAGGATATAACGGAAAAGGAACCATTCTAAGCCAGAAAAGCTATAAAGAATATTTCACACCACAACTTACAGCATTCCATTTTACAGAAAGAAATACTCAAAATCCTTATAATGAATCTTATAATGTGGGAATATTCATGGGATTTGGCTATACAGGATATATTGGCCATACTGGCGGAGATCCGGGGGTAATGTCTATGATGTTTTTCGATCCTAAAAATAATCTTGGAAGAATAATGATCTTCAATACTAATTTCTCGGATAAGAAAGGAAATGATGCTTTTTATGGAATATGGAATGTGTTGGAGAAATATCAAAGTGCATTTAATAAATAGATTTTAAATTCTACTCCATTTTTTTATATTTGTATAAAGACACAGATAAAAAGGTCGTTATGGAAAAGCTAAAAAGTCTAAGAGAGCAAAGAGGTTACACACAGGAATATATGTCTAAAATCATCTCGACAGATGTTTCAAATTACTCTCGAAAAGAGAATGACGAAGTAAGAATATACGATGATGAATGGGAAAAGCTTGCAAAAGCACTTGATGTTCCTGTAGAAGAGATCAAAGAGGAAAGAAAAACCGCAATCGTTCATAACAACCATGACAATACTACTTTCAATGATAATGCCGGTAGTTATTTTAACCATTTCCACAATATTCCCAATTCTATTGTAGAAAATTTACAGAGTTATATTAAGGTATTGGAGGAACAAGTGGAAGTTTTGAAGGAAGAGAATAAAAAACTGAAATCAAAATAGACAATCATTTTCAAATAAAAAAGAGAAGCTTTTCAGCTTCTCTTTTATTTTATCCAAATTTCTTCTTTCTCAGCCAGAAGAATAATCCTCCGATAAGGCCAATAATAAACAATGGAAGCAATAAATTCAGCCATTGCCACTTAGTTTTCTCTTCATCTACTCTATGTCTGTCAAGAAGTCTTTCTTCGATGTTTCTGTTTCTCAATTCCATCAGATTGCTGTCATCCAATAGATAATCAAGAGCGTTTCTTAGGAACTGCTCATTTCCGAACTGCTCATTCGTAAGCATATCAACTCCTAATGGAAGTGGTTTCCCTTTGATCACTTTATTTCGTCCGATATCTCCGTCTGCAATCACGATCATTTTATTCTCAGGACTTTCTGCTTTAAAGCCTGGGTAGGACTTTCTTTCAATTCTTGATGCATAAGCAGAATTGAATTTCCCTTCCAATGCTACGGCGAAAATCTTCGGAGTGCTTGGCTTTTCCATTTGCCCTAAGCTGTCTACAGTAGCGATTTCTTTAAGATCAACATAATTCGGAACCTGTTTCAACAATGTTCTTTCACTGGATTCGAAAAGAACTTTTGTTTTGATATTTTTTCTTCCTCCCAATGTATCAATAGAAGTAGGGAATTCAAATTTTACAGGGTTGATATTTTTAGTAACCGGATTATTATTTTCAGCAATTCCAAGAGGAAAATAAGGCCATGGCAAACTTGTATACTGTGGATTTCCGCTTACTTCTCCTGTTACCAGCCTTAATAAAGCAAACTTCTTCACATCTTTTACCAATGCATTGTTGATTCTTAATCCGTAGTTGAAGAAGAAATCAGTCATATTGATATCAACAGGGAAAGGCATTACTTTTTTAGATCTTGTCAGCGTATCCATTTCGGCGTTTACTGCATCAATCATCCAAAGTGTTTTCCCGCCATTCATGATATATTGGTCAAGAATTACCTTTTCATTATCTGTAAAAGCTTTTCTAGGTTTTGCAATAACCAGAGCACTCATTTGCTTCAATAAAGGTACATCTGCGGCAGTAAGCTCAACTTGATTTTTAGGAATAATAGGCCCTGCATCATAATTTTCCATCGCAAGATGTACAAATCCTTGAAATTCATCAGGGCTTAGCTCATCCTGATTAACCAAAATTCCAATTTTTTTCTTTTTATCAGTGGCAATGTTCTTAATATTGGACACCAAATTATATTCAAGACCTTCAATGGATCTCGTTAACTGCTGATCTGCATCAATACCTGCCTGCTGTACAACCAGCGGAATAGAAACTCCGTCTTTGTCATATTTTATAACGGCATATGGGAAAAGCGTGATTTGTGAAATTTTGCCATCCTTTATATCTGGAAGAATTGAGGGCTGCATTCCCATTGCCATCAAAGTGTCCTGAGACATCTTTGTTTTGATAGGATCAATGAATTTGAAATCAATCTTTGGATTAATTTTTCTGAATTCCTCCAGCATAAATTTAGTTTCTCCCTGAAGCTGTTTAAAACTCGCCGGGAAATCACCTTCAAGGTAAACTTCTACCGTTAAAGGTTTTTTAACCGATTCTAATACTTTAATAGTGCTTTCAGAAAGCGTATATCTTTTTTCTTTGGTTAAATCCAGTCTGATCCCTGAATAAGCAAGAATGATCACCAAAGGAATAATGACAATCAGGAAAATTCCTAATGGAGATTTAGCATTAATCTTCTTCATAATCTACTTCTTTTTGTTAATAAAATGATTAGACAATACTAATGACGCACCAATCACCAGAATAAAATAAGCAACATCTTTGAAATCTATAAGACCTCTTGTAAACCCAAGGAAATGTTGGTAAAACCCTATATTCTGAAGGATAAAATCTGCACCACCTAAAAGTTTATAGCTAGCCAGCTGTTCGATTCCAAAATACATAATAAAGCACATGAAAACCCCCAGTAGATAAGCCATAATTTGATTTTGAGATAAAGAAGATGCTAAAATCCCAATGCCTGAAAAAGCGGCAATTAAAATAATCAGCCCAATATAACTTCCAAAGGTCATACCCATGTCAATATTACCTTCTGTAACTCCCAATACATACACTGTATAAAAGTAAATTAACGAAGGAATAAGGCATAAGATCCCAACAATCCATACAGATAAGAATTTTCCAGCTACCAGTTCTGAAATTTTCAACGGTTGTGAAAACAACCAGTTTAGGGTTCCCGTTTGTTGCTCTTCAGCAAAAGTTCTCATGGAAAGTGCCGGAATAATGAACATTAAAAGCCAGGGAACCAGCACAAAATAGCTTTGCAGCGAGGCTGCCCCGATCTCAAAAATATTTGAATCGTTGTCGAAAAAGAACAGGAAAAGAGTGGCTATTAAACTGAAAGCGGCAATAATTACCCATGCACTCCAGTTTCCAAAGTAACTCCAAAGTTCTTTCTTTAAAATTGCAATCATAGTTTTTTAGTAAAATGTAAAAAATAAAGCGGTATGATGACCTTCTTTACTTCCACCATTATTTCTTTTTTTTATTCTTATTAACAAGTTTTACGGTCATCATGATCAGAAATACAAGAACGAAAAATCCTGCAATTAATTGCCACCAATATTCAAGAACCATCGATTTCAGGATTACGGTAAACACCACCAGGAATAAAATGAAGGTAGCAATTTCATTTGCCTGCCTCAGTTTGATGTTAGCTGTTTCCAAAGTATTTCCGTTTAATTCTTTTAGTTTCAGTACTTTTTTCCAGCACCAATAGTGATAAATGGCAAGTCCGATCAGAAAAGTCAGTTTTAAATGAAACCAACCCATTTTCATCAGCCCCGGATTTAAAAAGATCATAATCAATCCACATACTACCATGATCACTCCGGCAGGCACGGTGATAATATTCCACAGCCTTCTGGCCATAAATGTATACTGCTCCCTCAAAATTTTCTTTTTTTCTTCAGGAAATTCATCAGTGTCTTTATAGTAAACGAAAATTCTTACGAGATAAAAAATTCCCGCAAAATAACTTACCATAAAAATGATGTGCAGCGCTTTGATGATTGTATAAAGCATTCAGAAAAAATTAACAGCAAAGATAAGCTTATTATATAATTTTTAAAAATAATTTTCTTTTGATCAGGAAATTATACTATAAATAACAAATGGACAAAAATATCCGTTAAACCATGAAGTTTTTAACTATTTTCAAGCAGTCACCCCATGTATTTATATAAAAATACTTCGGCTCGGGGTGGCTTTGCCACCCCGAGCCGAAGATTATATTGTATTGATTGTATTCAACTCAGAAATTAAGAGATCACTCCCAATTCTTTTCCTACTTTTTCAAAAGCAGCAATAGCTTTATCCAAATGCTCTTTTGTGTGAGCAGCAGATAATTGAACTCTGATTCTTGCTTTTCCTTTTGGTACTACAGGATAGAAGAATCCGATTACATAGATTCCTTCATCCATAAGCTTTTCAGCCATTTTCTGAGAAAGTGGTGCATCATAAAGCATTACCGGAACAATAGCAGCATCTCCATCAGGAATATCAAAGCCTTTAGCTTTCATTTCCGTTCTGAAGTATTCTGCATTTTCCATTACCTGATCACGAAGTGAAGTATTATCAGAAATCATATCCAATACCTTCAAAGCAGCTCCTACAATTCCTGGCGCTAACGAGTTCGAGAATAAATAAGGACGAGAACGCTGTCTTAGCATATCAATGATCTCTTTTTTACCGGAAGTAAATCCTCCTAAAGCACCTCCTAAAGCTTTTCCTAATGTAGAAGTAATAATATCTACTCTTCCCATTACTTCATTCGCTTCATGAGTTCCTCTTCCTGTTTTCCCGATAAATCCTGTTGCATGAGAATCATCAACCATTACCAATGCATCATACTTATCTGCAAGATCACAAACTCCTTTCAGATCCGCTACAATCCCATCCATAGAGAACACTCCATCCGTTACAATAATTTTAAAACGGTGATTCTTTTCTGAAGCAGCGATTAATTGTGCTTCAAGATCCTCCATATTGTTGTTCTTATAACGATATCTTGCTGCCTTGCAAAGACGTACTCCATCAATGATGGAAGCGTGGTTCAACTCATCTGAAATAATAGCATCCTCTTCAGTAAATAAAGGTTCAAAAACACCTCCGTTAGCATCAAAAGCTGCGGCGTAAAGAATTGTATCCTCAAGTCCTAAGAAATCCGCGATCTTCTTCTCTAAATCTTTGTGAATATCCTGAGTTCCACAGATGAAACGTACCGATGACATTCCGTATCCATGAGACTGAATCATATCCTGAGAAGCTTTCATCACCTCCGGATTGTTGGATAATCCAAGATAATTATTGGCACAGAAGTTCAAAAGCTTTTTTCCATTCGCTTCAATTTCTGCACTCTGCTGAGAAGTGATGATTCTTTCTCTTTTGTAAAGTCCGTCGTTCTCAATATTTTGAAGTTCGTTCTGTAAATGTTGTAGGTATTTTTCAGAAATCATTTTTAGTAATTTTTTAGATGCGCTAATTTACTAAAAAGGCAGTAAAATAACACGTTTTATAAGCTTAATTCTAAAATTTGATCTTCAGCTTCTTTTTTAACATTATTAGTCTACTAATTTAGTAGGATAATATTTATATTTGTTTAAAATTTCTGAATATGCAATTGACTCCAGTAAAGAAAACAAAGAAACTCGTTTCAAGAAACTTTATCAATAACCACATGAAACCTCAGATCCCTATTATTATCGAAGACTTTGTAGATCCCGAAAGCCCGGCATTCCAAAAGTGGAACTATGAATATTTCAAAGAAATAGCAGGCCAACAAAAAGTAGATATATACGGCAGTGAAATGGATTCTATGGACAGAGTGGCGAGCCAGCCTATTGCACAGACAACTTTCTCTGAATATCTTGATCTTATACACTCTACTCCTACTGAGCATCGGCTGTTTTTATTTAATCTATTAAGTATAAAACCTGAACTCAAAAATGATATTATTTACAATGATGTTACTAATGGCAAAATATTAAAATGGCTTCCCTTTATGTTTTTCGGAGGTCAGGGTTCTGCTACAAGAAACCATATTGATATCGATATGTCGCATGTTTTTATTACCCAATTTGAAGGAATTAAACGAATCTGGCTGTTTCCCTGGGAACAATCTGATCTGATGTATAAATTACCTTACAATTTCCACAGCTTACCGAATATTAAAAACCCTGATTATAGGCAATACCCTGCCCTGCTTTACTTAAACGGTTATGAAGCAGTTATTCATCCTGGTGAAACCCTTTACATCCCATCCGGATGGTGGCATTATATACAATATGAAACCGGAGGATATTCTATATCCGTAAGAGCCCTGCCATCAAGTGCACTTGAAAAATGGCGTGGTTTTAAAAACCTTGTTATTACACGAAATTTTGACAATATCATGCGGAATCTCTTTAAAGAAAAATGGTTTAAATACAAAGTAAAGACAGCCAATAGAAGAGGCGCAAAAGCCTTCAGTAAACAAAAAAGCTTTCAAATTTGAAAGCTTTTTATATTATAAAATGGTATTTAATGTTTGATGAATTTTATATGCTTTTCATTCACTGTAAAGATATAGGCTCCTGGAACAAGCGCTCCTATTGAAATGGCTTTACCAGGCATGAATACTGATTTTCTTATCAATTTTCCATCAATCCCATGAATAGAATATTCAGATTCCCTATCAATCCCTTTCACATAGAGCTCATTTTGGGCAGGATTAGGATATAAAGCAAAGTCATCTTTTTCTATTTCAGAGACACTCAAGCTATTATCCTGTGCCACAGTAGAATTTTTTTCTAAAATTTGATATTCATAATTAAACTGAATATTGGCTACAGGAAATGATAAATTTTCAGTAAAATATTGGTTATTGAACGTATTATTCAACACTAAATAAGCCGTCTGGCTACCTGTTCCGGTAACTTTTACAGGTAAGGGCATTTCAAAAAAGCTTACTGTAGGGCTGCTTTGTGTCTGAGATACCTTAAATGTAATTTGATTTCCCGTCTGTTTCCACTTTATGGCGTAGATTGGATATCCTTCTCCATATACCCAGTCTTTAAAAAATTCTGTAAAATCTTTTCCGGTAGATTGAAGTAAAGAAGCATTGAAATCTTCTGTTTTAACATAGTTGTAAGCCAATGCCGGCCTTGCATGATAGTCCTTAAGTGCCTGATAAAAGACATTATCTCCTAAAATCCATTTTATCATTCTTACAATATAGCCTCCTTTTGCATAGCTTAGCCTGCTGTCAAAAATCCTGTTTTCATTGATAAGCTGTGCATCCGGAACATAAGTAGCTCCGCCTACACTCCCAGTAATATAGTTCTTCTGACCATTTAGATAGTTCATAAACTCACTGTTGTTCATGATCAGCTTTTCATTGGCTAAATGCTCTCCAAAAGTAGCAAAACCTTCATTCAGCCATATATCATTCCATTTCCCACAGGTGACTTTATCTCCAAACCATTGATGAGTAAGTTCATGAGCAATAAGACCTTTAGTCCATCCACTCATAGAAGACATGGTCTGATGCTCCATTCCACCGCCATTCAGGTATTCCATGTGTCCATATTTTTCATCACGGAAAGGATAAGGCCCAAAATAGGTTTCAAAAGTTTCCATTATTTGTTTTGTCCATTCAATAGTAGATACTTTTACCGGATCTCCGGCAGTTCCCGGATAGATATAATTGACAAATGGAAATGGAGGATTTCCGATAGTAGAGTTTTGTTTAGCAAAATTGGTAATCGACAAAGCAATAAGGTAAGCCGCAGTAGGATACATGGTTCTCCAAAAAGTAAGCTTCTTCCCGGTAGTGGATGACACGATTTCAGACATCAGTTTTCCATTAGCCGCTACGCTGTATTGAGAGGGTGTAGTAATTTTAAAATCAAATCTTTCAATCTTATCATTCAGACTTTGCTTGGTAGGAAACCAATCTTGTGCTCCATAAGGTTCACTTAAGGTAGAAAAAACAGGTATGCCGGCTCCCTGACTTCCTACCATAACAGTCCCATTCGCCGAATCCGGAGCGCCTGAATAATGAATTGTCAACGAATCCAAGGTGCTTGCAGAAATAGAAGCTGGAAAATCTATTTTAATTTCTTTAGTAGGCAACTGCTGAAACGGAATGCTGCTGCCATGATATTGAACCTGAGAAACCGTAATCATATTAGAAAGATCAAAATAAATACTTCCCATGCTCTGATTCGTTTTAAAATGAGAAGTCACAGATCCGGAAACAGAGTAAACGGCAGGATCAATACTTAGATCCATCCTTTGATACTGCAGATCATAATTTAGGGTATTCGGGTTTATGTTCCCAACTGACATTTTCTTGGTAAAAGATTTCATTTCTTTTTTCACCAATCCTTTCATTTCAATATTATGGTCTTGCTTTTGACTGTAGCCCTGCTGAATTATCAATAAAAACAGCATCAGAAGGTATATTTTTTTCATAGGTAGGAATATTGCAGTATTCAAATATAAAAAAAACCTCTTAATCATTGATTAAAAGGTTTTTATAATATATAAAATAAACTAAGTCTAAAGATCCAGAGCTGGTTCAAGAATTTTTTCCATTCTTTTTTTCACCATATCTACTGATCCTGAGTAATTATTAACCATCAAAGAAAAAACTAGTGTTTTACCGGAATTGGTCTTCAGATAGCCTGCTAATGTTTTCACTTTATTTAAAGTTCCTGTTTTAGCAAAAACCTGTCCGTTTCCGGTTCCAAGAAACATTCTTTTTAATGTTCCAGACTGTCCGCCAATAGGTAAAGAAGTTAAATAAGATCTGTAATATTTTTCATCCATTAAAGAAGTTAAAAACTTTACCTGAGAAATTGGAGTTACATTATTACTTCTTGAAAGTCCGCTTCCGTCAATATAATTTAGACCCAACATATCAAAACCGGCATCTTTCAAGTGTTCTGTCACCACCATTCTTCCTGATTCTGATGTTTGGTCTCCCAATCTCTGAAATCCAACAGTTCTTAATAACGCCTCTGCTAATGAATTATCACTATGCTGATTGGTATAATAGACAATATCACCTAAAGTTGGAGATTTGTATACAGAGATCATTTTTCTGTTTTCCGGCGCTGCATCGGTCATCTTAGCGAAAACTTTCCCAGTAACAGGAATTCCACTTTTTACTAATGTCGTTCTGAAGGAATTGGCCAAATAAGCTGGAGCATCTGGAAGTTTAGTTGTTAAAATTCCATCCCCATCATACTTTTCAGCGTATACCATCTGATGAGCGTAAGGAGAAACATAGAAAAACTTCTTTTCTGTAGAGAATCCTGATTTTTTCACAATCAGTTTTTCATTAGCCGGGTTTATGGCACGGGTTGTTCCTGCAGGCAAATAGTAATTATTGTTTTCTAGCCATACAACATTTTCCGGAAGCATTGCAATATTGCCTTTGAAAAGCGCTGTCTGAATGATAATATCACCATTTACCTTTCTGATTCCCTCACGTGAAAGTCCACCTATGAAATCTGAAATAATGTCTCTGTAAGATCCTGCTCCTGCTTTATTGGTTCCAAGAGAAGGGTCTCCACTACCAACCACATATAGGTTGCCATTTAGAGTTCCGTTTTCATCCACCGTTCCTGAATACTCCAATTGGGTATTCCAACGATAGTTCTCTCCTAGAAGGTTTAACGCTGTTTCTGTAGTCAGCAATTTTGTAGTAGAAGCCGGCACTAGCGGAGTGCTTTCATTATACGAAGAGATTACTTTCTTCGTTTTCGGATCATACACCACGAATCCCCAGGTTGCATTTTTCAGCACAGGATCCGCCATCATTGTGTTTACATTAATGTCTACAAGTTCTTTAGCCGACAAAACGCTTCTCTCCATCGAGCTCGCTGGCGACGGAAGGTTTAAGCTGTTTTTCTGATTGTCGTAATTTTGAGAGTAAAGAACAGTAGAAACGGTAGATTGAGCCAGGAAAAGACCGGAAGCCAACACCGCTGCACTTGAAATATATTTTCTGAAATTTACCATCTATCCTTTTTTTGTTCTATAGTTTGAGCCTATAAAAAATGATAAGTTAAATCATTCAATAAGAAAGCCAAACACTTAATCAACGACCAAAAGTATAAATTATTGCTATAAAACGGATCACAGAGGTCTTATAAAAGAGTGTAAAGTTTGTTAAAAATTGTTAAAAATCAACAAAAACATCCTTTTTAATGCTTTGATAAGCAGTAATTTCATCAAATTCTTTTAGACTTATCAATACCAAGCTTTTAAACTTTTCATAGTTTTTCCCTCGTGGTAATTTCAATAAAATCTGGAACTGATATAAATTATTCAGTCTTGCAATCTGAGCCCTTTCCGGCCCTAAAACACATTCCTCAGGAAGGTATTTTCTCAGAATAGATCCTAAAAACTGGGAGGCACGGTCTGCTTTATCATCTCTTCGATGCTTCAGTTCGATCATAATCAGTTTGGTAAACGGCGGATAGTGGAATTTCTGACGTTCGGTAAGGATATATTTATAGATCTTCGCCGGATTATTCATTTTAATCAACTGAAATACTGAATGATCAGGATTATAAGTTTGGATAAGGATTTTACCTTTCCCGGAAACTCTTCCGGCTCTTCCCGAAACCTGAGTAATTAATTGATACGCTCTTTCTTCTGCTCTGAAATCCTGTACATATAATAAGGAATCAGCTTTAGGAATAGCAACCAGTTCTATATGATCAAAATCGAGTCCCTTGGAAATCATCTGTGTTCCTACCACAATATCGGTTTCTCTGTCTTCAATTTTCTCATACAGTTTTTCGTAGGCAAATTTCTTACGCATGGAGTCTACATCCATTCTGTCTACCTCATTTTCAGGAAACAGTTTGGAAACTTCCTCGTGAATTTGTTCTACCCCTACTCCTCTTTCATTCAGGTTTTCGGAGTTACATTTAGGGCAGGTTCTCGGCTTGGATGCTCTTTGACCGCAATAATGACATTTCATTTCATTGGCAGCCTTATGATACGTCATGACCACATCACAATTGGAGCAATAGTTGACATATCCGCAAGTCTCACATTCTATGACGTTGGCATAACCACGTCTGTTGTGAAGAACGATAGCCTGGTTCTTTTCGTCAATAGTATGCTTGATAGCATCAATAAGCCTTGTAGAAAAATTTCCGGATACGTTTTTAGACTCCTGAGCTTCTTTGAAATTAATCAGTTCATATTCAGGAAGGCTTACATTCCCGAATCTTTCGTTCAGGAAAATGTATTTCATTTTATCTTTTCTGGCTCTGTAATAGCTTTCAACAGAAGGTGTTGCTGAGCCCAGAATGACTCCGGCTTTATATAAACCACCCAACACCAACGCAGCATCTTTAGCATTAAAATAAGGAGTAACTTCTCGTGGTTTATACGCTGAATCATGTTCTTCATCTACAACGATCAGTCCTAAGTCCTGATACGGTAAAAACAAAGCATTTCTTGTTCCTACAAGAATACGAATGTCATTCTGCCTGATTCTACGCCAGACTTCTACTCTTTCAAAATCTGTAAGTTTCTGATGATAAAAGCCTAATTGTCTACCGTATTTTTTCTCCAGTCTCTGGGTAATCTGCTTTGTCAGAGAAATTTCAGGCAGTAAAAACAGAACATTTTTTCCTTCCCTGATACATTCCTCGATTTTCTCTAAGTAAATATGAGTTTTTCCAGATGATGTTACACCATGAAGCAATACATTTTTTCCTTCTTCAAAAGCTTCATCAATCTCAGATTTTGCAATTTTCTGCTCCTCAGAAAGCTCTTCCAGGTCTTCAATTTCTCCTTCATAGCTTTCAATCCTATCTTTTTGCATATAATACTCTTCAACGAGACCTTTGTCTGACAATGCCTTGAAATGAGAGCTTCCAAAATAGCCATCTTCAAACAGTTCAGCTTTTTTAATATGAAGATCAGGTTTTTCAGTCTGCTTTTCCAAAATAAGAAGAAACAGATCTTTCTGTTTAGGGGCTTTATTTAATTTTAAAAGAATTTCTGTAAGATTCTGATTGCTTAAAACACTATCATTGATTCTTACATAAGCGACCTCTTTAGCCTTATATTTTTCTGCAATTTTCTCATCAATTTCTATATACTGAAGATCGATCAGAGAATTGATGGTTTTAATAATTTCTTTCTTAGGAATGAATGCTTCGATATCTGTAAGATTGACTAGTTGTCTTACTTCCAGCGCCTGCACCAAATACATTTCATTGACATCCAGATTTTCAAAGTCAACAACTACTCCTGGTTTTAATTTTAAATAGGTCTCACTTTCCAGTTTTAATGAAGATGGAAAAGCCAATCTGTAAATTTCACCAAGGTTACACAGATAATAATCGGAAAGCCAGTTCCAAAAACGGATTTGCTCTTCAGGAAGGATAGGTCTTTCATCTAAAATACTGATGACATCCTTTGCTACAAAGTTATCCGGAGCATTATCATGAAGTTCCAAAACAATTCCGGTATAAATTTTCTTTCCACCAAATGGAACCAGCACACGCATTCCCGGCTGAATTTCAGACATCAGTTCTTCCGGAACCTTATACGTAAAGGATCCTTTTAAATTCAGAGGTAAAACAATTTGAGCGTATGACAAGGGAAATATTTAAAGTGTAAAATTAGATTTTTCTGAAGAGAACTGCAACTTTTGAGATCGTTTCAGTGGTATGACCATCCCGTCAAATTTTTGATTTGACACCCCTCCAGCGGAGGGGAATGTTCAGCCTTTCGACCTGAGCATTGAGTAATTAAAAGAAATATTCAGTAATCTCGTACCACATCGCAGAGGTGAAGAATCCTACAATAATGCTGACTCCGATAATCAGGTTGGTCAGTTTTGTATTCAGCCTGAACTGTTCTGCAATGATACTGGAGGTTACCAAGGTTGGCATGGCCGCTTCAAATATGGTAATTTTTGCTACATCTCCTTTTATTCCAAATAATAAAGCCATTCCTAACACCATTGCCGGAGCCAGAATCAATTTATATAACATGGAAGCTGACATTTGAGGAATCAGTTTTTTCCAGCCATTAAATTTCAATTGCAATCCAACAGAAAACAAAGCTAATGGGCTTACTGTAGCTGCTAATTTATCAAAAAGTGGTTCTGCAACAGTTAAATCGATAAATTGAGACAACACCAATGCAGAAATACAGCCTATTAATGGCGGAAATGTAATTAACCTTTTAAAAATAAATGCTGCACTTACCTTTCCTGATTTGCTTCCTCCTTTCACCGCGGCAATAATCCCTAATGTTGAAAGGGCAAAAAACATGGTTTGGTCGCAAATAATGGCAATACTTAAAAGACTCTCTCCATAAAAAGCACTGATCAAAGGAAATCCTATAAAAGAGGTATTGCTGTACCCGCTGGCCAGTTCTAAGGTACTTCTGGAACGTCTTGAATATCCCCTACTTTTACTGTAAAACATTACATAAAAAAAACAAAATACAGAGACTAAGAAAGTGGCTGCAATTGGAAAAAGCATTTCCGTTGTCCATTGTACTTTCGGCAGATATTTGAATGAAACTGCCGGTAGAGCAAGATAAAGAATCCAGGTATTGATCCCCTTATGGGCATCCGGGTGGATAGATTTTGTTGCTTTGAATATCATTCCTGCAATAATGCACACTGCAATCAGAACAAAATTTACCATAACTATAAAGAAATATACTGCAAAGTTACGGCTGATTTTTGAGGTGAGAATGGAAAAACACCTTTTTTTGATGATAAGTTCCATTCATCACATGGTATTCTTCTGAAAATGAAAATTCTAAACAGCCGGGGTTTGAAGCCGGGAGCTGGAAGAAGGAGTTATAGAAGTCATGAATAATAGCTTTTGTCTTTTTTTAGAAGTTCAATTGTATAACAGGTAGGTCTTATTCTTAAAATTAGCTTTCTCTGTTGTGCTTCCCTCCGTCTACAGTTTCTTTACTCAACTCTTCTTACTTATAGATTCCCGATCAAGAAATCTAATTTTACAAACTATTATTTTTATTATAACTAAATATAAATTATATAATTTTTATAATAACAAAATATAGCAGAAATTTGTACCATCAATTACAAATAAGATCATTAATTAAAACAAACAGCAAAATCGATTCGATTATTTCAATTTGTAAAATTATAGATCAAACAGCAATTAATCATATTATTAATACCTAAATTTTCAAGCTATGAATATTAATATTTTTAAAGAAGCAACCATTGGTTCTCTACAACTAAAAAACAGAATTGCCATGGCACCTATGACCAGAGCCAGAAACGAAGATGGTATTCCAAAAACGTTTAATGCAGAATATTATGCACAACGTGCAGACACAGGATTAATTATCACAGAAGGAACCGCAATCTCTCCGACTTCAAAAGGAGTGCTTCACATTCCTGGACTCTATACTTCCGAGCAGACTGAAGGTTGGAAACTGGTTACAGATGCCGTTCACCAAAAAGGAAGCAAAATATTTACCCAATTATGGCATGTAGGCCGGGTTTCTCACGTTACCAATCAACCGGATGGACAGGCTCCTGTATCGTCATCTGATATCCAGGCAGGAGAAACTCATGCATGGGGTTATGATGAAAACGGAAAAGAAGGTTTTGTGATCAACTCTAAACCAAGAGCACTCGCCACAGAAGAAGTAAAACAAGTAGTTAAGGATTTTACAGTAGCCGCTGAAAATGCTATAAAAGCGGGTTTTGACGGAATAGAACTTCACGGAGCCAACGGATATCTTATTGAGCAATTCCTCAATCCTTTTGTAAATAACAGAACTGATGAATATGGTGGAAGTATCGAAAACCGTTCCCGATTTTTACTGGAAATTGTAGATGCTGCAATCGCTGCAATCGGAGCTGATAAAGTCGCTATACGATTGACTCCTTATGGTGGTTTATACGAGATGCCTCATTATGATGAAATTGAAGCTACTTATGAATATCTGGCGAAAGAGCTTTCAAAAAGAAAAATCGTTTACATCCACATTATGGATCAAAAATCGAGAGGAAGCTTTGCTTTACCTGAAGATTTCATGAAACGTTTCCGTACCTGGTATGATGGAATTATCATCCTTGCCGGTGGTATGGACAGAGAAAGATCCGAAAAGCTTATCAACGAAGGAACCATTGATATCGCAGCATTCGGCGAAGCTTTTATATCTAACCCTGACCTTGTGAGCCGTCTTGAAAACGACTGGCCTCTAACCCCTCCTAAAAGAGAACTTCATTATGGATTAACCATGGAAGGATACCTTGACTGGGAGACTTATCAACAAAAACAATCAAATTAACATTTTAAATCATTAAAAATGGAAACCAATATAGATGCTCAAAACGTAGCAACACAAAATGGTGTTAACACCCTAGAAATCCTTACTCAATTATCATCAAAAACTGCTGTGGGAAGCTTTCCGCTGGCTCAATTCTTAAATGCACCGGGAAATGAAAAAGTAAAAGACTTCTTCTTTACTCCAGTAACAGAAAAAACATTAGCTGGAAAAAGAATTGCTGTGATTTCATCAGACGGTTTTGAAGAGATTGAATTAACGGGTCCAGCCTGGTACTTTCGTCAATTAGGTGCTCAGGTAGACATCATCGCCCCTAAATACAAACCAGCTCCAGCCAACTTTGGATTAAGCATGCCTGAAGAGATGTCAAAAACTCACATCATGGCAATACAATACCTATTACCTGTAGGCTGGATCAAAGTAGATCATACTGTAGATCAAATCAATGTAAATGATTATGATGCGGTCTTTATTCCTGGTGGCGCATGGAATCCGGATAACCTTCGTCATGATCCTGAAGTGGTACAGTTTGTTAAAGATTTCAATGCTACAGGTAAACTGGTTGCTGCGATCTGTCACGCCACTGTAGTATTAATCAATGCTGAGATCATTAAAGGTAAAAAATTAACCGGATACTGGAATATTCAGATTGATCTTAAAAATGCAGGTGGAATTGTGTCTGATGTACCTGTTGTTGTAGACGGCAACCTGATTACGAGCAGACACCCTATTGATATTGCTGATTTCTCAAAAGCGGTAGAAAACTGGCTGATTGAGAACTAAGATATTGATTAAATACTGTTTAAATTTTTCTCTATACTATTGAAGAAAGCTGCCTTTAGGGGCAGCTTTCTTTATTGTTCTATTGTAATTTTTTCAAACCTTATAGGTTTCAGAAACCTATAAGGTTTGATTATTTTCTCTCGCAAATTAGGCAGGATTTAGTAGATCTTGGTCAATGCATTACTCATCTATCCTATTACTTCCAACCCATTTATTTTTTCATTTTAGACTTTAGAAACTCAAGATGCTTTTCATAGTTAAAGTCTGTTGCAATCTCACTGTAAATTCCTTCCTTAATTGCATTTTTAAGAAGCTGAAATTTATTTTCTTCTTCTTCCAGCAATCTTAATCCAGCACGAATAACTTCACTCACGTTCTTATACCTACCTTCTGAGATTTTATGATCTACAAAATCTTCAAAATAATCTCCCAAAGAAACAGATGTATTACGTCCCATAGCATTCTGATTTTAAATTTCATATCAAATTTATCAAAAATTGGTAACTTTAATACTCCTAATTTACCAATTTATGGTAATTCAAAAAACTGTTTTTCAAAAAGTATCAAACAAGCTCATCACCTCAACTTTCTCCAAAGATCTAGAAAGGGTAATTTTCTTTGAAGTTCCCGGCAACAGATCAAAGAAGTTATCACTGAAATGAGCATCACCGATAAGATATACGTCTTTTGCCAGAACATCTGTTGAGACTTCAATTTCTGTTGGAGATATTTTTTTAATAATGATATTAGGTTTTGAAAGTTTTAAATCTTTTGGACTCTTAAAGAAAAACAACTTTTCATTTTTTACTGAATCGTTATTGAAATAAACCTTAAGTACTGCTTTTGACAGATCAAATCCTGAAAATTGACTTTTCGAAATATCAAAATGTTTCTCACTAGAGTTGGCTGGCAATTTGTCAAGAGCATCTATTCCCCACAGAAGTTTACCCTCGAAATCAAATAACCTGGCTCCTGACTCTCCTTCATACTCTTTAATAAGATCATTAATAAAGTAGATATCATAAGTATTTTCTGTTTCTATAACTGATGGCAATACAGATTCATAACTTCTTTTTGCCTGATAGTGAAATGCTTTCCAATTTCCTAAATAATCAATAGATGCCCATGAAACCACCGGCCAACAGTCATTAAGCTGCCAATATAAAGTCCCCATATTATAAGGTTTTGCACGGCGGTGTGCTTCTATCGCAATCTGCATTCCTCTCGCCTGCAACAGTTGAGAAACATAATTGTATTTTACAAAATCTGTTGGGATCTTATAGTCCCGTTCCATATATTTATTGATGATTTCCCAACCTCTTGAATGCTTTTCATGAGCTTTAATGGTCGCGTTTTTAAGATTCAGATCCGGAGCCCCCGAAAACATTGATTGTGTAGTTTTCAAAGTGGGCATTCCCTGAAAACCATATTCAGATATAAAGCGGCCTACTTTTTCATTATAGATTTCAAAAGGCTGCTCTCCCCACCAAACGCCCCAATAATGAGAATCTCCTTCTGTAAGACTTTCCTTATGCCCCCATCCTATTAACGGCGAACTTGGCCAATATATATTTTTATTCGGTGTCAGGTTTTCCCTTAATGTATTGGGAATAACTTCATGAAACAGTTTTCTATAATTTTTCCAGACCTGTAATGAATCTTCTTTTGAATATTTAAACTGCTTCTGATATCCCCAATTGACAATGGCTTCATCAATTTCATTATTTCCGCACCACAACACGATGGATGGATGGTTCTGAAGTCTGTTGACCTGATCTTTTACTTCTTCTTTTACATTGTCCAGAAATTCGCTGTCTGCCGGATAAAAACTTCCTGCAAACATAAAGTCTTGCCATACCAAAATTCCGTTCTCATCACAGGCTTTGTAGAATTCTTCATCTTCATAAATTCCACCGCCCCAAACACGGATCATGTTCATATTGGCATCTTTAACCGCCTTAATCAATTCCTGATATTTTTCTTTTGTTGTTCTAGGCGAGAAACTATCCGCAGGTATCCAATTTGTTCCTTTAATATATAAAGGATGCCCATTGACTTTAAAATAAAAAGATTTTCCCTTTTCATCTTTCTCCTGAACAAAATCCACTGTTCTTAACCCGATCCTGATATTCTTGGTATCAATACTTTTATGATTTTTTGAAAGTTTAATTTCAAAATTATGGAGATTAGCCTCCCCTCTGCCATTAGGATTCCAAAGTTTCATTCCACCCATGTCATAGGGAATCATCATTGTGTTAATCCCTTTTTTCAGGCGGATTTCTTTAATCATCTTATTGATACCCAGCGTATACACCCCTTCTTTATCTGCATAAATTTCTATTTCAAATCTGAAATCATTAAATGCTTCAGGAGACATATTCTGATGATCTTTAACGATATTGATTTTTGCATGATTCCAAAACTGCAGTTGAACATCTTTCCATACTCCCGCAGTTACCAATCTCGGCCCCCAATCCCAGCCAAACTGATATTGCGCTTTTCTTACCAGGCTTCTGGGGGATTCAGGCAAAGTAAATGGAACTTTTTTTGCAAGTTCTTTTCCTGTACTTACTGCTGATTTAAATTTTACCTGTAACAGATTGGTTCCCTGTTTCAAATATTCTTTTACAGGAATCTCCCATTTCCTGAACATATTATCTGTTTTCTTCAACAGTTTTCCGTTCAGATAGATTTCTGAAAACGTATCCAATCCATTAAAAACAAGATCGATATTAGTAAAATTAAATTCTTTGGATGAAATCTCAAAATAGGTTTGATAATCCCAATCCTCATTTTCGACCCATTGAACTTTTTTCTCATTTTCATCCTTGAAAGGATCAGGAATAAGTTTGTTCGCCATCAGATCCAGATGCACCGTTCCCGGGATCTTGGCGGGAAGCCAGTTTTTATCTTTTGAATTTTTGAACTTCCAGCTTTCAGAAGAGAGACTTCTCTCTGAATACTGAGCAAAAAGAACATTCTGAATGAGAATAAAGGCAAAAAGTAGAGTTTTATGCATCAATAATTTTGTTTACAATTCTGTGAATCCCATATTTAATGAGTTCACTATTAAAATTAATAAGAAGCCCAAGTTTTATCTGAGTTTGTTTTAAATAAGTCAATATCTGAGCATTAAAAATAGGATGTAATTCCAGTACAGATTTAACTTCAACAATCACTTTATCTTCTACAATTAGATCAATTTTATATGCGTTTTCTATTGAGATTTCTTTGTATTGTAATGGCAACGCAACTTGCTGTTTTACATTAAAACCTAAAGTTCTCAACTCGTAAGCCAAAGCTGTTTCATACGCATTTTCTAATAGTCCCACGCCTAAGTTTTTATGAACCTCTATAGCAGCTCCTATTATTTTGTAAGATAATTCGTTTTCAGTCATTTGTATGTTTGTTTTTTTAACGCAAAGTTTTTATTTTAAGTACGCCTTATTTTTAAGGGAGCTAAGAAAGAATCGATTAAAAATCGATCCTGATGAAGCGAATGGTATCTTTCAGCTTATTCAGCGGCTTCGCCGCATTACTTTGCTTCCTTAAAATATAACAGTATATTAAATAAAACTTTGCGTTTAAATTAAAGATTAATATGTAAAAGTTTAACATCAATAAATGAAAATCATTTACATTATATCATTAAAAACTAATAGTAGTTTTGTCATTACGAGGAATCTCTATAATGCTTTGAGATTTTTCACTACGCTCAGAATGACAAATGAAAGATATAATGACTATTTATTCTTTAAAGCAACTACCTCATCAGGATTGGCAAAAGCACCACCATCAGTAATGGCTGAAGAATGGAAATAGCCTGCTTTTGTAGCTTCTCTGATTCCTTCAATATTTGAGGAACGAAGCCCTCCACCCACAAGAATTTCAATTCTTCCATTGGAAAGAGCAACTAATTTTTTCAGGTTTTCTTTTCCTTCAGATACATTAGGTTTCTGACCTGATGTAAGAATCGTTGTAAAGCCACATTCAATTACTTTCTCCAGAGATTCTTCCAGTCCTTTTGCCCTGTCGAAAGCACGATGGAATGTGCATGGAAGCGGTGAAGCCAGTTCTACCAAAGTTTTATTATGTTCTTTATTCACCTCATCATTTTCATCCAGAATACCAAATACAAAACCATCAACATTCAATGATTTTAATGTGGTCAAGTCTGATTTCATTTGCTCAAATTCAGCATCAGAATAAGTAAAATTTCCACCTCTCGGACGGATCATTACGAAGATTGGAATGTTGATTTTCTCTCTTAATTTTTTGGTAGTTTCAAAATCAGGAGTGGTTCCTCCTTCACTTAATCCTGCACATAATTCTATTCTGTCGGCTCCATTTTCAAAAGCAATTATTGCTGATTCAGGATTGAAGCATGCTATTTCTATTTTTGACATTTTTATTTTGTATGCTTAATGTTATTTTGGTTCTTCTTGCAATACATCTGCAATCAGAAAAGATCCGTTTTCTTTTATTACTTTAACCACGGACGGGTATTTAGCTTTAAAGCCATCATCTCTCAATACCACATTGAAGGTATATTCATCTTTGGAAGCGGATTTTAATTCGCAGCTTCCAACTTCAATATTGATCCAATCCTGTGCGGGAATAAGAAACCCAATGCCAATTCCAGCTTTACTTGTATCAAATTTACCCTTCCATTTATCTTTGAATTCCTGTTCAGTAAGACTTCCATCTACATCAAGATCTACATTCGTGGCATCTGTTTTATAGTCGTAATAGTCTTTAGTAGTCATTTTCTGCATATTTTTGTCCTGCTTGACAAGATCTGCTTTAAAATAATCTACAATGCTTTTCTCCAGCCATTTCTGAGCGGTTTCAGATTCATTGGATTCATTATTCAAAACCACTTTTTCTTTTACCTGTTCAGCTTCAGGTTGTGTTATGGTTGTGTTCTCCTTCTTTTCTTCCTTACATGCTATGATTAAAAATAAGGAAGCGATAATCGTTCTTTTCATATTTTATTTTGATCTCTATTTTGGATAAAGACTTTCTTTATTCAGTTCTTTATTTCTGCTTATGGGCTGGATGGCACAAAGACGCAATTTTCCTTTCTATATGAGAATTAAGGCGCAAGAATACGGCTTATAACAGCCACGAATGCACGAATAAAATAATTTGTGCATTCTTGGTAAAAACAGCTGTTTTTGTGTGCTCCTGCACAATATTATTTCACTGCAAATTCAGGTTTTTCAAGGCGGTTTCCTTTCTGATCGTATACGGCAAAGTTAAATCCGTCCTGAATACAGTAAGCTCCGTATTCTCCTTTTTTATTGATGGCAATAAAGCCCACCTGAATATCTTTAAGGTTTTTATTTCTTCTCTGATTGATCTTTACAATTCTGTCTACAGCTTCTTTACATGCTTGTTGTGGGCTTCTTCCTTGTCTCATTAGTTCTACCACAAGATGTGTACCTACTGTTCTTATTACTTCTTCACCATGTCCGGTTGCGGTTGCCGCTCCCACTTCATTATCTACAAATAAGCCAGCTCCGATAATAGGAGAATCCCCTACTCTTCCATGCATTTTGAAAGCCATTCCGCTGGTGGTACACGCTCCGGAAAGATTTCCTGCAGTATCAAGGGCGATCATCCCTATGGTGTCGTGATTTTCAATATTGGCAATGGGTTTATACTGGCTTGTTTTCAGCCATTCTTTCCATTCTTTTTCAGATTCTTCGGTAAGAAGATTTTCTTTTTTAAAGCCTTGGGAAAGGGCAAATTGTAGAGCTCCATCTCCTACCAGCATGACGTGAGGTGTTTTTTCCATCACAGCTCTGGCTACGGAAATCGGGTTTTTGATATGTTCAAGACAAGCAACTGAACCAATATTGTAATTATCATCCATGATACAGGCATCCAATGTTACCCTGCCATCTCTATCTGGACGTCCGCCATAACCAACACTCCTCTCTTTGGGATCCAATTCTACCAGTCGAACTCCTTTTTCAACAGCATCCAGTGCTTTTCCTCCTTTTTCAAGGATTGTCCAGGCTTCTTCATTGGCTTTGATCCCGAAATTCCAGGTAGAAAGAACGATAGGCTGGTTGGTAACTGTATTATTTTCAGGCAATTCTTTAGCCATCAGATCCAAAGGATTTACAGCCAGTGCTGCTGTAGCGATTCCCAGTTTTTTGATAAAACTTCTTCGGTTATTGTTCATTGTATATCAAAATTATAGTATTAACAAATCTAAAAAAAACTTCTCTGAAATCCTTATGATGTTGCAACGAATATCTATATCTAATTTTTAATTATCTTTACTGCTGTAATGGACTTATTTAAGACTTTTAAGAATATTGTTTTCTTCCAGGATTTATCTGATGAAGAGATTAATGTTTTGATACGTCTCAGTACCCCCAGACTTCTTAGAAAAAAAGAAACGCTGGCAGAACCTGGACAGTCTTTTAATCAATTATTTATTCTTTCCAACGGATTATTGAGATTTTTCTTTGATGATGAAAATGGTGTTGAAACCAATCTTTTTCTACCTTCTGAAAAAGAAGCTGCCATTATGGAAAGCCCGGAATCATTTTCGGGAGAAAGTGAAAGAAAATATACGATTGAAGCCGTTATAGAATCTCAGATCTTTTTATTTAACAAAGCTGAATTTGAAGAAGCTGCATTTCAGCACCGGGGAATTTACAATGCTTATCTAAAATCTTTAAAACAGATCATTAACACCCTAAAAGTGCGCACGGAACAGCTTTGCTCTACTTCTCCACATTCACGATATGAAGAGTTTCTGGAGAGCCGTCCTTTCACCTCTCAAAACGCTAACAGAAAGTACATTGCCAATTTTCTGGGCATTACTCCCAACTCCCTTTCAAGGATGACCGCAAGGGTTCATAAAAAAAGGAACGAAAGAAAAAAATAACTTAGGAATACTTTTTCTCACTTTATTCGATCTATTTTTGCTTCATCAAAATACTGTTACACAAATCATTAAAAGCAAAAATGAGAAAAAATATTATTCACAAAAACGTATCACATTAAATCATCTCCATCCTTCATGAAGATGTAAGCTAACTGACTGGCATTTACAGTCCGGTTGCCTATTGTTATACCTTTAATTATACCTTATACCAATATATTATGCAAAGAATATCCATACTTCTCTGCCTGTTACTTTCATGCAATTTTGTTCAGGCATCTACAGGAATAGAAGACCATATAGCTGATGTTGCATCCTGGGTCATTTTACTTGTTTTACCTTTGGCCGGGATCTACCTTTTCTGGAAAGTTCACATTTATCCGGAGAAAGTAGCTGAAAAGAAGAATCATCCTCAGCTCAACGCCATAAAGAGTATGTGCCTCCTTTCTCTTGTGTTTGGAGGCCTTTTATGGCCTGTTGCCTTAATCTGGGCGAATTATGATTACGGCAATCAAAATCAATCTAAAAATAATTCTGATACGCCTAAAGAACAGGAACAGGAAGAAGAAGAACTTAACACAATTGAAAATTAACCAACATGCTAGAATTACTCATCGCTATATATGCCGGAATCTGCTGGCTGCTTATCAAAAAATTAAAATTAATTCCGTGGACATTTACCACTCAGGTTGTGGTGTACTCTCTTCCTATTTTTGGATCTATCGCTTTAATATTAAGCCTTAATTACTATTGCCCCATTACTTCTGATGTGAAAGTCGGGAACAGAAGTGTTGATATTACCACTCAGGTGCTAGGAAAGGTAAAAAAAGTATATGTAAAGACCAATCAGGAAGTGAAGAAAGGTGATACTTTATTCGTATTAGACAGAGAACCTTATCTACAGGAAATTAAATCATTGGAAGCGAGACTTAGCAATATGAAAGCCACTGTGAGCTCTTACAATACGGATATATCTGCTTCTCAAAAAAATATTGCAGGATTGCAATCGCAATTGGATCTGGCTAATAAAAGGGTTTCTCAATATAAAGAGCTTGTGGAGGCAGGTGCTGCCAACAGATTTGATCTGGAACAGGCCATAACCAATGTAAATGATCTTCAGTCGCGAATCAGTGCGGCTCAAGCCCAGCAACAATCTTTGGAAACCAAATCGAATGCTTCTTATAATGGAGAAAACTCATCGGTCTCTGAAATTCAGGCAAAATTGGATCAGGCAAAATGGAACTTGTCCCAAACGGTTGTTTTAGCTCCTACAGATGGTATTATTCCCAATGTTCAGCTTAATGAAGGGGCAATCATGGCTCCTTTTAAATCTGCTTTTGTCCTGATCCAGAAACAACAGTCTGTCATTGGGTTCTTTGCTCAAAATGAGCTTGAAGCAGTAAAAAACGGAGATGAAGTAGAACTTGCTCTTAAAACAGAACCGGGAAAAGTCGTTAAAGCCAAACTTGAATATGTGATTGATGCAACCAGCCAAGGAATCATGAATAATGCAGGCGGAATGCTGGGTGGAAACGGATCTACAGCAGGACTTCCCGATACAGCCAGACAATTACCGGAAACAGATGGGAAGCTGATTGCTAAATTTATACTGGAAGACAGCCAGAAACAATTGACCGTGGGAGCTAGAGGAACGGCTGTAGTTTATTCGGATCATATCAAACCTTTACATCTTATCCGAAAGGTAATGGTAAGAATCAACAGTAAAATCAACTTCGTTATTCCTAAACTTCATTAATATGTATAAAAGATTCATTACGGCAGGAATCCTTGTTTTAAGTCTGAGCTCATGCATAGGCTACAAGGAACCTACCAAAGAAAACATAGCTGAGTTAAAGGAAAAAAGTGAAGTAGCCTCTCATATTATGATTCCTGATGAATGGATTTTTGATAGAAATGCCGATGCAAGGGCTCTTTCTTATGAATGGATTAAAGATCTTAAAACACCTCAACTGAATGCACTCATTCAGGAAGGAATGTTATATAATGCCGATATTATCATTGCTAAAGAAAAACTCAATCAGATTGAACTGGCGATGGAAATTGCAGGGACTAATCTTTATCCAAGTGTAAGTGCGGTTGCCAATACATCCAATAATCTGGTAAGTGAAAGCCAAATCCGCCGAATTGGATTGAAAGCCAATTGGGAAATTGATTTATGGGGTAAAAATAAATCAGCACAAATGGCCAGTACCAGTGATTATTATTCTGCTAAACAACAAAATATCTTGTTGCATCAGTCTATAGCGGCTATGATTGCAAAAGCTTATTACCTTAATATTACCGGAAATATTCAGGAGGATATGATTACAAGCTATATTCAGAAGACAAAAGAACTGGAGAAATTATACGCGGTTCAGAAAAAGGTTGGAACAGCTAATGCTTTGGATCTATCAAATATCTCTGCTGAAATCATTTCTTTGGAAGGATATCTTGAAAAGATCAGGAATGCCAATACCCAGTCCAGAAGGTCTCTTGAACTTCTGACCGGAAAATATCCTGAAGGAAAATTGGAGACTCAAAACTTTTTTAATCCTATAGAAAATAAGATTCCTTCTTCTTTTCCATTAGAGCTTTTAGAGAGCAGATCTGATATTCAGGCTTATCATTTTCAGATAGAAAAATCTTTTTACGAAGTACAGCAGGCCAAAGCAGCAAGGCTTCCTTCTCTTACTATAAATACTTCTTTAGGAACAGCAGGAAGTAATGTGGAAGCCATCAACTCTTTATTTTCAAACCCATTGCTTAGAGTTGGCGGTGGATTGGTTTCTCCTCTCTTCAATAATGGAAAGCTGAAAAAGAATGTGGAAATTAAAAACTCACAACAAAAACAAGTGGTTGAGGAATATTCAAAAGCGGTTCTAAATGCTTTGAATGAAGTGGAATCTTCATTAGCCAACCTGAATTCTATTGAAAAACAAATGGATTTCAACGGTAAAGCAATCAACGAGCTGAAAAACAATATTAATCTCACTCAAAAACAAATCAAAGTGGGAACTAATAATAGTTTCGTTCTGATCCGTAAGCAGCGGGATCTTCTTAAAAATGAGATGAACCTCATCAATCTGGAACTTCAGAACAGAATGGAGCGCATCAATCTTTATATGGCTCTGGGTGCAAAAGACTTCATATTTTCATAATTTTATACTGAATAAAGACTGCTGAAATAGAATCAGAAGTCTTTATTGTTATATTCATTTACCTTAATGAGGCAACTTATCTCTAAAATAGCCATATACCCAGGTTCCGGCAACAGCACTTAAAAGGGTTACGGATACTGCCAACGCTCCTGTCCCGATCTGAGCAAAAAGCGGCCCCGGACAAGCTCCGGTAATTGCCCAGCCAAAACCGAAAATCAGTCCTCCATAAATCTGACCTTTATTGAATTGCTTTGGAGCCAGCGTTATGGGTTCTCCGTAGATTGTTTTGATATTAAATTTTTTAATCAGCCAAACGGAAATCATTCCCACCAAAACAGCACTTCCGATAATTCCATACATGTGAAACGATTGCAGACGAAACATTTCCTGAATTCTGAACCAACTGATGACCTCAGCTTTTACGAAAATGATCCCAAATATAATTCCTGCTGCCAGATATTTCAAATGATGATACCATTTGTGTTCTACTCTACTTTCGTTCACACCAACCGATGCCTGATAACGAATATTTTGTTCTTGTTCTTTTATCATTGATTTGATTCTTAAAAATTAAACTTACAGGGCAAGGATCATCGGCAGAATAAAATTTGCCATCAAAAATCCACCGATCATAAAGCAAATAGTAGCGACCAAAGAAGGCCATTGCAAATTGGAAAGCCCCATAATAGCATGACCACTGGTACAACCGCCTGCATATCGGGTTCCAAAACCTACCAGAAATCCACCTACAACCATCATGATAAACCCTCTTAAGGTCAAAAGGCTTTCAAAATTCATCAGCTGAGCCGGAACAAGATGGGTATAATCTGTAATTCCGTAGCCTGCCAATTCCATTTTTAAATCAGGATTAACTACAATTTCAGATGGATTAAGAAGAAAATTGGCAGTGATCATTCCGCCAAAGAAAATACCTAATACAAAAAATAAGTTCCAGGCTTCCTTTTTCCAGTCATATTTAAAAAAGCTGACATTAGCCGGTATACAGGCAGCACATACATGTCTCAGTGAGGAACTTATCCCAAAAGATTTATTTCCCATGATCAACAAGGCAGGAACGGTTAATCCAATCAAAGGCCCCGCTACATACCATGGCCACGGCTCTTTTATCATCTCCAACATATTTTTATTCTTTTATTTTAAAATTTTAGTTTGACAAACAAATTCACTTTTAGGGATATCTGTAGAAGCAATGGCATTAAAACCACCTTCTATTTCCGTAAAATTTCTATATCCTCTTGCCTGAAGAATACTGGCTGCCATCATACTTCTATATCCTCCTGCACAATGCAGATAAAAATGTTCTTCCGGCCAGATCTCTTCCATCCATTCATTAATATACGCCAAAGGTTTACTGTAGGCTTCATTCACGTGTTCGGCAGCATATTCACTTTCTTTTCTTACATCAATAATTTTCACTACTCTACCTTCGATTTCTTTCTCAAATTGTCCGGCAGAAATACGGTTTACAGAATCAGTTTCATTTCCACTGTTCTTCCATTCTTCAAAACCACCTTGTAAAAAGCCCAAAATATGATCGAATCCTACCCGGCTTAAACGGGTTACTGCTTCTTCTTCATCTCCTGGTTTTGTCACCAACAGAATAGGTTGATTAACATCTGCAATCAATGCGCCCACCCATGGTGCAAAATCACCATCCAGCCCTATATTGATAGATTGAGGAATAAATTCTTTGGCAAACTCACTATTATTTCTCACATCCAGCATCAAGGCTCCGGAAGCTTCGGCTATTTCTTCAAACTGTCTGGGAGTAAGAGCTTGTAATCCTTTTGACAATATTTCCTCAAAGCTATGATATCCTTTTTTATTCATCATCACATTCATTCCGAAATAAGCTGGCGGAGGTAAAAGTCCATTTGTTACTGCTTGAATAAAGCTTTCTTTTCCGTTCTGATTAAGAGCATAATTCGTTTTCTTTTGGTTCCCTAATGTATCAATGGTTTCCTTCTGCATATTCTTGCCGCATGCTGAACCTGCACCATGAGCAGGATAAACTGTAATATTGTCATTTAAAGGCAAAATTTTATTGTATAAACTATCATAAAGCAATCCTGCCAGGTCTTCCTGCGTCATATCTGCTGCTTTTTGAGCAAGGTCCGGACGACCTACATCTCCGAGAAACAATGTATCTCCACTGAAAAGAGCGTGCTCATTCCCCTGTTCGTCAATCAATAGATAACAGGAACTTTCCAATGTATGCCCTGGCGTATGAAGAACCTTAATTTTAACATCTCCTATTTTAAATACCTGCTCATCTTCTGCAATGACAGCATCAAACTCTGGTTTTGCAGTAGGCCCATAAACGATGGGAGCGTTGGTCTTCTTGCTTAAATCAATATGTCCGCTCACAAAATCAGCGTGGAAATGAGTTTCAAAAATATATTTTAATTGTACTCCATCTTTTTCTAATCTTTCCACATAAGGTTGGGTTTCGCGTAAAGGATCGATAATTACAGCTTCTCCGGCTGAAGTAATATAATAAGCACCTTGTGCTAAACATCCTGTATATATCTGTTCTATTTTCATCTTCTTTATTTTTGATTTTGTTTTCTCAGACAAATTTCCTGTTTCCTGTTTTCTCCTACAGCTACTTTTGTTACATAACAGAATTTTGAGTGTAACCATTGCTTGTATTTATTTTTTTAACCACAAAAGGCACAAAAGTTTTTAAATACTCTAGTTTATTTTAAGTAACATACTTCATATATTGTAAGAGCTTATCGTTACTTAAATTTCAGCATATTTTCTGCCTTATTATACAAGCTTAGAGAAATATTTCCCTGGTGATTATATAAATTCCCATTATCAGAACAAACCATCCAAAGGCTGGTTTTAATTTTTTACCATCTATCTTTTTTGAAATTTGTGATCCAATGATAATTCCAACAATAGCAATCACAGCAATGGTAATGAGTAAATTCCATTCTATTTTTGCATTGTCGATAGATGAAGAAAAACCGATGAGAGAATTTAAAGAAATAATAACCAATGAAGTTCCTATTGCAGTTTTTACCGGAACTTTCAAAAGATTCACCAATGCCGGGATAATCATAAAGCCTCCTCCAGCACCAACTAATCCTGTTAAAATACCGACTATCATTCCTTCGCCGGCAGCCAATAAAGCTTTATTGTTGTTCAATTCATTTCCACCTGCCTCTTCCGAGGTTTGGCTTTTAATCATTTTATAAGAAGCCAGCATCATCAGAACAGCAAAAATCAACAGGAGAAAAATATTTTTGGTTACGGTAAAACCTTTTATGCTGAGCAGCTCCTCCGGAATCAGAGGCAACACATACATCCTGGTTAGAAAAATTGAAATGATAGAAGGGATGCCAAATATCAGAGCCACTTTAAAATCTACTAATCCTTTTTTAAAATAGGTTATAGAGCCCACAGCACTGCTGATGCCCACAATAAAAAGAGAATATTCTGTAGCCAGTAAAGCATCGATTCCAAAAAGATACACCAATACAGGAACAGTGAGAATACTTCCGCCACCACCGATTAAGCCTAAAGAAACACCGATTAAAATAGATGCTATATATCCTATGATCTCCATTTGTTCAAATATTATGATGCAAAAATGAGGTTGTTTGCGAAGACCTACAGCTACTTTTGTTACATAGGGAATTTTACCCTAAAGAAGATAAAATTTTTATTATTAACTGATAGGCGGAAAAGACCAAGAAGAAGGAAATTGGAATTAATTTGTAGAGATCAGAAGGGTAATCTTGTTTCTTCCAAGTTTTAGTCTTCCATCTTCTTCAAGCTGTTTGAGCAGCCTGGATACAACTACTCTGGCAGTACCTAATTCGTTAGCAAGCTGTTCATGGGTAATTGTAATGATATCAGAACCTGTAAGATCAGATTTTTTCTGAAGAAGATTCAGGAGTCTTTCATCTACTTTCTTGAAAGCAATCGCATTGATAATATCAAGCAATTCTTCAAAACGCTTGTGATAAAGTCTGAAAATATAGTCCAGCCATTCCGGATGTTCTTTGATGAATAAAGAAACCTTATCTACAGGAAGAAAAAGAATCTCAGCATCTTCTTCAATTTCGGCTTTTACGATACTTTTCTCATGATGCATTCCTCCCAGAAAAGACATGATACAGCTCTCTCCTGCTTTGATATAATACAGAAGAATTTCACGCCCATCCTCTTCTGTTCGGATGACCTTCAACATTCCTTTCATCACAATAGGAATAGAACGTATAGAGGCATTTTCATCCAAAATAATATCTCCCTCATGATAGTTTTTGGTGATTCCGTATTGATATAGTTTTTCAACCAGATCTGGTGAAGATGAAAATTCGGAAGAAAGTATGGTATTCTCCATTGTATAAAATTGAATAGGCTAATTTACGCCAATTTCATCAACAAACAGCCACGCACTTGAATCTGCCCCAGGATTTCCGGCTGGAATAATTCCGGCATTTTCGATGATCACTTTAAGGTATCTTGCATTTTGGGTTCCCAGGTTTACTCGTATTTTTCCTTTAGTGTTTTGAATGTCTTCTTTTCCTATTTCTTTAATGATTTTAAAAGTATTATTATCGTCTGAAACAAAAATTTTAGCTGATTTTGCAAGGTGAATCCAGCTTCCTTTATTTTCTAATGTATTAAAATAGATTTCTGAAAAAGCGGTTTTCTGTCCGAAATCTATGGTTGCCGTCACATCTTTTCCCTGAAACCCAAGCCATGTCTTCCCCAACTGTTTTACATTTCCAATAATTCCGTCTACCAAAGTAAATGCGCCACCAAATGAATAATTTTCACTAGGTTGCTGTTCAAGGGTAATTTTCTTTCCTGTTGACTTTGACACGGTAAATTGTTGGGATGAAACAGCACTTTTCAGCTGTCCATCTTCAAAATAGGCAGATTTAATCATTAATGAATTAGGGATGGAAACAGGTTCTTGATAAACCTTAGAATGTAGGGTTGGTACAGTTCCATCTAAAGTATATCGGATTCCGTTCGAATGTTGTGAGGTAGAAAGTTCGTAGGCAATTCCATTGTTTGAAGGAATCACTTTTCCTGAAATATTGTAAATACTTTTAGCATAATTAATATTCATTCTATCCAGGATTTTGAAATGGTTGATGACTCTGTTCTTAAAATTTTTGTAATTTTCAGGATCGGAGGTTCCCCATCCTACTTCGGCAAGAGCCATCAGTCTTGGAAAGATCATATATTGTACCTGCTTGAAATCCAAAATATATTCCGTCCACAAATTAGCCTGAACTCCCATAATATATTTTGCCTGTTCAGCATTCAATTCAGCGGGAATTGGATTATAAGAATATACTTTGTTCAATGGAGTAAATCCCCCAAAAGCGTTTGGCTCTGTCTGAGGATCTCCTTGATAGTGGTCAAAATAACAGTAAGCTCCAGGTGTCATCACAGCAAAATGTTTTGCTTTTGCAGCTTCAATTCCTCCGTTTACTCCCGTCCAGCTCATTACAGCGGCATTAGGAGCCAATCCGCCTTCTAAAATTTCATCCCAGCCTATGATTTTTCGCCCTTTGCTATTGATATATTTTTCAATTCTTTGAATGAAGTAGCTTTGCAGGCCATGTTCATCCTTTAAATTATTCTTTTTGATTAATTCCTGACAATGGGTACATTCTTTCCATCGTGTTTTAGGGCATTCATCTCCTCCGATATGAATATACTGAGAGGGAAATAACTGAATAACTTCATCCAAAACATTTTCTAAAAATGTAAATGTCTCCTCTTTGGGACAGAATACATCATCAAAAACACCCCATTTAGTAGCAGACTCGAAAGGGCCTTTGGTACAAGCAAGTTCAGGATACGCGGATAATGCTGCTAACGCATGCCCCGGCATTTCAATCTCCGGAACTACGGTGATATGTCTTTCCTGAGCATATTTTACGACATCTTTAATCTGTTCCTGAGTATAAAAATAGGGGCCATAAGGTTTACCATCGAAGGTATTATCTACATAAGCTCCAATCATTGATTCTTTACGCTTTGAACCAATCTGAGTAAGTTTTGGATATTTTTTGATTTCAATTCTCCAGCCTTGATCATCCGTTAAATGCCAATGAAAAGTATTGAGCTTGTACATCGCCAGATAATCAATGTATTGTTTCACCTCATCTACGGTGAAAAAGTGACGACAAACATCAAGATGCATTCCACGCCACGCAAATTTTGGCTGGTCTTCTATTTTCATTGCCGGAATTTTCCCAGCGCTCTTATACTCATCAAATAACTGGATCAAAGTTTGAAGGGCAAGAAAATATCCCTGCTGGGTATATGATTGAATCCTAATCTGCCTAGAGTTTATAATAAGGCTATAAAATTCTTTATTTTCAGTTGTATTTTTGGGTAATTGTGTATACACCAGCTGTGCCTCAGTCTGTTTTGAATCCTGTAATTTTAATACAGAACTTAATCGCTTTTTGAAATATCCGGTTTCATTCTTAGGCAAGTCATTACTAAGTTTGAAAACTTCAGGAATTATAAAGCTTCCTTCACTCAACTGTACATTTTGAGGATAGGGAATCAAATTCAATGTATTTTGAGAAAAAACAATATTTGAAATTACTAATAGCACGGCTAATAAAATACGGGTCATGGAATCAGATTAAGTGGATACTAATATACTTATTTTTCAAAACTTTTAAATGGTTCAGTCTGTATATTTTAACGATAAAAGATGATTATTTAACTCCTTCCACTTACCCAAAAAAGTAGATTTATTTTCTGAAAGTCTATTCATATTCAGAAATAATTCAATCAATACACCAGATTTTTACAGCATAAAAAAACACTACAAACCAAACACTTAAACCAACTTCACTCTCTTTTTTTAAGTCGAAAAAAAATTATGGTTTATTTTTT
This sequence comes from Chryseobacterium sp. c4a, assembly GCF_009900745.1. Taxonomy (GTDB): domain Bacteria; phylum Bacteroidota; class Bacteroidia; order Flavobacteriales; family Weeksellaceae; genus Chryseobacterium. Next base: position 207,802 of record NZ_WXVU01000002.1, on the reverse strand, counting down.
GATAAGCATACGTCATTTAAAAGATTAAACATCTAAATTTGTAAAAAAAATACAATGAGAAAAAACATTTTTATTGCTGCAGGATTATTACTTTCAATCTCTACACAGGCACAACTTTTTGATATTATAAAATCAACAGTTAAAGATAAAACAGGAATTGATCTTAATACTCAACAGCCAACCAAAGGTTCCACTACTGCTGCAACAACCACAACAAAGCCTACTACAACGAACGTTTCAACTAATACATCTCCTGTAAATCTAGGAAATCTTACCTCAACACAAATTTCTTCCGGATTAAAAGAAGCATTAAATATTGGAGTAACAGATGGGGTAAAGAAACTGGCATTAACAGATGGCTTTTTGAAAAATGAAGCAGTAAAAATTTTAATGCCTGAAAAATTAAGAAAGGTGGATGCTACACTACGTTCTGTAGGATTAGGCAGTCTGGCTGATGAAGGGGTAAAATTATTAAACAGAGCTGCAGAAGATGCTGTAACAGAAGCGGCACCTATTTTTACCAATGCCATCACTTCCATGACAATTACAGATGCTAAAAATATCCTGTTAGGAAATAATAATGCTGCAACAAGCTACCTTCAAAGCAAAACTCAAAGTCAGTTATTTACAGCTTTCCAACCAAAAGTAAAAGCATCTTTAGGGAAAGTGGGTGCTGATGCTGTTTGGAAGAATCTGATTTCAAAATACAACACCTTTACAGGACAATCTGTAACCACTGACCTTAATGAATATGTTACTACAGAAACGATCAATGGAGTATTCAAAATGGTAGCAGATAAGGAAAGCGGAATCAGAAATACACCTGCAATGAGAACAACAAACATTTTACAAAAGGTTTTCGGAGCTCAGGATGCCAATAGATAAGATTAAAGGTTAACTCTAAATACTAAAAAGGTTGCTTCACTTGTGAAACAACCTTTTTTATGCTTTAATTTCTTTTGTCTTGAAACAAAAATTCAAGACTTTGATTTCTACGCTAAAAATATCTACCAATTTCTGTTATGATTTTAAATAAGATTTAGAGATTGTTTCAACTTTTCTGTCTTTAGTTTCTTTGACCTAAAAATCTGCTTACTTTTAGCATTTATTCATAAAAAAACCTTGCAGTGGGCAAGGTTTGAATTGTATTTAGAATTGCATTTCAGGAATTTCACCTTCAATGATAAGGTCTGCTTCTGTTGCTTTGATGATATCTTCTACTGACACTCCCGGCGCTCTTTCCAGAAGTTTGAAGCCTTTTGGTGTTACTTCCAGTACGGCTAATTCGGTAACTACTTTTTTCACACAGTTTACTCCAGTCAAAGGAAGAGTACATTTTTTAAGAATTTTACTTTCTCCAGCTTTGTTTACGTGCATCATCGCAACGATAATATTTTCTGCAGAAGCTACTAAATCCATGGCTCCGCCCATACCTTTTACCATTTTTCCAGGAATCTTCCAGTTGGCAATATCTCCATTCTCTGAAACTTCCATGGCTCCAAGGATGGTAAGATCCACTTTCTGACCACGGATCATCCCAAAACTAAAGGCAGAATCGAAGAATGAACCTCCGTCTAAAATAGTAATGGTTTGCTTTCCTGCATTGATGACATCTGCATCTTCTTCTCCTTCGAAAGGGAAAGGCCCCATTCCCAGAACTCCGTTTTCACTTTGGAATTCTACGGAAATACCTTCCGGAACATAGTTGGCAACCAAAGTCGGAATTCCGATTCCCAGGTTTACATAATAACGATCTCTCAGTTCTTTTGAAATTCTTTTGGCAATTTGTTCTTTTGTAAGCATAATAAAAACTTAGACTGCAATTTAATTATTTTCAACCGAATACAAAAGGGGTTTCGAAGCTGGAGGCAGGAAGAAGGAAGCCAGGAGTAAGTTTTAGTTGAAAAACGACTATACTACTCTATAATTACTGATGTACTTTGTAACTTATTTTTTGGAGATCTGGTTTTTAAATCTTCCTCAACAAGAGGTCATTATCATTAATAATTAACATCGTTAGTAAAAATAATATCATTAATTTTGTATCCTTATTTAATAGAATGAAAATACTTTTAAGATACCTTAAACCTTATCAATGGCTAATTATTATTTCTTTACTATTAGCCACTATTAACCAGGTTTTTTCTTTATTTGCTCCTGCTATTACAGGAAATATTCTGGATCAGCTGGTTACCCATCCTAATTTCTTCGATAAAGAAAAACTTTTACCCAGAAACATAGATGAATACCTTTATGGAACCTCGGTTTACCATGGAGCATTCTACTTTTTAGGATTGCTTATCGGAACAGCCATGGTAAGTAGGATTGCCAAAGCTTTTCAGGATTATGTGGTGAGTGTTATTACTCAAAAGTTTGGAGCGAAGATTTTTACCGATGGTCTAAAGCATTCCATGGCGTTACCGTATCAGGAGTTTGAAGACCAAAGAAGCGGTGAAACTTTATCTATTTTAACGAAAGTAAGAGAAGATTCTGTGAAGTTTATTACCAATTTCATTAATATTTTCTTTGGGATTTTGGTCAGTATCATCTTCGTTTCAGTGTATGCGATCCGCCTGCATTGGTCTATCATGCCTGTATACATCTGTGGAATTTTCCTGATTGCTTTTATCACGAATTTATTGAGTAAAAGAATAAAAGTCATTCAGAAAAATATTGTTTCGGAAACCACTGCATTAGCAGGAAGTACAACGGAAAGTCTTAGAAATATTGAGATCGTAAAGAGTTTAGGTTTAACGAATCAGGAAGTTATCCGTCTGAACAACAATACTTATAAAATTTTGGGACTTGAACTCAGAAAGGTAAAAAGTATCCGTTCTTTAAGCTTTATTCAAGGAACAATGGTTAATTTTCTTCAACAGATGATTACCCTGACGCTTTTATATTTAATTTTTAAAAATATTGTAACTCCGGGGCAATATCTTTCGCTCATGTTTTATGGCTTCTTTATTTTTGGGCCTATGCAGGAGATTGGAAACATCATTATCTCTTATCGTGAAGCTGAAGCATCCCTTCAGAATTTTGATCGCCTCATGAAAAAAGATGTGGAAGAAAAGCCTCTTCATCCGAAGCAAATTGGCGCTATTGAAGAACTGGAATTCAAACATGTTTCTTTCAAGCATCAGTCGGCTCAGTATAAAGCCTTGAATAATATTTCTTTTGATGTTAAAAATGGAGAAACCATTGCTTTTGTTGGGCCAAGCGGATCTGGAAAAAGTACATTGGTTAAATTATTGGTTGGGCTTTACAGGCCACAGGAAGGGAATATTTTTTACAATGAAATTAATGGAAAGGAATTTGATTTTGATGAACTGAGAAATCAGATTGGTTTTGTAACTCAGGATACTCAGCTGTTTGCCGGAACCATCAAAGAAAACCTTCTCTTTGTGAATCCGAAGGCTACAGAACAAGAACTTGCCATTGCTTTACAGAAATCGAGCTGTACTGCCTTGTTGGAAAGAGCCGAAAAAGGCATTGAAACCGTTATCGGAGAAGGAGGATTGAAATTAAGTGGTGGTGAAAAACAAAGAATAGCTATTGCACGAGCGCTTTTAAGAAAACCTCATTTATTGATATTCGATGAAGCAACTTCTGCTTTGGACAGCATCACTGAAGAAGAAATTACCACGACCATCAAAGGTATTTCAGAAGAAAGAGAACAAATTACCGTTCTGATTGCCCATCGATTGAGTACCATCATGCATGCAGACAAAATCTATGTATTGGAACGCGGACAAATTGTAGAAACGGGTTCTCACAATCATCTTATTGCTGAAAAAGGACTTTATTATGCGATGTGGAGACAGCAGATTGGAGAAAGGAAAACAACAGTTCCACAACAATCATAAAATAAAGAAAGCGCTGGCAGATGTCCAGCGCTTTCTTTTTATTGTCAATCGTATCTCTTCAGAAATTATTCTTTAGTTCTAACGGTTCTTTGTTCAATTCTTTTTTCAAATTTTTCTCCCTGGAAAATCCTTTGAATCATAATGCCCGGAATATGAATTTCATTAGGGTCTAATTCTCCTGGTTCTACCAGCTCTTCTACCTCAGCAATGGTAATCTTTCCAGCTCCTGCCATCGGATGATTGAAGTTTCTTGCTGATCCTTTAAAAATAAGGTTTCCTGCATGATCTCCTTTCCAAGCTTTTACAATAGAAAAATCTGCATCAAAAGCATGCTCTAAAATATGAGGTTTTCCTTTGAAATCTTTTACTTCTTTTCCTTCCGCCACTTCAGTTCCATACCCTGCAGGAGTATAAAAAGCAGGAATTCCAGCCTGAGCAGCTCTGCATTTTTCAGCTAAAGTTCCTTGTGGAGTAAGCTCTACTTCCAATTCTCCTGAAAGCATTTGTCTTTCAAATTCAGCATTTTCTCCCACATAAGAAGAGATCATTTTCTTGATTTGTCTTTTATGAAGCAGTAATCCCAATCCAAAGTCATCTACTCCGGCATTATTTGAAATGCAGGTAAGATCTTTCACATCACTTTCCACTAAAGCATTAATTGAATTTTCAGGAATTCCGCAAAGTCCAAATCCGCCTAGCATCAGCGTCATTCCATCTTTAATTCCTTCGATGGCTTCCTTTGCATTTTTTACTCTTTTATCTATCATGAAATATTAGATTTTTCTGTTGGCTAAATTTAATAAAAATTTATCGTATCTGAGACGGCCAGAAAAAGTTCCTTTTCTCTATCCCATCCTGAATACCTATTTTTCATATTAAAAATATCACAATCAAAATTTTACAGCTAAAAGTGAACAAATCGGTTCATTTTTTCTATATATCTCGTAAAATTGAGTTATATTTGGCGTTCAAATTCAAAAAAACCACATCTTTTTCAATCTTCGGATATAATTGATTTAAACACAATATTAATGTAAAAATTATTTCTGGCAGTTTATCAACTGTCTTTTCAATGCTTTTACTCTTACTTTCCTTCATATTGGAATCCAAAAGCAAATCATCACAAGCTTAAAATCAGAACTTAATATAAAACATGAAAAAACTATTCACGTCAGCGTTACTTGCATTAGTACTCAGCATCAACGTATACGCACAGGAAAAAACTTATTTTGATGAAAATTGGGAAAAAACGACCCAAGAAAATATGGAGTATTACCGTGAAACGTCTCCCAAAGGTAAACTTACTTTAATTAAAGATTTTTATAAAAACGGAACGCTTCAAATGGAAGGTCTTGCTTCTGATACTACTCCAAGCAATGAAGTTTTTGACGGTAAAGTGACATGGTATACTCCTGAAGGAAAAGTAATGAGTATGGTGAACTATTCTAAAGGGAAACAAGTTGGAGCTTCTCAGAATTATGATGCTAAAGGGAAATTAATTGAAGACCTTGTTTATAAGGCTGATGGTACTTTTTCAGGAAAATCATTCAGTTATAAAGATCCGGAAAACGAAATTTATTACAATACCCTTACTGTATATGAGAACTCTACTCCTACTCAAACCATTATTTATGATGAGGATATCAAAGGAATCAGAACCGAAAGTATTATAGGTAAAAACGGCACTTACGAAAATAAATACTATGGTGAAAAAGGTAAGTATATTGGAAGTGGCAGCTCTGAATCCAATAGTGAAAGTACCCAAGTAGATTATTATTACAATCCTATGAGAGTTTCTAAAATCGAAAAGTATAAAAGTGACGGAAGCATCAAAGAAGGAGTAATCTATACTAAAAGCGGAAAAGTTCTTCAGGAACAGAAAAGAGGCAAAAAAGATGGTTCTAAAACTACTTACGATGAATCTGGGAAGAAAATAGCTGATCTTACTTATCAATATGATAAAGAGAATGACACCTACAACCCTATGGATGGTGAAGATTATCAGTTCGCCTATGATTACAGCCACATCTCAACTATAGATGTTTATAAAGGGGGATTACAGGTTCTCAGTAAAGAATTTAATGAGGATGGAAAACTAACTACTGAAAAAATTCTAAAAGACGGATCTACTCAGGAGATTAAATATTATACTCCTGATGGAAAACTAAGATCTACATTAACTTATAAGGATGATATGCCTTACAATGGTGCTTCCTACGAGGGACTTACCGAAATGCAGTATAAGGATGGTGTTCTTATGAATACAAGAAACTACACGGAAGAGAATAAGCTGAAGTTTGAGAAGAAATTAAATGCTAAGCAAACCGCTTACGATGCAACGGTATATGATAATAAAGGTGCTATTTTGTACACTTATAACCAACCTCTAAATGATGATGAATACGATTACAGTTTTACTGCTCAGATTGTACAATATGTAAAAGGTAAACCAGCGAATAAATCTTCTGTAAAAGGAGGAATTCTTCAAAGCGGAAAAATCAGAATAAAAGACTATTATGGAGCAAAGGAACTTGAACGTAATGGAAAATGGGTCTTATTAAAAGTTTATAATTCAGAAGGTAAACTTGTTCAGGACTCTAAAATATTGGCTGATGCCGATGATAGCTTCTCTAGCGAGAGCCAGATTCTCATTCAGGAAGATCAATTGAACACTAATTTTGATTCATATTAAGATCATTTGATATATAAAGCAGTTTCAGATTTTGAAACTGCTTTTTTTATGGGAGCCTACTGACTGATTATAATGATTTTGCTTATGATTCAGTGATTCTTGGGGTTTAGCTGAGGGGTTTCAAATACAAACAGACTGTCATTTCTGACAGCCTGTTTATTTCATGGTTATTTTTATTCTGTTACTGGATAATCAGTTTTAAAGTAAATAGCTTTCTTGCGTGAACTTTCACAAAATAAACTCCTTTCGGAAGGCTTTCATTCACTAAAGAGAAACGTTGGTTATGAATATTTTTTGATTCATATAACAATTCTCCTGCTGCGGATACCAATTCGATTTTCTCAATCGGATAATCACTCTTAATGAATGTTGGTTCGCCCGGTTTTGTAGGGTTTGGATATAAGATTACATTTTTCTCTGTACTTTTAGCCTCGTCTACCCCTAAAGATCCTGAGCTTACCTGGAATTGTACTCTGTTTGAAACTTCAGTATAAGAATCGTTGGTAAACATTACCATATAATAATTACCTGGTGTAGTAGGGACACCGTTTACATTTCCTGTAACAGTTTTGCTTCCTTGTGTTACTCCATCGAAGTAAGTATAAGAAACAAAATTGTCATCCGGTGTCTGGACATTTTGAGGGTAGATTCCCAACCAGTCTTTAATAATTCCGGGTGAATCCGTCCATGAAGCGGTGATATTTTCACCTAATGAATACACAGGCTTATTGATCCATAATTCAGTAACAATATCTCCTACTTTAAAGAATACTTTTTCTCCGATTCCGTTGTAACCATCTTCCAATAAGTATTGCGCATAATAATATCCTTTTGGTAGACCTGTAAAATTAAGAGTTCCAGACGCTGTCGTTACATAGCTCCATTTTATTGAAGTGGTAGTTCCCGGAGTCTGACCCATTTTATAAATTCCGATCCAGTCTTTCTGAAGAGTCGGAGCATTTGTATAGTTAATCGTTACTGTTCCACCTACAGGATAAGTATCTGCAGTAGCCTGTAATTGTACTTTCGGGCCTACATAGAAACTTTTTCTTGCTGTAATATCCGTATATCCGTTGTTGGCAAAAAATCCTGCAAAATATTGACCTTTGTTAGGCAAGCCATTATTGAAGGTAGCTGTTCCAGCTGTTTGTCCATTCGTATAAACATAAGTTTGTGAAGTTGCAGAACCACCCGGAGTCTGTCCTTTTTTATAAATTCCTATCCAATCCTGCTGATTTCCAGGGCCTCCTGTATAAGTAGCAACGATAGGCTCATTTTGGGTGTATTCCGTTTTATCTAAAGTAAATGTAGGATTCGAAACTACACTTCCGGTAATTTCAAACTGTTTTACATCACTCCATTCACTCCACTCCAGGTTTCTGTCTCTGTAACGGGTTTTCACATAATAAATTCCGTTCGGGATAGAATTCGCTGCTAAAGTTACTTTTGTAATATCTACTCCTTCATTTAAATTCTTAGCCTTATCCGGATTTCCATTCCCGTCTTTTCCAAACCAGTTTTCAAAATCACGGTAGAATTCTTTTTCAATTACAGAAAAGTCTGCAGCTTTACTGATCAGAAACTGAGTCGTGTTTAAAAGTTCACCGTTAGAGGATGAGAAAGCACTTCCATTCAATGTTAGAGGCAATGTAACCGAACCTGAGAATGTATTGGTAACAGAAGGTTTTGCCGGCTTAGGCTGGTTCTTATACCTGTGGAATGAATCTACCAGTTCATTGTTTTTCTTGGTATACTTTCCTCCGATTGAGTAGCATTCTACATCTACCTTCCCGGTGGCTACATCTACTTCCACGATTTGATACGTCCAATCAGTCAGTGTCTTCTGAACATCATCAAAATCCTGCTCGTTAGACATTCCCCAATACTGATCCCAGGCAGTTCCTCCTGAAATAATCTGGTAATTGGGAGTATTTTTCAGCTGTCCTCTGTGGTACAAATGATGGTGAGCTCCCACATGCATTAGATATTTATCAGATGTGACCAACATTGGAACCGCATTATTTCTTACCCATGTAGAAATATCTCCCACATACTGTTCTGCCTGATAGGGTCTGTGGCTTAATGAAATAATCCAATCCACTGTAGAATCGTTATTAGCTTCGTTTAGGATCTGCTGAAGCCATGTTTGCTGAGCGGCTCCTGTATGTTCAGAACTTAAACTGATAAACAATACATTCCCTGCCTGCTGAGCATAGTAATTTTCGTTCCCGGAAGTGATTCCTTTGTATTTGATCTCATCAATATAGAAATGAGCATAGTAAGAATTCATTCCCAAAGTTCCATAGGTTTCATGGTTTCCTACCGTTGTTTGGATTGGCAGATAAGGTGATAATTTGATATTCTTTTTGAAGTGAACATTTTCATAATGATCCAATGTTCCTACATCCACCTGATCACCTACCATAAAAGTAAGAGCAATATTATCTGAAGGGTCAGAATTGGCTCCAAATTTTTCTTTTAGCTTTTTATAAGCATTCAGGGTAAGACTGTCATACCTTGGCTCAGCTTTGATCTGGTTGTCCCCCATGATCAGGAAACGAATCTTTCCATTAGCTGTTACCGGCTGCCCTGGTAAAGGAAGCGTTCTGAAGTTGTATACCGCAGATTCATTAGCTCCGGTTTTAATCTTATAATAATACTTGGTATTCGGCTGCAGATTGCCAATTTTCGCTGTGTGATAATAGTAATTATTATTATATCCAGTATCTGAAAAAATGTTGGTAGTACCGGTTACCGTCACATTCAGATTCGTTGGGGAATCCCCATAAATCACGGTTGTTTCATTATCAGAAGCAGTCTTCCAATTGACGATCATAGAATTCGGAGTCGGGTTTTGCAGATATGGGAACAAAACCTGTCCGAACGCCATTTGAGCCACGAAACAAAAAAAGAAGAAATAATGTTTCATAATTGTTGAATTTTAAAATGACATATAGATTTTTAATTTGTGAATCAATAATTTAAAAAATCATTACTCTGATTTTTATTTCGGGCAAAAGTAGATATCCCATGTAAACTCTGATTGATGGAATCTTAACGAATCTGTTAATTTTTTAGCAAAACCGGAATGAAAAAATTATAGTTTTTAGTACATTAAATATTTGGTTTATTCAAAAACTATTTTGTACATTTGCAACCTGTTATTCAACCTCTGACGATAAACGTGTAAGTTGCTTAGCTTTAACATTTTATTTTATTAATAATGGATTTATTAAAGTACGTACAAGACAAGTACATTGCGAAAAAAGAATTCCCTGAATTCAAAGCAGGTGATACAATTACTGTGTATTACGAAATTAAAGAAGGACAAAAGACTAGAACTCAGTTCTTCAAAGGGACAGTTATCCAATTAAGAGGTACTGGTTCTACAAAAACTTTCACAATCAGAAAAATGTCTGGTGATGTAGGTGTAGAAAGAGTATTCCCTATCAACATGCCTGCACTTCAAAAAATCGAGGTTGACAGAAGAGGTAGAGTTAGAAGAGCTAGAATCTACTACTTCAGAGATCTTAGAGGTAAAAAAGCGAGAATTAAAGACGCTGCTTACAAGAAGAAATAATTCAGACAACAATAAATGCAAAAGGAAGCTGTTTACTCGTAAACAGCTTCTTTTTTTATGAGGCAATCCTATATGAGTAATAAGCAATACTATTTACGGATACATATATCCCTCTGAATTCAAAGTATGCTATTTTTCTTTGTATGGAGCTCCTTTTCCGGTTTCCAGGAAAAGTTTCAGACTACTCAGGAATTGTACCCAACCATTAGAGCAGATGTCATAACATTCAACATCAGGATTCAAACCGATATGAGTCACTTTAATCCGTGCGATTTCTTCTTTCTGTTCTATTTCCCAAACAATCGTAGTTCCTATCCATTCTGTCTGGTTCTTTAATTCCGGAAGTTCAATCCGCGAGTCTTCTACATCCCATACCATCTTTGAAATTGGTATAGATTCTTTCACCCGCATTGTTTTGTAAATAGTATTTCCAAATCTTATGGTGAAGAGATCTCCTGTTTGCGTAGAAGAACCTTCAAACATCTCCGTCCACCAAAGCGGAACCTGATGTGCTAAAGCAGCATAAGATTTGTCTGCAGTAGTTTTTACTTCTATTGTATTGGTATAATTATCCATGGTATTTATTTTAGTTTGGTTATACAATTTTATGAAAATTAATTGCCAATGGACTTTACATAGGACAAGAAATAAATTGGTGAACAATGCATTGACCACCCCGTTAAAAATTCTTTGGATTTTTATCACCCCTCCAGAGAGGAGGAAAACGATTACGTCTTCAACTGGAATGTTATGATTTACCCGTTATTTATGAGATATTGTAGAGGTGTAGAACCAGTATGCTTTTTAAAAAAATCAATAAAAGCACTGTCTGAAGAGAAATCTAACATATAAGATACCTCCCCTATTGAATTTCCGTCCACCAGAAGCTCTATTGATCGCTGAAGTCGCCATTGCTGCCTCCATTCCTGATAAGAAAGATCAGTTTCTTTTCTAAAAATACGGGTAATTGTTTTTTCAACAGCCCCGGTTTGTTCTGCAAGATTTTTCAGCATTGGCGGCATAGAAACTCGTGTTGTCCACTCTTCCACCACTCTTTTAAAGCGACTATCACTAGGCATTTTAAGATTCAGGTTTTCTTCAGGAGCCTGCTTTATTTCATCCCAAAATACATTTAAAATATTATTCTGAGTAGTATCCAAAGCCTCCCATTCCCAAAAACACATTCTTTCAATAATTTCTTTTAGTAAAGAGTTTACATGCAATACTTTGAGACCTGAACTCATATACTTTTCAGCGTATTCACTGTCGAAATAAACAGATCTGTAAGCTACAACATTCCGGAAATTAACCCTATGAATTTCATTCGCAGGAATCCACAGCATCCTGAATGGCGGTAATACAAACTGCCTGTTGGAAGTGGTTACTGTCATACAGCCGGAAGGTGCGTACAACAATTGAGCCTTGAACTTGTGATCATGAAATCCTGAGTCATGCATAACCATATCCGAAGCAATACCAATAACTTTTCCTTTAAGAGCATCTGCGTTAAACTCTTCATTCTGCTTTAATACAGCCATGTCCTATTTTTGATATTTTTTGTTTTTATATCATTATAAATATACACTGAATTTTTCAAAACTTTGCAGAAAAAAAAATGAAAAAGACAAATCCTCTTTGGTTACTCACACTGCTTGTCATGCTTCCTCAGTTTGTGGAAACCATCTACAGCCCGGTTTTGCCAATGGTACAGGAAAAATTTGAAGTAAATGAAGAATCTACTACTTTAACGATAAGCCTTTATTTTATTGCCTTTGCTCTTGGAGTAGCATTTTGGGGTGTACAATGTGATAGAATCGGAAGAAAAAAATCATTGGAGTATGGGCTACTCACTTATGGAGCTGGAACTTTAGCTGCTATTTTTGCGCCCACTTTTACCCTTTTACTGGCTGCCAGAATTACTTCCGCTTTTGGAATTGCAGTTGGATCCATCGTTACTCAGACCATCTTGCGAGATACTTATGACAAAGACCATATCAGCAAAGTATTTTCATGGATTGGAATTGGCCTATCCATCAGTCCGGTAATCGGAATGACCACAGGTTCAGTTCTCGCTTCTTCAATGGGTCATCAGGGAGTTTTTATCACTTTATGTCTGGTGGCCATTGTATTTTACATTCTTTCCAGAAGAAATGTTTCTGAAACCTATCATTCCGGAAAAAAGATCAGTTTTCAAATTCTGTTCAGTTTGTTAAAACGAATGCTCAAAGACCAGGAAATCATCAAATGTTGTTTATTGATTATGAGTTTTAATGTGTTGTTATTTTCATATTATTCATTAGCTCCTTTTATCTTTAAAGAACAGCAATATTCATCATATATTTTTGGATACAGCAGCATTGTATTAGCAGCAGGAACATTTGCGGGAGCTAAGCTTAACAGATTTTTACTTCTTAAAAATAGGACTCCTAAGATTTTAGTAACATCAAGTGTAATAGGATCATTCACAGCTTCCGCTTTTGTGTGGCTCTTGGCTGATCATAGTATTTATTTCCTGATTCCGTACTTCTTTATTGTAATGGCCTTCAGTATTGCTATTCCAAATATTCTGAGTACTGCCCTGATCAATTATAAAAATGAAACCGGAAGCGCAGGAGCTCTGCTTGGGCTTATCTATTATATACTGATAGGAGGTGGATTGATAAGCATAGGATTTATTCAAAATCTGGGAATTTCATGCCTTATTTTTTCAGGGATTGGAGTAATTACTTTACTGATATTCAAATCAAAAGAAAAACCGTTTAAGTTATAAACGGCTTTTTATTTTTTAATGTTTGAATGTAATATATTATAACAAACAATCCAATTAATAATGGGGTCATATAAAGGCACAGGAATACAAATGGTAAAAACCAAAGATGCCAAAATCCACTATGAATGGCGTTGGAAGGATCTTTTTTATCAAAATACACGGTTACATCATTAGACCATTCTTTGCTGCTACTACCATAATCAGCATGAAGGATATACGAATGATTGGAAGAATCATAATAAGTGATTATCGGAGAATATATTCTGGTATATATATCCTGGTCACTATCCTTTGACCAGCTTTCTTTATACCCTGTAATCCTCGCTTCCGTTTTGACTCCATGAGATACTAAATCAATATGCCTGTAAATTTTACTACAACTATAATAGACTCCTCCAATCCCCATTGCCAGAAATGAAAGGGTAAATATAATGGATAAAGAAACCACCAAGAAACGATTATTTTTTGTCTGTTTTTCGGGGGCTTTTAAACTACTTTTCATTCAATTTTCTTTCAATGTAAAAACCAACATTTTCGTAAATACAGAAGCAATTTTCATTCTGAAATTGTCAGATCTGTTCACTTATTTTATAAAATTATATAAGGTATCAAAAAATTTAGAATAGACTTCTATATGAGGCAGATGTCCCACATTTTCAAGTTCCACAAGCTTTGAGCCTTCAATTTCACGCTGGGTTTTCTTCCCCAGCTCCTGATACTGGCCCATTTTAGGCTGAAGTTCCTTCGGAGCCCTGTCTTTTCCTATGGCGGTTCTGTCTCTGGTTCCAATAATCAGTAAAGTAGGTGTTTTTATGTTTTTAAATTCATAGCAAACAGGCTGATTGTAGATCATATCGGAAGTGAGGGCCGCATCCCATGCTACCTGTGGATAATCCTTATGAAGTGTCCATCCGGCAACAAGATCAAGCCATGGCTGATATTCTTCTTTCCATTGATTGTCATAATAGAATTTCAGCTGATAATTTTTATAGGTTTCAGCAGTATTTTTAAGTTCAGATTGGTAAGCCTGGTCTATATTCTGATAGGCAGCAAATGTTTTATAATCCTCAAGCCCAATAGGATTTTCCAGGATCAGCTTTTGAACTTTCTCAGGATACAGTAAAGTAAATCTTGTAGCGACCATCCCTCCCATTGAGTGTCCTAGAACGATTGTTTTATCAATTCCTAATTCATCTAAAACAGCCTTAGTATTTTCTGCTAATTGTGAGAATGAAAACTGATAACTATGAGGTTTTGATGATTTTCCAAAGCCAATCTGATCCGGAATAATCACTCTGAACCCTTTTTCTGACAAATCTTTAGCTGTTCTTTCCCAATAAGCTCCATTAAAGTTTTTCCCATGCAGCAACATGATTGTTTTTCCGTTGGCTCTTTTTGGTTTCACATCCATGTAAGCCATTTTCAGGGTATTCTGCTGGGATTTCAAATCTATAAAACGAACTTCGTAAGGGTATTTGTAATCAGACAACATGGCATCCAGTGGTCTTATTTGTGAAAATAATTCTCCTGATACAACTACTAATGCTATTACAGTCATTACATTTCTGAAATATCTCATATTTCTTTACTTTAAAGTTCCTAAAATTAAAAAAACCGCTCCAAAAAGAACGGTTTTCAACTGCTATTTTTATTTAAATATTATTTTTTAAGATATTTCTGCCATTGAAATCTCTTTCTCTTTTTTAGAAGGAAGATTCATGAGAACAATAGCGAAAAGAATTAATGCTATCCCTACCCATTGTATAAGAAATACTTCTTCTCCTAATAGAACAAAGGCCATTGTCACAGAAACCGGAAGTTCTAATGAAGAAACGATACTTCCCAATCCTAATCCTGCATTAGGGAAACCAATATTGAATAGAATTGGAGGTATAATTGTTCCAAACAAAGCCAAAACAGCTCCATATGTCCAGAATATTGAATAATTAAAAGGATGGATATGCTCCGTATTTTCTGTAAAGTTGAGATAGAAAGTCTTTAATCCGTCAAAATACATTGGCCCAATCTGTGCGAAGAATAAAAATGCAAAAACCACGATAGAACCACCGGTCAGCATAATAATACTTTTTCTGAAAACCGGAAGATGAGTAGCTAATGTATTAGAAGTAAACATCGTTAGTGTATAAGAACCTGCAGCCAGTAGCCCCCAAAAGACTCCATGCCAGTCCAGTTCAATTTCCATATTGATCAGGTTGGTAGCAAGAACAGTTCCCAGCAATACAATAATTACGGCAACAATTTTTCTTGCATTAGGCAGCTTCTTAGTCAGAATACTTTCTACTACTACACTGAACCACACCGATTGCATCAGCAATACAATAGCAATGGAAACATTGATATACTGCACCGCTATATAATAAAACAAACTTGTTCCTCCCAATGATGTTCCGGCAAGTATCAGCATTTTGACCTCTTTCGAACTTGGCATTGAAAGCTTCTTTTTTGACGTTAGGGTTTGAATAAGATTCAGGATCAAAAGTCCTGTCAGACCTAATACAAATTGGGATGTGGTTACTTCAGACGTTGTAAAACCATCATGATAAGCCATTTTCACAAAAGTGGCTAACATTCCGTATATACTAGCCCCAATCCCTACAAATAAAACACCTTTTAGTATATTTTTCTTCTTCATAATTTTTTTAACAGCCTGCAAAGGTACAACATATAAATTAAAGTACTTAGAAGTGTTGCTACAATAGATAAATAAAATCGCCACAAGCTTTGCTTGTGGCGATCTTTTCGATTGATTATATAAGTTAATTATTTTTTCACAATCACTTTAGAATTAGCTTCAAAACCAAGTCCTTTCACTTTCACGATATAAGTACCATTTACTAAACGGCTTGTTGAAATCGCTTTTTTATTTTCCGGAGAGATCTTATCTTCTGAAGAAACCAATTTACCAGACATATCATAAAGTTCTACACTTACTTTTCCAAGAGTTTTGCTTGGGAAATCGATATAAAACTCATCTTTCGCAGGGTTTGGATAAACAGAAACCTTGCTATCTTTAATGGAAGTAAGCTCATCTGTAGCTAACGTAGCACATTCTGCTGGTACATCAAAATTTTCTACCTGATCGTTAATATTCGTTTTATCTCCAGCTGATGCATTTACTCCTAATCCTCTTTTTGCAAAAACCTTCCAGATCATACATTTATCCTGACCTTCTGTTGCTGCCAATTCCGCAGCTAATATTGCGTTTCTTCCTTCAATAAAAGAAGGGTCGCATGCTTGTAGTTTAAGTCCATTAACAATTAATTGTAATACTCTTGAACTTCCATTTGTTGCATTAGCAGTTACATCAGATGAGTATCCATATTTTTCAACATATTTCCAGTGAAGATCCCACAACATTGTTGCCCATACAAATCCTATAGAGTGGGCATCAGCAACCATTGTTCCGTTGTCAGAATACTCCATTCCGTTTGTATTACCATACGTATAACCGTTTACAGCGAAATTCGGAGAATATTGTTTAGGTCTGATTCCACCGCCTGTTATTGGCTGTCCCGCTGGATAAGTCCCTATTCCTCTTGCAACAGTAGCGTTATCGCCTGGCTTGTTAGTCAGCAGTAATGCAAAGATGTCAGACCATCCTTCACCCATTTGTTCTTTAGAATAAGTTTCATTGCCGTTATAAGGTCTTGAATTTAAACAGCTATACCCATCTCCTGTTAATCTATTGGAAATTCCATGACCATATTCATGGGTAACGATACCATTATCAAAGCTTCCATCGTATTTTGTATCCGCTCTTAATGTTGTATTTACTGTTGTATTCGCGTCAAGCTTACCTTTCATAAACAATCCTTCCGCTTCAGTCACTAATATAGAAGGTATTGTAACTGTTGGAGAAACAATTCCATCTCCTGCCATATTACCCAGTGTAGATCCGTTTGCCGCATTGTTATAAATAATAGCTCCTATAGCTCCTGCTGATTCTGCATTTTTAACTTTAATAGCAAAACCACAGGTTCCTCTTTGAATTAAAGCGATCTTACCCGTTAATTCACCCGCCGGAATACTTGTACAAGCTTCTAAAACAGTAGGTATCTTAACATCTCCGGTAATTCCTATATCATTAAGCTGACGGCCAAACTGAGCTATTCCGGCATTTACAACTCTGGAAGCAGCATCTGTAGGGGCATTATACCAAAGTTTTCTATTAGATCCTAACCAAAGATACATTTGCATTATTGGATTATAGTTATCCGGATACGTAGCAAAGTTGGCGTTATTAAACCCTCCTCCATCTTGAGATTGGGCAAAAACCTCATCATCATCTAATCCTCCGTTTCCAAAATTATTACTTTGGAAATTTCTTGCAGACTCCGTAAACCCGAATTTATAGAATATATCATGTACCATATTGCTGATATAGAACAAATTGGTAGTTGCTGCAGATAAATTATTGAATGTTAAGGCATTCGCATCATAAGCGAAATTAAAATTTCTTGTTGCTCCTCCATCAGGTGAAGCTCCAAAAGTAGTTTCATCATTATCTTTATCATCATAAGCATATACATTATTTCCTCTTGTAATCGTATAATGATTAGTTACGTTAGAATGCCATCCTTCAGGTGAAGAAGCTAGTATCCAAGGATTATTCACTATAGAACGCTGCCCAAAAGTAGGAGCCTCAAGGGGTAAAGCAAAAACGTTATATGAAGCATTATCCGGAGCAAGAAACATCATATTCTTCTTTTGGATATTATCATGGATATAAAAATCCTTTAATTGCGGCATCATATTTACATGGCTTTCGCTGTGGTCATGCCCATAAGCATCATCGTGGAAATTACATGAAAGGTTCAGGTTAATTTTACTAAGAACTTTTCCGTTATTAGCATCAATCAGAACATTCCAAGAATCTGCTTTACCTGGTTCTTTAAATAAAAATTCATACGCTAAACGCAACTCTTTATTTTGATCACTGATATAAACAAGTCTTTGCTTTGCCGAAGTCAGTTTATCTGTTCCTTTTTCAAAAAAACCAATAATCGGAAGGCTTGAAATCTTATCATTTTCAAGATCGATTGCAATATTTTTAAGTGCTATTTTCTCACTTATTGAAGCGTTTTTCGCCGGTGCGCTCACATAATCCTTTATAAAATTATCTGTATAGTAAGTCACCTTACTATCTTTAATAAGCGCTGTTCCTACTGAACTATATATTGGCAAGCCATTATAAGTTTGTATCAGTTTCACAACATCACCATTCAATGATTTTGAAGGATCTACATTATCAACAATAAAATTATTGAGGTCAGACTTCTTATATTCTCTTATTTTATTTTGAGAAATATAATCCTTAATAAGCTTTTCATTATCTTGTCCGAAAACAATAGTCGGAAACACAGAAAAAACTGCAAATAAAAGAGGTAGAGTTTTGTTTTTCATATTCATTATCAAAGCGGCCAATTTACAAATATTTTATATAAAAATCATAAAATAAATACACAAAACATAAAATTAAATTTAAATTATATTTCAAACCTCTCAATATGAAGAATTCATTTCAGTTTTCCAGGCTCAACAAGATATTTCCTAAAAAGAAAAAAACTGCTCATAAGAGCAGTTTTCTATTATTAAATATTCTGTTAAAAGTTATTTTCTTACCATCACTTTTGAGCTTGCTTCAAAACCAAGTCCTTTTACTTTCACAATATAAGTACCATCCAATAAACGGCTTGTAGAAATTGATTTCTTAGCATCCGGTGAAATTTTATCTTCAGAAGAAACCATCTTACCAGACATATCATACAGTTCTACACTTACCTTTCCAAGTGTTTTGCTTGGGAAAGTGATAAAGAATTCATCCCTAGCCGGGTTTGGATAAATAGAAATTTTATTTTCCTGCACAGATTTTACTTCATCTGTAGCTAATGAACGACATTCTTCAGGCAAATCAAAACTTTCGACCTGATCATAAATATTATTTTTAACACCTGCCGATGCATTTACACCTAATCCTCTTTTTGCAAAAACCTTCCAAATCATACATTTATCTTCTCCATTTGTGGTGGCTAAATCTGCACTTAAAATTGCATTTCTTCCATCAATAAAGCTAGGGTTACAAGCCTGAAGTTTCAAAGCATCAGTCACCAACTGCAATACTTTAGTGCTTCCATTTGGAGTGCTCGATAAAACATCAGAAGAATATCCATATTTTTCAACATATTTCCAGTGAAGATCCCATAACATTGTTGCCCATACAAATCCTATAGAGTGAACATCAAGAGACAAACCACCATTCGCGTTGGTATATACCATTCCGTTTGTCTTTCCATAAGTATAATTATTGATTCCAAAATCAGGGGAATATTGAGCAGGTCTGATTCCTAACTCAGCCGGAGTTTGCCCCATCACATATGTTCCTATACCTCTAGGAATCGAAGCATTATCTCCAGGTCTATTGGTTAGCATAAGCGCAAAGAAATCTGACCAACCTTCTCCCATTTGCTCCATACTAACGCTTGCATTTAAACAGTTTGAACCTGCTCCTGTTAACCTGTTAGAAATACCATGTCCATACTCATGAGTAATAATACCATTATCAAAACTTCCATCCGGAGTCATGCTGGTAGCAGGATCATTTTTCAAGGTAACATTTACGGTTGTATTGGCATTCAATAGCCCTTTAATATAATTACCTTCAGATTTTGTAATCAATACGGTAGGAATAGTAACTGTTGGATCAACTCCTGTCATATTACTTAATGAATCTCCATTGGCATCATTATTATAAATGATCGTTGCCACTGCACCAGCATCCTGAAGATTTTTAGTTTTAACAACAAATGAGCATGTCCCCCTCTCAACCAATCCGATCTTTTCTAAAAGAGATCCTGCTGGTAAAGCTGTACATCCATCAGGAACCGGAGACAATTTTACATCACCTGTAAGCCCCACCGCATTCAATGGACTACCAAAGTCGGCTGTTCCGACAAGAGGTTTTCTTGAAATAGCAGTAACTGGTGCATTATAATAGAATTTTCGATTGACAGTACTCCATAAATACATTTGCATTCTTGGCTTACTACCATCTGCCGGGCTTGAAAAGTTTGCATTATTTGTACCTCCGCCGTCTTGTGCTTCTGCATTCACATAGTCATTTCCTACTCCTCCTAGTCCAAAATTATTTTGTTGGAAGTTTCGTGCCGTCTCTGTAAATCCAAATTTATAAAAGATATCGTGCACCTTATTATTAATGTAAAATAAATTGGTAATGGCCGCATTTAAGTTACTATCCGGAGTTCCATTAATACTGAATGGAAAATCAAAGCTTCTATTGGCTCCACCGTCAGCAAAAACGCCTGGTACATTAGTATTAGCTTTATCATCGTAAGCAAATACGTTATTTCCTCGGGTATTTGTATAATGATTTGTTCCATCAGAATGCCATCCTTCAGGCGATGAAGTAAGCAACCAAGGATTCGTTACGATTGATCTTGACCCAAATGTTGCAGATTCTATAGGTAATGGAAATACATTGTAAGTAGCATTATCCGGAGATAATAAAGCAGGCTGAGCATTCATTTTTACCGGCCCTATAAAATCACTTTGAGCAAGCATTGATTCACCGTGTGAAAAAGCATCATCATGGAAGTTACAGGAAAGGTTAAGATCCGATTCACTGATAATTTCTCCTGTTTTTGCATTGATAAGAATGTCCCAATAACTCGGAGATTTTGGATCTTGAAATGTGAATTGATAAGCCAACTTCAAACTTCCTTTATCTTCAGCGTATACTAATCTCTGTTTTGCAGCACGCCCATTTTCAGCATCTTCCTCCGCATATCCAAGAATATGATAAGATTTAACCTCATCCCTTCCTAAGTGATCTGCAATCTTCTGCAAAGCATCTTTTGCTGCAATGGTAGCATTTCCTCCAGTAGACTCTTTATAATCTTTTACAAAATTATCTGTATAATAAACAATCTTATTATTTTGAATAAGTACAGTTCCTACTGAGCTATATACAGGAAGACCATTATATGTTTGCAGAAACTTCACAACATTTCCGTTTAAGGATTTTGACGGATCTACATTATCAATGATAATATTATTAAGATCAGATTTCTTATATTCTTTAATTTTATTTTGAGAAATATAATCTTTAATAAGCCTTTCATTATCTTGTCCAAAAACAATTGCTGGAAAAACAGAAAATACAGCAAATAAAATAGGTAGAGTTTTATTTTTCATATCCATTATTAAAGCAGGCAATATACATATATTTAACAATATAAAAAGATATATATTGAATAGTAAACATATATAAATACAAAACAATAAAGAATAAAAATTTTAAACAAACAAAATACTTCTCAACAAAGAGAATTCATTTTATTATTATTCACTCAGAATACCGCAACCATAATGCTTTACATACCATTATCATCCCCTAATAGAGAGAAAAAAAATATCAAAAGACTAAAAATCGTATTAATTCATCTTATATATTTTAATTTTTTTTTAATATTTTTCATTCATTCAACACGTCAATTTTAAAATAATTCATAAAAAAAGCCGCTCAAATGAGCGGCTCAATATTTATAAATGGTTTAAGGATTATTTACCTTCTTCCATTTTTCTTTTCAACTCTGCTAATGCATCGATGTCTCCAAGAGTAGATCTTTCTTCGTTGTTAGAAGAAGAAGATACGTTTCTAGAAGAAGCTTCTTTTACGTTTTTCTTCTCTTCGTCTCTGAAGATACCTGTGTGAGAAACTACAACTCTCTTGAATTCTTTGTTGAATTCAATTACTTTGAATTGAGCATCTTCACCTTTCTTGATTTTAGATCCATCTTCTTTCTCTAATAATCTTGAAGGGCAGAAAGCTTCAACCTCAGCATCTTCGAATTGTACAGAAGCTCCTTTATCATGAACTTCTACCGCTTTACCAGCGTGGATAGTTCCTTCAGCATATTTAGTTTCGAATTTATCCCATGGGTTTTCAGTCAATTGTTTGTGACCTAGAGATAATCTTCTAGCTTGGATATCTAGCTCAAGAACTACAACATCTAATTTATCACCTACTGCACAGAACTCAGATGGGTGCTTGATTTTCTTAGTCCAAGAAAGATCAGAGATGTAGATTAGACCGTCGATACCTTCTTCTAACTCTACGAATACACCAAAGTTAGTGAAGTTTCTTACAGTTCCTACATGCTGAGATCCTACTGGATACTTAGCTTCGATGTTTTCCCATGGATCTTTAGATAATTGCTTGATACCAAGAGAAATTTTTCTTTCTTCTCTGTCTAAAGTTAATACTTCAGCTTCAACTTCATCACCTACTTTTACGAAATCTCCAGCAGATCTTAAGTGAGTAGACCAAGACATTTCAGAAACGTGGATTAATCCTTCAACACCTGGAGCGATTTCTACGAATGCACCATAGTCAGCAAGAACTACTACTTTTCCTTTTACTTTGTCACCAACTTTTAAGTCAGCAGAAAGAGCATCCCAAGGATGAGCTTCTAATTGCTTCATACCTAATTGGATTCTTGTTTTCTCATCATCGAAATCAAGGATAACCACTTTCACAGTTTGTCCGTCCTCAAGGATTTCAGATGGGTGGTTCACTCTAGACCAAGAAAGGTCTGTAATGTGAATTAATCCATCTACACCACCTAAGTCAATGAATACACCGTAAGAAGTGATGTTCTTAACAGTTCCTTCAAGAACTTGACCTTTTTCAAGTTGAGCGATGATTTCTTTTTTCTGACCTTCGATATCTGCTTCGATCAATGCTTTGTGAGATACTACTACGTTTTTGAACTCAGGGTTGATTTTCACAACTTTGAACTCCATAGTTTTTCCTACGAACTGATCGTAATCTTTAATTGGCTTAACGTCAATTTGAGAACCAGGTAAGAATGCTTCGATTCCGTGAACGTCAACGATCATACCACCTTTAGTTCTAGACTTAACAAAACCGTTAACGATTTCTCCAGTTTCGTGAAGTTCGTTTACTTTATCCCAAGCTTTAAGCGTTCTAGCTTTTCTGTGAGATAATTGTAATTGACCAGTTTTGTCTTCTCTCTTGTCAACCATTACTTCTACCTCATCACCTACTTTTAGGCCTTGGTTGTAACGGAATTCGTTAAGAGAAATAACACCTTCAGATTTGAAGTTGATGTCTACGATAGCTTCTTTATCAGTTAATCTTACAACTTTACCAATTAGAACGTCGTTATCGTCTAAGTTGTTTAATGATCCGTTGTAGATCTCTTCTAAATCGCTTTTCTCTTTTCTAGCATCAGCATCAAGACCAGATTCGAAAGAATCCCAGTCAAATTGTTCAGGTGCTACGTTTTGGTTTAATAATAATTCTGCTGAATTTGTCTCTTTTGACATAATTCTAAATAAATTTGTATTCCTTCTCTTTCAACGGTCTTAATCAATGTGACTGAAAAATACGGAAGTTATTAATATATAATATTTTACTTTCTTAGACCTTTACCACAAAAAGTGGGTGCAAAGATATGATTTTTATTTGAGATAAGCAATAGTTTGGCTTTTACTCACTAATCTATTAAGAGCCTGATTATCAACAATATTCACTAACAACTATAGGAAAACGTTTTGTGTCATACTAAAAGGCTTGGGCTCCGTTCAGCCTGATAAGGTATAATTCAAGAGTATAGTATTAGAACTGCCATGTTAAGCGGAATCTAAGCATCTCTATTTTGCAATAAAGAAAACAATTCATAAAAAGTTGAGATTCTTCATTATGCTACGCCTTTCAGAATGACAGCTCCAAAATTCAAAGAAGAGCAATAATTTGCATTCGCTCTCAAACTCTTTAATTCTCCCACTCTAAAACCCTCAAACCCTTCAACCCTCAAACACAAAATTCACTACCTTTGCACCCATGGAACTACAATCAATTTATCAAAAGCTGCAGATTCAGGATATGAATCAGATGCAGAAATCTACTTATAAAGCGTCTGAAAACAATACAGATATTGTTCTGCTCTCTCCTACCGGATCAGGAAAAACATTGGCATTTTTATTTCCGGTGCTCAGAAATCTGAAAAAAGATGTTCAGGGTGTTCAGGCATTAATATTAGTTCCTGCCAGAGAACTGGCATTACAGATTGAGCAGGTTTTCAAATCGATGGGAACTGATTTTAAAGTTTCTGTTTGCTATGGTGGACATGATAAAAAGATTGAGGTTAATAATTTAATTGAAGCTCCGGCTGTTTTAATCGGAACTCCAGGAAGAGTTACTTATCACGTTAGAAATAACAATTTTGATCCGAAAACGATTAAAACATTAGTTCTGGATGAATTTGACAAGGCTTTAGAATTAGGCTTCCACGATGATATGGAATTTATCTGTAATTCTTTAAAAGGACTTTCTCAAAGAGTTTTAACTTCTGCAACAGCAATGGATGAAATTCCGGCATTTACAGGATTAAAAGATGAGAAAATCATAAGCTTCCTTAAAGAAAATGACGTAAAACCGGATCTTCAACTGAGAAAAGTAATGACTATTCCGGAAGAAAAACTTGATACATTATTTAACCTGGTTTGCAAAATCGGGAATAAAAGAACTTTAATATTCTGTAACCACCGTGATGCAGTAGACCGTATCTCTGAGCTTCTTCATCAAATGGGAATCGACAGAGAAACCTTCCATGGTGGAATGGAACAGGATGAAAGAGAACGTGCTTTACTGAAATTCAGAAATGACTCTGCAAGAATCCTTATCACCACAGATCTTGCTGCCCGCGGACTTGATATTCCGGAAGTGGAATCTATTGTACATTACCAATTGCCTCCAAAAGAAGATGCTTTCATCCACAGAAACGGACGTACCGCAAGGATGAATGCGAAAGGTTTTGTATACCTGATCATGAATGAAGATGACAACTTCCCTTTCATCAAAAATGATGTACCTGAAGAAAGTGTTGCCGGATTTACCAAAGTTCCTCAAAAAACGCCTTTCCAAACCATCTATATCAGTGCCGGAAAGAAAGATAAAGTAAACAAGGTAGACATCGTCGGGTATCTTATTAAAAAAGGAGAATTACAAAAAGAAGATGTTGGTGTTATTGAAGTAAAAGATACTACTTCTTATGTTGCTGTTTCCAGAAATAAAGTAAATGCTGTTTTGAGAAAGCTTCAGAATGAAAAACTGAAAGGGAAAAAAGTGAAGATGGAAGTTGCTTATTAAAGATAAGCTCAGGATTATCTTCAATAAATTGAATACTGCTAATAAGAAATATTTTAATTGCCAGAAATGCACGAATAATATTCGTGCATTTCTGGCAAAATTTTATTTTATTCCTCTCACTCTCGTCGGAAAAGTATATACCGATTTTGATGCAGTGATGAATAATACTTCATTATTTTCACCTCCAAATGTTACATTAGATGTCCATTTTTCAGGAATGGTGATATGGTAGATTTTCTTTCCTTCACGGTTAAAAACATGAACTCCATCTCCGGTTAAGTATAGGTTTCCATGTTTATCCAATGTCATTCCATCTGAACCCATCTCACAGAAGAGTCTCTTCTCAGATAATTTTCCTTCACCCAGAATATCATACACATAGGTTTTTCCGGCATCAATGTCTGAAAGATATAGTTTTCTCAATTTTTCACTTCCTACGATTCCATTAGGCTGAGTAAAGGTCTCCAGCTTAGCAATTTTACCTTCTTTATTTCTGTAATAAAGGCTTTTGTGAGGCAGTTCTTGTTTAAAGTTTATCCAATAATCCCTTTCATATAAAGGGTCGGTAAAATACATTCCTCCAAAAGTATCATTCCAGACATCATTAGGCCCGTTTAACCTTTTCCCTTCAAAATCTTTTAGTAATACCTCTACTTTTTTATCTTTTGAAATCTTCCAGATCTCTCCTTTATCGTCTGAACAGGTGATCAAAAAACCATCTTTATCAAAATGGGTTCCGTTGGCTCTTCCTGTCTTATCTAAAAACTCTACAATCTGATTACTTTTCCAGTCCCAATAATAGATTTTATCATTAGGCTGATCCGTAAAATAAACATTCCCTTCTTTATCTGTTGAAGGCCCTTCTGTAAAGCTAAACTTATCCGAAATCCTTTCCGGCTTCACTCCCTCATAAAACATTTTACTACTATTTACTGATTGGCAGTTTACCAATGCGAAAACCAAACCAATCAGGCTTGCTTTACAGATATTCTTCATACTTCATTTTTAGATCTGCAATTTACGATATGCCTGATCGGTTTCAAAAATATTTTCTCATTTTGATAAATTATTCTTCATAATACAGAATGTCCCAATTGTCCTATTTTTGAAGTAGATCATATTAGGAGTGGAAAGAGATTATTAAGAGCTTTGCAGTAGAGGAATCGATACCGTTTATCTATGTAAATTCAGTGGGATAAATAGGAGTTGATTCGGATGAAAAATATTACCAAAATACTTTTATAGCATACGATAATGAGCGCAGAGTCCAACAACATCAAATCCCTGGATATTGAAAATGAAGATTTTAGAAATTCGGTAGGAACAATGGATGAGACCGGAAAAAGAAAATGGATCTTCCCCAGAAAACCTAAAGGAAAATACACCAATTACAGAAACTATACCAGCTATGTTTTATTAGCCTTATTCTTCGGATTACCTTTTCTAAAGATTAATAATAATCCTTTCTTCCTATTTAATGTTATAGACAGGAAGTTCTTTATTATCGGGCAGCCATTTTACCTTCAGGACTTTTTTATCCTTGCCCTTGGAGCTGTTACCTCTGTCATTTTCGTGATGCTGTTCACTGTAGTTTTCGGAAGAATATTCTGCGGGTGGCTTTGTCCGCAAACTTTGTTTATGGAAATGGTATTTCGTAAAATAGAATATTGGATTGAAGGTGACCGAAATAAACAAATGAAGCTTGACAGACAGGAATGGGATGCTGAAAAGATCAGAAAAAGAGTTACGAAATGGTCTGTATTTATTTTAATTTCTATGATCATTTCAACTTTTATGTTCATGTATATTGTAGGGTATGAGCAAGTCTTCCAAATTATGGTTGAGGGGCCGTCAGAACACCCATTAAAGTTTATCACAATGATCTTTTTCACGATGACTTTTTATTTTGTTTTCGCATGGCTTCGTGAGCAGGTATGTACCCTGGTATGCCCTTATGGAAGACTTCAAGGGGTGTTAATTGATAAGCAGACCATCAACGTATATTATGATTTTAAAAGAGGAGAAGGCCGCTCAAAATGGAGAAATAATGAAGATAGAAAAGCTGCCGGTAAAGGAGATTGTATAGATTGTAATCAATGCGTTGTGGTCTGCCCTACGGGAATTGACATCAGAAACGGACAGCAATTGGAATGTGTGAACTGTACAGCCTGTATTGATGCCTGTGACGAGATCATGGATAAAGTAGGACTGCCTAAAGGATTGATCCGTTACGCTACAGAATCTGAAATCGAAAATCAGGAGAAATTCAAATTTACTTCGAGAATGAAGGCCACTACTGTTATTCTGGCTCTTTTAGTTGGATTCCTTGGCTTTTTAATGTATGACCGTGGTTCTATGGAAGCGAAGTTTATTAAACCAGCTGGTTCTACATTCTTCATTAAAAATGGTAAAATTACTAATACTTTTATCTACACTCTTCTGAATAAATCGAATGAAAAAAAGATGCTGACCATTAAAGTTATCAGCCCGGAAGATGCTGAAATCACCTATTTCGGATCTGAAAAAATTATACTGAAGGGAGACCAAATCTTAAAAGGAAATATCAATATCTCTTTCCCTGAAGATAAAATTAAATTCTCTAAACAAAATATGGTCATTGGTGTGTTTGATGAAAATGGAAAACTGGTAGATTCTTTTGAAACCACCTTTGAAGGGCCATTTAAACTTGCATTATAAAGCAGGTAATAAACTTTAAGGAACAGGAATTAGAGCATGTGTGTTCTGTAGTTGATAAGTGACATTTTTAGAGGTGCGTGGTTCGGGTTCTGAAGTTTGAAAAGACATATTACATTGAATAACTGATAACCATCATTATAAATTTTCAAACTTTGAAACCTTGAACCTCAAACTTTAACTCAATTAGGCCTTATATTTCCTCATAAACTGAGTAGGAGTCATTCCGGAATTCTTTCGGAATACTCTTACAAAGTAGGAATACTCTTCATAGCCTAACCTGAAGGCAATTTCAACAAGGTTTTCATCAAGATACATCAGCATTCTTTTGGCTTCCAATACGACTCTTTCCGTGATGACTTCTGTGGCTGTTTTTTGAACTACCGCCTGCACGATTCTATTCAAATGTTTGGATGAAATCCCCAATAAGGATGCGTAGTACGCAATGGATTTATGTTCCGTAAAATATTGTTCAATAAGACTTTCAAAATCTTGATAATGCTTAAAGTAAGAAAGTCCGGCAGAAGAAGTTAACGTATCAAAATCCTTTGAAAATAACCGAGTAGCATGAATGAAGATCTGGGACATCAATGATAAGATAAGTCCGTTTTTCATCAAATCTTTAGATTCGTATTCTTTTTCCAGTTCCTGAAATAAATGAATATACTTCTCTAGTTCTACGGTATCCAATTGCAATTTCCTAGGGAAAGAAACAGATCCGAAAAAAGGAAAATTTCGAAGCTTCTGATTCACATAATGCATTTCGTAAAATTCCTGAGAACAAAAGAAAATATATCCTTCTATATCTTCTGAAAGCTCCCAACTATGAATCTGTCCTGGAGATAAAAAAAATAAACTTCCTTCCGAAACATCATAACGCTGGAAATCTATCTCATGCATACCACTTCCTTTTGTAAAGAGAACAGCAGCATAGAAATCATGCCTGTGTGGTTTTTCTATGTGCTGATGTCCCACAATCAAATGCTTTTTCATGGTATTAAAATAAAAATCCGACGGATTCTTACCCTGAAAGAGATCAATATGAAGAACGGAAATAGAATTCATCCTATACAATGGATTAATAAATAGCTTATAAAAGTACTATAAATAAAGCCAAGCTACAAATTCAGCAAAAAAAAGGATCGACAACCGCCGATCCTTTTTATATAATTGATTGATTATTATTTTATAACCATTTTACTGTTATATATTCCTTTTGAAGAGCTTATGCTGATAACATATACTCCTTTAGGTACATTCACATTCAGTTCTTTAGTATTATTTCCTTGGCTCTGATATGCTGATGAGTAGATTAATCTTCCACTTGAATCAAATAAAGTAACTTTTACCTCTCCTTTTATATTCTGAGACTTGATAAAGAAATTACCGTCACTTGGATTAGGATATACTTTAATATCATTCGCCAGCGGAGAAGATACTTCTTTAGTAGATAGACTCTGAGTCTCCTGTGTACATACTTCCAGTGACCATCCTGTAATACTTCCTGCGCTTCCAAGATAATTATCTGATGCAAAAAGCTTCCATTCTCCCTGAGCTTTATGTCCTTTAAATATCCCTAAAGATTCAAACGATTTGGTTTCTCCCTGAACCGGTGAAGCACAAGCAACTGCACTACCTGTATCACTGAATGAAGCCGTAATGCCTGAGGAGTTATTACATTGGCGATTCCAAACAAGCGCTGAAGAGCCTATCGGGCTTTCAATTCCAATAGATACATGTCTCACATTCGGATGGGTAACCGTTGGGGTAACCTTAATTTTAGTGATCGTTCCTGTATTATTTACCATTAATGGAATGGTTACTTTAGGGGAAGATATTGGGTTTCCTCCTACTCCACCAGGGCCATCAATAATCGCCACCGGATCACCGTTATAAGTATAGGTATTACAATTTTCTCCTATCACCGAATAATCAATGACAAAACTTGGGCTTACTGCATAATAAACATTATCAACGGCTTCCACCATAATAAAAGCATTGGCAGACATAGAACCTGTTGGAATTGTTACTTGCTCAGTCCCATCATTAGGAGTATTCGCAGCAATTACAGTAAATGTTTTCCCTCCGTCTTTAGATAATTTGATATTAACATTTGCTGTGTTAATCGGAGCTTGATTAGTGTTGGCAACATCCCAGGTTACATTGAATGTATTTCCGGAACTTAATGACTGTCCAAATGCAGGTGCTGTTATTTGAAACGGCCCAGCCGATGCGTTTACAGTGACTACCATCGCATCTTTACTTGTTTGTGGATCGGTAGGACTATTATTCCTTGCTGTTAGGGTAAAATTGAGGCTTCTAGCTACACCTGAAACAGACTCCCAGCGAGTAGTAAGCACTCCTGCTAATACTTTATTAAAATCAGGAAAGTATCTGATCGGATCGATGATTGGTGATAAAGATCTAAAGTTCGGCCCGGCAGGTTTTGCAAGATAAGCAATAGAATTGGCACCCACTACCGTACTTCCGGCGGCATCCATCTGTTCCCATGTATACGTATAAGATGAACTATTTGCATCAGACGTTGTTCCTTTCAGAACAAAAGGGGTAGATTTTGGAATAATATAATCTGCTCCGGCATCCACCGTTGGGGCAGCTGTTGCGAAAGGGGTATTCACCCCACAGGTAACTCCATTTATTTTATTCTTAATCTCCGTTACATTAAAAGTGTGGTAATAATCATTGGAATTAAACTGAACATCTGTATTACCTCCTGTAATTCCAGTATATGCCATAATTGTAGTTCCACTTCCTGGCTCAACTTCTGAAGTACCTGATCCATTTAAATAAGAAGAAAATGTATGATTGGCACCTAATTGATGTCCCATTTCATGCGCTACATAATCGATATCAAAAGTATCACCCTCCGGAAAATTACACGATGTATATCCCGCAGCTTTATAAGTACCGCATATTACTCCTAATCCGGCAACGCCATTGGCACCTCTTTTATCAAATAAATGTCCCATATCATAATCTTCAGCATTAATGCGTGTAGATATCGCATAATATGCTCCTATATGATCATAATCATTTGTATCGTCTGTATCTGATTCATCAAACGGATCTGTAGCAGGATCTAAAAATACGATCAGGTCGTTATTGCCAATCAGATTAAAGTGCAGCGATAGATCTTTTTCAAAAACAGCATTCATTCTTGTTAAGCTGGCATTCATTGCGGCCAATACGACTCCTTTTTTCTGTGCATCCGGAGCATTCGCCGGGGTTCCTGCAGCATTCAGATGATACTGAGCATATTCTCCTGTACAGGTAATGGCAAGTCTGAAAACATTAAACCCTGCCGTCTTTTTATTTACTGTATTTTTTTTTTCGGCAGCTGCTTTTTTTATCCCTTCATCCATGGTAGAACATTCAAAAGGTTCCTTCTCCTGCCCTCTTCTGGCATTGGAATCAAAAACGGCATATACTGTTCTGTCTTCTGAATAAGGTTCAATAAATTCTGTTATTCCGGAACGGGTAATCATAGAGGAAAAACCAACCGGAGACAGACTGAATCTCAGGTATACAGAAGGGTCTTCCAGTGCGGTTCCCACATAAGATTTAATATCCGGATACTTTTTTTGCAATTCCGGCGCTAAATTGGAGTATTCCCAAACCTGGAATTTTTCTAATCCGCCTTTGACAGTAGGAAGAGAAATAACAGTTCCTTTAGGGCTTGAAAAACGAGCCGGAGCCTTTTCCAAAAGTAACTTGAGCTGATCTGTATTCAGCGAATACAATCCGGAATATTCGAGCTTTTGTTGTGATTTTTTTACTTTCTGAGCTCTAAGTTCGGTTCTTGTCCACTGTGAAAATCCAAAGAAAGGAATCATCAGTATAAAAATTAAGAAATAATGTTTCATATCATTGTAGGGTTTTGTTTTTCACTAAATTATAAAAAAAATCAACTGTATTTTATATTTTTTCACAACATCATGATTTTTTTTTTTCATTTTTAAAAATGCAAGGATATAGTGGTACTTTGCAAGATATATTTGGATGAAACTTTAAAAAATTTTTATCTTTGAGGTTTAGGAGCTGTAAAATGAAAATAAACTTACCTGATAAACTGTATTATTCTATAGGAGAAGTCGCTAAGGCCTTCGATGTAAACACTTCATTAATACGCTATTGGGAACAGGAATTTCCTATTATCAAGCCTAAAAAAAATAAAAAAGGAAATCGTTACTTCACTCCTGAAGACATCAAGAACTTACAGATGATCTATCATTTGGTAAAAGAAAAAGGCTATACATTGGATGGAGCTCGTGTTGCTTTAACTACCAATAGTAAAATTTCTGAAACCATCACCATTATTGACCGTCTAGAGTTTGTAAGAGCTGAGCTTTTAAAGCTGAAAGAATCGCTGGGTGATAAAGATTCTGAATAAACTCTCAATATTTCTTTAAATAATTCTCTGTTAAAGGAGATAAAACATTAATTTTTAAGAGATTAAAACTTTTTATATTTTAAAATCAACCATTCAAGCCTTCCCTCTTGTGATACATGGTTTTTATCAATATGTTTATACACATGATGAGAAAAAACTATTACCAAAAACTGGCTTTTATGGTCACTTTACTGGCTATACTATTAGCTTTCCAGAAATATACCAGCAAGGATAAAGAGCCTTTTCCTGAGGTGAAGTTTATTGCTGCTCCTTCCGTTTCTGCAAATTTATCAGATTTTGATCCTAATATTTTAAATCGGGAGCAATGGCAAAAGCTTGGTTTTTCCGAAAAACAAATTTCCACCATTATTAAGTATAAAGATATTGTAGGAGGAACATTTACTTCAAAGGAACAGCTGAAAAAATGCTATGCTATTTCCCATGAAAAATTTGAAGAACTAAAGTCCTTCATTCTGCTGCCTGAAGGTTCAGAAAAAAATAATCCCAAATATTCCCAAAGTTTTGCCAAGAAGGAAATTATCGTATCCAAAAAATTCAATCCTGATCTCTTCATTGCTCAGGAATGGATCAAAATGGGATTCAGCGAAAGGCAGGCGGAAGCTATTTTAAAATATAAAAGCTATCTGGGTGGGAGCTTCATCAGTAAAGAGAAATTCAAAGAATGCTTTATTATTTCTCCCGAAAATTACAATACATTGGAACCTTATCTTCTTTTACCGAGAAAAACTCCGGAGAATTTTAAGGCTTCCGGAACTCAATATCCGATAAAACCCAAAGTACAATACCATCCTTTTGATCCTAATCATCTTGATGCTGATGGGTGGAAAACATTAGGTTTTACAGAAAAACAAGCCCATACGATCATCAATTACCGGAATAAAAATCTGCGAGGCAGTTTCAAAAACCTTGATGATATTCAAAACTGCTTTGTTATTACTCCAGAGAAATTTCAGGAAATGAAACCTTTTATCAAACTTAATCCTGAAATGATGATAAAGAAAGAGGAAATTAAGCAGGAAAAAACAG
Organism: Chryseobacterium sp. c4a; assembly: GCF_009900745.1. Classification (GTDB taxonomy): domain Bacteria; phylum Bacteroidota; class Bacteroidia; order Flavobacteriales; family Weeksellaceae; genus Chryseobacterium. Next base: position 174,528 of record NZ_WXVU01000002.1, on the reverse strand, counting down.
ATTTTTCAAAAACAGATCTCAACACCATTACGTTTAAACAGCTTATAGAGTTTGGTCTGGATGAAAAAAGCGCCGGTTCAATTATTGGTTTTAGAAAAAAATTAAGAGGTTTTGTGAATAAACAACAGATTTTGGACACCTACAACATTGATAAAGAAATAGTTCAGAAATTAATCTCTATAGCTCCATTGGATACCTCTGGTGTTCCTAAATATACTCTGGCAGATGCTCCCGAAGAATGGCTAAAGGATCATCCTTATTTCAAATATTCTGCTGATAAGATTATATTCTATCGGATTACCTATCCTGATGATAAAAAGATATTGAAATTTTTAAAATTAAAACCTGAGCATGAAGAAAAAATGAAATTATATTTAAAATAATCCCAGTATCATACAAAACGATCCAAAATAGCAAATACTGTCTTGGATCGTTTCTATTCTTAAATATGTCTTTACATTTTTAGTGATGCATATAGCTGCTGGGGCCGTTGGTTCCTTCAATAGATTCTGGAAGTATTCCATATTTGGAACGTAAATTAACGGTTCCTAGTGTTTTTCCGGTCTCGATTTCAATGACACTAATAGTTCCGGAATTTAAGTTAGGAATATTCAGTAGGTTATTTTGTACTGCTACAACTTCTTTTCCTTTTTTGGTCTTAAAGAAAACCATATGATGTGCCCCTTTATCTGCAGTAAGGGTTTTTAAAAGTTTCAACTGTGGAAGATTACTGATATCAAAGACCAAGACTTTTCCCGGATCTGCAAAACTTACATAAAGCCGGTTGTTATCATCAATATACATTTCCAGAGTCCAGCCTAATCCTTGGGTGCTTCCATCAAATATTTTAGTGAAGGCATCGTATTTTTTGGTTGTAATATTGTATGGAGCTATCCAGATATCTCCTCCAAGCATCGTTGTGGCAAGTGCAAATTGAGGAAATTTTCCACGAAGCAACAAAACTTCAACAGGGCTGGACAAATCTGTTGGTGAATCTGCCACCTGGTAGGTTTCTTTTACTTCATAAGTATTCAAATCTATTAAGGTACAGGTATTACCAAAACCACTGGTAAGATCAGGATGGATGGTTGAAGTTACCATCATAAGTCCTTTTTCTTCATTAACAGAAATACCATGTGGATACATAATAAATTTATTAGGATTATCCTGAATTGGAGCTTTAATGGTCTTGATAAGCTGATTATTATTGGCATTAAAAACACCTACACTGCCATCTTTCAATCCTCCTGCCCCACCCATAAAGGTCATAAAGAATCTTCCGTCATTGGTAAAAAATAAGTTTTCACCTACTGTATTTTCACCGGTATCAATAGGTGTTGCGCTTACTAATTTGGGTTGCCCAATTTGATCTTTTTCAGTTTTTACCTGATAAAGATAGCTACCTCCTAAAGCTGTTGTATAGAGTTTGTTTGCACTCTGGTTATAATAAATATGGTGAGGCAGGACACCTATACCTAATTCAAGCTTACTGCTAATATTTCCAAAATTGGGAGCTTCGGGATCGAGCTCTATTACAGCTATTCCATCTGACTGTCCTGTTAGGCTTCTATAGTCAATATAAAAAGCTGTATCGTGTGGAATCTCTGGATGGTTGTCGTGTTGACAATTTGCAGTGATCATCAGAATAATGATCAACAAGGGAACTTTGTTGAATTTTAATTTCATGATTTTCAGTGATTTAATTATATACATTATAAATATATAACATAATTTTAATAAAACTGAAAATATTACACAATTTAGTGATTATTTATAAATAACAATCTTGTAAAGCCTCTTCAATCCTTTCTTTTTCACAAAGAATAAGTCAATTACCCAACGGATCATAAAAAAAGTAGGAAAATATTTCCTACTTATCCTATATAGTTTTAATTCTATAATAATCTTAATCGATCGTTTTGCTTGAGTCTGTGAGCAAAGTATTTAATGTATTCAGCTCATCCTCGGTTAAATCTCTCCATTTTCCGATGGGAAGATCCAATTTGATATTCATGATACGAATTCTTTTCAGTTTTTTCACTTCATAGCCTAAGTATTCGCACATTCTACGAATCTGTCTATTCAATCCCTGAGTAAGAATAATTCTGAAATTCATTTCATCGATTTTCTCTACCTCACATTTTTTGGTAACAGTATCAAGAATTGGAACTCCGTTTCTCATTTTTTCAAGGAATCTTGGAGTGATTGGTTTATCAACTCGTACCAAATATTCTTTTTCGTGATTATTTCTTGCGCGTAGAATTTTATTTACGATATCACCATCACTCGTTAAAAGAATAAGACCTTCACTGGGCTTATCCAATCTTCCTATTGGGAAAATTCTTTTAGGGTGATTGATATAATCTACGATATTATTCTTCTCACGCTTGGTATCTGTAGTACATACAATGCCTACGGGTTTGTTGAATGCAATATAAACAGGCTTTTCCTGAGGTTCTCTGATAGGCTTTCCATCTACTTCTACTACATCTTCATCGGAAACTTTGGTTCCCATTTCCGGAACTTTCCCGTTGATCTTTATTCTTCCTTCTTCCAATAGCTTATCAGCTGCTCTTCTTGAACAGTAGCCTACTTCTGATAAATATTTATTAATACGTGTCTTTTCCATTAGTTTCTACCGCAACCGGTATCATTTTATTCGCCTTGAAATCTAAAATCATTATTTAAAAACTGATCTGTGGCATCTTCAATTTTATAATCTCCGATTTTCGTTCTTCTCAACTGTGTCAGATAAGCTCCTACTCCCAACTCCTGCCCGATATCATGGGCAAGGCTTCTGATATAGGTTCCTTTGGAACATCCCACTGTAAAGCTTATCAAAGGAAAATCTATTTTTATATCATTGAGATAATGAATCGTGGTTTTTCTGGATTTCATTTCTACCTCTTCTCCTGCTCTTGCCAGATTATAGGCTCTTTCACCATCTATCTTTATGGCTGAGTAAACAGGTGGTTTCTGCTCAATTTCTCCTACGAATTTCTCCAAGGCTTCTTTTACCTGTTCTTCTGTGATATGCGTAATATCCTGATGAAGAATTTCCGGCTTTTCAGTGTCATAAGACTCTGTTTGTACTCCTATTTTGATCTCCGTCCAATATTCTTTTGGAGCATCCTGGATTTCAGGGATCTTTTTGGTAAATTTTCCGCAACATACAATCAGAAGTCCTGTAGCTCTGGGATCCAGGGTTCCTGCATGTCCGATTTTAAATTTTTTAGGAAGATCAAACTCCCTTTTAAGTTTATATTTCATTTTATTGACAGCCTGGAAGGAAGTCCAATCCAAAGGTTTGTCTAATAAAAAAATGTGTCCTGATTTCAGTTCTTCAGCAGTCATGAATGAGTATAAAAAAGAGGAATTTCTTATTTAAAGAAATAAAAATAAATTAGTAAGGCGATTCCCACAAAGATACGGTACCATCCCCAAGGTTTGAAACCATACTTATTAAGCACTCCAATGAATGCTTTAATTGCAATAAGAGCCACAATAAATGCGACAACATTTCCAATAATGAAAATCATAATGTGATCCTGAGATGCCATGATCATTTCATATCCTTTCTGTGGATTCGGAGTTTCTTTACCCCAAGTTTTTACAAAAACAGAATATACGGTTACCGCCAGCATAGTAGGTACCGCAAGGAAGAAAGAAAATTCAGCAGCAGCTTTTCTGGTAAGCCCTTGTGCCATTCCTCCAATAATGGAAGCCGCACTACGGCTGGTTCCCGGCATCATTGCCAAGCACTGCCAAAATCCTATGGTCACTGCTTTTTTTATCGTAATTCCTTTTTCGTCATCAATGGTAGGATTCTTAAACCATTTATCGGCAAATAATAAAACAACTCCTCCTAAAACCAATACTGAAGAAATAGCAATCTGATTTCCCAGAACGGCTTCAATTTTATCATCAAATAAATATCCTAAGACCAGTGCAGGAACAACTGCAAAGGCTAGTTTAAAATAAAACTGAATATTATTCAGATCAAAAAATTTCTTCCAATAGGCCACAACAACGGATAGGATCGCTCCAAACTGAATGGAAACCTGAAACATTTTCAAAAATTCATCATCAGGCATTCCCAATAGATTAGCTGTGAACCCCATGTGCGCCGTAGATGAAATAGGAAGATACTCCGTTAATCCTTCTACAATGGCAATAATAATTGCTTTAATTAAATCCATATTCTTTTACCAAAATTAAAAGATTAAGAGATTGAGATATTTAAAGTACAGGACTCTAAATGTCTTAATCTCTTAATCTCTAAATATAAATTTTTGTTTATTTTCTTTTTAAAATAGCGTAGACTTCTATGACAAAACCTATCACAACAAATAACGGTGCAATTCGGATTCTTCTGATGGAAAAGATATCATCATTCCACGAATTAGGGTCAAATTTACCATCTACAGTATTAGCATCAGCTCCCATCATCAAAAGAAATCCAACTACAATAAATGCCAATCCGATCAGCATCCATTTAAAGTTCTGCTGTCCAAAATAGAAAGTATTTTCCTGTGGCGCTTCTGCTTCGCTTCCAAAGTTTGAAGCAGAGAATTTATTTGTTTTTTTGCTCATTTTTAAGAGTAATATAAATCGTCAACGTTTGATTTTAAGAATCTCCATGTAGCGAAAATAGTACTTAATACAGAAATAAAAATTCCTACACCCAATACTAACACTACCAACCAGAAATACTGATTATTGTCCTGCACGAAAGCCGATCCGATCTGGCTTGTGAAATAATACCAAACCCCACCTAAAGCAAGAAGACCTATGAAAGAACCGATAGCTCCCAAAACAATTGCTTCTACAATAAAAGGTTTAAGAATAAATCTTCTCTTCGCTCCTACCAACTGCATAGTTTTGATAATAAACCTCTTAGAGAAAATTTTCAAACGAATAGAGTTGTTGATCAACACGACTGCTAATACTAAAAACAATAGTGAAAATCCAAAAATCCATTTTAAAATTCTGCTCAGATTGTTGTAAACGTCCACCATCAAAGTACTATCATTCTTCACATCAATGATACCTGGAACAGATTTGATGACCTTGATTGCCTCATCAATTTTCGCAGGATCTACATATTCAGGTTTTAAAGCTACTTCGATAGATGATGGGAAGATATTTTCTTCAAACAATGCATCACTATCAATACCCATACTTTTCTTAGCTTCCTTAGCGGCCATGCTTCTGGAAATATAGGTTGCTTTTTTTACAGGAGCTAACGTCTGTACCTTTTTAAAAGTTTCTTCCTCTAGTTTTGCAATTTTTACAGAGTCTTTAGCATCATAGTTTTCATCAAAGTAGGCATTCACCACCAATTGTTCTTTGATATAGTCAGAATACTTTTGGGCATTAATTAAAATAAGCCCCATTAATCCCAACAAAAATAGCACTAAGGCAATACTTATCACTACTGTAATATTGCTGGACCGAAGCCTTTTCTTATTAAACTCATCTACAGATTTAGCCATTAATATTAAAATTTTTGGCTAAAATAGAAAAAATCTTCCGAAATTTGGGAACGAAAAAGAGAAAATCACTGTTAATAAAATCATAAAAAACATTGAGTGTAAAAGCAAAAAAACATCTTGGTCAACACTTTTTGACGGATGAAAACATCGCAAGAAAAATTGTAGAAGGTCTTAGTTTTGAGAACTATAATAACATCATGGAAGTAGGCCCAGGAATGGGAGTTCTTACCAAATATCTTCTGGAAAAAGATCAAAACATTTACCTTGCAGAAATCGATACAGAATCTATAGAATATCTGAAAAACAATTATTCGAAGGTTACAGAAGATACTTTTGTAGGAGATTTCCTGAAACAGGACTTTAATTTTATTAAAGATGAGCAAATTGCCATTATAGGGAATTTCCCCTATAATATTTCTTCACAGATATTATTTCAGATCGTTGATTACTATGAATTGATCCCTGAAATGGTGGGAATGTTCCAAAAAGAAGTAGCCGAAAGAACAGCTGCTGTACCCAGAACTAAAGATTATGGTATCCTTTCGGTTCTTATCCAGGCTTATTATGATGTATCGTATATGTTTACAGTACATGAGAATGTCTTTAATCCTCCGCCAAAAGTAAAGTCTGGTGTAATCCGTCTTACAAGAAACCCTAAAGAAGGTTTAGCAGGTAATGAAGTTCTTTTTAAGCAGATTGTAAAAACAGGTTTCAACCAAAGAAGAAAGAAACTATCCAATGCTTTAAAAACTCTAAATATTCCTGAAGCTTTAAAAGGTCATGAATTTTTAGATAAAAGAGCGGAAGAACTCAGCGTATCTGATTTCATTCACTTTGCCAACCTTTGGAAAGAAAACCAATAAAAATACATAACAAAAGCTCCTTATGATAAGGAGCTTTTTTATTTGTAATATGATAAAAATAAGACCTCTCTGATTGAAAGGCCTTACATTATTATATTATTCTCTGTTCTTCAGCATGATCCAACCAGACCAGCTCATCTGAGCTTTGGATTTTGGATATTCATAGGTAAACTTATACCAATACGTTGAAGAAGGTAACCTCTTTCCTAATACAGTACCGTCCCAACTTGGAGTTTCTTTTGTAAACTTGAACATCTCAACTCCATATCTATCATAGATTGAACCGGTAAAGTTCTTAAACTGACCTAAAGATTTCAGATCCAATACATCATTAATTCCATCGTTATTAGGAGTAATTACATTACTGATCTGTAAAGTAAAGAAATCGAAAGTTCCTATACAGTGAGTTCCTACTCTTCTTATCAGAATGGTATAATTGGTATTATCTAAGAGTCCGGAAAAGATATTGGAGTCCTGCCATGTAATTCCATTATCAATAGAATATTCCAGAGTACTTGGAGTATTATTCATTGGTGGATTTTCTGCGGTAATCGTTAAGGTCTTTTTAGAAGTTTCATAGTTTATTGCAGTTACATAAGGAATTCCTGCACCTCTTACTTCTGCAGAGAAGGTTTTTTTACAATATCCATTATCAATTTCAACGGTATAAATTCCCCATTTTTCTACATCAATCTTCTGTGTAGTGGCACCTGTATTCCACTTGTATTTATATTTAGGACCTGCTCCTGCATCAAGGGTAACACGATCTCCATCACACATTTCAACATCGGCTAATGTGCTTTTAATTTCAGGAACCACTTCAATTCTTATAGTGGCTGGGTTTAGAGATTTACATCCTTTTTCTCCTATTGCATATACATTAAACACGGTAGTTTGATATAAGGTAACTATTTGTATATTACCTGTTCCCGGGAAGTTATCCCAAAGATAAGTATTTCCTCCCTCACCGGTAAGTGTTACTGTTTCCCCCGGACATATTTGCATACTGGATGCTTTTACTTTAGCGACAGGGGTTTCTTCTTTTAATAATTTCAGCTCTACCAATTTACTACAGAAACCACCATTTGAAACTACCACATACAGTATTTGACCATCGGTACCGTTATAATTCAGAATATTTTGGATATAATTATTATTCTCGGCAACGGCATCCGCCTGTTTTTCATAAAACTTAAATATTGCTCCCGATGTTGTACTAATAATTGGTTTAATGGTACTTAAATCGAAAGTCGTAATATCCGGGGTACTACAAAGCAATAATGTAGCATCATTTGCTTGAGGAGTGGTACCTCCATGAATTTCTATCGAAGCTTTACCAGGGCATGGATTTCCAGGGACACTTACTTCAATGGTATAAGTTCCAGGTTGAGTAGCCGTAACGGTATTACTTGCGGCATTAGGAATTAAGGTTCCGTTATAATACCATTGGTACAATAAATTAGGGTCATTTACAGAAGCTGTAAGCACCTGAGGCACATTATCACATACATTAATATCACTAGGCAGTTTTGTTCCACCAGGGCCTAATAGATCTACTCCGATGTTAAATGAACCTCCTTCTAGAAATACTGCAGAATCATAACTATGGTCAAGATAATCTGCAATAACCATCTTAAAATGATATTGCTGCCCTGCCATTACGTCTGCTACAGCAGTAAGCGGAACTGTTCTTCCATTAAAATTCGTTTCAATATTGGCTGTATTGTACCCTCCGAAATATTGTTCGTTCACCGCTCCACAAGTGGTTCCGATTGCTGGGTGAATATTGGTGATACTTACCGGGCCGGCACCTCCAGGTAATATGGCCATATTTGTGTATGGCCCACCTGATGAAGGCTTCAGTAATATAACAAATGCATCGGCATATTTACAAGGAAAGGTTCCAGTATACTCTTCAGATGCAATCAAATAGTTGAATTTAATTTGAGAAGTGGTAGGAACAAAGTCAAATTCCAAAAGTACGGCATCATTTAAGTCGCCTGCAGGAACTCCAATAACTTGTGCAAGGTCAGAATCAGTTCCACCTCCGTTGGTATCACTATTACTGGATTCAAAAGCATTACCTGCCTTTCTTGCATATCCTGTAGACAGTACAATCCCATCTTTAAAAGGAAATTTCGTAGTTCCTTTATGAAAGTATCCCCAAGCTCTGTTGGCATCTCCCGGGCTATGATTAGGAGTAATTTTTACATTCGTAACATTCGGAGTGATACAAGTATTGGTTCCGGAAGAAATCAATACATCTTTTACCAGTTTTTCTATAGTAAAAGCTGATTCCGGATATCCCGGAGCATTTACATCAATAAAAGCGCCTGCTTTTTTAGATTGAGTAGTCGCTTGTTTCTTTAGCGATTGTCTCGGCTGTTGATTTTGAGAAAATAAAGAATTTGAAAAAAATAAAAAAAACAAACAAAGCGGTAGGTATCTTATCATAATATTCTTGTTTCAACAAATTTAATTTTTTTTTAAATATCTCATACACATATTTACATTTTTTATAAAAAACAATAACATTTCAGCCAACAAAACAAAACTATAGACAATAACACTCATTTTAACAAAATGATAATACAAATTAAAAATACAATTTATAAAATTCACCAATATTCGAAAAACATTTTAAAATACAAACAACATTCTCCTCTAATAAACAAACAAACCCCTCATGATCGAGGGGTTTGTTAATCTATATTATATTTTCACAATAATTTTAATTTCTATTTTTCAACAATATCCAACCGGAACGTTGCTCCAATTTTTTATTTGCAGGATTTTCCCATTGAACTCTATACCAATAAGTACCTGTAGGCAAGTTGATTCCTTTTAGAGATCCTCTCCATATCACATCTTCTTTGCTAGCCTTGAAAACCTCAGCTCCATATCTATCAAAAATGGAAGCTGCAAAATCTTTATATCCGCTTATTCCTGTAAAGTCTATGGTATCGTTTACTCCATCCATATTCGGTGTAATAGCATTACTTAATACGAATGTAAAATAGTCTATCGAGGTTCCACATTTTGCATTCTTCACTCTCACCCTCAAATGATACATGGTATTATTCAAAACTCCATTAAATACATTTGAAGATTGCCAGGTCACCCCGTTATCCATAGAATATTCCAAAACACCTCCTGTCGGATTGCTTGCTGTAAGTGTCAGTGTCCGGGTATTCTTATCATGAACAACATTAACAATTTCAGGTAGTTCAGGATTAATAAGCTGTGCCGTAAAGACTTTAGAACAAACACCATTACTAATTGTTACAGAATATGTTCCGGCAACTTTTGTAGTAATCGTCTGCGTAGTAGCTCCTGTACTCCACAGATAAGTATAGTTAGGGCCAGCTCCGGCATCCAGAGTACCACTATCTCCCGCACAGACAAATACATTTTCTAATGTAGAAACGATAGCAGGAACTACTTCAATTTTTATCTTAGCAGGATTAACAGAGCTACATCCGTTTCCTCCCAACGCAAATACAGAGTACTCTGTAGTAACTGTAGGAGTAACCACCTGTGTATCTCCGTTTCCGGTAAGACCTACCCAGTTATAGGTAATACCCCCTGTTGCGGTAAGAGTAACAGATTCGCCAGCACATATCTTCATTTTATCAGCAGACACTCCGGCAATTGGAGGCCCTACTTGAACTGTAACTGTTACAGGTGTAGAAGCACATCCATTAGCACCTATAGCCGTTACGGTATATACAGTAGTGGATGTAGGTGATACAGTTTGGGTATTTCCTGTTCCTGTAATACCATTCCCCCAACTATAGGTAACTCCACCAGATGCAGTTAAAGTCACTGATTCTCCCACACATATACGAGGTTGTGATGATACAAGTGCTGCCACCGGTGGTACTTTATCCTGATTTACCGTTATGGACTCAGTATATGAACAAGACAGATTTCCAGGCTGAAATACATTGGAAACTGTTAAGGTATATGTACCTCCTGCACTTACTACAGGAGTAAGAGTATTACCCCCTGACACAATAGCTCCTCCAACTGTAGTCCAGGCAATAGTAGATCCTGGTGGTACTACAGAAGTTGATGCATTAAGTGTGATCTGAGGTGTTGTACAGGTAATAGTCTGCGGTGTTGCTATAGTTAAGGTTGTCTGTGCAGTTCTCAATAATTGTAAAGTAACCACATAACTACAACCACCATTACTCACTCTCACAAAGATTGTTTGATTTGCTGAAGTAGGCGAATATGTCGTAGGAGCTGCAATAAAATTAGCATTCCCCACATCTGCATCTGCCTGATTTACATAATAATTAAATGTCACTCCTAAAGCGGTCGTAATTTGACTTTCCGATTCTTTAAGATTATATGTTAATCCCGGCTGATAGCATTTATGCAGAATTGCATTTTGTGCTGTAAATGGTTCGGATACTTCAATGGTGATTGTTGCTGGTGTAGCAGAAGCACATCCATTCGCTCCAATAGCAGTTACACTGTATGTTGTAGTCGTTGTAGGAGATACGGTTTGAGTATTCCCATTTCCCGGAAGGCCGCCACCCCAAGTATAAGTAGCTCCTCCTGAAGCAGTCAATGTTATAGATTCTCCTTTACAGATCTTTAATTTAGGAGCTGTAAGGGATGGATTAGGCGGTGCGCTGTTTCCTGTTACCGTTACTGTTGCTACTGCTGTACAATTGATATTCCCCGGTTGATAAGTCTGAGAGATCGTCAACGTGTATGTTCCCGGCGCATTGATTACAGGATTTAAAGTAGTACCTCCTGAAACAATATTCCCTCCTGTAGTAGCCCAGCTAAATGTAGCTCCGGTAGGGTAAACTGAAGCTGAAGCATCTAATGTAATCTGAGAATTAGCACAAGTAAGTACTTGAGGAGGCACAATAGATCCTGTCATCTGTGGAGCCTTAACGAGATTCAATTCGGCTACTTTAGCACAGAAGCCAGTCCTCACCCTCACATATACAGTTCCACCCGCACTTTGATAAGCTGTTGGGGTAGGAATTGTATTATTATTTCCTGCGTTAGCATCTGCCAATGTTGCATAATAAGTAAAGACCGCTCCCGGTGTTGTACTTATTGCAGATTGTGCTGAAGGCAAATTAAAAGTAGCATTCCCAGCTGTATAGCAAGCCGTTAATGTAGCATTTTGTACCGTAGGAGAAGTTCCGCCCACAACAGTAATGCTTGCTTCTCCCGGGCAAGAACTTCCTTGTACATATACCCTAACAGTATACACACCAGGTTGTGTTGCTGTATAACTGGCACTGGTAGCTCCCGGAATAGGATTATTATTTAAAAGCCATACATAGGTTACATTAGGTTCCTGAACAGAAGCTGTAAAAGTCTGGGGTGTATTATCACACATATTCACTGAGCTTGGAAGCTGTACACCTCCCGGCCCCAAAATATTCACCCCAATATCAAACGAACCAGCATCTAAAAACACGGCCGAATCATAATTAGCATCCTGAAAATCAGCTAAAACCATTTTAAAATGATACTTTTGTCCTGGTACAACAGTAGCTTTTGCCGTTAAAGGAATAGTACGACCATCAAAATTAGTTTCAATCTTAGGGTTACTATTGGTACCTCCGTAATAAGCCACATTTTTAGGCCCACAGTTTGGATATGCTGGGTGAATATTTGTTACACTCACTGGCCCAGCTCCTCCCGGAAGTACTGCCATATTGGTATAAGTAGGATCACCTACTTTTTTCAACAATAAAGCAAAACCGTCTGTAATATTACAAGGAAAATTGTCTTGATATTCTTTCGATGCAAACAAGTATTTAAAGGTAACTTCAGAAGAAACCGCCACAAAATCGAATTCTATATAAGTAGCATTAGTCAGTTTGTCTCCAGGAATACCCAAAGCCAATGCAAGGTCTGCGTCTCCTGTTGTTCCCAGATCATCATTAAGATCGCCTATAGCATAATTTCCTGCATTTTTCGCAAATCCGGTGGAAAGAATAATTCCTTTATTGAATGGAAAATTCGTAGTTGCTTTATTGAAGTATCCCCAGCTTCGATTTTGATTTGTTGGAGGTAGATTGGGATATACCACTACATTGCTTACATTATTACTGGCACATCCTCCTCCTGATATGAGAACATCTTTTATCAACTGAGTAATACTGTATGAAGACTCAGGATAATTGGAAGTATTTACATCTATAAAAGCTCCGGCTTTTTTTGCTGCTATGCTATTATTTTTTGAGGGTAATTCTTTTTTCACCACCCTATTTTGAGCAAAAACGAAGCTTCCTATAAAAGCAAAAAATAACACTAAAAATAAACTTCCTTTCCTCCTATTTAACATTTTATATTATTTTAAACAAAAATACTATTTTTTTTGATTTAAATTCAGTTTAACATAATTTACATTGCTACTAATTCAAATTTATTTATCGTAGAATATCAACTTTATTTATTTCAATATCATAAAAAAAGACTGACAAATTAGTCAGTCTTTCAATTATTGTTTTAAATTATTCTATATTTTTAAGCAAGATCCAACCGGTTTTTACGGTAAGCAACTTACTCGCGGGATCTTCAAAGGTAACCTGGTACCAATACGATGCAGAAGGTAATCGTTTTCCCTGGAAGTACCCATCCCAATATGGCCTGATCCTTTCAGCTCTAAACACTTCTTTTCCGTAGCGATCGAAAATCTTACCACTGAAGTCTTTATATCCTATTATTCCTCGGAAGTCAATAAAATCATTAATATTATCACCATTCGGAGTAATCACATTTTTCATTACAAAAGTAAAATACTGAAGAAAGCCTACACAACTTGTATTCTTCACCCTCACACGAATAGAAATGATTTCATTTTTAGTCACATTGTTAAATACATTAGAATTCTGCCATGTAAGCCCGTTATCTACAGAATACTCTAAGATCCCATTACTAGGATTGGATGCTGTAAGAACCATGGTTCCTTTGTCATTATAATTAACGTTAATAATTTCAGGAACAACAGCTTTGATAACTTGTGTTTTAAATTCTTTAGAACACACTCCATTGTTGATGGTAACTCTATATTCTCCCGGTTTATTCACCGAAATAGATTGTGTTGTCTCTCCGGTACTCCATTCATAGGTATATCCAGGGCCTGAACCTGCATCCAAGGTAATCCTATCCCCTTCACAGATATGACCGCCTTTTAATGTTGAAACAATTGCAGGAACTACCTCAACAGTAACTTCTGCCGGCACTGGAGATTTACATCCTTGTGCTCCGATAGCATATACAGAATATTTTGTTGTTTTGGTAGGACTCACTGTTCTGATTCCATCTGTAATAGAAGCATTATCACTCCATAAATAAGTTGCTCCTCCCGTTGCTGTCATCAGTACCGATTCCCCCAAACATATTTTCAATCTTGCAACATTAAGGCCTGCAGTAGGTGTGGCTTCCTTTTTCAGAGTTAGCGTTGCTATTCGGCTACAGAACCCTCCATTACTTACAAGAACATGTAATACATCACCGTCGTTTCCATTATAACTGGTTGTATTTTTAATATTATTATTATTTTGTGCCTGTGCATCGGATAGTTTAGTATAAAAACGAGTTACCACTCCAGGTGTTGTTGTGATCAAAGGCACCGCACTATCTAAGTCAAAAGCAGTTACCGTAGGTGTTGTACAAAGCTTAAATACAGCATTTTGCACGGTAGGACTTGTTCCTCCTATAACCGTAATTTTAGCTTCTCCCGGACACTGACTTCCAGGACTCATTACTTTTATGGAATATACGCCTGGCTGAGTCGCCACGTAAGCTACATTAGTTGCTCCGGGAATTAAGACACCGTCTTTATACCATTGAAAGGTCGTTCCTGGAGTCACTTGCACCTGAGCTTTTAACGTCCTAGGCTCATTATCACACATATTAATGGTAGGAGGTAGATTTGCTCCAGTTTCATCTATAATTTTAACTCCAATATCAAATGACCCTCCTTCTAGGAAAACAGCAGAATCATACTGATGATCCGTAGCATCTGCAATCACTAGCTTAAAATGATAGGTTTCCCCAGGAATTACCGTTGCAATAGCCGTTAAAGGAATCGTTCTCCCATTATAGTTGAATCCCACATGTGGATTATTCATTTGTCCAAAATAAGCCTCATTAATAGGTGCGCAGGTAAAACCATATCCTGAAGGAACAATATTCGTAACACTTACCGGCCCTGCATTTCCTGGCAATACGGCTAAATTAGTATAATTAGGATCTCCTACTTTCTTTAACAAGAGAGCAAAAGCGTCGGAAAATGAACATGGAAAATAACCCGTATATTCCTCAGAAGCAAATATATAGTTAAACCTTACCTGAGTAGAATTGGGAACGAAATCAAACTCCAATGATACAGCATCTTTTAAAACTATACCAGGGGCAGGGTTAGTAGCAGCTACAAGATCAGGATCACTTCCTGTTCCTACTTTTTTGTTCACATCATCATTAAAGCTATTTCCTGCATCTTTTGCATAGCCAGTGGTGAGTACAATTCCATCTTTAAAGGGAAAATTTGTTGTTCCTTTGTTGAAATAGCCCCAAAATCTATTATCATCAAATATGGTATGATTAGGAGTTACTCTCACATTGCTAATATTTGCGGTTGTACAGGTACTTCCCCCATTAATCAAAATATCTTTTACCAGTTGCTCAGGAAAATAGCCTGTAGGCGGATAGGGAGGAACATTTACATCGATAAAGTTATCAGCTTTTAAACTCGCTCCGGTAGGTCTTACTTTTACCGGCTTTCTATCAGGACGAACCTGTGAAAATAGAGAAACGGTACTCAATAAAAACATTAAAAGAAAAAAGTAGTGTTTAAATCTATAATTTAACATTTTGATTTCATTTTCCTCAAATGTAGCAAAAATAATTGGATCAAATCAGTATCTGAGACACCTATTACCTTATTTTTTGCAAAAATTCACAATAAATACATTATATTTTTATATTTACTGTAAATAATACACACTATTAGAGAAAAAAAACAGATCAATAATATTGATCTGTTTTTATATCTTAATTTTTTTCAGAAAGTCTCTTATTCTTCTTTTTTCAGTTCATCAATTTCATTTCGAAGTTGAGCAATGATATCCTTCAAAGCTTTTATTTCGTTCTTATTAGAACTTACATTGCTTTTCAATATAGCATTCTTTGCTTTTTCATTATGATCTTCCTCATCTTCCTCTTCGTTAATTTCTTCAATATCCTCACTGATCTCCTCAATGTCTTCCTGGATATCTTCTATATCTTCGTTAATTTCCTCAATATCTTCACTAATCTCTTCAATGTCCTCACTGATTTCCTCAATATCTTCCTGAATATCTTCTATATCTTCACTGATTTCTTCAATATCCTCCTGAATATCTTCAATTTTTTCGTGACTTTTATTCACCGACATCTGAATGAAAATAGCAAGATAAATAGCTTCCAGTGAAAGTACCGTAGTAAGAATCAACAGCATTTTATCAAAATCGACAATATTCAGCATTGGAAGCAAAAACGAAGTAACAAACAACAGAGTATGCACTATCAAAGACTGAATAGATCCTATCCAGGAGGTAATACTGTCTGCTATTTTTTCAAGAACTTCTGTTTTTTCATTATATTTTTTCATCTTTTATATTTTTTACAAGAGTTCTTTAGTTACTCCTAATCCAAACAGTGCAAAATCGTATTTTGCAGGATCTTTTTCATCAAATTGTCTGATAGCCAAATCTAATTCCTCCACTGTTTTCCAATCGTTCTGAGTTCTTTCTACCAATCCTAATTTTCTAGAAATATTTCCGGTATGTACATCCAATGGAATAGACAGGTATTTCTGATCAATATCTTTCCAGATTCCAAAATCCACACCACGTTTATCTTTACGCACCATCCATCTTAGAAACATAATAATTCTTTTAGCTGAGGAATTTTTGTACGGTGAACTGATATGCTTATGACTTCTATGTTTTTCTATTTCCAGAAAACCGCTTCTAAACCTCTCTATGGCATGCTGAAAATTAACCTCCGGATCTTTTACTTTAAACAAATCCTCCAGACTCTCATTTTCTTTATAAATCCTGTTGAATTGTTTAATAAAATAAGAAAAATCTTCTCCATTAAAGGTTCTGTGAATGCTTTTATCCTGAATATCCTTTAGGTTTTTTTCAGAATAATTTAATACAAAATCATAAGGAGAATTCCCCATAATATCCAGCATTTTATTGGCTGAATTGATGATTGATTTTCTGTTTCCCCAGGAAATTGTTGCAGCCAGGAATCCTGCAATCTCTATATCTTGTTTTAATGAAAAACGATGCGGAATCTGAATCGGATCATTTTCTATAAAATCGGGAGTATTGTATTGATCGGCCTTTTCATCCAGAAAGCTTCTAAGCTCTTCAAACTTCAACATATTTATTTAAATTTTTACACTTTCCAGAGCTTTCGGAAGGAATGAATTAGGAAAAATACTTCTGGCCTCATCGGTAAATACGGTTAAATCTGCATATCGATTGGAAAAATGTCCTAAAATCAATTTTCCCACCTGAGCTTTTTGAGCAATAGTAGCCGCCTCCAATGCTGTAGTATGTCCTGTATAATCTGCCATTTCCTTTAAATCATGCAGGAAAGTAGATTCATGATACAGAACTGTAGCATTTTTAATGATCGGAATTACACTCTCAAGATAGCGGGTATCACTACAGAATGCGTATGATACTGATGGAGCCGGATCAACGGTCAGCACTTCATTTTTAAGAACATAGCCATCACTTAAAACAAAATCTTTCCCTGCTTTTATATTATGATAATCACAGCTTTCAATTTCGCTATATTTAGCGATTTCTTTCATATTCAGATGTCTATCCTTTGGTTTTTCTTTAAAAAGATACCCATTGCAATATATTCTATGATCCAAAGGAATAGTATACACTTCTACCCTGCTATCTTCATAAATTTTTTCTGAATAATCTTTATCCAATTCATGATAAACCACTTCGAAGCCACGATGAGTTTCTGTAATCTGAAAGATCGTTTCCAACATCTTCTTTATTCCTTTCGGCCCATACACATGTAATGGATTCTCTCTTCCTAAAAGGCGGAAAGAAGCAATGAGTCCCGGAAGTCCAAAACAATGGTCTCCGTGAAGATGAGAAATAAAAATATGGTTGATCTTTGAAAATCTAGCTTTTGCTTTTCTCAACTGCACCTGTGTTCCTTCCCCACAATCGATCAGGAAGTTTCTTTCTTCCATTTCCAGTAGCTGAGCCGTTGGTGAGGTATTGATCGTTGGAATCGCTGAATTAAAACCCAATATTGTTAAATAAGTACTCAAATCAATTGTTTATTGTAACAAATGTACGACAGAAATTTTAAAACATATATTTTACTGCTAAATTTAAGCAGGAAAAGCATAAAAAAACCACTTCTCTTTTATAGAGGAGTGGTTGATATCGATCTACAGTATAACTTACTTTACTTTTAAAAAGTCCATAAAAAGATCCAATGCCTGTTTACGGTGGCTGATCTTGTTTTTATCTTCCGGTTCCATTTCTGCAAAGGTTCTGTCATAGCCTTCAGGAACGAAGATCGGATCATATCCGAATCCTTTGTAACCTTTATTTTCGGTCAATAGATTTCCATGAACTCTTCCTTCAAAATATTGAGCTCCATTTTCATCATAATAGCATAGAACAGTAACGAAATAAGCTTTTCTGTTTTCTATTCCCTGCATTTCCTCCAATACCTTTTCAATATTTTTAGCAAAATCGTGGTCTCCGGCATAACGGGCAGAAAAAATCCCTGGTCTTCCATCTAAAGACTCTACCACAAGTCCGCTATCATCTCCTAAACTTGGAACGCCTGTCTTTTCAAAACAGTATTTAGCTTTAATTAAAGCATTAGCATGAAAAGAATCTCCATCTTCTACAATTTCTTCGTGAATATTATAATCCGTAAGACTTTTAACGACACAGTCATTCCCTAAAATCTGCTGAATTTCTTCTTTTTTATGCTCGTTGTGTGTAGCGACCAATAATTCCATTTCTATATTCATTTTCAATTTTACTTTTTAAAATAGTGTTGATTACATTTCAGCATAATGTACTTTGTATTTCTTCATAAAAAGATAATAGAACAAAGCAAAAAGTACAATTCCTACTGCCAATATCAACCATTCTGAAACATTAAAGACTTTTGCAAAACTTTCTTCTTTACCATACAACACCAATAATGACAATGTCAGATTATTGAAGGCATGCAATAATATCGGCATCAGTAAAGATTTTGTTTTATGATACACCAATCCCAAAACACATCCCAGCATTACTGCACTAATAAACTGCCACGGATTTCCGTGGACAACGCCGAAAATAATGGATGCATATAAGATGGCTTTCCAAGGGGTTACTCCTTTATTAATTAATCCTTTCTGAATAATCCCCCTGAATATGATTTCTTCAAAAATAGGAGCCATGATCACGGTCATAATAATCATCACCACAGGATTATCGGTTAGCTGGCTCATAAGCTGAGTAAAATATTCATAGAAATTTCCAAAAAAAGGCCCCGATGTAGGAATCAGTGTTGTGGTAAACTCTGAAATAAACATCATTCCGGCCATCATTGGAAAAATAAGGAGATAGGTAGAAAAATTAACGGATGAAAGATTGAAATTAAGTCTCTGCTGAGTTGTTCTTCTCACAATGAAAAAGTCGAAGAAAGCAATTGCCATAACAAATCCCACAGAATTGGCTACCATCAGAAACCAGTCTTTCAATTCAAGATTCTCTTTGAAAACTACTTTCCAAAAGGTACTGAATAAAGAAACAGCCATCGTTCCCACAAACAATCCTACCACTAAAGTAACGCCACCTAACCATGTGAAAGTAAACTTCGGATACCTGCTATTTTCCATTCTTTTTTCTGTAAAAGTTTATTGAAACAAAGATAATTTTTTTGAGTGCTACAGGCAACTAAAAAAGAAAATACTTAAATTAGCTCCATTGCCATGAATATCACAAAAACAAATACAGTCCCTCTTTTTCCCAGCGTTGAATCTGAGATTAACCGATGGGTTACTTTTATGCTGCAGACAACCTATTGGGGAATTCTTACACTCTTCTTTTTCCTTTTCATTATAGGCCCAGCTTATGGACTCTATAACAAAGGAACTAAGATGATGCTTTCAGTAGCATTAATATCCTGGGGATTTTCACTCCTGATTTTAATTCCCGTCATCCGACAATACCTCATAAAAAGAAAGAATATTGCCAATAGAATTGTTATAGACCATACAGGGCTTTTATTTTACAATGCAAAAAATGAAATCATACAACAAGTATTATACTCTGAGCTTCGTTCTTCAAAACAAAATTTTGATATTTACACGGTAACAACAACAGGCGGAAGTATTATCCCCTTGCTGGAAATTACCGTACAGCAAGAAAAACATGATCATGAAACCAGACGTATAGACATGAACCTTCCCCTGCAGGTTCTGAAAAACAAATTTACGCTGTACGCTCATTTTATGCATGGAATTGCTGTATTTCGTTCAGATTTAAAAATAGATCCAATGGCTCTTAAAAGTTTTTCTATTGATCCAAACTCCTGGCATGTTAACAGTAGAAAAGGAGTTTCATTGGGTGGCTGGCTATTTATTTTGGCAGTGATTGTTATTACGTGTATCCTTGTGGCCATTCCATTTTTATTATCTAAATAGCAAATTGATATGACAGAAAAGTTTCAAACCGTTACTTCTAAAGTTAATAAACCGACCACTTACCTTCTGATGGGAATGATGTGGGTAGTCGTCATTATTATTGTTGTCATCATCGGAGTTGTTTTTGAAAATATGTATAGCCACTTTAAAGACTATTTAAAAAATGATCTCGGTACTTTTTTCATGCTTATTTTTGCTCTGTTTCTATTGGCGTTTTGTTTTGTCGCCATGATGATGAGTTTAATATATCGAAAAAAGGAGCACATCCGAACAGCCATTATAGATAAACAAGGCATTACTTTTTACAGTAATTCGGGCAATATCATCAATACCATTTCATATCATGACCTGCAACGGGCTAAAATTGGATCATATGACGCTTATATATACAGCATAGGAACAAAATATCCCAAAACGTATTTGAGTATATATCTTAAAAATCCATCAGGTGAAACGACAATGACCCGTATAGATTTCAACTTTGAGTATGTTATTCTGAGTAATCAGTTTGAAATGTACCGTCAGTTTTTAAGAGGAATTCAATGTTTCAGACCTGATCTGAGGATAAGTCCGCAGACGATTGAACAATACAGCCTTACTCCAGACTTTCCGTCGGTAAAAGACACCCGGATATTAGAATATCTTATCGCATTTCTTTTTACTTTTGCTATTCTTGCTTTAATTTATTCTATTTCCCTGCTCGTATTACGTTAAAATTGCGTTGAGAGGTTCATCACCTCTTTCAATCTACAATTCCTTTTACAAAGTAAAACAGACCTTGATAAAACGGAGAATTTGCTTATTATTTCATCTTTTACTTCTTATTATCAAATCTCTCTTTTTCCTCTGACGAATATTGTTCTCATTTAAATTTGAAAACCTCATAAAAAATCACGATTTTTGCAACTTCAAAATACGATATGTCAGACTTAATCAAAGAAATACAAAAAAGAAAGACCTTCGGGATCATTTCCCACCCGGATGCCGGAAAAACAACTCTTACTGAAAAGCTTCTTCTTTTCGGAGGAGCAATCCAGGAAGCGGGTGCGGTAAAATCCAACAAAATAAAAAAAGGAGCTACCTCCGACTTTATGGAAATTGAAAGACAGAGAGGGATCTCCGTAGCAACTTCCGTATTGGCTTTTGAATATAGAGACCATAAAATCAACATTCTCGATACTCCCGGTCACAAGGATTTTGCTGAGGATACTTACAGAACATTAACGGCTGTAGATTCGGTAATCGTTGTGATTGACGTTGCAAAAGGGGTTGAGGAACAAACTGAAAAGTTGGTTCAGGTTTGTAGAATGAGAAACATTCCGATGTTGGTATTCATCAACAAACTTGACCGTGAGGGTAAAGATGCCTTCGATCTTTTGGATGAAGTAGAACAGAAATTAGGATTAACGGTTTGTCCTCTTTCTTTACCAATCGGTATGGGAAGTGATTTCCAGGGAATTTATAATATCTGGGAAAACAATATCCAACTGTTCTTAGAGGAGAAAAAACAAAAAGTTGGAGATTCTATCAAGTTTGATGATATTAACGATACTTCAATTGATGATGTAATTGGAGAAAAAGCAGCGGCTAATTTAAGAGAAGAGCTTGATCTGATTCAGTCTGTTTACCCGGAATTTAATCGTGAAGATTATATGAAAGGGGACTTACAGCCGGTATTCTTCGGTTCTGCTTTGAATAATTTTGGAGTTCGTGAGCTATTAAATGCTTTCATTGATATTGCTCCAATGCCACAGCCTAAAGAAAGTGATACCCGTATGGTAAAGCCTGAAGAAAGCACTTTCACAGGGTTTGTTTTCAAGATCCACGCAAACATGGATCCTAAGCACAGAGACAGACTGGCTTTCGTAAAAATTGTTTCCGGTACTTTTAAAAGAAATGAAAACTACTTGTTGGTAAGAGAAGGTAAAAAGATGAAGTTTTCTTCTCCGAATGCTTTCTTTGCGGATAAAAAAGAAGTAGTAGAAGAAAGTTTCCCTGGTGATATCGTGGGTCTTCATGATACGGGAAGTTTCAGGATTGGTGATACTTTGACAGGTGGTGAAAAACTAAGCTTCAAGGGAATTCCAAGTTTCTCTCCGGAACATTTCCGTTATATCAACAATAATGATCCGCTTAAAGCCAAGCAATTGGCAAAAGGTATCGATCAGTTGATGGACGAAGGGGTTGCTCAGCTATTCACATTAGAAATGAATGGAAGAAAGATCATCGGAACAGTGGGAGCACTTCAGTACGAAGTTATCCAATACCGTCTGGAGCATGAATATGGTGCAAAATGTACTTATGAGCCACTTTCTATGCACAAAGCTTGCTGGGTAGAAGCTGATGAAAAATCTGAAGAATTCAAGGAGTTTGCAAGATTAAAGCAAAGATTCCTTGCCAGAGATAAATACAATCAATTGGTATTTTTAGCAGATTCTTCTTTCACGATTCACATGACTCAGGAGAAATTCCCGAATGTGAAGCTTCATTTTATTAGTGAATTCAGAGAGAACTAAAAAAGCAAAATCGCGAAAAAACGAATTTGTTTAAGATATAGATCCGCAGAAAATTTCTGCGGATTTTTTTTTGATTACCACCCCGGCAAAAATTCTTTGAATTTTTGCCACCCCTCCGAAGAAAGGGAATTATCACATCTTCAATTATAATATTTGCTATTGTTGGAATGTTCAGAATCCAATATTCAGTATAAAAACGCTTTGTAAATCTTTTGTAAAACAGATACAAAACACTGAAAATATTACAGTTATAATTTTACGATTAGAATACACCCTATTTACAAGTGCTTCAGAATCCTCATGACTAATTTTACTTCATCAAAAAAAATAATGTTATGAAAAAGTTCATCTTACTCATTGCTATTTCAGGTTCTTTTATTGCCTGTAAAAAAGGAGGAGTTTCTCAATCTAAAATGGAAGAAACTGTTAACAGTATAGACAGTACAGCTTCCGTTGCTTCAGATGCTATTGATAATGCCGGTAAAATAGCAAATCAGGCTCTTGATTCTGCAAGTATAAGAATAAAAGATATTGAAGGAACCAAAAGTGATATTCAGGATAAAATAGAAAGCACTTCTAAAATGGTAGATTCTCTATCTGATAAGATTGCTTCTACAAAACTGGAATCAAAAGTTGAGAAAAAAGATTCTGCTTCTAAAAAAGCTGAAAAAATTGTAGTCAATGTTCCTGCTCCTAAAGTGATTAAAGAAACCAAAGTTATTTACAAGGAGAAACCGAAAAATGACAGCTACGAACTGAATGTCTCAAAAGATAAAATGGTAAAAACAGGATATCTTGTGGTAAGGGCAGATAACGCCGAGACGGTAAAAGAAATCATCAGAGAAGAAGCTATCAGAAACAATGGCTATATTAAAAGTGAAAACCAGTCTTATATTGAATCAGCGAATCCGCGTGATGAAAATCAAAAGATTTACAGCATGAATATCAAAGTTCCAATCCAACATTTTGATGGATTAATGGAGGCTCTGAACAGCAATATAGGAGATATTGAAACCAGAGACATTCAGGTTACGGGAAGAAATTATGCAGACAACACCATCTGTAGTATCGATGTCAATATCACTGATAAAACAGCATTAGAAAAAGAGCCTAAAACATTTGGCGGAAAATCATTAGCTGCTATTGAATCGGGCTGGGACGTGATTACTTCCATCTTCCTGTTTATCCTTCCTTTATGGCCGGTATTTTTAATCGGAGGTATTGGGTACTATTTTTATAAAAAGAAGAAAAACAATAATATTCCTAATCAGGATTCTCATTAGAATTTCAAAATCCATCCTTGTGATGGATTTTTTGTTTTTTGGGGTGATTTTTATTTTCAACCACGAATTGCACAGGTTTTCACAGATGTATTTTATGTGTAGAAAGTAAAAATTGATGGTAATAATTGTGAGATGAGATTGCTTCCCTACGCTCGCAATGACCGAGTTGTGATATTTGTGGGATTTGTGTTTTAATTTTTAGGTTTTGGCTAAAGCCAATGGAATATATGTTATTTATTTAGGCGGGCTAAAGCCCACCCCTATTGATATTGATATTGATATTGATATTGACATTGATATTGATATTGATATGTGGATGGATAGCCGATGATTAAAATAATATCTGTCATGATGATCTTTTAAAATGTATGATGTGAGATCCTTACAGGATGACAAAACTGGTTAAGATACAAAAGTTATGATGCTGGAAATCTTCTGTTGATATAGTAATACTGTATTAGGATCTAGCCCTTATATTACTTTTATTCTTTATTCTTTATTCTTTTTACTCATAAACCTAGCCCCGATAGTAACGGTTACCCCGCAGCATGAATTGGGCACAGCCTGGCGCGAGGAGTATGAGTGGATAGCGGGAAAAAGCTCCTAAAAAGAAAAAGGCCTCCAAAACGGAAGCCTTTTAATTATTTCATGTTCACGACTTTGTCTACGACAAACTTTGTGTTTCCTCTCCAAGGAAGAGCACCATTGTATTCTTTGTAATGGAGATCAAAGGTTTTGCCACTGTTGGTTTCCAATTGCTTGAAAACTTCAGGGTCATCTACAGAAAACTCGAACTCATAGCTTGTAATGCCTCCTGTTTTTCCTTTTCCAAATCCTTCTTGAATCAATTTACCTTCATACGTTTTGAAGACATAGCCTTTTTTCATGGCATAATTCAGGTATCCGGATTTTACGCCTTCCCCGAAAACGAAGAAGAACTTATACCATACAAATACTCCTAACAATAGCAGTACGACCCCAAGGGTGATCCACAAAGATTTTTTCATAGGTAAGTGTGTTTTATTAATTCTTATTTTGCAATACTTCTGGAGATCACGATTTTCTGGATTTCAGAAGTTCCTTCGTAAATCTGAGTAATTTTTGCATCTCTCATTAATCTTTCTACGTGGTATTCTTTAACATATCCGTATCCACCGTGAATCTGTACAGCTTCAATAGTAGTATCCATTGCTACCTGAGAAGAGTATAATTTTGCCATAGCTCCACTTTCAGAGATGTCTTTTCCAGCATCTTTCTCACAAGCTGCTTTGAAACATAACATTCTTGCAGCAGTGATCTGAGTAGCCATATCAGCTAATTTGAATGCGATAGCCTGGTGGTTGATGATCTCTGTTTTGAACGCTTTTCTTGTTTTAGCATATTTCAATGCCAATTCGTAAGCTCCTGAAGCGATACCTAATGCCTGAGAAGCGATACCGATTCTTCCGCCATTCAATACAGCCATTGCAAAATTGAAACCAAACCCGTCAGCACCAATTCTGTTTTCTTTTGGAACTTTTACATTATTGAAGATCAAAGAGTGCGTATCACTTCCTCTGATTCCCAGTTTATCTTCTTTTGTTCCGATTTCGAAACCTTCCCAACCTCTTTCTACGATGAAAGCATTGATTCCTTTATGTTTTTTCTCTGGATCAGTTTGTGCAATTACAATATAGTAAGTAGCTGTTCCACCGTTCGTGATCCAGTTTTTAATACCATTTAAAAGATAGTAATCTCCTTTGTCTTCAGCAGTAGTTTTCTGAGATGTTGCATCAGAACCTGCTTCCGGCTCAGATAAAGCGAATGCTCCGATCACCTGTCCGCTTGCAAGAGGAGTAAGGTATTTTACTTTTTGTTCTTCAGATGCAAATTTTTCAAGACCGGCACACACCAATGAATTGTTTACAGACATTACAACTGCTGCAGAAGCATCCACTTTTGCAATCTCTTCCATTGCCAGCACGTAAGAAACGCTGTCCATACCTGCACCACCGTATTTTGGATCCACCATCATTCCTAAAAGTCCCATTTCTCCCATTTTTTTCACCTGCTCTACAGGGAATTTTTGGTCGCGGTCTCTTTCAATAACTCCAGGTAATAGTTCGTTCTGTGCAAAGTCTCTTGCCGCTTGCTGAATCATCAGCTGTTCTTCCGATAAATTAAAGTCCATAAAAAAAATAATTAGATAGCCGTAAATTTACACTTTTTAAGCAAATCTGAAAAAATAAATTAAAACAAGGGAAAATACTGATGTAAAGGGAGATGGAAGAGATACAGGCTGCCAGATTTGAGAGGTATGATTTTATGATATTAACGGCTTATAAAACAGATATTGGTATTATTCGTAAAATATAATGAGTAATAAAGCATAATCAATTCAACAATCCTGTTTTATGGCTCTCAGAGGGCGTTTCCGCAGAAACTGCTATGGTACACATTCAACTTATCTCTAATTATCAGATTCAAATGTATACAATTAAAAAAAATGCTTATATTTAGATTTCTTTATAAATTATTTAAAAAATCATGACGATCAAGAGATTATTCGATATTCCACACTACGCTTTAGAAAAATATCCTAAAACGGATATGTTTGTAACGAAGTATCATGGTGAATGGAAAAAAACTTCCACACAGGAGTTTATTAATGAGGGAAATAAGATATCCAGAGGATTATTGAAGCTAGGAATAAAGCCTGGGGATAAGATCGCTTTGATCACTACCAATTCCCGTACGGAATGGGCTATTATGGATTTTGGACTATCTCAGATCGGTGTTGTTTCGGTACCGGTTTATCCAAGCATTTCTCCGGAGGATTATGAATTTATCTTTAATAATGCTGAAATCCAGTATTGCTTTGTTTCCGACAAAGAATTGCTTAATAAAGTAATGAAGGTAAAACACAATATTCCTACCCTTCAGGGAATCTTTACTTTTGATAAAATAAGCGGTGCTGCCAACTGGAGTGAAATTCTGGATCTTGGTGAGGATGAATCTACTCAAATTGAAGTGGAAGATCTGTCTAATGCTATCAATACAGAAGATTTAGCGACAATCATTTACACTTCAGGAACTACAGGAAGACCTAAAGGAGTAATGCTTACTCATAACAATATTGTTTCCAACGTATTAGGTTCTATTCCAAGAATTCCTAAGAAGAAAAGCCTAGATTACAAAGAAACAAGAGCATTAAGTTTTCTTCCTATCTGCCATATCTTTGAAAGAATGCTTTTTTACCTTTACCAATACAACGGTTTTTCCCTTTATTTTGCTGAAAGCATTGATAAAATGGGGGAAAATGTAAAGGAAGTAAAGCCTCATTACATGACTGTAGTGCCAAGATTGGTAGAAAAAGTATATGATAAAATTTACAATACCGGTTCATCTGCCGGAGGTTTGAAATCTAAAATATTCTTCTGGGCTTTGAATTTAATTACTAAAAAGAAGTCAGTTTCAAAACCATCGGGTATTCAGGAACTTATTGCAGATAAATTAGTATTTTCTAAATGGAGAGAAGGATTAGGAGGTGAAATTGTTACTTTAGTTTCAGGATCCGCTGCCCTATCTACAAGACTGAATTTAATGTTCCAGAATGCAGGAATTCCTATTTTGGAAGGGTATGGTTTAACGGAAACTTCTCCTGTAATTTCTGTAAACAGTTTTGAAAAAATGAAAGTAGGAACCGTGGGTGTTCCTTTGGACAACCTACAAGTAAAGATTCAGGAAGATGGTGAAATTACCGTAAAAGGGGCATCTGTTTTCAAAGGGTATTTCCAAAATGAGGAAATGACCAAAGAAGCGTTTACTGAAGATGGATTCTTTAAAACAGGAGACATTGGTCATATTGATAGTGATGGATTTTTACAGATTACGGATCGTAAGAAAGAAATGTTTAAAACATCCGGCGGAAAATATATTGCTCCTCAAACGATTGAAAATTTAGCCAAAGCATCAAAATTCATTGAGCAGATTATGGTCGTAGGTGATGGTGAAAAAATGCCATGTGCCCTGGTACAACCTGATTTTGAGTTTGCTAAAAGCTGGGCTATGAGAAATAACCTCAACATTGGTTCTACTCCTGCTGAAATTGCCAGCAGTACAGAATTGAAACAAAGGATTGAAAAGGAAATCGAAGGGATTAATGAACACCTTGGAAATTGGGAGAAAATTAAGAAGATTGAGCTGACTCCTGAAATTTGGAGCATTGAATCCGGACTTCTGACTCCTACGCTGAAATTGAAAAGAAAAGCGGTAAAAGAGAAATTTATGAGCCTTTACAATAAGATGTATGATCATCAGGATTAAAAAATAATAGCCGCTTCAAATGAAGCGGTTTTTTTGTGGGATCTATTGACCGTTTGATTTAGGTTTTGGCTAAAGCCAATGGAGTTTGTTATTTTTTTAAACGGGCTAAAGCCCGCTTCTATTGAATTTTTTATTCTCACAGATGTAACGGATTATGCAGATTTTTAACCGTAATTTGTCATTCTGCAGGAATCCGGCCTTACATTTTTATTCTGCGATGTTGAGATTCTTCCTTCGTCAGAATGACAAAGAGACTGCTATAAGACAATTAACAGTATTTATAAAAAAACATCTGTGCTATTTGTGAAAATATTTGTGACATTTGTGTTTCAATAAAAATAAAAAAGCTGTCTCAAAATGAAACAGCTTTTATATTGTCGAAAATCAATAATTAGAATTTAATTACAGATTTCATTCTTTCGTTTTCCTCCATTACCAACTCATCGTCAACAAGGATTTTTCCAGAGTGCTCATCAATGATGATTTTCTTTCTCTGAGCGATTTCCATTTGCTTTTGTGGTGGAATAGTGAAGAAAGACCCTTTTGGAGCTCCTCTTTCTAATCCTACTACTGCAAGACCGTTGATAGAGTTTGTTCTGATTCTGTTGTAAGAAGCTAGTAATCTCTCGTCAATTTTACCTGCATATTCTTTAGATTGCTCTAATAAATATTCTTCTTCTTTTTGAGTTTCAGAAATTAAACCTTCTAGTTCTTCTTTCTTGAATTTCAAGTGGCTTTTCAAATCGTTGATCTTTGCATTCAACTCGCTTAAAGTTTCGTTTTTGTGAGCGATTTTAGCTCCGAATTCTTTAATTCTCTTTTCAGCAAGTTGGATTTCAAGATCCTGGAATTCCATTTCTTTTCCTAATGCTTCAAACTCTTTATTGTTTCTTACATTATCCTGCTGAGATTTGTATTTCTCAATTAAAGTTTTAGCATGGTTAATTACTTCATGCTTTGTTTTGATTTGATCGTCCTGATCTTTAATGTCTGCATGAAATTTTTCAGCTCTCTTTTCAAGACCTTCAATCTCGATTTCAAGATCTTCAACTTCAATTGGCAATTCTCCTCTAGTATTTCGGATTTCATCCAATCTTGAATCAATGATCTGTAAATCGTATAAAGCTCTTAATTTTTCTTCAACTGAAATATCGTTGGTTTTTGCCATATTTAAATGAAATAATTTACTGGGTTTGTTTTTTCAATAGATTTTGAAATTGCAAATGTACTAAATTTTTGTGATAAAATTTCAAATAATTGTTGAGTTACAAATTGTTCTGATTCATAATGTCCTATATCACAGATCAACATTTTAGACTCTGCTAAAAAAT
Organism: Chryseobacterium sp. c4a; assembly: GCF_009900745.1. Lineage (GTDB taxonomy): Bacteria > Bacteroidota > Bacteroidia > Flavobacteriales > Weeksellaceae > Chryseobacterium. Next base: position 145,006 of record NZ_WXVU01000002.1, on the reverse strand, counting down.
AGTCATGATATTTAAGATCTCCAGTAAGGTAAACATCACATTTTTTGGAAATTGCAGAACGTATTCCACTGGCCCCGGAACCACCAAGGACTCCTACTCTTTTGATTTTTTTATTATTAAAAGCTGAGTGTTTGATGACTTCAAGACCAAATTTTTCTTTTACAAACCCCAGGAAATCCTTTTCTTCCATTTCTTCTTCCAGCTCACCATACATTCCCAGCCCGGCATGATGATTTTTATTATCGAGACTATAAACCTGATGGGCAACTTCTTCATAAGGATGAGCTGCTTTCATTGCTCCTATAATCTGTCCTTCTTTATAGGTTTCAAAAATTACAGAAATCATATCTTCATCAGCATTCTCACGAATGTTCTGTTGTCCTGAAAATGGATTTGAACCTTCAACCGGTCTGAATGTTCCATTTCCATTCACTGTAAAGCTGCATTCGTCGTAAAAACCTATGCTTCCTGCTCCGGCAGAGAACATCGCTTCTTTTACTTTTTCTGAATAGTCTTTAGGTACAAAAACAGTAAGTTGTTTCAAATTATTTTGTTTGGGCTGAAGTATTTTCATGTTTTTCAATCCCAACTGGCTGCATATTCCATAATTGACTCCAAAGAAATCATTATCAAAGGCGGTATGAATAGCATAAATGGCTATTTTATTTTCAATAGCTTTTAAAACTGCTTTTTCCACATAGTTTTTCCCGGTTAACGATTTCAATCCCGAAAATATAATAGGATGAAAACACACAATCAGGTTGCAATTTTTTTCAATGGCTTCATCTACTACATTTTCTAATGCATCATGGCAAACCAGAATCCCAGAGACATCACGATCCGGAACTCCACATAATAGCCCAACATTGTCAAAATCTTCTGCCTGTCTGATACTTATTTCCTCTTCTATCTTTGAAATTACAGTTCTTAGCTTCATTTACTCTATATTTTACAGTTACAGCGAAGATATTAATTTTAGAAGGATTCGGAAAAATTTTCTACAGCTACAGAAAACAAACTGACGAAAATTGCAATAAGTATGTGAAAGCTTAATGGGTAAAAAAGGACTCTTTTGCTAAAAAGGCAACTTCGGCCAAGCTTGTACAAAAATTAGAAAAAAGCACAAAGCACCTGTACTCTTACTTAAAACGGACGTATTTCCAGGTGCAGTTAAACCGAGAGTGGACTTTACATTTGCGTTTCCAGAATTTATCTTCATAACACCAGCATGACCAACCTGAAAGGATGTAGGAACAAAAAAACATCTTCAGAGAGGTTCTATTCAATTATTCACTGACATATTAAAAATAAGAGCTTCAGCAATAGAAATTATCTCTTCATTAAGGCCATACCATCAATCTTAATCTATCAAGATCTAAAATGATATCCAGATACTTTTTTATGAAGTTAAAATTTTTATCAAAATCTCATATTTTGAAGAATAAAATTACAAAACAGAACCCAAAATATGTTAAAATTTTTTTTTATATGTCATATTTTATGCGTACTTTACAATTTATAATTTTTTAAAACCCAGAATTTTAGATATAATCATTCACGGCTAAACAATGGGAAATTCATGAATATTTGCTAAATTCTTTTAACAATCATATATTTACCCTACTTGATTGAAATGATTAACTTCGTCATGAAATAACCCTAAAAAATGGAAAGAGAACATAATCTTATTCCTGAAGACACCTTATGGAAAAGATTCCTTTACCGGATAATTTATCGCTCCGACACCAGGCTCGGAAAACTGTTCGATATTATTTTATTGTCATTAATTCTTACAAGCACTGCCATTATTATGATGGAGAGTGTACCAAAGCTTGATAAAAGATTCCATTATACTTTCCTGATTCTCGAATGGATTATTTCCATTTTTTTCACCATTGAGTATTCTATGCGAATCACTGTGATTAAAAATAAGAAGAATTATATATTTAGTTTTTTTGGACTTATTGATTTTCTTGCTTTGGTTCCTTTTTATCTCAGCTTCTTTTTTCCAATCACAAAGTATTTTTTGATCTTCAGAATGCTGAGAATGTTGAGAATTTTCAGAATTTTCAACTTATTGGACTTTATGAATGACGGCTACCTTATTGTAAGGGCTTTAAAAAACAGTTCCAGGAAAATTTATATATTCCTTTTATTCCTGATTATATTTTCAGTGATTGTGGGTTCCCTGATGTTTATGGTGGAAGGTGGCCGACAAGGGTTTGAAACCATTCCTCAATCTATCTATTGGGCTGTAGTAACTGTAACTACCGTGGGATACGGAGATGTCTCCCCCATCACCCCGCTAGGGAAGTTTTTTGCGGTTGTCTTGATGCTTGCTGGTTACTCCATTATTGCAGTTCCTACAGGAATAGTAACAGCAGAAATGCGAAATAAAAGACAAAATCTGGAAAAGGTGTGCGACCGCTGTGGTAATGAAGATATTGATGATGATGCAAGGTATTGCAAACAATGTGGCAAGAAATTAGCTTAATATTAGGTAATTAGTTAAATCTATTCACCAAATACCACAAAATCATGGAACCACAAAAGAAAAACAAACCGAATAGCTTAGTAATTATTCTTTTTGTACTCATCGTACTAATGATCATAATTTACTTTATTCTCGCAATGTTCTTTCCAACCGTTTTCGACCTTATGAATAAGGGAGATATACAACCGATACCGAACAAGTAACCAATAATGGGTAATAAGTGATGGATCATTTACAATAAAAAAGATGGGCGAAAATTTCGCCCATCTTTTTTTATGAAGTAAGGTTTATTCTTTATTTTTTTATGGCTTTCATTGTTTGCTTAGTACCATCTTTCATATTCAGCATTATCAGATACATTCCTTGTTTCAGGTCTCCTAAATGAAGAACGGAAGAAGGAGTCTCTATTGTTTTCACTACCCTTCCGGAAATATCCAGAACAACAATTGATTTTACCTGGTCTACTTTTGAAATATTCAATACATCAGCAAATGGATTTGGGTATATTTTTATTTCATTCTTATCTTTCGCTGTTTCTGAGGTTCCAAGGGTCTGTTTGTTAATAGTAATGGTAAATGTTCCCTCCATTTTATCCTCATCATTATCATAATGTCCTACATTTACTAAATATACGGTTCCTGCAACTGTTGGGATCGTCATTGTTTCTTCTCCTCCACTTAAACCGGCATCTATAGAATTCACACAAGTTAAGTTGCCACATGTACCGCTATACACTCCTAATTCAGCATCAAAATCACTTCCTGATGGCATTGTCACTTTGATCTCATGTTCTGTTCCATCTCCGGTAAAAGTAAACCATGTTCCATCATTCATCCCGGAAGAACAAGCTGTAATAAATCCGTCATTATTGGTAGCTCCTGCAGCATCAGTCTGTGTGTAGGTGTAAGGGAATACAGAGGCAACCAAAGCTCCCGAACAAGCATCGTTTGCCGGTGGCGGCGGAATAGTTCCTACACAAATATCAAAACTTTGTGCATTTCCTGCTCCATCACCGGTATATACTCTTATATAATAAGTTTGCCCGATTGTAAGACCGGAAATCACTTTTATATCTTCGTAATCTGAACAGTCCACACTAGCCAGATTACTACAATCTCCGCTGAACACCTGGAATAAAAGTGAATAACTAGATACAGAACCTATGGACATGGTATTACCCAGCGAAATAACATGGGTATTTGAAGTTGCTGTAAATTTAAACCATACATCATCATCTGCTTCTCCATCACAAGGATCAACAGGTAGGTTGGAATCAGTTGCTCCAAGGGTATGTCCGGATGTTTTATTTCCGCAATTCATATCAGGGTTTACCGTTAAAGTAATCGCTGTAGTACATTCATCATTTAAAGGAGGCGGAGGTAATGTACCAATACAAATATTGAAACTTTGAGCAGATCCGGCTCCTCCATAGCTGTATACTCTTACATAATAAGTATTCCCTACAGTAAGTCCATCTATGATTCCATAATCAGGATCAGAACAAAAAACATTGCTTAAGCTATTGCAATCTCCACTTAAAACCTGAAAATAAATATCTGAACTGGTTCCAATTCCGGCAGGTTCTACATTTTTGAGTGAAACAATATGAGATGAATGTGTTGCTGTAAATTTATACCATACATCATCATCTGGGTTCCCATAACAAGGATCTGGATCTACTCCTGAATCTGTTGCGGAAAGTGTTGTTCCCGCCGTAATAGATCCACAATTCATATCCGGGTTTACAGCCAGCGTAATTGCAGCTGCACAATCATCATTAGATGGCGGTGGTGGTAATGTACCAATACATATATTAAAGCTTTGTGCATATACAGCACCTGCAGCATAACTAAAAACTCGTATATAATAAGTATCTCCAGGATTAAGTCCGTTAACGGTTCCCGTATCAGGATCCGAACATAGAATACTATTCATAGTTCCACAACTTCCACTAAGAACCTGAAAATAAGTATCAGTACTAGAATTGGATCCAACGGAAGTGATATTTTTAAGAGAAATTATATGACTGGAAGCTGTAGCCGTGAATTTATACCATACATCATCATCTGGGTTACCATAACAAGGATCTGGATCTACTCCTGAATCTGTTGCAGAAAGCGTTGTTCCTGCAGTAGTTACAGCACAATTAAGATCTGGATTTACAGTTAATGTAACAGCACTGCTACATTCATCATTGGTCGGCGGCGGCGGTATTGTTTTAAATTTTATAGTAGAACAATCTACTGACTCTCCTCCTGATCCTACTGAAACTACTCTAAGATAATAAGTTGTATTAACAGAAAGTGGAGATGAAGGAGTAAAACTTGCAGTGGTTACTGTTTGTTGGTTCACTATATCTGTTCCTCCAGGTGTTGTCCCTATAGAAACTTTATAACTTGTAGCTCCTGGTGACATTGCCCATGTGATTGCAGGAGAAACAGGTATAAGAGTTGCATTATTTACCGGATATGTCACAGAAGCACATGTTGGTATTGAACTTGGAGTAAGCCCTGTTATACCAGTGGCCGCTCTATATTCTTGTAAGGTTCCCGTGGGAGGACTTGAAGGATCGGGATCATTACCATCTGATCTATATAAAATAGCCCTGTTTTGGGCATTGGGAAGAGTATATACAGTAAATGTATTATTGTCAAAATCATAACCTGAAGTATTTTCATCTACTGCAATCACTAGATTCTGGCTATTATCATAGGCAAAAGGAGTAGAAAATACAATTTCCACTACTCCATTTGCATTGGTAACAGTTCCTGAGAAAACTTCCGTAAGATTTGCAATAGGAATCCAGTCGCTTCCTCCAGAAAAGTTTGTTTTAGAAGTATGCCCAAGATAGACCACCCAGCTTGAGGAATTGTCAAGACCTGCAGAGGGATTTGCAAAGAACTTCAACCCTGTAATATTTCCTGCGGCACTCGCATTAATCTCTTGCTTAGTAAAGATTTGTTGAGAATAGGAATAGCCATAATTTGTATTGATCGGAACATTTCCAACCGCTGTGCTCCCTTCCCCTAATGTGATCTGAGCATTTAAAATTATGCTTACCATCAGTAAGCACCAGAGTAAGATTTTTTTCATATATATTTATTTTTGGTGTTAAATTCAACAAGTAAATTAATAATATTTTAAATAAAATACTAAAAACAACCCACACAAAAGCAAAAAAACCAACAAATAATTATATTTATAATACAATTAAATTTATTCCATTGATTATTTTACATACTTCAATGAATTTAAAATAAAATTTAAACCAACTGATTGTACTTAAATGTTCTATCCTTAGATAAAAAGCTGATATTTATTCACAGAAAATACAGGTATAAAAAAAGACGAATCTAAAATGATTCGTCTTTTTTCTAATAGTTTAATTATTTTTTGATCGCTTTAACCGTCTTTTTAGATCCATCTTTCATATTCAATACAACCATATATATACCTTGTTTCAAATCTCCCAAGTGAAGGGTCGCAGAAGGGTTTTCAATGGTTCTCACCAATTTCCCTGAAATATCAAGAACAGAAACGGATTTCACCTGGTCTGCCTTTGCGATATTCAATACTTCTGCAAATGGATTTGGATATACTTTAATTTCATTTTTATTCTTAGAAGCTACTTCAGAAGTTCCAAGACTTTCTTTATTAATGGAGATAGTAAATGTACCTTCCATTTGATCCGAATAGTTACTATAATGTCCTACATTCACATAATATACAGTTCCTGCTACGGTAGGTACGGAAGCCGTTTCTGTACCACCAGCAGTTCCATTATCAGCCGTTTTTTCACAGCTCAAACCACCACATGCACCGCTATACACCCCTATCTGAGGATCAAATGTACTTCCTGTCGGCATTGAAACTGTAATATCATACACGCTACCATCACCTGTAAAAGTAAACCATGTACCATCGTTCATCTTGTCTTGACAGGTATCAATAATTCCGTCATTATTGGTAGCTCCCGCAGCATCAGATTGTGTATATGCATAAGGGAATGTTGAAACAGTTAAAGCTCCAGAGCAAGCATCATTTACAGGAGTTGGAGGAAGCGTTCCTACACAAATATCAAAGCTTTGAGCTTGTCCTGCACCCCCATCTGTATACATTCTTAGGTAATAGGTTGCACCCGGAGTAAGTCCAGAAATAATTTTCAGATCATCATAATCTGAACATTCAACACTTGCCAAACTAGTACAATCTCCGTTTAAAAGCTGGAACATAAGTGAATAACTATATTCTGATCCAATAGAAACGTTGTTACTAAATGAAATAACATGGGTATCTGAAGTTGCCGTGAATTTATACCATACATCATCATCTGCTTCTCCGTAACAAGGGTCTATTGTTAGATTTGACGGAGTTGCTCCAAAAGTATGTCCAAATGTTTTATTTCCGCAATTCATATCCGGATTTACCGTTAATGTAATCGCTGTAGTACACTCATCATTTAAAGGAGCTGAGAGTTCGGTACTGAATTTTGTTTCTGAACAACCTGAAGATTGTCCTCCTGCTCCTACAGCTACAATTCTTACATAATAAGTGGTATCAGAAGAAAAAGGAGCTGCTGGGGTAAAACTTGTAGTACTTACCGACTGCTGATTCACAATATTTGAACCGCCAGGTGTAGTTCCTATAGATATTTTATAACTTGTTGCTCCAGGCGATGGATACCAGCTAATCACAGAAGATAACGGCACCATAATTGCATTATTAGCAGGAGACATTAGAGAGGTACACGCTGGTGTTGTACCAGGAGTTAATCCATTAAAAGTGATCACAGATCTATAATCAAACAGACTTCCATAATCAGGAGTTGAAGGATCAATATTTTCATAGCTACTTATAGTACTAATCGTTGATTTAGTTGCATTATTAAGCTGATGTACATAAAATACACGATCATCATCATATTCCGGGTTATTTTCATCCACTGCAACCACAAGATTCTGCGTATTATTATAAGGAAAAGGTGTTGCAAAAGTAACTTCTACAATTCCGTTTACATTACTCACTGTACCAGCATATACTTCTGTAAGATCCGAAACAGGAATCCAATCATTGTCATCTGCAAATTCAGTTTTAGAAGTATGCCCCAAATAAACAACCCAATCTGATGAGTTCGTTATATCTCCAGCAGGATCCATGTAAAATGTAAGACCTGTAATATTTCCTGCAGCATTCGCATTGATTTCTTGTTTTTTAAAAATTTGTTGAGAATAGGAATACTCCCAATAGCTGTCAACCGGAACTTTTCCGACAGTAGTGCTTCCCTGTCCTAAAGTAATTTGAGCACTTAAAATCACGCTCATCATCGACAAGCACATAAGTAAGATTTTCTTCATATACAATTTTTTTTAGGTGTTAATATATTTGCCAAATTAATAATAATTTTAACACAACATTAAAAAAATATTAAAAAAAAACAGCAACTATTAAGTCACTGCTTTAAATTATTATATTAATTGGTTTTACCTCTTAATAACTTTAATAGTTTGTTTGGTATTATCTTTCATCTGAAGCACCACCAGATACATTCCTTGTTTAAGGTCTGATAGCTGAAGTACTGAAGAAGGATTTTCAATGGTTTTCAACACTCTACCCGATACGTCTACGATCTGAACCGCTTTAACTTTAGAAATATCTGTAATATTCAGGGTATCAGAGAATGGATTAGGATAAACTTTGATTTCATTTTTAACCGTTGCTACTTCAGAAGTAGAAAGGTTTCCGGCTTGATACACAAAATTATCAATCAATACACTGTTAGCTGGAGATCCTGTATGCTTGAATACAAGCTTAGTAACTCCGGCAGGAACTCCCGTAATATTTAAAGAATGATTATCGATGGCAGTCGTACTTGAAGCTGTATAAGTATCCAACACTACAAAAGTAGAAACATCTGCAGGATTCGTTAGATAACCAATCTGAACAACTCCACCAGCAGTAAGATTTGCTCTTCCTTTGAAGCTGATTGTTGAATTGTTAGAATCCAAGCCTATAAAATCAGGTGTTGAAACCATCCCTGTACCTGTACTGCTACTATAAATATAGAGAGCATTAGGAGCACTTGCAACCGTTGTTGTTGTATAAGCAGATACTTTCGCATTACCAACAGTCGTTCCTATGCTTGTCCAGCACGCAGGAAGTGTATCAACAGGGATTGCATCAAAATTTTGAGAATATACCTGTAATGGTGCACATGCTGTAGCAAATGTTGCTGCCTGTGACCAAATACTCTTATTGGTAGCACTACATGATGAGCGAACCCAAACATAATAAGTGGTAGCAGGGGTAAGTCCATTGAGAACAGCACTTGTAGTAGTACTTGTTCCTGATACCGCTACGTTAGCAGTAGGCACTGTATTAATGGTAGAATAATAGTATTCATATCCATTAGCAGGTAATGAAGCAGGAGCATTCCAAGATAAGTCTGACGTAGCACCAGTAACATTCGTTACCACTGGAGAATCCGGTTCCATACATGTTGGTATAGGCTCTACAATGAAATCGTCAAGATGGAAATAAATATCAGGCGAAGTAGAACTTGTAGTTGCAACAAAAGCTACTTTAACAGTACCAGAATACGCTGAAAGATCAATAGTTTCTGTTTGACCTGTATTAGAATAGGTTCCGGCTCCTGTATACGTTTTTATAACATTAGTATTGCTCCAGGTAGTTCCTCCATCTGTAGAAATAATTACTCTAACCTGGTGTGTCCCTAATGTTGACTGAGCAGTAGTACCTGTATAGCTGGTAACAGCCATTCTATATCTAATTCTATTAGCCCCAGGAGTTGCTCCTAGATTGATTGGCTGAGAAATTAGCCAGTCACCGGTGTTTGTTCCATATAAATTCAATTTTACAGCCGTATTACTGCCTGTATTAGCAAAACCTGATGCAGCTGTCCATTTACTACTTCCATATGTTAAAGTAGAATTAGCAGTCACATCCCCTTTAGCAGTAGACCAGCATGTTGGAGTCAATGTACTGAATCCTTGTGAAATAGTTGGTATATTTTCAGCCCCGCAAACCGTTGTAAAGTTACGTTCAGTACATGAAGCAGAAGTACTTGTCGCAGTATAGGCGTTTACTGTATAATAGTATTTTGTAGTATAATTAAGTGCCGAAGAAAGTGTATATGAAGTAATGTTTCCAACATCAACATTGTTCATAACATCAGTTCCGCCTGTTGTGGTTCCTATAGATATCTTATACCCTGTCGCATCTGTTACAGCTCCCCATGTGATGGTTGGCGTAAGAGAAACTCCTGATGCCCCTGATGCAGGTAACGTCACTGAAGGACAACCAATATTTTTTGTAGTAAATGATACTTCTGTACATCCGCTTGCTGTTCCAGTAGTGTTGGTAGGCAATATAGTTGCATAATAAGTCGTACCATATAATAACTGACTAGCTGCAGGGATAGTATAAGTAAGTACATTTCCAACATCTACTCCGGCCATCACATTGGATCCACCTGGTGTAGTTCCCAGCTTTAACTTATATGAAGCTGCATTAGGTGAAGCATCCCATTTAAAACTTGGGGTAACTGCCACTCCTGTTGATGCGTTGGCAGGGGACGTAATAGGAGAACAGTCAGGAACAACTGCTACAGCAGAAACTTTAACATTGTCCACGTAGATATCATCACTTCCATTATCTCCTTTCGCTAAAAATCTTACGATAGCATTAGGACTGGAAGATGCTAAATTTACATAGTTTGTAACCCATGGTGACGTTGATGAAGTAGCTCCAAACGGAGTTCCTAAATCGGTAAATGTTATTCCATTGTCTGTTGAAATTTGTATTTTCAAAACATCTGCTCCGGACGGATTGGCATAATCAAAACTTAGAATCCTATCACCAGAACCTGATGATAAATTAATGTATAAATCCATATACCCTGAAGCATATTGACAGTTGTAAGAGTGGAATCTTGCCGCAGGAGCTACTGCAGACCCTCCAATTGTTACAGACCCACTGGTACCTGTCCATCCTGATGTAGATGTAAATCCACTACTTGAAATATCACTTTGTCTCCAGGAATTATCACCTCTTGACGGCCATGTTCTCCAGTAATTGGCATTCGGTAAATCCAAGGTAGAATTACCATTTTCCCATGTACTGAAAGTTTCAGTAAAAGGTAAAGTAGCAAAGGTAGTAGGGGCAGACTGCCATGTTCCCGGAGTAAAAGTAAGGGTTAATCCTGAAGCAGGAACCGTTGTTCCATTACTCGTCCCTAAAGTTAAGCTGGAAGAAATGGAAGTCCCCACAGCAGGGGTCGTCCAATTTGTTCCCGTAAAATTGTTAATATCTGATGCTTCAGATCCTCTTATCCCTACCTGACCAGAAAGTGTAGCGCTTCCGGAAACACAGTTTCCATAGACGATAGCTACCGCTCCAGTGGTAAGGTTCAGCTGAATCTGAAAATTCAAAAGTTGAGCCGCAGATCCTGAACTCCCTTGCAAATCAGTAAACTGCACAATGAATTTATTACCTACTGTTTCATAGGCAATTTCAGAAGTCGCAGTATTTGCATTTCTTAAATTTGCTGAAAACCCGGCAAAAGCAGCCTCATGAGTAGTGGGAGAATTATCCGTAGATAATGAACCATAAGTTCCATTAGTTGTTGCAGCCCCCAATGTAACAAAACCATTATTGCTGATATAAACAGAATTATAATTCTGGTTATTGTATTTAAAAACGGAAGGTAAAGGAATCGCTCCCGATACTAAATCCGTAGCCAGTGTAGCACCCGCTTGCCATACAGTTCTACTTGCAGATAATGGGGTGTACGTTTCGGAGGATTGTGTAACTCCATATCCGTTATTCGTGTTAGGGGTAGCAATTTGTGGCGGCCCCACCTGTGCGGACACGCAATAATAAAAAGCGGTCAGGCACGTGAGTAAAATTCTCTTCATAAATTAGTAATAATAGTTAGGGCGATAAATTTAAAAAATATTTAAATAAATATCATAAAATATTTAAAAACATTATTTAATGAATTAAAAATAGCATTTATTTTTAAATCAAATCAAACAATTATTTAAATTTAACATTTATTTACTAATCATTTACTATAAATACAAACAACTAACTATCAACTATTTAAAACAAAAACAACACTAAATATTGTCCTGTGAAAAAGTCAAACTTAACATAAAATAATATTTCTACATAAGACAAATAATATCAGTTATTTAATACATTCAAACAAAAAAAAGTGGCCAAAAGCCACTTTTCAAATTATTATATGATTATTTTTAATTCAGATAGAACTCATATTTGTTAAGTAATTGTATTTCTTTAATCAAATCTCCATTCAAATCTACAGAATGTTTCATAGACTGAACTTCAATATGGGAATCGTCATCAATGTTCTTAATGAAGAATTTTAACTTCTGATTTCCTTTATTTCTATCCAATACAGTTCTGAAGAAATCCAGATCTTCAAGTCTTACATCCATTACATCCATCACCAGAGAGATACTCTTAGCAAACCTTTCAAATGCTTCCTGAAGCTCAATTACATCATTTACATTTACAAAGACTCTACCATCTTTAACCTGAGCAAATTTTATTTTAAAAATAACAAATCTTTGCACCTCAAGCTTTTCCTTCAATTTCATATAATCCCTATCCCCTAGTCTGAAAGAATAAGACCCGGAATAATCTTCCAACGTCACAAAAGCAACTTTTTCACCGCTTCTGAAACCATCCTGTACTCTATACTCCGTAATAAGCCCTGCTACGGTATACTCTTTTCCACCGCCACCATTTTCTCTTTCTTTCTGAAGGGTTTTCCAGTCTTTCTTTTTTTCTTCAAATAACTCATCCTGTTTATTAGCAAAAGCTTGCTCTTTGTAAGCATCTACCTCATCAAGATTTAAGAATAAGAAATTTCCTTTTGGCTCAGCCTTTTTGGTAGTTTCTTCTATTACCCCTTCTTCTCCTACAGACAATTCATCAGAAACGATTTCAGTAAGATCGGTAGTTTCGTCCTGCGAATCCTGTTCAAGAACAGGCGCTTCATCAGTAACCACCTTCTCTTCTTCTCCTTTTTCCAAAACTGATTTCTTGGAAAGTCTTCCTTGCATAAACTGGAACTGATATTTAAACTCATCTAATGGATGGGCAGAAAGATAGAATCCGATCGTTTCTTTTTCCTTATTTAGCTTATGCATATTGGGCCATTCAGGGCAAGGAGGTAATTTAGGCTGCTCAATTTGAACCTCATCCGCAAAATCAGCAAACAAGGAATGCTCCATTTCATTTTTACTTTCCTGAAAGCTTTGTCCATATCTGATCAATCTTTCCAGGTTGGTTTTTCCTGCCATATCAATATCAAAGTATTGACCTCTGTGGAAGACATCAAGTTCATCAAAAGCTCCGGCAACCACTAAACTTTCCGCCACTCTTTTATTCATTTGGGAAGGTAATATTCTTTCAAAAAAATCATAAATATTTTTAAACCTTCCGTTTTCTCTTTCTCTGGTAATAGCTTCACTTGGCCCCTCTCCGATTCCCTTAATTGCTCCCAGACCAAAACGGATCTGTCCTTTTTCGTTTACAGAGAATTTATATTGGGATTCATTCACATCAGGCCCTAAAACATCAACCCCCATACTCTTACAATCCTCCATAAACATGGTAATTGAATCGGTATTGTTAATGTTATTACTCATTACACTCGCCATATATTCCGCAGGATAATTGGCTTTTAAAAAGGCCGTTTGATAAGCAATAAACGCATAACAGGTAGAGTGAGATTTATTGAAGGCATATTCTGCAAAGGCTTTCCAGTCATTCCAGATTTTTTCTAATCTTTCCTCGTTCAGATTATTTTTTCTACCTCCTTCAATGAACTTAGGATACATTTTGTTAAGAACATCGATCTGTTTCTTACCCATAGCTTTTCTAAGCGTATCCGCTTCACCTTTCGTAAAGTTGGCTAACTTCTGGGAAAGAAGCATTACCTGCTCCTGATATACGGTAATCCCGTAGGTTTCCTTTAAATATTCTTCCGTTTCCGGCAAGTCATAAACAATCTCTTCAATACCATGCTTTCTATTGATAAAGTTCGGGATATATTTAATCGGCCCCGGACGGTAAAGAGCGTTCATGGCAATAAGATCGGCAAAAACAGTAGGTTTAAGTTCCCTCATGTATTTTTGCATCCCGGGACTTTCATACTGGAAAATCCCGACTGTTCTTCCTTCTTTAAATAACTGATACGTCTTGGTATCATCCAGAGGAATAAGATCCGGATCTATATCTATTCCATATCTTGCTTTTACTAATTTTAAAGCATCTTTAATGATCGTCAGTGTCCTAAGACCCAGGAAGTCCATTTTCAGAAGACCTGCACTTTCTGCCACCGAGTTATCAAACTGAGATACCAAAATATCGGCATCTTTAGCCGCGATCGTTACCGGAACCAAATTACTTACATCTTCCGGAGTAATAATTACACCACAGGCATGAATACCTGTATTCCTGATACATCCTTCCATCTTCTTAGCACTTGCTAAAACTCCGTGGCGGGAATCATCGGGACTCTCCAGAACATATCTCATTTCATCAACAAGCATTTGTTCTTCCGGCTTCAGTTTATCATATTTTGCTAATGCTTTCGCAATATTCATTCCTGGTGTGGAAGGAATAAGTTTAGCAATATTATTGGTATCAGGAATTGGAACATCCAACACCCTTCCCGCATCTTTAATAGCTGATTTCCCTCCTAAAACGGAGTAAGTAATAATTTGTGCTACCTGGCTTTGTCCGTATTTTTCGATTACCCATTTGATAACACGGTCTCTACCTTCATCATCAAAGTCAATATCAATATCGGGCATCGAAACCCTTTCCGGATTCAGGAATCTCTCAAAAAGGAGGTCATATTTAATAGGGTCAACATTGGTAATTCCAATACAGTAAGCAACAGCAGATCCTGCAGCAGATCCCCTTCCGGGGCCTACCCAAACTCCCATATTTCTAGCTTCATTACAGAAATCCTGTACAATAAGGAAGTATCCCGGATATCCGGTATTGGCAATTACCTCAAGTTCGAAGTCCAGACGTTCTTTAATTTCATCTGTAATTCCAGTGTCAAGATATCTTTTTCTTGCTCCTTCATAAGTAAGATGGGTAAGATAAGCCATCTCCCCTCTTTTCCCTCCATCTAACTCATCTTCTGCATGGATAAATTCTTCAGGAATATCAAATTTTGGAAGGAGTACGTCTCTTTTAAGGGTATAAGGTTTAAATTTTGCAAAAAATTCCTCATACGCCTCAAATGCATCCGGGTAAGCAAGAAAAGCTTCCTTGATCTCGTGGGAATTTTTCATATAATACTCTCCCGTTGCCAATCCTCTTCTCTTACCAAACCCCTTTCCAATAGGTGTTGTCAGCTTTTCTCCATCTTTGATACAGCTTACAATATCCTGAATATTCGCATCGTCTTTATTGGTATAGAACGTTTCGTTCTGTGCTAAAATTTTAACATTGTATTTATCTGCAAGATATAAAAGAACCTCATTTAAGTGTTCTTCTTCAGGCAGATTATGATTTTGAAGCTGAACATAGAAGTCTTCTCCAAAAGTTTCGCTCCACCATTTAAAAAGCTCTTCTCCTTTCTGTTCACCGGTATTTAAGATCGCATCGGGAATATCTCCCATAATTCCGGAAGTAAGTGCAATGATTCCTTCTTTATACTCAGCAATCAATTCACGGCTAATCCTTGGAACTCCAAAATAGAATCCTTTAAGGAAACCAATACTTGAAAGTTTTGCTAAGTTTTTATATCCGTTAAAATCTTTTGCCAGCAGCACCACTTGGGTTCTTCTATCCGGATCATCTTTGGTAAACTGCTTTTGCTCGTACCGTTCAGAAATATAAAATTCACAGCCGACAACAGGGATCAATGGTTCAGAAATAGGCTCTGACTCATTAAATTCAGTTCCATTTTCTTCTGCCTCCTGTTTTTTAGCCAGATATTCTTTATGTTTTTTTGCTCTGTCTCCGTTTGCTCCTTCCACTGCAGATACAAACTTAAAAGCTCCCATCATATTTCCCAAATCCACCATTCCGACTGCCGGAAAGTTTTCATCAGAAGCTTTTTTAATTAAGTCATTAATACTGGTAGTAGCCGTTAGCGTAGAAAAAACACTATGATTATCAAAATTGAAGTATTTGCCTAAGTCAATTTCATCAATACTTCCGAAATCCTGTTGCTTCTTCTTATTGTGAAAATCTGCAATCTGTCTCCTGATAACAATATTAAAAGGCTTAATCGGATCAGGATAAAGGCTCTTGAAATAGGCTAACTGATCTTCTGAAATTTTTAATGTTTCAGCAGGAACAACTCCAATTCTTACCATTTCGAAGAATGCTCTGGCTGTAGCATTTACGTCGGCAGCAGCATTATGGGCTTCATCAAATTTATTCCCATACAATTTTTCATAAAGCTCCTCTAGTTTGGGAGATTTATATCGGCCGCCACGACCTCCTCCAAGCTGACAGTAATCTGTTCCCAGGATCATTGTATCAGCTCTTGGCTTTTCCTGAAGGTTGTCTTTTATATTTTTTCTATATAATTCTGCTCCTACAATATTGTAATCAAATTCAACATTGTGTCCGGAAACTACTCTTATCTTTTCCAGAACCTTAGAAAACTCTTCTAAGATCTCCTGCAGATCACGTCCTTCTTCATTGGCTATTTTCGTTGTAATACCGTGAATCCTCGCCGCATTAAAGGGAATATCATACCCTTCAGGCTTTATTATATAATCCTGATTTTCAATTAAATTACCATCATCATCATGCACCTGCCATGCAATCTGTACCATTCTTGGCCAGTTATCAGAATCTGAAAGGGGTGCATTGAAATTTTTTGGTAAACCTGTTGTTTCTGTGTCAAAAATTAAATACATATAATTTTCTAACTTTTTTATAAAAAAGAGAATGTAAAGTTACTTCATTTTTTCCAATTATTGATTTGAAAAAGTAGTTAAACACTCACCCAATTCTTTATAAAAAATCAAAAATGATACCGATATTGAACAATATCCCTATTGATTTTTAATCAAACATTTATTTTAAGTCAAATTTCATTAAAAATAAAAACTCTATTTAACCACTTCAGCATGATCCCTATCTCAACTTGAATGAAAATAAAACTATAAAATTAAAAAACAATTTAATATTTTAAATAAAAAAATTGCAAAAACACAATAAAGGATGTAAAAAATCAAATTACAAACACTAAAAAAGGAATAAAAATACAATATTCATATATTTGAAAAAACACAACAACTCATAAACATTTATCAAATATTATGAACAAAATCTTTATTTCGATCAGCATTTTAACTATTTCATTAGCAAGTGCGCAAAAAAACAATGAATCTCTGAAAAGAGAATTTGAAAAACAAAGATCAGAAGACATTCGAAAATTTGAAGCCTATGTTGCTAAAAATTTTGGCTCAAACAGAAATCAGGAAACCTCCAAAGAAATTGAAGAACAAAGAGCTAGCCTAGCCGGATTTACAGATGGCAATAAACCCTATTTCTACAAAATCCATGATCTGGATCAGGTTAAAAATTCCAATTCCGATTATCTTCAAGGAGGTAATATTACGGGATTAACAGGTTCCTTTAATGGCGAAAATATCAAATTCACCATTTTTGATGGCAGCACTGTATCCAGTACAGCAAGGGTATTTGCCGGGCATGTATTTTTCAATAATGCGGCCAACAGAATTACCAATAAAGAGAATTCCACCCTTAATTATGGAGACCATGCTACTGCTGTAGCTAGTTTTATTGGAGCCAAAGACTATCCATTTACCTTAACTTATACCAACGGAACAACCAGACAAGTGAATTTTAGAGGAATTGCCCCCAACTGCACCATTGATGCGTACTCCTTTGGCAGCTCTACACTTCCGGGAGAAACAACCTCAAGCAATGTATTCCAGAAAATCTTAAAAGCGGCTCCTAACATTTCTAATCATTCTTATGGAATCAACGCAGGCTGGGATGCTCAGAAAATCAATAATGAAAGTGCCTGGGCATGGCTGGGATCTTTTACGCCTTCAGCAGCATCTTATGATATGCAGGGCTCCTATATCATCAATGATAAGTTTTATGATTTACTTGTTTATAGTGACCCTTCATATATTATTGTAAAGTCTGCTGGAAATTCATTCGGAATGGGAAATCCTAATTATTCTACCGCCACTTCCAGTTTTAAAAAATATTACAAAAACTCTTCAGGAAACTGGACTGAATTTGCAGCAACAGACACTACTCCTCCTTACAACTGTTCACTAGGTTATGACTGTATTTCACCAGGATCGGTAGCTAAAAATATTATTTCAGTAGCTGCTTCAGATAGAATTACAACAAATGATGCCAGATACACTACCTCTTCAGATGTAGTTCATTCAAGCTATAGCAGTGCCGGCCCAAGAGATGATGGTGGAATAAAACCTGATATTACAGCCGTAGGAACTGATGTTGCAAGTGCCTCTACTGATAATAATGCAACAGGTGGCAATAAAGTTGCTGTTGGAGATGGCACTTCTTATTCCGCTCCAATTGTTACAGGAATTATCGGACTTTGGACGCAAATTAATAAGCAATTATTTGCGGGAAGTTTGTTAAATGCAGCATCCGCAAAAACCCTAATGATTCATTCTGCTTTAGAAGCAGGCAATATAGGTCCGGATCCGCAATTTGGCTGGGGATTTATTAATGCTAAAAAAGGAGCAGAGCTTCTTGTAGGAAAATCCAACAATACAGTGATTTTTAGTGATGAAACATTAACAAGCGGAACTCCCAATCAGAAAACAGTTATTGCATCCGGAAGTGAACCTTTAAAGGTAACGATTTCCTGGGTTGATCCTGAATACCCAAATGTTGACGGCAATACTACTTTAGCAAATTTGTATAACAACAGAACATCCAAACTGGTCAATGATTTGGATTTAAGGATTACTGACATTACAACGAATACAGTGCATTTGCCTTGGAAATTAGATCCTAACAATCCAATAACTGCAACAAAAGGAGACAATACTGTAGATAATGTAGAACAAGTAATAGTAGATAACCCAGTTGCAGGAAGAACTTACAAAATAGAAATTACAAACAAAGGTACTTTAAAAAATAACAATGCTGAAAATGCCCCTCAAAACTATTCTATTCTAGTAACCGGATATAGCGAAATATTAGGAACTAAGGAATCTAAATCGGGAATTTTAAGTGGTCTTTCTGTTGTTCCTTCCGTTACAAAAGACATAACAAACATCCTGAAAGCGCCATTGAAATCCACCTTCTCTGTATACGACATGTCTGGTAAAAAATTACACACAGGAACCATCAGCAACGATAAGGAATCCATTGATTTATCGACTTATACAAAAGGAATTTATATCATTGAGATTAAAACCGACAAAGAGGTTATTTCTAAAAAAATAATTAAAGAATAATCAGTAAAATCATATTTTTTTTGCAAAATACTAACAGTTGTTAGTATTTTGTTTTTTTTATATATATTTGTCTCCTATGGAAAATGCACTTCACGAAAAAGTTTCTCAGGATATTTTACTTAAAGCGTATCATCACATGATGCTTGCTAAAGCTATGGCAGATATTTATGAGGAAAACAGAAATATTTGTAAATATGTTCATAGTACTTCAAGAGGCCACGAAGCCATCCAGTTAGCAACCGCTTATCAATTAAAAAAAGAAGACTGGGTTTCCCCTTATTATAGAGACGAAAGCATTCTTTTGGGAATTGGTTTTGAACCTTATCAACTGATGCTTCAATTACTGGCCAAAGCTGATGATCCTTTTTCAGGAGGCAGATCTTATTACTCTCATCCTTCAAGCAGAGATGAAAACAAACCAAAGATCATTCACCAAAGCTCTGCTACCGGAATGCAGACTATCCCTACAACCGGTGTTGCACAAGGATTAAAATACATTCAGGATTTCAATCTTCAAGAGTTTGAAAACAACCCTGTTGTAGTTTGTAGCCTTGGTGACAATTCCGTAACAGAAGGTGAAGTGAGTGAAGCATTACAATTTGCTGCGTTACACCAGCTTCCGATTATTTTTCTGGTTCAGGATAATGAATGGGGAATTTCAGTGACTAAAGAAGAAGCCAGAACCTGTGATGCTTATGATTTTGTAGCAGGATTCACAGGATTAAGCAGAATGAGAGTAGACGGAACTGATTTTGTAGAGAGTTTCGAAGCTATGAAAAAAGCTGTAGATTTTGTAAGAACAGAGAGAAAACCTTTAGTTGTATGTGCAAAAACAGTATTAATTGGGCACCACACTTCAGGAGTACGAAGAGAATTCTATAGAGACGAAGAAGACTTAATAAAACATAGAGCTAAAGATCCGGGAGAAATCCTTAGAAAGCATTTACTGGAAACAGGTGCAGATGAGGATCTTTTAAAACAAATCACCAAAAAGACACGCCTGGAGGCTGAAGAAGCTTTTGAAAAAGCTAAAAACGCAGAAGATCCAAAACCTGAAACGGTGATGCAACACGTATTTGCACCTACTCCCATTACAGAAGAAACAGGAACACGTGAACCTGCCGGCGGAGAAAAAATTGTCATGGTAGATGCAGCCATTCATGCCATCCAGGAACTAATGTGGAAACATCCGGAAGCTCTTTTGTATGGACAAGACGTAGGAGAAAGAATCGGTGGTGTTTTCCGTGAAACAGTGACGCTTGGAAAAAAATTCGGAAGTAAAAGAGTTTTCAATACAGCCATTCAGGAAGCTTATATCATTGGTTCCACAACAGGAATGAGTGCTGTAGGCCTAAAACCAATTGTTGAGGTTCAGTTTGCAGACTATATTTACCCAGGAATCAATCAACTGATCACAGAAATTTCAAAATCCAACTATTTAAGTGGTGGAAAATTTCCGGTAAGCAATATTATCAGAGTACCTATTGGAGCTTATGGCGGCGGCGGCCCATACCATAGTGGCAGCGTTGAAAGCATTCTTGCCAATATTAAAGGAATAAAAATAGCCTACCCAAGTAATGCTGCAGATTTCAAAGGATTATTGAAAGCAGCTTATTACGATCCAAATCCGGTGGTAATGCTGGAACATAAAGGATTGTATTGGAGCAAAGTTCCTGGAACTGAAGATGCTAAAACTATTGAACCTGCTGAAGATTATATTTTACCATTCGGAAAAGGCAAAATAGTTATTGAAGCGGATAAAAATGAAACGGAAAAAGGCAGAACCTTATTAGTAGTAACCTATGGAATGGGGGTTTACTGGGCCAAAGAAGCAGTGAAGAACTTTAATGGAAAAGTTGAAGTCATTGATTTAAGAACTTTAATTCCTCTTGATGAAGAATTGGTGTTTGAAAGGGTAAAAGCCCATGGAAGATGTATCGTTCTTACAGAAGAGCAGCTTAACAATTCTTTTGCAGAGGCTTTTGCACACCGAATTGCTAAAAACTGTTTCAGATATCTGGATGCCCCGGTAGAAACGATGGGAGCTTTGGATGTACCAGCAGTTCCTATCAATCTGGTACTAGAAAAAGAAATGCTTCCCAATGCAGAAAAGCTTTCCAAAAAGATCGCAGAAATGTTACAATATTAAATCAATATAAAATAAGACCTCTAAAAAAAATTAGAGGTTTTTTTATGCATTTTTTTTATTACTTTTATTTAAGATTATCAAACTCAATCCGAGAACATTATCATCAAACAGAAACTGAAATTAAATTTATAACAGACATTCCCTTACTAAACACTTAAAAAGTTTGGTACTTATTTTGTCTGTACACGCAAAACACATTCATCTTTATGATCACTACTAAATACGTCAATTATAAACAAGTTCTCAATCTATCCGGAATACATCTTCTTTTAATATCAATTTGGTGCACCTTGATTGCTGTTCTGTTTTATTTTTTCAACTGGCATTGGATGTCTATTCCGTGGGTACCTGTTGCATTGATTGGTACCGCAGAAGCATTCCTTGTAGGTTTCAAAAACAACCAGGCTTATGACCGACTTTGGGAAGCCCGAAAAATCTGGGGTGGAATCGTAAACTCCAGCCGTTCATTTGCTTCTATGGTACAGGCGTTTGATACAAAAAATGAAGAAATAGGTGTTTTTGATCTTGAAGATCGAAAGAAAAAAATTATCTATCGTCATATTGCATGGCTATATACATTCCGTGAACAGCTTTTGGTACCAACAGAATGGGAACACATCAGCAGTGATAATAATAAATTCGGAAATATTAATCTTAGGAGAAACAGATTAATCAAAGCCGGCTTTCCGGATTATGGAAGAGCTCCTATTTTCTTACATAAATATCTTTCCGAAGAAGAATATGAATTAAAAAATGAGTATAAAAACTTTGCCACGTATTTGATTTCTCAACAGGCAAAAGATATCAACGAGCTAAAAAACATGAATGCCATCACAGATTTCAACCAGACACAGCTACAGAACAGTCTGAACGAATTCTATGGTTTTCAGGGACAGGCAGAAAGAATCAAAAAATTCCCTTCCCCAAGACAATTTGCCAGCACAGCATTTGTCTTTAATATTCTGTTCATTACCTTACTCCCTCTTGGATTAGTGAATGAATTTGCAAAATTAGGAGACTGGGGAATCTGGACATCTATACCTTTCTGTATCATCATCGGATGGATCTATATCATCATGGAACTTGTAGGGGATTATTCGGAAAATCCTTTTGCTGGGTTAATGTTTGATGTTCCTATGCTTTCCATCTGTAGAACGATTGAAATTGACCTTCTTCAAATGGTAGGAGAAACAGAATTACCGGATCCGATCGCTTCTAAAAACGGAGTCCTGGTTTAATGATGGGTAATGAACAATGAGTGATAAGTAAATATCCTTACTAATTTTATAAAACTATTGCTGTGGTATTTTTCACCTCAGAAATCATAAATGAGCTGTGCGTGCTTGCGATGTGTTGAAGTGTCGTAAGCTTCGTCAGCATAAAATTTCGATAATCTTCAATATCCTTTACTCCTATTTTAAGGATATAATCATAATCTCCACTCACATGAAAGCATTCCGTAACTTCAAGGAGATTCATCACTTCTTTTTCAAACTGCAGCACAAATTCTTTCTTGTGTTGGGTTAATTTTACGTGACACAAAACAATAAATTCACGGCTGATCTTTTTTCTGTCCAATAATGCCACATATTTGGAAATAACACCTGCATTTTCCAACTTTTTAATCCTCTCATACACAGCCGTCACCGACAATCCTAACTTACCAGACAGCTCTTTGGTGGTTTGCTTACAGTCTTCCTGCAAAAACAACAATAATTTCTTATCAGTTTCATCAAATTCCATAGATAAATTTTTGGTGAAAATTTAATATTTCCGAAGATAGCAATTATATTTTCTAAATAAACAACATATTACAGTTTTATATTCTATAAATTCAAATTTATATTGTAATAATTAGGAAAATGACGCAAATTAGGCCAGTAAAATAAAAACAATGCTTATGGAAAACTTTAATGCAGCCAACGAGATCCAGGATCTTCAGTACTTTGGCGAATTCGGAGGAGTAAACCCTTCCATTTCTGACAGCTCTACTTATACTTTCCTTTCTGCGAAGACTATGTTTGATACTTTTGAAGGGAATGCAGAAGGATGTTACCTATATTCCAGACATTCATCACCTATGAATCTTTATCTGGCGCAAGCTTTGGCTAAAATGGAAAATACAGAATCTGCTAATGTTACCGCATCCGGAATGGGTGCTATTACTTCTGTTTTGATGCAGGTATGCAAAAGTGGAGACCATATCATTTCAAGCAGAACCATTTATGGAGGTACTTATGCCTTCTTAAAAAACTTTTTACCCCAATTCAATGTAGGAACCACTTTCGTAGATATCAATAATTTTGATTCCATAGAAAAAGCTATAACTCCTAATACGAAAGTAATCTATTGTGAAAGTGTAAGCAATCCATTGCTTGAAGTAGCAGATCTTAGAAAGCTTTCTGAAATTTGTGAAAAACACAATTTAAAACTGATTGTAGACAATACATTTTCCCCACTTTCCATCTCGCCTCAATTATTTGGAGCTGATGTTGTAATTCATAGTTTAACAAAATTCATCAATGGAAGCAGTGATACTGTAGGTGGTGTATATTGTAGTACGCAAGCATTTATTGATGATACCAAAAATGTAAATTCCGGAGCATGTATGCTGCTGGGGCCAACTATGGATAGCTTGAGAGCATCAAGTATTCTTAAAAACCTCAGAACACTTCATATCAGAATAAAACAACACAGTCACAATGCTATGTATCTTGCTGAAAGGTTTGAACAAGATGGCTTAAAAGTGTCCTATCCTGGATTACCTTCCCATAAAAATCATGAACTGATGAAGAGCATGATTGATAAAGAATATGGTTTCGGAGGACTGTTAACGTTGGATGCTGGAACTACAGAAAAAGCCAATGAATTGATGGAAATGATGCAGACAGAAAACCTTGGATACCTTGCGGTAAGCTTAGGTTTCTACAAAACATTGTTTTCATGTTCAGGAAAATCTACATCCTCTGAAATTCCTGAAGAAGAACGTGCTTCCATTGGTATTTCTGATGGGTTAATCAGATTCTCCATTGGTCTAGATCACGACATCAAAAGAACTTATCATAAAATGAAAGAATGTATGCTGAAAGTAGGCATTCTTTCCCATGAAAACATCTCTATATCCTAAATTTTATTGTACAAAAGAAGGCTGTTTCAATTGAAACAGCCTTCTTTATTTTTTATTTAAAATCTACGTAAAAAAACTCTTCAGCGTAGATATCCGTTATTTCTTATGATAATGATGAGGAAATGCATCTTCAGGTTTCATCCTCAAAACATTCAGCAAAACCCAGGATTTCAGAAATCCATACCCATAAGAAAACATCTGTATATACGTGGAAATGACCGCCATTCCGGCAATACTGATATTCTTGGTCAATAATAAAGCATGGAAAAACACCAGGAATGTATACAGCCCATAGAAAGCAAGAATAAATCCTTTTCCTAACATGAAATATTCAATAAATCCCATAAGATATCCCAACATAAATAAGGTAGGAAATGCAAAGGATATTTTTACATAATTCGGATGCCTTTGGTTAAGAATAGGTCGTGCGCATCCAAATTGATACACCTGCTTGGAAAACTTCCCAAGATCTACCCTACGCTTATGATATACTGCAATATCATCAAAAAAAGCTGTTGTAAATCCGCTTTCCCAAAGCGTCATCGATAAGTCCGGATCCTCTCCTATTCTCATTTCAGAAAAGCCACCTACTTTTTCAAAGGCTGCTTTTTTCACACCCATATTAAAACTTCTGGGTTGGAATTTTGAAACTGCTTTTTTACTTCCTCTTATTCCCCCGGTAGTAAAAACCGAAGTCATGGAATATGAAATCGCTTTCTGCATCAGATTAAACCCCTTATGAGCTTTATCTGCCCCTCCGAAAGCATCACAAGGAATGGTTAGAATATCTTTTTTAATATGTTCAATATAATCCTTTTCAACAATCACATCACTGTCTACAAATACCAGCCATTCGCCGGCAGCTCGTTCTGCGCCATAATTTCTTGTCAGCCCAGGCCCGGAGTTGTCTTTTCTGAAATATTTAATATCCAGAATTTCTTCAAAACTCTTGATCGTAGGTTTCAGATCAATGACTGATCCATCATCAACGATAATAATCTCAAACTCTTTATCAGTCTGATGGGTCAAAGAAGTCAGCAACTCGAAAAGCTCATCTTTTCTGTTGTAAATAGCAACAATAATGGAAATACTAGGTTTCAAATTGAAAATTTTTCAAAATTACTTATTCGTGAAGGAAACCACAAACAGTTTAACAGCTTATTGGAAGAATTAATTTTTACAATATTAAATAAATATTCCAGACTTATAATAAATACACATCACCAAAGCCACAAAAAATGCGATCACAGAACAGCTAAAAAAAAGCAGTTTGAAAATGCTTTTGAAATAATAAAGCTCCATAAGATTTAGAAGAAAAAACAGTAAACCTGAGATGGCTGTTCCTATTAATGAAGACACAATTAAAGCCGTTGTTTGATCTCCTATTGGCAGAGGTTTATGAAAAACGATGAAAAAGAGAACGACAGACGCAAGCATAAATCCTGCACTGACTTTCTCTTTAAAATATTTATCTTCTTTCTTACTTTGAGGTCTTTCGTCATAGTTCAAACTCTTTCTGTCTGAAGATGAAGATGAGCCTGAACTTAATAAATCCAAAACATCTAAAGCTCCATCTAACACATCAAAAATATTCAAAGACATAAAGATTAAGATTTATCCTCTAGTTTATGAACCTTTTTTGTTCCTTCATACATTTCATACTGTAGGAATCTTGTTTCCAACTTTCCATTAAAAAGTTTTATTTTTCTTGAAGGACGTAAACCTATCTTTTTCACCGCTTCCAGATCAGATGAAATTAACCACGCCAATGTATTTGGATAATGTGTTTTAAAGGTATCTCCGATCTTTTTGTAGAAATCATCATCGTTGATGGAAATTCTCTCATCATATGGTGGATTAAACACCATCAATAATGGGAAAAGGTCTTTTTTAGAATCAAAGAAGTTCTGTTTTCTGATCTCAATGACATCTTCCATTTCTGCCGCTTCCACATTCATTCTGGCAGCATTCAGCATTCTTGCATCAATATCATATCCAACGATCTTACCATTGAATTCTCTTACCCTATTGATTCTGAATTCTTTTATTTTTGAGAACAAATCAGCATCATAATTTTTCCAGTTCTGGAATCCAAATCTTTTTCTGAAAATCTGAGCCGGAAGATCCATAGCAATCATCGCTGCTTCAATCAATAATGTTCCTGAACCGCACATAGGATCAAGGAAATTTCCTTTTCCGTCCCAGCCTGCCAATTGCAGCATTCCGCTTGCCAGCACCTCATTAATCGGAGCCTCACCTTGCTCTCTTCTATATCCTCTTTTGAATAAGGCATCTCCTGAAGAATCCATGGAAATCATTACCAATTCTCTATCGATATGAAGATGGAACTTAATCTCCGGATTTCTGGTTTCTACATTAGGACGTCTTTTGTATTTCTCCTGAAAATAATCTACAATTGCATCCTTCATTTTTAAAGTCACAAACTGAGAATGTTTGAATGTCTCAGAATTTACCGTAGCATCAATAGAGAAAGACTGATCTACATCCATAAATTCATCCCATTCAAATTTAAACAGTCTGTCATAAAACTGATGCTGGTTAAAAGCCTTAAACTGATGAATCGGAACCAAAATCTTTAATGCCGTTCTTGCCGAATAATTGATTTTATAAAGAAAACCAAGATCTCCTTCACAATTTACTGCTCTGTTTTTAATTTCAACCTTTCTTCCCCCTAATTTCTTGATCTCTTCTGCTAAAATTTGCTCCAGTCCGAAGAATGTTTTGATCTGTATTTGTAGATTTTCTATGTCCATAATTTCGAATTAAAAGTTTTAAAGCATTAACAATTAAAAGATTACCCATTCAATTTATTGACCAATTGAATTTTTCAATCATCTCATGTTATAAAATACTTTGCTTTTAAGACCACAAATTTAACTATTTTTGCGTTATGGAATGGTTTGAATCTTGGTTTGATACCCCTTATTATCATTTGCTTTATAGCAACAGAGACTATACTGAAGCTGAAAACTTCATTACAAAACTTACTGCGGATCTGCAACTTCCGCCTCAATCCAAGATCATCGATCTTGCCTGTGGGAAAGGAAGACACTCTGTTTTCCTTAATAAATTAGGGTATGATGTTTTGGGGTTGGATCTTTCAAGACAAAGTATTGAATCTGATAAACAGTATGAAAATCAAACCCTGATTTTTCAGGTTCATGATATGCGAAATCCAATTGATACAGATCCGATGGATGCTGTTTTCAACCTATTCACAAGTTTCGGCTATTTTGACAATGAAAATGATGACAAGAAGGTTTTTCAATCTGTCTACAATGCACTGAAGCCGGGAGGATACTTCGTTTTGGATTATCTGAATGAAGAATTTGTAAGAAACACATTAGTTCCTGAAACCACCATCACCCGTGGCGACATTGATTTTAAAATTCTAAAGAAAATCGAAGGCAGACATATAATCAAAGATATTCGTTTTGAAACAGAAGGCCAGCCTTTTCATTTCTTTGAAAAAGTAAAGCTTCATACTTTAGATGCCATCCATGCGTATGCTTCGGATTGTGGCTTTGAAAGAGTAAAAATCTGGGGAGATTACCAGCTGAATGAATTTAACAAAGAAACTTCCCCACGTTGTATCAATTTATTTAAGAAAAAATAATGGTAACAGTACTTTTACTGATTCTAAGTGTCATCACCGGAGTCTTTCTGGGAAAACACTTTGGTAAAAAGGAAAAACTGGCTAAAAACCTCCTAGTATTAAGTGCAGGTTTCCTGATTACAATCTGTCTGAACGAAGTTTTCCCTGAAGTTTATACATCTTCAGCAGGCAGCAGTCTGGGAATATTCGTCATTGCAGGAGTTCTTCTGCAAATGATCCTTGAAGCCCTTACCAAAGGTTTTGAGCATGGACATTTTCATCATCATGGTGAGCACAATATTCTTCCAATGGCTTTAATGGTAGGATTATTCATTCATGCATTCATTGAGGGAATTCCATTAGCTAATGAGCATGAATTATCTCCTTATCTTTTAGGAATCGTATTTCATAATCTACCTATTTCATTTATTCTGGGAGCATTTTTATTCAACAGGAAAGGTGAATCAAAAAGCTCATCATCTTATCCGTCTTTATTAATTGTAGCTCTTTTTGCATTAGCATCTCCTATGGGAATGTTATTGGGAAATTATTTCAACCCCAACCTTCAGCCTTATTTTCTGGCTATCGTAGGTGGAATTTTCCTTCATATTTCATCGGTAATTATTTTTGAAAGCAATAAGAACCACAATATTGATTGGGTGAAAATAGGACTTGTTGTATTAGGTGTTTCTTTAGCTCTGGTTATGCACCTCTTCCATCATCATTAAAAAAATAAAAATATTTAAACATAAAAAAAGCTCTGGACTACAAAATCCAGAGCTTTTATTTTTATTTCCTCATATCGATTGAAAATTAGAATTTCCAACCTACCGTAAGGAAGAAATTATTTCTGCTATTTTTAACTTCACTTACAGCATAAGCGTCATTCTCATAAATAGACTTAGAACCTGTTGAATAATAAGCACTATCATAATCATTTCCAATCAGTCCTCTTACAGAAGGGCTGCTATACTTGGAGGTTATATTCTGATAAGATGCATCAATATAAAATGCTTTGAAGTCATATCCAATACCAAATGAAACCAGATTTCTATCGCTCAGCATCAGATTATTATATGATTGATCTCCTACATTACCCGCATTATCAAATCTGGTAATAGTAAGCGCATCAAGAGGATTGGATAAATAAGAATACCCACCTCTTAATCTAAATTGCTGTACTCTATATTCTGCTCCTACTCTCACTTCCGACATATTCTTATAATTCTCTTTAAAGAATGAATTAAGATCACGCTCTATGTTACCATATACTTTATAATCAGGTTTTGTAAGCCCTAATGTATAGTCTACGTTCAAGGAGAAGTTTTTATTGGCTACAAATGCAGCACTCACAGTTGCTTTAAGCGGAGAAGTAAATTTTCTGTTTTCTGATCCTATACCATTTCCATAGTTCGGATTATCATAGAAGCTAAAATCACGATCTATACTCCAGAATGTAGGTGTTTCAAGGGTTGCTCCTACTCTGAAATTAGGACTTAATTTTCCAATTACCCCTAATGATGCAGAAAAACCTGAAGCTCTTTCCCAGTAAGGACTATCCTGCTTGTGAAAGTAATCAACATTATTACTATTAGCCATTTTAAAAGCCAATTGGTCTGTCTGATCAATGGATGCATTGAAAAAATTCAATCCTGCTCCGATGTAGAAATTATGATTGTAATTGGCACCCACACCAAAACTCATCTTTGATAAATTCCCAGCTCTGTAATATTGATGTCCTGCTAATGACGCATTTCCATCTGGTAATTTAGCTGTAATATTTGCATTGCCTGGAGATTCTACTACATTATCAAGAGATTGATTTGAAAAATTAACCCCAATATTGATAAATTTCCACGCAGACTGAGTCATCAATGGAAAAGCTATTATTCCTCCTGCATTGCCTAAATCTCCTCTCGTTTTACTATAATCTATTGTTTGGTTCCCTAAAGAAGTACTGTTTTTATTACCTATGATAGATAAAGTTGCAGAAGCTTCTCCTGAAATAGCAACTCCCAAACCAGCAGGGTTGGTCAACAGTGAATTGGCATCACCACCTAATGCACCATTAGCACCAGCCATACCATTAAACTTAGCAGAACCAACCATTGGGCTGCTTGAATAAACATCTACAGTATTTCTTATTAATGAAACATCCTGAGCCTGCGCATAAAATGCAGCAGAAATACTCATTAATACTAAAGATTTTTTTAACATTATTTTTTTAATAGTTTTTATGAAGTTGAATATTATCTGAAGCCACCGGATCTAAAACCACCGCCGCCACCAGATGAACCGCCTCTAAAGCCGCCACCGCCGGATGAACCGCCAGATCTGAAACCACCACCGGAATTATTAAATCCGCCACTGTTTCTAAATCCTCCTGAATCACCAGATCTGAAGCCGCCATTATTATATCTTGGCTGCTGCTGCTGCGGAGTTGTATTACGGAATCCTCCTGAATCTGAATTTCTGAAACCACCTGGGTTAGAGTTTCTGAACCCTCCATTGGAATTTCCATTTCTAAATCCTCCAGAGTTTTCGTTTCTAAATCCACCGGAATTGTCATTTCTGAATCCACCTGAATTAGAGTTTCTAAATCCATTACCATCTCTGAATCCGTTATTGTTTCTAGCAGTATTGGTTCTGTATACAGCATTACCCATACCTGAACCACTGTTACCGCTTCTCATATAAATTCTGTTATAACCACCCCAGTAGCCACCTCCGTAGCCCCAGTATGGGTTACCATAATAACCGCCCCAGAATGGATCATAGTATCCGCCCCAATAAGGAGAATATCCGTAACCCCATGGGCTTCCCCATCCGATAGAGCCTCCCCAGCCCCAGCCGAATGATCCGCCCCAACCCCAGGAAAGACCAGCACCCCAGCCCCAGCCACGGTTCCAGCCCCAATATGGATTATAGCCTCCATACCAGCCCCAAGGAGATCCCCATCCCCATGAGTTATCATAGTAATTGGTCTGAGAACCTGCATACATTCCCCAATCAGAGTCTGTAGCATTGGTATTCCAACCGGTTCCACTCCATTCGTTATATTTATTTTGTTGTTCTCTTGAATTCATCTGTGCATTTTGAATCACATTAGAATCCTGATAGTAGTCGTAATATTCTCCTACTCTGTTTCCGCTACCATTAATGATAACTCCTTCGGGCAGCGTATCCTTATTAGGGTCATAATATACCCCATCTGTCTCGCTATACCCTCCCATCTGAGCACCACAAGACATAAGCAATAACCCACCTGATATTGCTAATACCCCTTTAGATTTTAGCAGACCAAGCAAATTTTTATGTATATTTCTTTTCATGATAACGTAAAAATTTTTAATTTAAATTATATTTGCAATCTGTACCAAAAATGTACCAATACTGATTAAAAAATCTATCAAAAATAGATTTTTATTTTTAGATAACAATAATGTGCAAAAGTTAAAAAAATTTTAAAAGATAATGGCAAAATTAACCTCAAGAAGCGAAGATTACAGCAAATGGTATAATGAGCTGGTTGTAAAAGCTGATTTAGCTGAAAACTCAGGAGTGCGTGGATGTATGGTAATCAAACCGTATGGCTATGCAATCTGGGAAAAAATGCGTGATGAAATGGATAAAAAATTCAAAGAAACAGGTCACGTTAACGCATACTTCCCGCTTTTTGTGCCCAAGAGCTTATTTGAGGCTGAGGAAAAAAATGCAGAAGGTTTTGCAAAGGAATGTGCAGTAGTAACTCACTACAGACTAAAAACAGATCCTAATAACCCTTCAAAACTGATTGTAGATCCGGATGCAAAATTGGAAGAAGAACTTATCGTTCGTCCTACTTCTGAAGCAATCATCTGGAACACTTATAAAAATTGGATTCAGTCTTACAGAGACCTTCCTATCTTGATCAACCAATGGGCTAATGTTGTACGTTGGGAAATGAGAACCCGTCTATTCCTTAGAACGGCAGAATTCTTATGGCAGGAAGGGCACACTGCTCACGCTACAAAAGATGAAGCAGTAGAAGAAGCTGAAAAAATGAATAAAGTATATGCAGATTTTGCTGAAAACTTTATGGCAATTCCTGTAATTCAGGGATTAAAGACTCCTTCTGAAAGGTTTGCAGGAGCAGACGAAACGTACTGTATTGAAGCATTAATGCAGGATGGTAAAGCGCTTCAGGCGGGAACTTCTCACTTCTTAGGTCAGAATTTCGCAAAAGCATTTGATGTAAAATTCACCAACAAAGAAGGAAAAATAGAACATGCATGGGCAACATCTTGGGGTACTTCTACTCGTTTGATGGGAGCTTTAATTATGACTCACTCTGATGATTTCGGATTGGTATTGCCTCCAACTCTAGCTCCAATTCAGGTTGTGATTGTTCCTATCTTTAAAGGGGAAGAGCAATTGGCTCAAATCAGTGAAGTGGCTCTAGATATCCAGGCTAAATTAAGAGCTAAAGGTATTTCTGTGAAGTTTGATAATGACACTCAGAACAAACCAGGATGGAAATTTGCTGAATACGAATTGAAAGGTGTTCCGGTAAGAATCGCGATGGGGCCAAGAGATCTTGAAAACAATTCAGTAGAGATTGCGAGAAGAGATAACCTGACTAAAGAAGTTCGTTCTATCGAGGGTATAGACACTTATATTGAAGAGTTATTAAAAACAATTCAGCAGGATATTTATAACAAAGCCTTTGAATTCAGAAAAAACAATATTACCAAAGTAGATACTTACGAAGAATTCAAGAAAGTTCTTGAAGAAAAAGGAGGATTTATCTATGCACACTGGGATGGTACTGCTGAAGAAGAAGAACAGATCAAGGATGAAACGAAAGCTACCATTAGATGTATTCCTTTAGATGATGACATTGAAGAAGGTATTTCATTGATTTCCGGGAAACCGTCTAAGAGACGTGTATTATTCGCAAAAGCGTATTAATAAATTTAACGATTTTAAAAAAAATCGTTAAATTTTAAAGAATTATTCAAAAAAAAAATGACATTTAGACGGATTTTTGTTTAAATTTATCTCAACATTAATCTAAAAAAATTTATTATGTCTTTAAATGTCATTGATTTAATTAAAGGACAATTAGGTCCCGCTTTGGTTTCACAAGCTGCTTCACAGTTTGGAGAAAGTGAATCAGGAATTTCTAAAGCAATTGGTGGCTTATTACCTGCTGTAGTAGGTGGATTAGCCAATAACGCAGACAACCCTGGCGTTGTGGATGCTATTACAAAAGCCTCTTCAAGTGGAATTTTAGGAAATCTATTAGGTGGATCATCTAATAACCCTATTATCTCTACTTTATTATCTTCTCTTTTTGGAGATAAAATAGGCGGATTAGTAAATTCCATTGCCAGTTTTTCGGGAATCAGCAACAATTCTGCAGGTTCTTTGTTAAACCTGGTTACCGGGGCTACAGTAGGCACAGTTGGAAAATATGCAGCAGACAATAATTTGGGTGCTTCAGGTATTTCCGGCTTACTGAATGATCAGAAAGGCATTATTTCTTCTTTACTGCCGGCGGGTCTTTCTTTAGCTTCTTTTGGATTAGGAGCTGAGAATTGGTTTGGTCAGGCTAAAGAAACCGTTTCTTCGGTAACTTCTACTGCTAAGGATAACATCGCTGAAGGTGTTGCCACAGCTAGAGAAAATGTGAGTGAAGGAGCAAGAGAAATAAGAGAACAATTTGAAAATAACAACAACAATAATCAAGGCGGAGGTTCAATCTGGAAATGGTTGCTTCCGCTTTTATTATTAATCGCTGCTGGATATTTCCTTTGGAAACAGTGTGAGAAGAAGCAAACAACTACTACAATGACTTCTACCTCAGACTCCACAGGAACTCATACAGATACTGCTTCTGCAACAACATCCACGCCAGCTACCACTGCCGCACCTGCCGCTAAAACTGATGAAAACATCGATCTTAACGGAGTGATGCTTAAAGGATACAAAGGCGGTATGGAAGATCAAATGATCACATTCCTTAAATCTGGAGGATACAAAAATGCAGCAGACGATGCAGCATTGAAAGACAAGTGGTACGATTTCGATCACGTTAACTTTAAATTGGGTAGCTCTACTGAATTAGAGGCTGGATCACAAGGACAGCTTGATAACTTAGTAGCTATTCTTAAAGCTTTCCCTGACTCAAAAGTTAAAATCGGTGGGTACACTGATAAAACTGGAAACGAAGCTTCTAACGTAAAACTTTCTCAGGCAAGAGCTGATTTCATCAAAGCTGCTTTAGCTAAAGCAGGAGTTGGTGCTCAAGTACTTGGAGCAGAAGGTTATGGAAGTAAATTTGCAAAAGTAGATGCAAAAGCGTCTGATGCAGAAAGAGCTGCAGACAGAAAAATGTCTGTAAGATTTGCTAAATAATCTTTAGAATCAATAAAAATTAAATCCCGGAAATCACTTTCCGGGATTTTTTTATGCCATGATTTTTGTGTTTACATTTATTTAATTAAATTTGTTAGTCATTTCTAACATTTATGAGTTTCAATTTAAAAAGCGCTTGGCGAAAAGAAAAAACATCACACTCTTTATCAGAAGTTTATTCTTCTATTAAAGTTCCTAAAAAAGCTAGCTTTTGGAGAAAATACCTTGCCTTTACGGGGCCTGGGTTGATGATCGCTGTAGGTTATATGGATCCTGGAAACTGGGCTACAGATATTGCAGGAGGGGCTCAGTTTGGGTACACTCTACTTTCTGTTATTCTTATTTCTAATATTTTTGCTGTACTTCTGCAACACTTATCCATTAAACTTGGTGTGGTAGCAGAACGAGATTTAGCACAGGCTTGTAGAGACCATTTCAGCCCTACAACCAATTTTATTCTCTGGGTATTCTGTGAAATAGCCATTGCTGCCTGTGATCTTGCCGAAGTCATAGGTTCTGCCATTGCTTTAAATCTTCTGTTTCATATACCTTTGACATGGGGAATTGTCATAACAACTGTAGATGTATTGGTAATTCTTCTCCTTCAGGCAAAAGGATTTCGTTGGATTGAGAGTATTGTAGGTGGACTTATTTTTATAATCCTGGCTTGCTTTGCTTATGAGATTGTTATTTCTAAACCTGCTTTTAATGAAATTCTGGGAGGCTTGGTTCCACAAAAAGAAATTATTCAAAACCCTGCTATGCTTTATATTGCCATCGGGATTTTAGGAGCTACCGTAATGCCTCATAATTTATACCTACACAGCAGTATTGTACAGACCAGAGATTATACCCGTGACACTGAAGGTAAAAAAGAGGCCATTAAATTTGCAACTTTAGACAGCACTGTATCATTGATGCTGGCTTTTTTTATCAATGCAGCGATTTTAATTCTGGCAGCGGCCACATTTCACACTACAGGAAACGAACATGTCGCTGATATTCATGATGCTTATCAGATGTTAACACCTATTTTAGGAGCATCAATGGCAAGTATTGCGTTTGCAATTGCGCTATTGGCATCCGGACAAAACTCGACACTTACCGGAACTTTAGCGGGTCAGATTGTAATGGAAGGCTTTTTAAATATTAAATTAAAACCATGGCTGCGAAGATTGATCACAAGACTTATTGCCGTTATTCCGGCACTGATTGTGGCTATTCTTTATGGAGAACAGGGAACCACTGAGCTTTTGGTTTTAAGCCAGGTTATTTTATCCATGCAGCTAAGCTTTGCGGTAGTTCCACTTGTAATGTTTACCAACGATAAAGCTAAAATGGGTAAATTCGTGAATAAACCATTCCTGAAGGTTTGTGTATGGGCTATTACCATTATCATCATTGTTCTAAATTTATACCTGTTGTATCAGACGTTTACAGGGGAACAATAATTGAGATCAGGATTTCGTGATTCGAGATATCAAACTTCAAGGTTTAACGTTTAAGGTTGCCACCATTCAATCTAAAGCTTTAAACCTTGAAGTTTTATTTTTATTTAATCTCCTGTCTCTCATCTTTTTGTCTATCCTTCCCTTATTCATCTGTCAAAAACGTATTGCTTTACTCATTCATTTTTCTGCCTTAATGTCCTGTTTTTTCCTTTGGCAGAGTCTTTGCGAAACATTCATGTAAATAAATATTGAATTATGGAAAATCAGGATATTAACGAAGAAAGCATCAATAATCAAGAAGATAACAACGTTCAGAATGAGGCTACGTCTCAGGACAATGTGACAGCGACTCCTTCTGCTGAGGAACTTTTGGCAGAAGAAAAGGATCGTTACATCAGATTATATGCTGAATTCGAAAACTATAAAAAAAGAACTTCTAAGGAGAAAATGGAATTCTTCCAATATGCCAATCAGGATATGATGGTTTCTATGTTGGGCGTTTTAGATGATTTTGAAAGAGCATTAAAAGAAATCGCTAAAAACGGAAATCCGGCTGACCTTCAAGGGGTAGAGCTTATCTATCAGAAGTTTAAAAATAAACTTACGGAAAAAGGATTAAAAGCTATGGAAGTGAGCGCTGGTGACAGCTTCAATGTAGATTTCCATGAGGCTATTACTCAAATTCCAGCGCCAACAGAAGAGCTGAAAGGAAAAATCGTAGATGTTATTGAAACAGGATACACTTTGAGTGACAAGGTAATCCGTTTTGCAAAAGTAGTAACAGGAAACTAAAATTCATAAATGATAAATGATGAGTGATAATTGATGAATGTTTCACTTATTAGCTTTACAATATCTTTTATCATTTATCAGTAATCAATTATATAATTGTCATGTCAAAAAGAGATTATTACGAGGTTCTTGAGATCAGCAAATCTGCATCGGCCGACGAAATAAAAAAAGCATACCGTAAAATGGCCATCAAATTCCACCCGGATAAAAATCCAGGGGATAAAGAGGCTGAAGAAAAATTTAAAGAAGCTGCTGAAGCTTATGAAGTACTAAGCGACGATCAGAAACGTGCCAGATATGACCAATTCGGTCACGCCGGAATGGGTGGAAATGGCGGTTTCGGAGGCGGAGGCTTCGGAGGCGGAATGAACATGGAGGATATTTTCAGCCAGTTTGGAGATATTTTCGGTGGTGGTTTCGGAGGATTCGGCGGTGGCGGCGGTGGTCGCCAGCAGGTGAAAGGTTCTAATTTAAGAATCAGAATCAAGCTGAACCTTGAGGAAATGGTAAACGGAACTCATAAAACCATTAAAGTAAAAAAAATGAAGATGGCAGAAGGTGCCACTTCAAAAACATGTCCTACTTGTAACGGTTCCGGTGTTCAACTTAAAGTGATGAACACGATGTTTGGTCAAATGCAGACTCAAACAACTTGTGGAACTTGCCAGGGAATCGGAAAAGTTGCTGATAAAATTCCTGCCGGAGCTAATGCTCAGGGTCTTGTAAAAGATGAAGAGGAAATCACCATCAATATTCCTGCAGGAGCAAGAGACGGAATTCAGCTTAATGTAAGAGGAAAAGGAAACGATGCTCCGTTTGGAGGTACGCCTGGTGATTTATTAGTAATCATTGAAGAGGAGGTAGACCAAACTATTAAGAGAGAAGGAGACAACCTTCACCAGGAATTGTATGTTTCATTTGCTGAAGCAGCTTTAGGAACGAAAAAAGAAATTCCTACAGTAGGCGGAAAAGTAAAAATTACAGTAGATCCAGGAACACAATCCGGAAAAATCTTAAGATTAGCAGGAAAAGGTCTTCCAAGCATCGATAGCTATGGTAAAGGAGACATGTTTATTCATATCAATGTATGGACACCACAAAAACTTACTAAGGAGCAAAAAGACTTCTTTGAAAAGCAAATGTCCAGCGGAGAAATGGTTGCAGAACCATCCGGAAAGGAAAAAACTTTTTTTGATAAAGTAAAAGATTTATTCAATTAATATAAAAGAGGCTTAGGCCTCTTTTTTGTTTAGGGTTTCAAAATGACCTTTAAGCCAGACCATAAAAAATCCTGTACTCTCACGAATACAGGATTTTTTTGGTTATTTAATTATAATTCTGTTTTATTTTTTTGTCGCTAAAGAATAGATTCCTTTTCCTAGTGTAAAAACAAGTACAGCAGCAATTCCGCCTATCATTCCAAAAGTGAATTCTTTTAGAATATCCGGCCAAGTAGGTAACAATTTGTGCAGATAGTGAATATTGTGAACGAAAATTCCTCCAGACACTAAAATCAAAGCAATAGTTCCAACAATGCCCAGTAACTTGATAATGATAGGTAGAGCTTTTACTAGTAAATGTCCAAGTTTAGAGAAGAAACCTTTATCATGGCTTTTTTTAATCAAACTAAAACCAGCATCATCCATTCTTACAATCAATGCTACGATTCCATATACCCCTACCGTGGCTAGAAATGACACAAAAGTTACGGTAAGAATTTGGGTAAGTAATGGATGCTCTTGTTGAATGACCGTTCCTAAAGCAATGATTACAATTTCAATAGAAAGAATAAAATCGGTTCTAATCGCTGAATTGATCTTTGCTTTTTCAGAAACTTCTGAGTTTTCATCTTCATTACTCTCCGCCACTACTTCATGTCCTTTTTTAGAACGGTGAAATAAATATTCAATGATTTTCTCTACTCCTTCAAAAGCAAGGTATAAACCTCCCAGAATAAGAATCATTTCTATGGCCGGTTTGTAGAGCCAATTGAGTAAAAACGCAATAGGAAGAATAATCAACTTATTGATAAAGGAACCTTTGGTAATTGCCCACAATACCGGAAGTTCTCTGGAAGAAAGAAAGCCCGTGGCTTTTTCTGCATTTACAGCCAGATCATCTCCCAAAATTCCTGCTGTTTTCTGTGTAGCTATTTTACTCGTAACCGCTACATCATCCATCAATGCTGCAATATCATCTAAAATTGCAAAAAAGCCTGACGCCATATTTTAATGTTTTTTTAATCTCTGTTAACTTTCGCAAAAATAAATATTTAATTCTATTTATAAACGATTTGTAAAATATTAATTTTAAGTACCACATAGCACATACTCTTAATTTGTATATTAGCCATTCACCAAAGTATAAAATTTAATATGAGAGCTTTATTCCTTTTTTTTATTCTTTTACTCTCCGGCTTATTTCAAAGTCAAAGCAAGCAGTTTCTCTATGAATACCGCTTTATTCCTGATTCTACCGAAAAGAAACAAAGTATAACTGAAATAATGGTACTGGATATTGACAAGAAAAGGTCTCTTTTTTTTGGGCAGGAAAGGTATAGATCAGATTCTACTCTGGTCAGTAATGCCCAAAAAGGAATTATATCAATGCCTACAGAAGGTGGGTCAATGATCGAAGATAAAGTAATCAAATATCCAAATTCATCTCAAATTGAGTATGTAAAAGTAATTTCATATGGAAAATATATTATCAGTCAGGAGGTAAAACTTCCGTGGAAACTTTCCTCTGAATTTAAGACCATATTGAATCATAAAGTACAAAAAGCTACAGTTTCTTATGGCGGAAGGCAGTGGACAGCATGGTTTGCCAAAGATATTCCCTTCCAGGATGGCCCTTATAAGTTTTATGGTCTCCCGGGACTTATCCTTGAACTAGAAGATCATGGTAAAAACCATCAGTATATGCTGAAAGGTATTAAAGACACCAAGGAAGAATTTATTTATCCTACTGTCAATAATTACAAAATATCAAAAATATCATATCCACAGTTTATTAAATTGTATAAAAACTACCGAACCAACCCTGTTGCTGACCTGATAGGAAAAATTCCAGATTATCAGGATACTGAAGGTAATACTGTGAGTGGACAACAAAAAGTAAGAGAAATAGAAAAAGACAGACTCGATGAGATTAAAAAAGATAATAATATCATTGAGATAGATCTGCTGAAAAAATAAATAAATCCCCACTATATTCCGCAAGACAAACATCTTCAACCCCCTGAAAAGCAAAACAAAAGCCCATATAAATCATATATTTCAATTAGCTTTGCTGCCTATTTTTTTCTAATTTTGATCTATGAAAAAGCTCATTCTCAGGTACCATTTTTTCGTTATGGGGTGCATCAGTTTTCTACTGCAGTCCTGCAATACGAAATTCAGGGTTTGGGTAGGCCCGGGAGGCCAGCAGAAGATCTATAACCTAAAATATGGAGAACATAAAAGACAAAAAATGGATGTTTTCTTACCTAAGGATTACGCCAAAGATTCTCCTGTAGTTCTTATGGTACATGGTGGAGGCTGGACGTTGGGGAAAAAGGAGCACATGATCCAGATTCAGAAAATGCTTTTTAAAAATAAAATACCCAGTATCAACCTGAACTACCGACTTGTTTCTAAAAAAAAGCAGATCACTTATAAACAACAACTTGAGGACATTGGTTCTGTAGTGGAAAAGTTTAATTCATTAGCCGAAAAAGCTGAACTTCAGCCTAACAATTATATCATTCTTGGCGAAAGTGCCGGCGGACATCTTGCTTTATTGTATGGATATCAGCATCCGGATCAGATTAAAAAAATCATTTCTTTAAGTGGCCCTACTGATTTTTATAGCCCTGAATATTTGAATTCCTTTTATTCTAAATATACTTCACCTACAATTCAAAAGATGGTGGGAACCAAATTTGACCGTAAGAATCTTTCGGAAGCCTTTAAAGAAGCCAGCCCAATTGCCAATATTACCACTGTTCCTACTCTATTGTTTCAAGGAAATCGCGATTTTTTAGTTAATCAACATCAAGGAATTGCCATGGATTCAGCACTTACTCAGATGAATATCCCACATAAATTTATATTTATGGAGAGAACAGGACATACTCCCAGGTTTTTCAGTAAGAGAAAAAGAGATAGTATCATCTACCCGAATATTCTGGACTGGATAAAAAAATAGCTTCATTAGAAGCGCTTAAAAATGATATCCAAAGGTTACTCTTCAGATTATGATCAACGTATTTCTACTTCTGCATTGGTAATACAATAAAAAAAGACTGCCTTTATGAGACAGTCTTCTATATTTTAGTTGAATTGTTTTTTATTCAAAATCTTTATTTTCATATTTAGAGAAATCATCTTTCTTTCCAAACATAAACTTAATAATTACCGGAAGTGTTGTCACCAAAACAATAACAATGATGATGTATTCCAGCTTTTCTTTCAGATTGATGTGAAACTGTTCCATGAAAAGTTTATCAAGATAGTGTCCTGCGAAGATCAAAATAAATGACCATAAAACGGCTCCAATAATATTATCTCTTAAAAACTCTTTTTTATCCATCTTTACGATTCCGGCAACAATAGGTGTAAAAGTTCTTACTACAGGTAAGAATCTTGCCATAATGATGGCTAATGCCCCGTGTTTTTCAAAGAAATCATGAGCCTGATAAAGGTATTTCTTTTTAAAAAGCATTGAATCTGGTCTTTTGTATAATGCAGGCCCTGCTTTTCTTCCAAAGTAATATCCTACTTCATTTCCTATAATAGCAGCAAGAGCTACTCCAGAGGCTAAGATTGTTGTATCCAAGAAATCACTTCCGGTAGACCCAAATGTCTCTTTGATGATTTCAACAGCATAAATTCCTGAAACGAACAATAATGAATCTCCCGGTAGAAAAAATCCTACAAAAAGACCTGTTTCAGCAAAAACAATAAATAAAATAAGCCAAAACCCTCCCATTTTAATGTAAAACTCCGGGTTTAATAAATCCTTCCAGCTATTGAAATCTTCCATATATATCGATGAACAACAAAAATAAGTCTAAAATGTCTGAAACAAAAATTAATTATAAGATTTTAACTAAAATTTCACATGATATTTATAGGTCTAGGTCATCATCGGAAACTGCCGTACCATCGGCCATTAAGAAAGCTTTAAGGAAAGGGGTAAGATTTCCGTTCATTACAGCGTCCACATCTGAGGTTTCATGACCTGAGCGTACATCTTTTACCAATTTGTACGGGTGCATTACATAGTTTCTGATCTGACTTCCCCACTCGATCTTCATTTTATTCGCTTCAATCTCATTTCTCGCCTTCATACGTTCTTCCAATTCCATTTCGTATAATCTGGAACGTAAAAGCTGCATTGCTTTTTCTTTGTTCTGAAGCTGAGAACGGGATTCCGAGTTTTCAATAATGATTCCTGTAGGTGCGTGACGAAGACGTACCGCAGTTTCTACTTTGTTTACGTTCTGACCTCCTGCTCCAGAAGACCTCATCGTTTCGAAAGAGATATCCGCCGGGTTGATGTTGATCTCAATGGTATCATCTACTAAAGGATAAACATATACAGAAACAAAGCTGGTATGACGTTTAGCATTCGAATCAAAAGGTGAAATTCTAACCAATCTGTGAACTCCATTCTCTCCTCTTAAGTATCCGAAAGCAAATTCACCTTCAATTTCAAGGGTAACAGTCTTTACACCGGCTACATCTCCTTCCTGGAAATTCAGTTCTCGGATTTTATAACCTTGCTTTTCAGCCCACATAGTGTACATTCTCATCAGCATAGATGCCCAGTCACAGCTTTCTGTTCCTCCGGCTCCGGCAGTAATCTGAAGAACCGCAGAAAGCTCATCACCTTCATTGGAAAGCATATTCTTGAATTCAAGATCTTCGATTTTCTCTACCAATTGCGGGAATGTTTCATCCAATTCTTTTTCGGAATCCGGATCTTCTTTAGCAAAATCTACCAATACTTGCAGATCTTCAAACTGTGTATGAATTTCATCATAGCTTTCTACCCATTTTTTCTTGGAACGAAGCTGCTTTAGGAAAGCTTCTGCAGTTTTAGGATTATCCCAAAATTCTGGTGCTGCCGTTTTTTCATCATCGTTGGCAATTTCTATCTTCTTTTTTTCAATCTGTAAATATCTGTGTAAGTCGTCAATTCTGGATTGAACTTCTTTTATCTGGTCGTTGTTTATCACGATTTCTTCTTTTTTGCAAAAATAAGGGATTTCTTTTAGAACTGAGAGTTTTTAAGGTAGGAGATGCAGGGATTATGATTTAAAGTCTAAGATTATGATCCTGATGGTTATTTTTGCTTCTTTTTTATTTATAATCATTGTTTTTCATCATATATTTACTTTCAAAACACATGGAAACAGTATGGAAGATTTTAATATCTGGCTTAATGATCATAACAGAGACTTTACAGCGCTTAAAAAACTAATCTATTCAATGAATTTAATTCCAAGCCAGTCAAAACATACTTGGGATTCTTTAACGCAAAAAATTCTTCAACAATTGGAAAAAGGAGTTGATTTTGAAAAGCTGGAAAGCATCATCGAATTTGAACTCGGTGCAAAGTATGGACTTTATATTGATGAATTCAATTCTGAAGAAATCGCCACTGATATCATGGATTGGTGGAATTCATCTTCCTAATTTCCCTCTTATCCTACCATTTCTCTTACAATCTCACCAACTTTAGGAGCCAGCGCTACTCCCATTCCTGAAAGCCTTACTGCACAAAACTGTCTTTCTGAAAGCTGTTTTATAATCGGTGTTTTCTCATTCCCCATTGCCATGATTCCAGACCAGCGAAGAGAAATTTTGAAAGTCTGATCGGGTAAAATAATTTCTTTTAAAAAGTTTTC
Source organism: Chryseobacterium sp. c4a (assembly GCF_009900745.1). Taxonomy (GTDB): domain Bacteria; phylum Bacteroidota; class Bacteroidia; order Flavobacteriales; family Weeksellaceae; genus Chryseobacterium. The sequence goes on along the minus strand of NZ_WXVU01000002.1, from coordinate 101,578 downwards.
TAAGTGATCCTGCAAAAATGCTGTTGTTTCAAAAGCTGTAGTTTCTTCCGTTTTAAAATCCTGGTTTCTTCCGCCACCCAGCAACACTCGGTTTCCTAAATTCCTAAAATAGTAAAATCCCTCATCATAATGAAAAGTCCCTTTCAATTTCAAATTTTCTACTGGTTCGGTAAGCAGAATCTGCCCTCTTGCCGGAATTATATTCTCCTTCTCCAAAAATTGTGAGCTGAATGCATTGGTACAGTGAATTAATTGATCACCATTGACAAAAACTCCTTCCGAAAACTGAACACTCACTTCATTCCTTGTTTCCTGAATTTCTTTAACTTCTGTTCCAAACAAAAATTCAATCTTCAATTCATAACATTTCTCTAAAAGTTTCTGCAGCAATTTCCCTGAGTGCAAACCTCCTTCACACGGATTTTCAACCAAAAATTGAGATTTTCCCAATCCAAATTCTTTTATTTTATTCTGCTTTAAAGAATACGTTTCTTCAAGCCCTGTAATTGACTTTAGCTTTTCATTGACATCATTAATATATAATAAAGGCTCGTCATTATTTAGAATTTCATATCCTCCATTGCCTTCAAAGTCTATTTCATCATTTTTGAAATATTGTCTGATCTTCTGAAGACCGTCAAACCTCATCTTAACAAGTTCTAACGTTTTCTCCCAGCCCATTTTCCTCGAATCAGCAATCACTTCCGTGAGACTTCCAAAACAGGCAAAGCCTGCATTTCGTGTAGAGGCTCCTAATGGCACTCTATTTCTTTCAATAATCAATACTGATTTTTCAGGAAATTTTTCTTTAATGGAAATTGCTGTCCAGAGCCCGGAAAATCCGCCTCCAATGATGATGATATTTCTTTTACGATAAAAGGTTTCCTGTTCCCAGATGCTGATCATGATGAGTAATTGATATATGATGAGATAATAGATAATAGATAATAGATAATAGACGAAGAGATGAGAGACTTAGAGAGAGGAGACAAGAGTAAAATAATATTTAACATACATAAATGCAGGATTTTATATTTCATACCTTGGATCACGTATCTCGAAACTCAACATTTTACAATTTGTATTTCGAATCCCATATCTCGCATCTCGAAACCCGTACCTCGCACCTCGCACTACTACCCTTCTCCCTCTTCTCCGTTATGATGAAAGCCGATTGCCCGTCTTGGCTCTTCCACCACTTTATATGTTTCAAGCTCACTTTTTAAAGCCTGAATTCTAAAATGAAACTCATCAAAATTATTAATGATGGCATCTGCTAAAAACCGGGCTACCTGATCCAGGTATTCTTCTGTGAGTTTTGCCCCTGCATCCCTTAGTGCTCCATTAATCAGGTTCTGATCTATTTTAAGTTTCTCATTTCGGGTTCTTTGGTAAAGGTTTTTGATCCGTTTCTTTAAACTTTGGGTAAAATCAATCAGCATGGTATTGCTAAAGGCTTTCATTCTTGAGGCAGCATCATGCCAGAAAGGAACTTTATCTGCTTTATTATTTTTAAGAATTTTATAGAGCAAGGAATCTACTTCAAGGCCTCTTGTCATTGCATATAGGATAATTTCGGAGCGTTCGGAAGCATTAGGTGGAAATATTGGAATCATCACATCAAATCTTCCGGGTGCCAGAATTTCTTCGTCAATTTCGGATACTGAATTGGCTGAACCCACCATCAATACACCTTCTTTTTCAAATTTTCCAATATAATGAAGAATCAACTCCTGAGCCTCAATATTACAGGAAGCAACATCCGTTTCGGCTTTCCTTTGCATCATGATTTCATCAAAGTCATCAAGAAAAAGCAGCATTTTATTTTCTTTCATCATGGATAAAAGAAAATCACTGAAATTGATCTGATTTCCATCAATCAATGAAGTTCCCAGATAATGTTTTTTCACTTCTTTGAACTGATAGCCTATAATTTCAGCAATCTTATTTGCCCAGAAAATTTTACCGCTTCCGGGAGGGCCATATAGAATAATACCTGCCGGTTTATTGATGCCCCAATCCTTAATCTGCTGAGGATTCAAAAAGGGTTCAAGAACAGTGGATGTGTAAAAAAACAGATCTCTATATCCTATAAAATCTCTTTGTTGCAAACTGGTTTTATGTCCAAAATAATCATATACAAACTGGTAATTCCCGCCCAATTTGTTATCAATCCCATAACTTGAAATAGATGATTTGAAAAAGCCGTTATCAAAAATATTAGGGTTGTTATCCTTGATTATTTTCTCTACTTTTTCTTTTGGCTGATTGATGACTTTGGCAATCTGTTCTAAGGTTTTATTCTTATCCAGATCTTTTTCGTACAATCTCAAAAAATCGACATTCTCACGGGCAAATTTTTCAAAATCTTCCTTTACATCAAAGTTGGTACTAATACAGTCTACCAATTCAAGATCAAAGTCCTGGATAAACTGCTTTATCGCTTCTGCTGAAACATTTAATTCTTCTGCGAGTTCAATTAACTTCATAATTCCCTATTAGTTCTATCAAATTTAATATTTTAATCTTGAAAGTGTATGAAAGTATTAGAATTTAATATCATTTTAATCTAATTATTATCAATACATCTACCCTTTTCATTCAATGCTATTCAATATGGAAGTTCTTTGATCATTTGCTTTTTCATTTTGACATTATTTTATAATTTTATCAAAACGAAGGAAATGAAAAAAAGATACTATCATCCGGGACTAATCAGCGCTTTAGTCATTCCTGTTTTATTTTGGCATTTCGGAAACAGAAAAATTCAAGAAATAACTACTTCAGTGATGGATATTGGCATTCCTCCTAATTTAGATAAAGACAAAAGCAACGCTGGTGATTTTGTTGAACTAATTAGAAACTGGAATCTCAAAAAAATAAAGGTTCCGGCTGGCAAAGCCAAAGAAAACTCAGATTTATATGTTTCAGAAGTGAACGCACTACAGAAACGAAATGAGAAATATACCGGAATAGAATTTATTTTAGGAGAAGAAAACACCTATGGAGATTTTGCTTCTCTTCTCAATGATATGGCCATTTCTAAACATGAGGAATATGCCTTGGATCTGGAAAAAACAGGAAATTTTCTTGTACCTGTCACTTATCTGGAACCGTACCCGTTAGCAGAACCTTGTTTGCTTTGCAATGATGTAATTTATAGAATAGATAACGGTTCAATTGTAGATACTATTCCCGAGCCTACCCTTTTTGAAAAAACACAGGACTTTTTCATTCACTTTACCAAGGAAGCCTATATTCTGATCTCAGGATTTCTAATATTAGCTTACCTTTCTCTATTAAGTTTTAAAGAAAGGTATCAACTATCCAGATATCCTTTAAAATAAAAGGCTGCCAATGGGCAGCCTCTTTCTTTCAATTTACTTTTTATCTAACAACGGAAGATATTTTCCGTATCCTTTTTTCTCCATATCCGCTTTGGGAATAAATTTCAGAGAAGCACTGTTGATGCAATAACGAAGTCCGCCTTTATCCTCAGGCCCATCATTAAAGACGTGTCCCAAATGAGCATCTCCGGTTTTACTTCTTACCTCTACTCTTGTCATTCCGTGGGTACGATCCAGTTTTTCATCAATAAGGCTTTTGGTAATCGGTTTTGAAAAGCTTGGCCAGCCACAACCTGATTCAAATTTGTCGGTTGAAACAAACAGTGGTTCTCCTGTAGTAATGTCTACATAAATTCCTTCACGGGTTTCGTTCCAGTATTCATTTTGGAAAGGTCTTTCCGTACCGTTTTCCTGAGTTACATTATATTGTTCTGCTGTAAGTTTTTCCTTTAAAGCTTTTTTATCCTGTTTTTGATAAGCAGTTGCTTTCGGAAGTGGATTTGCTTTTTTAGCCATTTCAAAAAGTCCTGGTTCGATGTGGCAGTATCCGCCCGGATTTTTATCTAAATAATCTTGATGATAATCTTCTGCTTTATAGAAATTTTTCAAAGGAACTGTTTCCACCACTACTGGTTTGGTATAGTTTTTTGCCAGCTTCTGAACTTCGGCTTTTACCAACGTTTCATCAGTTTTATCCGTAAAATAAATTCCCGTTCTGTATTGGTCTCCTCTGTCATTTCCCTGCTGATTAAGACTTGTAGGATCAATGGTTTTAAAATATAAATCAATCAAGAGTTTCAGATCTACCTGTTCCGGATCGTATTTCACTTTCACTGTTTCTGCAAATCCGGTAGTATGGCTTACTACTTCTTCATAGGTAGGATTTTGCGTTTTTCCATTAGCATATCCTACTTCTGTTCCTACTACTCCACGAATTTGCTGAAAGAAATGCTCTGTTCCCCAAAAACATCCACCTGCAAAATAAATCTCTCTTACATTTTTATTATCCATAATTTCTTGTTTTTCTTTTTTAATGTCTGTTTCACTAGGCTTATTCTTTTTAAAAAGCCCGCTTTCTGCCGCAAAGACTGCGATACCCAGGACAATTCCGAGTACGATTAATATATTTTTCATATTTAGCTTTTTATTCATTATTTCTTATTTTTTTTGAGTGATCATCAATCCAAATCCTAAAAGCATCAGATCCTTCAATATAAAAAAGTCTGTAACAGGTACTCCATCTACTATTTTCCACATTCCCGGAGTGGTAAACAAATAACTTAATGTCACCAGAAAAGTAATAATCATTCCTATTCCTGCATATCTTTTTAGTACAGCAAATTTCGCACTAAATATCAGTAATAAGGCAATGATAATTTCTATCGTTCCGATAAGATTTGACACGGTTTGGACGCTTATAATCTTATATACGAAAAAAGTTAGGAAATGGTTTTCTACCAAAGGTTTTATTGCTGCAGCTTCAGTAGGTGTGAATTTGAAGATCCCGATCCAAAGCAAAATAAGCGCTGCTCCGAAAAGAGAAATGTAATATCCCAGCTGATGTGTTAATTGATTTTTACCTGATGAATTTGTTGTTCCGACCATTTTTTTAGATTTTGAATTAATACTTTTATCATTTTCAAAAGTATAGTCGGTGTTATTTCAAAATCCTGACATAATTTTCTTAGAAATTTAATTTTTCAATCATTTTATTTTTAAAATCCTGAATTTCAGATTCATTAATTTCACTATTTTTCTCAGCGAGTGTCTTTCTAAAAATCTTATCCAGCAGTTTCAACTTTTCATTGTAAGCTTTACACCATTTACATACAAATATGTGGATGCTCAATCTCCTGTTTTCTTTAGCAGAGATTGTTTCAGCATTACGCTTTTCCATGAGCAAAGTAGCTTCGCAGCATGGTAAAAATAAAATATGTAGTATCTTTTTCAGCATTTTAATTATAATCTTGAAAACCAGTTAAATTCCAGACATTCTCTCAGTTGCATTCGGCTTCTTTGAAGGATCTTCCAAAGGTTAGTCGTAGAAACATTCAATTCCTGACTCACATCGGGGGCTTTTTTTTCTTCAAGGTAGTACATTTTCAATAAAATTTTCCATCTGGCGGGTAATTCTTCGATACATTCTTCAAGAGTTTTATTAAAATCCTGATTATCCAGAAGCTCAGATTCGGTTGAAACATTCCAGTCATTTAAGACATCATTATTTTTCCAGGAGCCCGTTTCATCAAAAAAATGATCCAGCTTAATATTAGGTTCTGATTTATATTTTTGCCGGTAAAAATCTGCAATTTTTCTCTGAAGAATGGCCATAAGCCAAGTGAGTGGCTGACTTTTCCCTTCAAAAGAATCATAATTGGAAAAAGCAGCAATAAAAACATCCTGAACCACATCCTGAGCATCCTCTTTATTGGAAAGCATATATAAAGCTTTCTTCAAAAGCGGCGCGGAATATTGATCGATCCAGCTTTTCAGAATTTCATTTTTCATCATCGAGTTATGTTTTTTTATCTTATTCAGATCTTAGCTAAGGTAATAAGTTAAATGGAAATGTACAAAATATTCTTGGAATGAATGTTTTTTTGGAAAACGTTACCATAAAAATTTAAGAGTCTATATAAGCATGTATTTCTAACTACTCCCTATTATTATGTCCGATATTTGATAAAACATCCTTGAAAATATGAAATATTAGATATTAAATCACCTAAAAATCTTAAATTTGCATCTTATCAAAATTTGATACTAAAAAAAGCAAAAGCAATACTATGACATCACAAGAGATACGTCAAAAATTTTTAGACTATTTTAAAAGTAAGGAACACCTTATCGTTCCTTCAGCTCCTATTGTGCTGAAAGACGACCCTACCCTTATGTTTTCCAACTCAGGAATGACTCAATTCAAGGATTTCTTCCTTGGTTACAAAACGCCTACGGCTCCAAGAATCGCCGATACACAAAAGTGTTTAAGAGTTTCAGGAAAGCACAACGATTTGGATGATGTAGGTAGAGATACTTACCACCACACCATGTTTGAAATGTTGGGGAACTGGTCTTTCGGGGATTACTTCAAAAAAGAGGCTATTGCTTTTGCCTGGGAATTACTGACTGAAGTATACGGAATACCAAAAGACAATTTATATGTAACGATTTTCGAAGGTGATCAATCTGAAAACCTTGACAGAGATCAGGATGCTTATGACTTCTGGAAGTCTCACATTGCTGAGGACAGAATCATCAATGGAAATAAGAAGGATAACTTCTGGGAAATGGGCGAAAGCGGGCCTTGTGGGCCATGTTCAGAAATCCATATCGACCTTAGAACTCCTGAAGAAAAAGCAGCTGTTCCTGGAATTTCACTCGTAAACCAAGATCATCCACAGGTAGTGGAAGTATGGAACCTGGTTTTCATGGAATTCAACAGAAAAGCTGATAAATCTTTGGAAAAACTTCCGGCTCAGCACGTAGATACAGGAATGGGCTTTGAACGTCTATGTATGGCGCTTCAGGGAAAATCTTCCAACTATGATACAGATGTTTTCACTCCACTAATTTCTAAAGTTGAAGAACTTTCTGGAAAGAAATATACAGGAATTTTAAAGGATGAGAAAGATATTGCTATCCGTGTGGTAGTAGACCACATCAGAGCAGTTTCTTTTGCAATTGCAGACGGGCAGCTTCCTTCTAACGGAGGTGCAGGATATGTAATCAGAAGAATTTTGAGAAGAGGTATTTCTTATTCTTACAGATTCTTAGGGATGAAAGAACCTTTCCTTTATAAATTGGTTGCTGTATTACAGGAACAAATGGGAGCTTTCTTCCCTGAGCTTGAAAAACAAGGAAAATTGGTTGCTGAAGTCATCAAAAGTGAAGAAGATTCATTCTTAAAAACAATTGAAAACGGTCTAATCAGAGTTGATAAATTAATTCAGCAGACCATTGCAGATCATCTGAAAGTTTTACCAAGCGAAGAGGTTTTTGAGCTGTATGATACTTATGGTTTTCCTGATGACTTAACAAGAATTATTGCTGAGGAAAAAGGGTTAACGATTGATAAGGAAGGCTTCAAAGCAGAGATGGAAAAGCAAAAGCTTCGTTCAAAAGCTGATTCTGCTCAAAAAGTCTATGACTGGGTTGTTTTACAAGAAAAACCTGAATCATTCGTTGGATATGATCAAATTGAATCTGAAACTTATATTACAAGATACAGAAAAGTAGAAAATAAGGACGGAGAATTTTATCAGGTGGTATTAAGCAGCTCTCCATTCTACCCTGAAGGAGGTGGACAGGTTGGCGACAAAGGTGTTCTTGAGAATGCTGCTGAAAGCTTTGAAGTACTGGAAACTAAAAAAGAAAATGGGCTTATCATTTCTTTGATCAACGGTCTTCCTAAAGACGCTGGAGCTGTTTTCTATGCTAAAGTAAACGCCACTGACAGAAAAAACTCTCAGGCAAACCACTCTGTGACTCACCTTTTACATGAAGCATTAAGAGATGTCCTGGGAACTCACGTAGAGCAAAAAGGTTCTTATGTAGGCCCTGATTATCTTCGTTTCGACTTCTCTCACTTTAATAAAATGACAGAAGAAGAGGTTGCTTTAATTGAAGAAAAAGTAAACCACAAGATTAAAGAAAGCATTGCATTACAGGAATTCAGAAGCATCCCGATTAAGGAAGCTTTGGAAAAAGGAGCAATGGCTTTATTTGGTGAAAAATATGGTGATAATGTAAGAATGATTCAATTCGGAAGTTCTAAGGAACTTTGTGGAGGAACTCACGTAAAAAACACCAGCGAAATCGGTCATTTCAAAATCACTTCTGAAGGTTCTGCTGCTGCAGGGATCAGAAGAATTGAAGCAATTTCCGGAGACAAATCTGAAGAATACTTCAAAGGTCTTGAAAAACAAATCATTGAGCTTTCTCAATTGCTGAAGTCTAAAGATGTTGTAAGATCTATCGAGAAATTAATCGAGGAAAATACATCATTGAAGTCTGAAGTAGAAGCCTTTAAAAAAGAAAAGGCAAAAGGAGAAATCGGTGACTGGAAGAATGCTTATGAGCAAAAAGGCAACAAACAGCTATTAGTGAAAAAGACTTCTTTGGATGCAGGTTCTGTTAAAGATATTGTATTCCAGTTAAAGAGAGAGATCCCAACTTCAGTAACGATCATTCTTTCTGATGCTGATGGTAAACCAATGATCACTGTAGGAGTTTCTGACGATCTGGCAGCAGATTATCAGGCAGGAGCTATTGTAAAAGATCTTGCTAAAGAAATCCAAGGTGGTGGTGGTGGAAACCCTGGTTTTGCTACAGCCGGAGGTAAAAATCTTGAGGGTCTGGAGAATGCTTACCAAAAAGCCTTGAATATTTAATTAATTCCTATTACAATATTGCCGCTTTGCGGTGACGGATTTTATGATCCTGATTTAATATAAACAATGATCCCTTTCAAAACTGAAAGGGATCATTTGTATTTGATGAATTTAATTTGCATTGATTTCATTATACAATCCATCAACTACTTTTTCTAAAATTTCTCCTGTTTCATTAAAACTAGTGTTTGTCAATATGGATATTCCTATATTTTGTTTAGGATAAATCACAAACCAATTCTGCATTCCGTATATGCCACCGTGATGTCTGTACATTAACCTATTATTATCTTCTATGATATACCAATGATAACCTTCCCAAAAATCTAAGCCTTCTTTATATAACTTTTTATGAGATTCCTTTACAATAAGATTAGACTGGTCAAGCTGCAGTTTCATATATTTCACTAAGTCCGGAGTCGTAGCGTGTAATCCTGAAATTCCACCCCATAAAGTTCTATTGAAGTTAGGCATTAACTCATTTTTATCGTTGTAACCTTTTACCAATCTTGTTCTGTCATTTTCATTGAGTGTAAACTTAGTTTGGCTCATTTTATTGGGTTTTAAAACAAACTCAGTAACCAATTCCTCAAAAGGTTTTTGATACACTTTTTCAAGTATATATGCAGTCACCTCAGGAGCTGTGTTTGAATAGTAGTATACCTCTCCAGGTTTTGTTTCAATTTTGATCAGTTTTAATCCTTCAAAAAAAGCCTCTTTATTTTCGCTTTTTATAGGGAAATTAGGAAATCCACTTGTGTGGGTGATGAGGTGCTTGATTTTGATGGGTTCACCTTTAAACTCTAAATTGGGATAAGGTTCATTAAGATAGATTCTAATATCATCCTCCAGATTTATTTTTTTATCAAGCACGGCTTTGGCAGCTACATACCCTGTAAAGGTTTTCGTTACAGAAGCTAATTCATACAGTGTGGAATCATTTGGTTTGTTTCCTTTTCCAATAGTTAACTCTCCAAAATGTTTTATTGTAGATTCGCCATCTTTCAATACTGCAATGGAAACGGAATGAAATCTTTTGTCCTCTAATAACTTAAGAGCATTTTTCGTAATTGCATTGTCAACATTCTGTTTATTAACTTGCTGAACACTTTTACACCCGATCAGGGCGAAAAATAAAATAGGGGTAAAATATTTCATGGTTATAGTTGTAGTTTAATCTTCTGATTAATTGCTAAAATAACACATAATTTTGATTTTACACAATACATCAATTCACACTATAATTTCGTTAAGAATAAATGATTATCTATTAAGAAAGGAGTATTGATAACAAAAGGAGAACGCCTTTCCGATTTAAAACTTTGGGCAGCAGATATTCATTCCAACATAAAAATTGAATATCAGTCTGCTATTGGAGGTTTTAAAAACAGAGGTGACCATCAGTTCAATTTTCAGGTTCTTGATCATTACTATCAAGAGGTTGGGCTTATCTGGAACCGTTTCTTAGGAAGAAGTTTTGGTGTTGGATTTTCTTACAGGTTGGGATATTATCAGACTTCCCAGTTTAAAGATAATTTCGGAGTCCAATTCAGACTCAATGTTTTATAAAAAGATCAAATATTGTAAAGCTATTTACTCCTGAAAGCTTCAGGAGTTCTTTATTTATATCCATTCTAATTATTGACTTTCGCTTAACAATTCTTTATCTAATCTTAAACTATTTGTTTTCTCCCCGTAAAGTCTAATTAACACTAAGCCTTTAGTTTTGTCATAATCGAAATTCAAAAAAAGTAATTATGAAAATTAACAAAACTATTGGAGCTTTACTCTTCGGAGCCCTTATTTTCCAGAGCTGTAGTGAAGACAATAACGGAAGTGATAACAATACTCCTTCCAACGACAAAATCAAAATTGAAAATTTTTCTAAAGAACCGGCTTTCGTTTATGGAATGACTGGTTTTGAAAACTTAAATATTACGACATTAATCTCAAGTTCTGATGTTCTTTCAGGGTCTCCCGATTTCGTTTTTGGAGGACAGCCAGATGGAATGGGAATTATGAAAGATCCCAACTCCGATGGTTACCTGATGATTACTAACCACGAAATCAAACAATCTGTCTCAAGAGTATACCTGGATAAAACATTCAGACCTGTAAAAGGAGAATATATTTTAAATGGAACCGGAGGAATGACCAGATTATGTTCTGCGACATTGGCAACACCTGAAATTCATGGTTTCAGTGCATTTCTTACTGCCGGAGAATCCGGTGAAGAAAGTATGGTGCATGCTCTAGATCCTTTGGCACCAGCATCTCAGGCATCGGATAAAACCAGAGTAAAACCTGCGTTAGGAAAAGCGTCTATGGAAAATGCAGTTCCACTTCCTAAGGATGTTTCTAATGGAAAATCTTATATTATCATTGGAGAAGACCAGTCTTATTCTTCGTCTCACCAATCTGCCGGACAATTGATTATGTACGTAGCAGATACCCAAGGAGACCTGAATAACGGTAAATTATATGCTTTAAAAAGAACAAACAACAACTATACTGAAACGGATATGACAAAAGGAAGCTCCTATGATGTAGAGTTTGTTGAAATTCCTGGTGCAAAAAACCTTACCGGAGCTCAAATCAATCAGAAAAATATTGATAACAATGCAATTCGTTTTTCAAGAGTTGAAGATGTAGATTACAGAAAAGGAGCAGGAAAAGGAAGAGAAATCTACTTTACAGCTACGGGTGAATCTTCTGATGGAGTAAATCCAAAACCGGGATTAACGATGTGGGGAAGGGTTTACAAACTTGTCTTAAACTCCAACAATATGTTGACAGGAAAACTAGAAGTAGTTGCAGAGGGAGATTCTAATCCTGGTAATAGCCTGATCAATCCTGATAATTTATGTGTAACTGAAAACTTTGTTTACATCCAGGAAGATGGAGATTCATATTATAAAGCGGCGAATCACGATTCTTATATCTGGCAGCTGAATATCGCTACAAAACAATATAAACCATGGTTGAATATGAAACACAATAGAAATAATTCAGCATGGCAGACGGCATACAACCAATCCGGTGATCTTCTTAAATTTGGTTCATGGGAATTTGGAGCAATGGTAGATATTTCAGATATCATTGGAGTTCCTAATACATTTGCTGTAAACATCCACTCTCACACATGGCAGTTGGATAAATTTAAAAACCCTGACGGTTCCGGAGTAAACACCAATAAAGAGGGTGGGCAAATTGTGATCATCAGAAACGTAGAAAAATAGTTTTAGTTATTCCATATCAATCAAAGTATCAACAGTAAACTCCTGTTGGTACTTTTTCGTACTTATGAAGAAACTTTCAAAATATCCGATACTTCTTTTTTTATATTCCGCACTTGCTCTTTTTACGCTTTCATATTGTAAAAATGAGAAACAGCAACTGGTATATGAAGATCTTGGCTCTGTAAAAAGCAGAATCCTCAAAAACAATTCTGATTTTGCTAAACAAATCAATGAATTGAAAACACTGGTTTCCAAAAATGCTGATGAAAAACTTCTTCAGAACCAGTTTGAGACTATCAGAAAGACCTACAAAAAAATGGAATGGGCTATAGAATACTTTCTCCCCTACTCTGCAAGATTCATCAATGGGCCTGCCCTTCCAGAAATAGAAATGGATGAACATACAGAAATAGAACCTGAGGGATTACAGGTTCTAGAAGAAATGTTTTATCCTTACCAACAGGAAAACAAAGATGAGGTAATCAGGATGCTCAATAAGCTCGTTAGTAAAAGCAACGGTATAGATACCAATTTCCAGGTTATCACGATCGGTAGGGATCAGGTATTTGATGCTTTAAGACAGGAAGCATTCAGAATTTCCAGTCTTGGAATTTCAGGTTTCGACACGCCTATTTCCGGAGTCTTTTTACAGGAAATCCCGTCTTCTCTAGCAGGTATAAAAGAAACTTTGGAGCAAATATCTACAGATAGATCAAAAGATAAGGCTTTAAAAAATATCGTAGCTGAAATTAATATTGCAACTGAAGTTCTGAAAAAAAATAAAGATAAAAATACCTTTGATTATGTTAATTTTATCCCTGATCATCTCAATAAAATCACCACTTTGATGCTCGATTTTAAAAATCAGGAAAAAATACCGGATGTAGAAGTAACGACTGCTCTCAACAAAAATGCTGCGACATTCTTTTCTAAAAATGCATTCAATCCTAATGCATTCACTCCCGGAAAAGAGTATACATTTTCTGAAGATAAAGCGGTTCTTGGACATCAGCTTTTTAATGACAATATTCTATCCAATAGTAATAATCGCAACTGTGCCACCTGTCATATTCCCGAAAAAGCATTTACAGACGGACTGGCAAAATCAATGTCTCTTGACAATTCAGAGCTTACCCGTAACGCTCCTTCCCTCAACTATGCAGGATTTCAGCATGGCCAGTTTTGGGATATGAGAAAAGATGATCTGGAGGGTCAAAGTGCAGATGTCATCTCCAATAAAGAAGAAATGCATGGTGACTTGAATCTTATTATAGCTAAAATTAATCAGGATAAAAACTATCAAACGGCCTTTAAAAAGATCTATCATTCACAAAAGGTTGAGGTTTGGCAACTTCAAAATGTGCTGGCCAGCTACATTCGTTCTTTGGCAAAATTCAATTCCAATTTTGATGAATATATGCGGGGAAATAAGTCTGCCATGACAGAGAATCAGAAACGTGGATTTAATCTTTTTGTTGGAAAGGCGCAATGTGCAATCTGCCACTTTATGCCTTTATTCAATGGAACTGTACCTCCTACTTTCAAGAAAACGGAACAGGAAGTATTGGGAGTGGCTGTAAATGGAGAAAATAAACAGTTTGACAATGACCTGGGAAGAGGAAAATTTCATGAGACTGTAGCTGCATTGCAGCATTCTTTCAAAACACCTACGCTCAGGAATATTGATAAAACGACTCCTTATATGCATAATGGCGGCTATAAAACATTGAAAGAAGTCATGAATTTTTATAATAAAGGAGGCGGAAAAGGTTTTGGGTTTAAAGTAGATAACCAAACATTGTCTGATACTCCTCTCCACCTAACTGAAAGGGAAATAGATGATATTATAGAATTTATGAAAGCTTTAAATGATCGATAAGTGCTCTGAAAATATAAAAACTCCTGAATTGATTTATTCAGGAGTTTTTTATTGTAAAAGTTCAGGAAATCAGAAAAGTTCATCTGTCTACAAAATTAAAACCTGATCTTTTTTAGGAAAACCCATGCCTATGTTAGATTAAATCAATGTTATACTGTGTTAAAAACTTTTCTACCACAATAAATATTATTAATTTTGACCTAGTTTTTTTACATGAAAAGGGGTTTACAATTATTATTTTTTTTAATATGCTTTTTGGGGTATTCACAGCTTAAAATTAAAGTTGTAGACGGCTCCAATCACAAGCCTATCTCTAATGCCAAGGTTTTCTGTGGCAATACGACTCTTGGTTATACCAATCTTCAGGGAGTTCTGGAATTTAAAACAACCTGCCAGAATATTGAAGTGGAAGCTGAAGCTTATCAAAAGGAAACTACTACTGTAGAAAGCAGCATGGAGGTTTCTTTGACCAAAAAATCGGCAAAAACTACCAGTATCGAAACCGTAGTGATTGAAGATAAAAGTGATCCGAGAGCTCTGGAAATCCTTAAAAAGGTAAACAAACTGTTCAATGAAAACTCTCCAAAAAGTTTAGGCTCTTATTCTTATAAATCATACGAAAAAATTTCACTGGACATTGATGAAGACAGTCTTTCTCAATTCAATCAGTATTTTAATGATTTAAGCTTCTTCAAAAAAAAGAGGACAAAAGATTCTCTGAACAACATCAGCGCAAGAAAAATATTTGCAAAAAGTAAACTCTTCCTTTGGGAAAGAGCACAGGAGTTTTTATACTCTAAAAAGTATGGCGAGAAGATCAATATCCTTGACAATAGGATTTCTGGATTGAAACAGCCGGTCTACGAAATGATTGCTCTTCAACAAAGTAACAGAGATATTGTTCCTGAACAGGTAAAACCGGAAAACAGAGGTCTTTACAGATATTTCCTCTCCGATACTATAGAACTTGACGGCAGAAAAAACTTTGTCATTCGTTTTCGTGAGGTTAATTATAAAAATCCGGATAAAAAAAGAAAGTATACAGGTGCCATTTATGTAGATACTGAAACCTATGGGATTAAAAAAATTGAAAATTTCAGTAAAAATAAAAACGACGGAATTATCACAAGTACCTGGATTTTCTACAATAACAAATGGTTCCTTGCCCATGAAAAGACTAAACTTAAAATGGGTAAAATGGCCTTGGATGACAAGGAACACAAAGACAAAAAGGATAAAAAAAGCTTTGGAACCTACGCATTCCTTACTTCAAAATATTTTGATTTTGAATCTCCTATTGAAGAAAAGGCTAAAGATTTCAAAGGCTATACTTTTGATGTGAAAAGCATTGACGGCCATTCTTTGAATCAATACAGAACAGAACCGCTCACTGAAAGGGAACAAAATACTTATAAGACCATCGACAGCCTTGGTAAAAAGTATAAAATTGACAGCAAAGCACAGATTATTTCCGGATTACTTAACGGACAGATCAGAGTGGGTGTTGTAGATTTTGCTGTGGATGAAATTGTTAACTACAACTCGTATGAAGGATTCAGACTGGGATTAAAGGCAAAGATTAACGAAAATTTCAATCCTTACTTCTCTCCCGATTATTATTTTGCTTATGGAGTAAAAGACAGAAGATGGAAATACGGAATGGGGATTGACATCAAAACCACATTAGAAAAAAACTCATTCTTCAGATTTGATTTTTATGATGATGTAACGGCTTCAGGCGAATTTTACAGAAGACTCTGGAATTTCAAAATGAGAATGATGAATTTCGGTAATAACCTTAACAATGATAAGTATTTTCATTTCAAAGGAGCCTCTTTATCTTATTTGAATGATGTTACCAACGGTCTTACTCTGGCGCTTGCTGTAAGAAGAAATGTAGAAGAAGCTCAATTCGCTTATGACTTTAGAGGTGAAGGGGCTTCATTCAAGAATTTCAATACATTGTTTACTTTAAAATACTCTCCCAATTCCACAAATATTATGACACCACAGGGTAAATCCCTGATCGATCAGAAATATCCGGAATTGTATTTCAACTATGAACAGAGCTATAAAATGGCAGGAGGAAGTTTCAATTACTCTCGTTTTGATGCTCTTTTTGTTCATAATTTTAAGACAGCAATCGGAACAACAGGTTTCAGGCTTTATGGTGGAGTTGTTTTAGGTGAAGCTCCAATCTGGAAGAATTTCACCATGAACGGGCTTGCCTCTCCGGGCAAAGATTTTAATTTTAACCTTACTTCTTTCCTTGGGTTTGCAACCTTGGAAGGGGGGAAATATTACAATGATAAATTTGTAGCCTATTATTTCACTCACAAATTACCTTGGTACTTCAAAAGCTTTGGACATAATGTTTCCAGCTTTGATTTTGTTCTTCGTGGAACGATTGGAGACATGAAACATCCGGAATACCACCAGTTCAGATTTAAAAAACTGGATCACCTGTATCAGGAAGTGGGATTGGAATGGAATAACTTCCTTTCCAGCTATTTCAACCTGGGATTATTCTACAGGGTTGGCTATTATGCTACCCCACAATTCAAACAGAATTTCGCCATTCAGTTTAAATTAAAATTCCTGGAGTTTTAATAGTTTATTATTACTCAAACATATATTTATATACAAGAACATGCAAAGAATAGAAATAAAAGCTGAGGCGTTTTTTGAATTATTAAAATTGAAAGATACTTCTATGTGGGCCATTTTCTCACAGATGATCGATGGGAATGAAAAAGAGATTATATTTTTAGATGGTGAAGATAAAATCCTTTTCAACTATATTTTACCTTCTAATACCGAAAAACTGGAAGAAGACAGAAAAGAATTCTCTAAGCAGTTTGCTGATAAACTTGGAAGCCTAAATTAAAAAGCCAATGAATAAGAATTATATTTTTTCTTTACTGGGTCTTTTTTTATTCAGTATCGGAAATGCTCAAAGCTATCAAAAGCCACTGGTGTCAGCCATTAAAGAAACAGATCTTAGAAAAGACATGTATGAATTGGCTGCAGACCAGTTCTGGGGACGTGAAGCAGGAACTTTAGATGAATTGAAAGTATCGATGTGGCTGGCTGATAAGGCCAAAGAAGCAGGAATGAAGCCTGCAGGTGACAATGGTACTTTTTTCCAATTTTTTGAGATGTACAGACATCAGGTGACTCCACAAAGCAGCCTTAAAATTGGTGATACGAATTTAAAGCTATGGAAAGATTTCCTTGTGGCTGAGCCCGTAAATGCTTCTGTAGATGCAGAAATTGTATACGCAGGAAATACAGAACCTGAAGATCTTTCTAAACTTAATCTTAAAGGAAAAGTTCTGGCAGTAAATGCTTCTGACAAAAGCATCGATAAAGACATGACCCTTTTTGTAAGAAGATATCCCGGATTTGTAAGAACAAAGTATTATAATAAAGCTAATGAACTGGGGGCAAAAGCCATCATTTTTATTACTGACGATATTTCAGAAAAAAGCTGGGTAGAAGTACTTCCTCAAATGACCAGAGGCAGCTATGGCGTGGAAGGATTAAGAGAAAAAATTACCAATAATATTCCTGTTCTTTGGATCAAAAGAGAAAATGCCAATTGGGTAAAAAGCAACCCTAAACTTTCTCTTAATCTAATGACTGAAACATACAAATATCCTTCTGTAAATATCATTGGAAAAATTGAAGGTACAGATCCTGTTCTTAAAAAAGAATATGTTCTGTTGAGCGGGCATCAGGATCATGACGGAATCAGACATCCTGTAAAAAATGATACCATTTATAATGGTGCTGATGATAATGCAAGTACTTGTGTTGCGATGCTGTCCATGGCAAGAGCATACAAAAAACAACCGGGAAAAAGAAGTATCTTATTTGTATTCCATGGTGCAGAAGAAAGAGGGCTGCTTGGTTCAAGATGGCATGCCGCTCATCCTGTTGTTCCCAAAGAAAATATTGTAGCCGTATTGAATGGAGATATGATCGGAAGAAATGATAATAATGAAGCGGCTCTATTAGGAGGAAATACTCCTCATAAAAACTCTGAAGAACTTGTAAAAATGGCCGAAGATGCCAATAATGAAAGTACAAAATTCAAGTATTTGAAAGACTGGGATTCGCCGAATCATGCGGAATATTTTTATTTCAGAAGTGATCATCTTCCTTATGCTAAAATCGGAATTCCTGCTGTATTTTTCACCAGTGTACTGCATGATCAATACCACACTCCACAAGATGAATCTGAAAACATCAACTACAAGAAGTTATATAAAATGACAGAATGGATGTACAGAACATCCTGGAAGGTAGCCAATGAGGCTGAACGTCCGAAAGTGATTTCAAATTTTACTCTTGAAAGATAAATGACCAAATCCGGCTCCCTGAAGGGAGCCGGATTTTTCTTATTTTAATGCCACGAATAAAATCATTAGTGAATTCATGACTAATAAAAATAGGGTGAAATTTTAGATTCATCTTTACAACAACTAAATCAGCAGATTCATCAAAGATGGATCATTGTTGAGATAGTTAACAAAAAAATCCTGCTTTTTCATATTATCCATCAGCGGAGTGAAATCTTCTTTTTGCTTCAATGCAATTCCTACTACTGCTATCCCCTTTTCTTTTGAATTTTTCTGAGTATATTCAAAAAAAGTAATATCATCATTAGGCCCTAATACTTCCATAACAAAAGTTTTCAAAGCTCCGGGACGTTGCGGAAACCTCACTAAAAAATAATGTTTTAAGTTAGCATACAGCAAAGCTTTTTCTTTGATCTCTTCCATTCGGATAATATCATTATTGCTTCCACTGATAATACAGACTACATTTTTTCCTTGTATCTGATCTTTGTATTTTTCCAACGCAGCTACCGAAAGAGCTCCTGCCGGTTCTACGACAATAGCATCTTTGTTGTATAATGAAAGAATGGTTTCACACACTAGCCCTTCTTCTACCGTAGCCATATCATATAGTGTGTCTTTACAAAGTTTAAACGTAAGATTTCCTACCTGCTGTACAGCAGCACCGTCTACAAAGCGGCTAATTTTTTCAAGATGTACGGGTTTCCCTACTTCCAGCGCTTTTTTCATACTGGCTGCAGCAGAAGGTTCTACTCCAATGATTTTTGTTTGAGGGGAGAGTTTTTTAAATACAGTACAAATCCCTGCTGCCAATCCACCTCCACCAATCGGGACAAAGAGATAATCAATAGGCTCTTCTGCCTGTTCAAGAATTTCTAATGCCGTTGTAGCTTGTCCTTCAATAATAGCAGGATCATCAAATGGATGAATGAATATTCCTTCGTGCTCATTACAAAACCTCATCGCTGCTTCTTTTGCTTCATCGAAGGTATCGCCCAATAAAACGATATCAATATAATCACCACCAAACATTTTCACTTGCTCCAGTTTTTGTCCCGGTGTTGGCAAAGGCATAAAAATAGTTCCTTTCACTTTCATCGTATTACATGCAAAAGCTACTCCCTGAGCATGGTTACCGGCACTGGCACAAACAATTCCTCTGGATAATTCTTCATGAGACATTGTTGCCATTTTATTGTATGCTCCTCTGATTTTGTAAGATCTTACTCGTTGAAGGTCTTCTCTTTTAAAGTGTATTTTCGCATGATAAACCCTTGATAAATTGCTATTAACAGCTAAAGGGGTTCTGACACATACATTTTCAAGTCTTTCTGCTGCTTTATAAACGTTATCCAACATGGATAAGTAGGTTTCTCCCGTCCTCATTTTTGTTTGTATTAATTATTCTCAGGTCTCAGGCTGCGTACAGTTTTTCCTGCTTGCCACATTTCGCTTTCTCTTAACTCTGTTAACTCTACTTCCAATTTTTCTCTGTAATCAGGCTTGCTGTTGCTGTCAATAGATCTTTGCGCCTCATTTCCTGCTGCAACATTATCATATAATTCCTCAAATAAAGGAGAAGTTGCATCTCTAAAACGTTTCCACCAATCCAGAGCACCTCTTTGAGCCGTAGTACTACAATTAGCATACATCCAATCCATTCCGTTTTCTGCAACCAATGGCATTAATGATTGGGTAAGTTCTTCTACAGTTTCATTAAATGCTTCAGAAGGACTGTGTCCATTTTTCCTTAATACATCGTATTGTGCAGCAAATATTCCTTGTACAGCACCCATTAATGTTCCTCTTTCCCCTGCAAGGTCACTGTATACTTCTTTTTTAAAGTCTGTTTCGAATAAATATCCGCTTCCTATCGCAATACCAAGAGCAGCTACTCTATCTCTTGCTTTTCCTGTTGCATCCTGATAAACAGCAAAACTGCTATTTAATCCTCTATCCTGAAGGAACATTCTTCTCAATGAAGTTCCTGATCCTTTCGGAGCTACCAAAAATACATCTACATCTGCCGGAGGAACGATTCCTGTACGCTCATTAAAGGTAATTCCGAATCCATGAGAAAAATACAATGCCTTCCCCGGAGTAAGATGTTGTTTTACCTTCGGCCAATATTCAATTTGTGCGGCATCACTCAAAAGGTAGCATATAATTGATCCTTTTTCTAAGGCTTCTTCTATTTCAAATAAGGTTTCTCCAGGTACAAATCCGTCAGCAACTGCCTTATCCCAAGATTTAGAATTCTTTCTCTGCCCTACAATTACATTAATTCCGTTGTCTTTCTGATTGAGTGCTTGCCCAGGCCCTTGTACTCCATAGCCAATGACAGCTACTACTTCATCCTTTAATACTTCCTGTGCTTTTTGTAATGGAAACTCTTCTCTTGTTACTACGTTTTCCTCTACTCCTCCGAAATTTAATTTTGCCATTTTCTGTAATTTAATTTTGTTATTTATAATATTGATTAATAAAAACTGATCTCTTTTATACTGAAATCAAAAAAGATTTTACAGCAACATTTAAGCTCACTTTAGTAAGTTCAAATAATGCCAATAAAAAGTTCACATAAGATGAAAATCAAAGATTTTCAAAGAACTTTAGTGTACCTGATATACATCAGACCTGTCACTTAAAAATATCTTAAGTGTTATTTTCAGGGTTTCATATAACTTATTGTATGGTTATATTCAACTAGCATATTCTATTGCTGTGAAATATGGATTTTTATGATAATGAACTTCCAGTATATCCACTTGTTTTTCCATTTGTCTGGTAATCTTCTGAACAGATTCTTCCGTTTCCCTAATAGTGATCACAAACTTTCTGATGTTCTCCATCTCAGCAGGCCCCATATTAAAGTTTACCATAGAAATCCTTCTTCTCGAGAAAATAGCATTGATCCTGCTGATCAATCCTAAACAATCCTCTGTATAGGCTGTTATCGTATATTCTTTATGTTCTTTTTTCATATTTTTATATTTATTTATTATTGGTTCAATACGATCTCTGAAACACTTTTTCCCTGTGGAATCATTGGAAATACGTTATGTTTTTTCCCGGTCATCACTTCCAGTAAAAATGCCCCTTGATGAGCAAGCATTTCATCAATAGCCTCTTTGAGATCTTGTCTTTGGGTTATTTTTCTTCCAGGAATATGATATCCTTTTGCCACCTGTACAAATTCCGGACTCTGAATATCTACAGAAGAATAACGCTCCTCATGAAACAATTCCTGCCACTGTCTTACCATTCCCAGATAGCTATTGTTCAGAATTAAAATTTTAACTTCAGGATGATATTGCATGATGGTACCTAACTCCTGAATATTCATTTGCGCCCCTCCGTCTCCCATCACTGCTATAACTGGAAATCCTGTTTCTCCATAAGCAGCTCCTATTGCTGCAGGAAGACAAAATCCCATGGTTCCCAATCCACCACTGGTAATATTAGTTCGAGGATGTTTAAATTTTGAATATCGGCAGGTTATCATCTGATGTTGTCCCACATCTGTTACAATAACCGCTTTTCCCTTCGTTGTTTCATTAAGATGCCTGATCACTTCTCCCATAGTGATTTCTCCTTCATTCGGATATAACTCATCGTTAATCAGATTAATACTTTCCGTCTCCAGACAATTTTTGAATTTTTGATGCCATTCCGGGTATTCTCTATTTTTAATCTGTTTGGTAAGAAGTGGTAAGGTCTCTTTGCAATTTCCCAGAACCGGAGCATCCACTTTTACATTTTTATTGATTTCTGCTTTATCAATATCCAGATGAATGATCTTGGCCTGTTTAGCATATTGATCCAGCCTTCCGGTCACACGATCATCAAAGCGCATTCCTACGGCAATCAAAGTATCACATTGGTTGGTAAGAATATTAGGGCCATAGTTTCCGTGCATTCCTACCATTCCTACTGCTTGTGGATGATCTGTAGGAAGTGCTCCCATTCCAAGAGCAGTCCATGCTACCGGAATTCCTGACTTTTCTGCAAACTCTATAAATTCTGTCTCTGCTTTCCCCAGCATAATTCCCTGTCCTGCAATAATGAAGGGACGTTCTGCATTATTAATGAATTCTGCAGCTTTCTCAATAGCCTCCAAAGAGGGAGCTGGATCAGGTTTATAGCTTCTCAGAGACTGACAGGATACATATCCTTTATAGGATACTTTTTGTAGTTGTGCATTTTTTGTAATATCTATAAGTACAGGCCCCGGTCGTCCCGATCTGGCAATATAAAAGGCTTTAGCTAAGACTTCAGGAAGCTCATTGGCATCTGTCACCTGATAATTCCACTTGGTAACCGGACTGGTAATATTCATCACATCGATTTCCTGAAAGGCATCTGTTCCCAAAAGGTGTTCAAATACCTGCCCCGTGATGCATACAATTGGAGTATTATCCAACAACGCATCTGCCAGTCCTGTTACAAGATTGGTGGCTCCGGGGCCACTGGTTGCCATCACTACACCTACTTCCCCGGATACTCTTGCTAATCCTTGTGCTGCATGTACAGCGGCCTGCTCGTGGCGAACAAGAATATGTTCCAGCTGTTCTTTATAGTCATAAAGTGCATCATAAATAGGAATAATAGCACCTCCTGGATACCCGAAAACCGTTTTCACACCCTCCTGAAGAAATGCCTCAAGGATAATCCGGCTTCCGCTAAGTTCTTTTTCTGTTGAAAGATTTAAATTCTTCATGATGTTTGATTTTAAATTTCATCCGTTACACAGCCTTCAGCAGCCGATGACACCGTTAACGCATATTTATAAAGCAATCCTTTCTTAACTTTTAGGGCAGGTTTCTGCCAACCTTCCTTTCTTTTTTTGATTTCTTCCTCTGAAACTTTAAGCTGGATGGTGTTATTTACCGCATCTATTTCAATAAGGTCATCATTTTCTACAAAAGCGATCAAACCGCCTTCATGAGCTTCAGGAGTGATATGTCCCACTACAAAACCATGAGTTCCGCCACTGAATCTTCCATCAGTAATCAAAGCAACACTGCTTCCCAGTCCTGCTCCTATTAAAGCGCTGGTAGGTTTCAGCATTTCCGGCATTCCAGGAGCTCCTTTTGGGCCTTCATTACGAATTACAATCACGTCCCCATGCTGTACAGTTCCGTCTTCAATTCCTTTGATGAGGTTCTTCTCACCATCAAATACACGGGCTTTTCCTACAAACCTTTCTCCTTCTTTACCTGTTATTTTAGCAACACTTCCTTTTTCTGCAAGGTTTCCATACAGGATTCTCAAGTGGCCGGTCGGTTTTATAGGATTTGATAGAGGTCTTATAATTTTCTGGGTATTAAAATCCAGCGTCGGAACATCTTCTAAGTTTTCAGCTAATGTTTTTCCGGTAACCGTCAGGCAATCTCCATGCAGTAAACCTTCTTCCAGCAGATATTTCATAACAGCAGGTATTCCGCCATGCTCGTGTAAATCCTGCATCAGATATTTACCGCTTGGTTTAAGATCTGCAAGCATAGGTGTGCAATCACTCATTTTTTGAAAATCATCCTGAGTAAGAGGCACCCCTACACTTTTGGCCATTGCGATGAAATGAAGAACTGCATTGGTACTTCCTCCTAACACTACAATAAGGCGGAGTGCATTTTCAAAAGCGTGTCTTGTCATGATATCTGAAGGTTTGATATCTTTTTCCAGAAGGATTTTAAGGTATTGCCCCGCTTCCAGACATTCATTTTGTTTTTCTTTACTTAGAGCCGGATTGGATGATGAGTAAGGAAGACTCATCCCTAGAGCTTCTATTGCAGAAGCCATTGTATTTGCGGTATACATTCCACCACATGCACCAGCTCCAGGACAGGAATTTTTAACTACACCATCAAAATCTTCCTCTGAGATCTCACCTGCTATTTTCTTTCCCAACGCTTCAAAAGCTGAGACGATATTCAAGGTTTCTCCTTTGTAGCATCCTGGGGCAATCGTTCCTCCATATACCATCAGTGAAGGTCTATTCAATCTTCCCATTGCGATAATGGTTCCCGGCATATTTTTATCACATCCCGGTAGAGCAATAAGCCCATCGTAGTACTGTGCTCCACAAATAGCTTCGATACTGTCTGCAATTACATCCCGGCTGACCAGTGAATAACGCATTCCATCTGTTCCGTTACTCATCCCATCGCTTACCCCAATTGTGTTAAAGATCAATCCTGCTAATCCATGATCCCATGTCCCTTTTTTGACGACTCTGGCCAAATCATTCAGGTGCATGTTACAGGTATTTCCATCATATCCCATACTTGCAATCCCGATTTGTGCTTTATGCATATCCTCTTCTGTAAAACCAATCCCGTATAGCATTGCTTTTGCCGCTGGCTGTTCGCTGTTCTGTGTGAATGTTTTTGAATATTTATTTAACATATTATCCCGCATTTACTGTTCTTCCAGTCTTCTTAGATGACTATTTTTTTACTTAATTTTGATCCAAAACTACAGCTTGTAATATTTTTTAATTTTCAACTTTTCAGAAAATTACAATATTCAATCATTTGGAACTCATTTTTAAATTACTGATTATCAGATAAATAATTATCTACAATTTACAATGACAAAACTCTCACCAATTTCAAATAAGCCTGTTGTACCTTTTCACTTGCTGTATTTTCCCATTGTTTTCTGAAAGGAACATCATCCAAAGAATCCAAGGCTACAATTTCAGCTGCTGTACCACAGAAAAATCCGGCATCTGCCCCTCTCATTTCTTCTGGTTTAAAAAGGGTTTCTTTCACAGGAATATTCAGTTCATTACATATTTCAAAAACCGTCTGCCTTGTGATACCAGGAAGAATGCTTCCTTTTGCAGGAGTAAATAATGTTCCGTCTTTTTCGTAAAAAACATTAGCGCCTGAACTTTCTGCCACATATCCGTTCTCATCCAATACCAAAGCTTCATCATACCCTTTGTCTTTTGCATCCTGACAAGCTAAAATAGAGTTCACATAATGCCCGCCTACTTTTGCTTCGACCTTAAAAGCTTTAGGATTAGGACGCTGAAATTCCGAAGTCATGATCTTCATTTTATCTGCCAGATACCCATTACTCCATTCCCAGGCGAGTAAAGACAGGTAAGATTCTTTACCTTTTGAAAGCGACATATTGGGTGAGCAGGTTACCAGAGGTCTGATATACGCATCAGTAAAGCCGTTAAGTTCCAAAAGTTCGTAAGTAAGCGCTGTAAGCTGATCTGCCGAATAATCGAAAGGGATATGCATCAGTTCTGCGGATCTTTGTAATCTTTCATAATGTTCTTTCGCTTTAAAGATTCTGGTTCCATGGGCAGTACTGTAAGATTTGATACCTTCAAAAACTGAATATCCATAGTGAAGCGATTGCCCGTAAAGATTGGTTCCGGCTTCTTTGGCCTTCATAAAATTTCCATTAAAATAGATGATCGTGTCGTCGTTGTAATACATGTTATAGGAGTTAAAATTTAACAAATGGGAATAAAAAAAGCCCTCTCACAGTGTGAGAGGGCTCAATATATGTACAGTCATACATCTTCCGTCTCACACACATAAGGGAATAATAATGACGATAATAATTACTGCGAATAATGAATACATACTTGTACTTTAAAAATTAAAAACAAAAAAAAGCCGCTTCAAAATGAAACGGCTTGTATATAATTTAAATTAAAATCTATTTTAAAATGCCGTTTCCTGACTGTTGTAAATGACAACAGCTGCAATAGAAATGACAATAATATTTTTCTGATTCGTAAAATTCATGTTGCAAATGTATAAACTTTTTAAATACTCACAAGTTTTTTTAACACTTTTTATTTTTTTCGTAAAAATTGATTGACGGTTTTCTTTGCTTCAGCCACATCGTGAACTCTTAAAATCTTAGCACCTTGTTCCAAAACTTTCATGTGTAATTTTTGTGTTTCCTCATTGATATCCAGAGGTGATTTCCCCAACGGTTTATAGATAAAAGACTTCCTGGAAATACCGATCAGTAAAGGAAATTTTCCAAATCCAAGATATTCAACCTCATTGATCATTTTCATCTGATCTTCTACCGTTTTTCCAAATCCAAAACCAGGATCTAAAATGATATCTTTAATTCCTTTTTGCAACAACTGATTAGCCTTTTCAGAAAAATATCGGTTTACTTCCAATGTTATATCTTCAAATTTAATTTTATCGTGCATGGTTTCATACGATGGATTGATATGCATCAAAATGTACGGAAGTCCAGTTTCTGCTGCTGTATCAAACATTTTTTCATCATATTGGCCTCCTGAAATATCATTAATGATGTCTATCCCTTCATTGAATCCGAATCTTACTGTTTCAGCGTAGAATGTATCCAGAGAAATCAGTACTTCAGGAAACTCTTTTTTAATCAGAGAAATGCTGTTCCCCAGCCTCATAATTTCCTCAGCACTGCTCAAAAATTCTGCATTGGGGCGTGTAGATTGTGGCCCAATATCAATAATTTCTGCTCCCTCTTTCAGCAACTTCTCGGTATGCTCTAAAGCCAGTTTCACATCATTGAATTTTCCGCCATCTGAGAACGAATCGGGAGTAAGGTTCAGGATTCCCATAATCTTTGGAGTATCCAGTTGTACCAGTCGGCCATTACAGTTGATAGAATGGGCTTGAGAGTTTGAGGGTTCGAGAGCTTGAGAGTTTGAAAGCATAGGAGTTTATAAATGATGAATGATAATTGATCAATGATTTTATCTCCTGCAAAATTAGTGATTTGCACTTGGAATGGGAAGCTAATGCCCAGAAATTAAATCTCCTTAATTGCTTATTTCTACTCGATGCTCTCATATTCTCATACACTCCTGCCCTACAACTCTCAAACATGATTCCCCTCAGACTCGTTTCATAAACAAAACCGAATTCGTATATTTGGAAGATTAAGAAATTTTATGTCAAAAACATCAGTACAGTTCGAGAAAGTTATCAGTCAGTGTCGTGATCTTTTCAGTAAAAAATTACAAGACTACGGGCCAGCATGGAGGGTTTTAAGACCTAGCTCCATTACAGATCAGATTTATATCAAAGTGAACAGAATCCGTACGCTGCAAATGACTGATGTAAAAATGGTGGATGAAAGTGAGGAAGATGAGTTTATCGCAATTGTAAACTACTCTATCATTGGACTTATTCAGCTTGAAAAGGGATTTTCCAATGATTTTAATGAAAATAAGGAAGAAATTTTAAATCTATATGATAAATATTCCCAGGAAGCACAAGCTTTAATGGAAAGAAAAAACCATGATTATGGTGAAGCATGGAGAGATATGAGAATCTCTTCTATTACAGATCTTATTTATCAAAAAGTATTAAGAACCAAACAGATTGAAGACAATCAGGGGAAAACCATCGTATCAGAAGGTCTTGATGCCAACTATTTCGATATGCTGAATTATGCTGTTTTCTGCCTGATTAAATTCTCTGAACAAAAAAACCAATTCGAACCCAAAACTATTTAACATGATCAAAGGTTTATTACGCTTTATTATCGCTGTCATTTTTATCCTTTCCGGCTTTGTAAAAGCTGTGGATCTGGTAGGATTCTCCTTCAAAATGGAGGAATATTTCTCACCTGCAGTTTTCAATATGCCATTTTTTGAAAAATTTGCCCTGCTGTTTTCAATTATTGTGGTTGTACTGGAGCTTTTCCTTGGGTTTATGCTGCTGCTGAAAATGAAGCTTAAATTTACCTTATCAGCTTTAATAGCCCTTTGTGTTTTCTTTGGTTTCCTTACCTTCTATTCTGCCTATTTCAATGTGGTGACAGATTGTGGATGTTTTGGAGATGCAATCAAATTTACGCCTTGGCAAAGTTTCTTTAAAGATGTAGCACTTCTGGTAGGACTTATTATTCTGTTTGTACTGTATAAAAAAGACTTCCGTAAAACGGATGAATATGGCAGTAACAAAAAAGAATCTACAGGCAAGTTCAAATATATTCTTTTCGCTGTATTTTCTTTGGGAATGATTTATATTATGGTTCAAGGAATTATGCATGAACCGATCATCGATTTCCGTGATTATAAAATTGGAACAGACATCAAAGGAGAGAAAGAAAAAATCAATAAAAATCCTTCTGAATATAAGACTTTCTACTCCCTGAAAAATCAGAAAACAGGTGAAGTTGTAAAGGTGAATCAGGATGATTACATTAAAGAAACAAAATACTGGGCAGAAGGCTCACCATGGAAAATTGAAGAAGGGAAAAATGAATCTGTACTGGTTAAAGAAGGTTATAAATCTGAGATCGTAAAATTCAAGATTGAAGATCCTTCAGGAATGGAACTTACTGATGAAATCATCAAAGCTCCAAAAGCAATTCTTGTATTTTCTTACCATCCGAAAGAGGTTTCGGCAGAACTTCTTCAAAAGGTAGAAGCTAAAGTAAACGCACAGAAAGGAACACTTATCTATGGGGTTTCAACAGATCAGAATACTTTTAAAACGATCAAAAATGCAATGATGGACGGAACTGCCATCAAGACCATTGCCAGAAGCAACCCATTTGTATTGATTCTTCAAAATGGAAAAATAATTGACAAACAGCCTGCAAAGGATTATGTAAAATAAATGTGAATAGTCAATTTTGCTTCGCAAGTGAATCGTGAATCGCAAAAATAAAGACTAGAACTCCAAATCTGGAAACACTAACTTTAAACACTAAACTTAATTTTAAAACGTATGCAAAAATCAAATAAATCAATCGCCGGATATCACCTATTAATGATCCTTTCTTCCGTAGACGGAGAATTTGCTCCAGAAGAAGGGATGCTGGTACAACAATACCTGGCAGACGAATTCCCCTTCAGAATGAATCTTGATAATGAGCTGGAAACCCTTGCTCTTTTACAACCTGAAGAATGGAAAGACCATTTTGAATTTCATGCAAGATGCTTTCATGATGATTCTACAGAAGATGAGCGCGTAAAATTTGCTCAATTTGCTAAATCTCTGATCAAAGCAGATCATAAGGTAACTGAGGAAGAACATACTTTCTATATTCTTCTGAAAAATCTATGGGGATTGGCATAAGCCTTAATCCAAAATAGAAACCAGGAAAAAATTTATCTAGGATTATTAGTAATGAGTGCATCTACATTTCAATCGCAAAAATTTCCGGATCTTAAAGCGCCTGTTGCGGAAAAGCAGGAACACATCAGAGAAATCCATGATGATAAGGTAAACGACCCTTATTACTGGATGATCGACTATTTTAAAAAAGGTAAAGATTCTACCAAAGTTGTTGATTATTTAAAGGCCGAAAATACTTATTGGGAAGGCATGATGAAAGATACAGAACCTTTCAGAGAAAAGCTTTTTCAGGAAATGAAAGCCAGAATCAAGGAGAAAGATGAGTCTGTACCGGTTTTCAAAAACGGATATTATTATTACACCCGTACAGAAGCGGGGAAACAATATTTTAAATATTGCAGAAAGAAAGATAACCTTGCCGCTCCTGAAGAAATTCTTCTGGATGTAGATAAACAGGCTGAAGGTCATTCGTATTATTCTGCTTCCGGATTCAGTATCAGCCCAGACAACACAAAGATGATTTTCGGGATAGACAATGTTTCCAGAAGACAATATTCTTTATTTTTAAAGGATCTTACTACAGGAAAGATTACTGATCTGGGGATAAAAAATACAAGCGGATCATCAGAGTGGGCTAACGACAATAAAACAATTTTTTACACAGAAAATAACCCGGAAACTCTTTTATCCGAAAAGATAAAAAAACATATTCTGGGTACCGATGCTTCTAAAGACATCGCTGTGTATGAAGAAAAAGACAAAACCAATTACATTTCTGTATACAAATCTAAGAATGAGAAATTTATCCTGATTTATTCAGGTGCCACCACTTCTTCTGAAACAAGGCATCTGGATGCAGACCACCCAGACGAAGATTTCAAGGTTTTCCAGCCGAGAATGAAGAACATTCTGTATACTGTGACCCCTCTAGAAGATAAATTTCTGATCAAAACCAATAAAGACGCTCTTAATTTTAAAGTCGTAGAAACTCCTTTAGACAAAACAGGCGTTGAGAATTGGAAAGATTTTGTTCCGCACAGAAAAGAGGTACTATTGGAAAGTATAACAGTCTTCAAAAACTATCTGATTTTCAGTGAAAGACAAAATGGTCTTACCCAATTGGTAATCTATGACCGAAAAACTGGTAAACAGGAGTTTTTAAAATTTGATGAACCTGCCTACACCGTTTTTTCATTAGGAAATCCTGAGTATAATACAGATAATTTCCGTTTTGGATATACGTCTATGATTACTCCGAGTTCTCAATACGAACAGGACTTAAAAACTGGAAAAAGAATACTTCTGAAACAACAGGAAGTTTTAGGAGGTTATAATAAAGAAAACTATACTACGGAAAGACTTTTCGCTACGGCAAAAGACGGAACTAAGATTCCCATCTCCATTGTATACAAAAAAGGATTCAAAAAAGATGGAAACAGTCCGTTATTACTGTATGCTTATGGTTCTTACGGGAGTTCTATGGATGCTACCTTTGGCAGCAACAGACTTAGTCTTTTAGACAGAGGTTTTGCTTATGCTATTGCTCACATCCGTGGAGGTCAGGAAATGGGAAGACAGTGGTATGAAGACGGGAAAATGATGAAAAAGAAAAACACGTTTACCGATTTCATCGATTCCGGAGAATATCTTGTGAAAGAAAAATATACCTCTCCTAAACATTTATATGCTCAGGGAGGAAGTGCCGGAGGATTGTTAATGGGAGCTATTGCAAACATGAGCCCTAATCTTTGGAATGGAGTAATTTCACAGGTTCCTTTTGTAGATGTTGTTAACACGATGCTAGATACCAGTATTCCTTTAACAACCAACGAATATGACGAATGGGGTAATCCTAACAATAAAGAGGCTTATTTCTATATGAAATCGTACTCACCGTATGAAAATATAGAAAAGAAAAATTACCCTAATCTACTAGTAACAACGGGTCTTCATGATTCTCAGGTACAGTATTTTGAACCTGCTAAATGGGTAGCCAAACTGAGAGAGATGAAAACGGATAAAAACGTTTTACTACTAAAAACAGATATGGAATATGGTCATGGTGGAGCTTCCGGAAGATTTGATTATCTGAAGGATCTTGCTTTGGTGTATGCTTTCATGTTTAAATTGGAAGGAATTAATAAATAAGACTCTCGCAGATTTGCAGATAACGCAGATTCAACAGGCGAGCTTAATAAAAAGTAAAATAAATCAATATATAAATCTTATGAGAAGAAAAATAGTTGCAGGCAACTGGAAAATGAACAAAAATGTAATTGATGCACAACAATTAATGATTCAATTACTAAGCTATAAAAACAATAATGCTACCAACTGTGAGGTTTGGATCGCTCCACCATCTTTGTACCTAATGATGGCTAAAGACATCTTTGAAAAGGATGAGATCGGTGTATTTTCTCAGGACATGAGTGAGCACGAAAGCGGAGCCTACACAGGAGAAATTTCTGCTGATATGCTGGAATCTATCGATGCTACAGGTTCTTTAATCGGACACTCTGAAAGAAGACAATACCACGGTGAAACCGATTCTCACTGCAACAGAAAAGTTAAATTAGCTTTAGATAAAGGTCTTACTCCAATCTATTGTAACGGAGAAACTCTTGAGCAAAGAAAAGCAGGCCAACACCTTGAAGTGGTGAAAAACCAAACTGAAGTAGCGCTTTTCACTCTTTCTGCGGAAGAAATCAAAAAGGTCGTAATCGCTTACGAACCGGTTTGGGCAATCGGAACAGGAGAAACTGCCAGTCCGGAGCAAGCTCAGGAAATTCATGCCCATATCAGAAATATTATCGCTGCTAAATACGGACAAGAGGTTGCTGATGAGGTTTCTATCCTTTACGGAGGTTCTGTGAAACCGGATAATGCTAAGGAAATCTTCTCTCAACCGGATATTGATGGTGGTCTGATTGGAGGTGCTGCTTTAAAATTAGAGGATTTCTCTAAGATTATTGAGGCTTTCAACTAATATTGAGAAGAACAATAAACATACAGATCCCCTGAAAGTTATTTTCAGGGGATTTTATTATAGGTTTTGGCTAAAGCCAATGGAAAAATTTTTACTTTTTTAAACGGGCTAAAGCCCGTTTCTATTGAATAGGTTTTTCAAGCATTCACTTTAAAACAAAAAACATATACTTTGTTATTCTGATGAAGGAAAAATCTCTACATCGTTCTTTTTAATATCATAGTTTAGATTCCTATGGAATGACAAATTTTTTTTCAAAAATTTTTGTCATTTAAACAGATTAAAGCCCGTTTCTATTGAAATTTCAATCACATACCATAAAAAACGGCGGGATAAATCCCGCCGCTTTCTGTTAAAAAAAATCTAATTATTGAATATCGACTACGTACATAGTTCCTTTATCTACCTTCCCAGTTTTAGGAAGTATTTTTGCTTTAGGGTTTCCGTTTCCGTCATCCACTACTCCAAAGTCATCATCATTGAAAACAGCCAGTTTATTATTTCCTAAATAAACAATTCCCTCAAATTTATCATGTTCATATCCTAGTTTTGCTACCAGGTCTACTGCTAATTTTTTAGAAACAGATTTAATTCCTGCTTTGGTAAGTTCATCCCATGTACACTGTTCCAGAGCTTTTCCATTGACCAGCATTCCGTCTGCAGCTGCAAGATCAGTTCCGTTTACATCTGTAGCTTCAGCTAGATTAATTCGGTACACTTTTTTAATTCCGCCTTGTGTTCCAAAATTACCGTCTCTTTCAATGACAAGAAATTCATTATTCCCCAATGCTGTAATATCACAAACCGAATCGGAAGCTCCGCCATCCTGTTTATAAAGATATTGCTTTGTTTTACCAGTGGTGATATCAAAAGTAACGATCCTCGTTAAGGTTGTATTTGTTGCCAAAGCTTTTGAAGGAACAAACATCATAGATTGTATGGTTCCTACTAGTGTTTTTCCATCCGGAGTAATACAAAGACCTTCCATCCCTCTGTTGGCTCTTCTTTTCGCCAAAACAGCAGGTAATTTTCTATTTCCAGTGTTTACACCAATCGGGCTTATTCTCTCCATCTCTACTCCATCGGCACTGTAATGAACAATATGCGGGCCGTATTCATCGGATACCCAGAATGTACCGTCTGCTGCCGCAACAATACTTTCACTGTCTAAACCATAATTATCCGTGCCCAAGACATTTCCAGCTGCATCATATGCCACTTCACCTGTACTGCCCATTCCCACAGGATTTGGAAGTCCTGTAATCGGTTTTCCTGATGGATTTTTTAGCTTAATATATTTGATTACCTCTACTTTTCCTTCTGCATTAATTTTAAAATGCATAATGGTAGGCGTAAAATCAGGGGTTAAAAACTTTTTCCCTTTCAGATAATCGGTATTTGGACCACGGTCTGTAATAACATAAAACTCTCCTTTTCTTGTAGGATGAGCGGCTGCCCCGGAACCGAATCCGCCGTTAATGACATCCACTCCATTTATTGTTGCCATTTTTGAAAAAGGAAACTCCTCTGGAAGCTTAGAATAATTAATATCCTGGTTATTTACATTGTTGTCATCATCTTTGCTACATGACCATAATGCAGCCATCATTAAAACAGAAAATAGTAATCTTTTCATATTAACTTTTATGGCGCGAAAGTATAAATTGATTGTAAACTGATCTTGAATATAATAATAATTGTATTTTAACAATAAAACCTAAAGATGAATCAAATATAAACAGCAAAAACTTCATTTTAATTTAAAAAAAAAGCAACAAAACCCAATCCATTATCAATCAAATCTGTTCTATAAAAAAACACAATAACCTGCCAAAAAAACGGAAAGCAGATCTATAATTCACAAAATAGATATCAAAATTTTATGTGATATATTTGCGGACTTTAAGGTTGAACACTGTTCATAATAGGGAATCAAGTGAGAATATTATTTAAATCTTGAGCTGTACCCGCAACTGTAAGCTGCTTATACCTATAGTTTCATCATACCACTGGGCTTTGCCTGGGAAGGTTAGCTATAAGGATGCAAGCCAGGAAACCTGCCTTAAACAAACATTTAGTTTTAGGATATGGAGACATCATACGTCTTCATTTCCTATCAATAAGTTTCGGGAATAAAACTTTAATTTAATTATATTATGAGAAAAATCTATCTTTTTTTCTTACTGCTTTTTACGCAGTTTTTCTTTGCTCAATTTACTGAAAATGATATCAAGTTTTGGGTAGGAACGGGTTCTAAAAAAGCTTATTTCATTGCCGATTTCAATGACAACAATACTCCAAAGTCATATGCTTGGGGTTATCGATTTGATTCTAATACTTTGAATGTAGAAGATATGATCAATGCGATTGTTGCAGCAGAACCTAAAATGGAAGTTGACATTCCTACAGGGTTTCTATCTGTAATCAACTATAATCATCACACGTCTACTATGGATGATTACTGGATAAGCTGGTCAGGGCCGAGTGCAGAAAATATGACATGGAACCAAGGAGTTGGTTATACTACTCTGACTGATGGACAATGGTATGGCGTTGCTTATGGTATGGACAATATGTACAATTCCCCTTCTACTCCCGTTCCGGCATATAGCTCTGAATGGTATACCTCATCCCAAATTACCAATTGGATTGGAACAGGAGCTAATAAAAGTCTTGTTGTTGTAGATTTTGGAACAAATCATTCTAACGGTAATGCCAATTCTTTTGTTTTTGGGATTCAATATAATGGCAGTATAACAGCTGAACAGGCTCTGCAACTAATCCAGTCGAACACTTCCTATTTCAATTTTACCTCCAATAATGACCAGGTTTCAAGCTTATCATTAAATAACTTCTCTGGAAATAGCTCAGGAACAGAAAACTGGACATTATATACAGGAGAAGACCTTTCAAGCTGGCAAAAGAAAACCAACCTTAGCCAGATACAGTTAAGCAACAACACCTGGTTAGGATTAAGCTTTGGAGAAAGAAGACCATTCACTCCTACTGAAGCAAGTAACGCGACATTATCCGTGGCTTCGGTCAATAAAAAAGCTTCCTTCAGCATTTACCCAAACCCAACCAGTGATTTTATTCAGATCGAAACTTCTGAAGGCATTCAAGAAGTGAATATCTATTCTTCTTTAGGGCAGAAAGTGATGAATTCTCAATCAAGGAAGATTAATGTTAAATCTTTAAACGCCGGAATTTATTGGATTGAGATTAAAACGAAAAGTGGGTCTGCGGTGCATAAGGTTTTGAAGAAGTAAAAAGGAATTGTTGAACCACCACGTCAAATCAAAGATTTGACACTCCGCCCGAGGAGGGGCAATATCATGTCTTTAATTGTGGTTCAATTCCTAATATTTATTTTGCTCAATATATATTCGTGGCTAAAACAAAAAACGCATCCCATGGGATGCGTTTTTCGATATGATTATACAATCAATTATTTTTTCTCTGCTCTTTGAAGAACCTCATCTACCATACCGTAGCTCTTAGCTTCTTCAGAAGTCATCCAGTAATCTCTGTCGGAAGATTTCTCTACCCACTCGTAAGTTTGCCCTGAATGGTGAGCAATAATGTCATAAAGTTCCTGCTTTAATTTCAACATTTCTCTTAAGTTGATCTCCATATCGGAAGCTACTCCCTGAGCACCTCCCGAAGGCTGGTGAATCATTACTCTTGAGTGTTTAAGCGCAGAACGTTTTCCTTTTTCTCCTGCCACCAATAATACAGCTCCCATTGAAGCAGCCATACCTGTACAGATTGTCGCAACATCCGGCTTAATGATCTGCATTGTGTCATAAATACCTAATCCTGCATATACACTACCACCAGGAGAGTTGATATAGATTTGAATATCTTTAGATGGATCTGCACTTTCCAAGAATAAAAGCTGAGCTGTAACGATATTCGCCACCTGGTCATCAATTCCTGTTCCAAGGAAGATAATTCTGTCCATCATCAAACGAGAGAAAACGTCCATCTGAGCCACGTTTAATCTTCTTTCTTCCATGATGTACGGAGTTAGGTTCGTTGGGCCATACATTCCCATATACTGATCGGTAACTAAACCGTTGTTTCCTAAATGCTTTACAGAGAAATCTCTGAATTCTTTTTTAATGTCCATATTGATATTATGTATTATTTTAAAATATTTTCAAAGTTTAAATTACAATATTTATTCCTAAAATTTTATAGGACTTTTTGTCATAGAATTCCGAGTCCTTTTTGTCTTTAAACTATCTTTTTCTATCCACATAGATTCCCTTGATGGGAGAATACTCGATGATATTACTTAGTCTGATTGAAGCCTGTTTCAGTAAAGTAATTTTTTTAATCAGCTCATAATACTTTACTTCATCCGTATTGCTGTACTGATCCAATTCTTTAGCCGTTTCCTTAATCAGATAATCAATATATCTGTATTTGTGCAGTAAAACATCTCCCCGGATCTGATCTGCTACCTTATCTCCATAATTGGGCGGATAAATATTTCTGGAAGCCCAATTTTCAAGTTCATCCAAAGGAATCAGTGCATCCACAACCTTTGTGGTAATTTCTTCATCCATAAAAGATACAAAAAAGTTTCCACTTCTCAACTCATCTTTCTGAATTCCCTCTCTTACCTGATTGATAATGATCTCATTTTCTTTGACTAAAAATAGATATTGTTCTTCTTCAAAATGATGAAGAATTTCTTCAATGACCGTAATCTGATACTCTTCGTTCTTCTCATTCCTTCTTTTCAGTACGATATCACCAAACATCAACATATGATCTACCAACTTATTCTCCATAAACAATACATCAAATAAGAACGGGTCTTCTTTTTCCTGATCCAAAGGAACAATCTCCAACTTTGGAGCTGCTTTTTCCTTCTGTTGCTGCTGAACATGATGGGTTTGATTCTGGGTAATCTGCTTTTGAACATCCAGCTCATTGAAAAGGCTCTGCTCAGAAAGTCCGAATTTATTGGAAACCTCCTTCAGATAAACTTCTCTTTTCAGTGCATTCTGTACAAAGGAAACCGACTTTACAATGTCACGGATGGCTTCTGCTTTTTTAATAGGATCGTTACCAACATCACGCAACAGAATTTCCGCTTTAAAGTCGATGAAATCCATCGCCTCATTCTCAATATACTTTTCTACATATTCCTGCGGATGTTTTCTGGCAAAGGAATCCGGGTCGTCACCATCAGGGAAAAGTAAAACACGGATGTTCATTCCTTCCGTAAGCAACATATCAATACTACGGAAACTGGCTTTAATCCCAGCATTATCACCATCAAAGAGAATCGTTACGTTTTCCGTAAGCCTCTTAATCAATTTGATTTGCTCAGTAGTAAGGGAAGTTCCGGAGCTGGCTACAACATTTTCGATTCCGGACATGTGAAGGGAAATCACATCCATATATCCTTCCACCAAAAGACAGCCGTTCTTTCTGGAAATAGCCTGCTTACTCTGGTTTAATCCATAAAGAACATTGGATTTATGATAGATCTCCGTTTCCGGTGAATTGAGATATTTGGCCGTTTTTACATTATTCTTCAGAATTCTGGCTCCAAAACCTAGCACTCGTCCTGAAAAACTATGAATAGGGAAAATTACCCTCTCTCGGAATCTATCGACTCCTGCCGGAGTATTTTCGGGAAAAATAGAAAGTCCTGATTTTTCAAGTATTTCCTTAGTATATCCTTTCTCTAATGCGTACGTTGTAAAAGCATTCTTCTTTTCGGGAGAATATCCAAGCTGGAATTTCTTAATGATATCATCTTTAAGCTCTCTTTCCTTAAAATAAGCAAGTCCTATACTTCTTCCTTCTTCATCATCCCAAAGGATTTCCTGAAAGTAAGTATTGGCAACTTCATGAATTTTATACAAAAGATCTTTTTCCGTTTGGGCATGTTTTGCTTCTTCGGAAATTTCACGCAGATCTTCCTCAATTTCAATTCCATATTTCTTGGCGGCATGACGAAGAGCTTCCGGATAGGTAAAATTCTCAATTTCCATCAGGAAAGAGATGGCAGTCCCTCCTTTTCCAGTAGAGAAATCTTTCCAGATTTGTTTGCTCGGCGAAACAACAAAACTTGGAGACTTTTCTTCATGAAATGGGCTGAGTCCTTTATAATTAGACCCTGCTCTTTTCAACTGAACGTACTCTCCTACTATCTCTTCTACACGTATCGTTGAGAAAATTTTGTCTATTGTCTGCTTCGAAATCATATTGCAAAAATACACATAAAAAAAAACCTTACAATTATATCACTAGTTATCTATATCGACTGTATTATGATTATTTTTGCAAACAAATTAGCTTATGCAGTTCACTATACATACAATCGAAGACTGGCAGGAAGTTGTAGACAGCATTCTTCCTCAATTAAAACATAATATCCTTTTACTAAAAGGAAATCTGGGTGCCGGAAAAACCACATTCACTCAGTTTTTGCTTAAAAATCTGGGAAGTGAGGATGAAGTAAACTCCCCTACTTATTCTAT
This sequence comes from Chryseobacterium sp. c4a, assembly GCF_009900745.1. GTDB lineage: Bacteria > Bacteroidota > Bacteroidia > Flavobacteriales > Weeksellaceae > Chryseobacterium. The sequence goes on along the minus strand of NZ_WXVU01000002.1, from coordinate 62,798 downwards.
CGTAAATGAATACAACACCTCAAAAGGAAAAGTATTCCATTTTGATCTTTATCGCTTAAAAAACATCGAAGAGGTATATGATATTGGGATCGAAGAATATCTTGATAATTCTTTTCTGTGTATTATTGAGTGGCCGGAAGTGTATGAAGAAGAGCTTTACGGACTCAACTACCACACAATGAGTATTGTGAACACGGGTGAAAACAGAGAGGTTTCATTCGAGTAAATATTATGTATCTTTGCTTATTAATTTAGTATTAAAATAACAATCTGTAAGACATAATTTAAAGGATGAGTACAAACATTTTTACTCCTTTCACAGAAGAAGAATTGATGCCGAAAGAGGAAAAATTGGAGGTTATTAAGAAGGGAAAACAATTCAGTATTGGAATTCCTAAGGAAACCTGTCTCAACGAAAGGAGAACCTGCATTACTCCGGACGCCGTACAGGTATTGGTAGAGCACGGCCATGAAATTATTATAGAATCAGGAGCCGGACAGGGTTCATTTTTCACAGATTTACAGTATTCGGAATCTGGAGCAAAAATCACCAATGATCCTAAAGAAGCATTCGGACAGGATTTGATTTTGAAAATCAATCCTCCTACTCTGGATGAAATTGATTATATGAAACCTAATACTTATATGGTTTCAGCCCTTCAGATCAACCTTAGAGATAAGGAGTATTTTCTTAAACTTGCAGAGAAAAAAATAAATGCCATTGCCTTTGAATTTATCGTGGATGAATACAAACAATTGGCATTGGTAAGACTAATCGGTGAAATTGCAGGAACCGTTTCTATTTTATATGCTTCAGAATTATTAGCCTTATCTAATGGTCTAATGCTAGGAGGAATTACAGGGGTAAGACCTGCTGAAGTAGTGATCCTGGGTGCAGGAATTGTAGGTGAATTTGCCACAAAAGCAGCCATTGGTCTGGGAGCAAGTGTCAAAGTCTTCGACAACTCATTATCAAAGTTAAGAAGACTTCATACAATGGTAGACAGCCGTGTACCAACTTCCATTATTGATCCTAAAGAACTCAGCAAAAGTTTAAGACGTGCTGACGTAGTGATCGGAGCACTTCCAAGATTAAATATGACCCCTATTGTGACTGAAGATATGGTCATGAAAATGAAAAAAGGCAGTGTCATTATCGATATTACAATAGACAATGGTAAGGTAATTGAGACCTCAGAATTGACCACCATGGAAGATCCTTATATCATCAAGCATGGAGTGATTCACTGTGGACTTCCGAACCTTACTTCAAGAATGCCGAGAACCACCACCAAGGCTATCTCGAATTTCTTCCTTTCCTATATTTTAAATTATGACGAAGAGGGCGGCTTTGAAAATATGCTGATCCGCAAAAATGAAATGAAGCAGAGCTTATATATGTACAAAGGAAGACATACCAAAAAGATCATCTGTGACCGTTTCGGACTTACGTACCACGATATCAATCTTTTAATTTTCTAAATGAAAAAACTTAAATTTTATGCCATAGGCTTCATTCCGGGGCTCATTATCGTATTTTTTATCTTAAACAAAAAAGGGGCAAGCTGCAGTGGTTACTTACCAAACAGTCGTGTAATTGCCGAATCTCTTTCTAAAGAATTCAAGTATTCTGAAGAGGCTAAAATCGCAATGGCTGCTAATAAGATTGATGAAAAATTTATAAAAGACAGCATCATTACCAACGGAAAGGTAGACTTCGACAGAAGCCATGCCCAAAAGAAACCATGCCCCGATTATCTTATCACTTATCCTGAAAAAAATCCGTCTTATGAGATTACTTTTGATAAGTGTGAAGAAACGGTAACGGTAAACACCCTTAAGAAGCTAAAATAGTTTCAAAAAAATACAGCTTTATGGAAGGCAATTACTACATGATTCATGATTATCTGATATTCATCGGAGTTTTTGCCATTTTCCTTTTTCTTTCTACAAGTATTTATTTCTTCAGTAAAAATCAAAAACTGAAACAAAACAATACTAAGCTTTTAGAAACGAATACAATCATTGAACAAAGACTGAATGAAGTTCGTTTGGAACATATCGGAACAAAGCTGAATCCGCATTTGTTTAAAAACATCCTGAATTCTGTTCAATCTCATGCTTACCAAACCTATATGTCTCTGGATAAGCTGGCCAATGTACTGGATTATATTTTATACGAAAGCAACAATAAATATGTAAGTCCAAAAGAGGAACTCAACTTCGCTTTAAGCCTTATTGAGATCAATAAAATTAAAGTGAATCCTCTCTTCGACTTCAGGATTAAATTCAAGATCAATAAAATGGATTCTATTTATGAGGAAAAGGTTTTTGCCCCTCTTATTTCCGTTGATCTTATTGAAAATGCCTTTAAACACACCGATTTTCTGGCTCAGGATTCTTTTATTTCTATTTTTATGGAACTTGAAAACAAAGTATTCACGATGAAAGTAAGCAATAAAGCTTCCTTAAAAAATAGTCTGGAAAAGGAAAAAAGCGGTTTTGGAAGCCAGTCTTTGGATCAGAGATTAAAGATGATCTACAACACTCATTACCAGCTGGAAAAAAGTTCAAAAAACGGTATCTTCACTGCAGAATTAAAAATCAATTTAGGAGAATTCTATGATAAAATGCGTTATTCTGGATGATGAATTATTAGCCATCAGCTATTTGAAACTTCTATGTGAACAGATTGAGGACGTAGAAGTCATAAAAGCATTTAATGATCCCAAGCTTTTTCTGAACGAAATAGATTCTCTTGAGTGTAACCTTTGCATCCTGGATATTGAAATGCCCGGAATGACAGGTCTTCAGGTTGCAGAAATCATCTCCGGTTCTAAAAAGATCATCTTCACCACCGCTTACAAAGAATACGCAGCAGAAGCTTTTGACCTTAACGTGGTTGATTATGTAAGAAAACCCATCAAAAAAGAGCGTCTTATTCAAGCTTTTGAAAAGGCTAAAGAACAGATCAGTACTATTCAGAAGAAGACTTTTATCGAGTGGAACAGCAATATTGGTAAAACAGTTATCCTGACGGAACAAATCGCTTACATCAAGACTTCTGAAATCGATAGCCGTGATAAAGATATTATTCTCAACGACGGAACCTCTATTGTTTTAAAGAACCTTAATTTTAAGAACCTTCTGGAAATGCTTTCTGCCAAGGATTTCGCCCAGGTTAATAAGAAAGAGATTATCGCATTATCTTCTATCAAAGTATTGGGCACTAACGAAATTATTACAACCATTCCTGCTGAGGATGATCATTTCCTGAAACTTCAGATTGGAGATGCCTACAAAAGCTCATTAATGGAGCTGTTTACAAAATAGCTTCTAAATCTACTTCACAAACAAAGTTAATCTGATGGCTTTTTAAACGACCTAGGAAACTGGAGCGTTAAAAAAATGAAGGCTGTGAACGTTAAGAAAACTCTATTGTTTGAGTGCGGGACAAATGTTGATAATAAAAATAGATGGCTACCGCACGAGTTTAGAGTTTTTAGAGAACAGTCTTCATTTTTAGCGGAAGTTTCCAAGTCTTGAATTTTTCGTTCTTTTGTTTCAAGACAAAAGAACATTTAAAAACTTTATTTCAACACTAAGATTTTTATTACATTTTTTACCGTATTCATTACATTTTAAAAACAAGGTATTTTAATCTCAATTTATTCTCACCAACTTTGCATCAAAATATTAGGAATCATGAATTGGGGGAAATACAGAAATTTAATTTTCTACATCACTACCATAGCGGTTTTTTCCTGTCTGATGTACTTCTTCATTATTGAAGGACAAACATTGGAAATTAAGGAAAACATCGTCACTAAAACCAGTACCGGATCTACCTGGGATAATTTTCAGGAATCATTTAAAACAAATCTCCATCATCCTTTAGCATTATTATTGGCACAGATTGTTACGATCATCCTTACTGCAAGGCTTTTTGGATGGATCTGTATGAAGATCAAACAGCCTTCCGTAATCGGAGAGATGATTGCGGGTATTGTTCTGGGCCCTTCTCTTCTGGGAATGTACTTTCCGGAATTTTCAGCATTTCTTTTTCCAAAAGAGTCACTAGGCAACTTACAGTTTTTAAGTCAGATAGGGCTTATCCTATTCATGTATATTGTTGGAATGGAACTGGATCTGAGTGTTTTAAGAAAGAAGGCACATGATGCTGTGGTCATCAGCCATGCCAGTATTATTATTCCTTTTGCTCTTGGAATAGGGTTATCTTATTTTATTTATCAGGAATTTTCACCTTCGGGTATTCAGTTTACCTCTTTTGCTTTGTTTATTGCCATTTCCATGAGTATTACGGCTTTTCCGGTATTGGCAAGGATTGTACAGGAAAGAAATCTTCAGAAAACTAAACTTGGGACTATTGTGATTACCTGTGCAGCAGCAGATGATATTACGGCCTGGTGTATTCTTGCTGCGGTAATTGCCATTGTAAAGGCAGGTTCTTTTACAAGTTCCATCTATGTCATTATTATGGCTATTGCGTATGTGCTCCTGATGATTAAAATCGTAAGACCATTCCTAAAAAGAATCGGAGATCTTCAGGCTGGGAAAAATACCATTAATAAACCAATGGTTGCGATTTTCTTCCTGACATTGATCTTATCATCATACGTTACTGAAGTTATTGGAATTCATGCTTTATTCGGAGCATTTATGGCAGGTGCTATTATGCCTGAAAACGCAAAATTCCGTACTTTATTTATCGACAAAGTAGAAGATGTAGCATTAGTACTTCTTCTTCCATTATTCTTTGTTTTCACAGGGCTTCGTACTCAAATCGGATTATTGAATGACAGCCACCTGTGGATGACCGCCGGATTTATTATTTTAACCGCAGTTGTTGGAAAATTTGCAGGAAGTGCCCTTACGGCCAAATTTGTGGGCATCAACTGGAAAGAAAGCTTAACGATTGGAGCTTTAATGAATACCAGAGGACTTATGGAACTTATTGTTCTTAACATTGGCTATGATCTGGGAGTATTAGGGCCTGAAATTTTCGCCATGCTTGTGATTATGGCTTTGTTTACTACTTTTATGACCGGCCCGGCTTTAGACTTTATCAATTTTATTTTTAAATCTAAAAAAGAAAACGACGATTCGGCAGATCCGGCCAACGATTCAAAATATCGGGTATTGCTTTCTTTTGATAACCCTGAATCCGGAAGCACTTTATTAAAATTGGCTCACGATTTCACCCATAAAATGAATGGCAACAAAAGCATCACCGCCATGAATATTGCTCCTGTAGATGAAATACATGCCTATGATATTGACGAGTATGAAGAGTCTCAATTCCAGAACGTCATTGAAAAATCACATGAGCTGAATCTTGAAATCACCACTCTTTTTAAAGCCTCTACAGATATAGAAAACGATCTGACCAGTATTACCAACAAAGGGCATTATGATCTTTTGCTCATCATGCTTGGAAAATCGATGTATGAAGGAAGTTTATTAGGCAGACTGTTAGGTTTCACCACCAAGATCATTAACCCTGAAAAGCTTTTAAATACAGTAAAAGGTAAAGGAAATATTTTCAACAATTCTCCTTTTGACGATTTTACACTCCAGATTCTTGATAAAACCAATATTCCTGTAGGAGTTTTGGTAGAAAAGGACTTTAGTGCTGCAGATAAGGTATTTGTTCCGATCTTCAACCTGAGTGATTTTTATCTTCTTGAATATGCGAAAAGGCTGATTAACAATAATAATTCTCAGATTATCATTCTGGATGCAGCAGGACAGATCCGCAACAATATCGAAGTAAAAGAACTCATCAGAAGCATTGAGCAAGTGGCTCCTAATCACATTACTTTGTATAACGAGAAAAAAATTGAAAAAGAGTTCCTTAATTCTCAGGATCTGATGCTCATCAGCAGCAAAAGCTGGAAAAACCTGATCGATACGAAGAGTCTTTGGCTCTCCGATATTCCATCAACATTAATTATATCAAATCCGTAACACCGATATTTTCTATTTCTACTAGAAGCTGTAAATATTATTCGTTGTCTGTAAAGAAAAAACGGGTATATTTATAGCTTCAATTTTTTTGAATATGCTGATTAATAATGAAAATGGCACCCTGGAATTGAATGATTTCAACACTCAAATAAGTAGAAAAATGCCGCTGGATCAGCTGAAACAGACTGATTTTTATAAGGAAAAATATCAGAATATGTGGGATGTAAAAACCGGATATTTTTGGTATTATTTCAAAGCTATAGAAATTGAAAGCTACCAACTTTCTTTCAGTCTTTGCTTTTTGGGAGATCAGCTGCATAGTATTCAAATGAATACATGGGAAAGTTCTGATGCCAAAGATTGGAATGAATGGACAGAAGAAAAGGAAATGCAGGTATTTCACCGGAATAATAAATTTCTATCCTTAATTTTAGGCATACCACCCACCCGGAAAAAGAAAACACCTTATCCAAGCTGTACGTTTAATTTTCCTTGGGGAAATGTATGGTCGGTCTATGATCCGAGAAGTGCCAGCAGTTTTATGGGAATCAGCTATGAAGAGAAAAAATAATTAATAACGATAAAAACAAAAGATTAACTATGTGCCGATATGCCATGATGGTTTATAAATGTCATTATGCTTGTTTCAACTGTCAAAAAACATTCAAACGTCGCGTTTTAAAAGATGTAGACAGAGATGCTCAGATCTCCGTGGAAGCCAAATGCCCCGAATGTGGGAATCTTATGGCCAATATGGGTCTTGACTTTGAATCGCCAGCAAAAAATGATCATAAACAATGGGCACATATCCGTGATCTCTATACTGTAGGGATTACCTTTCACTCTTGTGGATGTTCCGGGCCGGGATATATTCCGCAGGATCGTAAAGCCATTATCTCTTATCTTGAAAAAATCCGTGCAGAATATATGCACTCACTGGTGTATTGGAGATACCGTATAGAGCCGGAAACAAAAAGGGAACGTGAAATTGAGTATCAAAAAAACAGATCTGAACTATGGATCGTGAACCGCAATGCATTTAAAGAAACTGTAACAAACCAGGAAGGAATTAATTACTGGATCAGTAAGATCAAAGAGGTTGAGGAACGCCTTAGCCTTATTAAAGACATGAAATAAGGATGGAAGCTGGAGGTTACTTTTTGTCTTACCATTACTTGAAGTCATATACATCAACTTGCTTTCAGAGTACTTATTTTTAATCTATGTAGTAAAAATAAAATACCCCATAAATCTACCTAAAATATTTAATTTTCTTTCTCCAACTTTAAAAGTCTTTTAAAATCATCTTTTAAACTTTTATCCTGTTCTGTCATATAATCTCCACTGAAGGGAGCTCCACAATCCTGACTATCTACAATATGCAGCAATGATCCGTTTTCAAAATAGTTTCTGGTTTCCGTAATCTCTGATTTTTTCAAATCAAAAGCTTCCGTATCATTGTTTTCCTTCATTACCTTTTCATTGTAGAAAAGCGGACGATTGTATTTATAATCTTTTTCAAAAACAAAAGATAGCTGCCCATTCAAGAGATAATATTCTATCAAAACCTGCCCCATTTCTCCATAATGTCTGGCTATAATCTTTTCCAGACGCTTATTTTTATAATAATACGCAGCTTCTCCTCCTTCGGCTGATTCCCCTTCAATATCTTTCTTTTTAATGGCTGTCCATTGAGTGATAGAATTGATTCGCTTAAAATTAGCCTGAATAGGTTTCAAACGGTCTTTCAAATATTCATTGGCTTCAATATCTTCTTCATTGTGGCTTTCTTTAATTCTTGTAGTATCCTGTTGGCTTACTGAAAATGCTGGCATCTTAGGAAGATAATTTCCAGCATATCCAAAATGGAAGGTTACCAATAGCATAAAAAGACTTTGTAAATATTTATTTTTCATAGGATTAGATCTTGTATTAAGTGGTGGAAAACCGTATTCCTGATGGGTATTTTTACAAAATTAGTAAATCTTCTTTTGGATTTACCTCAAAATCTCAGTATTCTCTTGTCGTAGTTTTACTACAATTTTTAAAATTTAACCTTAAAAATTAATTTCAAATTTAGTTTTTTAATAGTTTTATAGTATAATTCACTTACGATGGAAATTGGTTTTTTAGAATATAAGGTTCGAAATGGAGATTCCCTGAGCTCCATTGCTTCCCGGTTGGGTATTACCGGAGAAGATCTCAAGTTATTTCACAACTCTCATTGCCAAAGAATGGATAGAATCTGGTTTGATCATTTAAATGAGGTGAAAAGTGTTTTTGTTCCGCTTCATATTCAAACTGAAAAACAGAAAGATCAGAAAAGAAAAGAGATCCTTCCTCTTCTTCAGATTTCTGATTCATTTTTCGAAAAAACATATAAGATCTCCGAGACTTTTGAAAGTCCGTTTCAACCTTCTTTAACGGTAGATTACGATGTAAATCTTGAGGTTCATAAAGACAGAAACACGGCACATTATAAGGTCTCATACAGTCAGGATCATTTTATAGCCAATGGAAATCTTCCGGATGATAAAATGAGCGATCTGTCTATTTCCTGTATGAAAAGCATTATGCCTATTGATTTTGTTCTCAATGAACAAGGTAGAATCATAGGGTTCGCAGACCATAAAAAGATCATTACAACATTTACTGATAAGCGTAGAGATCTTGATGAATTCTTCATTGGAGAAATCTCTAAAAAATATCTGGATACTTTTGAAAAAAATATTGCTGAAGAATCATTTTTTCTGCAACAATTTCAGGGTACCCTACTCTTTCAAACCTTATTTCCTAAAATGGATTGGTTTCATAAGAAAACTGATTGGACAGAATCATTTTACTTTTTACAAAACTCCTTTTCTGTACAATGTCAAATGGAAATTGAGCAAAAAAATGAGGATCAAGATCATATTACAACTATTTTAACGGGAAACAGTACAGAATTTTACAGTTTACAGGAATTGCAAACCGGAACAAAATATAATATTCCTGCTGAAGATCCTGTTACAGGACATATCATTATTGAATACACCACTCATAAAAAAAATAAAAACCTTCTTCAAGCCACAGCCAGTATCAACCTTTGGCGTGGAGAAGAATTCATTCAACAACACACCATCACGATAACACAAGGATAATATGAAAAATTATGTCATACAGCAGGGCGATACCTTCAGCTCGCTGGCTCAGCAATTTAAACTGAAAAATGAGGGTATTTTAAAGACCTATCACAATCTCCATTGCTCAGAGGAGGATATTATGCAGGAACCTATTCCCGGAAAGAAAATCATCATTCCGGACGATCCACAGCTTATGGCTGAAGAAGAAAACTCGCCTGCCACTCCTGTGGATTCTTCTCAGGAAGCAACAACCGATGAAGGAACTGGGGAAGACTCTCCTTCAGATCAGTCAGCCTCTGAAAATCAGCCCTCTGAAAAAAGCGAGGAAAAACAAGAGAAAGAAAAAAAAGAAAATAAGGACAGTGGCAGTAGCTCAGGCCCTCATGAAGGAAAATATTTTGTCATCCAGAAAGGAACCGTACAATGTAATCAGGGTTTCAAGTTTCCTAAGTTCACAGTAACCAGTCACCAGAAGCATTATTGGAATGACAAGGAAGGGCAGGCAGATTATCTTGCCGTAACAGAAGATGATCTACAATTCGATCCTCCTGCGCAACCTTTTGGACAATGTAAGCTTAAACCGACTTCCGGAGGATACCTTCCCTGTGCTTATGCTGCTGCAGGAAAATGGCAAAAACCTTATGAAAAAGTAAAGGTTATGGGAAAGAGCTGCCTGACAGAAATATCTGAACTGATGTGTACCACAGGTGGTAAAATAACGATCTTAAAACATGGCCAGCAAAGTGAAGCGGGTAAAAACCAGGTTAATAAAGCAGATACAAAGGAACAGCAGGTTTATAATCCTATTGTTAATTTTGACCAATTCAAAGCAGAAACTGATGAACAGGAGGCAGAAGCCTGGTAACCCTAAAAACTAAAGATCATGGCAAAAAAAGGCGTTTTAAGAATCACCGGAAATACGTCTCCTAAAACAGGAGAAAAAGCATTATATAAAGTAACGGAATGGTATCCCGCCACTCCGCTTAATGAAAGAAAAGAGTCACTTGTCACTTGGGAATTGTTTAGAAAAAGACCGGATGGCAAGTTCACTCCTACTACGATCAAGAAAAAAACTGGCGAATTTACTTTTCGTGAAGATGCCTGGCAATACACCTACAGAGTGGAAGCTTATCTTCACAGCCCTGAGGGTAAAGAACCTATGTCTATTATCGTACAGCCTCAAAAGAATGAACAGCAGCCTTCAGCAGAAAAAAATATCCTTAATGTAAAACTCACTTTTCAGGATGGCACTCCTGTTAATAAGAAATTAAGCTATCAAGATCGTCTTTGGGCAATCGCTAAATGCCAGGGTATGGAAGGTGAACATATTATTTTCACCCTCTGGGAAGATGATGAAAGAGGTGATGGCCACAATAAAAAGAATCAATCTATCGTAAAATCTCCTCCTGTCCTGGTAGACAGTCAGGGCAATGCCCGCTGGAATTTTGCATTGCTCAACACTTATATTGCGATCGCCAACCAAAGGGAGGACGATAAAAAGCAGCATGAATATTATGTTACGGCAGAGTACAATGGGAAATTAAAAGCCTCAGATAATGCCAATGCTAATAATCCTGAGTATAAAGCTCCTCCTGCCCCACCTAAAAAGCCAGCAGGAAGTACTGGTGGAACATCACAGCCCAAACCTGCTCCACCCAAACCTCAACCCAATTCCCCAAAAGGTTCTACAAGACCTCATTCACCTAATAATCAACCGGATAAAAAAGGAGAAATTACCCTAGTAAAACTGACCGATAAAAATGGTAAAGAGTTTACTAAAAATCCTAAATTTGGAGAAACCATAATTGTTCATATAGAATCTAAAAACCTTATAGGCAAAAAATACACCCTTAAAATATGGGAGCATGACTCGATTGGAAAAGATGACCTTTTATATAGCCATGAACACACATTCTTAGGGGATAAAATAAATCTTTCTATGCCCTTAACTGCCGCCATGCAAAAAACCGGAGAAATAGGAAAGGACCCTAAAAATCCGGATAGTGGCGAATATTATTGGAAAGGAGGCCAACAGGAAATCTTTGCGGAAGTTATTTATATAGATATCTCTGCCAAATCAAAAATTATTGATGTGGGTATTATGGAAACTCCCAAGCCACAGAATAATGGGAAAACGGCGACTGGGGTGAAGAATGAGCCGAAAACTAAAACTAAAAATTGTGGAGGCAAATATTGTATTGATAAAAGCACTCCTCCAAGTGAACTGATTAGAGAAATTAATATTCGCCTAGCAGGATTTGGAGGGAATGTACCAACGGATAAATTTACAGACAGGACGGAGAAAATGGTTAAGCAGTTTCAGAAAGACTATATGAAAGTTCCTGAAACGGGTAAAGTATGTGGGAATGTATTAAGGGCTATTGACGAGTTTTCTAAAAATTTTGATATTAGTACAACATTCTGGAACCAAATGAAATGTGACTGTTCTACAAAAGGTAAAAAAGCAACCAGTGCTTTAAGGGGTATTCAAGAAACCAATAGTTGTGGTGGGTTTGGAGATGGAACCGGAAAAGGTACATATAAAAGCGCCAGTAAAGTTGAAGCCTATCATAAATATGAATATCCGGGAATTCACAGATCTCTTTTATTTGGATTCAAAGCGTTGCAATTCTATTTTAGTAAACAAACTACTTATAAAATAGATCATTTCACCTCAGGATATAGGTGTAGATTCAAAAACTATACAACCACCAACCACCAAGGAAAGGCTATTGATATGCAGTTCAGTAAAGGTAGTTGGGCTATTAGAGGTGAAAACAAAAAGAACCTTGTGGAATTAAGAAGTATGAGGGATAACATATTTGTTAAATATCTGGGTGCTCAAAAAGAATGGCCTAATACCAATCTGTTTTCAATAGAACCTATTGACTTACTATACAACAGCAAAGGGAAAGTAAGGTTCGATCATACTTTCAGCTGGATTCACATGGATGTAAGGCAGTTTGATGCTCAATACCTGGAAGATAAATATTTCTGTAAGAGCTTAACCGCTTTAAATGGAAAAAATATTGTTCAATTAGCTATTGAAGCAGGCTATGCCAATACCTGCAGCTGTTATTCAAGCTATCAAAGTCAAGTAGCACCAACACAAGCTACTGGAAAGTGTTCATGTAATATTGATTTAACCAAAGAGCAATTAAAAGGTATTGCTATTACTGCAACTCAAGCCAATATTGATAAATATTTTGATGGATTTAATCAAACATTTAAGAAATTTAATATTAATTCATGCTTACAAAAAATACATTTCTTGGCTCAGGTTAACAAAGAGTCCGAAGGTTTCAAATATAATATTGAGCTAGGAGATGCCGATTATCTTGCCCCATACAAAGGCTGGCATGGAAGAGGTCTAATTCAGTTAACAGGTAAAGAAAATTATGAAGCCTTTCAAGCTGCAATTGGAGAAGATGTAACATCAAGTGCAGCTGCAAGAGATAAAGTTGCTCAATCTCCTTATGCTACCCACTCAGCAGGTTGGTTCTGGGACAAAAGGGCTGTTCTCAACGGCCATGCCAACAATAATGATTTTATTTACATTTGCTATCGTGTAAATGGAGGATTTAACCATATTGACAACAGACTTGCTAGCGTAAAAAAAGGATTTGAATTATTATATTCTAAATGTACCACAAGTAAAGGAAAGACTACAGATTATAAATTTAAAGATAGTAAAGCTTATGATGATCAAAAAGCAGCTTTTGCATGGGGACTATGGCATGATCCAATATTTAAAAAGAAAGGTTGTACAAAAGATAAGCAACTAGCCATTGAGGGCTATCAAAGGTTTATTGATTTAACAAAGGATGCTGACACAACAACAAACTATTATGCAATTCAACAATTAAGTTATTTTTCTGATTTAGTGTATACAAAAGTCATAAAAGACAAAACATACAAATATGTAAACGTAAGAAAAGCAGCTTTAAAAAGATTAAACGATTTAAAAAAATAAAAATGATTAAACCTATTTTATTTTTAACAGTGATTACTCAGTTTGTTTTTTGTAAACAGGCAGATAACAAACATATACAAAATAATAATTTATCCTCTAGAAAAGAGGGTAAAAATCATCAGCTTCTAAAAGATACTGTGAGAGGAGATTTTAATAAGGATAATAAAATTGATTATATTCAAATTCTGAATAAATCACCAGAAGAAAAACATGTTAAAATCTTCTTACAAAGGGAGAATAATAAGTTTTCAGAATCGAAATCTTTTATTATTAATGATGAGTACTTCACTGAAGTAGAAAACCCCGTAAGTAATTTATTTATTTCAAAGGGAAGACCTGGTGAAATAATAATTGGAACTTCTTGTTGTGGAAACTTTAAGACAACTGAAATCTATTACTATAAATTTATCAAAGATAACTGGTATTTATATAAAACTTCAACCTCAACAATTGATGATGATTTTATCCCTAAAGTTAAGATAGATATGAATAGTTTATCCAACAGTATTGATAATAAAACCGTTGATAATAAAAATATTTACAATAAAGAAATCCAAGAGTTAAAAGAGAGCTCATTATCAAACTTCACTAAATCTTTGGTATTATTGAAATCAGCAAATAAAACCAATACCTTAAGTAAGCAAAATACTGTAGGTTTGGAAACAGTTGCTGAATGGCTATATTTCAATCCACTTAATGAGAATAATTTAAATGATTATAACGATATTGCCTATTACAATTCTTACACAAAAGGTGGAAATATTACCAGTATCTTTTTGTTAAAAGAAATTATTGAAAAGCATCCGAATAGAGTTGTAGCCTATCTAAATTTAGGAGATTCTTATTGGAATGCTGACAATAAAGAAAAAGCAAAAGAAGCATATCTTAAATATATTGAGTTGATGAAAAGTCAGAAAAAAGATATTTCAAAAATTCCTCAAAAAGTTTACGATCGAACTAAATAAATTATTAAATAATATACTATTATATGAATAAATTAATATTGCCATTTGTATTTTTTGCATTGATATCATGTAAAAAAGTTCCAGAACCCAATAATACCAATCATAATTCTTTAAAAGCACAAGCTACCTTATTATCACCGAAACCTGATATTAAAACAACTGAGCCAACAGGTAGCAGTTCAACCAACAGCCAATATGTTTCCCTTCCTTTTGATTATGAAAAATATAAGAAGACTTGTATTCAGGAACCCTCATCGGACTGTTCAAAAATGTATCCTGTTTTAGATCAAGCAGAATCTGCTCGAATAATTAAAATTATGGGTATTACAGAAAGCAACCCAGAATCTATTTTTCAAATACAACCTGCATCTGGAAGTAATATCGATATATATGTCCTGAACTTTGAAGGGGATTCTAATTCACAAGAAATTGTTACAGTACACAATAATAAAGTAATTAGTCGTCAATCAATTGGTTATGCAATGCCTGAAGAGGACACCTATGAAGCATTTATCATCAATCCTGATATGACAATTGACATCTATGAAATCAGTTTTACAAACAGTTCAAAAAAGAAAAAAAAGGAGAAATATAAGATATTAGCTATTGGTACTATTTCAAAAATATAACGGAAATATTATAAGAAATGTTGAAAGCAAAAATCTTGTGAAGATAAACCAGAAGAGAAAAAAACATTTACAGGAAAACGTGCTCCATGGATGGAAATAGTATTGGAAGAAGCAAAAAATTATGGTGGTTACAAAGAAGGTAAGGATCCTCTAGTAACACGAATTAAAAGTGAATATTTTTCGATACCCAATGAATATACAACTAGTAAAACAGACCCAACATCTGTATCTTGGTGTGCTGCCTTTGCTAGTTGGTGTCTTGCAAAAGCTGGTTATGCAAACCCTAGCACCTGTAGAGCCTTGGAATTTAATCCAAGTTATTTACATGATGGAGCTAGCAAACCCGATAGACCTTCACATATGAGAAGAATTTCAAAACCTGTATATGGTTGTATTATTGTCTGGAAAAATATTTCTGGAGGAGGTGGGCATGTTGCTTTTCATTATGGCTATGAAAGTAATGGAAATATTGTTCCTATAGGTGGAAATCAGGGAAGTAGTCTACAATTTAGTAGCAGAAGCCCATCAGGGGACTATGAACAAAAAATTGTAGGATATTTTCTTCCCGAAGATTATGAAGACAATAAGGAAGATGAATTTAAACCAGAAGAACTCAAGCTAGACCCTAAAGCACTAAACAAAAGCAATTTACTAAAAAAATCAAGTAATGAAATCAGTGGCAAAACAACATAAAGGATTTATGAGAAAAAAAACAATTCTTATCTGCACATTTATTAGTCTTTTTGCTTCTTGTCAAAAAGAAGATAAAAAATTAAATAATACAGAAAATAAAGTCATAATGAATAATGAAATTAATATACTTGAAGAACAGTTAAAAAAAGGGTTAAAAGCAACAATCGGTAATGCTGTTGATTTTCAAACCCAATACAACGAAGAAGACTTAGATATTGAAAATCAAACACTTGATAAAATATTAAAAAATAATGGATATAGACAACTCTCTATTGATGAATTCAAAAAAAAGGTCAAATTAGTATTCCAAAGAGATTTAGATTATTCATCTACAAAAAATTATATTTATGTTAACTTTTTCAATCCATGTAATAGGGAAAGTATCTACTATCAGAATAATACAATAGATTATAATGGCTATTTCTTATTTAAAAATAGCGGCTTCATTGCTCCTTTATATACAATCCCTGAAATTATTGATTATCAAAAAAAATTTCCTGAGGTTATTGAATTTGAAAAAAAACTCTCTAACAGTTATAAAAACAATAAGGGAGAAGAAATTACAATCAACAAATGGATGAATGAACCTAATCTGCTGCAAAAAAGAAACCAGAATATCCAACGTATTACCGCTCAAAATAAATATTTATTCAATGATAGTAAAGCTGATCTTGTATGGTTAAAATTTAATGATAAAATGTTTCTTGAAACACTGGTTAAAGATTTTGGCTATGTAAAAGATAAGGATCTTTTAGAATGGTATATCAAAGGAAACGGAATTGAGAAATACAGCAAAGACAAAGAAACATATTTGAAAGTATTTTACACTAAAAATTGTGATAATAGCTTTAATATTCACTCCGAAACTTTTGCATACATGGATTCTGACCCTGAAAAATATTCAAAAGAAATAGTATCTGTTTTAGAAGATATCAGGACGGATAGAGTAAAATTAGAAAATTTGTCATTTGAACAGAAATCTAGACTTATAGCCCATCTATTATATTTTGGAGAAAAACATAAAGAAAAAACAGGTATGACCTTTTCATTTATGGGAACATTTTATGAGCATTCACAAGAGGATTTACAAAAGAAATATGATGAAGAATTTAAAAAACAAAAATATTACGGATTACCTTTTTTTGAAAAATATTGGAATGATGCAAAGATTGAAGGAGATGGAATTGGATTGGATATGTAAGTAAAAACAACATTCATCATGTTATCAGTTATATAAAATAGAAATGAATACACCATTAAAATTTCCAGCCCTATTCCTTGTAATTATATTACTTAGCTGCAAGGATAATAAGGATCATCATATGTCCAATATAAGTGTTCTGAACAAAAGTGATTCATCAACAAAACAACAGATATTTATCCCATCAGGAGAATATTTTGCAACCAATGAGCAATTGGACAATTATGGAATTTCATTGAAAATAGAGAAAGACTCTATCATTTATACCGAGTCTGGAAACATGGGGAAAATATATAATCAATATCTACTTAAAGTAGATAAAACTGTTGATGGAATTTTTTTTCTAAAATATTCACAACTGATTAATGGTTATACAGGTTATGCAGATAAGCCGTTTTATTTTGGTAATCTCAAGTATAACCAAGGTAAATTATTATTTGAGAGTGAATACATGCAGAAAAAATATGGATTAAAAAATGTAACACTAAAAAAATGATTTTTTAATTACTAATACTACAAAATGATGAAAACCCTTTCCTTACTTTTTGCCTTCATATTACTTTCATGTAACGGAAAAGAAGGTAAAGATCGACTACAGAATAACAAAGAAATAACCACTTTAAAAACCGCTCCATACAATATTACAGATGAAGGCGATGGAACAAAATCAAACTATGATGATCTATCTCCTGAATTTATAAAGACAGCAAAAAAAATATTAGCGCAAAGAAAATTTCAATTTCCGGATGAAGATACTTTCAATCACAAAGTTTCAGAAATCTTTTCCATTAATGTAAAAGAATATTCAAATCCTATTATTGCCTTACGCCTTTCAATGTTTCCTGAAGTGGCTATTAGGGAAGATCAATTTATCTTCATACAGGATGTCAACACCAATGAACCTGAATTTATAAATCCTGATTTATTATATCACTTTAATTCCTATGTATTTTATAATACACCTGTCTCTTATGTTTGGTTACAATCTAATAGCCCTAATCTTCTATATGATTTAGTCGTTCATTACGGATATAATAAAGATAAAAAACTTGTAGAATCAATATTTAAAAAATTTGATTTTAATAGCCTTTCTGAGATGGAAGAATTAATCTTTATAGACTCTGGCACTCAAAAAAAATTAAAAAAACAAATATTTGACGATATAGAAACTATGATCTATAAAGGTAAAGTTGAAGACTTTTCTTATGCAAAAGAGGGAAATGGATATCTTAGAATAGGTGAAATTATCAATACAATTTCAGCCTCTCCAAAGGAATATGATGAACCAGAACAAACAATATCTTATTTATTTGAGCGAGAACTAAGAGTGGGAATCCAAGGTGATATTGAAAGCTATCTTAATAAAAATTCAAAATACCAATCTGACCTGGAAAAAAATAATTTCTATGATTTACATACTTTAAAAAAATATGTGAAATATATCTACCAAAAAGAAAGTAATGCCATCTTTATAGTACAGGATGCTGATGGATATACTAACCTCAGAAAGGATAAGAACTCTTCTTCTCAAATCCTACAAAAAATAAACACAGGTGAACAGATTGATGTATTAGATCAAAGTGGAGACTGGTGGTTAGTAGTATCAAAAGAAGGAAAAAAGGGATATGTTCACAAAAGTAGAATAAAGACGGAATAAATCTATTAACACAATGATGAAAAACTTTTTAATCCTAGTACTTTTTATTTCAGTTTCATGCTCAAAGGATAAGAAAAATGAAGAACACCATGAAACACAAAACAATAGCACTAATCAATCCATAAACAACCATGGTAAAGAGGTTGAAGATAAACATACTCAATTATCAAAATTAGATCAGCTTATTCAATCAAAAAGTGTTACTGACAGTCTTATTTTGAAGAAAGATTGTGACCTAAACATGGATACTATTAAAGATAAAATACTTGTTTTCACCCCTAGAAAAGCAAATACAGAAAATAGATTTTCAACGATTTACATCCTAATCTATAAGAAAAGTGGGGAGTTTACTGAATATAGCAATAGTAAAATTATAAACTCATACAATCCTAATTCTTACGCGGAAGGATTCCATGATATAGCTATTAAAAATAATTATTTTACCGTAGAAGAGAATATTTCATCACAACCTATACAAAATAAGTATACTACGTTCATTTTTGATAAAAAAAATAATGCTATCTATTTACATAAACTAGGATTTTCAACAATATATCCTGATGCAAATCAAGACAAGGATGTGGTATATTCTACTAAAGATTTTGGCATAAATACCTTCGAGAATTATAATTCAGAAACAATAAAATATTAGTATTTCGAATAAATATGAAAAAAATATATAGTTCATCTGCTTTATTACTGATAATATTGGTGAGTGTTTGCTGCAAAAAAACAGTGGACAATTCATCAAAAAATGCTGGGCACAATAAAAATTATTTTTCTGGAGATTCTATTATTGCAAGCCCAAATTACTTTAATTCTCTGAAGAACAAAAAAGAAGATTTGGTCTTAAAACAACAAAATGATGAATATTTAAAAAAATATACATTATCAGAAAACAATGAATCCTATTTTCCTTTAAAAGATAATGTTTTCATTAAGCTTGTAAAAGAAAAACAAACTGATAGAAGTATTATAAAAGTAAACCTCTTTACTTACGTCAACAATAAAAAAACAGATTCAATACAATTTTACAGAAATATTTCAGGGGATGGTTTTGGAAACTACAATTGTCTGTCTTATTTTAATACAAAGACAAATAAAATTTGGCAAATAAAGTATTTCCCCTTAAATCCCTTAAGAGGAAATTCAGCAGGTATTGTTTCTTACACAGAAAACAGCATAAGTGCTGATGGTACAATCAAATCTGATTCTCTACATTATCTGGACGAGTCTTTAGATGTTGAAATGGAGAAATATAATCTTTATTATTAAATGCCATAAGAAGCATACATCAAATATACTTTCATCGAGAGTTAATTAAATGATATGTCTGGAGTAACACAAAGAATTAAAAACAGAATGAAGTAAAAACCAAAACACAAATGAAAAAATTATTAATTCTAATACTCTTTATTTCAGTTTCATGCTCAAAACATAAGAAAAATGAAGAACACCATGAAACTCAAAACATTAGTACTATTCAAATAAAAAATATTCTTGATAAGCAAGCTTATTTGGAAAAGGAAGAAACTGAAGACAACTATACTTTATCGAAAATAGACTTGGATGTACTTTCAGATTTGATTAGTAAAGATCTAAAAAGTAAAGGTTATGAAGCACCCACTAAAGAAGATTTTTCACAAAAAATAAACTCTATTTTTGGTTTGGATAGCAAATGTATTCGGCAGGAACAAATTGATACGAGGTATATTGTATATCATGGTAATCTTCTGGATGGATCACAAAGTACATTAGAAGATAATTTATTTGAATCATACGCTGAAACAGGAAATATATTTTTTGATCAAAAAAATAAATTATTGACCCCTTTTATGTTGTTAAAAAATATTGTCACAATTAATGGACAAAACTACTCTACTCATATTCCTCAAAACATTATTGCTCAAAATAAATATTTGTTCAATAACAGTAAAGCCGACCTAACGTGGCTATTGGCTAATGATAAAGAATTTTTAAAAACATTACTGATAACTTTTGGTTACGATAAAGAGGAAAAAATAAATGAATTTACACTCAACGAACTCTATGACGAATATTCTAAGGAGACACCAGAATCGACTCAAAAAATAGGAAATCTTTTATTTGTAAAAAACTGTGATGGAAAACTAAACATTAGAAAAAAATTACTCAAATATATTGAGAAAAGTACTTCTAAAAATAATGACAAATATATTTCCGCTTTATCAAAATATGTGATTGCTATACTGTATAATGACGATATCAAATCTCAGTTTTCACCGGAAGAAAAAGCTGAAATTGTTGCCTATATTTCAAATATTGAAATTCCAGCATTGAATAAATATAAAGGTCAAAGTACAGATTCTTGGAATTCTCAAGCCTCTACTCTTTTCTATGTACAAAGTGCAAATGCAATGAATCACCCTGAAGTATTAGATATTCTTAAAAAACACAATTATTTTGGATTTCCATTTTTGAAAAAATATATTGAAAGTGGAGACTTACAAAATGAAAACCCTTCTTCCCCGCAAGATGATGAACAATAAGCTCAATAATTAGGATAAAAGCACATGATGAAATATTATTTAATTTTACTCATCTCTATTTTACTTTCTTGCTCAGACAAACAGAAAGAAAAACCGTTCTCTTCCCCTGAAACAGAGCATTTAAGATCGGTAGACAAAAGCGTTCAATCGACGAAAGTTGAAGAAAAAAAACACATTGAGGCTGAAATAGACACAGCCTATTCAATTATCACTCAAAAACAAGCCGATATCAACCAGGATGGAAAACCTGATCAAATAACAGTTTATGGTACGGAATGGAATAAAGAAATTAAACCCACTGATTGTAGGCTTTTCAGAGTCGTTGTTATAGTAAGCAATAATAAAAATAAGTTGATAACCTTAACCAATGACAGCATCATCAGACCTTATTATCCTGAAAATGTTGCTGCCGGCTTTTCTGATCTTAAAATTAAAGACAATTACTTTACTATTGAACAGTCTAATGGTGGTGGTGGTATTATTGAAACAGGCTTCACGACCTTTAAATATGATAAAACTAAAAAAGGAATTTACCTACACAGATACACAACCTTGACCAGTGAAATGTCATCTGGGGATGAAAAAGAATATAAAACAGAACTGACTACAAAAAATTTCGGAGTTATTCCGTTTGAGAGCTTCAATGTTAAAACAATCAATTCTAAATAATACCTTTTTAAAAATCAAAAGAAGTCATCATTCAATATTTAAGAAAAGCAGAATACAACTCAGATAAACAAAACAGTCTGTAGAAAAGCCAATGACTCGGCGGGAATAGCTTAACCTTAAACTCATATCATAAGGCTACCAGTGAAAAAATCCCCATAAACAGTGAAAACGCTGTACACAATAAAGAGGTATATTCACCCCATGAAAAAGATGATTTCATTTTGTGTTTTATTACTGATCGTGGGATGCAAAAAAACTTCTGAAACCAATAGAAAGGAATCTATACCTCCGGCTACTTCTTCCGAACAAAAAGTAGTGCATACTCCTGTGGAGGCAAATCCATCAACAGTAGAATTTCAGGATGAAAATATCGATTTTATCAACTATCCTGTTGATGACCTGGAAGGCATCACAAGCACAGGTACAGCAGGAGTTTACCGTAATTTTGATTTCAATTACAAAAATGGAGAAACCACGTTTATCCTTGTCCCTAAAATTGGAGCCGAAAAATGGTATACCCAACAAACAAAGCAATATAAAAATCAGGATGCTGATACCATGATTGATAAAAAACTCAGTCAGCAATCGTTCAAAGACCTTAGTAAAGAATTTAATATTTTCATCTTCCATATTCCCAAAAAGTATTTAAAGCATACTCCCGATAGAGATGCACCATACACGCCACAAATTCCAAGAACTATATTTCTATATAAGTATAACAGTGACGACAATAGCTGGAATATAATTGAAGATTTTATAGTAAGAAATGAAGGCAAGGAAGCAAAAGCCAATGAATGGAGACAAGATAGAACTTACAAGATAAGTACAGATAAACCTTTGAAAACACGTTCCTATGAAGATAAAAACGGAAGTACTTTTACTCACCATGTTAAGTGTGATTTCCTGTAACAGATCCATGGAAAATAAACCTTTGACACTGGAGGAAAAAATCAACACCCGTGACAGTGCTGCTGTTCAAGGATATTTCCATCGGTTAGCTAATGATCTTATTAAAGATACAATCCGTGGAACTTGGGAGGCAATAAAGACGAATCAATATGAAGTATTCGAAATTAAGTTAGAAAACATTAAAAATAGTGACAGTATAAAAGGAACCTACCGATTTACTGCAGAAGGGAAATCAGAGGAAGGAATGATTTCCGGAGTCATAACGGCTGGAAGTATAATAGCAGAACTTTACACTCCCCCTCCCAATACTCATAAAATAAAAGCAAAACTTTCAAACTGGGATAAAAAATACAATACCGTCTGGTGGCGGTTACAATCCTCCGAACAGCTTCCCATTCCTGAGGTATGTCTTTTCTACAGAGATACTCGACACCAACCAAAAGACACGTTTCTTAGATAATATTCAATAATTAATTATATAAAATCAACTCTTTATACATGAAAAAGATAAGCTTCATCGCTCTTACCCTATTCATTGTTACAGGCTGTAAAAACGATTCTAAACAAACCGTACATGAAAAAGAACCAATAAAGAAAGACAGTATTGTTGCAAAAGCTCCTACCGCAGAAAAACCTGTTGAAGAAAGTAAAGAAATTCCTACATTAAAAGAATGTACAGAAAAAACCGTTGAATATGAAACGCAGCTGGAATGTATTTTCCCTAAAAGTAAAATGGAAGATATTTACCAGAGAACCATCAAAGAAAAAGAAGTGGAAAAAGCTGAACTTCTCCTTTCTGAACTGCCTAAACAAAGCAGTGAAAAAGAAATTCATCAGGATGGACTGGAAACAATCAGCTACAAAGTATCTCCCAATAAAGTTGAAATTGAATTCTTATTTGCAGGCGGTGTAACGACTCTTGAATTGGAACAAAAAGGGGAAAATGTAAAAAGAACCATCATCCACAGCGCTGATTAGGATCAATTTAATACATGAAAAAAACACTTTTTATCCTTACAGCTCTTAGTATCATTTCTTGTAAAAGCCTGCCGGAAGAAGCTGCTAAAAATTCCGAAGTCACCCTTCATCAACAATGGAAAGGAAGTTATTCCCTCTCTCATGATTTTGGAAAACTGGATGAAAACGCAGAAATGACATTGGATTATGCCCTCACCATCACTAAAGACAGTTGTACTTTTGGCGGACTTGGCTATAAAACCTTTTTTACAGACGTATGCAGCATCACCGGAAATGAACAACAGATCATTGTAAGATACATCCAAGAAATAGAAGGTAATCCCATGACTAACCACTCTCCTATCGACACCCTGGCTGTGGTCTTCAGGAGAAATGGAAAATATTTTCTTCAAAGTAAAATCGTTCCCAACAAGCATTGGCAGTACAATACCCCAATTCCTGTTAAAAAGAAATCATAAAAAGTAACCAACTTTAAAAAATATTTTATAATTTCGCTTTGTGAATTTTAACAACGGAACATATTATTATAGAATTTTTAACTCAGATCTGGGATAGGGATTCTTATGAACATAACTTAAAACCTCGTCCTAGGACGAGGTTTTTTTATTTTAAAAAATTTAAAAAGATGAAAATAAGTATTATTGGAGTAGGATTAATCGGAGGTTCAATGGCTCTGAAATTAAGAGAAAAAAACATCGCCAGCTTCATCTACGGAATCGATAACAGCCAACAGCATATCAACGAGGCATTAGACTTAAAAATAATTGATGCCGGGGCAGATCTGGAACAGGGAGTCAAAGATTCAGACCTTATCATCCTTGCCATTCCGGTAGATGCTGCCAGAAAATTATTGCCAAGCGTTCTGGATCTTGTCTCGGATCATCAGACCGTTATGGATGCAGGTTCTACTAAAGCAGGAATTGTAGGAGCCGTTAAAGACCATCCCAAACGTTCAAGATTCGTAGCCTTTCACCCTATGTGGGGTACTGAAAACAATGGCCCTAAGTCTGCTGTGGCGGAAAGTTTTGCAGGCAAGGCCGGAGTAATTTGTAACAAAGAAGAATCTGCAGGAGATGCATTGAATGTTGTTGAAAGCATCGTTAATGCCCTTGAAATGCATACCATCTATATGGATGCCCAAGATCATGATATCCATACGGCTTATATTTCCCATATCTCTCACATTACATCCTATGCCCTTGCTAATACCGTTCTGGAAAAAGAACGTGAAGAAGAAACCATCTTCCAGCTTGCCAGTTCCGGATTCTCAAGTACCGTGCGTCTTGCAAAATCCCATCCTGAAATGTGGGTTCCGATCTTTAAACAAAACAAAGAAAATGTATTAGATGTACTGAATGAGCATATTACTCAGCTCAGAAAATTCAAATCTGCTTTAGAAAAAGAAAATTATGAATACCTGGAAGAGTTGATTACCAATGCGAATAGAATCAGAGGAATTTTAAGATAAAACGATTCTATCGGCTCTGTTTTTAAAAACAATATATATTCAAGAGAAAAAGTCATAAAACTTTACTACTAAGGTTTTATGACTTTTATTATTAAGAAACTTTCTAAAAAGCAGGATTCATAATGATAAAAACTGACTCTTCCCTACTTTAAAACTTCATCATCATTCCCAGTCCATTCCTGTCATTAAGTACATAATAAGCAGGCTTAAACCTTTTGATATCGGCAGTACTGTAATCATTGATAGCGTTTTTCATCTGTGAATGTCCTACCAACTTAAGAACAACACCAGCACCAGCGCCTATCAGCCCAATAACAAGCGGTACTGAAGAACCACGACTTTCACCATTCTTTAATCCACTAGTAGCATCTGTGTCTGACTTTGATAAATTCAATATTCCTCCTATCACGAAACATGCCGCACCTCCGGCAACAAGAGCTGTTCCAATATTATTGATGGTTCTTCCTTGTCTATACTGCACATTATTAGTCTGAATCAAATATTCTTTGATCTCTTTTTTAGAGGTCAGTTTAGGAGCCTCAGTATTTGTAACAGTCCCGGTAAGGTGTTCTTCAGATACATTTCCTACCACATTCTTACCATCTTCCCGGATTCCTTTTATAGAATTGTCATAAAGAAACTCCTCCGCTCCATTCTGAGCATTGGTATAAGTAACCTTTCCCTTGCTATAGGTTAATTTAGTATAAAATATCTTCTGATTATCCTGGGTAATAATGATTCCTTTTGCTGAAGATTCCGGAATATTGATCTGTGAATATGCAGCCAATGATGATACAATAAACAGAAGGATTAAGACTTTTCTCATGTTAATTAGTTTTCGGCAAAAGTATTTGATTTTGTTTTAATAGCCAACACTTTTATTCACCTTAATAAGGAATTAATATACGTTTCATTTTTATAAATATTTTTAATAAAATTAAAAAACATTTTAACTTTATTAAAAAAAACATTACTTTAGTAAAAAAATAAATTCAATGAAGTTACCGATAGTCTGTCCAAGCTGTGATAACACTCTTAATGTAAGCCAGATGAAATGCCCAAGTTGTAAAACGGAAGTAAGTGGAGATTATGAACTACCTGTTCTGCTTAAGCTCAATCGTGATGAGCAGGATTTTGTACTCAATTTCTTTCTTTCTAGTGGAAGCATTAAAGAAATGGCTAAACAAGCAGGTCTATCCTATCCCACCATGAGAAATAAAATGGATGACCTCATCACAAAGGTGGAACAATTGAAAAATAAACTATAAATAACAACCTGTAAACTCAATTCATAATGAACTGGAAAACCATTTTCAATCCGTTTGAAAGATTCGATGAAAAACATTTACTTCTTGTCGGAATTCTTGCCGTTGCTCTTTCTATAGTTGCAGGATATTGGACAGGAAGTACCTTCACGAGTATATACAAAATCAGCTCTGTAGAAAATGCATCATTTCAGACTATTGTAATCTCTACTTTATTAAGCTTTATAACGGCCATTATGGTTCTTTTTATTTTAGGTAAAATTCTAAATAGCAAAACAAGGATCATTGATATTGTCAATACTGTTTTAATTTCTCAGCTTGTTCTGATCCTTTTTCAATGCATCGGGAAAATATCATCCATTAAGATGGCAGGAAAAAATATAATCAAGTATCAGTCTGATCCTTCGGGAGTATTTCCCTTTCTGGATTTTATAATTATGATTTGCATGATGGTTCTTTCCATTACCACACTTATCTATAGCATTACTCTTTTTTATAATGGATTTAAAACAGCAACCAATATTAAAAAATGGCAGCATATTGTACTCTTTTGTATTGTTTCATTGATCAGCACTTTAGTCTGCCAAATTCTCATTAATAAAATCATTTAAAATACCATGAAAATCAAACTATTATTCGTGCTGGCATGCCTGGCACAGATTTGTCACGCCCAAATTGAAGGAATCTGGAATGGTGAATTAGACACTCAGGCCATGAAATTACCTGTTATTTTTAAAATATCAAAAAGTACAAAAGGATATACTACAACCCTGATAAGTCCTAAACAAAGTTCTAAGGAAATTCCTACAGATAAAACAGATTTCAATAATAACGAACTCAATCTGGAGATAGGAAGCATCAATGCCGGTTATAAAGGAATCTACAAAACCGATCATTTTGAAGGAAATCTTATTCAAAACGGTAAAAATATGGTGCTCAACCTTTACAGAGAGAGTAAGCCTGAAAGCACTGAAATTCCTTTTCTCAACGGAAAGGCCATCAATACACAGAAGATTGATGATTTTTTAAACTATATGGTTCAGAATAACCAGGAAATCGGAAGTGTAGCCATTTTCAGAAACGGAATCTCCATCTATAAGAAAGACTTCGGTCAAAATCTTTTACCAGCAAACACTACTTATAATCAAAACACAGGTTATCAAATAGGCTCCATCAGTAAACTGATGACTGCAGTGATGCTTTTTCAGCTTATAGAAAAGGGAAAATTAAATCTTTCCGATCCCCTTTCCAAATTCTATCCTGAAATTCCGAATGCCAAAAACATTACTATCCAAACCATGCTGAATCATACCAGCGGATTGGGAGATTATGCAGGTGAATCTATTAAAGACAACTGGCTTTTTGGAAAAGCAGTAGGCGATAAAGCCATTATCGAAGTCATTAAAAAAGAAGGGGTAAAATCTAAACCCGGAGAAAAACTGAGATATTCCAACTCTGCCTATTTCCTATTAAGCAGAATACTTGAAAAAATTCATAACAAGCCTTATAACGAAATTTTAAAGGAAAATATTCTGAACAAAACTTCAATGCCCAACACATTTTCTGTTCTCGACAACCCAAAGAATATTTTTAAATCGTATGAATTAAAAAAAGATGCTTGGACAGAAGTAAAAGATTTTGATTTTCATAATTGTATTGGCCTGGGAGACATCACCTCTACTCCTGAAGACCTGAATACCTTTATCAATGCGCTATTCAACGGTAAGTTTATCAAGAAAGAAACAGTTGACATGATGATTTCCAATCCAAAAGAAAAAGTATTTGGTTCAGGAATCATGAAAGTTCCGTTCTACAATATAATTTCCTACGGACATGGCGGTGATACGGCAGGAAGTCATTCCATAGTAACCTTCGAACCAACAGATCAATTATCTTACGCTGTAACCATTAATGGTCAAAACTTTTCTCATAACAATTTCTATATTGGCCTTATGAACCTTATATATGGCAAAGATTATCAATATCCGGTATTTAATACGGCTAAAACACCTGTTGCTGGTCTTGAAAAATATACAGGTGATTACACTTCAAAAGATATTGCTCTAGGCTTAAAAGTATTCATTAAAGATGGTGCATTATATGCCCAGGGAACCAATCAGCCAGAATTTCCGCTCACTGCGGCAGAAAAAGATCAGTTCACTTTTGAAAAAGCAGGTATAAAGCTTAATTTCATCCCTGAACACAACCAACTTAATCTGATACAAGGCGGAAAAACATTTTTGTTCAGTAAAACGATTTCTGACCAATAGCTTTTCACTGATATTACAGTTGAAAACGTAATCATTTCTCTCTCTCTTTGAGGAATAGCAAAACGCGAAAAACAAAAAAATCCTTAGACAGCATCTAAGGATTTTTATATTATAAATATTATTGAAAACTAGCATTCCGGAACATTCACCGCAATCGCTAAGCCTCCTTCAGAAGTTTCTTTAAAACGGTCACTCATAGAAAGCGCTGTTTCCCACATGGTTTGAATAACTTCATCCAAAGTTACTTTCGCTTTGGTTGGGTCGCTTTCTAATGCAATATTAGCTGCAGTGATCGCTTTCATCGCTCCCATTGTATTTCTTTCAATACATGGAATCTGCACAAGTCCTCTGATAGGATCACAAGTTAGCCCAAGGTGATGCTCCATTGCAATTTCTGCAGCCATCAATACTTGTCCCACACTTCCCCCTAAGATTTCAGTAAGTCCTGCTGCGGCCATCGCTGATGACACTCCAATTTCGGCCTGACATCCACCCATTGCTGCAGAAATAGTAGCATTTTTCTTGAATAAAGTTCCAATTTCTCCCGCCACTAATAAGAAGCGGATGATATCATCATCACTGATAGAGTCTGTAAACGCCTGAGAATACATCAAAACTGCCGGAATTACACCACTTGCCCCATTGGTAGGTGCTGTAATAATTCTACCAAAGCTTGCATTTTCTTCATTCACGGCCAATGCAAAACACGCAATCCATTTATTGATGTTGGTAAAGTTTTCTTCGGCATCTACAACCTGCTGAAACCATTCATCTTTATTTTTATAGATTTTATCGCCTAATAATTTTCTATTGATTCCGGCTGCTCTTCGGGAAACATTCAGTCCACCCGGAAGAACTCCTTCTTTATTTACCCCTTTGTAGATACATTCTTTGATCTGCTTCCAGATATAAAGAGCCTCTTCTCTTGTCTCTTCCTGAGTTCTCCAGCTTTCTTCATTAATAAAAATAAGGTCTGAGATCTTATTAAGTCCCAGTTTCTCACAGTATCTTGCAATATCTGAAGCTTTATGGCAAGGATATATCGTACGTACACATTGCTTTTGAATGGAATTTTTTTCCTGGCTGGCAATAAATCCACCTCCTACAGAATAGAAATCCTGAACAAGTTCAGTTCCATCTTCAAAAACAGCTCTGAAGATCATTCCATTGGGATGAAAATCAAGAGATTTCTTCATATTAAGAATCAAATGATGCCCATAAATAAACGGAATTACCTTTTCACCACCCAGATTAATGGTTTGAGTACTCTTGATATAGTCAATTTTTTGGTCAATTTTTGTGGTATCAATCGTTTTATAATCTTCACCGTTCAGACCCAGCATTCCTGCGATATCCGTTCCGTGTCCGATTCCCGTTTTGGCCAGTGAACCAAAAAATTCAAGAAAGACTTCTTTAACTTCTTCTATTGATCTTTCTCTTTTTATAATTCTAATAAATGCAGATGCAGCATTCCATGGCCCCATCGTATGCGAACTGGACGGGCCTATCCCTACTTTAATAATCTCAAAAACCGATATTGATTCCATAAATGATTCTTCATTTTCCTCAAAAGCAAAGATACAGGATAAATCTTATAATAAGCATAGTAAAATCTTACAATTAATAGCCCTTCATCATGAATATAACAAATGGATAAGGTGAAGTCTTTGAAAATTCAAAAAATGAAATCTTCAGAGCCATTCAATCTATTGAATAAGATGTATCAGCTAAAACGCTCCTGATGTTGGGAAAGATCCAGTCCCATATTTTCGGATTCTTCCGAGACTCTTAATGTAATCATCATATTGGTCACTTTATACAGCAGTAAAGATCCGAAAAAAGTAAATAGGGATACCAGGAATAAGGCAGCCAGATGATGCAGGAATACGTCAATTCCACCATGAAGAAGGCTAGCTTTTTCACCATGGGCAAAAACAGCGGTCAGGATCATTCCCATAATACCGCCTACCCCATGACAGGCAAAAACATCCAAGGTATCATCTATTTTCTTTAACCTTCTCCAGTTGACCAGCATATTTGAAACGATGGCAGAAATAAACCCTATGAAAAGACTCTCCTGGATACTCACAAATCCGCATCCTGGAGTAATTGCGACAAGACCTACTACTGCACCAATACAGGCTCCCAAAGCAGATACGCTTCTCCCATTAATCCTGTCGAAGAAAATCCAGGTCATCATAGCCGAGGCCGAAGCAATAGTGGTAGTTCCAAAAGCAGTTGCTGCAGAAGCAGAAGCACTCAAAGCAGATCCTGCATTGAACCCAAACCATCCAAACCACAACATCCCTGTTCCCAGAAGTACATAAGGAATGTTGGAAGGCTCATGATGCGGATTTTTTCGTTTTCCTAATACCAAAGCTCCGGCAAGTGCAGCAAAACCGGCACTCATGTGTACAACGGTTCCGCCTGCAAAATCTTTTACTCCAAAATATTTATTTAAAAGACCATCAGGATGCCAAACCATGTGGCATAACGGAGTATAAATACAAATACTGAACAGAACCATAAATAAAAGGTAAGAAATAAAGCGAACCCTCTCTGCAAAAGATCCTGTAATAATTGCAGGAGTAATCACGGCAAACTTCATCTGAAATAAAGCAAACAGAATAAAAGGAATAGTGGGGGCCATCATTTTATGAGGCAGACTCCCTACTCCATTAAAAAAGCGAAAGCTTAATGGATTTCCAATAATTCCGTAATGTTTTCCGGCAATGGTAATCCCTAAAGATTCACCAAAGGATAATGAAAACCCAACCACAACCCATACGATAGAGATCACACCTAAAGCGATAAAGCTTTGAAGCATTGTGGAAATTACATTTTTCTTCCCTACCATTCCTCCATAAAAGAAGGATAATCCCGGTGTCATCAACAATACAAGTCCTGCTGCAGCCAAAATCCAGGCTACATCGGCTCCTACAATTTTATCTTCAGTTAAAAATACCCCATGATCAGAAACATCTGTAATGGGAGTCCAGAACAATCCTCCAATGGCAACCAATGCAATGATAGAGAATGAAACGATCCATTTAAAACCTATTTTCATGAAATTTATATTTAACCCCTATCAAAATTACATATAAATCTTTCAAAAAATACATTTATTTAGAAAATACCCCTAAAAAAAATTATTCAACCAATAATATAATTAGTTTTTACTAAATACTTCATTCAGGATTTTAGAAACTTCTTTGGCTTTAGTTGCCGGAAACAAATGGGTTCCGCCTTTAATAACATAATCAGGTTTTGAATTTCGGATAGGAAAAACAATATCCTTATCTCCTAAGATCTGAATCACTTTTGAATTTTCTTCAAACTTCCATTCAGCCACCTTTTCTACAGACCATTTCAGATAATAAGGATCTTTTACCCTGAAATATTGAAGGAGTCTTGGGTTTTTAGGATCAAACAATTTTCTGAGCACCGCATATACATTAGCAGCCTTAGCATTGAATAGCCCTACAGGTAATATTCGTGGAATTTTAGTTACCTCTCCCGTTTTAATAAATCGTGATTTTTCTTTATCAGATTTAATACTTCCCAAAATGACCACTTTTTCTGCCGGCTTCAGTTGATTGATCTCCTGAACCATAATTCCTCCAAAAGAATACCCTAACAGGCAGAATGGTTCGGAAGTATCAACTTTCTCTGCCATTCTCTCAACATAGGAATGAAAAGGTTCGTTTTTTTGAGGAATAAGCCAGTCTATAAAAATGAGTTCACAACCTTCAGGAAACTGTAGTCTTTCAAGTACCTTAAAGTCTGCTCCAAGACCGCTTACAATATAAATTTTCATACTACTAATTTATAAAAAATGCTGAAAAATTACAGTTTAGATTTTAAAAACTTGAATGATAAATATTCAACCTTCTAAAACCATCTTTGAAAGTAAATTCACAGCAAAGCAAAAGAGTTTGCCCCAGATCTTCACAGCTCAAAATCATCCACAAAAAAAGCAGCTCCTAAGAACTGCTCATTTTATCAACATTACATTTAATTTTATTTCTTCTTTACAGGAACTCTATTTTCATTATCCAGTTTTTCAGTAGATACTTTAAACTGAATATCCATTTCGTTCTTGATGAAGTAATCTTTTAGTGAAGACTGATAGAATACTTTAAAATCTCTTCTGTTCAAAGAGAATTTCGCAGACTCAATCACTACGGTAAACTGAGTAACATACACGTTTGCCGGGAAAGTAATGGTCTTTCTTACTCCTTTAAGGGTAAGATCTCCGTATACGGTAGAATTATACTCACTGTTTGCTAAAGGAATAATCTTCGTCAAGTGGAACTTGGCAACCGGGAATTTCTTCACTTCAAAGAAGTTGGTACTTTTCAGGTCATTGGTAAGCTTGATCTGATCTTCATCAGAAACATCACCCGCCATCATACTTCTCATATCGATTACAAATTCACCATCTACCAACACCGTATGATCGAAATTGAATTTTCCACTTTTTAATTTTATCGTTCCTGAATGGGAGGAAGCCTCAGTTTTTACAACCTTATATCCCCACCATCTGATCTCTGATGAAGTCACTTTCGAAACCTTATCAAATTTTCTTTGGGCAGAAACAAATGATATACTTGCGCACACCATAGCAAACAATAGTATTCTTTTCATTCTTTTTTATTTACAATTCAACAAAAATAAAAAAAAGTGTAGAACTTCTACACTTTTAACAATCTTTTTTTGATTAATTTATTGAGCAGTTACCTTTACAAGCATATCAATATCATCTTTCAAAAATACATCTTGCATAGAAGACTTATAGCTTACATCAAACTTCTGTCTGTCGAAAGAGAATTTATTGGATACTAAACTTACTACACCTTTGCTGTAAGCAATCTTTGCAGGGAAAGTAATCGCGTTCGTTTTTCCTTTTACAGTAAGGTTTCCGGTTACTAAAGAGTTATAAATTTTATCGTTATTTTTCTTTACTCCTGTAATTGTGAAACTAGCAGTAGGGAATTTTTCAACCTCAAAGAAGTCACCATTTTTAAGGTGCCCGTTCAATTTCTGTTGAGAATCACCTGAAACGTCAGTAGCATTGATTGAAGTCATATCCAAAACAAAGCTTCCTCCTACAAGCTGGTTTCCTTTCATTACCATATCTCCTGATTTTACTTTTACCGTTCCATCATGAGAGCTTGCTTCAGATTTTGCTACTTTATATCCCCACCAGTGAACATCAGATGCTACTACTTTTTTAGATTGTCCGAATGCCAAACCACCGGCTAATACTGCTAACAAGAATATTTTTTTCATTGTTTAGAATTATTTTAATTAAGTTTAGCACAAAGGTAGCCATCTTATTTGATAGATTTCGTTGATGTATATCAAGAATCTCAATTATTTTTATGAATAATATCAGTCCATAAAAAAACTCCGAATTTCTTCGGAGCTTTTTTTATTCTTGATAGTAGGCGGTATAAAGTGCCATACCTTTTAATGCCGTGTGATTTTGCTTAACCAGATAGATCGGAATATTTTTAAGCATTCCCTCCATTTTATCACTGATCTTGAATTTTTCGTAGAACTTATCTTTATCAATATATTCTCTTACCATCTGCGGGATGTCTCCTGCAATCAGTAATCCTCCAATAGCTTTTAGTTTCAATGTCAAGTTATTGGCTTCTCTTGCCAGGAACTCAAGGAAAGTATCTAAAGCAATTCTACAGATTAGTACATTATCCTCTACTGCTGCTTTATAAAGTTCTTCAACGAAATTACCGTTAGCAAGACGTTCTCCTAACCATTCAGGTTCAGGATGTCTTTTTACATCTCTTAAGAAACGATAAATATTAAATAATCCTGATTTGGATAATACATTTTCCCAGCTTACAATCCCATAGATATTATTAAGGAACTGATAGAACTCAACTTCTACATTTGTTCTTGGTGAAAATTCAGAATGACCACCTTCTGTTGCAAAAGGTCTTAAATTTTTCCCGTCAAAGAAATACCCTGCTTCTCCTAGTCCGTTTCCTGGAGCAAGGATGGCTACGTTTCCTTTTTCAAGATGTCCGCTGGTATAGATCGCTTCAAGATCATCATCTTCAAGAAGAGCCATTCCATAAGCAGAAGCTTCCAGGTCATTCAGCATTTCTACTTTTTCAAACCCGAAATCTCTTTTATATTCTTCAACATCTAAGTTCCAGCCCAATCTTGCAGGGCTACTCTTTCCGTCGATTACAGGGCCTGGCACTGCCATTCCCAGACGTTTTACATTTTCCAGTTGATTATCCTGAATAAACTTCTTTAAGATATCACTGAAAGAAGGATATTGCTTAGTAGAATATGTATTTTGTACTTTAATCTCAAGACCTCCGTTACCGGAAACAAAATAGCCTAAGATTGTTATATCTTCACGAAGACTTGCTCCAATGATAGAAACATTATCATTATTACTGTTCTCTACTCCTGGTAAATAAAGTGGAAATTTTGGATTCAGAATCATAACCTCAAATTTTACCAAATATAATAATTGTTTTCGTAAATCCTGCACAGAACAAAAAAACCTTTCCACTTTCGTGAAAAGGTTTTGGTTAATAATTGTTTATATATTAAATCTAACTACTTTCCTAATGGAATATTATAACCGAATCCTACTCCGATATTCCCCACATTATAGTCCTGACCAGCTAAATCTCCTTTAGTTCCTACAAAAACCTTCTGGTATTGTACGAAGAAGTTCCAGTCTCTGTTGTGGTATCCAATCTCCGGTTTGATATAGAAACCTCCGTTTGCTCTTTCCACATTCGTGTTAGAAGCTACCGTTTTGTCTCCTACTAAAAATCCGTATCCTAAGTCAGTTCCGAAATAGAAACCTGTTTGCTTTGGATAAATTCTTACTAAAGCTGCTACAGGAATTACCCCTACATCATTATTTTTATAACCGTTGTTATCTTTACCAAAATAGTGAGTATATCCTGATGCGATACCTAATCCAAATCCAGGAGTGATCAGGTTTTGATAAGCTACATCTACACCTACTGCAGCAGAAAGGTTATCTGCGGGTACTGCTAAACCAACATTTGCGCCCACTTTGATCATGTTATTCATTTTTGAACTTTGTGCGCTTGCTATACCTGCTGTTAAAATTCCAGCTAGCAATATTGCTTGTTTAAACATTTTCATAACTCTAATTTTTAAATTTTACTAAACAAGAGGATGTAAAAATCGTGCCAAGCAGCGTTAACTCTTATTTTTTAACACCAAACAAAAACACAACAAAATGATTATCAACAACTTATTTTATGTTAAAATTCAAATGTTTGTTTAACAATTTTTATAAAAAACCGCCCCTAAAATGTGAAATAAAGTATAAAAAGTTAAAAAATTGAAGAATAAAAAATGTATTACTCTGATACAAAACAAATTTTATTGTTGGAAAACGCAAGGACGCAAGGATATTTAAATATAATGTTGTTTTTAAGGCGCAAGAAAATCTAAAATTTTCAGCAAGGAAACTGCTTTATTTTTTTCCACGATTACAGGTCTACAATTTTATCGCAGATAAAATCCTTGCGCCTTACAACAGAAAGTCGGTCAAAAATCTTTGCATCTTTGCGTTTTCCAACAATCCTACGATCCACACCTATTACCTATTACTCATGATAATATTAACAAACCTTAACCCGTTATCATTTTAACCTTTTTTCTTCAAACACATCAAAAAAATAAATGCTCTCACCATGGCTGATTCATTATTAAAAAACAAACATCTTCTTTGGCGCGCAGGCTTTGGAGTTGGAATTAATCAAATTGATGATTTGAAAAATAAAAACACAAAAGCGTTGATTAATGAATTATTTAAAGAAGAAAACTTTACAGAGATTAATTACGAAACATCGGATATAGCTCCCACTACGGACTATATGAGCAGTACCGCGCCTGCTGACCAGAAAAAAGAAATGCAGCGAGTCAATAGGATACAGAACGAAGAATTGAATCTTAATTTCCTGGATAAAATGGTGAACAGTAAAGAGCAGATGAGAGAAAAGATGGCTTTTTTCTGGCATGGGCATTTTGCATCAAGGGTTCAAAATCCAAAATTCAACAGACAGCTATTAAATACTATCCGAAAAAATGCACTGGGAAATTTCAAAGATCTCCTTTTTGAGGTAAGTCAGTCTCCGGCTATGCTCAACTTCTTAAATAACCAGCAAAATAAAAAGGATCATCCGAATGAAAATTTTGCCCGTGAAGTTATGGAGCTTTTTACCATGGGAAGAGGAAATTATACGGAAAAGGATGTAAGAGAAGGAGCCAGAGCCTTTACAGGATGGAGCTATGATAAAGACGGAGGTTTTAAGGAAAGAAAGAATCAGCATGACGAAAACACTAAAACTTTTCTTGGAAAAACAGGTAATTTCGATGGAAATGATGCTTTAAACATTATTCTGGAGCAAAAGGCAACAGCTCAATTTATCACCGCTAAGATTTACAAATTCTTTGTCAATGAAAATATTGACAAAGACCTTGTCAATAAACTCAGTACCGGTTTTTATAATTCCGGTTATGATATTAAAAAACTGATGACAGACATCTTTTCGAGCTCATGGTTTTATGATCAGAAAAATATCGGAAACAGGATAAAATCTCCTATTGAGCTAATGGCAGGTATGATGCGAATGCTCCCAATGCATATTCAGAATCCTGAAAACCTCATCGTATACCAAAAACTGTTAGGTCAAATGCTTCTCTATCCACCTAATGTAGCAGGATGGCCTAATGGAAGATCCTGGATCGACAGTTCTACTCTGATGTTGAGACTTCAGGTACCCCAAATATGGTCTGGACTCCGGCCTCTGGAATACAGTCCACGACAGGATGATGATATTGATATGGGAATGAAATCAAGGGAGACAGCTTTGAACAAAAGCTTTAAAAACCCTAGTATCACCATAGACTGGAACCGTGTGGATCAAGTTTTTGTCCATAAAAATTGTGAAGATTATCTGATTCAAAATCCGCAAAGCCTGGACATGAATACGGTAAATAGCTTTTCTGATAAAAGCACGAAAATGACCATTATTAATTTAATGTCAACACCGGAATATCAATTAATGTAAGATCTTCATCTTATAACCTCATCTAAATCCAACACACTATGTTAATCAAAAGAAGAGAATTTCTCAAAATAAGTTCACTGGCAACCGCTTCTCTGTTAATGCCTAATTTTCTAAAGGCTATGACACTGGATGAAGCTCTAACTCCCAATCAGAATATTTTGGTTGTCCTACAGTTTACAGGGGGGAACGATGGTTTAAACACGATCATTCCAGCAAAAAATGATATTTATTTTAGAGAAAGAAAAACACTCGCCATTTCGGATTCATTGTCTCTTACGGATGAGGCCGGCATCAATCCTTCCCTCTCCTATTTTAAAGAACTTTTCGATAATGGGGAACTTTCCGTCATGAACAATGTTGGATATCCCAATCCTGATAAATCCCATTTCCGAAGTATGGATATCTGGCAATCGGCAAGCAGAAGTGATGAATTTCTGGATACCGGATGGCTTGGCCGCTTTCTTGATGAAGAATGTTACCGTTGTGAACATCCTACTCAGGCTCTCGAAGTAGATGACATGCTCAGCCTTGCCTTAAAAGGAGAAAACAATAAAGCTTTTGCATTTAAAGATCCTAAAAGACTTTACCAAACCAGCCAGGAGAAATATTTTCAATCTCTTTATGACCATCATCACGATGACGAAACGGTTTCTTACCTTTATCAGACTTTAGGTTCTACCATCAATAATGCGGGTTATATCTTCGATAAAAGCAAAGCCAAAAAAACAGAACAAACTTATCCCAATTCTCAATTGGGAAAGGATTTCAAAACAGTGGCCTCATTAATCAAATCAGATATTAATACTCAGGTTTACTATCTTTCTATCGGAAGTTTTGACACCCATGTAAACCAAAATGACAGGCAAAAAAAGCTATTTAGTGACATTAATGAAGCCGTAAAATCCTTTGTTGCTGATATGAAAAGCAATGGTTTATTCAATAATATTCTTTTGATGACCTTTTCTGAATTTGGACGACGCGTAGCTCAAAATGCAAGCAACGGGACGGATCATGGAACCGCCAACCAAATGTTTTTCATTAGCGGGAACCTTAAAAAGAAAGGATTATTGAATAGTCTTCCCAATTTGCAACAGCTGAATGAAGGGGATCTGATCTACACTGAGGATTTCAGAAAAGTATATGCTACTATTTTGAAAAACTGGCTAAAGGCCGATTCTTCTAAAGTTTTGGGATGGAAAAACGGGGTTTATGATTTTATATAAATCAACTGGGAGTATTTCAACCATAAAAGATACAAAATTTTTGTAACACTTAAGTGATTATTAAGTGACAAGCTTATGTATAAAAAGTACACTTAAGCTTTGAAAACCGAAGATTTCCCTTGAATATCATAATGAATATTTCAATCTTAGGGCTTTACATTCCCTTCCTCCGGAAGCGTGGCAAAAATTGTCTGAATTATTGACGGGGTGATTATCATCTTCTCTTATCTCCATAAAAAAGAGACTATCAATACTGACAGCCTCTTTTCGATAATTTTAAATTTAAACTACTTTTACGTTTACGCAGTAATCTGCTTAGGGTCATTCTCTTTCTGATCTCCTTTTTTATCAAGTTTCTCAGATATTTTTTTAACGATATACTCTATCGCAATAGGTGCTATAATGGCAATAAGTGCTTTAAATATTCTTGATTTCATAGTGTGATTTTGTACCTAAACACTACAATTTCCAAGCCAAGATAAAAATCTGGAAGAAAATAAACCTATATTTCACTCCTGAGTACCATAGATATATCCAGGTTTTTGCATTATAATTCTGAATAGAACTACTTTTCATCAGGGATAATCAGCTCTTGATAATTTCTATTTCCGGCTCTGAATTTATCTTCCATTCTTACCCTTAGTCTTCTCGGTTTATGGACAATCAGAGAGTCTCCAAAGCCTAACAACAACCTTTCCAACTCAAAATTGATCTGAACACAGATTTTAAAAAGAGTTCCCTCTTTCGTTTCACTGATCACTTCCTGGCTTTTATGTAAGGGTTTTGTTTTAATATAGGGTGCATTTGCCGAATCTACAAAGAACACAACATTTCTGGGAACCATAGATTCTGCAACAGTAACCCCTACAATGTCTTTGAAGTATTCATCACCATCCAGTTCCTTATCAATATAGGGAAGATTTTCATCGGTTTCAATAGTTTCCATTCTGTCCAGAGCCAAATTATACATCTTTTGTTTATGCAAACAGATCAGAAACCAGCGGTTGTTAAATTCCTTCAACAGTTGCGGATGAACGGTATACACACTGGATTCTCTTGCTGTAAAGCTTTTATATAAAATTTTCAGCACTTTTTTATTGAGAATACTTTCATACAGAATATCAATATGTTCCAATCCTTTTAACTGTTCATTTTTATCCAGATGAATAATTGATTTCTGATTGGTAGAATGAATAGAGTCTTCCAATTTCTGAATAACACCATTCATCTCTTTAAACATAGAGAAATCTTTGAACTGTTTCAGGATCTGAACTGCATTGTTCATCGCTTTCAGGTCGCTTTCGTTCACTGAAATATTATGAATGCTGTAATCCGGATCGCTGTAACGGTAATATTTTCTTTCATATACCTCAATAGGAGCTTCATAACCGAACTTTTCACTTCGCATATTCTGAAGATCCAACTGGATGGTTCTCTTGCTTACATAAGATTCTTTGCCTTCAAATTCAAATAACGCTTCGGAACATTCATCAATAAGATCCTCCAAAGTATATTTTCGATATTTATTTTTGAGGCATTTATCTAATGTTTTATAGCGGATTAGAGCATTTTTATTAGACGACATGATTGTTATTTTTAGCTAAGAATCTATTTCTCGGTCAACGGGTTTCCTTCAAAAATTAATCCATCCCATCCGAATTCCATGAAGTTCCTGATGTTCTGGTGATCTGTACCGTTAGGATTTTTAAGGACATCTTCTCTGTAAAACTCTCCGAAAAGTGGAAGGGTTTCTTCTTTGGTCAGTCCATAATAAGAGGCAAAACCGAATATTTTGCATGAACCGTTATTCTGCCCTTCTTCATTTCTTGTATTCCCATTTTTGAATGCTGTAGGCGTAAAATTATAATGCGCATCAATATAGGCTATCACATCAGGGAATTGAATGGTTTCGGGAAAATGTTTTAATTGTTCTAATAATATCATAGTTGTAAGTTTAATTTTTATTATAAAAAGCCAATACTCTAATTTTCAAATCAGTGAATTCACTCTTTTTTAAATTTTTGTAAAAATAATCAAAAATTTTTTATCTACGCAAAACTATTGCGCAATAAGTATATTACTTTGCAACATCAAAATAACAAAACAAATGGAATTTAATGGAAATCACTTAATCGAATTAGGATATAGACCAGCTAAATGGTTTAAAGATGCCATTGCTTATATCAACGAAAATCATTTGGATGAAATTCAAATCAAAGAATATCTGGAACAGTTCAAACAACCGGAACTTATTCCTCTTCATGAGACTACGCCTGAGTTTATCATCAACATCAGAGCTGAGCATGAAAGTGAAAATGATAATGTAGAAAAAGTAATCAAAACGATGAAGGTTCTGATGAAAACACCTACACTGATTGATGGAGCTTTAATGCCTGATGCTTGTCCTACTGGCCCTGAAGGTCAGA
Source organism: Chryseobacterium sp. c4a (assembly GCF_009900745.1). GTDB lineage: Bacteria > Bacteroidota > Bacteroidia > Flavobacteriales > Weeksellaceae > Chryseobacterium. The sequence continues at coordinate 21,733 of NZ_WXVU01000002.1, read as the reverse complement.
TTCCGGTAGGTGGTGTAGTGGTTGCCAAAAATGCCATTCATCCCGGATTCCATAGTGCAGATATCTGTTGTTCCGTAATGCTGACAGATTTTGGGAAGGCCAATCCTAAAGATATTCTGGATGCGGCTCATTCTGTAACACACTTCGGATATGGAGGAAGACCAAGAGGTGAACAGATGCCTATGTCTCAGGAATTGATGGATGCTTTTAGAGAAAATGAATTCTTAAATGACGAAAAACTGATCAGTATTGCCCGTTCTCATATGGGAACACAAGGAGACGGAAACCATTTCCTATTCGTAGGAGTGTCTAAAAATACAGGAAATACCATGATGGTCACTCACCACGGATCCAGAGCTCCGGGCGCTGCATTGTACGATAAAGGAATGAAGGTTGCCAATCGTTTCAGACAGGATATTTCTCCTGAAACATTGAAAGAAAATGCATGGATTCCTTACGATACTGAAGAAGGAAAATCTTATTGGGAAGCGCTTCAATTGATAAGAACATGGACAAAAGAAAACCATACTTCCATTCACGATGCAGTACTGAACAAACTGGGAATGGAGAAAGAAAACAGATATTGGAATGAACATAATTTTGTTTTCAAAGATGGTGATCTGTTCTACCATGCTAAAGGAGCGACTCCATTGGATGATAAGTTCATGCCTGATATCACAGGGCCAAGACTGATTCCGTTGAATATGGCTGAACCGGTATTGATTGTTCAGGGAAAAACAAATGAAAGAAACCTTGGTTTTGCCCCTCATGGAGCAGGAAGAAATTTCAGCAGAAGTCAGCATAAAAGATCATTGGCTCATAAAACTACTGAGGAGATCTTTAATGAGGAAACTACAGGATTGGATATCCGATTCTATTCCAATGAAATTGATATTTCTGAACTGCCAAGTGCCTATAAAAGTGCAGCCAATGTAAGAGCACAGATTGAAGAATATGGTCTTTGTGAAGTATTGGATGAAGTGATGCCTTATGGATGTATTATGGCAGGGGACGTTCAGAAGAATGCGCCATGGAAGAATAAGAAAAAATTCAGAAAAGCATAATTTGTTTTATATGATTTCATATTTAAACCTAATAGGTTACTAAGAAAACTAATAACCAAACCTTGCAGGTATAGGAGCCTGTAAGGTTCATGAAAACTTTTATGATAATGGTAGGGGCAGTAGCTCAGATGGTAGAGCAACAAAAAGCTACTTTTCGCTTCAGGCAAATAAAGTTCCTATAAATCACCAGGTTTGTGGGTCACAGGTTCGAGTCCTGTCTGCTCCTCAACATAATTTCAGGCAAAGAAAGTTCCTATAAGTTAGAAATACTTTCCGCCTTTTTACAAATCATAAGGCAAAGGGAGTTCCTATATATTTGGTCATTACTCCCCGCTTTATAAAACTATAGGTAAAAGGAGTTCCTATAACACTTCACTTTTAATGAACCTACTCCTCACTTATTTTTTTAAAATTAAAACAATGAAAACATTACAATTATTCAACGCTGTACTGGCCAAAGAATCAAATGCAGAGCCATTTATTTCTAATGACGGTTTTATTATTGAACCTGATGCAGTTTGGGCAAAAAAAGAGATTATTTCCTATTATTCAAAAGAGAAACTGAATGGAAATGATTTGAATAAAACGTTCCATAAATCCTGGGAGAAAATAAAAAATACATCCAGAATTGACTTATTTTTTGAACAGATCCAACACTATATTTCAACCTATGGAAGTAATTTTCAGAGTGAGATCTATATTCCTCAAGAAGTATTGAATGTTCCTGATATGAAGTTGATTTTTAAAGTTATAAAAGCTTATACCGTAGAAGAAATGCAGGAAAAATGCCTTTCTCTTCTGCAATCCGGAATCGCTTTGAAAGAAGAAACGATTGACGATTTGCTGTATATTCTGCATACAGAACTGGAATATGATTTTACAGGAAAAGAAAATATCAGAAATAAGGAAGCCATTATAAAAATAGCAGATCGATACGATGCTTATCCTGAAAATCCTGTTGAATTTTTCCGTTATGTGATCTATAAGACCACCCAAACGACGCTATTAATCAAAAATGATGAATTGATTGATTTAATTAAGCAAAGTAAATTTAACCCAACTTATCTGTTTGAAAGCTTTGGTATGGAAAGATTAGCAGAAATTTTCAACAGATTTAAGCCGTTATTCCTTGCTTATAAAAACAGAGCTCCAAAAGCGATTAATAAGATCTCAAAGTTATCTAAGGTCAATCATAAGCCATTAGTATCCAACCCATTGAATAATGCTACCAATACATTACTGGAAAACAGCGATTGGCATTGGATGGAAAATGCAACACCATTTGCATTATTTAAAGCATTATCAGCGTGTTACTCAAGAATGTATGGTCAGGATACTTTTGTCTACAGAGTCAGAAACGGTAAATCATGGGTTAAAAAAGGTAAGGAAACTAATGTAAATCTATTCAACTATGAGTTTATTTTAGACTTTCTGAAACTGAAGTATGAACATATTTCCGGAAAGAAGTTCTATTTTCCTAAGAATATAGAATTTGCCCTCCCAACTTCTGAAAAAATGTTTGTGGGTAACATTCCTACCGGAACCCGTTTTTATGGAGAAAGATTAGCCGTTGGTATCTATTGGGAAGACCAATGGGGTGCTCGTGACCTTGATCTTTCAGGATTAAATATCGCCGGAAAAATAGGTTGGAATGCCGCTTATAATTATGCTGACGGACAATTGATGTATTCCGGAGATATGACTTCTGCACCTAACGGTGCTGTTGAATATCTTTACGCTAATAAAGCCCTGAGTACTCCAACGCTTGTGATGAACAACGTTTTCAGCGGAGATGCCAACTGTGGATATAAAATCGTCATAGGTAAAGGAGATAACATTTCCTACGACTATATGATGAATCCGAACCAACTCTTTGCAGAAGTCAGATGTAGTTCTGTGCAGAAGCAAATGATTCTGGGAATGTTACTTCCAAAAAACGAAAAACAATGTTTCATACTGTTGAATTTCGGAGCGGGTCATTCTCATGTTTCTGGAAATACGGAAGTATCTGTGATGGCAACCAGTGCATTGTATCAACAATGGTATGAAGCAATGTCCTTCAATGAGCTTATCAAAGAACTTGGTGCAGAGATTACGACAGAAAAAGCGGAAGCTGATTTTGATTTTTCTCTGGAAAGCCTGGAAAAAGATAGCTTTATAAAAGTTTTTAAATAAAAATGCGCTGTTCAAAAATTTTGAATGGCGTTTTTGCTTTTAGCAGATGATTTTATCTCTCGCAGATTTTGCAGATAACGCAGATTTATTTTTAAATTAAGTGTTTATTATACATTTACTTTTTTGATGGAAAAATAGCCCTCTTTAGCTTCAATGATTACTTTTTTTCCATAATCAATCTGAATATTGAACATGTTTTCTAATGGAAACTGCAGTACATTTTGAAGAATAAGACGAATTACACCTGCGTGGGCAATAATCAGAACTTTCTCAATATCTTTTTTGAGAATGAGTTCATTCCAGAAATGAAATACCCGAGTCTGCATTTCAATAAGACTTTCACCACCTGAAGCTTTTATATTAATAAAATCTTTATACCATGGGTTGATTTCCTCTTTTGGTATCTCCGTCCATTTCTTCAGTTCCCAGTCTCCGAAATTCATTTCCCGAAGTCTTTCATCGGTTGAATAATTAAACTTAAAATGTTCTGCTAAAAGACAGCAACGTTGTGCCGGACTTGAAATGACAAGCTCAAAACCTTCCTCCAGATCCAAGTTTTCAAAATCTTTCTGATACTCTTTCCGTAAAGGCATTTCGGCAAATCCATAACAAAGATTTTCCGGATTATCTACAGCAGTATGTCGGATCAGATGAATTTCCATACGATCATTGTTCCTAAGTAAAATAGCACTTCTGTAACCTGTTGAACAGCTCCTAAGCAATCTCCGGTATAACCACCAATATGTTTTTTAAAATACCACCCCATACAAATCTTTCCTAAATAAGCCAATGCAAAAACCAATATCAACCGCCAGTCAGGAATCAAGGCAAAAGAAAGTAAAACACTTATAAATCCTATTAATAAAGCCATTCCATCCAAAGGTTTATTGGCTAAAGGTTTCGATTTGCTTACATCAATATCCGTCACATATTGGTACGTATAGATCATCGTTCCGGAAATAAAACGGCTTGATGTGTGTGCCAGAATAACAATTCCCATCGTTTTCATCAAATTAATATTTCCCAACGCCTGAATACTGAAGAATTTTAAAGCAAACAATAAAATGATGCCAATAGTTCCATAGGCTCCTACTCTACTATCTTTCATAATGGTGAGAATTTTTTCTTTTCCATATCCGCCTCCAAAACTGTCACACATATCTGTAAAACCATCTTCATGAAAAGCTCCGGTTAGAAGAACACTTCCGATCATCATCAAAACGATTCCTATTTCCAGATTAAAAAGCTGTGAAAAAACATATAAAATTCCAGCATTAATGAGTCCTACCAATAAGCCAATCCACGCAAAATACTTTTGAGATTTATTCATAATCTCACTGGAATACGGAATGGTAAACGGAACCGGGATTCTGGTGAAGAACATCAGTGCCGTTGCAAAGTAGATCAATTCATTCTTTATAGCTTTCATTTATTCTTTATTTGAAACATGAGCATCTTCAAAACTGGACATTTCATTCAGGAAATTTACTGCACTTTGAATCAGTGGATAAGCTAGTGCACAACCAGTTCCTTCTCCCAGACGTAAATTCAGATTCAGTAAAGCTTTCTGTCCCAATAGCTCAAGAAGCTGAAGGTGTGCGTTCTCATCACTTACATGACAAAATATACAATTTTTCAAAATATCAGGGTTCTTTTTCCAGGCAGTGGCTACGGCAACAGTAGCGATAAATCCGTCCACCATAATCAACATATTCTGACGGAAGGCTTCTTCCATCGCTCCGATCATCTGTGCGATTTCCAGCCCTCCAAAAGTCTGCGCAATTTCGTCCGGAGTTTTGATATTCGGATATTTCTCTATTGCTGATGACAAAATATTGATCTTATTCTGCAGCTGATCATCGTTCAATCCAGTTCCACGTCCGATACAGCTTACAATGGGAAGGTCAAACAGCTGGCTCATCATTAGTGAAGAAGCGGATGTATTTCCAATTCCCATTTCACCAAATCCGATAATATTACTGCCTGTTTCAGCAATCTCAGCTACTACTAGGCTTCCATTTTTCAAAGCTTGTCCATATTCTTCAGAGGTCATAGCCGGTTCTTCCAGAATATTGCGGCTGGATTTTCTGACTTTATGATTGATTAAATCCAACCCTTCAGGGAAATCAAAATTGACCCCCGCATCTACAATTTTAATATTAATTCCATTCTGCCTGCAGAATACATTGATGGCCGCTCCACCACCTAAGAAATTCATCACCATCTGATAAGTTACTTCCTGAGGATAGGCACTTACTCCAGCTCTTGCAATTCCATGATCAGCAGCAAAAACTATCATATGAGGATTTGAAAGCTGTAGAGAAGTGGTATTTTGAACCATTCCTATTTTGTGGGCAAGATGTTCCAGATGTCCTAATGCTCCTAAAGGTTTTGTTTTGAAATCAATTTTATGCTGTAAATCAGTTGTCAACATGGTTGTAAAAGTAGTTATGTTAAATAGAGAAAGTGCAATATTAGTGAAATAAGGGGTATTGTGGGTAATGTTTGTACAATGGATGGAAAGAAAATAGATAATAGACGAAGAGATGAGAGAGAAGATAAACTGAAAAGGAATATCGGATCCAATATTAAAAGGTTGACAATATTAAACCTTAAACTTAGAACTTCAAACATCTACGTAATAACATTGCGTACTACTCTGTTTACTTTGCATTATAAAATTGAACACAATGACACCGAAAATAGTAGAAAAAATAAAAGAAGTGGAGGCCGCAAAAGGTGTAGAAGTCCTTCTAGCTGTTGAATCCGGAAGCAGAGCCTGGGGCTTTGCCTCTCCTGATAGTGATTATGATATACGTTTTATATACCGCCATGAAAAGGACTGGTACCTTTCACCTTGGGATAAAGATGAAACGATAGAGTTTATGACAGAAGATGATTTGGATGGTTCCGGATGGGATCTTCGCAAGACTTTTCATCTTTTGCTGAAATCGAATGCCGCTTTACTGAGTTGGTTCTATTCCCCTATCGTTTATACAGAAAATACGAAATTTATGGAGCTTTTCAGACCATTGGCAGATGCGTGTTTTTCTCCGGTAGCAGTCTCGTATCATTATTTAAGCATGAGCAAAAAATATCTGGAAGCTTGCAGAACTGATGAAGTAAAATTAAAAAGTTATTTTTATTGTCTGCGAACAACACTCACTGGAAAATGGATCGTAGAAAAAGGAACCGTTCCTCCCGTATTGTTCAGCGAATTGCTTGTTTTAGTGAATGCTGAAACCAGAACAAAAATAGAAAATCTTATAGCTTTAAAGGCCACCAAAGGAGAAGGTTATTACCATCCGAATGACTGGGAATTGTTTGAGTTTTTGGAGAAAACGATAGCTTACAATGAAGAGAAATCAAAGGATTTAAGAGGGGGAAATGCAGATAAAAAGGAGATGGAGAGGGTTTTTAGGGAGATATTGAAATTGTAAAAAAACAAAATGAAAATATTTAATTTTTTCAAAAAGAAGGACACTCAGATTCCTCAAAAACAAACTAAAAAAGCAACTTATCAAGAGGAAACACATGAGTTTGTTGAAAGATGTCGATTTTTAAAAGAAGAGATGGGACTTGAAGTTCCTTTATCAGTCATTGAAACTTTCAAAAGGTATCACCTTCCAAAACACAATTATTTTTATAGTGTTTTTTGGCATGTAGATGATGATAGCTTTATCATTTTTTATACGGAAGCTTTCATTGAGTTAGTTGTTTGCCGATACAAAGAAATTTATGGGGCAGATGTAGATTTAACTGAATTATCAGAACAGCTTAATGAAGCCATTTATGAGTATCGTATGAAAGAGAAATGTTTTGACAGAACAAATTCTGATTTTGAGTTTATCAATAGATGTTATGAAGAGTTCAGAAAGTCCGGGCAAGAATTAATCATCACTATGGATCTCGGACATTATGATCATCTGGTTCTCAATCATGAAGAAAAAGGTAATGTAGCAGACTGCATATCATCTTACCAAACAACAAAAGGAATAAGATATAAAGTTCTTACACAATTTAGGCCGTTACATGAAGTTCTCATAGAGACCTTAAAAGGTCAAGAACAATACCTCTAAAAAAAAATATGTTTCAGATTATATTAATTCTTCCTTTTTGAATCAATGTCTTTACGAATTTAAACCCTTCTCGGATATCTTGCAAGCCGTTCACAGGATGATATTGAAGGGGATACCATCATCACTTACCAAAAAAAAATTATAAAAAACTGTTATTTGAATAATTAATATGACCATCCAAGACCTCAAAAATAAAAACCTCCTCCTTTTCGAAGCCATCTCCGGAAGCCGCGCTTTCGGACTGGCTACGGAAACTTCGGATACGGATATCCGTGGAGTGTATTATCTGCCAAAGGATGATTTCTTTGGGCTGAACTATATTCCACAGATCTCCAATGAAACGAATGACATTACTTATTATGAAATCGGAAGATTTGTGGAGCTGCTGCAGAAAAACAATCCTAATATACTGGAGGTTCTGGCAACTCCTGAGGACTGTATCCTTTATAAAGATTCGTTGATGGATCTGCTGAAACCGGAAGACTTTCTTTCTAAGTTATGTAAAGATACCTTTGCAGGATATGCCATTTCTCAGATCAAAAAGGCAAAAGGCCTTAATAAAAAGATACTGAACCCAATCGACAAGGAAAGAAAATCTGTTCTTGACTTTTGTTTTATTCTGAATGGACAAGGTTCTGTTCCTCTGAAAAAATGGCTGTTGGAAAACGAAAAAACTCAGGAAAAATGTGGGTTGACGGCTATTGATCATACCAAAGGAATGTTTGCTTTATTTTACGATAATTCCCAAACATTGGGGTATAAAGGAATCATTCAGCATGAAGAAGCGAATCAGGTTTCGGTATCCTCTGTTCCAAAGAATGAAAAACCTGATGCTTATCTGTTCTGTAATCTGGATACCTACTCCACTTACTGTAAAGATTACAGAGCGTATTGGAAATGGGTAGAAGAACGCAATGAAGATCGGTACAACGTCAACAAAACTCATGGGCAGAACTATGACAGCAAAAATATGATGCACACCATCCGCTTATTGCAGTCATGCGAACAGATATTTTTCACCCAAACCCTTCAGATCCGTGTAGACAACCGGGATGAACTGCTGGATATCAAAGCCGGAAACTGGTCATACGAAGCAGTAATGCAAAAAGCTGAAGATTTGATTACCTCCATAGAGCATCGTCATTCTATCTCTGATCTCCCCAATTCTCCTGATTTGGAGAAAACAACCAAAATCCTGATCGAAATAAGAGAAAAATTATACAGAGATCATAAACAATAAGTAATCAATAATAAGTAATCAATAATGAGTAATAATAGTGGGAAACTACACCAGTAACCTCCCACTCTAATACTCTAGCACTGAAAAACCTTCAAACCTACTTCTTCTTGGAGGCTTTAGCAATTTTGTTATACTCCAGGCAGATCTTCATCCAATATTCAAAATCTTCAGCTTTCTGAAATCCTATAGGTTCTACATAACAGTATTCTTTAAGCTGTTTTCCTCTCATAATCATGGGAAGAAATCCTGTTTTTTCGGCGACTTCTTCTTCCTTTTCAGGATTATAGCGGCACATCAAATTGTCGTGACTGATATTGATACACATTTTGTCATTCACCAAAAATGCCAGTCCGCCAAACATTTTCTTTTCTTCAATTGTAATATCATTCACATTGGCCAGCCATTCACGAACTCTGTCTGCTAATTCAATATTATAAGCCATGATGATTATATTTTACCTAAAGATAAGGATTAATACAATTCAGTTTGTGTGGTAACCATATTTAAAAATAAAATTTTATTTAAATTAATTATTGTTTTACGATAATTAATTATACATTTGCAATACTAATTAATGATCGTGACATGAACCAGACCAAAATCATTTCCCGTATTTTATTTTATATCTGTACTCTATTATCGGCCGGATATCTAATAATTGTATTGTATTCCCTGTTCTGTCTGGCTACAGGTTTTTCTGTAGTACCTTATGGAAACAGCAGGCAATATCTTCACATCAATTATCCGTTCACTGAGCAGCCATTTTTGAATATAGAAGATAATTATCCCTATATCATTTTTTCATTCCTGTTGGTTTTAACTTTCTATGGAGTGTTTTTCTTGCTTTCAGCAAAAGTTTTCAAGGTGTTTTTCCAGCCAAAGCTTTTTACAAAAGAACATATCTTACAACTTAAGAGATTTTACCTGTATAATATTTTCATGCCTCTTCCGCTGGTGATTATCGCGAGTTTCTTTGTGGAAGTAGAAAGTATGATATGGGGACTGGTGTTTATTCACTTTATGCTTGGAATTTTCTGTCTGTTTCTTGCAAATATCTTTAAGCAAGGACTACATTTGCAAAACGAACAAGACCTATTTATTTAAAAATGCCAATTATAGTCAACTTAGATGTCATGTTAGCCAAAAGAAAAATGCAAAGTAAAGAATTGGCAGAAAAATTGGGAATCACTCCCGTCAACTTATCCATCCTCAAAACCGGAAAAGCTAAAGGCGTACGCTTCGATACCCTGGAAGCCATCTGCAAAATCCTGGAATGCCAGCCGGGAGATATTCTGGAGTATAAAGAATAAGAGTTTAAAGCTCATCGTTTAAGATTATCATTCTTTCAATCATTTAGTGTTTGAAAGCTGGAAGTCTTATACTTTGTTCTCCACCCTTATCTCTTATCTCTACGTCTATCATCTCTTCGTCTATTATCTATCCGTCTCTTGAAAAAGCAGTAGTCCCCAACCGGATTACCTACACTTCTATTACCCAAACGCACTATTATGAATACCTTATCCATCAACAACCTCAATCTTACTTACAAAAATGGTTTTCAAGCCATTAATAACATTTCCTTAGAGATCAATAATGGGATGTTCGGACTCCTGGGACCTAACGGAGCCGGAAAATCATCCCTGATGAAAACAATTGTGGGATTGCAAAACCCAACTTCCGGAAGTATTATTTTTAATGATATCGACATTGTTAAAAATCCGGAATATATCAAACAAAATCTCGGATTTCTACCTCAGGATTTTGGAGTATATCCTAAAGTTTCAGCCTATGATCTTTTAGAACACATTGCTGTACTGAAAGGAATTTCAGATAAAACACAACGTAAAAATCAGATTGTAAACCTATTGGAAAAAGTAAATCTTTTGGATTTTCAGAACAAAGAAGTCCATACTTTTTCTGGTGGAATGAAACAACGTTTTGGGGTAGCTCAGGCACTCTTGGGAAATCCTAAAATTATTATTGTAGATGAACCCACAGCAGGATTAGATCCGGAAGAAAGAAACCGCTTCAACATCCTGTTAAACGAAATTAGCCAGGAAGTGATCGTCATTCTTTCTACTCACCTCGTGGAAGATGTGAGAAATCTTTGTTCAGAAATAGCCGTTATGAACCATGGGCAGATACTCAGAAAAGGTACACCTCAAAAACTCATGGCCGAACTGGAAAATAAAATATGGTCAAAATCTTTCGAAAAAAATGAAACGGAGGCCCCATATTCAAAGTATGAAATTATTAGCAGACAATTGATAGAAAGAAAACTTCATCTTACTGTTTTTGCAGAAGAACCATCTTTAGATTTTACTCCTGTAACTCCTTTACTTGAGCATTTTTACTTCTATACTTTAACTCAAAAAGCTTAACTATGAATGTCTTACTTTCTTTTGAAATCCAACGCAATACAAAGCATTGGTTGACTTATCTTATGACTATAATCCTGATAGTTTCTGGCATTTTTTGTGGCAATCAATTCAACCTTTCTGTGGGAGAAGGAATCTATTTAAATTCACCTTATACGATTGGGTTTATGACTGGAATGCTAAGCCTTTCTATCATATTTTTAGCAACAATTTTTGCCTTACAGATTTTATTCAAAGAGCGTGATTCAAAATTTGATATCCTACTTTTTTCATATCCGCTTTCCCAACAAACCTATCTAAAGGGGAAATTCCTGATGTATTTTTTACAGACCTTTTTAAGCTTTTCTTTTTTAATGATCGGATTTATGCTTGGCCAAAACTTTCGTTCAGGAAGTGAGATGCAACCTGATTTCAATTTGGAGTATTACCTCTACCCTTTACTGATTTTTGGACTGGTCAACAGCGTTTTAATCTGTAGTTTTCTTTTTCTGATTTCAATGGTTATCAGAAAAAAGCTTTTAGTGGTAGTAGGTGGATTGATGCTTTATGTTTTTTATATGATTATTTTGCTGTTTTCCAATTCTCCCTTTATGGCAGGAAGTCTGCCACAGTCATTAGAAGCTCAGCAATTTTCAGCCATAGCTGATCCTTTCGGGCTATCCTCATTTTTTCAGGAATCCAGATTATTAACTGCAACACATAAAAACACCCATATTACTCCTTTTACAGGTTATTTGCTATTGAACAGAGTCTTTTATCTGATCTTATCAGCTGGATTTTTGATTCTTTGTCTGAAGCAATTTTCCTTTTCCGGTATTTCAGGACAAAGACCTAAAAAGGTAACTTTTAAAACCTATGACCAGCCAAAGATTTTAAAATCTGAATATGCTGCACTATTGCCTGACTATGGAACATTTTCTTCCTTACGATCAATATTATCCTTTGCAAAAATCGACTTAATATATCTATTCAAAAGTATTACTGTTCCTGCTGTTTCCATACTCCTGATATTTTCTGTAGGAATGGAAATGTATGCTGAAATTGAAAAAGGAATTCGTATTCCTCAAAAATATGCCAGTTCAGGGCTTATGGCTACTACCATTTCAGAGAACTTTCACTTATTGGGATTATTGATTATCGTTTATTTTCTCAATGATCTGTATTGGAGATCCCGATCTTCAGGCTTTTCCCTAATTGAAAACAGCACTTTTTTTTCCAAAAACAAATTAACAGGGCATTTTCTCTCCATCGGTCTTCTTCTATTTTTCTTTACAGTGATTTTAATTCTTGAAGGAATTATTTTTCAGGCTGCTTATCATTATTTTCATATTGATTGGTATGCTTACCTCACGGTTTTTCTTTTCAATACATTTCCTTTGCTCTTATTTTCTGGTTTTATTTTACTGATCAATGATAGACTCCCTCATAAATTTGTGGCACTCGGACTCTCGGTTTTTGCTTTTCTCATCCTTGCGAGTCCAATTTCAAATAAAGTTCTTTCTTATCCTCTTTTTAGAATATTCTCAGATTTTAAAGGAAGTTACAGTGATTTTAACGCGTATGGAAGCTATACAAAAGCTTTTGGAGAAAGGCTTTTATTTGGAACAGGAATAATAGCTTTTTTATGGACACTTAATGAGTGGGTTAAACGTAGAAAGCTTCCTATAACGATCTCTATAACCTGTATAGTTTTGCTTATTTTCGGGGTCACAGCCGGTAGTCATTTTATAACAGGATATATTTCTAAAGATCATGAAACAGATATTCTGAATTCTGTTCAATATGAAAAACGTTTTCTAAAGTATAAAAACACTCCACAACCTGATATCACAGACGTTAAGACAGAAATACAGCTGAATCCTATCGAAAATTCTTACGTCATCACCGGAACTTATACCCTGAAAAATCAGACTGAAAAGCCTATCCATAAAATCCTGATCAATTTTCACCCTGACCTTACATTGGAGTCTGCTGCTTTCAATACCGGAACAGAAGTGATAAGGCTCAATCAAAATACGTCTGAAGTTTCATTAAAAAGAGCTTTACAATCCAATGATACTGCTATTCTGCATTTTAAAATATCTTATCAATGGTATCCTGTGAATGGGCACCAGCCTTTCAATGCTATCATACAAAATGGGTCTTTCATGAGGATCAGCAGATATTACCCTACCATTGGCTATCAAAAGGATTATGAAATTCAGGATCAACAAACACGGAATCAGTATAAGCTAGGAAAACGAGATGAGCTGAAAAAACCTGAAGCTCCTGAAATATTGAAAAAAGATTTCATTAATCTGGACATGATTATTTCAACACAACAGAATCAAACTGCTATAGGAACAGGTGATCTTGTCAAAAAATGGAAAAAATCCAATCGAAACTATTTTCAATATAAAGCACCAAATATTCCTTTCCGTTTTGCTGTTTCTTCCGCTGAATATAAAGTTAGAAGCATTTATTATAAAGGAATATCTATAAATATCTTTTATCATAAAAATCATTTTGAAAATGTAGACCATCTCCTTAAAAATGCCCAGCTTACTTTGGATTATTGTCAGCAAAATTATGGGCAATATCCATTTAAAAGTATCAATTTCACCGAAATATCCTCTTTTACCAAAGGCTTTGCAGCTACAGTTTATCCTTCCGCGATCTTTATGCCTGAAGATATGATTTTCCATGCTAATATTCATGCTGATCAAAAACAGGATGTTATCAATGAGCTGGCCGGTCATGAGCTTTCTCATCTATGGTGGGGGAACAGTCAAATAGATCCTGATCCCAGAGAAGGTTCTGTAATGCTTACTGAAACGTTGGCCATGTATACGGAAATGATGCTCTACAAAAAGATGCATGGAAACGTGAAAATGAAAGAAAGGCTACAAGTACACCAGCAAATTTATGATAATGAAAAAGGGCTTTCTGAAGATCTTCCAATTTACAGAGCGACAGGAGATGTACCGCATATTTCTTATTCTAAAGGAGCTGTGGCCATGGTAAAATTAAGTGAACTTATTGGTGAAGACAGACTGAATGCAGCCCTAAAGAATTTTCTGAATCATCATCCATATCCTAAAAAACCAACCTCTATCGATCTGATGAATGAATTTTATAAGGTCTCTCCTCCTAACAAAAAAGAAAAAATCGATCAGCTTTTAAAAAATGAATGATCATAAATAACTTAATGTAAAACACTTCTGCAAAAGGAAAAAATGCTAAACCCAATCTTAGGTTTGGCATTTTTAATAAAATTATTTTCAGGAAGTTGTAACAAAGTAAATATTGTTTCAACAAATTAATTGATATATCAATAATTGATAAGTCATTATAATATTTAAGTATGGAAAAATTAAATTCAATCATATTCTACAACATCGACAAAGCGATCAGAGCTTATAGAAACTATGCACAACGCCAATTGAAAGCTAATGGTTTTACCATAACCATTGATCAGTGGCTTATCATCAAAGCTATTCTGGAAAACCCGGGAATTACCCAGAACGAAATTGGTGATCTTGTTTTTAAGGACAATGCGTCTGTGACGAGAATTATTGATTTAATGGTAAAATCCGAATATATCACAAGACATATTCATCCTGATGATCGCAGAAAAGCCAATCTGGAAGTAACAGATTCCGGAAAGAAGGTGATCAAGGAGGTTCAGAATATTGTTGAAAACAACCGTGAGATTGCTTTAAAAGGGGTCTCAAAGGAAGAACTAGAAATGATGTATTCAGCTTTACTGAAAATTTCAGAAAACTGTCTAACTTCTAAAACGTAAACACTATGGCCAGAATATTTTCACTCATTTTACTCTGGATACTGATGCTTTTTACCAGCTTTTTATCAGCCCAGACCACACAGAATCTTTCTTTATCAGGAAGTATTACATCCGAGAAAGCGGAACAAATGGAAATTAACCTTTTGGACGCTGATCATAAATTGATTAAAACAGAAATTGCCGATTCCAATGGAAAATTCGGTTTCAATGATCTTAAAGGCGGAACTTATCATCTAAAAATCAATAGAAATGGAACTGAAGTATATCATTCTGATCCTATTTCATTGGCTGTAAATACAAGCCTTCCTTCCATTGATCTCAATACAAAATCTATTCAAGGGATCACCATTACCAAAGCCAAGCCCATGATCGAAAGACAGGATGGAAAAATGATTATGAATGTAGAAAACAGTATTGCAAGTACAGGAAATTCTGCCTTTGAAGTTTTAGAGAAAGCACCTGGAATCAGCATTGACAATAATGATAATATCAGCCTCCGTGGAAAGGGTAATCTTTTGATTCAGATTGATGGTAAAAACACACCCATGACCGGAAGTGATCTGGCCAATTATCTTAAAGGAATTCCCTCATCAACGATAGATAAAATAGAATTCATTACCAATCCATCATCAAAATATGATGCAGCAGGTTCTTCTATTATTAATATTAAACTTAAAAAGGAACAGAGAAAAGGAACAAACGGAAGTATTTCCACCTCTTTGGGAACAGGGAAATATATAAAAAACAACAATAGCTTCAGCATCAACCACAGAAATAAAAAGATCAATATTTTTGGAAACTACAGCTTTGCCTATAGAGAAGCTTATAATGGTTTGGTACTGGATCGTAATTTCTATGAAAACAACAATTTCAAGAAAGCTTATATTCAGGATAACTACCTAAAATTCAGATTCAACAATCATATAGCCAAAGCAGGAATGGATTATTATGTGAATGATAAAAATGTTCTGGGATTCTCTGTAGGATTGGTATCCAACAAATTCAATGTGAACGGCGATAATTCCAACCTTACATTAGGTAGTAATCGTCTTCCGGAAAGCACATTTACAACCGTGAATACTTCTAATGACCGCTGGACTAATCTTTCATTCAATCTTAACCATAAATACACGATTGATTCTTTAGGCTCAGAAATCTCTACCGATTTTGACTACATTAATTATGCAAATTCTTCGTTACAAAGCTTTGATACAAGAACACACGAAATTGCTGCCCAAACTGATAATCTGGACATCATAAAAGGAGACATGGACGGGAAGCTGAATATCTATTCCCTAAAATCGGATCTGAATAAAAATTTTAAAAATGAATGGAAGCTGGAAACGGGAATTAAAACCAGTTTTGTAAAAACAGATAATGATCTAAAGTTTTTCAATGCTACTTCCGGTATATTGATCCCGGATCTTTCCAAAACCAATCATTTTATTTACGAGGAAAATATTAATGCTGTATATGGAAATGTGTCTAAAAAATGGGAAAAGTTCAAGGCTACAGCTGGTTTAAGAATGGAAAATACCAATGTAAAAGGGACACAGCTTACCACCAATCAGGTCAACAAAAGAAATTATACACAATTGTTTCCAAGTGCTGTTTTTTCTTATGACCTTACTGATAAAAGTAATCTTGAAGTCAATTTCAGCAGAAGAATTACAAGACCCAGCTACAATCAGTTGAACCCATTTAAGTTTTATCTTGACCCAACCACATTGAAGGCTGGAAACCCTGATCTGAATGCACAAACCACCATGAATTATGAGTTGACATACAGCCTTAGCAACAAATATTTTGCAACACTAAGTTATAGCAAAACCTCCAATAATATTACAGACATCCTTAAACCTGTAATCGAAAACGGGCAAGTAGTAACTGTACAAACTATTGAAAACCTAGACTCCGTATCTTATCTTGGTCTATATCTTATTGCTCCTGTAAAAGTGACTCAATGGTGGGATATGAATAACAGTGCCAATTTCTACTACGGTTCCTACACAGGAAATGTTTCCGGAACACAGATCAACAACAAAGGGAATTTCACATTCAATATCAATAGCATCAATTCATTCAAATTAGGAAACGGATATACAGCAGAATTAACAGGAAATTATAAAGCCCGAGAAGTGTATGCTTACCTGAATGTCAGCCCCAATTGGTATATAAATATCGGTGCTCAGAAGAAATTTAAAAACAACAGCACCTTAAAATTCTCTTTCACAGATATGTTCTTTACAAGTAATATAAAGGGGCAAACTGTTTACAATGATTATTTAGAAAATTTTGCTGTAAAGAGAGATTCGCGGGTGGTAACACTTTCTTATACTTATAATTTCGGTTCTTCGAAAAATGGACAACCGAGAAAAACGGGTGGTGCTGATGATCTTAAACAGCGAGTAGGAAATTAGATATTGAAAGCTTGTTGGAAAACGCTAAAGCGCGCTAAGATTTTTGATAGGCTTCATGTTGTAAGGCGCGAGGATTTTATCTTTGATAAAATTGAATGCTGTTGATCTCTCGCTGATTTTGCAGATAACGCAGATGATATTAAAGGTGTACAAAATCATACAAAACAAGAAATCCCTCAAAATTGAGGGATTTCTTTATATCTAAGAATAATTCTTATGCTTCAGTAGAAGGCTCCTGGTTACCTGCAGGTTTTTCATCTTGTGGTTTTTGACCTTCAGGTCTTCTTTGTCCGTCTGGTCTTCTTTGTCCATCAGGTCTTCCTTGCCCTTCTGGTCTAGCTTGTCCTTCTGGTCTTGGAGGTCTTGGTAAAAGAACTTTACGGGAAAGCTTCATTTTCTTACGATCATCGTAACCCATAAATTTAACTTCTACTTCATCACCTTCAGCATAAGGAACTTTGTCTAAACGAGCCCATTCAATTTCTGAAATGTGAAGTAGACCTTCTGTTCCTTTAGCAATAGCAACGAAAGCTCCGAAATCCATTACTTTCACTACTTTACCTTTGTAAACTTCACCTACAACCGGTACAAAAGTAATTTCATTGATCTTAGCAATAGCAGCATTGATTTTCTCTCTGTCTGTTCCTGCAATTTCGATACGTCCGATTTCTCCGATCTCTTCGATAGCGATAACCGTTTCAGTATCTTTTTGTAATTGTTGGATAATTTTTCCACCAGGCCCGATTACTGCGCCAATGAAGTCTTTAGAGATCTCCATTACTACCATTTTCGGTGCGTGAGGTTTCACGTCTGCTCTTGGTGTAGCAATTGTTTCAGTGATTTTGTTTAGGATGTGTAATCTTCCGTCTTTAGCCTGCATCAAAGCTTTCTCCATGATGTCCATAGAAAGTCCCTGAATTTTGATATCCATCTGACAAGCAGTGATACCATCAGCAGTACCTGTTACTTTGAAGTCCATATCTCCAAGGTGATCTTCATCTCCTAAGATATCAGAAAGTACGGTAAATTTCCCTGATTTTTTATCAGTAATTAGTCCCATTGCAATACCAGAAACTGGTTTTGTAATCTGAACCCCAGCATCCATTAGTGCTAATGTACCTGCACAAACAGTTGCCATTGAAGAAGAACCGTTAGATTCAAGGATATCAGAAACGATTCTGATTGTATAAGGGTTTTCTGCAGGGATAACTGCTGTTAAAGCTCTTTGAGCTAAGTTTCCGTGTCCTACTTCTCTTCTTGAAGTACCTCTTAAAGGTCTAGCTTCACCTGTTGAGAATGGAGGGAAGTTATAGTGTAGGAAGAATCTTTCGTCGTGTTGCGTAATTACGCTGTCGATCATGTTTGCATCCTTTACAGAACCTAGAGTTACAGCTGTTAAAGACTGAGTCTCTCCTCTTGTGAACACAGCTGAACCGTGAGCTCCCGGAAGGTAATCAATTTCTGACCAGATCGGACGGATCGTTTGTGGATCACGACCATCAAGACGGATATTGTCTTCAAGGATCATCTGACGCATAGCTTCTTTCTCTACGTCATGATAATATACTTTAACAAAAGGAGTTACTCTTGCCAATTCTTCTTCGTTCTCTGCATATTGAGCTAAAAACTCTTCACGGATTGCTTTGAATTTATCTCCTCTTTCTTCTTTATTGGATGGAGTTTTTGCTACTTCATATACTTTGTCATAACACTCTTTCCATACTTTCTCACGAATTTCTTCGTCATGGTCTTCGTGGCTGTATTCTCTCTTAGGGAAAGCTCTACCTACTTTAGCAGCTAATCTTTCCTGAGCTTCAATCTGTTTTTTGATCTCTACGTGAGCGAAGTTAATCGCTTCGATCATTTCCTGCTCAGAAATCTCCTTCATCTCTCCTTCTACCATTACGATGGAGTCTTTAGTAGCTCCAACCATGATATCGATATCTGCTTTTAATAAGTTTTCATAGCTTGGGTTAACGGATAGTTGTCCGTCGATTCTTACTACTCTCGCTTCAGACATTGGCCCATCAAAAGGAATATCTGTAATCGCGATCGCTGCAGAAGCTGCTAAACCTGCTAATGCTTCAGGCATAACTTCTTTATCGTAAGAAATTAATGAGATCATCACCTGAACTTCAGCGTGGAAATCTTCAGGGAAAAGAGGACGCAATACTCTGTCCACCAATCTCATTGTAAGCACTTCATCATCAGATGGTTTTGCTTCTCTACGGAAGAAATTTCCAGGAATTCTTCCACCTGCATAAAACTTTTCTCTGTAATCTACTGTTAAAGGTAAAAAGTCTACACCAGGATTTGCTTCTTTGTTGGCTACAACAGTTGCTAATAGCATTGTTCCGCCACATTTCACCACTACAGATCCGTCAGCCTGCTTAGCCAGCTTTCCCGTTTCAATAGTGATTTCCCTTCCGTCTGCAAGGGTAATCGTTTCTGTAAACGCTTGAGGTATACTCATATAATTTGCTTCTTTATACTCCGTATTGAGTATGATTAATATTTAAACTCTTTAAATTTTCGTTTGCAAAGGTACTATATAATAATGATATATTAAATTTTTCAATTGCATAAATAGGCTGTCAAAATACAAAAATTTGGCTATCAGTTTTATGAATGTCTCAAAAATTAACATGAGTCTTTCAAAGACCCTTATTATTTCTGAAAAGAAAATACAATTTTTCACGATATTGTATTGAAAAACCAGGCTGTTTTTGTATTATTGTCTCAAAAAATGAAAATAATATTTTAACCTAAAAAAAGGTATACATTTCATTATAAAAAACAATAAAACCATTGCAAAACCATAGGCTGATCCCTATATTTGCCCAACTTCACCAAATACAATGCTGTAGACAAAAAGCTAAGGAAGATTTCTTCCTTTTACAATAAATAAATGTTTATGAATAATAAAGAAGTACCATCTCAAAGCAGGAATTATACGGTTCCACTGATTACCATCACCCTGCTCTTTTTTATGTGGGGGTTCATCACCTGTATGAATGACATCCTGATTCCCTATCTGAAACAACTTTTTAAACTCACCTTTTTCGAATCCATGCTGGTACAGTTCTGTTTCTTTGGAGCTTACTTTATCGGATCTTTGATTTATTTTTTGATTTCCATTTCCAAAGGAGATCCCATCAACAAAGTGGGTTACAAAAAAGGAATTTTGTTCGGAATCGGTTTGGCAGCATTAGGCTGTATCCTGTTTTATCCGGCAGCAACATTCTCTTACTATCCTCTATTTCTGGGAGCTTTATTCATTCTAGGGTTAGGATTCACCGTATTACAAATCACTGCCAATGCATACGTTTCATTACTTGGTTCAGAAGATTCTGCATCCAGCCGATTGAATATGACTCAGGCTTTCAATGCTTTCGGAACAACGATTGCTCCGGTGTTGGGTGGACATTTAATTTTTGAACTATTTTCCGAACCGGACGGAACTTTCAGTGCAGTAGCCACCAGAATACCTTATTTGATCTTTGCTGCAATTCTTCTATTAGTAGGATTATTAATTTCAAGAGTAAAATTACCTTCATTTCAAATGGAAACCGAAGAAACTGTACAAGGTTGGGGTGCTTTGAAATTCAACCACTTAAAATTCGGGGTTTTTGCTATGTTTTGCTATGTAGGTGGTGAAGTAGCAGTAGGAAGTTTTATCATCAGTTTCCTTGAAGAAACTATGAAATTTAATGAAGCGATCAGTAAAAATTACTTGTCCTTATATTGGGGAGGTGCTATGATAGGACGTTTTCTGGGAGCGATTTCACTAAACCATTCTATCAGCCAGGCTAAAAAAGCCCTATTTATGTTAGGAGCTGCAGCAGTTGTCTTCCTTGTTATCTTCAGTATAGTTAATCTTACTTTTGACCAGATCAGCTTTTTCTTAGTATTTATCTTACTGAATTTCGCAGCCTTTTTTGTGGGTAAAGCAGCTCCGGCAAGAACACTTTCTATCTTTGCAGCTATCAATGTTATCTTATTAATTTCAACGATGGTAAATCATGGTGAAATGGCAATGTACAGTGTTTTAGGAATCGGGATTTTCAACTCCATTATGTTCTCTAATATCTACACTTTAGCCATTTCAGGGTTAGGAAAATATACCAGTCAAGGTTCATCACTTGTAGTTATGGCAATTTTAGGAGGAGCTATTGTTCCTATTTTCCAGGGACTTTTAGCAGATCAGTTTGGAGTACAGCACTCATTTATCATTCCTGTTTTCTGTTATCTGATTATTTTAATTTTCGGAGCATATTGCACGAAATATCTTAGCCATGTAGAAAGCGCTGAAGCGAAATCTGGGCATTAAAAATATTTAAACAAACTGAGTCGTCCTAAAATAGGTTGACATAAATTAAACAATATTTAATCCGGAGAGATATTTTATTTCTTCGGATTTTTTATGCACTTTATCTGGCGTTTCCATATTAAGACTTAAATGTGGTCTTTTAGTATTATAAAGATAAATACTTTCTTTTACTAATAAGTTTAGATCTTGAATATTCTTTGTTTTAGAAAAAAGGAATTCTTGTTTCAATATTCCATTAACCCTTTCTGCTAGCGCATTTTGAT
>NZ_WXVU01000001.1 GCF_009900745.1 Chryseobacterium sp. c4a | reverse complement strand
AAAACCTGCCCAAAATGCATATATTGAACGCTTAAACCGTACATTCAGAGAAGACGTTTTGGATGCATACCTATTCGGGTCTATAATGGAGGTAAATGCAATGGCTTATGAGTGGCAAATCGATTACAACAGTAATCATCCGCACACATCTTTAAATGGACTTAGTCCTTGGCTATATGCTAAAGAATCTTTAGTCAATTAGAAGGGATTTTATATTTATTAACTGTTTGAAAAAAGGTAAGTCTTCACCTGCACCAGTTGCTTGGGAAAAAACAACAGAAAAAGATACTATCAATAATTATAAAACCCTTACAGAAGATTCATTTTGTATGTAGTACAGTAGGGAAAATAAGTATAGAAAACAAAGGACATAAAGAAGAACATGATTTACGATGAATCATTTGGTTTTTATTCATTCATTAATAGAATTTGATATAAATCTTATTTCTAAAAAGCTTATATATAACAGTAAAAATAACAATTAATAACTATGGGAAAACAAAAATTCTATGTTGTCTGGGAAGGACATAAAACAGGAGTATTTGATAGCTGGGAAGAATGTAAAGAACAAACACATGGATTTCCTAATGCTGTATTCAAATCTTTTTTAACTAGAGAGCTAGCCGAAAAAGCTTTCAATAGTGATAGTAAGGAATTCGTAGGTGTTGATATTTTTGAATCAACATTAAGCAAAGAAGAATTAGCCCTCATTGGTGATCCTATCGAAGAAAGTATTTCTGTTGACGGAGCTTGTAATGTAGTAACAGGACTAGTTGAATATCAAGGTGTCGATACTAAGACTAAGAAGGTTTTATTTAAGCAGGGACCATTTGAAGGAGGTACTAATAATATTGGGGAATTTCTTGCTATTGTACATGCGTTAGCTTATTGTAAGGAAAAAAATATAAATATTCCTATTTATTCTGATAGTAAAAATGCCATGTCTTGGGTAAGAGATAAGAAAATTAGAACCAGTCAGGAAAAGAATGATAAAAATATAAAACTTTTTAATGTAATTGACAGAGCAATCATTTGGTTAGAAAAAAACGAATATTCTAATAAAATTCTAAAATGGGAAACAAAAGCTTGGGGCGAAAATCCCGCTGATTTTGGACGAAAATAAATACTTAGTGAAATATAAAATTACTGAAAGTTTTTACGGAAACCCGTATTGTCTTTTCGCTATTTTTTTTAATTTTTACACTTTACAAAAAATTAAAAAATATTTATATTGGATTGATGAAGTTTCTTTTCTTTAGAACGTTTATCTATCTTATAATCTAAAACTTAAACCATGAAAAGAGAAAAAACAGAATTTAAAATACTTGAGGCTTATCATGGAGATTCTATCTTGATTAAAACTTATGATAAAGATTTTAATGAGTTCATAATTCTAATAGATGGTGGAACCGCAACAACATTTCGTTATAGTTTAAAGAAAGAACTAAATAATATTTCTAAAATAGACTTATTAATACTCACTCATATTGATAGTGACCATATTGGTGGTCTTATACATTTATTCACTAGTAAATTGATTGAAAAAATTGAAATAGGAGAAATTTGGTTTAACCACCCTGAGATTTTAAGGAGAGGAAAAGGCTCTAATATAAGTGTTGGGCAAAGTGAAAGCTTTTTAGACCTTATAAAACGGGTAAAACCCTATACTGAAATCCTTTCGATAGATAAATCGATGAAAAAAATTGATAAAAATGGTATAGTATTCACAATCCTATCTCCAACAAATGAAATTCTATCCCATTTTGAAAATGTCTATGAGGATGAATTAAAAAAAGCTAAGAAAAAGGTAAAGAAAAGAAAAATATCTATTAAAAAAAATGATTATGGTGAATCTCTAATTTCATTATCTGAAAATAATTATACTCCTTTAAAATCTATTAAAGATGATATATTTAATTCAACTTCCATTGCCTTTATATTACAAACATTAGACTTAAAATTCCTATTGTTAGCAGATGCCAGACCTGAAGTAATTGAAGAGTGTCTTGGAGAATTAGGATATACTATAAATAATAAATTAGATGTTGACTATGTTAAAATATCTCATCATGGTAGTAAAAATAATACTTCTCAATCTTTATTAAGTCTGATTAATTGTTCCGAATACATTATATCTACAAATGGAGGAACTGCTGATCATCATTTGCCTGATAGAGAAACTATTGCTAGAATAGTCCATAATAAGTCTCGTAATAAAGAAAAAAAACTATATTTATATTTCAATTATCCTGTAGAAGTTATTGCTAGGAAAATCGGAAATTTTATATCCGAAGAGGATTTAAATAACGGAAACTGGATTTTTCAAAATAAAAATGAATTTTGATAATGTATAATATAATTGAAAAAACTTGTGTTAGAATACAGCATGGGGAAGATAATATAGGTTCAGGAGTTTTAATTGCTGATAATGAAACCTTTTATGTTTTAACCGCCGCACATTGTTTAGGAGATGAGGATGTAGAAATTGAAAAAGAAAATATTGTTATAAAAAAGCAGTTTGACTATGCTTCTGAGTTTAATAATATTTCTGTCAAAGATATAGTAGATATTGATTTTGATAAAGATTATTGTCTTATTGAAATTGATTTTGATGATGAAGAAAAACTGCTTAATTCTTACAAATTTGGAAAAGGTTTTATAAAAGATTTAGGGGTTAAATTTTGTGGTTACCAAAATATTAATTTAAACCAGTATCGTCCTTTTGATGCTAAAATTATAACTGTAAGTGATTTACATCATAAATTTAAAATTAAATTAATTGAGAATACTTTTGATCAAGCAGGTGAAAACGGATATGATATTGCCAAAGGACTTTCTGGTAGTGGGGTATTTATTTTTCAGCATAATACTCCATTCCTAATAGGAATACTAAATTCCGTATTGGAAGATCAAGCATGGAATGATGATATTGAATGTTGTTCAATAGCTCACTTAGAAAAATACTTTACAGAGTATGTTAATTTATCTGATATAGAGCAATTAAAAAAGTGGGAAGAAAATATAGAGAAAGAACGAACAAAACAAGAAATAGAATCTTTTAAAGAATTACGGTCAGAGTTTTTTGATAACCTTTATCGCAAAAATAAAATTTTATATCCAGATAAAGATGTAGATAGAATAACTAGTGAAAACATTAAACAGTTTATATCTATTGAAGAAAATATAAAGACTTTAGAGAATAGCTTTCCCGAAATATTTGTTGATTTTAAAAGACTAGTTAAAAAACAGATTTCAACCGTTGCAAATGATTATTCAAGAATTGTAAGTAATTCTAATGAAGCAAAAAATCAAAAATTAGAATTACAAAAATTTTTAGAAGATAAAATCGAAAAGCAAATTCCTAAATTTTATTCTTTTGACTTATCCGAATATCAAGTTCTTCAATGGCTAGGTATCTGTACCTTAAATTTTATTGAAAATGATTAACATCGAGATTGACGAAAAACCTATATCTGTTTCCATTAGATATAATGCATATTATAAGCTTGTTTTATTATTAGCTATTATATACTACTGCGGATTTTCAAAAAAAGCATCCTTAATAGTAATTCATATTGTTTTTTGGGGACTAAGAAATGACGAAAATTTTGATATTCTACTGCAATTAAAAAAACAGGAGAGAAGCACTTTAGTTCCTTGGGCATTTGAGCATGGAATGGATAATATTTTATCTATTGGATTAGCTAATGGATTAATTGCAAAAACAAAAGTAACTGATGATTTAACATTTTCTATTACTGAAAATGGGATAGAACTTTTAAAAACTATTTACGATAATAAATACTTTTCAGAAGATTTAGAAAAAATTAAATCCTTAAAAGTTCTGCCAAAGGCAAAAATTGAAAGAGCTAATCAAAATTGGAATTTATTTTAAAATGATAAAAATTAATAAACTAAGAACCGAACTACAAACTAATCTAAGTAATGATATAGATGACCTATATGGATTTTCATTTAATTTTACAGAAGGACTAAATATTATTGCTGGTCCAAACTCTCGAGGAAAATCAACAATAAATTCTTGCATTTATTATGCTTTAGGAATGGAAGAACTATTAGGTGCTCATAATGACAAAGCACTAGATAAAGCATTAAAAGAAGAGTTTGAAATCAATATTAGTGAAGAAGAAAAGCAGACACATCATGTTGTTTTCTCGCAGGTCTTACTTGAAATAGAAAACAGTAATCAGCAAAAAGTAACTCTCGAAAGAGTTATTGTTTCTAATACGGATAAAAAGAAAAATTCAAATATTTATGTTTATAATACGGATTTAGAAGGGTATTTAAGCAGTGAGCAACCCATTGAAGTTGATTTATTTTATGTTAATCAAAGAGGAAATAATGAAGATACAAATGGCTTTTATAGATGGTTAGCCGAATTTATAGGAATTGAGCTTCCAATGGTTAGTAATTCATCAAGAACAGATAATTATAGTCCTTTATATCTTCAAACAATCTTTTGTTCATTATTTATTGAGCAAACAAAGGGTTGGTCTGAATTTCTTGCTACAATGCCATACTTTGGAATTACAAAACCAAAAGAAAAAGTTGTAGAATATATACTAAATTTAAATTCACTACATAATTCTACTAATAAAGATATTTTACTAAAAAATAAGAGTCAGATTATTGAAAAGTGGGACAGAAAAATAAGAAATATAAAATATCTCTCTGCGCAAAATAATTCTACTTTAATGAATATTCCTGATGAAATAACAACATTACGAGGTGATATAAATAAAATAAATCTTTTGTTTACTAAATCCGAAACTGAAAAAGTAGAAATCAATCAATTTTTAGAAGAAAAGTCTTTACAGTTGAAAAGTCTGGAAGGAATATCTTTAGCAAAAATAGGAGAAAATAAAGAAGAATTAATAATTGCATACAGAGAGGAGAAAGAGAACTATAATTCTTTAAAAAACCATATAAATAATTTTAAAGATAAATTAAATATAGAGATACAGCAGAGAAATAATTTAGAAAAGTACCTAATTCAAATAGATAAAGAAATAAAGGATAGCCTAAATCTGATCAAAGTATTTGATGAAGATATTATAAATAAAAAGAATTTCAATTCTTGTCCTACATGTACACAAGAAATACCTACTGACTTAATTTCATCAAAACAAATTAAGATACCACAATTAAGTATTGAAGAAAATACTAATTTTTTAAAAGGTCAAAAAAGCATTGTAACAATTTCATTAAAGAACCTAGAGGAAAGTATCGAAGAGAAAGGTATTCTTCTCAATTATTATATAAATACTTTGCGTAATAAGGAGGAAATTATAAAAAAAATATCTAATGATTTAATTGCAGATGATAGAGCCTTTTCTGAATCTGATACATTAAAAAGAGTTCAATTAGAAAATGAATATAAAATAGTTTCTTCTATTCGAGATTCTTTTAATGACATCAAAGAAGAATTAATTGAAATCTCAAACCAATATAATGAAGTTTTGAAAGGCATAGATGATTTATCTGGTGAAGAAGAAAGAGACAAAAATATTTTAGATGATTTTGAGAGTTATTATAAAGATTTGTTATATGCTTTTAAATATGACAGTAACGAAAAATATAAGATTTCAATAAATAGGAAAGAACCTTTTAAATATTTCCCCGTATATAAAAGCTACAAAGATGACAAGCTACCTCAATCAATAAGAATTAATTCTTCAGCTTCAGATTTCGTAAGAAATATATGGGCTTACAGTATAGCATTATTAGGAGGTGAAAATCATCCAGGAATATTATTATTTGATGAACCTGGGCAACATAGAACAAACTTATTAAGTTTAAAAGCCATGTTTGAAATTTGCTCTAATATAGATTTTGGTCAAATTATAATATTTACGTCAACAGAAAGAAAGTTAAATGATAATGAGCCAATGGATGTAGAATATGTTGTTTCTAAAATTCCAAGAGAGAAGTATAATTTAATCTTATTATCCGAAACCAATAAAGTAATTCAATCTTTAAACTAAATTTATTCGTACTCTAATATAAATTCCAATATCAAGGTATATATCGAAGGGCGATTTTATGATCGCCTTTTTTTATGCAATTTTTTATTACTGAGAATTAATGCATTACATTTTTTAAATAATTTTACAAACATAAAATGGCTATTCTCTACTTTCCAGAGAGTTTATGTTACTGAACATAAAAAATGTATTATGGCAGAAAACATAAAATCACTTATCAAACGCTGTTTACGATTACAAAAACGAATTGAAGAATTGGAAATAACCATTCGAGACATCACATTTAATGATATTATCAGTCGTGATGAATTTTTAAAAAAGTACAACCTTAATAGTAAAACTTTTGATAATTATAGAAAAGCTGGGCTGAAGGCTTACCAGCCTGTAAGAAATGGGAAAATATTTGTAAGTTTAAAAGAATTTGAAAAATTCCTAAAAAAGAAATAATAATGATTGATGTTTTAAAATTCGATATAAATAATTTAAGAATGGATGAAAATATTCTTAAAACAAAATTTAAAAAAACTTATGAATCTGAGGTTTTGACTAAATATAAATACAAATTTTACGACTCTGAGTTATTTAATTATAGTAAAAAAAACAGAGATGAAGTTGAGCAATCTATTGATGATGAAACAAAACTTTATAAAGTAAGTCACCATTATATCTATTATATTTTTAAGAAAAAAGAAAAGACTGGAAAATTAGTATTTAACCAGAATATCCGAAGAAACTGGATTGATTATAAAATAGCAGCAGATAAAAAAGGGATTGAATACATCGACATTATTCCCCGTAAACCTTTAATGCCTAGAGTTATGGCTGACTTATCATACTACAATTTTATTAAAATCATAGAATTATATGCAGAAGAGTTGGCTATACCTAAAAATATTTTTTGGGGTGCTAATGTTACTCAGGTTGAGCTTGGAGCAAATTTAAAATTTTCCACTACAATCAAAACTAAAAACGGTTTTGAAAAAATTAGCCTACAAGGTATGCTTTCCTCTTTTGGAACTTTAAAAAATGTTCCTGAAAAAGATACTTACGGTCGAAGCGGAATACGTTTTAAAGCTGATGCTTTTGAAATAAGTATTTACGATAAACTGAAAAGAATAATCTTTACAAAAGAGATTTTTAAAAATAAAAAAGAGAGCGTTAAGGTTAAAAGACGAAAAAAAATCAACGAAATCAACCACTTTATTCGATATGAATTAAAGATAAAAGAAGTAAGCTCTTTCAGAAGGGAGAGTTTTGCGGATAAATTAAATACTCTGAAGGATATTAAAGACAATTGGGATGTTCTTTTAACTTCACTCTTTAATACGACTGAAGATATTGATTTCGTTGATTTTTTATCCCCAGAAATAGAAAATGAACTTATTCTATCTCAATTAGATAGTAAATCTAAAGGTCTTTTTTATGAATATTTAATTTATCAGGGGGTAAAAAAAATTGGCTATACTGAGTTTATCAGGGACATTATTCCTCTTGTAAATACTAAAACCAAGAGAGTGTTTCAGGCAGATGTGGATGAAATTTATGACAAATTCAGGAATAAAAATCACTATAATACTTCTTATGAAAAAATGTTCTTAGACACCCTTTATAAAAGATTAGATTCGTTAAAAGTAAAGCCTTTATTATATAAGACCTCTATCTATACCTTATAATAAGAATATATAGATTAAATAACTTAAATACTAAAGTAAGGTTATATACTTAGGGCGAAATTTTTGTTTTTGGGAATTCTCAAAGTCACTCTATTTATTTAAGACTAGGAATCTTTACTATGAGAATACCCGACTACTCCCTAAAAGAAGTCCAATATGAATAAGCTTGATTAATAAGGCAAATTCCTGCCGTTTTTCGTCTGAAGTATAAATTTACTATTTCAGAATTTGAATTGAAATTTGCTTAGTAAAAACTCGAATCCGAAAAGAGAAGTTTCCCTAAACTTATTATCTCTGAAGTTTTAGGGGTAACTCCCCTCCTATTTCAGATTATTATTAATTAACCTTGTAAGCCCATTTGTAAAACTGTAGAAACTGGCTCAATTTGATTTTTAGTATAAACCTACCTTTCAAGATTATTAATTGTTTTTTGCTTTATATTGAACTTACATTTAATTTAAAATAATATTTATGAAAAAAATTAGTGAATTGTCAATAGCTGACTTAAAAGCTGCTCATGATTTTTTAAAAACGTCCTTAGATTCTTTAAATGAGATAGAAAAAGATATGGATGAAGAAGAGATCACTCCAGAGCGTATTAAAGCTTCTGAAAGATTAAATAGATTGCACAATTATCTTTATCATGAACTTCTTAATAGAGTTATATCTTTAGATAGTTAAAATCAAACCCATTTTACATATTTTTTATTTTTTAACCTTTGTTTCCGATTATAATTCACGTTATCGAATCCTTTAATTTAATTGTAAATAATTTTAGTTGACCTTGGTTAAAAAATACATAAATTTCCCCTATAATTCCCCCTTCTGGAAATCGACCCACGATAAACCCAGTATTTAAAGGAAAGTTTACAAAATCGGTGGGTTCTGGAGAAACCACTTGAAAACCTCTGATTAGTCAGAGGTTTTTTTGTTTTCCTATATGCTCACAATTCGATTAGTATAAGTCACTACCTTAGCTCGCTTATTGATAATAAACCAATACTTGTCTTTGTGTTTGGGTAAAATTCAATATGAACCAAGAGTAAAAAAGTATTTTGTATCCTTCGATTAATTCAACTTTTTGCTAAGCCTCCAACTTTTGAGACTGATTCAGAATACTTCTATGGGTGAATTTAAAAATGAAGAAGATCACTTTATAAATAATGTTAGCTTTAGTATAGGTTGAAACCTACTCCTCTACTTCAATAAACACACTGCTTGTAAACGCATCAAATCTTTGAAATAAGCTCAGTTTTCCTTTTTAATAACTAAACTTACAACTGAGTCGAAAAAAGCCCTAATAAACAGGCAAAGTAGCGTTAAAAAAAATGAAAACCAAATTCTCCGTCTAAAGAAGCTACATTGGTACGGCCTAGCTCATCAGGATTTTTAAAAACACGTCTGATATTTCTTTCAGCTGAACTATTTAAGATTTTTTCTTAAAAACTCATATCTTAGAATTCCCGGAGGAAGCTTCTTACAATAAAAATACAATTCATATTTATTGAAATTCGGATCTAAATCGAGCCTATTAATCTTGTAAGCCATCTCTCTGGAAATTCGTTCTAAGTTTTCTTTTTTCTGATCACAATCTATTATAGAAAGGTAAAGAGTATATTTCAATGTATCTTTAGGGTGTAAAAGTTCCTGTTTTGTTTCAGGAGATCTTTCTATTTGGGTTAAATGATATTCTTTTTTTAATTCAGCAAACAGAATCTTTTCTTTCGGCAGGCTATCAATCCTTTCGGCTGAAGAAAAGTAGCTCAAACCTGCAACTACCAAAAAACTCATTCCAAAATACAGCACCACTCCAATGCTTACAATAATCAATACCCACTTAATCGTCTTTGTCATTGAATTTTATAAATATCACTAAATATAGTTGTATTTATTCTATATCATAAGTATTTCATCATAAATATAAAAAAGTATAGCAATTTTTACGATCCCGATTATCCGATATAAGATAAAAAGCCCTACTACGAGAACTACAAAAGAAAAAAAATATAAAAAAACATTGCCAGAATTAAAAAATTATATTACTTTTGCACCACTTTAAAACAACGAAGTAAGTTAAACAACAATATAATGGTTTCTTAGCTCAGTTGGTAGAGCAATGGATTGAAAATCCATGTGTCCCTGGTTCGATTCCTGGAGAAACCACTTGAAAACCTCTGATTTTTCAGAGGTTTTTCTTTTATACCTATTTCAAAAAGCCTCTCGCATTCTAATTTTTAGTAGTGATGAATTATTTTTTTGAAAACAACTTACTGATGGGCAATTAATTGTATTTAAAAACAATATATTTTTCAAAAAAACACTGATAAAAACTTGCATGATATCACAAAATAGTATACTTTTGCATCACTTTAAAACAACGAAGTAAGTCAATACTAAATATATGGTTTCTTAGCTCAGTTGGTAGAGCAATGGATTGAAAATCCATGTGTCCCTGGTTCGATTCCTGGAGAAACCACTTTAAAGCCTCTGATCATTCAGAGGTTTTTTTGTTTCTTATTCAGGCACAAATTCACGAATTATTGATGATATAGTTGTATACCTGATTAATACTCGTCTTTGCTTCTTTTATAATGTAAGTAATATTAATTTCCACTGTTGTAAAACATCTGTAAACTCATCTAATGGCATTTCAATCACAGCTTCATTTGAAAGTAGAGAGTTTTCCAAATAAAAAGTTTTGGTATCTACATTAATATACCCTCCGAGATCTTCAAATTTGAAAAATGTAAACCAATTTCCTGTTACGTTAAAATCCAAGAGATCTTGCCAATCCCAGTAACCACCTTCTTTTTCTATAAATTCTTCTCTAAGCTCCATGTTCTCCCAATGTTCATTTAAGTAGACTAACTCACTTAAAAACTGGTTTACGGCTAATACATTTTTAAGATCATTATTCAATAAGTTTTCCAAATTGGCATAATATGGATTATTAAAACTTATTTGGTGATTGACCAATGTAAAATCTTTTAAGTTCATTTTCTAGTCAGGAACATTTCCATTCTTTAGTTAAAAATTGGGAACCAGAGGTTCTGCATGGGTATAATAATATATTTCTTCTTCAGAAAGCCCCATTTCCTGAAAGAAATTACCCGCAGCACGAAAGAACTGCCAAGCTGTGTAAGCAAAATCATTGCTAAAAAGAAAATCACTTACATGTACAGTGTCCACTTCACCATCTTCACCAAATATGAAAACGATATCAGAGTCTTCATCAAATACATCTTCCGGATCTCCCCATGGAATAGGCTGATTTCCGAATTTATAAGTCTTCAAACCTCCTTTTACCTGATGGGTAAGACTATCATATGTGATTGTAGCTATTTTTTCTCCATTAGCATTCAAAACAATTTTTGAATATTTTGTGTCTTCCTGTAAACCGGAATAGAATTTACAATCCCAAACGATATACCCATTGATGAGCTGTTTATTATTTTTAAGAGTCCAATTCAGATTTTGCCCCAATGCAATCAACACTTCTGTAACATTTTCTTCAGGAGATAAATAATAAACTCCGCCCCAAAGCTTATGTTCTCTATAGGATTCTTCTTTCTTTAAAGCATTATTGATCCATATATGTTTTATATAGCTGCCTCCTGCCAACGCTTCTTCTTCAGTAAGAAACTCGTCATCATAGGTATTCGTAAAAAAAATCATATTTGTACTCATTTTATTCGTTTGTTTATTCGTTGTAAACAGAGATTCAATATTTTTTAGAATACGATTCATAAATATTGATGAGACTTTGATTCATTGTATTCAGATAACGTTCTTTAATAGGAAAGGTTTATCATAAATATTTCTAATTTCCGGAGAACACGTTTTCCCCTCAAAAAAAATTAAAAATACGACGAACTTTCGATTGACCTGGTGATGCTGTTTTCAGAAAGTTTCTCCATTCTATTACAATTTTTTTAAAATCCTGCAATGGAATACTGTTTACATATCCTTTTTCATCATCATAAAAATCTACTTCATTTCTGTGTATGATAATATCTACCGTAGCTGCATCGGTATCAATTTCATCATCCGGATTGTACAATGCATCATTAATGTCCGGTAATAACGAAGCATTGATCTGTTCAGCGCAGTTCCAACTATTTAAAAAGGCAGTTAAATATTGATTATTGGTATTTACAATTTTAAAAACGTATTGATTCCCCTTTCCCCAATCGTGTACTTTATCTTCAAAAGTTAAATTGTATTGATCTGCTATATTCTGACTCATTATGTTTTCTGATAATAATTTTGTGGTTATTTTCTTTTCGATTTCATTTTTGTAATGGTTGATACAATAATTTATGCCAGTCCCATATCCTGGATATCATTTATTTCAAAGTATTCAGTCCATGCTGTTAAAATTTGTTTCAGATCTAATGTAGGAATTTCCAATGGTACTTGTTGCCTGATACTCTTCACGAAACAAATTACTTTACCTGTCGTTACACTGGCAAACGTTGGACAACCATCCTCCGTTGGGTCATAATCAATATCATGGAGCGCTCTTTCAATATTTTTTAAAATAGTCTCGATAAATCCATCCGGATATCCTTCTATAAATAAATCCTCTAAGCTTGCACTTAATTTGTTTTCAGGAGCTGTTGTTCTAACAATTCCTGTTTTTCGTCCATTCATCATTATCATTGAGAACTCTAAATGATATTGGGTTAAAATCTGATCATTCATTTTTTTTAACTTATTGTTTTCATCTCTACTTTTTACACTTACTGTAATCTGAAATGATTCTGATCAAATTTTCTTCATTTTTAAGATCAAGATTTTCCCTTTTAATCTGGTCAGAAACAGATTTACAATCTTTGAGATAGTCTGCCAGCTTTTCGGAAAGTTTATCATTGGATCTATTGTCCAGCATTTGTCCTTTAGGCTGAAGATTTGTTTTAACAACATATTTCTGATATTCCACAGGATCCTGCAGCAACATGATCTTATTTTCTTTAGCAATAAGTTTGTAGAAGTAGGCATTATTTCCGTAAAGACTTCCATAATTTTGCAGCTTTTTCATGAATTCTCCTTTTACATCTAATCCGTAGTAACATTCTTCGTTTCCATTTGGAGAAATACAAAAATAGACTCCTGAATCAGCATCATATACTTTGGTAGCCATACTATTCATACCTGGCAATCTTTTTTTCAGCGTTACACGTTGCCCAAACCGATCTGCTCCATCCTGAGGCAATTTTTGCCCTGTTCTTTCCGGATCCAGCATTTCAAACCAGATGGTAAGTGCTCCTTCTGTTTTCTTTCCTGATTTCTCAACCAGATAGCCGGGAACATCATATAAATTAATGCTTCGATTTACAGCATCATTCATTTTTGCCTGATTAAGCTCTTGATTTTTATAGTAAGCCTGATGCTCCAGTGTATAGCCCTCTATAAAAAGATTAGCTACAAACTCATTGATAAATGCATAATCTGAAGGAGCATAGGGTCTTGTAGCAGTAAAAGTGAATTCATTATTATCAAAAGTTCTTACCAAGTAAGTCTTGAGTCCTTGATTAGTCTGATACATAGAAGCTACTTTCACTCCATCCAGATCACTCACCTCAAGACATGCTCCTGTATTATTGAACCCAACACAATTAAAAGCTCTTGAATATCCAATAATTTTAGGCTGATAGCTTCCATTATTGATAAGGATTTCTCCATTAGAGCCCATTCTTGGATTATAGAGACTTCTTATATTATCCAGCCTACTTTTTCTTGCATTATCCTCAATTATGCTATTGGTTTTAGCCTGTAGGTATTTGTCCCCTAGATTTTCTCTAGGAGTGGTAAAGAATTTTTCTAATTCTGCTCTATCAAAACCATTTTCATTGAAAAGGTGATATTTTACGGCCAGTTGATGAGCAACAATTCTATCCGGTTTAAATGAGGTAATCAAAACTTCATAAGGAATCTGGGTTGTTTTCCCATCTGCTGATTTCATATCCAGATAATACAGGAACTGTTCTTTTGCCAGGGTCACTCCTTTTAAATCGGCATCAAAAACCTTTTCATTGGTCAGGTTGTAAAACTCAAAATGATCTCTGTAAGGCGATTTCAGGACTCCTACTTCCTTTTCATTGAATAGAATCTTATCTTTTTTAAGCTGTATCTTTTGTGAAAATACCGTACCCGAAAGCATTACAATAAGGAATAAGTATATTTTCATAGTCCCATGTTTAAACAATTAGTTTTCGGTAGGGAAAATACGAAAAAAATGGATAGGGAAAGGGTCGGAAACTGAAAGAGAGAGGATGGAAGTTAAAAGCACTTTCCTCTTCCTGCATTAAGTTTCCTCCTCCTTAATTCTTCAGCCAGTTCAGACATTCAGCAATCTGCATTTTGCTGATAAATACCTCATCACTGACTTCAGGTTTGGGAGAAAGTTTTAATTCTACTTTTTGGCTTGAATGTTTAATGATTTCCGTAATTGCTTCTTTATTGATGATAAACTTACGGTTCACTTTAAAAAATGTCTGTGGGTTCAGTTTTTGGATAATATCCTTGATGGTGTCGTCATAAATATAGGTCTGATTATCCATCGTCGTCAGGAAAAGGTATTTTCCGGAAGCAAAGAAATAAGCCGTATTTTGCTCATCTACGGACTTTAACTTATTTCCTTCTCTTACCATAAAACGTTTCATCACTTCAGTATCTTCTCCCTGGCGCAATGTAGAAATGGATTTCAATAAAGGTTCAGGATCAAAATTATTTCTGATGGAAACGAACTTCTGCAATGCCTGATGAAGATCTTCTTCTTCAAAAGGTTTTAAAACATAATCTATCGTAAAATGCTTGAAAACCCTCATCGCATATTCATCAAATGCAGTGATAAAGATAATGGGAGTAAAAAGTTCTACTTGTTCAAAGATCTCTAAACTCATCCCGTCACCAAGATGAATATCCATAAAAATAAGATCAGCAGAATCGTTTTCAAAGAAGTCTATTGCCTTTTTTTTGGAACGAAGAATCACTGTTTCCGTAACGGGAACAATGCTTTGTTTATCTAAAAGATCTTTCAGATAATTTACAGCCAGCAACTCATCTTCTATAATGGCAATTTTCATAACGCTGCAAAAGTACAAAAAAACCGCTAGAACGATTAAGTTCTAACGGTTTCAAGGGTTGTTAATATGAAGTGTCTTATAAATTAGGATTATTCTTTTTTGCACTTTGCGGATATGCAATCGTATATCTCGGATCATTCTGCTCAAGAATAAAATCTTTTCCACCGACCTTATGCATGATCTTTTTCTGATTGGCTCTTCTTAAGTCAAACCAACGATGACCTTCCACCGCAAATTCTCTAAACCTTTCATCCAGAATAAAATTCATGAAATCTGTAGTGTTCATTGAAGCTACAGCATTTTGAACTGATGTATATCCTTCCGGAGTATATCTGTTTTTTAGTACTTTTAATAAAGTCTCTTTGGCTTCATCAAGTCTATTAAGCTTCAGTAACGCTTCAGATTTGATAAAATACATTTCAGATGTTCTGAAGGTTACTTTAAAGTCTGAATCTCCTTTTTTAATTATATTATAACGGTCAGGAGCTTTTTCAAAATAAAGTCCAAATCTTTTATCAGTCGTTTTATTATAGGCAGAAATCAGCTCTGGAGCAGCAAAAGATAAATTATTCTTTACAGAACCGTCAAACGCTTTTTCTAAGGCAAGGATTGATTCTACAGAAGCATAATGGTGAGGAGCTACGTTGGTTGTATTTAAATCACTCAATCCATCTTTGATGGCAAGTACCTGTTGCGAATAATCTAAAGCTTTATTCCAATCTCCCTGATACAATGCTATTCTCGCCTGTAAAGCCTTTAGAGAAACTTTAGAAAATCTGTAATTAATTCCTAATGGCTGCTGTTGCTCCTGCATCAATCCTTCAGCTTTTGCAATATCAGAATGTACCTGATCGTATACCTGCTGTACAGTTGAAGGTTTCAGTACCGCCTCCACATCAATTTCTAAACTAAGAGGTACTCCTTTGTCTGTGGATGCTGTAGCGGGGTTGTATTGCTTACCATATAAATTAATCAAATCAAAATAAGAATAGGCACGTAATGCATAAGCTTCAGCCAATATTTGCTGCTTCACAGGAGAATCTGTCATCGTCTTACTTCCTTCATTGATGATCTGGTTTATATAAAAGATCACGGAATAGAATCCTACCCAAGGAAATTCTGTCGTGTTTGAATCATAGCCGGTATCTTTCCACATTGCAAGTTCACGATTGTAAGCAAATCCACTGGCATTTTCATCCAGACTAAGCTCATCTGTACGCAATGCTACTAAAGATTTGTGAGTCGGATATCTTGAATAAGCGGATGTAAGTACCTTTCTGTAGTCGTCTACATTCATAGGGACTACTTTACCTTCAGGCTGTATATCTAAAAATCTATCACAGCCAATACTGGTAAAACTAAGTGCTGCTAATGCGATAAATGTTGTTATTTTTCTCATTTTTTTCAAGTTTTAAAAAGAAACATTAAATCCTAGGGTCACTGAACGGGAGATAGGTTGTGCGTAAATATTTCCATACGTTTCCGGATCGAAATATCCTTTATAACCATTACTGAATACAAACAGGTTACGCCCCTCAACGCTCAGTCTCAAGCTACTGATTCCCATTGGGCTGGTAAATTTCTTAGGAAGTGTATACCCTAAACGGATGCTGCTGATCCTAATATAGCTAATCTCCTTCGCCCATATATCTAACAGATTATAAACGTTATAGTCGTTGTTAAGAAGCCATTTATTACCCATCCATCCAGGGTTACTATCTGCTTCAGGGCTTGTAATTCCCGGAAGTGTAGTTCCTGCCTGATAGATATCTCTTGTATAGTTTCGTCCTCTATCCAGCTCCATTCCTTTATAAGAAGGGGTCTTCATGACAGTCTGCTTAAGATTGAAAGTTGCTGAAACCGTCAGGTCAAAATCATGTATTTTAAAAGTATTGATAATACCTCCTGTAAATTTCGGATCTCTGTCTCCTACATAGGTAAACAGCTCTCTTAATTCTTTACTTGAAAGTTTTGACTGTGAAAAGTATCCAGGAAGGAAATCTTCATAAGGATCATATAATCCGAATAAATCTTCAATTTTTACTTTTTCGTTGCCCTTCCAGAACATTGGGTTTCCGTTTTCATCCATTCCCGCGGTTTTCAATGCAAAAACAGCATTTACAGGAAGTCCTTCTCTGCTAGGAAGACGTGCATTATCACGAGGCTGTTCTGTAATTACATTACTTTTGTTATGTGCGAAATTGATCGTAGTTGACCACTTGAAGTTTTCTTTGTTAATATTTCTGGTAGAGATAGCCAATTCAAAACCTTTATTGGTAAGACTTCCCCAGTTTGCCATCGTATATTCGAATCCGGATTCAAGTGGAGTTGATCTCATACTGATCATATCCGTTCCTTTTCTGTTGTAAACATCAGCAGTAAGGTTGATTCGGTTTTGGAATAATCCCAAATCGATCCCGAAGTTGGTATTCGTTGTTTTCTCCCAACGAAGTTTATCATTTGGAGGACTGATTACATTGATCACATTTTCGTTTACTCCGGGTAATATAGTCGTATTATTATATTCCCCAATAAAGAATGGAGAGGTATTACGATCAATATTTCCCTGTAATCCATAAGATGCTCTCAGTCTAAGATTAGAGATAACAGGAACATTGCTCATAAAGTTTTCCTTTGTCACCAGCCAAGATCCTGAAAGTGCCCATATCGGTAAATATCTGTACTTTTTATTTACCCCAAATAGGTTTGTTCCATCATATCTTACACTTCCAAAGAAAGTATACTTTTGATCATAAGTATAAGAAGCCGTAGCAAACATAGATGCATAAGCGTTCTCTACAACAGGCATTTCACGATAGGTTTCGTATTTTTTGTCTGCTGCAAAATCTGAACTAGGAAATACTATAGGAACCCCTGCTTTGGTAAGACTGTTGAATCCAAAGGCTCTGGTAAGTGTAGTATTATCTTTTGTTCTACGGATCTCTGTTCCAGCCATCACATCAATTTCATGTACTGAGTTGATCTTTGTACTGTACATCCCCTGTAACTTCCAGTTGTATTGGAAGTATTCATTATCCCAATTCTGCTTTATACCTCCTGCAGGTAAGAAATATTGGTATCCTCCGTTTTTGAAATAAGAGGTTCCTTCTCTGAACTTTCTTGTAAAATAAGTATTTTCAGCAGCATATTTCTCTGTCTTATTGGAGTCATACTGAAGTCCCAACTGTGAAGTAAACTTCAAGCTTTTTGAAACCTTATATTCTAAATCCAATATTGCTTTTACCGAGTGGTTTTTCAGTGTATAATTTGTATTTTCTCTTTCCTCAAGGAAGTTGAAAGGAACGTATACATCTTTGTAACCATCCATATCCTTATCATATCTATAGCTTCCATCAGCATTGTAGGGAGATAAATAAGGATTGGCATTTCTTGAATAATTAACAGGACTGGCAGCTGCATCGGCATCTGTCATAAACGATTGTTTCTCACTTTGGGTACCAAAAATGGAGATCCCAGCGTTTAATTTATCGCTTATTTTATAATTGTTTTTTAAAGTGAAGTTGTAACGCTTAAAACCTGTACCAATCGTTGTTCCTTCTTCATCATAATATCCTAGAGACAGGTAATAATCGGAACGGTCGCTTCCTCCTGAAATACTTAATCCATATTGTTTATTCACTGCATTTCTATACAGTAATTTTCCCCAATCGGTATTGTTATTTCTAAGGGCATTTATTTGTTGCTGTGTCAGTAAATTCAAAGCTCCAAAGCCTCCGGTTCTGAAATTTTCCAGCTGTTGATTCTGAGTTAAAATTCTCATTACCTCACCTCTATCAGAGCGATATGTTAATCCTGCATTTCCAGCAAGGGATAATTCAAGGTCAACTTTTTCTGAGGCATTCAGAAGGTTTAGTTTATCAAAGTCCGGGCGAGCTGTGATAAATGTATCCGCTGAAAAGTTCAATCTCAGGTTTCCTTTTTTCCCTTTTTTCGTGGTGATGGAAATTACCCCATTTGCAGCTCTTGCTCCATAAATAGCTGTTGCAGCAGCATCTTTCAGAATAGTAATATCTTCAATATCATTCGGGTTTAATCCTGCAATAGAGAAGTTTTGGAGCTGATCAATATTATCTTTGTCACTGAAGTTAGGAACATCATTTCCTTCCAACGGAAGACCATCAATTACCCATAACGGATCCTGTGGCCCGGATAAAGAAGCTGTTCCACGGATTCTGATCTTAGCAGGACTTCCCGGAGATCCTGTTTCAGGAGTAACTACCACCCCGGCAATCTGCCCTGATAACATTTGATCTACACTCGCAACCCCAGCTTGGGTAATAGCATCCATCTTCACAGTAGAAACGGCTGATGTCTGCTTACGTTTTTCAATCTTCTGATATCCTGTAATGATAACTTCCTGAATTTTATTTTTATCGGTAACCTCGGGTGTTAACCTCACCGTATAATTGGTTTTATCCTCATTGATAAGAATAATCCTGGATTCATATCCTGGAAAACTTACCAGAATAGATTTAGTATCTACCGGAATTTCCAATACAAATTTTCCGTCTTTATCAGCTACTGTACCTACGGATACACTTTCAATAATTCCGTCAAGGTCTGTTTTTGTAGAAACCGACTGAGTCTCTATTTTTATAGATGCTCCTGCAATTACGCTGGAAGTACTACCGTCTTCTATCTTCCCTGTGATGGTCTTTTTTTCCTGAGCCAACGCCACCTGAGCAGCTAAAAGAGGTAAAAGGATTAGAGTTTTTTTCATTGCTGTTTATTTATTTAAAGCCTCTTCAATACGAATAATTAAATCTGTGTAATGTGCTCTTGAAGCGTCATCACCTCTGTATCTGGTTCCATTTAGGAAGTTCAGAACTTTTTGTAATTCTGCTCTTTTGTACGTCGTTACTTCAGATACTCTCTTCATGGATGAATAATTGATGTTTCTAAGGTTTTTACCTTCTTCATGATAGTTGCAGATCATTGGCATATTTAATGTCTGATCTGTTTTCAATGTTTTTACGGCTGTTTTTTCGAATAATTTGTTCACCGAAACAATCAATGCATCCACGTAGTTCTTCTGTGCCATTTTCTCAAGCATCGTAAGGCTTCCTTTCTTGTTAAAAATGGCTGTTCTTACCTGTTCAAATAAGTTTTCTACAGTATAGATTTTATCTTTTGAACCTGAAACTTCATGCTTCAACTCGTTCTCAAGGAGTCTAAGCAATCTGTCATCCATAAACAGGGAATAGATATTGGCATACTGCATTCCTCTGGCCAAGGTATATGGTGTCTGTTCAAATGGCCCCATTGGGGAGTTTTTCACCGAATATGTTTTCTCAGTAATTGGGTTAAAGAATAACCACTCCGGAAGATTGATCGAATTTTTAACCAGGTAATCAACCGCTCTTCTCTGGGTTTCAGCAGGAACTGCTTCATAGGCTTTTTTCTTATTTCCAAAAACCGTATTATTCAGATAAATTCCACCTACATTAGCCATTACATGCCCTGTATACAGATCCCATTGGCCAATAACGCCCATGTATAATCTTCCTGCATCTGTATAATCTTTACCGTCTTCATAAGTCCATTTTAAAAGATTATTGGCTACGACCTTAAGATTTTTCATTCCATATTCGCTGGCTTTCATCGCATCATCTCCTAAATCTTCCGATTGTGAACGCGGATCTATTGTTTCCAGATAGCTCTGTTGCTCACCATAGAAATATAAAGGATCGTCTTCATGCTTATCGATCAGATTTTTCAATGCTTTTTTCTCAACGAATTCATCCGGATACCAACGATATCCCCATTCAATAGCATATTTATCGTAAATTCCGATCTTTGGAGTGATGGCAGTAACACCATCTTCCGGCTGAGCTACATAATTGTAACGGGCATAATCCATGATAGACGGAGCGGTACCCCCCATTTTATCTGTAAACTCTTTTGAACGAAGTGATTCTACAGGGAATGCAAAAGAAGATCCCATATTGTGTTTCAATCCGAAAGTATGCCCCACTTCATGAGAGGATACAAAACGAATCGCTTCACCCATATATTCATCACTGAATTTATTTCCTCTTGCTCTAGCATCAATAGGCCCTATCTGAATTCTCATCCATTCCTGAAGAGAAGTCATTACATTGTGCCACCAGATGATATCCGCTTCGATGATTTCTCCACTTCTCGGATCTACTACAGATGGCCCCATCGCATTAGATTTAGGAGAAGCAGCATAGGTAATCACGGAATATCTTACATCATCAATATCAAAATCTTCATCTTTTTCATCCGGCATCTTAGCAATCACTGCATTCTTGAAACCTGCCTGTTCAAAAGCAACCTGCCAGTCATGAACACCTGCAATGATTT
This sequence comes from Chryseobacterium sp. c4a, assembly GCF_009900745.1. Lineage (GTDB taxonomy): Bacteria > Bacteroidota > Bacteroidia > Flavobacteriales > Weeksellaceae > Chryseobacterium. The sequence goes on along the minus strand of NZ_WXVU01000001.1, from coordinate 921,850 downwards.
TCTCACGCCATTGTTTTGGTGTTGATGGATCTATATAATAAACAATCTGCTTTTTAGGTTCTACAAGCTCCCCTCTCAGATATTTTTCTTTATCTTCATCTTTAGGCTCTAAGTTCCAACGCGTAATGAAAAATTTCTCATCCATTTTCTGCTGCTGGTCATTAAAGAACCAATGCTTTTCGCTGAAAAACCCTACTCTAGCATCTGCAATCCTTGGTTTCATAGGAACTTTGGGAAGCAATACCAGGTTACTGGTTACTCCAAGTGTTACGGGTAAATCTACTCCGCCTTCATTTACTGAAGTACTTAGCTGAGATTTAACTACAAGATTTTCCGGAAATGTTTTTACTCCTTCAATAAAAGAAAGACTTGATTTTACTGATCCGCCAAGACCTACATTTGCCAAAACATCATTAAAGCTTTTCTGGTTTCCGTCGAAAACCTTGTTCACTTTAATAGCTACCGAAGTAGAATCATTGTTTTGAGCTTCAATGTCAAAAACTTCAATTACAGATTCTGAGAAGTTATCCTTCACAGATTTTGTAATAGCATCATTTTTAGGAGAAGACACCTTCGCTTCAGAAGTTCTTACCCATACCTTTTTAGCTACTTTATCTCTGTGAAAAGAAATGATCTTATTTTCATAGTTCATGCCTTTGTTCAAACCTGCCTCATTTACCTGCATAGGTACCTGAGATAGTTTGTTCACTACCAAAAACTGGCGTCCCATCAAGCTGTCAGGAATTTCAAAATAAAGATCTGTTTTTACCTGAATGGTATTGAAAATCCCTTTTTTGTAAGTTCCTTTCTTAATCAGTTCGTCAATTTTTTTTGTCTTCTTTGATGATGAAAGATCTGCTTTTTCAGTTTTGTCCTTGGTCGTTTTTACAGTATCTTTTTTCTGTGCAAGAACTGCCGGCGATGCCATAGCCAGTCCCAGATACAGTGCAAGCCTGTAATTCTTCATTAAAATAGTCCGATTCATTCCAAATAGTAAATATCTTAGTTTCAGCTGGCAAAGCTATAGGTATAGTGACTTATATTATATGTATTAGGGAGTGAAAGGTGATTATTCGGGAGTGAATGGATTTTTCCATTTTATTTCATTAATGGTAAAAAACATATAAAATATTCACCATCTACAGAAATATGAAGCGGATTTTCTCTAAAATACTCATAAACCTGATTCAAATAATCAATTCCGAATTTTTCTCCCTGAACAGCTTCCGTTTTGGGCTGATAAGTATTCTTTACGGTAATCCCACTCTCCTCTACCTCTATTGTAATTTCCAAAGGATGATCTATTGTTGCAATATTATGTTTTATAGCGTTTTCCGTTACGATCTGAAGAGATAAATAAGGAATTCGTTTTTCTAAACTTCCGGGATCTTTTATAATAAGTTGAAAATTCAGTTCTTCATCAAACCTGCTTTTCAAAAGCTCCATATATTTTTGAATAAAATCAATTTCCTTAGAAACGGATACAATATTTTCTTTTGGCGGAACAATGAGATATCTATAGATCTTGGAAAGATTCATCGTAAACTTCTGAGCGTTGTCTTTATTAATTCCAATCAGCATATATAAAGAGTTCAAAGAATTGAACAGGAAATGCGGATTGATATTATTTTTAAGTTGCTGAAGCTGATTAATTACATCCGCTTTATGCATTTTTTCATTTTCGATCAGCAACAGATTTTTTTCAGATTGTATCTTTTCTTTTTCCTTGTATGTGATACTTGTAGACCTTTGGAATAAAATAAAAACCGTTACAATCAGAAATAAAGCAGCCAAAAATATATAAACCGTATACGCTTTTACTTTATTTGTATTTTCATCTGTAATAAAATTGACATAGTTAACAACCGCATATCCATCGAAGTTTTCTGTTTTCAATGGTTTTATAAAGCGAGTGACTTCCATTCCTAAATACTCAGAGGCTGCAAGACCTTCGGTATATCCTGATTTTGCCTTACTGCATAAAGTATCTTTTGCTTGAATATCTGTAAAATTGAAAACATTTTTCCCGATATACTTTTTTTCTGGATGAGTGATACAAACTCCTTCCTTAGTAAAAACATAAGCATACGTATTAGAGCTTTTATCTACATTGGTAAAATATTGATGAAGATCATCTAAGCTTACCGTGGAACCATAATAAAGAATATTTTTTTCAGGCAATGCCAGAGAATCATAGCTGACCCAGAACATACTGTCTTTACGGCTTATTAAAAAATCTTTAAAATGACCGGAACCTGTATTTTTTATAGCAATGGATCCTTCTCTATTGTTTCTCTCTTTGAAAAGGCCAGATAGAGGATTATTGCTTTCATACTTTCCCGTTTTATTATTATCATAGTAATACCAGCTGTATGTTAAGAGATTTCTTTTTTTATTTAAATCATTTAAAACCAACGAATAATCTCTATAGTTTTTCAATCCGTCTTTTTGAATCAATTCACGAAGGAGGTACTGATAATCCTCAATATTCCTAAACTCACTTTCTACTGATTCATATTTTCTGAAGAACGTTTTTTTAGCAAAACCTTCATTATTTTTCCTGTTATCTTCAGCAATTAAATGACTTAAAACAGCAAAAGCCACTACTGCAATCAAGCAAGTGGATAAGGCAGCAACGTAAATAGATTTTTGGGATAAGGCGTGTTTAAAATTAATACTCAATTTCTTCTGCATTCTTATTATCACAAAAGAAAACCTGGCAATATGTGAAATAAAGCCTATAATTTACAATATCTTTTGTGGATAAATTATTAGTTTGCAAAGATATAACAAAGATTCTAGGACTATTGGGTGAAATAAATTTATCTTAAAAATTTCGATAAACAGAACTATAATTCAAGTAAAAATTCAATATAAAATACAATCTACAATTTTTTAAACAGTTCTTCAGCACTCAAAATGGAGGCAAATTCTTCATTCAAATTGGCTAATGCCATCAGATGAACCTGTTCTGCATTATATTTTTCTCCATGGATTCCCACTCTGTCAAAAGCTGCTGTAGCATCTGAAATAACATACGTTTCATACCCAAAGTTTCCTGCCATTCTTGCCGTTGTAGAAACACAATGGTTCGTTGTAATTCCTAAAATAACTACGGTATTTATATTTTGAGCATCTAATTTTTCTTTCAAATCAGTCCCTATAAAAGCACTGTTTACATTTTTTGTAATAATATATTCATCGCTTTGAGGTACCACATAATCATTAAATTCAAACCCCGGATCAGATTCATGCAATTTAGATTTAGGATTCGTTGAGCTATGTCGAATATGAAATATAGGCCAATTTAATTCCCTCCATTTTTTCAATATCGTCCCGCTTATTCTTTCTGCATCTTTATTATTTCTGTTTCCACCCCAATAGTTTTCGTCAAGAAATCCTTTTTGAATATCAATAAGAATCAAAGCTGTTTTTTTATCTTGTAGTTTCATTTGTTTTTATTTAAAAAGTCTGGTCATTAGGAATTTTTCATATTCATCTGTTAAAGAACAATTAAAGAGATCAAATACATGTACCGCTCTGGGAACTACCCACAGCTCGGTAGCAACTCCTGCCTGATATAAAAGCTGAGAAAATTCAATATCTTCATCTCGTAAAGGATCGAGCTCACAAGCTACAATTGTTGTATTAGGCAATGCAGAAAAGTCATGATAATGAGTCAAATCAGAGTAAGTAATACTTTGATCCTTATTTTCTTTTCCTAAAAAGTGTTGCCAGGCTATTTCAGCATATCTCCTGTTCCATAATGGTGAATCTATAAACTCTTCCATAGAAGGTGTATTCAATCTGTTATGAATCACTGGGTATAATAAAAACTGATGTTTTATATTGTTTATATTTTGATCTGCCGCCATTTGGGTTATTGCCGCTGCCAGGTGGCCGCCAGCACTGGCTCCCATTACTGTAATTTGTTCAGCATTTATTCCCAACTCGACTTCACCATTGTTTATGATCCATTTCAAGGCATCAAAACCATCTAAAACAGGTATAGGAAATTGATATTGAGGAGCCAGTCTGTAATCAACAGATATGATGGTAGTCTGTAATCCATTTGCTATTTCAAACATTTGGCTGTCCACCTGCTCCGGCACACCAAAAACATAACCACCACCATGAAAATAGATCAACGTTCTATCTTTATTAAATTCTTTTGGTTGATAGATATGTAGCCGTATATCATCTCCATCTATTGAGCTTGGGATAAAAATATCCTTCGTTATAATATGTTCAGGTTGTTTAAAAGGGTTATTCTTAGTAAACTCATTTCTTTCCTGCTGAATAATTTCAGGATTATTCAAAAACACATTTTCATCAATTTCTAATGAATATGGAACGCTTTCCATACTCTCTTTCAACTCCTTATTAATTCTGCTGTAATCCATATTTCTTTATTATAAAATTCAACAAATACCCCACAAAAACGGGATACTTCATCTATGTTTTCTATTTTTGTATACGAATTTAGTTCATCAATATTGAAGAATACAAACCTACAACAGATTGTGGGGAACGAACAAAAATGTAAGTATGAGTATTAAAGAATCATCTACCAATAACGAGAATAAAAAATCATTGGAATCCAGCTGTTCCGAAATATATGCTGTAAACCTGATCAGTGGAAGATGGATTCTTTCCATTTGTTATCATCTCAAACAAGAAAAATTAAGGTTCTTTGAACTAAAAAACAGAATTCCTAATATTTCTGAAAGAATGCTTACTCTACAACTAAAAAAAATGGAACAAGAAAATCTGGTTGTAAAAACGGTCTATGCAGAAGTTCCTCTTAGGGTAGAATATGAATTATCAGAAATAGGGAAAAAATTACTTCCGGTGCTTAGTCAACTGGAGATTTGGGGCAAGGAACATAAAGAATCTAAGAAAAAAAAGTAATCCCCCTATTCTAAATAGGATCATTTTTCATGAGTTTAAAAAATTATAATCAAAAAGGGGTAAGTCTTAAAATTAGTTAATATAACGATTCAACCTTCGGAATGCATCCTTTATATTTTGAAAATTATTTATCTTCGCTACAAATCTTATTTGAAAATGAAGAAGATCATCTCCGGGATATCTATTTTTTGCTCTATTGTCATCTCCGCTCAGGAGAGTATACAGTTTCAGGAACTGCCATTTAAAGAAATTATAGCCAAAGCCAAAAAAGAAAAGAAATTGGTTTTCATTGATGCTTACGCTTCCTGGTGTGGCCCTTGCAAAATGATGGAAAAAAATGTTTTTCCTCAGAAATCCGTGAGAGAATATTTCAATACCAACTTCATCAATGCAAGATTTGACATGGAAAAAGGAGAAGGTAGAGATCTTGCTTCTAAATTTGGGGTACGCTCTTACCCTACTTACCTTTTCCTGAACGGTGAAGGTGAGCTTGTTTCCAGAAACACAGGCTACATGGAAGAAAGTATGTTTGTAGCTATGGCTCAGGATATCAATTCACAAGGCAGTAAAAAAGGATCCCTCAAAGAAAGATTTGCTAATGGGGAAAAAGATCCTGAGTTTCTGATTAATATTATGAAACTTAACTCTGATACTGATTATGAGTTCGCTAAAAAAGCATCTGAAAGATATTTTGAAAATAAAAAAGCATCCGAACCTCTTACAAAGGATGAAATAGGACTAATGCTATTTTTCTTAAAATCAACAGAAGATTCTAATTATAAAGCTTTTGCTTCGAGAAAAGCTGAGATTATAAAATTCCTTCCTGAAGAAACCTACAATGAGTTTGACGCTCAGCTAAAGTTATCAAAAATTATGGAACAAGCTATTGATGACAAAAGTAAAAAGGTCAACGATGAGTACTTCATGAAAATGGCAGAACCATTAGTAGGAAAACAAGTGGCAACAACAAAACTCAATCAAATTAAGCTGAACTATTATGAGCGAAGTGCCAATTTTCCGGAATATGAAAAAGCAGCTTTGGATTACTATAAAGACGCAGAAAAATTTAATCCTGATGAGCTTTTAAGAGCAGCATGGGTATTTGTAGATCATGTAAAAACGCCATCTTCACTAAAGAAAGCAACTGAATGGGCTGAAAAGTCTGTGATGAGAGGTGAAAACTCTGAAAACACCTATATCCTTGGTAAACTTTACTTCTTAACCGGAAATAAAGAAATGGCAAAAAATTATGTTGAAATGTCTAAAAACATGGCAGTTCAGGCTAATAGAGACTCTAAGCTAGCAGAGGAATTATTACAACAAATAAAATAAACATATTGATGAAATACAGAGTATTAATGGCAGCTTTGGTATTTCTGAGTATAGGCTCTATAAAAGCTCAGGAACAGGAACAAAGCGAAGAGAAAAGTTTATATGTAAAAGGTAATGCTCTTTTTTTACCAATAGGGATTTTGAATTTGGGTATAGAAAAACAGATTAGCCCTAAATATACCCTTCAGGGAGATGTATTTATCTCCCCATGGAAGTCTTTTGCAGGACACGAATTACAGATTTACTCTGTTTCTGCTGAGGGAAGATATTATTTCAAAGAAGCTTTTAAACATTGGTATCTAGGTGCCAACATTTCTTTTGCGGCTTATAATGCACAGAAATGGAACTATTGGAATAGTAACGCTATTTCTACATCAGACAATGGAGATTCATTTGTGATCTCTAATCTCTATCAAAGAGGTTTTGCTATCATGTTGGGAGTTACAGGAGGGTATCAATTTCAATTATCTGAAAGATGGAATCTTGACCTTTATGCTACCATTGGAACTTCTCAAGGTTTTTATAAAGGGTACGACAGAACTACAGGAAAACGCTATGATGATGCAGAAAAATTAAATAAAAGCGGTGAAATTATGCCTTACCGAGGGGGAGTCATGATCTCCTATAAATTTAAATAATACAATGAAACCATTCGGAAAAAATCATATTATCATTTCAGTGATCACTTTTGTGATCCTTTTTTTAATGAATTATCTTGGAAATGATCTTCCAGACAAATTACAAAGAGCTTTATTAACTGCTTTTGCAGGTGTAGTCGGCTTAACAATCGGACTCTTTATATTAAATAAGGGTAAAAACGATAAAAATCCGCCTCAAAATTTTGATTAGTTAAAGGTTGGAAGTTGGGAAATACAAGGCTTGAAGTTACTTACAGTCGTACTACCACTCGATGATTTTTAAAAAGAATATAAGTCATCTTTTTTGACCTTCATAACTTCCAGCTTCCCGCCTCAAAACCTCCAGCCCTTTATTAATCTTCATACACGACGTACTGCGTTCTTATCTTTTCAAAATCTTCAAGACCCTTTTTCCATGAAGCTTTAATTTCCGGAATTGATTTTCCTGCAATAATCTGCTTTCTGAACTCATCCGTTCCCGAAAGAGTATCAAACCATAAGTTCTTCAAAAAGAAATCCAACTGAGGATTTTTGTAGTTTTGATAAGCTTTGATAACCCATTCAAGGTTCAGTTCTCTTAAATCCTTAGGATAATTAGACAAATCTTCGCCATAACATAACTTCCCATTCAGGAATGGATCTTTAGCACCATAACTTGGCTTAGGAGTAAACTGATAAGGCAAACTTTCAGTCCATGGCGAGCCATATATCTGAAAAGGCTGATCTGTACCTCTTCCTACAGAAACCTGAGTTCCTTCAAAAAAACACAAACTTGGATATAAATTAATCGCTTTATCATTAGGTAGATTGGGTGATGGCTTATCCAATATCGGGTAACGTTGTTTTTTATGGTAATTCTTCATTGGGATCAAAGTATATTTCGCCTGAACTCCATTTTTCAGCCATTTTTCTCCATTTACCATTTTTCCATACTCACCAATCGTTAATCCATACACTACCGGAACTTCATGCATTCCTACGAAACTTGCCCATTTCTTTTTCAAAACCGGGCCATCAGTATATCCATCATGTGGATTGGGACGATCCAGAACCATTACTTCAACATTATTTTCAGCACCAGCTTCCATAAGATAAGTTAAAGTAGAAATATAAGTATAGAATCTTACTCCTACATCCTGAATATCAAAAACTACAAGGTCAATTCCTGCTAATTGTTCTGGTTTTGGTTTTTTATTGCTCGCATACAAAGAAATAATGGGAATTCCAGTCTTTACATCTATTCCATTTTTCACTTTTGCTCCTGCATCAGCATCTCCTCTAAAACCATGTTCAGGGGCAAAAATAGCCTTGATGTTTACTCCATTTTTCACTAAAAAATCTACCAAATGTGTTCTATCACTCATTAATCCGGTCTGATTGGTTACAATACCAATCGTTTTATTTTTTAATAAAGGTAAATAAAGCTCAGGTTGGTCTGCACCTGTTTTAAAATCCGTTTGAACTTGAGTTTGGGAATAATATTGGTTGAATACTCCTAAAAAAATTAGGCAAATCAGAAGTAAATTTTTAATTTTGAAATCTAAATTCATAAGCTTGAAGTTTCCTTTATATTTCTCTAGAAAAATAGCATTTTCCAAAGATAACAAAAATAACCTTTCAAGGGTTATTATCTTCATTGGCAGGCTTTCCGTAGCATTGGGAATCATTGTTTCCCTAATTACCGTAGCCACCGGATTCGGTTCTAAAAAAGCTATTAAGGAGAGACTGGCAGATTTCAGTGGACATATCACTGTAAGATCTACCCGATCCAATTCTTCCTATAACACTTCCGTTTTGGATAACCAAGGGTTGAATGTTGCTAAAATTAAAGAACTTCCAGATGTAGAAAGCATCCAAAAGTATGTAACGGTTACCGGCATTATGCGTAATGAACATAATTTTGCAGGTATTATATTTAAAGGAATAGGAAAAGATTTTGACAGTTTAAGGTTTAAAAAATTCCTTATTGCCGGAACTACTCCTAAAGTAACAGAAGTAGGCTTTAACAATGATGTTGCCGTTTCCCAAAAAATAGCGAATGACCTTCACCTTAAAGTCAATGATAGTATCGTTACTGTTTTCTTAAAAGCAGATCAAAAGCCTCTTTACCGTAAATTTAAAATTATTGGAATTTATAGAACAGATATCAAGCTCATTGATGAACAATTTGTGATTGGCGGAATTAATCATGCAAGAAAAATTCAGGATATGAAACCTGATGAGATCGGTGGAATTGATATTTTCTTGAAGAATGTAAATGATATAGACAAAGATTTTCCAGAAATTGAAAAACTGATCGGTTATAAAAACTATGCTGAAAAAGCCACTGAGAAATTCCCACAAATTACAGACTGGATCAGTATCTTTGATACCAATATTGCTCTCATCATTATCATCATGCTGATTGTAGTGGTTATTAATATCATTATGGTTCTTCTGATCCTTATCATTGAAAGAACAAACTCCATCGGTTTGCTTAAAACTTTAGGAGCCAGCAATGCACAGATCAGAGCAACTTTTATCAACTATACCCTTATCATTATGATTCCTGGTCTTCTATACGGAAATGCCATCGGGTTAGGATTAATTCTTATTCAAAAATTCTTTGGAGTTATTAAACTTAATCCTGAAAATTATTACGTAAGTACAGTTCCGGTAGATCTTAATCCGATTGCTATTGCTTCCATTTCGTTAGGAATTTTAGCGATATCTGCTCTTGCTTTAATTATTCCGAGTTATCTGATCAGTAAGATTTCTCCAGTGAAGGCCATTAAGTATAACTAACCTTAGTATACGGTTTAAAAATCAAACTTTGAATCATCTGCTTTTAAGCTTTAATCGCGCACGATCTCAGTATAGATAATTTTAAAAGCCTTATCTTTGCAGCGCTTATAAAACATTTATGAAATACGCAAAAAATATCCTTGAAACTATAGGAAACACACCATTGGTAAAACTTAACAATGTCCTGGGTGAAGATTTTCCAGCATTAGTTTTAGCAAAAGTAGAGACATTCAACCCTGGAAACTCTGTGAAGGACAGAATGGCTCTTAAAATGATCGAAGATGCCGAAAAAGACGGCAGATTAAAACCTGGAGGAACCATCATTGAAGGAACTTCAGGAAATACAGGAATGGGATTAGCACTGGCTGCAATCATCAAAGGTTACAAATGTATTTTCGTGACCAATTCCAAGCAATCTAAAGAAAAGTGCGATATCCTTCGTGCTGTAGGAGCAGAGGTAATTGTTTGCCCTACCGATGTAAAACCTACAGACCCACGTTCTTATTACTCAGTATCTAAAAGGCTGGCTAAGGAAACAGAGAACGGATGGTATGTAAACCAATATGACAATTTATCCAACAGAACAGCTCACTATGAGTCTACTGCACCTGAGATCTGGGAACAGACTGAAGGACAACTGACTCACTTTGTAGCAGGAGCAGGAACAGGAGGTACCATTACAGGATGTGGAACATTTTTCAAAGAAAAAAATAAAAATATTAAAGTAATCGGAGTGGATACTTACGGTTCTATTCTTAAAGAATTCCACGAAACCGGAGAATTACACTACGATCACGCTTATACCTATATTACGGAAGGAATTGGTGAAGATATCATTCCGGAAAACTATGACATGTCTGTTATTGATCACTTTGAGAAAGTGACTGACAAAGACGGAGCGATCTATGCAAGAAAACTAGCTAAAGAAGAAGGAATTTTCTGTGGATATTCTGCAGGAAGTGCTATTGCATCATTGGTACAGATGAAAGATCAGTTTACGAAAGATGATGTTATCGTAGTATTACTTCATGACCATGGTTCAAGATATGTAGGAAAGATCTACAATGATGAGTGGATGAAGGAAATGGGTTGGCTGGACTAAGCAAGAATACAACACTATAAAACAAAAAATCAGAGCATTTTGCTCTGATTTTTTTTTATGATTGAATATGATCTTTTAAAATAGTTTTGAGTAAAGAATAGTCTCTTTCGCTCATTGATTTTCTGGGAAACATATAATTATATTTTCCTTCAAGAGAAATGAAATCGTGATGACTGTCAAAAAAAGTAAAGTCTTTCCATTCGCTGGTTTCTTTTTCACCATCAATATTGACTGTAAAAAAATTCTGATCGAATCTGATTTCATACACCTTACACTTTTCGAGTGTATTCAGATAACGATTCACCTGTTTTTTCCATCTTGAAACTTTATTAACGCTTACAGACAAGTAAACAGCACAAAGCAACAAAATAAAGCTAAAAAAATATAAAATACCTTGGCTCTCTTTACTGAAGTTATCTTTCAAAAGAAATGCAATCAGTAAAATAACAGCAGCAGCAATCGTCGTTATTGTTTTACTTTTAGTGGTAGGAGAAAACAGCAGGCTATTCTGATTCCCACTAAAATAAATATCTTCAAAATTCTTTCTCTCAGGTTTTAATGTAATTACCTTTTCCTCGCTCATAATACACAGTTGCTTTAAAAAGCTACAAAACTAAGCTAAATATCTTCATATTGATCACTGATCGCAGAAAGTTTATTCATCAGCTCCCGGTTTCTACGTTTTAAAGCCTCTAATTTTTTCAGCATATTATGGATGACTTCCAACCCCGGAAGGTTGATTTCAAGATCATAATGCCAGTTGGCAAATTTTTCCAGATCCGGCAGATCTTCATACATCAAATAATGAGTCTCATTTTCAATCTGTATATTCAGCAGACCATATTCTACAAGGTCATCAAAAAAAGTGATTTCGATATTGTATATTCTTACGAGTTCTTCTCGTGATATTCTTTCACTCATAGCCTAGGAATTTTTAAGTTGTTCAAAAAGTTCTTTCTGCTTTTCGGTAAGGTTGGTAGGCAGTTTCACTTCGTAGGTTACAAAAAGATCGCCATGTTCTCCATCTTTCTTATACACAGGAAAACCTTTTCCTTTTAGTCTTACGGTTAACCCGCTTTGAGTTTCCGGTTTCACTTTAAGATTGACACTTCCATTCAGTGTATTCACTTTTACATCTCCTCCTAAAACAGCAGTATACAAATCAATAGAAACTTTTGTTTTAAGATCATCCCCTATTCTTTCGAAATCAGGATCAACAGGAATATTAAAAGTAATGTAAAGATCACCGCTTGGGCCTCCATTTACGCCCGGATTTCCATGCCCTTTTAATTTGATTTTTTGACCATCATACACCCCGGCAGGAATGGTGATTCTTACTTTCTTTCCATTAATTTCAAAAGTTTGCGGATGAGTGATCGCTGCATCTCTTAAATTCAGGTTCAGTTCTGCCTGTACATCCTGACCTTTAAACTTTCCTGAAGCTCTTCCTCTTGAACTTTTACCAAAACCTCCTGTCCCGCCAAACATATTTTGGAAGAAATCGGAAAAATCTTCTCCTTCGCCAAAATCAGCTCCAGAGAAACCGCCACCGTAATCTTGTTGCTGATATTGTCTTTGTTGTTGCTGTTGTTGCTGAGCTTTTTCATATTCATCACCATGCTTCCAATGTTCTCCATACTTATCATATTTCGCACGATTTTCGGCATTACTGAGCACTTCATTGGCTTCGTTCAGCTCTTTGAATTTTCTTTCAGACTCTTTATCATCGGGATTAAGATCCGGATGCAGCTTTCTGGCCAATTTCCGATAAGCCTTTTTGATATCATCTTGAGTTGCGCTTTTATCTACACCTAAAATTTTATAATAATCTATATAAGCCATAAAAACGATGTTTACTCAAATTTATGAAATTTAGGTCTGAAAATTGCATAGCAGAGTGTTAAAAATAAACTTATCTTTGATAAAAACCACCACATGAAAGAGGTACTGAAAAACTATTCCGGGATCATATTTTTACTCCTGGGAATCACAATCGGAAGCATTATAGGAATTGTTGCACCGGGTTTTGTGGAATACATTAAGCCTTTGGGGGATATCTTCCTGAATCTTCTCTTTGTAAGTGTAGTTCCTCTGGTATTCTTTGCTGTATCTAATTCTATTGCCTCTTTGGAGCAGCAATCAAAATTTGGAAAGATCATTCTGATAATGGCTCTTACCTTTCTGTTTTTCATTCTGACAGCTGCTATTTTTACGATTTGTGCGGTGTATTTATTTCCGGTTTCAGGGGTTTCAGGGAGTTCTGAAATGGTAACAGAGGCTGCGAATGATGAAAGCTGGGGAAATAGGATTGTAAGTTTCTTTACAGTAGGAGAATTTACAGCACTTTTTTCCAGACAGAATATGTTGGCACTGCTTATTTTTGCTTTTATGACGGGATTTGCTGCCAGAAAAACAGGAGAAGCAGGACAGCCTTTCAGGGTATTTATTGCTTCAGGATATGAAGTGATGAAAGAACTTCTTTTACTGGTGATGAAAATGGCACCTATTGGTTTAGGAGCTTATTTTGCTTATCAGGTAGCGACATTAGGGCCACAACTTTTTGGATTTTATGCTAAACCTTTAGGGTTATATTATGTTGCCGGAATTATCTATTTCCTTGTTTTCTTTTCCATCTATGCATTTATGGCAAGCGGGCAGAAAGGTGTAAAAAGTTTCTGGACTAATGCTATCTACCCTACTCTTACTGCTATAAGTACCTGCAGCAGCTTTGCTACAATGCCTGCCAACCTACAAGCAGCATCCAAAATCGGAATTCCCAATTCGATTGCCAATCTGGTGATTCCTATTGGAACTACATTGCATAAAAATGGATCTTCCATGTCCTCTATTATCAAAATCTATGTAGCCTTTTTAATTATTGGTAAAGACTTTTTTGATCCTGCCAATTTATTATTAGCTCTAGGAATCACGGTTTTTGTAAGTATTGTAGCTGGAGGAATCCCGAATGGGGGTTATATTGGAGAAATGCTGATGATCTCAGTGTATAAATTACCTCAGGAAGCTATTCCTGCTGTAATGATTATCGGAACCCTGGTTGATCCTTTGGCTACAGTTCTCAACTCTGTGGGAGATGTGGTCGCTGCCATGTTTGTCAGTCGGTTTGTAAAGGACTGATTTTACTAAATTTTTAACGTTTATTCGCTTCTTTTTACAGGCTCCAGATTTTCATATTCTTCGGGAGTAAAAAGTCTGTATTGTACTTTGAATGTTTTTCCTAGGGGAGTTTCTAATGAGAAGCCTCCTGGCCCGAAACCATCTGTAACGTCTAATGTAAAATGCGAGTACTTCCAGTATTCAAATAGATCGCGGTCTATCCAGAATTCATATCCGTTAATGGTTCCGATCATTGCATCATTCATTCTTGGGAAAAAACCTCCTTTTTCGAAACATTGCGGCTGGGTTCCTTCACAGCAGCCTCCTGCCTGATAGAACATTAATGCGCCATATTTTTCTTCAAGTTCACGGATGACCTCAAGAGCTTTTTCTGTTGCGGAAAGTCTTCCTATTGGTGTTGCCATTTATCATTTCTTTTATTTGAATTTCTTAAATTCTACAACCAGAATAACAGATTGATGGTATATCTTCTTTTCTGCTATCTATCTAAAAAGTCCGGCAAATATAATTTGCCGGACATAACTCATCATGTTTTAATTTGAGTCCTTGATTCTGTCATTGAAAGTCTTCATCTTTTAGCAAATTCGGGTTTCCCCAATTTTATTTTTAAACTCCGAAAATCCGTATATGACTTCTATTTTATGCGTGAGGGATAGTAAGGGCGGCGAGGAACGAGCCGGTGCGCAATGTAATGGAGCACCGAAACGAAGTGAAGCCCTGCATAGCCCGACCGGTTTGCCCTGGAAAAAACCAAGGCAATCGGGCACGTCCTACATAATATTAAAAGAAGCCTAACTTATTTTTATTATAAGAGATCAACATATTTTTAGCCTGACGATAATGATCAAGCATCATTTTATGATTCTCCCTTCCGATTCCGGATTGTTTATAGCCTCCAAAAGGAGCTCCTGCCGGATATGAGTGATACTGGTTCACCCAAACTCTTCCCGCTTCAATCTGGCGCGGAATATTATATAATTGATGAGCATCTCTCGTCCATACTCCTGCTCCTAGTCCATAGATGGTATCATTGGCAATTTTTACAGCTTCTTCTTCATCCTTAAAAGTCGTAAATGCCAATACAGGCCCGAAGATTTCTTCCTGGAAAATTCTCATTTTGTTATTCCCTTTAAAGATGGTAGGCTGAATATAATATCCATCCTCCAGGTCTTCTCCCAGATGATTGACATCGCCGCCTACTAGTACTTCAGCGCCTTCATCTACTCCCAACTGGATATAAGAAAGGATCTTATCTTTTTGAATTTTTGAAGCCTGTGCTCCCATCATCACTGTTTTATCAAGCGGATTCCCTACTTTAATTGCTTTTACCCTTTCAATTACTCTTTCTATAAATGCATCTGCAATGCCTTCCTGAACCAGAAGTCTTGACGGACAAGTACAAATTTCACCTTGGTTAAGTGCAAAAAGGACAGCTCCTTCAATAGCTTTATCTAAGAATTCATCATCAGCATCCATCACTGAATTGAAGAATACATTCGGAGATTTTCCACCCAATTCAAGGGTTACAGGAATGATATTTTCTGTAGCATACTGCATTACCATGCGCCCGGTAGCTGTAGATCCTGTGAAAGCTGCTTTAGAAACTTTAGGATTGGTTACTAAAGCTCTTCCAAGCTCTGCTCCGAATCCATTGACTATATTAACGACTCCTGCAGGTAATAAATCTCCTATCAGCTCCATGAGGATCATAATAGATACGGGTGTACTTTCTGCTGGTTTTAGAACTACACAATTTCCAGCGGCTAACGCCGGAGCCAGCTTCCAGGTGGCCATAAGAATCGGGAAATTCCACGGAATGATCTGTGCAATAACTCCCAATGGTTCGTGAACAATAAGAGAAACTGTATCTTTATCCAGTTCATTATGAGATCCTTCTTCTGCGCGAATAACAGAGGCAAAATATCTGAAATGGTCAATAGCCAAAGGAAGATCTGCAGCTAATGTTTCTCTGACTGCTTTTCCGTTATCAATAGTTTCTACAATGGCTAGGTATTCTAAGTTTTGCTCAATTCTGTCCGCAATTTTATTAAGGATAATACTTCTTTCTGTAGCAGATGTATGTTTCCATGTCTGAAATGCTTTATCTGCAGCATCTACAGCCAGTTCTAAATCTTCTTTAGAAGAATGTGCCACCTGGGTAAAATTCTTCCCATCAACAGGTGAAACAACATCAAAATATTGGCCTTTAACGGGTGGTGTAAATTTTCCGTCAATATAATTATCATATCTGCTTTTGAACTCGGGACGCTGTAAAAGCGTTGTTGATCTTGGTTCTGTAAGAGTGCTCATATCAGTATTTATTTTAATTTTTCGATACTGCCAAATTACACGGATACATGAAAAACCTATAGCACAATCGTATAAAAAAAGTGCAAAATAGTACAGAATTCAATTTTATTATTTTATTAACAGCAACGTTGAAGCAAATTCTCTATATTTGAGTCACCAGCTTTAGTAAAATATTTAGAAATGAATAACAATAGTAAGATTTTATTAAATACTCCTGAATTGCATAAGGAAAACCAGCTATTGAGTCTTGTTGAAAACCAGACTAAATTCAATCTAAACAATTGTGAATTTAGTATTTATGAGACGCATAAAGCAGCTTTTGGTGTTAAACTTCATTTTGAGAATATAGCTTTTACAGCAATGCTGAGAGGAAAAAAATATATGAAATTGGATAACAAAACCAATTATTTTGATTATTTCCCGGGAGAAAGTATTCTGGTAGCTCCAGGGGAAACTATGGTTATTGATTTTCCGGAAGCAGATGAAACTCCTACCCAATGCATTTCTTTAAGTTTAAATCCCGACTTTATAGAGGATTCTCTTAATTACTTGAATTACCATCTTCCCAAGGTAGATGAAGCTTCACAATGGAATATTCAGCTGGATGAATATTTCCTTTTTAATAATCAGGCATTGGCATCTGCTACCAACAACATTATGAGAATTGCAATGGATGACAATTCCCAAAAGGATATTATGGCTGATTTCGCTTTAAAAGAACTCCTTATACGGCTTATGCAGACCCAAGCCAGAAGTATTGTAGAAAGAAATGTTGTAAAGAATAAATCGAGAATTGGATTTGCAGTAGATTATATTAAAAGAAACTTACATCAGAAACTATCGATTGAGAGTATTGCCAAACTTGCCTATGTAAGTAAATCAAACTTTTTTAAGATGTTTAAAGATGAGCTGGGAACTTCTCCGAATGATTTTATTTTGCAAGAAAGAATCAGTAAAGCCAAGGAATTGCTCGCTGGAAGAAACAGTATAAAAGAAACAGCTTTTCAAACCGGATTTTCGGATACCAATTACTTTACCCGGGTTTTTAAACAACTGGAAGGAGTAACCCCTAAAAGTTATCAGAACAGAATAATTGTTCGGGAATAAATAGCTGCAAAGAAATGAATAGAGCTAGAGTAAGGCATTCAATACTCCAATTAATCTTTGATCTGAATCTCATAGAAATAAAAAAGAGCCCCATATTTATGGAGCTCTTATATATTAAAAATATTAATTATTAATAACCGTCATTTTGCTTAATGTTCGGATTAGCCTGAACTGCAGTTACAGGAATTGGCCATTGCCATAAATCGCTGTTTGCTGCAAGAGTCTGCTTAATTGCTTTTGACCCAGTACCATCAGCTATATCTCCTTTACCAGATCTCGTAACACCAAGACCTAATCTCTTCAGTGTGTACCATCTGTCATTTTCAAAAGCAAGCTCTAGTCTTCTTTCTTTAAGGATAGCATCCAATAGAGCTGGCCCTGCCTCTGATCCAGGTGTAAATGAAGTATATCTCTCTTTTCTCAGTTGGTTTAACAAAGTAAGAGCAGTTCCCATATCACCTGATCTGTAAGACGCTTCAGCTACGTTCAACAATACTTCAGCAGTTCTTAAATATTTGATTGGAACGATATTTACCGGTCCACCGTTACCTGCATATTTTGTAATGTGGTTGTATACTTTTTTGTTATAAGAAGCTGTAGTAAAATAAGTAGTTTTTCTTACGTCATTAGCAGCATAAGAATTGAAGAAATCGTAATCTGCAACAAATTCTGATCTGTACTGTCCGTCGATTAACTGATTGTAAGCAACCCCTACTGTATTACGTTCAGGTGCTGCATTTGAAATCTGGAATAAAACTCCATCAGTAATTTTAGCCAATCCTTCGTTTTCTTTCCAGATGCTGTTAAAATTATTCAATGTTGTAATACTTGGTGAAAGACCTAATGCTAGTTTACCATATTTTGCAGTATTAGTATAATCTCCTTTATAAAGATATACTCTTGATAGTAATCCGTACACAGCAGCTTTGCTAAATCTTCCTTTATCAGCATCGTTCTGTGTAATTTTATCAGCAGCAATTAAAAGGTCTGCAATTACTTTATCGTATGCTTGTGCTACGGTAAGATTTCTAGCTGAATTATTATTTAATGGATTATAAGATTCTGAATAATAAATTCCATATTGGTTCTTTGCTGAAGAATTTTGTGTTGGAATTACAGAGTATGCTCTTAAAACATCAAAATGAGCTGCTGCTCTGATGGCTCTAGCTTCTGCCTCTACATTATCCTTCGTTGCTCCTGTTACTACTCCGTTATCTAAATAAGAAAGAACAAAGTTAACTCTGCTGATTACAGCATATGCAGCGCTAAACAAACCTGTTGTTTGTGAATTATCTGACGAAAATTCAAAGTTGGAAGCGGCAGCGTTAGAGTTTCTTCCTGAATCTGTAATAATAAGGTTATCAGTAGTAAGGTCACCCATAATAAGCTGGTTACCTGTATCACTTGTGTAATATCCTGTAGATTTAAATGCAGTATAAGCTCCATCTAAAGCTTGTCTGAATGATTCTGGTCTGGTCATCGCCTGCTCTTCTGCTTCATTCACAGATGAGATCTGATCCAAGTTTCTTTCACAAGACGTTAACGATACAAAAACGGTCAACGCAGCTAAACTTATTGTTATTATATTCTTTTTCATAAAGCTATTCAATATTAAAATTCTAATTGCATTCCCACCATGATCGTTCTTACAGTAGGATAAGTATAAAGGTTAAATGATCCAGGAACGAATAATGCTGTAGATTCAGCAGATCCTACAGATACTTCTGGTTCTCCGTGGAATTTAGTTACTGTAAATAAGTTCTGTCCTTGTACATACATTCTTAGCTTATTGATTGGAGATCCTTCTCCTAGAACTGCTTTATCAAATGTATATCCTAAAGTAAGGGATCTTAATCTTAAATAATCTGATTTTTCAATCCACTGATCAGAATCACGCATTCCGTTAGTATCTACTCTTTGGAATACTCCAGTATCACCCGGCTTTCTCCACATGTTAGTAGCAGCCTGTGCCATGTTTCTACCTCCTTTAGCCAAACTCTGGTCAACAGCAGCAGCATACATATTGTTATATGTGTATCCACCTAACTTGAATGTGAAGTCTGCACTAAAGTCAAATCCTTTATATTGAATTGTAGTTCCGAAACCTCCGAAGCTTTTTGGGAAAGGAGTTTTATCTGTAATTGGAACTGCATTGGAAGCACTATAAGTTTCAGTAATGTTTCCTGCTTTATCATAATATAGAGCGTTTCCGTTTGCCGGATTTACTCCTGCGAATCTAACGTTATAGAATACGTATGGAGCTTCACCTACCTTAAGATAAGTATCCCCTAAGTTTCTTTCAGTTTGCCCGTCTGATAATTTATCAAGAGTCGCTTTTTGGAAAGAAATGTTAGCACGTACAGTCCATTGGAAGTCTTTCTTTCTCATTACGTCTACGCTTAATTCAGCTTCAAGACCTTTTTGTGACATATCTCCAGCGTTAATATACTGATAGAATGCACCTTCTTGCTTATCTAATGGTACTAATTGTACGAAGTCTTTTCTCTTATTCTGGTATACTTCTACCGATCCACGAATTCTTCTCTTCCACATTGAGAAGTCAACCCCTGCATTCGTTACTGCATTTGATTCCCATTTAAGATTTGGGTTTCCAATGATGTAAACTTTTTCGTCTTTGTTATATGTTCCAGGGAATAAAGCTGCGTTGTTTCCATATAAATCGAAACCAACGTTTGCTACGTTATAGTAGTCAGATAATGATCCATCATTTCCTGTTGTACCATAAGAAGCTCTAAGTTTCAAGTCATTGATGAAACCACCTTTCATGAAGTCTTCTTTAGCGATGTTCCAAGCAGCACTTGTTGACCAGAAGATTCCACTCTTATTGTTAGCTCCGAATCTTGAAGAAGCATCTCTTCTTAAAGATCCTGTTAATAAGTATTTACCTTCATAATCATAGTTTACCATACCTGCTAAACTGAATAGCGTGTTTCTCGCTTTAACTCCGGTAAATGTATTTCTATCAGAAGGAGTAGTGATCGATGGAACGCTAAGTTGAGTAGATTTTAATCCATAAGCACTTGCATTCAACGTTTCGTTGAAGTTATCGTTATATTCGATAAATCCTAAGAAATCAAGGTTGTGTTTTCCGAATGATTTCTTATAATTTACTGAGTTATTCCATGTATAGTTAAATCCATAGAATGAGTTTTTAGCTAATGAACCTGTAGGAATCTTATTGGTTGTTAAATCCAGGTTAGATCCTTTTTTCATCCATGAAGTAGACATGAACCAGTCGAAAAGTCCATTGAAATTTGTTTTAAATTTCAATCCGTCCAGCACTTTATATTCTGCGAATAAAGTAGCAGGAATTCTTAATCTCTGATCTTCTACTCTGTTGTTACGGATTTGCTCCACAGTGTTTGAACCCGCTCTCATCTTTTGGTTGTAGCTTCCGTCTGGGTTATAAATTGCCTCATAAGGAGCATATTTATACATCGCAGCGAATGGGTTCTGTGTATTGTTTCTGTCTCTAATATTTTGTGTAACCTGATACTGAACACCTAAGTTGATACCAACGTTTAGCTTTTCACTCAGTTTGTTTGTAAATCCGAAGTTACCTGTATATCTTTTAAGCCCGTCTATGTCTTTAAGAATACCGTTATCAGCATCATATCCTAATGAATAGTAGAATGTACTTTCTCTGGATCCTCCCTGTGCACTAAACAAATAAGATTGGATGCTTGATGGTCTCAATAAGCTTTTTTGCCAATTGTGATCATTAGCAGCAAGTGCATCCATTTCCTGTTGAGTTCTAGGCGCTACATTAAGATATCCTAATTCATTTTGGAAGTTCATCAACTCTCTAGAATTCATCATCGTAAAGTTGTTATCCTTCAGTTTTTCACTGAAACCAAATTTACTTTCAAATGAATAATGAGTTTTTCCAGCTTTTCCAGCTTTAGTTGTTACTACAACTACCCCATTTGCCCCTCTTGCACCATACTGAGCCGTAGCAGCAGCATCTTTAAGAACAGAAATAGATTCTACGTCAGCAGGGTTAATCGCACTAAACTGTCTAGCACTCATATACATACCATTTACTACGTAAGTAGGTTCAGAAGAACCACCAACACCGGCAACCCCTCTTACCATGATTGTAGCAACAGAACCTGGCTGTCCAGTAGCACTTTGTACATAAACCCCTGAAGCTCTACCCTGTAAAGAGTTTCCGATAGATGTTGTAGGAGAGTTTCTTCTGATCGCATCACCACTTACTACGGCCTGAGCCTGGGTAACTTCATCTGCTTTCTTCTTCTGATACCCCGTAACGACTACCTCATCGATCTTATTCTCCTTCAGAATAGAATCATTCTTAGTTTTTTGCGCATAGGCAGCTTGTCCTAAAAAAAACAAAGCTCCAGCACTTAATACATGCAACTTCACATTCATATTAACAGATTTTAATATATTCAAGGGAACAAATATGTTAATAAATATTAATAACATCAATTTATTAAAACCTGAAAAAACAGCTCCAGAAAAGGATTATCCGCATATAACTCTAAAAAATGATGATAAAAAACTTTAATTATAATTTAAATTTTATAGAAAAATAAAGCTTTTTAAACATTAATAGAATTTTAAAGAAAAACAAAATAAAAATAAACATCCATTAATTTGTTTAAATAGATTAAAAAAATTAACAATAAACATAAATATCAATTAAAAAAATAAAACAAACACAACTTGATTTTTGACTAAAAACGGTAAAAAAACAGGTGTTTTTTACTGAAATATTATTAAAAATAAACTGATAAATATCAGGAAGACCCTCTAAAAAAACAGTTTTAGTGAAATTAAAATTAAAATTTTGTTAATAAACAGGAATCAAAAATGAGTCAAAACCAATACATTTTCAAGTATATTTTCTAGCTTAATTTTAGGCATTTAACTTATATTTTTCATATCCCAAACGCTCAATATTTATTCCAGAGTTATACCAATATTCTTAATTAACCCTAATATAATAGAAAAGCAATCTGAGATTAAAAACGAAAAGACTGTCCTATTGAGAAGACAGCCTTTTCTAAAAATATATTAAAATTTGCTATAGTAGTGTATTATTAATACCCTGGATTTTGATTTGTATTTGGATTATTTATCAGCTGCCACGCAGGAATCGGCCATAAGTCTAATCTATTAGCAAAATAAGGTCGTCCTTTACTTTCTATTACTTCTTTAGCTTTCCCAAATCTTTTCACAGAAAACCATCTGTCAGCTTCCCCATATAGTTCTTTTCTACGTTCCAGTAACACATCATCCAATGTCACTGCTGTTAATGGTGCTAATCCTGCTCTAACCCTAACCGCATTAAGAGGAGTTAAAGCATCACCAGTAGTCTTTAATCTACACTCTGCTAACGAGAGTAATACATCGGCATACCTTACAATCTGTACATTATCTGCTCCACTACCAGGATTACTATATTTTTTAAAATAATTTCTTCCTTGGGCAGTAGCGAACATCTTTCTTTTATCATTAGCATCAAAAATGTTAATAAATTGTGTTCTTAAAGACACTTCCCCTCTACCTCCTACCGCAGCTGGATAGAAAAAGAAAGCCTGATTTCCACCATCTGTAGCTGTAAAATTCACTTTAAAAATATCTTCAGATGTGGAGTTAGCAGTAAATAATGTCTCATAGTTTGGAGCCAGAGAATACCCATTAATTTTCTCTAATATTCCTTTAGCAATATCATACTCTCCCGTTTCCATATAGACTTTAGCTAATAAAACCTGGCTTGCATCTAAGTTTAAGAAGGTCTTAGAAGTATTATTATTTTTTTTAAAAAACTCGATTGCTTTTTCTAAATCATTTATAATAAATCGATACACATCATCTTTGGAATCTCTTTTAGGAGTAATAAGTTCAGCAGCAGTATAAACAGGTGTTTTAACGTAGGCTACCCCCCCGAATAATCTGACCAAATTAAAATACATTAATGCTCTACTTGCATATGCTTCACCTAATACACCGTTCTTTACAGTTTCAGTAATTGTACTTCCCGCAATAGGCCTTGTTTGAACCTGATCAATAACAATATTACATGTTCTTATTACAGTATAATGTGCCCCATAGATACGTCTTATTGATAGATTAGTATCCAAAAAGTTACTAGCTCCTGCTTCTGCAAATTCGGAAAAGGTTCCTGTATGCATAAAATCATCTGCAAAAAGTCCCTCAAAAAAATGAAGTTCTCCACCATATACATAACGATTTTGCATATCATTATATATTCCATTGGTTGCTGCTCTGGCTGTAGCATCTGTCTTTATAAATGATTCACCCGGCTGTCTATCGGTATCTACTGTTTCATTCCCTACCATATCTCTACCGCAATTTAGAGCCGTCAAACAAACAGAGGATATTAACATATATTTAATTATACTATTTTTCATGTTGTTACTTTAAAAATTTAAATTAATTCCGAATTTTATTGTCCTGTTCATTCCTTGCGTAAAGAAATCGGTTCCGGTTGCTACATTGGCTTGACCAAAGGCATTTACTTCTGGTTCCGGGCCACTATAATCTGTCCAGGTCCATAAATTATCCGCAGCAATGAAAAACCTCAGTGTCATACTGCCTATATCTAGCATGGTTTTAGGTAAAGTATATCCTAATTGAAGTTCTCTCAATCTAATATAAGAGGCATTTTCAATAAATCTTGATGAGACTTGATTATTCCAAGATTGAGCGAACCCTCTTACAGGACGTGGTAAATCAGCATTTGGATTATCTGGTGTCCAATAATTGGTTTGATTTTCAAGTTTCCCAAATAATGGATTTCCAGAAACGCCAGCAAATCTCAAAGACGAATTATACATATCCTGTCCAAAAACAAAGATTAGATTAGCTGACAAGTCAAAATTCTTATACCTGAAGGTATTACGGAAGTTCCCGAAGAAATCTGGCTGGGCTTTTCCAATAAATACCCTATCATTGGAATTAATTACTCCATCTCCATTGGTATCCTGATATTTCACATCTCCTGCTCTAATTCCCTGATTAAATAAATTTTGAGGAACCTCAGCATCGGATCTGTAAATCCCTATCGCTTTCAGTCCAAAAAAAGCCCCTGATGGCTGTCCTACATCAATTCTTGTAGCAAATCCAAAATCAATCGGAACTGGTTTATCTCCTAAAAGTTTTGTAATCTCATTTTTATTGAATGTAATATTAAACTGGGAATTCCATCCCAAATTTTCCCCTTTAAGAATAGTAGCATTTATACCAATCTCATGCCCTCTATTATACATCTCGGCAGCATTAGATTTATAATTCTCAGCTCCATTTTCTAAAGCTGCTGTAGCATTTACTAAAAGTTGTTTTGATTTTTTGTAATAAAAATCATAGGTCACATTAACTCTATTTTTAAATAACCCAATTTCTAATCCAGCATCTGTTTGAGAGGTTCTTTCCCAAACTAAAGCAGCATTGGCTAATGAAACTCCAGATCCGGAAAGCGGATTCACATTTACAGCAGGAAGCAGACCATACGCATAAGTCTGTGCAGCAGCAGACGTTTCAAAATTTCCTAATCCTGATTGATTTCCTAATTCTCCCCATCCTGCTTTTAATTTTAATAAACTAATTACATCTTTTTTAAACCAATCATTATCTGAAATAACATACGCTGCTGAAACAGAAGGAAAATACTCAGTTCTGTTATCATAAGCTAATTTTGAAGAAGAATCAGCTCTAAAAGTAGCATCAACAAATAAATTATTGAAAATTTCTAAACTTAATCTAGAGAAGTATGAAAACGTTCTATTTCCCAAAGATGGGTAATATGAAGCTATCGTTTTTTGAGAACCCGCATCTGGGGAAGTAGCTCCTAAAGGTACATTTTGTGCTTGTATATCTGTTAATGTTGTCTTACGATTAAAATATTCCAACCCACCCATTAAAGTAAAACGAAATTTATCGCTTAATTTTTCAGTATACGTTAACGTATTAAATGCTGTAAAAGTATTATATAAACGTCCATTATAATCAGCCTGCCCATTTGAACCTCTACCCTGATAAGTATCTAATGGGAATAATCTAGCTTCATCATAATTAATCCTTTCTAAATTAAACCTTGTGACCATGCTAAGCTTGGAAGAAAACTTAGATTCTAATCCCAGAGAAGTATTCACTCCAAAAACCTTAGTTAAGCTTTTAACATCCGTGGCATTTTGTAATGGATTCGAAAAGCTCCAAGTACTTGTATTATAAGTTCCATCAGGATTCCTTATACTTTGCCCTGGTGGTTCTAATATTGCGGCAGTTAAAGGGGCATAAATATTATTATCCCCATTAATTCTATCAATTTTTTCATTAGAAAGCCTTACAGAAGAGACCAATTTAAACATGTCATTTAACTTTTGATCTAAATTCAAAGTAAATGTCTGTCGGCTATATTCTTGTCCTTTTACAACTCCTGATTGATCAAAATTAGAGAATCCAACATAAAAGCTTGTCATCTCATTTCCACCGGAAGCACTAGCATTTAATTCATACAGAGGTTGATCTTTCCTGTAAATTTGACTTAAATAATTATCTCCAAAATCTGATTTATAAAAATCACTTATAGATTGACCTGATTTTGGATCCCAAACCCCATTGGTTATAGACCAATAATTTCTACCATTTCCTGGGGTAGTATTAAATTCCGCTAAATCAAGCATTCTATAATATTCTCCTGCTTTCATAGTTTTAAACTTCTTAATTGGGTTCTGAAAACCAATAGTAGAGTTTAAATTAAAGCTTATTCGTCCTTTTTTTCCTTTTTTAGTAGTAATCAAAACAACACCATTTGCAGCTCTCGATCCATAAATAGCAGCCGCTGCGGCATCTTTTAAAATTTCAACATTTTCTACATCAGCAAGGTTCAATTGGGACAATAAATTTCCTGTTTGACCTCCGTATGCAACATTACCACTAGGAGAGTTGGATGATATCGGAACTCCATCCACTACATACAGTGGGTCATTGCTTGAAGTAATACTAGAAACTCCTCTTAATCTTACATTAAAACCAGCACCCGGCGCTCCTGATGTAGGGGAAACCTGTAAACCTGTACTTGCTCCCTGCAATAGAGCATCAGCACTAGATGCTGATACCTTCGTCAAGTCATCTGCCTTTACTCTGGATATTGATGTAGTAACTTTTTTGACTGATTTGGCACCATATCCAATAACTACAACTTCATCAATTTGAGTTGATGTTGTATCTTTCTTTACTTTTTGCGCCGAAATCCCTTGTCCTATAAAGAACAGTACTCCGGTACTTAATACACTTAGTTTCACATTCATATTAACAGTTTTTTTCTGAAGTAAATTTGTTAATAAAAACAAAAAATCCAAACATTAAAACACTGAAAAACAAATGATTACTAATTATTAATTTCGTTTTTATAAAAAAATAACAAAATACAAATAAGTATTTTGTTAAAAACAATTAAAAATTTATTAAAAAAAATAATATTATGAGAATTTTAATAACCGTTAAAAATTTCAACACATTATATAAAATCTATAAAATGAATGAAAATTTTTTATTAAAATATTGTTTTATATAAATAATATACAAATTCAAGTGTATTAATTTACTACCAAAACAGATAAAATGACGAAAAATAGACAATTAAATTAACCAAAAAATACAAAAAAGACAAAGCATTCTAAGATTTAGAATTCTTTTAATAATTTTAAACTTCTTTTTAATTCTGGCGGCTATAATACCTTGCTCCCGTTAAAACAGGATTTTCAGTTTCTATAGCAACAAGCCCAAATCCTTTATAATCAGGATTTACAGATTCATTTAACTGTTTTCTGTGAAGTTTTTCATAAGTATTGAAATCAATAGCTGTTCTTTGGTTCAGGTTTTCAAATAAATTCCATTTTTCTACCACCTTTTTCCAATTGGCAGACATTTTACCCGCAAATACTTTTGATTTGGAGCCACTACCATATCCTAAGAAACCAATTTCCTTACCAGACAGATCTTCATTTTCGTTAAAAGAGGTCTGCAATCCGGAAAGGAATGCCATAAAAATAGAAGCTGTATACATATTTCCTATTTCCGAAGATGCTCTTTGGGTCTTTTCAATAGCTTCATTGATCAAGTGCAAATAATTCTCAGACTTGGCAACCGCTTTTTGCTCGTCCGGAGTTTCATACGAAATTCCATTTTCAAGACTGTAGATTTCTGTAAATACTCTTTTCCCATGGAAAGCATAGGGAAGATGAAAAACAATATATTTCCAATTCTCATAAGGCTTTTCCTGACCTGTAATATCTTTATAATGTTGATAAGCCTCTCTGATTCTGTCCTGATAACATTGGTTGGAATACTGCCCATCGAAAACAGGTTCATCCGTAAAGACCTCAATCTTGTCAGGATACATTTCCGGTGCTTCGTTGAGATCTTCTTTTTTGTATTGTCTTCTCGGTTTGAAAAAATCAAAAACGCTTTCTGTAGCTACTCCCCAATTATTTTCGATTTCAAGAAGATCCGGTTTTGAAGAGACTAATAAGGCAACAGCTCCACCTCCCTGGGTATATTCACCTGAAGAAGCCAATTCATATTTTGCATAATCGCTGGCAATTACTACAGCTTTTTTATCAGGATTTACTCTCACAAAATCCAAGGCATTATGCAGAGCATCTACTCCACCTACACAGGCAAAAGTTAAATCTACTACATCGCAGTTTCTGAAAACTCTTTCACCAAATTCTTTTTCCAATTCTTTCTCAACCATCTGCATGGCATAAGAAGCAGTGGGTTTTGCCGCATCCAAAGCACTTTCGGTACCCAGATAAATTCTTGAAATTTCTTTAGGACTAATTGTATAATCCTGAATCAACCTTAATAATGCTTCTGCCGCAAAAGTTGCAGCATCTTCATGTACATCAGGCAATCCCATTTTATGAAGTCCTAATCCCTTCTCCAATTTTGCTGGTTCTATACCTCTTTTTTCAGCTAAATCTTTAATTTCCAAATATAAAGAAGGCACATAATAGCTTGCCGCTTCTATTCCAAAACTCATAATATTTTAAATTTTAAACGAATTTATGAAAGATAACGTAAAAAACAGCAGTAAAAATTACTGATTTTTGTAATATTCTTAAAAATAAACCCATTTCAACTATATCATGCAAAGTATTTTTTAAATACATCGCTAATTTGTATTTAAAAATTAAAGTTTACACATCCTTTATATTAAAAATTTACAACAATCCCCACCTATTGACTTTATATAAACCTTATAACAATCCTATATTATTTAAAATTGGATAAATCTTCTTCAGATATACTAAAATTCTTCATAAAAAAACCGGCTCAATTGGCCGGCTTTATATTTTACTTATAATTTTCAATAGTTTTATTGATGACATCGATTTGCTTATTAATGCTTGCTGCATTCTGCGGATTTTGTTTAAGCAATTCCATTTTTTTACTTAAACCATCCTTCAGCATCTGCACCACCATCATTTTCGCTTGTGGATTATCTCCCATTTGATTTTTTGCGTATCCTAAAATCTTAGTAATACTTTCGGTAGCTTTCAAATTATCAGAGGTCATGATCCAGTTGTATCCTTCTTCTGCAGATTTTCCTAATTCAGGATTCTGGAATTTAATAAACGGATAAAATGCCGCCAATGGAGCAATTTTAGACATCTGAGAAGTTACTTTATTTTTTACAATCACAGGAAGTAACTGTGCCTGTAAATCTTCTGATGCCCCATCAAGATCAATCTTATCAGCCAATGAGTTCGCTTTGGAAGGATCAATGGTAAGAACCGCTCCAAGAGAGCTTCCTTTTACTGCGTTAGAAACTGCACCTACTCCTTTTTCAAAAATCGGAAGGTATTTTTTATCTTTTGTTTTAGCTAAGGCAGCAATCGCAGCAGCCTGAGTTAACGTTTTAGGATCATTAGAAGCCAATTTTTCAACCTCTGCCCCCAATGCTTTCATTTGTTCAGGATTGCTAAGATCTATTAATTCTAAAGCTTTAATTCTTACTCTAAAGAATGGATCTTTCAAAGCAGCTGCCAGTAGTTTTGTTGCAGCAGGGCTTTTTCCAACCTGATCTTTTACTCCTGTTAAAGCAGTATATCTGCTCTTAAATTCTTTAGAATTGGTAAACTGTAATAGATTCTGCTCCGGAGTTTTTGTATCGGTAATATCAGCCAACAAAACACCATCCGCATTGATATTCACCAAGTCCGGAGCTTTAGAAACATCAAAATTGAATGTATTCTTCGCATCAGCATTTACCCAAACATTGTATCTCTTTGGTTTTCCATTGTCATAAACATCGATAGCCAAAGGGAATTCAAACATCTGATCCTGAGTCTGGTTAATAGTCACGGACACTTGTTTTTTCACTGGTTCAAATGTAGATGAATAATTGATCTTCGGGTTTCCGCTTCCGAAATACCATTGATTAAAGAACCAGTTCAGATCTTTTCCGGAAACTTTTTCAAAGGATAATCTCAATTGATGAGCTTCCGCATTTTGGTATTCATTCGTTTTAAGATAATCATTCATTCCGGCAAAGAAAGCATCGTCTCCTAAATAGTTTCTTAACATATTCAGAATTCCGCCTCCTTTCTGATAAGTTACCAGATCAAACACATCTTCACGGGAAGCGTAATTGAATCTTACCAGGTTTTTCTTAAAATCAGACGGATTATGGATATACATATTCACATCAGACATCAGGTGATAATCTGCCTGATCTTTTCCGTACTTATATTCATTCCAAAGATATTCGGAATAATTAGCGAAAGATTCATTCACAGTAAGATTACTCCAGCTTTCTGCTGTTACCAAATCTCCAAACCAGTGGTGGAATAATTCGTGAGCAATAGTATCCTCCCATTTATTTTCATCAATAAGCTGACCCGGCTTTTGAAGGATATCACTTCCATGCAGAGTAGCCGTTGTATTTTCCATAGCACCACTCACATAATTTCTACCTGAGATCTGTGCATATTTTGCCCATGGATAGTCGTAATTCATTTTTTTGGAGAAGAAGTCGATCATTTCCGGAGTATTTCCATAGATCTGCTTCGCATAAGGCTCATATTCTTTCTCGATATAATAATCAACCGGAATATTCTTCCATTTATCTTTTACAATAGCATATTCTCCTACTCCCATGAAGAAAAGATAAGTAGCGTGTCTTTTATCCATTACCCAGTGATCGGTTCTAAGGCCATTAGATTCTTTTTGAGAGTCTTTTAAAATACCATTTGAAAGGGTTACATATTTATCAGGAACCGTCATATAGATTTCCTGGGTAGTTTTTTGATTCGGTTTATCGATGGTTGGGAACCATGCAGAAGATGATTCTGTTTCTCCCTGTGTCCAGATTTGTGTTGGAAGATCCGGATCTGTTCCCTGTGCATTGATGAAGTAAAGTCCTTTTGCATCATTAATCGCCATACTTCCCTGTTGTTTCACTTCGTTTGGACGGGATGTATATTTGATGTACACTGTGTAATCCTGATTTTTCTGATACGTTTTATCTAACGTAATTTTCAAGATATCGTCTTTATACTCGTATTTTAAAGGAGATTTTTTACCATTGTTATCAAGAGCTACTTCATGAATCAGCATGGCTTTTGCATCAAGGATCAGTTCGTTGGTAGGATAGAAATAAGGTGAAGCAGTCAACCATTCTTCCCCATTCATCTGCTCTTTCTGATAGTCAAAGTTCACTTTCAGTTTTGTGTGTTTCAGTTCTGTTACCTTGGTATGGGTCGCTCTGTACACTTTTTCTCTTCCTGAAGTTTCGGTCTGTGCTGATACATTGGCGGAAAAAAAGATTCCGAGTATAGCAATCGATAAAATGGCCTTTCTCATCTGTCTACTTTATAATTTTAGAGTTATTTTTTTATTATGATGTCAAAAATATCATTGACTAAAGTTTCATAATCCCCCGTTTTTAGTTGTTCTTTTGTTTTAGCAAAAGCTTTTTTCAGTTCACTTTGCGGGTTTTCGTCGTCAACAATTTCTGCTGAAGCTACACCTTTTAACTGAAGTACAATATTCTTTAAGACTTCAGGGTCGGCATTTTCTTCAATATTTATTTTTAAATACTTCATGATTTTGTGATTGGATTTATAATTTACCCTTTTGTTAAAGGGGTTAACATCAAGTTCTTTCAAATTTAAAACTTATTTTAGAAAGAATAAGTCTGTTAGCTCTTTTTTAACGAAGATTTTTGCGGAGGAAGGACTTAAAGGAAGGGAGGTTACTAGTCAACCGGAAACTAAATGCAGATTTTCTAAGGTATATCAAGGGATAGGTATAAACACCATACATGAGATTTTCATTTCACGATGTATCATTCAGAATAATAGTACACAAGCAGTTAATCATTAAACGAGAGTGACTTTCTGACTGCAATATTATCTCTCTCTGATCACTTTTCCGTTTTTATACAAAAACACCATTTCACATTTTGTTTGTCTGTCTGCATTATAAACACGTATTTTTTTTAAATCAATGCCATTCATTTCAGACAACATACGGCATTCCCAATTGTTATAAAAAATAGGTTCTCTCAAAATAAAGTGTGGATTTGTCTTCAACTCATTGAACATATCATATTTCAAACAGACTACTCCATTTTCAATATGATCTGCTTTAAGAGCAATACTCAGCTGATAAAACATTTCATGATTAAACTGACTGGCATAGATCCAGGCATTTTTCACACTTATATTGGTTGTAATAAGAAGAAAGGTAATCCCTGCAAAAAGAGTACTTATCGTTTTATTTCCCAGTTTCAGTTTAAAACACAGATAAATGATTCCCGAAATGATAAAAAAAGTATAAAACAATCTTATAGCGCCAAGACTGCGGTTATCAAATCCAAAGAGCGTGGGAATATAAGATGAAACATAGAAAACACTTACGGCAAGCCCAAGTGAAATCAAAGAGATCAAACCTAAGTTTTTTTACTTCTTTCAATTTATGTTTAAAATCATAGCGGGAAAATATCTTATATACAACAGAAGACATGATTATAGCCAATAATAATTCTATAATATGAAGATTTTTAAGATGTAGTACTCCTTTATAGATTCCCACAAAAATATCTTTGAAAAACAGTTTTGCCGTTAAAACAGTCACTTTTATTACTCTTTTCAATTCAAAGATTTTTTCTACTTCATCTCTTTGATAGGAATGAGAAAATATCATGGGCTGAATTACCTTTCGGAAAAGGACAATTGTTCCAAGAGTTAATAACAGAAATACAATTCGTTTTTTATTTTCTTTGATTAAAAATAAAGGTAAAAGAATAAGGGGCAGAAAAATTTCGTAGCTGAGTATTGACAGTATAAAAAACAGAGAACTAAGTGCAATATTTTTACGAATATATACGTAATAAATACTCAGAGAAAAGAATATAGTAGCCAGATTTGAATTCAGCATAATCGGAGAAAACTGAATGCTTGTACCGATCAGAGAACATGAGTATAGCAGGGTTGCCAAACTCGCCAACTCTTTTGATAAAATTTTTTGTGCTACCCAATAAACAGCAATTAAGGAAAGTGGAAAAAACAGAATTCCTAAAAGATAAATAGAGGCATTATATTGTGAAAGAAAAACCAAAGTTCCTGTCACCAATCCTGATACCGGCCTTGCCGCCATATTAGAGGAATCCAGATAGGAGTAAATATAGCTGAAATAAGGTTTCGAAATGTATCTTGAGTTATAAGCTTCCTTTAAATCATCTGCTACAATTACTTTTTCTATAAAAACGGACAGCCATATATAGAGGTTGTAAACAATGATTAGGATATTTAAAAATATCAGATAACTATTGCTTATTTTTTTTTCCATATTATTTTTTCAAAATTTGTGGTGATCGTTGGATTGTCACAAGCTTCAAAAATAATAGAAATCCGTCAATTACAAAAGATAATAAAGAAATCTGTCTTTATATTAAATTGCTACAGGAGCTTTAATACCTGGATGTGGATCATAGTTTTCTAAAGTAAAATCTTCAAAGTCGAAATCAAAGATGTTTTTAACTTCAGGATTAAGCTTCATCGTTGGAAGAGGTCTTGTTTCTCTTGAAAGTTGTCTGTTTACCTGCTCAAAATGGTTGTTGTAAATATGAACATCACCAAAACTATGTACATAATCTCCTACTTCAAGATCGCAAACCTGGGCAACCATAATCAATAATAAAGCATAGCTTGCAATATTGAAGGGTACACCAAGGAAAACATCTGCACTTCTTTGGTAAAGTTGTAACGACAACTTCCCATCTGCTACATAAAACTGAAATAATGCATGACAAGGTGCCAATGCCATATTCGGGATTTCAGCTACATTCCATGCAGAGACAATCAGCCTTCTGGAATCCGGATTTTTTTTGATCTGATCAATAACTTCCGTGATCTGATCTACTACTTTTCCGTCTGCCCCGTTCCAGCTTCTCCATTGTGCTCCGTAAACAGGCCCTAAATCACCATTTTCATCTGCCCATTCATCCCAGATGCTTACTCCGTTATCTTTAAGGTATTTGATATTGGTATCTCCTTTTAGAAACCAAAGCAATTCATAAATAATGGATTTCAAATGCACTTTTTTTGTAGTTACCAATGGAAATCCTTTAGACAGGTCATATCTTAGCTGATACCCGAAGACACTTCTTGTTCCGGTACCGGTTCTATCGGTTTTATCAGTTCCGTTGTCTAAAATATGTTGTAAAAGATCCAGGTAGTTTTGCATTTTGAAAAGGGATTTATGGGTCAAATTTAGTAAAAAAAAAGCATCAAAAAAAGCACCCGGTTCATGGATGCTTTTTATAAGAAGTATATTTTTTTCCTATTAAACAAGTTTATATTCAATATGCACAGGCCTTTAGGATTCAATAGAACTACAATACAGAAACACTAATTTCTTCGCTATTTCCACTTATTGATTTCAACTGTCCGTATCTCTTTGTATCAATAAATTTATCATCAGAATACTCCAATTTCACAGGGCCAAACTTTGTAAGTTTCTGAAACTTACTTTGGTCTATGATATCTTTAGTTCCGTAATCTATGGAAATATTACCTATGGTTTTCAGTTTTCCCATTCTGCTGTTATCAATAACATCATTTGGCCAGTAGTCTATAGCAAGATTTCCGATCTTTTTTACTTTACCTCCTTTTTCTTTAGTAAAGGCTGAATCTTCCCAATAATCCACAGTCACATTCCCGATGCTTTTTAGTTTCCCTGCTTTTTCTCTTGTAAATGCAGAATCATCCCAATAATCTATTTTAACGTTCCCGATGCTTTTAAGCTTTCCATATTTAACCTGATCAAAAACCTGATTATCATAATATTCAAGTTTACCATTCAAATTGGGAGCATTAAAATCAGTGATTACACCATCTCCATCAAGGGTGAATACAAAACCGTCCACTGTAAGTTTTACAGATGTCAGATCATACGTTTTTGATGAAACTGTAGCACGAACTTGTGCATTGATCACCAAGCTGCCGAATAAAAAGGCCAGGAAAAGTAAATTTTTAAATTTCATAATATTAAAGATTGATTTACCAGATATGTTCAATATTCTGATTGATATTGTTAATGGTAAATGTCTCTCCCATTTTCTTGCCAAACATTGCTTTTACTAAAGGCGATTTTGAAGATACAGTCATAATTTTCTGATTTTCAAATAAAATTTCTCCCATCGAAGCTGAAACATAAAATAATCCTTTATTGGTTTTTACCAAAGCTCCGTTTTGAACTTTCTCAGAAGGGTCTGCGTTTATCTTTTGTAGAACAGCCTGCTGATTCAGCACTTCATTAAGCTGCCTCTGCAGATTATTAATTTCCTGCTGAAGCATTTCACGTCCGGTTTCATATTTATCTCCCATTGAGCTTTTCGTATCATTATTGGAAGCGCGGGTTTCAGCAATCAGGTTTTCGAAATACTGGATTTTATCTGATATTTTAGCTTTAATAATGTTTATGATATCCTGTTTGTTCATTGTAGTTTTGGAATAATTATTTGGTGAATGGATAGAACCATCCCGTCAAAATCATAGATTCCCCTACAAAGGAGGGAAATCTAGTATCATTTAAGAAATAATGGTTGAATTTTATAGGTTCAGTCAGAACTTCAATAGGGTTAGCTTTTATTTTTCAAATACGGCGTAGTCTGAAACTTTGAAATTAAAATCTTTGCCTTCATCGAAGTTTCTTTTTGTCTTTTCAAATACATTTCTGAATATTCCTGATATATTTCCATCTTCAATGGTAAAGTTTACCGGTTCTTTTGACATATTTAAAACAACAAGCACTTCATCTTTTCCATTTTTTCTTACATAGGCTAAAATCTTGTCATTCGCAGTGGTATTCAATAAATAAGTAGTCACGTTCGGATCACCGCCTCTTAAAGCTGGATTGAAGGCTTTTAAATCCAATAATGTTTTATAGAAATCAGCTACCTGATACGTTTTTGTCCATTTGATCGGATCTTTTTCGAAAAACTCAAGTCTCTTCATATTAGGAAGCTCCTGTCCTGAGTATAATAACGGAACGCCATTCCATGTTGCTGAAAATACAGCCATTGGTTTTGCAATCACTGCGTACTTCTCATATTCTGTTCCATTCCATGAATTCTCATCGTGATTAGCGGTAAACCAAGCTCTCATTGAGCGATCTCCAATATTAGAATACTGCACCAACAGGTCTTTCAATTCCTGAAGTGGTTCATTTTTTTTGTAGTAATCGGCAGATTTATGCATCCATTTCCATGAATAGCTGGCATCAAAAACTTTCCCATACTCCGGACTTTCCAACTCATCAAATTCTCCTAGCCAGAAAAGCGGCTTTACTTTCTCTACTTCGGGACGTGCCTGTTCCCAGAAATCTACTTCCACCCATGAGGCCAGATCGCATCTGAAGCCATCGATATCCGTTTCCGTTACCCAGAACTTCATAGCATCAATCATTGCCTGACGCATCTCCTGATTTTTATAATCCAGCTCAATAATATCATCCATTCCGGAAGCTATATGGAATTTTCCATCTGCATCCTTCAGATAAAATTCAGGGTGGCTTTTTGTCCAAACATGATCCCAGCCTGTATGATTGGCTACCCAGTCTATAATGACTTTGAACCCCAGTCTGTGCGCTTCATTTACCATATCTTTAAAATCGGCCATTGTCCCGAATTCAGGATTGATAGAGGTATAATCAGCGGCAGCATAAGGACTTCCCAGGCTTCCTTTTTTATTTTGTTGGGCAATCGGTGTAATCGGCATAAACCAGAGTGTTCTTACTCCCATAGCTTTCAGGCGGGGCATTTCTTTTGCAAATGCTTTAAAAGTTCCTTCCTGAGTATATTGTCTGATATTTACTTCGTAGATATTTGTAGTATGTTTCCATTCTTTTGGCAGCTCTGTCATCTTCCTTGTATTTTTTTGAGTGGTACAGGAAACAATTCCCAGACCAATTACGGCTAATAAAATTAATTTTTTCATTAATCTAATTTTAACAAAAATAAGGATTGTTTTTCAGGGAAAGGGGGTAAAAGGAAAAATTACGAAAGCTCTTTCGAAATAATATCGGTTATAAAAACAATTAGATTAAATGGAGTTTTGTATTATCTGAAATCAGTTATAAAATCGAGAGGAAACACAAAGGTTAAAAATTAAGATAAAATCAACCTTTTAAAATATTTAAACCATTATTTTTTTTAAGAATAAGAACAGTTAAGGGAATAGTCGTATTATAAAGCTGATACCTAGATTTATCTTGGATAAATCACTGCCTTGCAATTTTCACTTTTCTTATGAATTTAGCTTTATTCATTTTTTCTCATTACCGATACAAAGAGAACCAAGATCAAATCAGATCATTTGAATTTTCAATAAAAAAGCCCCGGAAAAAATCCGGGGCTGTATTTTTTATGTATCTACATCTTATCTTTCGTCATCGTTATCATCTTCATCATCAAAGACATCGTCGTTGTAGTCATCTTCTTCTTCGTCATCGTAGTTATCGTCTTCATCAGAAAAGTTTCCGCTAGCTCCAAAATCTTCATCGAAACCAAACTCATCATCTACCAAAGGCATTGCTGATTTCTTTTTAGATCCTCCAGTTCCATTTTTACTAGGAGCTTTCAAAGGAACATTTCCGAATCTATATACTGTAATCGGATAGTTCAGTCCTTTCTTTTCATCAACAATTTCTATAAGCTCACAGAAGAATTCCCAAAGATCAAGAAGCCCATATTGGAATTGTGCTTTGTCTCCTTTGTTTTCAAAAGCTTCATCAATGTATACGTCTGACATAATCTCACCATCACCATCATCGCTCATATCTTCCAATGGGACACTTTTTACGATCGTTCCGTCTTCTTCTAACAGATTAAAAGTAGAAAGCTCATCTCCCTGCAGACTGAATGCACTTTTAATTCCTAAATGTAAGTTCCATAACGTTTGTTTTCCCTTAACTTCAATATCACGGAAAATATCCTCTTTCGCATCTAATATTACGCGGATTTTGTAAACCATATCAGTTTCTTAAATTACTTTTTTGCCTTTATAATTATGATAAATCTCTGGTGCAAATATATAATAAATGACATGTGACAAAAAAATATTTCAGGATTTTTTAAAATATTTTTTTTTCTTACATTTTGCCGGAATTATTTACTTTTTTCGAGCATAAAACTAAACTTGGTTCCTTCAAGGTAAACACTTTCTACGGTAATGTTTTCGTTATGAGCTTCAAGGATATGCTTTACGATGGCAAGTCCTAGTCCGGAACCGCCTTCTCTTCGGCTTCTGCTGGTTTCTACACGATAGAAACGCTCGAAGATTCTCGGAAGGATTTCTGATTTGATTCCCATTCCGTTATCAATCACTTCAATCAGTACTTTATTTTTTAAAACACTGGTTTTTACAATCACTTTTGCTTCTTGTCTATTGGCATAGTGAATGGCATTTGAAATAAGATTAATAAAGACCTGAGAAATCTTTTGTTTATCAGCTTCTACAAAAATTTGTGGATGTAAAGTCTGGATCTGTAATGTAGTATTGTGTTTTTCAGCTTCAAATTCAAGCAGGTCAAAAATCTCCTTGATCAAAAGATTGACATCAAACTTGGAAACGGTAAGATTGATCTCTCCTGCTTCAAGCCTGTTGATCATATCAAGGTCTGTAACAATGGCAATAAGCCTTTCTACTGATTTATCGATCCTTTCAAGATATTTATCCCGAATCGTTAGATTATCCACTCCACCATCTCTTAGCGTTTCTACATACCCTTGGATAGAAAATAACGGAGTTTTAAGCTCATGAGAAACGTTACCGATATATTCTTTACGGTAGCTTTCCATTTCCTTCATCATATCGATTTCGGTGGCTTGCTGCTGATTGAGATCTGAGAATCTTTCACCCAGTTCTTTGATCGTAATATTTTCATCGTTATTATGAACCATTTCCTGAGGCAGAATTCCGGAAAGTCCTTTCACCTGCTTTCTTCCGTAATAATTGAAAAGCAATTCCAACACTACACAGTTGATAATAAAGATAAGAATTACACAGATTAAAAGACCCGTTTTAAATAAAGGGGTCTCATAATAGATATCTTTTAGTGAATCGAAAATGACCACCAGAAAAAGCATTACCAACGTCAACAGACAGGAGGCAATGAGCGTAAGCCTGTAAAATTTCAATTTTACAAAGTTTTAATATTGAACGTAAAGATAAGGTATCTAATCGATTAAACGATAAGCTTATACCCTATCCCTTTTAAAGTCTGAATGGTATTGATCCCCAATTTTTCTCTAAGTCTTCTGATGTGAACATCAATAGTTCTTTCTCCTACGATCACATCATTTCCCCAAACTTTTTCAAGAATTTCTTCTCTCTTAAATACTTTCTCAGTATTGGAAGCTAAGAGATAAAGTAAATCAAATTCTTTTTTGGGAAGAAGAAACTGCTGCCCACTTTTGGAAACTCTGAAATTATCTTTATCAATGACAAGATCTCCAATTTCGATCAACTTGGCATTATCCGAAACCTGAGAGGTTAGTTGTAATAAGGCATTTACTTTAGAGGTAAGGATTTTTGGTTTGATTAGTTTCACTACATAATCGTTAGCTCCTGCCTGGAAACCTGCCAATTGAGAAAATTCTTCGCTTCTTGCGGAAAGGAAAACAATAAGTGTTTTTTGGAGTTCTTTCACTTTACGAAGTTCCTGACAAGTTTCAATACCATCTTTTTCAGGCATCATTACGTCTAATAGAATAAGATCCGGAATAATTTCCTTTGCTTTTTCTATTCCTTCATTACCATTGGTAGCTGTATAGATCTCATATCCTTCCTTTTCTAAGTTATAAGATAGAATCTCTAAAATGTCCAGTTCGTCGTCTATTAAAAGAATTTTTTTGCTCATCTTCTAGTTTAAGAATTCCCACAAAAGTAACTATTTTCATTGATTTCATCTATTCTCCCAATGTTAACTAATTATTAAAAAGCTAAACTCTTATTTGAAATTAAAAAATTAACAACAAAAAGAACAAATAAATACATTTAAATCAAATATACGAAAGATTATACAAAAAACAAATAAAATAATTTGATTAAAAAAACAAAGATCAATAACGGAAAAGTTCCGTTATTCATTCATATAAATTTCATAATTAATTAAAATTCTCCTAAAGTTTT
The DNA here is from genome assembly GCF_009900745.1 of Chryseobacterium sp. c4a. Classification (GTDB taxonomy): domain Bacteria; phylum Bacteroidota; class Bacteroidia; order Flavobacteriales; family Weeksellaceae; genus Chryseobacterium. The sequence goes on along the minus strand of NZ_WXVU01000001.1, from coordinate 881,816 downwards.
CTTAAAAACTTAGCCTTTATTTTGCCCTTGAAAAAGAAGTAAAAGAAGTAATAATGAAAAAACAACTCCACAAGAGCATTGTGCTACTTGCCTTGTTTTCTGCTGGCTATGCTTTTGCACAAAGCCAGATTCTTGAAGGTAGGGTATTGGATGAGAAAGACAACACTCCTATAGAGGGGGTAAAAGTAAAGGTAAATGACCAGGAAGTAGTCACTGACCTTGCAGGGTACTACTCTATCAACCTTTCTCCCGGTACCAATTATATAATAACGGTAAGTTCCAATGGATACAACAAAAAGGAAATCAGTGAAGTTATTGTAAAAAACGATGGTAACACTCACCTTGATATTGTGCTGGAAAAGCCAACTGCCAAAGAAAAAGAAATTGAGGGAGTTGTAATCAAATCAAACGCAAGAAAAGAAACCATAGCCTCTACCATCGGATTGCAAAAAAATGCAGGGGTAGTTTCTCAGGTTATTGGTGTTGAAGCTATTAAAAGAAGTCCGGACAGAAACACAGGTGAAGTTCTGAAAAGAGTTTCGGGTGTGAGTTTATTCGATGGAAAATATATCGTTGTAAGAGGATTATCTGATCGTTACAACCAGGCGATGCTAAATGGTATTCAGTTATCCAGTACAGAGCCAGACAGAAAGACTTTCTCTTTTGACCTTTTCCCTGCTAACGTTATCGAAACACTTGTTATCAACAAAACCTTTATTCCTGAGTATACTGGTGAATGGGGAGGTGGTTTGATCCAGGTGAATACTAAAGATATTCCTAATAAGGATTTCTTCAATGTACAAGTAGGTGTGGGTGGTAATAACATTACCATGAACCACGAGTTCTTTATACAGAAAGGAGGAAAATGGGATTTCTTAGGAATTGATGACGGCTATAGAAAACTGCCTACCAATATGCCTGCAAAGAATGCTTTCAGTATTTTGAATGAGGGTCAAAAAACAGATATTGGAAAAGGGTTTACTAAAAATTTAGGTTTCAATACATTGGGTTACCCTGAAAACGTAAGCTTACAGGTAGATGGTGGTTTTAATACGAAGGTTTTCGGAAAAGATTTAGGGGTTATTGCAGTTTTAAATTACAGTAACAACAAAAGAAGAACTGTAACGAACAACCGTTTCTTCACGATTAACGATGAAACTGCCAATACAAACTTCGATTATTACACTGAAAAATATACCAACGATGTTATTCTAGGCGGGATGTTGAACCTTGCTCTAAAGTTTAACAGCAACAATAAAATTTCCTTAAAGAACATCATCACCAATAATACGGTGAACCACATGTCTTTCAGATCAGGAAAAGATTTTGAATTTGACCCAATCAACGGAACCAATATCCTGGCAAGAGAAATAGGATTTAAACAAACCATATTCTATAACTCAACGCTTACCGGAACACACAAAATAGATGCTCTTGGTGGGCTTACATTGAACTGGTATGGAAGCTTCGGGATCTTGGATCAATACATTCCTTTGCTACAGCGTTTACAATACAACCAGTACACGAATATGCCAGGAAGCCCTTACCTAGCTTTGATCTCTAATGGTCTTTCTCAAAAATCAGGAAGTGTTTTCTATTCTACATTGAGTGATTACCTGTATAACGCAGGGGGTGATGTTTCTAAAACATTTACTTTATTCGGAGAAAAGCAAACCATCAAAGGAGGGTATTTATTCCAGGTAAAAGACAGAATCTACAATTCAAGACCATTCTCTGTAAGGCTTGAAAAATACAATCAGGGATTACTTTCTCAGCCTTTTGAGACGATCTTTAATCCTGATAACTTTGGAACTGACGGTAGATTTACTTTTGATGAAATTGCAGGAAATCAATACAGATATATTGCCAATACGATCCTTAACGCAGGGTATTTACAGTTTGACAACAACTTTACACCTTGGCTAAGAGCTGTTTGGGGATTAAGAGTTGAAAACTTTGACCAATTAGTGGGGAGCACAAAAAGAAGTGATGACCGTTTTGTAAACACTCGTGTTACAGACTTCTTACCAGCGCTTAACTTAACTTTCAAAGTAAATCCTAAAATGAATATTCGTCTTGCCGGTTCACAAACTGTAGTAAGACCTGAGTTCAGAGAGGTTTCTCCTTTGGCTTATTATGATTTTGATTTGGGAGCTACAGTAATTGGTAGCAAAGATATTGAAAGAACTAAAATTACAAGTGCCGACCTTCGTTGGGAATTCTATCCAAGAAATGGTGAGATCCTTTCCGTAGCTGCTTTCTACAAAAACTTTAAAAAGCCTATTGAATTATACTTCAACCAGTCTGGGGTAGGAACAAGTAACACGTTCAACTACCTGAATGTAGACAAAGCTGATGCTTATGGAGTTGAATTGGAATTCAGAAAAAAACTGGATTTTGTAAGCACTCTTAAAGACTTCACATTAGGTGGTAACTTCGCTTATATTAAAAATAAAGTTACGGATGAGGCTACCAGAATCAACAGACCGATGCAGGGACAGTCTCCATACACGATCAACCTAAGCCTTCAGTATGATGCTGAGAAATCAGGATGGTCTTCTACTGTACTATTCAACATGATCGGAAGAAGAATCCTTTATGTAGGAAATGATCAGGTTCCACCAATCTGGGAAGCTCCAAGACCACTTTTAGACTTCCAGGTTGCTAAAAAAATATGGAATAAAAAAGGAGAAATCAAGCTAAACGTTTCCGATATTCTGAATCGTCGCGCTAAATTCTATCACGATCTGAATAACAACAAGAAGTACGACAATTCTGACGCTCTTGCTATAGATCGATTAACAGGTACCAACTTCAGTTTAACATTAGGGTACAGCTTTTAATAATTCACTCAAATAATCTAATAAAAATAATTTAATTCTTACAATATGAAAAAGTTCGTTTTATATTCTTTAATGCTTGGTGCTTTAGTGTCAACTACTGCATGTAGAAATATAGAAGAAGATGGCCCTACCATTATTAAAGACGGTGGTAACGGAAATGGAGGAGATACTGAAAACCTAATTCTTTCAGGAAAGATCACATCAGATATGACTCTTAAAGCTAATAAAATTTATAAATTAAGAGGACTAGTATATGTAACTAAGGGAGCGACTTTAACGATCGAACCAGGTACAAAAATTGTAGGTGAAGCAGACAAAAATGGAGCTTTGATCATTACAAGAGGAAGTAAGATCATGGCAAAAGGTACAGCTACCAATCCAATTATCTTCACTTCAGAAAAACCAAACCCTAAAAGAGGTGACTGGGCAGGTCTTGTTATCTTAGGAAATGCTCCTACCAATGCTACATTTAAAGGACAAAATGGTGTTGGAGAAATGGAAGGAGGTATCAATGATGCTGATGGTCTTGGACTTTATGGAGGAAATAATCCTGCTGACAACAGTGGTGTATTACAATATGTAAGAGTAGAATATGCAGGATATGCATTCTTACCAGATAAAGAAATTAACGGGATCACATTCGGTGGTGTAGGTAACGGAACTCTAGTAGACTATGTAGAAGTTGCGTATGCTAATGATGACAGCTTTGAGTGGTTCGGAGGAACGGTAAACTGTTCTCACCTTATTGCTTACAAAGGTCTTGATGATGATTTCGATACAGACAACGGATATTCAGGAAATGTACAGTTTGGTATTGCTGTAAGAGATTCTCAGGTAGCTGACGTTTCAGGATCTAATGCATTTGAATCTGATAATGATGCGAATGGTTCTTCAACTGCTCCTCAGACTTCTGCTACATTCTCTAACATGACTGTAATTGGGCCAATCAACTCTGCTGCTCCTGGTCAAATCAATGCTTTATTCCAAAATGCATTACAAATCAGAAGAAACTCATCTATTTCAGTATTCAACTCTGTATTCACAGGATATCCTGTAGGATTATTTATTGATGCTACTAAAGGAACTGCAACAGATCTTAATATTACAGGAAATAGATTATTCTTTGAAAACAATGTTTTAGCAGGGAATACAACTCCTTTGAAATTTGGACCTTCTACACCTACAACGTATTCAATTGAGCTTCTTACAACTTGGTTCAATAATGGTGGAAACTCAATCTTAGGTGCTACAACTGATGTAAAACTTACTAATGCATGGGCTCCTGCCGGAACAACTCCAAACTTTGCTCCTGCTTCAGGTTCACCACTATTGAATGGTGCTAAATTTACCAATACTAAGGTAAGTAACTGGTTCCAGAAAGTAGCTTACAAAGGTGCGGTAGCAGACATCAATGATACTTGGTATGCTGGATGGACAAACTTCAATCTATAAGATAATATAGTAGTTAGATTTTATTCATAAAAAGCCTTCGGAAGTTTTTTCCGAAGGCTTTTTTTTACGTCATCTGCTAAAATAACAGGTTTCAGGAAAATTCAATATTAAGAGGAGTTAACATTCAAGATAGATTTGGGCTAAAGCCTAATGGAATTTGATGACTTATTTGTTAGGGCGGGCTAAAGCCCACCCCTACTGATATTGATATCCGGATGCATAATAGCTATAACTAATAGTTGTTTGAAGAAAAGGCTTTACTTTCATCAATAAAAAACAACCATCGGAAAACCTCCGATGGCTGATTCACAAAAAACAAGTGTATAAAAAATATATATACGTAAATTTTAACTTCTCCAGAATAAATTCCCGTCATGCATCAGGGCTTGTATATTAGATATCCTGGAAACGGCTTCTGCAGAACATGAGGCATCTGCCAAGACAACGGCTGCTTCATCCCCGGCTTTAGGCCATTGCTGCTTTCCTTTATCATCCAAAGGAACGATACTTTGAGTAGCAAACTGTAGTGTTCTTGACAATGCAAATTCCGTTGCGTAGCCATAAAGTTCTGCAATCAGATTGGCTTTCTGCAACATACTTCCGGATCCGAAAGTACTCCAAAAATCCTGTACATTATCATTCCCGATCAAAACGTTTACGCCGTGTTTTTTCATCGTCGGGATAGGCATAATGGTCTTTTTAAAAGGCACAGAGGAAGCTATTCCTACTTTTCCTGCAGCCAGTTTTTCTGAAATTTCTTCCGCTTCTTTGGGTGAAAGATGAGCCAGAGCAAACGCATGACTTACAAAAGTCTTTCCTTGAAGTGCAGGATTTTCAATTGCTTTATCAATCAGGTAATTGATGGTTTTCATTCCAGATTCTCCTACTTCATGCAGGTGAATATCAATTCCTTTATTATGATCCAATGCCAGCTGAACCGTAAAATCCATTACTTTTTCTATGCTTCCGTCAATACTTAACGGGTCTACTCCACCAATAAAAGCTACACTTTTTAATGCCGCAACTTCTTTCATTAAAGGGGCTGTTTCTGTATAATATACTCCATGTTGAGGGAAAGCAACCAATTCTGCTTTAAAGGAATCTTTTTTATTTTGGAGTGCCTGTTCTAAATTTTCTAAAGATTTTAATCCTGAAGTAGGATCAATATTGAAATGGGTTCTTGCAAAATGAGTCCCGTAATGCTGCTGAAGGCTGATTAGCTGTTCTGCTCTCTCTACTGAAGTTTTTAGCAATTCAGGAATAATTTCCTGTTCGTAGGCAATCATATCCTTTACTGTTTTTCTTTTAGAAGAAAGTGCCTGCCAAGGAAGGCCATACCATGTTTTGTCCAGATGAATATGCATATCCCTGAAAGCAGGAAGCATCAGATATCCTTTGGCATCAATTGCTTTGGAGGCAGGATCATTAGCCTTTACTGATTTAATTTTTCCGTCTTCAATTTCGATACTGAAAAGATCTGTTTTTGTTCCGATCACCTCTTCATTTTCGTATTCAAAGCCTGTTTCCAGACGTACATTTTTAAGGGAATAGTTTCCTTTTGCAGTTAATTGATAGGGAAATTGCATGATTTAATATTTTAACCCTACAAAATTACATCAGCTTCAAAGGAAAACCGGTGTATCAATTATGTCTTATTTTGTATAAATTATTCTTTGAATTGAGAAGGGGTCATTCCTGTTTGCATTTTAAAGAATTTCGAAAAACTGGCATGATCATAAAAACCTAAGTCGTACACAATATCTTTTACAGACATTTCCGAAACTTTTAAAAGGCGTTTCGCTTCCAGTAGAATACGATCCTGAATAAGAGAGGATGCAGATGTATTGAGATTCTTTTTACAGACAATATTCAGATAATTTGCTGAGATATTTAGCTTATCTGCATAAAAAGAGACTGATCTTTCTGTTTTGAAATGCTTATCGATCAGATGTAGAAATTTAGAAATAATCGGATTAGAATGATATACTTCAAAATCTTTGAAAGTTCCTTCCACGGTCTTACTCACCAATAAACCAATCAGCTCACTTCTCTTCTGAATAAGTTCCCAGAATACTTTTTCACCAGCCAATTCTTGCTGAATTGCCTGAAATTCATACAAAAATGTTTTAAAAACGTCCTGAGAAAGATTGATGACCGGATGATTCTGATAATAGGAAGCGGAGAACCTTAATGATGGTAAAAAACTTTCAAACCAATCTCTGCTGATCATCAATTGATAGCCTACTGTTTCTTTTTCAATGACCCACTGATGTACCTGATCCGGAAAAACAAGATGAATCTGATGATCTTTCACCTGATATTCTGTAAAATCTATGGTATGTGAACCCACGCCATGCTCAAAAAGATTGATGATAAAAAAGTCATGCTTATGAGGATCATCAATGGAACGTGCCCCATAGAGTTCATTGAACAGCAAATTACAGCCTTTAAGCTGGTTCTCGCTAAACTCCTGAATTCCCAAGATGGGAAAATGATCCGTATGATAACTCACCTATCTGAATTTCTTCTAAAATTAATAAAATTTATGAGAGAAAACATTAAAATAGCCACAAAAGAAATAAATGTATCCTTTGTGGCTAAACACACCAACTAAATTATATATCTGAATTTTATTAATTATACGTCTTGGAAATCCTAAAATAATCTGGAATAGGGCGAAGAATCATATTCCTTTTCAGTAAAATAATCCATTTGCAGCTAATCTATGTGTCTATGTAGTAAAAATTATTTTTCACCCATAAGCACATAGGAATAATGCTAAAAGGCAAATATTTGCATCGCAACGACGCGAAGATTTAGCGAATTATGCTGTTTTTAAGGCGCAATGATTTTATCTCCGATAAAATGTAATAACGTTGTTTTATGATTTTAAAATCATGGCAATTTCTTCAAAGCCTAATGATTCTGCATGTTGTAAAGGTGTTTTACCTGCATGATCTGGAATCGTAAGATCTGCTCCGTTATCCTTCAATATCTGTACAATTTCCTGATACTTCTGACTCCCGTTTCCAAGAATTACCGCTTCCATAAGGGCTGTCCATCCTATTTGTTCACATGATTGATTGGAAAACCTTTTGTTTTCACCAAAACTTTCACTGTTTCTACATGTCCGCGTTCACAGGCAGGTATCAAAGCCGTTCCGTTATAACGATTGAACAAATCAAAACGGGCTCCATGTTCCAGGTACAGTCTCACCAATTCTGTTTGCCCACTGGCTCCTGCGTATAAAAATGGACTGTCAAGCTGATCATCCTGAAGATTAACATCGGCTTTATAGGAAACCAAAAGTTTGGCCATTTCGATCTGTTTCTCTATTGTTGCTATTAACAATAAAGAACGTCCTCTTTTGTCCCGAGTATTTACATCCGTTCCATTTTCTAGAGCGGATTTTACGGCAGCAATATTATTTTTCTTTACCTGATTGATGATATCTTTTTCCTGCATAATCTCTTCATTTGGAAAATCATCAGTTTTCTCCTGACAGGCACTCAAACTTCCGAATGCTAAAAGAAATACCAATACTTTCTTCATTTTAAATTAAGATTTATTTAAAAAACAATATTTCCCTGGTGTACCAATGATTCCACATTTGAAATTCTTGATACCGCTTCAGCAGAACAGCTTGCATTCAATAAGACAAAGTCTGCTTTATCGCCTGCTTTAGGCCATTGCTGATTTCCTTTATAATCTAATGGAAGAATATTTCCAGTTGCCAGTTTTAAGCTTCTCGATAATAAAAATTCTGTTGAATATCCGTATAGCTGTGCCATTAAATTAGCTTTCTGAAGTACGCTTCCCGTTCCGAAAGTATTCCAATGGTCTACAATACTGTCATTTCCTGTCAATACCGTTACATTATGTTTGTATAATGTAGGAATTGGCATAATCAATCTTCCAAACGGAATGGTTGAAACAATTCCTATTTGTGCTTCCGACAGTTTTTCAGCAATATCTTCCTGTTTTGCTTCATCCAGTTTTGCCAGTATAAAACAATGGCTGAGATAGGTTTTCCCTTTCAGCGCTGGATTTTCATTCACTTTATCAATAAGGTATTCTACGGTTTTCAATCCGGAATCTCCTGTTTCATGCAGGTGAATATCAATTCCTTTTTTGTTATCTAAAGCCAGCTGAACCGTGAAGTCTATTACTTTTTCAATATTTCCATCTATATTGAACGGGTCTACTCCACCAATAAAGTCGATATCCATTTTTGCAGCTTCCTTCAAGTAAGGTACTGAATCTGTATAGAATACTCCGTGTTGTGGAAAAGCGACTAGTTCTGCTCCAAAACTTTTCTTTTTATGATCTAAAGCTTTCTGTAGATTTTTTAATGACTGAAGTTTCGAAGTAGGTTCAATATTTACATGACTTCTTGCATAGGATGTTCCTTTTGATTGTAGTAATTCAATCAATTTTTCAGCTTTGAATGTTGAATTTTCCAACATGTCTGGAAGCATTTTCTGCTCCAGCTCGATCATTCCTTTTACTCCCCCCGTTCTTTTTCTTACAGCCTGCCACTTATCTCCATAGAATGTCTTATCCAAATGAATGTGCATATCTTTGAAAGCAGGAAGCATCAATAGCCCTTTTGCATCTATAGCTTTTGCATTGGGTTGGTTTGGAGCAATCTTGGAAATCTTTCCGTTTTCAACTTCCACATAAAAAAGGGCTGTTTTTGTCGCAGAAACTTCTCCTTCATCATAGTCAAAACCGGTTTCTAAACGAACATTTTTAAGGCTCAGTTTTCCTTTTGCTGGAATATTTTTCTCATCGAAAAAAGGAGATGCTGTCATTATATTAGGTATTAAAGTTAGCCCTGCCACTGCCAATGCTGAATTTCTGATAAAATCTTTGCGGGACATATTATTGTCTGAAGTCTTCATTTCCAATCTATTTATGACAAAATTAAAAAGAAGGGCCCTGAACAAAGTGTATGGTTTATTACAAAATCTGTATCATTTATACTTTTTTACCATTGTAATAAAAACTTCTACAATAATACATTATTAATTATTTTATCACCAAAATAACCATTTATATAGAGATGATCAAATTATAAATCAACAGCTTAATAAATTTAACGCAATAAAAAATAACCATTATTTTTTTCTGTATAATTTATATTTGTAAGAAAAAAATATATGAAGAAATTGATAAGTTTGATTTTAGTAAGTACAGCATCCATTGCATTTGCGCAAGTAGGTATCAATACTGAAAATCCTAAAGCAACCCTGGATATTACCACAAAAAAAAGTACTCTGGTAATAGAAGGTTTATTGCCACCAAGATTAACCCGTGCAGAACTTACAGAGAAAGGGAATACTTTATATGGAGCAGAACAAGATGGTGCTATCATCTATATTACTAATATTGTTGGAGGAGACAAACAAAGCCAGAGAGAATATATTGAAGGTAAAGGACTTTATATCTTTGATGCAGAAGCAGCCAACAATGAGGGACGATGGATGTGCTTATACTGTTACGCTCCACTTTAATCAACTTACAAATACAAAAAAGAGACTGAATTTTAATTCTACCTTAAAAAAAATATATGAAAAAAATTATTATTTGTTTTACTGTAGCTGTATCATCGGTTGTATTTGCCCAAACGGGAATTAATACTGAAACACCAAAAGCAACCCTGGACGTTACTGCTAAAAAAGATATTCTGACTATTGACGGGCTCCTTCCTCCAAGATTAACACGTGCAGAACTTACAGAAAAAGGAAATACTTTATATGGAATGGAGCAAGATGGTGCCATCATCTATGTTACTGATATTTCCGGAGGAGACAAACAAAGCCAAAGAGAATATATAGACAGCAAGGGACTTTATATCTTTGATGCAGAAGCAGCAAACAATGAAGGGCGATGGATGTGCTTATTTTGCTACGGTTTGGCATAATCCACCGAATACAATACAGAGAAAAAAAGAGACTGCCTTCCGGGACAGTCTCTGTTATTTTTAGTGATTAGAATATTCAAATTTTCTAACGGCTTCCAGCGTCATATCAATTTCTTTATCTTTGATTGCATCACTGATGAAGTAGGTTTCATAACCACTTGGTGGCAGATACACTCCATTTTGAAGCATTTGATGGAAGAAATTATTGAACAATGAATGGTTAGCATCCTGTGCCTCATCAAAGTTTGACACTCTGTTGGTATGGAAAAATACAGACATCATAGACCCTTTTCTGTTGATCTTATGGGCAATTCCTTTTTCATTTAAAATCTTTCCGATTTCAAGATCTAAAGTTTGGGTTGTTTTGCTTAGTCTGTTGAAAAATTCAGGATCGTTTTTAATCAACTGAAGTGTTTTTAATCCCGCTCTCATGGCTAATGGGTTTCCACTTAATGTTCCAGCCTGATATACACCTCCTTTTGGAGCCAGGTGATCCATAATTTCATTTCTTCCGGCAAAAGCTCCCACTGGAAGTCCACCTCCGATTACTTTCCCATAAGTTACCAAATCAGCTTTTACATCAAAAAGTTCCTGCGCTCCACCGAATGCTAATCTGAACCCTGTCATTACCTCATCAAAAATCAATAAAGCTCCGTTTTCATCACAGATCTTTCTTAGGTTCTGTAAGAAATTATTTTCAGGCAGCACACATCCCATATTTCCTGCAACGGGTTCAATAATGATGGCTGCAATTTCGCCTTGATTATGACGGAATAAATCTTCAACCTGCTCAATATCATTATAACGAGCTAGTAAAGTATCTTTTGCTGTACCTTCCGTTACTCCCGGAGAATTTGGATTTCCAAAGGTAGCTGCACCACTTCCCGCTTTAATCAGGAAAGAATCTGAATGCCCATGATAACAACCTTCAAATTTTACTATTTTATCTCTTCCAGTATACCCTCTTGCTAATCTGATAGCACTCATACATGCTTCTGTTCCCGAAGAAACCATTCTGATTTGATCGATATTAGGAACATTTTCAATGATGAATTTTGCAATTTCAGTTTCAAGTTCTGTAGGTGCACCGAAAGAAAACCCTTTCTCAGCCTGGATTTTTAACTCTTCCAATACTTCCGGATGCGTATGTCCCAGAATAGCCGGCCCCCATGAATTGATGTAATCGATATACGTATTATCATCGGCATCAGTAAGGTAAGCACCCTTTGCTGATTTCATGAAAACAGGAACTCCTCCCACTGATTTGAATGCTCTCACCGGAGAGTTTACTCCTCCCGGAATGTATTTGTAGGCTTCATCAAATAAAGCCGAACTTCTTTGATACTTCATTTTCTATTTTTTATTGTTTAACCCTCAAAGTAAAGGGTACCATCTTCTCCTGCATAATTTTTCTTCCCATTGATCATGATATAATACAACTGAAAAGGATTACCATTTTTCAAAAGTTGAACATCCGGTTCAAATTTTCCGTCTAATACCTTATTATTGGGCAGAATTGTTCTAAAAATTAAATTATTCTGATGATTAGGATCTGGTTCTGAAAGATACACCAACTGATAGTCATTTATCAAAGTAATTTCATGATATTTATTAGGATATACCTCACGGGAATATGCATCTACAAGCCCCATTAAATTCGAAGTATTCATGGTATAAATATAAGGAACCCCTTTATAGTACTGCCAACCTATATGTGCCAGCTCCGGTGTATTTAAATATATTTTCTTAAGCTGAGGAATGTAAATCCCAATATAGGTATTGCCATCAGCAGAACTTATTTCTATAAAATCTCTTTTAAAAGTCAGGTCATATTGATCATTATCATAAGCATATAACATTTCAATATCTTCATCACTAAGGTCATCCCAACTCAGAACCTTTTCCCCTTTACCTTTCCAGTGGTTTGCTTCTGCATCATATCCGCCCCATCCTCTATCATTAATTGGAGGTCTCTCAATCAGGATTTGTTTTTCAAGACGTATTCTTGTTGCCATGGAATAATAATAGTAATCCCATCCATCAAAAACCAAGAATTTACCGTCATCCACTGTTATTGGTTTATTGGAAATAAATGGCATTACCATGATGGAATTGGAATCAATGATTCCAAATTTACCGTTTTGTTCGGCATGAAAACCTTTTGCAGAATCATCATACCAGCTTATGCTGTTGTATTGTGGTTGTACTGTTATAAATTTCCTAGTATCACACAGTCCCCATAGTTGGCCTTTTCTGTAAGGAATATAATCTTGTTCCTGAGAAAATAGTGTACATGACATCAACATCAAAAATATCCAGAGATACTTAGAAGTGATATTTACTATTTTCATGGGAGTAAAAGGGGATTAATTTCTTGGTTTCTTATCAATCAAATAAATCAGCTGTCCTGCAGATGGCTGTTGTCCTTCATCCATTCTGTTTTTAGCATATAACTTATGGAGTTTGATTCCGAATTTCTGGGCAATGTCATGCATATCTTCTCCTGACATTGCTTTATAAGTAGCTGTATTTCCTGAGGAATTTTTAGATTCAAGGAAGACGATGTCGTTTTTCTTCAATGTTTCATTTTCTAATTCATTCCACTTCATTAGGCGGCTTTCGCTGACTTTGAATTTATTGGCAATGAATTTAATATCTGTATCTTCTGGAATGACAATATATTTCAGTCCGTCATTTGGATGACTTTTGATCAGAATGGAATTAAGAATTTCAGCTTTTGTTTTAATTCTTTCCACTCTTTTCTGCTGCTGTGCATAAGAAGTTTGCTTGTAAGGAACCTCTACTGTAACTGGTTCTTTTACTTTTTTTACAGCTTTACCAGGTTCCAGCTGTGCCATAAAGGTTCTGTCATCCTTCAGATCCGGATACATTTTAAGAACAGCATACAACACTTCATTAGAATTGGTATTGTCGTACTCGTATAATTTATACTTTTCAATCTTTGTAATAAGAATAGAAGCATAACGAGGATTGGTTGCATAGCCTGATTTTTTCAAACCGTAAGCCCACGCTCTATAATCTTTCATGTCCAGATTGAACAGATTTGCGTAATATTTTCTGGTAGATAAGAAGATAGAATGATCTTCATAAGACTGTCTAGGATCATCGTATACACGGAAACATTCGTTGGGAGCATCGTCCGTATGTTTCATCGTTTTACCAGTCCAGTCTTCTTTACATTTTATTCCGAAGTGGTTTTTTCCTTCCTGTGCCAATCTGCTTTGCCCGCCTCCTGTTTCAAGAAGCCCCTGAGCAAGGGTAATAGAAGCCGGAATTTTATATTTTTCCATTTCCTCTACTGCATATTTAGCAAATTTTTGGATGTACTGATCTTCGGTTGCCCAACTTTGGGCAGAAAATTTTGATAAAACTAAAAGGCTTATGGATAGGAAAAGTCTTTTCATGTTTTTCAATTTTACTTATATAATTAAATTTCTATTCTGTTTTTCCAAAAGCAGATTAGCTCCCTCAATCCCCTGTAATCCACCAGTATGAAAGCACAATATTCTGCTGTTCTCAGGAAAGTAGCCTTCTTCAATCAGTTCAAAAACTTTCTGCATCATCTTTCCTGTATAAATCGGTTCCAGAGGTATCTCGTATTTCTCTTTGAAATCATTGATAAAACGGATATTCTCATCACTTATTTTACCATAACCTCCAAAACATGAATCTATTAGATTAAAATTCTGTTTCAAAGTTAATTCAAATATTTTATTTTCAAGTGAAGCATCATCAACGACCTTAAATCCTATAACTTTCTGATTATCTTCACAGAATTTTGAAATTCCGGCAATGGTTCCTCCAGTTCCAACTGCGGTGCAAAGATAGTCAAAATCTTTTGTTTGCTCATTGAGCATCATTTTCACTCCTTCTACAGCCTCTTCATTCGTTCCTCCTTCCGGAACTACCAAGGCTTCAGGAAACTCCTGCTGCAGGAATTCTGTCAGTTTTTCTTTGTGACGATATTCTTCACGGGTGACAAATTTCAGGTTCATCCCATTTCTTTTAGCAAACAATAAAGTAGGATTATCGCGCCATTTATGCTGCAACTCTTCTCCTCTTATAATTCCTAATGTGGGAATGTCCGCAAGATTTCCTACGGCAGAAACGGCTGCAATATGATTAGAAAAAGCACCTCCAAACGTAATGATATAAGGTTTTTCCGGATTATTATCCAGATAATGATTGATATTATAAAACAGTTTCCAGTATTTATTACCTGAAATCTGAGGATGAATAAGATCTTCTCTTTTAATGAAAAGTTTTATGTTTTTATGAATCTGGATTTCCTGGATAGGAATAGGTTCTGTAGGGAATTGTAATAGCATTTTAGTGTTTGGAAATACTCATGGTTTATGAGTGCAAAAATAGGAAAAGATTAATAATTTTTTTTGGAGGTTGTTTAACCACAGATGACACAGATTTTCACAGATGATTGCATTCATAATGTTGCTTAATGTGATTGGTGTGATTTGTGAAATTATAGGTGATATGTGAGTTTAAATTGGAGGTTTTGGCTAAAGCCGAATGAATTTTTATTTTATTTATTAGACGGGCTAAAGCCCGCCCCTATTGATATTGATATCCTCATGCATATGTACACAGATAAAAGTTGTTTAACGACAAGATCTTTTATCTTTTATCTTTTATCTTTTATCTTTTATCTTTTATCTTTTATCTTTTATCTTTTATCTTTTATCTTTTATCTTTTATCTTTTATCTTTTATCTTTTATCTTTTATCTTTTATCTTTTATCTTTTATCTTTTATCTTTTATCTTTTATCTTTTATCTTTTATCTTTTATCTTTTATCTTTTATCTTTTATCTTTTATCTTCTACAAATACCTTCTAAAGTTCCAGAATTTTCTCTTACGCAAATAGTTCAGATTACTTTCATTGGCGTAGGCTTCTCTTTCAAATGAGATTCTCATATAGGCTTTATAGCCGTCTTTCAGTTTGAAAAACCAGTAGTAATATTCAATAACATAGAAAATGTAGAAAAAGATGACCAGCATCTCCAGCTGTTGTCGTAGGTGGATTTTTTCATGATTAATAAGTGTATTATTTTCCTTATCTTCGGGTTTCCTAATGAAGATAAAGGGAAAAAGAGCAATGCCGTTAATTTTTAATTTTTTTAATGGCTTTTGGCATACAATTATCATACTAACAAATATAAAAAGTTTTTTGACTTGCATTTAACTTATGGCCCATTATGACATCAAAGAAGGTGAAGACTTTTATTATAATGAACAAGGATACAAAGTTTTTACAGAAAAGTTCCATCTAAAAAGAGGGCATTGCTGTAAAAGCGGCTGCAGACACTGTCCTTATGGGTACGATAAAAAGACTGATACATTCATTAAAAATGATAAAAAAAATAAATAAAATGAAAAAATATATTTTTATTTTGTTGGCATCTGCTACATTAGGTTTAACTTCTTGTAGCCCGTTTCAGGTACGTTCAGACTACGCTGACACCGCCAATTTCAATTCTTACAAAACTTACAAAATAAGAATTGATGATCTAAAATTGAATGATATTGATAAAGACAGAGTTCTGAACGAACTTTCAAGACAACTTCAAAGTAAAGGACTTCAGTCCGGAGAGAATCCTGATCTTATTGTCAACGTAAAAGCAAACCATAAAAAAATTACGGATGTAAATACTTCTTCTCCTTACGGAATGTGGGGATGGGGCGGCCCTTTCGGATGGGGAGTTGGAATGAGCAGAACCTATACAAGCAATTATAATGAAGGTGCCCTTATCGTTGACCTTATTGATTCAAAAAGCAATAAGTTGGTATGGCAAGGTATCGGAAGTGGGATTTCTGTAGATTCTCCAAGATCTAAACAAAGACAGATTCCTGAAATCATGGCCGAGATTATGAAAAATTATCCGCCACAAAGAAAATAAGATTTTTAGCTATTATTATATATGCCGGTACTTTTGTGCCGGCTTTTTTGTTTTTATAAGGAGATCAGGGGTACAGATTTCGAAATATGATCTCTGAAATTCGGAGTATAGATTGTAAGTTCACAATCAACGAATATAAAATAATTTTATCCGCTGTACTTATTATTATTCATCGGTGATCGTCCATCAATTATCGTTTATCACATTTTCGTGAAAGCTAAATGCTGTACATTCAAAATTAATAATAATGTAATTTTTTTTTCACAAAAATGTAGTAATCTTGTTGGAAATTTTATTAATATGAAAAAAATTATCTTATTCACTGTATTCTCGGGACTTACCTATGCTCAAGCTCCTGCCGGATACTACAACTCTGCCAACGGATTGAGTGGTGCAGCGCTAAAAACAGCATTAAGCAGCATTATTACCAGTGGGCATCAGGACAAAGGGTACAACGGATTATGGACTGCCTATAAAACAACTGATATTGATAAAGACTACGAAAATGATGGTTCTATTCTAGATATTTATTCAGAAAAACCTACAGGTGCTGATCCTTATAAATACACTCCAGGTACAAAACAATGCGGAACTTATTCCACGGAAGGAAACTGCTATAACAGAGAACATATTGTTCCTCAGAGTTTGTTTAACAAAGCTTCGCCTATGGTAGCTGATATTCATTTCATTCGTGCTACGGATGGAAAGGTGAACGGAATGAGAAGCAACTATCCTTTCGGAAAGGTAGGCTCAGCTACTTTTACTTCCCAAAATGGCTCAAAGCTTGGTAATTCTGCATCTTCAGGATATTCGGGTACCGTTTTTGAACCCATTGATGAGTTCAAAGGGGATGTAGCCCGTATGATCTTTTATTTCGTAACGCGTTATCAGAGTAAGCTTTCTTCTTTTTCTTCCGGAGATATGTTGGGAAGTTCTACATTTCCAGGACTTCAGACTTGGGAGCTGAATGTTCTTTTAGCATGGCATAATCAGGATCCGGTTTCTCAGGCTGAGATCAAAAGAAATAATGCTTCTTACGCTTATCAGGGTAACAGAAACCCTTTTATTGATAATCCTAGCTATGTGAATCTTATTTGGGGTTCTCAACAGCCTACAGCAGACACCCAGGCTCCGACAACAGCCTCAGGACTAGCCGTTTCTACCAAAACATCGAACAGTATTTCTCTTACATGGAATGCTTCTACCGATAATGTAGGAGTAACTGCTTATAATGTTTATATGAACGGAAGTCTGAAAACGACAGTAAATTCAACTACAGCGACTATTTCAGGACTAAATCCATCAACAACTTACAGTTTTTATGTAGTAGCTAAAGATGCTGCAGGAAATTCTTCATCCAACAGTTCTACAGTTTCAGGAACAACCAATACAGGAACTACTACTCCATCTACAGAATGTATCAATGAAAATTTTGAAAGCATTCCTGCTGGAAGTTCTAGCTATGTAACCCAAACCTGGAGCAATGGTGGTATTTCATGGACTGCTACAGATTCAAGAACTGACCAGACAATCAATAATAAAGCTATTACGGTAAGAAGTGGATCATTAACTTCCGGAAGCTCTACAAATGGTATTGGTTCTCTAACGGTGACAACCCAGTTAAAATTTTCGGGAACAAACGGAGTTCTTGATGTAAAAGTAAATGGAACAACAGTAGGAACAGTTCCTTACAATACTACTGCTACAACAACAACCATTAATAATATTAATGTTTCCGGAAATGTAACGGTAAGCCTTGTAAACAATTCTGCGAGTAACAGAGTGGCTATTGATGATCTTAAATGGACATGCTATTCAGGTTCTTCTGCCAGACAAGCTCAAAGCATCGCTCCAGAGAGTATCGCGCCAAGCTTTAGAATCACACCTAACCCTGTAACCAACCAGGAACTTACAGTAAAAGGTGATGTTCAGAATGTAAAAAAAGCTGAAATCTACACGCTACAAGGAAAGGTTCTTCAGAGCATTGACAGACCTTTTAAAAACGGAAACGTGATCAGAATCGGAGCGCTTAACCAAGGTGTTTATATATTAAAACTAGATGGTGCTTCTATGCAGTTTTTGGTAAAATAATTCAAGTATATTTATTATAAAAGGCCGGTCTCTTGTGAGATCGGCCTTTGTTTTTTATTATTCAAATAATTTTTATTGATCTTTTTTGACAGGATCTAAGGTGGGATCCCACAGTCCTAATTTGTATTTTTTATTGAGGTATTTCACAGTGCTGTTGCGGGACACTAAAAATTCTCTGGCTATAGCATATTCATCAAAGGTGATAGCGAAATGTTCTCTGTACTTTTTTATTTGAGGAGTAATAATGAGGCTATCAAAGGTTTCTTGCGCTGTTTCATTTTGATGAAAACTCAAAGAATCCCAAAGTTTTTTTTGGGTTTTAAAGCATGAATCTTCTATCTGATATTCATATCTATTGATGAAGATGCCGACTTCTGTATTTTTATCATCCAGTTTTTTAAGAAATGAATTAACATACTTCAGAGTATCTCCAGTAGGTTTATATTTTGCAATTACAGTTCTCAGTTCGTCATTTGCTTTTGTTTCTTTTTTCTGATTTTGAGAACAGGAGAAAAGCAATATAGACCAGGCTCCTATTAATGCTATATTCTTTATCATATCAAAGGCCTCACTTAGTAAACTTTAAATTCTTTTTCTCCTTGTGGGATGTAAAAATATCGGTTAATAAACATTCCTCTCATGCCTCCATCATAATCAACTTTTGCCCATAAGGCTGTGTTTCCTCTTAATTGATTGTCTGTTGTATCAAGCATTAATGCCGCCAATTTACCACCTGCAAAAAACTGTAGCTTATATTTTTCTATAGGCTGCATCTTGAAAGTAGAAGATGTATATGCCTGATTAAGCTCTTTCCAATTATTTTCAATTTCATTTTTGTTACTGTATCCGGAGACAAACAAGTCTTTGAAGCTATCATACTCAAGCTTTGCAATATTATCGAGCTCTTTGTTCTGATAAATACTCCAGATCTCTTTATATTTCTTCAGTAATTTAGCTTCCAACTCTTTTTTATCCATCTTTTGGAGATCCTGTGCGTTCTCAAAGACTGAATGTAATTGATATGGAACATTTACTTTGACATCAAAACTTCCTTCGTAATAATTTTTCCCTGCACCTACAAATTTTTGATTAGAATAATTATCAGCTATTTTTACTTCTGTGGAAGGGGTTTTAAATTCTTGTACTACAACATCTCCCTGGCTTTCATTTTTCATATCAAAAGATTCCAGATTCAACGTTAAAGAAGTCTCTTCAGATAAAGCTGCTGAATTGACCGGGTATAATTTGTAGGTTATTTTTTGAGTACCATTTTTAAAAATAAAAAGGTTTATCTCAAATGCAGAACTTGTTGGCTTTTTAAATTGTTTAAAAGCGGGAAAGTCATTAATAAATACTTCAAAATAACATTGATTATTCTCATATCTGAAGCCATAATTAGGTTCTATAGGATAATTCTTTACCTGCTTTGATATTTCTGTGACAATATTATCTGCTGTAATATTGGAATTTTGCATAGTCTTATTTTTTTCTTGTGAACAGCTTTGTAAACTGATTAATGTTAAAAGTATTGGGATAATTCTTTTCATTTTATTTAAGGTTTAAATAATTGAATCTCATACATTGGCATTTCAAAAGGTTCTATTAATGTAAACGGCACCGGCTTTCCTTTATTAGTAGATGTATCAAAAATATCAGTAAATCTATTTTTAATCTTGAGCTCTCCCAGATACGTTCCTTCAATACCAGAACAATATAATGTTTTTTTAACAAAGAGGCCTTTTCCCCCTTTATTATCTACTCCATATCTCAATCGGGATCCGCATGAACCTTGAATTGTTATATTGAGCTTTCCTTGTATTGAGGTCTGTAATGGATCAAATTCAAACTCATATTTGTATGATCCTAATACCGTTGCTGTAAATTTTATCTGATCTTTAAGCAGAACTTCATCTTTTGCTGTAAAAATACCATTCTTTAGCTTATCAATTATGGAGTATGTATTGGTAAGAAGGCTATATTTCACATTATGCTCAAACATTATATCGCCTTTGATCTCTATAATGCCTTTGATCTCAGGTACTCCTTTATTTTTGAAATATTCTGCAATGTTGTTATTATTCTCTTTATTTAAGTCTAATTTTTTCTTAGCTACCTTATCTTTCGGATACATTGCCCCTTTTATATCCTCTATCGTCTTAGTTATTAGCTTCAACAGGTCAAACTCTTTTTTGAAATTCAACGCAATTAAAGGATCTGCTTTTAAATTAGCTTTGTATACTACCCCCACCTTACCGTCTTTCTGTTTCTGATAATACATTCCTGCATTTATTGCTATTGCCGGTGGAATAAGCTCTACTCCTGCATCATCCATTCTTTTCAGAACTGACTCTGCTCTTCTTGCCATTTTAGCAAATTTCTGAAGCTTGGTAGCAATATTTCGACCTCTTGTGAGGTAGATCATCAAAAGTTCGACAAGAATTCCTATAACTACAAAACCATAAATAACGGCTGCCGCAGCAAATCTTGTATAATCCGTCTGCTTGATAATGTTTGTCTGAGTTCCTACTAAAGAAAGCTCTTGACCGGCTTTTTCTATAGTACGGTTGTGGATGGTATGAATTCCGTAGAAATAACTTTTCGCCTGGCTTTCAATATATTTCAGAAGGGTCTGCTCCACAATAAAGTTGGCTGGGAACAGTCTGAATATTTTATAGAAAATAGTACTCTTCAATTCATTTAGAACATCGGTAATTCCTTGTTCCAGGTCAAAGTTTTTTTGATGAAAATAGTAAGGCATTACTTTCTCATCCCCATTATACTGGAAATGACCGATCCAGATAATATCCGGATATACTCTTACTTCAAGTGTTGCATTTTTCTTACTGGCGTAATAAGCACAGCTATTGATATAAAATGCGAATTTATAATCAATCGTAGAAAACGGATTGAGATATTTCAACAGCATTAATGCATAGTTTTTAGGAAACGCAGACTGTTGTGAAAATACGGATTGTTTAACTTTATCTCCTTTCTTAGGAATTAGATCTTTACCTCCGGTTTCATTGATATAGATAATATTTTTGTCATGCTTTTCTTTTCTGAAACATCCTTTATCTATACGTTCTCTTACATTCACTGTAATTTCCTTCGCTTTCTTGGCATCCGGGGCAATGGTCTCATAGATCAATGCTTCCTGATTGTATTCCAGATAACTGAAATCAATTTCTACTCTGCGGTTCTTTTTATAGGCTTCTTCTGTTTTACCCATTACAGCAGGGTTTACCTCACCATAACCTCTTGTTTTAATTCGGTTTTTGATAAGTCCTCCATTCACAAAAAAATCTTTTACGGCTTGGGCTCTTCTTTCTGAAAGTGCCTGATTGTAATCCAGCGTTCCTCTATCATCGGCATGCCCGGAAAGGGTCATATCCAAGTGTTGGTTATACAGTAGAAAATCAAGCAGGGTCTGTAGAAATGCTCTTTCTTCCGGGCGTATCTCTGATTTATCAAAAGCAAAATGTATTCTTCTGGTTACCAACTGGGTTTCGGAAGTTACTTTTTTGAATTTGGTACTTCCTTCTTTAAAGACTACAAAATGGTCTCCATTATCATCTACACTGATTTCCTGGAATCTGCAGGAGTGGGTATTCTTTTGATTTTTATCGGGTAAACCTACTTTCGTTGGGGTATTATTAACCGAACTTTCTACAGCTTTACTTACTACTCTATTTTGAATCCTCAGAAAACGAGCATGAACTTTATCTTTACCATCGGTTACTTCGAGCCCTGAAGCCGTTTTTACTTTTACATAAAATTCTTCTTTGTCTTTAGGTCTGCCGATTTTACCATACCACTGATAGGTATTTCCCATTTTGAGGTTGATCTGACCATCTATTACTTTTGCATTATAATTTGTAATCAGTTTATCGTCATTAAGGCCTCTTCCTCCTTCTACTACTTTATAAACTTCTACAGTTACATTATCACCATTAAGCCCTTCTGTATCTAAATGAAGATAGATAATATGGCCATAAGAAAAAACATACGTCTTTCTTACATCATCACCTCCTTCCTTCATGCACCATCTACTGTTTACAATTTTAGGTTCACACCATCCTTTTACATAGAGTCCTGAGTTATGTTTTTTATCTCTGTTTCCTGAAAGGCTGGCTTCTATATAGTAGTAATAATTTCCACAGTATTTCTTCCCGATTACAAATTTAAATCCGGATGTCGATTGTTTTTTACTAAGAATGGATAATCTGTCCATACTCTCGCTCATCCAAACTACGGGTTTCTTTTTATCTTCAGCAGTCGTTCCCGGAAGCCACTGATCTACCTCAAAAAAACCATATTGATCTGCTTTTAGGGTAATTCTTTTTCCAGGCACAGTCATGCCTGGATAATGAGGGCCTTGAAATTTTATTGTTTTAACGCCTTTCTCCATTTCTTTGCATTTTAGATTACATTGTCCTCTCCTTGGTGGGTAGGCTGATCGTTATACATTGATTCCGTATTTACCAAAGGATTGATCTGCTGCTGCACATCCTTATTGGCATTTTTAAAGTTTTGCTGACTGGCTTCTGCTCTTTGGCCATGATCTGTAATTTCTATACATGGAGTTCCAGCAACGGCACAGATGGCTTTGCTGTCTTCCAAAATAATATATCCGCCGTTACTTAATTGTACTTTATCATAGAAATTCTGCCATTCGGTCACCATGATCTTACATGGCGGTGGTGGCCCTCCGTTTTTGGTACAGTTTCCGAATGTATTTTTCTCAAATGTTGCTCCTCCTATTTCTTTTGTGGTAACGATGAGTTTTTTGGAAGCATTTTTATCGTTAGCATATTCTTTTTGGTGTGAAAGTACTTTAAGTTTATCCGGAGCCTGTCCGAACTGGCACTTGCACATGGCTCCCTGTACTACAATATGTTTTTCAGCCATGGTTATTGTTCTTTATTGGATACTAGAAGTTTTGTCAGGTATTGGTTTCCAAATTCAAGTTGAACAAAACTATTATTCATTTTGAAAGTAACTACCGTTACTGCTGTTGCTGTATTGGCATCAACTTCTACCGTTGTTTGATAAAGCTTGGCATTATATCTTGCAAACTTGGCTTTACATTCTGAAGCAGAGCTTTCATTGAATACAAGTCCGTAAGGTAATCCGGAAACTTTTTTGTCACCGTAATACTGTAGGGCATAGTACTCTTCGCCGCCATTCATTTTAGTATAGATCAGATTAAATACTTCATCAATATCCCAGCTTGCATATTTTCCTCCTTTACAATCTTCGCATTTCAGTTCCTGGGGTTGTATCTGTAATGATTTTGTAAAGGTTTCAGCCGTTGTCGGCAGAGTAATAAATTGCTTTTTACTGAATAATGCCTGTAGCTTTTTTGAAGTTGTTTTCTGAATAAGCTTTCTATTTTCCAGTTCTTCCATCTGAACTCTGGCTTGTGCTTCCGCAACAGCGATCTGTGCTGCTGTAGGTTCTGCAGCGGCATCTGCGGTTGCCCACGCAGATGAGGATTTTGTTTTTTTATAGTTTAGCAGAAATTCTTTGATTTCGTTTTCTACTTTTCCTGTGGATTGGGTACGTTTTATATCTACCTCTTTCTTTGACCATCGATCGGGAATGATAGATTCAATATCGATGCTTACTTTTGTACTTTTTTTAGATATTTTCTTAAAGGTTACTGTCCAGCTTGCTCTTTCAATAAACTGTTTGGCTTTTGCTCCTTTATTCAAAGCAAGATTTAGATAAGGATTTTTTTTATCTGCATCATCTTTCAGGTTAAAAAGATCTACTGTAGTTGAAAAATTATCGGGAACAGCTGCCGCATCCATTGCGATATTCTTCGTAAAGTCATTTTGAAAATCAAAAATGATATTTTCCAAAACCTCAATACTCTTTGGTACCGTAAATTCTACTTTTTGTGCAAAAGATAAACTGAAGCACAGCAGCCCTATCAAGGTAAATAGTTTATCGTCTAATTTAAATTTCATTTTATTTGTTTTTTTATTCTGCTATTGTGGAAACCACCACTGATATTTTCTTTTCTTCCTCTAGCATCATACTGCATTCCAGATATAAAGATTCTGGCAGTAAAGTTTCTCCGTTCAGATAATATTGTATTCTAAAGTTACCTTCTTCATTCATGGTCGGATCATCTGTAATAATCATTGAGAAAGGATATTCATTGATAAAATCGGATATGCTTCTTTCATCATATAATCTTCCTTTTCCTGCTATATTGATCAGATCATATTCATCTTTTATGGGATCTGTTTCTATATGTATTTTATAGTTGGGTTCTATCGGGTTGCTGACAACTGGAAAGTTCTCCTCCAGCTCCAGCTGATAGTTTTCTCCAAAGCTCTGATAAATTCCCAAGAACAATGTTCTCAGGAAATAATCATTTTTAAGATAAAGGTCTACAGCATCGCCCTCCTCTATAATTTTTTCTATTCTCAGGCAATATTCATCTACAATTTCTCCTTCAAACTCTTGATAAACTTCTTCTTTAACACTTTCCCATCTTTCTTTAAAGCATGAAACGTTCTCTACCTGATTGAATTTTCCTCTCTCATCTACACTTACTTGTAATGGATACAAAACTTTTGAGGTTTTATAAGCCAGCATATCTGCAATTTCATTGACTTCCTCCTGGTTCAGATATAAGTTTGAAGTACGGTTGATCTCAAAAAAATGCTGCTTATTCTCGTATTTCAACCAACGGACTGAGGCATTATATTTTAGTTCATTTTTATGTTCTCCAGTTTCAAAATTAATGGTTACTCCATATTTGCAGAAGGAATGTTCCGGCTGAAAAATAAGACGATTTCCTCTTCCAAATCTTACCAATTTATTCTTGTCTGCAACAGCAGTTCTAGGAATAAAAAGCTCTTCCTGTCTGGTAAGGTCTATAAGGATCATATCTTTTACCTCGCAGTGATTGTTATGGAATAACTTTAAAGCATCTGCATCCATATCATAAAGAGCAGCAATGCTTTTTAGCTTTTCATTTTTCTGAACGGAATGTATATTAAACTTCTTCATAATAAGTCGGCTTCATTGTTTTTCTGAACCTAATTCTTTTATATACTATTGATGTACATTTATTTTGACTTATACTTTTTAAGTTCCCACATATTTTCATAATCTATTTTCTGTATTGGGAATTCTTTATCTCCTTGTTTCAAAATCAGCTTTCTGTTGGTAAGATCTTCATTCATTTGAAGGATAATTTCTATAGGTTGGTTTGCATCTGTCTTTTTAAATAATGAAAAGATTTCATCTTCATCAAAATATCTTACTTCAAAAACAGTCTGTTTCCCATTCTTATCTTCAAACAAAAAAGATAACAAACGCGGAACAGCTCTTTCTTTAAAAGGATTCTTAGTAATGGTTTCATTAAATAATGTTTCCATTTCTCCATTGTACATTTCCATCGTCACATTTTTCAATGTATGATTAGGAATTTCTATGCTTGTTTTCCAATTGTATTTTTTACGATAAGTATCCCAGATTCCAAACGGGATTCCGTTTTTCATCATATTTTCATAGGCTTCGGGAACAAAGGCGCTCATATCAAAATATTCTTTCTGAGTGATGGTTGGATTTCCGGGAACATAATCTTTCATGGCAACTTGAGTTTCTTTTGCCTGATATCTACCTATTTCTATTTGCTGGTCATTACCGTACATCCAGACTACAGCAACTCCTCCTGGTGCCAATCCTACAACTACTGAAGAATAAGTTCCCTTTTCATTGTTTCTCCAATTCACTGTTCCTTCTTTAAAAAGCTTTTTTATTTTATCTACAGGCAACTCCCAACTTCCGGTATAAAATTTATTTTCTAAAAAAGAAGCCCAGGTTACCTCCAGTTTTACAGGAACTGCTTTTAAATCCTCTCCCTGAGTATGGGTAGAACCACCATATCCCCAACCTGTATGAGAAATCCCGGAACATGGAATATACACATTGGTACCATCTTCAAGATAAAGATTGCCCTTATATATGTTCATAGGATATAAAAAAGGTGAGCTTTCTGTAGGAAGCCATTTGTATTTTTCCATTTTATTTTGACATGAGATTAAGAAATATTGAAATATCAGTATATAAATTAAGAGCCTTTTCATATCTCAGTCATTAATTACAATCATCATTCATAATGGTATGGAACTATTCTACTGTTCAAAAGTTTTTGTGATAATACCTTTGAAGGAAAGATTCTGATCTCCTTGTTTTAATGAAACATTGATAGATTGATCACTTCCTACATTAATTGCTAGTTGTGCAGATTGATCAGATTTCAATAGGTGAAAATTTTTGTATACTTCTTCTTGTCTGAAGTCTGAAGGTCTTGCATCTGTTGCAGAAGCTTTAGTTGCTTTATAAATAGCATTATAATAATTCATATTATCCCCAAAAACAATCCTTGAATTATAATGCTTTCCATTGAGTGACCAAAAGAATTCTATATTATAAGGTACTGCTCTTTTTCTATCTTTGTGATCAGCATTATAGAGTGTTTCTGTTTCAGCATTAATTGTTTTTATCGAAATATTTTCCAATTTACTTCCTGATGGCAGATTTACAGCAGGTACCCAACTGAACTTCTCTTCATAAGTTTTCCAAAGGCCTAAAGGAAGTGTTTTGGTCAGGATTTCGTTTTTAACTTTTGGAGTGTAGACATTATTATTTAACCCATATTCCACTTTTTCTTTGCGGTCTGAGTCTTCAAAAACAGAACTCCATTTAGGAAAAGCTTCTTTAGCTGTAAATGTAGAAAGTACTTTTTGAGCATCTTCTCCTTTCATCCATACAACTACCATTCCGCCTAATGTAAATCCAACTTCTATACGGTTATATTTATGAAAAAAGCCGTCTTTGCTGTTTTCATTTTTTTTATTGGCGTATTCCGGATCATCTGCTTTTTCATTAAGATATTCTTTGATTTTATCACTAGGAAGATTGAACTCTCCTTCATAAAATTTATCTTCTGCATAAGAATAATAACCTACTTTCATTGTAGCAGGTAACTTTTTATCTTCTTTTTCATTTTTCACATAGGTTACTCCTCCATTTCCCCATGGTCCTCTTTGAAATCCAAGTCCGTCAATTTGAATCATTTTGTTATCCTTAGAATAAAATACCTGTCGGTAAGTATCTATAGGATAGTTTTCATCACATCCGGAACCGGTTTCATAAACATATATATCATTCATTACATTACCTTTTTGACAATTATAGAGCAAACTACTTAGAGTTGCAGATAATAGAAATATTTGTATTATTTTTTTCATGGATTAGCCGTTTATAATTTCTCTTCTTCCATCGTTTCTTGGACCATGTCCTGCTTTCCCTGTTGCAGACCAATGTACGTAATTATTGATAAGCTTTTTTTCATTCTCAAAATCAAGATATTTTTTATAAGAAATCTTGTTTCTTTCAAAAGCATTCAGATTTTTTGTTTCATCAATATATTTCTGTAGTCTAGTTTTGACATAGCTTAGAATGTGAGTCCCATTTTGCCCTGCCTTTTGTGGAATCTGAAACTTGAACTCCACAGAAGAGGTATTAAATTCCGATTTTTTATCTTTAGCCATCTGGCACATAAAGTGTAAAGGAATATAGCTGTATCTTTTATCAATATATCTTTCACCCTGTAAATAAATATGGTTGACATATTTATTAGAGTGTGGACCTGTTTTAATCTGTCCTTTGAGATACCATCCTTGATCAATAAAAACCTGTTTTTTACCTTCTGCAATACGGTTATATTCCACAGGGTCATTAATAACTCTTGCTGGCGTTAAAGAGGGACTGTGATCTTGTTTAAATACCTCACTTTCGTAACATCCACCAACATCGGCATGGGCACCAGGAATTGTAAATTCTTTCCCTTTTTCTCCCGCACTTGTAATATCAGTAAGACTGAAATTAGTTCTCCATTCGTGACCTGCTGCAAACTGTACAACATTTTTCACAGAACTGTTTCTTATAGAATCTAGACCCAAATCTTCCACATCATTACCAAAATCACCACCATAAGAAGACACGGTATCATATAATCCGACAAATCTTATCTGAAATTTATTAATCTGAATATTATAATTAGCCAACAACTGTCCTAACACTCCTCTTGCTGGATTTTTTCCATTTCTTAATTGTGTTACCTCATGCACAAAATGACGTGCGGCTGCAGCTCCTCTACTAAAGCCAAATACATCAAGAATAAGGTTTACTGTTTTTTTCTTTGTGGCAAAACTTTTAATTTTTTCAGCCACAAGTCTACACCCTATCTTCACTTTGGCAGGCACTCCGGTGCTACCTGTTCCCGTAATATATCCTTGACTGGCATCTGTTCTTGCTCCGTTTTCTGTCCCAATTCCTTCTACATAGATTGAATTCTGACTGTTATTATTATAAAAATGATACATTCTTGCAACATTAGAATAGTCATTATCATAACTATCAGCATCAGCTTTTAGTATAGGATAATCGTCTACAGCATCTTCATCATAGGGTTGTTTCGCTCTTTTCTTTTGATATTCTTTTCGGAGATAGGTATTCCTTTCGTTATTCAGGGTACCATCAAAAAAGACACCTATGATTACTTCCTGTATCCCGTCATCTTCTTCTTCGGAAGGTGTATAATTTCCAAAAACTATATTTGACATAGATTCTTATTAGATCTTATTCTGTTATTTGTTTTTCTTATATCCCTCTGATACTATTTTCTTCATGCTTGCTAGTACAAGGTTTTCATCTTTTGCTTCTACATTAATCTTTTGAGCAATTTTTTCAACCTTTTGTCCAACATTCAAGTGGTAAGAGTCTTTAACTTTTATATGAATATTAGTTGCTGTTTTAATGATTGCCATATTAGAAAAGTTTTGATTTTTCAGCACTGTTGAATTCTACAATTTTTCCGCTTTGCATGGTCATATTTTCCTGTTCGCTGAACATGGAAATTTCGCCTGCTATTTCGTTGGAGGTTTCAGATTGCCTTTTAAATTCTTTATCTACCAATTCCGTTCTGGTATCTGAGGATTCCCTGATATCTCCCGATGCGGTCTGCATAATATCTTTTCCTGCGGTTGAATTAATATCTTCATTGGCTGTACTGGTAATACTTGCTCCTGCATCAATAGAGATTTCTTTTCCTGCAGTAATATTGATATTCTCTCCTGCATTTAAAGTAAAATTTTTAGGAGCTTTCATATTAATATTTCCCTTTCCATCCATAAAATAGCTATTTCCGCTCGGATCTAGAATCGTCACACTTCCTTCATCATCATTCAATAAAATTCTGATTCCGCTTCTGGTTTGTATCGATTTCAATCGGTTATTGATTCCGCCACCTAAAGCGACTCCGCCGTGAAACATTCCTCCCATTACGAAAGGTCTGTCCGGATGACTGTGAACGAAATTTACCATTACCTGATCTCCTACCTCCGGAATGGCTACGTATCCTCTGTTTTGAGATACCTGATCTGTTCCTCCTGCATCGGGGCTCATCATACGGATAAAATGGGTAGTGTCATTGGTCTGCCAATCGAATCTTACTTGTACTCTGCCTTGTCCTAAAGGGTCTGTATTAGAAATCACTGTGGCGGTCTGTGGTTCTGCTTTTGGAACAGTATATTCCGGTCTTGGCAGAAATCCTGTATCGGCAGCAATTCCCACGAAACTTCCCTGATAATGGCCTATTGTATCAATTTCATGCTCAGCTTCCGTGATCATGATTCTTGTAAAATAAGACGTTTCATTAGAATCTGGTTTACGCATCTGTACATCAGCTACGCAACCCGGGTGTAAAAAAGGAACAGTGGTATTCCCTGAAATAGTGAAGACATTTACAGCCTCACTTCCGGAAGCACTTTTCTGTGAATATTCAACATCCAGATGAGTATTTGCTTTCATTGGAGCCACTTGTAATGCCGGGGTCTTATAAATAGAGTCGTTATGGCTGTATGCTTTTTTTGCCAGATCTCCTACATGTTTAATTGGTGTAGAACCTGAAGTCAGTTTTTCATCTTTGCTGCTGTTATATCCATAGAATTGGGGCTTGGTATGAACTGCTTTTAATTCCACTTTTATATCATTGGCACTGCTTCCATAAGTAAGGATAATCGGCTTATTTTGCGGTGGAAGTTTTCCGAAATGAAGCACTTCCCCGTCATAATAGAACTGCTCACCATAAGCTTCAGCCATTCTGGCCAGATAGTTATAATGTGTTTCATCATACTGACTGCTATAGATGATCTGAGAAAAATTATTCGCATCTATCCTGATATCAAAGCGACTTTTATCTATTCCTTGTCTGATGATATCTTCTGCGATGATTCCCATATTTACAGATTGATTTCCTCCAAAACTCTGAATATGCGGAGCTCCATCTAATAGAATTGTCGGGCTACTTCCTGTCAGGACAATATTTCCCAAACTCATTTTCTCCTGGCTGAATCCTACTCCTGTAATAACACCTACGAAAGTTCTTTCAGGACTGTTATCGATGTCTTTATATGAAATAATGGCTGTAAGACGTTTTCCAAGGAATTTGTTGGCATCTTCCAATGAATGGGTTTGCCTTTCTCCCAAGGTATCATGAGCTAGAGTCAATGTGAATTCATGATGTCTTCTTGTGCTTTGTTTAAGCTTGAAATGTTTATAGTATTTGATAATCTTTCCCTCTATCACGATGGAAAGCTTTACCAAGCGATTAATACCTGTATGATGATTTTCAGATATACCATCCGCATTTTGTGTAGGACGAAATGCAGCATTGGATATTCCGGGTGTATTTGACATATTTTGTGGCGATTTGTTTTTAAATAGTGTTTAGGAAAAGGAAATTTTAAGTTCCTTTTAGAATAGGCATGAATAAGGTAAAAAAGACCGTCTTATGAAGACAGTCTTTTTATTTTTAAGTGACAAAGACTTAGCTGCTTGGCCAAAGTCCTGCGTATTCAGAATTACCATAAGTAATCGTTTCAGCGCTTACGACAAAGCTAATCAGCATAYTGTTGCTGTCTAYTGCRTCRAAGTCTACTTCRTGYTGRATYACATATCCGTTYTCCCATTTCAAAGTAATTAATGTTCCTTCTTCGTGAGATTTATTGAAATTGATTTCTCCTGTTGTAGGTTTATATTTGCTGTTTAGTAAACTTTCCAAAACATCAGATTTTTCTGTTGCTTCGATGGTTACTTTAATCAGTGCATTTGACGGATCTGATGCTACACGTCCTGAAACATCAGTAGCTCTTGAAACGCTGTAATTAAGTTTTAATAACTTCTGACCTTCACCTCCATTGAATTTTAAGATTCCTCTTGAATTTCCTGCCATATTCTTAAATTTAAATCATTAATGATAGCCCTGTTTAAAGGATTTCTCATAACAAAGATAGAGTTCATGTTCTAATTTAAAAAGTTTTAAGACCACTGTTTCAAAAATTGTAGTAATTCTACGACTTTCGTTCTTTTAGAATTAAATAATATTAAAAAAACAGCTTCAATTTTTAATATTCTCTAAAATATAATCAAAAATGTTTATAAACATAAGAAATAACAGCAATCACGAGGTTAACGATCACCAGCTTCATAAGAACCGATGAATACTTTCTTTTCTGATCGATAACACTTAGTCCTAAAATAAAAAAGAACAGCAATACAGTATATACTGCCGGATACATTTTAAATGCTTCCGAAAACTTTCCTTCAAAGACCAAAACGATGGCTCGCTGAGCACCACATCCCAAACATTCCACGCCCAGAAATTTCTTACTGGGGCAGGTTAGCATAAAGTCTTCTATGTTCATTTTCTTAGCATTATAATGTTCTGATCGTATTATGAAGAGATTTTAGCTCTTGTATATTGATGTGGAAAAAAGCAGTCTTCTTTCATCTCAAAGCTTCCCTGAACTGCAAGGTATGGATTTCTTAAAATTTCTCTTGCCACAAAAATCAGGTCTGCCTCTCCGCTCTGAAGAATTTCCTCTGCCTGCTCAACTTTTGTAATTAATCCTACTGCTCCGGTTTTCACACCAGCTTCAATTTTTATCTGAGAAGAAAACGGAACCTGATAGCCGTTGAAAACTGAAATTTTTGCTCCATGAATATTGCCACCACTCGATACATCTACAAGATCAACGGAATGCTCTTTTAAAACTTTTGCAAGGGCAACACTATCCTCAATATCCCATCCATTTTCAGCATATTCAGTTCCGGAAATCCTTACAAAAAGTGCTGTATTTTCGTTTAATTCCTCATTCACAGCATCTACAATTTCAAGGAGAAATCGGATTCTGTTTTCAAAACTTCCGCCGTATTCATCAGTTCGGATATTGGATAATGGAGATAAAAACTGATGGATAAGATATCCATGTGCTCCATGAATTTCAATAACATCAAAACCTGCTGCTACAGCTCTTCGGGCTGCTTTTTTAAAATAATGAACCTGTTCCTTTACCTCAGCAGTACTCAAAGCGTGTGGAATTCTTTCTGACGGATGATAAGGAATAGAACTTGGCGCAATGGTTTCCCAACCTTCTTCAACAGAAATTTGCAGATTATTCCATGTAGAGCCTTTTCTTCCTGCATGAGCCAGCTGGATTCCTATCTTACTATCTGAATTTTGGTGAACAAATTCTACAATTCGCTGTAGTTTTTCCGCTTGTTCATCATTCCAAATTCCCATGCAGTGATTGGTAATTCTTCCTCTTGGTTCCACCCCTGTAGCTTCTACCATAAGTAGCCCGGTTCCACCCTGTGCCCTACTTCCGTAATGCACAAAATGGAAGTCATTGGCCATTCCGTTTTCACATGAATACATACACATGGGAGACATTACCCAGCGGTTTTTCAACTCTACCTTCCTGAATTCTATTGGAGTATATAACATTTTATTGCTTTAAAAATTGAACTTTTCATTGGAAGAATAAAATATTGCCCACCTCATTAAAAAGAACTAATTTTACCCCCCTTTTTTACTGTACAATATATGAAAAAAGACATACAGATCAGTTACGAATATTTTAAAAATAGCAGTGAACTGAGTGATATAGAAAAAACATTATTTGAAAGAGCCAAAGAGGCTCGTGAAAATGCTTACGCACCCTACTCTCAGTTTTTTGTAGGCTGTGCTGTGCTGCTTGAGAATGGAGAAATCTATTCCGGAAACAATCAGGAAAATGCAGCTTTTCCTTCAGGACTTTGCGCAGAGAGAACTACTCTTTTCTGGGTAGCAGCCAACTTTCCTAATGTGAAGGTAAAAAAGATCTTCGTAGTGGGTGGGCCAAAGGAGTTTCATGAGAAAAACCCGCCAATTCCACCTTGTGGAGCCTGCCGTCAGAGTTTAATAGAATACGAAACCAAGCAAGACGAAAACATCGATCTTTATTTCTCAAGTATGAATGAAGAGGTTGTGAAAGTGCATGCGGTAAAGGACTTATTGCCTTTCTATTTTGATTCTACATTTTTATAAGATCAATTTGTAGAATTGCAAACATGATTTTAAAATAAATATTCAGCCTTCGCTGTGATATTTAAAATAATATGGACTTACATTTTATGGTAAGTTTTATATGATTAGACCAACAGAAGTTCTGTTGGTTTTTTTATTTGGATATTCAAGTTGGAAAACGCAAAGGCGCAAATGATTCTCTAAATGCAATATTTTTAAGGCGCTAAGATTTTATCTACGATAAAATTTAATACAATTATGCTTGTATTCATATAACCATGAATCCACTAATAAAATAATTCATGACTGATATATCACCTGAAAATTATATGACTATGTAGTTTATCCTAAAAACATACGCTTGTTGAAAATCTTTGATTTTCTAGCGCCTTAAAAAAAGCATATTATTTAAAAACTTTGCGTCCTTTAGTTTTTCAATAGATACATCAAAGAAAATCTGCAAAATCTCCTCAATTTGCGAGAAAAATATTTTCTAGATAATTGTAAGCTTTCGCTGATTACACTAATGCAGAGGATCTTTTTAAAAAGAAAAATCCAATAAAAAAGCTGTCTTATTTCTAAAACAACCTTTTTACTTTTTTATATTACCGATTAATCTTCCGTTTCTTCTTCGTCTTCATCATCTTCATATTGCTCCAGATAGTAGCTGAAAGTGAAATCTTCCACTTCTTCCTCTGCATCTTCCAATGTTGTTAAAAGATCTTCAAAGATTTCAAGCTGATCCACCGTCATATTTACAAATTCGATGTGGAGTGGCATTTCCAATTCTCCGGTAATGGTATCGAAAAGCGCATCAAGATTATCTCCAAAATGTTCAGGAAGTTGAATTTTCTCCTTCAACTGAGCATAGAAATCCTCATAATCGCCTATGTCTATAAAATCTATATATACTGTTTTCATATTGAACTAAATTTCCAATTTTTATTGATTAAAAAAGTCTTGCATTTCTTACAAAAATCCGTTTCTTCATTTGTAGGATTTTTACCTTCTGCAGACCTCATAAAACACATTTTTTCCGGGCAATGTGGCAGCCCTTGGGTATGACCAAGCTCATGAATAGCAATTTTATAAAACTGCTCATCCGAATTTTCTTTATTTAACCTAAAGTTTGAAGCTACGCAAGCTTTTCCCGGTCTATACCCTAAGCCCATAACTCCAAAATCTTTTATTTTTCCTTTGGTTACACTGATATCTTTTGAAGTAAGTCCAATCGTAACAAAACCTTCTTTTGTTCTGGTGTTTAAAAACTTGATGATCGAATCGGCTCTATAGCGGCTTCTCTCTTTATAATAAGCATTTTCCGGAAAGTCTATAGGTTCCAAAACTTTAACATTGGGATATATTTTTTTAATTCCTTCTGCTACTGTTTCCACTTTTTCAGGTTGTATGTCTCTGAATGGCTGAATCAGTATGGTCATCACAGCTTTTTGTTCTGGTTCTTTTACAATTTTTTGCTTTTCTGAGCATGAAATTACCAGAAATAAAAACAGTAAATAAACAAAACTATTATTTTTCAAAATTACTATATATCCTGATTTAAATGCAAATTATATATCAGTTATGCTTCGTTGCGATGACAATTACTGCTTGTCAAAACTTTTGTAATGGTTTTTAGTCAAGTAAACATCTCCATTTTTAGTGTAGATAATGCGGTCTGCATTTCTTCCGCCACAACGGTAATTGACATCGGCTTCAAAATATCTGTCTCCATCCGGTAATCTTCCTTCTCTGTTTCCAAATTTATCTCCACCAATGGCTTTTCCCGGAAGGATTTCACAAAGATTCCCTTTTGAAGGATTCCATCCTTGTTTTCTGGCTTCACTTTTTGTAATGTAATAATCTGGCAGCCTATGATTTTGTTTTACATAGCTGATCACCGTTTTTTCCTCTGTCAGTTTTTCAATAGAAACCTGAGATGATGAACCTGTATTACTATATTGATCTTCTGTAGTAGAACTGCCATAGCTTACGTTTTCTGTTTTAGCAGAAGATGAATGATCGTTACCTTTAATAAAATTATTATAGAGATACATCACAGACATTCCGAAAAGAAGTCCCAGACAGATAAAAAATACGGCTCTTATTTTACTGTTCATAGTAGCAATGTTTTTTAATGTAACAATGTATCAGTATAGCAATGTAACAATAGTGAATACAATATTACATTACTAAATGATTACACCCTATTTATGATTCTCTCCAATCTTCAGGAATATCGCAAACCGGGATAGGATCCATCTTATGTTTGGCAGCTTTATGCATTCTGTCAAAGATCAGGAATACTTCTTTATCTCTTCCTTCATAATCTTCTGCTGTTTTGGTTCCGTATTCTTTCTGAATTTTCTCCAATTCCGGATAAGTGGCTCCAATCTGTTGTTCATCCGTACGATCAACATCCCAAAGTCCATCTGTAGGAATAGCTTCCTGAATACTTTTGATCAGATTCAATCCTTTTGCTAAGGCATAAACTTCGGTTTTATAAAGATCTCCGATTGGAGATACATCTACTCCGCCATCACCATATTTGGTATAAAAACCGATTCCAAAGTCTTCAACCTTATTTCCGGTTCCACACACTAAAAGTCCGTTAAGTTGACCATAATAATACAGTGTAAGCATTCTCAAACGGGATCTTGTATTGGCAAATGCTAATTTTTCATTCGGATACAGATCATCTTTTACATCAAAGGTTTTATAAAGTTCTTCAAAAGCCGGTGTTAAGTCTACAGACATGATTTCCACGTTTGAAAATCTGGATTTCAGGTCATTCATGTGATCCTTTGCACGATCTACCTGATCGGCTTTCTGGCGGATCGGCATTTCAATCAGTAATGTTTTTAATCCAGTCATTGCTGCTAATGTAGAAACTACTCCGGAATCAACACCTCCTGAAACTCCTATTACATATCCATTTACTCTAGCTTTCGTTGCATAATCTTTTAACCAGCCAACGATATGATCTATCACTTTTTGTGTCTGCATCGTTTATTTTTTTTAATCTATTCCAAATTCTTTAGGATATTTCACTATCCCTTTTTTATTTTTTAACCCGTCTTTTACCAGCTCAATGGCCATTCCGTTTTCTTCCGGAATTTCAAACGGAAATGAAATCCCAAAATTACTTGTTTTTTCGTAACCAAACCTTGGATAATAATTTTCATGTCCAATTAAAATGACAGAGTCATATCCCAGCTCTTTCGCAATTTGATGACCATAAAGAATCAATTGTCCACCAATTCCTTTGTTCTGAAATTCAGGTTTAACAGAAACAGGTGCCAACGCTAGCGATTCAAAAGTCTCTGAACCATTTTCAATTTTAAGTTTTGTAAACAAAATATGACCAGCCATATTCCCATTTTCATCTTCTGCTATCAATGAGAGTTCTGGAATAAAAGCTTCAGATTTCCTTAATTTTTCAACGAGGAAATGTTCCTGATGGTCACTATGTTCCATTTCTCGAAATGCTTCTTCTATAAGCTGAAACACTTTTTGATAATCCTTCTCCTCTTCTTGTCGTATTGTCATAAGATTTTAAATGTTTTTTTCACGCTTCAGTTCATACCAAAAGCATTTGACTCCTGAGTCATCAAATTCTCCTGTATTTTCAAAGCCCATTTTTGTTAAGATATAATTAGAACCCGAATTTCCGGCATCGGCATAAGCATATATTGTATCTGCTTTCAATTCATTAAAACCATAATCCAGTGTTGCTTTTGCTGCTTCCCAAGCGTATCCTTTACCCCAAAACTCAGGAATAAAGCGATACCCAAGATCCAAAGTTTCTACATGTCCGTTGATAGGTTCTTTCAATAGTTTTAAACCGCACCATCCTATCAGTAATCCGCTTTCTTTTTCAATGACCGCCCATCTTCCTACTCCATTTTCTTTATATTGTTTTCTGATCATTTTGATGATCTCTTTTGATTCATCTACACTTGTTACGGGAGTTCCAAGGTATTTCATTACCTCAGGGTCAGAATCCAGAAGAAACATTCGTTCAAAATCCGTGTCTTCAAGTTCTCTTAAAATAAGTCTTTGAGTTTCTATTTTCATACTATTAGTTTTGTTCATCAGTTCCAAAAATGGCTACCTCTGTCTTTATTCCTTTCTTTATGTCTGATTCTTTCATGTTGTTTCCGCCTACATTTAAAGTTTGTAGGAAAGGGTTTCCTGAAATATCAATGTGTTGGATTCTGTTGTGCTCTACATTTAACTTTTTTAAATTTTTCAGCTGAGAAAGTTCTACTGTTTTTAGTTGATTTAAAGATAATGTTAATTGATCAATTTTTGGAGTATCTTTTAATGAAATCCCTTCTAAAAGGTTATTATCTACGTATAAAGAAGTCAAATTTTTCAAGTTTTCTGCTTTAAATGATGTGGCTTTACAACCTGTGCACGAAAACAGGTTCAACTTGTCCATATCTTTCAGAACAATCACCGAAATTGTATTATCATCCAACATTATCATTTTTACATTTTTAAAGAAATGCAGATCATCTGTGGAAGTAATTCCTTTTTGAACCAGAAACAGGTTATTAATTGCTTCTGCCTCGGAATGAGTAATCATTCCATCTTTGTTTAAATCAAAATTTTCAAGGATTGCTTTTTCCAGATTTTTATCTTTAAACTCAAGCTTTTGAGCTTGAAAAAAAATAAATCCGAAAATATAGAAGAGGGTTGTAAATATTTTAATTTTCATCATGAATTTTGCATTTAATCCTTACTTTTGTAAACCTTAAATCTATGTAAAAATAATGAAGATTTTCAGATATATTGCCCTTTCTTCTATTTTAATTGCAGGACTGAATTCCTGCAAAAAAGAACCGGAAAACCAATGGAAAGTAGAGCTAAAAGATACCGCCGAAAAAATTGAAATGACGGATATTTCTAAAGAGCTTTATAATCCCAATATTCCGTTAGAGCAATTTAAAGCACAATTCCCATGGTTTCAGGGAACCGTTTCTGATGCTGACTTTACCAAAAGAAGAGTGGATGCAGAAGAAATAAAAATCTATAAAGAAGCTATTGGTAAAATAGATCAGGCTAAATTACAGACAGAACTTCAGGGATTATTTTCTCATATTAAACATTACTTTCCACAGTTTAAAAGCCCAAAGGTATATCTATTTTCATCAGCTTTGCAAATGGCTCAGGATCCTATCTTTTATGATGAAGCAAAAAATCTTTTATTTATAGATATTACAGGTTTTATGGGAGATGGTAATGCTCATTATAAAGGACTTGAACAATATTTCCAGAAATCGATGAACCCACAGAACATTGTTCCTAAAGTATCTCAGCTTTTTGCCGAAAATATTGTCACAGAATCTCCGGATCATCAGAAATTTATAGATCAGGTCATTCTTAATGGAAAAGTAATGATCTTACAGGACGCTTTTCTTCCTGATTTCCCTGATTATCTGAAAATGAATTACACCCAAAAACAATACGAATGGGCCACTTACAATGAAGCCAACATCTGGAATTATTTTGTGGAAAGCAATTTATTATTTGGTGATGATCCAAGACTGGGTGAACGTTTTATTGCTCCGGGGCCTTTCTCAAAATTCTACACTGAAATCGACAACGAATCTTCCCCGCAGATCGGCATTTTCACAGGATGGCAGATCTGTAAAGCATATTTTAAGGAAAAGCCAGACACACAACTGAAAGATTTTCTAAAGATGGATGCTACCAAAATTTTTAACGAATCAGGTTACAAGCCTCGTGTAACAAAATAACCTGAACTTCATACCTATATAAGACTTTTTGTAACTACAGAAAGTCTTTTTTTATTTATAACCGTCACACAAATATCTATGGAAAACCTCATTAATATACGGAATCTCAACTATGGATTCACTAAAAATAAACTCATTCTCAAAAATGTAAGTCTTGCTGTTCCTAAGGGAAGTATTTTTGGATTTTTGGGAGCCAACGGAGCCGGAAAATCTACAACCATGAAAGTTATGTTGGGAAATCTTCCCGACGAAAATAACGCCATTGAAATCTTTAGTAAAAATCTTACAGCACTTTACCCTGACGGATTTCAAAAAATCGGAAGTCTAATAGACAGTCCTGCTTTTTATGATCATTTGTCGGGATGGGATAATCTTATTATTCTTTCGCAATTAAGAGATCTCCCCAATTCGGAATGTGAAAGAGTTTTGAATCTTGTAGATCTTTGGGAAAACAGAAATGTAAAGACGAAAAAGTATTCATTGGGAATGAAACAAAGATTGGCTATTGCGATGACCCTTTTGGGATCTCCGGAACTTTTAATTCTTGATGAACCTGTAAATGGTCTTGATCCAAATGGAATGCTGGAAATACGTGAGTTGTTACTTAAATTAAATAAAGAGCAAGGAATTACTATATTTATCTCAAGCCACCTATTGCAGGAAGTAGAGAAAATGGTGACACACCTTGCCATTATTTCCAATGGTTCTATTAAATTTTCAGGAAGTGTTGAAGAACTGAATACTTATTATCGACATAACCGGGTAAGAATAGGTTTAAATGAAGCATCTGCATTTCTGCAATACATTCCGGAGAGCTACACTGCACAAATAATTGACAATCATACAATAGAAGTATCAGTTCAGTCTAAAGAAGATATTGCTAAGCTAGCTAAAATACTGGTTCTTAAAGATGCTGAAATTTTTGAAATCAAAAACAGCGCAGGGTTGGAAGACTGGTTTATGGAAATCACTAAAAATTAACACCGATGAAAAAATTAATTACATTAGTCAATACCGAATGGCTGAAAATAAAGGGTCTGGGGCTGGTATATCTGGCATTGATTATGGGACTTTTAATTCCTGTTACAGGATTTTTCTTTCAAATTTCCAATCCACGATTCATCACTTCGGAAGATCTTCCTTTTTCAGTTTTTGAGGAGGGTATCACCGGCAACCTTAAAGCATTTTGTATGTTTCTTCTGTTGCTTTATATTGTAATTGCAGCCAACAGAATTGCTCAAACTGACCATAAAAACAATGGCTGGCAACTGATGGAAACACAACCTATCAGTAAGTTTCAGCTTTATTTCTCAAAATATCTGGTTGTATTGATCTTAACTTTTCTGTGTATTGCTTCTTACATAGGATTTACGATTCTCTTTTCGTTA
The DNA here is from genome assembly GCF_009900745.1 of Chryseobacterium sp. c4a. GTDB lineage: Bacteria > Bacteroidota > Bacteroidia > Flavobacteriales > Weeksellaceae > Chryseobacterium. Next base: position 840,983 of record NZ_WXVU01000001.1, on the reverse strand, counting down.
TTAGATTATTATATTAATCCTAATGAGGTAAAACTGCTCACTTTCGATACGGTATGGATTTTAAAAACATTCATAAGACTATGTATTGCTGTATTGGGAATTGCAGCACTTCAATTGTGTGTGTCTGTTGCTTTTCCTGGGTTTATATGGGCCTTTCTGTTAGGAATTCTTGGGCTTATTCTTAATATTTTTTCTTTGGTTCAGAAAATTACACTCCCTTTCTCTCCCTACAATACCTTATATATTTTGTGTAAAGCTCCCAATATTAAGAACCTGAATCATTTTATTACCTACAGTGAGTATTTAAGTCTGTTTTGGGCTCTTGTATTTCTTATCGTCGGGTATTTCTGGTATAAAGGAAAAGGATTTAAAACTGCTTTTTTAAACCATAAAAAACAGATCGTCTATTCATCTGCATTTATTATTGTAACAACCGGAGCATTTTATCTTTTACAGAAGCCTAAACCTTATTCAAATGAAGGTACAGGAGTCTTTGTACAGGGAAAAATTGAAACTGACCTGAAGATAGATTCTGTTAAAATCTTCTCTAAAGATTTCCATAAAAAAATAGGAAGTGTAGCTATAAAAAACGGAGTCTTTGTATGGGAAACCCAACAACAGCTCCCGTTTGACCAATATAGCCTTGAATTTGGTACTAAAAGAATTGATTTTATGATGGGAAGCGGCGATCATTTTAATTTTGACATCCGCTGTAATGCTTCCAATATTGATTATTCCCTTACGACTAATCGTTCTGCAGAACAGGAATATAAAAACAAGGAAGACGGATTGGGATACGAGTTCTCCTACTCTATTGAACAACAAAAATATAATGATGATCCTAAAAAATTCTATGAACTGGCACAGGCTGATTGGGAAAAAAATATAGACAGACTTAGCCATTACACCGATACTGAAAATAATGCGTTATCTGATGAATATCTTGCTTACAGAAAACAATTATTGGCTATTCAATATTTGAATGAGATCAGTAATTACAGAAAAATGACTTCCTGGAGTGATCCTAAATTCGCAGCTCCAAAAGCTTTCTTAAATGAATTGAATTCAAGAATTACAAAACCAACCGCTCTGTTAAGTAAAAATGATGATTACCTGCAGTATAAACTGGATCAAATGCTTACAGATAAAGAAAGATTATCTAATCCTGACAGTATTCTTTTTATAAAATTAAATGCTTTACCCAACACGATTGATAAAGACCGTTTATTAACAAAACATCTTGTAAAAAGTATAGAACTGGAATCTGACAGTACTTCCAGAAATCAACTTTTTGGCAGAGAATTTAAGTTGCTGAACAATAATGATTATAAAAAATTAGCCATATCTAAGCTGGAACAACTCAATATATCTCAGAAAGGAGCTCAATTTCCTGATTTAAAATTCCTTGATGCTCAGGGAAAACCTCATCTTCTATCGGAATATAGAGGAAAATATGTAATTATTGATCTATGGGCAACATGGTGCGGGCCATGTAAGCAGATCCGCCCGGTATTTGATACCAGAAGCCGCCAGTACCGTTATTCTGATAATATTCAGTTTATTTCAATCAGTCTGGATGAAAGCCAATCCAAATGGCAGAATTATTTAAAAACGAAACCTTCAAAAGTTCCTCAGTTCTGGCTGGATAATGCGGCTGAGTTTATGACCCAATATAAAATTCAATCTATTCCGAGATTTATTATTATAGATCCTGCCGGTAAAGTTTTCAACCTAAATACTCCATTTCCTGATGAAGATAATTTCGTAGAAATTTTAGATAAGCTTAAGAAGTATTAACTTTGCTAAAAATTTTAGATTGATATGAGAAAAACTCAGATTACGATAGATGTAGAGCTAGACGAAAACCACGTTCCGGAAAACATTACATGGAATGCTCAGGATGGCGGTGTTGAAAAGGAAGAAACAAAGGCTACCATGATCTCTGTATGGGATGATAAAACAATGGAGGCTTTAAGAATTGACCTTTGGACAAAAGAAATGCCTGTTGACCAAATGAAGATGTTTATCCACCAGATTTTAGTCTCTCTTGGAAATACTTACCAAAGAGCAACCGGAGAGGAAGATGTGGCACAATGGTTGGAAGAAGTAGCGGAAGAATTTGCTGTAAAATCAGCTATTAAATAATAACGTTCACAAAAAAAGTGTAACAATGTAACAATTTAGGAGGGTAACAATTCTAAAACACTGGTAAATTGGTACAATGTTAGATTGATAAATTATAAAATATTATGAATTTTAATACTAAAGTAATTCACGGAGGGCAGCACCACGAGTCTGCAACGGGATCTGTAAATGTCCCTGTATTTTTAACCTCTACTTTTGCTCAAAAAAGCCCTGGAGTACACTCCGGATATGAATATTCAAGAGCTGCTAACCCTACAAGACAAGCGTTAGAAGATTCTTTAGCAAGCATTGAAAACGGAGCGAGAGGTTTAGCTTTCGGTTCCGGACTTGCAGCTATCGATTGCGTTTTGAAGTTATTAAACCCAGGTGATGAAGTTATTGCTGTAGATGATCTTTATGGTGGTACTTACAGAATGTTCACCAGACTTTTTGAAAAATATCAACTGAAGTTCACGTTTGTGAATTTTGACGATGTTTCTAAAATTGCTGATGTCATCACAGATAAAACAAAATTAATCTGGGTAGAAACTCCAACAAATCCATTGATGAAGTTGGTAGATATCAAAGCTGTGGTAGACATTGCTAAAGGAAAAGATATCTTAGTTGCTGTAGACAATACTTTTGCAACGCCTTATATCCAAAGACCTATTGATCTTGGAGCTGATATCGTAATGCACTCTGCTACCAAATATTTAGGAGGACATTCTGATGTTATTGCAGGTGCTCTTATTGCTAAAGATGCAGAATTGGGTGAAAAACTTCACTTTATTCAATTTGCAAGTGGTGGTATTTTAGGGCCGCACGATTCTTACCTTGTATTGAGAGGAATCAAAACATTAGCGTTAAGAATGCAGAGACATTCTGATAACGGTCTTGCAGTTGCAAAATATCTTGAAACTCATCCAGCAGTAGATAAAGTAATTTATCCGGGATTAGAATCTCACCCTCAGTATGAGCTTGCAAAGTCTCAAATGAAGGAATCCGGAGGAATGGTATCATTCACTTTCAAATCCGGAAAGAAAGAAGATGCAATTAAGTTTCTTGAAAAAGTAAGAGTATTTACATTAGCAGAATCTTTAGGAGGAGTAGAATCTCTAGCTAACCACCCGGCTTTAATGACTCACGCTTCTATCCCGGCAGAAAAACGTGCTGAGTTGGGAATCACCGATGACCTTGTACGTTTAAGCGTTGGTATTGAAGATGCAGAAGATCTTATTGCAGATCTGGAAAAAGCATTTTCATAACATTACAATAAATAAAATGAGAAGGATTTACTATCTTTCTCATTTTTATTATCACCACCAAATATATATGAAAAACACAAGAAAAGCAGTCTTTGCAGATTTACCTCAACTGGCTGAGCTATTTGATCAATACAGAATATTCTACCATAAATCATCAGATATCCCTGCTGCTTCAGATTTTCTTCAGGAAAGAATCGAAAACAAAGACTCTGAAATTTTTGTTGCCGAAGAAAATGGTATCCTCACTGGTTTTGTGCAATTATACCCTATATTCTCATCTACAAGAATGCAGCGCTATTGGCTACTGAATGATCTATATGTTAACGCTCACCACAGAGGAAAAGGTTACTCCAAAGAACTTATTGAAAAGTCAAAAGAATTATGTAAAGCTTCAAATGCATGCGGAATTCTTCTTGAAACAGGAAAAGGGAATGATGTAGGGAATCAACTATACCCTGCCTGCGGCTTTGAACGCTATGACTCCGTTAATTTTTATGAATGGAGCAATTCATGAATAATGAATAATAAAATACCTACTATTCATACTTACACCCCGAAACCAGAACCTAATCTATACCCCAAAACAACATGACAGAATTTCAAAAATATATCCAAAGATATTTAGATCAGATCCCATCAGGAGATTGGTTGGCTGAATTAAAAATATCAGAAAACAAAACAGTAGGAATTTATTCTAACCTTACAGAAGAACAATCAAAATTTGCCTACGCTGAAGGTAAATGGACACTGAAAGGACTCCTTCTTCATTTATCCGACACAGAAAGGGTTTTCCAATACAGAATATTAGCTTTTGCTAGAGGCGATAAAAATAATCTTCCTGGATTTGATGAAAATGAATATGCAGAACAATCTTTCGCTAATGAGAGATCTTTAGAATCTTTATTGGAAGAATATAAATTGGTAAGAAAATCTTCTCAAATTCTATTGGAAACTATGAACCCAGCTGCTTTACAAAATATTGGTAAGGCTAACGGTCATGAAATTTCTGTGGAAACCATAGGAAAACTGATTATCGGACATAATTATCACCACCTAAATATTATTGAGGAAAGGTATTTGTCTAAATTGGGATGGATGTAATGAAACGATAGGTTTTGGCTAAAGCCATTGGAGTGGATAATTTATTGTTGAACGGGCTAAAGCCCGTTTCTATTAAATTTGATAAAATACCGTAAAATTATTTACATGATATAATCAGATTATTTTTCTTCATCAATCAATAATACATCATCATTTACAAGAATAACATCAATAGAGTTTTATTTATTGAATTAGGCTATCCCCTATTTCCTAATTGAATTTGATAAAATACCGTAAAATTATTTACATGATATAATCAGGCTATTTTTCTTCATCAATCAATAATACATTTACAATTTACACGAATAACATCATCAATAGGGATGGGCTTTAGCCCATCTTTTAATTTTATAAATCCATCCATTGGCTTTAGCCAAAACCTATCAATCATAAATACACATTCCTTTTTATCGCCAATTTTTTGTTCAAAATTCGCAGATTTTCTACCTTTATCCTCTGTTTTGAATGTAAATAAATTATGGAACCTATTATTGATATATTAAAATCTGGCGGAACAATTCTTTACCCTACTGATACCATTTGGGGAATTGGTTGTGATGCTACGAATATAGAAGCTGTCAACAAAATTTTTGACATCAAAAAACGTGAGAAAAACAAATCCATGATTATTCTGGTAGAATCTGAAAAGAGGCTTCAGGATCTGGTAGATGTTCCCGAAATGGCTTGGGAAATTATTGATTTAAGTGAAAAACCAGTCACCATTGTTTACGAAAATCCAAGAGGGCTTCCTAAGGAATTGTTGGCGGAAGACGGAAGTATTGGAATCAGATTGGTGAAAAATGACTTTTGCAAAAAACTAATCACCAAACTGAACAAGCCTTTGGTTTCTACATCAGCTAATTTTAGTGGTGATAAAAGCCCATTAAAGTTCTCCGATATTTCACAGGAAATCATCAGTCTTGTGGATTATGCGGTAGAAGAAGACCGAGATAAAGTTTCAAAATATTCAGGATCTTCAGTAATCAAAATATGGAATGACAATAGGATCAAAGTTCTTAGAGAATAAGGTGATCTAGTGAATTGGGATAAGAAGCAGAAGAAAATCAAAGGTTAAAACAGTCTTTCCTTCATTTTCTGTCCCCATCTTCACATTTCTTTTGGAATCTTCTCTCAAATTCAAAGTTATAGATTTATCTTTTTAGAGTCTTGTCTGTGTATATCGGCAGGATTTCTTTTTTTAATTCTATCTTTGCAAAATCCAATACATAAAATACATGCTATGAATCATCAAGAATTCGCTCAGATGTGGGTAAATACCTGGAACTCTCATGATTTAGATGATATACTCTCCCACTATTCTGAGGATATTGAAATTACAACTCCTATGATCTCCATTGCTACCGGAGGAAAAGAAAGTTCTTTAAAAGGAAAAAAAGCAGTTCGTGAATACTGGAGAAGGGCTCTGGATAAATTTCCGAATCTGCATTTTGATCTGGTACATTCCACAGAAGGTGTAGATTCTGTAGCATTATTTTATAAATCTATCATGGATAAACATGCTGTAGAAGTGATGTTTTTTGATGAAGAAGGAAAAATAAATAAAATGTTCGCTCATTATGATTAATGATCGGCTTTGGTTGAAATTGACGCTATTATAAACGATGAAAATTAATCTTACTCAAAATAAGAATTTAAAACTTTTTAAAATAATTTCTGAAGCTGCAGAAAAAAATAACCAATCGGTATACATTGTTGGTGGCTATGTTCGTGATCTGTTGATGAAGAGAAAGGCTTCTACAGATATAGACTTTGTGACAGAGCAGAGCGGTATTGAGCTGGCTCAAAATGTAGCTCAGGATATTGATCCTAAATTAAAGGTTTCAGTATTCAAAACCTATGGAACAGCAATGATCAAATATAAAGATCTGGAGCTGGAATTTGTAGGTGCCAGAAAAGAAAGCTATACCGAAAACAGCAGAAAGCCAGAAGTAGAAGGCGGAACTTTGGAAGATGATCAAAAGAGAAGAGATTTTACCATCAATGCGATGGCTATTTCTCTGAATAAAGACAATTTTGGAGAACTGATTGATCCGTTCAATGGTATTGAAGATCTGGAAAAAGAAATTTTAAGAACTCCATTAGAGCCTGCTCAAACCTATTCTGATGATCCATTGAGAATGATGAGAGCAGTAAGATTTGCTTCCACTTTAGGTTTCACCATTGAAGAGAATTCTTTACATGCAATCCAACAGGAAGCTGAAAGAATCAAGATTGTTTCTATGGAAAGGATCATGGTGGAATTCAATAAGATCATGTTATCTGAGAAACCATCTGTAGGATTAAGATTAATGGAGCAAACAGGACTTCTAAAGCTTGTTATTCCTGAATTAATTGAACTGAAAGGCGTGGAAGAAGTTGAAGGCCAGACTCACAAAGATAACTTCTACCATACCCTTGAGGTAGTAGATAATATTTCTACCAATACAGATAATCTTTGGCTGCGTTGGGCAGCTTTACTTCACGATGTAGGAAAAGCACCTACTAAAAAATTTGTAGAAGGGACAGGATGGACATTTCATGGACATGAGTTTTTAGGCTCTAAAATGGTAAAAACTCTTTTCCAGAGATTGAAGTTACCATTGGGCACTGATATGAAGTATGTTCAGAAAATGGTAAAACTTTCTTCCAGACCTATCGCTCTAATTACGGATGATGCTTCAGATTCTGCGTTGAGAAGATTGCTATTTGATGCCGGAGAAAACCTTGAAGATCTATTCACCCTTTGTAAGGCAGATATCACGACTAAAAACTCTAAAAAGCAGGAAAAATTCAAGAAAAACTTTGAATATGTAGCCGTGAAGATCAAAGAGGTAGAGGAAAAAGATCAGGTAAGAAACTTTCAGCCTCCTATTACCGGAGAAGAAATCATGGAAATGTTTAACCTTCAGCCGGGGCGTGAGATCGGTATTTTAAAGGAGAAAGTAAAAGAAGCGATCCTTGAAGGTGAAATTGCTAATGAAAAGGAAGAAGCAACAAAATTTGTCATTATCGAAGCTGAAAAGCTGGGATTAAAAGTGAACTAAATTTTATTAAATACAAAAAAAATAGCTGGATCAATATCCAGCTATTTTTTTGTGTTTCAATCAGATATATACCAAAGCCGGGCGGGTTCTTGAGAAACCTGCCCGGAAAAAAACACAAATGATGAAAAAATAAAAAATTATTTTGTACACGCCTGAGGCGTGTCTTATTTTAGTTCCAATATACAGAATTAGAAGCTACCCCTGCAGAGAACGTTTTAACAACTACTCCAGATGTATTGTAAACAACAATCTTACTATCCTGTGTAAATCCGTTGGCATCAGAAGTAAAGATCAAATCTTTTACTACACTAAATCCATAAAGATCAGAATATGGATCTATGCTGCTTGCTACAGTAAATAATGGTGAAGTAGGAACAGTTGATCCTTTCATATCCATTGTATAAACACTTTTACCTGAACTGAAATAGAATTTATTGTTTGAAATCTCTAGGTTTTTAGCACTAGCTATTCCTGTTAACGTTGTTGTTTTTACAATATCTCCCGCACTTGAAATCTGGTAGATATAAGAATCTGTAGTTCCAGCTGCAATCGCATAAACATTCTGATTGTTTGAAATGATCTTACTGATATTTCCATTTACAGTAATAGTCTTCTGGATTTCATTCGTTGTTGTATTGATAAGGGTAATATTATTTCCATATCCAAACGACGCATTTTGTACAAAGATATTATTTCCAGCTTCTACAACTCTCTCAACAGTTTCTGTAAAAGTAATTTTCTTAACAAGAGAATTATCTGAAGTTTTATAAACATTTACAAATTTATCTCCATTGTACTTATCATTGGTTACATACATGTTATTATTAGCAAATGCCATATAACGAGGCGTGTTAAGTCCTGCTGTAATTTCACCAGTCGCTTTAAAAGTATAACGGTTTACAATTTGGATTTTGTTTGAGTTATTTAATAATAAATAAGCATTGTTTCCATTAAAAGCAATCATTTGCAAAACATCTCCTAGTTTCCCTCCATTATTAGATAAGAAAATATTATCCTGCTTAACGCTTAGATCCGGAGTAACAAAGGTAACTTCTGCATTAGGTGTTCCATACTTACCTTCATTAGCAATCAGGAATCCGTTGCTATAATCAACTCTAGGCTGTATCGTTAGCTCTTCAGTAGTATCAAGGCTACATGATGCTACCCCAAAAAGAATCGTGAAAGCAAAAAGAAGATGTAAAAATTTGTTCAGTTTCATATTATTTAAAAATTAATTGTTGCGTAAATACTATAGTTTCTTTTCGGCATCGGATAATCAGCTACAGTTTGGTAAACGGTATCTGTAATATTATTCATTTTAAATCCTAATGTATATCTTTTATAAATATCTGCAGAAACTCCTGCATTTAAAATAAAATAAGGATCTAATGCTACCGATCGTTTTTGGTCTGCTGTGGTATAAGTAAGTCCGTTAAAAAGTCCCTGAGCATAGATTTTAAGGAAGTCAAATTGATACTCTATAGATCCTGTTGCTTTATGCAAAGGAACGTACATCAATTGTTTTCGAGTTTCCTTATTCGTAGATTTTGAATAGGTATAGCCCGCATTGATCTTCAGATTGTGTCTCCCAAAGTTTTTATTCCAGGTAACCTGTGATTCTAACCCGTAAAATTCGGATTTATAGGTATTAAAAGGCGACCAATATCCATAAGGAGTAGGAAGCCAGCTAATATAATCTTTAATATCCATGTAATATGGGCTAAGCATAATTTTAAAATCTCCAAAATGAAACTCATGATCCATATCGAGATTATAAGAAGTCTCAGGCCTTAAATCCGGGTTTCCTCCCGGTTTCCAATAAAGATCATTAAAAGTAGGATATCTGAAGTTTCTTGAAAAGCTTGCGCCTATATGATACCATTTCAAAGCATTCCATTTTCCAGAAAAAGAATATAGAATCGGAGATGAAATCCCTTCTACAAAATCTTTCTTTATACCAGCTTCAAAACGTAAGTCCTTAGAAGCAAAATATCTTATCATTCCGGATAAAGAACCTATATTTCGGCTAATATTTGTTATTCCCGTCTCATATCCCACAGCTTTGTTCACCTGAAACTCTCCAATAGCATTAATATTGATTTTGGGAGTTATAAAGTAATTAAAATCATTTTTAAAGATATAATTCTTTCCTTCTCCTCCACTAAATTTAGGAGAATGAATATCTGAAAAATAGCGGTAATTATCCTCAGTATAAGCTGCTTTTAAGCTATTGGAAATATTGGTTTTATTAAAATCCCAGGAAATCAAACTTCTTAAGGTATTCGCTTTATACTTTGATCTGTTACCATTTTCCTCATAAATTACATAATGCTGTGATGCATCAAATATCTGGCTTTGCCATGAAACAGTATGAGCATCTGCTATTTTATAAGCAGCACCAATATTAAAGGTGGTATTGTAATACCTTCCGTTGATATTCTTAAACGGAGTTCTGCCTACTACGAATTCCGGTACTTCATAATCGTTTGCACTTACAGCGTAATTTGCAGAAGCCTTAAAGCTGAATTTATCATTACTGTAAGAACCTTTTACAAAATTATTATAAGTCCCGAAAGAAGCAACTTCTGAAAATAAAGAACCATGAAATCCTTTATTAAAGTCTAGAGTATTGTTCAGGTGGATACTTCCTCCAATAGCTCCTGAACCATAGACAACACTTCCCCCGCCCGGTTTTATTCCGATCTGGTCATATCCGAACAGAGCAATATTATTGATATCTCCCTGGCCTAAAAAATTAGAGTTAATATTAATACCATTCCAGACAAAAGCTGTCTGTGAGGCTGATGTTCCTCTAAAAGAAGGTGAAGAAACAGCGCCACGGCCATTTTCCTTAATATAAAGATTAGATTGAAACCTCAGCAATTCGGAAAGGTTGGTGGAGTTCTTTTGAGCTTCTACCGGCGTAATTATTTTTACAGGATGGAAAAGTTTCGCCTTATTCATCTGGCTGTCGAAAATATAAATCGTATCAACAACTTTCTCCTGTCCGAAAAGAAAGCAGCCATAAGATGACAAAAACAGTATTAAAGATCTTTTTATATCCATATTCTTCTACTTTTCCTCCGAAAGCAATATGTTTTTTTTTGATTATTATTCTGGCAGGTCTCCTGACTTTCGCTTTCTGTGCCTTCCCGTTTTTATACAGTGGCTGCGTACAGAAATTATTGTTGCGATTTACAGTTGCGGGGACAGTTTGGGAGTTTCACCCAATTCCCTTTTCATTCCAATATACTGGAAACCATAATTTTTGCAAAGATAGTTTTTTAAATGTATTAGGCAAAAAAATGAATTTTATAACAGTCATTAAGGAAGATAAGAATCCGAATCCTTCAGGGATAACCATCAGCTTTCATATTCAGCTTCCAACATAAAAATGACTGTCTTCAATGATGAAAACAGCCATTCAATGTATAACTATTATTAAAATTTGTTGAATCTTACTTTTTGATGAATTTATGATTCTGTTGCTTTCCTCCTTTTTCTGAAAACTGTAATATGTAATTTCCTTTTGGTAAAGAGGATACATCAACATGATCTTCTACCGTTGTGAATACTTTTACTCTTTGCCCAACCATATTATAAATTTCTACTTTTTCAATTTTTCCGGCTCCTTTAAAGTAGATTATATCAGTTACCGGATTAGGATAAATGCCAATTGTATTTTTATTTTTATTTTTCTCCACATCCCTTACGGATAGAGACTCTGTAATATCCAGATAAAAAGCGACCATCTGATTGGAAGAATCTACCCCCATTCCTGCAATTTTATTCCCATCCTGAGAAATGGCCAACGGAAGTCCCATTGTGACTCCATTCGTATCAATTCCTAAACTCTGAGCATAATCATTAAGGTTAATACGTCCATTAGCTTCAGTCCAGATAAAGCCTTCACCAGACATTGGTGGCGCGGCAAAGGCACGATAATATCCAATAACCTTTGTTCCGTCTCCGGAAACTCCGGTAGCACCCCCTTTAAAAAAGAATGAAGCATTAGGGTGCGTTATGTAGGTTACTCCTGTTCCTGCTTTCCACACATAAGGATTAGGATTGGCCGAACCAATAATTGTATTTCCATCCGCAGAAACTGCTCCTGCTTCACCTACATTACTGCCATTATTATCGGTAATAAAACTTTCTACCCCATCTACCCATTTTGCGCCACTTCTCGTTCCTGTCGGTTCATCCTGCCAACCTACAATTACATTTCCTGTAGAGCTTATAGCATTTGCTCTTGAACTACGTCCTGCAACTATACTTCCAAGATCTACGACTCCATTTGTCTCGTCCCATTTAACGGCATGTGCATTCGCTGCAGTAAGCCAACCTAGTCCTACAATAGTATTTCCATCAGGAGACATTCCCCACGCAGAACTTACACTACCATCCCAGCCCATAGGAACAAGCCCTCCTCTGTTTACCCATGTAGCAGAAAGTACATCATAGGTTGAAATTTCATTGAAGCCTGTTGTCGTATTGGTTACTGAAGATGTGATTTTCATTCCGTTATTAGAAATAACTGTTCTTCCAGAAGCTGGATACCCATTTGATATAGATCCTATTTGTACAATCCCATTGTTGGCATCCCACATAAAAATTCCGCCACCAGTGGTATGCATACTTACTATACCTTTATCAGAAACAGCTCCTACATTATAATTTCCATATCCCATTACTGTCAGTTGTGCTTCAGCTATACCAAAATTCAGAAAGAAATAAGCAGCTAATAATTTCATTGTCATTTTGTAAAGTTTTTTCATATATTTTTATATTTAACATTTTAATTTAACAGAAACAATATTAATATTATATTTACCCAAACAAAAGAAAAAGGCTTTCACAATTCGTGAATTTCAAAAGAATAAAAATTTTAAAATATTAATAATCAAACACTTAAATACAATCTATTTTAAAGACTGATTTCAGAGGATATTATGAAAAACAAATTATTATTAAGCAAAATGTTTAAAAATAGTGGCCGGATTTTATTATTAATATTGATAGTATATTCCATTGTTATCAACGGACAATCTGGCTCGGATTTTAATATTATCGCTGATAAGGCATTCCAGAAACTCTATCAAAATTCTGACGACTGCATCAGTTATACTCAAGGCATTCTCGTAAGTGATCAGGATATTGAACATAAAATCATTTTACAAAATATACTTTCACAGGCTTTTGCTATGAAGGGCGATTATATGCAGTCTGTCAATAGTTTTTCTCAAAAAGAGGATCAGAATCAGAATTTATCTTATTTCATGCAGGTTTTTGGAGATTATAATCTTGCAGACCAATATCAGAATCTGGGCCTATACAATCAATCAAAAAAGATTATTGTTCATCTCCTATCAGATCAGAAACTTCTGACAAGTAATGATCCTAAATTAAGGATAACCACAGCCAAGCTCTATCAATTACAGGCTCTAAACCTAGGAATCAACAGAGATTACCCAAATGCATTAAAAAACCTTGACAAAAGTGACCAGTATATTGATCTCTATAACGAAGAGCATTCAATCATAAAAATGGAAAACAGAATTTTCCGCTCTTCTTATTTAATGAAGCAAAATAAGCTGTCTGAGTATAGAAAACTCATAGAAAGTATTATTTCTGATCTTGAAAAACAGCCAAATCAACCGTTTCTACTTGGATTAGCTTATGAAAATCTATCCCGGTACTACTTTTTGATACAAGATTATAAAACCTCTGCCCAGAAACTGGAATTGGGGCTTTCTTTGATTGAAAACCTTCCTTTCAACAATTTAAAAATCAAATTCTACGAATCTTTATCCCGAACCTATTTTGCTCTTCATGATGATGCCAAATACCATCAATACAATAAATACTACAATGATTTAAAAACCAAAACAAATTCCAGCACCAGAGAAGGGATACGCTATATTGTAAAACTGGTGGAAACCAATCAAAATAAAAATATTGAATTTCAAAAACAAACTTATTTACAATCTTTCTGGATTTCCGCACTTATACTAGCTTTCATTATCATTGGTTTATTTACCTATTTTATAATCATCTACAACAAAAATAAAGACTTAAAAAGGCAATTTGAATTCTTTGAAAAGCAAGATAACCGACAAAAAGAGGCAATATCTTCAGTTTCTGGATTAGTAAAAAAAATATCAGATGCAGAGAAAAGTTCTAATAAAATCTCTAAGGAAAAAGAAGAAGAAATTCTTCAAAAACTTAAACAATTTGAACAATCTGATCGATACCTGCATAAAAATATGTCCCTTTCTATGCTTTCTTCCCAACTGGAAGTTAATACCAAATATCTTTCGGAAGTCATTAATAATAACAAGGAAAAAAACTTTAACGGCTATATCAACAAACTAAGGATCAATCACATTGCCCAACTTTTAAAAAACGATTCTACGTTTCTCAATTATAAAGTGAGCTATCTGGCTGAATATTCCGGGTTTTCTTCTCATAGTGCTTTTGCAACCGTTTTTAAATCGGTAACCGGAATGTCTCCCAATGCTTATATTCAGGAAATCAGTAAAAGTAAAGTGTCATGAAATTAACATTGAAAATAATATTCTGTGTCTTTCTATCCATTGTTTTTATAAATGGGCAGAAAACTTCAGATACTGCTCTGATAAAAAAAGCTAAACAGGAAATCTATGATAACCCTGATAAAACGATTCAGATTGGAGAACAATTATTAAAAAAAAGCAATAATATTAAAACATCGATTGAGCTTTATATGCTTCTTTCTACCGCCAATATTGCGAAAAGAAATTTTGATGAATCTTTGAAATACATTTTAAAAGCTAAAGAGCTTTCACAAAAAATCAATGATCCCAAAAGCCAGGTAAGTGTTCTCATTTCTGTGGCTATACAGTATCAACAAATGGAATTGTTCAGTAAAAGCCTTGAAACACTGAATGAAGCAGATCAGTATTTAACCCAAATCCCCGAAAATACTCCCGCAAGGTATATAGAAACAGCAACAAGCAATGCCATCAGGGGAATGATCTATAAAAGCCAGTCTAATTCCGAAATTGCTCTGGAGAAGTTCTTAATTTCAATAGACAATTTTGAAAAGGTTCCTTCCAAGAAAACAACTTACTCCAATATGAGTGTGGTATATTACAACATTGGCTATTGCTATCTTAATCTAAATGAAATTGACAAAGCAGAACAGGCATTTTTACAATCCAGGAACTATGCTCAAAAAAATAACGCCAAGAGTCTGGAAGCATTTGCATTAAAAGGAATGTCTGAACTACATAAACAAAAACACGAAAATCAAACAGCTTTGAACCTTTTAACAGAAGCTGAGCATCTAAGTAAAAATACAGGAGACATCATTTTGAACGAAGGTATTTACAAAGAGATGGCAGATAACTATCTCGCTATAGGGGAACAAGATTTATATCAATTGTACAATAAGAAATACATGGAGATGAGTTTCAAAAGAAAGCAAAATGAATTAATGTCTATCAATCAGGTAATCGATAATCACAATAAAGAAACTTCCATAAAAAGTAAAAAACTGAAGTCTCAGTATTATTATCTGAAGATCATATCCTTTGCTATTGCCGGGATTCTTATTCCTCTCCTGTTGTATTTTATTTTAAAAATAAGAAAACAGAATAAGAAGTTTCAAAAAGAGATCCAGCAAATCATCAGGACTTCATAACTTATATACAATAAAAAAAACATTCCGAATTGGAATGTTTTTCATGTATGTTAGTCAGCTTATTTACCCATAACTTCAGTGATTGGATTTCCAACATTTCCACTTGGGAATTGAATTTTCAGTAGTGAAGAAACTGTTGGAGCAATATCAGTCATATGATAAGGTTTATTGCTTTCTCCTTGCTGAACTCCCCAACCCATAAAGATCAATGGAATGTGTGAATCATAAGAGTTCCATACACTGTGTGTAGTTCCTGTTTTAGAATATGGCGGAAGCATAGAATCATGAGAGATCAATTGGATATCACCACTTCTCTGTCTGTTGATTCCGTTAATGATTCTTTGTTTGATAGGTTCCGGAATGCTTGATTCAGCCACTCTATCTACAGAAACTGCATATAAAACAGTTGGATCTTTTTCAAGTTCTTTCACAGCGAAGTTTCTTACATCATCCAATTCAAGCTTGCTATCTGCCAATACTTTTCTATCAAAGTAAATCTGATAGTTATCAATTGCGTTAATCAATTTATCAGCTCCGAATTTTTCTTTCAATTTTTGGTTAAGATTCTTTTCAGCACCTTCTCCAAAGAAACCTGTCGGAATTTTATGTTCTTTCAAGAATCCTACAGAATGTGCTCCACCGTGGTCAGCAGAAAGGAAAACTGTATACTGTCCTTTTCCAACTTTTGAATCCAGATAGTTGAAGAATTGTGCTAAATCCTGATCTAATCTGATGTAAACATCTTCTACTTCAATAGAGTTCGGCCCAAACTTATGTCCTGCATAATCCGTAGAAGCCAAATTGATTGCTAAGAAGTCTGTAATATTATCACCGCCTAATTTTTCACCTTCTACAGAAGCCTCTGCCAGCTTCAAAGTCAATGTATTTCCGAAAGGTGTATAGCGAATATTATCTTTTTTTGTCTGGTAATCTTTTGCAAGATCATTGTATGGGAATGTAGGCGTTTTTGCACTACCCAATAATCCTTCCCAAGGAGAATTGTCTGGTGCACTTTCTGTATACTGATTGATTGGAAGTAAAGTATTCCAACCGTTTGCTACCAATTTTTCCGGTAAATTCTGAGAGTTGAATGATTTTACCCATTGAGGTAAATCATTCATATACCATGTACTGGTGATAAAATTTCCGGTACTGTCATCAAACCAGAAAGCTCCGTTGGGTGTGTGACCTGCAGGAAGAATAGAAGCTCTGTCTTTCAGTGAAACTCCGACTACTTTCCCTTGGAAATTGGTTGCCAATCTTAACTCATCCGTTACTGTAGTAGACCATAAGTTTTTTGGAGAATGGCTTCCTGTCTTTGTATTGGTTGTTCCTACCGGCTGAACACTATCATCCGCGGTACAGTATACTCCTTTACCTGTTTCCTTATCTGTCCAGTCGTTTCCGGCAATTCCGTGAATCGCAGGTACAGATCCTGTATAGATACAAGTATGTCCCAAAGCTGTAATGGTAGGAACATAAGGAATGTGTACATTATTTAAAGAATATCCTGTATTCAAAAGTCTTTTGAAACCGTCATTTCCATATTTATTATAAAAACGGTATAAATAGTCCCAACGCATCTGATCTACAACAAGACCTACTACTAATTTGGGTCTCTCCAATTGAGAATTTTTGTTCTTCTGCGCATTGATTGTAACTACGGACAAAAAAGTAGCTGCCGCAATTGAAATGTTCCTAAGCATCCAAGTAAAATTTTATTGATCACAAATTTAGGGGTTTTGAATGTTTTAGAACATGAAATTTTATTTAAATTTGAATAATTACCCGTATTTAAAGTTTTGGAAACGATTATTCATTTAATAAATATAAAATCTGTCGAGGAATTACCTAGAATTGAAGATATTATCAGAAGACCTCGACATCAGCAAATTAAAATTCTTTTTGAGCCTTCTGTTTTACATTTAAGAGAAAGTTATGGTGAAGATTTAAAGGAAACACTTCCCAACCATCTCATTGCTATCCATACAATAGATCCGGAGATTAATATCAGTAAGCTTATTTCAGATGAAGAAATTATTCTTAATCAAGCATTCTTTATACAGTGTGCAAAAGATTATCGAATACTTGGAAATCAATTAGTTCACTTGTTCTGCAAAGAAAAGAAAATTAAACTTAATGAAAAATTCCCTAGTTTAATTTTTAACAATCTGAAAGACAAGAAAAACCAATCAGGAAAAGTGGGAAAATGGAAGTACTTTATTCATGGCTTTCATTGTCATTTCAAGAATATAAAAACAGGTCAGGAAATTGAAGTTCCTTTCATGTTTGGAATGGAATTCGGCGTTTTAGATCCTTACTTTTTTGTCCAATTTATAAAATCTACACCAAAATTTCAACCATTACCCGTTGATCTTCATAAAGATTATCATGATGGTAATAGAATACTTAAAGTTCTATTTAACTTAGGTTTATTAGAAAAGATTAACTCAAACCTGGAAGGACATACCGGAATTGTCATAAAGGATAGAGAAAAGATTGAAATTAATACTTTCACTCCAGAAGATTACTTTGAAGTACTTAAACCATCATCAAAATGGTCAAGATTACTTCACTTTTTTAAATTTTAATAATTAAAACAACATGATTTTAGGAGTATACTGGTACTTTAAATTCCCTGAAGATCTCTATCATTTCAAGTTTTTTAAGTTTTTTGAGGGATATGGCGGTCATGCTGATAATGCAGCTGAATTGGCTGCAAGAGTTCAGGTTGAAAATACAGATGATTTTATCGGGAAGCTGGAAGATTTGAAAACCCGTTTTAAAGAAGCATTCTTGTTTCTTAATATCAATGAAAACCAACTTATCATTAATATTGGTGGTTATCAGCTTTTTGATTTTCAGTTTCAGTTTGCTCTTGAAATAGAAACCTTGCTTACCCGTGAGAACGCCATATTGCAGGACTCTAGTATTCCGTTTAAAACATTATCTACTAAAACCTATCATAGTGAAGTAGAAAATTTTGGCCATATTGAACATCGTTTTCTACAGATTGTGGGTTCAGATTTTAAAAAGAATAATGCCGAAAATCTCTCCATAAGAATTGACTGTAACCTGCCTTTAGCAGACAAAGAATTCTTCATTAATGATTTGGGTTCTATCTGTAGAGAAGAAAACCTGAATGCATTCTATTACAAAAACCATGACTTCAAAAATCACTGTAATCTGATGCTTTTCTTCACGAATGGCCGTCAGAAGACAGATTCTATTCAGACCGTCAATCTTAATTCATTTGGAAATAAAATAAGGCAGCTTGCTGAAAAATATCCGTTTCATTTTGGTCATCTCGAAGGCTTACAATATTATCCTCAAAGCAAGCCTCACATAGAGCTGATGGTAGATGAAGAATATATTATACATCAAAAATAAATTTAAACCCAACAATGCTAAATCTGATAATATGATCAAGTTTAAATATGTCATTCTGTATGTAGAAAATGTGGAATCATCCATGAATTTCTACCAAAACACTTTTGATGCAGAGATCAAATTCATTACCCCTGAAAAAGATTATGGAGAGCTACTGACAGGAGAAACCACTCTATCTTTTGCCTCCATTGCTTTAGCCAGTTCTAATATTAAAAAGGGATTTCTGCTTTCAAAAACCGAAGCTAAACCTTTTGGAGTTGAACTTGGATTTGTAACTGATGATGTAGAAGGTCTGATTGAAAAAGCAATAAAAAACGGAGCTATTCTTTATGAAGATATTGCTGTAAAACCATGGGGACAAAAAACAGCCTATATCAAAGATCCTGATAATTATTTAGTAGAAATCTGTACAGAAATTCAATAAAAACATTCTTCAATGGAAATAAAAAAACTTCAAAAGTTAACCTCCAATCCTAGCCTAAATTGGGGGTACAACGGATATTCAACAAATATTATCTATTCTGTTTCCTCTATTGAATTCAATGGTTCCTTTGAGTTTATCATGAGAGAAAAAAAACTTTCCTATAACAAAGTCTGGACAACCGATTCCGATGACATAGAAGAACTCAATACCATTATTGAAAAGGATCATTCCTTTGGAGCTTTTGCTGATAATGAACTTCAAGGCTGGATCATCTGCGAACACAGAACCTGGAACAACAGCTTTTACATTGAAAACATCCTGATCAATGAAAAATACAGAAGACAGGGAATCGGTATTATGTTGATTAAAAGCGCGATCAAAGAAGCCAGAAAGTTAAATTGTAGAGTTATTGAACTTGAAACCCAGAATACCAACTACCCAGCTATACAATTTTACAGAAGAATGGGATTCAATATTACCGGAATCAATACAAGACTGTATGACCAATCCGAAGAGATTGCTCTTTTTATGACTGTGGATATCGAATAACCACTATCTATTTTTAGATTTTGGCTAAAGCCAATGGATATCTATTATAAATAAGGAAAGCGGGCTAAAGCCCGCTTCTATTGATGTGTAATTTAAATTTTATTTTATTTTTGGTACAACAATCAGACTTTCATTTCCTGAAGCATTTACCGCCTGTACTGCAAAGAAATAGTTATCTTTAGAATAAGGTAACTGAATAGAATTCTCTTGGGTAAAGATTTTTTTCTGCCACACCGAAGCATCCGTTTCACGCATCAAAACGTAGTATCCCGCTATTTCTCCCAACTTGGGTTTTTCCCAGGAAAGGTCTGTAAAATTGGTAAGCTTATTGACTTCTATTTTTACATTTTCAGGTTTTGAAGGAGCTTTTGCAAGATTGGCTAAAACTGCAATATTTACCCCTACATTCTTTTTAAAATATTCAAAATCCATAAACTCAGGCAGATCTCCATACTCTATTCCATTCTCTTTTCTGATGTCCTGATGCTGATGATCGAAGTTTTCGTTAAATTCAGTCAGTCGTACCGCAGCAAAACCTTTTTCTACAAACGGAGTATGATCTCCGCCTCTCAGAAACCTATCATTTCTATAGATTAATTTAACCTGAAGATTATCAACATACCGTTCTCCTATTTCTTTAATATATCTTGCCAGCTGCCTTGATTCGCCATCGTTTTCCAATCCAAACTTTCTGATATCTGCCGCTTTCTTATCCAATTCGTACTGAGGTAGGCCTTCGGAAAAAACTCTTAGTTGATGACTATTTATTAAATGAGTGTCACTACTGAGATTATTTGAAATCATATCATTATTCAGCAATGCTTCCAATTGCCAGCCTTCATTAACTGCTTTCTCCGCCAGCATTTTTGATCCTAGCAACCCTTGCTCTTCACCGGAAAAAGCAACCAGCACAATACTTGCCGGAAATTTAGATTTGCTCAATATTCTTGCACTTTCTATAAGGGCAGCTACCCCACTTCCGTCATCATTGGCTCCCGGAGCATTGTCTTTTACATTCATAACATCACTTACCCTCGAATCCAGATGTCCACTTACCATAAATAATCTTTTATCACTAGGATTTGTTCCACGGATAATGGCAATAACATTTCCCAAATCGGTAGGGCGGTCAATTCTTTTCCCATCTGGCTGAAGCATTTGATTTTGCATAAAAACCTCCATCCTTCCACCAGAGTTTTTCGCATAATTATTGAATTTTTTCAATACCCATTTTCTTGCTGCTCCTATTCCTCTTTTCGGGTCTGTAGTAGAACTCATCGTATGCCTCGTTCCAAAGCCCACCAAAGAATTGATATGACTTTTAAGAGAATCTGTACTTACCTGTGAAACCTGATTCAGGATTTCGGGATCCTGATGAATTGTTTGTTGAGCGCACAATACAACAGGAATAAAAAATAAAGTGAAAAGTATTTTTTTCATAATACGGAGATCAATTAATCTTTTGCAATTTATTTTTAATTAGTAGAATAACAAACAAAGTTGGTAAATTTCATTAACAATGATCTTTAATTTAGAATTAGACACTTGCTGGTGTATTATTTTTTTAGATATTAGTAATCAACAAATTAAACATCAGTTACTATGAAAAATTCAAAAAAATTAAAAAGAAATCAATTGGTATTGATCAGTGGTGGTGACACTGCTTATGCAGTTTGTTTAGATGGATATTGCCCTCCTACTACCGGATCTTATTATTGTAGTGGCAACACTTGTTATAGAAGATCCACTGGAGGTGGTAGTAACCCTGGAGGCGGTGGTATACCTTGTCATGAACCCTTACGTTTCTGCCAGGATGGAGAAACCGGATGTGGATGCAGATATTAAAATTCACATTATTATATAAAATGAAGAGTGGTTTTTTGCCGCTCTTTTATTTTTTTTAAAGTTAAACCAATAATCTCTGATTATAAATCTAATCCAATTTCGCTATTTTCGCAAAAATAACCTTACAGCAGATGGATACAAAGAAAAATATTCTGGAAAACCTTCTTATTTATCTCCGTTCTCTTACTCCATTTTCTGATGAAAGCTGGGCTTTACTGCAACCTGCTCTTTCAGAAAAAGTGTATAAAAAAAATGAACTGCTGCTTCAGGAAGGGGAAATTTGTAAATCGTTATTTTATATTAATAAAGGCTTTTGCAAAAGTTATTATGAAATAAATGCTGTTGTAAAAAACACCGAATTTTTCTTTGAAAATGAAATTGCAACCAATATCAGCAGCTTCGGAAGCGGAAAACCTTCCGAATTCAATATGATGGCCTGTGAAGAACTACACGCTATTGTCTTTGATAAGGAAAAATTGTTTAAAATAGCAGAGCAGTACATTGAAGTAGAATCACTAGGACGAAACTGTATCCGACAGATTGCTTATAAACAGGAAGAGTTTTCTAATCTGTTTAAGCTATATTCAGCGCAGGAAAGACTGGAATATCTTGAAAATAAATATCCCGAAATGTTACAACGGATTCCTCTTACCCAACTGGCTTCATTCCTAGGAGTAGCCAGGGAAACATTAAGCCGGATCAGAAAACGAAGAATTTCCCAATAATAGAAATTTCTTCGCAATCCAATCTAAAAATTACGATCACACCTAATCCAAAACAAAATGAAAACATTGATCTGGCAAGGAATTGCTTTTCAGTCTCTGGAATATTTCAAACTTAAAGAAAATGATAAAGACCTACAGGTAACCTCCAAAATTATTGGCTGTTATGAAGATAAAATATATGCTGTAGATTATCAGTTAACCATTGACTCGGAGTGGAATATTCAGGAATTTATGATTGAATCTGAAATCAATACTGTTAAAAATAGGCTGACAGGCAAGAAATATCAGCATGAATGGAAAATTAACAATATGATTAACGCTGATTTTGATGGTTTCAACTTTATTGATATTTCTTTAACCCCTTTCACCAATACTTTACCTATTAACAACCTGAAACTGGCTGAAAATGACACTCAGGAAATTAAGGTTATTTATATTGATGTTTTAAATAATCTGGTAAAACCGGTTACTCAGCAATACACCAGAATTGCAACTCATACTTATCATTATGACAATCTGCAAACTGATTTCAAATCGGATATCGTAGTGGACGAAAATGGCCTGGTTGTTAATTATCCTAAACTATTTGATAAAATAGCTGAAATGTAAAATCTAATCTGTTCAACATTAATTTCTTTATCCTTATTCAATTTTTTATCTTTGGCTCCACATCAACAATCACTATGACTATTGCCGAAATAAAAGAAGCAGCCCTTACTTGTGGCATTCTAAACCAACAGGAGCTGAGTAAAAAAATAAGAGAATTAAAGGACAACGGACTTTCCTATCTGGGATGTTTTGCGTTTACCCAGCATAACCAGCAAATTTCCACTTTAGAAGCCAAAAATCTCACATTGGAATTGGATGCTTTTACAGATGAAGAAAAAGCTGAATACAATGGTTATCATCATTTGATGATGGAAGATTTTAAAGAAGAAGAAAACTAATACCTTATCACAAAAATGGACAACAGAATTCAGGAAATCAAAAATAAGATCGAAAGACCTGCTACAGAATTTTTCACTGGTGGCTTCAGACCTCTGAATATTTTGGAAGAATCATGGATCGGACGGGTATTTGCCTATGCTGAAGATGAAGAGATTCCTTTGGATAAAAATGGAGATCCAATGATGCCGCTTATTCAGTTTTACCTTCCCAACCAACCTTTTGTGCCGGAACTGATAAAGGATAAAAAACTGATTACGGTATTTATCACTCAGGATTTTCCGGAAACTTTTGAAAAAATGGGTGAAAACTGGCTTATCAGGGAATATGATAGTCTGGAAAATATTGTCATCAAAGACTTACAAAGCCCTGTTTCTTATTTAAATCCATTTCCAATGCGTTCCCAGTTCTACGCTAATGATGCTCCTTTATGGGACGGCGGTGGAATTGAAGACATAGATTATAATATAACGTCCGAAATCCTTACCCTTGAAAGAGAAGGACTTTTCGACAGCTATTTTGACATCATTAATCACTGTTACAGCACTAAATTAGGTGGTTATCCATCATTTTGCCAGCCTGGCATTGGGTTTAAGGATGGTTTTGGAGAAGGCTTCGAGTTTGTTTTTCAGGTTTCCTCAGACGGCAAAGCTAACTTGAATGTGATTGACAGTGGCAGCCTTATGTTTGCAAAGAATAAGGAGACCGGAGAATGGAGTTTGTATTATGATTTTTATTGATAAGTTATATTTGAAAAAATATCAACAGAGTAATTAATAAAAAATAGCATAACAGAAATTAATATAAATGAAAAAATGGATTAATAGAGCGATAGGTATTATTTTACTTGGAATTCTATTATATTATGCATTAGGATATTTTTCATCATTGTTTGGTTGGTATGGCTATCAAAAATGGAAATACAGAGTTAAAACAGATACTATTGCAGATTCAAAGCAAAGAAAAGTTTTTGTAAAAGAACTGAATTATACAATTGTGGATTCTGCCAACCTAAAAGGATTTTATTTTATACCTTATATTGAAAAAGGATTTCGATATGGTTACCATTCTATGGATGAGACCAGAATTGATCATTTTACAGATTATCCTTACAACTTAACGTACGATAGAAATAAAGAAGACATAATAACATTAGACATTTACGAAGAAGATAAAGAGAAACTCGATAGTGCCGATGTTGTATGGGGGTATTTAAAAAATCCATATATAAAAGATACCATCAGAATAAAAATTGAAGGTTCAGGAAATCAAAAAGGAACCATTAAAGTTTGGTAAAATATAGCTGAACACTTAACAGCTGGTTATTCAAAAATAAAAAACATCTCAGTTGAGATGTTTTTTTATTTTCCAACCCATTCTTCTTGAAGAACCGCATAAATGACATCATCTACCCAATTGTTTTTCCAGAAAAGACTTTTCACAAAATGACCTTCTTTTCTTAAACCAATTCTTTCCATTAATTTAATAGAATCTGTATTATCAGGATCAATGGAAGCACTAATTCTATGTTTATTCAAATCATTAAAAAGGAAATCAATAACTCCTTTTAATGCTTCAGAAGCAAATCCTTGCCCCTGAAAAGCTGTATTTAATGTAATTCCTAATTCTACCTGCAAGTTTTCACTTCCTAGAAAATGAATTCCAATATCTCCGATAACATCTTTTGTTTCTTTATGAGTGATCAAAAGCTGATACCAACTTTCCGGTGTATTAAATTCATTATTATTTCTCTAAATAAAGCTTTCCACCTCTTCTAACGTTTCAGGAATCCAGCTTTGAAACTTATTGGCTTCTGCATCCGAACGATAATCGAAAATAGATTGCTTATCTTCAATAGTTATATCTCGTAACACTAACCTTTCTGTATATAATTGCATGGTTTTAATATAATTTCAAACAAAAATATGATTATTCATCGAACTTTAAGGATCATACCACTCAATGTTTACAACCTGTTGCGATAGAAAAAATAAATGGCTGTATTCTGTATAAATAAGCCTTTATTAAGATCAGTATATTTACTTTTATAAACATACTGAATCCATGACAACAATTCCAATTCTGGACTATATTAAAAAGATAGTCAACGGTGAAAATGTAGAAGAATTCACCACTTTTCAGATCTACCCTACTGCTATTTCAAAAACGTTAGGCTTTCATATCATTAATATTGCATTAGGAGAAGCAAAAGTTTCCATCCGTGCAGATACTGAAATCCACGGAAACCAACAAGGAACTATCCATGGTGGCTTACTTTGTGAATTGGCGGATGCAGCCATTGGAACAGCTCACTCTACTCTAATGAATGAAGGAGAAAGCTTTACCAGCATCGAATTAAAGATCAATTTTTTCCGTCCTACCTGGAAGGATACCCTGACCGCTCACGCCAAACCCATCCAATCCGGAAAAACCATCACTGTTTATCTCTGTGAAATCACCAATACTGAAGGTAAATTAGTGGCTGCAGTGACCAGTACAATTATGACATTAAGAGGTGATAAAGCGAAAGGAAGATAATATTATCTAACTTCAATAAGTACCTGAATAGTTTTATGAAATAGATTCGGCGAGGCCTTTGGCCTCGCCGAATCTATTTAAAACATGTTTATGGTTTCCCGTAATTTATTTTTTACTAAGACAACTAATTTTGAGTAATAATTTTTTTAAACTATGAATAGAGCAATCCATTTTCTAGTATGTTTCATGGCCACAATTATTTTAAGTTGTTGTCAAAAAAGTATAGACTCAAAAAATCAAATTAACAATTCTAATACATTAACTAAAAATTTAACTATGAAAACTAATATTGGAATCTCAAAAATTGATACTAAAAAAGAAATTAGAAGTGATGGCAATTTCAATCAGATAACACTATTTAAAGTAGATGACACTATCAACCTTGAAGAGCTAAAGAACTATTGTTCAGAAGTAAAACCTGATTACCAACATGGTTATTTTCAAATTTTGGTATTCTTCAAAAAAGCTGATGCAGCAAGATTTCCGGATAATCCTGTAACAGGAATGTACTTGGAAGATGAAGATCTCAAAAATATCAAAGCAACATATACAATTAACAACATTAACGGATATAGTAAGTTGGATTACTATGAAAAAAATAGTCTCGAAAGTCTAACTCAATCTATTGAAATTAATTAAACTGAATTATATTAATTCCCACTTATAATCTGAAATTCTATTACAATGAAGAAGGTATTCTTAATTACTACTTTATGTTTATTAGCAAGTTGTGGTAATGAAAAAAAATCTGAAAATCCTCAAATGAGCCATGAAGAACAATCAGTAACATCAAATTTAGACCTACTAAAAGGAGAGGCTTCAAGACTTCGAGCCGGAGGATCTGTTAATACTGTTGAACTAGAAAATGGAAAGGCAACTATTACCTATGTAAAAAACTATAGTGAATACAAAGAACTCAATCCACAATCTAAATTGACTGAAAACGATCTCAAAGAATACTGGTCAACCGGCCATGCAGTTCAAAAATCACTTATTTCAGGATCCGGAGAACTGTTGAAAAAATTGAGTTTTATTCATGAAGTTGAAATAATACTTCCGCTAGAGAACAAAGTCTATAAAATTGATGTTAAAAAAACAGATTTAGAAAAATTTATTGGAAAAGATTTTTCACAAATAACAGATAACTGGACAAAAGATTTCGTTGATCCTTACGTCTATGAGAAAAATGGAAGAGAAAAATTTTTCAACAAATTCGGTACTGAAAAGTAATCTGAGTGTTAAAAAATACTTATGTATTTTTAAAAACAAACCCCCGCGCCCTTCGGGCGCGGGGGTTCTATATAAAATTCAGTATATTAGAATTTAAGATCTCCATTCACTTCTCTTACTGCATTAGCAGCTTCAGCGAATTTCAATTGCTCTTCAGCAGTCAATGTTACATTTACAATTGATTCTACTCCGTTTGCTCCAATGATTGCAGGAACACCTAGGCAGATATCGTTTTGTCCGTACTCACCTTCAAGCATTAAAGAACAAGGGATCATTTTCTTTTGGTCACAAGCAATAGCCTGAACCATTACAGAAACAGCTGCACCTGGCGCATACCAAGCAGAAGTTCCTAATAATTTTGTAAGGGTAGCACCTCCAACTTTAGTTTCTTCAATAACATATTTTTGTTGGTCTTCGCTCAAGAATTCAGTTACAGGAACTCCATTTCTTGTCGCTTTGCTCAATAATGGAAGCATGCCTGTATCACTGTGAGCAGCGATTACCATACCGTCAACATCAGAAATTGGAGCTTCTAATGCTTCAGCCAATCTGTATTTGAATCTTGCAGAGTCTAATGCACCACCCATTCCGATGATTTTGTGCTTAGGAAGACCTGAAGTTTTGTGTACCAAATAAGCCATCGTATCCATTGGGTTAGAAACTACGATGATGATTACTTCCGGAGAATGTTTTACTAAGTTTTCAGTAACTTCTTTCACGATACCAGCGTTGATACCGATCAATTCTTCTCTTGTCATTCCAGGTTTTCTTGGAATCCCTGAAGTGATTACGGCTACATGAGAACCTGCAGTTTTGCTGTAATCTCCTGTTGTTCCGGTAATTTTTGTATCGAATCCGTTAAGCGACGCTGTCTGCATCAAATCCATTGCTTTACCTTCAGCAAATCCTTCTTTAATATCTACCAAAACTACTTCTGAACAGAAGTTCTTCATTGCGATGTATTCCGCACAGCTTGCTCCTACAGCGCCTGCACCTACTACAGTTACTTTCATATTGTTACTTTTTAAATTATTTATTGTTTAGTTACTATTTAAATTTGAAACTTCCCAAATTTAATAAATCCTGAAAAAATGCACAATTTTTCAGAAAATTTATTAGCATTAAAAGGAATTAGTTGACATTCAGTAAAAATGAATACAGTTTTTTCGCGCCAGACAGCACTTCTCCATACTTTTCCTCTGAAACTTCAGTATCAAGAACCTCCTTAAAGTTCTTCCACATTGCCCCCGTATTCTCCTGATAGCATCCGAAAAAATTAAAAGTTACGGCATCAAAACCTTCCGTTTTAGAAAGCTGCTTAGCAATTACGTTCCCACCCAACGTAGAACCTTCAATCACGTACATTGCACCTAAGGCTTCATGTTCATTTTCAAATTCCAGGTTGTGAGATGCTGACTGATTTTCCAGAGAAAGGCTTACAAGATCCTTTTCAATAAGAGAAAGTTTCTTTCTATCTGTAAGCTGAAGCTTATCAGCATACTTGTCGGAAAGACTGTTGAATATTTTATCTTCACTGTGAAGAAGCATCAGATAGTTGGTATGGATGATCTTTTTATAGTCTTCTAACGTGAAAGTTTTATTAAAAATCTTTTCAGAATTAAAAAGTTTCTCGGCTGCATCGTGATAGTCTGCTGTATTTTGTTTAAGATATTCTGATACCATAATAACGTTTTAAAAGTTTCTCAAATGTAAGGTTTTTTGAACGTTAAAATGAATGATGTACCATCTTTATTACTCTCATAATCTACATTTCCGCCTATTCTTTTCATAATACGGTGAACAATGGACAACCCCACTCCATTTCCTTTGAATGTCTTTGCGTTATCCATACGGTTAAAGATTTTAAACATCTTATGTTTTTCCTCTTCAGGAATACCAATCCCATTATCTGAAATCCTGTAAACAATAGTTTGACCATCTTCCGTTCCTTCAATTTCCACCTTAGGCTGGTCTTTATGAGACGAATATTTTACCGCGTTATTGATAATATTCAAAAACACCTGATGAAGCATGGTTTTATCTGCTAAAACATCCGGACACTCCCTAATAACAATTTCACTTTTCGGGCTTCCATAGGTAATTTTTGCATTGTCTGAGATCTTCTGAATTGTAGCATCAGTTTTAAGGCTTTCAAGCTGTATTTCGCTATGTTTTGCTCTGCTGAGCTGCAGAACATCACGCATCATTTCGGCCATACTATCAATTTCCTCAATGATTGTATTAATTTTCGTTTTACTCTTTTCAGAATCATCGGTAAGATTGCCCAAAAGCATTTGTGCATTCAGTTTCATAACCGTTAATGGAGTTCCCAGATCATGAGATATTGTGTAAGAAAAACTATCAAGTTCTTCATTCACTTTTTTAAGCTCATCATTAAGCCTTTTAATCGCATTATAATTCTTGTG
Organism: Chryseobacterium sp. c4a; assembly: GCF_009900745.1. GTDB lineage: Bacteria > Bacteroidota > Bacteroidia > Flavobacteriales > Weeksellaceae > Chryseobacterium. The sequence continues at coordinate 811,693 of NZ_WXVU01000001.1, read as the reverse complement.
AGAGGTTTCTAAAATAAGATCTCTAACGGCCTGTACAGCATGTATATTTCTGGAATTCCATCTTTTGGAATGACCTTTAATATTTTCTGTAAAAATACGAAACGAAGTTCTGGGAGAAATCATCTGTCGGTCTTCTCCATTCTGAGAAAACACGCCTATTTTCTTTTCCGGATTTCCAGCCCAGTCGATATGTTCATCAAATTCTTTTCGAAACCAGATCAGCATCTCATTTTTATCTCTTTCAATAAAATAAATGATAATTCCGGCTGCATTTTCGGATAACTCCAGCTCCTCACTATGTTTTTTAAGAAAGCTTCTGTTAACATAGATTCTGTCACTGGTATTTTCCAATGCCCAATGTACAATTCGGCTGATGCACTTCGCTGTAGGAACAGCTCCTTCAGTGATTATATTTTCATCAGAAACAATGGCAAGGCCGTCCGCTTCTGGTAAATTCTTTATTTCTGTTTTGCTCTCAAGCAGAGAATCAAATAAATTATTATGTCTTAAAAACTCCGTTTTCAGTTGTGAGATTCTCTCATTGAGCTCCAGACGGTAATTCAGTTCTTTTTTAGATTTAAAAGAAGAATAAGCATTAGCGGCTAATGCAGTGAAAATTCCGGCCTGTACCCTATCTTCAAGATCAATGTGTTTGGGTTCTACATTTTGGCAGGTGACCAATCCCCAAAGATGATTATCTATAATAATTGATACACTGAAGCTGGAAGACACACCTGAATTTTTAAGATATTGCCCATGAACAGGAGACATTCCACGTGATGCAGAAAAACTAAGATCAATATCTTTGTTTGTTTTACTTAGGATCGGAACTGTATCTGCATATACATTGCTAAAGATTCGCTTTCTTTTTTTAAGATAAAGATCCCGAGCCTGTTTTGGAATATCCGACTCTGGATAATGAAGTCCCAGAAAACTTTCCATTTCTTCATTTTTCTTTTCAGCGATTACCTTTCCTGAGCCATCCATCATAAACTTATAAACCATCATTCGGTCATAGTTCACTACTTTAGAAAGTGTTTCCAACAAATGATTCCAAAGCTCAGGTTCATTGTCTATGACATAAAAATTATCATACTTATTGGAAATCCTTTTATCAGGATTAATAAGAACTTCCTCAAATTCAAGGAAGATATTTCCACCACTTCTGAAAACAGAGAAATGATATTCCTTTTCATTAATAAAAATCTTGTCAAAATACGTTTCATTTTCCCGTCTTGTAAACCGATCCAGAGAAGTATAAATATCCGACTCTGTGATATTCTGAAAACTTTCCGGGAAATCCGTCAGTATTTTACCGAATACCTCATCCAGGTTCCCGATTTTAAAAATATCCGATATATTCTGGCTTAAAAAAGTAATGGAATGAGATTCTGCATCAATGCCAATCAGATAACCAAAACTTTGTATAGAGCCTGGAATATGGATAGGTTCTTCGTGACATTCTATAAAATTCATATCTCTTTTCAATCTATCTATCAAATATAGAGCTTTTTTTTAACTGGTTTTGGTGATGTGGTATTTAATTTTCACCCTGATCATATGGTATCATACCGCAGGAAAAAACAGCATTAAACTCCATTAAAAATTTATCGATTTTCACATGATTTCACTACGATATTTCTAAAATATACGAAAAAATTTCCAACAATGGTGTTTTTACACCCTAAACCATGATTCATAACATGAAATACAGTTTATCAGTTAAAATAATTATGTTATTTAACTAAATTTTGCTAAATTTATATCACCAAATAATGAATATGATCAGAATCAATTGAATTATTCACAACGAATTCAATATAAAATTTAATATCAAATAATACTATTATGAAAAAGTTCCCATTAATTTTATTTTCTCTTGTCCTTTCAGTGGGATTATGGAATCCATCAGAAGCCTGTACCCGAGTTGTCTATAAAGGCCCGCAAAATACCATTCTTACAGCCCGCTCTATGGACTGGCGTGATGAGATTCCTGCTAACCTCTGGGTTTTTCCAAAAGGAATAGATCGCAATGGCCAAACCGGCCCTAAATCTGTAAAATGGACTTCCAAATATGGCAGCGTCATCAGCTCCAGCTGGGACATTGCTTCTGCAGATGGAATGAACGAAAAAGGACTTGTAGCCAATTTGCTATGGTTAGGGGAATCTCAATATCCAAAATTCGATCCTAAGGGAGGAAAAAAGGGGCTTGCCATCTCTCTATGGGCTCAGTATTATCTTGACAACTTCTCTACAGTGAAAGAAGCGGTGGAATTTTCAAGAAAAGAACCGTTCGTCGTTGTCAGTGATTATATTCCGGGAACAGAAAGATTTACAACCATCCATCTTTCACTTTCAGATGCTACGGGAGACAATGCCGTATTTGAATATATCAACGGAAAACTAGTCATCCATCACGATCCGTCTTACACGGTAATGACTAATTCTCCTGTTTTTGATGAGCAGCTTGCTCTTAACAATTATTGGAAGGGAATTCCAGGGACTGTAATGCTTCCAGGAACTAATCGCGCAGCAGACCGATTTGTAAGAGCATCTTACTATATCAATGCCATCCCACAAACCGCTGATACCCGTACTGCTGTGGCCAGTATTTTCAGTGTCATCAGAAACTGCTCTGTACCTTACGGAATTTCTTCAGCCACAGAGCCTAATATTGCCTCTACAAGATGGCGTTCCGTTTCAGATCAGAAAAATCTGGTGTATTATTTTGAAACTGTTTTCACTCCAAACACTTTCTGGGTAGATCTTAAAGATTTTGACCTGAGTGCAAAAGGAAAGGTGATGAAACTGGATCTAAGTAACTACCAGACTTATCACGGAAAATCGAACACTAGCTTCAAAGAAACTCCATCTTTCAAATTCTTAGGCTTAGAATAAAAAAAGTAAGCTTAAAAATAAAGATATAATCTTAAATGTTTCTTTGTGAAATACCCAGAAAACACTTAGGATTCTGTAAATCGTGAATGACGACATTCAGGATGAGATATAAGATCATTTCCTTCCTCTGAAGAAGTATAAGTAGGAGGTTTAACGGAAGGATTTAAGTAACAAAAGTTTTTATCATTATATGAGCACGCATAGTGCATTACCTCAACTTTTCAAAGATAGAGACAGGAACTTTTATGCTTAAATACAATTTCAAAAAAGCAAAAATTAAACAAATAGATATGGCCTTTTTTTCATTAAAAAAGAGAAGCTTGATCCTGTGCATACTCATGGGCTGGTTTTCAGCAAATGCACAGATCCAGGATTCTCTACAGACCACACCAAAACCACAGGAAGAAGATAATGTAAAATATCCGCAGCTTCAGATCAAAGGGCTTTTTCAGGCACGTTATCTGGTAGGAATGAGCAAGGATGTTGATGTAAATGGCCTTCATCATACTGACGGATCCGGAACGGATAATAACTTTATGTTGAAATACATGAGAATTCAAGTTCGGGCACAGATCAGTAAACGTACGGAAGTCGTTGCCTTGGCTAACCTTGCAGATTTTAAAAATGACCCTAAAGGCAGAGTTCTTGAAAATGCTTACCTAAAGTATACTTTCAGTCCCAAGTTGGCATTGACCGTAGGGCAGTTCAGACCTTGGTTCGGTATTGAAGAAACTTATCCTATTGATATTATAAAATCCCTGGATTGGTCTAATCAGTATTCGGAATTTGGAAAACTGGGCTGGACAAGTTTCCAGATTGGTATGTCTGCAACAGGACAAATTCAACTTGGAGAAATACCTTTCCAGTATGCGGTTTCTGTAGTGAACGGAAACGGGAAAAATCAAATCAATGATAATGACAACGGAAAACAATATTCTACCCGTTTGGTTTTCGGATTGTCGAAAAAATATAACTTCAATGTTGGTTTGAATGGAGGGATAGGAGAAGTTTTCAGTAAAAAAGTATATGCTTTGGGAGTTGATCTCAGCTCTCTGATCAAATTTGACCCGAAATGGAGTCTTGATATGCAATTGGAAGCGAAACAAGCCACTAACCATATCCTGTACAACTCCATTGCTCCCGAGTTACGACCAGAAAATCCGGATCAGTATCTGGTACGAGGAGTATATTTTCTTCCGAATGTAAGATATGAAATCAATCATAAAAACCTCAGTGCATTCGAATTATCATGCCGTTATGAATATCTGGATACCAATTTCAGAATGGCTTCTAATCCAAGACAAACAATTACTCCAATGGTAGGCCTTGAGTTCCTTAAAAACTATGGAGCAAGAATTCAGCTGGGAGTACAATTCGACCGCTATAAATATCAGGTAGAAAATACGAATCAATACAACAACAATCTATTCATAGTGCAAGTACAAAGTAGATTTTAACGGATTAAATAGTAAGTATCATGAAAGAAATTAATATTAAAAACGTTGCGATCACATTTGTCGTTGCGTTAATCATCTGGTTCATTCCTGCTCCGGATGGGGTTACTCCGGATGCCTGGCATTTGTTTGCCATTTTTGCAGCAACCATTTTAGGAATTATTTTAAAAGCAGCTCCTATGGGAACAATGTGTATGATGGCGATTGGATTCACAGCGCTTACTCAGGTTGTAGCTCCCGGAGATGCTGGAAAATCTATTACCAAAGCACTTTCCGGATTTGGAGATAAAGTAATCTGGCTGATTGGGATTTCATTCTTTATTGCCAGAGGATTTATCAAAACGGGGCTAGGAAACCGTATTGCCTTTTTATTCATCAGAGTTTTTGGTAAAAGTTCATTAGGATTGGCGTACGGATTAGGGCTTGCAGACGTTTGTCTGGCTCCTGCTATTCCAAGTAATACAGCCAGAGGAGGAGGAATTATCTACCCAATCATGAAATCTATGGCGATAAGCTTTGATTCCGTTCCTGAAAAACCGGAAACCCATAGAAAGCTGGGCTCATTTTTAACATTGAATAGTTATTATATGAACCTCATCGCTTCTTCTATGTTCTTAACCGGAACTGCAAGTAACCCGATGTGTCAGAAATTTGCAGCCAACCTTGGTATTGATATTACGTGGATGTCGTGGGCAGCAGCTGGTTTTGTCCCTGGTTTAGTAGCATTCTTCGTTGTTCCATTGGTATTGTATAAATTATATCCGCCTGAATTGAAAAAAACAGGTGATGCACCGAAAATGGCGGCTCAGAAGTTAAAAGAAATGGGGCCTATATCAAGAAACGAATGGCTGATGTTACTAGCTTTCTTCATTCTTTTATTCCTTTGGATTTTTGGTGGAGCGCTTTCTATTGATGCTACAACTACTGCATTTATCGGGTTAACATTATTGCTCTTAACTTCAGTATTGACCTGGGAAGATGTAAAAGGTGAAAAAGGAGCTTGGGATACCATTGTATGGTTTGCTGTTTTAGTGATGATGGCTAGTTCTTTAAATGAATTAGGTTTCATTGGCTGGTTCAGTAACCTTATCAAGGTACAAATCGGAGGATTGAGCTGGCAGGTAGCTTTCCCGGTTATTATCGTCGTTTATTTCTTCAGTCACTATATTTTCGCTAGTGCTACAGCTCACGTAGCAGCGATGTATGCAGCATTGTTAGGGGTAGGTGTTTCTCTGGGAATTCCTCCTATGTTATTAGCAATGATGCTTGGTTTCATGGGTTCTATTTATGGGGTACTTACCCATTACGGACATGGCCCGGCTCCGGTATTCTTTGGTAGCGGATATGTTGATCTTAAAGTCTGGTGGCTTCGAGGTCTTGAAATAGGAGTGGTACTCTTAATTATCTATATGGTTGTAGGAGGTCTATGGATGAAAGTTTTAGGATATTATTAATTATTAAATCAAATATATGTTATCAACATTGTCAAGAAAAATGCTGATGTGCCTTACAGGACTCTTTTTGGGATTCTTCCTGTTGATTCATTTCCTCGGAAATCTTCAACTTTTTCTCCCTCAGGAGCAAGCACATCTGCAATTCAATGCCTATTCGCATTTTTTATCAGGAAATATCATTATCAAAATAGTTTCTTACGTTTTGTATGCCAGTATTATTCTGCATGCTGTAGATGGGCTGATGATCACCCTTAAAAATAAAAAATCCGGTGGCAGCTATCAAAATGACAGACGCGGAAGAGCCAGCAAATGGGCTTCCAGAAATATGGGTATCCTTGGAACGTTGATCCTGATCTTCCTGGTAATTCATTTTCAAAATTTCTGGTATGTCTATAAATTCGGAAATCCGCCTTTGGATGAGAATGGAAATAAAGACTTGTATATCTTGGTAGTAACAGTATTTAAAGAATGGTGGTACGTGGTTATTTATGTACTTTCTATGATTGCTTTATGCTATCACTTAATCCACGGATTGTACAGCTCTGTAAGAACACTTGGGTTATACCACCCGAAGTTTGTAAAATGGGTTAAAATTGCTGGAACAGCCTATTCCATTATTATCAGTTTAGGTTTTGCCCTTATGCCTGTTTATGTATTCTTTACTTATCATTAAAAAGACCTCATCATGATTTTAGATTCAAAAATACCACAAGGCCCGTTGGAAGATAAATGGGCATACTATAAAAAGAAAGCCAAGCTTGTGAACCCGGCCAACCGTAAAAAGCTTGATGTGATTGTTGTAGGAACAGGTCTTGCCGGAAGCTCTATTGCTGCCTCTTTAGGAGAAATGGGATACAATGTAAAGGCATTCTGTTTTCAGGACAGTCCAAGGCGAGCGCACTCTGTAGCAGCACAAGGTGGAGTAAATGCTGCTAAAAATTATAAAAACGATGGTGACAGTGTATATAGAATGTTCGTTGATACCTTGAAAGGTGGTGACTTCAGAGCCCGTGAAGCCAACGTATACCGAATGGCAGAATGCTCTTTAAACCTCATCGATCAAGCCGTAGCACAGGGAGTTCCTTTCGGACGTGAATATGGTGGTTACCTTAACAACCGTTCTTTTGGAGGAGTTCAGGTAAGCCGTACTTTCTATGCAAGAGGACAAACCGGACAGCAGTTGCTACTGGGAGCTTATCAGGCTTTGATGAGACAGGTCGGAAAGGGTTCTGTACAATTGTTTTCGAGACATGAAATGCTTGATCTGGTCACAATTGATGGAAAGGCAAGAGGAATTATAGTAAGGAATTTAGATACGGGAGAAATAGAAAGACATGCGGCTCATGCTGTAATTCTGGCAACCGGAGGCTATGGAAAGATTTATTATCTATCTACACTAGCCATGGGATGTAATGGTTCAGCCATCTGGAGAGCGCATAAAAAAGGAGCCTTAATGGCTTCCCCAAGCTGGATTCAGGTACACCCTACTTCCCTGCCGCAATCCGGAGATTATCAATCCAAATTGACATTGATGTCCGAATCATTACGTAATGACGGACGAATCTGGGTTCCTGCAAAACAGGATGAAAACAGAGCTCCCAATGACATTCCTGAAAATGAAAGAGATTATTATCTGGAAAGAAGATATCCGGCGTTTGGAAATTTAGCTCCAAGAGATATTTCGTCACGTGCCGCTAAAGAAAGAATTGATGCAGGTTTTGGAATTGGGCCTTTAAAGAATGCTGTATATCTTGATTTTTCAAAAGCCATTAAAGAACAAGGAAAAGAAAAAATCAAAGAGAAATACGGAAACTTATTCGATATGTATCTTAAAATCACAGGATATGATGCTTATAAAGAACCTATGATGATCTCTCCTTCTGCCCACTTCTCCATGGGTGGCCTTTGGGTAGATTACGAACTGATGACTACCGTTCCTGGACTATTTGCATTGGGAGAAGCTAATTTTGCAGATCATGGAGCCAATAGATTGGGAGCCAATTCTCTTTTGCAGGCTTCTGTAGATGGCTATTTCATTGCTCCTTATACGATTGCCAATTATCTGGCGGATGAAATTCACACCGGGAAAATTTCACCGGATGCTCCAGAGTTTGAACAGGCTGAGAATGCCATTAAAAATCAGATTCAGGATTTAATGAGTATCAAAGGAACTAAAACCGTAGACTATTTTCATAAAACGTTAGGAAAGCTGCTGTATGATTATTGCGGGCTGGCAAGGAATGAAGAAGGATTGAAATATGCTATTCAGGAGATTAGAAAACTAAAACAAGAGTTCTATAAAGATGTAAGAGTCTCTGGAAATGGCAATACAATGAATGCCGAGCTGGAAAAGGCTGGCCGTGTGGCGGATTATTTTGAAATCGGAGAACTGATGTGTTATGATGCTTTAACCCGTAATGAGTCCTGTGGTGCTCACTTCCGTGAAGAATATCAGACTCCGGATGGTGAAGCCATGAGAAATGATGCAGAATACCAGTTTATTTCAGCATGGGCATGGACAGGTGAAAATGGCGAACCTGAACTGGTTAAGGAACCATTGACCTTCGAAGAAATACAGCCAACGGTAAGAAGTTACAAATAAAAAAAAACAAAAATTATGGATTTACACCTTAAGATATGGAGACAGAAAGACAGAAAAAGTGAGGGAAAACTGGTCAGCTATGACCTTAAAGGATTAAATTCTCACATGTCTTTCCTTGAAATGCTAGATACATTAAACGAAAAACTGATTACCGAAGGAGATGAACCAGTTGAATTCGATCACGACTGTCGTGAAGGAATTTGTGGACAGTGCGGAATGATGATTAATGGAATCGCTCATGGGCCTTTAAAAAATACAACGACCTGCCAGCTTCACCTGCGTTCTTTTAAAGATGGTGAAACGATCTTGATAGAGCCCTTCAGAGCAGAAGCTTTTCCTGTAAAAAAAGATTTGAAGGTAGATCGCTCTGCTTTTGACAGAATTATTTCTTCCGGCGGCTTTGTATCAGTAAATACAGGCCAGGCTCCTGATGCTACAGCGATTCCGGTTACCCATCAGACTGCGGAGGAAGCTTTTGATTCTGCGGCCTGCATCGGATGTGGTGCTTGTGTAGCAACTTGTAAAAACGGAAGTGCAGCTTTGTTTACCTCTGCAAAAGTTGCTCACATGGCATTATTACCTCAGGGTAAAGAGGAAAGAAGTAAACGTGTTCTGGATATGGTTTACCAGATGGATACCGAATTATTTGGCCATTGTTCCAATACAGAAGCGTGTGAAGTAGAATGTCCGCAAGGCATCTCTGTCCTGAATATTGCCAGGATGAATTTTGAATATAACAGAGCTCTATTTTTCAATAAAAAAGGGTAAATAAACGAAGAACATTAAAAATGATATTATGTGAAAGAGTGAATCTGCAAATGCAGGTTTGCTCTTTCTATTTTTAAAATTAATTTTTACGGATCAGTCTCAAAAATTGGGGAATAATATTGTTGGTATTTATAGAATTTAATTTAAAACAAAGTTTTTAGCACATTATCTCATATTTTCAAGGGAACAAAGTATGGAATCAATTTCATTAATTCTTTCTAAACAAATGCATATCCACTGAGCTTCTTTAGTGACAAGTCGCGCTTCTTAGCTTCCTAAAATAAAACATTTGAAACATCTTTCTTTGTGATTAAAAAATAATCTGTTATTTCAATAAACAGTAAAGGTTTATACTAATAATCAAATTTTGCATTTAATCGATTTTTATTAATCCATAATGGCTACTACTCTTGCCGGTGCGGCAGAACCACCCACAATTTTTAAAGGAAATACACAGACTTTGAATCCTGAAGGCGGTAATGCCTGAAGATTAGTAAGCTGCTCTATATGCAAATATTCTTTCTCTATTCCTACACGGTGGCTTTCCCAGAAGTATTCCGGGTCATTGAGTTCTTTGGCTTTTTTAGCCATAAATTTTAGTGGTAAATCCCATCCCCATTGATCGATTCCCATCACTTTTACTCCCTGATCAATCAACCATTCTGTAGCTTCTTTGCTCATTCCGGTTCCTTTTTCTACAAAATCGGGAGTGCCCATCAATTGATCGCGATCGGTTCTGATTAAAACAATATTTCCTTCCTGGATAGTAATTCCGTTTTTATCAAGATCTTTTTTCAGATCATCAATGGTGATAGCTACAAAATCTTCTTTGTGGCTGCAATCTATAACAATACCGTCTCCGTAACACCATTCTAAGGGAATCTGATCGATTGTTTTAGCAGGCTTACCCTCCACAACCGGCCCATAATGCCATGGAGCATCAATATGGGTTGTCGCATGAAGTCCCATATTTTTAATCGTATCATCTGCCCAACCAGTCCAGTTTTTAGGAAAAAGCCTGAACGGAAGATTCAATGCGAGACGAATCAGCCAATGAGATTTTTTATGAGCCTTATGTTTTATTTTCACCCTCATAAACCATGGATCTCCTGCATTGTATTGAATGGGTTTTGATAAATCGATGATGGTTGTTTTCATAAGATTGGGTTAGGAAATAAAGATAGTAAATAACGCCAGTTCAGAATAAGAATTTTAGATGGAAGAAGGAGGATGGAAGATGGAAGTGATGAAGGTTATAAGAACAGCTATTCGTTCATTTCTAACTTTTTTAAGGCAAAATAATATCGTTGGCCATTAATAAATTATAACTAAAAGTAACTTCCACGTCCCTCTTCCAGCTTCCCGCCTCTTAAAATTTAAAATGAATCATAAACTGAATGATCTGTAATTATAACGGAAAATGACTTCCAGCTTCCTTCTTCCAGCTTCCCGCCTTTCAAAATTTAAAATGAATCGTAAGCTGAATGATCTGTAATTATAACGGAAAATGACTTCCAGCTTCCTGCCTTTTAAAACATCTTCGGAATCATAATCTTCTTCGGATCATTTTCATCATACATAATCTCTATCATTCCAGCTTTGGGTACAGAGGCAAGATTCAAAAGGCTTACAATTTTCTTATAAGTAGCAATATGCTGATTTCCTCTCAAATCTTTAAAACTTACCTGAAATATAATTTCTGGCTGATCATTAACTGTAGTACCCGTCTGGCTCACACTGATAATATTGGCTTCAGCATTTCTTCCGGCAAACAGAATCTTTTCTTCTTTTGTATTCCTAAAAAATCTCCCTACAATCAGCTGGAAAACTAAAACATAAATGAGCGTCATCACTCCACTGAAAATAATCGGATGCATGAAAGTGAGAAACCTCCATCCAAAATCAAAAGATTCCCGCACATAGAAATAATAATATAGTCCGATCACATAAGCAATAAACAGTACTATAAATACGATTCTTAACACCATTCCTGATGCATTGAACCCGACTTTCTGATCGCTCAAAATAAAGTAGGGTTCCTGAGAAACATTAGGATTCAATAGTACTTTTACTCTGTTTCCTACATCGAATCTCTTTTCCTGCGGTTTGGAATCGTGAAACATCATCTCATGTTCAATCACTATATTTCTAAGGTTTGGAAACGAAAGCACAATCCGAATGGCATTCATATTGGTTTTCGGAAAGTATTTGATAAGCTGATAACGGATGATTTTTGCCTCTCTTGGGATTCCGTTTCTCAAAATCGAATGAATAGTATTCTTCTGTTTGAAAGTTTTAATAAAAAGATTATTAACAAAAAACACCAGAATATACAGCCAAATCAACAACGAAAAACCGAGATACCCATAGCTCACAGCTAATGAATTTCTCGGTTCTGTTGCAGTCTCTTCACTCATCAAATAAATGAAAATCGGAAAAGGTACGCAAAAAAAGAAGAGGAAAGCTCCCCAGAAAATGAGCATAAATTTCATAACTACTGTTTTGCAATCAGCAATAAAGTTATGATATTATTTATTAATTATGGGCTGGAAGAAGGAAGATGGAAGTGATTTTTCGTCATAATAATTGACCATCAACTACTTAATTAATTTTATCCCAAAGAAGATAAAACAGATAGCCAGCTGTCCTTATGGCCTTCATAACTTCCATCTTCCTACTTCCCTCTTCCGGCTTTCTAAAAACTCTTCTTAATTATACTTCTTTATCGAAATACAATCTGTAATATTTCCCTTTATCATCCTCTCCCATTTCCAGTTTCTGTCTGTCTCCGTGGATGTAAATATGGAAATTTTTATCTAGTTTAATGATACTTTTAAAGTGTCTCTGAGTCTTTTTTACTGCAGCTTCATTGATTGGGAATTCCTCTGCAATATTCACCTGCATATCCTGTTCGTAATCCGTTTTAAAATTCACAAAACTTTCGATTACGTGCTCATCTCCCAATACCTCATTAGCGAATTCATCCAATTTGAATTCTTCTTTTTCTTTGAAGAAATTGATCGATTTGTTCAGGAAATCTGCCTGATCAGCTTTTGAAACTTCAAATTCCTGTGGAAGCTGTTTCGTGATATAATCTTTGTAAACCATTAATGCTTCCTGAGTATGGAAATACTCATCATCACGCTGTTTTACTTTTAAGAAATCCTCGAACCAGTAATACATATCTCCGTTTTTGTTGTTGTCAACCACAGAAAGTACATATCCGGTATCTTTATTATTGTTGTAGATTAAAGCTGCCTTATCAATTTTAGACAAACCAATTCCCTGATCTTTTTCAATATCAAATGTTTCTTCTGATGGGTTAATTTTCAGGAATGATTCTCTTTTCTCCGTTTTAAAGATCCCGATCTTGTCTACTCTGTCCGGACGGTCGCTTTCGTCTTCAAAAAGAACGATAAACAATTCTCCACTCTGAACTCTAGGGTTTTCAGCCGCTTCGAAAAGGTGTTTAGCAATATTTTCAGATTCCCAGATGAATTTGGACTTATCTTCAAAAATTTCAGATACCGCACTATAAACCGGATTGTTTACCAGGTAAGTGTCACTGTAAAAATGAAACGTTTCTTCTGACTTGAATGATCCTAAAAAGTAATCTTCAAGCATCTCTGCCATACCTTCCTCCAGCTTCAATTCCTCCTGGGAAAGCGTTAGAGAATCTCCATTGATCTTATTTCCGACTCTGTGTACTATTATTTTTGAAAACATCTTCTGAATATTTGGATTGCAAAGATATTCATTCTATTCTTCACATGAAACTGAATTTTTTAAACCACAAAAGACCCAAAAGTTTTTATTTCTAAAACACTTTAGTTCACTTTAGAAGTTTAAAATAATACTGCTGAAAAGTTCACATAAGACGAAAATCTAAGATTTTCAAAGCTTTTGTGTACTTCTTATGCATCAAGCATGTCACTTAAAATAGCTTAAGCGTTTAAATTCTTTTGTGGCTTTTGTGGTTCATCAAGAACAAGTTTAGAAGGTAAAGTAATTCCTATTTCTTCCAATTTGATAAAACCCTTATCATTTTGAAATGCTTTTCACAATTAAAACCATCAGCATAAACCACATAAAACACTACATATCAAAACATTAAATAAATTCTATTTTCAAAGGTACACCATTGGCATCATGATTTTCAAAACATAAAAAAATGGACTTGAAAACATTGAACAGAATAGACAAATTAAGAAGATTAAAAAGCAGAGGCCCACAAACCCCTAAGTGGCTGAAACCTTATCACCTTCTCTTTATTGCTTTTTTAATCATTTTCATGTTTGGAGCTTTCATCAAACTGCTGGAACAAAACCACATTTAACAATATATACTATGAACTATTTACAAGCTGTACAGGAAATCAATGAGCTCTTTCCTGACTTTGAAACGGAATTGAATGAATCGAAAAGTACCAACTCATACAGTGTAATCCGGACTTTCACGGAACGTATCAAAAATATGATCCGTCAGAATGACAGCAATCTGCTATTCAAAAGTTTACAAAAGATTGACAAAATGTACCTTAATGGTGACAACCTATTAAAAAATGCCATTGAGAACACTTTTATCTACTCTTTGGACAATTTTACAGCATTTTGCAGCAAAGAATACCGCCAAATGATCTTCAGTCATATCTCTTCTGACTTGAAAAACAGCTATTCAAGACAAATTTACAGCCACGGTATATAAAGTTTTTATTACATTTTTCAGCTGTTTCATTACAAAGTGTTTAAATTAAACAAAATTAAAAATAACTCACAATCAATAGATTATGAAAAATAAAATCAGAAGAATTTCCGATTGGAAAACCTGGAAAAGCACGACTAACAGACACAATGCAGAGATATTACTCACTCACATCGCTGTGATTGTAGGAGTATTTATTTTTGCAGCTTGCCTTTAAATTTTGGTATACATTTCGCTGCAATAAAAAGTGTTTGAAAAATTCTTAATTATGATGAAAGTACAAATGCAAACTATTAATCAAAAAATAGCTGTTGAATACTTAAAATTTTTCTATCCGCGACTTCGCAATGAAATCATACAGCTGTCTGGACAGGACAACTTTGCAGGAATTATGCAGGCGACAGTCAATTATCTGAAAGGACTGTTGAAGGAATCGAAGATCAACATTATTGCCCATCACATCAAGCTGATGGACGGACTTTACAGAAATGGAAATTCCTATGTAAGAACAATGATCGAAAACATCTTTGTAAGATCTTTTGAAAGCTTTAAAAAGCATGCTAAGATTGCTCATTGGAAACTCCTTTATCAGTATATGCCTGTAAGCTTCCAGATCATTTACAATGAACAACAGAAGCAAGATCAGATTTATTTTGGAAAATAAAATATAAAGAAAAAGCAGACTTCAAATGCAAAGAAAATGAATAATGATTTCACCAATAAAGATCATTATAAAATAAGATTCAATAGATAAAAACCCGCCTCAAATACTTTTATTTGAGGCGGGTTTTATTTGGTCTGTACATCAATAATTTTTATTTCTTGGTAAATACCTTTTCGATGATCTGAGCTTCTTCTTTTTTCAGTTTTAAGCTTTTATCAAGTTTTGCAATAAAAGTTGTCACCTCTTCTGGAGTGGAAGGTGATCCTAAGTTTTCTCCTTTAGCATTAAAAGAATCTGCCAATACTTCACCTTTTGGCGTTAAAATCAGCCAAAACGGAAGCCCTGCATTTTCTCCTTTATATTTATTCATCAATTCCTGCCCGCCAGGATTTTCAAGAGATTTCTTCTCTCCTCTTTCCTGTACATCTACATACGCTGTCACAAATCTGTCTCCGAAAATAGGCTGTGTTTCCGGAAGATTCATATTTTTTTCCATCATCTTACACCATTTACACCACGAAGCATGAAATACCAATAATACATTTTTCTTGCTTGCCTTAGCTTCAATAGATGCTTTCTTTAATACAACATCAGCCTTTTCTTGTGCTACACCCAGCTGAAACAGCAATAGCGCCACCACTACAATAATTTTTGAATATTTCATTGAATTTTATTTTATGCTATACGAATGTAGGGATTTTTCTCTTGTTGGTTCACTGAAATTCATCATGTAAAGTCTATATTTTGCATTGTCATTTTTTTGTAATTTAGTCTAAAAGTTTTTATCCTCATCAGTCACAGGAAATTATCATGAATAAAAATGATTGAAGTAAATAAATATTCTGATCAGAAAGTACACCGTGAACCAAGACGGGTGATAAAATATACTTTGTTCTGGTGCAATACCGGAACTGCTGAAATTCTTATTGACGAAAATATTTTTATCCTGAAAAGCGGCCAAACGGTAACCATTACTTCCGGACAGTTTCATCAGCTGATTTCTGTGGAAGGCGATCTCACCTCTCTTGAATTTACCCTGGATTTTTTCTGTAAAAGTGACAGCGATATTGAATTGATTTTTCACAACGGATTATTTTGCCATTTTGGAATGAATGAAATGATCACTGTGCAACACCCTACGTTTTTTACCAACACTCTTACCCTTATTGAAAAGGAAGTCCAGGAAAAGCCTTACCAATATCTGATATCTACACATTCTTTGGTAGAGTTATTATTGGTGGAAATTAACCGAAGTAAAATTGCCAATGGTGACGAAATATGGAAACCGGATGCATTATTTTTAAAGTTTTTAGAGAGTGTTCGTAATCATTTTTCAGAAAATTTTCCTGTCTCCCGTTTCGCAGACATCCTTGGAACTACTGAAGCCAAATTGAATGAAGTTTCTAAGCTTCATACCAATAAAACCGCACAGAATGTAATCTACAGCCTTACCATTTCTGAAGCTAAAAGATTATTACTGTATGAAAAACTAAGTATAAAAGAAATCGCCTACCAGCTTGGTTTCAATGATCCTTTTTATTTTTCAAATTTCTTTAAAAAGCATACTTCAAAATCTCCAAAAGACTATCAGAAAGCCGTAAAAATGTAGTTATCAATTGGCTAATCTTGGATTTGTTCCTAATTGTTGTTCAGGATCTACTTGTAGTTCAATGAAAACAAACTGGCGCTATCTCTTCAAAGATCACAGATAAGTTACTCAGGGATACCCGCCTATAGCTTAAATGATTTCCAACCAAGAGAATGGGCAATTCCGCAATAATCCATTTTTTAACAGCAGCATAGCACTTGTTCTGATGGCATATTAGTATATTCTGCTTTTTGAATGTCACTCACTGTTTCATTCAATATCGGCTGCAGATCGCTTTAAATTCTATGAAAATTACTCTTTATAAAATCAGGCATTTGATGATCCACCAATCCACAAGATTCACCTGCATGGTCTACATAAAAAACTTCAGCAGCTGTAATCTTTTTAAATTACATATTTATAACAATACCACATTTTCAAATAAAAAGCACAATTAAATAGAATTTTTATTTGACACACACATCTAATAAAATCTATTTCCCTCAAATATTATATGTTTTTCCCAGAATTGTCTATTCTTTAAGGGCACTCTTTCTCTGAACTTTGTACCTGTCAATAAGATTTAACAATTACTCGTTATGAAAACAAGACAGAACATCGCCATTTTATTATTAAGAATAGCCTTAGCAGCCGGATTTTTATCTGCTGTGGCCAGTCGACTGAATCTTTGGGGAATTTCCTCTTCGGGTTGGAAAAATTTTGTTCACTATACTGCTGAAGTCAATTCATTTGTCCCACTTTCATGGGTTCCTTCTATTTCAGTATTGTCTACCATTGCAGAATTTACTCTTGGCATTTTACTTTTGACAGGCTATCAGGTACGTAAAGCAGCATTATCTGCTTCTGTTCTGACTCTTTTCTTTGCTGTCGCCATGAGTATTTCTTTTGGTTGTAAAGAACCTTTGGATTATTCTGTTTTTGTATTCAGTGCTGCTGCATTCTTATTGAGTACTTTTCCTAAATATCCTTGGTCTTTAGAACAACTTTTACATCCATAATAAAATAACTTAAAATAATACTATCATGAGTACTACCATCTACGACTACATCGTAAAAACAGAACAAAAAGAGTGGCAGCCTTTAATTGAAAAAGGAATTCATTATGAAGGCATTTTTGTAAAATCATTAAAATTTGATCCTGAGAAAAACAGATCTACGACAATCCTCTTAAAGTTTGAAGCTGGAGCAAGTTATCCTTATCATAATCATCCTGCAGGGGAAGAACTTTTCATTCTGGAAGGTGATGCTGCTATTGCCGGCGGACATCTTGAAAAAGGAGATTATTTGTATACTCCACCTAATTTCAAACATGCAGTACAATCTGAAAATGGATGTATCATCCTATTTATCGTTCCGGAAGAGGTGGAGATCCTTTAATTGAAAAATATATTAGTTAAATCAAACCTGTGATGAGCCAGTTCTCATTACAGGTTTATCTTTTCTATCACACCAAAAAACTTTTATTGCTGGTTGTATATGCTTTTGAATAACATTTTATTTTCAAGATTCTGTATTTTGTCGTATTTTGCCAACCCTCATAAAAAACTAAAAAACCTGCGATGAAATTTAATCTTACAAAAAAGGCTGTTATATTCTGGGGTATTGCTATTGTTGCCATCATCATCCTACCTGATTCCGAGATGTATTATCAACGGTATAAACTGAGGTCAGAAAGACTTCCGGAACAATACAAATCCTACACAACACTGGATAGTCTGAAAGATAATGACTATGAAGTCATTAAGCTTTCCCGAGGCATCCACGAACCTGTTATTCAGGAAAACGACAGCACGATTATCATCATTACCAAAAGAGATCATGATTCTGAAAAAGAGGGTGCTGACAATACTTATACTTGGTATAAAATCAATCTGAAAGGCCAGATAACAGATAGCCTCCAATACAAATACAATACTGAGAATGGAGTTCATAATTACCAAACCTTCAATGATTATATTCTGGATGTAGATCAAAATACCTATACCAACTGGATGAAGAACGGAGATACTACTCATTATCCATATAAAAATATAAACGATGCTAAAATATTCTCAGTAGCTGAAACAGAAGCCATTACTTCTGACAGAGAATATATGTATGATGACATCATTCATTCTGATACAACCGGGAATGAATATAAGTACAAACTGACTGTATTTAAAGATAATGTCTGGAATTACTTTTATGCTGAAAAAGACTGGCATGGTTACCCAAAGAATACTCCAAACCCAAAAGCCATTAACTATGGAAACTCCGGTTATGAGGTAGATAAGCCTTCCGGAATCATCAAAAGAGAACATGTTCAAAAAGAAAAATGGAGTGATCGTACTTTCTGGAGTCTCAAAAACCTTAGCTGGGGAACGGGAAATGGATCCAGTCGCAATGGATGGACTGGGACTTCTTATTTTTCCATCAAAATGCCCAAGAAAAAACTACATTACAAGCAGGAGGTTTTCATAGATTCTTCAGGCAACCAGGTAAGAGATCCTTTTTCTTATTTTGTGTACCAGCCTAAAAACGGAGATTACTTGTTACTGATTGATGAAGAACGCCAACTCTATTATCTTATAAGACCAAAAACTTCAGAAAAATAGATTTATCTTAGATTGTATGCTTCTACAATGTATAATGGGTTTTGATCTTTAAGGTATTGTTTCAACGCCTGAAAGTTTAAAGTTATCTTTTTCCTCTTTTAGCCAAAAAACAAATTGGGCTCCTTCATGACCGTCTCCAAATTCATTTGGGCGAGCAATGGTGTACAATACGATATAATCTCTGTCTTTGAAGCCGGAGTCAGATCCGTCATAGGAAAACTTTATTTCATTTCGGTTCAGTTTATCAATCAGATCTTTATTGAAAATCTTAGTGGTATGTTGCTTGTAAAAAACATCTTTTTTAATCAATGAACTCTTTCTCGGAGTATCTTCAAAACATAGATAACAGTACACTTTTGGAGTCGTTAACTGATTCAATGCAACATAATCTTTCTGTATAATGAGATGAATTATTTTTTTGATAAATGCTTCAGCCTTTGTTTGCAGCGGCTGATTTCCTGATTGTGTTTGTCCATAACATATAAACTGTAATCCAATTAGAAAAAATAATGAAAGGTATTTCGTAAACTTCATTTTCAATATTTTTGGTGATTGTATTCTTATTATTTCCTTGTAATCATTCTCTTTTCAATTCCGGTTGCATTCATTACCAATTCCATTTTTTAACATGGAAACCACCAGCTGATTGAATATATTCTGTTGTTTTTAAAGTATATATTAATGTGTCCATCAGAGACTCCATTGTTATCTTCTCTTAATGTGATCATGGGAAGTTCTCCTTCACTATATGTTTCTAGATGGCTCAAGTTTCGTACTGAATTGGGAAATATCTTTTTAATATCCTCCAACGTAGTTTTTGAATCGATTCTGATTCCTTTGTACAGAATAAAATTTCCATTGAGAAATCTAAAGCTGCTAACTCCTACTTTCTTTTCGCTATTTTCAAAACATGAACTGTTTTTATAAAGATATTTATCGTTTACGTTTCCATCTTCAAAAATATAGGCACATGGCTGTTCATCAGCCATTAGTTTAGTACTATCTGCCTTTCCGAAAACCTTTTCAAAATCATTAAGATCAAAAATCCTTTTGACCTTACCATTAAACCGGATATCTTCAGCCAGCATTACGTCATCCTGCCCATCTTTTATTGTCTCTGAAATCTTATGGGTATGGTGTATGGTGGAATCTGTTTTATCTTTATTTTCTTTTAATTCAGTCTTGGCTGGTATAATAGATTGAGCTTCCTTTTTCTTCTCACAAGCCTGCATCAAAATGACAAAAAATACAATAGAATAATACTTCATATATTAATTTTACTTATAGGGGTAAAACAATCTGATTGAAAAACAAAGTTTTATCCCATCAGAACAGTTTTTATCAATACTAAAGTACAAAAAACAATTCCTATCTCTAGCTTTACCGTTCCAAAATCTAAAATAATGAATAATAGCATTTTATCTTTTTATGATTTATTTTTATTTTGTATTTTTAGTATTCTATTAAAAACTAAACCTTTATAACATTTAATACATGCCTAATATTTATCATTCTTTACTGATTGGCTCATCAAAGGAAAAAGTATACAGCGCCATCAGCAGCCAGTCTGGATTGTCTGCATGGTGGACTCCCCATACAAAAGCCAATACAGAACCCGGTAGTATTGCCAGATTTTCTTTTGGCCCCGACTATTTTAAAGAAATGAGAATTGTAAAACTTACTCCTTTTGAGGAAGTTCAATGGCATTGTATTACAGGTGCCCATGAATGGATAGGAACGGATATTTCCTTTCACCTTATTTCCGGAGATAAGGAAACATTGCGTAAAATGCACCCCGAATTAGAAGGACAGATAGAACAGTTGGTATACGATAGCGGAACCTTATTATTTTTTAATCATAAAGGTTGGGAAACCTACTCTCCTATGTTTGCAGAATGCAACTATACTTGGGGACAGTTTCTGAGAAGCTTAAAATTATTATGTGAAACAGGAAAAGGAAAACCTTGGCCTCATCAGCACCGAATATAATATTCTTATATTTTTTTGATCAATTGATTTAGTCTCCCAATTCAAGCTGATTCTTTACCAGATTATAGTAATCTGCTTTTTTATTAACAAGCTGTTGATGGTTTCCTTGCTCAACGATATTCCCATGCTTAAGCACAATAATCTGATCAGCATTTTTAACGGTACTTAAACGATGTGCTACAATAATAACTGTTTTTCCTTTAAAAAATGAAAGCAGATTGTGATGAATAATACTTTCATTCTCTGCATCCAATGCAGAGGTAGCCTCATCGAATAAAATGAAGTGTGGGTTTTTATACACTGCTCTGGCAATAAGTATTCTTTGTTTTTGACCTCCTGAAATACCGTTTCCAGCAGATCCTATTTTTGTATTTACACCTAAAGGAAGCTCTTCTATAAAACTCTTTATATTAGCAATCCGTAATGCATTTTCAAGTTTTTGCTCATCTATATTTTCATCATTGGTAGCAATATTCCTTTCTATTGAATCTGAGAATATAAAGCCATCCTGCATGACTACTCCACAATTCTTACGCAAATCTTTAGGTGAAATATCTTTTATATTAAGATGATTAAAGCTGATCTCACCTTGTACCGGTTCATAAAACTTTAATAACATTTTCATCAAAGTAGTTTTTCCACTGCCACTAGCTCCTACAATGGCTGTTATTTTTCCTTCCGGAATAAAAAGATTAATATCTTTTAGAACAAATGGCGACTGAGGCCCTTCATACTGAAATGACACATTCTTAAAATAAATACCTTTCTGTATGCCGTTTTGCTCTGTATATTGAGGACTAAGTAACGGTAAATGGCTATCCTTTTCTTCTTCAGGATGGTTTTGTACTTCATTCAAGCGGGCTAAACTTAATTTTGCATCTTGTAAAGACCGGAAAAATGAAATCAATTGGCCTATGGGAGAATTCATTTGTCCAATAATATATGAAACACTTAACAAGGCTCCCAATGTCATATTTCCTTTGACAACAAATGATGCAGCAAGAAAAGTTACTACAATATTTTTCAGTTGATTAATAAAGTCAAAACCAGAAAGCTGAAGCTGATCAAGTTTTAAAATACGAATATTGATTTTAAATAATTTTTGCTGTATTCCCTCCCACTTTTGTCTTTTGTAGTCTTCAAACTGATTAAGTTTTATTTCGGATACTCCGTTGATGATCTCATAGATTGATTCTTGGTTTTCACTTTTCTGCTGAAAACGAAAGTAATCCAATATTTTCCTTTTGTTCAGCCAATACAAAGACCAGACAACAGAAATGACTGTAAAAATTACATATACTGCTAAGATCCGGAAGTCGTAATACCAAAGAACTCCAAAAAACACAGAAAATGTAATCATCGAGAATAAGGTTAAAAGACTTTGAGAGGTAAGAAAATTCTCAATTCTCTCATGATCCTGGATACGTTGATTAAAGTCTCCCATAAGCTTAGTATCAAAAAACTTAATAGGAAGTATTAAAAGTTTTTTTAAGAAGTCTGAAATAATCTGAATATTTATTTTAGTCCCTAAAATCAGCATAATCCAGTTACGGAAAATCCCAAAAATGATATTCCCCATAAAAAAGGCAAGTTGAGCCAACAGGATATAAGTAATAATTGACAGATTTTTTTGGGCAACTCCCTCATCAATAAGTTTCTGTGTAAGGATAGGAAATACTAAAGTAGTGAGTGTTCCGGCAAGCAGTAAAAAAAACAATTGAAATATTTGTTTTTTATATGGCTTAAAAAAGTTCAACATATATTTTGCTGAAATTTCTTCCTCTTCTGGCGGAATTTGTTGATAAAACTCGTCGGTAGGTTCCAGGAAAAGAGCAACTCCTTTTTCACCATCAGATAACCAGGATTTTTTAAACTTATCTTCCGACAAGGAAACCGTTCCATGTCCGGGATCAGCAATCTTATAAATAAGTTTATCAGAATAAATACTTTTTGATATTTTATAAAGAACCACAAAATGATTTTGGTTCCAATGGAGAACACAAGGCAAAAGATCACTATTGAGATCCTGTGGTCTCAATTTACCTGCAATGTGTTTTAAGTTTATTTTTTCTGCGGCTTCGCTTATTCCCAACAATGATACTCCTTCACGGGTAATAAAACTTTTGTCCCGAAGATACTGCAGCCCAAAATCCTTCCCATAATAAGCACAAATCATGGCAAGACAAGCTGGGCCGCAGTCCATTTGGTCATGTTGGGGAATGAACTTAAACATATTCTACATTTATAATATGATGTTCATTAAGTAGGTCTATAACATATTCTTTGATTGAATGATCCCAGGAATCATCTAATACATCAAATATTTCCATTTTGTTCAATTTCGAGCCTTTATTAAGCTCTTCTATAAGATTCAAGAAAGAATCATTACTATTCATATTAATCTTTTTACCTCTGATAAACAAATGCAGAAGCTCATCCTGATAATATAGAATCTTAAATGGCTGAACAATTTGTACATTAAAATCCTGAGAATGATCTACTTTTTTGGCCTTAGGAAAAGGAGATTCCCAAAAACCACAATTACTGTACAGGGCTATTTTATAATCTCTATAAGCATCCTTCAAAAGATCAACAAAGCTTAATTCAGAAAGGTTTTCGCCAATAAATAGATCCTCAATATCATTAAAATTGTTCAACTCATCATAACCTGATAAATCCATCGGTAAAATATCAACGCTTTCATTCACATTCTCCGTTAGAAAGTTGTCCATAATTTTTTTGAAAAGAGCCGTCTTCGTATGGTTATTAAACCACAGGGTAAGACCTATAGACAAATCATCAGATTTACCTACATGATACTCACCATAAGGCATAAAATAGATATCACCATTGGCAAAATCAAATACATTGGCATGATCAAGAATTTCCTCAATATTGGTATTATTAAATCTTTTCTCAGGTTCTACCAGCTGATCATAAGTATTCCTGTCCCAGGTGTACATGGTCTTATTGCCTTTTCCTAAATGGAAATGCATTACATTTTCTCCGATTCCATCGGTATGTATACCTAGAGGAGTCCATCCATAATTTCCAATAAAAATGGTAAAAGTAACCCCTAGCCTAGGAATGCCTACACTGCTCACTAAAGGCTGTATCTTTTTGGCAATTTGCTCTACCAATGATGGGTTAAATTTTTCGCCTCGATTAATGATAATACCATATTTTTTATCTCCAAAACATCTATCAGACCAATCTTCAAATGTCTCGCCCTCTTCGGGAATAGAGGTTTCGAAGAACAGTTCTAATTCTTTTTCGGTGAGTGTTTTGCCTTCAATAAATAATCTGAATCCATAATTAGGAGCTTTGTTCTTAATAATCAATCTTATGATATCTAAAACTCCGGCTCTCATTTCTTCAGTTTCATCATGAGGCATACAATCAGAAAAAACGTTTGTTTTTTTGAGAGAATCGGTATTATCCAGGAAATCATCCCACCATTCTTTAGTGAATTTATTTTGAGTCAGAGTACTCATAATCCATAAATTTCATTATACATTTTCTTCACATCCGATTTTGCTTTCTGAAAATCCGGATTACTTGATGATACATTATTTTTTAGTCTTAGTTCAATCTTCATCGAATACCCTTGAGTTGTTATCGATTCAAAATAAATACTGTTATCATTAACATACTGGCTTCCATCAAACTGAGGAAAGTTCGCTGAAACAACATTTAAAACTCTTTGTTGTAATGCCTGATTATAAGCAAGAGAAATGGCTATTGAGGTATTATTTTCACTATAAGAATAAGTGATTCCTGCTGCAGTAACTCCTGCATTAGCTATAGGTGTAGTGGGAGTACTTTGCCCAGATATCGTAATAGACATAAAAATTAAGCTTAAAATTAAAAGTATTTTTTTCATAATATTTTGATTTAAAAGCCTTGAGGGATTTACCCTCAAGGCAAGTGAATGAGTTACACCAAAATAGTTGTTGGTGTTTGAGGAGTTTGAGGAGTTTGCGGCGACAACTGCTGTTGCTGTTGCTGCTGTTGTTGCTGCTGTTGTTGTTCTTGATATCCTCCTTTAATCATTTTTTTCTCAAGAGGTGATAAGATTTCGATTCCTAGGAATGCAGCTGGGTTTAATTGCTTCTTTTCCATTTTAATTTGATTTTGAAATTAGTGCTTACTCTTTGTAAGGATTTTCAGCTTTCTCCTTTTTAGTGATCACTTTTTTTATAGTCTGTTTCTGCTTTCATTATCAGAATTGACTGTTTTATTATTCATTTTTTGCTTATTATCAAAAGTGTATTGAAAAGAAATCAACCATCCTCTCGTTACCCTCTTTTGATAAAAATTAAAATCAAAGTCTCTATAATGTGACAGGCTTTTGTCTCTTTGGGTATTAAAAAGATCAAATATTTTAAACTTGATTAATATCTGCCCATCCTGTATTGATTTTTGAAATGCGATATCCATCTTATAATTGTGAGCCATATCTACATTTCTATATTTACTGGTTGTTGTATAATTATTAAAGAGCTCAATAAGAGTAGTCTTTGATATCTTAAACTGGGCATATACATTATTATAAAATGCAATTCCTTGAATAGACTGAAGGTCTATAGGTTTAAACACATTATAAAAAATCCCTGTTGTCAGATTAAGATATACTCCTTTAAAAACATCTGAGTTATAGGTATAATCTAATCCGTATCCTTGCGCACTTCCATAATTCAAAGGTTGGTTATAGGTTATTTCATTTACATTATAATACACGTTGTGGATCATATTTTCAGTAAGGGCTGCATACAATGAAACAGTCTGTTTATTCTGAGTATAATCCAGATAAAAATTATAATTATACTGAGGCAATAAATTTGAATTTCCTATCTGATATAAAAAGTCATTTTGTTTAATTACAAATGGATTCAAATCCCTAAATGAGGGTCTCACAATACCACTTTTAAATGCAAATGAAATATTCTTATTATTTCCAAGATCATACTTATAAAATAAGCTTGGAAAAACCTTAGTATAGTCTTGTTTTACCTCTTGTCCATTAACTCTATTAAATCCTTTTATTGTTGTATTTTCTATTCTCAGCCCTCCTTTCAGAAAATGTTTTCCAAAAGTTTTACTCCCCATCGCATATCCAGCCACAATATTCTCACGGTTATCAAAATTCTGTTTTTGATTCAGATCCTCAGACCATTCCATATTGTCTATATAATGTACATCAAGCAAATTATCTCTCTTTACACTGGCCAGCTTTATTCCTGCATTGAGTTCCCAATTTTGTTTCAACTTCTGCGTCCAATCTAGCTGTCCTGTATAATATTTAGAAACAAAATGAGTTTCATACAAAAAGTGGCTGTCTTTCTGTGGACTTTCTGGATAGGCAGAAATAACATCATTAAAAGGTTTCATAATATTTCTTCCTACATCCCCAATGAATTTAATGGAGCTTCCCAAGTCATCAGTTTTTAATGTATAATTGACTGTTAGATACCATAAATCTGATGGTGAAGCTGACAATGAATTATTTCTACTATTTACAGTCTGTATATCTTCATTGAAGATGTTCAGCGTTCCTTCAGAATTCATTTTAGAATTGCTCTTGCTGTAATATCCTTCTATCCCTATTGTATTCTTATCATTAGGATAATAAACAGATCCTAAACGAAAACTTGTATTATCATAATACTGTTTAAACCTATTTTCATTAATATTCCGTTGCCCATCCCAGTATTTAAAAACTCCGTTGGAGGTTCCATAGTCATTATTTTCATTATAGCTTATATCAGAATACATATTCCATTTTTCATCTCCATAATTGATGTTCAAACCGCCATTATAAACCTGATATTTTTCTTTTCTGAATAAATAATACGTTTTTGCGATTGCCCGAAGCCCTTTCGGATTTCTTTTTAACACAATATTTACAACCCCTCCTGTAACAGTAGCATCCTGATCTGCAGATGCCATATCCTGAATTTCTACTCTCTTGATTTCTTCTGAACTTAAACTTTGTAAATATGAATTCAACTCTGATCCTGATAAATTCATTTTCCTTCCATTAATGAGAACACTTACCTCTTTATTTTTAAGAGTGAGTTCTCCGGCAGCATTTACATTCAGTTTGGGACTTTTCTGTAAAACTTCAAGCCCGCTATTTCCTTTTGATAAAACACTATTCTCAACATTGAAAAAAGTCTTATCTCCTACTTGCTCTATAACTTTCTTCGTAAGAACAATTTCCTGAATCGCTTTTTCATCTCTCCCGGATACATTAAATTTTTCCAGGATATCTCCATTGATTACAATATTTTTCCTATATATATGGATCCCATTATCAAATATTTCACAGATGTAATTTCCATTTTCAGGTAATTTCAAATTGAACTTTCCTTCCTTATCACTAAGGGTTGTTTTTCTGATATTCCCTTTGCTAATAATTATTTCAAGATAGGATACTGATTGACCGCCATTGCTAAAAATACTTCCATGTATACTTTGCGCTTGCAAGATATTCCCTGTAAAAAAAAGACCTAAAAGGTAAAATAGACACTTGAGTTTTGGCATAGCATATTCATTATGTACAATATGGCAATCATTTCAAAAAACAATTTGATTATTTTTTTGGTGGTATGCCTTTAGGTTCCTGATCAATATCAGGTTCAATCTCCTGATATTCTCCTGAGCGTAAAGTATCTATCTTGTTACTATCCGTTCCGAAAGAAGTAGGCACAACATTTGAAGATATTATTTTAGAATTTTTTACTGATAGACTTTTACTTGGCAGCTCTTCTTCAAAATCATCTCCTCTACAAGAGATTAACGAGGCTGAGAATAATAAAAGCAGGCAACTATAAATTCTTATCTTTTTCATAATCAATATTTTTGCTTTTCTAAAAGTAGGATAGCTTAATCCAGGATTCCAAATATTGACAACACCTACGATGCTACACTTATAAAAAGTATTTTTACAAGTATTAAGATGATGATATATTTATAAAAAAGATCTTTATAAATATAAATTTAATTTTACAAAACACTGAAAATCAAATAATTGAAATTTCATTAAAAAATATCACACATATATGATATTTTTTTTCTACATTGCTTATAATGAAGCAATATTTTCAATTTCATTTATATAAAATAGGTATTTTATTCTTCTGCATTCCTTTGTTTTCTGCTCAGGATTTAAACAGTTATGGAATAAAAACATCTTATTCTGATCTTGAAATGAAAATAGAAACGTTGGAAAAAAATCCCCCGGAGCAATGGAAATACATCACCTATTTTATTAAAAAGGCTAAACAAGAGAATAACTTACCTCAGCTAGGTCATGCTTATCTTCTTGCCAGTTTTAGTAAAAAAGGAGAAGAACAAATCAAATATGTAGATAGTACTGTTGCTTTAGCAAAAAAAATAAAAGACAATAACCTTATAGGAGACAGTTATCTTTCCTTAGGAATGGCCTATGCCAGCAATGAAAACTACCCCAAAGCCCTTGACAGTTATTTAAAAGGCTATCATTATATCCAAAAAGAGCATGATCAATATCTCATTCATAATGCAAAATATCAAATAGCAACAGTAAAAAACTATATGGGATCCTATGAAGAAGCGGATCAGCTATTTGAAGCCAGTGTCCATTTTTTCAGGCAAAATCATGAAAAGGTAAAAGGAACTGATTATAAATATTATTATCTATATGCACTCATTAATTATATTGATAATAATACTCATATTCATCAGCTTAAAAAAAACATTGATTTGATCAATGAAGGAAAAAATTTTATCAAAGAAAATAAAAATTTTCAACAGTATTATCCCTACTTTATCTCTGCAGAAGGAGTAAATCTATACTTTGAAAAGAATTATACAGCTTCTATAACCAAATTAAATGAAGCTTTGAAACTCTATAATGATAACTGGAAACATCTTACGAATAAGTTTTATCTGGGAATGTCTTATTGGAAACTGGATCAAAGGGAAAAAGCATTACTTTATTTTCAGGAATTGGATAAAGATTACGATGATACCGGAAAACTAGACCCTTTTTTTCGACCTGCTTTTGAAAACCTCATCCTTTATTATAGAGAAACAGGTAATATTGAAAAACAGCTGGATTACGTCAATAAGCTCATTCTACTGGATAAAGTATTTGAAAAAGACTATCAATATTTATCCAATACGCTAAACAAAGAATATGACACCAAAAGGCTTATAACCGAAAAATATACCCTAGAAAAAAAGATCAAAAGGCAGCATTATATATATCTATCTCTCTTAGTCTTAGGTTCTATCATTATCATTGTTCTTATCGTTCTTTTGAAAAAATATTACGATAGAAAAAGATATTTTAAAAACTTGTATGAAGGTTTTCTAAAAGGAAAGGAACAGGTAGAGGAAAGTTTGCTACAGGAAAATCAAATTGAAAAAGAAGAGACTTATTATAATGAGCTGGATATAAACCCCCTTACTGTTGAAAAAGTTTTAGTAGCACTCTCTCAATTTGAAGACGAAAAACAGTTCTTAAAAAAAGAAACCACTCTTCCTTTATTGGCTAAAAAATGTGGTACCAATACTTCCTATTTATCAAAAATAATCAATCATTATAAACATGCTAATTTCGCTGAATACCTCAACAATCTCAGACTAGAATATATTGTTAATCAATGGAAAACAAAACGAAAAACACGATATATGAGTCTTCAGGACATCGCGAGCAAAGCAGGTTATAATTCTACACAGGCATTTGCAAAAAACTTTCAGGAAAGGTATCGCATACCTCCATCTTACTTTTTGAATCGTCTGAGTGAAGAAGAAAATAAAAATGTTCTCAATAATTAGGAGACTATTGTATTTCTTTTGCTTTTTGAATTGTTTCTTCAGTATTTTGCGTCAAAATGCCAGGTACGAATAACTCTCTCGGAGTATTATTGATGTGATATAAACGTTCAGTTGGAAACTGAACACTTATTTTGGTTCCAGTAAGTTGAAAATTTGAAATAGCTCCGAGTAATCCCGCCATTGGAGTTCCAATAATCTGGGCACGTTTCATCCCGTCAAATCCAATTGCAATTCCTTCTCCCATACTTCCTGTCCATCTTCCCACCAGGATATAAACATTTCCTTTATAGTTCTTTTTTCTAGGTGTTACATATTCCACCCAATGTCTTTTTGTATCATATTCTTTTTCATCAAATTCGTGAATTTGATAAGGCAAAACGTCTTGAATAAATCTCCCCATTATTACCCGGGCCACAGTAGAAGTTCCTCCGCTTGGAGTTTCTGTTAAATCAATTATCAGATTTTTATAGGGTAAAAACTCGTCCACAGCCTTATCAAACTCAGCAATTACGCCATCATTACCTAATGAATTATTAATTTTAATGTATGCGGTATTTTTATTGACTACTTTTTTAGATAATAATTCATTTACCTCTTCGCATGTAATAGGTTGAAACACCTTTTCTTTGCCATCTTCCAAAACAGTGATTGTTCTTTGTACATCATGAGTTCCGGCAAAAAGCATATCCGTTGCATACCGATACATTTTTTGATTATGGTGATGGGTAAATTTAGGAAGGAATTGCGCCAATTGTTCTTCCACTGGCTTTCCATTGAAAAGTACAACTTCCATCCCGATTTTCAATCCAGACAGATCCGCACCAAAACCCTTTCTTAAATCTTTGATAAAATACCGTCCGTTTATTTTTTCAACATACATATCAGATTCTGATGGAATTAATCTATTCGATGTGCTTAGATTGATATTTAAAGAATTATGCCCATTGTATAATTCATGCAGCATATCTTCAAGCAGCCTCACAAATTCTGAATCTTTGGTTACCTTTTTTGATTGTGGTTCATAGATATCTCGAACTTTTTTCCAATCAATATGTTGTTGATCCAAATAGGCATAACGACTATTTATATTAGACCAGAACTCGAGAAAGTCGGTTTGATATTTCGTTTGGGCAAAAGTGAGATTTCCAAAAGGTAAAGAGAAAATTACTAAAATTAATCTGGTCACATGGTTTACTTTCATACATTATTTTGTGAATACTTTGAGCATAATAACTATCCACACTATAAATTTAATGAATTTAATATTATATACATCAATCAATTACTTATTAAGCAGTTTAAAAGTAATCATCTTCATCCCAGAATTAATTGTAATTTTTCAAAAAACACTTTTACCGCAATATATTTATAGATTTAATATTAATAAACTTAATGAAACTATTCAAGAATATTTTCTCTACAACAATTAAATAATCAATTCCGGTTTCTGAAATGGTGTTTGAAAGTTGAAGGCATATTCAGAAGATCCGTTCTGTTGTAGATATTCTAAGCGTTCGAGTGCTTCTTCTATACTTGGATATTGGTTATCTTTGATCCACCAGAGTACATAGTACGCTTTCCCATATTTTTGAAACCACTCTCTTCTTCTTCGTAAAAAATCAACATGAAATGTTTTATAGGTAAAGTGTTCCAGTGATTCCTGGTCTTCCCACACCGAAAGATTAATAATAATTTGTTCATCATGAAATGGATTAAAACCGGTAGCATTATTGTCTTCATCTTTTAATCTCCAGACAAAACCCTTACTTTCTTCTGCCAATTGATTCACTGAATCAAAATGCTCAACAAATTCTTTCATTACCGGATCATCAATATTGACTCCAATCATTTTGGCTACGTTAATCTGTGCTAATTGATACATTTTATTATTTCCTGTTTTATGTCTATTATTGTGTAAAAATAGGGTCTGTAACCTTAGCATAAAATAACTATCAATTTAGATACTATAAAAAAATATGGAAAAAGAGTGTGAAACGTCTTACATCAACGTAGGGCAAAAATCTTATCCCTGTGCGGTAAGTTTTGTGATGGATCTTATTGGCGGAAGATGGAAAGGAGTCATTCTTTGTCATTTAAAAAACGGAGACAAACGGTTTGGAGAGCTCAAAAAGGAACTTTCTTTTATTACAGAAACAACTTTAAGTCTTCAACTGAGGCAATTGGAAAGAGATGGGCTCATTACCAGAACTGTTTTCGGAACAAAGCCACCTGTAAAAGTAGTGTATAGTTTATCCGATTTGGGAACTTCATTCCTTCCTTTGCTGGATAATATCAATGATTGGGGCAAAAATATTTTAGAAAAAAAGTAACATCTTAAAAACCTGACCGATTGCTCAGATTTTTAAGATGTCTATTTAGCTTAATACGCTTTATTTCCTTTAATCGTTAAGGCATGCTTAGTTTTTATTGAAGGGCAGCATCTTCCGTCCTCTTCAGTATATTCCAGTTTTTCTACGATAATTTTTCCATTTTTAATCGTATCAAAAGCAAAGAGGTAATCCGGCTCATATCCCGCAATCACTTTAACGCTATGTCCGTCATTTTTATATAATGATAATCCTTGTCCTATCAGAGCATTTCCTCCTTCAGGTGCTATATTCCAGTAAATAGCGACATCGTCTATTCCGTCCCCGGTAAAATCTCCTACATGAGGATCCTGAAGATCAATAACTCCATCATCGTAGGTTTTAAGAATTTTAGGTAAATAAGCTTCAAATTGTTTTACAGCCAATTTCACGGCTTCCTCTTTGGAAATCCTGTTTTGGGAAGCGGCTGATTCTTTTTCTTTGGATGAAGATTTTTCTTCTTTCAATACATCTTTTGTGTGCTCCTTACGATCAGAATTGTTACAGCTTGTGAGCATAGCCAGCAGCCCTACCATACCGATAACCTTTTTCATATATTTTGTATTTCCCATGTTAAAATTGAGGGGATAAATATACTTCAATATGATAGTTCCATCTCAATTTTAAACAAATTTTAAATCTCTTTTGAAAATTCACACTCCAAACTGTCGCAAATGGTGATCCATATGTTTGTATGCAGCAATTCCCCATTCATGAGTGGAAATATTACCAAAAGCCGGATGGGAAAGTGTTAAAGGGTGAGTATTTACAGGAAACTCATGAATTAAACGAATAAACTCATTTCTATATTTTTCAAAATAGAGATCATTGGTTTTTCCTTTGGTATTGTGTCTGGATTCACTTTGAATGTTTTTTTTAAAATTAGGCGCAAGATAAAGAGCCAGAATTCTTAAAAGGTATTGCTTTATTTTAGTTCTTTCATTGCCTCTGCTTTCCTCTAAAATTTGTTGATTACACGAATTACAGTGAAGAAGCATTTCACTGGCTGTCATGATTCCCCATTGAGGCTGGTGAGTAGCTGACAGATTATTAACTCTTGTAACAAGGAAATCCGCTGCCTCTTTTTTTAAAAGATTTTTTTTCATGGTAATGGTAATTTTATACTATAAAAAATCAATTTGTAACTATTAAAATACTTTTCCTATTTCCGTCTTCTTTTCAAATTTTAATGGTGTAATATTACTACAAATAAGTATAGATCAATTAATTATTTAATCAAATTTTTCATCCATAAATGGGAATCGATATCGGAAGGAATCGAATATTTTTTACAGAATCTGGTTTTTCGTATTTCTACAGCATGCACTGCTACTGAAGTATAAGTTGCAATTTGTTTGGTTGAAAATCCAAGAATCAGCCGGTGCTTTTTTATCAGAATCACCTTTTTTTTCAGCTATAAGCAAAGAAATTCACTTTTTACCAGTCGTATATCAGTATTTATTAACTATAAGATAAAGCTCAGAGATCAATCTTTTGAGCTTTATCTATTCTGAAGAAATGCTATCCTTTTGTGTTTCTTAGATCAGCGTTTTTGTGTGCCTCTGCTAATATTGAAAATCATTTAATGATTCTTCATAATTAGGAATAAACCCAGGGAAAGCAGTTCCTTCTATTCTGTAAGTAACAACATCAGTTATCCCTACATAAGCTTTTAAAACATCTTTTATATAATCGGAGATATAATCATTTTGCTGATGATCTGAAACTTTTTTGCCACCTGAAGCAACTGCCAAATAGACTTTTTTATTCGTAATAAGTCCTACTCTATTCCCCGTTTGATCAAATCTGTACGTAATACCTACCCGAACCAGTTGATCAATCCAAGCTTTAAGATGAGCAGAAATTGAAAAATTATAGGTAGGAGTACTTATAACAATAATGTCTGCTTCATTAATTCTGCCTACTAAATTCTTAGCATATTTCAAATCTTCAAAAGAATGATAAGCAGGATCTTCCGGTGACATATAAAATCCCTGAATCATCGTATTCGTAAATAATGGCGGATGCTCCTCTACCAGATCCCATGTTTTAATCCGGATTGAAGGGTCTTTGATTTTTAAAGTATTAATTATTTCTTTACCTAATTGTCTACTATAAGAATCGTTTCCTCTAGCACTTGATGTGATATGCAAAATCATTTTCATATATTAAATTTTTTATTTTTGTCATTATGATTAAAGTATAAAAGGGATAAACAATATCTTCAAGCTTTTCCAATATCATCAGATTATTTAGTATTCTCTACCATAATTTCATCTTCAGAAACAAAAAAAATATTCTAAAGCTAAAATTTTGACCATACCAAAAGCCCTTATTACATTTCCGAAATAAAGACACACAGTGTAATTCATTTGTGACAAACTTTTAAGCATTTTTTATCAGGGTAAATAATGAGAATTCCTATGAACGGAAGTAGTGGAGCTCCAACTAGAACGACAAGACAGATTATGCTGGATGGAGAAGTATATAAAAAGTAGAAGTAAGATTGATAGGAGTCTTTACAGGTGCCAACCAGGGTAACATTATTTTTGTTAAGGCAATTGTCAACAACAGGGAATATTCTTTTTCAGACTTCAATACCAACTATAGCTGTTCTGCTTGTCTATTGAACAGTGTATGCTAATGGTTAGAAAACATAAATCGCGGCAAACTTAGTTTACCGCGATTTATTATTAGTAGTAATCGTTATTGAAACTTCTTACTTTACTTCTTCAAAGTCTGCATCTTGTACATCTTCAGCACCAGCGTTGTTTCCGCCAGCGTTTTGAGCACCAGCATCAGCACCCGGCTGTTGACCTGCTGCATATAATTCTTCAGAAGCTGCCATCCATGCTGCATCTAACGCTTCAGTTTTAGCTTTTACGTCATCAACATTTTTAGCTTCGAAAGCAGTTTTCAATTCTCCGTGAGCTGCTTCAATTGCTGCTTTTTTGTCAGCAGAAAGTTTTTCACCGAATTCTTTTAATTGTTTTTCAGTTTGGAAGATCAATCCATCAGCTTTGTTGAAGATCTCAACTTCTTCTTTTCTCTTAGCATCAGCTGCAGAGTTTTCCTGAGCTTCTTTTTTCATTCTTTCGATTTCTTCATCAGAAAGACCTGAAGAAGCCTGGATTTTGATAGACTGCTCTTTACCAGTTCCTTTATCTTTAGCAGATACACTTAGGATACCATTTGCATCAATATCGAAAGTTACTTCAATTTGAGGAACTCCTCTTGGTGCTGGTGGAATATCTGTAAGGTCGAATCTACCGATTTCTTTGTTATCGTTGAACATAGATCTTTCTCCTTGTCCTACTCTGATGCTTACCGCTGGCTGGTTGTCAGAAGCTGTAGAGAATACTTCAGATTTCTTAGTTGGGATTGTAGTATTCGCTTCAATTAATTTAGTGAATACAGAACCCATAGTTTCGATACCTAAAGAAAGTGGTGTAACGTCAAGAAGTAATACGTCTTTTACGTCTCCTGTTAATACTCCTCCCTGGATTGCTGCACCAATAGCTACAACCTCATCCGGGTTAACTCCTTTAGATGGTTTTTTACCGAAGAATTTTTCTACTTCTTCCTGGATGATTGGGATTCTTGTAGAACCTCCTACCAAGATTACCTCATCAATATCAGAAGTTGATAAACCTGCATCTTTTAATGCTTTAGCAACTGGCTCCATAGATCTTCTTACTAGATCTGCAGATAATTGCTCGAATTTAGCTTTAGTTAAAGTCTTCACTAAGTGTTTAGGCCCTGTAGCTGTAGCAGTAATATATGGTAAGTTGATCTCAGTTTGTGGAGAAGAAGATAATTCGATTTTTGCTTTTTCAGCAGCTTCTTTCAATCTTTGAAGTGCAATTGCATCTGATTTTAAATCTACACCTTCTTCAGCTTTGAACTCATCAGCCATCCAGTTGATGATCACATCATCAAAGTCATCACCTCCTAAGTGAGTATCACCGTTTGTAGATAATACTTCGAATACACCATCACCTAAATCAAGGATAGAGATATCGAAAGTACCACCACCAAGGTCATAAACAGCAATTTTCTGATCTTTATGGTTTTTATCAAGACCGTAAGCTAACGCTGCAGCTGTAGGCTCGTTGATAATTCTTTCTACTTTAAGACCAGCGATTTCACCAGCTTCTTTAGTAGCTTGTCTTTGAGCATCGTTGAAGTATGCAGGAACAGTGATTACTGCTCTTGTCACCTCTTGTCCAAGATAATCTTCAGCAGTTTTCTTCATTTTCTGAAGAGTCATTGCAGAAATTTCTTGTGGAGTATATTCTCTATCGTCAATTTTTACTTTTACAGTATCGTTTGGACCTGCAACCACTTTATAAGGTACTCTTGAGATCTCCTTAGCATCTTCTTTAAAGTGCGTTCCGATAAATCTTTTGATAGAATAAACTGTTTTAGTTGGGTTGGTTACAGCCTGTCTTTTTGCAGGATCACCTACTTTTCTTTCTCCATCTTCTGTAAATGCTACGATAGAAGGAGTTGTTCTTTTACCTTCTGCGTTAGGAATAACAACAGGGTCTTTACCCTCCATTACAGCAACACAAGAGTTGGTTGTTCCTAAGTCAATTCCAATTATTTTACTCATAATATTTTTATTTTTTTCTAATTTTTAATATTTAATTTACACTGTCTATTTCACAACATTTATACCATACCTTTTTTTGTGACAAAATGACACAATCAAGACAAAAACCCTGAAATAATCAGGGTTTTATTTTATTTAATGTGGAAATTTTTTCTCTTATCTTCCGAAAAAAGACTAGAAAAGGGATTGTTCTGACAGACGCTTTAAAAGAAAAACTGATTGAAAAACTTACTTATAGCTTTCCTTATAATCTCCTGACCATTGGTAAATACGGATACTGTCCGTTTCCAAAGGCTTACCATTGAGTAAAATTTCTATAGAATCATTATCCGGAGCAATTTTCACTTGCATATCGATCTTATTTCCTGCCTGTTTAAACGCTTCATTGGTCTTTTCCCAGTTGAAAAAAGCACGGGCATTTCGTTGTTCCTGTTTTTCTTTTCCGGTTTCCCATGTAAATACCATTTCCTGAGGAATCGCTCTTTCTTTATAAGGCATATTTAAAACCCACGGCCTTAATGCCCCTTCTTTTTCCCCGTTATAAGTATAATTGAGTACTTCAAACAATCTGAATTTTGGATTGGCAGATGTAACCACCGGACGCCAATGGTAACGCTGTCTGTAATCATCCCATTCTTTTGGACTGGCATCAGGAATAAAATATTCTTTCTGGGACTCCACATAACGTTCAGGGCTTATACGATACATCTTAAGGTATTTTTCTTTTGCTTTGGCTATCTCTGCTGGATCTGTAACAGGCTCAGCCTGATATCTTCCCAGTTCTATACGGGTATTTCCAAAATTGAGCCATACCACCACCATGCCTTTAGGGGCAAAGCCAAAAACTAATGTAGAAAAACTATCATAAGCATTAACACCATTGGAGGCACTATATCCTCTACCCAATTTCTTATATTCTTGAGTCTCGCCTTTTAAATCATCCCATCTGGAATAAGCCCGTTCCATATAATCTTTTATAATATCCACTGAAAAATCTGCATCCAGATGATAATACTTATTTTCATAATCAGCATAATAAGTAATATCTGCACCAATAGGGGTTCCATATTGTTCCGTCCACGATGATCCTGAATCTCCCCAATTCCCGGAAGAACTTCCATAAGGCAATCCTGCACGGTTTCCTTCCAACGTTTTTATTTTATCAAAAACAGGGGTAATTTCATATTTATTATCAGGCTGCGATATTTCTACCTGGAAAGCCATTTTTTTATCATCCATCTTTTGACATTGTGTAAAAATTAATAAGAAAATTAAATAGTAAAAAATAGTTTTCATATTTTAGTTATTAAAATGTAAAATTAGTTTAACTCACTTCATAGGTTCTATGTAAACCGTACTATCTTTTGCTTTTTTGTCATTATTTTCCTCTATAAATGCTTTAGGTGTTTTTAAACATTTCACATTAAAAAAACTATTAGTATCCTGTTTGAATTTAGCATTTGAATATATTATAGGAGTTATTTTATCATACTTATATAAAATATTAATACTTTCTTGATCAGTTTTTAATATTTTCTTTCTTGTATACTGATTTGATAATTTATTATAAGAATACTGTTTAAGATCAACAGCCTCACTCACAACTGGTTGATATTCTTCATTAAGATATATAACTTCTTTATTGAACACAGAATCTACCTGATCAATTTCAGTTATAATTTTTTTAATTTCAGCTGTAAGATGTAAGTCTCTCTTTTGTACATTTTTCTTATCAAAATGTAATTTCCCATTTTTAATAAGAAATATTTCATTTAAAAAGGACACATCTTGATCTGCAGGAAGATATTCCAATAAAAGATCTGTGTACTTCTTATCATTATTAAAATAAGTCAATAAATTGGGATCATCTTCTGATCTGATTATAAAAAAATCATCATTCTTATAAGGCAAAAAATATTTTTGAGACCAACAGTAAATAGATTTTTCTTTTTGTACAGATTTTAGCAACGGTTCCGTTTCTTTTGTGGGCGCATATCCAAAGAGAATGCCATGTCTTAATATATTTTCGTCAAAAAATATCCGATCATTTCCTGAGTCTCTTCCGTACAATAAAAAAGTATTATCAGGATTATCTACTTTAAAAATCACCTCATCATCCATCACCTCTACTTTTCCTTTAACTGCAGTAGCATACCCTAAAACAAGAAACTGGTTTTTATTAAAAATATAAAGACCTGCTTTGCTTTCTTTTAAATAATATTCTCCTTCCAAGTTGGGAATCTTTTGCCCCGAACAAATAATACCACAAAGTATACCTAAAATATATAATACTTTATTCAATGTTGTTGATTTAAAAATTATCTTACCCATATTGTATGTTTCTTGTACGATTTTTTCCACTCTCAACCTTTCCTACTCTTGGCCCATATCCTATTTTAGTGGCACTGGCAGACCAATGAAGATATTTATTTCTCAATATTTTAAGTTTGTCCAAATCTACAAAATCTTCATAATGCAAAGTTTTTATTTTTGATAAGTAGTCTCCCGATGAATTATTTCTGTTGAATTCTGCTATATAAGTATTTCGTAATGTACTGCAAGCATTCATATAATTTTTTAACTGATTATGTATTTCAATTAGGAAAGGATCTGTGATTTTGTGACTATCAATCATCTTTTGTTTATATTTAACTCCAAACTGCTCTTGACTTGAATAATAAAACATTGTATTGAGCGATACCTTATCATAAGTATTAAATGGTCTTCTTGTCCCTACTAATATGTATTTTGTATTGACACCATATTTGTGTACAGAGATGATCTTTTTTACTTCAATTTCATCCCGAGTATACCAACCTTCCTCTATTAATATTTTCCTGAACTGTTCACACCTTCTTCCTCCATTTTCTCTTTCTGTATACAGATCTACTTTTTCTTCATTCTGGTTGACGTAACAGCCTCCAATATCAGAATGCACACCAGGTAATATAAATTGTAATCCTTTTACTCCTGTACTATCAATATTTGTTAAATCGAAATTATCACGATATTCGTTATCAGCCGCAATCTGTAAAGTAAAATAGGACTTTTTTACAGCATCCAACCCAAGCTGTTTGGTATCCCCATGAATAATGGGTATTCCAGCCACCGACTTTTCCCGGTGATTCATCCCGTAAGAAGCTACCGTATCATATAGCCCGGCAAAGTTGAATGTTATTTTTTTAGGAACTACCTTATTATCAATCAAACAAGCTCCAAAATAACCATAGTTCAATACCAGATCGTCATCCAGTCTTACTTTAATTCGTTTACCTTCTGCTTCATGAGGTGGAATCGCCATTCCATCTTTGCTAGATCCTTTAAGAATTCTGGCACGGTTCGTAGCAATATGCAGAAAATGCCTTGCAGCAGTCGCCCCACGGCTAAAACCAAATACATTTATTTTCAGATGAATGTCTTTCTGGGTATATTTTGCCAGCTTTTTTCCTGCTTCCACACAGCCTTTCGTTACTTTTGCTCTTACTCCACGCCCATCTGTCCCAAATAAGATCCCAGTATTAGGAACATTCCCAAAAAAATGCATTTCACTCTCCCCATCTTTAGTTCCGATACCTTCTATATAGACACGGATTTGATGTTCAACAGTAGGATCTACAGCATCAAACCCTCTGGCTACATTAGAATAATCATTGGTATAGCTGTCATCATCATGGTTAGATTCCTCGTAATCCTTCCCAAGATCAGTATTGGTTTTATTGTTTTGAGTGCCATCAAAAAAAAGATTGAGACTTACCTCCAATAAATTTACGGGGCTATCATTGGGGTGTATCGTTTTTGCTTTATTATAGCTAACCCCGGATTCTTTTCCGGATTGTTCCAGAGAGTTTTCGCTATTGAAGGTGATATTTCCCTTAGAAAATACCTTATAATCTCCTTTTACCTCAATTTTTATTTTTCCTTCTACGAAATATTCTATGCTCATGATAATAGTATTAAAAATTCTTCTTTTATAAAATCATATACCTTTTCCTGACTTTCCGCATAAAAACTGTTCTGCAGCAACTCCAGCATATAGCTATACTTTAAACAAACAACGATGGATCCGTCCTCTACATTTACAGAGTCTCCGGGAGCATTCAGTTCATAGGTTTTTCCCTGGAAGGAAAAACGAAAACCATTGGTACAGAAAACATTTTGTTTTCCGTTCACAAGATGATAATAGATAATTTCGCCCTGAAGCTCTTCCTCTTTTCGAGAAAAGAAAAAACAGGCTCCATTTCTTTCGTTCTGAAAGGCTACGCTTTGGCTTCCCATGATATTAACGAAAATATCATTGATTTCCATCCTCGGAAAAAGATAGGGATCAGTGATTTTTAGATTTCTCATTGCTGTTGTTGTTTAGTTCTTTTTCTGCGTGATGTTCTATCTTATTTCCACTGCTTACCTGCATTTCTTTTAGAGAAGTAGTTTTATGCTCTTTTTCACCGTAAGTTTCCATATCTCCTTTTACATAATGGCTAAGTTTTCCAATAACATTGGTGACAAAATCTTTTCCTACGGTCAGCATATTCATCATTCCTACACTCAGGGATTTATTGACCCCAATAGATTCACTGGAGTTCATCTGAACGGTAGTACTCATATTTTGTCCCACGTTAATGGATAAATTCCCCCCTGCATTGAAGGTAATATCATTGGGTGCGGTCATGATAATATTTCCCTGCCCGTCCATCAGGTAATTATTTCCGCTTGGATCAATGATGTTGGCACTTCCTTCGTTATCATTCATCAAAATTTTTATACCGGACTTGGTCTGTATAGAACGCATATGATTATTAACTCCCCCACCAAGACCTGTTCCACCATGAAACATGGCTCCCATTACAAAAGGTCTGTCAGGATGACCATGCTGGAAGTTAACCATCACCTGATCTCCTACTTCAGGAATCGCTACATAGCCACGATTTTGTGTAATCTGATTTGTTCCTCCGGCATCCGGACTCATCATCCGAATAAAATCAGTAGTTTCATTCAGCTGCCAGTCAAACCTCACACTAATTCTTCCCTGCCCTGCAGGATCAGTA
This sequence comes from Chryseobacterium sp. c4a, assembly GCF_009900745.1. GTDB lineage: Bacteria > Bacteroidota > Bacteroidia > Flavobacteriales > Weeksellaceae > Chryseobacterium. The sequence continues at coordinate 770,108 of NZ_WXVU01000001.1, read as the reverse complement.
TTAGAAACTACCGTTGCAATCTGAGGCTCCGGTCTTGGCATGTAAAATTCCGGTTGGGGCATATATCCTGTTCCTTCGGAAATGGCTTCAAAACTTCCGGTATAATATCCTCTGGCATTCACCTCATGAACCGTTTTGGTAATCATAAGGGTAGTAAGATGGCGGGTTTTATTAGAATCCTGTTCCCGGATTTTTATATCTGCCACACATCCCGGATGAAGAAAAGGAATGGAAGTTGAGCCTGAAACATTCATCACTTCTACTGCTTTGCTTCCGGAAGCACTTTTCTGGGAGTATTCCACATCGAGATGGGTGACTGCTCTGATAGGAGCAACTTTTAAAGAAGGTGTTTTATAAATTTTATCATTATTGTTATAAGCTGTTCTTGCCAGATCTCCAAGGTGCTTTACAGAAGTATCTCCCGAGGTCAATTTTTCATTTTCATTACTGTTATATCCATAAAACTGAGGTTTAATGGGTACAGCTTTGAGCTCTATTCTTACATCATTTACGTTGCTTCCTTCAATTAATTGGATATGCTGGTTGCCGGATTTGGGAAGTTTTCCAAAGTGAAGAACATAGCCGTCATAAAAGAATTGTTCACCATACGCTTCAGCCATCCTTGCCAGATAATTGTAATGGGTTTCTTCGTATTGGCTGCTGTACAAAATCTGAGAACTGTCGTTCGTATCAATATTAAAATCAAAATCAGAACTGTCTAATCCTTGTTTGATCACTTCATTGGCAATAATTCCCATATTTACAGGTTGGGTTCCGCCAAAACTTTGAGTATGGGGAGCTCCGTCCAATAAAATTGTAGGACTATACCCTTTGAGTACAACATCTCCAAGACTGGTTTTTTCCCGGCTGAATCCTACATTAGTTATTACTCCTACAAATGACATATTCGGACTATTTTCTACATCTTTATAAGAGAAAGTAGCGGTTAATCTTTTTCCCAATAGTTTATGGGCATCTTCAAGATTCTGGGTCTGTCTGTTTTCCAGGCTGTCATGGGCAAGAATGATTTCAAATTCATGATGTTTTACCGCACTTTGCGTTAATTTGAAATGTTTAAAATGGATAACAGGTTTTCCATTCGCATGAACTTCAAGTTTTACCACACGATTGATTCCTGCTATCAGATGATCAGAAATACTTTTAGCATTGCTCTCTTGTACAAAGGGCGCTTTTTTAAACTTTGAATAGTCCTCATTGGAAGGAATTTCTTTTTCGTTAATAATTTTCTTTTTCATTTGTGCTTTATTGATATTGTATTATTTCTTATTTCAGACAGGAAGAAAATGCTTCCTAAATTTTTTAACTGAAATTTACCCGTTCTGTTTCTTCCAAAGAAAACCTTAATATTCATCAAGAATATCGAGGGTTATATATTTTGGCATAGCTAAGATTTTATCAGAGGATGCATTGTAGGCAACCTTACATTATCTTCATAAAATAAGTAGGAATCACGCAGAAAGTGATTGAAAATAGAGATCATTTGTGTTGTTTTTTGGTGTTTATTCAAATGTAAAAAAATATTTTAAATAAATCACAAAGTATGGAATACATACAATATTACTATAATCCCACTTTCAAGGATAAAGTTGGTTTACAAAGGTTTGAAATAAGAGGGTGAAGATGAGAAGTTAGGATCACAAAGGATAATGATCCATTTTATTTTTAGAATTTTTAAACCATTTTATAACGAAAACAGACTATTCAAGTACTAAAAGTAACTATCCAACTCCTTACTTTCCATTTCCCAGTCTTTACGCTTCAATCATTTATCACAATTCGTTAAAATTAATCAAAGTTTAACCTAAGAAATAGAGCCGGAAACAGTACGAATTATTATTTTTGATAAAATATACACATTCAGAATGTCATTACACTTTAATCCACGAGATATTACATGGTTAGCCTTTAATGAAAGGGTTTTGCAGGAAGCCATGGATGAAAAAGTTCCTCTGCATTTAAGAATACGTTTCCTTGGAATCTTCTCCAACAATCTGGATGAGTTCTTCCGGGTTCGTGTTGCCGGATTAAAGCGTGCCATGGATTTTAAGGAAAAAGTAATAGCCGAATCCTTTTATCAGCCACCTTCCAAAATTCTTCAGCGAATCAATGAAATAGTGATGAGACAACAGCTGAATTTCGATAAAACCTGGAAAAAAATCCAGACAGAAATGGCAGATCACAAAGTTTTCATCAAGAATTCCAAGAACCTGACAACAGCACAAAAGGATTTTGTAAGGAACTACTTTGACGAAGTGGTGGAATCTAATGTCATTCCAATTCTCCTTCATGAAAATACTCCAATGCCTTACCTAAGAGATAAAAGTCTCTATCTGGGCGTTGCCATGAGGAAAAAAGACTGGCAATATTCCAGCAATTATGCCATTATCGAAATTCCTTCCCGTTTTGTAGGAAGATTTGTACTGCTTCCCACTGAAGATCCTGAAGAAAAAAATGTAATGCTTCTAGAAGATGTAATTACCTTCAATTTACCACATATTTTCTCTTATTTCGGATATGATGAGTTTGCAGCTAATGCTTTTAAAGTAACGAAAGATGCAGAACTGGATCTTGACAATGACATCCGTACCAACTTTGCAGAAAAGATAGAAAAAGGACTTAAAAACCGTAGAAAAGGAAAACCTACCCGGTTTGTTTTTGACAAAGATATGGATAAGGCTTTGCTGGAACTCCTTATCAGAAAACTGAACCTGACCAAGAAAGACAGTATTATTCCGGGAGGAAAAATTCATAATTTCAAACATTTCATGGACTTCCCTGATGTTTTTGAAAAATATGAAAGACCTGAAGAACGAACTTCTTTCACCCATCAGGCGTTTGAACATGGAGAAAGAGTGACAGATGTTATCATGAAAGAAGATGTACTTCTTACTTTTCCTTACCACAAATACAATCCGGTGATTGATCTTCTGCGTGAAGCAGCCATGGATCCGGATGTAAAGTCCATACAGATCACAGCGTACAGACTGGCCAGCAACTCGAAGATCAGTAATGCATTAATCTATGCGGCGAGAAACGGAAAAGAAGTGACTGTAATGCTTGAGCTTCAGGCTAGGTTTGATGAAGAATCCAATCTGGAATGGAAAGAAATGCTGGAACCGGAAGGAATTACAGTACTTATTGGACTTCCGGGTAAAAAAGTTCATGCCAAGCTTTGTGTGATTAAAAAAAGGGCCCACAACAAAACCATCCAATATGGATTTGTAAGTACCGGAAACTTTAATGAAAAAACAGCAAGAATTTATGGTGATCATTTGCTTCTGACTTCTGACCGAGGCATTATGGCGGATATCAATAAAGTGTTCAACGTGCTGAAAAAACCGAAAGATGATTATCTTCCGATTTTGAAAACTTGTAAAAATTTATTAGTTTGCCCTCAATTTATGCGTGAAAAGATTGTTCACCATATTGATAAGGAGATTGAAGAGGCTAAAGCAGGAAGAAAAGCTGAGATTATTGTTAAAGCAAATTCCCTGAGTGACAGATTATTAATTATGAAATTATATGATGCTGCTACTGTAGGAGTTACTATAAGACTTATTGTAAGAGGAATCTATTGTGCCGTTAATCAAAAGGAATTCAAGGAGAAAATTAAGGCTATCAGTATTGTAGATGAATACCTGGAACATGCCAGAGTCATGTATTTCTACAATAAAGGGGCTGAAGATATATATATTTCTTCTGCCGACTGGATGACCAGAAACCTTGATTACAGAATTGAAGCTGCCGCTAAAATAACCGACAAGAACCTAAAAAAAGAATTGAAAGACATTCTTGATATCCAACTTCGTGATAACGTAAAAGCAAGGATTTTAGACAAAAAACTGAGCAATGAATACATAAGGAATGATAAAAAAGAATGTCGATCACAAATAGAAACCTATAAGTATTTAAAAGCTAAAACAAGCAAGAAATGAAGATCGCAGCAATAGACATAGGAAGTAATGCCGCAAGACTTCTCATCAATGAAGTAAAGATAAACAACAAAAAACCGGAATTCATCAAACTGAACCTTCTGAGAATCCCTCTGAGATTAGGTATGGATGTGTTTACTATCGGAAAAATAGGCCCGGAAAGAGAAAAAATGGTCATCGATTCCATGAAAATCTTCAGTGACCTGATGAAAATATACAAAGTAGACCATTACAGAGCCTGTGCCACCAGTGCGATGCGTGATGCAGCCAATGGTGATGAAATTATCAGGCAGGTACAAGAAGCTTCAGGAATCAATATTGAGATCATTTCAGGAGATGAAGAAGCTACTCTAATTTATGAAAACCATGTCGCTGAAGGCCTTGACAAAGAATTTGCCTATTTATATATTGATGTAGGCGGTGGTTCTACAGAGCTTACCTTCTATGAAAATGGTAAAATGATCTATGAAAGATCTTTCAATATCGGAACCATCCGTCTCCTCAACAATCTGGTTACTCTGGATAACTGGAAAGAAATGAAGGAAGAGATCAAAAAGAATATTGTCAGCAAAAAACCAATTGTAGCCATCGGGTCAGGAGGAAACATCAATAAAGTATTCTCCATGAGTAAAACCAAAGACGGAAAGCCAATGTCTCTATCTCATCTGAAAAAGGTTCACAAAGAATTCAATGAACTTTCTGTAGAAGAGAGAATGACCCAATACAGTCTAAGGGAAGATAGGGCTGATGTTTTGGTACATGCCCTGAGTATCTTCAATAATGTAATGGCCTGGTCGGATATTAATAAAATTTTTGTTCCAAAAATCTCTGTAGCTGATGGTTTAATCCAGAATATTTACAGTAAATTACAACATAAGAAATAGTTTTTAAAACATAATTTCAATCAAAACCGGGCAGTTTTCGTCCGGTTTTATTTTTAGGAGCTATTTCCTGCTTTCCGCTGTATCTTTTTCGCCCTCTCCTTCCCCAATCAGAAAAAGGATGCCACTGCAATCAGGGCTAGAATATACGCATCTATTACCATTCTTAATCGTCATTGCGAGCTGAGGAAGCAATCTCATTATACCTATAAACTGAAATATTCATTACCAATCCACCATTTTTAAGTTTTGGCTAAAGCCAATGAATTGGTTTATTTTATTTATTGAGCGGCCAGGCTAAAGCCCGCCCCTATTGATGTTGATATCCTCATGCATATGTACACAGATAAAAGTTGTTTAACGACAAGATCTTTTATCTTTTATCTTTTATCTTTTATCTTTTATCTTTTATCTTTTATCTTTTATCTTTTATCTTTTATCTTTTATCTTTTTTTTAAAGTAATCCCCCACTCTCATTCGTCATACAACTATCAATAGCAAAGCAATGAACTCAATTAAAATAATCCTTACTGGAGCTACAGGAATGGTAGGTGAAGGTGTTCTTATGGAATGCCTTGAAAATCCGAATGTTTCTGAGATCCTTAGTGCCAGCCGAAAACCATCAGGAAAAAACCATCCAAAGCTGAAAGAATATATCGTTTCCGATTTTTTATCCATCGATCTCAATGATGAAAATCTTAAAGGATATGATGCCTGCTTCTTTTGTGCCGGGATCAGTAGTGTGGGAATGAATGAAGAAGATTACACTAAAATCACTTATGATACGACGCTACATTTTGCACAAGTTGTTTTACACCAAAACCCGGAAATGGTATTCAATTATGTATCCGGAGCTAGTACCGACAGCACGGAAAGCGGAAAACTGATGTGGGCAAGAGTAAAAGGCAGCACAGAAAATGCTTTGAAAAAAATGAATTTTAAAGCCGCTTACAATTTCAGACCCGGTTTTATGAAACCTGTTGACGGCCAGATCAATGTAAAATGGTTTTTCAAACCTTTTATTTGGTTTTTTCCTATTTTTTTACCATCAAAATCATTAACTTTACACGAAGTTGGAAAAGCGATGATCAATACCGTAAAAAAAGGGTATCCTTCTTCAACTTTAGAAATTAGAGATATTAAAAATTTAGCGATATGAGAGACATGTTAAAAAGAATTGTTCTGGTTATTTTTGTACTCTTGGTTCTGACTGCAGTTTCAGGGTATTTTTATATGCAGAAACATCCTTTGGAAGGTGCCAAATCAGGAACAATGTTAAATTTTTCAGGCAAGGTTGCAAAATAGCTGAATCTTAAACTACACTATTATTTTATCTTTTATCAGAAAAAGACCTATTTTTTAAACATTTCTTAAAATTACATTAAAATAATTACGAAACATAAAGTTCATTTTTGTATTTATCTAATTAAAGTCAAAAATGATCAACAACTACCTTTTAAAAGGGTCTGTCATTGCCGCATTCTTTTTTCAGACTGGGCTTTTCGGGCAGACACTTATCCATTACTGGAATTTTAACAATAATGTGTCCGAAGCGACCATTACGACCCCTTCTGCTACATTGGTAAACGGCTCTCTTACTGCAATAGCCGGAGGTACAAGTGTAATTGATTTTACTGGTGGTACCGGACAAAATTTTAATATTGACAATTTAAATTCCAGAAACGGCGATATATCCGGAACTCATTTAAGGTTCAACAACCCTATTGGTGGAGCATTACAGTTTAATCTGCCAACAACAGGTTACAATAATGTCATTGTAAAGTTTACGACAAGAAGATCCGGGCAGGGAGCAGGAACTCAGTCGTGGTCATATACGACAGACGGCACTACTTTTATCCCGTATCAAACAGTTTCTCCTCAGGATGCCAACCCGCAGTTAATTAGTTTTGATTTTTCAGCAGTGGCTGGAGTTTCCAATAATCCTAATTTTAAACTAAAAGTTGAGTTCTCCGCCACAGGAGGCGGAACAAGTGGTAACAACCGTTTTGATAATTTTACAGTGGATGCAACACCGGCAGGAAGTACAGATACCACACCACCTACAACAACCTATCTGCCTGCAAACAATACCAACAATGCTTCAACAACAGTTAATCCTACTATTTCCTTTAATGAAAACGTAAGATTAACGGACAATTCTGCGATAAACGATTCTAATGCACAAAATCTTGTAGAATTCCGCCTTGGAAACGCTACAGGTACACAAGTTCCCTTTACCACTGCTTTTAGCAATAATACCATCACCATCATCCCAACTTCCGGCTTAGTGCCGGGACAAACGTATTATCTGACTCTTAAACCTAATACTGTTGAAGATTTCAGTGATAATGCCATCACTATAGGAACATCCACCACTTTTACAACTGCCGGGACTTCTGTTTCTCTTGAGAAAAATTTTATTAAGGTGAATGAAAACGCCGGAACATTGGCATTCAAAATTAATGTAGCAAATCCTTCTGCAGCAACAGTTAATCTTGTTGTAAAACCTGCTCCTTTCAGTACTGCAGATAGCAATGATTTTACTTTAACGAATCAGACCATCAATATCAATCCTTCCACAACGAGCTATACCGTCAACATTCCTATTATTGATGATACTTTGGAAGAACAAAAAGCTGAATATTTTGTAGTAAGTTTAGAAAATCCAGCGGGAGCAACCATTTCAGGGGATAATTCTGCAACTATTTATATTGTAGATAATGATAAGCCAGCACCGGTTCCTTCCAATGAGATTAAGTTGAATTATATAGGAAGCTTTGATCCTTCCGGAAACAATAACAGTTCTACAGAAATTGTAGTTCATGATCCGGCTACTCAACGATTGTTTACCATCAGTTCTCTTACAGATGTTTTTGATATTATTGATTTCAGTAATCCTACTACACCATCGGTTGTTAATACAATCAATATGGCGGCTTATGGGGGAATTACCAGTATTGCTGTAAAAAATGGAATTATTGCTGCAGCGTCTCCAAATCCCAATCCACAACAAAACGGATCTGTAGTTTTCTTTGACATCAACGGAAACTTCCTAAAACAGGTAACTGTAGGTGCTTTACCGGATATGGTAACCTTTACACCAGACGGAACAAAAGTAATGACAGCCAACGAAGGAGAGCCTAATGATGCTTATACCATAGATCCAGAAGGAACCATCAGTATCATTGATATTTCCGGAGGTATTGGTACTCTTAGCCAAAGTAATGTAACAACCCTTAATTTTAATAATTTTGATTCTCAGGTTACTGCTTTAACAGCTACTGGTTTAAGAAAAGTAAGAACCAACAATACTTTGTCTCAGGATCTGGAACCTGAATACATTACAGTAAGTGCAGACAGCCAAAAAGCGTGGGTAACACTACAGGAAAACAATGCCATTGCTGAGGTTGACCTTACCACTAAGAATATTACAGGAATCTGGGGATTGGGTAAAAAAGATATGAGCCTTCCGGGGAATGGTTTTGATGCTTCCGACAATAATGGTGAGGTTCTTATTGCCAACTGGCCTGTAAAAGCCTATTATCTTCCTGATGCTGTACAAAATTATAAAGTAGGAAATACCCATTATATTGTAACAGCCAATGAAGGAGATGAAAAAGATCTTTCAGGATACAGTGAGAGAACTACGGTAGGAGCCAACAATTATACTTTAGATCCTGCTATTTTCCCGAATTCCAGCATACTAAAAGCATCTTATAATCTGGGAAGATTCAGAGTTTCCTCTGCTACAGGAAATACGGATGGTGATGCAGATTTTGAAGAAATTGCAGCATTGGGAGCTCGTTCATTCTCTATTTTTAATGCAGATACTAAACAGCAAGTGTATGACAGTGGAGATCAGTTTGAACGATATATTGCCGCTAATCACCCATTGATTTTCAATGCAGATAATGAATCCAACACCATTAAAAGCAGAAGCCGTGCAAAAGGCCCAGAGCCGGAAGGGGTTGCTCTTGGAAACATCAACGGACAAACTTATGCTTTCATTACTCTGGAAAGAACAGGAGGGGTAATGGTTTATAATATTACAAATCCCAACAATCCTACTTTTACTGATTATAAACATTCTCGTTCTACCTCAGCCTATGGTGGAGACAATGGCCCTGAAGGAATTATTTATATAGCTCCGGAAAATACCACTACTCATAAAGGATACGTGATTATCGCGAATGAAATCAGCGGAACTTTATCGATGTATGAAGTGGCTCTTCCTCTTACTCTAGCAACCGATGAAATACAATCTGAAAAAGCGACATTCAATATATTTCCGAATCCTGTCAATAAAAGGAACACCTTATATTTCAACAGAAAACAAGACTATGAATTATACGATATGTCCGGAAAATTGATTGGAAAAGAAAAAAATGCATTAACAATAAATACTTCCAATCTTTCTACAGGAGTTTACCTTGTGAAAACGTCAGAAGGTCATCTGAAAAGAATTATTGTAAAGTAATCTACATTTTTACGATTTGATTGAAGCCTCTAATTTTAGAGGCTTTTTTTATGATGAGGACAAACCCTTAATTTGAATTTAGAGTACAAGCCGTATTCATTCTATCTATTCTTTTTAAATAGGCACGTTTCATCTTCAAAAAAGTAATCATTTAACTTTTGATTAACTATAAGAAAATTATTTTGTACTTATATTTATCCCAACAAAAAAACCAAATTCAATATGAAAAGTATTAAAACAGGAGCTATTTTAGCGATTCTATTACTGGGAACAGGTACAGCATTTTCTCAATCCAAAAAAACAGAATCTACAAAAGGAGTGGAACAAACTGATGGTAAAACAATACAGGTAGACGGTGTTGGGCATAAACTTAATTATACTCTCAATGGGGGAAATGCAGAAATTTCTGGAGGTGATAATACCGTAACAATTAAAGGAAGTGCAAGAAAAATCTCTGTTTCGGGAACCGGAAACAAAGTATATATTGATAAAGTAGACAACGTCAATATAGAAGGCGGAAATAATACGGTATACTATAGAACCTCCGGCACAAAATCAGGCAAACCTAATGCTTCCCTTACTGGAGTAGGGAACAAGGTTGTAAAACAATAGAAATAATAACTATTATTTAAAACTATTAACCATAATGTTTGGATTTGCATTAGACACAGATAATAATCCAGAAATTATTTTCTATATAGATGAGGTAGATTCTCTAGAAAGCAGAAAATCAAGATACGTTTACCGCAAAATTAAATTGATTAATGTTAGTGACACTGCTAAAGCAAAACAAGAAATCAAACAATCAATTAAAAATAAAGAGAATAATGGATTTATTTATTCATTAGATTCGAATCAAAAAATTTTGCATGGAACATTCATTTCTAATTTCAGGATTGTAAGATGTGAAGAAAATGATTTAACAATAAACGGTATAGTTTGGAATGAGTCTTTTGGCTATCAGAAAGCTTTGAAAATGTATATCAATAATGAAATCATTGAAAAAAATTTATGGAAAAAATTTCATAAAAAAGAATTACAGGGCTGGCTTGGTTTTGCATTTCACATTCAAACCCCAGAAATAGATCATCCAAATGTAAAAATAGAACTTGATGGAAATTTATTTGATAATATCAATGAATTCTATTGTGCCATTGGAGAGACAGTTAATGGATCTGGAGGATATTTTGGCAGAAATTTAAATGCATTAGTAGACTGTTTCTACGGAGGTTTTGGAGTTAAATCAATGGCTGAAATTAATTGGAAAAATCATAATAGAAGTAAAAAAGTCTTAAAAGAATATTTTGACATAATTATTGAGATCTTTGAAGAACGCAAAGTGAGAGTTATATTGAGCTAATTTCATCAAAACAAAAAAGACAGGCCTTATATAAAAGCCTGTCTATTTATAATTTCTCAGATAGAGTATTATTCTACGTTGACTACCTTTTCAATTTCCGGTGCGTGTTGTTTGATTGTGTTTTCCACCCCTAATTTTAAGGTTGAAAAATTCAACGAGCATCCGGAACAGTTACCCAGAAGTTTTACAAAAACCTGATTATCCTTCACGTCAATAAGCTCAATATCACCACCGTCTTTATTTAAAAACGGTCTGATGCTTTCTAGAGCTTCCATTACTCTTGTTACTGTATCTTCGTGCGTTATGTTTGTTTCCATATTTTTTTCAGTTCAATTCGGTTTTTTCAAATTTGATTGAAAGTTATTATTATTTTGCTTTTGGAGAGCATCCTGCCATTGTGGAGATCTTCACAGCCTCTGTTGGAGGAAGGTTTTTATTTCTCTCTACAAGGCTTTCTACCATTTTTCTTGCTGTTTCAGTATAGATCTCTGCAATTTTAGAATCTTCCTGAAGCGCTGCTGGTCTTCCTACATCTCCTGCTTCTCTGATACTTTGGATCAAAGGAATTTCTCCTAGTACCGGAATTCCTAGATCTTCTGCCAGATATTGTGCTCCTTGGTTTCCAAAGATATAATATTTATTCTCAGGAAGTTCTTCCGGTGTAAAATACGCCATATTTTCGATTAATCCAAGAACCGGAATATTGATACTTTCCATCTGGAACATCGCAATACCTTTTCTTACATCTGCTAAAGCCACATGCTGAGGTGTACTTACGATTACAGCTCCTGTTACAGGAACTTCCTGGATGATTGATAAGTGAATGTCACCTGTTCCCGGAGGAAGGTCAATTAATAAGAAATCCAATTCACCCCAAGCAGCATCTCTGATCATTTGATTTAATGCTTTAGAAGCCATTGGCCCTCTCCATACAACCGCCTGATTAGCTCCGGAGAAATATCCTATTGAAAGCATTTTCACGCCATAATTCTCAATAGGCTTCATCATACTCTTTCCGTTTACTTCTACAGAAATTGGCTTTGCACCTTCTGTATCAAACATTGTAGGAACGGAAGGTCCATAGATATCAGCATCCAATAATCCTACTTTAAAACCCATTTTAGCTAAAGTTACTGCCATATTTGCAGAAACTGTAGACTTTCCTACTCCTCCTTTACCTGAAGCAATAGCAATAATATTTTGAATTCCTGGAATTTGTTTTCCTTTAATCTGACTCTGCTGAATTTCACTAGGTTCCGGAGATACGATTTTAAGTTTTAAATGAACGTCTTCTCCAAACTCACTAGCAAAAGCCTGCTTCATGGCAGCTTCCAGCTTTTTCTTTTCGTGCATTGCCGGTGAATGAGCCGTCATGTCAATATAAACATCATTACCCATAATCTGAAGATTATTCACCAAGTCATCTACTTCTATTTCTTTAAGGAATTCCTGAACCTTTTCTTTCGTCAACATATAAATATAAATTGTTTACAAATTTACGTTTTTTTTCGGTAATTTAGAATCAATAAAATCTATAATATCAGGTGATAAATCAGATCGTTAAAAATTTTGTTTATCCTGTTTTTTCATCATGAAGAATCACCCGTCATTAAAATAAAATCTATGGAAACGACTGCTTATCCGTCTAAATATGCATTACCCAAAGAAATATTCGTTGTAGGAAAAACCAGATTCAAATGGTATAATCTGGCTAAAAATCCTGTAGATGTTTCTGCACAGGATATTCAAAATGCTAAAATGTGTATTGAAAATGCCAGTGAAAACTTTCAGGATATTGAAGATCTTGGGTTTGTCATTATGCACCGATGTGGTGAAAATTACCTTCTTCTAGTCTGTACCTGGCGAAGTGAGAATGAATTATGGGAAAGTGTCTATTACGATGGAACCGGAAAATTCGAGATCTGGGATAGAAATAAAACCCATCTTCCAACGTACTGCGTTTGGGAAATGGGCATCGTTTATCATGAGTCTCAGGCATGGAAAAAATACCTGGGAACCGCAAGACTGGAAAACCATAAGGAAGAATATCTTAATGACCTGTTTGAAGGTGAGGTGTAGAGATAAAGAAGCTGGAAGGCGGAGGCTTGAGGTTACTTCCAGCCTTTCAATTAACTAAATGATTATAAAAACGTTTACATAAACCTACATTATATTTTTAAAACGCAAAGATTTCATTTAGATTATGTATTATTTTAAGGGAGCTAAGACAGTGACAAAGTCGCCGATTAAGCTGTACTATGCGTCCGCTTCAAAAGAATCAATGAAATTGATTCCAGCTTTGCTTCCTCAAAATATTACAGCTATATTATAAGATCTTTTCGTTAAATTTAATAATACAATCATCATAATACCCTTCCTCTGATTAATCTTATTAAGTATTTACAATTAATCATAGCTTCCAGCATCAATTCGCTCTGTTCTTTTCATCAAAATTGACATTACGGTTGGCTCCTTTTACCTTCTTATTTCCGAATGTATAAGTTGCCGATACAGTAAGCCTTCTTGCATCATAATAGTTGTTGAAATAATGAGACCCGGTGGTATAAAATATTTCTCCTTTACTTCTTGATTGTTTGAAAATATCTGAAACAATGACATTAACCTGTAAGTTTTTATCCATCAGATTCATCTTTAACCCAGCTGTAAAATTCCCTATAAATTCCCATCGTATATTTCCGTAATTCGAAGGCAGCCTAAACCAATAGTTGGCAATAAGTTGAACCGTTTTTTTGTTATTGAGTGATATATTATTCTGAATATCAAAATCATAACCATATCCTTTTTTAGAAGAAGCGTCAGTAGTAAAAACGCCCATATTGGTATACGATAAATCTGCCGAGTAATTGGCTTCCCAACGTTTGAAAAAAGTATCTGAATAGTTGATGGTCGCACCTATACTGTTTTGATGATAATAATTGAAAAAGGTACTTGTTCTGCTTTCTCCGGACAGACTAGCCAATTGACCAAAGCCATCCAATGTTCTCTGAAAATAAAGCGTAGTTGACAATTTCCCTTTATAGACATGAGAAAATTCAAAATTATGATTAATGGAAGGCTGTAAAAAAGGATTTCCTGTAAAGTATGAGTTTACATTGATATACCAGCGATACGGATTAATCGCACGGAATCCCGGTCTGTTGATCCTTTTAGAATAATTAAGACTGAATGTATTATTCTCATCACTCTTATAACTCACATAAGCGGTCGGGAAAAACTTACCATAAGAATTTTCTGACTGCTGTCCGGAAGTAAGAGAGTTTCCATTCACCGTAGAATACTCATAGCGAAGACCCACTTTTGCCGACCATTTTTCATTGAATGATTTCTCAAGACTGAAATAAGCAGCATAATTTTTCTCATTGTACTTAAATTCATTACTCTTCGAAACATCCGTTACATACCTACCACTCTCAAGGTTTTGGTAAAAGATACTTGAATTATTATCGAAATTGGTAAATTTTATTCCAGCTTCTGTTTTAGCAAATTCATAAGGCAAAGTAAGATCTGCCTGACCTGAATAAATTTTATAATCCACTACTGATGGTGATCTCACAACAAATTCATTCCCGGAGTTTTCTATCGTTGTAAAATCTATAGTCGTTTTAGGTAGATTGGAAAAATAATTTCCTGTAATGCTCAATTTATTATCCTGCTTTCCAAACTTAAAGTCATAGTAAGCACTTATTGTATGTTGCGCAGATTTCCCCCTATGTTCAGCGTAAGTAGAAAGCGTATTGGTATACTGATCATTCTGAAAGTAATCCGAAGTATTCTCAATATCCATATTGGAATGTCCAAATCCATAATCATAAATAAAGCCTACATTTGATTTTTCATTGAGTTGATAATCAACACTCAAATTAGCTCCAAGTCCATCTCCAAAATCTTTCCTGTCATCATGGCTTTTAAGTCCTTCTATTCCCGTTATTCTGTAGTTTTCAAAAGAATGTTTTTGGTATTTGCTTTGTCTCAACTTTAATGAGGAGCGTAATTTTTCATTCTGATAATTGATCGTTGTACTGTTTGAAAAACCAGGATAAGTCTGTTGCTGAAAACTTGTTGTAAGACTTCCGCTCCATCCCAAATTTTGATTTTTCTTCAGAACAATATTGATAAGACCACTGTTTCCCTGGGCTTCATATTTGGCCGGAGGAGCAGTAATTACTTCAATCTTTTCTATATTTTCTGACCTTAAACTTTTAAGATAAGTAATAAGTTCGGTTGAAGAAAGGTTGAGAATTCTGTCATTAATCATAACGGATACTCCGCTTTTTCCAACAATGGACACTCCGGTATTTTCATCAATCTTTACTAATGGTGTTGTAGATAGTGCATCTGCGCCATCCATTCCCTGAGAGGCCACAGAATTTGCAACATTAAAAACCAATCTGTCAGCCTTTCTTTCAATCAATTTTTTTCTGGCAGTGAGTGTTACCCCTTCAATTTGTTTTTCTTTTTTCTCTTCAATAAAAAAATCCTGTTTTACATCACCTTGTATAGCAATGTCCATAACAGAAACTTCAGTTCCGTCCTGTATCAGTTTAATATTATAATTCCCTTTCTCAGAAAGTTTCAGTGAATAATTTCCTTTTTCATCAGAAATAGCAGTCTGCTTTTTCTGATCCTTCACTGCCATAATTTCAACATAAGAAACCGCTTTTCCCGTTTGTGTAATCTTCCCTGTAATGGTTTGAGAAAAAAGAGCTGCAGGTAATAAAATAACCGCTGAAAGTAATATCTTCTTCATATAATTTGATAATCATAGTTTTATATAAGACAATCTGAGATTGAGTTTTATTACATATTAAGAGGAAAGGAGGCTGGGAGCTGGAAGAGGGAAGTTATTGAAGTCTGATTATAACTGATATTTCCTTAACAGAATCTCTAAACTTGTGGATTAATTACCCACAATAAACTGAAAGTTATTCATCGGCTAAAAGCACTCCCAACCTCCCTCTTCCCTCCCACTCTCTTCAAAACTTAACAATTAATTACCATTAATAAACTGAAAGTTATTCCTCAACTAACAGTACTCCCAACTTCCCCCTCCCAGCTTCCAACCCACTTTTTCACAATTTCCCATTCTCTTTTCTCACCTTTGGTATTGTACTTGATTTATATCCCTTCATAATATCAGAACATGAAAAAAGGGCTGCTTGCATTGTCTTTATTGATGACCCAGATTATGAATGCACAAAATTCTTCTCAACATACTAATCCTGTGATTGATGTCAATGATCATCCCGCTGCTTTTCAAGAAGGTATTGCTTCTCCAATCATTAAAGCAGACAGAATCTTTGATTTTTCTACCAAAGTTGAGATCACTCCACAAGCTATTGGAGATAAAATCTACTATATGACCATGGATGCCCGTGATATCAACAAAAAAAAGAAGTTTATAGCTTATAAAAAGCCATTTGTTATCAGCAGAACAACACAAGTTCAGGCGTATGCAGAAAGAAAAAGGGAAAAAAGTCCAATAGCCACAGCCAACTTCAATAAAAGACCTAATTATTGGGAAGTTACTACCCTTTCAAAAATTGATCCTCAATATACAGCCACAGGAAAATTCGCATTAATTGACGGAATAAGAGGAGATATAGATTGGAAAAACGGAAACTGGCAGGGATATTTGGGACAAAATTTTGAAGCTGTCATTGATTTTCAGTCGCCTCAACAAATCACCAAGATTTCTTCTACTTACCTTCAGGACAATAAAGCACGAATTCTGATCCCCAAAAAAGTAGAATACTATGCCTCCATGAATGCTAAAGATTTTATTCTTCTGGATACCATCGAAAATGATATTGATCCTAAAGATGAAAAAGTACAAACCAAAGATTTTACCACAGAAATTCTTCCTACTGAAGCAAGATACCTTAAAGTGAAAGCTTATTATTTTGGAAAACTTCCCGGATCGCGTCAGAAAACAGGTGGTGAAACGTATATCTTTGTTGATGAAATTTCAGCAAAATAGTAGGAATAGATGAAGGTTCATTCAAGATCGTTCACTATAAATACAAAGCCCTTCAAACTTTTTGAAGGGCTTTGTATTTTATCAATTCATTCTTTCTGCCCATTGAAGGACTTCCGGAAGTTCTCTATCAGAAAATTCTATATGAATAACTCTTCTTTTCTTTCCATTGGTAGTTCTGTTTGAGCCATGCAGTATAAGGGGTTTCATAAGCATTACACCACCTCTTTCTACTTTACAGATAGCTTCAGTTTCTACATTCCAGTCTATTGTTTCCGGTCTGTAAATTCCTTTAGCATGAGATTTCGGAACCACTTTTAAAGCTCCGTTATTTTCATCGGTCTCATCAAGATGAATTCTGATCGTATAGATGTTTTCCAGGATGTTCAATGGCGGTTGTACAGCAAATTGATTTTGTTTAGTTGTCCAAGGGCCAAAACCAGATAATTCCAGTTTTTTATCCACAGAAATCGTCAAATCCTGATGATAAGCAACATACCAATTAGAAGTTTCAGGTTTATCAAAATAGATACTCTTTACTACAAAATATCGGTCACCAAAAATTTCCTTGATGATCTTTTTAACATTATCATTAAAGATGAGGTCTTTAACATCCGGAATTTCTTTTAAAAACTGTCTTATAGCAAATAAGTCTTCTGATTTCCTGAAGTTGTCTTTGGAAGTGTCTATATGATCCAAAACCTTAATGATCTGGTCAACTTCTTCATCGGAGAAAACGTCATTGATAACTGAAAAGCCATATTTTTCAATATGGCTTTTATAAGTTGATAAGTTGTTTAAACTCATTATTTAAATTTTGTCTAAAGGTTCGGTTAGCTGTCCTTCCCACTTTGATACTGCTGAAGTAGCCAGCGTATTTCCTAATACGTTCGTCATACTTCTTCCCATATCACAGAAGTGGTCAATTGGCAAGATCAATGCAATCCCTTCCGGCGGAATTCCAAACATTGAACAGGTTGCTACAATAATTACCAAAGAAGCTCTTGGAACTCCGGCAATCCCTTTTGAAGTAAGCATCAATACCAAAAGCATTGTAATTTGTTGCCCAATCGTCATTTCTACACCATAGATCTGTGCAATGAAGATTGAAGCAAATGTCATATACATCATACTTCCATCCAGGTTAAAAGAATATCCTAAAGGAAGAATAAAAGATACTACTCTGCTGTTACATCCGAATTTCTCAAGTTCTTCTACCAGTTTCGGGAATACCGCTTCTGAACTGGTTGTAGAGAAAGCAATCAACAATGGTTCTTTGATTCTTTTTAATAGATCAAACAATCTGTTTCCTAAGATAAAATATCCTACCAATAAAAGAACCAGCCAAAGCACACCTAATGCAAAGAAGAAGTCTCTCAAGTAGATGGCGTATACTTTAAATATCTCAAAACCATTGGTAGCTACCACAGCAGCAATGGCTCCCAGCACTCCAAGAGGAGCAAACCACATGATATATCCTACCATTTTAAGGATACCATGAGCTATGATGTCAAAAAGTTTCACCACCGGTTTAGAATATTCTTCTCCTAAATTCGCTAAAGCAACCCCAAACATAATCGCAAATACTACAATCTGCAATACTTCATTGGTTGCGAAGGCTTCAAATAAACTTTTAGGGATCATGTGCTTTACAAAGTCTTCTAAAGAGAAACTTTTACTGCTTTTCAGTAGATCTTCTGCTGAAGCAACGTCCTGAACAGGTAATTTAGTGACGTGTCCTGGCTCTAACCAGTTCACAAGCATTAACCCGATAAAAAGAGAAACCAAAGAAGCGGAAATAAACCAAAGCATTGCTTTTGTTCCTACTCTTCCGATCATTTTGATATCACTCATTTTGGCAATTCCCACCACAAGGGTAGTAAAAACCAAAGGCGCAATAATCATCTGTACCAACCTGATGAAAACGGTTCCCAATAATTTAATATTCTTGGAAAATGGTTCTGCACTGTCCGGATATTGTACGTGTACAACTCCTCCGATTCCTACTCCCAGGATAAGAGCGATGATAATTGCTATAAAAAGTTTATTCTGTCCTTTCATATATATAGTTCAATTTGCGCAAATATAATGGTTTTTGAATTGGCAGAATATTTTATTCTAATCACGCTAAGGCCATATTAAGTTTCTGAAACATAAAAATTAAATCGCTGGTTCAGAAAATATTGTAAAAAATTTAAGAAACATTTATTGAATTTTTATTCTTTTGGTACAAATTTTATTATTACATTTGATTGTATAACAACATTAATAAATATACAATATGAAAAAAACTATCGCAATGGCTGCATTAGCTGTAGCTGTATCTTTCGGGGCAGTTTCTTGTAAAAAGAAAGTTTCTGATGCCGATCTTCAGACTCAGGCTACCACTGTAGTAACTTCTAATCCCAATGCTTCTGTTGAAGTAAAAGAAGGTGTGGCTCACTTAAGCGGAACTTTCGCGGATCAAGCGTCTAAAGATGCTATGATTGCACAATTAAAAGCAATCAAAGGAGTAAAAGACGTAATGGATATGTCTAAAGTGGAAGCTACTCCAGCTCCTGCACCTGTTGAAACTAAATCTGCTGTAGATCCTGCTGTTCAGAAAAAAGTTCAGGATGCAGTAAAAGATTTCCCAACAGTAAAAGTAGAAGTTATCAATGATGAGCTTACCCTTACAGGAAATGTTTCTAAGGAACAAGCTAAGAAAATCAAGCAGTCTGTTGACGCTTTAAAAGTTGGTAAAGTTAAATTTAACTACACAGTAAAATAATTAAATTAAGATGAGTACATTACAAGATAAATATTCAAGCGTAGTTTCAGCGGCTCAGTCTGCTGGGATTTCAAACCTACAGGTTCAGGAACAGGACGGAATTCTATATGTTTCCGGAGATGCTTCTAATACTGCAGCAAAAGATGCAGTTTGGAATGCTTTAGGAGCTATTGATTCTACTTATTCTGCTTCAGATATCAACATCGATGTACAAGTTGCAGGTCTTGCTTCAGGTGCTTCTCTTACGGTAGCTACAGATGAATCTAATCTGAATATCAGACAAGAGCCTTCTACTGAAGCTGCTGTAGTAGGGAAAGCTGCAAAAGGTTCTGCAGTAACTTTAATCGAGCAGACTTCTGATGACTGGTGGAAAGTAAAAACTGCTGACGGCCAGGAAGGATATGCTTATTCAAGATATTTAAGAGCATAAAATATTTTTTGAAATATTCACAAGGAACATCCCTATATTGGGATGTTTTTTTATTTTTACGTTTTGGAAAGCTCAATGAAGAAAATCTTATTATTATTGTTTTTGATATGCAATTTCCTGATTGTATATTCCCAAAGACTATATGTTGACGGAAAAGTATCCGATCCGGAAAAAAAGCCCGTGGAAAATGCTACCATATATTTACTAAAGGCAAAAGATTCATCAATCATCAATTATACATCAAGCAATAAAGAAGGTAAATTTTCATTACAGACTGATGAGATAAATGAGCCTTCCTTTTTAAAGATTGACACCGAAAAATATTCTTATTCAAAGACTCTTGAGAAAATCCAAAAATCACTATCTCTGGGGGATATAGAGCTTGAAAAAAAGAAAGTAATTACAATTGATGAGGTAAAGATTACCGTTTTGCCGGTGAAAATAAAAAATGACACCATAGAGTTCAATGCTTCTGCTCTTAAAGTACGTCCGGACAGTCAAATCGATGAGCTCTTGAAACAAATTCCCGGAGTAGAAATCGGTAATGATGGGAAAATAACAGTAAATGGAAAAGCCGTAGATCAGATTATGGTCAATGGAAAACCGTTCTTTGACAAAGAAGGAAAGACGGCACTACAAAATTTACCAGCAGATATTATTAAAAACATCCAATTTACTACAACTAAAACTAAAGAGGAGGAACTGACCAAAAGAGCTCCAAAATCTCAAAACACCACCATTAATTTCAATATTGACGAAAAGAAAAACAAAGGTTTAATCTCAAAAATATTGGCAGGCTATGGTTCTGATAAACGATATGAAGGGAATGCATTCTTAAACTATTTTAAAGGAGATACCAAAATCAGTGTTTTGGCATCTGCTAATAACATCAATTCAAAGAGCAGTTCAGGAGATCAGATCTTTGATACAATGGGACGCTCAAGTGGAGGACAAGGAAGTGGGATTCAAAAGTTCAGCAGCTTTGGACTGAACTATAATGACAAACTTGGAAAGGATGGCAATCTTGAAAATCTTAGCCTACAATACACAAATTCTAATAATGAAACCCGATCCAAAGCCTCAAAAACAACACTTCTCCCTGATTTCACTCTCAAAACAGATTCTGAGAGCAACAATGAAAATGAATCAAAACAATATAATTTTAACAGTTCTGTAGGGATCAAACTGGATTCGTTGACCAATATCTACATAGCTCCCTCATTTTCTAAATCAGAAACATTCAATACAGGGCAATCTACCTCTTCAACTTTAAGGGATGATAAACTGTTGAATGAAAGTAAGAATATAACCAGAACTAAAGGAGAAAGCAATAGCTTCAGTCCTAATATTAATTTTTTCAAAAATTTTAAGAAAAAGAACAGGTCGATCATGGCTATGATCAATACTACTATTTCTGAATCTAATAATGACAATATCAATCAGTCTCTGAATACGTTCTATAAAGACTCTGATATCACCACTGACAACCGTAATCAGCTACAGAAAACCCGTTCTCAAGATAATAACTATAATTTTATGGCAAAATATACTGAACCTATTTCAGATTCTGCCACCATAGGGATCAGCTTGCAATACAACTCTAAATTATCAAAGGATATAAAGGATTTCAATGATTTTGATCCTGTTACGGGGCAGTATTCTCAATATAACAGTCGCCTCTCCAACAGCATGGATCAAAGAATTAATCAGTTTTCTCCTGAATTATCCTATTATCTTTATAAAAAGAAATTCGGTGTCTGGGCCACTGTAAATGCTGATATTTCGGATATGAATGTTAATTCTGTCTTTGATGGAAAGCTGTATAATTTTCAGAAAAACTTTGTACTTCCCAAGTATTCAACCAATTTCCGATATTCTTTTGCTGACCGTCAAACATTAATTATCTCCAACTCTTCGAGTTTCACCATTCCTGATGCCGGAAAGCTCATTCCTTTTAAGGATGAATCCAATCCTCTTATTACTAATACCGGAAATCCTGACCTTAAAAATACATGGACAAACGAATCTAATATCGCTTTCAATAGTTATAATATGGTTAAAAATCTAAACTATTATGTTATGGCTGGATTTACCTATAGAAATAATGATGTTATCAATTATTCCAAATATGATAATTCCGGAAGGCAAATTGTTACTTACAGCAATATAAGCGGAAACAAAAATTTCAGTTTCAGTTTTGGCCTTACTAAAACTTTTAAATGGAATGACCATAAACTCAGAATTGCTCCAAGATTTAGTATGAATTATAATTTTAATAATGGGTTTATTAATGGAGAGGAATATAAAAGCAGAGCTTATAGCTTCAATCCGGGACTTAACCTGAATTATGAAATTAAAGATATATTTACCATAAAACCATCCTATAGCCTTGGATATAGTTTTTCAAATTATACCAATTATAATGTAAATACCGTAAATACCACCAATCAATCTTTAAGAGTTGAAGTAACTAATTATCTGTTTCAAAAGGCTTTTTTTATTGGAAATGATTTTTCTTACAACACCAATTCGAATATTGCTCCAGGATTTAAAAAAGACTTCTATTTCTGGAATGCCAGCCTGGGATATTCATTTTATAATAAGCAGCTGACAGCAAAAATAAAGGTTTATGATGTACTGAATCAAAACCAAAGCGTAAAAAGAACCATTACAGATTCTTATTTTGAAGACCGTGAAGATCTTATTCTGAAACGCTATATCATGTTTTCTCTTAGTATGAAACTGAATAAATTTGCAGGCAAAAAACCGAAAAAGAAATAAACACCATACTTTTATATACTTTAAATCAATGGCCGGGAATTTTTCCGGCTTTTTTTTAACCACAAAAGCTTTTTAAACACTTAAATTATTTATTAAATTACTGCGAACTGTTTGAAAAGTACATTTAAGCTTCCGAGAATCTACGATTTTCACTAATATCTCAGTTGAAGGAGTGAACATTCCCCTTCTCCGGAGGAGTGTCAAAAATCCAAAGAATTTTTGACGAAGTGGTTTTTATCTATACAATTCTCTCCTCATCACAAAACATTCTTTTACAAACTCCACAATCAACAGTAAAAAATCAAAACAAATCTACTTTTAAAAGAAGATTCATCTGAGAAAATGGTGGGAAAGTATTTTTATTTCTAAATTAGCCACAAATTTTACTTATGAAAACCCATATTTCAGTTTTATTCATTCTTCTTTTCGCTCTTGGAAAAGCCCAGAAAGCTGAGCCAAAAGACAATTTCGTTAAAGATAATTTTACCAAGAAAGAATTTTATATTCCAATGCGTGATGGTGTGAAGCTTTTCACTGCAGTGTATATTCCTAAGGATATTTCAAATAAGAACAAATATCCGTTTCTCATGCAAAGAACCTGCTACAGCATTGCTCCTTATGGTGAAAATGAATATAAAACAAAAGTGGGACCTAACACCTACCTGATGAAAGACAAATATATTTTTGTATATCAGGATGTACGTGGAAGATATATGAGTGAAGGTACATTTACCAATATGACTCCACAGGTAGAACGTAAAACAAAAAAAGATGTTGACGAAAGTACAGATACCTACGATACTATCGACTGGCTTTTGAAAAACATTAAAGATAATAATGGCAAAGCAGGACAATTTGGAACTTCTTATCCTGGGTTTTATACAGCTGTTGGAACATTGGCACAGCACCCTGCTTTAGTAGCTTCTTCCCCACAAGCACCAATTTCTGATTTCTGGAATGATGATTTTCTTCATAACGGAAGATTTATGCTGGGATATTTCAGAACGCTTCCCGTTTTTGGCGTTCAGAAAACAAAACCGGAACAAAAGGCATGGTATATGGATTCTTTCGTGAAACAAACTTCCGAAGATGGCCTAAAGTTCTATAGAGACATGGGTACTCTTAAAGATGGCTATGAAAAATACTATAAAAATAATTTCTTTATGACGGAAATTATGAATCATACCAACTATGACGAATTTTGGCAAAAGAGAGGCCTTCTTCCTCACCTGAAAAATATCAATCATGCAGTAATGACTGTCGGGGGCTGGTTTGATGCTGAAGATCTTTCAGGGCCTTTAAACATTTATAAAACAATAGAAAAAACAAGTCCTAAAGCGAAAAATACAATTGTAATGGGGCCATTTTCGCATGGTGGGTGGTCTCAGGAACAAGGGAAACACTTTCACAGTGAGACTTACTTCGGAGATAGTATTGCAACCTACTACCAAAAAAATGTAGAAACAAAATTCTTCAGTCATTATCTGAAAGGAAATACAAAAGAAGATGCAGGGCTTCCTGAAGCTTTAATGTATGATACCGGATCAAAACAATGGAAAGAATTTGCTTCTTATCCTCCTAAAAATGCTCAAAAAGTTAATTTCTATCTTTCTGATAAAACATTAAAGCAAACTTCAGGGCAAGGATATTCTGAATATTATAGTGATCCAAATAATCCGGTTTTAAGCTCAGATCATTTAAAAGATTTTAATGGATTCACTCCAAAAAATTACATGTCGGAAGACCAAAGGTTTGCTGTCGGAAGACCTGATGTATTAACGTTTACCACCGATGTCCTGACAGAAGATATTGCCTTCGCAGGAGAGATCATGGCAAAACTTAATATTTCATCTTCTTCTACGGATGCTGATTTTGCTGTAAAATTAGTCGATGTATATCCTGAAGATTTCAAACCGACTGAAAAGAAAGATGGCGTAATTTATGGAAACTACCACCAAATGGTAAGAAGTGAAATAATGCCTGCAAGATTCAGAAACACTAAAGAGAAAGGAGAAGCTTTAGTTCCGGATCAGAAAACAGCAGTGAACTTCAGACTTCAGGATGTAGTTCACACTTTCAAAAAGGGGCATAAAATTCAGATCCAGATCAGCAGTACGTGGTTTCCGCTTTTTGCTGTAAACCCTCAGAAATTCATGGATAATCCGAATTTTGCTTCGAAGGAAGATTACACTAAAGCATTTATTAAAGTGTATGGTGACAGCTCTATTGAAGCTGATGTCTTAAAATAAATTGAAAAAGCTGTTCGTTCGAACAGCTTTTTTGTTTTATGCTCTCACGGATTAAGCGGATTTTGCAGATGATTACGTTATATATCTGCGGGATTAGCTTAATCGGTAAGGGTTTATTCTTCAATCGTTCTGAAGGTAAGATTCACTCTTGGAGTTTTCACTTTGGTGGTAGGTGGTAACCTATGAAGCCAATTGTCCTGAGTTGTTCCTTTCATAATAAGCAGACTTCCGTTCTCCAGGAATATTTCAACCTTTTCTTTAGTGGTTTTATGTTTAAATAAAAACTTTCTTTCCGCTCCGAAAGTCAGGGAAGCAATGGCTCCGTGTTTTTTCAGATCAGTTTCTCCATCGCTGTGATAAGCCATTCCTTCACTGCCATCATGATATAAATTAAGCAGGCAGGAATTATAGGTTTTTCCTGAAACTTCCTCACATTTCTGTTTTAATTTCAGCAATTCGGGAGTCCATTGTTTTGCATATTTTGTTCTATTGGAATAAGTATATTCGAAAGTTTTTTCGCCGAACCAGGCTACTTTTCTTTTGGTAAGGATCAGTTTTCCAAAAATCACGGCCTCATCATGTTCCCATGGAATTTGATTGAAAAGATAATCGTAATAAGTTTCTGTCTCTTCTTTTGAGAAAACTTTTCCATAGTACAGAACAGTTCCATCATTTGGAAGGAGACTTAAAGGGTAATCTGGTGTTTCATCGAACAGGCTGAGCATTGCTTTTGATTTTGGTAATACAAATTACATAATGTTTTTGAAAAGGAATTGTAGTTTATTATAAAACACCCCGTCAAAAGAAAGGGATTATTTACGTCTTCAACTGAGATATTAGTGAAAATCGTATATTCTCGGAAGCTTAAGGGTCTAAAAAACTTTTGTAACTTTTGTGGTTTAAATAGTTACGAATAAAGCTGCGAGCTCTCCCAACCTACAATCATCTGTTTTCTGTCACTTCCCCATCGGTAGCCGCCGAGATGTCCGGTAGACTGAATAACACGATGACAGGGAATTAAAAATGCTACAGGATTACTGCCTATTGCCGTTCCCACGGCTCTAGAAGCTTTAGGATTTCCTATTTTCTCTGCTAAGCTACCATAAGTAGACAGTTTTCCCATAGGAATGGTTAATAAGCTTTCCCAAACTTTTAACTGAAAATCGGTACCTTTTAAATGAAGCTTGATGGTATTGAGTTTCGTCCAGTCTTTATCGAATATGGACAATGCATTCTTCTGAAGTACATCCTGCTTTTCAAAAAAAGAAGCATTAGGAAATTTATGCTGTAAATTCCCTAATGCCGTTTCTTTATCGTTTTCAAAAGCCATATAGCAGATTCCTTTTTCTGTAGAAGCTACCAGGATATTTCCAAACGGACTTTCTGAAAAACTATAATTAATCGCAAGGCTTTTTCCACCATTTTTATATTCAGCCGGAGACATTCCTTCTATTTTTACAAACAAATCATGCAATCTGCTTGTACTGGAAAGCCCCGTTTCATAAGCGGTATCAAAAATACTTGCCTTTTCTTCCTTCAATAAATTTTTAGCGTGTTCAAGGCTGATGAACTGTAAAAATTTTTTCGGACTTGTTCCTGCCCAATCTGTAAAGATCTTCTGAAAATGAGCCGGACTCAAGTGAATATTCTCTGCCACTTCCTCCAAACTTGGCTGAAGTCTGAAATTGCTTTGGATATATTCTATCGCTTTAGCAATTCTGTTGTAATCTATTTGACTTTGTGTGGACATTATATGTTGTTTTTACCTCACAAATTTCCAAAGAATATACGGCAGAAAAAATCCGATTCTTGCGGAATATTAGTTGTTGTTATAAATATCGTTATAAGCAAGCATTTTGTAATATAGCTTAGCGGCAAGGAAAGCTGTTGGCTTAGCCATTGGAGAATCCATTAATTCTACAATATCAAATGCTACTACGTTACATTTCTCAAATACTTTTCTTAATAATTCCAATGTTGGATACCATTGTAATCCCCCTGGCTCAGGAGTTCCTGTAGATGGAGCAATAGCAGGATCAAAAGCATCAAGGTCAATCGTGATATAAACGTTTCCTGAAACTTTTTCCAATACATCATTTACCCAGTTTTCGTTATTAGCGATTTCGTGAGCAAAGAATACTCTACCTTCCGGTAAATATTGAGCTTCCTCAGCATCCATAGAACGGATTCCCACCTGAACTAAGTTATGCTTCTGGTTAGCTTCAAACACTGCACAAGCGTGGTTAGAAGTAGAACCGTGGAACTCAGGACGTAGATCTGTATGAGCATCTAATTGAAGAACGGTAAGATTCTCAAATTTTTCACCTACTGCACGGATAGAACCGATAGATACAGAGTGCTCACCTCCAAATAAAGTAAATACTTTTCCTTCATTATTCAAAAGCTCTTTTGTTTTCTGATAAACAGCTTCTGTCATTGCTTCAGGAGTAGAGTTTTCAGAAACTTCTCCAGCTAAATACACACCCTGAAGATAAGGCTCAGTTTGAGTTTCAATGTCATAAAGTTCCATGTTTTCAGAAGCGTCTAGGAATAATTCAGGACCTTTATCAGCTCCTTTTCCCCATGTTGAAGTTCCATCGTAAGGAACTGTTACCAACATTACTTTCGAATTCTCCAACGTTGCGTTTTCCTCTGGAATTCCTGCGTATGTTTTCATGCTTTATTTAAAAATTTTAATGTTGTAATTAATCGCAAAGATACGAAGAGTTTGTGAGTTGGAGAGTAAGAGCTGGGAGAGTTTGTAGATGATAATTATCCTTTAATATTTGTCAGGAAGCTGGAGGCTGGAAGTAGGAAGTCATGAAGCTCAAGAAAAGAATTTCAATTCCATTTTATTAATTTTTTTTCAATTTATTTATCAAAGTTATAGTAAAACTTACTCTACAATAACTTCCAGCTTCCCTCTTCAGACTTCCTGCTTTATTGAGCTTTCCCCTTTCAACTCAAATTCCTATTTTTGTGTAAAACTTAATATATGTCTTTAAAAGCTGTTCTTTTCGATATGGATGGGGTAATTGTAGATACAGAACCCTTACATAGAAAAGCCTATTTCAAAACGTTTGATGAATTGGAAATTGCAGTTTCCGAAGATTTATACACCTCTTTTACGGGAGCATCTACCAAAAGGGTTTCAGAAACTCTGATTAAGGAATTTAATTTAGATCAGACTTACGAGTCTATTGCAGGAATCAAAAGATCTCATTTCAAAGATTATTTTTACAATGATGATGAGTTTGATCTGATTCCCGGTGTAAGAAACCTGATTCAGCACTATCATGAAAATGGTATTAAACTCATTCTGGCTTCTTCTGCGACTATGACAACCATCAATATGGTGTTTGAAAAGTTCGGATTGGAAAAATATTTCAGCGGAAAAATTAGTGGTGCCGATTTAAAGGAATCCAAACCTCATCCGGAAGTTTTTCTCCTGGCAGCTGAGATGGCTGGTGAACCTGTTGAAAACTGTATGGTGATTGAAGATTCTACGAACGGAATTCTGGCTGCCCACAGAGCACAAATTTTCTGTGCCGCGTACAGAAGTCCACATTCAAAAAACCAGGATTATACACTGGCAGACACTGTGGTTTCAGATTATGAAGACCTTGAACTGGATAAAATTTCAAAATATTTTTAAATAATAAAAGCTCTCAGAATCTGAGAGCTTTTATTTTGTTTAAGTTTTGGCTAAAGCCAATAGATTTTATTTTTTGTTGAACGGGCTAAAGCCCATTTCTATTAATAACAAAATTATTTGTATCCAAGAAGTTTCAATACATCTTCCGGTTCCTGCTTTTCACGGAAAATTTCATATTGTAACTCACCGTTTTCATCTTTCTGGATCAGAACGTGTCTCGGCTGAGGCATCAGACAGTGATGAACTCCACCATAACCTCCGATCGTTTCCTGATATGCCCCTGTATGGAAGAATCCGATATACAAAGGTTTCGTATCACTGAAAACTGGCAGGTAAATAGCGTTGGTATGCTGTTCAGAGTTATAATAATCATCTGAATCACACGTTAAACCACCTAAAAATACTCTTTCATAAGTATCTTCCCAACGGTTTAGCGGAAGCATAATAAAGTGTCTTGAAATCGCCCATGTATCAGGAAGAGTTGTCATGAAAGAAGAATCGATCATATTCCACTTTTCTCTGTCATTCTGACGTTTCTGAGAAATGATTTTATAAAGGTTAGCCCCACTTTCTCCAACGGTAAAACTTCCGAATTCAGTATAGATATTTGGTTCTTCTACTCCTTCCTCTTCACAGAATTTCTTGATCTGAGAAACGATTTCCTCTACCATATATTGGTAATCGTAATCAAAGTTCAAAGACGTTTTGATTGGGAAACCACCTCCGATATTCAATGAATCCACTTCCGGAGCAATTTTCTTCAAACGTGCATATACACGAAGACATTTGTACAATTCATTCCAGTAGTATGAAGTATCCTTGATCCCCGTATTAATGAAGAAGTGAAGCATTTTCAATCTTGCATTCGGGTGCTCAGCGATCTTTTGACTGTAATAAGGAATAATATCTTTATACCCGATTCCTAATCTTGAGGTATAAAATTCGAATTTAGGTTCTTCTTCAGAAGCAATTCTGATTCCGATGTTGAATGTAGAATCAATACTTTCTGTAAGTTTATCCAATTCTCGGTAATTATCCAGAATTGGAGTAATGTTTTCAAAACCACTATTGATCATATCTGAAATATTACTCAGATAATCATCAGTTTTGAATCCATTACAGATCACTTCAATGTTTTTATCTACTTTCCCTTTTTCATAAAGAGATTTTACAATATCCATATCATAAGCGGAAGAAGTTTCAATAGAAATTTCGTTCTTCAATGCTTCTTCCAATACGAAATTGAAATGACTGGATTTTGTACAATAACAGTAGGTATAACTCTTTTTATATTCAGTTTTTTCAAAAGCTTCTTTAAACCAGCTTTTCGCTTTCTGAATATTTTGAGAAATTCTCGGCAGATAGCTAATCTTTAGCGGAGTGCCAAATTGTTCAACTACGTCCATCAGTGGAACGTCGTGAAACAACAAATTGTTCTCAGAAACATTAAATTCCTCCGTAGGAAAGTATAATGTCTGATCAATAAGTTCCGAGTACTTTATTTTCATTTCTAAACAAGTGAATTAAGAAATGCAAAATTGCTAAAAAAGTTTGATTTTTAGGTGTTAAAATTATTATAATTTTAAATAAAACAACAATATTGTTGTTTAGAGAAATTTACTACTGATAATCAATACGTAAACTTTTGAATATATCCCTCTCTTTTGGTTTCAGAAATACCTAATACCTGTTGAATATAAGCATCTGTAGAACCATATTTTTTATTGATCTCTCCAAAAGCTGCATCAAGGTATCTTTTTTCAACCCAGCTCAACTTTTCCAAAACATGTAAATCCATCTTCGGATAAAGGAAATGTAAGTTATTCGCTAGTTTTAATCTTTTCTCTACTAAGGGTTTTCTGAAGTTGTTCGATAAGAGATATTCATTATAAATAGTTGCTCTGTCAAACTTCAGTATGGTAAGAATTAAAGCAGTAACAATACCAGTTCTGTCCTTACCTGCCGTACAGTGATAAAGGATCGGTTTTTCAGATTCTAATATCTCTGTAATAATCGTTTTGATCGTTCCCGGATTTTCAGTAACATATTCACGGTAGAAGTCGATCATTCTTTTATCAGCATCAGATCCATTCACCTTTCCTTTCAATACAAGTTTCCTTGCCTGTGACAATTGATCGCCTTCATCTTCAAAAGCTGAATATTTTTTATAGGTAATCCCATTGGGAAGATGATCTGGTTTCTCAAAAATCTCTTTTGAGTTCCTTAAATCTATAATTTCTGCAATTCCCAATTTTCCGAATTCATCAAAAGATTTCTTTTTCAGTTTATGAAGATGGGCACTTCTGTAAAACATTCCTTCTTTTAAAGCTCGTCCGTCCATATTTTTAATATTTCCTACCGTTCGGAAATTATGAACTTTTTTGATTTTAAGGGATTTTTCCGTTTCACTTTTACCATATTCAGGGGTTTCAAAATGCTGTGTTTTACATGAGAAAATACAGAATAATGAAATGGTAACTATTGGTATTTTGATAAATGTATTCAATATTTTTTATTTGGCTAAAGCCAATGAATTTTTTATTTTTTATTGAACGGGCTAAAGCCCGTTCCTATTGAATTATTTGCAGGGTTTTATTTAAATTCTATCACAAATAATTTTTCCCGATAAAAATCAACAGGTCTCCTTTTTCGTAGGTAATGGAAACCTCATCTTCAACGGCAAAGTTTCGGGTTCCAATTCTTGAAGTTATGCTTAGGCTTCCATTATCCAAAGGCCAATTTAGTCCTTTTGTTGTAATATTCTCAGCCGCAGGAAACGGATACAAAGAAACCATCTTATCTTTTACTCCTTTTACTGTAAAGTTTTTAGGAATGAAATAATATTCTGATAGTTCATCATAAAATTTCACTTCCAATTTATCTTTAAAAGCATAAGCAACCGTAAGATTTCCTAAAAAATGATCTTGTTCACCCCCACTTCCACCAAAAACTTCAACATGCTTACTACCCTTTTCAACAATGATATCCAAAGCTTTATAAAAGTCGGTATGATTCTGATCCGGAGTGTGGATAAATTTTTCCTGATAAATATTTTCATCTGACCCTGAGTGAGAATCAAAATCACCGGAAATAAAATCGAGTTTATCTAACGGAAAATTCATTCTTTTTAAATAATGAAAAGCACCGTCTGTACAAGCAATTAAATCATAATGATCTGGATTCGGAAAGGATTTTGGAGCTTCTCCGTTGATGAAAAGCAATGTTTTATCTTTCATTCGGATTCCAATATTCTTCCGGTTCGTTGTTTAATTTTGATATATATCTTGCCAGTACGAAAAGATAATCTGATAATCGGTTTAAATATTTAATTAATTCAGGACGCACTTCTTCAGATTCATTTAAGAATACCAATGAACGCTCTGCTCTTCTACAGATGGTTCTTGCTGCATGTAAAAATGTTGCAGGTTTTCCACCACCAGGAAGAATAAAATACTGAAGAGGTTCCAATTTTTCATCAAAAGCATCCATCCATTGTTCCAATTCTTCAATTTCTGTTTCTGAAATGATGATTGGAAGGCGCGATTTTCCATTGGCTAACATCAGTTTATCCACTGGTGTTGCAGCTTCTGAACCTACGGTAAATAAATCGAACTGGATTTTTTTCAATTGCTTTAAAACTTCTTCATCTTCAATATGACTTTTAGCAATTCCTATGAATGAATTCAGTTCGTCTATATTTCCGTAACTGTCAACTCTTGCACTGGCTTTGGAAACTCTTGTTCCGCCATAAAGCGCCGTCTGACCTTTATCTCCTGTCTTTGTATAAATTTTCATACTACTAAAATACCTTTTTTTGTACAATGTAAAAAGTAAAATGTAGCAATAACTTCCTATTCTATCTGAAAAATAATAAACTGACATTCGGAATGAATGTCAGTTTATATTTACAGATGAGGATCTTATATCTTTTGAGTATAGATTAAAAAGTATAATTAACATTTAGCTGAAAAGTGGTTCCATTAAATCCAAACTGATTTACTTCCCAAGGATATTTGAATCTTCCTCCAAGATCTGTTACTACATCTCCTTTGCTATCTATAACATCCGGATAAATATTAAATAAATTATTTACAACTCCGGAAACCTTAAGGTCTTTCGTGATTTTATATGTTAAAACAATATCTGTAATTACCTTACCAGAAAATGTCTGATCTTTGGCAGGATCAGTGGCATGCTGCCATGTAACAGAACCAAAGTAAGTATTATTAAGGTTAAAATTAAACTTTGAAATATCATACGAAAGACTAAGAATTGTTTTTGTTTTTGGTCTTGCGGAGATAATTCTGGATTGTTCTTTTCTATCAAAAAAGTTTTCCGAGTAACCATTTGCAGCCAAAATAGGTGGAACAGCAATATTATCTACTATTTTTGTCTCGTTATAATTGAAGGCAGCAATAATTCCCAATCTTCCTTTACCTATAGCGGAAGTATAATTAGCTACGAAATCTACCCCCTCAGTAACTGTATTTACTGCATTGGTAAAAAACTTCAAAGAGGTTATTTTATTATTGTTTAATATTACTTCCACAGGGTTTGTAACATCCGGACTACCCGGAGATCCGGTTTTATAACCAATATCTCCTGAGAAAAGTACACGGTCTTTAATTTTTATTCTGTAATAATCTGCTGTAATAGTAAGGTTTTTAATAGGTTTTATGGCAAATCCTCCAGTAATGTTAAAGGCTTTTTCAGCATTTAATTTGGGGACACCAAGATCAGATTTTACAATTTGAGAGTCGTTATTAAAGGTACCTTGGTTAGCTACAGTATTTCCTGTAATTTTGGTTTGAACATTGGAATAATAAATTTGGTGTAATGAAGGGGCTCGAAATCCTGTAGAAACAGACCCTCGGAAAACTAATTTATCATCCAGCAACTTATATCTTGCATTTACTTTCCAGGAAACATTATTTCCAAAATCACTGAAGTTTTCATACCTCACAGTTCCTCCGACTAGAAAGTTTTTCGTAACATCCCATTCAGCATTTATATAGGCTCCAATATTCTGGCGATTTTTATTGATTTCATTTTGTGGCTGCAGTCCTGGAAATGATTCTGCACCACTTCCAATATAAGATGCTTCCTCTCCTGCGGTTGCCTGGTAGTTTTCATTGCGCACTTCCACTCCAGCTCCTAAAACAACTGCTCCAAAATCCCGGTTGATATCTATGTTCCCTATAATATTACTAAATTGATGACCACCTGCTTTAAAACGGGTTGGTGAATTTGCCCCCAAAGATGTATTTATGGTGTTTACAACATAATTTACCGCATTAGAGCCAAAGGTTGCACTCCCATCAAAACTCCATTTTCCCAACATGCCTTTCCATCCGGAGGTTAAATTATAATCATAAACATCTGTTTTAAATTCAGGCTGAAATCCATTGTAAGGTTGTCCTTTTGGAGTTAACAAACCAAAATCTGAAGCGACCCAGTAGGGTGTTCTATACAGAGCATAACTGGTTCCATTCCTATAAGTTGTACCACCAAAAGCATAAAATTTACCTGTTTCACTTGTTGGTAATTCAAAATTGACAAACATATTAGCCACTTTTGTCTCCGGCTGGCCTATAATCATTCCTAAGCCAGGATGAGCTTGCGTCCAGGCATTATCTACCCCGAAAAGTTCATCTTTTGTAATAGAGCCTGCACGGTTAGTTTTATTTTGAGAAGAATATCCCAAAGTAAGATTTAAACTTCCATTTTTCGCCACTCTGATACCTGTGTTAAAGTCTGCTCCGATATTAAAGCCGTCTCCTTCTGACGTAATACCTGAAAAAAGATTGACTGTACTTTTTCCAACACTATTCTTAAGAATAATATTAATCACTCCTGCAATAGCATCAGAGCCGTATTGTGCAGAGGCACCGTCTCTCAATACCTCTACATTCTGTAAGGCTGCTGATGGAATGCTTTTCAGATCTGTACCTACCTCTCCTTTTCCTGGCGTATCATTTACATAAATTAAAGCACTTTGATTTTTTCTTTTATTGTTGACTAAAACTAATGTTCTGGATGGCCCTAATCCTCTTAAATCTGCCGGATCAAAATGAGCCGTTGCATCAGAAACGGTTTGCTGTGATGAGTTGAAAGAGGGTACAGCATATGTCAAAGCTTTATCAAAAGTAACCTGCCCCGTGGATTTTAGCTGTACAGCCGAAATATTATCAATAGGAATTGCAGAGGTAATTATGGTTCTGGGTTTAGTTCTACCCGTAGTAACCACAACTTCATCTATACTGTTTTCTTTTACAGTTTCCTGAGCAAATGCCATAGTACCAGCTCCGCTTAATACTAATGCGCAGATTTTTTTTTTAAAGATTTTATTTTTCATGTCAAGTATTAATAATTAAATAAATTTATAAAAATACTTAATATTAAACATGAAAATTAAATTAAAAATAAAAAATTCATCACATAAACAAGAAAATGTTACTAATTCACAAATATAAAATAAAGTATAAAATAGCTTATTAGCACTCTAAAAAAGAAACATAGCAACAATTTTCTTTTCTATATGAAAAATATTTAACTGATATTGCAAAAAAGCATTATTTTATTCTTTCTGATAAATAATTTCAATAGGTTGAAATTACCTCACCCATGTCTCGTAATGACTGGGTATAAAAAATGGCCGGGAGAAACCGGCCATATCCAAATTATTTATTTACCTCTACATACTGTATGATGGTCTTGTTTTTGGGATTGAAGATAATTGTACTGCTGTTTGGAAATCTTTTCAGTTTATAATACTGAATACTTTTATCCGTTTTTATATCTTCTAAAAAGCTTGTATCAAAAGTATTATCAGGAAGAAATTTTGAAAGAAGACTTATTTTATTGATAATGGTTTGTCCGTCAATTTTTCTAGCTGTTTTATCCGATTTCTCTTCATTTGAAGTGGCCTGTTTTTCTAAAAGAGGAAGCAATACTGCAATGTCTGCTTTGTACTTAAAGATATAGCCTTCGGTACCTGTTGGAAGCTTTATTTTTTTCCCTTTTTCTTCTGAGATTACTTCAGATCCTACATTAGGAAAAACTTTACTGAATTTCACATCCTCGGAATTGGTCAGTGAATTAATAGATTCGTTCACTGTTTTCTGAACAGTTTCTTCTACTGCTTGCTGAGCCTTCTGTTGTACCTTTTCCTTGGTTTCCTGAACCGTCTGGTCAATTTTCTCTTCAATTTTATTACATGATACTAATAAAAAAGTGGTGATAACAGGCAAAATATACTTCTTCATAATTCTAAATAATCATTTTCTTTACTAATATACTTCTCTTTAACGGAAAAGTATACCTCAATATTTTAGCAAAGAAATAAAATATTTTTTCAGCATCAAAAATCCTACTGACAAACTGTTGTCACCACTCATGGTTACCTTTGTATCAACAATAACAAACAAAACCGATACATTATGGCAACTACAGCAACAGCAACCCAGCAATTCATGACTACTGAGCAATTATTAAAAGACTGGCAGGGACACAGAAACCTTACAAGAAGAGTTATTGAAGCTTTTCCTGAAAAAGAATTATTTGAATTTTCTATTGGTGGAATGAGACCTTTCTCTAAAATGGCAGTAGAACTCATCATGATTGGAGGAGCTGCTTTAAAGGGAATCGTTGAAAATCAGATGGAAGCTTACAATGAAAAAGCTTTTAATCCGACTTCTAAAGAGGAAATTCTAAAAAAATGGGATGAAGAGACTGAAGTAATCAATCATTATTTCGGACAAATCTCTGAAGAACGTTTCCAGGAGACCTTCAACTTATTCGGAGAATATGAATTTCCGGTATATGAGAATATCCTTTATTTCGTAGACAACGAAATTCATCACCGCGCACAGGGATATGTTTATTTAAGAGCATTAGGTATTGAGCCGCCATTTTTCTGGGAGAGATTTTAATAAAAAGTCTTAAAAAACCATTTCATCTATTTGCCAATAAAAGTCAATCCACCTCAGCAGCTTTCTGCTGAGGTTTTTATTGATGTCTTCCCATCATTTTAACAAGAAGTTCATTCATTCTTGTCCGAAGACTTTCCGGCTCAAGAATTGTGGCATAATCTGCAAAAGTGATGACCCAACGGGGAAATCCATCATTGATCCATTCTGTTTCAAAAGTAAGCTCCATCCCTTGATCTGTTTCCACTTCTTCAATCAATCCATAGTATTTTTTAGAATTGACAAGATGGGCCATTATTTTTTTATCAACCAACAATTTAGCCTTAACTTTATTTCCATGTGACTTTCTGTAGTCGTTGATCTGACCATATTCCTGTAAAAAAGGAGTCTGTGTTTTGGAAATCTGCAGAATCCTATCTATCCTGAACTGTCTGAAATCCTTTCTCAGTGTACAGTAAGCCATGATATACCAGAAATTAAATTCAAAGAAAATCCCAACAGCTTCAATGGTTCTGTTTGTCACTCTTGAATCTACTGTTTGATATTCAATATTCAATTGAGTTTTCTCTGCAATACTTTCCAAAATAATGGGAATGACGTTCTTTAGGGAATCATCTGGTTTTTGATTGTAAAAATTAAAAACATCAATCTGCTTTTCAATATTCTGAATCAGATTTTTATCAGAATGTCTCAATACTGAGCGTACCTTTTCCATGGCTGTTTGATAATGATTCCCCAAACTTTGATGGGAGAACTTTTGCATTAACTTCTCTGCTGTAATAAAACTCAAAACTTCTTCCTTGGTAAACATGATTGGCGGAAGTTTATAGCCATCCATCAAAGAATATCCGTTTCCTGCTTCTCCAACAATCGGAATTCCTGCATTTTCTAAGGTTTTAACATCCCTATAAATAGTTCTGATGCTAACATCAAATTTTTCAGCCAAATCCTGAGCTCTTACTAAAGATTTAGATTGAAGCTGAGTAAGAATAGCGGTTACGCGGTCGAGTTTTTTTAGATAGTGATCATTCATGGAGTGGCAGTTGCTGGCTGAGGTCGTAAGTGAGCAAAAATATTAATTTTCTTTAAGAGTATTCACCAATTTATCTAGATTTAAGCTTCGAGCTGAAGCATCAAAAATTTCACGATAGGTTCCTTCCCTATTGTACAATTCATCATGAGTTCCATTTTCTACAACTCTTCCTTTTTTCATAACATAAATTGTATCTGAATCTAAAATCTGAGATAATGAGTGAGAAATAATAATAACAGTTCTTCCCTCTTTAATGGCATCTAATGAGTTTTTGATTTGT
Source organism: Chryseobacterium sp. c4a (assembly GCF_009900745.1). Taxonomy (GTDB): domain Bacteria; phylum Bacteroidota; class Bacteroidia; order Flavobacteriales; family Weeksellaceae; genus Chryseobacterium. The sequence continues at coordinate 732,316 of NZ_WXVU01000001.1, read as the reverse complement.
TCGGTAGCAATCGCATCCAGACTGGCTGTGGGCTCATCAAGGAATATGATAGGAGGATTCTTTAGAAACAGTCTTGCAATCGCAATTCTCTGTTGTTGTCCCCCTGAAAGCTGAGTAGCATCATGTTGATAACCTGTAGGAAGATCCATAATCTGATCATGAAGATATGCTTTTTTAGCTGCAGCTTGAATTTCTTCAAAACTTGCATTCATATCTCCATAACGAATATTATCCTCAATGCTCCCTTGAAAAATATGGTTTTTCTGAAGAACAAGCCCAAGGTCACTTCTCAAAAAGGTATTATCATATTCATTTAAGTTTACTCCATCCAAAAGAATTTCACCTGAATTGGGAAGATAAAATTTACATAAAAGATTGATCACTGTTGATTTTCCGGCTCCACTTAATCCAACCAGTGCTGTAGTTTTTCCGTTTTCAATTTTCATGGAAACATCATGTAGGGCATGGGTTCCGTTAGGATAAGCAAAATTTACATTTTTAAGCTCAAAATTGCCTTTAATATCTTTTTCTACAAAATTGCCATTAGGCTCTGTTTCATCATCAGCATTAAGAATCTCAAAATAGCCTTCAGCATAGATCATTGCATCGTTCATATCATCATAAATCCTGTGCAATTGACGGATAGGCGCAGATACGTTGTTAAAAAGCATAATATGAAGCATAATAGCACCAATGGTCATTTGTTGATCCAGTACCAAATAAACGGTTAAAAGAATAATTAAAACAACTCCAAACTGTTCGATGAAAGTCTTTAAACCATCATAAATAAAATTGGTTCTTCTTGTAAACATTTGGCTTTCCATCAGCTGCATCTGAAGGTCATATTGTTTTTTACCTTCGAATTTTTCACGGACAAAACTTTTAATCACCATAATAGAATTAACAAGATTCAAAAGTCCTGAAGTTTTTTTCTCTCGTCGATTCCTAAGTTGTCTTCGCACACCACTCAGTTTCTTAGCCTGCAGTGAGCTGATGTAAAAATAGATCGGAACAATAATCGTAGAAACTAATCCCACATATACATTCTGCATATACATGATGATGAGTGCAATAATCGCGTTGGAAAAAAGAGGAAGAATATCAATGAAAAAATTCTGTACCAACTTGGTCAAACTTTCAATACCACGGTCTATCCTGATCTGTAATTTCCCGGACTCATGGTTTTCATCATTAAAGTAAGCTACCCGATAGGTCAAAATCTTATCAATAGCAGATTGTGCAAGAACAGAGCTGACATTAATCCTGATTTTTTCACCATAAAATTTCTGTCCGAAGTTGATGAAAATATTCAACAGTTCCTTTCCTAGCAAAATAATAGAAATGATGATCAAAATATGAATCCCTTCAGTCATTGGATGGGGAAGATGGGTTAGTTTGGTCACCTCATCTACTGTATATTTAAGGACGATCGGGTTCACTTGTGCTGCCAGAGCACCAAGAAAAGTTAGAAACAAAGTTCCGTAGATCATTAATCGATAAGGTCTGATGAATGGAACTAGCTGCTTATAAATCCCAAATAAAGTAACTGTTCTGTTGAATGGTTTTGCCATAGGGAAATGATGTTAAGTAAAATTAACCCTTTTTTCAAAAACAACCTATAAAAAACAAATTAAACCTATTTCTTATTGTTTATAAATCGAAATATTTAATTGTTGTATTTTAAATACAACAATTAAATATTTTTTGTACATTTGTTACATCAATAAAAAAAAGCAAATGAATACAAAACAAAAAGAACTCGTAAAAACAACAGTTCCAATTTTAAAAAGTAACGGAACAGATCTGACAAAACATTTTTATACCAGAATGTTTAAACATAATCCTGAATTAAAAAATATCTTCAATATGGGTAATCAGGTTAGTGGTAAACAACAAAATGCATTAGCTGGAGCCGTCCTTGCCTATGCAGAAAATATTGAAAACCCAGAGGTTCTCATTAATGCATTAAAATCTATCGGAAATAAACATGTAAGTTTAAACATCACACCAGATCAATACGAAATTGTGGGATTACATTTGATCTCATCCATACAGGAAGTACTTGGAGAAGCGGCAAATACTGAACTTATTGAAGCATGGACGCAAGCCTATAATGAGCTGGCACAAGTGATGATTTCCATTGAAAATGATCTATACCAATCAACATTGAACAAAAATGGAGGTTGGAAAGGTTGGAGAGAATTCATCATTGCAGATATCATAGAAGAAAGTACAGAAATAAAATCTTTTTATCTAAAACCAAAAGACAACAAAGCAATAGCAGAATATCTTCCTGGACAATTTATTTCTGTAAAAATATTCATTCCTTCATTGGGGCATGAGCAGCCAAGGCAATATAGTTTATCATCTGCATTCTCCCCGGATTATTATAGAATTTCTGTAAAAAAAGAAAACAATAAGGACTTTCCGGACGGTATGGTATCCAACACGCTTCATCAGAAAAATATTGGTGATGATATATGGGTAAGTGCTCCTGCAGGTATTTTCTATGCAGATCCAATTTCAGAAGATCCGTTAGTATTAATTAGTGGAGGGATAGGTGCTACTCCATTATTAAGCATGTTGGAGACGAAAAAGAAAACGTTGCAGAACAATACAATCATCTGGCTTCATAGCTGTAGAGACGAAAAAGTACATGCATTCAGAGATCATATTGAAGATCTCAACAAAAACAATCTATGGTTAACAACTCACTTTTTTTATGAAACAATTGATCGAGATTCTGAAACGATAAAAAAGGGAAGAATTGATTTACACAAAATTAAAGAGGAAATTCTGATTGATAAGGCAAAGTATTATATTTGTGGGCCCGAAGCTTTTATAAAAGCACAATACAATTCTTTAATAGAGCTTGGTATTGGCAAAGAAAATATCCTTTATGAAGAATTCGGCCCTCAATTACTCCATTTTAATTAATCATCAATGAAACTGAACCACTTTACAGATTATAGTTTGCGGGTTTTAATATATCTGAATCAAAATAATAAGACAGGAATCTCTTGCTCTTTAGATCAATTATCAGAAAAAATGAACATATCCCGTAATCATCTTATTAAGGTGGTTCAATTTCTGGCTCAAAACAATCTAGTAATTACCAAAAGAGGAAAGAGTGGAGGAATAACTATTTCTGAGAAGGCTAATACAACAGGACTGGGCAGTCTTATAGATCTATTAGAACAAGATGATACTCCTATTATCAATTGTATTTCGAAGCCCTGTGTATTTGTTTCATACAATTGTAAATTGAAATCTTTTTTAGACACTGCTTATCAAGCGTTTATAAGCAGTATGAATCAACATTATTTATCTGATCTTGCTTTTAATAATTGGGAAATCATATTCGATTCTAAAAAAGTTGATTCATGATTGTTTCCACCAAGAAGTCATGCTGCAACCGGTAACACTTTTAGTCCCCCTATTCAATATCGATTATCCTTCATACATATATGTCGTAAGATAATGCAATTCCGGGTGGCTTACTTTTTTAGATTCTGCCTCCGCCTGCTCCAGGCTATATTGTGAATTGATTTCTTTTTTCTGAAAAACAAATGAGTTGTTTGCATTTTTATCCACTACCTCACTAAAGATATGCTCAATCTCTGAGTTACCTAATGAAGCAAAACTGACATCTTCAAAACCATACATCAGTCTCAGATTATCATATTCCTTGAAATTTTCATCAACAAATCCCTGTAAGTGAGCTTTGGAATCAAAATTACCTGCCCAGATATTGTACGCGTATTTTTTCTTTTTAGGTTTGTCTAAAATGCTTTGATATACGAAGTTTTCCCCCAGATAAGCTTCTCTTACCTGTGGATCATTGGCTAGATCTTCCGGAAGTCCTTCTTTAAGGATCTTTCCTTCAAACATAATATATGTTTTGTTGGTAATCGCAAGCGTTTGTTGTACGTTGTGATCGGTAATCAAAATTCCGATATTTTTATCTACCAGACTTCTTACAATTTTTTGGATATCTTCTACCGCAATTGGGTCTACTCCTGCAAAAGGCTCATCTAGAAGGATAAAGTTGGGACTTGTTGCCAAACAACGGGCAATTTCCGTTCTACGTCTCTCTCCTCCGGAAAGAAGATCTCCTCTGTTTTTACGAACGTGTTGTAAAGAAAATTCCTCAATCAGCTCATCACATTTAATTTGCTGCTCACGCTTAGAAAGTTTTGTCAACTGCAATACTCCCATAATATTTTCCTCTACAGACAATTTTCTGAAAACGGAAGCTTCCTGTGCCAGATAACCAATCCCTTTTTGAGCTCTTCGGTACATTGCATCGGTAGTAATTTCCTGTTTATCCAGAAATATTTTTCCTGAAGTGGGCTTAACCAATCCTACGATCATATAAAACGATGTAGTCTTTCCTGCTCCGTTAGGACCAAGCAAACCAACAATTTCTCCCTGCTGAACCTGTACAGAAACGCCTTTTACAACTTTTTTAGGACCGTATTCTTTGATTAAGTTTTCTCCTCGTAAAATCATAAGGCAAATATATCAAAAATATAAACTTTCTTTATTACCAATATAAACTTTGTTTATCAGGAATCTAAACTTGTTCACTTTCAATCTCTTGTAACTTTCCATCATTTCAAACTACTTATACTATACAAAATCAATTACAAACATTAAGAAATGGAAAATTACGGTTATACCAAAACAGAAGGTACAGGAAACCAGCAGCAGAACAATATGCCTTACCGTTCAGAAAAAAAAATTCCTGCTGCCTTATTAGGAATTCTTGTAGGTTGGTTGGCTTTAAATAAATTTTACCTCGGGTATACTAAGGAAGGTATCATTCAGTTAGTTCTGAATATAGTGACTTGTGGTGTTGCTTCCGTTATTCCTTTTATTGAAGGGATTCTCTATTTATTTATGAGCGACAAACAGTTTGATGATACTTATGTATACGGAAGAAAAAGCTGGTTATAAAAACAATATCATCATTTAAAAACATCTTAAAAATTAGTTTTCAACAAAAAATCAACCTTTTGTGATAAATATTAATTATTTTAGAATTACAAATTAATACAAAATTTATCATGAAAAAATTAACTAAAAAAGATCTAAAGAAAATTAATGGTGGGTTTGTTGGATATCCTGATGATTATGGTAATTGCATGCCAGGATGGTATCTTTGTCCTACCAATGTTTGCATTTTTGATGATGGAGGAAATAAGCCCATTAATCCAAAAGACTCATTCTGCTTTGGATAAGAAAAAGGCTGTTCCCATAAGAACAGCCTTTTTTTATTTTGAGTTATCACAAAAACTAACTAAGGTATTTATTATTCTCCATAAATAACAAAATGTTTTGTTTTCTTAATGATCTTTTTATTTTTCATAACCTCCACTGTAAATGAACTTTTATAAAATCCATCTTTAAAAAGGGAAAATTTCTTTTCATCTACTGCAAAGGTATGGGCTTTAAGTTTAGGCAGATCAGTCTTCCATGTCGGATATTCCACATCCATTTCCCAGGATGCCCTATCCAGATATTTTCCATTAATCACGTCTAATAATGGAGAACCTGGTAGGAATATAATGTAAGGATATTCTTTTTCAAGATTTTCAGCTTCTACAATATATTCATATTCTTGTTCTGAGATCCATAATCCGGAAACGGCAGGAATATCTTTTACAAAAATATAGCGAGAAGAAAATACATTCTCAGAGAAATAAGGATAATTTAGTCTGATCAGTAAGAACGAGCTTAAAGATACTAACCATAAACTCCAAAAGAAACGGGTTTTGTCTTCCAGAAATTTAATCATAAGGATAAAGACAAAGAAAGTGGGTGTATTTGCTCCCCATGATATTGTGGAAGTCCAACCTAAAAATAACAAAAAGAATACATTTTTTTCATGAGGTGAGTACTTTAAAAACAGAACTCCCAGCACTAAAAATAAAGTATTAATACCTATATAACCTCCATGATTAAACAATGGATAAATGACCAAAACAGGAAATAGTATGAGCAAAATATACTCAAAGACTTCTTTTTTAATCTTAGCAAAATAAATAATGATTAAAAAACAGATCAGGATTGCAGATTGCCATTTGCTTTTAAATAAGTAAGGCGCAATACTACTATCATAGAAGCTTGATGCTATTGAAGTATTAAAAACCAGATGCCAAAATGAGGTAAAGTTTTCAATAATATGATACTGAAAAACAGCAAAGAGTAATAGCAAAAATGAGATCCCAGCAACAACGATATCTTTTCGGATGAAGGTTCTTTTTCTAAAAATATCCCAAAATACAAAAAGAGACAAGCCAAAACTAAAGATAAAGAAAGATTGTTTGGTAAGTGCCGTTATGCCAAGAAATACCAGTGTACTCAACAACCATTTTCTTTTATAAAAATAAAGGGAAATAGTTCCAAAGAATATCCCGTCTACAGTATGCCATGGCATAATTGGAAATACATGCATGAAACAGATCACAAAAAGGAAACTGAGCTCATATCTGATTTTATCAAAAAGAAGTTTCTGAAAAATTAAAGTAGTAGCAAAACATTGCATTATAAAAAAGACTCTGCAAATCAAAATAAAGTATGGTGAATTGGCAGGAATCCATTTAAGCAAACAATCCCAGAATATCAAAGTGAAAAAAGGACGTATATAATCAAAATCCTTATACATTTCCTGCCCTTGCTGCAATCTTCCTACAATGGAGGGAATGAAGCCCAAATCAAATTGATCAACACTATAAATACATATAAAACAAAGATATATTACAGATAAAATCCCTAATACATACTGAATCGGTTTTCTATAATGTTCTTTAAGAGTGATATTCATTGGCTTATTATATTATATTTTATTGATAGCTGTAACAAGGTCTTTTCTAAAATCATAAATCCTGAAAAAGACCAATAGGTATAAAACTGTTTAAGAAAAATGATCTGGTTTTGTGCTGTCCAGCTTACATCGGAACTCCTTATCATTATTTTTCATGATGACCTGTTGAAATTCCTGTGCAATGATAATAAAATTTGACCATAAATCCATTTTTTGTAAAAAGACAAATATTTTAAAGCTATGTGATATTTTTTATCACCTTAGATCACAACAAACCAAAAAAATAATTAGTATAAAAATTGAAGCAAAAAAGAGTTGAAGGATATCAATGGCGGAAATATTCGTTTTCCTGATTCACATGACAAATGTCCGGCTGGTTGGTACCTATGCCCTACCAATATCTGTGTAGATGATAAATAGGGAAACCTTATTACAAAGTATGTTTTGGATAACAGAGTATCATTATAGAAAAAAGAGATTACTGATGAAGTAATCTCTTTTTTATGGATGTAAAATTTATTATTTGTTGAGGATCATTGCTGCTTCCTTAGCAAAATAAGTGAAGATCATATCTGCACCTGCTCTTTTGAAACATGTAAGATTCTCAATGATGGTTTTATCATTATCTAACCACCCGTTCTGAACCGCTGCTTTCACCATTGCATATTCACCGCTTACGTTATAAACAGCAATTGGAAGATCTATCGCTTCACGTACTTTGGAAACGATATCCAGATAAGGAAGTCCCGGTTTAATCATAATAACGTCTGCTCCTTCATCAATATCTTTAAATACTTCGTTCAACGCTTCACGAGTGTTGTGGAAATCCATCTGATATGTTTTCTTATCTTTTGGAATTTCAACATTTTCTTTTGGTGCACTATCTAAAGCACTTCTGAAAGGCCCATAGAAAGAACTTGCATATTTTGCAGCATAGCTTACGATACCTACATCTGTAAATCCACTTTGCTCCAATGCTTCACGAATCACCTGCACTCTGCCATCCATCATATCACTTGGCGCTACAAGATCTGCTCCAGCTTCTGCATGGGATACTGACATTTTTGCCAGTGCCTCATTGGTAGCATCATTTAGGATTTTTCCATTTTCAATAATTCCGTCGTGTCCATAGATTGAATAAGGATCTAATGCAACATCTGGCATTACCACCATTCCCGGAACAGCATCTTTGATCGCTTTGATCGTATTCTGCATCAATCCGTTTTTGTTCCATGCTTCTTTTCCGGTATTATCTTTCAGATTTTCGGACACCTTCATGTACAAATTGACAGCTTTTACACCTAAAGAAAATAATTCCTTACATTCTTTTACTGTTAAATCTATGCTTCGCCTGAAAATTCCCGGCATCGACGGGATCGGTTCTTGCATGTTTTCGCCCTCCATTACGAAGATCGGCATTACAAAATCATCAGTTGTAAGCACATTTTCTCTTACCAAACTTCTGATAGATTCATTAACTCTAAGTCTTCTATTTCTTGAATGTATCATTTTGGAATACTTTTTGAATAAGTTTCTACAAATTTAATACAAGTTATACAAAAAACTATTGTAAGAAATTGTAGAATTTGTTATATTTGTTATATATATTCGAGAAATTATAAATTTGATGAAAAAACTTTTACTTTTAATTCTAATTGTAGGCACTTTTGTTGGTTTTTCCAACAATTTACAAGCTCAGCTTAGAGAGCCGAGTTCCATCACTCAGAAAGCAGATGATGGTGTTTTGCTTGCTTATCCAAATCCTGCAAAGGATTTCCTTATCATTAAGGCAAAAGATTCTTCTTTAAGAATCAAAAGTGTGACTTTTTATTCTATTTTGGGTATGCAAGTCGCTAATTATACTGTCAATATGAACTCCGGAGAGATTAATATTGAAAAATTAAAACCCGGAAAATATCTGATTCGTTATCTTTTAAGCGACAATACGCAGAAAGTTACTCAAATCGTAAAACAATAAATTAAGATCCTGATAATCATCAGGATTTTTTCTTTTATACCAATCTCTTTTAATATTTCCGTAACTTTAAGGACTTTTTTATACTAATTGTAAAAAACAACTTAATGCTAAAAGCTGAACATATTAAAAAGACCTATAATGCCGGGAAAAAGGTTGCATTGGATGATTTCAGCATCCATGTTCCTAAAGGCAGTATTTATGGACTTTTAGGGCCTAACGGAGCCGGAAAAACATCATTCATCCGTATCATCAACCAAATTACCCAGGCCGACTCCGGAGAGATCTTAATCAATGGAGAAAAACTGAACCAAAATCACATCAAAGATATCGGTTATATGCCTGAAGAAAGAGGTCTTTATAAAAACATGAGCGTGGGTGATCAGATTCTTTATTTCGGAGAACTGAAAGGGATGAGTAAAAATGATGCTCTGAACGAGGCAAAAAAATGGTTTGATAAACTTAATATCGACCAATGGTGGAAGAAAAAGCTTTCTGAACTTTCTAAAGGAATGGCACAAAAGATTCAGTTTGTAGTCACTGTACTTCACAGACCTCATCTTTTAATTCTTGATGAACCTTTCTCAGGTTTCGATCCTGTAAATGCCAATTTGATCAAAGATCAGATTATTGATCTTAAAAATAATGGAACAACCATCATTCTTTCTACCCACAGAATGGAAAGTGTGGAAGAAATGTGTGATTATGTAGCATTGATCAACAACTCCAAAAAAATTATAGATGGACGAGTTTTCGATGTAAGGGAAAAATTCAAGAAAAATATTTTTGGAATTACCCTTTCCGAAGTGAATAATGAACAATTAGAAAGCTTCAAAAACAAATACGAGATCTTCAACTTCTCAAATGAAAACAGCCTGGTTTCTTTTGACCTGAAAAATGAAGCGGATCAGAATAATATTCTTCTTGATCTTGTTCATGTAGGAAAAGTAAGATCATTTGATGAAAGAATTCCTAGTATGAATGAAGTGTTTATTAACGCTGTAAGTAACCATTCTTAATTTTATGAAAAATATTTTTTTAATTACAAAGAGGGAATTTCTTACGCAGGTTAAGAAAAAATCCTTTATCATATTGACTTTATTGGCTCCTATCCTGATTATTGCCTTTGGTTCTGTGATCGGCTTAATGTTTAAAGCCAACGAGTCACACAGTGTTATTGAAGTTGTTGACAAAAGTGGACTATTCACCAATCAGCTGAAGTCTAATGATAAACTAAATTATGTATATGTTTCCGCTGCCGATGAAAAGTCTAAAATCAATAATTTAAAAGGAAATGAATCTCTGGATGGGATATTAATTTTACCTGAATTAAAAGGACAAAATTATGAAGAACTTGAAACCGGAGCGAGATTGGTCATCAACAGTAAAATGGGATTTGATACCAAGCAGAAAATCATTTCCGATATTACGAATGTTGTTAAAAAGGAAAAAATAAAGCAATTAGGGATTCAGGAAACTCAGCTTAATGATCTTGATAAGAGTTTCAGTCTGAAGACCATTAATGTTGCAGATAACAACAAAGAGGATTCTGATCTTACTTTTGGGGTAAAATCCGGGCTAAGTATGGTTCTGATGTATGTTACCTTCATGTTCATCATTATTTATGGAGTAAGGGTGATGCGAAGTGTTTTGGAGGAAAAAAACAATCGTGTTGTAGAGATCATTATTTCATCTGTGAAACCATTTGAACTTATGATGGGGAAAATCCTTGGAGTAACTCTGGTAGCCCTTACACAGTTTCTTATTTGGATTACAATGTCTGTAATTGGTGCTCTTGTTCTTAATACCGGCTTCTCCTCTCTTCAGCAAAATGTACCTGGTGCTAACGAACAAATTGCAAGTAAACTGGATATCGCTCAGCTTGCTACTCAGATTTCACACAGTTTATTGGAACTTAATTTTCCATTGATCATTTTTGTGTTTATTGTTTTCTTCCTTTTAGGATATATTTTCTACAGCTCAATTTATGCGGCTATTGGTTCTGCAGTGGATAATGAAACAGAAACTCAGCAATTCACTCTATTTGCCATCTTGCCTTTAACTTTAGGAATGTATGGTAGTTTTTCATTAATGAACAACCCTGACGGCCCATTGGGCTTCTGGTTATCAATTATACCATTTACTTCGCCGGTTGCGATGATTGCAAGAATACCTTTTGGAGTTCCTGCATGGCAGATTGCTTTATCGATTATATTATTATTGGCAACCACTATCTTTATGATCTTCCTTGCCGGAAAAATCTATCGTGTAGGAATTTTGATGTATGGGAATAAAGCTACTTTGAAGGAGCTTTGGAAGTGGATCAAAGGCTAGTCTTATAAACAAATAATTTTTAAAATGGCAAATTTGCAAATAGCAGATTTGTCATTTTTATTTTAAATAATAAACATCTGATATCTATTCGGAAATCAGCTACAAGTATTTTTAGAACATTTTTTTAAAACTCTCAGGCTTATTTACTGCTTATTTGAACCATAAAAAAATCCCGAAAAATACTTTCCGGGATTTCTATTTTTATATTCTGAATAAAATAATTTATTTGAATATGTAACTTAATGTAAGTGCTATAACCTGTTCAGATTTTTTCTTATCAGAACCTCCTTTTTCTTTTGCAAGATTTGGATAAGTATCTGAAAGACCTAAATCATATTTTAAAGCTACTTCAAGTTGTCTCTTATAGCTATATCCTACTCCTAATCCTATTCCCCAGTTAAAGCTATTTGCTTTTCCATTCACTCCCGGAGGTTGTGAAGGGTCAGTAACATTAGGATCATAATAAGGTCTGTTTGCTGGAACATCTTTAACGTTTTGATTAAGCAAAAAGTTAAATCTAGGCCCTACTAATCCGAAGAATTCAGATTCAGCTTCTGAAAAGTACCCTTTAAAATAAAGAGGCACACTCAGATAGTTATTAGCATATACTGCATTATAACCACTAGCATTCTTAGCATCACTATCTTTACCAGTTTCTCCTGCCCCATAGTATAAAACCTCAGGCTGGATAAAAAACTGATTTGCCTTTCCTACGGGAATTAAAGCCAAAGCTCCACCTTGAAAGGCATATCTTGGGCCTGAAGGATTATGGGCATTAGATACTCTTGAATAGTTTAAACCCGCTGTAAGTCCAAATCTAGTATTTTTCCACTGCACTTGTGCAAAGGATAATGTAGAAAGGACTAAAGCTGAGGCTAATAAAAGTTTTTTCATAGTATGTGGTTTTATATTATCCTAGGATCTTAGCTACAGTAGAACCGATATCAGCAGGAGAATCAACAACGTTGATACCATTCTCTCTCATGATTTCCATTTTTGCCTGAGCTGTATCTTCAGCACCACCTACGATAGCACCTGCGTGACCCATTGTTCTTCCTTTTGGAGCTGTTTGTCCAGCGATAAATCCTACAACTGGCTTAGTAGATCCACTAGCTTTGTACCATCTAGCAGCTTCTGCTTCAAGTCCTCCACCGATTTCACCAATCATTACAACAGCTTCAGTTTCAGGATCGTTGATAAATAATTCCAAAGCTTCTCTTGTAGTAGTTCCGATAATTGGGTCACCACCGATTCCGATTGCTGTAGAAATACCGTAACCTGCTCTTACTACCTGATCAGCAGCTTCGTAAGTAAGGGTACCTGATTTTGAAACGATACCTACTTTACCTTTTTTGAAAACGAAACCTGGCATAATACCAATTTTAGCTTCTTCAGAAGTAATGATTCCAGGGCAGTTTGGTCCGATTAATCTGCAGTCTCTGTCAGCGATGTAAGATTTTACTTTTACCATATCAGCTACAGGAATACCTTCAGTAATACATACAATTACTTTGATTCCTGCTTCAGCAGCTTCCATGATAGCGTCTGCTGCAAATGCCGGCGGTACGAAAATAATACTTACGTTTGCTCCTGCTTTTTCAACAGCGTCAGCTACTGTGTTGAATACCGGCTTCCCTAAGTGCTCGCTACCTCCTTTTCCTGGAGTAACACCACCTACTACGTTTGTTCCGTATTCAATCATCTGACCAGCGTGGAAAGTTCCTTCGTTCCCTGTAAATCCTTGTACAATTACTTTAGAATCTTTGTTTACTAAAATTGACATTTTATTGTTGTTTTAATTTATTTATTATTTTATTAATGCTCACAAATTTACTCAAATTTCTTTGATTTTGGACAAAACCTTTGGAATTGTTTATTTGAGATTTCTCAGTTTTACTTCTTTTTTCAGATAAGTCTTGAAATCTTCGGCAAAGAGCCCAATATAAGTTCCTTTTTCAAGATCTTTATTCACTCCTGCTTTAGCTAATAATACTGTTCCTTTCTCAATGGTAAGTCCTGAAGCGATTCCAACCTGTCCCCACATGGTTACCTCATCTTCAATGATGCAGCATCCTGCAATTCCCACCTGGGAAGCAATAAGACATTTTTTCCCGATAACTGTATCATGTCCGATCTGGATCAGATTATCCAAAACAGAACCTTCGCCAATAACTGTAGAGGCTGTAACTCCTCTATCAATTGTACAATTATTTCCGATTTCAACATTATTTTCAATAACTACATTTCCTACAGAAATTAAGCGGTCAAAATTACCATCCAGTTTTCTGTAATAGAAAGCATCGCCTCCGATTACTGTACCGGACTGAATAATCACATTATCTCCTATTTCTGTTCTGTCACCAATAACAACGTTAGGGAAAATTAAAGTATTTTTCCCAATTTTCACATTGTTTCCGATTACTGCAGAATGGTGAATTTTTGTTCCTTCGCCAATTTCAGCATCGTGAAGCTCTTCTGTAAAGTTATAAATTCTCGTAAAGTGGGTATTGATCTTATTAAAGTCCCTGAAAGGATCATCAGAAACCAGCAGCGCCTTGCCTTCCGGGCAGTCTACTTCTTTATCAATCAAAATGATGGTAGCAGCAGAGTTCAGTGCCTTATCATAATATTTGGGATGGTTTACAAAAACAATATCACCAGGTTTTACCATGTGAATTTCATTGGTACCCAATACTTCAAAGTCTTCCGGGCCAACAAATTTTGAGCCTATTAAATCTGCGATTGTTCTAAGCTTTTGCGGAGAATGGAATCTCATAACAATAGATTTTCTTATAAAACAAAATTCGGACTGCTAATGCAACCCGAATTTATGTAAATTTTATTTATTCTTTTACTCTTTCTAAGTAGCTACCGTCTTCAGTGCTTACTTTAATTTTGTCTCCCGGTTCAATGAACAAAGGAACCATTACTCTTGCTCCTGTTTCAACGATTGCGTTTTTAAGAGCGTTGGTAGCAGTGTTTCCTTTTACCCCTGGATCAGCTTCAATAACATCCAGATATACTGATTGTGGAAGTTCAGCAGAAAGTGGAGTTTCATCAGCTTCTTTCAAAATGATGGTAACTTCTTCACCTGCTTTCATCAAGTTTGAGTTTTCAATCATTTCTTTATTTAAATATAACTGAGAAAAATCATCGTTATTCATGAAGTGGAATCCGTTCTCGTCATCATAAAGATACTGGAACTTTCTTGTGATTACTTTTACTTCTTCAATTTTGTGACCAGCAGAGAATGTATTATCTAATACTTTTCCGTTTGTCACAGACTTTAATTTTGTTCTTACGAATGCAGGACCTTTTCCTGGTTTTACGTGAAGGAACTCAATTACTTTAAAAATATCATTGCTGAATTCGATGCAAAGACCTTTTCTAATATCGTTACTTGTTGCCATTAATATATTATATTCTTTTATTTATTATTCTCTTTATTCACTAAGTCGATTATATCTTCTAAATAATACTTATTATCTTTTAATTTTGAAATTACTTCAGGATCATTATCCACAAGTTTAAGAATTAATTTTGTATCTACAATGAATCCAAAACTAACATCTCTTTTATCAAAAGTATTATTTGATTTTTCAACATCTACCAGAAGAACTTTATAAGAGTTTCCCTTTTTATCCTTCCATGCAGATTTTGGTGTCAAACCTGCATTTATAGCTAATCCTACAAGGCTTCCTCCATAAGGATTATTGTATGAAATGGCTTTTCTGTCTTTTGTTTCATCTAAATAAATCAAGAAATACTTCTTTCCAATTACATTCACCTTTGCAAATGTATCAAAGGAATAGATGAAAGAGGCATAAGTCATACTAAAATACAGGTTATCCTGGTATTTCATCAGCCATGCATTATTGGCTTTCTTGGCTTTTTTGTCAGTATCTATAAATCTGAAAGCTGACATTTTTATATAATCCTCATTTTGGCTTTTTACTTCTGCATACACATTGGGGTTAACCAAACTATCTTTTTTATAATCTGAAAACCCGTAGTAAAACTCCATCCCTTTTATTTTTTGATCTTGTCCCAGATAAAAGTTAGAAATAACTAAAATACAAAAGAAGAACAACTTTTTCATTAGTTGCTGTCTTTACCTGTTCCGTATCCTTTTACAATACCTCTTGGGGAGTTTTGGATAAATTGAAGGATTTCATCTCTTTCAGCTGTAGGAAGCATTTCTTTTTCAATATATGCCAACGCTTGGGAAACGTTCATCTTCATTTGGAAAATGGCTCTGTAAATCTTTTGGATTTCAAAGATCTTCTCATTGGAAAATCCTCTTCTTCTAAGACCTACTGAATTAATCCCCGCATAAGAAATAGGATCTCTAGCCACTTTTACATAAGGGGGAACATCTTTTCTGATCAAAGATCCTCCTGAAATCATGGTATGTTTTCCGATCTTACCAAACTGCTGAACAGCAGATAACCCTCCCATTACGGTAAAGTCTCCGATTTCAACGTGTCCTGCAATACCACAACCATTGGCAATAATCACATTATCTCCTATGATACAGTCATGAGCAACGTGAGAAGTCGCCATGATAAGGCAGTTACTTCCTACTTTGGTATACCCTAAAGCTTTTGTTCCTCTATTTACTGTTACACATTCTCTTAAAGTAGTATTATCTCCAATAATGGTTCGTGTATCTTCTCCATCGAACTTTAAGTCCTGAGGAATTGCAGAAATTACAGTCCCGGGAAAAATCTTACAATCTTTTCCTATTCTTGCCCCATCCATGATGGTAACGTTTGGACCAATCCATGTTCCTTCTCCAATTTCTACATCTCCTGCAATTGTAGTAAAGGGTTCTACAATTACATTTTTGCTGATTTTCGCACGTTTATCTACGGCTGCTAACTGATGAATCATTTAATCAACTTTATTTTTTGCAACTTGAGCCATAAGCTCTGCTTCTACTGCCACTGTATCTCCTACATATCCGTACCCCTGCATGTGTACGATTCCTCTTCTGATAGGCTCTATTAATTCAATTTTGAAAATAATAGTATCTCCTGGAACTACTTTTCTCTTGAATTTTACTTTATCTATTTTAATAAAATATGTAGAATAATTTTCAGGATCCGGAACGCTTGCCAGCACAAGAATACCACCTGTCTGAGCTAATGCTTCTACCTGAAGTACACCTGGCATTACAGGCTCTTTAGGGAAGTGTCCAACGAAGAAAGGTTCGTTCATGGTAACATTCTTCAATCCTACTACGTGGGAATCTGAAAGTTCAAGAACTTTATCAATTAATAAGAACGGAGGTCTGTGAGGCATAAGCTTCATGATTCCGTTGATATCGAATACCGGTTCTTTCGTAAGATCAAAATCCGGAACGTTTTTCTTTTTCTGCAATTTCCACTGACGATTTAGTTTCTTCGCAAACTGAGTGTTTACGAAATGGCCTGGTTTGTTAGCAATAACTTTCCCTTTAATTTTCACTCCTGCTAAAGCTAAATCACCGATTACGTCAAGTAATTTGTGTCTTGCAGCTTCGTTAGGATAGTTTAGGTTAAGGTTATCAAGAATACCGTTTGGTCTGATGGATACATTATCCTTACCAAAGGCTTTTTTCAATTTTTCTGTAGTTTCCGGAGTAAGATCCTTGTCTACATAAACGATCGCATTGGAGATGTCTCCACCTTTGATCAATCCGTGATCTAAAAGCATTTCCAATTCATGTAAGAAACTGAATGTTCTCGCTGAAGAGATTTCGTCTTTAAATTCGGAAATATTTTTAAGGGTAGCATTTTGAGTTCCTAATACTTTAGTTCCAAAATCTACCATAGTAGTTACTTCGTAAGTATCTGAAGGAATGATTGTAATTTCCGAACCTGTAGCCGGATCACTGTAAGTAAGTACTTCTTTTACAACCAAATATTCTCTGGCAACATTCTGATCTACCACTCCTACACTTTCGATAGCTTCTACAAAATATTTTGAAGATCCATCTAAAATAGGCGGCTCAGAAGCATCCATTTCCAATATTGCATTGTCTATATCACAACCTACCAAAGCTGCCAAAAGGTGCTCACAGGTAGTGATTTTTACGCCAAGCTTTTCTAACGTTGTTCCTCTTTCTGTTGCTACTACATAATTAACATCAGCTTCAACCTGAGGGTTGCCCTCTAAATCGGTTCTTACAAATACAAATCCCGTATTTTCCTTTGCGGGTTTGATGGTAAGTTTTACTTCTTTACCAGTATGAAGGCCTATTCCAGAAAGTGTTACCTCTTCCTGAAGCGTTTTTTGCATATCACTCATTAGTATTATCTTTTGAGTTATTCTCAAGATTATTTATTCTGTTGACTATTTCAGGGAAATTTCTGAAATGTACATAGCTTCTTAAATAGTCATTATAGCTGATTGCCGGAGAACCATATAAAGTTTCTCTATCGTTAACACTAGAGTTCACGCCACTCTGAGCCTGAATCTTCACTTGGTTTCCGATTTTGATATGTCCGACAACACCTACCTGACCACCGATTTGATTCCAGTCTCCAATAGTCGTAGAACCTGCAATTCCAGCTTGCGCTGCAATAACATTGTTTTGTCCTATTTTCACATTGTGAGCAATCTGGATCAGATTATCAATTTTTGTTCCTTTTCCAATAATGGTAGAACCTATAGTGGCTCTGTCTATACTACAGTTTGAACCAATTTCTACATCATCTTCAATGATTACATTTCCAAGCTGTGGAATTTTTTTGAATCCCTCAGCCGTGGGCTGAAACCCGAAACCATCTCCTCCTACTACTGTATTAGAATGAATGACACAGTTATCTCCAATGATACAGTAGTCATAAATTCTGGCACCACTGTCTATTTTACAGTTTTTACCAATTTTTACTCCTTTTCCAATGTATACATGTGGATAAATCTGCGACCCATCACCAATCTTAGCCTTTTCGGAAACATACGTAAATGCTCCTATATAAGCTTTTTCACCTATCACAGCTGAATCATGAATGGATGAACCATCTTCAATGCCTTCTTTTCTTCCTCTCATCTCCTGATATAAGTTCATCAGAATCTGAAAAGATAAATAAGCATCTTTTACTACAATTAAGGTAGGGTTATAACTATTTTTATTCAGAAGTTTTTCCGAAACGATGATTACAGAGCACTTTGAGGTATCTAAAAAATGAGAAAATCGATCTTGTGCTATAAAAGAAAGATGTCCTGATTCTCCATTTTCAATTGGAGAAACCCCTGTAATAAGTGCATTTTCATCACCTATTATTTTTCCGTCAATAAAACTTGCAATTTGCGAAGCTGTGAATTCCATATTCTGCAAAGATAAGAAATTCTATAATTTGCAAACATTTTTTGATTTCAGATATTCAATTTTAATATTATTTAAGAATCTAAACGGGATATATCTCTTGGAAACATAAGAATATAACGAGTGGTTTTATTAACCATCAACCCTGATAAAAGCTGATCTTCCGACTCGTGAAGCTTCATTCTTTTCCCATTTTTCTGCAATAAATAAATGGGTTGCTTTTCGGTATCGTATGGTAAAAGTTTTCTTTTTATCTCATGAACCAATTCTGTCCCGTTATCAATTTCAAAAAATTCATTGGTAATTTTTATTTTTTCTTCAATAATCTTCTGATCAAAAGGATGTGATGAAATAATAGTTTTTGGAAGATTTCTCTCGATAACACTTTTACACCAATAGGATAAGACAAAATCGTCGGAATTCTGCCATTCTTTCATGGCTTGAATCACATCATTATCATCCAATTTGGTAAATCTTTCTATATCTTCATCCGTTGCAGTGCTTTTTCCACGGTATAAAAAATACTTTAAATTCTCTGTAGCCGGCAATTCAACCCCTTGAGAAATCAGATATTTTGCTCTTTCAAGAATCTTCACTAATAGAAATTCTGCCAAAGCAGAGGTTTTATGATAATATACCTGCCAGTACATGAACATTCTGGCGGTTAAAAAATTTTCTATAGAATAAATACCTTTTGCATCAATAACCAATTCTCCTTCTTCACAAACATTCATCATGGAAATAATTCTCTGTGTATTAATATTTCCTTCCGACACGCCTGTAAAAAAGCTATCTCTTTTCAGATAATCCAATCGGTCTACATCCAGCTGAGATGAAATCAGTTGATTAAAAAACTTTCTGTGGTATTGCCCCTGAAACATTTCAATGGCCATGGATAATTGACCATCAAATTCTTCGTTCAGCTTATTCATCAAAAGCAAAGATAGTTTTTCGTGATGCCAATCGTCCATCAGCATACTCTCCAAAGCATGAGAGAATGGCCCATGTCCGATATCATGCATTAAAATAGCCAGCATCGCTCCTTTTTCTTCTTCTTCAGAAATCTTAACGCCTTTCTGCTTTAAGGTTTCTAATGCTGTAAACATCAAATGCATCGCTCCCAGGGCATGATGAAACCTTGTGTGCGTCGCTCCCGGAAAAATCAGGTTCAACAGGCCGGTCTGCCCAATCCTCCTCAATCTTTGAAAATAAGGATGTTCAATAATATCAAATAAAATTTCGTGAGGTATTTTGATAAATCCATGAACAGGATCGTTGATAATTTTTAGCTTATTCTGCATTGGAACTTCTATATAAGTAAACAAAGTTAGGGATTTTAATTTTGAGGGAGGATTAAATTAGTATTAAGGCAGGAAGCTGGAAGAGGGAGGCTGGAAGTTATTGAGCACAATGAATAATTAAAGTTGGCTGATTTTGAAAATCATTACTATATATTGACTGTTACAACATCCAGGAACTTCCTTCTTCCAACTCCCGGATTTCCTACTTAATTATTCCTCAAAAAACCTTTGCTATTCTTACATTAATCACTTATCTTTGAGAAAAACTCAATCTTTTGATGAGAAAGTATTCTCTTTTCATTTTTTTATTTTTAAGTCTACATTTTTCCGCACAGGTTTTATCTGAAAATCAAAAACTGGAATCTCTCTGCAGAGTCTGGGGATTTTTAAAGTATTACCATCCCAACGTAGCCAAGGGAACTCTGAATTGGGATCAACAACTTTTTCAAAAAATTAATGAGCTTGAAAAAATTAATGATAAGGCCACATTGAACGCGTTGTACTCTAATTGGATTACAAGTCTTGGAAAAATTGATGAGTGTACGGGGTGCTTACCTCAAAATGATAAAACTTATTTTCTGAAAAATTTTGACCTAAGCTGGATGGATAATCGTGATATATTCACGGAAGCAATCTCTCAAAAGCTTCGCTATATTGAAAGCAATCGTAATATTGGAAGCAATCATTATATAGGAACGGGAGGGCGAAAAATATTCTTCCGGAATGAAAATTCTTATGGGTCACGATTTACCTTAAAAATAACCAGCTTACTAGAACTTTTCAGATACTGGAATTATGTGGAATATTTTTTTCCTTATAAATATGAAACAGATCAAAATTGGAATGATGTATTAAAAGAAATGATTCCCAAATTTGTCAGCATCAATAACGATAAGGATTATCAGCTGACCTTAGCTGAACTGGTAACAAAGACTGACGATTCGCATGCTTTTCTTTCATCGCCAACGATAAACCTTACTCAATATGGCGACAAAAAACTTCCGGTAGAATATTCTTATGCCGAAGGAAAATTGGTGATCACAAAAATCAATGGAAACAAGTTTCACGAAGAGACACCTTTTAATATTGGTGATGCTATTTACGATGTCAATGGAAAAACAATTCCTCAAATGGTCAATTCCCTTGGAAAATATGTCCCAGCGTCTAATTCATGGGGTAAAGTAAATAAGATAAAAAATAAGCTTCTTTTTAGTAAAAGTGATTCTCTTTCGGTGAAGCTGGAAAGAAATGGACAAAATTTAGAAATCATTGCCAAAACTTATCTTCTTAAAGATATCATCATGGTAAAGATTCCGACTCCTCAAAAATGGAAATTTTTAGATGAAGAAAAGAAAATCGGATATGTCAACATGGGAATTCTTACCCAAGATGATGTGAATGAAATGTATAAAAATCTGAAATCCACAGAATCTATCATTTTCGATAGTAGAAATTACCCCAATCAGACTATCATTCATTTAAGTAAACTGCTACTCCCTCAATCCAGCACTTATTATCTGTTTAACTTCTCAGAAACTACTTACCCTGGAAAATTTTATAGCAGAAAGAACAATATTGGTGTAATGAATCCCGATTATTATAAAGGAAATGTAATTGTTTTGGCAGACGAAAATACACAAAGCCAGGCAGAGACTACAACCATGATGTTCAAGCAACATCCAAAAGCCAAAGTAATTGGTAGTAATACTTCAGGTGCCAATGGAGATGTTATCAGATTTAAATTGGCCGGCTTAGACACTTGCTTTACCGGACTCGGTGCTTATTATCCTGATGGCAGAGAAACCCAAAGAATCGGAATTATCCCGGATATTCTGGTAAAACCAAATGTAGAAGGAATAAAAAACGGAAAAGATGAAGTTTTGGAAAGAGCTTTGCTGTATATAAAAAATAAGAATTGAAACGTATTGAAATGGGAAATATCAAGGGGTATTTCCATTTAACTAATATTTAACTTTTAAACTTCCTATTTTGTGAGATTTTAAAAGGATTTGGTCAACATTTTGATACAATAACCATGTAAAAAATAAATTATGTCAGAAAAGATATTATGGATCGATGATGAAATAGATTTACTTAAACCTCATATCGTATTTTTAGAAAAGAAAGGTTATCAGGTAACTCCTGTTAACAATGTGAATGAGGCTTTGGAACTTATGGATTCAGAGAAATTTGCCCTAACGCTCATTGATGAAAATATGCCGGGTATTTCCGGATTGGAAGCAATTCCTATGATTAAGGATAAAGATAATTCTTTAAAAATAGTAATGGTAACCAAAAGTGAGGAGGAACATATTATGGAAGAGGCTATCGGTTCTCAAATTGCAGATTATATTCTAAAACCTGTAAATCCGAACCAGATCTTGCTTTCATTGAAGAAAAACCTTCAGCAAGATAATCTTGTAGAACAAAAAACAATTTTACAATACCAACAGGAATTCAGAAATCTGTCTATGGAACTTTCTTATTTGAGAACGTATCAGGACTGGGCAGAATATTATAAAAAAATCCTTAGCTGGGAGATTAAGTTCGACAAAGTGGCAGATAATGAATTTGCTGATCTTCTACAGTCTCAGAAAGAGGAAGCTAATATCCAGTTTGCCAAATTTATTGAAAAGAATTATGCTGACTGGCTTATTGATTCGGACAAACCTCTTATGAGCCATACCCTTTTCAAAGAGAAAGTAAAACCTGAGGTAGAAAAAGATAAGGTACTTTTATTAATGGTTGATAATCTTCGATATGATCAGTGGAAAGTGATTGAACCATTATTTACAAAATATTACAATAAAATCTCTGAAGATTATTATTACAGTATTCTTCCAACGGCTACCCAATATGCAAGAAACTCTTTCTTTGCAGGGTTAATGCCATCAGAAATAGAAAAACGTTTTCCAGATAAATGGTTTAACGATAATGAAGAAGGAAACAAGAATGAATTTGAACGTGACTTCCTGGAAGATCAAATGAAAAGAATTGGTCTTGGTTCAAAATCTATGAAATACCTGAAAGTATTGAACGCGGATTTTGAAAGAAAAATTTATGATGATTTCAATCAGCATAAAAACAATGATTTATTGGTGATTGTTTACAACTTCATCGATATCCTTTCTCATGCTAAAACAGACAACCATATTGTGGATCAGCTTATCCGTGATGATAAGACTTTCCGTTCTCTAACGCTTAACTGGTTTGAAAACTCTTCATTACTGAAAATTATTAAGACAGCAGCTGAAAACGGATATAAATTAGTAATTACCACAGACCACGGAACTGTTTATGTTAAAAAACCAAGTAAAGTAGTGGGCGACAGAGAAACCTCTACTAATATCCGATATAAGACAGGTAAAAGTTTAACGTATGATGATAGTGATGTTTGGGCGATTACCAATCCGGAAAAACTTTTCCTTCCCAAAGGAAACCTGAGCTCGAAATATATTTTTGCTAAAAACAACATATTCCTTGCTTATCCTAAGAACTACAATCATTTTGTAAATTACTATAAAGAAACCTATCAACACGGTGGAATCTCATTGGAAGAATGTATCATTCCTATCAGCATTTTAGAACCCAAGTAGTTTTTTTCATAGTTTATTTAATTTTGGGTTTAAAGCGGGAAAAATCAATTGATTTTTCCCGCTTTTTTAATATGATAATTTCAGATCTTATCAAAATAGTTTCTACCAGATTGTTATCACTCCGAAAGAAGTAAAAAAACTCTAATAGCCTATCATGAAAATTCTTCACTACATTTGTTAGCGACTTATGATCAAAAGGTATTACATAAAGGTTCTGAGTTAATAAATTGAGTAAAATGAACAAACCTGATATTGAGCTATTTTACAATCAATATGTAAATAGTGAAAAGATCGTTGAAACGAATTATACCGGACATTTCGATTTGCTGTATTGGAAAGATCTAAAAAGAGACTTATCTGCTTGTGAAAGACTACAACGAAAGCCATTTTTCAAAATTGCTTTGCTTAAAGGTGAAGGGATGTATCAATGCAATGATCTTTATATCCCTATTTCTGGTTATTCTATTGTATTCACAGATCCTCTAACACGATCTTCTTTTCAGACCAATGACAAAAATTTTGAAGGAACATATTGTATATGTACTGATAATTTTCTGCGGGGAACCTCCAAGATCAACTTACGTAACTGGCCGGTTTTTCATGATCGAAAAGTATTTGCACACTCTCTAACTGAATCGGAATACCATCATCTTTTTACATTATTTAATGATATAGAAAAGGAAAACACATCGGATTATGCATTTAAAGAACTGGTAATCCGTGGACGGATCTTTGACATTATCCATTATGTGCAAAAATCAATCCCGGCAAGTATCATTTCATCAAATCGAAATGAAGATACCCTTGATGAGCGTTTTTTTAAACAATTGGAAACCGAATTCTTCATTATTAATCCTGATCAGCCTTTGCGAGGTAAAACACCATTATACTTTGCTTCTAAACTGAATTGTAGTACTGGCAATCTCAATCAATATCTAAAAAGAAATACCGGTAAAACTACACAACAATTAATTCATGACCGTATTATAGAAGAAGCGGATGTCCTGCTAAGACATTCTAATTATTCAATAAAAGAAATTGCCTGGTGCCTTCATTTTCAGGAAACGCCACACTTTATTAACTTCTACAAAAAGAATACAGGCAAAACACCAATGGAATATCGTACCAACTAGAATTTTTGCAATTATTGCACGTTTTTTTGCATTAACTATTTTTCTTAAGCATTCTAATTTTGCATCAGAAACAAATAATAGTAAATACAATGAATCATTCATTTTTAGTTATTGGTACGGGAGAAGTTGGCTTATCAATGCTTCAGGCTCTCTATGATTATCAGAGTACTCATCAGGTAGAATTCAAAATTTCAGCGCTTGTACAACCAGGTACAAATTCCATTCATGATTTATCGAGAAACAAAGTCTTTGAGAACACCACTCTCGAGCCGATTGATTTAGTTAAAAGCAGTACTAATGAGCTGGCAAAAGTTTTCTCCAAGTATGATACTGTCATCTGCTGCAGTGGTTTTTCTATCGGAAAAGGCATGCAGGTAAAAATTACTAAAGCGGTTTTAGAAGGTGGAGTTTCTCGCTATGTACCTTGGCAATTTGGTGCAAATTATGATAAAATAGGTCGTGGCAGCGTACAACCTGTATTTGATGAACAACTTGATGTGCGTGATTTATTACGCAGCCAGTCTAACACTAAATGGGTTATTGTATCTACAGGAATGATAACCAGTTTCCTTTTTAGAGAGGATTTTGGTGTAGTAAGTTTAGAAAACGAAACCATCCATGCTTTAGGATCTTGGGAAAATTCATTGACACTCACCTGTTGTGAAGACATTGGTAAATTAACGGTCGAAGTATTATTTCATCAACCAGAAATTATTAATATGTCGGTTTTTATATCAGGAGAAACAGCAACATTCACACAAATTGCTCAACATTTGGAAACACTTTATAATAAGCCCTTTGACCGTATTTTATGGGATAATGAACATTTAAAAACGTCGCTCGAAAATGATCCGGAAAATATTTTCCATAAATACAGACTGGTATTTACACATCCAGGGGTAAGCTGGCCTATGGAGCAAACCTTTAATCATCAGCAACAAATTCCGGTCATTGGAATCATGAGCTGGGCAAAGGCTAATCTGGATATTCCAAAGTAATTATTAAGTAAAAATTAGTCCATACGAATATCAGCTTATACATATTTTAAAAAGGATATGTTGTCATTAAAAGTAAATGGTTCTTCATCATGATGTGATGAAGAACCATTTTTCTTTCCAATATTTTAAATCATTTAAAAAAAAAAGAAATAACAGAAAGCAGTTATAAAATTATTTTTCCCGCTTCTTTTTTATAGAGTCTCTGAGAGTTCATATCTTCGTAGAAAATAAAAATATGTTCATTATTTCGCTTACGTATAAGGTAGCTATAGAAAATGTAGAGCACCATATTCCGGAACATAATTCCTTTCTTCAAAAATATTATGACTTAGGGCTGTTTATTACCTCTGGAAGGAAAGAACCTAGAACCGGAGGAATTATTATCTGTAGGGCTTCATCGAAAAATGAAATCGAACGGATCATTACAGAAGATCCTTTCCATATCCATCAGATCGCGGATTATGATATCACCGAATTTATCCCATCGAAATACAACGAGAATTTTAAAATATTTATAGAAAACCAATGAGATTAATTACCTATAACGTCAACGGAATCAGGGCTGCATTTACCAAAGATTTTCTGGGTTGGCTCAAAACTGCTGATCCGGATGTGATCTGTATTCAGGAGAGTAAAGCCGGAAACGATCAGATAGACATCGAAAGTCTTGAAAAATTAGGATACCACAGTTATTGGCATTCAGCAGTAAGAAAAGGATATAGTGGGGTCGGAATTGCTTCCAAAATAAAACCTAATCATGTAGAGTATGGTTGTGGTATTGAAAGCTATGATAATGAAGGAAGAATTATCCGTGCTGATTTTGACGAATTCTCTGCTATTTCAGTCTATGTACCTTCTGCCTCAAATATCGAAAGACTTGATTTCAAAATGCAGTTTTGCCATGATTTCCTTGAATACATCAAGAATTTAAAGAAAGAGATTCCTAACCTGATTATATCTGGTGATTTTAATATTTGCCACGAAGCTATCGATATTCACAATCCTGTTGGCTTAAAGAACGTTTCAGGGTTTCTTCCTATGGAAAGAGAATGGATGACCAGTTTTATCAATGAATGTGAACTCATTGACAGTTTCAGATTCTTTAACAATGAACCCGACAATTATACATGGTGGAGCTACAGGCAAAACTCAAGGGAAAGAAATAAAGGCTGGAGATTAGATTATAACTTTACTTCTTATAGTTTAAAGGATAAACTTACACGCGCTGTTATTTTAAAGGAGGCTGTTCATTCAGATCACTGTCCTGCTCTATTAGAATTAAACGTATAGATACATTGTATATCTTATCAACACAAAAGCCAGCTGAAATCAGCTGGCTTTTTTAATTTAAATCATAAGATTAATCGACAATTTCATATTCGACCGGAATAGTACCATGATTGATATCTCCGATCTCATCGAACGCAGCTTTAGACATGTCTAAAGATCTTGATGAATGGAAAGGCCCTCTGTCATTTATCCTCACTATTACCTCTTTCCCATTCCTAAGGTTAGTAACCTTAACGTTTGTTCCAAATGGAAGCGTTCTGTTTGCTGCAGTAAACTTTGAGTTATCAAAGATTTCTCCGCTAGCAGTTTTTCTACCGTTAAATTTATCGTGGTAGTACGATGCATAACTTGTTTTTTTCGCATCTAAGGCATTACTTGTAAACGAGTAAACACCTAAGGTTGAAATCATCATTATGATTACGAGAATGAATCTTTTCATCATTTTGAACTTTTATTGGTTTTGACTGGGCAAATGTATCAGGAATCTTTTGATCTCCCTATTCCAAATGTTAAAAACCGTTAACAAAAACCAAAACATATGTTAACTATCTTTGTAAGCCCCTATGAATAGGCATTTTAAAGAACACTGTTAAAAAGTGTTAAAAAAATAGGTGATTTGTTAATTTAATTAACTAATTCATGCATAATTCTAAAAAACAAATTAACTAAAAATCTAAAAATCAACAAGTTATAAAATGAACAATTATTAATTTTCAACATAAATCTGAATGATAAAAAGATAAAAGTGTTAAGAAGCTAATCAAGGTAAACTAGCTTATAGAATAGCTCTAACACCATAAAGCTTCATCTTTCTAAATTATTTTAACAGCTAAATTCATTTCAAATCTCATTCTAAATGAATTATTGTCTTCTTTATTTTCAATTTTAACCCTAAGTTTATGTAAAGATCTTTTTCTCTTTCTAATTTTGTTCTTCAAAAATAGGGGTTAAGAATCAGATTAAAAAGCTTTTCTATAAAAAATGACACCAATTCTTCTATATTATATTGTCAATTCATATCGATTAAAAATACCAACAAAGCAGCCTCAATATCTGGGTTTAATCAATATTGAACCAGTAAAGGCTCTAAAAAGGCTTAAAAACCTTTATATCTGATCTGATGACCTATGATGTGATGATTAAAGATTCATAACATAAAAATCTGATCTGGCTCTTTCCCATCAAAAATAAAAGACCAATGAGTGAACTCATTGGTCTTAATATGTAATTAAATATTTTTTTTATTTTAAGTATTCTAATACATAGTCATAAGTTCCGTTAGGATATACTACAGACATGTTAGGAGATCCTGTAACTGCATTACCGGAAGTTGTATCATAAGAATATAAACTTCTGTCATATACTGTATTTGTTCCAGCTTTGTAGATTGTAATAGCATACATAGCAGTGATACCAGCCGGTGCAGGAATGCTCACACTTGTAGTAGTACCAGTAGCGTTGAAAGTTCCTTTGATAGCATATACCTGAGCGTTATTCACTAAAGTATTGGTTACAGTTTCTGTTGTAAGGACATTCACCTTAGGCGGAGTTCCTCCCAATGGTAGCCATTGTCCTGTTGCAGTAGTTGTTGGAGACCCAGGGTTGGAGAAATAATAGAATCCTGGAGTTACTGTTTGGTTTCCGATACCTGAACCTGTAGCAGGAGTAGTACCAGAAGCTGTATTATAAACAATAATACCATCAAATCTGTTAGGGTTGTTAGAGGCTAAATAAGTACCATTATTTGTTAGAACTAAACTTCTAAGGTCAGCTCTAGGGAATATAAATCCTTTACCAACATTCGTTGCTGCTGGGCTTGCGCCGTTCCATAAGGTTGAACTGGAAGCATCAAAAAAAGCAGTACTTAAGTTAATAGATGAATTTCCAAGGGTTTGGTTACCTTTTACCTGTGCTGAAACTTTTGTTCCAAACAAAGCAGCAACAACACATGGGATTAATAAAAATGTATTTTTCATTTTGATGTTTTTAAATTAGTTAGAACCTGTATTGAACCAGTCTGTACCATCCGTTACGAATTGATACCCTCCAAAAGGATTTATGTTAGGTACGTTATTTCCTTTATAAGTACCACCTGCAGTTTGAATAGCAGGAGCACCAGCTCCGGTTACTTCAAGAACTGTAAACACCTTACCTATCATTGCAGGAGTTGGAGCAGGGAGAGTAACAACAGTAGTGGCTAGACCTCCAATTAATCTTACAAAGTTGTTGGCATCAGATTCTAATATGGCTACGTTTGCAGCATTGTCACTTCTCCAAGTTGGAAGAGCTACTGCACCACCACCACCTAAAGCTTTCCAAACGTTATTACCGTTTGTACCATCATAGTAGTAAAATCCTGTAGCAGTAACATTCACTGTTTTACCAGTTCCTGTACCTCCTAATGCGTTTACAAATACAAGAGCACCATTCTGAGCACTTGCAGCAGTAGCATTACCATTAGCATAAGCTCCAGTTCTAGCTTCTAAATCAGCTCTTGACAAACGAGGGACTAATAAGGCATCAGGTCTAGTAGCATCAGTACTGGCTACTACATCTAGAGTCGTGGCAGGTGTGGTTGTGTTAATCCCCACTCGCCCTTGCTGAGCCTTGGAAAGAGCCGTAAAGGCAACGAGCATTGTCGCTGTTAATAAAAATTTTTTCATAAGTTTTTAAAGATTTTAATTACATTATTTTTCATCAATATTTCCAAAGGGAAAATGTATCTCAACTTGCGATTATTATCTTATGGCTAATATAGGTAAAAAAAACATTTTTTTTGAATTTTTAGCTCAATTTTAATAAATAACTTATTGATAGCACATGATTTAAAAACATTGCTTATGGCGCAAATTTAAGACATAATTTTTTAATTTGCATACTTTATAAAAGAAAATTAAAAAATCTTAACATTCAAAAACACAATTACATGAAAATCAAACAGATATATAATTTAACATAATTTTTAAATCTGTTGATTTTCTTAATATTTCAACTTTTCTCATTGAGAAATCAAAACTTTTCTCACTGATTAATAGTATTTTATATTTCTATACCAATTCTCCATAGAGGTCGAACTCTTCAGCGGAAGTAATCTTCACATCAGCGAATTCTCCAATGGAAATATAAGTATCTTCAGCAGATACTAAAACCGTATTATCCACATCAGGAGAATCATATTCTGTTCTTCCGATAAAGTAATTTCCTTCTTTACGGTCGAAGATACATCTGAACACTTGTCCTACTTTCTCCTGGTTTTTTTCCCAAGAGATTTGTGATTGTACTTCCATGATTTCTTCTACTCTGGCTTCTTTTACTTCTTGTGGAATATCATCTTCTAAAACATAAGCACCAGTGTTTTCCTCATGAGAATATGTAAAGCATCCTAATCTGTCAAATTTTTGTTCTTTAACCCAATCTTTAAGCTCCTGGAATCTTTCTTCTGTTTCTCCCGGGTAACCAACGATCAGTGTTGTTCTGATAGCCATATCCGGAACTTTTTCTCTGAATTTTCCTAAAAGAGCATCGGTTTTCTCATGGGTAGTCCCTCTTTTCATAGATTTCAACAGATCTGAATTAATATGTTGAAGAGGAATATCTATATAATTACAAATTTTAGGTTCTTCACGGATAATATCCAAAACATCTTCAGGGAAGCCACTTGGGAAAGCATAGTGAAGACGAATCCACTCTACTCCTTCTACTTTTACTAATTCTTTAAGTAGATCTCCTAATGCACGCTTCTTATAAATATCTAATCCATAGTAGGTAAGATCCTGAGCAATAAGAATCAATTCTTTCGTTCCTTTTTTTGCTAATTTCTGAGCTTCGGAAACTAATTTTTCAATAGGAGTAGAAACGTGACCTCCTCTCATCAAAGGAATTGCGCAGAAAGAACATGGTCTGTCACATCCTTCTGAAATTTTAAGGTATGCATAGTGCTTTGGAGTGGTTGTTAATCTCTCCCCTACCAATTCATGCTTGTAATCTGCACCAAGATGCTTTAACAACATAGGAAGATCTCTTGTACCAAAATACTGATCTACATCTGGAATTTCTTTTACCAAATCCGGTTTGTATCTTTCGGAAAGACAACCTGTAACAAATACTTTTTCTACTTCGCCTCTGTTTTTAGCTTCTACATAATCTAAAATAGTATTAATAGACTCTTCTTTAGCATTATCAATAAATCCGCAGGTATTAATAACAACAATATCTCCACGATCTTCATGAACCACTTCTTTACCATTGGCTTTTAGCTGGCTCATTAATACTTCGGAATCATATACATTTTTGGAACATCCAAGTGTTACTACATTGATTTTCTTCTTCCCTACAGATTTTGTACGCATCTTTTTGATTTTGAGTCTGCAAAGATACAAAATATTAAAAGAGTAATGATTACAAAAATAAAAACCACTTTAAAAAAGTGGTTTTCAATATTATATTTAAAAGTTTTTTTCTTTAAAGCCAGGTGCATTCTGGTCTTTTTCTGAAAGTACAGCGTCTTTTTCATCTACTTTCCAATCTATCCCAAGATCTGGATCGTTAAATCTTACGCTTCCTTCTGCTTCTTTATTATAAAAATTATCACATTTATAAGAGAATACTGCATTTGTACTTAATACGGAAAAACCATGTCCAAAACCTCTTGGAACATAAAGCTGCAGTTTATTCTCGGCTGAAAGTTCAATTCCAAACCATTGTCCAAATGTTGGAGAGTCTTCTCTAAGATCTACTGCTACATCCCACACACTTCCTTCCAGACATGAAACTAGTTTGGCTTGTGCATGTTCACCTTTCTGAAGATGAATTCCTCTCAACACGCCATAAGAAGATTTTGAAATGTTATCCTGAACAAAGTGGCCATTCATTCCTGTAAGTTCTTCGAATTTTTTTTCGTTGAACTTTTCAAAAAAATACCCTCTTTCGTCTTCGAAAACGGTAGGTTCAATAATGTAACAGTCTTTAAGTGGGGTTTCTTTAATTTTCATAACTAGGGAGAAATTCTATATTGTTTATTTTAAAATAATTAATAAAGTATTAAATAAAATTTTAATATCATTTTTAAAGGACAGATGTTCCAGATATTCAAGATTCATTTTTACTTTATGTGGAAATAATATTTCATCATTGTATTTCAAAGGATCTTCTTGTCTTCGGAGTATATTTTCTTCATTTCGATACACAATACTCGCCTCGCACGTTAAACCAGGTTTAAGCTCTAATACTTTTCGATCTGTTCCTTCAAGTAAGTCATAATAACCTTCTATATCAGGTCTTGGGCCAACAAAGCTCATTTCAGTTTTTAAAATATTAAAAAGCTGGGGAAGTTCATCCAATTTAAATTTTCTAAGAATCTTTCCTACCTTCGAGCAATTTCTATTTTTGCTATGAATGGTTTTAAACTTAAAAATAGTAAAGCTCTCTCCATACTGTCCAATCCTTTTTTGAAAAAAAATTCCATTAGAAGATGTATCTAAACTTGCAATGATAAATAAAATAAGTAGTAATGGCATCAGAAAAATAATCAGAACTACCGCAAGAATAAGGTCAAATACTATTTTCCAATATTTATACTTATTCATTTATTTTTCAAAATTAAGATCCAAAGTATGTTCTGATCACTTTTGATATTCTTTCTCTATCTTCATCTGATAAGTTAGATCCTGATGGTAAGCACAATCCATTATCAAATAATTTTTCAGAAATATTTGTCCCATAATATGGTGCGTTTTCAAAGACAGGTTGTAAATGCATTGGTTTCCAAAGCGGTCTGGATTCAATATTGTCTTCAAGAAATGCTAATCGTAAAGCTTCTCTATCTTTGCCTGTTTCAGGATTAATGATTACTGCAGACAGCCAATGATTAGAATAAAAGTTATCTCCAGGTTCTGAAAAGACAGTTACACCTTTAATGTCTTTAAAAATATCAACATAAAATTCATGCATATTTCTGCGTGCTTGTACTCTATCTTTAATGACTTCCATCTGTCCACGCCCGATACCAGCAACAATATTACTCATTCTGTAATTAAAACCGATATGAGAATGCTGATAGTGAGGAGCATTATCTCTAGCCTGAGTAGATAGAAAAACAGCTTTATCTTTATCTTCCTGAGTATGGCAAACTAAAGCGCCTCCTCCTGAAGTTGTAATGATTTTATTCCCGTTAAAGCTCAAAATTCCAAAACGGCCAAATGTACCACAAGCTTGTCCTTTATAAGTGGAACCTAAAGCTTCTGCTGCATCTTCAATAATAGGAATCTGATATTTCTCTGCAATAGCCGTAATTTCATCCATTTTTGCCGGCATACCATATAAATGAACAACAATAATTGCTTTAGGTTTTTTACCTTTTTGAATTCTATCTTCAATTGCTTCATTCAAAGCTTTTGGACACATATTCCACGTATCAGATTCACTGTCTATAAAAACAGGAGTTGCTCCACAATACGCAATAGGATTCGCTGAAGCAGAAAATGTCATCGACTGACAAATAACGTCATCTCCATATTGTACACCACATTCGATAAGAGCTAAATGAAGAGCTGCTGTTCCTGCAGAAAGAGCTGCCACTTTCGAGTCTTTACCTAAAAACTGTTCAAGGTCACTTTCAAACCCATTAACATTAGGACCAAGTGGTGCCACCCAATTTTCATCAAATGCTTCGTTGATATATTTTAATTCATTGCCTCCCATGTGTGGAGAGGATAACCATATTTTTTGTGACATTGTATGTTCTTATTTAATTAAAACTAAGGTGAGTATTAGTTTATATAATTTATTATTTCTTTTAGATTATTTACAATAAACTGAGGCTTATGTTCTGGTGACCAATCAAAATCCTGCTTATGAATATTTCTACCTGCATCTTTCAATGCAATTGTAGTCCAACCTAATTTATTGGGAGTAACAAAATCTTTTTTAGTGTTATCTCCAATATAAAAATATTCAAAATTTTTATCGTCCATAAAAGTTTCAAAGTTTTTATGATCAGGTTTCATACTTCCGAATTCTTCAGAAATGATAATTTTATCAAAAAGATCTTCTATATCTAGAGCTTTCAATTTATTTCTTTGGGTAATTGATCTTCCATCTGAGATCAACCCTAATTTATAGTTGTTTTGGCTAATATAGTTTAAAACGTCTCTCACGTCATCTCCCATTTTAATCATAGGAAAATGATTCCGATACATATCTAATAACTTTACTTTATTGTGGGAATATCTTTCTTCCAACATTCCAAATACGTCTTTATTTTCATGATAATCCCTCATCATATCCTGATATAAATTATCCTGATCATTTGGATCAAGTAAATGGGCTATTTCATAGTATGCAGACTCAAGATAATCGATCTCATACATTAATGTATCATCAAGATCAAATATAATGTATTTACCCTTCATAATTTCTAACTAAAACTTCATCATCGTAGCGCAGCATTAATAAATTCTCTTCCCAATCCTTGAAATAAGAAATATCATTATTCAAAATATATTCTTTAATCAACCATTCAGGATAATTAGCTCCGGCAAGATAACTTAACGGATATCCACCACCAAATCGAGGATTAATTTCAATTCCTACTATTCTTTTCTCTTCCGGATGTAAGAAAAACTGCATGGTTAAACACCCTACAGCCCCTTCTATATGAGAAAGATTTTCATTAACATATTCTACAATTTCATTTTTCTTGGTAACTCCTTTATTGACTTCACCAGCTCTTACAAAAATACGTTTACGAGGTACAACACATTTAAGATCTCCATTTGTATTATAATAAGTATCCACTGTAAATTCCTCATAAATCTGATGATCCATGTATTCCATAAACATCAGCTTAGGATTCTGAAAGTGATAATCTGTGAGATCAGAAGCTTGTTTTATTAAAAACGTATCAGCACTTAATGATCCATCATAAGGTTTTATAAATAATGGAAAGGTTAAATTATCTTTATCCATTTTTTTAGGAATATCAATATTATTTTCCAGAAAAAACTCATTAATAATTCTCTTATCTCTACACTTTTT
This sequence comes from Chryseobacterium sp. c4a, assembly GCF_009900745.1. GTDB lineage: Bacteria > Bacteroidota > Bacteroidia > Flavobacteriales > Weeksellaceae > Chryseobacterium. The sequence continues at coordinate 697,514 of NZ_WXVU01000001.1, read as the reverse complement.
CACAAAATCTAATGAAGAAACAACAGGAATGATACCATTTTGCAAAAAAAGGTCTTTATTTTCGGCCAATACTAAAAGTTCAGTATCAATAGTAGGAACAATCATCTTGATACTCCTCTTTTTACAGATTTCCAATAACTCAGCAATATAACCTGGGGCTGTAACCCGATCAATTTTGTCAAATCCATCTGAAACATGACAAGCAGGAGCCAGGACAGGATTTAGATCTACTGTAAAGACTTTTGCACCTGGGTCTATTTTTTTAAGTTCTTTTTGGAATGCTCGAACCAATGATACTCTTTGACCAGCGGAACTTATAAGTATATTATTCATTTGTTTTTTGTGTAAATATTTCCCCCACTATTGATGTTGAAAATTCATCGTTATATCATTTTTTAACCTAAGTAATACTTAGCTCCAAAAGTAAATTTACAGAGTATTACCGTATTATAATACTACTATTCGATTACTTTTATAAAACTAACTGCCTTTCAACGGAAAATGCTTCAGCTCTTTCAACTCCTACGGTAGATCCTCTATACATTGCCAAAGCCTCAAAAGTTTCTACTGAACGAGAATGTGGAAACTGTTTAATTTGTGATGTAAAAAACTTCATTGCTTCTGCTTTTTTAGAGAAAACATCCGTCACATCTACGAAATGGTTAGGCACAAAGGGTTTCTCCTGCATGGGTGTCCATTCTGTTTCTGAAAGGGTTTCATAGCAATAAATATTTGGTATTTTATCGGATCCTTGCGGTCTTGCAGCCACTAAAGATGCTCGATAAATTGCTTTATGATCTTGATGAATATCTCCAGGATGAGGAAGGTATAAATGAGTAGGTTTAATTCTCTGAAATATTTTAGCGACTTCCAACGAAATTCTAAATTCAGGGAATGCATTAAGCGCAGGTGCAGGGAAATCAAGAAAAACGGTTTCTTTTACTCCTAAAAACTGATGCGCAGCAAGAGCTTCTGCCCGAACACTTTCTACTTGTGACATTGGAAAAAGTTCAGGAGCACCTTCTGAGGCATTGGTTGCAACAATCACGGTTACTTCATCTCCAGATTTGATATGCTTTGCAATGGTTGCACCGCATCCAATTATTTCATCATCAGGATGTGGGGCTACTACAACGACTCTGTTCATCTTTTATTTTTTAAAATGTTTTTTATTTTATAAATTTCATCTTCAATATTATACCCTAATTTATCTCCTACATTAATAGAGAGATCTCCTCCTTCTTCCGATGTATAATCTTCAATCCATAGGAGGCCATTTCCGGTTTGGATAAGAAGTTTTCCGGTTTCATCCTTTAATAAAACTCTGCCAATCACTCCCTTGAACTGAATTTCCTTTTCTTTTCTAGATTTCCAGATCGTTACCTTTACATCTTTACAATAGGTATAGGCACCAGGGTGTGGATGGGATGCTGCTTTAATTAATCGATCGATATAATCAGCATTATCATTCCAATTGATTAACCCGTCTTCTTCTTTTCTAACACCATAATAAGAGGCCAAATATTCTGATTGGGGAATAGGATTCCATAGTCCTTCTTTCAGTTCTGGCAACCATTGGTCTAATGCAATATCGATGTGGTTTAATATTTTTGCTTCTACACATTGGGCATCATCATTTTCTTCTACTTTAAATACTGATTGAGCAAAAATGGGTCCATCATCAGCTCCTTTTCCCATCAGGAAAAATGAAGCAGAACCAGAAGTCTGTTCTAGTGTAATCCAAGCCATAGGAGCTCTTCCTCTTCCAATGGGAAGCACAGTAGGATGAAAACCTATGCATCCTAATTTTGAAATGGCAAACCATTTCTCAGATAATAGTTGTGAAAAGCCTACCGCAAAAATAATATCCGGAGCTAATTCAGAGGCCCAGCTTAGGTTTTCTTCATCATTAATTTTTGTAAAGCCTCTATAATTGATATTAAATTTCGAGGATAATGATGAGAGGTCTGCCCATCCGGAAACTTTCTCTTTATTTTTGGGTTCATGCCCTAAAACTCCCACAACTTCTAAGTTATGTTCAGCCAATTTATGAATAATCCGTGCGGTAGAATTCACCGCTCCTATTACTAAAATTTTATACATTTGGACGTTTTATATACTTGTCTTCTCCATTAAGAAGTATTAAAAATGTTTTGAATATGATTTTTGTATCTAGTAAAAAACTTTGCTTTTCCACATATTCTCTATCATATTTCCATCTTTCTTCCCATGATAAATGAATATTACCATTTACCTGTGATAATCCTGTAAGGCCAGGCACTACTTCAATGCGTTTTTTTCCATCCTCATTAAATTCTGCTAATTGCCTTGGTAAACATGGTCTGGGTCCCACCAATGTCATATCCCCTTTAAAAACATTAATAATTTGTGGCAATTCATCTATTTTGAAACGTCTCAAATATTCTCCTACTTTTGTAACCTCTGCATCTCCTTTTAATATTTCTCGATCCGCAACTCTTTCTTTATCATACATTGTACGCACTTTGTATATTTTGAAAACTTTTCCCTGATAACCCAACCTTTCCTGAAAGAAAAAAAACTTACCAGGGCTATCAATTTTAACCAAAATATAAATTATCAAAAATATTGGGAATAAAAAAATGATAACCGTAAGTGCAATAATAATATCTAAAAATCTCTTTATAAAAGTTTTATACATCTTTTTTTAAAATTTAGATATGTTAAAAAATATACATTTGAATGATCTCATTTCATTCTTCATAAAGCTTATTGTATTAAAATTTCTATTAAAACTGATTGCTGAATTATATATTAAAACTGAGTAGGAAAAACATATTTCTTTACATAGCATTAAGCATTAATTATTTTGGAATAAGAGTGATTAACTTGAAATTCTTTTTTTAGAAAGTTAAAACTATTTTGTCTGAATATCTCAAATTGTGCATCATCCATGTCCCTAAAATTGTCAATAGCATTAATCATTGCCTTCAGATCATCTGAATAAACTGCCATACCACAATTATTTCTAACAATATCATCACCGATATCTGTATTTGGATCTGTAGCAGCCAATACCGGCATTTTAAATTCTAAATAAGAAAGTAACCTGGAAGGGTAATTAGGAATAGTAAAATCTTTGTGTAAAAAAATAAGCCCTATATCACAGGATTGAACTAAAAGATCATAATCTGTTTTAGGGATGGCTGAAAACAATAATGCATTTTTAGGCTTAAAATTATCAAACCAATTTTTTAACTTATCATATTCTGTTCCTGACCCTGCAATAACAAAAAACACATTGCTATCACTAGATTTTGCCTGTAATGTTTCTATAAGAAAATCTACCCCTTGAGGTTTTCCTAAATTACCGCCGTATATGAAAACCTTTTTTTGATCTGGTATCTGGTATTTTTCTCTAATCCGTTTTTTTTCAACCTCTGAAATATCTGCGGATGGTTGTAATTTTATAGAATTAGGATTAATTTCTAATTTCTCTTTAGATAAATAGGCATTATGATCTAAAACAAACTTTACATTAGCTTCAGACATACAACCAATTTTATCTGAAATGGTATACAAGTCTTTTTCCTTAGTTCTGAAATAATTATATAAGATCCCTTTTTTTGATAACATTTTCATATCTACTGCATTTTGCGGAAAAATGTCTTTAAGGAGTAAATATGTTTTAGCATTATCTCTTCTTTTGATATATTTAATCACTCCTGTAAATGTAATAGGAGGAGTAGAATAAACTACCAGATCAAATTTTACTTTTGAAAAGTATTTCTTAACAGCATGTAAAAATAGTTTTTCTATGGTCAATGTAGAAATACCTTTTTCAATAAAATTTGTTTTTTGAATATTTAAGGTTTTTACATTTAAAAAGGTTACATTCCCTTCTACTTTCACATCAGTTTTTTGATTTTCACGTCTTTCTATTGGGCTTACAATATAAACGTGATGGTTATGATCTGAAAACTCACGCATCAAATCATGATAGATACCTCGCTCCTGCAAGGTATTTATTTTAACTAAGGTAAGAAACAATATATTCATCCTATCCTTTTCTCCAGACAACTCTGTTAATATAATCAGTATAACTTATAATGATTCGAACTACTTTTTCGGACACATTTGGCATTGAATAATCAGCTACTTGTCTATAATTTCTTTCACTTCCTTTGTGCTGTTGTTGTAGCTGAACAAGCCCTTGTAAAATTCTTTCAGGAGAAAGTCCAACCATCATTACTGAGGCCTCTTCCATTGCTTCAGGTCTTTCATGAGCTTCTCTGATATTAAGGGCTCTAAAATTTAAAATTGAAGATTCTTCAGAAATTGTGCCAGAATCTGAAAGTACAGCAAATGAACGCATCTGAAGGGCATTATAATCGTGAAAACCTAAAGGTTTCAAAAATTGTATTTCAGGACGCATTTCGATCTGCATCTTATCAATCATATTTTTGGTACGTGGATGCGTAGAGACAATTATCGGGTATTGATATTTTTCTGCAATCGCATTTAAAGATTCCATTAATCCTTTAAAGTTTCTTTCAGAATTAATGTTTTCTTCACGGTGGGATGAAATTACAAAATACTTGTTTTCTTTCAGATTTAATCTTGATAAAACGTCAGAACTTTCTATTTGAGGTAAATAATGATTGAGCACTTCAAACATTGGTGAACCTGTTTTAATAATTCTGTCTGCAGGAAGGCCTTCTCTTAGTAAATATTCTCTTGCAATATCAGAATATGTTAGATTAATATCCGAAGTGTGGTCTACAATCTTCCTATTAGTTTCTTCCGGAACTCTTTGATCAAAACATCTGTTTCCAGCTTCCATGTGAAAAATCGGGATTTGACGTTTTTTTGCAGGAATTGCACACAAACAAGAATTTGTATCTCCTAAAACAAGAAATGCATCAGGTTTTAATTCTTCTAAAAGCGGGTCAATTTTAATAAGTATATTCCCTACAGTTTCTGTAGCAGTTTTTCCTGCTGCTTCAAGAAAATAGTCTGGTTTGCGAAGCCCTAAATCTTCAAAGAAAATCTGATTAAGTTCATAATCATAATTTTGTCCTGTGTGAACGATGATATGCTCAATAGCCTCAGAACTGTCTAAAGCAGATAACACTCTTGATAATCTGATAATCTCTGGTCGTGTTCCTACGACAGTCATTACTTTTAATCTCTTCATTGCATTTTTTTTGCCATTACAAAGATAATTTTTTATATTTAAACTCCTTAATGATAATGTATGAAAAGTTATTTAACATTGTGTTTCCTAACAGTATTTGTTTTCTCATTCTCCCAAAATATCGATATTAAAAACTATGGGGCAAAAGGTGATGGTGTATCTGATGACACCAATGCCTTTACTAAAGCAGTAAACGATATCAACATGAAATATGGAAAACAAAAGAGACATGTAAATCTTTTTATTCCGTCTGGCACCTACATTATTTCAAAACCTATAATCCTCAATAAGTTTATTAGTATAACAGGTGAGTTTATAAATAGTACAATCATAAAAGTAAAGAACCCCAATTCTGAAGCTATCATTCTGGAAAGAAATGGTGATGAGCACATAATAGATGGGTATAATTATATTAAAAGCCTGACATTATTAGGCCCTAATTGTGATGATAAAAATGTTTTTGATCCTAAACCTCAGTATGCAAACAGCACCAAAAGTACGGGTATAAAAATTTTTGGATTAAGAACCAGAGTTGAGGATATTCAAATAGAGGGCTTTGCTAATAACGGAATTGAGATTCTATCAGCATACTATACTTTTATAACGAATTGTTTTATCCGCAATAATGGTATTGGTGTTTTACTTGACAAAGAATCTACAAGTGTATATCTTACTAAAAGTGAAATGAGATATAATTCTATTGGAATTTATATTACGGGAAGATCATTTGCTAATTTCATCAATAATAATATGATAGAAAATAACCTTGCAGGTTATCTGAATGTTGATAAAACATCTCAATTATCCAATTTAAAAAGCACGGGAAGAGGCGTTGTTATCGATCAAGCATCCAACAATATGATTAATAATAATTATTTTGAAAGACATTATGTAAGTGTATCTGTCAGTAATTCTTATAATAACGTAATCAACAACAATTTTTTTGCTGTAAACGGAGACGGAGATACTGCTAATAAGGATAAATCTCAGACACTCTACCAACTAGTAGGCAGCACCAGCAATAATATTTTTGAAAAAAATGTTACTGTAAGCTCGCGTCCTACAAAAGTTATTGTAAGTGATGATGCTGATCTTTCAAGGAATACCATTGATATGGATCCTGATAGCAATAGAGCCCTAAAAAATGAACTTATGAAAAATAGAAATTCATCCTTTAAGGCTCCAAAAATTATAGATCAAAAATAATTTTTAAACTTCTAGAAAATAGGTATCGGGATCTTCTGGATTGAATGGTTCATTAATCCAGAAAATAGTATATAGTTCCTCTTCTCCAATATTTTTAATATTGTGAGTGTACCAGATTGGCATATCTACATAAGCTGGTTCCGTTCCATCCAAATAGAAATCCATCACTTCATCAGTATCAATTTTTCTCAATTGAATTAAGGCTTTGCCTTTTATTACCGCAAATCGTTCTATTTTTCGGGTATGATAATGATTACCTCTTGTAATTCCCGAAACTGTTGTTGAAAATGAACACTGACCCCCTATTCCTAATCTGATGACTTCTACAAATGCTCCTCTTGGATCTATATGTTGTGTAAACTTGACTGGATAATGATTTTTGATATCAAAATAACAACGAAAGGTATTAAAAAGATTTAGATCAAATGTAGTTTCCAATACCGGAATTTCTCCATTTTCAAAATATAGATTCTTATAATTTTCTAATTTTTTAAGTACTTCTGAAACCTTATTGGCTGAGGTATATGGAACTTCATATAATTTTTCAGATGTTTCACTTTCTATTTTATTGATAATTTCCTCTACAAGTTCTCCCACATAAATCAGTTTCACCTCATCATCATGGTCAATAACAGGATATTCTCCATGAGTAAGTTTATAACAAAAAGTTGCAATGAATGAATTATAATTGGGTTTTCCGAAAGGACCAAAAACATTTGGAATTACTAATCCTGTAAAGTGACCTCCAGATTTTTCAGCCCATGCAGCAAAAAGCTCTCTTCCTTCTTTTTTGGATCTGCCGTATAAATTATCTTTTTCTTCCTGTGATGAAGATGAAAATAAAACATGAGCCTTTGATCCTGTTCTTTCTAACGAACTGATTAACCTATTTACTAGGTCTATATTACTATCAAAGATCACCTGAGGTTCAGGATGACGATTCATTGCGGCCAAATGGACAATTACGTCACACTGCTTCACAAATTCATCCAGTTTTTCAGGAGACTCAAAGAAATCTCTTTCAAAATCTATTCTCTCAAACTGATCTGGCTTTAAACCTAATGTATTATATAAATGAGATCCTACGAACCCATTTTGACCTGTAATTCCTATTTTTTTCATCTTATAAATTTTCAAAATAATCAATAGGGAAACGATAATTATCGTCTATTTCACCTAAAGAATAGTCTGCCATTACTAATAATTTTGATTTTTCTTCTTTGGTTTCGATTGCGCTTACATATCCTTGAGGAATATGTAAAATATTTAAATTTCCGGAGCTTAATTCAAATTCCATAATTTCGGACTTCCTAGAAGGAACTTCCCAATTATCAATAGATATCAATTTGATTATAAATTTTCCTTGTATTGCTGAAAGCCAACGTTGTTCAACTTTATGCCCAACCCAGCCTCTTATCGATTCAGTATCTATATCTTCAAGATAATATAGCCTTTTAACTTCAGAGGCATCAAAGATATTATTGAAAATAAGTCTTCCTCTTTCATCAGAAAACTGTCCTCCTTCAAAAATTTCCGGGAGTTTCATTTTTAATTTTTAATCAGGATACTGCATCACATCTTCTCCCAAAACCTCTTTTCTAATCAAAGGAAGTTTTAATAGAAGATTTTTCATTCCTTCTACATCTTGCTGCTGAGTATTATGAGAATGATAATCTTCAATTTTTGATATATCTTCTATTCCTTCAGAAAAATACTGAGCATAGTTCAAATCTCTATTATCTGCAGGAATTCTATAGAAATCTCCCATATCTTCTGCCTTGATCATTTCTTCACGAGTACATAGTGTTTCATATAATTTTTCACCATGTCTCGTTCCAATAATTTTTATAGGATTGTCTGCTTTCAACATTTCCTTCAACGCCTGTGCTAAGTCTCCAATAGTTCCTGCAGGAGCTTTATTCACAAATAGATCTCCAGGATTTCCATGTTCAAATGCAAACAATACCAAATCAACGGCTTCTTCTAAAGACATCAAAAAACGGGTCATATTAGGATCTGTGATGGTGATCTCTCCTCCATTTTTAATCTGCTTAATAAATAAAGGAATTACAGATCCTCTTGATGCCATTACATTACCATATCTGGTAAGACATACAACAGTGTCTTCTAAGTTTCTGGAAGCTGCTACGGCTACTTTCTCCATCATTGCTTTAGAAATTCCCATGGCATTGATAGGATAAGCTGCTTTATCAGTACTTAAACAGATTACTTTTTGTACTTTATTTTTAGCAGCTGCCTCAATAACATTCTGTGTTCCTTCAACATTTGTTTTTACTGCCTGCATAGGAAAAAACTCACAAGAAGGTACTTGTTTTAATGCAGCAGCATGAAAAACATAATCAACCCCTCTCATAGCAGGTTCTATACTATTAAAATCTCTTACATCTCCAATATAAAATTTCAATTTATTATTTTTAAACTGATTTCTCATATCATCCTGTTTTTTCTCGTCTCTGGAAAAAATACGGATTTCTTTAAAATGGTCTGTTTCTATAAATTTTCTCAATACCGCGGTTCCGAAAGATCCTGTACCACCTGTAATTAAAAGTGTTTTATTCTTAATTTGCATAATCTATATTATAAAGAGTATTTTTTGTTTCTGCATCTGGATAATTAATCAAAACCGCATTATATCTTCCTTTAAAGACAAATAGACTTCCTGCAGCTGCTCCTATTATTCCAAAATTTTTAAAAAGTTTTTTTATATCTTCTAAGGAGCCTGCTCCTCCTAAAACAGTTAAAGGTTTTGAGATTTCTTTACTTACTTTTTCAATAAGATGGAAATCATATCCTTTTCCTGTACCATCATTGTCTATATTATTGATTACAATTTCACCAACTTCTTTCTTCTCAAGCATAGCTAATATGGACAAAAGATTATCCTTTACTTGAGTTTTTCCATTATTAATAAATACCTCATAGCCACCCCATAAGCTCTTCTTAATATCTAAAACAGCAACGACACTTTGGGCTCCCACTTTTTCAGAAATAGTTTCTATGATGTTGGGTACCTGAAATATTGCACTGCTTAAAGCAATTTTTTCAATACCTAAATTAAAAATTTTCTGAGCCTGCGCTGCATTTTTTATTCCCCCTCCGTAGCAAACCGGCATTCTGGATTGTGCTGCTATTTGTTCAATAAGTTTATAATTGGGTTCAATATTATTTCTTGTGGCCCCAATGTCAAATATAGAAAGTTCATCAACTTTTTTTTCGTTGAAAATTTTCACAGTATTTATAGGATCACCTATATATTGTGGATTTTTAAACTTTTTTGTTTTCACAAGCTCATCCTCTTGCAACAATAAGTTTACTATGATTCTGGGCTGCAGCATATTTTTATAATTTTGCAAAATTTTTTAAAAAAGTTTCTCCTGCTGTGTGGCTTTTTTCAGGGTGACATTGTATTCCATATATATTTTCTTCGTGGATAATACTTGCAAAATCTTTTCCATAATGTGTCAATCCATAACAATTTTTTTCATTTTCAACTTCAAAATAATATGAATGTAGAAAATAGAAAAGTTCTTCTTCCTGCATATCTTTAAAAATCACATGATCTTTGATGGATTTCACCATATTCCATCCCATGTGAGGTAATTTTGATCTATGCTTAATTGGTGCAGTATTTATTTTCTTTACTTTACCTCTTATCCAACCTAATCCTTCAGATTTTCCTTCTTCACTTGACATAGCCATCATTTGCATTCCTACACATACACCAAGCACATTTTTTTTTTCATTCAAGACAAGCTCATCCAATCTTTCCCGCATCCCAGAAGCATTTAACATTTGCATAGCATAATCAAATGATCCGACTCCTGGTAGAATAAGATTATTTACATTATCTAAATCTCGAAAATGGGTTGCAATATTGGCTGGGATGCCATGCTTTTTATAAATATTTATAAATGCATTTATATTACCTACTCCATAATTTATAACTGTAATCATCTGAACAGCCTTCTTTCTAGTTTTAAAAATTTTGTCATTTCTATACCTAAACTTATCAGCTTACGTTTAGATTTAAAATCATTTAAGGTTCTATTAGGCTTATCAAAAATATTTTTAAATTCTTCAATTTCAAAACCTAGTTTTTGTGCGACGAAATCAAATTCATTTTTAAGTGACTGATCATCGATTTCTGGTATAGAAATTCTTTTCAAAGCTTCTTCTCTTGACATCTGCCCTGTTAAAATAAGGCTTGAAAAATGAGCTCTCCTTTTTTGGTAACCAAACTTCTGCGGAAGCCAAAAGTCTTCATAAAAGCTGGTAAAACGAGATTCATGATGCTTATGCTGAAAAGGTTGCCAATTAAATTTTTCATTTAACAACTTTTCTGCATCATTCTTTACATATTCAACATAGTTAAGAGGATGAAAAACCTTCATTCCTAAAATAAATCGATAGAAAATTTTGTACATCAAAATATCTATGATTGGAAAGCTTTTCAGCTTTTTATTACCATATTTAGCATGAATATCATTAATTAAAATTGAATCAATCCCTGGGTATGCTCCCCATTCTTCAGGTTCTCTACAACATTCTGTGCTATAATTAGATCCTGTTAAAATGTATTTAATATTATTCTTTCTCGCAAACTTATATAAGCTTGAAAAAAAAGCCACATCTTGTGGCATATCTACGTCTGGTACCTGAGCATGGAAAAAAGACCTTTGAAGATCTTTCATTTCCCCCCAATTGATAACATCTGTATACAGCTCTAAATTCAAACCATTAACAAGTTTTTCTATATTACCTACGGCCTGATGTGTATTCCATCCAGCGTCTACATGATACAACAGAGGCCTAAGCCCCATTTTTTCTTTGGCAATATAAGCAGTATAGGAACTATCTAATCCTCCGCTTAACCCTATAATACAGTCAAAATCTTTATTAGAATTGGTTTTCTTGATTTTTGCTGTGATTTCATTTAGGTCATTTTCTCTCCCTTTTCCATAATTCCAAACAGGCAATATATTTTCAATGAAATTTGTATAATAGTCACTTTCTCCAGCTTCATTAAAAATGATACCCGAATCAGACGTGTCCATAATGGTTTTAGTACAAATTTGATATTTCCTCATTTATGTTTTTGTGTATGTTTTGGCTTCAAATAATCTATATATTTTTCTTCCTCTTATTCAGCTCAATATAAGATTTTAAAAAGATATATCTGGAATTTATTTTTTTTATAATTGATCTTTTAGATGTTGTTGCATTGGCATTATGAATTCTATGCAAAATACTATTTTCTTCAATATGTAAATTAGATTTTATAATATTTGATGCCATCCCAATCCATAGGTCATGCGCCTCGATGTAATCTGGGAAAGGAAGTATAACTTTTAAAAAGTCTCTTCTGAATGCCATTGCACATCCAAAATAAGGAATATTGCCTAAGAAAATACGAATAATATTTTCAAAATATTTATCAGATGTATTTCTATCTAATTTATAAATTTTGTCATTATTAATATTATAATCATTATCAAAACATATAAAACTTGAAGAGACTAATTGTACATTATTTTTATCTAAATAATCCTTAAAAAATTTTATTTTACTAGGCATCCAAAGATCGTCTTGATCACTCAGAAAGATAAATTCATTTTGAGAAAGTGCTATTGCTTTTTCAAATGATTTTACATGGCCCATATTTTTTTCGTTCTCAAAAATCTTGATCTGGGGGTGTTGAAATGATTTGATAATATCAACGGTATTATCCTTGGAAAAATCATTTACAATAATGACTTCGTCACCTTCATCCAGTTGATCAAGAATGGAGATAAGCTGTCCTTGTATATATTTCTCTCCATTATATACTGCCATGCATATTGATACACTATTGTTCTTCTCCATTTTAATTCTTAATTGATTCCTAATCTGATTTTAAAAAACGCCAAGGTTTTATGTTTAAATGTAAGTTTTAACAGCCTTGGTAAATCTACATAAAAAAACATTTTTGTTTCCTTTCCACTTGATTTGGCATATACTTTTAGATCTCTTACAAATAATTTATATCTTGAGATGTCTTGTTGCTTGGTATTTTCTAAAAATGAAAAATTCTGGTTAATCCTAACCTGAAGAATTGACATATTTATATTAAAGCGAGAAAGCCTTTCAATGAATTCATGATCACAAAAGTCTAATCTAAGACTTGGATTATATCCTTTATTCATAAAGAAAGTTTCTGTTTTTATCATCATTCCTGTATTGATACAAGAAATTCTTTGTAAGGGTAGTTCTTTTTCAGTGATCTCCTCAAATAAAACAGACCTAAAATTAACATATCTGCTTGGAGAAACAAGTTTATCCTCAGCATAAATTTTAGGAGCATACAATGGTTGATTGGTCAAGCAACTATTACTATATACCTCATAGAAGTTTAACGGTAATTCTGTATCCTGATCCAGAAATGTTATATAATTAATTTTTTCATTTTTAGCATACTCAGCGATACTGTTGTATGCAAAAGAAATTCCCGGATTCGTTTTATTATGTATATAATAAAGCTTGATATCGTCAAAACTTGGTATTGTTAAATTCCAGGTATCTATATCTGTATTATCAAATACAAATACATGTATTTTTTCACCCTCTTTTTTATTTTTTCTAAAAGAGTGTAAAAGGGTCTGAAAGGTTTTACATTCCCAAAATATTTCTTTATAGGTGACAATTCCGAATAAGATCATATTAAAGCCAAGATTTATATGGTTTGAACATAATAGCTATATCCAACATATAATAAAGCTGGAATATACAGATAATGATAATAATAATGGGTCCAAAAATTTTAAACTTTGGATGCATTGTTTTTATGATAAGTGGATAAAGAAGAATATGAATTACACTTAAAAGCTCAAAGGATCTTAGCGAGAATGTAACTGCAGATAAACTTAAAGCAAAAAATAAGAATAAAGAAATAATGTGAATTTTAAATAACATATCGAAAGTCGCATCATTCTTTATATGCTTTTTATAAACAAAAGCAAAATATACTAAGAAAAATAATGAAATAATAATTCTAAAATTAAATATATTAACTTTTCCCTCATCAAGCCAACGCATAATTTCGAGATAAACTGCTACTTTAGGGGATATTAGATCTAATCTTAAGAGGCTTACAATATCTACATTTGAAAGAACTAACAAAGCTGAAATTCCTAAAGCAATATAATAGTACTTAATATCCTTAACAAATTTAATTAATACAAAAACGATTATAAAAAATACACTACTGGAATGAAAAACAAAGCATAATGCAATTTTCAGGCATAATGACCAATATTTCTTTTCAATCATATCCGGAAGTGCCATTAAAAATATTCCGGCAGCTACTCCAGCTCTAATCGTGGTCATTTCCTGAATAAGAAAAAGATTTGTAAAATATATTAATACGGATAAAAAATAATAATGAGCATACTTTGAGATGGTAATCATTTTTGTGGTAACACCCAAAAAAGCAAAGACTAAAAATGAAAAATTGATGATACTCTCTGTATTATAAAAGAGAAGTCTTGAAAATGAAGTTACAAAGTAAATACAATTATCAACCCCAAATTCCTGCTTAAATTCAGAAAAGCTTCTGGGAATAAATTCAAAAAAAAACCGATATAAAAAATAATCATTATCAATATACAATCTGCTTCCTGCAAATAGTGTGAGCACTATTATTATCGCAAGTGTCTTGATTGTTCTATTGATAGGCATCCCTCCTAAAAGAGCTATTCCCAAAAAAACTATATAATATATCCACATAATTAATTCGTCTATTTACTTATAGAATAATCTTTATTAAAATTCAAGTTGTGAAAGTAGACTTTTCCAACTGTAATTATTTTTAATACTTATAACTTTATTTTTGTATTTTACAACATCTTCATGGGAAATCTGTTGAATCGTTTTTTCAAAATCTTTAATTTTTGAAAAAATAAATACATCCCCAAAGTCATTTACTAATTCCTTTAAAGGGGTAGAAAGAACAGCTATACCAGCTGTTATATAAAAGGATACCTTTGTAGGAAAACAAATATTATAATAAAGTTTATCCTCATCATAATTGATGATACCAATATCACATTGAGCGACAATTTTATGAGCTTCTTGTTCTTCTAAACTACCCAAGTAAATAATATTTTCAGTAATTTCTGTATCTTCAGAAATCCATTCTCCTTCTGTTCCTAGGAGGACTAAAAGTAAATCTGTATTTTCTTTAAATATTTCTATAATTTCCTGAATCCCTCTTCCTTTATTTAGGGTGCCACAATAAACATATTTAATTTTTGAACTTAATAATTCTTTATTGGTTTCAAAATTACTTTCAAGATCATATCCTCCATTTAAAATAACCTGTGTATTACGTATATCAATGTTATATTGCTCACAAGCATAATTTCTCATTTCTTTGGAAGCAAATATGAAATTTAGTTTCAATTGACTATATAAAAATTTCTCGAAGAAAAGATTTTCTTGTTTAACTTCATATCCAAGATCTATTGATTGCTCATATGGCAAATCATTAACTTCAAAATACACCGTATTATTATTAATAAAAATTTCTATTCCTCTTTTGAATAAAAATCGAATGAGACCGAATTTCAATAGAATAATAGGATATATATATATAAGTGTCCCTTGATGTATAAAAACTTTTTTCTTTTTGCTAAAAAGAAAAAAGAATGTCATTCTTATCATTAAAAGTACCCTCTCAAAAATATTTTTACAATAAACATTAATGTTAACATCTACAGGATATATGTAATTTTTAAAAGCAAAATTCCTAGCCATTCCTCCATCTTTAATGGACGAAGCTAATAAATATATATATACTTTTTTCACTATTAGATAAGTTTTATATTTTTACTATTTAAGAATAATATATATCGTACACCAATATATATTTCTATAATAACAACACATAGTGCTGCTCCAATATGGAAATATAAGGGTATTAATATAAATGCAATTAATAAATTAATAACTCCACCAGAAATAATTATTTTACTATACTCTTTATTAAAGCCAAAAACTAAAATTGTAAATAAAGCATAAACAGTATGTACATAAATAATGAAAGGAATGAATGACATTATTCTGAAAACATTTATAACCTCTTTAGAATTATTATGAAATATAACCCATATTATTTCATTAGCGAACAAGAA
Source organism: Chryseobacterium sp. c4a (assembly GCF_009900745.1). Classification (GTDB taxonomy): domain Bacteria; phylum Bacteroidota; class Bacteroidia; order Flavobacteriales; family Weeksellaceae; genus Chryseobacterium. The sequence goes on along the minus strand of NZ_WXVU01000001.1, from coordinate 681,944 downwards.
CAATCCGGAACAAAGAACTAAAAAAAAGATCCCCCCAAAAATTAATAATTTTCTATTTATTGCGATCACTTTCTCTTTAGAGGTCAATAATATATTACTAAGGTATGGATAAAATACCTGAGAGAAAGGAGAAATAACACTTTTAATAGCACTTATAAGCCTATCTGAAATACTGTAATAACCAACAATCGTATTATTTGAAAAGAACCCTAAAATTGTAGTTATTGAAATTGTATAAAGAGATACCGAAAGATTAGACAAAAACAAATGCCATCCATTTTTCAGGTAATCATATACAGAGCTTTTAGAAATAGAAATGAACCGAACACCTTGTTTATATACAATAACAATCCCTATAATTCCCATTATTATAGAAAGTATGGAATTTAATAAAGGTATTATTAAATAGTCCTCTTTTGATTTTACTAAAAAAAAAATAGGTACTGATGACAAAAATTTTGAAATAAAGAACAGTACAGAAACTATTTTCATTTTTTCTATACCTTGAAAATACCATACAGGTAATAAAGCCTGGCCTATCACAATACCAAATGTATAAAGATATACTTGTGGATCATTTGCTAAGATTGGAAAAAAACTTATAATAATACATAATACGAAAAAACATAGAATGGATAACATTATCTTAATAAAGATAACATTACTGAATATTTCATTTAGTTTTGTTATAGAATTTCTATGTATAGATACCTCTCTAGTAGCGTATAAATTAAATCCGTAATCAACTGTTATGGTAAAGTAAGTAATTATTGATAAAGCAAATGATAGTAACCCAAATTTTTCAACACCAATTATTCTAACGATATAAGGAAATGTGATAAAAGGAATAATATAATTAGCAATATTGATAATAAATAAATAAGAAAAATTACCTACTAAATTTTTATTATTCTTTAAATTCTTAAATATCTTATTAATTTCTTTCATCATCTGTATTTACTCATAATAAATTCTATTTATGTTCAGTCCAGTTTAATATATACCAAATATTATTTAAATCTATTCTTTAATTTATTAAATCAATTTTGATTAGGCTTCATAATATCTAAATCATAATCTGGAGTAATTGAAAAGAAATTCAAAACCTGGTCTAACATTTCTCTATGCTGAGCGGTAACACAAACCTTAGTCTCAAAAGTAGATTCCTGTTGTAACTGCTTCACCAAAGGAGCCATTTTTATAGCTTCTGGACGCGTTCCAAAAATGACTAAATTCTTCTTCATTATGAATGTTTTTATTTTGTTTGAATATTGTTTTATAAAGGTGTATTAAAGCCGAGCATCTACTAAGCTTCTATCTAAACAAGCTTTTGCATCAAAGACCACTGCATTATCTTTTTTCAATTTTTGAATATCCATTTCCAAAAATTCGTTGTGTGATACTGCTAGAATAATAGAGTCGTACTTTTTATTTTCAAGTTTCGCTAAAATATGAACTCCATATTCATGCTCCACTTCTTCTTTATTTGCCCATGGATCATAAATGTCTACATTAATTCCAAAGTCAATGAGTTCTTTATAAATATCAACTACTTTTGTATTTCTAACATCCGGGCAATTCTCTTTAAAAGTAACTCCTAAGATTAGAGCTTCAGAATTTTTAATAACACCGCCCTTCTCAATGAGTAGCTTCACTACTTTTGATGCAATAAACTTTGCTATAGAGTCATTCACACGTCTTCCTGATAAGATTACATCAGGATGATAGCCAAGTTGTTCTGCTTTATGTGCCAGATAATAAGGATCTACGGAAATACAATGACCTCCCACTAACCCTGGTTTATACTTTAAAAAGTTATACTTAGTTCCAGCCGCCTCTAAAACATCATGGGTATCAATACCTATTCTATCAAAAATTAGAGCAAGTTCATTAACAAAAGAAATATTAACATCACGCTGTGCATTTTCAATTGCTTTTGAAGCTTCTGCCACTTTAATACTAGAAGCTTTATGAGTTCCTGCTGTAATAATTTTTTTATATAGCTCATCCACTTCTTCTGCAATTTCTGCAGTAGACCCAGATGTAACTTTTTTCACACTTGTAAGTGTATTTACTTTATCTCCAGGATTAATTCTTTCCGGAGAATATCCTACAAAGAAATCTTGATTAAATACAAGCCCTGAATATTTTTCCAAAACAGGAACGCACTCTTCCTCTGTACAGCCTGGAAAAACGGTTGACTCATAAATAATAATATCTCCTTTTTTTATGATCTCGCCAAGCATTTTTGAAGCAGAGATCAGAGGATTTAGATTAGGTGCATTATATTTATCAATAGGCGTAGGAACTGTAACTATAAAGATATTACAATCTGATATATCTGATAGTTCACTCGTAGGATTATATCCTATTTTCCCATGGGAAGATGTATAACTACTCAATCCTTTTAAAAGCTTGTCAGGATCAGCTTCAAATGTTATATCATTACCATTATTAAGTTGGCTAATTCTTTCAGTATTAATATCAAAACCAAAAACAGGGTAATAGTTTGCAAATTCCAGAGCTAATGGTAACCCTACATATCCTTGACCAATAATGGCAATTTTATAAGTTTTCATCTATTTTGTGAACAGGTTTTTAATTTTTTGAAATAGGCTTTTTTCTTCTACATTATTATATCCATATCCATATTTATTACTGTAGCCTAAGTTTTCTCTATTGACATCATTTAATACAAACCCTACATTATTAATTTTTTTCTGGTCGATATTATTGTTCGCAAATTCAGTCAAAGCTTTTTCTGTGTACTTGGATCTTGATACGTATAATGTAGCATCCGCAAGCTCCGCGATCAAGAATGTATCTGTTACTAATAATAATGGTGCTGTATCTAAAATGATATAATCATATTTCGTTTTAAGTTCGTCAAGAAGTATTTCATAACGTCCATTAGACAATAACTCAGTAGGATTAGGAGGTATCATCCCCGAATAAATAACATCTAGGTATGGATTAAAAGTTGAAACATGAATAACATCTTCCAGCTTTGTTTTATCCGAATAAAGATATTCTGTAAGTCCCATTAATCCTTTTCTAGCAGGGTTATATCTCTGTAGCTGAGGATTTCTAATATCCGATCCTATGATAATTACTTTTTTCTTTGGGTTAGCTAATGTTAAAGCCAAATTTACAGAGGTAAAAGTTTTCCCTTCTCCTTTTACTGTAGAAGTAACAAATATCACTTTCCCTTTGTTCTTTGTTTTAGGAAGCATGAAATTCATATTGGTAATCAAAATTCTAAATGCTTCCGCCATAGGCGTAATATCATTCATTCGAACCACTTCAGAATCTCCTTTTTCAAGACTTGGTAATTCTGCAATTACAGGGGCATGAATCAATTTCTCTAAATCATGCTTAGTTGTTATTTTATTGTTCAGCAGCTCTAATAAATAAATAATAATAAAAGGAATAACCAGTCCTATAAGGAAAGCTACTGCCAAAATAATATTCTTCTTAGGAGCAACTGGAGCATTAGAAGCATATGCTGTATCTATTACTCTAGCCTTAGGAGCCGTGATAGATTGTGCGATTGCAGTTTCTTCTCTCTTTTGTAATAATAAAAGATATAGATTCTCTTTAATTTGCTGTTGTCTTTCAATACCTCTGAATATTTTCTCTATAGATGGTAATTTTGAAATCTTATTTGAAACTTTATTCTGCTCTCCTTGATATTCATTTCTTGCAAGCTCTAAACCAGTTTTATTTCTTTGCAAACTTTGCATTATTGAAGTACGCATCGCATTAATTTGCTTCGTTACATCAACAACAGCTGGGTTTTCTGTAGTTGCAGATTCCAACAATCGGTTTCTGTGTATAATCAATTGATTATAAGAAACAATTCCTGCTGTAGCATCAGCATTATTGAGGCCAACATTAGAAGGTAAAACCTGATATTGCCCTTGTCTGGAAGCGAAATTAATTAAAGAATTCGTAAGTTCCAGCTGAGCGTCCACTTCCAATTGTTTTGCTCTTGCTTCAGCAGAACTTTGAAGATTGATTTTAGCTTCAGTTTCAAGATCTGTAAGATTGTTTTGTGATTTAAAGCTTTCTTTCTGATTCTCAACTTGTCCAAGTTCTACAGACAATTTTTTAATTCTATCTTCGATAAAATCAAGGGTCTTTTTAGACTCTGAGTTTTTATCTACAATAGCATCCATGTTGTATGCTATAATCAAGGAATTAAGAATATCCTCTGTTTTACTAATCTGTGGATATTTCATGTCCAGCTTCACAACCGTAGCATCTTTGTTCACCAAATTTACCTCAAGATCAGATTGTAAGCTATTGGTTTTAGTCTCAATTGATGAGATATATAATTCTAAATTCTTAACATCTATATCTTTAATAGACGCTGGGTCAAATTTTTTATTCTTAACTATAATAATATTAGCATACGGAAGACTGATTGTTTTCCCAAAGCCTGAAATGATTTGTTTTTCAGGTTTGTCCAAATTTAGAGTTAGCTTATCCCCATCAATATTCAACTTTACAACTCCTGTTTCAGTTGACGATACAAAATCTTTCTTTTCATTAATAACTTTAACCTCGATAGGAGAAGTTTCTTTGTAAAGCTCAAAGTTTCTTACTTTACCTTTAGCAATGATATTCGTTTGAAGATTCTGGCTAATGACAACATCTCTCATTAGCTTTTTGGATTTTAGTATTTCTATTTCATTGGCAATACTATTGGTTTTCAAACCACCAAAACTAGATAAATCAGGTAAAACACCTAAATCTGTTGTTGCAACTCCAGGTGAAGAACTTTTAGCATCTTTTATAAGAACTGTTGTTTGAACATTATATATAGGAGTCATGAATTTTAATGCAACAAAACCAATTATAACGGCTATAATTGAAGTTACAATAAACCATGGCCATCTTCTTACATATGGCTTAATAATTTCTTTTACATCTAAATTTTCAAGGATACTTTTCTTTTCTTCTGGTCGGTGAAAGCTCTGATTGTCCATTAATTATTTTACTTCTTGATTAAACTTACGACAACTGCTACTGCGGTAATAGCAATAGAAGCTGCAGTTAGGTAAAGTCCTGTATTAGGATTTTGTTTCGCTGTAAGATCTTTAGTATTAGTTGATGCCACTATAATTGCATCTCCTTGTCTAAGATGATAATATGGTGAATTGATCAAATTAGCATCCCTTAAATTTACTTTTCCATGGGTAACCTGACCGTTTTCTGTTCTGATAACCAAAACATCATCTCTTTTTCCATACATTGTAAGATCTCCTGCTAGCCCCAGTGCATTTAAAATAGTGCCTTGTCCATTAGATATTACATAATCACCTTGCCTATTTACCTCTCCCAAAACAGTAACCTTGAAGTTTACCAATCTAACATTCACTGTTGGATCAATAATGTATTTCGTCATTCTTTGTTTCAATTCCTCTTTGAACTGAACCAATGTTTTATCTGAAGTATTTATTTTTCCTAGAATAGGAAAATCAATATTACCATTAGCATCTACAATATAAGTAGGCCCTGAGACAGTCACCATTCCTTGATTGGGTGTGTTTCCTCCAGCCATTGTATTACTTTGTACAAGTTCTGATGATGAATAATTTTGATTGAACGGTTTTACCACGTCCATATCTTTTGCAGTGATCAAAATAATCATTTGATCGCCTGCTTGTATTGTAGGTTTAGAATTTTTTTCTGATGCTTCTATAGCAACTTTCTCTATATTTTGCATATAGTTCAAGTCATTTGGCTTAGTTTGGTTTACTTTACAAGAAACGAATGCTAATGCCAAAAATATTGCCAATATTTTTCCCTTCATATTTTTTAAATTGTACAAATATACATTTATATTTTTCTTCTTTTCTTACTTATCCAGAACCTCATAAATAGAATTATTACTTCTAAATTCAGGAACTATTAATTTCAAAATTTTTACGACCTCTACTTTCTCTTTCATTATGGAAGCCTCTGTAATGAGATGAATCAGATTATCTATTTCTTCAAATGACATTGCAGGGTCTTTTGAAATCATAATTTTTTCGTTGTGTGTAGGAAGAGTTTTAGCGTTATCACTTAATAACTCCTCATATAGTTTCTCTCCAGGTCTTAATCCAGTATAAATAATTTTTATATCAATATTAGGTTCAAACCCTGATAGCTTTATCATTCTGTTGGCTAAATCTAAAATCTTAACAGGTTCACCCATATCAAAAACAAATATTTCGCCTCCTTGTCCCATGGTTCCAGCCTGTAAAACAAGTTCACAAGCCTCAGGAATTGTCATAAAATACCTTACAATATCCGGATGAGTTATAGTAACGGGCCCACCTGCTTCAATTTGCTTTTTAAAATGAGGAATAACCGAACCGTTTGACCCTAAAACATTTCCAAATCTGGTGGTTATGAATTTTGTTGTATTTCCTTCAGCATGTTGCAATGACTGTACAAATAATTCGGCAGCTCTTTTTGATGCTCCCATTACATTTGTAGGATTAACAGCCTTATCTGTAGAGATCATTACAAATCTATTCACTTTATATCTGCTTGATAAAAGTGCGATATTCTTTGATCCCAACACATTTACACGAATTGCTTCATTAGGATTATCTTCAACCAATGGCACATGTTTATAAGCTGCAGCATGATAAACCATTGAAAAATTATAGGTTTGAAATAACGTTTCCACTCTATTCATATTGGATACGTCAGCCAGAACAAACTTAAACCTTATATGAGGAAATTTTTCCTTCATTTCAAGTTCAATGTCATATAATGGAGTTTCAGCCTGGTCAAGAACAACAATTAAGGAAGGAGTAAACTGAGCAACCTGGCGAACAATTTCACTCCCGATAGAGCCAGCACCACCTGTTACTAAGACATTTTTACCAAAATGCCTGCTTTTAACTTCCTCATTTTCGATTTTAATTGGCTTTCTATTAAGTAAATCTTCAATTTGAAGATTTCTTATTGAACCACCTAAATCACTATCTCTTAATTTTTGAACGGATGGAGCTTTAAAGACGTTCAAATCTTTTTCCAGGAATAAATTGACCCAAGAGTTCATTTCATCCTTAGCCATCATTTCTTTTACAATAATCACTCCATCAATAACAAGATCATCCTTAGTACTATTTTCAATCTTTTCTTTTCCATAGATAGGTTTGCCAAGTAACGAGGCTCTTTTTGAATCGGTTCTCTGGGTCAAAAAACCTACTACCTGATAAGGAAGATTAGGATTATCCAAAATAGCTCTTGCAATGGCAATAGATTGTTCATCAATCCCTAGTACTAATATTCTTTTTTTCAATGCACTTCTTCTATACTCTCTCACAATGTGAAAAAACTCTTTCACATATAATCTGAATAGAAATAATCCCATAAAAGAGATTACAAAGTATAAAACAAGATAAGGGGTTAGAATAAACTTTCCACCTGTTATCCAAAAATATACTACATTGATCGTGGCAACAACAAACATTGTACAGAAACACGATATAAGAAGTTTAAACAGATCTATAAAGGTAGAATGTCTGATAATCCCCGCATAGGTTTTGAAGATATACATAAAGAATGTATTTACCATTATAATAAAAGCAAAAACAATACTTTTATCTTCATGATAAACAAATTCCTTTTGGGTAATTTTTTCTATAATGTAGGTAGAAAGAAATAAAGATATAACCAGAATAATAATATCTATTACAAGTATTATCCATCTAGGAAGATATCTTACGTCTGAGAGATTGACAATATTATCTCCTCCAAATATTTTTTTTCTAAGAGAATTATACATTGTCTATATTTGTGTCCATATTTTTAATTAGTGTAAGATCCCATTATCCACCAATGATAATTTCGATACAATTATGCAAAAATAAAATAAAATTCTATTCTGTTACTGAAATCAAAAATAAATTTGATGTTTAACTATTTATTGAAATTATTACAAGTCAGTCAATAGAGCAAAATGATTGACAAAAATCATACCATAAAAATTCAGTGTAAGGTGAAATTTACAATCAATACACTCTTTTTTTAAAAATTTATCTTTCCTTTTTTATTAGTTCTAAATGTATTTATTTTTTTGATTTATTTACATTTCAGTCAAAAATATCATTTATTTTCTCATATTCAAAACCTCTGCTCATCAAATATTTTATGGTCTTTGCTTTTTTCTGATATTCCTGCAGACCTTTTTGCTTGGAAGAATAATCTTCATAAATCCTTGTGATGGTTTTGATATAATCGTCTTCGTATATTTCATCAAAACACATACTGATCAGTTTTTCAGATATTTGCTTCTGTTTAAGATTCATTTTAATCTTGTTTTTCCCCCAGTGTTTGATGTAAAACTTGCCGCGTATATAACTTCTCGTAAACCTTTCTTCATTGAGATAATTCTCTTTCATAAGGTAGAGAATAATTTCTTCTTTTGCTTCATCTATCAGCAAAAACTCCCTCATTTTCTGTTCCACTTCTGCATGACAACGATCCTGATAAACACAATAGCTCACCAATTTCTGTTTAATTTCATCAAAAGTAAAAGATTTCTTTTCCATGTGAATAAAAAAAGAATGAGCCTTCGCCCATTCTTTATCTTATATTATACTATATATTAGTAGTTGAATAATGCTTTCCCTTCCATTAATTCATTAACATTCTTTCTTACAGAGGCAAGAACTTCTTCATTTTTGATATTATCTACTACTTCAGAGATTAATCCTGCAATAGTTTCCATATCGTTTTCTTTAAGTCCTCTTGTTGTAATCGCCGCTGTACCTAATCTGATACCAGATGTTGTAAATGGAGATTTATCATCGAAAGGAACCATGTTTTTGTTACATGTAATATCAGCAAGCACTAAAGCTTTTTCTGTTTCTTTACCGTTTACTCCTTTATTTCTAAGGTCAACCAACATCAGGTGGTTATCTGTACCTCCGCTTACAATATCAAATCCTCTGTCGATCATTGCTTTTGATAAAGCTTGAGCATTAGCTCTCACTTGTTTTGCATACGTTTCGAACTGACCATCCAAAGCTTCACCGAATGCTACTGCTTTACCAGCAATTACGTGCTCTAACGGGCCTCCTTGAATTCCTGGGAATACAGCTCCATCCAATACCTGGCTCATCATTTTTGTTTCTCCTTTTGGAGTTTTGTGGCCATATGTATTTTCAAAGTCTTTCCCCATCATGATCATCCCTCCTCTAGGTCCTCTTAATGTCTTGTGAGTAGTTGTCGTTACAACGTGGCAGTGCTCAAATGGAGAGTTTAATAATCCTTTAGCTACTAGACCTGCAGGGTGAGCAATATCAGCCCAAAGTGTTGCACCGATCTCGTCTGCAATCTCTTTGTATTTAGCATAATCAAGATCTCTTGAATAAGCTGAGAATCCTGCGATCATCATTTTCGGTCTTTCTCTTAAAGCAACTTCTCTCATTTGGTTATAATCGATAAGACCAGTCTCTCTTTCTACTCCGTAAGAAACTACTTCATATTGAATTCCTGAGAAGTTCACTGCAGAACCATGAGTAAGGTGTCCTCCCATTGAAAGATCCATTCCCATGATTTTATCTCCTGGTTTCAAAACTGCAAGATAAATGGCTGCATTTGCCTGAGATCCGGAATGCGGCTGAACGTTTACATAATCTACACCGAAAAGTTCTTTTGCTCTGTTGATGGCCAATGTTTCAACCTCATCTACCACTTCACATCCTCCGTAATATCTTTTCCCGGGATACCCTTCAGCATATTTATTTGTCAGTACACTCCCCATTGCTTTCATCACATTTTCAGAAACAAAATTTTCTGATGCGATAAGTTCTAATCCATGGGCTTGTCTTTGTCTTTCCTTTTCAATCAGGTCGAAAATAATATCCATTTTACTTTTAGTTTTTGAAATTTTTCACCCCAAATGTACGGATTTTTCGTTGAGATTTTAGTATCAACAGGAATGATTTTTAAACACAAAACAATGAAAAGACGGAAAAACAATCAAATCATTTACATCCTCCGATTGTGTAAGGCAAATCTTTAAAACTCTTCTTCAGAAAGCTCTTTATTCACAAATGCACCTGCTAAATTACCTTGTGCAACGGCATTAGCTACGGATCTCATCATGCTTACATTATCTCCACAAGCGAAGACTCCGGGAACTGATGTTTTCTGCATAAAATCTACTTTAACAAACCCTTGTTCCGTCAGTTCAAATCCTAAATCATCTGAAGCATTACTATTCTGCTCAAAGGGTATTTTTGCATATAATGCTTTTAAGGAAACGGCATTTCCATTTTTAAAGATGAGTTTCTGAATCTGTCCGTTTTCATGTTCAATTTTCTCAATCTCTCCTTCATTAAGATTGATTTTATTCTGTTTTAATTTTTCAACTTGCTCATGGGTAAGTTTTGTTTTCCCATTAGTAAATAGTGTGAGTTCTTTTGTCAAATTAAAGACTAGCTTTGAAAATTCAAATGCTAAATCACCGTCTGTCAAAATTCCTGTTATTTCATTTCTTACTTCATAACCGTGGCAGTAGGGGCAATGGATAACAGAAATCCCCCAGCATTCAGAAAATCCGGGAATATCCGGCATTACATCTTTCACTCCGGAAGCCAAGATGAGTTTTTTAGCATAAAACTCGTCACCGGAAGACAATTCAACACGAAAAACAGCTGCACTTTTCTCTGTTTTTATAACTTCACCATCATAAAATTGAACCGTCTTATATTTTTCAACATCTTTTCTGGCTAACTCTGTAATTTCTTTTGGAGTTTTCCCATCATGGGTAATAAAGTTGTGGGAATGTGGAGTCTGTTTATTACATGGTCTTCCATGATCTACAACCAAAACGTTTCTTAGAGATCTTCCTAATGCCATTGCTGCAGATAATCCGGAGTAACTCCCTCCTATGATAATAACATCAAAATTTTTGTTTTGCATATCTTCTGTCGAGATTTAATTTATTGATATACAAAATTACAATAAAAATTAATTAATGCAACTTTATTGCATTAATTAATTAGTAAATAAAAAATGATTCCTGAATTCAGATGTTCAGGAATCATTTTTTGACAAAATATCTGCTCAAAAGATTAGGGTGCTTTTGCTAATTCAGGATTAACTTCCCCTTTTAATGATTCTAAAAAAGCATATATATTATCGACTTGCTCTGATGTTAATTCTTTATCCAATTGTATCTTCCCCATTATTCTGATAACTTCCTTCAAATCTGTCACGCTCCCATCATGAAAGTAAGGCGAAGTTTTAGTAACATTCCTCAAAGAAGGAACTTTAAACATATATTTTTCGGCTTCATTTTTACTAATAGCCGACTTACCTTCATCAATTTTAGTACTTTTAGTTTCTTTCCAATATTCTTTATATACTCCGAATTTTTGAAAAGAATTACCTCCTAAAGCGGGACCAGTATGACAAGTGATACATCCCACATCAATAAAGTTTTGAAGTCCGAGTTTTTCTTTATCCGTTAAAGCATTATTATCTCCTTCCATGTATTTATCAAAACGGGAAGGAGTGATTAATTTTCTTTCAAATGCTCCAATTGCAGTGGTAAGATTATCCCAATTGATAGGACTCTTATCCTTTGGAAAAGCAGTGGCAAACATTTTTTGATACTTTTCGTTTTTCTTAAGTCTTTCAATAACAAAATTTTCATCAGGAATACCCATTTCTATAGGATTTAGAATAGGCTTTCCGGCTTGTTCTTCAAGAGACTTTGCTCTTCCATCCCAAAATTGTGCTGTATGAAGCGCTGCATTCAAGGTAGAAGGTGAATTCCTTACTCCTACAGAACCTTTAGCATCTCCAGGGGAAAAAGCTTTATTATCTACTCCGTAGGTGTTTAAATTATGGCACGTATTACAACTTTGGGTTCCATTCTTTGAAAGGATAGGATCAAAATACAATGCTTTTCCCAATAGCACTTTTTCGTCACTTATAGGGCTCATTGGATTATCCACAAAGCCAGGTAAAGCACCAAATATAGCTTTTGCTTTATTTTGCAATTCGGTAAACATAGGGATTAGCGGAATATCGGTTTCTGTCTTCTCTTTATTTCCCTTGCATGAAAATAATATCAGAAGCCCCAATATTAAAATTAAATTTTTCATATTATGTTTTTAGGTGAAATTAAAAATAATAAAACCTATTCACAATATTAAATCAGAACTAAAGGATACAACAAATCCGAAATAAATAATATATAAAACGTACCATGCTCAACAACATTCATTAATCATAAACCTCAAGAATAAACTATTCTAAAAATTAACCTGGATTAAGCATTTTTTTTTCCACACCTCTTACACCTATTAGCCTCAACTATAGCTATATGTTCGTTAATTTCGGCTTTTCACTTCATCAATTTCATTCTGAAGTCTTTTACGAATGTCAATTTTTGCATCTTCAAAGCTAAAAATAACGGTTCCTCTTCCTCTTGCATATGGGTTAGTGACAGAATCCGCCAATATCGAATAATTGAAAAAAGCACCCGTCTTTTGAAGTTCATTTTCTTGGGCATCCTTAACTCTAACTAGGTTTTTATACTTCTTGCTTAAATCCATCCAATTGATATAATCTGCATTGAATGACACGGCCTTTACTCCTTTTTTTGAATAAAAATTAATAGCTCCTGCCTGCCCATAATTATCACAAAGTACTAAGGTATTTCCGGATTTTGACAATCTCGAATATTCTTTATCTACTTTCTGAGCTAATTCTTTCCAACCTAACATATCTGCAAAATCCTGAGGTAAAGAATGATCTTTCCCATCTTCCCAACGTAAGAGTCCAATTTTTTTATAAGAATCCGGATTCTGAACTATAGATTCCGGAGGTTTATTAGGAAATGCCAGATTATATATTGGCAAAAACAAAAGAATAGGGTGTAGAATACAAATAGGTTTGAGAAACCTCTTCCATCCGCTTTTTAAAATTTCCTCAAGGTAAACAGCCCCAAAGCCGATGTAAATAGGATAAATACCTACCGCATAATAGTCTTTTGCTCTAAAAAACATAAATACTGATATTGTGATAACATACCCCCAGAAGAAAAATCTGATTCTTTCAAAAGACTTATAAAACAATAAAGCATAAAACCCAAACAGAATAACAAAAGTTACCCCGATAAAAAATAAAAGCTGTGATTTCAAAAAATCAAATCTATTGACATTTACCAATTGGTATTCGGAAAGCTCTTTCATGTGATGAACTACCGGAAAATTATTATTATACTGCCAGATAAGATTGGGAAGAATAATTATTAAAACTAAAAGTACAGCACCATAAGTATGTGGATTTGTAAAAATTTTTCTTTGTTTCGTTATTAGCAGCGCAGGAATAAATCCTAATGCAAGAAAGACAATGTTGTATTTATTCAAAATACCGATTCCGAAAATAGCAGCTCCCCAATAAAGCCAGCTTGTTTTTTCTGTATTGACGTATTTTATCAGAATATAGAAAAAAGAAGTCCACAATAGAACATCCAGTGAATTGGGCTGATACAGCATATTCAAACGAAGTAATGCGGAAAACAGCAATCCCAGTGATGCAAGAACGCAAGCAAAAAGGCCGCCTTTTAGTTCTTCAATAGCTTTCCATACAACGACTATCGTTAATACTCCGAATAAAGCCGGAAAAAATTTAATCCAAAATACAGAACCACCTAATGCCTCTATCACCCAAGATATCCATGAACTGACAGGAGGAACGGAAATATACCCCCAGGCAAGATGGTTTCCCTGATCCAAATGTAGATATTCATCCCGCTGCAATTCGTATTCCGGACTGATCAATGAGTATTGAAGAATAAATTTGACTATGATAAAAAGAATAAGAATAAGGTTACTTTTCTTCATGGCAATATTTTAAAACTAAAAATAAGACATTTTAAGCTTCTGATTTATTACATCTTAAAATACTTTATCGCTAAAAAAACAAATTATTTTAAACAAACTTAAATTTTTAACGAATCATTTCATCCTAAATTATAATCAAAAAAAATCCCGAAGAATATCTCTCCGGGATCTAAAACTGTTTAAAATGTATAGTGTAAGTTTATTATTTTGCTTTCGCTTTTTCTTTCAATTCTTCTTTGTCTTTATCTGATGGGTTCCAAACTTTAATTTCAGAATCTTTAGTGATATTTGATCCTGGAAGAATCTGAACGTTGATTCCGTCACTTGCACCAAGTTTCAGGTATACTTTCTTAAATTTACCATCTTGTTGCTTAACTTCTACAAAAGGAACATCTTTCCCTTGTTTCTTTTCATATTGAACTAAGGATTCATCCAGCAGTAAAGCATTTTTTTGAGAGCTTAATACAATCTCTCCGTTAGCTGAGAATCCGGCTCTGATATATTCGTTGTTAGGGTTTTCTACATTTCCTTCTACCGGGAATTTGATCGTCCCTGCATTATCTTTACCTTTTGGAGCAATCATCGTTAGCTTTCCAGGAAAAGTTTTGTTTTGTAAAGCACCAATTACAATATTCATTCCCATTCCCTGCTTTAATTTTCCTGCTTGAGCTTCGTCAATCTCTCCTTTGAAGATCAAAGAGTTCAAATCTGCTACGGAGCAAATTGTTGTTCCGGCATTGAAGTTATTCGCTTCAATCACCTGGCTTCCTAATTTCACAGGAACTTCCAGAACAGTTCCTGAAGCTTTTGAACGAATTTGAGTTGTTGCCAGCCCTTGTCCCTGAAGTTCAGGAGTTGCTCCGGTTTTTGCAATCTGTAATCTTTTCTGTGCTGTATTCAGCTGTTGCTGAGCATTTTTAAGAGTCTGCTGTTGAGAATAAAGTTGCTGCTGAGAGTTTAAAAAATCCTGCTTAGAAGCTACTCCTTGTTTATACAGTTTGTCTTGTATATCAAATTGCTTCTGCATATTTCCTACATTCATCTGGGCATTGCTAATCTGAATCTGTGCATTCTGAACTTCTTGCTGTGCAGCATTCACCTCGGAAATACTAGGTACAATTCTCACTGTAGCGATCAGTTGTCCTATTTCTACTTTATCTCCTTCTTTTACTAAAATTTTATCAATGATCCCTGTAATATTGGGCTTTATTTCAATTTCTTCCTTTGGAACAATTTTCCCGGTGGCCATTACCTTGTCATCCATATTTTGAATACTAGGTTTACGGGTAAGGAAAGCTTCGCTTTCTTTGGAGTTTGATTTTACAAGATAACCAATCCCGGAGAACAATGCCACTGCAAATAAAAGCCCCAAGACTATATAAATGGCTTTTTTCCAAGTGAATTTCTTTTTCATATGTATAGTTTATTTTTTATTTAAAGATTGAATGATTTAAAAATTAAAAGACGTTTTCTTCTATTTTTCAAATTTTCAAATTATATCATTTTTCAAATTATTATTCTGTTCTTAACGCCTCAATTGGTCTAATTTTCACCGCTCTCTGTGCTGGGATCATCCCAATAATTAATCCCAATATCACCATTACCGCCATCGCTGCAAATACATTCCCGTAGTTTACCGTTGGGTTATAGAAAGGAAATGAATCCTGTCCTTGAGTGGCTATATTTAAAATCATCAGCACAAAGATTCCAAACATAAACCCCAGCAATCCGGATGATAGTGTGATCACAACACTTTCTAACAGAATCTGGTTTCTTACTTCTGCCGGTTTAGCTCCCAATGCTCTTCGGATTCCTATCTCCTTGGTTCTTTCTTTTACGGTAATCAAAAGAATATTTGAAATCGCAATAACCCCTGCAAGAATAGTTAATGTTCCTACAATTATCGTCAGAAGCTGCATCCCTGTAAGAAAACCCGTTAGCTTTTTAAATTCTTTGGCTACATTAGCGCTTCCAAAAGCATTGGTATCATCAGGTGAAACTTTATTTTTTGTTTTTAAAATTTGCTTTATCTGATCTTCCAGAGTAGCAAGATTAGCAGTAGGCTTTCCGACAATAGCGAATAAATCAACTTGTTCACCGGCATTATACATTTTAGTATAAGTGGACAAGGGAATAAAAGCACTCTGATCGTTTTCAAAACCACCCCCTTTCTTTACTCTAAAAACACCAATCACATTAAAGAATAACCCTTTAATATTAATGGATTTTCCGATTGGATTTTCTTTTTTCTTGGAATCAAAGAGGTTCTTATAGATCTCTTCTCCGATGACCACAACATTTTTATTTCCTGCAACGTCTGCATCATTGATGTAGCGTCCATAAATAAGTTTTTTTTCTGAAATTTTATTTCCTACCGAGTAATCCCCAGTAAGACCATAGGTGGCATTTTTCCCATTTCTTGCCATGGATTCTCCTGGTGCTCCTGTGAAACTTCCTCTTGAATTTTGAGGTGATATATAATCAATGTCAGTCAATTTCTTTTTCAGCATTTCCATATCAGACAAGTTCAAATGAATTTCTCTTCCTTTCGGAAATCCTTCGTATGGAATAGAGGTCTTCTGTGCCCACATGAAAATGGAATTGGTTGCAAACCCGGAAAACAATTTATCAAAACCATTCTCCATCCCTTTTGCTGCCCCAAGAAGGCTCACATATAAAAACATGCCCCATCCTACCCCAATCATGGTAAGAAATGTACGAAGTTTATTATTTTTCAATGAATAATAAATCTCTTGCCAAGTATCTTTTTTAAATATGATATTCACCTCTCTGAATTATAAGTTATTAATGGTTGTAAAAGAGTAAACAAGCCAACAGCTTTCATTACTTCATTTTCAAATCATTCTATTTTCAAATTATTACTCTGTTCTTAATGCTTCAATCGGTTTAATTCTCGAGGCTCTGTATGCCGGAACAAATCCTGCTACTAATCCAGAGAAAACCAATGCAATAAATGCCATAAAAATAGCCCCCCATCCTACGCTTGGGCTTTTGATAAAAAACTCTTCAAGACTGTCTCCAATCAGGCTTAATGTTAAAACTCCCACTCCAATTCCAACAAATCCGGAAATCACAGTAATTACAACACTTTCCTGAACGATTAAAGCAACAATCCCTGCCGGTTTAGCTCCAATGGCTTTTCGTACCCCAATTTCTTTGGTTCTTTCTTTTACGATATACACCATAATATTACTGATCCCGATAATCCCTGCTAATAATGTTCCCAATCCAATAAACCCTACAATTGCAGTAAGAACTGCCATAAAAACGAAAGTATCATTCATATTTTTGGCATTATTCCAAACACGAACTCCATTTTCATCATCAGGAGAAACTTTTTTTCTCACTTTTAATTTATCTCTTAGCTCGTCTCCATATTTAATCGCCGCATCAGGGGTAAGCATTTTATCGTTATAGGCAATATAAATTGTGTTCACGGTATCAGAGCCTTTTTTCATCTGCTGCAGAGTTGAAATAGGCACTGTAATATGTCTTTCATCTCTGTCTCCCCCGTCATCTGAAAATACTCCTACAACTTTAAACATGGTTCCATTAATATCCAGTTCTTTACCTATAGAACTTCCATTCTTAATAAGATCTCTCTGAACCATTCTTCCGATAACGGCTACATTCTGTTTTCTCGACAAGTCAAAAGAATTGATGTAACGTCCCTCAACAAGCCTTCTGTTTTCAATAACCTGCTCTCCCGGTTCAGCTCCATGAACCTGATACAGTCCACTTTCCTTACCATATTTCACCATTAAGTTGGTGGCATATCTTGGGCTGGCTGCGCCTACTTTTTCTTTATCTGTATTCACAAGAAAATCGTAGTCGTCATTATTCATACTTACAGTTCTATCGGACTGTAATCCTTTATAAGCTAGGGTTGTCTTTCCTGTATAAATAGTAATCAGGTTTTTAGCATCACCAGCAAATCCTTCTGAGAAAGCATTCTGAAGTCCTTTTCCTATTCCAAAAAGTACGATAAAAATAAACAGTCCTAAAGCCACTGTAAAACCTGAAAGTACCGTCCGAAGTACATTACTACGGATAGAACTGAATATTTCCTGCCAACGATCTAGGTCAAACATAGTTTTTATTTTTTACGATGTAAAAAGTCAATGAGCTGCGCTGTCAATTTTCTTCGAAGTCAATTAACTTTGTTGTCAATTTATTCTTCACAAAACTTTAACTACGAAGCAAAATTCATTTTCACATTTCTAATCTTTTTTCAACATTTTACTTAACAAGATAAATGCTGTTTTTATTAAATTTCCAATTTTTGATAATTCCTCTATTTTAATATAATTACATTCTATAACGATATCAAAACAAGAATCCAACTCAATAACCGAACCTCTGGCAATTTCAAAATACCTTTTCCTTTCCAGTTCAGATTTTCTTGAACATCCTTCGGTAATATTTAATACCACTGAAGTAGAAGCTCTTCGTATCTGGTCGATTATATTAAACTTTTCATGATCAGGAATTTTAGATAAAATCTTATAACATTCTATTCTTAATTCTCT
Organism: Chryseobacterium sp. c4a; assembly: GCF_009900745.1. Taxonomy (GTDB): domain Bacteria; phylum Bacteroidota; class Bacteroidia; order Flavobacteriales; family Weeksellaceae; genus Chryseobacterium. Next base: position 663,520 of record NZ_WXVU01000001.1, on the reverse strand, counting down.
GGCTGACTGATAAACATCAAGTTTATAATGGTTCAGATTTAAAAACATTTTTATTTTTTTTCATATTCATCTGTGTGTGTTATAAATTATTTATCTTCCTCATCATAGAATTCACTTGCGAAGCAAAATTGACCATTCACTATTCACCTATAATACAATCTGCTTAATAAACTCATCACTTTCAATGACTCCATCCTTCAGCACGACATTCCTTTTGGTTTGTGCAGCCACATCAGGTTCGTGGGTTACCACAATAATTGTTTTTCCTTCATTGTTAATATCCTGAAGAAGTTTCATAATATCGTGAGTTGTTTTTGAATCTAATGCTCCAGTAGGCTCATCTGCCAATACCACTTTAGGATCTGTAATCAGAGCTCTCGCAATCGCGACTCTTTGTTTCTGCCCTCCAGAAAGTTCATTAGGAAGGTGATTAGCCCATTGTGCCAGTCCTACTTTTTCAAGATATTCTAAAGCTTTCTGATTTCGTTCTTTTCTGGGTACATTCTGATAATATAAAGGAAGAGCTACATTTTCTAAAGCAGTCTTGTAACTGATAAGATTAAAGGACTGAAAAATAAACCCTAAAAACTTACTCCTGTATTCTGCAGCTTTTACTTCTGATAAATGCTCAATAGGAACCCCGTCCAATTCATAGATTCCGGAATCTTTTTCGTCCAGAATACCAATAATATTAAGAAGGGTAGATTTTCCGGAACCGGAACTCCCCATAATTGAAACAAACTCTCCTTCTGAAATATTCAGATTGATCCCCTTCAAAACATGAAGCTTGCTTTTCCCTGTATCGTATGACTTATGTAAATCCTGAATTACTAACATTAAGTGATGTATGTTTTATACCCAATAAGTAGATGATATTTTCAAATTGTTACAAGAATGATAATTTATTCAAATATTTTTTTGTTTAATGCATTAAACCTTTATTTATAATAGTTTATAAAATTTTGTTTAACCGTAACTGAAGTTTTCCATGTATTTACCCCCTATATCCCCTTCTAGCCTATTATTCGAGCCAGTTTCATGTAAATGTGGAAAACTTTTACAGCTAAAAGTCAACCTATTAGTATTTACCTCTTTCAAAATCAGTTCTTTTTTTCGAACTTTGTCAATAGATTCTGATCAGAAAAGAAAGCTTTTCTTGTGAACAACTTCAATTCACAATCACCACAAAAACAAAAAGTTACACATCTTCTGAACATTATCCACAGAGATCTGAATTATTTAATTATAAAGATATTTTAATATGGGAATTTTTGATAAGAGAGTAAGCTATAAGCCATTTGAATACCCAGAGGTTCTACAATTCGTAGAAGCCATCAATAAATCGTTCTGGGTACATTCGGAAGTGGACTTTACTGCAGATGTACAAGATTTTCATTCGCAGTTGGAACCACATGAAAAGCATGCTGTGAAAAATGCGCTTTTAGCCATTGCACAGATCGAGGTGTCTGTAAAGACATTCTGGGGGAATTTATACAACCACCTTCCGAAACCGGAATTCAATGGATTAGGATCTACTTTCGCAGAATGTGAGTTCCGTCATTCTGAAGCATATTCCCGTTTATTAGAGGTATTAGGATATAATGACGAATTCCTTAATGTTATTGAAATTCCTGCTGTAAAAGGTAGAATTGAGTTCCTTGGAAATGCTTTAAAGCATGCCAACTCAGCTACTCCAAAAGAATATGTTTCTGCACTATTGTTATTCAGTATCTTAGTAGAAAACGTATCTCTTTTCTCTCAATTTGCCATCATCCTTTCTTTCACAAGATTCAAAGGGTTCATGAAAAATGTATCTAACATTATCGCATGGACTTCAGTAGATGAGCAAATTCACGCTAATGCAGGAATTTACCTGATCAACAAAATCCGTGAAGAACAACCAGATCTTTTAACTGAAAGTGATATTGAAGATATCTATACTCTTGTAGACGAGTCTATCGAAAAAGAAGGTGATATCCTTACATGGATCTTCGAATTAGGAGAAATTGATAACGTATCTAAAGAAGATCTATTGAACTTCATGAAATACCGTGTAGATGACAGCTTGAAGAAAATCAACATGAAAACAAGATACAACATCACTCCGGAACAATACAGACCAATGGTATGGTTCGAAGAGGAAGTTTTCGCCAATTCATTAGATGATTTCTTTGCAAAAAGACCTGTAGATTACACGAAACACGATAAGAGTATTACAGCGAACGATTTGTTCTAATGTAAGGGCGCGAGCGAAGCGAGCGTCAAAGCAGATAGTATTAGCACATTTATTTTCCGAAAGGATCATAAGCTTTTAAATCAAGATAAACACAAATACAAACTATGATTAATGTAATTGTAAGCTATACCGTAAAACCTGAATTTGTTCCTACAAATAAGACCAACATTGAAAAGTTCCTGAATGATTTCAAAAATTTGGATCAATCAACATTTGAATATAAGGTCTTTGTAAAGGAGGATGGCGTTACTTTTCTACATTATTCAAACTACATTAATGAAGAAGTTCAGCATGAAGTTTTGAATGTTCCATCTTTTAAGGAATTTCAAAAATTGAGAGATGAAAGTGGACTGAACGACTCTCATAAAGTAGAATTTTTACAATCAATAATATAAAAAAAACGAAATTCCGGAGTGACAATCTCATTCCGGAATTCGAAAATATAACATCTATGGAAGAGCAAAATTCAAATATATGGTGGCTCAATGAAGAGTCTGAGCAAATGCTAAACAGAGGATATCTGTTGAAAGGTGAAACGGTAGACGGAGCTATCGACAGAATTACCACTGCTGCTGCAAAAAGGTTATACAAACCAGAACTTCAGCCAGCTTTCAAAGAAATGATTACCAAAGGATGGATCAGTTTCTCTTCTCCTGTATGGGCTAATATGGGAACAGAGAGAGGTCTTCCTATTTCTTGTTTCAACGCTCACATTCCGGACAGCATTGAAGGAATTACTCATAAAATGGGTGAGGTAATCATGCAGACAAAAATCGGAGGGGGAACTTCAGGATATTTTGGAGAACTTAGAAACAGAGGTACAGCGGTAACCGATAACGGAAAATCTTCCGGAGCAGTATCTTTCATGAAACTTTTTGATACAGCAATGGATGTTGTATCTCAAGGAGGCGTAAGAAGAGGAGCTTTCGCGGCTTACTTAGACATTGACCACGGAGATATTGAAGAATTTTTATCCATTAAAGATATTGGTAGCCCGATTCAAAACCTATTCACCGGAGTATGTGTACCAGATTACTGGATGCAGGATATGATTGATGGGGATATGGACAAACGTAAAGTTTGGGCAAGAGTATTGGAAAGCCGCCAGCAAAAAGGTCTTCCTTATATTTTCTTCACCGATAACGTAAACAGAAATAAGCCACAGGTATATAAAGACCTTGGAATGACGGTAAACGCAAGTAACCTTTGTTCTGAGATCATGCTTCCTTCCACGATGGAAGAATCATTCATCTGCTGTCTGTCTTCTATGAACCTTGAATTATATGATGAGTGGAAAGATACAGATGCTGTTAAATTAGCCGTTTACTTCCTTGATGCTGTATTATCTGAATTCATCGATAAAACTGAAGGAAACTACTACTTACAAGGAGCAAGAAATTTCGCAATGCGTCACAGAGCACTTGGACTAGGCGTTTTAGGATACCACTCTTACCTACAGAAAAACATGATTCCGTTTGAAAGCTTTGAAGCGACTCAGTTCAATGCAAGAGCGTTCAGACATATCAAAGAACAGGCTGAACAGGCTTCAAGAGAGTTAGCTAACATCTACGGAGAGCCGGAAGTATTGAAAGGATATGGATTAAGAAATACCACTACAATGGCTATTGCTCCTACCACTTCAAGTTCTGCCATCTTGGGACAAACTTCTCCTGGAATTGAGCCTTTCTCTTCTAACTATTACAAAGCAGGTCTTGCTAAAGGAAACTTTATGCGTAAGAACAAATATCTTGCAAAGCTATTGAAAGAAAAAGGGTTAGACAACGAGGAAACATGGAGAACCATCATGTTGAACCATGGATCTGTACAACACCTGAATGAGCTTACTCCTGATGAAAAGGCAGTATTCAAAACATTCAAAGAGATCTCTCCAATGGAGATTATTTCTCAGGCTGCACAAAGACAACAATATATTGACCAGGCACAATCACTGAATCTTCAGATTCCTTCTACAATGCCTGTGAAAGATGTAAATTATCTGTATATCGAAGCTTGGAAAAAAGGTGTAAAAACTCTTTACTACCAAAGAAGTTCTTCTGTTTCAAAAGAAATGATGGTGAACTTTGTATCTTGTTCAAGCTGTGAAGCATAAGATCAAATAATAAACACATTATATAGTGGAGCACACCTTTTTAGGTGTGCTTTTTTATTGATAATCATCTTCTTCCTAAATAAGTTTTGGCTAAAAGCCATTGGAAATATTATTTATTTATAAAACGGGCTAAAGCCCGTTCCTATTGAAGTGAATAAACAATTACCTAATGGACTGGCCAATATCTCCAATCATTTATCATTACTCACAAAAAAAGACCCGGAAAGAAAATCCGGGCCTTTGAAAAAGAAGTATATTGAGTAATATAAAAAGTACTAATTAGAAATTATACCTTACTCCTATCTGAGCCTGGAATCGTGATGCAAACTGATCGATAGTATAAGCAGAGCCAGGGGTTTTGAAGTTATAAGTAGGATCTCCAGCTGAAGGTTGTCCTGTAGCTATATTTCCAACTTTGGTAAGTCCTACACTTGCTGTAGAATTAAAGGTATTAGGTACAAAATACACTTTACCCCAGTCTTTATTCAATAAGTTGGTAAAGTTGATGATGCTTAAAGAGATTTGAAGCGTGTTTTTAGATTTTTCGCTTAATCTTATCTCATCCATAATTCGAATATCTGCCTGAATATTCCAAGGGGTGTTGTCTCCATTTCTTTCTGTAAACTTTCCTCTTCTTGACTTCAGATACGAATTATTATTAACATAATTCTCATAATCGGCAATTTGCTGCTGAGCACTTACCAATACATTTCCTGAAGCATCTTTTACAGGAACAATATATTTCGCTGCTTCTGTAGCATCTTTAAAGATATAAGCCAGACCTGCAGCTTGTCCCGTATTAGCAATCGTATTGTTTATAAATCCCCATGAGAAAGGGTTTCCTGACTGTGCATTAAAATACACATTGGTATATAATCTGTTAGATTTAGAAATATTAAAAGCATATCCAAGATTGGCTACAACTCTGTGTTTGATAGCAAAGTTGGAAGTTGTTAACTGAGGCTCATTAGGTGTTAATGATTGATTCATCTGCCAGTTACTTTCCATAGAGTTTCTGATACCATTGGTAATATCTCTAGCATCTCCATAGGTATAAGCGGCGAAGAAATTAAATCCAAAATTATATGATTTCGAGATCTGAGCCGTTAGGTTGTAACGATATCCTTCTTTTGTATTGGATAAAAGGTAAGCATTAGAGAATTTACTATTGATATTGGTTGTATAAATCGGCATTTCATGATTTACATCATAACTGTAATACGTCACATTATCCGTTTTATTTACCTGTTGGAATTTTAAGTCATAAAGTACTTTCGTATAAATACCTTCCAATGTCAGTTTATATCCTGCCAGAGTATAATCAAATGCAAGGGAACTTCTCCATACTCTTGGCATTTTAAAGTTGTTATCAATAAGGTCAACCTGTACTTTAGATGATTTCGGATCTTTCGTTGGGTTCTGCCAAGTTGGAAGATTAGTTCCAACCAATGGATCACCGTACTGAGCAATCTGTGCTGCCGTTGGCTTATTAATATCATAACTTCCAAAACCAACTCCGTCATTATAATAAGCGTATCCTAGCCATGCAAAGGGAATTCTTCCCACAAAAATACCGGATCCTCCTCTTAGTACCATAGATCTGTCTTCTGTAACATCAATGGTAAAACCAAGTCGTGGAGATAATGTTGGTTTATTAAGATAAGTGTTCGTTAACTGACTTAATGGAGTATAGTTATAGGTATTTCCGAAATAAGGATCCTGAGGGGATTGATTAACAAGTGGGCTTAATTGTGGTTTATTAGGCAAGTCTGTATAATCTACTCTTACTCCTGGTGAAAGTCTTACTCTTCCCCAATTGATCTCATCCTGTAAGTACAACGAAAGAAGATTTACTTTATATTGAGCATAAGGATTGTCGAAAAGATCCTGTCTGCTATTCCCACCAAAAGGATAGGTTCCTCTTACCCTTGCAGGAGTACCACTATAAAAATCAGCAAGTGATCCGTAAGATATTCTTCCGTTCAAAGCATTTACAAAACCATAATTGATATTATACAATTCATTGTGAGTTCCTAACAAGAAAGTATGGTTTCCGGTTTTATAAGTAAGGTTATCTGTAATTTCAAAAGTCTTCTGTTTCATATTGAAAACAGTTGCTTCTCTATCATTTCCCAATAAAATAGTTCCACCGTTATGGCTGATTTCAACCTGTGGAAACATAACATTTCCTGATGTTGGATCTCTATAATCATGAATCGAGGAGTATCCGACTACTAAATTATTACTCCATTTATCATTAAATCGGCTTTTCAGCTCAAGAGTTGTTGTGGATGCTGTATTTTTCTGAACAAAATCCATACTCGAAAATCTGAAATTGGCACCATCTCTTTCAAGGTTGGATGCTTGTGAAAATACCGTATTATTTTTGATGGATAAAGTATGTTTATCGTTGATCTTCCAATCTAACTTGTTAAAAAGCTTAGCACTTTCAGAAAAGTTATTGTATCCATTAAAGCTCCCTACATTGAATCCATATTTTTGCTGTACAAAGTCTGAAATTTTTCGAGCGACAGATTCATCTATCAGGGCATTAGGATCATTGGCGTTATAAAATATTGGGTCTACCCTTTTGGTATACTCCAGGTTCGTAAATAAGAACACCTTATCTTTTACCACTGGCAGTCCTACTCTTCCACCATAGATAAAATCGGAGAAATCACTTGGCATTTTGGAGTTATCTCCTACTCTGTTTCTTCCCGTAATCGCAGCATTTCTTCCATATACATACAGAGACCCTGTTACATCGTTGCTTCCACTTCGGGTCACTGCATTGATACTTCCTCCAAGAAAATTTCCCAGTTTCACATCATAAGGAGCAATATAAACCTGTACATCCTGAATAGCATCTAAACTGATAGAGTTGGAACGGGTACTGCTTCCGGGCATTCCTGAAGTCCCAGTCTGCCCTCCTAATGAAGGACTGAAACCAATTGCATCATTATTAATAGAACCATCAATCGTAACATTATTATAACGGAAATTGGTTCCGTTAAAAGAATTATTAGCACTTTGAGGCACTAATTTAGTAACATCTTGTATTCCTCTGTTAATGTTAGGAAGTCCTGAAATTTGAGCCTGGCTGATCCCAACGCCATTTTTTACGTTAACTTTTTTTGAAGTGATCTTTACCTCATCAATTGACTTCTCTTTATTACCAACGTCTACCACTGGCAGATCATTGCTTCCTAAAGAAAGTTGTAAATTAGGATTTTCATAAATAACCTGTGAGCCATCAGATATCTCAATCTTATAAGGCCCTCCCGGCTGGAGGTTATCTAAACTAAACTGTCCTTTGTTATTACTTTTAGTTTCAAAAGTACTATTGGTAGGAATATGCACTACCTTCACAGTAACCTCGGAAGATATCCCTTTTAATCTCCCGAAAATCTTAGAGCTGGTCTCCTGTGAAAATGCAAACCCAAAAGATAATAAAGCAAATGCACAGATAATTTTTTTCTTCATAATTTTTAATGCTACAAAACTTGCTGTAAAATTAGATCGATAAAATATCAAGTATGGTAACATACAATTAACATAGCGTAACACAAAGTTTAATATTTCCTTAAAAAAAACTTAATATACATGAGGGATCTATGGCATGTTTTTTCACTATTTCCATGAAGATTACAGCAAAAAAATGCTTAATTTTAAAGTTTAAAATCGCTTAATATGAAATTCGGACAAGTAGAAGACCCATCAAAAATAGACTTCACCCTTCCTAAAGATCACTCCAGAACCAAAGAAATTTTGAGCCTTAATAAAAAAGGGCTTGAAAACATTTCCATCGGATGCGCCAAATGGAACAAAACAGACCTTAAAGGATTCTATCCTAAAGGAACTAAGGATGAACTAACATATTATGCCACTCAATTTAATTCGATTGAATTAAATGCGACCTTTTACGGAATGCCCACTCCGGACCAGGTGAAAACATGGAAAGAAAAAACACCTGAAAATTTTAAATTCTTCCCTAAGATTACCAATACCGTTTCTCACTTCAGAAGACTCATTGATGTTACGGATCCTGTGACCCATTTTGCATCTGCAGTCATTAATTTTGATGAAAAATTAGGAATGGCTTTTCTTCAGCTTCATGATAATTTTAAGCCCAAAGATTATGACAGGTTGGAAAAATTTGTCAAAGAATGGCCAAAAGAAGTTCCCCTTGCCATAGAACTTAGAAACACAGAATGGTTTACCAATAAAGAAATTCTGAATACCACCTGTGAGCTTTTTGAAGCCTATAATATCACCAACATTATCGTAGATACTGCAGGAAGAAGAGATATGCTTCACATGCGTCTTACCACTCCCAATGCATTCATCCGTTATGTAGGAGCCAATGCAGAAAGTGACTATGAAAGACTAGACGACTGGCTAAAACATCTTTCCCAATGGAAAAAAGATGGTCTTCAAAATCTGTATTTCTTTGTTCACCAGAATATTGAAAAGGCATCTCCCCTTCTTTCCGCTTATTTTATCAAAAAAATGAACGACGAATGGAAAACAGATATCCATATTCCCAAAATGGCCACTGAAAGTACAGGAAGTCTGTTTTAGTTAAAATTTTAAATAGACTAATTTTAATTTACTGGTCATACCCCGATAAAATCCTTTTCATAACGGAAAATTTTATACATTAGAGTAATGCTCTATTTGCATGAATAAAGCATACTTAAAAAAATAAATGTCATGAAAAAGGAAATTTGCAAAATCAGCATCTCCGGCAACTGGCTTGGAGATGAATACATCTTCTATGAAGACCATACTATAAAAAGAGTATATGACAATCACAGTCTGAACTCTAATAAAACAGAATGGCTGGAACCCCAACAGATCAGTAAACAAAATAAGGATAAATTGATAAAAGCCTGCCCAGAAGACTATAAGGAGCAGATTATGCTCATTCTGGATTATCCTTAATAAAAAAACTCTCGCAGATTTTCCAGATCAAGCAGATTAATACAACTTAATCATCTGCACAATCAGTAAAATCTGCGAGAGAATATATAATTTAGTTTCTTATTTATTTTTCTTCAGAAGCAATACCAGGTTGAGAAATAAAAGCAGAAAATCTAATGTGATCCAGATCCCCAGCTTTGTATTTTCATAATTGTAAGCATCCACCTGCTTTTTAGCAGCTTCAGACAACTTCATACTTTGGTTGATATAATTCTGTACTTCTACAATCTGGTCAATATTCTTGTTAGGAACAGAATGCTGTGAAAAATAAACCAGATTCTTCTTTCCAAGATAGCCTACAATCCAGTATTCATCAGATTTATCCATTTTCAGATATTCTACTCTGTAATATTCCGGGCGTATTTTTCCAATATGCTTAGGTTCAAGCTTAGTGTTTTTATCGATTTTATTAACGTTGATCAAATAGAAATCGAGTGCTTGCGGAAGCTTATTAATAACCTGTAGTCCTACAGAATTATCAACAAATGCTACGGCACTTTTCTTAATAAACCAATACGTAAAAATAGAGATCGAAGAAACTACTGTCACAATACGGAACAGTCTTGCCCATTTTGCCAGTCTTCCCGATTTTACTTTATATAAAATCAGAGAAAAGATACACGCCCAAAAGATAACAAGAATGAAAAATACCATATTGCAAAGATACTGATTTCAGATTTTTTGAGAGCATGTTAATCTACATTCCACTCTTTGTAAAACTGGTCTAGGAAATTCAGCATATAATCATGTCTTTCCTGGGCCATTTTTTTACCATGTTCAGTATTCATTAAATCCTTTAGCAACAATAATTTTTCATAAAAATGATTAATCGTTGTCCCATTAGATTTTTTGTACTGTTCTTTAGACATATTTAAATTAGGCTGAACATCGGGATCATGCATCGGATTGTTTTTAAATCCTCCAAAATTGAATGTTCTGGCAATTCCTATTGCTCCAATGGCATCAATACGATCAGCATCCTGTACAATTTTAAGTTCAATAGGTGGATTGGCAGGTGCCTGGCTTCTGTTTTTAAATGAAATATTTTCAATCACAAATAAAACCTTTTCAATGGTTTCATTAGGAACATTCTGGCTTTCTAAAAATTCTCTGGATATTTTCGGAGCTATTGTTTCATCTCCATTGTGAAATTTAGGATCTGCAATATCATGCAATAATGCAGATAGTTCTACTACAACCGGATCGCTTTCTTTTTCTTTTTCTGCTATTTTTTTAGCAAGCTTCCACACTCTTTCAATATGAAACCAATCGTGTCCTGCTTCTGCTCCTTCTAATTTTTCTTTTACAAATTCTACGGTGTTGTTAATCGTGCTTTTCATTAATCTATCAGTTCATTTAAAATAATATCCCAGAGCTTGTGATTATAACTTCTAAAAAAATTAACGTGTCCAATTTCTTTTTTCTCAGATTCAGCTGTTTTAATCAGTCTGTACGTTGGCCTAAGATTAGGATAAGTATTATTTAAAAGACTCATCACTCCTTTTTCTGTCAGCCAAACATCATCCTCTGCACGAATTACAAAAACTTTTTGTGTTAAATTTTTAGAATAATCATCAATTTTCTCCAACAATCTATTGGTTGATTTTTTGTTTAAAATTAAGGTTCTCCAGTCATATGCACAATTTTTTGGAAGACTTTCTCCAAGCCCAAACCAATTTGCAGGAAAATACCCTAATAATGAAGTCGTTAATGGCTGTACAATTCCAAAGCCCAGATAGGCTTCGATCTTTGTTTTCAGTCTGAGGTTTCCAACAAAAGCATTCTGAGTTCCAACAAATATCAATTCTTCAAATATCTTAGAATCTTTATTCATTCCTAGTATTAAAGCCCCCACCGAATGTCCTAAACAAAATTTTCTGTACTCCGAGAATTGATTTTGAATATATGTTGTTAAGGTTTTATAATCCTTTGAGCCCCATATTCTCATAGATCCATGGAAGCCTTTCATATTCTCTGGTTTAGATAGTCCTATTCCTCTGTAATCATAAGTAATTACCGTAAATCCTTGCTCTGAAAAATAGTTGGCAAAAGAAAAATAGACATGCTGTTTTACACCTGTTGCAGAATTAATAAGCAATAATTTTCCATTACTTTTTTCAGGCTGAAAAAGATGGGCAGTCAGGGAAGCATGGTCTTCTGTGGTGAGTATTAGTTTTTCCATAGGGGGTAAAAGAAAAAATCCACTATAAAAGTGGACATTTTAAGTATATTTTTACGTTTAGTTTTAAACTTTCGATATGCCGTAAATAGTTTTAAGAAAAGAAATCTGACATTCTTGGTAATCCGGTTTGGGATCCCTTACTTCCTGAAACTCTTGATGAAACTTCATTTCCAAATTTCACACAGTCTTCAATAGAGTTCCCATGGCACAATGCAATGGCAAATCCTGAAGTAAATGCATCACCCATTCCCATCTTATAAACGGTCTTTTCTTTATTCTTTCTATAGTACTTCATTTCTGTACCATCAAAGTAAACCGTAGAATTGGTATCGTCTCTTACAAATACCTTATTGAAATATTTTTTAAGAACCTCTTCTCGTTTCTCTTCACCAAAAATAATAAAAAGCTCATTGCTTTTAGCTACAATAAAATCTACCTGCTCCAGAACCTCATCACTCACTCTCATGGCAGGTGAAGCGTACAAACCTACTTTTCTACCATATTTCTTAGCTTTCTTTACGGTGTACTCTACTACATCCATAGAAACTTCAAGTTGTATAAGGATAAGATCAGAAGTATGGAAATAGCGGTCAGCCTCATCAATGTGAGACTTTTTAAGATACTTGTTGGCTGCGGGCACCACAACAATAGCAGCATTTCCCTCACATGTTGTTACATACGCTGTACCTGTTGATTCTTTGTCTGTTTCATGTACAAAACCAACATTTACGCCTTCACCCACCAGATTTCTCATAATTTGCTGCCCCAGGGGATCCATTCCAACACAACCTATAAAATAAACGCTTGCCCCTAATCTTGCAGTTCCTACAGCCTGATTGGCTCCTTTCCCGCCAAAATAACTCTCTGAGTTTACAGCGAGTACTGTTTCATTAGGAAGGGGAAGTTTATCGGTTTCCAAAACAAGATCTATTGAGGAGCTTCCTACAACGATAATTTTGGGTTGTTCTGATGAGAAATTCATTGTGTTTGATATTAGTTTAAAAATTATAACAGACTAAATTCCGTGCCAAAAATAATTAAATTTACCTAACTTATTTCAATAAATTCTGTAATAATTTTCACTGGTGATTGATTTTTATCATAACCTACATAACTGGCATAAAAACCTTCACCATATCCTGTCTCAAAAGCGAATATAGTTCCTGGATGATTGTCTGAAGGTTTTAAAAATGCATATTGGTCTATTGCTCCTTTTTCATCAAAGAAATGCCCATGAAAAAACTCTTCATAAATCCCCATGAAATCTGCTCCTTTATTGTTATAAAGCTTTTGCTCCAGCTCGTTAAGACTGTTTTGAGTATCTACATCCATGAAACAGCCCATGCCACTTTCTACAGGATATCCAAAAACCTCTCCCTCTGCCAATTCTTTTACTTTCTGCCCAGCAGTAGTCGCTAATTTCCAGTCTGCAATTTCTGTATTATTAAAAATAATTTCTGCATAGGCTACACAATTACTGTCCTTCTCCTTATGCAACATCACAGAGAATTCTCCTTTCGGAAACTCTGTAGAAAAAGGAAGCATATCATTCGTGATCAAAGGATCACAAGCTACCAGCTTACCGCTGGATAGATAGATTTTTCCTACTTCAAAACTTTCTAACAACGGGCTTTCTACAAAGTCCTTCGAAAATAGTTTCTTTATGTTTTCTATATGTGTCATTTTATATCTTTTCTTTAAACCATCAGGCTGGATACAAGTTATTCATCTGTACCCAGCCTGATATTAAGACAACGTATTGTCTTTATTTTAAATTTATAAACTTTTCAGCTTCTCTTCCAAGATCGCAATCTTATCAAGAGCATCTTTTTGTTTCTTACGCTCAACCTCTACAATTTCAGGTTTTGCATTCGCTACAAACTTTTCGTTGGAAAGTTTTTTATCTACTGAAATTAAGAATCCTTTCAGATACTTTAATTCTTCTTCAGTTTTAGCTTTTTCTTCTCCTAAATCTAAGTTTTCACTTAAAGGAATTGAAACTTCCGTTGCTCCCACAAGGAATGTAAAGCTTGGCTTATCAGTTTTCTGTCCAAAATGAATATCAGAAACGTTTGCCAGTTTTCTTACGACTGCTTCATTAGCAAATTCAGCAGCATTGGTATATATTTCAGCAGCTTCTCTTGGAGAAATACCTTTTGTCTGACGGTAATTTCTAACTCCAGAGATCAATTCTGCAGCTGTTTCAAAGTTTTTAATGATCGTCTCATCGAAGGTAGTAGCTTCTTTTTGCTGTGCAATAACTAAAGCATCTTCAATATTTCTTTCTGAAATCGTCTGCCATAATTCCTCTGTTAAGAAAGGCATGAACGGATGAAGCAGTTTCATCAATTCTTCAAAGAAATATATTGTTTTGTTATAAACTTCTTTAGAAATACCTTCTCCATAGTTAGGTTTAATGGCTTCCAGATACCAACCACAAAAATCATCCCAAATTAATTTATAGATCAAATGAAGTGCATCAGAAATTCTGAACTTCTCGAATTGATCATTGATCTCAACAATGGTTTTATTTAATTTATTTTCGAACCATTCGATAGCCTGATTATCGGTAGCAATGGCTGGTTTATCTTCATGGTTCCACATGTTGATCAAACGGAAAGCATTCCAGATCTTCGTCATGAAGTTTCTTCCTTGAAGCATTAAATCTTCATCAAAAAGAAGGTCATTTCCAGCTGCAGAGCTTAATAGAATACCTACACGAACACCATCAGCGCCATATTTTTCCATCAATTCAAGTGGATCCGGAGAGTTTCCTAAAGATTTTGACATCTTTCTTCTCTGCTTATCTCTTACAATTCCTGTGAAATAAACATTCTTAAATGGAACTTCTTTTCTATACTCCAATCCTGCCATAATCATTCTAGCTACCCAGAAGAAAATGATATCTGGCCCTGTTACCAGGTCAGAGGTAGGATAATAATAGTTGATATCCTTATTTTCAGGATCCAATAATCCATCAAATACAGACATTGGCCATAACCATGAAGAGAACCAAGTATCTAGAGCATCATCATCTTGTCTAAGACCTTCTACCGTTAGCTCCTGATTTCCTGTTTTTTGTTTTGCCAATTCTAAAGCTTCTTCTTTCGTTTCAGCAACTACAAAATCTTCATCTCCTGCTCCGTAATAATAAGCTGGAATTTGTTGTCCCCACCAAAGCTGACGAGAAATATTCCAATCACGGATGTTTTCCATCCAGTATTTGTAAGTGTTTTTAAACTTTTCAGGATAGAATTTCACTTCATCATCCATTACTACATCCAATGCAGGTTTAGCAATTTCAGACATTTTAAGGAACCACTGTACAGAAATTTTAGGTTCAATAACTGCCCCTGTTCTTTCAGATGTTCCTACTTTATTTACATAATCTTCTGCTTTTAGTAAAAGACCTTTTTCTTCTAATTCTTTTGCGATTTGCTTTCTTACATCAAATCTGTTTTGACCTGCATAATGAAGACCATGTTCGTTAAGATTACCGTCATCATCCAATGCATCAATCATTTTCAACTGATGTTTCTGCCCGATCTCATAGTCATTGATATCGTGTGCAGGAGTAATTTTTAAAGCTCCTGTTCCAAACTCAATATCCACATATTCATCTTCGATAATTGGAATTACTCTGTCAACAATGGGTACAATTACATTTTTACCTTTCAAATGAGCATATCTCTCATCATTAGGATTGATACATACGGCAGTATCCCCGAAAATAGTTTCAGGACGTGTCGTAGCTACTGAAAGGAACTCTTCTGAGCCTTCAATCTTATATTTAAGGAAATATAATTTTCCATTCTGCTCTTTAAAGATTACCTCTTCATCTGAGATATTGGTTTTGGCTTCCGGATCCCAGTTTACCATTCTGTATCCTCTGTAGATCAAACCTTTATTATAAAGATCTACAAAGCTTTTGATAACCTGTTGTGAAAGCTTGTCTTCTAAAGTGAAACGGGTTCTGTCCCAATCACATGAGCATCCTAATTTTTTAAGCTGTTCAAGAATTGTTCCTCCGTATTTATTTGTCCATTCCCAAGCATGCTCAAGGAATTGCTCACGGGTAATATCGGACTTGCTGATTCCTTCAGACTTCAACTTAGCAACAACTTTAGCTTCGGTAGCAATAGAAGCGTGATCTGTTCCCGGAATCCAACAAGCATTAAACCCGCGCATTCTTGCGCGACGGACCAGAACATCCTGAATGGTATTGTTCAACATATGTCCCATGTGTAATATCCCCGTTACGTTTGGCGGTGGAATGACCACGGTATATGGTGGTTTGTCATTAGGTTCTGAGTGGAAATATTTGTTTTCCAACCAGTAATTGTACCATTTCTGTTCTGTTTCCTGTGGATTGTACTTTTCTGAAATCTGCATAAATTCTATTTCTTTGGCTTGCAATTTGCAAAAATAGTCTAAAGAAAAAAATTTTTAAGCATGAATTAAAATAATTTTTAACTTTGTTTCACAAAATTTATCTAACAAACATATTAACATTCAAGAATATGAAGAAATTAATCGCAGGAATTGCATTATTCGGAACATTTGCTCTAGCATCTGCACAAACTATTACGTTTGATAAAACTACTTTCGACTATGGTAACATTAAGCCTAGTTCTGATGGTACAAGATTCTTTACAGTAACCAACACTGGTGATAAGCCTTTGATCATTTCAAATGTAAAACCATCTTGTGGATGTACAACTCCAGAATTCAGCCAAGATCCGATTATGCCAGGGAAATCTGCTAAGATCAAAGTTGGATACAACACTGCCCTTACAGGTGGATTCAACAAAATGATTGAAGTTTTCTCTAACGACCCTGCTAACAGCAGAAGCGTAATTTACATCAAAGGAAACGTAGATGCTAACGCTCCTGAACCAAAAGTATTAACTCCTGCTGAGCAGAAAGAAGTTGCTAAAGCTGAGAAAAAAGCTGCTAAAGTTGCTAAAAAAGCTGCTGCGAAGTAATTCTCTACTTAAAAATAAAGAAACCGTCTCTATGGAGGCGGTTTTTTGTTATATTTATGGTAATAGATATTGAACAAAATAAATGTATTTCATCACCATACAAATCTTTCATTTAGGTTTTGGCTAAAGCCAATGGAGTTTTTATTTATTTAACCGGCCGGGCTAAAGCCCGCCCCTATTGATGTTGATATCCGCATGGCTATTTAAACAGTGACTATTTAAACAGATAATAGTAGTTTAGCGACAAGATCTTTTATCTTTTATCTTTTATCTTTTATCTTTTATCTTTTATCTTTTATCTTTTATCTTTTATCTTTTATCTTTAAATAAAAAAATATATGGACACCAATTTCTCAGACGACTTTAAGGTAAGTGGAAAATTCTCAATAAAAAAAACTTCTACTTCTTATAAGGGAAAACTTACCAAAGAAGAAGGAACACAATTATTAATTCAGGAAAAAGAAAAACTTCGTGAACTACAGGAAAAGCTATATGCTGATGGCAGCCAATCTCTTCTTGTGGTACTTCAGGCTATGGATGCAGCCGGAAAAGACAGCATGATAGAACATGTTTTTGGAGGTGTAAATCCACAAGGATGTAATGTAACCAGCTTTAAAACCCCGAGTTCAAAGGAATACTCTCATGATTTTCTTTGGAGACATTATCTGGCTTTACCTCAAAAAGGCATGATCGGAATCTTCAATCGTTCCCACTACGAAAGTGTTTTAGTATGTAAAGTTCATCCTGAATATAATTTAAATGAAAAAACATGGTCTTCTGTAAAAGATTTTGACAATACATTCTGGGAAAACCGCTATGAAAGCATCAGAAACTTCGAGAAACATCTGGCTCAAAACGGAACAACCATTATTAAAATCTTCCTGCATGTTTCTAAGGATGAGCAAAAGAAAAGACTTCTGGACAGAATCAACGAACAGGAAAAAAACTGGAAATTTTCTGCGGGAGATCTTCCAGAAAGAGCTCTGTTTGATCAATATATGGAAGCTTATGAAACCGCAATCAACGAAACATCAAAAGACCATGCTCCTTGGTACGTTCTGCCTGCGGACAATAAGTGGTTTGCAAGAACTGCAGCAATTCAGATCATTATAGATACTCTTGAAAAAATGAATCTAAAGTATCCTCAACTTTCAGATAAAGAAAAATCAGGTTTAGAGGCTGCAAAGAAACAGTTGGAAAGTGAATAAAAAAAAAGTCCTTAGATAATGATCTGAGGACTTTTTTTATCAATGAAATTTTCATTATAAAATTACGAGAAAATCTATAAGCCGGATTCTGTACTTCCGAAGAAGCGCCTGTTATTTATCTACGTCTTACATTGCTGCAAAACTTGAGCTGATTACCCCTCGGTTTTCAGGACGAGCCGCCCCTATTTCCATTGCTGAAAAGAACCGATATACTTACCATTGCACCGCAAAGAGTTTACCTGGTTTCACTACAGCCGAACTGTACCTGCTTTCTGTTGCACTTGTCCTACCCTCACGGGTGACGGATGTTATCCGCTTTGCTGCTCTATGGTGTCCGGACTTTCCTACCTCCCATAAATGGGAAATCAACAAGCCGATTTTCTCGCGAGTGCAAAGATACAGAAATTTCACGGGAAAAGTATAAGAAGGCTGGAAGTTAAAGGCTAGAAACTGGAAGTCACTGAGGTACAAAGGTTGAACTATCAGACATTTTATATTAGTTCTTTCCAGGCTGCCTGATCAGATTTTAAGGTTTGTTAAAGTAAGTCTTTAGAATAATTTTCAGTCTCCAGCTTCAGGGTTCCTGATATGATCAGAATTATCTTTGATTTCGCCATAATTATTCTTCCGCAATTACCACATTATTATTATCTTCGTGCCATTATACATCTATGAATTCCAGAGAAAAAGAATTTGCGCAGCTTATCAAAGATAATCAGGGTTTGATTATTAAAGTATCGCGCTTATATACCAATTCGCTGGAGGACGAAGAAGATCTTTTTCAGGAAATTGTACTACAACTCTGGAGAAGTTATGATTCTTTTAAAGGAAACTCCAAGATTTCAACATGGATGTACCGTGTAGCGCTTAATACAGCCATTACCCTCTTTAGAAAAAAAAGCAAAAGCCTTCCTACGAATGAACTGGACATCAACCACAAGGATTTTGTGGAAGATGATGATGAAAAACAACAACAAATTTCGCTTTTGTATACTGTAATCAAGACTCTTCCTAATATAGAAAGAGCCATTGTCATGATGTATCTTGATGATCTGCCTTACAAGGACATCGCAGAAAACCTCGGAATCACTGAAGTTAATGCACGTGTGAAAATGAACAGATTAAAGAAAACCCTTAAAGAACAGATGGAAAAATATGCCTGAATTTGATTTAGATAGCTTTAAAAAAACATGGCAGGAACAGCCTGTACAACCAAAATATGACAACAGTGAAATTCTTCAGATGTTGAATAGAAAATCACGCAATTATGTAAAGTATATTTTTTGGATCAGTGTTGCTGAGTTTTTATTATTTTCTGTTTTAGGGTTATTCTACTTCTTTCAGGAAGAAGAATCTGATAGTTTCCGTAATGTACTGGAAAGATTGGGAGCACAGGAAGCTACAGAAGTAGAAAATAATTTTGGACATTTCTATCTTGCTATCAAAATTTTAAGCTTATTTATAACAGCCTATTTTGTATTGAAGTTTTATCAGAATTACCGAAAAATTAAAATTGAGGAAAATCTGAAAGGTCTTATTACCAGAATTATTAATTTCAAAAAGACAGTGAATGCTTTTATTCTGATCAGTATTGTGCTACTTCTTATGTTCACGTTTGTATTGATTGCATTTATTTTTTATACCTTAAATACTCAAAATATCCAGCCTAGCAGCTCTAATCTTACCATTATTATTGTGGGAATTACAGTTAGTACTTTATTAGCTGTATCCATGATCTGGTTTTATTACAAGCTGGTGTATGGAAGCATCATCAAGAAACTTGATAAAAACCTAAAACAACTCAAAGAGATCGATTCACAGGAAAATTAGCATTCATAGGCTATAGTTCAAGATATTATTGTTAATTTTATTTCACCAAATCTTTTACTATGCCTTTATCTTATGTGTATGGAGCTTCTGAGGTTCCATTATTAGGACAGACTATTGGAGGAAATCTGAAAAGTACTGTCGAAAAATTCCCCAACCAAGAAGCACTTGTCTGTGTTCATCAGGATTACAGAGCCACCTATCAGGAATTTTACAATCAAACCACCGCTATTGCCAAAGCATTGATATTTTTAGGAGCTAAAACCGGTGACAGAATCGGAATATGGTCTTCCAACCGTTATGAATGGGTACTTCTTCAGTATGCAACAGCCAGAATAGGAACCATTTTAGTGAATATCAATCCGGCTTACAGAACCCATGAGCTTACCTATGTACTGAATCAATCTGAGGTTCGTTTTATTTTTTCATCTTTAAGCTTTAAGACCAGTAATTACAAAGAAATGGTTGAATATGCTAAGGAAGTATGTCCAACTTTGGAGCATGAAATTTTCTTTGATGATAACTGGGAAGCATTTGTTAACAATGGACAGGATATTTCTGATGAGGTACTTCACAGCTTCGAGGAACATGTACAATTTGATGATCCTGTTAATATTCAATATACTTCAGGAACTACAGGGTTTCCAAAAGGTGTTACCCTCTCCCATCATAATATTTTAAATAACGGATATTTTATTGGTATCCGGCTCAAGTATACGGAAAAAGATCGTGTATGTATTCCTGTTCCTTTTTATCACTGCTTCGGAATGGTCATCGGAAATATCTGTTGTACAACTCATGGCGCTTGTATGGTCATCCCTAATGACAGTTTTGATCCGGATATTACATTAAAAACTGTTTCGGATGAGAAATGCACTTCTCTTTACGGTGTCCCTACCATGTTTATTGCCGAACTTGCTGTAAAAAATTTCGAATCTTATGATTTTTCAAGTTTAAGAACCGGGGTAATGGCCGGATCTGTATGCCCTCCTGAAATCATGAAAAAGGCAGAAAGCCTGATGAATATTAAAGAAATGAGTATATGTTATGGAATGACAGAAACGTCACCGGTATCTACTCAGACTTTAATTGGCACTCCGTTAAAAAAACAAGTCAGTACGGTGGGAACAGTTCAGGATCATCTTGAAATAAAGATCGTTGATGAGAATGGAAGAATATTGAAGCGTGGTGAACATGGTGAACTTTGTACAAGAGGATATTCTGTGATGCTCAAGTATTGGAATGATCCTGAAAACACAAAGAAAGTACTGGATGATGCCCGATGGATGCACACCGGAGACATGGCAGTGATGGATAAGGATGGATATATTACCATTTCCGGAAGAATTAAAGACCTTATCATCCGCGGTGGAGAAAATATTTCCCCTAAAGAAATTGAAGACTTTTTATACACCTATACCCATATTCTGGATGTTCAAATCATTGGTATCCCAAGTGAAAAATTTGGAGAGGAAGTAATGGCATGGGTAAAAGTAAGAAAAGGATTTACGATTACTGAAGCTGAACTTTTAGATTATTGTAAAGGAAAAATTGCCCATTATAAAGTTCCGAAATATTGGAAATTTGTAGATGAGTTTCCAATGACAATCTCTGGAAAGATCAGAAAAGTGGAAATGCGGGAGATTTCTATGAAGGAATTGGGGCTGGAAAATGTGAAAAATTTATAACGAAAAATATCGGTCAAGCATCCTCACTATAAAAAAATCATATTTTTATTAAAAAAATGAAACAAAAAAGACAAAAAATTCACCTAATTCAAGGTGAATTTTATTTTTTTTTATAAAAAATGAAATTGTAATTTATATATATCCTTAAAATTAGAATTATTTTGAATATATGTAAGCTTACCGCCCCTTCAATAAGTATCTGCAGCCTGATTTTGCTTATTTACAAATTCAACACTATTTTTTGATATATTATAAAAACAAAACACATATTACGGTCAAAAAAAATATATTCACTAAAAAAATACTACAATTTTATTCCTTCCCCTGTGATTAATATGAAATAATTCCTATATTGGCTAAACAAAAATTAATAATTAAAAATCTAATAACCAACGATGAGAATTGTAATGGCCATCTGCGCCTTATTACTTACTATACGTGTTTTTTCACAAAAAATTTCAGGTACTGTCACGAATGAAGATAGAGAAGCTATTTCATACGGTTCAATCAGTATAGGGAAAGAAAAAATAAGTACTATTACCGATATCAATGGTAAATATTCTTTGGAAATTCCTAATGATACCAATAAAAATGAAAATGTTATCATTGAAGCAAGCGGATATGAAAGTAAAAAAATTACAGTAAATCAGATCATAAAGAATTCCGATATCAAATTAAGCCGAAAGGTGAATCCCATCCGGGAAATTAATTTAACCGGACAGAAAACTAAACAAGAAATTATAGGGGTAAAAAAAAGACCTATGTTTACCTTCTCTAAAATGTTTGATCAAAACGTTCCTACCATTGAACAAGGGCAAATATTCAGTATCTATAACTGGACTAAGCTTAACAGCTATAGTTTTCATATTATTCCCAGTTCAAGATTTAAAGAAATTACTTTAAAATTAAATATATATAGCGTTAAGGATGGATTACCCTATGAATCACTTCTTAATGAAAATATAATATTCAAAACGACCACAACAGGCTGGCAAACCATTGATCTGCAAGAATATAAACTCATCTATACTCATCTGGATAAACTAGCTATTACCTTACAACTTGTAGAAAGTATTCCTCAGGATGATATAGATTTCATATTTGGAATATCAGCCAAGAAGACATTGTCAAATGATCTGTTATATCACTACCAGAGTCAAGGAAATTGGGAAACCAGCATGGGAAGTTTTATTTCAAATATAGATGTTAATTACACTAAAAATAAACGCGACTAATTTGTTGAATAAAAAAGAATACACTCAGTTTTGAGGATTTTTAAAACCTCCAGTTATTCTTCCAAACAATGTCTTACACTTAACATTATCCATCAATAAGGTATTATAATTAATACATATAAAGCGGAAACCGAAAAGCTAACGAGTAGGTAAATTTTAAATTTTTTAACCATGAGCAAAAAGCTTACAAAAAAGTTAACTCTTAAAAAAGAGAAGTTATCACAATTGAACTCTGATGAAATGAAGTCTGTAAAGGCAGGAAAATTAGCATTTACATCTATTGCAGACTGTACACACTGGACATGTACAGCAGGAAGTACTAGATCTTCTAATGCATGTATCTGCGGATCATTCTAAATCAGAACATTTTACAAAAGAAAGCTACTCCCCAGGGAGTAGCTGCTTTTAAAAGCTTATCATGGCAAAAAAATTAAAAATAGGTCTTTTAGAGTTTGGGATCAGAGAAAATTCACTCAACAATTCTAAAAAGTCATTATACGACATTATCGATTATGCTACAAGAGCAGACGAAATAGGTTTCTCAAGATTCTGGGTTACTGAAAATTATTTTTCAAAAGCACATGATATGGCCTGGTCTACTCCTGAAATGCTGCTTCCCATCTTATTAGGATTAACAGATAAAATTAAAATAGGAATTGCAGGAATTATTCTGCCTCTGCAAAGTCCATTCAGAGTAGCTCATAATTACAAACTGTTGTCCAGCTTATACCCTAAAAGAATAGATCTTGGATTTGTAAAAGGTCTGGTAGGTGAATATGATTTTCAATACTTTAATGCAGGTGTTGATAAGGATACCTATTATTCATCTTTCCTTCCAAAACTGGAATCTACTTTAAGTTTCTTAAGGGAAGAAAGTGAATTTCTTAAAAAGGATTTAATTATTCCGCCTTATAAAGGTAATATTCCTGATGTATGGTATATGGGCTCTTCACATTCTGGGTTAAATGTGTCTTTACAGCATGATCTTAACTTTGCGAGATCTATATTTCATGTAGGATCCAACAAAGACTATTTAAAAGAAGAGTTACAAAACTTTAAAGCAGAATACAAAGCAAAACATGGAAAAGA
Source organism: Chryseobacterium sp. c4a (assembly GCF_009900745.1). Taxonomy (GTDB): domain Bacteria; phylum Bacteroidota; class Bacteroidia; order Flavobacteriales; family Weeksellaceae; genus Chryseobacterium. The sequence continues at coordinate 639,977 of NZ_WXVU01000001.1, read as the reverse complement.
ACCTTCAATGGTATTGACCTTTTCCGGCTGCTGTCATAAAACAAAACAAAAAGCGATAAAAGTTGCCAAAAGCAGTACCAATGATGATTTAAATAATATAAATCTTATCGGGGACGGAAACTTTTTTCATGAAAAACTTCTGGAGTTCAAAGAACTTTACGGATATAATGAATTTATCTTTAATAATATCTCCAGAACACACAAGGATTCTTTAACCGCTATCGAAATATTAAGCCAATATGTATAAAGATAAAATTGATTTTTTTCTAAACGAAATTTCAAAAAAATGTAATGTGGACACAGCTGAAAATATTACTTTCAGCCTGGGTAGCAGTTATTATTCACTATTTTACCATGAGGATGTAGAGATTGAAAGAGTTGAAACCCTCATCGACCTGGCTTCTGAAGCTCCTTATTATTCATTTGCCAGTGGCAGTCTGGCGGTAACCTATTTTATGAGGCTTTTACATACTGCCGACATTCTTACTGATGAAGATATTGATGCAATAGAAGAAGATTCCATCGAATTTTTCTTAGAATTACTTGCTACCTGTGTAGACAAAAAAGAATATGATTTATTCACAGGTCTTATTGGATTAGGTCTTTATTTCATTGAAATTCAAAGATTTGATACAGTAGCAAAAATAGTGTCATATATTGACCATTTAAAACATGAACAAAACAATTCATTTTTTTGGATTGATCATATAGTAAAAGAGGATAATATCTGCGATCTTGGTCTGGCGCATGGTTTGCCATCCATCATTTCTTTTTTAGCAGAATGTTATGATAAAAACTGTGAGAAAGAAACCTGTGAGAAATTAATCAGAGGAACTGTTAATTTTCTTATAAACCTCTATGAAGAAAATAAAAATGCAACCCATATATTTCCTTCCAAGATCAATGTGGTTACCGGTGAAAAACAATTATCAAACAGGCTGGCATGGTGCTATGGCGATTTAGGTGTAGCACTTAGCATATGGAAGGCTTATATCGTTTTGCAAGATGAAAATCTTAAAGACATCTGCCTTTATATGATTTTAAATTCTGCAAAAATCAGATTGGATAAATCGGGCGTATTTTCTAGTACAACACATGATTGTATCGACACAGGGATCTGTCATGGTACATCGGGGATATCTCATATTTTCAATAAATTTTTCAAAATTTTTCAACGAGAGGAACTCAAAGAGGCTCACGATTACTGGATGTCTATTACATTGCAACAACTGGAAAAAGGAATAAAATTCCCTTATGATCCTAAAAATGATGTATGGATAGAACACACCGGGCTTCTGGAAGGTATTTCCGGAGTAGGAATGGTATTATTGGATTATCAATATCCTGACAAAGCTAAGGATTGGGATAAAATTTATTTAATGAACATAGGATGAAATATAACGATATAGAAAGATTAAACTTTTATGTGCTGAGAACTCCTTCATTTCCACAAACAAATATTGAAGAGTGGGAAAAAGATCTCAATACAGAAAGTTTCAGAAAAGCCATTTATCTATCTTCACCAGACTTATATAGTCAGCTTATTCTTTGGGATGAAAAAAAACTTCCAAAGGAGAAAGTTGATAAAATGAAGAAATCTTTACTTAAATATTGGCTAAGAATTCATTTCAGAACGATTCCATTTGGTACCAATGCCGGAGTAAGCATGGGACAATGGGATGATCATACCCTGGTAACATTGGATAAAAAACAGGATAAAGTGCACGCCAGATTAGACATGCAAATTATCCATGATATTGTTGAAATATTAGATCAAAAAATATTTATAAGACAATCCTGTAAATTCTATCCTAACAATACGATATACAGCACTAAAAACAAATATCGCTATATTGAACCTTCATCAAAAGATGGAAGGCTGAGCTATGAAGTTATTTCTACAGAAAAAAATAAATACCTAAACTCTATTATAAAAGCTTGTCAAAGTGGACTAAAACTTCCATCTATAATAGAGATATTGGTTAATCAAGGTATTTCTTATGAAGATAGTTTTGACTATATCAATGAACTTATCGATTCAAAAATTCTTGTTAGTGAACTTTTTCCAAAAGTGACGGATAAACATTATCAGGATTCTATCTATCAGTTTTTAAAAGAAATAAAGATCCCTGCTTCGGAAAAAGATAGTGATGATGCACAGCTTATAACTAAACTAATTTCCATATTTGAAATTGTACAGGAAGTAAATAAAACCTACGAAATTGGTAATGCTATTGATAAGATTTATCAAATATTAAATACCATAGGGATTATAAGCAGCAAGAAAAACATTCTTCAGACCGATTTATTAAAAGGCAATACCTCGAATTCACTTAATAAGAATATTTTTAAAGATTTTAAAAAGGTAATTTCCTTAGCCTTTCAAATTGGAGCAGAGGACACTATTGATGCACTTGAAAATTTCAAAAAAACATTTACAGCAAGATACGATCAGCAGGAAATCCCTTTATTATTAGCGCTTGATCCGTTGTCAGGTATCAATTATCCATTACATTCAGATCATGACACTCCTGATTTGACTGAGGGAATTCAATTTAAATCTGAAAATACTTCCAATGTAGTTCGGGGATCTCTAAAGTGGAATGAATTTTTAGGTAAAAAATTAATTGATGCTGTCCAAAACAATAATCAATTAATACAGCTTACACAGGATGATTTGGTACCCTTTTTACATGAAGATAAGAATGTACCATTTTCAATGTCTTCGCTGGTACAAATTTATGAGGATCAGGAAAAACAACCTATTATTTTCAATAAATTCACAGATGGGCCGTCATCATCAACGTTTATCGGACGCTTTTGTCATCTGGATGACCAGTTGGAAGAATCTGTAAAAGCGGCTTTATTGCAGGAAGAAAATTTCTTTGAAAATCAAATCATTGCAGAAATTGCTCATACTCCACAACCAAGAGTTGGAAATATTCTTCTTAGACCCTGTTTAAGAAAATACGAAATCCCAATTCTTACTCCTCATAACACTGGCAGTGAGCCTATTTATCTGAATGACCTGATGATTTCTATCAAAAATGATAGAATTGTTCTTCGTTCCAAAAAATACAATAAAGAAGTTATTCCTAGTCTTTCATCTGCTCACAATTATAATTTACATAAAGTACCTCTTTATCATTTTCTTTGTGATCTCCAGTATCAGAATGCAACTCCTTCTTATTCATGGAATTGGGGGATGTTCACCAATTATGATTATCTTCCAAGGGTCATGGTCAATAATGTTATTTTATCAAGAACATCATGGCATCTGTCTTATGAGAAAATTTTTAATGGAAAACAACCATCTATAAGCAGTTTCAGAGATTATTTAAAGGAAAGGAAAATTCCTGAGATCTTTACTTTTGCAGAAAGAGATATGGAGCTTCCTGTATTTATGAATGAGAATGTTTCTCTGGAAATTTTGCTGGATCATCTTACTAAAGAAAAGAATATACGGGTTTTTGAAAATCTTTCTCATCAGTATGAAAGTATCGTAAAAGATATCGATGGAAATATACACAGCAATGAGTTTCTTATTCCATGGAATAATATAAGCAGTAAAAAAAATAAAATATTATCAATCCCTACCGTTAAAAATACGGTGACCAGAAATTTTGTTCCGGGAAGCGAATGGCTTTTCTATAAGATCTATTGTAGTCCAAAAGTGACCGATCAAATTATCAAAAATGTCATTTGTAAATTCGCCAATAGCCTTATTAAAAAAGGTGTCATCAAAAAATGGTTTTTCATGCGATATAATGATCCGGATCACCATATCAGGCTTCGTTTTTTAACTTCATCTGAGAATCATAGCATTTCAAATCAGGTTTATCAGCTACTTGATAAATATTTGACTCAGGAAATGATTATCCATAAAATTGTTATGGATACCTACAACAGAGAGATTGAACGATATGGAGAATCTACCATTGATCACATGGAGAGTATTTTCCATTTTGACAGTGAGTGTATTTGTTCATTATTAAAAGAAGCAGAATTAACGGAAACAGTTACCTGGAAATTGGCCGTTGTAGGAGTTGACAGAATCCTGAATGATTTTGGCTATACCCCAACTGAAAAGAGAGATATCATGAACCAGCTAGCCCATGGATACGGGAATATGGTGGATGAAGATTCAAAAACAGCCCTAAAAGATAAATACAGAAACAATAGAAGTGATCTTCTCAATCTTTTGACAGAAAATAGTGACTTTAATAAAATAATAAACCTCAGAACAAAAAGAACTGCCGGCTATATTGTTGACATTAGAAAGCTACAGCCTGAACAAATGGTTAAATCGTTAGTAATAAGCTACATTCACATGTTTATCAACAGAATGTTTGCCTCAAAACCTAATCTTTATGAATCTATTTTGTATTATTTCTTACACAAAAGTTATGATTCATTATTAAATATGAAAAGACTTACATAGAATGACTAGAATTGCTTTAATAAACTGTTATTTTGGGAAAAGCTGGCCTTCCTATTTCGACCATTTCTTGTTTAGCTGCAAATACAATTCGGATGTAGATTTTTTCATATTTACCAATTTGGAAGCCCCTTTTCATATAGCTAATGTCCATTTTATAAAAATAAATGATCTAAATGAATTCAGTAAAATTGCCAGTGAAAAGCTGAATCTTTCTATCAATATTTTGGATGGTTATAAATTATGTGATTTTAAACCTACTTATGGTCTTATTTTTCAGAAATATTTGAAAAATTATGACTTTTGGGGATATTGTGATATTGATATTGTTTTTGGCAATATCCGATATTTTATTACCGAGAAAATGCTGAAAAAATATGATGTGATCTCGCCTCTTAAAAATTATCCCGCCGGATTCTTTACTTTATTCAGAAACAATGAGCAATGCATTAATCTTTTTAAACAAAGTAAAGATTACGCTCATATTTTAGAAAATAGACGACACTTTTGTTTTGATGAATGCAACTTTGAGTTTGACCTTGTTCACACCAAAGACATTACAGATATTACTACGGAAATTGAAAGCTTTACCCTTGTTTTAAGAAGACTCGAACTTCAAAAAGAAATTAAATATTACCATAAAAATATAGTACAGGAATTTACCTATTCAGGAGTTGTTCATCATTGGATAGAAGGAAATATTATTAACAGTATAACTGAAAAGCAATACCTATTGATTCACCTTATCAATGTTAAAGATAATCCGTATTTCTTTATTGATCCGATTAGATCTAAAGGTAATTTTTCAATTTCCCCGAAGGGAATCAATTATTCGTTCAATAAGTTCACCTATTCCTTAAAGAAAATAAAGGAAAAAATAAAGAAAAATAACAGACATATCTATTACAGGTTTTTATTGTTCAAATCGAAGCTTCTTTCCTATACTGAAAAACAACATATTAACTTTCTTGAAGAACAGTCGTATAAAATTGGAAGATCTCATCTTATATTTTATCCGCAAGATCAGAACAAACTTATTATTCTCAATATACTAGAACAAAATCTTCATTACAATCAATTTTCTCTCTATAAGCTTAAAGATAATCAGTGGATAGGAAAAAGTAAAAAGGTAATTAGTACGATTGATTTTCATTTCAAAAATGAAGAAAGCATTCCTTATAAGATAAGTATAAGAAATCCTCTAAGCCGTATCAGTGAAAATGCATACTATATTTATTAAAAACTACCCGCATTTATGATTGAAAAAAATAACTACTTAACTTCTTTTAATTTTTTGTTGAAAAAATTTATACAACAAAATATAAAAACAAAAAAAATAAAAGACTACCATATTCCAGTGGAAGATTACAATTTTTTCAGTTTTTATAATATATTAAAAGATGATTTTGATATTGAAGCCATGGTAGTAAAACTGGAACATGAAGATCTGGAAGAGCTGCCTTTTCCTGCTATTGCATTCTTAAAAATCAATGGTGGTAGTTTTGCGCTGATTAATGATTATAAAGACGGAAAAGTATATTGGGAAAATAAAGAATTTGGAAAACAGATCAATACATTCAGTCTTTTCAAAAGAATAAGTGATACTGTATTTCTGATAGCGTAATAGATATACTTATCGAATCATATAAAAACAAAAGGTGAACATTATTTGTTCACCTTTTTATATTGTTGGATATGTTACAAGTTTTTATAATTCTTTTCTTAACCTTGCAACCGGAATATTAAGCTGTTCACGATATTTTGCAATCGTTCTTCTGGCAATATTATATCCCTGTTCTTTTAAAATGACAACCAAAGCATCATCTGTCAATGGTTTTCTCTTATTCTCTTTATTAATAACCTCCTGAAGATGAGTTTTGATTTCTTTAGTAGAAACCTCTTCACCATCATCATTAGTTAAACTATCTGAGAAAAGATCCTTGAGGTAAACAATACCGTTTGGAGTATCTGCATATTTACTTTTTACCACTCTTGAAATGGTAGAAATATCAAATCCGGTAATATCTGCTACATCCTTTAAGATCATTGGCTTCAGAGACTTCTCATCACCTGTAATAAAATAATCTTTCTGGAATTTAACAATGGCTGTAATCGTTTGCAATAAGGTATTCTGACGCTGATTGATTGCATCGATATACCATTTTGCAGCATCTAATTTTTGCTTGATAAACAAAGCAGCCTGTTTGTGCTCAGAAGAATTTTTATCGTGAGAATACGTTGTAAGAATGTCTTTATATTCTTCAGAAACTCTTAATGTAGGTGCATTTTTACTGTTAAGCATTGGAATAACCTGTCCATCTTTCACCTGAATCACAAAATCCGGAATAATTTCCTGGTTGATGGTGATCGTTTGAGTATCGAAGTTTCCTCCTACTTTTGGTGACAATTTTGAAATTTCGTCCAAAGCATCTTTCAGGTCATCTTCTTCAATATCATATTTCTGGATAATCTTGTTATAATGCTTATTCGTTAAAGCATCAAACTGGAATCTCAGGATATTGGCAGCTAAAGAAACAGCTTTATCAAAGCTTACTTTCTTTTCGATCTGTAATAACAGGCATTCCTGAAGTCCTCTGGCACCCACCCCAGGCGGATCCAGCTTCTGAACATAATTTTCAAGGATATCATCTACTTTTTCTTTTGTAGTATAAATTCCCTGTGAAAAAGCAAGATCATCTACAATCGATTTGATCTCTCTTCTCAGATATCCATCCGTATCAAGGTTCCCGATCAGGTATTCTGCAATCTTCAGATCTTCTTTACTGATATTGACCAGATGAATCTGTTCTGTAAGATAATCGTATAAGGACTGTCCTTCCGTTAAAAGACTTTCATTATCAAATTCTTCATCATCCGGAGAGTAGTTACTGGATGCAGTTTTATAGCTTGGTTCGTCGTCATAAAGATATTCGTTAACGTCGAAGTCTGTTTCAATGCTTTCTGTACCCTCATCCTGATAAGCGTCTTCCAGGGAAGAATACTCATCTTCCTTAGAATCCTCCTTGGCAATTTCCAAAGCAGGGTTTTCTTCTAACTCTCTCTCCAACTCCTCTTCAAATTCAAGAGTATGCAGCTGAATAAGCTTCATCAACTGGATCTGCTGAGGAGCCAGCTTCTGTCCTAATTTGAGTTGTAAGTGTTGTTTAAGCATATTAATATTGGCGTTTTAACATAACATATTCTACGAATTTAATAAATTTATTTGATAAAAAATACATTTAGCATGATTTTTGCTTTATACTTTTAATATAATAAACTATTGAAAAATAAAAAAAGCCTCATCTGATGATGAAGGCTTTTTTTTATTTTTCTAGAATTCAGCGCTTTTCGGTGTCCTAGGGAAAGGAATTACGTCTCTGATGTTCGTCATTCCTGTTACGAAAAGAACGAGTCTTTCTAATCCTAAACCAAAACCTGCATGGGGTACAGAACCGAATTTTCTGGTATCTAAATACCACCAAAGTTCGTGCTCATCTACATGCATATCTGCCATTTTCTGTTTTAAAACGTCTAATCTTGCTTCTCTTTCAGATCCACCGATGATTTCACCGATACCTGGGAAAAGAACATCCATTGCAGCTACCGTTTTGTTGTCTTCATTCAGCTTCATATAGAAAGCTTTGATCTCTTTTGGATAATCGAATAATACAACCGGGCACTCAAAATGTTTTTCAACCAAAAATCTTTCATGCTCAGACTGAAGATCTGTTCCCCAGCTTTCAACAGGGTAAGCAAATTTTCCTTTTTTGTTTTCCTTTGAGTTCATTAAAATCTCGATAGCTTCTGTATAGCTCACACGCTTGAAACGTTTAGCAATTACATTTTCAAGTTTCTCAATAAGACCTTCTTTAGCTCTTTCCTTTTCAGGTTTTGACTTTTGTTCTTCAGCAAAACGGTTGTCTAAGAACACCAGATCATCTTTACAGTGATCCAATACATATTGAATTACATATTTTAAGAAATCCTCTGCAAGATCGATGTTATCTTCAAGGTTGTTGAAAGCCACTTCCGGCTCAATCATCCAGAATTCTGCAAGGTGTCTTGTAGTGTTTGAGTTCTCTGCACGGAAAGTAGGCCCGAATGTATAGATTCTTCCTAATCCCATCGCTGCAGTTTCTCCTTCAAGCTGTCCTGAAACGGTAAGGTTGGTTTTTCTGCCAAAGAAATCCTGAGCAAAATCAATTTCGCCTTCTTCAGTTCTTGGCATATTATTCAGATCGAAGTTGGTAACTCCGAACATTTCTCCTGCTCCTTCAGCATCAGCTCCTGTAATAACTGGAGTATTGATATAGAAGAACTGGTTTTGGTTGAAGAATGAATGAACAGCAAAACTCACTGCGTGACGCACTCTGAAAACAGCTCCAAATAAATTGGTTCTGAATCTTAAGTGTGCCTGCTCACGAAGTTTCTCCAAGCTGTGTTTTTTAGGCTGAAGAATGGTGCTTTGAAGCTCTTCTGTAAAGTTATCTCCTAAAATAATAATCTTTTTAGCAACAATTTCTACAGATTGTCCTGCTCCCTGGCTTTCCACTACTTCACCTACAACTTTAAGAGAAGAAGCTGTGCTAATATTCTTGATAAGTTCTTCATCAAAATTTTCGAAATCAACAACTATCTGCAAATTATTAATCGTAGAACCATCATTAAGTGCAATAAAGCGATTAGCACGGAATGATCTTACCCATCCGTAAACTGTAATGTCATGATGTAATACTTTCTTGTAATCCTTTAGGATTTCTTTGATCGTTTGCTTTTTCATTTGTTGATAATAAATTTTTGTATAAAAATTAATGGTTGCAAAGTTACAAAAAAACGGCGCAACTTGATGATTGCGCCCTCTTTAAAAATCATTTATCAATTATTTACTATTTTAATTAAAGAAAATGGTCTTTTTTCGCTGCTTTCCGTTCTTGATTTTCAAGGCATGATAACAGCTCGGAACATCATATTGCCATTTCGGAAGGAATATAATAATCAGAATAACATCAAGATGGGAAATTAACCCCAGAATCACTGTTAAATTAAAAGCCCAGCCTGCTTCCTGAAAACCTATAAGATAAGTGAAGGCAAGCAGTAGGCTTAGTCCCCACATTTTAGATATAAAAGCGTGCGTACAGGTTTCTTTTCTAAACTTCCAGATACTTACAATATAACATGAGGCCTCCATGATAAAGATCAACAGAATGCTTTTCCATTCATTAATTATCACCTCCGGATTCAGGAAATAAGAAGCAAAGCCCAGAGATAACCAGAAGACAAGATCGGTCTGACTATCCAATCTTCTTAATTTTTCTGAAGAAACACCTGTTTTTCTGGCTATAATTCCATCAAAAATATCAGTAAACAATCCCAGATACATTAGGATCAGAATATATTTTCTGGCTGAATCTCCAACATAATATCCCAGATACAGAATAACAAAAGCTGAAATAAAACGGGATAAGATCAATAGATAAGGTATATTTTTCATGATATTTATTTTTAATTAATTCTTTTATATTTTTCTGCGTAATTGATGGTATATCCTGACCAGAAAAAGAGTAATAAGGCTCCATTGTTATCATAATAATCCTGAATAAGAAGGTTATGATCTTGTGTCAAACCTATTCTTGACTGAAAATTACGGCAGCCTCCAAACAAATAAGGAATTTCATCACAATGAGAAGTGAAGTTATCCAGTAAAAACAAACCATTCTTCAACTTAGCTTTATATTTAAAAGTATATCCAATAGTATTATCTTTCAAAAAAATGAATTGTACTTCATATATTTTATTTTTCGCTAGTGGTACTGATTTTATAATGAGTTTATCAAAATCCCTCACTTCTCCATTTTTCATAGCCAACATTTCTCCAACACTTCCTATTTTATCAGATTTTGTATTGTTATTCACAATATGTTCATAGCCTTTATATTCATATTGTCCATCAATCATCTGAACATTTTCTTTCTTAGCTCCAAAAGGTCATCCTGAATCATTTTTCTGCTGAAACTGACACAGGAATTCAGGCTCAATCCTATTGCTGTAAACACAATTAATACTAAATTTTTCATGGTTGATCATTGTTTTTTTGTTTCTTAAAATTCCAGTTGATAAAAGGCAATTTTCGTTTTCCGTTTTCATTCCATCCGCCGATCTGGATGCCCCGGAAATCTTTACAACTATTATAAAGTCCAATCTGAAGCCCTCTGCATTTTTGCCCTACATTGGCCAATGGAGCTACAGAAACCCCTTTTATTTCATGATGAAAATTGAGAATAGGAGAAAAAGCAACTCCATGAGTTACCGCATACGTATTGATATTACTGGAAACATTGATCTCCAACCCATTGGTAATCGTTGGTTCCATATTAATCAATGACAACTGAACTCCATTAATTTTATTCATTTTGTTTTCAGGAACAACTCCATAATCATTGTTTAAGCTCCATCGATCTGCACCAGGCAAATACACAATAAGTAAAGCAGGAAAGAAAAGTCCTAAAGGATTAAATCCCATTCCCAACCCATTGACTTTTTTGGGAATCATTTTTTCTTCCTGATCAAAATATTTAAACAGAAGCCCATTTACATTTTTGATATTTTTTGAAGGAGAAGCCGCAATGAATCTGTGCTTTAACGAATCAACACTTATCGTGTCTGAAGCATATATAAGACTACCGAATAAAAGCATTGGTATTAAAAAAAATTGTGCTTTCATAACTCATGATTTTAAAATTATAGCTCAAAATTATCAGCAGAAAACCCAGTATTAAATGTGAAAAAAAATTAAAAAAAATAGTAAATTTGTGAAAATCGCAAAAACATGCACCAAGAAGCATTATTAAAGGAAATCCGAAGAAGAATCGGTGATAAATCATTGAATGATGAGATTGCCAATATTCTTAATATTAGCTATGATGCTGCCCACAGAAGAACTTCCCTGAAAGCAAAATTCAGTTTTGAAGAAGCTCTGGAGTTGGCAAAATATTACCAGATCTCGTTAGATCAATTTCTCTCTTCAGATCATCAGATTTTGGTTAAAAAAACTTCTGCTGTTACTACAACAGAGGATCTCCAGTCTTTCTTTCAGAATAATCTGAGTGTTTTTGAAAACTTACCCATTTCTGATAAAATGACCATTTATTATTCGGCAAAGGATATTCCGTTTTTCTATACCCTTTCGGATACTTTACTTTCCCGTTTTAAGATTTATGTCTGGATGAATTTACTAAATGCCAAACAGGTTTTTATCCCTTTTCTACAGTTTTCTCCACCACAATTTGAAGCCGACACTCAAAAATTAAGAAGAATATATGAAGAGCAAAATGTTGCTGAATTATGGAATGATATGACAGTTTCCAGTATTTTACAACAAGTTTTATTTTATTACGAAACCGATCTTCTGAAAATAAACGAAGCACAAATTATTTTGCAGGAATTAAGAGAGTTGATAGAATACATCGAGCAAAAGACAGAAAACAATCCAAAGTTCCACTTATACGAAAATGAGTTGATGCATCTTTCCAATGACATTTTTTTCCATCACCCACAGCAGTCACTTTTTGCTTTGCCTACAAATATGTTTGGATATATCTTAATAAATGATGCTAAGACCTGCCAGGAAACGCTGAATTATTTTGAGCATCAGATTAAAAATTCAAAATCACTGAATACTTCAGGAAATCGTGACAGGAAAAAATTTTTTAATAAAATGTATGAACAGATTGACCAATTAAAACAAAATCTATCATGAAAAGTCTTTGTAACGGCGAATATTTTGGGGAAACCAATCAAAGGATCAATTTAGAAGGATTAACGATCACTGATACCGAATATACTCATCCTTAAGTGGACTGGCATTATCACGAAAATGCATACTTTACTTTTCTCCTTCAAGGTAATATGACAGAAAGAAACAAAAAAGAAACATACGGATGCTCAGCAGGAACATTATAGTATCATCATTGGGAAGATCCGCACTATAATATTAAACCAGAGGTTTCCACATTAAAATCACTCAAAATTGGTTTGAGCATTTTGATCTTCAGAAAAACAAGATTGAAGGCAGCTTCAATATAAAAAATCCGGCCTTCAAATTATTGGTTCAGCAGATTTTTAAAGAAACAAAAACCAATAGTACATCTTTTGAAATGGCGATCAGTCAGCTATTACTACACCTTTTCAGTTAATTAACCCAGGAGAGGGAAATCAAAGAAAGAAAGAAAACCGCTGTGGGTAGGTCAGATTAATGAGATTCTATATGAAAATGTTGTTGAAACCCTTAATCTGTCTGAGCTTTCTAAGGCGTTGAACATCCATCCTATTCATTTAAGCAGAGAATTTCATAAATATTTCCATTGCAATCTAGGAGAATATCTCCGGAAATTAAAAATTAATAAATCAATTGAACTTCTCAATTCGCATCTTCGTTGACAGATATTGCTCTGGAATGCGGTTTTGCAGATCAAAGTCATTTTACCCTGTATTTTAAAGAAAATATTGGAATCACACCATTGAAATTCAGAAAGCTACTGAAAGTTCGCTGAAATCTTTTCAAATAGAATGAGCATTCACGATTTGGATACATCATTCTCCGATTCGGCTACATTTTCATGAGTGTAAGTTTTCATCTTTGTACCATCATTTAAACAAAAAATATTTAAAAATGGAAACAAAAAAAGTATGGTTTGTGACAGGAGCTTCAAAGGGCTTGGGATTCGAATTGGTAAAAAAATTATTATCCGAAGGATATCTGGTTGCGGCTACCAGCCGTACCGTTGAATCTCTAATTTCCGCCTTTGGAAAAACATCTGAAAACTTCCTGCCACTTAATGTCAATATTAAAGACAACGATGACATAAAATCTGTGATCTCAAAAACAGTGGAACATTTCGGGCAAATCGATGTAGTAGTCAACAATGCAGGATACGGACAAATTGGAACTCTGGAAGAGCTTACTGATGAAGAGGCTAGAGAAAATTATGCAGTGAATGTTTTCGGAACATTAAATGTCATCAGAAATGCCCTTCCCTATCTTCGTGAGCAAAGATCAGGAAACATCTTCAATATTTCTTCTGTAGGTGGATATTCAGCAAATTTTCCGGGCTGGGGAATTTACTGTTCAACAAAATTTGCGGTTGCCGGATTTACAGAAGCATTGGCGGAAGAAGTAAAAGATTTTGGAATTCATGCTACAGTTGTTTACCCTGGATACTTCCGTACGGATTTCTTACATAAAGATTCTGTGAAAACCCCTTCAAATCCTATTCAGGCCTATGAAGCAGCGAGAATTTCTGAGCAGGCTCACCTTAATGAAATTAATGGTAACCAACCTAATGATCCCGTAAAGGCAGCTGATGTTCTGATTCAGATCAGTAAAGAGAAAAATCCTCCTGTTCATTTATTATTAGGCGTAGGAACAATGGAATTTCTCAATAATAAAATTGATATCTTAAAGAAAGATGCTGAAAAATGGGAGAAGCTGACTGTTTCAACAGCCATTTAATATCATCATGAAATCCTTCATCTTCGTTCATGCTGAGCGGAGTTGAAGATTTCTGAAACAATGCATTTATACTTTTCACAAAAAACAGTTAACTTAGCTATTATGAAAACACCCATCCGCTTTGATTCTATTGCAGATTTTCATGCTTTCTGTAATCTTCCAAATCCTGAGCACCCTCTGATCAGTCTGATAGATTACAGTAAAGTGCATTATATTGTAGAAGACAAAGAATTGAGATGGATTCAGAATTTTTATTCAATCGGATTAAAGAAAAATGTCCATCAAAAATTCAATTACGGGCAACAGCAGTATGATTTTGATTCGGGAGTACTGTGCTTCGTTTCACCACAACAATTTTTAAGTCTGGAAATAAGACAGAATATCCAGGTAGAGCCTACAGGATTTTTATTGCTGATTCACCCTGATTTTCTTTGGAATACCTCATTAACCAAAAAAATAAGATCATACGATTTCTTTAGTTATCAGGTGAAAGAAGCCCTTTTTCTTTCAGATAAAGAAGAAAATATCATGATTGAAATCTTTAAAAATATTGAACGTGAATATCAGTCAAACACAGATAGATTCACACAGGAACTGATTATTTCACAGATTGAATCATTACTGATTTATTCTGACCGTTTTTATGAACGTCAGTTTTTTACCCGAAAAAAATCAAGTCATGAATTGCTTTATAAATTTGAAGAGATTCTCTCCCAATATTTTGAAAACGGAAGCCTGATAGAAAATGGAATTCCCTCTGTGAAGTGTATCGCCGAACAAATGAATATTTCACCCAACTATCTTGGAACCTTACTTCGTCTTCATACACAACAAAACACACAGCAGCATATTCAGAATAAATTAATTGATTCAGCAAAAGAACGTTTAAGCACAACGAGTTTATCAGTGAGTGAAATTGCCTATGAACTCGGTTTTGAACATCCGCAGTCCTTCAGTAAACTCTTTAAACAGAAGACCAAGCAATCGCCTGGAGAATTCAGAAAATTGTTTAATTAAATTATTACCTGAAATAGGTAAATAGTTTATTCTTGGGAAGAAGAATAGAAAAATAAGATAGAAATTTATTCGTCTTTCTTAGAAGGAACTAGAAAAACGTCAATAAGACCTTCAGGAAGTACCATTTTGATCGTTCTTTCTTCTCGGTTAACTTCAAGAATCCAGTCTTTGATCATAGGGATTACTACTTCTTTTCCATCCAGATTGGTGATGAAATACACCTGTGCCGTCTGATCGTTTACAGATCTGATCACTCCACAGTTGTTATCATTTTCATCAAGAATTTCAAATCCAATGATTTCGTGGTAATAGAATTGTTTCCCTGTAAGTTTGGGAAGAGAAGCTAACGGAAGGTAAACATTTTTGCCTAAAGACTGGTCTACCATAGCTTCAGAAGAGTTTTTGAACGCAAGGTTCAGAGCATCTAATTTGCTCCATGATGATTTTGCAATAAAAAATGGAACCAATAATCCGTTGATTTCAACGAATATTGATTCCAATTTATTGTAAAGCTCAGGCTGGTCGGTATCCAATTTAAGGATAACGTTGCCCGCAAGTCCGTGTCTGCGTGTTATTTTCCCCAACAAATAGCAATCTTCTTTACGCATAACCGGAAATGTTCTTAAGCTTCAGTGTTTTCTTCAGTTTCAGCAGCAGCTTCTCCTTCTGTAGCAACTTCTTCAGCAGGTGCGTTTGCAGCTTCTTCAGCAGCTTTAGCATCAGCTTCAGCTTGTGCAGCAGCAGCAATTCTAGCTTCGTTTACTTTTACTTCAGCTTCTAAAGCAGCTTTCTTAGCATCAGATTTAGCAGTAGCTAAACCTTCTACTTTACCTTGTACTTTAGCATCTTTAGCTTCTACCCAAGCGTTGAATCTTTTCTCAGCTTCAGCTTCATCAAAAGCACCTTTAGCTACACCACCTTGTAAGTGTTTTTTGTAAAGAGCACCTTTGTAAGATAAAATAGCTCTAGCAGTATCAGTAGGCTGAGCACCGTTGTTTAACCACTGTACAGCAGAATCAACGTTCAACTCGATAGTTGCTGGATTAGTAATTGGGTTGTAAGTTCCTAGTTTCTCGATGAATCTACCATCTCTTCTAGCTCTAGAATCTGCAACCACGATGTGGAAAAAAGGTTTTCCTTTTTTACCGTGTCTTTGTAATCTGATTTTTACTGACATAATGTTTGAATTTTACGGGAACTCGTCCCAGTTAAATATTTAAGAGTGCAAAGATAGAATAAATTTTCCAATTAGATAATCTTAAATTGATATAATTTCATATTTTTTTCAAACCAACAAAATAAAAGGCAAAACAGTTGAAATAATAACAGAAATCAAAACAGCTAAAAATACAATGATGTTATCTCTGGTTTTCTTTGTAATCCATCTAATCACCAAATAATTTAAGATATAAATCGGTATAAGTAAAAAGAATGAAAATTCAGAAGTAAATGAAAGTATAGTATAAAGAAAAAGTAAACCATTAATAGAAGCTATAATAATTCCTAAAAGACTTCTATAAATCGTTTTTTTATCAATCCTGTCATTTTCTTTCACTCTTGAAAATTGATCAAATTTTTCAAGAATAAAAATTTTCAATTCCTCTTTATCCATCATTTCTGATGAAATATTGTTAAGAATAGAATAGATTGTTTCATCTTTCTGTACACTGTGATAAACTTCAAAAGCAACCCTACCCTTTTCTTTAATCAGAATTTTTCGGTTTTCAGCTTTACTTACAAATTCATTATAATCAAATTTTTGATTGATCACCTCACGCATCTCATTATTTATTGTGCCGGTATGATCCGTCATATGAAGATAGGCAACAATCAGATCTTCTTCATTATAATTACGGTAAATATTCTTCATCCATTATACTTCTCCCATATAGAAAAGTCCCAGACATTTCTGATTTTCTTCAATGGTAAGAGATTCTTTCAAATGATCAACAATTTTTGGAGAACTCCAGTAGCAACCAACATTATTTGCTGTACAGCTTAAATACATATTCTGAACCGCCATTGAAGTGGCCGCAATCTCTTCCCATTCAGGAACCATTCCACTGAAATTAACAACAATAGAAACCACTACATTAGCTTTATTAATTTTAAAGCCAATATCATTATATTTTTTCTCAAGGAAAAGTTGCTCAGGTTGAGTAGCCTTATAGATAGTCTGCATTTCTGAAGCCAATTTTGCTTTCTCTTCTCCTTTAAATATTTTGAAACGCCAAGGTTTAGTACGCTTATGATTGGGAGCCAAAGTTGCCGAATGTAAGATCTCATCAATAACCTCCTGAGAAATTTCTGCGTCAGTATAATCTTTTGGGAAGATACTTCTTCTTTGCTCTATTATTTCTTTTAAAACTTCTGCTTTCTTCATAGAGACAAAAATACGACATGTTAGTTAATTTACAGGAGAATGGGGAAAGATTTTGAGTCGGGGTTCGAGGTACGAGATTCGGGGTACAAGGTTTCGAGTGGTAAATGTGGTATTGGCTGAGAAATGATATCAGAGTCAATGGGAATGGGCAATTTGCTGCGCTTTTCAATTTTTGCAGACAACATTAATTCCCTATTCATTTGTGATGCTAAATTTACAATTGACAAATCTACAACACTTCCACTATTTTCTGATGAATTTTGTTCAAAGTAAATTCGTCACCGGCTTTCATTCCCATCATTTTTTTGGCCATGGGGCTTTCAGGAGAAATGGCATAAAACCGGTCACCTTCAAAGAAAAATTCACCTAACGACACAGAGATATAAAAACGAGCCTTATTCGTTATCACCAAAGAACCGATCTGAATACGATCTGTTGCAGTATTCAGAACTTTGCCCATGTTTCGTTTGAGATCATTTAAAGCACCCAACTGACGCTGCATCTGGTAGATTTCTTCCTGCATTTCTTCCCGCATACTGTCATATTTCGGTATTTTCTTGATATCACGACTGGCTTCCAGAGTAAATTCGATGAAGTTTTTAAGTTTCTCAATTTTTTCTGCAATGGTGTTTTTTACGAAGTCTCTAATGTCGCTTTTTTCAAATACAATCTTCTCCATAGAATCGTTTCTTTATATAAAGATAATATTTTAAAAATAATTTATACTTTTGAAATTATAAAAACTAAAATAGAATCATGTTTAAAAATCCTTTTGCTTTTGAAGGGAGAATCTCCAATAAAGAATATGCACTCACTTTATTGATTGATTTCGGAATTACAACAACACTTAAACTTTGTAAGGGAATAGTTCCTCCTTTATTATTATTAACCATTTCAATCTTTGTACTTATTCCAGGACTGCTTTTCCTGTTCGCACAGGGAACCAAAAGGTGTCACGATATGGGAGAAAGCGGCTGGTATCAGCTCATCCCTTTTTATGGTTTTCTGATGCTTATTAACGAAGGAGATACTGGAAAAAACAAATACGGAGAAGCTCCTATCCAATAAAAAAGCCTTGTACAATATTTACAAGGCTTCTTATTTATTTTTCTGATAATTTCTTCAGGTCATTCAGTCCCTGGCCGAACATTTTATCCATATTACTGTCCATCATAGGTTTCATGATCTTCATCATGGTATTCAACTCATTATCAATCATCCATGTTACTTTCGTTCCATTTCCTTCAGGAGTTAGTACAATTGCACTTTTGGCATTTCCTTCAAAAGGTTTTATAAAATGAAGCTGGGTACCCAGTTTTTCATTAGGAGCTATTTCTGTAATAGTTTGCTCACCTTCACTATCATCCCCTTTCCAGTGATAGGAATCACCCATTTTATCTCCTTCTCCGGAATAAGTGATCTTAATATTTTTTATTTCTTTTGAAAAAGGATCCCACATATTATATCCTTTTAAGGAGCCTGCATATTGCCATACTTTTTCCTTTGGGGCATTAATAACAACAGATTTTTCATAGTGATAATCTTTACTGAAAGCCAGCATGGCAATAACAGCATATACGATAACCAGCAAAAGAATAATGCCGATAAATTTTAAGAGTGTTTTCATAGTCTATTTATTTAAGGTTGTTTTATTTCAAAATGAGTCTCTCATCTGCTTTCAAAATTAAATATTCTGACATCATCCCCTCTTTGCATAGGACAAGATTATTTAAAGATAAGGCATTTTTGTCACACCTTGGCTTTTGGGCATTATTTTTGAGCATTTCAGCTGGGATTCCCTGATGAATCCTTACATTTACGTTTAACTAAAAATCGAAAAATGAATATTTTAACCGAAAAATTTAACACTCCATATCACTCAGCACCATTCGGTGACATTAAAAATGAAGATTATCTTCCAGCATTTAAGGAATTAATTCAAAAATCTGAGGAAGAAATCAATGCTATTGTTGACAATCCCGAAGCTCCTACTTTTGAGAATGTTATTGAAGCATTAGCCTATTCCGGCGAGCAATTGGATGTGGTTTCTAATATCTTTTTCAATTTAAATTCTGCAGAAACCAGCGATGAAATCCAACAGATTGCTCAGGAAGTTTCTCCGATTTTAACAGAATATTCTTCCAAAATTTCTCAGAACGAAGCGCTTTTCAACAAAATCAAAAAGGTTTATGATGAAAAGGAAAAATATACTCTTAATGAAGAGCAGAAAATGCTTTTAAATGAAACTTATAAAGGTTTTGTAAGAAGCGGTGCTCTTCTAAATGAAGAAGACAAAGAAAAGTTAAAAAAGATCAGCATGGATCTTTCAATAAAATCTCTTCAGTTCGGACAAAATGTACTGGCTTCTACTAATGCCTATTTCAAACATATTACGGATAAAGAACAATTAGCAGGAATTCCGGAAGCGATTATTGAACAGTTTGCTGAGGAAGCTAAAGAAAGAAATCTTGAAGGCTGGGTAGTAACTTTACAATATCCAAGCTATATTCCATTTATGACCTATGCTGAAAACCGTGAACTGAGAAAGGAACTGGCATTAGCAAATGGTAAAAAATCCTTTGATGGCGGAGAACACGACAATCAAAACCTCATCAAAGAACTTCTACAATTAAAACAACAGAAAGCTGAGCTTTTAGGATATAAAGACTATGCAGAATATGTGTTAGAAGAAAGAATGGCAAAATCTCCGGCAAAAGTTGTTGATTTTTTAAATGAACTTTTAACCAAAGCTACTCCTTACGCTGGCAAAGAAATTGATGAACTGAAATCTTTAGCAAAAGCAGATGGAATTGAAGATATGCAAAGCTATGATCATGCTTTCTATGCTGAAAAACTTCGTAAAGCAAAATATGATCTTAATGATGAAGAGCTGAAGCCTTATTTCCCATTAAACCAGGTTCAGGATGCTGTTTTTGGATTGGCTGGAAAACTATTCGGATTAACTTTTGAGGAAAGAAATGATATTCCGAAATACCACGAAGATGTAAAAGTGTACGAAGTAAAAGAAAACGGAAATTATAAATCTCTCCTTTATGTAGATTATTTCCCAAGAAAAGGGAAAAGAGCCGGAGCATGGATGACCAGCTATAAAAATCAATATAAACAGAACGGAGAAAACTCACGTCCACATATTTCTATTGTTTGTAACTTCAGCAAGCCGACAAAAGATACGCCTAGCTTATTAACATTTCAGGAGGTAACGACGTTATTCCACGAATTCGGACATGCGCTTCACGGAATGATGGCAGATACACAATACCCTACTTTATCCGGAACTTCCGTGAAATGGGATTTTGTGGAGTTACCCTCTCAGTTTTTGGAGAACTTCTGCTATGAGCCAGAATTTTTGAAAACTTTTGCGAAACATTATAAAACAGGAGAAGTTCTTCCTGACGAAAAAATTGAAAAAATCGAACAATCTAAAAACTTTATGGAAGGTTACCAGACGCTAAGACAATTAGGTTTCGGATTACTGGATATGAATTATCACACCAAAGTGGCAGAGCTGGAGAATGAAAGTGTAAAAGAGTTTGAAGATCGATACACTAAAGCGACAGCACTTTACCCTTCCAATCCTGAGACAGCAATGAGCCCAAGTTTCTCACACATTTTCCAGGGTGGTTATTCTGCAGGATATTATTCTTATAAATGGGCAGAAGTATTGGATGCTGATGCGTTCCAGTATTTTAAAGAAAATGGAATTTTCAATCCGGAAATTGCAGCCAAATATAAAGTACTTCTTTCTTCAGGAGGAACAAAAGATCCTATGGAACTGTATAAAGCCTTTAGAGGAAGTGAGCCTAAAGTGGAAAGCTTGCTGAAGAGGGCGTTTGGATAAAAAATAATATTGAAAACCATTAAGACTTAGTAAAGCTTAATGGTTTTTTTTATACCGAATCAATGGAAATAATCAGAGATATTGTCTGTCAAGTTTATTATGATGGAAAATCCTTTGAATTTGGATTACATTTTCAGCATTGAGAATAGGCCGGATGCTGAAACAAAGTATCAATATTAATTTTCTTTATTATATATTTTTTATAGTTTCGCACCTTAAAAACAATTATGAAAACTATATTATTTTTATTCCTTTTTATTTCGAATTTCGTCTATTCACAAGTTACCATCAGAAACGAAAGCTTAGTTGAAAAACCTTATTATAAACCAAAGGCTTTTGACAGTTTAAGCAACATTCAACTACAGCAAAGATTTGTGGATTATAAACAATATGTAGGATATAAAGTATTTTATAAACCCCAGTCAAAGAAATACAAATCTTCTAGCAGTATGAATTACCTGGATATTTTATCCGATGCAGATGGAAAATACTTTACCATTTTGGATATTACTGCAAGAGATAAATATTCCAGTAATCGACATTATAAAAAACTGGAAGATATGCCTTCGGATGTTCTTAAAAATAGTGCAGAATTGAAGGTAAAACTAAAAGATGATAAAACCGGAGATTCTTTATATTGGCATGTAGATATGGCAAGCTCTATTCAAAATTATCCTTTTCTTCTCGTTCCTTATTTTGAAAAAGCTAAAAAAGATTTTGTAGGACAAAACTTGGTTGCTAAAAAATACATTTCAGAATTAATTGACAGTAAAACGGGAAAAGTTCTGGATATTGAACCTAAACAAATATGGTTTTGTGAAGATTTAAGCTTAACTGAAACTTCTAATCAAAAATATTTAACACCTCTTTTTTATCTTACGAATAAAAACTATTCAGTAGTATTAGACATCGACAAATTACGCAGTTCTTTCATTACTGAAGCCCAATACAATAAAATTCAGGAGGAGAAAAAATTAGCAGAAGCTCAAAAGATGAAGCAGGAAAAAGCAGATGAGCAAAAACGTATTGCAGAAGATAAAAAATCCAAACAAATATACATCAACAAGTATGGTGCAAAATTCGGAAGTATGATTGCTGACCATAGAGTTGCCATAGGAATGAGTATGGAAATGTGTAGAATTGCATGGGGAGAACCTTTGGATATCAACAGAATTACCATGAAAGGATACGCTCATGAACAATGGGTTTATGGTTTTGGAACCTATCTGTATTTCAATAATGGAATCTTATCTACAATACAGGATTAAAAACATCTCAAAGTCATCCCAATTTTACAATTGAAATTGTCTGCTATAAATGAAATTTTTATCAGATATTCCGGCCTGCTACACTGGAAACCACAACTGAAAGAAGGGATTATACGGAAGAAAAATAATTCAGTAATTTTAAATCATGAATACAATAACAAAAAGACTAGAAAACGTAAAAAAGCTCCAGGCGAAAAGATGGGAAAATGATGACCATTGGGATGCTCTAAACGATCTTCTGGTTAAAGAACTAGATGAAATTCTACTTATTGAACCGGAGAATACCTCTGCACTCATCAACATTGGGGCAATTTATTCTGATATAGGAGAAAATGAGAAGGCATTGGATTATTTAAAAACAGCTTTAAAATTAGGTTCTGAGGATAAAAATCTTTTTGTAAATCTAGCCATTGTGATGGTTTATATGGAAAAACATCAGTCAGAATATTTAGAATATCTTGAAGAAGCTGAAGAAAAAGTGGAGAACCCACTTACTTTTAAAGCCTATTTTGATCCTCAAGCTCAATAAATGTCTTTGTGGTATCTTTTTAATTATGACAGAAAAATTAAATACATTAGAAACAGCTTTTAATTATGCATTAAAAGCTGCTCTTCACCATATTGATTCAGAAAAGATTGATAAAATCCTGGACAACAGAGATTCCTCAGAGTTTTCTGATGCTTGGATGAAAGCTTATCAAACTGTGGATGGAAAAGAAATAGATGAAGAAACTGAAGATGCTATTACGCAATTCCGAAAAGAAATTTTCATCTCTATTTTCAAAGCTACAGGCTCATCTGAATTACCCGCTTATATTTCAGATGACTTTGGATTAATATCGTCTTATTATATCCATGATCTTGAAAATACTTGGGTAACCGATTTGCTGTTTACTTATCTTAATCATCAGATTCCTCAGGGAGAGCTGATGAAAACGGATAAAACATTGAAAGAATTAATTTCATAAAAAAAGCAAAATAATAAGGAATGAACACCATTGAACAACTTTATCAATCATTAGATCAGCGCCGCCGCCCCGAAGATGTTGCGGAAATGATCGTTGAATTAATGAGAGGACAATTAGCTATTCATGAACTGGCTTCCAAACAGTTCAAAGGACGGTCATTTATGGATACTTTACAGCATCTGCCAACTCAATAGGATTATTATTATTTTTTATAAACTTTTGTTTAAATTCAGTAAGCTGCTTAAAGTTAGGGGTTATTACTCTTCCTGACTCATCCACAACCTTCATTACTGCTTTTCCTGCTTTGAGTTCCTTGTAAGGATCATTATAATAATCCAAATAAAGTTTGTTTAATTGTTTTTGAGTAACCGGAATGAAATCGTTTTCCATATTAACTTCTCCATTATCTTTTTTAAGTTCAGTCATTGTAAAAATATAATTATATCCTGAATCTCTCATGTCTACTATAAGACCAGGCAAAGAGTTAAAAACATAAGGTCCTTCCTGAAAAGGAATTTCTTTAGCAAACCAGGCTGTCCAGTCTCTCCCCTTATAATGTAAAGTAGCTTTTTGGCAGTTTACATTATCAATATTTTTTGTTTCTTCTGTAATTTTCCAATCTAATTTAGGCCAGTCTTCTTTCAGAGAATACCTGTCCAACCCAATTATATAATATTTCTCTATTTTATTCTCTTTTTTGTTTTTTGTTATCAAAAAATCAAAATCCGTTGATTTTGTCCGAACATCTACATTATGAAGTGCTAACGAATCTATATGATACAAATCGTAAGAGTAAAATTTCGAAATTTCATCTTTGACATCTAATAGCATCTTTTTATTTACTGATTCATTTTTTGTAGAATCTACTTTGTATGTCATCTGATAATAAGTTCTAAATGTCTGTCCCTGAAAAGCAGCAAAGCAGGATAAAATAAAAAGGAAAGTTAAAATATTTTTTTTCATAAAGCTTTTTAATTAAGAGGTTCTACATATCCATCCCATAATAAATTATTATTTTCAAAGAACATATCATTAATTTCTTTGTTAAACATTTTATAGTCGGGATCTTTAGGATAGTTAGGATTATTTATTGCTACAAACCTTATCACTCCACCATCTACTTTTTTGAACAAATCAAAAACCTGAAATTTTTCGAAAGGGTAACAAGAAAAAACTTGGTTTAGGTCTTCTTTATGTGGTATTTCAGAATATCTTTTTTTCACTTCCTCAATAGAAACTCCTTTATAATAAAAGCCTAAAATATTTGAAAATGTAGGCTGATAAGTATACATAAATAAAAACTGCTCTGTATAATTTTGTGGGATACTATGATATAGCAATTTTTTCATTTCTGAAGAAGTGAAATATATATATTGTTTATTTACTTTGTTATATACATAATCCCCATAAGTATAAAAATCTAATTGATTTTTGCCTTGATCAAAGTATAGCTTAAACTTCCAGTATGAGTGCTTGTCAGATTCTACTCTTTGCTCTTTTAAAAAATAAAAATTTTGACAACTCGTTAAGCAGAATAAAGCCAATATAATTATATATTTAATAAATCCATTCATTAGTGTGAATATTATAATTACAATTTACGAAATATTCTTCTTTTTCCTGGTCATATTCTGGAATAAAACTAGCAGTACAGGCATATCTTAATTCACAGTTCTTACATGGGTTAATTTTATTCCTATTTAAATTCCATAATTCGGAGAGGATTAATAAACTTCTGTCAATTTCATCCTTAGAGCCTAAAAATGAGCCATAGTCTTTTTTATCTGTACCATTTAACCTTATTCTCCCCAAATAATCTACGAGGATAGTTTTATATAAGCCGAGATTATATTTTTTTGCTGTCAGAAATGCTCTATGATTGATAGCTATTGTATCAATACTCGATTTGGGTACAAATAAACTATTCTCATTTTGCTTTAAATAATATAAATTTATTCTACCATAGTTATCTTCCTTAGAATAGGGAGATTGATAGAAATAAATACTTTTTAATCTTTGTTCTTTTAATACTCTAGACGTAGTAAAATTTTTCTGGTAAGGCAATGATACAGATAAATCTATAACACATGATTTTTGAAGAGAATTTAGTAAATTATGAATTTCTTGCACGTCCATATCAGGCGAAAAATGTAAATGTAAACGTTTAACTCCCAAATAATCAACCCTATCCGAAATATGTTGTGCTTCTTTTATCAAATCATCTGATAAAAGAATTGTAGCAAATTCAATTTTTGAAACATCATCATTAAAACAATCATCTGAAAGATTTGGAAAATGGTCTTCATTTGCAAAAAAAATAAACTCTTTTTCAATCAGAAATTCTATATATTCCTGCGCAATTTCATCATCTTTCCATTCTTCTATAATACTCACTACAGTTTTGGAATGAATATTATGAATAAAATCAATAATAGAATTAGGAACCCGTTCAATATCATCCCTTTGCAAATCGTAAATAGCCCCTAATTGAATGCCTTTCACTGGGATACAACATGCAAAAAAAAAACATCTTTTATTAATATCAAGGTTTAGGTGGGTTAATTCCATCTTTATAAGATTTTAAACAAAAAATTTCTGACTGATACTTTTTAGCCTCAATTTTTCTTAGTGACTGTGTTACTAATTTTTTATTCTCGGTAACCTGAGCAAAAATAGCAGGAAATAATTCTTTTTTATGCGGGTTAAGTTCCTGTAGTAAGCTTTTATTCATCATTCATTCTTTTTAACTGTTTTGCCAGTTCATAATGCAGGTTATAGTTACAATGGTAAGATGTCATTCTAAATTGTCCAGAGGGATTAATTTCTAAAAAATAATATTCCCCATCTATCCCTTTTATAATATCAATAGAACCTGTATCTATGTGGCATGTTTTCATTAGTTGGCAAATTTTGTTATTTAAATCTTCAGGTAATTGGTAAGGGATAAATCGATTCGGTTTATTCTGGTTATAATTCCTGAAATCTACAGAAGTTTGCTTATCATTTTGAGAAAATACAGCCATAGGATAATTTTTCCCATTTAAATGGAAAACCCGAAGTTCATATTCTTTATAAATATGCTGCTGAAATAGGCTTGGAAAAAAGAAAATTATAGAATTATTATATTCTACTGTCATTAGAGGAAAGTTTTTTTGATTATGGCTAATTACAGTTCCTTCATTAATAGACTTGGTTATCCAATCTTTCTCCCCAGTATAAAAATTATTTGCAATTACTGTGGAAGGAATTTTTAGTCCTATATTGCTTGCAATAGTCAACATTTCAATTTTATTCAATCTGCTGATATTAGAATGATGATTTATCCATTTTTTATCATTCAAAAAATATAGGATCGTTTTTAAAATACCAGAATACTCTGAGTGTAAATATTGGAACATTTCGTTTGAAATATTCTCATTAAGTAAATCTTTATATTTATTAAAATTACCCCATTTTCTATACCATACTACTTTAACCTGGCTCAAATCTACGCTCCCAATTAATTCATTCTCAACAGTTAAAGAAGTAGGAGAAGAAATTTTATAATATATTCTTGTTGTTCCATTAAAAATATCGATATCGTTGATACGAATACAGATTTCCCCCATATTCGCTAAATGTTCCATAACAACATTGGTATCGTCATCATGGGTAGTAGATAAAATTAAAATCATAATTAAAAAAAGGCTTCCCCATATAGAAGAAGCCATAATTAAAGTCCTATACTAGCATCCATCAGATGCGCCAGAAGGAATAACTACTGATGCTAAAACATAAGGATCGTTAGCAGTTCCGGTACCACTACATACACCATCAGGAAGCCTTTTGCCTCCTTGAATCTGTTTTAGGCTACCTGTGTTAAGTACTTTACCATTTTTTAATGATGTTAATTTTTTCATAATTGATTTTGTTTATAAGTTAAAAATATAAAATTTTAATAAATAACTCTAATTAATAGTGAGTTTTTTATTATGTTAAATAGTTTATACAAAGGTACTTACAGTGAATAATTAAACATGTCGCATTTTTTTCTTATTTTGCACTAATCGAAAGTAAACAATATTTTTATATAAGCTTATAACGTATTTTTCTAATTTTCAGAAAAGAATTCCTAAATTATTTATCTTTACAATATGGTAATAGGTGCAAAACTTAAACAAGCAAGAGAAAGTAAAAGGATAAGCCAGGAAGAATTGGCACTCATGCTAAAAACAACACAAAAAACAATCTCCAACTGGGAGAGTGATAAGAGCACTCCCTCGTTAGACTATCTAGCTAAAATAGAAGCTGTTTTAGAAGTGGATATTTTATCCTGGTTAGCAGAGAAAGGGATTGTTTTTAACCAGCATAATGACAAGGGAGATAATGCTGCTATTATCAATAAAAATTTTTCTGAAGAACTGAAAGAACAGTATGAAAAAAGACTGGAGGAGAAAGACAGGAACTTAGAGGAACTGAAGAACGAAATTCTTTTTTTACGCAATATGCTAAATAATAATAAATAAATTTTTCAGTCGTCACTTCCTCAGACTACCCGTTTTTTCAAAACGATTGCCGTTCGTTGTTCCTTTGTTCAAAATTTTCTTTTATAAAATAGGAAAAAAACAAATATTTTTCTGGAAAACTCTGAAGAAAAAATAAAGGATAGGTTAGTTCAGTGGTAGAACATCCGGCTCTTTAACCGGATTGACGCAGGTTCGAGCCCTGCACCTATCCTAATTTCTGATATAGCTCAGCGGCAGAGCACCCGGCTCTTCATCCGGGAGGACACAGGTTCGAGCCCTGTTAGCAGACCAAAAAATAATCTATGAAAAAAACGCATCTACTCTATTGCCTTCCGTTTCTATTCCTTTTAAACTGTAAAGAAGAAAAAAAAGACACTCTTTCAGAAGCTCAATCTCCGGAAGTTAATCAGGTAGAAAAAACAAACTCTTTAACCACTACCAAAATAGACTCTGCTCAGGTTCCAGCAGCATTGAAATATAAAGGAAACTTTAAAGACGGATTCCGATGGAAAGATAAAACCGGAGAATATGCTGTTATTACTTCCGAAACCGGAGTCTATATCAATGAAAATTTTCCCCATGAAAATGATGGCAGTGATGCTGAAGTTTTTGCCCAGTGCTATTCTTTGGAAAATAATCAGCTCGTATGGAAAGTTAATGATTTCGTTAAAGACTGTATGGTAGACATTGATGCTGAATTCAAGAAAAATACTTTAGCGGTAACAGATCTTGATAAAAACGGGATCGCTGAAGTTTGGATGATGTATAAAATGGCCTGTAAAGGAGATGTAAGTCCTTCCGATTTAAAAATCATCATGTATGAAGGAAAACAAAAGTTTGCCATGCGTGGAGAAACAAAAATACAAACCGGAATGGAAAATCATGGTAAGCCTGTATTTGCAGGAGGATCTTATACTTTTGACAAGGCTTTCCAGCAAGGCCCAAAAGAATTCAGAGACTATGCTGAAGCTCTATGGAATAAGAATATGAAAGATTAATCGGTTCCCTTTTTTTTTCATTACCCTAAAAATCAATATATTTAATACCTAAAACGATATAATAACCTTAAAAATTTAAATCATGTTTTTAGCTATTGTACTTCCTTTTCTCTCTTTTATTGTCAGAGGAAAGATTCTCACCGGAATTATCTGTTTTATTTTACAGATTACCTTAATTGGATGGCTTCCGGCTGCAATTTGGGCGGTGATGTCTCTAAATAATGACAGAGCTAACAAGCGAAACGAAGATTTAATTCGAGCAGTTCGTGAGGGCAGAAAATAAAATCATTTTTACACTATACATTCAATCCTTTATTTCGGTAAAGGATTTTTTTTTGAAAAAACAGAATCCTCGTTCTAAAATTTCCCGGCTAATAGTTGTAATTTTATCATTCATTAATCTCAATTTCATAAACAGCAAATATTCTCTGCCATGAAAGAAAATAAATACGATAATCCGTCTTTTTTTGACCAGTATGAGAAAATGCTCCGTTCCCAATTGGGGCTGGAAGGTGCCGGAGAGTGGCATGCTTTGAAAAATATGTTACCCAATTTTAAAGGGAAAAATGTACTTGATCTTGGCTGTGGATTCGGATGGCATTGTCGATATGCAATAGAAAACGGAGCAACATCCGTTATTGGCATTGATCTTTCTGAAAAAATGCTTACTAAAGCAAGAGAGATCAATACTCTGAAAGGTATTATCTACGAAAGAAAAGCTTTGGAAGATGTTGACTATCCGGCAGAGCAGTTTGATATTATTTTAAGTTCACTTACCCTACATTATATGGAATCATTCGATACCATTGTCCAAAATATTTATCGATGGTTAACTTCAGGCGGGCATTTTGTATTTTCAGTGGAACATCCTGTCTTTACCGCTGAAGGAAGTCAGGACTGGGTTTACGATAAAGAGGGAGAAAAAACCAGCTGGCCCGTTGATCGATATTTTATGGAGGGAAAAAGAAATACAACATTTTTAGGTGAAAACGTTATTAAATACCACAGAACTCTCACCTCTTATCTGAATACTTTACTGAAACATGGTTTCAAAATCAAAGAAATTATTGAACCGGAACCCAGCTCTGAAATGCTGAAAGAAATTCCGGAAATGAAAGAAGAACTCCGCAGACCTATGATGTTATTAATCTCCGCAGAAAAATAAATCCTATGAACGATCAAATTCTTCTCCAACCTGACAATACTGCTGTAAGAACAGCTTTATGGAGAGGTTTACATGTTCAGATTGATGATGCCCCATATGTTCTTGAAGATGAAATAGGATTACAGCTTATTGCTCCCGAGGAAGGATGGCAGGAACGTCCGGATATGAAATATACCAAAAGGCTAAGAGCCTCTATTGTAGCTCGTTCCAGATTCATCGAAGATGTAATAATTCGTGAAAGTGAAAAAGGAACTCATCAGTATGTTATCCTTGGCTCAGGACTTGACACTTTTGCGCAAAGAAGGCAGGATATTGCTTCAAAACTACAAATTTTTGAAATAGATCAACCTGAAACATTGGCGTGGAAGCAAAAACGGCTAGAAGAAACAGGATACGGATTACCAAAAAATCTTCATTTTGTTCCGGTTGATTTTGAAGTTTCTTCATGGTGGAATGAACTGATAAAAGCAGGTTTCAATTCTGACAAACCTGCTGTAATTGTCTGTACCGGAGTTACGCTCTATCTTACCAAAGAAGCCATAATTTCTACCCTGAAACAAATAGCAACACTGGCTCCCAGTTCTACATTAGCCATGGCTTTTTATCTTCCCATAGATTTATTGGAAGAAGAAGATCAGCCTATGCAGGAAATGGCCGAAAAAGGGGCTCGTGAAGCAGGAACTCCGTTTGTGAGCTTCTTTAGCCCTTCTGAAGTTTTATTTTTAGCTCAAGATGCCTGTTTTGATCGCACCGAGATTATTTCTACATCCGATATCCGAAATCTCTATTTCTCTGACAGAACAGATGGACTAACCCCTGCCAGTGGTGAAATATTCCTACTTGCTACTACATCATTTTCTGTATAACTAAAACTATACTCCATGAAACATTTAAACCTGTTATTATTTTCTCAAAAGAAATTTGTTTCTAATAAAACGAAATTTTAAAATCAATTATTCTCTGTGAAATTTTTACTTAGATACTTATCACCTTTATTCATTCTTTCCTCATCTTTATTTTTTTCTCAAAGCGGAAAGGTTATCAACAATGAATCTACGTATGTAAATTCAAAAAAGGAATGTGAATGATTGGCGACGGTATTGCCAATTTTGATATCAAAAACATTAAAAAGTACTATCATTTGGTGATTGTTTCAATGCCTGAAACACTTGTTATTGCAGAACAATATCAACTCTACAAGGATGCCAATGATCCTGAAATACTGAAAAAGAAACCTTCATTATTGTCTTGGAAATCCTTTTCCGTTCCTTTGCTTGATGACTGGCTAGCCTTCAATAAACCGATTTATATGGCGTACGGATCCAATGATATTGCCAGTGACCTTTGCGACCTTGTTCCGCTTTATTTCATCAGAGCCTATAAGAATAATTTAACCTATAAAAGATACCTGAATACCGATCATCATTTTTTTGAAGTGGAAAACGGAGAACCTAATCATGATCAACCTCATTGGGAAGAAGTGATGAACCGTTTTGTTGAATGGGCAATTCAATAATTATCTTCTGCTTTTAGGAAGAACATGATCCGGTACTTTAAAAATAGCCGCCAAAACGATAATCAGGCATATAATATTAATCAGGATAGCTATTGTAAATGCGGTATGATAATGCTCTACCAAAGGTTTATCTCCGAGAAAATAATAAAACACACTTCCGACAGCTACAATTCCGATGATCGCAGCAATCTGCTGGAAGGTATTATAAACTCCGGAAGCATTTCCTATCAGCTTTTCAGGCATTCCCGAAAGAGCAATATTGGCTAGTGAAGGAATTACAGAGCCTACTCCTGCTCCATGCAAAAACAACAATACATAAAACAGGTAAAATTCAGTATCGCTATTGAAGAAAATAATCTGAAGAATCAGCACCAGCACAATAAAGCCAAGTCCTGCCAACAAGGCTTTTTTCCCATATTTCAGAATCAATTTTACTGAAAAAGCAGAAGCCAGTATAAATCCAAAGCCTTGAAACACAATAATTTCACCTGCACTCAACGGACTCATCTTCAATCCATCCTGAAAGAATAAAGACAGAATATAGAAATAAGAATCCAGCATGATAAAAAAGAAAGAAACGGCAATAATCCCCAGATTGAAATTTTTATAATGAAATAATTCAAAATCAACAAGGTATGATTTTTTGTTTTTTAATTTAAGCTGTTGATTTTTTATAAAGTAGATCAAAATACAGATAGAAATGACAATCAATACTATACTCTGAATTGAAAAACCGTCTTTCTCAGAAGCGGTAAGTGCATATGTTATACTGAAAAGTCCCATGGATAATAGAACAACACCTCCCACATCAAAGGATTCTTTAGTATTCACTTTAGATTCTACCAGTATCCAAAGACTAAAAATAATGGCGATCAGACCTATTGGAATATTGATCAGAAAAATAAGCCGCCATGGCTCTTCAAAAGCTGTCAATGATGAAAAGTATCCGCCCAGAAACTGCCCTGCAATGGTTCCGATTCCAATAGTAATTCCGTACCAACCCATTGCTTTGGTACGCTGTTGATGCTTAGTAAATAAAATCTGAATCATCGAAAGCACCTGAGGAGCCATCAATGCCGCACTTATTCCCTGTACCAGCCTTGAAATCATGAGTTGTATCGCTCCTTGTGAAATTCCACAAGCTATTGAACTTACCATAAAGAAAATCAACCCAAGAATAAAAATCTTTTTTCTCCCATATACATCTCCCATTCGGCCTCCAGTAATCAGAAA
Source organism: Chryseobacterium sp. c4a (assembly GCF_009900745.1). GTDB lineage: Bacteria > Bacteroidota > Bacteroidia > Flavobacteriales > Weeksellaceae > Chryseobacterium. Next base: position 607,119 of record NZ_WXVU01000001.1, on the reverse strand, counting down.
AGAAGCAAATCCGATGAGATAAGCTGCAATCATCAACTGCATTTCACCATTAGAAGCCTGAATATCACGCTGTATAGAGGGTATGGAGACATTAATAATGAAAATATCCATGATCGTTAATAACTGACCAAAAAGTATAACAAACAATTTCAAATAGTTACATTTCATAATTATATAGATATATCTATTTTTAAATTCATAAAAAAATTAGGGTAATAAACCCTGAATCATTTTTTTAACCTGATCAAAAGAGTCATTATTTTTAGTAATGGTAGATGTTATCACGGCTCCTTCTATTAGTAAAAATATATTTTCGGTAGTTGCTTCAGAGTCCGATAGCTGATGTTCATTATCATATTCTTTTACAATATTGCTGATCATCACCTTTTGTTTTTCTTTATGATTTTTTGCAAAAGCAGATACAGCTGTATTTCCATCTCCGGTTTCCGAAACAATTTTGATGAAAGGGCAACCTGCAAACTTTGATGATTTCTGTAATTTTTTACGATAATCGATGATGGCTGATATCTTTTCTTTCGGATGAGAAATAGAGGCAATACTTTTTTCAAACCCTTGAAACCAATCTTGTTCTTCTTTAATCAGATAGGCTTGAAGAAGGTCATTTTTGGATGCAAAATGATTATACAACGATCCAATCGCAATATCTGCCTCAGCAATAATCTGATTGATTCCTGTAGAATTGTATCCTTGTTTATAAAATAATTCAGAAGCTACTCTAATGATCCTATCGCGTACTTTTTCTTTTTTCATCCTGAAAATTTTAACAAAGCTACATAAAAAATAGAGAAGTCTATCTATTTTTATTGATTGAGAATGTCTATCTGCTCATTAAAATATCTTCAAATTTCTTTTCCTGAAATTCTTTTAATTGTCAAAATAATACGATCTTTAAGCTAAAAGATCAGCCATGTTCAAATTTTTCAGCAAGAAGAAAAAAATAAAAGTTAATCTCCATTCTGTAATCATTCCCGATCAGGGATGGGAGAAGGTATCTGAGGATCATCATGCTATCAGATGGGTAAATCCACAACAGTCTGCACTGATTGTTTTACATTATTTTGACAAAGAACCTGATCTTCCTACAGCTAAAGATCTTGCCTATCTGAAGAAATTTTACAGAAATATTGCTGCAACCTCCAATGGTGGTACTATTGAAACGGATATTGTCCAAATCCACGATATTCCTTGCGTAAAAACCATTATCAAAGTTCCGCAGCAGGAAACCGGGATGATCTATATTGCCTCTATCACCATTCCTTTTGAAAACTGTAGCTATGTTGTGAAAATTCAGGCTAACGAAATTGGCATTACAGGAATGAGAGATGCCGTTATTCTCAACAACCTGATTGAAACCGGAGAAGTAACCATTGAAGAAGAGACGATAGCTAATTGGTTTGAAGATCCTTATGATCCCGATTTTAAGCAAGGAACACTGATGAATAAATCCGAATTGGAGAAATACGATCATGAATTCCCGGAACATCCGCTTTCCGTTGCCAGATCTCTTCTCCAATCAATAGCTGCAGAAATACAGTTTAAGCCAGAAATAAAAGAACTTCCATCATTTAAAAAATAAATTTTCATGAATTCATCCAATCCTGTTGTTTATTTTGAAATCCCTGTTAATGATCTTAAACGTGCAGAAAAATTTTATTCAGCTGTATTCAATTTCAGTTTTGAAAAGGAAATTATCGATCAGTATGAAATGGCTCTCTTCCCTTTTGAGGAAAAAAACAGTGGAATTACCGGAGCTTTAGCTAAAGGCGATGTGTATAAGCCTACTCAAAACGGGGTTATTATTTATTTTAAAACAGAAAGTATTGATGCGACATTGGAGAAGGTTCTTCAGCATGCAGGAAAAATTCTTTATCCCAAAAGAACGGATGAAAAATATGGTTTTGCAGTGGCTGAATTTGAAGATTCCGAAGGAAACAGGATTGCTTTGCATGAAACGATTTGAAAGTATTAGGAAAGGAAGATGGAGGATGGAAGTTATGAAGTACATACAAGCAAAATTTTCCGTTATTGAAACATTGAGTTTTACTAATAAAATAATTGATTATTTCGGTATTAAGTATGAACCACGTAAGCGCGATTATCTGCGACGTGCTTATTTTCGATTTAAAATAATTTTTAAAACGCTATTTGATATCAGAAAATTCTTTGTTTCTATAGGATCCAAAACCTCTAGCCACCATCTTCCCGCTTCCATATTAAAAACGGATTCCATTCATCGCATAACATTTTTCAATCTATGTTTCAGCATATTTTGTATCTTTAATTACCATTTTTATAAAAATATTTGGTGATTCGTTATGACAGAAGAACTTTATTTCATCAAAACCAACCCAAATATTGCCAAAATCAATTTGTACAATAAGCTTTGCCGTGAAGAAGAGAATTTTCTGAGCTTCCTTCAGCCTGACGGAAAAGCCAGCCTTGAGATCATAAAAGATAAAGTAAAGGACTCAGTGGAAGAACTTACTCAGCAAGAGCTTCTCAATATATTTTTATGGTTTAGTAAAAGCTACCCTTCTGATCATGAAGAAATAAAAACACAACTATTCATTAATGGTATTGATCTTTTTTACGAAATACAATCACCTTTACATACACAAAACTACCTGCAGGTTCTTACCAATTATGAGCAACTGTCCAAAGAAAATTTGAATTATATTATAAATGCCCAGAATTTCACCCAATTTTTGATCTACGGAATATTCCTCACTGAAATAATCGGCAGAGAACAGAACAAAGAAAATATTCTTTCTGATTATCTGAAACCTGATTACCCATCTTTATATGCATTGGCAGAAAATCATTCCGGAATAAAACCCCTCGATGATAAAAGCAATACAGATCTCCAAAAATACTTTACCGATCTGTATGACCTTACTAAATTTTATAAGGGCTCTATCATTCAACTATAGTTTTAAACTTATTTCAACAATTCAGGATGCTGTATCAGATAGTCAAAAGCTTCCTGTACAGATTTTTCAGGGCTTTTAGGATTAAAACCAAGCTCATTTCTGGCTTTGGAAATATCAAAATCCTGTTGCAATCCTGAAAACATTGAAATATCTTTTCTCGTTAATACCGGAGCTTTTCTGCTCAGTTTTGCAGAGAATTCCATCATTGCTGCAATGGTAAAAAGAATTCCTTTGGGAACAGAGCTTGGAACTTTCAATTTCAAATCCGGATATAACTTATTGGCCAGAATTGTTGTATCTGTAATGGTCATACATTTTTCATTGGCAAGAATATAGCGTTCTCCGGGACGGCCTTTTTGGGCAGCCAGATAACATCCTTCCGCTACATCTTTCACATCCACCCAATTCAAAGTAATTTTGGTATCCACGGGAATCTGTTTATTCAGAATAAGCTTCAAGACTCCATAGGAAACATTTAAAGGTAAAAAGGCTTCACTCCCAATCATAGCTGACGGCATAATAGAAACAAGCTCTACTCCAAGTTTTGCTGCCAATTCAAAAGCCAGTTTTTCACCATCATTTTTGGAATTATAATACATGTCTCTGCGATCCGGATTGTAGCCGTTGCTTTCCTTTGTAGGCAATTGTGTATAATCAAGAGCTGCGATAGAACTTACGTAAACTATTCTTTTCACACCAGCTTCAGCAGCTGCTTCAATGGTATTTCTGGTTCCTTTGATATTGACATCATAAATTTCTTTCTTTGGATCTTTAGCCCATAGTTTAAAAGAAGCGCCTACCGCATAAAACGTTTCTACTCCCTGAAGTGCTTTTACAAAAGATGCTTTATCCGTAATATCGGCTTGTATCAATTCACAATTCAAGCCTTCAAACGGTTTTGTATTGTGGATATTACGAACTGTTGCCCGCACCGGAATACCTTGTTTTAATAAAAATCTGACTAAATTATTTCCCAAATGTCCATTAGCACCTGAAACAAGGCTTAGATTATTCTTTGTCATTACATTCATTTTAATGCAGCAAAGTTCAGCCACTTATTTCAGGAACCACTTGACTTTTGTTAGTTAATTATTTTTCGTCTGATTCTGCTCAGGCTTTCCGGTTTCATTCCCAAAAATGATGCAATATACCGGATAGGAACATGCTGAATAATTTCAGGATAATCTTTTAAAAGTTTAAGATACCGTTGTTCTGCATTGAGTGCAGACAACTCTCTGGAACGGTTTTCATTATAAGTTATTGAGTGTTGAAATACCGAAATACTAAAGTCTTTCATTGCCTGGCTCTCATTGATGAGGTGATCGAGATCTTGTTTTGTAATTCTTAGAAGTTCGCACGCTGTAATACACTCTACATTGTGATCCGAGACTGTTTCACTGATAAAATGAGAATAGGAGGTAAAAAAACCAGGTGGACAGTTGATATGAGTCGTCACTTCATTTCCATTTTCATCCAAATAAAACAATCTAAGATATCCTGAAACAATATAATAAAGATAATTGGGAACCTTCCCAGCTTCTTCTATTACTGTATTTTTTGAAAAAGAGATAGGCTCAAAATACTGTTGAATCATTTCAATCTCCTTTTGGGAAAATTCATGAATGGAACTCATGTATTGTAAAAGCTTGGCGTGCATGGATGTAAAATTTATAGACAATACAAAAATAGCCAAAAGAATACTCAGGTATTTTTTCAAATAAAAGATTTTTCACAAATGGATGTAATATTTTCTCCAAAATAATTGTCTTGTATAAAAAAGCTAACTATGAACCGGAAAATTATTATTCTTTTAAGTTTTGTTTCTTCTTCTTTCGCATGGGCACAAAGTGTGGAAGGAACGATTACAGACAAAGAAAATAAACCTGTAGCAGAAACAGAAGTGCTCATCACAAAAAATGAAACTAAATTTTCCGCCATTACAGATGAGAAAGGAATATTTAAAATTCCTTTAAAGGAGAATGGAGATTATGTACTTGAGATCATAAAAGACGGGGTAAAAACCAACAATGAGAAAATTACAGTAAAAGGGAACATCAGAAAGGACATTCAGATCAAGGATGAACCGATGCTACAGAAAGTAGAAGGAGTAACCATTACTGCAAAGAAAAAATTATTCGAGAGAAAAGTAGACCGCCTGGTCTTCAATGTAGAGAATTCTGTAGCATCACAAGGTATTGATGCTATAGAAGCTCTAGCCAAAACACCAATGGTAAAAACCAGTGATGAAGCAATAAGTATTGCAGGGAAAAGTAATGTAGCCGTAATGATCAATGACAGGCTGCTCAATCTAAACGGACAGGAACTTATCAATTACCTGAAGACAATCCGCTCCGATGATATTCTTAAAATTGAAGTCATTACCACTCCCCCTGCAAAATACGATGCGGAAGGAAAAAGTGGATTGATTAATATTATTCTTAAAAAAAATGCCAATCTAGGCTGGAACGGATCTATTCAGACTTCGGGAAATTATTTTTGGGGAAAACCTACCGTTTCATCAAGAGGGGGAGCTACTTTTAATTATCAGGGAGAAAAGCTTTCTCTAAGTACAAATTTATCTGCCGGAGATAATTACTGGCAGTATAATACATACAATAATATGTCCGGTATTTCAAATAATCATTACTGGAACAAAGATGGTGACAACCTTAATAATTATAAATATAAAAGCGGAAATATAAAGGCAGAATATAAGATTAATGATAAAAATCTTTTCGGCATCAACTATAATTATTCACACAGCAATCCAAAAGAAATAGGAGTAAGTGAATCGACACGTTTCAATGGAAAAGAAGTTATTGATATTTCTTCTGATTTCAATAACAGAAACAGCAGGAGTGTTCACAATGCTACTGCATTTTATGAAGCTAAAATTGACAGTGCAGGAGGCAAACTGAATGTAACAGCTAATATAATGCTCAATAATTCCAATGCTAGAAATTTCTCCAATACTTATACTCCTCAAGAGATCTACACAATGGCTAATCCTATCAGCAAATACAGAATTTACTCAGGACAGGCTGATCTGGAAAAAACATTTGGTAAAATAAAAACAGAATCAGGATTAAAATATACGAAGATCAAAAATGATTCTGAATTTAATTTCTTCGATATTATCAACGGACAAAATCAGCTTAATGCAGGTAAAACCAATACATTCCTTTATAATGAAGAAAATTATGCTGCCTATTTTTCGACCAACTTTAAAATCAACGATAAATGGGATGCAAAAGCAGGTCTTCGTTATGAATACACCACTCTGGAAGGTATTTCTATGAATGATAATATTTCTACAAAGATCAAATATGGTAAACTATTCCCTACAGCTTATTTAAGCTATAAGCCTAATGAAAACAATTCATTTTCATTGAGTTATTCCCGAAGAATTTCACGTCCTTATTTTGGAAACCTGAATCCGTTTAAATATTTCACTTCCAATTTTGAGTATACCACTGGGAATCCTTATCTATTGCCATCATTCTCTGATAACTTTGAATTCGGATATGTTTTGAATAACAACCTCAACATTACACTTTATCACAGCTATAATAAAGATAGCTGGGACAGAATTCAGATGATTGATGAAAATTACAGATATACCATTGCTAAGAATTTCTATAATGAAAATCAAACCGGAATCAACATCAGTTATAATTACAACAAATTGAAATGGCTGGAATCCAACATTTTTGTGAATGGATATTATACCAAAGCAAAATCTTATGATCCTTCCATTCTGCCTGTTCCTCCAGGATACAGTGCCAATGTAAACATAGACAATAATTTCTTCCTCAATAAAGATAAAACAGTAACATTCTTACTGGGATTATGGGGAAGCCTTCCCAACAGAGATGGAAATACCTATTACTATACCAATGCATCATTGTACACCGGAGTGAAATTAGCATTCATGGATAAAAAGCTTCTGGTTAATTTGTACTTGAATGATGTACTGAATACCAACCGTGAAAAAGGAATAGAATATTATCCGGATTACAATATTGATTACCAATACAAGGGAATTATCAGAAATGTTCACCTTTCTCTTACCTATAAATTCGGGAATAATAATGTAAAAGGAGCTACAAAACAGGTGAAGTTTGAAGATTCCAACAGAGCGAACAGCGGTAATAATTAACAGTTCCCCTACTCTTCACAGCGTACAAAAACAGGATAAAAACAATAACCCTCGACCGGCAGCCTTTTTTAGAATAAGGTTCTGCCGGTCTTTTTTATGATAGTAAAAAATGATTTAATCTTGAAAAAGTAATACAGCATTCCGCCAAGAAAATAAGCCAGTACGTCAAAAATATCTCCGGTAAATAAGGGTGATAGTCTTGGACAGAGTACTTCAAATAAAAAAGACAGATATAAAATTGAAGTCATTACAAATTTGAAATCCGGTTTCCAGCGAAATCCCAATAGTGAATTCATGATATATTCTATCAAGTAACAGTACATCGGAACGGTAATACAATCAGTAAAATGATTATTGATAAAAGGAATAAACATACCATTCTTTCTTAGCTGAACAATAAGTACCCAGGCAGCTAATCCCAGCAAAAACCAATATGAAATCTTTTTTTTCATTACATATGCAGCACTGCCATAATAAATCCTATAAGCACCTGCAGTACTTTTGCCATTATATCCTGGATATCGGTTTCATCTTTCTTTTCACGACTTCCAGCAGCCTCGTAATCAAATTTTTGTTTTCCTTTCATTGTGATAAGATTTGAAAGGCAAATATACTAAATTAGAACAAATGTTCTAATTTAAGGAATATGATTTATTACCTTTCCTAATATTCTTATCTTTGGCGAATGAGCACGAAGGAAAAAATTTTGGCTAAGGCACTGGAACTCTTTAATGAAAGGGGTTACAACAATATTACCACCAGGCATATTGCGGCTGAACTTTCCATAAGCCCTGGAAATCTTCATTACCATTTCAAACATTCTGAAGATATTATTAAAATTCTGTTTGCAGAACTCACCTTGAAAATGGATGAACTGCTCAACAAAATGAAAGCTAAAGAAAACAAAAGGCTGGAAGATCTCTATCACTTAACTTCTTCTACCTGTGAGATCTTTTACCATTATCGATTTATTTTCATTAACCTAGTAGATGTTTTAAAAAAAATTCCGGAGGTTGAGGAACAATATGAAGGCATCAATTTCAGCAGACGAGAAGAATTTCAACTGATTTTTTCTGACCTTCAAAGGAATGATGTTTTAAAAAAAGATATTCCCGATTTTATTATCAACAGCCTTACAGAGCAGATTTTCATCATTGCAGATAATTGGCTTACCCACAACAGATTGATTTCAAAACTTAATAAAAAAGCAGCCATACAATCTTATACCCTTTTACTGATGAATCTGTTCTATCCTTTGCTCAATAAAGAACAACAAAAGCTTTATGAACAACAATATATCCGATAACTTAATCATCAGAGAAGGAAATAAGGAAGACCTTACAGAAATGCTTATTCTTTTTCAAGATACCATTACAACGGTTTGTAAGGATGATTACAATCCCCGTCAGCTGGAAGCCTGGAAATCTGGTGCGCAGAATAAAGAAAGATGGCTGACTGTGATGAAGGAACAATATATTTTAATTGCTGAGGTTAAACATAAAATGGTTGGTTTCTGCACTATTGATCAGCAAAATTATATCGATCTATTATTTGTTCACAAAGAGTATCAACATCAGGGAATTGTCTCTCAACTTTACCAACAAATTGAAAAAAAGGCTTTACTACAACAGCAAAAATATCTAACTGCTGATGTCAGCAAAACAGCTAAACCTTTTTTTGAAAGAATGAATTTTAAGGTCATTCAGGAACAAACGGTGCATATAAAAGGGGTTAACCTCATCAATTATAAGATGGAAAAACGTTTATAACATGATAAAAAACATATAAGCGCCTTTTTAAAGATTTGTGGCACAGAATTAGCTAAACAAATGGCAAGTAAAATTGTTTTGAACCATTATTTTAGACCATTAAGATTCGTAAATGGTTAAGTTTTTTCTTTAAAAAACAAATCTTGTTATAACCACTACAATACATCTTAATGGTTTAAATATTGGAACTTCAGGAAAAATCCTGTTATATTTACAATATTAATGAAACATTTAAACAGCATATTGCGTCTTCCATTCTTCAGTGAATATTACGTTCCGAATTATCGTTCGGGAAGACTTTCTATATCTGTATTCTAAATTAAATAATCTCAATTAACATATAGAGCCCGGACAGCATTGTCCGGGCTTTTTTCATTTAAAACTATTGCAACATGATTCGTACATTACAAGAAAATGTCTCTATCATCCTACCGGAAAACGGGTTGGAAGAGAAATTAAAACAAGCTAAAGAAGAAAACAGAAAGCTTTCTATTAAACTGGGCTTTGATCCTACTGCTCCCGATTTGCATTTGGGACATGCCGTTGTTCTCAAAAAATTAAAACAATTTCAGGATCTTGGTCATCAAATTATTATTGTGGTAGGAAGTTTTACAGCAAGAATTGGTGATCCTACCGGAAAAAATAAAGCAAGAAAACCATTAAGCGCTGAGGATGTTCAAAATAATGCCCAAACTTATATCAATCAGCTTTCTAAAATCATTGATGTTGAAAAAACAAAGATTGTTTTCAACTCTGATTGGCTGGATGCTTTAAATTTTTCTGAAATTATTCAGCTATTATCAAATGTTACCGTAGCTCAGCTAATGCATAGAAATGATTTTAATAAAAGGTTTACGGAAAATACTCCTATCGCTATGCATGAGCTGGTATATCCTATTCTTCAGGGCTTCGATTCCGTAAAGATTGAATGTGATATCGAAATGGGAGGAACCGATCAACTGTTCAATTGCACTATGGGAAGACAGCTACAAGAAGTTCATCAGATGTCTGCTCAAATTGTCATGTGCATGCCGTTACTGAAAGGTCTTGATGGAAAAGAAAAAATGAGCAAATCTTTAAACAATATTATTGGTCTGACTGATGAACCGAATGAAATGTTTGGAAAAACCATGTCTATTCCTGATGCTTTAATTGATGAGTTTATCGACCTTACGACTGATTTTTCCATAGAAGAGAAAGCTAGTTTGAAATCAAAAATAGAAAATGGTGAAAATCCGATGAACATCAAAAAAATCGTGGCTAAAAATATTATCACCCAATACCATGATGGTGAAGCTGCTGAAAATGCAGAACAGTTCTTCAATAAACAATTTCAGAATAAAAATTTTGATGAAAAAAGTTTTGAGCCTGTTCCCATCACTACTTTAAATCAGCGTACAACAACAGTTCTTGAGCTTTGCCATCAACTAAAAAAAGATCTCAGTAAATCTGCAGTCCGAAGATTGATTGAAAGTGGCGGTGTTCAGGTGGATTCCATAAAAATAGTAGATCCTGATAGGCCAATAGAACTTGTAAAAGCAATGAAAATAAAAATCGGTAGAAGAAGTTTTTTTGAGCTGATATAATGAGAGCGTAAATGTCGGAAGTATATAACTTCCGGCTTTTCTTTCCGATCTAATATTAACTTTTATTTCCAAATCCAATTAAATCAATATCTTCGTTCCTAGAAACAAAAATAATGACGCAGGCTGAAATCCTTACGCTGATTGATGAAGAGCTAACCACCGATGACGTACAAACTGAAATGAGTCCACAAAAAATTGTATGGACGGATCATTCGGGTACAGAAAATTCGGTATCTCCACATCAAACAGCCATCAATGGTCATGGAGTTATTGCATGGTGGCAATGTAATAAAGCCGGTAAAGAAGAGGTTCGGGTTAGGCTGCAGGAAAAAAAAGTGATTACCTGGAACCCGACTATTACTACTTTGGGACAGCCAATTTTCCGGGATGGCCTGTTGTATTTTTATGAAAATTATCTGATTATTAAGTATAAAGACAATCATTATCAGCGACTTTTTATTTTTAATATTCAGACTTTAAAGGATGAGGAAATCCTGATTAATGCGCTTACCATCCAGGTAAAAATAATAGAGAATGAATTATTTTTAGGTGGTTTTTACCATGATGAAGAGTTTATAAAGATCACCATGTATCCGGATTGTCTTGAAAAAGAAAATATTGATGAAGCCTATCTTCAGCAAAGAAATATTACATTTGATTAGGCAAAACAGCAAATAAATTTTCAATATATACTCAAACTAATCCATGGGAAGACATACTTCAATTTATATGTTTGATAGAGAACAAGCTGCAGTTAATCTTCATGAAGATCTCCAGCACAGAATATATCATACAAGAACATTCAAAGATCATATTGAAGACAGAAAAAAGGAACTTAGCAGTTACCCATATAATATCAGCCTTGACAAAATTCTGGAAACTGTTAAAAATGATATTAATATGATTACTCCTGATGAGCTGTTTGAGCTCACTTTATTTTTTGATAATGAAGTATATCCCCAGTTCCGCAAATCTTTTCCGAATCTACGTGATCAATATTTCGAAAAGCTATATGATCATTCTGGAATTAACCTTCTCTATGAAATTCCATCGACTACGGTATGCTATGCCTATATGTTTCAATATGCGAATTATATCCATTATTTTCCTGTTGACGAAATAAAAAGCGAGGATGGTGGTACCAATATCCTTTCTGAAGATTTTCTATGCTTCAACGATTATGTCATCCTCGTTATGAAAAAAATTCTCGAAAATAAACTGGATGGTTATGATTATCAGTTGACTGAAGAAAAGGAAAAAATTGTTGATGGTATTAAAACTGAAAATCAAAGCAATTCCCTTCTATTTGAAGTTATTGAAGATGAAGTAAATTTCATTAGAGAGGTGTCTGCTACAGATAGTAAGGGTCCCTATTCACAGACCATTTGCTATGCTTATGATTTTCTGATCAGATCTATCGAAATGAAATCAAAGATTGACATTCAAAGAAATCCAAGAATTGTCATTGTAGATTCTTATTAATTTTTCAGTATGGCCTGAAATTCGAATTCAAAAAGACTATGAAAACTCCACTTATCTACCAACAAGCTACAGAAAACGATATTGATTACCTGCTTGAACTTAGGACAAAAACTATGGTTCCTCATTATGCTGAATCCAACCTTCCTACAGACCGGGAAACAACCCTTCAGCGGATTCTTTATCAGTTTGACAAAGCTCATATTATTTTCCTGGATAATCAGCCCATTGGACTTCTAAAAATAGACAAATCCAACACAAATATTGATATTCTACAGCTTCAGATTGATCCCATCCAACAAGGTAAAGGATTAGGAAGAATGATTCTATCGGATATTCTGGAGGAAGCTTCTGCAACAGGAAAAACAGCTTCTTTAAGTGTTTTAAAAACCAACAAAGCACAAAATCTTTACCTAAGTCTGGGATTCAAAACGGTAAGTGAGGATGAACACTCCTACTTCATGGAATTCTCACCTTTTGAAAACACTAATAGCACAAATACTCTACACGAGTAATCACCAATAATAAGTTTTGGCTAAAGCCATTAGAACTAGAACAAAATATAAAAAGCGGGCTAAAGCCCGCTTCTATTGAATTTAAATATTTTATACTATTTTTGAGATTATACCTCTTTCTAAATTGAATTACTGATTTGCCATTGTCACATAGATCAGCCTTCCACCCTCCTCTGCAGATAACAATATTTTTTTCCCATCAGTAAGTTCTACCATAGATCCTGGCGGAATTTCTTTCTGCTCAGTAATATCTTTCATTCCTGATAAACTTTGATTCACCAGTACCCATTTTCCCTGATGAAATGTAAAATATCCTACAGGCATTTTATCCTGTATGGTTAAGTTTTCATTTCTAATCACCTTTCTGGATACATGCCATTTGAATAAATATTGATTATGATATACCATCAATCTATGATTTTCTGGTTTCCATACATCATCTTCAAACCTAAAATACAAATCCAGAACCGGAAGTGTTCCTTGATGTGGAGTTCCGCAGAAAGGGCATTTAGGATTACTGGTATTATCAAAAACATACCATTTTTCAGTACAGTCGGAATTCTGGCAAGGCTGTATGAGATCTACGGTTTTCAATAAAGCAGTTTCCCATTCATTGGCTGTGGGGCGTCGGATTGGATCATGCAATCCTTCTATAAATGTTTTTCTAAACAAATCTGCAATGTATGGACCTGTTATGGTATAAGGAATTTTTTGCGGATCTCCCCAAAAGGCATCCCATTTTCTAAGGTGTTCAGCTCTTACATTATTAGAAGGATCATTAGGGTGTTCTATAAACAGAGCTTTTTCACCCATAGAAATAAGCTCATCCTTTTCAGAATCCAGATCCCAAATCTTTCCGCCACGAAGCGGATGTCTCCTCAGCAGATACATATAGATCAGGACAGCAAGAGCATGTAAATCGGTTTTTTGATTGGGCAGATGCCTACCAGGATCCTGAAGTCCCAAATGTTGAGTTTTTAAAACTTCAGGAGCAATAAAGTCTGCAGTTCCTATAACTTCCGGAGGAAATAATTTTGGAACAACAAGTCCATCAATATCAATAATACAAGCAGATTTGGTAACAGGATCTACCAGAATATTATTATAAGACAAATCTGAATGTGCTAATCCCATCTGATGAAGCTTCTTCACTCCTCTGCTGATATTAATGGCAATTTGAAAATAACTTAACCAGTCTCCCAGTTCAGATTGATCAAGTCTTAATGGATACTGTGGATTTCTGAACATAGGAGCTGTGAACCACTTTCCTACTTTATCTTCACCCTGAATATTATCTGAACCTATATATCCTTTGGCAAAAGAGAATTTTTGATGGTATATAGGAACTACAATCCCTGTCAATTTTTCTTTTTCTACAATATCATAAGGCCATCTGAAGATTTCATTCAGAAAATATTCAGCAGAATTACCATTCTGAATATTTTGCAAATAGGTAGAAACAATTCTTCTAATCCTTTCCTTCTGGCCTTCATCCAAGGGATTTCTGTAAAATGCAACTACATACTTTCTATCCGGAGAAAAGTACACATCTTTTACTCCGCCCTGAATTGGTTTTTCATCTACATATTCATAAGATTTGTCTGCATCCAGAACAGAAACAACCTTTATAGTGTTTTTCATATTTTAATTAATAGATTATGGCAAGCGTACGGTCGTCATGGTTTCCACGGCTCCAGAAATCAGTCCAACGAAGAAGTTGTTGAGCAATCTCCATATCATTGATAAAGTCTACCTTCAAGCCATCATCATTAGCCCCATTAAGATCGTTAAAGAATGCTTTCCAGCTTTCTGTATCTTCAAGCTTATTTTCGGTAAGGAACTTAGGATCATATATTCCATCTGTCATGAGCACCAGATATGAAAAGTCCTCAACACAAGTGATCCTGAAACGGGAAACAATTTGATCGTTAAAAATTTCCTTCATGGTCATAAACCGGGTTCCACCACTAAATTCTCCCACATCCATGGTATTCAAAAGCTCTATCTTGGAAAAATCGGGACTGATAAGATTGATTGGGCAGTCTCCTACCCCAAAACTCAGAATGACATATCCGAAACTGAACTTTTTAACTAAGGTAAAAATAAGAGTAGCATGCAGATCGCTGATAGAAAAATTATTTTCTAAAGCTGTTTTCTCCAATGTATGATGAACATCTAAAACCCCTTCATAAAGTTGTCTTATAAGATTCTCTTTAGCTCTATCCTGTTCATTTTTTGACCATTCTGCTCCATACAGGATATTAACATTTCTCTCAATCTCATTGAGAATTTCAGCAGAGCTGAAAAATTGATTCATAGAAGCCGTAGCTAATCTTGATCCTTCTCTTGCTAAGATAGCAGAACCCGCTCCATCAGAAACAGAGACAATATTCCAGTTGGCAGGAAGTTCTTTCACTGCAAAATCATCTTCCCTAAATTTTCCTTCATGAGCATGAGAACGACCTCGTTTGGAAGCTACAACAATTTTTCTGTCTGAAAATATTCCTTGAAACGAAACCTCATCTTCTTTATAAAAATCTGCACTCTGATCACTGGGAACATTTTTCCATAAATCTTTGGGATCTATATTGACCATTAGCTGAACTCTTTTCTCCTCAATATTCTCTTTATCTTCTGTATGGAAAAATTCAATATCCAAATGGTAAAGATTGCTGGCCATCGGAGTTCCTGAAATCCGGTTATTTTCAAACGTAAGCCCGGTTTCTTTCAGGTTTTTAATATCTTTAATTTTGATATTCGGAAAATCATCCATCTCAAAGCTGAATTCATAGAACTTCCCCGAATGAGCAGGTTGTAATACCCAGTGAACTTCTTTAAATTCTTCTTTTTCTTTATAAATTATTCCTTTTTCCATAGGCTTTTTCCCGATCCCAAAATAAAATGAAGGTATTTTCATAGGCAATAGGATTATCCTAACGTTCTGTTGATATCAAATCCGCCTCCGGAATATCCGTAATAATCGGAAGTACCACACCAAGGACACTTATTATACCCTTCTCCCTGCAGGCAATGAATTCCTCCACATGAGCAGGTTGCCAGCGCAATAGGATTGGCACACTGTGGGCAAGAAGTTGCTCCCTGAAGCTCTTCTATCGAAATTTTCAGATTACTTCTTTGGGCAGAAGAAAGCCGATAATAAGATTTTTCATCAATTTTATACGCTCCCTCTAATTTATAATATCTGGTTGACATCCCCGGAATACTTGATTCTCCGAATGTTTTTTTAAACTTCATCAGATAGAGCTTATCCGTTTCTGAACATTTTCCGTTCAAAACCACAAAATTATTATCCGGGAAGCGCTGTTCCATTTGTGGATCTACTTTTTCAAGGATAATGGAATCAATTTTAGACAAATTAATTCCTTCTTTCTTCGCTTCTGTAACACTTTGACTGGTGGTTTTAATAGAATCCGTTACCCATTTGAAAAATTCTTTATATGAATTTTCATCTGTATTATTGAATAGTAAAACGTTATCTGCCAGTGAACCCAAAAGCTTATAATTGGTATTCTCACCTATAGAAACGGCAATAGTATTTGCCTTTCCATTATACTTGCTGTTCCATCTTTCGATCGCCTTGGTAGCATCATCTGTAGGAACACCATCTGTAAACAGAAAAACAATAGGCTTCCAATCTCCTTTTCTGTCATAAGTTGTTTTTACAATATCCTGGTCAATACAGTCCATGATCTTAATCAAACCTTGAGACAGTGAAGTTCCACTTCCAATCGGAATTTTAGGCGGATAAAAACTAATAATATCCTGAAGCGGAGTAATCACTTCAGCTTCTCCAGCAAAGCCAACCACGGAAATGTAAACCGTTTCCAATGAATATGGATCTTTTTTCAATTCCCTGATAATATTGGAAATACCTTCCTGTACCTGCTCGATTGGGTCTCCTACCATTGACTCGGAGACATCAATCAAAAAATAAATAGGCAGTCTTCTCATAACTGTAAAGACAATTTTTTAAATAATAATAGTAAGCTCCGATGGTGGCGGAGGCAATGTTACGTGATCTGTCGTATTTTGAGAGTGCCCTCCTTGCGTAATAGAAGAACTCACCCATTTGAAAAAGGAAGAAAGTGTGATAGCATCTGTGGTATCCAGTTTTACAACATGATCTGTCAGTTCTTTAAGAAACTGTTCATCCGCTTTAGGGCCTGCTGCACAGCCTACAATGGCTCCAAATTCAAGACCTCTAAGAACAGGGATCATTTGTCTGTATTTTTGAATATCCGATGGTTTTCCATCAGTAAAGATAAAAAGTAAAGGCTGCCAGTCTCCTTTTTCATCTCCAGAGCCTTTTACAAGGTCTTTCTGAACAAGCTCAGCTACCATTTCCAGAGCTGCTCCCGTATGAGTAGGGCCACTATCCGGACAGGTAATTTCCATGGGATAAAAATTGGCAAGAGCTGTTAATGGAATGATATTTTTAACTTCTCTATCAAAGGTAATGACACTTAAATGAAGGCTGTCCATTGCTTGCGGATCTGCACGAAGCATACTGATGAGCCCACTGAATCCATTGTTCAGTGCCTGGATCGGTTCCCCATTCATAGAGCCCGAAGTATCCAGTAAAAAATAGGCTAATAATCTTCTGGTCATAAAGTGGTTATTAATTCTGAAGCCGGCGGAGGAAGTCGAAGACTTCCCAGCCGGCTTGTATGTTGAATAGAAATCTAAAACTTAGTTTGAATACGAATACTGTTGTCTCAGGATATCAATAAAGTTATCTGTATTGTGAGGCTCTCCAACTGCACGGAACTTCCAGTCACCATTATGACGGTAAGCCTCAGCAAAAACCATTGCACACATTCCGTTCATACTTGAATCACCGGAAAGGCTGTATTTCGTAATTTCTTTACCTGAAGCATCTACTGCACGAATGAATGCATTTTCAATCATTCCAAAGTGCTGATTATTGCTTCTCCCCTGATAAATGGTAACCAGGAATACAATTTTCTGATAGCTTTGATCCAGCTGATCTAGTTTTACAATGATCTGCTCATCATCTCCATCTCCGGCACCGGTTCTGTTATCTCCTGTCAACCATACATTTCCACTTGGGTGCTGCATAGAATTAAAGAAAACCACATCCCCTTGATAAAGGCCAACCTGTCTTCCATCATTAGTCTGAACCGTTCTTCCAAGATTAGCTACTTTTCCGTTTCCATCTAAAAGAAATGCTACTGCATCAAGATCATATTCTGCTTCCTTATTAAACAGCTTACCAAAGAAACCACCTTGCTTTCTTACATCCCATCCCAAACCTATCGTTACTTTTGAAAGATCATAAACACTTTCTCCACGGTCATTTTTCCTTAAATCAATTGTTTGACCTTTCTGTAAATTAATTGCCATAGTTATTTTGTGTATTTAATTTTTATTTGATGATTTGTCCTTTATAATATTTTTCAAGGAAGAATCCAAGATCTGCTCTGTAGCCTATTCCTGAAGCTTCAAATTTCCAGCTTCCGTTTCTTTTATACAGCCTTCCGAACTCGACTCCGGTTTCAATAGAAAAATCTTCATCCAGTTCATATTTTGCAATCTCCTGGTGTGTGCTGTTATCTACTACTCTGATGTAAGAATTTCTCACCTGTCCAAAGTTTTGTTTTCTTCTTTCAAAATCCTCGATAGTGACTACAAAAAGAATTTCCTCTACCCTTGAATCTACTTTATCAAGGTCAATTACAATCGCTTCATCATCATCTCCATCGCTATTTTTTCCGTTTGGATCATCTCCCGTATGGGTAAGAGCACCATCCGGTGAGTTCAAGTTATTATAAAAAACAAAATATTCCTCGCTTACTAATTTTCTATCAGAATCGATCATGATTGCAGACGCATCAAGATCAAAGTCGTAGCCTGTCCCTTCATTAGGATCCCAACCAAGTCCTATCGTCATTTTAGTCAATCCGATCTCGATTTTTTGTCCTTTCTGTAGATTAATTGCCATAGTATTTTATGTTATGAATTATTTTCGCATTAAGATAGATTTGATTTACGAATTGACCAAATTTATTTACTAAAAATAATGGGTACAAAGCAATTAAGTCTAATTTTCCCACTTAAATTAAAGCCAACAAAAAAGGTTCAATTAAAAAATTGAACCTTTGTATTATATAATTATTGAGTTAATTTTTAAAAATCTTTCTTTGAAGCAGCTTCATTTCTTGCTTTTGCCAGCATTGGAATAGAAATAAGTCCCATTACCAGCATAATCACAATCTGAAGCGGCAAGGAAATAAAAGAATAGGTAAGCCCCATTTCCCCTCCAAGATCAGCACTTTTTCCAACAGAGATAAAAAGAGCCATAAAACCATACTTCATGGCTAAATTATAAGCTCCAATACCACCACTGGCAGGAATAATCATTCCCATGGTTCCCACAACAATAATAAAGAAACCATCTGCAAAGGTAAATGCGGAAGTTTCAGGAAGCGCAAAACATACAAGATATGCTGCAAAATAATACGAAATCCAAATTCCTAATGTATATAATATGAACTTCCCTTTTTCTTTTAATTTAAAGATAGTGGTTAATCCCTGAAATATTCCGTCTATAAAATTTACTATCTTACCTAAAAATGGAACACTAGCTAATCTCTTTTTAAAAACAAAAAACAAAACTGTTCCACCAATTAATATAGAAAGAACGAGTAAAATCTTGCTTGGATTAATATTTACTCCTGAATTTTCATAGAAAGATAAAATCGCTTCATACTTAAATAATAATGTCAGCCCAAGAAAACCAAGCATACAAACCAGATCCACGACTCTTTCCAGGATGATTGTTCCGAAAGATTTATCTACAGGAACTTTTTCCACCCCATACAAAGCTGTAGCTCTTGCCACTTCTCCACTTCTGGGAATAGTAAGGTTCATAAGATATCCGAATGAAATAGACCAAAGTGAATTGGAATTGGAAATGCGATGTCCCATGGGTTCCAGCATAAGATTCCAACGAATCGCTCTGAACCAATACGCCAAAAGGCCAAATACAGAGGCAAACAATACCCAAAGATAATTGGCTTTAGCCAATGACTGTTGAATCACTTTAAAATCAAGCCCACGCAAGGCAAGCCATAAAAAAAAGCCTGCAAAAGCAAGCGATATTACTATTGTAAGTATTGATTTTAAAGGACTTTTTGATGTTTTCTCCATGAATTACGTAAGAAGGTTTGTTTTTTCATCCGGGAAAACGATCTTCGGCTGGAAGTCTTTAGCTTCTTCAGGAGTCATCTGTGCATAGGCAATAATGATGATGATATCATCCTTCTGTACCTTTCTTGCAGCAGGCCCGTTAAGACATACTTCTCCGGATTTTCTTTTCCCTTTGATCACATACGTATCAAAACGTTCTCCGTTGTTTACATTGACGATATAGACTCTCTCTCCCACTACTAAACCTGCAGCTTCTATAAGATCTTCATCTATCGTTATACTTCCTATATAATTAAGGTCTGAGGCTGTAACTCTTACCCTATGGATCTTTGACTTAAAAACTTCTATTAACATGCTGCAAATTTATTAATAAAAATTAATAAAACAGACCTTCACTACCATTAAAAAACTCCCATAAACAATGGGGTTTAATTTTGTAAAACACAAAGAAATAGACCATTACTTATATTATTAATAATTATATTCTTAAAAACATCAATACTTTATACACAATTTAGGATTTAATAAATACAGGAAATAATATTAAGTTTTTGCTAAAGTCAATAAACATAAGCATTTGGCACGATTTTAGTAACCCGTAACGTAGATTTTTCGTTAAAATACGAATTATCATATTTTAACTATTTTCACTGAAAAGTAAAAAATTTGCATAAGTTTTTATAAAAAAATTGCACAATTAGAAAATAGTATTATATTTGCTATAATTACGAACTAACTTTAATATTAAAAATTATGAACAAGTCTGAATTAATCGACGCAATCGCAAAAGATGCAGGTATCACTAAAGTTGCAGCAAAAGCTGCTTTAGAATCTTTCATTGGTAACGTAACTTCTACTTTAAAGAAAAAAGACGGAAAAGTTTCTTTAGTAGGTTTCGGTACTTTCTCAGTAGCTGAGAGAGCAGCTAGACAAGGGATCAACCCTGCAACTAAAAAACCAATTAAAATTGCTGCTAAAAAAGTTGCTAAATTCAAGGCTGGAGCTGATTTATCTAATGCAGTTTCTGGTGCTAAGAAAAAATAATCATTCAGATTACAAAAATTCAAGACCGTTTCTAAGAGACGGTCTTTTTTTATGTCTAATTATTACTGACATTGAATCGATTCTGAATTATGAATCCGAATTTCTAAACTCAACGCGAACCTTTCTACTGTTTAGATCTTTACAAGACACCAAACAAAGTCGCAAGAATGGAATAAAACGACCATTAAAAGAACCATTAAGGAGAATAAAGGCATCAAGATGATTAAGTTTAGGCTAAAGCCTCAGATACCACAATAAAAAATAAGCGGGCTAAAGCCCGCTTCTATAGAATTTTAATGCTATTATTTCATAGAGATCTTATGCCCGTCTATCTTATGGAGCCAATCTTGATATCTTCCAGTCCAGATCTTCCAATGTATATACAATTCTGTCGTGAAGACGATTAGGTCTTCCTTGCCAGAATTCAATTTCATAAGGTTTTGCCAGATATCCTCCCCAATGAGCTGGTCTTGGAACTTCTGTATTTTCGTATTCTTTCTCCAGATCTTTTAATTTATCTTCCAAAAATTCCCGGTTAGGAATTTCCTGGCTTTGTGGAGAAACTACCGCCCCCAGCTGGCTTCCTTTTGGTCTTGAATGAAAATAACCATCGCTTAGATTATCTGCTACTTTTTCAAGGTTAGCTTTAATAATGATTTGTCTCTCCAGATTAGGCCAGAAAAAATGCAGGCAAGCTTTATGATTATGTTCTATTGCTTTTCCTTTTTTACTATTATAATTGGTATAGAAAATAAATCCTTCGTGAGTATATGCCTTCAACAGTACCATTCTTGTTCTGGGACAACCATCTTCTTCCACTGTAGAAACCGCCATAGCATTAGCTTCTGAGATCATATCGCTCTCACTAGCCTCCAAAAACCAGTCTCTAAACTGCTCAATTGGATTTTGTTTTATCTCACTTTCAATAAGTTGGGATTTATCGTACACTTTTCTTTTGTCGTGCAGGTTTTCCATAAATATTTTTTATTAAATTTGAGTATGAATCACTCATACAAAGGTAAAATATTAATCTCGACACCTGACATTTCCGGCGATATTTTTTCCAGATCGGTAGTATTGGTTATTGAACATAACGAAAGCGGAGCTTTTGGTTTGATACTAAACAAAAAGAATAGCCAGATGAGCAGTAAATTCAAAGATTTCTTTGATTTCAAAATCGAGGTATATGATGGTGGTCCTGTGGAAAATGATAAGGTATTCTTCATTGTAAAAAGCAATGAAAAGGTTACTGAAATTTACACTGATATTACTGATGAATATTATCTTACTGAAGATATAGAACGCATCATCAACGCTGTATTGGCTAATGAGCTGGATATTCATAATGTAAAAATATTTTCGGGATACTCCGGATGGGCACCTAATCAATTGGATAGTGAGGTTCAGAGAAAGATGTGGACAGTAGTAGATGTTTATAATTTAGATTATACCCTTCCTAATGATCAAACGTTATGGAAATCTATTATGCAGAATCTTGGTGGTGAATTTTTACTTTGGGCCAATTCTCCTGAGGATATTTCATTGAATTAAGCATATACTTTTCAAATCAGCAAAACAATTAACAAATTTTAGGATTTCGTTAACCAATTTTAAAGAAAGTTTTCACGTTCTTTGAAAAACCAAAAATCACTGAAATGAAAGGTATTACATTACTTGCTTTATCAATCTTTTCGACTGCTTTTTTATCATTCACTCCTCTTAACAAGAAATACATTGTCATAGATGCTGGTCATGGTGGCAATGATCATGGAGCTGTATATGGTAACTTTACTGAAAAAAACATCACTTTAAGTATTGCAAAGAAAATTCAAAAACTTAGCGGAAAACAAGATCAATATGAAGTGATTTTAATAAGAAACGAAGATACTTATCCCAGTCTTTCAGAAAGAACCGATCTCATTAATACATTGAACCCGGAAATGGTCATTTCTCTTCATGTCAATACTTCACCTATGGAAGAAACTAAACATGGAGCTGAAATATATGTTCAGAATGCTGACGAGTCTAAGAAACTAGCGGGAAAAATCTATAAAAAATTCAAAGTCCGTAAAATTGAAGAGCGTAATTTTCATATTTTAAGAGAGACTAAAGCCCCTGCTGTATTGGTAGAACTAGGGTTTATTAATAATTCTTCAGACAGAGCTTATATCACCAGTGAAAATGGACAGCAAGAAATCGCAAAAAAATTCGTTGAAATCTTCAACGGAAATTAAATAAAGAAACAATTTCTGATTTATTCAGAATAAAACCCGGTAAAGGACTTTGCAACGTTGTTGTTTACCGGGTTTGTCAATTTTTATGAGTTAAAACTCTTTTTCCAACTTTCTACCAACTCTGTGAATCGGGAAGTTTCAAAGGTTTTATTTCTTATTTTACCTACAGAAAATATGCCTTTCTCATCAGAAATCATCAAAATTTCTTCTGCTTTCTGAGATTCAAATGCAATAATCTCATGTTCCTGAATATCTGCTAGATTGTTTTTATGTAAGAAAGTAACAAAATTTTCCATTAAAGGAGAAATGTAAGCTCCTTCGGTTTGTTTGGGAACTTTTATTACATTTCCTTCCATAAACAAAAGATTCCCGGAAGTCGTACGGGCAATTCTTTTATTAGGATTTAAAAGGATAACATCATCAAGATCATTTTCCTGGGCATAAATTCCACCATAGATATTCTCCGGGCAATGTACTCTGATATTACTTAAAAGATTATTATTAACATTGATTTCCTTGATCATATCCAACTCCAATGGTCTTTCCTGAACAGCTAGTACATCATCTGCTTCTACAACTTCATAAAAATAGGAAATTGAAGATTTTGCCAATGTTAAAGCATCCTGATTTCTAAATACCTGGAAATTGATAATCCCATTCTGTATTCCTTTACCATCTACAATATCCTTCTGGAATAACGACTGGAAAAATTCCAGTGTATAGGTTAAGGGAATATTCATTCTCATCTTTCTCATGGAAGCCATCAGGAAGAAATAGCATTCTTCATCCATGATCAATTTACCATTTCTTATAAAAAAAGAAACTTTCACTGCATCGCCCAAAAGAAAGGCTCTATTTCTCACATTTAATGTGTCAGATGTAAAATATTGATTTTCCAAATTTTGATGTGATTTATTTACAAAAAAATAATGAACGATAAATCGTTCATCAGTTTTATCATTTGATACAGGTCTACATTATGCAGCACCTAATTTTATTCTGAGGTTTTCAATAAGATTTTCCCAATACATTGCGTTTTCATCTTCATCACCTTCTTCACAGAAATCTGTAATATTAAGTGATAAATCTTCTGTAATATCGTCTATTACGATAGTCATTTCAAAGAAGTTTTTAGTTCCTTCGTCTTCTTCCCATCTGAAACGCACGAAACCTTCAGGCTTATATCTGATCAAAGTGGCCTTTTCAGCAGGACCTCCGCCCCAGCTAAAAAAGAAATCATCGCCTTTCTCTGTAACCTCATCCGCAAACCATTCAGACAATCCCTCTGCAGTAGCCAGATATTCATACAAAATCTCTGATAAACAGTGCATTGGAAATTCGTAATGGACTTTATGTTTCGCCATATAATCTTTGTTTTTATCGTCCCGCAATATATAAATTAATTTTTTTATTACACAAAATTGCAGTTACTTTTTTAAAGAATCTGCATGATATTTATCAGAGATTATAAATATGTATTATGTTAAGTATGAACCCATAAAACTATGATGTAAAGCATAAAAAAAATCTCTCCATTTGGAGAGACTCTATCTTTAATCTTCATTAAGAATATCAAGTATGATCTGACAGCCTTTTCTGATTTCATCCAGCGATAATGTAAGCGGTGGAGAGATTCTTAAATATTCATTTCTGTACAACTGCCAGAAAACAATAAGTCCTCTTTCCATACATTTTTTAGCAACGCTTAATGTATATTCCGGATCTCCAAGATTAACAGCAAGCATTAAACCTTTACCATTAATATTTTTAATCTTAGGATGCACCAAAAGTTCTCTGAATAGTTTTTCCTTTTCCTCAACTTCTTCCATTAAACCACTTTCCAATACTTCTTTTAAAGTAGCATAACTGGCTGCTGCAATCAGTGGGTTTCCTCCAAAAGTAGTAACGTGTCCCAACTTTGGAGAGTGGGATAAAGTTTCCATAATTTTTCTGGAACTCATAAATGCTCCTACTGGAACACCTCCTCCCATTCCTTTTCCCATAACAAGAATATCGGGAACGATTCCAAAGTGTTCAAATGAGAATAATTTTCCTGTCCTTCCAAATCCAGGCTGAATCTCATCCAAAATCAAAAGAGCTCCTACTTCTTCACATCTTCTTTTCAGCTTGATCAGATAATCATCATTCGGAACCAGGAATCCGGCAGCTCCCTGAATAGTTTCCAGAATTACACACGCTGTTTTTTCTGTAATCTTATCAAACTCATTTTCATTATTGAATTCGATAAAAGTAATCATTGGTAATAAAGGACGAAACTCTCTTTTATGATTTTCATTTCCTGAAACACTTAATGCTCCATGGGTATTCCCATGATAAGAGTTTTTAAAGGAAATAATTTCTTCTCTTCCGGTATATCTTTTAGCGAGCTTCAAACTTCCATCAATAGCTTCGGCACCACTATTTACCAAATATGTTACCTCCAAAGGCTCCGGAGTAGCTTCTGCAAGTAGTTTACATAATGCAATGGGCTTTTCCTGAGCATATTCTCCGTACACCATTACATGAAGATATTTATCAGCTTGTTCCTTGATTGCATTGACTATTTTTGGATGTGAATGCCCTAGTGTATTAGCAGAAACCCCTGCTACAAAATCAAGATATTTTCTTCCATCTGTACCATAGATATAATTTCCTTCTGCTTTTTCAACTTCAAAACCTGCAGCAAATTTTGTGGTTTGTGCCTGATATATAAAAAAATCTTTGTGCATTTCCATTGTCTCAAAAAATTTCAGCAAAGCTATAAAAGATTCATCAAACGCCGAAATAATTGATCAAGAATAAAAAGGTCACTCTTCGTGTATGAAGAGTGACTTTCAATTAAAATATAAAGGTTTGTTTTGTGTTATAATACTTTTTCTACAGTTACATAGCTGTCTGTCGTTACAGTATAAGCTGTAGTTCCTCCCACTTCTGAAATCGCATCCAGAGTAATATACTGCCCCTGAACCGCATATACTGAAATATCTAGGCTGATCTTTCGATTGGTTCCGTCAAAATTAACGGTGTCTTCCAATAGCTGAAACCTTTTCACATCATTCAAATATAAACTGGCTCCCAATCTGTTACTAAATGATCCTGCCGGCCCTGTAAAATTCAGATTCAGATTAACTCTGTATAATCCTGTTTGTCTTATATATAATCGATTAAGATTTGCTCCTGTTGTTGGAACATTTGTTTTAAGCTTTAATGGATCTGCCAGAAAATTAGCCTTATCAATTGTACTATTGATGGGTAGAAAAACAGAACCAGTAGTCGTTGAAACAGAATTAAGCTGGAATCTTGAAATATTGTCGGATTCAATTTCAAAAGCTTTGCTCCATACTAAACCATCAAAGACCATGACTTGACCTGTGGCTTTAACGAACAAAAGCATTCCTCTTAATTCTTCTATTCTACTTGCCGGAGCGCTTGCCCCTGTATAAGGAAGATCTGTTGCTGCATTTACTGCCGGAAGTCCAAAACCTTTTACACCAGTTGCTTCACTGGTATTAGTAATATACATCATTACTTTATCATTTCCACTGGCATTAGAATCCGGATTAGATATATTGGTGAAATTCACCTGTGCACTGTACATATTGATCGCCAATAAAGACAGTCCGAATAAATATTTTTTCATCTTAATAAGCTTTAATTAAACGTGCTGCGAGGTAAGAATTGATTGAATTGGAATCGGTACCATAAGCCGCTAGTGAGCCTCCTGACCCACCAATGGTTCTGATTGTAGGAATTACTCTTAGCTCAGCTCCAACAGGCAGCGAAAGAGTATGAGCAAAACTACATGTCTTATTTCCATTGGTATCAATAACAAATATGAGGGAATAGTTTGACTTGGTAACAACGGTTTCCCATGCCCCGCCCGAAGTATACCTAACCTGTAATGTTAATTTAAATTCTGTAACTCCAACCTGAGCTCCAAGAGATCCACCGGTAAAGCCTAAAGCTGCACCTACATCATAGATTCCGGCCTGTTTTATCGTTACAGTACTTGTATTTTTTAATGTAAGATTATCCACAAGAACTTCACTTTTATCATCAGGAGCTAAATAAACAGCAGAACCTGTTGATAGGCATATCCCTAAACCGAAAGCTATACAAGGGATTGAAATTCCTGAAGAAATTCCCAATCTTGAGCCTTTAGGCTGGTATATTCCTTGAATTTGTCTTGCAGGATTCCACGCATAGCCATCGTATTTGTAATACTGATCATCACTTTTATTGTAAATAAGTCCTCCTACCAAATTTGGATAATCGTTAAATACATCTGTTACACCAGCATTATATTGTGGAAATGAGGTAAAGTTATTGGAATAAGATAGTAGGGCTCCCTTGGTTCCATCCAAAACTTTTACAATATTCTTTGTGCTATAGATGTTACCTCCAATACCTACCTGAGCATATAGAAGATATTGGCTAAAAAGCGATATAATTAATGTAATCTTTCTCATCTTATTGCATATTTATTTTTTCAACAATAATATCTGATATCGAGTTTCCTGTAGTATTCATGGCAAAAAACATATTATTTCCCAAGCAACCACCTACCAACATCGTCTGGTTACCAAAAAATCTTAGTCTTGCTCTGTCATTCGCATTAAAAACACCTACATAAGTAAATGCAAGAGACTGCCCTACATCAATGGATCCAACAGGTATTGACGATAATGAAAGTAATCCGCCTGTAGTATTACTTACTGTATTATTAACAGGCCTCCATGTTGTTCCATTATCAGAACTTACTTCTAAATTCAATCTGGAATACAAGTTAGTTGACGCTCCGACACAAGTAGGAGTTCCTACATTAATAGCACCACTTTTAAATGATATTTTGTAGAGCCCTCTTGTTTTAAAGTTGATCACATTGCTTGTTGTACTTAACAGATCTACATCAGTTGAAATTTCATTCAGTGCTGGTACTCCAGTGGTAAAAGGGACATCTACTGCCGCACATTGTTGATTAGATCCCAGAATACAATTCGGAAACGGCAAAAGCACACATGGATCACAAGTAGTAGTAACGGTAGCATTTCTTATAAAACGAGCCATTTTATTATTCTTCATGGTGGTTACAATAGGATCTGAAATTTTCCAACTTGTTCCATCATTCTGAACAACACTTCCCGTTTCACGGTTAAAAATTACAGAACCTTGTGTTCCATCTCCTGTAGTACCCGTTAATGAGGCTGGCAATACTGAGGCTGTATTCGCTCTAGGGAGTCTGGTTGCATAATCATCTTGTTTTACATGCAATTGAGCGCGAACATCTGGCTGAAAACCTGCAGTTTTTGAAATACCAACTTGCGCACTGATCTTTATATTGCAAATAATAAAAATCAGGGTAATAAATTCTAATTTCATATTGTCATTTTTAGATTGGCTTGACTTATTAAATGTATAAAATATTATAATCACATAATTATGTCCCAATAAAAAAAATAATAATTCAAATATGTTATAAGAAAACAAAATCAATAAAAATAACTGTACAGAAAGGAAAAAATCGATATTTACAACAGAAAAAAAAATTAAAAATCAAAGGTCAGAAATAGGATTACTTCACTTTTTCGGATGATATTTTATTAAAAAATATCACCACATGTAGATATAAAATTACATTTTCTTACATCATTTGAAAATAATAGATTCATTTTTATATTCAATCTCCGCATTATTATATGATAACAATGATCCTGCTTTATCATTACAGGCCAGTTCATCATGATATTTTCGCTAAAACACGCTAATACCCTGTATTATTTTTACTTTTTAAAAAGAATTATAAAACAGACTATAAAATTGACATTATTTAACACCCATTTTTATACAGATCTGGAGATTTATCACATATTTTAGGGATACTAAAAATAACACATTATGAAAAGTCTATTTTTTCTCATTGCAATCGTCTGCAGTATCACAACACTAAAATCTCAATGGAATCCTGATCTCAATCAAAACCTAAAAGTAATAGACATTGATTCCGAAGTGTATGCATTTTCAGCTCCTATGAATAATGGAAAAACCTATGTAGCATACTGGAAAAAAGTAAATGCGCCACAAAATTTTGAACTATGGCTGCAGATCCTGGATCAAAATGGCAACAGACAATTGGGGGCTAATGGCATCCTGCTCAGCAGCCAAATTCCCATGTCTACCTATATCGCTGTACATGGAATAGCTGTTGATTCTTCCAACAATCTATACCTTGGAGTTACAGGTACAGAAAACTCAAATCCCGGTTATTTATTTAAGGTAACACCACAGGGAACTTCAGCCTGGCCAAATGGCATTGCGCTTGGGGAAGCCACTTTTCCTAAAATTCTTACTTTATCCAATGGTGATATCCTGGCAGCCTATGCGCCAACTAGTGAAAAGTATACAAAAGTTCAGCGCTTTAATCCGAACGGGCAAGCTGTTTGGTCTGCTCCCCTGGAAATAAAATCTGATGACCTTACTAAAGAAACGATCCCGGTAAATATATTGGAACTATCCAACAATGAATGTATCATATTATTCAATAAAAATACCGGAGGAATTAATGCCAATCTGTTTGCACAGAAGATTAATCTGAATGGAACAACTGTATGGAACGCTCCTAAACAGATTTCAACAAAAACCACCACTATCACTTCAGATTACAGTAGTTTTACTGACGGAAATTCTGTGTATTGTGCATTTATAGGTATAGACAATAATGCATTGTACGGCTATGTACAAAGAATAAATGTTGATGGAAATCTACCGTGGGGAAATGATGGAACTCGTTTTACCTCAGATTCTTCAAACTACCAGATAGATGTCAAAATAAATACTGTACCGGGTTCACCCCATATCTGGGCTATTGCTCATTATACAGATTCCGGCCAGGGAATGCGTGGAGAATTTGTTCAAAAGTTTGATAAAAATACAGGTGGCAGACTTCTAACAGACAATGCCAAACAGATTTTCCCTGTTGATAACAATTTAATGCACCATGTAGGAGATTTGGATCTGGTAAATGGGAATCCTTTTTTTGTTATTCAGAAAAAAATAGATGCCAACTCCAATGCTTTGTATGCTGTACTACTAAATAACAATGGAGATTTCAGCTGGCCTCAACAAACTCTTCCAATGGCAACCTTTCAGGCATCCAAGACTTATATAACGACATTAAAACCTATTAATGGACAAAATGTTATTACTTTTCAGGAAATGAAATCTATGGATTCTACCAGCAGGATCTATGCACAAAACCTAGTATTACCTAATCTTTCCACCCGTGAAGTAAAAAACAACAAAGAAGCGGGCATTTTATTTCCTAATCCTGCAACAAGCATGATCAGTATAAAAGGCAGCAAAGATCAGAAATATGAAATCTACAATGCAGCAGGCCAACTGATACAATCCGGGAATACTAAAGAAAGTACTATTCCTGTACATAATTTATCAAAAGGGGTTTACATTCTGAAAACCGCTAATCAAAATAAATATACCTTCATTAAAGAATAGTGATCTTACTCCTACCAAAAAGAACCGCTGTAATAAGCGGTTCTTTTGTATTATTTTCTTGTTCTTTTTGGTTTCTTAGCCTCTTCTTTGGCTTGCTCTTTCTCTATAGCTTCCTGAGCCTGATTGTACAGTTCATTGTCTGATGAATACTTTATTTCTTCATAATTCGGAGTATCCACCAAAATATCTTGCCACTTTCTGATCCTATCTTTTGTATTCCAGTTAAAATCAGGGAATTTTCTTTTTGAAGGCTCTATCTTACTCATCGGATAGGTATCTGAAGTAGATCCTATACTGCATGAGATAATCTGCAAAGCTCTTTCCTCAAATAAAGCTCCTATAATACCGCAAGCTGAAAGGGTAATTCCTATTCTTTCCGGTTTTTGGGTTTCTTTATTTACATCATCTACATAAGCAATAGACTGGGCATTTCCTACGACTCTGGCTTCTTTAATATCATTTCCTTCATAGTAAACGGTCATATACTTCCCTTTTACCTGATTGAACTCATCTTTCAAGGTTAAAGAATCAACTTTACTAATAGCAAGGGCATTTCCTATCACTTTTAAAGAATCTATATTTTCATTCTTAGTATTAAAATAGGCTTCTACTTTATCACCTGTCACCTGCTTTTCTCCACTCCACAAAATAGGTTTTGTAAACATATGCATAATCCCATCCGTTTCATTAAAAGAAATAGAATCAGCTCTTCCCTGCGCATTGGATTTATAGATTCTTGCCTTTTTATAAGCTCTTAAAAAACTCTTTTTTATTCTGATATCTAAGGAATCTGGTTTTTGAAAAGATATAATTTTCTCTGCTGCAAAATACGCGGTATCTTTTTCCATAATTTTAACAGCATAAGGATTTTTAGTCATCATAGAAGAATCTTTTTTCTCAAAAATTTCTCCATATCCGCCTTTTATATATCTCCTTTCTTTAGGGTCATCCAGCGTTACATTCCCTGTTGCTTTCCCAAAACCTGTGATTTGATTAAAATACATATCATCACCGGTAAGGATTTTATCATTATAAAAGATCTTGGAATTTTTATTCAGGAAAGCTTCTTTAGTTTCCATTCTATAAGTTCCTCTTTCGGTATATACCCTGTTTTTAGGATTGGCTCTGTTGGTAATTGTAGTTGGGCCAAAAAACTCAGCCACTTTAGTATTCTGATTCTGCTTGATATTAACACCTTCAATGATGTATTGAGCGTTATCAATTTTTACATTTCCTACAAAATCAATCATTTTGGTATTGAGAAAATAGGTTGCAGATTTTGTATACATCACATTACCTTGGCTATCGGAAATGGTACCTCCTGTATTAAAATAGGCTTGATTAGCAAGTCTGTCATAATACAGAATATCTGTTTTTATAGTTTGTTTAGGGTCTGTAAGGACAACATTCTTTCGGGCAACACCTTTTTGAGAATTACCATCATATTCCATTTCTCCTGCTGTGATTACTGAACCATCGGCATTTTGAAGTTTTGTATTGCCTATTGCTTTTACGAAATTCTCATCACTATAGATAATTACTTCATCTGCAGTAAGCACAGAACCTTTGTGTTCAATCTGAACATTGCCTATAAAATATTGATTCCCGTCATATTTGGCCGGGTCTTTTCTAATTTCATCCGCATGGATGATTTTCACTTTATCTTCTGGTTTCAGCTGTTTGGGCTGGGCTGAGGAAGGAGTCTGCAAATAGGGATCTCGCTTCACAGGAGTTTTGTCCTGCGCAAAACTGAACGCAGAAATAAAGATGAACAGAAAAAGGATTATTCTCATTAATTAGTCATTCTTAGTGCCATAGAAATATAGCGAATGAGAATCAATTTTTACGCCAAATGCTTCTTCAATGGCTTCTTTGATTCCTTGGATTCTAGGGTCACAGAATTCAATAATTTCTTCGATTTCTTTATCGGAGTCTTTTTTGTAGATCACCAAGTGGTCATGCTGTTTGTCAAAATAAGACTTCTCATAAGACGAAGAGGTTAGTGTCTTTTCGCCAAACTGATGTTTACGGATTAATCCGGCATCAAGGAAAATCTCAATAGTATTGTAAATGGTTGCTTTAGAAACGTGATATTTCTTCTGCATCATCAGAAGATATAGATCATCAACATTAAAGTGATGATCCATATTATAAATTTCTTCTAATATCGTATATCTTTCAGGTGTGTTTCTGAACCCCTTTTCTAATAGGTAGTTTCTTAAAACATCCTTGATCAAAGCTATATTTTTTTCTTTTTGTACTGTATCCATTAAAAAAATTATCTACAAATTTATTGATTTTTATTTAAATAGATATTATGGTTTAAATGCTCTGAGAGCTAAGAGTTGTGTCTGAAGTACCCGGACTGTTCAATTTTATTGTCATAAACAGTAAGCTCTGTAATCGGAGCAGATTCTACTTCTACGTTGTGAGAAGACACTCCCCAGGCTTTAAAGTCATCACTTCCGATATACTTCACAAAGTTGTAAATATTAAGAGTAATCTTCTGTTTAACAGTTAAAAGTATATCGTTGATATAGGTGTTATCTATGATCACATATTTCAAATCTGGTGGTATATCGTGAGCTCTTAAAGATGGATGACTGCTTCTTGAAGGAATCGTTCCGTCTGCCATTAGATCTCTCAATACCATATTAAAATAATCATTGATTCTTCTATCTACTTTAAATCCTAAAAGGAAATTGATTTTATAAACAGTTCCAGGCAAGATTTCATCTACCGTATATTTGAATGTATATGGATCTTCCTGATTAACAATGCTCAGAATGAAATAATGGTCGGCTCTCTTCGGCTGCTTTTTGATGATGGAATAAATGATTTTTGATTCTACCTCATCATTTCTTTTAGCTCTGCTCAGATAAGCAAGGTTTGTAGCGTATTTAGGGATGGTTTCATCCAGCTTCATATCTTTAAGGATAGAAATGTATTTATCAATTTTTACATATTGGATAAAATTCGCTTTGATCAATCTTCCGTTATACCACGCATACATACACACGGCAATAAATCCACCTAATACCATTGTTAACCATCCTCCATCTACAAACTTAATTACGTTAGCATAGAAGAATCCTGACTCCAGGAACAGATATACAACAGCAAAACCAGCAATAAAAATCTTACTCACTCTTGTACGGCTCAGCCAGAATAAGAGAAGAATGGTAGTCATCAACATGGTAATGGTAATGGTAAGCCCATAAGCCGCTTCCATACGTTCTGATTTCTGGAAGAATATCACCACTACAAAACAAAAAGCCATCAGTCCCCAGTTAATTCTAGGAATATACATCTGCCCTTTAATCCCTGAAGGATATTCAATATGCTGATTTGGCCAGAAAGAGATAGACATTGCTTCTGAGAACATGGTAAATGATCCTGTAATAACCGCCTGGCTGGCAATAATTGCTGCTGCTGTAGCCAGAATTACACTTGGTAAAACAGCCCACTCAGGCATAATTCCAAAGAAAGGATTTACTCCATTGTGTACTTGATGGTAATTATCCAATAACCATGATCCTTGTCCAAGATAATTAAGAATAAGCATAAGCTTAACAAAAATCCAGCTGATTCTAATATTTTTTGCTCCACAGTGTCCTAAATCGGAATATAGAGCTTCTGCTCCTGTGGTACATAGAAATACGGCTCCCATAATCACAATAGCACTGGATGAGTGCGTAATCAGGTTGTACGCGTACATTGGATTGAAAGCTCTGATAATCTCAATATGATCAAAGATATGCATTGATCCGGAAATTCCTAAAACAAGGAACCAGGTCACCATCACCGGCCCGAAGAACTTCCCAATGGACGCTGTTCCGAACTGCTGTACGACAAATACAATGAATAGAATGATTAAGGTAATGAGAACTACCGGAGTTTCGGGGTTATAGATTTTTAACCCTTCAATTGCAGACATCACCGTTAAGGAGGGGGTGATTACACTATCTGCGACGAGCGTGGAAGCTCCAATAATGGCGACTACATACAGCCATTTTTTCTTGAGTTTTTTTACGAGTGAATACAACGCAAGAATTCCTCCTTCACCCTTGTTATCTGCTCTTAAAGCAATGATCACATATTTCAGGGTGGTCTGAAGCGTCAATGTCCAGATGATACAGGATAATGCTCCTTCGATGTACTCATCAAACGGCATTGTTGCGCCATCTTTTCTTGCGTTCACAATCGCCTTCATTACGTAGAGTGGTGAGGTACCAATATCTCCGAAAACGATTCCAAGCGAAACTATAACGCCTACAAATGAAAGCTTCTTTAAGTCAAAGTGATGACCGCCTTCTGTAACTTCTGCCATATCAGCCAATTTATTTTTAAAAGCGCAAATTTATATCAATTTTATGACCCCAAGAATTTTTCTTCATGAATATAATAAATGAAAAAACTTCCTTTCGGAAGTTTTTTTCTATTATAGTTACTTAACGTACATCGCTTTTTTGATTTCCTCTTTTACTTTTTCAAGTTTAGGGAACCATTCTGCAAATAATGCAGCAGAGTAAGGTGCAGGTGCATCAGGAGTAGTAATTCTCTTGATTGGAGCATCTAAATAATCGAATGCTTTTTGCTGTACCATATATGTAATTTCAGAAGATATAGATCCGAATGGCCAAGCTTCTTCTAAGATTACTAATCTATTTGTTTTCTTTACAGATGCTAAAATAGTATCGAAATCTAAAGGACGAACTGTTCTAAGATCGATCACTTCAACAGAGATCCCTTCTTTTTCCATATCTTCAGCTGCCTGCATTGCCAACTTCATGATCTTACCAAAAGAAACTAAAGTTACATCTTTACCTTCTTTTTTAATATCAGCTTTTCCTAATGGTAAATAGTATTCTTCTTCAGGAATTTCCATTTTATCACCATACATCTGCTCAGATTCCATGAAGATAACTGGGTCATTATCCTGAATTGCGGTTTTCAACAATCCTTTTGCATCGTATGGGTTAGAAGGTACTACCACTTTAAGTCCCGGACAGTTGGCAAACCAACCTTCGAAAGCCTGAGAGTGAGTAGCTCCTAATTGTCCTGCAGAAGCAGTAGGTCCACGGAAAACGATTGGGCAATTCCATTGTCCTCCACTCATCTGACGGATTTTCGCAGCATTATTAATAATCTGATCAATTCCTACCAAAGAGAAATTGAAAGTCATAAATTCTACGATGGGTCTGTTTCCATTCATTGCAGCTCCTACAGAGATTCCTGTAAATCCAAGTTCTGCAATCGGTGTATCGATCACTCTTTTTGGACCAAATTCATCCAGCATTCCTTTTGAAGCTTTATATGCACCATTATATTCTGCAACTTCCTCCCCCATCAGGTAGATGGACTCGTCTTTACGCATTTCCTCGCTCATTGCCTGTGCAATTACCTCACGAAAAGTATATTCTGCCATATTTTCTTGAAAAATTTAGACTACAAAAATAGTGTTTTTTTATTATACACATAATAAAAAGGCGTTTCATTTGAATGAGAAGTCTCAATATTAATAATAATTCAAAAAAGGATTTTTACGGGAAAGGAAGCTGGAGGCTGGAAGAGGGAAGTTTCTTCTAGTTTGAAAGAATAAATGAACATCGTTTCATTGACTTTTTAAAATTAAAACCATTATTTTAAAACGGCTAATGATAACTTACGACTTCTTTTCTTAGATTTATTTTTCATCCTGATAACTCAGTTCTTTGTAATTCTTTCTCAAATCCTGCAAAATTCTACCGTAAGTTCTTTTATAAACTCTGTATAATAAGTAAAAAGTAATAAGTAAAACAATTCCAAAAATAATATAATTTCCAAGTACAGGTACTATAGCATCAGGATTAGTAGGTAAAACTCTTATGCTGCTATTACTATTCAGGCCGTCATTCCACCCTGCCATAAAATCCCTCACATTATGATCAAAATAAAGAATATTATTTGTAACCAGGAGAATCAGTGAAATACCTGCATATCCTAAGATCAATCTTCTCAGATTCAGAATACTTTTCATTAATGTAATACTGTCCTGTCCGGTTTTCATTCTAATGAAAAGAAAAATGATCAATCCTGTAAAAACTAAAAACATTGCAATTCTTATATAAGGAAACTCCTGATCCAGATATCCGTATAAACTCCATAATACAACTTCTATCAGCCCAATAAGCAATAAGGTTTTGGTAATGGAAACAGATTTATTTTTTATCATATTATAAATGTCCTTTTCTGAATATTCTTTAAAATCTGTGGATTCCTTATTCCAGTCTTTTTTAAGTAATTCTAATTCGTCCATATTATTTTGTGTTGATTTTGATTTTTAAATTATTCTTAGCCCTGTTCATCTTTACTCTTGCATTTCCTTCTGTAATTCCCAGAATTTCTCCAATTTCTTTATAAGGTTTATCTTCAAGATACATCATGATTAAAGCTTTTTCCACATCAGACAGTTCATAGATGGCCTTGTACATCTTTTGCAATTTATGTTCGTCATCTTCATATGCTTCATATTCCATTTTAAGGGATGAAACGTCAATATCTACTGCTTGTGAATCCTTTTTCCGAGGTTTTCTGAATAATGTAATCGCTGTATTAAGCGCTACACGATACATCCAGGTAGAAAACTTAGCCTCTCCTTTAAACCCCAGAAAAGACTTCCATAACTGAATCGTGATTTCCTGAAAAAGGTCTTCATGATCTTCAGCATTGTTTGTATATATTCTGCATATTTTGTGGATAAGCCTTTGATTGGGCTTAAAAAATTCTACAAATATTTTCTCCTGTCCTGTTCTCATATTCTATAAGTGGGGAGATTTTATTTTCGTTACATCTTTTTCAAAAAAAAATGACATCTCATTTCTGAAATGTCATTTTAAAATTCTATTTAAACTTATATTAATTAGCTTTCTCCCAAACCTGGGTTCTTCCTAATAATGATAATCCTAAATACCCTCTTACATTAAGCTTATCTCCGCTTCTTGTAATGGTACATTTGTAAGTTTTTCCTGTTTTAGGGTCGGTAATGTTGCCTCCGGAAAATTCATCACCTTCTTTTTTCAATCCTCTGATGATTTCCAATCCAACAAGCGGTTTCCCTTTTCTGTCATCCTTACAGGTTGTACAGTTAGGATCTGCTGGCTTCGTCAATAACTGAGAAATCTTCCCATAATACTTACCATCAGACTTCTTAAAAATCTCTACAATAGATTTAGCCTGTTTGGTTTCATCGTCTATCGTCTTCCACTTTCCTTCTATCTGCGCAAATGTCATCACACCAAATAAAGAAAGCGCGAATGTTAACATTATTTTTTTCATATTTCTTATAGTTTTAATTTTAATACAAAATACTTTTCTATGTATTGATAAAAATATAAATTAATTCTTAACGAACAAAAACTTTTATTATACAAAGCATAAAAGAGCTTATAAATGACTTTATTTATTGAAGCTTCCTATTAATTACTCTATCCATATAATCCTGGTACCAAGCTTTTGCGGTTTGTTTTCCTTGTTCTACTTCAGGTGTTTTTAACTGATTAATCAGGTTCTTTTCAAGAGCAAGATCGGATTTATCATATACTCCTACAATATCCTTACCATCAAATCTGTAAATATAATTTCCAATAATAAACTGTTCATTATTTCCATCTGAGTTTACCATAATTCCAGGATATTTCTTATCACTCACCAAGCTTCTCCCCCAGCTTCTGATTGGTTTATTATATCCTATTAAATCAGCAAGCGTTGGGTAAATATCTATTTGCTGAGCAATTTCAGAGTTTTCACCCTTAAGCTGGTATGCCGGATTTGGGGAATAAAAAATTAAAGGTACTGCAAAACGGTTCATTGCCTTTTCATATTCAGGATAATAAATCTGATTGGTGTGGTCTCCTGTAAAAACAAAAATCGTATTGTTGAACCAAGGCTCTTTTTTAGCTGTTTCAAAATATTTTTTAATTGCATAATCCGTATATTGAATAGGTTCATGCATTTCTATTTTTCCTTTTTTAAATTTCCCCTGATACTTTTCAGGAATCTTAAATGGATGATGAGAAGACGCTGTAAAAACGGTCGTCATGAAAGGCTGTTTCTTTCCTACATTTTTAGCAAAATACTGGAGAAATGGCTCATCCCAAATAGCCCACATTCCATCAAAATCTTCATCATGATTATATTCCGTTTTACCAAAATAGTGTTTAAATCCTAAGATATTTCCAAATCCAAGGAAACCCATAGAGCCATTAGGTGCTCCGTGGTAAAAAGAGGTATCATATCCCAGATCATTACAAACCGAAACGATAGACTGGATTTTTTGATTGGAATAAGGAGAACCTGTAAAGGCATCAGTAAGACTCGGAATTCCTGCTAATACACTGCTCATTCCATGAATAGACTGTCTTCCATTGGCAAAAGCATTCGGAAAAATAAGACTCTGAGCTGCCAGGCTATCCATAAACGGTGTATAGGAAACATAATCTTTAATATTTTTATCTTTATTAAAGGCTCCGGAATACTCTCTCCCGAATGATTCTACAATAAAAATCACAATATTGGGGCGATTTTCCACCTTTCTGTCATACACTTTATAAGGTTGTACATTTTCTTCAATATATTTTTGATCTACAAAATGAACTTCCTTGAAGTTATTGGTATTTAAAGTTCTGAAAAATGAGAATGTACTGTTAAGAACTAAATTTCCTTGCAGCGGATTCGTTACAAAACGGGTAGCATCCACCATATTAATAGGCCTTGTGCTATGTTTGAAATCTCCTCTAATCCCACCTACAACTAAAACTGCTGTAATACATAAAGTAACAATGGAGGATAAAAAATAAGGAAGTAAATGAGTTGGTTTTGTTTCATCCACCTTTACTTTTTTATAAAGGAAAACCCACAATCCCATTAAAACGATAAACCAAATCAGGACAAAAGGATGTTGTCCTACAGAAATCATCAGAGTCTGAGAGACATTAGATTCATGTTCTGCCACCTGAAATACGGCTGATGTAAGCCTGGACTGAGAAAATTTATAATAAATAAAGTCTCCGAAATTCATTCCATACGCCAACCCATTCGTTAGAAAATAAATCCAGAAAAGAACTTTCTGAAACCCTTTCTTGGTATTAATTACCAGTGGCAAAAGACTCAATAGTATAAATAATGCATTGACATACAAAATAGCCGTAGTATCGAAGGCTGTCCCATGATATGCCAGTTTAAAATATTCTGAAACAGAATCTACTTTAATCAGATCCTTATTAAAATACCAGAATAAAAGTCTTGCAATCTGATAAAAAAAATAGGCTAAAAAAATTCTGTAAAGCAATGCCAGAACTTCCTGTTTTCTAAATCCTTTTAAAAATTTCATGGGGCAAATTTACATCAAAATCACTTTATTGCATTTTTTAATGCATATTATTTTGAGATAGAATTTTTAAAAACTGTAATTTTGTGTCTATGGATTTTATAAAGAATAATCTGGCCAATGCCTTGACCCTGGCTAATTTATTTGCAGGCAGTGTGGGTGCAATACATCTTATTTTAGGAGACTATCAAACAACGGCAATATGCCTTATCCTCTCCGCTATCTTTGATTTCTTTGACGGGTTTGTAGCCAGAGCCTTAAAATCAAACTCCAACTTAGGTCTTCAGCTTGATTCTCTTGCTGATATGGTAAGTTTCGGATTAATTCCCGGACTTACTATGTATAAAGCACTAGAACCATTTGACAGTGAACTTCTTGGGCTTCAGCTTCCATTTGAAATTAAATACATTGGATTAGTAGTGACGATGTTCTCTTGTTTAAGACTTGCTATTTTCAACCTTGATGAGGAACAGAGATATTATTTTAAAGGATTAAATACACCAACCAATACCGTTTTATTATTCGGACTGTATTATGCTTTTAAAGAAACCGGAAATTTCAGTTTCCTTTTTGAAAACGAATTACTGCTTATCATCCTTGCTTTCCTTACTTCATGGCTTCTGATAAGCCCTATCAAAATGATGGCAATGAAGTTTAAATCTAAAGCATTAAAGGATAACTATCCCAAAATAGTACTGCTAGTAGGTGGTATTGCAATTCTTACTATTTTTAAAACGGTAGGAATCCCAATGCTGGTAATCTACTATATATTGATATCACTTATTTTTCAAAGACAATT
The DNA here is from genome assembly GCF_009900745.1 of Chryseobacterium sp. c4a. Taxonomy (GTDB): domain Bacteria; phylum Bacteroidota; class Bacteroidia; order Flavobacteriales; family Weeksellaceae; genus Chryseobacterium. Next base: position 566,516 of record NZ_WXVU01000001.1, on the reverse strand, counting down.
AAAATAGAAATCAGAGGTTAGAAACCTTTTGATTTTTGATGAACATATTTTCAAATTATTATTGATTAACATGAACTTAAAACTCCATAAACCCCTTTGTATTTTTGATCTGGAAACAACAGGAACCAACATCGGAAAAGATAGAATTGTTGAAATCTGTATCTTAAAAGTAAATCCGGATGCCTCCAGAGAAAGCAAAACATGGAAAGTGAATCCAGAAATGCCGATTCCCAAAGAAAGCAGTGAAATTCACGGAATTTATGATGAAGATGTAAAAGATGCCCCTACCTTCAGAGACATTGCTCCTAAAGTAATGGAAATGATTACCGGTGCTGATTTAGGAGGATTTAATTCTAACAGATTTGACGTACCTCTTTTGGCTGAAGAATTATTAAGAGTAGAAATGGATTTTGATCTTAGTAAATTCAGATTGGTAGATGCACAGACTATTTTCCACAAAAAAGAACCTAGAAACCTTGGAGCTGCTTATCAGTTTTATTGTGGAAAAACATTAGAGAATGCACACTCTGCAGAAGCTGATGTAATGGCCACTTTTGAAGTGCTGGATGCACAAGTAGGAAAATATGATGATATTCCGAACGAAATTGCTCCTTTAAGTGAATTTACTTTCCACAATAAAAACGCAGATCTTGCTGGATTTATCGGATATAATGATAAGCAGGAGGAGATCTTCAATTTCGGAAAATATAAAGGACAAGGGGTAAAAGCGGTCTTCCAAAAAGATCTTGGATATTACGGATGGCTTCAGAATGCTGATTTCCCATTGTATACCAAGAAAGTATTTACTAAAATTCAACTGTCAAGCAGATTTTAAATATGTCTGATCTGGTTCGTTTTAAATTTTATGAAACTGCCCTTGAAGCGAATAGGGACAAACAGATTCTGGCTGAAAACGGAATCAATAGTTTCATTGCGAATGAACAGCTAATCCAATCGGATTGGCTGCTGTCTCAAGCTGTAGGCGGTATTCAACTTCAGGTTTTTGAGGAAGATCTGGAAAAAGCAGGTCAGGTTCTACAGGATTATAAAGAGAATGAACAATACTCATTAGAAGTAGAGCACACTATTGAAGATCCGGAATTTGATTTTGTTTGTCCGAAATGTGGCTCCAATCATATCTACAGAGATGACAGAGCGACCAGTTTTTTTGGTATTTCATTTTTAACGAGCCACAAGTTTGTGTGTTACTATTGTGGGAATGAATTTACCCACGAATAAGCACAAAATAATATTTACATTAATAAGAAGGCTGCTTCATTGAAAAACAATGGAACAACCTAAAAATAAATAAAGAGTTATGAAGATCATCTGCATAGGAAGAAATTACAGCGAACATGCTAAAGAATTAGGAAACGAAATTCCGGAGAACCCTGTTATTTTTATGAAACCGGATACAGCGGTTTTAAAGGGAAATGATTTTTATATCCCTGAATTCTCCAATGATATCCACTATGAACTGGAAGTGGTTATAAAAGTTTCTAAAGGGGGAAAGTATATTCAGAAAGAAACCGCTCATAAACATTACGAAGAACTGAGTTTAGGAATTGATTTTACAGCCAGAGACCTTCAAAGCGAATTAAAATCAAAAGGGCTGCCTTGGGAACTAGCCAAAGGATTTGATGGTTCAGCAGTTGTAGGAAACTTCTTCAAAAAGGAAAATTTTGACCTTGGGAACCTTTCTTTTTCACTTCTTAAAAACAAAGAGAAAGTTCAGGATGGAAATACGAAAGATATGCTTTTCCATTTCGATGATATTATTGCTTTTGCTTCTCAGTACTTCACTTTAAGAGTAGGAGATCTCATCTATACAGGTACCCCAAAAGGAGTTGGAAAAGTAGAGGAAAATGATATTCTGGAAGCCTACCTTGGCGAAGAAAAAATGCTTGACATCCGAATATTATAAGTATTTAACATAAAAGTTTGGTAAATTTTTCCTATCTTTAGGTAACAAAATGAAAGGTTATGATAAATATTGTATTACCCGTAGATTTTGGGGACAAAACAGACCAATTGGTAGACGGTGCCATAAAATTTGCAAAACAACTTAATGGTAGAATTTACCTGATCCATGTTGCACCATCAGATATCGGCTTTGCCATTGGTGATATGGGATTCCAATATTTCCCGGAAGTGGAAGCGAATGAAATCAGGGAAGAATTGGTTCAGCTTAATAGGATTGAGCAAAGAATCATTGCCCATGATGTCGATTGTGAACATCTTTTAAAACAAGGATTGGCAAAAGACATCATTCTAGAGCACGCCAAAGCTAAAAATGCAGATTATATTGTGATGGGCTCCCATGGAAGAAGTGGAATTTATGATGTATTCGTAGGAAGTCTTACCAAAGGACTTACAAAAAGTTCAAATATTCCTGTTCTGGTACTTCCTATCCACGACTAAGTAAAAGAAAATTTTAATCGTTAGTAATAAAAAAACCGATCAAATAAATTATTTGATCGGTTTTTTACTATATAACCAATTAATTAACCTTCTTTTTTGTAGATATTCGGATCGTAGTAAGGGTGCTTACCTTCCGTTGGAGAATAATAGTCTTTATCTTTGTCACCACCTAGTGTTACAACTAGTACATAGCACCAATAAGTGAACAATACACAGCAAACTGCAAACAGAATCCAGTTTAAAACATTTCCAAAAGCATCAAAGAACCCGAAACTCGATTTGAAAACTTTGCTTAAGAATAGAAAGAAAGACGTCATTATTTTCCTTTTTTAAATTAACTTTGTACAAATTTATAAAAAATGTTTAAATTACTTTCAAAAGAAAGCAATATTTTTTCAATTCCTGTTTATATTGGTTGTCTTCTTTTAGTTGTTGTAATATTTAACATACTGAATTTCAATACTTATGAAGCTATTATTGCCGGAATTACCTTTCTGGGAATTGCTCTTGGATATTTTTGTTTTCATAGTGTTGCCCTTAATTATCAGACTCATCTGCCGTTATTTTTATACACGTTCTTTATTTTTGGACTGTATCCGGGTAATTTAGACATAGGAATTGCAGTTTCATTGTTAACCAATTCGTTTCTTATCTTACTTTTAACGAGTGCAGATGAAGATATAAGGAAGAAATCATATGTATTGGTAGGAGCTATTGTTGCTCTGAACTTTATCTTCTTACCTACTACCTGGCCGATGGCTGTTTTTGTAATCATTCACGTGGTTGCTACCTCTGCTAAAATAGGATTAAACCTTTTCAGGTTCCTTTTAGGAATGATTCTGATTGTATTCAGTTATTTTTCTGTGATGTACTTTGTACAGTTTACTTCATGGAATATCGATTATTTCCCATTTGGAAAGATGAAACCGGTCACAGATTATACAGAATTATTTCCTTTAATTCCTGTAGTATTAATGCTTATTTATGCTGTGTATGACCATTTTCAAAATTATAATAAGAAAAGTCCTATAAGCAGATATAAATATACTTTTCTGTTGGTCTTTTCCCTAGCTCAGCTTGTTACAATCATTCTCTACATGAATAAAAGCTATGAATATTTGCTGCTTCTGGCATTTCCATCAAGTATTATTCTAAGCAGAATGATGAGATTCTTACCCAAATATTGGATGCAGGAAGTAGGTTTGTGGCTTATTATTTTGAGTTTACTGACCTTTAAAGCAGGTACAGTTTTTGATTTATTTTAAAAAATTATGATTCAGATAGACGATAAATTGATTTCTGAGGAAATCTTTTCCGAAGAATTTGTATGCAACCTTAGCAAATGCAAAGGTGCATGTTGTGTGGAAGGTGATGTTGGAGCTCCCCTGGACAAAAATGAGCTTGAAATACTGGACGGTATTTTTGACAAGATTAAGCCTTATCTTACTCAAGAGGGTATCAAAGCCCTGGAAGAGCAAGGTACATGGACTACCGACCCACACGACGGAATGTATGTTACTCCTATGGTAGAAAACCGTGAATGTGCGTATGTAACTTTTGATGATAAAGGAATTACAAAATGTGGTATTGAAAAAGCCTATGAAGATGGTGCTGTAGATTGGCAAAAACCTATTTCATGCCACCTTTATCCTATTCGTGTTACAGAATACTCTTCATTTACGGCTTTAAATTACCATGAATGGAATGTATGCAGTGATGCCTGCACGCTTGGAAAAGAGCTTCAGGTTCCTGTTTATAAATTCCTGAAAACACCATTAATCAGAAAGTATGGCGAAGAATTTTATAATGTTCTGAGCGGAGCTGCTGATGAATGGAAGAAAGAATATGGTTCATAATCTTATCGAGATTTGAATAAAAAAACCGCAGAGATATACTCTGCGGTTTTTTTATTATGAGTAACAGGTAATTTATTATTGTTTTGCTCCTGCGCTATCCTTAATTTCTTTTTTACTGTCAGCCTTTTCTGTTTTTTCCCAGCCATCTTCAGGCATTAATATCGCTATATTTCTACCTTTAGATAGATATTTTCTGGCAACATTCTGAAGGTCTTTTACGGTAAGTGCTTTTATTTTATCCTGATAATTCAGAATATCATGTTTATCACTTCCGTCTACTTGGTTCTGAGCAATTCCCTGCAGCCAGAATCCATTGTCTTTAAGGCTTGTCTTGTACTCGTTATATTCTCCTTCTTTATATTTATCAAGGTCTTTTTGTTCAGGGCCGTTATCAATAATTTTTTGAAGTTCAGCAGTAGCACTTTTCGTAAGCCTATCTACATTTTCAGGGCCACAAGGGAAATTAATACTGAAACTATAAGTACTGTAAGGAATTTTACTCATTCCTCCGCTTGCTCCCCCTCCATAAATCCCACTTTCTTCTTCCCTCAGCTTTTCAAGAACTTTAATAGTTACTACTTCTCCAAGAGCGGATAAGGCAAATGCTTCTTTTTCATTATAGGTAGTTTCTCCACTATAAGAAATGTTTACAAGGCTTTTAGGTTCTTTCCCTTTCTTATAAACCTTTGTATATTCTCCTTCTATCGGTCTGTATCCCGTATCTTTAAAGGTAGAAGGTGATCCTGAAGCAGGAAGGCCTGCAAGATAATGCAAAACTTCATTTTTAAACTGGGTTTCATCAATATTTCCTACAAAATAAAATTGAAAGTTTCCTGCATTAGCAAATTTTTTCCGATAGATATCATAGGCTTTTTTATAGTCTGTATTAACCCAATCTTTTTCGGTTGGCTCAAGGCCAATAAATCTTGGATTTTTCTGATTGACAAATTTTGCATGTTCACTGGAAAAATAATATTCAGGATCCGAAGCCAGATTAGTCAGCATTGCAGACTTTTTTATTTTATACGCATTGAAAGAATCGGGATTATAATTTAAATCTGTAAAGCAGGCATATATTAATTCCATAGCAGTTTTCAGATCTTTTTTAGAGCTGGTTCCGGAAATACCTTCTGTAAGTCCTCCGATGTAGGAACTGGCACTTACCTGCTTACCTGCCAGATAATGTGCTAAATCTGTTTTGGAAAGTCCTGCTATTCCGGCCTCTAATAAGGCATCAAAGGCAAATTGTGTTTTGTTATAGTCTACATCAGAAATTATTGAACTTCCTCCTAAACTTAAAGCTGCAAATACAATTTCATCATCTTTAAAATCCGTTTTTTTAAAGGTAACCTTTACTCCATTACTTAAAGTCCAGGTTGTTGTTCCCAGTTGAACATCTATGTCTGTTTTGGTAATTTTCCCTTCGGATTTAAAAGGTTTTATCAAACTTTCAACTTTATTCCTTTCTTCGTAAGGCTTCAGGTCAGCCAATTTCAGCTGATCAAACGTTTCAAGAACCATCGCTTCTGTTGGCATTGTGATATTGTCCTTTTGAGGGCCTGTAATGACCACTACTCTGCTATCATCTTTTACAAGCTTCTCAATAATCCCATTGGTTTTTGTAAGTGTTACCGTCGGTAAAAACTTTTTAACCTGCTCAAATTCCCAAGCTATTCCGGGAATGGGTTCATTCCTTAAGAAATTACTCACGAAACCGCCAATCAAATCTCCGCTTTCATTCTTATCTCTGTTATGATAAGCCCATTCATAAGAAGAAAGAATTTGAGTTTTTGCTCTCTCCAGCTCAGATGGTGTAAATCCAAATCTTTTGGCTCTTTCTACTTCTTCCAGAAGAATTTTCAAAGCATTCAGCTGATCTCCTTCTTTGGTTATCGCTGATCCTTGAAATGCTTCTTTTGACCTTGCATACGTTCCTCCGTGATAAACGGCTCCGTAAGTAAAAGGAGGATTATTTGAGTTAATTAATTCTCCCAGTCTATTATTCAGCATAATATTGACTAACCCTTCCACAATACTTTGGTTATACTGTTCAATTGTGATGTCCGGCTGATATATTCCGGTATCTTTGATGATAAATTGTACTCCTGAGCTTGTAGCATCAGGGTCTGTTTCTACCGCTACCAATGTCTCTTTATGATTGGGAAGATTGAAACTTTTTCTTTCTCTTGGATGTAACGGATTCTTGTATTTTTCAAAATTATTTTTAATCTTTTTTTCAACATCTTTTACATCAATATCTCCTACGACAACGATGGCCATCAAATCTGGTCTGTACCAATCCTGATGAAATTTTCTGATAACCTCAGGCTTAAAATTCTGAATCACCTCTTTCTTTCCCATAGGAAGTCGCTCTGCATATTGGGATTTATACAGTTGTTTGGGAAGATATTTGTCCTGCATTCTTTTGTCGGCACCAAGTCCCAGTCTCAATTCTTCTAATACAACTCCTCTTTCTTTATTGATTTGTTTATCCGAAAGCGTTGCATTGAATGCCCAATCTTCCATAACTTTTAATCCGGCATCCAGGTTTCCTGGCTTATCTAATGGAACAGGAAGCATATAAACCGTTTCATCAAAACTGGTATATGCGTTAAGATGTTGTCCAAATTTTACACCTATGGATTGTAGAAAATCTACGAGTTTATTATCAGGAAAATTTTTGGTTCCGTTAAAGTTCATATGCTCCATAAAGTGAGCCAGACCTCTTTGATTTTCATCTTCGAGAATGGAACCTACATTAATTGCCAGACGAAAATCCACTTTTTTTTCAGGCAATGTATTTTTTTTGATATAATACTTCATTCCATTGGAAAGAGTACCGATTTTTACGGAAGGATCTATAGGAATATTTTGTCCGAAAAATCTTGGGGAAATCAAGCTGACAATCATCAATGGAATTAACCTTTTCTTCATATACTTTATTTTTCCCGACAAAAGTATATATTATTTATAGACTAATAAAAAAGTGCGTTCTAAAGTATTGTTAAAATAAGATCATAAAAAAGCCGAAAATAAATTTCGGCTTTCTATATTGTATATAAAACAGATGAAAGATAATGTATTAATAGTAACCACTACTCTCAATAACTTCCAACTACCTTACTCTGCTTATTTGAAATCAGCATCCGTAACTCCGGAATTCACTGTAACTTTTGTCGTTCTGATAGTCACTTTCTGACCAGAACCTTCTGCTTCAACAACCTGAGGGAACTTTAATCCATCTGCCGACATATAACTTTCTATAGTCACATTACCTTCTCCGGCAATCGTTTTATATAAAAGTCCTGTAGCTGCATCAAAATAAAATTTTCCTTTATCTGAAGACAATACGTTATAATCATTACCGTCTAGCTTTTCTACAGTAACATTTTGAAAAGTAGCTCCATCAAATGCTAATGCATCCACTGGTTTTGCTTTTTTTAGCTCAGCAACTTTGTCTGCAGGAATTGCAGTTTTGTTCCCCATCTGATCAAAATATCCTTTTTCTCCATCGAAAAACTGAACCATCTGCTGTCCCATCAAAGACTGTACAGATTTGAATTTGTTGCCCATTTTCTTAGTGGTCATGTTAATTTCCATTCCCTGAGCAGACATAGTGTTTTCCATATAAAGAGTTTTTACACCCTCTAATTTTTCTTTTCCTCCTAATGCTTTAAAGTAATTATCCAATACTTCTTTAGGCGTTAATTTTGATTTTACAGCCTCCGTTGTTACAGAAGCGGCATCTTTCTTCTGAGCTGCTGCCGGAACAGAGAAAAGTACGGCACAGAAAAATGGAATGATGATCTTTTTCATATATGTAATAAGTTTAAAGGGTAAATATAGGAATATTGGCGGACATGGATAAGAATATGAGTAATGATTAATGAGTAATAAGTGATGAATGACGATTGATAAAAGGCAGTCACAATGCTGAAAGATACTCAGACAAAGAACAAAGGAGTGGAAATAAAAAAACCGCCAAATACTTGGCGGTTTTGAAATATTTATATCTGCGTATAATTATTTTTTAAGCTCTTCTAAAAATTCGTCGTGAGAAATTTTAGTTTCTTTTTTGCTAGCTTTTTCAAGAATTACATCTTTTAATTTAGCCATAGCAACTTCAGAAGAGATTTGTCTTACTTGCTCTTGATCTTTCAACATCTCAACAGCATATTTTTGGATCTCCTCTTCACCTAAGTGGTGGATTCCGTAGATCGCCAATTGGTTTTTCACTAATTGCTCAGCTTGTGCCAATACATCAGCATAATCAAGGTTAATTTCGTTATCAGTCATCAATTTACCTTCGATGATCTGGTATCTCAATTGGTTTTTCTCGTTTTCAAGAATTTCTTTAGCTTGCTCCTCAGACTGGATGTTCTGGTTAGAGAACATTAACCATTTTACTAAGAAAGTTTCAGGAAGTGCTACTTCTTCTTTTTCAGTAACTTGCTCCAATACTTTATTCACGAAGTGAACGTCAGCATTTTGTTGGAAATACTCGTCTAATTCAGTCTTAACTTTATCTTTAAGCTCGTCTTCAGACTTAATGTTTCCTTCTCCGTATACTTTGTCGAATAACTCCTGGTTAAGCTCAGCTAAGTTCAATGAATAGAAGTCTTTTACTTTAACTTCAATTTCGTTGTGGTGTAGGTGTTCTACTTCTTCTTTGCTGAATCCTAATTCTTTAGCTAATTCTTCATCACCTGCAAGAGTTTCTTTAGTTACTTTTACAGATCCGTCCATTTTCAACGCTTTTACTAATTTGAAAGCTTCTTTGTTTTCAGCTGTAATAGTAACGTTCTTTGGGTGGTGGTGGTGCTCTCCTTCAGCATCTTCTTCCACAACTTGAGAAACTTCTAAAGCGATGTAAGAATCTTTAGTGATTTTATCTTGAGGAACTTGCTCAGCGAAACGCTTCTGCATGTTTTCAATACTCTTGCTGATTTCTTTATCAGAAGCTTCTACTTTATAGTGAGGTGCTTCATATTTAGCTAAATCTATAGTGAATGCAGGCTCATATCCTACTTCGAAAGCAACTGTTACCTGATCAGCATTGTAATCTAATTCGTTTACAGGCTGAGGAATAGGCTGACCAACTAATCTTAACTTGTTTTCGTTAACATAGTTGTTCAAAGCATCAGAAACCTGTCTGTTGATTTCTTCAAATGCAATTCCTGCTTCATATTGTTTTTTAACCATACTCAAAGGCACTTTCCCTTTTCTGAATCCAGGAACTTGCGCATTTTTAGCATAATTAATCAATTGCTTTTCTACTTTTTCTTTGTAGTCAGATTTCTCCAATGTTACAGTAAGTAATGCACTTACATCATCATGGTTTTGTGCGGTAACCTTCATTATTGATTAAAATTTTAGGTTGCAAAAATATGAATTTTTTATGAAAATCACCCATTTAAAATCAACTAAAACAGCCAAATATTGTTAAATAAAAAACCACCGAGAGTTTCGGTGGTTTAAACAAGATTAATTATTCCTAATTACTTAGGTTATATTTCGCTTCTGCATCGGTTTCACCTCCTGTCACGCTTCCCCATGCAGTTCCTGATTTAGCGTCATTTACACTTTCCGGAGAGTGGATAAGAGTTAATTTTAAGAATGGTGCATCACCATTTACTGCTTTTGCAACCGTCCATTTTGTTCTTAGCCCTACTCTTTTTCCATCATTTCTTAAATCGCCACCGTCTTGTCTTTCTACTGTAATATCAGACTTTGGAAAGTCGAAAATCAAAAAGTGTTCATTTTTAGCATCAATAATTTCTTTCGTAGCATCTTCATTACCATTTCTGAATTTTGCTTCAACAATATAGCTCTTCCCGTCTTTAAGAGGAATAGTGGGTGTTCCTCCTGCTCCTATACTGTAATCATAAGAAATAGCATTTGCCGCTCCCTCTTCTTTTACCAGCAAAATAATGTTGGTAAGTTCTTCCTGAGGGAGATCATCTTCTTCTGCAGAGCCATTTCTCTGACAGGAAATAACCGTAGTAACAGTAATAAATAAAACAGCTAATAATTTGATAATATTTTTAGTATTGAATAGTTTGTTCATTTTTAAGATTTTAAAATTGTAAAATTTTGATTAAGTAGTTTTTTTAAGGCCTCTAGAATTTGTATCTAAAGCTTAAAATAAAGTTTCTTCCAGGCTCATTCGCAAAGAATCTTAAACGGTTCAGATACTCTCTGTATGAAGTATTGAACAGATTGTTGACGATAAGTCCTGCAGAAAAGTTTTTGCTGATATTAATTCCGGTCTGGATATTCCAAAGTGAATATCCGTTTGGCGGAGTACTGATGTCCAGTATTTTATCCACCAGCTCACCATTTTCATAAAGCTCCAATGGTACATTACGGATTGGAAATCTGGTTTGTTTTAGAAACGTTTGATTTTCAACTGTGAAATAGAAGTTATTCCATTTTTCTTTTTTAAACTGCAGCGCATTGGAAAAATTAGGAGGCATCATTAGAATCAACGGTTCGTTATTCGTATCATCCTGTCCATATACATAGCTTCCCTTTCCTACATAGGTCAGGTCATCTGTCAGTTTCCAGTTAACATCTAAATCTACACCATACATTTTCGCATCAATCTGCTGGTATTCCCATTCCGGGAAAACACCTCTGATTGTAGCCTTAATTCCCACGGGAACTTCATTAATGAAATTTTTAGTAATGAAAAAATAAGGATTTACGGAAACGCTCAATCCTTTCAGAACATTGAATTTGGAATCAATATTCAGATTAAACTGATGTCCCTGTTCATTTTTCAGACTCATATCTCCGGTTTCAATTACTCCTGCAGAATGATGGAGACCATCTGAAAATAATTCAGCTACGTTAGGAGCTCTTCCCACTTTAGCGTAATTAAATTTCAGATCAAAGTTGGCATTGGGACGGTATTCCAATCCTGCGTTGAAAGAAACGTTGTTATAATTAAGCTGCGGACGTGTAAGAATTCTGTTCTGATCCGTCTTCACATAAAACTGTGGATAAGCATCTGCATACGATTTTTCCCAGTCACTTTTATCGTACCATTTGGTTACATCATAACGGGTAAAATCATATCTAGCACCTGCTTCGAAGTTGAATTCTGGAGAAATTTTATATTTGAAAATAGAATAAGCACCTGCAGAATATTTATCATAATTCGGGATCAGACGTCTTGCTTTTGTTGCCGGATCAGAATAGTTATTCTGAAAACCTGCATCAATTCCTGTTTCCAAAGACCATTTTCCTCTTTCTATCAAGTCATTAATATTAAACTGATGGGTCATTAATTCCAGGTCAAGAGCCGGAGTATCTTTCAATTCTCCTCTTCTGATGTCATATTCCTGTCTATGGTTATACTGATAACTGTATGTTGCTGATAATTTTCCGATATTTTCAAATCTTTTGAATGCAGAGACCTTGGCAATATGATGCTCAACGACCTGTCTCGGGTTATCAATATCATAACTGAATTTTCCTGAATAAACAGGAGGATTGGCAGTCATTGCTCTTTCATAATCTTCGGATGTAGAAACATGTGAATCTCTTAAAATTCCAATATTCTGATTGGTTAGATAATAATCAAATGAGATTCCCCTATCAAAGGTATTATTCTGAACCGTAAAATTGAAGGATGAAAAATCCATTCCTGTATTCTTCAGATTGTAGTCAGGAGCACTTTGATCACCCAATTTTTTAATGCTTCCGCCAGATTTTACAGCCCAGCCGTTTTTCCATGTCTTTGCAACATCTACATCTATCCCAAGACCTCTTCCATTGGAAATTCCGGTAAGTCCGACAGACCCTTTAATGGTATCCTTTTTAGGAAAAATTTCAGGCTCCATTACTACGACTCCGCCTACTGCATCACTTCCATATTTCAATGCTGATGCCCCTTTAATTACGTCAATGTGTTGAAAATTATTGATATCAACGTTAGGAGCATGCTCTACTCCCCACTCCTGTTCAGCCAATCGTACTCCATTATTTAAGATACTGATACGGCTTCCATAAAGACCATGGATAACAGGTTTTGAAATATTATTTCCAGTTTTCAAAGCAGTTACTCCTGAAATTCTAGATAATAAATTCCCGAGATTATCGGTAGAATTCTTCTCTATATCAGATTTACTGACTGTTTTGATAACCAATGAACCATTATTTTTATGATTTCCATGTATTGTAATGGTTTCAATATCATTACTATGATGTTCCAGTGTAATAACGATGTGAAGATCCTGATCAACTCCTATATTTTCAGTATAATCATTGCAATCAGGATGTTTTGCAATGAGTGTATACTTCCCAGCAGGGACTTTACCAAAGGAAAATATTCCTTTTTTATCTGTTTTTGCTGTAAAGTTTCCGATTTTCACCACTGCATTTTCCAACATGGTTTTATCATGAAAATCCTGAACAGTTCCTTGTACAGTATACGTTTTCTGTGCACTCGTAAATACCGATCCACAAAAGATCAGCAACAGGCAATATATCAATTTCATTGTAAATAGATTGATTGCATACCCTCTAATAAAGGGTACATTTTTCGTTAAAATTTATTGAATGGGTCGATTCAATTGTACAAGAGTACAATGTATTAATGATGAAGTCCCGGATTATACATCAGCCCATAGAAAATCTTTGAGATATCTACTGCCTATTACAAACCGACAGTTGTTCTACAACAACTTTAAATATAAACGTTAAACGCTGAACATTAATTTTTGACCTCTAAAGTATATAGAGTTTCAACCCAATAAGAGTATTGATTAAGAAATTGCGGGTGGCCCACGAAGTTGAAAGGTAAATTTGGTCTGTGACCAGATTTTCTCCTGAATGGCAATAATTTGCTTTACTTCGTGCGTATAATGCTCAAAGCTAAAGCTGAATTCTTCAGGAGCTAAAGTATGCCCGGTAGCCAAAAAATGACAAGCCAGACAATCGCCAGCTTTCTCTTTATGTGTAGCTTTCGTCATTGAATTTTCGACTTTTTTAAGATTAAACGCCTTAAAATAGTCTACTGAATCATGATGGTGAAAACTCTGAGAAAGCAGCGCGAGGAAGTACACTCCACACAATAGTCTGGAGATAAAACTCTTTAAGTTTCTGCTTTCTTTAATCATGGTTCAAAATTAGGAAAATAATTTAAAACTTCGTGTTAATTTTGAATAATCTATTAATGATGATGGAAATTAGCAACTAAAATTTGAAAGTTAAAACACCATTTTGATGGATAAATTGATCATTATATATTTATGATGTGATGCTGAAGTCTAATCTGTCTTTCCAATAAAAAAATTCGGAACCCGTATCTCGAGTTCCGAACCCTAGTATTTTGTATTCATTATTAATCCAATTGAGAACCTAAATATTCCCATTCCTGCAGAGCATTTTCCAGCTCTTCTTTAGCTTTATTATATTTTTCTAAAGTTTCATCGGAAGGATTTTCTTTAGTGAAAGAAGCTTCCATTTCTTCTACTTTCGTTTCAAGCTCAGAAATTTTCTCTTCTACCTTTTTGATTTTATTTTGGATATTTTTCTGTTCCTTGGTGATGATGTTGGATGTCTGGCTGCTGCTCACCACCGGCTTTTCTTCCACTTTTGGTTTTGCTTCTGCCTTTACCTCCTCAGCACCATGTAGTTTAGCTTTTTCTGCAGAAATTTCTCTGATGCTTTCTTTTTGTCTGTATTCAAGGTATTCATTGATATCTCCTAGGAATTCTTTCATTTTACCATCACGGAATTCATAGATTTTATCACAAAGTCCCTGAAGGAATTCTCTGTCGTGAGAGATTACAATCAGTGTACCTTCAAAATTTTGTAACGCTAATTTGATGATCTCTTTAGATTGAATATCCAAGTGGTTGGTAGGCTCATCCATAATCAACGTATTGAAAGGACGAAGTAACAGTTTACAAAGAGCCAGACGGTTTCTTTCTCCTCCGGAAAGTACTTTTGTTTTCTTTGTAACCGCATCTCCCTGGAATAGGAAAGATCCTAATAAGTCTCTTACTCTTGGTCTTGTTTCTTCTGTTGCTGCATCTTCTGCTTCTTCAAGAACTGTCTTATTCGGTGTTAAAACTTCTTCTTGATTCTGAGCAAAATACCCGATGTTTACATTATGTCCAAGGTTCCAGTCTCCCGAATAATCTTTAATATCTCCTGCTAAAATTTTAGCTAATGTTGTTTTTCCTTGTCCGTTTTGTCCTAAAAGGGCAATTCTGTCTCCTCTTTGAACGATGAAATCTACATTATCAAAGATCTGCTTCTGACCGTAAGCTTTTCCAAGGTTTGCTGCTTCGAAAATTACTTTTCCAGGAACCATAGATTGTACGAAACGGATATTGAATTTTGAAACGTCTTCGTTATCTACTTCGATACGTTCAATTTTATCCAGTTTCTTAATAAGGGACTGTGCGAAAGAAGCTTTTGTAGCACTTGCACGGAACTTATTAATGTTATCTTCCATTTGCTTGATCTCCGCATCCTGATTCTTTTTAGCCTGAATCAGCTTTTCACGGCGGTCTTCACGCATCACAAGATATTTGGTATAGTTGGCTTTATAATCGTCTACTTTTCTATTGTTGATATCAAAGGTACGGTTACAAACTGCAGTCATGAACTGCTTATCGTGACTTACCAGAACAATTGCTCCCGGATAATCTTTAAGGAAATTTTCCAGCCAGATGATAGATTCCATATCCAAGTGGTTGGTAGGCTCATCGAGAAGCATAATATCATTCTTTTGAAGAAGTAATTTTGCCAATTCGATTCTCATTCTCCATCCTCCTGAAAACTCATCCGTGATCTTTTGGAAATCATCTGCTTTAAACCCTAGACCAAACAGCACTTTTTCCATATCACCTTCCAAATTGTAGGCATCATGGTTCATTAAAAGGTCATTCAGCTCGGTCATTTTATTAATTAAATCTGTGTAGGAATCACTTTCATAGTCAGTTCTGGTTGCCATTTGATGGTTAACCTCTTCTAACTCATTTTTCCAAGCATTGATTTGTTCAAAAGCTTGCATAGTTTCATCCCAAACAGTTCTTCCTTTTACAAAATCAAGATCCTGCTTCAGGAAACCAATGGTAATGCTTCCTTCTGTAACTACTTCTCCTTCGTAGAAGTTAATTTCTCCGGATAGCATTTTCAATAAAGTAGATTTTCCAGCTCCATTTTTTCCTACGAGCCCTACTTTATCATCCTTTTTAATGGTGAAATTTACGTTTTGAAATAAATAATTTCCTGAATGATGTAATCCTAAACTTTGAACCGAAAGCATTTTAATTAATAATTAGTAATGAGTAATTGAATTTTCGGGGCAAAAGTACGGAAAAAGAAATGAATACTCCAGAAATAAAAAAGCTGCCAAAAACGGACAGCTTTTAATCAATTTATTTTCCAACAAAATAGAACATTAAAAAGATCTTATTCGTTCCGAATATTCTTTTATTAGTAAGTAATCATCAGCCTACAGAAATTTTAATATTTCTTCTCCTTCTTTTTATCTAAAATCAAACTCAATATCAAAGTAACAAAAATGAGAATCTCAAAATTACAGTATAAAATATCTAATTTAAAACTCAACGATTCTACTTAAAAGGCATCATTACATTATTAAATATCACAAATATTTTTCTAAACATAAAATCAATTTAACAAAAATAAAATATTAATAAAAATTTATTACCATCAAAATGAAAACATAATAAAATATTCTTATCTTTATGAAACACAAAACCATTAATACCCAATGAATAAAAATTTATTACCAGAAGACAAAAAAAAAATTGATCAGCTTGAGAGCTATCTGGATGAAAAGATCAATTATTTTCTTGGATACCCTGTAGCTTTTGATTTTGATTACAGTCCTCTCTATAAGTTTCTAAAATTTCCAATTAACAATGCTGGCGACTCATTTTACCATGGAGGTTCCTATCATATGAATACGCATTCTTTTGAACGGGAGGTTGTATGCTTTTTTGCTGATTTGCTCAAGGCTCCAGAAAACAATTATTGGGGATATGTCACCAATGGAAGCTCAGAAGGTAACCTATATGCTCTTTATCTTGCCAAGCGATTATATCCAAAAGGTATTGTTTATTTTTCAGAGGAAGCTCATTACAGTATTGAGAAGAATATTGATATTTTAGGCTTGCAATATCAGAAAATCAAGACTCAGATTACTGGTGAAATAGACTATAGTGATCTTGAAAAAAAAATTCTTATCAATGCTGAGCACCCTGTTATTATGGTTGCTAATATTGGAACTACTCTTAAAGAGGCAAGAGACGATATACAGAAAATTCAACATATTTTAGACAAACTTAATATCAAGAAGCGTTATATCCATTGTGATGCAGCTTTTTGTGGGGCCTATGCCCAATTTTTAACTCCCAAACCTTATTTTGATTTTAGTGAAGGCGCTGATTCTATTATTGTAAGTGGTCACAAATTCATAGGATCACCTATTCCTTGTGGAGTTGTTATTGTTTTAAAACACAATAAAGAAAAGGTTTCAAGCTATGTAGATGTCCTTGACAGCCTTGATGATACAATTACAGGTTCACGAAATGCTATTACTCCTCTCCTTCTTTGGTATAGTATCAAATATTTAGGAGCTGAAGGTCTGCGTAATCGCCTTGAAGAATGCCTTACCCTCACAGCCTATGCCCTGACAAAAATGAAAGACTTCGGCATTGATGCATGGCAAAATCCAAATAGTCTAACCATTCTTATTCCACGCGTCAATAAAGAACTGCAATATAAATGGCAACTGGCTACCCATGGTAAATTCAGTCATATCATCATTAGACCCGGAATTACAAAAAAGATGATAGAACATCTGATTCAGGATCTTAAAGAGGAATCTTATTCTAATGCTCAAAAGGAAATATAATAAAGTTCTTTTTCTAAAAAAATACAAAGGGCATCATATCAGATGCCCTTACAACCTAAATTTAAAACTAAAGGACTAACACTCATTATTTATTTCACCAGTCTCGTCACCGGAGTTTTGATAATTGACCGAGTCCAAATATCATTATTAGGAACATTGGTTCCGTATAAAAAATCAGTCACGAAACTATCTTCAGGAAGATGAAGTTCAACAGAAAGTCTTACGTTATTCTTCTGATCTACCGTAGTATTGCTCGAAACGTTCAATCCATTATTGAGCAGCTCGACATTCATTTCATACTCAGATCTATTC
Source organism: Chryseobacterium sp. c4a (assembly GCF_009900745.1). Classification (GTDB taxonomy): domain Bacteria; phylum Bacteroidota; class Bacteroidia; order Flavobacteriales; family Weeksellaceae; genus Chryseobacterium. The sequence continues at coordinate 549,023 of NZ_WXVU01000001.1, read as the reverse complement.
TTCAATCGATCATGATACAGCCCGAAATTGGCAGCAATATGAATATAATCAACCAGTTTTCTGTAATTATAGGAAGGCTTTTCAGCTACGGAAAACTGCTCTATATAATCCTGTAATTCTTCATAAAAATCTTCTAATACAGCATGTCTGTTATAGTCTATTTCAAGATCATTTCCTATCTTAAATACTGGGGAAACCTCATTAGATTCTTTCAACATTAGTTTTCCATATATTTTTGAAAGCTCACTGTATACTTTATCCCTGGAGATATAAGCTTTTGAAAAAGCATCTTTTCTTTCAATTCCAAATCCAGAAAGTAAGGCATCCCAAACTTGATTCCCTTCCATTCCTTGTTTTCCATTTCTTATATTTTGAACATAATTCTTCAAATCATCCGAATTGGCAAAATCTGTAGAAATATAAACAGACTGTGGCCCTTCCAAATATCCACCTCCAATATCTGCATGCACTCCCGGCACAAAAATCTCTTTGAGAACAGAGGTATTATTTTGAAGTTGAGAATCCTTCATCATGCTTGAGTTTTCAAAAAAGCCAGTCAATGGAAAAAAGAATCGGGATTCATTAGCTGCACAAATATGAAGTGCCTTTTCTATATGATGAGATACGTTCAAATTATAAGTATTAAAGGGCTTTGATTCTACAGTATCAAAAGCTCCTAAAAACTTTATTTTGATATTGGTAAAAGAATAATTTGAAAATAACCAATGGCTAAAAGCTCTTGCCAACATACCTCCTCTTCCAAATCCATATAAATAAAAATGATATTCATCGTCTTGGTCGTGAATGATCTTCCGGACAAAGTCTTCTGCTTTTTGAAGCTTATCATCTGAAGAATATCCTTTTCCATAAGGCGGATTTGCACATGTTGCTATAGCAAAATTATTGTCTTCACTTCCTGTTACAGTTCCTATTCCTTCAATGTATATTTTTTCGTTACCGATAAATAATTTATATAGTTTATAGATATTGGTGAATGCACCATGATAGCTTTCATTATTATTCAATGGTTTATCTGATGAAAGTGCATTTACTCCATTATTTCCCGTACCGTCAAAAAAAATCCCAACGGAAATCACTCTACTGCCATTCATTCTTTTGCTAATTTTTATTACAGATCATCTCTGTACATTTATGTTTTTATTTAAAATCCCTCAAAGAGACATTCCAAAATAACGGAAGAAAGAGCAGTTTGGCTAGAGTGAAAAGTACTAAATAAAAAATTCCGTATTTCTACGGAATCCTATTATATTTTTTATATTTTTTCAAGAGTGTAAATATTATTAACAATGGCATAAATCACTATTCCCACTGTATTTTTAGCGCCTATTTTTTCAAGAATACGCTGCCTGTGACTTTCAACTGTTCTGGGGCTAATGAAAAGTTTTTCTCCTATTTCATTGTTTGTAAACTCCTGACAGATCAACTTCACAACGTCTTTTTCTCTTTCAGAGAGCTCATCTTCAGTTTCAAAAAGTGAGTTTTTCTTAGCTGAACTATTCATATAAGTGAACAACATCTGATGATCTTCAGCAGTAAAAAAAACACCATTTTTATTTACCATCGTAATGGCATCAATAAACGTTTTTTTATCTGAATTTTTTGGCAGAAAAGCAGAAACCCCTAATTTGACCATATAACCAAGGATCGAGGTCTTATAATGAGAGGACAAAATAATGATTTTAAGATCTGGATATTTTTCTTTAAGAATTTCTACCAGCTCAAATCCATTCATGGGTTTCATCTGAACATCTACCAGTGCAATATCTGGAAATTCTTTTTCAGAAAGCTTTTCCAGATGTTCTATAAACTCTGGGCCGTTATCGGCAGTAAGAGACACTGATATATTTTTTTCATTGGACAGCAGCATTTTTACTCCTTCAAGGATGAGCTGTTCATCATCAATCAGTGCTATTTTGATTTGGGAACTCATGGTATTTTGGAATTTTAATAATTAAACGACTTCCTTTATTTATAAAAGATTTTTTCCATTTATGAATGGCATTCATCGATTTGATTCTGGATTCAATGTTTTTGATTCCCATGCCTTTTTTCACCTTTTCATACTCAAATCCCTGCCCGTTATCTGAAATAACAACCGCCATATTCTGTGGATAATCTTTAATATAGATCCAAAGATCTGTCGCTGTGGAATGCTTGATGACATTGGTGGTAAACTCCTGAATAATTCGGTATAACTGTACTTCTACAAAGAGATCCTTCTTCTCATATCCGGGTATTACCTGCATAGATATATTTATTTTATGAGAAAGATTGGCAATGAGCTCTTCTACATATAAAACCAACCCTACCGATTCAAGATTAACCGGATACAATGAATGAGCAATACTCCTGGAAGCATCAATCAGTGAAGACATCTGGCTATAAATATTTTGCTTAATAAGCTCATCCCCCTGGGTATCAAGGTTATTGAGCCATAAGGAAAGAATATTAAGCCTATTTCCGATATCATCATGAATCATAACAGCCATTCTTTTCCTTTCTTCTTCCTGAGCTTTGATGTTTTCTAATATTAATTTTTTCTGATAAAGAACCTCTACTTCATGCTGAGCATTCTTCTCCTTAATAATTCTACTGATAAAAGCCCTGTAAGCCAATAAAATAAAAGAGACTATAACTGCTATGGTAACAATTATAAGAATTAAAAGATTGATATTTAAAGTTACTTCTTTAATCGGATGAAGGTATATATAAGTGAGCAATATAATATACTGGAAAGAATATTATTAACACTGAAGAGAATGTAATAATTGTTCTCTGAAAGATTGACAATCTGATGCTGGATAATAAAAATAAATACTGAAACTGAATAATAGAAAAAAATACTGGTATCTACCCAAAGAAAGCGATTCTGAACTGATGTATTTTTAATTTCACCAATCAATGTAAATCCCGAAAGACAGATGATTATAATGTTGGAAACTACCTTTACAATATCACTATTGGCAGGATAATTAAAGCCATATTTTAAAATCATAAAGCCAACAGCAAGCACTGCACCCAATTTCAAAAATAAATTCGAGAACCCTAATTTTCTAATAAATAAACCCGTTAGTAGAAAAAATTCTCCAGCAATGTAAAACGGGTAAAGGAATGAAGTATCATTAAGCCTTAAAATATAAGGCAGAACAAGATTCAGCAGTTCAATAAAAAACAGAAAAGCAATACAATAAAAATATTGCTTTTCTTTATGATTTAATATGCGGTATTTAATAGCTCCCAGCACTATAACGCCAAGAAGCAATCCATAGTTTAGGAATAAAATCGTCTTATAAAGATCTGCCATTCCTTAATTTATTATTTTAAAATCCATTTTCCATCTCCGGGATACGGCAAATAGGGGGACATGGTTTTGCCCAGTCATACAAATTGGAAATCATATTTGCACGTGGTGAGTTTTGAAGATTTTCGTGGAATGAAATAAAGATCAGAGTTACCAGCATCCTTCCATACACCTTATTATATTTAAGTCCAAAAGAACATTTAATCTCTCTCAAACCATAATCGGCAAGACATAAATCTGCTGTAGGCACATAGAATCTTTTAAAAATGCTCATTCCTTTAGACTCCTGATACTCTTTATAGAACCAATCCATCCCTGATTCTCTCCAAGTTTCAATAGCCTCTATCGCTACATCCTGATCCAGAATAGGTTTATTAGAGATAGGGTAAGCCATATCTGAGGTTTGTTCTACTTTTTCAAGGCTTTTGGAAAGAATTGCATTTTTAACAATAGTATATTCCTGAACTTCTTGCAGGGGTAAATCAGTATCAAGTTCTTTAAGAGAGCTAAAAGGATATTCTCTTTGATCAATTCGGTCTCCTTTTTCATTCAATGGATAAAAGATCAAAATCACCTGATCTTTCCATATTCCCATTGCAGCACAAAATTCAGGATAATCTTTGTAGCTTTTCATCCAATTGAGTGTGCCATCAGAAATGTTAAAGACATAATTCGTAGGAATTAAATCTTTCATTTTGGAAAAATCGGAACGGCAAGAGTCCCATCTATTTGCGGCAGCTATACACTCTTCCACAGGAAGCAAATACTCTACGATGTCTAATGTTGTCATAAGCATGGTTTTTTAGTTGTATAAAATTATACAAACTAAACATGCTGTGCAAGTAGGAATTTAATTAATAATTTTTCACTGTAATATGATAACAACTCTGTTGCCTTTCTTTGATGTAATAAATTCTCCCAGCATCCGCATAATGCTTTAAAACTTTCTCTAAAGCTACTTCCATTTTCGGATTATTTTTGAGAACATTATTGAATCTTACATAAGAAATATCAAAGGAGTTCCCATAATTATGAGAACTTATTCCAAGAGAAGCATTGGAGTTGACCCTTCTCAACCTGCATTGATCTTCCAGTGTTCTGGTTATGGATGAAACCGTGAATGTTCCTCCTTTTGTTGCTTTACTGAATTTGGATCCGATATTCTCCAAGGTTGTTTTCCCTTTAGAAACCATATAGGCTTTGCTATAATCAAGCTTTTGTACCTGATATCCTTTTCCAGATTTTTTTATTTTATGAAACTTCCCGTTATTAATATACTTCTGTAGGGTTTTGGAATCTTTTAACAAATGGATCCCGAAACTTTTGGACGCGTCCAGATGGGGTTTATAAAGCGCAGTAGGCTCCACCTTTAAAACAGTTGTAAGATCATAGCAGGGAAGCGCTTTTTTTGCTGCCTGCGAATAATGTAAACTATACATAAAAGGTACAAAGACCACACAAAGAAACTTTCTCATTAACCACCACTTTAAATTACTTACGAAGAATAAAACAATTATGTTATTTCATTCAAATCTATCTATAATAGTATCCCCACAAATCCCAAACAAACATCAAACCAATTTGCTGAATTTGTAATTTTTATTGCTCCAATTTTGAAATATTTTTTCAGTTTTAACTTTTTACTTTAAGATATAAATTTTACATTTGAGTTACATTTAAAAATAAACAATATGATAAAAAAACTTTTTGCTGAATTTTTCGGCACATTTTGGCTTGTTTTCGGAGGTTGTGGGAGCGCTGTTTTTGCAGCGGGTGTTCCTGACATCGGTATCGGACTTTTAGGAGTTGCTTTAGCTTTCGGTCTTACTGTTCTTACAATGGCTTATGCGGTAGGACATATTTCAGGTGGGCACTTCAATCCCGCAGTTTCTTTTGGACTTTTAGCAGGCGGAAGGTTTTCTGCAAAAGATCTTGTTCCTTATATTGTAGCACAATGTCTGGGAGCTATTGTAGCTGCAGGATGTTTATACACGATCCTTAATGGAGCCGGAGTTGTAGATTTCTCAAAACCGGGAGCATTTGCTACCAATTTTTATGGAGAAGCAGTATACAACGGAAAAGCATTTAGCATGGGTGCAGCATTTCTTGCTGAGTTTTTATTAACAGCTTTCTTCCTTATCGTGATTATGGGTGCTACAGATAAATGGGCTAATGGTAAGTTTGCGGGTATCGCTATCGGACTTGCCCTTACTTTAATTCACTTGATCTCTATTCCAATCACCAATACCTCCGTAAACCCTGCAAGATCACTTTCTCAGGCTGTTTTCACTGGCGGTTTGGCTATGTCACAGCTTTGGCTGTTCTGGGTAGCTCCGATTCTTGGTGGAATTGTGGGCGGATTGATCTACAAGTTCTTACTTCAGAGAGATTCTGCAGAAATCACGGATTAATTAATTTTAGAATTACAAATCACTATAAAATCCTGTCATCAGACAGGATTTTTTTATATAGAAGCTTATTCTTATTATTAGACGCAGGTTTATGATGAAAATGCTTTACTTTTAGGAAGATTTTGCCACTAATAAAGGATTATATCTATGTGACTATGTGGTGGTAAAAAATGAAATGTAAGTAACAAAAATAATTTCATCTACTCTTGTTATAAGTACTCTGATATTATTTTTTATTTTTAAGATCAAAAGGATTTTTGAAAATCAGTTCTTCATGTTTGCCTTTGATTTCCATTTTGCGTTGTAATAAATTGAGAGCCATTTTTCTGATGAACAGATCTTTATCATTCAGTTTCCAATAAGAATCTTCATGAAGCCTTTTGGGAGGACGGATGAGATAGAATTCGGTGTCCCAGGTGTCAGCATTATGATAAAATTCAATAATTCCACAATGCTCAGGAATTAGATTAGATTCTACCATTCCCATCGGCAACAAAAAGCTGAAAGCATTACAGACATAATCTCCACAGGAAATTTTATCATGTTTCAGAAACTTTTCTCCTGTATCTTTATTAAGATATGATTTTTTGAAATCATTTTTAAAGTCACTTTTGGAGAGCTTGATCTCAATTTCATGACTCATTCCTTCAGCATCAATAATGAGTATATCTGCTTCCCAATCTGCCTGAAAATAATTAGTCAGCACGAGTTCTTTTTCAAAATCGCAATGGGTGTGGATATATGCGTGAACAAGTTCTTCTATTTTAAGCATCATTTAGAATTTGAAATGAGACCTCTTTTTATTCTCAGAAATCCTGCATCATGAATCCCCAAGCAGGGTTTATTTAGCTTACCAGTAAGCTGCATCCTCTGATATCAGAATGATCTATTCTTCCCAGCACCTGAAATTTATCACCAACTATTTTACCCAAGTCCTGAGTAGCGATGAATGAACAGGAATGAGTATTGGCTAAATCGATGATATTGATTGCCCCTGTTCTTCCTTCTTTTTCATAAGAGAAAGGATCTTCTGCATTTCGGATCTTAATTTTCATCCAATTAGGACAAAGATATTCGTTATTACCAAGAGAGTATGCCTGGGATAACAATTCTGTCATTGAATATTCTGAATAGATCTTATCAGTCTTGAAACCATCCTGCAAAATTTTCAAAAGCTCATCTTTTGTCATTTCTTCTTTTCTGCCTTTCATTCCTCCGGTTTCGATAATGATTAAGTTCTCAAGAATACTCAAAGAATCTTCGCTACGCTCAGAATGACAGTAGTCCAAGAAGTCTAATAAAGCAAAAGAAACTCCGAAAAGGATTACTTTTTTATCCTCCAATTGGTTTAAAAGATCAAAAAGATCAGCATGATTGTAAAGAAAATATCCATTCTCAGCTTTCGCAGATTTTTTCATTAAATAATCTACCATATAGATCAGGGATGAATTCTGTCTTTCGAGATAACTAGGAAGCAAGCCGAGAAAAATAAAATCTTCAGGTTTGCCGATAAACTGTTCAAAGCTTTTATAAATACTTTCTTCATACAAACCTGTATCAGCAATAAAGTGCTTGGAAAGATTCATCTGTGTAGTCCCTGAACTTTGAAAATAAAGATTCGTTGTCATATTTTTATCCAGAATCTGATGATTTTTAAACATTTCGATGGGCAGAAAAGGAATGTTTGACAGGTTATCAACCTCATCCGGATTGATGTTTAGAAAATCTACAAACTTTTTATATATCTCAACATTTTCATACTGATAACGAAATGTTTTCAATGCTGCATTCAGGAAATCCTGCTCGGTCTGTATGTTGAATATATTTTGCGTCTCCATAATTTTTTTTCAATCTTCTATTACTTCAGTGTAAAGTAATGATCTGAATAAAATATTTTTATTTAACTTTTTTTTAATATCTGAATTTGAGTTTGGTAAACTTCTTGCAAGTACCTAAATGGAATATGGATTAAAAACAGAATGAGTCCCCCACTCATTCTCAAATTACCTCTTTTAGGGGTAATTTTTTTGTTTTATTTTTCGAATGTCTTTAATTCAAAGTCTTTTTCAAAAACACCATAGGTAAAATAAGAAATCCAATCTCCAAGGTTGATGTATTTTGAATTGTGTCCTAAATCCAGCACCATCGGAAGATGACGATGTCCATATACGAAATAATCAATTTTTTCAGTCTTCAGCTTCTCTTTGGAATAAATGATCAGAAACTCTTTGTCTTCCCCTAAGAATTCTTTGTCTTCTTCTCCGGAGATCATTTTATTTTTCTGAGACATATACAAAGCTACTTTCATGGCAATATCAGGGTGAAGCCATTTGAAAAACCATTGTGCTATTGGATTGGTAAAGACTTTTTTCATTCTTTTATAGCCTTTATCACCAGGCCCCAAACCATCTCCATGAGCCAATAAAAATTGTTTTCCACCCATTTCAAAATATTGTTTCTGATAAAAAACGGTACATCCGATTTCTTCTTCAAGATAATCTTTCATCCACAGATCATGATTCCCTACAAAAAAATAAATTTGGATTCCTCGGTCTTTCAGTTCAGCAATTTTTCCCAGAACACGTATGTATCCTTTGGGTACCACATGTTTCCATTCATGCCAGAAGTCAAAAAGGTCACCCATTAAAAATAAAACCTGTGCATCTTCCTTGATCTGATCCATCCATCGTATAAACTTTTCTTCACGCACCTTACTTTCTTTAGGTGTAGGGGCACCGAAATGCTGATCCGAAGCAAAGTATACTTTTTTTCCAGGTTCTAAATTAATTGTTGTTTTTAACACCTTGTGAGCTTTATGAGATAATAATTATTGATTGTCTTCTGCAAACCATTCTCCATAAGAATTTTCAGTCTCATGAAGTTTAAGATAAGCCAGGGAAATTCCTTCGGGAAGTCTTGATTTTATTTTAGCAGCAATAGCATATAGCATATTTTCGCAGGTTGGCTGGAAACTGCAATAGATTACCTTATGGCCCTTTTGTTCAAGATCGTCTCCCAATTCTTTGTGAGGAGTCAGCGCATTCAGAAGCACTGCATGATCCCAAACATCTACGATTTCAGATTTTACGATACTTTTGATATCTCCGAAATCAACCACCATCCCATTTTTAGGGTTATCAATATCATTAATCGGTTTTCCCTTCACTGTTACGAACAGTTTATAGGAATGTCCATGCATATTTTTACATTTCCCATCGTAGTTGTACAGTACGTGGGCTGTTTCGAATGTAAAAATTTTTGTAATACGTATCATATTGCAAAGATATGACAAAACCGCTTAACAAAGAAAAAGACTGTCTCTATTACAATGATTTTCAAATAAAATTCTAATCAATTTTCAGGGTGAGATTATTATCTGAAGTTCCGTCTGTATTCGCTGCATTGTATGGTATTGTTAACCATCCGGTTTTATTATTCATTACAAACTTAAATCCATAAGTTTTTCCTTTTTCAAACTGAGATTTAGGTACTGCCAATTCAAAAACATTATCCTTTTTGGGAATCATCCGATAAGATGCATCATTCGGATTCCAATTATTAAAATTACCTGCCACAGAAATACTTTTAATAAACTCTGTACTTAAATTTTCAGGATACTGATAGGAAAAAATCACTTTGTCTCCTTCTAACCTATAACCATAGATTTTCTTTTTCAGATCAGGATGAGCAAGCGGTTCAGAAATAGCAATTTCTTCAGCCAATGTATAGGGATCCATCAGATTTTTATTTATAATTCCTGCAATATGATTGACCATCTGATACATTACTGGAAATCCTTTACTTCCGTTATACATCACAATAATCGCCATATTCTGATCCGGGAAGATACTGTATGCACTTACATTTCCACCGGAAAAACCGTATGATCTTGTATTGTTAGAATCCGTAATTTCCCAACCATGCCCAAATTCCCAATCGTTATTTTTATAATCAAATGGTTTCCACATCATTTTTTTTGTTTCCGGTTTCAGAAAATCATTTTTGCTGAAATGGATACTCCACTGTAAAAAAGCAGGAAGGGTAACGGCCAGGCCATTGGAAGAATGAGATCTTAGCCCATGAATAGCCATTAATTTTTCATATTGTTTCTTTTCCGGATTATAAATATACCTCACTACTCTATTAGGAATTTCCTCCACCGAGTTGGAAGAAACTGCCACCTTATTCTTAGAGTCCGGAAATTGATTTTCCAGAATATATTTTTCAAAAGTTTTCCCCGTTATTTTTTCAATAATCATTGTAATCAAAAGGTAATTGGTCTGATTATACCGGTAATGATCTCCGGCTTCAAACTCTATTTTTTCTTTTGATAAGCGATCTATAACCTCATTAGGAGTTGCTTTTTCTGGGAAATCGTTAATATCAAACATATCCGGAAGTCCAGAAGAATGGGAAAGAAGATTTTTCACCTGTATGTTTTCCCAGCCTTTGGGCAGGTTGTCTACATATTTTGAAATTTTATCATTCAACGATACTTTTCCTTCCTCAATAAGTTTAAAAAGACCTATATTGGCAATAAGTTTTGTAATAGAGAATATCCTGAACATGGATGTGGCACTCACTTTCTTACCAGTTTCCAGATTTTCACGCCCATAGTATTGCTGAAATGTCACCTTATCATTTTTTACAATTCCTACGGCCATCCCGGGAATTTCATTGATCTGGATAACATTTTTTATATAGCTGTCAATTGCTTTGGATTGTTCTGCTGTCTGGCTGAAGCCTAAAATGGATATATTAAAAAAAATAGCTGCTAAAACGGATTTCGTCATTGTCTGTTGATCTATTATTGATAAGACATCTAGGAACGTTATTATGTTACAGAATTTTTGAATTTTATTTTAATACACTGTCGGCATATTTCATTTAGGTTTTAGTGATCCTATTTCATACCCTAATTCAGCTAAATAATTCAAACCATTTTGTTTTTCCATTTTATTCTTTCCATTCCAGCCCTTTTCTATTCCTTTTACAATAAATTTTTGAATGTATTTTGGTTCATTGATATTGACATTTTCTAAGGAATCTGTTACTGCATTCATCAAACTGATTCCTGATTTTAGAGGTTGCCCCATGAAATAATGTTCAAAGGTTAGAAAATCAATAATTAATGGAGTCTGTTTTTCACCACTTAAAAATACTTTTACCGTAAGGGTATTAGTTTCGGAAACAGCATCATATTTATCGGTAACAGCATACAAATACTCTGTATGTTCTATCGTTATTTTTCTTAATTTATTTTTCAATCTGCTTTTCTAATTTCTCCAGCCAATCAGTTTCCAGCCGTTTTATCTTCTTTGCTGCTGTATCAAACAGAACCCAAAGTGTACTTGAATCCACTACCAGTTCATTATTACAATAGAATTCTACTTTTCTTGGCTGCTTTGCACCTTCGGGTGTTTGCGGATACGTTTTTACCGTAATAATATCATCCAGATAAACCTGTTTTTTATATCGGATATGATGATCCAGAAGCATCCAGACATCATTTTCATATTCTGTTTTTTGTTTTAAAAGATTCCAGTGTTCGGCAGCAATCTCTTCCACCCAATGTACATATTGAACATTATTCACATGGTTATTTTGGTCTATATGTTCCTGGGTTACTTTGATTTGTTTTTCGTACATTAAATTCATCTTGCTGAAATATTTACTCAAATGTATGATTTAAAAAAAAGTTGTTCAATACTTTTGGAACAAAATAGCTATTTATAAAAAACAAAACGGAATCAGATTGATCTGATTCCGTTTATGATATTCAATAGATTGAAATTATTTTTTAGGCTTAGCTGTTCCAGAAGCACCTAATTTTACTTTTACCTGATCGGTAATATCTTCTCCACCCTCTGTATATACAAGATTGGAACCTCTTGCTGAAATATCAAATACATAGTTTAGGCTTTTTTCTTTAGCCACTGCTGCAATAGCAGTTTTTACTTTTTGTTGTAATGGAGCATACAATTCACTTTGTTTAGTAGAAATTTCCTTAGCCGCTTGTGCTCTTGTATCTTCTATTTTCTTAGCTAAAATATCTAATTCTGCTTGTGCAGCTTCCAATTCTTTAGTCAAAGCAGCTCTGTTCGCTTCCGTTAAAGTCTTTTCTTTATCCTGCGCTGTTTTAAGCTTAGTTTGATATTCATTGATAATTTTATCAATTTCAGCCTGCTTCGTTTTTGTCAGACTATTAACTGTTTCTCCAGCAGCTTTTAGTTCAGGTAAGCTATTGAAAACTTCATCAGTGTTTATATTCCCGATCTTCTGTTGAGCATTAGCAACATTCGCAGTTAAAGTTAATCCTGCTGCAATAAAAAATAATTTAATTAGTTTCATTATAATAATATATACTTTTCGAAAATTTTACTTTTTTTCAGTGTCCAAATATAATATAATTTTTCATTTACAACGATTCTCTTTTTTTCTGCCTAAAGAAGCCATAAACATTGTTAAAAGCCAATCAAATCATTCAAAATATTATCTATAAAAAATAAAGTCCTCCCCAAAAACCGGGGAGGACTTCGAAAATATGTATAATGCAAAAAACTGACTATTAGTGAAACTGTGCTGTTTCTGTAGAATCTTTCATCGCTACGGTAGCTGAAGATCCGTTGGTAACAATATTCTGAACTTCATCAAAATACCCTGTTCCTACGAAAGACTGATGTTTTACAGCACGGAATCCTTTTTGCTGTAAAGCAAACTCACGTTCCTGAAGTTCTGAATATCCTGCCATTCCTCTTTCTTTATAAGCTAAAGCCAACTCAAACATCGCTGTATTCAATGCATGGAATCCTGCTAATGTGATAAATTGGAACTTATACCCCATTTTTGCAAGCTCTTCACGGAAAGTAGACATTTCTTCAACACTCAGTTTAGCAGCCCAATTGAATGAAGGTGAGCAGTTATAAGCCAGCATTTTTCCAGGAAACTGTGCATGAATCCCATCTGCAAATCTTTTAGCCTGCTCTAAATCTGGGTTTGAGGTTTCCATCCAGATCAGATCTGCGTAAGGTGCATAAGATAAACCACGGTCTATCCCTTGCTCTACTCCATTCTTTACGACGTAGAATCCTTCGGATGTTCTTTCTCCTGTTACAAACTTTTTGTCTCTGTCATCAATATCTGAAGTTAATAAGTCTGCTGCATCAGCATCTGTTCTCGCAATAATAAGACTTGGAACTCCCAATACATCTGCCGCCAAACGAGCCGCAATTAATTTATTAATAGCTTCCTGAGTAGGAACTAATACTTTTCCGCCTAAATGGCCACACTTTTTAGCAGAAGAAAGCTGATCTTCAAAGTGTACACCGGCAGCTCCTGCTTCGATCATCTGCTTCATAAGCTCAAATGCATTCAGGTTTCCTCCAAAACCGGCTTCAGCATCTGCAATAATAGGCACAAGATATTCTTTCTCTCCATTACCACTTACAGATTGCACCTGATCTGCTCTTAATAAAGCATTGTTGATTTTCTTCACTACAGAAGGCACTGAGTTCGCCGGGTATAAAGACTGATCCGGATACATTTCTCCAGATAAGTTGGCATCTGCTGCTACCTGCCATCCTGAAAGATAGATCGCTTCCAATCCTGCATCGACCTCCTGAACAGCCTGGTTACCCGTTAAGGCTCCCAATCCTGCTACATAATCTTGGGTATTAAGTTTATCCCAGAATTTTTTAGACATTTCTGTTGCAATGGTGTAATCAATTTTATAAGAACCTCGAAGTTTTAACACTTCTTCTGCTGTGTAAGGTCTTTTTACACCGTTCCAACGTGGGTTTGTTAACCAATCTTGCTCTAGAGCCTGGATTTGTTCTTGTCTTGTTTTCATAATATTTGGATTTTGTTTGTTGAGATATGGGGTTCGAGATGCAGGATACGAGAATTAGAGCGATTAAATGGATATAAAATTCAAACTCTAAAACACTCTGCACTGCTCAAATTAAATAAAAGGATATGCTTTTAGGGTTAAAAATTCTTCAAAATTTTCTGAGAATATCAGTTCATTGAAAAGATTTTTGGCAAGGTTAAATTTTCCATTTTTAAAACGGGCTTCACCAACATATTTTTCAATATTATCCATTTCTTCAGATTCCCATTGAAGAATCATATTTCGGGTTAATGTTCTATCATCACTTAATACAGCTTCATTCTTTAGCCATTGCCAGATTTGTGTTCTTGAAATTTCTGCAGTAGCAGCATCTTCCATTAGATTATAAATAGCTGCTGCACCTATTCCCATCAACCAACTTTCAAGATACAGAATTCCCACATTGATATTTTTTCTCACACCTTTCTCTGTGATTTCACCTTTCGGAATTTCCAGCAGATCACTCTCCTGAATATTGTATTCAAATTTCTTATCGATCTGGTTTTTGGAAGGCATATAATGATCAAAAACATCTTTGGCTACTGAAACTAATGCAGGATGTGCTACCCATGTTCCATCATGTCCGTTTTTCACTTCTCTTTCTTTATCACTTTTTACTTTTTCAAAAGCGATATTATTGGCTTCATCGTCATTTTTCACCGGAATTTGTGCTGCCATTCCGCCCATGGCATGAACATTTCTTTTGTGGCAACCTTCGATCACTCTTTTTGAATAAGCACTCATAAAAGGGGAAGTCATAGTTACCTGATCTCTATCGGGAACAATAAATTCCGGAAGGTTTCTGAATTTTTTGATGTAAGAAAAAATATAATCCCATCTTCCACAATTCAGTCCTGAACTGTGTTCTTTTAGTTCATATAAAATTTCATCAATCTGGAATGAAGCTGTAATGGTTTCAATTAAAACGGTTGCTTTAATTGTACCTTGTGGAATTCCAAGATAATCTTGAGCAAAAACAAATACCTCATTCCACCATCTTGCTTCTTTATAATGTTCTAATTTTGGAAGATAAAAGTACGGGCCACTTCCCTTCTCCAAAAGATTCTTTACATTTCGGAAAAAGTAAATTCCAAAATCCGTAAGTGATCCTGATGCTTCTTCATCATTGATCTTAATATGTTTTTCTGGAAGATGCAATCCTCTTGGGCGTACTAATAGTACAGCGGTCTTTTCATTTAGCTGATAAGCTTTTCCTGCTTCGTTGACAAAATCTATGTTTCGGCTAATTGCATCAGAAAGATTAATCTGTCCCTCCATACAATTTTGCCAAGTTGGTGCACTGCTGTCTTCAAAATCCGCCATGAAGGTAAATGCTCCGGAATTTAAAGCATTAATGATCATTTTACGATCAACAGGCCCTGTAATCTCTACTCTTCTATCTAATAAATCATCAGGCAAAGGTGCGCAAACCCAATTTCCATTTCTGATATCTTCTGTTTCTTTTAGAAATTTTGGAAGTATACCTTGATCAAATTCTTTCTGCGTTTTTTTCCTTTCTTCCAACAGTGCTACTCTCTTATGATTGAAATTCTGATGCAATGCGATTAAAAAATCGATCAAATCTGGAGTGAAAATTTCTTCAAACTGCTTCTGAGCCGTTATTTTTAATTGAGTCTTGGTTTCCATAACATATTGATTTTGTGACTTGATGTTACAAACATAAACAAAAATTTTCACAAATAGCGAACGTTCGCTAAATTTATTTAAAAATTATTATGCGAATAATCGCATCTAATTATTTATATTTGAGTAATGAATCCAGAAAGTGACTTTATCAAAACGGTTTTCGGGCTAAAACTGAAACAACAGAGGCAAAAGAAAAATTGGTCTTTGCAGGATCTTGCTATAAAAACCGGATTATCAAAATCTTACCTCAACGAGATTGAAAATGGAAAGAAATATCCGAAACATGACAAAATCATTCAGCTTTCTGAAGCTTTAAGCTGTACTTTCGATGACCTTGTTTCCACAAAACTGGATAAAAGTCTTGCTCCTTTTAATGAAATCTTACAATCTGATTTTTTTAAGGAAGTTCCTTTGGAATTATTTGGGATCAACAAGAATAACCTCATCAGTATTATTAGTGATGCCCCCAGAAAAGTAACCGCCTTTATTAATGCGTTGATAGAAATTTCTCAGAATTATAACCTTGGGAAGGAAAGGTTCTATTTTGCTGTTTTAAGATCATTCCAGGAATTGTATGACAATTATTTCCCGGAAATTGAAGAAAAAGTAAGCCTATTCACGGAAGAAAATCATCTTCAGATTGATAAAAACTTAAAATCTGATATTCTGGAAAATATTCTTACAGAAACCTTCAGTTATACGATTCAGTCGGAGGATTTTGAAAAATATGGAGCATTAGACAATCTCCGTTCTCTGTTTATTCCTGAAAAGAAATTATTACTTCTGAATAAAAAGCTCGAAAAGGATCAAAAGACATTTATTCTTGCCAAAGAAATAGGATTTAATGTTCTGGAACTGAAAGTTCGTCCTACCACTTATTCATGGCTTGATTTTGGAAGTTTTGAAGAAATTCTGAATAATTTCTATGCTTCTTATTTTGCAGGAGCTTTATTAATTTCAAAGGAACACGCTATTGAAAAAGCGTCTGAGTTTTTTCAACAAAATGCATGGGAGCCCGAGAAGTTTGCGGCTCTTATCAATAGTTTCACAAACTCACCTGAAACTTTTTATTATCGATTAACCAATATTCTTTCTGCTGAAATGGGTATTAAAGACTTATTCTATTTATGTCTGGTTAAAAAGAAAGGTTCAGAAAAAATTCAAATACTTAAAGAACTTCACCTTAATCATCAACAGGCTCCTCACGCGAACGCCACCAATGAACATTATTGCAGAAGGTGGATCGCTGTAAAAAACCTCCATCATTTAAAGGAAAATGAAACGCTTACAGATGCCCAAATCTCTCATTACAAAGATCAGGGAATAAGCTATCTTGTGATTTCTACCTCTCAAAAAAATCCTTTTTCTGACGGCAGCAATAGAAGTTATTGCTTGGGAATCTTGCTCAATACACAAACGATCAAAAAAATTGGTTTTATAAAATCACCTTCGCTAAAAACCATTAATGTAGGGGTAACCTGTGAATCCTGCAGCATCCCGGATTGTGAGGTAAGACAGGCTCCACCGGTACGATTGGAAAAGGAACATTTTAATCTAAGCATGAAAAATGCTATTGAGAAAATCAGAAAGGATTTTTAAATTGAAACCTGAGTGTCTGAGTGTTTGAAATAGAGACTGAAAACTATTTCATATCTTAGTAAAAACACACTTATGATATTAGACTTGCTCTTTCCCAACCGATGCCTTCATTGCAACAGAATCATTGAAGCAGATCTTTTGGTTTGTGATGTATGCTTTAATCAAATTCATTTTACACATTATGATTATTTCGAAAGCAACCCGGTTAAAGAAAAGTGCAAAACTCTTTTCCCCGTTGAGAATACCTATGCACTCATACAATTTGAAAAAGAAAGTTTAAGCCGAAAAATCATTCATGAATTAAAATACAAAAACAGAGAAATAACAGGAAAAATTCTTGCCAACTGGACTACTGAACGACTGGATTTTAAAGACCAGCGACCAGATCTTTTGGTAAGTGTTCCTTTACACCCTAAAAAATTGAGAGCAAGAGGATACAATCAACTTCATTTGTTTACAGAAACGCTTTCAAAACACTACGAAATACCATTTGATCATCATTTGATTAAAAGAAATCACTATTCCAAAGCCCAAGCTTTAAAGGATAAACAACATCGGCTCAAAACCATTCATACATTTTCTGTGACCCAACCCATTACAGGAAAACACATTCTATTGATTGATGATGTTTTTACAACAGGAACTACTGTTTCATCTATTGCCTGGGAAATTTTAAATATTGGTAATAATAAGGTGAGCATACTGGTGATGGCTATGGATGTTTAAAAGACAGTCATTGTTGTGAGTGAGCTTATTGACAAAATTAAAAACACTTTTTTAAGGCACCACTCCATACAAAATTGGCCGTACTTTACCCAAGAGGATTTGTACGACCAAATTATGTTTGAACTTAATAAAAGATTTCTGGAATTTTTCTTAAAATTATCTTTGCAATTTTTCTCCGTAGCTTAGATCTCCGGCATCACCTAATCCTGGAGTGATGTATCCTTTTGATGTTAAATCTTCATCAATAGCTCCTACCCAGATATGAGCATCAGGATATGCATTCTGAACGGTTTCTACCCCTTGTCTTGAAGCAATCGCTGCTACGATGTGAAGCTGGGTTGGGTTTCCATTAGTAAGCAAATCTTTGATTGCTTCTATGAGTGAAGCTCCGGTTGCTAACATAGGATCTGCTACGATAAGAGGTCTTCCTTCAATATTAGGGCAAGTAAGATAATCCTGTTTGATGGAGAAATAATCGTTGGCATCGTGCTTTCTGTAAGCCGCAACGAAACCGCAGTCTGCTCTGTCAAGATAATTAAGAATTCCTTCAAATAATGGCACACCTGCTCTTAAAATAGTTGTAATCACTGGCTGTACAGCAATTTCTCTGCTTTTGATGGTATCTAAAGGAGTTTGGATTTCAACATCTCTTACTTCCAGTCCTTTGCTGATTTCAAAGGCCGCAATTTCTCCGATTCGTTCCATATTTCTTCGGAATCTCATTCGGTCATGCTGAACTTCAACGTTTCGAAGTTCATTAATCCATTCATTAACAAGGGAAAAATTTTGCGATAAAATAGTAAGCATGAAGATTTTAGGTTTTTAATTAGAGTTAGTAAACATTAATTGCAGCAAAATTACAACTAAAAAACGAATTTGCAGATTGAACATGAGTGGAAATACACTATATTTATGTAATTTTCCCAACACATATATGATATTTTTTAATGATGAAAAGCCTGATTTTAGGTAAAATCAGTCCGGAGTTTATAAAAGATGAAACTCTGCCTGAATTATTAGTTCCTACCTTTGAAAAATATAAAGACAAAACGGCCTTTATATTTAAAGATAAAAAAATCTCCTATGCTGAATTAGACAGCTGGAGTAATACTGTCGCTGCACAATTACAAAGCCAGGGCATACAGCCTGGTGATCGTGTAGGAGTCTGGTATCCCAGAAGCCTTGAACTTCCTGTTGCCATACTTGGAATTTTAAAAGCCGGTGCCTCTTACATTCCTTTAGACAGGGAAATGCCGGAAGACAGAATTAAGAAAGTTTTTACTGATATCAATGTTAAAACTTATTTTTCTGATACAGATGCTCATATCCACTGTGCGCCATCAGCAATTCCAGCCCAACCTCAAGGAATCGTTCCTGCTCCTAATAACATTCCAGATCCGGATAACTGGGCTTATGTATTATTTACTTCAGGAAGTACAGGAAATCCTAAGGGAATTCCTATTTCCCACCGAAATATATGCCATCTGATCCGTTCTGAACAAGATTTTCTAGGAATAAAAGACACAGATATTGTCTATCAAGGGTTCTCGGTTTCTTTTGATATGTGGTGCGAAGAAGTATGGATCAGTCTTTTTGCCGGAGCTACCATTTGGATCGCCGATGCTACTACTGTAAAAGCTATTGATGAACTCAGCCAGGTTTTAACAGAAAATAAAATCACGGTACTTCATGCTGTGCCTAGTATTTTGGCTATTATTGATGAAGTTCCCAACATACGGTTTATTAATACAGGTGGAGAAGCCTGTACTCAACAAGTTCAGGAAAAATGGGCAAAGCCTTACAGAATTTTTATTAATAGCTATGGCCCTACAGAAACTACTGTTTCCTCCAACATGGTTAAGCTGACGATTCAGGATGAGCTCACTATTGGCCCACCTCTTCCCAATTATCATATCGCTGTAGTTGATGAAAATATGAATATCGTTCCCCGAGGAGAACGTGGTGAAATGATTATTTCCGGGCCGGGGGTAAGTAATGGATATTTTAATCTTCCGGAACTCACTGAGCAAAAATTTCTATCTAATCCTTTTCCTGAGCTTCCAGGAGATAAAATCTATAAAACAGGTGACGCTGTTGTCATCAGAGAAGATGGGTTCATTGATTTTCAAGGGAGGATAGATGATCAAATTAAACTTCGAGGTTATAGAATTGAACTTGGAGAAATAGAAACACGCCTGAATCAACTTCAGGATGTCTCTTCAGCTGCTGTAGCGGTAAAAGAGGACTCCAACGGACAGGGACAGCTTGTTGGGTATGCTGTTATGAGCAACGACACCTCATTTGATGAAAATAAAATGAGAAAAGAGCTGGCTAAATTTCTGGCTCCCTATATGGTTCCTATTTCCATTGTTCAGATGAAGGAAATGCCAAGGATGCCAAGTGGTAAGATTGACAGAAAACGCCTTCCTATCCCGGAAAGCTTTACTGTTCATGAAAAGAATGAAGATATAAAGATTGATTCTGAAGCTCCTGTAGAAGAAAGATTATTACAGACTCTAAAATGGGTCTTTCCGGGAAAAGAAATTAATTTGAATCAAGATTTTTTTACAGATCTTGGCGGACATTCTCTCCTTGCTGCGACACTGGTATCCCATTTACGTCAAAAAGCAGGAATTCCAACCGCTTCATTGAAGGAGATTTATGAAAATCGTCCCTTATCTGCCTATTCAGAATGTCTTAAAAATAAGCAAAGCCAAAAAGCATCACATCATGAACCTTTCCACAGGGTTTCAACATTACAGTATATCGCTTGTAATATTGCTCAAACCATAAGCCTTCTGGTAGTGTTTGCCTTATTGAGTATTCAAATATTCTTTCCCTATTTAAGTTATTATTATTTTCAGCTTAATGGCTATGGGTTACATTATGCCTTATTGAGTGCATTTTTATTGTATACTTTAATTCCGCCAGTATACTCACTCATTATTGTTTTGACCAAATGGTTAGTGATTGGCAAAATCAAGGAAGGAGATTACCCGCTTTGGAGCTGGTATTATTTCAGATGGTGGCTATGGAAAACCATCAAAAGACTGATGCCTTCTGAATTTATTGTGGAAACCCCTTTATATCCTAAATATTTAAGATTACTTGGTGTAAAAGTGCATCCAAGTGCGCAGCTCAGTTTATTGCCTATTGCTGCAGAGGATCTTGTTACCATTGATGAAAATGTAAATACCAGCTCAGGCTGCAGCATTGATAATGCTTCTGTTGAAAATGGTATTCTAAGAATCCGAAAAGTTCATATCAAAGCTCATTCTTATCTGGGATCTTCCGTAATCGTATGTGGAGATACAGTAATTGAAGAGTTTGGTGAGCTTCAGGATTTAAGCTGCTTGAATGAAGGTGGAAAAATTGGGTTCGGTGAAGTATGGAATGGCAGTCCCGCTGAAAAGATAAGAGTAAAAACAGGAGAAGAAGTTGAAATTCCAAAACTATCATCAGCTGCCAAGAGAAACAGATATGCATTGCTTTATTCGTGTTCTTTATTTTTCTTTCCACTTCTGATCGTTTTGCCACTAGCACCAACGTTGTATACCCTGTATTATCTGGATGACCGTTCCTCTGACTATAGTTTTTATTATCTATGGCAGGCTCCTATACTTTCCACTGTGTATATTTTACTGTTTATAGCAGTAGTAAGCATTCTTACAAGAATCTTACAATATAAAATGAAACCGGGAATCTATCCTGTATACAGTTTTACCTATTACAGAAAATGGATCAAGGATCAGATCTTTAATCTATCGCTTATTATTGTGCATCCGCTTTTTGCTTCAATCTATATCAGTAAATTTTATAGAATGATGGGTGCAAAAGTGGGGAAAAATGCTGAAATATCAACAGCCAGCGATGTTTCACACCATCTTTTGGAAATTGGTGAAGGCTCTTTTATTGCTGATGCCGTTATTCTTGGAGAACATGATGTGAGAAATGAAAAATTAATTTTATCCAAAACAACCATTGGAAATAACAGTTTTGTAGGAAACAGCGGACTTATTCCACAAGGATATGAATTGGGTGACAATATGCTGATTGGTGTATTGAGCAAAGCGCCTTCTGAAGATCAACTTAAAAACTCTTCTGAAAGAGACTGGTTCGGCTCTCCGCCAATAGGTCTACCTTCAAGACAGAAATCGGATGTATTTCAGGATAATCTTACCTACAATCCACCTTTTAGTCTGAAATTAGCAAGAGCAATTGTAGAAGGAATCAGAATCATTCTTCCACAAACCGTTATTATTATATGCAGTGTTTTATTTATTGCTTATACTAGTACTTATCTTGAAGGGAAAATAGTATATCTATTATTACTTGCTCCGTTTTATTATCTGGGAATAGTTGCTCTACCTTCTTTCTTCTTTACAGCATTATTAAAATGGATATTTATAGGAAAATATAAGAAAACCGAAATGCCCATGTACAGTCTGAAAGTATGGCTAAGTGAAGGAATAACCACAATATACGAAGCTCTTCCGGTACAATTCTTCCTTGATTTCCTTCGTGGCACATGGTGGCTGCCTTTCTTTATGCGTTTTCTAGGCGTAAAAATCGGTAAAAAAGTATGGCTTAATACGACTGACATTACAGAGTTCGACATGGTATCCATCGGTGATGAATCTATGCTGAATGAAGACTGTGGCCCTCAAACCCATCTTTTTGAAGACAGAATCATGAAGGTAGGAAGTGTAAAAATTGGAAGCCAGACTACGATTAATTCCAGAACGATTATTTTATATGATACGGAAATTGGAAACAATGTTAATATTGACCCTCTTTCCCTCGTGATGAAAGGAGAAGTTCTTTCTGATAATACTTCATGGTACGGAAGCCCATTAAGAGGAAAATAATTAAGATGGAAGTCTGAAGATGGAAGTTATCTTACGCATTAGAATTTATATTGATCATTTTATTGATTTTTTAAATACAATAGCTTCCCTCTTCCTGCCTCCCCTCTCTATAAAAACAAAAACACCATTATGAATTATTCTATTAAAAAAATAAAGATCACAGAAAATCTACCTATTGTAGATGAGTTGGTAGGTGAGCTGCATATTTCTGAAAAAGAAATGAATGATAAAACAGCAGACTGGAACCATATCCGTGACAACTACCTCCGGTTTATGGCAGAATGTGAGGAAGAAAATGATGGCACTTTTCTTATTGCAGAAGTAGATGGAAGAGCTATAGGCTTCTTGTTTGGATATATTGATGAAAAAGATGATAGTAATTTTGAACTCGGAGACGCTGACGACCTCTATGTATCTGAAGGATATGTAAAAAAAGAATATAGAAAACAAGGCATATACTCAGCTCTTAATAAAGCATTTGAAGAAGCATATTCTGATTATAACATCCGAAAAATATATCGTTTTACCTTATGTAACAATGATACTATGCAACGTTGGCTGGCTTCACAAGGTTATCGCCCTGCAAGGTTAGTATATGAAAAATGGTTATAAAAGCAGAAATTTCTCCTCTATGATAAAGACATTCTGATCATTTATACATAAGAATTTGTTTAAAATAAAAAATCTGGTAAGTTGTCTTACCAGATTTTTTTATGAACATTGTTCTTTTATTTTTGTCTGAAATATACTTCAATTGGAACTCCGGTAAATCCGAATTCTTTTCTAAGCTGATTTTCAGTAAATCTTTTATAAGGTTCCTTCACATACTGTGGCAGGTTACAGAAGAATACAAACTGCGGTGATGGTGTAGGAAGCTGAACGCAATATTTAATTTTAATATATTTTCCTTTCAATGCCGGCGGTGGTGTCTGTTCGAAAATAGGAAGCATTACTTCATTCAATTTTGAAGTTTTAATCTTCTTTTTACGGTCTTCATAAACCTCCATAGCCATATCTACAGCTTTCAGAATTCTTTGCTTCGTTAAAGCTGATACGAATAGAATTGGAATATCCTGGAACTGACCGATTTTATCTTTGATTGATTTTTCGAAATCACGCATTGTATTCGTCTGCTTGTCTTCGATCAAATCCCATTTGTTAACAAGGATTACAATTCCTTTTCTGTTTTTCTGTGCTAATCCGAAGATATTCATATCCTGAGACTCCCATCCTTGGGTAGCATCTACCATGATGATTACCACATCAGAATATTCAATAGAACGGATGGATCTCATTACGGAATAAAATTCTAAGTCTTCATTTACTTTAGACTTTCTTCTCATCCCGGCTGTATCTACTAATACAAACTCGTGTCCGAATTTGTTATATAAAGTTTGGATACTATCTCTTGTAGTTCCTGCAATATCAGTTACAATATTTCTTTCAACATCCAATAAAGCATTGGTCATTGTAGACTTTCCTACGTTCGGACGACCTGCGATCGTGATTTTAGGAAGTCCTTCGAAAGGATCTTTATATTCTGTAGTCGGGAAGTCCTTTACGATATCATCCAATAAATCTCCTGTTCCAGAACCTGTAGCAGAAGAAAGAGTGTAGTATTTATCGATTCCTAATTGGTAGAATTCTGTTGCAGGAAGTTCTTCTTTCGATGAATCTACTTTATTAATTACAATATAGATAGGTTTGTTTGATCTTCTAAGTAATCTGTAAATTTCGTGATCAGTATCTGTAAGTCCTTCTTCTACGTTCATCATGAAGATAATAGAAGTAGCTTCATCTACTGCTAATTGTACCTGCTTACGGATTTCTTCTTCAAAGATATCATCAGTACCTACATCATATCCTCCGGTATCAATTACTGTAAAGTCTACTCCATTCCAGTCAGATTTCCCATAATGACGGTCTCTGGTTACACCGGCTGTAGAATCTACAATAGCCTCTCTTCTCTCTAATAAACGGTTAAAAAGCGTGGATTTTCCTACGTTGGGACGGCCAACGATTGCGACAATATTTGACATAAAAAATGTTTAATAATCCTTTTTGCTACGCTAAGGATAAGTTATTAATGGGTTACTCCAACTTTTGGAGCCCAATTTTTTTGCAAAGATAAGATTTTATTATTTAGTATTAAAAATCTTCATCATTTTGAAAATTTTTCGTAAAAAATAATTATTTGGCTATCAACGGATAAGCCCATTACCACTCAATTATGTTATTAAATTTTTAATTTTGGTTTTTGTAGTTCAAATAATTTTTCTAATTTTGCAGCATCAAAACAGACTCATGGTGTAGCGGTAACACTACTGATTTTGGTTCAGTCATCTGGGGTTCGAATCCCTGTGAGTCTACCACTTAATAAATGCAACTCGCTAATTTACAGCAAGTTGCATTTTATTTTTGGTCACTTTTTGGCGTTTGGTCACTTTTTTAGTCATACTTTTGATAAAAAATGCTCGGAGTGAATCCAATTGAATCTATTTGAATCTGATTGTATTTTAGCTACGGAAATAATGTCCGTTCGATTCAAAATAATCATACATGATGTTTCTTGCCGTAGCTTCCCAATCTATTACTACAAAACTCGGGAGATTGAACGGTATATCATTTTCATATAGATATTCCACGAACTCAATATCATTTGCAAACTCACCATAGTAAAAATTATTTGCATACTCATAAGCACTTTGAAAATCCATATCTAAAAAGTTGCTCAAAACAGCTTCAAAAACTTCAATATCATACTCTGATTCATTTATTTGCTCGGCAATGTCGTAAATTTCGGGAGATAAAAAACTTTCTCCTATCAATCCTAATTTTTCAAACAGTTCGCAACCCTCATAATCCTGAAACATAAATTCAGGGTCTTGTTCGTCTTCGTGTAGTTCGTGCATTGCTTCCAGTAGCTCGTCATAGCTTCCGTATTCGCTAAGATTAAACCATTTGCCGTAAATACTTGAATTGTTGTACTTCGCATAAGTGCCACAGTAGATAGCACAATTTCGCAGACAATTTTGTAAATTTGTCATGTTGATAAGTTTTAGATACGTTAAAATTTATTGATGTAGCCTAGTTGTGTTCGAGCACTTCTAGGCATTTTTTTGTTTTATATGCAAACCTTGTACACGTGAGTATAAGGCTAGTTTTAGTAGTAAAGTACAGAGTAAAGATACGCAAAAAATACGATAACTACCAGCTTTTCAGACGTTTTTTACTCAAAATATCAACAATTTACAAGACTAGTTAAAATCTTTTTAACCACTCCGAGCGCAGGAAAAATAAAAACAGTTTGAGAAAAACAAAATCCAAGCATAGGGGACACTACGAAAAAAGCCTGACATCCCACACCCAAACCGTCATAGTAGGTACACACCCGATACATATTCAAAATTTTGAGATTGGGGACAGGGGGGACGTTTTTACATGAAAATTTGACGGGTGGTGTAAATAGTAACCCAAGTATTGTACACTTTCCCCCAAACTCCGCAGGTAAAGCCACTACTCCACGTAGATTATCACAAACCGTTTACCACAGTTTTCCGAAATATTGATTTAGGATTAATAAAAGTGTGTTAGAGTGAGATAAATTAGTAGATAAATATTAGTATATATTGGTAATATCTTACAGAAACCCTGAAAACACCTATGTTTATAATTCTTTACAGAGATTGTTTGGTAAGATTGTGTAGTTGGTTTTGGGGTAAATAGGTAGATATATATTGACAAAGCTCATATTTTTTTATTTACATCAACTGATTTTAAACTCAAACTAGCGAAAGGGTTTACCATCTACTCTTGAATGAAAAATTAATTCTAAATAATAAATAAAACGAATATTAATCAACTTAATTAAATTTGAAATAGTACAAATCCCAATAACGCACCTCCAGCAACAACGAACGCAGTATTGATTTTTTTAAATTTAAAAACAATGATGCCACTTATAATTGCAATTAAAATGGTTCGCCAGTCAACAATACTTTCCTTGCCCATTACAAGACAAACAGATAATATAATGGCTACAGAGGCTACATTTACTGCATCAAGAAATACCGACAAACCCTTTGAGTTGCGCATTTTTTTTACTAATGGATTGAGAAATGCTACAAAGACAAATGAAGGAAAGAATATTGCTATTGTTGAAACAATTGCACCGTATAATCCGTTAATTTGATACCCTATAAAAGTGACTGATGAAAAAACAGGACCAGGTGTAAATTGTCCCACCGCAATTGCATCAATAAGTTGTTTTCTTGTTAAAAAACCTGTTTGTACTAATTCCGTATCTAAAAAAGCAAAAAGCACATACCCACTACCATAAAGGATTGCACCAATTTTAAGAAATATCAAAAACAATTTAATATTGGTTGCATCCCAAAAAGATATTTGTGAGATTTTAATATAAGCAAAGGGTATAAAATTTTGAATCGTATTATTCTTAATAGAATATAGCAAATAAGCCAATAAACCCGCTCCAAACATTAAATAAATTTCGTTAGTACCCAATAGAGAAGCTATCAGTACCGCAAGTCCTATTAGACCTAAAAATAATGATTTTATCGATTTTTTTGCCAATGGATAGACAGCTCCTATAATAACTGCAATAATAGCTGGTTTTATACCATAGATAAAAGGTTGTATTTCAGGTAACTGTCCATAATTATGATACAGTACCGCAAATATTAAAGTAATAAAAACAGCAGGCAGGATGAAACATAACCCTGCAATTATTAAGCCTTTCCATCCTCCTCTGTCATAACCGATGTGGATAGCCATTTCCGTACTGTTAGGACCAGGTATAAGGTTAGTGGCTCCTAATAAGTCCAAAAAATGTTGTTCGCTTATCCACTTTTTTTTCACGACCACCTCCTGTTGCATCATAGCAATATGAGCAGCTGGTCCGCCAAATGCTGTCATTCCCAATTTCAGAAAAAGCTGAGCTATATCTTTCAGATTACGACTTTTTTCCACTATTTATTATATATTTATCAATCGAATAATTACCACTACCAAAATAAAAGAGCATTATTAATAATGATGTCATTGCAAAATCAGTTCTATATTCGTGGGCAAAACTCCAAAATCCTTTTTCAGTAAGGATGGGAACTTTTGTAGAAATAAATGCTACTACCATAATAATCAGCAAAAATATTGAAGCCAATCTGGACAATAAACCTAGAAGTAATAAAATACCACATACAATTTCTACTGCGCCAACCATTGTAGCCCAAAATTCAGGGTTTTGAAATCCAATTTTAACAAAACGACCTGAACCAACCGTTTCGGGCGTAATAAACTTTTGTATTCCTTCTGAAAGAAATGTAAGCCCAACTATCATTCTGGGAATTAACAATGGTAGCTCCTTTGTTTTGATAATACTAGTTTTCATTGTGTAATTTAAAGTCTTGATTACTATATGGAGGTGTAGATGGTATTATAATTACGTTAAACTCATGTTTGGTTACCTGATGACAAGTATTACAAGTATTCGTTAGATTGATATATTCTTCTTTAAAAGCTTTGCTACTTTGTTGTTCAATAGCTTTTCTGAGATTATCCAATGCAGGATTTATCATTGGTAAAGACTTTGTTTCAGGACGGTTTCTACAATAATCTTTAATACCTTCTATATTTTCCTGAATTTCACCTATTTCAAAATCTGCAAGCTTCCAGTTTTGATTGATACCTGCAAACCAAAGTTTATTGTGATGAACCTGTATATTGCTCATAAATTCACCAAATCCTGGTCTATAGCTATTATCTAATTTTAGATTTAGGCTGTCTAATTGGCTTTGTAGAGCCTGTGAATTATTATTTGATGGATTACAAGCAAATAATATCAATATAATCGGGATAATAAATAAGTATTTCATAGCATATAATGTTTATCTGTAAATACAAAATTGCTACAACACTTTTAATATTATATGGTATATTTGAAAATAATATGTTTTTTTTTAATTGTTACGAAATGCTTGCGGTGTAAATGTTGTATGACGTTTGAAATATTTTACAAAGTGAGAAGCATCATTAAAGTTAAGTAAATACGCAATCTCAGATATGCTATTCTCTGTATAAATTAGTAATCTTTTTGCCTCTCCAATGATATGTTCCGCTATTATTTTCGAAGCAGAAAGATTTAATGTTTTTCTTGAAATAGAATTTAAGTTTTGAGGTGTTGTATTTAATTTCTCAGCATAATAGGCAACATTATTTTTTAAATCCTCTGTATTATTAAGCAATTCCCGAAACAACAACATAATATCATTGTTCTTTTTTACACTCATTGAGACTGGTTGAGCACTATTAATTATTTTAGCTAATAATGCCTTTAATATTCCTTCGATGACGGTATAATCTTTTTCAAAAATAAGTAGCTGAAAGAGAATTTCAACTGTATCCTTTTCCTGCAAATGCAAGCAATTTAAGGCACTTGACCTGGCGAGAAGATTTTTAAGTTCGTTATCCATTGATTGTTCTACAAACACTTTTTTCAATAACAATACATAACCTTCTGGTAGAGTTTCTATATCCCAGTGATGCACCTGCTCTTTGCGCACAAAGAAAACAGTGGGTACTTTTATTGGATATTGAACGTAATCAATGGTATGTGTACCTTTTCCTTCAAGCAAACAAATAATCTCTAAATAATTATTATGCTTGTGCGGTGTAGTTTTTCGAACTTCTTTTCGAAAAGGTGAAACTTTTATCAATTCAGTTTTCTCAATTTTGTCGTTTACAATTATGGATTTTTTCAAAACACAAATTCTTTTAACTTACAAAATACAAAACTTTTTTAATCAACAACAGCAAAATTTATATATTTGCGGTTAGAATTTTAACGAAAAAAATATAAAGCGTCTGCTTTTATTCTGTTAACAGAAATCTGACAGTTTCAACATACCACAGAATAAACAGTTTGATGCCCGTGCTATGGCGTGCGGGCTATTACTTGTTTGTGGTATAAGGTTTTGTCAGAACCTCTGTTAGCAAATTGAGTGTAGTCCCACGCTTTTTGCATTAATAACCTTTCACTTTGGGACTGAGTGATGCAATAAATCACTATGAAAAAAGTCTTTATTTCTCTCCTGCTGTTCGTGGGTATAACAGTATTCTCACAGGAAAAATTTGATTGCAACAATCTTTCTAAAACAGATTATCTAAACAAATACCGTGAACTCAAAGGTTACGGACTAGACAAAATCACACTCAAAGATGGCAGAGAGGTATTGCCACTAGTCATATCACAAGTATATGACGAAAACAGCCTGAGACAAGTTTGTATTAACGCAGCTTATGCCGACCACAAATACGGTACAGAAAGCCATTACGAGATGTATCGTCAAAATATCTACAACATATCCCGAGAAACTTTTATGAAAAACTCGGATTACTTTGAGATATTTTTAGAAATGATTGCAAACCTAAAAAACCAATAACCCGATGGAAAAGAAAACTATTCAGGTTGACAGCAACATCCCTAAATCAGTGCTTATAGGTTTTGTATTAGCATTCGTAACGGTTTTTGCAGTCCAACATTTCAGTACATTTTCATATATCCCGAATCTTAGCAATCCCACAATAGATTACGGACATAAGGTTGTTTTGAGCGGAACATACGACACCCGTACAACGCCTGTTGGTGCATTGTATCAGACTACGCCATTCGGAACAAAGATAGATTTACCTACAAACGGCATGATGTGTAGTGAGCTACTGTATGATTCTGAGTTCAAGAGCTACTCTAATAAAGGCGTGTTATACACAAAATCTGTTTTTAGCGATTACAAATATCTCCTACTATTTTGGTTAGCATACACACTCATCGCACTGTTTTTTAAAAGATACCGTCTAAAGGTTTTGATTCTGATACTACCAATTTTAGGCATGAGTTGTGACAAGACCAAACAAGAGCCAATTGAAATCCCTAAAACAGCCATAGACACAGTAAAAACAACCTTAAACAACTCAAACGCACCAATCCCTCAAAACACGCCCGAAACAGCCGTAAAACACTCATTTGTAGTCTTCAAGGTAAAAGACAAATATTTCGGGAAAGAATCTGTAATTGTAACAGGAATATTTAATACACCTTACACTATTAGCATGGATGAGGAATACATGATTTTAGACGATACACAGGCTAAATGCAATGCCTATCTGTTTGACAAAAACATTCTTGAAAGATATATGATGAGATTTGACAGCTATGCAGAAGCAAGTCAGGAAAAAGAAAGAATATCTAAAATCCGCAATACAACTTTATCTAATCAAAAACCTACTCCAAAAACTTTGACCAAAGAAGAACAGGAACAGATTATCAGAGAATGGAAAAGCATTACACCCGAAGAACACGAACAAGCCCGACAGCTACAGATGGAGCATGAAATGTGGGTTGAGGAACAGAAAAGAAATAACCAAAACTATAATTAACATCAAAATTTCAATTATGAAAAAACAATTATTCCTAGCATTATCGCTAACCGCTACATTATCATTAGTAACCGTAAATTGCTCGAGCAACAATGATGATGATGATAACAACACACAGCAAACAAACCCTGCAACAACTCAATATTTTCACCCTCCCACGTGGATTCAGGGAACATGGGGTGTAACAAATGGGACAACTTCAAATAAGCTGTATAAGTTTACAGCAGATGATTTTATCTTACTCGTAACAGGTGTAAGCGAACAGAGCATGACAGGAACAATCAAATCAAGTCCTAACGGTGGAAGTGTTGACGAAACAGTTAACAACAGTACACAGTATAACTTTACTGTAAAATACAACATCACAACCACAACACAAAGTTTTGAGTTCAGAAAAGTTTCAGCAACTCAGATTCAGTGGAAAGATAACAGTAACGGAACTTGGTTTGATTTGGTAAAAATGTAGTAAAAAAACAGAGCCTTGACCTTATAGGTTGGGGCTTATGTTTTATCTCTGCAAACACCGATGAAAAGAAAGGTTAACAAAGAATCTGCAAGATAGTACCAATACATACTACAAATATTATCTTACTTATATCCTACTCAAACTAATCTAACTATTCTAATCGGGAAAATTTGGAGAAAAAAAGATACGTCAAGTTTTGTCGCCCCACAGATATAGCTTTGCAAAAAAGAAAGATATTAATTCAAAATATGGGGAAAATACCTATACGTTGAACCAATGATTTTTTTTAAATTGTCGCCCAAATAAAATTAATATGTAAAAAATTCACAAGTAATTATGAGAAAAAATTTATCACGAAATTTACTCGCATTATTCGGAATGCTTGTAACTGCGTTTACCTACGCACAAACACCCACCTCAAATGAAAACTATGTGCAGGTTACTAAATGCCTAAATGATGATTGTACCAAAAAGTCTGAGGTAGTAACATATTACGATGGCTTAGGAAGACCTAAACAGATTGTAAATGTTAAAGAAACAACAACAGGAAAAGACTTAGTTACTCCAATCACTTATGATGGATTCGGGAGAAGAACAAAAGAAATTTTACCCACTCCATTAAGTACCCTAAACTCTGCAATACATTCAGGTGTAACAAATGAAAGTACAGCAAACTCTTATTATGGTGTATCAAATGCTTATGCAGAAAAAGAGCTTGAAAACTCACCACTAGACCGAGTTTTACAACTTGCTCAGGCTGGTGATTCGTGGAAAATGAATTCAGGTCATACTGAAAAAATTAAGTATGAGGCTAACAATGCAAATGAGGTTTTAGGATTTGTTACAAACACAACCATAAACACAGTTAATAATGTTACAAACACTATTTCCACATTAACCATTACAGCGGAAAACAATGGGTATTTTAAACCTGCAACACTCTATAAAACAACTGTAACTGATGAAGATGGAAATCCAGTCATTCAGTTTAAAAACGGTAGAGGTCAAATATTACTAATTCGCAATACCGATGGTACACAAGACATTGACACCTATTATGTCTACAATGAATACAATCATAAAGCATTCGTAATTCCACCTAAGGCTGTCAAGCAGATTAAAAGCAATGGAAACGTTGTAACACAGGCTATTTTAGATGATTTATGCTATCAATACCGATACGATGGGAGAAATAGAGAAGTTGAAAAGAAAATACCTGGCAAAGGATGGCAATACACAGTTTATGATAAACAGGATAGACCAGTTTTAGCACAGGATGCAGTTTTAAGAACAGTAAATAACAATTTCAATACTAAAGGTTGGCTTTTCACCAAATACGATGAGTTTGGCAGAGTAGTTTATACAGGATTCTTTGCTAACACAGCTACAAGACAGGCAATGCAAAGTGCATTGAATAATATGTCTGCCAATGCTGGAAACAATGAAAGGAGAAGCAGAACCCCTTTCAATTTGCAAGGGATTGACATTTATTATGATAAACAGGCTTTTCCAACTGGAAGCATGACCGTTTTAACATTAAATTATTATGATACCTACCCACTAGAAGCCCCAGCAATCCCAACAACAGTTTTAGGTCAATACACTTTACCTCAAACATTGGACGCAAATAACCATGCTTCAACAAACAGCCTTCAAGTAGCCAGTTATGTAAAGAACATTGATGATGACAATTGGACTAAAACTTATACATACTATGACAGTAGAGCAAGACCTGTAGCATTAAAGACTCTTAATCATTTAGGAGGCTATACCAATAAAGAGTTTAAATTAGATTTTACAGGATTGGTTGAGGAAAGCTATATCTATCACAAAAAAACATCTAGTGATACCGAAGTTAAGGTAAAAGAGAGATTTGTATATGACAATCAAAACAGGGTCTTAAAGCAATATCACCAAGTAGATAATTTACAGGAGGAATTACTGGCTGAAAATTCCTATAATGAGATTGGGCAACAAATCAATAAAAAGACTGGAAACACCACAGGAACACCTCTACAATCTATTGATTATACATACAATATCAGAGGTTGGTTAACTTCAATTAACAATCCTAACAACCAATCCAGCTTTAATAACAAGTTGTTTGGATTTGAATTAAAATATGATAATCCTGTTTCATCATCTGTTGCACCAGCAAAATACAATGGCAGTATCTCAGAGTTTGACTGGAAAACAGCCAATGGAAACACTTTGAGAAGATACGGTTACAAGTATGACAAGTTAGACAGGCTTACAGATGCTTCATACCTTGAACCATTGGCAACTGTTCCAGTAACCAATGGCTACGGAGAATTTTTGACTTATGATGAGAATGGGAATATCCAAACTCTGAAACGATACCAATCGTACAACAATAATGCAATGTTGATTGATGATTTGGTTTACAGCTCCTACAAAGGAAATCAACTTCTTAATGTCATTGATAACAGTAGTAATAATTTAGGCTATCCGAATGGTGGCAATACAATTGCCTATGACCTTAACGGAAACATGATAAATCATGTTGACAAAGGAATAAGTAATATTTCATACAACTTTTTGAATCTCCCTAATAAGGTTACTTTTCAACAAGGAACATCATTTAGTAATGATATACTATTTTCGTACCGTGCAGATGGTATAAAACTGAAAAAAGCATACAGTTACTTAAACCCAAGAAGTGGAGTTGTTTTAACTGAAAACACTGATTATCTCGATGGTTTCCAGTATTTCGGACAAAGTGGCTTTAACAATTTACAATTTTTTCCAACAAGTGAGGGATATTATGACTACCAAAAGAAAAGATATGTTTATAATTATTCCGATATTTGGGGAAATGTAAGATTAGCTTATTACAATTCAAACAACACAGCAACCATTGATAGGGAGACAAATTATTATCCTTTTGGGCTGGAATATCAGGGCTATAACGGAACTTTTACCCAGTTGCAAAGCTATACTTACGGTTTTCAAGGTCAGGAAAGACAAAAGGAAACAGGATGGAGTTCTTTTAAATGGAGAAATAATATTCCAGAGTTAGGAAGATTTTTCAATATTGACCCTTTGGCTGAAAAGTACACGTATAACTCACCTTTTGCATTTCAGGAAAATAAAATTGGTTTAGGTAGAGAGTTGGAAGGGCTGGAAATGACAAGTTTTGACATGGACAGCAAAGACCCCAATGTTAAGTATATGACTGAATTGGATGGGGTTACCAATTACAGAGATAGCAAAAACTATCAACTATTCAATGAAACGAGAAACTCTATTTTAGAACCAGCAATTATTACTGTTTACTCAGCCTTACCTGAAATGGCAATTGAAGAGGTTGTAGTCACTGGTCTTGCAAAAATTGGCTTCTTTGGTAGAGCATGGAATGCTATAAAAGGAGTTTTTAAAGCAGAAAGTGAAGTCAGTACGATTGCTGAAACCACTATAGGTAAAGTTCCTAATCCTTATGGTAAAACGGGAGGTCCAGCACATAAGGCAGCAGTAAAAGAAGCAGAAGAAGAATTAAAAGATGCAGGGTTTACGAGCATTAAAAAAGAAGTAATGGTTAGAACACCTGATGGCACCAAAACAAAAAGATTCGTAGATGTAGAGGGCACAAACCCAACTACAGGTGAAGTAAAACAAATCCAAGTAGGAAAACAGACCCAAAAAGGTAAACCTATCTCAAGAGAAAGAAAGGCATTAGATGACATCGAAGGAGCTACAGGAGTTAGACCTGAGTTTAAGCCTTACAATCCAATTAATAATACAGTTGGAAGTGCTGGAAAAGTATCTCCGTAAACATAATTATAGTTAACATGAGTTCAAAACAATTAAACTTTTATATAACTCCTGAAGAGCATGAAAAAATAAATGAGTTTATTCATAAAAAAGGAGCTTTAATACTTTTAAATCAAAATATTTCAAGTGATGATAAAATAGAATTACAAAGTGAGATTCCAAAGAATGATGTTTTCCAAATATTTTTATCAAATAATGAATTTGTTAAAAAAGTAAAAATAAATACTACAGGAAATAACCATATAAAATATTTTGGCATTGATGAGAGTTACCTATTGGAATTTGATTTGGGAGGCTTTTATCCCTATGATAGAAATATTTTACACAGAGGTAGGTTTTACTATGTAAAATCTTTCTGGAACGAAGAAGATGTTTTAGAAAAAAAATCAAATGATTTTACTCTTTGGTGTGATGACTTTATTAAGGATTTCAGAAAAGAATTTCTAAAAAGATTTTCAAAAGAAAAAACGTTTTTTTATTCAGATTCTGCCATAAAATGGATTGAAGATAATAATGCTTCGGAAACTGGTGGAGGATTAAGCTGGAAAATTAATTTATGAGTTGATTTCGGGCATATTTTAAACTTTAATGCGTGAAATAACTAATATTTGTCATTACAAATACGGTTACAAAAACTCCTTAAATTTATAAAGGGACATTTTCAAAAACTGGTCTTACTATACAACCAAAGTAGTAGAACCAGTTTTTTTAGTATTTACGCCTGTTTTGAATAGATATAGTAAGCAGAAGGCTCATCTTCTTTTTTAGGAATCTCTTTTTTCTTGTTTTTTTTAGTTTCTTTAGGTTTATCATCCTTTGAATTAAATGATTGAGGACATTTTGAGCCTGGCAACTGAAAACAACGGAACTTAAATTCATATAAAAGTTTAGAATCCGAATTTAAAGAATCTTTTTTCTCTTGCCCAAAAGATAAACAATACAGAAAAATAGGGAAAATATAAAGTTTTTTCATAATCTCAACTTGTTCTGCAAAATACGTAAAATCTGTCAATCATTTCAAGTACTAGCTAAAAATCACTCAATATATTTATCCAAGTAAATATTAGTTAATGTTCTTACCAATCTGTTTTTATTCTTTATATATTGCTTCACAAAACCTTTTACCAAGAAAATATCAACAATAATTATTGTAAATCCTATTAGTAGTAAAACAGAAATTAGAATCCTTGAACCATCGTAAAAATCTTGCATATTGGACGAGTAATCTAAAAACTTAGATAAAAAACTACCTGTAATAATTGAAATTGTTATTACTACTGTTTGCACCGAAAGCCCATAAGAATATTTGTTTTGTTGTGCAGAAAGTTTATCAATCAAAAAGAGCAAATTATCTTTTTTAGTCAGAGTATTTCCCAATAAATTAAGTAGTTCCTGTTTTTGTATTTCCAAAAAGGAATCATAATTATACTTGTTATTATCATTCAAAGCATAACTGTAATAGGTTCTAATGACTACTTCAACTCGTCCTATCATATAATTGACAGAGACAACACTAAAGAACACCATAATAGGAAAGGTTAAGAGAATCCATAAATCCTTTTGACAGAATAAAAGCATAAAGGATGCTACTGTTGGTATTAATGGCGGAATAATAATGCGAATCCACCATTTAAACTTGAATTTTTTGTAGACTAGATTGTAAATAGAAATCTTGTCATTGTAACCACTAATTTTTTCAATGTGATGTTTTTCACTCATAATATTTATTTTTAGAGTGTAAATATATTAATCACAATAAAACCTATCTCCAGACCTTTTGGGTCATATTAGGAGCATAACCAATCTCACGGATAAATATTTCATACATCAATTCATAAACTTGTTCTAAATCAGATTCTTTTACTACTAAGCAATCATGCAATGTAAAAAACGGAATCTTTCTTTTATAAGTATTGTTTATTTCCCGAGCAATCGTGTGAACCATAAAATGAGATTCTAATTGAAACAATAAATATGAAAGTCTTTTATGTCTTTCTGAGGTCGGAACACCTTCAAATTTCACTCGTTTGAACTTTTTGGTAAGTTCATATATCTTAGGAAAATGATTGTAAAATACTGCTTGTTCCTGAATATAATCTTTAGGATGTGCAAAAAGCATGGCTAAGAATTTATTTTTACTATATTTTCTTAGGTCGTCTTCATCACCATCAAATTGTCTGTTAAACATAATTTCAAAACTTGATTCAAAGTTTGGCAGGTTCATAAAACTGTCCATAAAGTACTCATAAAGTCGGTTATTCAGCACAAGTTCTCTGAAATCCGCTATCTCCCTGTCAGAAGGCTTTACCAAAGATTCTACTATCATATAATGATAGAGTATATCCTGACTGCATAGCTGTGTGCATAGTATCCCCGCCTTAGTCTCCCCGCAGATAGTAGGAATAGAGAGTATATAGGACAGGAAGAATGGAATTGAGGACGACAAATCGACTTCCGCCAGATTCTCACCATCATATTTCAAATACTTCCTGCATATTTTAGAAAATGATGTTATAGCGGTATGTAGTCTACCGTCCGTTTCAGGCTTGTTGTAGAAATTAAAACATCCATTTTTAAAATCTACTACTCTTTGAGCATTCAAAAGATACTTGTTATAGTCCCCTGTCTGCAAATAATCCAAATAAAGCTCATTTAAGGCTGATTCTGCGTCTAATTCAAAGCGGGAAACATCAAAATACCCACGAGTGAAATCAAAACGTTTTCGCACGGTATTGTCAATCTGTGGTGCATTAATTTTTATGATTTTACGAGCGAAAGTTTTTTCAGTGATACAATACATTTCTAATTTACCGTCACCCCAATAATATTCAGGTAAGTGATAAGCATAACAACCACCTGGTTTATAATTCCGCTTCCAAAGCATCCGCCCCTCACCACCGAAATCCTGATAAAGATATTCTACATGTTGTTTAGAGTTTCTGTAAATAGATTGATTTATTCCTGCGCATCGTGGAATAAAATGATTTATTACTGATTCAAAGCTGCCATATTCTTCCGTGTCTTTGTTACATGATTCTTTAATCAATTCAGAGATAAAATAATGACAATAATCTCGGCTCAGTTCAAAATCAGGTGGAAATTTAGATAATCTTTGTTCCAGATTTAGACTTTTGGGTATTAAGATATAATATTCACTCATAATAATGTTATAAAAAAGGCATAACAAGGGCTGTACAAAGCTTTTTTTTTGCAATGTCTTCAGGGATTGTTATACGAAATGTTTTAGTTGGTTTTTGGGGTATTTACGAGGCTTTTACGGCATGTGTACGCAGAGTTGCGCAGTGTAGTAGTAAAAAGATCCTGCTTTCATCAGCCTTGTAATTATCGGGAGTAGAAAAAAGTTAAGTTTTTATACGGTATAATAATAAAAAGATCTTTCTTATGCGCACACCTATTCCCCTCTCAGCCTTGATAATACCTCGTCTTTAGAATAATACACTCTTTTACCGACCTTTGCAGAAGGCTTCAAAATACCCTGCTTATTCCAGTTATGAAGTGTTGTTACACTCACATTTAGTAACTCTGCTGTTTCAACTCGTGTATAGACTTGTTTCTCGTCTTTTGAGGTTTGTTGCTCAACCTGCATTTGATTGACTACTTTTCGAACTACCTGTTCAAAATCCTGCATTAGTTCTTCTTTTGTAAGTTGGAATAGTGGTCTGTTGTCACCGTTGTTGTTGTTGTTGTTGTTCATAATGTATATTTTTTTATTGTTATCTGTTCAATTTCCTGGCATACAGGCACAAAAAAAGGAAACCCCTTTTCGAGATTTCCTGATGTTTAGACATAAAAAAAGACCCAACCGCTAAGGTTGAGTCTGTATATTTGTTAATAATTGTTAAAATTTTGTTGCTCGGGCATAATTATTCCCCGACATTTCGCAGAACACGTTTTTTATAAGGTGCGACCCCTTTTGCAGTTGTGTTGACTGCTTCCGACTTACCGAAAAGGCATAATTCTTCCCTGTACTTTCCGAACATTGCGTTATAATGTGTGCATCCCACGACCCTATTTCTAGGTACTCTTCGATTTTTGCCAATATCGTTTTTAAATAGGTGACTCCCCTGATACTCTTTAAAGTAATTGGTCTTTTTGGTTACGTTTAAAATATGATTATTTCGTTGATTAAATATAATTTCTCCATTGAAATATAAATCTTCGCCTCTTATTTTAGTTCGGAGGGATTCCCGCAACCTTCAAAAATTGTATTTACACAATCTTTGGCGTAATTATTTCACTTTTTAAAGTTCAGACATTATTATCCGCCTGAAAAAGATCCTGCTCCCCCAATATTTAGCATTATGCTTGGTATGGTCGCTCCAGTGAAGACTTATATAACTACTTGAAATAATCTTAAAGAACTTTTTCGCTCGTTTCACATCTTACTTACACATTAATCACCATTATGTGATATATCATACTTTTCAGAATTGAAACTTTAAAAACAAATTCAAATACCGTGCCGAAATTTTAAGTTTTGGGGATTATGAAACATTTTTGTTAATATTAATAATTTCTGCCAACTGCTCTATGTTTCCACTCTCAATGAGTTCCTGCATTTTCTGCATCTGGGCTTTCAGCTCTTCAATCTCTTTGGTTTGTAAATCTGCTTTTTGCAACTTTTCGTTTCTTGCTTTGATACTTTCCTGTCTGATCTGCTCATGTTCAAAGGTCGGTTTGAAATAAGTTTTGAAAACAGATTCATCCGTATGTCCTGTATACTGCCATATTTCCAATAAGTCCCAGCCTTCCATATATCGGTTGGTACAGAAACTCCTCCGTGAATCGTGAAATGCTATTTTGTCTGCAAAGTTTATCGTTTCAAACTCCACTCCGTCATTCGTAGGGCGTTCACGGGTTATTGTCTTTTCATTGAAATAAGGTACAGCTTTGAACAGTTCTTTCAAATACTCATTAGTATTTTGGTTGGATATGGCAATGCTTTTTATATCATCATTGTATTTACTCAGGATGTCACCTGCATAGCCAAAAAAAGAAAAACGAACTGTCTTATAGTTATCTACTCCCGAACCTTTTTTTAACAGGATGTTGACCATTTTACTGTTATGGTCAATATGTCCTCCCTCAATACGTGTAATATCCCCGAATCTAAGTGAGGTATGACAGCCCAACACAAACATATCACGAACTCTCTCTAATCTCGGAGCATCGGAAAAATCATGTTCGTACAATATTTTGATTTCGGGTTCAGTTAATACAGTATGGAACGTTGGCGGAACTTTTACTTTATATTCATCCTGCATATAACTTCTGTTATCAGTATACCCTCTCTCAAATGCACGTTTCTGTACCTGTGATAATCTTTTGATTCGGGTTTTGAGCGTGTTTAATGACTTGACTCTTTCCGTATCAAGTAGCCAGTTTTGGAACTCCAAACATTGCACTTCATCAAATTTATCAATATCCAAAAAGATATTGTTTTCATTAGCAAAATCCTTCAAATCCGTATACATTACATTGAAAGATGATACATAACTTCTGTGCAGGGGTTTTTGACCTGAAGCAATGGCACGTTGGATTTTAAGTTCCGTTACCTTCATGAACTCCTGGAACACATCATCAAAAGATTTTTTGTTTTTCT
Source organism: Chryseobacterium sp. c4a (assembly GCF_009900745.1). Lineage (GTDB taxonomy): Bacteria > Bacteroidota > Bacteroidia > Flavobacteriales > Weeksellaceae > Chryseobacterium. Next base: position 508,230 of record NZ_WXVU01000001.1, on the reverse strand, counting down.
GTACAGTTGTAAGTTCTTTCCCTGATATTGCATTATCTACAACGGTCTTTAACTCTTCTTTTGTTGGCATACGGTTGTAATGCTCGTTGAAATTTTTGTGAGCATCCACTATCGAAGTTTTGAATTTAGCTAGCTTCTGGTTGATTTCTCTTTTATCTCCGCCAGAAGTAACAGTTTTAGTATCTGTATCCCAATTGCTAGAAGCAACTTTCAGACCTGTTGAAAAGTCCACTTTCAAATCCTTGAACGAATATCGTCCCATAATTCGGGAGATTGCTTTTGTCGGTTCTTTCAATCTAAAATTAACGCTCCCTGTTTCGTTGTTATATCTTTTTACTTTTGCCATATACAAATATACTTAAAATTCTAAAATTAGTCATCTTTTTGGTCACCCTAATTTTTGAATACATTTGAATATATTTGAATTCAATAAAACATAAACATTTATTAATAAGCATTTTAAAAGACTAAGCAAATTCAATAAAGTATAAATAAATACAACATGTTATATCCTGTGGGTCTACAAACCACTCTTTTTAAAGGGTGGTTTTTGTTTTTTGTACAATTTGACAAAAATCCGGCCTTCTTTCCCAATAAGTTAATACTCTCCCTCCTACTCGCGTTTAGCTATTATTATAGTCTGATTGGTAATATTGTTCATCAATAAATTCTCTTATCCAGATCCAATGGAAACTTAAAAAAATAAATACAGAAATTTCGGAAATAATAATTCCAAACAGTAGTGGAAAAGTTTCATAGGACAAACTACTCCTAATTCATTCTTCCAATCTCATTATAATTCAGCATTACACACCTTGTTTCAAATTGCCTATCTACATTCCAATTGATCACTTTCAACATTAAATTTTAATACGTCATGATTTGACGTTCTGCAAACATATTTTTGTTAATAATACCTCCACCAAACAGTGATAAAAATCACATTAAATCACATTAACATGAAGCAAAAACAATGTTAATAAACGTTAAGTTTGCAAAAAAAATTAACTAATAATAATTCAAAGAATACTTGGGAATGAAAAAACTCTATCTCGGTGCATATACTTTATGCACAATGGTAAGTATGTCTGCTCAGGAAGTTGTTTGGCAGAAAGACATTAAATCCTCCACTCAGGATTTTCTAAGTCAGGTGACAACAACAATCGATCAGCAGTATCTTATTACAGGAAGCTCTATTCAGAGCGACAAACAGCAAACTTCAGGCAGTAAGCAAAACAACGGTTACGATTTCCATTTGGTTAAATTAAACCAACAAGGAGGAGAAGCCTGGGAAAAATATTTTTCAGGAAATAATCATGATTACTTGTCAGCCACTGTCAGCACTCAGGACGGAGGGTTTCTTCTGGCTGGAACATCGTATTCCGGAAAAGGACTGGATAAGAAAGATGATTCCAAAGGCGGTTCAGATATCTGGCTGATCCGAATCAATGAGTTTGGTGATGAAATTTGGCAGAAAACATTAGGAAGCGCTTCCGATGAAGAAGCCAAAGCAGTAATTCAGAGCACAGATTTAGGCTTTTTCGTTGCCGGAAATGTACAAAACTCTTCCAAAGGCTATGGTTCAAAAGATGTCTGGATCATCAGACTGGACAAAGATGGAAAAGAACTGTCTCAGCTTGTATTAGGCGGAAAAGGCTTAGACGAAGTAGAGAGAATAATTCCGACGAAAGATGGCGGAGCTCTTCTAGGGATTTATTCAAGAAGTTCCGAGGTTCGTGCTTCGGGATCTGAGAAAGGTTCCGGGATGCGAGATGCGGGTTCCGTGTCAAACGTTCAAACCTCAAATCCCGTATCTCGCATCGCAAAATCCACAGAAAACTTCGGTGAAGGCGACTATTGGATCGTCAAACTGGATAAAAACGGAAAAGTAGAATGGGAAAAGAACTATGGCGGTAAAGCAGACGATCATATCAGAACGTTGGCTTTAACTTCAAATGGTTACATCATCGGTGGTGAATCCCGTTCCGAAAGATCAGGAAACAAAACCGTAGGGATTGAAGAAGGAACAGACCTATGGCTCATTGCTCTTAATGAAAGAGGAGATGAACAGTGGCAAAAGTCCTATAATTTCAAAAACCGTGATATCCTGATGGGAATGAGTGTGATACAGAGCCAAGATCCGAGAGCCAAGAATCAAGATGTAACAAAAGGAATTTTGTTGGGTGGCTATACCCAAGCAGAAGGAAGAATACAAGAAAATGACGAAACTTTCTGGATGCTTTATCTGGATGGAAACGGAAACGAGCAATGGCGAAAGCATGTGAGTGGAGAATCCAGACAAAAAGAAGAAAGACTTTCGGATCTAAAACTGAACAGAGACGGTTCTATAGTTTTAGCTGGAACAAGCGCCAAGGAATTGGGTAAAGAAAACTGGAAGATTGTAAAGCTGGCTGATAAGCAGGTCAATGATCTGATTGAAAAATACGATATCAAAATTTACCCGAATCCGGTATCCGATTATGCGTATGTAGAAATCGGCTTTGACTTCAAGGAGGCTGATATTATGTTGTATGATATGGGCGGAAGACAGCTTCAGAATTTTAAAACGAAAAACAGAGTGACCAAGATGAATACCCAGGCTTTGGTGCAGGGTGCTTATTTGGTGACCATAAAAACGGATAATAATAAAACCGCAAATGCGAAGCTAATTAAGAAATAAAACTGTACCATGAAAAATTATATTTACCTCCTACTCCTGCTCATGAATACTTTTTTGTATTCTCAAGACAAGAGTATCAGTAGTTACGCCTTGATTAAAGATGTAGAAACCAATAATAAATTATACTCAGGATTAGCGAATGTTTCTGTTCCTCTTTATCAAATCAGTCTTGGAAATGACCTAACATTAGCAAGTAACCTTAGCTATGAGTCTAATGGGTTTAGACCACATATAGAACCCGATATTGTAGGTCTTAATTGGAATGTTAATTTATTTGGCAAAATTACAAGAGAAACAAGGAGACCTTTAACTCGAAAATATTCATTATTTTATAACAAAGTAAGTGGTAATGAGCAAGATTGTTTTAGACCTAGTTCTTCTACTTCTACAAAGAAGATGTTAATGGAAAATCCTATAAACACTTCTGATGATTATTTTACATGGATGACAGACAAATATTACTTTGACTTTTTGGGATATAAAGGATATTTTGTTATTGATCACAATGGAAAAACTATTGTTTATTGTGAAAACGCTAATCTAACTATAGATATCAATAATCTGGGCTGCCAACCTCTTTTTGGAGAAATCACATTTTCTGAAATCACTTTAAAGGATGATAAGGGGAACACATTTATTTTTGGAGGCTCATCTAATGAATTAGAAATTAACTACCATCAGTTAAATGTTGATTATTCTGAATACGCTACTCCAGGTGTGTATAATACCTCTGCAAAAAGAAATATAAGAACAAATTATATAGTTGGATGGAATTTAAAAAAAATAATCCTATATAACGGAAGAATAATAGATGCTACATACAAAAATAGTAACAAAAGTATTTTAAATAATTTTATCAATGAAGGGAAAAATGTTAGTAGTGGTTTTACAATCTCATTTCCAGACAAACAAACTTTAAAAAGCAATAATTTATTTATCGGTAGACAAGAAAATAGTGCTATTACTACATCATCACGCTCCGTATATGACGGAACTATTGGTGAAATAGTTTCAGGCGAAAAGAATACGGAAACTATATATTCTAAACAATGTATATTAGAAACTATCAATATTAGTGATTTTGGAAAATTGAATTTTGAGTATGATGAAACAACAAATCCCTTAGAGCTTACAAAGGTTTATTTAAAGAAAATAACAGTCTTTGATACGAATAATCTGCTCGTAAAAAATGTCTCTTTATCTTATGATAATCTAGGGGGAACTTACAAGAGAACTTTTTTAAAAAAGGTTTCGAATGAAAAAGATGAGGAATATTCTTTTGACTATTATAAAACAAATGTTTTTCCACCATATAATGCCGGAAACAAGAATACAATGGGCTTCTGGAATGGTAAAATAACCTATACTGATCCTGAGAACCCAGATAAAGAAATATTCAAAGCAGGTTTATTAAAAAGAATATTAATTCCTACACGAGGATACAAAGAATTCTTTTATGAATCTCACAAGTATTCCATGATTTATAAAGAGAGCAATGTTGTTGAAGATGCCGCTGAAGCCAAATATTATGGAGCAAGATTGTACAAAGAAGTTAATAATGATGGAATCCATTCATACACTAAAAATTATAAGTATGTAGATAGCTCAAATAAGTCAACAGGAATTTTAGATCAGGGAGTTTATTCAAAACCCACGCCTGTTGTTTTTATGAACCCAAATGGTTTGATCACTTATAGTGGGGCCATAACCACATCTTCAGAAAATCTTTCCCCGAATATGTATAGTTCTGACTTAATACATTATACAGAAGTTCAGGAAATTGATGAAAAAGGAATAAGAAAATATTCTTTTACTAACAGAAAAACTAATCCAGACCAAGCTAAATCTTTGTATTTTAAGAATCCTAATTTTCATGGAATAACGAATCTTGGAGGAGGAAGATTTTTATCGAAAGAATACGAAAGAGGAAAACCAAAGAAAGTGGAATTGATGGATGTTAATGGTGTTGTTAAAAGTACGACAGAATATACATACAAAAATTTTCTAAATAATGTTGAGCCTCTAAGTGAACCAACAGACAATTGTTCAAATTGTAAAATCACAGATAATAATTATTATGTATTTACAGAAGGCTTACCGTCTGCCGAAGGAAGAAGAATGTATATTCCTGTTCTCCCATACTTGCTCGATAGTATCGCAACAACGGAATATTTTGGAAATAAAAGCATTACGAGAAATATTAAAAAAAATTATAATGATAAATATTTGTACTGGCATCCTTTTCCTATCGAAACCAAAGAGACTTTGACAGATGGAAGTGAAATCACAAAAAATATTTATTATCCAGGAGATGCATTAAGGTTAAATGATGTCTGCCTTACAGGGAACTGCAATGATTTTGATTATGCCGGCGGTAAATATGCTACTTACAAAAATATGCTCAATGAGAATTTCATAGCACCTGTAATGACCATAGAAAAAAATACAACAGGTAAAAGCAATTTATCTGAAAAAATTTATATCAAAGATGCCAATACTTCAAATACTTGGAAAGTAGGAACAACAAGAAACTCTCTTTTAAATGCTGATTTTTCTTCTATTTCAAATGTACAGACGGAAGATCAAATGTATTATCAACTCTATGATGATAAAGGAAATCTATTACAAAATAAAGCAAAACAAGATATTCCTGTTACAACAATATGGGGATATCACCAGACTTTACCTATTGCTCAGATTCAGGGAATTACCTACGCAGAGTTAATGCAAATATTCGGTCTTTCTGCAAGCCCTACAGCCTATTTAAACTTAGATATCGTAAAAAAATCTGATATCGATAAAGACATCAACTCAGAGCAGACATTAATTAATGCATTGGAGACCTTTAGGAAAAATCCAGCTTTACAGGATTACCCAATAACGACATCTACTTATAATCCTTTAGTAGGTCTTACAAGTAAAACGTCTTCTTCAGGGACAAGAGAGAATTATATATACGATACAAAAAATAGACTGGATAAAATCACTAATGTATCAGGAGAAATCATTAAAGATTTTAAGTATAGTTATGCTTCTCCATATACTTACCCCACCATATTTTACAATTCAGAACAGACTCAAACATTTACAAGAAGGAATTGTGGACCAGGTTTTGCAGGGGGCACTTATACTTATACTGTTCCTGCTGAAACTTACTCTTCTACCTCAAAAGATGACGCAGAGCAGCAAGCATTAAATGATCTTAATGCAAATGGACAATATTTAGCCAATCAAAATGCTATATGTATAGCTTCACAATGTAATTTTGTCACATATAATTCATTAGTACTTTCTAATACTCCTGTAATTTACAATGATGGGAAAAATGTGAAGTTCCAAGTTTATATTGCTACCCAAGGGTTAAATCCAACATTTTTTAATACCAATCGCTCATTAGGAGTTATTGAAGGAGATTGTAAACGATCTAAAACAGCAGTAGTCTTCACTTTTGACGAACTCCCAGGTGGGCCTTTTGGAACGACTCCAGCCAATCGTACATGGGAAATCAGAGTTGACAACATCGGAAACGTATCTGCAAAATTAATATCGGGAACGATAACACCTGGCAGATATAACTACCTGAATTTCACCTTCCAATTTCAAAAAAGCGAATAAGCAATGAAAAAATCAATAATAACTATAGGATTACTTCTTATATCAATACATATAGAGGCTCAATTATCTACTACAGAAAATTACACACAGGTACGTACTTATTTGGAACCTGTAACTCAACCTAGTGATAACGCTAAGCAAGTTCGTGTTGTAGAATACTTTGATGGTCTGGGAAGATCTAAACAAGTTGTCAATGTAAAAGCCTCTCCACTGGGAAATGATATTGTTACTCATATCGAATACGACCAGTTTGGAAGACAATCCAAAGAATTCCTTCCTATTCCCCAAGCTAACTCTTTAAACGGAGCTATTGTTACTGATCCGTTAAATAACGTAAGCAGTACGCTCTACGGAACAGAAAAAATTTATGCCGAAAAAGTTTTTGAAAATTCTCCTTTGGATAGAGTTCAACAACAGATTCAGGTGGGAAAAGACTGGGCAAATAAACCTATAAAATTCCAATATGAAACCAATGGTGCCAATGAAGTCTATCAGTATTCTGCAAAGACTATTTGGGAAAATGAGGCTACTAAAAGTGAAGTAAGTTTACCCACTACTGAGACTTACGCCCCTGGTACTTTGTATAAAAACACGGTAACTGATGAAGATGGAAACCAAACCGTAGAATTCAAGAATGCAAAAGGCCAAACCTTATTGGTAAGAAAGATCATGAGCGCTACAGTTCATGTAGATACTTATTATGTATATAATGAATATGATCAGCTGGCATTTGTTATACCTCCAAATGCAGTTCATCAAGTAATCACTGAGGTTCTGCTCAATAATCTATGTTATCAGTATCGTTATGATAATAAAGGCAGACTTGTTGAAAAGAAATTGCCTGGCAAAGGCTGGGAGTTTATGGTGTATGACAAACAGGACAGAGTCATATTATCACAAGATGCTATATTAGGAACGACCACTAATAATTTCATGAAAAAAGGGTGGCTGTTTACCAAATATGATAAGTTCGGAAGAGTTGTATATAGTGGCTTCTTTTCAAATACAGCGACCAGAACTGCCATGCAAACTGCCATCAATAAGATGACCGCTAATCCCGGAAATAATGAAACAAGAAGTGCCACTCCGTTTTCTCAGAATGGGCTGGATGTTTATTATACTAAGAGTGCATTTCCTACAGGAAGCATGACCGTACTTAGTGTGAATTATTATGATACTTATCCAACAGGAACACCTGCAATACCTGCCACTATTTTAGGTCAAAATACCATAACGGATACACAGAATTCGACGGTAAATACCAAATCTATGGCAGTAGCATCCTATGTAAAAAATATAGATGATGATAACTGGACGAAGACTTTTACGTGGTATGATTCCAAGGGAAGAAAAATTGGTTCTCACTCTATCAATTATTTAGGAGGATTTACTAAAAATGAGGCATTATTAGACTTTACAGGTATTATTAAAGAATCCTATGTTTATCATAAAAGAACAGCAAATGATCAAGAAACTAAGATAAGAGAAGTATTTGATTATGACCACCAGAATAGGTTGGTTTCACATAAGCATAAAGTCAATAATTATAAGGAAGAACCCTTGGCAGGTCTCAGCTACAACGAATTGGGACAACTTGCTAATAAAAAAATAGGGCGATATGATGCAGACAATTACGAGCCTTTACAATCCATTGATTACAAATATAATATCAGAGGCTGGTTAACAAACATTAATGACCCCGAAAATTTAGGGAATGATTTTTTTGCCATGCAATTAAAATATCAAAACCCTCAAGATACTCAAAACGGGATTGCAAAGTACAATGGAAATATTGCTGAAGTAGATTGGAAAACATCAAGTGATAAAATCCATAGAAGATATTCTTATACTTATGATCCTTTAAACCGAGTTACTAAAGGAACTTTTTTAACACCTTATCTCACTTCTAATGTACAAAACCATTTTTATGACGAAGAGGTAAGTTATGATCTTAATGGGAATATTAAAACATTAAATAGATTCCAGTCCCCGCCTCCCGGATCTTCAACTGCAATGCATATTGATGAGCTTGTTTATGAATACGAGATCCCCAACTTATCAAATAAGCTAACAAAGGTTACTGATAATAGAAATAACCCTTCCGGATACCCTAATGGAGGGAATACTATTGATTATGATCTCAATGGCAATATGACGAGTCAAAAAGATAAAGGGATTTCATCTATAACGTATAATTATTTGAATTTACCTAAACAAATTTTAGCGGCACAAGGAAACACCTCTTATCTTTATAGAGCCGATGGAGCTAAACTAAAAAAGGTATATGGAAATAAAACAACAGAATATTTGGACGGCTTCCAATATGAAAATGGTATTTTAAAATTAATTCCAACAACAGAAGGAACTTATGATCTGCAGCGAACACAATATATCTATGATTATAAAGATCATTTAGGGAATATTAGACTTACGTTTGCTGCTGCTGATGGTGGTGGATGGTTTTATTTAAAAGAAAATAATTATTATCCGTTTGGGTTATCACATCAGGGATATAATGATTTTGATAATCTTAAAGATTTCGATATACCTTATCATAATAAGTACAACGGAAAGGAACTTCAGGAAACAGGAATGTATGATTATGGAGCAAGGATGTATATGCCGGATCTTGGTAGATGGGGAGTAACAGATCCACTTGCAGAAAAAATGACTCGCTATAGTCCATATAACTATGCATTTAACAACCCTATCAGATTTATTGATCCAGATGGAAGAGCACCTGAGGGTTGGGGATTAAAAGGGACTCAATGGGAATGGCATGACAAAGTGACAAAAGATAATTACATATCCATGGGATATAGTGCTTTTTCTGACGGATTTACAAATAATCAATATACAAGTTCTCGTGGTTCAAGTGTTACTTTAGGGCCAGGAGGGCCGGGAGATTGGTCTGAAACCATGATTTATAATGAAGGTAAAGAGCATACATTCGGTATGTATTATGGTAAATGGTTCTCTAAACTGAATGGAAACGTTTCTTCATTTACAGCTTCATCATTTGATTTCACAGCAGTTGATTATAATGCTGGTTTGAAAAACCTTAACTTTGAGGGCTTAGATACCAATCTTAATATAAAGCTACTGAATGTAAAAGGTGGGCTTTCTGCGCCAAACTTAATCGGTAGTAACGCAAATATTCAAGGATATTTAGAAGGAACTGTCGGAGAGGCAAAATTGAGTTTCACAACAAGTACTTTAGCTTTTTCTCTGGGCGCAAAGGGGCTAACAGGTTTTGCAGGGGCTAATTTGCAGACTAATAAATATGGATGGTCAGCTGATGTTGGTGCAATTGCTTCAATAGCTGAGATTGAAGGGAACTGGAGTGCTACTTCTCCTAATGGTCAATGGGGAATTAACCTAACAGGTTCTATTCCTATTGGTGCAGTAGGTGCAAAAGGTGGAGCATCTTATCTTTACAATCCTAAAAATAATAGTTTTTCTGTAGGTGTTTCAGGAAAGGTAGCAGATGGCCTAGGTTTGGGTGGAGATCTAAAGCTTACTTTCCCTAATCCTTTCTCTAATTAATTTTTAAATATCTAATCTTATAAATGAATACAATCTTACAAATAATCCTTCTTATCATTATATTTTCAAATGCAATATTTTTATTGCTGGGAAAAGATATAAAGTCCCTTAAAATATTTAAATTAAGCTGGATTATTGGGTTAATAGATGTTTTAGTCATCTTATTCTTTTTTGAACTAAAGCAACCTATCATCCTTTATATCACATTTACATCAATGATTGTTGCATTTATTTTAGGAATGAGGAGTTTTATAAATAATTATAATACCAATTCATTGGAAAGTCAGGATAATAAAAAGCGACTTGTGAATTTCTTCGCCTATTTTTTACTCTTCTTTTTAGTGATACTTACCATTGGTGTTATGAAAGGTCTTTTATTTGACTCCCCTTTAGGATAAATGATTTAAAATTATGAAATAAGAATGCTTATTATTAATACATAAAATCAACAAAAAGCCACTGCAATTGCAGTGGCTTTTACTTTTATTGAGACATATTAGAGAATACATGATCATGCTCTATATTTTGAAGTTTTGCTAAAATACTCTTCAATACTCGTTAGAACAAGCATGATGTTTGTGATCAAAATGAACAATTATTGACCAGTCTGATTTTATTTAGAATTACACATAAAAGCCATTATCTCTCTTTTATAAAAGAACTTATTCAATCGGATAATAGCAATCTTGAATATTTTGAAAATATTTTAAAATCAGATATATATAATGAGCGTTTTTTTGATGTAACAGAAATAAAGAAAATATTATACTCATAAAAAACACCTATTGGTCAAGAATAAAAATAAAACAGTTCATTTTTTAGTATTTCCAAATGCACTTGAAAAGAACGCCAATTAAACTTTTACTAGTGAATACATCATTCTCTTAATATCAACAAACCTTCACAGTAGTGAAGGTTTTGTTTTTTAGTTTTTAATTATTTTTTACGATAAATTTGAATGGAACATATAATTTTGTGATGTAATAAATTATAATGATCATTAATCATTTATTAATGTAATTTAGTCACTAACGAGAAAAAACAATCAACCAGGTAAAACATCCAATCCTCAACCTCTAATCATTCCATACATGGTACAAAATAAATTATTAAAAATAGACAGCATTGGTAATGAGAGCTCAGAATTACTTAAAATATTGGATATAGTAATTAACCATAATACTCCTATTACAGAATATTTTTTTGCAATTCCATCTTTTGATGGTTTGCCTAATGAAAACTTTGAGGGATCATTCATGGAGTTTTATGATCATGTCAATAAAGAAAGTGATCTACTGATCGTGAATCTTGATGATTTGAAAAGAAAAATTTCAGGAGTTCGTCAGATATTTGATCTATTATTACTTATTGATCATACAACCGATCAGTTTAAAAAGTACACCATTGAGGAAGAAAATATAATGTATAGAAATATTTACCTGACCATTGCTTATTTTGACGGAGGTTTTTGGGAGATAAGCAGTCAGGACAATCTATTAATCGAAAGATTAGAAAATACATTAAGTTTCTAAATCAGATGTAGTAGAATAATCAATAACCACCCTACCCTTTAGAGCTCATCAAACTCCAATACCAAGAAATAGCAGACCTAGAATTAAAAAAATCATGAAAATACGTAATAAAGCGACCCCATCTCCATATATGGATAATAAAGCTAGAGAACGCTATAATCAATTTAATAAAAGGAATATAAATAATACGATTTTGAACTTGGAGCAATATGCCCGAGGTATAAATATACCTTTAATAAACCCAAGTAATTAAATCCTCTTTTTTCAAATAAAAAAGACAGCATCACTGCTGTCTTTTTTTATTATACTATTTAAAATGCTTAATTAAGCAAGATCAAATCTATCCAGATTCATCACCTTCGTCCATGCAGCCACAAAGTCTTTTACAAACTTACCTTGTGCATCAGCACTTCCGTAAACCTCAGCAACCGCTCTTAGCTCAGAATTGGATCCGAAAACAAGATCTGCACGGGTAGCCGTCCATTTTGGCTGACCTGTTTTACGGTCTGTACCCATATATACTTCTTTATCGTCTGACATTGCTTTCCACTGCGTTCCCATATCCAGAAGATTCACAAAGAAATCATTGGTAAGAGCTCCGGGACGATTGGTAAACACCCCATGTTTTGAACCGTCAAAATTAGTATCCAAAGCACGCATTCCTCCTATCAATACAGTTAATTCAGGAGCGGTAAGTGTTAATAACTGCGCTTTATCTATCAATAAAGACTCTGTAGAAACTGTGAATTTTGTTTTCAGATAATTACGGAATCCATCAGCTGCAGGTTCTAAATATCCTATAGATTCTATATCAGTTTGTTCCTGAGAAGCATCCATTCTTCCCGGAGCAAAAGAAACTTTCACTTCCTGTCCTGCGTTTTTTGCTGCGGCTTCTACTGCTGCATTTCCCGCTAAAACAATTAAATCAGCTAAAGATATTTTCTTTCCACCATTCTGAGCATTGAATTCATTTTGAATTCCTTCCAATACTCCCAATACTTTTTGTAATTGTACCGGATTATTTACTTTCCAGTTTCTTTGAGGTTCTAATCTTACTCTTGAACCATTAGCTCCGCCTCTCTTATCACTTCCTCTGAAAGTAGATGCAGAAGCCCATGCCGTTGAAACTAATTCAGAAATACTCAATCCTGAATTCAGAACTTTAGCTTTAAGAGATTCAACATCGGTATCATTTACCAATTCATGATTTACTTCCGGAATAGGATCCTGCCAGATAAGTTCTTCCTGAGGAATATCTGATCCCAGATAACGGGCACGCGGCCCCATATCTCTGTGGGTTAATTTAAACCATGCTCTTGCAAATGCATCTGCAAACGCATCAGGGTTTTCATAAAAATGTCTTGAAATTTTTTCGTAAACGGGATCTAATCTTAAAGAAAGATCCGTTGTCAACATAGTAGGTCTATGTTTTTTATTAGCATCAAATGCATCAGGAATGATTTCTGCTCCATCCTTTGCTACCCATTGATGAGCTCCGGCAGGGCTTTTTGTTAATTCCCATTCATTTTCAAATAAGTTCTTAAAGAAGTAATTACTCCATTGTGTCGGAGTTTCAGTCCAGGTTACTTCCAACCCGCTGGAAATAGCATCTCTACCACTTCCTGATTTATAGCTGCTTGACCATCCTAATCCTTGTTGTTCAATTCCGGCTGCTTCCGGTTCTTTACCAACATGATCCGCAGGCCCTGCACCATGGGTTTTTCCAAAAGTATGTCCCCCTGCAATCAAAGCAACAGTTTCCTCATCATTCATCGCCATACGTCCAAATGTATCTCTGATATCTTTAGCTGCTGCAATTGGATCCGGATTTCCATCTGGCCCTTCAGGATTCACATAAATTAATCCCATTTGTACTGCCGCTAATGGATTCTCAAGGTTTCTGGAGTGAATATCTCCATCTGCTTTTTCATCTGTAGGAAGAACTGCCGAATGTCCTTCAACTACCCCTTCAGAACCATGAGCATAACGTAAATCTCCTCCTAACCAGGTTTTTTCAGATCCCCAATATACATCAGCATCCGGTTCCCATACATCGGCACGTCCGCCAGCAAATCCAAAAGTTTTGAATCCCATAGATTCAAGAGCAACATTTCCTGTAAGAATTAAAAGATCCGCCCATGATATATTTCTACCATATTTCTGTTTGATAGGCCACAATAGTCTTCTTGCTTTATCAAGACTTACGTTATCCGGCCAGCTGTTCAGAGGTGCAAAACGTTGTTGCCCTGCTCCTGCTCCACCTCTACCATCTCCTACACGATAAGTTCCGGCACTGTGCCAAGCCATACGGATGAATAATGGCCCATAATGTCCAAAATCTGCAGGCCACCAGTCCTGTGAATCTGTCATTAAAGCATGAAGATCTTTTTTTACCGCCTCAAGATCAAGGCTTTTAAATGCTTCTGCGTAATCAAAGCCCTCATCCATAGGATTAGACAGTGATGAATGCTGGCGAAGAAGGTCTACCCTTAATTGGTCTGGCCACCAATCTTTGTTTTGAGTACCTTCACCTGCTACACTCTTCTTCATTGTTCCGTTGTGAAACGGGCATTTACTGATGTCATTCAAATCTTTTTCCATTGTCGTTTATTTATTTTTTATATTAATTAATACAGTTTAGTGTAATTCCTTTGTTGTAAGGACATGACAAACTTACAACGTTCAAATAATAAATACAATCTATTAATAATTATTTCAATGATAGTCAAAAACTATAATCTGATATTTCGACAGCACTTGAATTCAAGACACAATTGTGGTATTAAGTTAGTCATTTTTTAAATCCGTTTGACTCCCTCTGCTCTATTTAGAATAACTCAATGTAAGAGAGAAAAGAAGGAAGATGGAGGCTGGAAGTTGAAAGTTTATACCAGGTTGATAACAACTTTAAGACATTTATTTTAACAGAGAAATATGAAAAAGCCCCTATTAAAGAGGGCTACATTTAAAATCTTTTCAAATTTCATAAAATATTTAAATCTTATCTTCAAATACCTCCAGCTTCCTTCTTCCAACTTCCCTCTTCCAACTTCCCGCCTAAAATATGTTCATTCACAGCTTCCGAATAAATTTTGTTAAAAAAACAACATCTGAAACTTGTCTTCAAATACTTCCAGCTTCCCTCTTCCAACTTCCCGCCTAAAATATGTTCATTCACAGCTTCCGAATAAATTTTGTTAAAAAAACAACATCTGAAACTTGTCTTCAAATACTTCCAGCTTCCCTCTTCCAGCCTCCATCCAAAAAAAATAACTACCTTTAATTCACCAACATAAATACTTCCTTATGAAAAAAGTACTTATTATTTTCCTCGTAGCTTTCGTTATCATTCAGTTTTTTCCTATTGACAAGACCAATCCTCGTCCCACACCCGGCATGGACTTTTTGAAAATAAAAAACACCCCTGAAAAAGTAGCGAAAATCATCAGAACATCCTGCTATGACTGTCATTCTAATGAAACCAAGTATCCGTGGTATGCCGATATTTCACCCGCTTCATGGTATGTAAAAAATCATATCAATGAAGGCCGAAAGCATCTTAATTTTTCTACCTTTGCAGTATATGAGCCTCAAAGACAGCTTCGTAAATTAGAAGAATGCATAGAGATGGTGGAGAAAAAAGAAATGCCACTTGAATCTTACTATCTTGGGCATCAGGATGCGAAACTTACTGATGAGCAGCGTCTGGATCTTGTTAAATACTTCAAACAAACCAAAGAAGATACAGAAAGGAGGATCATGTTTAATAAATAAGAGTAGTGGAAAACTGGGAAGATAAACATATTGTATTTTTTGATGGAGATTGCGGAGTCTGCAACTTCTGGGTACAATGGATTTTGGAAAGAGATACAAAAGACAAATTCATGTTTGCCTCACTGCAATCCGACTTTGGACAACAATTTCTATCTGAAAGAGGCTTAGAAACTAAAGTTTTCAATACTTTATACCTTTGGAAACCTAAACAATATTACCTTATAAAATCGAGAGCTGTACTACAAATTGCTAGTATATTGGGTGGAATTTATAAACTTTCAGCCATTGGTAAGATCTTACCGGCTTCTCTAAGTGACAAAGCTTACGATGTTATTTCAAGAAACAGAATGAAGCTGGCCAACCAAAAATGTTTTCTTCCGGATCAGCATCAGAAGAAAAAATTCATCCAGGTATAGAACCCCTATATTCAAAAAAATAATCTCTCGCAGATTTTCCGGATAAAGCAGATGACGATATTATAATCAGAAAAATTTCAAACAATAATAAGAATCTGAATGATCCGCAAAATCCGCGAGAAATAGAATGATTTATTTATTAAATTTTGAGCGATGAATCTGCCACTCATTACTCATTACTCATTACTCATTACTCATAAATTCAGTGACCATACTGAATAACTGTTCGGTGGGCATTGAATTTTCACCCTCTTATCTCCCTGCGTTGTCGGATACCAGCTTGAATTTCCTGTAAAATCTTTAATCTGCTGATTACTCCAGTTGGTGTCGATCCATCTTTCCTGCCAACTTGATGATGTGTTGATATATACGACAAGCCCTGGATTTCCATTGTAACCATTACGTCTTGCGATATATTCATCATTATCAGTATACAAAATAGAAGTGGTTCCGGTAGCTTTATTGTTGTGAATCCAGATCAGGTTATTCAATCTTTCTTTATTTAGCCATTCTTCATAATCTCTATAAAAAATTGTGGGATATCCCTCGTGGGTTAAAATGTAAGCATAAGCCGGCATTTTATTATAGATAATATCAGTATCGTGATTAGCAACAAAGGTTACTGCTTTGTATGGATTTCTTTTCCACATCATATCATCATTCAGGGCATTTAAGTTTCCATTATCAAAAGCTTCATCCATTTTATAATAAGCGGCAAAATCAAACACGGAACTGTTGGCATTATTAGCCCACCATTCTAAGGTATTCACATTAGAATCCCATAATTCACCTACAGAAAACCCTCCTACTTTAGAATTCCAGGTATTCACTACCCAGGGTCCAAATCCTTTTACATAGTCGAATCTCCAGCCATCAAACTTCATGACATTTTTATAATATTTTGCCACTGAATCATCTCTGCCCCACAGCCAGTCTTGTACATGAGGATTCGCATGGCATAAATCCGGAAATCCTCCAAAAGAGCCTTCATCATTATTTCCATAAGCGTTTTTATAGAAGTCATTATAATTTCTTTGAAACTTTCCGGAGGCTACTCCTGAAAAATTTGTCCAAGTATTGGTTCCCGTAAACGGATTGGCTTCAGACTGCCCGCCACTGTTATGATTGATTACAATATCAGCATAGACCTGCATATTTTCGGCATGGGCTTTTGTAATTAAGGCTTCCAATTCTGTTCTTGATCCAAATCGGGTTTCAACACTTCCATTCTGATTAAAATTTCCAAAGTCATAATAGTCGGTAGGATCATACCCCATAGAATATGCTCCGTTTTGGGCTTTTGAAGCAGGAGGAAGCCATACAGCACCCATTCCTGCATTAGACCATGCCGTTAATTTATCTTTAACGGTATTCCACCAATTACCACCATCAGGAACATCCCAGTAAAATCCCTGCATCAAAACGCTTCCGCCAGGGCCGGCAACAAATTTACCATTCACCGATCCGAATTCCTTTCCTGTACTGAAAGGTCTTCCATCATGATGGGTTACATTTACTATTTTATCGTGTACCTCTTGCCCCTTCGGGGACTCAGTACTTAATTCATCGGTACTTTGACATGAGCTAACCAGTGCTAAAGCCAATAGGGAAAGAATAAAATGTGTTTTTTTCATGAGAAAATTCAATTATCAATATATTAAACAAGTTACATATTTATTGAAAACAAATTCAAAATAAAGAGAAATATTTTAGATTTAAATAATAATTCAATAAGAATCACAACTGAAATTTTCATTAAAAAATCATAAATTTTTAAGATTCTCGAAACAATTTTTCTTTTAATCCATATATTTGCATACTATGGAATACAATACCCAAAAAACTCAGCTTCATATGCCGGAATACGGCAGAATTATACAACAGTTGGTTGAGCGCTGTAAAGAACTTCCTACCAAAGAGGAAAGGAACGAAATGGCTATGGCAATCATCGATTTTATGGGTCAGAGAAACCCACAACTTCGCGACGAAGAAAATTATAAACATAAACTTTGGGATCATCTTTATATTCTTGCAGATTATGATCTGGATGTAGATTCTCCTTACCCGTTCCCTACAATGGAACAATTGGCAGAAAAGCCTAAAAGAATGGAATATCCAAAACTTCAGGGTGACTTTAAATTTTACGGAAAAAGTATTCTTCAATTAATAGAAAAAGCAATTGAACTGGAAACCGGTGACGAAAAAGAAGCCCTTATTGAAGTGATTGCCAACAATATGAAGAAATCCTATAATGTTTACAATAAAGAACACGTAACGGATGATGTTATCTTCAGACACCTAAAAGAATTGTCTGAAAACAGGTTGGATCTTACAGGAATCGACTCTCTTGAAAAAAGTAAGATCTACTATACCAGCAATAACAACAACCGAAATAATAACAATAACAACAATAGGAATAACAGCAACAATAAGAATAATAACAACAACCAACCTAACAAAAGAAGGCATAATAACAATCATAAAAACAGAAAATAATGAGTGGAACATTTCAAATAAGAGGAGGAAAAAGACTGCAGGGTGAAATAACTCCACAAGGAGCCAAAAATGAGGCTCTTCAAATTTTATGTGCGGTTCTATTGACCGACGAGGAAGTAAGAATTAAAAATATTCCAGACATTCATGATGTTAACAGATTGATTGAAATTCTTGGAGATTTTGGAGTAAAAGTTACTAAAAATGGTCATGGAGACTATACGTTCAAGGCTGATCAAGTAAACTTCGACTATATAAAATCCAATGAGTTTAAAAAAGACGGAGCCAAACTTCGTGGATCTATCATGTTGATGGGGCCTATGCTGGCACGTTATGGAGAAGCTTATATGCCAACTCCGGGAGGTGATAAAATCGGAAGAAGAAGATTGGATACTCATTTCCAGGGATTGGTTGAACTGGGTGCTGAATTCCATTACGATGAAGAAGAATATTTCTATTCTTTAAAAGCTAAAGAACTTACAGGAAAATTCATCTTATTGGAAGAAGCTTCTGTAACCGGAACAGCTAATATTGTAATGGCGGCTGCTTTAGCAAAAGGAAAAACAAGAATTTATAACGCTGCCTGCGAACCTTATCTTCAGCAATTATGTAAAATGCTGAACAGAATGGGAGCTAATATTTCAGGAATCGGGTCTAACCTTCTTACGATTGAAGGAGTAGATTATTTAAGAGGAACTGAGCACACCATGCTTCCTGATATGGTAGAAATCGGATCATGGATTGGCCTTGCTGCTATGACGAAATCTGAAATCACCATCAAAAATGTAAACTGGAACCAATTGGGAGTAATTCCTAATACCTTCAGAAAACTAGGAATTCAGCTTGAGCAAAGCGGTGATGATATCTACATCCCTGCTCAGGAACATTATAAAATTCAAAAATTTATTGACGGATCTATCCTTACTATTTCTGATGCTCCATGGCCAGGATTCACTCCGGATTTATTATCTATTATCTTAGTAGTGGCAACTCAGGCTAAAGGAAGTATCCTTGTTCACCAGAAAATGTTTGAATCGAGATTATTCTTTGTAGACAAATTAATCGATATGGGAGCTCAGATCATTTTATGTGATCCACACAGAGCAACGGTAATCGGATTAAACCAAGAAGCTCCGCTAAGAGGAACTACAATGGTTTCCCCAGATATCAGAGCCGGAAACGCCCTTCTTATCGCAGCCCTTTCTGCAGAAGGAAAATCTATTATCCACAACATCGAACAAATCGACAGAGGATATGAAAATATCGATGGTAGACTAAAAGCAATTGGTGCCGACATCGAAAGAATCTAAACTTATTTTTATTACTATAGAGCGTTCAGAGAAATCTGAGCGCTTTTTATTACTATATCTCATCATTCTAGCATAAGTTTCGTTAAATCAATTTTAATTGATTCTTACTTTGCTTCCTTAGAATATAAGATTGGGGAAATAAAACTTTGCGTTAAAAAAATAATAGAGGTTCTCTTTAGAACCACCCCGTCAAAAATTCAAAGAATTTTTAACACCCCTCCGGAGGAGGAGCATTTTCACTTCTTCAATTGTAATTTTTAACACAGCTGAAAATTTACCCTGGAATATTCATTCTTTATTCTTTATTCTTTATTCTTTATTCTTTATTCTTTATTCTTTATTCTATCCTTTTCATTTTAAAATATCTGTTTAATCCACAAAAGCATAAAAATAAAAAGTGCCCAGTAAAAGAACCGGACACTTCGAGTAATTAAAACTATATGAATCTTCCTAAGAATACTTTCGGCAGAGATACTCCACCGTTGTACTCAAAAGTTTATTTTTATTCAGATAGACTTCCAATTTCTGATAGTCTTCTGAATTGATATTAATATACAATTGTACTGAACCAAAACTATATCCGTTCACATATTCCACGTTCGCTGATAACACTCTATGGCAGATCCCCATTTGATTATAGATGGTATTCATTAAATGTTCAAATTTCATTTTGCCATTCAATTCTATTTCCAATAATAATTCTTTTTTAGGCAGGCTCAGTGTATTTTGAAAAACCTGCAAACTAGGGTTAGGTGTAATCATTGCTAAACATTTTTTAGTTAAACATTCTCAGATCATATTTTGTTCTGCATTTAAATCTGTCACAAAAATATAAAAAAATATTAGTCCACCAAATTAGTGGACTAATATTTTTTAAAATTTTAACTTTAAAAAAAAGAAGCCATCACAGCTTCTCTATTATTTTAATTCAAATTTGGGAAAAGTATATGGGCAGGAACCCGGAAGATAGAGTCTGGAAGTCATAAAGTTACAAGAATAAAGACCATCTTTTTTATCAATCATGATACTCTATTATTTTAAGTGCAAACTTTACAAATGATATGTCTAATAGTAACTTCCACCCTTCCTCTTCCAGCTTCCTTTCTAATTATCCTAAAGGTCTCCTACCCTTTCTAGTTTTTCTGATCCAGCCAACCCATTAGGATTACAACCAGGCTCTCCTTCAGGAACTTTCAGATTTTTCTTGCCATAAAAGTCTTCCCAAAAGGTATTGATTTTTCCTGTTTTAGGATCTTTGAACGTCATAGGCTCCAATTTAAAAATATGATCCTCCCGAAATGCTCTCTCTACAAAATCTGAACAGTAATAAGAATTTTCATCTAAAATATAATTGAAATTGTAAGGTTTTCCCAACATGGAGTGTGCTTTTTCAATAGCAACAGGAATTGATTTCTGATATTCAGCTTTCAGGCGATAGATCACAATATTCTGCTGATCTCTTTTTTGATCTTCAACAAAATCTTTTAAACTTTGCTTTTGCGAACCACCTTTTGGAGCTGCGTGTAATACAAATAATTTCTTTCCTTCCTTTTCCAAAATACCAATATGGTCGAAAGAAGCTATTGTTTGCTTTTGAGTAACATTATTAATAGCTCCGGAAAGCCCTGTTTCTTTAGCCGTAACAAAAAGTAAATCTCCATTCTGAAGCTGGATTGTATTTTGATGGGCAGTACATTGAACCAAAAACAGTAGCAATAAACATAAAAGCCCGACTATTCTAACTTTTTTAACCGTTTGTATTTTAAATTCTGACATGTATTTATTCTCTATGCGTCAAAATTACAAAATAGAATTCATTACATTTGTGAAGAATATTACCTCATCTTTACACCCACAAAACACTTCCACATTCTTATGCCTCATATTTTATTAGTAGAAGACGATGACAGACTTTCCAAGCTTATTACAAAAGGACTTCAGGAAACTGAATTTGAAGTAAGCACAGCATATGATGGATCAACAGGATTGAAACTGGCTTTACAAAAAAACTATGATCTGGTCGTCACCGATATTGTTCTCCCTAAAAAAAGTGGTCTTGAATTCTGCAATGAAATAAAGACTCTGAAACCTAATCTTCCCGTGATAATGCTTACTGCATTGGGAACAACAGATGATAAATTGGAAGGGTTTGATGCCGGAGCTGACGATTATATGACCAAGCCTTTTGAAATGCGTGAATTGGTGGCAAGAATCAATGTTTTGCTGAAACGTTTTTCACAACAGAGACAACAAAAGGTTTTCGTTCTTAAATATGAAGGTATTGAAATGAATCTGGAACAAAAAACAGTGAGCAGAGATCATGTTCTCATAAAACTCACTCCAAAGGAATTCAATCTGCTTAAATTCATGATGGAAAATTCTGAAAAAGTACTTTCCAGAAGTGAAATTGCAGAAAAAGTGTGGGAAACTCATTTTGATACCGGAACCAATTTCATTGATGTCTACATCAATTATCTGCGAAAAAAAATTGACCGAGATTTTGAAAATAAGCTGATTCACACCAAAGCTGGAATGGGCTTTATTCTAAAAAAAGACTACGAAACGGGAAATGTTTAATATGGTAAACGTGTAATTTTCGTCAACATGAAAATAAGAACAAGGCTTACCCTGCTTTTTACATTAATCACTGCAATGCTTTTAAGTGTTTACAGTATTACCATCTATTATTCTTCCAAAGAAGCTCGTGAAAAATCCTATTATGGCGAACTGCAGAATGAAGCTATTGCCAAGGCTGATCTATTTTTCCAAAGCTCACTGCCGGAGCAGGAAATGCATAAGCTGTATAAAAATAACAACAGAACTCTGAATGAAGTTCAGGTGGCTATCTATAACTCTAAAGATCAACTTGTTTATCATGATGATGCTAAAGTAGATTATGTAAAAGAAACACCGGAAATGCTTACTCAGATATTTAAGAAAAAGAAAATAAATTTCTTTCTAGATAATTTACAGGTTGTTGGAATGGTATATCATCATAATGGAAATACCTACGCGGTTACCGCTGCTTCCTATGATAAATATGGATATGAATATCTTACCCATCTTCTCACCATCAGTATTGCTTCTTTCATCAGTATTTTGCTATTGATTTATCTGGCTGGGATATTCCTTTCCAAAAAAACACTGAGCCCTCTGAGTGAAATGGTCAATCAGATCAAAAAAATTACTGCCGGAAAGTTGCAGCTACGCCTTAAAACCACCGGAGAAAAAGATGAGCTTAATGAACTTGCTCAGAATTTTAATGGAATGCTGGAACGTCTTGAAAATTCTTTTGACTCCCAAAAATATTTTGTTTCCAATATCTCACACGAACTTCGAACCCCATTATCTGCAATTATCACTGAGTTAGAACTGGCTTCTGAAAAAGAACTAACTAAGGAAGAATATCAATCAACCATTCAATCTGCTTTAGAGGATGCACGTAATATGGTTAAATTATCCAATAGTTTAATGGATCTCGCTAAGGCAAGTTATGATCCTAATGAAATCAGTTTCTCGGAAATAAGGATGGATGAAGTCCTTCTGGAATCATATTCCAAGATTATAAAAGAAAATTCGACCTATAAAGTTTCCCTGAATATTGATGATGCCGTAGAGGAACACCAGCTGACTATGCAAGGAAATGAATATCTACTGCAGGTTGCCTTCAATAATCTTATTGATAATGCCTGTAAATATTCACCAGAACATTTATGTTCCATCGATGTTAAAGCAGATATTGAAAAACTTTATGTAAGTTTTACCAATACCGGCATCACTATTTCCAAAGAAGATTTAGTTCACATTTTTGAACCTTTTTACAGAAGTGAAAACTCCAAAAAAGAAAAAGGGCACGGAATCGGGCTTTTCCTTACCGAGAAAATTATTCATTTGCATCAGGCAGCGATTAAAGTTACCTCAGAAAATAATACAACTGTTTTTATAGTGGTATTTGAGATTGAGACAGCTTAATATCTTTAATTATGAGCCGTGGCTGTTTTATTGAATATTGTGGTTCCTATACTTGCGGCAATTACACAGCCGATAGAAATCCATTGTAAAAATGTTAGCTCTTCAGCAAGGAATACCAACCCTGAAAGAGCCGCAAATGCAGGTTCCAAACTCATCAGAATACTGAATGTTTTGGCGGGAAGTCTTTTTAAAGCCATTATTTCCAGTGAAAATGGTAAAGCACTCGATAAGATAGCAACTCCTAATCCTTTTGCAAAAATAGCAGGTGTAATATTGAAAACAGCACCATCCCAAATCGTAAAAGGGATAATCACAAGACTGGCAAATAACATTCCTGTGGTTACTGCATCTTTCCCATCCATGATCTTGGAAACCTTTCCACCCATTACAATATAAATAGCCCAGAATATTCCAGCCAGAAAAGCTAATCCAAGTCCTACTAAATCTATATGATCACTCTTCCACGGAACAATAAGTAATATTCCTATACAGGCTAATAGTGCCCACACCACATCCAGAACTTTACGGGATAATGCCAATGCAAGAAACAAAGGCCCGGCAAATTCTACAGTAACCGCCAATCCCAAAGGAATCCTCTGAATTGCCATATAAAAAATAAGGTTCATACAAGCCAGCCCTACCCCGTACATCGCGCAATATTTCCATTTTTGTGCATTAAATTGGGAAAATTTTGGTCGGTTGATCAAGGTCAGCAAAATGGCTGAAAGTACAATTCTTAAAGTAACTGTTCCAATAGCTCCGATAGCCGGAAAAAGCTGTTTGGCAATAGATGCTCCGCCTTGCACACAGATAATTGCTAAAAGCGTTGCAGGTATTGCAATATTTATTTTTTTCATTTTTTTTATTTATAATTCATAAAAATAACCCTAAACATAGAATGCAAGGGATAAAACAAACTCTTGTCTATAAATTATAAACTGCTGGGATCCATAATAAAAAGAGATTTGCAGCAAATGTATTGAAATTTCACCTTAAAAGAGGGTTACAGATTAGAAGTAAAATTACTCATCTGTAACCATTGGTAAATCTGTTTCAATGAGAATCTAAAAATTGATATTCAGTTAATCTCTGTTCTCCAAATTTGATTAAAATTTTCTGCTCAGTAGCCCATTTTAAATCCCGGCTTGCCGTAGGAGCAGATATATTTTTAAAATGGAGTAAATAATCCTTTCTGCTAAATCTACCCTTACCGATACTATCCTTAAATAATAAGATTCTATCTTCTGTGTAAAGCGTTTTATTTTGTGATTGCAGGACTTCATCCAAAGCGTCCAGAATAATTCCGAGCATAAACTCTATAAAAGGGGTTGAATCTCCTTTTTTATCTGATTCTGAAAGTTTATTATAGTATGTATTTTGTTGTTGCTTTATTAAACTCTCAACAGGTAAAAATTCAAAAACAGGGTATTGCTGCATAAGAATTAATGTTTGCCACAGCCTTCCCATTCTACCATTTCCATCAATAAATGGATGAATAAATTCAAATTCATAATAAAAAACACAACTTTTTATCAGCAACAAATCCTTATCATTTTTCAAGTACTTAAAAAGGTCTTTCATTAAGCCTTCGACCATAGCTCCTCCAGGTGCAATATGTTCTACCTTTGATCCCTTTACAATCCCCACATTTGTAGCTCTTAATTTACCTGCACTTTCAATTAAACCATTCATTAAAATAGTATGAGCTTTTTCCAGATCTCTTAATTTAAACGGATTAAACAGTATAAGCTGATCATATACTTTAATAGCATTCTGAACCTCAAGAATATCTTTTTGAGGGGCTACTACTCTTTTATTCTCTAATAAGGCTGTAATTTGTTCTTCTGTAAGCGTATTTCCTTCAATTTCTAATGAAGACTGGATGGTTTTAATCCTATTTTTTTTTCTTAATTCCGTCGTAGGCTTATATAAAAGAGCGGCATTAATCGCCCCTATCCTCTCTGAAATAGAAGCAATTAATAATAACATCTGATGGGTAATCTGATAAGGAGGTTTCATTAATGATAGTATCATATGATACTATCAAATATATAATTTTTATTTCAAAAATCTTACTCTAAGCTCTCTAATAGTTTTCTAATAACATTCTAAAGCCTTTCTAACAGCTTTTCATCATAAGTCACAATACCTTTACAGCAAAGAAAATCACTATGGATACTGATCCGTCACATTATTACAACAACTAACATTCAGCAATATACTTTTCTGTATACGGCTGAGTGCCATAAAAACAGAAAGGTTATGAATACGTTAGAATTTACTCTTCGTCTCTTCACGGCATTCGCACTGGGTGCCAGCATAGGTTTTGAAAGACAATGGCGTCAAAAAAGTGCCGGTCTCCGAACCAATACGCTAGTATGTCTTGGCTCTGCAGCATTCGTTCTTCTATCCATTCGGATCGGAGGCGATGCCACTGGAAGAATTGCCTCTTACATTGTTAGTGGTATCGGCTTTTTAGGAGGTGGAGTTATTATGAAGGACGGTCTTACCGTAAGAGGTCTCAATACCGCAGCCACTATCTGGTGTTCTGCATCTGTAGGAGCACTTTCCGCGTTGGGACTCCCCGTTGAAGCTGCTATTACCAGTGGTTTTATTATCCTCACCCATCTTATTCTCCGACCATTAGGAGTAAAACTAGGGAACAATATCAACAACAGAAATCACTACACTGAATATTTACTTAGCATCAAATGCAAAAGCGAAGTAGAAAATCATATTCGGGTACAGCTCATGCAATCATTGAGTGGAAATGATAAAGTCCTGTTGAAATCTCTTACCAGCGATGATAACGGTGTTCCGGAAAATGCTATTATCACGGCAGAAGTTCATGCTTCTACCCCACAAGACAGTTTCATGGAAAAAACAGCAAGCAGACTTACCATTGAAGATAAAGTCATCAAGGTAAGCTGGGAAATTATAGGTACTGAAAACGATTTATAACAATTAAAAGCCATGTTAAAAAAATCTTCCAACAAAAATCTCAACTCAGCCGCTCTTGTTAAATTAAAAGAAGCCGCTTCAGAGAACGAAAAAATGGTTTATGCTATGCTTGAAACTTCAGAAGAAGGCCTTAGCGAAAACACAGTAAAAGACCGTTTGAAAATTTACGGTAAAAACGAAATTGCCACTCAAAAAGCACCCTCATGGTTAAAACAATTTGCCCATTCTTTCTTTAATCCTTTTAATTATATACTCGCATGTATTGCTGTTATTTCTTTATTCATCGATGTAATCCTCGTTCCTGAAGGAGAAAAAGACCTCAGTACAAGTATTATTATTTCAGTAATGCTATTGTTCAGTACTGTTTTAAGATTTATCCAGGAATTCCGAAGTAATAAGGCCGCAGAAGCATTGAAAAAAATGGTAAAAACCAGCTGTCTTACCAAAAGAAAGTTTAAAGAAAGTGAAGAAATAGAAATCACTGAAATAGTTCCGGGTGATATCGTGATTCTTTCTGCCGGAGATATGGTTCCTGCTGATTGCAGGATTTTAAAAAGCAAAGATCTTTTCATCAGTGAATCTATTCTCACCGGAGAAGCCTTACCTGTTGAAAAAAATGCATTTCCTATCCGTGATGCGAAAAATAAAAACCCACTCACCCTTCAAAACATCTGTTTTATGGGAACCAATGTCGTGAGTGGATCAGCTACCGTTGTGGTTGCCAACACCAGCATTTTCACCTATTTTGGAAGCATCAGCAGAAGCCTTATTTCTAAAAGACCTGAAACGGCATTTGATATCGGAGTCAATAAAGTAAGCTTTTTACTGATCCGGTTTATGCTGGTCATGACTCCCATTATTTTCTTGATCAATGGAGTGGTAAAAGGAGACTGGATGCAGGCATTATTATTCGCTATTGCCGTAGCAGTAGGACTTACTCCTGAAATGCTGCCTATGATTGTTACTGCTAATCTTGCTAAAGGCGCTGTTAACATGAGTAAGAAAAAAGTAATCGTTAAAAGATTGAACGCCATCCAGAATATCGGCGCTATGGATATTCTCTGTACGGATAAAACCGGAACTCTTACCCTTGATAAGATTGTTCTGGAAACCCACCTCAACGTGCGTGGTCTTGAAGATGATGAAGTACTGAAATGGGCTTACCTCAACAGCTTTCATCAAACCGGACTAAAAAATCTTTTAGATCAGGCTGTTCTTGATCATGCCGAAGTTCATAATCTCATGAAAGCTGATGAGCTCTACCTGAAAGTAGACGAAATTCCTTTCGATTTTGAAAGAAGAAGAATGTCTGTTATTCTAAATACTTCAAAAGGAAAACACCTTATAATTTCAAAAGGAGCCGTAGAAGAAATGTTGTCTTTGTGTAAATATGCTTTAGATCCGGGTGATGACCATAGCCTTCATATTGAAAATGACAATATCATTCCTTTGGATGATCTTATGAAGGAAAAAATCATCAGAATGTCTGAAAAACTCAATGCAGAAGGACTTCGTGTTTTACTGGTTGCCATCAGAGAATTTGAAGGCAATCATCCACTGAATTATTCTGTTGCAGATGAAAATAACCTCATCCTTACAGGTTTTATTGGATTTCTTGATCCCGCTAAACCTTCAGCAGAGCCCAGTATCAAAGCCTTACATAAATTAGGGATTGAAGTAAAAGTGATTACTGGAGATAATGACATTGTTGCTAAAAAAATATGTAATGATGTAGGAATTCCAATCAATACGATCATGCTGGGTGATCAATTGGAGGATATGAGTGATGAAGAACTTAGCAAAGACATGGATTTATATTCCGTTTTTGCCAAAGTAAGCCCGTTACAGAAACAACGCATCGTAAAGATATTAAGATCCAAAGGGCATACGGTAGGATTTATGGGTGACGGAATCAATGATGCAGCAGCCATTAAAGAGGCAGATGTTGGTATTTCTGTAGATACAGGAGCAGACATTGCTAAAGAAAGTGCAGATATCATTTTGCTTGAAAAAGACTTAATGGTATTGAGAAGCGGTGTTATTTATGGGCGCAGAACATTCGGGAATATCATTAAGTATATTAAAATGACAGCCAGCAGCAATTTTGGAAACATGTTCAGTATGATCGGTGCCAGCGCACTGCTTCCATTTCTGCCAATGCTTCCCCTACAAATTCTGACTCAAAATCTTTTATATGATATTTCACAATCTTCTATTCCCTGGGATACCATGGATAAGGATTTTCTGGAACAACCTAAAAGATGGGAAGCTGATAGTATTAAGAAATTCATGCTTTATATTGGCCCTCTGAGTTCCATTTTTGATTATGTGACCTTTGCTGTGATGTACTTTATTTTTAAAGCCAATACACCGGAACATCAGGGTTTATTTCAAACCGGGTGGTTTGTGGAAGGGTTATTGTCTCAAACTTTAATTGTTCATATTATCAGAACCAAAAAGATTCCATTTATCCAAAGCTGGGCCGCTACACCGGTAGTTGCATTAACAAGCTTAATCATGCTGATCGGAATACTGATTCCTTTCACCTCATTAGCAGGATATCTGAAAATGCAGCCTTTACCTTTAAGCTACTTTCCCTATCTGATAGGAATTCTTACCGGATATTGTATCCTTACTCAGTTTGTGAAACAATGGTTCATTAAAAAATTTGGCCAATGGCTGTAATTTCTCAGAAATCTCATCCTTTCTAATAATTTTCTAATGGCATTCTAAAGGTTCTCTAACCCGCTATCAGAAAGGATGGGAATACTTTTGCAACGACAAAAAACAAGTATCTAAGGTATTCAAAACATACATCACCTTATATTGAAATAAAACAAAAATTAAAATTAAATTAGTGGTTATAAACATCTTATATGAGAAAAATAGTATTCACAATAGTACTTTTGACATTTATTACCTCTTGTAAAAATTCCAAAAGTGAAGATTCTCAGGATCAGGATCTCCTGGTAAAGGGGGAAAATGTAATCGTTCCTGAAAAAAATCCGGTATTCAAAAAAATAAAAACAGAAATAGTTTCTGAACAAGAACATAGTGACGGCGTGGTTTCTGCCGGAACAATTCAGGCTATCCCCAATCATTATGCAGAGATTGCCAGCCCTTTTTCAGGAAGAATTACACAATCCTTCATTCGGCTTGGGCAAAATGTTTCGGCCAACAGTCCACTTTTTGAAATCCTTTCCTCTGATTATTTTTCCGTTCAGAAAGATTACACAGATGCATTGAACGATGTACAGCTTGCAGAGAAAAATTACAAACGTCAACAGGATCTGGTAAAACATGGAGTCGGGATTCAGAAAGAACTTGATGAAGCAGAAACAGATTTCAAAAATAAAAAAACATCACTTTCCAATGCTTCTTCTGCCCTGAAGGTTTATAACAGTAAAGGCGGAGGTATCGGAAGTCCTCTCATCGTAAGAGCCCCGATTAATGGAGAAATTATCTCCAATAAAATTGTCAATGGCCAATTTCTTAAAAGTGATGCTGATCCTGTTATCATCATTGCCGAATTATCCAAAGTCTGGATTTCAGGGGATGCAAAGGAAAAAGATATCCGTTTTGTCAATGTTGGAGACCATGTTTCTGTAAAAGTAAGTGCTTATCCGGACAGAAATATTACCGGAAAAGTATACCACATCAATGAAGTAGTAGATGAAAACACCCGAAGCATAAAAGTCCTTATCGAATGCGATAACCCGGATAGAAAATTAAAACCCGGCATGTATGCGACTGTCAACTTTGCTACTACTCCTGAAAAAACCATTATGATTCCTATCAGTGCATTAATGCAGCAAGACAGCTCTCAGTATGTCTGGATTAAAACAGGCAAAAATCAATTTGCCAAGCGTTCGGTTACCACCGGAGAAACGGATCAGAAAATGGTAAGAATTACTTCCGGATTAAAAGTAGGTGACACCATTATGACCGAAGGTGGAATTTATATGCTGGATGCAAAATAATGTAAAATGAACTGATGTAAAAAGTACAATACCTATTTGTACTGTACATAATACCGATTAAGAACATGAAAAAACTCTTGACAATCTCTATACAGAAGAGGTGGCTGATGTTGGCACTCTTCCTTTTACTGGGATTCTTTGGTTATTATTCCTGGACCAAATTATCTGTAGAAGCTTATCCTGACATCGCTGACGTAACCTCACAGGTTGTTACCCAAGTTCCTGGATTAGCTGCTGAAGAAGTAGAACAGCAAATTACCATTCCATTAGAAAGAGCTCTTAATGGCCTTCCGGGAATGCACGTTATGCGAAGTAAAAGTACCTTCGGACTTTCTATGATTACCATGGTTTTTGATGATGGTATAGATGACTATTGGGCAAGACAGCGTATCCAGGAAAGACTTACGGATGTCACCCTTCCTTATGGTGCACAGCCTGGCCTTGATCCTCTAACCTCTCCTATTGGAGAAGTATACCGTTATATTATTGAAAGTAATAATCACAGTTTACGGGAACTTACAGACTTACAAAAATTTGTAATCATTCCGCGTATCAAACAAGTTTCCGGTATTGCTGATGTGACCAATTTCGGTGGAATTACCACTCAGTTTCAGGTAGAATTAGATCCCCATAAACTTGAGCAATATGGCCTTTCATTATCGGAAGTTACCGAAACCATTTCAAAAAATAATGTAAGTGCCGGAGGAAGCATGCTTCCTCGTGGAAATTTAGCCTATGTTATTCGAGGGATAGGTCTTGTAAAAGATTTAAATGACCTTGGAAAAATTGTAGTAAAAACTGAAAACGGGGTACCGGTATTCCTGAATGATGTAGGAACATTGAAATATGGAAACCTGGAACGAAAAGGGATTCTGGGATATACAGACAGAAAGCGAAACTATCCTGAAAGTGTAGAAGGAATTGTACTATTATTAAGAGGACAAAATCCATCACAAGTATTAGAGGGCGTTCATCAGGCTATCGACGAATTAAATGATGAAACCCTTCCTCCCGGTGTAAAAATTCACCCTTTCCTTGACAGAACAGACCTTGTAAGTACTACCCTTCACACGGTTTCTCATACGCTTACTGAAGGAATTGTACTCGTTATTATTGTTCTGATTGTATTCTTAGGAAGTTGGAGAGGTGCTTTATTGGTTGCTATTACCATTCCGCTTTCTTTATTATTTGCATTTATTTTGATGCATTTTACCAATATTCCGGCTAACCTTCTTTCTCTGGGAGCTATCGACTTCGGGATTATTGTAGACGGAGCCATTGTAATGCTGGAAACTATCCTGAAGAAAAGAGAAGAAAACCCTGAAGAACCATTGGAAGAAAAAACAATTACACAGCGGGTAATTGAAGTAGCAAAACCTATCTTTTTTTCTACAATTATCATTATTACAGCCTATCTTCCATTGTTTGCCTTCGAAAGAGTAGAGAAAAAACTATTTACACCGATGGCATTTACAGTAGGATACGCTTTATTAGGTGCTCTTGCTGTAGCATTGCTCCTTATTCCAGGTCTGGCTTATGTGATCTATCGAAAACCACAAAAAATATATCACAACAAATGGCTTGAAAAAATAAGCGCAGCTTATGGGAAAAGAATTGAAAAAATCATGCAAACGCCTAAAAAGGTAATGATTCCCGTAATCATTGTCTTATTATCTGCCGGAGTACTTTCTTATACTGTAGGAAAAGACTTCCTTCCTGAACTGGATGAAGGTTCTATATGGCTGCAGGTACAATTACCTCCGGGTATTTCTCTCGCCAAAGCAAAAGAAATGAGTGATACTTTACGCGCCAGAACACTGAAACATTCGGAAATCACTTATATGATGGTTCAGGCTGGCCGAAACGATGACGGAACCGATCCATGGACGGCTTCTCACTTTGAAGTTTCTGTAGGAATAAAACCTTACGATCAATGGCCATCCGGGAAAACCAAGGCAGATCTCATCAAAGAATTGGCTGCTGATTACAAAGAAATGCCAGGGTTCACAGTTGGTTTCTCTCAACCTATGATTGACGGAGTAATGGATAAAATTTCCGGGGCTCATAGTGAACTGGTAGTAAAAGTATATGGAGAAGACTTCAAAGAAACCAGAAGAATTGCTGAAAATGTATTGTCTACTTTAAATAAAATTCCAGGCTCTGCTGACCTTGCAATTGACCAGGAACCTCCTCTACCCCAGTTGCAGATTATTGCAGACAGAGATAAGATTGCTCAATATGGATTGAATGTGGCAGATGTTGCAGATCTTATTGAAGTTGCTCTAGGTGGAAAAGCTATCTCGCAGATCTTTATTGGTAATAAAGTTTATGATATTTCCTGTCGTTACACAGAAGACAGCCGTGATACTCCGGATAAAATAGGAAACCTGATGTTAACCTCAGCTTCAGGAGCCAAAATTCCTTTATCACAGGTTGCCGAAGTGAAATTAAGCACCGGAGAAAGTACCATCACCCGTGAAATGAATAAGAGACATCTTACTGTAAAGCTTAATTTAAGAGGAACAGACCTTTCTTCTTTTCTGAAAAAAGCACAGGACAAGATTGAAAAAGACATCAAATATGACCATGAAAAGTATCAGATCAAATGGGGTGGACAATTTGAAAACCAAAACAGAGCTTATTCCAGATTGGCATTCATTGTTCCTTTGGCATTAGCTATTATGTTCCTGTTATTGTATGGCGCATTTGGGGATTTCAAACAGGCATTGGTATTAATGTCAATTGTTCCATTGGCTTTATTTGGAGGAATGCTGGCTCTTAACATCCGTGGAATGTCTTTGAATGTATCTTCAGCCGTAGGATTTATCGCCCTTTTCGGAGTCGCCATTCAGAATGGTGTGATTATGATTTCTCATATCAATGACCTTCGTAAGAAAGGATATGATCTGAAACTTGCTGTAACAAAAGGAGCTAAAGACCGTTTCAGGCCAGTATTAATGACAGCCACCGTTGCAGTAATTGGATTGTTTCCAGCCTCATTGGCTACCGGAATTGGCTCGGATGTACAACGACCTCTAGCGACTGTAATTGTGTACGGATTAATGTTCTCGACTATTTTAACACTCTTCGTTCTTCCTGCCATTTATTTTATGGCAGAACGTCGCAACGAAAAACAAAATTTAGAATCAGATGAAGCACTTACATATGAAAATTAGAGTTCTCTTTATCGTAATAGCGACCTTATTATTCAGCTTAAACAATAAGGTAAAGGCACAGGAAAAAGAAGTTCTGAATTTTGAAGAATACCTGAGTCTTGTTGGAAAGAAAAACCTGGGTTATGCGGCTCAAAAATACAATATAGGTATGGCTGAAGCTGCAATTCAAACGGCAAGTATGTTTCCCGATCCGCAATTGGAGATGGAAACCACCAACAATGGAGTTGCAAAGAATATGGGATATGTATACGGAGCATCTTTGGGTTGGACGTTAGAATTAGGCGGCAAAAGAAAAGCAAGAATAAACCTGGCTAAAGATCAATCGGAATTAAGTAAAATTCAACTCCAGGATTTTTTCAGAAATCTACGCGCTGATGCTAGTTTAGGATATGTAGATGCTTTAAAATCAAAAGCCATTCTAGAAGTACAACAGGATTCCTATAAAAACATCTTGCAGCTTGCAAAATCAGACAGTATCCGGTATCGCCTGGGAACAATTTCTTTGGTTACTTCAAAACAAAGTAAACTGGAGGCCGCTTCCCTTCTCAACGAGGTATATCAGGCCGAAAGTGCAGAACAACAAGCACTGACCGGATTAGCTATATTTCTTAATGATGGTAAAATAACCAATAGAGATGTAGCTGGAGACTTTAATGCTTTTAACCGAGATTTTAGTATTGATGATCTTCTTATTCAGGCATTAAATACAAGGGCAGATCTACTGGCAGCCAAACAGAATACACAAGTTGCTAAAAGGCAGATCAACCTTGAAAAAGCAAACCGAAAAATAGACCTTGGAATTAATGCTGGAGCAGAGCGCCACACTGAAGCTACGAATGAAATTGCTCCTTCCCCAACAGTAAATGCTGTAAAATTAGGAATCAGTATTCCTTTAAAATTTTCAAACAGGAGGAACGCAGGGGTAAAAATAGCTGAAATGGCACATTCTCAAGCAGAACTTGAATATCATCAGATAGAACAGGGAATACAAGCTGAAGTAATGCAGGCTTACCAACAGTACATGGCCACCCAGAAACAGGTAAAACAATTTCATAACGGAATGCTTACTGAAGCAAAAAGCATATTGGAAGGTATCACCTACAGCTACAAAAGAGGAGAAAGTTCTATTCTCGAAGTGCTTAATGCTCAAAGAACCTATAATGGAGTAAGAAAGGATTACTATCAGGCTCTTGCAGATAATGCAACTGCTTTGATCGAACTTGAACGTAAAGCAGGAATCTGGGATATTAATTTTTAAAAGAAGGGAAGAGGGAGGCTGGAAGGGGGAAGCTGATACAGTCGGAAAATAACTGAAAAGCCAATTGATTAACCTTTTTAAAATTGGAGATATTTTCCCTTCAAAATATTGGTAGAAGTCGATAACACAAAAAGTACTTCCAACTTCCCTCCTCCAGCTTCCATTCTTCAACAATATAAACCAAATGACAATAGTCTTCCTCATTCAAAAAAAAGCCCTGAGTTCGATATGATCCAGGGCTTTTTAACGAAAGGGAGATGGAAGTTAATCCAGTCGCAAAATAACTCAAAATCCTATTAATTACCCTTTTCAAACTTGAGAATTGTTTCCATCAAAAACTAGAAGAAGTCAGTAACACAAAAAGCACTTCCAACTTCCCTCCTCCAGCTTCCATTCTTCAACTATATAAACCAAATGACAATAGTCTTCCTCATTCAAAAAAAGCCCTGAGTTCGATATGATACAGGGCTTTTTGACGAAAGGGAGATGGAAGTTAATCCAGTCGCAAAATAACTCAAAATCCTATTAATTACCCTTTTCAAAATTGAGAATTGTTTCCATCAAAAACTAGAAGAAGTCGGTAACACAAAAAGTACTTCCAACTTCCCTCCTCCAGCTTCCATTCTTCAACAATATAAACCAAATGACAATAGTCTTCCTCATTCAAAAAAAAGCCCTGAGTTCGATATGATCCAGGGCTTTTTAACGAAAGGGAGATGGAAGTTAATCCAGTCGCAAAATAACTCAAAATCCTATTAATTACCCTTTTCAAAATTGAGAATTGTTTCCATCAAAAACTAGAAGAAGTCGGTAACACAAAAAGTACTTCCAACTTCCCTCCTCCAGCTTCCATTCTTCAACTATATAAACCAAATGACAATAGTCTTCCTCATTCAAAAAAAGCCCTGAGTTCGATATGATACAGGGCTTTTTAACGAAAGGGAGATGGAAGTTAATCCAGTCGCAAAATAACTCAAAATCCTATTAATTACCCTTTTCAAAATTGAGAATTGTTTCCATCAAAAACTAGAAGAAGTCAGTAACACAAAAAGCACTTCCAACTTCCCTCCTCCAGCTTCCAACTTTACCTCATTTCTTTTTATACTGTGATTCATAAATTTCAATCCAATCTTCTACCGTCATTTTTACGCTCAACTCAGCGATTAATTCAAAAGGAATATCTTCTGTTTTTTTGAAACGTACACAAGATTTTCCCATATCAAGTTTTCTTTTGGAATATTTAGGATATTCTGCCACAAACCAATCCAAAAGTTCAGGACGAGAATACAAGCCCATGTGATACAATGCTATAAAGTTCTTTTGTGAAGCCAGATTAATAAAAGGTAAAGGTGTACCGGGTGTACAGTGATACCCTGCAGGATATGTTTTCAATGGAACTACCCAACCCAGCATTCCATAATTGGTGGCTTCTTCAAAACCATTTGGCAGATTATTGTTAATAACATCAAAAAGTTTTTTAAAGCCCTCTTGTCTTTCCTCGGGAATCTTTGAGATATAATCTTCAACAGAAGTGGATAAAATTTGCATTTTCAGTAAGTTTTTAGGTTTTAAAATTAACAAAAAATATTATTGGAACATATAAAAAAGCAGCGGCACAATCATGTACCGCCGCTCCACTTTATTTACACTAAAAAAATTATTTCTTGATTGTTTTTACAGTAGAATGAGAGCCATCTTTAAAATAAAGAGTCACAAAATACAATCCGGAATTCAATCTGCTCAGATCCAGCTCTTTTACAGAACCTTCCTCTGTTTTCACTGTTCTTCCAGTAGTATCTGTTACTGTTACAGACTTAATATCTCTTGTATCGGATATATACAAGATATCTTTGAACGGATTAGGGTGAACTGATGCTTTTTTCACCGGACTGTTTACTTCTGAAGTACTCAACTGCGCGTTTTCAACGGTAAAATCATCTACATAAAAATTATAATCAAGCCCTCCGTTTGTTGAGCCTGTACTTCCATAAAAAGCAAATACTGTATTAGCACTCATATAATTTGCCAGATTGAATGTGTATTCATTAGAGGTATTAGACGGCGTATTATTGGCATCCCAAGTTTGCAGTATACTCCATGTATTTCCATTATCAGAAGAAATCAGGAAATGTACGACATCATCACTATCCATTGCCGAAGAAGTTGTACCGGAATACTTGGTTACTCCATAATTAAACTTCACTTTATATCCACCTGCCGAAAGATCAAAAGCTACGGTTTTTAACCATCCTGTTTTATTTGATCCATATATGTTCATTCGTGCAGAAGCATTGGCAGCCCCATTTAAGAAGTTATATTGAAACCAATACGTTGTAGATCCTGTAGACCCTGTATCCGGAGTTCCTCCTGAAAGAGCATTTGCCCAGCAATTTCCTGGAAAGACATCAAAATTATGGGTATATGAAGGAACAACTGATCCGCACAGTGTTGTAAAAGATTTAACGAATGACCATACACTCTTACTTGTTGCCGTACTACAATTAGCTCTTACCCAATAATAATATGTTGTACTCGGCGATAAATTGTTAAGAGTATAAGAAGTTCCCGGCACATTTGAGTGATTAGGATTTACATTGCCAGCTGGAGTTGTTGCACTTGTGCTATAATAAATATCATAACTTGTAGTCTGATTGCTTGCAGGAACAGTCCAAGATATTTGTGCTGAATTCGAGGTGATTGCCGTTGCTGCATTCGTTGTTGGAGCAATACAATCGGTGTATACATCTGCCGAAAAAGCAAAAATATTAGGAATTCCCGAACCTGAGCTTTTTGTAATTGTAACACTCTGTACAGGTTTTGTCTGATTAGCGGCATCAATATTCAAAACATTTTGATACAATCTGGGATTGCTGGTATTGGGTTCTAAGTTATTGTTATCCCTATTGATTCTTCCAATCCCCTGAATAGCAGCATTATTTCCACCATACCAATCAGAGAGGCTTATACTAGAAAATGTTTGAGTTGTATTGTCTGTAAAAGTTACTGTTACACTCACTACCGATGTTCCGCTACCGCTTGTGGCGAGCATATATAACTTAGTAGCAGCCTTTGGAGTGGTAAATACAAGAGTTCCGTTGTCTCCCGCAGTTGCCAATTTCAAAGAATTATTAGCACTTAAATTGGCTAGTTGATAAGTAAGCCCCGGAGTACCGGAAACAATTGAATTAATAACACCATTTGCAGGAACACCGTACGTAAGAGGTGTACTTGTTGGTGAAAGTTGAAAATCTGTCGCTACAAATGCAAAAGATACACCATCTACATCCGTTGTTGTAGAACTAAGGGCTGAGCCTACTCCGTTAGCAATTACATCAGCTGTAAACCCAGAGCTAACAGGCATCGTTTGAAAATTTTGAGCCGTAATAGAACCGACTGAGAGAAGAGCAATTGCAGGAAGTACTCTAAAAAATAAATTTATTGCCATTTTATTTATATTTATTTTGAAAATTAAGAAAAATATTAACATAAATAACTTATTTTTAATAAATATTTACAAATTAATCAAAATACATAAGACATTAATATTAAACCTATTCAAATTATATGCTTTGCAAGTGGATAATAAGCCGCTTCTTTCCTACTCTTAATTTTATTATTGAGAAATTAAATCCTATTTTTGTCATACAAATTTTTGAACAATGCCGAATATTTCAAACAGAGCACTGCATATGCCGCCATCGCCGGTAAGAAAACTGGTTCCCTTTGCGTTACAAGCAAAACAGAAAGGAATAAAAGTATATCATCTTAATATCGGGCAGCCTGATATTGAAACGCCGGAAACAGCATTAAATGCTTTAAAGAACATCGATCTTAAAGTATTGGAATATGCACTTTCTGAAGGTAATTTAGATTACAGAAACGCCCTTACAGAGTATTACCATTCTTTAGGTTTTTCAGATCTTACTCCAGAAAACTTTATTGTTACCAATGGTGGTTCTGAAGCCCTAAACTTCGCCATTTCAACACTGTGCGACGATGGAGATGAAGTGATTATCCCTGAACCTTACTATGCTAACTACAACGGATTCACAAGCACATTCGATGTAAACGTAGTAGCAGTTCCATCTACAATTGATACAGGTTTTGCCCTGCCACCGATTGAAGAATTTGAAAAAAAGATCACAGAAAAAACAAGAGCAATCATCATTTGTAATCCAGGTAACCCAACAGGATACCTTTATACCCGTGAAGAGCTTAAAAAATTAGCTGAGATCGCTTTAAAATATGACATTGTTATTATCTCTGATGAAGTATACAGAGAATATGTATATGATGGGAAACAACAAGTATCTATTCTTGATTTCCCTGAACTAAAAGACAACTGTATCGTTATCGATTCAGAATCCAAGCGTTATTCTATGTGCGGAGTAAGAATCGGATGTATGGTAACCCGTTCTCAAAAAATCCGTAATGCTGCCATCCTTTTTGCACAGGCAAGATTAAGCCCGGTTCTTTTGGGACAAATTGCAGCAACAGCCGCTCACCAGAATGACGGAGCTTACATCAGAGCAGTAAGAGAAGAATATACCCACAGAAGAAATGTTTTAGTAGACCTTTTAAATGCTATTCCGGGTGTGATCTGCCCTAAGCCAAAAGGTGCTTTCTACTGCGTTGCTGAACTTCCGGTAGATGATACTGAGAAATTTGCACAATGGTTGCTTGAATCGTATTCCAACAACAAAGAAACGATCATGGTAGCGCCTGCAGGAGGATTCTACAGTAATCCTGAATTAGGTAAAAAACAGGTAAGAATCGCTTACGTACTGAAAGAAGAAGATCTTAAAAGAAGTGTTGAAATTCTGAAAGAAGCTTTAAAACAGTATAGAGAAGAATTTAGCCTATAAATAATAAATGATGCCGACAACAAAAAATATACATCTGAAAATACTATTTTCGATCTTTTTGCTGTCGGCATTTTTTTCTTGTGACCATAAAAAGTCTGATCAACCTACCACCAGTAAAAATCCACATGAGATTACTTTCATCGGAATGTCCAATATTGGTGGAAGCAATGGATATTACAGAATCATAAAAGTCACTAAGGATTCAATTACCGCAGAAAAAGGAACTACTTCCAATAAAGTACACAAAACATGGGCATCAGGCATCAATCCTGATACATGGAAGCAACTTACCTCATCCATTAAAGTTAAAGATCTGGATTACATCAAAAGTTCTCCAAGCCAACAATCGGTAGACAGAATGGATGAAGCTTTTCAGATCCGTACCCCCAAAAAAGCACACATCTACGTCAACTCATTTGTTGACACTATTCACTATAAGCAATTTCAACAGCTTAAAGAACAACTAGACAAAATTCTTCCCAAAGAATACAAATAAAAACATGCAAGAAAATTTTTCCTTAAAGCCTTACAATACATTCGGCGTTGATGCTAAAGCAAAATACTTTACTGAAATCAACAGCATTGAAACATTAAAAGATGCTCTTAATTTCTCAAAAGAAAAATCTTTACCTCTTTTATTTTTAGGAGGCGGAAGCAATATATTGCTAACAAAAGACTTTGACGGCCTTGCCATTAAACTTGGCTTAAAAGGAATTTCTGAGAAAGACCTCAACGAAAACGAAGTTCTTATTACTGCAAAAGCAGGAGAAAACTGGCATGAATTCGTGATGTATTGCCTGAAAAAAAATTATGGAGGATTAGAAAACCTTTCTCTGATTCCTGGAAATGTAGGAACTTCACCTATGCAGAATATCGGAGCTTATGGAACCGAAATCAAAGATGTATTTGTAAGCTGTTTGGTACTAGACCTGGAAAATCTTGAACTTAAAACTTTCGATCTTGAAGAATGCAGATTTGGATACAGAGATTCTATCTTCAAACAGGAAGGAAAAGGAAGATATGTAATTTTAGAAGTTACTTTTAAACTGACCAAAAAAGAACATCATATCAAAACAGAATATGGTGCCATTACCTCTGAACTTGAAAACCTTGGAATCGCTCACCCTACCATTCAGGATGTTTCCCAAGCGGTTATCAACATCAGACAAAGCAAACTGCCTGATCCTAAAAAAATTGGCAACGCTGGAAGCTTTTTCAAAAATCCAACAATCCCTTTAGTACAGTTTGAAGAATTAAAACAGAAATTCGAAAATATACAAGGATATCCCAACGGAAATATGGTAAAAGTTCCTGCCGGATGGCTCATTGAACAATGTGGATGGAAAGGCAAGCAAATCGGAAATGCAGCCTCCCATAAACTTCAATCTCTGGTCATCATCAATGCTACAGGTGAAGCAACGGGTAAAGAAATCTTCGATTTCTCCACTGAAATCATTAACTCTGTCAAAGAAAAGTTCGGAATAGAACTTGAAAGAGAGGTGAATATTATATAACATTCCACTCAGATTATATAACAGAATTCCGGGTATTTTCCGGAATTTTGCTTTTTTTATTTTAATTTATTCTAAATAAACATTGTTTAGCGTTATTATATTTTATAATTTCGCGGCATGCTTATTTAGAATAAATAAAAATGACTAGATCTTTATTTTTTGTTTTCCTTTCCATTTTCAGTGTACAGTTCGTACAGGCACAAAATGAAAAATCTCAACTGAACATTACTGTATTCGATGAAAACAATAAAGAATTAGAAGGTACTTCTGTTACCATCAATCAAACCTCTTTTACTACTGACAAAAACGGTCATACAGATATTTCTATTCCCAATGGAAGATATCATTTGAAAGTTCTTCATCCTAATTTTCAGGAAAAAGAGCTGAACATCAGTCTTACTGCTCCTCATCAACTTATTATTAAACTTCAGCCAATTAATAAGTTGGAAGAAGTTGTTATATTTTCTAAAGAAAGTAAAGGCTTGACTACAAAATCAGTGATTGATCGACAGGCCATGCAGCATTTACAGCCTTCCAGTTTTACTGATCTTATGGAACTTCTTCCTGGTGGACTATCAAAAACACCGGTCTTAAATTTAACGAATAGAGCTACTCTTCGGGAAAATACTGCCGGCTATTCCGGGAATGAATACAAGACATCATCTCTTGGAGTGCAATTCATGATTGATGACAATATCATCAATTCAAATGCTGACATGCAGGTTTCAGTAGACAACAGACAATTTTCTGAAGGTCCGAAATATAGAGAAACGGCTTCTTCAGGAGTTGATATGAGAACCATTTCTACCAATGACATTGAAAAGGTTGAAGTGATCCGTGGTATTCCCTCAGCAGCCTATGGAGATCTTACCTCAGGATTAATCAAAATTGAACGCAGAATAAAGGCTTCGCCTCTACAGGCAAGATTTAAAGCCGATGGTTTCAGTAAGCAATATTATCTCAGCAAAGGTTTTAAGATTAACGATAAATGGCAACTGAGTGCAAGTGCTGATTTTCTTGACTCAAAATCTAATCCTACTGATGATTTTGAAACCTATCAACGTATCACTGCATCCGTCCGTTCAAAGAAAATATCAACACTATGGTCAAAACCTTTGGAATGGAAATCTACCATCGATTTTTCTACCAATATTGATAATAAAAAATATGATCCGGACAATGGTTATCCCTCCACTGATAAATATGAATCTAATAATAAGAGAATCAGTGTAACAAATAACTTTATTTATCAGTTGGACAAAAGTTCATTTTTCAACAAATTAACTTTAAATACAGCTATCCGTCAGGGGTTTGAAAAACTGGAACAGGTAAAACTAATTCAGTTATCTGGGCCAAGATCCTTTTCCCTTGCCACAGAACAGGGAGAAAACGTAGGATATTATCCTGATTTACGCTATATCACTGAATTTTCTACAGAAGGAAAACCTTTAGACATTACCGCTTTCTTCCAAGTAAACGGTACAAAGAAAATCTTCGGAATTACCCATCAATACGAAGCCGGAGTGGACTGGAAATATTCAAAAAATAATGGCCGAGGGCTTCAGTATGATATGAAAACACCTCCCTCTGCGACCACAGGAATTGCAAGACCAAGACCTTATAATGCTATCCCAGCATCCAGTCTGCTGGCTGCTTTTGTGGGCGATCAGATGAGCTATGCGATTAATCAGCATAAATTCACTTTATACGCAGGTTTAAGACTATCAAAAAATCTGGGAATAGACAACTCTTATGCCATCAGTAAAAAAGTTTTTGCTGAACCGAGGCTAAACTTTCAATACAGCCTGCCTCATCTCATGATCAATGATTATCCTTTAAAAACAGATGTTACTTTAGGGTATGGCCTTTTCTACAAACAACCAACTTTATTAATGCTTTATCCGAACAAAGAATATTGGGATTATACTCAGCTGAATTATTATCACAATGATGCACAATACCGATATGTAAACTTCATGACCTATATTCAATCAAAGGAAAATAAAGAACTTCAGGCAGCAAAAAGCATTAAAAAGGAGATCCGCCTGGATCTGTCTTACAGAAATCATGAATTCTTTATGACTTACTTTAAAGAAAGCATGACCAATGGGTTCCGTACGATGGATCAAACAGCTGTTCATACGTATAAGCAATATGACCCTACAAAGGTGGATATCACCCAATGGACTCCCAATGGGCCAGATTTAACGAATGTTCCTTATGAAGTTAAAACTATCTTTGGAGCCTATTCCACTACAGAAAACGGTAGTGAAACGTTGAAACAGGGTATTGAATTTGGTTATACATCACCAAGAATCAAAGCAATCAATACAAGATTTACTTTCACCGGAGCATGGTTTAAATCCCAATACAGAAATTCTACCCCTATTATTTTCAAGCCTTCTGCTAATATTGGCTCAGACATATTCCCTTACTATGGAATCTACAAAAATGACAACGGATATGTTAATTCGAATATCAATTATAACCTGCTTATTGATACTTATCTTCCAAACCTCGATCTGATTGTTTCAGCTTCTGTACAAGGAAGCCTGTATGATCACAGTAGAAATGACCGAAGAATCGCAGAGCCTATTGCTTATTATGGTTTGGATGGTGTAGTACATCCCTTCACTGAAGCAGACAAAACTGATATCTATAAGCAATGGCTGGTAAGAAATGTTTCTGTCTCTGATAATATAGACAGACTTTACACTTTTACAATGACAGGAAACATAAAGATCACCAAAAGTATTTACAAAACCCTTCGTGCCTCTTTATTTATAAACAGACTTTTCAACTATAGTGCACCTTATACATTCAACAATGTAAAGGTGTACAGAAAAAGAATGAATACACCTTATTTCGGAATGGAATTAAACTACAATTTTTAAAATATAAAAAGTAAATAACATGAAAAAAAGATTTCTACTATTAAGTTTTGTAGCCATGATGGGAACTGCATTCACAGTAACCTCATGTACAAATGATGAATTCGGAGTACAGACCGCACAAAATGGGGTACTCACCCTATCTTTTAGCGGCGAAAATATTTCCATTTATGAAACACTGGATATTGAAGCTATAGAGGTAAATACGGGAGCCATTACCAGAAGAAAAAGCCAAAAAGCCAATGTTGTTTCTATAGAACTGCCTCATGGCTCTTATAAAATTACGGTGAACGGTAAAGTGGTTAACAATACTCTCGAAACCATTGATGTTGCCGGAACAGCAAATGCTGACATCGTCACTTTGGCCAACAACATTACGATTCCTTTATTCTTCAAAACATTTCATGAGGATTTTATCATTGAAGAAATATTTTTTACAGGAATAAAAACCCCGGATGGTAAAAATTATAACTCAAGCCGTTACTTTAAAATTGTAAACAATACAAACAAGGTTCTGTATGCGGATAATCTGATCATTGCGAATTCAAGGTTCATGACCACTGAAGATGATAACCCCACCCCATACGATGCTACCAAATATTTCCCGGTAAAAGGAGTGTTGATTCTTCCTACCGATCCGGAAGGGAAAATTAAAAAATATCCTGTAAAGCCTGGTGACTTTA
Source organism: Chryseobacterium sp. c4a (assembly GCF_009900745.1). Classification (GTDB taxonomy): domain Bacteria; phylum Bacteroidota; class Bacteroidia; order Flavobacteriales; family Weeksellaceae; genus Chryseobacterium. The sequence goes on along the minus strand of NZ_WXVU01000001.1, from coordinate 463,564 downwards.
TTGTAGTAGCAGATAATGCCATCAATCACAAAGCACAGACAAGCACAGCCTTTGACCTCCATAATGCTGATTTTGAATTTCCATCATCAGTTCCGGCATTAGGACAAGTTGATAATCCGGATGTACCCAATGCAGATTTGGCCTATACTGCTGCAAACAATATGTTCACTATCCATAACAGAGGTTTTGAAAGCTTTGTAATTGCCCGTTTTCCGGCCAGTGAAACAAAGGACACTTTCCTCCAAAAACAAAAATACAATTACAGCTATATCTCTTCAGCAGGAACTGTCATGACGAGAAGCGCGTATTCCATTCCAAATACATGGATTATAGATGGGGTTAACAATAGTGTTCCTACAAAATTTGTCCATATTCTGACTTCACCAAGCGTTGATGCAGGATGGACTTCTGCTGGTACCATAGACAGTGATCCGAACCGCTTCGGAAAATCCGTAAGACGTAAAATAATTGGTACGATGGGAGCAAATAACAACCTGTATATGGATACCAACAATTCTTCCAATGACTTCGTGAAAGATTCTGAAGCTAGTTTAAAAAACGGTATTGTTCATCCAAAATAAGGTTACACTTTTCAATATATTATGCTAAGTAGAAAAACAATTTTCTTTCTGTTGTTGACCAACCTGTGCTTTCTTTTTGTAAAAGCACAGGACAGCATCAGTCTTTTTAAGACGATCAAAAATCAATATGATATGGAAAGAAGTTTTAAAAATAATCTTTTTAACAACCCTGCTTCTATGTCAGGTTACAGCCCTGTTTCGTTTTCAGAATTCAGAGTGGGCTACCATAACCATGATAAGAAAGCTTACCGTCAGCAATTGGGAAATGGGGACAAGGACTTAACTGTCGAAGCTCAATCATTCCAAAAGCTAAAACCTAATCGCTATGTCTGGGGAAACGCAAGCTATCAAAACCTTAAAATAGGGCTTGTAAGATGGAATGAATCATTGGATTATGATCGCGTAGCCCCTTATACCACCGTAGATTCTGCGGGTGGAAAACTCAATATAGAGCGGTATCAGTTTACCGGAGGATATTTACAGAAATGGAATAAATGGAGCTTTGCAGCGCAGATAAGCTATCTTGCTCAAATGGGATTCCGAGCCAAAGATCCAAGGCTAAAAAGCACAACTGCTGATCTCAATGTCCAAACAGGAGTGAACTACAAAATGTTCAGAGAATATGAGATAGGTATATTCGGTAAATTCAGTAAATACAACCAAAACAGTTCCCTTACTTTCCAAAGTTTATTGGGAAGACCTTTTGTATATCAGATGACTGGCTTTGGGTTTTCAAATTATCTTTTTAACGGAAGTGCGAACCCTAATGTTACTTTTGACGAATTTGCCTATAAAGGAGGTTTACAGATCATGAACAGACAAGGAAAGGACTTTTACCTTCAGGCTGTTATAGGGAAATCAAATAATATTAAAAGCTATGTCAATAGCCCCTCTTCCAACTTATATTATGACCTTTCCGATCTTGAAAATAAAACACTTGAAGTAGAAGGTGCTAAATTTTTCAGTATTAATGAGAAAAATCGTTTCGGGGTTTTAGCCAGCTTCATCTCTTCTGTAAAAACAGGTTATGAATATGGATACTCACTGAATACCTCAAGTTTACAGCAAATCTATAAAAGAAAATCGTATCGTAAAGAAGACTATACCACTGCTATAAAAGGTTTCTACCAGTATAATCAGGAAACTTTCTCCATTATAGCAACTCCGTTTTTCACATACGAAGAAATTAAAGAAAGAAGAGCCTACCCTGATGCCGGACAAAAGTTTACCTACTATTACTTTGGAATTAATGCAGATTACAAACAACTGATCAAAGAAAATCAAATACTTACTGTACAACCTTATTTCTCTCAAAGAGTGGTTGGAAATAACGTAAATGCTTTAACGACCTCCGGATATTCATCTGTAGACACCTGGATTATTGAAGATCATATTTTCCAGACAAGTGATATAACAACTTTCGGAGCAGTTGCACGATATGATTTTAAACTTAAAAAACTTCCTTCATTCTTTATAGGAGTACAGTATCAGTCTCAGAAGATTCAGGAAAAGAACAATAATTTTGCGGCAGCAAGCATAGGGATAACGTTTTAAAAAATGAAGAAATTAATATATTGGGGATTAGGTGGAGCCAGCATGATATTATTAAGCTTTACACCAAAGGTAAATCAGGATTTGATGGGATTTCAGGATCCCACCATTGAGGATATTGTGAAAAGTTATAAAAAAGCAATCTCAGACTGGCCAAAACCCAATATTGATTATGGAATAAAATGGCAGGAATTTTCACCTATTAAAACAGACTCAGCATTTTTTACAGAACAGGATAAACCCAATGTTATTCTTGGAAAAATGTTATTCTTTGATCCAAAATTATCTCAATCCAATCAGATTTCATGCAGCTCATGTCATGACCCTGAAATGGGCTGGTCAGATCGAAGACAAGTAGCCTTAGGAAACAATCATCTTCTTGGAAACAGAAATACAATATCTCTTTACAATATTGCAGAAAGAAAATCTTTTTTCTGGGATGGCAGAGCAAAAACACTTGAAGAGCAGGCAGCCGGACCGCTTGGGGCTCACCACGAAATGGCAATGGATGTAAAAATATTACCCTCCAAAATCCAAGCTTTAAAGGGGTATAAACCTCTTTTCAAAAATGCTTATGGAGATGAGAAAGTAACCTATGACAGAATTGTTAAAGCCATCGCAGATTTTCAGAAAACCATCAAAAGCCAGCCAAGCCGTTTTGATAAATTTCTGGAAGGAAAATACAATGCTTTATCTGATGAAGAAATCTATGGAATGCATATTTTCAGAACAAAAGCACGCTGCATGAACTGCCACAGCGGCCAGTATCTTACAGATGAATCTTTCCATAATATTGGATTAACTTATTATAAAAGAAAATATGAAGATCTGGGATTATATAACATTACTAAGAAAGCGGAAGATGTGGGTAAATTCAAAACACCTCAGTTAAGAGACCTTATGCTTACCCAACCTTGGATGCACAATGGATTTTTTGGAGAACTGGAAGGTATTGTGAATATATACAACAGCGGAATGCACATGATAGATCCATCTCCTGAAATTAAAGAGAAAGATCCACTTTACCCTGTAACAGATCCTTTACTTAAACCTTTAAAGCTTACAAAAGAAGAAAAAAAAGCTTTGATTTCCTTCCTGGAAGCTCTTTCGGGAACAAAATATAAAATGAGACGACCGGAATTTCCTGTGGAATAAAGATTAAAAAATAAAAAGTTTGGCAAATGCCAGACTTTTTTTATTCATCTTCAAAAATTCAACATCGAATACTGTTATGTGTACTTATTCTAAATAAAAACAATTACATTTTTATAAGATTTATTAGAGACTTAATATAAAAATCATATAACAGAATTAGGTATATTATTAGGATTTTTACATGATATTATAGGCAACAGAAAATCTGTTGTATCTAATAATCATAAAAATTCAAACTCAATGAAATGTAAATTATTGAAGCTATTCTTTTTTGCAATAGTTTTATTACAGGTATCTCTTATCAATGCCCAAACCGATGAAGTCCGAATACAGAAAATCGAAGTAAATGGTACTACCTATACCAACTCTTCTACAATAACTCTTAATAAAGGGCAAATAAATACATATATCAAAGTAACATATAGCATTGCCAAGTATACTCCAAATTATTTAAATTCTGGACTTAATGTAAAATTTTTCGCTAAAATGATAGCTGGTTCCCCTTATCAAATTTTCATAGACAGTCCTCTTTTTCCTACTATCTCCGGTACATCCCAGACTTATGAATATACAGCAATTATTCCCAACACTTCTGCATTGATTGAATCTAATAATTCAGGAAAGCTATTTATGGTTTACACCTATGGAAACACCAATGCAACATCCAATACTTTCCCTGTCAATTTTGTACAACCAGCCATTTCGAACAATAAAATATCTGGTGGCGTAATTACCGATTATCAAAAACCAGCTCCAACTATTACAGGTAGCGAGCCTACAATACCATTTGGAAATTACACCTATTATTGGCAAAGGAAAAATCCGGGAGGAAATTGGTATAACCTCAACTATGGAACCATTAATACAAAAGACTATACTCCACCAGCCTCTGAAAATAGATATAATTACAAATTAAGACGCGCAGTAGAACCAACAAAACCAGGTCTAGAAACGAGTTATAGTAATGAAGTAGATGTGAGAATAAACATTGAAGAAAACAATATTGTTGAAAGTGTAACCAATAATGGTACAAATGTTATAAAAACACTTGTAGGAAGTACTCCGAGAGGAGGTACCAATTCGTTCACTTATCAATGGCAGGAACAAACAAATGACTCATTTAACTGGTCTGACATATCTGGTGCTGTAAATATAAACTATGAAGTGCCTTCAATATCTTCAGCAAAAGTTTACAGACGAATTGCAAGGTCAAATGCTGTTCCTCAAAGCTATAGTAATGAAATCAAAATTGATGAATTAAAAATATTAGGTAACTTAGTTGTGAATGAATCTTACAACAATATTATAGAAAGTGAAAAAGTTCAAACCGGCCAAATTCCTAAATTCTCCAGGCTAACTACCCACCCTACAGCTAATTTGAAAAGTGCCACAGGTTATCCAATGAATATTCAATGGCAGAGTAAAACTGAAGGCGGAACCTGGAATAATATTCCAGGAGCAACAAATGCAGACTATACCATCAATACACCACTAACCCAGACAATGCAATATAAAAGATATATACAGTCTCAATATCTTCCAGACAGTGAAAGTAATATTATAACAGTAGTAGTTTCTGAGCAGCCACCAATAGAAAATAATAAAATATCTTTCGATCCTTTAAATACAGATCATCTCTTAGGTACTACTCCTACTGGAGGAACAGGAGACTATACCTATGTATGGGCTGTAGATCTTCATCCAGATGATTCAATAGGAGAATTTATTTTTTGGGGTGTATCTTCTTCCCCGGATACAAACATGTCGGAATATGAAAATGCTATTCCATTATCAAGCAGCGAGTATCATTATACCAGGTATGCAATTTCTGGTGGGGTATGGCAAAAATCCAACACCTTAATCTTCTCTCCTGAAGATGGAATTATCCAGGGAAAAAAGGTATCAAAAGCATTACCTTTAGATAAAGAAAGCGATAAGAAAACTGTGATTGCAGCAACAAATAATGACAACATTTATTTCAACTTTAAAAATTATAGCGGTACAAAAGTAGATATCTATCTTGTCAATGTATCGGGGGGGCAACCTATAAAAATAATGCAGGCAGATCTTAAAGATGATAATTCTACACAGATCAGTTCATTCCCAACTCAATATCTACCGGGAATATATATTTATAAGATTGTATTTAATGATGGCTCTGTACAAACAGGAAAAGTCATTAAAAAGTAAACATAATCTATTGAATCATAAAAGGCGGCTGTAAAAAACAGCTGCCTTTTTTATTAAAAAGCATCCTTTTCATATAAAAAAACAATATTTTAGCATAACAATATTCAAAAAAGCACCTTGTATGAAAATAGCGATCTTAGGAGCCGGAAATATGGGTTTATCTTTTTCGAAATCATTCTTAAAGTATGAACTGATCAAACCTGAAAGCCTACACCTGATTACCCGAAGCCAATCTAAAATCTCCAAAATAGCGGAAGAATTTCCCAAATCAAAAACCTCTACTTTTGATGAAGTCACAGAGTTGGATGCTGATCTTATCATTCTTGCTGTAAAACCACAGGACTTCCAGACTGTTGCTCAGAATTTCAGATTTACTTTAAAAGAAAACCAAATGGTTTTATCCATTATGGCCGGAATCAATATTGAGAAAATCCAAAAATCGCTCAACCATCCACTTGTTGTAAGAGCCATGCCTAACTCTCCTACCCTTTTAGGAATGGGAATTACCGGCTATACTGCAGCAGACGGTATTTCTTTCAGCCAGCTTATCAATATTGAAAGATTATTAAACAGTACCGGAAGATCGGTGTATTTAGAAGATGAAAACCTTTTAGATGGTGTTACAGCACTTTCCGGAAGCGGCCCTGCTTACTTCTACTATATTATCGATGCCATGATCAAAGCCGGAATTGAAATGGGAATTGAAGAAAACCTTTCCAAATTATTTGTAAAGCAAACCATGCTGGGAGCCTACCATCTAATCAACAACTCTGAAAAAAATTTAGAAGAGCTAATTAAGGACGTGGCTTCCAAAGGCGGAACTACAGAAGCTGCTTTAAAAACCTTTGAAGACAATAGCTTTAAAGAGATTTTAAAACAGGGAATTCTCAATGCCGAAAAGCGAGCTAAAGAACTCAATAGTTAAACCTTTTCTCAATAAACCGACGAAACAGCCAGCCTAAATACACTCCAAAAGTATTCAGGAGGATATCATCTACCTCAAATATCCCTAATCTTGTAAAATACTGAAGTCCCTCCACAATCGTAATAGCCGGAATAAAATTAAAGACCAGAGATTTCAGATCCGTCAGCTTGGGAAAAACCCAACCCAGAAAACCAAAAGGAATAAACATCACAATATTTCCAAGAACGATAATAACAATATCTTTCCAGGACATTGCTCCCTGGATAAATTTAATGGTAGAAAACACAGGTTCCACCGTAATCAGGTTGTCTTCATACTGAAATCTGCCCATCCCTAAAAACATTAGATAAAGCAGGAACAGCGTATAAGGGATAATAACGATTTTATATAGTTTCTTTAACATCGGATGCTAATATATTCATTTCAAAAACATTAAATTTGTATATTAAAATAATTTAATGAAATACGTTCTACTTACACTTATTTCAGCAATGCTGCTGTCGGTCTCTTGGCCTACTTATGGAGTTCCGTTTTTTATATTTTTCGCCCTCGTTCCTCTTCTGATGATGGAACATGGAATTTCCAAATTTTCAGATTATAAAAGAAAAGGCTGGATGATTTTCGGACTATCCTATCTTTGCTTTGTCATCTGGAATATTGTTACTACAGGATGGTTATATGGATCCAAAAATCCGGACGGAAGCCACTCTATAATGGCCGTTGTATTCCCTGTTCTTGTCAATTCGCTTTTATATTCTTTGGTTTTCCAATGCTATCATTGGTATAAAAACGCTCAGGGAACCTATTGGGGATTAGGATTTCTGATTGCAATCTGGATGAGTTTTGAAAAATTCCATTTAGGATGGGAACTTACATGGCCATGGCTGAACCTAGGAAATGTATTTTCGGATTACCCAAAATTAATTCAGTGGTATGACACCCTGGGAGCAACCGGTGGAAGCTTCTGGATCCTATTGATTAATGTATTGATTTTCTATACAATCAGAACCTGGGAAGCAGGAAGAAAGAGAAATGATTTGATTAAGAATTCATCTATCATAGCAGCATTAATTGCTATCCCGATGATTATTTCGATCATTAAATATAACAGCTTTAACGAGAAACCATCCGGACAGGTAAACGTACTGATGCTGCAGCCTGATCTTGATCCTTATGCTGAAAAGTATTCAAAGGATAGCTTAACGATTGAACAAGATCTTTTAGCGTTGGCTGAAAAAAATTCAACTACAAAAATAGATTATTACATTGCTCCAGAAACAGCACTTCCAGGCAAAGGTTCTATTTCTGAGACCGGCTTAGAAAAAAGTTTACTTTTAAATAATGTTAAAGAATTTCTATCTACACATCCCGGATCTGTTTTTGCTACAGGAATTTCATCACACCGCTTTTATTTTGATCCTACTACGCGACCAAAAGAAGCCTATCAAACCAATCAGGGGTTTTGGATAGCAAGCTATAATACGGCTATTCAACTTACTCCACAACAAAAAGTTCAGGTATACCACAAAGGGAAATTGGTTCCTGGTGTTGAAATATTCCCGTATATGAATGTCTTAAAGCCAATTCTAGGTGATGCTATGCTTAATTTAGGTGGAACTGTCGCTTCCCTGGGAATAGATAAAGAAAGAATAGCTTTTTCCAACCCTTACAACAAAGGAAAAATGGCACCTATTATCTGCTACGAAAGTATTTATGGGGAGTTTGTTACAGATTATGTAAAAAAAGGAGCTAATTTCCTAGCTATTATGACCAATGACTCCTGGTGGGGCGTTACAGAAGGACACAAACAGCTTTTATCCTACGCAAAGCTGAGAGCTATTGAAACAAGAAGAGAAATTGCTCGTGCTGCCAACAGTGGAATTTCTGCCCACATCAATGCCAAAGGTGAAATAACAGCTGATACTTTCTACGGTGATCAAACTGCACTATTTTCAAAAGTTAATCTTTATGATGGAATGACATTCTACTCCAGAGCAGGAGATCTTCTTTCCAGATTTTCAATATTTGCTCTAGGATTTTTATTATTCTATTATCTGATTAAAAGAGTCCAGGCAAAAATGAAGAAAGCATAATATTAGGAATATCCGTTCTACTGATTTCCCTAGATACAATACAATCTGCGTTATCTGCAAGATCTGAGAGTTATTAATCTCTCGCTGATTGAGCTGATAACGCAGATTTTTTATTTCTTAGATAATAATTCCAGCATCAATAAACATAATCATCTGCCTAATCTGTGAGATCCGCGAGAAATATTTAACCCAATTTTCGCCAAGCCAATCTCCAAAAAAAAGAGAAGCCAGCTGGACGTCTGACTTCTCTCAAGATAGAATGATTCAGTTACTTAATATTAAGTTTTTTGGTGATTATTTCGTTTTTTATCTTCAGTTTTAATAGATAAATACCTTTAGGGAGATGAGAAACGTCAATAGACTGATCTCTGTTCAAAGTCACATTCACCTTTCTTCCTTCCATTGAATATATTTCAGCTTCTGAAACCTTCTCTCCTTTAATATAAACTTTATCAGAAGCAGGATTTGGATAAATAACAAGTTCTGTTTCACGAGAGCTTGTGTTTTCATTGGTCGACAATGAGCTTTGTGTTGAAGCATCAGAATATACTTTTGAAGCATCAATTGATCTTACACTCCAATATACATTCTGAACAGACGGATCAAGATCCAGAAACCATGAAGGGATCGTTACAATATATTTAGCAATATCTTGTGATCCCGGTGTAGATCCTACTTTAATTTCATAACGTAATGCATTCACAGGAGTTTTATCATCCGTTGCACCACTCCATGTAAAATTAAATCTGTTTCCATTTTTTGTCATAGCAAGCTGAGTAGGCGCTGTTGGTTTTACATTCGCATCATTGGCATTGTTTTTAAAAAGCTTAGTCAATGATGGAATCGCTGAATTTGCCCAATCAAATCCACTTAATAAAACATCAAGATGATTATCGTTATTAAAATCAAATAGCTGTATCATTCCCGGCCCACCCAGAGCATGCAAACCTGTAGTTGTACCTTCAGTAAATTGCTGATTGGATACATTATATAAATAAGTTTTTACTACTGCATTATAATTTATGTCGCCGGAGATGATAAAATCATAATATCCATCATTATTCAAATCACCTACACTTATAGATGCATCAGAAACTTCTGTTGGAATCTGCTGAATTACTAAATTACCAGTTCCGTCATTCATCATCACAGCAAGATAAGGATCGTCATTAGGATTCTTACCAATCATAACAATATCCTGAAAACCATCCGCATTAAAATCAGCTACTTCCAGCTTTCCAGATGTTAAAGAATCAAGAGCTTGTGTATGAACCAATGTTCCATTCTGATTGATATATACTTTTGATACCGGATCCCCATTAATATCTGATCCTATAACAACAAGATCCAAAAGATGGTCATTATTAAGATCTACTATTTTAAAACTCCCGTTTTGAGTTCCATCAGCCCAGTTCTCGGTAATATCAAATCCTTGGCCTGTATTTTTGTAAAAGTCTACTGTATTTCTAAAACCTCCTCCGTGAGCGTATTGTGTTCCATTAATGGCATAATCCTGCTTCCCATCATGATTAAAATCAAAAACTTCCATAGAACCATATACTTTTCCCGGAAGTTCTACTTCTTTTGTAAAACCTACTCCTGTATTTTTAAAACGATAATGCTTGTAATTAACAATATCCATATAGCTCAATCCCGTGGAAACAATATCCATCAAGCCATCATTATTAAAATCAATAAATTTAATATCTCCAAGATGTGTTACTCCCCCTCCAAGATCTGTATAAGGCTGCAAAGTTGTTCCTGTATTCTGATACACTTCATTATAGGTAGCATCAGGATTTCCATCTCCATCCGAATCAATAGCTCCATTCACCACAACATCCAGTGTCCCATTATTATCCACATCAGCAATATCGGCTGCGGAGAAATAAAAATTATTCATTCCGGTTTGTATCTCTGTAAAATTCTGAGCACATAAACCAACAGGCAACATTGATAATAGAAAATAAATTCTCTTCATAATTTTTATTTAGATTAATTAAAAACAAAGATAGAATATTAATTTTCCTTGTTTAAAAAAAGCCTGTATGAAATATATCAGCACTGATTTCATGCCATATCCCAGAAATTCGGATATTTTAAAAAATCAATATTTATAATCAGTCACTTATTTACAAATATTTTCCAAAAGATTTGTCTATATAAAAAATTCTTCGTTATTTTGCACTCTCAAATATTATACAAATAAGAACATCGAGATATGTCAAGAATTTGCCAAATAACAGGAAAGCGTGCAATGGTTGGTAACAACGTTTCTCACGCTAATAACAAAACGAAGCGTCGTTTTGAAATTAACTTATTAGAGAAGAAATTTTACCTTCCAGAGCAAGATAAGCACGTTACACTGAAAGTATCAGCTCATGGATTGAGAGTGATTAACAAGATTGGAATCGAGGAAGCTATTGAAAGAGCTACTAGAAACGGATTGATTAAAAAGAATTAATAGATCATGGCAAAAAAAGGAAATAGAGTTCAAGTAATCCTTGAATGTACAGAGCACAAAGAAAGCGGTATGCCAGGAATGTCTAGATACATTTCTACAAAAAATAAAAAGAACACTACAGAGAGATTGGAATTGAAAAAATACAATCCAGTTCTTAAGAGATCTACCCTTCACAAAGAAATCAAGTAATTTATAAATATAATTTACAATGGCAAAGAAAGTAGTAGCAACCCTACAGACCGGGTCTAAAAAAATGACCAAAGTGGTGAAAATGGTGAAGTCTTCTAAATCAGGAGCTTACGTTTTCGAAGAAAAAGTAATGAATGCTGATGAAGTAGATGGTTTTTTGAAAAAATAATCAATACTTTATTTACAATATAAAAAACTACTCATATTTTGGGTAGTTTTTTTGTTATCTTTGTTCACCAGATTATTAATCAGTGAAATATGAAGAAGATCATTGTTCTAATAGGTACAGTTATTTTTCAATTTTCATTCAGTCAGAAAACAATGAACCCTATAGAATATAAAAGTTCACCAAAAGTTTTCAGCATTCCTGGATTATCACAATCAGTAAGCATTGATTGCGGTACATCCAGAATGATTTTATTATCTGGTCAGGTTCCTTTGGATTCAAAAGGCAATCTGGTGGGAAACCATGTAGAAGAACAAACACATCAGATTTTCAAAAACATTGAAAACATATTGAAAGAATATGGAGGTACAGGAAAAGACATTGTCAAACTGAGTATCTTCATCACAGACATTTCAAAAACCCCGGATTTCAGAAAAGTAAGGGATGAATATGTCAATCTTCAAAACCCTCCTGTAAGCAGCCTTGTAGAAGTGAGTAAGCTTTTCAGGAATGATGTAATGATCGAGGTAGAAGCCACAGCAGTGATTAAAAACAAAAGATAAGAATAAACTAAAACTATGAGTTGGTTTAAAAATATTTTCAAAAAAGAAGAAAAAGAAACTTTGGATAAAGGATTGGAAAAATCCAGCCAGGGATTCTTTGAAAAAATGACGAAGGCCGTAGTCGGTAAAAGCAAAGTAGATGATGAAGTTCTGGATGATCTGGAAGAAGTACTGATTGCATCTGATGTAGGCGCTTCCACAACCATCAAAATCATAGAAAGAATTGAAGAACGTGTTGCCCGTGACAAATATGTTGGAGTAAGCGAGCTGGATAGTATTCTTCGTGAGGAAATTTCGGGACTATTGCTGGAAAATCCTCATGCAGGAACAGGGAATATCGATACTTCAAAAAAGCCTTATGTTATAATGGTGGTTGGAGTAAATGGGGTTGGAAAAACAACAACTATTGGAAAATTGGCTCACCAGTTTAAATCCGAAGGTAAAAAAGTAGTTCTTGGAGCAGCAGATACCTTCAGAGCAGCAGCGGTTGACCAACTTATTATCTGGAGTGAAAGAGTGGGTGTTCCTATTGTAAAACAGGAAATGGGATCCGATCCTGCCTCTGTCGCTTTTGATACTGTACAGAGTGCTGTAGCTCAAAATGCAGATGTGGTTATCATCGATACGGCAGGAAGACTTCATAATAAGATCAACCTGATGAACGAACTTTCCAAGATTAAAAGAGTAATGCAGAAGGTAATTCCAGATGCTCCTCATGAGATCTTACTGGTTCTGGATGGTTCTACAGGTCAGAATGCTTTTGAACAGGCTAAACAATTTACTGCAGCAACCGAAGTGAATGCATTGGCTGTAACAAAACTAGACGGAACAGCAAAAGGAGGTGTTGTCATCGGTATTTCAGATCAATTCCAAATTCCGGTTAAATATATAGGAGTAGGCGAAAAAATGCAGGATCTGCAACTTTTCAATGGTACGGAATTTGTAGACTCATTCTTCAAGAAAAGATGATTTATATCATGTTTTCCCTTACATTAGTAAACAAATCAATTTTAAAATATTAACAATTAAAAAATTTGCAACTATGGGAATTATAACATGGATCTTATTCGGTCTTATTGCAGGTGCAATCGCTAAAATGATTATGCCCGGAACTCAGGGAGGAGGTTGGCTTATCACCATCATCCTTGGAATTTTAGGAGCATTTGTAGGAGGAGCTATAGGAGTTTACATTTTACATTGGGGAGATGTTACCTCATTCTGGAATCCAAAAAGCTGGATTCTTGCCATCGGAGGCGCTTTAATTATCCTCTGGATCTACGGAATGGCTACAAAGAAAAGCTGATGTAACACTGATAAAAAATAAAATCCCGGATCTGAAATTCAGATCCGGGATTTTTGTACAATATAATTTAGTTAGTTGTTGATTCTAATCTGGTAAGGCATTTCCATTTTCACCTCAGACTGTAATTTCTTGTCGGTGATTTGCTGTAAAATTTCATAGTTCGCCTTTCCTATTTTATTTTTGATAATTCTGGCAGAAACATCTTCTTCATTAAGATCTTTGAAGATCTGCTCGAATGGAGACATTTTCTTCGGATAAGATTCTACATAGTAAGATTTCACTCCTGCTTTCTGTGCTGCAAATTTCACAGCATCATTAAGCGTTCCCAATTCATCTACCAAACCAATTTCCTTGGCACGAACACCACTCCATACTCTTCCACCACCTACATTATCAATCTGCTCGAAGGTTTTCTTTCTATTTTGGGTAACAAAATGTACAAATCTTTTATAAGTACCTTCTACACTTCTTGTCATCATATTCACTCCATAAGGTGTTACACCATTCAATCCAGAATAATACATAGAGTTTGCATTGGTAGCCACTACATCTGCACGAATCCCATTCTTATTGGCAATATCTTTATAGTAAGGCAATACCCCGAATACTCCAATAGAACCTGTAAGCGTATTAGGCTCAGAATAGATCTTATCAGCAGCCATAGCTACATAATAACCACCAGAAGCTGCGTAATCACCAAAAGAAACGATCAAAGGTTTTTTCTTTTTTAATTTTTGTAATTCAAATAAAATTTCATCTGAAGCATTTGCACTTCCTCCAGGAGAGTTTATTCTGAATACAACCGCTTTCACTTTATCATCTTCCTGAAGTTTCTTAATGTACTTCACATACTTTTCAGAGTGAATATCATTATATTGGTCTCCATTATTAATAGATCCCGACGCATATAAAATAGCGACCTTCTCTCCGGACTTATCATCATCAGAAAAAGAATTGATATAGTTCGTTAAAGAAATCTTATTCAGCTTTTCTTTATCGTTAACGTTTAATTTAGCTTTAAGCAAGTCTTCATATTCTGATTTCTGAATAAGTTTGTCTGCCAATCTATATTTTAATCCCTGCTCAGGAATCATTCCATATAAACTATCTACAATTGTTCTGAACTGAGCTGTATCAATTTTTCTTGAAGCAGCCATTTTATAGGATGTATTTTTCCAAAGGTCATTAAGCAATGTACTTAGCTGTTCTTTATTTTCAGGAGAAATATCATTTCTTAAAAAAGGTTCTACCGCAGATTTGAATTTACCGTGACGAATCACTTCAATCCCAATTCCATATTTATCTGCAAAATCCTTGAAGAATGTTACCTCAGTGGAAAGCCCTTTCAGCTCAATACCTCCAGCTGGGTGAAGATAATACTGATCAGCTACAGAACCTAAATAATAAGCAGACTGTGAAACACCATTTCCATAAGCATACACAAATTTTCCGCTTTTCTTAAAATCATCAATAGCATTTCTAAGATCATCAATTTGAGTTAACCCAGCATTCAAATCATCAGTCTCAATACTGATTCCTTTAATATTATCATCAGTTTTAGCTTTATTAATTGCCTCCAGCACATCATATAAAAGAACATTTTTATTCTGATTACCTAAACCAAAAAGATCCATTTGTTCCTCAGTAGGGCTATCTATTATATTAGTCTTTAAATTAATCGTAAGTACCGAATTCTTTTTCACAGCCACAGACTTGTCACTTCCCATAGAACTAAACACCAGCATCATGATGAAAAAGATGAAAAATACAGCACACAGAATGATTATTGCTACTATATTTGCCAAAACGTTTTTAAAGAAACTTCTCATAAATTCAATCAATTTTCTAATATGTCGCAGCAAAAGGTAATTTTGTTACTAGGAAGTAACCTTGGAGAGCAAAAAAAAAATATAGAGCTTGCTTTACAAAAAATAAGTGATGCAGGAAATCACATTTCACAGATAAGCGAATTTTTAATGTCTGATCCTGTAGAATTTGTCAGTTCCAATATTTTTTGTAATATTGCAACAATAATATTCACGCATCTTTCACCAATTCAGCTGCTTGATTGTATTAAAAACATTGAAGTTGAAATGGGAAGAATTAATGATTCAAAGGTATCGGGCGGTTATGCAGATAGGGTAATAGATATTGATATCATTAAGTATAATGAATTAAATTTTAAGTCAGAAAGATTAGAAATCCCTCATAAAAAACATCTTTTTGAAAGGGATTTTTCCAGAATATTATTAAAGGATTTTATTTAAAACATAAAACATATTGTATGAAATTAGGTTTATTATTATTGGCCACAACCTTGCCAATTGCAGCTTTCGCTCAGAATAGCAGTACTACAGTAAACTCTTCTACTGAGTATCCTAATACCTTCTCTTCAGGTTCAGCAAACGTAAAACCTTTTGACAACAAATCCCGACTTTTCAGAGATTGGTCAATTTCTGTCGGAGGAGGTGCCGCGTTTATGGTTCATTCTGCATTGACATCAATTAATTCGGATAAAACCAATTGGGGGTATAACGCTTATGTAAGTATTGATAAGCAGATTTCACATACCTTCGGTGTAAGCTTAATGTATACCAGAGGAGAAACCAAGCAAACAGGCCAACTTCCGGGAGCTCCTGGAATTGCTGCTGGAGTCGCTACAGGAACTACACAGTTTGACCAATTGGCGTTAATGGGAGATATTAACTTCTCTAATTTATTAAGAAGAGTAGATAATCACTCACCGTACAGATGGGCATTCCACGGATATGGAGGAATCGGACTTCAGGGATACAGAACTTCTCTGCACGATAACGACAGAAACAGATGGAGTGATAATCCTAAAAGAGTTCCTTTGTTCGTAAAACAAGACCTTGATATTAATTCCGTATTCTATCAGGCTGGTTTAGGATTAAAATATAATGTTTCTCCACTTATTGATGTTGAAGCTAGAACAATGTACATTATCAGTGGTGAACAATCATTCGATGGTAGTGGGTACAATAATTCAAGCTACGATCCTAAAGCTCCTACAGAGTCAGGATATAGATACACAATCCTTAACAACAAAAGATCTTACAATGCCTGGACGGTATCTTTGGGAGTATCTTTCAAGTTAGGAAAACATCTATCTCACTTAGCATGGCATGATCCGCTTCAGGAAGCATATTACAAAACCAATGTTTTAGAAAATGCTGCTACAGACTTTGTTGTTTGTGAAAAAGGAGATCAGGATAATGACGGAGTATGTGACGACTGGGACAGACAGCTTGACACTCCTGCAGGAGCAAGAGTAGATGGTGCCGGTGTTGCTTTAGATATGGATCTTGATGGTGTTATCGACTTATACGATAAGTGTGTAACAGTTCCTGGCCCTGTTGAAAACAACGGTTGTCCAATTAAATAATTAGAAATCTAAAAACTATTTTTCAAAAAAAATAATATAAATAATACACGATGAAATTAAGTTTAGCAATTGTTGCATTAGCATTGGCGATCCCTACCGTCAGCTATGCACAAGATTCATCGGCAGCTGCAAACGGAAAGTATCCTAATACTTTTACTTCTGGTTCTGCCAATGTATCTCCATTTACTAATCAAGCAAAAAGATTTAATGACTGGTCTATTTCAGTTGGAGCTGGTGTTCCATTGTTGCAGTCAGCAGATTTAACGTCTATCAAAAATGGTAACGGTAAAAATCTTTTTGGATATTCAGCTTATGTAAGTATTGATAAGGCGATCACTCATGCATTTGGGATCAACTTACAATATGACAGAGGTGAAACAAGACA
This sequence comes from Chryseobacterium sp. c4a, assembly GCF_009900745.1. Taxonomy (GTDB): domain Bacteria; phylum Bacteroidota; class Bacteroidia; order Flavobacteriales; family Weeksellaceae; genus Chryseobacterium. Next base: position 446,593 of record NZ_WXVU01000001.1, on the reverse strand, counting down.
AGGATGGTTCAATACAAAAGATGCTGCCCCTGATGCAAAAGCAGTAGCAGGCAGAACTCAGTATGATGCGATCTCAATCTTAGGAGACATTAACTTTTCTAATCTTTTAAGAAGAGTTGATAATCATTCTACTTACAGATGGGCACTTCATGGATATGCTGGGGTAGGTACTATTGCTTATAGAGCTTACCAAAAAGATGCTAGCGGACAAAGATTGATGACAGAAGTAAAACCATTCAAATTGGGTTCAATGTTCATGCAGGCTGGTACAGGTTTGAAATTTAAAGTGAACAGAAGAATTGACCTTGAAGGTAGATTAATGTATGTAATTACCGGTGATGATACCTTCGATGGTGGTGGTGATCCATATAGTGACATTAACAGACGTTCTTCACAAGTTTCAGATAACTTCTTCAATGCAACATTAGGACTTTCTGTAAAACTAGGAAAACACGATTCTCACCTAATGTGGCATGATCCACTTCAGGAAATCTATTACAAACTTGATGTCTTAGCTAACAGAAAGCAAGATATCGAAGTATGTAAGAAAGGGGATGCTGATAACGATGGCGTATGTGACGATTGGGACAGACAGCTTGATACTCCTGCAGGAGCAAGAGTAGATGGTGCTGGTGTTGCTCTTGATACAGACCTTGATGGTGTTATTGACCTTTACGATAAGTGTGTAACAGTTCCTGGTCCTGTTGAAAACAATGGTTGCCCAATAGAGAAAAAAGATAATAATAAAACTGCTGTTGAAGTAGAAAAAACATTGAAAGATATCTACTTCAATTTCAATAAAGCTACCATTAGACCTGAATCTAATAGCAAATTAGATGTAGCAGCTTCTATTATTAAAGAAAACGGAGGTAATTATTTATTGACTGGTCATACTGACATTAAAGGAAATGCTGCTTATAACCTAAAACTTTCTAAGGAAAGAGCTGCTGCTGTAGTAGGAGCCTTAGAAAACAGAGGAGTAAACGAAACCGTTCTAAAGTCAAGAGGAGTAGGATCTGCAGAAGCTAGAATTCCAGCTTCAGCTTCAGATGCTGAAAGAATGGCAGATAGAAAAGTTACGGTAAGATTTATGGAAGGTTCTGAATGGAATTCTATGAAAAAGAAAGACTATGAAGATGCTCCTGTAAAGAAGCCCGTAAAGAAAAAAGTAGTTTCTAAAAAGAAGAAAAAATAATTTCTTAAAATATTAAGTAAACCGAAAAGAATAGTTCTTTTCGGTTTATTTTTTTTCTACTACCAAATTTTTTACCTACCTTTATATCATTTTAGGGGCAATACGTACAAAATAAACAAAATATACCCGTTATTGTTTTGAAAAAAATAATACAAAAAATCACTTTTAGCGTAAAAAAATCATTTAAAATAACTTAACTAAAAAAATAACACTATGAAATTAAGTTTAGCAATTGTTGCATTAGCTTTGGCAATTCCTACTGCCAGTTATGCACAAGACTCAACGGCAGTTTCAAAAGGAGAGTATCCCAATACGTTCTCGTCTGGGTCTGCCAACGTTTCCCCATTCACTAATCAATCAAAAAGATTTAATGACTGGTCGATTTCCGCGGGGGTTGGAGTTCCACTGTTGCAATCAGCAGATTTAACGTCTATCAAAAATGGTAACGGTAAAAATCTTTTTGGATATTCAGCTTATGTAAGTATTGATAAGGCGATCACTCATGCATTTGGGATCAACTTACAATATGACAGAGGTGAAACAAGACAAGGATGGTTCAATACAAAAGATGCTGCCCCTGATGCAAAAGCAGTAGCGGGTAGAACTCAGTATGATGCAATCTCAATCTTGGGAGACATTAACTTCTCAAATCTTTTGAGAAGAGTAGACAATCACTCTCCATACAGATGGGCACTTCATGGATATGCAGGGATAGGTACTATTGCTTACAGAGCTTACCAAAAAGATGCTAGCGGACAAAGATTGATGACGGAAGTAAAGCCATTCAAATTGGGTTCAATGTTCATGCAGGCTGGTACAGGTTTGAAATTTAAAGTGAACAGAAGAATTGACCTTGAAGGTAGATTAATGTATGTAATTACCGGTGATGATACCTTCGATGGTGGTGGTGATCCATATAGTGACATTAACAGACGTTCTTCACAAGTTTCAGATAACTTCTTCAATGCAACATTGGGACTTTCTGTAAAACTAGGAAAACACGAATCTCACTTAATGTGGCATGATCCACTTCAGGAAATTTATTACAAACTTGATGTACTAGCGAATAAAAATCAGGATATTGAAGTATGTAAGAAAGGTGATGCTGATAACGATGGCGTATGTGACGATTGGGACAGACAGCTTGACACTCCTGCAGGAGCAAGAGTAGATGGTGCTGGTGTTGCTCTTGATACAGACCTTGATGGTGTTATTGACCTTTACGATAAGTGTGTAACTGTTCCTGGACCTGTTGAAAACAACGGTTGTCCTACTACAACTACAGGCCCTGTAGTAGAAACAGAAACTAAATTGGAAGGGATTGAGTTTGACTTAAATTCTGACAGAATTTTACCATCAAACACTCCTATCTTAAATAACGCTGTAAACTATATTAATTCTTCAAATGGTTCTTATAATGTTGTAGGAGCTACCGATACAAGAGGTACTGCTGCTTACAACCAGAAATTATCTGAAAGAAGAGCCAACAACGTTAAAAATTATTTAGTTAAAAACGGTGTTCAATCTAATAAATTAAAAGCAGTAGGGAAAGGTAAAACAGACCTTAAATACCCTGAGTGCGAACCAGCAACGAAGTGCCCTGAATGGAAAAACAGAGCCAACAGAAGAGTATACTTCGAAGCTAAATAATAAACTTATTAAGTTACTATATAAAAGTCACGCATTGCGTGGCTTTTTTTGTCCTAATACTTTCCTTATTTTTACATCATGATTTCTCCACAGGATTTTCAAAAGCTAAAATACGATACTCTTAAATATTTCTGGGGTTACACAGACTTCAGAGATTCTCAGGAAGAGATTATCAATGCTGTAATTAATGAAAAAGATACACTGGTTCTGCTTCCTACAGGTGCCGGAAAATCTCTATGTTATCAGCTTCCGGCTTTATTAAAAGAAGGAACCTGTCTGGTGATTTCACCTTTACTGGCTTTAATGAAAGACCAGGTCAATCAGCTTAAATTCCGGGGTATAGAAGCAGAATATCTATCTTCTGAATTGGATGAGTATGATGCTGAAGCTATTTACAACCGTTGCAAAGAAGGTCTTACCAAGCTTCTTTACATCTCTCCTGAAAGATTAACAAACATTCAGTTTCTTCAAAATATAGATGAAATTGAACTATCATTCATTGCCGTTGATGAGGCACACTGTATTTCTGAATGGGGTCAGGATTTTCGTCCAAGCTACCAAAACATCAAAGGTTTCAGAACTAGTCATCCTGAAATTCCGTGTCTGGCTTTAACAGCAACAGCAACACATAAAGTTCTGAAGGAAATCAATAATAAACTTGAGCTGAAAAACCCAGCTATTTTTCAGAAAAGCTTTAAAAGAGATAATATTAAAATCTTCACTGAAGAAGTTTCTGACAAATTCCAACGTGTTCTAGATATTCTAAAATATAATACAGATTCAGGAATTGTCTATGTAAGAACCAGAAAAGAAGCTGAACTGCTTGCTGAATTCTTAAAGAAAAATCAACTGAACAATGTTGATTATTTTCATGCTGGTCTAACGGCAAAAGAAAAAAACACGAGGCAAAATACCTGGAACAATAGCAACAATCAGGTTTTAATTTCTACCAATGCCTTTGGAATGGGTATTGACAAGGATAATGTTCGTTTTGTCCTCCACTACTCTCCTGCTGCCTCCATTGAAAATTATTATCAGGAAATAGGAAGAGCCGGAAGGGATGGCCAGGACAGTTTTGCTTTTATGCTTTGGAACAAACAGGAGCTTTTGAATTTTGATCAAATCCTGAAAAACCAAATTCCCAATAAGGCAGAGTTTCTAAAAATCATCAGCTACCTCTACTCTATTTTTCAGGTAGCAGAATTTGAATTACCAGAAAAGACTTTCCAGTTGAATACAACAGGAATACAGAACTTCATCCGCTTATCTAAAGCCAAGATCAATAACGTTCTCAATTTCCTTCATAATCAGGAAATTATTTACTACAATGATAATAAAAGCTTATCCTCTTTGGAGCTTTTTATCAAATCTGATGAAATAGATCAGCTGCCTCAAAAAGATGCTTATTTCATCGAACTTCTTCTTCGTACCATGTCCGGCATTACGACCCATAAAATAATGTTCAGTGAACAACAGGTAAGCAATAAAATTGAAGTCAGTGTCCCATTAATCAAAGAACGTTTAAAAGAACTTCAACAGAACAATTACCTTGAATATATTGATGGAGCTTTATCAAGCATCAAGTTCCTGAAACCTCGTGATGAAAGAGCTATCAATAATGCTTATTGGAAACTTTTTGAACATATTCAAAGAAATAAAATCCAAAAATGGGAAGAAATGAAGTTTTATACAGAGAATAAAGATTACTGTAAAATGAAATTAATCCTGGCTTATTTTGGTGAAAAAAATTCAAAGAACTGTGGCCACTGCTCTGTATGTGAAAAGAATAAACAATCTATTTTTGGGAAAAATATTTCACAGCAGATCATCAATTTACTGGCAAAAAAATCAGCTACCATAGAAGAATTATCTGTACAATTAAGCTATCATTCCAAAGAAAGTATTCTTGAAAATTTAATTTTCCTGCTAGACTCCGGAAAGGTAAAAATGTTGAATTTCAGAACTTATGCGCTGAATCATGAGTAATGGACAATAAATCGTGAGTAATTACAATGCTCCGTTTACAACCTATTTCCCCTAATCACGATCCACGAACCTCCACATATCAACTACAAAAACTTATCTTTGCAGTATGAAATCATTGAAAGTCGTTTTTTTAGGTACTCCTGAGTTTGCAAAAACTTCTTTGGAGGCCATTCATCAATCTCATCATCAGGTTGTAGGTGTGGTAACCGTAGCAGATAAGGCAAGCGGACGTGGTCAGAAAATTAACCAATCTCCTGTAAAAATATATGCTTCGGAAAATAATATTCCTGTTTTCCAGCCGGAAAAATTAAGAAACCCTGAGTTTCTAGAGGAGCTCAGAAAGCTCGATGCTGATGTTTTTGTTGTGGTAGCATTCAGAATGATGCCTAAGATTCTTTTTGAAATGCCTAAAATAGGAACATTCAACCTTCATGCCTCGCTTCTTCCGGATTATAGAGGAGCTGCTCCGATCAACTATGCTGTTATCAATGGGGAAGAGAAAACAGGAGCTACAACTTTCTTCATTAATGAAAAAATTGATGAAGGAAACATTCTTCTTCAGGAAGAAATTGAAGTTTTACTTGATGAAAACGCAGGCCATCTTCATGACAGATTAATGGAAATGGGTTCAAAATTGGTGGTAAAAACGCTAGATGGATTGGCTGAAAATGCTATTGAAGAAAAACCTCAGCCACAGGTGGAGCACCCTAAAAATGCCTATAAAATCTTTAAAGAAGACACCCGAATCAATTGGTTAGCTCCATCAAAAACAGTACATCAATTTATCCTTGGAATGTCTCCATATCCTGCAGCTTTCACTACTTTAAAAATCGGAGCTGAAGAAAAAGGATTAAAAATCTTTGGTGGTAATTTTGAAATTTTCAATCACGGTAAAGATGCCGGAACATTAGACATTTCAAAAAATGAGTTTAAAATCTATACTCAAGATGGTATCTATTTTCCACAGGAGCTTCAGCTAGAAGGGAAGAAAAGAATGACTGTGAAAGACTTCCTGAATGGTTTCAGAAACTTTGACGAAATATCACTGTAATTGTACAGTAAAATTTTAACTATAAATAAAAGCCACAACTAAAATATCTGTTGTGGCTTTTTTATTGATTATCATTTTTTACAGAAAGGAAGGTCAACAATGGCTCCCCCTATACTTTCCCTACAATTTTTTTACGAACCCTGCTCAGAGATTCAGGAGTTACACCCAGATAGGCTGCAATCTGAATATTGGTAAGGCGATGAGCTATCTGAGGATACTTCTTTAAAAATTCAAGATAACGTTCTTCCGAAGATTTACTTAAATTATCAATAACTCTACGTTGTAATGCGATAATTGAACTCTGAAACTTCAACCTCATTAATCTTTCTACTTCCGGCATCTCCTGATAAAGCATTTCTTTATCTTTTCTTGAAATCAAAAGAATTTCACTGTTCTCAAGCGCCTGAATGGTAAGTTTGGACGGAATCCTGTTGATAAAACTATCAATATCAGAAATCCACCAATTTTCAATAGCAAAATATAATATCTGTTCCGCTGCATTTCGATCCGTATGAAAAACTTTAAAACAACCATTCACAACAAACCCTTCAAAATCACAAATACTTCCTTCCATCAATAAAAATTCTTTCTTTTTTATTTTTCGATAGGTAAACGCATTGCAGTATTTTTCCAGCTTTTCATCTGAAATATCAACATACTCTCGGATATGTTTTTGTAAAGGCTCGGTCATGGTCTAAAAATAAAAAAAGGTTTAGAAAAATCCTAAACCTTTTAATTCATTTTGTAAAAAGTCATTTAAAGTGAAAAAATTCCACTTCAGACGCTTCATTTATTATAGTTGTACCAACTCAGTAACTTCTACATCATATCCTCCAACCTGAGGTTTGATATTAGGGTTTTGAGTGATTACTTTGAACTTATTGATTCCTAAATTCTTTAAGATCTGCGTTCCGATACCATAATCTCTATAGTTGTACGCTAAAGTAGGATGTTGCTCCTGTCCGTCCTGATAGTTCAGGAACTGCTGAAGTTTTCTTAATGTATTTTCAGAATTGGAAACGTTGTTGATGAAAATGATAGCACCTTTTCCAGCTTCGTTTACCATATTGGTTACTTTCTCCAATAGAGGTTTTTCACCATTATTCAATCTTGTCAAAACATCAAAATAAGAATCTGAAGACTGTACTCTTACTAAAACCGGCTCATCTACTGTCCATGCTCCTTTTGTCAATGCAAAATGGATTTGATCATTAGAAGTCTCTCTGAAAGCATAGAAGTCAAATTCTCCGTAGTGTGTTTTTACTTTTTTCTCTTCCAATCTTTCTACAAGGTTACCTTTTTTAAGCTGATAGTGAATCAAATCTTCAATAGAAACGATTTTCATATCGTGTTTCTGAGCAAATGCGTGAAGTTCAGGTAAACGGGACATCGTTCCATCTTCATTCATGATTTCACAGATTACCCCACCTTCTTTTAATCCAGCTAAATGAGTAAGATCGATAGCAGCTTCAGTATGTCCTGCTCTTTTCAATACACCTCCTTTTCTTGCACGAAGCGGGAAAATATGCCCTGGTCTCATGAAATCTGTAGGTTTGGATTTATCATCCATCAAAGCTAAAATAGTTTTTGCTCTGTCACCTGCAGAAATACCTGTAGAAGTTCCGTTTCCTAAAAGGTCAACTGATACAGTAAAAGCAGTTTCTTTAGGATCGCTGCTTCTGCTTACCATTACTTCAAGTCCAAGCTCATCACATCTTTTTTCAGGAAGCGGCATACAAATTAACCCTCTTCCGTGAAGTGCCATAAAGTTGATAATTTCTGGTGTTGTTAGTTCTGCTGCGCAAAGAAAATCTCCTTCATTCTCTCTGTCTTCATCATCTACTACTATGATTATTTTCCCATTTCTAAGGTCTTCAATGGCCTCTGGAATAGTATTTAATTTAATATCAGACATTTTTACTTTTTATTTGAGTGCAAAGATACTCATAAAAATAAGCATCTGCCAATTTATATGAATGGTTTATTACGCTTTGGATAAAGAGTTCACCGCTTCTCTGATAATCTCGTAAGATCTTAATCTTTTCTGATGATCGTAAATATGAGAATTGATCATGAGTTCATCTACATTAAATCTCTCCTGAAAGTCTTTAAGCTTCTCTTCAATTTCAGTCTGATCTCCGATAAAAGTATATCTTAGCTTCTGTAAAACCATTGATTTTTCCATAGGTGACCAGATTTCATCCATATCATCTACTGGTGGAGCAAAAGGTTTTCTGTCGTTTCTCACAATATTGATGAATGCCTGAAACAACGTTGTAGAAATTTTATGAGCTTCCTCAGAAGTTTCTGCGGCTACTCCATTCACACAGGCAATAATATAAGGTTTTTCCGAATATTGCGAAGGCTGGAAATGCTCTCTGTAAATTTTAAAAGCCATTTCCATCTGTTCCGGAGCAAAGTGTCCGGCAAAAGCATAGGGCAAACCAAGTTCTGCAGCCAACCATGCGCTATCTGTACTAGACCCTAAAATATACAACGGAATATCTAATCCTTCCCCAGGAATAGCGCGAACCATTGCATCTGCATTTTCTTTGGAAAAATATCTTTGAAGTTCCAGAATCTGTCTTGGAAACTGTTCGTTGATAATCGCCGGGTTTCTTCCCAATGCCTGAGCGGTTAATCCATCAGTTCCTGGAGCTCTTCCCAATCCCAGATCAATTCTTCCCGGGAAAAGAGATTCCAATGTTCCGAATTGTTCTGCAATGATTAATGAGCTGTGATTTGGAAGCATAATTCCTCCGGAACCTACTCTGATCTTTTTTGTTCCATTGGCAATAAAACCAATTAAAACGGAGGTTGCAGAACTGGCAATACTTTCCATATTATGATGTTCCGCCAGCCAGAATCTTTTATAATCTAAACCTTCTGCGTGATTGGCTAAAGACAAACTGTCCTGAAAAGTATCATGTATGCTTTTCCCTTGCTTCACTGGTGCAAGGTCTAAAACAGAAATTTCAAAATTTTTCATATTGAGATGTTAATTTTTAAAAGAGATATAGAACCTTCTTTTTCTAAGTGGTATTAAAACCATACAAATGTAAAACATCTGAACCGCATTAGTTACTTTTTGTAATTAATAGGATCTATTGATGAGTTCAGGGAAAAACTATGGGAAATGAAAATTTTATTCAATCTATTTTGTTTATACATTTTTAGAATCTAAAATTCTTAATTAGTGTTGTATATTTGAGACTTAGCTAACTAGCACAATAACCCCATCCTATTCCAAATCCATGATTACATTTATTCTAAAAAAAGCCGAAAACATAATTGATAACAAAGAATCAATTCATCATAAAAACTCAAAAAAGAATAAAATCAATCTATCTAGACTTCAATATGAAAAAACTACAATTTTATGGAAACTGTCTAAATTTTTAAGAAAAGAAGAAGACAATGGTATTGATTTCCAATATCAATCTTCCAGCTCTCAACTGAATAACGGGCTTTCCTATGAATCCATGCTTTCTTTACTCAATTCCCAAAGTGTATTTGAAAATTATCAACCTAAGGAAAATGATTGTTTGGCTATATGGATGGAGTACAAACATACTGAAATAAACAAAAAGACAAGACCTTATATTGGAAATTACATATCCTTTATTTATTCTGGAACCTGGAAACTAAATAAAGGCTTTGAACATCTATATAATTTATACGAAACATTATATGAAGGAGAACTTCAAATCTCTTAACGCATCATTATCTTTTCTATATTTGAGTATAAACTATTCCATGAAAAAAATATTTCTTATTCTGCTTTCTATAGAATCCTTAATCTGCTGTAATCCTAAAAATATAGACAAAGGCAGTTCGAAAAGACCTGTTAATTCAAAATACTATACAAAATTAGATACAATAACAATTACTACAGAAATAGGCGACACTATCAGATATGATAAAAAGAAATTCAATACATTAGTTGATAAGCATCCTGAATTTTTTCAAGATTTCCCTGAAAGCCCAGACAAATTTTATTTTTGTTCCGGTAATACTGAATTTGCAAGTGAAGCAGGTCAGGATCGTTATTATATACTGTATACGCATTTTTTAAAACAGCGAAATGGATTTGAAAAATATAAAGAACAGCGCAAAACCCTTAATGAGATTTTCTCTAATATCAATTCAATATTTGCTTATGCTGCATATGGAGGTACTTATTTTGGTCATCAAGAAAAAAGGATTCCCGCCTATGCTGAATATGTAATTTTCTTGTCTTCAATTTCTCTAGAAAAAAAGAATAGCCTTGATCATTATGATATTTCACAACAAAAACAAATTTATATCCAATCTTTAAGACAAATAATTGAAGATGAAAATAAAATTGATTTTGAAACTGTAGGGCAAGAAAAAATAGATCGGATAAAAAAGATGAATGGATTTGTTGATGAAATTGAAAATCTAATAACTAATACTTATTACCTCCGTTGTGCTCAACAATTTCATTATCAACATTATCAACAGTTTTAATTACAAATACCTCTATACTATCAATATTTTATTTTAAACTATTAAAGTAAATCCACTAAAACCAGTATTACGCCCATTAACTTATCAAACATATAAACATTTCAATAAATTTAATTCATTATAAAGAGAAATATCATTATATTCGTGTAACAATTTGAAAAAATATTTACCATGAACAAAAAAATTAATGACTTGTTTTCCCAGAAAGTATTGACAAAAAAAACTTTCCTAATGAGCCTTGTGATGGCTGCAATAGTATCTTCTTGTAGTAAAAATAATGATGAAATCACAAGTGAAACCCAAACGAACGCAGTGAATGTTGCTAACCTTAAAAAAGGACAGTTAAACGGTCAGGAAATCACGTATGAAGTAAAAAACGGAATGAATTTTTTCCAAGGTGACATTGTTCTTTCTGATCAACAGCTGTCGGAAGGAGGTACAACCCATAAAGGTGGTGCAACTTACTCAAGATGGCCCAATCGCACCATTTACTACACCGTTGCAAATAATATGGGATCTATCAATGGTAATAAAATCAATACTGCAGTGAGTGAATACAACTCCAAAACGAATACCCGCTGGGTTCAGCGTACCAACCAATCCAATTATGTAGAATTTATTTTTGGAAGTTCAAATGGTTCGGATGGATGGGCTCATATCGGATATCAGGGCGGAAAACAAACTATTTCTCTGGATCAGTATATTTCAGTAGGATCGGTTATTCATGAAATGGGGCACACCGTTGGACTTTATCATGAACATTGCCGCCAGGACAGAGATCAGTATGTGAGCATTCAATGGGGAAATATTCAGGATGGACAAGGCTATAATTTCAATAAATATACTTCTGGGACAGATATAGGGCCTTTTAACATCAATTCTGTAATGATGTATTGGCCAACATCTTATTCTAAAAATGGACTACCTACTATTAAAAGAGCTGATGGTTCCAACTTCACTTATAACAGAACAGGATTTACAACCGGAGATATCAATACCATCAATGCGATGTATCCTTAAATTGTAAAGTCTTTCTCAATCGTAAAAAAAGAAAAGAATTCCTAGGAATTCTTTTCTTTTTTATAGTTATAGTGGTTGATCAGAATCCTGATCTCATTAAATTCAAAATGACTTGGTAAAGCATTTTTCCACTCAGTTAAAGTCTCATGTGGATTTTTATAAAACTCATCTTCAAATGCCTTAATTTTATCAGAAGTAATGACTCTTGAAATATCCAGCAATCCTTGTTCTGCAAATTTGGCAAGATGGCCGATTACGGTTTCTTTTACCAATCCTCTTTCTAATGCGATCTCTCCAATTGTTTTCCCTTGTTCAAAAAGTTGAAAGGTCAAAACCTGTGAAGGAACCTTAACAATTTTCATGCTGACTTCCTTGTCATTCTTTTCATCCAGAAGTCTTGTTTCAAGAAGGTGAATGTCTTTTAAACTGTTCAGATATTCTTCAATATCTTCCAGCCAGCTTTTCACTTCTTCATTGTATTGTTTCAATCCTTTTGCCCCTTTGATTTCGGCGTAAAATTCTTTCAAAGGATCAAAGATTTTATTTCTGGTTTCTGTAAAGAAGAAATTAACAGCGCCTTTTGACTTGCTTTCAATCTCAGACCATTCTTCTTTTTGTTCAATAAAATTATTTACTTTCTGGAAAATAATGCGTTCCAGTTTTTCAAATATCTTTCCAAGATTGGTTGCCTCATGTTTGAGTTGAAGGTAAAGCTGATTGGCTTTAACACGGTCTATATTTTTAGTAGTAGAGGAAAGTTTATTCCACTCTTCTACTTCGTTTAAAAACCACATGCAATCAACTGTACGAAGTACTTTTCGGATACTGTAATCATATTTTTCCTGATTCAGAATAGCTTCAACATGATCATTAGCCACTGTATCGCTATGGAAATGCAGAATTCTGTTATCTTTAAAAATAACTTCAGGAGTAATTTTTGATTTTAAAACAATTCCCTCCAATGTTCTGCAACGCGACAACGCTACATATACCTGACCTGCGGTAAAACTTTTCCCTGCATCAATAATGACTTTATCAAAGGTAAGTCCCTGACTTTTATGAATAGTAACTGCCCAAGCCAGCTTTATCGGAAACTGTTCAAAGCTTCCCAATACTTCTTCCTGGATTGTTTTATCTGTATCCAGAAAATATTTTTTCTGCTCCCAGGTTTCTTTTTTTACCGTAATTTCTTTTTCACTTTCATCGAGAACTACACGAATTTCATCTTCATCCAGCCCAATGATTTCACCAAGTTTTCCATTGAAATATTTCTTCTCACCGGAAATATCATTTCTGATGAACATAATCTGAGCTCCTATTTTAAGCTCCAAAAACTGATCATTTGGAAACTGATTTTCTTTAAAATCACCCACCAGCTTAGCTTCATAGGTTTTAGCATCAACTTTTATTTCCTTCAGCTTTTCCTGATTGATCTCATCCGCCATTTTGTTGTGAGAGCAGAGATATACGTAAGACTCCTTACCCATATCAAAATCCGGATCATATCTTTTGTTCAGATGATCAAAATCAATATTGGCTACATCACCATCACGAATGGCATTCAGTATTTCCAAAAATTCCTGGTCAGATTGTCTGTACACTTTTGTAAGTTCAATCGTAACAATTGGAATATCTTTAATTGCATGACTGTCGAAAAAGAACGGAGAATCATAATACATTTTCAGAATATGCTCATCCCTTACTACCGGTGGCAGCTGAAACAAGTCCCCAATGAATAACATCTGTACTCCTCCAAACCTTTGATTATTCCTTCTGATAAATCGTAAAGAAAAATCCATCATATCCAAGACATCTGCTCTCAACATGGATACCTCATCAATAATAATGATCTCAACTTCTCTTAACAGTTTGAGTTTATCTTTACGGTATTTAAAATGGGGCATCAGATCGGCAATATTATTAGCCAAACTGGTGTCTATCCTTTCCGTCGTAGGCAAAAAGGTTCTAAGTGGCAATCCGAACATGGAATGGATGGTAACTCCACCTGCATTAATGGCTGCAATCCCTGTAGGTGCAATCACAATATGCTTTTTCTTTGTTCGTCTTACAAAATCATTAAGAAACGTTGTTTTCCCTGTTCCGGCTTTTCCAGTCAAGAAAACACTCCTGTTGGTGTACTCTATTAAGTCAAAAAAATGATTGTTCATCGTTGTCAAAAATACGGAAATGAATTTGATTTTCTTACCTTGGCATAAGTTTTGAAAATTCTTAAAAAGAAAAAAGTCTATTGTGAAAAAAAATTTACTGTTTATCCCAGCGATAGTATTATGTACTACATTCATCCTGGTTTCCTGTAATTCAACGAAGAATCTTGATACCAACCTTCCTATAGATATTGCCAACCGACCCGCTGATGAAGACAGTCAAAAATATGATCAGGCACAAATCGATAGATTAAAAGCTTCTATTGAATCTGAAGCAAAAGGGGAAAGCTGTACGAATGCCAGTGACTGGGCAATTGCTCCAATGGGAGTAAAATCCTGTGGCGGCCCTCAGCAATACATTGCCTACCCTAAAAAAATTGAAGCATCAATTCTGTCAAGAATTAGTGAATATACGGATAAGGTGAGGATATTTAACGAAAAATATAATATCGTGTCCGACTGTACAGTAATCACACCTCCATCCTATATCAAATGTATTAATGGAGAGGCAAGATTGATTACTCCAGACACAAAATAAAAAATAAAGCAAAGGTTCTATATCAAATCAATACAAAGAATTGATATACAAAGCTCCGTCATTAGACAGAGCTTTTGTTGTTTTTTATGTAGTTGTGATTTAGACTCGAGATTTAAAGATTAGAGACAAGGAGCAAATTCCGAAATCATATCTACGTATTCCCCAAACCCGTACCCCGAAAACCTGTCCCTCAAATCACACCTCTGCCTACAATTCGTAATCTTTCACATTCTCTTTGTACCAGGATGAATATTTCACATAGTTATCTGCAATTCTATTGACTTCACCTTCCAACAACTGAGCATTAATATCCTTAATTTTTTTAGCAGGAACTCCACCCCACACTTCTCCGGATTTAATATGTGTTCCCTGAGTAACCACAGAGCCTGCCCCTACAATTGAGTTTTCTTCAACCAAACAGTCATCCATCACAATAGCTCCCATTCCGATAAGTACATTATCTTTAATTGTACATCCGTGAACAATCGCATTATGACCGATAGAAACATTATTTCCAATATTCAAAGGGTGTTTCTGATAAGTACAGTGTAGCATCGCATTGTCCTGAACATTTACTTTATCACCCATTTTAATATAATGAACATCACCTCTGATAACAGCATTATACCAAACACTGCAGTCTTTTCCCATGGTAACATCTCCAATAATGGTAGCGGTTTCTGCTAAAAATGTATTCTCTCCTATTTGTGGTATTTTACCTAAAAGTTCTTTTATAAGTGCCATAGTTTTAATTTGAAAATTTAAAAATGAGCCATTTGAAAATCATGATTTCCTATCTTCTGATTTTTAGCATCTAACTTCTAAATTACAGCGATAGCAAAAATCTAACTCTCAATTTTCAGCTTCTAACTTCTAATGCGTATTTTTGTATCTCAAATTTAACGAAAAAATGCGTACCGTACTTATAGAACCAACCGAAAACCCGAAAGTGATGAAATTTGTTGCCGACTACAACTTGATTCCGGGGTCTTTGGAGTTGGACAGAAATTCAGATATTTCAGAAATTCCTATGGCACAGGAACTTTTCAATTATCCTTTTGTGGAAAGAGTTTTCATCACGGCTAATTTTGTAGCTGTAGCAAAACAGGATACTGTTGAATGGGAACATGTTGCTGAAAGTCTGAAAAATGTGATTGAGGACGAATTATTGGCCAATCCAAGAATTTATCTTCAGAAGAAAAAAGAAATGTATCAGATCTATTCTGAAATGACTCCGAATCCAAACGTAATGAAGTTTGTTTCCAGCAAACTGCTTATGGAAGGTTTTGTAGAAGTAAAATCAAAAGAAGCTGCAGAAGAAGTTCCTTTAGCAGCAGCGATCTTTAATGAGTTTGATTTTGCAAAAGAAGTTTTCATTTCTGATAACTTCGTAGCGGTTACCAGAGATAATTCTGTGGAATGGCATGAAGTAATGATTACTGTTCGAGCTCTTATTGCTGATTATCTTCAAAATGGTGGTGAAATTTCAAAAATTGAACCTCAAAAACACGAAAACCCTGTTGAAAAGATCATTAACAGAGATTACACTGATGATGAGCAGAAGATTTCTGACATCTTAAATGAATATGTAGCTCCGGCTGTAGAAAATGATGGTGGAAAAATTTCTTTAATGGAATATGATGAATCCAGCAAAACTGCTAAAATGCTTTTACAAGGAGCATGCTCAGGATGTCCAAGTTCTACCGCTACTTTAAAGAACGGAATTGAGAATATTTTAAAACAATTCGTTCCGGATCTTGTAGAAAGAGTAGAAGCTGTAAACGGATAATTCAATTTCATGACTGCATCTAAAAAGATTCTCATCATTATTGGAAGTGCTACAAAAAATTCCAGTAATCAGAAACTGATGGAACAGGTAATGGACAATAATCCCAATATCAAATTCCAGATGTATGATGATCTTTCTGTACTTCCTCATTTTGATACCTCATTAACTGATATGAACATCCCTGAGGAAATCGTGAAGATCAGAGAATATATTAACGATTCGGGAGGAGTACTCATTTCTACTCCGGAATATATTTTCAGTATTCCGAGCAGATTAAAGAATCTATTGGAATGGTGTGTTTCTACGAATGTTTTTCTGGACAAACCTGTTGCCTTCATTACAGGTTCTGCCAGTGGAGAGAAAGGTCATGAAGAATTATTACTGCTCTTAAAAACGCTTGGAGCAAAAACGGATGATAAACATCAGCTTTTAATAAAAGGGATAAAGGGCAGATTGGAGCCTGATGGCTCAATTGAAAACAATACCTTTGCTAAAGTATTAGAATTGGTAACAGATTTTCACAAGTCTGTTTCATCATTAAAATAAAAAAATTGAATAAAAAAGGAATTTTACTGGTCAACCTTGGATCACCAAGATCTACGGCTGTAAATGATGTAAAGGAATATCTTGATGAATTTTTGATGGACGAAAGGGTAATTGATTATCGTTGGATCTTTCGTGCTCTTCTTGTTCAGGGTATTATTCTGAAAACAAGACCGGCCCAGTCTGCTGAAGCCTATAAAACGGTTTGGACAGATGAAGGTTCTCCATTGATTGTCATTACTGAAAAAATTCAGAAAAAACTTCAAAAGATAGTGGATGTCCCGGTGGAAATCGGGATGAGATATGCAGAACCGAGTATTGAAACCGGAATCCAGAAACTGGTAGATCAGGGAATTTCTGAAATCGTTCTTTTCCCTTTATATCCTCAATATGCGATGAGTACCACAGAAACTGTTATTGAAAAGGCAGAAGAAGTAAGAAAGAAAAAGTTTCCAAAGGTAAAAATCAATTATATTCAACCTTTTTACAACAGAGATATTTATATCAATTGTCTGGCTGAAAGTATTAAGGAAAAGCTTCCTGAGAATTTTGATGCCCTTCAGTTTTCTTACCACGGGGTTCCGGAGAGACATCTGTACAAAACAGATCCCTCAAAGACCTGTAAGATTGATGATGCTAACTGTATCAACAGTCAGGTAGATACTCACAATGCTTATTGCTACAGGCATCAGTGTTATAAAACTACCGAGGCTGTTATTGCTAAAATGGGACTTCCAAAGGAAAAAACAATTGTTTCTTTCCAATCAAGATTAGGAAAAGACAAGTGGATTGAGCCTTATACAGATCATACTTTAGAAACGATTCCTAAAAAAGGAATTAAAAATCTGGCTGTTGTCTGCCCAGCATTCGTTTCAGACTGTCTTGAAACTCTGGAAGAAATTTCTGAAGAAGGAAAAGAACAATTCATGCATGGTGGTGGAGAAAGTTTCCATTACATCCCTTGCTTGAATGATGAAGATCGATGGATAGAAGTGGTAAAAATACTTTGCGAAGAAAAATTGAATGATTTCTATTTCGTATAAATCCTTCAGATATAATATATAAAAAGGCCGCAGAAAATTTTCTGCGGCCTTTCTCTTGAAATATATTAAAACTTATTTTTTAATTAGATTTCCGGCTTTCTGGCCGTTCACTGTTACAATATAAACTCCTGGAAGCATATTGGATGGAAGCTGTATTTCCAGTCTATTGGCTCCATCAGTAAGCTTAACTTTTTCAGAAAGTTCTTTTCTTCCTGTTAAGTTCACCACTTCTACAGTTCCTTTACCTTCTTTTCCATTGAATGCTACCGTAAATCTGTCTGTTGCAGGATTTGGACTAATAGTATAAGGAGATTCATTAGCTGCTGCTGCAATGAGTCCTGCAGGAGAAGTACCACCGCCAACACCTACAGCATTCCATGCATTGGTAACCTGTGTTACTTCGTTACTTCCAGCTCCATAAAGATCCGCTGCTGCCTGTAAAGAATATGTTCTTGTATTGGCATAAGTGGAACTAGAAGTCAGGTAAGTAGTCAAAGTTCTATAAGCGATCGCTGCTGCTTTATCCAATCCTATTCCTGAAACGTTATAAGCAAACCCTTTATCATTAGTTCCAGAACCTCCTGTTACCAATAAATAATACCAGAAATTCAGAACTCCGGAATTGGTATGAACTCCACAATAGTCATTGGCCTGGCTAGGAGTAGCACAACCTGAAGTAGTAGTAGCTTTCCAGTAAGTACCCATATAAGTATCCGGCTGACTATAGGCGTTAGGGTTGGCCATATTTCTGATCACATAACTGAAATCCTCTCCTAGTGTCCAGCTTGCCTGGTTTGGTCTGGCCCATTTTTCTATAGTGTTACCAAAAATATCTGAGAAACCTTCGTTCAAAGCTCCTGATTCTCTCTGATATGCCAAGTTAGCTGTTTTAGAAGTCATCCCGTGAGTAATTTCGTGCCCACAAACATCAATGGCAGTCAATGGTTTTCCTCCATTTGTAGTAGAGCTTCCATCACCATACGTCATTCTTGAACCATCCCAAAATGCATTGAAATAATTGGTTGAATAGTGAACATACGATTTTATAGCAAAATGATTGTTATCGATACTCTTTCTTCCAAATTTTGTATAAAGATAATCTACTGTCATTTCAGCACCCCAATGGGCATCTGTAGCATATTGATCTTTATTGGTATTCACATTATTCCAAACGTTGTCAGAATCGGTAAAATCTACCGCTGCTGCATAATTTGTACCTTTTTGCAGGTTATAAGTTTCTACAGCTGTTCCTCCGTTTCTTCCTGTTTCTCTTAATCTGTAGCTTCCATTATAAGAATCAGTTGTAATATTTCTATTTCCACTGTATCCTGTGGTAGCCGTTCCTGCTGCATTTACATCATGAATCAATGCATCAGTTCCTAATACTTTTCCATTTTTTGCATCTACAAAAACATATTGTCTGCTTAATGGCTTCTCAGCATAAATATCAAATTTATAAGCTAGTTTAAGATCATTCAGCTTTTCATCAGTAGGCTCTGAGTAATACACCAGCTCTCCTTTCGGTGCAAAAGTCGCATTTTTATCATTAGTTTCTCTTTTAATGAAATCTTCCTCTTCTTTGTTTTGCCATTTATAAGATTCTGCTCCTACAAATGATAAAGCATTTTGCAGTGCGATGTTCTCAGAAATGTTTGCCTGTTTTTCAACTCTCTGAGGAACATCAAGGATCCATTTTCCAGTTTGCCCTACAATATTGCCATTTTTGGTTTGTACAACTGTCATCCCATATTCTACAGGAATATCATTAACTACTTGTTGGAATCTGTGAGTCTCAAACCCTAGCTGATCTTTTTCAGTCCCTAATTTACGAGCGTGTCCAGGTGATAATCTTTCAGATGTTTCATCATATAAAACCGGAGTTCCTTTGAAAACCGGCCCATTTTTATCGAACCTTAGAAAATCTGCGTGTAATCCATTTTTACCGGAAATTACTTTGGATGGAGTGTTTTGTCCAAAAACGAAAGAGCAGGCTGCAACGCTTACTGCTAAAATAAATTTTGTTTTCATAAATAATATTTGTTTGATGTGAGAACGAATTTATAAACTTTTCACAACATAATGATATTTATTTTAAATAAAATTCAATAGAAAATATAAATCATTACACAAACCACACTAATGATTTTATATTAAAGCGAAATAATTAAACATAATTTTATTATTATGAATATTTTTCATGAATTAAATTCACAAAAATCAATATTTTGTGAATTATTTTTTTCATTATGCTAAACATTTTATGGAATATAATTATCCAATCTTAATAATATCTATAAAAAATAAAGGCTATCTCAGTAGAGACAGCCTTTATTTTATATTTTATAGTTAATTCTTAGATATTATTTTCTAATAGGAGTTCTGAATTCACCATACCCTATCAGACCATCATAATTTCGTCCAAAAGGCGCATAATAAAGGAATGCCTGATAAAGGTTTTCTGTCTGCCAGAAATTACCATTTACCTCACCAAAATCCAATGGAGCATCTCCTTGCTTTGTGGCCAAAACATAATTATAGAATCCTTGTTTCAGAAATAACTTAGCAACATACTGTTTCGTTGCCGGATCATACTGCATCTGATTTTCTTTGCTGGGTTTAAAACTATTGAATCCCCCAAGAATATAGATTTCCTTATCCACCGGATCTGAATCTAAATAAAAATATACCCAGGAGTAATCTGCTTCTCTTTCAGCATCTCTTTCTCTCCCCAAATCATTTCTTCGATAATACCAGGCACCATTTACATCAGGCTGATATTGATAATTTAAAGGAAATGCCCAAACAGGATGTAAATAAGTATAATTGGCATCATCTTTTACTTCAACTGCCCGAACCATATCAGCTGCAATGGTCATATTTTTATTATCGAAATAATAGAATTCGTTATCTCCTGGAAACACAAGATTCATCTGTTGGAAAAGCAATTGATTTCCTAAAACAGCACTTGGCTTCTGGTTAAAAATTACCATATTGGGATTATTATTCTGCATTACGTTCAAACTCATAGAGTTGACATTAGAAGAAAGATCACCCGCTTTTGGTAATGCTTTTACTTCTACTCTTTGGTTGACGTTAGGATTCTTCGCATCCGCAATCCTTGAGACATTCACTCCCAGAGTAGCGGCATCTTCTACCAGATAGAATCGTCTTTTGAATAAGGGTCTGTCTGCAGAATCCTT
Organism: Chryseobacterium sp. c4a; assembly: GCF_009900745.1. Lineage (GTDB taxonomy): Bacteria > Bacteroidota > Bacteroidia > Flavobacteriales > Weeksellaceae > Chryseobacterium. Next base: position 425,922 of record NZ_WXVU01000001.1, on the reverse strand, counting down.
GTAAACGATCAGTTCAAAATTCCCTGATATTTTCGGCTGAATTTTATCATTGGGAAAAGTCAGTTTATAATGTGTATAAGCCTGCAATGTATTGAATGAATACTGAAACTGATCCAAAAGCCCATTCATACTCCCCGTAGCAATTTCTGTAAAGAACAAATTATCATCATTCCAGTTTCTGTCATAATGTTTAATAGTGTATCGATAGATTTCACTGCCATTGGTAAGATCATCAAAACTCAACACCAATTGTTCACCGAACTTGATGACCGGCGTTTCATCATTCGTCTGAGGATTAAATAGCTGGATGCTTTGGATATTTTGTCCATAAACCAGTCCACCCAGGGAAAGTAAGAGTATTCGCAAAGTTTTCATTATGACGAAGATAACGAAAAATAGCCATTTTCTTAATAATATCGTATTTTTGAATAAAAATATTCAGATTATGCTTCAGATTCAAGGCTTCGTATGCAACTTCGCAAGTGAGAATACCTACATTCTTTATAATGAAAACAAAAATGCCTGGTTAATTGATCCGGGAAATATGAATGAACAGGAAACCAGAGCCATTGATAACTTTATTAAAGAAAAAGAACTGAACATTCAGAAAATTCTTTTAACCCATGCTCATATTGATCATGTTTTAGGCCTACAATGGGCATTTGACACCTTCAAAGTTCCTGTTAATATGCATCAGGAAGACCAGGAGGTTCTAGATATGCTTCAGGCTAGTGGAATGAGATTCGGCTTCCCTATTGAGCCTGTGAAGGTAGATATCCAATATATCAATGAAGGAGAGGAACTTGAACTGGACGGAGAAAAGTTTAAAATCTATCATGTTCCGGGACATTCACCAGGAAGTGTGGTTTATCACAACGAAAATCAGAAATTTATGATCTCAGGTGATGTTTTGTTTGAAGGAAGCATTGGAAGAACAGATCTTTATAAAGGAAATTATGAACAGTTAATTGACGGGATTAAAACAAAACTTTTTGTACTGGATCCTGAAACTCAGGTTTTCTCCGGTCACGGAAATCCTACTTCAATTGGGTTTGAAAAACAGTATAATCCTTTTTTAAAGTAAGCGGGCTTTCGGAGTGCGAGGTTCGGGTTTGAAGGTTTGAGAGTGTAAGCGTTTCACGCATTTTGTCATTCTGAAAGAATCTAAACATCGGATTTTTAATAATAGGATTGAAGTAGAATGAATAAATGTAAAATACATTTTCGGATTATCATAATCTACAAATTATGCATAATACTCCCTAATAACCTAGTAAAAAATGAATTTTAAAATATTTTGTTTAATATCATCACTTCTTATTCTTTGTAGCTGTGGTTTTGGAAAAACTGAATGGAGAATCGATCAATTATATACACAAAAGATTGAAGGTACTTCAAAAGTCATCTATTATTTTAGTGCATGGGGAGGTCTTGACTCAAACCCTCATGGTTTTATAATTTTGGATTCAACAAAACAATTTCAGGTTGAAGTAGAAAGCATTCTACCCATTTATCAATTATCACAAATTCCAAATAAAAGTAATATTGAAGGTATAACTCACGAATGTTATGGAACTTGCGGAGACCCTTATTACAATAGTATTCCAATTTTCAAACCAATGAAGGTGAATATTTCATCCGAAAATGAGATCAAATTAACAACCCGAACATATCAATATAAAGGATATTCAGAACATGATAGAGCATTAGAAAGATATGTTTTTGAAAAATTTAAAGAGACTAAAGATAGCTTATTCTTTTATAATTTAAACGATGTTGAAAGTATGAACGGAATACATCTCGATGAATTAAAAGTAAAAAAAGGAGAAACATACCTTTTGTTTAATAAACAAGATAATATTGAGAAGATAATTGTTGACGATGTAACCTTAAATCTTAAAACAAATTCTATCGAAAAAATAAGGCATATTGCTTTAACTCCAAAAAATAAAATTAGAAATAAAGAATTTTCCGAGAGAGGGATATTCAGAGAATTAAAAAATAAAAACCGTCAGAACTAAGTCCTGGCGGTTTCGTGTTATAAAGAAATAGAGTTTAGAAATCTAAAGTAATTGAAGCTCTGGCAGCCGCTCCCATGATAGGTCTTGCCATTCTGATACTAGAACCTGTTACAGTCTGAGATCTTGGATCACCTTCTGTAATTCCGATGGTATTAAATATATTGGTTCCATCTACAGCAAAGCGGATTTTTCCTAACTGATAAGACATTCCTGCACCAAATTCTGTGAAAGATGGTAGAATATTATCATCTGTATTTCCTTCATTCTGGAAACGTTTTCCATAATAATTCATGCTTACATACGCTCTCCATTCTTTGGTGATATTCACGGCAGGTGAAATATTGAAATAGAATTTAGGAATTCTTCTTACCACATTTCCGCTATAATCGAAGGTGGTACCATCAGCATTTCTTCCTGTAAAATCTTTATATTTTGGATTCTGAATGGTTCCATTGAAAGTCACTTCAAAGATATTATTGAATAATCTGGCATATCCTTCAATTTCAACCCCAAAATTGGTCGTATTGGCAAATTTATTTTCTGAAGTTCCGTCTGAGTAAACATCCGTAAACGAAAGATTTTTAAGTGCTGAATAGAAAGGAATCACCGCAATATCGAAAGTACGGGAATAATATTTATATCCTACTTCCAATTGATTGGTGAGTACAGGTTTTACCGCATCCAGCTTTCCTATATTATTATAATATGCTTCTTCATTCGGAGATCTGAAACCGTGAGAGAAACGGGCATACACTGCATTTTCACGATTGATCTTATAGTTGGAAGCTAATGTATAGGAGACTTTGTTAATATCATAATACCAATAGGTAAACTGATTGCCCAGAACATTCATATTATCATCAGCTGTTGTCGTACCAAAACCATGAATTCCATCAGTTGTTAAGCCTGAAGTATTCAGATTGGCTTTAGTGGTATTTACTTTATATCCTCTGTAAAAATCACGACTATAACGAATTCCTCCATTAAAGCTTAATGCATCTGTTACATTATAATCCAGATTTAAATAAAGATCATTTAAACTTCCCTGAATTTGAGAATCTCTAAGCAACGTAGACATATCAAGAACTCCGTTATATGTTTTAGAATAAGTACTGTTGGAGCTAAGTGTCGGATCGATCAGGTTCAACAGTTCTGGTCTGTCTGTAGCAGTAGTCAGAATATTGCTCCAGTTCCAGTATTGATGAGATTTCCAGTTTGATTTATAAAATCCAGCCGTTACATTTCCTTTATCAAATTTATAATTGAACTGTAAGTCATTGACAAAATTATTCATCTGTTTATCGATCGCCCAGAAGCCTAGCTTTTGCACATACTCAGGATTCACTACTGCCCCATTGCTTACCAATGAATACTGATAATTGGTCATTCCCAGGTCTTTGGCAAACTCAGCAGCTCTTTTGGGTGCTCCGGCGGGGAAGATTCCCGTATAATTCATATCGATATTGGTATATCGGGTTTTATTTAAAACGCTGAAATTTCCACCTAGATCATACTTAAACTCTGCCCCCACTACGTCTACTTTCGGATGAATTCCATCTTCTAAATTTCTGCTGAAAAATCCTCCACCAGCTTGTGGAATATTTAATTGACTGATTCCTCTATAGCTGTAAGTACCATAATTAGGATCAAAACCATTGAAACCTTTTAGTTTATCTCCGTCCTGCGTTAAAGGAATCGGAAGGAAGAACGTATTTCTGTCGTCCAGTTTTTTATAATACACTTTAACATAGCCTTTATCAAAGACATACTTCAGGTTCATTCTAATTTGTCCACCGTTATTGGCTTTAAAACCTGTCTTTCTAATTCCGTCATCTGATCTGTAAAAACCACCAACATTGAAGAATAGTTTATCTTTCACCAAAGCACCACCGACATTAAGATCGGTACGCATCAATCCATAAGTACTGGTTTCCAGTTTGGCAGTTCCTTTAAAATCATTGGTTCCTTCTTTCGTAATAAAGTTAATGAGCCCTCCCGGGGAATTGTTGGCATAAATAGATCCGGAACCTCCTCTTAAAGCCTCTAATCTGCTTACGGAATTATCTACACGAAAAAAATTATCCGCATTCGCAAACTGAAGTGCACCATCTTCAAACACCGGAAGGCCGTCTTCCTGAACCTGTACAAATTCATAGGCTCCTGCAGAAGGAATACCTCTTGCAAAAAGGTTATTTCCTACTTCCCCACCTGAAGTTTCTACCGCAAATCCGGGAACTCTTTGTAGTAACGCTGCTGCACTGATAGGATTCTGCTTTTGAATTTCCTTTGCGCTGAATGTTGAAATAGCGGTACTGGATTCTATTTTTTTCTTTGGATTGGAGTTTCCCGTAATGACAACCTGATCGATAGAGGAAACCTTCACAGAATCTTGTGGAGTTTCCTGTGCATAGGCTTTATTGAAGTACAATACAGCTGTTGCGGCGATTAAAAAGATTGATTTTTTTTTCATAGCCTTATTTTTATTGTTAGTTTCAGTTTTGTTGTAGTTTTAAATACACTCCATTCGTCCAACCAAATCCATCCTGATTAGGATATTCCCCGCCTCCTGCTATTGTTTCTGTATCTAATGCATTGTATTTTTCCATCAGTTTTCCGGTGTTCTTATACACTCTCTCCACATTCGAACACCAATTGTTTTTTATCTGCTCTGCCATTTCATTAAAACCATAATTTTTCATTGCTTTAAAGCCTAGCCATTGATAAGGTGCCCATGCATTGGGTAAATCCCATTGCTGCCCTGTTTCTTTTGTGGTAGTCACCAATCCTCCCGGATATAAAAATTTTTCAGAAATGGTTTCAACCACTGCTTGTGCTTGCTCCAGATCTGCAATTCCCAGATATAAAGGGTAAAGAGCAGCAATATGTTCAGACGGTGTTTTTGTGTTTTTTTTAATATGATAATCTCTGTAAATCTTCGTCTTTTCATCCCAGAAGTATTTATTGATCATATGTCTTCGCTTTGCTGCTCTTTCAGTAAAATAATTTTCTTTGTCTTTCAGGTGCTGAAGCGCTGATGATTTTGCCAATGTCGTCTCCAAATGCCATAAAAGACAGTTTAAATCTACCTCAGCAAGATTCAGTGTTTCAATCGTCTGAATATGTTCTCCGTCTGCAAACCATCGGCTGGAAAAATCCCAGCCAGACTCACAGCCACTTCTTATATTTCTGTAAAATTCGTCTCCTGACGCATTCTTTTGATCTTCAATATCGATTAGATAACTTTCAGGACGCGGTTCATTCTCTGCATCATAATATCTGTTCAGGATATCTCCATCCTGGGTTTTCACTACTCTTTTTAATCCCGAACCACTTTTTGTCTCTTCTTCTCCGTTCATCCAGAAAGCATATTCCTTCTCTAAAGTATCGTGATATTTAATATAAATCGTTTCATCATTCGTAGTCTCTACCAGAAGTTCCAGCATTAATGAAAAATACGGTGGCTGTGAACGGCTTAAAAAATGAGTTCTGCTCGCATTAGGAACAAAGCCCACATTTTGAATAAGGTAAGAACAGTTTTCCACAATATTTTCCATCATTTCCACCCTTCCGGACACCTGCAGTCCAAGCATAATAAAATAACTGTCCCAATAAAAAAACTCATTGAAACGTCCTCCCGGAACTATATACGGTTTTGGTAATTTTAAAAGAGTTCCTTTTTCTTCATACGCTGTACGGGTTAATACGTCCCAAAGCTTTTCTATATGCTGTCCGATTGGAAGGTGATCTTCTTTCTGAACAGACACTTTAGCTCCTAAAAAATCAAAATGTGCCATCACAAAACTTTTCAGATCAAAACCTTCAACATCTTTCTCCTGCTCATATTTTGCATTGATCTCTGCTATCGGAAATAAAGGAATAGCATCGGTCATCATTTTTTGATCTTCAAAAACTTTTGATTTCTGTACTGCATCAAAAAGCACCTGGATTTCTTTGATATAAAGCTGATTACTCATGGTTATTTTTTAGGATTAATTTTTAATTTATTCATAAATATTGCTGAGGTGATCAACAATGAAAGAGGAATTAGAGATAGATAAAATGCTTGCTGTCCACTGAATTCCTGAAATACAAAACCTGTAATAATAGAACCTATTGTTCCTCCAATCGCAGAGAAAACCACGATCAGTCCAGACATTGCACTGTGCAAGTATTTAGGAATAGAAGCAAGAATCACCGAGTTGATGCTTGGATAAATCGGAGCCAGTAAACCGCCCATTAATGGAAATAAATACACAACAAGTGGCGCATTCAACCAGTTGGTATCGGAATCAATATGAATATCATGAGTCAATGGAAGTACCAACAATAAACTTGCTGCAAAACCAATCACACAGAATGATACCACATAAATCCAACTTATTTTTCTGGAAAAGAAACCAGATAAAAATCTTCCCAATGCAAAAGCTCCTGCCAAAACAGCTCCTGCCTGAATACTCATAGACGTTGGAACTTTTAAAATTTCTTTATAAAATGTAGGTGTCCATGTCTGGAAACTTTGCTCTACCAATACAAAAAGGAATGCACACAATAAAAAGCACAATACTTTTTTATAACTGAATAAACTTGCACTGTTTTTTAAATCACCTAATAGATCGGTTTTCTCACTTTTCGCCTCTTTTTCATTCAGTTTTGAAAAGAATAAGAACATAAAAGACAATGAGGAAAGAGCTCCCAGAACCCAATATACATTCAGCCAATGGGTAGATTTCGGATTGTGATCGTCAATATATAAACTGAACAAAAGGTTTCCTGCCAATACACCGATCATAAAAAATCCTTCCAGAAATCCCATGAAGCTTGAATGCTCTTTATCTGTTTCTGTTACCAAGCCAATGGAAGTAAAAACAGAAATTTTAATCAATGCAAATGAGACCCCTACAATAGCAAACAATAATTTAAAGACCCAAAAATCATTGGTAAACGGCATCACAAAACACATTCCGCTCACCAAAAATAATGCAATTAGCATTGACTTTTTGATTCCGATCTTAGGAAGAAATGAAGCAAGAATGAAAGAACATATCGCAATCGGAAGATCTTTAAATCCTTCCAATACGCTGGCAGATGATTTCGAAATTCCAAAGTTCTGCTGTACCTGCAAAATAACAGTTCCCACAGAATTCAGAAGAATTGCGAAAACAAAATAGTTCAAAAACAGAACCGCCTTGATGTTGAAGTTTTTCATTCAGGTTATTTCTTTGCGGCTAAGATAGAAGCATTTCTGTTCACAATAATTTAACACAATAAATCAATATTTGAACAATATTAATATAATTAGTATTTTTAGTGATTAAATATGATTAATTAAATGAAAGTTACTTTTGAAAGAGTAATTCCCAATGAGAAAAGCTCGTTTCGGACAATTCATAATAACTCTCCTATTTCGGAATTCAAATGGGAATACCATTATCATCCCGAAATTGAATTGGTATGTGTTATTTCCGGGAGCGGAACCCGCCACGTTGGGTATCATAAAAGCAATTATACTCATGGTGATCTCGTTTTAATAGGTTCCAATATTCCGCATTCTGGATTTGGTCTAAACTCTATTGATCCGCATGAAGAAATTGTCCTTCAGTTTAAGGAAGAAATTCTTCAGTTTCCTCAACAGGAAGTAGAAGCCAGGTCTATCCAAAATTTGTTGGAACTTTCAAAGTATGGAATTCACTTCCACCATAAAGTAAAAAAAGCTCTGCTTCCGAAATTAAGGCTCATGCTGGAATCAGAAGGTTATAAAAGATATTTACTACTGCTGGAAATTCTTTTTGAACTGTCAAAATGCAAAGACTATGACCTTTTGAATAAGGAAATCATGCCCTACACCATAATCTCAAAAAATAAAACGCGTCTTGAAAATATTTTCACATATGTAGAACATCATTATGACAAGGAAATTAATATTGAAGATGTTGCAAAGTTGGCCAATCTTACCTTACCTGCCTTTTGTAATTTTTTTAAAAAAGCAACCCAGATCACCTTTACAGAATTTGTAAACCGATATCGTATCAATAAAGCTTGTCTGCTGATGGCTCAGGATAGATCTATTTCAGAATGCAGTTACCATTGTGGGTTTAATAATGTAACGTATTTTAACAGGATGTTTAAAAAGTATACAGGGAAGACTCCTTCGGAATTTATTAAAGATTACGCACATAATAAGGTGAGCGTTTAGAAAGGTGGCGAATCAGTTCAGTGTAAAGCACTCTGCTTAGATTCCTACGAATTTCACAGATGTTTGTGTCATAAAATCATAATGAAACTAAACACCATCAAAAATATCTTCGTAATCTGGGAAATCTGTAGGAAATAAAAAAAGCTGTCCTAAAAAGAACAGCCTATATTATTATTATAACCAGTAAGAACCAGAATTACTTCCACTTGATATTGCATCCCATACTTGGTCTCTGAATTTCTTCCTGAGGTTCTCCAGCTAAAAGATTTTCAAAAGCAATAATCAAATCCTCTCCGGTAACATCTTTATTATTCCCAGGTCTTGAATCATCCATCTGACCTCTGTATACAAGATCCAATTTATCATCAAAGAAGTAGAAATCAGGGGTACAAGCCGCATCATAAGCTTTTGCGATCGCCTGGCTTTCATCAAATAAATAAGGAAAATCAAATCTTCTTTCAATCTGGAATTCGATCATTTTTTCAGGAGAATCATCCGGATATTTTTCAATATCGTTAGCATTGATCGCGATGAATTCAATTCCTTTTTCATTATAGTCTTCATATAACTCATTGATCTTATCAATCACATGAAGAACAAACGGACAGTGGTTGCACATAAAGATCACCAGTGTTCCTTTTTCTCCTTTCAGTTCTTCTAAAGACTGAAGTTCATTCGTTTTTGACGGGTTTGGAAGCTCAAAAAACGGAGCTTTTGTACCTAATGCCAACATATTGGAGGGAGTATTCATATCCTTTTTCTTTAGTTTCACAAAGATAGAAATTTCTTTCGTTATTCGGTAAGGAAGATAAGAGCGGAAGATGGAAGTCTATTCTTCCCAATATACTTATCGAATAAAGCTATATACTTTATTAATTTTTACAATAATTTCAAAATTATAGACTTAAACTACTTCCAGCACCCATTCTTCCAGCTTCCTGCAAAATTTCACAACCTTCTTTTTTCATGAAAATGAAAATAACGTTTGGAAGATATCTTCAAAAGTTTGTAGTTTTGCTAACACTGTTAAGAAAAGAATATCATGGGCCTACATGAACGTCGTCAAAGAGAAAAAGAATCCATCCGTGCAAGTATTTTGCAGGCGGCATTCACTTTGGCTAAATCTGAGGGCTGGGCATCACTTTCCATGCGTAAAATAGCAGACGCTATTGAATACAGCGCACCGGTGGTGTATGATTATTTCGAAAATAAGGATGCTATTCTATTTGAAATTTCATTAGATGGCTTCCATAAATTACATATAGAATTATTAAAAGCACAACAACAATATGACACTCCTGAAGAGCAGTTGGTGGCTGTTGTAGATGCTTACTGGAGCTTTGCTTTTAATAATAAAGAATATTACCAACTGATGTTTGGTCTGGGAATGCAATGTTGTGGAAAAGGACAGATGAAAAAAGAGTTTTCGTCATTTCAGGAGTTAATTTACGAATGTACTTACAACATTATTGAGAAAAACGGATCCAATACAGATAATGCATGTCACATGTCTCACGCTCTATTTTCAGCGGTGCATGGAATGATTTCTATCATGATGATGCGTACAGGTGATATCCCTTCTACAATGAATAAATCGACTTTGGATGAAACGGTTTCATCTTTTATTAAGTCTTTATAATATATTTTTTTGAACTAAAATTAACACCGTTAGGAAATTTAACACTGAATTAATATCATTCAACTGTAGATTCCTGATTAAAAACAAAAACTATTTATGCAAAACTCTACTTCATTGATTGTTTAAAGGTACTTATTTTTTCTTTTAAAATTAACACCGTTAGCAAAATTAACATAATTTACACCTCACATCTTCATATACTTAAATACATTAAAAAATTCAATTATGGAAACAATCGATCTGATCGGACATTAAAAATTCTGTAATTTTTTTTGAACTAACGATTAACACTGTTAGGAAAAAAAACAGCATTTATTAAAAAGAAACATTACTTCAATCTAACACTTCATTAAAAAAATTAAATTAACAATGAACATACCTGGAAAAACAAGGTTTATTGTACTTATTTCAAGTATAATTCTTTTACAGAGCTGCACCAAAGCTGCAGAAGGATCTAATACTGCACCGCCAGCTCCTGAACTTCCGGTTTATACCGTTATTACTTCTCCTGCTACCACATATCAGGAATTTCCAACTGCTTTAGAAGGAAAAAACAATGTGGAAATCAGATCTCAGGTGGATGGATATCTTGATAGAATTTATGTAGAGGAAGGCGCTTACGTAAGAGCAGGACAGCCTTTATTTAAAATAGATTCAAGAAGCTATGGTGAACAAATGAATATGGCTCAGGCCAATCTTCAGGCTGCAAATGCCAATATACAAAAGGCCAAAGTAGAAGTTGACAGACTTCAGCCTTTGGTAGCTGCAAAAGTAGTTTCTGATGTACAGCTTAAAACAGCAAAAGCCAACTATGAAGCTGCTGTTGCAGCCGCATCACAAGCCAGAGCTTCTGTAGGAAGTGCCAGAATCAATGTAGGCTTTACCACCATTACAGCACCAGTAAGCGGATATATAGGAAGAATCCCTTTCAAAAAAGGAAGTCTGATCTCAAGAACAGATCCTAATCCATTGACTTTATTATCAGACATCAGCGAGATTTATGCTTATTTCTCTTTAAGTGAACTTGATTTTATTGCTTTCCAGAATAAATATCCTGGTGCTTCTTTAGAAGAAAAGCTTAAAAATATGCCAATGGTAGATTTAGTTATCGCTGACAACAGTACTTATCCTGAAAAAGGAAGACTGAGTATTGTAGATGGCCAATTTGACAAAACAACCGGAGCGATTAGTGTACGTGCAGTTTTCCCTAATACCAACGGTACATTGAGAACCGGAAATACAGGAAGAGTTCGCATGCCACAGCTGATTTCAAACGCGGTGGTTATTCCACAAGAATCTACTTTCGAGATTCAGGACAAAACCTATGTCTATGTAATGGATAAGGATAAGAAAGTAACCGGAAAACCTATCAAAATTTCTGGAAAAACAGACAGTTATTACTTTATCTCTGAAGGTCTTTCACCAGGAGAAAAAATCGTCTATACCGGAATCGGAAACCTGAAAGATGGTGCTTCTATCAGACCTAAAGCTATTTCTTCAGACAGTTTATTGAGAGCAAAACCTTTGTAAATATTCTGAATGCAGAAGACTTAAAAAAATAAACTTCTTATGTTAAAACAATTTATAGAAAGACCGGTACTTTCAACGGTCATCTCCATAATACTCTTATTATTGGGAGCCTTGTCTCTCTTTAATTTGCCTATTGCTCTCTTTCCTGATATTGCCCCGCCAAGTGTTCAGGTAACGGCTTTCTATCCGGGAGCAAATGCTGAAGTAGTAGCACGTTCTGTAGCAACTCCTATTGAGGAAGCTGTAAACGGGGTTGAAAACATGACCTACATGACTTCCAACTCCAGTAATGACGGAACTATGACTCTAAGCGTTTTCTTTAAGCAGGGATCTGATCCTGATAATGCTGCAGTAAACGTTCAAAACCGTGTATCAAAAGCGATGAGCCAGCTTCCTCAGGAAGTAGTACAAGCCGGAATTTCAACACAGAAAGTTCAGAACAGTATGATTATGTTCATGGGATTATCCAGCGATGATCCAAAACAATATGATGAACTTTTCTTACAGAATTACCTTAAAATTAACGTGATTCCTCAAATTCAGCGTATTCCAGGAGTTGCCCAGGCTCAGGTTTTCGGAACAAGAGATTATTCCATGAGAATCTGGCTAAAACCAGATCGTTTGGCTGCCAACAATCTTTCTCCACAGGAAGTTCTGAATGCTATCAAAGATCACAACCTTGAAGCAGCTCCAGGGCGGCTTGGCCAGGGAAGTAAGGAAACTTATGAATATATCCTTAAATATAAAGGAAAGCTGAACAAAGGCGAAGATTATGAAAGTATCGCCATCAAAGCGAATAGTGACGGATCATTCTTAAGATTAAAAGATGTTGCAAGAGTAGAATTCGGTTCTTATACGTATACAGCAACAAACAGAGTAGACGGAAAACCGGTTGCAGGATTTGCTATTCTACAGACAGCCGGATCCAACGCTAATGAGATCCTGACTGAGATTGAAAAACAGGTAGATCAGTTCAGTACTACTCTACCTAAAGGAGTGAAGCCAATTATCATGTATAATTCCAAGGATTTCCTTGATGCTTCAATCCACCAGGTAGTGGAAACATTAGTGATTGCATTTATTCTTGTATTTATTGTAGTATTTATTTTCCTTCAGGATTTCAGATCGACCTTAATTCCGGCTATTGCAGTGCCTGTAGCTATTATTGGTACTTTCTTTTTCCTGCAATTGTTTGGTTTTAGTATCAACATGCTTACTTTATTTGCATTGGTACTGGCCATCGGTATTGTAGTGGATGATGCTATTGTGGTGGTAGAAGCTGTCCATTCTAAAATGGAACAAACAGGAATGCCTGTAGAACATGCCACCATGAATTCCATGAGTGAGATCTCAGGAGCGATTATCTCCATTACATTGGTGATGTGTGCTGTATTTATTCCGGTTGGATTTATGCAGGGACCTGCGGGAGTTTTCTACAGACAGTTTGCCTTTACATTAGCAATTGCGATCATGATTTCTGCAGTAAATGCATTAACATTAAGTCCTGCATTATGTGCACTTTTCCTGAACGATCCTCAGGGAGAACATGGCGAACATGGTCATAAAAAAGGTTTTGGAGCTAGATTTTTCAATGCATTTAATGCCAGCTTCAACAACATGACCAAAAAATATATCTACAGTCTCAAATTTTTAATCAAAAACAAATGGGTAGCCATTGGAGGTCTTGTTGTGATTACGGCAGCCAGTGTTTTTATGATTAAAAAAGCGCCTTCAGGATTTATTCCAACAGAAGACCAGGGATTCGTATTATATGCTGTGAATACTCCTCCGGGAAGTTCACTGGAAAGAACGCATAATGCTACGGCACAGATTGACAAAATTATCAACGGAGAAAAAGCCACCAATCACCTTTGGGTAGCCGATGGGATGAACTTTATTAGTAATGCTAATGCTTCTCCTTATTCTGCAGGTTTCATTAAACTTAAAGATTATGATAAGCGTGGAAACATGAAAGATCCTGATCAGATTGCCGCTGCATTAACAGGGAAAGTAAGCCAGGTAAAAGATGCCAATGCATTCTTCTTTAACTTCCCTACGATTCAGGGATTTGGTAACGTTTCAGGTTTTGAATTTATGTTGCAGGACAAAACCAATGGTTCTTTTGAACAATTGGGAACAACTACTCAACAATTCATTGGTGAATTGATGAAACGTCCGGAAATTGCATTTGCTTTTACTACTTATGCAGCCGGAAACCCACAATATACTATTAATGTAGACACAGATAAAGCCAATCAGCTAGGAGTCTCAGTAACTGAATTAATGCAAACCATGCAGATTTATTACGGAAGTAGCTTCGTTTCGGATTTCAACAGATTCGGAAAATACTACCGAGTAATGGCTCAGGCAGATATTCCTTATCGTACAGATATCAACTCTTTGGAAGGAATCTATGTGAAAAATAAATCAGGAGAAATGGTTCCTGCTAAAACTTTGGTAACCTTGAAAAGAACTTTCGGGCCAGAAACCGTAACTAGAAATAACCTTTTCAATGCTGTAACCATCAATGGTACTCCAAAACCTGGATACAGTACAGGAGATGCCATCAAAGCTGTTGAAGAAGTAGCTAAACAATCACTTCCAAGAGGATATGGTTATGAATGGACGGGAATCACTCGTGAAGAGATCAAAACCGGAGGACAAACTACCTTCATTTTCCTTCTGAGCATCTTATTTGTGTATTTCCTGCTATCCGCTCAATATGAAAGTTATATTCTTCCATTTGCTATTATTTTAACCATTCCAACAGGAATATTCGGGGTATTTGCTTTTACAGGATTAGCTGGGATTGATAACAATATTTATGTACAGGTAGGATTAATTATGCTGGTCGGGTTATTGGCCAAAAATGCCATCCTGATCGTGGAATTTGCAGTACAGAGAAGAAAAGCAGGAAGATCATTGATTGAATCAGCTCTTCAGGCTTCAAGATTACGTCTAAGACCGATCCTGATGACTTCTTTTGCCTTCATTGTTGGGATGCTTCCATTGGTTTGGACACAGGGAGCCTCTGCAAAAGGAAACCATTCTATCGGTTACAGTACAGTAGGAGGAATGCTGACAGGAGTTGTATTTGGAATATTCATTATTCCGGTGATGTATGTGGTTTTCCAATACCTGCACGAAAAAATGCCAAGTAAAAAGAAGAAAAGACTTCTGAAAAAACAAATGGAAGAAGAGCTTTTAGCTACCACCAATTAATTACGTCTGTGGTAAAATAAAATTATATAAACTATTGAGGAATACAATAGCTTTCAGCACCGAGCCATTTTAAGGTGAGAAAAGCTGAACATAGGAAATACGTATACGTTTTGAAAACTCTTGACTTTCCATATCAATACCATCATAAACATTCGTGTCATTCTATAATCATAAGTATTCCTCAAAGTTTCTAAGTTTAATAAACAAAACTATGAAAAGACTAAAAAATATTATATTAACATTCGCCATAGCTTTAGGATCTGTTTCCTGTGTGTCAAAATTGGCATACACGGAACCGGATCTACCGATTCCGGAAAAGTTTCAATACACAGCTACTGCGGATACAGCCAGTATTGCCAACCTGGAATGGAAACAATTTTTCAATGACCCTATTTTGCAGGGATTGATTGAAAAAGGAATTAAAAACAATTATGATCTTCAAATTGCTTTAAAACAGGTAGCCTCTTCACAGGAAAAACTGAAACAGGCAAAGTATATGCAATATCCTGATGTTGGTTTTGGAGTGTCAGCACAAATTTCAAAGCCATCCAAAAACAGCATGAATGGGCAAAGTCTCAATCTATTTTTAGGTTCAAGCCATGTTGAAGATTATAATGCTGCGTTCAATTTATCATGGGAAGCTGATATCTGGGGAAAAATTAAAAATCAACAGGAAGTTTCAAGAATGCAGTACCTTCAGACTTATGAAGGCTCAAAAGCTATTCAAACACAGGTTGTAGCTGCCATTGCTCAAGGATATTACAATCTTTTGATGCTGGATAAACAATTAGCCATTGCCAAATCTAATCTGGAGTTGAGCAGCAATACCCTGATGATTACACAAAAGATGTGGGAAAGTGGCGATACGACTTCTTTAGGAGTACAGCAAGCAAGTGCTCAGAAACAAGCCACTGAACTTTTGATCTCGCAATTGGAACAGAATATTGCTATTCAGGAAAATGCTTTGAGTATTTTAGTTGGTGAAACTCCTAATAAAGTCAACAGAACGCTGGAAATGTCTGATACTTCCCTGCCGCAGAATATCATGGCAGGTCTTCCGGCAGCTATGGTAAGCCGCAGACCGGATGTCCGTCAACAAGAATTGGTTTTATTGGAATCTAATGCAATGGTAGGAATTGCCCAAGCCAATATGTATCCTTCATTAAAAATTACAGCTAATGGCGGAGTAAATTCATTCAAATTTGATAACTGGTTTCAAATTCCTGCATCATTATTTGGATCTGTTTTAGGCGGAATTACTCAACCTATTTTTCAGAAAAGACAATTGAAGACGGATTTTGAGGTCGCTAAAATTCAAAGAGAAAAAAATGTACTGGCATTCCGTCAATCTGTATTGAATGCCGTAGGTGAAGTTTCGGATGCTTTGGTTTCCAATGAAAACTTAAAAGTTCAGGAACAAAAAGCAGCCGAGCAATCTACCACCTTAAAAGATGGAATTAAAAGTGCACAACTTCTTTACAGAGGAGGTTCGGCCAATTATCTTGAAGTGATTACCGCACAAGGAAATTCTCTTCAGGCTGAGTTGAATCTTGCTTCCATTAAAAGACAGAGATTAAGCAGCATTGTAGATTTATACAGAGCGCTGGGCGGCGGTTGGAAGTAGTAAATTTAATTATATTGTTTTATAATGCGATTCTTTATGGATCGCATTTTTTTATTGTTATCCTGTAGTAAATCAACATAAAAAAGTGCTTTAGATTACCTTGGAGCGTCTAATTATTTGCGTTGTCATTCTGAACGGAACAACATGGAGTAAAGAATCTCAACTTATATTTTCAAATGAAAAATAAATATCTAGAGTATGTAAATTGAAAAAATTATTTCTGGAACTGCCCGGTTATCCAAAGCAGCAAATCTTCATAATCCTGTTGAGAATATCCCAACTGCAAATAATGAATATCTTCAGCCTTTCTATACCAAGTCAATTGTCGTTTAGCGTATCGGCGGCTGTTCTTTTTAATTTCAGAAATGGCAAAATCCAAATCCCATTCACCATCGAAATATTTGAATAGTTCAGCATAACCAACAGTATTCAAAGCGGTAAGCTCTTTAAATCTTTCCAATCCTTTTACCTCATCCAAAAGACCTTTTTCCATCATTATATCAACCCTGCGATTGATCCTGTCATACAATTCTTCTCTGGGAGCTTCAATTCCGATTCTTATCACATTAAAATCTCTGGAATCCTGAGAAACAGCAATTTGTTCAGAGTATTTTTTATGGGTTTGCCAGATAACATCAATAGCACGTAAAAGTCTTCGATGATTGTGAATATCCACCACTTCAAAATATTCGGGATCCAATTCCTTTAAAATTTCCTGAAGTCTTTCTATTCCATCCTCTTCCATGATATTCTGAAGCTTTTCCTGATTTTCAATATCTGCTTCAGGAAGGTCATTCAATCCTTCAATGACAGCTTTTTCGTACATCATACTTCCCCCTACAAGAATAACGGTGTTATGATTTTTAAAAAGTTCATTGAGTTTTTTCAGGGCATCTTCTTCATATTGCCCTATAGAATAATATTCTTCTACCGAAAGGTTTCCGATAAAATGATGAAGTGCTTCAGCTAATTCTTCTTCCGAGGGTGCTGCTGTTCCTATTTTCATTTCCTTGAAAAACTGTCTGGAATCACAGGAAATAATTTCAGTATTGAAATGTTTTGCCAGATCAATGGCTAGTTTTGTCTTCCCTATTCCGGTGGGGCCTACTACAGAAATCAGATTTTTCATCGGTGCACATTCATTATTTTATCAGCAAAATAGAATCTTTTACAGATTTCACTGTGCTAATTTAAATGTTTATCTTTGTAGAACAATAAAAAACTATGATTTTATCAATGACTGGCTTCGGTAGAGCCGAAGATGTTTTTGAAGGAAAAAAAATAACAATAGATATTAAATCACTGAACAGCAAGAGCTTTGATTTAAATATCAAAATTCCTTTACGCTATAAAGAAAAAGAATTTGAGATCAGAAAAATTCTTAACGATAGAATTATCCGTGGAAAAGTTGACTGCTACGTCAATATTGAAAACCTTGAAGAATCTAATGATGTAAAAATCAATAAAGGTTTAATTGATTCCTACATCAATGAACTTAAAAATATTGCATCAGATGGCCCTGATTTCGAATACCTGAAAATGGCAGTTCGACTTCCTGATGCCATTACCTCAAGACCTGATGAACTTACAGAAGGCGAATGGGAAGCATTGGCTAAAATCGTTAATGCAGCCGTAGACCGTTTTGAAGAATTCAGAACCACTGAAGGCAGCAATTTACATGAAGAACTTAACAGAAATATTCAAAATATTGATAAGTATCTGGGTGAGGTGATTCCTTTTGAAGAAGAAAGAATCGTAAGTGTAAAAGAACGTTACCAAAAGACTCTGAAAGAATTCGAAAATGTGGATGAAACGCGTTTCTATCAGGAAATGGCCTACTTCACAGAAAAACTGGATATTTCAGAAGAAAAGGTAAGACTTGCCCAACATTTGAAGTATTATAAAGAAGTAATGGACAATGAATCTTTCAACGGTAAAAAACTGGGCTTTATTTCTCAGGAAATCGGAAGAGAGATCAACACATTAGGTTCAAAAGCCAATCATGCCGAAATTCAGAAACTTGTAGTGAAGATGAAGGACGATCTGGAAAAAATTAAAGAACAAACGTTAAACGTATTATAGACAATAGACCTATAGACAAGAGAAGATGAGATTCTGTCTCACCTCTCCCATCTAAAAATCTCTAATCTAAATGGATAAAGTAATTATATTTTCAGCACCATCTGGAAGCGGAAAAACTACATTGGTAAAGCATTCCCTGGAAACCTTCCCGGAACTTGAATTTTCAATCTCATGTACCACAAGACAACCAAGAGGAAGTGAAGTACATGCAGTAGACTATCATTTTTTAACGCCTGATGAATTCAGACAGAAAATTTCAGAAGATGCTTTTGTAGAATATGAAGAAGTATACACTGATAAATATTACGGGACTTTAAAATCTGAAGTAGAAAAGATCTGGAATCAGGGAAAAGTTGTTATTTTTGATGTAGATGTAAAAGGAGGAATCTCCCTGAAAAAATACTTCGGAGAAAAGGCATTGTCTATTTTTATAGAACCGCCTTCCATTGAAGAATTGGAACGAAGATTGATTTCAAGAAATACGGATGATGCAGAAACCATCAAAACCCGTGTTGAAAAAGCGGAAGAAGAGATGTCTTACGCCAGTGAATTTGACAGGATCGTAATCAATTCCGATCTTGATGAAGCTAAAAAAGAAATAGAAAGTTTAATAAAAAGTTTTATCAATAATTAATGGCTGGAAGATGGAGGTCAGAAGATGGAAGCGATATACTTTCATCAAAATCTAACTTCTAATTTCTAACCTCTAACTTCTGATAATAAAAAACATTGAGGTTGATATGAGTACCGAAACATTAGAAAAAGCTAAATCTGCAATTCCTGTAAAAGGATTTTTGGATATAAAAGATATAGCGATTCCTCAGGGAGAAGAACTGGTAAAAGCCATTCTGAAACTTAAAGAAGAGAAAAACGCTGTAATCCTTGCGCATTATTACCAACCGGGAGAAATTCAGGACATTGCCGATTTCCTTGGAGATTCTTTGCAATTAGCAAGACAAGCAAAGGAAACCAATGCTGATATGATCGTATTCTGCGGAGTGCATTTCATGGCTGAAGCAGCCAAAATTCTTAACCCAACTAAAAAAGTAGTTTTACCTGACACAATGGCTGGATGCTCTCTGGCAGACGGATGTTCTGGAGAAGGGCTAAGAAAAATGCGTGAACAACATCCTGATGCTTTAATTGCCACTTACATCAACTGTAATGCAGAAACAAAAGCAGAAAGTGATATTATTGTGACAAGCTCCAATGCTGAAACAGTTATTGAAGCTCTTCCAAAAGACAGACCTATCATTTTTGCACCGGATAAAAACCTGGGAAGATATTTATCTAAAAAGACAGGTCGTGATATGATCCTTTGGGATGGAAGCTGCATCGTACACGAAGCATTTTCTATGGAAAGAATTGCAAAGCAACTTGCAGATAATCCGGATGCGAAAATGATTGCACACCCGGAAGGTGAAGAAGCAGTTTTAAAGCTAGCCCACTTTATTGGTTCCACATCTGCTCTATTGGATTATGTAGAAAAAGACGATTGCCAGAAGTTTATCATTGCAACAGAAGAAGGAATTCTTCACGAAATGAGAAAACGTGCACCACATAAAGAATTGATTCCAGCATTGGTTTTTGACGAAAGCTGTAATTGCTCAGAGTGTTTCTATATGAAACGTAATACAATGGAAAAATTGTACTTATGTATGAAATATGAACTTCCTGAAATTCTTATCGACGAAGAATTAAGAGTAAAAGCATTGAAGCCCATTGAGGCCATGCTTGATCTTTCTAAAAGTATAAAATAAGCAAAAAGCACTGTAAAAACAGTGCTTTTTTATTTTTTAATGGTGATCTAATTGAAATACTTCACCATCCATTTTTGATGTTTATTACATGATCCTTAATGATTATAGTAATCGGAATAATCGGGGCCATAGCAGTCTGCACTTACATCTACACAGTTTCTGCATTCGGGTGATAATCCCCAAAAACTCATACAACCATAAGTATATTCAGGGCCATCGCCGTAGTTTCCTGAGGTTGAACATCTGGCACAGCCACTCATTTGTTGCCCTTTAATATCTTTCAGCTTTGTTCTTGATAATTTTTTCATACGGTAAAATTTTGAATGATTATAATCTGGTTCAAGTTACAGCATTGGAGCATAACATTTCCCACCCGGTTTTAGCCAACACCCCCATTTACCTCCTCCCATAAAGCATACAAGCTGCTCGCTACCACAAGCATCAATTTGAATTTGGGTTGCACCACCATTGATACTTTTCTTTTGCTCTCGTGTTAATTTTTTAATTGTTTTCATAATGTTTTAATTTTAAGATGATAAGTAAAAAATACTGTTGTATAATAATTGTATTCTATTAAAAAAATTAATAGGGTCCAAAGCATTCACTGCTTACAATTACCCTTCCTTTACAACATTCAGGTAAGCTATAAAAGCTCTCACATGATCTTACATCATTCGGACCATAAGGACCAATAGGACAAGTTTCATAACAATTACCAGGTCCACCTCCATTAATTGATTTTAAATTTTCTCTCTTAATTTTTTTTGAATTTTTCATAGGATTTTTGTTTTAGTTAATATCATAAATATAAGATTTTTAATTAATTACGCAAAATACATCTCTAAAAAAGGACTTATTAATTTATAATCTTAAAAGTTGTCTATTTCAAAATAATTTGTACATTTGTTCCGTTACAATGAATTTTTCTAGAAACATATCTGATATTTCTATCCTGAAATCACCTATTTCAGGAGTATCTTCTGTTTCTACATTCACAACTACAACGACTACCCCATAAAGGGGTAAATTTTCACATATTATTTTCGGTACCCTGTACTCTTTTTTTAAAGAGTAGCTCTCTCACTTTACCTAACCTTAAAAAAATAATAGATGAAAATCTTAAAATTCGGCGGAACTTCAGTCGCCAATTCTCAGAATATTCTGCTGGTGGAAAACATTGTTAAAAATGAATCTGCAAAAAATAATATTGTAGTTATTGTATCGGCCCTTCATGGGGTAACAGATCTTCTGCTTCAGGCTGCAGAATATGCATCCGTTAAAAACGAAGATTATCTTCAGCTTCTTAAAAATGCAGAAGAAAAACACCTGAACCTTGTCAAAGAACTCATCCCCATTTTAGAACAAAGTTCCCAACTCAGCTTTGTAAAAAAACATTTCAATGATCTCGAAGATATCTATAACGGAATCTTTATTCTTGGTGAACTTACTTTAAGAATCAAAGATAAAATTGCCTCATATGGAGAGTTTTTGTCTTCTAATATTATAGCCGCACGACTTCAGTATCAAGGATTAGATTGTTTATGGATGAATGTTGCTGAACTCATCAAAACAGACAGCAATTTTACCAACGCAAAGGTGAATTTTAAGAGTACTGAAAGTAATTTTAAAAATTATTTCAATCAACACCAAAACCGTATTATCATAGGGCCTGGTTTTATTGCTAGTGATGAAAAAGGTTCTACTACAACATTAGGACGTGGTGGTTCAGATTATACTGCTGCAATTATTGCTGCTGCCATTCATGCGGAGGAACTTCAGATATGGACAGATGTAAGCGGAATGATGACTGCAGATCCTCGTCTGGCATCCCAAGCTAAACCCATCGCTGAAATATCTTATCATGAGGCCATGGAACTTTCTCACTTTGGAGCAAAAGTTATTTATCCACCGTCAATTCAGCCTGTGATGGTTAGAAATATCAACCTTAAAATTAAAAACACTTTCGATCCGGAAGCCCAAGGAACATTAATTTCTCATCACCTGAATAATGCAGAACATCAAAAACAGCAGATCGCTGTGGGAATTTCAAATATGGAAAATATTGCTCTTCTGACTTTAGAAGGTAGTGGCATGATAGGAATCCCTGGAATTTCTGCAAAACTCTTCCAATGTCTGAGCCAGGAAAAAATAAATGTTATTCTGATTACACAAGGATCTTCAGAACACTCTATCACTATTGCGATTCATGAAAAAGATAAATCAGCAGCCGAAAATGCCATTAATTTGTCTTTTGCAGATGATATTAATTTAAAAAGAATAGCTCCTATCAATATTGAAACAGGCCTTTCCATTGTAGCATTAGTAGGGGAAAATATGAAAAGCAGAAGCGGTGTAAGTGCTAAAATGTTTGGATGCCTGGGGAATAATGGAATCAACATCAGAACCATTGCCCAAGGTTCCTCAGAAAGAAATATCAGCGTTGTGGTTGCTGAAAAAGATGCCAAAAAAGCGGTGAATGTTCTTCATGAAGAATTTTTTGAATCTGAAATCAAGCAGATTCACCTCTACATTTGTGGAACAGGAAATGTAGGTACTAAGCTTATCCAACAGATTTATAATCAGAATCAATATTTAAGAGAGCATCATTTTATCAATTTAAGAATTGCCGGCCTCTCCAACAGTCGCAAAATGATCTTTGCTGACAAAGGGATTTCTGAAGAAGAATACATCAACTGGAATGAATCGGGTATGGAAGCTTCTGTTCAAAAATTTGCTGAAGAAATTATAGCACGTAATTTAAGAAATTCTGTTTTTGTGGACATTACAGCAAGTTCGGAAATTCCGAAAGTATATGAGCGCTTATTGAAAAGAAGTATCAATATTGTTGCTTGTAATAAAATTGCAGCTTCATCAGATTTTGAAAAATACACCTCTCTAAAAAATACAGCCAGAAACCATAACTGCAGCTTTCACTTCGAAACAAATGTTGGAGCAGGTCTTCCAGTAATAGGAACGATCAACGATCTTATCAAAAGTGGTGATAAAATTACATCCATTGAAGCCGTCCTTAGTGGAACATTAAATTTTGTATTCAACACTTATGACGGAAACAGAAAATTTTCTGAGGTGGTAGCCCAAGCCCAAAAAGAAGGTTATACCGAACCGGATCCAAGGCTTGACCTTTCGGGAACAGATGTAGCCAGGAAAATTTTAATTCTTGCCAGAGAAGCCGGATATCCCCTTCAGTTTGAAGAGATTGAAAACACTGGTTTTCTGCCTGAAGCCTGTATGGAAGGGAGTGTAGAACATTTTTACGAAAAGCTTACAGAATATGAAAGTCACTTTAAATATTTATTCGACAATGCTCAAAAAGAAGGAAAAATACTAAAATATACCGCAGAATTTAAAGACGGAAAAGCTAGAGTCGGTTTACAGCATGTAGCTCCGGAAAGCGATCTGTTTCATCTTTATGGAAAAGATAATATTGTCATTTTTAAAACATTAAGATATTCCGCACAGCCATTGGTTATAAAAGGAGCCGGTGCCGGAGCAGAAGTAACTGCAAGTGGAATTTTCGCAGACATCATCCGTTCAGTTTAAAAACAAAAATATGAAAAAAGTAAAATTAAAAATTCCGGCTACAGTAGCCAATCTGGTATGTGGCTTTGATATCCTTGGAATGGCAGTCAATGAGCCTTATGATGAAATGGAAATCCGTTTATTGGAAACTTCAGAAATCATTATTAAACATAAAGACTTCTTTGGTCTCCCGGAAGAGCCGTCCAAAAATGTTGCAGGAGTAGTTCTTTTAAAAATCCAGGAACATTTTAATCTGGAAAATGGTTTTGAGGTCATTATTCATAAACATATAAAGCCTGGAAGCGGGCTTGGCTCCAGCGCGGCTAGCGCCGCTGGAGCCGCCCTTGGAGCCAATATTTTATTAGGAAATATTCTGTCAAAAGACGAAATGGTACATTTTGCTATGTTTGGAGAAGAACTTGCTTCGGGAGTCCGTCATGCAGACAATATTGCTCCATGCATTTATGGTGGAATTACCCTGGTAAAATCTACTCATCCCATTGATATCATTCCATTGAACACACCAGATTTATTTGTTGCTGCCGTGCATCCTCAGGTTGAAGTTAAAACGTCTGATTCAAGGCAGATTCTAAAGAAAAACATCCCCTTAAAAAGTGCTGTTGAGCAATGGGGAAATATTGCAGGATTGATCGCTGGTATTCAGAAAAATGATTTTGCATTAATTGGCAGGAGCCTGAACGATGTTATTATAGAGCCGGTAAGAAGTATCCTAATTCCAAAATTTGATGAAATTAAATCAATGAGTCTTCAGCTTGAAGCTCTGGGAGGCGGAATTTCAGGATCAGGGCCTTCTATTTTTATGTTGGCAGAAGAAAAAGAAACTGCCGAAAAGATCGCTGATCTGATGAAATCTATCTATGACGAAATCAATATAGATAGCTTTGTCTATGTTTCCAAAATAAATCCTGTAGGAATTGAAATCATTGAAGAACCTAAACAAGATTAAAACAAATGAGATATTATAATTTAAAAGACCACGAGGAAATTGTTGATTTCAAAGCAGCAGCCATAAAAGGACAAGGAAAAGATAAAGGATTATTTTTCCCGGAAAACCTTCCTCTATTTGATACAGAATTTATTCAAAACCTTCATCAATATTCTGATGTGGAGATTGCTTATCAATGTATGAAAGACTTTGTTGGTGAAAAAATTCCTTCTGAAATATTAAAAAAAATTGTTTCAGAAACCATTAATTTCAACATCCCATTGAGAAAGATTAATGATGATATTTCAGTGTTGGAACTTTTTCATGGCCCAACTCTGGCATTTAAAGATATTGGAGCAGGCTTTATGAGTCGTTGTTTGTCTTATTTTTTAGAAGGCCAGCAGAAAAAAGTTACTGTTTTGGTAGCCACTTCAGGAGATACCGGCGGTGCTGTTGCTCACGGATTTTATGATCTTCCGGGAATAGAAGTTGTCATTCTTTATCCTAAAAACAGGGTAAGTCCCGTTCAGGAAAAACAACTTACAGCATTAGGAAAAAACATCTATGCATTGGAAGTTAATGGAAGTTTTGATGATTGTCAAGGTTTAGTAAAGCAAGCCTTCTCCGATGCAGAAATCAATGAACAATTATTTTTGACTTCAGCCAATTCTATTAATGTTGCCAGATGGCTTCCACAGCAGATTTATTATTTGTTAGCATTAAAACAATGGCAGCAGACAGAAAATAAAACTCCTGTTATTGCTGTTCCGAGTGGAAATTTCGGAAATATTTGTGCCGGAATTTTAGCACACCTCCGTGGTCTTCCTGCAGAACATTTTATTGCCGCTTGCAATGCTAACGATGTAATTCCGGAATATCTAAAAACTGAAAAATTTAACTCTAAAAAAACTGTAGCAACATTATCCAATGCTATGGATGTAGGAGCCCCAAGTAATTTTGTCAGAATCATGGAACTTTTCAACAATGAATTTGATCTTTTAAAAAATAAGATATCCGGTTATTCCATTAACGATGAGAAAACGATGCAAACAATTACAAAAGTATATAAAGAAAACCATTATATCCTGGATCCTCATAGTGCTGTAGCTTTTGCCTCTTTAGAACAATACCTTAAAGAAAACCCAGGTAAAAAAGGATTCATTCTGGGAACGGCACATCCCGTAAAATTCCCTGATGCCGTAGAAAATGCGATCAAAACAAAAATTGAAATTCCCCAATCTCTGGAGAACCTCATGAAAAAGGAGAAAAAAACTGTAGAAATAAATTCAGATTTTGAAGAATTAAGACGATTTTTGCTTGATAAAAATTAAGCAATGAGTAAGATATATCTTGAAAATGTAAAAATATATGCCTACCACGGGGTTTTACCTGAAGAAAATATTATTGGCACCTATTATATTTTAAATGCAGAACTTCATACCGATTTGTGGAAGGCAGCAGAATCCGATGACCTGAATGATACCATAAGCTATGCAGACATTAATGATATCATTCATCACGAAATGAAAATCAAATCCAAACTTCTGGAGCATGTTGCAGGAAGAATTATCTCAAAAATACATGAGCGTTTTCCACAAATCGACTATATCAAGATTAAGCTTACCAAAACAGCACCTCCTATGCAGGGCGAGATGAAAGGAGCAACCATTGAATTGGAAAAAAGCTTTAAACCGGAAAATTAAAATCCTTATTTTTATTTCATTAAAAAAATACAAAATTGAAATTCATTAAAATATTATTTTTAGCAGCATTCATCAATGCTTTCGGTCAAGCAAGTGTTGATAATCAATTGGCCAGTTATAACTTTCCAAAGATTAAATCCAGCATTACTATGCCGGTAACGATTCCACTTTCAGAGCTTAGTAACATGGTAAATGCTTCTGTAAAGGATCTCATCTATCAGGACGATTCTTATACAGACAATAATAATGATCAGTTTAAAGTAAAAGTCTGGAAAACCAGACCTATCCGCTTAGTGGGAGGCACAAGTCAAAATCTTTTGATCGAGGTACCTTTAAAGATCTGGGCAGAAAAAGGAATAGGAACTTTAGGAGTTTACTCCTACCAGAATACCACTTTTGAGACCGTAATGTCTTTTAATACAACCGTTACATTTAAAAATAACTGGACAATTATCACCAATACTCAGCCTAACGGATTCCGATGGGTGACCAAACCCGTATTGGACTATGGCAGAATACAAATCCCAATCACTCCTATTGTTGAAAAGAGTTTGAAGGAACAACAAGAGAAATTCTGTAAAACGATAGATCAGCAAATGGCCACGCAACTGAATTTCCAACAATACGCTATTATGGCTTGGAACACTTTTGCACAGCCAATCAATATTTCAGAAGAATATAACACCTGGTTAAAAGTAAGCCCGGTAGGCGTTAATATTACTCCATTAAAGTTCTACGGAAATCAGATCAATGCAACCCTTGGAATTGATATTTTCTCAGAAACATTTACAGGAAATAAACCGGCAGCCTCTCCAACAGTAACTTCTGCAAGCAACTTTAATTTCTCTCCTACTGTTGCAGATAAATTTGTTTTGCAGACGACAGCTAATATTCCTTTTACGGAAGCAAGCAATATGGCCAGAAAAACTTTTTTAAATAAAGAGTTTGATATCAGAGATTCTAAAGTAAAGGTAACAGACATCAGGGTATATGGTGTAGACAGCAGAATCGTCATTGAAGCGCAGACAGAAGGGTACATCAAAGGAACTGCTGTTATTTCGGGAATTCCGGTGTATGATGAAAGCAAAAGAAAAATTGTTTTGTCTGACACTAAGTTCAAACTGAAAACAATGAATATTCTTCAAAAAACAGCATCTCTCCTATTCCAAGGGAAAATCGTAAAGATGATTGAAGAAGAATATGGAATTCCAACACAAGAATTAGAAGAAACATCAAGAAAAAGTATTGAAGACGCTTTCAATAAAGAATATTACAAAGGATTAAAGATGAGTGGAAAGGTATTTAACCTGAAACCGAGTAAAATTCTTCTCAACAGTACAGGAATTACTGCTGTTATTGATACTAATGCCACCTTAAAACTACTTGTCAATGGATTCTAAAAACTAAAAATCTTACCAGATCCACCCTTCTTAATTCTGTATCTTTTTTAAAATACAATAAGGTCTTAACAATTTCAGAAAAAATGAGTCATAGCCAGCA
This sequence comes from Chryseobacterium sp. c4a, assembly GCF_009900745.1. GTDB lineage: Bacteria > Bacteroidota > Bacteroidia > Flavobacteriales > Weeksellaceae > Chryseobacterium. Next base: position 398,162 of record NZ_WXVU01000001.1, on the reverse strand, counting down.
AAAATTATAAGTCTGAAAAACAGACTGAAAGCAAAATTGACAGTATAAAAATGAAAGAAATTACATAAAAACTTTGGTTTGTATAGAAATTTAGCTATATTTGCACACCTCAAAAATGGTAAGACATGGTACTTTGGCCGAGCGGCTAGGCAGTGGTCTGCAACACCATCTACAGCGGTTCGAATCCGCTAGGTACCTCTTTAAAACCTCTAAATTTTATTTAGAGGTTTTTTTATCTTCAATAATATTATTTTCAGTTAAATATATCATTCATCTTAGGCTCATTTTACATTAAATAAAAAATTTGACCGTCCTTTTGAGACGGTCAAATTATATATTAATGTTCTGGATTAATAAGCATAAAATGCTATTCCTTCATATACCCAACCATTTCCACCATTACCTAGTTCGGCAAAATTCTTAGTATAAAGATGACCACTTTTTGAAGGTCTGAAATATCTATAAACCGGAGAAGCGTTCATCGCATTCTTGTTAATAGAAAATCCCAAATCTTCGATAACAATATATCCTTGTGATTCTGCACTTTGCCTCTCAACAATAGTTGTAACCAAAACATTATCTAAAGTGTTCGGATTAAGCATACTTACAACCGGAACATCTGAGGCAATAGTATTGAATGAGGACTCCAGTCCAAAAGCTACTTGCTCATATCTCCATCTTAATGTATTTGGAGCTGATCCAGGAGGCTGTATATTTTTTCCAAAAAAATGTTTCTCTCTTTCATAACTATATTGTCTATGAATTGGAACCACAGTCATACTCATCTTTTCAGAACCTTTAGCCGATATAGAATTTAAAGAAGGTGAAGAAGATACAGCCGATTGATTTTCTGTTTGAATTTCCGCCTCATCTCTTCCACATGATGTAAGTGTTAGTACAAATAACGATGCTAACAATAGCTTTTTCATAATTATTAATTTTTTATCAGCTGCAATGATACAAAAATATCACCGAAAAGAGAATAAAAAACATGATATTAACCCACTAATGATCGATAGTTTAAAACAAATTAAAAAACACAGAGTATCATAGAATTATGATTTTTGTTTTATACTATATTTTATTATTCCATTTTAAAACCTGATCGTCAAAAATTAAGACACCTTTCAACACCTTCACATATAAACAAAAAAAATCCTCGGAAATTCCGAGGATAAAAACTAATAACCATGAAAACTCAAATTAAACATGAGTTGCATTGGTATATTGAAAAATCGTGCCAAGAATTACTTTTTTTGAAAAAAAATTAAAATTTCTTTCATAAACAGAGAAAATACAATTAAAAAATTAACATATAAAACACATTGAACTTTAAATATATACAAATAATAACTCCACTAAACACCACACATATATTATCAAATAGCGCAATACTTAACAATTCAATAATTTTTAAAAAAAATAAAAATAAAAAATCAGCAAAAGAGATAAATTCTTCAAAATACAAGATGAAGACAAAGAAGACCTCAAAAATTACAACTTGGCATAATTTATTCTGTCATTTAACATAACATTTAAATCTAATATCGTGTCACAAAAACAATTAAAAAAAACAGATTTTGCTCAGAATCATGAAAAACAATATCAGATTGAGTTCAAAGTAAATGAAATAGGCGAAGGCAGCAACCTTATTGTACAAAGACTGAATGAAAAAGGAGAATATGAAATAATACAAGCTCCTATTCGAAGATTAGATGAAAGCATATTTGTAGTTTGGGATCATCCTTTTGACGGCAGAATAATTTTTAATGAATAAAGAACTCAGCACATAGATGAAACTACATCATCAAAAAAGCCCCCATCTGGAGGCCTCAAAAAACACAAATGATGAAAAAAAATTTTATATCAGAAATAAAAATTTCAACTCAAAAATAAACCTTCTTTTTCTTCTATTTTATGAGTACAGTCATATAAAGTTTCTATTCACTCTCCTCTTTGCAATAAAAAAGTTCCCCGAAATGAGGAACTTTTATCATAAGGATAATATGGAATAGAAAATGTTTATTCAAAGATACCATTCTTATTTCTCTACATATATGAGTATAATCATAAAGGTATTAAAAAGAAAAGGCCTCCGAAGAGGCCTAAAAAACACAAATGATGAAAAAAATCTATTCAGAAAAATCCAAACAGAATATTATTGAAGCTGTTTCTATATTCTTCACATAAGAAGATGTAGTATATACAACAGCCATTAACTACTGTAGATTAAAAAATCCTCGTTCGAGGATTTGTAAATTTAGATAATTATTTTTTCTCTCACAAAATTATACTTCCCATGTGATTGGAATATATATAGTAATATATCCATCCTCATCTAGATTTTCATCAGATACTGTAGCAATTACTGTTCCATAACCTACCCAACGCCCCTGCCCCTGAAGACCTGAAAACTCATACGTTCCTGCAGGCAAATCCTCCTCAGAATACTGTGGAAGAGCACGATTATGATATTGATCACTGAAATAAATCTCACCTGTAACCGTATTTTTTGCCACAAAACCTCCTAAATCATATCCTGAACCAGAAAGCAATTTTGTTCCGTCTTTAGCTATAAGGCCATAGCGAACAGGATATGTTGCTGTTTTTGTATCCTTAGCAGATACTTCAGTACAAGATTTTGATAGATTTTCCACAACATCAGTGGAAGAAAACGAAGTGGTAACAGCCAGTACTCCTACTACAGCTGCAACTGTAAAAATTGATTTTTTCATATTAAAAGTCATTTAGATTCTCAAAAATAGGTATCGTAAATTAATTCTACAAAAACTAAGGATTAACTATATTTTACATATTTCTTCCATAAAGACTTCCTGACAACATCGGGGAATGATGATCAATCTCATTTATAAAATTAATTTTTCATTGTTGAAAACTATTATTGCATTGCATAAACCTTATTCCCATTTTTCATATCCATCCTATTATAAAGAGAAATATTAAGATTTAGAATGAATTGAATTCTTTTCAATTTCAACTTTAACACTCTTTAACTAAATTTTGGCTTCATAATTGAAAATAAAACTAAAATTAAAGTCGTTTAGGCTTAAGCTTATTAAAATTTGAGTTATGAGAAAGATAGTATTAGCAGGTTTTTTATCCGTTTTCTTACTAACGGCCTGCAAAAAAGATGACAGAACTGCTGAGAAATCACTGGAAGAACAAAAATTGGAATTCCAGTCAAGACAGCTTGAAATAGAACGTCAAAAACTGGCCATTGAAAAAGAAAAGATGGTATATGAAGCTCAGAAAAAAGCAGATAGTATCTCTGAAACCAAAAAAGCTAAAGCAACTGCTGAAAATAATTCAAAACCAAAAGTAATCAGAGAAACAAGAACTGTATATCGTGACAGAAGCTCTAATGCTAACTCAGGAGGAGGAAGCAATGGTAGCTATGCAGATAACGGAAGCAGTGCTTCACAGGGGACAACCAAGAAAAAAGGAATGAGTAAAGCAGCCAAAGGTACTATCATTGGTACTGTAGGTGGTGCTGCTGTAGGAGCAATTGTTGCTAAGAAAAACAGAGGCCTTGGAGCTGTAATCGGAGGTGTAGTAGGTGGAGCTACCGGATATACCATTGGTAGATCTCAGGACAGAAAAGACGGAAGAGTACAACCAAGATGATAATTTTTTTTCATTATAAAATATAAAGATTGCTTATTTTTAGGCAATCTTTTTTTATGATACTGATTCTCTTTTCCACAATCTTTCTTCTTCCCGTCTTATCTGGACTCGGGAAAATCATGGAAAAATTTTCAGGAACCTTATTCCATGGAATTTCTGGAAAGATACTTTCGGGTATCCTGGGGACAAGTCTTGTATGGACAATCGTCTCCTTTTTCATTCCTTTAAATATATATGTGGAAATTCCCACTATTTTATTGGGTCTACTCTACTTTTTTAAAGAAAAATTATATCTGGAATTCTACAGATTTTCAAAAAAAGATTTCCTATTAATCACATTCATTTCCGTCATAATATTATTGAGTGGCTCTTATTATCCTTATATATTAGATCACTTCGGATATTATGTTCCCACCATTAAATGGCTTACAGAATATGGGCTTATCAAAGGAATTTCCAATCTGGATCTTACGTTGGGACAAATGTCGATATGGCATATTTTCCAGGCAGGTTTTTCCAATTTTTCTGATCCATTTCTGAGAATCAATTCTATTTTATTGGTGATATATACCATATATATTATAGAAAGAAAAACCTGGGTTCAACTCTGTTTTCTTCCAATCTTATTATTTCTCTCACAATCACCAAGCCCGGATCTTCCAGTCATTATATTTTCTTTACTTATTTTAAATGAAATACTTTCTGGAAATAAAAACATCGGCCTTTTATTCGGCTTTTCAGTTTTTGTTTTTGCCATAAAACCTACTATGATCTGGCTGCCTATATTAGTTTTTCTGAACAATATTTTTATTTTTAAACCGAACTTTAAAAAACTGCTTTTTGGAGGAGCTATTTTGCTTTTGTTCATTATTAAAAATATCTGGACATTTGGATATCCTGTATTCCCTGTATCTATTGGAGATCTTGGATTCAGTTGGAAGCCCAGTCCTGAAGTCTTGAAAACATCTTCCCAATATGCTATCCTGAAAACCTATGATATGCAGTATTCATTTGACGAAATTCAAAGATTTTCCACACTGGATCATATAAAAAATTGGATATTTCTAAAAGGGATCAAATCAAAAATCAATATTCTTTTGATCATAAGCTTATTCGTTTTTTCGGTATTTACGTGGATCAAGAAAAATAAACTTATCACCTTCATCTGTATTTCTTTGTTGATAAAAAGCATCCTTGTACTAGCCTTTTCAGCTCAATACAGATTCTTCATGGATGTATTTTTCGTCATATTTTTTGTTTTGTTTCATAAATATTGGAACAAAAGGAAATCTATAGCTGCTTTTTCATTATTCAGCTTATTTTTTATTTCGTTGTTATCTTTCCCTAATCTTATTCAACAATATGTTCCAAGCTTTCAATTGGGAAATTTTATGGTTGGCTTTAAAAAGCAGCAGCTTTATCAGCCGTCAGTATACCACTATCAACAATTTGATAGTTTTAAAGTGGGAAATTTAAAATTTAATGTCTCCAAAAATTATCCTTACAACTTTGAAACTCCTCTTCCTGCCATCTCCACAAGTTTTATTTTTGATGATACAAAAGCTAAAATCTTCCCGCAGCTTATTGACAAAAACAACATAAGCAAAGGATTCACCTGGAAAAGAATGACTTACAAAGAGAGAAAGGAAGCGGATGCCGCAATCAATATTATCGAAAACATTAATAAATAGAACAAATGTTTAAACTTTATTATCTGGAGAAAAAAAGGTAATTTTGTATCATGTTCAACACATTAGGTAATCTTCTTAGTCTTACAACATTTGGAGAAAGTCACGGAGTGGCTTACGGCGGTATCATCAATAATTTTCCGGCAGGTTTAACGGTAGATCTCGATAAAGTTCAATATGAACTGAACCGAAGAAAACCCGGCCAGTCTGCTATTGTTACTCAAAGAAAAGAAAGCGACACAGTAAAGTTTCTTTCAGGGATCTTTGATGGAAAAACAACTGGTACACCCATTGGTTTTATCATTGAAAACGAAAATCAGAAATCAAAAGATTATGACCATATTGCTCAGGCTTATCGTCCTAGTCATGCTGATTTTACTTATGACCAAAAATTTGGTTTGAGAGATTATCGTGGAGGCGGAAAATCGTCTGCAAGAGAAACGATGAATTGGGTAGTAGCAGGTGCTTTAGCTAAACAACTTTTACCAGAAATTGAAATCAATGCTTATGTTTCGTCGGTAGGTGATATTTTCTGTGAAAAACCTTATCAGGCTCTTGACTTTTCTCAAACGGAAAGCAATGATGTACGTTGTCCGGATGCTGAGACAGCGGAAAAAATGATTGCCCGAATTAAGGAAATTAAAAAAGAAGGAAATACCATTGGTGGAACCATTACCTGCGTGATCAAAAATGTTCCTGTAGGAATTGGTGAACCTATATTTTCAAAACTTCAGGCAGAATTAGCAAAAGCAATGCTCAATATCAATGCCTGCAAAGGATTTGAATATGGCAGTGGATTCTGTGGAGCTAAAATGACCGGAAAAGAGCATAATGATCAGTTTAATACAGATTTTACTACAAAATCTAATCTTTCAGGAGGAATTCAGGGTGGAATTTCCAATGGAATGGATATTTATTTCCGTGTAGCATTCAAACCTGTGGCAACGATTCTGAGACCTCAGGATAGTATTGATAAAGAAGGAAATCCTGTCATTGTAGAAGGCAAAGGGCGACACGATCCTTGTGTAGTACCAAGAGCCGTCCCTGTAGTGGAAAGCCTTGCGGCATTTGTTCTGGCAGACTTATTTTTGATCAATAAAACAAGAAACATCAATAATTTTTAATCTAAATATTTTTGGTAATGAAAAATTACTGGAATCAGGGAATTTCTTTTGAAGAATACCTTAAAATTGCACAGCAAAGATTAGATCATCCTGCCAATCAACAGGAAATCGAATATAAACAATATTATGAGCTTGGGCTTCAAAGAATGGACAGAACTGTAAAAAAGTATGTTCCGGATGAAGAACAAAGAAAAGAATTAGAGTCCAAAAACTTTGACGGAAAAATTTTAATCATTTCTGAAGCTTGGTGTGGAGATGCCAGTGCAACAGTTCCGGCACTTTTTAAATTCTTTGAAGGTCATAATGAGATCAGAGTTTTTCTTAGAGACAATGATAAAAGCCTGATCAACCAGTTTTTAACTAATGGTACAGAGTCTATTCCTAAGGTATTGATTCTTGACAATGACTTTAATGTAAAGAACTCATGGGGGCCTCGTCCAAAATATGGTTATGAATTACTCATGAAGTACAAAGCTGATCCGGAAGGTTATCCTAAAGATACTTTCTATAATGACCTGCAGATCTATTATGCTAAAAACAGAGGTAAGGATGCTGTTCAGGAAATTTTAGATCTGTTATAAAAAAACAGGATATGAAAAAAGGAATTATTTTTATTGTATTAATTGTCATTATTGGAGTTGTTGCATTTGTACCGGGTGTGAAGGATTATTTGAAAAACCAGTTCTTCCCAATCGCTACAATTGAAAATGCAGTACACATCAATGAAGATGATTACGACGTAGATCTAAAAGGAATTAATGCACCTAGTACCAACCTTAAAAACTTTAGAAACAAGGCTGTTTTCTTGAACTTTTGGGGAACATGGTGTCCACCATGCAGGAAAGAATGGCCATCTATTCAGAAATTGTATGATTCCAGAAAAGGCAATGTAGATTTTGTACTTATTGCCATGAATGATAAAGAAGAAGATGTGATAAAATTTTTAAAGGAAAATAATTATACAGTACCGGTATATATTGCTCAAAGCCCGATATCTGAAAAGATTCTTCCTAAAGTTTTTCCCACCACTTTCCTTCTTGATAAAACCGGCAGAATCATTATTAAAGAAGATGCCACAAAAGACTGGGACTCAGAAACTGTACACCAGTTTATTGATAATATCATCAAATAAATTTTAACTAAATTTTATAATTTGTTGGTATAGGATTTGTGAAATTTATAGCGTTGAAAAATTTGTTTAAATCCAAACACAAAATGAAATATTCAAAATTAAATCTTGCAAAAGAAGCTATCAATCACAAGGGCTTTGTAAAAAAGATCCCTGATATTTTCAGAATGGTAAAAATGTGGAGAAGAGGAACCTATCCTATGAAATCCATTGACATTATCCTTCCTCTCTTGGGAATTTTGTATGTCATCTCTCCTATTGACCTTCTTCCTGAATTTGCCATCCCGGTACTTGGAGTAATGGATGATCTTGCGGTATTGTCGCTTACCATTCCAAAACTCATTAAAGAGGTGGACAAATTTTTACTTTGGGAAGCTGAACAAAAATATAGTGGCACTCAAGTCATTGATGCCGAAATCGTAAAATAATAGTTTATTTATATTTTAAAACCATTCTGGAAGCTCTAGAATGGTTTTTTATTGATCAAATGGGCAATAAATTTTTAAGCCTTATTTCAAATCCTTAAATTTGCAACATCTAATAAAAAATAATGGAAAGTAAAAAAGAATTCTTTTTGGAGTGCTATAAGCTAGGTATCATTAAATTCGGGAGGTTTACTCTAAAAAGTGGTATCGAAAGCCCTTTTTATGTAGACTTGAGACCTTTGGCTTCAGATCCTAAAATCTTAAAAAATCTGGCTAATTATTTATTGGAAATGCTTCCATTAGATAATTTTGATTTAATATGTGGAGTTCCTTATGCTGCTCTTCCTATGGCTACAGCGATGTCATTGGAAAGTTATATTCCATTAATTATTAAAAGAAAAGAAGCAAAAAGCTATGGTACTAAAAAACTGATTGAAGGAATTTACCAGAAAGGGCAAAATTGTCTGTTGGTAGAAGACGTAATCACATCAGGAAAATCTTTACTAGAAACTATTCCGGAAATAGAACAGGAAGATCTTAAAGTTTCTGATATTGTAGTAGTACTAGACAGAGAACAAGGTGGAAAACAGTTGTTGGAAAGCAAGGGGTATAGAGTACATACTCTTTTCAATATTTCAGAAGTATGTGGAGTTCTTCAGGAGACTGGCGAATTATCTGATGAAGAAGTGAATAGAATTCAGGATTTCCTACAAGGTAACCACATCCAGTTTGAAGAAGAAACCAGAGCTTCTTATGAGCAAAAGTTAAGCACTACGCAACACTCTGTTTCAAAAAAATTACTGGAAACAGCGTTGGCAAAAAAATCTAATCTGATTGCTTCTGCAGATGTTACAACTACTCAGGAATTATTGGATTTTGCAGAAAAAGTAGGGCCACACATCATTGCTTTAAAAACGCACATTGATATTATTTCTGATTTTGAATATGAAAAAACGATCACTCCTTTAAAAGCTATCGCAACAAAACATCAGTTTTTATTGATGGAGGATAGAAAATTTGCAGATATCGGAAATACCCAGGAATTACAGTTTACAAGCGGAATTTTCAAAATTACAGATTGGGCTGATTTTGTAACATCCCAGGTTATTGGTGGTTTTGAATCTCTAGATTGTTTCAAAAATGTAGGAGTCGTAGCGATCGTTGGAATGTCTTCAAAAGGAACATTAACCTCTGCCAGCTACCGTGAAGAGGCTTTAAAAGTAGCCGTATCCCACCCTAATGTAATTGGTGGAGTTTCTCAAAATAAAATTCCTGAAGATCTATTGTTATTCACTCCAGGAGTAAACCTTGCAGATTCTGGAGATGGAAAAGGACAGCAATACAATACTCCAGAGCATGTTTTCAAAACATTACACTCAGATTTTATCATTGTAGGAAGAGGAATCTATAAGTCTGAAGACCCTGCAGCAGCAGCAGTTACTTATAAAAATGAAGGATGGAATGCCTATATTAATTCTTTGCAAAAAAAAGCAATTCAAGGATAAAATCTTATAAAGTATATACAAAATAAGCTATATTTGAGACTTTATCACGGATATTTGAAAAAGATCAGCATTTGCCTTATTTTGTTTTGTGGAATTGTACAGATTTCTGCACAGAAAGACAGTATATACATTGGAGCAAAACTCTCTCCTGATATGAAAACCCTTGAGGTGAATCAGGAGATTGTTTACTACAATCATTCCGATAAAAACCTACAGACGATAAAACTTCTGAATTGGGTTTCCGCTTATAACAAACGGGGGACATCTCTAGTCTATAGGAAACTGGAAGACAGAAATAATGATTTGCATTTTGCAAAAAATAATGAACTGGGAAAACTTCTTGAACTGAATATTAAGAATTCCGAAAATCAGGAAATACCAGTCAATTCCATTTCAGATGAAAATCTTTTTCTTCCTCTGAAAGAAGCATTAAAGCCAGGAGAAAGCATTACTTTTCAGCTCCATTACCGTATGCAGCTTCCCGATAAAAAGTTTACGGGATACGGAACATCCGGACAGAATACAGCTTTAAAATATTTCTTTATTGTTCCGGATCATTTTGATCCGGACAATATTTCTGAAAGAAAATATCATGATATTGAAGAACCAGTAAGCTTCAATACTTTCTGGACGGTAAATTTTGATATTCCTGTGAATAGCTTCATTGAAAGTAATCTTCCACAGATTCAAATGAATTCTTTTCAAGGATACTTGGATTCAGATCCTGAGTTTTCGGTTTCAAACAACACTTATCCTGTTATAAAAGCTAATATTGACGGCAGTGATGTTGAAGTAAAGTTCGGTTACAACCTTAAACCCGAAGAAAAACAAAATCTGGAATTCTATTTACCTCTTCATTTAAAGTTCATTAAAGAAAAAATTGGCTCTCTTCCAAAAAGTATCTTTATTTCTGATAAATTCAGAGCAAAAGAAGACTTCTTTGGGAATAATGATATTACATTCTGGAAATTCAGATTTCAATTATTTACAGATGCTGAAAAAACAGATCTTGATTACTTTGGAATTATTGCTAAAAAAGTTTTAGACGAAAACATCATTGCAGATAAACAAAAAGATCATTGGTTTAAAAGTGGTTTAAAATCCTATCTTGAAATTCAATACCTGAAAAAATTCTATAAAGACACCAAGCTTTTAGGAGCTCTTCCGGAAACCAAATTATTTGGACTGAAGCCTTTAAAACTATTCCATGCCTCTAAAGTAAAACTTCTAGATCGCTATGGGCTGGCATACCAGTATATCATGCTTCAGAATTTGGATCAGAAAATTGATGAAGACTTTACGACTTTAAGTAATTTCAATGATATGGCCATCAGCAGTTTTGAGACAGGAAGTCTCTTCAATTATTCTGCTGATAAAATGGGGGATCAGGCTTTCACAGATCTTGTAGAATCATATCTTTTAAAAAATTCGGGAAATAAAATTAATCCTAATGATTTTTTGAAACAGCTTGCAGAAAAAGAAAAATCTACCACTTATTTAACTCAATTTTTTAACCAGAAAAACAGGGTTAACTTTAAACTGAAACATATTAATAAGGAAAAGGATTCTTTAGAAATTAAAATCGCTAAAAATACAGATGCTTCTATTCCCGTAAAATTGGAAACAGAGACGAGGGATGGAGAAAAGAGATCTTATTGGATAGATACTGAAGAAAATCAGAAAATTAAAACGGTTTCTCTTCCTACCTCAGACAATATTTATAAAATAACTTTAAATAGTGACTACATTTTCCCTGAGTCTAGTTATCGGGACAATTTTTTGTATGCAAAAGGGCTATTTTCAAACACAAAAAAAATTAAGCTTAAACTTATAAAAGATATTCCCAATCCTGAATATAATGAAATTTATATAAGCCCAAGGGTACGTTTTAATAACACCTATGATAAATTTTTGCTAGGTGCTAATTTTAAAAATCAATCTTTTTTTGATCAGAAATTCTTATATTCATTTACTCCAACCTACAGTACCGGAACAGGAAAATTAACCGGATCAGGAGGAGTATCTTACTCTTTTCTGCCAGCTGAAAGTATGTTCAGAAGTATTACATTTGGAGTTTCCGGATCCTATTTCCATTATGATTATGGACTGGCTTACAAAAAAGGCTCAATATTTTCAACCCTTAACTTTAGAAAGAACCCGAGAAGTACGGTGAGCCGAAGTCTTGGTGTTTCCTATAGCTATTTTGAAAGAGATCTTAGCCCTGTTATGATCGCCAATGATGATTATAAAAAATATAATCTTTGGGGCGTGGGTTACAGCTATAGTGACAGTCAGATGATCCATGAGAAAAGCTTTAGTCTAAGTGCTCAGGGTATGGAAGATTTTAATAAAATTACTGCCGAGGGATTCTACAGATGGGAGTTTGCTCCCAGACAAAAGCTAAGCGTCCGTTTATTTGCAGGATATTTCCTTAGAAACGATACCCGTAATGACTTGTTTAATTATGGAATTTCAAGAGTTTCTAATTATACTTTCTCTTATAGTCTTTTAGGAGAAAGTGCCAGCAGTGGTCTCCTTTCACAACAATTTATTCTTGCAGACGGAGGATTTAAATCATTTCTTCCCGGAACGGTTAATCAATGGATTACTTCTGTAAATGTGGATTCCAGTATATGGAAGATTTTTCATGTATATGCTGATGCAGGAATGTATAAAAACCAGGATCTTTCTCCAAAATTTATTTGGGACAGTGGAATTAAGGTAAGAATCATTCCGGATTTTCTTGAAGTTTATTTTCCGGTACAGTCTTCATTAGGATTTGAACCTGGGTTCAAAGATTACGCTAAACGCATCAGATATACGCTGGTTCTCAATCTTGGATCTATCATCAACGCAGCAAGAAGAGGATGGTATTAAAAATAAAGGAACAGCTTAAATGTAAGCTGCTCCTTATCAAAAAATATTGAAAAACTAATCTTTTATAATTTTTTGGGAAACCGGGGCGTTGTTCACTGTTCCTGTTACAAAATAGGTTCCTTTGGGAAGTTCTGTAATATCTATATTTTGAGCAAATTTTGTAGGTGATTGCTTCACCACCTGCCTGAAAGTATCATAAACCTTTACATCTTTGATCACCATTCCAAAAATTACCTTACCATCTTTAACAAAGGGATTTTGAACAAAACCTGCTTTCGCCATTCCTTCAGCAGAAAAATCTGCTCTGTTATCACTGTTATTTTCTAAAGCTCTTCTGATTGCCGTAGACGCTGTAGGCGAAGGAGCTGGGCCATCCCCTTTAAATTGATCTGCATTGGCACCATATCCTACAAAATCCAATACATTAGAAGAATCTGGGTTCATTACTTGTACAATATTTCCTGCCAGTGCTACTTTACCAGATGTTCCTGAAATTCTGATTCCAACAGATTTATTGGGGGTTCCATCGAAATTAGTGACTGTTGTCGCTATAAAATTCGGTGTTGGCAATCCTTCTACTCCACCTTCTACTGCCGCTTCCTGAATCAGAAAAGTTTCTTCTGGCCCTAAAGTAAAATCAGGGAGTGTATGATATTCTGTAAAAGCCCCTATTGCCGGTGCATATTGTATACTTGCTCCTGTTAAGGAAACCAGAGTAGTTCCTATATTTTTTAGGACAATATAATTATTTTTGAAAACAGCTCCTGAATTCCCATTGCCCCCATAGATCTCATTGATTACAATTTGGGCATTCGTAAAAGCAGTCATCAAAATTAAACTGGCAATAGTAAAGATTTTTTTCATTAAAATAATTTTAGGAATAAAGTTATGGTAAAAATATCAAAAACAATACCACATACTTAGGAAATACACAAAATATCCATAATAAATATATAATAATCCCAACTCATAAAATATGAATAAACAAGCATAAAAAAGCCGGCCATTTCTCCGAAATGGCCGGCTTTTTTATTAGTTTTAATAATTATTGTTTTAGAATCTTCTTAACAATAATATTTCCGTTTTGATTAATCTGAACAAAGTTAACTCCTACAGGTAATTTTGAAGCATCAAAAGTAGCAAAGTTCTGTACTTTCTTAGTTTCAAATAATTGTCCGGTAGCAGAAACAATTTTCACTTCAGCATTTCCATTTAAGTAAAGGTCAAAAGAATTCTTAACAAGTGTATTAGAAATCTTAATACTATTTTTAACAAGCTCTACTTCTTTTGATCCTAAAGACCCTGTTGGATACAACATAACATCATCAAAATAAATAGCTCCTGTAGTAACATTGTTTTGAGCATATACTCTTAAACTAAGTCTTAGAAAAGCTGTCCCCGCAGGCGTTGTAGCTGTAGCAGTAACATTCGTCCAACTTGGGTTATCATTACTATAAACTGTAGGTTGGAAAGGGTTTCCAGAACCTGGAGCAATATTCGCAGTAGCGCTTCTAAATTGAATCCAATGTCTTGCTCTTGCATTTGCATCATTGTCAAGAACCCAATAAGAAACAGTATAATCTGTATTGGCAGAAGCAGGAACATCAACAAAATCTATATTCCCATTTGTTGTTGCAGAAACCGGAGATACTTTAATAGCATTATTTCCACTATGTACAGTTGCAGTTTCTTTAGATCCACCAGCCATACTGAACCAGCCATCTGGTTTTACAGAAGCATCAGTCCAAGTTTCAAACCCACCATTAGTTATCAAATTTTGAGCATTTGAAAACGTAAATGCAGCTGTTGCTGCTAAAACAGTAAAGATCTTTTTCATAAAATAATTTTTTTTAAAATTTATGTAGTAAAAATACAAAAAAACCGCTACTTCAAATGAAACAGCGGTATATATTTAACAATTAATTAAAATTACTTTTTAATAATCTTCTCAGAAACGGCTTTACCATTAACATTTCCTGTTACAAAATAAATCCCTTTTTGTAGATTTGCAACATTCAAAGTTCCATTTTCAGAAACTGAAGCTGTCTTAACCACTTGTCCATTTACATTAAAGATCTTAATATCAGCTTTTGTTCCAAAATAAATTTCATTATCTACAGATGTGTTTTTAACGAAAGTATTTTTCTTCCCTTTAACCTCTGCTGTTCCTAAACTTCCTGCAGCTGTCCAAGAAATATCATCTATAACAATTTGTCTTGTTCCTGTAGATCTAAATTCTATAGAAACATTTCCAGAAACATTTGCCGTTAAAGTTCTAGTATAATTGGTAGCCATAGCATCTAATGTGAATGAATCATACATTGTTCCATTAACATATACTTGAATAACTCTATTAGCTGCTGTACCTCCAGTAAAATAAGATCTAACTGTATATGTAATATCCCCGACTCCGTTTGCTCCAGAATTTGCTGTTACACTTCTAGTCCCACTAGAATCAAAACCAATAGATGTTCCTGTAACATTATCTCCAGTTGTAACTTTTCTTGCTTTACTAAAAGTCCATACAACAGCATTGTCCCCTACAAAAGAACCATCTGCATAACTACCAGTTGGAGCATTCAAATTAGTAAATGATTCTGATCCTTGTGCTGACATCGAAACTGCAAGAACTGCAACAGCAATTAAAGAATAAAGTTTTTTCATGATTTAAAATTTTAATTATTTATAATTTCGGTGGCTAAATTACATTTAATTTTAAAGACTTCACAATATTTAAGTTAATTTTCTGTTAATAATAGTTGGCTCATTGCCATTAACATTTTTTAATTATTTTTACGAATTATTTTTCAGAAGTTGCGGAATATTGTTATCCTATTCATTGTATTTTTCTTTGGCATATTTTCAGGAAATGCCCAGATATTTTCGTGGAAAAATCCCAACATTCCTGAAGACAGCATAAAAAAGGACAGCATTCTTGCCGCAAAGTTTGAACAAGATATTTTTGCAAAAGATACTTTAGATTTTATCAGAACCCATAACAGGATTGTGATTGATGAAGCTGTACTGGCAAAAAATGATAAAAAAAGATTTTTAGGTGAACTTAATTCTAAAGGTTCCATTATCCGTGGAATCACATTTGGTAATAACCAGGGACAGTCTGTACAAAGTTCCATGGATCTTCAGATTTCCGGAAGGCTTTCTAAAGATGTAACGATCTTAGCCAGTATCTCCGATCATAATTTACCGATTCAGGCTGATGGATATACCCAAACTTTAGAAGAATTTGACAAAATCTATATACAGCTTAATATTAAGGACAAATCTATTCTTAGAGCTGGCCATCTTGATCTTGCAGAGTCTAAAAATTACTTTGCCAAATATCAGAGACGAAGCATGGGAATCCAGTTTCAGACAGAATTTGGGAAAGAGAATAAAACATTTCTGGATATTTCCGCCGGAGTGGCACGAAGTGAATTTCACAGAATTCGTTTTCAAGGAGTTGAAGGAAACCAAGGTCCCTATCGTTTAACCGGGAAAAATGGAGAACAGTTCATTACTCTTATTTCCGGTTCTGAACAGGTATTTATTGACGGTATTTTGATGAAACGCGGAGAAAATCAGGATTATACCATTAATTACAACACAGGCGAGGTTACCTTTACGAGTTTCCGTCCTATTTTCCAACAAAATTTCATCACTATTTCTTACAACTACGCCAACAGAAATTATTCAAGATATTTATTTACAGGAAAACTGGAGCATCAAAGAGAAAAATTCAAAGTTGGGCTTAACTGGTTTATGGAGAATGATAACAAGAATGCCCCTCTTGCTTTAAGTTTATCAAAAGAAGATGAACAAATCCTTGCTAATGCAGGAAATGATCCTAATCTTATGTATGCTCCATCAGGAGTTATTACCGAATATGATGTTAATAAAATTTTATACCGTTTAAATGCTGCCGGAAACTACGAACACTCCACAGATGCTAATGATACACTATACCAGGTATCTTTCACTTATTTTGGAGCCAATCAGGGAGATTATAAAACATCTCAGACAACCAACAACGGACGTGTTTTTGAATATGTAGGTCCTAATGCAGGAGATTACAGAGCGGTAAGAAAACTTCCTTCACCACAAAAATCACAGGTATTTTCCCTTAATACGGAATATTTACTGAATGAAGGAAAAATTGGTGCAGATATTTCCCTGAGTAATTATGATGTCAATTTATTTTCATCTAAAGACTCTGATCAAAATGTTGGGTACGCCTATCGTATTTTCGGAAATAAAACATTTACAAAAAACACATGGAAAGGAACTCCTAGTTTTGAATATCAATACATCGATAAGCAATTCCATATTCTGGATCGTATCAATGATGTGGAATTCTCCAGAGATTTCAACTTAGCGCAGGAATTTAATAAAAAGACTCAAAACCGTTTTATTTTCAGTTTTTTAAATAAATGGAATAATAAATCCACTTTAAATTATCGTGTCAACTATCTCAATGAACAAGACTCATATAAAGGACTTAAGAATGATCTAGATTTCGGTTGGATCACTGGACAGTTCTTTACCAAAGGAAATTTCTCCTTCCTGAATACTAATGCTACACTCCAGGATACCAAATTTATCCGTGGGGGAATATCAACCGAATTTACAGGAAAAAAAGGAAGCTGGGCGATAGGAGGAAGTATGGAGCATAATGAGAAGAAGTATAATGACACTCAATTGATGGATGTCACCAGTTTCAGCTGGAAAGAAATTTTCCTTCAAAAGAAAATTGGTGATAGTACCCGTACCAAGTTATTGGCAAAAGTATATATGAGAAACAACGACTCTGTACGTGATAACAGGCTTCAGAACATGAATAATATTCTTGGTTTCATGGCAGAAAGTCAGATCATTAAAACAGAAAGAACCACTCTTAATGCTTTAATCCATTACAGAAAATTCTATTATTCAGGTGCAGAAGGAACTGTGTCCCGAAACAACGATTTCGTGGTGGGTAATATTCTCTATAATCAACAACTTTTCAAAAACGGGATGCGTCTTCAAGCATTTTATGAGCTTGGAAACGGACAGGAAGCGCAGAGAGAATTTCAATATATTAAAGTAACAGACGGACAGGGTGTTTATAAATGGACAGATTACAATGGTGACGGCGTTCAGCAATTAGACGAATTTGAAATTGCGGAATACTCCGACCTTGCCAAATACATCAGGGTTTACACAAATTCTGTTCGGTACATTCCATCCAATAAAAACAAATTGCAGTTAGCCTTATTTGTAAATCCGGCGATTATCTTGAACTCCGAAAATGCATTTTTAAAACGTTGGAACTTTAATATTTCATTAAATTCTCAAAATTCATTCTATAAAAAAGATAAGGTTCTTGTACTGAATCCGTTTGAAAAGAACAGCGATCAAATACTTAAAAATCAAAATATTTTAACTTCTGTACAGTTTAATCCTACCGATAAATCCGGATGGAACGGAAATTATCGATTCATTACAAATGACAATCTTATCAATGCAAATTTCAGTAATGAGGAACGTGAACAAACGTCTCACTTCCTTAATATTGGATACTGGTTTAATAAAGAATTCAGAGTAGACTGGGAAAATTCTGTTCACGATATTAAAAACTCGTCACAATTATTTGCTACCAGAGATTACCGTTTAAATAATTTTGAAACTAAGCCAAAGGCTACTTATAAATTTACCGATGCTATTCAAACGGAACTTTCCTCTGCTTATAGACAGAAGAAAAGAATAGATGGTGAAGAGTTATTAAAAGCTTTTGATATTACAGGAACCGTTCAGTGGGAATTCAGAAAGACATCTATCCGTGGAAATTTCTCTTTCATTAATAACAATTTCAACGGAAATAATTTCAGTATTGTTGGTAACCAGATGCTTGATGGTCTGAAGCCCGGCAAAAACCAGGTATGGAGTATATTCATCCAGCAGGCAATCAACTCATTTATTCAATTAAATCTCAACTACGAGGGAAGAAATTCCGGTGAAAGAACCATTCATATTGGAAGTATGCAGGTAAAGGCGAGTTTCTAAAGATTCAAAGTTTAAGGTTTAAGGTTAATTATTCTTCACTCATTCAATTTTTCTCCCCCCTACTCTTACCTCTGCCCCCTTAAAAACCCTAAAACACTCCCATCTCTAAACCCTCAAACTCATCACTTACATTAATAGATAATATCATATTCTCTACTATTTAGAATTTTGTAAATTTGCACCATGATAAAAATAGGCAATATAGAACTGCCGGAATTTCCACTTTTGCTGGCTCCGATGGAAGACGTAAGTGATCCTCCGTTCAGACGTTTGTGTAAAATGCACGGTGCAGATTTAATGTATTCGGAATTTATTTCTTCCGAAGGGTTAATTCGTGATGCGATTAAGAGCCGTAAAAAACTGGATATTTTCGATTATGAAAGACCAGTTGGGATACAGATCTTCGGTGGTGATGAAGAAGCAATGGCCATGTCTGCAAGAATTGTAGAAACAGTGAATCCAGACCTTGTGGACATTAATTTTGGTTGTCCTGTAAAAAAGGTAGTCTGTAAAGGTGCCGGAGCCGGAGTTTTAAAAGATATTGACCTTATGGTTCGTCTTACAAAAGCAGTAGTAAGTTCTACTCATCTGCCTGTAACCGTTAAAACCCGTTTAGGATGGGATAGCACCTGCATCAATATTGATGAAGTGGCAGAACGTCTTCAGGAAACCGGTATCAAAGCGCTTACCATACATGCCAGAACCCGTGCACAAATGTACAAGGGTGAAGCAGATTGGGAGCACATTTCAAGAATTAAGCAAAATCCAAATATTGAAATTCCAATTTTTGGGAATGGTGATATAGACTCTCCTGAAAAAGCATTAGCCTACAAACAAAAGTATGCTTGTGATGGAATTATGATTGGGCGTGCAGCCATTGGTTATCCTTGGATATTTAATGAAATTAAACATTTCTTTAAAACAGGAGAGCATTTACCTGCACCAACTATTTCAGACCGATTATTAGCAGTACGCCAGCATGCAGAATGGAGTGCAGAATGGAAAGGAGAAAGACTAGGATTGGTAGAAATGAGACAACATTACAGCAACTATTTCAGAGGTATTCCTCATTTCAAGGACTTCAGAAAAAGGTTCCTGGAAGTTTTCACATTAGAAGAAATGGATGCCTTAATTAAAGAAACTCAGCAATTCTACGAAGAATATCAAGCTCAGGTATAAAACAAAAACCATCAATTGAATTGATGGTTTTTTATTTTGTTATTGAATATTAATTTTAATATCCGCCTGAAGAAGATTCATTTTTAATTAATGCCAATGCTGAAGAAGTTCCGATTCTCTTCACTCCCATGTTAATCATTTTTTCAGCATCTTCAGGAGTTCTTACTCCTCCGGCAGCTTTTACTGGAAGTTTCCCAGCATTCTCCAACATAATTTTTATACCTTCAAATGTTGCTCCATTAGGCTTTCCACCTGTAGTTTCATAAAAACCAGTTGATGATTTAACGAAAATATTCTGTAAATCATTGGTTGAGAAATTCTCTTCTGCCCAGTTTGAAATATTTTTGGTAAGACCTGCGATCTGCTCATCAGTTAATGCAGCAATCTCGATGATCCATTTAGCAATTTTATGATGTTCCAAAGCTAGCTTGGTACACTTCACAAACTCTTCTTTTACCAATGCAGTATTTCCTTGAAGATAGGCATTATAATTAATTACAAAATCCAATTCATCGGCACCGTCTTCAATAGCTTTTGATGCTTCTGCAAGTTTCTCTTCTATTGAATAGGTTCCTTCGTGGAATCCTATTACAGTTCCTACTACCACATTTGAATTTTTCTCCTGAATAAATTTCTTGATGTCTGCTACATAATCAGGACGGATCATTACAGCGAAAATACCATTATCAATGGCTTCCTGAGTAAGTTTCTTATCAATCTGAAGGGTTTCTTCATGTGAGATTCCTGATTGTTCCGGTGTCTTCAAGTAAGTTGAATCCAAATATTGGGCTATGTTCATATCGTTATACTTTCAATTGTCTGTAAATACCTTGTTCCAAAGATATAAAAGTTTCTGTTCTTGTAACTCCTTTCAGTTTTTGAAGTTTGCTAAGGATTTGCATCAAATGATCGTTATCTTTACAAAGAACTTTAAGGAATATTGTATAATTTCCTGTTGTATAGTGGGCTTCCACTACTTCATTGATATCATGCAAAGATTTTACCACTTCAGGATAATGACTTGGCTGATCCAAAAACACTCCGATGTATGAAATCACCTTATACCCAATTTTCTTAGGGTTAAGGAATGAAATTGAGTTTTCAATAACTCCTGCGTGTTCTAGCTTTTTAATTCTTTGATGTACCGCTGTTGTAGAGATACCAACGTTCTTTGAAATGTGTGCTAAAGAAGTTTTAGCATTGTCCATCAACATATAGATGATTTCCTTATCAATGGAATCTAAATGGTAACTTGTGTTGCTCGAATTTTTCATTTTCTACTTTTTTATTATTTATGTTTTTTATGATAAGCTTTTAAACTTTACAAAAACCGGGAAGTGATCACTATATCCGCCTAAATACCGGGTACCGGCATAAGTTCGGAAAGGCCGTCCTTCAAAATTTCTGGTTCTGCTGCTAATTTTATCAGAATTAAATACATGAGCTTCCTGAAAAGCCAGTGTTTGATTATCAAGAAGAGATCTCGACATAATAATCTGATCATACAGCAATCCAGATTTATAATGAAAAGTAGAATAATTTCTTGTAGAAAACAACTCCTGAAAAGGGTTCATCAAAACCTTCTCATGATCATTGTCATAGAGAATTTGTACTAAATTTTCATCATCCGGGTTTTCATTAAAATCACCACACAATATGACATGTTCTTTATCTGCATCTACAATTTTCATGATTCGCTGCCGAACCTCATTTAATATAAAAGCTCTTTTTGGTTTATTGATATCTTTTTCGCGCTTAGAGGGAAGATGGGCGATAAAGACATTAATAATTTCCCCTTTATATTTAATTTTTGAAAAAAGTACGTCTCTGGTTGTGTCGTAATTTCCTGTGTTTTTATAAGTTATTTCAAAAAAGAAAGTAATGGTTTCAGAATCCAGAACCTCTACTTTACTTTTATTATATAACATGGCTACATCCACTTTTCTTTCATCCATAGAATTGTAATGCACAATTCCATATTCAGAATTAAAGGGATCCATTTCCACAAGATCCTCTAAAACCTTCCTTCCGGAAACTTCAGATAATCCAATGATAAATGGTAATACTCCATTTTCTTCCTTCATCAATTGAAATACGTGGGAGATTTTAAAAAGTTTATTTTTATATCTCCGCTCATCCCAGTTTCTTAAACCTGACTTTGTAGGATCTAATTTATGAACAGGTTTAGGATCAGGTAAAAATAAATTTTCGACATTATAAAAAGAGAACAGTTCCATCAACACAAATTTCTATACTTTAATTAATATGCTCTTTTTCTATACCTAAATTTATTATTTTTTCAAATCTTATTTGATTTATCCACAATACCAACAAATCAATTTATAATAAGAAATATTTCAAATGTAATAAAAAAAATCAATAAAACTAAATATAGTGAATTAAATTTCTAATTAATATGTAATTCTATTCAATATATCAGAATTTAAATAATAAACTATTTTTCAATTAATGAAAGCTATATTTCAATTAAAAAACCAAAGTTGCTAATATTTTTCTTTTCAGATACAATAATAACAAATATTATTCCATTTAATTTATAGACAAATAGAATAATTTAAAAATAATTCAGTTTAAATAAACTGAAGCATCATATTAAAGAAGGTCAGGACGTTTTTCCTTTGTAATTCTTACCGCTTCATCATGACGCCACTCTTCAATTTTACCAAAATTTCCGCTTAATAAAATCTTAGGAACATCCAGCCCTTTATAACTTTCAGGTCTTGTATAAATTGGCGGCGACAGGAGGTCATCCTGAAAACTATCTGTCAATGCGCTTTGCTCATCATTTAAAACTCCCGGAAGTAATCTTATAATAGAATCTGCAAGTACACATGCAGCAAGCTCGCCACCAGTAAGTACATAATCACCAATAGAAATTTCTTTGGTAATATGAAGGTCTCTTACTCTCTGATCTATTCCCTTATAATGTCCACACAGAAAAATCAAATTTTCTTTTATGGAAAGAGAATTGGCTATTTTTTGGTTAAGAGTTACTCCATCTGGGGTAAGATAGATCACCTCATCATAATTTCTTTGGGATTTAAGCTCAGAAATGCATTTATCCAATGGTTCCACCATCATTACCATTCCTGCTCCTCCTCCGTAAGGCTCATCATCAATTTGCCTGTGTTTATTGATTGCCCAATCTCTCAAATGATGAAAATGTACTTCTACCAGTCCTTTGTCCATTGCTCTCTTTAAAATAGAAGTTTGAAATGGACTTTCCATCAATTCTGGAAGTACGCTTATGATATCAATTCTCATTGTAATGTTCCGTTTTTCTTAGTAGGTATAATAATTAATCGTAAGGAAGAATCCTTATTGATATAGCTCCACATCCAGTTGAAGAATATGGCCAGCTTATTTCGAACGCTCAAAATTAGCATTAAATGGAGAAACATCCAGAAATACCAGGCTAAAAATCCCTGGAATTTTATAAATGGCAGGTCTACAACGGCTCTATGCTTCCCTATGGTTGCTAAAGATCCCATATCATCGTATTCATATTCCTTCCATTCGTCTGCGTTTTTCTTTAAGAAATTTCGCCCTAAGTTTTTGGCCTGATTAATCGCTACATTGGCAACCTGTGGATGCCCTTGTGGATATTTAGGTGTTTCCATATAGGCAATATCGCCGATGGCATAAATATTATCGTACCCTTTTATTTTATTGTATCGATCTACAATGTATCGGTTTCTCACTAATTTGTCTTCAGGGAAACCGTCGATTACATTTCCTGTAACACCAGCCGCCCATATTACATTATTGGAGGGTATTTGTTTACCGCTTTTCATATGAACTATATCTCCGTCATATTCTGTAACCACCTCTCCACTCATGAAGGTTACGCCAAGATCTTTCAGGTATTTTTCAGATTTATCCTGAGCCTCAGTACTCATCACTGCAAGAGGCTTTTCTGTAGAACTTACCAGAATAATTTTCAGATGATCAAAGTTCATATAAGGATAATCTCTTGGGAGAATATCTTTTTTCATTTCAGCAAACGCACCTGCAAGTTCTACACCCGTAGGGCCACTTCCTACAATCACAATATTCCAGTTTCCGTCATCGCTTCGGCTTTTTTCAATAATCAGTTTTTCAAACGTCATCAGAACGTGATTTCTGATACTGATGGCTTCCTGAGTATTTTTCATACCGAAGGCTTTTCCTTCAAGTTCTTTATTACCGAAAAAATTAGTTTTACAACCTGTCGCAATGATCAGTTTATCGTAAGTAAATTCAGCTTCATCTGTAATCACCTTATTGTTGGCAACATCTATTTCCTTTACATCGGTCATCCGAAACTGAGTGTTTCTGGATTGTTGAAAAATCTTTCTGAAAGGGAAAGAAATGTTGGAAGGTTCTATCCTTCCTGAGGCTACCTGATAAAAAAGCGGTTGAAACATATGATGATTCATCCGATCCAGAACAATTACTTTTTTGTTCTTGTTATTCAATGTTTTTGCAAGCTGCAGCCCCGCAAATCCTCCTCCTATAATGATGATTTTTTCGCGTGTTTCCATAATACACAAATTTACTGATTTTATTTAGCATTTAGATGTGAAAAAAGTTAGTTTTGCAAAACTTTATGACACAAAAAAAGTACACCAAAAAAACTGCCAAACAGATCCATAAGAACAGACGGAGCAATTATTTCTTCCGTCGAAGAGTACTATTAGCGATCTTAATTGTGGCTTTAATCGGGACGGGATTTTATCTAAAACAATCCGTAAGCTATTACTATGCTTTGTACTTTAATAAGTTTACTCATAAAAAACTTCACAACAGTGAAAAGGAAAGCTCAAGAATTCAAAGAATATTAGCCAACAATCTTGATAAGACCTACGGCTTTGATGTTTCCCACTATCAAAATAAGGAAGATATCAAATGGGACAGTCTTAGTATAGGTAATAAAACTATTCCTCTGGAGTTTGTTGTAATGCGTGCTACCATGGGAAATAAAAGCGCAGATAAACACTTTGACGAATTCTGGGAAATGGCTAAAAAACACAACCTGATCCGCGGTGCCTATCATTTCTACAGAGCTGATGAAGACCCTATCATCCAAGCCAATAATTTCCTGGCCAATGTAAAGTTGGAAAGCGGCGATCTTCCTCCCATTCTGGATATTGAAAAAATTCCGAAACGAAAAACCAATAAAAAATTAGTAGAAGATTTAAAGGTTTGGTGTAAGATTGTGGAAGAAACGTATGGTGAAAAACCTATCATTTATACCTATTATCATTATTATAAAGATTTCTTAAAAGGTGAATTTAAAGACTATCCTCTATGGTTAGCAAACTATAACGATGTCCCTACTCCATCTCCTGATGACCAATGGGATTTCTGGCAATTTACCGAAAACGGAATTGTTCACGGGATAAACACCAAGGTCGATCTCGACATTTACAATGGTAATTCTTGGTCATTAAAAAGATTGACCTTGGATTAATCAGTTAGAAGTATAAAATGATATATCTATTGATTTTTTTAATTCTCTTTAGCTAACATTTTTTTAATATCTACATCTTGGAGAAAATTATCGTGTTATAGAATATCCATGATCTCTTCCCATGAATTCACTCTTTTGTAGGTATCATTTTCGATCAGCTCGTTATGAGGTTGGGTAAAAATTAATCTTTGCCCTGAAAAATGATCTAGATTCTTTGGATGATCATCAATCATAACATCTCCTGCTACAACTTTTTTACTGCCACAAAGAACAATCTGTTCCCAAGTAATAAATGGAAAATGCTCCGCCAGCCAGTCGTATTTTTCCCTTAGACTATTGGGAAACTCCATTCCTGCAGAAACAATGTATAGCTCATATTTATTATTCAGATATTCCATAGCTTCTCTACTGCCTTTCATCAATGGTAGTGTTCTGAAAAATCCTACTTCATTTACATGTTTCTTTCCGTTGGGAAAAGCTTCCATTTCCGGCTTTCCTGCAATACTCTCAGATTCAACGTTTCTGCCAGTATCTCTTTGTTCAAATTGAATCAGCTGATGATATACATCTGCCATTACCCCATCCATATCAACGATAACTTTTTTCATTTGATTGTAATGATTTTTTATAATTGGTGTAAGTCTAAAATTAAGTTGCGATACCTCATATCAATTGTTATCAAATTTACCTAATCATTTTTTTAAACAGTGGACACAGTTTATTAAAAAATCTTAAATATTCATTTTTATAAAGGAGGTTCCGGAAAATTTTATGGTTACATTTTCGTATTTTTGCCGCTCAGTTTAAAATTAAAATCAAACTATTAATTTCCAATGAATTACGTTTCTGCAGAAAATCTTACCAAATCTTACGGCATCAAAGTTTTGTTTGAAAATATATCTTTTCACATTAATGAAGGAGACAAAATTGCCATTGTTGCTAAAAACGGAAGTGGAAAATCTACTCTTCTTAAAATTTTAATGGGTAAAGAAATTGCAGACAGTGGGACTGCGATTATTAATAAGGATATCCAGGTGGTTTTATTCGACCAGGAAATTGATTTTGATTCTAATTTAAGCATTGAAGAATTCATGATGACTTTAGATTCTGAACCGATTCTTGCTTTAAAGAACTATCACAAATCTCTTCATTCCACAGATCATGACTTTATTGAAAAGGCCTTGGCTGATATGGAAGCTCACAAAGCATGGGATCTTGAAAATGAAATGAAGCAAATTCTTTCTCAACTTAAGATTACAGATCTTGATGCTAAAATGGGAACGCTTTCCGGAGGGCAAATTAAACGTGTTGCTTTAGCAAAGCTATTGACAGAAACGAGAGCAGAACATAAACATACACTTTTGATTATGGACGAACCTACCAACCACCTGGATGTGGATATGGTAGAATGGCTTGAAAATTATCTAAACAAAGCTAAAATTACATTACTGCTTGTTACTCACGACCGATACTTCCTTGATAGTGTTTGCGATATTATCTGGGAAATGGAAGACCGAAATCTTTATGTTCACAACGGTTCATACGCTACCTACCTTGAAAATAAAATGATTCGTGAGGATAACCTTAACGCAACCATTGATAAGGCTAACAACCTTTACAGAAAGGAACTGGAATGGATGCGAAGACAACCTAAAGCAAGAACTACAAAATCAAAAAGCAGAATTGATTCCTTCTACGAAACGGAAAAAGTTGCCAAAACCGATACCAGAAAACAAGGTCTGGAACTGGACTTTGAAATGAAACGTTTAGGAAATAAAATTCTTGAACTGAAGCATATTGATAAAAGCTTTGGAAATAAAGTTTTATTAAAGGATTTCAGCTACTCATTCCAACGTGGTGAAAAGGTAGGAATCATCGGAAAAAACGGTGCCGGAAAATCTACTTTATTAAATATTATCCAGGGATTTGAAAAAGCAGATAAGGGTGAAATTGAAACGGGAGAGACTATTTCTTTCGGATATTTTGCTCAGAAAGGCCTTACTTATAAAGAGGATGAACGTGTGATTGATTTCATCAAGGAAATTGCAGAACATTATCCTTTAGCTAATGGTAGAAGTCTTTCTGCATCACAATTCCTTAGATTATTCTTATTTGACGATCAGACGCAATACTCTCCCATCTCAAAATTATCGGGAGGAGAAAAGAGAAGATTACACCTGATGTATATTTTATATCAAAATCCTAACTTCTTGATCTTTGATGAGCCTACCAATGATTTAGATCTTCCTACATTAACGGTTCTTGAAAATTTCCTGCAGCAATTTCAGGGATCTTTAATCATTGTTTCTCACGACAGATATTTCATGGACAGAATTGTAGATCATGTTCTGGCTTTTGAAGGAGATGGAAAAATCAGGGATTTTGTTGGAAACTTCTCAGAATATCGTGAAGCCAAAAGCCGTGAAGAAGCTTTAGAAAAAAATGCTGTTGTAAAACCGGAACCTGTAAAAGAAACTACTGTTGTTTCAGAAAGTATTTCATCTTCTAATACTCCTAAAAGAAAATTAACTTTTAAGGAGCAAAGGGAATTGGAAACCATTGAAAAGGAAATGCCTGAACTTGAAGAACAACGTGCAAAAATTTTAGATCAACTGAACAACGAAGCTGATTATGAAAAGATAGCCAAACTTTCTTCTGAACTGGAAACAGTCTCTGAAAAGCTGGAGAATCACGAAATGAGATGGCTGGAACTTCAGGAGATCATGTAAAAAAATAAAAGTCATGAATGAGTTCAGAAAGTTTGAGAGTAAGAAGGTTTTATGGAGAAAGAGTAGGAAAATTCTACCTTAGATCACAAGTAACCTTAAACTTTGAACTCATTCATCACTTACTTATCAATTTATAGTACAATTACCTTTCCTTCTTTTGCACTTTCCAGTGAAGCATCAATGATCTTCATATTTTGGATCACTTCTTTTCCCGGAGATGGTAAAGCGTATCCAAAAACAATATGTTCATAGATTTGTTGATAATAATCCATATAATTTCCGGCTTCGCTTGAAGTGAATATTCTTTCTGTTTCTGAATTTTCATTCAGGTAATTTAAAATTCCATCGGCTTCTTTTAAGAGTTGCATCCATTCTTTTCCGTAAACAGGAATTGCTCCGGCCACCAATTCATTTTCCTGATTATCGGTTCTTTCCTGCAGAAAACTTCCTCTATCACCGTGAATTTTATAAGCATAATGATCTTCTTTCGTAAAAACGGATGATTTCAATCGTACTCTCAGATCATTTTTATAGAATAGCAGGATCTCAAAATAATCATTGGCAAATGCTGGCCCTTTCATAGAAAATACATCAGCAAAAAGTTTTTCAGGATACCCGAAATACTGTACCGCCTGATCTACAAGATGTGCCCCTAAATCATGGAGGGAACCTGAACCTATCTGATCTGGATTTTCTTTATGCTGTTTTCCACTTGGGGTCGTACGAAATCTGTCAAAGCGAATTTCTGCTTCTTTAATATGTCCTAATTTACCTTCATTTAAAATTGTTTGTACTTGCTGAAAATCACGATCAAATCTTCTATTTTGGTATACACTTAAAAATAGACCTTTCTCTTCTGCCAGTTTCACTAAATTTTCTGCTTCCAAAACATCTACTGTAAATGGTTTCTCTACAATAATGTTTTTCCCTGCTTCTAATGCTTTTTTTGCATATTCATAATGTGTCTGAACCGGTGTATTGATAATTACCAGCTCTATCTCCGGATTTTGAAGCATTTCTTCTACCGAACGATAAATGGTCGCTTCAGGATATTTCCCTTTAGATTCTTCTTTACTTCTTTCTACTATTCCAGAAATGAAAAAACCCGGATGTTCTTTTAAAAAAGGAGCGTGAAATACTTTCCCACTCATACCAAAGGCGCAAAGCCCTGCTTTTACCAGTTGCATATTTCTAAATTTTCAACAAATATATTCATAAAAAACACTGGATCTATCCATCTACAATAGGGATAGAGATAATCCATATAATTCACCCTTAAAAGACATGATAAAAATCATCTATTAATTTTTATTCATTCTAAACAAATACTTACATTTGCGCCTTATTTAAAACTGTTCTACATAAAAATAATAATGAAAAGACAACTACTTTCTTTAGGTCTTCTATTTGTCGCTGTTTCAGCAAGTTCACAGCTGAAAAATGTTGAAGCAGACACCATCAGAACTCAAACCATTGAAGACATTAATCTTCACAAAACAGGAAATCCAAACCAGGCAAGGCCACTTTCTACAAAGTCGAACCTTACGGTAATGGAAACTCCTCAACCGATTGCTATCGTTACCCACGAAATCATTGAGCAGCAACAGGCAAAACAATTAAGTGATGTTCTTCAGAATGTAAACGGGGTGTATATCACTTCATCCAGAGGAAATTCTCAGGATAGCTTTGGTGGACGTGGTTTTGCCTTAGGAAATGATAATATTTTCAAAAACGGTTCAAGAATCAATAGTGGTATTTTTCCTGAAATAAGTGGACTGGAAAGAGTAGAAGTTTTAAAGGGAGCCAATGCAATGCTTTTTGGAAATACTGCGGCTGGTGGTGTTATCAATATGATTACCAAAAAACCGAAGTTCAATTTTGGAGGAAGCATTGGATTAAATGGAGGAAGCTGGAATTCTTATAAACCAACCGTTGATCTTTATGGGCCGCTATCTAAAAATGCGGCATTCAGAATAAATGGAGCTTACGAATATGCTGAAAGTTTCAGAGATGTTGTACAGTCTGAAAAATATTATTTCAATCCTTCATTCTTATTTAATTTAAGTGAAAAATCTCAATTAATTGTTGAGGCAGATTATCTTAAAAATAATTTCACCCCGGATTTCGGAATTGGATCTATTACTGAAAAAAATCAAAGTTATAGATTGAATGATGGTATTTCAAGAAATGTATTCTTCGGAACTGACTGGCAATATCAAAATGTACAGCAAGCTTCTACGAATGTAACTTTTAATCATCAATTTAATGAAAGATGGTCTTTAAATGCTACCGCTGCTTACCAAAATTATACTAAAGATTATTTTTCTTCTGAAAGAGTTCAATGGGGCTACAGCTCGCCTACTGCGACTAGACTTTCATGGAACAGACCTTTTGGTAGAACATACAACGAACAAAATTATACTTCTGCACAAGTAAATATCAATGGTGAATTTAATACCGGAAGAATTAACCATAAGGTATTAATTGGTTCCGATGCGGATTATAGTCAGGCTGATGCTTATGCATATAGTGTTACAGATCCAAAAAATACGCTATACTTAGATGATCCTTCAACATGGGGAAATATTGCGATGCCAAATTCTACTCTTACTACAAGAAACAGAATCAATACAAGAAGAATTGGGATCTATGCACAAGATTTTATAAGCTTAACAAAGCAATTAAAAGTAATTGCTGGATTAAGATGGTCTTATATAGAGAATATGCCTACGTTGACAACTCGTTTTGCCTCAAATGACAAAATTCAGGTAGCCAATTCGTCAACGTCTGACAATGCATTTTCTCCAAAAGTAGGTTTGGTGTATGCTCCAAATGAAAACCTTTCAGTATTTGCAACATATACGAATTCGTTTGCGGCTAATGCTGGATATACTTCAGATCAATTTGGTACGGTAAACACCAATCAACCTGCTACACAAGTTCAAAATCAATTAAATGCTTTATCAAAACAGAGCATAAAACCATCAACCGTTGATCAATACGAGATTGGTGTTAAAAAGAATTTCTGGAACAATGCTTTAGCAGTAAACTTAACGGCTTACCAGATTATGTATAATAATTATTATCAAACATATTGGTTTGCTTCTTCTACAAACGGTGCACCAGTAAATTCAACAGATACCAATCTGAAAGAATTTGCAGGAAATATGAGAAGCCGTGGTGTAGAATTAGATATTACAGGGAATCCTAATGAAAACTTATCTATTATCGGAGGTTTCTCTTATAATAACTCTGTTTATCTTGATACTCCTGAAAAAGGATACGTGGAAAACCAAAGATTGGTAAGAACACCGGCTACAACAGCGAATGCTTCCGTTTTCTATAAATTTACAAATTATGTAAAAGGGTTAAAAATCGGAGCTGGAATCTACTATATTGGAGACAGAATCGCTGGTTGGAATGACTCGAAATCCACAAATACAAGCAGAAACAATGTAACAAGAATGATTCCTATTAAAGACTACACTACAGTAAGCTTATCTTTAGGCTATGAATGGAAAAAATTCTCTATCCAAGGGAAAGTGGGTAATCTGTTTGATGTAGTAAACTATAATGTTCATGAGAATTATTCAGTGAATCCGATTACTCCGAGAAACTATTATTTTACATTGACGTACAAACTTTAGAATTAAATAATAATTACTTCTTTATTAAAAGTGGAAATTGCATTTTTGCAGCTTCCACTTTTGAAATTTAAAAACAAAACAAAAAAACGATATGGATAAGATTAAAGACACAAGAAGTTTCATGAGAATTACACACCGTTATCTGGGATATTTCCTTGCAGGTATTATGGCTGTGTATGCGGTAAGTGGAATTATTTTAGTGTACAGAGACACCGATTTTCTAAAAAGCGAAAAAAAGTATGAAAAAACTTTATCTGCCAATCTTTCTGAAAAAGAATTAAAAAAAGAATTAAAGATGAAAGGCCTTGAAGTAGAAAAGACTGAAGGTTCCGTTCTTCATTTTAAAAAGGGAACTTACGATTCTGCAACAGGAGTAGCTAAATATTCAAAAATGGAACTTCCATTTGTATTGGATAAGATGGTTTCTCTACACAAATCACAATCTAAAGATGCGATAGCACCGCTAAGCGTATTCTTTGGTGTTGCTCTTTTCTTCTTCGTTATTTCTAGTTTCTGGATGTTTAATCCTAAGACAAAAGCTTTCAAACGTGGAATAAAGTTTACCATTGCGGGACTTATTATCTCAGTTCTTCTTTTGCTTATTTAAAATAAAAAAACAGAGTAAAAAAAGGTTACTAGAGATTTCAAAACGGAAAATAATAAACATTTTCCACTTCAACAACTTTTACCTCAACATCTATTAATTACGAAATATTGATAAATAACTTAAAAACTTTCATGATATCTCATTGATATTATTAACATTAATTTAGAAAAATTGTCTAAAATTAAGAGTCTGGCACATTTATTGTTTTTTCTATAATTCGTGAATAATAAACATTTAATTATTAAAATAATAAATTATGAAAAAACTTATTTTAACAGGAGTATTAGCCGTAGCAGGATTAACAGCAACTGCAAACGCTCAGATTCAGAAAGGTAATTGGATGGTAGGGGGTAACCTTGCAGGGGCAAATTTTGGTTTAAATGAAGGAGCAGGATATGATTTTAAAATTCAGCCAAAAGGAGCCTATTTCATTGAAGATAACCTCGCAGTTGGGGGATATGTAGATTTAGGATTTAGTGGTAAAAAAGATGCAGCAACCACTTTCACATACAATGTTGGAGCGTTAGGACGTTACTATCTTAATCCAGGTGAACAAGGAGTGAACAACTTACTACACCACGGAAGATGGTTCTTCGAAGGTAATGTAGGTGTTGGAGGAATGTCTATCTCTAAAGGAGGTTCTTCTTCTAACGGTCTTAACTTCGGATTTGGTCCTGGTTATTCATACTTCATTACACCAAACATTGGTTTAGAAGGTTTAGTTAAGTATGATGCAAACGCAGGATTCGGAAGCGGTGGATATACTAACAAAATTACTTTTGGTTTAGGATTCCAGATTTATCTTCCAACGTCTAAAGCAAAACAAATCATCAACGACGTTAAGTAATCACTGAAATACTTATAAAAAAATGAAAGCGGCCCGAAATAAATTTCGGGCCGCTTTTCGTACAAATTAAAACTAAACTATAAAAAATCAAATAAATAAATCATGTATTGGGTTGTGGCGTATATCTTAAATAGGGTTTTATTTCTGTAACTCCTTTAGGAAATTTCTTAATAGCATCCTCCGTAGAGACTGTTGGCGGAATAATGACATCATCTCCATTTTCCCAATTAACAGGAGTGGCTACCTGATAATTATCCACAAGCTGTAAAGAATCCAATACCCGCAAAATTTCATTAAAATTCCTACCTGTAGAAGCAGGATAAGTAATAATAAGCCTTACCTTTTTAGCGGGATCAATAATCAATAAAGAGCGCACTGTAGCAGTAGCTGAAGCATTAGGATGAATAAAATCATAGAGTTCAGAAATTTTTCTTTCCTTGTCTGCTATGATGGGAAATTGTACTTCTGTATGCTGAGTTTCATTAATATCTTTTACCCAGTTTTGATGATCTTCTACTCCATCCACACTTAGAGCAATCACTTTTGTATTTCTTTGGGCGAATTCGGTTTGTAATGTAGAAGTATATCCCAACTCTGTAGTGCATACCGGAGTATAATCTGCCGGATGCGAAAATAGAATTCCCCAGGAATCTCCCAGATAATTATAAAAATGAATATCTCCCACAGATGATTCTGCCTGAAAGTTGGGTGCTGTATCTCCTAGTTTGATTGACATAATATTTCGCGTTTGTTAGTCTACAAATTTAGTAGACTTTTTGATACTAGCAAAATTTTTGTTGAAAATTTATATCTTTAATGTAAAATTTTATTCATGGAGAAAACCGGGCTCACCTACATAGACTTGGTGTATAAGGTATTGGAAAGTTGGTATGTAACGTTTGCAGAGCTTACCCCTAAACTGATTGTCGGCATCTTAGTATTTACATTTTTTCTTATTACCAGTAAATACCTTAGTCAGATTTCAGTAAAATTATTTCATAAGTTCTTTCCCAAAAGCCAGAAAGAAAGTTCTTTAGTTACTTTAATCAGTGTCTTCAGATTCCTGATTATGCTATTGGGCACTTTTATCTCTCTTGAAATTATGGGCTTCAGTGGTTTCCTTTGGAAGTTTATCGGAAGTTTGGGAGTAGCCGGGGTCATTGCCGGAGTTGCTCTAAAAGATCTTGTTTCAAGTATCTTTTCAGGAATGCTTATTGGGATTGATAAAGCCTTTAAAGTAGGTGATTATATTACCATTGGAGCTCATTCCGGTACTGTACAGGAAATTGGCTTTTTAACCACTAAAATTCTTACTGACGATGGGAAAAAAGCTTATATTCCCAATCAGGTCGTTTTCAATGCTCCGTTTTATAATATTACGGCTTCACCTCAACGCAGAATTATTTTAAATTTTGAAATTCCTGCAGATGAAGATATCAGTAAAGCCCAGAAAGGGATTTTAGAAGTCATCCAAAATCTTGACAATGTGGATAAACTAGACACCGCAGAAGTCATCTTTACAGATTTGAAACAGGGATCATTTAATCTGCAGGTTAAATTCTGGATTAAGATTGGAGCCAATCTGGCACAGGTAAGGAGTAAAGCTTATTTAAATATTAAAGAAAGATTTGATCTTGATAAAATACAGCTGGTAACTCCTACAAGTATTAGTATTACAAGCGGAGAAAATAATCTGTCTGAAAGTCAGGATAAATAATAATTAATTTCACCACAAATCTCAATGATTTCACAGATGTTTGTGGTTATATTAATCTAATAAAGAACCGCTTCAAATTATTGGAGCGGCTTTTTTGTTGGTAAACACAATGACGCAAGAGTTTTAGACATTGCGTATATTTTTAAGGCGCGAGGATTTTAACTCCGATAAAATTTTATGCTGTTGAATGATGGCCACTGATACACGAATGATTTTAATTGTACATAAAGCCTATGTGATTATGTAGTTAAAAAAATTTGAACCACATAGGTTTCACATAGAATGTATCTTAAAAAAGACCTTGCATAAACTAACTATTTTTTATTATGCTTTTTAGAAACTATAGTACTGTCCTTCTTAGAAACTCTGCCAATACTGTCATTATCTACGACGGCAGTCATTCCTATAGTAACATCATTATTACTCAGACTGTCTTCTTTTAGTTCTACAGCTACCTCACCTGTTCTCAGAGGTTTATCTTTTGAGCATCCGGTTAAAAATAATACTAAAGAAAGAACGGCAAGCGTAATTTTACTATTTTGAAAAATATTTGGAATATATCTGAAGAATTGTTTTTTTACTTTTTGTGATTTTTCATCTTCAATATTCAACTGATGATTATAAAATCTACCACAAACTTTTTCGTTTTCTTTTTCAGTGAGAATTTGTTGAATTTCTTCAGGTTGCTTTTGGGTAAAGTCAATTACGCATTTGCTACAGACAGAACAGAACCTGCCTTTTTCCTGTGGAGACATAGATTCCCAGTTTTCAGAACATGGTTCCGGGATGTATAAGTTTTTCATGAATACTTGTTTCTTATACGCATAAAAAAACCGTTCCAAAAATGAAACGGTTTTCTAATTTATTTGAAAATTTTAGATTATGCTAAAACTTCTTTTACTTTGTTTGCAGCTTCTTCTAAAGTAATTGCAGAGTGAACTGGAAGACCAGACTCGTCAATTAGTTTTTTAGCTTCTACAGCGTTAGTTCCTTGTAATCTTACGATCAATGGAACTGGAAGGCTACCCATAGCTTTGTAAGCATCTACAACCCCTTGAGCAACTCTGTCACATCTTACGATACCTCCGAAGATGTTGATTAAGATTGCTTTTACGTTTGGATCTCTTAAGATGATTCCGAAAGCAGTCTGTACTCTCTGAGCATCTGCAGTACCACCTACGTCAAGGAAGTTAGCAGGGTTACCACCTGATAATTTGATGATATCCATAGTTGCCATTGCAAGACCGGCACCGTTTACCATACAAGCAACGTTACCATCCAATTTTACGAAGTTAAGACCAGCTTCACCAGCTTCTACGTCCATTGGATCTTCTTCTCTTGTATCTCTTAATTCAGCTAAGTCTTTGTGACGGAATAATGAGTTGTCATCTAAAGTTACTTTAGCATCTACAGCGATAATTTTGTTATCAGAAGTTTTCAACACTGGGTTGATTTCGAAAAGAGATGCATCAATACCTGTATAAGCATTGTAAAGAGAAGAAATAAATTTCACAAATTCTTTGAATGCATTTCCTTCAAGACCTAGGTTGAAAGCAATTTTTCTAGCCTGGAATCCTTGAAGACCGATCGCTGGATCAATCAATTCGTTGTGGATTAAGTGAGGCGTTACTTCTGCAACATGCTCAATATCCATACCACCTTCAGTAGAATATACGATTGTATTTTTCCCTTCAGCTCTATCTAAAAGAATAGAAACATAAAATTCTTTAGTTTCAGATTCTCCAGGATAATAAACATCTTCTGCAATCAAAACAGAGTTTACTTTTTTACCTTCAGCAGAAGTTTGTGGAGTTACTAACTGCATTCCGATGATATTCTGAGCGTTTTCTTTAAGTTTATCCATGTTTGGAGAAAACTTAACACCTCCACCTTTACCACGACCACCTGCGTGAATCTGTGCTTTTACAACCCAAGCTTGAGCTCCAGTTTCAGCAGTCAATTTTTCAGCAGCTGCTACAGCTTCATCTACGTTGTTTGCAACGAAACCACGTTGGATAGCTACTCCATACTTTGATAAAATCTCTTTTGATTGATACTCGTGAAGATTCATATTATTTTTATTATTTTATTTTAATATTTAAAGGTTGACAAATTTACTAAAAAGACATGGAAGTTCAAGATTCTTCATTCAAAAATTAAAGATTAGTTCCTTGATTTTTGACATGTTTGCATATTTTCCCTTATTCTTCCGCTAATTTTTCAGACTGTGATCCGATAAATGGAATTCTTGGAGCAAGAAAATACCCTGTAAGACTGGCAAACAGAATCGGAACAAAATAAGTAAACCCAGTTAGTGTTCCCAGAATAATGGTAGTACTCATCGGTGTTCTGGTTACACAGGCATTAATTGCCGCCATGCAGCTTACAATGGCTAAGGTAGTATCTACACTCGGAAATAAATTATGAATAATTAATCCTAATGTCGTTCCTACAAAGAAAAGAGGAATAATAAAACCTCCTCTCCATCCAGAAGTTACTGTAATGGCAATGGCTAATATTTTAAAGATCAGGACAAGGATAAGGAAGTTTAATCCGAAGTTCCCGCCGATTAGCTGATTGATCTCGTTGTGTCCAAAGTATCTTGTAATAGGAAAGTTATAAGCAATAATTCCTAGAATAATCCCCCCTACAAATGTTTTGATATAGATTGGAAATTTTCTGTATTCAAAAATCTTTTTGAAAAACTTAACTACAAAAATAAAAATCCAACCAAACAAAGTTCCTACAATTCCAAATAAAGTAGCATATAAAAAATCATATACTCCGGTGTAATGGTATGCTTTCAAATCCCATGTTGCCCCGATTCCCAAATGAATAATCAAAGCAAACATCAGATAACTAAAACAACTTGCTACTAAAGCCGGAATAATAGCCTTGTAATATTCAACTGCATGTTTGTGATGCAAAATTTCCAGGGAGAAAAGACTTCCTCCAAGCGGCGCTCCAAAAAGTGCAGTAAAACCTGACGCCATCCCTGCAATACTTAACGAACGCAGCTCCTCACCTTTTAATCTGAAAATTTTTCCAAGCCAGGTTCCGGTAGATCCGGTAACTTGTACTAAAGGAGCTTCAGGCCCTAAACTTCCTCCTGATGCCACACAAAAAAGTGAAGACAAAATCATAGATGGGTTGTTTTTAGGTTCCAGCTTTCCTTTATTGAACCTGATATTATTCACAATCAGATGGATTTCTCCAGGATCACCAATGAAATGAATCACCAATCCTGCTAGCAGACCACAAATAGCCATGGTTGGAATCACCTGCCAGCCTTGAAAATGGGCTAAAAACTCAGTAAAATGTTCCAATACAATCCAATATCCGCCGGCAATGATGCCACCTACCAGACCTGTAAAGGCCCACATAAAAAAAGTACGGCTGAATACAAACGGGTTAAACCTGATGGGTTGATCTAAAAGGTTGAACGTTCTTATAAGCCGTCTTCTTCTATTAATTTTCATTCTTAGATTTTATTTTTAGCAAAATAAAGAATTAGCATTCCCCAGCTTAAGATCATCATCAAACCTCCAAGCGGAGTGATAGGCCCTAAGAATTTAAGGTTCATTCCCAGGTAATCCTGCATGCTTAGGAAATAAATACTCACGGAGAATAAAAGGGTTCCTGCAATCATTAAAATGGATGTCCATCTTTCAGCAGAAGTTTCAAATTTTAAGATATACCCGATGATCAGTAGAAAAAAGGCTGCATACATCTGATATCGTACTCCTGTTTCAAAACTTTCCAGTCTTTCCACCGCTAATATTTTCTTTAAAGCATGTGCTCCGAATGCACCCAAGATCACGGATATCATTCCGTAAGCAGCTCCAAAAATTAAAGTAATTGTTTTCATTTTATAACTCTTCTAGTTCTATACTTAAATATTTTTTTGTCTTATAATCCTGCCAGGTTCCGGTAATGGTACTTCCTTTTATTTCTGCTTCTACAAAAGCTCTCGGAATCCATTGGCTTGTAGCTTCATCATAATGGTCATTTTCAGTGATTGAGATGTGATTTCCTTTCAGCTGTCCGTCCCATTGAATCAATTTTTTGTTTTTGTCATACCAATACTCTGCATTAAAGGAGCTCTTTCCTGATGAATCATCAGCAGAATAAAAACGACTAATAAAAACGGTAACAGGATACTTACCATCAATTTTTCCTTTATACAGTTTATTTCTGAAACTGGTCTTTTCTATTTTATCAGATCCGTTAAGTAAATTTTTTGCATAAGGGCTCCAGTATTTTTCCAGCTCTTTATAGGTAAATTCAAGTTTGTGACTTCCAAGATCATCTAAAGCCCTCATGGCATGATTGGAACATCTTCCGACAACAAATGTCAGTTTATCTTTTCCGAAGAAATACCTGACATAGTCTAAAGATCCTCCTGTAGAACAACCTTCATAAATGGCGATCTGATCTTCTGTTTCTTCAGATGGATTCTTTTCGGCCTTCAATTTGACCAGAAAATTATTTATCCTTTTCTTGACTTTCTGTTCAATCAAGCGTTCCACGGTCTTCACTGCATTAGTCTGAAACAGATCCTGGGCATTGATAAAATTCCCGGTTCTCAAATCAAAATTTTGCCAAATCTCAAAACCTTCAGGATAGGCTCCTGAGGCTTCTCCTTCCATTTCAATACTCAGAATATTTTTAGGGACTTCCAATTTTTTCCAACTATAGAAATAAACATAGTTAGCATAAGAAGTTGTCCCTGTAGAGACCAGTTTAAATGGATTAGACCCTGAATTCGGAACATGTTCTAATTCATTAACCTGTAAAAATGTATTTATTTTATTTTCAACTAAAGGATTTTCAGGATAGGAAATCAGCGGAAAAGTAGAGTCTTCAGTCTTTGGCCGTAAATCCGATATTTTTAAATTTTTCTGTGAAAAACCTAAACTGGAAATAAGCATAAAAAATAAGACTCTTTTCTTCACTATTTCGAATTTAAATACATTAAAATAAACTTGGCCACCAAAGTAGAAATTCCCAGTATAATAAACATATTGGCAAATTTCTTGGAAGCTCTGAAACCTGGGGATGTTGTTTTCTTTAAAAAGAATCCAAAGGCCAGAAATAGGATGGGCAGAATTATCTGTAACATTAGTTTCCTCTCATTCGGTTAAACTCATTGATTACCTCATGATGACTCACCGTCTTATCTTTGAAGTAAGTCACAAAATGCTGTTTTTCTTCTTCTGTAGCTCCCAATTGATTCAGAATGTTCAGTAAGTGCATTTTCATATGCCCTTTTTGAATTCCTGTGGTTACTAATGAACGTAGCGCAGCAAAATTCTGAGCTAATCCTGAAACTGCCAGAATACTCATTAATTCCTGAGCAGATGGTTTTCCAAGTAATGCTAAAGAGAATTTTACCAACGGGTGAAGATTCGTTAATCCACCTACTACTCCTACAGAAATCGGAAGATCGATCCAGAATCTGAAAACTCCGTTATCT
This sequence comes from Chryseobacterium sp. c4a, assembly GCF_009900745.1. GTDB lineage: Bacteria > Bacteroidota > Bacteroidia > Flavobacteriales > Weeksellaceae > Chryseobacterium. The sequence continues at coordinate 358,055 of NZ_WXVU01000001.1, read as the reverse complement.
GTTGTGCAGTGTGTCAAAGATCTGTATTGTCCGTCTCTTGCTGCATAGGCATGAGCACAAGCTTCGGTTGCTCTAAAGTCATTTCCTGTCGCAATCACTACGGCATCTACTCCATTCATCACTCCTTTATTGTGAGTAGTGGCACGGTAAGGTTCAATTTCAGCGATCGTAACAGCTTGTTTAAATTTTGAAGCAAATTCTTCAGGAGAAATTCCGCTGTCATCTTTTAAATCTTCCATTTTACAAGACACCTCAGCTCTTACGATACAGTCAGGGGTAAAATTGGAAAGAATATTCATCACGATCTGTAATGAGTGCTTTTCTTCCTGAGTAAAATCTTCGCTGGTTGCTACTTCCTGTCTCAATGTTTTTCCAAACTGTTCAAGACATGAATTGATAAAATTAGCTCCCATTGAGTCTACGGTATCAAAACTTGCTTTCAGCTGATAGTAATTGGGCATTTCTGCAGTTTTATCCACAAGGCTGATGTTCAGAATACCGCCACCACGTCTTCTCATATTCGCAGTGATCTCTTCTGTAGCTTCCAGTAATTTTTTCTTTAAGCTGAAATTAAAAAAATGCAATAGTTTATGAGACTCTACATTGAAGATAAAATGAGTGTGTCCCAACTTCTCTGTATTGATGATGGTTGTTTTAAAACCTCCTTTATCAATCCAGAATTTTGCGGCCTTGGAAGCTGCTGCTACTACTGAACTTTCTTCAACAGCCATTGGAAGTGCCAATAGTTTTCCATCAATTAAAAAGTTCGGCGCGATTCCGTAAGGCATATAGAAATTGGAAATCGTATTTTCAGAAAATTCTTCGTGAAGCTTCTGAAGATCTGCATCGTCATTCCAATATTGTTTTAATATATTTTGATATTCCTGATTTCCTTCAAGATATTCGTTTACAAGCCAGTCGATTTTCCCCTGCTTTGGTAGCTTGGAAAAACCTTCGATCGGTTTATGATTCATGATATAAACTTTAATGAGGCGTAAATATAATGATTTTGAGACTCTTTTTTGTTGATAACTTCTATGAAAAAAGGTTGACATTTATCAATTTTGGAACTAAATTTGAACACATTTTAAAATAACTATTGATACAAATCATATCAAATCGTTTAGAGTATGAATTTTGACCGCCTAAAAGAAAAACTCGAAATCCTTGCTGATGCGGCAAAGTATGATGTTTCATGCTCATCAAGCGGAGGAACGAGGAAAAATAAAAAAGGAGCTTTGGGGGACAGTTCTGTAAGTGGGATTTGTCATACCTATACTGAAGATGGAAGATGTGTCTCCTTGCTCAAAATTTTATTGACCAATCATTGTATATATGATTGTGCTTACTGTGTATCCAGAAGTTCAAATGATATAAAAAGAGCTGCATTTACGGTTGAGGAAGTTGTAGACCTAACCATTAATTTCTATCGCAGAAATTATATTGAAGGGTTGTTCCTGAGTTCCGGAATTTTCAAGAATGCCGACACCACCATGGAAAGGCTTGTTCGGGTTGCCAAAAAACTTCGTCTGGAAGAGAATTTTAATGGATATATTCATTTAAAATCTATTCCGGGAGCAAGTGATGATCTGATGCAGGAAGCTGCACTCTATGCGGACAGGCTTTCAGTAAACCTGGAAATCCCGACCGAAAGCGGTTTAAAATTATTAGCTCCTGAAAAGAACAGACAGGATATGATTAGTCCTATGAGATCTATTCAAAAAGGAATTATCCAGTATCAGGATGAGAAAAAGATTTTAAAGAAAGTTCCCAAGTTTGCTCCAGCAGGGCAATCTACCCAAATGATTGTAGGCGCTACGAACGAAAACGATCTGCAAATTATCAAAGTAGCGGATCACTTTTATAAAAATTTCAATCTGAAAAGAGTCTATTATTCCGGTTATGTTCCAGTTTTAGAAGATAACAGACTCCCTTCTTTAACTACTGAAGTTCCGATGCTTCGTGAAAACAGATTGTATCAATCGGATTGGCTGATGCGATTTTATGGTTTTAAAGCAGAAGAAATTTTAGATCCCAGTATTCCTTTTCTGGATTTAGAAATAGATCCAAAATTAAGTTGGGCTCTACGACATCTGGATCAGTTTCCTGTAAATATTCAAACTGCCGATTATCAGATGATCCTAAGAATCCCTGGAATTGGAGTAAAATCTGCGCAAAAAATTGTGAGTGCAAGACGTTTTCAGGTTTTAAACCTGGATCATTTGAAACAATTGGGTGCAGCGGTTAACAGAGCTAAATATTTCATTGATTTTAATGCTGGGAATGCTTTTTTAAAATATTTAACCCATCAAAATTTAAAGAAGCTGTTGATGGGAGGTAGCTCTTCTAAGTTTCACAATCAGTTTTCACAGCAACTGACTTTATTTTAAAAATTTTATCTCAAAAATGATGATTACACTACTTTACGATGGAAGTTTCGACGGCCTTTTCACAGCGATATTTGAAGTATTTGAATACCGTTATAAAGAGGTGGAAATTGTAAATAGGGAAAGGTTTCATCAGGAAAATATTTTTGCTGAAATTCATGAAGTCATTACCCAAACGGATAAATCTGAACGTGTTTTAAAAAAGTTAGAACAACATCTGGGAAAACAAGGAATATATAAACTTTTAAAAGTTTTTTTGTCTGAAGATCCTGAACTGGAGAAAACAATACTATCAGCTGTACAACAATCTATAAAACACCCTGAAAAAAATATTCTGGAAAATTATGCAGATGCCGACATGATGAAGATTTCTAAAATCTGTAAATCTGTAGACCGAGAAAGTCACCGAATGACGGCTTTTGTCCGTTTTGAAAAAATGCAGGATGGTGTTTTCTTTTCAAAAATAGATCCTGACTTCAATGTTCTTCCTTTAATCAGAAAACATTTCAGTGACCGCTACCAGGATCAGAAATGGATGATCTATGATCTACGAAGAAATTATGGAATTCTTTATGACCTGGAAACTTCTGATTTCTTTTATCCGGATGAAAAACTGGATATGAAGGACTATCAGGAAAAATTTCATGATGAAGAAAGAAACTATCAAACGCTTTGGCAACGGTATTTTACAAAAACTAATATTGTTGAAAGGAAAAATTTAAAGCTTCACATTCAGCATGTTCCTAAAAGATATTGGAAATATCTGACTGAAAAATGGTAACCTTAAAGTGAAAAGGTTCAATTCCACATTTCCATATTGTGGATAACTTTTTTGCACTACAAATTAGATTTATTCTTGAAAAAACCTTTTCCACAGCCATATTTCATAAACCATTAATTGTATGACAGATATGGTGATTTTTATTCCATAACCTCATATTGTGGATAACTTTTTTATACTAAAAATTAGATTTATTCTTGAAAAAGCCTTTTCCACAGGTATATTTCATAACCTTTTAATTTTATGATAAATACACTATTATTTATTCTACAATCCCATATTGTGGATAACTTTTTTCACCACAGATAACACCAACTATTTTAATACGATTCATTTATTGACTTTCAAAATGCTTCAATATGAATTCCTGACTTTTTATCCTTGTTAAGGTTTTAAACCTTGACGAGGATAAATTAAAACTCAACATCAAGAATCAATTTAATATAAAACAAAGCTGAGATTTTGTTCTGAAAAAATCTGAACAGATTTTCAATTCAAATGATGACTTTGTGGATAACTTTTTCACACTATAAATGAAACTTATTTCTGGAAAACCTTTTCCACAGGCACATTTCATAAACTATTAATTTTATGACAGATATAGTTGTTTTTATTCTACAATCTCATATTGTGGATAACTTTTTCAACCACAGATAACACCAACTATTTTAATATGATTCATTTATTAACGTTCAATATGCTTCAATATGAATTTCTGTCTTTCTATCCTTTTCAAGATTTTAAACCTTGATTAGGATAAATTAAAACTCAACATCAAAAATCAATTTAATATAACACAAAGCTGAGATTTTGTTCTGAAAGAATCTGAACAGATTTTCAATTCAAATGATGACTTTGTGGATAACTTTTTCACACTATAAATTAGATTTATTCCTGAAAAACCTTTTCCACAGGCATATTTCGTAAACCTTTAATTGAATGACAGATATAGTAGTTTATATTCCATAATTCCATATTGTGGATAACTTTACTTCCGAATGGTACGCAGTGCTTTTTTGACAATATATTGAGTTTCCTTTGTACTACTTTCCCGAAGCCATTCATCACAAATTTCTACTACAAATTCCGGTTGGGACTTACTGGCATCATTTAGCCAGTTACCGACACTATCCTGAACGTATCTTGACGAATCTGATTTTAAAGGTTCCAAAATTTCCAGCCCTAATCCTGGATTTTGTTTTAACTCACTAATATGTTCACACCACACTCCTCTCGGTCTGGTAGATTCACTCGCAAAACGTCTGATATTTTCATTGTCATATTTCGTCCATTCTGATAAAATAGACAGAGACTCTGTAAGATTCTTTGAAATATCAGGACGTACCGTCATCCAACAAATTTCTCTTACTCCAAAATGAGTATCCGAAGCAAAAGGCTGAATTCTTTTTAGTTTTTCCATCGTGTTAAAAGTATCATTCCTTCCAATCGTATAAGCAGCCCAGCACCGAACCAGATCAGCCTGATGACTGGATAACTTTGAAAGAAATTCTTCATCCTGATTTTTGAGTGCGAGATCAAGGATTCCCAAACCAATTGCTTCATTAATGGTATTAACCGTTTGTTTTTTCAATTTGTCTACTCTACTCAAAATAGATTGGAGATATTCTAAACGATTGTTCTGTTTCAATAGGTTTGCTAACAAAAGTTTTTGATCCACAGCCAACCATTCTGTTAGATTCGCCGTTTCAATTTCTCCCCTGTTCAATTGTACTAAAATATCAGCAGGAATATCTTTTATAGAACGGGCTCCTTTCCTTTTTTCTGTCATAATGCTTGTATTAATTCTTCCACATCTACTCGATTCATGTAATTTACGTCTAAAAATTTATAGGTAACCATTCTATTTTCATCAATTACAAAAACTGCCGGAACAGGTAAAATATGATCATTATTTTTATTGAAATCAAAAAGATCAATCCCAAGACCTTTATAATAAGGAAGCACAAAATCCTGTAACTTAAAAACAATGCCTAATTTTTCAGCATAATGATTATCAACATCAGTCAGTACTTCAAACTCAAGATTATTTTTTTCGGTTATATTAAGAGAATGATCCGGGATTTGCGGAGAAACTGCAATTAAAACGGCTCCTCTCTCTTGTATTCTGGAAAGATTGTCTTGTAAAAATTTTAGTTCCAAATTACAGTAAGGGCACCAATTTCCTCTGTAAAAAACCAAAATCATTTTTCCATTTTTGAGAACTTCTTCAGAAGTGATTATTTTTCCAAAAGCATTTAGCAATGAAAATTCTGGTATTTGATCTCCTATCCGAATGCTATTTTCTTCAATATTTAGAGTTTTCATCTCTTCAATAGACTTTCCGAATACCTCCAATATCTCCTGTGGAAGCTGTGAAGATAATTCCTGATTCAAATATTCAATCTGTTTAGCCAGTGTATTCATTGTTTTTTAATTTTATTATTTTTACAAAGGTCTAAAAGCCTCTACAAATAAGCAATAACGCATATTTTTCGCCCATAGGGATAAAAAAGTCAATTTTATGGAAATAAAGGGAAGAGCCGAAGAAAATAAAATTTGTCCATTGGAAGTTGCTGTCAATACGATCAGTGGAAAATGGAAAATTCCTATCGTTTGGCAGATCAATGAGGGAAAGAAACGTCCCAGTGAATTTTTACGTGGAATTGCAAAAGTAGATCGAAGAGTTCTTAATCAGCAGCTCACAGAAATGGTGGAAGATGGTATTCTGACCAAACAATCTTTTAATGAACTTCCTCCCAGAGTTGAATATACGCTGACTGAGCTTGGTGAAAAGCTGGTTGCTATTCTGTGGCAGCTGAATGATTGGGGAAAACTACTGATTCCTGAAAATGAGAATTCTTTGTTGGAAGACACAAAGTCGCAAAATTATATTGAATAGGCAAGGGTATTAAGGCGCAAGGATTTTATCTTCGATAAAATTGTACACCGCTAAATTATTGCCACGAATTCACGAATAATTTTATTTATAAATATTATGGATGTTTAATTTTATTCTAGCAACAGTAAAAAAAGAAATTCGGGTATTCGTGGCAAAAAAATGGTGGAAAATAAAAGCTTAGATTCTATATTTCAATATTTCCCAAAAAATCCCATATTTGTAACCGAATCAAATGACTATGAAAAAAATTATTTCAGGAGGAATAATTACTTTGATTATATTGGGGTGCACTCAGGATAAGAAACCCTCAAACCTCCTCCCTTCTCAGGAAACTGAAGTTTTAACACCTGTAAGTTCAGTACAGATCAATAAGGATAAAAATACAGTGAGAGAAAGATTTTCTCCGCCCAAAGATTATCAATGGCAAGAAGAGAAACCAGATTCTTTTGGTTATTTTATTGAAAACTTTACATTGAAACCTTATGGAAGCCAGATTTTAAGATATGATGGTTCTCCTATTTCCACCCAGCATCTTCATGAAGCTGTTTTTGATATTGATACAGGAAATAAAGATCTTCAGCAATGTGCAGATGCAGTAATCCGACTGCAAGCTGAATATTTATACAAAATAAAAAAGGAAGATGATATTAAGTTCCATTTTACCAGTGGTCATTTAGTCAGCTGGAACGATTATAAAAACGGAACAAGAGCTTTTGTGAATGGAAATTCTGTAAGCTTTAGAAAAACAGCGGGGTTTGATAATTCTTATCAGAATTTCAGAAGTTATCTGGATCTTATCTTTAATTATGCGGGAACGATTTCACTCAATAAAGAAACAAAACCAGTCTTAAAGAGTTCTGATTTAAAAACCGGAGACATTCTGATCACTCCGGGAAGTCCTGGACATGTAGTTTTTATCGCTGGAGTTTGTCAAAATAAAGAGGGGAAAAAATTATTTTTATTAGGAGAAGGATTTACACCTGCACAATCTATACACCTGTTATCCAATCCTTTTCAAAAAAACATTTCGCCATGGTATGATTTTGATATAAATGCTCCTGAGACTAAAACAGCAAGGTATATTTTTAATCCAACAAACTTCAGAAGCTTTTAATTATATATATTCAAAACTATTGGAAAGTTACTACGATAATCTGAACTTGTTTTTGTAAATTTGTGTTCGAAATTTTTTACTAGATGAAAGAGAGTGCTGTAAAAAAGATTGCAGTTCTTACTTCAGGAGGAGACTCTCCAGGTATGAATGCAGCATTAAGAGCGGTAGTAAGAACCGCCAATTACTATAATATTGAATGCTACGGAGTAAGGGAAGGCTACAATGGCCTTATCAGCAATGATTTCCTAAAAATGGGAGCCCGTTCCGTAAAAAATATAATCAACCAAGGTGGAACTATTCTAAAGTCTGCCAGATCTACTGAATTCAGAACTAAAGAAGGCCGTCAGAAGGCCTATGATAACTGTGTAAAGCTGGGTATCGACGGACTGGTATGTATCGGTGGAGATGGAACTTTTACGGGTGCAAAAATCTTCAGTGAAGAATTTGGAATCCGTGTGATTGGTATTCCGGGAACGATTGATAATGATATTTTCGGAACAGACAATACCATCGGATATGACACTGCGTTGAATACTGCTATGGATGCGATTGATAAAATCCGTGATACGGCAACTTCTCACAACAGGGTTTTCTTTGTGGAAGTAATGGGTCGTGATGCTGGTTTTATCGCTTTAAACAGTGGTTTAGCAACAGGTGCTTTGGATATTTTAATTCCTGAGAAAAAAGACAGCACGGATGATCTTTTTGAGAAATTCAGAAAAGCTGAAAAAACAGGAAAAGCATCTAGTATTGTAGTCGTAGCAGAAGGAGAAAAGCTAGCCAATGTTTATGAACTGGCTGAAAAAACAAAGAAAATATTCCCTGATTATGACATTCGTGTAGCAGTTTTGGGACACATGCAAAGAGGAGGATCTCCTAGTTGTGCAGACAGAGTATTGGCCAGCAGATTGGGATATGGTGCTGTAGTAGGATTAATGGATGGTCAAACGAATGTAATGGCAGGAATGCGTTCCAACGATGTGGTGTATACGCCTATTGAAGAAGCCATTAAAAAACATAATGAAATCAATAAAGATTTAATGTTGATTTCAGAAATTTTAGCAATCTAATTATTTTTATAAATCTAATAAAAACAAACTATTATGTCAACAATCAAAGTAGGTATCAACGGTTTTGGTAGAATTGGACGTCTTGTTTTCAGAGCAATGACTGAAAGAGACAACATTGAAGTTGTAGGAATCAATGACCTAATCAATGCAGAATACATGGCTTACATGTTAAAATATGACTCTGTACACGGTATTTTCCCAGGTGAAGTTTCTGTAGAAGGAAATGATCTTGTTGTAAACGGAAAAAAAATCAGAGTAACTGCTGAAAAAGATCCAAGCAACCTAAAATGGGATGAAATTGGTGCAGATTACGTAGTAGAATCTACTGGTCTATTCCTAGATAAAGAAAGTGCTGCAAAACACATTACTGCTGGTGCTAAGAAAGTAATCCTTTCTGCTCCTTCTAAAGATGATACTCCAATGTTTGTAATGGGTGTAAACCACAAGGAACTTACTGATGATATCAAAATCTTATCAAACGCTTCTTGTACTACAAACTGTTTAGCTCCTTTAGCTAAAGTAATCCACGATAACTTCGGAATCGTAGAAGGTTTAATGACAACTGTACATGCTACAACAGCTACTCAGAAAACTGTTGACGGCCCTTCAATGAAAGATTGGAGAGGTGGTAGAGCTGCTCTAAACAACATTATCCCTTCTTCTACAGGTGCTGCTAAAGCAGTAGGAAAAGTAATTCCTTCATTAAACGGAAAATTAACTGGTATGTCTTTCAGAGTGCCAACTGTTGACGTTTCTGTAGTAGATTTAACAGTGAGAATTGAAAAAGCGGCTTCTTATGAAGAAATCTGTTCAGTAATCAAAGCTGCTTCTGAAGGTGAATTGAAAGGTATCCTAGGATATACTGAAGAGGCTGTAGTATCTCAGGACTTCGTTGGAGATAAGAGAACTTCTATCTTCGATAAAGATGCTGGTATCATGCTTTCTCCTAACTTCGTAAAACTTGTTTCTTGGTATGACAACGAAATGGGTTACTCTAACAAGTTAGTTGATATGCTTGTACACGCCGCTTCTTTATAATAAGTAACGAGCGATAAGCAATAAATAATATAGCCTTCCCGATGGGAAGGCTTTTTTGTTACTCTTATTTTGTTGATTTAGGTGTATCTGTCTCAAAATCATTGTTAAAGTTAAGCCCCCAGTTGATTCCTAAGAAGGAAACTAAATCTTTATCCGTTTGAAAATTTTTACCAAATCCTCCAATAATGGAAATATTAGTATTAATTTCATATTTAATGCTTCCTAAGGAGCGATAATCATTACTTGAATTATTCCCGGACCGCCTGATATATTCATAGCCTATCGTTAATTTATCAAATTGTAAATCAATTTTAGCACCTATATCGGTATAAGTGTCCTTAATATAAGCCCTAGATTCCATATCAAAAGTCATTTCATCTCTTAAAACCCTACCAAACCCATACAGACTTAAATAATTATTTTTATTAACTCCTTCCTTATTGGTTACAAGTTGAGTATTATAATTCATAGTAATCCAACCTCCCAATCTTCCGAACTTTCCTGACGAACTCATAGAATTATCAAAAAAATGATTGTAAGCTCCTGCTATATTTATAATAAACACAGGTTTAAAATCCATATAATCTGAATATGCTTTGTTGTATTTTTCTACCAAAGAGTCATATACTTTTTCTGACTTATTTTTAAGAGTAATCGGATCAAAGTTTTTTTGTCTATGTTGTTCCAACTTTTCATAGATTTCCGGCAAATCTTTCGTAAAATACCTTTTCTGATCTGAGGAAATTAATTTTACTAATGTAGTTTTAAATCCTATCGCCATATTCTGAACGGAATCTTTTTTCACAAATGCAAAAGAAACTGATAAATTTTTATAAGCTGATGAAAAAGAATTATACTCACCTTTATCATTAAACCCATTATATTCCCTGAACGTTTTTTTTGTATCAGTGATAAAATACGGAGTAAAATCTACTGCAAAGTTTGACGGAAAACCACTGGAAGAATTAAAAGAACTTACCAGACTTAGTGCCAAAGCTTTCATGGTTTGAGGACTTTCAATATTTGTGGGAGCTTCATCCAAAAGTACAAATGCTGGAGAATTTGGTGTCTTTAGATTATCAATACTAATACTCCCAGGAAATTTTTGAGCCTTAAAACAGATTGTACAAAAAATCAATACAATACTTACTATAGTTTTCATGACATTTCAATATCTTTTATTATCATTCCTTCATTAAATTTATTTAAAACAAAATCTGTTTCCTTTACAACACCATACTCCTGGATATTTTTCATTTCTTTTAGTGTATATTTCATTCTCACATTGCCTTTCAATACATACTCTTGAAAACCTTCTTTGTCTTTCACACTGGCTGGCAATGAGTTTACAAATGTTATTATTCTTAATTTCCAGCCTTCTAGACTTCCGATATTATCTGTAATTTCCTTAAATATGATTTCGTTAAACGCATTATAAGTAATATTTCCGTCAAAAGTTTTCTTAGAAGAAGTTAATAACTCGTAAGAGTCACCTTTTACCTTATACACTAAAGTTTGGGCAGGCTTCACAGTATCCGCAACAACTTGAATTTCAAGCGGATTATCATTTTTCAAAATATTGAATTTCTCCATTAGATTTAATTTTATGGTTAAAGTTCTTTTTGAATAGAAATAAAGAAAAGAAGAAAGCTTCAACTGTAAAACAAAAGAATTTTAAAATTGAGCTTCCATGGTCATTAGTTTTATATAAAGCTACAATACTTTGAAGCTAAATGAAATACCACAAAAGGGGGATTTTTTTTAACAGAATTTTATTATTTTTATGAAAACATCAACCATGGATAAAAAATTTATAACTCAGGCAAAAAAGCCCCATCTTCTGACCAGAGTGTGGAATAATTACCCGGAACTTCTTCAGAATGAAAATACAATGTTGACAGTTCCTTCTATAGAACGCATTATTGGAGAAGTTTTTGCCCCCGGAAAGTTTTACCATTACATCATCAACTTCACAGACAGTACCATTTATAACCATCATGAAAACATTCTAAAAATACACGGGCTAAGCAAATATCCCTTACATCTCAAGGAAATCATAGACCTCATCCATCCTGATGACCTGGAATTTGTAATGGAAGCCGAAAGAATGTGCATGGCAAAAATGGTAGAAATAAATGCTTCCGACCGCCTTTCAGAACTGAAATTTAGTTATTGTTTTCGGATGAAAACCATCAAAGGAAATTACGAACTTTTTCATCATCAGTCTTTACACACTTACAGGGATGAAAGTGGCCGCGTTTTACAGGCAATTAATATCCACACCAATATTGAACATATCACCCATCAGAATTCTTACACCGTTTTAATCTCCGGAATCAATGGGAATGAAGATTTCCATCAGATGCAATGGCAAAAAAATGATAAAATTACGACACCTATCCCTGTCAATTTTACCAAAAGAGAGGTTGAAATTATTACCTATATCGCACAAGGCTATTCCGCTGGAAAAATCTCTGAACGATTGAACATTTCCGAAGAAACTGTAAGAACCCACCGGAAAAATATTTTAAGAAAAGCAAATTGCAAAAACTGCTCTGAGCTCATTAAAATGGCTTTTGAATGGGGATACTTGTAAAACCTCACTTCTATTCCTGACAAATCTCACCATAAAAATTCGGTGCAAAACTTGTACTTTTATAGATAAAGGAATGAACAATGATACAGCCACGGTTTAAAGATGCTCCCCATTTCAAAGACTTTTGGGAAAACGGTAACGGAAAACTATTGATTGAATTTTCTGGTGCTGAAGTGGGTTTTAAAGATTTTGAAAAATATGCTCCCTTCTTTTATCATGTAGATGAAATCGGAGATGCGGTGGTAAAAGAGGTTTATTTTACTAAAAAATTTCATGAAGCATCGAGAGAAATAGAAGGGTATATCCGAAATGGAATTTCCGAACATGATGATGTTCCTGAAAGTGTAAAAAAATTGTTCGCCCAAACCCAAAGAATTCCTGAATGGCTCGATTATAACCTTTTAAAAAACGGCGCTGAACTTTGCATGCGAAGTAATCTGGATTCTTTAATTTCCCTAAGAGATTATTGTCTGATCGGAGGCTATGATTATGCTTACCTCAATAAACCTCTCATTGTCACGGAAGCATTGAAAAAAGGAGCTGTAAAACGTCTTTCAGAAACCTTGGATTTCTGGGTGAACGTTACCCGCTATAATGCATTAGATCTCCACGCCAAAGGATATGAATTTGCTATTAAAACCCGTCTGATTCACTCTTACGCAAGACTTTCTATCAAAAAACATTATAAAGAATGGGATACAGAAAACTGGGGTGAGCCCATCAATTCCTGGGATATGATGGCCACTTATATTGGTTTCAGCCTCGTTTTTCTTCATAGTCTTCAAAAATTAGGAAACACTTTCTCTGTTGAAGAAGAGCAGGGTATTTTCCACCTATGGAAATATGTAGGCTACTTGCTTGGAATCCCGGAACAACTTCTTCCTGATGATAAAAAACAGGCAACAGCATATTTTTATTTATGGACTTCCATCCAGCCTCCATCAGATAAAGACTCTGTTCTTTTGGCTCATTCTTTATTGGATGAATCCCTGGAGAATCCTATTTTAAAATTTGAATTTCAAAGGAAAAATTTGAGATACCTTCACATCTGCTGTACCTGGTTTCTCCTGGATGATGAAGTTTGCAAACGACTTCAGATCCCGGAGGTATCCAACAGAAAACTATTTCCAAAATCAAAAATACTTTTCAACAAGATCTATGATAAACTTGTCAGCCGAAATTCAAGAATAAAAAGAGGAAATAAAGATCAGATGAAAGTACTGGAAGATTATCTGAACATTACAAAAAATTCAAATTTTCATTAGTACTCATTTTTCAGGAAAGCTTTCTGTTCCTGAAATTCCAGATCGAATATAATAACAATAAAACAACCCACACGCCAATAACAGCACTGATGAAAATTTCCATAATGGAAGGATGAAGATAATTGGGTTTGTAGAACAAACGGTCAAGGGTTTTGAATTTATCTTTTAAATCATTTCTTTCGTAAGTATTTCGTATCGCATTCAAAGGTTCTTGCTTATGATCTCTATAATAAAAGACATCTTTGCTCAGATCTTTTGGGACAATCTGCGATTCTATATTGTATTTTTTTAAAAGAACATCCAATTTCTGAAAGGAGGAAAGCAATGAATCCTGACTATATTTATAAAGTAAATCATACCTTTTGACTGCATTTTGGTACTGTTGCTGTCGTTCAGGAACATTATGCAATGGAAAAAACAAAAACTTGTTTTCAAGAAAAATACACATTTTATCATCATATTGGGGATTTACTTCTACCCCTTTAAATACAATTTCAGTACTGTCTCCTATCTTCTTTTTAGAAATAATTCTTTTTTCCAACTCATTAGGATCAAGCCCAATAAATTCAAATACTGATCCCGCTTTCTTACTTATTTTGCTATGATCAGTACTCAGCATTTTTAGGGTATCAATACTGTAATAGGTGGATTCTGTTGAATAATATTCTTTATTGTTTGGATCGTAGTACACCGTATCTATCTGCTCAATTACAGGGTAAGGTTTAGGATATAAAATATTTTCAGGGTTAAAGAGTTTCTCCGAACTATAGGAAGTATAATTATATAAAAAAGGCTGTAAGACATTCAGAAGCGTTTTGTCTTTATTAAGATCTTTTTCAGGCAGGTCAGTTCTTAATTTCGCATTGAAACCGAAACTATAACTGATGAAAAAAGTCAGAGAGAAAAAGGACACCAACAGAAGTATAATACCTATTCCTAATTTTTGAGAAAGTTTATACTTTTTTTTGGAATGATTTCTAAGAAGAAAAATAACGAAGAAAAACAAAAAAAGGCCAGTTACGAAAACATGAGAAATCGAGACATCATCATAAAATTTGAACCTATAAAATTCTGTATAAATATTAATATCCTTAAGGCCTTTAAACTTTACATATCCGTAAATGAAGTAAGCCATGTGTATAACTGCTAATACTGCAAAAGATTTAATCAGGAATAATTTTAATTTTCTGTCCATAGAATGATCTTAAAAAAGAATGTTTTAAGATAAGCATTTTTTTATCGTATAAACAAAACCCTGCTCGCTTTCTTCAATATAAAAAATTACCTGTATAAGTTGTTAAGACAATAATTCCTGAAAATCACCTTCCAATAAAAATTTCCGACTTTCCTATTTCTGCTTACAGCTATAACTTTCCTATCTTAAGCTTAATTCACCAGCACCTCATTCCACATCTCATTCGTTATGAACAATATAAGTCTATAAATTTTATTATTATCAACCTTTAAAACCGTTTTTAGAGGTAAATAACATTAGTTTTTGATCTATAAATTATGTATTTTTGGAGAAATTATTTTAATAAAGATGAGTAACATTGATGATAAGAAAAAAGCACTAGCATTAGTGCTTGACAAGCTAGACAAAACATACGGAAAAGGAACTGTAATGACTTTAGGTGATGAATCTATTGACAGTACAATAGAAGTAATTCCTTCCGGGTCTTTAGGATTAGATATCGCATTAGGTATAGGAGGATATCCAAAAGGAAGAATCATTGAAATATATGGCCCAGAATCTTCAGGTAAAACAACATTAACACTTCACGCTATTGCTGAAGCTCAAAAAGCGGGTGGTATTGCGGCATTCATTGATGCTGAGCACGCTTTCGACAGAACGTATGCTGCAAAATTAGGAATCGATTTGGAAAACCTTATCATTTCTCAACCGGATAACGGAGAACAAGCATTAGAAATTGCTGATAACTTAATCCGTTCTGGAGCTATTGACATTGTTGTTATTGACTCTGTTGCTGCTCTTACTCCAAAAGCAGAAATTGAAGGAGAAATGGGAGATTCTAAAATGGGTCTTCACGCAAGATTGATGTCTCAGGCATTAAGAAAATTAACGGCTACGATTTCAAGAACGAAATGTACTGTAATCTTCATCAACCAGTTAAGAGAAAAAATCGGTGTAATGTTTGGTAACCCTGAAACAACTACCGGTGGTAATGCTCTTAAATTCTATGCTTCCGTAAGAATTGATATCAGAAAAGCAAGTGCACCAATTAAACAAGGTGATGAAGCAATCGGAAGCCGTGTGAAAGTGAAGATCGTTAAAAATAAGGTAGCTCCACCTTTCAAACAAGCAGAATTTGACATCATGTATGGGGAAGGAGTTTCTAAAGTAGGAGAAATTCTTGATACAGCGGTAGATATGGGAATTGTGAAGAAAAGCGGTTCTTGGTTCAGTTATGAAGAATCTAAATTAGGTCAAGGACGTGATGCTGTAAAAGATGTTTTAAAAGACAATCCTGAACTTGCTGAAGAACTGGAAAACAAAATCAAAGAAGAGTTAAAAAATAAATAATAAGGATATTATATTTAACCATGAATAAAAAATATCGATATTTAATTTATTTTTTAATCTTACTAGTATATATATTTGTTGCCTATAATTCTTATGGATATGACGATGAGTTAATCAATATTGATCTCATAAATAATTTAAAAACAGAATCGGCTATATCCAATCATGTTATTGCAAGAGATGTTCATCCACCCACTCATTATTTGATAAATAAATGGCTGTTTGATATCTTTGGCAGTTGGAGTACACTGAGAATTATTTCTGCAATATTGGTATGCTTTTCTGGTTTCTTTTATATTGAAAAAACTAGAGAGAGTAATTCGTTGATTGAAGATTTTACACTCATTACCATTGTAGCACTTAACCCTGCATTTTTACTTTGGGGTACAAGTATACGTTGGTATGCTTATTTTATACCTGTACTTTTTGTTTTATTGTCAGCAAAAAAAACAGAAAGCTCTTTAAAGCATTGGTTACTTTTTACAATTGCCATTACTTTAATGAGCTATATAGGATATGCAGGAGTATTTTTAATTCCATCATTATTTATAATACATTGGGTAAAAGATCAATCCAAAACTAATAAAAAAATAAAATTCGCACTTGCTAGTTTAGTTACTTTTGGATTACTATACAGTTATCAATTTTATATACTAATTAACTATCAGGTTAAAAATAGTGATGGTCAAATTTTTTCGCTTACGAAGTCTGCTATTGGCTTTATTATAACACAGATAAGTAATCAAGGAGTATTTCCAACATCTGTAGCAGGGATTTTATCAATAATAGGATTTACATTGCTATATATAAGAGATTTTTTACTTATAATTAAGCAGAAAAAAATAGAGACTGGCATTATAGCCTATTTAATAGGAGTAATTGTTTTTTTTATCACAGGTATTGCCGGAAAAATGAGAAATTTTGTTGCTTTAAGTCCACTTCAAAATTCACTTTTTTTTAATCCTGATCAAAGTAAATATAAACGTTTATATTTATCTGCGTTGGCATTAATCTTTTGTGCAAATGTTTGGGGAATGTATAATGTAAGTTTCCATATCAATACTACTAAAAATAGTTGGAATCTTCCTATAGATGATTTATTGAACAATCTTGCGCAAGAAAATAAAAATACAACACTTATTTTAAATCATGATCCTTTAATTGGTGATGTTCTTATAAAGAAAGGATATAAAATTTATAATCCTTATATAAATAATAAAGAACAAATCAACACTAGTTCTATAGAGAAAGTGATAGTTCTTAAATCATTTATAGGCTCAATTCCAAAGCCGCACTATGATTCTCTGATGATTAGTTTAGATCAGATTCATAATAAAAATGAAAAGCCTGTCATTCATAAAATTGGCAAAGATGATTACTATCAAATAAAGCATAAGCAGGATCCATCTTACCCAGAATATCAAATAGAAATATTTAGATACAATCATGTAAAAGATTTGAATAATCTTCAAATTTGGAATGATAAGATACTTTAATTGTACAACTCTAAAAATGTAAAAACATTTTCAGGATAAACAAATAATAAAAAAACGGTCTGAATATTCAGACCGTTTTTTATTTTTATACAGATATTATATATTATTCTGCCATTCTACCTTGCAGCTGCATGGCTCCTGCTACCTGCATACCTACTGTAAGTGTTTCAAATCGCATATTTTCTTTATTCACAAAGGCATCAACTGTAAAGAAATCTTCCATTTCTGAATTCGTAATCAATCTTAATTTCAGGATAAACCCTTTCACACTACCATCTTCCAATACTTGTGTTTCTTTAATATCAAGCACTTTACCGATAAAGTCAATACATCCATAATCAGGAAGATCCTCGCTTGGCTTGTATGCAGTAAATTCTTCGTCAGTTTTAGTTCCATCCGGTAACTCAAAGCTTTCGTGAAGATCTAGCACAAAAATAATTCCGCTCACATTAACATTTATTTTATTCTGTGTCTGATATTTATTTTTGTTTTCTGCATAATCTGTAGGAAAAAACCAAAGTCCAAATGTATCTCTTGCGGGACCAGCTACAATAGCTTCATTGTTATTTACATTTTCCCATTCACGGATTTCTTTGGTTTCAAAATCAAGAGAGAAATTGGTTTTTACTTCCGGATAAATAGTATTAAATTCATCTGAAATAATCGTTTTGAACTTGATATCTGCAAACTCTGTATGTTTAGCCTTTTCATCAGCAGAGATCTCATCTACTCTGCATAAAGCCATAGTTTCCATCAAATATTGAGAATATTTTTCCTGAGTCTGAAAATTTTGAAAACCAAAAATTCCGCCCCACATATTGGCAAGAGAATGAACATTTGATTTCTTTATTTTGATTCCAGCTTCATTAATTATTTCAGGGCTCTTAATCTCTTCTCTGTGGGTAAAATAATCTTTGCCATCTACCAACTGAGTATTCATGATCTCATTATTTTCCTCGTGAGAAAATCCTGTAAATCCTTTAAAAGTAATATTTTCGTTTTCGAAAACATAAGGTAAAGCAATATTACCTTCTTCAGAACCATTAAAATGATAAGAAAGGGTAATCGCTTTAAGATCCTCCGGATTAATTGCCAAAGCATGGTTACCATCATCATTAAACTGAGAGTGGTATAAGATAGCATATGACTTGATCTTTCCTTCTTTCAATTCATTTTCAAACTTTTCCTTCATATTGCTCAATACTACCTGCGGTGCAAGACCATAAGTAGGATCAGTAATGGTATAAGTAAATCCTTCAACCTCTCCATTCTCATTTTCAAATGCTGAAATCGGAGCAAAATCTCCTCTTAATTGAAGTGCAATAGAATACACGATATAATCACTGTAAATCTTGATTTTTTCATATAATTCATTCACCTTTTTCTCTTCTGCAGGTTGTGATTGAATAGGTGTTTCCGGTATGATTTCCACCACTTCTTCTTCCACGATCTGTTCTACTATTTTCTCCTCTGGCATTTCCTGCTGCTGAACCGGAGCACTGACATTTTCCTGTCTGTTGTTTTTCTTCTTAAAAAAATCAAAGATTCCCATATTGTTGTTAAAATTGGCGGTAAATATAATAAAAGCTCACAATAGACTCATCATAAAAAAAATGCCATTGTGTCAGCTTATCATTCATGTTGTTTTTAATAAATATTTAAAAATAAAAAGTCGGCAGAGCTTTCTGCTCTGCCGACTTTATGATTAATTAGGTTTCTCATCTGTTAACTCAAATCCCCAATCTTTTCCTTTTTTGGTAGCTGGAATACCTTTGGTCATCCAGACCGGAGCTTTTGCACCTTTAAGATAATAATCAAAAAACTGCTGTTCACGGATTTGGATATCTTTTCTGTTTTGGCGCTTGATAAGATTATGATCGTCCCCATTATAATTCAGAAGCCACGCAGGTTTTCCAAGACGGCGTAATGCCGTAAACATTTCAATTCCCTGGTACCATGGCACTGCTCCATCTTCATCGTTACTCATAATGGCTACGGGAGTTTTTACTTTATCAATGGCAAAAAGCGGTGAATTTTTAATATAAAGATCCGGTGCTTCCCATAGATTTTTTCCTAATCTACTTTGTGATTTTTCATACTGGAATTGTCTATTCATTCCAGAACCCCATCGGATTCCACCATAGGCAGAAGTCATATTCACAACAGGAGCACCCGTCCAGGCTGCAGCATACATATCGGTATGAGCAATAAGGTAAGCAACCTGATAACCACCCCAGCTTTGTCCCTGAATTCCTATTTTAGAACCATCTACCCAAGCATTTTGTTTCAGCTTTTCAACTCCGGAATTGATGTATTCCATTGCAGATTCTCCAGGCAAGCCATCTACGTAAGAAATATCAGGAGTAAAAACCAAATATCCGTTGCTTACAAAATAAGAAATATTTAATCTTGAAGGTGTTGGAGACGGTGCTACATAACGGTTTAAATTATCCGAAAGTTTTTCATAGAAGTAAACAATCATAGGATACTTTTTGTTCGGATCAAAATTCTCCGGTTTGAATAAAACCCCTGTAGAGGTATTCCCTTTTGGTGTTGTCCAATTTACCAATTCGTCTGTTCCCCAATTATAAAGACTTTGCTGTGGATTGGTATTGCTTATTTTTTGCTGATCCGAAAAATTGGATGTTACAAAAATATTGGGGGAAGCAGTATAAGATTCTTTTACAACAATATACTCATCTGCATTTTTAGCCTTTTGTGAGCTACGGTAACCCCATACATCTTCCATTTGAATTTTTACAGGATCAGTATCAGACTGAATAGAGGTTTTAAAAATCCCGTTTGCTTTGGTTGCATTGTCAAAAGCTGATAAGTAAATAGGAGACTTTCGGTTTAAACTTTTAATATCTTTATCTAAATCGTAGGTATCAAATGTTATTTTATTTTTACGACCATATCCATTCGTAATATTTCTTGGCTTTTTCGAGCCATTCAGGAAAAACTCCCAAAGATCAAAGCGATCTTTGATAATGACAGATTCATCATTATCCGTCCACGAGGCAATGCCATAAGAGTAAGGGAAATCCGGCATATCAAACTCTTCATCCACAAAAGAAACCGGTAATCCTGCACTAAGAGGAAGTGTTTGCTTGGTTTTAACATTATAGCTCAACCATCTTCCTTTTTCTCTATCAAAAATGACAATAAATTTTCCCAGTGGAGATACAGCAACTGAACCATCCAAATTCTTAATAATTTCCGTTCTGTCCCCAGTTTTATTATCAATAAGGAAATAGGTTTTCTTTGTTGATCCTTCCCATTGTGAAGAAATACGGTTATTTAAACTGCTAACCCCCAAAGCAAATTCAGCATTTCCTTCATTCACTACTCGTAAAGTATCTAAATCGTCACCATCTATATTTCTAAAAAAGTTTGGTTTTTCTGTTTGCATTACCGCAGCGTAAGACTTTTTCAAATCATTTTTCAACTCCTTAAGCTGTACAGTCTGCAAATAATCATCTCTGTAATTCCAAATATCTACAACCGCATGATCATTCGCAATCATTGCAGTATCTTTTGCAACAGGTCTTGGAGCCACTCCGAAATACAACTGCTTTCCGTTTTTACTGAATAGTGGCAAACGATTTTCAGAAATTACCCAATCTTTTTTCATTTGAGTATTTTCATTCGTTACAAGCTCTTTTTTATTTCCTTTAAGATTAAAATAATACAGATTATATAGCTTCACCAAATCATTCTGCGCAGAAGAAGTCCCTACAAATGCCAATTGATTTCCTTCTTCATCAAAGGATAATTGTGAAAAATCACCTTCCATTTCTGAAATTTTAGTAACTGTTCCTTTCTGAAGATCTACCACCTGAACGGTTTCAAGGGCGTATTTCTTTGGTTTAGATTTATCCGTATCTTTTTTATCCGCAGATTTTTCATCTGTTGAATCTTTACCTTCTTTTTTATCTTTTTTCTCGTCCGGCTTCTTCGTTACAAAGGCAAGTTGCTTTCCATTTTTACTGAATTCGTAGCGAATGACATTATCATACGTTGTACTTTTCCCGTCCAGAAGATTACGTACAACCAACTGAAGTGGCTTTACATTTTTATCTTCTTCTTTATTTTCATCACCATCTTCTTTATCTGAGGATTTATCTTTTGTATCTTCCAGAATATAAGCCACATAAGATCCTGCTTTTTCAGGAATTTTAAATGTTTTCACATTTGCAATTTTCTCCGTTTGCCCACTCACAAAATCAACGATTGCCAAACTGTCTTTCGTTAATTTATTCTTTTTAAGCTTTTTATCTTTTACCGCTTTTATATCTTTATATAGTGGACGGATCTGAAAAACAGCAAATCTGGAATCATTGGTAAAATCTACCTTTGTTCCTCTGGCAAAATTCTTTGAAGTTTTATTTTTAACTGAATATAGAAAAAGGTTAGAATTTCCCTCCTGAACATCTACAGAATAGGCCACCCATTTTCCATCATTTGAGATTTTTCTCGAGCCAATATTTTGCCAACTGTCATACACAGAATGGTCTAATGGCTTTTTCTGTCCATACAGGCAACAGGCCATTATGAACAGAATAAAAACTGTACATTTCATCTTCATTTTTAAAAATTTTTAAGGACTAAAAATAGGGTATTTCTTTGACAAATCCACATAAATACTGGTTTCTCTCTATCAAAAAAATGTCATTCTGTCACTTTCTCCTTCATGGTATTTTTTTTGAGAAAGATTTGAAAATTAAAAATCTAAAATATTATGACGAAAGGAAATATTAATGTATCAGTGGAAAACATTTTCCCACTTATTAAAAAGTTTCTTTACAGTGACCACGAGATATTCTTAAGAGAGCTTATTTCTAACGCTACGGATGCTACTTTAAAGCTAAAACATTTAACAAGTATTGGTGAAGCAAAGGTAGAATATGGCAATCCTAAACTTGAGGTTAAAATTGATAAAGAACAAAAGACTTTACGTATCATCGACCAAGGTATTGGTATGACTGGTGAAGAGGTTGAAAAATACATCAACCAGGTTGCGTTCTCAGGAGCTGAAGAATTTTTGGAAAAATATAAAGATACTGCAAAGGATTCAGGAATTATCGGACACTTCGGACTTGGGTTCTACTCTGCTTTCATGGTCGCTGAAAAAGTAGAAATCCTTACCAAATCTTATAAAGATGAACCAGCCGTAAGATGGATCTGTGATGGAAGCCCGGAATTTACTCTTGAAGAAACAACAGATAAAACAGAAAGAGGAACTGAAATTATTCTTCATATCGCAGAAGATTCTGTAGAGTTCTTAGAAGAAACAAAAATCCGTGAGCTCCTATTAAAGTATAATAAATTCATGCCTGTTCCTATTAAATTCGGAACAAAAACCCATACGCTTCCTTTACCGGAAGATGCTCCTGAAGATGCAGTTGCTGAAACTGAGGAAGTGGATAATATCATCAACAACCCTACTCCAGCATGGACAATCGCACCAAGTGATCTTACCAATGAGGATTATATGAAGTTTTATCACGAACTGTATCCAATGCAGTTTGAAGAACCTCTATTTCATATTCACCTGAATGTAGATTATCCTTTTAACCTTACCGGAGTTTTATTCTTCCCGAAATTAAGCAACAACTTAAATATTGATAAGGATAAGATCCAATTGTACCAAAATCAGGTATTTGTAACCGATGAAGTAAAAGGGATCGTTCCTGATTTCTTAATGCTCCTAAGAGGGGTAATTGATTCTCCGGATATTCCGTTGAATGTATCCCGTTCTTATCTTCAGGCAGATGGTGCTGTAAAAAAGATTTCATCTTACATCACGAAAAAGGTAGCCGACAAAATGGCTTCTCTAATTAATGAAAATCGTGAAGACTACGAACAAAAATGGAATGATATTAAAGTAGTTATCGAATACGGAGTGATTACTGAAGAGAAATTTGCAGAGAAAGCCGATAAATTCACATTATATCCAACAACAGACGGTAAATACTTCCTTTGGAATGAATTGGTAGATAAAATCACACCTACTCAAACCGATAAGGATAACAAACTTGTAATTCTTTATGCTACTAATGCTGATGAACAACACAGCTATATTCAGTCTGCAAAAGATAAAGGATATGAAGTACTGCTATTAGATTCCCCAATCATTTCACACGTTATCCAAAAACTGGAAACTACAAAGGAAAACATTTCATTTGCGAGAGTGGATGCAGACCACATCAATAATCTGATTAAAAAAGATGAACCAGTTATTTCAAAACTAAATGATACTGAAAAGGAATCATTGAAAAAGAATGTAGAAGAAGCCATCCAGGACTCTAAATTTACGGTTCAGCTTGAGGACCTTGACAGCAATGATGCTCCATTCACGATTACCCAACCTGAATTTATGAGAAGAATGAAGGAAATGCAGGCAACCGGCGGTGGCGGTATGTTCGGAATGGGTGGTTTCCCGGAAATGTACAATCTGGTAGTGAATTCCAACAGTGAACTTTCCAATCAGATCCTGAAAACGGAGAATGCTGAGGAAAAGGAAAGCTTAATCAAATACGCTTTGGATCTTGCCAAATTATCTCAAAATCTACTGAAAGGAAAAGACCTTACAGATTTTATACAGAGGAGCTATAAGCAACTTGAAAAATAATTTACTGAAGACTGTTTCGAATGAGACAGTCTTTTTTATTTTTGGGAAGAGGTTGGAAAACGCTAAGACACAAGTTTTTTTACAGGCATAATGTTTTATAATGCCTAAAACATATCCGTTATTCTTACTGAAGATATCATTCATCATAAAGCTTTTGTGACTTTTGTGGTTCATCTTCTCTCAATAGTGAAAATTCATAAGCATTTTTTTCAGCTTTCTATTGTATACATTGTGCTTTTTTGCCATTTTTGTATAAAATGTCGGTCATGCAAAAAGAAAAATTACGTCTTATCAGAAAGCAAAAAGGCTATACTCAGCAGCAGGTAGCTGATTTTATCGCTACAGATGTATCTAACTATAGCAGAAAAGAAAGTGGTGATGTAAAAATTATCCCTGATGAGTGGAACAAAATTGCCCGCTTTTTAGATGTTCCTTTAGAAGATATTTATGAAGAAGAGACAGCTGCAGTAGTGGTAAATAATGATCATCCGGTATTCAATGACAGATCCTCTTCTGCAGGAGTAATCACTAACCAGAATAATTATGACAATATTCCAGGTGCTGTTATTGAAAACCTACAAGGCTATATTGCTTTATTAAAAGAAGAAAATGCGAGACTGAAAGAGGAATTAAAAGGTTCTCAAAGTCCTGCAACAAGAGCAAAGAAATAATAATACAGTTTTACTGTAAAAATATTTGTATCACTCATATTAATAGTATGAGTGATATTTTTTTAGTATTGAAAGATTTCTTTGAAACAAAATTTCTTAAGAGCTCTTTTTTTAAACACAAAGAACACTAATAAAATCACAAATGCCACAAATAAATTCTCGTAGCAATTGATTTTGTGTAATCTGCGAAATCTGTGGGAAATTATTTTAACGCAAAGCTTTAATGGTAAATGCCTTATATTTTTAGGAGGCTAAGAGTTACGACTTTATCGCTGATGAAGCTTTATGGCTATACAGACGCTTCGTAAGAATCAATGAAATTGATTCCATCTTTACTCACTCTAAATTATGCTGTATCAAAATAGAAACTTTGCGTTTTAAAAAAGACACTTATTTTTGTGCCACGGATGCACGAATTTATTTTGAGATGAATGTTTAATAAAAAACTTATTATAATTCATTCATGGGATCCCAAAACAATTTTTTGAAACCCTTTATTCTCAAGTTTTCCACAGTAATTCCTTCCGCTTCAAGTTTCTTTTGAAACTCCGGAACAGATAATGTTCCCGAACTTGAAATAACACGGTGTGCGGGAACATCTTCAGGACAGCCTCCCATTGCTTTCCCTACATGACGGGAATGATTAGGATACCCTACCGCTTTCGCTATAGCTCCATAAGTAGAAACTCTTCCTTTGGGAATAAGCTTAGCTACTTCATATACCTGTTGTTTGAAAATTTCGTCCATATCTTAGTTCTTGAGAAAAACATATTTAATTTTTGCATCATTTTTGAACTCTTACAATACCAATGATGTTTCATTAAAAGATAAAGATATGAAAAAATCATTTTTCCGTTTACTCAATGTAATCAATAAAAAGGTTCTTCCGAAGCTGAGTAAGAAGGATCCTAACAGGCTGACAAAGATTGAAAAGGGAATTCTTGTGTATCGTTATTTTGTGTTGGTTAATTCTTTGGATTGATTTTATTTTCCTGCAGATGGCACAGATTTTCACAGTTCTAAAATGATGTTTAAATATTTGGCTCGCAGATCTTGCTGATTATGCAGATTTGTTGGAAATCGCAAAGGCGCGAAGGGTTTTCACAAATATTACGCTTATTTTAAAGCGCAAGAAGATCAAAGATCTTCAGCAAGCTGTATACCTATTTTTTTGCTACGAAGGCATGAATGATATTTTTTACACATCAATAAACATATAATATACAGTATACAATTTTATCGCAGATAAAATCTTTGCGCCTTAAAACATCATCCAGGTAAAAAAGAATTTGCGCCTTTGCGATTTCCAACCTTCCGATCATATTTTCTACTCAAAATCTGCGTAATCAGCTAAATCTGCTAGAGATCTAAAAAAATATTAAAGTATAAAATAAAAAAGCGCTCCCAAAAATGGAAGCGCTTCTATTATAATCTCATAAAGAGTTTATTTATTAAGCATTCTCAAGGATATATGAGAACATTAATGGTGCACAGATTGTTGCGTCACTTTCAACGATGAATTTCGGTGTAGTGATATCCAATTTACCCCATGTAATTTTCTCATTTGGAACAGCTCCTGAATAAGAACCGTAAGAGGTAGTAGAATCAGAGATCTGGCAGAAATAAGACCAGAAAGGAATGTCGTGCATTTCCATATCCTGATATAACATTGGTACTACACAAATAGGGAAATCTCCTGCGATACCTCCACCAATCTGGAAGAATCCAACTCCTTTTCCAGCTGAGTTTTTAGTATACCAATCAGCAAGGTAAGTCATGTATTCAATACCAGATTTCATGGTAGTCGCTTTAAGCTCTCCTTTGATACAGTAAGAAGCGAAGATGTTACCCATTGTAGAATCTTCCCATCCTGGAACTACGATTGGTAAGTTTGCTTCTGCAGCAGCGATCATCCAAGAATTTTCTCTAGGAATTTCATAGTACTGCTCCAATACTCCTGAAAGGATCATTTTGTACATATATTCGTGCGGGAAATATCTTTCTCCTTTAGCTTCTGCATCTTTCCAGATTTCCACGATGTGTTTCTGTAATCTTCTGAAAGCTTCTTCTTCAGGGATACAAGTATCTGTAACTCTGTTTAGACCTCTTTCTAAAAGATCCCACTCATCTTGAGCAGTTAAATCTCTGTAATGAGGAACTCTTTCATAGTGCGAGTGTGCTACAAGGTTCATTAAATCTTCTTCAAGGTTAGCTCCTGTACAAGAGATAAAATCTACTTTCCCCTGACGGATCATTTCTGCAAGAATTTTTCCTAATTCAGCAGTAGACATTGCTCCTGCCAAAGTAATCATCATTTTTCCGCCATCTTTAAGATGTGCAACATATCCTTTAGAAGCATCCACCAATGCAGCTGCGTTGAAGTGCAGGTAATACTTTTCTATGAATTCAGTTATCGGTTTGCTCATTTTTTTAATTTTTGCAAAGATAAAACTTAAAAACGGAATGCAGCCCAAGCGCTTGAAGAAAGTCTCATCTGAAGATGTTTTTTTATCATTTGTTAAATGGGTTGGGTGAGTTTATATGCTTTTGGGCTAGACCAATTTGTTGGATAAGAGCTAAAACTTCCAACCTTAGCTCTTATTGTTAAATAACAGAAAACGCAGCCCAAAAATAGACTACGTTTTCTTCGTAAATTCAACCCTATATGACAAAGTGTTATCCTTCCCAGGCTTCCACTTTTACAATTTCAATTTTTCTTTCGCCTTCTTTAAAAGGCCAATCAATAATATCCCCTACTTTGTATCCTACTACAGCTAAAGCAATATTGGAAAGAATGGAGTGTTTATTTTTTTTCAATTTTTCTCTGGTAGATGGTACAAAAATATATTCGTGTTCAAAATCCAGGGTATGATCTTTTAAAGTCACTTTTTTATTAACTGTAACAATATCTTCAGGCAGATCTCTTCTTAGTACCTGCTTTGCTTTTCTCAATTCATCAGTTAATCTTTTCTCTTCTTCAAGGCTTACTCTTTTTCTTCTAAGTGTATCTTTTATAGCATCGTAAATTCCTGTGGTTACCGTAATATGATTGGACATTTTTTTCAATTTTAAGATTAAAAATGCAGTATTTCCCGAACGATCCAATGTAGAATCTAGGCGAAACCATGCCTTCTTCTATAGAAAACCGCAAAAAAATAAATAAGAAAATCGGAATGTTTCCCTGTCTTGGATCCTGACAGGGCTTAATTGATAAAGTCCTTGGAACTTTTCAGAAAAGAATCTGTATGTAGATACAATAATGACAGCAATAATCCTGCTCGTCGGCGCTCTGCAGATAAAAAGATGGTTGCTGTCATTATGATATTACTTTAATTTTACCAAAGATAAGACTTAAAAATGGAATGTAACGACTCCACTCAAAGAAACTCTGGTTAAACCTTCTTTCGTATCACTTAAGTCGACGGTTGTTCCATTAAAGGTCATTTTGTTTAAAGTTCCTGCTGTCACACTTAATTTAGGCCCTATAAAAAGATGGTCAGATAATTCGTATTGATACCCAAAACCTGCATCCAGGCCTAAATTGGATCCTGTTCCTTTTATGTTTCCTGTTTTTGTGGTATAGGAAATAACCCCTAGTGCCATATCAAGAAGTAGTTTGTGTTTCGTTGGCTCATTATAGTTTGAATACATGATAGAAGGCCCAATAAAAGTAATATTGTCTTTGGTACTCACTGCAAAGTAAACATTATTTCCTTGAGAATTAGGCATGGATAACATTCCATTACTTGATGCACTGTAATTAGAAAATTTTAGACCAATCCCAATATTCTTCACGTGATAATAAGCAGAAATATCAAAATGAAGTCCGCTTTTTAATCCTTTGATATAATCTTTTTCTTGTTTCGAAGCTCCTGAAGGGGTCTCTGCCACTCTCCATCCGTATCCCACAGAAGGTATAAATGAAAATTTTTGGGCAAAAGAAAATAGAGAAGTCAAAATAGCCCCCAATAGCATTAGTTTTTTTATCATTTTTAAAAAATTTCCGGCAAAAATAGAGCTTTACACGAAACAAGCAACTAAAATTTAAACCTTCTATTTTCTTTTTTATCGGAAAGCTTCTTTTTGCTATCTAGCCTCTTTTGTTTTTGGGCTCTCGAAGGCTTCGTAGCAGTTCTTTTTTTAGGAACGATAAGAGCTTTATTAACAATCTCCGTTATTTTCTCAATTGCTTTATTTTTATTCATCAACTGGGTTCTGCTTTCAGAAACCGTTAGAAACAAAAGCCCTTCTGCGTTGATTCTGTTTTTAAGCTTTTCCTGAATCAATATTTTTTCCTGATCATTAAAAAAATCAGAATCCATTATTTTCCAAAGTACCGTTACTGAAGTCTCTACTTTATTAACATTCTGCCCGCCTGCTCCGCTGCTGCGTGAGGTTTTAAAACTGAGTTCTTTTGAAAAATCCTTCATTGTTGTACATTTTGAACGTGTTGATTCCAGAGTCAGAAAATAAGATCTTTTTAAATACTTTCGTTAATAAGTTGATACAATTCCATTCTATTGACCTTTCCATTCGGAGTTCTGGGAATTTGATCTATAAAAATAATTTCTTTTGGCTTATGAAAATTCTTTTCAAAAGGAACTTCTGAAATGTTTCTGATAACCTCTTCAGATTGATTTCCTTCAATAATCAGCATCAATTTCTGCCCTAAGCTTTCATCCGGCAAACCTAAAAATACAGCTTCATTCGGGATTTCTTTTTTAACTAATTTCTCCAGTGCTTCCGGAAAAATTTTTGCACCTCCGGAATTGATTACATTATCTATTCTCCCCAGAAATTTAAACTGTTTATCATTTTTAATTTCAACTAAATCATTAGTTACTAACAGTTCTGCATTTACATTAGGCGCAAAGATGGTTAAACAAGCTCTTTCATCCAGAGAAATGGAAACATTTTCAAAAACAGTGAAGTAATCTTCCGGTTCAGGCATCAGCTGCTTTAAGCCTATATGGGAAAGGGTTTCAGACATTCCATAAGTTTCAAAGATACGGTTGGAACGGTTCAGGTTCATCTGAAGAATCTTATTTTTCAAGCTTTCAGAGACCGCGGCACCCCCAATGATCAAATTTTTAATTAAATGCAGCTTATCCAGTGAGTTTTCTACCTGAAGCGGAGTCATGGCACAAAAATCTACTTCCTGATCCAAATTTTCAACAGGACGTAAAGAAGGCTCACACACGATTAGCTTGAGTTTTCTTTCCATGGAGCGCACGATCATCATTTTACCTGAAATATATTCTACAGGCAGACATAGTAATGCTGTATTTCCTTCCTTTAAGTTCAAAAAATCGCAGGTCATCACTGCAGAATTAATCATTTTTTGTTTTTCGATCCCGAAAATTTTAGGGACTCCCGTAGAACCTGAAGTCTGTACATTTACTGTTTCTCCTTCGGAAGACCATTCTTCTAAAAAAAATTCAACTTTTTTTTCAAACTCAGAATGGAAAGATAATTGATTAATATTGAGATTATTGAAGTCTATCAGCATGTTTTTCGTAAATAAAATCCACAGTAAATTTAAAAAAAAATTCAAAAAGTTCTTGCATCTAAAGAAAAAAGCTGTAAATTTGCACCACTAAAACAAACAGACTCATGGTGTAGCGGTAACACTACTGATTTTGGTTCAGTCATCTGGGGTTCGAATCCCTGTGAGTCTACAGTTTAAGCCAAGCAATCTTCTGATTATCAGTTGATTGCTTTTTTATTTTAGTTCCAACAATATTCTCCAACTTTTGAAACTAATCTCTTTTAATTTATTACACCAGCATAATGCATTCTAAATTTTTTAGGAGTAGTTCCTGTGTTTCTTTTAAAATATCTACAAAACAAACTGATATCACCAAAATTAAGCTCAGCGCTTATTTCCTTAATCGGATCATTGGTAGATCTAAGCAAAAATTTTGCACGGGTAATCACAAAATAATCGATCCATTGTATCATAGATTTCCCTGTTTCAGATTTTAATAATGTGGTTAGATATTGTGGTGTTAAATGTAATTTTTCTGCATAAAAAGAAACATTCTGCTGTTTGTACGCTTGTTGCGAAACCAGCATATAAAACTTATCAATAATTTCAAGCTTCCGATTTTTCTGTAAATTAGAACCATTGGGTAAGTTTGAATATTTTTCGGAAAGTAAAGAAAGTAATGCAAAAATCAGATAATGCAAAACTTCTGTTTTTTTCTCACTATGATTTTGAATAAATACTTTTTGGGATAATAAAATCAAATCTTCTAAAATTAAATGACTTTGATGATCCAGTTGTATAATAGGCTGCCAACGCACCTGATTATTTGTTATAAAATTACCTAACACCGGAAAATTACTGAGAAAATCAAGAGATAATCCCATTGTAATCATATGTGCATCCTCACTTGTTTCCAGAAGCTCCACAAGAAGATGAGGAAGTATCAAAATTACATCGCCTTTCTTGATATTATATTTTTGAAAATGAATGTTAACATTAATACTGCCTTCAGTCATTATACTTATTAAAATCCCATCAAAGAAATGCTTATAATCCACAAATTGATCCATTGTTTGATAGGCTTGGTTAACAATAATAATCCCATCGGATCTCTGAGAATAATTAATATTATGTACGTCGTAAAAATCATCGGTGGTTAACGGTTTTGACATGATTATTAATTGAATGTTATCTACCTATTATATTGAGTAAATATAGATATAATATTACAAAACGCACAAAACGTCCCATAAATAGATAATTGATCTCTTCCTTTAAATTGTAGTTTTGATCTTTATTTAGATCAGTATTAATCATAAGATATTAAGTTTTATAAGTATATATCAAAAAGAAAATGAGAAATAATGAAAGTAGTAGAACTCTTTTTTCCAGCGAACTAAAAAAAGAGATCATTCAGGATTATACGATTGCAAAGATTAGTAGGGAATGCAGTTTATTAGGCAGAAGAGAAGTTTTAACCGGTAAGGCTAAATTTGGAATATTCGGGGATGGAAAAGAAGTACCGCAATTAGCATGGGCAAAAGTATTTCAGGACGGCGATTTCAGATCAGGATATTATCGTGACCAGACCTTTATGATGGCTATAGGGCAATTATCCATAGAACAATTTTTTGCAGGATTATACGGCCACGCTGATTTGGAGTATGATCCAATGTCTGGAGGCCGCCAAATGGGAGGCCATTTTGCCACTCATAGTATAGATCAATATGGAAATTGGAATCGATTAACAGAACAGAAAAATTCAAGTGGAGACATTTCACCTACAGCTGGGCAGATGCCCAGATTATTAGGACTTGCCCAGGCTTCAAAATATTACAGAGAGTTTCCTGACGCTGATATAGCCAATCAGTTTTCCAGAAAAGGAAATGAAGTTGCTTGGGGAACAATTGGCAATGCATCCAGTTCAGAGGGTTTATTTTTTGAAACCATTAATGCCGCTGGTGTTTTACAGGTTCCTATGGTTATCAGTATATGGGATGACCAATATGGAATTTCTGTACATGCAAAAGATCACACTACAAAAGAAAATATTTCTGAAATTTTAAAGGGTTTCCAAAGAGATAATGACGCGAAGGGATATGAAATCATCTGTGTATCCGGTTGGAATTACCCTGCTTTGATTGAGGCTTATAGAAAAGCATCTAAAATAGCAAGAGAACAACATGTACCAGTTCTTATCCATGTACAGGAACTTACTCAACCCCAAGGCCATTCAACTTCGGGTTCCCATGAGCGCTATAAAACCAACGAACGTTTAGAGTGGGAAGCAGAAAAAGATTGTGTGGCACAGATGAGAAGTTGGATGCTTGAATCTGATATAGCGACATCGGAAGAGCTAGATCAACTGGATAAGGAGATTAAAAACCGCGTTTTGGATGGTAAAAAGAATGCCTGGAAAGCTTATTCAGATCCCATTATAGATGAGCGTAATGAATTAGTCAATATTTTAAATAAAATTGCAATTTCAAGCTCTAATAAAACAGATATAGAAAAATATGCTACTAATTTAGCCAATCTTAGGAAGCCTATCCGAAAAGATATTATTACTACAGCCAAAAAGGCATTAAGACTACTTATTTATGAGCCTGTTAAAACTGCTTTAGTGCAATTCATTGAAAACTATTATGTCAATATACAACCACGATACAGCTCTCATCTGATGTCTCAATCGGAAATGAAAGCAACACGAATTCAAGAGGTAAAACCTCTGTATAATGACACCAGTGAAGAAGTAGATGCCCGTATTATCCTTAGAAATAATTTTGATCAGCTATTAGGATCTTATAGGAATGTAATGATTTTTGGACAAGATTCAGGAGACATCGGTGATGTGAATCAGGCACTGGAAGGATTACAACGCAAACATGGGTTAAATAGGGTTTCCGATGCAGGAATACGTGAAGCTACCATTCTTGGGCAAGGCATTGGAATGGCGATGCGCGGCTTAAAACCCATTGCTGAAATTCAATATTTAGATTATTTACTGTATGTTATTCAAATAATGAGTGATGATTTGGCTACATTGGAATATAGAACCGTAGGACGTCAAAAAGCTCCAATGATTGTAAGAACAAGGGGACATCGATTAGAAGGTATCTGGCATTCTGGTTCTCCAATGGGAATGATTATTAATGCTATCAGAGGAATTCATGTTTTGGTTCCAAGAAACATGACTAAAGCTGCGGGCTTTTATAATACATTAATGGAATGTGATGAACCTGCTTTGCTAATTGAGTGCCTCAACGGATATCGTTTAAAAGAAAAGATACCTCATAACTTATCAGAAATCCGAACACCTGTTGGAGTTGTAGAAGTAATTAGAGAAGGAAAAGATATCACTATTGTTTCTTACGGATCACTTATACGCATTATAGAACAAGCAGCTAAAGAATTACTAGAAATAGGAATCGCAGTAGAAGTTATTGATGTACAATCACTATTACCCTTTGATATTAATCATGATATTGTAAAAAGCCTGAAGAAAACGAGCCACTTATTAATTGTTGATGAAGACGTTCCTGGCGGTGCATCAGCGTTTATTTTACAGAAAATAATTGAAGAACAAAAAGGATTTCAATATCTGGATAGTATACCGCAAACTTTAACCTCAAAAGAGCACCGCCCTGCCTATGGAACAGATGGTGATTATTTCAGCAAACCACAAATAGAGGATGTATATGAAAAAGTTTACAAAATAATGCATGAGGTAAATCCTTCGAAATATCCTAGTTTGTATTAATTTGGATTTGATACAATCACTAAAAATACAAATTCCCCAGAGCTTATAAGCCATCCTTACTCAGGATGGTTTTGCTTTTTTTATAATCATTCATAAAAAAAACAAATACTAAAGCCTCTGTTTTTTACATTCCATTTTTTTAATTACATCCTCGACAATAACTTTTATCGACGTATTCTTTATTTCCTCCAGAGGACAAATAATAACAGCCACCTTTTTCACCCGTATAAAGAGTGTGCCCATTATAAGTACAATATCCTGATTCGGGTTCTCCTCCACTTCCTCCACAAGAATAAATGACAGATGTTGATATCAATACAAGCAATGCAATTAATGTTTTCATGTTTTCAGATTTTAATTTTTCACAAAGCTAGATCGAAGTTCATGGAAAAAAATACGGAAAACCATAACATATAAATCTGTATAAAATGTGGCCGATTTATTATTGATTAGCCACCAGCAGAACTCCTATGGCGACAGTAATTATAAATATTTATCATTTAATAAAATCTATAGCATACTTAAAAAGTGCTGTCAAAGAAATCACAATTAACAAAACAGCTACAACCCATCCTCTATAATAAAGCATCTTATCATACACAGAGTCATCATTTCTTTTTGCATTAAAGATATTTTCTTTAGAACTTAGTTTAAAATAAATAAGAACCAAGCCTATTCATAATGTTATAAGTACCATATTATTTAATCATTATTCTGCTTCTCTTTAATTATATTCCTCTTCCCTAAAAACCTTAAAACTGAAGACAATTTATACAAATCATAATCCATCATCTCACGTTCTCCGTTTATTATTTTTTGTAAGAATTCCCAGTCTTCTGTAAGACTTCCCATTGTAAGATTGGCAGGCTCATGGTAAGGGTTATAAAGTTCTTCATCAAGAATATTCCAATACAAATCATCTTCCAGTATCGCTACATTCTTATCTTCTAATTTTTCTAATTTATCAGACAAAATATTGATAAGCTTCCTAATATTTAAAACACTTATACCCTGATTTTCCATATTCCTATTCGTATCAATGATTCATATCATCCAAATTAGCCTTTAAGTGCATTCAATACATCAATAGCATTCGCAGCATCTTTCTCATCTACAAAAATATGATCATGAAAATAGGCAGCAACAACATTACAGCTAATACCCGCTTCACCTAAAGCTTGGGAAAACTTTGCGGTAAGACCAACTGCAGATAAAGAAGAATGAACCTCCAAAGTAATCCATGAAGCGACATAGCTAAAGTCTAGCTTCAACTCTTCGGCATCTTCTTTCTTCACGACTACTGTTACACTTTCTTCTTCCCTAAACAGAAACAAAACTTTAGATAAAGGAATTTCATCAATAGTATCCACTTTGCAATACACATACTTTCCTTCGTTCAAAGATGGATTTAAATTTTTTAAAATATTCTGTAAATTAACTTCACCTTCCATAATTATTTTTTTAGTGGAACACTTTTTTATCCCTTTTCAAGTTTATGAATGGGATAAAAATACAATATCCTTTAGCAAAGTCATTCACTTTACCATAAAAAAGACTCCAAATGGAGTCCTTTTTTAACATATGATAAATAAATTACTTTTTTAGATCATCAATTTCCTCCTGTATAGATCTGATTTTATCCCTAAGTTCCTGGCTTACTTTTCCAGGAATCTTTTTAACTTTTCTAAGATCTAAAGCCAGCATAATAGAAGCTATTCCCATAAAAATAAAGGAAACACCCGTTAATGTAACCAGAGAAATTCCTGTAAATATCGGATTAAATATCAGCAATAAAGAGAAAATAATACCTCCTACACTTGCTAAGGCAACATTTCCCCAGCTCATTATTTTCATACTTTTTAAATCAAAAGCAAAACCCAGTAACTGAAAAGAACGAAATAGCAGGGTAAAACCTACCACAAATGGAAGAATAGACATTGAAATCTGAGGATAAGCAATTAAATAAACTCCAATTGCTGTGGTCAAAAGCCCACTTACAAGGAACCATCCCCATCCTTGAAGAGATTTACTATTCTGTATGGAAAAGAATATTTCCGTAATCCCCGAAAACAGGAACGAAACACTGAAAATGATAGAAAGTGTTACATACGTTGCCAGTGGTACACTAAATACATAAAAGCCGCAAATCAGAAAAAGGATTCCAAAGATCAATGGAATATACCAATGTTTAACTGTGTTAGTAAGTGTTTGAAATAGATTAGCCATAGGAGTGTTTTTTAGGTATGCCTACTTTGTGATGCGGTGTTCGGCTCGTCCGCCGGAAATTCAAAAGAGTATTATAATTTCACTTGATTTTGAATAATACCTTTTCACTAATTTACAAAAAAATAATAGATTAAGCGGTCATATTCTATATGAAACATTCACTAAAGCTTTCTATTTATCTGCAAAAAAACAAGCTTACTCTAATTATTATATTTTTTACTAACACCTGTACTTAACCACGAAAATACAATAGCTAAATTTCTATTTTCTATGATAAAATTTATTTGCAAAAAATATTATGACAAGTCCTGGGATATTCTTATCCACAGGTCTTATCATAATACCTTTATAATTTCTTATTCTATTTCATCAGATTGCCTGCTGGCTGCTGTTGGGTAACACAATGTACCATTCCGCCATTTTCATATAAGTTTCTCACATCTATCCCAATCACTTTTCTGCCAGGATATTGCTTCTGAATAATCTGGTTAGCAATCTGATCATTAGGATCTCCATAATTAGGAACTAAAACCACTGTATTGGCAACATAATAATTGACATAGGAGCCTTTTTCGTCCAGCTGTTTTCCATAAGCTGTCTTTACTTTATTTTTAGTCGCTGGCAGGTATACTTTTTTGTATTCTTTACCATTAACATTCGCTGCGGTATAAAGGGTATTGATATCTTTATCAGAAAGCCCAAGCTCCAAAAGATCATCTTCATTCATTGTTATCATAGTAGTAGGATTTACAAACTTCATAAATCCATCAATATGCATATCTGTAACATCTAATCCGGTTACTCCATCCAGCCATATCACTTTGGATACACCATAATAGGTTTCAAACATTTCTTCAGCTTCCTGCTGTGTAATTTCTTTATTTCTTGTAGCTCCTTTTTTCTGACTGATTACTGAACTCTTACAAGCCATCAAAACGCCGTTTCCATCTGTTTCTACTGATCCACCTTCATTGACCATTTCTTCATTGAGGTCAATAACCTTTACTCCTAAATCTTTTCCTATGCGCTGTGGAATTTCATCACAATTCTCGAAATCGAATTTTTCGCCCCAACCATTGAATCCCCAATCTTCAATAAGGACATTTCCTTTTGTATCTTTTACGAAGATTGGCCCATTATCTCTGATCCATACATCATCAGTAGGATAAATTCTAAAATCTACATTCTTCATCGGAACTTTATTTTCCTCAAGAAGAGTTGTAATTCTCTTTTTTTCGTCCGCATTATATGCTATAATGTGAACCTTTTCTCCGGATTGTAATGCTTTCGTCATATCAACCCAGGTCTTTTCTACTCTTTGGCGGTATGTGGTGCCATGCTGATAATGATGCGGCCATTGCAGCCAGGTTCCTTCATGAAGTGAAGATTCTTCAGGAAAATGATAAGTCTGTGCCATAGTCATAGTACATATACAACTCAATACAAAAGTGAGTGTGAATAATTTATTCATATTTTTAAAATTTCTTTCCAATAAATACTCCGAAGTTGATATCGGTTTCATAACTACGTCCTGTCTGGGAAATATTACTTCCTATTCCGAACTGCATTTTCTTTCTGTTTTCCAGTCCCAGACGAATGACCTGACTGCTGGATTGATGTTCTTTAAAACTAAAATCAGATTCTACAATTAGCATGCTGTAAAAATTTAATTTCTCATTAAGTTTAGGCGTATATTCCAACAAGGTATACAGTCCCAATCCGAATTCTTTTGCATCTGTAGAGTAAGTAAGAGCTGGAAATACATTTATTCCAAAAACATCATTCCCTTTTCCATACGCCAACCCTACAGACGGCATGATATCTTTATCTGAAATATGAACTCCTGCGGAAACTCCCCAATTTTTCCCAATTCCATAATTAATGTTTTGATACAGTTCAGGATTCACTTTTTTCAAATGGTAGTCATATCCTATAGTTCCTGAAGCAAAATAATTCCATTTATTTCCAAAGTCCTTATCGTAGATTCCCAACACCTCGGTTTCTTTGTTGCCGGCGTATGCCTGAACAGAGATCTGTGCTTTGCTACAGAAAGGAAATAGCAAGATCAGGAGAAATATATTTTTTTTCATTGTTCTTTGTCATCTTATATTGTACACTTTAAATTCCCATTACAGTCATTTACTGGTGCAAAATTAGAGTCTCAAAAAAACAATTCTTGTCCTAAAAGGACATCTTATTCATATAATGGGAAATAAATATGAGTAACCTCGGGTTCTTCATATTCTTCAATAACATCAGAGTTGTTTAACAAAAATTGTTTCCCTGCAAGCCAAAACCGGTAAAACGAACGATAGGTTTCCAGAACATCATCATAAGATCCGTAATGGGTAAACTTCACATATTTACCTCCCAATATTTCACTTTTTGAAAACCCGGCTATAGCTTCATCAGACTTTACTGCTGCCCCATATCTACAGTTTGAATGGCTAGTAATTAAGGGCTGATCACGAATCACCCCATACGCTGCATCAAAGATTTCAGCATCAGGTTCAATTTCTTTCCACAAAGCATCTATTTCCTGATTATTATAATCTTTAGCTTTAATAAATTTACAGTAAACCGAAACAGCGTCTTTGTACTTAATTTCAATTTTCAGATCGGAACCCCTGTCTTCTATAAATTCCTTGAAAATATCAAATTTTTGTTTTCTTGCTTCTGCCGGAGAAACAGAATATTGGTTTTTGAAGGCTTTTGAAAAAGATTGAATATTGAAATATCCGACTTGCCAAGCTATTTCAGAGAGATTATCTTCTGTATATATTAATTTTTTATAGGCATTCTCAAGACGCAGCCGTTTTTGAAATCCAGAGATTGTTTCATTAAAAAGTTTAAAAAAAATACGTTGGAAATTACGATAAGAATAATGAGACATAGACTCTATCTCATGAGCAGTGACCTCTCTATCGAAATTCAGTTCAATGTGGTCGATGATCTCCTGTATCTCATTGAAGTTAGTCTGCATATCATAAAATTTCGTTCTGAAGTGATTTGTGATCTACGAGACTATTTCCAAATTATGAAACAGCTTAGATCTTCAATCTTTCAGAATATAATTTATTACTAATATAAGAAAAAGCAGATTACTTTATGTCTGTTTTATATCCTGACTTTTTTAAAAAATCTTGAGTTTCTTTTGTATTGCTGAAATCCAGATTCATAATAGTGTTGATAGCAGATTTTTTATCTTTTAATCTTTCATAGAATTTTTTGGTAATAATATACCCTATAAAATACCCAAGGTCTGCCGGCCTGTCTTTTATGACAGCTGTATTAGACAACCAATTCTGAAAGTCTTTACCATTCATTTCTTTTTGAAAATCATCCCACAAAGACTCCTGATGTTGTATTCCATATTTCATATAAGGTGCTTCCACTTTTTTTCCGATTAACAGCTCTGCTATAAAATCTGCAGAACCTTCTTTTAAACAAAGGCCTAATAAGTTTGTTGTAGTACCTTTTAAGTTTTGCTGGGTATGAACCAGTTCATGAGCGGTAAGAAAGATCACGCCTGAATTCATCTTCATCCTGTCCTGATAATTTTTGGAAAGTTCCGAATAATCTACGGTTTTATCGGAAGATGCCAATTCAGAACCAATAATAAGATTTCCATTAATGACCGTTCCGCCACCTTTAAGGTTTCCTATCGTGAAATAAATCTTTGGCGGAGAAAATCCGGAATATAATCGGCTAAAACTTTGATAAAGATTCTCAATATTTTTAAAATCCTTTTGAATATTTTCAGTTTTGCTTCTAACAGAATTCCAGAACTTTGGTTTTGATTCAAAAGATTCAATCCACTGCCTGGAAGTAAAGCTCCTTGACTGAATAAAGTCTTTTAGTCCAGAAGTTGCTTTATCCACATATAGCTTTTGAAAAGTGGACATCTTTTGTGCTTCATTATCCAACTTCTGAACCTCATCATAGGCTGTCCAAAAATTTTTGATATCAGAAGTTTCAATATAAACAGTAAAATCTCGTTTCTGAGCAACCGTTGAAATAAAGAACAAACCCATGAACAGGAAACTAAAAATATGTTTCATCAATAGTACTTTTTAAAATAAAAATGGTTTCTGTACTCCTAAAAAAGTTTCCAAAAACCATATTCTTTATATGTATTTACAACCTGTTAATTCGGTTTATATAATTTATACATAACGAATAAGAATCCTATCCAGACCGGAATCAGAATTACCTGTATTTCCATTCCTGTAATACTCATCAGCCCTAAAATAAGAACCAAAAATGCAATACAGATATAATTGGAAATCGGATAGAATATCGAAGGGAACTTCGATTGAATTCCTTCTTCGGTAATTGATTTTTTAAATTTCAAATGGGTATAACAGATCATTATCCAGTTAATGATAAGCGTAGACACTACAAGAGCCATCAGGTACTGAAATGCTTTTTCCGGCACCAGTTTATTGATGATAATACAGATTCCTGCAAAACATGAAGATACAATGATCGCATTGATAGGCACGGAATTTTTATTAAGTTTTTTCAAAAACTTAGGAGCATTCCCTTGTTGAGCTAATCCAAAAAGCATACGGCTGTTACTGTAAACACTACTGTTATACACCGATAAAGCAGCAGTCAGTACAATAAGATTAAGAACATTCGCGATTAATACATTGAATTGAATGACTTTTCCAAAAAGGCTGAACTCCATTCCATTTAAATTCTCGAATACCATTACAAATGGGCTTGAACCTTCTGTAATTTCTCTCCAAGGGCTTAATGAGAATAAAATAACTAATGCCCCTACATAAAAAATCAAGATTCTGTAGATCACCTGATTGGTTGCCTGTGGAATGGTTTTCTCAGGGTTTTTAGCTTCAGCAGCAGTAATTCCGATCAACTCCAATCCTCCGAAAGAGAACATAATCATCGCCATTGCTGCAAATAATCCGGAATATCCGTTTTCAGTTTTATTGAATAATCCTTTCGGAAAGAATCCGCCATCATTCCATAAGTTTGTAACCGTAGCTTTTTCTCCACCGGTTCCGCTGATCAACAGATAAACACCGAAAACAATCATGGCAATAATCGCGATTACTTTGATAATGGAAAACCAGAATTCAGTTTCTCCATACACCTTTACAGAAGCAAGATTAAGCGCAGTGATCACTACAAAAAAGAATAAACTGGATACCCAGAGTGGTATTTCCGGCCACCAGAAGTGAATATAATGTCCAATGGCTGTAAGCTCGGCCATACTTACAAGAATATAGAGAATCCAGTAGTTCCATCCTGAGGCAAAGCCGGGGAAATTTCCCCAATATTTATAAGCAAAGTGACTAAAACTTCCAGATACCGGCTCCTGAACTACCATTTCACCAAGCTGGCGCATGATAAAAAAGGCAATAATTCCGGCCAAGGCATACCCTAAAATCACTGAGGGGCCAGCCAATACTGCCGCAGGTCCGATTCCCAGAAATAATCCGGTTCCTATGGCACCTCCAAGGGCAATTAATTGTATATGTCGATTTGTTAATCCTCTAACTAAAGTCTCGTTTTGTCCTGTTTTATTTTCGTTGCTCATTGAATGAATTATTCGGTCGCTAAATATATAAAAACTTTTCAGAGAAATTCACATTCCATGGGGTAAATTAAGAATTCTGTTCTCAAAGACGTGATTCATTTTTCATATAGAAGCCCATCAATTTTAATTTGTAGGGACTGCATAAATAACATTCTCTCCAAAAAGGCCACTACTGAATCTATCAAAGTAAATGGCAGCATTCTGTATTCCGTCTACACTGTTGTGACCTGCAATATATTTATACCTTTTTACAGTGCCTGAAGTATTATTAATCACCAAACTTCCCTGCAGGATAGAGAATCTGGTCTTCGCTGAAGTAGGTCCCTGAATAAGCCCACTCACCATACTTGGTGAACTGAGATCGGGGGAATAGTTAGCCGTATCTCCTGTCACAATATTCGGTTCATCTGAAAAACTGGTTCTCAGCCACATCCATTGATCACTGGTTAATGCCGGTCCTGTCGGAATAATAAGCTGTTGTACAGTAACCAGCCATTTTCCGGGTGGTAAATCAATGTAAGATCCTGTATATTTTGAGACTGTTGCGGTTTCTGTAAAAGGAATATTGATACCTGCACCGTTTACACCTCTTATAACGGTTAATTTTGCTGGCTTCCATAAGCCATTTCCATTTGCATCTGAAGTTAATACATAGTTTTCGTTTTGTGCTCCATCTGCTATTTTTATTCCTGATGCAGGTGTTACTGAAGTTCCACTAGTTTTAATATCCAGACTTGTAACCGGATTATTATTTCCTATCCCGATATAGCCTTGGGAGGTCATCACAACATCATCTGTCTGATTGGAAGGACTTACTGGCCCTGATGCTTCATTGTTCTTTTTTCCATCCAGATGAAACATGGCCTTGGGGTTTGGGGTATTCACTCCAACTTGAGCAAAAGCTAAATGCGTAATCCCCATGAATAATACAATGGTTAGTTTTTTCATATTATAAAGAATTAATTAAAAAAGATAAAAGCCTTAACAGTTTGTTAAGGCTTGTTTTTATTAAGAATTGTGTATTAATTTGCTATTTTGTACCCGTACATTGAACTTGTGACTACTTCATATTTGCTACCATTAGAAACTCCCGCTACAGAAGCCATTGTTACGGTATCCCCAGCATTTAAATAAGTCATACACGAAACACTTGATCCAAAAACTACAGTTGCAGTAGGCTGATAAGATTGAACCAGTATGGTTCCGCCATTGTTGGGTGCATAGTTTTTTATCAGATACAATGTTGTCCAGGTAAAAGTAGGTGGCGGAGCCGTCATACCTCCATTATCAAATTGTGTGCTTCCATTAATCACATAATAGCCATCGTTGGGTGCTTTAAATGCTCCGGTAGAAGGAGTTAACACTCCACCTTTATTAAGAATTGTATTTTGATAAACAATTGCTGTTCTTATCCATGGAGCTGAAGGATTAGGAGTAGCATCACAACTTTGACGAACGTCTGTAGCCTTTGTAGCAAAAGGATAGGTATTTTCTGATGAAGGCATTGTATTAGAACTCGAAAATAAAACCAGTTCCCATGTTGTACCTGTAGTAGTTCCTTTATTTACCAGAAATGCATAATATCCTATAGGAATACTAAGAGTAGAAACTCCTGCTCCGTTCTGATCGTCAATCAATTCTGCACCAGCTGCTGCAATAACCAGATTTCCGGTTCCCGTATTTTTGAAATGATAGGTTCTTCCACC
Organism: Chryseobacterium sp. c4a; assembly: GCF_009900745.1. GTDB lineage: Bacteria > Bacteroidota > Bacteroidia > Flavobacteriales > Weeksellaceae > Chryseobacterium. The sequence goes on along the minus strand of NZ_WXVU01000001.1, from coordinate 314,813 downwards.
AAAATTACCTGTACCATTGATTGCTGCTGGTAATGTCAATGTTCCGTTATTTACTGAATTATAAGCAATATAATAGTCATTGGCTCCTACAGCTCCGCTTGAAGATACTGTTTTATAAGTTGCCGCAAATGATCCATTAACGGTCAGGCTACTGGTAGGGTTAGGAGTATTGACCCCTACTTGGGCGCATAACTTTGACCCCATTAAATAGGCCCATAAAGCAATGAAAAATAGACTTTTTCTCATAATCAAAAAATGTATTTAGAATCTAAGGGAATTGTAAGCATGTATATACAAATCCAATCGTATATAGATTAGAATTTTTATGAGACTAACTTACTGCGAAAAATAAAGATTCCGTTTACAGGCTCTGTACACATTTTTCCACAAAACCGTACGTGTTTTATGACATATGAGTATTAATCGCTAATGGATTTTATGATAGATTTCTAACAATTCAACCAGATTTTTAATTTTTAATTTTTGATATACTCTTCTCTTATAAGTTCCAACCGTGGATTCCTGAATATCGAGGACATTGGCTATTTCAAGGTTACCATTTCCTTTTGCTAAAAGATCAAAAACCTGCAATTCTCTTTCTGATAAAAGTTCTGCGGGGCTTTTCTTTTGCAATTGCGCCATCATTTCGTTGAGTAATTCAGGAGTATAATAATAGCCGTCTTTCAAAATACCTTCTATCGTTTTCACAAAAGTCTCCGGATCACTGAGTTTATTTAAAAATCCATTCGCTCCTTCCTGAATATATTGCATAGCAAAGCTTTCTTTGTAGGAAGTAAAAATTAAGATTAATATATCCTCATTAATATTTTTAATCTCTTTGACCATCGATTTGAAAGTACTTCCGGGAAGCTCAATATCCAATATGACAAGATCAAATTTTTTGGATCCGACTTTATCTTTTACCTCATCATAGGTTTCTGCAAATTCTATTTCGAAGTCATTAAAATTCTTTTCCAGAATCAAAGCAGTTCCGATTCTTACCACATGATGATCATCTGCAATTAATATTCTTTTTGTCATATTGTAATATGGATTTTAATAATTGTCCCTTTGGGTGTATTTTCATGAAAAGTCATTTCTCCATTGATTTTCATCATCAACTGGATGACCATGTGTAGGCCAAGTCCATAATTTTTGAAAATCAAATGTTCATTTCCTTGTTTCTTAAAAAGCTCAGTATAATAAGTTCTCTGTTCGGCAGACATTCCACTTCCCGTATCGGCAATACAAATTTCTATACCTTGCTCTGAAGAAGCAGAAGTGATGACAATTTCCCCATCTGAAGTATTTTTTACAGCATTGTCTATGATATTGTGAAAAACAGTCAGAAGGATATTTTTGTTAAGTTTTATGCTAAGATGATGATCACAAAAATTATAGATGAACGTGTTTTTTTGTGCTGCAATTTCTTCAAACAATAATTTTTTAGTTTCAATGAGATCATAGATCAGATATTCATCATCTGAAATATTGTCCTGCTTATACAGTTCTGTATATTCTTTTAAGCTTAATGTGAACTTGTAAAGCTGCTCTGAGGTTTTATAAATACTGTCAAAATATTTTTTCTGAGTTTTGGCATCTTCCGATTGGGTAAGTTCTTGCGAAAGAAGAGCAATAAATTTAACAGGAGTTGTAATATCATGACTGATACTTTCTACCAGTTTTTTCTGATAATCTGATTCACTTTTAAGCTTATTGTTTGTTTCTTGAAGTTCTTTATCTTTATGAACAAGGGTATTTTTTAAAACTTTGTTTTTCAACCTTAAAAAATTTGTTCTGGCTTGTATAGTCGCTATAAGGATAAAAATAATGAGCCCAATCACCAGGATTTTAAAGGTTAAAGTTTGATAAAAATAGGCTTCAACTTCTATTGGAAAGCTTTTGTAAACGAATTTCCCGTTTTCTGAAGATAGAAATCTAATGAGTAAATTGTATTTACCAGGTTCTATTTTGGATAATCTGAATATTTTATCTTCTTTGACATTGATCCATTGACTATCTTCTTCTCCTACAAGTTTTGCCTGCAAATACACATTTTCAAGATCGGCATAATAAGGAATATCAATATAAATTTCTGCATTTTTGAATCCACTTTCCAATAAAAGATCCCCTTTAACATCACGAAGTTCACCATTTATTTTCGCTCTTTCTATGTAAAGATCATTCGTTTTAGGAAAGTAAGTTTTAACATTCTGAGGGGTAAAAAATACAAATCCTTCCATAGAAGGAAATACAAACTGCCCATCTTCCAGAATATTAGCGCAAGGATCTGCACTGCCATTGAATTCATTATTCAAAAAACCATGTTCCTTGGTATACCGGTAATAGGTAACCTGCTCTTGAGGAGATTTCATGGATTCAAAAAGTGAGATTTTATTGATTTTAAATAATCCATTATTAGAGGAAATCCAAAAGTTTGAATTCTTATCTTCCAATATATGATGTGCATTCTCCAAAAAATCATTTTTATCACCAGGCAGCTTAACTGCTTGACGATCTTTTAACCAATATATTCCCCGATTATACGTAGTAAACCAGACATTGCCATCTTTAGTCTTTATAATTTGTTTTACCGGAAGATTTTTACCCATCCGTGCTATAACTTTATTTTGTGCTAAAGAAAAAACGAAGATTCCATTGCTTCCGCCCAAATAAAGAAGATCCTTATTATATCTGAGAACCGTATCTATATTATCTTCAAAAGGGATGATTCTTTCGGTTTTCTTAAAATCATCATGGTCAAATATATAGAGGTAAAATCTATTTTTATCCAAAAGAGTTGCCACATACATACCTCCGCTTTTATATAATCCATCAATTTCTCTCTTATTAAATGACACTGAATCATATTTCGTAAATCCTGTATTTTTATACCTTATATGAATGGAATTATTTTCTCTGTATACAAGATTTCCCGAATCATCCTGAAAAATATACCGTTTATCATAGGATTGAGGAGCTTTAAATAACCTTTCTGTTTTATTATTATAATACCTGATCCCCTCCTGAGTCAAAACAGAATTTCCACTATATGGAATAGCAGCATAACAAACTTCATCCTGATACGGTAATTTTTTTTGAGAAACTGAAAAATCAGAGAGGCTTAGAATTTTAAGTCCATTAATAGAGCTTCCAATGTATAATTTATTGAAGGTCTCATCATAAAACATTGCTCCTGAAATTTCCTTATCCATATCCTTATATTCCAGCACATAGCTAAGACTCAGTTTTCCGTTCAAAAACTGGCTTCTGTATATTTTACCATGATTAATCATGAAAACCTGCCCTGTAATCTGCTGCCAATATATTTTGGTTTCAGGATCGGTATATAAAGTGGGAGCCTCTTTATAAGAATAGCCTCCATGATACAATTGAAGAATCTTTCGATCTTCGGGATCGGCAATAAAAATATGATCTTCGTGAACAAATAACCTTTTTAATTTATTTCGTGAAAGTTCAATATTAATTTTTGTCCGTTTCTTACTTTTTTGATCTACATATATAACCGTATTATTTTCAAAATAGTAAGTTCCTGTTTTCAACTGAACAAAGTAAGAATCAATAAAAGAAACATATCTTACCGTGAAATTATTTTTGAAAATCCTTTTATAGATTCTATTGTCTTTCGGAAGATCCGAATCAAAAGTGGTATTACTTGAAATAACTTTCGGCTGTCTTTGAGAAATCAAAAGATTTTTTTTTTCAGAATTATTGAAAACAGCAATACGATCACTGTTTACACTCCCATAAAAATCCCCGAAGCTTAGATTTTTCAGCTTAAAATCGTTATACTGAACGAAGCTGCTTCCATCATACCGTAAGATTTGGCCTTCCATAGAAAACCATATGAAGCCATATTTATCTTTCACAATATCTTTGATACTGTTTTGAGGCAAACCATTATCCATGGTAAACCACTGGGTTGTATAGCTTTGTCCGTTGCTATATAGAAAAGACAACAATAAAATAAAGGACAAAAGCTTCATTTCGATTAGGCTACATTATTTTCAGAGCAAATATATTATAGAAAATTAAGATTATTGTAAATATTTATCCACAAACATGTGATCTTTTTTCTACATAATTATTTATGAATATTTTATCAATTATGATACATTTGGAATACTCAAGACAGCTTCCCTCATCATTGCCTTTGTCATCAGGTTCATGACTAGAAACACAATTTTACTAAAAACAATGACCTCACTCAATCAAAATGAGGAGGTCATTACATGTATATTTAAGTTTGTATACCTAAAGAAACTCTTTCGGAACCGAAATATTATTTTTTTTCATGTACTCCAAAAGCCCTTGGTATTTATCTTCATAACCATCATCTGTTCCGCATTTATGAGAGATACTGCAAATATCGGAAGGCTTAATATCTAAAATATCTGAGATCTTCGTTAAGATTTCAAGGTTGATCTTCACCTTTGAATTCTCAATATCGGAATAAGCCTTTTGGGAAATCCCCATTTCAAAAGCCATATACTCTTGCGTAAGATCTTTGCTCCTACGAATTTTCCTGATATTTTGTCCACATATTTTCATCATTTCTGTTTTAGTAGTTTTCGGTATATTTTAGAAGATTATCTATTAGCCTCCAACAAAGTTAATAAATACCTTTGGCAAAACATTATACACGTTACATGATATTTACTTTTAACATAGAAAATGGCAAAAAATAAACCCTTTTCAGAGCAAATATCACTTCGGTAAACACTATTGGAATTTATGGAGACGCAAAAATTTAATTATGACAATAATATTGTCAGAGCATTCCTCTATGCAACAATCGCATTCGGACTTGTCGGATTTCTGCTGGGACTTACTGCTGCATTGATGCTTTTTTATCCCGAATTACCTGAATTTTTATTCGGTACAGATGATACAACTATTAAAAGCTTAGCTTCGGGTAATATTCAGGGATTAATCAATACTCAGGGAGCAATGGGCTTCGGAAGAATCAGAATGCTTCACACCAGTGCTGTAATTTTTGCCTTCGTTTGTAATTCCTTCTTCTGCGGCGCTTATTATAGTATGCAGAGATTACTGAAAACAAGAATGTATAGTGATACTCTTTCATGGATTCACTTCTGGTCATGGCAGTTTATGATCGTTACTGTAGTGATTACATTCTTAATGGGAATCAATACTTCTAAAGAATATGCTGAACATGAATGGCCTATTGATATATTAATTGCCTTCTCATGGATTGTATTCGGTATCAATATGTTTGGAACTATTGCCAAAAGAAGAGTGAGACATTTATATGTAGCCATCTGGTTTTATCTGGCCACATGGATTGCTGTAGCCATGCTTCATATCTTCAATAACCTGGAAGTTCCGTTATCTTTCACAAGCTGGAAATCTTATTCTGTATACGCAGGTGTAAAAGATGCATTAGTACAATGGTGGTATGGTCACAATGCAGTAGCATTTGTATTGACGACCCCTGTATTAGGTCTTATGTATTACTTTATGCCAAAAGCAGCTCAGCGACCGGTATTCTCATACAAATTATCCATTATTCACTTCTGGTCGCTGATCTTTGTATATCTTTGGGCTGGGCCTCACCACCTGCAATATACAGCATTACCGGCATGGGCACAGGCCGTAGGAACTGGTTTCTCTATCATGCTTATTGCACCATCTTGGGGAGGTATGCTAAACGGTCTTCTTACTTTAAGAGGAGCCTGGGATAAAGTAAGAGAAAATCCGATCCTTAAATTCTTCGTAGTCGCTGTTACTTGTTATGGTATGGCAACTTTTGAAGGACCATTATTGGCAACAAAATCATTAAATAAAATTGGACACTATACTGACTGGGTTATCGGTCACGTACACTTAGGAGCTCTTGGATGGAATGGTTTCATGGCATTCGGGGTGGTATATTATCTGGTTCCGATCATGTGGAAAACTAAACTTTGGTCTGTAAAATTAGCTAACTGGCATTTCTGGTTAGGAACATTAGGAATCATTTTCTATGCAGTACCTATGTATATTTCCGGATTCACACAAGGATTGATGTGGAAACAATTCAACCCGGACGGAACATTATTATGGAAAAACTGGCTGGATACAGTAACAGCGATCATTCCTTACTTTAAAATGAGATTCTTAGGAGGTATCTTATATCTATCAGGAGCGATTTTAATGGTAGTTAATGTTATCAAAACCATTAAAGCTGGTTCATTCCAGAAGAATGTTCCTGCGGAAGCACCTGCACTAGCCAATATTGGGGGAACAAGAAAAGAGGGAGAAGGGATACACCTTTGGCTAGAAAGAACTCCTACTTTACTTTCTATCCTGGCTTTCATAACGATCGCTATTGGTGGACTTGTAGAAATTGTTCCTACCTTATCATTGAAGCAAAGTGTTCCTACGATTACCGCCGTAAAACCATATACACCATTGGAGTTAGAAGGAAGAGATCTATATATCCGTGAAGGATGTAACTCTTGCCACTCTCAGATGATCCGTCCTTTCCGTGATGAAGTAACAAGATTTGAAGGAAAGAACGGGCAATACTCCAAAGCTGGAGAATTCATCTACGACAGACCATTCCTTTGGGGCTCTAAAAGAACAGGGCCGGATCTTCACAGAGAAGGAGGTAGAAATCCTGATTCATGGCACTTTAAGCACATGTATAACCCAAGAATTACCTCAGCAGGTTCTATCATGCCACGCTTCCCTTGGTTAATTACCAATAAATTGGATCGTACTCAGATGGTGGATAAGATGAAACTAATGAAGAATTCATTTGATGTTCCTTATACAAAAGCTCAGATCGACTCTGCTAATCAATGGGCAGACAACCAGTCAAAAGCTATTGTACAAAGAATTTACTCAGAGGCTACCGATGTAAAAGATCAGATGGCTAAAGAAAAAACAGTAAAAGGAACATCTTATGTACCGCTTGAACAAAGAGAAATCGTAGCTATGATTGCCTATTTACAAAGATTAGGTACAGATATTAAAACGACACAGATCCAAACCGCAAGTGCAGAGTAATCATTAAAAATTGATGTAATGAAAACGAGAACCCCTATTTCAGTATATATAGCAACAACCATAGGCTTAACGATCATGGCCTTTGAAATGTTCGCCAGTGATTCAGGCTATTTTTCTTCCCCATTTTTCTGGGCATTGATATTGATTGCGATTATTCTTTTAATGATCATGAACTCCATCGGAGACATGATTGAAAATGAAAGTTTCAGTAGACTATCGGAGGAAGAAAAAAAACATTACCTGGAAGAAAAAAATATTCCTTATTATCAAAAGCTTTGGAATTCTGCTTTCAAAAAGCAGTCTGCTACTGAAGAAAAAGATATTTTAATCGACCATGGTTTCGATGGGATTACAGAGCTTGACAATTCTCTTCCTAAATGGTGGATAGGGTTGTTCTGGTTCGGATGTATTTTCTGTGCGGTGTATCTGGTAGCCTTTTCTTTCACAGATTATGCCCATCCGGAAGCTGAATATACAAAAGAGACCAAAACCATGTTGGCATCTATTGAAGAGTATGAAAAAAGTGCTCCACAGATCAATCTGGAGTCTGCAAAATACAGCGCAGACAACATCGCAGAAGGTCAGGAATTATTCAAAACCAACTGTGTAACCTGTCATGGAGATGGAGGAAAAGGAGGTATTGGGCCTAACCTTACTGATACCCATTGGATCAACATCAAGGAAAAAAGTTTATTCAAGAATGTTTTCTGGATGCTTGAAAATGGTTCTCCAAACAATCCTACCATGAGACCTTTCATCAAAGAAGGAACCATTACCGGAAGAGATGCAGAAAAAATTGCAGCATATATTTATCATATCAACCAGGAAACTGCTCCTATTACCCAAGCCCAAGGTGGTGCTGCACCACAGGGAGAAGAAGTAAAATGGGAAAACGGAAACAACTAGAAGATTTATTATCTGATTAATACAAACCATGCCAAGCCCCCTTTGAAACTACACTAACATTTGAATTTTCATTTTTGCTAACTAACCTTTTCAACATTTCAAAAAATGATAAAAGGGGGCTTTTTTTAAAACTACAATCCCCGCCTTGGCTCACCTTACTCAACTATTCACTTGACAACTACACAACTAAAAATTCCATAATAAGGGCAGCCAAGGCAGGATTTTTGCATTCATAAGGGATACCACAACAAAGACCGTATAAAATAGTATTATTATCTTTGTTAGAAACCTTCTCACTTTTGAAACTGAAAATCAACACTACCAAACTCTTAAGGCGTATTGCAATAACCTTTATTTCAATATTGGTTTTTCTTACCCTGTTGATACTAAGCTTAAGACTTCCAGCCGTTCAAAACTTCATCAAAGACAGATTGATCGTTTACCTGGAGCAAAAAATTAAAACCAAAGTAAGCCTCGAAAGAGTTTACATCGGATTTCCCAACAGCCTTGTCATGGAAAACCTTTACCTCAAAGGGCAAGATGTTGACACTCTTTTGGCAGTAAAAAAACTGGATGTTGGCCTACACATGCTCAAACTCATCAATTCCACTGCAGATATTACCTCTGTAGATTTGGAAGGAGCACGTGCTAATGTTGTAAGAAAACCGAATGGTAAATTCAATTTCGATTATATCATTGATGCCTTTGCAACCAACGACAAGGAAGAAAGCTCTTCCAAACCTTTCATTATTTCTCTTGATAAAATTAAATTAAACGATGTTGGAGTTACCTTCAATGATCAACAGTCGAAGAATGATATCAATCTTTATTTTAAATCTTTTGATACCAGAGTAAAAAAATTCGATCTCAATAAAAACACCTACGCTGTTAACGATATTAATCTTGATGGATTAAAATTAAAGTTAAAACAGGGAATTGTAGAAGAAGTCTCTAAAAAGGTTGAGAAAAAAGTAGATTCTCTCAATGAAAAAAAACCGATGAATATTGGTTTAAGAGGAATTAAACTTACTCACTTTGATATTGACTATGGCGATGAAAATACCAAAACATACGCAAAGGTTATATTCAAAGAATTAAGCACAAAAGTCAACAAACTTGATCTGGAAAATAATGTCTTCAATATTGGCAATGTATTTCTTTCAGGAGCTGATATCAATGCCAACCTTTATCTTCCGGCTCAAAATGCCAATCCAAAAAATAAAAAAGAACCGGAACCATCCAAAGTATCCAAGGAGGATAAAGCTATGAATCTTCTTTTAGGGAAACTGGTTTTGAATGATGTAAAAGCAACTTATAACAATACTGCGATTGCTCCTACTCAACAAGGAATAGACTTCAACCATCTGAATTTTTCCAAAATGAATGTTGAGGTGAGAAGCTTCAAAATGGAGAATAATACTTTCGCGGGGACTGTTAATTCTGCAGAAATTCAAGAAGCCAGAGGATTGAATATTCAGAAATTCAATACAGATTTTGTATACGCAGAAAAAGAAGCCTATCTAAAAGATTTATACCTACAAACTCCCAAAACGGTATTACGTGATGAGGTTATTTTAAATTATAACTCCATCGATCAGCTGACCTCCAATTTAGGTGCTGTAAAAATTTCAGCCAATATCAAGGATTCAAAAATCGGATTTTCTGATATTCTAAACCTGGTTCCTACTTTAAAAAATACGATCCCTTTCAATAAATATCCCAATGCGACCCTAAACATTAATGCAAATGTAAAAGGGAGTGTAAATGATCTTCTCATCCAGGATCTTAAAGTAACCGGACTGGATCAATTGAGAGTAGCAGCATCCGGAAGAATCAAAAATGCGATGAATCCAGATCAGCTATATTACGATCTGAGGATTGAAGAATTCTCATCCAATGCTAAAACGATTTACAATTTAGTTCCGAAAAATACCATTCCATCTACTATTTCTCTTCCTTCAAACTTCAGTATCAAAGGAAATGCAAAGGGAACAACAAAGATGGTCAATACAGACCTCAACCTCTACTCTACTCTTGGAAATGCAGCCGTTGTTGCCAATGTGGATATGCGTAGAAAAAATCATGAACTGTATGATGTAAAGGCTAATCTTCAGGGAATACAGGTTGGAAAAATTATTCAGAATAAAGATATAGGCTCCATCACAGCCCAGATTTCTGCCAAAGGAGAAAGTTTTGATTTCAAAAATGCAAATGCCAACCTAAAAGGTCATGTTGCTTCTGCAGCTTACAAAGGTTATCGTTACCAGAACATGAATTTAACAGGTAAGATCAACAAAGGTGCTTACGATGTTATTTTAAATTCAAAAGATCCGAATGCTGATTTACAGCTGATGGCTTCCGGAATCTATCACGAAAAAAATCCGACCATCAAAGTGAATGGTGAAGTCATCAAATTAGATGTCAACAAGCTTGGTTTCTACGAAAAACCAATGATTCTTGCTGGGAAAATAGACGGTGACTTTACAAGCCTTGATCCGAATAACCTGAATGGTTATTTAAACCTTAAAGATTTTGCTTTTTCAGATACCAAAGAAGTTTATCCGGTACAGGAAGTTCATCTTAAAGCTTCATCTACTACAGATTCTACCCAAATTATTTTCAATTCACAAATTGCAGATGTTGAATTGAAGGGTAAATATAAACTTACTCAGATTTTTGGCGCTTTAACTCAAACCATCAATCAATATTATCAGTTCCAGAAACCGGATAAAACTCAAAAAATTGATCCGGGACAGCATTTTACCTTTACAGCAAAGATTAAAAATGATGACTTGATCAGAAAGTTTGTTCCGGACTTGAAGGATTTCGAAACGATAAATCTAGCAGGAAACTATAATGCGGATTCACAAAAAATTGAAATCGATGGCCAGATTCCTCAATTGCTATATGGTGAAAATACCATTGAAAAAGGAGCATTGAAAGTCACAAATGAAAATCAGGCATTACAATATAGTCTGAATGTTGCGGCATTAAAAAGCTCAAGTTTTTCGCTGAAAAAAATCAATATTGATGGCGATATTGCAGATAATACGATTAACTACAATATCACGACAAAAGATGATAAAGATGCCACTCAGTTCCTGATTGCAGGAAATGCCAAATCATTGAATGATATTACAGAGGTTTCTTTGAATCCCAATGGATTAAAACTCAATTATGCAGACTGGAATGTTGCTGAAAACAATAAAATTCAGATCAGTAAAAAGGGAATTTTAGCAGACAATTTCAGATTAAGTAATGGGGGAAGCGAAATTTCTATTCAATCGGAAAGTGAAATCCCAAGTAGCCCTTTGAACATTGCTCTGAAAGATTTTAAAATAGAAACCATTACAGAACTGATTAAAAAAGATACGGTTCTGGCAAGAGGAACCATCAATGGTACAGCCCAACTCAGGGATGTAATGAAAGACATGACTTTCACCTCTGATTTGAATGTTTCCAATCTTATTGTCTATGGAAGTCCTGTCGGAAATCTCGCTGTAAAAGTGAACAATTCTTCACCGAAACTTTTAAATGCTGACATTGCCCTTTCCGGAAACAATAATGATGTAAGAATTCTTGGAGATTACAATACGGCTTCAAGTTCTTTTGACCTGAATATGGCCATCAACCAGCTTCAGATGAAGAGTATTCAAGGTTTTTCTATGAATGCCATTACCAATACAGAAGGATATCTCTCCGGAAACCTTAAAATCACAGGCACTACAGACAAACCTAATATTTTAGGAAAGGTAAAATTCAATGATGCAGGGCTTGAGATTGCCAAGACAGGAAGTGATTTCAGAAAATTAAATGATGAGATCGATTTTACCAGCCGCGGAATTGAATTCAATACATTTAAAATCAAAGATAAGGATGGAAATGCTTTGGTGGTAGACGGACAGGTTCTTACCCAAACGTACAGAGATTTCGCATTCAATTTGAATGTCAATGCCAAGGATTTCAAAGTAGTCAACTCTCAAAAATCCAATGATGCGATGATGTATGGAGTACTGGCTATTGATGCCGGCCTTCGTATCCGAGGAAACCTTGATTTACCAAAAGTGGAGGGAAGACTAAGTGTTGCAGACAACACAGACTTTACATTTGTACTTCCTCAATCTAATCCTTCATTACAGGAAAGAGATGGAATTGTAGAATTCGTAGATCAGGATCAGGTTGTTTTAAATAAAACCATCAAAACTGATTCTCTTAATGCCCAAAGCCGCATTAAAGGTATGGATGTCAGCGTAAATATTGAAGTAAGTAAAGAAGCAAAATTATCTATTGTTATTGATAAAGCAAACGGAGATTTCGTTCAGCTACAAGGAGAGGCAGAATTAACCGGAGGAATTGACCCTTCCGGAAAAACTACCCTGGTAGGAGTATATGAAGTTGACAAAGGAAGCTATGATCTTTCTGTGAGTTTCCTGAAACGTAAGTTTGATATTCAGAAAGGAAGCACTATCACTTGGACTGGAGAGCCCACAATGGCCATTATGAATATTACGGCAGTATATAAAACTGAAGCACCGCCTATAGATCTTGTAGAACAGCAAATCAGTGGTCAGAGTGCATCAACAATGAACCAGTTTAAACAGAGAGTTCCTTTCAATACTTTGCTAAAAATGAAAGGCGAATTGTTAAAACCACAGCTGACCTTTGATATTACAACAGATGAAAAAAACAATGCTGTGTCAACCAATGTAAAGGATGTTATTGATCAAAAACTTGCTCAGCTCAGAACCCAGGAGTCTGAATTAAATAAACAGGTATTTGCCTTGCTTCTTTTAAACCGTTTTATTGGTGAAAATCCTTTTGAAAGTGGCGCAGGAGTATCTGCTGAAACAATGGCAAGACAAAGTGTGAGTAAAATCCTTTCTCAGCAATTAAATAATCTGGCAGCCGGATTGATCAAAGGAGTAGATCTTAACTTCGGACTAGATTCTTCCGAGGATTATTCTACAGGACAGAAAAATACAAGAACCGACCTGAATGTGGATATCAGTAAAAAATTATTGAATGACAGATTGAAAGTAACGGTTGGAAGTAATTTCGGATTGGAAGGGCAAGCCCGCCAGAATGAAAACATGACAAATATTGCAGGGAATGTTTCTGTAGATTACAGTCTTTCCAAAGATGGAAGATATATGTTACGTGCTTATCGTAAGGATGAATATCAGGTAGCTCTTCAGGGGCAGATCATAGAAACCGGAGTTGGATTTATCATCACTCTGGATTATGATAAATTCCGTGAGATTTTCCAAAAGTCTAAAGAGAAAAAAACTAAAAAGAATCAAAACAATCAAGTGGTAGAATTTAAATAATGAGTAATACATTTCATACATATTGTAAATATCTGTTGGTTTCCGGATTTGCTTCGGCTGTAGTTTCCTGTAGCAATACCAGGTTTTTAAAAGAAAACCAGATGCTTTACACAGGTGCAGAAGTAAAGATTGAGAGTGACACTATTTCCAAAAAAGATAAAAAAGATCTTCAGGCAGCACTGGAAGCTAAACTTACTCCCAAACCTAATTCTACATTTTTAGGATTACGCCCTAAGCTGTATTTCTACAATATTGCCAAGGAGCCTAAGAAAGATAAAGGCTTTAATTATTGGCTTAAATATAAGATGGGTGAAAAACCAGTATTATTAGGAGATGTAGATCGTGAGTTCAATAAAGACATTATTGAAAACTACTCTGAAAACAAAGGTTATTTTAACGCCAGAGCGACTTATGATACTGTCTCAAAAAATAAAAAGGCAAAAGTCATTTATACCATAAAGCCTGGAGCCAGATATTTGGTGGATGGAGTTAAATTTCAAAAAGATTCTACTCTCATCAATCAGGAAATTCAAAATGTTGCCGGCAAGACCCTTCTTAAAAATGGTAGACCATTTGATTTGGATGTCATCAAGGCCGAAAGAGAAAGAATAGATAACAGACTGAAAGAAAGAGGTTTTTATTATTTTCATCCGGATAATATTATTGTACAGGCAGACAGTACCGTCAACAAAAATCATAAAGTAGAACTGAATGTAAAATTGAAAGATAATACGCCTGCTCTATCCACTCAACAATTCAGTATTGATAAAGTAGTAGTATTCCCTAATTATAATATTCAGGATGTAAAAGAAGGGAAATACAGCGTTCCGATGAACAAAGATTCCTTAGATAAATATGCTTTTGATGATATGTATGTCATTGATCCGCAACATAAATTCAAACCAAAGATTTTTGATAGAGCTTTATATTTTAAAAAAGGAGATCTTTATAACCGATCCAATCATAATCTTACTCTTAACCGATTGATCAGCTTAGGGGTATTCAAGTTTGTAAAAAATGAATTTATCACTTCAGATTCATTGAATCATAAATTTGATGCTTACTATCTATTAACTCCAAGACAAATTCAGTCTTTAAGACTTGAAGCGTTGGGAAGAACCAACTCCGCCAATTATGCAGGTAGTGAACTTAATCTGAACTGGACGCATAGAAATTTCTTCCGAGGAGCAGAACAATTTAAAGCAGCCATCTTTGGAGCTTTTGATTTTCAGATGGGAGGAGCTCAGAATGCCAATAATATTTTCCGTGGAGGAGCTAATGTACAGCTTTCCATTCCAAGAATTGTAGCACCATTCCGCTTTCACTCTTCCAGTGAGTTTGTTCCCAGAACCAATATTACATTGGGATATGAATTCCAGAACAGAACCCAATATTATACCCTTAATAATTTTACAGGTTCATTCGGATATGTATGGAAAGAAAATGCTAGAAAGGAACATGACCTTAAAATAATTGATATTACCCTTGTATCTCCACAAAAGGTTACCGCTGAATATAATGTCATTGCAGAAAGGAATCCAGCTATGGCAAGAATTGTTCAGAAGCAGCTTATTTTTGGTCCTACTTATTCATATACCTATACCAACACCATGTTGCCCAAAAAGAATACCTTCTATTACAAAGGTACGCTTGATCTGGCAGGAAATATCACAGGATTGGTAACAGGAGCCAACGTAAAAGAAGATAAAGAGAAAAAGATTTTCGGTATTCCTTTCAGCCAATATGCTAAGATTGAAAATGACTTCAGATTTTATCATAAGCTCACGGAAAAATCGTCATTAGCAACAAGGCTTATTGCCGGAATTGCTTATCCATACGGAAATTCAGAATTTGTACCTTTTTCTAAGCAGTTTTTCTCAGGAGGAAGCAACAGTATCAGAGCATTCCGTGCGAGAACTTTAGGGCCAGGAAGTTTTGATCCCAGGACTATAGATGAGGGGGCTTATTTTGATCAGTCCGGAGATATTAAGTTAGAATTAAATGCAGAATATCGCGCCAATCTATATAAGTTTTTAAATGCTGCCGTTTTTGTAGATGCCGGAAATATCTGGCTGCTTAATAGTGATCCAGATAGACCAGGCGCTAAATTTACAAAAGACTTCCTGAACGAAATTGCAGTAGGAGCCGGAGTTGGTCTAAGACTTGATTTCTCTATCCTGATTTTAAGATTAGATCTGGCAATGCCATTGAGAGTACCTTACTATGAGAAGGGAGACAGATGGGCTTTCGATAAAATTAATTTCGGAGATCCCAACTGGAGGAAAGACAATCTTGTTTTAAATATTGCCATCGGATATCCTTTTTAATATGATTAATAATGCAAAATTTTTCTGGGAAGTCTTAAAAGACACCTTTACGGAATGGAACAGCTCTTCTGCATCCAAAGATTCAGCGAGTCTCGCCTATTACGCAATCTTTTCCATCCCGGGATTATTGATCATTATTATCTGGGTACTTGGTAATTTTTTTGGTGAAGAAGCTATCAGAGGGCAGATCAGTACCCAAATCAGCGGAATCATGGGGCCGGATGTTGCCAAAAGCATTGAAGGAATGCTGGCCGGCGCTCTCATTGATAAAAAGAATATTTTTATGAAAGCTGTGGGAGTGGGAGCATTGGTTTTTGGTTCTACTACCCTATTCTTTCAACTTCAGCATACGTTGAATTCTCTTTGGGATGTAGAATCTGCACCCAAAAAAGCATTACTTAAATTTTTACTGGATAGAGCCAATTCCTTAGGAATGATTTTAATTCTGGGATTTCTGCTCATGATCACCATGATCTTGTCTTCATTAATCAGCCTTTTCAATAAAATCATTACCCAATATTTTGGATTTGAAACTTACCTTCTGGTTGAGGTGGTCAACTTTTCAATTGGCTTTGGACTGGTCATGCTATTATTCGCCCTCATGTTTAAAGTTCTTCCGGATGTACAAATCAGCTGGAAATCTGTTTGGCGGGGAGCTTTTTTAACAACTGCATTATTTACATTAGGAAAATTTTTACTGAGTCTTTATTTCAATCAGGTGAAGCCTACCTCAGCATTCGGAGCTGCAGGAACAGTAATTCTGATTATGATGTGGATTAATTATTCCTGTATGCTTATTTTCTTTGGCGCTAAATTTACCAAAGTATACACCTACAAAAAGGGATATAAGGTAACCCTATCCAAACATGCCCGTTGGAGTGCTGCGAAGCTATATGCGGATAGTTTAAAGCAGATGCATGAAGAGAAGAGTGAATGATTATGATACAGGTTACGTGATTCGTGTTAAAAAAATCAAGAATTTCAAAATCATTAAACATACATACAAAAAAGCCTCCTGAAATCAGGAGGCTTACTTTTTACATTCTGTTTACTGTTCCAATTCCCAGCAATTCCAACGATTTTTTGATCGTCTTGGCTGTAAGGTCGGATAAATTCAAACGGAATTGTTTGATATTTTCATCATCCTGATTCAAAATAGGATTATTCTGATAGAATGAATTATACGATTTCACCAGGTCATATACATAGTTGGCTACCAAAGCTGGGCTTAATGTTTCTGCAGATTTAGCGACTACCGTTTTGAAATTGGCAAGCTGCATGATCAATTCTTTTTCAAATTGATTCAACATCACATCAGCTGTTTCTTTATAAGCAAAGTCTGCTTTTGATAACAATGACTGAATACGAGCATAAGTATACTGAATAAATGGCCCTGTATTTCCGTTAAAGTCGATACTTTCAGCCGGATTGAAAAGCATTTTCTTTCTAGGATCTACTTTTAACATGAAATATTTCAACGCACCAAGACCAACCGTTTCATAAGATGCTTCTTTATCTTCCTCAGAAAGATTTTCAAGCTTTCCTAGTTCCTGAGCCTTAGATTTCGCTGTTTCATACATTTCCTGCATCAAGTCATCAGCATCCACAACAGTTCCTTCACGTGATTTCATCTTTCCTTCAGGTAATTCAACCATTCCGTAAGAAAGGTGGAATAATTGATCAGCCCACTCATATCCTAATTTTTTCATGATCTTGAATAGAACCTGGAAGTGATAATCCTGCTCATTACCTACCGTATAGATAAGTTTTTGAATATTATTTTGCTTGAAACGTTCTACGGCAGTTCCTAAATCCTGAGTCATGTACACTGAAGTACCATCAGAACGCAGTAATAATTTTTGATCAAGACCTTCATCTGTCAAATCACACCAAACAGAACCATCTTCTTTTTGGTATAACACTCCTTTATCTAAACCAGTTTGGATAAGATCTTTTCCTAAGATATAAGTATTACTTTCATATTGAACCTGATCAAAGTCAACTCCTAATCTCTTATAAGTTTCGTTAAACCCTTTGTATACCCAAGAGTTCATTTCTTTCCAAAGATTTCTTACTGTTTCATCTCCATTTTCCCAGTCCAGAAGCATTTTTTGTGCTTCCTTCATTACCGGAGCTTCTTTTTTAGCCTGTTCTTCTGCTACTCCCTGAGCTACAAGCTCAGAAATTTCTTTTTTATAGTTTTTGTCGAACTCTACATAATAGTTTCCTACAAATTTATCTCCCTTTGTATGGGTTGTTTCAGGAGTTTCTCCGTTTCCGAATTTTTCCCAAGCCAACATAGATTTACAGATATGAATACCTCTATCATTGATGATTTGAGTTTTAATCACATCATATCCTGCTTCTTTTAAGATCTGAGCTACAGAAAAACCTAACAGATTATTTCTGATATGTCCTAAGTGCAGAGGTTTGTTTGTATTTGGTGAAGAATATTCCACCATTACGGTAGCGTTTTTCTTATCTATTGTTGAAAATCCATCATGTACAGATCTGAAGTTATCGACAAACAATTGATTTTTAACCTTAACATTAAGGAATCCTTTTACCACATTAAAACTTTCAAAAAGATCAGTCTGCTCTGTTAAAGCCTCTCCTAATTCCACCCCAATACTCTCAGGATTTTTCTTCAATTGTTTTACTAATGGGAAAGTAACAATGGTAAAGTCACCTTCAAATTCCGTTTTATTTTCCTGAACTTCCAGCTTAATGTCTTTTAACTGAAATACATTTAAAATGACTTCTGAAAGTTTTTGTTCTATAATATCTTTAATATTCATCTCAAAATTTAAAGTACAAATTTAGTGAAATAAAAAAGACAACTCTATACTACAGCGGCAGACATTCAATTATTTGATCATTTTTTGAATAATCATATTGAAAATCAAGCCATTGCCTAAGTTTTCCATATATTTATTATGCTTATTAAACAAAACTTTATTATGAAAAATCTAAAAAAATTCACGAAAACAGAACTAAAAAAAATTACTGCAGGAAATGCTCCATGTTGTGAACCTTGGGGTAGATGTCCCGACGGTTATAAACAATGTAGAGAATGGGGAGCTTGCTTACCTATGTCTGTAAATTGTAATATTGCATAAAAAAAGGTCATTAAGACCTCTTTTTTACTTAGTAAAAAATAAAAGAACCGCCTTTCGGCGGTTCTTTTTATGATAAGAATATTTATCCTTTTCTAAATATCAAAATTCCGGTATCGTTTCCTGGCACATTATCCAAGTTCTTATTATTATCCTTAATTCTTAATTCAGTTTCAGAATATGACTCCACTTCTTTTCTCAAAGTTTTAGTTTCATTTCCTTCTGTATAGGTAAGAATTAGAACGTTATATAACTTATCATAAGCCCACTTCCCGGTAAAAGAATCTACTAAATTACAAGTATCACCAGCTCCTGCTTCATTTCTTTCGTAAGTTCCGGAATAATCTGTATTAATATATATCTGACCTCTACTTTCACAATCATTAAGAGGAATAGTTTTCCCTCTAAATTCATAGTTAGCAGGTTTCCATGTGCCAGTTATATTTGTATTATCCACAACTGTAGGAGTATCATCATTACTTGAACATGATACCATTCCGGTCAATAAAAGAATTCCAATAAAAAATTTCATAATTAAGTATTTCTATATCCAGATTACTAAAAACATTAGTAATCTGGATGATTATTTAGTTTAATATTTATCCCAGAAGATTTTTGTAGAAACTTTGTCTCCTCCAATTTTTGCAGCTGCAGCATTTACATTTTTAGAATTCACAAGGTATTCATCCTGAGAATACTTCATTCTGATTGGAACTGCCTCTACTCTAGAGTTTGATGGGTTTACAAATATAGGGAAATCTAATCTTCTTGCAAAGTTCCATGCTTGGAAGCCTTTGTTAAACATTGCTACCCATGACTGGAAACCTAAGGTTTTTTTCCAGTTAGTTGCATCATATGGAGTTGCTGCAATAATTGCATTTGCTGCACTACTATCCATTCCATATTCTGTTACTGAAGCCTCAACAGCCTTCTTATATAGATTAACATCAGTATCACCTACATTAAATCCTCTTGCAGCAGCCTCTGTTTTTAAGAACATAATTTCTGTATAGTCTAATAAGAACCCTTGTGCATTTTCATTAGTAATTGCATCTGTAAAGTGAGAGAATAAACCAAAAGTATTCGTTTTAGCATATTTTCCTCCTACATATTGTCCTTCATAAAGTGTAAACCAAACTGCTCTTCTTGGATCATTTGTTGAGTTCATATAGTTCACTAAAACATCAGAAGGTAAAAAGTCATTTCTTCCAGACTGGATTACATCCTGATAAACAGGGTTAGATAATAAACCTGATGGGAAAGTCTGCAATCCAAAGTTATCACTTTTATCAGCAAATAATCCTCCAGCAAAAGCTGCTTCTGCATACGTTTTAGCCAAACCTGGTTCTACGTCTGATAAGGTAACAGCCATTCTAAATTTCAAAGAATTAGCCATTTTTTTCCATTTAACCATATCTCCTTTGTAAATCAGATCTTTATCATATCCTTTTACAGAAGTATCCATCATAGCAATAGCTGCATCAATTCTTTTGATAAGATCCAGATAGATTGTTTTAGCATCATCATAAGGAATCTCTGCATTTCCTGGATTTTCTGCTGTAGCTTTCAATGCTCCAAAATAAGGGATATCTCCAAAAGTATCAACTAAATTAGCCCATGCATATACATTCACTAATTCTATCATGGCGATATTATTCTTTTTCTGAGCAGGGCTTACATCTTCTGATTCTAGAAATCTCCTTGCATCTCTTAATGCAGATAAAACCCCCGGAGAATTTACCGTAGCTGAAGAAGAAGCCATCATACGATTGTAATGATTGGTAGGAATTGGTCTCTGTACCATATCATATCTCGCTTCGTCAATATAAGTTGTTTCTGTCCACTGTTGAGTGAAGAAACGTGTAATATTACGGTTAACGTTAGGAGTTAACATTTGATCAAGAAGGGCTTGTTCAGCACTTGCAAAAAGTACTCCCGAAGGAACTACCGTTGGGTGTTTTGGATCTTCATTCAGGGACGTAATATCTCTTTCGCAAGAGGTAAATGTTAACGTCAATGAAGCAAAACCTATCATTAAAAATAATTTTTTCATTTTTCTAGAATTTTAAAGTTACGTCAATACCAATATCACGAGTCGTTGGCAGTGATCCAATCGACTGGCCTTTCGCTGCTAAACCATTACCTGTTCCTGTTTCAGGATCTGCATAAGGTAAATTTTTGTGAATAATCCAAAGGTTTCTACCTACAATAGAAACTTTAGCATCTCTGATACCTGTATTGGCTAAAATTGACTTTGGTAAGCTATATCCGATACTTGCTTCTCTTAACTTTACATAAGAAGCATCATATACGAATCTCTTGTTTGGCATAACCCCGTACCCATCTATACTACCAGCACTATTTGGATCTCCTGCAACAGTTGTGTTAGGAGCTCCGTTTGGATTTACTCCTGGATTTACAACACCGCTTTCTCTATAATCAGCAGTTTCTGCATAAAGTCCGGTTGCTAATCCGTATCCCATGTCTGGAGAGAATACATCACCACCTTGTTTCACATCAATAAGGAAACTTACTGAGAAATCTTTATAACGGAAACTGTTTCTAACTCCACCAACCCAATCAGGAGTAACATTTCCGATCACTTGGTTGTTGTTTCTAAGATAATTTCCTGATGTAGGATCTACAATCTTATTTCCGTTAGCATCATACTGATAATCTGATCCTACTAAAGCTCCAAAAGCTTCTCCTACACGTGCATTAAGAGATACGTTGTTCTGATATCTTGCTAATAAATAGTTTTGAGAATTTCCATTTAATGCAACTACCTTATTTTCATTTTTAGACCAGTTTACATTAATATCCCAAGAGAAGTTATCTGTTTTAATTGGCGTACCATTTAACTGTACTTCAACCCCTTTATTATCAATTTGTCCTGCGTTTACCAAGAATGTTCTATATCCTGTAGCTGGCGAAACCGGTAAATTAATAATCTGATCAAATGTTTTTGTCTTATAGATTGCGAAATCAAATCCTAACCTGTTTTTGAAAAACTGCGCCTCCATACCAAATTCGGTTTCTTTCGATCTTTGAGGTTTCAAGTCTGGGTTAGCAAGGAAGTAAGGCTGATCAAATAACCCTTCTCCTCTCGCTTTAAATGTATTTACTAATCTATAGTTTCCTGTAGAAGATCCAACCTCTGCGTAGTTAGCTCTAACTTTCCAGAAACTCAACCATGGCTGCTTCACAAATTCTGATAAGATCACGGCTCCAGTAATAGAAGGGTATCCGTAGCTATTATTTCCTTTTGGTAAGTTTGATGACTGATCACGACGGTATGTAGCATCTACAAATAAGAAGTTCTTATATCCTAAAGAGGCTGTTGCATAATAACTGGAAGTAAGCCATTTTGCATAATTTTCATCAGGAGGAAGTATTGTTCTTACTGAATTGGAGATGGCGAACAATCCAGGTTTTGATAAACCACCTTCAGTACTCATATATACGTTATCAATTAAATTTCTTCTAACGTTTCCACCTGCAATTCCGCTTAAATTTAAATCCTCAGTAATATTAAATTTATAATTTAAAAATACATCGAAGTTTAATTCAGAATTTTTCATGTTGGTTCTGGCATATCCTGAAGAAACATTCAATCCTGAAGCACCGAATACCTGTGGAATTGATCCGTTCATTAATCTTTCTTCTACAACCATCTGTAAATCATCATAAGATAATTTACCTGTAATTCCTAAATTTTTAGAAATATCATATTTTAACTGAGCGTAACTAAATACTCTCGTTCTGTTATCAGACTGATAGTTTTGATATCTTTGGAAATAAGGGTTATTCCAGAATTGAGGAGTTGCTTCATCTGGTGAAGTTCTGTTCCATGAAAAGTTCGTATTCCCATTATTTAAATAGGCATTTCTTAATGCATACACATCCACGTTGGTCTGCCACCATTGTCTGAATCCAGAAACAATGTTATCAGAATAACCAGTTTCATTACGTCCTTTTGTATCCTGCAACGTTAAAGTTGTAAAAACCGAAGCGTGTAACTTATCCGTAAAATCGTGATTAAATTTAGCTGAAATTGTATTTTTTCTTAATTCTGAATTTGGTAACAAACCATTGGAAAGCATATTGGAATATGATAAGGAAAGATTTGATGTCTTATTTCCTTTCTCAATGGTTACTGTATTAACATAAGTGACTGGTGTTTCAAAAAATTTGATTGGCCCGTTTTTGGCAGCAACCCAAGGTGTTGCTTTTTTATAATTTGGGGAGGATGGATCATATGAATCCCACTGATATACCAAAAGGCTAGGGTCAAATTTAGGCCCATAAGAAGCATCATCCTGGAAATTGGCATAATGGTATCCATCCTTACTTAATGGGAAGTTCCAATCTTCACCACCATATCCGGCTCCATATTTTGTCTGATACGTAGGGAATGTAGATTTATCAATAAATCCTGCTGTAATTCCTGAAGTTAGAGTAACTCCCCAGCTACCATCATTGTTTCCTTTTCCACTTTTAGTTACAATAAGGATTACCCCATCACTACCTCTCTCTCCATAAAGAGCAGAAGCTGCGGCACCTTTCAATACGTTGATGGATTCAATATCCTCCTGATTGATATCAGAAAGGAAGTTACCATAATCAAATGGAGCATTTGTTGATAAGGATGAGTTGTTAACAGGAGATCCGTCAATTACAATAAGTGGAGATCCTCCCGATAAGGATTTATATCCTCTGATCAAAAGGTTGGAAGATCCACCAAAGTTGTTGTTGGTATTTACCTGTAGTCCGGCTACCTTACCCGAAAGAAGAGAGGCTACGTTTCCTGTATTAGTAGTTCCTCCAGTTAATTCTGCTGCCTTTACTTCTTCTGAAGCATAGCCCAGTGATTTTTTTTCTCTTTTAATCCCAAGAGCGGTTACTACCACGCCCTCGATCTCTTTTGTTTTAATAGTATCTTTCTTTTGCTGAGCATTTGCAACTGCAATAGAAGATGACAATACTAAAACAAGAAGACCTGTTGTTAGTTTCTTCATATCAAATTAATTTTGTACCCTACAAATTTGTAAAACTTTCCTAACAACACAAAGGATTTTTTAAAAAAAATATCGATCTTTTAATAATCAAGAATAAAAACAATCAATAAATTATTAAATTAAGTTAAAAACACTTTTTTTAACAAAAACAAGGAAAATTAATCGATATTTTTTTCTGAATAAATCAATTACATCAATTATTGATATTTTCTATAGCCACAATCTTCAGATACCACACTAATAGATTGGTTTACAGCAACATTAATCACTTTCATTAGAATAAAACTCACACTGCTTAACCACATACCATGCTTTGCATATATTTTTTCTTATCCCTAAAAAAAGTTAAAACGTCGTGCAAACAACGAAAAAAACACTACAGATTTAATGAAAAATATGAATAAATTAATATAATAAAAACATAAATAAAATCCTTTCAAAAAAATGGACTTATATTTTAAAACATCAATCCTTTTATTGATATTAATTACACAATTCTGTTTTCATTTTTACACTTCTATAATTGATATTTTCTCTCTAATCTTTTTATAAACCATTAGGTAATTCTGTAATTTTTAAAATAATTAAACATTAAAAAGGCCACCCTAAAAAGAGCAGCCTTTAAAAATATATTAAAATTTATAGAATTAGTTTTGATTCCAGAAAGGAGTCGTTGCATTCTTAGTAAACATCTGAGCTGTAGTTAGCTTAGGTACATTGTTCGCGTTTGAACCATATTCAGAAGTAGGATAGAATAACCTCAATGGTCTGTTCGCTTGTGAACTTGTTACAGCCATTGGTGTTACAGGAAATCCTGTTCTATTGTATTCAATAAACATTTCTGTTGGACTAACGTTAGTTAAAGCTAGCCACTTTTGAGTCATAATAGCTTCAATTTGCTGACTAGTAGACCCTCCAAAACCAAGTCCAAGTCTGGAAGCAATTGCAGCTTTATACGCTACCATATTCGCATCAACAGCTCCAACCCATTTACCTGATGCATCAATACCAGCATCAAAATGCCCTTGAGGATTACTAAACAAAGAAGGGTATCTCACAGCAGCCTCAGCTTGTAGAAACTCACTTTCAGCTAAAGACATAACTACTCCTCCTCTGGCATTTCCAGCTGCAATAAGCTGTCCAACAGAAGTTACTGCTGTAGATCCAACAAAATTACCAGATGCTAGAACAGATAAAGTTTTATTATCAGTTGGAGCACCAGGTTGTCCTGCATTAGCGCCCTGTCTGATACCTTTCACCTGCGCAACTCCATTATAGGTTACAGAAGTAAATAATCTAAACCTTCTAGGATCGATAATTCCACTAAATTTAGTGTAGTAAGGCTCTGTAGAGTTCATAAGATTACCATTCAAACAATTTGCAATATGCTCAGAAGCACAAATATAAGACAAAGACAAAGAGCCTGAAGCCGTATATTTATAAGAACTCACAAAAGGGTTCATCGTTGCATTATTTGCTGAAGAATATCCCGGGTTATTAACAACATTATCTTTAACAAACGAGGCTCCAGCTAGAGTAGCAAGCTTTTGGTCTCTATAAGTTGCCATCTCTCCTGTCACATTAGACATTCTTAGAAGCATTCTTAGCTTAATAGTATTTGAAAAAGCCGTCCACTTATCCATAGCCCCAGCAAAAATGGGATCAGTAGTAGCCGCTTTAGCATCAGGATGCTTCAAAGCAATCAAAGCATTTGCAGCTTCTAAATCCGCAATTAAAGCCTTGTAGATATCTTTATCATCATCATATTTAGGCGTAAGATTCGCAGAACGTAAAAAAGCCTCTTTATAAGGAGCATCTCCATATAGATCAACAATATATTGCATATAAAAAGCTTTTACAATCTTAGCAATCGCTACATAATTATCCTGAGCATGATCAGCATTAGGATAATCCTCTACTAATTTAAGGTTAGCTGCATATAGATAAATTCTATTCCAAATACTACCATAAAAACTATCATTTACAGCTCCTAAAGTATATTCTGCATTATATACACCACCCACGTTATAAACATCTGTAGCCCAATTGTTCATCATTACATTTCCAAAAGTCATCATGGAACCAAAACGACCTCCACCTTCACTCCCTTGCGTAATGAATAATTCATTGATAGCACCAGGAATTACCTGAGACGGTAAAACATTTTCAATATGCCCAGCATTTGGACTCTCATTAATATCCAGGTAATCATTACATGACACAGCACTTAAACTTAATGCCAACGCCGCCAAGGGCATAATTAATTTGATTTTATTTATCTTTTTCATTTTTTGATTTTAATTAAAATGATGCACTCATACTAACTCCAAATGTTCTTGTAGTAGGATACTGCCCTGTATAGGCAACACCATAAGCATTTACATTTCCAATTCCAAGTGCTTGTCCAGGTCTTTGGTTAGGAGCACCTGAGTTACTAGCCGTTTCAGGATCTGCAAAGTTTCTGTTGCTCTTAGCATACCATGCAAAAGGATTTCTCGCATATACACCAAACGTAAGGTTAGTAAGGAAAGTATTAGCAATAACAGACTTAGGTAAGGTATAACTTAAAGCAATTTCTCTGATTTTGAAAGCCGTTCCATCTACCACAAATTCTTCTCCTACTGAGTTATAATACCCATTTGCAGAGAAATAAGTTGATGCACTTGTATAGTTTGCACCCAAAGCAGCAGTAGTATTGGTTACATATACAGGATTTGCCGCTGTCCCTACATTCTGTACAGAGTTAGGTACCACATACCCCTGGCTTCTGTCATAATCAGCAGATTTCTCTAAAGCTCCGGTAAATCCTAACAATTGTTTCGTAATAGATAAAAAGCTATTTCCGGTTCTGTAATCAGCAGTACCCGAAAGTCTAAATCCTTTATAGCGGAAAGAAGTACTAAACCCTAAGATATAATCCGGATTTACTTTACCTAATATCTCAAAACCTGATGTCGCTAAAGGCACTCCATTCTTACCTACAATAATCCTACCCTGATCATCTCTTTGATACTTTGTTCCTTTAATTAGAGGATACTCCTCCCCTTTCTGAACATAAATACCTGCAGCTGGACGGCTTACTGGCAATAACTGAATTTCCGTTACCCCATTCTGAAGATCTGTCACTTTAGATTTATAGCTACTGTATGAAGCTCTAATATTCCATTCAAAATCTTGAGTTCTTATCGGAGTAAGTCCAAGATCTAATTCTATCCCTTTATTGACTGCGTCACCAATATTATCTCTTAAAGTTGTAATACCAGCACTATTAGCAATTGATGAGTTAGTGATCAAATCGGTAACTCCAGATCTAAACACTGATGCTCCCATAGTAATTCTATCTTCAAAGAACCCTAACTGTATTGAAGCTTCCTGAGTAGAGGTAAATTCTGGTCTAATATTAGGATTTGTTGGGTTTCTATTAATTAAATATGAGGAATAGTTCATTGGAAACCCAGTCGGAATCAATCCAGTTACCTCATCAGTTGCATAAGGAGAAATAGCGGATGTACTTCCTACTTTCGTGTAAGATGCTGTAATTTTTGCATAATTCAAGATCCCTCCCTTCAATGCTTCAAAAGCTTTAGTTGGTATAAATGAAAGACCTGCTGAATAATATGTATATGGTTTATTAGTAAGCTCTTGAGTATAAGTATCACGTGTAGATAACACAGAACTCTTTTCAACTCTAACTGTTGAGTTTAAAAATAGATAATCTCTGAAAGCTAAATCTAAATTGGCAAAACCTGCAATACTTCTTATACGAGTTTGTGTGTTCTGAAGTTCAGAAAACGATGTAGGATTTCCAACATTATTAATATGGTAGAAACCTGGAATCTGAAGATTGGTTCCCCCCACAGTAGCTACTGTAAACGAATCATCTCTTACGTTGTTTCCGACATTCAATTTCAAGCCTAAATCATCCGTAAGCTTATAATTAAAATTCAACATGATATCGCCATAGTAATTGAATCTTCTGCTTACACTTTTATAATAGCTCGATTCAATATTACTATGCTGATAAGTTAGAAACGATGTACCGTCATAAGCTGTTCCTGTAGGAGCAAATATTTTACCAAACCTCCAGCCATTGTTATAACTTTCTCCTAATGCAGAAATGCTTAATACATTCCCTAAATAGGATAAGCTAATATGTTCGTTAAATGTATATTCAAGGTTTACAATACCACTGAATGTAGTACTTTTATTATTATATCTTACGTTATCTATTGTCCAATAAGGATTATCTGCATAAGTAGTAAAATAATGTTCTGCATCAGGCTTAGAAAAAGCTCTGATATCAACATTTGAAGGCATTTGAAGTAAGTTATAATAAGTATCAGAACTTGTTTCAGAAGTTTGTTGATCTACCAAATTGAAAGTACCATCTACTCTTAATTTACCTAGTTTCTTACCAGCCTTAAATAAAATATTATTTCTGTTTAATCTGTCCTTATCTACAACGAAATCATTTTGAGTTCTGTTGATTGATAAGAATGCATAAGCATCACTTCCCCCCACATTCATTGTCAAACCATTTTGATACAATAGCCCTGTTTTAAAAAAATCAGCAAAATGATTTTTTCTAGGAGCATACTTCCCCATAACAAACTGTCCGTTCGCATCAGGTGTTCCAATAATTAAATCTTTTCCTGCAATAAGAGGATCCGAATAAAGTGGTCCCCAAGAGGTATTTTCATAAGGAATCCAGGTAGTACCTCCCATTTCAGGAAGTCCTGGTGTAAAGTCTCCACCAGGTGCTCCCTGGCCATACTTATCCTGAATAATAGGTAACTTATAAACAGAAGAAGCATCTATGTTTGAAGTTAGGGTAAACTGAATCTTTTCAGATCTTGTTCCTTTCTTAGTTGTAACAACAATCACACCGTTTGATCCTCTTTCACCGTATAGTGCAGCTCCCTGCTGCCCTTTAAACACGTTAACACTCTCAATAACATCAGGAGGCAACTGCTGGAAAATAGCAGCTGTAGAAGGCGCTCCATCAATAACGATTAATGCACTGTTATCCCCTGTTAAAGATCTCTGTCCTCTTAAGTTAATCGTTGCCTGTCCATTTACTGAACTATTAGGAACGTTAATATAAAGACCGGATACTTTACCTGTTAATGCCTGAACAGCATTCGGGTTACCTGCTTTCGTAAGTTCTTCAGTTTTTACAAGGGCTGTACTTGCCGTAATTGCATCTTGTTTTTTCTTAATCCCTAATGCTCCAGTTACCACAATCTCTCCGATATTCTGGGTATTTAATGTATCACTCCCTTTTTTTTGGGCATTCACATTAAAAAAAGAAGCAGAGAGTGCAACAATCAAAACACTCGTTGTTAATTTCTTCATGAATCAATTAATTTTTTATTGGATACAAATATGTTAAAGTTTTTTAAAATTACCAAACAATTTGTTAAAATATTAAAAATAACTTTCATAAATTCAATAAAACAACTGATAAAATTACAAATAATTCACAAAAACAAGATAAAGATAAATAATCAAAAAACCGCTATTATAAAGGGAAATTTCACATATTATCACGAAATAACATAATATGCATAAAATACATTATTTAGAAAAAAAATATATTTTTGCAACCTTAGAAAAAGAATTATGGACTTAATAAAAAGCTGGTCAAATATTTACGTCGAAGCAGGATGTGATGAAGTAGGAAGAGGATGTTTAAGTGGGCCGGTAGTTGCTGCTGCGGTTATTCTTGATGAAAATTTTGAACAAAACCTGATCAACGACTCTAAACAATTAACATTTAAAACAAGAATGGATCTAGACAGTTACATCAGAGACAATGTAAAAAGCTACTCCATTGCAGAGCTTCCTCCTTCTTTCATAGATGAGCATAATATACTTAATGCCAGTATTCATGCTATGCATCGTGCATTAGATAAACTAGCTATAACACCGGAACTCATCTTAGTAGATGGAAATAAATTCCATCCCTATAATTACATTCCTCATCAGTGTATTATAAAAGGAGATTCAAAAGTTTTATCTATTGCTGCAGCCTCTATTCTTGCTAAAAACTACAGGGATAAATTAATGATCGAGCTTCACGAAGAATTTCCTGAATATGGTTGGAACACCAACTTCGGATATGCCACAAAAAAGCACCAGGAAGCCCTCATCAAACATGGCCCAACAATACATCACAGGCAATCTTTCAGATTAAAATACGACTAACGAGGAACTTTTAAAATTTATATAAACAAAAAAAGAGAAGCAATTTGCTTCTCTTTTTTATATTCAATTGATTAATCAATTATTTCTTTTTATTTTTTTCCTGAGCTTGCTGCTGCTGTTGAGCCTGCTCCATCATTTCTCTCATCTTCTTCTGGAATTTACCTTCCGTTTTTGGCTTTTTTTTATTCGCCTGAATCTGAGCATGAATTTTCTTTTCATCCAGAATTACATATTTAATCACAAGAATGATTAGAATGTTAATTGCATTCGATACAAAATAATACCATGAAAGACCTGATGCCGAAGTATTCAAGAAGAATAAGAATGTAATCGGGAAGATATACATTAATACTTTCATATTTGGCATTCCTTCCTGTTGTGGCTGCTGCATGTTTCCTGAAGTCATTACTGTATAAATCAAAATAACGATTGTACAAGCCAATGCAAAGATACTTAAGTGATCTCCTAAGAAAGGAACTTTGAATGGTAATTTAATCAAATCATCATAAGCCGTTAAATCTTTTGCAAACCAGAATCCTTGTCCTCTCAGATCAATAAAGTTCGGGAAGAAACGGAATAGCGCATAGAAAATTGGAATTTGCACTAATGCCGGTAAACATCCAGCCATCTGATTTACTCCGGCTTTTCTGTACACCTCCATGGTTGCCTGTTGTTTCTTCATTGGATCTGCATCCTTGAATTTAGCATTTACCTCATCAATTTCCGGACGAATCACTTTCATCATTGCACTCAGCTTGTGCTGCTTATACATAATTGGTGATAAGATCAGTTTTACAATGATCGTCATTACAAAGATCACCCAACCTGCTGATAATCCCCAACCTGCAATAATAGCATATAGCCACATGAAGAAATAACGGTTCATCGCTCCAATGAATGACCAACCTAAAGGAAGAATCTCATCAAAGTTTTTATCGTAAGATTTCAATAATGGTAAATCCAATGGCATAAAATACCAAGTAAAATCCTGGTTCAGCTCACTTCCGGTCATCTGAACGAAACCTTCATAGTTGAATTTCTTCAGGTATTCACCTTCTTCTACGTTCTCCTGGTTACCTTTACTTTGAGTAAATCCATTCTTAGCTTCAATCACTGAAGAGAAGAACTGTTGTTTTACTCCGATCCAGTTAAGTGTTTCCTTTTCTTCAGTCATCGTTGTTCTTCCATCATAATCATAATCTTTATAATTATTGAAAGCATAAGAGAATTCTGAGTGAGACTGCTCCTGAGCTCTACCTTTTTCAAGGTTTCTTACGTTATAATCCCAAATAAAATCTGCTTTATTATCAGAAGTAACCGCAGAAAGACCTTGAGTTCTTACTTTAAAATCAAGGGTATATTTTGGAAGCAATGTATAAATAAACTGGATAACAGCACCATTATAGTTCGCTGTCATAGTCACCGCATTTCCGTTAACAGTAGGCGCAAAAACTAAATCTTTAGTATTAATAACCTTTCCTGTTTTATCTTTAAACTGAAAGCCGTAGTTTGAATTATTTTTGTTGATCAGATAAAGCGGAAGATCTGCATGATCTGTTTTAGTATTGTATGCTTTGTATTCTGAAAGCTGAACTTTAGAAACCTGTCCTCCTAAACTTGAAAATTCAATATTCAATTCTTTGTTAGACAAATTAGCTGTCTGAATCGCATTAGGAGTTACATTTGGATTGATATTGGTGGCCTGAGTTTGTTTTACGGCATTTTTCACCTGTTCAGTTTTCTGCTGCTGAGCTTTTAACTCTTCCTCCTTCATCTGCTTGTTCTGGAAATAGAACATTGCACCGAAGAGAATCAGGCATAAAACCGCGAAACTAATCATCTGCTTCTTATCGATTCCGTTGTTTTGTTGCATTTTATTTTAGATTAAAATTTTAAACTTAAAATGTACGTACACCAGTACGTAATTTGAGCTGACAAAAATACTGTTTTTTTATCAAAACTCTATACTATAATACATTAGTATATAATAAACTCAGGCTGAGAAAAATCAACCTGAGTTTATTTGTAGACGTTTACGGTAAAAAATTACCTTATTTGTATCGTTTGGGTTGAATATTACACTCTTCCCATCCTAAAATTTCTTATTTAGAAGTTTCACAAGCTTTGATAAAAGCTCTGAATAAAGGATGCGGTGTTGCTACCGTACTCTTATATTCCGGGTGATACTGTACTCCTACATAGAAAGGATGTCCTGGTAATTCCAGTGCTTCTACCAATCCTGTTTCCGGGTTTGTTCCTGTAGCCAAGAAGCCGTTCTTTTCAAAATCCTGAAGATAATCACTGTTGAACTCATAACGGTGACGGTGTCTTTCAGAAATATTTTTGCTTCCATAGATATCATGCAGCTTAGATCCGTTTTTCAACGCACATTTCCATGCTCCAAGACGCATTGTTCCACCTTTATCAATTACGTTTTTCTGCTCTTCCATGATTGAAATTACAGGATCCGGAGTTGCAGTATCAAATTCCATAGAGTTTGCTTTCGTATGTCCTAAAACATTTCTTGCAAATTCAATGGTCATGATCTGCATTCCTAAACAGATTCCCAACATAGGAATTTTGTTTTCTCTTGCATATTTTGCTGTAAGAACTTTTCCTTCAATTCCTCTGTCTCCAAAACCTGGAGCTACAAGGATACCATTCACCCCTTTCAGTGTTTCTTTAATATTATCTTCTGTAATATCACCACTGTATACCCATCTTACTTTTACTTCAGTTTCAAGGTCTGCTCCTGCATGTTTGAATGCTTCAGCAATAGAAATATAAGAATCCTGAAGGGATACATATTTTCCAACCAATGCAATTTCAACAGTTTTCTTAGGGTTCTGGAATTTTTTCACAAAAGTTTTCCAGTCTTTAAGATCAGCATCTTTATCACTCTTCAGATCCAGTTCTTTTAGTACTACATCGTCGAAGTTTTGTTTCTGAAGGTACATTGGAACCTCATAGATCGTTTCCATATCCTTACATTCGATAACGTTTTCTAATGGAACGTTACAGAACTGAGCCAATTTTGCTCTCTGATCTTTTGGAATTTTATGTTCTGTTCTGCAAACCAAGACATCAGCCATAAT
The DNA here is from genome assembly GCF_009900745.1 of Chryseobacterium sp. c4a. Lineage (GTDB taxonomy): Bacteria > Bacteroidota > Bacteroidia > Flavobacteriales > Weeksellaceae > Chryseobacterium. Next base: position 281,782 of record NZ_WXVU01000001.1, on the reverse strand, counting down.
TCCGCTTTCCATCAACTGACGAACGGAGTGCTGAGATGGTTTTGTTTTTAACTCACCACTTGAAGCCAGGTAAGGCAACAAAGTAAGGTGGATCACCATAGAATTGTTCTCTCCCAATTCCCATTTCAACTGACGAACAGTTTCAATGTATGGTAAAGATTCAATATCCCCTACTGTTCCTCCGATCTCAGTAATGATGATATCGTAGTTTTGTTTAGAAAGGATTTTAATTCTACGTTTAATTTCGTTAGTAATATGAGGAATTACCTGTACTGTTTTTCCAAGGAAGTCTCCTTTTCTTTCTTTTTCAATTACAGTCTGGTAGATTTTTCCTGTAGTAACGTTGTTGTTTTGGGATGTAGGAGCATCAAGGTAACGCTCATAGTGACCTAAATCCAGATCCGTCTCCGCACCATCTTCAGTCACATAACACTCTCCGTGTTCATAAGGATTCAAAGTTCCCGGGTCGATATTGATATAAGGATCAAGTTTTTGGATCGTTACGTTAAAACCGCGTGATTTTAGCAATAGTCCCAGAGAAGCAGAAACGATTCCTTTTCCCAAAGATGAAGTAACACCTCCTGTCACAAAGATGTATTTTGTATTCTTTTTACTCATTAGATTAGGTTTGTGCAAAGTTATGGGAAAAAGAAATACAAAGCAATTTTTTACATTTTGAAAATACGAAAACGTGCTTCAAACAACTATAAACCCTCATTAAATTTTTTATCTGTATTAAATAAGGAACACTCAGCAAAAAGCGATTCTCTTCCTTTTTATTTTTAAGAATAGTTCTCAACAAAAGTAGGCTCTCAAATATAAAAAAGTGGCTCTGAATTTCTCCAGAGCCACTTTTTTAAACTTATCTATATACGAATTATCTTTTAACTAATTCAAGATAGGTCGTAATCTCTACATGCTTAGCAATACCAGCAGCTGTAGGATCATAATTCAACCCATAATCAAAACGACTGATAGAGAATTTTGCCTGCATTCCCATAATCTCTTTCCCTTCCTTATTCTTTGTAATACCTCCTAATATCACAGGAACACTAATTTCTTTAGTAACATCTTTAATCGTTAGTTTACCTGTAAATACATAGGATCCATCTTTTTCTTTTGAAATAGAAGCTGTTGTAAATTTGATCTCACTATATTCTTCTGTAGCAAAAAAATCTTTGCTTTTAAGATGCTTATCTCTCATCTCCACTCCTGTATTAATACTTTCAGGATGGATACTGATATCAAAAACTGCATTATCAAGACTATTACCTTTTGTTTTCAAACTTCCGGTGAATTTATCAAATCTTCCCTGAACGAAGCTGATTCCCATATGCTCAACAGTAAAGTTTACCGAAGAATGCATCTGATCTATACTCCAAGTATTTTGTGCAAAAGAGAAAGTGCTAAAAAGAACCAATACGAAGGATAAAAATAGTTTTTTCATTGTAATTATATTTTACATTAATATTTTAATTTCAACAAAGCTAAGATATAAAGATATTTCTATCGTTGATCTATGTTATTATTTGATATTTAAATGCATTTATATCTCGGAAAAAAAATGCTTTTTTTATAACTTCGCAGTATGGCAAAATTGAAAACGGCATATTTCTGTCAAAACTGCGGAACCCAATATTCCCAATGGATGGGACAATGCAAAAATTGTGGACAATGGAACACTCTGGTGGAAGAAGTAGTGGAAAAACCGAACAGCAAATCGGTACCTTTCTCAAAAACCAAACAACATGTCATCAATATCATTGAGGTAGAAACCAGTGAAGAACCAAGACTAAAAACTCCATCTGAAGAACTGAACCGTGTTCTGGGAGGCGGAATTGTTTTAGGGTCTGTGACTCTGATCGGTGGTGAACCGGGAATCGGAAAATCTACCCTTCTGCTTCAGCTTGCCTTAAAAATGAAGAAAAAAATATTCTATGTTTCCGGGGAAGAAAGTGCCTCTCAGATTAAAATGAGAGCAGATAGATTAACGGATATTCAAAACCCAAATTGCTTTCTATTTACAGAAACATCGCTGGAAAAAATCCTTCACGAAGCCAAAAAACTAGAACCTGATTTTATGATTATCGACTCTATTCAGACCCTTCAGTCTCAATTGATCGAAAGTTCACCAGGAACAGTTTCCCAAATCAGAGAATGCTCCAATGAGATCATTAAATATGCTAAGGAAAACAGCATTCCTGTTTTTTTGGTAGGTCATATTACCAAAGACGGTCAAATTGCAGGCCCGAAAGTATTAGAACACATGGTAGATGTCGTTTTAAATTTTGATGGCGACCGAAATCATCTTTTCAGGTTATTAAGAGCCAATAAAAACCGTTTTGGTTCTACTTCCGAAATTGGAATATACGAAATGATCTCTCAGGGATTAAAGGAAATTAAAAATCCGTCAGAAATCCTTATTACAAAAAAATTCGAGGAACTTTCCGGAAATTCTGTTGCGGTAACCTTAGAAGGAAACAGACCTATGCTTCTGGAAATTCAAGCTCTGGTAAGTACCGCTGTGTATGGTACTCCACAAAGAAGCTGTACCGGATTTGATTCTAAAAGACTGAATATGCTTCTGGCTGTATTGGAAAAAAGAGCGGGATTCCAATTAGGAGCTAAAGACGTTTTCCTTAATATTACCGGAGGAATAAAAACGGATGATCCTGCTTTGGATCTGGCTGTTATTGCTTCTGTTCTTTCTTCCAATGAAGATATAGCCATTTCAGAACATTATTGCTTTGCTGGAGAAATTGGGTTAAGTGGAGAAATTCGTCCCATTGCTCAGGTCGAACAAAGAATTACAGAAGCTGAGAAATTGGGGTATGAAAAGATATTCGTTTCCAATCTTAATAAAATTCCGAAAAGAAAATTTGGAATCAAGATTGAAGAGGTAAGCAAAATTGAAGATTTCCACGAAAGGCTTTTTTAAGATAATAAAAACGACCAGATAAACAATTCTAAGGTTGTTTTTTTTGAAAAAATCAAAAAAAGAAAATAGAAATTCTAAGAATCAATAAAATTGAAGATCTTAACCGAAGATTTTTCAAATGATGAAAACAAGTATTCTAGAATATTACAGCAATCTCGCTGAATCTTATGATGAGAACCGATTCGGAAACTCTTATGGGAAATATATTGACCAACAGGAAAGAATTTTTCTAACTTCTTTTTTTAAGAATAAAAAGTATACAAAAGTTTTGGATCTTGGCTGTGGAACTGGCAGACTATTGAACTTTGCTACCCATGGAACAGATTTTAGTGAAAATATGCTGAATATTGCCCGTGAAAAATATCCTGAAAAAAAATTGGCTGTAGGTGAAATTTCGGGAATACCTTTTCATGAAAAGTTTGAATGTATCTTCTGCTTCCATGTTATCATGCACCAGAATCAGGAGGAAACAAAAGCATTTTTAAATGAGTGTTATCAAAAATTAGACAAGCATGGGATTTTAATATTTGATCATCCTGTAAAAAGCCGAAAAAAAACAATTTCTCCTCAAGAAGAATGGCATGCCGGCAATAGTTTTTCTATTTCGGATATTGCAGAGCTTTCTAAAGATCAATGGAATATTACAAATACAACCGGAGTATTATTCTTTCCCATCCACAGAATCCCTAAAGCCATAAGAAAATTCTTTCTGCCATTGGATAATTTTCTTTGCCGCACTTTTCTGAAAAAATGGGCTTCGTATCACATTTGTGTTTTGGAAAAGAGATGAAACAGCAACTGAAAAATTGGATTCCTCATTCGTGGAAACTGCAGATAAAACTTTTGCAGCGATATCTTCATGAACAAAGAAACAAGCCTACTTATCCTAAGGAATATTGCTCGGAACATATCGGAGAACATTCAGTTCAACTCCGGCAGATTATTAAAAACGGATCTTTTCATCATAATAAAATTCACAATTTAAAAGTAGTTGGGAGTAAAATCAATAATCTGGTCATCCATCCTGGTGAGGTGTTTTCTTTCTGGAAGATGATTGGAAAACCTAATAAAAAAAACAATTTTAAAGAAGGTCGAAACCTCATCAACAGTACTATTTCAAGCGATTTTGGTGGTGGAATCTGCCAGTTCTCGTCTATTCTCTATTATGTATCACTTCAATCGGGATTAAAGATTTTGGAAAGATATCCACATTCAATGGATATTTATAAAGAAGATGAACGTTTTACTCCTTTGGGTTCGGATTGTACGGTAGTTTATGGCTATAAAGACCTTCAAATTCAGAACTCTTTTTCATTTCCTATTCAGTTGAAGTGTCTTATCAACGATGATGAATTGCATCTCAGCCTTATTACCCCCGAGAAAGTAATTTTAAATGAGATTGAATTTAAATACCATGAAATTGAAAAAGGGGTTTGGGTAGAAACGCTAAGTAATGGCCAAACTTTGTTTAAAAATTTTTATATTCGTTTATGAATTATCTGGCTCATTCCTTTCTCACTTTTACTGACGGACAAATTGTCGGCCAGTTTTTGGAAGATTTTATCCGAAACCGAGATCGTTTTTCCTTCCCAAAGGAAATTCAGGATGGAATTACCTTACACAGAGCCATTGATACTTTTACCGATTCCCACCCTGCTATTCATGAAGCTAAAAAAGTTTTTACTCCTTTGGTAAGACTCTATGCCGGAGCATTTGTAGATGTTTCTATGGATTATTTTGTTGCCAATGATCTTTCTCTGCATTCCTTAGCAGAATGGAAGGCTCACTCCCTAAAGGTTTACAGCGTTTTGAACGCTCATAAACAATGGTTACCGGAAAATTTCAAAAAAATGCTGATCAAAATGGAACAGGATGACTGGCTTTACAATTACCGTGAAGACTGGGGAATTAAATTCAGTATTCAAAATGTCTTGAACAAAGCAAAATATCTGGATAAAGATATTCCCGTTTTTGAGGCTTTTTTAAATAATAAAGCTTTCCTTCAGGAATGTTATGATGATTTTTTTCCTGATTTATTAGCACATGCTAAAGGAATCAACACACTGATTCAGCTGGATAATTAGAACTGTTTATAGAGATAACGGTTCGGATATGTCAATTTTTCACTTTTTCGGTCTCCGTTAACAATAATGTGAACAATATTAATCTGATCATCGAAAAGATTGTACAAAAAACTTACGGCAGTTTCTACTTTTTTAGGATTGGCAACAGGTTCAGATTCCATATAGACATTTACAGATTCCTGATCCTCCTCATAGCCCACATAATTTACTTTAAGAAACTTATTATCTGTCTTTAATTTAAAATATTCCTGACAATATTTTTGTAATGCTTCATTAAGCTTTACTTTATATTTATCATCATTGAAATGAAAAGTTCCACCATATTTTTTTCCAAGACCATTCTCAAGATCATCAAGGAAAAATCTGCCTGTGACTTCAAATGTTTTAGACTTAGAACTATAGTTGATCTCCACAGAACCTACATGATAAGGGTGCCACGCAGTAGTAAAAGACAGTAAAAAAACAATCGGGAGCAAAAACAGCCATAATTTCTTCATAAACCCTGACATTTAAATAATGTGTACGAAATTAATCATTATTTTCGTACGCATTATATTTTACTTTATGATGCAGGATTTTCTATTTTATTTAAACCTTGGATGGGAACACATTATTTCCCTGGATGCTTTAGATCATCAGCTTTTTGTTTTGGCTCTGATCGCTGTTTATTCTTATAGTGATTGGAAAAAAATTCTGATCCTTGTCACCGCATTCACCATTGGACATTCGATTACATTAGCATTAAGTATTCTTGATGTTTTCAGAGTTCCTTCCGATTGGGTTGAGTTTTTAATTCCTCTCACTATTGTTCTGACATCCCTGGATAATATCATTATGAAAAACCAGAAACAGACATTAATGCGGGCCAATTACTACCTGGCACTCATCTTTGGATTGGTTCATGGAATGGGATTTGCCAATACAGCCAGAGTGATGATTGCTAAAAGCCAAAGCATTGCTGTTCCACTATTAGGCTTTAATATCGGATTAGAATTAGGGCAAATCGTCATTGTGAGTGCTATCCTTATATTATTGTTTATTCTGCTTACTATTTTTAAGGTAAATAAGAAAGATTGGATTCTGTTTGTCTCATCCGGAGTCTTTGCACTATCCTTAAAAATGACTTTGGAAAGAATTCCTTTCTAAACGTGAAATATTTTCATTTTTTCAACAGCTTATTACTATCTTTGATAATTATTAAATCATTTCGGTTATGAAACTAAAAGTTGTTATACTTTCACTTTCTGTATTTGCATATACAGGTTTCACCGCACAAAATATTCAGAATAACCCGGGCAGCAATCATGGAAACAAGTTTGAGCAACTGGGAACTATTCTACCAACACCCAATATCTACAGAACAGCTTCCGGAGCGCCAGGACACGCCTACTGGCAAAACAGAGCTGATTACAACATTACCGCCTTCCTTGATGAGGATAAAAGAAATCTGAAAGGATCGGAAACGGTTACCTATTACAACAATTCTCCTGATGAACTGGATTATATCTGGCTTCAGTTGGATGAAAACGAGCATTCAAGTATAAGGAATGCGGGATATGATACTTCATCAATCCTTCGTCCTTCTACAACAGATCAGCAGCTTAAGGTAACGGAACTTCCTGTAAAGGATAACGGTTATGGAGTCATTCTGGAAAAAGTAACGGATGCTTCAGGAACACCTCTAAAATATACTGTCAACAAAACCATGATGCGTATTGATCTTCCAAAAGCTTTGAAAAAGGGAGAAAAATTCGTTTTCAAAGTAGACTGGAACTACAATATTTCCAACAGAATGAAGATGGGCGGCCGTGGTGGTTATGAAAACTTCCCTGAAGATGGTAATGATCTGTACACCATGACTCAATGGTATCCAAGAATGTGTGTATACAGTGATTTCCAGGGCTGGCAAAACCATCAGTTCACAGGAAGAGGGGAATTTGCTTTGGTTTTCGGAAACTTTAAAGTTTCTATGAATGTCCCTGCAGATCATATTGTAGGAGGAACGGGAGAATGTAAAAATTATGATCAGGTATTAACATCCGATCAGCTTTCGAGATATAGAAAAGCAGAAAATGCTTCTGAACCTATAGAAATCGTCACCTTAGATGAAGCTAAAAAAGCAGAAAAGAATCATTCAAAACAAAGAAAAACCTGGGTTTTCGAAGCGAATGATGTAAGAGATTTTGCATGGACTTCTTCAAGAAAATTTGTTTGGGACGGAATGCGTGTTACCATTCCTGAAAACAATAATAAAGTAATGGCAATGAGCTTTTACCCTAAGGAATCTTACGGACTTTACAGAAAGTTTTCCACAAAAGCTGTAGCTCATACCATTAAAACGTACTCCGAATTTACCATTCCTTATCCATACCCAGTGGCTCAGTCTGTAGAAGCTGCCAGTGGAATGGAATATCCAATGATCTGTTTCAATTTCGGAAGAACAGAAAAAGACGGAACTTATTCTGAAGGAACTAAAAACGGAATGATCGGAGTAATTATCCATGAAGTAGGACACAACTTCTTTCCAATGATCATTAATTCTGACGAAAGACAATGGGCATGGATGGATGAAGGGCTAAATACTTTCACAGAATATCTTACGGAAGAAAAGTGGGACAACAAATTCCCTTCAAAAAGAGGCCCGGCATGGACAATTGTAGATTATATGAAACTTCCGAAAGATCAACTTGAGCCAATCATGAGTAACTCGGAAAATATTGTTCAATATGGCCCGAATGCTTATTCAAAACCTGCTACAGGATTGAATATTCTTCGTGAAACTATTATGGGAAGAGAACTTTTTGATAAAGCTTTTAAAACTTATGCTAAAAGATGGGCTTTCAAACATCCTGAACCTGCGGATCTTTTCCGTACCATGGAAGATGCCAGCGGCGAAGACCTTGACTGGTTCTGGAGAGGATGGTTCTATGGAACAGACCCTGTAGATATTGCCATTGATAAAGTAACCGTAGCAATCCCAAATCTTGATACAGATCCAAAAGCAGCTACTGAAGTAAAGTATCAGGTGGATAAACCTTTGGTAAGCAGTTTTGAAGATCTTTCGAAAATCAGAAACAGGGAAGATAAGAATATTACATTCTATGTTGATCAGGATAAAGAAGCACAAGACTTTTATTACCGATATGACAGAGGCCAGGAAAAAATAAACACTAAAGAATTTACTTCTAAAGTAGATGCTACTCTTCCTTTAGATGCTAAGGATAAAGAGAAATTCAAAAACATTACTGCTTATCAGATAGACTTCCTAAACAAAGGCGGATTGGTAATGCCTATCATCCTTGAATTCACCTTTGAAGATGGTTCAAAATTATATGATAAATCCTCTGCACAAATCTGGAGATTGAACGAACAAAAAGTTTCTAAAACTTATTATTTTGACAAGAAGTTAAAATCAATTCAGCTAGACCCAATGAGAGAAACAGCTGATATTGATACTACCAATAATTTATGGACAAGCAATGGTTCTGGTGGTGAGACTTCAAAATTCCAACTCTTTAAACAAAAACAAGAAGGGAACTCCGCAAGAGGAAGTTCAAACGGAAAGGTAAACCCAATGCAGGCGGCAGGAAAAAGCTAATACAATCTTAACAATAACCATGAAAAAACTTACTGCATTATTGCTGTTTATTGCAACAGCTCCTACTCTATGTGCCCAATCATTACAATTTTACACGGGCAAAAGAGATTTCCTCCCTATTGAAATTCTTATGGAGGATGGAAGTACCAAAAAAGGATTTGCTCAGGATTTTATGCTTCCGGATGTTGCTACTTTTCAATTTATAGGAGGAAACAGCGAGAAAAATGCTCATTTAGACAGAAAAGAAGTCAAATTCAAATCATCTAAGGATGATAAAAATATACAACTGGTTCCGGTATCAGACATTAAAAGTCTTATTTATACCAACGAGGATACTAATGAGACGTTTCAACTGGATAAGCGAGTTGTAAAGGAAATCAATAATGATTTGGAAATGGAATCAAAAGGGAAAGTATTAATGCTTCCTCTAATGGAAAAAGGCCCGATCAACCTCTATGGTTACAGAAGCATGACATGCAGAGCAAATTTTGGAAATAACTTTGCTACAGGATTTGACGGAAACGAAGATACTTGCCAGTTGATGTATGTCATGATTTACCTTAGTAAACCCAATGAAACGGTTGCAGTTGCACCTGTAGATTTTAGCTCATTAAGTCCATTGGCTCTATTTAATATGAAAACGCTCTATAAAAAGTTTTATAAAGCGTACGAAATTGCTGGTGCCGATTGTCCTGAGTTTTTGAAAAAGGTAGATGAAGCAAGAAAAAACGATTATTTTTCCAATAAGACCTTCAAAGAAAATAAAAAGGAATCTGATGCTGAAAGAAAGGCTTTAGTTAAAGGAAAAAAAGGTGCAGAAGCCGCAAAAATCAATATGCATTACAAAACTGAGCTATATACTAAAATGTATAAAAAGCTCATTGATGATTATAAACAAACTTGTCAATAAACTTAAATCAAAAGTTCACCCACATGGTGAACTTTTTCTTTTTATAACCACTAATTTTAAAACCGAAAACAATTAAATATCAAAAGGTTGTAACTTTTAATCTGTATTCCTCTACTTATTAGTAAAAAAACCATGAGAACATTTCTTTGCCTTTTACTACTAAGCAGTACTCATTTTTTTTCACAAAACCTGCTTACTCCTAAAAATTCAGGTATTGATTCAAAATTAATCCAAGATGAAACTTCTGAAATGCTCTGGTATGCTGAAAATGCCGGCACAAAAATAGAAATCGGAAGTATTACCACAGAGCTCAAGAAACTGAATAAGACAGAACTCCTCATCAAAACAATGGTTAAGCTGAAACAAACTCCGGATGCTAAATGGACAGATTCTACCATTGTAAAATCGTCAGACTTCAGTCCTATATATCATTCTTCTTACAACTCTATGAGAGATATGGCGCTCAAATCCGGTAAAGACAAGGTTACAGGATATTATCTTGATAAAAAATCGCAGAAAAAAGATATTATCGATCTCCCGGCCACCCATTATTTTGACAGCAGCAGTTATGTCATGCTCATAAGATTTCTTCCTCTGAAAGAACACTACACTTCCGAAATTTCCATTTTTGATTACAATCCAAAATCCGAGAAAAAAGGAATGATGAAAGCTTACATTCTAGAAACACAGAAATCTGAATATAAAGGAAAACCAGTATGGATGGTAAAAACAACTGATGACATCAACAACAAATCAACTATAGTAACCTACTATATTGATCCTATAACGAGAAAAATTGTAAAACAGGACATAGACATGGGCGGAAGAAAAATGCTCATGGAAACAATTCAATAATCTACTGAAAATCAAACACAAACAACTCAATCCAGTCTATATAAAGCATCCCAATTTGGCTTAAAAAGTTCTATATTTGAATCACAACAAATACCCAATGTCAAAAACCTGATTGACTATAAATGTTCAGGAACGCACAAATCAAAATATTACTTATGAAAAATGCCAAATTACTAAACAGAGATGCTCAAAAAACCTTTAATGGTGGAGTTGCGGGCAGACTTGTATGCTGTGAACGCGATGACAACGGAAAATGTATTTTATGGATCGGCCCGGGATACAACTGTCCTTAGTTCGATGACCTGATAACTATTAAGAATAAAGCCGGAATCTTCCGGCTTTATCTGTTTATATTTTTATCACACACACCATTATCTACTGATAATCAAAAATTTATTTCAAAAAAAAGCAAATAAATTATATCACACAAAAAGGAAAAATAGTATCTTTGATTCACTTCTTTTACACCAAATGTCAAAATCCTGATTGACTTTAAATGTTCAGGGATGTACAAATCAAAATATTATTAACTATGAAAAATGCTAAATCATTAAGCAGAGACGCTCAGAAATCAATCAATGGCGGAGCTGCAGGACGCTATTGTTGTGAATACAACTACAAGGGACAATGTATCATCTGGATTACTGATGGACAATCTTGCCCTTAATTAAAAGATCTTATAACAAATCACAATAAAGCCGGAAGTTTTTCCGGCTTTATTCATTAGCCTAAATACGCTTTCAAATTCTTTTTATATGTTCTCCCCAATGGAAGTTCTTCTCCATTCTTCAAAAAAACATGGCCGGAGTTATAAGAGTTGATATGTTTTGACAATACGATATAAGATTTGTGAATTCTGATAAATCCAAAATGTTGAAATTTCTCCTCAAAATTGGACATCCTTTCCAAAATCATGTATTTTTTCAGAGGGGTCATCAAAACAATATACTCACCGAACCCCTGTATCCAAAGAATATCTTTAAGAAAGACTTTATTCATCACATAATTGGATTTGAACATAATATAATCCTCCTGATGCTGACTGTTGGCAGAGCTTTTAAATTGAACAAAATCTCTTGCTTTATTGACTGCTTTTTTAAAGGTATCAAAATCTACAGGCTTGATAAGATAATGAACAACGTCCAATTCAAATGCCTTCACTGCATATTTTGTTTCTAATGTAACGAAAATACATAACGGCGGATCGGGAAGCTGCTGTAAAAGTTCTACACCATTGATTCCCGGCATATTGATATCAAACACAACCAGATCCACTTTATTTGCTTTGAGGAAAGCCAGTGCTTCTTCCGGTTTCTGAAATGAAGCCAGCAATTCAACCCCCTCAAGCTGATCGCAATATTGTTTTATAAGCTGCAATGCAGGATATTCATCATCTACATTAACGATAGTCAGATTAGCCATTGATAGTAATTGTTAAAGCAATTTTATATTGATCATTCTCTTTAGGCCCTGAATAAAACTCATACTGATCCGGATAAAATTTTTCCAATATATGAATAATTGCTTCATTGCCCAATCCATGATAATTAGATTCAACTACATGAATTCTATCTTTCCCTACAGAATTTATAATTTCAAAATACAATTCAGAGCGCTCAATATTACAGAATAATTTTATAAAACCATGAGGATCTTCTCCAATTGCTGAATGTTTTAAAGCATTTTCAAATAAAGTAAGAAATATTGCGGACGGAATTTCTGCAATGTCAAATTCATCCTGATCTTCAATACCCATAATAATATCAAGCTGATTATTATATTTAAGCTGATACAAAGCGGCAAGGGCTTTCAATGAAGAAAATTCCTGAGAAACCGCTACTTTTTCTTTTCCACTGTCATAAATAATATATTTCAGAAGCTTGCTTAACTGCAAAATAGAATCCGAGGTTTTCTCAGAATGAGTAAAGCTGTTGGCATATATATTATTAAGAGTATTCAGTAAAAAATGAGGGTTCAGCTTAGACTTCAGTAAATCAAGGTAAAGCTGATCTTTTTCTTCACCAAGGTTGATCACATCCTGTTCTATTAAAAATTTGTCTTTCGTAATTCCCAAAAAAGAAGCCACAAGAATAATTACGCCCTGCGAGATGTATATGTTGTACAGAAAACCAACATGATAACTTTTTTCGCTAAAATCAATCTGAAAAACAGCCGGTTCCCATAGAATTCTGAAAAGACTGGATACCAAAAAACAGATTAAAGCATAAAGAATAAATTCCGGATACTTATTGGATAAATAGAATCTGGGTACCAGATAATAGTAGACCAGATAGTAAATTCCCACATTGAAAATTGTATTCAAAATAATGCTTATCACCAACTGAGTGGAATCCAGGAAGTAGTTTTCGGTGAAATAAGTCATCAAAATGAAGATAAAAAGGAAAAATATATGTTGAAACCTCAACAAAAATTTCCAACGGTACTCCATGAGGCTTTTCAGAATCTTACCACTAAATAAAATTCTGATAATCAATAATATAATAATAAAATTAATGATTAAAAACATAGCCCATACCTTATTTTGAAACGCATCAAATATAATATCTTTTTGTCTCAAAATGCAGTTCGTTGAGAAAAACTGTCATTGATTGAAAAAATCCAACTCCGCTCTTTCGAATAAATATATTTGAGAAATCGCAATATTAATCAAATATTACATGAAACTTAACATACAATTAACCCTTATTTTATCATTTTGCCTGCTTAATGGTCTTTTATATGGTCAGAGTAAAGACAATTACAATATGTGGTTCCAGTACCTCATGTCGGCAAAGCTTACTGATAAAAGTAATTTAACAGCACTTACCCAATACCGTTCCTTCGATCTGGCCTACGACACAAGGCTTTTCCTTGTCAATGCTTATGTAGATTATGAAGTAGCAGAAAATATAAGACCTGCCGCAGGTTTTATGTTTTTGGTACTCGAATCTTATAATGCAGACGATTCTAAAAAGATAAGATATGAAAAAAGACCGTTCCAACAAGTAACCGCTGATTATTTTATCGGCAGAACCTCCATCTCCAACCGCCTTAGAGTGGAGGAGCGTTTTCTCAGCAATCCTGATGAGTTTGAAGTCAGGATCCGATATCTGATCTCTGTCAGAATTCCTTTCAATAAAAAAGGAGAAAAAGAAAAGCTCTATGGTATTCTTAAAAATGAAATCAGGATGAATGTTGATAGACTTGAGCCTTTCGACAGCAACCGTATTACAGCAGGTTTGGGGATAAAGGTGGGAAAAAATTCTGCTTTAGAACTTGCTTTTATCAATCAGATGGAAACCCAAAAAACAAGTAATTATGGATTTATAGGTTTCAGAAACAGTTTTGACTGGAGAAAAAAGAAACAACAATAACCTCAATACTATTTACACTACACTATGCTTACATTTCTTGGTTTTTTAATGATATTCATCTTTATGATTCTCATCATGAACAAAAAGATGACTCCGCTTACCGCTTTGGTTCTAGTACCTGTTCTTATTGCCGTAGTCGCAGGATTCGGGCCAGATCTTGGTAAAATGATGAAAGAGGGCGTAAAAGAAATAGCACTTACGGGGGTGATGCTGATTTTTGCCATCCTGTATTTCAGTCTGATGATTGACACCGGGCTTTTTGAACCTCTTGTGAATGCTATATTAAAAGCTGTAGGGGATAATCCTGTAAAAACAACCATCGGAACTGCTCTTCTCACCACTTTAGTTTCTTTAGACGGTGATGGCTCTTCCACTTACATTATTGTAGTGGCTGCATTACTCCCACTTTATAAAAAACAGGGTATGAATCCTTTGGTTTTAACCTGTATCATTATGCTTGCAGGAGGTATTATGAACATCTTACCATGGGGAGGGCCTACTGCGAGAGTGATGAGTTCTCTTAAATTGGGGCATACTGAAATATTTGTCCCTATGATCCCGGTTATGCTGATCGGACTCGTTTGGGTATTTTTCGTTGCCTATATTCTGGGAGTGCGGGAGAAAAAAAGAATTGCCAAACATGGGAAATACACTAAATACAGCGGACAGGATATTGCCGGTGAAGATGACCCAGCATTAAGACGACCGAAACTTATCATAATCAACCTGATCCTGACAATTATTCTATTGACTGTTATGATTCTCGATATTATCCCTTTGGGAATTGCTTTTATGATTGCGTTCTGTATTGCTTCCCTGATCAATTATCCGAAACTGAAAGACCAGCAGAAAATTATTTCAAAGCATGCAGGAAATGCTTTATCGGTGGCGGGAATGATCTTCGGAGCAGGAATTTTCACAGGAATCCTGAATGGAACCGGAATTATGAATGCTATGGGAAACAGTATTATCAGTATTGTTCCTAAAACTTGGGGTGGCTATTTGAATATAATCACTGCTATATTCAGTGTTCCACTTACCTTTTTCCTGACTAATGATGCTTATTATTTCGGAATATTACCTGTCATTACAGCTACAGGTAGCCAATTGAATATACCTCCTGATATTTTGGGACGTGCTAGTCTTGTGGGACAAGCTTCTCATTTATTAAGTCCTTTAGTGCCCTCCACATATTTGTTGGTCTCACTTGCAGGTGTTGAATTTTCCGACCATTTGAAATTTACCTTAAAATGGGCTATAGGATCATCCATTGTGATGTTACTAGGTGCTTTGATTCTCGGTATTATATAAGGTTATATCTTTGAACTTCTCAATCTTATCATATAAAAAGTGGATGATGAAACCTTTTAAGCAAAAAACATTTACAGACTCCTATTTAAGAAACCTTACGCTTTATGTATTTACAGCGATCATCTGTGGGGCATTAACCGGTTATTATTTTCCGGAGGTCAGTAAAAATCTGGAAAAAGTAAGCAGTTACTTTTTCATGCTTCTTGAAGTGTTAATTGTTCCTGTTATTTTTATTGCTGTCACTTATGGGATAAGCTATATTTTCAGCACCAAAAATGTTTTTAAAATTGTAACCCAGATGGTTGTCTATTTTTTAATCATCACCTCTATAAGTATTGTTCTTGGGATTGGTTCCGGGTTACTCTTAAAACCGGGAGCCAATACGGGAATTATTATTTCTTCACATAAAGCACTTCCCGAAAGATTTCTGGCAAAGACCACAAATCCTTTACACATTAGCAACTATCTCGTTTTTCTTTTCCTATCAATATCGGCGGGTATCCTGATTGGTCTTTCGAAGAAAAGAAACGTGATCTTTAAAGTTTTAGACTCTGGAAGAAATTTATTTTTCAAGCTTATCAAATATGTTTATATATTTCTTCCGATTGTTATTTTTTCCAATATCGCTTACGGAATTTCAGTATACGGAATTAATACATTATTGCCGCTAAGTAAGGTTGTCGCTACGGTATATCTTACCAGTGTGTTTTTTATTTTCGGAATATTAGGAGTGATCACCGCATATTTTAAAATCAATCTTTGGGATTTTCTGATCAGCATTAAAGAAGAAATCATTCTTGTAGTGGCCACTTCTTCTTCAAAAATGGCATTCCCAATGATCTTTGATAAAATGGAATCACAGGGTTACGACCGGAAGATTCTTCGACTCGTGATACCTCTTGGGTACAATTTTAATCTGGCGGGGGCATGCATTTATCTTTCCATTTCATGTATTTTTCTGATTCAGTTTTATAATATTCCGCTTACGATAACAGATTATTTCTGGCTTTTCATCACCATTTCCATTGCTTCAAAAACAGCTTCGGGAGTCCCTGGATCGGGCTTCCTTGCCTTGATGTTTACTTTAAGTAGGTTTGGAAAAATTCCTACCACAGATCTTGCCCTTTTATACAGCATAGACCGATTTATGAATGAAGCTCGATCGGTGACCAATTTCATCGGTATTTCAGTTTCTGCCGCTATTATCTCAAAACTTAACCACAATACTATTCCTTTAAAAAATGATGTTTCCTGATTTTACCCACCTTTTAAATGATCTATTACAAAACCCTGCAAAATCAATAGCCATTATCGGCAATCTTATCCTTATCGAAAGCCTTCTCTCTGTAGACAATGCTGCAGTACTGGCTACCATCGTAATGGATTTGCCCGAACATCAAAGAAAAAAAGCCCTGAAATACGGAATTATCGGAGCCTATGTATTTCGCGGACTGGCTCTTATTTTCGCTTCCGTACTGATTTCTGTATGGTGGCTAAAGCCGTTAGGAGGATTGTATTTGATTTATATTTCTTTGGACTGGTTTATTAAAAAGATTAAAAATAAAGACAATGAAGAAAATGCAGAGGAAAATCCGGACAAAGAATCCAGTTGGCTGTATAAAAATTCAATCGGTCTGCTGGGACAATTCTGGGCAACAGTGGCGATTGTAGAAGTGATGGATCTTGCTTTCTCCATAGATAATGTTTTTGTGGCAGTAGCCTTCTCCGACAATTTACTTTTGATTACCATTGGCGTTTTTATAGGAATTTTGGCAATGAGATTTATTGCGCAATGGTTTGTTCGTCTTATGCAGGTATTTCCTTTTCTGGAAACGGCAGCTTTTATTGTCATTGCTATTTTAGGAGTTAAACTAAGTTTATCATTATATGAACACTTCTACCCTACTACGGCATTTGCTCAATTTTTAGCCAGCCATACTATGGAGATTTTGGTTTCCATTATCACTGTTCTTTTATTTGTTGTTCCTGTAGCAACAAGCTATCTCTTTGGATTTCCAGCCCGCAAAAAATAATTTTTCTGCCAAATTTTCACATTCCTCAATAAAAGTCTGCCATTTCAGCCATCACCGTCTCATGGCATACATTTAGAGAATTACAACACAGAAATAATTAAAAAATAAATATATTATGTCAGTAAACTTTAAACCATTGGCAGACAGAGTTCTGGTAGAGCCAATCGCAGCAGAAACTAAAACAGCTTCAGGAATCATTATCCCGGATACTGCAAAGGAAAAGCCGCAAGAAGGTACTGTAGTGGCAGTAGGCCCAGGTAAAAAAGACGAGCCTACAACTGTTCAGGTAGGTGACAAAGTTCTTTATGGAAAATATTCAGGTTCTGAATTGAAGTTGGAAGGTAAAGATTATTTGATCGTAAGAGAAGCTGATTTATTAGGAGTTATTGGGTAAGCTTCTGGCTATTGGCTTCTAGCAAATGGCTTCTTTCTACATCAAAACTAATATATGAGAGATTTTAAAAAATTTGAAGTTTGGCAACTAAGTCATCAATTGACTTTGAAAATCTATACTTCAACCAGAAGTTTTCCAAAAGAGGAAATTTTTGGGCTCACCTCTCAAATCAGAAGGTCATTTGCATCAATAGGCTATAATATTTCTGAAGGAAGCGGCAGAAATTCAGATAAAGAATTTGCCAACTTCATCAATATTGCATTAGGATCTTCTAATGAAGCCGAAAACCAATTAATTCTTGCTAAAGATTTAGGATATATTCATGAAAATGAATATCAAAATACTTTAGAAGAGCTAACAATATTAAAAAAGAAGCTTGTTACTTTGTGGAACAGGCTCAATGGAAATTAAAAATTAAAGTTAAACACGCGAATTGCAAAAGCTAAAGGCAAAAAGCAAATCGCCAAAAGCTAAACAAACATGGCAAAAGAAATAAAATTCGATATTGAATCAAGAGACGCTCTAAAGAGAGGAGTTGATGCATTGGCTAATGCAGTGAAAGTAACTTTAGGTCCTAAAGGGAGAAATGTAGTTATCGAAAAATCTTTCGGTGCTCCACACGTAACTAAGGATGGTGTGTCTGTTGCAAAAGAAATCGAACTTGAAGACAGAGTAGAAAATATGGGAGCGCAAATGGTAAAAGAAGTTGCTTCCAAAACTAATGATATCGCAGGAGATGGTACTACTACCGCTACTGTTTTAGCACAAGCTATCGTAAGAGAAGGTCTTAAGAACGTAGCTGCTGGTGCTAACCCAATGGATCTTAAAAGAGGTATTGACAAAGCGGTAACTGCTGTTGTTGAAAACCTTAAAACTCAGTCTCAGGCTGTTGGAGATTCTACAGATAAAGTAAAGCAAGTTGCTTCTGTATCTGCTAACAATGACGAAACGATCGGTGCTTTGATCGCTGAAGCTTTCGGAAAAGTTGGAAAAGAAGGTGTAATCACTGTAGAAGAAGCTAAAGGTATCGATACAACAGTAGATGTTGTAGAAGGTATGCAGTTCGACAGAGGGTACCAGTCACCTTACTTCGTGACTAACCCTGAGAAAATGTTAGCTGAACTAGAAAACCCATATATCCTTTTAGTAGAGAAGAAAATTTCTTCAATGAAAGAATTACTTCCAGTTCTTGAGCCAATTGCACAAGGTGGTAAGTCTCTATTAATTATCTCTGAAGAAGTTGAAGGTGAAGCTTTAGCTACTTTAGTTGTAAACAAATTAAGAGGTTCTCTTAAAATTGCTGCTGTAAAAGCTCCAGGATTCGGAGACAGAAGAAAAGCAATGTTAGAAGATATCGCTATCCTTACAGGTGGACAAGTGATCTCTGAAGAGCAAGGTTTCACTATGGAAAACATCTCTTTAGATATGCTTGGAACTGCTGAGAAAGTAACAATCGACAAAGACAACACAACTGTTGTAAACGGTGGTGGTGACGAAGCGAAAATCAAAGGAAGAGTAGCTCAGATCAAAGCTCAGATGGAAACGACAACTTCTGACTACGACAGAGAGAAACTTCAGGAAAGATTAGCTAAGTTAGCTGGTGGTGTTGCTGTACTGTACGTAGGTGCTGCTTCTGAAGTAGAAATGAAAGAGAAAAAAGACAGAGTTGATGATGCACTTCACGCTACAAGAGCAGCTGTTGAAGAAGGTATTGTTGCAGGTGGTGGTGTTGCTTTAGTAAGAGCAATCTCTTCATTAAACGAACTTTCTGGTGCTAACGCTGACGAAAACACAGGGATCAAAATCGTTAAGAGAGCTATCGAGGAGCCATTAAGACAAATCGTTGCTAACGCAGGTGGTGAAGGTTCTGTAATCGTTGCTAAAGTAGCAGAAGGAACAGGAGACTTCGGATACAATGCTAAAACTGACGAGTATGTTCAAATGCTTGAAGCAGGAATCATTGACCCAACTAAAGTAACAAGAGTTGCCCTTGAAAACGCTGCTTCTGTATCTGGAATGCTTCTTACAACTGAATGTGTTATCACTGAAGTAAAGAGCGCTGAACCAGCTATGCCAATGGGTGGTGGAATGCCAGGAATGATGTAGTAGCAAGTCGCTAAGACAAATTTAATATATAAACCGTTCTGCTTTGTAGGACGGTTTTTTTGTTTTTAGATTTATAATGAATGTTTTGTATATTTGGGTGTTATCAGAAACTATTAATAATAGACGCAAAAATCTAACCATGAAAAAAATACTACCCTATCTAATATTTTTCTTAGTCTTGAATTTTTCATTCTTATCGGGTCAAAATAACCCCAATTATCCAGAGCCTGACAAAGGAATGAAAAGAGTTGACCTTAAACTTCCTAAAATTGAGAATGACAAAGACTATAAAGTGGAAATAAAATTTGCCATGGAAATGGAAGTTTCTGAGTGCTCAGAAATTAATGATTTTAGTTTTAATATTAAAAACTTAGAAGAGAAATATGCAATTGCTCCTTATAGATTCCCTTATTATGTTTTACCCAAAGAAATCCCGGTAGATATAATTTCTCTTAATAAACAATCTGATTGTGATAAAAGCAAAAAGGTAAAAAAGAAAGTTTTAAGTTCCCAGAACATTTTTAAAGAATACAATGGACATTTTGCAATTCCCTTCTATATTCCTGAAAAGTGGACTGTAGAATATAGACTGTGGAAAGTAACTTCAGAATTTAAAAATGCTGTGCTTTAAAAAACTAGAAAATGAGAGTTTTTATTCACTTTTCTATTGTCCATAATTTCAAATTGTAAGGCAAAAGATTCATTTGGTTAAACTAAATGAATAAAAGTCAGCGCGAATATTTCTTATAACAGAATATGTTATCACTGAAGTAAAGAGCGCTGAACCAGCTATGCCAATGTATGGTGAAATGCCAGGAATGATGTAGTAGCAAGTCGCTAAGACAAATTTAATATATAAACCGTTCTGCTTTTGTGGAACGGTTTTTTTATTTTTAAATTTATATCAAGTTGTTTTGTATATTGGGTTATCATAAGTAACTTTAATTATAGGTGCAAAAAACTATATATAAAATCAAAACAACATAGGCAATAATGAAAAACACAATTCTCTTTGTCCTTATTATACTAATATCTTATAGCTGTTCATTTGGTAGATTCAATAACGTTCCAGTTCAAAATGAAATTGATCTTTCCTTTAAAAGCTTCAGTGAAATTAAAAAAAAAGAAATTGATAAAAAATCAAAAGATATCACCCTTGGGTATTTTTGGGGAATTGGAGAAGATATCTATCCAGCTTTTGAAAAATATAAGTTTGAAATTCCCAGATCATTTCAAAGAAACGAAAATAACTTCATTCTTAAAGTAGATTATTTTTTCACAAAAGATGAGCAAGTCAAATTCAAGTTTTATGAATGGAATGAAAATGAAAAAATTGAAACTTCTCATGAAATGTTTAACGAAAAGTTCCACGAAATAAAAAAATATTTAACTGAAAACCTTGGGCAACCATACCTGGAAGGATATGAAGATTTAGAAAAATCTAAAGAAGAAACAGTAAGAGACGATATAAAATGGAAGAGTCAAAAATTGAATGCCTATCTATTTCGTTTTAAGGGAAAAGGTGGGTTCGATCAAATAATATTAGCAATTTATAAAGATTAAAGTAACAAGAGTTACCCTTGAAAACGCAGCTTCTATATCTGGAATGCTTTTAACAACTGAATGTGTTATCACTGAGGTAAAGAGCGCTGAACCAGCTATGCCAATGGGTAGTGGAATGCAAGGAATGATGTAGTAGCAAGTCGCTAAGACAAATTTAATATATAAACCGTTCTGCTTTTGTGGAGCGGTTTTTTATTTGAGTTATGGTTTTCCGTAAAGAAATACAAAAGAATATCTTAATTTAGCAAGGAAATTTTATATATTTTGATAATAACAAATTTCTTGTTAAATTAAAATCTACCAATAACCAATGAAAGTCCTTAAAGAAACCATTAATGTAGATAAATATTATCATGAATTAGCTGAAATAATAATTCATCCGGATCAAAATAGCCTTGTATTTATTGATACAAATATTCTAATTTGGCTTTATCGTTTAAATAATGAATCTTTTAATGAATTCTCAAAATTCCTTAATGAACTATCTTCACAAGAATCATTAATAATTCCAACATGGGTAGTTCATGAATATAATAATTTATTGATTACCAATTCAGAAATAGTATTCTTCCCTTTCAAAAAGCGTTTAAAGACTTTAGATTCGGATATAAATAATTTAACTGAAATAGCAAGGTTATTAGCGGACAATGAGTTTTCCAAAAAGCACGGTTTCCCTAATAAGCGAGAATTCATTAAAGAGATTCAATCAGAAACAGAGTCATTGAAAAAGAAGATTCGAATTTTAAATGACAAAAATAATTTCAAAAATGAAAAACGACGAGAATACATAGAAGAACTTATAACAAAAAATTGTAGTAATACAAAAATAAAAGACCTTTTAAATAAAACTAAAAATTTTGATTTTAGATTCTCTCACCAAATACCACCTGGATTTGAAGACAACACAAAAATAAGCAATAAATATGGTGATTTATTAATCTGGAAAGATATAATTCTAAATTGTAAGAAAAAAAAATCCGAAAAAAATCTATTCATATCTCTTGACCTTAAAAGAGATTGGGTTTACCACCCACAAAAGATAATAAAAAATGGAAATCTTATAAACAATAATATAGAACCAAAATTCCATTATATAGCCCCTTGGTTAGAACAAGAGTTTTTTGATGAGACTAATGAAAATATTATTTTCTCTGATGTTAAATTATTAGTAGATGTTCTTTATTCACCAGATTATAATATGATGGATTTTGAATATTTTAAAAATTTAGCAAAAACTGCGGATATTGAATTAAATAATAATGAAACAAATCAGGTAATTGAATGGCTAATTGTAAATAATGAAAAACTACAATATTTAAGAAATACAATTTGCAATTGGCAGGTAAGCCCGGGAGAAGTTGAAATTGAAGAGTTAAAAAAATGGGCAGTTTCAAATATAAACTTGAATATAAATTTTCAAAAAGCTGATTGGAATAATATTTTTGTACAGCTTTTTATTTAAAATAACCCGCTGGTGTAAGCCCCCGCTACCGCACGATTGTATAGTATGGCTTCCGATTTTACATTATATCATTAGAATGTTTGATTTATAATATTATAACCACACGAAAGGATTCGTGCGGTAACAGGTTTTTTTGTTTGGATTATGGTTTCCCATAAGGAAATAGTATATTTATATTTTAATTTTAATGATTGACAATAGATCGCTAAAATCAAAATAGCATTGGCGCAACATCTATTGTCATTATTGACGCAATACGCAAATTAGAAAGCTAATAGCCATTTAATGATAACAATACTGCAAATAAATATTGACGAAGGAACTGCAACTTTAGCTGCTGCAATAATCGCTGCTATATTTTCCTTACTGACATTACTATCAACAAGACCAACAGAAATAAGAGCAGCAAATAGGAAAACACTTGAAGCTTATATTCCTGACTTATCAGACACTATTCACCAATTGATTGCAATTAGTAATATACTACTCAAAAACAAAACAGAAGAAAGCCGAGGAAACTGGAGGCAAAAGGCGGAAGATGCAAAGGATAAATTGAAAGATATTAGACCTAAAATAAGATATCCTCTTTGGGGACTTGAAGACAATATTCTTTACTTAACACGACTTCCAGACTTTACTCTTTACACATTGGAGGATATTGAAGTTGCAAAGAAAGTTGTTAAGAGAGGGACTAGATTGGGAGACAGTTTAGATAATTGTATTCGTAAGTGTTATTTAAGTGGTAGAACACCAAGATTTTATGAACTCTGGACACTTAAGTTTTATAGATGGCATTTTTCAAAAACTAGAAATGATTACAAAGCAAAAAGAAAAACAGGCAGATAACACGAACTTTGCGTCAGAAGGGCTGACATACAAACTTGGAGCATTGTGCTTCTAATGAATATAATAAGTTGAAACTTTATGCTCCGAAACCCGCTCGAATGCAAAGCTCGAAAACATTATATATAATTATAAAACCAATACCAATGATAATAGATCACGTAAGCGAATTTACTGATGCTTTAACACTATATATATCTAAAAGCAAATATTTTTTTTCAGAGATCATTCAGATGTTGAAAATTTTAAACTAAAACCAACTCTATATAGAAAAGAAAATTTATTTGAAAATGAACATCATTTATATAGAGAAGCAATTTTAAATTGTCCACAAGATTTTTCAAAATGTAAAAATACATTGGAGCAACTAGTTAATAACACTGTATTCGCAAAATGTGAGGGTAAACACAAAATTCAACATTTGTAAAAACTATAAAACAATAACAAAATGAAAGCAGGAAATATAAAAGGGGCATTACTTGAATATATTGTTCGACAATTATTGAAAAATTGCGGATTTACAAATGTCAGAGCTGATAATCTATTTTCATTTGAAAGAGGTGGACTTTTCTTCATAAATGGAAAAGGTGCAGCTCATGATGCAGACATAATAATGAACCCTCCTATTCAAATGCCATTTGCTTATCCAACCCAACTACTATTTGAATGTAAAGCTTATGGGTCAATTGCAAATCTGCCATTTGTAAGGAATGCAATTGGCTTAAGAAATGATTTGAATGATTTTGAAATTGTAACTAGAGACAGTATTCTTAAAAGGCAAAATAATAGACGAGCAGCCTATGCGATTGATACAAGAACGAGATTTTTATATCAAGTAGGCGTTGCTTCTGTAAATGACTTTAGTAAACCAGCTGTAGAGTTCGCATCTAACAACAAAATTCCATTGCTTTCACTTAGTTGGTTTTTAAGTGCAAATACAATTCGGGACTTTAATAGAATTGACCAACCATTAATTGATAGTTTTCAGACTGAAGAGATTCAAAATCTATATGATTTTTTAAAGGATAGAGAAGGTGACTTACACGCTGAAAAGTACAACAGAGCTTATAACTTGTTGGTAGATGACAACATTATTGGTGATATTGTAACATTTTCAAATACAGTTTTAAGATATTCTTATGTTGGATTGTTGGAAACTGGCGATATGATTTTTTTATTTTCAAGAACAAGGACAGAAGAAAACATTCTAAACAGCCAAAATAATTACGGAACATTTTCTACGTTAAAAGCAGAAATTCATTGGAATGGAGACAGTGCGAATGTTTGGAGACTTACTGTTTACAATCCACGAGATAGGAGGCAATCAACAGACTTCGACTTCTATATTCCTAAAAGAATATTTAGTCATTGGAAGTCATTCAACTTAGACAAATCAGTTGCTCTTGATATAAAGCAGGAGTTCTTCTCTAAGATTTTTGTTTTTAACCAAAGAAATAATCCAGAAGCTCCTTTTACAATAATTAATATTGACAGAGAATGGTTAGAAGAAGCTAGACAAAGATTAGCTGAAGATAATGAATAAATCCAACTAGTAACATTATATTGACAAATGCTCATCAGCTCCAATATGTAATCTGTTATTTTATAATAGAATAATAAAGACAAATCCTAGCTATCGCTAGGATCTTTTCTTTATTTCTATTTCTCTTACAAATTCGTATTTCTCTTCCAAAACTGGCTGTTCTGGCCAGAAGTCTTTTGGAGAACATCCCAAAGCTTTTGATATTAAGTTGAGGCTTTTAATATTATATTTTGCTGTTTTGGAATGTGCTTCAATATCTGAAATATAACTTGTACTCTTACCAATAGCTAACGAAAGTGAAGTTTGACTAATACCTCTCTGTTCTCTTATTTCTTTCACTTTTGAAATTATATATCGCTCTATTTCGTCTAAAGAATCATGCATAATGACAAAGTGAGCTAAAAACAAAATAAAAAACTAAGGACTATAGTCCTGTATATTGAAAATATTATTATATTTGGAAAAGATTACTCATTAGAGTAATTTTGCGATACTTCAAAGAAATATAGAAGCTATTGCTTAGAATCTTGTACTAGAAAACTGGTAATTTTAAAGCAACAAGATGATAAGTATGAAGCTCACGACCTAGGCGTGGGCTCTCTTATCTGTTGCACGGTATACCAGTACCTCTAGTACAGATATTGTAGAGTCTCATGCCGTTTTTATTTTCATGCTGTTCTGCTTTTCTACAATCATCTTTTTCTAAGCCTGCTTTACCACATAAAGTATCATGATACGGTACAATGGGGTGTACAATCCATTGCGGCTTTAGGGCTTTTAGAAAACACAAATTCTATCATATTCATTCGGCTTGTTAAGGACTTTTTCATTTATGGCCGGTAAAATCGTACAATAAAACAAAAAAATAAAACCATTAAGAAAAATGAAGAGAATAAGATAAGTTAAGATCCATCAAAGATGGATGAAGCAGCCTGATAAATACATAGCTTCAGCTATGATCTTAACTATTCTTAATGACTTAAAAAGCTCTTAATGGTTTAAAAAAATTATTAAAAATACACACTCATGAAAAAAATCAGAACAGACATTCAACCCCGGCTTGGGAAAGGCCGGAAAAAGCATTACGGCTTACAACGGATGGAAACATTTTTTCAGCTAAATAATCTTACAGCATCCAAAGAACTTTTAAACAACGTTATGAGCTATGCTCTTAAGAGAAATAGCTGGATAAAAGAAGATCCGTCTGTTATTTATCATTTTCATCAGGAGATGCGTTCATTTGTTCGTGCAGGCTACTTCATTATGCTGAAGGAAAAGAAATTGGTGGTTAATACTCAGTGGGAAGAGGTTTCTCCGTTGGCTCTTGGCTTGCTTTCGGAGAAAGAATACCAAAATCCTCTGCTGGTCTTTAAAAAAGCATTCAAAGAATACAGCATCAAAGAATTTGATTATTTTATTTCCGGAATGGTTTATTTCTCGATGGGAATCTATGACAAGCTACCAGAAAGAAATATGATAAATCCATATATTCATCTGCTTAAAATGCTGGATGCGGCGTATCTTATTATTGAAAGGAAAGGGAAAATATAAAAGCTATTCTAAAAAGAACAACTTTTTTCAAATGCTCTCTATTTAAAATTGCACATATAGATACTCTATAATCTTAATTTAATATCTAAATTTAGATGCTATAACAAAAAACAAATTAAGAATGAAAACTAATTGCAACAAATGTAAAAATGAAGTTATTACTATAAACTTTTCTGAAGAACAAAAGCTTGATCTTTATATTTTGATGCAAAACGATTTAAAAGTATTGGCTGAAAAAAAATTAATTGACGAATTCAATTTAGACAAAAATGAAGCAAAAATTATTATTCAACATTTAAACAATAGAAATGGCAGATGTGCAGAATGTGAGTTTGAAAAATTGAATGGAGAATATATTGAATGTCCAGAGTGTGGTGCTTTTAATTATAATCTTAATG
The DNA here is from genome assembly GCF_009900745.1 of Chryseobacterium sp. c4a. GTDB lineage: Bacteria > Bacteroidota > Bacteroidia > Flavobacteriales > Weeksellaceae > Chryseobacterium. The sequence goes on along the minus strand of NZ_WXVU01000001.1, from coordinate 254,819 downwards.
AACCCATGTTTAATTCAGAATTTTGCAGTCATTTAGAATGGTCTTTAGATTTTCAAAACATTGAAAATGAAAATATAAAATATTATACGAAGACTTTTTGGTGTGATGGTATAAAACATTTACCAGAAGACACAAAATCTCTGCTTTATAATAATATTGAAAAAAACAGGCAAATAATAACAAAAGCTTGGATTGGATATGGTGGCAATGAAATTTATGAAATGAAAATCAAGTTCGGGAAAAAAGCTATAGAAAATTATAAAAAGAATAAAAGCTTAATTGAATGCATTCCAAGAAATAATGAGGATCCGAATTGGATAAAGTTATTTATGGAAGATAAAAAGATTGAAATTCAATTAAAATAATACCTGTTACAAACATGAGTTTGCACTATTGTAGAAGACAGTAACCTGCTCCGCAAAGTCTCCCGACTTTGCGGAAATACAATAAATCATCTAAAATCTCATATTTTGGGTAATAAAGTACCTCTACCCTCTTTCATACCCCTCTGCTACAACTTCACCAAGGGGTTCCAGCCCCTTCCTAACTCCCTATAGCTACTTTATAAAGTCACTTTAGACCCTTATATAAGTAGCTTTAACCACTTACATAAGTGGTTTTATGGCCTTCAGTATAGCCTGCAGGCTGTTAGATAATTGCCTATAGCCCCTTATGCAACCCCTTCTACCCCCTTAGGTAAGGGGGTAACTGTATCTGATGATTAAATGCAGAATATGAGTAGGAACCGTCCTGTTTATAACAAAAGTAACTTTGTATTTCATTGCTACCATACAATAAAATCGTTCAATAGCAGGTATACAGAGGTTATGGTGAAACCAAATATAAATTATATCTTTTACCTCAAAACACATTCTATGCATTTCAGAGGTATTTTAAAATTGTATTTATTATTTTTCTTCGTGGCCTGTTTTGAGAATAAATCTAAAGTTGAATATTCAAAACCCGTTACAGAAACCATTTCGCAGCAAGATCATAGAAAATCTGAAAAATATCCCGCACAATATGAATTACCAGACAGCATACACCTCACTCCTATTAAAAATGAGTTCTACCGAAACCAATTTGGGTTTCTATACGAAAAAACTACCGCCCAAAGAGAATTTAACGGAGAATTAAAAGATGTTGAATATTTTAATGGGATTATTTCACAGGAAATTGATCCGAATTCATTTCAACAGATAGGAAACTCCTGGTTTGCAAAAGACCATAAAAATATATATTATTCCAGACCTACAAGCGGAGGATGGCAAATTACAAAAGTAGAGCACGCGGATGTCAATACCTTTAAAATTATTGATGGAAACTATAAATATGCTGTTGATAAAAATAATTTCTTTAATGCCACTGAAAAGATTGAAGGATTCATTCCTTTAAAAACTGAACAGATAAAAGACAAAGAAGGGAAAGTGATTAAGTTAAAAATGAAAAATAAAAAGCTCGATCTTGAACCTTAAAAAAGTTTACACAACGTGAGAATTAAAATACAGAGTAAAACTTAAATAGAGCTTAATCTAGTTAAAAATAAACCCCAAAAAAACTCTACAACTTTTTCCTATCTTTAAACCACGCTATTCAATACTTAAATAAATATTAAGCATTAACACCATTGAAAACAAAATTATTATTCCTTTCACTCTTGGGTTCATTCTTAGCCCACGCACAAACACTTTATTTTAAAAGTCTCGCCAATATGTCTGCGGGCAGAGGTGGCATAAGCAGTGTAATCGTGAATGATAATATCTATGTGAGCAATGGATATCAGGAAAAAGGAGGTGACGCAAAGTATATTGAAAAATATAATATTACTGGTAACAGCTGGAGTATTCTCAATTCTACCCTACTTACTAAAAAATTTGCTAATTCGGAGACTTACGATAATAAAATCTATATTTTTAACGGTTGGGGAAACAGCCATCTTGAAATTGTAGACCTTGCCACCAATACCGTAACGAAGGGAGCTGTTAATCGTTTCTATACAGGAAATGCAGGTTCCGCCCTCTATAATGGTAAAATATATGTGTTTGGGGGCAGCGGATTAAGCGGAGCCAAAACCACTGTATTCTCTGATAAATTCCAGTATTATGATATTGCTTCCAATACATGGAATTCCTTACCCAATATGCCCACAGCCAGAGAAACAAAGGGCAAAATTGTGAATGATAAACTGTATGTCATTGGTGGTTTTAACGGTACTCCATCTCGCCTGATCAATGTTTACGATCTCAAAACTAATCTTTGGGTCAGTCAATATACAATGCCTGCTGGTATATACGGACACTCATTAGCCGTATCCGGTAATAAGATTTTTATTGCAGGTGGGGTGAATAATCAAAGTTTTCTGGCCTATTTTGATACTACAACCAATACATTGCATCAGTTATCATCCAATATGATTCCCAGAAGACATGCTACTGCGGAAGTCTATAACAATAAACTCTACATCATCGGCGGAAGTGCAACGTCTCTCACCAGCTCGGCCATTAAAAACATACAAGTGGCTGATATTAACTAAAATGTACTCTCTGCAAAAACCTCGCTACCGCACCGATTTACCTTTCATTATAATCTAACCTTTTTACTTTTTTTAATAACTTACTTTCACATTTTCCCTAAATTATACCCATGAAAAAATTATTAAATAAGCTTATTATCATTGAATTTGAAGATAAAGAATCTGAAAAAGGAATTTTAATTAATTATAGTAAAGATTGGATCTTGCTAAAATCTAATCCTGTTGATTTTATTCTGGATGGATATTGTGCGGTAAAGAATCATAACATCAAGAATATTTCGACCAATGATGAAACTGAATTTATAGAAAAAGCAATGAAATTAAAAGGGGTTTCAGTGGATAAAAAAATACAGAAACTACCACTCCAAAGTTTTGATTCAATAATTGACAACGTCAACAAAAACTTCGGTATTTTTAGTTTGTTTAAGAAAAAAGATAACGTCATGTATCCTGGAAAATTAAAAAAACTTACTGAAAAGAAAATTGTCCTAACCTGGATTGATCTGAATGCAAATTGGACAGGAAACAGAGAATTTATGAAGGATAAAGTAAGAAAAATTGATTTTGATACAGATTATTTAATTTCCCTAAAATTATTGGCAGAAAACAAATAAGTGGGGGAAAATTTTAAGTAAAATATCTATTTTCCATATATCATCATCTACTCCGCTGCTCAAAGTCTCCCGACTTTTAGCAAACAAAATAAAAATCCAAAATGAAAATCAATTTCTTTTCTAACCTATTTATTTGGTTATTATTAATAGCTTTTCCCCAAATGGTATTTTCACAAGTTGCCGATTTTACCATTCAGGATATAAAATTTGAAAGTCAGGGTATCACTCTTGCAGGCTCAATTTTAGAACCTAAAAAACCCGTTGCTGCTGTTGTAATTGTTCACGGGTCTGATCCTGTAAAAAGAGAAATGGAGTTTGCAAAACGTCTTGCTAAAGAAGGAATTTCCGTATTAACATACGACAAACGTGGCGTTGGAGAATCTGGAGGAGTGTATGTAGGGCCGTCTGTTGGCACCAATAATATTGACCCGACAAATCTTGATTTATTGGCTCAGGATGCCAATGCAGCCGTAAAAACATTTCAGACCTATTTGAAAGATAAAAAAACACCCATTGGGTTAGTAGGATTCAGTCAGGCAGGATGGATAATCCCCATTGCGGCAAGTAAAAATCCACAAATTGAATTTATGGTTTTATTCAGCTGCCCTACCATTACAACTCTGGAGCAGCTTCGATTTCAGTTTTATACTAATGGAAACAGTAGTTTTTGGGAAAATCATACAGAAGCAGATGCCATTGAACACACCAAAAACGATCCGGACAAGTACCAATTTACGGCAACTGATCCCAAGACTTATTTAAATACCCTTTCCAGTCCCGGGCTTTGGCTTTTTGGTGAAAAAGATATACAGATTCCGGTAAAATTATGTATAGAGCAATTAAATACACTTAAAGCTCAAGGCAAACCTTTTGAATATACCTTTTTTTCCAACCTGGGTCACAATACTTCTTCCAGCAATGATACAGCTCCTGTTGATATTGCTGTACAATGGATAAAGCAGAAAGCCTTGAATATTAAAAAGTCTAAATTTCCAAAGTAAAATCAATGATGCCGAGAATGGAAGTTATTGGTAATCCAATGAGTCAACGTTGTAGACAAAACCTAATAAAAATTGAATGACAAAAAAAATAGCAATTTTGGTAATCATCTGGCTAATTTTCGCTTTTGCTGACTACTTTTATCTCCCCTATTTTGTTCAACCATTTTCTTGGCTTTTAGTCTGTATAATCTTGCTAATTTTAGCAGTAAGACAAATAATAAAATTATTTAAAGAAAGGAAGAACATACAAACAAACAGAATAGTAAACCTTTTAATAACATTGGTTTTATTATTTCTAACATTTTACAATTTCAACAAAATTCCCAGCTCAATTATTGAAAAAATAGACTGGAATATTTCTTACCATAAACGTAATCAAATAGTAAAAGAAGTTTTGACCGAAAAATTGAAACCAAATACAAAAATGAATAATGGTATTTGTAAACTTTCATTTGACTTCCCTATTGTTTCAAATGGCGGAAATGATATTTGGATCTATCAAAATAAAACAAAAGGTACAAAAACAATCAAATTTTGGATTTCTCGTGGCTTTTTCGATGCCCCACAAACTTATTTTATATTTACAAATAATAACGAGACAAAAAAGCAATACGAAGAACAAATAAAAGTAAAACCTGAACATAATTGGAAGTTAGAAAAAAATTGGTACCGGATAATGGAACGTGATTAAAATCTTTTTAATCAAAATTCTCTACTACACAAAGTCTCCCGACTTTGGATTATTTATACTCCACTTCCTATCCCCAACTTTTACCTATATTTGTTTCTAGAGCATACACAAATATGCAAAACAAAAAAATAAAATAATAACCAGACTGGAGCGATTGATTCAAAAACTAATAATCTATCAAGAAACTTACACTTAAAAATGAAATTAAACATTAAACTTTTTTCGATTTTAATCCTTTTCCTAATCTCTTTTTCTACTTTTGCACAAAAGAAAACTCCTTTTCAAATCAATGGAGAATTATTTGAGGTTCCTGGAAAATGGGAATATAAAAATCAGTTGAAAAATTCGGGACAGTTTCACCTCACCAATAAAAACGAAAAAATAAACTTATTAATTTCAGTAAGAAAACCTGAAAAATTTGAGTTTTATAAAGAAGGTTTATCTGAAGAAGAATTGCTGGAAAAATTTTATAAGTGGGAATATGATTATTGGGCAACTTCCAATGGAATAAAAGCTGAAGTTGCTGAAATAAAACGGGACAAAGAAAAAAATTATATCGTTTGGAAAATCATCCTGAAAAATAGTCAGGATTCTAATAAAGACAAAACATCATATTTACTTTATGCCGTAAGAAATAATAACCTTATTTCTTTAAACCTAACAAATAATACTGATAAAACACCACCATTAACAGAAACGGAAGCGATTGCACTTCTTGAACAAACTTTTGTGAAATAAACAACTCTATGAAAAAAATCTTTCTTTCTACTATACCATCTAAAATATACTTAACAACAATTTTCTCTCTTTTTTCATTTTGTATTTTCGGACAAAATATAAATCTGGACTCCATCAAGGTCAATGTTCAGAATGAAAATTCGGATTTCTATTATGAAAAGCTGATCTATAAATTTAAATTTGACCCCACAACCTTATCAGATGAAGAAGTAAAAAATTTATATTATGGAAAAAAATTCTCAAAATATAAACCTTCCTTTTTTGATACAGATTATTTAGATTTCACTAAAAGTCTCTCACAGGGAAATTTAAAAAAAGCCATCATTTCCGGAGAAAAATATTTGGAAAAAGATCCAACCAATCCGGAGGTTCTTGCCTATATGGAAATGGCATACAAAAAGAAGGATAAAGAATCCAAAAATATCTTATTATATTCTTTACAAGCAAAAACAATTGTAGATTGTATTTTAAAAAATGGTGATGGAAAAACAGAAGCCACCGCCTTTAAAGTAAATTCGATAGGTGAAGAATATTTCATTGCAAGTATTCTTGGTAAAAATATCAGAACATTCAAAAGAAGCACAATGCTACAAAAAACCGGAACAATTGATGTCTTTTCAAAAGGAAAGGAAACAATATATTTTATGGTATATGAAGATCTAGATTCATTTAAATAAAATCTTCTGCAATAAAAGTCTCCCAACAGTATTTTAATGTGCTGCTTATTACTCAAAACCGGGATACTTTATGTAAATTGAGTAAAGATTTATAACATCAAATACTTGTAAACCTATATGCAAAAAGCATTTGAATACCTCAAGCAATTAAAAGAAAACAACAATCGGGACTGGTTTGCCCAACACAAATCTGAATATGATTTGATCGTAAAAGAAAACAAAGCTTTTTTTAATACTATTTATTCTGAACTTCAGGAATACGATAAACTAAAAGGGATCCATATTTTCAGAATTTACAGAGATGTTCGTTTTTCTAAGGATCAGACTCCATACAAAACCAATTTCGGAGTTGGATATTCCCGTTCAAAGCCTATGCTGAGAGGTGGATATTATATTCAACTGGAGCCTGGAAACAGTTTTGTTGGGGGTGGATTTTGGGGACCTGAAGCCAAAGATTTACTTCGCATCCGCCAAGAATTTGAACTCGGCACCAAAGAAATCAACAAAATTACTTCTGATGAAACCTTTATAAAGTATTTCGGAGAGCTCAAAGGAGATTCTGTAAAAACAGCTCCGCGAGGTTTTGATAAAAATCATCCGGCTATAGAGCTTATCAGGAAAAAACAATTCATCATCATGCGACAGTTTACCGATCAAGAAGTTTTCTCAGAAAATTTTCAAAAGGAAGTGGTACAAACCTTACTAGCTATGCGACCTTTCTTTGATTATATGAGTGAAGTTCTTACTACGGATCTCAATGGCGAACCTTTAATTTAAACAAAGAATAATTGATTATCAATTCTAGACGATATCATTAGAATGATCATTATTAAGATTGAAAAGCTTAAAGAAACATGGGCAAGTGAAAATATAAAACTTAGCCCGCCTGCAACAGAAGAATCTATTAAAGTAACAGAAGAAATAATCCAATTTCAATTCCCTGATGACTTTAAAGAATTTTACTTACAAATGGACGGTTTTATGGACTGGGACTGGACAAAAAATATGTTTTCGATCTGGCCTTTAGCAAGAATTCAGGAAGAATATCATAACGAAACTGATAAGAGCTTCATCATATTTGCAGACTATTTAATCAATTCTCATCATATCGGATTTCTGAAAGGAGAAAAAGGAATCTTTAAGAATTGTGGTGAAACGCCAGAGTTGATTGCAGATACTTTTTCTGAAGCTTTGTTTCTTATAGATTCGGATGCAGACATTTTGTATTGAAACAAATTATATACAGATAAGGATTCCCGTAAGGTAGCTCCTACAGCTTGTTTTACTTTTGACGATCAATTTGATTATTAAAAAATAAAACAATGAACAGACTAGTATTTCTATTGACCCTTTTAGTTTTCGGGGTTTCTTTTGCTCAAAATCCACCAAAATTTGAGAACGATACCTTAACCACTACCACAGGGTTTAAAGTATATGAAGGGTTAGACTTAAAAATCGGGACAGGTTCCATGAATGATGGTGATTTTAAATTTATCAGAACCAACGCATCCTCGATGTTCAATTACACTTCTACAACAGGTTATCAGGGATTGGCCAATCAGGCAAATTCTTTTAAAAGAAGTAATTCAGGATTGACTTTCAAGGTTAAAAAAATCATGCCCAGAGGAAACAAACGAAATGGTTTTGTGTACTATGCTAAGATAGGAAGTGGGCTTATGAATTATGAAATTGATATTGAGAATGCCATTAAATCCGGCGAGCTGATCATTCCTGAAGAGTTTTTACCTAAAGAAAAATCTCAAAATCAAAATTCAGAAACCAAATATGATAAGCTGAAAAAGATTAAAGAATTAAAAGATTCCGGTGTTTTATCTGAAGAAGAATTTCAGAAGGAGAAAGATAAGATAATGGGCGAAAAATAAATTTTGAATGTACCGTTCTGTTTTACAGAGCGGTATTTTTTTGCTTCAAAATTATAATGCTCATTTCATTTTCGGGAAAAGATGAGCTATTTTAATTAAATTTACAAAGACAAAACTAATAGGCTCAATCCGAGTATCATAAACTATAAGAAGCTATAGATCATGAAAATTAAAATGACTATTCTATTCATTTTCCTTATAACCACTTTTTACAAGGCACAAAAATCTAACACGTACAAAGTTGAGCAACTAGGCTGGACTATTGATATGCCCAACAATTTCACCAATATGAACCTGATCAAGCAACCAGTTCAAGTAGTAGACGCAAAAAATAACAAGGAAGTAAACAACGCTTCAAAAACTAGAGAAAAATCCGAAGAAGTTCGATTTCAAGGAAAAAATTACACCTACTTTTTAGTCCATTACAAAAAAACATTATCTGGAAATAAAGCTCTCACAGAGTCTACCGTAAAAGAACAAAATGATGAGCTTATAGAGTCGTTTAAAAAAGGTCAGCCTGAAGCTCAATTTGAGAGCAAAACTATACAAGAAAAAGTGGATGATATCAACTTTTATAAAACAGATTTGAAAATGAACTTGGAAAATAACATCTCGCAAAACTTTATCATATACCGCACCATATTAAATGGATACGAAGCGGGTTTTACCATTTTCTACGTTTATCCTACTTCAGAATCAGATAAACTTATAAAAGCATTTAAAAATTCAAAGTTTAAGAAATAAGAGAATGTTATATTTTAGAAACCTTTCATTTTTTTAACTCATCCTATTAAAAAAAAACGAATACAAAATTAGATGAAACAAATAGAAAAAATACTGGGAAGTTATTTCCTGATTGGGCTTCTCAATGTTTTAATTTTTATCGGCTATATGGACATTGCCCGTCTGCCGGGGGGAGAATTTGGAATGATGCCATTCGGTCTTATGATGGCAGCTGGAATTTCTTTAGTGGCAGCCCTCCTAGTTATACTCATTATTAAAATTAAAAAATCCGTTACTTTCACTACTTCTGTCCTAATTTATAATATCATTTATTTGGGTATCCTTATTTTTAGTGGACTTGGGCGACCAACAGCTTTTAATTTTTCGTCCTCAAATGCTTATCTATTCAGTATTTTAATAGGATTTTTGGTCTGGGGAATTGCTCTTGTTGTTTCTCGATTAAAAAAAACGGAAACTAAAAAGTGACCTTTTAGAAGGAATAAAAATAGTATTGGCTAAAATCTAAAATGCAAAAAAATATAATCGCGTAGAATGGATAACGAGAAAATAAAATTACTTCGAAATAAAATTACAATTCCATTAAGTGTTGCCATACAACTACTGAAGAAAAACAATGGTAATATCAACGCCAGTGAACAGGAATTTCACAATAACAACATAAGAGAGATCAGTATTTCGACAGAATGCGATCCTGACACAGCAAGAGAAAATTATGAAATCTGTCTGTTTGATATCACAAAAGCGATTGAAAGAATCAATTCAAGACCCATAATCATCACTACAAGGGATAGTCTTTCTCCAAGAAATGAAATTGGATTTATTCTATGGCCAGAAAATAAAGAGGGAGAATATTACAAAACAGTAAAACGAAACGATGCCTTCATTCCAACCGCCGATTTTGATTATGTTATCAACGAATTTAAGTCTGTTTTCCCTTTGACAAACCCTTGGAACGGGTATATTGAGAATGCTTTTGATGCTTGTGGACATAATTTTTTTGACAGAAATACCTGTAGAATAATCATCAATAGAATAAACCAAGTGAGAACAGATGAATTGAAAGTTGCACAATTTAAAAATGAACTGATTGAATGGCTCAATGATAAATTGGTATATGCGGAGTATATTGTAGTATATGGAAATCTTTAAAAAAATACTGTTTCTTGTATAGTCTTACCATTTTAAAAGCCCTGAGAAACCTAATAATAGTCAATAATTAAGGATATGACTTTGACCAAAAAATTAATTCTAATAAATACTGTTTTACTCGTTATTTTTACAATCCTCATCTTTAAGGTTGAGAAAAATATACTTATATGGTTGTGCTTCTACTTTTTGGGATGTTCTTTGTTTGCGTTGATCGCGAAAAATGCTGATAAAAATCCGGATAAAAACAAACGTCAGCATAAAGTTTTCCTCAAGACATCAGAAGATGATGGAATCTTCGAGTATACTGATACCGGTTTCTATATTTGGAGCAACGATTTCATAACCATGATTGAATGGTATGAAATCCTTAGAATAACCGTTCAGAAAACTTCTGTTTTGGAAAATATTCACACAGAATTATTGGTTGAAACCCTATTTGGAAAAATAATCCTCAATGACTCCATGCATGGCTGGGAAAAATTCATTTCTAAAATTGATGAAAGATTACTTTTTAATAAAGAAAACAACCCAGCAAACACATGGGGATTAAAAACCAATATACCCATCATCATTTATCAGAAGTAAAAAATGAAAAAAATATTATTTATTATACTTATCGGCTTTTGTTTCATTGGATATGCACAGATTCCAAATCTTAATCTCAAAAATAAAATTAAAGGAACTGTCGTAGATCTTCCTCAAAGTTTAAATCAGAATGAAATTTGTCTGATCTATGAAATTAACGGAGGCTGGTCTGCTTATGACTTTATTTACTATTATTTTATAAAGAAAAATGGAGAGCTGAATGCTTACAAGGAAGAGCGGCCACAGGCTTATGTAAAGAACAACCAATTAAAAAGAACCATAAAAACAATTGAACCAACTCCAGCCTTAAAAGACAAAATACTTACCCTTATCAATTCTGGACAATTAACTGAACTTTTAAAATACAAACAGGAAGATTTCAAGACTGAAATTCCTGAATTAAAGGATTTTCCTCCCATGTGTATGATCTCAGATCAAAATGGAGCTAAACTTATGTTGGTTCAGAATAATAAATACAGTTCATATCATTACTATGCCCCCCAATATTATTATGAAAATTGCCCGGACAAAAGAATAAATAAATCTGTTCTAAAAAAATTTATTGATGTTCTTGATGTATTGAGATAAAACATCTGCTTTTACAAGACAAAACTAATAACTCAACAAAAAACCCAATATGCTCTATCACAAACAGATCTCCTTATTATTTACCATTTTTTTGTTTCTCTTCAATTCTGTATCTGCCCAGAAAAAGCAGATCGCACAAATAGACTCTTTAATGAGATCCGCAAACCAATCCGGAGTTTTTAATGGAAATATTTTAGTTTCAAAAAATAATAAAATCATTTACAACGCTCCTTTTGGGTTTACCGATGCTACAAAAACAAAAAAACTTACACCCGATTACAAATTCAATATTGGTTCTATTACCAAAGAATTAAGCGGCGTAGCCTTATTACAATTACAAGAGCAGGGAAAATTGAAAATAGAAGATCCTATTTCTCAATATTTTCCTGAGTTACCACAATGGGCCAATGAAGTTTCTATAAAAGATATATTGCAATACACAAGCGGACTTCCCAATGTAAACTGGAAAAAAATTAAAAGTAATCAGGATGTTTTTGATGATTTAAAATTAATTGACAAGCTTGATTTTCTTCCGGGAACTCAATACGATTACAACATGAACAATGTTTTTCTAAGGCAGTTTATTGTTGAAAAAATTACAGGAGTGGCTTACAAAGATTATGTCAGCCAACATATTTTCAAGCCATGTAAAATGAATTCGTCTGAGATCACACCTATTGTTGATGAAAAATTGATTGCAAAAGGATTTAATAACAAATTAATAGAAGATAAACCTGATTTTTTGGTTGGCGGAACTTTCTTAACGACAACAGATTTACTAAAATTCATAAACTGTCTTCATTCAAAAAAACTAATCAATGAAAACTCATTGTTTACATTGGGACAGCACTTTGACTTACCGGATACTCAATCTTCCATGGGAGAAGCAATATTTAAAAATAAAAAATTAGTAGAGCATTCTCATGATGGAAGAGCCGGAAATTATGAAGCTCTTTTAGTTTCTGACCTGAATGAAAAATCAACCATTATTTTATTGGGGAATAATTATAACGGAAAGTTATTTGACATTTCTGATGCGATTACAGCTATTTTGAAAAAGGGAAACAAATAATCAATACAGATGTTTAAAATTAAAGACAAGTTATTTGACATACAATACGCTTATTTGGACGCTTTTGTCAATACAGATCATCAATTGGTTTTCGGGCTGCAGATTAAAGCTACAGGAACAGATTCAAGTCCTGATGATGACAATGATGCTGACGGTTTATTTTTTCCGGAGGATGAGTTATTTTTTAATTCTGAAATCTTATTAAAAATCAATCCGGGCGAAATCAAAGAATGGCAGGATATTGCAGGAAAAAAAATTGAATGGAAAGAATATCCTGAAGATGAGCAAGAGCCCCACGCACTGTTCTATGTTTATGAACATAATGAGGTGGAAAATGCAGAAATTGAATTTAAAAAGCAAGGGAATAAGATCATTGTAAAGATGAAAGCTACCTGCCATATTTATGCAGATGAAATATTTTCCGACAATTTACCTCTAGAAGTTGAAACTGAAGTTGACTTTTATGGAATTCCCTGTGGTAAAGGTACCACTGAAGAACAATGCGGAAAAAAAATTGAACCTTTCTTAAACAGAGACCATTTAAAATTTGTTCAGAATAAATATGGTGTGTCTATTATGGTTCCAAACAATACAGATATAGAAACCAATATCCTTATATCGGGAGACTATTAAATGAATACAAAAATTGCAACAAATATAGAAACCGATCATCGGAATATTGCACAGACAGGATATTTTCAAGAAATAAAAAATACCTTTACATTTATAAAATAATTCTGTAGATAATAAAAAAACATATTAAACTATAATGACCAACAAAATCATTGACAAGCTTGCCTGGATAGAATTAAAAAACAAATCCATTCTTTCAACAAAAAGTTATGGAAAAGATAAATATTATATCCCCGGAGGAAAGAGAGAAGATGGAGAAACTGATGAACAGGCTCTGATTCGCGAAATAAGTGAAGAATTAAGTGTTACTATTGACCCTAAAACACTTAATTATGTTGGAACCTTTGAAGCACAAGCCCATAGTCATGCAGAAGGTATCCTTGTAAAAATGACCTGTTACTCAGGAGAATATTCAGGAGAATTACAGGCAAATTCTGAAATTGAAGAAGTAAAATGGCTTCGTTATTCGGATAAAGATAAAATCTCGGAAGTTGATAAAATAATTTTTGATTATTTACACAATAACAACTTATTAGATTAATATTTCTTTTATTATATTACTTTCAAATTCACTTCATTATCCAAATTGATATGACCACTCAGGAACAAATATCAGAATATATCAATAGCCAGCCTGAAACTAAGCGTAGAGATCTGCAAGAACTTCACGGGCTCATTCAGAAGCTTATGCCAGATGCTAAATTGTGGTTTTTGGATGGTAAAAACAGTGAAGGAAAGACAGTTTCCAACCCTAATATTGGATATGGATTATCCACTATTCGATATGCTGATGGAAAAACAAAAGATTTTTATCAAATAGGTTTGAGTGCCAATACTACGGGAATTTCTGTTTATATTTTAGGGATTGAAGATAAAACTTACTTAGCTAAAACCTTTGGCGACAAAATAGGAAAAGCAAACATAACAGGATATTGTATAAAATTTAAAAATCTCAAAGAAATCAACATCGAAACCCTTGAAGCAGCTATACAATATGGTTATGAACAAAAGTTATAATTTGAGGATGAATTTCATTAATACCAGCCATGCAGCCATCATATAAAACTACCCGTAAAATTACTCTATTCCTTATTTTAGGAATAGTATCCCTTATTATCGGATTATTTTTTTCCTACACTGCCCTTACCAGTGTTTCTGCAGCAGATGGACTTACAGGAATGTACCTATTATTGGGATTAATTCCAGTAGTTCTCATTCTCATTATAGACAGAATTTGTGTCTGGAAATTTGGCACCAAAAAAGTCAATAAAGTACAGTTTTATATCACAGGAACATTCGTTTTGCTTTTTATACTGAACTGGATAAGACTGCAAGCTCAATAAATACCCAAGAAGAACTAAAAAAATATATTTCCTTAAACCGTTCAGAACGATTGAACGGTTTTTGTTTTATTCAATAACAGAAATAATTGTACATTGAAAAAAATAATATCCCGTGAAAACCAGTATGCTTGTCCTTTGCATTTCCCTATTTCAGATTTCCTGCCTCCAAAAAAATTCTGATTTATCTTTTCTGAATGGAGAATGGATATCTGATTCCTTACAAGTAAAAAATGACGATCATTGGCGTGAGTTTTTATATTTTAAAAATGGAAAATTACTTGCTCAAACTACATGGTGGGGACAAAATTATGTCCTTAATAAAAACCTGAATATTCAGAAAAACCAGTTTACAGATGCTAAAGGAAAAATCTATTCCATCAACCTTATCGACAGCCTCACTATTGAAGTAAAAGGAAATGAATATTATGGAAGGTTTATCAAAGAAAAGTTTCAGCCGGAGAATATTGATTCTACCATCAACGAATTCGAAGAGGCTCAGAAAAACAGGAAACAACTTATTGGAACCTGGAAAATAATAAAACTGGAAAAAAGACTTCGCAGTGATGCTGATCAAAAAGATCCTATTAATCAGGAATTTCTAAAGAGTACGGAATTTAACAAGTTGCTATATATTCCCATCAGTTCGATCAATCACATTGATCTGGATCAGGAAAACTTTACCATACATTTAAAAAATGGAAAAAATCATCAATATCCTTATATTTTAGATACCAATTCTATTGATGTATACTCAGGTGATGTAATTTATCCCTTAAAATATAAAATAGAATCACCCCAACAGTTCAAAATTGAAACCTATAATACCATCGGAATATATATTGATATTATATTTGCAAAACAATAAACTAACCCATGAGAACCTTTGTAATTGGAGACATTCACGGTTGTTATGATGAACTCATAACCCTGACAAAAAAAATTAATTTAAAAGATGAAGACCTGCTGATTTCCCTTGGAGATCTCGTTGACAGAGGCAATAAATCTAAAGAAGTTTACGAATATTTCAAAAACCGTCCAAACTCAGTAGTTCTGATGGGTAACCATGAAAGAAAACATCTGAACGGAACTTTAAGCTACGCTCAGGAAATTGTAAAAATACAGTTTGAAGAGGAATATTCTGAATTTATTGACTGGGTAAAAAACCTGAAATATTATTACGAAACAGAAGATGCCATCATCGTTCATGCTTTTTTTGAACATGATAAGAAACTGCAAGAACAAAAAGACGAAGTTTTATCCGGCACCACTTCCGGAGATCGGTATCTGGAGAAAAAATATCCCGAAAATACTTATTGGAACGAGTTTTATAAAGGTGAAAAACCTGTTATCTACGGTCATCATGTAGTAGGAGACCATCCCAAAATTCTGAATAATACTTACGGAATAGACACAGGAAGCTGCCATGGAAATTATTTAACAGCAATTGAACTTCCCTCATTTCAGGTTCATCAGGTAAAAGCCCAAAAAGATTATTGGATTGAAGAGCAGAAAAAATGGCAAATTCCGGTGTTAAAAAATAAAAACTGGAACGAAATGACCTTCACGGAAATTGATAAGCAACTCGCAAAACTTTCCTATATTAAAGAAGAGGAAATCGTTGGTTTTCTGAGTGATTTAAAGGAATGGAAAGATCAACTACAAAACTCGTTGAAGGAAATAAAAACAATAATTGATGATCTTACCCGCTCTATTATTGAAAAAAATCCGGATACATTCCCTCTTGAAGTTGAAAAATATTTTTTCAAAGGGTTTATGTATAAAAGCAGAACCAACCGGTTAGAAGTAAAAGATCTGGAAAAACATATAGATACTCCACAAAAAGTTTTAGTTCTACAAAAAGAAATTAAAAACATTTTATAGACAGGCAATAAACCCAATGAAATACAAGCTTTTTTTACTATCCATTCTACTTCCGTTACATATATTTGCCTGTAAGTGTGCTTATACTCCAGCCATAAAAAATTCTTTTGATGAAGCTTCATTTGTTTTTATCGGTGAGATTTATGATGTTGTTGAAGTTCCCAATGGCTACAAAACAGCCCAAGATATCCTGAGTAAAGTTAAAATTACTACAATATACAAGTCTAATAATTATAATGACTTTTACAATGAGAATGCTACCCTTTTTCATTCTCCCAACAACTCATGTGATGTCGCATTTTCGGAGAAGGGAAAATATTTGATATTCGCTTATATTGATGAAAACAACGGGCTCCTTTATTCGTCTCATTGCTTCGTACAAAAAAGATGGGATCAGGTTACTTCTGAAGAATTAAAAGAACTACAAAAGCTTAGTACCGATTATCAAAGAGCATTAACAAAACCGAATACTTCCACTGAAATAGTTGAAATAATTGATACAAGTTTCGAAGTAACAAATCCTGTTATAAAGAAGCTTAAAAAAGAACTTTCTGATCTTACTATTGAAAATGAAAGATTAAAAATGATAGTATATTCTTTAGGAGCTACTCTTCTTCTTTTAATAATCATTTTGTTTCTACGCAGGAAAGTAAACCTATTAAAAAATAAGTAGATTAGCA
This sequence comes from Chryseobacterium sp. c4a, assembly GCF_009900745.1. GTDB lineage: Bacteria > Bacteroidota > Bacteroidia > Flavobacteriales > Weeksellaceae > Chryseobacterium. Next base: position 238,007 of record NZ_WXVU01000001.1, on the reverse strand, counting down.
ATTTCAAGATCCCTATGAAAAACCTGACCTTCTTATTTTTATTGATCAGCATGCTCTCTTTTGCACAAAGAAAGTCAAAAGATACATTGGGTATGCCTGACTGTACTGAATTTTATAGAGAAGGGAAAATATACTATGATAAGCTCACTGCTGAAAAAAATAACATTGACTACAGTACATTAAGTAAATATGTCTTACAAGATATTAACCTGAAGAATATTCCTTCCGATAATCTGATCATTATCATGACTGGAATCATCAATAATACCGGAGGCTGTGCTTTTGACTACATGAAAGAATGTCACCATGATCTGAATATCACCAACCCTAATTATAGTGAAAATGATTTTTGGGATATCAAAACCATTAAGAAATTGGGAGATATTACTCATAAAAATATTATTTTCAAACGATTGAGAGGCGATGTGAACAACACCGTCTATTTCATCAATGAAAAAATGAGAATTTCCAATAAAGAAGTTTATCAATACATTTTATCAACAACTCATGGAGAAGCTGATAAGCAAAAATATTTTTATCTGCCTTACACCGGAATACCTTTTTCATTAAAAAATACAAATTCCATTTATCTTACATTCAGCAATCATGTTGACAACATCGTAAAAACAGCTGTTTTATATAACTTGGGTACTGTAAATGCTCAAAGTGAATTGTTAACCTATCAGTATCAAAACAAAGAATGGAAACGTATTAAAAAAGAGGAATAACAGGGCATTAAAATTTAATTTCCTTTTTATTCTAGACACCAACACAAAATTTACATCTTGATAAAATACACCTATCTTCTAGCGTTCTTATTCCTTCTTACCATCTCCTGTAGCAAAAAGGTACAGGACAAAAATAACTTTGTCATCTATCAGGTAAATCCTAAAAAGCAAACAGTAAAATTATATTGGAAAAACAGTAAAGATGAAATTCTGAAAAGTCTCGGAAATCTCAAAAATGAAACAGCATCCAACCATGAAAAATTAATTTTCGCCATGAACGGTGGAATGTTTGAACCCAATAATGCTCCCAAAGGATTATATATTGAAAACTTCAAAATTCTGAAACCTATTGATACCTTACAAGGTTCCGGAAATTTCTACCTTCAGCCTAACGGAGTTTTTTATTTAACCCAAAACAATCAGCCGGAAATTTCTGAAACAAAAAAATATAAATATAATCCATCAATCAAATACGCCACCCAATCCGGCCCAATGTTGCTAATTGACGGTAAAATAAATCCTCTCTTTCAAAAAGATTCTAAAAACCTAAACATCAGAAACGGTGTTGGCATTCTGGAAAATGGAGACATTATTTTTGCGATGTCTAAAAAGGAAGTGAATTTCTATAGCCTTGCTCAACTTTTTGAAGAAATGGACTGTAAAAATGCACTATACCTTGATGGTTATGTTTCCAGAACCTATCTTCCTGAAAAAAACTGGATACAGACCGATGGAGATTTTGGAGTGATGATAGGAATTACAAAAAAATAAATTATGCCTATCTTTCATTACTCTTAAAAAATTATGAACACCTATTATTATTCACTCTTATTATGAAAAAAATTATCCTGGATTTAGCAACAACTTTAGACGGATTTATTGAAGGTTCCAATGGTGAAATCGATTGGTGTATTATGGATGACGACATGGATTTTGATGGTTTTATCTCCGGTATTGACACTATTTTTTATGGCCGGGTAAGCTATGATGCATGGGGAAATTATCAGCCTGATGAAAATGCAGCACCAGAAGAAGTAGAATTCTGGAAAACGATTCATACAAAGAATAAATTTGTCTTCTCCAGCCAACATAGAGAAGATGATAAAGCAACATTTATTCATTCTGATCTTATAGAACAAGTTTCAGAAATAAAAAAACAAGGCGGAAAAGATATTTGGCTGTATGGTGGTGCAAGTCTTATTAAAACTTTCATTCAAAACAATTTGATTGACGTTTACAGAATATCTGTACATCCGGTGGCTTTAGGAAATGGAAAACCTCTTTTTGAAGATTTGAAAGAAAGATTAAATCTAAAACTCGTTAAAACAAATGTTTTTAAATCCGGTGTAGTACAACTTATTTATCAGCCATAAATTATAATCAACTATGAAATATTATACATTTTTTATTCTATTGTTCTTATTGGTTCATTGGATACCGGCACAAACCAGACAAGATACTCTGAGTATAAAACAAGCAGCTCTTGATTATATAGAATCACAACATTCACCCTCTCCAAGCAGAATGGAACGCGCTTTACATCCCCGAATGGTAAAACGCACCTTTTGGAAAGACAAAGCTACAGGCAAAGACTATGTACGGGAGACCAATACAGAATCTATGGTTTTACTGGCTGAAAGCTACAATAAAAACGGAGATAAATTTCCTGCTTCGCCAAAAAAAGAAATAAAATTGCTTGATGTTTCTGACAGAACAGCTTCTGTTAAATTAATTGCAGATGAATGGATAGATTATATGCATCTTACAAAACTAAACGGATCATGGAAAATTATTAATGTCCTTTGGCAATACAATGACAGCCAACGACACAATTAATTGGATAGCATATAATTTAAATAAAATATCTTCACAGGCCATGAACATCAAACTAGACTCCATCATCCTATATGTACAAAATATTACATTACTCAAGAATTTTTATGTTGAAAATTTTAATTTAAAAGTGATTGAAGAAGATTCTATTTGGGTCTTGATGAACGCCGGAGCCATCAATATAGGACTCCATAAAATTGGAGATCAATATCTGGAAAAAATAGAAGCCGGTTACCAATTCGATAACAATACTAAACTTGTTTTTGAAGTAGATACAGATATAGAATCCGCAAGGAATGAATTACTGTCAAAAAAAGTTGAGATGAGAGCCATTAAAACTTTTGAAAACTATAATTTCTGGTTATGCGACGGAACAGATCCTGAAGGAAATGTATTTCAGTTAAAATGTAAAAAATAGCCATTGAAACTGTTTTTTTTAACCAAAAAATTCACTTAATTTTTTGAAAAACTATTATTTTCAAAATCCATTAAGTTTAATACCATGAAAACAAAGAAAATATTTGTATTGATAGGAATATTCATCGCTCATTTTTTGTTTGGGCAAAATATTTCTATCATAGAGAAACAGCTGAATGCTGCCCTTCAAAAAATTGATTATTGGGCTTCAGAAGGCAGAGATGATAAAAATTCTTATGACTCTCTGAGTGCTGCCAACACAAAATTTGAAAAAATATTAGTACAGTATACTTCTTCTCATCCTCAAACCATCAGTCATGATTTCAAATCTCTGAAGAAAAGCAGACTTTCTATTACCACTTCAGAAGACGGTAAATTCAGGATTTATTCCTGGGATACCTGGACAGGAGGCTCCATGCATTTTTTTAAGAATGTCTTGCAGTATGAAACCAGTGATAAAAAAATACATTCTAAAGCCGTGGAGACTCAAAGTGAAGGTGATCCGGGATGTTATTATTATCAGATTAATGATATTATTTCTGAAAACAAACGCTACTACCTTACTCAGAGCAAAGCGATCCTTAGTTCAGGAATGAGCTATCATGCCATCAAAGTTTTTTCTATTGATAACGGCCAATTGAATGATAAAGCTCAGTTGATAAAAACGCAAAGCGGAATAAAAAACCAATTGGGATATGAAGTAGATCTTACGGCTTCAGCCAACAGAAATTATGAAGGCAGAGATTATGAGATTGAATATGATCCTAAAAATAAAATCATCAGTATTCCTTTAATACAAACAGACTCTAAGATAACTCCTAAAAAAATCCGTTATCAGTTTACGGGAAAATATTTTGAAAAAAAATAACAATCTTTTAGCTGCATTAATATTTTATTTATTTCCATCAATTCTTCAAAAAAGATAAAAAAATGTTAGAGATTATTAAAATAAAAAATAGAACGAATTGGTTGATAACCTTTATTATAGGGTTAGCATTAATAGTATGTCTTTTTATTATTTTAATTATAGTCCCTTTGATATCAGCTGAAGAAAGTTATTTCTTATCTATATTCAGCTATATCATTAAAGTCATTCCTTTTGCAGGATTTTTTACCCTTTTATTATATTTCTGGCTCTGGAATACCTTTGGAAAAACCATTCTCAATATTAAGTCTGATTCTATCATCATAACATATAAAAATAAATTATTTACAAAGCCAAAAACATTTGACAAACAAGAAATTAAGAAAATTGAAACAATAGATCTTAGAATGGAAAGCTACAAATTCGGAGTCCGCTATCATTTTTCATGGACAGGAGCAACCTATTCTGTTGTATTGGCAGACAGAAATAGAGAAACAAGAATTGTAGATTGGATTACGGAAAAAGAAGCCAATGAAATAGTAGATAAAATAAAAAAAGAATGGTGCTGGAATTAAGCATCTCAAAATAAAATATTTTTTATTGGCGAAATAACCATTAATATGTACAACCCAACAAGAAGAAATAGAAACATCGGAATCGAAAACCAAGGGTACGGCCAGAATAACAAACTAAAGATTGCTTCACCTTATGGAACTCTACAATCATTTTACGAGCGGCTTACCCATTATAGAAAAGAAATACGAGTAATCAACAACCATGAATTTTTATTTATTGTTGAGGAAACCCGGAAACATTCTATTCATTCCTGCTCTATTGATGATATTCAGAAAATTATTGAACAGATTCCCTCCGAAGATTATGGAGACCTAAGATTTATCATTCTCAGACAGCCAAAACGAAAAGAAGAAATTCTTTCACCTGTCTGGGGAAGACTCGTTTATAGTTATGAATTTGAAGATGAATATTATCCGGCTATTATTTTAGATGCCATTGATCTGGATAGACAGTTATCCTGGCCTAAAAAGCAAAGTATTGAAGATCAGCAGGAATTTGAAAGATTAAAAACAGACGGACATATTTTTACCGAAACCAAAAGAAATTTCACGACTGAGTTCAAGCCTGCTTTGGTAAGAAACACACAGCTCTACAGAACTTTGCCTCATGAATTTGGGCATTATGTTCATTATTTGGAAGTTGTAGAACGTCCCGGAAACGAAAACGAGGAAGATGATGAAAAAGAAAAAAGAATGGATCTCTATTTCAGCCTTCCCAAAAGTGAAAAAGAAAAATTTGCACATACGTATGCTGAAAAATTTAAAAATAGCATATCTTTTAAAAATCATCATAAAATCAACTACACACTGAACTACAACCACTTACATCAAAACCATATTAAATAATACAATTATTCTTCAGATATGATGTAATAAAGTATATCTTAAAATTGTCTTATCTAAAAAAATACATGAGAACTCTTCTAACCTGCCTTATTGTATTATTGGCAGTCAATCCTGTTTTTTCACAAAAAGCTAAGCAAATAGAACAGCTATTAGCAGCTTATGACAAGGCAGGTAAATTCAATGGAACAATCCTTATCGCTGAGAAAGGAAAAATTATTTTTGAAAAAAGTTATGGCTATAAAAATGGCCCGAAAAAAGAAAAAAACACAAATAACAGCCTTTATCGTATTTTCTCCACCACAAAAATGTTCACCGCCACAGTTATCCTGAAACTGGAAGAAGAGGGTAAATTATCGATCAACGACAAACTTTCCAAATATTATCCAAACTTCCCCAAAGGAGACAGTAGCACCATTTCGAACCTGCTTTCTCACACCTCAGGAATCCCCAATGAAACAGGTTCAGAAAATACGGTAGATGAAGAAACATTTATCAAATTCATTTCTGCAAAACCATTAAATTTTTCACCGGGCAAAAAATGGGACTACTCCAACTCCGGATATTATATTCTTGGATATATTATAAAAAAAGCCACTGGCATGGAGTATGACAAAGCTATTGAAAGCTACATCCTGAAGCCACTGAAAATGAATCATACAGGATTTCATTTTAATACCGTTTTCGATGAAAATAAAGCTTTAGGATATGAGTTTTTGTCAGAAAACACCTCCAACGAAGCATTCCTTTTTAAAACCGATCATCCTTTTGCTGCCGGAGCAATGTATTCTACTGTGGAAGATCTCTTCAAATTCAATGAGTCTTTTAAAACAAATACCATTCTTAAACACGAAACCATCGAAAAAATGTTTACCCCTTATCTTAATGATCACTATGGATTAGGCAGTGATGTTTTTAGTGTTGATGGCAAAAAAAGGATTGGACATGGCGGTGGTGGGCCAGGCTATCGATGCATCTACTATAGAATTCTGGATGATGATATCTCTTTCATAGCAATGTCAAATTCTATTTTATCACATACAGATCTCATCATTCCCAAGATTGAAAATATAATGTACAATAAGCTGAATAAGATTCCTGCTGTCCCAAAAGTGAATGCTCAGGAATTAAAAAAGCTGGAAGGTATTTATTCTACAGGAGATACTAAATTTTATGTAACAGTTGTAGATGGTCAGGTTCTTTTCAGGGAAACAGGAAATTCAATATGTTCTTTATTTCCTATCAGTAATACTTCATTTCAATTGGATGAAAATTTTAGCTTCATCTTTAAACCGGACGAAACAGGAAAAATTAATTCTGTAGTGGTAACCCTTCGTGATGGAAGTATAAAAACAGGAACAAGAACAACAAGTCCTTATCTATGGGGAATTATTGGAAATGCAACACCAGGCGGCTGGGATGGAAAAGATACTCCATTGCAAACAGATTCCCAAAAACCTAATCTTTATTTCCTCAAAAATTTTCATCTCAAAAAAGGGAATTTAAAATTCAGAGTCGATAACGATTGGGGATATAATCTTGGCTTAAATAGTGATGGTAAGACTGTTGCTCTTAATGCCTATGATTTCCCCATAGCAGAAGATGGTCAGTATGATATTATATTGGATATGTCTAATCCTATGAAACCTCAATACAGTATAAAAAAATCTGCTCTTTAAAATAAATATAAAAACTCGCTCATCATACAGCGAGTTTTTATTTGAAATACAAATTCATATTTTCCTTACTTTTATATGATAAAAATCATATCACATGCCACATTTCATTATAGAATGCTCTCAGGATATTCTCCAGCTAAGAACTCCCAATGAAATCATGGATACTGTATACAATGCAGCTGAATCCACAAGTCTGTTTGCTGTGAATGATATTAAAGTAAGGCTTCATCCTTATCAATATTATCGATTAGGAGAGCAAAAAAATAATTTCCTGCATGTCTTTGGGCATATTATGCAGGGACGCAGTACAGAACAAAAAGCTGATCTTTCCAGAAAAATAAGTACCCGGCTTACGGAGCTATTTCCAGACATTTCATTTCTATCAGTGAACATCAGTGAATTTGAATCAGCAACCTATAGCAACAAAGCACTCATTAATCCTGAAAATAAGGATCACAACCGCCATTTTGGACTTTGAGTATTCCGTTAAAACCACAAAATATAAATATTATGAGCTTAAAAAATTTAGTTACCAAAACTGTTCAGTACAATAATTGGGTTGTCAATAAATACATTGACTGGTTATCCACAAAATCAGATGAACAGCTTAATCAGGAGACCATTTCCAGCTTCCCAACTATTTTAAAAACCTTACATCACATTTGGCAAAGTCAGGAATATTGGTGGAGTCATGTTTCAGAAAACAACGACTTTAATGTTGAAAAAACGAATTCCGAAACTAGCAAAGAAGAAGTTTTCAGAAACATAAAAATGAATTCTCAAAAACTTGTGGATTATGTGGAAACCTTATCTGATGAAGACCTTTCGAAAAATATTAAAATAGAATCTCAATGGTTTCAATGTGATTTTTCAAAATATGAATACATCATGCAGGTAGTTCTTCATGGAACCTTTCATAGAGGACAAATTGTAACTATGGGTCGAAATATTGGAATCACAGATGCTCCGATGACTGATTTTAACTTCTGGAATATCTACAAAGACCAAGAATAAACTTCTATAATTTTAATTTCCAATACATGATCACCACAACTATAAATCTTCATTTAATTGGCGAAAAGATACGTTATCTTTCAACAGATCACCATGGAAACTTTATTGCTATAACTTCTCAAAATAGAATTGTTTCTTCAGCCCTTGAAGTTCCATTAGAGCTTAGATTAGATATAGAAATAGTTAAAATTATTAACGAAGAAAAAATTTTAATTGTTCTTGGAAATTCAGATCTTATTGAAAATGCTTTGATTATTGATTATCAAGGAAATATTCAAGTACAATTTAGTATTGGAATCTATATTAACGATATTATCATCAATGGAAAAAAAATAATCGTTTCCTATTATGATCAGGGGGTAATGGGAAGTAATGGCCCTAATAATGATGCATTGGCTGTATTTAATCTCAAAGGACAACAGGTTTTTGGATTTAACTCCAGTACATTAGAAGATCAATTAATCGATTGCTATTGCACAGCCAATCTAGGAAATAATAAAATCGTATTCTATGGATATGGTAATTTTTCACTACAGGAACTCGATCTTAATACCCTCAAATTAATTGTCCATGAAACTCCTCCTCAATGTATTGGTGCCACTTCACTTTCCACCAAAGCAGACAACCTGATTTTTCATTCCACCTATAAAGATAAAACAAGCTTCTTTGTATGGAATCTTCAATCAAATCATGTAAATCAAATTCCTTCTGAGTTTAAAAATATCAATGCAACAGATCATGGAATGTTTTATAAAATAGATGAAAAATCATTCATACTTATCGCCCCCCTTCATTATATTTAATCTTTAACAATCTATAAAGTGGGAAAAAGTATTTTACATTTCAATTTACCGAGTGTCCAGTGAAGATATTTTCGGATATTGATGGTTCAATAAAAATTCACTCTTCAACAATACCGCAAAAAACTTTTTTTCATTCCTTTTTTATAATATTTTCGTACAAAAATAAACCATGAAAAAAGTCTTAAAATTCTTCAAATACCTATTGATCACAATTGTTTCGATCGTTTTAATTTTTGTTCTGTATATATTCATCAGTAATAAAATTTTTATTGGTGGAAAAGACTCCGAATTCACCGATTATCTTAAAAAAAATAATGAACAAATTCTTGATAAAGTAGACGGTAAATTATTTGACGATACCTTTTATAATTCTAAGGTTGTACTGCTAGGTGAAATTCATGGATATGCAGCGAATCAGAAACTGGATCAAGAGCTTCTAAAATTTTTAAATCAAAAAAATGGGGTAAAATATTATATCGCTGAAATGGACAGTACAAATTCTCATAAACTGAATCTGTTTCTTCATGGCAGTACAAAAGATCAAAATCTGCTTAAAGAAGTAGTATTGGCTATTCACAAAAGAATTCCCCAACAATCCAGCCAAGAGTTATTTGAAAAATGGAGTGATATCTATGATTACAATCAGACTTTACAGGATTCTTTAAAAATTTCCGTCATAGGAATTGATACCGATTTCAATGACAACTCAAAAAAAATTTCCAGAGATTCTGCCATGATCACTAATTTCAAAAACTCAGTCAAAAAACTGAATCTTCAAAATGAAAAATTTTACGGGCTTTTTGGATTTTTTCATGTGCTTCAACATAGTGTAAAAAAAGATGAAAAACCTTTTGCGGAAAGACTTAAAAAATCAGGTTTTAAAACGTCAAGCATAATTAGCTATACGCTGGATAGTGAAATGTATCTTCCCAAAAATCCACAGTTCCCTACACCGGCTGATCAAAAAATTGACTGGATCAATGCAGACGGCCCATTCATGTTAGTAAAAGGAATCAATGACTTTAAGGAATTCATCCAACCTAATTCCATTACATTATTTAAACTTAATGCTAAGGATTCTCCTTATCTCCATTCCAATAAACTAATAACTGTGAATTCCAGAATGTTTGGAGAAAGTTTTTCCCCACAAGAAAAGGCCAATACCCTTGATTATTTTCAATACATGGTATTATTAAAAAATTCTAAAGCTTTAACTCCTTTACAATAAACTCTTTCAAACCATAACCTCTTCTATGAAAAAAATCATTTCATTGGTATCAGCAGTCTTTATGATTTCTTGTGCTACAAACACACGATCCCCCATTGCTGATCAAAAATTGGATTATGAGAGCCTGGAACAGATTCCAGATAGCGTAAAAGTTGAAAATATCGTTATTAAAAATTTATTTAAACATCAACTTCTTGCCCATAAAAATCAGCAATATGATTCTGCAAGAATTATTAAACAAGTTTATCTACCACATAAAAAATTATGGGATAGCTGCTATGGTGTTATCTTCGGTGATGAAAATGCTCATCTTTTCAACAATCCTAAAGGAATGATTGACTGGAATAAAACTTTATATCAGGATAATAAGCAAGAACTTGAAAATAAAGCGGCTATTATTTTAAGTATTGACCTCAAAAAACATCTTCAGAAAACCCTGACCAAATTCAACAAACTGGTTCCTTATAAACCTAATGCTAAAATAAGTTTTCTCTTTACACCTATAACAGGAATCATATTTGGTGGCTGTAATAATGAACAGTTTGCATTGGAACTCAATTATAAAGATGCAGATCTCATGTATACAATTGAAAAAGGATTACCCCATGAATTGAATCATATGGTCTATGAACATTTCAGAAATACAGATCCTAATAAACTCTCTGCATTAAACCAAACTATTGATGAAGGATTTGCCTGCTATTTCACTTATATATTCTTCGATAGAAAAATTGAAAAATATGAATCCATCAGCCTGTCTAAGCAAGACTGGGATTGGTTTATTAAAAATGAAAAAAAATTGTTTACTCAATTAAAGCCTTACTTTTCTGATACTTCAGGAAAAAATCCTTTGCTTCAAAATGACAAGTTCAAACTATTCCCGGATGCTCCAAAAAATATTAATTATTGGATAGGGTTCAGAATCATTGAAAAATATGTTGAAAAAAATGGCTCTGATTCTTGGAAAAATATCTATCATCTAAATGCCGGCGAGCTATTAGAAAAAAGCGATTACGAAAAATATATTGAAAGCCTATAGTAAAATTTAAATTGTAAAATAATTAAAAATAATATCTATAATCCATATTATTTTCATTTTAATATTAGAAAAATACAGGTCTTATCAGAGAAAGATAAAAACTTGTGGATAACTTTTGCACAATCACTTTATCCTTAGAATTAAAATGTGGATAACTTTTTTCTAATCTTCAAAACAATAATATAAATACATAATTTACAAAAACATATATAAAAAAGTTTTCCACAAAAAGTTTTCCACAAAAAGTTTTTCACACATCAATATCAATGTGAATAAATTTGTGTGGATAACTTTTTTACAGCCACAAACACACCTGCTATTTAACATGAATAGCATTTAATTTAACAATCCAACACATACCATAATTATTCAATAATAATTATTTATACTTATTTTTTTTGTAATTTTAAAAAAACAAATAAAATCACCTTGAAAAGAAATATAACAACTCTTAATTAACATTACTGCAGAAAGTTATCCACAACACAATGAAAACAATCAAATACCCTCATTCAAATGACAACAATCGACATTCAAAACAGAATTATCCCTTACATTGGGGAAACAACACCGTACATCTACATTCCGGAAAACATTATTTTCAATGACCTTATTTTAGAAACAGAAATATCCGGATGGGATTTCAAAAATGAAAACATCACCTACTTGCTAAAGACCCTGGCATCATTGGGAACCTTCAGTCTGTACAAACGATTAAACAGTGCATCCAAAGAAAAAGTTTATTTTCTGGGGGAGAAATTAAGAATGAGAAAACTCTCATATAACCCCATTCCCGATACCATTTCGATTACTGGTGAAAGCTATCTGGAATCAAAAAGAAAAGGCAAGTCATGTCTTCATGCCAAAGACAAAGAAACTGGAGAAGTACTATATTCCTTCGAACTGGATTATTATATCATCAACCAAGACACATTCAAATTATTTTATAAGAGTCTCTTCAATGACACACCTATCGTAGATTATGACACAAAACTTCCCGAAGGCAAAATAAACAAATCCGAAGACCCACATCAATTCTCTATATCCCTTACACCCTTTACTCCCAACCAATGCAAGGGACATTTTGAAAATTATCCAATTGTACCTTTTGTGCATGTAGCCAATTGTGCACTGAGAGAAATATTTAATTACTTGGGAAACAGAGAAGCCTATGAAGTTGATAATCTGGAAGGTTATGCATCGAAAGCAATTCCTACCGGAACAGAATTAATAATTGAAGTTTTCCAACAAAAATTTTTAAAAGACCTCATCTATTTCAAGTGTGAAATCAAAGATGCCCTTGAAAATTCTTACGCAGTTATGATTTTTAACATCCACATCAAATCCGAAACAAAAAAATAAAACAATCTTATCAAGATCTGAACGCCCCCTGAAAAACTAATGCTTTTCAGGGGTTTTTCATGAATTTTCGCTATATTTTTCAACAAAGACCATCTTTCTTCTTAAATTGCTCATATTTTGTAAATTATAACTATAAAAATAAAACACGATGAAAGGTAAAATTAAAATAAGGCTTAATCAGAACTTTACATTCAGTAAAAAGATATTCATCGTTTTATTTTCCTTATTTCTTTTAAGCTGCCATTCCCGGCATACTACAGATTTCAATGCTAAGGAAATTTACAAATCTGAAAACCTCATCATTAAGCAGATTTCAGAGAATTCTTTTATCCATACTTCTTTTAAACAAACTCAGGATTTCGGCAACGTTCCCTGCAACGGTCTTATTGTAAAAAACGGTCATGAGACGATTATTTTTGATACTCCGACCAATGACAAAAGTTCAGAAGAGCTGATACAATGGATCAATCAAAAGCTTCATTCAAAAATAAATGCCATTATCCCTACTCATTTTCACGATGACAGTTTAGGAGGATTACAAGCATTCCATACTCATCGTATTCCTTCATATTCATATTACGAAACCATTGAATTAGCCAAAGAAAATCATTTTGTTATTCCTAAAAATAGTTTCAATGATTCTTTGATTTTAAAAGTGGGTAATAAAAAAGTCATTACAAAGTTTTTTGGTGAGGGACACACCAAAGATAATGTAGTGGGTTATTTTCCGGATGAAAATATATTATTCGGAGGTTGTCTATTAAAAGAACTGGAGGCTAGTAAAGGATATTTAGGTGATGCCAATATTGCAGCCTGGTCTGCCACAGTTGGAAAAGTAAAAAAAGAATATCCCAATGCTAAAATTATTATTCCAGGACATGGTGAATATGGAGATCAAAAATTACTAGATTATACGATCTCATTATTCAAAGTTCAGTAAAAAAGATTTTTTTCATATCAACAGGTTTTTTGTACACTAGTTTGATCAAGAATATTTAAATACCAACACAAAATAGAACATCAATGGAAAAATATGCAATATCTTCGGACGGACAGAAAATTCATTATAAAGAATCCGGGAGCGGAAATACAGCAATCATTCTGATCCACGGCTGGCTGGGCAATGCTGAATGGTGGGCAGATCAGCAAAAATATTTTGCTTCCAGCTATCAGGTGATACAAATGGATCTGGCAGGACATGGAAAATCTGATTCTTCAAGAGAAGATTGGACAAGTTCCGGATATGCAGATGATATAAAGGCCGTAGCGAATGCTATAGATTCTTCGGAAATCATCCTTGTAGGACATTCAATGTCTGGCGCGTATGTACTTGAAGCTTCATTAAAAATCTCAAAAGTAAAAGCAGTGGTTTTAATAGACACCTTGCAAAATCTGGAACAATCCTTTACTGAGGAACAGGCGGAACAAATGCAATTTACTCAATACAGATCCGACTTTAAAAATGCCGTGGAAAACATCCTTCCTCAATACCTCTTTGTAGAAAAGACCCCTGAAGACATAAAAACAAGAGTACAGCATGAGTTCCTTCATAATGAGTCGGAAAGAGCTATTAATCTATTAAAACCTTTATACAAAACAGATTTCAAAGAAATTGCAAAACAGGTTCCGGTTCCGGTAATAGCCATTAATTCTGATACTTACCCTACAAATCTTGAAGGCAACCGTAAATATCTGAAGAATTATGACTATATAACCATTACGGAAACCGGACATTATCCCATGCTTGAAAAACCTGAGGAGTTCAACATCATTCTTGATGGAGTATTAAAAAAATTAATCTAAACATCTCACACAAAAGCCATGCAGAATACAAAAATCTTCACCACAACTTTTGCTAGTGTTTATCCACATTATATTCAAAAAGCTGAAAAAAAGAACCGTACAAAAGCTGAAGTTCATGAAATAATTTATTGGCTGACTGGCTACAATGAGAAAGAAATACAGGAACAACTGGAGAAGAGAACTGATTTCAAAACTTTTTTTGAACAAGCTCCCCGCATGAATCCTAACGCGTCATTGATTAAAGGTGTCATTTGCGGATATCGCATAGAAGAAATAGATGATGAACTCATGAGAAATATCCGATATCTTGATAAACTGATTGATGAACTCGCCAAAGGAAAAAAAATGGAAAAGATATTAAGGGAATAGTTTTCGCTAGCCTTAATACCCGTCCAATTATTATTTTACATTCAATATAATATTAATTACAAATGACCAGAAAAGAGAGAACGGAAGAAATTCTTAAAAAGGAAGGTATTAAAATCAATTTGAACCTGCCTCATATAGAATCTGAAGAGGAAACCACTCTGAGAACCCCAAAAGAAATAGCCGCCCGTGCAGCCATTCTTGCCATTACCAATTTTGTAGCTTTTGATACGATAGATTCAGAAACAGCAACAAATTATTTGATAGAGTATAATCTTTGGGAATATGTAACTCCTAAAGAAAAAGACTTTATATCCGATCCTACTGAAGCAAAAAAATTTCAGGAAACCTGGAAATGTGAATGTATATGGGTTCTCCTCTGGGCTTTAAAAATTGTAGACACCTTACCTTTTCCCAATACATTATGTGACCTCAACGATATTCCTTTTGAAAAATATCCTGTAGGCGGAGACAGAGATCCTAATGATTTCATTAATGGTAACCATGAGATTCGTTCCAAATCAGAGATTCTTGATGCTAATGATTTATATTACAGATATGATTGGGCGTGTGTTGATGCACGAATCAACAATAGAGAAATAACACAAATACATCCGGGAATTGTTTATGAAAGACATTATGCCCTGAACTGGCTGATTCATTATATGGATCAGGAGTGGGATCATATTTCCTGTGACACTTAATATGAGAACATTGAAATAAATAGATCAGCAATCTATTAAAAGACAGTGAATCACTATCTATACTTAACCTATCTTAAATGAAAAATATACAAAGAGAAGATCTACAAATCCTCAGCAGGCATAGCAACCTGAGCGAAAAAGAGATCCATTCTATACTTAAAGACAATATTTACAGCAGTAAAGAAGCCTGGCAAAAATTCCTGAAGTTATTTCTTGCTAGCCTTGGAATCGGGTTTACCGTATCCGGGATTATTTTCTTCTTTGCCTATAATTGGGCAGATTTACCCAAATTTACCAAAATAGGACTAACAGAAATATTACTTATCGCCGCTACAGGCTTAGCATTACTTTCTAAGATCAATAGTAACATCCGAAATAGTATCCTCACCGGAGCAGCAGCACTTGTAGGGGTTCTCTTTGCCGTATTCGGACAAGTCTATCAAACAGGTGCAAATGCCTATGACTTCTTTTTAGCATGGACAATTTGTATAACCCTTTGGGTGATCATTTCAGATTTTGCTCCGCTATGGCTTTTGTATATTGCCTTAATCAATACTACTCTTATTTTATATTCCAATCAGGTTGCCACAGACTGGAATGACAGTATTATTATCCTTTTCCTTTTTATTCTTAATGCTGTATTTTTAATTGGATCAATTTTGCTTTCTCATTATAAAAAAGCTTTCAGAATCCCTAACTGGTTTACCAACATTTTATCATTGGCAGTCGTCAGCGTATCAACTTTCGGATTATGTCTTGATTTTGTGGATAGCCATAAAACGTTATTATCTCTTCTCATTCCAATGAGTATTATTGTATATGCTTTAGGAATCTGGTACGGGTTGAAAACAAAAAACAGCTTTTATTTTGCTATTATTCCTTTAAGTCTGGTCATTGTTGCCTGTTCCTTAATCTTTAAGATCGGAGATAGTGAGGGAACGTTCTTACTGATATTCTTTTTCGTTATTGCAAGCATCACCCTGATCATTAAAAACTTGATGAACCTTCAAAAAAAATGGAAAAATGAGAAGTAAAGAAAATATAAAAGAGCTCATAGAGCAACTCCATACAGGAAGCAATAGGGAGATTCATTTTGATGAAGATGCTATTATGGCAGCCTATCAGGAAAAAGACATCAACCATCAATCATTATCCATTAAAATATTATCTATTTTTGGAGGAATTATGGCATGTCTTACATTTTTAGCCTTTGTTTTTATTGCTGAGATTTTTGATTCACCAACTGAGGCAGGCATATTAGGAATTATCTGCATCGTCGGATCTTCACTCATCAGCAGAATATCCGGGAAAACCATTATAGATACTTTAAGTGTTTCTTTTTTTATTACCGGCTTCACTCTTCTGGGTATTGGCCTTTCTGCAGAAGGTAATACTATTTATATTGCATTTATTGGCATTGCATTATGTACCCTATTTCTGGTACAAAGCTACATCTTATCCTTTATTTCAATATTGATTATCAATGGAAGTATAATGGCTTTTGCACAGGTAAACCATCTTTATAATCTAACCTCTGCCATCATTATACTTCAGACTGTTATCACAACTTTTCTATTCCTACAAGAAGCTAAAATAATAACTAAAAACAAATTATTTTCTAAACTATATGATCCCGTTCGGACAGGAATGGTCTTTTCATTCATATTTACCTTGGCATTTTTAGGATTGAGATCTTTTCTTCGTTTAACAGATGAGTATTATGAATGGATTCCATCGGTTGTTATTGTTCTGGCTATCCTTTATGTTGTATATCTTCTGCTGAACACGTTACAGGTCTCCAATACAACGTATAAAATCCTTATTTACATGCTTACCGCTTTATTTCTATTGCCTACTGTATTAGCACCCATGATATCAGGAGCCATACTCGTCATTCTGCTAAGCTTTTTAGTCAATTACAGAACTGGATTTGTCTTAGGAATCATTGCATTGATCGGCTTTATTGGGCGATTTTATTATGACCTTCAATTTTCTTTATTGACCAAATCCATACTCCTGTTTACATCAGGAGTCATCTTTTTAGCTATCTATCTTCTCATCCACAAAAAACTGACCGCAAATGAAAAAATATAAATGGCTCATCATTATTATCAACCTTGTTTTACTATTAATATACTTTAATTATTCGGTAGCTGAAAAAGAAACTTTACTTAAAAATGGGCAGCCAATCTTGCTAAAATTAGCTCCTGTAGATCCCCGTTCACTGATGCAAGGTGACTACATGAGTTTAAGATATGCTATTTCGGATAACGTTAATTCGGAAAAACTGCCGAAGCGTGGCTATTGTGTTGTAAAACTCGATGCGAAAGGAATTGCTGAGAAGGTTCGTTTTCAAAAAGACCCAACTCCACTGAATTCCGGAGAATACCTCATCAAATACACCTCTCCCAATGAATGGACGATCAATATCGGGGCAGAGTCTTTCTTTTTTCAGGAAGGCCATGCAGATAAATACAGCAAAGCTGCTTATGGCGGAATAAGAACCGACAAAGACGGGAACAGCCTGCTGATAGGATTATACGATGAACAATTAAAACTTATCAAATAAAATGTATAAAAAGCTATTAACCTTACTTATTCTTCTTTTAGCAAGCGCCATTTATTATTCTCAAAATATTGATCTGGATAAATACGAAGTTTATATTGGAGACACTTTGATTTCCAAACAAGATTTCATGGAACATAATCAAACACTCTCCCCTGATCAGGCGCAAAAACTTCAATTCAAACCCATTATAGATGGACTTAAGAAAGCATACTATATAAATGGAAAATTGGCATCTGCCGGAAAAATAGAGAATTCTAAAGAGAATGGAATTTGGGAATACTGGCATCCTAATGGTGAGAAAGCACGTAAAGGCGAATTTATCAATGGGAAACCTAATGGGCAGCATGAATATTGGTACAAAAACGGAAATCTAAGAGCCATTGGAAATTGGAAAAATGGAACTTATGAAGGAAAGTGGGAAATATATAATGAAGACGGAAAACAGAAGATCATCCAACATTATGAGAATGGAAAAGAAGTTTCAGAGAAAAACTGAATGAATTTCTAACACCCAAAATACAAACAAAAACCACTCCTCTCTGTGAGTGGTTTTTTATTGGGAAGCCAATCAGACATTGATTAATCTTATTAAAAAACTCTTTTCTATCTCAAAAAACTTCCCGAAATTAGCGACTTGTGCATTAAATATTTTCAATGAAATAAAAAATTTAACAAACATACAGTAAAACTTAGTATAAGTTTTCTTCGGGGCAGGGTGAAATTCCCTACCGGCGGTTATAGTCCGCGACTCCTTTCATTTGAAGGGACTGATTTGGTGAAATTCCAAAACCGACAGTTAAAGTCTGGATGGGAGAAGAAAATGAGACGTACGGTAGGATCCTTCATGGGCTCTTACGGTATCGTATTTCATTTCCATGTACCGAAGACTATTTTAACTTTTAAAAGTAAAATAACATGGAAAAATTATTAGAACAATTCGGAGCAACCTCCAAAGAACGTGTAGAAAAGGCACTTTCAACATTACAACAGGGAAAAGGTATTCTTTTAGTGGATGATGAAAATCGTGAAAACGAAGGTGACATCATCTTTCCCGCTTCCACTATTACCGAGCAGGACATGGCACTTTTGATCCGCGAATGCAGCGGTATCGTTTGCTTATGCATTTCTGAAGAGAAAAGTAAGCATCTCAACCTTCGTCCGATGGTGGAAAACAACAATTCAAAAAATCAAACCGCATTTACCATTTCCATTGAAGCCAAAGAAGGCGTAGAGTCTGGAGTTTCTGCAAAAGATCGCGTAACGACTATCAGAACAGCTGTTGCTGAAAATGCTTTAGCAGAGCACATTGCAAGCCCTGGACACGTATTTCCTCTCATTGCTAAAAAAGACGGTGTATTTGAAAGACGTGGGCATACAGAAGGCAGCGTAGATCTTGTAAAAATGGCTAATCTGGGTGATGATGCTGTACTTTGCGAGCTTACCAATGAAGATGGCTCTATGGCAAGACTTCCGGAAATTGTGGAATTTGCCAAGAAAAAAGAAATGAGTGTAGTAACGATTGAAGATATTTACGCTTACAGAAAAATGATCATGAGCAATTAAAACTTAAAACTTATTTAATGCACAAAACAGCCGTCTGAAATATCAGGCGGCTATTTTTTTCTTCTAAAAAAGTGAGTACCCGGAAAAAAAACGAAACTGAGGAGGAATATTGGTTAAATAATTATTGAAAATTGTATTGCAATTGGGATGTATTGTAAAGAAAATTCACCCCTTTTTCATTTTAGTTACCGCTTAGCAAAGTCTATTTTTTGCCTTATTTAAAAGGAAAAATGCTTTAATTCGATTTCAAGTAGTTTAAATATTTCATCAAAAACACGTTATAATGAAAATTGATTCATCTTTTTAACTAACTTTAATAAAAAATTTGGCTATGAAAACATCTATCTTACTTCTGTTGGGAGCTTCTGTAATGTTCTCAGCTCAGATTACGCTTACAAAAGCATCTCATGATCCTATCCTCAACGATGTTGTGAATAATAATCTTATCGTCGGAACCGTGGATAACTCTGCACTTGGCAATAATGTTACATTTTTAAATGGAGCCCTTACACTGGGAGCAGCTGCAACCATCAATTATCTAGCCCCTACTTCTGCTGAAATGACTACCTTTCCCGGATCTACAATCAAGATGGTTGACGGAACCAATACCATATTTTATAAGGCATCGTCTACAAAGCTTGAGATCACAGGAGTTATAAACCCTCAGGTTACCCTTAATTTAAATACAGACAATGGGACTTATATTACCTATCCTATCACTATAGGAGCGTCACAGACAGATACAGCTAAAGGAACTTTTACCTCAGCTCTTATGAATGGAATCACTCAAGGAACCATGTCTACTCAGGCTGATGCCTATGGTACTTTACTACTGAGTGGGCAGACATATAATAACGTTCTTAGGGTAAAATTTATACAGACTTTTAATTTATATTCCGTTTTAGACATTACCTTCCAAAACCCTTTAGGTTCTGTTACCAACACTGTTTATTCTTATTATGATGCCAGCCACAGATATGCATTACTTAGCTCTACCACTCAAATATAACTGTACTCGCTCTGAGCATCAACCAGACCACTTCAACCGCAATAGCACTGAATACCGGAACATTGGCAGTAAGCAATACAATGAAAAAAGAAACCATCAGTATGTATCCTAATCCTGCTCAGGATTTTATTGGATTCAAAGGTAATACAGAAGGATATTCAAAAGCAAATATCTATAGTTTGGATGGAAAACTTATTAAAACGGCAGAGGTAAATTCAGGAAACATACAAATATCTGATCTTCCGCCAGCATCCTATTTTATTGAAGTCAGTGGAAAGAATTCTGAAACCAAAAAGACTACAAAATTCATCAAGAAATAACCATAAAAAATCTCGTTCCGCAACTTTGAACGAGATTTTTTTATCTACATCATTGAAGACTGGAATAAAGAATCATATCAATAAACTTTCAAGTTTCAAGTTTTTTAAAAAGTAGCAGCCGGAGCTGTATCATTATTTAGTTTTTTCTGAATCTCAGTTTTCTTTCCCTTTGAAAAATCATAGCTAAAGCCGAGCACAAACATTGATTTATTATTCATAATCTGAGTATGAAGCTTATAATCCACTAGGCTTTCCGATAAGCTTTTGGTTTTATACTCAGAAGGCATTCCTATCCAATACATTCCTGTAGAAAACGTCATATTTTTATGCTTGTAGCTAATAAAAATATTATTCTGGTTTTCATTAGTATTCAGAAAAGCTCCGCTAAGACTATAGGTTGGAATATTGAACTGATATTGGGCTGAGAAGTTTTTATATTCTGAAGACAACACAAAATAATTGGCCAAATAATCATTTTTAATGACGGCACCACTGCTGGTCTTTACCATTTCGGAAGTAGGAGCCAAATTTGCCTTGATCACCAAAAGTTCATTCCCAAAAGGTTTATATGCTCCTGAGATAAATGCACTAACCTGTTGAGCGTACCGTCCGTTTTCATAAGTCAATGCATATCCTCCAAAAGTATCATCCAAAACATAATACTGATTGATCACACGATTTGTATAAGAATAAGATACGTTCAAATTAAAATCAAAATATTTATTGTTCAATGAATAGATCAGGCTATTTGTCCATTTCTGTTGAGAAGAAAGAAACGGATTTCCTTTTTGTACAATATTAGGAGCCAATTGAAGTACATTACTACTAAGTGCATTACTCACTGGGCTTATAGGCTTATAGCTGCTTGTAAAGCGAAGACTTTGATTATTTTTAAGTTGATATGCAAGTATAACTTTTGGAGTAAAAGACCATTCATCAAAAGTATTTTCGGCGCTTTTATTATGAATATTCGTTAGCCCCACCCCTATCCGATAGCTAAATTTATCTATTTTACCTGCAAATTCACTGTATAAATATTGCTCCAGATAAGTAACCTTATATTGAGAATATCCGGAAAGATTATTCAAATCATTAGATATAGAAGAATTTGAAATACGATATCCGGACGAAAGTTTTCCGGCTTTAAAATCATGAATATGAGCCAGCTCCCCTACAAAACTTGTTTGTTTAGCTTTTAAAACCATATCATTATCATATACGGACAATCCCGTTCCCTTCACCCACTCTTTCGCTGTTTCTGAAGAATTGGTAGTAAAATCAGAGCCTACCAAATTAATGCTCAGTTCATCCTTCAATCCTATTTTTTTAGAATAATAAAGATCCAGCTTTGGAGTAGCATAATCTGATCCATTATTCTTAAACATATTATGCTCTTCAACAGTATTGTCTACTGTAAAAATACTTTGACCTGTTCCTTTTGAAAATCGGCTAAAAATATTCATATTCAGTTTTGCCTGAAGCACATAATCATCAGGAACCAAACGGGTATAACGTAATGCTATACTCTGAAAAGTATATCCAAAATGATCTTTTCGATCCTCATTAGACTGGTAGTGACTGCCATTTAGCTGATAATCGTAAATACTATTTACCCTTCTGTCGGTATAATCTCTTAAATTAATAGCATATTCCAGCCCTATATCATTCTTCCCTTTTGTATAATTAGCATAGGCAGATCCGTTTATAAAACCTGTATTCAATGCGGAGAATGCTTCAGTTCCAAAAACATATCCGGTCTCAGTAGACTTTGTTAAAATATTAACGACAATATCTGCCCTTGTAGCCCATCTCGCTGGCGGAATATCATAATACTCCACTTTCACCACTTCACTAGGTGCAACACTTCTGATCTGCATATCTGTAGCTTCAACACCGTTAATCAAGAATAAAGTTGTACCTCCTTTTGTACTCGTTATCGTATTGGAAATTGGATCTAGTTGCAATTCAGGAAGGGTACGAAGTAAATCTTTTGCATATCTGGCTCTTTCTAGTGCTTCCTTATCAAAAGTATACACCGCTTTATCAGCAAATTGTTTTTTGCGTTGTGCCTTTACAATAACTTCCTGAAGTTCCTTCGTATCGGAAATACTTACCGTATCATTTTTTGCTTCTTGTGAAAAAACAAAAATGCCACAAAACATACAAATGGTATATATAGTTTTTTTCATGTCAGAGTTGGATATACTTTTAGGACAACTAATTGCTGAAATCCATTACATTCATTTTAATTCTAAATAAAAAAAATCCCATTACCATTGATAATTTGTATTTTTTTTCTTCAAATTCAAATTATTATGTTAAATTCAGCCTGTTTTTTGCTGTTTATTTCTAACATCACAAAGTATAAGATTATGAAAAATGTAATCCTATTAGTCCCATGCTTCCTTTTTTCAGCATTGCAGGCACAGGAAAACCAAAATGTTTCGGCTGAAAAGATGAATATCATCAAGACGAATGTTACCGCTTATGCATTCCGGAATATCAATCTGTCGTATGAGCGCGCTTTTAACCAATGGTTTTCTTTAAATATTGGTTTCGGAACCATGCCTGAGGGGAAAGTTCCTTTTATCAATGCTTTCTTGAAGGACAAAGACTAAAAAAGATTTGAAAATTTAAGGGTAAAAGCTACCAATTTCACCATTGAACCAAGATTTTATATCGGAAAAGGCTATGGAAAAGGATTTTACTTTGCCCCTTATTACCGATATTCTGATGTTTCTTCCAACACCTTCGATTTCTACTATGATTATAATGGCCCAAATGGAATTACCTATCAAATTCCGCTGAAAGGTCAGGGAACTACCAAAGGAAATAGTGGTGGTCTTATGGTTGGTGTACAATTTTTCCTTACCCGAAGCCAGAATCTGGTACTGGATTTCTGGATTGCCGGAGCTCATTACGGAAGCGGAAAAGGTGATTTTACAATGACCTCTGATTATGTTCTTACTCCGGATATGCAGGCACAACTCAAAAAAGAAATAGAAAACCTGGATATTCCGTTTGTAAAATACAGTGTGGAAACCACTGCCAATGGAGCTAAAATAAAAGTAGACGGGCCATGGGCTGGTTTCAGAAGCGGACTTTCATTGGGATACAGGTTCTAAAAATAGCAGAGCTGTTCTTTGGGAGGTCAGCTTTATCTTTGGTGAAATTTGTATATTGGTGATATTATAAACCAAGGAAATGAGAGCGTTGATAGAATTGATACAGCACAATAAATTTGCTGAACTTAAACAAGCTTTAAAAGATCTTGAAGAGCTTCAGATTCATGAATATCTTTATGAAATATTAGATAACAACCCTGTTGAAATTAATGAGGAAAGTTTTTCTCCTTATGGTTATCAGATTGAATTTTTAGAAGGACTCCAACTTTATAAAGCACTTGAAAGATCTGAAATCACTTCGGATCATTTAAAACAATACTCCAATCTTTTGGTTCATTTGGCTTTCTTCATGAGTTCTCATATTCAGAACCTTTCTCATGAAGCAATGAGTCAGAATACTTATCTCACAGATCTTGGCCACATATATCGTTTTAGAATTCAGCCCGAAATTAGAGAAGGCATCCAAGAACTTATCGATTTACTTAAAAACAGACCCGGTGAAGAAAAATCCGTTGCCAATCTTGCTGCTGCAAAAGCCAAAGTAAGCAATTCTATAGACAACATTCTCGAAAAATATCAGATTGGAGAAGATATGCTTCAGTTCGCAGAAGCTTTTGAAAAGGTGGGTGAAACTGAAACAGCGATAAGAATCCATCAAGGAATTATGAACGATTTTGAATGTGAATCCATAAAATTAAGTTCCGGTATTATTCCTGAAATGACTCATGTAGATGATCGCCCTGAGACTGAAATTGAGATTTTTAATAAAGCTAAAATTAATTTTGAAAGACTGACCGGGCAAAAAGTACAGGAACCCAACCGAATTCATATTACAGAAAGTCGCCATGCCGAAAAAATTGTGGCATCAGCAGTCGAAACGCTCCAGGCTCTTGATCAATCAGTAAATTCTCCTCAGCCTACTCATCCCTCTTCTAAACCATCAGGATTACTGGATAAAGTAAAAAGATTTTTCGGTAAGAATTAATACTTCCCTATACTTAACATGAATTCATCCTCTATCACCACAGCTCAAAGAATCAAAGCCATTATAGGCGGATCTATCGGAAATCTGGTAGAATGGTACGATTGGTACGCGTATGCTGCTTTTGCCATTTATTTTTCTCATTCTTTCTTTCCGGATTCCGACCTTAATGCACAGCTGATGAATACAGCTGGAATTTTTGCTGTGGGATTTCTTATGCGACCTATTGGCGGCTGGATGTTTGGAAGTATTGCGGATAAAATCGGTAGAAAAAGGGCAATGACATTATCTGTGCTGTTGATGTCGTTCGGTTCATTACTTATTGCTCTTACCCCAACTTACAAATCCATAGGTATTTTTGCTCCGGCCTTACTCCTGCTTGCCAGGCTCCTGCAGGGATTGAGTGTTGGAGGAGAATATGGGGTTTCGGCTACTTACCTCAGCGAAATGGCAACACAAGACAGAAGAGGATTTTATTCCAGTTTTCAATATGTCACCCTGATCGGAGGGCAGCTTATCGCGTTAGGCATTCAGCTGATTTTGCAGAAATTATTATTAACAGAGGCTCAGCTGGAAGCTTGGGGCTGGAGAATTCCTTTTGTGATAGGAGCTATGCTTTCGATTATAGCGTTGTACTTACGGGCTAATCTTCATGAGACCGAAGCCTTTGAAAATAAAAAAGATCTTAATGAGAAAAAGAAAGGAACAGTAAAGGAACTTTTGAAACATCCTAAAGCTTTATTGACAGTTGTTGGGCTTACACTGGGTGGAACACTCGCGTTCTATACCTATACTACTTATATGCAGAAATTCCTGGTCAATACGGTTCATCTTACCAAAGAAGAATCTACTCTTATTTCTTTTATCTCATTATTTATTTTTGCGTGTCTTCAACCTGTATTTGGAACGTTATCTGACAAAATTGGAAGACGGCCGCTTCTTTTAGGGTTCGGAGTTCTGGGAACATTATGTACAGTTCCTCTTCTCACCGCTCTCAGTGCGACAGCTTCTATATGGACAGCTTTCTTTCTTATTATGGCTGCACTTATTATTGTAAGCGGTTACACTTCTATTAATGCAGTGGTAAAGGCTGAGCTTTTTCCATCTGAAATCAGGGCACTGGGTGTGGGCCTTCCTTACGCTATTACAGTCGCTGTTTTTGGGGGAACTGCAGAATATATCGCTCTTTGGTTTAAAAAGATCGGTTCTGAAGAATACTTTTATTGGTATGTTACAGGTTGTATTCTTTTTTCTCTTGTGGTATATCTGGGAATGAAGGATACTAAGAATGCATCAACATTAGATAAAGATTAGGTATTTCCTAAAGAAATCTTCGCCACAGGTTCTCTGTGGCGAAGATGATATTTTAATGGTAAGCTTGTTTAAATTTTTCTATCATACTGTCCAGGTTATGACGTTGGACATACACAGTCTTCACCTCCTCATATCGTGGTGATTTGTAGAAAACTTCGTGAAAATCCATACTTCCGTTTCCTACTTTTACTACTTTCTGTACTTCAATATTAAGTTTTTTTAGTTCGTCTTTAAAAACTTTAAATTCATCCTGAATACTACTGCTCATTTATATTTTTTAGTTTTTAGTTAAAAATTCCATTTTGTCAATCTACCCCCTTCACTTCCTAGGGCAGCGACTTAAACTTTCAATAAATTTAGCAAATATTATCAATATAAACACTATTAAGTCATTATTTTTTAATTATAATCATCAAAAATCCAAAAACTCAATTCATTTCACAACCACATTAATCACATGAAAGGGGGTTAACCCGCTAAAACCAGCCTAAGCATCGGGGTAATTGTGATTTTTATCATATTTTCCAAAGGACATCTGGTTCCATATAAATTATCTACAAAAAAAATTTGTCTGGCTTTTTCCCATATCATAAAGGACTTTGAAAGAGAAAAAATATTTTTTCAAAAAAAAATAAAAAATAGTGTAACATTTTTAAAACACTCGTCTCTAAAAGACAAATAAACCTTAAAACTTTAGAAATCATGAAAAAATTCACATTCCTTCTTATCATCATGTTATTTTTTGCAGCAGTATGTAATATATTTGGTCAGGAAAAAACATATCCGTTTGAGGTAAAGAAAACCGGAAAGGGAAAACAGTCTTTAATTTTGATTCCCGGATTTGCTTCTTCAGGAGATGTATGGAATGAAACCACTGCAAAGTTTGAAAAAGATTTCACTTGCTATACTTTAACTATGGCTGGATTTGCAGGAGCAAAACCTGATGTTGATGCAAGCTTCAAAGATTGGGAAAAAGGAATTGCAGCTTATATAAAAAATCAAAAAATTGAAAAGCCTGTTATCATTGGACACAGCATGGGCGGCGGCCTTGCCTTGGCCATCGCAGCAGATTATCCGGAACTGGTAGGTAAAATTGTTATTGTAGATACTTTACCTTGTCTGGCAGCAATCTCTAATCCAAATTTTAAGTCTAAAGAAAACAATGACTGTTCATCAACCATTAATAAGTTTACCGCTATGCCTGATGAAGATTTCCGTACCATGCAGACTCAGTCTATCCCACGTCTTTTGGCAGATACTTCCATGCAGAGTACAGTCATTGATTGGAGCATGAAATCCGACAGAAAAACGTTTGCCAAAATGTACTGTGATTTTTCCAATACCGACCTGAGAGAAACCATCAAAAATATACAATGTCCTTCTCTTATCCTTTTAGAATCTTACTTTGTATTTATGAAACCCTCTATTGAAGCACAATATAGCAACCTTAAAAACGTCAATCTTCAATATTCCACAAAGGGATTACATTTCATTATGTATGATGATAAGGAATGGTACTTCAGCCAGCTCAATAACTTTTTATCTTCGAAATAATGGTCTTTGAAGATATATACGAACTCTACTGGCAAAAGATATTCCGATTATGCATGGGATATGTAAATGACCCAGATCTCGCTCAGGATCTTGCTCAGGAAACTTTTATTATCGTATGGCAGCAGCTTCCAAAATTCAGAAATGAATCCAGTATAGGAACATGGATCTTCAGAATCTCTTCTAACAACTGTCTCCGGCAGATTGAAAAAGAAAAAAGATTTTCCAAAACAGATCTTCCTATCAATCTTGAAGAGAAAAAACAGGAATCGATGGAACCTCAGATTCAGCTGCTCTATCAATTTATTTCAGAACTTCCCGAAACGGACAGGATTATTATCTCATTGGAGCTGGAAGAAGTAAAACAAGCTGAAATCGCTCAGATCACAGGACTTTCAGAAGCCAATATCAGAGTGAAAATTCACAGAATCAAGGAAAAATTAACTCAAAAATTTAAACACAATGGATACTAATATGGATTTCAAAAATATATGGAAACAGCAAACTTCACCAAAACCCAATATAGAAGAGCTTCTCAATAAACTGAAAAGGTTTAAAAATGAAAATCTTCGTAAACTGATCCTCACCAACCTGCTTCTGATAGCAACCAGCGTATGTATTGCTTTTATATGGTTCCGCTATCAACCTCAACTTACCAGTACCAAAATTGGAATTGTACTTGTGATTTTAGCTATGGTTATTTTTCTATCGGCTTACAACAGAATGTTCATGGTCTTTTATACAATTGATAATACCCAATCCAACAGTGAGTATCTTCAAAGTCTATACCTGGTAAAAAATAAACAAAAGTTTATGCAGACCACCATGCTCAACCTTTATTTCATCATGCTATTTTTGGGGATATGCCTGTATATGTATGAATATGCATCAAAAATGACACCCATATCTGCTATTTTAGTGTATGCTGCTACTTTCACATGGATAGGCTTCAACTGGTTTTACATACGACCTAAAACAATAAAAAAACAACAGGGAAAAATTGATGGATTAATTAATAAATTTGAAGAAATAAATAATCAATTAAAGGAACTATGAATTCTTCCAACAATAAAAACCACTGGGAAAATGTGTATGAGACCAAAAATCCTGATCAGGTAAGCTGGACACAGAAAAAACCTCAGACTTCTCTTGATTTCATCAATTCTTTCGGATTGGGAAAAGAGGCTAAAATAATAGATATTGGTGGTGGAGACAGTAATCTCGTAGACTTCCTCCTTGAAGAAGGATACAAAAATATTACCGTGTTGGATATTTCTGCCAAAGCATTGGAAAAAACAAAGCAAAGACTAGGTAATAAAGCTGATCAGGTAAAATGGATTACTACAGATATTACCGCTTTTGAGCCTACTGAAACTTACGATATCTGGCATGATAGAGCTGCTTTTCACTTTTTAACAACCCCGGAACAGGTTTCTGCTTATATTGATATTGCTGAAAAAAATATAAACCACTTCATGGTTCTCGGAACTTTCTCTAAAAACGGGCCTACCCAATGCAGTGGATTGGATATTCAACAATATGATGAGGATTCATTATCTGAAAAATTTGAAGCCAAATTTGAAAAAATAAAATGCCTCTTTGAAGACCATACGACTCCATTTGAAACGCATCAGAATTTTATTTTCTGCAGCTTTAAAAAGCATTAATCTTTATAGTTTTTATTTATTTTTGCCGGATTAAAAAACAACACTTAAATAAATAACTTGAAAAAACTATTATTTCTGCTTATTACAACTAGCTTATCTTCTAATTTTTATTCACAAAACATAGAGTTTTTAGAGTGTGGAACTGATGAAGTAATGAGAAAACATTATGCAAAGTTCCCTAATGAAAAAATCCAGGATGAAACCTTCAATCTGGAATTATCTAAAATGATAAAAACGGGAAAACTGAATGCTAAGAATGGGCAAAACCAGGTATATGAAATTCCAATCGTTGTACACGTTGTAGGAGACGGAAGCCCTATTGGATCCGTAAATAACAAGTCTGATGCTGATATTATTGCGTGGGTAAACTATACAAATGGTGTTTTTGCAGGAAATGCCTCCAGCGGAATGTCTGCTACAAGTTCTGTCTTACCTGTAAAATTCGTTTTTGCAAAGATAGATCCTAATTGTAATCCTACTAATGGAATTAATAGAATTGATGCCTCCGGTCTTCCAAAATATGTAAGCGGCGGAGTAAATAACGATAATACAACCAATGCTGTATTGGCTACACAAATAACGGCAATGGGGCAATGGGATACCAACAAATATTATAATATCTACGTTGTTAAAAAACTGACTTCAAATGCAGGAGGGTTAAACGGCTATGCTTATTATCCGGGCGGAAGCAATGATTATTCTTTTATGGCAACCAGCGCTTCAGCAGTTAATGCTCAAACTCTGGCCCACGAGTTTGGTCATGCTTTAGGGCTAAGACATACCCACGAAGGATATAATGCAACGACAGGAGACTGCCCTGTAAATACTGATTGTACTCTGAATGGTGATTTGGTATGTGACACAGAACCTATGAAAAGTCTTTATCACTCTTCTGTTCCGAGAAACTGTCAAACGGGACAAATCAATCCATGTACCAACTTAGTATATGCTGGTGGAGAAAGAAATGTAATGTCTTATACATTCTGCTTCAGAGATTTGTTTACACAAGGACAGACAGATCGTGCCACAGCACAACTTCTTAAATTCAGACAATCCTTAATTAATTCTCCGGTTGCTGCAAATACAACTCCTAATAATAGCGTATCTCTTACTAACGCATGTACTCCAACAACAATAAACACTCCTGGAAATTATAATATTGGAATTACTTCAGTAAAGTTTGGAAGCATCAATAACTCTTCCAACAACTACAAACAGGCAATGAATAACTTCTATGAAAACTTTACCGGCAACTACTGTATGGGAATCAGTAAAACGACAATTCCCAACAATACTGCTACTACCATTCAGATTGCTCCGGGACTAAATAACAGCCACAGAATAAAAGTATATATTGATTACAACAATGATGGTCAGTTTGATGAAATTAAAGAAGCAGTTTTAAATCAAACAGGAGTAATCAATGGTTCATTTGCAACTGCCTCTATCACCCCTCCATCAGATGCTGTATTAAATACTCCTTTAAGAATGAGGGTTATTGGTGATATGGCAGGTATTCCTATTACAGCATGTCATACTCCAGAATATGGACAAGTGGAAGATTATTCCGTAACAATAGTACCACAGTCCTCATTATCTGTAAATGATATAACGTCAAGGAATAATTCATTCATCACCAAGGATGAAAATTCTGTATATGTAAAAAGTAACGCTCAAATTTCTTCATTACATATTTATGATACCTCAGGAAAACTTATTGTTGTTAAAACACAAGTGAATACTTCAGAATTCAGACTTCCTATCAATGAAAGAAACATCATCATCACCGTGAATGTTGTTTTAAAGGATGGAAAAGTAATGACGAAAAAATTAAAATTCTGATAATACCTTATAGCAAAAAAGAGAGCATTTTGCTCTCTTTTTTTATGCTAAGTACTCTTTATTTTGACTCTTGTTCTTCTTCCAATTCCACTTCATGTCGAAGTTGTGCTTTATATAATGTAGCGTAATATCCGTTCTTATCCAAAAGTTCCAAATGTCTTCCTTCTTCTACAATTTTACCATGCTCCATTACAATGATTTTATCAGCTTTTTCAATTGTAGAAAGTCTGTGAGCAATAATAATAGATGTTCTGTTTTTGGTAATTTTTTCTGTAGCTCTCTGAATCAGTTTTTCACTTTCATGATCAATAGAAGAAGTAGCTTCGTCCAGAATCAGAATTTTAGGATCTGATAAATAAGCTCTCAGAAATGACAATAACTGCCTCTGGCCTAAAGAAATGGATGAACCTCTTTCACTCACTACATAATCATATCCTCCCGGAAGCTGTTCAATAAACTGATCTACTTCAATTTCCTTAGCACCAGCCTTGATCTTTTCAAGGGTAATACTGTCATCCCCAAAAGCAAGGTTTTCAAAAATACTTCCATGGAAAAGGAATACATCCTGCAATACCACTCCAATATGACTTCTCAGATTATAAAGCTCATAATCTTTCAGATTCACATCATCAATAAGAATGTTTCCGGAATTGATATCATATAGCCTTGTGATCAAACTGATAATAGTTGATTTCCCAGCTCCTGTTGCTCCTACAATTGCCACTGTTTCTCCAGGATTCACTTTAAAATCGATGCCTTTAAGCACCTCCTGTTTGTCATCATAAGCAAAATGAACTTTCTTGAATTCGATCTTACCGGCAAAGTGATCTTTCTTCACTGTACCTGTATTCGTCATTGAATTCTCTTCATCCATTAATCCTAATACTCTTTCTGCCCCTACAATACCTCTCTGGATATTATTGAAACGATCAGCAATTTGTCTTAAAGGACGGATCAGCATTGAAATATACTGAATAAAGGCAATTACCACCCCGGCACTGATCGTGATATATCCTCCATAGAACAGGATAAACCCAATAAATAATGAAGAAATAAGTTCTACAACCGGAAAGAACAGGGAGAAAATAAAAACAGTTCTCAGCAATGCTCCTTTCAGGGTAATATTGATGTCATCAAATTTTTTAAATTCAGATTCCTGTCTGTTGAATACCTGAATGATTGGCATTCCTGCTAGCCTTTCCTGTACAAATGAGTTTTGGGTTGCCGTCCAGGTTCTTTCATCGCCAAAGGCCTTTTTCAGTCTTTTTTGGAAAAATCTTGTAATGACTACCATTAAAGGCAGAATTGCCAATGTAATGTAACTCAGATGAACATTTGTACTGAACATCATCACCAAAACGAATACAATTCTCAGAATATCTCCGAAAACCATTAAGAAACCATCTGTATAAACGGTAGCAATGGTTTCCACATCTCCCACCGCACGGGTTACCAACTGGCCAATTGGAGTCTTATCAAAAAATGATGTTTTAAAATAAATCAGTTTAGAATACAACCTTTCACGAATATCACGAATTACATTCTGTGAGATAAAATTGGAAAAATAAACCAGGAAAAAGTTCAACACAGTTTCTGCAAATACCAATCCTACCAGGATATAGATATGTTTCATCATTAAAGCTTTGTCTTGTAGCTTTGTGATATCATTATCCACAACCTGCATAGTAAGATATGGCCTGTAGGTAGAAACTATTGAAAGTATGATGGAGATTATTAAAGTAAGGATGAACCAGGAACGAAACTTCATTCCAATAAAGAACAGCCTTTTTACAATTCCCCAGGTATCTTGTTTTTTCATTATACGAATTGAAGAAAAGAATTAAAATTCTCTGCAAAAGTAAGACTTTATAAGTTGCCAGCCTTTACAACTTCAACAAATCGTCATAGAAAATATAAGATGTTTACCATTTACAAAATGAATATCTTTTGGGGATCACTCTTTATTGAGGTTTCTGAAAATATTAAATAATAACCCATCAATCTCAAACACCTATTTATTTGTACGTAACAAACTTTGAGTAAAATTAAACCACAAAACTTTTGTGGTTTTGTGGTTTAAAATGATGATAAAGTTGAATCACCTTATTTTAATTCTGAGAATCTTCGGTAGTTTTACCTATCTGCTGTATTTCAATAGATGGTTTTTGCAGATTTTCTTTTTTATATTTTCGTTCCAGAAGCAGATAAACACCCCATACTGCCAAAAGCGAAATCAGCCAACCCGCAAGATTAGCGGCAGAAAAACCTGTATAATTAAAATTATTCAGAGCATTTGGATCTTTGGAAGCTAAATAAACTCCATAAGACATTCCCAAAACAATCTGAGTTCCCAGGTAAATTCCAATAGCTAAAAGTCCCAGCTGCCATTTTACTTTTCCAAATTTTTCAGCTAATCGTGCATAATACCGATAGGCTCCAATAAGAATAATAATAGATAACATGATTATAGTTTTTATTTAGTTTTTATTTAGTTTTTATTTAGAATTCATATCCCACATCCACAAGATACAATCCATGTGCAGGTGCTGAAGTTCCGGCAGCATTACGGTTTTTATCTTCAATGACCTTTCTCATATCTTCCGGTTTCAGTTTTCCGGTACCAATCTCTACCATTGTTCCTACAATAGCACGAACCATATTTCTAAGAAAACGGTTGGCAGAAACGGTAAATTTCAGCTCTGCACCATCCTGCTCCCATTTTGCAATATACATTTTGCAGATATTCGTTTTGTTGTCGGTTTTTAATTTTGCAAAACTGGTGAAGTCCTCATATTCAAAAAGGATCTTACAAGCTTCATTCATTTTATCGATATCCAATGGTCTCTTCCAATGCTGCCAGGCAGATTCCTGAGTAAAAGGATTTTTTTCCAGCGAAATATAATATTCATACGTTCTGAAGGTGGCATCAAAACGGGCATGAAAATCGTCTTTCACCTTAAAAATTCTTTTGATGGAAATATCGGGTGGAAGAAAACTGTTCAGTCTGCGCGGAAGCTCATCATTCAGCTCTTTCTCTGTATCAAAATGAGCAAATATTTTTTTAGCATGAACTCCGGTATCTGTTCTTCCGGCACCAGTCGTTTTAATTTCTTCTCGTAAAATGGTGGAAAGTGCTTTTTCCAGTTCTTCCTGTACGGAAATAGCGTCCGGCTGTATCTGATAGCCGAAATAATTCTTTCCGTTGTAAGAAAATTCTATAAAGTATCTCAATGTATTGTTATAACTCCACAAAAATACTTTAATTTAACGAAATATTTGTTGAAAAGTCTTTGAGAATATTACTCTAATGCTTATGAAAATTCCTATTTTTGCATTCGTATGAAAAGATGGTACCTTTATCCTTTTTCCCTTGCTTATCATATGGTAACGGGTATCCGAAACACAATGTATGATTTGGGGATTTTTAAATCAACAAAATTCAAGACACCGATCATCAATGTCGGGAATCTCTCCGTGGGCGGAAGCGGAAAATCGCCGATGGTGATGTATCTTGCCCAATATTTATCTAAACATTACAGAACCGGAGTCCTTTCACGTGGCTACGGAAGATTAACCAAAGGCTACGAGGTCACAAATTATGACAGCAATTACAAGATTGTAGGTGATGAAGCCATGCAGCTTTTTGAACGTTTTAAAAACCGTTTTGTTATCGCTGTTTCAGAAGAGCGTGTACCGGGAGCTAAAAAGGTAATTGAAGATATGGATCTTGGAGTTCTTATATTGGATGATGCACTACAGCACCGTGCGATCAAAGCAGGATTCAATATTTTGATGACGGATTTTAATGATCCTTTTTTCAAAGACTACCTTCTTCCTGCCGGAGACCTAAGAGAATCCAGAGCGGGAGCAAATAGAGCAGATATCATTATGGTCAGCAAATGTCCTGATGAACTGACAGAGGAAACCAAAAGATATTATATTTCAAGGATCAGGCCTTCTCATAACCAAAAAGTATTCTTTTCATCCATCGGTTATGACGAAAATGTATATGGAAAAGATAAAATGCTTCCAGATAACAACCTGAACTATTACGATATTTTACTCATTACCGGAATTGCCAATCCTAAACCATTGCTGGAACATTTGGCTAAATTCTCAAAAAGAGTTACCCATTTAAAATTCAGGGATCATCATAATTTCACGGATGATGATATTAAAAAAATCCTTGCGGAGTATAAAAAATTAGGAGAATATAAACTGATATTAACCACAGAGAAAGATTATGTTCGTCTGAAAACTTTTGACTATCTTAGAGAAATTGTTTACTACTGGCCTATCAATGTTGTTATTGATAAAAAGGAAGAATTCAATCAAATCATCTTAGATTATGTTAAAAAAAATAAATGAAACAGCTGATTTCATCAGAAATATTATTCAGGAAATTCCTGATTTTGCTGTTGTTTTAGGATCCGGACTTGGAAAACTGCAGAATGAAGTAGAACCGATCCATGTTTTAGAGTACAAAGATATCCCTAACTTCCCACAGACTACAGTGGCTGGACATACCGGAAAGCTGATCTATGGAATATTGGAAGGAAAAAAAGTACTCATGATGAGTGGCCGTTTTCATTATTATGAAGGGCATTCTATGGAAACTGTAACTTTCCCTATCAGAGTTTTTCACTTACTAGGAATTAAAAACCTAGCACTATCCAATGCTTGTGGTGGAGTAAATCCGGATTATAGTATTGCAGATATTGTCATTTTAAAGGATCATATCAACATGATGCCTGAGCACCCGCTTCGTGGAAAAAATATCGATGAACTTGGGCCACGCTTTGTGGATATGAGCGAACCTTATAACAAAAAAATGATTGCTACCGCTGAGCAAGCTGCTGCAGATAATCATATTAAAATCCACCAGGGAATCTATGTTGCCTTACAAGGCCCCACTTTTGAAACCCCTGCGGAATACGGGATGATTAAAGCCATCGGTGGTGACATGGTGGGAATGAGTACCGTTCCTGAAGTGATTGTTGCCAGACATATGGGAATGGATGTATTCTGTATTTCCGTGATTACCGATCTCGGTGGCCCGGATATCGCTTTCGCTGTTTCTCACGAAGAAGTTTTGAATGCTGCGAACAAAGCAATGCCGAATGTAATCACCGTAGTAAAAGGGTTGATTAAAAATTACCAATAGAGGAATTTTCACATTCTATTCGTGTATTTGTGGCAAAAAATATTCTCAATAAAAAATAGAGTTTTCTCTTTGAAGTAATTTATCCTTCATCTAGACAACATTCATAGAAATTATCAATAATATAAATTTTTCCCAATTCATAAAAAAATAATCTTGAATTGCTATTCATTGCTTAGTTTTGTGTAAATGAAATTGTAGAAATGAAAAAGTTGTTATTAATTTTTATGGTAGGTATGTTTGGCTTAAGCCATGCACAGAAAGTTCCTACTGTTCTTAAAACAGGATTTTCTAAAGAAGCTCTAAAGCAAAAATTAGAAGATGAGGATGGAAAAGCAATTACAATCCAGCAAATTCTGGATCAGCATAAAGGAAAAGTCTTAGTGATCGACTTTTGGGCTGGATGGTGCAGAGACTGTCTTCAGGCACTTCCAAAAGCTGAAATACTAGAAAAAAATAATCCTAATGTTGACTTTGTTTTCTTATCGCTGGAAAGATCTAAAGAAGGATTTGATAAAAGCCTCGTAAGATTCAACATGAAGGATAAAGATAACTATTGGTTTGCATCAGGATGGAAAAATGATTTCAATAATTATGTGGATCTGAACTGGATCCCAAGATATATGATTATTGATCAGAAATCTTCTATCGCAAAATATTATGCTATTTCTCCGGAAGATCCGGAAATTCAGCAAACGATAGATACTCTTTTAAAATAATATTTAAAACATCAAAAAACCTTGAAGTTTAGATACTCCACTTTTATGGAGTGTTTAAACTTCACTTATTTTTCACACCATGACTACAAGAGAAGCTACAGAACAGGATTTAGAAATTCTATTAACCTTTGAGCAGGGAATTGTTACTGCAGAAAGGCCCTTTAACAGTACATTAATTGACGGGGAAATTCATTATTACGATTTGAATAAATTTATACAATCACCCGATGCAACTTTACTTGTTGTGGAAAACGATAATGAAATTGTTGCTTCCGGCTATGCCCTCATAAAAAATTCAGAAAAAGATTATTATAAGTTTAAGCGCTATGCTTATCTGGGCTTTATGTATGTAAAACCGGAATACAGAGGAAAAGGAATCAATAAAATAATTACTGATGAACTTATAAATTGGGCAAAATCCAGAAATATTTCAGAAATAAGACTGGATGTTTATGCTGAAAACGAATCTGCTGTAAGAGCTTATGAAAAAGCAGGTTTTGAACCTCACCTTCTTACCATGAGACTAAAGCCGTAAAATGTGGGAGGCAGGAAGAGAGAAGCTGGAAGTAATTTAAGGATTACCAACAATTAGATATCATTTTAATTACTTTTCAATCAATGGGGGTCATATTTTTCCATATCGACCTTATTAACTTCCCTCTTCCAGCCTCCTGCTTCCTTTCTATAAACACTTCACCATCAATACAGGAATCCATATCTTTGTGCTATGGATTTTTCTTTGTTGCTTCGTAAAATTATTCACGTGGATATGGACGCATTTTATGCTTCCGTAGAGCAGCATGATAATCCTGCGCTAAGAGGAAAACCTATTGCCGTTGGAGGCCAGCATCGAGGAGTAGTAGCTGCAGCGAGCTATGAAGCAAGAAAATATGGTGTTCGTTCCGCTATGCCCAGTAAGACGGCAAAAGAGAAGTGTCCTGATCTGATATTTGTTCCGCCACGTTTTGCCCGGTATAAGGAAATTTCAAAAATGATCCGTGAGATCTTCTATGAATATACCGATCTGGTAGAGCCATTGTCATTGGATGAAGCTTATCTGGATGTCACTGAAAATAAAAAAGGAATAGAGTCTGCCAACCAGATTGCCAGGGAAATTCGTCAGAAAATATTTGAACAAACTGGCTTAACGGCTTCTGCGGGCATTTCTGTGAATAAGTTTTTAGCTAAAGTAGCTTCAGATATCAATAAACCTAATGGCCAAAAGACCATTCATCCTGATAAAATGGAAGGTTTTCTGGAAGAATTGCCTGTAGAAAAATTTTATGGTGTTGGAAAAGTTACGGCTAACAAAATGTTTAGTTTAGGGATTTATAAAGGAAAAGATTTAAAGAAAAGATCATTGGAGGATCTGGTAAGAATCTTTGGAAAATCCGGAAAGCATTATTATAATGTAGTTCGCGGTATTCATACCTCTGAAGTTAAACCTCATCGGATTCAGAAAAGTGTAGCTGTAGAAAGAACTTTTTTTGAGGATCTTTTTGACGAACAACAAATCAATGAAAAACTGGAAAGCCTAAGTGAAGAACTCCATCAGCGTTTACAGAAAAATAATATTCTGGGGAGAACCTTAACCTTAAAAATTAAATATAAAGATTTTTCACTTTTTACAAGAAGTATAACACGTGAAGAGTATTTCACATCCCCGGAAGAATACTTCAATACAGGAAAAAAACTTTGGGAACTGCGTCCTTTTGATAAAGCAGTCCGCTTACTAGGACTCTCTCTTTCTCAGCTAAATACTGAAGAAAAAAAACAGATTTCCGTTCAACTAAAAATACCGTTTAAGGAATTTGAAAATTAATAGTTTATATTTTTTTGCTAACTTGTATTCACCAAATCAGCAAATTATATGAACCCAACGATGATTCAGTTTTTCCACTGGTATTCTGAAGGCGATGGAAAGCTATGGAAAGAAGCCGAAAAACAAGCCAAATATCTGGCTAAACTGGGAATCACTTCCGTATGGTTTCCTCCTGCTTATAAAGGAACAAACGGCGGGTATTCGGTAGGATATGATACGTATGATCTTTATGATCTTGGAGAGTTTGATCAGAAAGGAACCATCCCTACCAAATATGGTACTAAAAAGGAATATGTAAAAACAATCACAGCTTTAAAAAAACAAAATATAGAAGTCATTGTAGACATTGTATTAGGCCACAAAGCTGGCGGTGATGAACTGGAAAAGTTCAATGTGGTAAAAGTAGATGAAAATAATAGGGAAAAAGTAATTTCCGATGTTTTGGAAATTGAATCCTATACCAAGTTTACTTTTCCGGGAAGAGAAAAAAAATATTCTGATTTTGAATGGAATTTCACTTGTTTCAGTGGTGTAGATTATGCGGAAGGGATGGAGTCTCATATTTATAAAATACAGTCTGAGTATGGAGACGACTGGGAAGAGATGATTCATGATGAGAAAGGTAATTATGATTATCTGATGTATAATGATATTGAACATCGAAACCCTTTTGTGCGGGAAGAGCTTAATACCTGGGCAAAATGGTATTTTGATCAAACTGATTTTGATGGGGTTCGTCT
The DNA here is from genome assembly GCF_009900745.1 of Chryseobacterium sp. c4a. GTDB lineage: Bacteria > Bacteroidota > Bacteroidia > Flavobacteriales > Weeksellaceae > Chryseobacterium. The sequence goes on along the minus strand of NZ_WXVU01000001.1, from coordinate 198,364 downwards.
TGATGCTTTAAAACATATTTCCTTTGATTTTTATAAAGAATGGCTTACTCTACTCCGCTCCAATACCGGAAAGAATATTTTTGCAGTGGGTGAATACTGGGCTCCCGGATATCTCCATCTGCTTCAAAAATATATTGAAGTTACTGAAGGCTGTATGAGTCTCTTCGATAGTTCTCTACAAAACAATTTTCATAATGCATCCAAAGAAGGAGCAGCTTATGATCTCAGAAAAATTTTTGACGATACTCTTACTCAGGCAGATCCTTTACATGCTGTAAGTCTTGTGGCCAATCATGATACACAACCTCTTCAAGATCTGGAAGCTCCGGTTGAATCATGGTTCAAGCCAATTGCTTATGCCTTGATTCTTTTACGAAAAGATGGCTATCCATGTATTTTTTATCCAGACTTATATGGTGCTCACTATATTGATAAAGACAGAGCTGGAAATGATCAGGAAATATTTATGCCGAAAGTGGATGGTATTGAAGAGCTTCTAAAAGCCAGAAAAGATCATGCTTATGGTGAACAACGGGACTATTTTGAAGATGCGAACTGTCTCGGATGGATACGTGAAGGAGATGATGATCATGCAGGCTGTGCAGTAGTACTCAGCAATAAGGATACTTACAATAAGCCTATGGAAATGGGAAAACGCTATGCCGGGAAAAAATGTAAAGATCTTTTAAAAAGATTTAAAAATAAAGTGATCATTGATGAAAATGGCTGGGGAGATTTCCCTGTTCCTGCCGGAAATGTAAGTGTATGGGTTTTGGAGTAAAAATAAAGGCATACACAATAAAGATTTTCCTGTTCATGTATGCCTAAAGGTTTTTTTAAACTCTATAATTCTGTCTAGCAATAAATAAATTTACAGCTTTTGAGATCCCTTGCCCATTCACAACAATCTCCCTCTTCTGTCATTGTACAACACATCCTGTCGATAATGATTCCGCCATCTACATTTCTCAATTGTCTTCGATCCAGTTTTCTCATGTTCTGAAAAAGTTTTGTTTTCATAAGGTTATATTTTTAAAATTTGTTTCATAAATATAATAAAATTTCACAATAATCAACAATTAACTATAAAACAATAAAATAAGATTAAAATACAATAACAAAAGAATATTAATAATTCCAGTCAGTATCTAATATTTTATTTTTTCTATTGTTAAAATTTCCGGTTGCTCAGATTGATCAGAAATTTTTCCTGTTCTTGCAAATTCTGCCCACAGCGCTCTTAGTTTTTTCCCATTTTCATGAATACGCTGCCAAGGAATATCTTTGAGCATTTCTGAGGATTTCCATGCGGATTCATTACCGAAAATCAAAGGAAGATCAATACAGTGAGGGGCTCCGATATGATTATTTTTTAATTTGGAATGTATTCTGAACAAATACACATTTCCGCCTCCTTTAGCATAATTTTCTGCAAATTGTCTGGCCGGAGCTCCATAGATAATATCCGTTGTTTTTTCAACCGTTTTATCCATGATTTTCAACCCCAGACCGGTTCCAAAATATTTATTTAAAGCTTCTGATGTTTTAAGATAAAAGGCAGTTTCATCATTATTAAAACCAATCAGCACATCATATCTTGTTGCATTTTCCCTCCACTTTTCAACAGATTCTTCCTCTTTGCATAAAGGCGGATATCCGTATTGAGTTCCAAAAGGCATAGCTGCTTTCAATCCATATTTCATGACGGATGGAACAAATTTTCCATAATCTTCCATCATTTTATAAACATCAACCTCATCTTTGATCTCTTCTGTTTTCTTCAAAAATTCAGCAGACATTTTTTGTCTTTTATGACGTAATCCCAATGGAGCACTCTGAATAATTGCCCGTTGAAATAGATTCTCAACACCTTCTGATATCATCAAATGAGCTATAGCATCTCCTCCTGAGGATTGTCCAAGCAGGGTAATACTGTCCGAATCTCCCCCAAAGTCTGCAATATGAGTCTTGATCCACTTTAAAGCTTCAATGATGTCCAATAGCCCTAAATTAGCTGGTCTTTTTTCATCACCTCCTAAAAAACCAAAGAGCCCCAAACGATAGGAAACTGTAACAACTATGATATTCTGTTCTTTTACCCATTGTGATGGATCTGCTGTTGGAAGGTCTCCACATCCGATTTCATGGGAACCACCGTGAATCCAGACAACAACGGGAAGTTTTTCGTTTTCAAGAATATTTTCAGGGAGGGTTATCGAAAGATATTGAGTAGATTCTTCAGGTTCAAATTCTTCAACCGGTGTTGCTCCAATCATTTTTTCCACCAGCGGGCTCAGTTTCTGTGGACAAACCGGAGTTTTATGCTCTAGTCTACTTTCAAAAACAAAATGGTCTACCGGAACAGGCTTTTGAAATCTTTCGGAGCGGGCATAACGAATACTTTTAACTCTTATGATTCCATCTTCCATGCATCCAGTCATAGTGCCCAGACTGGTATTGAATACACGGATTTCTTTCTGCTGTGATTTCATGTTGAAATGGTGAATACTTTTACTTAAAGATAGTTCTGTTTTTTGAGAATAGAAAATTTATAGGGTCAATTAAATACAAACAGCCCTAATGAGTGTATTAATTTCCACAAGTAAATTCATTTGTCTATCCTACGACTAAAAGTTATCCACAATATCAGAATATGGATTAAAATCTTCTGCAGATTCTTCAAGTCAAAAGATGATTGATTTTGGTGCTGAATTTCAATGAATCAGCTCAACTCAATTCAGGATCTTGTACTCACTTGGAGAAATTCCAACCTTGGTTTTAAATAGCCTTGTAAAATGTTGTGGATATTTAAAACCCAGATCATAGGAGATTTCACTGATTGATTTTCCCTGATCTAAAATCTGTTCCTTAGCTACATCAATGAGTTTATTGTGGATAAATTCCTGAGGGGAAATTCCTAATTCTTTTTTGATCAGATCTCCGAAATAGTTCGCTGAAAGATTCAATTTCTCAGCAAAGTAATTCACCATAGGAAAACCTATATTTTTAGGATTTTCTGACTTTAAATAATCATCCACAAGGTTTTCAAATTTCCCGATTACGCCCTGATTGATATGGTCTCTGGTAATAAACTGACGATCATAAAAACGCATACAGTAGTTCAGAAACAGTTCAATATTATTTACAATTAATGATTTACTATGTTTATCAATTGACTGTTCAAGTTCATGCTTTATATTTTTAAAACAGTCCAGGATAATCTCTCTTTCTTTTTCAGAAAGGTGCAACGCTTCATGCACATCATAGGAAAAGAAATTATACTCTTTGATATTTTTTCCAAGATTGGTTCCTTTTAAAAGGTCAGGATGAAAAATTAAAGCAAATCCTGCCGGCTGCACAGATTTTCCTTTATTGTAAATCCCGTACGTCTGCCCTGGAGCAATAAAAACCAATGTTCCTTCCTGATAATCGTAACTATGTTTTCCATACTGCATATCACCACACATTACATCTTTCAGGAAAACGGTATAAAATCCAAATTTCCTTCTGTATTGGGAAATAGGATCTGATTGGGAAAAATCAATTACACTTACCAATGGATGCAATGTTTCATGATGGGCCATTTTATTATAGTCCGAGACTGTATTATAGATTTCAACCTCCTGATTTTCCATGAAATATATTTTTTACTATTCAAAATTACCAATTTCTAGTATAACAGTTACTGTGTCTGTAAAATTGGTAAGTAATCCCGTAATCTGTATAAGTTAGATTGATGAGAAACTTTCGACTTTTGTACCGTTATGGAAACTTTTAATACAAACATTTTTCCGAAGGGAGAAAAAGCTCCGTCGGATTACTTTTCAGGAAGAACAGCCTGGGTTCAGGTTTTGAAACCTAACGAAAATCAGCTGGACTGCCAGATTGCCAATGTAGTCTTTGAAGCAGGATGTAGAAATAATTGGCATTCTCATGAAGGCGGACAGATTTTAATCGTAACTTCAGGAGTCGGTTTTTATCAGGAAAAAGGAAAGCCAGCTCAGGTTTTGCATCCCGGAGATATGATCACAATCCTCCCGAATGTAATTCATTGGCATGGTGCAGCACCTGACAGCGAATTTACGCACATTGCCATCAATACCAATACACAGAATGGGATTGTGGAATGGCTGAATCCTGTAACCGATGAAGAGTATAACAATTTATAACACCAAATTATTAATTAAAATAAAATTACCGAATGAGTACATTTACAGTAAAAGCGTATGGAGCAGAATCCACTACAGCAGATCTGAAAGAAATGAATATTGAAAGAAGAGAGGTGACTTCCAAAGATGTAGAAATAGAAATTCTATACTGCGGAGTATGTCATTCTGATCTTCACACTGCAAGAAATGATTGGGGCGGAACCCTCTACCCTGCCGTTCCAGGGCATGAAATCGTAGGAAGAATTACAAAAGTAGGAAGTGATGTCACTAAATTTAAAGTAGGTGATCTTGCCGGTGTAGGATGTATTGTAGATTCTTGTGGACATTGCAACAGCTGCCAGCATGATCTTGAACAATATTGTGAAAACGGCTTCACAGGAACTTACAATGGAAAGGATAAGCATTCTGGCGGTCATACTTTCGGCGGATACTCTCAGAAAGTGGTCGTAGATTCTCATCACGTCCTGAAGGTTCCTGAAAATCTTGATGCTGCGGCTGTAGCTCCTCTTCTTTGTGCCGGAATTACCACATGGTCTCCTCTAAAACACTGGAATGTGGGACCTGATTCTAAAGTTGCTGTTGTAGGTTTAGGAGGATTAGGTCATATGGCTATTAAGCTTGCAAAAGGGTTAGGTGCTGAAGTAACCTTGTTTTCAAGAACACCGGGAAAAACTGAAGATGCTAAACAATTAGGAGCTGATCACGTTATCATTTCTACAGATGAAGAGCAAATGAAATCAGTTAAAGGAAAGTTTGATGTCATTATTGATACTGTTCCTTATGTACATGATGTAAATCCTTATATAACTACTTTGAATATCAGCGGAACTCATGTTCTTGTAGGATATTTAGGAGGTTTAGAGCCTATTCTGAATACAGTCCCAATGATTCTGGAAAGAAAATCGGTAGCAGGATCTGTGATCGGAGGGATTGCAGAGACTCAGGAATTACTGGATTTCTGTGGAAAACATAATATCGTTTCAGAAATTGAAATGATCAAAATGCAAGATATCAATGAGGCTTATGGAAGAATGCTGAAAAGTGATGTAAGATATCGCTTTGTCATTGATATGCAGTCACTATAATTTTTTGTTAGATATAGTAAAAAGAGCGTATTCAATTGAATACGCTCTTTTTTATTTTTTAAGGTTATTGCTAAAGAGGTTCTGATCTTTATCAATTCTATATCTGCTTCCTTCAGCACATTGATGATCATTCCTTTCCATGTCCTGAAAAGCCCATGCTGCCATGGCATCAATAACCGGAGCTAGCTCATTGCCAGCATCACTCAAGGTATAAGTCACATGAGGGGGTACTACAGGTTTTGCAGTTCTTATGATCAAACCATCTGCTTCCAATTGTTTCAGATGCTGAATCAGCATTTTTTCTGTTACTGCAGGAATTGCTTTCTTCAGTTCACTATATCTTTTCTCCCCTGTGGAAAGATTGAACAGGATAATGGGTTTCCAGAAACCGCCAATTCTCTCCATTACATACATTACAGGGCAATCCTGTACTGTTTTTTTGTTTTCCTGAATGGTGGAACTTTCTTTAATTGCTGCCATAGTAATACATACTTTAGGGTAAGTACTTGTATAAAAGTAAGTACAAATATAACTTTGTATCAGGAAATAAAAAAATATTTACCTATGAAATCGCAACCATTTGATCAATTGATAAAAATCAATCAATATCCAGCGATTACAAATGATTATTAAAAAACAATAAAATATTTACCTATGAAAATTATCATCACAGGATCACTAGGAAATGTTGCTAAACCTCTAACAAAGCAATTGGTAGAGCAAGGACATGGTATCGTTGTTATCAGCAGCAACGAAGAAAGAAAGCACGATATTGAATTTTTAGGAGCAAAACCTGCTATCGGATCAATCACAGATGTTGATTTCTTAACTCAGACATTTAATGGAGCTGATGCTGTATTTGTTATGACACCACCTGCCATTAGTGCTGACAATATTGTTCAGAATACCATCAATGCAGGAAAGAATTATGCAGAAGCATTAAAGAATACCGGAGTCAAAAGAGCAGTAATGCTGAGCAGCGTAGGAGCAGCATCTCCAGTAGAAAATGGACCTATCAAAGGGCTTCATTATATTGAAAAACTTTATAGTGAAGTTGAAAATACTTCATTTACATTTTTAAGAGCAGGATATTTTTACACGAACTTCTTCAATGACATTGCATTGATTAAAAATGCAGGAATTATTGGTGGAAATTATCCTGAAAGTACAGAAATCCCCGTAGTACATCCGTCAGACATCGCTAAAGCAGCTGCAGAGGAACTAGTAAAAAATGATACAGGTAATTCTATCAGATATATTGTGAGTGATTCTCGAAAAGCCTCTGATTTTGCCAAAGCATTAGGTACTGCTATTGAAAAACCAGCGCTCCCTTGGGTAGAATTCTCTGATGAAGATTCTTTAAACGGTATGTTACAGGCAGGTTTGCCACAGGATATGGCCGAACTTTATGTTGAAATGGGACTGGGAATGAAAACAGGAACGGTACAAAAAGATTTTATTGAACACGGTTCTCCTGTTACCGGAAATATTAAACTGGAGGATTTCGCTAAAGAATTTGCATCTCAGTTTTAGGATAAAGGCTGTAGAAGTTGAATTTTGAAGCTAATTACAAATATACAAACCTTATAAAAAACAATCGCAATACACCATTAGGCATATTGCGATTGTATTAAAATAATTATTTCTGGAGATAATTGTTAAAGCTTTGTTCTTATCACCGTTTATTTTTGATTTTTATCTTTTAATATTTTTCCTAAAACTTTTATTTTCCCATCAATAGGCTGATCAATTTTCAATCCTAAAACCTCAGCTACCAAAGGATAAACATTGATATTGGCAAATTCACCAATCTCCATATTATTTTTGAATTCCGGCCCCCATGCATAGAAGGTTGCTTTCATTTCAGGAACCACTCTTGGATTGTAACCATGTTTTCCTACTGATGTTTTTTTCCCTTTTTCCAAAAATATTTTCGGAGCTTTTGGAAGCAAAAGAATTTGCCCTATTCTGTTGTATTGATCATCTCTTGTCGCAAAGTGCAGGTATTTAGGTAATTTTTTATCCAAATAAACTTCGTAATCATCGGTTTGGTGTGCTTTTAATTTTTTGTACACCGTTTTTACCTCATCCGGATTTTTAACAAATACCCTTAGAAGGGTCTGAGAGTTGTAAAAATCGAATCTGTTTTTATCAAAAAGAAGAGCTGGAATTTCTAATGGAGTTCCCCCATCTACTTTAATCATTCCGTGATCGGAAACAAAAACAAAATTGACATTTTTCAATCCTAAATTATTCACTTTCTGAACAAGATCTCCTATTGCCTGATCAATCAGGTGAACGGCAGCTTCTGTTTCTTTGGTATCTGGGCCAAAATGATGCCCGCTTCCATCTACTTCCGGAAAATACAATGAAATGAAATGAGGTCTTTTATCTTCCGGCAATTTCAGCCAGTTTATTACTTTTTCTACTTTTTCAGATGGAGTAAACTTTTCATGATAAGGATAATAATAAGTAGGTCTCATTCCTCCCGCATCGCTGGCAGAACCTACCCACATCAAAGAGGCTGATACAACTCCTTGTTTTTCGGCTAATCCCCAAAGTGGAGTTCCTCCGTACCAACTTCCGTCTTCTGCATTTTTTTTATTGCTCATTGCATACGTTTCTTTTCTCTTGTAATCGTAGAAAAAGTTATCAATTAAACCATGATGAGCTGGATACAGTCCGGTGATAAGACTCCAATGATTAGGGAAAGTTATACTTGGGTAGCTGGGAATCATAGCTTCAGCTCTTACTCCGCTATTGGAAAGCTTCAGCAGATTTTCAGCATTATATTTTTTAGCATAATCATATCGAAAACCGTCTGTAGAAATCATAATAACATAAGGTTTTGACTGTGCTTCAATGCTATTCTGGCGGCCTTGTACAATTACTTGAGTCGTGTCTGTAGTTGCTTGTTGAGCAAAAACTGTCAAAGAGATAAAAAGCAGTAAAAAATGTATTCCTCGCTTCATTATTTTAGAATTTTCGGCAAAGTTACATTCTCTACTGCTCCCTGAAAAGTTTAAGAGGTTAAAAGTATATTAAAACCTTTTATTTTTAATGTATTAAATACTGCGTTTCATTTCAAATTGTGACAACCAATTCTGAAGTCCTATTTTTTTATCAAGAAATCCCTCTGTTTCTTTAGACTTATCATCCACATTATTAATCGCAATAGGCTGTCCATCAGCAATAGCTGTAAAAAGTCGGGCTCCTATTCCCTGATTTCTGTAGTCTTTATGCACCGCTATCTGAAGCACCTTTCTTGCTTCCGGATTGTAAACGATATATCCCATCAGATTTTCACCAGAATAAGCACCATAAGTCTTGTAGCTCTCCGGCATAGGATGTAATACAAAAACAGATCCCTGCCATGAAGGCTCAATATCCCAGAAAGAACGGAGTTTCTCCCACTGAAAATCTGTTATTTCTTGTATAGAAATTTCAGAATTCCCTATCCCTGAATTGATAGTTCCTTTAAAACAAAGTAATTTTCTAACCACGTTAAAGCCTAGATTTTCATAAGCTCTGATAGCTCCTGCATTTCCTTCAATAACTTCCAGCAGCAATACATCAGCTTTTCTTTCTTTTAAAACAGGAATAATAAAATCATACATTTTTCTTACCAATCCTTTTCCTCTGCTATCAGGCACAACTCCTGTTCCACCGTTGTAAATAACCTTCTGACCATCTTCCTGTTTTTCCGACTGAAGAATGAAGCTTATTAATTTACCGTCCTCAAAAGCTCCTACTGAAATATTCAGGTCTAATTTTTCAGCAGCAATTTTAGCAATAAGCACTTCTTTAGTTAGGTGAAAAGGAACAATATAATCGGAAAAAGATAAATTAAATACGAATAACAGTTCTTCTATGTCAATATTGGCTAAGGTTTTAAACTCCATGATTCTTTTTTATTTTATTATTTTTTATTTCTACCACTCTCTGTCAAGATCTTCTTTCCAGTCATAAGGCATTAATTCTTTCAAAGTCACAAAAACTCCATTTTTCACTTCTATGCTTGCATTAAGGTTTTCTTTGGATAGCTGGCTCATCAATTCTCTGCAGCGTCCGCAAGGTGGCACTGCATTTCCATCATTGCCTACTGCGACTACTGCCTTGATATGATATTCTCCATTCTTTAGCATTTCTGCTACCGCACTATGTTCAGCACAAAATCCCATAGAACATGCTGTATCAATACTGATTCCGGTATAGACATTTCCATCAATAGTTTCAATAGCTGCGGCAACACCTCCATATTCTATAAAATCATTCAGTGTTTTGGATTTTGCAAACTGGGTCGCTATTTCCTTCAAATCCTTTCTCATTAGGTAAAATATTAAGTTGTCTGATGATGCAAATACCATCGAATGGCATTTTGCTCTTCTCTTTTTATAAACGGATCTTTTCCTTCGTTATAATCATTGCCATTCCCCCACTCCATTGTGCTGAGTCTTTCTTTCAACTGCTGGTATTCTTCTCTTACTTCAGGATGAGTACGAATATAATCCCGAAATGCAATGTGGCGAGTCCAATGCTCTGATGAAATAGGAATTGTATGGATATGAGTTATACGAAGAGTATGGTTGTGAAGTTCATCAGGAATATCATCATCCTGATGAATGATTTCCGGAAATCCTAGTTGTTGAGGCGCATTTATCAACTTAATGAAAAAACGACGATAAGGCATATCTTCATTATATTTTTCATAGTAAACATAGCTTTTCCCTTGTAACAAAGGCGGAATTTGATCTAATTCTGATTCATCTTTTACACCAATCATAATGTCTATAATGGGTTTTGCTGATAATCCTTTCACAGAGGTACTTCCGATATGTTCTATTTGTGGATTCAAAAAGCCTATATTTTCTTCCAGTTCATTTTTAATGGATTCAAACTGATTTTCCCAGGAAGGATTGTATTTTTCAAAAGTAACTTTCATGATATCTGCGTGCTACACAAATATATGAAAAATCGCCCAATCCCCGTGAATAAAGCTTATACAAGCATATCTTCTCCCAATAAAAACAATACCCCTGACAAATCAGAGGTATTATCAAAAATATTTGGATGTGTTTTTTTATTCTTTGATTAACTTTTCATACGATGTTGTTCCGGCTTTTAATTTGATTTCAAAATAATAAGTTCCCGGTTTAAGGTCTTCAACACTGATATTTTCTCCATCTGGTTTTACAGATTTCACTTTTCTGCCTGTTGCATCATAGATGTCTAGGGAATTTATCTTATCAACATTCTTGAAATTCACAGTTGTCTTAGCTGGATTGGGATAAATAAAACCCTTATTTTTTTCAGCTGCTGCAACTTCATTTGTTGATAAAGTACTGGATACCATTGTTAATGTTGCATAGTCTCTTCCTATATCATGATATCCTAAAGTGGTACCGGTTTTACGGGCATAAAAGATATTGATTGTTCCCGCTGCATTGGCAATTGCAAAATCACCAGCTCCTCCGGAAAGGCTTCTTGTTGCCACAATAGTTCTCGTACTTCCGGATACTGTATTGGATGTTTCCGTCCAATCCTGACTAGCATCTGCATTAGGCATTGTCTTCCCTATAAATGTGTAATCTCTGTTTGCAGTTGCATTATAAATAAACCCATCAGATCCTGAGGCCATTCCTGTAGTTCCAAACCCAATTCCAAGCATAGAATTGCTATCCCCTGTTAATGTAAGAGTTACTCCTGTAGGAGTTGTATCGAATTTTACCGTCATACCAGTAACCGGAAGAGCTACCGTTCCTGACGAAAACTGAGCCCATGCAAAATTGGCAAGGACTATACTGAATGTTAGTAAAATTTTCTTCATATTACTTTTTTAAGATATTAATAATTTCTTCCTTGTTAGTCTGTAAAGCGTATTCAAATGGAGTCATTCCCATTGCATCTTTTATTGATTTATCAGCTTTATATTTAAGCAGAAGTTCAATGAGTTCTTTATTCCCGAATTTTACGGCCCAAAATAACGGTGTAGCTCCTGTATCATCTGCAATATTAGGGTCAGCATTTTTCTTTAATAAATCTTCTGTCAGCTTTCTGTTATATTTTACTGAAAGACCAGCCAATGCTGTTCCTTCCCGGCTTTTATAGTTTACATCCTTTACATGATCTATCAAAAATTCAGCGACTTCTACATTTCCTCTGTAGCAAGCCAAAATAAGAGGTGAGAAGCCGTTTTCATTAGCTTGATTAATGATATCCGGATTTTGCTTCATCAGTTCTTTTACTTCAGAAACGGTACCATTTCTGGCAATATCAAATATTGATTTTGCTTTTTCCTGAGCCAATAGCAATGATCCCAGAAACAGGCTTATTGTTATCAACAGGTTTCTCATTTTATCAGGATATAGTTATATTCAACATTTACATTTTCAGCAATTTTTTTAGTAACCATTTTAGGGATGGTTACTTTATAATCTGCTGGTTTTGCAACAAAACTTCCTTGTATATAAATTTTACCATCTTTTGTATAGAGGGAAGCTGCTGAAGTGATAGCTTTATCAACTCCATGAAAGTTCAAGGTTCCCTGAATTGTATATTTCTGTGGGCTGGCAGTCAATTTTGATTTATCAAAACCTGCAATTTTCCCTTTGAAGGTAGTTTTGGGGAATTTGGCAGACTCCGCATAGCTTTCATTGAAATGTTCTTCCATTAATTTGGTCTTAAAATGGAAATTTTTAACGACAGAAACAGATGCCATCTCTCCGGTATCAGCATTAAGAATAACCAGATTATTATCATCTTGAGCATAAATATCATCAAACATAGGTACTGATGCTTCAAATGTTAATTTACCGGTTTTAGAGCTGTATTTCTGAGCTGAAACATAATGGGTAAATAGCAGAAATACGCTGAGTAATGTTAGTTTTTTCATATCCAATATTTTTAGTTTTCGGTTAATCCATCAGCTTTCCACTTAATAAAGGTGTTGATCTGAGTGGCAGATAATGAGCCTCCTTTAGGCATTTTTTCCTGGTCTCCGTTGGCTCTTTGAATTCGGTCTAAGATTCCGTCTATATTATTTTTTACCTGATCGTAAGTGGCTAAAGGCTTAAAGCTACCAGCAGCATGACAACCAATACAGTTATTATCCATGATGGGTTTTATATCTGCTGTATACTTTACAGGCAATATGATCGGCTTGTTATCTGAAATTTCTTCGTAGGTTCTGCTTTCACAGGCAATAATGATGGCTGCAACTGACAGGGCTAGCATATATATTACTTTTCTCATATTAAAAAACTCTGTAAAGATTAAACCCAAAGAAAATATGTCCTTTCCCCCAATTTCCAGATGCATTCGTAAGATATCCGATGTCTGAATTGATTTGGGAGTTCGTAAATAAAAGCTGGAAAATATGCCCTCCGGTTTCTATATCTACTCCTAATGATAATGGATTTTTATAGAAACTGTGATTATCGAAATTCACAAAATATTCCGCATTTACAGAAACTCTTTTTGAAATTTTATAGCGTCCTCCAAGACCTGCCAGAAACTGATTTTTATCTTCAATATTAGGATCGTAAAGGTTCTTATGTACATAGGAAGGAGTAAGCTGCAATGAGAATCCATCGCTAAATCTCCTAGAAATTAAAGCTTGTGTAAGGTAAGACAGTCTATCACTAAATCTAAGATGTGGATAAGTATCTTTATCGAGTGCTGTATTGGCACCCATGACATGATAGCCTACAATATCTACCGGAAAGTTCTCATTTTGCTTTACCAGTTTATATTTTATGCCCCCTTCAAAGGTTTTCATATTGGTTTCTCGGGACAGGCTTAACGAGATGGCATCTGTAAGACCATAAATTACCCCAAGTTTAGTAGAAGCATTATCCAGTCCGAAAAAGTCTTTAAACCCCGCACTTACATCCCCGAACCGATGTGCCACTACAATATACCATTCTTTTTTGGCAGCGAGTTTAGTAGATTGTCCGGTTACAATCTGCAATGCTTTGAATGCAGGCTGTGAGGTATCTGTATTAGTTTTTACAGTATCGATATCTTTCAGCAAATCTTCCTGTGCAAAGGCAAATACTGATGAAAATACCGACAAAAATAAGAGAGCTTTTGTCATATTACAATTTGTATTAAATTATGATATAACAAATCTATTGCGTTACTAATTCAAAAATATGTGATAAAAGTCACCAAGAAGATCGTTTTTATCAATTATAAATCATAAAGTTTTAAAACAACATAAATTAGACAAGTCTAACATTTTCATTTACAACGACTTTTATTCCTTCTTTGGTTTGTAAAATATCACCATCACTTTCAATTTTTTTCAAAACTCTGCTTACCACTTCTCTCGAAGTTCCAAGATTATTGGCAATCTCTCTATGGGTAATTTTGATGGGATTGTTTCCGGTAACAGAAATCTGTTGTTTGATATAATTAAGAACTCTTTTGTCCAGGCGGTGAAAAACAGCATCATTTACCATATTCATAATCTCAGAAAACCGTCTGTCGTATTCATGATAGAACAATTTATTAATTTCCGGAAACCTCAGCAGCCAATCATGCATAACGGAGACAGGAATAAGCAATGCCTCAGAATCTTCCTCGGCTACAGCGTATACTCTGCTTATATAATCTGTAAAAATAGATGAAAAGGTCATCAGGCAGCTGTCACTTTCTTTGATATAATAATAGATAAGTTCTCTGCCATCATTAAGGGTAAAAACTTTTATAGACCCCTTGATCAAAAAAGGTACATACTTATTTTTCTGTCCTTCCCTTACAATTTCAGTTTTTGATTTTATGTCAGCAAAAACTGCATGTTTCTGAAATTCGCCCAGAAAGTCGTTTCCCAGAAATCCAAATTTCTGAATAATAAATTGATTGTCCATATCCTTTTCGTCAATATTTTAAAACAAATATATAAAATAGGATTAACGATTTATAAAAAAATAAAATTCTTTCATTATCAATATATAAACACCATCAAAAAACCCAGTAATATGAATATTTTCCTATAGAATAATTCACAATATTAATTATAGGTAATAAAAAAATGCCCTGGTAAAAACCAGGGCATTCTTATTTTATTGTAAGAAAAAAATCTTAAGCTTGTACGTTGTTTCCTCCTAATACGAAAGGCTCAACTTCTTTGATTTCTCCAAACTGCTGCTCGTAGTTAGCGATGTTCTGTTGAAGAGCGTTTAATACTCTTTTAGCGTGAAGTGGAGCAAGAATTACTCTTGATCTTACTTTAGCTTGCTGAACACCTGGCATCAACTGAATAAAGTCTACTACAAATTCAGATGGAGAGTGGTTTACTAGAGCTAAGTTAGCATAGATACCAGCAGCTACCATTTCGTTTAATTCGATGTTGATGTTTCCGTCTTGTGGATTTTGATTGTTGTCCATTGTTATAAATTATGTTTTTAAAATTCGAAATTTGAGATTGTGAAAATATAAAAATAATTTCAAATCCCAAATTTCAAATCATTAATTTTAGTTAAGGTCTTCGAATTCCTTCTTAGAACCTACGATAACATTCTGATACTCTTTAAGACCTGTACCTGCAGGGATTCTGTGTCCTACAATTACATTTTCTTTAAGACCGTTAAGATCATCAATCTTACCAGCAACTGCTGCCTCGTTAAGAACCTTAGTTGTTTCCTGGAACGATGCTGCAGACATGAACGATTTCGTTTGAAGAGCTGCTCTTGTAATACCTTGTAGTACAGGAGTTGCAGTAGCAGGAAGAGCTTCTCTTACTTCTACTAAACTTTGATCCTCACGTCTCAATTTAGAGTTTTCATCTCTTAATTCTCTTGCAGTAATCATCTGACCTGGGCTGAATTCTTTAGAATCACCAGCATCTACTACTACTTTAAGACCGAATACTCTGTTGTTTTCTTCAAGGAAGTCATACTTGTGCTCAAGAGCTCCCTCAAGGAATTGAGTATCACCTCCATCCACGATAGATACTTTTGTCATCATCTGTCTTACGATGATTTCGAAGTGCTTGTCGTCGATTTTTACCCCCTGTAGACGGTAAACTTCCTGGATTTCGTTTACTAAGTATTCCTGAACAGCTGTTGGACCTTTAATTCTTAAGATATCGTCTGGAGTGATTGATCCGTCAGAAAGTGGCGAACCAGCTCTCACGAAGTCATTCTCCTGTACTAAGATCTGGTTAGATAATTTAACTAGGTAAATTTTTCTTTCTCCAGTTTTAGCTTCAACGATAAGTTCACGGTTACCTCTCTTAATTTTTCCGTAAGAAACTACCCCGTCGATTTCAGTAACAACCGCTGGGTTTGAAGGGTTTCTTGCTTCGAATAATTCGGTAACTCTCGGAAGACCTCCGGTGATATCCCCTGCTTTTGCAGATTTTCTTGGGATCTTGATTAAGACTTTACCAGCCTTAATTTTCTCACCATCGTTTACCATTAAGTGGGCTCCTACCGGTAAGTTGTAAGCTTTTTGCTCAACTCCTTTAGAGTCTACCACCTTCAAGGTAGGTACGGCTTTCTTATTTCTAGATTCAGAGATTACTTTCTCTTCGAATCCTGTTTGTTCGTCAATTTCAAGTTGGAATGAAATACCCTGGATGATATCCTCGTATTCTACCTTACCTGAAGTTTCAGCAATGATAACCGCGTTATACGGATCCCATCTACAGATTGTATCCCCTTTCTTCACTTTATCACCTGGTTTCACAGATAAGATAGATCCGTAAGGTACGTTAGCTACCATTAATGGAGTTCTAGACTCATTATCAGCAACTAATCTGAATTCTGTTGAACGAGAAACTACAACCTCAGCTGTATTACCGTTTTCATCTTCAGAAGTAATTGTTCTTACTTCATCCATTTCAACGATACCATCTCTTCTTGCAACGATTGATGGGTTTTCTGATACGTTTCCTGCAGTACCCCCTTGGTGGAAAGTTCTCAACGTAAGCTGAGTACCTGGTTCCCCAATTGACTGTGCTGCAATTACACCTACCGCTTCACCCATGTGAATCACTTTACCAGTTGCTAAGTTTCTACCGTAACATTTTGCACAGATACCTTTCTTAGCTTCACAAGTAAGTGGTGAACGAACTTCCACAGCTTCTAATCCAGCTTCTTCAATTCTCTTCGCCAATGATTCAATGATCACCTGATCTGCACTAGCAATAAGCTCGTCTGTCTCAGGATCATAAATATTATGTAGAGATACTCTACCTAAGATTCTTTCAGAGATTCTTTCAACGATCTCATCATTTTTCTTAAGTGCAGTAACCTCTGTTCCTCTTAGAGTTCCACAGTCATCTTCTGTAACGATAACGTCCTGTGCAACGTCTACCAATCTTCTGGTTAGGTAACCAGCATCGGCAGTTTTAAGAGCGGTATCCGCAAGACCCTTACGAGCACCGTGGGTAGAGATAAAGTACTCTAAGATGGAAAGACCTTCCTTAAAGTTTGCAAGGATCGGGTTTTCGATGATCTCCGCACCGGTAGAACCAGCTTTTTGCGGTTTCGCCATCAAACCTCTCATCCCTGATAACTGACGGATCTGTTCCTTAGAACCCCTCGCCCCAGAGTCAAGCATCATGTATACAGAGTTGAAACCACCTTGGTCAGTTTTCATTCTGCTCATGATCATTTCAGTTAATCCAGCGTTGGTGTTAGTCCAAACGTCGATTACCTGATTATAACGTTCTGTATCGGTAATTAGACCCATGTTATAGTTAGCTCTAATTTCGTCTACAGTTTCAATTGAAGTAGCAATCATCTGCTTTTTCTCAACAGGTACTACGATATCTCCTAGAGAGAACGATAGACCTCCTTTGAATGCGTTTGAGTACCCTAGATCTTTCATTGCATCCAAGAACTTCACCGTTGTAGGGAAATCTGTATCAGCAAGGATCTTACCGATAACGTTTCTCAATGATTTCTTAGTAAGAAGTTCATTGATATATCCTACTTGCTTAGGTACAATTTGGTTGAATAAGATTCTACCTACAGAAGTTTCGATCAATCTTGTTACGATTACACCGTCTTCTTTGATTGGTAGTCTACATCTTACCTTAGCATTTAATGAAACTCTACCTTCTGCATAAGCGATTTCCGCTTCTTCAGGAGAATAGAAAGCAAGACCTTCTCCTTTTACTTTCATATCTTCTGTAGAGCTTAATTCTTTAGTCATGAAATAAAGACCAAGAACCATGTCCTGAGAAGGTACCGTAATTGGAGAACCGTTTGCAGGGTTCAAGATGTTTTGAGAACCTAACATCAATAACTGAGCTTCAAGGATTGCTTCTGGCCCTAACGGTAAGTGTACCGCCATCTGGTCACCATCGAAATCGGCATTGAAGGCCGTAGTTACTAATGGGTGTAGTTGGATAGCTTTACCTTCGATCATCTTAGGTTGGAAAGCCTGAATACCAAGTCTGTGAAGCGTAGGTGCCCTGTTCAATAGTACCGGGTGACCTTTCATCACGTTTTCAAGGATATCATAAACTACTGGTTCTTTTCTATCGATAATTCTCTTCGCAGATTTTACAGTTTTTACAATACCTCTCTCGATTAGTTTTCTAATGATAAATGGTTTGTAAAGTTCAGCTGCCATATCTTTAGGAATACCACATTCGTGAAGCTGTAAGTTTGGACCTACAACAATTACCGAACGTGCAGAGTAGTCAACCCTTTTCCCTAGTAAGTTCTGACGGAAACGACCTTGCTTACCTTTCAATGAATCAGAAAGTGATTTCAATGGTCTGTTTGATTCAGATTTTACTGCAGAAGATTTTCTTGTGTTATCGAATAATGAATCTACTGATTCCTGAAGCATACGCTTCTCGTTTCTCAAGATTACTTCAGGAGCTTTGATCTCCAATAATCTCTTCAAACGGTTATTTCTGATAATAACTCTTCTATAAAGGTCATTTAAGTCAGAAGTTGCGAAACGTCCTCCATCCAATGGAACTAATGGTCTTAGTTCTGGTGGGATAACAGGAAGAACACGCATAATCATCCACTCTGGTCTGTTGATCATTCTTGTATTAGCACCTCTTAATGCTTCTACAACGTTCAATCTCTTAAGAGCTTCAGTTCTTCTTTGTTTAGATCCTTCATTGTGAGCTTTGTGTCTCAAGTCGAAAGACAATGCATCAAGGTCAATTCTCTTTAACAATTCTTCAACAGCTTCAGCACCCATTTTAGCGATGAATTTGTTTGGATCAGAATCATCAAGATATTGGTTCTCGATTGGAAGAGTTTCCATGATATCAAGGTACTCTTCTTCTGTAAGGAATTCCATGTTCTCAAAATCAGAACCGTCTAATTTCTTAGCAATACCTTGTTGAATCACTACATATCTTTCGTAGTAGATGATCATATCTAATTTCTTAGAAGGAATTCCAAGAAGGTATCCGATTTTGTTTGGTAATGAACGGAAATACCAAATGTGTGCAATTGGAACTACAAGGTTGATGTGCCCGATTCTCTCTCTTCTTACTTTTTTCTCAGTAACTTCTACTCCACAACGGTCACAAACGATCCCTTTGTAACGAATTCTCTTGTATTTACCACAAGCACATTCGTAATCCTTTACAGGACCAAAGATTTTCTCACAGAATAGCCCGTCTCTTTCAGGCTTGTGAGTTCTGTAGTTAATAGTTTCCGGCTTTAAAACCTCCCCTCTTGAGTCTTGTAAAATAGACTCCGGTGAAGCTAAACCGATGGTTATTTTATTAAATCTACTTGATTTATTTTTATTTGACATAATTTTTTTTAGATTTTAGATTTCAGATTTCAGATTTCAGACGAAATCATCATTCCAAATTCAAGGATTATAAAATTCTTAGAGTGTCATAGTCTGACATCTTGTGTCTGACATCTGATATCTTACTCCTCTAATCTTACGTCTAATCCAAGTCCTTGTAACTCGTGAAGTAATACGTTGAATGATTCTGGAATACCTGGTTCAGGCATAGATTCACCCTTAGCAATTGCTTCATAAGTTTTTGCTCTACCAATCACGTCATCCGACTTCACAGTCAAGATTTCTCTTAGGATGTTAGATGCACCGAATGCTTCAAGTGCCCAAACCTCCATCTCTCCGAATCTCTGACCACCGAACTGAGCTTTACCTCCTAACGGCTGCTGAGTAATCAATGAGTAAGGACCGATAGAACGTGCGTGCATCTTATCATCAACCATGTGTCCTAGTTTCAGCATGTAGATAACACCCACTGTAGCAGCCTGCGTAAATCTCTCTCCGGTACCACCATCATAAAGGTGAGTATGACCGAATTTAGGAAGACCTGCTTTCTCAGTATACTCAGTAATCTGATCAAGAGTTGCTCCATCGAAGATTGGTGTAGCGAACTTCATTCCTAATTTTTGACCTGCCCATCCAAGAACTGTTTCATAAATCTGTCCGATGTTCATACGAGAAGGTACCCCTAGTGGATTCAATACGATATCTACTGGTGTTCCGTCTTCTAGGAATGGCATATCTTCTTCACGAACGATTCTTGATACGATACCTTTGTTACCGTGACGTCCTGCCATTTTATCCCCTACGTTTAGTTTACGTTTCTTAGCGATGTAAACTTTAGCAAGCTTCATGATACCTGCTGGAAGCTCATCTCCGATTGAAATTGCAAATTTCTCACGGTTTTTAACCCCTTGGATATCGTTATATTTGATTTTGTAATTGTGAATCAATTGTTTGATCAATTCATTCTTGTCAGCGTCTACTGTCCAGTCTGAACCGCTAACGTTTACATAATCTTCAACTGAAGTTAATAACTTGTGAGTGAACTTCACACCTTTACCGATGATCTCTTCGTCAAGGTCATTTTGTACCCCTTGAGAAGTTTTCCCGCTTACAAGTGTATTTAATTTTTCAATTAAAGTGTTTCTCAACTCGTCAAACTTAGCCTTGTAAGTGTTTTCAATTTCTTCAAGTTTAAGTTTTTCTTCAGTTCTTTTCTTTTTGTCTTTAATGTTTCTAGAGAACAATTTCTTGTTGATAACAACCCCTCTTAATGAAGAGTCAGCTTTTAATGATGCATCTTTTACATCACCAGCTTTATCACCAAAGATTGCTCTAAGAAGTTTTTCTTCAGGAGTCGGATCAGATTCACCTTTTGGAGTAATTTTACCAATCATGATATCTCCAGGCTTCACTTCAGCACCGATTCTGATCATACCATTCTCGTCAAGATCTTTAGTAGCTTCTTCAGATACGTTTGGAATATCAGCAGTAAGTTCTTCCATACCTAATTTAGTATCACGAACTTCTAATGAATATTCATCTACGTGGATTGAAGTAAACCAGTCTTCACGAACAACTTTTTCGTTGATTACGATCGCATCCTCGAAGTTGTACCCTTTCCAAGGCATGAACGCTACTACTAAGTTTCTACCAAGAGCTAATTCTCCTTTTTCAGTAGCATAACCGTCACAAAGTACTTGTCCTTTTTCCACTACATCACCTACTCTTACGTTTGGTCTTAGGGTAATGGTTGTACTCTGGTTAGTTTTTCTAAACTTAGTAAGGTTGTATGTTTTAGTAGCAGACTCGAATTGTACTAAATCTTCGTCTTCGCTTCTTTCGTATTTAATAACGATTCTGTCAGCATCTACGTACTGTACTGTACCTGTACCTTCAGCGTTAATTAAGATTCTTGAGTCTCTTGCAACTTGTTGCTCAAGCCCTGTACCAACAACTGGAGCCTGTGGCTTCAATAGAGGAACGGCCTGACGCATCATGTTAGATCCCATCAATGCACGGTTCGCATCATCATGCTCCAAGAATGGAATTAGAGAAGCCGAAATACCAGAGATCTGGTTTGGTGCAACGTCGATAAGGTTAACCTGAGATGGTTCAACTACCGGGTAGTCACCATCTAGTCTTGCAATAATTCTGTCTGTTAAGAAATCTCCATTATCACTCAATTCAACGTTTGCCTGAGCAATTACTTTGTCTTCTTCGTCTTCTGCATTCAGATAAATAGGATCTGCGTTAAGATTAATCTTACCATCTTCTACTTTTCTATATGGAGTTTCGATGAAACCTAGGTTATTGATTTTTGCATAAATACCTAAAGATGAAATCAAACCGATGTTTGGTCCTTCCGGAGTTTCAATCGGACAAATTCTTCCGTAGTGAGTATGGTGAACGTCACGAACCTCGAAACCTGCTCTTTCTCTTGATAAACCACCAGGCCCTAGTGCAGATAATCTTCTCTTGTGAGTGATCTCTGATAGAGGGTTGGTTTGGTCCATGAACTGAGATAGCTGGTTGGTACCAAAGAATGAGTTGATTACAGATGTTAAAGTCTTAGCATTTACAAGGTCAAGTGGAGTAAAGATTTCGTTATCTCTAACGTTCATTCTCTCCTTGATTGTTCTTGCAATTCTTGAAAGACCTACACCGAACTGTCCTGCTAATTGCTCACCAACAGTTTTAATTCTTCTGTTTGATAAGTGGTCGATATCATCAACCTCAGCTTTAGAATTTACAAGCTCAATTAAGTGTCTTACGATCGCAATGATATCTTCTTTTGTAAGAACCTCAGTTGTAGTTGGAATATTAAGACCTAACTTTTTGTTTAGTCTGTAACGTCCTACTTCACCTAATGAATATCTCTGCTCAGAGAAGAATAATTTTTCAATGATTCCTCTTGCAGTTTCCTCATCTGGTGGATCTGCGTTTCTTAACTGACGATAGATGTACTCTACTGCTTCTTTCTCAGAGTTCGTAGGGTCTTTTTGTAATGTATTCTGGATGATAGAGAATTCATTGCTGTTTTCTTTGTGAATCAAGATAGATTTCACACCAGCATCCAAGATAAGATCTAAGTGTTCTTTTTCAAGGATCGTTTCTCTGTCTAAGATGATTTCGTTTCTTTCGATAGAAACTACTTCACCTGTATCTTCGTCTACGAAGTCTTCGAACCAAGTGTTCAATACTCTCGCAGCCAATGTTCTCCCTTCTACTTTTTTAAGGGCAGCTTTAGAAACTTTCACTTCTTCAGCAAGGTCGAAGATCTGAAGGATATCCTTATCAGATTCGTAACCGATAGCTCTTAATAAAGTTGTTAATGGTAACTTTTTCTTACGGTCGATATACGCGTACATTACGCTGTTGATATCGGTTGTAAATTCCATCCAAGATCCTTTGAAAGGGATAATTCTTGAATAGTAAAGTTTGGTTCCGTTAGCGTGGTAAGTCTGTCCGAAGAATACACCCGGAGATCTGTGTAACTGAGTTACGATTACACGCTCTGCTCCATTGATAATGAATGAACCAGAAGGAGTCATATAAGGAACCGGACCTAAATATACGTCCTGAACCACTGTTTGGAAATCTTCGTGTTCCGGGTCAGTACAGTACAGTTTAAGTCTTGCTTTTAGAGGAACTGAATAAGTAAGTCCTCTTTCCACACACTCATCGATTGAATAACGTGGAGAATCTACCAGATAGTCTAAGAATTCTAATACGAATTGGTTTCTTGAATCCGTAATTGGGAAATTCTCTTGGAAAGTCTTGTAAAGAGCTTCTGTCTTTCTGGCTTCAGGAAGTGTATCAAGCTGGAAAAATTCTCTGAAAGACTCGATTTGGATGTCCAAGAAGTCTGGAGTTACAATTTTTCCTTTCGCTGATGAGAAATTAATTCTCGGATTTCCTTGAGTTGTTGATTTTGTTTTACTCATAAAACTTTTAAGAAAGGGTTAAAAAATATTTTGATTCATTTAAAAATATCAGGAAGTGAAAAAAGAGAAAAGAGAAAAGAGAAAAGACATGGAGATATTTGGCGCTATCAGAAATAGTCTTTATTCTTTGTTCTTGATTCTTACAGTCTGATTCCTAACTGCAACACTGGTATATCTTTTCACAGCGTAATGCAAAATATTTTTCTTACTTTTGAGACGGTATTACCCGTAATATCTATAAACACAAAATCCCTTCCATGCTATTACACAATGAAAGAGTTGATTTTCAGTATTTTATAAATTTACAAACAATTTTTCGCGCCAAAAGAGGGGCAAAGATACAAAAAGTTATCCACAATTACAAATAATCTTCCTCATTTTGAGGCCATTAAAACTTAAAAAGGCTGTCCATTTCTGAGCAGCCTCCATTAATAATAGGTTTTCTTACAACTATTTCACAATAAGCTTATAAGATTTTACTGTTGATTTAGTTTCTATAGTAATCATATAAACTCCCAAAGACAACGAAGAGGTATCAATCCCCGTGCGCGAGGAGAATTTGCCAGTCTTCATTATTTTTCCTGCTTCTGAAAATACAGTATAAACTCCTTCCTCACTGGCAGTAATCATAAGATTTTCACCCGATTTTACCGGATTAGGATATATTTCCAATTTTTTATTATTGGCATGAGAAGTATCCTGAACTCCAAGAACTTGATTATCTTTCTCCACAATATAATAAAGCGTATTATTCATATCCAAATCATTCCACTGCCCCGCTATACCTAATGAATTAGAACCAGAAGGCCAACCGCTTAATGCTATTGCCGCTGCATTTTGATTATCAAGATAATTATCAGGTTCCATAATCATCCCAGTTCCATTCTCTCTTCCCCAATTATTATAACGATTGGCAACAGGCATCCCATTTCCTGACCCTGCAGCACCTTGCCCATTCCAGAAATTAATACCTGCCCCATCATTATTACCATCCCACAGCCATCTTCCCTCCGTCACTCTATCAGAGGCTCCTATCCAAAGATAAGAGGTACCACCACCATCATTTACAGGAGCATAACTTGTCGAAATTCCTGACGAAGTAATAAAATTATAAACAGCATTTTGCTCATTGGCATCATTAATCTCAACCAAATACCCACCTCTTTGTACAGCACAAAGCGAAGCTGCACTCCAGTTTTTCAGTTCTTTTATAACTTCATATACTTTTCCATTATAAGTATAGGAAGTAACATTTGCCGGATTAGCACATTGTGCATTAAAATACGCGGCTAATCCCGTCGTAAACAGGATCAATAATTTTCTTTGTCTCATATTTGTTGTTTTTAAATTAAAAGCTTTTCAGCCTTACCTAAAATAACAAATCATTGATAAAAAAACACAAAATACCCTCTATTTAAATTAAATTATAAGAACCATAAAAAAATCAAATCATAAAAGTTTAAAATACCAATTATTTTCAATCAAATAAGATGATTAAGCCTATTAATTGACTTCTCTTTATGAGCAGTATTTCATGTTTAATTTCATTAATGGATGCAAAAATCTACTTCATCATCAAAAATTTATAAAAACAGACACACTTTTGTTTCGCTTTTATCATAAAAAAGCCTGAGTATAAAACTCAGGCTCAAAATTTATATATTGTCTATCATCTTACAATGATTTACAAGATATTTTTATTGTTATTTTACAATAACTTTGTAAGATTTTACAACTGATTTAGTTTCTATGTTAATGATATAAATTCCCGTAGGCAATGCAGAGGTATCAATACCAGTACGTGCTGAGAATTTCCCAGATTTCACTACTTTTCCTTCCGCAGAGAATAACGTATAAAATCCTTCTTCACCTGCTGTAATCATAAGGCTTTCTCCAGCTTTTACAGGATTAGGATAAATCTTCACATCATTAGCTGCCTCCGCTATTTCGGAAGCTTTTGAAGCTTTTGCTGAACTTGCCAACCCATTTTTCAATAAAGAAGCATAAGGAGAAAGTGGGGAATTTGGAGCTCCTCTCTTCACAAGATCAGTATCTACCACTGCTTGAATTCCGTCTTTATCATTATCATTAATTGTAGAGATGAATCCTCCTCCCAATGTATCAAGGTTCCCTTTTCCTATTTGATACAGATCAAAATCAATACCATTGGAAGTAATATCCAGGAAGTCCGGTTTATCATCACCATCTGTATTTTTGATTGGGTATTTCATCACTCCGGAATCAGGAGAAGTTTCAAGAATATCTGCAATACCATTTTTACCTACCGGAACATTGCTATCAATGATTCCATTTCGGTCTGTATCAATTTGACTGATCACAGAAGTTGGAATACCTGATTCAAAAAGATCTAAAATTCCATCGTTATCCGAATCCAGATCAAGATAATTAGGTACTGAATCTCCCAAAATAGGAGTCAACAGAAGATCTCCTTCTTTATCATCATCCTGGAATTTCCCATTTTTATCAAAGTCTTCAATCGCATCAGGAATACCGTCATTGTCTGAATCCAGATCACATGCATCAACAATACCATCACCATCTGTATCCAATACAGGCGATTTATCATTCACCGCTGTACAGCCTTCTGCACAGTCAGGAATACCATTTCCGTTATTATCTATATTATCATCACCATTAGGGCAACGGTCGAAGCAGTTTGGCACTCCATCATTATCATCATCTTTACTTGCAAAAGCATTATAGATATAATAATTTTGAGGAATACGAACGGCTGTTCCGCTGTTGAAGGTAATTTTCATTCTGTTAAAAGGTTTTGTAGCCTTTCCTCCTACAT
Organism: Chryseobacterium sp. c4a; assembly: GCF_009900745.1. Taxonomy (GTDB): domain Bacteria; phylum Bacteroidota; class Bacteroidia; order Flavobacteriales; family Weeksellaceae; genus Chryseobacterium. Next base: position 172,608 of record NZ_WXVU01000001.1, on the reverse strand, counting down.
AAAATTTATTAGAGTTTGTGGTAAAGAAATTTCCACTGATAAGACTTCCAGAACTTGTAAAGTTATCTGTAACCGTATTTCCGTTATATAAGGTCACGGTAATATTTTCAAGCACACTTACTCCAAGTAGATTCCCTGCTTTTTCTACAGTAAATCCAGCCATTGTATTAGCAGGAAGCATACTATTGCTGCTTACTGTTGCATACGCTGAGAAAATACTGAAAATAGATGCTGCCGGAACTGTTGCAATTGCATAATTGGATGGATTGTTATCCACAATAGCTTCCGGATTGGTCATTTTAGCTAAAATAAGACCAAAGAATCCAGGCCCTGATGTCCAGCTTGATCCTGTTACTAAATTTCCAGGTACCGCAGAACCGCTGGTCTGAATTTTATCATCACATTCACAAGAGATAGGTTCTTCGAAAGCATAATATACTTTAAGAGCACCTAGGTTGAATCCTACCGTCTGAGTAATTTTTAATCTTACTTCATTGAAAGGCTTAGTGGTAGTTAAAGTTACTTTTTGTTTCCCTGAACCATATCCAAGAACTTTAATATTAATCAATCCTCCACCATCTGAAAGTTGTCTAGAGTCCTGAAGTTGTCCGAATAAATAAGTTTCAATAGTAATATTTTTTAAGAATTCAGCGCTTAGTAGTTTTCCCTGATCATCAGGCTCAATAACAAACCCTGTTCTGTTTCCTGCAGGATATACTTGGTTTTTATCTAAAACTCCTACAGAATATGATCCTAATAAACCAATCGGAAGTATGATTTTTCCAAAAGAATTTTTATTTCCGTCACCGATATTTTCCTTGTTTTGAACGTAAGAAAGCGGAGCTAAGAAACTGCTGCTTCCTGATACGTTACCATCTACACCGCTTCCCGCAATGATATCATCGCAAATACCATTATTATCCACAGGCACTTTCGCCGGATCAAATGCAAATGCGTAGTATACATTCATAGCACTGAAAACGGAAAGAACATTCGTCTGATACAATCTCACTTCATCAAACTCTTTAGAAGTCTTAAAGTGTAAAAATATTCTGTTCTTGCTTCCCCCGAATGCCGGCACTGATAAAAGTGTACTGCTTGTAGTGCTTTCCTGGAGAACTCCATTTTTATATGTACTGATTCTTAAAGAGCTTAAAAGATCAATCGTAATAAAGCTTGTTCCAAGATCAACATTAAATCCGGTAATATATCCTGCCGGATAAGATGTATTTTTATTTTTTACTGAGATTCCGTTTCCACTTATTAAAGAAGCGAAATTTCCCATACTTACGCTGTTATCCAGGTTGGCATCTACCACCGGATTCATGCTTCCGTTATAACATGCTAAGCAAATTCCTGAATTATTTACAGGTTTTGCTTCCACACCCATCCCACGGATTGGCTCATAGCCCTGCTGTGCAAATGCTACTGTTGACATCACCAATGTCATGAGCACTGCGGTCAGTTTCTCGAATAATTTTTTGGTCATTTTTTTATTTTATAAGGTTTGTGTTTATTTTTCAATTAATAGAAAGCTCTCCAGTTTGTTCCATTACATCCTTCATGTACTTTTGCTGTAGAATTGTAACGGATCGCACCTTCTTCTGCTGATGTACAAGAAGCCGGAGGGCTGGCAACTCCCAATATTTGCATAGCAGCTCCGGAAGTCGCCGCTGCAGTAGGGATCATGTTAATTCCTACGATCGTACCTCTAGCATTTCCTTTGTTAAAAAAGATATGAGAGCCATTAGCATATACTGTTTGTCCGGCTGTTGCCGTTGCCGTAAAGCCTATTGTCATAGCTTCCACCCCTGAAGCATTACCGGCTGACCCTATTGCTATATTATTCATCGAGACAGTATTTCCTGCCCCTATAGCAATTCCGCCGTTATTTGTATTACTATTTCCAACTGTAAGCCCTGTATTACCGGTTACTGTATTAGAGTTCCCGAATACCAATTGATTAGCTCCTGATGCGGTATTGGAATTTCCAATAATTTTTGCACCGCTCGTAGCCGCATTATTAGCCCCAATAGCTACTGCTGGAAAATTAGCTGCGACTGCTGTTGCTGTATTATTTCTTCCTAACGCAATATTGGAAGAGGTTGAATTGGTTGTATTTTTTGATCCCCAGGAAAAAGCTGCATAAGGCCCTGTTACATCATTAGAGTTTCCACCCTGAAGCGTTCCATTTACATCAAGTATTCCCTTTACATTTTTTTGTGTAGCCAATACCAAATTCTGTCCATCACTTGTTCCCAAATAATTGCCGTTAGAAATATCTGTTCCTAACGTTGAAGAAGTGGGCGTTGTACCACTGTTCCCTACTGTGCGCCAATTTGCATTTAAATTCCCCCATTTTGTTCCATCAAAATAATAGTAACCAGGTGTTATAACATCCACAGTTTGTCCGGTAGGTGATGTTTCAGCAACTGTAACGTATACGATAGCTCCGGTTTGAGCAGCTGTATAATTCTTAGCTTTAAGCTGCACTCCCGTAAGTTTTGGGGCGATAACTCCATCAAGCTTATTAACATCGGATGGAAAACCCACTACCTCAAGAGTAGCCTGGGGTTGCCCCGTATTAATCCCAACCTGTGCGGAAAAAGAAAATCCGACAGATAAAAGTGCTAGTGTGAATAATTTGTTTTTCATACTTAGTTGATATTTGTTGTTTTTTTTTGTTTGTATTTTTAGAAGAGGACAATCCGATGGCTATTTCATTTAAATATGTAAATGAAATTCTACCAGAGATCGTAAAAATCAGAAATATTATTTTATAGAAGCAATCATCAGCTTATCAGGAATCTTAATGATAAACTTGAAGCCATCAATCAGTCTAGCTGAGTTGATAGAAAACCTTTTCACCTGTTTTATTACACTCAATACTTCTATATGACCTACAGAATGTAATACCCTCCATTTATTCAAAGGAAAAACAGACCTTAAATCTTTCATAGGCAGAAGGAAAAAATTGTAGTCAGTGACAATTGGAAAATTGTCATGTAAAGAATTTCCGAAAACAGTATCTTGAGAATCACCATGATTTTCTATATGATGACGAAAATCGTATACTGCAGAACTCACAGTATCTTGCAAAAAAGAATAAGATAAGTATGGGTAGCAATCAGTATCTTTTATATCTGTATAGCGAAGCAATTCAAATTTGCTTTCTGTAGCAGATATAATTCTTGCATTTAGTTTTCCTATAGCCGAGAGTAGCAGAAGAAACGCTATTTGACCATAGGAAAGAAAGTAATTTCTATCCATTTGTTGTGTTTTTTATTAGTACAAATATAATACTTTTTCAAACAAAACAACATTTTAATAAAAAAAATTCATTAAAAATATCCAATACAATGAATTAAAATAAAATATTATGTTAATTATTATCAAATAAATATTAATAATAAAATATAACACTATACGTTGTAAAAATATTCAAATACACTTATAAATAAAATGCATATATTTCTTCATGATCATAACAAAAAAAGCCTGAGCAAATGCTCAGGCTTCTTATATTTATAATAAAATTGAAATTATTTCAATTCTACTTCAGCACCAGCTTCTTCTAATTGCTTCTTAAGAGCTTCAGCTTCGTCTTTAGATACACCTTCTTTGATTGCAGAAGGAGCTCCGTCTACGATATCTTTAGCTTCTTTAAGACCAGCACCAGTTAAATCTTTTACTAATTTAACGATAGCTAATTTAGAAGCACCTGCAGACTTAAGAATTACGTCGAATTCAGTCTTTTCTTCAGCAGCTTCACCTGCACCACCTGCAGCAACTACTACAGCAGCAGCAGCTGGCTCAATTCCGTACTCATCCTTAAGGATAGCAGCTAATTCGTTTACGTCTTTTACAGTTAGGTTTACTAGCGTTTCAGCTAAATTTTTTAAATCTGACATTGTTGTAATGTTTTTGTTGATTATTTATTTAATTTTTTGAGTATAATTATTCAGCACTTGTTTCTTCAGTGCTTTCTGCAGCAGCTTCTGGAGCTTCAGCAGGAGTTTCTTCAACTACAGGAGCAGCTTCTTCAGCTTTAGCTTCTACAGTTTCAGGTTTGTTTTGAAGAGCAGAAACAACTCTTTGGATTGGAGACTGAAGTAATCCGATGATTTCACCGATCATTTCTTCTCTAGACTTGATGTTAGCCAACATATCTAGGTTGTTGTCACCAATATAGAAAGTTTCTTGAACAAAAGCAGACTTTAAAGCTGGCTTTTCTTCTTTCTTTCTGAATCCTTGGATAAGTTTCGCAGGAGCATTAGCTGTATCAGCGATCATTAATGCTGTATTTCCTTTGAAAGATGGGAACATTTCAGAGTAATCTACTCCTTCGATTTGTTCCATTGCTTTTTGTAAAAGTGTATTTTTAACAACTTTCACTTTGATATTTTGCTTGAAAGCTTGTCTTCTGAAATCTGAAGATTTACCAGCGTTCAAACCGTCTAGATCTGCTACGTATACTACTTTTGCATCCTGAAGCAAGTCTTTGATCTCTTGTATCGCTACAACTTTTTGGTCTTTTGTCATTGTCTTAGGATTAAATATTAGTTAACAGATTTAGTATCAATTGCAATACCTGGGCTCATTGTAGAAGACAAATAGATTGACTTCACGTAAGTACCTTTAGCAGCAGTTGGCTTCATTTTGATCAATGTAGAGATCAATTCCTGCGCGTTTTCTTTGATCTTAGCAGCATCGAAAGATACTTTACCAATACCAGCGTGGATGATACCATACTTGTCTACTTTGAAATCAATTTTACCTGCTTTCACTTCAGTTACTGCTTTACCAATTTCCATTGTTACAGTTCCTGATTTAGGGTTTGGCATTAAACCTCTTGGACCTAATACTCTACCTAATGGACCTAATTTACCCATAACAGCTGGCATAGTAACGATAACGTCAACGTCTGTCCAACCGTCTTTAATTTTTTGTAAATATTCGTCAAGACCTACATAATCAGCACCAGCAGCTTTAGCTTCTGCTTCTTTATCTGGAGTTACTAAAGCCAAAACTTTAACATCTTTACCAGTACCGTGAGGAAGAGATACAACACCTCTTACCATTTGATTTGCTTTTCTTGGGTCTACACCTAATCTTACAGCGATATCTACAGAAGCATCAAACTTTGCAGTGTTCACTTCTTTTACAAGAGCTGAACCTTCTTCAAGGTTATAGATTCTTCCTTTTTCTACTTTGCTTAAAGCTTCCTTTTGCTTTTTAGTTAATTTTGCCATTTCTTTAAGTATTAAGCGTTAAAAGTTGGTTTAGTTCCTGTTACTCTTAATCCCATAGATCTAGCAGTACCTGCTACCATAGAAACAGCAGAATCCATTGTAAAACAGTTAAGATCCGCCATTTTATCTTCAGCGATTTTCTTTACTTGTTCCCAAGTTACAGCACCTACTTTGTTTCTGTTTGGTTCACCAGAACCTCCCTTGATTTTAGCCGCATCCATTAACTGAATCGCTGCAGGTGGAGTTTTAATAACGAATTCAAAAGATTTGTCTTCGTATACTGTAATTACTACAGGTAAAACTTGCCCTGGCTTATCTTGGGTTCTTCCGTTAAATTGCTTACAAAACTCCATGATGTTCACACCTGCAGAACCCAATGCTGGACCTACTGGTGGAGAAGGGTTAGCTGCGCCACCTTTCACCTGAAGCTTTACCATTTTAAAGACTTTCTTAGCCATTGTTTGTTTTTTAAATTTGAATAATTAATGAGTTTGGAAGCATTTATTATTCAGCAGGTTATCGCACTCACTTATGACAAACCTACTTTTTGGACTGCAAAAGTATAAAATATTTTTGAAACTACAAACGGATATTACTGATTTTTAAAAAGTTTTAAAAAAATAATTGATATTCATAAGTTCGTATTTCAGATTATAATACCACTACAGGTATATCGTCATATTATAATGAGAAGGAGAACAGATATCTGCTCTCCTTCTTCCCCCTTACACTATTACTATATATGGAAAATTACTTTTTAATAAACTTCAAACTCTCTTCTTTTTCTTTTACCTTTAAAATAAAAACACCTTTTACCAGATCTTTAACATCAATGATTCCTTGCTTAATAAATCCAGATTTTACCAATTGACCAGCAGTATTATAAATTTTAAAATCCTGATCTTTCAATCCATCTATATGAATAAGATCTACTGCCGGATTCGGATAAAACTTAATATTTGATTTTATTTCTGAAATATCACGAGTTCCCATTGTACCATTAGGCAGAAGTAGATTTTGTACATAGATTCCTGAAGGTGCCCCTTCTGTATTTTTAGATTCTTTAAACACAATAACGCCTTGCCCGTTTATAGGCTTCAATACGGTTGTATAGGCTTTAGAAGCAGGAAAGGTTGCCATCGGAAGATAATGTTGAGGCCATTGAAAATCACCATTATCTCTAAGCAAGACAGCATTTAGAGATACATTGAGCGCCGTTCCTTCTTTTTTCTGTACTACAAAATACGGTTGATCATTTACCAATTGTAGATTACTATAATGGAACATTGATATATTATCTACAGGAAATACTTGTTTAGCATTATCTGTAAATAGCCTGCCGCCTGTAATTTTATCAAACTTCTGAACAAACTCGCCATTCTCTCCCTGGGAAGAAGAACTATAATTGGCAATCGACCATATATAAGAAGATCCGGGCTCAAAAGCAATTTTCATATCTTTTTCAAAATAAATCTGATTGGTATCAAAGTCCACCCCGGAAACACCCCATGGAAGAGAACTATCAGGATTAACCCTCTGAAGGTAACCGTCGAACCTCATATTTTCACCCGTACTATAGCCATAATACACCACATCTCCATCTACCGCTCCTGAGTATTTTGCATTGTAAGAGGTAGATTTGGCAGTAATCTGTCTAGCTGTGTCCCACATCAATGAACCGTTTTGCAGATTTATTTTATTGGCAAACAAATAGCTCGTCGTTCCAAACGACACTTGTTTATGGAAAATAAGCTCACATGCATTCCCCGACAATTTAAAAAGATCGGCCGGAATTGTATTTTTAGCAGGATCATCTGAAATAATCTGAGTAGGAGTTGCCCACATAGGCTGTCCTGCAGGGTTAAACATTTGTACTTTCGCGTATTTTTGACTTGGGGGAAAGTATCCGACCACAATATTTCCATCAAGCAGTGGCAAAATAGTAGGTAAATAAGCTTCTCCCAAGCTAATACCATTCGGCCAGACTGATGTACCATCTGGGGTAATTTTAAAAATATATCCCGGCGTTCCCGCCCCGGTTCCTGTCACTCCTATATAAAGATTATCTGATGCGTCTACTCTTGTCCTTTCCACAACCGTATAGGTTCCCATGGGAATTTGATCAGAAACTTTAATTCCCTCTGTACCTAGCAGCTTACTGCCATTCTTATCCAGAATCTGAACCCAAAGTTCAAAATTCACAGGTGCCGGCACAGTCTTCCAGTATCCAATATACGTTTTTCCCTCACTCGTAGTTTCAGCAAAAGAAGATGACCCCGCACTGGTCACCAAAAGATTCTGATCCAATATTGGATTCCATTGTGCTTTTCCCATAAAGCCTATTGAAAGGCCAACAAAAAGAGTAAGTAATTTTTTCATAGCGGTATTGTTTTAAATAGGAGACAAAGGAATGCAATGTCTTCCAGCTCTATGAAAAATTCCACACACAGTTACCACATAACAAAATAAAAACACCACATCATTACCACACACCAAAACACAAACAATTATAGAACAATGAATTACAACTCATTTAAATATTGAGCAAGATCTTCTTTTGTATTGGTAAGATCCATCTTTTTTCTCAGACGGGTTCTTGAATTTTCAATGGTTTTAGGCGTTACATTCAAAAGATTTGAAATTTCTTTTGTGGAGAGTTTAAGTTTAAGCATCGCTGCCAATCGTTTATCATAATTGGTTAAACCCGGATGTTTGCGGTCCAGATTTTCATAAAATGATTCATGGATATTCAGGAAGTGGTATTCAAAATCGCCCCATGAATCGTGTTTGGTATTCAGCTTAATTTCGTTGATAATTCGGGAGACCTCATTGATTTCACTGTCTTTAAGCTTGGATTTTAAAACATTCACTTGTTCCAAAAGTGACTTAAAGATTTCTTCAATCTTAGATTGCTCCATCGATTTGTAGACCAGCATTTTTTCTTTCATCTGATTGTCTATTTCCAGCTGCCTTTCACGGTTTTCTATTAATTTTTTTTCAAGTCTAAGTTTCTCGGCTTTGTTCCTGAAATTAATAAGCAGTAAAATACTTATGATTACAACTAATAGAAGAATGATAACCATTACCACATACAACATATTTTTTCTGTCCTGCTCTATTCTATCTAGCCTTTTCTGCAGTTCGTAATCATGTTGTATCTTCAATCGCTCTACATTTACAGCCTTCTCTTCTATATTCAACAGCTCCCGAATAGAATCATATTTTTTAAAGGTTTCCGAAGAATGTTTATAATCTTTATTCAGTTGATAAGCCTTATATAGAGTTCTCAAATAATTGGTATTATCAAAGTTTACTCCATTCGCAGTTATATATTTTCCTATATTTTGAGCATAATGTAGCGCTTTCTCCGGGCGTTGTGTTTCGATATAGAAGTTGGCTAGATTATAATTGACCTGATAGTTTGATTTATGATCATCAATATTATTTTTCTTTAAAATAGTACTGGCCTCCAATAAATAATCTTCTGCCTTGATATTATTTCCTTCCAAAAAATTGAGCTTACCAAAGTTTGAAAAGACAAAAGCCTTTAAAACCGGATTATCATATGTTTCAAAAGCTTTTAATCCTTCTTCAAAATAATATCTTGATGAATCCAGTTTTGACAAAACCAGATAAGCGTTTCCTAAATTATTAAATGCTTTAATGGTTTCTGTCTGTTTTTTTTTCTTCTGATAAAAGTTTAAAAGCTTTCTATAATAAGTAACAGCTTTTCTAGTATCATTGAGCTGGGAATAAGTATAAGCAAAAATTCCATCTATCTTGGCTGTTTTTTCTTCATCTTTTCCCCAGAATATATGGTAAGCTTTATTGGAATAATCCAATGCGAGATCAAAATAATTTACATCACTGTAAATTTTCGCAGCTTCCAGATAAAAGTCTCCCAGATCATGATCAGCAACCCTTTTTCTTGCCTGCTGTATATTACTTTCTGCCATTTTCCAATCTTTGAACTTTAGTTCATTGGCAGTATTCATCAATTGCTCGTATTCTTTATTACTCTGCCCAAAGCACAGTATAGATGGAAGCAATAGCAGCCATGCAAAAAGTAATTGTTTTCCCATTTCCAGTATAATTCCATATAAAATTATAAAATCATTTGAAAAAACAATATTTAATCTTCAATCATACCTTACAAACTGATAAAATAATTCAAAAATAACCAGGAAACTATTAAAACAAAACGGCCATTTACAATCAATACCCTTTGTATTTACTCATTTTGCAAGTTTCAAACAAAATGTTGATATCTTACATAATAAAAAACCAGACTATATTTCAACAGTCTGGTTTTTTCTTTATACTTGTTTTTGTGTTTTCCTATTTAAAAACCGGATGGTTTATTAATAGTTTGTGTTGATCCATCAGTTCCTTTCAGATCTGCATTGATATCATTAATGTTGTGTTTTGTAATCAATCTTTTATAAGCCATCAGATAAAGATCCACTGTAAAATTGTTATAATCTCTTTGCAGACCTGCAGATGTATTGGCAATAATTCTACTATTAGTAAATTTTGCCTTGATATGCCAGGTTCCGTTACTTTTAAATGCAACAACATCGGGAGATCCCTGTTTATTATCATTCACTCCATTATTACCATAATCAAGCATCACATTTGTATTCCAATTATTAAGTTTGAAAGAATAGTTATGAAGCACAACCAGGAAATTATTCGTATCTATTTTTGTATCATAATCTGCAATACCGTCTCCTGAAACATTCGTAAGGGTAAGTTTAATATAATTGAATAATCCACTGCTTTCTAAATTCGGATCATAAATTTGTAATGCATTTTCTGATGTAGCCAAAAAACTTCCTCCAGTCATCGTAGGTTCTCCAGGATTTCTAAGGTATAAGGAATTGGTATATGTTTTACCATTTACATCAAGTGTTTCTGTAGGTTTATCTGTTTTGATTCCTACTCTACCGGTCTGGGCATTGAAAAATACACCCAACCCTATCATCATTGTAATATAAATTTTTCTTATCATGTTTTATTATTGAAGCCCAAGAGGCGTATTGGTTGATACTCCGGAAAAAGAAGGTGATGCTGATGCTGAAACTGAGCCAGTAACCGTTCCCCAATCTTTTATCAATGATTTTTCAAATACATTTAAGGTAAGAGTCCATGTTCCGTTTTGTGCAGATACTGTTCCCGCTCCTTTAAAACTTAAATTAATAGCCTGATAAGTTTTTCCATCTTTCTGTACTTTTGTTACCTCAGTAGAATATGCACCATATAATCTTGAGGTAGAATTAGTAGTAGCTGATACGGCATCAGAAAAAACAGCTCCTGTAATAGCAACTACATATTTATCAGCATCCAATCCGGTATTTAGATTGACAACTTCATCTTGTTTTACATTTTTCAGTACCACAGTATACATATTTACTGGTGCCACATTACGGAGGGTAATGTCAAGCAATTTCACTTTTCCTACAGGAGAAGTATCTTTTGAACGAGTAAGCAATAAATAATTTCCTCTGGCTGTTGCATTTTCAGTATCAATTAAATAAGATTCTACGAGAGTTTCTCCCTCTACATCAAGAGTTCCTTTTGGATTGGCTGTATTAATTCCTATTTGTGCTCTCAAGCCTAAAGAAGCTAACGCTACAAAGAATAATGTTATAATTTTTTTCATTTTTGCGTTTTTTATTGAATTAAAGGCGCTGCTGCTGCACCTGTGGTTGAAGATTTAAGATCCTGAGTTGAGTTGAATTCTTTTGCATAAGATCTATCATATACAAGTAAATTAAGAGTCCATTCTCCAGTTGGTAAATTTGAAGCTGGAGAGAAACCTTCATAGTCTGCCTTTAATTTCCAGGTTGTCCCTGTTGAATAAGCAAATATCTGAGGTACCGGAGTAACCCAATCTGCAGTATTGGTTCTTATTGGTTGAGTAAATCCGAAAGAAGAGATTACGACCAGAAATTTTTTAGAATTAATTTTGGTATCAAATTCATTTACCCAATCTTTATCTGAAGGATCACAAGTGATTTTAAATTGAACGATATTGATAGGTGCCGGAGAATTTGGTACAAAAGAGTCGTTGTATGCCGTAATTTTATTTTCCGGTGCTGGAGATTTAATAATAAAAGTATAGTTTTCATCAGCTCCCAATTTTTCCATAGACTTTTTGAAAACCATACCGGAGGTCTTCATCGTTCCGTTTACTGTCAGTTCTTTTTCAGGCTTTGCAGTATTGATACCAACTTGGGCATTTATATATACCGCTGACCCTAATAAAAGGATCATCGAAATAATTTTTGTCATTGTCCGTTGTGTGTTTGTATAGGTTTTATTTTCCACATTCATTCATCACATCTCAGGTTTTTAATTTTAAAAACACAAAAAATGTGTTGTGCATCTGTAAACAGTGCACGTTATGAGAAAACAAAAAGTTTTGTGGATTAATTGCTGAGTAAGCAGCAAGAACTATGCCATCAAAAGTGAATTAATCTTACAAAAAGCCCATCAGTAAAGGTAAATAAACCAAACATCCCGTGAATGTGAATATTAGATTCTGCCAAAGTACTCAATAGAAGCGGTTAACGCCAATTCTGAATTTATATTTTTAATAAAATAATCTATCAAAATTTATAAAAAATCAAATTAGTGGGATAAAAACAATTGTTTTTTTATCAATATTCAATTATTTCAGCAAGAAACATCGTTGTTGACATTCAGATTGGGTATGAGAATTCAGTAAATAAGCTCAAGTCTCGGCTAAACATATCCTTTACTACTCTTAAGGATGCCTCTATTCCGGATCAGATGCAAAAGTTGTAGACTAAGCAAAAAGACTTCCCTTATCTGAAAAATTTTTCTTTACTCCAGCTGGTGGTGAATGATTAAAAATATTGAACCATTAAGATTTTTTAAGCGTTTAAGGAAAGTTAAGAATATAGCTAAAGCTATTATAAAGCGTCTCCTTCATACATCTTTGATGAAACTTAACTTGTCTTATCTTCTTCATTTTCCTTAATGGTTTAAATACTACAATTTTTTAAGATAATAGAAACATTGCATAAATTCAAATCGATGCAAAATAAACAGTAGTATAACAACTTTTGAGACTGATCCTCTATTCCTGTGAATTTATATGAGTAAAACATTCTCATCAGTTATTATTCATACTATTAGAGAGCATTGTTATGAACAAAAAAAAGACCGCTTAATAGCAGTCTTTTTTATATGTTATATAAGTAAATATTATACTTTTTCTACTTGCATGTAGCTTAGTTCCATTGGAGTCTTTCTACCGAAGATCAATACAGAAACTTCAATTTTCTTTTTGTCTTCAAGAATCTTCTCAACTGTACCATTGAATCCGTTGAAAGGACCATCGATCACTTTTACGTTTTCACCTACTACATATGGAATCTCAACATCGCTTGCGAATTCTGAAAGTTCATCCATTCTTCCAAGCATTCTGTTCACTTCTGATTTTCTCATTGGAACAGGATCTCCACCTTTTGTTAAACTTAAGAAAGAAATAACTCCAGGGATGTTTTTGATAACGTGAGGAATCTCTCCCATCAGCTCAGCTTCAATCATCAAGTATCCAGGATAGTAAGGTCTTTCTTTAGGAACTTTTTTACCGTTTCTAATTTGGATAACCTTTTCCATAGGAATAACCACTTGAGTAACGTACTGCTCAAACCCTAGACGTTTGATTTCTGTCTCAATATAGTTTTTCACTTTATTTTCCTGTCCGCTGATAGCTTTCAGCACATACCATTTCAATTCGCTCATTTTGGGAAAATACTTTTATAATTAATTGAACATGTTGATTAGCATACCAATGATGTTGCTGATTGATTTAGAAAACAATTCATCAACTCCAAATGTAAACAATGCCAGAATCACTGTCGCAATAGTCACTACAATAGTAGATGACTGAAGGTCAGCCCACTTTGGCCATTCAACTTTATGTCTGAATTCGTTATAAGAACCTTTTAAAAAATCGACAAATGAACTCATAATTTATATTTGCACGGGCACAAGGATTCGAACCCTGATCAACGGTTTTGGAGACCGGTATCCTACCATTGGACGATGCCCGTAGTTAAAAAGCTTCCGAGAGTTTCCTTTCGGAAGCTTAATTTATTTTAAGATGATTAGTCTAAGATTTCAGTAACCTGACCTGAACCAACTGTTCTACCACCTTCTCTGATCGCGAATCTAAGACCCTCGTTAAGAGCGATTGGTTGTAACAATTCTACAGTGATCTCTAAGTTATCACCAGGCATTACCATTTCTACACCTTCTGGTAAGAAGATCTCACCTGTAACGTCAGTAGTTCTTACGTAGAACTGAGGACGGTACTTGTTGTGGAATGGAGTGTGACGTCCACCTTCTTCTTTAGAAAGGATATAAACAGATGCTTTGAATTTTTTGTGTGGCTTCACAGAATCTTTCTTAGCGATTACCATACCTCTCTTGATGTCAGTTTTTTCAATACCTCTCAACAATAGACCTACGTTATCACCAGCTTCACCTCTGTCTAGGATTTTTCTGAACATCTCAACTCCTGTAATAGTAGAAGTTAATTTTTCTTCACCCATACCAACGATATCAACTGGATCTCCAGTGTTGATAACACCAGCCTCGATTCTACCAGTTGCTACAGTACCTCTACCTGTAATAGAGAATACGTCTTCGATTGGCATCAAGAATGGCTTGTCAGTATCTCTTACTGGCTCGTCGATCCACTCATCAACAGCATCCATAAGAGCTTCAACAGTTTTGAACCACTTATCTTCTGAGTCACCGTTAGTAGCTGCAGTAAGTGCTCCAAGAGCTGAACCTTGGATTACTGGAGAGTTATCTCCATCAAAGTCATAAGTAGCTAATAGATCTCTAAGTTCCATTTCAACAAGCTCTAACAATTCTGGATCATCCACCATGTCAACTTTGTTCATGAAAACAACGATCTTAGGTACGTTTACCTGACGGCAAAGTAGGATATGTTCTCTAGTTTGAGGCATTGGACCATCAGTTGCAGCACATACTACGATAGCTCCATCCATCTGAGCAGCACCAGTTACCATGTTCTTAACATAGTCGGCGTGACCTGGACAGTCAACGTGAGCATAGTGTCTTTTTACAGTTTCGTACTCGATGTGAGCAGTATTGATAGTGATCCCTCTTTCTTTTTCTTCTGGAGCAGAGTCAATTGAAGAGAAGTCTTTTTTCTCAGCAAGACCTTTGCTAGCTAATACAGCAGAAATAGCAGCTGTAAGAGTAGTTTTACCATGGTCAACGTGACCAATAGTACCAATGTTCAAGTGTGGTTTGTTACGATTAAACGTTTCCTTTGCCATGATTTAAAATTATTTATTTATTGTTTTTCAAATTTTCGGTGTGCAAATATAATGAATTTTTAAATACCAAAAACTTTTTATTCAAAAAACTTTCAATATTCTCATCCAATGAAGGACAAACCTTATATTTCGATGCATTGAGACTGCAAATTTACACATTTTTCCGGATTGAAAAAATCTTTCTGGAACCTTTTATAGCCTTTTTTACGAAAGAGCCTGAAATACAGAATATTTCAGGCTCAATTAATATATAAAATGAAAGATAATCAGGCTTGGGTTAACCTTTTTGTTCTGTTAAATATCCAGAAAATGATCGGGAAAATAAGCAGAGTAAGCACAGTGGCCGTTATCAACCCACCAATAATCACAATAGCTAAAGGCTTTTGAGATTCTGAACCAATTCCTGTAGATAACGCAGCCGGCATTAATCCGATAGATGCCATCAAGGCAGTCATAATCACCGGTCGGGTTCTGGATTTAACTCCCGTGAGGATAGCATTGTCTATATCCAGTCCGTTTTTAACATTCTGATGAAATTCTGTAATCAAAATAACCCCATTCTGTATACAGATTCCAAGAAGGGCAATCATCCCTACCCCAGCAGAGATTCCGAAATTGATTCCGGTAACATGCAGGGCAATAATCCCTCCAATCAGAGCAAACGGAACATTCGCCAATACAAGAAGTGAATCCTTCATATTTCCAAACAGAATAAACAAAAGGAAAAAGATCATCAGAATACTTACCGGAACTACCTGGGCCAATCTGTGTGAAGCACGCTGCTGATTTTCAAACTGCCCTGTCCAGCCTACAGAATATCCATCAGGAAGTTCAATAGTAGCTACTTTTTTCTGAGCGTCAGCAATGGTACTTCCCAAGTCACGGTCACGGATTGAGAATTTTACCCCAATATATCTTTTGATATTATCTCTGTAAATAAATGCAGCTCCATTATCTTTTACAATAGTACTGATCTCTTTTAAAGGGATTTTTGCCCCGTCCTGAGTAGGAACCATCAAAGCAGCGATATCATTTTCATCGGTTCTGTATTCCTGAGAGTAACGAAGACGGATCGGGAATTTTCTTTCTCCATCAAACATTTCAGAAGCGGTCTTTCCTCCAAAAGCCATTTCCAATACTGCTTGTGCGTCTGCGGGCATTACTCCATAAGCAGCCATTTTATCTCTGTCTAATACGACACTTACTTCCGGCTGACCGATATTTTTAATGATACCCGGGTCTTTTACTCCGTCAACATCTTTAATCTTACCTAGAATCTCATGGGCTAATTTGTCTAAGGTTTCTAAATTATCACCATAGATCTTGATTCCGTTTTCAGCTTTAAAACCAGCTACAGCTTCTGCTACGTTGTCTGAAATCGGTTGAGAATAGTTGAAGGTGATTCCCTGATAACTTCTCAGCTTTTGATCAATTTCAGTAATAAGTTCATCATAGGTAATTTTCCTCTTCCATTCTTCTCTTGGTTTAAGGTTTACAGCAAACTGTACAAAACCAAATCCATTAGGGTCTGTTCCATCATTACTTCTTCCTGTTTGTGCCAGAACATCTGTCACTTCAGAAAAACTCATAATATCCTTTTTCAAAAGATCTGCTGTTTTCAGAGATTCCTTTAACGATGAACTCATTGGCATTTCTGCTGTAATCCAAAGTGATCCTTCATTCAGCTGTGGTAAGAATTCCGTTCCAAGGAATTTCCCTGAGAATAATGTCAAAGCAAGGAATGAAATCGCAACGATCATACTCATTTTTTTATGTTTAAAGGTTATGTTGAAACCTTTTAGCACTATTCTGTCCCAGAAATTAACAAATGGGTTATTTTTTTCTTTTACGTTTTTATTTAAAAGGATATGAGAAAGTACGGGAACCAATGTCAAGGTAAATATCAGGGCTCCCATCAATGCGAATCCTAAAGTAAATGCTAAAGGAGAGAACATTTTCCCTTCCACTTTCTGGAATGAGAAGATGGGAATCAGCGAGGTAATGATAATCAGCTTCGAGAAGAAAATAGCTTTTCCTAGCCCCGTTCCGGTCTGTTTAATCCAACCCCCTTTGGCTAATTTATTGAATTTCTCCATTCCATACCGATGCGCCTTGTGGTCGAGCATTACAAAGAGGCCCTCCACCATGACGACGGCTCCATCGATGATAATCCCGAAGTCTACAGCTCCCAGAGAAAGTAAGTTTGCACTCATCCCTGCTAATTTTAAACATAAAAAGGCAAATAATAGGGATAAAGGAATGATGATGGAAACAATCAGTGTGGTTCTCCAGTCTGCCATAAAGATCAAAACGATCACCGTTACCAATACAATTCCTTCAATTAAGTTATGCATTACGGTGTGAGTAGTGAAATCCATCAGGTTATCCCTGTCGTAGAAAGTTACCATCTTCACATCTTTCGGAAGAATCTTCTCGTTCAGTTCTTTAATTTTAGCTTTTACGCCTACCAAAACCTCTCTTGGGTTCTCGCCTTTTCTCATCACGACGATTCCTTCTACGGTATCATCATGATTGTTTAAAGCAGCCTGCCCTACTCTAGGCATAGAGCTTTCATGAACTTCTGCTACATTTTTTACCAGCACCGGATTTCCGCTATCATTCTGAATGGTAATATTTCCAATATCTGTAATAGATTTTACCAAACCTATTCCTCTTACAACATAAGCCTGTCCATTTTTTTCAATGACATCACCTCCAACGTTCAGGTTACTCTTGGTAACAGCATCATATACCTGAAGTGGTGTCAGATTATATTTGTCCAGTGCTCTGGGATCGATACTTAGCTCGAATACTTTATCCTGCCCACCGAAAACGTTGATATCTGCTACTCCGGCAACTCCTCTTAGTGCACGGTCTATCACCCAGTTTTGCAGAGTAAGCAGTTTACGGGAATCTTTCGTTTTACTTTCCAGCGTATATCTGAAAATTTCTCCGGTTGGCCCGTAGGGTGGTTGCACTTCAGGGTCAACCTCGTCAGGAAGGCTAATGGTTCTTAATTGGTTATTGACCTGATTTCTGGCAAAAGTATCATCCACCCCATCATCAAACAGAATTTTTACAATGGAAAGCCCAAACATTGTGGTACTTCTCACACTGGTTTTCTTCTGAACCGGGCTCATTGCCAATTCTATGGGGGTAGTAACAAAGCGTTCTACTTCTTCCGCACTACGTCCATTCCATTGGGTAATGATTACAATCTGGGTATTGGTTACATCCGGAAAAGCTTCAATAGGCATATTTTTGAAACTTATAAATCCGGCAATCGCTAAAATAGCCACCCAGATAAAGGTAAATGCTTTATTCTTTAACGAAAAAGCGATTATATTTTTTATGAATTTATTCATGATACATACATTGATGACCTAAAAAAGCCGTTGAAAGAATTTATTTTAAATCACTACAATTTTCAGCTGTTTAGAGAACGATATATCAAAAGCTGGTTGTTCGTAACTACTTCCTCTCCTTCTTTAAGACCATCTGCGATATACGTAATGTTCCCTACTTGTTTCTGTACTTTCACTTCTCTTACTTTCACATCGGTTCTCGATTTGAAAACAACTACAAAACTTTTATTATCATCAAAAATTACAGCTTTAGAAGGAATACTCAACATTGTATTGCTTTCCAGGCTGGATACTTTTATGGTAGCCTTACTGTCCGGGATCAACAATCCGTTGGCATTATCCAGGACTACTCTCGCCTGCATAGCATTGGTTTGCGGATCAATAATTTTGAATATTTTATCTATTTTTCCATCAAAAACTTTATCAGGATAAGAAAGTGTAGACACTTGAGCTTTCATTCCAAGGCTGATTTTATCAATATCAGATTCGTTAACGTTCATAATCGCCCAAACATTGGTTGTATTTGCTACGTCAAATATATTTTCGCTTCGGTCACTTCGCAGCTGCATGTCTTTATTGATACTTTTCTGTACAATGTATCCATTAATAGGAGCGACAACGCTATATATATTTCCTGATTTAACATTATAAACCGTACTTACTGCTGTAGCTCTCTGCAATTGGTCTTGTGCTTTTTGCAGCTGGCTTTTTGCCTCCAGCACCTCTCTTTCCGTATTCAATTTTCCTTCAAAGAGTTCTTTAGCGACCCTAAGGTTATTTTTAGCAACAACAAGGTCGGTTTTGGCATCACTTACATCTTTTTGAATTTCAGCAAGCTCTGTACTTCTTATTGTAGCCAGTACCTGTCCCTTTTTCACGTAGTCTCCAAGTTCTACGTTTACACTCATCACATTTCCACCTACTAATGGATAAACGTCTATATAACTATTCTTGTCTGCGGAGATTTTTCCGTAAAAGCTATATTCATCTTCTATATTCTTTTGTTCAGCTTTTGCCAGAGAGATAGACTTCAACATTGTATTGCTGAGTTCAAAACCTTTTTTAGCAGGATTTTCTTTTTCTTCCTCTTTTTTTGAGCAAGCCATTAATGATAAGGCCATTAATACTGGGATAATATAAGTTTTCATTGTTTAATAGAAGATTTTCGTTTGTACTAATTGGTTAAGTTGTTCTGCCGCCTGCATGATCTCGTTCTTCATATCATAGATTTGAAGTGCTGTTTCCCGGTAGCTGTCCATAAAATCTGTAAATTCAATAAGATTTACATTTCCTTTTCTAAAATTGGTCACCATTCCGTTATACACTAAATCCATATTCTGAAGATCTGTTGTTTTGATATCCAAAAGCTGATCATATTGTGCTTTCCAGGTTTTATAAGCTGCCTGTACTTTTGTTTCAAGAGTAAGTTTCTGGAAATCTGCATTTTTTTGGTTCTGCTTAATTGCATAATTAGCTTTCTCCACATTGCCTTGATTTACTCTCCATAATGGCAAAGGAATTCCTAAGGTCAGATTGGCTTCATTATTAAAAGTACCTCCTGCCTGATCCCATGCTGCACCAACATTAATATCCGGTACATTCATTGACTTCTGCCATTGGGCATAAAGCTTACTGTTATCAATTAGTTTTAGATTGTATCGATAATCAGCATTATTTTCAAGTGCTTTATTTTTCAACTCTTCGGCATCTCCAAAAGGCTGAGCCGCTAATGCTTCTTTAGCTTCAGATTCAGGGATCAAAGGTTCTATATCTTCCGTGATTCCTGTAAGAACTTTTAAATTCTGTTCAAAATCAAGAATATTTTTGTTGATCTCAAGCTTGTCATGATTCAGTTGAATTACTAAACTTTGAAGTCTAACCGCATCTTTAAGGGATACATTTCCTTTAGCAGACTGTATACGATAAGCACTTAACAGATCGTTCATGTATCCTAGCTGCTTATCTGTATTCCCAAGCTTTAATCTTTCGTAGTAAAGATTAAAATAGGCAGATCGAAGTTGGGATCTCAGGTCAACAAGAAGTTGTGAAAACTGGAGTTGGGCGAGTTCTTTATTAGATTTGGCAAATGCAATTTCATTTTTCTTTTTGCCACCCATATAAATTAACTGAGTAATTCCTGCTCCTTTTGAATGGCCAACATCAAAAAACTTTTTACCTTGAGGGTTATAAGCATTAAACTGCCCACTCAGCTGTGGCAGCTCCCAGATTTTGGCCTGCAGGATATCAGCATCAGCCATATTGATGTTGTATTGTTCGGCGAGCAGCTGAAGATTGTTCTTTTGAAAAGCTTCTTCGCAATCCAAAAGAGACATTTGCTGTTGTGCCGCCATGAATGAGGAAACGGCAAGACACAGCACTGCAATTCTGTTCATTATTTTTCTTTTTAAATTACAAAATTGCTCGGATGCGATTAAAAGAAACTTAAAGAGGGCTTAAAAAAATATTAAAATCACCTTAAACTACCCATTTTTACAGGGATTAATAAAACTGAGAAATTATTTTTTTTCTCCGATAGTTGAATTTTATCGAAAAAATTAATCTGAAGTTTAACCAAAATTGGGGCTGATTTTTGAAATAAGCCAGCTTAAATAAAATATTTTTTAAAAATCAATGTAAACTTATTCATGTATTCTGCGGGAGATGAATAAATAATTTCCGCATCATGATACTCAAGGATTCTTTTAACAATCCTCAAGCCTAGTCCAGAACCAGCAATGTTCTGAGCATTATTTCCCCTTGTAAAAGCTTCAAATAACTTGGTCTGCTCTTCTTCTGAAATGGTAGCACCATGGGAAATCACATCAACACTAAGGTTATTGTTTGTTTCGGTAATTAAAACTTTCACTTCGGTATCATCAGAATATACCGCCGCATTTTTAAATAGATTAATAAAGACAATCACCAATAAGGACTGTATACCACTAATTGTGAGAAAAGCATTTTCAAATGTTTCTTCAGTGATAAGAAAATCAAGTTTAAGCTCAGGATAACTTTTTTCTACTGCTTCAAAGGCTTCAAAGATCACTTCATCTATTCTCACATCTTCATAAATGCTTTGAATATTTTCTTTATCAAACTTTGTAAGCAACAATAATGAATTCGTTAAGTCTGATAATTGATAAACATCCCTTTGAATTTGTTGTAGTGAAGACAGTGTTTTTGGAGAATGTTCTTCAAACTTAATCAGGTTTTCCAATTGGAATGCCATTCTTGTAATGGGTGTTCTGATTTCGTGGGAAGCACTGGCTGTAAAATCTTTTTGTGATTGAAATACATCATTAAGTCTTACAATCATCGTATTGAAAGATTTTGCAAGAACATTTACTTCATCATTAGATTCCTGTACGGGAATTTGAGTGGTAAGTTTATGAGCCGTTACTTCTGAAATTTCTTTATTTAAATCTTCTAAAGGACGAAGAAACTTTTCCACAAAGTAATAACTGAAAAAACCTATAAGAAGTGTACTCATTGCATAAGCAGCAATCAAAAGGTATTTCAAAAATCCCAATTTTGACTTTCCATTGGTATCAAAGGCACTGGTAAGGATGTAATAGTTTTCTCCATTAATGTTTCTCAGTGCAGCATAAATCTCAGGAACGGTTTTTTCAGTGTAGATAATTTTCTTTTTATCCAGTTCCTTCAACATTGCACTATCCCAGGTAACATTGCGATCTTTAATCGTACTATAGATTAATTCTTTTTGTTCATTAAAAATCAAAATCTTTTCATTCAAAAGAATATTATCTGAATTTTCATTGAAAAAGATAGGTGCTTCTTCTTCAAAATCTTTTGATTTTGAAATAAAGTGGGTCGTAAACTCCAATCGCTGCCTGAATCTCTCTTTAAATTCATCTCTTCTGAAATCATTAAAAGATAAATAAATGACCGCCATCACCATTCCAAAAAGTAATGAAAAGGCGATACTAATCGTTAAAGCGATCTTTCTTTTTAAAGACATTTATAATGGGCTTAAGTAATATCCGAAACCGGATCGGGTATGAATTAATTTTATTTTGAAATCTTTATCAAGCTTTTTTCTTAAAAAATTAATGTATACCTCTACCGTATTAGTATTGGTATTAAAATTATGTTCCCATACATGTTCTGTAATCTGCTGTTTGGAAACAGTTCTTCCTTGTGCCTCTGCCAGATAAACTAAAAGTTGGAATTCCTTTAAGGTGAGCGTTATTTCATTCCCACCACGATACACTTTCTGCTCTGTTTTGTTGATAATAAGGTCATCTACCCTTATAATATCCTGATCAGAAGTATCTGAAGGTATTTTTCGTCTTAGCAGAGAATTGATCCTTAACAGGAGTTCTTCAAATTGAAAAGGTTTTACTAGGTAATCATCAGCCAATCGGGTAAAGGCATCTTTTTTATCTGAGATATCTCCGTATGCAGAGATGATAATGATAGGAGTACTTTTATCAAAGGAACGGATCGTCTGGCAAACATCCAAGCCATTTATTTTAGGAACATTAATGTCCAGCAAATACAGATCATAAGAATTATTCTTAATCTGGCGAAGAAAAGTTTCTCCATCATAGATTTTATCGCAGGTGAAATTATTGGATTCTAAAAACCGGCAAAGCTCTGCAGAAAGAATGAGATCGTCTTCTAATAAAAGAATATTCATCAAAAATTATTTTACACGAATGTAGCGAAAATTTTCATGATGATTACCGGTCGGTGATAAAAGTTAAGAAGAATAGTACTTTTCAGATAAGAAAATGCTGAATCACATTGTTTGTTCTGGAATGAAAATATAAAAATAGTGTATTGATTTTTTAAACAGTTGTATAACTATTTTTCATTGTCAACAACTCAATTTCTTTTTCATCTCAAAATTTATATCAAATTTCAGACAAAAAAATCCCGGAAGAAATTCCGGGAAGGTTGAGAAACAATTATGGACTAAAACCCACAATTGAATATTATTTTTTTCCAAAAAGTTTATCAATTTGTTTTTTTGTAAATGTCTGAGACATTCCTACTACCCCAGCCTCGCTAGTATGAAAAATTGTAACACATGGAATTCCCAATGATTTTTCAAATTTTAAGTGTAAAAGAGCATCGGGTAATTTAAGTACAACTTTGTCCTTTGGAAGTTCGTTCATTCCTTTAATAAGAGTATTGTATAAATATTCATAAGCTCCATCCTTGTCTGCAAAAGAGAACCTCTTAATATCAGTAATTTGGGAGTATTTATAATCTCTATAACTAAATTCATATACATCCCCGGAACATTTTTTCATTTCCCCCATAAATACCCCTAATGGACTTACTTTTCCAATACTTTCACATTCCATAGCTTTAACTACGTTGCTTATATCAGTAATCTGAGCAAATGTTACGGAGGAAAAAGTCACTCCTAGTAATAGAATAATTTTTTTCATCTTTTAAATTTATTGATTAATAGCTTTTATAAGTTTTAAAAACTCCGCAAATATAATAATTATTAGGAAAGATATTTAGAAAAAACAAAAGGCCTATTTTGAAATTTAGGCAAAAAAAATTCCCGAAGGTATTCGGGAGATTCGAGAGCCAACTACGGGACTTGAACCCGTGACCTCTTCCTTACCAAGGAAGCACTCTACCGCTGAGCTAAGTCGGCATTAATTAAAAAAATCACACTGAAGAGCGTGATTTTTATTGAGCGGAAGACGGGGGTCGAACCCGCGACATTCAGCTTGGAAGGCTGACGCTCTACCAACTGAGCTACTTCCGCAATTTTGTTTCCAAAATTATTGGTAAACGCTTTGCAAAACTAAGAATTAATTTTTAATTCTGCAAACTTTTTTTCTAATATAAAATGTGGGGAGAGCAGGATTCGAACCTACGAAGCCGAAGCAACTGAGTTACAGTCAGTCCCATTTAGCCACTCTGGAATCTCCCCAGATATTTTATATTAAATAGAGCCTCCAGAGGGATTCGAACCCACGACCCCGAGATTACAAATCACGTGCTCTGGCCAACTGAGCTATGGAGGCATTTAATATTTAGACTGAAAGTGATTGAGAAAACTCTACTCTACACATTTCAGTGTTAAAAAAATCAACTTTTAATGATTGATTTTTTGAGCGGAAGACGGGGGTCGAACCCGCGACATTCAGCTTGGAAGGCTGACGCTCTACCAACTGAGCTACTTCCGCGATTTTGTTTACAAAACCATTGGTAAACGCTGTGCAAAACTAAGAATTATTTTTTAATCTTGCAAACTTTTTTTTAAAAAAATATAAGTGGGGAGAGCAGGATTCGAACCTACGAAGCCGAAGCAACTGAGTTACAGTCAGTCCCATTTAGCCACTCTGGAATCTCCCCAAAAGTTTATATTTTTATGAGCCTCCAGAGGGATTCGAACCCACGACCCCGAGATTACAAATCACGTGCTCTGGCCAACTGAGCTATGGAGGCAAATATAAAAAAGAATTCAAAAGATCGCTGTTCCTTTTTTGCGATTGCAAAGATAGAACGGATTTTTTGAATTCTCAAATATTTTATGAACTTTTTTTAACTTTTTTTTCTAAGCCATTTCTTTTTTCTTGATTAATAGCTTTTTAGCGGTATCAACACAAAGATCTAAACTTTCTTCAAAACTTGCAGATGTCTTCTTTACGACGATATCATCTCCCGGAACCGCCAAAATAATCTCAGCTGTCTTATTCGCTTTATCAGCATTATTTTCTACTTTCAGAAATACTTTACACTCTTGAATTTTGTCATAGAATGTATCTAGCTTACTTACTTTTTTGTCGATGTGTGACTCTAGTGGTTCGTGTGGAGTTAAACCAATTGATTGAACTGAAATCTTCATAATTCTTCTTTTTTTGATGCTCGAGGGTGAGCTTGATTAAACACTTTTTTCAATTGTTCAATATTAGCATTCGTATAGACTTGAGTACTGGCAAGACTGGAATGCCCTAATATTTTTTTTACTTTGGAGATCTCCGCCCCATTATCCAACACATGAGTAGCAAAGCTATGACGAAGGATATGAGGACTTCTTTTTTCTTTCGTTGTTATAAGACTAAGGTACTTATTAACTACCAAATAAACAAATTTTTCATTGAGTTTTTTCCCTTTCTTATTGACAAAAAAATAGGCTTGAAATTCGGTCTGTGGATTTCTTATTTCCAAGTAATTTTTCAGAAGCCCAGACAGGTCTTCAGAAATGGGAACTACCCTTTCTTTGTTCCCTTTTCCTATTACTTTCAATTCATTGCCTACAGTATCAACATTCTCAAATATCAGGCCACAAAGTTCTGCTTTTCTCATCCCGGTTTGATAAAGCACCTCCATGATGCATTTTTCCAACACATCATATTCCTGTTCAAAGATTCGGTCATTAAGATCGACCATTTCTTCTTCAGACATAGGAATCTGCTTTTCTGCGTAAAATTTAAGGGAAGAGACCCCCTCAGTAGGAGAAACCTTAATTTCGCCTATCTTTAGAAGGAAAAGATAAAAGCTTCTGAGTGATGATAGTTTTCGATTGATACTTCTTTTGGAGATATTATTTTCGCTTAGATCAACGATAAAGTTTCTAATGATCTTTTTATCTGCCTTGGAAATATCTTCAGAGGATTCTGTTCGGAGATAGAAATGGGAAAAGTCATCAAGATCTTTTTTATAGCTTGTAATCGTATGGGGAGAATATCTTTTTTCGAATTGTAAGTATTCTAAAAACTTTTCCAGCATCATGGGTATAAAAATAAAAATTCACTCCTCAAATATAAGAATTTAAGAAGTGAATTAATATGTGTTTAAGAAAAATTCTTAAGCCTGCTCTTCCTTGCTAAGTGCTCTTTGCTTGTAAGCCGCTTTTAGTCTAGCTTGTCTTAACGTTACAGAAGGCTTAATAAACTGTTGTCTAGCTCTTAATTGACGAACTGTACCTGTTTTATCAAATTTTCTTTTGTATTTTTTTAAAGCTCTGTCGATGGATTCACCATCTTTAACTGGAATTATTAACATATTTTACATCTCATTTTGGATTGCAAAACTATGCTTTTTTTCTTAAAGTACAAAATATATTAAAAGAAACAATTCCAAATCTCCTTCCCTCCTCTTTAAAAACCCTGCATTAAAGGCAGTTTGCTTACTATATTTTTTTATCCACAATTTCTAAACATTTCAATTATAGTTACTCAGCCTCCTTTTTAGGATCTTATTTTTCATCAAAACAAGTAAGATTAATGAAATGTAAACAAAAAGCATTATCTTTGCCTCCACTTTATTCATGGGGTTGACTGGTTTCGACAGCAAGACCAATGGGTAAGTAAGCATGCAGAGAACCGTAGCGCGATCTCTATAATCCCTTGCTACAAAATTTTAACTGGCAACGAAGAGTTCGCTCTTGCAGCTTAATATCGAAGTATAGTAGATCAAGCGTTTTCTCGAAGATTTTAGTAGGGAAGCAAGATATTCCACAAATGCTCTGTTCTGCGGCGTTTGATTCTGGGATATAGGAATGCGGAAATAAGATTTCAGAAGCTTTGGCTGAAATTCGAAAACCTCAGAAGATAAGCTGGAAGTTGGGTGTCTATCCTCTGCCTTCAGTCGAAAACCAATGGTAGAATAAGCATGTAGAAAGCTTATGTATTGCTTGTTTGGACGAGGGTTCGAATCCCTCCAACTCCACGTTTCATAAAAAAGAACTTCCTTCGAGGTTCTTTTTTTATTTTAAATCATATGCAACCAAACTATTTTTCAGAATTTCATCATCCAGTTATTCAGATCTTCATTGGAAGAAATATTCAATTGTTTTCTCAATCTGTTTTTCTTGGTTTCAATACCTCGGATCGTGAGATGATTATAATAAGCAATTTCTTTGGTTGAAAAATTCAAACGAAGCAAAGCACAAAATTTAAGCTGACCAGAAGTAAGAAAGGGGTACATCTCCGATAGTTTATTGTAGAAATCAGGATAAACCTCTTTAAACCTTGAAAGAAAAGAAGGATCATCCGACTTTGCCAATTGAATCACCTCTTCAAAAGCATCATTGACTTTATCTTCCAAATTGGAAATCAGGACTTCTTTTTGCTGTTTTTCTTCTTTCTCTTCACAATATCTTCTAAAATACTGTATCGTATAATATATAATAACCATCAATATAATCAGAATACCTCCCAAAATAAAATAAAAACTTTTAATCTGATGATTATTATTTTCATTGGTCTGTATAAATTCTTTATTTGCTGCTTTTTTTTCAACACTTCGCAAACTATCATCAATTTGTTTGTACTTATTCCTATAATATAAAGAATTTTTATAATCTTTTTGTTTCTCATATATGAGTGCCAAATCATCATAAACATTGGTTAGTGCATATGACCTATTCTTCTCCATGACAGGCAGAGCTTTTTTTAAATAGAAAAGAGCACTATCTTGATTATTGCTTTCATAATAAATACGCCCTCTATTTCCAAAAATAGAAGCTTGTCTCACAGAATCTTTTCTTAAAATAGAAAGCACCAAGGCTTTATGATTATAATAGAGTGCCGAATCAAACTGCTTAGCTTCAGTAAAATCAAATCCAATATTAGAATATGCAGAAGTTAATATCATACTTCTTTTTTCTTTATTTTGAATTTTTTTATAACAAACCAAACTCTTTCTCCGATAGGCCAATAAAGTATCACTAGATGCACCCATTATTCTTTTGAGAAATGCCAGATTACCAAACAAAATTCCTTTTTCCGTAAACAGCTTATCACCCTTTAGTTTTGAGGCCATTCTCTGCGCCTGTTTAAACATATTTTCTGCCTTAAGGAGCAATCCCAATTCTGAATATGCCATTCCTCTCATACGGATAGCAAATATTTCATAAGAAGGATCCTCAAGTTTTCGGGCATAATCCTCCAGCTTTATAGAATAATCTATCAACTTATCATATTCTCCAAGCTCAGAATA
Source organism: Chryseobacterium sp. c4a (assembly GCF_009900745.1). Lineage (GTDB taxonomy): Bacteria > Bacteroidota > Bacteroidia > Flavobacteriales > Weeksellaceae > Chryseobacterium. The sequence continues at coordinate 144,708 of NZ_WXVU01000001.1, read as the reverse complement.
AACTGTTATGATATAAGACATTATTTCAGCCTCGGTGTTTCTTTCATTGGTTTTATTAATTAGATCAATATACTTAAAGAGCAATTTCAAAGCTTCTTTTTTATCTGCCATATTAAAAGCGGCTATTTTCCCCAGACTATCTATTTGCTTAGGAGTATATTTTTGTCCAGAAAAATTCATACAGATAAAAACCACCAAAATCAGAAACAGTATTTTTTTTATCAGCATATCAATTTGTGTTTTATAATTTTAAGCAAAGTCAAAAAAAATGCCATTTTAAATTAAGACTAGCTAATAAAGAAAATAAATTGGAAATCAAATAAAAAGCAACCATCAACTTATAGTGACATCAAAAAAATATCTTCTTCCATCTGGCAATTGTATTTTTACTGATTTTGAAATGAGCCGCTAACTGAACATTGCTCAGTCTGTTTTTCTTCTGGTAAATCAGAATTTTTACGATTGCATCCTTATCATATGCCCGAAGCTTCTGATTAAAAGAACTATTCTCATCTCTGTTAAAAATTTTTTGATTGAGCTGTATCACATCCAGCAACGATAACGTTTCTTTTTGTAACAAAACGTCACAGTCTTCTTCTTTTTCAGGATATCTTTTCAATATAAGATCAGTATAAATACGCTTATAATCAGGCTTTACATTTACTTTACGTATTTGCTTTTCCATTTATATAATGTGGTTTTAGGAATTTTATAATCATCAATGATCTGCTGTTCAGTTTTCTCTCCTGATCTAATCAGCTCAAGTATAAAATCTATAATTTCCCGGGTATAAAGATTTTTCTTAAACTGAGGAGAAATATATTTTGCACTCTTCACCTCTACTTTACATTCTGAAGAAGAAGGAGGTGCATATAAAATCAAATGTTGAGAGTACAATCGAAAGAAATCATACTCCAGGATTTTACTCCATTTAAGAAGTATATCTGAGTCCAGCGATTTTTGATCAAGCATTTTTTCAATTTCCAATATTGATAATTTGAAAAAATTACAGATTCTTGAAATATCTGTTTCCGTTTCTTTTATACGTATGCTGATGAAGCCTCCAATATGTATGTTTTTAAAATTTTCCATTTCAGTGGTTTTTAAAAAAATTACCGTAATGAATCTTTCAGAGATTTATCCATGGTATGCAAATGGCCAATATCCATATATTGTAATACAAAGGTCTTAGCAATGACTTTTCCTGCCGTCTTGCTTTCAATGAAAATCAAAAGTTTCTTTGTAATCAGTTCTATTTTTGCGGAGCGAATTTCTGTTAAGGGAATCTCTACTTGTCTGTAAAACTCAGGAAAAAACCTTCCCCTCATCGGATGATATTCTTTTATACTCAATACCGCTTCAGAGTTTTCTATTTCAACATATCTCAGATTGAGGAAAAGAAACAGTAAAAAAACAATTGATATAAAAACAACCAATTGAATACTATACAAATAGAAGGAATGAATACGAAGCAGGTAGGATATCAGCAAAACAAACAATCCCAATATCATACTGAAAATATAAGAGTACATCCAACGATCAACCCTCTTTTTATTATCTATTTTGATCATTGTTTTAATTTAGGATTAAAGGTAGCAGCCGCCAGAAGCAGCCGCTACGTAGAAAGACCATGTAATAAGAATCATGGCAAACACAACATTAATCGATATGAAATTATCTTACATCTTGTGTAAAGTTATAAATGCATCATAGCCTGTTTTATTTTCTCTTTTAGGAAACAATACAGATTTTATTTAATGAACTACTTTTATAAAGTCACCGGTTCTGTATAATGCCCCAATTGGTAAGCCGGCAGAAACAGCAGCTGCATTATCCACATATTCATTACACCCTATAATGATTGCAGGGGTAAGATCCGAAGCCTGTTTTACAATATGAAGCTGCGCAGAGGGTGCATTGATCCCCACACCTACTCTGCCTTCGAAATAATTTTTGGTATCAGCTCCTTGAGAATATAAATTATAAGCATTAGCAGCATTATCTCCTGTAAAACGATAACGGCTTATATAAAGACCAAATGAGTTCTGAATATTTTTTGTTCCATTATTATTTCCTGTAGTAATGGCCATCCCTGTCAACCTGGAAATATTATAAGTTCCAGATCCTATAAAATCAGTATAAGACCCCACCACCTCTATAGATGCATTTGAATTGAACGTCCCCGTAACATTAGGAGCAAATTGGGTGATAAATCCCCGTATCTGAGGAATATTCAATATACCATTCCCATCCAATGTAATATTACTTTTATAGCCGTAGAGCCAATTAATATTTGCAGTATTTCCACCAAGAGCTGAAACAAGAACATTCGAATTGATCCCACGCATATCACTCGTTGATAGATTTCCTGAAAGTGCTGTTCCTGATGTACGAGATGAAATACCAAACACATACCCCCCTCCGTTTACGGCATTATCCGTCAATTGTGAAGAGATTCCGATCTTATCCCCCTGCTTATTTGAAGTTAGTGTATTTTGAACTCCATAAGAGGTACCTGTCGTTCCTGAGGTATTGTTTTCATAAACAGACAGATTACCGACAGGTGTTGTTCCGGGATTAAACCCAACAGCTACTTTCCCCGTTTGATAGATATTCTGAGTATTGGTTGATGCCTGAGTATTTGTTCCTGCAACATTCCAAGGCTCCTGCCCTCCGCCTGTAAAAGTTTTCCATATACTGCCATCAAAGTAATAATAGCCCACAGCAGTCACATTAGCCGTTTTTACTGTTGTGTCAGCAGGAGTTAATGCCTGTGTAACATAGATAATCGCTCCGGTCTGCGAAACATCATAGTTAACATCTTTTGCTTTCAGTTCAGCCCCAGTTAATCTTGGCGCTATAAAACCATCAGTTTTAGCAAGGTCTGAGGGAGAAGACACCACATCCAGTGTAGCTTTAGGAGTTGTCGTATTGATTCCGACCTGAGCATACGCAATAGAGGAAGCAGCAATCGTAGCCGCTAATAATAATTGTTTTTTCATTTTGTTTGTGTTAATAGAATTGTTGTGTTATAATTTCAAAATTAATCAGATCTTAGAAGCGGTAAAGGCGCATCAATTTTTTCAGATTTATTTTTTAGCAAAGTAAATTTCAAATCCTGATAACATGCAAAAAAAGCACTATCTCAAATCTACGTCACAAGTACAACTGATTGATAGTCAATCATATTTAAAACAAACACTGTACACAACAAACTTTCATCAAATAATAAAAGGTATATTAGATTTACAAAAAAGAGAGTCTATTATACTAGGCTCTCTTTTCAAATTCCAATCGTTTTATAAGAATTTACTTGGTGGTAATCCAAATGTTTTTTAAATGCAAATGAGAAATGGGATCAATCTTCAAATGAATGAAATATTGGATTAAAATAAAATTTCAAAATATTGGTAAATAAGGAAGAATTTGACAACATCTCTTTATTTACCAACAAATTAACTTAATAATTACTTTATTCTTTTATAAAACTCATATAACAAATCAATATCAGCTGAACAAAGTATTGGCATTGCATTTCCTAAAATACTTTCATCCCACTCCCACCATTTCATCTCCAGTAATAATGCAATATGATACTCACTAAATCTTTTTCTGATTGGTTTTGCAGGATTACCACCTACAATAGTATAAGGTTCTACATCTTTTGTCACCAATGCTCGGCTTCCGATAACAGCTCCGTCTCCTATTTTAACCCCAGCCATGATCATGGCTTCTGTTCCAATCCATACATCGTTTCCGACAACTGTATCTCCCGCCGGTTTGAAAGCATCTTTACTCTCTTGAAAAGATTCTACTTCAGACATATAGAAAAAAGGAAAGCTTGAGATCCAATCATATCGATGTCCTTGATTTCCGCACATGATAAAACTGGCACCGCTCCCAATGGAACAATAGGAACCAATAATCAGCTTATCTACGTCATTTCTGTCAGGAGGCAGATAGCGGGCACAGTCATCAAAGGAATGACCATGGTAATATCCGGAATAATAGGAATATTTACCGGCAATGATATTGGGATTCTGAATATGGTCTTGTATGATTTTGCCTTTAAAAGGACTTTCAAAGAAATTTTTCATTTTTTAGCTTTTAAATAAAACAATAGAAATAAGAGAATGACTACGAGCCATTCTTTAGTAGAAATATGATTTGCTTATTTAAAAAAGCTAACGTGTTAATTTCATAACACACAAATATAGACAAAAAAAGGATAACTTTTTCATTCATTTGGGCTCCGGAAGAGACAAAACTTAGGCGTTTTTAAACATTTTAACCGGAAAATAATTCGGTTCATCATAAAATAAAAATTAAAGCTCTATAATCCAATCAAATATAAATGACTGAAAACTAAAACACTAAACTTTTTGAATCTAAAATGAAAGCCTCCAATCCACAAAAAAGACTAAAAAAATGTTTTATCGTCAAGAATTTTATATATTTGCACCATCTAACAATTAAAAAAATAATTTACTATGTCAGACATTGCATCAAGAGTAAAAGCTATCATCGCTGATAAGCTTGACGTTGAAGAAACAGAAGTAACTCCTGAAGCTAGCTTCACTAACGATTTAGGAGCAGATTCACTAGATACAGTTGAATTAATCATGGAATTTGAAAAAGAATTCAACATTCAAATCCCTGATGATCAAGCTGAAAAAATTACTACTGTAGGGCACGCTATCGCTTACATCGAAGAAGTAGTAAATAAATAATATTCTTCAACAAAAAAGAAAATTTTAAAAGTTTATGGAATTAAAAAGAGTAGTTGTAACAGGTTTTGGAGCAATAACACCAATCGGAAATAATGCAAAAGAATACTGGGAAAATCTTGTGAAAGGTGAGAGCGGAGCCGCTCCGATTACTCTTTTTGATGCCACAAACTTTAAAACCAAGTTCGCTTGTGAGGTAAAAAACTTCGATCCATTGCAGCATTTCGATAAGAAAGAGTCTAAAAAGATGGATAGAAATACTCAACTGGGACTTGTTGCTGCTAGAGAAGCAGTAGAACATTCTGGTATTATTGAAGATAATGTAGATAAAAACAGAGTTGGTGTAATTTGGGGCTCCGGAATCGGAGGGCTGGAAACATTTGAAACAGAAGTTTTAGGATGGGCTAATACGGAAATCCCAAGATTTAATCCGTTCTTCATTCCTAAAATGATTGCAGATATGACCCCAGGTCAGATCTCAATTGAATATGGTTTCCATGGGCCTAATTATACTACAGTATCTGCATGTGCATCTTCAGCTAATGCTATAATTGATTCCAAGATGCTTATCCAACTAGGAAAAGCAGACGTGATTGTGTGCGGAGGCTCTGAAGCAGCCGTTACAGCAAGTGGTGTCGGTGGATTTAATGCAATGATGGCACTTTCTACAAGAAATGATGATCCTACAACAGCTTCAAGACCTTTTGACAAAGACAGAGATGGATTTGTACTAGGAGAAGGTGCAGGATGTATTGTTCTTGAAGAATATGAGCACGCGGTAAAACGTGGTGCAACAATTTATGCAGAATTATTAGGAGGCGGTATGAGTGCAGATGCATATCACATGACGGCTCCACATCCTGAAGGTCTTGGTGCTTATCTGGTAATGAAAAACTGTTTGGACGATGCAGGTTTAACTGCTGATGAAGTAGATCATATCAACATGCATGGTACTTCTACTCCATTAGGAGACATCGCAGAATCCAATGCAATTTCGAAATTATTAGGCGAGCACGCTTATGATATTCAGATCAATTCTACAAAATCAATGACAGGTCACCTTTTAGGTGCTGCCGGAGTTATTGAAGCTATCGCTGCGTTAGGAACTATTATTCATGGTGTTGTTCCTCCTACCATTAACCATTTTACTGATGATGAAAAGATCGACAGCAGACTAAACTTTACGTTTAATACTGCCGTGAAGAAAGATGTAAAAGTAGCCATGAGCAATACTTTTGGATTTGGCGGGCATAACGCTTGCGTTCTATTTAAGAAAATCTAAATTCAATGAATGGAGTTACAGAAATACTTTTCTAAATTCCTTCTCAAAAAAAGAAAAAGACAATTAACGGAAAGAGATTATTTTCTCAGTACCGAACTTGGAAAAGTTTTGGGTACGGAGGTACAAAATATTGCTCTTTACCGCGAAGCTTTTTCTTTGAAAAATTCTTCTAAAAATCAAGACAGCAACTACGAAAGACTTGAATTTTTGGGAGATTCTGTTTTGGGTACAATTATTTCTTGTCATTTGTTCCAGACCTATCCTCAGGCTAATGAAGGATATCTGACACAAATGAAATCTAAGATTGTTAATAGGAAAAATCTTAATAAATTAGGCGAAGACCTCAAGCTTATAGATCTTCTGCAAAAGCAGAATAACTCTTCAGCTTTAGGGGAGAATATCTCCGGCAATTTATTTGAGGCTTTAATCGGTGCTATTTATCTGGATTTCCATTATGATGCTTGTAAAAAAATCATTCTGGAAAAACTTCTCACGCCTTCCGAAATTAACAAGCTTGAGAACAAAATTGTCAGCTACAAAGGGCTCCTGCTTGAATGGAGTCAGAAGAAGAAGGTAAATATAAAGTACGAAACCTGCGAGGAAATACAGGCCAATAAAGCAGTCATGTTCCGTTGCCATGTATGGTTTGGAGATGAAAAAATTGCCAATGCCACAGAAACCTCCAAGAAAAAGGCTGAAGAAAAGGCAGCACAGAGGGCTTTTTATATTTTAAATAAAAAAGAAAATATACTTGGAAATTCAAAAACTTTATGATCTGGATGATATAGAATTTGAAGATATTGCCATAGGATTGGTAAGATTAGCAAAAGATATACCCGCTCATGAGTTTTTCTATAAAATAAATCGACTTAACAATCTCAGCTTTTCAAGAAAAAAAGACATGGTCTTCCATGGGGATTATTATGATTATTTTTTTCCAAGATTTGAAGCCTATCACAAGTTTTCTAAGACCTGTTTCACCTTTATTTCAAATAAATCTTCTGAAAGTAAACAAAAAAAAGTTCAAACCGAGCTCTTTACAGAAGAAGAAAACATTAAATTTTTATTAAATAATCAGGTAGATGTAGAATATATTCTGCATAGTTCGGAACAGTTTCCTGATTTTTCCGTAATTTTGCTCCCTGAAAATCTTGTGTTTCCAATTCAAGATTATACACTGAGTTCTGAAGAGGAACTTTATCAAATTATCCAGTATTATGAATAAGTATTTAAAGAAGACAAAAATTATCGCAACACTAGGGCCTGCTTCATCATCGAAGGAGGTAATGTTAGATTTAATGAAGGCGGGTGTTGATATTTTCAGAATAAATTTTTCCCATGCAGATTACGACTTAGTTCGAAAAAATATTGAAATAATTAGAGAACTAAACAGCGAGTACGGTTATTCAGTGGGTATCTTAGGTGACCTTCAGGGCCCTAAGCTGAGAGTAGGTGTTGTAAAAGAGGGATCTTACCTGAATCCGGGGGATATCCTTACCTTTACTAATGAAAAGATGGAGGGAGATTCCACGAAGGTATACATGACTTACCAACAATTCCCGCAAGATGTAAAAGCAGGGGAAAGAATCCTTATCGATGACGGTAAGCTGGTATTGGAGGTTATTGAAACCAACGAAATCGATACTGTAAAGGCTAAAACAATTCAAGGGGGACCACTAAGCTCTAAGAAAGGAGTTAATCTTCCTAATACGGTTGTATCTCTTCCTGCATTGACAGAAAAGGATATTCAGGATGCTAATTTTATGCTTGACATGGAAGTAGACTGGATTGCTCTTTCTTTCGTACGTCATGCTCAGGATATCATTGATTTAAAAGAATTAATTGCAAAACATCCAAATGGTAAATTCAAGACTCCGATTATCGCGAAGATTGAAAAACCTGAAGGGGTTAAAAATATTGAAGAAATCTTATTGGAATGTGACGGACTAATGGTTGCTCGTGGTGACCTTGGTGTAGAAGTTCCAATGGAAGAAGTTCCTGCTATCCAGAAAAACCTGGTAGAAAAAGCAAGATTCTACTCTAAGCCTGTAATCATTGCTACTCAGATGATGGAAACAATGATCAACAGCTTAACGCCAACAAGAGCGGAAGTAAATGACGTTGCCAACTCTGTATTGGACGGTGCTGATGCGGTAATGCTTTCAGGAGAGACTTCTGTAGGTAGATATCCTGTACAAGTAGTAGAAAACATGGCTAAAATTGTTAAAAACATTGAAACCACTCATTTCTACCAACATAAGAATGAGCCTATTGAAAAGGATTACAACTGCATCGATGAGAGATTCATCACAAACAGAGTATGTCTTGCAGCGGTAAGAATTGCAAAAACAACCAATGTTTCTGCTATCGTTACATTAACGCATTCTGGTTATACAGCTTTCCAGCTTGCAGCGCACAGACCAAATTCTCACATCATCGTTTATAGTGGTAACAGAAGAGTAATCACGATGCTGAACCTTCTTTGGGGTGTTCACGCTTACTATTATGATATGAAGAAGTCTACTGACGAAACCATTATCCAGGTAAATATGTTAACGCATAATTATGGTTATATCGAAACAGGTGACTTTGTAATCAACATCAATGCGACTCCATCATACGAAGGTGGTAAGACAAATACATTGAGATTAACCACAGTATAAGCAATAAGCAATAAGCAATAAGCAATAAGCAATAAGCAATAAGCAATAAGCAATAAGCAATAAGCAATAAGCAATAAGCAAAATTACTTTTTGTCAAAGCATATAAAAAACTCCCGGAAATCTAATTTCCGGGAGTTTTTATTTGTTGTATTAAATAAGGATAACTTGTCATTCTGAACGTAACGTAGTGGAGTGAAGAATCTCAGAGATTCCTCGGTTCCTCGGAATGACATTATACAAGGTTAGTTACCTACAATAGTTTTTGCCGTTACAAACTCTTTTAAAGCATGTAAAGAAAGCTCTGTTCCATATCCTGAAGCCTTGGATCCACCAAATGGGAAACGTGGGTCAGAACTGGTCATTCTGTTGATATTAACGGTTCCTGACTCAAGGTTCTCAATAAAGTATAACTGACGATCTTTATTTTGAGTCCAAACTGAGTTTGAAAGTCCAAAAGGAATATCATTAGCAATCTGTAATGCTTCTTCAGCATTTTTTGCAATCATCACCATTCCAAGAGGGCCAAAAAGTTCTTCTTTCAAGATTGGATTTCCTTCCTTAACCCTGATTAAACCTGGTTTAAATTCATTCTCTGAAATTCTTTCCAGTGGAAGAATGATTTCGGCTCCATTTTCCAACGCTCTATTGAATTGTGCTTCCAGCTCATCAGCAAGATCTGGTCTTGCCATTCCAGCTAATTTCGTTTCTTTATTGAAAGGATCTCCGATTTCATATTTTTTATATTCTTCAATGAAGATGGGTAAAAATTGGTCTTCGATCTTTTCATCAAGGATGAATCTTTTGGCTGCTGTACAGGTTTGTCCACAATTCTGAAGTCTTGATTTTGCTCCTGCTTTTGCTGCTGCTTCCAAATCTCCATCTTCAAAAATGATAAATGCATCACTTCCTCCTAATTCAAGTAAAGATTTTTTGATATTTAAACCTGCGATAGAAGCTACTTCTCCACCTGCTTTTCCACTTCCTGTAAGACTTACACCTTTTACAGCATCGTGTTCAAGGATTTCTTTTACCGCTTTGTGCCCTACTTCAAGATTCTGGAACACTCCTTCCGGAAAACCTGCTTCCAAAAGAACTTCTTCAATGGCATTTCCGCTTCCGAAACAAATTGAAGCATGTTTTAAAACCACTGTATTACCTGCCAATATTGCAGGAACAGCAAACCTCAACACTTGCCAGAAAGGGAAATTCCAAGGCATAACTCCCAAAATAACGCCTTTAGGAGCATAATGAACTTCAGAGTAAGCAAATTCAGATGCTATTTTTTCGGGTTTTAAAATATTTTCAGCCTCGGCATAATAATTCATCATCAAAGCACACTTCTCCACCTCAGCAATGGATTCCGAAATAGGCTTATTCATTTCAGTAGTAATGATCCTTCCAAATTTCTCTGAATTATTTTTTAATATTTCTGCGGCTTTTGCGATTAACTTCTGCTTTTCTTCAAACGGCACTTTTCGCCACACTGAAAACACGTCATCTGCTTTAATAAGCTTGTTTTCAATTAATTGTTCCATAATATAATTTCTGTTTTAAATTCAGCTAATGAATTTATGAGCGCTTTTATTTTAAAAGCACGATAAAGTCAGCAAATTCTATTCCTTAAGGGTCAATAAAAGAATGATTTTCTCTATCGGAAGAATATAGCTTTATCTTAAATCATTAGCCATTCATTCACCAGACAAGCTGCAAGTCTTGCCGTCCTATCCTGAATATCGAAAGACGGATTGACTTCTGCCACATCCAGTGCAACCAGTTTTTTGTTTTTTAAGATATGCCTGTAAAAATGCATAAAGGTTGCATCTGCAAAGATACCATTATATGCTGAAGCTGAAACCCCCGGAGCGATAGATGCATTAAAAACATCCATACAAATAGTGAGATAGGCAAAATCTACATTCTCCAATAGATCATCAATACGTTGATAGATAGAGGGAAGGTTTTCAAAGAATAATTCATCGGAAAGGATATACTTCATTCCATATTGATGGGCAGTATCAAATAGTTTTAAGGTATTAGAATTTCTCTGAATTCCGATGTGGAGGGAATTGATAGGAGCTTCCTGTGCAATTTGCCAGAATCCTGTTCCTGAGCTTGGCCCTACCCCTTTTTCGGGTTGTCTGTTATCAAAATGGGCATCTATATTGATGATTCCAATTTTTTGCTCTGGAAAGGCTGTTTTAATTCCTAGATAATGAGCATAGGTTACTTCATGTCCGCCTCCTAAAACAAGAGATTTTCCACCTTTTAAAAGAACTTTTGAAACATTTTTGGCAAGATTATTCTGAGCATTTTCCAAATTACCATCTTCACAGGTAACATTTCCAAAGTCCAGCATAGAGAAATTGGGAAGAATCACCGGAAAATTAGACATATTCTTCCTAATGACGTTGGGAGCATCTTTAGCACCCTGACGGCCTTTATTCCTCCTGACTCCCTCATCCACGGCAAAACCATGCAAAACGAACTCATTTGTTAAAATATTGTCGTAATTCTGTTCTTCCTTTACTCTCTGAAATAGCCTATGGAAAAGAAGCTCTTCCCCGTCCAATCTACCCTGCCAAATATTTTGAAACATAATCCTTTAAAATTCAATTTTAGTCACATCATTCTATTCAGTAAAGCTAATTAATATTGTTTAGATAAAAAAACTCCATTGGCACATTATCCAAAGAATTCATTGTAAGGTAAATAACTTCTTTTTTAGGCTTTATTCTGATTGGCATTGCTGCTGATAAACATTTCATTTCGTTCTTCTGAAATAATTTCTAAAAATCGTTCGTAGTGTTTCAGGACATCGGAAATCAATTCATTTTTGGTAAAATACTGTACATCATATCCTTCTCTTCCATCTCCAAAATAAGATTTAGGATAGTGTGTTTTATTATCATCCAGATCCGGAAGGTTTTCTTCATTCATAATGTATTCCGAAACGGTCTTTACCTTATTTTCTATTCCATAAATAAAGTTATTCACCACTCCCTGATGAATTTCTATTTCTATTCTGACAGGATTTTCGTGATGATTTATTTGGGCTTCAATTCCATTGGATGCAAATTCCTGCTGCAGGTCTGTAAAGGCTTCTTTAGCTTTCACCTTAATAAAACGGTCTACGGAAGCATTATCTTTAAAGGAAACAATATTTTTTAAACGTTCTTTCCAGAATTCACCAGACCATGGTACTGTAGATACTGAAAAGTTTCTGTCGTAATATTTCTGATCAATGGTAAGTCCTTTCATCAGGCTTACTATAAATAAAATTACCACAATAGAAAAAGGCAATGCTGTAATTAAGGTCATACTTTGAAGTGCTTTCAGCCCACCAACATTCAGTAACAGAAGCGAAAGAACGGCAAGTAAAACGCCCCAGAATACAATTTGCCATTTGGGGGATTTGCTGGCATTTTTAGTGGCAATACTGTTCATTACAAATATTCCTGAATCTGCTGATGTTACAAAGAAGATTAAAATGATCAAAATAACAAAGAATCCTGTAAATTCAGATAAAGGCAGATAATCCAGAAAACGGAACATTAAGGCATCCGGATCTGTAGCAAACTGGCTTAATTGTCCATTCGCAACATTTAAATCAAACCAAATAGCACTATTTCCAAATACAGACATCCAGATAAAATTGAATAATGTAGGAAGGATTAAAACGGCTAGAATAAATTCTCTGATGGTTCTCCCTTTTGAAATTCTTGCAATAAACAGTCCTACATATGGTGACCAAGAGATCCACCATGCCCAATACAGAATTGTCCAGTCGTAAAACCATGGCAATGCATTTTTCTCATAGACATGGGTGTTGAAAGTAAGATTGAAAAAGTTATTAATATAATTTCCCAGCCCGTCCGTAAAACTTCCGATCAGATATACTGTAGGCCCCAATATTAATACAAAAAGTAAGAGTCCGATAACACTGATTACATTGATGTTACTTAGAATCTTCACTCCCTTCCCTACTCCGGAAATTGCTGATATAACGGAAAGGGTAACAAGAGTAACCACAATAATAATTTGATATGTAAAACTATTCTCAGGAGTAATATGAAGAATATTTAAACCGGAACTGATCTGTACCACTCCAAATCCTAAGGTTGTTGTGATTCCGAAGAATGTACAGCACAATGCAAAAACATCAATGGCATTTCCCCACTTTCCATTAATTTTATTTTTTAATAAAGGATAGAAGCAGCTTCTTAAAGATAATGGAAGCCTGTAGCGGTAAGCAAAATAAGATAAGGAAAGTCCTACTACCCCATAAATTGCCCATGCGTGAATTCCCCAATGGAAAAAAGTGTACAGCTGCGCCTGTTTAGCACGGCTTACATAATGATTATCTGCAAAAACCTCTGAAGAGTAATGCTGCATAGGTTCTGCAACACTGAAGTAAATCAGCCCGATTCCCATTCCTGCGGCAAACAACATGGAAATCCATGAGAAAAAGGAATATTCCGGCTTACTGTCGTTGGCTCCCAGTTTAATGTTGGCATATTTACTGAAAAGCAGGTATACAAGAAAAATAACAAATAATGTTACAGACCATACATACACCCAATTTAGGTTAACAAATATAAATTGTTTGATTTCATTCAGGATGTTTTCAGTAGGTTTTGGATAAACTGCTGAAAGAAAACAGGTACCTATAATAAATATCAAACTCGGAATAGTGACCCCTTTGTTAAAAGTAGATCTAACATTTTGAAAATTCATCATTTTTATTTTCGTTTATAGTATTGACAAGTCTTCCTGGTACGGGATATAGCTGTAAAAAAAGTACTGAGAAATAAGAAAATATCCAGGTTTTCCGGGTTCTCCGGTGCACTTAAGAACTATGAAAAAATGCGTTATTTATCTAAAAATCAACGCTAATTGCGGCGCAAGATAAGAAAACTTATAGAAAATATGAAAAATATAGAGGACTTTATGATTTCAGAACAGGTATTCTTATGATCATTTTTCCACGTGTATTATAGTTTAAAACTTAAGATTAATTACCCATCAATTCCCATGAATCTTTCTAAGCAGATGGATATTATCCACAAAAAAAGTGGAAAAGAAACTCTTCCACTTTTGTATGTTAAACAGCATTATTATAATATTTAAAATACTGCCAATATTTATCTTTAAAGATTCTGAATGAGATTTTGTATTCAGGATTGTTATCTTTTATAGTTTTAAAAACTTTAGAAATCTGTCTGAAGTCCTTCCCGGCAAAATAACTTTCTTTGATATTATCTGCACTTTCTCTTCCTATGTACAGATATCCTTTCTCCTTTAGATCTTCAATAGCTTTATCTTCGATATCACTTAATTTTTCAAAATCTTCTTTTTCCGGCAATCCGTCATTTTCATCTCCATTATAATGAAATTTGAGCACCGAAATCCATGGATAGGAAGCTTTTGCATCATAATTTAATAAGGGAAGATTCATACAGGCAATAAGCGGTCTTTCATTATCCAAGGTCGCTCTGAGGATAGAAAACTCTTCTTCCACATCTTCTCTCTTTACGCTTTTATATTTTTCCGTAAATTCTGTTTCCCTCCATAATAAGAAATCTTTCAGTTTTTCAATAGGAACAAGTTCTTGTTGAGCCTGGTTCTTTCCTATCACGATAAAGGTATCAATTTGTGTAGCAAAGTTCAATTCTCCTAAAAAGCTATCCAAAAAAATACAGACTCCTGTTGTAATAGCGTCTTTATTTTCGGCATTGCCATCATACACGAAGACAAGATCGATTTCGTCAGGATACTCTTCCTGTTCTTTGGAATAGAAGAAAATATTATCTTTCGAAAAGCTATAATCTCCCATTTCAACGCCTACATTATCTATATTTTTTTCAGGTTTTAAGGCCGTAAATTTCCAATGGTCTAATGTAGGAGCGGCCGCAATAAGTTCTTCAATAAAAACAATATTCCTGACTTCGCCGTCTGCGGTAAGAACCAATTCTACGGTAGAATCATCACACATTCCTGTCAGAAAATAATATCCTGCATTGATCTGGCTAAGCATTGGAGCGATACTGTCGAAAAAATCTTTTTCAATAGCTTCCTGATCTCCTATTGCCACAATTTGATAAAAGTTTTCTTCCTTTGTTAGAAACCAATTCCAAAAACCTTTATAATCCAGCTTCTCATCCATTGTAATTAGGTTCTTAGTATATTAATTAACCTTTTCCCCGTCAATATAAACGTGTTCAGCTTGTAAACTTCCTTGATTATAAAGAACATTCTGGAAATTATTGGTCTTAAAAGTTACAAAATCTGCTTTTTTACCTTGGTCAAGCTGCCCTCTGTCTTCAAGATTAAGAGCATAAGCAGCACGATAAGTCATTCCTGCTAATACCTCAGCAGTAGTCAGCTTCTGGAAAGTCGCTAAGATGGAAGCCTGAGTAATTAAATTACCCATAGGCGCAGATCCCGGATTCCAGTCGCTTGCAATGGCTACAATAGCTCCTGCATCTAATAATTTTCTTGCTGGTGTAAATTTTTCACCCAGTCCCAAACTTGCTCCCGGCAGCGCTGTTGCTACGGTATCAGATTTTGCAAGGAAGTCTATATCTTCATCAATGGTTGCTTCTAAATGGTCTGCCGATTTAGCACCAACTTCTACTGCAATTCTTGAACTTCCTGGTGTAAATTGGTCTGCGTGAACAGTTATTTCAAAACCTAAATCTTTAGTTTTAAGTAAAAACTCTTTGCTTTCTTCAGGTTGGAAGGCTGATTTCTCTATAAAGATATCTACACGCCTTGCTAAATCTTCTTCTTTTACTTTTGGAAGAATTTCGGTAAGGATATAGTTCAGATACTCGGGATTACTGCCTTCAAAGTCTCTTGGTTTTAAATGAGCAGAAAGGCAAGTAGGAACTAAAGTGGCCTTTGTTGATTTCTGAGCTTTCTTGATGATTCGAAGCATTTTCAGCTCGTTTTCCACATCTAATCCATAACCACTTTTAACTTCAATAGTGGTAATTCCAAGGTCAACAAGAAATTTGATTCTTTCCAGTAATGTTTTCAGTAATTCTTCTTCTGAAGCATTTCTTGTATGTTGTACGGAGCTCCAGATTCCACCACCACTTTCAGCGATTTCCAGATATGTTTTTCCAGCATTACGCATCGCAAAGTCATTCGCACGATTTCCACCAAAGCAAATATGAGTATGTGAATCTACAAACGCTGGAAGAGCCACTTGTTCTCCTTGAATGGTTTCTATTTCTATTGCTGGATTTTCGTTTTTTAACGTTTCAAAATTACCAATTCTCTGAATGGTATTATTTTCAACAAGTATTCCTCCATCAACAATAATTTCTAATTGTTCATCTATAAGTTTTCCTCTTAATGGAAGATTGGCAAGTGTCACAACCTGCTTAAATGGGCCTATTAATTTCATTTATTTAGGTTAAAGGTTAGAAAGTGAATGATCTCTGTCTGCAATTCCAATACAACAAAGGATGCGTTCAAAATGAAATCATTCAAATTTTAATTTTCCTCTCAAAAATACTTAAAATATCTCAATTTCGCTCTTCCTCCCAATGTAAACCTGAGCCATAATATCAATCTCAGTCTCAATTTCACCTTTTCTTAATCTTCATTTCAATCTTAGCCTAAATTTGCTATCTTTGAGGTAAATGAAATGAATTAATGCCAGATTTTTTACATCCAGATAAGGAAAACTACTCACGAGAGGAGCTGATGCAGGAAGAACAAATTCGTCCCCAAAGCTTTAAAGATTTTGCAGGGCAAAGAAAAACGCTGGAAAATCTTGAGGTTTTTGTGACTGCTGCCAAAAGACGTGGTGGTGCACTTGATCATGTCCTTTTACATGGCCCTCCAGGATTAGGAAAAACAACACTAGCTAATATTATAGCCAATGAACTTGGGGTAAACTGTAAAATTACCTCCGGGCCGGTATTGGATAAACCCGGAAGTTTAGCAGGTCTGCTTACCAATCTGGAAGAAAATGATGTTCTTTTCATTGATGAAATCCATCGTCTTTCTCCGGTTGTGGAAGAATATCTGTATTCTGCAATGGAGGATTACAAGATCGATATCATGTTGGAAACAGGCCCTAATGCCAGAAGTGTACAAATCGGGCTGAATCCTTTTACTCTTGTAGGAGCAACTACCAGAAGCGGAATGCTTACCAAGCCCATGCTGGCAAGATTTGGTATTCAAAGCAGATTGGAGTACTACTCTATTGAGCTTTTATCAACAATTATTCAGAGGAGTGCGAGAGTTTTAGGAGTAGCTATTTATGAAGATGCAGCCATTGAAATTGCCAGAAGAAGCCGTGGAACACCAAGGATTGCCAACGCGTTACTGAGAAGAGTACGTGATTTTGCTGAAATTAAAGGGAATGGTGAAATTGAGATCAAGATTACCAAATATGCTTTAGATTCTCTTAATGTAGACGAGTTTGGATTGGATGAAATGGATAATAAGATCATGCGTGTCATGATTGAAAACTTTAAGGGAAAACCGGTAGGAATTTCTGCTTTAGCAACTTCTATTGGAGAAAACCCAGAAACTGTAGAGGAAGTGTATGAACCGTTCCTGATTCAGGAAGGATTTATCATCAGAACTCCAAGAGGTAGAGAAGCTACGGATAAAGCTTATCAGCATTTAAATATTTCAAGGCCAAAGAATCCGGGAGAGCTTTTTTAATGCAAGGCGCAAGGTTTTTGAGTCAAATTTTTCAGTTTTAAGGTAAAAAAAGAGGTGTTAATATATGTTTGTTCCTAAATTGTACAGAAGTGAAGATATGGATGTGATGAGAGAAATCATCAAAGAAAATTCCTTTGCATTACTCATTTCTTCTGTTGATAAGATTCGTGCCACCCATTCCATGATGATGTTGAATGAAAGTGATCCGGAAAATTCTTATATTGAAACCCATATTTCCATAGCCCATCCACAGGCAAAAACCATAAAAAATGGTGATGAAGTATTGTGTGACTTTTTAGGTGCCCATACTTATATTTCCAGCAGCTGGTATGACCACGTGAATGTTTCCACATGGAACTATGAAGCGGTACAGATCTATGGAAAAGTTGAACTTATGAATCAAGATGAACTTTACGTTCACCTTGATAAGTTAACTTCAAAATATGAACAGTTTCAACAGTGCCCCATGATGGTAAAAGCTATGGGAAAGGAGTTTGTGGAAAAGGAAATGAAAGGAGCATTTGGAATCAAGGTTATTCCAACGGAAATTTTCATCAAACAGAAATTGTCTCAGAACAGGAAAGAAAATGATTTTAACAACATCATTTCCCACCTTGAACAATCAGATGTTCAGGCTCAGAAAATTGCTGAGAAAATGAAATTAATAAAGAAATAAATCAAAATATATATGAAGTTATATCCAATACAATGTGGAAAATTTAAACTGGATGGCGGTGCTATGTTTGGTGTCGTCCCAAAGAGTCTGTGGGAAAAAACAAACCCGGCAGACGAAAAAAACTTAATCGAATTGGGAACCCGTTCCCTACTTATAGAAGATGGAAAAAAACTAATTCTTGTAGACTGCGGTCTGGGGAATAAGCAGGATGATAAATTCTTTGGTCATTATTCTCTTTGGGGAGATGATACTCTGGATAAAAATTTAAAAAAATATGGTTTTGTAAAGGAAGATATTACTGATGTATTCCTTACTCACCTTCATTTTGACCACTGTGGGGGGGCCATAGAATGGAATGATGACAAAACGGGTTACAGACCTGCTTTTAAAAATGCTCATTTCTGGACTAATGAAAACCACTGGCAGTGGGCAACAGAGCCTAATGCAAGAGAAAAAGCAAGCTTTCTGAAAGAAAATATTATTCCTATACAAGAAAGCGGACAATTGAACTTTTTGCCTCTTCCTACTACCGGAAATTATGGTTTTGCTCCTGATCTGAAAATGGATGTTATTTTCGTAGACGGACACACAGAAAAGCAAATGCTGCCGGTCATTCAATATCAGGAAAAAACAGTTGTTTTTGCAGCGGATCTTATTCCTACTGCCGGACACATTAATCAGGTGTATGTAATGGGGTATGATACAAGACCTCTTTTAACACTTGAAGAAAAAGGAAAATTCCTTAAACAATGTGTAGATAATGAATATTTATTATTCTTTGAGCATGATGCTCACAATGAATTAGCGAGTCTTAAAATGACTGAAAAAGGAGTAAGACTGGATGAGACGTTCAGTTTTAATGATGTTTTTGGATATTAATATTTAATTATGGAGGAATTACATTCAGAGGGTCCACAGGCAGAGCCGCCCGCACCCAAGATTATTGGTTTAACAGGAGGAATTGGCTCAGGAAAAACTACCGTTGCAAAATTCATTGAAGAGTTCGGTTTCCCAGTTTATTATTCTGATGACAGGGCAAAAGAAATTGTCAATGATAGTGAAGAATTAAAAATTAAAATCAAAGAATTGCTAGGTGAAGAGTCTTATGATGCCAATGGGTTATATGACAGAAAATTTGTAGCAAGTAAGGTTTTTAATAATAAAGATCTTCTTCAGCAATTAAATGAGATCATTCATCCTGCTGTACGTATTGATTTTGAGCAATGGATAAAACAACAAACCAAATACCTGGTTTTTAAGGAAACCGCCTTATTATTTGAGCTAAGACTTAACAGACAATGTTACAAGTCACTTTTAGTAACAGCAGAGGATAATATCCGAATCAAAAGGGTAATGGATAGAGATAACAAAACCTATCGCGAAGTAGAAGCTGTTATGGAAAAGCAAATGCCTGAAAAAGATAAAATCAAAATGGCAGATTGCATCATTTATAACAATTCCAATCTGGAAGAATTAAAAGAACAGACTGAAAAAGTCATCTTTGCCATTGAATAAATAAACTGTTAGATTTTTCCTAACTTTTATAATACATAAAGCCCTCATTTCAGAGGGCTTTTTTTATTATATACCATTTGCTTTTACCCGATCATTTCACAGCCATTAGTACCTCTTATCGTTACTGATAACATACATTGATGTATAAATAAATTCGTACAAAAAAATAAGCCTTCATTTCTGAAGGCTTATTATATATGAAATTTAGCTTAATTATTTTTTGATAAATTTCTTTTGAGCAGTATTACCGTTATCATCAATATCTATTACATAAACGCCGTTAATCAATTTGCTAACGTTGATCTCGTTATTTAATAGGATATTTTCTACGATGACTTGCCCTGCAGCATTGTAAATTTTATATTTAGCTCTTTTGCTTACATTTTTCACATACAATACTGTCGTTACAGGGTTAGGATAGATCAGGATATCTGTTTGGTTAATTGGATTAGGAACTCCTTGTTTAGAAATTCTTACCGTATAATCCTCTACTTCTCCATTCTTAACATTCACACAATTTACAGGGATTCCATCTCTTTCCATTGCCACTCTCATTACAGCATATTTGTAATCTGTTGTGCTTACAAAAGAATCTGCCGGAACACTAAATTTACCTGATACAGGAGTGTCTGTATTTGGAGGTGAAGTGAAGATCTTCTCATTGATATCAAATTCTCCATTTCTGTTGAAGTCGATCCAAACTGAAATTCCTTCATTATAACTCTTACTTAACCATTTTTTCTCGATGATGATCTCATTATCTGTAGATCCTTGAACCAGTTCGATAAATGCTTTAGTAACACCTGTATAATCTGTATAGCTTGATGCTTTTGATTCATTTTCCATTTTTGGTTTTCCATTTGGAATAACGGTTACCTTGGAAATATATTCAGATGCTGCATTTTCTGATTTCATCTTACAGTAAATAACAGTTGGTGTTGTAAAGTAGTAAGGTGGAGTATAATTTCCTGGCTTACCACCACAAATATTCACAACCTGCATTTCATACTTAGTCATTTCTACTAGACCGTTCAATATAATAGTATTAACAGGTGTAGTAACTTCAGTCCAACTTGGAATACCTACTTTTCTATATCTAAGAAGATATGTTGCTCCCGGATACGGATCCCATGTAATTTCTGCAGAAGTTGGCAATAATTGAGTAATCGTTAATCCTGGAGGTGGAATTTCACAAATTCTTTCTGTTGTAAATACTTTAGAGTTTGAGTAATCATTAAAATTAGCTTCACCATCACACTTATTGGCAACCTGAACTTCATACGTTACAAATGACTCCAGATTTCCTAATACATAGGTGTTGGTAGGTGCAGCAGGAAGATTGATCACTGGCTCCCATGCGGTAGCTCCTACTTTTCTCCATCTCATTCTATATGTTGCACTTAAAACAACCGGATTCCATGTGATCAAAGCAGTTGTTGGAGTAATATTACTTACTGTTACCGTTGGAGGGGTAGGATCACATCTCGTTGTAAATTTCACAATCGGTGATGCTGTACTTGTTGAACCACCACAAACTGCGGCAACTTCAACTTCGTACGTTGTTGCAGGGCTTAATCCTATAAGAGTAAGAGGAATATTCCCTAATACTGTAGAGGCATATACTTCTGTCCATGTAGAAGTTCCGTTTACTCTATATCTTACAAGATAAGTTACTGTATTTACTCCTCCTGATAAATTAACAACAGCTGTTGTATGGGTGATCGTAGTAAAGGTAGGTGCATTTGGTGGTAAACTACTACATGGTCTGATTTTTACAGCATAGTCTTCCACTTCACCATCAGCAGCATTTGTACATGCTGTAGGAATAGCTGTACTACGCTTCAATATTACTCTCATCGTAGTCGTGTATGGATCTGTATACACATTAGGAACGTTAGGAACTGTAAATACGTCAGTAACTGGTGTAACTGTACTTCCTGCAGAACCAAGAATTCTTTCAGTAGTCTCAAATTGCCCGTTTCTGTTATAATCAATCCAAACAGCAACAGCATCATTACTTGTTGCTCCGTTCCATGCTTTTCCAACTGAAATTTTATTACCCGAAGACCCTGCATCTAAAGTAATAAGTGTAGCTGGAGTATTATAGCTCGTATAATAATTTTGATCAGAATTATTGATCATTGGAGGTGTTCCTAAGTTAGCAGAGGTAACAGTTACATTTGAAATGTGATCGTTCTCTCCACTACCCGATATAACGCAATATTGCAGCGGTAATGTTTTAAATGTTATTAGGGCAGACCATGGCCCTGTTACCCCATTACAGATAGTTGCTACCTGAACTTCATATTCTGTTTGTTCCAATAATGGGCTAGATGCTGGTACCGTATAAGAATTTCCTGGAGCAGGTATCGTGTTCACAGGAATCCAGTTATTACCAGGACCTGTTTTCTTTCTATACTGTAATTTATAAGTTGCCCCTGTAGCTGCTAACCATGAGAATGTAGCACTTACATCCGTAATATTTGAAACTGTAATATTTAATGGTGCTGCAGTTGAACATACTGGCTGGTCAATTAATCTTACCGCATAATCTTCTACTTCTCCACTACCTGAAAATGCTCCACAAGGAGAAGTAACATCCCCATTTCTCATAATCACTCGCATACGAGTTAAAAGAGGGCCATCATAAGTAGCAGCAGATGGAGGAAGTGCAATATTGAACCCAGTTCCTGCTGTATTCACAGGCGTAGTTGTACTGGAAGAACCATTAACAAATCTTTCAGTTGTTTCAAAAATACCATTTCTGTTAAGGTCAATCCAAACTCCTACTCCATAGCTGGTTGAATTACCAGGGAAGAATTTAGTAATGCTGATTTTATTATCATTTGTTCCTCTTACTAAAGTTACCAATCTTGTAGGATCTGTACTATAATCTTTGTATCCGTCATATCCTGAAGAGCTTGCCATAATAGGACCATTGGTAGGTGTAACAACTACCTTACTAATATATCCGCTTGGCAATGTAGGTGGTGTAGCAACAGGAGGAACATTCGTACAATAAGTAAGCGCAGGAGTTGAGAACTGAGTACTCGTAGAGAATGCTCCCTGAGTACCGTTACAAATTGTTGCAATCTGAACTTCATATAGAGTTCCATCTACCAAATTAATTAATTGTGCACTACTTGCCAAAGCCGTTGTAATGTTCATTGTTTTCCAAGGCCCGCCGGAAACAGGTCTATACTGTATCACATAAGTAGCTCCTATGGAAGGTAACCATGTTACAACTGCTGTACTTGCGGTAACATTATTTACAACAATATTACTTGGTGGTGCTCCTGTACAAGGTAAAAGCTCTATTCCTTTAAGTCTGATTTTAGGAATATCTTTGTATCTGTTTAGTGAAGATGTTGGTGGAGAAGCTGGATCCGGATTAGTACTATCATTGTAGTATAATAATCCTCTATCAGCAGTAGCTGTAAAACTTCCCCAGGTTACATCTGATGTATAACTTGGTGAGTTTTCATCTACAGCCACAACAATATTGCTTGTCCCATCCCATAGTAATGGAGTGGTTAATGGTATAGTAATCCAAGTCCCATCTGTCATTGTAGGAAGTGTTCCTTCCCAAACTTTCTTCAGAGAAGAATATGGCACCCAAGAGGCGCTTCCAGTAAAGTTATTTTGTGTAGTATTCCCCATATAAACTACCCACTCATTGTATTTATTTTGATCTGCAGCAGCAGCGGCGGCAGTATTAACATAAAACTTGAGTTCAGTAATAAACTTACCATTTCCTACAGCTCCTAAAACTTCTGCAGCGGTATAAATCTGCTGAGAATAGTTGTATCCATAGTAAGCATATATAGGAAGATAACTTGAGTTACCAGTTCCAGTTCCAATTTGACCTGGTGAAAATGAAGGTCCTGCCACCCAGCTACTTCTGTCTGAAGAAGTACAAACGGCTCTTACCCACCAATAATAGGTAGTTCCTGCAACCAATGGTGTTAAAGGAGCAGAAGTTCCCGGAACAACAAGGTTTCCTGGAGTACCAGCTACCGGCGGTGTACCTGTAGTATTATAATATACCTCGTATCCACCTGCAGGTGCGGAAGGTGAAGCTGGCCAGCTCACAACAGCACTTGTAGGTGTCATTGATCCTACTGTAAAAGATCCTGTGGAAGGAACCGGTAAACAGGTAGGAGGTGTTACAACAGATTTTGGAGTAACGTTCCAGGCACTTTGGTCTGTTGCACTACATTTTGCTCTTACCCATACATAATAAGTTGTATCTGGAAGTAAAGGGCTGATAGTAGCAGATGTAGCTGATCCATTAGGAACAGTTTGTGAAGGTGGAGTTGATCCATTCGGTGCAGCACCTGTAGTATTATAATAAATTTCAAATCCTTCTGCTGGTGTATATCCAAATGTAGGCCAGTTAATTACGGCACTATTAGGTGTAATTGTACCTGTTGTTATTACTCCACCATTAGGCATTGCCGGGCAAGTTGCCGGTGTAGCAAATATCAATTGTGAAGACCAGACACTTTGATCTGATGCACTACATCTTGCTCTAACCCATACATAATAGGTTGTGGATGGAAGTAATGGGCCGATATTAGCAGTAGGCCCTGGAACAGTTAAACTCGGAGATGTTGTTGATACCGGTGGTACGTTCGTTGTATTATAATACACATCATATCCTCCCGCTGGGGCAGGTACGTAAGCAGGCCAGTTTAGAACAGCACTCGTTGCTGTAACAGTTCCGGTAGTAAGTGCACCTCCCGGAGGCATTGGTAAACATGATGGTGGTGTACCAAAGGTTAACTGAATATCTGGTCTGGAATTGGTTACCGTACCATTAGCAGTAGTAGGAGGGTTATTGTCAGTCTGAATATACATATGTCCGTTCGTAACGGTAGAATATGTAAGCTTCGGCGCACCAGTCGAAGTACCTGTTTTCCCATAGTTGGTTTCAACAAGTACCATCAAATTGTCTACTCCATTATAGGTAAAAGGAATCTGTAAAGGAACAGTATACCATCCTACTGGTATAAGACCAGTATTTGCGCTATACAATAAAGTTGCTCCGGCAGTTAAAGTCCCCCAGTTTTGCGCCGTCATGGCTGTTGTAGTACCTACCGGTTTTATATAAATTTTTACTGGTCTCGCAATATTCGAGGCTGATGTAGAATTCCATCCCAGAGATAGAATACTCCCAGCATTTCCTCCTGCTGCAGCAATTTCTGCAGCAGTATAAATTGCAGCAGAACGTTCAAAACCGTAATCAACCGCTAAAGGATACTTTTGGGTTAATGTTCCGGTACCAATTGTAATGGTTTGTGCTTGCATGGACAATCCGACGACCATACAGAGCAATGCAATGAGCACCTTAAAAGGCCGGCTCATTTTACAGAGTAAAAGTCCACTCATATTTTTTAAAATTTAATAATGATAACGATAATTAAGAATTATAGTATTTCCCATTTTAAGAGGTTAAAAAGAATTTCCAAAACCTCTTGCTTTACAGAACTTCTGTAGTAAAAAAAGTAATTTTATCCCATAAGCTAATATTTTAATATTTACACAAATCTAATCATTTTTTCATTATAATACATTTATCAAAATGCTTTTTTATAAAAATTAAACAATAATAACCTATATGATTGAAAATAAAAAATATTACAAATTCAAGCAAATTCATTAACATTTGACGATATTCTTAATTTTTAATGAAATGAAAACTATATAAAACATCATCACCTTTTATAATAATACTCTATCTACTCTTAACGTTCAAGAGCTATTTATAGTATTATTATCAATCCATTTATTTTACAGTTTAATCTACAAGATCATCAATTAAAAATATTTTCAATGATAAAATCCCACAAAACTTACGATATCACTTATAATGAAAAAGAAAAAAATGGAGTAATACACTCTGTTTATATGAATGCCTTACTTTTACTATTCTATCTATATAGCAAATCATATCTCACCCTATCATAAAACAATAAGCCCAGGGAAATTTCCCTGGGCTTATTGATATAATAAATGATTTGTTTAAAAAGCTTATTAAAACTTATAGGCTATATTCCATGCAAATCCCATATTGAATTTTGATGAGCTTCTTCCAAATCCCGGAATAATCATCGGAGAGATATTATCCTGCTTGGAAGTGTATACCAAATAACGGGGCTGAAGATTCACATCAATATAAAAATTGGATTCGAATAACTGTACTCTTCCTCCCAGAGTACCTTCTAACCAGAATGAAGATTGTGATGATGAAGGAAAAGATACCGAAGAATTACTTCCTCCATATCCACGAACAGGAATAGCCATATACTCTTGATTATAAAATGATCCGGCTACTTTTCCTTCTGCATAAAATCCATTGAATTCATTTTCTTTATCCTTGGCCAGCATATAGAATGCTCCAAGTTTAACAAAAGGGCCATTTACTTTAGCATCATACCCATTTTTCTGGTATATGTTTTTTTCGAAACCTGCTTCTGCAATAGCATGTACATTCCCATTAATTTTTGAGGAAATAAATCCCTGATATAGCTTTCTGTCTGAAAAAAAACCAACTCCGGTATTCAAAACATCAAGCCCTACCATAAAATTCGGTTTATATTTCCAGTGAGCCTTTTTCACTTCTTCTTTCTTTTTCTCTTGTGCCCAGGTTAAGATCCCGAATAGGCTAAAAAAGAAGGTAAAGATTAGTCTTGTCTTCATTCAATATTTGATTTTGTCCGTTTTCCAGGCTTTGAATAGGATCAGGAGTTATTAATTCTGAGCTTAAATTTTCATACGTCTTTTTGGCACCACATCCAGGAGATACATATACTGATTTTGTAGTATATCTCATTCTTACTTTAGCTTCTTTTCCTTTAGTGGATAGTTTAAAATAAATATCGGTATAAGGTGAATCATCCACTCTTAAAGGAATAAGTCTAAAATCGATGTTCTTCTGCCATCCCAGATCCACTTTTCCCGAGCCATAATCTACCGCTACAGATAAAGAATCGAGAGTTTTCCCTTTATCTGAGTCCGCAGCCCTGAAAGAGACTCTCATTCTTGGAGTTCCTTCCCCGCTTTCACAGATATCATCATCGCTGCCACATGAAAAGAACATTCCTACCAGGCAGAGCATTAGGAGAAATTTAAAATACTTCATATTAAGATTTGAGCTCAAATTTAATTAAATTATTTTTTAATCAGCAATGCTATATTTTCTACGTGATGGGTTTGTGGGAACATATCTACCGGTAATATTTTTACTACAGTATAATCATCCTTCATCAAGGCTAGGTCTCTCGCCTGCGTAGCTGAATTACAACTTACATACACTACTTTTTCAGGAGCCAACTTCAAGATTTGCTCCACTACCTTTTGGTGCATTCCATCTCTTGGTGGGTCTGTAATCAAAACATCTGCTTTAGGATGATTTTCCATAAATTCATCGTTAAAGACATTTTTCATATCTCCACAATAGAAAGTTGTATTGGTAAGGCCATTTAATTCAGCATGTTCAATGGCTGCATCAATTGCTTCCTGAACAGATTCTATTCCGATAACCTGTTTTGCATTTCTTGCCACATACTGAGCAATTGTTCCCGTTCCTGTATATAAATCATACACTACTTCATCTCCTTTTAGATCTGCGAATTCAAGTGTTTTTCTATATAATTCCAGGGCTTGCTTATAATTGGTCTGGAAGAATGATTTAGGCCCGATTTTAAACTTCAGTCCATCCATTTCCTCCATTAAATATCCTTCACCAAAATAGACATTGATATCAAGATCATAGATAGAGTCATTGGCTTTTGGATTAATAGCATACACCAATGTCTTAATTTGTGGGAACTTCTCTAAGATAAACGCAAAAAGCTTTTCTCTATTTTCTTTTTCTTCTCTAAAAAGCTGGAATAATACCATCCATTCTCCTTTAGAGTTTTGTCTCATCATCAACGTTCTCAGGAATCCTTCATGATTTCTTACATCAAAGAAGTCTAGTCCGTTGTCAACAGCGTATTTCTTCACAGCTAATCGGATTGCATTGGATGGATCTTCCTGTAAAAAACACTCTTTAAGATCTAAGATCTTACTCCACATTCCCGGAATATGGAAACCTAGAGCATCTTTGCTTCCAAAGTTT
Source organism: Chryseobacterium sp. c4a (assembly GCF_009900745.1). Classification (GTDB taxonomy): domain Bacteria; phylum Bacteroidota; class Bacteroidia; order Flavobacteriales; family Weeksellaceae; genus Chryseobacterium. The sequence continues at coordinate 117,035 of NZ_WXVU01000001.1, read as the reverse complement.
TCTTCAGAGCTGATCTCATACTGAGTAAGCCATCTTGCATTGGAGAAAGAAAACTCCATTTTATTTCTATAAAAATACTGTTCTTTAGAACCCAGAATGGATAGGGTTTCGAAATCCTCGATCCCACCAATTCTTTTGATATTGTTATATACTTCTTCCTGTTTAAAATCAAGCTGCTTTTCGTAGCTCATGTTTTGCCATTTGCATCCACCGCAGGTTCCGAAATGAACACATTTCGGTTCTGCTCTGAACGGAGATTTTTCCAGTACTTCTACTGCTTCCCCTTCATAATATTTGGATTTGGCTTTTTTTACTCTGACATTTACAATATCACCTGGAATTGCTCCCGAAACCAATACTGTTTTTCCGTCTTCCGTTTTACCAATTGCCACTCCTTTTGCACCGGCAGTTAACAGCTTAATATTTTCAAGAGTAATATCTTTTTTCTTCTTTCTCATTCCTCTAATTCTATTTTTTCTATGTATGAAACTCAAGAGTTTCATTTTGCAAAAGTACAATAAAAAAAACCTTATCCGAAGATAAGGTTCTGATCTATATTAAAGTTTATTATTTTGTAGGTGCAGGTTGAGGATTTGCAGGCTGCGGTGCAGTAGGATCAATCTGTAGTTGAGGCTGCATTTGTGCATTCGGGTCAACTTTTGGAGCAGAAAGCCCTGTAAGCTTATCTAAAATTGTTACTAATTCCTGTTCTCCAAGGTTTACAAATGATCTGCTGGCAATTTTTCCATCTTTATCAACAATCACAAAGCAAGGTAATTTGAATCCGTACACTCCGTATTTTTTAGCGATATCAGATTCCATTCCTTTTTCTCCGTAAACGTTTACTCCCTGAATTCCTTTTAATAAAGAATTACTTGTTTTGATGAACTGATCTTTTGTATCATCTACGTTTACAAAAACAAAGTTCATTTTAGATTTGTAGAAATTAACAACTTCTTTTAAAACTGGTACTGTAGCTTCTCCAATGTAAGGATTCCACGAAGCGTAGAAGAATAACATATATGGTTTTCCTTTGTTTTCAGAAAGTTTATATGCTTTTCCATCTTGTTTTACTAAAGCTGCTTCAGGGGCAACTTCTCCGATTTTAAGACCTGTAATAGCCATTTGCATTTTCAACAAATCTGCTTTAATGGTAGCATCTTTAATATCTGTATCAATCAATTTTTTGATCTTATCAATATTAGCAGTTGGAGAGGTTGGGTGAATGTCTGCCTGAGCCATTACAAATGCTAAAAGGTAATCTTTTGCTGTTTGAGAGATATCTTTTTTAGTACTCAAATATTTAGCAAACATTTCTGAAGTGGTAATTCCAGTTTTATTTTTGCTGTTAGCTTCTGCATATTTTTGGAAATCCGGAGTCATTTTTACAAGAAGATACTGTCTGTAAAGTGGAATCGTTTTCACCATCGCATCTTTATCATTATCCAATTTAGTTTCATAATCCGTCAAAGCTTTAGAAGGCTTGTAAGATGGATTTCCAGACATTGCCCCATGTGACATCTCATAATTAGCAAGAAGATTAAGGATTGTTACTTTAACATCATTTTTCTTCCAGTCTAAAAGAGCTTTACTTGGGTTATTTTTAGCTGCAAGATCATCAACATTCTTATTGATGTCTGCTTCTACTTTTTGCATCCCTTTAACAAATGCTGCTTCATCTCCAGCCATTAGCTGTCTTAAATCAACTTTATTTCCATAGTCTCCCAAAAATTTCTGGGTTGCTGTAAGGAAATCATTATTCTTTTTAGCATCTCCGGTAATCACATATTCGTTAGGGAATGTCAATGCATTTCCTGAGATATTCACTTTTTGTCCTCCTTCAAGGTAGATTAAGTTTTGTTTGTTGGCATAATTGATAACATACATTCCGTCTTTAGGAGCTTCAAAGTTTCCTGAAAAGTTGCCATCTTTATCCAGACCAATATTAATTAAAGGCAAGGTTCCTACTCCAGAAGCTTCTACAAATTCGATTCTTTCTAATGGTGAGCTTCCTGTAATTTTTCCTTTTACTTCTACTTTTTTTGAACAAGACATCACGAAAATCGCGATGATAAACAATAAAAGATATTTTTTCATTTCAATTTTTAATATTACACAAAAATACGCTTTTTAGGGCATGTTAATTCACACTGATTATTTTTTTTAAAAATTTTATTACCACCGATAAAAAGGGACATTTCAATTGCTTTATCTCTCGATTTTTCAAGGGTAAAAAACAGTTGAAATGGTATGCTTTTCAAATCATTCAACTGCCCTCCAAATATATACTTATTCAGCAAAGTAAACCTAAGATCTATCAATAAGTTAACAAACTTTAACAACTAGAATACGGATATAAAAAAAATCGCCCCCGAAACGAGGGCGATTTTTAAGTATTTTGAATCAATTCTATCCTTGATCTACAAGAGCAGACATGTATTCTCTGTTCATTCTTGCGATATTTTCAAGAGAAATACCTTTAGGGCACTCAACTTCACAAGCACCAGTGTTTGAACAGTTTCCGAATCCTTCTTCGTCCATAGCTTTCACCATGTTCAGAACTCTTCTCTTAGCTTCTACTCTACCTTGAGGAAGTAATGCATACTGAGAAACTTTAGCTCCTACGAATAGCATTGCTGATCCATTTTTACATGTAGCTACACAAGCTCCACATCCGATACAAGCAGCAGCGTCCATTGCTTTGTCTGCATCTTCTTTAGGAACTGGGATTGCGTTAGCATCCAATGTATTTCCAGAAGTGTTTACAGAAATGAAACCACCTGCAGCCATTACTCTGTCGAACGCGCTTCTGTCTACCATTAAGTCTTTAATAACAGGGAAAGCAGCACTTCTCCAAGGTTCAATAACGATCGTTTCTCCATCTTTGAACATTCTCATGTGAAGCTGACAAGTAGTAATACCTGTATCAGGGCCATGAGCTCTACCATTGATGTAAAGAGAACACATACCGCAAATACCTTCACGACAGTCGTGATCGAAAGCGATAGGTTCTTTACCTTCGTTAATTAAATTTTCGTTCAGGATATCCAACATCTCCAAAAATGAAGAATCTGTAGATACATCTGATATTTTATAGGTCTCAAACTGACCTTTAGATTTATTATTTTTTTGTCTCCAAATTTTCAGCGTAAGATGTAAGCCTTTTTTTGCACTCATAATGTTATATTTATAGGTTGGAGATTATTTGTAACTTCTAGTTTTAACCTCGATGTTGTCGTAGATCAGTTCTTCTTTATGCAACACTTCCGCGTTGATATCGTTCCCCTGATATTCCCAAGCTCCAACGTATTTGAAGTTTACGTCGTCTCTTTCCGCTTCTCCATCCGGAGTTGCGTGGTCCCAACGGAAGTGTCCACCACAAGACTCTTCTCTGTTGAGTGCATCGATAGCCATTAATTGTCCTAATTCAAGGAAGTCTGCTACTCTGAATGCTTTTTCAAGCTCAGTGTTCATTCCTTCTCCTTCACCAGGAACTTTTACGTTTTTCCAGAAGTCGTTTCTTACTTCTTCGATTTCCTTGATTGCTTCTTTTAATCCTTCAGGAGTTCTACCCATTCCTACTTTGTTCCACATAATGTGTCCCAGTTTCTTGTGGAAGTGGTCTACTGAATGTGTTCCTTTATTATTAATGAAGAAATCAATTTTATCTTTAATTCCTTTCTCAGCTTCGTCAAACGCTGCTGAATTCGTAGGAATAGCTCCTGTTCTGATGTCTGCAGAAAGGTAATCTGCGATCGTGTAAGGAAGTACGAAATATCCGTCTGCAAGACCTTGCATCAATGCAGATGCTCCAAGTCTGTTAGCTCCGTGATCTGAGAAGTTAGCTTCACCGATTACGAAACATCCTGGAATCGTAGACTGAAGGTTATAATCAACCCATACACCACCCATTGTATAGTGAACTGCAGGATAGATCTTCATTGGAGTTTTGTAAGGATCATCAGCCGTAATTTTTTCATACATTACGAATAAGTTACCGTACTTCTCCTCAACCCAGCTCTTACCAAGGTCATAGATCTGCTGATCTGTAGGATTGTGAATATGTTTTTCGATAGCGGCTTCTTTACCTTTTTTCATAATCTCTGTAGAGAAATCAAGGTAAACACCTTCCTGAGTATCGTTATTTTCGATTCCGTATCCAGCATCACATCTTTCTTTAGCTGCTCTTGAAGCAACGTCTCTTGGTACAAGGTTACCGAATGCAGGATATCTTCTTTCTAAATAGTAATCTCTATCTTCTTCTTTAATGTTTTCAGGTCTTAATTTACCTTCTCTGATCGCTACTGAATCTTCAATCTTTTTAGGAACCCAGATTCTTCCTGAGTTTCTTAATGATTCAGACATCAAAGTTAATTTAGACTGCTGAGTTCCGTGAACCGGAATACAAGTCGGGTGAATCTGTACGTAGCAAGGGTTTGCGAAGTAAGCACCTTTCTTGTGAATCTTCCAAGCTGCAGAAACGTTTGATCCCATAGCGTTGGTAGAAAGGAAATATACGTTTCCGTATCCTCCAGAAGCAATTACCACTGCGTGAGCAGAATGTCTTTCGATTTCACCTGTTACCAGGTTTCTTGCGATAATACCTCTTGCTTTTCCGTCAACAATTACAAGGTCTAGCATTTCATGACGGTTGTACATCTTGATTCTTCCTTTACCGATCTGACGGCTCATTGAAGAATATGCTCCTAATAATAACTGTTGTCCGGTTTGTCCTTTTGCGTAGAATGTTCTTTTTACCTGAACCCCACCAAATGAACGGTTATCTAACTGGCCACCGTAATCTCTACCGAAAGGAACTCCCTGAGAAACACACTGGTCAATAATATTAGCAGAAACTTCTGCTAATCTGTAAACGTTAGCTTCTCTTGCTCTATAGTCACCACCTTTGATGGTATCGTAGAATAATCTGTAAGTAGAGTCACCATCACCTTGGTAATTCTTAGCTGCGTTGATCCCTCCCTGAGCTGCAATCGAGTGCGCTCTTCTTGGTGAATCCTGGTAGCAGAATGCTTTTACATTATATCCTTGCTCAGCTAAAGTAGCTGCAGCAGAACCTCCTGCCAAACCTGTACCTACAACAATAATATCAATCTTATCTCTGTTGTTTGGTGCAACAAGGTTCATATGATCTTTATGATTTTTCCACTTGTCTTTAAGAGGACCCGCTGGAATTCTTGAATCTAATTTACTCATACTAGTATATTGATATTATTGAGTTATAAAATGAAAAACTGCCACGATGATAAATCCTGCAGGAATAAGGATAGAATACCATGTTCCGAAAGCTTTGATCACGGGTGTATATTTTGGATGTCTTGCTCCAACAGATTGGAATGAAGACTGGAATCCATGAGCTAAGTGTAAGCCCAATAGTACAAAAGAGATCACATATAAAGCGACTCTCCAAAGGTCAGCAAACTTCTCATGAAGCTCTGGCCAAAAACGTTCTGAATCAGGAGCGATTCCTTCAACATACTTATAGTTGATCTCATGTAACCAGAAATCATATAAGTGAAGCGCCAAGAAAGCTAACACAACTGCCCCAGAAATAATCATATTTCTAGACATCCATGTAGAATTTACAGCAGCATTGTTTGATGCATACTTTACTGGACGCGCTTTATTATTCTTGATTTCAAGCACAAATCCCATCGCGAAATGGAAAATTACTGCAAAACCAAGAATAGGCTGCATTAAGAACTGCACAAAAGGATTATAGCCCATAAACTCAGATGCTGTATTGAATGCATCCCTGTTTAGAACTGATAACAAATTGGTTGTCAAATGCAGTATAAGAAAAATCAGCAAAAACATAGCTGATAATGCCATAGCGTATTTTCTACCTATCGTAGAACTCGTTAAACCTGCCATATAAGTTTAAATTTGAATTTCCCACAAAATTAAGAAATGTTAACAATATCGAAAAGTGAGAAATCTCACAATTAGACAGTTTGTAATCTTTCTAAATAAGAGCTTAACAGGTTATAAATAAAGGAAAATGAAAAAATCAAAAATCTCTATTTTATATCATAAACCTGACCTCTAAAAACTATTTTTTTAGTTGAAAAAGGGATCTCTTTTATTTCAAAATGATCGATCCTTCTGGAAGAGCAATAAGGTTCTATTACAAATTGTAAAACCTTGTCTCGATCTGCTATATTCCGTACCCAAAAACAAACTCTATTTCCATTCTTTATTGAAATAATTTCGTTCTTACTAAAAGCATGAATAAGCACTTCTTCCTTCTGATTTTCAATGATATTACATCCAATTCTTATCATAAAAAAAACCAAAACAGCCATTATGAAATTTATCGATTTTTTTAAATTACATTTTAAAATTAAAGGTCTCAGTAGATATACCACTACAGATATTGATATTACTTCGATCAAATTCATTGGGATATTCCTCATCAATACTTCATCAGCTCCTGCAAACCAATGAATACTCTTCAAAAGAAACTGAATGGAAACATCATATACTGTATCAAGAATGCTAACATTAATTCCCAGAGCAATAAGAAGGGTCATCAGGAATGAAAACACAATAATGACTTCAGAAAAAGGAACAATAACAACATTAGCGATGAATGAAATCAATGAAAACTGATGAAAATAATATAACACCAATGGAAGGGTAGCTAATTGTGCCGATAAGGATATGGTAACGGTATTAAAAATCAATTTCTTAAAATAATTATCCTGTCTGGGAAAAAGGTTCAAAAGAGGCTGATTCAACCAAAATATTCCCAATACAGCCAGAAAGCTAAGCTGAAAACCTACGTCAAAAAGCTGTTGAGAATCAAGGATTAAAATAATAAATGCTGATAAGGCTAACGAGTGCAGTAAATCCGGTTTTCTCTGCAGAATAACAAAAATAAAATACACCGTCAACATGATACAAGACCTCAACACAGAGTTTCCAAATCCAATAAACAATGCAAATAGCCAAATAAAAATCAGGCTTAAAATAATCGCATATTTCCTGAAGCGCAATGGAATAAAACGAACCATCAAAAAATAAACAAGGCCAAAAATAATTACAATATGAGTTCCTGAAATGGCTAATAAGTGAACCAATCCCGATCTATTGAAATCCTGTACGGTATCTGTATCCATTTCGGTTCTATCTGCTAAAATAATTCCTTTCAAAAATGCTTTGGTCTTCTCAGACATTTCGATTTTGTCGATTTTCCATAAAACATTGAGTCTATATTGCTTCACCTGATCTTTCCAACTTAAATCACTTCTTTCTGTTGAGGAAATTTCGCTTGAAATATAAGATTGATAATCAATATTCCTTCGTTTCAAGTATTGCGCGTAATTGAACTGAAAATCATATTGAGGCTTTTTTAGTTGTGTAATATAGGCTTCGGCTTTGTAATAATGATTAAAATCTAGCTCCCCATTATTTGAGGGAATATAAAATATGGAATTAAAACTAGCTCCTCTCCATTGCCCCACTCCTTCGTATCTTTTATATTTTTCTGTTGACTTTAACTTCTGAGAGATTTTAAAAACAATGACTTCTTTTTTATGAACCAAGACTTCATTTTTTTGAGATAATGTATTATAAAAGTGGAGAATAATTCCTATTCCAAAGAACAATACTCCCATCAGAATCACTCTGGCTTTATGTAAAAAATAGGTGTTAAAAAATATAGAACTTAAAATTCCAAGATTAACAATAACAATCCCATATATCCAGCCTCTTTCCAATACAAAGTTATCCTGAAAAAAAATTCCAAGAATAAAACATATTGCTAAGATCAGAAGAGGTTCTCTATTCAATTTCAATCAATTACATTCTCAATATAAGAAATTGAAAATTCGCTTGCTATTACTGTAATTGCTAAATAAAACGCCCTGCTATCTTCAAAGAGATTAACAGGGCGCTTATATTTTTGCTATAAAATTACGTTTACATAAAAAGTTTTACTTTCCTTTTAAAAACTTATCCGTTAAACGCTTGGTTTCTTTGATATACACCCATGGATCTTTCCCATAATCTTCGTAGGTAAAATCCCCAGTCTTTTTAGGAATGGCAGGTTCTATCTGAGTTCCTTCATGCCATTCATTAAACGAAGTAATTCCTATAAATTGGGGATTGACTGCCATCGCCGCATCAAACATTTTTTCATAGTATTTACCGTTTTCTCTGCTTTTGAAATTAGCTTCATTCCAAGGTCTTATTCGGGTATCGGAATAACCAGGCCCAACACAAGGGATAAAAATAAGATGATGTTCTTTAGCATATTGAGCCATGAAATCCCAATTAGAAGTTGTGCTGCCAAAAACGAATCCTTCACTGGCAAAATAAGTGTAAAACCCGTCAAATCCAGCTTTATCAAAAAAGACAGAATCATTTTTTTCTACCCATAAACCGATATATAATCCATCCAATTCAGTATTGCGTACACTCTTCTCTCCATTTTTAGAAAGCAGCTTCGCCCATTCTTCAGGAGCTATTTTATAGCTATCATAAACATAGTACAAAGGCTTTCCATCTTTTTTGTAAAAAGCGGGGTGATGGGAATATGTTTTTACAAGATAAGAAAGCTGATCTCTGAGTTCTGCCACCGATTTATAAAACGGTTCTATATGGAATGCTATTTTTAAATGAAAACGATCTGCAATGTCCAGATACTGTATCAAGCTTTTATCGGTAAAAGAGTCTTTTCCCAACCAGCTTACGACCACAACCCCTACACCTGAATCTTTTATCATTTTCATGTGTTTTTCTATGATCGTTTTATCATTGGAACTGTAATTGCCTAATTCCGGATAAAAATTGGCTCCAATATCGTCACCTCCTTTATGATTCCCAAGATTATTCCATTGAGGATTGCTCCAATGTGGGATAATTTCATGATTCCAGTGTTGCAGACTACCATCTGTTTTCTGGTTACCATACCAACCATAATAGAAAATCTGAACTTTATCTCTCAATGCCTCACCTTTTTGGGCAAAGCTTTTTGAAAAGAAAAGTGTACAAACCAAGAATAAAAGAAAATTCTTTACCTGTTTCATTGTAATAGAGGAATTAAGATTTTCGGAAATTGACCTCAGACTTTTAAAATAACCTCAGCAGCATGATCACTGGCACCTTTACCACCAAGCTTTTCTCTCAAAAGGCTATAGTCATTCAGAACCTGTTCTCTTTTTCCTCCTTCTAAAATTTTATTGAGTTCGTCTACCAAATTTTTAGTATTCAGATCATTCTGGATAAGTTCTTTTACCACTTCCCGATCCATGATAAGATTGACTAATGAAATATAATTGATATTTTTTACAAGTCTTTTGGCAATGGCATAAGAAATCTTACTACCACGGTAACATACCACTTCAGGAATATTCAGCAATGCAGTTTCCAGAGTTGCTGTTCCGGAAGTTACCAAAGCTGCTTTTGAGCATCTCAACAGATCATACGTTTTGTTTGAAACAAAGTGTACATTATCATCTACATAACTTTGATAAAATTCTTTCGGAAGACTTGGTGCTCCTGCAATAACGAATTGATAGTCTTTAAAGTGTGGTCTTACGGAAAGCATAATTTCAAGCATTTTCTCAACCTCCTGCTTTCTGGAGCCGGGTAAAAGCGCAATAATTTCTTTCTCATTCAAACCATGTTCTTTTTTAAAATCATCAATCTTGATCTCTTTTAAATCTGAAATGGCATCCAACAAAGGATGACCTACAAAATGGGAATGAACTCCATGCTTTCTGTAAAAATCTTCTTCAAAAGGAAGGATAACCATCATTTCATCTACATATTTTTTGATGATTTCTACTCTTCCTTCTTTCCATGCCCAAAGTTGTGGTGAAATATAGTAAATCACTTTAATTCCCAATTCTTTGGCAAATCGAGCGATTCTTAAATTGAAACCAGGATAATCTACCAGAATGATAACATCCGGTTTATTCTTCAGAATATCTTCTTTACAGAATTTAATATTATTTAAAATCGTTCTCAGATTCATAACCACTTCGAGAAACCCCATAAAAGCTAGATCACGGTAATGTTTTACCAATGTTCCGCCCTGAGCTTTCATCAGGTCACCGCCCCAAAACCTAAACTCCGCATTCGGATCTTTTTGCTTAAGAGCTTTCATCAAATTGCTTCCATGAAGATCACCGGAAGCTTCTCCTGCAATAATATAATATTTCATTTCCTCAGAAATCTTTATTTGTTTTAATGACCGTTAAAAACAACCTGTTACTTTCAATCATGGGCTATTTCTATGGTAAGGATAGAGAACAAATTAAAATGTATATTGATCTTAATTCGTAAATTTGTTCAAAGATAATGATAAAAATGTCAGAAGAATTTGAAATCAGAAATAAAGTTGCTGAAAGCGGCCTTGTAAATTTTGACCTTACTACTTTGCTTCCAAAGGGAGAAAGAAAAGGTATTGACCTTAAAGATTTCCTTTTTCAGGAGATGATTCTGAAGGAGAAAGATTTCCGTGAAAAAGTGGAAGCAATTAACGTTGAAGAATACCGAGATTCATATATTTATATTTACAATTCTGTAGATACTATTATTCCACTTTGGGCTTATTTTGTGCTAACAGCTAAATTGACCGATGTGGCCAAGAAAATCGTGTTTGGAAATCGTGAAGATCTGGAAGTTATTCTGATGCATAATGCTATTCAGACCTATGATTTTGAAGACATGAGAGGGAAAAGAGTTCTTGTAAAGGGCTGTTCGGATAAAGAAATTCCTGAAAATGCTTATATAGAGCTGGTAGAACAACTAAAACCTCTTGTGAAGTCTCTTATGTTTGGAGAAGCATGTTCTAATGTTCCAATTGTAAAAAACTAAGAATGAAGCAATATCTATCTGCTATAGCTCTATTCTTTATTTTTTTAGCCATTTATTATATCGGGAGTTTTACTAAAATTCCCTTTGCTGATTGTGTAGGGTTTGTTCTGTCTGTAGAAAAAGGCGAGTTTGAAACTACTGCCACAGCAACTTCCCATTTTTTATATACCAATACAGGGATCTTGATTAAAAACCTAACAGGCCTTCATGCTATTGAGGCAAGTCGGTTTCTTGTTGTTACTTCAGGAGCAATAACAGTGGCTATCATTTATCTCATTGTAAAAACCATTACGAAAATACAATGGACAGCTATTACCGCAGCATTTGTCTTTGGTTTTAGTTTTTCTTTCTGGAGAAATGCTGAAATTGTGGAAGTATACACATACAACTCTCTATGGGTAAGTCTCTTCTTTTTTTCCATGGTAAAAGCTTTTATTGAAAAGAAAAATATTCACATTATACTGAGCAGCTTATTTTTGGGAATCGCCCTGTGGGTACATATCCAGAATATTTTACTGATCCCTGCTCTACTGCTTTTCTTATTCTATTTCAGACAGGAAAAACAATATGTATATCCTTCGTTTATTCTTTTTGCAGTGTTATTTTCATCATTGTTTATTCTGAATATGTCTCAAGGGTTACCCTTTAAATCTTTTTATTCTTCTGATCAGGGAACATGGGTTGAAGATTCGTTGAAACAAACACCCATGGAATTGATAAAGGATTTGTTCCAGTCTTTGGTGTACCTCATCTATAACTTCAATATTTTTATATTTTTCGGAATAACGGGAATGAGCCTCCTGTATAAGACAAACAAACAAATGTTTTATGTCTTTTTCATTGCTGCGTTATTGGTATATGGATTCTCCACATTCTATCTGGTTTCCGATAATTATGTATTCTTCCTTCCATTCAACATTATTTTTGCATTGTCTATTGGATATGGACTTTCTTCGGTAAAATATGTTTCATTCAAAAAGTTTTCATGGGTATGTATGTTGATCCCTTTAGGATATGTTTTTGCTTATCATACCGTATTGCTTACAGAAAAAGGCAGAGAAGCCGATACTTTCAAAAAATATAAAGGGGGAATGAAGTATTACTTACTTCCATGGATGAATGACAATGTAGGAATTCTTGAGTTCACGGTTGATAATAAAGTAGCTCCTGATCCTATTAGCTGGATGACGGTAAGTGCCAAAGAATACATAAGAGTATTAAAAAGCAAAGGATACACTGAAGAAGAGATCAGAAAACTTTAACAATAATTATGAATCCGAAATATTTTGCGAGGCATATTTTTTGATAACTTTGAGTCAATTAATACTTTAACAAACACAAAAAATGAGCTTAATCGACCTACTTACAGGGAACACAAGCAACCAGGTTGCTGAACAGGCCGAAAACAAATTCGGAATCAATAGAAACCAGGTAATTGCCTTATTAGCAGTAGCTACACCTCTTATCATTTCTTATCTTAGAAATAAATCTCAGGATGCTAAAGAAGCTGAAGCACTTAACAGTGCCTTAGATAAAGATCACAACGGAAGTATTTTAAACGATCCTTCGCAGATTGAAGCAAGACAGGCTGAAGGTGGATCTATCCTTGATCATATCTTTGGTGGGCAAAAGAGTACAGTAGAAAATCAATTATCACAAAATACAGGAATTTCAATTGATAAGATAGGGCCTATTCTTGCCATGCTGGCACCCGTTGTTATGGGATACATTGGTCAACAAAAACAACAAAGCAATGTAGGAGCAGGAGGTTTAGGAGATCTTTTAGGAGGAATCTTAGGGAATGCAACGAATCAGGCACAAACTCAACAATCCAGTCCTTTAAATGACATTCTTGGAAGTGTTTTAGGAGGCGGGCAATCTCAATCAGGAGGAAATCCATTGAATGACATTCTAGGAAGTGTTCTTGGTGGTGGTGGAAACCAGCAACAACAAGGAGGCGGACTAGGAAGTATTCTTGGAAATATTTTTGGAAAATAATTAATTTAATTTGTCATAAAAAAGACCGGAGAGATACTCTTCGGTCTTTTTGCTTTTTGGTTACTTCTTAGGTTTTTCTTCGGTTGCTGTAAAGGACTTGGAAGCTTTTCTAGGTCTTCTTTTTCCGTAATTCCCAGCATGAATTTTACCTCTTCTCGATTTATTGTCTCCTTTTCCCATAGTAATAAAGTGTTTGTTGTTATTACGAATTTAGGAAATACATGGCTAATATCCAATTATCTAAGCAGTTAAAGTTTTATAAGAAAGGAAGATGGAGGCTGGAAGATGGAAGTTCTTCCAGTCGTTAATTTAATTTTCCTCTCATAAATCTATTATAAAAAGAAATGGTAATCTGTATCTTAATCCTCAAAACTTCCTGCTTCCCATCCTTACACTTTAACTGTTTTCCACTTCCCTTTTCTAAACAAGATAAAAGCAACCACAGTAATCAAAGTTTCAGCCGCCGGAATTGAAATAAACACTCCTTTTGGCCCCATCTCCCAATGCTTGGAAAGAAAATAAGCTAAAGGAATCTGAAAAAGCCAGAATCCGAAAAGATTCACCCAAGTTGGTGTCCAGGTATCTCCTGCTCCGTTGAAGGCATTAATCATTACCATTCCGATTCCATAGAAAATAAACCCGATACTCATGATGTGAAGTGCATTTTTAGCAAAATCCTTGATCTCCGTTTCCTGAGTAAAGAAACTCACTAAGAAATTACCGAAAAGAACAAATATTAAGCTTACCAATACCATAAAGATCACGTTATATTTTACCGTTTTCATTACAGACTGTTCTGCTCTCAGCATTTCGTTCGCTCCCATATTCTGCCCTACCAGTGTAGATGCTGCATTGCTCAATCCCCAAGCCGGAAGCATAAAGAACATCATTAATCTCAATGCTGTCTGATATCCTGCAGAGGCATTTTCGCCACCTGTAGTAGCTACCAGCTCGGCAAGAAAGATCCAGCTGCATGAGGCAATCACAAACTGGAAGATTCCAGGGGTAGCAATTTTGATAATAGATTTAATTAATTCTGAATTGGGTTTAAAGTAAGAAAGCTTGATTCGTATCTGTGTATCTGCTACTAAAAGATGATACAACTGATACATTACCCCAATACTTCGTCCAATGGTAGTTGCTAATGCTGCTCCGGTAAGACCCATTGCCGGAATTGGCCCTAAGCCTTTAATCAGGATAGGACAAAGAATAATGTTGGCAATATTGGCAATCCATAAACTTTTCATAGCAATCATTGCATTTCCTGCTCCTCTAAAGATTCCGTTGATCAGAAATAAAAGCATAATAATGGTGCTGCTTCCCATCATAATTCTTGTAAAGTCTTTTCCGTAAGCAGCTGCTTCGGGTTTTGATCCCATCAGAATTAAAATTTCCTCAGCATACACAACACCCAAAACACTTAGAACAAGCGTTATTGCAAATGAAACCAACAATACCTGAGCTGCACTACGGGAGGCTTGCTCCGGATTTTTCTCACCAATTCTTCTTGCTACCATCGCCGTTGCTGCCATACTCATTCCAATAGCAATAGAATACATTACAGAAAGTACAGATTCTGTAAGACCAACCGTTTGGATGGCGTAGCCGCTCTCTTTCAGATGTCCCACAAAATAAAGATCAACCAATGCAAATACCGATTCCATTGCCATTTCCAGCATCATAGGAATCGCAAGAAGAAGTACAGCACTTCTGATATTTACCTTGGTAAAATCGGTTTCTTCTCCACTAAAGGCTTTTTTTAAAAAGTCAATATATTTAGTCATTTCTCTGGTTATAATTTAGATATCCTCAAAAATACAAATCTGTATCGTAGCAAGCCTTAGCAATTGGCAATAAAATTAATCAGAAGTTTTTTTATCTATAAAACCTGCAAAAATCTTATCTTTGCCAACGTAAAAAAGAGGTTCTACCCTGAACCTTAAACATTGAACTTTAAACAAATAATTATGTTTCGATCACACACGAACGGAGAACTATCTCTGAAAAATCTGAATGAAGAAGTTACACTATCTGGATGGGTACAGACTATCCGTGATAAAGGATTTATGATTTGGGTAGATCTTCGAGATCGTTACGGAATTACCCAGCTGGTATTTGACCAGGAGCGTTCTTCTGCACAATTGATGGAAGAGGCTAAAAAATTAGGCCGTGAATTTGTGATTCAGGCTACCGGAAAAGTAATTGAGAGAGTAAGTAAAAATCCTAATATTCCTACAGGAGAAATTGAGATTTTGGTTGAAAAATTAACCATCTTAAACGACTCTCAGCTTCCTCCTTTCACCATTGAAGATGAAACTGACGGTGGAGAAGAATTAAGAATGAAATACCGCTACCTGGATATCAGAAGAAATCCGGTAAAAGATAAATTGATCTTCCGTCACAAAATGGCTCAAAAAGTAAGAAACTACTTGTCTGATGAAGGTTTCATTGAAGTGGAAACTCCTGTTTTGATCAAATCTACCCCGGAAGGAGCAAGAGACTTCGTTGTACCAAGCAGAATGAACCCTGGACAGTTTTATGCATTGCCACAGTCTCCACAAACTTTCAAACAGCTTTTGATGGTAGGTGGAATGGATAAATATTTCCAGATTGTAAAATGTTTCCGTGATGAGGATTTAAGAGCAGACAGACAGCCGGAATTTACACAGATCGACTGTGAGATGGCGTTTGTAGAGCAAGAGGATGTAATGAATGTTTTTGAAGGAATGACTAAAACTCTTATCAAAGACATCACAGGCCAGGAATTCGGTGAGTTCCCAAGAATGACGTTTGCTGATGCGATGAGAAAATACGGAAATGACAAACCGGATATCCGTTTCGGGATGGAATTCGTAGAGCTTAACGAACTTGTAAAAGGAAAAGACTTTAAAATATTTGATGAAGCTGAATTGGTTGTCGGAATCAATGTAGAAGGATGTGCAGATTATACAAGAAAGCAGATTGACGAGCTTGTGGATTGGGTAAAACGTCCACAGATCGGAGCTTCAGGTATGGTTTGGGCTAAATTCCAGAATGACGGAGTGAAAACTTCATCGGTAAACAAATTCTACAACGAAGAAGACTTAGCGAAGATCATTGAAAAATTCGGAGCAAAAGAAGGGGACTTAATGTTAATTCTTTCCGGAAACGAAAACAAGGTAAGAGCTCAGCTTTCTGCATTGAGAATGGAACTTGGTAACCGTTTAGGATTAAGAAAAGGAAACGTATTTGCACCACTTTGGGTTGTTGACTTCCCTCTATTGGAATGGGATGAAGATACTGAAAGATACCACGCAATGCACCACCCTTTCACGTCTCCAAAACCAGAAGATATTCATTTATTGGAAACTGATCCTGGAAAAGCAAGAGCCAACGCTTATGATATGGTTCTTAACGGAAACGAAATCGGAGGTGGATCTATCAGAATTTTCGACAGAGATCTTCAATCTAAAATGTTTGACCTATTAGGATTCTCAAAAGAAGAAGCGGAAGCTCAGTTTGGATTCTTAATGAACGCGTTTAAGTACGGAGCACCGCCACATGGAGGTTTAGCATTCGGATTTGACCGTCTGGTAGCGATCCTTGATGGTAATGAAGTAATCAGAGATTATATCGCATTCCCTAAGAACAATTCAGGACGTGATGTGATGATTGATGCACCAGCATCTATTGCGGATGCACAGCTCGATGAACTAGAGTTAAAATTAGATTTAAAAGCATAAATTTAAAGCGGGGTATTTGCCCCGCTTTTTTATTATGAAAAAACTCAGTTTATTAATTTTATTGACCTTGCTGATTTATTCCTGCAATTCCTTTGAGAAAAAGGATTTAGCAGGTGAATGGATTATTAAAATTAATAATGACGAATCATTGGAAGATGTAGAACTCACTATGCCCTTTATTCATGATCTACCCATATTGATTTTTGAAGAAAATGATACCTATGTCTGCAAAAATGGATTTTTCAAGTTTGACCGGGACTCAATCCGATATTATGGAGAAAAGACTCAATTCAAAATAAAAGGTGATTCATTACTTATTTTTAGTCCTGTTACAAAAAAAATTTGACTCACAAAAAATTGTGGAACTAAGCAAGAATAAGATAGTTTTAGAGACTAAGAAAAAAAATTTAATAACCTTAATTCCTTTTAAAAGCAAGACCTATGAGAAAATGAATCCACCAATTGATAAAATTGTTGTTTCAAAGTCTCCCTGCTATGGTTCTTGTCCTTCTAATTCGACGGTTATAGACAATAAAGGCAATTTTTTATTTTACGGAGACTCACACAATCTCAAAAATGGTTTTTTCAGTTCGAAAGTTTCCTCTCAAATTACAAAAGAGATTTTTAATGAATTAAAATATGTTGATTTTCATGCTTTAAAGCCGAAATATTCAAGTAATTGGACAGATATGGCTTCCTCCACTATTACTTTTATTTCAAAAGGAAAAATTATAAAAACGGTATATGATTATGGTGGCGAATCTCCTTTTGAACTGAGGAGATTGATCAGAAATATCAGCTATCTTTATCAGAATATTTCTCTACAGACTTTGAAAACTGATCCTATTTCTGTTTACGATTTTACATCTGGGACACAAACTATTGATTTAAAGGAATCTGAAATATTTCATTTATTCAGTGAGCTATTAAAAGCAAAAACAATCAGTTCATATTCCGGAAACCTTCCTTTTACAGGAAAATATCTCCTTCCTGTTCCCACCAATGAAGATTATAAAAACCTCTATTTATATAGACGCAGCATCAATACTGATGGTAAGATATTTAAAATTCAATTAGAAGATAAAACCTTCAAAATGATTGATCTGGGTTATAATTTCTTTAATGACAACCATTTGATCAGAGTTAAAAATGATAGTATAAGAAGACCTTATTAACCTTTTCAAATAAGTTTACTTTACATTAATGAGAGAAAAACGAAAACTCAAAATTTGGGAAATCCCTATTACTATTGCCGGCTTAGTAGGGCTATTTATGTTCATGCACGGGATGGGTGGAAAAATAAAAGGAACACACAGAACAGAATCTTTTAAAGTTGAATACTTTATGGGTGGGCTTTCTATTTTGGCGCTTGTCTATTTTTATATTTTTACAAAAGGCAGCAATGAAGAGGAAGAAGGATTTTCTTTAAAGGATTTCAATAGAAACCTCATCGTTGATGACATTAAAAGATATAAGATCTACGGCACGATAGATCTCAGTAGGACTGTAATAGAAAGTTTCGTTTTTGGAGTGGGAAAAACCCAGAATGATTATGTAAATATCTTTTATAACAAAAATGATATTGAATTTGTAAAGACCAAAATAACTGTTGAATATATCAATGATAATGCTCCAATACTCTTCACCGCTTACACCAATATTGACAAAATAACTTTAAAAGAAATTATTGACAAGCATTCATCCACCAGAATCTATTTTGATAAATACATTCCCAGCCATTATTATATTGATCTGGAATTCTTACAGAACTGTGAAATACAAAATAAAAGCGGGAAATAATCCCGCTTTACCTTTATATCAACTTACTTCATTTTCAAAATCTCTTCTCTTCCCGGCCCTGTAGAAAGGTAAGTTACCGGAACTCCCGCTTCCTGTTCCAAAAAGGATAGAAAGTTCATCAATTCTTCCGGAAGTGCTGACGGATCTGTAATCACTGAGAAATCAGCATTCCATCCATCTAACCACTTGAATACTGGCTTAGCATTTTCAGGAAGTGTACCTGCGGTAATTTCAACCGTTCCATCTTCCAATTCGTAATGAGTACAAACTGCCACTGATTTCAATCCACTTAAAACATCTGCTTTAGTCAGAACCAATTGGGTAACCCCATTAATCATGACCGCGTATCGTAAAGCAGGAAGATCTAGCCAACCAGTTCTTCTTGGTCGTCCTGTATTGGAACCAAACTCATTTCCTTTTATTCTGATTTCTTCACCCATTTCATCAAAAAGCTCCGTTGGAAATATCCCGTTCCCTACTCTTGTACAGTATGCTTTGGTAATACCATAGATCTCACCGATCTTTTTCGGAGAAATCCCCAATCCGCTGCAAGCTCCTGACGCAATCGTGGAAGAAGAAGTTACATAAGGATAAGTGCCGTGATCAATATCTAATAATGTTGCCTGCGACCCTTCTCCTAATATTGTTTTTCCTTCTGTCAAAGATTTATTAAGGAACAGTTCTGTTTCTGTACAGTTAAATTGCTTTAGAAACTCTACTGCTTCAAAAAACTCTTTGCTAATCTCTTCCAAAGATGGTAAAACCATATCTTCACCAGCCAAAAAGCTGTAATCTCTTTCTAAAATACGTTCTACTCTCTCTTTAAAATCAGGAGCATACATATCTCCAATTCGTACGTTTTGTCTTAAAATTTTATTGGAATACGCCTGAGCAATTCCATTTTTTGTTGTTCCAATAGTTGTATAAGCTGGGCTTTCTTCCATGAAAACGTCCATCAGCTTGTAGGTAGGTAATACAAAATGAGCCTTTTTAGAAATAATCAGGTTTTTCTCCGGCTGAAGAGTTTCGTCAAATTTCTTTAGATTAAGAATTTCATTTTTAAAACTTATAGGATCTAGAACAGTTCCTGTTCCGATAACGTTTTGTACTCCCTGCATAAAAATACCTGAAGGAATCATTTTAAGCGTGATTCTCTTTCCGTTTCTTTCAATGCTATGTCCAGCATTCGAGCCTCCATTGAAACGAGCTGCAATATCATAATTTTCACTGATAAGATCAATAAACTTTCCTTTTCCCTCATCTCCCCATTGAAGTCCTAATACAATATCCATATAATTATTTTTTATTGGACAAAACTATGACAGTTTGAAAGAGAGGCCATTGCCATTTGGCAAAAACGTGTTTTGTAGGAATTTATAATACAAATATCTAGGAATCCAATCCGTTTTTTTTGTATTGAATAGGTTTTGGCTAAAGCCAATGGAATTTTTATGATATGATAAAACGGGCTAAAGCCCGTTCCTATTGAATGGACACTTCGTATGTAAAGTTTATTCAGTTGAAAAAGAATAAGATCATTGATATTAGATCTTGATCTTTAAAACCCTATTTTATATTTTACTATAAGAGCAGCACGTTACTCATTGATCGTTCTCCTGATTCTGCTCAACGATGAAGGGGTTACTCCTAAATAAGAAGCCAACATCGATTGTGGAACTCTGTTGGCAAGCCCCGGATAATGATTTAGAAAATGAATATACCGTGATTTTGCATCCTGGTTAAGCATAATGCTCGCTACTTTAAGTTTATTTTCCGCGACAAACCCATGAATTCTTGCAAACAGCACCGGCCAAATTGCAATCTTTTCCTCTAATATTTTAAAATGGTTAAGATCAATAACAAGTAATACAGCATCTGTAATTGCCTCTATATATTCGTGAGCGGGAAGCTGATCTGTAAATCCCTGAAAGTCTCCAATAAAACGACCTTCATAGATAAAATATCGGGTAAAATCATCACCCTCTTTATTGTAATACAAAGACCGGAATACCCCTTCTTTTACAAAAGCAATTTTTTGGCTCACCTTACCTGCTTCTACGAAAATCTCTCCTTTCTTCACAGAGGTTTCCTGAATTCCTTCTGTAATCAGAAGTTCATCCTGTGCATTCAGTAATCCAAATTTTTTGATGTAATTAAAAAGTTCTTCCATATTATATTTATCCACAGATTGCGGAAATATAAAGGTATAAAAGTAGAATGTAAAAACAATTGTCATTTGACAAAAAACGAAATTAACCTGATCAAGATTCCTGGGTTGTCAGAAAATATTGATTAATTTCTATATTTTTACGCTCAAAACTTTAGCCAATGAATGAATCTATAAAACTAGAACTTCCTTTTAATGAAAATAGGGAGCGAGAACATCAAAAATTTTTCTTTCAGTATAGCTGGAAAAAAGGGTTTACAGAACTTAAAAAAGCAATATTTTATGCTTTGTTATTTCTGTCACTTGGTTTTTCCCGTTTAAATTTCATTCAAAATAATCCCGCTTCCACTGTTTTTAAATATGCTGGTGTTATTTTTATTGGTTATATTTTCTTACTTCTATATCAATATTTTGCACGTAAAAAGACGTTTTATGAATCTTTGGAAGCACAGATCAATGATTTTAAACAAAAAGATGAAAAAGCCAGTTTTATAATTCTTAATAAAGATAATATTACTATTGAGAATTCATTGAGTACAATAGGTAGTATCTGGAGCAAAACCAGCTATAAACTCGTTGACAAATACCTTATTCTGAGTAGTATCAACAGCAATATCAATTTTGTTTTTTCGGAAAAAGACTTTAAGGAAAATGATTATAAAACATTCACAAGTTTCCTTGAACAATACTCAAAGAAAGAAAAGTAAAGGGTATCATCTTATAATAAAAACTCCTGCATCGCTTTGAATACAGGAGTTTTTTATAATTTTTAAATCATAGCAGAGAACTATTTGTTGTAAACATGCACATCTCTCTGTGGAAAAGGAATACCAATTCCGGCCTGATCTAAGGCTTCTTTACAATCGATGATAAGTTCTTCATTCAGTTTCCAGAAGTTTTCAGTTAATGCACTTACTCTAACTGATAAATTGATGGCACTATCGCCGAGTGTTGTTACCATTACCTGCGGAGCTGGATCTGTAAGCGCATATTGATTCTTAATAATGACTCCCATTAAAACCTCTTTAGTCTTTTTAAGATCTGCATCATAAGCTACTCCAATATCCAATGATGTTCTTCTAGTTCCTAACTGAGTAAAGTTGGTAATGCTATTATTAGAAACAACTCCATTAGGAATAATAATCAATTGATTTTGTGGTGTAATCAGTTTTGTATGGAAAATATCGATGGCCTGTACTGTTCCGGAAACCCCTGTGCTTGTAGAGATAAAGTCTCCGATTTTAAAAGGTTTTAACAGCAAAATAAGAATACCACCTGCGAAATTCGTCAATGATCCCTGTAATGCCAAACCTACCGCTAAACCTGCAGCACCAATCATGGCTACAAAAGCTGAAGTTTGCACTCCTAATTGGGTTACCACTACAATAAAGAGAAGAATATTAAGTCCCCAATTGATAATATTAAGCAGGAAGTGCTGTAAAGAAGCTTCCATATTACGTTTTTTGAAACCTTTTGCCACCAATTTCTTAATCATTCTGATCATCCATGATCCGATCAGATAAATCAATAATGCAGAGACCACTGCCGTAAAGATTCTCGGAGCCCATGAAATGGCTGAGGTTATTAAGGTGTCCCAATGCTTTTGAATGTTGTTCAATTGTAAATCGTCCATTTTTTATACTACTTATTTTTATATATCATTATAGGTATTCCTTCCTGTTTTACAAGATTTTAAAAATGAATTCTGAATAGAAAGTCTTGTTTTTTCAAAAAAAAAAAAATTAACCTTAACTCTTTGGAAGTTAAAATCAATAGTTAAATGTTTTTACAATAGATTGACAGCAGAACAGATTGTTTCCGCTTACTCAATGATCATTTTAGAAATTGAATCTTGCCAGGAAGAATAATTCGGGAGTATCATTACAAAAAAAATACCGAAGTCTCTTTTCAGGGAAAAAATCTTCCTTAAAATAAATTTTGAACAGTAAAAATTAAAGAATTAAGGCAATTTTGCAGCCAGGCTTTCTGGTAAAAGTCTCAGAATATGATAAATAATCTTCCATTTAAAGTTAGGAACAATAGTAAAGGAATTACCTGCATTAACAATAAACTTTGCTACATAATCCGGCTCCATGATCAAAGATTCATTCAGTTCTAACCCTTCATTGATCTTCGTTCTGATGTATCCTATCACCAAAACATTGACTTTTATTTTTCTGGAAGCTAATTCCTGTCTTAATCCCGCCAGATATTGGGTGAATGCAGCCTTCGTGCTTCCGTAGACAAAATTACTTTTTCTGCCTCTCACTCCGGATAAGGAAGATAGACCGATGATTCTTTCCAGGTTTTTATTGCTTTCATCCATCGCAATCATGTTGAGAATAGAAACTCCACCCATATAATTAACTTCCATCATTTGTTTAGCTCCTTTAAAGTCTCTCAAAGCCTTTTGATTATCCACCAGAAAACCTGCCGAATATACAGCAATATGAGGTTTTACAGCAAGATCATTATAAAACTGTTGGTGAGAATCAAAATCTGCGGCATCGAAATACAGCACGGTTACTCTTTTTGGATCCAGATTGTTTGAAATGATAAACTCTTCAAGGGATTTTGTATTTCTGGAAGCAGCCATTACAGAAAATCCTTTTTCAAGGTATTGGATCATGCATTGTTTTGCTACGTCTGAATTGGCTCCTAAAATGAGAACGGTTTTGCCTGTGTTTTGATTCATGAGACAAAGATAATTTTTTATTAAACATTAATTTCACTAATGTTTTCACTTAATTACAAAGAAAACCGTATAAAAAAGCTGCGGCGGGTGAACAAAGTTCACCCGCCGCAGCTAACTATTTTCAGACTGAATTAGATTATTTCTTTTCTTCAGTTTCAATTTCTTTTTTATCTGCTGGTTTTTCAGCTGTTTTTGCTTTATCTCCGAAACGGTTTTCCGTCATTTCTCTGGAAACAGCAGCTTTTTCAAACTTCAGTTTTCCTGATAATGTTTCAATAACAAACCCGTCATCCTGAACCTGAGCAATTCTTCCGTGAAGACCAGAAGTAAGGACTACTCTAGTTCCTACTTTAAGGGTTTCCTGAAAGTTTTTTTCCTGTTTCTGCTTCTTCATCTGAGGTCTGATCATCAGGAAATAAAACCCTACAAACATCGCACCCATCATGATCAGCATCATCGATGAAGAACCTTGTGGCTGCGCCTGTAAAAATAATGTCAACATATTTTTTTAATTATGGTTGAATGTCCGCTGTGAACGTTAATTTGATTGGAGCTTTTTCTACGTTTGCATAAACATCTGCATACTTCTGAACGTTTCCATCAAAGTTTGAAGAGTCAAAATGCAATGTAATTTTTCCTTTTTTACCCGGCATGATAGGCTCTTTTGTAAAATCAGGAGCTGTACATCCACATCCAGGCTTTACTTCAGAAATCACTAATGGATTTTTTCCTGTATTGGTTACTTCATACACATGCTCTACTTTATCTCCTTTTTTGATTTTTCCAAAGTTGAAGTTACTTTCAGATAAAGCGATAGAAGTAGATGGTTCTTTAGAAACAGGGGCAGCAGGAGCTTCTCCTGTTACAGAGGCAGCAGCAGAATCAGGAGTTGCCGGAGTTCCTACAGCTGCAGAATCAGTAGCCACAGCTTCAGGGCTTTGCGTTTCTTTGTTTTCTTTTTTACAAGAAACTAATCCAAAGCCTATAATTGACAAGGCGATAATTGATAACGTCTTTTTCATTTTATATTCTATTTTGATCTTTACAATATTTATCTAAAATACCATTAATGAAAATATTTGAACGATCTGTTGCAAACACTTTTGCGATCTCGATATATTCATTAATAATAACTCTTGAAGGCGTGAAGGCGAAGTTATCAAGTTCAGCAATAGCTGTTGACAAGATCACTTTGTCCATTAGGGAAATTCTTTCCAAATCCCAGTTTTCTAATCTTTCTTCCAGCTTTTTCTCATTGTTTTCCCAATTGTTTAGGGTATCTTTCAATAATTTAGCTGCGAAAGTTTTATCATCTTCATCTTTAATCATTTTGATCAAAGTTCTGCTTTCTTCATCTTCTCTTAGGAATCCGATTGTTTTTTGAACCATAGAATTCGCGATATGGATATCGTCGTACCATGAAAGTTCTTTATCTCCCAGATAATCATGGAAATCATCATTTTCAGCAATATATCTTAAAAATAATTTCCCGATAAACTTCTGATCTTCTTCAAAAGTAAATCCTTCTTCTTTCATGAAATCCTGATAACGTTTTCCTGCAGTAATTCTTTGGAAAGTTTTCACCAATAGATCATCATGCATATCCCACTTCAGCTGCTTGTGCTGACCTGTGAAGAATAATCTCTCTGGATTTTCTTCCAGTTTAAGCAATACTTGGTTGTTGATGAATTTTTGGTTAGGATTAATATCAGCATCGGTTTTAAGAAATTTATTCTTACCAATTTCAATTTGATGCTCAGCTAATTCTTTTAGACCTACTAAAAAATTAAGCTGATAGATATAGAGATAATAGATTTTCTCTATTCCAGCGAACATGTTCTTCTCTAAAACATCAAATTTCACAGGGTTCTGATAGTATGAATACACAGCCTGTACTACTTTTTCACGGATTTGTCGTCTTCCTAACATTCAAAGAGCTTTTTAATGAGTGCAAAGATACAAAATTTAAAATTGATGGAATTCGTAGTCTGATGACATTTTTGTAATTTTGTAAAACTATATGAAAGCGCTAAAAACCTTAAACCCTTATTTTTGGAAACATAAGATACTTTTGTTTTGGGGGGTATTATTCATCATTGCCAGTAATTTTTTCAATATATATAAAGTTCAGTTTGTAGGAAAATCTGTAGACGAACTTACCAAAGGCGGAAATCTTGGTTTCAATCAGCAGGTACTTATCTATGTTGGAATTATTGTAGGATGTTCACTTTTAACCGGATTCTTCACTTTTATGATGCGACAAACAATCATCGTTGCTTCCAGAAGAATTGAATACGAGCTAAAGAATAAAATTTACAGACACTATCAGGATTTATCTTTAACGGATTATAAACAGACTACCATCGGAGACCTGATGAACAGGTTAAGTGAAGATGTAGTAGCCGTAAGAATGTACCTTGGGCCAGGCGTAATGTATGTCGCCAACCTTATTGTTCTTGTTCTGATTACAGCTATTTATATGGTAAAAACGGATGCTTCCATGACTTTATGGACTTTATTGCCACTTCCGATTTTATCTTTTGCCATCTATAAAGTAAGCTCCATTATCAATAAAAAGTCGAAGATCATGCAGAAAAGCCAATCTGCAATTTCCACTTTTGTACAGGACAGCTTTTCAGGGATCCGTGTGGTGAAATTTTTCGCAAGAGAAAAATACATTGAAAAAAACTACGGAATTAAAGTTACCGATTATCAGAATAAGGCTTTGGATCTTGCCAAAACAGAAGCTTACTTCTTTACCATCATTCTGTTTGTTATCGGCTTACTGAATGTTGCCATTATCTGGATCGGAGGAACAAAATACATTGCAGGAGAATTAAGCATTGGTAAGATTGCTGATTTCTTCATGTATATTAATACTTTGATTTTCCCTTTCTCTATGGTAGGATGGGTAACTTCTGTGAATCAAAGAGCTGAGGCTTCTATGCAAAGAATCAATGAATTCATGGATAAAAGGTCTGAGATCGTCAATACCAACTTTGAGAAGTATCCTATTCAAGGAGATATAGAATTCAGAAATGTATCGTATGTTTATCCTAATACAGGAATTAAAGCGCTGGAGAATTTAAGCTTTAAAATTAAAGCCGGAGAATCCTTAGCCATTATGGGAAAAACCGGAAGTGGAAAATCTACCATTGCCCTTCTTTTATGCAGACTGATAGACCCTACTGAAGGAGAAATCCTGATTGATGGTAAAAATCTGAAAGAGCATAATCTGGAGAATTATCGAAACTTCATCGGATATATTCCTCAGGAGAGTTATTTATTCTCAGATTCTATTGAAAATAATATCGGATTTGCCATTGATCATCCATCGCATGAAAAAGTAATTGAGTATGCTCAGATTGCAGATGTTCACAAAAATATTGTTGAGTTTAAGGAGCAATATAAAACACTTGTTGGTGAACGCGGGGTCATGCTTTCGGGAGGACAAAAGCAAAGAATTTGTATTGCCAGAGCCCTGATTAAAGACCCAAATATCATAATTTTTGATGATTCTTTGTCTGCTTTAGACACCGAAACAGAGCAGAATATCCTTGAAAATATTGATCGAAAAATCAGTAATGCGACATCCATAATTATCACACACAGAGAGTCTAGCGCTCAAAAAGCAGACCAAATCATCAACCTAACCGAAATTGCTAATTCTGTAACCGCATAGCGGTTTCGTTCCTAATTGTTAAATAAATCATAAAAAAAATTTTGTGATTAAAAGAATTCTTTTATATTTGTTCTTAACAAGATTAAAAAATATCTAACAATGAGTGAATACAAGGAACGCCATGAAAATGAGATTTTCACGAAGGTGTTAAAAGCAGGGAGAAGAACTTATTTCTTTGATGTGCGCGAGACGAAAGCAGGAGATTATTATCTTACAATTACAGAGAGTAAGAAGAATTTCGGAGAGAATGGGGAAGCTACATTCGAGAAGCATAAAATTTACCTTTACAAGGAAGATTTTAAGAGTTTTCAGGAGATGTTTAATGAGTCCACAGATTTCATCATTAATGAAAAGGGTGAGGATGTAATTTCAGAAAAACATGACAAAGATTTCAAAAGCAGATCTTATACAATAGACTCTGACGACGAAGTTTAAAAAAAGAATATCTAAAAACACAAGCATCTGAAAAAGATGCTTTTTTTATGCCCTGAAGTTGGCTTATGGCTTATGGCTTATGGCTTATGGCTTATGGCAAAATTATTGAAAAATATAATTAGGGAAAGGAATATCCGTGTAGAGACTTGTATTTCAAAAAAATCTTAATTGAAACCTAACAGGTTTTTAAAACCTGTTAGGTTTAGAGTTGCATCGCCTTTGCTATTAATTTATCTATAGCTTTTGAATTGCTACAAAAGCACCTTCCCTAGATTTATTTTTGCCTTCCTATAATAATCAGCCCTGCAATCATAGCTAGAATAATCATTATTGTAAAAATGATCTTAATACTGGAAAGTGGTTTTTTCCCATCAATTTTACCGGTCTGCCCATTAATCATATAAAAATAAGATTTCCCTTTAAAAAGATAATGGCAATACCATATTGGAAGAACCATATGTTTATAGGTCTCATTAAAATATGTCGTCTGTATAGACAACCCTCTGTAGGTATCTTCTTTTAAAAGATTGATACACACATCTCGGATTTTGGCATCTATATGCTGATGAAAAAAATTGTAGGCCTGAGCAAGATCTCCATCGTAAGCTTTAGCACTCCAGCCCAATAAATATTCCGGATTAAAAGGTTTCAGTTTATTCATATCAAAAGGATAGATTGTCTCCACCGTTGCCTGATCAAACTCTTTCGATCCGGACAGCAGCATATCATTAAAAAACTGTTGGGTAGATCCCGACTTATAGTGCCACCGTATTCTTTTTTCCTTTTTTACCTTCTGTTTTCCGTTATAATCTTTATATTCTACTTCTACATAGTAATAAGTTCCGGCTTCTCCAGACCATGCACTTTCGGTATGGGAATCCAATGTCCAGAACGGAACATAGCATCCTTCCATTCTATCATTGAGAGCCTGTCTCTTGAGAGCAGAATCATTCCAGAAGCCTTTACCAATCCATTCCTGAAAAATACCCAATGCTTCTTCTTTTGAAATCTCAAAAGGGATTACAGATCCCGGAGTGATAGGTTTTGATCTATATCCGTCTGTATTAATGATATTATTTTTACAGTACTGGCATTCGAAGAAAGCAATATTCTCTGTACTTATATTATCTTTTCCACATTTTGAACAGCGGAAAGTAACTTCTTTCAGCTCAGTAGCAGGTAATTTTGATGCATCTAAAAACGCGTTGATTTGTTGTTCTGAAATCACCTTATTGCTCACAGTAATAGGAACAATCGTTTTACAATGTAAACACTTAAGACTTTGAAGCTCCGAATCAAAATTGAGTTCCGAGTTGCAGTTAGGACACGGATACTCCACTATATTTGCCATAGAAGTCTATAATTGTTTCAGTATTTCCTGTTTTTTTTGGGTAAATTCTTCTTCTGTAATAATACCCTGTGTTTTTAAATCATTTAACTGCTTCAGAATATCCATCAGTTCGGTTTTATTTTTCGAGGAGACACCTGGGGCGCTTTGAACAGACTGGTTTAAAACATTTGTCATCAATATTCCTGCTCCCATTCCCATTATGTTACCGGCCTCACCATTATCAGACATATTTTCCAGTGAAATTCCGGCCTGCATTTTATTAAAATCATCGAGATTGCCTTTCAGCATATTCAACTGAGTTTTTTTGTCGAACATTTTTTCCACTTCATCAGGCAGAGAAACGCTTTCTATAAAAAACTTTTCAAGGCTGATTCCATAAGCCTCAAACTCATTACGGAAAACAGGCATTAATTTTTCGCTCAGCTCAGAAAACTGACTTGTTAAATCCAAAACAGTAACATTTACTTCGGCAAATCCTTCCGCCATCTTGCTTGCAATAATATTCCTGAGGGTTTCTTCAACCTGATCCACTTTTACGTAAGAATTTGTTCCCGTAAATCCAGTAATAAATTTCTTGGGATCATGAATTTTTATCGCAAAGTTTCCGAATGATTTTAACCGGATCTGTCCCAACTCTGAATCCCTCATGATAACAGGAGAAGAAGTTCCCCATTTTAAATTGGTAAACTGTTTGGTACTGACAAAATAAACATCTACTTTGAATGGAGAATTAAAACCATATTTCCAGGATTCCAAAGTAGTGATAACAGGCATATTATTCGTAGCAAGTGTATGAAGCCCCGCAGCATATACATCTCCGAACTCTCCTTCGTTCATCAAAACAGCAACCTGGCTTTCACGTACGGTAAGTTTTGCTCCGTTTTTTATAGTATTTCCGTTATCCTGAAATTTCCAAAGTACTGTATCAGTAGTATTGTCTACCCATTCAATAACTTCTATAAGTTCGTTTCTTATAAAATCAAATATTCCCATTTATTTATGTTTTAACAGTTAAAGTTTTCAAAAACAAATATAATGCAACTTATTTAATGATGCTGATCTTTTAGAACATAAAAAAGGGTACACTTCACCAGTGTACCCTTTTAGTTTTTTTAATTCTATCCTATACAAATTCCCTTTTGATCTGGGAAAGGATAGTTGGATCCTGAATTTCATTATCCTTAGCTAGTAATAATACTTTAGATAGTACTTCTGCTGATTTTGGATCGTCATCTGCAAAAGGCAAGAACAATCTACCTCTGTGCTGAGAATGTACCGGAAGAATGGATAAATACCTCCCCGGAGTCTGATGCACAACCGCACTTCCTAAATGTACACTATATTCTGCCATTTGGCCTTTAATCAATACATGTGAACCTTCAATTTTCACATTATCCAGCTTAAACAAACGTGCTGTTTCTTTCATCAGCACTGCTCTCATTTCCATAGATGAATGGCTAGCTTCAGGATCTACATTTCCTACATGAGCAACAGAAACCACAAGATCCACATCACGCATTACCTCAGAGAATAACCTTGGATTAATGTCTTCAAAAGGAATATTTTTATAATCCTTTAATGAGTGAAATTCTATGGTCTCCAACGTTGGACTTTCTATATCTGCCGGTGAGAACCAGTCTGCCATAGCATATAATTTTACCTGGAAACCGTCCTTATGATATACTTTTTGCAATCCTTCCTCATAATCAACCTTCCATCCCCTTGTTTTAAGCAATGCCAATGTCTGTTTTGGCTGAATCTGATGTCCTGCATATCTGCGGGAAATAGACTTCTCTTTCAATTCATCAGGGGTCGGAACATAGAGTTCTCTGAATATCTGTTTGAATGGCTGGATAAGCTTTTCTTTAAAACAATAATGCTGATAGTCGCTCCATACAGAATGTTCATGCAGGTCTACACAATGTGCAATACGTAAAGTACTTTCTTCGCTCAATTTCTGGATCTCACCATGAGCATTCACAAGGCTACCATCATGATAAAATCCTATTGTATGATCATTGGAGATAAATACCAACTTTTCTAAGTGCTTGACAATAACCGGATGCTCGAAAAGGGTTTTAATTTCTTTTAAAAAGAATTCATCGCCTCTTATCATTGCTTCTTCCAACCCTTTTCTGGAGCGCGACCATTGTTCACGCATAATTTTACGATTATTGGTCAATTCAACGATGGCTTTATCTTTCTTAATTTTCGGCGGAATAGATTTCAGCTGTTTATCATCTCTGAATACAACCAATTCAGCCTTCCCGCTATCTTCAATAATTAAGCCCACAGTCACCCCATCAATAGTTACTTGAGTATCTTTTGATAAAAGCCCCTGGATTTGCTTGGTTTCCATCGCCCAGGTAAGCCTTACCGGATCCGGGTATCCCGCATTTCTCGCTAAATTCTCCAAAGCCACACGGATAGCCAAAGCTTCACTGGATTGCTTCATAGAACCAAACTCTTTGCTCTCTTTCTTGAACTGCTGAATGTATTCGTATCGGCTCAATACATCTTTCTCAGGGTTTGTTTTGCTTAAAGGAACTAATCCATACACACGAAGGTAATCCTGGTCACGTTTATCTTTTACTTTAGCCGTAACTTCTTTGATCTTTAAGCTTCCGGATAGAGTATCAGAATAAAGCCTTGCTCTTCTATGACCATTTCCGTCTGATATATATTTTGCAGATTCATACAACATTTCCCAACGCGCTTTGCCAAGCTCCTTATAGGCTTTTGTAAACCAATCTTTATCCACTGCTCCATCTTTAAAATCCTGGATATCCACCGATGAATATTTGGCTACTTCACTTTCCAGTTTTGCATTTTGAGCCTCATAAGCTCCGGTTTTAGTATGTGCATGCATCCACCAAATTGCAGAATCCAGACCTTTCCAGCCTAAATAACTGCTAACAAGAGACTGCCACTGCGGTGCATACACTGCCGCCTGAATTAAACGAAGCTCTGAAATCTTCTCATTCTTCATCATTTCATTGAATACCTTCTGCGTATCACTTTCTAAAGGATAACATTCAGAAATCAATTTAGAGAATAACTTTTGCTTGGTCATGCTTTCATTACTGTAACTATAGATGTAATTAGCATATAATCCTGATTTACCAAGACCTTTCAGAATCTGAACAAAACGATTCGCTCCATATATGGTCTGAAATTGTTGTACAAAATGAGAAACCGCTGTATTAGAATCTCCGCGGATGAGTTCTATATCAAGGAATTTATCCTGTATTTCCGTAATCATAGGCTTCAGGAAAGGAAATACCTCCAGATATTTTTCGTTGTTATAATAATTAACTTTAACTGTTGTAAGCTCTCTGATCGCCGAATCAGCCGTTAAAATCCCCTCATATAGTTCTTCTTTTGTAATGAGCTTTAATTCATAAGCTTTACAAAAGAAATAGAAATTAGGAACCGATTTTTTGATATTTTCTTTCAATCCGTTATACTGCATCCAACGGTACAGGTTCCATTGTTTGATATGCTGTTCATCTGTAAGTCCTGTTCTTGGAATAGCCCATAAGAAAGGCATGAAAAAATCGAGTTTCTGCCAGCCATTTCCCTGATCCTGGTAATAGTAATCATTACTATCTTTTCCTTTATAGTTGAGAATACTCTCAGGAAGATTAGCAAAGAGTGTACTGGCAGCATCTATCGCAAAATCTACTCGTTCTTCAAATACAAATTTATCTTTTAATGAATTTAATATAATCAAAATCGGATTTTCCCAGGCATATCTTCCCTTCAACGGATTTATTAAAATATCCTTGTAGTAGAATACATAGTTTTCCATAAATTCTCTGAAAACTTTT
This sequence comes from Chryseobacterium sp. c4a, assembly GCF_009900745.1. Taxonomy (GTDB): domain Bacteria; phylum Bacteroidota; class Bacteroidia; order Flavobacteriales; family Weeksellaceae; genus Chryseobacterium. The sequence continues at coordinate 84,510 of NZ_WXVU01000001.1, read as the reverse complement.
CTATCACAACTTTCAGCTAATGTTAATAAAAACAGGTCTCTCGGTTGTAAGCCTGAATCCAGATACCATTTCTCCCAAACTTCATACAAAGGATAATTTTCGGCTAATTGCACAACTGTAAAACCATCTGTATCTCTTTTGATCTGACGAAAAGTATTTCCCATCAGCAAAGTTGTTACAGTGCCATCCCATTCTTCAGATTCATATTCGTGATCTTTATGTTTCAGGAATAAGTCATTAAGCTTCTTTATTTCCGCTTTCACAGCATCCATAGGTTTTGTAAACCCATATTTGTCTTTTTTAGTAGCCTGTGCATATATTGAATTAGATTCCACCTTTGGTAATGCAAATTTTGACACTACATTAGGATCATAAAAACCATATCCATTGTCTTCAGAAAGAATGGTCTGATCTCCTGATGGATTGATCTGATCCAATAACCCCTGCTCTCTTTCTGTTATTTTTGATCTCTCAGTATATTGTTTTGTCCAGTTCGTAATCTGTGCAGCTGCTCTTTTTTCTTTTTGAAGCTGAAGCATTATATCCAATGAGGCTGCACGCTGCTCCAGATCTCCTTTACTCATTAATTCTTCAATTAATGGAATCACAACATCATCTTTCTGTTCTATAACAAGTTCTATAAGCTTTTTACGAAGTACTCCCCCTTTTCGTTTAAAGAGATCAAAGAACACCATAATTTCTTCTTTACTTAAAGGATCCTGTAACAAAACATTGATTCCGGATGCTACTAATGCCTCTCCTCTGTCTTTTAAAATTTTAAAAGCAAATTCTCTCTGAAAAGCTGTTACTTTCAGTTTCTTTTTTCCTACTGCATACGACAGAGAGTAACAGTAAAATTCACGCAATATATCTCGAGCCAATAACTCACGTAATGAAAGATCAAACTGATCAAAATACGAAAGAACCAGATCAAGTTTATTGCTATCCTCTCCTACCAGATAAAACATGGAAGCATACAAATCACTTTTTTTGAAAGTAACATTCAGCCATGAAAATACTTTTCCTTCAAATTTCTTTTCTTTAACTTCTATTTTTTGAGTAAGTTCATGAAGCTTTTCAAAGAAATCCGGATAGTCTGGATTGTTGATAAAGAATTTAGTGCTGGTATTAGCACTTAATAATGCTGATATATGAGTACCTGCAAAGGCCATCACTTCTACATTACCTTCTAATACCGCTTTATAATACAAAGGCATCTGAATATATGGGTCATCCGTTTCGGCTGCAAATTTAATCGCCAGGCATTTCTTCTCCACATTTCCTTTATCAAATAATTCATGTAAGAAAGGAACTGTTTTATCTACATCCCAAACTCCCTGCACCCACAAGGCCATATAAACTTCATTATTATTTTTGCTTTTTATTGCTTCGGGAATTTGTTCCGGATGACTGAAATAAGCAGAAGCTAATGACAATATTCCTTTTACTACAGATTCTTTCTCAGCTTCCCAGCCTAATCCTGTCCAGGTATCTACCCCACGTACTACAGATGAAAAACGGGTAAGTTTCTGTTCAATAATTACATTGATCATATATTCCAAAGCCCCAATACTGGTTTCGTCCAATGCTTCCAGAATGGTTTGTCTTAGCCCCTCCTGTCGCTGAGCTGCAAGTAAAAGTTTTTCTACAAGCTCCCAACAGTGTTTTTGTTCACTATTCAGTAAGGTCTTAATAATATTAAGGGATACTTTACCTTCGTTATGTTTGTTGAAAATAATATCTTCAATAAGCTGATAAACATCTGTATTCCCCGTATCAATCGCAGCTGACCAGATATAGAACTGATGACTATTATTATAAACCTCATTGTCATAAATAATCTGTTCTTGCAATGAAAGATTATAATATTCATTGTCATATGAATTTTTAGCTGTAAAACGCAACAATTCACGAATCAGATTAGCCTGATTAAGCTGAATGTATCTTTTATTATGAGGAGCTCTGAATGAACGACGATAATAACTTTTCTGATACATTTTATAAGGCATCCTGTTCCACGCATATTTTACAAGATCAGCATTTTCGCCAAAATAATAAACCAACAGTTGATAATAGTCTGGATCCTCCCAAATATTAGTCTTAATAAGTTCCTTAAACTTTTCTGCTTCTTTTGAACCCAATGTCATGGCCTGATAATAATTTGTTTTTCCCATCAGGAGTACAGCAAGTTCAGCAACCTCTTTCTTCAGGAGAGGTTTTTCCGGAAATACCTGTGTAGAAATTCCCTTTTCTGACATTTCTATAAGGTCTTTCCGTAGCTTTTCATAGTAATTATTAATTAATTTTTTCGATTCTAATTTTTTTGTGATTTCCATGTATTTTATTTGTTTGTATAATTTGGTTACCAATAGCTTCCAGCAAGAAAGGTGAGCCTGATAAAAGTAAATGTATATTGTAAACTCAAATCTATTGTTTGATCAAGATTTTCGAACTGTTCATCATTATAGAAGACAGCAAACATCCCATCTTCAAATGCCTGAACAGCATTTTCCTGGGCTTTTTGTACGTCTGCTTCTTTAAGATTATAAATACTCCCAAAGCCTACTTTACCTGTATCAGTAAGAATATTTAGGTAATTATCTGTTGGAATTTTAGCCGTATCTTCATCTTCGAGCTCGAATGATTTAGCATTAAACTCTTCTACCTGCTGTTGAACAATGAGCTTTAATAAATTTTCTAAAGAGATTATTGAATCTTCGTAAGCGATTTCAATTTTTTGTTCCGAAAGAACAGGATGCTTCCTGCCCAACTGCTTTACAGTGACTTTTATATCCATATTTGAACTTAGTGTGTTTAAATATAGTGAAATTTAAAACCTCTATTGTTTCAAAATGAGATTTTATGACGAATATCAATAATTGGATGAGAAATAGTCTGTGAAAAGAGAGTAGTCAATTGTGAATGTTGCTCCACAAATAAATAATGAATAACAATGATAAAGAAAATACCTCCTATTATTTATCATTTTATTACTCATAAAATTAGCCCCGATAGAAACGGTTACCCCGCAGCAAGCGATGCCATTTTTAGGGGTCGGCGTGAGGAGTATGAGTGGATAGCGGGAAAAAGCTTCTCGAAAAAGAATAAAAAAGAGATATTATTTCACCCACAGAATAGGTATAAAATAAAAAAGTACACTTTCAAAAAGTGTACTTTCTTTGGGTGAATGATGGGTCTCGAACCCACGACCTTCGGAACCACAATCCGACGCTCTAACCAACTGAGCTACAATCACCGTTTTCTGAGTGCAAATATAGGACAATTTTCTCAACTACCAAACAATTCCATCAAAATTTTTCAAAGAAATTAATCTTTCTGACGTAAAGCCCTCAGCGTAAGCAACTCCCGATAATCGCCCTAAATCCTGTGCGCGGTAAGTTAAGCTTTCATAAAAGTCTTTTGTGGTAATTGGAGTCTCAGGTTCTTTAGAAGTCGGGTCATAAAATTGAGTTTTATAAGCCATGCATGAAGCAATCTTTTTATCTAAAAATTCTGAAATGTCAATAACGAACTCCGGTTTGATATCTTTCCACTGGATATAATGGAAAACATGCTTAGGTCTCCAAACTTCCTGGGCTTCTCCATCCACTACGGTCTCAATTTTTCTCAATCCGGACAAAAAGCACGCATCCGACACTAATTTCGCTCCTTTTGCATGATCTGGATGTCTATCATCAATTGCATTCGCTAATACGATTTCTGGCCTGTATTTGCGGATCATTTTTACGATCCTCATTTGGTATTCTTCCGAATTCACCAAAAAGCCATCTTTCATTCCCAGGTTCTCTCTTGCAGACAGTCCTAAAATTTTTGCTGCATCTGCAGCTTCTGCTTTTCTGGTTTCATCTGTACCTCTTGTTCCGAGTTCTCCTCGGGTAAGATCTACCACGACACATTTTTTTCCTTCAGCAACCATTTTAGCAATAGTTCCACCACATCCCAGCTCTACATCATCAGGATGTGCTCCAAAAGCAAGTATATCAGTTTTCATATAATCAAAGATAAGTTTAAAATAAAAACTTCCCAAACATTACGAATGGGAAGTTTTAATATCTATAATTTAAAATTTAAATTACTTGTTGATCTCTGCATTTAATTTTACAGCATCCTGATAAGTAGGATCTAACTGTAAAGATTTAGCTACATATTCTTTAGCTTTTGCAGCATCAGAATCTTTACTCATGTAAGCTACAGCAAAGTAAGCATAAGCTAAAGTCTGTTTGTTTGCTTCTTGCTCAGCAGGTTTTACAGTGCTGATGAATTTTTCGTAAGCTAATTTAGCCGCTTCATTGTTACCAGCCTGCTGATAAGAATATCCTTGGCTGTAGTAAGCTGGTGCCCAATCCGGAAGAAGTGCAGACATTTTCTGCCATGTAAGGATTGCTCCATTCCAGTTTTTAACGTCCTGATAAGCTGTTGCTAATTTGAATAAAGCATCAGAATCCTGGCTGTTAGCTGCTACTTGTTTTTTCAATGCTTCAATGGCAGGGTTAGTAGGCCCTTTATCAGCTTCTGCCTGAGAAGCACCTCCACCTCCAGCGATGTTTGCTAATTCTAAATCCCACTTCATTGTTTCATCTTTTGCAGCTTTAGCAATAGCGATTTTCTGTTGAGATTCTGTTGTTAAAGCAGATTTCTTAGCCGCATCTTTTTCATCTTTTGCTAATCCCGCAGCGATAAGTCCCTGTAAACCTTGGTCAGCAGGTAATACTCTTGTTTTATCAGCTTGAGAAACGAAAGTATCCATGTTTTGTTTAGCTCCTGCATAGTTCTTATCTGCATAATCCTGATAAGCTCTTAATTTGAACTTAATAGGGTCTTCAATTTTATCAAATATTTTATCTAATACTGTTTTAGAGCTCGCATAATCTTCGTTTGTGAAGTACAATTTTGCAATTTCTAATTGAGTATATGGATCTTCATCAGCATATTTTGTATAGTTGATAAGGTCTTGTGTAGCTTTTGCATTTTGCTGATATCTGATATCATATCCAGCCATTGCTTTGTATGCAGGTGCATAAGTAGCATCTACTCCAATTGCTTTATCAATATTTTGTTTTGCTTGTTGCCATTGCTGAGCAGCCATCCATAAAGTTGCCATTCTTGTATAAACAGAAGCTTTATTTTTAGCTAATGGTAACGCTTTGTCATAAGCAGACATTGCTTCACCCGGAGCTCTCTTCAATCTGTAAGCATCACCTAATGTATAATAATAATGTGCAGGAACTCCTTTTTTCTCTGCTTTTTCAATTGCTTTAGTAAGGAACTGAATTGCAAGATCCGGAGAACTGTTCTTTTCAAATAAAGTTAAAGCTTCTGCTGCTCTGAATAATACGTCAGCATCTTTTTCTTTAGAATCGGTTACGATTTTTTGAATTTCAGCAATAGCGCTTTTGTCACCTTTACCTAACTTTACAGTAGCTAAACCGATCTTGTTAAGAAAGCTTTTACCATCAGCAGCTAATCCTTTGTTAAAGTTTTCAGTAGCCTTTGCATAATCTGGCTCTCCTTGCTTTAAGAAAGTATTTCCTAAATAGAAGTAGTTATCAGCAGTAGGCTCTTTAGCGATCATATCAGTGAAGTTTGTTTTTGCCTGAGCAAATTTATCACTGTCTATACTGTTAATACCATCCTGCAATGTCTGTGCAGTGGCAAAACCGGTAAAAAATACCACGGCTGCTCCAAAAGCAATCTTCTTTACATTCATATTCATTATATCTTTCATTTTATATTTTCTAATCAATTGAGTTATATTCTACACAATTTTCAGACCAAAACACTTTATTTGTTTGAGGTAAATTGTGAAATTATATTTTTTAACGCATCTGCACCTCTCTTTTGTACAGGTTATAAGGCTGTAAACCTTCTTTTTGAACAATTTTTTGTCCCAAATGGGTACATGAAAATCTTATAAATCCACTTGCAATATTGAATCCACCTTCATTAGCCAGGAAATAAAGAACTCTTGTAAATGGATAATCCATAGAACGAAGTCCTTCAGAATCGGCATTGTATGTTTTTCCGTTATTAACCACCGGAAGAACTTTCACCATATTTCTCAATTGCTCAGAAGTTTTATCATAAGGGCGGCTAAATGTATTAAGTCCTATAACGCCTATTTTATTCGGATATTTTCCCAATTCTTCAATAACCTTTTGATTTCCCGGAATAATGGAAAATTTAAGGTCTTTAGGCTGTTTTTTTAATTTTTCAGCTACAAAATTTAGATTACTGGAGTTTGTTCCGTCAAAAATAAAATCTTTATTTTCTGAAAGCATCCCGTTACTGATCTCATCCATAGAGATACTTTCTTTTGGAGAATCTTTTGGAACCACAAAAACTACAGCATCTGCTGCAAATTTTGCAGGAGTAAATTTTAACTGAGTTCTTTCTTCGTAAGTTTTGATCTCTTCTGCATTAAGGCTTCGGGACATTACAATAATCTTTGCCTTATCATTTAATAAGTCAATAAAACCTAAATCTTCTTTTTTTGTTTCGACGTTAATCTTTGTTTCAGGATAGCTGATCATATACCCCTCAGCCAATGCTTCTGTAACACTTTGAAAAGAATCGTCCGTAAAAATTGTTAGATTACCTTTATTATAAGAAGGAGCATTATCGTCTTTTTTTTTGCAGCCAGCAATCATCAAGCTTAAAGCAACAACCGCTGCAGTTTTAAAAAAACTATTCTTCATTTCGGTTTTTTTTGATTTCTGAAACAGCTCTATAGATCCTAAATATCCCATAAAGAGCAAATACCCCACCTAAAGCATACGCTACAATAGGGTCTAAAATAGTAAAGAAGAATCTGTAGACCATTACTACAATTCCTAATACGATATAAAACAATCCCGCTACTAGGGATAACCACTTGAACATCATGTAACAAAAATACAAAAAAAATAAAAAGAGAAGCATAAGCCTCTCTTTTTATTTATATTTTGAATAAATAAGTCTAATTATTCAAAGTTCATAGTAAATGGTACGCTATAGTAAGATCTAACGCTTTCTCCATTTCTTTTAGCAGGAGTCCACTTTTTAAGTTTCTTAACTACACGAATTGCTTCATTGTTGAAGTCGCTATTTGGAGATTTCTCTTCAATAGTAACTGCAGAAACAGTTCCGTCTCTTTCTACAACGAACTTAAGCTTAGCTTTAAGGGTACCTTCACCTCCTTCCATTAATGAAGTATCGAAGTTTTCTCCTAAGAATTTTCTTAATGCACCCATACCTCCAGGATATTCTGCAGATTGGTCTACATCTTTGTAGATTTCGTTAGGGTTGTTCGCTTTCACTTCTACAGTAGCAGTTTTGTTTCCTGTAGATGGTGGTGGCGGTGGTGGTGTATAAGCCGGAGCTTTTACTCCCTCCTGATTTTGCAAACCAGTTGTAGTTTCCAACTGCTTAGAAATTGGCGGAGGTGGAGTTTCAATTTTCGGAGCTTTTACAGGCTCAGGAACCACGTTCTGGATCACCTCAATTTTTGGTTCCTCTTTTGGAGGTGGAGGTGGTGGAGGTGGTTCTTCTTCTTTAGGCTGCTCAATAATCGGATCATCTTCCTCAATATTCAAAAGATCTGCCTTAACTTCTGTCTTAGGCGGAGCTGTAAGATTCTTAATTGTAAGATAGATGAACGGAGACAAAGCTACCAAAAGGAATATAGATGTTCCGACAATAAAAGATTTTGTCAGAAGTCTAGGATACTGATGTCTAAGATCATAGGCACCATATTCCTTGTTTCTATTTTCAAATACAATCTCGTCTAAAGTAAGATTTTGATTGTATACATTTTCATCTGCCATAGATAAAATAACAATTTTATGGTTAAATTACTTTGTAGCAGCCGGTGCTGCTGCACCACCTACTTTCTTCTCATAAACAGCTTTTTCCCAAGATTTGATATCAGTAACACCGTACTGCTCACTTTTGGTAATTGCCATTTCATCAAGAATATCAACAAAGTTCTTATATACAGCATCGTCAGTTGGCTTAATGATCACCGTAAATTTGGTAGGATCTGCAGCTCTAGATTTTGCCTGCTCAATTACTTTTCTAATTCCTTCTCTGTCAAAACTAGTTTCCATAAGAGTTTGGTCATTCAAGGAAGTTTGATCCTGCTGGTGCCAAAATACTTTATTATCTTTTCCTAGTAATATAGAAATTGAATTCGAAAGTTTAATTTCTGTTGGAGGTGGTTTTTGTTTATCATCTTTCGGTTTAGCCGGAAGACCCAAATCCATCACATTCGGTTTACTAAAAGTTGACGTAAACATAAAGAACATCAATAGTAAGAAATTAAGGTCAACCATCGGAGTCATATCGACTCTGGGGTTGTTTTTCTTGGATCGAACCTTGCCACCCTTGGCACTCTTATCCTGTACTTGTACTTCTGCCATTTCTTCTTAATTATTCATTAGGTTTACCTTCTTGTGATGTAATCAACCAAAATTTAAGAAAATCGATATCTCTTAAACCCTCAAATAGGCTTTTAACTTTAGGATATTTTGTTGTAACGTCACCTTTGATGGCTAACTTGTAGTCAGGGTTAACGCTTAAACTTTCTTTTACCCAGTCAATTAATTGCTTATTTGTACTATCCATAGGAATCCCTGTAGGACTCTTGTAATTTTTCTGCTCATCTTCAGGCAAATCCAAATACCCTTTTAATTGGTTCATTGGAACTCCAATAGCCTGAACTTTCTGGAAAGCTGCTTTTTGATTATTATCAAAAGTAACGCCATACTTCTGACCCATTTTATCTAAAAGAGCAAGTCTTTCTGATGCATTCTCTACTGGCTGGAAATAAAATTTTCCGTCCGGTGTAGCGTTGATCGTCATTAAACTAGCATCAGGAAGTAATTTTTCCGAAATTGAAGATGGCGGTTTGATCTGCTCCACATCAGGTTTTTTAAACTGCGTGGTCATAATAAAGAACGTAAGTAATAGGAACGTAACGTCGCACATCGCGGTCATGTCCGTAACTACTCCATGTCTTTTTGGTTTAATTCTCGCCATTATTTTTTATAAATTATTTTTTAAACTTCTTTTATTGTGCAAAACACAGTTCCATCTTAGTGGAATTCAGCAAAAGACTGTTGGATGCTCATAGCGATCTCGTCGATCTTATAAGTTAATCCGTCAATTTTAGAAGTAAAGAAGTTATAAAGAATAATCGCTACTGCAGAAGTACCAATACCTAACGCCGTGTTGATCAAGGCTTCAGAAATACCGATTGATAGAGCTGCTGCATCTGGAGTACCTCCTCCAGCACCTAACGCGAAGAATGCTCTAATCATCCCGATTACTGTTCCTAGTAGTGCTACTAACGTTGCAACAGTACCTAAAGTAGAAAGGATCATCATATTTTTCTCAAGCATTGGCATCTCAAGAGTTGTAGCTTCTTCGATAGCTTTGTTAAGCGCTACCATTTTCTGCTCTTTATTTAAAGTAGTATCGTGAGCAAGAGCCTTGTAAGTAGTAAGACCTTCTTTTACAACGTTCCCTACAGAACCTTGCTGTCTGTCGCACTCTTCTAAAGCTTCGTCAATTTTGTTTCCGTTTAGTAAGCTTCTTACTTTTACTACAAAGTTATCTACGTTACCTGAACCTGAAGCTTTGCTTAATACAAAGTATCTTTCAAATGAGAAAACAATAACAGTAATCATGAATGTTACAAGTAATGGTACAATAATACCTCCCATGTAGATCATCCCTAAAAACCCTTCTGGATGCATCTCCTTACCTTCAACATCAGAAAACGCTACTGATGCACCTGCTAATCTTGGATCAGCTTTAAAATTACCTGGGTTACCTAAAACGAATAACCAAATACAAATCCCTATTACTAATAAAATAGGAATAATAACAGCTGGATTTAAACCTCCCGCTTTTCTAGCAACTACTTGCTCATCATTTTTTGAAACATTCATTTCCATATTTAACTAAATTATATTGTTTTAAAATTTTACAGGGTGTAAATTAAAGGCAAAATTAATTAAAATGCAAGAGTCTTAATTAAACATTTTGATATTTTTTAATAAAGAAAATTTAATACGATTTTGATATTATAATTATTCGCAATTATTTTATTTATTTTCCTCAAATTTAACATTTGAGTTAAAAAATCTAAAAAATAAGGACTCCATTTTTTTTAATTTCCCAATGTTAATTTTTTTTTAAATTACGATATTCACAATACGGTGAGGGACTACAATGATTTTTTTAGGGGTTTTGCCCTCCAAAATCTGTTGCATTTTCTCATTTGAAATCACCAAATCTTCTACCTCCTTAGCAGATAATTGAGCTGAAAGAGAAATTTTGAACTTCATTTTACCATTTACGCTTACCGGATACTCAATTTCATCCTCGATTAGATAATCCTCATTTAATGTAGGAAACGCCTCGAATTCAATAGATGCATCGTGTCCCAATAAACTCCACAATTCTTCACAGATGTGAGGAGCATACGGAGAAATGATAACGGCTAACGGTTCTAAAATATTGCGCTTGTTACATTTTAATTTCTGAAGTTCATTTACAGCAATCATAAATGATGACACTGAGGTATTGAAAGAGAAGTTTTCAATGTCATAAACAACCTTCTTTATTAAGGTATGTAAAACTTTATATTCTGCTTTTGTAGGTTCTTCATCAGAAACTTCAAATACATCACCATTAAAATAAAGGTTCCAGAATTTTTTAAGGAAACCATACACTCCGCTTAGCCCTTGTGTATTCCAAGGCTTAGATTGCTCCAATGGCCCTAAGAACATTTCATACAATCTTAATCCGTCTGCTCCGTATTCTTCACAGATATCATCAGGATTTACTACATTGTATTTAGACTTAGACATTTTTTCTACTTCACGATCTGTGATGTATTTTCCATCTTCTAAAATAAATTCTGCTTCTGCATAATCAGGTCTCCATGCTTTGAATGCTTCAGTATCTAATTCATCAGATGTTCCTTTTAATAAAGATACATCAACGTGAATCTGTTGAGTCTGGTATTCGCTGGCTAAGTTTTTAGATACATATTGATTAGTACCATCAATTCTGTATACAAATGCACTCATCCCAAGGATCATTCCCTGGTTGATTAATTTTTGGAAAGGTTCATCGTGATTGATATACCCTCTGTCTTTTAGGAACATGTTCCAGAAACGAGAATATAATAAGTGACCGGTTGCGTGCTCGCTACCTCCTATATATAAGTCTACTTGTCCCCAATAATCTGAAAGATTCTTTGCACTGAATTCTCCATCATTTTGTGGATCCATATATCTAAGGAAATACCATGAGCTTCCAGCCCAACCCGGCATTGTAGATAATTCTAATGGGAATATCGTTTGGTCATCAATTAAATCTGTATCAACCACTTTCTGGTTCACCTCATCCCACGCAAATGTTTTTGCATTTCCTAGTGGCGGATCTCCATCTTCTGTTGGCAAGTATTTTTCAACTTCAGGAAGTTCTAATGGTAAAGCAGAAACTGGTAACGTGTATGGCATTCCATCCTTATAATATATAGGAACTGGTTCTCCCCAATAACGTTGTCTTGAGAAAATCGCATCACGCTGTCTATAATTCGTAGTTCCATGACCGATTCCTTTCGTTTCAATTTCAGCAATTATTTTTGATTTAGCATCATTATAATGTAGCCCGTTTAAGAAATCCGAGTTTACACACACAGAGTCTTTAGAGTCAAAAGAGTTTTCCTGAACGTCTTCTTCTGTTTCAACTACTTTTTTAATTTCTAAATTAAATTTCTTTGCAAATCTATGATCACGTTCATCATGCGCCGGTACAGCCATTACAGCTCCTGTTCCATATCCCATCAATACATAGTCTGAAATATAGATTGGCATTTTTTCTCCGCTGAACGGATTGATTGCATAACTTCCAGTGAAAGCTCCACTCACGTTTTTCACGTCAGACATTCTGTCTCTTTCTGTTTTCTTAGAAGTTTCTTCTATATAAGTATCTACTTCCACTTTTTGAGCTTCTGTAGTAATAGTATCCACTAATGGGTTTTCCGGAGCCAGTACCATAAAGGTTGCCCCAAAAATAGTATCAGGTCTTGTGGTAAATACCTCAACGAACTCATCGTGCCCTTCTACCTGGAACTTCACTTGTGCTCCCTGAGATTTTCCGATCCAGTATTCCTGAGAGTCTTTCAACGGTTGTGGCCAGTCTAATGTGGTAAGACCTTGTAATAATCTTTCAGAATATGCAGAGATTCTCATGCTCCACTGCATCATTTTCTTTTGGAATACAGGGAAACCTCCTCTTTCAGATTTTCCGTCTTTTATCTCATCATTTGCTAAAACGGTTCCTAATGCAGGACACCAGTTTACGGTAGTCTCTGCTCTGTAAGCAAGACGATAGTTTAGTAAGATATCTTCTTTATCTAAATCAGAAGCACTTGCCCATTCTTCAGCAGTGAAGTTCAATTCATCGTTCTGATTGGCATTTAATCCTTCTGTTCCCTTTTCTTCAAAGTGTTTGATTAAAGTATCAATAGCTTCTGCCTTGTTGGTATCTTTATTATACCAAGAGTGGTACAACTGGATAAAGATCCATTGTGTCCATTTATAATAAGAAGCATCGGAAGTTCTTACTTCTCTGCTCCAGTCGAATGAGAATCCGATTTTTCTTAGCTGCTCTTCGTATCTGTTGATATTTTGTTCCGTAGTAATAGCAGGATGCTGCCCTGTCTGAATTGCATATTGTTCAGCAGGAAGCCCGAAGCTGTCATATCCAACCGGGTGGAGAACGTTAAACCCTTGATGTCTTTTATATCTCGCATAGATATCTGACGCAATATATCCCAGTGGGTGTCCTACGTGAAGTCCGGCTCCGGATGGGTACGGAAACATATCGAGTACATAAAATTTAGGTTTATCGGTATTGTTGGAGGTTTTATAGGTTTGATTTTCCTCCCAGTATTTCTGCCACTTTTTTTCTATCTGCTGATGATCGTAAAACACTTTATATGGATGTTTATATGTTAGACTTTAAATATTGGATTGTTTTTCTTTTAAACAAGATTCACAAAAATAATGATTTTAAAGGAAATAGAAATTTAATTTATGATGAATTGTCATTCTCATTTAAATAGAAAGGTCTCACCCGAAGATGAGACCTTTATTATATCTTGAATTACCCAATTAAGGTTTAGGGCTTACTCTTTTAAAAGTGATCGTTCTTGTTTTAAATATCGTAGGATCTTCAGTTTCTACTCTTATGGATAAATTAAGTGTAGTTGCGTCGATTGTAACCACCTTAGTATTTACAGGTTCTACCACTCCCTGATATTTCATCTGAAGGGTTTTAGCACTTTTATCATACGTATAGGTAAAGTTCTTATCTGGTAAAATATTACAGGCTGTTCCTGTAGTAGGATCTTCCACATCCATTCTTTTTCCAGCTATTTCGGTACTGAACCACCATCTGGATTGCTTCTGACAGTCGGTATATGTAATCACATCTGAAATTGGCTGCTCACCTACCTCTACGGTAGTAACTACCTCTTTTAACGGTTGCCAGAATCCAATAACGGGTTCATCTATAACAATATCGTTGCTGTTATTACATCCGGTAGTTATCAATAATGATAAACCAAAAAATAGTAGTGCTAATTTCTTCATAGATTATTTTTTTCAAGCGCTAAAATTATAATTTTTTTGATTTATTTCACTATTTTTTGTGAAAAATTATTTTATCGGCTTTTATTTATATATATTTTAAAGTCGAAAGAGGCCATATTGCCTTTATTTAACAAATATTGAACAATTGAAAAGAGCTCTGTTTTATTAAAAAAGTTATTTTTGTAGCAAAGAAAAAAAATGCAATCTATAACGAAAAACAATTTTGACTTCATCCGTGTTCTCCTCGCCTTTATTGTCTTTGTCGGACACTTGGGCGCGTTAAGTGCTTCTGATAAGCTTTTATTTTTAACACATAGCCCAGTTGAAGTTGCCGTTTTCTCGTTTTTCATTGTGAGTGGCTTCTTAATTGCCAGAAGCTATGAAAGGTCTTCCAGCCTAAAAAGTTATGCAAAAAAAAGATTTAACAGGATTGTTCCGGCTTACCTGCTCGTTGTATTTCTTTGTGCTACTCTTCTCAGTCTCGTCAGCACCTTACCATTTTCCGAATATTTCAGCAATACACAGGTTTATAAATATATTTTCTGGAATTCATTATTTATGAATTTCAAAGCTCCATGGCTTCCCGGAGTATTCGGAAACCAAGCCGTAAACGGAGCTTTATGGACTCTCAAGATCGAAATGTGTTTTTATATTGCTGTTCCGCTGATGTTTTTACTGTTTGGAAAAAACAATAAATATCGAACCATCAGCTTGATTGTTCTGTATTTTCTTTCTCTGGTCTATCTTAATTATTTTGAAATGACGGGAAAGGCAGCTCTTTCAAGACAGCTTCCTGGTTCATTATGTTATTTTATCGGAGGAATGCTTTTATATTTTCATTTTGAAAAATTTATCAAACATAAAAATATACTCTTCATTATTGCTATCATTACGGTTTGGATTGATCTTATTTTCAAAATAAAACTTTTCTCTCCGATCATGATCAGTATTATTGTTTTGTATATTGCTTACTCTTTCAATTTCCTGAATAATTTCGGAAAATACGGAGATTTCACTTATGGAATTTATATCTTTCACTTCCCTATTATCAGAGTATTTGCTACACTTGGGCTTTTTGCCAATTACAACCCTTATCTCATGAGCATTGTATGTATGTTTGTCGTAATCGGAGTGGGAATAGCGTCGTGGCATTTTTATGAAAAAAGATTTTTATAATTTTACATAATATTTAAAAACCTGAATGAAAGACCTTGTTTCCATCATCACTCCTTGTTACAATTCTGCTGAATTTATAGAAGAAACGATACAGTCTGTTCTTAGCCAAACCTACGAAAATTGGGAATGGTTGATTACTGATGATCTTTCTAAAGATAATACAGTAGAAATCATTCAAAAATACAACGATCCGAGAATTAAGCTTCAGGTACTTGAAAAAAACGGAGGTGCTGGAAATGCAAGAAACAATAGTCTTGAAAGAGCTGAGGGAAGATATATCGCCTTCCTGGATTCTGATGACTTCTGGTATCCCGAATATCTTGAGACAATGACGGATTATATGCAGGAGCACAACGCAGAGCTTGTATATTGTAATTATTCAAGATGTAACGAGCAACTACAACCTATACTAAAAGATTTTCTGGCAGATAAAACGGTTACTTTTTCCAATTTATTGAAAACGTGCCGATTGGCTCCGGTTTCTACGATGTATGACACCAGAAGGGTTGGCAAGTTTCTATTTCCTGTAAAAAGCAAACGTGAAGACCATGTCATGTGGCTAAACCTACTAAAAGTAATCCCTGAGGGAATGCCGATCAATAAAACAATGGCCAAGTATAGAATGCGTGAGAACAGTGTTTCCAGAAATAAAAAAAATATCATTAAAGACCAATATCTTGTATATAAAGATTTCATGGGATTCTCTACTGTAAAATCATTGTATTATACAGCAAATTGGGCTTTAAATGGATTCATGAAATATTCAAAAATATTCAATTAATGGAGTATTCAAAAGAGTTTAAAGCGGCGTTGAGTGCTTTTTCCAGCACAGAAAAGGATAAACTTATTTTCAGACTCCTTAGAAAGGACAAATTGTTATCTAAAAAACTGTATTTCGAGCTTATTGATCCGGAAACAACGGATGATAAGAGAAATGCAATGGAAGATATTGTGGAAGAAAAGATTCTTTTAGCATCCAAATATATTGGTAATGCTAAATATTTTTTGACCATTGTTCGCAAAATAAGTGCCGAAATCACCGAACATGTAAAGATAACAACAGACAAATTTGGAGACGTTTCCCTGAATCTGCTTATGATTGACAAAGTTCTTGATTATAATAATGATCTTAGCAGACAAAGATTTGACAACGTTTACAAACTCTACATCTATATCATCAATAAGATATTTAAATCTTTGATTTTGATAAAAAAATTGGATGAAGATTACTGGATGGAATTTGATGAACTTTTAAGGAGTTTACAACAAAAAATATCCGAGAATCATTATCTTCAGAAGTTGTGCACAAATAACGGACTTGACCTCAACTGGTTTGAATGTGACAGTATTCCTGAAAACATTGAACAAACGATGAAGGAGATAAAAAGCCAGGGTTTTTTAAGATAGAAGTTTTTGAAGAATCATAGCTGAAGAATCGGGCTTCTCATCAACAAATTTTGCTGCATTTTCAGACATTTCTGCTAATTCTTCTTCGTTATCTTCATTGGCTAAAAATAAAACAAATTCTGCAGCGGTATATTCGTCAGCAAAAGACTTTCCTCCGTTACCAGAAATAAGATCATCTGCTTCCGGATTCTTTTTATAATGATTTCCAAAAATAACCGGAACACCAAATGTGGCAGCTTCCAGAATATTATGGAGTCCTGCATCATGAAAACCTCCGCCAACAACCGCTATATCAGCGTAGGAATATAGTTTTGACAACAATCCAATACTATCTATAATTAAAATTTGAGAGGCAGAATTTAAAGTTTGAGAGCCTTTGATCTGACTATACAGTAAAGCTTCAGGAAAAATATTTTTCAGGTGTTCTACTCTCTTCAGATCATGGGGAGCAATGATTATTTTGAGAGTGTTATTTTTACGGAAAATCATTTCTGCAATCTTCTCTTCTGCTTGCCAGGAGCTCCCAAAAACAACAGCTTTATGACTTCCGATAAAATCTGTGATATGTGCCACTTGATTGTCACGATTGCGAAGCTGCTTTACTCTATCGAATCTCGTATCTCCTGTTACAGAGGATTTCACTAATCCAACACTTTTCGCCAAAGCCAGAGAAAACTGAGTCTGATGAAAAAACCAATCCACATTTTGCTTAAGCTGTTTTACAAACCACTTTCCGTAAGAGGTAAAAAAGGATTGTCTCTCATAAAATAAAGCGGAAATTACATAGACCTTAGCATTCTTTTCTTTAAGTACAGCAAGCAGATTATACCAGTAATCATACTTCACCGTAAAAAATAGTTTAACATCAAATTGTGCTATAAATTCGGTTATAGTATTTTTTTTATCAAATGGTAAATAGCAGACTACATCGGCAATATGTTTCTTTTTAATCACATTCTCATACCCTGACGGAGAGAAGAATGTCACTAAGATTTTATGATCATAAAACTGATCTTTAAGCTTCTCCAGCACAGGCAATCCTTGTTCATATTCGCCCAAACTGGCAGCATGCATCCAGATCACTTTATCTGTTTTTGAAAAAGCGGATTTCACTTTAGCCAATGATTCTTTTCTGCCATCAACTCCTTTTTTAGTTTTATTATTAAACCAAGAAAAAACCTTCATTCCGAAGATAAGGAGATTGATAAATATGTTATAAAGTAATTTCAATATTGATTGATCTAGTCGTTAGACTTTGTTACCCCTTCTTTCATTGATTTTATAAATCCTATTGCAATCATTGCTAATAGCACTGCTAAAATAAAGTAAATAACATTACTGAGCTCTGTCTGTTTTCTTTCTGCAATACGAATACTTTCTACAATAATATCCAAAAACAAAACCATTATAGGAACCTGCAGCGTAAACAGATACAGCTTCCAATTCTTTTGATTGTGAAAGCTTTTAGGGACATTTACAAACGGTGAGTCCGGATTGTTAGATTTCAGGATAAAAAGAAAATGGATAACAGCAGCAATACAAGGCAATAGCCAGATTGTCATTTTCCCTGATTCACTATTTACATTCCCATGAATGTCAAAATGGGTAGGAATTATTTCAGGTAACCCAGCATATTTCACTCCCGTAAAAGCCCATATTACAATAAGTAAAAGAGTATTTACAATGAGTAATATACTGGAGGTTTTCATCTGTTAAATAATGCTTTTAAGAACTCTTAGTTTATGAGTATGTTTATTCATTTCCTCATTAAAGATTCCCGTAGAATCTAATGTATCAATTCTTACTTTTCCGGAGGCATGGATAATTTTTTGATTTTCCAGCATGATTCCTACATGGATGATTTTTCCGTCAGCATTTTCGAAAAAGGCTAGATCTCCTGGTTTTGTTTCTTCTACAAAAGTAAGATCCTCCCCTATTTCGGCCTGTTGCGAAGCATCTCTTGGAATCTTAATCCCATGAACTTTGTACACCAATTGGGTAAATCCGGAACAATCTACTGCAAAAAAACTTTTCCCTCCCCATAAATAAGGTACGTTAAGGAATTCTTTGGCCGTAAGAGCAACACTTTCCCTTACATCATGGCTTCTCCTTGAAGCAACCACAGGAAACTCTACTTCAGAACCCATAGATAATAAGGTTTTGCCATCTTTCATCAATACAGAAGAAAAATCTTCCGTCACAACAGTCACTTTCCTGTTAGCAAGCTCTTCATCTGTTACCAGTTTTAGCTGTTTGGTATCCATCCACCCTTCATAGCCATCATAGTGCATTTTTATTTTAGTCCAGTTTTTATTAACTTCCAAAATATCTACACTTTCTCCAAACAATATTTCCGTAACAATCTCTGCTCTGTCCGAGCCTTCTGCTCGAACGGGTGCTACTGTTACGATACAAATTCCTTTATTCATTTTATTCATTTAGAAATTAGGAAAATTAAGAGATTTAGAAATTATATTATCCTTTAATTTCTAAATCTCTTAACCTTTCATTTAATTACTTCCTGCGAAGGAAGTTGACTCCATCCCGCAAAGGTAAAATAAGATTTTCAAAATCTTCGTCTTTTGCCGCCAAATCATTTAGTTCCTGAATAGATTGTGTAGATTTAAGTTTTGGATTTTCCTCCAGCACTTTTCCATACCATAGAACATTATCAAACATCACTACTGAACCGGACTTTGTATGAGGTTTTATGAGTCTGAAATATTCTGCATAATTTTCTTTATCAGCATCTACAAAAATCAAATCAAAAACCTCATCGGTTTCTTTTAAAAATTCTTTAGCATCCTGAAGTTTAAAATCAATCTGAGCAGCATATTCGCTGGATTCAAAATATTTTTTCGGCAGATAAGCCAGATCTTCATTTACATCTAATGTGGTAATCTTACCATCTTTTGCTAATCCTGAAGCCAGGCATAAAGTAGCATATCCGGTAAAAGTTCCAATTTCAAGAACGTTTTTAGGCTGTAACATTTGGGAGATGATTGTAAGTAATCTTCCCTGCTGATAGCCCGAAATCATATGAGGCTGCGTCGTTTTCTGATAAGTTTCTCTTCTCAGCTTTTTTAGAATTTCGGATTCTGAGGAAGCGTGTGCTTCCAAATATCTATCCATTTCAGGATTCTTTTCTTCAAAAAAACTCATACCATTTTAATTTAAACAAATTTACGGATTTTAAACTTCTTTTTAAACAAACTGCCTCTGTTCAGGATAAGATATAAAAAAGAGAAGAATGAATTCCTCTCTTTTTTCTTAGGTCTATCTAAATTTATGTGAAAATTATTATATGGCTATACAATATTGTCTTATACCAGCACAAACCCATCCTGGGCAACACTTTGTCTGTGGACTACTACAAAATATCTGTGGATTACATCCGTTAATAGCACCTTTTACACTTTTCATTTCTCCTCTTGAAAGTTTTTTTGAATTTTTCATATTATTTTGTTTAGTATTAATTTCCTACTCTTAAGATTTTCGGATACCTCTGTTTTATCTATATCTCATTATAGAGATTTAAATATACGCATTCTTTTATTAATCAGATGATTATATTCAAAATAAAACATTCAAAAAAATTAATAATCTAGCTATCGGGAAAAATCCCATACAAAATACCGTGAAAATACGGATGTTTTTTATGTCGCATTAGTTATAAGTTTGCAAAGAGAACGAAGGGGTAAAAACACGAGATAACAAATGACTGCAGAAGATAAACTACAAACTAACCATGAGAATCAAAAAAAAGCACCTCCGAAAGGAAGTACACAGTCTTCTGCAAGAAAAAACAAGACTGAAATATCCAATTCTTTTTTGCAACGAATTATTTCCCTTTTGAAAAAGGAAGAATTAATTTGATTAAAGAAACAAATTCCGAAGAAATTCGGGATTTTTTTTATTTATATTCCTCCATTATTTGTTTCAGTGCGGCAATCTGCTTATTAATACTATCCTTGTTCTGTGGATTGTTTTTCAATAGCTCATTCTTTTTATTCAGTCCGGCTTCCAACATAATATAAATTGATTTTTTATTTTCAACATTTTTGACAATTTCAGATTTTGCCTGACTCAATATTTTAACAATTCCATTGGTAGCAGCAAAATTATCAGTCTCCATAATCCTGTTAAAACCTCCTTCTGCATATTTTCCCAATTCCGGATTTTGAGGCTTCACTAAAGGATAAAAAGCCACAAAAGAAACAATATATTTCATTTGGGAATCTATTTTATTCTCCACAACAGTAGGAAGCATTTTGATGATCGTACCCCTAGAAGCTTCCGAAAGATCTATCCTATCAACCAATGTTTTAGTTTTTGAAGGATCCGCAGCAATGATTGCCAGTAATGAGTTTGCTTTTACAGCATTGGACATCGCATTTATTCCTTTTTCAAATAGCGGTATATATTTTTTATTTTTAGTCTTTGCCAAGGCATTAATCGCTGCAGCCTGCACTAATGTTTTTGAATCGTTAGCTGCTAATTTTTCAACATCAGCAGCCAGATTTTTATTCTGATATGCATTGGTAAGATCTAGCACCTCCAATGCTTTAATTCTTATCCTGAAGAAAGGATCCTTTAAGGCAGCAGTAAGTAGTTTAACAGCTTCTGGATGATTCAAGTCTTCCTTAATCCCAACTATTGCTTTATAACGGCTTAGATATTCTTTAGAATGAATAAACTGCATTAAATTTTGAGCTGCAGTTTTCTTATCTGTGATTTCGGAAAGCAATATTCCATCGGCATTGATATTAATTAAATCAGGTTTTGCAGAGGCATTAAAACTAAAAGTATTTTTTGCTTGTGCATTAACCCATACGTTATATCGTGTTGGCTTCCCATTATCATACACATCTATTGCCAAAGGAAATTCAAAAGGTTTTTCCTGGGACTGATTGATCACAACTTCCACTTGTTTTTTAACAGGTTCAAAAGTGTAGGAATACTCTAATTTCGGATTTCCACTTCCGTAATACCATTGATTAAAAAACCAATTCAAATCTTTTCCGGACACTTTCTCAAACGATAATCTTAATTGATGAGCTTCCGCATTTTTATATTCATAGGTCTTTAAAAAATCATTTATTCCTCCAAAAAAAGCATCATCTCCTAAATAGTTCCTCAGCATATGAAGAATTCCGCCTCCTTTCTCATAGGAAACCACATCAAAAACATCTTCAGGTGAATCATAACCAAATCG
The DNA here is from genome assembly GCF_009900745.1 of Chryseobacterium sp. c4a. Taxonomy (GTDB): domain Bacteria; phylum Bacteroidota; class Bacteroidia; order Flavobacteriales; family Weeksellaceae; genus Chryseobacterium. Next base: position 63,042 of record NZ_WXVU01000001.1, on the reverse strand, counting down.
TACAAGATCTTTCTTAAAATCAGAAGGGCTGTTGAAATACTTATTGACATTAGACATTAAATGGTAATCTGCCTGATCTTTTCCATATTTGTACTCATTCCAGAGATACTGGGAATAATTAGCAAACGATTCATTCAACGTAAGATTGCTCCAGCTCTCCGCTGTTATCAAGTCTCCAAACCAATGATGAAAAAGCTCATGAGCAATATATTCTTCCCATTTATTTTCATCTATGAGCTGCCCTGGTTTCTGCATTACTCCCATATTATGAAGAGTAGCAGTTGTGTTTTCCATAGCTACACTTGGATAATCTCTTCCGGTAATTTGTGAATATTTTGGCCAGGGATAATCATAATTCAACTTCTTGGAGAAAAAATCCATCATTTCAGGAGTATTTCCATAGATCTGTCTTGCAAACGGTTCATATTCCTTTTCCACATAATAGTCTATCGGAATATTTCTCCATTTATCCTTTACCACACTATATTCTCCTACTCCCATAAAGAAAAGATAAACCGCATGTCTTTTATCCATGACCCAATGATCCGTTCTCATATTTCCAGATTCTTTCTGGGACTCTTTTAAAATACCATTAGAAAGAGTTATGTATTGATCAGGAACCGTCATATAAATTTCCTGAGTAGTTTTTTGGTTGGGTTTATCTATCGTAGGAAACCATACTGATGAAAATTCAGACTCTCCATCTGTCCATATCTGTGTAGGTTTATCAGGATCTTTTCCATCAGCATTGATGAAATACAATCCCTTGGCTGGGCTTCCTTGCTTCTCTACTACATTAGGCCGGGCAGTATATTTGATATAAACCGTATAATCTTGATTTCTATTATAAGATTGATCAAGATTGATTTTCAGAACATTGTCATTATAATGATATTGTATTGGTGTTTTATTTCCATTCCTCACCATTGCCACCTCATGAATCAGCATTCCTTTAGCATCCAATACCAATGAGTCTGAAGGATAAAAATAAGGCGATGCAGTGAGCCATTCCTCTCCATTCATTTCCTCTTTCTGGTAATCAAAGCTCACTTTCAGCTTGGTATGCTTCAGTTCTGTGCTTTTTGTGTGGGTTGCTTTATATACTTTTTCTCTTCCGGAAGTTTCCGTTTGCGCAAAAGCTGTTCCGGATAAAAAGAATCCTAATAAGCTTACCGATAGAATAATTATTTTCATGTGATTATTATTTTTATTGGTAAATTGCTGATAAGCGGTGGTAACAAGTATCCTCAACATCAATACATCTTATTGATTCCCAAAGGCAATATCGAATTTATTTTAAATAAGTAGAACGATTTCTTTAAAAGTTACATTCAAAATATTGCAAAAAAAAAGATCCCAAAAAATCGGGATCTTTTTTACTGTATTGTTCAGTAATTATTTTTTCGGAGCAATATCCATAAGCTTCATGAATTCATCCAGCTTAGGCATAATGATAATTTCCGTTCTTCTGTTTTCAGATCTTCCGGAAACACTCATATTAGTTGCTTTCGGATTGTACTCAGAGCGACCACCTGCCGTAATTCTAGCAGGATCTACACCAAACTGAGTCTGAAGAACTTTAGCTACAGAGGTTCCTCTTAATGCAGAAAGATCCCAGTTATCTCTTGGTAAGTTTGCAGAATTTAATGGTGCATTATCTGTATTTCCTTCAATAAGTACAGAATATTTGTCATAATCGTTGATTACTTTCGCTACTTTACCTAGCACTTCCTGAGCTGCAGGTAAGATATTGTAATCTCCTGTTTTATATAACATTTTATCAGAAAGGGAGATCATTACCACTCCTTTCAACACCTTCACTTGTACGTCGTCATCAGATACATTATCTAATGATCTCTTCAATTTATTAGACAAAGCAAGGTTTAAGCTGTCGTTTTTAGCGTTGTTTGAAATCAACTGCTTGATATATGAGTTGGAAGCATTGATTTCGCCCACAAGTTTGTCAATGTTAGCAGAACTTTTCCCGGTATTGGAAAGACATGCATCCAATGATGATTTTAAAGCATCGTGCTGGCTTTTTAATAAATTATTTTCACCTGATAATGCAGAGTTTTGAGATTTCAAATCCTGAATTTCCCTTTGTCTTTCTCCGATGTTTTCAATACATTGCTTATAGTTTGTGCTTAAGGCATCATACTGCTTCTTGCTCACACAAGATGTCATCCCCAACGCCATTGCAGAAACCGCTAAAATTTTTAAAATCTTCATAAGTAATCATTTTTAGACTAATCAAAGTTAGGGAAATTCAATTGAATTATATGGATTATCTTTGCATAAAAGAAATTCTCAACGTCTATGTTGAAAAAATCAAGCTTCAAAAAACAATTAGAAAATCTTATTCACCAGCCTGAAAATTACAACTATCTTTTAGCGGTGAGCGGAGGTGCAGATTCTATGGTTCTGGCCTCTTTGTTCAGGGATTTGAGAGATGAAAACCAGGATTCCGGATGTTCATTTCAGGTGGCTCATATTAATTATAAACTTCGTGGTGAAGATTCAAATCTGGATCAAAAAGTAGTACAGGATTTTTGTGAGAAAAATCATATTAAATTTCATTTGTATGAGGTTTCAGAAAGCGATAAAAAACCTGAAAATTCTATCCAACTTTGGGCAAGAGAGCTTCGGTACGCTTTTTTTAAGGAAATTCAGGAAAAAGAAAAACTGGAATTTCTGGTTACTGCTCATCACCTTAATGACCAGCTGGAGACTTTTCTCATCAATCTTTCCAAAGCTGCCGGAATTAATGGATTAATCGGTATTCCTGCCAATGATAATCATATCCTTCGACCTCTTCTATCATTTTCAAAACAGGAAATCTACCAATTTGCTGAGGACAACACGATTGAGTTCCGGGAAGATCTTTCCAATAAAAAAAGTGATTACCTGAGAAACAAGATCAGAAATGAAATTGTTCCCAAATTACAGGAAACCAATGATCACTTTTTGGAAAATTTCAAAAAAAGTTCTTCATATCTAAACCAAACCAAAGATTTTGTTCAAAAACAGCTTGAGGAAATAGAAAATAAACTCACTGTATTTAACCAAGACCACAAAATCTTATCAAAGGAGAAGCTGGATCAGGAAAGCGCTTTTGTCAAGTTTGAGATTTTAAAAAAATATGGGTTCAATCAGGAAGAAGAAATCCCAAAAATATTTAAAGCTGAAAACAACAGTTCTTTTTTTTCTAAAGAATATCAACTGATTGTCAACAGAGATGAATTAATCTTTATTGATAAGAATAAAAAGCAAGAAAGCAAAGATGAGATTCTTCTGATCGATCATTTTGATTTTTCAGAAAACCGGATCAGTCTTAATCTTCAGGATTCTATTGAAGACATTGATGGAATCAATAAAAATCTGAATTGGGATTTTGATGCTGAAAAACTACAGTTTCCTCTGCGTTTAAGAAAACAACAGGATGGTGATGAGTTTTACCCGACTGGTTTTTCAGGGAAAAAGAAAGTTTCTAAATTTTTTAGGGACGAAAAATTATCTATTTTAGCGAGGCAAAAAATTTGGATATTGTCTGACAGTAAGAATTCTGTACTTGGAGTCATTCCTTTCAGACAGGATAGAAGATATGCAAAGGATGAGAAAACAGAACGTATTCTCAAAATTTTTAATGAAACGAAAAATGAAATTTAGAAATTGGTTTTTATTAATTCTACTCTTTTTAGCAACAGGAATTAATGCACAGATTAAAAATCCTGTAAAGTTTAAATTTACCATCAACGATCTGGGCAATAACCAGTATGAAGCGGTTTTAAATGCTACCATGGAAAGTGGCTGGCACATTTACTCAAAAGATCTTCCTGAAGATACAGGAATTCCTACAGAGTATAAAGTTTCAGGAAAGAACATTGAACTTATCGGAAAATTCACGGAGGCTGGCAAAAAACATGAAGAATTCTCTGAAGCTTTCGGAGGAACGATTGTTTTCTATTCCAACACAGCTGGCTTTAAACAAAAATTCAAGCTAAAGGATCCTACCAAACCTGCTGATGTTACTTCTGAAATCACCTACCAAACTTGTGATGACAGGGTTTGTCTTGCACCGAATACATTAGAATTCAATCAGAAGGTTACTCCCAAAGGAGCAACGGAGGAAGTAACTGCAGAAACTACAGAAGCTAAAAAAGATTCTGTGAAAGCCGTTGAAACAGTTACTGAGAATCCTTCAAAGTCAGAAATTACAGTCACCGAGGCTTCAAAACTGGATCCTAAGCAACTGAAAATCGAAACGATAGACTTTAAAAAACCATTAACTGATTGCGGTACTGCTTCTACGAAAGTGGATGAAAACTATTGGACTTATTTATTCTTAGGCTTCATTGGAGGGTTGATCGCTTTGCTGACACCATGTGTATTTCCAATGATTCCTTTAACCGTATCTTTCTTTACTAAAGGAAGTAAGGATAAAGCGAAAGGGAAAAGAGATGCTTTGATCTATGGATTTTTCATTCTGCTTATTTTCGTTTTATTAAGTATCCCTTTCCATATCATTGATGGGATTGCAGGAAACATCTTCAATGAGATCTCTACAAGTGTATGGCTGAACATTGCCTTCTTTATCATATTTATCTTCTTTGCCGGAAGTTTCTTCGGGTATTATGATATTACATTACCAAGCTCTATTGCCAACAAATCTTCTAAAGCTGAGGAAGCAGGAGGTATCATTGGTATTTTCTTTATGGCATTGACACTGGTAATCGTTTCCTTCTCTTGTACAGGGCCTATTTTAGGAAGTTTATTAGGAAGTGCCGTAACAGGTTCTTCAAATGTTCCGATGTTATTAACCTTCGCATTGGCTGGATTTGGTTTAGCATGGGCTATTATTTTCGGGCTATTAGCTTTATTCCCACAGGCATTGCAAAGTCTTCCGAAATCAGGTGGATGGATGAACACAGTAAAAGTTGTGTTAGGTTTCGTAGAATTGGCTTTAGCTTTAAAGTTCTTATCAAAAGCAGACCTTGTATCGAAGACATTCTTCTTAAAAAGAGAACTTTTCATCGCTATCTGGATCATTGTTGCTTTAGGATTGGCATTATATTTATTCGGGTTAATCAAGTTCCCGCATGATGATAAAAAACCTAAGATTTCGATTACCAGAAAAATATTAGGGGCATTAGGAATTGGTTTTGTGATCTATCTGATCCAGGGATTGATTCCGTCTGATCGTCCAAAACTTCAATTATTAAGTGGTATTTTGCCTCCATTGAATGTTAGCTATTTCCATGATGAAAAAGATGGTATCTTAGGAATGCATCCTGAACATGATTTCTTTAAAGCGATAGAAATCGCTAAAAAAGAGAATAAACCCATCTTAATTGACTTCACAGGTTACGGTTGTGAAAACTGTAGAAAAATGGAGGAATTTGTTTGGAGCGAGCCGGATATTTTACCAATCCTTCAAAATGATGTTGTCCTAGCTTCTTTATATGTAGACGATAAAGAAGAGCTTCCTGAAGATCAAAAAACAAAAATCGACCTTGGAGACGGACAGATCAAAAAGGTTAAAACGATTGGTGACAGATGGAGTTTATTCCAACAGGTAAACTTCAACAACAATTCTCAGCCACACTATGTTTTAATTACTCCAGACGGAAAAGTAATCAACACTCCTGTTTCTGGATACATGCCGAAGGAAGACTTCAAGAAGTTCCTGGAGTGCGGCGTTAATTACTTCAAAAAAAGCAAATAAATAATTTATATATCATTTCCAACTCACACTTTTCAGTGTGAGTTTTTTTATTACTAATCCTTCAATAAACCATTCATCTTCAATAAAATCAACAACAGCTTTTAACAAAACTTAATTATAAATCATTAACGAAAATAAAAATTTATTGCACATTTTAAATTTTAGGCATCAACTTTGTATCAACTTTTCAAAATCCCGATCGGGTTTTCAAAGTTTTCACCAAATACCGTTTAACAATTTAAAATATGAATTATGGCTGAAGTAATCGCACAAGAGAAACAGACCGGCAAACAAAAGAAAAAGTTAATTAAAATTGACATGACTCCAATGGTAGACCTCAATTTCTTACTATTGATGTTTTTTATGTTTACCACAAATTTTACAAAACCCAATGTGATGGATCTTGGGCTTCCCGCAAAAGACCACAACCCCAAACCATTTATTGATGATGTGCTTATTAGAGATAAAAATCAGGTAACCTTTATTCTGGGAAAAGATAATCGGATATTTTATCATCAAAGCAATAAGGATGATTTAAACATCAATAATTTAAAAGAAACCAGCTTCAGTGGGATAAATGTTTCAAAAATTATTTCTGAAGCCTACAAAAATGCTCCCAATAAGGAAAACTTCACAGTAATTATAAAGCCTACCGATGAGGCCAGCTACAAAAATTTTGTAGATATGCTGGACAATCTGGCTATTGCGAAAAAAGAACGTTATGGAGTAGCTGATATTAAACCTTGGGAAACAAAAATTTATCAACAATTAACTCAATAAAAAAGGAAGAGCATTTAAAAAATGCTCTTTTTTGTTTACATTTGAAAGGACAACAGGATTACAGCAAACTCAATGCTGTACTATTTTAACTCTATAATTTTGGAATCATGCTGAACTTTGAAAGAAAAGGAAATGGAAAAGAAACGTTAGTACTCCTCCATGGCTTTATGGAAAATCTATCCATTTGGAGCGATATGGAACCTCATCTTTCCAAAGATTTCTCATTGTTAAAAATTGATCTTCCAGGTCACGGGCAATCTGAGATTCTGGGAGAGATCCACACCATGGAATTGATGGCTGATGAAGTCAAAAAGGTATTAGATAACCAAAGTATTACAAAACTTCATTTATTAGGTCATTCTATGGGGGGCTATGTTTCTCTGGCTTTTGCTGAAAAATATCCGGACTCTTTGAAAAGTTTAACGCTATTCTTTTCCACTTATTTTCCGGATGATGAAGAGAAAAAACAACAGCGTATCAAAAGCTACAGAATCATTAAAGATGCTTTTGTCCATTATGCAAGAGTTGGAATCCCCAACCTGTTCAATCCTAATGAAAGGGATATATTGGAAGGAAAAATTGAAATCGCTCTGGAAACAGCTCTTTCTACTAATAATCTGGGAGCTCTTGCCTGTGTAAAAGGCATGGTAGAGAGAACAGACAAAAAGCATATTATGCAAAATCTGGAAGCCAAAATTCTTGTACTGGCCGGTAAACACGACAATGCCGTAAAAACAGATATGACCATCAAAAATCTTCCGGACAGAACGAATATAAAATCCTATGTATTGGATTGCGGACACAATGGGCACTGGGAAAAGCCAGGTATTTGTGCAGAAATCATCAACACGGAACTTCTTCATAATCTTCCGAAAAAACTAGTAATGTAAAAACATGAGAATTGCTATAATATCTATCCTACTGCTTTCATTCTTGAGTTGTAAAAAAGAAAATCAATCCACTCCCAGTATTACATCAATGGACACCATTCAAGGATCAGCTCCAAAAGCTGATACCGTAACAACCATTCAACCCAAGCAGGAAATATTCAATTTCGGAACAGAACTTTGTGATAATAAAGGGTATTTTGACAGTAATAAATATTCCAAAAAGGAACTTGAGGACACTTACAAGCTTTGGTTTGAACTGAGTGGCTCATTGTTGGATACTCCCTTCGTGAACAACCTCAAGGATCTTCATGAAATAAGAAACAATAAAGATCAGGTTCTGGCAAAACTGGATAAGGATTTTGGAGAAAAGAAAGCTCAGATCATGAATCTGAAAGTTGTTAATATACCCTACTGGAAAGATATTCAGAAGAAAAGCTATGAAGAGCTTGTTCAGTCTTATGAGATGGAGAAAATCCAGATCATAGCTTACTCCGATCCTTCAATTCTTCTTAAAAACAATACATGTCCTAATTTCTCCAAAGCATTAAATTCAACTGATGAACAAATGTTTTCAGAATGGAAAAAGCTCAGAGAAAGCATGAGCAAAAACAATAGTGATCCACAACGTATTATCAATCAGTTCAACGAACAGCTTAACTCAGCAGACAAAAGAGATTATGCAATTATTGATCTGATTACTTTTGGGTGGGGAAACTGTGCTAATAATAAAGTACATAGAGTTTCCAGAGATGAAAAGATGAATAATGAATTCAATGCCCTTTTCATTAAGATTGATTCTGAATGTGATGAACCATAAACATTGAGAAAAATCCTGTATATTAGTAAGGTATAATTTTCTCAATGGGAATATTCTCGTTCAAAAAAAAGACACTTCCGAAACCACCACCGGTTATCGGGCTTACACTTTCAGGCGGAGGAATGCGTGGAATTGCCCATATTGCTGTTTTAAAAGCGCTGGAAGAATATAATCTTAAACCGCATATTATTTCAGGAACCAGTGCGGGATCTATCATTGCGGCTTTTTATTCATTTGGAAAAACACCCGATGAAATGATGGATATCGTAAGACAGACTTCTTTTTTTTCTCGGTCTGCTTTGAAACTATCAAAAAACGGAATCTTCAGCTCAAATTTCATTTTGAAACTATTTAAAGATTATTTCCCTGAAGACAATTTTAATATTCTAAAAATTCCTGTGTATGTGGCTACCACAGAAATGACTCACGGCATTGTTGATTTCTTTTCGGAAGGAGAACTCTTCACTCCACTTCTAGCTTCCTCCAGCGTTCCTTTCATCCTTCCCCCTGTAAGAATTGGAGAGAAAATTTATGTAGATGGCGGTGTTTTGGATAATCTCCCTATTGAACCTATCATGGATAAATGCGACTTTCTTATAGCTTCTCACGTTAATTCAATAAGCTACGACGAACTCAATAAGATGAGCCTGATGAAAGAATTTGACCGCATCCTCCACTTAGCCATTGCAAAATCCGTTTATTCTAAAGTAAAGTACTGCAATATATTTTTAGATCCTCCTAAAATGACAAAATACAGTCTTTTCAATAAGAAATATATGGACGAAATGTTTCAACAGGTATACGAATATACTTGCCGGGAACTTGAGGAAAAAGGTTATACTAAAGTTTGAGGGGGTCAGAGGATTTGAGAGTATTCCAAAACTGACTTTCCAATCTGATCCATCAATCTTTCTACAAATTCTCTTCGATGAGTCTTGCTTTGAAAATTTCAATTGTTCCTGGTAAAGAATCATTAGATTTACCTCCTGCAGCATTAATATGTCCGCCGCCATTAAAGTATTTTCTGGAGAACTGGTTCACATCCACATCATCTTTACTTCTGAAGGAGATTTTGATAAAATCCTCATACAGATCTTCCATAAAGAATGCAGACATCTTCACTCCTGCAATACTTAAACCATAGTTTACAAAACCTTCAGTATCTCCTTTCTGGAAGCCAAATTCTTTAAGTTCGTTTCTGGTAAGACTTAAAATAGCCACTCTACCCTCATTTACCACTTCTATTCTTCCTAAAACTAAAGCAAGCAAATGAAGACGGGAAACAGTATTGGTATCCCAGGTATTGGAAGTGATCATTGCCGGATCAGCTCCTTTTTCTATTAAGTTAGCAATAATTCTATGGGTAGTAGCACTTGTTGAACGAAAACGGAAACCTCCTGTATCAGTCATAATACCAGTATACATGCACTCAGCCATATCCTGATTAACCAGTTTTTCATCCTCCATTGCTTCAATGAAATGATAAATCATTTGTGAAGTAGCAGGAATCACCGTATCTGAATATACAAAATCGAACGGCTCCGGCTGTTGGTGGTGGTCAATAAGAATTTTCTTTCCCTGAGCCTTTACCAGCCAGTCACCCAATAACCCAATTCTTGAAGGAGAATTAAAATCCAGACAGAAAATAACATCCGCAGCAGCAATCATATCTGCCGCCAACTTTCTTTTATATTCTGCAATAATTATTTTTTTAGATTCCGGCATCCATTTCAAAAATTTTGGAAAATCGTTGGGTACAATAACCTCTGCATAGATCCCTTTTGCCTTTAAATAATGTTTCAATCCCAGACTGGAACCAATAGCATCACCATCCGGATTATAGTGGGTAAGAATAACTATTTTGTTTTCAGGTGTTAGTAATGTATTGATCTCTAAAAGTTCTGCTGGTGTAAACATCTTGTGTTTATTTTCGTTAAAATTTAAGTTTTCAAAGATAGAGCTTTTATATAAATCATTTAAATATTATTTTTGCAGAGAGAAATTCAGGTATCTATACGGGTTTGTAAATGTTTGGTTAAAAAACACTACAGATAATTTTAAAAAAAGATAATTAAAGTTTGTAACTTATAAAAATTTATATATCTTTGCAACCTGAAAATTAATAGATTAATTACGATTTAAACATATAGTAATGAGTAAAAGAACATTCCAGCCATCAGAAAGAAAAAGAAGAAACAAACACGGTTTCAGAGAAAGAATGTCTACGCCAAATGGAAGAAGAGTTTTGGCTGCTAGAAGAGCTAAAGGCAGAAAGAGTTTAACTGTAAGTGCTGCACGCGCTAAGAGATAATCTTTTTATTATCATATACAAAACATGCTTGAAAAGTTACTTTTCAGGCATTTTTTGTTGTTAAAATTTATTAAAATTAGAGTCAGATAGACTTCTTTTTTCTATTTTTAAAGATTGAAAATTTTTGTTAGAAAATAGCCTTTAAAATTTAATTATGCCACATACAAATATCTCCGGAGACAATATTATAAGTTTACAGCACGCCAAAATTGCGCAAAAAAAATTTACTGTTCTTTCTGATGTAAATCTTAATATTAAAAAAGGTAGATTCTGCTATCTTATTGGAAAAACAGGTTCCGGAAAAAGCTCCCTTCTAAAAACGCTTTATGGACACATCCCATTAGCATCAGGACATGGATCTGTGGTAGGATTTGATCTGGCTAAATTAAGACCATCCGATATTCCTAACCTAAGAAGAAAATTAGGAATTGTATTTCAGGATTTCCAGTTACTTTCCGATAGAACTGTTGAAAAGAACCTTAAATTCGTTCTGGAAGCTACAGGATGGAATGACAAAACCAAAATGGAAGACCGAATCAATGAAGTATTGGGAAGCGTGAACATGAAGAGCAAAAAGCACAAAATGCCACACGAACTTTCCGGAGGTGAACAACAGCGTATTGCTATCGCAAGAGCTCTTCTTAACCACCCAGATCTGATCTTAGCGGATGAGCCAACAGGAAACCTTGACCCTGAGACTTCTAATGAAATCATGACCTTATTAAAGCAGGTTGCCCTTGAAAACGGCGCTGCTGTAGTAATGGCAACTCACGATTACCACATGATCCAAAACTTCCCCGGTGAAGCTATCAGATGTGAAGATGGAAAAGTATCTGTATTAGATACTGCAGAACTATTTGAATAAGAATAAAAAGGGCTTAGAAAATACAGGATAACACTTCTTTTCTAATTCCCAGCCTCTTTAAAAACATGAAACTCTTTAGTGAGTTCAAGATATTGGTCCGAGTATTTTCTCGGACTTTTTTCTATAATAAATTCAGACTCTAATAATTTCTTGTTTGTTGGAGAAAATTCTAAGATCAATCTTTTTGTTGTAGAATTTTCAATGCCTTTAATATTAATTTTTCTGGTTAGAAAAAGATTATTTTCTTCAGCAATAAAAACGAAACCCTCACCTGCTTCTACCGGAATAATTACTGAAAGAAGCCCACTTTCAGATAAAAACCTTGCCGATTGAACGACGAGCTGTCTAAAATTCAACTCCACCATTTGACGTGCAATCTTATCTTTATCAGAACCGGACTCTTCAAAATAAGGCGGATTTGAAACAATCAGATCAAATTTCTCATTTGTTTCAAAAGTTTTAAAATCCTGGTGGATATTTTTAAGCCTCGTATGAAAAGGAGCGTTTTGAAAATTAAGCTTTGTAATACTAACTGCCTCTTCATTAATATCCAACCCTAAAAAATTTGCCTGTAAGTTTCTCTGAGCCAACATTAATGAGATCAACCCCGTTCCTGTTCCTACTTCCAACACATGAAAAGCAGATTCAACACTTGCTAAGACTCCAAGCAAAACACCGTCTGTTCCTACACGGAAGACATCTTTGGATTGCTGGATTTCAAATTGTTTAAATTTAAAAGACTTCACTATAAGTTGGTAGGCAATGTAATAATGAATGTAGATCCTTTACCTACTTCTGATTTCACTGAGATCTCTCCTTTATAATCTTCGATCATTTTTCTTACCATAGACAAACCAAGTCCCATTCCGCTGGTTTTGGATGTAAAATTAGGTTCAAAAATTCTCTCATACATATTTTCAGGAATTCCAATTCCGTTGTCCTGAACAGAAACAATGACTCTTCGCTGATGTTGTTCTACATCTACATTGATAATCAGTTTTCTTTCATCACTTTCCGCCTGCTTGGCATTGGTCACAAGATTGGTAATGATTCTAGACAAATAAATTCTGTCCATATTAATCATAATGTTACTCTTGTTGGCATGCATAAAGATACTGTCATCATTGAATACTCGAAGGATATCTTCCACTTCCGTATTCAGATTGATGACTTCATTATTTTTTTCAGGAAGCTTGGCAAATTCTGAGAATGCAGAAGCCACAGTAGCAATCAGATCAATCTGATCTACCATTGTTTTGCTCATCTGCTTTACTCTTTCTCTGATATTCGGATCTTCCGGATCAAATTTTCTTTCAAAATTTTGAATGGTAAGCTTCATGGGAGTCAGTGGATTTTTCACCTCATGAGCGACCTGCTTTGCCATTTCTCGCCATGCTTCTTCAGATGCTTTAAATCTTAGCCTTTCTTTTTGATCCTGAATTTGCAGAATCATTCTGTTGTAAGCTCTTGCTAAAGCATTCAGTTCATCATTTTTATAATATCTGATAGGACGCATTTCATTTTCAAACAATGTAATACGGGTAATCATATCAGAGAACTTCGTAATGGTTTTTGCCAGACTGTTGGATGTCACCCAGCTGATCCAGATACTAAACAGGATAAGAAATATATCGACTAAAAGAATATACTTTACATACTGGTGCAGTACTTCCAGATAAGCGGATTCATTATGATATAAAGGAATATAAACGATACCAATAGGTTCCAATTCATTGTTTTTCAGCAAAAGATAGGAAGAGGTAAGCTTGGCATCTTTGGCAGCATCATATCTGGTCATATCAACCCTTGCATCCGTAGATAGAATTTTGTTGATAATTTCCATCGAAAGTGTTTTCTGATCAATGAGGCTTTCATCTTTATTGGAAAGCACATAATTTCCTCTCAGATCATAAATAACAATATCATGCTGGTTAATATCTGCGATCTCAAAGATCTTATTCCCTAAAACCTTCGGCAGATCTTTCGTTTCTACCAATGTACGGCTTACAGCATAATCCAGATATCTCATTACGGCATTGGTTTTCTCCTGCATATCAATATTACTCTGCTGCAGAGAATTATTCCTCAACACAAAGTAAGGAACCAGTGATGTTGCCACAACACTTAAAAAGCATACCAATAGGAAACCGAAAAACACGCGGTTCCTTAAACTATATCCTTTATATTTATTTAACGACATCCTACTTTTTAATTAACCTAGCAATATATTTACCAATGATGTCAAATTCCAGGTTCACTTTATCACCAATTTTCAAGTGTTTCATATTGGTAAATTCCCAAGTATAAGGAATAATAGCTACTGAGAATTGAGTATCTTCACTTTTTGCTACGGTTAAACTGATCCCGTTTACAGTAATAGAACCCTGAGGTACAGTAACAAAGTTTCCATCACCTTCGTATTTCATGGTAATAAAATAGCTGCCGTCTTTATTTTCGATTCCTACTACCTCTCCTGTTTTATCAACATGTCCCTGAACAATGTGACCATCCAGTCTTCCATCCATTTTCATACAACGTTCAAGATTCACAACACTTCCCACTTCCCATTTTCCAAGGTTTGTTTTTTCCAGTGTTTCGTTGATTGCTGTTACTACATATTGATGGTCTTTAATCTCAACTACCGTCAGGCAACATCCGTTGTGAGCGAGACTTTGATCAATTTTAAGTTCGTTTGTAAAAGGGCATGTCAGGGTGAAATCTATGTTGCTTCCTTTCTCTTCAATCTTTTCAATAACACCAACTGCTTCAATAATTCCTGTGAACATATTATTTTTTGCTAAATTTGTAAATTATAATCTTCAAAGATAATCAAAATGAGCCCAAAAAACCATAAAGTACGAGTAGGAATTTCAATCGGTGATTTCAACGGCATCGGCCCGGAGATCATTATGAAGTCTCTGAAAGACAAAACCATTACAGATTTTTTCACTCCTGTAATTTTTGGTTCGGGAAAATTATTCACTTATCAGAAAAACATTTTCAAGCTGAATCTGAATTTCAACTATGTTAATGAAGCTTCTCAGGCACAACCCGGAAAGTTGAATATGGTGAATCTGACAAAGGAAAACGTAAATGTTGAGCTAGGAGTTCCTACTGAAGAATCTACCAAAATGGCTATTGATTCTTTGGAAGCAGCCACGGAAGCTTTAATGAGAGGAGATATTGATGTTTTAGTCACCGCTCCTATCAATAAAGATGAAATGGTAAAGATGGGATTTAAACATGCAGGACACACTGGCTATTTTGAAGAAAAATTCAGTAAAAAAGGATTAATGTTCCTGGTAACTGAAGATCTTAAAGTAGCTGTTTCTACTCATCATATTCCTATTGCGAAGGTCGCTGAAAATATTTCCAAGGAAAAGATAAAAAAACAGATCAGGGTATTGAATCAAACTCTTATTGAGGATTTTTGTATTCAGAAACCTAGAATTGCTGTATTAGGATTAAATCCACACGCCGGAGACGGAGGAGTGATCGGAACTGAAGAAATAGAAATCATCAGCCCAGCTATTCAGGAACTTTCAGATAATGGAATTCTGACGTTTGGCCCTTTCCCGGCAGACAGTTTCTTCCAGCCCAATAAATACAGAAATTTTGATGCTGTATTAGCAATGTATCACGATCAGGGGTTGGCTCCGTTCAAAACATTAGCTTATGAGGAAGGAGTAAATTATACGGCAGGACTTCCGTTTATCAGAACTTCTCCGGATCACGGAGTTGCTTATGATATTGCAGGAAAAAACGTTGCCGATGAACAGAGTTTTATGGAATCTATTTTCACTGCAATTAAGGTTTTCAAGAACAGAAGTGAATACAACGAACTGATGAGCAACCGCCTTCAGCCGAGAAAAATGGCTGTTGACAATGGAATTGACGAAGATTTACCTGAGGAAACTGAAGCATAATCCGTTAAAACAAATTTTAAATTAATTTGTTTTAGATTTTATTTGTTATTATAAAAAAAATGCATATTTTTGCACACTCATTTTATGGACAAGTTAAGAAACTATGACGTAAGCTTTTCCGGACTTAAAAACGGAAAACACGAGTTCAAGTTTGAGATAGATAAAACGTTCTTTCAATTATTTGACACTGAGCAGGAATTTACAAATCCTAGAATAGAAGTACATGTCTTTTTAGACAAACACACTACTTTTCTGGAGTTTGAGATTAAGATAAAAGGTTTGGTTGAGTTGGTTTGTGATATTACAAATGAAGATTTCGACTACCCTATTGAAAATGAAATCAAGATTCTGGTGAATTTCGGGGAAGAATATGATGACAGCAATGAAGATGTCATTACTATTCCTACTGCAGAGCATGCTTTCAACGTAGCACATTTGATTTATGAAAATGTAATGCTTTCTATCCCGATGAAAAAGATTTCACCGAATGTAAGTGATGAAGACATCAAAATTCTTGACCAGTTCAGTCCGAAAGATATTGAGGAAACTGAAGAGGAAGAACATGAAAGTGACCCGAGATGGGATGCTTTAAGAAAATTAAGAGACAATAATTAAATAGAATAATTTAAATATGATGAGATGATGAATCTCATCGCTCATCAATTAAAAAAGTTATTAGAAAATGGCACATCCAAAGAGAAGACAGTCGTCGACAAGAAGAGATAAGAGAAGAACTCACTACAAAGCTGTAGTTCCTCAATTAGCTAAAGATGCAACAACAGGAGAGCTTCACCTATACCACAGAGCTCACTGGCATGAAGGAAAACTTTACTACAGAGGTAAAGTAGTATTGGAAAAAGAAGTAGCTACTACTGAAGAAAACTAAGAGTCGCTTTTCGCTGAAAAAGCCTCATTTTAATACAAAAACCGCCCAATTTTGATAAAATTTGGCGGTTTTTTGTTGTTTTTTGCGTTTTTTTGGTATCTTTGACCCAAAATCAAATATCAAATTTATGGACATTAAAGACATACAGAATCTTATTAAGTTTGTATCTAAGGCTGAAGTTTCAGAAGTAAAATACAAGACTAAGGATTTCGAAATCACTATTAAAACTCCATTAGCTGGAAGCGACGCTGTTTACGCACAGCCTGCAGTATACCACACTGCTCCACAAGCAGTAGCTGCTCCGGCACCTGTTGCAACTCCTGCTGCTGCACCTGCAGAAAAAGCTGAAGCTGCATCTGATGATAGCAAATATGTAACAATCAAATCTCCAATGATTGGAACATTCTATAGAAAACCATCTCCGGATAAAGACGTATTTGTAAATGTAGGTGATGAAGTTTCTGTTGGTAAAGTAGTTTGCGTAATTGAAGCAATGAAGCTATTCAACCAGATCGAATCTGAAATCAGCGGAAAAATCGTTAAAATCTTAGTTGACGATGCTACTCCGGTAGAATACGACCAACCATTATTCTTAGTAGATCCATCTTAATTTAAAGGTTAGATGTTAGACATTAGATGTTAGATTAAATTCTACATTAAAATAACATTATCTAATTTTCAAATTATCTAATTTTCAAATTGAAGAAGATGTTCAAAAAAATATTAATAGCCAATCGTGGCGAAATTGCAATGCGTATTTTACGTACTTGTAAAGAAATGGGGATCAAAACCGTAGCGGTATACTCTACTGCAGATAAAGACAGTCTTCACGTAAGATTTGCTGATGAAGCGGTTTGTATTGGCCCTGCGATGAGTAAAGACTCATACCTTAAAATCCCTAACATTATTGCTGCCGCAGAAATTACAAATGCAGACGCAATCCACCCAGGATACGGATTCTTATCTGAAAATGCTAACTTCTCGAGAATTTGCCAGAAGAATGGAATCAAGTTCATTGGAGCTTCTCCTGAGCAGATCGAAAAAATGGGAGACAAAGCTAATGCGAAGGCTACCATGAAAGCTGCTGGTGTACCTTGTGTACCAGGTTCTGACGGATTGATCGAATCATACGAACACGCTGTAAAAATTGCTGAAGAAACTGGATACCCGGTTATGATTAAGGCAACTGCCGGTGGTGGTGGTAAAGGGATGAGAGCTGTTTGGAAAGCTGAAGACCTTAAAGATCATTGGGAATCTGCTATTCAAGAAGCTGTAGCTGCCTTTGGAAACGGAGGTATGTATATGGAAAAACTGATTGAAGAGCCAAGACACATCGAAATTCAGGTTGCAGGTGATCAATTTGGTAAAGCTTGTCACCTTTCAGAAAGAGACTGTTCCGTACAGAGAAGAAACCAGAAATTAACGGAAGAAACTCCTTCTCCGTTTATGACTGACGAACTTCGTGAGAAAATGGGTGATGCTGCTGTAAAAGCTGCTGAATTCATTGGATATGAAGGAGTAGGAACTATCGAATTCCTTGTAGACAAACACAGAAATTTCTATTTCATGGAAATGAATACAAGAATCCAGGTAGAGCACCCTATTACTGAGCAGGTAATTGATTATGACCTTATCAGAGAACAGATTCTTCTTGCTGCAGGAACTCCTATTTCAGGAATCAACTATTACCCTAAATTACATTCAATCGAATGTAGAATCAACGCTGAAGATCCTTATGCAGACTTCAGACCGTCTCCAGGAAAAATCACAGGATTAAACATCCCTGGCGGACACGGAATCAGAGTAGACACTCATGTTTATTCCGGATATACAATCCCTTCTAACTACGATTCTATGATTGCTAAGCTTATCACAACGGCTCAAACCCGTGAGGAAGCTATTGCAAAAATGAGACGTGCTCTTGAGGAATTCTATATTGAAGGAGTAAAAACAACGATTCCTTTCCACAGACAATTGATGGATAATGAAGATTATCTTGCAGGAAATTATACTACAAAATTCATGGAGGATTTTGTAATGGATAGAAAATATGATAATCACTAAAAATAATTATCATTTATATAAAAAAGAAGGCACCTAAAAGGTGCCTTCTTTAGTTTCAATACATGACTCTTCCTAATCAAGCAGGAAAAGTTATTTTTGTAGTGACAAAAAATAAAGTTTGTTGTATATCAATTAAAATAGAAGCGATGGCATCAGCAATACAGGGAAAATTAGCAGAAACACTTCAAATTTCAATGGAGCGTGCGGAGGAATTTTTGAAAATTTGCTACATCGTAAATTATGATAAAGGCAAACTGATAGAACCTAAGAATGGAGTTTTCAACCGTTTGGGTTTCATTTTGAACGGTGCTGTCCGGATTTATTATATCAATGAAAAAGGAGAAGATATCAGTTACCTTTTGCAAGTAAACAATGATGTTATTGGCGATTATGCGAGCTATATCACCGGAAAAAAAACAATGGCAGTTATACAGACCCTTCTCAAAACAGAAGTCTTATATTTTGATAAAAAAGATGTGGAGACTTTAATTCAGAAAGATATTTTTTGGCTTGAAGTAGCAAAGCACATTTCTGATTTAGCATTTTTGGATGCAAAGCAAAGGTTAGATGAATTGTTTTTTTATACACCAGAAGAACGCTATCTCAATCTTTTGAAAAAGTCCCCCGAAATTCTGAACAAAATTCCACAGAAGTATATTTCGTCTTACTTAGGAATTACCCCACAATCGCTGAGTAGAATCCGGAAAAGGATTTACTAATTCAAAAATTACCTTAAGTGAACGTTTTTGGTTTTTCTGACCATTAATTTTGCCTCATCATATAAATGTAATCACAATGAAAATAGCAATTATCGGTGGCGGAATTGGCGGTCTAACAACCGCTTTGGCCCTACAAAAAAATAATCTGGACATTACCATTTACGAAAGTGCACCCGAAATAAAACCAGTAGGTGCCGGAATTATTATGGCTAATAATGCAATGCAGGTTTTTGATAAACTTGGCATTCGGCAGAAAATTGAAAAGGCAGGTCACAAAATTTCAACTATTAAAATTACTGATCCGCAGCTCAAAACATTATCGGATATACAACTGACTAAGTTCGAGCATAAATATGGGGTACACAACGTTGCCATTCATCGTGGCGATTTACAGATCATTCTGGCTAAAGAAATTGGTTTTGAACATATTAAACTCTCTAAACGCCTATCCAAAATCGAACAAGGAAACGGCTATCAACTCACTTTTGAAGACGGAACCACCGCTAATGCAGACGCTGTTATTGGTGCAGATGGAATTAAATCGGTAGTACGCCATCAAATTTTAAACATTGGAAAACTAAGATCTTCCCAACAAAAATGCTGGCGTGGTGTTAGCAAGTTCGATTGGGCAGCAAAATACAATCACAAAGCCTATGAGGCATGGGGAAAAGGCAGACGCTTTGGTTTTGTGAGAATTAATGATCAAAAAATTTATTGGTACGCTGTGGTTAACGAGAACTTGATTAAAAATCCGAATAATCTTACAGAACTTTTTAGTGGGTTTAATCCAGACGTTTCCAAAATGATTTCCGAGACTCCAAAAGAAAAAATATTTATCAACGACATTATCGATTTGGAACCAATTTATCAGTGGCAAAAAGATCGCGTTTGTTTAATTGGTGATGCAGCCCATGCAACAACTCCTAATATGGGACAAGGTGCTTGTCAGGCCATTGAAGATGCCTATATTCTCGGAAAACTTTTTAGTGAAGGAAAAAGTGTGGATGAAGTCTTCACACAATATGAAAAACTGCGTATGAACAAAGCGCATTATATCGTCAACACGAGCTCAACCATTGGTAAGGTTTCTCATTATGAAAACAGTATAGCAATTTGGCTTCGCAATATTTTACTAAAGGCAACGCCTAGCTCTACCAACGAAAAACAAATGGAGAAAGTGTTTGATCTTTCGTACTAGAAGTAACTCCAAAGGGTAAAAAGCTTTGGAAAATATATCAAAACTTATTTTAGGCCAGATAAATAAAAAAGTAATTACTTTGATTTTAAAATAATGGTATGCTGAAAATGATCATCAAATATATTCTCATTGCAGGGCTTTCCTGGTTTATTATTCACTCTTTGTATATTACTTATGATGGGCTTACAAATTCTAAGCAGAAAGCAGATCTTGCCGTGGTCTTCGGGAATAAAGTAAATGAAGACAGAACTCTTTCTCCACGACTACAGGCAAGATTGGATAAAAGCATTGAACTCTATCAGAAAAACCAAATTAAAGATATCCTGGTAAGTGGCGGGCTAGGTAAAGAAGGTTACTGGGAAGGCACAGAAATGAAGAAATATCTGATTAAAAATAAAATTCCTCCCAATCATATTCTTGTGGATAACTTTGGGGATAACACTGAAAAGACCGTCATCAATACAATAAAAATTGCTGATAGTCTAAAATATAACAGAGTGATTTCCGTCTCCCAATTTTATCATCAGACCCGAATCAAAAAGCTGTTCAGAGATCATTATTTTAAAAATATTGAAAGTTCAAGTCCTCTCTATTTTGAGATGAGAGATTTCTATTCGGTTTTCCGGGAATTTTTTGCTTATTATTTATAAAAAACTCTATGAATAAAGATATGATTTATGAAACTTAGCAAAACTTCCAAAACCATAGTCATCATTCTAATAGTTTGTGAAATCCTCTTTCTCATCAGAACTTTTGTTTTGTATTCTTTTTACACCAACGATGAAATGTATGGAGACGGCAAGACTGAACCAGATCAATATAATATAGAACTTCTGAAATGGGTTATATATTCACTTGGTATAACATTCATTCTGATCTGTTTCAGCATATTGATTTTTAGAAAATTATTAAAAAATAAACTCTGAACAAGATATTAACATGGATAATTATTGCTAAAGAAATCCCCAACATCCATTGGAATCCGAAATTCTATCAATACCGTTTATAAACTTTATAATCCTAATGGAACCGCTATTCAATATCTAAGAAAAGATCTGCCCCATAAAAAATATAGAATAAGCTTATCTGCAAAATTTTCTTATTGCTAAAGATAGAATACCTGCAACAGTTTATCCACTAAGAAAATATTTCCGTGGCATAGTCTTTTACCCTCAAAATACACTTCAATTACAGCCATATACCCTACTCTATTTTTGTTGATCCATCTCATTAATATTGTGTAAATTTGTGAAAAACCAACAATATGTCAACAGCAGAAACAACAAAAAACTCACAGTACTTTATTGACCTTGAAGACAAACATGGAGCGCATAACTATCACCCTCTGCCAGTAGTTCTGGATCGCGGAGAAGGTGTTTTCGTTTGGGATGTAGAGGGAAAAAGGTATTATGATTTTCTTTCAGCATATTCTGCTGTAAACCAGGGACACTCACACCCTAAAATTGTAGGAGCATTAGTAGAGCAGGCACAAAAATTAGCTTTAACATCAAGAGCTTTCTACAATTCTAAATTGGGAGAGTACGAGCAGAAGATCACGACTCTTTTCGGATTTGATAAAGTATTACCTATGAACTCCGGAGCTGAAGCTGTAGAAACAGCAGTAAAACTTGCCAGAAAATGGAGCTATGAGGTAAAAGGTATTTCAGAAAACGCTGCAAAAATCATCGTTTGTGAAAATAACTTCCACGGAAGAACGACTACAATCGTATCTTTTTCTAATGACCCGGATGCTAACCAGAACTATGGTCCTTTTACGCCAGGATTCATCAAAATTCCTTACAATGATCTTTCTGCATTAGAGGAAATACTTAACAGAGAAGCAGGAAATATTGCTGCATTCCTTGTAGAACCTATTCAAGGTGAAGCTGGAGTATATGTTCCGGATGAAAACTTCCTTAAAAATGCTTCTGAACTATGTAAGAAACATAATGTTCTTTTCATTGCCGATGAAGTACAGACAGGTATTGCAAGAACCGGAAAATTGATCGCTTGCCATCATGAAAATGTACAACCGGATATTTTAATCCTTGGAAAAGCACTTTCAGGAGGAATGTATCCAGTATCAGCAGTATTGGCTAATGATGAGATCATGAATGTTATTAAGCCTGGACAACACGGTTCTACATTTGGAGGAAACCCAATTGCTTGTGCAGTAGCTGTAGCAGCATTAGATGTAGTAGCGGATGAAAAATTATCTGAAAGAGCAGAAGAGCTTGGTCAGATTTTCAGAGCTGAGATCAATAAACTGATAGAAAAAACAGATCTTATTACCAAAGTAAGAGGAAAAGGGCTTTTAAATGCCATTCTAATCAACGATACACCGGAAAGCTCTACAGCATGGAATCTTTGTTTACAATTAAAAGAAAACGGATTGCTTGCTAAGCCAACCCATGGAAACATCATCAGATTGGCACCACCATTGGTAATTACTGAAGAGCAACTAAAAGATTGTGTAAAAATTATTGAAAAAACTATTCTGGAATATAAAGCTTAATTTTTCTTCAGAACAGATTCATAAAATTTAAGATAATTATTGGACATTGCGGTATAACTATATTGCTCTGTCCAATTTTTTATTTCCTGGCTCATTTCCTCTTCATGGCTATGATAAAGATTCATTTTCTCCTGAAATACTTGAGCCATTGATTTGGGTTCAAAGCTATCAAAGTAAAAAGCCTTATCACCTCCTATTTCAGGAAGGCTCGTATATTGGGAAAGGAAAACAGGTTTACCAAAAGCCATAGCTTCAATAGGCGGTATTCCGAAGCCTTCTGCAATAGATGGATGGCACATGGCTTCCGAGTGCTGAATTACAGCATATTTTTCTTCCTCTGAAAGGTTTTTAAGGAAATGTACTCTTTGTTCCAGATGTAATTCTTTGATCCTTTTTCTTACTTCATCTGCATAAGAAGACTTCTCATCTGAAGCAATAAGTACCAGATCTTCCTCAATATAGGGAAGCATCTCAACCAAAGTCAACTGATTTTTTTTATTGAAAAGTACCCCGATATTTAAAATATATTTTTTACCTTTTAAATAACTGTATTTTCCCAGCTGATATTCTCTATTATCAGGAAGGTCGATTCCATTGTGGATAACAACAATATCTTTAAGTTTAGTAAAAGTAAAAAGTTTTTTATTCTGAATAAAATCCTGTTTTGCGTACTCTGAAATACAGACAATATAATCTGCATTTTTCACATTACTTCTCACTTTCCCCAGCATCTTTCTTTTTTTGAAATCGGTAAGATTTTCATATAAGAAATTCAGGTCATGAAGGGTAACGATCTTTACTGTATCTTTATAATTTCTATGAAAATAAGAGGATAACTGATGGCTCACATGGATAAGGTCAAATTCTCCACTGAAACGCTCAAAAAAACGATGTGTTTTGTTCCAGTAAACACAATTCGGTGCAGGCTCAAAATTTTCAAGCTGTTCTTTTTTACCGAAAAAAAATATTTCAAACTTAGAATTCCCCTCCTGTAATCCTTTCGCGAGGTTTCTAAACACATTAGCTATTCCTGAATTGGGGTACCTTAGACGTTCGAGATCAATTAAGATTTTTTTCTTCATAAATTTTATAAAAAAATAGAATCAAGAATTTCTTTTTCTATTTTCGAGTTGTGGTTTTCTTTAAAATAACAAATTCCCTGCATTTTTATCTTTTCATAAAAAGCATCATCATTCATGAGCTGATGAATCGCTTTTGAAAATTCTACAGGATCCTGGCTTACTAAGCATCCGTTATCTTTTTTATTAATGAGCCCATCTACTCCTCTTCTGTTTGTTACTACTGGTAAACCGTAAGATAAGGCTTCCAGTACTTTAATTTTTACACCTGTTCCACTTAACATTGGGCAAATAGCAATTTTTGCATGGTTGTAAAACTCCTGTAAGTCATCTACCATCCCATATTTTATGACATTTGGGTAATCCTCTGCAATTGCCTTACCAATTTTACCAATGATATGAATTTTAACATTATTCAGCAAAGGTAACACTTCTTTTAAAAACCAATGAATTCCTTTTATATTGTGTGGATTATCACTGGCAACATAAAGAATATCATATTTAAAATCAGACCTTTCGCTCATGTTCTCAGGAAATGAGACGGGCATCAGGGTTACCTTTTTATCCGTAAACTGGTCGAATATATATTCTTCTTCCACTGAATAAGTCCAAATATTATCATATTGTTTTAAAATGGAAATTTCATCCTGAAATAATTTTCCAATGGTACGCTTATGACGGCTTTGCGCAGTAATAAAATCATGTGTATCAATAATTTTATAGGCGCTGGAAGGAACTTCATTAATCAATTTTCCCCATGTAGCATAACTTATGAGCACCACCTCAAATGCTGACTTCTTAACAATATCTGAAAACTCTTTCCTAAGAATATAACTTGTTGTATCTATAGAGTTTTTTTTAAAGAGATAAGGTATTTTATATAAAAAAAGATATTTCAAAAAATGCTTTTTATATTTCTTATCCAGAAGATACAACTGAATATTCGGAAATTTTTCATGAAACAAGGTTTCCTCTTCCTTTTTCCACATTCCCCAATCTCTTAAAGAGACAAAAGTAACATCCAGATCCTTGTTTTCATTGAAATAAGAAAGCATATAATTAAGCCTGGTTGTATTTCCGGCCTTTCCAGACATCGGATTATCAGGCATAAAATAAAGAACTTTCTTTTTCATTATATTTATTATTTTTGCGGCTACAAATATGACTATTTAATGAGAGATATAAAAGAATTAATTATAATAATATTAAATTATAACTCTTCTAAAGAGATCATCAGACAGCTCTCAACGCTTACCAATAAAGGAGAAATCAGCAATGATTCTTTTATTATTCTTGATAATAACTCCACGGATGGAAAAGAGCTAGAAGCCTACTGTAATGCTCATCATTTTTTCTTTCATCAGATGGGTAATAATCTTGGATATGCCTATGCCAATAACTGGGCCATTAAGCAGGCTATTGAATGGGGGAAAAAATATTTTTTCATTCTTAATCCGGATATCCATATAGATGCGGATACCATTGAACAGCTTTATATAAAATTAAAATCGGATTCTTCATTGGGAGTAATAGGCCCAAGATTACTGTATCACAGCAATCCCGAGTTAATATTTTCTGATGGTGGTCTATTATTTCCTAAAAAGGGATTTGAAGGAAATCATATCAATTTCCTCAAAAATGTAAAAGATGTAGAATCTCAAGGAATGACTTATGACATGGCTTATATTAATGGAAGTGCAATGATGTTTAAAAAGGAAGTTCTTGATGATATGGGATATATGGAAGCTGATTTATTCATGTATTATGAAGAATCGGAATGGTGTTACAGGATCAAAAAGAGCAACCGATGGAAAATTGCAGTGGATACAAAACTTGTCGCGTATCAATCTGACAGTTCCAGAGGAAAAGTATATGAATACTATATGACCAGAAATAGAATCTGGCTCACTAAAAAATATTCCGGGAGTTTATTTTTTGTGATCAGGGAACGTTTGATTGTTGCCCGCAAAAAATTCTTCTCTTCTAAAGGAAGTTTTAAAGAAAACAGTTCATTTTCCAAGAATATCCTTCAAGGAATTGTTCATGGGTTAATCGGAAAAACAGGAAAATTATGAATGAAATCGTATCTATTATTGTTCCCTGCTATAATCAGGAGAAATATCTTGCTGAAACTTTAGATTCTGTTATGGCTCAGACCTCAGATGCATGGGAATGTATCATCGTAAATGATGGTTCAACAGATAACTCTGAAGCAATAATTGATGTTTATTGTGATAAAGATGTTCGTTTCGTCAAGCTTAATCAGGAAAACCAAGGCCTTGCCGCCAGTAGAAATAACGGAATAAGAGAAGCCAAAGGAAAATACATTCTTCCTTTGGATGGAGATGATAAAATTGGAACTCAATATATAGAACTCGCTAAAAAGGAATTTGAAAAAAATCCAAAACTTGCATTAGTATACTGTAAAGCTGAGTTTTTTGATGCTAAAAATGAACCTTGGGAACTTAGAAAGTACGATTATGAAGCTTTATTATTTGCTAATCATATTTTCTGTTCGGCAATTTTCAAGAAAGAAGATTATCTGAAAACTTCGGGGTATGATACTCAAATGAAATTCGGATATGAAGACTGGGAATTCTGGATTCAACTTTTAAAGAAAGAGGATGCTGTTGTACAATTAGATTCTGTACAGTTTTTTTACAGACAAAGAGAAAGCTCCATGTTAAAATCACTGCAAGAAAGTAAAGCCAAACAGAATCAAATGGAAGGCTATATTTTCAATAAACATCGTGATCTTTATTCCAAAGTTTTAGATTCTGACCTTTCTCTGGCCGAGATTCAAAATGTGTTTCAAACGAGGCAGACATTTAAAAAGGTTAAAAAGACCCTTACCTATAAAACCATTTATAAGCTTGAACGTGCTATAAGGTCTCTTTTTTAGAAAAAACATTTACATAACAGGAAGTACATTAAGTCTCATTCATCTTATATGAGGGATTTAATGTACTTTTTTATTTACCAGCCAATAGAGCTTTCTGAAATATTCATTCTTCATAGATGTCTTATATAAATACAGCAGAAAAATTTAAGTTTGAAGAACAACAATCGGTTATAATTGTATTACAACCGTATAATTTTAAGTAAATTTGCAAAAATTTTAATTGAAATGGAGAAAGTAAGAGTACGTTTTGCTCCAAGTCCTACCGGACCTTTACATTTGGGAGGCGTAAGAACTGCATTATATGATTACCTTTTTGCTAAAAATCAAGGGGGAGAATTTGTATTAAGAATTGAAGATACAGATACCGCCAGATATGTAGAAGGAGCTGAAGAATACATTGAAGAAGCTTTAGAATGGTGTGGAATCATCCCTGATGAAAGTCCTAAGAAAGGAGGAAAATTTGCCCCTTACAGACAATCTGAAAGAAGAGATATTTATGACAGATATACTGAGCAGATCTTGAAAACAGATTATGCTTATATGGCTTTCGATACTCCGGAAGAATTAGATGCTGTACGTGCAGAATTCGAAGCCAATGGAGAGGTTTTCTCTTATGATAATAAAACGAGGAACCGTTTAAAAAACAGTCTTGCTCTTTCTGAGGAAGAAGTTCAGAAATTATTGGATGAGAAAACACCTTATGTGGTAAGATTCAAAATGCCTGTAGACAGAGTCTTAAATCTTGAAGACATCATCCGTGGGAAATCTGCTGTTAACACCAATACATTAGATGATAAAGTTTTGGTAAAAAATGACGGAATGCCAACGTACCACTTTGCCAACATCATTGATGACCACGAAATGGAAATATCTCATGTAATCCGTGGTGAAGAATGGTTACCATCTTTAGGACTCCATACTTTATTATATGAAGCAATGGGTTGGGAAGCTCCGCAATTTGCTCACCTTTCTTTGATTCTAAAGCCTGATGTTTCGGCATTAATCAATAAAGATAATATCGATGGGATCACAAAATCTTTCACGGATGAATTTGTGGTGAAGAATGGTCAGTTTTCTTTCGATGAGTCTGCACCAATCATCAAATCATTCTTTGCGGAAGTAAAAAGCCCTAGATTCAAATCTATGCTGGGTGAAAATGATAAAGACAATCCATTAACTGCTGCTGTAAAGCAATTTTTAAAGAAAGGACTTTCAGGAAAATTAAGCAAAAGAGATGGTGATAAATTTGGATTCCCTGTATTCCCACTTGACTTCAAAGATCCTGCAACAGGTGCTGTTTCTAAAGGATACAGAGAAAACGGATACCTTCCTGATGCATTCATCAATATGGTAGCATTATTAGGTTGGTCTCCGGCAGATGATAAAGAAGTTCTTTCTTTAGAAGAAATGGCTAAGGAATTTGATCTTCATAAAGTACATAAGGCAGGAGCCAGATTCAGTAAGGAGAAATCAGAATGGTTCAACCACCAGTATATTCAGATGAGATCGGACGAGGAACTTCTTGAAATGCTTAAAAATTCAGGACTTGATCTATCCAATGCTTCTGATGAAAAACTATTAAAAGTAATTCCTCTGATGAAGGAAAGAGCTACTTTCCCTAAAGATATTTATGAAAACGGGAAATTCTTCTTTGAAGCTCCTACTTCTTACGACGAAAAAGCATCTAAAAAAGCATGGAATGACGAAACTTCTGCTATTTTAGGAGAATTAGCTACTACATTTGAATCTACAGACTTTACTGCGGAAATCTTAAAGCAGACTATGCATGATTTCGCGGAAAATAAAGGACTGGGAATGGGTAAAGTAATGATGCCACTTCGTTTAGCTTTAGTTGGAGAGCTGAAAGGCCCAGACGTTCCGGATATCCTGGAAATCATTGGAAAAGAGGAAAGTACCTCCAGAATAAGCAATGCTATAAATAATTTTAAATAGAATTACCATAATTTTTCATACATTTGAAAGATTTAATTTACTTCAAGAAATGGAATATTTAAGTTTCGAACTTCCTATCAAAGAATTGATGGATCAATACCAGACGTGTTCTTTAGTAGGAGAAGAAAGTGGTGTTGATGTAAAATTAGCATGCAGCCAGATTGAGGATAAGATTTTAGAAAAGAAAAAAGAAATCTATAGCAATCTTACACCTTGGCAAAGAGTACAACTGTCCCGTCACCCGGATCGTCCTTATACATTGGACTACATTCACGGAATGGCAGACAAAGGCAGTTTCTTAGAACTTCATGGAGACAGAAATTTCGCTGATGACCCGGCAATGATTGGAGGATTGATTACCCTGGATGGTCAGAGAGTAATGATCATAGGGACTCAAAAAGGAAGAACAACTAAGGAAAGACAGCACAGAAGATTTGGGATGCCAAATCCTGAAGGATACAGAAAAGCTTTAAGATTAATGAAGCTTGCTGAAAAATTCAATATCCCTGTGGTAACTTTAGTAGATACACCGGGAGCCTACCCAGGATTGGAAGCTGAAGAAAGAGGACAAGGTGAAGCCATTGCAAGAAATATTTTTGAAATGGTTCAGCTAAAAACACCTATCTTCACTTACATCATCGGAGAAGGAGCCAGTGGTGGAGCATTAGGAATAGGTGTAGGTAATAAAGTATATATGTTGGAAAACACATGGTATACGGTAATTGCACCAGAAAGCTGCTCTTCTATCTTATGGAGAAACTGGGATCACAAAGAAGATGCAGCCAATGCATTAAATCTTACTCCAAAAGATGCTTTAAGAGAAAAGTTCATTGATGGAATTATTGAAGAACCCCTTGGAGGTGCTCACTATGATCAGGAGACCACTTACTTGAACTTGAAAAATTCTATTTTACAAAATATCAAAGCCTTTTCTAAATTTACAGGACAAGAGCTTGAAACCCAAAGACAAGATAAATTCATTGCGATGGGTCAGTTTAAAGGATAAAAAAATAAAAAGGTTAAGAAATATTTCTTAACCTTTTTTACTTTAGTTTTCTTCTTATTTAATCAGCTACATTGAGAGCAATCTCAATATCCTGAGTAATTTTCTTCAGTGAAGAATACTTTGCATCACACACCATTGTGGTCAGCACATACTCTCCTTTATCTATCAGAATAAAGTTTTCCCCTTTGGCAGGAACACTTAGATTATAATATTTTTTGCCATTTATTTTCACGATCAGATTACAACTTGACCTGTTTTTAATATTGATATAAGCTTCATTTTTGTTGATATCATTATTAAAAAGATGCGTAAGCATAGCTGCTGTTTTCTTATTGGCTTCACTAGGTTCAGATTTAGCCGATGAACCAGCACTTTTTGCAGAACTTACTGAAGCATAAGTCGCCAGTCTTTCTTCTTTCAGCGCATTGATAGCATTATTTACTTTATCTGTATTATTCGAATTATTGGCAGGTTTAGCATTATTTGTAGCAGATGGTTTTTTAGCTGCAATTACTTTTCCACTGTTCAATTCATTATTTTTAACAATATTTTCAATTTTCTCCTTACTGATGGGTCTGATTGTAGGTTTTGCTTCCGGTGAATTATCAGCCATGATAATATCCATCAGTCTTTTCTTGAAATAATCTGTTCTTGTATGACCGGGATTTTGCTTAATAAAACCGGCAATCACTCTTGCTTCCTTAGAAGTTTCGGCTTCCTGCTCTGTATAAATAATCACCGTTTCTTTTTCTACAACAGCCTTAGATTTTGTTTTTTTCTTTTTTTGAGAAAAACCAAGGGAAAAAATGCATAAAAACAGGAGAAGGAAGATTTTTTTCATTAATCAAATCTTTAAAATAGTATTAAATATATTAATAACGTGAAAAGTCATTTTTTAGTTTATCATTAAAATCATTATCTTTGCACTGCTCTAAAATTAAGCTAAAAATTAATACTAATCTTAAATAAAAAATAATAGATATTATGTCTTATACACCAGTTGCTGCAGACGTAGCTAAATTAAGAAACCAAACAGGTGCAGGTATGATGGACTGCAAAAAAGCTCTAGTTGAAGCTGAAGGAGACTTCGAAAAAGCGGTAGATATCCTTAGAAAAAAAGGACAAAAAGTTGCTGCTAACAGAGCTGACAGAGAATCTACTGAAGGTGCTGTAATCGCAAGAGTAAACGAAGATAACACTTTAGGTGCTATTATCTCTTTAAACTGTGAGACTGACTTCGTTGGTAAAAACGAAGCTTTCATCGAGCTAGCTTACGAATTAGCTGAAATGGCAATCTTTGCTGCTACTAAAGAAGAATTATTAGCTACAGATTTCCACGGAATGACTGTTGCTGAGAAATTAATCGAGCAGACAGGTGTTATCGGTGAAAAAATCGAAATCGGTACATTCGAAAGAATCGAAGGGCCATTCCTAGGAGCTTACATCCACGCTGGAAACAAAATCGCTGCGATCACTTCTCTTTCTGCAAAAGTAGATGGAGCTGACGAAGTTGCTAAATCTGTTTCTATGCAAGCTGCTGCAATGAACCCAATCGCTCTTGACGAAACTAAAGTTTCTCAAGAAACTATCGACAAAGAATTAGAGATCGAAAGACACAAACTTACTGAAGAAGGTAAGCCTGCAAACATCATCGATAATATCTTGAAAGGTAAAATGCAGAGATTCTACAAAGACAACACTTTGGTACACCAAGACTTCATCAAAGACTCTAGTATCTCAGTTGCTGATTATGTAAAATCTGTAAACGCAGATCTAAAAGTAACAGGATTTATCAGAGTAAGCTTATAATCCAGCTTTTAAAAATATGAAATCCCGATGATTTTTTTCATCGGGATTTTTTTATGCCCAAATTTCTATCAATATGAACACAAAATGACTTAAATTTTAAATATTCAATAATTATGCAATATTCCAGAATTCCAAATTTTTTTTATATAAAATTGTGATTATTAATACTTAAATTTGCGGCCCTTATAGTAACTCATGAAAAAATATCTACTCGCTTTTTGCACTTTTTTTTGTTTAATAGTTAATGCCCAATTGGACTCAGAACATTGGTTTGCACCTATGGCAGCCAAAGCAGATGTAAGCCAACTTCAAGGGTTTCTCTACCTATCTACCGATGAAGCTACCCCGTTTCCTATACAGATTTTCAACAACAATACACTCTATACGACAGTACAGGTGAGCAAAAACTCCCCTATGGAAGTGTCAATCCCTAATAATTTTCTAATTGCAACCACTCAGTCACAGTTGTTCACCCCAAATTCAATGGGACTTCAAGTGAAAGGAAGCAAAAAATTCTTCGCTAATTATAGATTTTCACTTAAAAACCAGGCAGAGATCCTTACCTCTAAAGGAGCAGCAGGTTTAGGTACCACTTTCTATGCCGCAATGGCTCCTATTGAAGGTTCTGCCACTTATATGAATTCTACGATTGGAGTTACAGCCACTGAAAACAATACGGATATAGAAATTTCAGGATACAACCCTACTCTTCTTTTTTCGAATGGAACAACTTCACCAACAAAAAAATTCACTCTGAATAAAGGACAATCTTACATTCTGGATGTTGTAAGCTCTCAAAAAGCGATCAATAAAACAGGATTAATTGGAGCTAAGATTACAGCCACCCATCCTATTACCGTAACCAATGGAAATTTCAATGGAGCTTATGTGAATGTAACCAATAATGATGTATTGATGGATCAGTCTGTACCCGTAGACAGACTTGGAAAGAACTTTGTAATGGTAAAAGGTAATGGTGGACTTACTTCACAGATGGAAAGTGCCGTAATTGTTGCTACAGAAGACAATACACAGATTACCTTTAATGGAACTGGAGCTCCTGTCATCCTTAATACTGGAAAATACTATATTGTTCCAAGTAATAAATATAAGAATCAGGGAAATGGTCATTATAATATGAATATTTCAGCCACCAAAAATGTGTATGTATATCAATTATTATCAGGAGCTACGAGCGGCAATGAGTTCGCTTCGGGAGGAATGAACTTTATTCCCCCTATCAGCTGCTTCATGCCCACCAAAATAGAAGAAATCGGATTTATCAATAGAATCGGAAGCAATGCCTTTACCACCAGGCTGAATATCATTACACAAAAAGGAGCCACTGTAACAGTAAATGGAAATCCAATTGCAACAGGAAACGGGCCTTATTCAGTGGATGGAAATCCAGATTGGGAAACCTATTCGATATTGGGAGTATCAGGAAATATTACCGTTAACTCAAACAAACCTGTTACGGCAGGTATCGCAGCAGGAAACGGTGCTGTAGGATATGGTGGATATTTTGCCGGATTTTCCTCAGTTCCTATAATCACAAAAACCGGAGACTGTTATCATGGAGTTCTTTTACAGGTAGAATCGGGTTATGATGATTATAAGTGGTACCATAATGGGGTTGAAATCCCTGGTGCTACTACTTTTACACTTAATCCTGATCCAACGGGTTCAGGAATCTATACCTGTAAAATCACCAAAAATAATTGTGAGACCAGACTTACTGCAGACTATGATTATACAGTATGTCCACCTATTACAACAACAACCTATGATATTGGTTCATGTAATAATCAAATCATTACCCCTGCATTTACAAGTGCTACACAAACTATAGATCCGGCTCATACAAGTATTATTGTACAGCCAACCAAAGGGACAGTTGCTATTCACCCTACTACAGGACAAATCACCTATACTCCTAATGCTGGTCTGACTGCAGACACTACAGATACTTTCACTTATTATATTCAGGGATCCGGGAATCCGGCTGCATTTGAATATTTTACAGTAGTAGTGAATACTCATGTTCTTACAGTAACAAATGATGTTATGTATTCTTGTCCGGCAACCAATGGAGATGGTACTTATAATCTGAAACTGGCTAATGTAACTCCAATTTCAGGCGCAGGAACAACAATAACTTACTTTACCAATGCCAATCTAACAGGGCCTATTGCCAATCCGGCAAATTATACAGCCCCAACAGGAGTTGTATACGCGAACGTAACGTCTTATGGTTGTTCTAAAGTAGGTACTATTACTCTCAACACATTCCCTACTCCTGTTATCAACACTGCTAATTTTAATGCTAATAGTTGCAGTAATGCATCGGACGGAAGTATATCTGTAGACTTTAATAATGTTACTCCACAGATTGTTGCTAATTCAGCTCTTTTTACAGTATCATATTACCTTAATCAGAATGATGCTATCAACGGAACTACTAATACACTTCCATCAAACTGGACGTATTCAACTAATACAACAGTCTATGTAAGAGCTACGGGAAATGTAGGAAATTGCCCTGCTGTTCTTGGCCAGATCAACTTTACAGTAGGAAATAAAGTTCCTTTAATTACAAATAATGCTACTGCTGATGTCTGTGATAATGACATGAATGGCTCAGAGAATGTAAACCTAAATGATTACAAAGGTTTATTTACTGTTGATCCTAATGTTATCTTATCATTCCACACTTCTGCCACTGATGCTCAGGCTGGAAACAGCCCTATTTCAGCATCACAGATTCTGACTTCTTCAGGAGGCATCTATTATGTGAGATTTCAAAGCCCAACAGCATGTACCAATACAGGAGTTTTAACTCTTACTTTAAAAACTCCTAAAAAATCTACCCAACTTCAGGATAAAGTAATCTGTTCAAACGATAAAGTTCTTTTGGATGCAGGAGCAGGATTTACATCTTATCTATGGAGTAACGGAGCAACCACACAAAGTATTACAGCCTCCGTTGGAAGCTATTATGTAGATCTTGGATTTAACGGATGCGTATACCGTCAATATGTAAAAGTGACTACAGCACAAGCTCCTACCATTTCAAAAATAGAAGTTTCCGGTACTACAGCTACGGTGTATGTAACAGGTGGAACTCCTCCTTACAGATATTCATTAAATGGTATTGATTATCAGTCCTCCAATGTATTTACAGGTTTATCTAGAGGTACTCATACCGTATATGTATTGGCTTCTGACGGATGTAGATATGTAACCAAAGAATTTCTTGTTATCAATCTTATCAACACGATCACTCCTAATGGAGATGGAATTAATGATATCCTGAACTACTCAGAATTAAGAATAAAGCAAAATGTATCAATAGAGGTTTCTGATCGATATGGAAACTCAGTATATAAATCTTCTGATAAGAATTATATCTGGGACGGAAAATCCAATGGAAGAAACCTTCCTACCGGAACTTATTGGTATGTCATCAAATGGATTGAACCAGACACCCAATTACAAGTTTCACACTCAGGATGGCTTTTAATTAAAAATCGGGAATAATTTTTAACTTTTATTTACATTTTATTAAAAGTATTTGATTTTTTATTTTAATTTTGTAGAAATCCTAATTCCATACACATGAAAAGATTTCTACTCAGTTTTGTATTAATTTTTTTTACAATTAATACCCTCTTCGCGCAAAGGGATACTGAACACTGGATTGCACCTTATTATGTAACTGAAGGTAGTTACCAAAATAAGGTGTATTTGTCCACTGATTCCACGACTCCTTTTCCCGTACAAATATTCAGTGCCAATACCTTGCTTGGTACTGTTACAATCTCCAAAGGAGACCCTAAAACATTTGATATAGACCCAAGCCTTATCTCTGCAGACGGAGCTACCGATGCTTTTGTTGTAGGTACAAAGGGGCTTTATTTAAAAGCTGAAAGACCTTTCTATTGCAGCTTAAGACTTGCAGAGTTTTCACATGGTGAAATTATCACCAGTAAAGGAAAGGCTGGTATTGGTACAAAATTTTATGTTGCCTCTAGCCCGAATACAAGAAATTCAAAAACAAGTTTTGGTTTAGATAATTTTACTGCAGGAATTCTAGCTACTGAAGACAATACTACCGTTACTGTAAGCTGGACAAATCCTAACTTAAAATTCGTCAACGGCCCTCCTGTCAGCTTAACCAGCTATTCTTATGTTCTCAATAAAGGACAATCCTTTATTTTTGCGGGAGAGTTAGATGATGCAGATGCTAATGCTCAGGGATTCATTGGGGCTAAAGTTGTTAGTAACAAGCCTGTAACACTTACCAATGGTAGCTGTAATGGTAATTTCTCTGCCATACCAAGTGGTTCTGACCCTATTCTTGATCAATCTGTACCGGTAGATCGATTAGGGAATACATTTGCTATGGTAAAAACCAAATCTACAAAAGCAGATCTTAAGATGGAAGGTGGTCTTATTGTTGCTACAGAGGACAACACTGAAATATACATTAATGGATCGGGTACTCCTGTTGCCACTATAAATGAAGGTGGATGGTATAGAATAGATGAAACAAGTTATGTACTTCAACCGGGACCTGGAGATCACTCCAATATGTTTATTTCCACATCCAAAAATGTATACCTTTATCAATTCATTGGAATTGGTGCTAGTGCAGCCACTAATGGATTTAATTATATTCCGCCATTGAATTGTTTCTTACCAAGAAGAATTGAGGAAATTGGTAAGATTAATGAAATGCCGGGAATTACCAGTGGTATTAATCTAAAACTTAATATATTAACTGAAGTAGGAGCAAATGTACTTGTAAATGGAACAGCACCTACACCAGCTGAAGGACCACACCCTTTGACAGGAAACTCTCTATGGGTAACCTATTCATTGGAGAATTTCCCTCCTAACCTTACCATTACCTCTACAAAAGCGGTAACTGCAGGAATTAACGGTGGATATAGTTCTGCCGGATATGGTGGATATTTTGCAGGATTCTCATCAGTACCTGTTATTGCTAAAAAATCAGGGAACTGTGTTCCTGGAATCGTTCTGCAGGTAGAAGATACTTATGATACCTATCAATGGTTCCTGGATGATGTTGCCATTTCTGGAGCCAATACTTTTACTTATGCCCCTACAAAACCAGGCTATTACACAGTAAGGGTAACAATGGGTGCATGTCAATCACTGACTACCCCTATTTATAAAGTTGTTAACTGTTTAATACAGTCAACTAAAGAAGAGGCATCTTGTGCTACTAAGATTATTACTCCTGCGTTCAGTGCTTCAACTCAGACACCTGTGCCAAGTACATTAAAAATCCTTACTGCTCCTACCAATGGAACAGCTGTAATTAATGCAAATGGAACAATAACTTATACACCGAAGCCAAATTTCGAAGGAACAGATAAAATTGTGTATACATTCTGTGGTGATTCCTCAGACTTTATGGATTGTGAAGAAGTAACGCTAAACCTAAAGGTTGTACCTTTCATTGTAAAAGATACTTCTATTAAAGCTTGTTGGTATGATGTAGCGCCGTATGCTTATTTTGATCTAACGAAAGCCAACGTTACAGATTATAATCTTTCAGTAAAAAAATACTACCGTACCTTAAAAGATCTTAATGCCGGAATCAATGAAATAACAACTCCTGAAAACTTTCCTGCAACGGGAGGATCTGTATATGTAAAAATTACTACAGAGCAAGGATGTACTGCTAATGCGAAAATAGACCTGATTACTCTTCCAGTAAAAAAGTCACCAATTCTTGTAGATAAATATATCTGTATTGATGCTAAAACTGATCTTGAAGCAGGATCTGGATATGATTCTTACCAATGGAGCACAGGAGCTACCACTTCTGGAATCCGAGGAGTAGGCGTAGGAGAATATACTGTAATTCTTGAGAAAAACGGATGTTTCATCACTCAGACAGTAAGAGTGAAAAAAGCAGCTGATCCTGTTATTCAGCGTATTGAAATTAACAATACCACAGCTACAGTAGTTGTAGATGGAGGTAAAGCTCCTTACAAGTTTGCTGTAGACGGAACTACAAACTGGCAAGACTCAAACTCCTTCACAGGATTAAGCAGAGGCCAACATAAATTCTATGTAAAAGATGCTTATAACTGTACCCCTACTTCAGCGGAAGTTACAGTTCCTAATTTATTGAATGCTATTACACCTAATGGAGATAACGTCAATGATTATATCGATTACAGCGACCTTGCTTATAAGGATAATCTAAAATTTGTAGTATATGACAGATATGGAAATCTGATATTTACAGGAGACAGATTCAATAATTATAAGTGGGATGGAAGACATTTCGATAAGAAACTTGTTACAGGCACATACTGGTATCATGTTACATGGAATGAGCCTAATAAAGACAAAACTGAAATAAAATATACAGGTTGGATTATGGTAAAAAACAGAGAATAACCATCCGGATATAAAATTTTTAAACCACGATTTTTAAATCGTGGTTTTTTTATTTCATTTTCAACACTTTAATACTTTTTATTATTAAATTTGTAGTAAATACAACTCCTGAATGAAGAAAGTTTTATCTTTTTTATTTATATTTTATATATTCACCTCTACGTTTGCTCAATTGGACAGAGAGCACTGGTTTGCCCCAATGATAGATCGCTCAGGAGCTCCTTCTCCCAATCAGAGCCTCTATTTATCTACCAGCAGAACGACGCCATTTCCAGTAAGTATTTATAACAACAACGTCTTGATAGGAACGGTGAATATCAGTAAAAATAATCCTCAGAAGTTTGATGTAGTAAGAAACTTTATTATCACCACCCAACAGGCAGATTTATTTACCCCCACTACCAAAGGGCTCTATCTAAAAGCAGAATTTCCGTTTTATGCGAATTTAAGGTTTTCCGTATTTAACCATGCCGAAATCATCACTTCAAAAGGGATTCCATCTACAGGGAAAAACTTCTTTACAGCTTATGCTCCTATTAGTGTAAATAATGGTATCCTAAACTTTATGACCAGTATTCTCGCTACTGAAGATAATACCAATATCAGTATTACCAACTATAGTCCGCTTGTACAATTCTCCAACGGAACAACAGGAGCCACCAATCCTATTATAAATATTACTTTAAACAAAGGACAGTCTTATATTATAGACGGGATTGGAAATAATTCAGGAAACTTCGACGGGTTTATCGGAGCCAAAATTACTTCAAATAAACCAGTTAATGTTACTAACGGAAATTTCAATGGCCAATACGCAGGAGATTATCCTACCAGTTCTGATATCTTAATGGATCAGGCTGTGCCCGTTGACAAACTTGGAAGTGAATTTGCTCTCGTAAAAGGTAACGGAAGTATTGGTGCCAATATGGAAAAAGCACTGATCATTGCAACCCAAGACAATACACAGATCTATGTGAATGACGAATTAACCCCGATTGCAACCCTTAATACAGGAAAATATTTTGTGATTCCTGATACGAAATATGCCCTTCAGGGTAGTGGTCATTACAATCTGTACATCAAAACCTCTAAAAATGCCTATGTATATCAAATGCTTGCAGGTGATGGAAGTACATCCACCGAAGTGGCCACCGGAGGTTTCAATTTTATTCCGGCCTTAAACTGTTACCTTCCTAAGCAGATCAATGAGCTAGGACTTATTGATGAAAATTTTGTTTATTCTAATGCCAACCCATTAGGAATTCTCAATATTCCCACAAAGCTAAATCTTATCACAGAAAAAGGAGCTGTAGTTACAGTGAACGGAGGTACTCCACCGGTCTCTACAGGGCCTTACAGTATGACAGGTACCAGCAATTGGGTTACCTATGGAATCCCTAACGTTACCGGAACAATAACAATCGTTTCAAGCAAGGCCATTACGGCAGGAATTACAGCAGGAAGTAATGCTGTAGGATATGGAGGATTTTTTGCCGGATTTCCTACACAACCTGTTATTTTAAAATCAGGAGGAAACTGTATTCCAGGGCTAGTACTCACTGTGGATCCTATCATTTATGATTCCTATCAATGGTACAGAAACGGCATTCTTATTCCGGGAGCCAACAGCTCTTCCATCACCCCTTCCCAATCCGGATATTATACCTGCCAAGTAACCATGGGAAGCTGCACCCCTTTGGTGACAGAACAATATAAAGTTACCAACTGTGTGAAGCTAACAGCAACATCCTATAATGTATGTTCTTCACAAACCATCACTCCTACCTTCAGTACTTCAACACAAATACCAGTACCATCTACTGTAACAGTTACTACCCCACCAACGTTGGGTACAGCTGTTGTAAATCCAGCTACAGGAGCTATTACTTATACTGTCAATAATCCAGGTACACCTGGAAATGACACATTTACCTATACTTTCTGTGGAAATGATCCAGACTTTCCTGATTGTGAAACCGTAACAGTAACCATAAAAATTCAAGCGATCACTGTCACCAATTCAATATTATATTCTTGTGATGTAAATGGAAAAGGAACATTTGATCTTACCACTGCCAGCGTAACAAACAATGCTCCTGTTACCAAAACCTATTATCCGACTCTGGCAGATGCACAAACAGAAAACCCGGCAACTCAGATTACTACCCCTAACAATTACTCAGCAGCGAATGGTACAATTATTTATGTTGTAGTTAAAAATGCAGTCGGTTGTAAAAGTATTGCTGAAATCACACTATCACTTTACAATAAAGCAATCGTTCTGGATAATTATAATGGTACATTCTGTGACGATAATTTTGATGGAATCGTAAATATCATCCTCTCTAACATCACCACTATTGTACTTAATAATCCTACATATTTTACTGTAAGATATTATGCCAATTTAGCTGATGCCAATACAGGAAACACCAACACACTCCCTAATAACTGGAATTATACCACAGCCACTACAATTTACATCAGAGTAGACTCTCCGGATGGATGTGCTTCTGTTGTTAAACCTTTAAAATTCAGTATTGGAGCCAAAATACCATTGAGTCGTCAGGCATCAGAAGAAGATGTATGTGATGACGACCTGGATGGAATCAAAGCAATTAGCCTCACTCAGTTTATTCCCCAGTTTACTTTAGATCCAACGGTTACGTTTACTTTTCATGCAAGCTTAGCCGATGCACAGAATAATGTGAGCCCAATAGTAGCCAATGTAAATATTACTGCAGCACAGACTTTTTATATCCGTTTTGAAAAAAGTGGAGTATGTCCGGAAGTTGCATCTATTAAACTTACGATTAAAATTCCTAAAACATCAGCGTTACTGGTAGATCAAATGATCTGCCCTAAAATGACCACAACACTGGATGCAGGCCCTGGCTTTGATAAATACTTATGGAGTACAGGAGCAACAGCCCCTTCAATTACGAATGTCCCGGCAGGAAGTTATTGGGTAGAGCTGACTTCTAAGGGCTGCGTTTACAAACAACATGTAAATGTTACAGAATATCAGATCCCTATCATCACTTCTATTGAAATTGACGGAACAACAGTAAAAGTAGGAGCAAGTGGCGGGATACCACCTTATGAATATTCTCTGGATGGAGTAATCTGGCAATCATCTAATATTTTCTATAACGTACCAAGAGGAGCTCACACCGTAAGAGTAAAGGACTCTAAAATGTGTGGTGAAGCTAAAAAGGATTTTGCCATTATCAATCTCATCAATACCATTACCCCCAATGGCGACGGAGTCAACGAAGCCATCGATTATTCCGCCTTAATGTCTAATGATAATCTGGTATTCAGAATCTTCGACCGCTATGGAGCTGAGATTTTTCGCGGTTCTCGTGAAAACCGATATATCTGGGATGGCCGTGTTGGAGGCAGGTATGTTCCCACCGCTACTTATTGGTATTTTATCAGCTGGACAGAATATGGTTCTACTGTATCAATAAAATACTCAAGCTGGCTATTGGTAAGGCACAGATAATACAGGTAAAATGTTGAAAGAAAGTAATATTCTTTCAACATTTTATTATACATCCAAGTTCAGATTCGGATCAGAAATAGGTTTATAACATTCATTAACAATTTAATACTAAAGTTTAATATAACTTTAACCACTATTCTTTATCTAATTCCATAGAAATTGCTGTATTTCTATGTAATTTTGCCAATTATATGAAGAAACTGATTACTCTGTTGCTATTGATCTTTCTGGCAAAAATCAATGCTCAAATATATTCTGGAGAAGTATTTCTAAAGGATAACTCCATCCTTTATCTTAATCAGGTATATGTTACCAATCTAAACACTCAAAAAACCGTACTTGCTGACTATAATGGTAATTTTAATGTTCCCGCTAATCCAGGAGATGTTATCCGTTTTACCTCAATTGTAACGGAAAGGAAAGATATTAAAATGACTCCACAGTTATTAGGCCAGAAAAACCTGGTAGAACTGAAAATAGCCTATTATGAAATTCAGGAAATTGTACTGAGCAGGTTCAAACCTACCGGCAACCTTAGATATGATGTAAACGCACTCAGAAAAGAGGATAAAGCACTGGCCATTAAAAAAGTAATTGGACTTCCTGAGCCTAAGGGAGACGGAACCCCACCAGAACTTCCGGTGGCCGGGTTAAGAGATGGCGGACTTACCTTCAGCATTGAAAGTATCTATGATATGCTTTCCGGAGAAAGAAAGAAAAAGCAGCGTTATCAGGCTTATGAAAGGATGAATGGCTCTATCACCCAAATTAAAAATTATTTAGGAAAAGATTATTTTGCGAAATTTAAAATTCCTGAAAACCTGATTGATAACTTTTTACAATTTGTATATACTTCAGAAAATATCCAGCCTTATGTATTGGCAGGAAACTTTGAAGCGGTAAAAATTCCTATTGAAAAGTATATCCCTATCTATCAGAAAAGACTTAAAAACTCCCATCTTCAGGAGGTCATAAGTCCTCAACAGACTGAAAACAGCAAGTAAAATTTATATAAAGAAGCCGTCCCATAATAATGAGACGGCTTTTTTATTATTTCGATGAACAACTTATGATAAGCAATGGATTTTTTAAATGTTTACAAAAAAACACATCAGTAATGAGGACATTCCTATAAAAAACTGGTCTTCACTAGCTATTCTCTGTTTTTCACCAAAATTCATCCGGTGTACTTTATAGCCGTTTGTTTAGTACCGGAATCATTCTATTTTATACCAATAAGTTCCGGTCGGGAAATTTTGAAAGTCCTCGGATGAGGAAAAGTAAGTGATAAAGTTCATTAAAAACAAGCAAATCTACTTTTATCGATCATTTGTTTTTTTCTAAATACATTTCATTTATATTCAAAAATATATTTAAATTTATATCACAATAATGTGTTTAGAATAAAAACAATACTATTACGTTATCCTATTAAAAGCTAATCGACCCAAACCCAAATTAAGAAAAAGTACCGAATTTTTAACTTAATACTATATTAATGAAAAAAATACTTTTACTTCTTGCTTCGGTCTTGTTTTTCAGCCTATCTGCTCAAAAAAAGGGCAAAGATTACAGTGAAATATTGAAAAGCAATAATATCTATGAAATCAATGCTTTCCTAAGAGATGCCCATCCTGATGATCCACGAAGATCCGTATTGAAACCCCGGGTAATGGAAATGATGAAAGAATATATCAAAAATGCCCACCCTGAAGATCAAAAAGTAAAAGATATGCAGGAAATGCTGGCTTTATTAAGAAGACGACCTTCTACAAAGATTACATTTGATGAGATGAATGCTATTATAAAACAGAAACAAATAGCTAAATATAAAGCTGAACTTGCAGCCAAAAAGCCTACTGAAACTTATACTCCAAGTAATGCTCAGAACACATTTGTCGTCAATACAGCAAGCAATGCCGCCATCCCTAATGCAGAAGCCGAAGAATTCAACATGCTCATGAACATCTCTCCTATTGAGCATCAAAACAAAACAGTTAAAATTCTTAATTCTTTATTTGATAATGATCCCAATACCCGGGAATGTATTGTTCTTATCCAAAACCAATCTGATTGTAATATAATTGTAAGAATGGAAAGTACAGGAACAACAAAATACAGACTTGCTGTTCCTGCTCACAGTGATAACTCCATTGTGGTGGAAAAGGGACAGTATCTTTTCACAAGTCTAGTCTGCGGAGCACAATATGCTTCACAAAAAACCATTCAAAGACCAATTATGGTTGCTCTAGGAAGT
Organism: Chryseobacterium sp. c4a; assembly: GCF_009900745.1. Taxonomy (GTDB): domain Bacteria; phylum Bacteroidota; class Bacteroidia; order Flavobacteriales; family Weeksellaceae; genus Chryseobacterium. The sequence goes on along the minus strand of NZ_WXVU01000001.1, from coordinate 19,394 downwards.
GCAACCCCAAAATAATCAAAACAATATAATAATTTCACCATAGGTCTTTTAACTTTAAAAGACCTTAATTCTGTGTAAATTTTAGTATTTTTGCACTCATTTTATAAATGACTCAATGGGCAAGAATAAATTAGCAAGATTTGCAGAAAATAAAATATTACCAAATGTAATTCAACCTACAAGAGAAGATGCTTTAAATGGCTTTGAACTTAAAGGAAAATGGAGAGAGAACTTCTTTAAAAATGACAATCCAATTGTTCTGGAGCTAGGCTGTGGAAAAGGAGAATACTCCGTAGGATTGGCGAAGACATTTACTGAAAAAAACTTTATCGGTGTTGATATTAAAGGAGCCAGATTCTGGTTTGGAGCTAAAGAAGCTGTGGAAAGCGGTATGAATAATGTTGCTTTTTTAAGAACACAAATCGAACTTGTAGATTATTTCTTTGCAGAAAATGAAGTAGATGAAATCTGGATTACCTTCCCGGATCCTCAGATAAAATATAAAAGAACAAAACATAGATTAACACACCCGGACTTTTTAGCCCGTTATAAAAAATTCCTAAAGCCAGGAGGAATTGTTCATTTAAAGACCGATTCTGAATTCCTTCATGGTTATACTCTTGGATATTTACAAGGAGCAGGACATGAAATCATTAGCGCTCACCACGATATCTACGGTGCACCGGAATACGACCCGAATACAGAACATTTGAGAGATATTCAAACGTATTATGAAGGACTATTCTCAGCGAAAGGAAAAACAATAACTTATATAAAATTCCGGATCAACTGATGAATTAAACGAAACACTATTGATGAAAAAAAAATTTTTAACGATTTTATTTTTCACTTTCCTTACCCCAGGCTTTGCTTACGCTCAAAAAGCAAGTAAAGACATTCTAAAAAGCACAAATATCAAGGAAATTGAAGAATATCTAAAGAACGCACACCCTGACGATCCTAAACGAAGTGTGCTGAAGCCTAAGCTTATAGCTTTAAAAAACTCTGAGTGGACGAAAGGAGCACGTACTGCTAAACCTATGGAAGCAAGACCCGTCATCGCAGATATTCCTAAAAACGTGATGAAAGATCCCAATTCCAATGAAGCGGAAGAATTTAAACGTTTAATTGCCGAAACATCTGCCGAACATAAGGAGAAAACAGAGCAACTTCTGAATACTATGCTTAATGAAGATATTACCAAAAAGGAATCTATTCTTTTATTTAAGAATAATTCAGACTGTAATATTGTTCTCCGGATAGAAGGAAAAGACTATTATAACCTCGCTGTTCCTGCTCACGGAGAGAACTTCATTATCGTAAATAAAGGTGCTTATACCCTGAACAGTAATGTCTGTGATATGAAGTACTTTTCCCAAAAAGATATAAAAAGAAGTATCTTTGTAACCATAGATAATCCAGGTCAGCAAGTCTCAAAAATAGAGTCTTCCCCTGAAAAACCAGTAAAAAAAAGAAAAGTAAAAAATAAATAGGTATGAAAAAACTATTAGTTCTTACCGGGATTTCAATGATCCTTACCAGTTGTAGTGTCAATTACGGTGGTTATCCAATTAGAAATCCCTATCCTACCAACACTGGTGGTGGTAGTGCAGCTAATACAGAAAGGGAATACAATGAGCTGATGAAAACCTATAAACCTGAAACAGCTGAAGTGTTAAGTGACCTTCTCAATAATGATGATCCAGGCAATCCCAAAACGTCCATTTCTGTAGAAAATAAATCTCCTTGTAATATGGTTCTTACGATAAGTGGAAACGGATTCTTTAAAAAGATTCCTATAGGTGCCGGAAAAATTGGGTATACAATGGTCACTAAGAACCAAAACTATAGTTTATCCGGTATTCTTTGTAATTCAAGGTATCAATCTAATAAGTACATAACAACCTCTTATAATATAACACTTAGAAATTAAAAAATAAGACCCCACAGAATACCTGTGGGGTTCATTTTTATAGATCATCATGAGTATTATAGAAACAATTGATTTCTGCCCTCTCACAGCATTGCTTCTCCTTTATTAGTATCTATGATTTAAGACCGTTATTCGGCTTATTTGAAATGGTAACAAGGATCTTCAGTCATCTAAGCTATACAACAAAAAAACGCTGGATCGAAATCCAGCGTTTTTCCTATATTAAAGAAAATCTTTAATTATTCTGCATCGAAATCAGCATCTGTATCAGCAGATACCTTTTCTCCTTCTTCTTTAGATTTTTCTTTATCAGCTTTTCTTTGAGACTGACCTTCTTTGATAGAATCAGAAACAATGCTCAAGATCATATCAATAGATTTAGAAGCATCATCATTCCCAGGAATAACGAAGTCAACTTTTCTAGGGTCAGAGTTTGTATCAACAATACCGAAAACTGGAATACCAAGTTTCTTAGCTTCAGTTACCGCGATGTGCTCTCTTAAGATATCAACCACAAAGATTGCAGATGGAAGTCTCACCATGTCAGAGATAGAACCTAAGTTTTTCTCTAAGTTAGCTCTTTGTCTGTCAACTTGTAGTCTTTCTTTTTTAGATAAAGTTTCGAACGTACCGTCTTTTTTCATTTTGTCGATAGAGTTCATCTTCTTTACAGCCTTTCTGATAGTAACGAAGTTCGTTAACATACCTCCTGGCCATCTTTCTGTAATATAAGGCATATTAAGTTCAGAAGCGTGTTTTGCAACAACTTCTTTCGCTTGCTTCTTAGTAGCTACGAAAAGAACTTTTTTACCTGCAGAAGTTAATTTTTCTAAAGCGCTGCACGCCTCATCTAATTTAACTGCTGTTTTATGTAAGTCTACAATGTGAATACCGTTCTTCTCCATAAAAATGTATGGAGCCATATTTGGGTTCCACTTTCTAGTCATGTGACCGAAGTGTACGCCAGCCTCTAAAAGGTCTTTTACATTTGCTTTTGCCATGTTTTCTGTTTTTGTTAGTTTACTTTCCGTCTTTTAAACAATCAACAACTTCTTTAGATGGGAGAAGCGTTTGGATGCTAAACGTAACGGGCAATTGGCGGTCTGCTTCTTGCTTTTGGCAATAGGCTTTTCGCCGAGATTAAGTTTAAATAAAATGTAGTACATTTCTGTAGCCAATAGCCATAAGCCATTCGCCAACAGCAAATCTTAACGTTTTGAGAATTGGAATCTCTTTCTTGCTTTTTTCTGACCTGGCTTCTTTCTTTCCACCATTCTTGCGTCTCTTGTAAGTAAACCAGCTGGCTTTAATGCTAATCTGAACTCAGCGTTGATTTCGCATAAAGCTCTTGAAATACCTAATCTGATAGCTTCTGCCTGACCTGTATTACCACCACCGAATACGTTTACGGTAACGTCATACTGACCAACAGTCTCAGAAAGGATGAACGGTTGGTTTAATTTGTAAACCATCACGTCTGTAGAGAAATATTCTTTAGCATCTTTACCGTTTACTGTAATGTTTCCAGAACCTGGTCTTACATAAACTCTTGCTACAGAAGTTTTTCTTCTTCCGATTTTGTGAACTATAGACATAATTAATTATTTAAATTCGTTAACATTAATTGTTTTAGGCTGTTGAGCTTCATGTTTGTGCTCAGTTCCTTCATATAAATAAAGGTTCTTAAGGATAGCAGCTCCTAATCTGTTTTTAGGTAACATACCTTTTACAGACTTCTCTAATACCTTTAAAGAATCTTTCTTTTGAAGTTCAGCCGCAGTCATAGACTTCTGTCCACCAGGATATCCTGTATGCCAGATATAAGTCTTATCAGCCCACTTGTTTCCGGAAAGTGTAATTTTCCCAGCATTCAAAACGATTACGTTATCACCACAATCTACGTGAGGTGTAAAGTTCGTTTTGTGCTTACCTCTCAAAATCTTTGCAACCGTAGAAGCTAGTCTTCCTAACGGCTGTCCTTCAGCGTCTACCACAACCCATTCTTTATTAGCAGTAGCTTTGTTCGCTGAAACAGTTTTGTAACTTAATGTATTCACACGTTTTAGTTAAAGATTAAACATAATTTACCCCTAAAAGGGTGTGCAAAGGTACAAATTATTTTCGTAACCCAAAAACATATTTCATTTAATCTGTATAATATCTGCAATTCAGCCCTATAGCAATAGTTTTTAACACTTTTTATACTTTTGGCACAAATCTTGTAAAATGTTGTGGCGATGAAAAAAACGTTTAGAAGGTTCTAAAAACACAAATTATGATAAAGCAAGAGTTTCTTCCCTCAACTCTTTCTTTATTACCTTTCTTCTAAAATTTATCTGAAAATTTATTTCCACTTTTTTAACCAATCTCCTTATTATAGACTATTGAATCATATAAAGGCTCTTTCACCTTATTATATACATCGTTAATACACCTCCTTTCAAGAAGTATTATTTACCAATTTTAATTTTTCTTTAAGGATTCCTCCAAAAGCTTGTTGATTTTATTATTTATTTCCCGAAATAATTATCTTTGTCGCACAAACAAGTACCATGAGCCACGGAAAGATCCGAGAAGACAAAACCTGCCTGAATTGTGGGCATCAAGTAGAAGAAAGATTCTGCCCTCATTGCGGACAGGAAAATACTGAACGCAGACAGCCTTTCTATTTCCTTTTCACCCATTTCATTGAAGATTTCACTCATTATGATGGTCAGTTTTGGGGAACCGTAAAAAATCTGTTATTTAAACCGGGAAAACTTACCAACACATATCTTGAAGGTAAGAGACAAAAATTTGTACCTCCTGTAAAGCTTTATATTTTTGTCAGTTTTATTACATTTTTCCTTTTTGCACTGTTTCCTCCTTTTAAAGTCAATAATGGCCATACAAAAAAGAAGGAACACAATGTTGCTCAAACTACTCCAATTAAAAATCAGGTCGTACAAAACATTGTTGAAGGGATTGAAGCAGAAAAGTTGAATGTAAAAGATTCTGCGAAAATAACGCAGCTTAATCAAGCTCAGAATTACATACAAGATTCTTTGAAGAAAGGCAGTTTCCAAGAAGGCCTTATAAGCACAATGGATACTGAAAATAAAATAGCAGATGAATCAGGTTTTTTGGGATACAAAACTCAGGAAGAATATGACAAAGGGACAGCCAATAAAAAAAATATTTTCAGTTTTATTAATGATCCTTTTGCCCGTAAATTCTTTAGTCTAAAAGAAGAAGGTGTTAAAAAAGGAGATATTCTGAAAAATCTGATAGAAACTTCTTTCCACAATCTTCCTAAAGCCTTATTCATCTATCTTCCAATTTTTGCATTCTTTTTATGGATATTTCATAGCAAAAGAAAATGGTGGTATTTTGACCACGGTATTTTCACTCTGCATTATTTTTCATTTTTACTGGTGAGTATTTTGATATTCGCCCTGCTCATAAAAGCTGTAAACTTCTTAGCGGAATATAGATTTTTCCCTTCCTTACTATCACTTATTATATTTGCAATTTCGATATACGGACTGATTTACTTCTTCATTGCCCATCGTAGGGTCTACAAATCTCATGGCATGGTAAGCATCATCATTGGTGGTATTATATTCTTCTTAAATCTAATTGCATTTACATTCTTAGTTACCGGATTGGCCATAGTAAGTTTTCTAATGCTTCACTAAATAAAAAAGAGGCTGTCAAATTTGACAGCCTTATTTATTTTATTTTCTTAGTGACTTTGTTGCCCTGAAACTTGCTATTACATAATAGGCTACAAATACCATTGAAAACTTCAGAATGGATGGAATGGCCAGCTCAAGTTTAAATAATAAAGTTCCTATCAGCACCAGAACCGCCATCACAACAAAAGACAATCCCAGTTTTTTAGGTAATGTAAAATCCGGTGTATCAAAATAATAAGCAACACCCCAGGCTGCCCCGAAAGCAACAGCATAATAAAGTTCCAGGCCAATATTATCTGAGCTTAAAAAGAAGTAATTGATAAGGAAGCTGACTACAGTTCCCAGTACGAAATATATTAAAGCTTTTTGCATGTCTGTAAAATATGGTGCAAAAGTAGAGATTTTAATTTGAGTAATTCAGCATATATCAATTTGCAAACAAAATCTACAAGTCATTTTTAATTCTGTAACTACCGAACCTGAATACTTTCAAATTCTCAAACCTAAAAATGGAGGCATTTTATTAAATAACGCCACCCAAACAAATGATAATCAACCTCATAAAATCAAACACAAGGTTGTTTTTTTATTATTATATTTGAAAACTTAGAAACTTTCTAGAATTTTTATGGAAACCCAAAAATATACTCCAACCAACAAGGTAAGAATCGTAACAGCTGCCTCATTATTTGACGGACATGATGCTGCGATCAATATTATGCGTCGTGTCATTCAGGGAACTGGATGTGAAGTGATTCACCTAGGACATGATAAATCTGCAGAGGAAGTTGTGAATACAGCGATCCAGGAAGATGCCAATGCTATTGCATTAACTTCATATCAGGGAGGTCACAATGAATATTTCAAATATATTTATGATCTTCTAAGAGAAAAAAATTCACCGCAAATCAAGATTTTTGGCGGCGGCGGAGGTGTAATCCTTCCGGAAGAAATTAAAGATCTGATGTCTTATGGAATAGATAGAATTTATTCTCCGGATGATGGCCGTGAACTTGGCCTTCAGGGAATGATTGATGATTTGGTACACAGATCAGATTTCGCTACCGGGAAAGATGTTACAGCCAATGATCTCGATTCAATCAGTTTTGAGAACTCAACAAGTATTGCAAGAATCATCTCTGCGGTGGAAAACTTTTCAGAAGAAAAACCTGAATTGGTACAAGCGATTGATGAGAAATCAAAAGATTTAAATATTCCAATCATTGGTATCACAGGAACCGGAGGTGCTGGAAAATCATCTTTAACGGATGAATTGGTAAGACGTTTCCTACGTTCCAATACAGATAAGAAAATTGCCATCATTTCTATTGACCCTTCTAAAAAGAAAACAGGTGGTGCTCTTCTTGGAGACAGAATCCGTATGAATGCGATCAATGATCCAAGAGTATATATGCGTTCAATGGCTACAAGGGAAAACAACGTTTCTGTTTCTCCTTTCATTCATTCTGCATTAAATGTATTGAAACTGGCTCATCCGGATGTGATCATCCTTGAAACTTCAGGGATTGGACAATCAGGATCTGAGGTTTCTGACTTTGCAGATGTTTCCATGTATGTAATGACTCCTGAATATGGGGCTTCTACTCAGCTGGAAAAAATCGACATGTTAGATTATGCTGATTTGGTAGCTTTGAATAAATCTGACAAACGTGGGGCTCTTGATGCGCTTCAGGCAGTAAGAAAACAGTTCCAGAGAAACCACCTTTTATGGGAAAGTCCATTAGAGAATATGCCTGTATATGCTACAAAGGCTTCTCAGTTCAATGATCACGGAACTACAGAACTTTACAACAGATTGGTTTCAAAAGTGAATGAAAAGTTTGCTGATTTAGATCTTAAAACTTTTGTTGAACAGGAAATTACAGATGAAGTAACGATCATTCCGCCTAAGAGGGTTCGTTATCTTTCTGAAATTGTTGAAAACAACAAACAATATGATAATAATATTGAAAAACAAGCTGAACTTGCAAGAAAGATGTATCATATTGAAGGAGTAAAAAATATTATTTCCAATGAGATTTTAGATGCTGAATATCAAAAAGCAGAAAAAGAGCTTCAACAGGAAAACATCGACTTTTTAAAAACATGGGATGAGACGAAAAAGGCTTTCCATGCGGAGTTCTATTCCTATTATGTAAGAGGAAAAGAAATTAAAGTTGAAACCTCAACAGAATCTTTATCTCATCTAAGAATTCCAAAAATTGCATTACCAAAATATAATGACTGGGGTGATCTGATCAAGTGGAAAGGGCAGGAAAACCTTCCGGGAAGTTTCCCTTATACTGCAGGAATTTATCCGTTCAAGAGAACCGGTGAAGATCCTACAAGGATGTTCGCAGGAGAAGGTGGGCCGGAAAGAACTAACAGAAGATTCCATTATGTATCTGCAGAAATGCCGGCAAAACGTCTGTCTACAGCATTTGACTCAGTAACGTTGTATGGACAGGATCCTGCATTACCACCAGATATTTATGGGAAGATCGGTAACGCCGGAGTTTCTATTGCTACCTTGGATGATGCTAAAAAGTTGTATTCAGGATTTGACCTTGTCAATGCATTGACTTCTGTTTCCATGACCATCAATGGCCCTGCTCCAATGCTACTGGCTTTCTTTATGAATGCTGCCATCGACCAGAATGTTGAGAAATACATTAAAGAAAACGGATTAGAAGCTAAAGTTGAAGCAAAGCTTAAAGAAAAATTCGACGATAAAGGTTTAGAAAGACCAAAATATAACGGTGAACTTCCTCCATCTAATAATGGATTGGGATTACAACTTTTAGGATTAACAGGGGATGAAATTATCCCTGCAGAAGTATATGCTGAAATCAAGGCTAAAACGATTGCTACCGTTCGTGGTACCGTACAGGCTGATATTTTAAAGGAAGATCAAGCTCAAAACACTTGTATTTTCTCTACTGAATTCGCTTTGAGATTAATGGGTGACGTACAGGAGTATTTCATCAAAGAAAAAGTAAGAAACTTCTACTCTGTTTCCATTTCGGGATATCACATTGCTGAAGCAGGAGCTAATCCGGTTTCTCAGCTTGCATTTACATTAGCCAACGGTTTCACTTATGTAGAATACTATTTGTCAAGAGGAATGGATATCAATGATTTTGCTCCTAACTTATCTTTCTTCTTCTCTAACGGTATTGACCCTGAATATTCAGTGATCGGACGTGTAGCCAGAAGAATCTGGGCAAAAGCGATGAAACTGAAATATGGAGCAGATGAAAGAAGCCAGATGTTGAAATACCACATCCAGACTTCAGGACGCTCTCTTCACGCACAGGAAATTGATTTCAACGATATCAGAACGACGCTCCAGGCGCTTTATGCGATCTATGACAACTGTAATTCACTTCACACGAATGCTTATGATGAGGCGATCACCACTCCTACAGAACAATCTGTAAGAAGAGCAATGGCGATTCAGCTGATCATCAATAAAGAATTAGGTCTTGCTAAAAATGAGAACCCGCTTCAGGGGTCATTCATTATCGAAGAGCTTACGGATCTTGTGGAAGAAGCGGTGTATGCAGAATTCGACAGAATCACTGAGAGAGGAGGTGTATTGGGAGCGATGGAAACCATGTATCAACGTTCTAAGATCCAGGAAGAGTCTATGCATTACGAATGGCTGAAACATACGGGAGAATATCCAATCATCGGAGTGAATACTTTCCTTGGAAAAGATGGCTCTCCAACAGTACTTCCTGGAGAGGTTATCCGTTCTACAGAAGAAGAAAAACAAGCACAGATTGAATCTCTTCACAACTTCCAGAAAGCCAATGAAGGAAAATCAGAGAAAGCTTTAAGTAAACTTCAGCACGCAGCAATCAACCAGCAAAACTTATTTGAAGTAATGATTGATGCCGTTAAGTTCTGCTCTCTAGGACAAATCACTAATGCTTTATTTGAAGTGGGTGGTAAGTACAGAAGAAATATGTAAGACAAGATTCATCTTATTGAATATATAAACCTAACAGGATTCAGAATCCTGTTAGGTTTTTTTATTTATCTTCACAGCTTAGTAATTTTACTTTTATGCAACTCTGGACAATTCAACCCATTGAATGGTACGAAAAATTGATAAAAGACGGGATCATTTATGGCGACCGGAAAAACATTGATAAAGACTGGGAATTTGCTTTAACAGGTTACCATTGGCTCATGAAAAAAATGGACGAACTCATTGGTAAGCGTCCATTTCCTGAATGCTATCCTGTCTGGAGCTGGTATCAATATCATAACAGTAAAAAAAGAAAACCTGATTTACGAAATAAAGCATTTTTAGAGAAAGGAAAAAAGGGAGTTCGCCTCGAAATCAATAAAAACGATCATGAAGTTTTATTATCAGACTTTATGCTTTGGCATTTTCCTTTCAGCTATCATAGTTTTATTGGTCAAAATGAAAAAGAAAGTTTAGAATTTGACCAAATGCTGGAAAATCGGGGGCTTTCCAATCAGTCTTTCAAACAGCAACCTGAAAATATTCAGCAGAAAATTATCAACAGCTGGGACAGAGTTTTGGATATGAATTTTGATGATCCCTATCATACTCAATCTAAAGAAGAAAAATCCATCCAGGCAACTTTCTGGACATTATCTGTTGAAGAAGTTGTAAAAGCTGAAGAGTTCATCGCCCGTTGAAAACATAAACGATCTGTAATTTTAAAAACTATAAATCAAAATCTTGAGAAATTTCCTTGAGATTTTTTTGTACTTTTAAGTAAGAAAACTGATGAACATGAAAAAGGAATTTCAAATTAAAAAACCTTGCCCGGTTGCCCGTGAAGACATGCGTGAAGTTTCCGGTGGAAGCTTTTGCTCCCTTTGTTCAAAGAAAGTATACGACCTCACAGATCAAACGGATGAGGAAATTAAAACATTATTACAATCCGGTTCTTCTATATGCGGAAGAATTCAACCTCATCGCCTGCTCATTCCTGAGGAAACAACAGCAATCAAATACAACTTTTTCCATTTCCCTTTTAGAAAAATAGCGGGTGGAATTTTTCTTTCTCTTCTCTTTACTTCAAACCTTAATGCCCAAAAGCAAAAGCTTGATACTTTATTAGAAGCTCGTGAGATCCAGGGAATGGTTATGATTGCCCACAGACCAGACAATGATGATTATGATTATCCTGAACCTGTAGCAAACAAAAATCTAGAAATTAAACCCTCGGGAGATCCGAAAAACCTCATCCAATATCAGTCTATTACGATTCTTACTCCTCTCAAAAGATTCAGATCCAGCCATGCCTCTAAAAACTATATTACTATTCCGGCAGATCATGTCAAGAGGAGTAATATATTCGTTTTTGAAGGAACTGATTCTAAAAATGGGACACCGAATGACAACAAATATTTTCTTTTCGTCAATAAACGACAAATTAAGGACGATGAAACGGTAAATATTAATCTGGATCTGGTAAAGAGCTACCCTCCGAATTCTAAGAATAAAGACTTTATTTATTTTCTGGATGGTGTAGAAATTACAAAAAAAGAATTTGAACAATACCAAAAAGAAAACAAAATAGATTCTTACTTTTTACCTGAGATCTATGCAGAAGAACTTTTGGGTGATGATTATTACTTTGAAAACGGAGCTATTGTATCCTATCGGAAATAAGCATCTCTTATAACCACTACAAAAACAATAATAATGGAAAACTATTTAAAGAAACTTTTAGTATTTTTTGCAGCATACTTCACTGTATTATTATCTGCACAAAAGTCTCCCGAAGAATTTACAATTACTCTTCCCACAAAAAAGCTGGATAAGAGTTATTACAAAACGATTAAACTTATTGATCGCCGAACAGATACAACTTCATTAGGAACTGTCCGAACAGGACTTTTAAATACTCCAACAAATTTACTGGCAGCCACTCCTCTTTCTGACCAATTCCAAAGTGTTTTAAGCAGTCTTAATGGAGAGCATGCAGAAAATGGTACTTTAGTTTTATATCTTAGGCAATTAAATTTCATGGAAGTTACCATCCATGGCTATTGTTTTTTCCAGGCTTTTTTATTTTCAAAAAATGAAGATGATACCTATTCACTGATCGATCAGGCCAACCAAGTTATTGATCATAAGGCAAAATCCAATGTTACTAAAGAAATTTTACAGAAAGGAAGTGAGTTTCTTGTTGATTTTATTGCTGCAAATGCATCTAAAAAACCGGAAACAGGGAACCATTATACTTATCAGCAAGTTAAAAACTTTGAGGAAGTAGCAAAGGAATCTATCGGCTTTTTCCAATCTTCTGACTTGAAAGACGGAGTATACACTGATTATACATTTTTAAAAAATCAACAACCCAGCAAAGAAATTAGCCGGGTAAAATTTTACGGTAATGCTCCCAAAATCGTCCGAATCTATGAAACGGTAAACGGTGAAGAAAAAGAAATTAAAAAAGATAATATATATGCCATTATCTATAAAGGGGAACTTTATGTTTATCTTTCTATAGAAAATCTGTTGACAAAGGCAGAGAAAAGAGACAACGATTATTATTTTGTAGGAAAAATAAAGCAAAATCAAAATGTCTCAGGGGTAGCCATTGCCCCTACATACTCTTATGGTAGCATTGGAGTTTCATTCACAGTCAATCCTCTTATTCCTTATGAGCAGAAAATTGATTATTTCAATGGTAATTTTATTCCTGTCAGAGAAATTGAGAATAAAAAATAGGGATTCATTTAAAAGAAAAAGATACAAATAGCTCTGGGCTTTATCTTATACTTATTTTCGTCATAAGTATTGTACATTTGAATAAAATTACATTTTTTAAAATCGATAATGAAGCCTAAAGCCTTATTCAATTGGAGCAGCGGAAAAGATTCTGCATTGGCTCTTTACAAAATAATACAAGATGATCAGTATGAGATCACTACTCTATTGACAAGTATAAACAAAGAGTTTCAGAGAATTTCTATGCACGGTGTTAATGTATCCCTTTTGGAACAGCAGGCTTCTCTTCTGGATATTCCCCTGAAAAAAATGGAGCTTCCAAAAGAGCCTTCAATGGAAGAATATCAGAGAATTATGAACACAACCATGGCTGAAATACAAGCTCAGGGTGTTACTCACTCTATTTTCGGGGATATTTTTCTGGAAGACCTTCGGCAATACAGGGTAAACCAATTAAATTCTATTGGTATGCAGGCTGTCTTTCCTCTATGGAAACAAAACACATCCGATCTTATTCAGGAGTTTTTGAAATTAGGATTTAAAACAATTGTTACCTGTGTAAATGGCAACTATCTGGATAAAAGTTTTGCAGGAAGAATTATTGATCAGCAATTCCTTGCTGATCTTCCTGAGAATGTAGATCCATGTGGAGAAAATGGAGAGTTCCATACATTTACCTTTGATGGGCCTATTTTTAAAAGCCCGGTTCAGTTTGAAATTGGAGAAACCGTAAAAAAAACTTATCCTAAACCAAAATCCGCTCCGGAAGATAAGGATGAAGAATATGTTTTCTGGTTCTGTGATCTGATCTCAAAATAAAACACCTATCCTTTTCCATCTACACAATATTAATTTCTAAATAGTTAAAAAAAATCTATATTTCTATGTGGTTATAAAAATTACGCTGTTTTTTTACCACATAGAAACATAGAATATGATGTAGAAATGCTATTATTTGCGCATTCGCAGTGATACAATTTTTATTATAATTGTGCCATGATGTTGTTCATCGTCTCAAAGATCAGCTGGACATCTGTTTCACTTGTCTTCCAATTTACAAAAGCAGCTCTGATCCCTTTATGCTGGCTATAAAATGTAGGAGTCATAAAGACTTTTCCAGTGTCATTAAGCATTTCAAGAAATTTTATTACCTCATCCTGTTTTCCTTCATCTTTCAGGGTAAAACATACTGTATTAAGGCGTACTGGTGCTAAGAGTTTAAAATCATTACTATTCTCAATCAGTCTTCCGAAGTTTCTGGCCAGTGAAACATTATTTTCTACAATATTCTTATACCCTTCTTTTCCATAAGCCATTAAAGAGAACCATGCTGGGAGTGCCTTTAACCGTCTTGAATTCTCGGGAAGGAAATTTAGATATCCAAAGTTTTCCAATGGATCTCCTAAATACGGAGCATTGGAGTTCTGAAAGGTTTCTACCTGCAAGATATTGTATTCTTCTTTTACAAAAAATACTGCACTTTCGTAAGGGACATTCAGCCATTTATGACAATCAACGGTAATACTGTCCGCATATTCCCAACCTTTAACCAAATGCTTATAATGTTCTGAGCACGCCGCAAAACCTCCGAATGCAGCATCAATGTGCCACCAGAAGTTATATTTATCTTTCAGTTTTTTAATCTCCGTGAAATCATCAAAATCCACGGTATTTACAGTTCCTCCACTAGAAATCAGGATAAACGGTTCGTTATTCAACTGTATAATATGTTCTTCCAGATCTGTAATAGAAATAGCTTCACGATCACTGCCATCCGTTTTAATTTTAATAATATTATTACTGCCCATTCCCAGAAGAGACAAGGCTTTTATGGAGGATGAGTGAGGGGTTGCCGTCAGAACTTTCATCACACCAGAAGCGCCTTCTTTCGCTATATCGATACCTTTCTCTCTTCCCACCCATTGTCGAGCTACTGCAAGACAAGTAAAATTAGACATTGTTGCTCCGCTGACAAAACCACCCAGAAAACTATTTGGAAGTTCTAAAAGTTCCAGGATAAATTTAATGGTCTCCAGTTCTACGTTCGCCGAAATATCTCCCTGTCCTTTTGTGGATTGGGTATTTTGATCATAAATAGTAGTCAGCCAATCCCCAACCACTGAAGCAGGTGTTGTACCACCTGTTACAAATCCAAGATATCTTGGGCCAGCTGATCCTACCATGATAGGTTCAAATCTTTTGTTGAAGATCTTAATGACTTCCTCCGTACCATACCCATGTTCCGGAAGATCTATTGCTTCTGGTATAAGAGCATTATTGATGGAGGTGGGTCTGTCTGCAAGAGAGTTCAGGTATTCAGCCCCTTGCTTTTTTATAATATCCAATAGATGACTGATACCTACTGAGTCATTTTCCAAATGTTCTTTCATAATACTGAGATTACAAATAATCTATTCAAATGTATTGAATAGTCGTGAAAGAATCATTAAATACCTATTAAATACCCTGAATATCCCTTCTTAGCACGCATTTTGCATCCTATACAACTCTTAAAAATTTCAATATCTTTAAGAATATCAATTTTAATCTTAAAAAATAAACACCCGTGATCAAAAATTTAATGTTCCTTCTTCCTTTTTGTTTTTTATTATCATGTAAAACAGAAACTCCAGTGCCACCTGTTGATAAAAAAGCAATTGTTGATTCTACCATAACAGCATTTCAGAAAACCCTTTTGGAGCAACAGATTGATTCTGTATTCAAAAAATATCGTTTCAATGGAAGTATAGCTGTATTTAAAGATTCTCTTCCTCTTTACAGAAAAGAAAACGGCTATTCCGATTTTAAGAGAAAAACGAAGATCAACAGTAATACTATTTTTGCTATCGGGTCAGTAAGTAAACAATTCACTGCTGTGATGATCTTACTTCAGATGGAACAAGGAAAATTAAATGTTACGGATAAAGTTTCTCAATATTTAAAAGAATTTCAAACCAAGGAATATGAAAATATTACGATTCATCAGCTTCTGAATCATACATCAGGGTTGAATCTGATGGGTGGAAAACTGATGTTTAAAAGTGGTACAGATTTCTTCTATTCGAATGACGGTTTTAATGCCTTGGGAAAAATTGTGGAAAAAGTATCCGGAAAATCATATCACCAGAATGCCTTGGACCTTTTCAAAAAATCAGGAATGACTCAGTCTTCTACCGGAGACATTTTTAAAGGAAGCAACTTCGCATCAGCCTATATTGGAAACGCAACTACATCTTCTGAAGTGCCGAATATGCCTAAAAGACTGGGAGGAAAAGAAATTGGCACTCCTGCAGGAGGAATTCTTTCTACTATTGAGGATCTCCATACATGGAACAATGCACTTTACGGTGGGAAAATTCTAAAACCCGAAACGCTTAAACTTTTTATGGCAAAAAGTGCAGAAAGACGACATGCTATCTTCGGAAAAATGGGCTACGCCTATGGAATTATGCTGAATATTGGCAAACCCAATTCTTACTTTCACAGCGGCTATGTAAAGGGGTCTCCTTCTTTGAATATTTATTATCCTGAGACCAAGACCTCCGTTATCATTCTTTCGAATATTGCGGATGAAGAAAAAGGAAAAGGCTTAGTCTTCAAGCCGCATATTGAAGTAAAAAAGATTACAGATCATCTTGAAAACACTCTTAATCAGCTTAGATCAGGACATTAATCTTTCGTGCTTTGTAATACAGAATCTGAATTTTAACGGCCATAGCATATAAAAAGAAAAGCTTCATCATTCCGCTTCCCTGCACTGCCAGATGATTATACAAAAGATACGCAGAAGTGAAAAGTACAATACCAGCAAGAGCATTCTTTAAGATCAAAGGATGGAAACTGAGTTGCAGGTAATGATACAGTCTCATTTTTTGGAAAATGACATTATAAATTAAGAGTGAGACCATAGCTCCTATCAATATCATTTCAGAATACATAAAAACATTTGATACCGTAAGTACAAATTGAGATAAAAGCAATGTGAAAATAGCGGCATACAGCATAATATTCCTGAATTTTCTCTGAAGTATTTCTTTTTCAATTTTTGTAATTTTTCGAAAGGAGAATAGATCTGCTTTTACAAAGTCTAATTCTTGCTTCCAACTTAGCTTGGTGTCCTGAAAAGCGTCTTCAAAATTTGATTTCTGCTCTTCCATAAGAGTGGAAATCTGTTGAATAAAATGGTCTTTAATTTCCAGAAATAATTTTTGATTCAAATGCTTTGATAAAAGGTATTGCTGTATTTCTTTTTCTTGTGTAAGTGTAATCATATAAAAAAGGTTATTAGTTTTTATTTTTTTGAGTAGATATATTTATTGATGATCAGCATTAGGAGCACAAAAGATAATCTGTAATTTTGTCTTTCTGCATGGTATTCATTATATGCTAAAAATAGATTGAAGATTGACCAGATAACTTTTCATTTCACTCTCCTGCTCTACCTGCTGTTTCTTCCCTTTTTCAGTAAGCAGATAATATTTACGGTCTCTTCCATTTATTTTCTGAATTTCAGAAGTAATCATTCCATCACCCTCCAGTTTATGCAATAATGGATAAAGTGCACCCTCTGTCATCTCAAGTTCTCCTTGGGTAAGCTCTTTAGCTCTTTGGGTAATTTGATAGCCATACATTTTAACTTCTTTTGAAAGCAGCTTCAAAATAATGTTCTGTAAGGTTCCTTTATAAAGACTGTTTTTCTTCATGGTGTCATTTCAATACATTGCAAATCTATGCATAATTTTTTTATGTATTTAAATTTATTTTATTTTTTTTAATTTGTTATATGAAAAAAATGTACTTCATCGCCGTCTATCCACCCGAGGAAATCATTGAGGAAATAAAGGTTTTTAAAAGAGATCTGGCTATTTCTTATGATAATTCCAAAGCGTTGAAAAATGAAGCTCATATTACGCTTTTCCCACCTTTTTCCCGAGAGTTGAAATTAGAAGAAGACATTCACATCGCTTTTCAAAAAATAAACACTCAGCTTTTACCATTTGAAGTTGAGCTGAATGGCTTTGGAAGCTTTCCCAATCCCAACAACCCGGTAATCTTTGTACATCCTGAAGACAATATTCACTTAATAGATCTTTATCATAGAGTAAAACAGCAGTTCAACTTCACCCAATACTCCTTTACACCTCATATGACTGTAGGATACAGGAATTTAACCTGGGAGAACTATCTTAAAGCATGGGAAAAATACGAACACAAAGAATACAAAACTAAATTTTTAGTTAATAAAATTATATTATTACGTCACGACGAAAATTGGGTTCCTATTGCAGAGAAATCTTTTAAAGGCGTAATTTAGCACTCAATACATATTATCCATGATTTCCCAGTTTCAAATCCTATCTCTTCATCTCCTATCCCATTATTATTTTATAAAGTCCTATCTTTGACCCAATGATTGCAGAGAAGATAATTTTAGGTATTGATCCCGGAACAACAGTAATGGGATTTGGTCTTATTTCCGTTAAAAAAGGTAAAATGGAGATGGTTTCTATTCATGAACTTATCCTGAAAAAATACCCTAACCATGAAACCAAACTAAAATATATCTTTGAAAAAACGTTAGCCTTAATTGACGAATATCACCCGGATGAAGTAGCTCTGGAAGCACCATTCTTTGGAAAAAACGTACAAAGTATGCTGAAACTTGGACGCGCACAAGGAGTAGCTATGGCAGCCAGCCTTTACAGAAATATTCCCATCACAGAATATTCACCCAAGAAGATCAAAATGGCCATCACCGGAAATGGAAACGCCAGTAAAGAACAGGTAGCAGGAATGCTTCAGAATCTTCTTAAACTAAAGGAATTTCCCACCAAATATTTAGATGCTTCTGATGGTCTTGCAGTAGCAATCTGCCATCATTTTAATTCCGGAACAATAACTGATACCAAGTCGTATTCAGGATGGGAGAGCTTTTTGAAGCAAAACCCGGATAGACTGAAATAATCGATATCCATTATTGGGTTAATTGTATTGGAATTTTCTTTGTTTTTAGAATACCATGAAATATCTTGAGATTATTCTTTTTCAAAGAATCTAATTGTTGTGCTGGCAGGTATTTTTTAATTTCAGTACTGTCAAAGTCGAGTTCAATCTGAATAAAGTATTTCTTTTTTTGATCAAAACTATAATAAGTACCTGAAGACTCCAAATCCTTTTGAAAGATGGAAATTTTCTTTGATATTTCCCTTTCGTCGCCAGGATTCAAAACAAATTTTGTTTTTGTAATTACCTTATATTGTTTTGCTCCCAGGTAATCAATACGGACACCCTGAGCCAATAATTTTTTCCATAGCAAATAATCTTTGTGTGCATTCATCATAAACTGATCCATTGCTTTTCCCGTAGGTGTGCCCTTATTAATATAAACTGTATTAACGCGTGGTTCTTTGCCTTCCTCATCAGTTATCTTTACAATAGCCCCTAAATAGCCCCATTCTTCGTCACCAATAAATGAAGGGGGATAAAAAATATACTTTACATCAGTATCATTCTCGAGTACAAAACAGGAATTTTGCTTGGTGCGGTATACTGTATCACAGAAGTTGAGCTTCATTTCTTTTCGAGTACAGCTCAAACACATTATAAAAGTCATCAGGAATATGATCTGTTTCATACTTTTTCTATATTTACAATAATTCCGGAGCCATTATCCAAAACATTTTTCTTTAAGAATCAGTTTAATGAATTTTTAAAGTACATCCAATTATTGCTTATAGAGTTACAATCTTTACAGATCTTTGTTTCTAAAGCAACTTTAAAACGATACCATTTATCTTTTTCTAAAGAAGAAGTGAAGACTTACCTTTTTTGAAGACTTACCTTTTTTCAAACAGTTAATAAATATAAAATCCCTTCTAATTGACTAAAGATTCTTTAGCATATAGCCAAGGACTAAGTCCATTTAAAGATGTGTGCGGATGATTACTGTTGTAATCGATTTGCCACTCATAAGCCATTGCATTTACCTCCATTATAGACCCGAATAGGTATGCATCCAAAACGTCTTCTCTGAATGTACGGTTTAAGCGTTCAATATATG